>NZ_AP046056.1:0-4487346 GCF_059739365.1 Arthrobacter sp. GmRoot5-12 | reverse complement strand
TTGTCGAGTATTTCCACGACCAAGCCCAGAGGCCGCGAACAGCCACTCTTCACAGCTATGGCGATTGCGGACTGCACTATCAGAGTTGGAACAGAGAATCTGGGCAGAGCGTTTACCGGTGGCGCGTGAACGCGCTGCTGGAGAGACATCAGCTACCGTTTCGGCTCGGAACATCTGGAGAAGAACAAGGCAGACTTATCCGCATCTTCGACTCTCCCCTCAACGATCTGGCAACCCAACAAATTGTTCAGCGCTCGGATGACCATGAGGACGAAGTAGCCCACGCCATCCGAATGTTTCGCGCGCGAGATGCGTCTGTAGTCGATAAGCGTGCCGCGATCGCCCTGCTGTACGGCGAACTTGAGCCCAAGCGGAACGCAATAAAGAACAAGGTATCTTCCGGGGACGAAAGCGACCTCTTCAGGATCGCTAACCAGTTCACCATCCGGCATAGGGATAAAGCCCAGAAGTCGGACTTCGGCGAAGAACTCCTCGATTGGACGTTTTGGACGTGCCTCGCCACGGCCAATCTCATGGACGAACTCGCCCGGCGAAAAGTAGCGACGCAGGCGGAGCCCTCTACAACCTCAACTTGAGTCCACGAAAGCAGGTGTGTGTCATCTACTGGACAAGGGCTGCACGGTTCCCGAATTCGGGATGTCAGCTGTGATCATACGTCCTCCAGACATAGTTCGGGCTGCTTCGTTCAGCTGATTTCTTTTGAAGTATCGGGGCATTCGCTTGAGCGGAACGGCGATACCGTTAAGTGTAAGGAGGCCTGAGTGGCCGGGTTCGTGAGGTCGGTAACAGGAGATTGGAACCTGGCGGATAGCTCCTGAAGCTGCTTTTCAATCTGGTCCACTTGGGCGCTGAAGGTCCCTGCCAGCGGGCTGATCAGACCGGCGTCGCAGAGCAGCATGATCTGTCGACGGACGGTCGACTGCGACAGTCCCAGGGCAAGAGAGGCATCCCCGCAAGACGCTGGACCATGCGCGATCAGGAAGCGAAGGAGTCGGCTTCGCGTCCGGTTCATCAAGATGTCCTCTACCAAGGGGAGACCACCACCGAATAGCGTTTTGGGGAGGGCTGGACAAGCTGTAGACGGGTCTACAGAAGAACGATACGCTCATCCGCAGGTGGATGGAAGCGGCATGCAAGCCTTATTGCAGACGGCGTTCGCCAAAGGAATACTGACACCAGGGGCAGCGTGAACCATCGCACCAGGAGGGAGGCGGGTCTTGTCTTCTGACCAAGAGGCATTCAGTGCTAGCTTGTCTCCACAGGCGGAGTTGGCGCGACGCTTGAACCTTCTGCTTGATGTTGTGGTCGCCGAGCGAGGTCAGCCCGTCACGTTTCGTGAGGTTCAGCAGAAGCTGCAGAGCAGGGGAATCAAGCTTTCCAGAGCCCGCTGGTTCTACATGAAGGACGGCACGGGGAGACTCGTCAGTGACCCGGCCTTGCTTGGCGCTCTGTGTGAAATCTTCAATGTGGACTCAGGGTATCTGCAGGGTGGCGAGGCCGCTGACCTGCCCGACCGCATTGATTCACAGCTTGAATTTGTGAAGTCCCTGCGCGCAGCCCGTGTGAAGACCTTTGCGGCCAGGACTCTTGGTGATGTGTCCCCGGAGACGCTTCGTGCCATCACAGAGTACTTGAACAGGGACATCAGCCGGCGGCCGGAAGGTGAGCAAGCGGCGGCGGGTTCGTCGTCGGACGCGGGTGAAGCAGGGGAGTAGGTCGAATAGGCGCTATCGCCGTCGCAACGTTGCCACTACTTCTCGAGCAGGTAGCTAAGGTGTGCGTCGAGCAGTTCCTTTATTCGGCTTGCGTTGGCAGAGTACCGGGGCGACCGTCCGTGGCGGCGCCCAGGTTCGATGTCGACTATCACCACGCCCGCGTGCTCCAGAGCCGTGAGGTGCTTAGCTACGCTCGGTTCGCCGGCGCTGACGGCGGCGACGATGTCGCCGCGCGTCGCCGGTCCATTCGCCGTAAGGAACCGGAGAATCTCGTTCCGCGACCGATTGCCAAAGGTAGCGACGGCAGCCTCAACGTCAGCCGACCAGGCGGCGTCGTGTGGCTGGGTAATCCGCGGCATAGCGACATTCTTCCCGAAGGATGACCAAAAAGTAAGAACCGGACCCTTGACGTTACTTTAAGTATCTTCGACAATAATTTCTATAGCTTCTACTGATCGTTGCTGGATCTGCGTATCCACGTCCGGGAGTGGCTCCATTCGCGACTCTGCTAACTACTCGATCTGAACAAAGCGGTGAAGTCGTGGAAATCGACGCCAAACCAAATAAACCCGCCAGGGAAACAGCCAAGACAATCACTGTCGACGTCTCATTGCTAAACCCGCCTGCGGCAGGGGAGTGCAACATCCCGATCGACCGCATCATGAGCGCGGTGAACAGCGTTCAGGGTTACGTCGTCTCGCGCCTAGCACGGATTGGGCGGACCTGCGATGTAGACGATCTCATGCAGGACGTTCGGGTCGCGGTATGGGACGGGGTTACGAAGGGGCGCTACCGGGAGTTGCCGGGAATTCCATTCGAAGCTTGGGTTCAAGGCGTCTGCAACAAAATCTGCGCGGCACATGTACGGCGCGAACTTAGTCATCAGACTTTGCCGCTGCTCATGGATTTCACGACGGCGGAACCCTCACCTGAAGTGCTTGCTGTCGTCAGCGCCGGGTTGGGTTGGGACAGCACGGAGAAGTATGTCGATCACGCCTGGGCTCAGGCCATGCTTGGCCTGGTGCAAAGAAACGTGAGGGAGGATATCTGGCAATTGGCTGTCTCAAGCCTAGTCGGGCCAAGGCATTACGGGCCGCCCTCGCCAAGGGACAGGAGGCGCTGGCATGCTGTTACTGTCGTCCGGCAGACCGCAATGACGATCAATGCTGCTTTGAACTGCCACCCCGAGCCGGGGGTCAGCATGGAAGGTCTTTGCCGGTGCGCTGCGGATTGCCTTCCTACGGCTGTTCTGAGAAGAGTCGCGGAGACCATAGTCCGTCCAGGGTTGCGCGGCCTGCCTAGGTCTGTGCAGATGGCGGCGCTAGCGAGCGAGCTTGGTGTCACTGAGCGGTATGTCGCCGTGAATATCGGTTTCGCGCGGCAGTTGTACCGGATAGCTTGGCGCGTGCTCCAGCACGAGGCCAACAGGCAGACTGCATAAGTCATGGTTGGCCGGGGACTGCGTGCACTCCTTGCGGTGGGCCGTCAGCACTTGTTCGTTGCCGGACTCTTCGTTGTGTTGCTGATAGGCGGCCTTGTCATCCTGTTCTGGCCGGTCGGTAGGTCCGCTGCGGCGCCGGTCCCAAGCCCGACACCAAGCATGCCTCCAGCGTCAGTACCTTCCGGGACACCCGCAGCAACGGGCGCGCCCCCTGCTCTCCCTGGCGAAACCAATGTGGCCGCACTAGCCTCGCCTGTCGATCTTTCGCCAACGCGCGACTTCCGTGCGCTTGCTTTAGAGGCAGCAAGGGGAATCTACACCTGGGACAGCCGTTCGTCGTCGTATTCGGATGTGTATGCACGGGTGCGCTCGTGGTGGGAGTTGCTTCCCGATGGATCCAACCCCTTATCGGTGTTGGTCAAAGAGTTCGAGGCCACTGGTGTGACTGCCACTTCCTTCGCGAGCCTTGGACGGGAGTCGGCGCGCCGGACCGGCACAGCGCAATCTGTTCGCTGCGATCTTGAGTTGGCCAAAGTCCAGGAATCCCCACCTCCCTGGGTAGGCCTTCATGTGTGCACTGTGATCGTGCAAGTGGTCGATGAGACCAGCAGGGATCGAAACACTTATTCAACACCTATAACGGTGATGCTGAACTGCCCGCCTGCGGTTACAGCCCCTGCGGACCACTGTGCCATGGTTGCCTTCTATGCGACCGCAGACAGGATCGTCTACTGATGATCGGCCTTGTGTCAGTGGCGAGTCTGGTCAGGCGACGGGCACTGCTGAAGGGAGTCGCTGCCGCTGTTACTGTCCTTGTGCTTATCGGCCTGATGGCGTTCGTCGCGGGTGTGGCTCTAGTTGCCGGTTTGAGAGCCGAGCCCGCTGTCGCTTGTGCTCCGGCTGATGCTGCATCTGCTAGCACGGGCACGGGGACTGCCGAGGGTCTGGAGGTCCGCGATGGCAGCCAGGTGCTATACGAGCTGAACTCGCGACAGAAAAGCGTGGCTCGCGCGTACATTGTGGTCGGGAAACAGCTTGGCGTACCCCGTTCGGGACAGATCATTGCCATCATGATGGCGATGCAGGAGTCGAGTTTGCGCGTACTCGCAAACCCCAGGGTGCCGGCTTCCATGGGGTTTCCGAATGACGGCGTTGGGAGCGACCACGACTCGATAGGCTCGGCTCAACAACGTCCCACGGCGGGGTGGGGGAGCGTTGAGCAGCTTATGGACGTTTTCTACAACGCTCGCGCCTTCTACGGCGGCCCTTTGGGTCCCAACCGAGGAAGTCCTCGAGGGCTGCTCGACGTACCGGGGTGGCAGGCAATGGACAAAGACCTGGCTGCTCAGGCAGTCCAGGTATCTGCTTTTCCCGAGCTTTACGCGCGTTGGGAGCGTGCGGCGACAGCAGTCGTTGCCGCGTTAGAACCGGACACATCGCCAGCTCCTTGCTCATCTTCGGCGCCCAAAGTGGGGCCTGCGGCCTCTTGGAAAAACCTGGGTCAGCTCCGCCAGGACATCCTGCGGTTCACGCAGGAAGGTCTAGGTGGACGGTATGTGTGGGGTGGCACTGCATTCAAAGCCTGGGACTGTTCCGGCTACGTGCAATGGATCTATCGGCAGGCTGGAATCGAACTGCCGCGGGTGGAGCAGTGGCGTGTTGGGGTACGGACCGACGACCCGCAGCCGGGGGACCTGGTGGTTCAAAATCCCCAAGGACCGGATAACTGGGGGCATGTTGGCATCTACGCGGGCAACGGCATGATGTGGAGCGCCTTGAACCCCGCCGTCGGTACATTACTGCATCCAATTAGCTGGAATTCTGGCACCGCCTACTTTGATCTGCTTCCACGCTGAGGGCTCGTGTCGCGCGCAGTGGGCATCTCGGCCATAGGCGCGGCAGCTCACAAGCGACGTCCTGCGGGGGACCCACCTCGGTTCCTATCTCATGCGCTAAGGGAGATTCCGAAAATAGAGAAACGTGCTTACGGGGGCGTGCTGGAGAGAATTAATCATGAGCGCTTAGCTGACATTCGAAAAGTGCCGATCCAGCCTCTCTTCCTTAGCACTGGCTAGCGATTGGCGAAAGCCGGATCACACTGGCTTGCGCGCGTGCTGTCTAGAAGCTATCGGGCCGCCAGCCCGATAAATACCTGGCGGCGAGTTGGAGAACTTCGTCGTCTCCCAGTGCTCTGCGCGCGTTGCCTACGACCTCCTCCACTGCGGATTCAGATCCGAACACTTGGACGAGGAGGTCCCAAGCGAGACGATCTTCAGATTTGATCTGTCGGGAGCCCATCGATTGCGACCGTGCAGTCGTCTTAACCGAATGCAGTACTGCCCGTAACAGAAGGGGGTCGTCACTTGGCTTGAGCGGCGTTTCGCCTGTGGCGGTCTGGACGGCGTCGTAGATGCGCCAGGCATCCCATTCGCGCGACGGCTCGGCTGGCGGGGTTTGCTGCAGGCGTGCGACAAACTCCTCATGGATTCGCGCTGCAAACTCTTTACTGACCAGTTTGTGGCCCGCGCCTTCGCGGTAGCCCATGCTGTTGATGAAGTCGAGCTGAGAGGAGTACGTCTCGATGCCCTCGAGGATCTGCGCGATCAGCTCTTCTCGCTGTCTCTCATCCTCTACGCGGCGGAGGAGTCGTAGGACGACGCGGCCAACGGTGATGTCGCGGCGTCCGACGTCGAAGAAGCCTCGCTGTTTCTTCTCGGGAATGGCGTCGATGAGGTTCAGCAGTGTGATTGATCCTGGGACGATCATGTCGGTCGTGAATCTTGCTTCGTAGGAGGTAAGGCCTTCGAGAACGGATTCGAGCTGCTCAGCGTCCAATCTAGTCAAATACTCCTTGAGCCCTGCCCCGTCGCTCAGACGTTCAAAAGCTTGCTCGGAGTTTCGGAACGCCACGAGTTCGTCTGGTGCGACTCGGTCGAAGTAGAGGCTGAGGAAGTCGACGTGGGCCATCCGGTGTGCCGTTCGCCAGGTGCTGAGCCAGTCGGATCCATAGTGATTGTTCTCGATGTATTGAAGCGCGACTGGGAACACGCGGGTGAAGAGCGCCCGGATTACTTCGTCGTCATCAGGGAAATTCGCGAGCAGTGCAGCGATTGCCTTCTGGGCTCGTTCGTCCTTGCGCCCCGCAAAGTCGCGTGTGCTCGTGAGCTCGCTCCGAAGCTTCGATAGTTGCTGGATGAGTTCAGGGCGGACGACGCGAAGTGCCTCCATTGCGAGAAGGTCGACAAGATCGACTTCATTCCCGAGGCTCTTAATTGTTGACCTGGCCGAAATTGCATAGCGAGTAACATCGCGCATGTTGAAGAACAGCGGGTCGATCACCTCCCAGTAGACGTCAGTCCATCGGCTTTCATCGAGTGTGGCGTTCGTGACGGGGGTGAGGATGCGATTTAGCTCTTCGAAGATCTGCGACCGAAGCAGCTTCTCCGGTGCCTGCGGCACATCGAAACTGACCTGCACGATCTTCTCGAGGTATGCCCGTCCGGGGATGCCGTCTTCGGTGAGGGCCTGCTCCACGCGTTCTCTGTCGAAAGCCAGCACGTAGATGATGTTCGGAAAGCTGGCCGTCAGACGGACAAGTTTGAAGATCTCGCGGATCTCGACGGTGGTGAGGCGGTCGATGTCATCGATGACGACCACGATGGGTTGTGTGAGTGCGGCGAGCTCCTTTGTAATTTCCTCACGCACTCTCTTCGCGCTGCGGTCCGCGTCCGTTGTGTTGGCCAGTCCACTGAGCGCAGCTGCGGCCGCTTCTCCTGCGGCCGCTGCACCTGGGAGCGGAATGAACTGAGACACAGGTTTGAGGATGCCAGCGTACTGAGCGAGCCAGTCCGCGGTCTTCCCAAAGCGGCTCTTGTTACGGACGTTGAGTTCTGCTCCGATCTCGGTAAAGAAGAAGTTGACGAGCTGGTTCGAGCCGGAGAACATCCAAGGGTTGAAGTCGACGACAGTGAGAGCGGGCTCGGTCTCAAACTGTTCGCGCATTAGATTGATGAAGGAGCTTTTGCCGTGCCCCCACGGTCCCAAGATGCCCACCACGAGTCCCTGGCTCGCGTCGAGTTCCCGAATTGATTCCGCGAAGTCGTGCGCAACTGGCGCACGCCCGAGGTCGTCTTCACTCGAGGAGGTGATTGGCGCGTCGATTGGGGGTTTCTCCTGGGGACGATCGGTGCTCTTCATAGTGCTACCAAACCACACTTGCCTTGAGTCGCGGGAGCGCCCCGAGGCGCGCAAGCGTCGAAGTCAACACAAGTCGGCGGCCGAGATTGTCCTGCACAGAGTGATCAGCGTCGAAGCATCCCCGGAGAATATGCCGGACAGAAGGCTTCGACAAAAACTCGCGGCTTTAGTCAAGCAACCACTTGGAGGGCTTGTGACGCTGGCTCGCGACATAGAGCTTGACCCAGGATTGATTTCGACGGCTTGGATGAGCTGTCTGAGGTACGGAACGACGCAATTCACAGGGGTGAGAATCCAGATAGTGAGCGTGCTTCCCGCACCGTCCAAGCAGTATTCGATCTCGTCGCCGCCCATGGACTGTGGAAGCGATAATGACTGACGAGCTAGGCTGCGTTGGGAACCCGGATTGTTACCGTTACTCGCCCTTGGCAGGGCCGAGATCACTCCCCTGAGCTTTCTCCACGAGTGATGCATTTTCCTTGGCAAGGCGCGCGCGTTCTTCGCGTTGCCATTCGTCATACCGTTCGTTTTCTTCAGCCAATTCTGCGTGATACGCACTCATCGATTCGTGCAAGTTCACATAGGTGCCTGGCCTGGCTTCTTTAACATCAACATCCGGATCGAGCGACACCAGGCGCCCGAACCAGTCCACTGCAGTATGAAGGCGCGAATATCGTTCGGTCACCCAATAATCAAGGCGATAATCGCTGGCTGTGAGGCTGTCGATGAACCTTGCCTCTTCTCGCAATGCATCGTTCGCAATCAGGGACACAGCCTGGGTAATTCTCAATTCCAGGAAGTACTTTTCCCTGTCGTCCCGGCTGGATGAATCTTCCTTCAACACCACATAATCCAGAGCCCGGAGTTGAGTGACTGCCGCCAGACACTCCCGAAGCTGGTTCTTATCGTTGCGCTCGACCTCGGTGCGGCGCGCATCCTCGCGGTCTTTGGCACGCTCGGCGATGAGAACCGACCGCTCGATGCGCCATAGAACGACAGCCAGCAAGAAAGCAAGGATGCTGCCGGCGAAACTGCCGATCACACCGGAAATAAATGACTGGTGGACGGCCGAAAAAGATGGAACGACGGTAAACGCCACCAAGATTAGTACCAGCATGACCACGGTCGCCATGCCCACGGCATTCCTTAGCGAAGAAGGAAACGCGCCGTCATCACCAGATGCAGGAGTCTTACTCATTAGGAGAGTGTTTCATGTACCCGCATCACGACACGGATAGGCTTCATTTCATCGGGGAAAATGCGAGTAACGAAGCCTTACGGCGCGCCACCAGCAGGCCGTTCCACTACGGGTATGCCGTGGCTGGTAAAAGCATCTACGCCTATACCAAGGAGGAGTGGGGCATTGGGGCCAGCTCCGGTGGCGGCGACCATAACCTAATTCGATCCTTCAACTTCAGCCTGCTCATGATGATGCTGACGGCGCCGGCCTCGCTGGCGTGCCTGGCCTTTGGGGTTCTCGCACTGTTCAGACCTGTCCCGATCATGGCACTGGTGATGGTGTTTTTCGGGGTCCTGTTCGGTCTCGCGGTCATCCAGTGCTGGGTCAAGGTCCATGAAGAGTGGCTGGGTCGGAAGGCCCGGAAGCTCAATGGCCTGCCCAAGCCTTGGTGAAAGAGGCATCCGACGACGAAGCCTACAACTGGTTCCTCCGCCACCCGGAATCGCATCTGCCAGCGGGTGATCACGACCCACCCTTTGGCGCACATTTGTCTGGGGTCAGTGCGAGTCTGGTCGTCGTCGTGTCCGATAGGCGTGTTCGATGTTCAGGTCATGTCGCTGGCCTCCGCTCCTTTCATGAACGGTTGAGCTCATCTGCTCACTCCATGGAATACGACGGACGGAGCACCCATGTTTCTGGCAGCGGTGGACCCGGGAATCACGCCGAACGCGAGTTTCCCCTTCCTTGAATCGCTCAAACAAATTGGCGGCGGCATCCTGGTCGGCGCTTTCATCATCATCGCCATCGTGGCGATCATCGGCGCAGCCTTGCTGCTGGCCGGCAAGCTGAGTCAATCGTCTCGCCTGGCTTCCAGTGGAGGCGTGATCCTCCTCTGGACAGGCCCCGTGGCCGCCATACTTGGCGGCATCAACGGCTACATCCTCTGGTCGCAAACCGCATTCCCTCTCGGGTTCTAGGTCATGCCCGTTGAGTGCGATCTCAATGGATGGTGGCCGCCCGGATGCGGCTTGGTGTCACAGGCAAACGACAACGCCCTCGGCGCGGTCACGTCACTGTTCGCAAACATTCTGCAGAACATGGCGTCGTGGCTGTGGGCCTTCATCACGGGTGCTTTCACTGTGTCGAACGTCGACGACTCCCAATGGGTGTCGATCGAAGGACTGACGAACTGGTGGGTGGTTGTAATGCTGACTCCGCTCGCCGTCGTCATGATTCTGCAACTGCTCTCCGGGCTGATTAGCCAGCAACCGAGACGCATTGGAAGGGCGATGGTAGGTGGCGCCCTCGCGATCCCGTTGGTGGGCGCCGCCGTGTACCTCGTACGGCAGCTGACGAGGGCAACAGATCTAGCGTCTGCCGCTCTGCTTCAGTCAATTGGCTCTGATCCCTACCTCGTCTTCATGCGGCTCTTCGGCTTTGAACGAGCGCCGCAGGGAAGTGGCCGGGAATGGAACCTGGTTTCACTGGCTCCCGGAAACACCGGCGGCCCGGCGGGCGCGGCCGTGGTGACCATGATGGCCGTCGTGGTCGTCTGGATACTCGCCTTCATTCTGATGTGCTCGATGATCTTCCGCTCGTTCGCCCTCGTTGTCCTCGCCGCCGTCGCCCCCGTGGCCCTCATGCTGCTGCCTTGGGACAAGACAAAATCCTGGGCTCGTCATTGGTGTGAGGTCGTCATCGCGTTGGTTGTGGCCAAGCCCTTGGCTGCAACAGTCTTGGCCGTCGCCGTAAAGCTCTTTGCCGATTCCAAGTCCTTCGCGGGCTTGGCAGCCGGAACCGTAGGCATGGCCCTCGCATGTGGGGCACCCATGATGGCCCTGCGCCTCGTGAGCTTCGCTGGAGGGGAACTCGCTGCAGCTGCGCAAACGGCGGGCGGTGGCCACGTGCTCTCGCGAAGCAGCAGTGTTGCGGCCCGGCAAATCAGTCGGCAGTCAGGCGGCCGACTGACCCTCGCGAACATGGTGAGTCGTTCCGCTATGACACGGCCCATCAATTCAAGCCGTAGCATCTTCCCGACACAGGTGTCCGCTCCTCCTGTGCCCGCCGGATTGACCTCACCGGGCCCCGATGGAGGACAGAAAGCCTTAAAAACAGGACTCTCAACCGGATCACCAGAAGCACCGCAGCCCGCAGAACCCACAGGGTTCGTGCGTGTAGGTCCACCGAGCCAAGCCGGCGCGGTTCCAGCGCCAGCCCGGCAGAGCACGCCTACCGAACCGGGACCGCGAGCGCGGCCTCCCGCTAACACGCCAAGCCCGTCGAGCACTCAACCTCCGAAACCCCAGCCACCAAGAATTGACCCTCCGACGGGAGGCACCCCTCATGTCTGAAGACGGGCGCGCGTTGGAAGCCGTCAAATTCCCAAGGTACGAACGCCGCGGCTTCTTCCTCGGGCTCAAGTGGTACCAGCTGCTCATTGTGGCCGCGGGAGTTACCGTCGCCATCGTTGCATCAGCGAGCCATGGTCCAATCGGATTATTCACCACTGGGCCTATGTGGCTCGCGCTGATACTGCTCGGTATCCTCCAGTACTCCCGTGTCCCATATCCAGTCTGGGCACAACAGATCGCGACGTTCTTCTACCGCGCAGCTGCGGGCCAGACGAGGTTCCTCGCGAAGCCCGAAGCTCCACGCCTCGCTGGCCGACTTGCCCTCCCGGGTGGGTTGGGCAATCTGGAGATTCGAGCAACCGCCCGTGGGGAATGCTTCCTGGTCGATGGCCACGGCAAGGAAGCAATCGCGGTGCTGAGGTGCAGTACGCGTTCGTTCGCTCTCCTGGATGCTGACGATAAAGCGTGGGCAGTCCAGGCTTGGTCACGCGTTCAGGCCGGCATGGCCCAACGGCAAAGCGTTGCCCGCATCGCCATCCAGGACTACACCGTGCCTTACCCGTCATCGTCCCTCTGGGACTTCTACAGGGAGAATGCCCTGCCGGCGCGAGACCGCAAGGAAGATGCTGCTTGGGGACGCCGTGCGTACGAGGACTTACTGGGCGCCGCGGGCTCAGCTATGAGCCATGAGCTGGTTGTCTCGGTTGTCCTGGACACGAGCAAGGCGCGACGGCGGATCAGGGAGTCGGGCGGGGGTGTCACCGGCCTTGAACACGTCCTGCGGCTCGAAGTCGAGGCGATACGAACCTCGCTGGGTACCCATAGCGTCAAGGTCGAGGAGTGGGTTGGGGAGCGGGGTCTGTTTGCCATAATTCGCGGCGCTTTCGATCCTGCCCTGTTGCCAACGGGCAAAGCGCCGACCGCGACAGCTCCGGCGTCGAACGCACCAGCAGCAGATTTAGAGGATGACCTCATGAGGCAGGGGCCAATGGGCGTGGAGGAGCACTGGACGTACTTGCGGACGGATTCCGGCTTTCATCAGACCTTCTGGATCGCTGAATGGCCGCGGCAAAAAGTCTTTCCGGGCTTCCTTCACCCCCTGATCTATGTCGGCGAATTCCGCCACACCTTTACCGAGGTTATTCGGGCGGTACCTACCGCTGAAGCTCTTCGCGACATCCGTTCAGCCCAGGAAGCTCACGAGACCCGCCGCCGCATCAACGCCCGCTTCGACAGGCCGCTCACCCGTGAGCAAAGGGCCGAGGAAGAAGAGGTGACACTGCGGGAGGAAGAGATTGTCGCCGGCCACGGTGACGTCCGGCCGGCCGCGTACATGACCGTCACGGCTACTTCACTAGAGGACTTGGCGCGACACAGACAGGAGCTTGAGTCCGCCGCCTCCGGAGCATTCGTGGAACTGCGCCTGCTGTACGGACAGCAATGGGCGGCGTTTGTTGCCAGCGGGCTGCCATTAGGAAGGGGACTGCAATGAAGATGACCAGGGCCAGCTTCGAATATCTTCCGTCGGGCATGAACCGGGACGAGCGGAAAGCACGACGGCGGCCGGCAGCACGGGCGTCCGGGTGGCCGCTTGCTCCCTTGGAGCACGAGCAGCCGGAACCTCAGAAGTTACGCTTCATGGGCGATTGGGGGAGCAAAGAGCCGAACTCGCTTCGTGGCCCCCACCGGTTGCGTCCCGCGCCCCACCGCGCCTCAACCATGACCTTCGCGGCCGCCTACCCGTTCCTCACAGAGTCCGGGCTGGGGCACGAAGGCACCTACATCGGAACCGACGTCTTCGGGTCAGGAGCCTTCTCCTACGATCCCTGGATCCTTTACGACAAGGGCATCATCAGCGGGCCGTCCATCGTCGTGATCGGAACAGTCGGCACGGGTAAATCGATGTGCGGCAAGTCGCTCGTCGCGCGGTCCATCACGTTGGGCAGGAAAGCTGCCGTCGCTTCCGACCCCAAGGGTGAGTGGGTTGCCGTCGCCAAAGCTGTAGGCGGAAAGGTCATTTCCGTCGGACCGGGCCGTCCCGCACGAGTAAATCCCCTGGACGCCGGGCCACGGTCCAGCGCCCTTACCGAGGCACAGTGGCAGGCTGTCGTTCGCCAGCGCCGCCGGTACCTCCTGGTCGCCTTGGTGTCCCTCATGCGCCAAGGACTGCCGCTCCGCCCCGTCGAGCACACAGCGTTGGATATCGCCCTCATGGAAACCATGGCGGAAAACTCCAGCCCCACGCTGCCCATGGTGCTGGACCACCTACTGCGACCCTCGAAGGAGATGGTGGCCCTCGTCGGTGCAGAGGGAGGAACCGCCGTCAGCCATTCCCTTCGGCGCACGGTGTCCGGTGATCTGGAGGGCATGTTCGATGCTCCGTCCACCGTAGCCTTCGACGCGGACGCCCCAATGATGGTGATGGATACCTCCGCCCTCATCGGAGCGTCAGAGCAGGCCCTTTCGCTAGCCGCCGCTTGCGGCGCCACCTGGCTCGAGGCGGCAATCACCAATCCCGACGGCGGCAAGCGCCTTGTCGTGTACGACGAAGGTTGGCGGATGCTCGCCGATCCCTACATGTTGGCGAAGATGAGCGAGCAGTGGCGCCTTGCCAGAACATACGGCATTGCCAACCTGCTGATCATGCATAAGGTCGCTGACCTCAACGAGATCGGTGACAGCACCAGCGGACATCGGCAGAAAGCCCTCGGCCTTCTAACCGAAGCAGATACCAGGATCATTTACCGCCAGAAGCATGATGCCATGCGGCTTACAAAGGAAGCCTTGGGCCTCACGGAAGCTGAGTGCGAGCACGTTGAGAACCTTCCGAAGGGCGTAGGTCTCTGGAAAGTCGGAAACCGGTCCTTCATCGTAGCCAACCGTGTGACAACGGACGAGCTGGCCGTTTTTGGGACAGACGACAGGATGCTGTGAGACGGCCAGTGAGTTCCCGCGCTGCAAGTGACAATCCGCTGGTCGCCGTTGCCCTCGTTGGAGCGGCGGCCTACATATGTCTCTGCGCCGTGGTGCAGGCCGCAGCGCAGCTCGCGATCTCTTGGCACTGCGGCGCCTTGCCGCCGTCGCCCTTCAACCCGGGTGCCGTCGTCGGACTTTTGGCCAACAGGATGGACTGGATAGTCATCCGCCGTGGGGACTGCGCAGTCGGCACGGACAGCGTTTGGTGGATCCTGGCTCCGGCCCTGCTGCTGGTCGGAGCGCTCGCCGTGGCTGCGCTGGTTGCGTGGAGGCGGTGGAAGCAATCGGGGGCATGGCTCCGGCAGGACATCCTGAACCGGGACGGCGTTGCCCGTCGCGCCGAAATCGTCCACGACTTTGGGGCGAGGGCGGTGCAGAAGCGGGGGAAGTTCACGCGCCCGGGACTGGTGAAGCCTTCGGTGCAGGATCTGTCCTGGACCCTGGGCCGATCCCGCGGCGTCACGGTCCACGTTTCCACTGAAGAATCGATGGTGATCCAGGGTGCTCCCCGGTCCGGCAAGGGCCTCTACGTGGTGATCAATGCGATCCTCGACGCGCCCGGTGCCGTCGTAACGACGTCTACCCGGGCTGACAACCTTGTAGTGACCATGAAGGCAAGGGCTTCTGACGGGCGCCCGGTGACGGTGTTCGATCCCCAGGGCATGTCAGGCTTGCCGTCGTCCCTCCGCTGGTCACCGGTGCGGGGATGTGAGGACCCGGACGTTGCCACCCGGCGAGCGCTGGTCATTACCGCGGACACGGAGATGAAGGGCGAAAATGCTGCGTGGCAGAAGCGCTCGCTGATCGTCCTCCAATGCCTGCTCCATGCTGCTGCCCTGTCCGGCGAGGGAGTGGCATCATTCCGACGCTGGTCCTCCAGCCCTGTGCTTGCCCGGGAAGCGCTGGAAGTGCTGGGCAGGCCTGGCGCGGCGCTTGGTTGGCAGTCAGACCTGATGGGAATCCTGGAAGACGACCCGCGGAATACCTCGAACTCCTGGATCGGTGTCTCGGCAGCGGTTGCCCCGCTGTCTTCACCGAAGGTTTTGGCTGCACTGAACCCGCAGGATGAGTCCGAGGAGTTTGATCCGAAGGCGTTCATTCGGGAACGGGGCACGCTCTATTTGATCGGCACGCGCGCAGGCGCGGCTGCTGCCGGTCCATACCTGTCCGCCCTGATCGACGACATTGACAGCGCGGCACGCGAAATGGCATTCGTTTCGCCAGGCGGCAGGCTTGAGCCGCCGCTGTCCCTCATACTCGATGAGATCGCCAACCTGGCTCCCTGGCCGGGCTTACCCGTGGCGCTGGCTGATGGCGGCGGCATCGGCATCTCCACCCTCGTCGTCCTCCAATCCCTTTCTCAGGCCCGCTCGGGCTGGTCCATCGATGAAGCGTCAACAATATGGGACTCCGCCATCATCAAGGTGATTTTCGGAGGCGGATCTGACGAACACGACCTCCGGTCGCTCGCCGGTCTGCTCGGCGAGCGCAGCTTGACGCTCACCACGCGTTCCTGGTCGTCACAGGGCCGGCAGGACGGCGAACAGCTTCGCGACCGTCCGGTGATCGCCTTGGACGAGATTCGACGCCTCCCAGCTGGCACCGCACTCATGCTGGGTCGGCGCACGCGGCCCATTTTGTTGGATCTCCTGGAATGGCACAAGCGCAAGGACGCCGGGGAACTGCGCCGCCTGAAGGCTGAGATGGAGCGCCTGTTGGCCGACGGGCACAAGCAGCGTCAACAGAAGACCGAAGGGGCTCCTGATGCATAGCCGTGACAACGTCGATGAGTTTGATGTTCCCTCCTCAGGTTCCTTTGGGGACGACGAGATTACTGCACAACTTTTCAGGTCGGCATTTGCCGGACAGGCTGGGCCCAAGTCCGTGACCCGCCGCTGGCGGGAGATGACGACCGAGCAATCACAGGAGGCATGGCGATCGCTATTTGCGTGGGTGCGATGGCTCGTGGCCACCTACCAACTGACGACGTCGGTCGTCCCGGACTGCTGGTGGCGTCACCCTGAGATCGTGGCCGAATTGTACGCGCTGCACCGCGCGGAGTTGGCCTCCTACACGACGGACGATCCCGGCTTCGGGCCGCTCGCCTTTCACGAAAGGCTCCCACACGCCGTCGAACGCCTGAGGGCCCACACCAGGGCGGCCGGATGCGTCGGACTGCAGGCGCACAAGGAGCCCGCACCGCGCATGCTTGCGAACGACGATCCGGCCTTCCTCGACTGGTGCAAGGCGTGCCACCAATTGGTACCCGAATTCTGAGTCATGTCGCTCGGATGATTCGGTGACCATGAACCGGTGTCTGCGCAGCTTAGCTGCGGTCCAAGAAGCAGAAGGGTGGCTGTCGTGGCCGCTGCACCCGAAGTTCCGTCAAGCCCCTCCGCTGGCCTTAACTCCGTGTTGGAGACTCGGCGAATGGCGCCTGAGGAACGTGTTGCTGCATTGATGGACGGGCTGCACTCGATTCTTGAAAAGGCTGTCGAGTCGCCGTCACATTGGCAGGTTCTCCTTGACGCTTCCGCCAGCCTGTGGCGCTATTCCGGCGGGAATGTTGCCCTGCTGATGATGCAGATGGCACAGCGCGGTACCGACGAGCCCACGCTCGTGGCCGGCTACAAGGAATGGGAGCGGCACGGGCGGACTGTTCTTCGTGGTGAGCATGCTTTGTGGGTGATTGCGCCAAGGACGGCCAGCGTTCAACAGGTGCTCTTGCCTGACGGCACGCGTCACCGCATCCCTGTTGGCGACAAGGCTCCCACGGGCGCCGTTGACGAGGGGAAGAAGACGCTCATCACAGGCTGGCGGGGCCAGGCGGTCTTCGACGTCTCCCAGACCGAGGGTACCCCGCTGCTGGTTCCTCGAGCAGCTGCACTCATATCGGTCGAGGTGCCGAGGCTGTGGGAGTCACTGGCTGCGGTTGCCCGCGCACATGGCTTCTCAGTGGATGTCGCGGATTCACAGTTTGGGCTTACAAGCGGCTTCACGGACTTTGCCCAGCACCGGGTGCAGGTGGGTGGCTGGCTGAACCCGGAGGAACGGGCAGCGGTGCTTGCGCACGAGCTCGGGCACGTTCTGCTGCACGGCCCGAACGACAACGTGGGCAAGTTGTATGGAAGCAGCGTGGACCACCGCGGGCTGGCAGAAGTCGAGGCGGAGTCAGTGGCCTACACGGTGCTTAAGGCGCATGGAATTGATAGAGGGCCTCAATCAGCAAGCTATCTGTCCGGCTGGGCTGATGCAGTTATCGAAGCGGAGCATTCAGCCGCCGGAGCTACGTCCCGAAAGGAGCCGGCCTCGCGCGTGGATATTGCCAAATCAGTGCTTGGCCGGGTGACGGCCGCAAGCAAGGAAATTCTTGAAGTGACCGATCCGCCAGGACTAGGCGGGAAGGTTCCGGCTGCAGAAGCCTCCCTGCAAGTTGAAGGCCAGGAAACCTATGCGGGCGTGAAACCGGCACAGGAACCGTCGCGTGGCCTGGAGATTTCTGGCCCGTAGGCCGGCTTTGAAGCGTGGGATGGGAAAGTCCCGTCCGCGAAGGAAGGACGCACGATATGAGCACCAGAATACCGATCAACATCGCCGGCAACCTCGTGGCAGATCCGGATCTGACCTACGGCGAGTCGGGGGTGGCCCACACCAAGCTCCGCGTTGCGGTGAACCAGCGCGTCCAGGGGCCAGATGGATCCTGGCATGACGGTGAGCCTGTTTTTCACAACGTCTCCGCGTTCCGGGCGCTCGCCGAGAATGCCTCCAATTCGCTGAAGAAGGGCGACCCCGTCACCGTTTCGGGTGAGCTGGAATTCCGTTCCTTTGAAAAGGATGGGGAGCGGCGCGAGGCTCGTCGGATCGTAGCCGAGACCATTGGCCCGGACCTTCGCTTTGGTACCGCTGTATACCAACGTTCTGCGCGTGCCGCTGGGCCTGGCGCTTCAACCGAGGCGGGCCTGCAAGCGGCGCCGGAGCCGACGTACAACATCGCAACCAAGGGTCCGGTGTCGGTATCCCCTTTCGGCGAGCCGGCGCGGAATGAGGTTAGTCTCTGACCCTGCGCCGTTGGGAGGGCCTACTGAGCTTGCCCCCTAGCGAGACATGGCAATGGCCTGGTCCTTCCGCCGAGGACCAGGCCATTGCCATGCTGTCTCGCTGATGGACCGCGGTGCCTGCTATAGCCGCGAACTGCCCTTCCATTCGTCCGGTTCCACCCGCTTGATGCTCGAAGAGTGGGCCCACCCCATGTGGTACTTGCCGGAGGCATCCAGCCATTCGATGAGACCGTACTTGTGGGTCCAGCCAACGGCCTTGCCATAGATTCCGCCTACATACACTAACGGCCGGGCATACTTCGGGAAGTCCCGAATAGGCGCCGGATCATCGATCGGGCGGCTGGATTCAGCGTCCATCCGGGCCATCACGCGCTCGAGGTCTTCTGGCGAGCCGGACTTGATCACGCAAACAACTATAGAACATATGTTCGAATAAGGGTTTGGGACCAAGTCAGCGGCAGGAGCTTCAGGTATTCCGCGCCCTCACAACGGATGGCGTTACAGGAGCCGCCCCGCGCCCTTCGGCAGGAGCCCAGGCCAAAAAATCGACCGCCTGAATGAAGTACGTGTCCGGCCATGGCGCGCCAGGCATAACCTGGGCTGGGTCCGGGGAGATGAGCAGGACCGATCCGGGCCAGATCGGTTCCGGAAGCGACTCCAGCCAGGCCCGCTGAGTGTGGTTGAAGCGATTCCATCTGATCGTGACCCAGGAGCCGGTGGGCTGCACTGCGTCAACGCTAACCAGCGTCACCTCCGCTGATGTGCCGCCAAGCGCTTTGGCATTGCTGAAGGATCTCCACTGTTCCGTCGCCTGTTCCTGCCAGGCCCGACGTTGTCTAGTCCGTCGCCACCATTGCCATCCGGTAAGTAGTGCAGCAGCGAACAGCGTGGCGCCGCCTACTATCTTTGCGGAGACGGGAACGCCGGCGGAGGGAAGGAGAACCAGAGAGAGGGCGGCCGCGGATAGAACAACCGCGCTGGCCAGTACCAACCCGGCTGTCGCAACTCTCGGTTTCACCGCTGGGTTCACGACCAATGTTCTGCCTCTACATCAGCTTAGATCTGCCAGCCTGAACTAGTAAGGACGACTTGCTGGGATCGATGCATATCGGGTGGACTCATCTCTGGATGAGGGGCAGCCTGACAGCTTTTGGCGCTCTCAATTACTTCCTGGAGTCTTTCCCGCTGGCCCAGCTGTTCCCACTCGTAGTCCGCCGGGCGACCTCCCAATGGCAGGTGAGTATCGTATATTCCCCATCTGTCCCGGAACAGGGCAACGTCACGAACAAGCTGGCCGAAGGAGTCTGTAGCACCCACGGCCGCAGTTAGCTCGTCCTTCCACGGAAGATCCTGCGTCAGGGCCGCCCAAGTGACAATTTCCGTCCTTTGCCTGATGCGTTCGCGGACCTGGACGATCATGTCTGCCAACTCGGGTCCAAGCACAGGGAACGATTCGTGCAAAGGGTCTATCGCCGTCGTCGGTGTTCCTTTTGCGCAGCGACGAAGCCGCGCGCTGAGGTGGGCCATCGGGTCGTGCACTGAATGTCTGTCCTGCACGGTCCGCTCCATGACTCGCTCTGCGCCGTGACGGCCCCATGCTGTGGCTTTGCGCCAGGCCGCAACTGCGGCGCCCCACGACGGTGATGCGCTTAGCCCGGGGACTGCAACCGGGTCAATTTTTCCCAGACAACGACTGAGGTCCTCGGCAGCAGCAATCTGCGCCAGATAGTCGTACTCGGCGTACAGCCGTTCAAGGCTGTCCGCCTTCCTCCTCTCTGTTTCACGGACCTCGTGTGCAGTCCGCTCCGCCCCCTCTGCGGCCAGCACCTCACCAAGGATGCTGCGCCACGACAAATGCTGCGAAGGATCCACGGCCTGGTGTTCCGAGTCGTCGCCCTCGCTGACATACGCGACGTTCCCGGACCGGCCGCGGGTCATGCTCACGTAGAGCAGCTCGCGGGTCAACCGTCCTTGGGTGACCACCGTGTGCCCGGTAT
This sequence comes from Arthrobacter sp. GmRoot5-12, assembly GCF_059739365.1. Classification (NCBI taxonomy): domain Bacteria; kingdom Bacillati; phylum Actinomycetota; class Actinomycetes; order Micrococcales; family Micrococcaceae; genus Arthrobacter; species Arthrobacter sp. GmRoot5-12. The sequence goes on along the minus strand of NZ_AP046056.1, from coordinate 4,467,410 downwards.
CGACCGTAAGGCCTTGGGATCGGTGAGCTGTAGTCGCATAGCCGAGCTCAACGGACGTCTCAAGGTAGGCCCGGGGGAGTACGACGCTCGCCCCAATCTCCCGCCGCACTGCGAGAACCGAGCCATCGTGCCTGTTGACCGCTCTGACGTCGAACAGCGTCCCGTTTCGGACAAATTCGCCTTCGCTGTCAATGAGCCGGCGATTGTTGCCGCGGGCGATGATGGTGTCACCGGAACCGGCCTGCAAGCCGTCGGAGAGTTGAGCTGCCAGCTCTGCATCCACAACTCCCTGGGCCACCAGGTCTGCTCGGGCCCGCTCGTTGAGCATGCTGACCGTCTCGTTGTCTGCGGCAATCAGGATAGACGACTTACCAGCGTGCCTGTCGGCCCGCCACGCAAGATACGCCTCGTCCAGCATGCTTAGGTAGGAGCCGTGGCGGATCCGCCGATGCTGCTCGTAGTCCTCGATCGCCGAGTAGTCTCCCGCCCGCAGCTTGAGGGATGAGGTGCGCTCCCACTCGTCGTGGAATCGCCAAATAGTGCTGAGGCGGGTGGTGAGTCCTTGGCGGTCCAGCCAACCGAGGACGCCGCCAGCGTCGATTGCGTCCAACTGGCCTGGGTCTCCCACCAGGAGGATTTTCGCACCGGCTTCCTTTGCTTGTTGCATAAGTGCAGCAAGCTGAAAGGTGGACACCATGGACGCTTCGTCAATGATGACGAGCTGATTCGGGTGGAAGCACCAGCGCTGTTGGGTTGCGGCCAGCTGGGCTGCTTCCTGGGCGAATGTAATGCTCCGGCGATCGCTGCAATTGGATGCCCCCAGGAGTTCCTGAATGTGGAAGAAACGCTCACCCCTCGTAGCTGCACTCTGACCCATTGACTCGTGCAGCCACTTGGCGACGTTCTCGGTGGTTATGCGCAGTTCGTGGCTCAGCACCGCTGCGCTCGCCGCAGCTGGAGCGAGCCCAATGACGCTCCCAGCCCCGTGCTCTGCTTCCCAAACAGCCTTCAGGGCGCCCAGCGTGGTGGTTTTTCCCGTTCCGGCCGGGCCGACAATGGCGTCCAGCCGGTTTCCGCTAAGGACGACGTCCGCAACTGCCGCGCGCTGATCGGCATGTAGCCTCGGCACTTGCAGACGGCGGCCGCTGTCCAGCGAGTCCATGACGACTGATGGGCGGACAGCCGGTCCGCCGTTGTCCTTCCTTGCCGTCATGATGGCGTCCTCGCAGGCGAGTGTTGAAGCGTCGGTGTAGAGGCGTGACCCATGGAAGTCGAAAACGCTCCGCTGGTTGAGCTGCAGGTCCGGGCCAGTGTTCGATGGAAGGGAATAGCGGTATCCGTTCAGCGGCACTGATTGTTGTTCGGCAGCGGTGGCGACTGCATCTATCAGAGCGGCCCGGTCTGATGAGGTGCTGCAGCGGATTTGGGCGCAGACTCTTTCCGCTTCTGCAAGTAGGTTCCAGCGGTTCCAGGTTGAGCGTTTTCCGGCAACCCGTTCCCTGGCGATGGTCGCGACAGCGGATGTCCAGTCGGGAGTGAAGTCCAGGAAGGTAAAAGGGGCGACGCGGGAGCGGTTGATGGTGTGGGCGAGGACGTCAGATGGCTGAAAACCTTTGGCAATTGCTCGAGTCTGCCATTGTTCAGAGAGCTGGTGCAGCGGTGTGGGACTCTCGGGCTTCGGGGCGCGAGTAGAAAGGGTAGCCTGCTGGCGGAGTTTGATGGTGGTCGTAGCCGATGGAGTCTGGTCGTGATCCTTGGTCCACGCTGCCACAAGGCGATCAGTTTCCAAGTCGATGAGGCGGGAGCGATTGGAAAATTCGCGGATGAGTTCTTCATCGATCCCGGTGAGCTGTTGGCTGGGGTTGTGCGTTGTGGTGAGGGGAACGCGGCTCTCGGGGTCGCACCCAAGGTCCCGTTGGAGGGCGTCGAACAGCAGGCCGTTGTAGTGTTCGCTCGCTGCGACCGCTGCTTTGTACAGAGCCCGGGAGTCGAGGGTGACCCAGGCTCCGTCGGTGGCACGTTGTGTGCGGTTGGCGATAACCAGGTGGGTGTGGAGCTGCGGATCCCCGGTTCGTGACTCCCAATGGTCGAACGCGGCCGCAACAGCTCCTTGCGTGCCGATATGGGCGACTCCGTTACGGCCGGCCCTTGTATGGATGACGTTCTTTTCCAGCCACGCAAGGGTCGCCTCGACCGCTTCGTGGTGGGTTCGCAGGATCTGCTGCTGCTTGCTGTGTGGGCTCAGCGCCCAGAGTACGGACACCGACTTTGGCACGCTGAACGTCAGGTCGAAGCCAATGACCGCATGCCGTTGAGCTGATTGGCCGGCCTTGTTCTCGACAGCGGCAGGTTGGGCGTGCGGCCTGCCCAGGGGAGTGCCGGTCTGCGGATGCACCGCCATGTCAAATACCGCTCTTGCGTCGGTTTCCGTGACGGCGTCACCCAGCGTTTTACTGATGCCGTTTAGTCCGCCGCCAATCCAGCGCCCCTGGGGTGTGCCCGCCTTCATGTAGTACGTGGTGGGGTCCGGGGGAGAACCGGACAAGTCATCCATCATCGTCGTCTTGAACAGGTAGCGCAGACCCGACCGGGCAGACAGACGTGCGATAGACATGGTCACAGGCGAGGTGCCCCTGCCTGCTGTTTGCTTGGATACCAACCCCGTCGGCGGAGGATGTCCAAGGTTCGGACGTCAAGAGCCACTCCCTTGGCACGGGAGATTGAGACAAGCAGGGCCGCGGTGTGCGCCAGGTCCTGCACATTAGTCCGTTGAGCTCGTTTAAGGCGTGCGACCTCCGACTGGAGGAGGTTGATGCTCAGCCGCTGTTCCGAACTCTCGGCTTCGAGCCGGTCGATCTCTGCGGCTTGAGAGCGGAGCTTGGACTGAACCACTTGGCGTTGGCGCTCGCAGGATATCCTCTCGGACTCCAGACGACGCTTCGTAGCCTGCAACTGCGCTTTGAGGTGCGGCGAGCTCAAAGTTGTTGCCGGCACTGTAGAAGGTCGAATTGTGGCTCGGTGGCGACGACTCCGGTGCCTGTTCGCGCAACGTTGGGAGCAGAACCGGTGACTCCTCCGCGTCGCTTCGAAAGTGGTACGGCACTCTTCGCAATTCTTCTGGTTCACGTTGATTCATCAGCGAGGCTCAGCGGGGCGACATGACTGGCCGTGACAGCATCTAACGCTGGCGCCTTGGATGCCAGAGGTGTGAGGCCTGGATTCTAACGAGGAAGGTCGGGAGTGGAGCGGCTCTCGAGTAAGAGCTCGGCGCGTTCGACTACCGACAAGTGGTGTTCGTTGAGGCGCTCGCGGGCTAGGGGACTCGCCAATTCACAGTCTAGGATTTCGACTAAATGCCGGTGAAGCTGCGTTTCCGCGTGGCGGGAGAAGAACACGAGCAAAGCGGGGCGGTGGTCCTGCAGGACCAGCTCACGCTGGCAACTTGTAACGTCATTCCAAATTGGCTTGATCTGCATGAGAAGTAGCCTTGCCCGCAGCGCGAAGATGCCCTGCCGGAGGCGTCCCGCCATGCGGGGGAGAAGTAATCCAAGACTGACCAGGAGCACAGCAGCCGTCTCTCCGATCCAGTAGAAGCCTGTCAGTGCGGCAGCTGTTTGACTGTCGGCGCCTTCAGCTGCAACCACAGCGCCGTAGATCAGCCGGTCCAGCAGGACAAGTGCGAAGAGGATGCATCCCCCTGCGATGAGGGAAAAAGCCGACCGGAAGGCCGGTGCGTGCATGTGCGGGACGTTGCTGCGGCACACCCGGGCTATGTCGAGGCAGACCCACATGATGAAAGCGGAGCCTGTCCAGAGGAAGACTGCCATCCCGGGCTGGTCAGCGTAGGTCAGCGGCAAGTTGGGATCGGTGCCATCCACGCGGCTGGCGAGAAAGCCGGCCGTCACTGTGGTGCACACGGCGGCAGCAGCGAATCTGCCCAAGACGAGCTGCCGCCGTCGTACTTCTGTATCTGTAACCGCTGCCAGCAGAATCGCCGTGCGAAACTGCCAGAACCCCAGGAGCAAAGACAAGAGGGTAACCAGCCCGACGCGGTTGCGTCCGCCAAGTAATGGGTCGACGGTGTAGTAGACCGCTGGGACATAAAGGGTACAGGCGATCGCAGCGAGGATAGTCGCGCGGAAGACGCTTCCACGGTGAGCATCGAGCGCTGTTGGAAGCCTGAGAACGGTCAGGACCCAGAGTGCGGCGGCAGGGACCGCTTCCATCAGCCGAATACTTGTCGAAATGCCAAGGGCTCGGGCATGGCATCGACGTCGCTGTTGATGATCCGAGTAGCGAGTTGGTCGGCCAAGACTTCAGCCATGAGTTCTGCGCCGTCTGTGTAGCTGCTGCGTCCGAGCACGCGGAGTACGTCCTGGCTCAGGTCAGGCAGGAAGGTCGCGGCAAGGTCTGCGCTACTTTCTTCGAGGTCATGACAGAGAATCATGTGGCTGAACTCGTGAAGGACGATCTGCTGCCGGTGCCAGGCCGACTTCACCGGGGCATGCAACACGATGTCCCGGTCCGCGCAGATTAGCCACACGCCGCAGAGTTCCGATCCGGATAGGCCGGGTAGTACGTCGACAATGATGGGGCGGCTTCTTTGCCGTTCCAGTTTGTCCTGAATGAGCTGGAGCGTTGGCGCCTTGGGCAACCCAAAGCCTTGCTCGGCCTTGCGGGCTACTTTTCGAGCTTCACGATAGTTCATTGCTTTGGAAGGTTGACGGGTCAGGGACCTTGACGGGGCCGATTTGATCGAGCGAGTAGCCGCCCGGGTACAAAGACGAGCCGGCCTTTCCCGGCGTGAAATGAGGCTTTCGCTGCAACGGCAGCCGGCGGTGGAGGGCGTTGCGGACTGCCAGAATAATTCCCAGGGTGGCTCGGGAGCCTCGGCCGCTGCGGGGGAGCCCGAGGGCGCCAACGAGCCGGTCATCAGCGAGCATTACACTGATCATTCTTGCAGCGAAGGGTCGTAGAGGAAGCGGCAGACGGCTCTGAAAGACCTGAACTGTCGCGTCCATCAGCTTTTTGCCTTCAATCGATGCAGAGACGTGGGTTGCCTCGTATTGGTCGAAGAAACGCTCCGCTTCGGCATAGGTCTCCGGCATACCCTGTACGTTCATCCGGGATCCCAACTCTGCGAAAAAACGGGCTGCAGCGGTTAGCTCTGCTCCTGTGGGCGGGCGCCACGCATGCTGCTGGGCCCAGCGAACCGGGACGACCAGCAGGGTCAGAAGGACGTAGAGGTAATCGTCCGCGCTGCCGGGGACGTTGCGGTGAACGCGATTGAGCAGGGCGACCATGTGCTCTCCCCGGTCGCTATCGAGGCCGCTTGCGATGAGCTCGTAAAGGACGATTGCAGTGTCGTAGGAGCGCTTCATGGGACGCTCCTGGATTTCGCCGTTCCGGTAGAGAGTGGCCGCGATGCTTGGGATAGCGAAGTTGCGATAGTACGAGAGGAAGAAGCCAAGCTCCATATCTGCTGCCAGGTCGTAAAGGACCATTGTGCGGAAGGTGGTTTCCCAGTCATTCGGGGAAGGGCGCTCCTGGCGGCGGAGGCTGTCAGCGAGGGTCGGATGAAGGTTCACTGTGGCCCCCGTTCGTAGTGGCTGCTATGCGCGTTCGAACTGTGGGCTGCGAAGGCTCCCCAGCTCGGCTAACTTGCTTACATCGTAGAACTGATGTCCTCACCTGGCTAGGCGAATGTAGACGGGTCTACGCTGCTTTCTTGACCCGATTCTTTGCCAGCGCTTGTTTCAGGCCTCTTTCCCCTTGACGCATCATCAGCGCATGCGCTGCCGTGAAGGCCGGCGCAGCAATAGGTGTCATGAGATTCATCCAGCGCTGAGTAGGGCGCACGCGCCACTCGATATCCATGCGCGTTGCTTTGCCTTGGTCCTGAGGGATGAGTGCCACGCGCCCTGTGCCCTGCAAGTCCCCGCCGGCGTCGAACTCTATTTCCTGAGGTGCGGCTACCCTTGTGGGGTGTATTGAGATGGTGAGCGTGTAACCGAGGAAGGCTTTGAAGTTCAGGTGGGCCGTAGTGGCTTTCAGGATTTCCTCCTGGGTCCCACTCGCGGCTTTGGTTCGCTCCAACGGTGCAGCGAAGGTGCAGTGCGGCCACCACTGGGGCCAACTCATATCGGTGTCTGCAATGACGGCCCAGACCTTTTCGGGCGAGGCGGGGAACTGCCAGGTGGAGTTGAGGTCGAAGAGGCGAGACTTCATATGAATATCTTGGCATCAACTCCGGCACGCCCTGCTCCACCGGTTTCGCGAGGCAAGCAAGGAAGGCATTTTCGACGTCTCCGGCCTCGTTGAGCATAACTCTGTGCTTCGGGCTGCCGTCGTCGGCGCCTCCGAGCTGGTTGTCAGGTAGGACTCTAAGACTCAACAGTGGGCATGTGCAGGAACAGCCTTTCGGACCCTATTCTGACGCGCTTTTCGCCGCTGCCCTGACGTCAGGTTGGGGTGTGCCCTATCTGTACTAGTTGCCTTCTCTGGGCACCTCGTATCGGCTAAACGCCGCACCGGGGGACTCTTCACACTCATGTCCGAGAGGTGATCACTGTTGCGGCGCCAGGCTAGCCCGCCATTGCCGGTTCCAGTTCCGCCGCGGACTCTTCTGCTGCCACTCCTTCGCCTTCGTGGGGTTCGAAGCGGACGAACATGGCCTTGAAGCCCGGGGTGTTGGATTCGCGGGCCACGTTTTCCCTATGCACCAGTGCGTTGGCCTCGGGGAAGTACGCCGCCGCGCAGCCCTTGGCGGTGGGGTAGGCGACGAGGCGGAACTTGTCCGCCTTCCTGTCTTGGCCGCGGAAGGTGCTGACCACGTCCACGAGGTCCCGGTCCCGGAAGCCCTGCTCGGCCAGGTCCTCGGGGTGGACCAGGATCACCCGGCGGCCGCCGGAAATTCCGCGGTACCTGTCGTCCAAGCCGTAGAAGGTGGTGTTGTACTGGTCGTGGCTGCGGATGGTCTGCAGCACCAGGTGGCCTTCCGGCGGCGTCAGGTACTCAAGCGGGCTGACCGTAAAGCGGCCTCGGCCGATGTCCGTGGCGAAGGAGCGGGTGTCCCGCGGCGGGTTGGGCAGCACAAACCCGTTCTTCGTCCGGACCCTGGCGTTGAAGTCCTCAAACCCCGGAAGGACCCGGGCGATGTGCTCCCGGATGACGTCGTAGTCCTCCGCCATGGCCTTCCAGTCCACCGGGTGGGCGGGCCGGAACGTTGCTTCAGCCATCCGGGCCACGATGACCGGCTCGGCGAGCAGGTGCTCGGACACCGGCTGCAACCGGCCCTGCGTCGAGTGGACCACGGACATGGAGTCCTCCACGGACAGGAACTGCGCGCCGCTGGAGTGCTTGTCGTCCTTGTCCGTCCGCCCCAGCGTGGGCAGGATGAGCGAGGTGCGGCCGTGCACCACGTGGGACCGGTTGGGCTTGGTGGAGATGTGTACAGTTAGGCCGATCCGTTGCATGCCGGCTTCCAGGGTCTCCGTATCGGAACATGCCAGCGAGAAGTTGCCCCCCATGGACACGAACACGTCCACCTCATCGCGTTCGAACGCCTCCATGGCTTCCACCGCATCATGGCCGTGATGCCGCGGAGACTGGATGCCGAACTCCTTGTCGAGGGCCGCCAACAGCCACTCCTTCGGCTTCTCCCAGATGCCCATGGTCCGGTCGCCCTGGACGTTAGAATGTCCGCGCACCGGGCACGCGCCGGCGCCGGGCTTGCCGAAGTTGCCCTGCAGGAGCAGGACGTTGACCATTTCCTTGATGGTGTCCACAGAGTGCGGCTGCTGGGTGACGCCGAGGGCCCAGCAGAAGATGGTGGCCTTGGACCGGAGGAGCATTCCGGCCACGTCCTCGATCTGGGCACGGGCCAGGCCGGTGGCCTTCTCGGTCTCTGCCCATTCCAGCTCCCGGCGGGCGTCGCGGTAGGCGTCGAAGCCGTCTGCGCCTCGATGAAGGAGCGGTCGACGACGGTGCCGGGTGCCCATTCTTCTTCTTGGAGCAGCAGGTGGCCCAGGGCCTGGAACAACGCCAGGTCCCCGCCCACCTTGATCTGCAGGAATTCATCGGCCAACGGCGTGCCGTTCCCGAGCACCCCGGAGAAGGTCTGCGGGTCCTTGAAGTTGAACAGCCCGGCCTCGGGCAGCGGGTTCACCGCCACCACCTTCCCGCCGTTGTCCTTGCATTCCTTCAGCGCCGAGAGCATCCGGGGATGGTTGGTGCCGGGATTCTGGCCCACGACGAAGATCAGTTCCGAGTCGTGGATGTCATCCAGGGACACGGTGCCCTTTCCGATGCCGATGGTCGGGTTCAGCGCCGAGCCGGAGGACTCGTGGCACATGTTCGAGCAGTCCGGCAGGTTGTTGGTGCCCAGGGACCGGGCGAACAGCTGGTACATGAACGCGGTCTCGTTGGCGGTTCGCCCCGAGGTGTAGAAGACGCAGCGTTCCGGCGTGCTGGCCCGGATATGCTCACCGATCAGCTCAAAGACGTCCGCCCAGGAGATCGGCGAGTAGTGCGTCTCGCCTTCCCGGATGACCACCGGCTCGCTGAGCCTGCCCTGGTTGCCCAGCCAGTACTCGGTCTTCTCCGCCAACTCCGCGATGGAATGCTTCGCCCAGAATTCCGCGCCGACCGTACGCAGGGTGTTCTCCTCCGCGACCGCCTTGGCGCCGTTCTCGCAGAACTCGGCTGCCTTGCGCTTCCTGTCCGACTCCGGCCAAGCGCAGCCCGGGCAGTCAAAGCCGCCGCGCTGGTTCAACCGCAGCAGTGACTGGGTTGTCCGGGTCACACCGGCCTGGGCCACCGCGCGCTCCAGCGCCACCATCACGGCCTTGACGCCGGCGGCCTCGGTCTTGGGCTGATGGACTTCGAGGTCATCCTCGTTGATGTCCGCAACGGGGGCGGCCTGCTTACCGAACTTCATCGTTCAAACTTCCTTACGGGCAAATGTCGTACTTCATTGGAGCGGCAGTAAAGGCGCGCCGGGGTTCCCGGCCCGCCTTTACCAGGTGGGTGTTGGCTCCGAAAAGCCGCCCACCGGGCTGCCTTGGCCAGCGTTTCCCGATCAGCCGGATGGTGGTGGTGCGCTCCTACCTTTGCGCGACCTCACCGTGTCCGCGATGTATCGGTGCTCATTCTCATTGAGTGCTTTGGCGCAGCAGGAGTTGCGCACGCTAAAGGGTGACGGACCCCTGCAGCGTCCTGGCAGTTCGGTCAGGGCGGATAAATGCCAGCCCGAGCAGACCGGAGACCAGAAGAAGTAACCCGGCAATCAGGAAGGATTGGTTCACTCCGGTGACCATGCAGCTGACCATTTCTGCGGTCTGAACCGTTCCTGCGGGGGCAGTTCGATATCCGGCGTTCTCCATGAGCCAACCGACCAGAACGGGCGAAACAATGGCACCTATGGATCCCGTTGCACCCAGGACGCTCATGACTATGGGACGTTGTTTCATGCCGACAATGTAGGCGACCATGGCTGCTCCCATTGGATAAATGATGCTGCACCCGGCGCCAATGGTGAGGAGCACGATTGCCAGCACTCCTGAAGTTTGGGTTGCAAGCAGGAAACCTAGTCCGCCGGTGACGAGCGTCAGACTGTATGGTGCGCCCATCGCTTGACGCACGCTTTTTTCCTTCTTCATGAGCTGGCGGCTGATGATTCCCAAGACCAGCAGGACTGTGGCGCCGAAAAGCCAGGGAAATACTGTAACGATGCCGACCTGCTCGATCGTGAGATTTGCGGACACTTTCAGGTACTGAGGCAGCCATGTTGTTAAAAAGCCCATGGTCCAGAAGTTGGTGAACACGCCAAAAGCGGTGATGAGGAAGGTTCCGCTGAGGAGTGCCTTGAATATCGGCACGTGGGTCTGTGTGTCGAACCAGGAGTATGCACTGCTTTCGGGTGCATCAATGCTCTTTGTGTTGTCATTCTCGGTCAGAGACGCGCCGCGGGCATTCGGCGCGTATGGTCCGTCTTTACCCAGGACCAACCAGGCGACCAGCCACAGCAGACCGAGGATCCCCAGAACGCCAAAAGCCCAGCGCCATCCCCAGGCGGCGATAACAAACCCCAGCAAGGGGGCGGCGATTACCGGCCCGAGAGTTGACCCGATGGCGACAAGGTTTGAGGGCAGGGCGCGACGCGATGCCGGGAACCAGGAGTGAACTGCTGCCAGCGACGTCGGAGTCGCAGGACCCTCCGCACCTCCCAGGATGATCCGGGTGACGAGAAGCGCTGCGGCGCCTCCGCCAAACAGCAATGGAAACTGCATCAATGCCCATGTCAGTCCAAGGACGAACAGGATCCACTTGACGGAAAACCTGCTGGCTAGAACGCCTGTTATGACGGCTATGACCGCGTAGAGGAAGTAGAAGGAGCTTCCGATAAAGCCAAACTGGGTAGTCGTCATCCCAAGTTCAGCCATTGCTGAGGGGGCTACAAGTCCGAGTACCGCCCGGTCCGCAAAGGCAATAATTTGGAGAACTACCAGCATGCCGGTAATAGTCCACGCTCTCCGGTTCATTTTTCCATTCCGGAGCGCATAAGCGAGGGAGCTGGGGTCTTCTTGTCCAGTCGTAGTTTGTGCCATGGCCAGGCCTTTCTGTAGCCGTGCAAAGCTGCCCGAGGGCGGCTTACAAGTAGTGGTTAGCGGGCGTAAGGGTCGGTGATGCCGATGTATTGCGTGGTGGTGTACTCGGTGATGCCTTCCGATCCGCCTTCGCGGCCGAGACCTGATTGCTTCACGCCGCCGAAGGGCGCTGCTGCGTTGGAGATGACGCCGGCGTTGAACCCGACCATGCCGAATTCGATCTGTTCCGCGACCCGGAAGAGCTTGTTGAAGTCCTTGCTGTAAAGGTAGGAGGCAAGTCCGTACTCGGAGGCATTGGCCAATTTGATGGCTTCTTGCTCGGTGGTAAAGGTGGTGACGGGGGCGACGGGACCAAAGATCTCCTGGCTCAGGATCACCGCATTGTTGGGCACGTCGGCGAGGACAGTGGGCTGGTAGAAGTAGCCGGGGCCATCCACGCGTGCGCCGCCGGTAACGACAACTGCTCCAGCGTTGACTGCGGCCGTGACGAGGTTGTGGACGTCGGCGAGGGCGCTGGCGTCGATGAGTGGGCCGACCTGTGAAGCGGGGTCGGTGCCGCGTCCGGTAGTGAGCGCTCCCATCGCGGCGGCAAACTTCCGGGTGAATTCCTGCGCTACGGAGGCGTGGACGAGGAATCGGTTGGCTGCTGTGCAGGCTTCGCCCATGTTCCGCATCTTCGCCGCCATAGCCCCTTCGACCGCTTTGTCGAGGTTGGCATCCTCAAACACGATGAACGGTGCGTTTCCGCCGAGTTCCATGGATGTGCGCAGCACGTTCTGAGCGGCGTCGGCCATCAGCCGCTTACCGACCGGGGTGGACCCGGTGAAGGACACTTTCCGAAGCCGGGAGTCTTTCAGCAGCGGCCCGGAGATCCCTGACGCGGAGGATGACGCGACGACGTTCAGGACGCCGGCGGGAAGGCCGGCTTCTCTCATCGTCTGGGCGAAAAGCTGTGCCGTGAGCGGGGTGAGCTTGGCTGGTTTGAGGACCATGGTGCAGCCTGCAGCGACGGCCGGGGCGACCTTGCGGGTCGCCATCGCAAGGGGGAAGTTCCAGGGTGTGATGAGCAGGCAGGGTCCGACGGGTTTGTGCTGAACGAGGATCTTGTTCTTGCCCTCGGGGGTGGTGAGGTAGCGGCCGTAGTCCCGGACGGCTTCTTCGGAGAACCACCGCAGGAACTCTGCCCCGTAGGTCACCTCGCCGCGGGCTTCGGCGAGCGGCTTGCCCATTTCCAGGGTCATCAACAGCGCGAAGTCCTCGGCCCGTTCGGTCACGAGGTCGAATGCGCGGCGGAGAATTTCTGCCCGCACCCGTGGTGCGGTCTGCGCCCAGAACGCTTGGGCTACGTCAGCGGCGTCCAGCGCGGCGATTGCATCCTCACTTGTGGCCGAGGCGAGGGTGGCAAGCACCTCCCCGGTGGCGGGATCGTGCACGTCGAACGTGCCGCCGTCGGACGCGTCCCGCCACTCACCGCCGATCAACAGGCCGGTCGGCACGGAAGCAAGGAGCTTCTGCTCGCGTTCGGATTTTAGGGCAGGGTATATTACGGGTGACGTAGTCATGCGGGAGGTCTCCTCAATAAGTGTGCGGTGCCGGGTTTTATACTTCGGCGCCGCGAGGATGATGTTGTGGGACATAGTCCATAGCGGCCGCGAGGCGATCTGGCGTCGAAACAATCGAAGGTTCTGCCGCTTCCAATGCGCAGGCGTTTATGGGCCAAGGTGCGCGCTTCGAGGGCAGCAGAGCGGTAGGCGCGTTGGGTGGGAGCAACACAAACTGCCTACAACCGGACTAAGTCCTTTTCTTGGATCGTTCCGTGCCCGATTTCTGGGTGTAAAGCAACGGTGAAGGTCGTGAAGGTGTGTCGTGTTACTAGGAGGCCGCAATGGGGCTGCTTCTCATGGAGCAGACGAGTTGTTTCATCGAGTTGCTGGTCGCGTGAGGCCCGGTCCTGGGCGATGACAGTAATCGAGGCATGTGTCGGCATCATTGGCTCACCATTTCGAGTAGTCAGGTTCTTAAAGTGCGGTTGGGGCGGTGGTTACGGTAGGGAAGTTCTGGAACCGTTTACCCTGGTTCATCATCGGAAGGGGACCCATGATAGAAAAGCGGGTCACCGTGCAGGCAGACGGGAAGGTAGACGTGTACGGCTGCCTCAGAGTCCTCCAAGGTCTGCTCTCCTCTGCGGCCCGTCCTATAGATCAGCCATAGCTGGACCGCCAAGGCAACTACAGTGACAGCGGCCAGAATGATACCCGCAGTAGGATCAGTATTTTCGCCGAGGATAAAGCCCCAGGCGCCTCCCGGCTCAGTGAGGGGACGCATCAGGAAGCGAACCATAGGCTCGACCTGCATCTGAAATTCCTTGCTGTTCGCAGAGACGGCATCTGGTTCTTACCGAACCTCTGCCTGATGTGTGACTGCGGCACCGTTGAAGCGTCTTTTGATGCGAGCACCCGAAGGTTCTGTTGCCAGCCAAACACGGACGTCATCATCCTTGTGGACGGCGATCCGGCCGCCTCCGCCGTCGATCCAGATCCAGAAGATCGACCCGTCCGGAACCATGTCTTCGACTGTGCCACGCACGAGCACTTGAGTTTCCCTCTGAACGTACATCCTGTCCCCAGATGTAAGACCAGCCCAGTCCTTCGTTTTCAATGGCGGGTATTTGGTGAGCAAGGGCAATATCTCGGCGATTTCGCGCTGGATCAAGAGATCGGCCACGTGGAGTCCTTCTTCCTTGAAATCTGTCATTTACCTCAGCGCTCCGGTCCGGGCGCGAGTGGTGCTCGGTTCCTCATCACCTACGCAGCTGCGGTTCTCGTTTTCCCCTGCCACCCCCACGCGGAACGTTGGGGTGGCAGGGGAAGCGAGATGAATCCTCGGAAAAAGTGACTTTTGGGAGCCAGCCGGGATGCAGTTAGATGCGGTGGAGGAACCAGTCGCTCAGTCGTGCACCTGCTACTGACATGTAGTCGTAGCTGCAGTGCAGCGATCCGGCGCCGTCATAGATGTCGACGGTGACGTCGTCGGAGGTCAGCGCCTCAACGAAGCGGTCCGCGCCCTTGATGTCCATGATGATGTCGGCGGTGCCGTGCATAACATAGACGGGGATCTTGAGCTTGTCTGCGACACCATCCAGGGTGAATTTGGCCAGCTTCTCGCGGGCTTCTGCGTCGTCCTTTGAGCCGCTGAGCCACTGGAGCTGCTTCTGCAGGGGCGGGTAGAATTCGTAGAAGTCCGTGAGGATGCTCCATGTTCCACACCAGGCGGCTACTGCCTTCACGCGGGGTTCGAATGCGGCAGCACGTGGGGCGTAGTAGCCACCGAAGCTCACGCCGGCGAGACCGAACCGGTCCGCGTCGACATCGTTGCGCTTCTCAAGGAAGTCGAAGATGGCGGTGACAGGTACTTCATAGTCGGGCCTGCTGTACATTTCCTTGAAGCGCAGCGAGCTGCCGCGTCCGGGGGTGTCGACCATGACGATGTTCATGCCGCGAGCCGGGAATTCGGTTCCGCCCAGGAAGTAGAGTTCTTCGGCCCAGGAGTCGGCGCCGCCAAGGAAGAGGACCGTGGGGCGGGCCTGGCCGGAGTTGTCGGGGCGCACGATGTAGCCCTCCATCTCCTTGCCCTCGAACGGTACGGCGATCCGCTCGATCAGTCCGTCGGACAGCTCGGCAGCCTTTTGGAAGTTTTTGGTGCCCTCGACGTAGGCTTCGGTGCGTCGCTCGTCGAAGGAGTCGAGGAAGAATTCGGAGTGGCGCCAGTAGCTCATGGAGCGGAACAGGGCCCGCCGGGCGGTGGTGATGTCGCCGCGTTCGAGGGCTTCGTAGCCGGTGGCGGCGATGTCTTTTGCTGTTTGGCTCCACTCGCGGTGCCAGGTCTCGCCGTCGGTGGTTTCCCGGCCGATGCGGGCTGCGGTACGTGCGCATTCAAACAGGTCGGAGCCGCCGACTGCGACCTGCGAAAGTAGCCTCATGGTCTGCAGTGACCAGTCTTCGTCCTGGGGGAAGAGTTCGATGAGCGAGAGTGCGTCGCCCGTTTTGACGGTGTTCATGTGTGTCTCCTTGTTGGGTTCGGGTGGGAAAGGAAGATTTAGTTGGCCGGGGCCAGCCGGGTTGCGTCGGTGGCTTCCCAAGCTGTGCGGTTTTGGATTGCGACTTTGTATTTGGCGAGTTGCCGAGGAGCGCAGACGGTGAGTGCACCGATTAGCAGGCCGTCGCGGCCGAGGGTGGCAACCAGTCTGTCGTCCGACATTTCTTCGATTCGGATGTCGGTGGCACCGGCGGTGCGGCCCACAAACCGCATCTTTTTGTCATGCTGGTCTGTCCAGAAGTACGGCACTGACGCAAACGGGTCCCTCTCGCCAAGCAGTGTTGCTGCTGCATGCCGGCCTTGGTCCACTGCGTTCGACCAGTGTTCGATGCGCATTTCCTCGTTAAAGACCGGGTTGCGCCAGCTGGCGACGTCTCCGGCAGCGACGATGTTCGGGACAGAGGTCAGCAGTTCCGGTGTGCAGGTGACACCGTTGGCAACCTCGACGGCGCTTCCGGCGAGCCACTCGACAGCTGGTGTGGCACCGATGCCTGCCGCGACGACGTCAGCGCTGAGGCTTTCACCGTTGCTGAGGGTGACCGTGGCCCCGCCGGGAGAGTCCTGCAGGCTTTGCACGGATGAGCCGCAGATCAGGCGGACGCCGTTGCCTTCGTGAAGCTCCCGGTACCATGAGCCAATCTCGGTGCCGAAGGCCCGTGCTAGGGGCATCGGGGATCCTTCGATCAAGGTGACGTCCAGTCCGAGCCCTCGGGCTACGGCCGCGACTTCGAGGCCAACGAATCCACCACCGATCATGACGAGGTGCCTGCCCGGTATGAGTTCGGGACGGAGTCCGAGGGCATCGTCGAGGGTCCGTAGCACGTGCACGCGGGCCTGGGCCGTGCCACTGGGAAAGCGGCGGGCGGCGGAACCTGTGGCAATGACCATGCCGTCGTAGGGAAGGTCGGATCCGTCCGAGAGCGAAAGCAGCCCTTTATCGGCGTCAAGGCCACGAGCGGCCGTGTTGAGCCGCAGCTCGATGCCTTGAGCTTCGTACCAGGGCGCGGGGCGGAGCAGGAGCTGCTCGGCCGACATGCCGTCGAGCAGGAGTTCCTTGGAGAGCGGTGGGCGGTCATATGGCAGCCCAGGCTCGGCCGACACGAGTGTCAGTTCCCCCTCGAATCCACGCTCGCGCAGCGCTTCTGCCGCGTGTACTCCGGCGAGGGAACCGCCGACAACCACAACCCGATGCATCAGATGTCCTCGATGTGGATGGCATGCGCTGGACACCCGCGACGGGCGGCTTCTGCCTGAGTGCGCAAGGGCTCATCGTGTTCGTCAGAGCCGATCACGACCGCCTTGTTGGTGTCATCATCGATGTCGAATAGCGCCGGACCTTCGATGAGGCAGTTTGCGTAACCCTGGCAAGCTGGAAGATCCACTGTGATCTTGAATGCCATGTCTTTGTCTCCTTTAGATGCTTATTGCTCAATGGCCCGAGGCTTCGAGGTGCTCGATGCGGGGCGTGACCTCGGCCGCGCGTGCAGCCTGTGGTGTGTTCCGGCTGCGCAGCGTGCGGACAACACCTCCGGTGATAACAGCTGAAATGCCTGGGATATCGCCCACGGACAGGGCGCCCAGGGCATCGTCGCGGGTTGATCCCCAAGGTGCATCGAGAACCACAAGATCAGCGGCACGGCCGGGGGCGATGAAACCAGCCGGCAGGTCCCATACCCGGGCGTTGTTGCCGGTGGCCGCTGCCCAGACGAGGGCCGGGTCGACGTTGGAGAGCGATGACAGCTCAGCTACGGTCTTCATCACACCGAGGGGCATGACGCCGGTGCCGGTTGGGGTGTCCGACCCTATGACCACACGCTCGAACATGCCCTTGTCAGCGGCACGGTTAATAATCCGAACTGCCGAGCGCAGATTACCGGCCTGCACGAGCTGCAAAGCCATGTCCGTCTCGTCCATGATGAGGTCCACGCCGGCCTCATCGAGTGAGGTTGGGCCACCGTTGACATGGCCGCAGACGTGCGGGGCCAGCAAGAGGAGGTGCTTCGGGGTGATCGGCTTACTGCCGGGGATGCTAGCCCCTCCCGAGTGGCACATCACGGTTATTCCGTGTTCTTTTGCCCACCGGACCTGGTCTACGCCGTCGGCGGGATCCATGTAGCGGCCGAACCCGAACTTTGCCAGGTGAACCCCGGCCTCCTGCAGGTCAACAAAGTCCTTTTCCTGCAGTGTAGGTTCGAGCACAACGGCACCGGCGTGAACGGTCATGCCATTGGGGTGGAAGTTATCGAAGCACTCTTTGGCGGCAATGGCGAGAGCCTTGACTCCTATGGCGCTGCTAGGCCGGCCGGGTGCGTGGATTTCGCCCGGGGATACGACACTGGTGATGCCGCCGTGTACGTAGCTTGCGAGGAAGTCCACGGTCTTCTGGCGGGGTGTGTAGTCGCCGATGACCACGTGGCAGTGTGAGTCGATGAGCCCCGGTGCGAGCGTGGTGCCCTTGGCATCAACCACATGGGACGAGGCGTCAATTTCGGCCAGCAGATCCTGCCTGCGGCCAACGGCCGTGATAATCCCGTCCCTGGTGATGACGGTATCGGCGTCCCTGATAATGGGTGACTGCCAGTCTCCGGAGAGGATCGTGCCCGCTCCGACGACCGCGATCGATCCTGTCACAGCCCCTTCTCCTTCGCCTCTGCGATGGACATCCCGCCAACGCGTGCGTTCAGCCGTCCACGGTTTGTCACCGCGGCGATGACGACCAGCTCGTCGGGGTGGGGAGCGTCAGGGACCCGTACTTCCATCGCGTCGTAGTGCGAGCGGACCCAGACTTCGTCCTTGAATGCCGTGGGCACGTCGATAACTGCACCCGCGGCGGCGGGTTTGGTCACCGATGTGATCCAGGCTGCGCCCCCGCCAATGGCCTCACGGAAGGCGTCTCCGAAGACGGAGGTAAGGGCGGCGTTGATGTGCTCCTGCTCGCCTGCGCTCCCCACGAGGCCTGCCTTGCCGTAGCTTTCGACCGGGGCGCCGAGGAGCCCCAATGCCTCTTTGCCCAGCAGGGTTCCGATTTCTCGTGATGCCTCGACTAACGCTGAGAGGTCCTCGACAAAGCCCTCCCCGGCGTAAGGGTTCTTGATCACGGCGCAGACCGCAACTTTACGCAGCGGCCCGCCGTCGTCGCCCTTCCCGGCCGACGTACGGATTTCTTCGACCTGCGCAAAGGTCTTACGGATTTCGATGGACTTCTCAGCCATTTGTGTTCCTCATTCTGATTTTGAGTACAACGGCGTACCGTTTTCCTGGTTTTTTTGGGGGGGTGGGGTTCTGCTAGAGGCGTCGTCCGCCGTCAGTGCGGATCACGACTCCGGTGACAATGCGGGCGTCGATCGGGTCGGCCAGGAAGCGGTAGGCCCCGCTGTGGTCTTCAGGTGTGGCGGTGAAGCCGAGCAGGGTGTGGGCGGCGATTCTCTCGTCGCGGCCCTCCACACGGTCAGCTGTCATGGTTTGCCCGAGCGTCGACAGTCCGCCGAACCGGGTTCCCCCGGTGCCGCCTGGTGCCACGCCGTTGACCCTGATTTCAGGTGCCAGCTCGGCAGCGAGGTGGTCAACAATTCCGCGCAGTGCCCACTTGGAGCTGCCGTAAAGCACGCCGCCTCCGATGGCGCTGAAGGCGGATTCGGAGAGGGTGAGAGTGACTGATCCCCCAGCTGCGCGCAGTGCCGGCACGGCGAGATTGACCGCGAGCAATGTTGAGCGCACGTTGACCCGCCAGACCTCCTCGGCCGCGGTCAAGAGCTCCTCGGACGAGAGTTCATTGACCTTGGCGTAGTTGTCGAACACTCCGACGCCGCAGGTGATGTTGTGCAGTCGTCCCTCTGCGTCGGCCGCGGCCGCGATGGCATCCCGGAGGACGCCAGCGTCGGTCGCGTCTCCGACCAGGGTCTGAATGGCACCGCCGGAGGCCTCCGCGACTGCTTGGGCACCACCTGCGGACCGGTTCAGGACTGTGACTTTTGCCCCTTCACGGTGGTAGCGTTCGGCGGCGGCCCGGGCGATTCCTGACCCCCCGCCGGTGACCAGAATGTGCTGCCCGGATAGTGTTTCGCTCATGCTCCTGGGGTCCTGCTCAGCAGTTTGGTGATGAACTCCGGTTCCTGATAGCTCAAAACATCAAGGGCAACCGCGTCGTAGCGCACGCAGGTGCCACGACGGGGGGACCATATTTCGAGCCGGACGCCGTTTCGTGTTTCGACCTTGCGGACAACGACATCCGCGAACTCGTTGGCAATCACGATCGGGCCGCTGTTGCCGCCGTCCTTGGGGACTTCAAGCACTTCGCCGGTGTCCGGATTCTCCGCCTGAGGCCTTGCTGTCGATTCAGACATGATTCATTCCTCCTAGATGAAGATGGACAGGTTGTGAGCGTTGATGACCGCCTGGTCAATGGCTGCCCAGCGGCGTGCAATCTCGTAACCGTCCGAAGTTTTGCGAACGAGATCCTTTCGGAACACCGAGACGAAGTTCGGCTCGATACTGTCTCCGCGGCTGCGGTAAATGAGGCAGTAAGAGCTGACTTCGTATTCGCCGTCCTGCCCACCGGCGTCCACGAGCACGTTTGTCACGTAGTGGCGTGTGCGTGAGGGCGGTTGTTCGGCCCAGGCGAAATCTGTTTCGAGGCGACGTACCCGGATTTCGAGGGTCTGTTTGTTGTCCTGGAAGATCCGGCCGTTGGGGGAGAGTTCCCATTCGGCCAGTCCTTCCCGGACCACCCGCAGGGGCACATCGTAGGTAATGTCTTCGGAGAGAAATTCGAGCCAGTCGCGGAAGCGGCGCTCATCCAGAGCGAGTGCTTCGCGGAACATAAATTCCTGAATGTCTTGCTGCACGGTCCGGTCAACGGCACTGAGTATCGTCATGATCAGGCCTCACCCAACAGGTAGTCCGCCCACCGGGTCCACAGGTTCCGGAAGTTGGAGTCGTTGACGTAGGGCTTGACCACATGGCCGGGACCCGGGAAGTCGGGGTCCTGTTTGCTCTCGATGCCCATCATGTAAGGGAATTCAATGCCGCGCACGGCCGAGGACTTGGCCATGCGGGTGACGCGTGCCCAGTTCTCCAGGTCGTCCTGCTCGAACGTACCTGCCTGGGCGAACGCGAGCGTATACGCCTGGTAGGCAGCTTCCTTGTACTCTTCGGAGGCGTCCTTTGGGACCAGGCACCAGGAGTACATTTCCGTTTTTCCCGGGCCGATCGGATGGTACAACCGCATCGTCACGAACCGCACACCCGTTTCGCCGGGTGTCAGGCTGAAGGGCTGCATCAGGAAGGACAAGTTTGGAAAAACTGTTCCAACCGCGGTGCGGGTGTTGCTGAACACTTCCACCTGCTCAGGGGATAAGCTCCGCCGCATCTCTTCGGTCAGGTCATCCGGGAAGCCTGCAAAGGGGGTAAGTCCAGGTGTGTGCCCGAGTCCGATGCCGTGTCCCTTGCCGGGGATGCTGGCAGCCCAGCCCTGGCTGTGTGTCGCGCCTGATGAGGGGAAGTACCCCAGATTGAAGCCGAACTGGTGGGCTACCGGGGTGTGGTAACCATCGCCAGCGAAGTTCTCGGCCGCAATTTTCCAGTCAGTTTCGGTGATCCAGTGATCGGGCGGACCGTGCACTTCACTGCCGGCCAAGCCCTGTTTTAGGTAGAGGTCGAGGTAGAACTGGAACCCGCCAAGGTACTCGTCCAGTGTGGGCGCATCCTGGTTGAACGTTCCGAACACCAGACCCGCGTAGCTGTCCACGCGGGCCCCCACCAGGCTCCAGTCCTTCCTCTTCAGCCGGCCTTCATAACCCTCGGCCATGTACGGAACTCCGATGAGCTCACCGGAGTTCTTGTAAACCCAGCCGTGGTATGAGCAACGGAAGTGGGAGGCGTTCCCCATCTCCGACTTGCACATCATGTTGCCGCGATGCCGGCACATGTTGAGACTTGCGTGGATCTCCCCGTGCTCGTCCCGGGCAACGATCATATTGTTGTTTCCGATGTAACGGGTGACGTAGTCACCCGGCTTCGGGATCTCCGATTCGTGGGCCAAAAAGGTCCACGCCTGACCGAACAGCCGTTCCTGTTCCAGGTCGAAGATCTGCTGATCGTTGAAGACATGGGCCGGAAACCGCCCCTGCTTGATCCCTTCCCGGATCTGGCGCAGTTGAGCATCCGTGTCTGGGTTTACCGACTCCGTTGTCATTATGATGACCTCGCTGATTCCTCTGTCTATTCCTGGTCTGTTACTTCTTGCGGGATCCCAGTCGCGTTTCGATCTCCGCGCCGATCTTGCGGTAACGCTCGACGTGTTCTGCGGTGGAGTCCCAGTGCGCCTGGGGTACGAGGTCCTCGGTGTACGGAACGCGGCTCTTGCCTACGTGGATGTAGCCGGCCTGGTTGACGCGGATCTTCTCGAGCGGGATGTTGTACTTGGCGAATTCGAAGAAGTCCTGTCCGACGATAAAGGGCTCGTGTGCCCAGCGCAGCCGCTCCGTGAGCCAGCGGGCGTCCTCGGTGCGGCCCTGCTGGAGCGCGTCGCGCAGGTGAAGGACGGGGTCCGGGCCCATGGCGGTGGTGGAGGACCAGGCCATGCCAACGAGTTCCTCGCCGTACATTTCCCAGGCCGGGAACCAGTCGGTCTCGATGGGCATGAGCGGGAACTTGTCCCCGGTGTGGGCCATGTCGTTGTGGTAGCGGAAGCCGACCGAGGCGCCGCCGGCGTACTTCACGGCAACGACCTGCGGCAGTTCCACCAGGGTGCGGTACACCGAGCGGGGGATGATACCGCCAAAGGCTGCGGTGTTGTCGTAGACCACGATGGCCTGGTCGGGAACGGCTTCGGCGACGTCACGGTAGAACTTCTCCATCACAGGGGCCACCATCTCGCCCCACATCGGGCGGCCCAGGAGGGTACCGGTGGCGCCGAGATCTGAAAGGAACCGCATGCGTGAGATCGTTTCGCGGGTGCTCAGGGTGGTTGAACCGACGAAGATGGGGAAATCAGGGTTGACCGAGTGCGCTGTCTGTACCGCACATTCGGCGTAGGCTTTCCATTCGTCCAGGGTCAGCGTGGCCATTTCGCCGAGGGTGCCGTTCAGCGCGATGGCGTCCACGCCATCGGTGATGAGCTGGCGGATCATGCGTTCGGTCTCGGCCAAATCGACGGTGTTCTGTGCCTCCACCTCGTCTGCGCCGGGCAGAGCGGGCGTGGGCGGGTAGGACATGACGCCGCGCATATCGCGTCCGGTGATTTTGGGAAGTTTGCTCATGTTCTTATTTCTCCTTGATGATGCTCGGCTTCCGCGGGCGCGGAGCCGTCTGGCGGGTTGGGGGTTGGGGTTGGGGGTTAGAGCTTCAGGCCGGGCGTTGCCGCTGCAACGGCGGTGCCGGTCAGCCACTCGGGAACCGGTTCGTAGGCGAGCACCTCGAACGGGGCTCCGATGGCGCCGGCAGCGGCAATCCATGTGCGCACTTCGTGGGCTCCGTTGCCTGCGGCGTCGATTTCCTTCGGGGAGTAGCTCTTGAGCTGCTCCGGGTCACCGCTCTCTATACGGGCAATGAAGTCGCGGTCGAATTCCTCGTTCACCTGGCCTGCTTCGGGCAGCCCTACCCAGTGGGACAGCCCGCCGGTTCCGACGACCACGACACGTTCGACCGCATCCTGCGCTTCAACGGCGCGGCGGAGCATCTCGCCAAATTCGTAGCTGCGCTTTGCTGTGGGCCAGGGCGGGTTTACGCCGTTCACGATGATAGGAACGAGCGGATACTTTGAGTCGGGATCGAGGTGTTTGAACGGAACGCAGAAATTCTCGTCGAAATCGAGGCCGCCTTCCACCAGGGATGGGTCGAACTCATTGGAGATGGCGAACTCGTACAGGTGGCGGCCGAGTTTGCCGTTCCCGGGATACTGGTGCTGCTCCACCCTCAGGAAGTTGCTCATCTCCGGGGTTACGGGCCCCAGGTAAGAGTCCGCGGTGGCAATGGCGAACGCCGGCAGGTTTCCGAAGTTGAAGTTGGTGAAGTGTTCCACGGAAATGGCGATGATTGCATCGGGCTCCAAAGCCTCGATCCGCCGGCGGGCCTCAGCGAAGGCTCCTTCGATAGCTTCCCTCTTCCGCGGCTCGGCCCGTTCCGGCCAGCCCGTCACTCCAGGGGAATGTGATGCTGCGAATGCTCCTACGATCTTTCCCATCAGTTCTCCTCCTCACGGATCTGTGCGTAATAGGCCGCACGATCAACAGCCAGCTGGATGGCGCAGAAATAGATCAGATACGGGTTCGCCCCGATCTTGTGGAGCTTCTTGAAATCCAGCTCCAGCATTGCCGTCCGCGCCTCGCCCTCCACCCCGTACTGGTCGAGGATCGGGTGCGGGTCGCTACGAAAACTCTCTGCGAGAGTGGGATCTTTACGGATGTCCCACAGCAGCTTGTGCAAGTTGTACAACCGGTTCTCCTCCATTCCTCATTCGGTGCTGTACTGGGCCGTTGGCCCCCGAATGGATCGGATGGCCTCAGCGCCGTTCCCGACCAGCACAGACCTGAGCCAGTCAGTTCCTGCACCGCGTCGAGCAATGGAGCCAGCTTAGAGATAAATGTCGACAAAAAAACTCCGTATTTCCACGTATCTTCTGCATCTCCTACAGAAGCGGTGGAGACACCGCCCATCCCGAACTCCCTAAAATCCGCAGCTTTTCCCGCCCCAACACGGCCGGGCATGCTCCGCTTTAGCTTCGGAACACCCCCGACGAAGGGCGCGTCGCTGCCCAAAGATTTGTCGACAAAATCCCGATTTACCCGTTTCAATTCACGATGAGATCTGTATGCTCAATCAAGAACCACCACTCACCGACCCAGGAGCACCGAAGGCCATGTCGCTTGTGCAGACGAATGAGGCGCCGGAAGACGTTCGGGATCTTCCAGAAGTGCTGAGGCGGGCCATTGCGGATGGTGACCTAGCTCCAGGCACAAAACTTGTCGAGCGGGAACTGGCCGTGAAGTACGGCGTCGGCCGCACCGCGGTGCGTGACGCCCTACGGCATCTGGCGGCGGAACGCATTGTTGTTCTCACCGAGAACAGGGGCGCCCGCGTGCGGGAACTTAATTACGCAGAAGCTGCAGATATTTATGACATCCGCGCAGTCCTTGAGGGGCTGGCCGGCGAGCTGTTCGCAGTGCGCGGATCAGCGGCGGCAAAAAAGTTATTTGCTGAGTCTCTCGAGCCTGTACGGAACGCCATCGAAGGTCCCGATACGACTGCCACGTTGCTGGCAAGCGACGCTTTTTACGACTACCTTCTGGCCGGGGCCGGTAATACAGAGTTGCACGAGGCCGTAAATCGCCTGCACGTGCGTATCCATCAGATTCGCCGGGTCTCGTTGTCAATGAAGGACCGCGCCCAGCCCACGATTGAAGCCCTCCAGCGGATTGTTAATGCCATCCTCGCCGGTGATCCTGTCCAGGCCCGGCTGGCGTGCATCGAACACGTCCGCGCTTCAGCAGCGGCAACGCTGCCCGTACTGGCGGCACAAGAGCTGAGCCCATGATGGCGTGTGCTGGGACGCCCGTCCACTGGATGACAAAGGATGCCTCCGAGGGGGATGGCGGCGTTACGAGAGGCATTGTTTAATGACTGATCAAACCCTGATGGCACAACTTCCCAAATATGTGACCACCTTTATTGGACGAGAGACTGAGCAGTCCACACTGGACAGCGCACTGGAGGTCAGCCGCTTCGTTACCCTGGTCGGTCCGGGTGGGGTTGGAAAAACGCGGCTCGTTTCTCACTTGGTTCAGCGCCTGAGTGAAAGGTTTCCCGAGGGCGTATGCCTCGCTGACCTCGCTGGAGTCCGCGATCCCGCGGAGTTTTGCGCCCGGACAGCCGCTGCTCTCGGAATGAGGAACAGCGGACAGGTTTCGCCTGCGCTGTTGCGTGATTTCATGCAGGACCTCGCAGCTCTCGTCGTGTTGGACAGCTGCGACTCGCTGGACTCAGACTGCCTTCTCCTGCTTCAAGATCTTGTCGCATCCGGCACTCAAAGTACGATATTGGCGACAAGCCGGAGGGCGCTCTACGTTGACGGCGGCCAATTGGTCAATATCTCTCCACTGTCACTGCCTTTAGATACGACCTCGGAAGTTCGCCTCTCCGATGTTCTCGGCTCAGAATCAGCCAAGCTCTTTCTTGCACGCGCTCGGCTGGTCCGGCCCGGCTTCTCTGTTGCCGACCCACAAGCAGCAGCACTTTCCCGGCTTTGCCACAGACTTGACGGGCTGCCCCTGGCGATAGAACTCGCTGCGGCATGGACTAGGGCGTTGTCGATAGAGCAGATTATTGAACGTATGGAAGGTCATCCGGACTTCCCACGAGCGGGGGCAGGATCGACCGATCCCCGGCACAGGACGCTGCGGACCCTCACGGCAGGAAGCTACGAGCTGTGCAGCGACGACGAGAAGTTGCTATGGGCCCGTCTTACCGTTTTCGAGAATACGTTTGATCTCCCGGCCGTAGAGGCAGTCTGTGGAGAACCGCCGTTGACACCGTCGGGCCTTCTGGACCTGCTGGCCTCATTAGTGGACCAATCGGTTGTTGTGGCGGATAACGTCGGGAACGAAGTGAGATATCGCCTCCTGCGTCTCATCCGCGACTATGGCGAATCCCGATTGGACGATTCCGGTGAGAGGCAGGTTCTGCACAACAAGCATCTCGCCCATTACGAGGGATCGTTCAATCGCATTACCACTGCTTTCCCCGGAAGTAGCGAGCGGGAACGCATAGAGCGTCTACGTCTGGAGTACCCCAATATCCTGGCCGCCATCAATTATGGTCTGCAGGACCCTGACCTCACTGCTGGGAGCCTTCGCATGGCCGCAGGACTATGGTTTTTCTGGTTCGCCGTGGGCCAGCTCTCTGAGGGACGTTCCACCTTGGGGAAAGTGCTGGCTTCCGCGAATACCGACGCGTACCCGCGAGAGCGTGAGTACGCCCTCTGCATCCACGCCTATCTGTGCGTTCTACA
Source organism: Arthrobacter sp. GmRoot5-12 (assembly GCF_059739365.1). Classification (NCBI taxonomy): domain Bacteria; kingdom Bacillati; phylum Actinomycetota; class Actinomycetes; order Micrococcales; family Micrococcaceae; genus Arthrobacter; species Arthrobacter sp. GmRoot5-12. Next base: position 4,441,703 of record NZ_AP046056.1, on the reverse strand, counting down.
AAGCAAATTGCGGTCCGCGGAGAAACTTCTTGAACAGGCCGCTTCAAGTCAGGCAATTACCAGGGACGCGCTAAATTATGCCCTTTCGCTTCAGGTTTCAGCAGTCGTAGAGGCAGGACACGGCAGGGTTTCATCAGCCCGCGGGCTCTTGGACAAGGCTATCGACACCTACAAACGCGCCCCGGGGCCCGCAACGGAGATCCTCACGATGGATGCCATCGGCATCGCGGTACTGCTCGCCGCATTCGACCATGACAGCAATCGAGTAGCGGACCTGAGCAGGGCCGGGCTGGATCTTTGCGATGACTTCGATGACTACATGTGGCGCGGGTACATCGAATACGCCCTTGCCGTTCATGAATGGATTCAAAATGAACCCACCCATGCACGCGAATTAGCCTTGAAGATTGCTGGCTATGTCCACGACCAGCTGCTGCTGGCGCACTGCATCGAACTTCTGGCATGGTGCGCACATCAGGCCGAGCAAAATACCCGCGCGGCGATCCTGTTCGGAGGCGCCGACCGACTCTGGAAGTTTATGGGTGGACACTTTTCAGGCTTTCACAACATCGGCGCTCAACGCCAAGAATCCTTCGAACGTTGCCGTGATGCGCTCGGCCAAAAAGCATTCGATTTGGCTTACGCGGAGGGCTTTCAAACAGACGCCAGCGACCTTCTTCTGCAGGAGGCCACGGGTCAGGATGGAATCGCCGCCGCGGAACCTGACACTGCCGTCCGCCTTACACGCCGCGAAAAGGAAGTAGCAGCGTTATTAGGCCGCGGATTAAGTAACCGCGAAATAGCTTCGCAGCTGACCATTTCTCCTAGGACTGCAGAAACACACGTAGAGAACATCCTCGCGAAGTTTGGCCTTGAGAACCGTGCGCAAATGGCTGCCGCATGGGCGCGCCTGCACCCCGACTCGACAGGATCTTGACACCGTCCTTGCCGACGGGTAACGACGCGCTTCTCGCCCCGGAGGCCTCGCGCCAAAGCCCGGTAGCCAAACCAGTGTTTTTACGGACGCGCGATTCGCCTTCGCGTGCCACTGTTTTACACCGGTCCGCTGCGCTCACGCCGCGGATGAGGACAGCCAGGTGATTTGGAGTGGAGTGAAAGATGCACGTTGCTACCGATATCCGCAAAGACATGTTCACTATTTCCGTGCACGGCGACCGTGTCCGTACGGAGGACATTCTCCCCGACTGGTCAATGCGGGACCGGCTTGGAATCGTCGTCCGTGAACCATGGGGTTCTCTTGGAGCGAGCCTCCTGATGCAGCTCGGCTCTCTGCTGCATTACGAAGCACGGCCAGAGAGACGAGAAAAATCAGCACAGTACCCTCAAATATACGTTTTCCATGTAGGCCAAATGCACGGAGACCACAGTAGCTTCGACGTGTGGCCGCCCCGCCACGAGATCTTGGTTGAAAAGGATCCGGCAGCCCTTCTTGCTTCAATCAACGATCGCGCAATAACACGCCTGGCCGTACCCGATATTCCCCCTCACAACACTGATTTTCTTCATGCGGCCCTAACCGGCTGGTCTGAGGAGTCACTCATTTTTGAAAACCTGGCCACTGCCTGGGCCTATGACAGCAATGGAATTGCGGCCTCCTACGATTGGAAAATCCAGTCCTCGGCCATCGAGCTGGAGCGCATGTCCACGTGGGCACTGCGTCCAGAGGAGACCTTCGCCCGATACGCACCGATGTCGGGGAGGGAACTTGTGGAAACGATGCAGATTGGCCCGAGCACCGAAAATGACCTGCAACAGTGGCTTGAAACCCTCAAGAAACGCATGCATGAAACTTCCGTAAGCACCAGGGAATCTATCAGGAATAAGAGAGGCCCTGCCGAGTCAACGCGTGTGCAGACGTTCCGCCTGCTTTCGACGGAGGAAATACTGATGCGGCTCTAGCCTCACCAGGGCCGGCCAGCTCCCGCATTACTTCGTAACGACAGAGTGCGATGAATTACCCAGGCTAACGGCGAATATCCGCCTCCCCATGCCCTGGCCCAAGAGGGCTTCATCGCGTTGATTGTGGTCATCGGCGTGGATGCGCTTCACTGCCCATCAGGAAGCCTCCTGCCTGCCGGCCCCTTGCGCACGAACCATTGGAGACGGGCGTGGACGCCGCTGGTGGGGGTGCTCAAAGCGTCGGGCCCATGAGAAATTTCTTCCGCCGTTGGCTGCGCTGTCTTGGGTCCTAAGCACTAGCCCAACACTGATACACCGGGCCGCTCCGCTCAGAAGCGGTTTCGAACGGGTGCAGCCGCAGCAGTCCCAAAGGCAACGGGCACCAACAACTGGAGGCCATCCTTCAGCCACGTGCTCGCAGCGTTGTGGCTTTTCCCAGAAAGATCCGTAAGCACCTCCGTGGAAATACCGACGCGCACTCTATGTGACGCATGTCATTGTTGGCAAACAACTTCGGTATGGCTTGGAAGTGAGCCCGAAAGGTAGAGAAACACATGGACACTGCGCAGCTTGCACAGCAGTACATTGGGGGCGCTTGGCGTGCCGGTTCAGGAGAGAAAGTACTGGTCGACCTGAACCCGTATACGGGCAAGACCCTAGGTGAGTTCCCTGTCGCAACCACCGACGACATCGATGAAGCCTACGCTGCTGCTGCTGCGGCACAGACGGCTTGGAACAAGGTCAATGCGTATGCGAAGAGAAGTGTCTTCGAAGCGGCAGCAAGGATTGTTGAAGAACGCCGAGAACAAATCACAAAGCTCATCACGGCGGAAGTAGGAGGAACGGCTCTCAAAGCGGGTTTCGAAATTGGCCTTGTGATCGACTCCCTCAAAGAGGCGGCGACTTTGCCGCTGCGCATTGAAGGTCGCATCTACCCGTCACCCGTCGAAGACACGGAAAACTTCGTTTACCGTGTCCCGGTCGGCGTGGTTGGCGTCATCAGCCCTTTCAACTTCCCGTTCTTCCTCTCGATGAAGTCCGTGGCGCCGGCTCTGGCCACGGGCAACGGTGTGGTTATCAAGCCTCACGAGGAAACACCGATCACAGGCGGCACCCTCCTGGCCTCGATTTTCGAAGAGGCCGGCCTGCCTGCCGGGCTGCTGAACGTGACAGTGACAGAAATCCCGGTCATCGGCGACTACTTCCTGGAACATTCGGTTCCCCGGGTCATCGCATTCACCGGTTCCACCGGTGTGGGCCGGCACGTTGGTGAGGTCGCCGCCCGCCATTTCAAAAAATCAATCCTCGAACTTGGCGGCAACAGCGCCTTCATTGTCTGCGAAGATGCCGACCTGGAATACGCTGTGGACGCGGCAGTCTTTAGCCGATTCACACATCAGGGACAGATCTGCATGTCAGCCAACCGCCTGCTCGTGCACTCCAGCATCGCCCCAGAGTTTAAGAAGAGGTTCATCGAAAAAGTTGCGGCCCTTCCTACGGGTGACCCGTCCTTGCCCGGCACCATCATCGGACCACTCATCAACGCACGGCAGGTCGCAGCACTGGACGACAAGGTCACCGCCGCGGTCGCAGCGGGAGCCACGGCCGTACTGCGCGGAGAACCTGACGGCAATATCTTCCCGCCCGTGGTTCTTGAGAACGTCGACCGGAATTCCCCGATCGCACACGACGAACTGTTCGGGCCCGTCATCATCGTGCTTGAGTTCGACGACGACGAGGAAGCCATTGATATCGCCAACGACACAGACTTCGGTCTCAGCGGCGCCGTTCACACCCGTGATATCGCTCGAGGAGTGAGGATCGCCAAAGAGATTCAGAGCGGCATGATCCACGTCAACGACGCCACTATTGCAGACGAGCCGATCGTTCCCTTCGGCGGGGAAAAGCAGTCCGGCGTTGGCCGGCTCAACGGCCATTCGAGCATTGAGGAATTGACCAGCCTCAAGTGGATCTCCGTCAACCACGGACGGCGGAACTACCCCTACCAGTAAGTGCTCCCACAAGCGCTGCAGTGGATCACTAAAAAAGCCTGACATCCTTAAGAAAGACACACCATGACAACCCAACGCCATCTGATCTATGCCGACCAACTGTCCGCAGGATACAAACCCTTCATGGTCGAAGGTGAAGTAACAGGGGAACTCTCGGAAGTTCCCGGCCGCGATGACGTCCGCACCGGTGTCTTCCGCGTGCTCGAGGGCCAATACCCGGACGGGGTACCAGTGCCGTATCTCTTTGAGACCGATGAGTATATCTGGGTCATCGAAGGTGAAGTGCACATCTCTTCGGGAGACAGCGAAGAGGTGGTGTTACGTACTGGCGACTCTGCATTTTTCCCCCAAGGTAGCGAGTCCACCTGGACTTTCCACGCCCCTTTCCGCAAATTCTCGGTTGAGATCCAGAAGGTCGAGGCATGAGCAAGAACTACGACGTAGCCGTCATAGGAGGCGGCTTCGCAGGTCTGGCCGCCGCACGCGAAGCCAGCAACCTGGGGAAATCCGTTGTCCTGATCGAAGCCTCCGAACGCCTCGGCGGACGAACCTGGACTGAAAACCGTCTCGGAACACGCATCGAGCTCGGCGGTACAGACGTTCACTGGCTTCAGCCCAATGTATGGTCCGAAATCAAGCGCTACCAGCTGAACCTCGAGGAATTCGCCCCACCTGAACAACTCCTGTACCTGGACAACGGACAATTGCAGGAAGGAACCGAGAATACCGTCTTTGGGCTGATGGAAAAGGGCATGTCCGCGCTGGCGGACCTTGCAAGAACTCTGTACGAGCGTCCCCACGAACCCCGGTTCTCGGATGCCGCCCTCGAGTACGACAAGCTGACCCTGGGTGAATTCCTCGACGGAGTGGATATGTCCAGGCTCGAACGGGACATCACATCGTCCTTCTGGGCTGCAGCTTGCCAGGCTCCACTGGACAAGGCAGGTCTTACCCTGCCGCTGCGGTGGCTGGCACTGGCAGGCTGGGACTGGCGCGTGATGCTGGACGTAATCTCCCGCTATAAGATCGTCGGCGGAATGAGCCTCCTGTCAGATGGAATTATTTCGGATACAAAGGCCGACTTCGTCATGGGCAAGGCAGTTACCCATGTCTCCGAAAGTAGCTCGCAAGTGACCTTGACCTTGTCCGACGGCTCGACAATATCCGCCGCTGCCGTGGTTTGTGCCGTGCCGGTGAACGTGTTGTCCCGCATTACCTTCGATCCAGCTCATCAGCACGCGGAGAAGCTGGGCGCATCGGGGCAAATCTCAGGGGGACAAAAAGTAGTCTGCAGGATTAGAGGCGATAGGATTCCCTACATGGCGTTCGCCCCCGAGGGCCATCCTTTTGTGCTCCTGCAGTACGACCGGCCGATCGGCGGTGACCACATTGCGGTAGCCTTCGGCTCCGATGCAAGTGCCGTTGACGGTTCGTCGGCCGCCGAAGTCCAGCAGGTCCTGCGATCCTGGCTGCCCGACATCGAAGTGCTGGAGGTTGCCACCCACAACTGGACCAAGGACGCACTGTACCGCGGCACATGGGCCGTTCCCGGTCCTGGGCAGCTTCGAGAGCAACTGGATGCAGTCGACGCCCGCGACGGACGTGTACTCCTGGCCGGAGCAGACATCGCCAGCGGATCTTATGCCCTCATTGATGGGGCCCTAGCCACAGGCATCCGCGCCGGACGAGATGCCGCAGCACTCAGCTGAAAACGCAGGTTGAAACCCAGCCTCCAACTCTGACGTGCTTGCTCCGACCGTCAGGTGGCCTGCGCCAAAAGCAATGTACAGGCTGCCTGGCGGAAGACGCCCCCGTTGATAGTCACAACATCCGAAGTAACCAAAAGCCAGAATTCCGTAACCACGGTCTTGGCGTCGAGTTCCTTTTCCAAATCGGCCGAGTGACTCACTTGTTGAGACATTGTCTCTTACGCTCTATTGCTCAGCTGGCCGCCAGCACTCCGAGTGCGCAGCGCAGGATGAATCCGGCACGACTCCTCAGCTCAGCGCGCATACTACTAACAGTGAAAATGCTTTTAGACCTTTGACGCCAGGGTCCCGACCGGCACATGCCCACGAAGCTGCGGATCGAAACCTTCCGGCGGACCCAATCACGTCATCAGAGCTGCGTTGAGCGGCGCGCCCAAATCCAAGGGCGTCGATCACCCGGTGTGTTGCTGCCAAACATGACGCCGCACGTCCCCTGTTGACCTTCCCTGACAAGGGATCCGAGCAGACACTTCAATCGAATTCATCTCCACAGGAGAAATAAATGTCAAATGTAATTCCGGACAACGCTGTGCAAGAGATTGATCAGTCCAAACTTCGATCGGGCGCCATGGGCACAGGGGGACTGGTGTTCACGGTCGTAGCCATGATTGGGCCAATGGCCGCCTTCCTAGGTGCAACACCACTGGTCTTCATGCTGAGTGGTGCAGGAACACCGGGCATCTATCTTCTCGCTACGGTCGTGTTCCTCATATTTGCCGTGGGATACGTGGCTATGAGCCGCCGCTCTAAAACCGCCAGCGGGTTAATCGCCTTCATCGTTAAGGGCCTGGGCATCAGAGCGGGAGTGGCGGCGTCCTACGTCACGCTGCTGACGTACGTCGCCGTGTTGAGCAGTCTCTACGGAATCCACGCAGTCTTCCTTCAGCAAGCCGCCATGGAACTCTTTGGCATCGATCTTCCCTGGGGATTCTGGGCTCTTGTGACACTGGCCGTCCTGACCCCATTGTCCTACAACCGTGTCGAGTTCAGTGCCCGGCTCATGGGCGTTCTGCTAGTGCTCGCTGTGGCCGCCATCCTAGTACTCGACTTTGCAATCTTGATTCGGGGCGGCGGTCCTGGCGGATTCACTCTGGAGGGGTTCTCACCCCAGCTGATGTTTGGCCCAGGTTTTGGACTGGCAGCACTTTTTGCCCTGGGATCCTTCGTCGGCGTGGAATCAACACCCGTCTTCAGTGAAGAAGTGCGCACACCAAAGAAGACCATTCCTCGCGCAACCTACATCACGGTCCTGGTTTTGGGCGTCTTCTATGTCTTCAGCACCCTCACTGTCAGCAATGCGGTGGGAACAGACAAGATCATGGACGTAGCCACTGAGAACCCGACAGGCTTCATCCTCGACATTGCGGGAGCATATGTCGGCCCCGTCTGGGTGAAAATTCTGAACGTCCTTGTTGTAACGAGCTTTTTTGCAATCCTCCTTGGCTTTGCCAACGTCATCAGCCGTTATGTCTTTGCTCTGGGACGTGCTGGCATTCTTCCCGCAGCTGTTGGCCGAAGCCACAAGAAGCATCAGTCTCCCCATATTGGGAGCATTGTTACGGCAATTACCCTGCTCGCGGTGATCGGCGCTTTCATCGTGGCCGGTGCAGATCCGTTCCATCAGCTCTATACCTGGCTGATTGCCGTCGGATCACTAGGAGTCCTGCTGCTTATGTGCGGCAGTTCCTTGGCCGTAGTGGTGTATTTCAAGAAGTCGCAAGACGAGGAGAACATCTGGACTGCGACCGTCGCGCCCATCATCGCTTTCGTCGCCTTCGCGGTTGCAATCGTCCTTACGATCCTCAACTTCTCCTTCCTCGCTGGCGGTGAGGGATTCGCCGAATGGCTGTGGATCCTTGTTCCTCTCGCAGCGGTGTTGGGCCTTATTGTGCGGGCATTTCAGCGAAACCGTGAACTTAGCTTCGACGACATCACGTAGGCAGGTCCCAACCTCGGAAAGTGTCACAACCCGATTCGAAAAATCACTCGTCGGCTAGCTCGGTCCGCTGTCAGGCCAGGTATCTGGGCCTGCCAGCGGACCCTTCGCATGAGGTGCGTCGGGTCTGACGAAGAGGTACGGATTCTTAGAGACGGCTTGCCTGGTCAGGTTCCAACCACCCGATCAAAGGATCAGGAGGCAAGGACGTCACCGCAGGTGAGGGCAGAAGGAGTAACGTCGAGGGTTGACGTCGGATACGTAACAAACGCAACGATTGTTGCTCACAGCAGTCAGTCAGGTCATTAAGAAGGGCCGGGCCAGTGCGAGGGTGCATCACGATCATGAGGTCCCGTGATGCTAATGGCACGTGTCAGGCTGGGGCGTACGTCAATAGGCAGCGGCGGTCCTTCTACTCCGGCGCCTGGCATCTAGTGAGTGGCAGGAGCGGTCCAGCAGGGTTTTGTATCCGTCGATGCGGTGGAACAATGCGGCGTCAGCTGGCCATTTTGCACTAGACACCGTGTTGACGCCATGGACTGCATGGACGGTCCCGAGATGGGGTCATCGTGGCTGTCCGGATGGAGCAGGGGAGAGGCTGTGACATTCACCAGTTCCCGGCCAGCACGCCACAACCGGTCGGCGATAGCTAGCGGGGGTACTTGGTAGGTGTGGCATAAAGCAGCGGCATGGACTTCAGGAAGTCCATGCCGCTGCTTTTTGTCCTGATTTTTGTCGGGTCTTGCCGGTTAGGGTGAGAGTTCCTCCAGGACGCGGCCTTTGGTTTCGATGGCGAAGAATATGGTGACGAGGCCGCCGATGAGGGCGACTGCTGCGAAGACGGTGAAGACTACGCTGACGCCGTAGTTTTCGACGATGTAGCCGACCAGGATGGGGCCGATCGCGGAGCCTGCGCGGAGCCAAGCACTGCCGAACCCGGTGCCGATGGCACGGAGCCGCGTGGGGTAGAGCTCTGCAGAGTACAGGTAGAGGGAGAACGAGATGGTTTGCAGGATGGCGTAGGCGACGCTGGCGAACACGACCACTTGTGTGGCGGACACGGCACCGAGGGCGGTGAGGATCACCAGCGGAATGGTGGCGGTAAGGAAGGCTATGGAGTACCAGCGTTTCCGGCCGACCTTGTCGATGAGCAGGGCGCAGAGGATGGACGCGAGAACGCCGACGGCGGAGGTTACCCAACCATAGGCGAGGCTGGTCTGCAGGGGAAGGTTGAAGGCCTGCTTGTAGAGGGTCGGCAGCCAGGTGATGAGGCCGTTGTTGACCATGTATACGCAGATCCACAGGAACCAGATCATGAACGTGCGTTTGCGGTAGATGCCTCTGAACAGTTCCCGCCAGTCGGAGCGGGCGGTGGCCTTGGCGTCCACCGGGCGCACGACGGGTTCGGACAACGTGTGGCCGGCTTTGGCCGCCTCTTTTTCGAGCATGCTGACGACTGCGTCGGCCTTCTTGACGCGGCCGGTCGAGGCGAGCCAGCGGGGTGACTCGGGCATCAGCGCCCGCATCGGGATGGTGAGTACCGCGGGGATGCGCCCGACGATGAACATGGCCTTCCAGCCGTAGACCGGGACCAGGAAGTAGCCGGCGATGCCTGCGAACATGAGCCCGACGGGGAAGATCACTTCATAGAGGAGGAAGAACCGTCCGCGTTTTTTGGCCCCGATGAATTCGTTGATGTAGGCGCTGGCGACCGGTACTTCGCCGCCAGTGCCGATGCCTTGGAGGAAGCGGAGGACGATCATTGACCAGGCTCCCCAAGCGAAAAGGCACCCGATGTCCATGGATACGAATAGCAGGATGGTGATGAGCAGGACGGGCAGCCGGCCGATCCTCTCGGCCAGGTGTCCGAAGAAGAGCGCCCCGAAGATTTGTCCGACGTAGCCGGCGGAGAGGATCATTCCGATCTCGCCTGCGCTCAGGTGCCATTCGGTTACGAGTTGGGGCATCGCGAAGGCGATGGCCAGGACGGTGTAGGCGTCGAAAAAGGTTGCAGATCCGATGATTATGCGGATGAGGCTCAAACGTCGGGTGACACCCTCAGTCTGTCACTGCCGGGAATCTGTCAGCCCTTGAACCCAGCCGATAGCGGATATTCCGTCAACCTGTGGGAGTGGGCGGCAGATAGGATCCTGAGCGCAATCTCTGAGACACCCTTACCCTTTTGTCATGAGGGTCACGAAAACGGACGTCATCGCCGGACTGCCGGCCGAATTGGCCCGTTCCATCGTTCGAAGGTTCAGGGGCCGGGAAGCGGTTGCGGAGGCCGTGACGGACCTGCTCGAAGCCACCACATTTGAAACTCGGCGCCGTGTTCGCCCAGATGGAAGCAGCCGGCTACTTGGAGAAGGTCCAGGTCGACAATGCCGGGAACATATGGTGGGACACTACGATCCAGGGCAACGCCCTGGCGATGGCAAGCTCGGGAAGCCGATTAGCAGAAAAACCGCCGAAAGGCTGATGTCAGAATTACTCGACAGGGCATAGGCGTACAACGCGGACCCGATCAAACCCAACTTCATCCACGCGCTCCGGGTTTTCCGGAGCTACCTCGACTCTCAGATCGACCCGCTGGGTGACATCGACATCGAGCTTACCTACGGCCGAAGAACCACCGACCCCAAGCTCGTGGCGGACTACACTAGGGCCAGCGGACGAACCTTCCCGACATATATGGACCAGCTAATGTCCGCTGACGGAACTGCTCCAGCATCTGAAGAAACGCTCGGCGTTTATCAACATCACGGTCGAGGACATCGCCAGGATCACCGACCGCTCCCCTCAGCCACATCGGCCTGCCCTCACTAGTGCCTACTGCTTGAAGGCTGCGTCGAAGGAGGTGCTCGAGGGCGGGAAGTCGAACTTCTTCAGCGCGGCGAGGGCTTCGGGGGCGCCGTGGAGGCGGTCCATTCCGGCGTCCTCCCATTCGACCGAGATGGGGCCGTTGTAGCCGATCGCGGCCAGCGCCCGGAAGGACGATTCCCAGGGAACGTCGCCGCGTCCGGCGGAGACGAAGTCCCAGCCGCGGCGCGGATCGCCCCAGGGCAGGTGGGACCCCAACACGGTGTTCCGGCCCGTCTGGCGGAGCTTGGTGTCCTTGCAGTCCACGTGGTAGATCCGGTCCATGAAGTCCCAGATGAACGAGACGGGGTCGATGCCCTGCCACATGAAGTGCGAGGGGTCCCAGTTCAGGCCGAACGCCTCGCGGTGGCCGATCGCTTCGAGGGTGCGGACGGTGGTCCAGTAGTCGTAGGCGATTTCGGAAGGGTGGACTTCGTGGGCGAAGCGGACGCCGCATTCGTCGAAGACGTCCAGGATGGGATTCCAGCGGTCGGCGAAGTCTTGGTAGCCGGCCTCGATGACCTTTTCCGGGACTGGCGGGAACATGGCCACGTACTGCCAGATCGACGAGCCGGTAAACCCGACGACGGTGTCCGCACCGAGTGCCTTGGCGAGCCGGGCGGTGTGCTTCATTTCCTCGGCGGCGCGCTGGCGGACGCCTTCTGGTTCGCCGTCGCCCCAGACCTTCGCGCCAACGATGCCTTGGTGGCGGAAGTCGATTGGGTCATCGCACACGGCCTGGCCCTTGAGGTGGTTGGAGATGGCCCAGACCTTGAGGTTGTACTTCTCCAGGACGGCGAGCTTGGACTCGACGTAGCCGGGCTCGTCCCAGCGCCAGGCGTCCAGGTGGTCCCCGGACACGGCGATTTCCAGGCCGTCATAGCCCCAGCCGGAAGCCAGGCGCGCGACTTCCTCGAAGGGGAGGTCGGCCCACTGGCCGGTGAACAGGCTATAGGGACGGGGCACGTCAGACTCCTTCGGTGGTGAACGCCGCACGGTCGACGATCGTCAGGACATTTTTGTTGTTGGCCGATTCTTCTACGGCGCGCAGAACACGCTGCACTTGCAGCCCTTCTTCGAACGAGGGTGACGCTGCCTCGCCGGTACTAACTGCGGTGAGGAAGTCTCGGATTTGGTGCGTGAAGGTGTGCTCCCAGCCGATGATGTGACCCTGCGGCCACCAGGCCTTCATGTAGGGGTGCTCAGGCTCGTTGATCAGGATGCGCCGGAACCCCTGTTCGCGTGCCGGGGCTGTGGCGTCCAGGAACTGCAGCTCGTTCAGGTTTTCCAGGTCAAAGGTCAACGATCCATCGGTGCCGTAAACCTCAATCTTCAGGCTGTTCTTTTGACCGGTCGCCACACGCGACGCTTCGACGGATGCGCCCACGTCTCCAGTGAGCCAGAAAGTCGCCCACGCGGCGTCATCCACAGTGACATCCTCCAGACCGTCCGGCCCAGGTCGGTGAGCGACGAACGTCTTCAACACCCCCGAGGCCTCCAGGATTGTTTCACCGGTGAGGAACTGGATCTGGTCGATGGCGTGGGAGGCGATGTCACCCAGCGCCCCCGAGCCGGCGGTCTCCTTGCGGAGACGCCAGCTCATAGGGGACGCAGGATTGGAGAGCCAGTCCTGCAGGTATGCGGCGCGGATGTGCCGAATGGTGCCGAGTCGGCCTTCCTCGATTAGTTCTTTGGCGAGGGCCAGTGCGGGGACGCGCCGGTAGTTGAACCCCACCATCGACTGAACGCCCTTGGTCCGTGCCGCCGCTGCGGCCCAGGCCATGGTTTTGGCTTCCTCAAGAGTGTTGGCCAAGGGCTTCTCGACAAGGACGTGTTTGCCTGCTTGGAGGGCCGCGATGGCGATCTCAGCGTGCATCCAGCCAGGGGCGCAGATGTCCACGATGTGGATATCGTCTCTGGCGATAACCGCGCGCCAATCGGTGGCGGACTCGGCCCAGCCATACTTTCTGGCTGCGTCGGCGACTTGGGCGGCATCACGGCCAACGAGGACCTTCTGCTCGAAAGCAGGGACATCAAAGAAGCTGGCCACGTTCCGCCACGCATTAGAGTGGGCCTTCCCCATAAAGGCATAGCCGATGGCGGCCACGCCAAGCGGCTGGGATGCAGTTGGTTTTGTCACGTCATTCCTAACTTGTTTTGATTCGTCGGGCACCTTTGCCTGGCGCTGTGCCGCATGTCGACACCGGCGTTAAGAGCCCGTCACCTCGGCCCCACTCCGTTGGCGGTCTTCGCAGCAGTAACACCTTGGCTCCCTATTCCAGCACCGTATGCGTACAGCGGGTCGTTGGTGTCTGAGGGGACGTCCGGCCTGCTGGCTTGGACTGCGTCCATCGATCGCGGAAGTTCAAAGGGCAGGCGTCCGCGATGCGCGATCCTTCCGGTGAGGCCGTCGAGCAATGCGGCGTCGGATGCCCCGAAGTTGGCAACGAGCGCGGCGACAGTGTCGTTGAACGGCGTCAGTATCGCAGGCCGATCCAGGTAGACGTCCAATATCACTGGGACTCTGGTGGCCAGGGACGTGACGTGTTCAACGGTCGCAGCGGGGAAATCCAGCGATCCCTGGTGTGTCGCTTCTTCGAGGAAGTAGGTATTTCGGGGTTCAAAGGGGGCCCTTAGGCGAATTACTGCAATGTCGGCGTCGACTGGATCGGTTACGACAGTGCCATATCGGGCGGCGACAGTGAGGTCGACTCCTTCAACATAGAGGTGCAGGCCTTCTTTGAGGGGGAGAATTTCCTCGTTTTTAAGGACGGTGAGAGCTTCCACCTGCGCACGGTGGCCCTTCTCCTGGAATTTGTTGGTCCCAACGACGCGCTCGGCTTCGTCCTCGTCCACGAACGGGTTATCGAACAGCCCGAGTTGGAATTTGACCAAGAGTACACGCCGGACAGATGCGTCAAGCCGCTCCTCGGTGATGGCACCCTGCCTCAAAAGCTTGAGTAGAAGATCGGTTCGCATTTCACCTCCCAGTTGATCGGCGCCGGCATGGAACACTGCTTCGAGCCGTTCCGCAGGGGACAGATGCTCCACGCCCCACGCTTTCGCCGGGAACGGGAGCCCGAAGACGTCCAGGTCGCTGACGAGTCCCCAGTCGGTGAGGACCACTCCGTCATATCCAAGTTCCTCACGGAGCAGGCCGGTGATGATTCGGTGGTTGAAGCCGAAGGCGACTTCCTCGACGGGTTGGTCGTCCAGTTCCAGCCCGGACGGGAGGCTGTAGTAGGGCATAATGCCGCTTGTTCCGGCGTCGATGGCTGCCCGGAATGGGGCAAGGTGTTCCTGGAACCGTCCTCCCGGATAGACCTGTTCTCTGCCATAGGGGAAGTGCGGGTCCTCGCCGTCCTTCTGGGGGCCACCTCCGGGAAAGTGCTTGGTGGTGCAGGCAACGCTGCCAGTGCCCAATCGCTGACCTTGAAGTCCACGAAGGTAAGCGGTCACCATGTCGCAAACGGCACCAGCGTCCTGCCCAAAGGTTTGGGCTTGACGGGCCCATCTTGGTTCGGTGGCTAGGTCAACCTGAGGATGGAGGGCAGCCCTGATTCCGATGGCCAGGTACTCACGGCGGACAACATCAGCAAATTCCTGAATGAGCTGTGAGTCACCGATGGCTGCCATACCGAGTGGTTCTGGCCATTGCGACATTGATCCGGGGGCGAGGGCCATCAAGGCATTGTCAGCGAATCCGTGTCGAGGGTCGCTTGAGAATGTGATGGGGATGCTGTGTGGTGTGGTGGCGGCCAGTTCCTGTAGCTGATTGTGCCATCGCGCCGCTTCGCGTGGCGCGGCCAGAGTATGGATGTTGAAGTGGTTGATCATTCTCCCTGAGATGACTTCTCGGGGAGTTTCCGGCCCAAAGGGACCGGGCGCGTCGACATCACCGGGCATTCCGGCAGGGAGCACCGTGTGGAATAGCAACCCGGCTTTCTCCTCCGCTGACAGTCGGGGCAACAGATCAGCGACCCGCTCCTCCGGCGACAAGCGGGGGTCTTCGAACGGATCCATCAGTCCGTTGCGGTTAAGGTCTCTGTACACGACACCTTCCGGGCTGGTTGCAGTCTCGTACGCCATGTGTCTCCTTTGACTTCTTCCGGTAACCGTCGAAAGGATATACTACGTTCAGGAGGCCGCCCTCCGCTATGGAAGGAATAAGACATGCCGACTGACCGCTACTCCGGCTTGGCCGCGGTTCTTGATGCCATCCGTAGTGATGAAGGCATTACCCAGCCCGCTTTGGCTGACCGGGCGGGGCTGGGACGGAGTGTCGTCGCCGAGCGCGTGGCTGAACTCGAAGCCGCCGGCCTGGTGACACTAGCGGGGCTGGGTCCGTCGACCGGCGGGAGGGCACCCCGACGGCTCAGGCTGAACGTCGCGGCCGGGTACGTGATCGGGATGGACATTGCCGGCAACGAGCTTGTCGTAGCCGCCGCAGACCTGTCCGGAACAATCCGGGCTACCCGCCAGATCCAGGCTGACGTGACGGACGGCCCTGCAGTGGTGCTTGGCCAAGCGGCGGAACTGGTGGACGAGGTCAGTAGTGAGGCTGGGGTGCCAGGTGGTCTGCTGGCGATAGGTGCGGGGCTACCAGGTCCCGTGGCTTTTGACACCGGAGTGCCGGCGGCGGTGCCCGTACTAGCGGGATGGGAGGGATACCCGGTGCGGGAGACCCTGATGTCCCGTTGGGGCGCACCCGCATGGGTGGATAACCGGGTAAATCTACTGGCCCTGGGCGAGATTTGGTCTAATCCCGCCGCAGCAAAGGCGCAACAGATGCTCTATATCGGGGCGGGTGCCAGCATCGCGGCCGCGCTGGTAGTCGACGGAAGACTGTATCGGGGGGCGCACGGCCTCGCTGGAGCCATAGGACATGTTGCGGTTCCTGAGGCGGGTATTGCGCTATGCCGCTGCGGCAGGATCGGCTGTCTCGAAGCGTTGGCCAGTGCAACCGCCATCGCCCGGCATGGTCAGATCTTGGCCGAGAGTGGCCAGAGCTCCGCGCTGGCAGAGGTGCTGACCCGAACCGGGAAGGTCCGCGCGCTGGATATTACTCTTGCGGCGGAAGCAGGGGACGGCGCCGCGCGCGAGTTGCTGCAACGCACCGCCTCTTCATTGGGGGGAAGCGTTGCTACCCTGGTGAGCTTCTTTGCTCCGGAGCTGCTCATTATTGGTGGCGGCCTCGCTCGAGCCGGCTCTTTTGTCCTTGACCCCATCCGGCAAGCTGTGCAGGAGAGGCTCCTTCCTGTGTCGGCGTCTGACCTGCAAATCGAGCTTTCCGCCGTGAATGAGGAAGCTGGCGGCGTAGCCGGAGGCGTGCAACTCGCCCTGGGGCAGATTTTTTCGCGTGAGCACCTGCCGGCGCTGCTGGAACGTAAAAATGCAGTCGGCCCGCTGATTACGAACACGGCCTGACCAACCCCGCTTCGACAACCCTGGCCTGGCCAGGGTTTTTTTGCCCTGATGGCACTCGTGTGAAAACTGCTTGACTTCTTCCGGTTACCGGTAGAAGATTGTGGGAGCAACGTGGCTTAGGCCACATCAGGAACCACCGTCCCGGCCTTCAGATCCGGCCGGACGTGCCAGTTGAACGGACAATCCCGGCAATGACCCGAACGTTTCCCGCATCGGTGGATGTGGCCATAATTGGAAGCGGACCCTGCGGGGCCGCGTATGCGAGAATCCTTAGCGAGAAGGCCCCTCACGCCACGGTTTCGTGTTTTGAAGCAGGCCCGCTGTTGGCTGATCCTCCTGGAATGCATGTGAAAAACATCGTGGACATTGACCAGCGAACAGCAGCTCAGCGACGGTCGGAGGGGATGCCCGCACTGCGGACCGAATCCGATGCAGTAGATGTTGAGGGACAGGCACCGCGGATGGTCCGTCCCGGCACTTTCTTGCTTCCTGATGGCTACAAGCAGCCAGGGGAGGACGGATTGCCCGGAGCTGCGATGTCGTCAAACGTCGGGGGGATGGGCGCCCATTGGACCGGGGCTTGCCCCAGGCCCGGCGGCCGCGAACGGATCTCGTTTCTTGAAGACCTGGACGTACTCCTGGAAGAAGCGGAGCGCTTGCTGCACGTCACCGACCACGCATTTGAGGAGGCACCCTACTCCAAGGACGTCCGGCAGCGGCTGGGCAACGTCCTGGATGCCGGCAGGGCCGAGGACCGGCGCGTTCGTCCTATGCCCCTGGCAGTGGTCCGGCACGAGGATGGCCGGGTTACCTGGTCAGGGTCGGACGTCGTATTCGGTGAGGTAACACGGCAGAACCCAAACTTCACCCTGTTCCCGGAAGCCCTCGCGGCGCGGATTCTCGTGGAAGACGGTCAAGTCGCGGGCGTGAAGGTTCGCGACCTCCAATCCGGGGCGGAGCATGAGGTCCGTGCCGGCAAGGTGGTAATAGCCGCTGATGCTCTGCGGACGCCGCAATTGTTGTGGGCCTCGGATGTGCGGCCCAAGGCGTTGGGACGCTACCTAAACGACCAGCCCCAGACGGTCTTTGCCGTGCGCCTTACGCAGATTCCCGTCCTGCCGGAACAACAGAACCGCCCGGGCGGCAAACCGGATATTCTGCAGCAAAGCGGCGTGAGCTGGGTGCCGTTCACCGATCGGGAGCCCTTCCATGGCCAGGTCATGCAACTGGACGCCTCTCCCGTACCACTGGCAGAGGCCGATGTTCCTGCGCCGGGAAGCATTGTCGGCTTGGGCTGGTTCTGCGCAAAGGACCTGCAGGAGTCCGACCGGGTGGAATTCGATGCCCACAAGCAAGACGCCTACGGGATGCCGGCAATGCGAATCCACTACCGGCTCACCGAACGGGACCATGCCTCCATCGAGGCATCCCGCAAGGCCATTCGGCGCGCTGCCGAAGCACTGGGAGAGCCCTTGAACGAGGAACCCCTCACATTTCCGCCTGGCGCATCTTTGCACTACCAAGGCACCACGCGAATGGGCCCCACCGATGACGGCGAGTCAGTGTGCGGAACCACCAGCGAAGTCTGGGGCGTGCGCGGACTTTACGTGGCGGGCAATGGCGTCATCCCGACCGCAATAGCGTGCAACCCGACGCTTCTCTCCGTGGCACTCGCCGTGGCCGGTGCCACCTCCATCGCCAACCATCTTAACGCAGACAGGAACTGAGAACATGCTCGAACGGGAAACCATCCAGGGGCGGGGGTTCCGGAATGTGTCTGAAGACGGCCGCATTGTCGGCTTTCAGTTCCAGCTCCGCAACCCAAACTACAGGGGAACCGCCGCCAGCCTGCTGGACGGAGTTGAAGTAATAATTGACGGGGAGAGAATCCCGGATCACATCCCCACCTGGACGCTCCAAGGCCGAAACTTCACCCTCGACGAACTGCGTGACTCCCAGGGCGTGCGGTGGCAACTGGATGAGACAGCAACGATCACGGTCCCCAAACCGGGCGGACTGCACCCGGGAGTCCACGACTTGGAGGTTACCGTCTACTTGAGGCGTCCTTACTTCCCGCCGCACGTTTCCCGGTCTCCTTTCCACTCAAGTGCCAAGGCGGTCATCGTGCCGCCGGTCCCGCACGGGACGCTGCGCTACGGCGTCTCGACGTACAGCTACTCAGCTGACATTTACACGTCCATGAGCTTGGAGGACGTCTTCGCCGACATCGCCGACATGGGAGCCACCGGTATCGAAATACTCGGCGAAGCCAACATTCCCGAATATCCGTCGCCGACCTCGAAGTTCATAGATACCTGGCACGACCTCCTCGAAAAATATGAGCTCACACCGACCAACTACGGCGCGTGGGTCGACACGGACATGTGGCGCAACCGCAGTCTGACGGCGGAGGAAGGCGCAGCCCAAATCCAACTGGACTTGCGGATGGCCAAACAACTGGGCTTCACTTCCATACGTCCCAAGTTCGGTGTTACGTCCCTCCAATTGGACCCACACCCAATCTGGACTGAGGCTGTTGAACGATCCCTGGACCTGGCCAAAGACCTCGACATCGTCATCTGCCCGGAAATCCACGCTCCCACACCGATCAAACACCCCGTCACCCAAAGCTATTTGGACTTCATAGAAAAGTCCGGCACACAGCATTTCAAACTGCTGATCGACACCGGTATCTTCCAGACCGCCGGCGTGGATGACGGGCACGAGGGTTTTGAGGACGGAAAGAAGCGGCCCGCTCACCTGGAGCCCCTCGCCGTTCCCATGACGGACCTGATCGAGGTGCTTCCCCACGTGCACTTCATCCAAACCAAATTCTTCGAGATCGACGACACCCTCCGGGACCTCCACGTTCCCTGGGCAGAAATCATTTCCACGCTCGTGGAAACAGGCTGGAGCGGTTGGCTCTCCAGCGAATACGAGGGCAGGCGCGAACCCAACAGGGGCCGCGACCAGGTCCGACGACAGCACGCTTTGATGCGACAGCTCCATGCTGCGGAGGCCAAAGACGGCCTGACCAGCGGTTTGACACGCTAAACAAACCACCGTCGCAAAAATGCCGCCTACGAGGCGGCATGGCGTCGCCCAAATCAGGTGGCGCTTCCCCCCCTTCCTGACAGGAGAAACACATGCGTAAGTACCTCGTCGCGGTGGCAGCCACTGCGGCATTGCTCACCACCGCCACCGGATGTTCCGGCGGAGGCTCATCCCCAGGCAACACCCAGCCAACTACCCTCTCGCTGTCGCAGATCGCGGCGCCGGACAGCTTCTCGCCCGGATACTTCGGCACGGGCCCCAACACGCAGTACGTGCAGCCCGTGTACGACTCGCTGCTGCGCAACGATGAAAACGGCGAACCCACAGCGAACGTCGCCACCGACTGGAGCTACGACCCAGGCCAAACCACGCTCAACGTAACCCTCCGCGAGGGAATCACGTTCACCGATGGATCGAAACTTGATGCCGAAGCTGTAAAAGTCGACTTGGAGGCCGCCAAGAAGGGCACGGGCGAGACCGGTGGGCAGCTCAGGTACCTTGATCGGGTTGAAGTTGTTGACCCCACCCACGTCAAGCTGGTTCTGACCGCGCCCGATCCTTCCCTGCTTCCCAACCTGGGCGGAAACGCCGGCATGTTGGCCAGCCCTGCGGCCGCCGGCAAGGAGTCCCTCAAAACCGAACCTGTCGGGTCCGGCCCCTACGTGCTGGACAAAACCCAGACCCAGCCCGGCAACAAGTACGTCTACACCCGCAACAACTCGTACTGGGGTGACAAAAAATCCTACCCGTACGACACGATCAACATCACCGTCTTCAATGACAACAATGCCATGTTGAATGCTCTGCGTTCGGGGCAGATCGACGCAGCGAATGCCCAGTCCAAGGACGTCGCCAGCCTCAAATCGTCCGGCCTGAACGTGGTGTCGTTTCCGGCTTACACCACGTCCGGGTTGTACCTCTTCGACCGGGAAGGGAAGCTGGCGCCGGCCCTGGCCGATGTCCGCGTCCGCCAAGCCATCAACTACGCCTTCGACCGGCAGGCAATCCTGACGCAGGCTTACGGAGGCTCCGGGACAATGACCACGCAGCTGTTCAGCAAGGACAGCTCGGCGTACGAAGAAGCCCTCGACGGCAAGTATAAATATGACGTCGCGAAGGCCAAGCAGCTGCTCGCCGAGGCCGGATATGCGAACGGCTTTGAACTGAAAATGCCCGACGTGTCTCCGATCTTCCCGGCACAGCAGGCAGCCACGACCGAGGCGCTCAAAGCTATCGGCATTACCCCTGTCTACGAGCCGGTCAACGGACAGACCTTCATCTCTGACCTGCTGGCAGGAAAATACCCGGCCGCAATTTTCGGTTTGAACAACAACCGATCCTGGGATTCGGCACAGCTTGCACTCACCCCGGAGTCGCTCTGGAACACTCTCCATGTCGCTGATCCCACAATTGTTTCTCTGATCGGCCAGGCACAGAAAGAAACGGGTGACCAGCAGGCACAGACGTTCAAGAAGTTGAACGAGTACGTTGTGGATCAGGCATGGTTCGCCCCTTGGGTCCAGCCCAACAATGAGTATGCCGTCAGCAAAAAAGTAAGCGTAAAACCGCAGAAGTTCTCCACGATCCCGCCGATCTGGAACTTCGCTCCGGCGAGCTGATCAAACGTTGCCGGGCCTGTCAGCAGGCCCGGCAACACCGTCAGCTCGTCATGATGACATCGGAGTCAACAACATGCTGTTATTTATCCTGCGCAGGCTGGCCGCTGGCATTGCCCTGCTGTTCGTAATCGCTACGGCCACGTTCTTCCTCCTGAACCTCACAGGGCAGGACCCCGTGCGGCAGATTCTCGGTCAGGCTGCCAGCGCAGCCCAAGCCGAAGCGAAGCGCCAGGAGCTGGGGCTCGACCGGCCGGTCTTCATCCGCTATGGAGAGTGGATAACCAGCGCCGCCACAGGAAATCTCGGCAATTCATGGTTCAACAATCAGCCGGTCACCGCCCTGCTCGCCCAGGCCCTTCCCATGACCTTGTCACTCGTCCTCGGTGCCATACTCCTCACCAGCGTCTTCGGTGCGCTCATCGGTGTCCTCGCGGCGGTTCACGGCGGGGTCATTGACCGGGTCCTGCAGGTGGTCTCGACCCTCGTTCAGGCCATTCCAAGCTTCCTGCTGTCCCTTATCCTCGTACTGGTCCTTGCCGTTCAGCTGGGAGTTTTGCCGGCGACAGGTTACGTTCCGTTCGCCAGTTCACCCACGGCATGGTTGTCGTCGATTGTGTTGCCTGTGCTTTCTCTTGCCCTTGGGGCAATTGCGTCCGTGGCCATGCAGATCCGCGGCTCCATGGCGGACGTCCTCCAGTACGACTATGTGCGTACCTTGCGCGCCCGTGGACTGCCGACCCGCAGCGTCCTGTACCGGCACGCCCTCCGTAATGCGTCACCGCCGGCAGTGACCACCCTGTCTCTCATGTTCATCGTCATGATCTCCGGCGCTGTTGTCGTGGAAAAGGTTTTCAATATTCCGGGAGTTGGAACGCAGGCCAACCTGGCGGCCGGACAGGGCGACCTGCCGGTTGTCCTCGGTGTCGTCCTTCTGACTGTGGCCATGGTCGTCATTGTCAATCTCGTGCTGGACCTCGTGCAGGGCTGGCTTAACCCCAAGGTGCGTGTTGCATGAGCGAGAACATCCTGGCCGGCGGACCTCAGCCGGTATTGACCGACGAAGCCAACGTCGCCAGGCACGGAATGTTCCGTCGGCTGCTGCAGGATAAAGTGGCTGTCGTCTGCATTGCTGTCCTGGGATTGCTCACACTCGTTGCCGTTTTTGCCCCGCAGCTGTCCCCAGGCGATCCGATGACCAGCAAGCTTGCTGATACTTTGGCGCCGCCATCCACACCCGGCCATCCGCTCGGTGCCGACGGAGTGGGACGGGACGTGCTCGCGCAGCTCATTCACGGGACCCGAACGAGCCTGATCAGTGCCGTAATCGTCATGGCAGTATGCACCGGCATCGGTGTACCCATTGGCATCCTCGCCGGTTATTACCGCGGGTGGTTGGACGCGACCAGCAACTGGGTGAGCAACGCGCTCATGTCCCTGCCCGCGATTGTGATCCTGCTCGTGGTCCTGGCCCGCGTCGGACGGAGCACTCCGTTGGCTCTGGCCGTGTTCGGTGTACTCATTGCCCCTTCGGCATTCCAACTTGTCCGCGGCTCGGTCCGGGCAGTGCGGGAGGAGCTCTACATCGATGCCGCCCGCGTTTCCGGCTTGGGCAACCCCAGAATCATGCGCCGGCATGTGCTGCCTGTTGTCATAGCACCCAGTATCATCCAGGCTTCCCAAGTTGCGGCAGCTGGCATCGGCATTGAAGCCGGGATCGCTTTCCTGGGTTTGGGCACGTCAGACAAAGCCAGCTGGGGACTTATGCTCAACGATGCTTCGCAGAACATTTTCAACGCTCCCTGGCTACTCATTCCGCCTACCGTGACCATCGTCGTGACCATTATGGTCTTCGCGCTGCTGGGCAACTCGTTGCGGGATGCCCTGGGCACCGGTGCCGGCACTCGTCCCAGTCGGCGACGTACCCGGAAACAACAGACACCGGGCGGCGCTGCGACTGCGAATATCAAGGCGGAAGCCGAGGTAAAGCAAATTCCAGATGCCCTCCTGGTCGTGGACGGTCTTCGGGTCGCTTATGGCAAACCAGATGGCAGCGAAGCCGTCGTCGTAAAGGATGTCTCCCTGGCTGTGCGTAAGGGGGAAGTGCTCGGACTGGTCGGGGAGTCGGGGTCCGGAAAGTCCCAAACGGCTTTCGCCATCCTGGGTCTGCTCCCGGCCAGCGCATCAGCACAGGCCCGCAATCTAGTGTTTGACGGCCAGAATCTCAACGCGCTTTCTGCCGAAGAGCGGAACCGGCTGCGTGGCAGCCGCATCGGCTACATTCCACAGGAGCCGATGAGCAACCTGGACCCGTCCTACAGAATTGGGTTCCAACTCACCGAACCTATGCGGTATCACCTTCGTATCTCCGCCAAGGAGGCCGAGCGCGAGGCTCTTCGGCTCCTGGCCCGCGTAGGCATCGCCGACCCACAACGGGTTTTCGATTCCTACCCTCATGAGATTTCCGGAGGCATGGCTCAGCGTGTCCTGATTGCAGGGGCCGTCTCCTGCAACCCGGACTTGCTCATCGCTGATGAACCCACCACAGCCCTCGACGTCACAGTGCAGGCGGAGGTACTTGACTTGATCCGGGACCTGCAGGCCGAGCGCGGCATGGCTGTGGTTCTTGTGACGCATAACTTCGGTGTGGTCGCCGACCTTTGCGACACCGTCGCAGTCATGCGCGCCGGCCAGATCGTCGAAGCGGCTTCCGCACCGGAACTTTTCGCCCACCCTCAACACGAATACACTCGCATGTTGCTCGGATCCACCTTGGAAAACGCACCGTCCCGTCGGCAAATGAGTACGTCTTTCCCGCATCACCGAGAGATTGATATTGATGAGGAGATCACGTCATGACCAGTAACCGAATTGCCGACGGACACACTTTGCTTGATGTCGAGAACCTTGTGGTCGAATACGGCCGCAAGGGTTGGAACCGGGCACCATTCCGCGCCTTGCATGGTATTTCCCTGACCATCGGCAGAGGCGAGACCCTAGGCTTGGTGGGAGAATCCGGCTCAGGAAAGAGCACCTTGGGCAGGGCTGTCCTGGGGCTGGCGCCGGTCAGCGGTGGCGATATCCGCTTCGAGGGAAATTCGATCGCCCACGTCAAAGGGGCGCAACGCCGTGAACTGAGCCGGGATATACAGGCCGTCTTCCAGGACCCTTACACCTCCCTGAATCCGACCTTGACGGTCAACGATATCCTCACCGAACCGCTAGTAGTAACCGGCGTCTCCCGTGCCGACGCCGACCGTCGTGTCCGGGAACTGCTCGAATACGTACACCTCCCTTCCAATGCCGGCCAGCGCCTGCCCCGCGAATTCTCCGGCGGTCAGCGCCAGCGCGTAGCCATCGCCCGTGCACTCTGCAGAGATCCGAAACTGGTTGTCTGCGACGAACCTGTCAGCGCACTTGACCTGTCGACCCAGGCGAGGGTCCTGGATCTATTTATAGAGATTCAGGAGAGGACTGGCGTCGCATACCTGTTCGTCACTCACGACCTGGCAGTCGTCCGGCACATCGGTCACCGTGTGGCCGTCATGAAGTCGGGCGAAATCGTCGAAACGGGCGACGCTGAAACCATCACTTCAACGCCAGAGAACCCCTACACTCAGCGACTGCTGCTTGCCGCGCCAGTCCCGGACCCGCAACGCCAGGCGCAGCGGCGCGCGCAACGGCGTCAACTGCTTGTCGCCCAAGCCAACCCCGCTTGACTCTGCAATCAATAGCCCCACAATGACCGAAGATTAAAGGACCACCCATGCCCGCACTGATGCCAGCCCAATCGACAGAAAGCCACACACGGTGACGGCTCTTGATGCCTTGTGGCAAGGCTTCTGTTCGCCTCCTGACGAAGCCCGCCCGCGTGCCTGGTGGCATTAGATGGACGGCAACGTAGACCACGAGGGCATCCGACTGGACCTGGCCTGGCTGCACCGCGTGGGGGTCCGGGGAGTGCAGATGTTCGACGGCGGCATGGGAACTCCGCTCGTCGTGCCGGCAAAGGTGCAACACGGGTCGCAGCAGTGGGGCGACGCGGTCAAACTTGCTGCCGGACGCGCACGCGAACTCGAACTGGAATTCACTGTTGCCACCTCGGCTGGCTGGAGCGCAGCGGGTGGGCCGTGGGTCACCGCGGCAGATGCCATGAAGAAAGTCGTCTGGTCTGAAACCAGAGTGCAGGGCGGCGACACGATAATACAACAACTCGCTCCGCTGCCCGATGTTCCGGGACCCTTTCAGGACTGTCCCCGATGGGGTGCGGATCCGGACGAACACACCCGGTTCGCCCAGGACTGGGCCGTAGCCGCAGTTCCGGCCACGGACGTTCCTACCGCCTACTTTCCTTCGAACGTTGAAGCCTCGACCCCCATTGCCGGCTGGGATTGCCTCGTGGACGGGGCCTTTTCGCATTCCGTTTCGCTGCCGCGGGACCCCCATCAGCGTTCCTCAGCCTGGATCGAGCAGGTATTTGACGAGCCGATAACTGTAGCCGCCGTGACAGTGGGCTTGCCAGGACCAAAAGGGTTCGGTTCACCGCCGCGGCCTGCCGCCGTCCTCCACGTCAGCGAGGACGGCATCACCTATCACACAGTTACCGCGATTGATGTTCCCGAAAACCCTGCAGCCGGTGCCCTGCCCGTACGTACTGTTTCTTTCCCCCCGGTGTCGGGCCGCCGGTTCCGACTCGAGCTGACAGGTGAGAGCATCGAGACCGCGGCACCACGCCTTGCTCAGGGCGTGCGCATTCCTCCAGTGATGCGTCCGGTTCATGAGTTTCTCGTCTCGAAGTTTGCCCTTTTCGCCGGCGGCCGCGTGCATCAGGCCGAGCTCAAGGCTGGCTTCGCAGCGGCACCGGACTACTATTCACTGGAACCTGACGACGCGGCGGGAGTACGGCCGGCCATCGATCCGACCGCTGTCGTCGACGTGACCGGCTTTGTCGATCCCCAAGGTGTGCTTCGCTGGCATGCTCCGGCCGGAAACTGGCACATCCTGCGGTTCGGAGCCTCGTTGACCGGCCAGACCAATGGCCCAGCACAGCGTGAGGCCACCGGGCTGGAGGTAGACAAGATGGACGCGGCCAAGGTCCGCCGCTATCTGAACACTTACCTCGGGATCTTTGATGCCGCTTTAGGGGAGGAACGGCTCAATGCGCTGCTTAGCGACAGCATCGAGTCCGGACCGCAAAACTTCACCGACCACCTAAGGGAACGCTTCACCGACCGGAGAGGCTATGACCTGTTGCCCTGGCTGCCGGCTCTGGCTGGTTACATCGTGGGCGACGCAGCGCACAGCGACCGGTTCCTCTGGGACTATCGCAGCACACTGGCAGAGCTTCTATCCAGCGCGTACTACGGCACGCTCAAGGATGAGGCCACAAAACGCGGAATGTCCTACTACGCCGAGGCGCTGGAGGACCACCGCCCCCAGCTTGGCAGTGACCTCTCCATGCGAAGCCACGCCGACATACCCATGGGTGCGATGTGGCTTTTTGACGCGGGAACCGGCGAACCAAAACCTACGTTCGTTGCTGACCTCAAAGGGGCTTCTTCGGTCGCCCACGTCTACGGCAAGGCCTTTACCGGCGCTGAATCGATGACGGCGATGCATCGGCCATGGAGCTACACTCCGCGCAGGCTCAAACATGTTGCCGATCTTGAGCTCGCTCTGGGGGTTACCCGGTTCTGCATCCACACCTCGCCACATCAGCCCACTCAGGTTCCGCCCCCCGGCATAGGTCTCGCGCCGGTCATTGGTCAAGCCTTCATCCGCACCGAGCCTTGGGCAGAGTTCGCTGGGCCTTGGATCGACTACCTCGCCCGCTGCTCATGGCTGCTTAACCAAGGCACGCCAGCGGTTGATGTGGCAGTATTCATCGGCGAAGAGGCACCGGTCACAGCCCTTTTTGGCGAGCACCTCGATCAATCGGTGCCACCGGGATTCGATTACGACTACGTCGACCTCGAGGGGTTGGAAGACCAGCTCACCGCCCACAATGGTGTACTTACTGCAGCTGGCGGCGCAAAGTACAAGGTTCTCTATCTGGGCGGCTCAAGCCGCCGGATGACAGTCCGGGCATTGCATCGGTTGATCAACCTGGCCGAGTCCGGGATTCCCATCGTCGGGGTACGCCCCCAGGGTTCGCCCTCTCTGTCAGATGACCAGACCGAATTCGAACACCTACGGAAGCGGCTTTGGGACTTTTCCAACGTCGTCAATACGGATGACCTTGCCGTTGCTTTGGTGCAACTGGGAATACAACCTGATTTTGTCGTGCAGGAGGCTGATGTCCTGCGTATCGGTCGCCGAATCGCAGAAGAGGAGATCTATTTTCTGGCCAATCCCCATCCCGCCCCAAGGACAGTCACCGTTTACTGGACAGGCGAAGCCCGTCTCGTTGCCTGGGATCCTGTCAACCTGCGCCGGGATGCAGTGCGGCACACCGGAACTGATTCGTCCGGCAGAAAAAGCTACCAGCTGCAGCTGCCGCCACTCGGGTCAGTCTTCCTCGTTCCCGGCGGCCGGGCGGGAGAGCCCCTCGACGAAGCCGCGGACGTCATGTCGCTCGCTGACACATGGCACCTCTCACTCCCTGAAACTCTGGAAGCCGACTTGCCGGACGGTCCCAGGCCATGGACCGATCTCAGCCCTGCCTCCCAAGCCTTCGCTGGTGTGGGGACCTATTCATCGACATTCACTACACGTCCGGGGGCTGTTGAAGGACGCACACTAATCCTTGCCGTCCAGGACGTCGGCGATGTCGCCCGGGTCCGGATAAACGGTGCTGACTGCGGGATTATCTGGACCTACCCATGGCGACTCGACATCA
Organism: Arthrobacter sp. GmRoot5-12; assembly: GCF_059739365.1. Taxonomy (NCBI): domain Bacteria; kingdom Bacillati; phylum Actinomycetota; class Actinomycetes; order Micrococcales; family Micrococcaceae; genus Arthrobacter; species Arthrobacter sp. GmRoot5-12. The sequence continues at coordinate 4,414,272 of NZ_AP046056.1, read as the reverse complement.
CGCTGGCTGTGCGCGAGGGACACAACACGATCGAGATCGATGTCGCCAATGCATGGATGAACCGGCTAATTGGCGAAGCAAAGGCACCCAGCGGCGACATATTCGCTCCCGTAGCAGAGGTCTACGAACCAGACGCACCGCTGGCCGTGTCAGGTCTGAGCGGCCCCGTTTCGATCTACGCGTACCCACCCCAGCACATAGCTCACAGCCCAGCCCACTGAACACCTCTTAAGCGAGCTAATGGCTTGTCAAACTCACATACCACGGGCTACCGCTGCTACAACAGGAGAATCCATATGACCCAGCCAAAGAGCGGTGCCAGCAACGCCCGCACCTTGCTGCCGGAAATTGAAGCACGCCGGCATCTCCTAGACACCGTCCGCAGTTGGCGTGACATGACCCCGGAAATCAGCGCTCAATGGGACGCCCCCTATGGTCCTCCGGAACAACGTGATGTACAGATCGAGGAAACCAACGTAGAAGGCCCTCACGGATCCATCCGCCTACGGATATATCGCCCGCCACTATCGTCCCCCAGCAGGGCCAGCTTGATCTGGTGTCACGGTGGCGCCTTCGTCTTCGGCGACTTGGACATGCCCGAAGCCCACGAGGTCTCCCGCGGTATCGCCGGCAGAGCTGATGCAGTTGTAATCTCCGTCGACTACAGTTTGGGTCCCCCACCGGGGACACCCAGGAGTCAGACGAACGTCCACTTTCCGATACCCCACGACGAAGTCGTGGCCGTGTACCGGTGGGCGGTCGATAACAGCCCGGCGCTGGGGATAGATCCCGCAAGAATATGCATCGGCGGCGCCAGCGCGGGAGGGAACCTCGCTGCGGGAGCAGCACTATATCTGAGAGAGCAAGGTGAATCTCCCTGGCAGGTGTTGCTCGCCTACCCGGTTCTGCATCCAAAACTGCCGCCGCCAGGCCCTGAGCTCGCCGATGCGGTGGCTCGTCTTCCCCAGACCCTTCGGTTTCCCGAGGATGAGTTCGAAGGTATGACAGCCAACTACATTGGCGGTCCTACTGAAGGGGTACCCGCTTATGCGTTTCCCGGAGTTGCTGCGGACCTCGCAGGGTTCCCCCCTACGTTTATAAATGATGCCGAATTCGATGATCTGCGCTCCGGCAGCGAGGAGTTCGTCCGACGGCTCAGGGGCGCAGGAGTTGACGTCGAATACACTACCTCCGAAGGAGTGCCTCATGGGCACCTCAACAACGTGGGCCTGAAAGCCGCCCACAAATCCCTTGACCTGATGGCGGCACGGATCCGCCGCGGCTGCATCACATAAGGCGAACAGCAGCAATGAGTCTCCTATCAAGAGCCCCCGATAGCGTCCATTCAAGGTGCGCTCCAAAAAATCAGATAGAACAGTTCGCATTTTCACCTCATCCGCTGCTAACTCATCCGCAAGCGACCCATCTGCGGCCCATGCCTGTGGCTGCGTCATAGGGCCTCCCCCTTTCGTTTCCTCTAGGCTTCTACGGCAGCGGCTAGGGATCTCTGCACGGCTAACGCGCGGTGATTACGTTTGCTACCGCGGAAGCTTTTGGGGTTTCTAGTACCACCGGAGATCTCTTTGCTCGCCTCACTCAAGCTTTGATCTCTTTTTGGCGAGTCCGGCGGGAGTGTCCGTTTAACGGTGGATCCACGGTTGGCATTTAGTTGATTCTTCCGTCGAAGCTGATGGCGAATGCGTTCAACGCCGGCTTCCACCGTGAGGCCCATCGTGCCCTGCCTTTGCCGGTCGGGTCCAGTGCCCGGGTGGCCAGGTACAGGCACTTCAGAGCGGCCTGCTCGGTAGGGAAATGGCCCCTGGCCCTCACCGCGCGCCGGTAGCGGGCGTTGACGGATTCGATCGCGTTGGTGCTGCAGATGACCCGCCGGATTTCGACGTCGTAGTCCAGGAACGGCACGAACTCGCTCCACGCGTTCTCCCACAACCGGGTGATCGCCGGGTACTGCCGGCCCCACTTGCCCGAGAACTCCACGAAGCGTTCCTTCGCCGCGGCCTCTGACGGTGCCGTGTAGACCGGGCGCAGATCCCGGGACATGGCGTCCCAGTACTGCCGGGCGGCGTAGCGGAAGGTGTTGCGGATCAGGTGCACGATGCAGGTCTGGACCACGGCCAGCTCCCACACCGTGGTGATGGCCTCGGGCAGGCCCTTGAGCCCGTCGCAGACCGTGATGCAGACGTCCTCCACGCCCCGGTTCTTGATCTCGGTCAGCACCGAGAGCCAGAACTTCGCCCCTTCTCCGCCGTCCCCGGCCCAGAGCCCGAGGATGTCGCGTTCGCCGTCGACGCTGACGCCGATCGCGACGTAGACCGGCCGGTTGGTGACCTGCCCATCGCGGACCTTTACGTGGATCGCGTCGATGAACACCACCGGGTAGACCCGGTCCAGGGGCCGGTTCTGCCACTCGGTCATCTCCCCGATGACCTTCTCCGTGATGCGCGAGATGGTGTCTTTCGAGACTGTGGCGCCGAACACCTCGGCGAAGTGGGCCGCGATTTCCCCGGTCGTGAGCCCTTTCGCGCTCAGCGACAACACGATCTCGTCGACTCCGGTCAGCCGGCGCTGGCGTTTCTTCACGATCTGCGGGTCGAACGTCGAGCCGGTGTCCCGCGGCACGTCGATCTCCACCGGCCCGATTTCGGTCAGCACCGTCTTGGTGCGGGTGCCGTTGCGGGAGTTCCCGCTGCCGCGCCCGGACACCTCGTGTTTTTCGTAGCCCAGGTGTTCGTCCATTTCCGCTTCCAGGGCGGTCTCCAGGACGTTTTTCGTGAGCCGGTTCAACAGCCCGTCCGGGCCGACGAGCTCGATGCCCTGCTCTTTGGCCTGGGCCAGGAGCTGCTGCGCTAACTCTTGCTGATCCACTTCAGTCGCCATGGGATCCATGGTTCCGCTCATGATCGGTCCTCCCCGCCAGGCACCGCCCGGCGTGTCAGGCCAACCCCGGATCCACCGTTATTCAGACACTCCCAGTCCGGCGGAAGGAATGTTTTCAACATGGCATTATTTTTTCGACCACTCATCAATGGGGCGGGTCCCCTCGTGACACGTTCCCCTGTTAAGTCCTCGCTTCCGTGGAAGAGTGTTCGAGCATGACGACAAAGTCCACGCTCCGCTTCGGAGCGCAAACGGATGAAGTGACGAGCCTGCTGCGGATCGTCAACATGGTGCGCACTGGTGAGGCGATCACCCGTCCGGAAATCGGCAAAGTGACTGGCCTTGGCCGCGGGGTGGTTTCGCAGCGCGTGGATCAGGCAATCAAGATGGGCCTCTTGGCCGAGGGTGAATTTGGGATCTCTTCCGGTGGCCGTCAACCTCGGAACCTTCGATTTCGCCCTGAACAGGGACTCATTGTCGTTTGTGCTCTGGGGGCACTACACGTCAGGGTGGGTATTGCCAGGCTGGACGGCGACATCGTGGAGCACAGGCACCGTAACTGGGACATTTCCCGTGGGCCTGAGCAAACGATTCAGTTGGTGATGGCGATGGTGGACGACCTGCTGGAGAAGGGGAACAAACAACCCGTGTGGAGCGTCGTACTGGGCCTTCCCGGGCCCGTGGACTTCTCCACCGGCCGGCCTGTGGCGCCGGCCATTATGCCAAGATGGAACGATTTCGACGTCCGCACTCCCTTCGAGGAGCGATACGATGCGCCTGTTTGGGTGGACAATGACGTGAATCTTCTGGCGCTTGGTGAACGGGCCCGACGACGGGAGGTACCCACGGACTTGATCTACTGCAAAATCGGGTTGGGTATCGGCGCCGGACTGTTGTCTGAGGGACGTATACATCGCGGGGCAAACGGTGCTGCCGGCGACATCGGGCATGTCCACGTCGCAGGCTCCGATGCCCAATGCCGCTGCGGGAAAATCGGCTGTCTAGAAGCAGTTGCCAGCGGATGGGCGTTGGTTCGCGACGCAGAGTCGGCGATCGGGCGCGGCGCAAAAGGGCCATTGGCCAGTAGGGCCGGAAAAGCGCCCTTGATACCTGAGGACATTACCTTGGCGGCGGCAGAAGGGGACCCGCTGGCAATCACCCTCATCCGGAGATCGGCACAGGTGGCCGGAGTAGCCATATCGGCCCTGGTGAATATGTTCAACCCCGGAGTGATAGTCATAGGCGGCGTGATCGCGTCTGCTGGGGACGTTTTCCTTTCTGAAGTCCGCAAGAGAATCTACGAACTATCTCTGCCGCTGGCCACGCGCGACCTCCTTGTTCTCCAGTCCGCCAATGACGAACGAGAACCCTTGCGCGGCGGGGTCGAACTGGCCCGCGAGCAACTGTTCGACGTAACCTTCCCACGCTGGTTCGCCCACGGCCGGCCGTCCCCAGGAAGAGTGAAAGTTACGGCATAGCCCTGTACAGATCAGCGCATCTCCTGTCTTAAATTTAGCGGGCTGTGAAGCAGGCTTTCTTCGCCGGCGCCACATCAACTCTCAGGACGAGAATTTCTTGGCTGCAGCGCTGTGACGCGAAATCGAAGCCTGATTGGTGTATGTCCGAGGAAGGTGGGCGGGGGCCTAGACAGTTTTGCATTGGTCTTCCGAACGGATGCTGGCTGGTGACATAGCCCTTGAAAACCAGAACGACTGCGAAAAGAGCGGGAGCATCCGTTCATCGCAACTGCATTCCGTAAGCCCGTCTTGGACGGCGCAGCAGGCGACTCGCGATGATATGGGTGCAGTTGGAAGATCGCTCATCAGGCACGAATACGCAGGTAACCTGAACCGAGCGGACCCGGGGCGACGGTTGGAAGTTCTCGGTTCCCCGTCCTCGGGCTCCTCGCCATACAAAACGTGCTTGATGGGTCGCAGTGGGTGCGGAAGACAGCCGCAACCCACTAGGCATCACACCTTTGCTTGCCGTGCCTCATCGGCAGGTTCGATGGAAGTAGCCACGGGTTTGTCCGAAAGGCTGCCATGGGGCAGCATCAACGCTGCAACCAAGCCCAGGACGTATACTGCAGCCAACGCGAGGAAGACGGGCGAGAAAACGTTGTGATAGACGGCCGCGACCGCGGATTGCACAGCGGGATCGGCAGCGTGAACTGACGCTGGTGTGAGGGTACGAGCGTCTAGTCCGGCCGGAAGGAGTGCCGCGACGCCGAATCCGATGACGCCGCCCACAACGGCTGATCCGATGGTTGAACCTATCTGCCCACTGAGGCCCGCGGTTGCGGTCGCGGCGCCGAGCTCGCTGCGAGGCGCGGCGTTTTGCACGATTGCGACCGCGAGGCTCATGAATGCGCCCGTGCCGAGTCCGACGAACGCCATGATGGCCGCCGGCAGCCATAGGGGTGCGCCCTGCGGGAGAAGGGACATGGTTCCAAGTCCGAGAGCTCCCATGGCTGTACCGGCGATGGGGAAGGCGCGGTACCGGCCTGTCCGGGACACGAGCCATCCTGTCAGGAGGTTGCTCACCAGCATTCCAAATACGGTAGCGATGGGTACCAGGCCCGAGAGTGTCGCGCTGACGCCGTATGCCATCTGGAAATAGGTGGGCAGGTAGGCCGTCGCGGAGATGAGACCGGCACCCATAACCGCAGACAGTCCCACGCCTGCAGCGAAGGTGCGGTCGCGGAACATGCGCACAGGGATGATGGGGGCGCTCTGGCCCCGCTCGACGGTGACGAGCGCGCCCAGCGCGACGGCACCCACTCCAACGGCAATCCACCCTGAAGGCTCTGCTGCGCTGAACGAACCCACGGCGAGAACAGCCGACACAAGGACGGCAGTGAGCAGGAGAGCGCCGAACAGGTCGAATCGTCGTCCCCCCGCCGGTTCAATATGGGGGACGGCGATGACCGCCAGGAGGAGCGCGGCGAGCCCCACTGGAACGTTGATCCAGAACACCCACTGCCAGCCCCAGTGGTCGGTGATCAGACCCCCCAGGAGCGGCCCGATGAGAATCGCTACGGGGAAAGCGGCGCCGATGAGTGAAAGATAGCGGGGCCGCTGCCTCGGTGTTGTAACCTCGGCCACGATTGTCTGCGACATCAGTTGCAGGCCGGCTGCGCCCATACCTTGCAGTACTCGAGCGATGAGAAGTTGCGTCATGTCATGCGCCAGGCCACAAGCAAAGGACGATACGACAAAGGCACCGAGGGCAACCAGGAACAAAAGTCGCGGTCCGACTCGGTCACCAAGTCCTCCCAGAACGGGGAGAAGGACGGTGCTGGCGAGCGTGTAGCCCACGACGATCCAGCTCATGTGCTCAAGGCCTCCGAGCTCGCCGGCGACTGTAGCCAGCGAGGTCGAAACGATGGTGTGGTCGAGTGCACCGAGGAACGACACAGCTAACAACGCCAAGATCAGCAACCGCAGTCGGGCGGACGAAAGAGGTGGTGTGCCCGGGCCCAGCGCGAGCCAACGAACAAGGGGGGGAGGGGGAGGGGACATGACGGGTCCTTTCGAAAGTTCAGAAAGGTCCTTGGGTTTCCAGCCCGGATCGTGCCACCAAACCCGGAAGGCGGCACAACCACGCCGACAGAAGGCCGACTAAGACGAATGTCAGGAATACTATGCCAAGAGAACGCGGGCGGGCAAGTCAGCGGGGGGCAGGGGAAGTCCCGCCGCCCCCACCTTGACTGGTACCCCCGCGTCTATAGTGACGACGAGCGGGGCTTCGCACCGCTATACCGGCGGGTGGGCGCGTCAATGCTCAGACCTGCATACGAACTACAGGGTAAAAGTCCCTGCATAGGCAAGTATTACTGCCCACCTAGTCACCTGCGGGTGGCGGAACGTGGATCTCCACCGGGTGTGGCGCCGCGGGGAACAAGCCCGGGAGTTCACCCCCGGCCCGTTGCAGGACGGACCTTAGCCAGGAAGAGGATGCTTCGTCAGTTCTCGACGGGTGCCAGAACATGGCCTCGACGAGGTAGGCCGGCGAGTCGAACACCAGGATCTGCAGGTTCGTCCCTCGACAGGCGCGGCCAGCCAGCATACTCGGTACCAGTGCAACCAAGTCGGTGTCCTCCACCAAGGAAGGCAGTGGGAGGAATCCGGTCACCATGGCGGCTATCTGCCGTTCGATGCCCTGAGTACGAAACAGCTTGTCTGCCGGTGTGAGAATGCCGTCCCCAAAATAGGCGACGGCGTGAGGCAGGTCCGCCAGATCGCTCAACAACAGTTTGGGTCGTTGCAGGACCGGGCTGCGGCCGTCGATCAGGGCTACGAAGTCATCCCTGAAGAGCTGCTTCGATTGCCCTGCCATGCTGTAACCCGTCGGGCCGACGAGCAGATCGATTTTGGCATAGTCCGTGACGTCCCGGCGCAACTCTGAAGTGGGGATGATGTCCACGGACGCGTTGGGAGCCTCGTCGCGAAGGATTTTCCGCAACGGTCCGACCAGGAGGGATGCTGCGTAGTCGGAAGCAGCGATGACGAAGGAGCGCTCACTGGTCGATGGATTAAAGGCCGATTCAGACCGCGTTGCCCGCTCTATCTGAATCATCGCCTCATGCACCATGGGTACCAAGGAGTTCCCAAAGGCGCTCAGGGCATAGCTACGACCGGTGCGGACCAGAAGCTCGTCGTCGAAATGCCGACGGAGTTTGGCCAAAGCAGCACTCATGGCGGGCTGACTCATTCCCAGCCTGTCGGCGGCCTTGGAAACGTTGCGGAACTCGAGGAGAGCCTGAAGCAGGGGGAGCAGGTTGAGGTCCAGTTTCTTCACCAGCACACCGTAGCAAGTATTCGCGATGCTTATACATCCCATAACAAAGTTGCTCTTCCTCAAATCATTCGAGATCCCGATAGTTGAGGGAAGCATTGCACTGCACCTTGAAACTCAGCGAAGGAAATCAGCGTGGAAACTCCCCTCTCCCATCTTGCCCACCTCGAGATCACCACCCCGGACGTGGAAGCGTCGGCACGGTTCTACGAGGAAAAGTTCGGCATGCGCATCATCGATCGCGTGGACGGCAACGTCTACCTGCGCTGCTGGGGCGACTACTACCGCTACAGCCTGGTGGTCACCGAAGGCCCCGAAGCGTCCCTGGGCCGGATGGCTTGGCGCACCAACTCCCAGGCCGCCCTCGAAGCAGCAGCCAAGCGTATCGAAGCGACCGGCGTGCAGGGCACCTGGACCGCCGGTGGCCACGGTTACGGCAAGGCCTACGAATTCACCGGCCCCTACGGCCACCACATGCGTCTCTTCTATGACGTGGAAAAGTTCGTGGCCGAGCCCGGCTTCGAGTCCACCTATCCTGACCGTCCGGAGCGCCGCAGCAGCCACGCCGCCGCGCCCCGCTTCCTGGACCACGTGACCGTGGCGGCTTCCGATGTCCGCGGCTTCGCCAAGTGGTACAACGAGGCCCTCGGCTTCCGCGTCATGGCCTTTGTTGACCTGGACGAAGCACCCATCACCGTGTTCTCCGTGCTGACCACCAACGAAAAGTCCCACGACCTCGGCGTGGTCCTGGACACCTCCAGCCGCGCCGGCCGCGTCAACCACATCGCCTTCTGGGTGGACGCCACCGAGGACCTGCTCCGCACCGCGGACGTCATGATGGAAAATGGCACCCCGATGGAATACGGCCCCTCCATCCACGGCGTGGGCGAGCAGAACTTCCTCTACTTCCGTGACCCCTCAGGCCTCCGGGTGGAGCTCAACTCCGGCGGCTACCGCAACTACGTCCCGGACTGGGACGCCAACACCTGGAAACCCTCGCTCGGTTCGAACAACTTCTACAAGAACGGCGCGATGCCGCACTCCATGACCGAATCCTTCCCGCCGGCCGAGGGCTTCACTGCCACCGAAGAAGGTGCTTCCCCCGAGATGAAGGAAGCGCTCCTGAACCCGTACGCCAAGCAGGGCCGGGGTTAAGACACCATGACTGACGCAACCTATTCTCTCATCCGCTTCCAGGAGGCCGGCGACAGCAAGGCCCGGGCGGGCCTGCTGGTGGACGGCCGGGTCCTGCCGCTGGACGGGGACATCAACTCCCTCATCGAGCACTGGGACACCACCGAAGCCCAGCTGGACAGCCTCGCCGCCTCCGCTGGCGGGGACACCGGCCTGGCGTTGGCCGACGTCGAGGTCCTCGCTCCGGTGGAGCCTGCCCAGGTCCTGCAGACCGGTGCGAACTACCGCAAGCACGTGATCGACCTCGCCGCAGCACACCGCGAACCGGGCCAGGACGAGGAGGAAGTGCGCGCGAAGACGGCGGCCATGATGGATAAGCGAGCAGGCCAGGGCACGCCGTACTTCTTCATCGGACTCCCGACGGCGATCGCCTCCGCCACGGACAACCTCACCCTGCCTGCCTATTCCCAATCCCACGACTGGGAGCTGGAGCTGGCGGCAGTCATCGGCAGGACGGCGTTCCGGGTCACCCCGGAGGAGGCCTTGGACTACGTGTTCGGCTACACCATGGTCAACGACATCACCACCCGTGAATACGTCTTCCGCAAGGACATGCCTGCCATCGGCTCGGACTGGTACCGGGCCAAGAACGCCCCCGGGTTCCTGCCCACCGGCCCGCTGCTGGTGCCCGCCAAGTTCTTCGGCGACCCCCAGGACGTCCAGGTGACCCTGAAGCTCAACGGCAAGGCCATGCAGGACGAGTCCACCTCCGACATGATCTTCGGCGTCGCCAAGCTCGTCAGCGAAGCCTCCCAGATCATGCCGCTGCGCCCGGGCGACCTGGTCCTCACCGGCAGCCCGGCCGGCAACGGTGCTCACTGGGGCCGGCTGCTCCAGGACGGCGACGTCATGGAAGGCACCATCACGGGACTGGGCACCCAGCTCATCCACTGCAAGGGCGAGATCCAGTGACCACGCAGGACACCGTTCCGGCGGGCACCACCGGCACCGGGGAATCAACCGATTCTCCGGTGATCCGGCGTGAGGATCCGCTCGGCAGCATCCGGGCCATGGCCGCAGCGCACAACAACTGGGGCCGTTGGGGCCAGGACGACGTCCTGGGCACCCTGAACTTCATCGACGCCGCCAAGCGGATCGAAGCCGCGGCCCTGGTCAAGACGGGCGAGGCGTTCTCGCTGTCCCAGCCGTTCGACACCAACGGACCGCAGAAGGGCTGGCGCCGGCGCACCAACCCTGTCCACACCATGACCGACACCGGCGTGGATGCCGAACGGGGCAACCAGGGATTCCCGCACGGCTTCGGCGGCGCGGACGACGTTATCGCCATGCCGCTTCAGTGCTCCACGCAGTGGGACGGGCTGGGACACATCTTCGACCAGGGCAAGGCCTGGAACGGCCGCGCCGCCGGGGAAGTGGTCACCTCCGAAGGCGACCTGGTGACCGGCATCGAAACCGCTGCGGCAAAGATCGTTACCCGCGGCGTCCTGCTCGATGTCGGCCGCGCGTTGGGACCGGAGCTCGGCAGGGACGACGGCGAGCTGCCGGATGGTTTCGCCATCACCCCGGAGCACCTCCAGCGGACCATTGACCTGCAGGGGCCCAGCTCCAGGGTGGGCCGGGGCGACATCGTGGTGATCCGCACCGGGCAGCACACCAGGGTCCGCCGCGACGGCTGGGGCGACTACGCCGGCGGCTCAGCCCCCGGGTTGTCCTTCAGCACCGCGCCCTGGCTCCACAGCTCCGAAATTGCCGGGATCGCCACGGACACGTGGGGCTTCGAAGTCCGTCCCAACGAGTTCGACGGCGCTTTCCAGCCGCTCCACCAGATCGCCATCCCCAACCTCGGCCTGTTCCTTGGCGAGATGTGGGATCCGGACGGCCTGGCGGAAGCGTGCACAGCGGATGGCAGGTACGACTTCCTGCTTACGGCTGCTCCACTTCCCATTACCGGCGCGGTGGGCTCGCCCGTCAACCCGATTGCCGTGCGGTAGCCTCCGCAACGAAAACAACAGAGCCTCAGGGCACCATAATCAGCAGTAACGCCGTCAATACAAAGGAGTCAGCGATGGCAGCAGTACAGAACGTCGGAATCGTCGGGGCCGGAGCCGCGGGACTGACCGCAGCCATCCTCCTGGCCGACGCCGGAATCCAGGTCGAAATCCTCGAAAAGGCGGACGCCCCGCAGATCCTTGGATCCGGAATTACCCTGCAAGGCAACGCCCTGCGGGTCCTCCGCCAGCTCGGCGTCTGGGACCAGGTGGAGACTAAGGGCTACGGGTTCAGCACCCTCGGCCTCCGCGCCCCGGACCCCGCCGGCACCGTCATCGCGGTTCTCGAGGACATCCGCACCGGCGGCGGGGACCTTCCCGCCACCATGGGCATGTACCGCCCCGACCTCACCGCCATCCTCCGCGAACGCGCCGAACAGGCAGGCGCCCGGATCAGCTACGGCAAGACCGTCACCGCAATAACGGACGACGGCGGATCCGTCACCGCGAGCACCGCCGACGGCGGCAGCGCAGCGTACGACCTCCTGATCGGCGCCGACGGCCTGCACTCAGCCGTGCGCAAGGCCATCGGCATCGACGTGGAACCCCGGCCCACCGGCATGGGCATCTGGCGTGCCTTCGTGGAGCGGCCCGAAGAGGTAGTCCGCACCGACCTCACCTATGGCGGTCCCTGCTTCATCGCCGGCTACTGCCCCACCGGCCCGGACACCATCTACGCCTACCTGGTGGAGAAGGCACAGGAGCGCAAGCACGAGGACGGGCCCCGCATCATGGCCGAACTCGCCGCGGCCTACGGCGGCCCTTGGAAGGAAATCGGCGCCAACCTGGACCACAGCGCCCGCATCAACTACACTTGGTTCACCACCCACCTCGTCGACGGCCCGTGGAACCGCGGCCGCACCGTGATCATCGGCGACGCCGCGCACAGCTGCCCGCCCACGGTCGCCCAGGGCGCAGCCATGGCGCTGGAGGATGCCGCTGTGCTGGCTGAGCTGCTGATCCAGGCTGACGACCTCACGGAAACCCTGTGGAAGGAATTCACCGACCGCCGGCTGGACCGGGCCAAGGCAGTAGTCACCGCCTCCGTCCAGCTGGGCCAGTGGATGCTCGACGGCGTCCGCGACGCCAACGTGCCCGGCCTCATGAACTCGCTGTCCACCATGCTGAAGGAACCCGCATGAGCACCGATTCTGTTCACGCGCCCACCGTGGATGTCCACGCCCACATCCTGCTTCCAGCTTTGCAGCAGCTTGTGGCCGAGGCGGATCCCGAGGGCTTCGGCGCCCAGCAGGCCCTGGAGGTACGGCGCAACGGCCCGGAGTCCATGGCCGCGTCGGGCCAGATGATCAAGGAGCGCTGGCCGCAGCTGACGGCCCTGGACCGCCGGCTCGCGGACATGGATGCCCAGGGCGTGGATGTGCAGCTGGTCTCGCCGTCGCCGTCGCACTTCTACTACTTTGCGGGTGAGGAGCTGGCCCTCAAACTGGCCAAGTCCGCCAACCAGGCGGTGCGGGAGTTCGTGGACCGCGCCCCGGACCGGCTCAACGGCCTGGGCCTGGTCCCGCTCCAGCACCCCGCTCTGATGGTGGAAGCCCTGGAGCACGCTGTGGTGGACTGCGGCCTGCTGGGCGTGGAGATCGGCTCGTTCGCCGCCACCCCCGAGGACCCGGAGCGCAGCACCGTTGAGCTGTCCGACCCCAGGTTGGAACAGTTCTGGAGCCGGGCCGAGGAACTGGGCGCCCTGGTGTTCCTGCACCCGTTCGGCTGCTCGCTGGATGAGCGGCTGGACCGCTTCTACCTCGCCAACACCGTCTCCCAGCCCGCCGAAAACGCTGTCGCCCTGTCCCACCTGATCTTCAGCGGGGTCCTGGACCGGCATCCGGAGCTCAAGGTTGTGGCAGCACACGGCGGCGGCTACCTTCCCACCACGCTGGGCCGCTCGGACCACGCGTGGAAGGTCCGGCCGGAGGCCCACGGCTGCGCCCAGCCGCCGTCGTCCTACCTGAAGAAGCTGTACTTCGATTCGCTGGTCCACAGCCCCGCTGAACTGCGGGCCCTCGTGGCCTCCGCGGGCCCGGAGCAGGTGCTGCTCGGCTCGGACTACCCGTTCGACATGGGATCGGACCTCCCGGTGGACGAGGTGCAGGCTGCCGGACTCCCGGCCGACGACGAAACCCAGGTCTTGGGCGGCAACGCACGCACCCTGGGCATCACCGCGGCAGCCGCCCTGACCGCCCGACGCAACGCCTAAGGAACACGCCCATGGTCAAAATTGCCCGTTGGAATCACGACGGCGGGACACAGTCCGGCTTCGTGGACGGCGGAAACTGCTACTCCCTCCCAGCAGGCCAGGGCGTCCAGACACTGCTCGACGCCGGACTCGACGAAACCCTGCGCGTTGCCCGGGAAACCGTAAGTTCCGCCCCTTCCGTTCCTCTGGCGGAGGTGCGTCTGCTCGCCCCGCTGGAGCCCGCCACCATCCGGGACTTCGTGGCGTTTGAGGAACACGTGGAAGGCGTGCGGAAGAGCATCGACGGCGTGGCCGGCGTGGTGCCCGAATGGTACGAGGCACCCACCTTCTACTTCACGAACCCGCACACCGTGACGGGCACCGGCGAGGTGATCGGGATTCCGGCGGGCTGTACGGATCTGGACTTTGAGACGGAAGTCGCCGCCATCGTCGGACGCGTTCCAGGCAGCGACGGCAGGAACCTGACCGCGGAGGAGGCCCACCGGCACATCTTCGGCTACACAGTGCTCAACGACTGGTCGGCCCGAGACCTGCAGCGCCGGGAAATGAAGGTCAGCCTCGGCCCCTGCAAGGGCAAGGACTTCGCCAACACGCTCGGCCCCTGGATTGTCACGGCGGACGAGTTCGAGGACCGGCACGATGCCGAGGGCTTCCTGCCCATCGCCATGTCCGTCCAAGTCAACGGCGAAGCCATCGGGCAGGACCTGCTCTCCAACATGGGCTGGCCGTTCGCCGAACTCGTGGCCTATGCCTCGCAGGACTCGGTCGTGCGGCCCGGCGATGTGCTGGGCTCCGGCACGTGCGGCAGCGGCTGCCTGGCCGAGCTCTGGGGCCGGAACGGCGCGAAGACTCCGCCGCCGCTGAAAACCGGTGACGCGGTCCGCATGACGGTGGAAGGCATCGGGACCATCGAGAACACCATCGGCGACCAACGCAAAGGTGTGACTCGCGTTCCTGCACGTTCGAGGAGGGCAACATGACCGCCACTGAAGCCACTCAGCCTACGATCCCACCGGTCCTGGCCGGCCAAACCACAGCGAAGAACATGACGCCGCTCCACCCCGGCAGGATCCATCCGCGGCACCTCCCTTGAGATCGACGGGACCACCGTCCACCGGTTCTTGGGCATCCCCTACGCGGAGCCGCCGTCGGGAGCCAACCGCTTCCGGCCGCCGGTACCGGCTTTGCCCTGGACCGGAGTGCTCGATTGCACCGCCCCGGCCCGGCCGCGCCCCAGAACCCCGAATCCCACGCACCTCCCGGCTCCACACCGCGCTCCTGGAGCGAAGAGGCCTGCCTCAACCTGAACATGTGGACCCCGGGAACAGATGGGCCGGCCAGGCCGGTGATGGTATGGATCCACGGCGGCGCCTACCTCATGGGCGCCAACAGCGATGCAATGTACGACGGCGCCCGGCTCGCCGCTGCGGCGGGCGCAGTGCTGGTGTCCATCAATTGCCGCCTGGGTGTGCTGGGTTTCCTGCACCTGGCGGATCTGTTGGAGCCCGGTTACGAGGACTCTCCAACCTTGCCCTGCGGGACCAGCTGGAAGCCCTGCGCGGGGTCAGCCGCAACATCGGCGCCTTCGGCGGCGACCCCCCACAACGTGACCATTTTCGGCGAGTCCGCAGGCGCCGCAGCCATCGGCACCCTGCTGGGGATGCCGGCCTCGGAAGGGCTCTTCCGAGGCCATCATGCAAAGCGGCACGGCCGAACGCTACCGCCTGCCGGAGGATTCCGCGCGGGTCAGCGCCGCATTCCTTGAACTTTGCGGTCTGGACGGCTCCTCAGCAAAGGAACTGCCGACCCTCCCGTTGGAGCGGCTCCTGGAAGCCCAGACCGCTCTGGAACAGGGTGCCGCCGCGGAGTCCTTCGCGGTTCCGCTGCCGTTCCAGCCCACGGTGGGCACGCCGTCGCTGCCGGTGCCACCGCTGGAAGCGGTCCGGAACGGGGTCAACAGCGGGGTTGACCTGCTGATTGGCACCAACCTGAACGAGGGCCCGTTCGCCGTCGAAATGCGCCCGGACTCTGATGCTGACCCGGACTACCCGGACCGTTCCGCCGCCGTGCTGTCCGGCGCCGGGGTCCCGCCTGAGGCTGCCCCCGGCTACGCGGAGGCGCTCACCCGGCTGTTGGGCAGGGAACCGGGAGGCAAGGAACTCCTGGAAGCGGCTATCGCCGACTCCCTCTACCGCCAGCCCAGCAACCGCCTGCTGGCCGCCCGCCAGGAGGCCGCAGGAAAGAACCTCGCTTACCTGTTCACGTGGCGCAGCCCGGCGATGGGCGGGAGGCTGGGAGCCTGCCACGCCCTCGGTATCCCGTTCGTCTTCCGGCACCTGGACGCGCCGGAATCCGCCTTCCTCACCCAGGGCAAGGCGCCCCAGTCCCTCAGCGATGCCATGACCCGGGCATGGGCGGCCTTCGCGAAGGTAGGAACACCTGACACGAAGCACCTTGCCTGGCCAGAGTATGGCGGGCGGCGCAACACGATGGTGCTCGACAGCGAGTCCCGGCTGGAAGCCGACCCCCGCCGGGAGATCCGGGAGTTCTTCGAAGCCGTCAGGCTGCTGTCAGCGAGTTAAGTGGTCGCCGAGCACACCCGCGATGTAGCCGACACACCCGCCCGCGCCACAGCGACCGGGCCCGGGCTGACCAGTTCTGATCCCGCATTTGGGGCGAAGAAACCACCCGGTCCGAGGCCAGAACCAGCCCCATTTCGGCCACTCCCCCGCCCATTTTCGAACGCCGATAATTGATCTTCTGTTAAGCTGCGCCAACTCGGCTAGTCCTGAAGTGCCTCACGGAAGGTCGTAGGGCAGGGATTTGTATGCGGTGTCTTTGTTCATGTTCCAGCCGGCGACGATGCCGGAACCGACCATCTGGTCGCTGAGGCGGGCGAGACGGTAGGCGGGGTCGGTGTCGAGGGCGAGTTGGAGGAATTGGTGGGCTTTGCTGCCTTTGCCCTCCCACCAGTTGATGTAGCCGATGGCGGTGAGGACTGGTGCTGCGTGTTCGGGGGAGGTGCGGGTGTAGGCGTGGAGGAGGAGTTGTTGTGCCCATTCAATGCGCGACCACTTCGGGGCCTCTGTGGTCTGGGCGAACAGGATGTGCTGCATGGGTTCGTCAATCCCTGGAATATCGGCTATGAGTCTGTCTCGGATGGCGGGGAATTGCAGGTTCGCGACGAGGGCGTGGCAGTCGTCGTCGCTGGGGAAGTCCGCGGAGCCGAGCATGTTGGCCCAGAGTTCCCGCCCGTGCAGGATGGCAGTCTCGGTGGTTTGAGACCCGATGGAATGCATGTGGTCTTTGACGGCGGCCACTTTCGCTGCTTCGTGGCCGGCAGGTGGAAGAGTGATGTGGTCTGTGGATTCGATGAAGCTGCCGCGGTAGATGAATTCGGCGTTGATCGCGCTGGTTTCGGTGGAGCTGACGGGCAGGGCGAGGTTGGTGCCTGGTTCGCCGTCGTAGGGGGAGAAGGTTTCGCCGCCAACGAAGAGACCGTCTCGGATGGTGATGCCTTGTTCTGCGAGGACTCCGGTGAGCGCCGCGATGGTGCCGGCCTGCGGCCTGGCCTGCCCGGGTTGGCTGGTTTCGCTGGTGTAGACGGCGAAGAGGATGGACGTGGCGGTGGTGTCGCTGGTGAGGTAGTGAGCGACGGTTTGTGCGTAGGAGAGTTCCTGGCCCGGTTGGTGGGGGAGGTCGATGCGGAGAGTGGCTCCGATGCTGTTGTCTTTCATTGTGATGCACACCAGGCTTTCCTGGGGCCAGAAGCCGAGGGTGTGCCCAATGAAGCTGAGGACATCTGATGGTGTTTTGAGCGTGAGCTTTTCCATGATCCCGTGTTTCCCTTCACCCTGCGATTGCTGTTTCTTCTGCGGTTGTTGGTTATGGGCGTCGTTCTGGTAGGGGACCATCCGCTGGGTCGAGGGGCCGGAGTGCAACTTGGGGGACCGGCCCCGGGACTGGAAACTTCCATGCGGAGCGCATGCGCCTTGTTGCGCAAAGTTTTCGGTTTCGGGGTCGGCGCGGTAGCGCCCTGGTTGCGCGGAGGACCCGCCCAGCGATCATGGGGAGTACCAGAATGACAAGCAGTTCGTCCTTCTGCTTGTCCATCGACTCCGCGCGACAATGCGGCATGACTTACGGGGGAAGGCCCCTTGGAATGAGGCGTGGTCGTGTAGTGGATTGGAGTACAGGCATGGCGGACCACTGGCTGCTTAAAGGAGCAGGGCCAGGACGGTAGAACAAACAAGACCGGGAAAGAATGGAAGTGGCGGTTACAGCTTTGCGTGCGGGCAGCCAGTGTCAGGAAGGGTACCGTTTTGGTACCGTGAAGCGGTGGTTATGAATCTCCGTGTCCCTGAGGAGCCCGAGCGGCGGCTGGAGAAGTTGGCTGCCGGGGAATATGCGTCCCAGCCCGCGCTTCTGTTGCAGGGCGCAGAGTTGGTTCTGCAGCGCCGCGCGCGCCGGCGTGAAATCAGTGAGGGCCTTGGCTTTGTTATGAGTCATGACGCTGATTTGCTTAAGCGTCAAGAGGACGCGTGACGGCGTAGTCTGGTTTCAGGCTGGTTGTGGGCTCGCTGCTGGCACAACTGACTTGCCCGCCCAGGTTTACAGGCATCTGATGCCCCCGGTAGTGCTTCAGCAGCCCCGAATGGGGTGTGGACAATGTCCACACTTTCCGCGCCGGATCGGCCTGTACAGCCGTCAAACTGCTCCGGTTTCCGGATGTTTCCGCGGGTTTCCAGTGTTTTCAAGGGCTTGAAGCCGGTTCGAGTCCCACCTCGGGCACAACATACCCCCTCGTTAGAGGGGTTTTGCTTTAACGTGTTGACATGGCTTGTGGGGGCGTCCCTCTGACGCTAGGTTTGCGGGCTGTGGCCTGGCTGCCGCTGAGCCTATTCAGGTGTGTGGGTGGCGGGTTCAAGACCCTGGCTGGTGGGCCCTCCGCCTGCTGAGTTGGGGTTTCTGCGGTTCCTCGTTCCGGTTCTGTCGTGTAGACCCGGGCTGGCCTACACCTATTCATGGTTCCGGGCAGGCCTTGCAACATGACTTCCCGGTTCTGGGTGCTGGCCCCGTACCCGAACCTCGCCTGCCTGCCAATTGGGGAGTTGGCGCGTGGTTTGTCCTGCCAAAGGAGGTGTGGACATCGTCCACACTTATATCTGATTTAAATGGCTGGCCGGCCAAGGGAGGGGCACCGAGTAACTTCCGAATTGCAGACGAGGCGTAGGGGCTTGATGGCGGAGGGGAGCAGGACGAGCGACTACGAAGCTCAGTGCGGCAAAGCAAATCTGGTGCTGGTTGTTCAAAGCGTACGGAGCCTGACCCGACTCTGAAAACTCAGGGTGCTTGGGCCGAACCGGCGATTGGCCCCTGCCGCCAACGTCGAATGGCACTGGCCGTTTGAGCAGCATAAGAACTGTCCAAATTTCGGTCTCAGAAGTGTTTCAAGCCGTCGTTTGTGCAGGGAAAGCGATCCTAAGTCTGACCAACCCTAATGGCCTCCCTCAGGTCATGTTGGGCTGTGCCCCAAACCAGGTGCCCGCGCTCTGCGACCGGGTTGGGGATTTATCGGGAATTACCGTGGTCCACGGTGCCGCTCGTGTCGTTCTCGTAACATCAGGCGTTTTTCGCGTCTGGTTCGATCCGGAGTATCCGGACCGAGGGGCGGCCTAAGGGGCCTTCAGTGGCAAGTTCGTAGGGGTGTTCAAACGTGTCCCACCGGCGATCACTGACAGGTATTCTTCGGAATGCCCTGGGGGTGGTTAGGTGCTGACTCTTTTTCATGCTGTTGGCGTATCAGTCCGAAGGGGACGGCTGGATGGGCGCGGACAATGTATCTGCCTGCGTCTATCCGTGTTACGAGGATCCCTGTCCGGTGTTCCACGGCGGCCTTATGCACGACGTCAATGGCCTTCGTGAGGGCATCGTTGACCTCAACCGCGTGATTGACGTGTATTTCCAGCATGCCCGGGGCTTCCAAAACTGAAGTCTCAATTTCCATGATGTGCTCCTAACTCAAGCTGCTTTGTATGCCTCCAAGAGATTGCGGAAGATGCCGGTCTTACACGAAATCTCTGTCAGTGGCAGGGTCCCAAGCCCGGGGCACCGTCTGGAACAGGGATTGATGGTGAGGACACATCCCGAAGGGGCGGCCATCGTCGGGAGTTGGGCCACGGGTTGCGGCACCCCTGGGTTGGAGCCGAGCTCAATGTTCTCCACGTAATGGGATTTGTGCTCGCCATACGTGGTGGGCGGTCTTAATCAGAATGAAGTTCAGCGTTCCATGTGATTGTGGTGTTGGATCGCCACCATCTCGCGGCCGGCTTCCTGTAGGTACAAGACTGTGTGCGAACCGATATACCGGTGCCACCTGTGACCAGAATTCCGTTGTGCATCCTTACTGAGCGAAGGCCACCCCGACGTTCCGGCGGTTCTGGAGAGCGGGGAACGTCGGGGCAGGCCCATCAGTTGTTACAACGCTGTGAGTTCGAGGAGCAGTGCGTGTTCCGGATTGAGGGCGGGCATGGGCAACCCAACCTCAGCCAGGAACCGGCCGGTGGCTGCCGCGCCGTCCGCCAGCCAGGCCGGAGGCCGCACCTGGATGAACGTATGCGGGTAGTCGGCGTCACCCGGAGCCGGGAAGACAGCCTCCACACGGTACTCTCGGCCCGGCTCCAGACCCGGGATGGATATCCGTCCCGGCTGTTCAGCGACCGCCGCGCGCATACTCACGACGGCGAACAGTGCCGCGGTTGTGCCTTGCGGGGCACCGTTGGGGGCCACTACGCCGTGCAGCATGAGGGAATCGTCGGGCACGTCGACGCGGACCATGCTGCTGGAGTGGATCAGGTTCCGGTGTTCTTTGTACAGGCCGATGAACCGCTTGAGTTCCTCGCGCTCGGCGCCGGAAACCTGCCGGACGTCCCACTCCATGCCGAAGTGGCCGAACAGTGCGGTGATGGCGCGGAACGACAGGTCGTGGGTGCGTGAGGTGGTGTGCGAGGTGGTGGGTCCGATGTGGCTGCCCACCAGCTCGGGCGGGACCACAACGCCGGTCCAGCGCTGGATGGTCTGGCGTTCCAGGGCGTCGTTGCAGTCCGAGGCCCAGATGCGATCGGTGCGTTCCAGGATGGCCAGGTCTACGCGGCCGCCGCCCGAGGAGCAGCTCTCGATGTCGACGCCGGGATGCGCCGTGCGGAGCTCGTCAAAGAGGCGGTAGGCGGCGAGGGTCTGTTCGTGGACGGAGGAGCGGCCGGCATGACCGTGTTCGAGCAGGTCGCGGTTCTGGTCCCACTTGAGGTAGCTGATGTTGTTTTCACGCAGAAGGGCGTCAATGCTGTCATAGATGTACTGCCACGCCGCCGGGTTTACGAGGTCGATGACGTGCTGCTGCCGCCATTCGAGTGGCAGGCGGCCGCCGTCCTTGTAGCTCTGGACGGACGGGCCAACAATCCATTCCGGGTGCGCACGGACGATGTCGGAGTCCAGGTTGACCATTTCCGGTTCCACCCAGAGGCCGAACTCCATGCCGCGGGAGGTGACGGCGTCGATCAGCGGCGTGAGGCCGTCGGGCCAGAGTGACTCGTCGACGTACCAGTCGCCCAGTCCGGCGCGGTCGTCGCGGCGTCCGCGGAACCAGCCGTCGTCGAGCACGAAGCGCTCAACACCAAGCTCCGCGGCGGACTCAGCCAGCTCGATGAGGGTGGCCAAGTTGTGGTCGAAGTAGACGGCTTCCCAGACATTGAGCACCACCGGACGAGGCTTGCCGGCTGGCAGCCCGGTGGTGGTTGCTGGCAAAACGTGGTGGGGGCGGGACCGGAACCAGCGGTAGAACGCCTCGCTGATGCCGTCCAGGCCGCGGTCCGAGTAGGCAGCAAAGAGCACAGGAGTGGTGTAGCTGGTGCCTGGTTCGAGGATGACTTCGGCGGGACCGAGGAGTTCGGAGCCGCCGATCATGGTGCGGCCGTCGCCGATGGTGTCCGCGAACTGTTCGTGGTTGCCGCTCCAGGCCAGGTGCGTGGCCCATACCTTGCCGTGGCGGTTGCCAAATCCGGCGGTGCCCGCGGCGAAAAGCAGGGAGGAGTCGTGTCCGGTGCGGCCGTGCCGGCCGGTGCGGACCCAGGTGCCCTGTTGGATGGGGCGGCGCTGTGGGTGGCGTTCCCGGCACCAGCGCCCAGTGAGGTCCAGAAGTTCGACGGCGTCAGGGGCCACCGGGAGGACGGTCGCCAGTTCGTCCACCTGGAACGGGGTGGTGCCATCATTGGTGACAGTGTGGCGCAGCTCCAGCAGGCCGCCGTCGTGCAAGGTCAGGGCGGACGTAACGGTGAGGCCGGCGTCGGGATCGGACTGGGCGATGACGGCGGAGTTGCCCTCGGTGCTGGCAGTGACGACGCGGAGGCGGGCTGAGAAGTCCAGGCCGGAGACGCCGTCGGCCATCCGGTGTCCGCGCAGGCCAGCCCGGCCTCGCCAACCGGATGCGGCCTGGGGCAGGAGGCCGGTGGGTACGGCGGCGTCGATGGACGACGGTGGGATAGCGGCTGTGAGGAGGGCGAGGTCCGGCAGCGTGCTGCCAAGATCCGCGCCCCAGTGGATGACCTCGGCCTCCCGGCTGTCGAAGCTGATCACCAGGCTGGTGCCGGCGGAACGGAGGTGTAGCGGGTCCATAAATGATGTCTTTCTGCGGGTGTGGAAGTAAGGGGTGGGCTGCGCGCCGCGGGGAAGTCGTTGCCTGCGGCGCGCAGTCGGTAAAGCGGATGGCCCTACTTGAAGAGGGCGTCGACCTTTTCGTTGGCCTGGGTGAGGGAACTGGCCGCGGCCTTGCCGGAGACCACTGCGTCCATGGCGGGATTCATGATGCCGTCGACTTTGGCAGCATTGTCCGCGATCGGGTAGAGGAACGTCGTTCCATCCTCCACGTGTTGGGTGAAGGGGGTGACGTCGATGCCCTGGGTTTTGAAGGCCGCGACAGTCTTGGCGGCGGAGGACTTGACGGCGGGAAAGACGACTCCCTTGGATGCGACGACGTCCTGGCAGGCTGAGGAACCGAGGTATTCGACCCATTTGACGGATGCGGCAGGGTTCTTGGTGCCGGCGTAGATGGAGTCGGCCAGGCCGTTGAACATGGACGCGCGCTTGCCGTCCGGTCCCGTCGGGGTGGGTGCGATGCCGGTCTGGATGCCCTTGTAGCCGGTGTACTGGCCGATCGTCCAGTCGCCGGAGGTGTTGATGGCGGCCTTGCCGGCGCCAAAGGTGTCCTGCATGCTGGCGCCTACCGTTGTTTCAAGTTTCGGCATGTAGCCCTTGTCCGCCAGCCCTGCCCACCAGGCGATGGTTTCCTGGAACCTGGGGTCGTCGTAGTTGAACTTGGTGCCCCAGGGGTTCTTATCCGTGTGGGTCCAGCCGGTGGTGGCCGTCAGGAAGCTCCACTGGGTCTGGCCCTGGCCCGAGCCAGAGGACTCCAAACCCAGGCCGTAGACGGCCACGTTGTTCTTATCGAAGCCGGCTTCGTCTCCGCGCTTACCGTTCTTGTCAACGGTCAGGTGGGCGATGGTCTTCTCGTAGCTGCCACCATCCTTGGGGTTCCAATCCAGCTTGGCCATCTGCTCGGCCGTGATGCCGGCGGCGTCGGTCATGGCCTTGTTGTAGAAGAGGCCCACGGTGTCCCAGTCCTTGGGAAGGCCGTAGCGCTTGCCGTCCTGGCCCACCCAGAGATCGGCCAGGCCCTTGTTGTAGATCGAGAGATCGACGTGGTCCTTGTTGACGGCGTCGTCGAGGGGCAGGAGTTGCTTTTTGGCGGCGAATTCTGGGTACTTGGACACGTGGTCGGTGAAGACGTCCGGGGCGTTTCCGGCGACGAAGCCGTTGGTCAGGGTGGTCCAGTAGTCACTCCAGCCACGCTGGGTGATCTTGACTTTGATGTCCGGGTTGGCCTTGGTGAAATCCTCCGCGCACTGCTGGTACGCGGGGAGCTGGTTGGCGTCCCACAGCCAATAGTTGATTTCACCCTTGGCCTCGGTGGAGGCGGTGCTGCCTCCGCCGCAGGCGGACAGTGAAAGGGCGATTGCCGCGGCGGCAGCTGCGACACCGATAGTTTTCTTCATGGTGGTCCTTTCGAGGTGTTTCTTGGGAGGAGGGAAGTGAGGTGTTACTTGATTCCGGAGAAGCCGATGGAGTTGACCACCTTTTTGCCGAAGGCGAGGAACAGGATGAGGATGGGCACTGCCGCAACGATGGTGGCGGCCATGAGTCCGGACCAGTCCGGGGCGCCCTGGGGGGACTGGGACTTGAAGACGCTTAGGCCCACGGTGAGGACGCGGATGCTCTCGTCGTTGCCCACCAGCAGTGGCCAGAAGTATTCGTTCCATTGGCCGATGAACGTCAGCAGCGCGAGGGTGGCCAGGGGTGCGGCGGCGTTGGGCAGCACGATCTGGAAGAAGATACGCAGGCTCTTGGCCCCGTCGAGCATGGCTGCCTCCTCGACTTCGCGGGACATGCTCAGGAAGAACTGCCGCAGGAAGAAGATGGCGAACGCGGACATGAACAGGAAGGGCAGTGTCAGTCCTGCGAACGTGTTCAGCAGACCCAGGTTCTTGATCATGAGGAAGTTGGGCAGCGCGGTGAAGATCCCCGGAATCATCATGGTGGCCAGGAACACGGAGAAGACCTTGTCTCGCCCGGGCCAGCGGAGCCGGGCGAAGGCGTAGGCGGCCAGTGCGCTGAAAAAGACCTGGGCTGCGGTAGTGACGGTGGAAAAGAGTATCGAGTTGCGCAGGTACAGCCAGAAGTCGATGGCTGCCCCGGAACCTCCTTCGGCGATGGCCTCCTCTGTAGTCTGCATTCCAAAGACACGCTTGAAGGCGCCCCAGGAGAAGTCCGCCGGCAAAAGGTTCGCGGAGTTGGAGGCCAGCGAGTGGTTGCTGGAGAGGGCCGTGCGGAGCATCCAGAGGAACGGGAAGATAGTGACGGCCAGCGCGAGGGCGATGACGGCCCACGCCCCGATGCGATGCCAGTTGACTGGCTTCGTGCGGGAGAGCGTTGATGTTGTCATGTCGGGGTTCCTTAATCCAGATCCGATTCGTTGCCCTTGAGGAACTTCATTTGCACGAAAGCCACCAGGGCAAGAATGAGGAAGAGAATGACGGACAGGGCGGAGGCGTAGCCGAAGTCCGATTCGCCGAAGGCTTTTTGGTAGATGTACATCTGGATGACGCGGGTGGCGTTGACCGGACCGCCGCCGGTGGTGACCGCGACGGTGTCGAAGACCTGGAACGATCCGATGACGGTGACCACCAGGACCAGTGCCAGGACCGGACGCAGGAGCGGCATGGTGATGCTCCAGAACGTCCGGGTAGGGGAAGCCCCGTCCAGGGAAGCCACTTCGTAGACGTGTTGGGGGATGGCCTGGAGGCCGGCGAAGATGAGCAAGGCGGTATAGCCCATGTGCCGCCAGACGTTGACGCCGGCGATGGTGGGGATGGCCCATTGATCGCTGCCGAAGAAGGCAATGCGGGGCAGTCCGAACCAGTTGATGATCTCGTTGACGATGCCGATCTGGTAGTCGAGCATCCAGAACCACAGCAGTGCGACGATCACGTTGGCCACCAGGAACGGAAGCAGCAACGCACCACGGACGAACGTGGACTTGGCGACACGGTGCATCAGCAGCGCCAAGCCAAGAGCGATGACTGTCTGGAATACGATGTTGATTGCGACGTACTGGATGGTCACAACCATCGCGTTCCAGAAGAGCTCATCCTTGAAGATCGCCGCGTAGTTGTCGAGGCCGACCCATTTGGGCTCTCCGAGGATGCTGTACTCGGTGAAGCTCAAGTAGATGCCACGGATGGTCGGGACTAGAGAAAAAGCAACGAGGCCGATCATCGCCGGGAGGATAAACAGCAGCCCGACCTTCAGGTCGCGCAGTTTGCCCATGCCACGGCGCCGGTTGGAACGCTGCGGCGCCTTGTGCGCTGCGGCTGGGGGCTGCTCGGTAATGGTGGTCATCTTTGATCCCTCTTCTGTGAGGCAAGTAACAATTGACGGCCACTCTACGCGCGTAGCTACGAAAAATGCAAGAACTTCCTTGGATTTCAGGCGAAATGATGCCTTTTCAAACGATCTTGTTGACGCGCGTAGATTCCGTGCCCATACTTCTTCCATGACTTCTTCAATTGGAATCGTTGGTGCGGGACAGTTCGCAGGCGTATTCGCCAAGCTCTTCGCCGCCCACCCCGGTATCTCAGACATCTATCTCACCGACCTCATCACTGAGCGTGCAGAGGCCCAAAGCAGCAGCGCCGGCGCAGCAGGGACGTTCGACAGCTTCGAGGCAATGCTTGAAAGCGATGTCGACGCCGTGGCGATCTTCACCCAGCGCTGGACCCACGGACCCCTCGTGCTGCAGGCCCTGCGCGCCGGCAAGCACGTCTACTCCGCCGTGCCGATGGCGATCTCCGAAGAGGAGATCGCCGAAATCATCGAAGCGGTCCGCGAAACCGGGCTGACCTACATGATGGGTGAGACCAGTTACTACAACCCCGCAACCGTCTTTGCCCGCAAGAAGAATGCCGAGGGCGCCTTCGGCCGGATCTTCTACGCCGAGGGCGACTACGTCCACGACATGGACCTCGGCTTCTACGACGCCTACCAGTACAGCGGCGGAGAAAACTGGAAGCGCACCGCCAGCTACCCGCCCATGCTCTACCCCACCCACTCCGTGGGCGGGGTGCTCGGAGCAACCGGCTCCCACGCCGTCAGCGTCAGCTGCGTCGGCTACCGGGATGAGCGCGGCGACGGCGTCTTCGACCGCGACGTGAGCATGTTCGCCAATGACTTCTCCAACGCCAGTGCCCTGTTCGAACTCGCCGGCGGCGGGTCCATGCGCATCAATGAGTTCCGCAGGGTGGGCTACCCTTCCCATCTGCGCGAGAGTCGCTTCCGCTACTTCGGTACGGAGGCCAGCTTCGAACAGCTCGCCCTGGTCAGCGTCTGGCAGGACAAGCACGCCGTGACCGACATCAGTGACCAGCTCGAGACCCAGGCCACCATGGATACGGATGACCCAATGTTGGCCGACGTGGCTCCTGCACTGCGCGATGCCTTTATTTCCGGCATGGCCTCCGTGCACGACGCCGGACGACTGCCGGCGGAGTTCCGCGGTCTGCCCAACGGCCACGAGGGCAGCCACCACTTCCTCGTCGATGACTTCGTCACCGCCATCAACACCGGCACACTGCCTCCGGTCAACGCCTGGGAAGCGGCCCGCTACACGCTTCCCGGCATCATTGCCCACCAGTCGGCCCTGCGCGGCGGCGAACGCCTGCCAGTGCCCGACTTCGGCGACGCCCCGGCCGAGATGCCCCGCCCGGTACTTCGCGAGTCCGCCAAGTGAAACGCCGCTAGCATAGATGCCATGCCGCACCCGACCTCACACGCCAAATCCGCTGTTACGCGCGACGATGTCGCCCGGCTGGCAGGGGTCAGCAGCGCCGTCGTCAGTTACGTGGTCAACGGTGGGCCGAGGCCGGTATCCGCTGCGAACGAGGCCAAGGTGCGGCAGGCAATCAGAGCGCTGGGTTACCGGCCCAACTCGGCAGCCAGGGCACTTGCCTTAGGTTCCAGCGAAATGCTCGCCCTGATCGTCCCCGACGCCATCAATCCATTCTACGCCTCGCTCGCCCGCGCCGTCGAAAACGCCGCGGCCGAGCAGGGCTACACCCTTCTGCTGGCAGACTCCCAGGACTCGCTACGCACAGAGCGCCGCCTCATCAAGAACTTCGCCGCGAGGAGGGTGGACGGCCTGTTCCTTTCCAGTGTGCTGTTCGAGCCTGATCTAATCGACCTTGAACAGGCAGACATTCCTGTTGTGCTCCTGAACCATCCTGCCGACGTTGTCGCGAAAGGCGGCGCGAGGGGGCACGGTGCAAATGCTGTTGGAGTGGACTTCCAGGCGGGAGCGCGGGCGGCTGTTGAGCACCTCATCAGCCACGGCCACGAACGGATCGGACTGGTCATCGGCGGCAATGCCGACAGTGAGCTTGACGCACGCGAGGTCGGCTGGCATCAGGGCATCCAGAATGCCGGCCTCACGGCCGGCCCAATCATTCGGGTGCCCTTCACCCGCGAAGGCGGCTTCCATGCCGGACAGGAACTGCTGGCCCGTACCGAGCGGCCCACCGCCGTCTTCGTTAGCTCCGACCAACAAGCGGCCGGTTTCCTCTGCGCCCTCCACGAGGGCGGTCTCGGGCTACCGGAGGACCTGGCCGTATTCTCCTTCGACGGCGCACCCGAATCTGAATACACCTGGCCCCGGCTCAGTACAGTCGCCCAACCCTTAGAGGCCTTGGCCCAGGCAGCCCTGAACGCTCTCCTAACCCCGGAGCCCGGACAGGAGACCCAAACGAAAACCCAAATCTTCCCTGCCGAGCTGGTACTGCGGGCATCCTGCGGCTGCCGCTGACAATCACAGCCTCTCCGGCTGCGTCAAAGTAATCACCGGCCGTAGGGGCCGGCGTCCCACCACAACGAGAACCCGTCCTTCCGGTCCCCAACCGCCCACAGGAGTTTCCTTGCTGCCCGGAGGGCACCTGGCAGCAGCCGCGGCTGCCCATCTGCCAGCGGCGTACCCACCGATAAACCACAAAGGCACCCAACGTCATGACTGCTATTTCCGCCCACGAGGATGACATCTTCAGGCCCGCCATCCACTACACGGCCAAAAACAGCTGGCTGAACGACCCGAACGGGCTCGTCTACCACGAGGGCATTTATCACCTCTATTACCAGAACAACCCCTTCGGGAACGTTTGGGGCAACATGTCCTGGGGCCACGCCACCTCGGTGGACCTGGTCAACTGGGACGAGCAGCCCGTGGCCATCCTTTGCGACGCCGAAGAGGACATCTTCTCCGGCAGCATCGTCATCGACCATTACAACACCAGCGGCCTCGGCAACGGGCAGACCGCCCCGCTGGTGGCAATTTACACCAGCGCCTATAAGGACAGCTCAGCCCGTCGGGGCACACAGGCCCAGTCCCTGGCCTGGAGTTCAGACGGCGGCTACACCTGGACGAAGCACCAGGGCAACCCCGTCCTCGACAGGAACTCCGCAGACTTCCGCGATCCGAAGGTGTTCCGCTATGACGGGCCCCCGGGCAGCTACTGGGTCATGGTGGCCGTCGAAGCCAACGAGCACAAAGTGGTCATCTACAGCTCCGATAACCTTCGGGACTGGCACTACCTCAGCAGCTTCGGACCCGCCAACGCCACCGGCGGCGTCTGGGAGTGCCCGGACCTTTTCCCCTTGCCACTGGACGGCGACGAAGAGCAGACCAAATGGATTCTCACCGTGAACCTCAACCCCGGAGGACCCAACGGCGGATCAGGCGGTCAATACTTTGTCGGCCACTTCGACGGCGTCGCCTTCACATCCGAAACAACCGTCACCGACGGCAGAAGCCAAATTGCCGAGCTCGACACCTACCACTGGCTCGATTGGGGACGTGACTACTACGCGGCCGTCTCTTTCAACAACGCCCCCGACGGGCGCCGTCTCATGGTCGGCTGGATGAACAACTGGCAATACGGCGCCGCCATCCCGACCTGGCCGTGGCGCAGTTCCATGTCACTCGTGCGCGAAATGGCTTTGGTCACAGACCAAGGCCAGCCCCGACTGTCCCAACGGGTCGCCGACGAATACCGAAACGGCAGCCCACTATCGGTGAACACCTGGTCTGACCTTGCACTGGATGAAGGAACGCACCACCTGCACACCGGAGCACCGGTAGAGATCATCGACGTGACCCTCATCCCGGAATCCGCAGAGGAATTCGGACTCATCATTCGAGGCAAGGGCACCGACGGCACACGCATCGCCATCCGCCCCTCCGAGAACCGGCTCATCATGGACCGGACAGGCTCCGGCAACACGAAATTCCATGACGCCTTTGCTTCCACCGATACGGCACCACTGAAAGCTGCTTCTGACGGGTCATACACCCTCACCCTATTCATCGACCACTGCTCAGTGGAAGTCTTCGCCCAAAAGGGCCAGGTCACCATGACAGGTTTGATATTTCCCGGGCCGGACAGCACCCGTCTGTCGCTATACTCCAAAGGAGGGACCGCCGCCGCCCCCTGCCTGAAAGTGACGCGACCCGCGGAGCCACTGGTTCTGAGCCGGTAGCGTCTAATCACGCACGAAGAGGGCTTCCCCGGGCCACGTATGGTTTCGGCGCCGACCCGCGGACGACGATGCTCCGCCGACCCGACTGAACACTTGACTCGCCGGAAGACTCCGGGGGATTTCCCGGCTACGAGGAAATCCTGGATGCCTTGGTCGACCGATCACAACCCGAAAACGCAGAACACGCGGCATGGGTGGCAGCCCTGACCGGCTCCGCTGAGCCTTCTGACCCTGCATTCTTGGACATCCGCACCGCGAACCGGGCGCTGACTGAGAACTTCTGATGTTTCGTGTCCGGGGAAGAGCACCACGATCGATGCCGAAACAGCCTGTTTATGGGACACTGCCTGATCATTCGAAAACCGATAGTGACGATTCCGTCAACTAGCCGGGTCTCGCCGGTCATGCGCCAGTCGGTGAGCCTGGCTTCGGCGAGCTCGGCGGCGGATAGTTTCCGCTGGGGATCAGTCATAGTGCCATCATGGGTCCGGAGTGTCGCGGTAGGCTACCCCTACAAGGCACCAGGTCTCCCAGGGTGATGGCCGGCCGGCAACTTCGGTAAAACTCCGCACCGTGTAAGGACGACGCTGTCACGCCCTGGCAGGCGAGGGATTGGCCCCGGCGGCGGTGATCTCGACCGCATAACCAACAGCGCGCTTTTCGTCGATGAATCGACAAATCAGCGGCGGCGAGGGGCGAGCTCCCTCGCGAAGAAAATCGAAGCCTGTTTCAGGATCTCATTGGACTCTTTCAAGTCCCTCACCTCAGCCCGGAGCCGCTTGATCTCCTCCAGCTCATCACTGCTCGGGCCGGTCTTCTCACCGGCGTCCACCTGGGCCTGGACAACCCACCGGCGCAACGATTCAGCGCCGACCCCGAGCTTCGGCGCCAGTGCCTTGTAAGCAGCATAGACAGACGGGTATTCGGACAACCGATCCATGGTCATGCGCACTGCACGGTCACGGACTTCGGGCGGGAACTGCTTGGGCACAATCACTATCTTTCTCACAGAAGATAGCGGCATCAAACCCGGGACGGTTCAGTTTTCGGTCCGGGGCCGGCGCGGTAGCGTCCTGGTTGCGTGGAGGCCCCGCCCAGCGATCATGGGACATATCAGAATGACAAGCAGTGATTTAGCTTCTACTTGTTCATCCCGGAACTGGGCTCATGCAGCATGACTTCTGCGGGGAGTGAGTTACCAGGCCACCAGGATTCCGTGCCGCGAGGCGCCGTGTCGGAGTAATCGAAGTGCCGTCGAAGCCCGTTATCAACGGTGGAGGGCTTTAGATGGTTTGATTAGTCGGTGCTCCGTCTCAGACGTCTTGTAGTTTTTATCCTGTTTGTGCTTTGTGTAACTACTGGTTCCTTGTTCCGGGTGCGTGGGCAGCTTGCCGCGGAGACCCGTAGTGCTTTTTCTCCGCCGCCGCGGGCGGAGGCTGAGCTCGAAATTCTGTCCTCCGGCATGGCCACTGCCCTGAACGTAACGAGAAGCCCCGATGCCGACTGGGCTATCCGGGCTGCGGAACAGACTGGGATCCCTGAACGGGCGCTGCGGGCGTATGTTGCCGCGGCAGTGACCGTGAATGCTACTGTCTCGGCATGCGGGGTCGGTTGGAACACCGTGGCAGCCGTTGGTTCTGTCGAAACAGCGCACGGGACGTACGGCGGCGGTAGCCTGACCGCCGCGGGGCAGGGGAGCCGCCCGGTTGTGGGCCCGGTTCTCGACGGTGCCGGATTCGCTGCCATTGCCGACACGGACGAGAGTGTCCTGGACGGCGATACCCGCTGGGACCGTGCTGTGGGACCAATGCAGTTTATCCCTTCCACGTGGCAGCTCGTGGGGCGGGACGGTAACGGGGATGGCACGGCGGATCCGTTCAATATTGACGATGCCGCCCTCAGCGCGGCGAGCTATTTGTGTTCCGGCGGCCGTGACCTCACAACAGCACAAGGGTGGACAGACGCGATCTACGCTTACAATCAGTCCGACGCTTACATCGGTCAAGTACGTGACCAGGCCGTTGCATATGCCGCCAAGACTGGCGCCGGGGGTTGAGCCCACGATTTTGAGAGCCCATACTCTCCTCCGTACGTAGAGGCGTCGGATCTATTCGCGGCTGCGAGCGACCTGTCCGGAAAGTGAGACATGTCCACCCGAGTGCCCAAGGCAGCAACTTCGTCGCCCAAACGGCCCTGAAAAAGAGTGTGTACATTGTTTACACTCTTGGACCCGGATCAGACTTCACAGTCGCCGGACTGCCCCGGAATCCGCATGTTTCCGCGAATTCCCAGTGTTTGCTTGGGCTGGAATGTAGTTCGAGTCCAACCTCGGGCACAGTGTTTTCGCAGGTCAGCGGCTTTTTGATTCCTTCGTGTTGACAAAGCTTGACTTTTCGGAAATGGTGCGGGTGGCGATGCGCCCTTGTGTCACCATTTGCGCGGGTCTCGCAGCATGCTTCGCAAACGACAGCTGAGATAGCTCTTAGGCAAAGCGGAAACTCCCAGGTCCAATACAGAGCCGGGAGGAACCCCAAATCTTTGTGGAGCCTTGGCGCCACCTGAATTGTGGAGTTCCTCATGACGTCCAGTCGTCCCCGTCCACCTACGCAGACAGCCATATCGGTGCGCCGCCGGTCCGACATTGACACCATGCTGAAGGCCGTCGGCTACGACAGTGTGGAGGGCCCCGTCGACAGCGCGGTCCCGGATTTCATCCGCCAGGACAAGCCCCCTACCCTGGACAGCGTCCTGAGCGAAGTCCAGGTCCTCGCCGAGCTCCGCAAGCTGGCGGCCAAGAACAAGACTGCCGTGCAGATGATCGGGCAGGGTTATTACGACACCGTGACGCCGCCGGTGATCCGCCGCAATATCCTTGAAGCCCCGGCCTGGTACACGGCGTACACGCCCTACCAGCCGGAGATTTCGCAGGGGCGGCTTGAGGCTCTGCTTAACTTCGAGACCATGGTGCAGGACCTGGTGGGCCAGCCCATCGCCAACGCATCGCTACTGGATGAAGCAACCGCCGTGGCCGAAGCCGTGCTGCTGATGCGCCGCGGCAACAAGAACAAGGAAAGCCATCCCGGCAACATCTCGGGCATCCATCTCTGCAGCTTCAACAACCTTGCTGAGGGTCCAGACGGGCAGGCCTCATAGGCCGACTTCCACAGCCCCCTATCAGCACCCTGCTGATGACCAGTCGCACCATGACGACGCCTTGTTTCCGTCAAGACGGTCTAGCCATGGCTGCAGGGCGTTGGGTCGATTCGTCTTTCCCGGACCACCCCGCACACGACGTCTTCGTGGACTTCAACGGTGTACTTGTCTGGGAAGACCTGGGTAACGAAGAATGCCTCACCGGCGTTCTAGAGCTGCTGGAATCAGTCGCTGTACTGCTTGATCCAAGAGCCGACCCAGATTCTGTGGATCATCGACAAAAATTTCCAAGTGGTTTTCGGATTGGATTAAGGGCTGGGGCATTAGTGACCTTTCGAAGACTGAAAGCCGAGAATGAATTTGGACGTATGCGTCTGCGCCCATCGGCTGTGAGGAGTGTCTACGCGTTGAGACGCCAAAAATTGTCTGAGCGAATTTCATGTGTGCAGGGACATCGTGGTCCGAAAACCTAGAGCCGAAGATGACACCAGAGGCCCGCTCCCAAAACGTTCCGACGCTCCCGAATGAGCGCCATCTCCAAATTTTGAACAGATGCTGACTTGTTCCTCACGCACGAGCCAAGGGACCCTGCGGCGGACGTCAGGTGCAGCCAATAGCTCGTGGCCTTAGGCGCCGGCGCGGCTACGGTCACGGAACGGGCTGTGGGGAACGCGCAGTGCGAGACTGCGGGCTTGCGTGGTTACGAATACTGCTAGAAGCATTATCGCGGAGCCAATGAGTCAGAGCCCGATCCGGTGTACGTGGTCCCGGTATCCGGGACCAAGCACACTTCGGGTGCGAGAACTTCAGAGGGTCTGCGGTACTTGCCCGATTCCTTCCATTTCCGCGGATGCCGTGTGCCAAGTGGAGGTTTCGGCGGCAGCGTCGGGCTGCGGATTGACAGCAGGATGGCGGGTTGCTTGCTCTGCCGTCGCGGTTTCGATTACCGGGCGGCGGACAGTTTTGTTCAGGACAAGCTGCGTGGCGTCGGCGCGTGAGTAGTGGCCGGCCGGGTCTGCGATGGCCTTGGACAGTGAGATCGTTCCGAGGTCGATGTCGGCGTAGATGATCCCTTCCTGGTCTGTCGGGAGGGATTCGTGGAGCTGTTTGCCGTCGGGCCCGAAGATGCGGCTGTATCCGCCCCCGGTCTTCAGGAGGGCTTTTTGCAGGTCGGTTTCGCACATTTCGTCTTGCATCTCCTGGGACACGATGGCGGTCGGCGCCAACACGTAGCAGGATCCTTCCAGGGCGTAAACGCGTGAGGCTGCAACATTGGCTTCGCCACTGAGTGCATAGGCTCCACCCTCATAAATGGAAAAGCTGGGCCAGGCTGCAAAGTGCACCTGTTCGTTCTGTGCGTACATGGCGTACTTGGACAGTGGCTGCAGGTGCTCCCAGCAGCACAAACCACCCACCCGACCCAGTTTCGTGTCCCAGACGGAAAGGTCGCTGCCGTCCCCTTCACCGTAGATGGTGCGTTCCACGTGAGTGGGCTTGAGCTTGCGGCGCTGGGCGATCGTTTTCCCATCGTTGCCGATGATCCATTGGGCAATGTAGAGGCTGCTGCCGCTGCGTTCGCTCAGGCCCATGCCGACCATGATGTTGTTGTCCTTCGCGGCCTTGGCCAGGCGCTCGGCCTGGGGAGTGCCGTATTCCAGGGAGTTGTCAAAGTAGCGCTGTCCGAACTTCGCCAGCCAAAGTGCGGGCGCGTCCAGCCAGGCGTACCAGGGGTAGCCCGGAAGCCAGGTCTCCGGGAACGCGATCACTTCAGCGCCATGGCTGGATGCTTCCTCGATGAGGGCGACAGCCTTGTCGATGGTCGCGTCCAAATTGAGGAAGACAGGTGCGGCCTGGATGGCCGCCGCCTTGAACTTGGGGTGGTCCATTGAAAACTCCTAAGTTTGTGACCTCAGTCACCGCGTATTGGATATTCTCAACGTTAGGCGTGTGGTGCAGGCATGTCTTGCCTGCCCGTCGCAGAGACATTGACTGTATGTGTCAGCTTTTCATGCAACCCCCGACTGCCAAGATGCTGGATGGCGGCGGCTATGTTGGGGACCGGTGCAGCGACGACGGGGGATGGCCGTATTGGCGCCGGAAGGCCCTGCTGAAGTGCGCCGAGTCCGAGAATCCCCAGGACTGGGACAGCTCGGAGAGGGTTCCTTCATGCCGGCCGGCCAGGATCTCTTGCCGGATTCCCTCCAGCCGTTGCTGCCAGACCCAGCCCATGACGGTTTGCCCTTGGAGCGCGAAGGCCCGGTGGATGCTGCTCGGTGAGAGATGGAGCTGCTGCGCGATCGTGGCGATATTCAGTGAGTCGTCTCTCAGGTTGTCCAAAATGTAACGCTGGATGAGCTTTCTCCTAGATTGACTGTCGCTCTCAGGCAGCATGCTGGTGAGACCGCCCAGTCCGGCGACGATCAAATGTTCCAGTCCGTGGGAGACAGCCAAGGCCTCGGACGGGGTGAGGAACTCGATTTCGTCCGCAAGCATTTTTACGGTCTTGACCAGAATTTGGGCAGCCCCTGGATCGGCGCCAACCGCCAGAGCAGTCAGCCCTTCAGCTGCGGGCAGGTGGGCCTCAAGCCCACGCCGGGGCATCCGGAGTACCAGCTGTTCAAAGTGATCTGTCAGCTGAAGGGAGTACGGCCGCGTCGTGTCGTACAGGGCGAAGGCTCCATTTTCAATGACGGCGGACCGTCCTGCCTGGTTCACTACGCACGAGCCAGCCGTCTGAACCCCCACCAAGAAGAAATCCTCCTCGGAGGAATCGATGCTTCCCGGAGTCCGGTGAACTGACTGCGCTGTGGCACGAACCCGGGCAAGATCAAGAGATCCCAGCGACTGCAAGGACAACTCGCCCTGAATGTCCTCATGGCCGCCGCCGGCCCTGCAGTCGAGACTAACGAAAGCCTCGGAGACCCTCTCCGTCCAGAATGCAACCCTGCCCCGGACCGGAACAGAAGACGTGCGAACAACCGTTGCCATGATCCGTTTCCTTCACGACTCAACCCTTATAACGGGACCGGCGGGGGGGGCTGAACGAGTGTGAATCTGAATGCCGTCCCAAGGAAATTGTACTTTCCCTCAAGTCCAGCCAGTTCAGGAGAAGAACCCTTGAACCTGCCAAGCCAGTCGTGCCACTAGCCGGTTTTGTGGCGTTGGTAGTGCTTCACACTGCAGCAGCTCGCATTGACCTGGGCGCCATTCCTCACGATGGCCGAGTCACCGAGGATCATCGCGCAGTTGCCGGCCACCACGTGCGAGTCCCGTCCCCGCGTGAGCAGGCCGTCCTTGCAGCGGGTCAAAAAAGAACGCCGAGGGCAAGGGCCAGCACAAGCTGCCTTCGGCGGCGGGGGGTAGCTTACTTAGGAGAATATCCCAAGTGGAGGTTTCGGCGGCAGCGTCGGGCTGCGGATTGACAGCAGGATGGCGGGTTGCTTGCTCTGCCGTCGCGGTTTCGATTACCGGGCGGCGGACAGTTTTGTTCAGGACAAGCTGCGTGGCGTCGGCGCGTGAGTAGTGGCCGGCCGGGTCTGCGATGGCCTTGGACAGTGAGATCGTTCCGAGGTCGATGTCGGCGTAGATGATCCCTTCCTGGTCTGTCGGGAGGGATTCGTGGAGCTGTTTGCCGTCGGGCCCGAAGATGCGGCTGTATCCGCCCCCGGTCTTCAGGAGGGCTTTTTGCAGGTCGGTTTCGCACATTTCGTCTTGCATCTCCTGGGACACGATGGCATGTGGAGGCTCCTGCCGCTGCGTTCGCTCGGGCCCATACCGACCATGATGTTGTTGTCCTTCGCGGCCTTGGCCAGGCGCTCGCTCGACTAATACTCGCGGCGGCAGGAACGTGAGGCCGGGTGGACTTCGATGAGCCCCAAGCGGAGTGATGTTCCACGGACTAGAACGCCGCTGTTGCGTGTTGTGCCACCCTGCGCCGATGGTGGGTCTGAACCCGCCTCGTGCAGCAGCCGAGGCACCGCCTCGATGTCAGTCGAGTGCGGTAAACGACCAGCCGGATGCATTTGAGCAGCCGGCCCGATACGAACTACAAGAGGGAATGGCCTGATGCTGAAGGTGAAACGCTTCGAGCTCCGTGAGCCTGTGACTTGCAAGCCGTTGTCCGAGTGGGACCCCATCTCGGTGGAGCTTCTGGGCACACAGACTCGACTCGTCCAGGGAGAACGGTGGCGCCACCGAGTCATCGAGGCCGGTCATGACGGAGAGCCGCTGATCCTGATACATGGGATCGGGGGACACGCGGAGACTTACGCTCGAAACCTTCGGAACTTGGCCGCGAACGGCTTCCACGTTTATGCCGTGGACGCGCTTTATCACGGCTACACGGACAAGGAACCGTACGACGATGACGAGCGCTACCGCCTGCAAGTCGAGGCTTTGGTGGACCTCCTCGACGCGTTGGGTCACGACTGGGCTCATGTGGAAGGTGAGTCGATGGGGGCCTCCATCGCCTGTCACTTCGGCTTCATGTATCCGGAGAGGGCCGGAAAACTAATCCTGAACACGGGTTTCGGGAACGTCCAGCTGGAGAAGACCGATTTCACGCCGCCTCCGCGAAGCCTCGACGAGCTCAAGCAGCTGTCAGTCAAGACCCTCATCGACCCTGACTACCAAACCATGCAGCAACGCTTGGAATGGCTGGTTGCTGAGCCCAGCCGGATGACCGATGAGATGGTCCGACTCCGTCTCCGCTTGTACGCCGATCCCGAGGTGAACGCCGCCATGCGCAACGTCTATCGGATCGGGAGGGAGTGGAAGTGGACGGACCTTTACACAGAGGCCGACCTGGCGAATTTCAAGCCGGAAACTCTCGTATTCTGGACCGACGGCAACCCGTGGGAAGGCCCGGATTTCGGTGAGTACGTTGCCTCAAAGATCCCCAACGCTTCGTTTTACCTAATGCGCGACAGTGGGCACTGGCCCCAGTGGGAGAAGCCCGAGGAGCACGATCAGGTCATCATCGAGTTCCTTCGCGCATGAGCGACGTACCAGTCGGAAGCAGGCCCGTCATCGGGATCACTGCTTACCGAGAGCGAACT
Source organism: Arthrobacter sp. GmRoot5-12 (assembly GCF_059739365.1). NCBI lineage: Bacteria > Bacillati > Actinomycetota > Actinomycetes > Micrococcales > Micrococcaceae > Arthrobacter > Arthrobacter sp. GmRoot5-12. The sequence continues at coordinate 4,376,767 of NZ_AP046056.1, read as the reverse complement.
CGATGGTCATACTGGCACAGGGATGCTGACGTGCTTCCAGCGGCCTACGCGGACGCGGTCGCGGACGCAGGCGGCTCACCGCTCCTAATACCCGCACGCCCTGACGCGGTGCTTGATGTGCTCCCTCGGCTGGACGCGCTCCTTCTCAGCGGCGGACCCGACGTGGACCCCAAGCTCTACTATGAGGCCTCACACCCAGCCACGGGGGAGCCACGTCGTGCCCGCGACGCTGCTGAACTCGCCGTACTGGAGGCGGCAGTCATGGCCGGAAAACCAGTACTCGCCGTCTGCCGTGGTGCCCAGCTTCTCAACGTCTGGCGTGGTGGGACCCTTGAGCAGCACATCCACGACGCCTCCGAGAAACTGGACCACGGTGGCGGGGGGACCTTCGCCCAAAAGCAGGTTCGGGTATTGGAAGGCAGTTGGCTGTCGTCTGTTGTGGGGAAATCCACGCGTGTGAACTGCCACCACCATCAAGCCCTCCGGCATTTGGGATCCGGCCTGCGCGAGGTTGCCTGGGCAGAAGACGGAATCATCGAAGCCGTTGAGCTGGAAGGACAGAGCCTGGTGCTGGGTGTTCAGTGGCACCCTGAGGAAGAAGACGTATCGCCGTTGTTCAGCGCTTTCGTCGAGCAGTCCCGCGAGGTGTCGTCAGCTCGCACCACTGTGGCCAACTCCAAGATGAGGAGTGTCCGCCTATGAGTCCCCGGATTGACGTCGTGGAACATGAGCCAGGTGCGCCATTGGGAAGGATGGGCGACTGGCTTCGGGAACAAGAGACGGAGGTGGTGATTCACCGGCCATACGCCGGTGATCAGCTGCCCCTTGGGGACTCGCTGGATGCGCTCATCGTTTTGGGAGGCCAGCCCGGTGCCTGTGATGACGAACGGGCCCCGTGGCTTCCATCGCTGCGTCAGCTCATTCGTGACGTCGTCGACACGGAAACCCCGCTTTTGGGAATCTGTCTCGGTGCGCAACTCCTTGCTGTGGCCGTGGGAGGCGAAGTTCAACGCAGCAAACGTGGCCCGGAGATTGGGGTTGTGGAAGTGGAGCTGACGGACATGGCCTCAAAGGATGCACTCGCCGGGCAGCTGCCGGGGCCCTACAGGGGCTTCAGCTATCACTACGACGAGGTCACGAAACTGCCCCCAGACGCTATTCGATTGGGTGGCACGACCGAGTTTCCGAACCAGTTGTTCCGCGTTGGCACCTACGCTTGGGGCATCCAAAGCCACCCCGAAGCAGTGCCAGACCAGTTCCTGTCCTGGATGGACCGTGATGTCGACGGGCTGCCGACCGATGAGCGCGCACTGACCCGAAGCAAGGTGGCAGAGCTCGAAGAGGTGCTGAAGAGCCACGGACAGGCTGTGGCGTACGCGTTCGCGAACGTGGTACGACAAGTCGCGGCTGTTGGGCAGACCCCAGCGTAAGCAAGGCGCCCTCTGGTTCTAGCCACCGGAACTCGACCGTTGGCAGCGTCGGTTCATTCGACCGATGATCAATCAGGACAAACGCAACAGCCGCATGGCTGTAACCGTGAAAGTTTGCAAGGAGCACCCACATGACCAAGAAGTACAGCGATCTGGTCGACCCCGACGAGGGCCAGATCAGCGCACTGATCTACGCCGATGATGACATCTACGACCAAGAGATGCGCAGCATCTTTGGCACGAGCTGGCTGTTCCTCGCCCACGAGTCAATGATCCCAAAGAAGGGCGACTACCTCACCACAACAATGGGCGACGACCCTGTGGTCGTCGTGCGCCAAAGTACCGGGGAATTCGTTGCGTTCATGAATCAGTGCCGCCATCGCGGTATGCGGCTGTGCCGGGCGGACGAGGGCAACGCGAAAGCGTTCACCTGTTCTTACCACGGATGGGTCTACGACCTCAGCGGCAAGCTGGTTCAGGTCCCCCATGAGGAGGATGGATACCTCGGCGCCCTCAACAAAGAGAAGCTTGGTGCCCAACGGGTGCCGCGGGTAACCAATTACAAGGGTTTCATCTTCGGAACCTGGGCCGAAGAGGGACCCAGCTTCGAGGAGTACTTGGGTGATATGGCCTGGTACTTCGATTCCTTCGCCGATCGCTGGCCACGCAACGAGGTCCTTGGTGCACCTAACCGCTGGATTATCGACTGCAACTGGAAGTTCCCGGCCGAGCAGTTCGCCACCGACGTCTACCACGCGGAGACAAGCCATGTTTCAGCACTTATTGCGCAGGGCGGTGACTGGGTAAACGCCGATACCCGAGGCCTCCAATTCAGCTCACCGGGGGGTCATGGAACGGGCTTCTACCTTGATGACGCACCTGACATGACCGACTACGGCCCCGTGGCCAACGAATACCGAGCCGCAAGCCGGCAAGCGGAAATTGAACGACTGGGCGAAACCCGGGCAGTGCATGTCCGTGGGCATAACACAATCTTTCCTAACTTCTCCTTTCTTGTGGGAACCAACACCTTCAGGATCTGGCAGCCCCGGGGTCCCCACTCCATCGAAGTCATGACTTGGACACTTGCCGACGCCGATGCTCCCGCCGAAGTCAAAGACGCAATGCGCCGCAACGCTCTGCGGACTTTCAGCGCCGGCGGAATCTTTGAGGCTGAGGACGGTGAGAACTGGTCCGAGATCCAAGGTGTCCTGAAGGGTAGTCGCGCCGGACGCTCGTCGTTCAACTTCACGATGGGTCGCGGGGCCGCCGGTAAACACGCCGACTTCCCTGGCGTCATCGGCAATATTTACAGCGAGGAAGCAGGTCGGTCGTTCTACCGCCGCTGGCTTGAGCTGATGGAGAAGGAGGGCCAGCGATGAGTGAGACGGAGCTGCGGGCAAACGTGCTGTTGGAGCATTTCGAGGTCAGCCAGTTCATGGCCCGGGAGGCGCGACTCCTCGATGAACGCCAGTTCGAGGAGTGGTTGACGCTGCTCGGCGACGAGATCCGCTACACGGCGCCAGTCCGGTTGGCCAGGATGCCCCGCGAGGAGAGCAAGGAATTCGAGCCCCCAACCGGTGCTGCCCACTTCGACGAGTCCAAAGAGGACCTCGCTCAGCGGGTGCGCAAGGTCGCCACGGGACGCGCCTGGTCCGAGGTCCCTGCTTCACGGACCCGGCACCTTATTACCAACATCGAGGTCGACCGAGCTGAGGAACCGGACCAGTACCTCGTACGGTCCAGCTTCCTGTTGTACCGCACCCGCGGTACAACTTACCAGGACATGTTCGCAGGGGCTCGAAGAGACGTTTTGCGCCGGCAATCTCCACTATTCGGAGATTTCCTGATTGCGAAGCGCCAAATCCTCCTGGACCAGACGGTTCTGCTCGGCAACAACCTGGCGGTGTTTCTATAATGACCACAATTGCGATTATCGGCGGCGGGCAAGCGGGGGGAATCCTAACCCAAGCGCTCCGCAACCAAGGCTTTACAGGTCAAATCTCGCTCGTTTGCGCGGATACGGAGCTCCCATACGAGCGACCACCGCTGTCTAAAGGGATTCTGCTCGGTGAGGAAGCAGTCCCAGTGCTGCCGGCCGACTTCTACTCCGAGAACGGCATCGATGTCCGGTTGGGGGCTCGAGCAACACGAGTGGAACGGCGACAGTCTCGCGTTGCTATCCAGCTGGAAAGTGGTGACGAGGTGACGGCCGATACGGTCGTGCTGACTACTGGTTCCAGCCCGAGGCGAATCGACTTCCCAGGCGCTGACCTCGACAACGTGCTGACGCTTGGCAGCCTGACCGACGCACGGCACATCCAAGCTCAGTTTCCTGGACTAAAACACGTGGTCATCGCGGGGGCAGGCTTCATCGGAACCGAGGTGGCTGCATCGCTGCGATCCAGGGGGTGCGAAGTTACCCTCGTCGAGCCCTTCGCCGAACCGCTCGCGAACAAGCTCGGTTCCTGGGCCGCCGGCGTCATACGAGAACTCCACGAGGGCAGGGGCGTCCGCTTTGTGCAGGATGTCATCGCCAAAGCAGTGGGGAACACCAGAGTTGAAAGCGTTGTCACAGCCGGCGGTGAGAATATCCCATGCGACCTCCTCCTCGTCGCAGCCGGCAGCCAACCCAACCTTGAGGTAGCCATAGCCAGCGGCATCGACTGTTCAGACGGCGTTGTCTGTGATCGGGTTGGCCGCACCTCTATGGACGGCGTTTGGGCTGCCGGCGACGTGGCCTCGTGGCCTTTTGGAACCCTCGGGAGGCTGAGAGTGGAGCACTTTCGCACAGCCATAGACGAGGCACAGGTCGTTGCGCGAGCAATTATGGGAGATGAGACACCCGCCGTCCTCGTCCCATGGTTCTGGACGGACCAGTACGACCGCAGAGTCGAAGTCGCCGGCCGACCTGATCAAGGGAGTCAGGTAATCGAACGGATTGACCAGGACGGGCACACCAAGATGACTGTTCATCTGCGCGGCAACCAAGTCGTCGGAGCGATCGGATTGGATGCCCCGCGAGAGATCAGGACTATGACCAATTGGATTCGCACTGGAGACTCCGTAGACCCATCACTGATTGAAGACTCCTCTATCGACCTACGAAAGGTAGCAGTATCAACATGAACGGCGTACGTACCCTTGGATACTTGGGCATCACTTCTGACCGACTCGACGATTGGCGCGAGCTCGCTGGGCCCCTGCTTGGCGCCCAGGTGACCGAGCAGGGTCATGGCCTCGACATTCGCCTCGATCGGCGCGCGTCTAGGGTTCAAATCATGTCCGGTGAACAGAATGATCTCGCTTTCGCGGGCTGGGAGGTGGCAGACGGCTCCGAGCTGGAAGCGCTTGCCGCCCGTCTCGGTGAGCAGGGCTACAAGTTCGGCGAGGCATCTCCATCAGACGCTTCGCACCGACAAGTCCAGCAGATGTTCACGGGGGAAGATCCCGACGGAAACCGGGTAGAGCTCTTCCACTCGGCAGCCGTAGCCGGCGAACCATTCGTCTCCTTGCACCAGGTAAATTTCGAGACAGACCTTGGGGTCGGGCACATGGTCCTCTACTGCAGCGACCTGCCAGCGATGCTGGAGTTCTACTGCAAGGGGCTTGGACTGCGTGTGACTGACAGTATCCATTTGAGCTCCGAGGTGATCTACTTCCTTCGATGCAATGAGCGGCATCACAGCCTTGCACTCGTGGCAGGGAAGGACCAGTACACCTTGCAACACATCATGTTCGAGGTGACGGACGTCGATGAAGTGGGCGCCGCCTACGAACGGTGCAGTGACAAGGAGCTTGCCCAAACCACACTCGGCCGCCACTCAAACGATGAGATGTACTCGTTCTACGCTCTGGCTCCCGGCGGATTCACTATTGAGTACGGTTGCGGCGGGCGTCTCATCGACGACGCAACCCACCGTGGCGCAAGCTACACGACTACGAGCTGGTGGGGTCACCGCGATCTTAAGCCAAGCCGATGAGTGCAGACACCATGACCTGGACAGTTGTGTGCTCAGTTGATGACGTGCCGGACGAGGAGGGACGCCGATTTGACGTAGACGGGCATGCGCTGGCAATTTTCAACGTTGACGGAGAGTTCTTCGCAAGCGACGACGTGTGCACGCATGGTCAGTCATCCCTGTCCGAAGGGTATGTCGAGTCAGGCTGTGTGGTCGAGTGCATCGCGCACATGGCCCGATTCTCCCTCAGAACGGGTCAAGTTCTTGCTCCACCAGCCACGACTCCATTGACGGTTTATCCCACGTTGGTCGAGGCCAATAAGGTTATGGTGCAGATAAATGGCTGACTTGCCAGCCTTCGACACATCGCCCGAACCCGTCACCGTTTCTGCAGGACGACTCAGAGGCCGCGTCGCCGTGGTTACAGGCGGCGGGGCAGGAATTGGGCGGGCCATTGTCGACCGATTTGTCGCCGAAGAATGCTCCGTCGCCGTCCTGGAAATTTCTGCCGATCGGGCAAGAGCGATCGAGAGAGACCACGAGGGAAAAGTGGTCGTCGTGTGTGGGGATGCCACCCGGATGCACGACAATCAGGCAGTCGTGGAAGCTGCAACGGCAGCCTTCGGTCACCTGGACTGCTTTGTCGCCAACACGGGTTACTGGGACTTCGGCGTCTCGGCAGAGGACCTTCCCCAGGACGAACGGTTCGACGAGGCCTTCGACCAAATATTCTCCCTCAACGTAAAGGCACTCCTGGCCGGGGCGAAAGCTGCCACTCCGGAGCTCCGTCGAAACCGTGGCTCTCTTGTGATGACCGCTTCGAATGCGAGCCTTCATCCAGGAGGTGGTGGACCGCTGTACACAGCCGCAAAACACGCCGTCGTTGGTTTGGTCCGCCAGCTCGCCTACGAGCTCGCACCAGAAGTCCGTGTCAATGCAGTTGCGCCAGGAGGAATGCTCACTGCTCTCTCTCCTCCTCCTGCCTTGTCACAAGCGGCGTCCAGCATCGCGGAACTCCCTATGGACCAGCTCATCTCCATCGTCTCGCCGCTCGGTTTCCTGCCCGAGCCTCGGGACTACGTGGGCTGGTATGTGGCACTCGCGTCCGCGGAGGATGCCTTAACCATCACCGGGAGCATCATCGAGTGTGACGGCGGCGAGGCCGTCCGCGGCAGGGCCTTCTCCGAATACGCACGTCAAATGGCCGGCGACCCGCGCTCAGCACACTCTAGCGCCAGCTAACGCGATATGGCGTGCTGCAGGTCTGTGCTGTGACTAGGCAGAAGGTTGACGTCATCGGGGTGCTCCGGAGGCGATCCTGCGCTACTCACTGTTCGTCATTCTGGCAGCCGCGAAGTAGAGGGCCTGCTTTAAAGCTGATGTAGACACTAACAACCAACTCGATCCATTGGAGATGCAATGACACAAACGCGTGACCTAATGATCATTAATGCAAATGTGCGAACCGTGGACGCTCGCAACTCCTGTGCGCAAGCGGTACTTGTCAGCGGAGGTACGATCGCCATCGTAGGAACCGAAACCGAAGTGCGGGGCGCAGCCGCGCCCGACGCGGAAGTTCTCGACGTTTCCGGGAAAACGGTTGTCCCAGGGTTTATCGACGCCCATAACCACCTGAGCGTGGCAGCATTTGCCCCGGACTCAGTCGACTGTTCCACACCACCGTTGGCGACTTTGGACGAGGTTCTGGACGTTATCGAAAGGCATTGCCGGGATACCCCGCCTGGACAGTGGGTCCGTGGCATCAATTTTCATGCTTCCCATATCCGTGAACAGCGAAACCCAACGCGCTATGAGCTGGACGAGGTTGCTCCGAATAATCCCTTCTTTCTGATCGATGCGAGTTGCCATGCTGGATTCGCAAACAGTGCCGCTCTGGACTTGGTGGGAATTGGTGCTCATACTCCCGAACCTTGGGGTGGGGAGATTGAACGGGACCTCTCTGGTAAACCGACCGGGACACTCTTGGAGGCTGCTGCTAATCTGCTCCATTCGGCGTCCTGGAATGACTATGCAGAACGTGACTGGGACAGAGCAGTGGAGTTGCTTCACTCCAAGATGAACGACTATCTTGCCGTGGGGCTTACCGGGGTAGGTGACGCCATGGTGACGGCTAAATCTGCGGAACTTTATAGACGCGCCGATGCTGCCGGCAAAATGCCCTTCACCCTCCAGCAACTGCACGGAGGGGACCACTTCTTCTCGATGCAGGACCTTGGCCGGTCAGACACAGTCGATCGAATCATGGAGCCTGAAAGCTACCTGCTCAGAGGCGGCGCCATGAAAATCTTCGTGGATCGCGCTTATCCAAGTCCCGCCATCGATCTGATCCATGACGGTTGCAAAACCCATGTCGGGGCGAACTTCTACAGCAAGTCAGAAGTGCATGACCTTGCCGTCCGGGCCAGCAAGCTAGGCATCAATCTCGCTATCCACGGTATGGGCAATTGCGCCATCGATATCGTACTAGATGCCTACGAGGCCGTCCGGCGACAGAGCAACGCTGACACAGTGTTACGGCTTGAGCACGCATTCATCGCCGAGACCGGCCAAGGACTGCGTATGGCCGATCTAGGAATCGATCTCGTCGCAAACCCTGGCTTGGCTTTCGGCTGGGGAGAAGTTTTCAATATGTGGCGAGGAGAAAATCAGGAGCACCTCAAGCTCTTCCCAGTTCGCAGTATGCTCGACGCCGGCGTCCGCGTCAGCCTCGCCTCTGACCACCCCTGTGGTACCTACTCACCAGCCGAGATCATGTGGACCGCTGTAGCCCGCGAGACCATGGCCGGTGCGCCTTTGGAACCTGACGAAGCAGTCACCGCGGACGAAGCACTCAGAATGTACACAATCAACCCCGCGCATGCCTCGGGCCGAGGCTCAGAAGAGGGAAGCATCGAGGCTGGAAAGCGAGCTAACCTTCTAGTTCTGGACCGCGACCCTGTCGATTGCGCCACGGGCGAGCTGCGTGAGCTGAAAGTACTGAGGACCTACGTCGATGGTGTTCTCCGCTACGAACGCACCGGATCGTAGCTGGCCAGAAACCATTCCTCCAACTGGACCTCCCGACTGGGGCGATGGAGGTCCAGCTAGAGGAATGGCGGTCCCGCAACTTCCATATATAGAGAACACCTTCATATAGAGAACACCTTCGCAATGGCCGAAAGCGGACCGATACCTACCCGGCCGCTGCGGCACCGTAGTCATACTGTTCGCCAAAAACATTCCCCAACACCTGTCTCCATCAGGCGCCACGGACCCCTTGGTCCATGACGAATTCAAAGGACCGAGATCTCATGTCTGATTCCATCTCCAAGACTGCCCCATCCGCCCTAAAGCGGAACGCCATCGGCGTGCCGGGAATTGTTTTCTTCGTCGTCGCAGCCGCCGCCCCGCTGGCCGCAGCCCTCGGCGGATCCCCAATAGCCTTCGCAGCCCTAGGCGCAGGCGCGCCCGGCGCCTACCTCATTGCCGGTGTCATTCTCATTCTGTTCGCGGTCGGGTACGGATCCATGAGCCGATTCGTAACTAGCTCTGCAGGCTTCGCAGCCTACCTCGAGCGAGGCTTGGGACGCGTGACCGGCTTTGCCGGAGCCGCGGTCGCGTTGCTTTCGTACAACTGCATGCTGATGGGGCTTTACGGACTTTTTGGATTCTTCTGCAGCGCCGTCATTGGCGACCTCACGGGACTGGAGACCGACTGGAAGCTCTGGACTGCTGTCGCCTGGGCAGGAGTCGCGATCCTCGGCTATCTAGAAATCAACCTCAGCGCCAAAGTGCTCGGGGTGCTGATGATCGGCGAGGTCCTCATCCTTGTTTTATTCGACGCCGCTGTACTCGCTCAGGGCGGAGCCGCCGGTATCAACATTGACTCATTCCAGCCCAGCACGGTGCTCTCCGACGGACTCGGAGTGGCGCTACTGTTTGCCGCTGCATCCTTCGTTGGTTTCGAAGCTACGGCCGTCTACGGCGAGGAGGCCAAGGACCCGGCACGCACTGTTCCTCGCGCCACCTACGTCGCCGTCGTCCTGATTGCGGTCTTCTACTCTCTTTCGACCTGGGCGATATCACTGGCGCACGGAACCGACAATATCCGGCAGGCCGCAACGGATGACCCCGCAGGATTCGTCTTTGCCGTAAACACCCAGTACGTAGGGCAGTGGTCAACCGTGATTATGAACGTCCTGCTCGTCACCAGCACGTTTGCAGTGCTCGTCGCGTTCCACAACACGCTGTCCCGATACAACTTTTCCCTCGGTCGATCCGGTATTCTGCCGCGGGCGCTTGGTGCAGCCCACCCACGGTGGCAGTCACCTCACATCGCCAGCATCACAGTGACAGTTCTGACCCTGACCGTAGTTGGGACCTTCATGCTCGCCGGTGCAGACCCCTTCGCGGAACTTTACGCGTGGCTCGTAGGAGTCGGAACCGTTGGCGTCCTAGTGATGCAAACCACGACCTCCATCGCCGTGGTGATCTTCTTCCTCCGCAAGAAACGCGAAGAGTTCCGCCTCTGGAGCAGCGCGATTGCTCCAATACTGGCAGCATTGGGCCTTGCCGCAGCCACTTACCTGGCCCTGACCAACTGGGAAGTTCTTGCTGGAGCCACCTCCGGAATCCCGACGCTCCTGCCCTGGCTCATCATACTGGCAGCCCTTGTCGGCATTGGTTGGGCACTGATCACAAGGCATGCCGGCACTTCGCTCGGCAACTCGTTCGAAGAAGCTAAGGCCGAGGTTCCCCCGGTCTCAGGTGCGGTGTCACCGCGATAAGCCGGCTGTGGCGGCCAAAGGGGCCGACCAGCAGCGGCGGCCGGAACACAAGCCCCCTCTCGCGTTGGCGCCCAGCAAGAAATCTCCTTCGATCAGAGGCTAGATGCAACGCGCGGCTTCACACGGACTAATCGATCGCCGCCCATTGATGCAGCAGCTTGTTGAGCGTCCTGGCCTGCACCGTGAATCCCATGGGTTTACTGGCCAGGACGTTCATACTGCCGGCCGGGACAAGAGGAGGCCTGTCTGTCCGTGGGACGTGCTCGTACACTGCACGCGGTTGGCCCCATCTGCAGCAACAAAAACCTTCACATGCCAGCTCCGCAGAACGCGCCCGTCCCTTCTGAATTGGCAGCCGATATCCGATAACGTAGTCCCAATCTGCATCATGTCCTGCGATGTTGCCCTGCATAGCACCTGTTGTCTTTCGGCGCCGCTATATGACCGGTTTGGCTGTGGAATCCCAATCGGAGCCCTTTCTTAAAACATCCGACTGTCCGAGAAACGCGAGGTGTACCTCGTGGTGCAGGCGACTGCTTCACGGATCAGGAATGCGTTCATCCCCCGGGAGTGGTAGCAATCCGCATGGTAGGGCTTGACCGGCACGATCCCGGTAGCCAATAGCCGGCCAACGAGGCAAATCGGGGTAGCTCTTCCACCGGACCATGCCAGTTTCGCTCTTCGAAATCGGCCATCACGGGAAGGCTCCTAAGGACCATCCAGGACGGGATAAACCGGGAAATGATGAACCCTGAACGCGAAGAGACCTCAACAGTGACTATGACAGGCCAGGCGCGACCGGACGTAGCTTGGCATACCGTCAGCGCTGACAGGTTTCCGACGTTCCGTGAGATCCTCAGCCAATGATCGCCCCGAGACTTTTTGGGTTTTTGAACTCTCCCAGTTGCAACTCCTAATTTTCGCTCAGGTGTTGCTATGACCACTAGACGCCAATCCGTCACCAGTACTGCAGGGGCTTCATCTGCAAGGCTTTGGTAGTGCCTAAGCCTAGGGAGCGTTGTATGTGCCTGCACATCCAGTGCTATCAGCCGATGCCTTGTACTAAAGGACAACGTTACAAATGCTCAACCATGCCTGGCGGACGTGCCACCGCAAGGTCCATGGCTTGGCCTTATTTTCACAGGAGTGTGGGTCGTTCCAAGGCCGAGGATACGTCATGGAAGGTTGAGGCTAGGTGGGCCCGCATGGCGTCCACCGCTTGCCCTGGTTTACCGGCCAGAACTGCGCGAAGGATTACTTTATGCTGTTGGTGGCTTCGCGCCATAGTTGCTGCATCGAGCAAATTGGAACTAGCGGGCACGAACAGCTCTCCGCGAGCCTCTACCATGAGCGACTTTAACCGCGGGCTGTCAGCGGCGTCAGCTAGAGCGGCGTGAAATCGCGCATCTGCCTCGCGGAAATCCTTCGGGCTCATGTCCGATGTCTTCGCCGGCATCGTCGCGTTCAATTGGCGGGCGTCGGGAATATCTCGCTCCGCAGCTAGCCATGCAATCTGACACTCCACTGCTGTCCTAACGTGCATGATCTCACGAAGTCGGGCTCGATCCGCCTGCATCCAAGACAGCCAGCGCGCGTAGGCCTCGTCGAGACGTGTAACGAAGGTACCCCCGCTAGCACCACCACGGCGTACCTCGACATATCCATCAGCCCGCAAGGCATTAAGGGCCTCGCGAAGGGTAGACCGCGATACCTGCAACATAGCGCAGAGGCGCCGTTCCGCTGGAAGCCGATCTCCAGGGGCAAGTTCACCTCGGTGAATCATGTTCTTTAACGTCGCATGAACCTGGTCCACACTGGTTCGCGCCGAAGTGGCTGAGTTAGGCCATGTCACGTCGCCGACGTGATCAACAGACAACACTAGAGCACCGCTTTCGCATCGGGGTCCGACCACACGTCTCGCTGCCGGGGGCATTCCATAATGGTACGGAACTCCTGGCGGTCGGGCTTCGTTCCTCATACTGCGGTTGCAAGCAGGCTTACGTCCGGACCGGCGTGGAGGCCGATCTGACGGGCGGCCTCTTTGACTTTCTGCGCCACTAAATCCGGTCTCATCGTGTGCGTCGACCCAGCCACCGAGATAGCTGCGACGGGACGGCCGTCGGGGGTCAGGACAGGCGCCGCCACGCAAGTGAGGCCTTGTCGACACTCCTCAAGGTCAAAGGCGACCCCGTTGGCGCGGACTGCTTCGAGTTGTCGCAGAAAAACCTGCGGCGAAACAACGGAGTAGGGCGTGGCAGGGCGTAGACCGCCGGCGATCACGTTCCTGACGGTAGCTTGATTGGCAAACGCGAGCATTGCCTTGCCAACCGCCGAGACATGTGCGGGAACTCGGTGCCCTACACGAGACGGCGACGGCGCCGACCGGTGGCCGAAAACCTTCTCCAAATAGACAACTTCGAGCCCTTCCAACATGGCGAGATGGACGTTTTCATGGGTTTCTTCATAGAGCTGGGTCATGTAGGGAAGTGCGACCTCCCGGAGCATTCCCGCCCCGCCGCGCAGTGCCAGCGCACCCAATTGCAGAACAGGTCGACGAAGGTACCATTCCATCTCGTTGCGGTCGACCAGGCCAACGTCGCGCAAGATGCCGAGCAGCCGGTGCGCAGTGGATTTGGGAAGACCAGCCTGCCGTGCGAGTTCTGTCAGGGTGGCACACCCCCCGGTGGTGTTGAAGGCCATCAGAAGGGCAGCCGCTTTGTGCACAGAGGAGAGAACATCGGGCTCGGGAAGAGAGGCTCCCACTGAAGGGGCCATTGGACTGACCAACATGCCATTAGTCTACGTGGGGCATCTCACTTTCTCAACTAACCGTCCTGCGGACGCTCGGCTGTTTGTGTCCTGCGCTGCTGTCCGTTTCTGGGGCTGGTTCTACTGGGCTGGCTTAGGGACTCACCCCGAGGTGAAATAGGGGTGTTGGGTCCGCAGACAGAGCGGAACGTGCTTTTGAAAGTTCCACTGTCTGAAACCGGGGCATTGTCAGTTTGGAGCGGTGAGCCAAACATTGAGCGTAGACAGCCAATAGAAAGCCGGAGGAATTGATGAAACACCCCCACGACGCCGCGAACGCGCAAGCCACCGCAAAGGTACGAGCCATTCTCGAGCAGGAGGACATCGAGCGGGTGCTGGTAATGGGCACAGACATCCATGGCCAGTCCCGCGGCAAGTTCATTCCGCGATGGCGCTTCGAGAAAGACCCGACGGAGGCGCAGCACATTGCCGACGTTATCGCCATCCTGGACATTGAGGACGAGATGATGGCCAGGCCAGCTGGTTATACCGGCTGGTGGCCGTCGTGGGAATCGGGCTTTACCGACATGGAGGCCGTCCCGGACCTGGACACTTTCTCGTCCGTCCCTTGGATCGACGGCAGTGCTGTCGTTCTGTGTGACTTCCAAGACGAGGAGGGCCAGCCGATCTCCGCCATGCCGCGTAACCTGCTGCGCCAAATGGTCGATCGTGCGGCGGATATGGGCTTCACGGCCCGGATGGCCACCGAGTACGAGTTCTTTGTCTTCCGCGAGACAGCGCAGACTGCTCGTGCCAAGGGCTTCCGTAATCTGGAGCCGATGACCAACGGTGTCACGATGTACGGCGGCGAGCGGGCACACAACGAGTTGGGACTGACAGCGGCGATTGAGGCGGCATGCAAAAGCATCGGGGTTAAAATCGAAGCCATTGTCCCAGAGGGAGGGTCGTCTCAGTTCGAGCTCAATCTGACACCGCAGAAGGCTCTGCGCGCCGCCGACGAAGGCTTCTTATTCAAGTTCGCCGTAAAGCGCATCACAGAATCACTCGGCTACACCCCATCCTTTATAGCCAAACTGGCCCCGGGCAGTTTTGGTAACAGCATGCATGTGCATCAGTCACTGTGGGCCGGCGACCGGAATGTCTTTTACGACGGCACCTCTAATGACGGCCTATCGAAGACTGGGCGGCAGTACGTTGCGGGGCTTACGAGCACACTGCGGGAGTTTACAGCGGTGTTTGCCCCTTTTATCACGTCGTACAAGCGCTTTGAGCCAGAAGCAGCCGCCGGCACACATGTCGCCTGGTCCCTTGGAAACAGAACCACTGCAATCCGGGCGATTCACGGTGCTGAGCACCTCACCCGGATCGAGAATCGCACTCCCGGGGCGGACGGGAACCCGTACCTCGTACTCGCTGCGATGCTGGCTGGCGGACTGTGGGGAATCGAGAGCGATCTTGATCCGGGGCCCTCGTACACCGGGAATGCCTATGCCGACAGCTCACTGCCCACTGTTCCAAGGACCCTTTCGGAAGCTGTTGACCTCTTCGAGCAGAGCGAGGTTGCAAACAAGTATCTGGGTGAGGAGTTTGTGCAGTATTTCGGGGCGACCCGGCGCTTGGAGGTCGAGCAGTTCAACAGCGCAGTAACCGACTGGGAGCTCTCGCGATACTTTGGCAAAGTCTGACCCTGCCGCGATTCGCTTCCCCGGCAGAGCGCCGTGGGGCGGGTCTCGGAGCCGGTCGCGATGACGCGACGCAGGGTTTTCCAGCCTGGTCGCGTCATCGCAGACTCTGCAGCGTCAGCATGAAAATGGTGCAGGCGCTCCTGACAGGTCTCATCTACATGTAACCGAGCACCATTGACGCCTCCCCGAGCTGTTGAGCTTCCTGATCCATGCCTTGCCACTAAAGGGGACAGCCGTCCAAATATGCGTTTACAGCTGCCTTGTGACCCGGGCATTCGGGTCCTGCCAGGAACCTTGGCCTCCCGCTTCTCTTAGTTCGCTTTGCACATCACGGTGTTGGGATGGGACAGCGTAAAAGGACTAGTTGTAGTTCTCACTCACGCTGTGAACAGCCGGACGGTATATAGAGAGTGAAGCCTCCGGTATCGGTTTAGGTGATCGGGACTGCCCCTGATTTTGTTGCCTCCTTAAACCTAGCGAGCTGTTGCTGGTGGAAGGAATTGGCCATGCCTCGGCTCGGGGGGCGGAGTTCCGCGAGGATGTTCTTGATATACCCCGCAAGGGCGCGGCGCCGCTAGCGCAGATTCTGAAGAATTTCGGGCTATCGATCACAACGCTGCGGCGGCAAATTCCCATCGCGTAATGTAAAAGAGCCTAGGCTGGCCCGGCAGCTGCGGAGTCGGCCGGGAGGCGCGAGCTGAAGAAAGCTTACCCCTCTGTTGGGCAGGAGAAGGAAATTCTGCGTCATCCGGACCCGGTGAGGCGTGATGCCTCTCCGCCGAAGTGGCCTAGGGAGGGCCTGCGGCAAGGTGGCTCATCTAGTCCTGGTCCGCCGGTCGGTCGATGCGCGGGGCGGTGCCCTTGCACGGCGGGCCGGAGGAAAATGCCCGCAACCAGCGGCCGCACCAGGCGCGGAGCATCCGCGGATCCCAGTTCAGGTCGCGGCGGTTTGTCGAAGCACTCTGACACCAAGGACTCACAGGGTCGATGCTCGGGGGGACAGCTCGGCGATGAAGGCGACTGTTCACCCACGCAATATCAGGACAATCCGCCCGGGAACAGCTGCTGGTCTCTCTACGCATGAGTACTACAGACACGAATCAATTGGCGCAGATTCGCGGCACAGCACTACGTTTCTCGGGCTGCTGAGGATGAACCCGATTCACGAAGGAAGCAACGGGCCTGACACTGGGCTCACGCGTCGTTGATTCGTGGTCGGCCAAGGGCTGTGACTTGCGGTGATGTCTTCTGAAGGGTGGCTTCACGCACTAATCGGGTGGCCTTTTGTCGCCGGGTTGATGTCTTACAGGCGGGTGTGGACGGCGTCCGGCGCTACGGTGGTCGAGATTGCGGGGTATGTGCGCGGAGGTCAGCGCATCGTGGAACATGTCGGCTCGGCGCGTACCGAAACCGAGCTCGGAGTCTTCCTGAAAGACGCCTGCGAATTGCTCAAAGATCCCGCTCAGAGTGTCCTTGACCGCGGCGACCAGCCGGCATCATGCCGGCGTGGCGATCTCCAGCGGGAACCCGCCTCAGTCCACGAATAGACCGACGACGAACTCGGGTCGTTCCTCGGAGTAGCCGAGCTTGCGCTGGCCGTCTTCCTTCTCGGCTTCGACGTACAAGGTGGTGACGTCGTAGAGCACTGGGGAGACGTCCCCGCTGATCCGGCATGCTGAAAGCACCGCGCAACGGAAATTTATCTGCTCCTACCACCACCTGCGGCACGTTGAGCAGTCCTCCCCGATGAGCAAGACAGACCTGTGTGCCAGGCCAATGTTTCAACGCACCCGCGACGGGATCGCGGCAGACCTAACGATCGTCTTCCCTGCGATGGCTCTCTTTCAAATAGTCCAGCCCAGGAAGGGGCTCATAGTTCGTAGCGTCACTCGACACCTCCGGACCCTGCGCTGGGCCACCATCGCCGTCAACGGCACCATCCGGACATTCGCCCGCCATCACAGCCAAGTAGCAAACCATCCTCAACGCCATTCGCGACCGAAAATGCAGGCACTAAGTCAATAAGCTAAGTCAGGACGGGAGGTGAAGGATTTGCTGCAGGACATTACAGGAGCTGGAAGGAGCTACAGTCATGAAAATGGAAAAGCCGCCGTTCATTTAGGTCGTCCCTTACCCAAAACATGAGTCCGTCGCTAGTCTTGGCCTCCACGGTTCCGACGCAGGCACCCTTGTCTTGCACTCGAAGAAGCACTACGTCTCCCGGGACGACGCTTGTCCAAATCAACAAGGGGTGATACCTCTCCTTGATCTGCTGTTCTTCCACCTGGTTTGGGCGTATTTGTTGATCTGTCACATTAGGTCTTTCGGGTTTAGGACAGTAGGGATGAGTGGGTTTCCCGCACCCTTGGATGAAAGTCCGCCGGACTCCACTTACACAAACCAATCTCCCCGTGAGGCGTCAAGGCATATAGGAACTTATGGCGACTTCAATGTTGTTAATGAAATCATTCTGGTGAGAGTCCAGATCCGTGTAACAGCTGTTGAGGCCGGCTGGATTTTCGGCAGTTTCCGAGGATTCAAGAGACTTTTCGATATGTCATCGTAATGTTCTGTCCCCCATGTGGATCTGTGACTCCCGGGAGTTCCTCGCATGGCTTCATCCACATAGCAGTTCAAGCAAAAAGCGTCCAGAACCGCTGTGGTGTTGTGTGCATTTCCAGTGCTTTAGCGAGTGGAGGAGAGGTGCACAGCGACGTCGACAATCATGTCTTCTTGGCCACCCACATAACCGGCCTTGCCGACTTCTTCGAGGATTTTCCAGGCCGGCACGCCGTACCGAGCAGCGGCGCGTTCAGCGTGGATAAGAAAAGAAGAGTAGACACCGGCATAGCCCTGCATGATGGACGCGCGATCCATGACCGGCATGCGCCGTATGTATGGCTTTACGGTATCTTCGGCCGCGGCCATGAGGGCCTGAACGTCAACGCCTGTGCCGATGTTCAGCCTGTCGAAGGCGGCCGCGAGAACCTCCGTGGGGGAGTTGCCTGCCCCGGCGCCCAAGGCTGCCAGGGTGCCGTCGATCTGCTTCGCACCGGCGCGGACGGCGAAGACAGAGTTGGCAACCCCGAAGGACATATTCTGGTGTCCGTGGAATCCGACCTGCGCGTCGGCTCCGAGCTCGGCGACGAGCGCTGCAACGCGGTCCGAGACGTCCTCCAGAATCAGCGCGCCAGCCGAGTCCACAACATAGACACACTGGCACCCGGCGTCTGCCATGATCCGGGCCTGTTTGGCCAGTTCGTCAGGGGAGACGCGGTGGGAAAGCATCAAAAAGCCAACAGTCTCCATACCCAGGCTCCTGGCGTGGCTGAAATGCTGGATGGATACGTCAGCTTCAGTGCAGTGGGTGGCAACGCGGACTACGGAAGCGCCGGTGTCATAGGCCTCATTCAGGTCGTCAATTGTACCCAAGCCGGGCAGCATGAGCACTGCAATCTTCGCCTTTTTGGCCTCGTCGACGGCAGCCTTGACCAACTCAAGCTCGGGCGTGAGAGAGAAGCCGTAGTTGAAGGAGGACCCGCCCAAGCCGTCGCCGTGGGTAACTTCGATGACCTGCACTCCGGCGTCATCCAGTGCCCGGACGGTGGAGCGAACTTGGTCCACCGTGAATTGGTGACTCATCGCGTGGGAGCCGTCGCGCAGTGTGGTGTCTGTCAGCCGGATGTTGTATTCGGGTGAGGTGCTCATGAGTGTGCTCCTGCGGTAGTGGCGGCGGATACCGACAGTTTGCGCTCGGCAAGCAGGTCGGCAGTGCGGGTGGCTGCGGCGGTGATGATGTCGAGGTTGCCGGCATATTCGGGGAGGTAATCGGCCGCTCCCTTGACTTGGATCCATACGCCAACCCGGCCGTGGTTGTTCCAGTCGGGACGGGCGTGGTCGAATTGAGGGTCCACGCGTAGCGAGTAGCCGGGAACGTAGGCCTGAACCTGCTCGACGGTGCGGACGATGGCCTCGCGGATGGCATCCTGCACCGCGCCGGGCTCGGCGGCCTCGGCCGGGATCGCGGCGTAGACCGTGTTGCGCATAATCATGGGAGGTTCGACCGGATTGATGATGATAATAGCTTTGCCCCGCGCAGCGCCGCCGACGACCTCAAGCGCCTTGGCGGTGGTTTCGGTGAACTCGTCCACGTTCGCCCGGGTGCCCGGCCCTGCCGACTTGGAAGCGATCGAGGCGACAATCTCAGCGTAGGGCACCGAAATCACGGAGGAAACCGCAGCAACAATTGGCGTGGTGGCCTGCCCGCCACAGGTAATCATATTCACGTTCTCCGCTTCCGGCACGGCGTCCAGGTTCACCACTGGGCACACGTATGGGCCGACGGCGGCTGGGGTTAGGTCGATGGCCGTGATCCCGGCGGCAGCGTAACGCGGCGCATTGGCGGCGTGGGCTTTGGCGGAGGTGGCCTCGAACACGAAGTCGGGCCTGTCGTCTTGGGCAAGTAGCCACTCGACACCCTCATGAGAAGAAATCAAACCTAGCCGGGCGGCGCGGGCGAGCCCGTCAGAGGCGGGGTCGACGCCGATCATATATTTAGGCTCAATGTGGGCGCTGCGCCGCATCAATTTGAACATCAGGTCGGTGCCGATATTGCCTGAACCGACGATTGCGGCCGTCATTTTTTTCGCTGTCATGGAAGAGTCCTTGCGTGCTAAGTGAAGTGGATGGTCAGGGAGCCCAAGGCCCCGAAGTCGGCCGATGCGGTGCTGTGGGCAACCGCAGGCAGCGCTTTGGTGAAGGAACCCGGCAGGATCAACTGCCCCTTGTCCAGGGCTACCCCTTGCTCGCCGAGGACGTTGGCCAGCCAGGCAAGTGGGGCCACCGGGTCGCCCATCACAGCGGCGCCGGTGCCGGATTCCGCCGGATGTCCATCGATGACTAGCGTGCATCGTACTGATGGCAGATCCTCAAGATCGACATTCAGCGGCGTGAGCCCGACGGCGATCGCCCCACATGAGGCATTGTCCGCGACAGTGTCCACGAGACTGATGTCCCAGTCGGTGATACGCGAGTCGATGATTTCGATAGCAGGGTAAACCGCCCCTATCGCCTGGCGGGCTTGTTCCACAGTCACGCCCGGTCCCTGCAACTTTGTCTTGAGCACGAAACCGAACTCCGGCTCCACTTTCGGGGCGATAAAACCTGACGCCGGGATGCGGGCGCCATCGTGGTACACCATATCTTCGAAGAAAAACCCGAAGTCCGGAGAGTCCACGCCCAGCTGCGCTTGCATGGCCGACGAGGTCAGCCCGACTTTGCGTCCGGCAAGCACCCGCCCCTGCGCCAGATGGTGCTGCAGCTGCGCGTCTTGGATCTCGTAGGCGTCCTGGATGCTCATCCCCTCCAGCCGGGTGCGCAGCGGAACCACCGGCACCCGCGTATGAGTAGCCTCTAGCAGCTCATCGACGAACGGCTGCAAGGGGATTTTTGCGGGTACCGGGTTCACACTTACTCCTATGACTTTGCCTTAGCTGTTGGCAGGCTCTTGTTCTGGCCTTGATTGTGCGCGACCCGTGCTGCAGACTGCAATGGTGCGTACCGCTGATTGGAACACGTCGTCGTCCGTATTGGAGCGCGCCTCATCGATACTGGGGGCGTTCCGCATCGAGGACCGGACCCTGGGGGTGTCGGAGTTGGCCAGGAGGACTGGGCTGGCAAAGTCCACAGTGGCCCGGCTGGCAGCCGAGCTGGTCCGGCTGCAGTATCTGGAACGACAGGGTGCGTCCCTTCGGCTCGGTCTTGCCCTGTTCGAACTGGGCCAGCTGGCGGCGACCCCGAAGGAACTGCGCAGGCGTGCCATCGGGATCATGGCAGACCTGCGCAACGCCACGGGGCATACAATCCACCTTGCCGTGCTGGACGGTACAGAGGTGGTGTACATCGAGATTCTGCGCGGCAGGGGTACTCCGCAGTTGCCGTCCCGGGTGGGCGGACGGCTTCCGGCACACGCTACCGCCGTCGGCAAGGCTATGCTCGCGTTCTCTCCACCACAGGTCGTTGACGAAGTGATTTCCGCCGGCCTGCCGCCGGTCGGACCCGGCACCATCACTGATGAGAAGTCCTTACGCAAGGCACTGGCCGACATCGCTCTCACCGGCGTCGCTTATGAGCGTAACGAATCTGCACCAGACAGCTTTTGTACGGCTAGTCCGGTGCTGGACGCCGGCGGAGGACTGGTGGCGGCTTTGTCGGTCTCGGGCAAGGTGGGCCATTTGGACGTCGATCGTGTGGCGCCTGCCGTACGTACAGCGGCACTGGCCTTAGGGCGCCAGTTGCCCCGGTACTCCGCGTTGGCCGACGGCTGACCAAGGACGGGCAGGAGCAAGGCCGCCAGGGAGGTCGACACGAGTTACCCGGCGACTGCTTTGTGGGGCAGGGATTCTCAGCCACTATGACAGCATGTCCTAGGGCCGGGGCATGATCAGACCTATAGATATAAACGCCAACGTAACGGCTGCCCAGGCTAATTTCGAAAGTGTCTTAGTCGCTCACTCAAAGGACCAACTCCAACGACCCGCCCGGACAAATCGGAGACCGCTGCTGCAGGCCGGAGACGCGTTCTCGACTAGGCACGGGGCTTAGCACTGTCACCGTCATGGCGATCTACGATGCGCCCGGTAAGCGGCATGCCGCGTTGCCGGTCAAAGAACGACTCCGGGCGTCCCTGACGACAGGGCCCGCGCCGCCTGGACGTCGCGAACTACCGTCTGCAGGCCCCTGTCGAACACGCAGCGGATCCGGAAACGAGCGGGCTCCGGCGCGGGGCTGGCGATGGTGGATAGATCGAAGTCCTCATCGTCACTGGCGCAGCAATCTACATCGGCAGCGGGGTAACCAACTATTCATGATTACCCCGCTAGCGCTGCTCGAGTTTAGGAAAGGCGGCTATACTTTTTTGCTTAGTTGCTCGATATGGTCTAGACGGTCAAAATGTGCCCGTTTCTCGGCTATCGTTCCTTCCCTGATTCTAAATAGGTTGCACATTGACATGCGGAGGTGGGCTCCTTCAGGGGGGATGCCATATATGTCCTTGCTTTGGTTTCCTTCGAATACTACGTATGCCACGACGCGGTCCTCCTCCGCCGTGGTTTCGATCGTCGTACTGTAGCCTTCGAAGGCGTCAAGATTCCTTTTCTCTGCTGCCAGGAAGCCCTCGATGCCCAAGTGCGGGGTGTCTACCTGGTTATAGAAAACGAAGTCCTCATGGCACAAACGCGCTGCCGCCTCGTAGTCTTCTCGTTTCAGTGCACTATAGAAATCGAGGACTAGATTTCTATTGTCTTCTAGTGTCATGAGACTGCCTATCTTCGGTTCCGACTGGTTACCGAAACGTTCTTTCAAGTGATGATTTTTTTGATCGACTCACGATCAATTGGCCGGGTTTATCGCCGCCGTTCAAAATGAGCGCGCCGACTTGCTCCCCGAGTTGGCAGCTTTTCGGACCGAAGTCCGTCTTGCCAAATTTCAACCGCTACTATTTGACCTTCGCTTTTTCTCCCGGCTCAAGGACGACTATCCGGTGGCCGAGGTCCTTTTCCTCAAACATCTTCTTCAACTCGGCAGATGTCTGCGAGAAATGCGCCCAAGAGTCTGCGTGGACCGGGACGATCGTTGCCTCTCCGAGGAGTTCGGCCACTTGAACAGCGTCTTCATTACTGAGGGTGAGGTAGGCGTCCCCCAGTTCCTCAAAGCGGGCTCCGCCGACAAAGAGAACGGCAACGTCAATCGGCCCGCACTTACGACCTATCTCGCCTACCAATTCGAGCCAGGAATTGTCGCCGCTGATGTAGGTCGTCGGAACACCTTCTCCAGACAGAACGAATCCGGTAACCGGGCCGGCAATCTGCCAAACGCCATCGGGCCCGTGGAGGGCAGGCACACCGGTTACTGTGAGGTTCCTACCGTCCGGCATTGGAACCAAGACTGATTCGTAGGGTTTGAGACCCGATACATTCTCCCCGAATTTGACCGCTGCTTCAGGTGTTGTCAGGCCTTTTTCCGCTGCGGCCAAGAGTGCACGTCCTGAATGGTCGAGGTTGTCCTCATGCTCATGCGATGCGAGGACTAGATGGAAGGGCTCCAGTTCCTCAGGAGCAAATGCAGGTCCTGCAGTCTTGACCAATGTGATGGGCGTATCCTTCTGTGGATAAGCCTGCGGCTGATCAAACGTTGGATCAATGAGAATACGGAAACCGTCGATATCCAGGACAGCAGTGGGGCCGCCGACAAGCGTAATTTCAAGTGACAATGACTTCTCCTTAGAGTGGCGGGTTCCTGTGATGACTCAAGGCCCGTAACGGTGGAAGGCTGGATCTGTTGGTTGGGATGTCCAGTGCGATCGCACGGGACAGCTGGCGCAGTCGTCCATGAGCTCGCAAGCTCAAAGCTGTGTTGTAGCCGAGTTACTTTAGTGCTGGTTGGTCCCAGCGATTCGTAACGCCGACAAATGACGATCGGCCTCTGATGTGACAGCCGGCCGAGTCCGGGCAATGACCTTCGTGGGAAGCGGACCAATGCCATTTACACGATCATGGCATATACCCCACCGGTATGCAAGATACCCAGGGGGTATACTGTACTAAAAATCCCACGGAATTTTTGCAAGGAGAACCATGCAGTTGGACCAGGTCGACATGACTCCGACTTTGAACCGGCTCAAACGCGCCCGAGGTCAGCTGGACGCGGTCATCCGCTCCATCGAAAGCGGAGAAGAGTGTCGCGTTGCTGTGCACAATTTGGCAACCGTCTCAAGGGCACTCGATCGGGCAGGATTCGCCATCATTTCCCAAACGCTTCAGTACCACTTGCAGGACACAGAGAACCCGGCGACGGAGGAGGATCTCAAAGAACTTGAGAAGCTATTTCTTTCGCTAGCCTGAGCAGGCCGTAACCCCGTGACGTGCGTACCGCTACGGCACCGGATGTGGCTCACGGCCATCACCGAGCACTGGACTGAGGCGAGCAAGCTCTATTCTCTGACATACGACAGTTGGCCCTCCCAAGCCAAAGCAAAAAATCGCCCCATAAGTCGCGCACGAACACTTCCACCACGATATGGCCTCCGCAACATTGACGGACTCCTTGTGTCGAACGGTTTCCCCGGAATGTAGTCTCAAACATGCTTGTTCATCCGCTTCTCCACCCACACGCTTACCCAAGTCGAAGGTATCGAAATCGCTGCATATAGGAATCCCGCAGCCATCAAAATATTCAGATACTGGACGTTGGACGAGCCGATTGAGTAGGCGTGCCGGGATCCGCTGGAACGACAGCCGCTGGCCAAGGAAAAGACTCCTAATCTCAACATCACAAACCCTTTGCAATGCTGAAGAACTTTCTTGAGAAGCTTGGTCTTTGATGAGGGGGTGCTGTGACTGCCCGGGGCGTTCCTGCCACTCTGCTGAAGGGACGCCCCGGGGCAGCGGCTCAGCTGTCGAGGCGGACGATTCCGATGGTGTGATCGGTGGTGAATTCGTCGATTGCCCAGTCGCCGTTGAACCTGCCGAGACCAGAGTTGCGTTCGCCGCCGAATGCCACGTGAGCCTCATCCTGGATCGGCATTTCGTTGATGTGTGTCATGCCGGCCTTGATGCCCAAGCTAAACCGGACGCCACGGTCCAGGTTCTGGGTAAAAACGGAACTGGCCAGTCCGAAATCGCCGTGATTAGCCAACTCTAGAGCGTGGGATTCATCGTCGGCTTTGAGGACACCAACCAGCGGGCCGAAGATTTCTTCCCTGGCGATCTCCATCTCAGCCGTGACGTCTGCGAAAACGTGGGCGGGCACAAGGCGCCCGTGAATCGTCCCGTCCAGGACCGTGCGGGCGCCTTCGCTCCGGGCTGTCTCGATCTTTTGCTTCAGGGATTCAAGCTGGCTGTCATTGACAACGGGGCCAACTAGAGTGTTCGGGTCTGAAGGATCACCGACCGGAACGTTCGCTGCTGCGGCCGTGAAGCGGGAGAGGAACTCGTCGTATATGGGTGCCTCTACAATGATGCGGTTCACGGCCATGCAGATTTGTCCCTGATGCAGGAATTTTCCGACCACCGCGGCCTGAACAGCAGCATCGAGGTCGGCGTCGGCAAGGACAACGAGGGGGCAGTTGCCGCCGAGTTCCAGTGCCACGGGCTTAAGGTACTTTCCGCCGGTCGCCAGTCGGCCCACATTCTGCCCCACGGGAGTGGAGCCCGTGAAAGAGATCAGGCCCGGAACAGGGTGGGTGACAAAGTCGTCGCCGATTTCAGAACCGGCGCCGACGACGACATTGAGGACACCCGCCGGCAAACCGGCTTCCTCGAAGATCCGGCCGAGAATAAGCCCGCCTGTTACTGGGGTATCGCTGGCAGGCTTGATGACGACGGCGTTTCCTAGGGCCAACGCGGGAGCCACGGAGCGCTGGGAGAGGTGCAGTGGGAAATTCCAGGGGCTGATAACACCCACGACACCCAGGGGGCGGCGGTAGACGCGGATTTCCTTGCCCGGGGTATTGGACTCCTGGATCCGCCCATGAACCGTGTCGGGAAGGAAGATGCCTCCAAGGTGATGGCAGCTGCGAGAGACACTTCAACGTTGGCTTTGCCCACGGTTGAGCCGGACTCTTTGACGATCCAGTCCACGATCTCTTCGCGGCGTTCCTCCAGCAGATGCGCTGCCCGCATGATGACTTGGCGGCGTGCAGTCGGGGTCTGCCGAGCCCATTCCTTCTGCGCTTGTTCTGCGGCACGGTATGCCTCATCCAGGTCTTCGACCGAAGCCTGACGGATGGTGGTCAGTACGGTGTCGTCATAGGGATTGGTGACGGTCAGGGTCTTGGCTGCGCGGCCTTCGCGCCAATGGCCGCCAATGTACTGCAGGGTCGTGGGCTGTTCGGCAAAGGTAGCGCCGGTCTTAAGGGCAGTGGTGGTCATGACAATACTCCTGTGTTGTGATCCGTGAAGGACGGTCATCGATGGCTGTCCTTCGGGGATTCGACGGAAAGTTGCTGATGGTGGACGGTGTGGGGAAGGACTGCAATTTGCGCTCTCGGGCTGATCGCGGACCCGGGATCCCCTTTTCACACTGCGGCGAGGGCGTGCCAGTCGTGCACTCCGGCGGCCGTGATGGCCACGCGGAACTCGTTGTTCTTGACTTCTCTGGAGACGGAGATGATCATGACTGACCTTTAAAAGGTATGTAGTCGTTGGGAAGAGCGGAGCCGTTGGTCAGCTGCGGACGTCAGGGGCTATGGCGCCGGAAATGAGCGCCAGCGCTGCGGGAGGATCATGCTCACCGGAGTGTGGCGACGACGAAGAAGACGATGCCGGGCACGCCGACATGTTGCGCCTCAGGCCGCCTGAAGCCGGGGACGTGGAGGACTAGACATAGAAATTTGCCTTTCAGGAAAAGATCAGGCGACGGTGCCATCGGGGCGGACGCGGCGGAGGACGGAGGCGACTGCATCGACTGCGGTCGCTGCTTCTGCCTCCGTCATGATGAGCGGGGGAGAGAGCACCAAATTGGTGGGGCTGCTGATACGGACGATAACGCCCGATTCGTCGCGGATGACGTCGGCGACCGAACGGCCGGGCTGCGGCAGGGGAGTGCGGCTTTCCTTGTCCGTGACCAGTTCAAGGGCCATGCCCATGCCTGCGTGGCGGACCTCGCCGACGATGTCAAGTTCGGTGGCGAGCGGGGCAGCCAGGTCATAGAGCAGCTTTCCGATCCGCCGGGAGGCTGAGAGCAGGTTCTCAGACTCGAGGATGTCCAGGTTTTTCAGGGCGACCGCGCAGGCGACTGGGTGGCCGGAATAGGTGTACCCGACCGGGTAGCCGTGCCCGGCTGTGACCGTCGCACCGATCTCTTCGGACATGAGCACGGCACCGAGCGGGATGTAGCCGCTGCTGATGCCCTTGGCTGTGACGATGATGTCCGGCCGCATGCCCAGATCAGGTGAAGCAAACCAGGAGCCGGTGCGTCCAAACGCCGTCACGACCTCATCGGAGATGAGCAGGATGTCGTGAAGGCGCAGGACTTTCTGGATCCTGGGCCAGTAATCAGCCGGCGGGATCACGAACCCGCCCACGCCCATGATCGGTTCACCGATCATGGCAGCGATGTTGTCGGGGCCAATCTCCGCAATGCGCTGCTCAAGTTCACGGACACAGTAATCGGTGACGTCTTCCCCGTTGAAGAGGTGGGCGCGGAACGAATGCGGCGGGGTCAGGTGGGTCACATTGGGAAGATGCGGCCCCTGACCTTCAGCCATGTCGGCGAAGCCTGTAGCGGTTCCACCCCCGTAAGCTAGTCCGTGGTAGGCATTGTGGCGGGAGAGGATCCAGTTCTTCTCCGGACGGCCCTTCATGTGGTGGTAATAGCGGGCGGTTTTGATGGCCGCGTCATCACCCTCAGACCCGCCCGAGGTGAAGAACACCTTGGACATGTTCTCGGGTGCCAGTGAAATGAGCCGTTCGGACAGTTCGATGGCTTTGTCATTGCTGAAATCCCAGAACGCAGTGAAGTACTCCAGCTTGCGCATCTGGGCTGCAGCGGCGTCGGCCATTTCCGCGCGTCCGTGGCCGATCTGGGCAAGCCAGAGCCCCCCGGTGGCGTCAAGATACTCCCGGCCCGAAACGTCAGTAAGCCGGCAGCCCTGCCCCTCGACCATGATCACACGTTCGCTGGACGAGGAGGGAAGATGAGGGTGAATCAGATGCTTAATATCAGTCCGCAGGAGATCCGTAGCCTTCGTAGTCTGGATGGTCATGATGGGGTGCCTTTCTGGGGTTTATTCTTAAGAAGCCTAGAAACTAGGATCTAGGCCACACCAAGGCCTGAACAATGGACAGTTCGCGATCGAGTGATCGCGAATCGCGATCAGGAGGATTCGGGTGGATTTTCGGCAACTCGAATATGTCGTGGTGCTCGCCGAAACCCTTCACTTCGGCCGTGCAGCGCAACGCATGCACATCGCACAGTCAGCGTTCAGCACGCAAGTCGCACGGCTGGAGCGGCAAGTCGGCGCCCAGCTCTTTGACCGGTCGGGAAACCGCGTGCGGCTCACACCTGCTGGTGAAGTATTCCTGCCCCGTGCGCGCCAGATCCTCTGCGAGGTAACGGACGCCAGCAACGAAGCCAGGATCCTTCAGACAGCCGGCCAGAAGCAACTGCGCATTGGGCTCTTCTGCGAATCGGCCGGGGAGCTGACGCCACTGATCGTGGACGCATTTCGCACCGCTATGCCCGACGTCGAGCTGTCCTTTCGGGAACTGTCCATGGTGGACCAAATCGAAGCCGTCGCCGCCGAAATAGTAGATGTGGCCTTCATCCGGTCCCCCGTGAGCGACAGCAGAGTGCAGCTCCACGAACTTTTCGCAGAGCCCCGTTATGTGGGCCTCCCCAGACACCATGAGCTGACGACACTCGATCAGGTGAAGATCAGCGACCTGGTGGAGCAGGCTTTTGCCGTTGCTGCCCCAGAAGCGCCAGCAGACTGGAAGGGCTACTGGGCTTTTGATGACGTGAGGGGCGAAACTGGTCGTGTGGCCGCATCCGTCACCAACGTCCCGGAGAGCCTCAACGCTATCGCGTATCAGGGCGCCATCGACACCTTCCCCGAATCCGCCACACGCTTCCTCAAATTCCCCGGGGTCGACTTCCGACGGATCGTTGACGGTAGCTACTCCCCAATAGCTGTGGCAACCCGGGCCGGGGAGCGGCGAGCACATGTCGAAGCCTTCCGCCACATCGCGCAGCAGCTGGCGGCAACATCGCTGCACATTGTCCCGGACGCCGTTCCAATGGACGAAGCGCCGAACAGTACCCCCAGGATTGCCTAGAATCGCCGCATGGAAATCCCTTAGTGAAATCTTTGGCGATGGCGTCGAGTTCGGCGTCGATCAGTGCCAGTTCTTGGCAGGTGCCGGTAGCGGATCGCGAGCCGCTTGAGCACCGTCGCGGTGCTGGTCAGGGGCCCGGACGGTGCCCCGGCGGGCCGTGTTTTCTCCAGGGCGGCCATCAGGGCCGGGCTCGTCATTTCCCGGTATTTGACGCGGATGGATTCCGGTGCGGTTATTAGGAGGGTCTTGACCTGGGCCATTACGGCTACCCGGGCCGCATGGCGGTGGTATGCTGTGCGCGCAGTACGCGCAGGGATTCCACGGCACTGTCGCGGGATTTGGGGATGGTGGCGGCGCGGCCGGCGAGTACGGATTCGGAGGCCTGGTAGGCATCGAGCGGGTCGGATCTTCCCTGCATCCGGCGTGCCTGCCGGTTGGGGCGCATGACTTCGACAACGTGAATGCCCTTACGGGTAAGCACGCGGGAAAGTTCGGCGCCATAGCTGCCCGTTCCCTCCACGCCTGAGGCAACGACAGGACCGAAACCGGTGATGAAGTCGATGATCCCTTGGTAGCCGGCTCCCGCGGCCGGGAATTCCCTGGCGGCCAGATGCTGCCCGGTGTCGGTGATGACACCGACGTGGTGGGTATCGGCGTGAGTGTCGATCCCGGCGATGACTTTCAGATGTTCCTTTGCCATGATGAAACTGCCCTGACCTTTGCGTGTGATGAGAAAAGGGCACGCCGGCCGGGTGGGCAGACAAGACAGTAATGGGACTCTTCGGAACAGGCTCCTGACTTGTTCCATTGGTGGTGGGATGCTGCGGGATCTGCAGTCTTGTAGCGTCCAGGGTGTCAGCCGGCACAGGTCCGCAAGCTCCTTGCCGCCCGTATCGAACGGGTTGGCTCACTGATAGCGTGCCGCGCCGCTGAGACCCGCCCGGGGCGTGGCTCGACAGAGGCATGCAAACACTTCAAGTCAGGTGCCCGCCACGGGTGATCCATCACCGACATCGGCGAAAGGAACCCGGACATGATCGTTATCGGCATCGACCCTCATAAATCCTCCACTACCGCCTCAGCCATCGATCCCACGGGTTGTCAGCTCGCGGTGCGGCGTTTCGTGGTCAACGCAGGCACGGCCAAGCAACTGCTGGGATGGGCCGCGCAATGGTCCGAACGCAGATTCGTTATCGAGGGCGCCAACGGTCTCGGCCGCCGAATTGCCCAGATCCTGGTGGCCGGCGGGGAATCCGTGGTCGATGTCCCCTCGACACTGGCCATGAAGGTCAGGGTTCTTTCGACCGGCGGTGGCCGTAAGAGCGACCCGGCAGATGCGTTCGCCGTCGCTGTCACTGCACTCCGTCAGGAGCGTCTGCGCCCAGTCGCTGCCGAAAACCAGAGCACAATTCTGCGCCTGCTGGCCGAGCGTCGCGAAGACCTCGGCCACGAACGCGTCCGGCTGCTCAACCGCCTGCACCGGCTGCTGCGCGAGCTGATACCCGGAGGAGTTGAGCCCGGCCTTAGCGCCGAAAAGGCTGCCGCCGCGATGCGTACCATCCGGCCGGCAACAGCCACCGACGCGGTCAGACGCGAACTCGCCAGGGAATTGCTGGCGGATCTGCGGCGCATCGACGCCGGCATCAAAAACAACGAAGTACAAACCCGCGACGCCCTGGCCGAGTCCGCCACGACACTGCAGGAAATCCCAGGAGTCGGGGTCGTCCTCGCGGCGAAACTCCTCGGCCAAGTCGGGGACATCACCAGATTCCCCAGCGCCTCTCACTTCGCCAGCTACACCGGAACAGCACCTCTGGACGCCTCCAGCGGCCAACAAAACCGCCACAGACTCAACACCGGAGGCAACCGGCAGCTCAATTCCGTGCTGCACACCATGGCCGTCTGCCAAAGCCGTGACCCCGACCAGGCCGGGAGTACTACCTGAAGAAAACGGCCGAAGGAAAAACACCCCGCGAAGCCCGCAGGGCACTTAAACGACGCCTCTCCAATGTCCTCTACAGGCGGATCCTGCACGATCACCACCAAGCCCAAAAACTGGCGGCTTGACACACAGAGGCGCTATAAGGTCATGTCCACCTGACCGCCGCGTTGACTGCAGTTGTGTTTCGGTGGACAGATCATTGTCACGACAAACCCTCACAAGGGCGCCAGCTACACTTCGAGCCACACCGCAACACAGATCTCAGCGCGGGTCGGACCGCGCATCTTACACGAGCTGGGAAAACCACCAGGATCCTGGAAGACGGCCACCGGCGTGCACTACATCGCCGCGCGGGGTAGTCGCGGGGTAGTAGCGTCAGTATGACGCCGTTATGCGTTCCCACACTTCGTCAGCGTCGAGATCAAGGCCCAGTTTTTTGACGTTCTGCTGCACTAGGAGACGCCCGGTATGGGAGAGGTGGGCGTGCATAGCGGCCGCTGCCGCTTCTCCATCGCCCCGGGTGATGGCATCAATGATCGGATCGTGCTCATGTGCAATGTCCACGAGGGTGCGGTCCACGCCCGCTGTTGACGCGCCAAGTATCCGCGTTGACGCTCGCAGCCGGTTGATTATTTCCCGTATTCGGTGGTTCCCGGAGGCTTGGATGATGAGGTCGTGGAAGCGCTGATCGTGCTGGAAGAACCGCGTCTCGTCGTCCGTGGGCATGGCGTCGAGCATCTGCGCCATTTCTTGACGGAGCGCCAGGACGAGTGGTTCTGAGGCGTTCAGCGCTGCCCGGCGTGCGGAGGGGACCTCCAGCGCCAGTCGGACGGCGAATATTTCTGCCACGTCTTCCGGGCGGGGCTGAACGATCCGGAACCCTTTATTGCGTTCAAACCGAACCAGGCCGGCCTCCTCCAGACGCAGCATGGCGTCACGGACTGGGGATCGGGAGATGTCGAAGGTCTCCGCAAGTTGGTACACCGAATACAGCTCGCCAGGCTTCATCTCCCCGGACATGACCGCGGCTCGCACTCTATTCATGACTTTGCCAGTGAGTGAGGTCTCGGGTTCTCCCAAGGGTTCGAACGAAAGATCGTGCCGTGCCATGAATTCACCCTATCCCAGTGGATGAGCTCGCCTGGGTGTCGGGCAGGAGAGGCCTGGGCGACTTTTTCGCGCTCATGTCCAAACGGATTTCTTCGCATGTCGCATGTAGCATGTTACAGTTAGCCTGATCACAATGGAGTGACCGCCTTCGGCGGCCAGACGAAACAGAGGGAACATGCAGAAAGCTGGCAACCCCGCCCAGCCGGTTCCGTTGGAAACAAGCGAACTGACTGAGGTCGAAAAGAAACACACCATGCGGAAGGTGACGTGGAGACTCGTCCCGCTGCTCATCATCGGCTATTTCATCAGTTACATCGACCGGGTAAATATCTCGTTCGCGAAGTTTGGCTTCGAAGACGATTTCAACATGGATGCCGCCACCTATGGCTTCGCTGCTGGCATCTTCTTTCTTGGCTATATCCTCGCCGAGGTACCCAGCAACATCTTCATGGTCCGCTTCGGTGCCCGTAAATGGCTGGCCCGCATCATGATCTCCTGGGGCATTGTGGGTGCTTTGACGGCGGCCGCTTGGAATTCGGAGTCGGTAATCGTTTTGCGCTTCCTCCTGGGCATCGCGGAGGCAGGCTTCTTCCCCGGCATCATCCTGTATCTGACCTATTGGTACCCCAACCGTGAGCGCGCCAAGGTCGTTGCGACGGTTATGATGGCCATCCCGATCGCCGGCTTGGTCGGTGGACCGCTGAACGGCTGGATCCTCGATACCTTCGGGGGTCTCCTTGGACTGGATGCGTGGCGGTGGATCTTCCTCGTGGGAGGCGTGCCCGCCGTCGTTCTTGGCATCGTCTTCCTCTTCACGCTCTCGGATTCCCCGGCGAAGGCCAAATGGTTGACTGATCGGCAGCGGACCTGGATAGCATCAACGATTGCGGCGGAGGACGCCACTCGCAGCCACACTGCCCCTAAGGGCCATTGGGCTGCACTCAAAAACAAGAGGGTCCTGGTCCTCGCCGCCGTTTACTTCCTGCTGCAGTGCGGCTCTTACCCACTGATTTACTGGCTGCCGTCGGTGATTAAGGGTGTGGGAACGGGCTTCGATGCAACGACCATTGGCTGGCTGAGCGCGATTCCGTTCCTCGCAGCGGCGATCTGCATGTACGTCGTGGGAAAGACGCTCTCAACGCGCCGCCCGTCGCCGCCGCTCATCATCGCCTTGGCGATTTCTACGATCGCGTTCGCTGCAACTGCCCTCCTGCTGGGCTCAGCACCAATGCTCGCTTTCCTTGCTGTCATAGTCGCCACCATGGCGATCCAGACATCGAAACCTCTCTTCTGGAACCTGCCCACTTCATTCTTGGCCGGCGTCGGCGCCGCCAGCGGCATCGCACTGATCAACTCGCTGGGTAATGCTGCCGGCTTCTTCAGCCCCTTAGCCTTCGGCTGGATTCAGGATGCGACCGGAAGTTCTGCCGTTTCGATCACGGTAATGGTCGCCACCAATGGCCTGGCTGCGCTTGTCGTGGTCGCGCTCATGCTGTTCGGCCGCCGGAAGGCGGCCGGGACACCGGCGGAAAAATAGCCACCCCTGCAACGCGTTTGGTGACGGCCTGGAGGACCAGGCCGTCGCCGCACCCTAGGAGAAGATATGACTCTCGTCGCCCTACGTGAAGATCTCACCACACGCGTGGCCTACGTTTCGGACGCCTCGATCTACCGGCGCGTGCCCGCCGCCGTGGTTGAACCCTCCTCTGTGGAGGAGATCCGCGATGCTTTGCGCATCGCAACAGAACGAGGCTGGCCCGTCACATGCCGCGGGGGCGGCACCTCGGTGGCAGGAAACGCCATCGGTGATGGCCTCATCATCGACACGAGCCGGTATTTCAATCAGATCCTGTCCATCGACCCCGAAGCCCGCACAGCCCGGATCCGGCCTGGCGTCGTGTGCGATACGCTGCGCGACGCGGCCGAAGCGTTCGGCCTTACCTACGGGCCCGACCCCTCAACGCACTCGCGCTGCACGGTCGGCGGGATCTTCGCCAATAACGCCTGCGGTTCCCACTCCGTTGCCTGGGGAACAGCGGCGGACAACATCGTCTCCCTCAAACTCATGCTTGCAGACGGGCGCGAGATCGAAATCGGCGCTGACTACTGCAGCGACCCGGTTATCGAGAACCAGCTCAAACGGCTCCGCGACAAACACTTGGGCATCCTGCGGACTGAACTGGGCCAATTCGCCCGCCAGGTATCCGGGTACGGGCTTCACCATTTGCTTCCCGAGAACGGATTCAACGTCGCCCGCGCCATGGCCGGGACCGAAGGGACCTGCGGGGTCATCACGGAGTTGACGGTCCGGCTCGTCGAGCGCCCACGGGCCACCGCGTTGGCCGTGCTGGGATTCTCCGATGTCTTCGCCGCCGCGGCCGCAGCGCCACTTCTGCGGCAGCCCGGCGTGTACACAGTCGAGGGAATGGGAGCTGACCTCCTGGCCGCCCTGCGGTCACGGGCCGGCCAGGCCACGGCAGGAGCTGAACTGCCCGACGGCGGGGGCTGGCTTTACGTGGAGGTCGGCGGGGACACCCCCGGGGACGCCGGTGACGCCGCCGGGGCCCTGGTCGGCGAACTGGCCCGGGACGGGCGAATCGTCGACTCCGTCGTCGTGACGGAGCACAAGCAGGCACGTGCTTTGTGGCGGATTCGCGAAGCCAGCGCCGGAATCGTGACTCGTCTTCCCGACGGCGGTGAGGCCTGGCCGGGATGGGAGGATTCCGCTGTGCCGCCGGAGCATTTGGCGGACTACCTTCGCGACCTGTACAAAATCCTGGACTCCCACGGGCTGCGCGGAATACCGTTCGGCCACTTCGGCGAAGGCTGCGTGCACATTCGCATTGACTTCAGTCTCGGGTCAGATGAAGGCGTCCTGGGCTACCGGAAGTTCATTGAGGAAGCGGCCACCCTCGTAGCCCGATATGGGGGGTCCGTCTCCGGCGAACACGGTGATGGGCGCGCACGTTCAGAATTGCTGCCGTTGATGTACTCAGCCGAAGCACTGGCAGCTTTCGCACAGTTCAAGAACATTTTTGACAAAGAGAACTTCTTCAACCCCGGCGTTCTCGTCGACCCGGAACCGCTGGATCAGGGCATCCGCCCCGGCCCGGGAAACCGCACCTTCGAGCTCACTCCCGTGCACGCCTTCAGCCATGACGGCGGATCATTCGCAGGCGCCACAAACCGCTGCGTCGGAGTGGGCCTCTGCCGATCCGACGTCGGTTCCATGTGCCCCTCCTACCAGGTGACCCGGGACGAGGTGCATTCCACCCGTGGTCGGGCGCGCGCGCTGGGAGAGATGCTGCGCGGGGAATCGGTAACTGACGGCTGGCGATCCAAGGAAACCTTGGAGGCACTGGATTTGTGCCTGTCCTGCAAGGCCTGCTCCACGGAATGTCCCGTCAACGTGGACATGTCCACCTACAAGGCCGAATTCCTGCATCACCACTACAAGGGCCGTATCCGCCCCATGGCCCACTATGCGATGGGATGGCTGCCCCTGACATCGCGTCTGTTGGAGGCTGCCCCTGGGGCCGCCCGGTTCGCCAACTGGATCCTCGGGTTCCGCCCGGTGGAAGAACTGGTAAAGCGTCTCGCCGGCATCGAACCCAATCGCCGCATGATCCACTTCGCACCCCAAACCCTGCGAAAGTGGTTCAAAAAGCGGGAAGCCTCGGTGACGCCCTCGGTGGATCCGGACCAACCCACCGTGATGCTCTGGCCCGACACCTTCAACAACTTCAACTCACCCGGCGTCGGCCAGGCCGCCGTCGAGGTACTGGAGGCACTGGGATACCGCGTGGTTCTCCCTGACGGACAGGTGTGCTGCGGTTTGACGTGGCACTCGACCGGGCAACTGGACATGGCCAAGCGGGTCATTACCCAGACACTGAATGCGCTGGGGCCTGCCTTGGACGCAAACATGCCGGTCATCGGGCTCGAGCCCTCCTGCACCGTCATGCTCGCGGACGAGATCACCGAACTGCTCCCGGACGATCCCCGGGCCGCGAAGCTGGCCAGTCAGGTAGTGACGCTGGCGGACATCGTGGCGACCCATGAGGGGCCATGGCCGTTCGGCGAAATCAACATCAAGGCCATCTCTCAAGTGCATTGCCATCAGGAAGCCAAAGGGTCCTACGACCCTGACAAAGCGGTGCTGCAAAAGCTCGGCGTGGACACAGACATCATTGGTTCCGGCTGCTGCGGACTCGCAGGAAACTTTGGTTTCGAGCCTGGACACTGGGACGTCTCGCAGGCACTAGGTGAACGCGAGCTCTTTCCCAAGGTGCGGGGCAAAGACGGGGACACAATCGTTCTGGCCGACGGATTCTCCTGCCGGACCCAAGTGATACAGGGCACCGGAGCGGAAGCCAGTCACCTTGCCGAAGTTTTGAAACTTGCCCTGGACCAGAAGGCCGCCCACCACGAATAAACCGCCGCACCAGGGAAAGACTCCGTAGAAGGACAGCTCCTGCCCTGAGGCGGTATCGACAGACCATTCCTGGCACGGGCGACCCGACCTGAAGAAGAGGAAAGAAACAACGATACATACATCGGGATCCAACGACCCTGCGGCAGCACTGCGATGCTTTCCACATTCGAGGGAGCAGACGGACAAATCACTGAAACGAGCACCATTTCCAGCAGGGCAAGTGGAACCGTACAAGGCGATCCTCAAAAAAGTGCTGGGCATGTCATCGGGGACACGCTCGTGGCTCACGGGATCAAGGGGGTGCACGTCGTCCCGGGGGAGAGTTTCCTCGATGTCCTAGACGAATTGCACGGCGCCTGGATCGAAACGATCGTCTGGTCAGGTTCGGGTGAGGTACGCCTGACAAGCCGAACGGCCAATATAGGGAATCGAAGGGTCGCTGGGATCAGGCCACGCAAGTAGGGCGGCTCTACTTTTTTGGACCCTTATGTGAGGCCGGACCAGGTGTAGGCGAGCTTGTGAATGTGCAGGTAGGTGTAGGTGTGTGTCGCGGCCACGTTTTCGATGGAGCGGAGTCGTGATCCTACAAAGTCGGCAAGGTCGGCTTTATCGCGGCATGTCACTTCGAGCATCAAATCGTGGGGGCCGCTGGTTGTGAGGACCATACCGACTTCCGGGAGTTCATGTAGCTTTTCGGCTACTGCGCGGATGTTCCCGGCCACCTTTACGCCGATGCCGGCCTGGACCTGGCGGTGTGATACGAGGGGGTTCACGATGGTGTTGATGTGCAGAACGCCTGATTCCCGAAGTCGCAGTACCCGGCGCCGGGCGCTGGGGTAGGTCATTCCTGCGATGGAGGCCAGATCGGTGTAGGAAGCTCGTCCGTCTTCTCTGAGAGCGCGGATGATAGCCAGGTCGGCTTCGTCCAGTGTGGCAGGTGTCTGCATAGTTCCGGGGCTGAGGCGGCGGGCTCCGCCCAGCCCTGTCGGGGAGGATTCGTCGTAGACATATTTGTCGAACGACAGGTACAGGAATGTACGGCATTGCTGGACGCCGGGAACGGCGCGGATGGAGTCCAGTACTTCGAGCAGCTCGTCGTCGTCCCTGCAGACGACTTCGACCAGGATGTCGAACTCCCCGGCTGTTGAGACGACGAAGTCGGCGGCTGGGAATTCTGCGAGTTTTTCTGCGACAGCCCTAGCCGATGTGGAGACGTTGATTGCGACGAGGGCGAAGGTTTCAAAGCCCAGCACCTCGGGGGAGACACTTCCGACGACCTTGATGACGCCGGCCCTTTCTAGGCGGTCGATGCGGTGCCGTATCGCCTCCCCGGAGAGGTTCACTTCGTTCCCCATGTCGGAGAACGTCGCTCGGCCGTCCTCCCGCAGGAGATCGATGAGGGCAGAATCCACGGGGTCGAGCGTGATAGTAGGGCGTTCGGGCCGTATTCGCGCTGGCGCTGTTGTCACTGTCGTCTCCCTGGAATAGTCCAATAAAATTAGGCTCCAGTGAAAATATATCAAGTAATGAAGTGCGGGTGCAGAAGATTCCTAAGTCTCCTGCACCCGCAGATCACACCGCTGTCCTTAGGCTGACGTGCCAATCCGGATGACGGAGGTTTTTGACTGGGTGTAGTGCTCCACGGCTTGGGGGCCGAGTTCGCGACCAAAACCTGATGCTTTCATGCCGCCAAAGGGGAGCGTGGGGTGGAAGACGCCATAGGTGTTGACCCAGACTGTTCCCGCTTCGATCTTTCGGGTGAGGCGGTGGATGCGGGATACGTCCCGGCTCCAGATTCCGGCGGCGAGACCGTATTGGGTGGCGTTGGCTTTTGTGATGGCGTCTTGTTCATTAGTGAAGGTGTCCACGGCGAGGACGGGGCCGAATACTTCTTCGCTGGTGACCGGATGCCCGTCGGGGATGTCGGCGATGATCGTTGGTGCGATGAAATACCCGCGGCGGGGGAGTTCCAGGTCGCTGGTGATTACGGTTGCGCCTGCTTTCTTGGCGGAGTGAATGAAGGCGTTGACTTTGTGGAGCTGCGCGTCGGAGATGACCGGGCCGATGTCGGTTCCGCCGGTGAGCGAGTGTCCCACAGTCAGCTTCGCGGTTCGCTCCTGCAGGGCTGCGATGAAGTCGTCCTTGATATTTTCCTGTACGAGGACCCTGCTTCCTGCTATGCAGACCTGTCCTGCGTTGGTCCATATGCCGGCCATGACCCCTTCTACTGCTGCATCCAGGTCGGCGTCGTCGAAGACGAGTTGGGCGCTTTTGCCGCCCAACTCCACAGTTGCCGGGGTAAGAGTTTCTGCGGCTGCACGCAGAACGGCCTTCCCTGTGGCCGTGGATCCGGTGAAGGCGATCTTATTGATGTCGGCCGATGCGGTGAGCGCTTCGCCTGCCGCGCGTCCGCCGGTGACGACATTGAAGACTCCTGCGGGTAGGCCTGCGTCGTGTGCGAGGCCGGCGAGGTAAACGCTGGAGACTGAGGCAAGTTCGGAGGGCTTGGCTACTACGGTGTTGCCGAAGGCAAGCGCCGGCGCGACTTTGTAGGTCAGGATGGGCAACGGGTAGTTCCAGGGCGTGATTGCTACGCAGACGCCCAGCGGTTCCCGGGTTGTGGTGGCAAAGTACTCCCGAGGGGCTGGGACGACGGTGCCGGCGGCTTTGGTGCACCAGCCGGCGAAGTAGCGCACCACTGCGGCTGCTTCTGCGATGTCGAGCCGGGCTTCTGCCAGGGGTTTACCGGTGTCCCGCGCTTCGATCTCGGTGAGTATTTCCGCGTCACGATCGATGAGGTCCGCGAGCCGGAACAGGATGCGTTCCCTGTCTTCGGGGTCCAGCTCGGACCAGCGTCCGTCCGCGAAGGCTGCCTGGGCTGCCTGCACGGCCGCTGCAGCGTCTTCCCGGCCGGATTCTGCCAGTAGCCCCATGGGTTCACCGGTGCCCGGATCGATGATGTTCAGGTACTGGCCGGTGCTCGGTGGCCGTACTGCCCCGTCGATGAAGTTTTCGACGGGGTAGTCGAAGATGGCCTGGGCGGCGGTGGGGGCTGCTGTCTGGGGTTGGGCAGTGAGACCAGTGTTCATGCTCGTGTTCCTTCCAGTTCCTTTTTTGCGGCGGAGAGGGCTTCGATCAGCACGTCCACGCCTTCCTGCAGGAGGTCCTGTTCAATGACCAGCGGCGGGAGCAGCCGGATCACGTTGCCGAAGGTGCCCGTGACCAGGACGAGCACGCCTTGTTCATGGCAGAGGCGAGCGGCAGTCCGCGCCAGTTCGACCGCGGGTGTCTTCGTCCCCGGTTCAACCAGTTCAATCGCGATCATGGCGCCACGGCCACGGATGTCCCCGATTGGGGACCCTTGTTGCTTCTGGGCGGCCTGGAAGCGGCTTATTGCCGTTTCCCCGATTTTCCTGGCCGCTTCCAACAGGTTGCCTTCTTCGATTTCCCTGATTGCGGCCAAAGCTGCGGCGCAGGCTGCCGGGTTGCCGCCGTAGGTGCCGCCCAGCCCTCCTGGCTGCACGGCGTCCATGAGTTCGGCGCGGCCGGTCACGGCGGACAGCGGAAGGCCTCCGCCGACACCTTTTCCGATCGCGACCAGGTCCGGAACGATCTGTTCGTGTTCGGAGGCGAACCAGTGGCCTGTGCGGCCGGACCCG
The DNA here is from genome assembly GCF_059739365.1 of Arthrobacter sp. GmRoot5-12. Classification (NCBI taxonomy): domain Bacteria; kingdom Bacillati; phylum Actinomycetota; class Actinomycetes; order Micrococcales; family Micrococcaceae; genus Arthrobacter; species Arthrobacter sp. GmRoot5-12. The sequence continues at coordinate 4,337,153 of NZ_AP046056.1, read as the reverse complement.
CTCTGTACTTCATCTGCGATGAGGAGGATGCCGTTGGCGCGGGCGAAGGATTGCAGGGCAGTGAGGTATCCAGGGGCGGGAACGATGAACCCGCCCTCGCCTTGGAGAGGTTCGACAACGATGCCAGCGACCTCTGAGGCGCCGATACGGGATTCGATGGCGCTGATCACCTGGGCTGCTGCTTCTTCACCGCTGAGGCCATCCCGGTAGGGATACGATGCCGGGACACGGTGGATTTCGCTGGCCAGGGGCCCGAACCCGAGTTTAAACGGCGCAGCTTTAGCGGTCATGGCCAGCGTGAGGTTGGTGCGGCCGTGATAGGCGTGCTCCAGCACGACGATCGCCTGGCGTCCTGTGGCTTTTCGGGCGACCTTCACAGCGTTTTCGACAGCTTCGGAACCGGAGTTGAAAAGGGCACTGCGTTTCGGGTGGGTTCCTGGAGTGATGCTGTTGAGCTTTTCGCAGACTTCCACGTAGCCCTCGTAGGGGGTGACGAAGAAGGCGGTGTGGGTAAATGCGTTGATTTGCCGGGCTACTGCGTCGACCACTTTGGGGTTGGAGTTGCCCACGGTGGAGACACCGACGCCGGAGATCAGGTCGATGAGCTGGTTGCCGTCGGCGTCGACGAGGATTCCGCCGCCCGCTGCTGTGACATAGACCGGGAGGACGGACGGGATCGCGGTGGTGACGGCTTCGCTTCGGCGGGCGTGGAGTTCCCTGGATTTGGGGCCCGGAATTTCTGTCCGGAGGAGGCGGGCCTGTTCGATGCCGGGGCCTCCGAGGTGTGTAGTCACTTCTGTTGTCCTGTCTTGGGCCGTGGTTACCACTGGACCGCGAGGTATTTGGTTTCGAGGAATTCGTGGATGCCGTGGTGGCCGCCTTCGCGGCCGATACCGCTTTGGCGTACGCCGCCGAACGGCGCTGCGGGGTCGGAGAAGATTCCGGTGTTTACACCGATCATGCCTGCGTGGACGCGTTCGGCGACGCGCAGGGCGCGGGCAAGGTCTGCACTGAAGATGTATGCCCCGAGGCCCATTTCGGTGGCGTTGGCCATCGCGACGACGTGCTCTTCGTCACTGAATCCGACGATTGGGGCGACCGGCCCGAAGAGTTCGTGGTCCAGGATTGCGGCGTCGGGTGCGACGTCGGTGAGTACCGTGGGCGGGAAGTAGTAGCCGGTGCCGTCGGGAACATCGGTGGCGGTGATGCGGCGGGCTCCGGCGTCTAGTGCCTGCGCCACGGCTTCCTCCAGTCCTTCCAAGGCTGCTTTGCTGGCCATGGGGCCGACTTCCGAGGTCGGTTCTTGTCCGGGTCCGAGGCGGAGCGCTCCCATGGCATCGGCGAACTTTGCGGTGAATTCTTCGCGGACGGCGTCGTGGACGTAGAAGCGGTTCGCGGCGGTGCACGCTTCCGCGTTGTGCCGCATCTTGGCCGTCATCGCGGAGGCGACGGCCTTGTCGACGTCTGCATCCTCGAACACGATGAACGGGGCGTTGCCGCCCAGTTCCATTCCTGTGTTCATGACGCGGTGGCTTGCCTGGGCCAGGAGCTGCCGGCCAACGGCTGTGGATCCAGTGAAGGAAAGCATCCGCGCCGGGCTGTTGTCGATGAGTTCGGCGATGACTGCCTTGTCCCGGCGGGTGGGGATGACGTTCACAACCCCGGCCGGGACGCCTGCCTGGCCCAGCAGTTCAGCGACCCGCAGCGCAGTCAGCGGCGTCTGGTTGGAGGGTTTGACGACGACGGTGCATCCTGCGGCGAGGGCGGGTGCGACCTTGCGGGTGATCATGGCCGCGGGGAGGTTCCAGGGCGTGATGGCTAGGACGACGCCGACTGGCTGGGAGATTTCCATGATGCGCCGGGCACCCGTGGGGGATTCGCGCAGTGATCCGGGCAGGCGCACGGCTTCTTCACTGAACCAGCGGAAGAATTCGGCGGCGTAGTCTGCTTCCGCTAGTGCGTCAGCGCGGGTTTTCCCGTTTTCGGCAACGATGAGATCGGCGAGCTCATCGCGGTGGGCGGTCAGGATTTCGAAGCTTGAGCGGAGGATTTCTGCCCGTTCACGGGGGGATTTCTCTCCCCACGGCCCGAGTGCTGCCTCTGCTGCCGCGGCGGCGGCGAGGCCGTCGGCGACCGATGCGTTGGCGACGTCGATGATGGTTTTTCCGGTTGCGGGGTCTTCGACCGGGAAGACTGCGGCGTCGGAGGCCGGGCGGAAGGTGCCGTTGATGTAGAGCCCGGACGGGCCAGAGTACGAGAGCATGCTTTTCCTTTTGATTGTGAAGACGCCGGCCCGCGAAACGGGGAGCCAGGGCTTCGCTGGAAGATGTGGTCAGGCGGGCTGGTGTTCGGCGACGATGCCGGGGATCTTGTCCTCAAGGGACAGGAAGGCTTCGGCGCCGAAGTCAGCGACGATGTCTGTGCCGTTAATCCAGTGGGAATCGGCGGTGGTGAGGAACCAGGCGATATTGGCGATTTCAGCGGGGGTGCCGGCCCGGCCGGACCGCTTGACGATGGGGTCGAGCTCTTCGGCACCCATGGATTCGTAGAAGGAGTCCAGCAGCGGTGTTTGGACCGGTCCGGGGCTGACGGAGTTGACCCGAAGGTGTCCGAAGTACTTTTGGGAGGCCAGGATGGTCCAGACCACCACTGCCTCCTTGGCCCGGTTGTAGGCGAGGTAACCGTCAGTTTCTGCCAGATTCAGCTGCTTCAAGGCAGTCTCCACGTCGGGGGCCTTGATGAGCGCAGCGACCTCGCCGAGGTGGTCCCGCCAGTACCAGCCGGAGGTGGAGGCTACGTTGACCACAGAGCCGCCGGTGACAATTTTTCCTGAGATCTTTTCAGTGAGCTCCCGGATCCCCAGGAAGTTCACGGCCAGTACTGTATGTGCTCCGGCAGTACCGGCGACGCCGGCAACGTTGCACAGCACGTCGATGCCCTCCGGAAGAGTGTTCACGGCGGCGGTGATGGAAGCAGAGTCCGCGAGGTCCACGGTTATGGTTTGAACGTCCTGGGTTGAGGGATTCCGGTCCAGGACGATGACGTTGTCGCCGTTGTCCAGGAATTTCTGTACGGTCGCCAAGCCGATGCCTGATGAGCCGCCGGTGATAACTACGGTGCGGGGTGTCATTTATTTCTCCAAACGTGAGGTGGCCTGGGGCCTGGCTAGTAGACGTGGATGTGTTGCTGGACCCTCCGGCCCAGGGCACGGTTTCCGCGGACCGCCAGCAGTGGGGCCGCTTCGGCGGGAGTGACGCGGCGGGTTCCCCAGAGGATGAAAGCATCGGCGTCGGTGATGATGGTGGCGGCGACTTTCCTGTCGTCGCCTTGCTCGGCTTTGACGTGTCCGTCATGGGTGCGGCTCAGGACCCAGGAGCTTCCTCCGAGGCCGCTGAGGAAGATCCGGACCGGTTCGTTCAGGACGGCGGCCAGCGCTTTGGGCGACATTTGGGGCAATCCGGCCATCAGCCATGTGATGGAGGGTTCCAGGAATTCCCGCATGGCGGGAATGACTGCGTTTTCCAGTGGTCCTCGCGGTTCGGACAGGTCGTGGCGCAGGTGGCAGTAGTGGTCGAAGACCAGGGAGTCGGCGACCAGGTGTGCCGGGTATTTGCCGGCGTTGTCGAAGTCGATGAGGATGTCACGGCTTGCCGTTGCTTGCATCTGCCGCAGTTCTGACAGGGCCGCGGGCAGCACCCGGCGGTAGTTCTCCATGGTTTGGGCGGGGGTCTGGTTCCGGAAGTGTTCTACGTGGTGGTCGTTGGTCGCTTCGATGTCGCCGCTGACACCTTGTGGAAGCGTGTCCGGTTCGGTGACTTCACGCAGTGTTGCGGTGAGGTGAATGATGACGTCGTGCACTGACCAGCCGGGGCAGGCGCTGGGCTTGTTCCAGTCTTCCGGGCTGATTCTTTCGGCCAGTGCCAGGACGTAGTCGCTGAGCCGTTCAAGGGCGGCAACAGCGGTCTCGGTCATGTCAGGCTTCCTTCGGGCAGTGGCTGGAGGAGTTCGGTGTTGTGCTGGCCCAGGTCCGGTACGGGGCCGGGGCGCGCTGCCTTGCCGTTGAAGACGAGGGGGGTGCGGGGGAGGAGCAGCGGGCCGCCGTCCTGGTGTGCGGCGCGGGGGTCCTCAAGGGGAGTGAAGAGGTTCCGGTGCGCCAGCTGGGGGCAGTTGCGGACGTCCTGGATGGTTTGCACTGCCCCGGCTGGTTGCCCTGCCTCCCGCAGGCTGGCCGTCGCATCGTCCCTGGAGAGGTTGCGTTCCGCTGCCCATTCCTCGAGCGCCGGGATGATGTGGGTCTTCATGTTCCGGGCGCGTTTGAGGACCGTGTCCAGTTCGGGATGGGCGGCAAGGTCTGGCTGTTCCATGGCGTTGCAGCAGCGCAGCCACATTTCGTCGGTGGGGATCACGATGGAGATCCATCCTCCGTCGGCGGCCCGGAAGGCTCCGACAGGACTGAAGTCGTCAGCTCCGCGGGTTGCTAACGCTCCGGTGAATTCGTGCAGCGTCAATGGACGTTCCAGCAGTGCTGCTCCGACGTCATACATTGCAGTATCGACGTGGCAGCCCTGCCCGCTGATGGCACGCCCGGCGAGGCCGGTCATGATGCCCAGGGCACCCCAGATCCCGGCGAGGAGGTCCATGGTGGACATCGGGGCCAGGCCTGGCGGGGCGTCCGCGGAGGGGCCGATGAGGCTGCTCAGCCCGCTCATTGCCTGAATGACTGAGTCAAAGGCCGGCCACGTGGCGTACGGTCCGCCGGAGACTCCGAAGCCGGTAATTTCACAGATCACCAATCGGGGGAACTGATCACGCAGCGCTGCCGTGTCCCAGCCCTGCCGGGCCAGGGCCCCGGGGCGGACGTTGGAGACCAGCACATCTGCTGTGGCCAGGAGCTGGGAGAACTGTTCCTTGTCATCGGGGGAACCGAGGTCAAGAGTGATGGACTTCTTGCCCCGGTTATAGGAGGCGAAACCGCCGCTGATGTAGTCCTTGTCGGTACCTTTGCGCGGTTCGTAGCTGCGGCGGGGATCCCCCGTGCCGGGGCGTTCGATCTTGATGACTTCAGCTCCTGCGTCAGCAAGGATCGAGGTGCAGTAGGGGCCGGCGATGTACTGTTCAAGCGACAGTACGCGGATGCCTTCGAGAAGGCCTGGTGTTTCGGTCATGACTGTCCTTCTGTGTTGGCCCTGGATGCGGTCCAGACGACGGGCATCCAGGAAAGTACTGTGACGGGTTCAGTGCCGGGTCGCATCGCGCAGGCCTCGACCCGGTAGGCGGCGACGCTTCCCTGGTGTTGGTCGATGCTGTCCACGAGGGTGGCGGTGAAGCTGAGGAGGTCGTTTTCGTAGACCGGGGCCAGGTGGTCGCAGGAATGCCAGCCCAGAACGGTCCCTATTGAGGGGTCGACGCGGGTCAGCGACGCCTGGGCCAGGCCGACGGTATGTCCGCCGTACACCAGCCGCTGGCCTTGCTGGCCGCGACGGGAATCCCGGTGGGCGGCAGCAAGGTTTTGGGTCAGCCGGACGAGCGTCTGGGCTTCGGTGACCGGCTCCGTGAGAGGGTCCACAACAGGCGTTCCCGGTTCGGGGAGGACGCCTTGGGGCAGTCCGTCAAGGTTCCAGCCCCGGGGCAGAAGCGCGGAGTACGGGGCAAGGTCCAGGGTGTCCTCCGCGGTGCCTGTTTCGCCTGCTTCGGCCATGGAAACCCGGTCATGGACCGGGATGAGGGCGAGGCGTTCGAAGTCGGCGACGACGTTCCCGTTTTCATCCCTGGTTGTCATGCCGAGGAGGACTTTGGCCCGCTCCCCGCCGGCGCCCGGACGGGCCAGTTTCGCCGCTTTCGGGGTAACAGTTGTCTCAAGCGTTGTTCCCACCGGGACCTGGCGGAGAATCCGGACATTGCGGTAGAAGAGGTTCGCGATGACCCGGCGGGTCGCTACGGTGGACTGTCCGATGGCGACCTGCAGGACCAGTGCCGGGTTGGCGAGCCGGTCCATACCGGTCACCTGCCGGGACAGCGGCGCGCTCATGGGCAGGCGCATCGCGTCGCCGGTGATCGCCTGGTACTGGCCGGCAATTCCGGCATCAATGGTGATAGCCGGTGCCGTGGGCAGGGGGACGCCTATGCTCAGTTCGTCGGCGAAAGGTTCCCGGACGCTCATCGGCTGCCTCCTGCCATGCGGACGGCCGTCCGTGCGCGGTCGATGACCGGGGCGTCGACCATCTGGCCCCGGAAGTTGAAGGCCCCGTCCAGGGGGTGGCTGTGGCCGAGTTCGGCGAGCAGTTCCTCGGCCCAGCGCAGGAAGGCCGGGGCGGGTGCGAAGGCCTTATTTACCGTGTCGATCTGCGAGGGGTGGATGCAGAGCTTTCCGGCGAAGCCCAGCTCGGCTTCCCGGCCGGCCTGATGCTGAAGCGCGTCGTTGTCGCTGAAGTCCGCGTTGGGGCCGGCGATAGCCCATTTGCCTGAGGCCGCGGCTGCGTTGATCAGCCGCGCTTTAGCCCACGTTGTGTCGGTGATGCGCAGCGAGCCGCTGGTGGCCATCGTCGCAAGGTAGTCATACTCGCCGAACATGAGTCCGATGACGCGCGGGTCAGCTGCCATTTCGGAGGCCTGTTCTACGCCTTTGGCGGTCTCGATCATGGCGATCAGGGGCATGTGTGGAAGCCGGTCAGCGGCGGTGTTGACGGTTTCGGTGCTGGCCATGGGGATGATGGCAGGGATCTGGTAGTCCGCTGTTGTCCATTGGTCCAGCGCCGCCGCGTCGCAGGCAAATTCGTCCGTGCCCGGGGAGTTGACCCTCAGCCAGGCGCGGGGCCCGTTCCGTTGACCGGTGATCGCGGTGAGGCTCCGGCCACTGAAAAAGGCCAGCGTAAGCTCGCGGCTGGTGTGTTTGAATGCCGCGGATACCCCGTCTTCCCAGTCGATCATGATTACGTCGGCGGCTGAGGTTGCCGCCTTGTCCAGGAACCTCTGGGATGACCCTGGTACCGCCAGGACGCTGCGCCCGTGAGACATCGTTGTCTTCTCCTTTTCCATGATGTGAACTAGCGGGTGCGGAACGCCGACAGGTCGGTGTCGGGGGCGATGGCTGAGAGGATCTCGTAGCCGACATGTGCTGCGGCGATGCCGGTGATATCTGCGTGGTCGTAGGCGGGGGAGACCTCCACAATGTCTGCTCCAACGACGTTCAGGGTCTTCAGCGCCCGCAGCATTGTCAGCAGTTCCCTGCTGGTCAGGCCGCCGGATTCGGGGGTGCCCGTGCCGGGGGCGAACGCGGGGTCGAGGACGTCGATATCGACGCTGGCGTACACCGGCCGTGTTCCGACACGTGCCCTGAGTTTTTCCACGGCACCCTGGACCCCGGCGAGTTCGATTTCCTCGCAGCGGACGGTGGCAAATCCCAGTGCCCTGTCATCATCCATGTCACCGAGGCTGTAGAGCCCGCCGCGGGTCCCGATGTGCAGGCAGGCTTCCTGGTCCAACAGGCCTTCTTCGGAGGCCCTGCGGAACGGTGTGCCGTGCAGGACGGGGGCGTTGAAGTAGGTATCCCAGGTGTCCAGATGCGCATCGAAGTGGATTACTGCGATCGGTCCGTGCACTGCGTGCAGTGCCCGCAACGCAGGCAAAGCGATGCTATGGTCCCCACCGAGCACCAGGAAGCGCTTGGACCGTTCGAGAACGTCGCGCATCCCCATCTCTATGGACCTGATGGCGTCGTCGATGTTGAAGGGGTTGACGCCGAGATCCCCGAAGTCGGCCACCTGCTGGCTCTGGAACGGCCAGGTGTCCGCTTCCGGATTGAACGGCCGCAGAAGCTTGGAGGCGCTTCGGATATGTGCGGGGCCGAACCGGGCACCGGGGCGGAAGCTGACGCCCGCATCGTAGGGCACGCCCACAACCGCTACTTCGATGTCAGACACCTCGCCGGGGGTGGGAAGAGAAGCGAAAGTCGCAGGGCCCGCGAATCGGGGGACCTTGGTGAAATCAGGCTGACCGGTGACAGACCCGGTCTCGATACGGGGAATCAGGGGAAAAGTCGAGCTCATACAACTTGCTCCGTCGCTTAGGTCAAAAGAAGGGCTTTAATCAATTATTAGGGCAGTGCTTGGGTTATCTGTCAAGAAACTGGTTAAGAACTTGAAAATTGTTCATACCCAGTGTGTTGATTCTGTGTTGGCGGGGTCGGCGCGGCGTCGTGAGGTACCCGGAGCTTGTTTTGGAGGAAGGCACGGATGCGGCGCGCGGCGTCCTCGATTTCGGCGGCGGGTGGAAGAAAAACAAATCGGAAGTATTGCTCGCCGAACCAGTTGAAGGCACTGCCGTGCGCGATGAGCAACTTTTGGTCATGGAGCAGGTCCACGGAGAAGGCCTCATCGCTGACAAAGTCGTAGTATTCCGGGTCTATCCGGACGAAGAGGTACATGGCTCCGTTCGCCGGTGAACAGCTAAGGCCGGGGATATCGTTCAGGAGTTTGTGTGCGAGGTCCCTTTGGATGCGGAGCCTGCCTGCCGGTGCCACCAGGTCCTCGATGCTTTGGTGACCGCCGAGTGCGGTCTGGATGGCGTGCTGTGCGGGGACGTTGGGGCACAGACGCAGTGATGCCAGCAGTTCAAGGCCTTCCCGGTATGAGGCCGTGGCGGACCGCGGCCCGGTGATGACGAACCATCCCGAGCGGTACCCGGGCATGCGGTAGGCCTTCGACAGACCGCTGAAGGTGACGCAGCAGAGATCCTCGGCGAAGGCGGCGGTATGGAAATGATCACCTTCGAAGATCACCTTCTCGTAGATTTCGTCGGAGAAAAGAACGAGGTCGTGCTTGCGCGCCAGTGCCGCGAGGCCGACCAGAATGTGCTCGGGATAGACCGCCCCTGTGGGGTTGTTGGGGTTGATGATGACAATGGCACGCGTCTTGGGATTGATCTTGTTTTCGATGTCTGCCAGGTCCGGATGCCAGCCCTGCCGGGGATCACAGAGGTAGTGGCGCGGGACGCCGCCGGCCAAACCGACGGCGGCAGTCCATAACGGGAAATCCGGGGAGGGGACGAGGACTTCGTCACCGTTTTCGAGCAGGGCCTGGAGCGTCAGGGGAATCAGTTCGCTGACGCCGTTGCCGATAAAGACGTCTTCAACCTGGACGTTTCGCAGGCCCCGGTTCTGGTAGTGCTGCGCTACGGCCGTCCTCGCGGAGAAGAGGCCTTGGGACTCGCTGTATCCCTGTGCCTGGGGCAGGTGATGGATGACGTCCAGGACTATTGCTTCCGGTGCTGCGAACCCAAACGGGGCGGGATCACCCAAATTCATGTTGAGAATGCGATGACCCCGGGCTTCCAGTTCTCTTGCAGCTCTTGGGACATCGCCCCGCAGTTCGTAACGGACGTCCGCCAGCTTCGATGACTGGAGCACCGGCCTCACGGTGTGCTTCCCGTCTGGGTATCCTGCAGGTGGTTCGGAGCAATCCATAGCTCATGGTCCTCAGCCTTTTCGACAAGCTGACGGGTCGCTGTCCCGCTCGACACCACCCAGGCGATGGATTCGTCGGCTGTGGCCGTTTCCACCACGCCCTGCTGGATAACCAGTCCATGCTGGACAACGTAGGCCTCGCCTCCAAGGATCGAACCCCAGTCCTCGACCCTGACAAGCCGCGCAGACAACGCCTCCGGCCCGCTTACCCAAACAGAGAACTTCGGTTTGGCTCCAAAAGGGGACCTTCTCATTTTCCAGACCTTCCAACTGCCAATTTGTGGATTTAGATCATAAGTTTGCCTCCTTACATGATTTTTGTACATCTAGGAAGATAAAAGCAAGGTATCTGCTCAGCGCAAGCGGCAGGTGGCCGTAACGGCAAGATGTCAACGGCGGGCCGACGCCTCGGCCCATCCGTCAGTACGCGCGTGACCCGCTGGCCAAATGCATGTTCATGGTCATGGAAGAAAACTTGGCTTTTGTTCGTTGCATGTCACCTTGACCCCGGGTATTGTTAACTCCATCACGTATTCACGGGGGTTTCCCCCTAGACAGGATTGAAGCACTGATGAATCTTCCCCAGACCCAGGAACATAAGGTACGGCTGGCTGCCAAGACTGTGGTTGCGTCAGGCGTTGTGGAACTCGAGCTGACCTCGGAAGACGGCAGCGACCTCCCTTATTGGGGCCCCGGCGCCCACATCGATGTGGTGCTGCCGTCCGGCACGGTCCGCCAGTACTCTCTTTGCGGTAATCCCGGAACGGCAACCACATATGTGGTCTCCGTCCTTCTGGACGAGAAGGGCAGGGGCGGATCAAAGGAAATCCACGCCGACCTGGAAATCGGGTCGGTCCTGACCATCCGGGGCCCACGGAATCACTTCCCCCTGGGCGACCATGACTCCTACCTTTTCCTGGCCGGCGGAATCGGCATCACACCCATCCTGGCGATGGCACGCCAGGTTTCCGCTGCGGGCAAGCCTTGGCGCCTTGTATACGGAGGCCGGAGCCTTGACACGATGGCGTACCTTTCGGAGATCGAGGCTCTCGAAGGCGGCAGCATCGACATTGTTCCGGCCGACACCAGGGGCATCCCGGACATCAAGGGCGCGCTTGAAGCCGCCGGCAATGCCCACGTCTACACCTGCGGGCCCGAACCCATGCTGAGGGCGGTCGAGGAGCTCACCACCGCAATCCTGGGCAAGGACCATCTGCACCTTGAGCGGTTTGGCGCCGATCCAAACGCAACCATCGACACTGCGGGGGACGACAGCTTTGAAGTCGAACTTGCCGCTACGGGCAAGACCCTGACCGTGGGCGCCAACCAGCGGCTGATCGACGTGGTACGCAGCGTTGTCCCCAATGTCCCGTTCTCCTGTGAGGAAGGGTTCTGTGGATCATGCGAAACGGGAGTCCTGATGGGCATCCCCTTGCACCGGGACCAGATCCTGACGGAAGAAGAGCGCGCCTGCAACGACACCATGATGATCTGCGTCGGCCGCTCCAAGACCCCGAAGCTGACCCTGGACATCTAGCAGCCCCTGAAAGGCGAAACAGACAATGACGACTGCCCCCGAAACCCTGGACTTCACACTGGCCGACCCTGCTCTCTGGGCTGACGGGCCCGCCGTGAAGGAGTTGGAGTACCTGCGGAAGAACCAGCCACTGTCCTGGCACCCGGAACCTCCCACCGAATGGTTCCCCGAAGGTGGACGCGGTTTCTGGTCCCTCGTGCGGCATGAGGATGTGCAGGCGGCCAGCAAGGACCAGGAAACCTTTTCCTCAGGCCTGGGAACTGAAATGATCGACATGCCTCTGGAAATGACCCGCGTCTACGGGGGAATGCTGAACATGACAGGGGACGAGCACGCCCGGCACCGGGCCATCGTCAGCCGGGTATTCACCCCTCGGACCCTCGGCCAGCTCGCACCCCGGATTCAAGCGCACGCACAGCGGTGCATCAGCCGGATCAAGGATCGGGCAGAGTTCGATTTCGTGGAAGACCTCGTGGGCGATTTTCCCGCCCAAATCATCTGCGACCTTATGGGGGTTCCGGCAGAGGACCGCCCGGAGTTGATCCGTCGAACCGGTATCGCCCTGGCCGGCAACGGCACCGCCGAATCTTACGAAACCATGAAGCAGATTGTCGACTACGCCAGCGGCCTCGCGACCGCCGCTGAAGATGGCATTTCCGAGGAGGCCGGCCTGCTGAAGAAGCTCATCGAGGCCGAGGTCGACGGACAACGCCTGAGCAATGAGGAAGTTGGCATTTTCCTGGCACTGCTGCTGACGGCGGGAATAGAAACAACGGCGACCAGTATCGGCCAGGGCTTTCTGGCGATGTCTTTGTACCCGGAGCAGCGCAAGGCCTGGGCCAGCGACTTTGACGCCCTGGCCCCTAAAGCCGTGGAGGAACTGGTCCGCTGGGTGACCCCGGTAATGCACTTTCGCCGGACGGCCACCAAAGACGTCGAACTCCACGGCCAGACCATCCGTGAAGGCGACAAGGTCATCCTCTGGTACACCTCCGCCAATCGCGACGCCACTGTCTTCGAGGACCCCGAGCGGCTGGACTTCGCACGCGAATCCGCCTCCCCCCACGTTGCCTTCGGCGGAGGAGGACCCCACTTTTGCCTTGGCGCCCAATTGGCACGCCTGGAAATCAGCATCTTCTTCAAAGAACTGTTTCAGGCCCTCCCCAATGTGGCCGTGAGCGGAGACCCCGTCCGGCTGCACTCCAACTTCGTCAACGGACTGGCCCACCTTCCCTGCGTCACACAGCAGTCCTGACCTTAGAAATACCCCGGTGTGGACAGTCCAGGAGACGGACATGAAGAGAATGCAGACCACACACACAAGCGAGGGCCTTGTAGTCCGAACCCGCGTCGCGATGACGGCCGCAACCGGAACCCTCTGCCCTTTCACCGGGTGGTGGTCTTCAACCCATGTCGATGGCGCGCCAGTTGCCTACCTCTGGAAGGGCGAAGTCATGCCAGGGTATTCCGGACACCCCGTGGAATGGCAGCTGGAAAAATCCGATCCCGGCGCTCGCCTCCTTTCCGACATGGACGATCGCGCCCATACGGTAAGGCTGTTTTAAACACCGGCGTGTCCGGATAGAACGGCTAACCGCTGGGCCGGTCCAGACAGGGTCAGCCCAGCGGCAAACCCGTCATCAGCCCTGCCGCCAGACCACTAAACGGGCAGGTGGCAGGCCGCGGCACCTTCCGAGAAGTTGGACACCTCATCCCGCTCTTTCGTCCACCCACCGGCGGTTTCCCCTCACTGGTCAAGCACTGCACGTTTCCTTTGCCGTTGACTGGGGGACGGCAAGGACCCAAAAACCGGCTTCAAGCACGACAGCGGCGACACGTCCCGCCGGAGGGAATCCGGCCCGTAACACGAAAGAGACAGCAATGAAGCGCCTTTCCGTTGGAACCGCATCCGGTCTCACGTCCGGTGCACTTTGGATCAACACAGCGGTGGACCCTGAATGACTGGGAATGTGAGCGGCGACATCTTCCTCGATCCTTTCGCAAACACTGGATCTCCTGTCCGCACACCAATGCACACGCCATCTTCGGACGCCGTGCCGCAAAAACGCGCTCAGCGCCCTAGGAAGGCCTCCAAAGCCAGCGTCCTGGAACAGGCATGCAGGCACGCAGGCAAGTGGCCGGGGACCTTCATGCCCTTATCCTCAACATCCACTCCGGAGAACGACAAGGCTGAACCTTTGGAAAGGTGCCGTACGGCTGGGGCAATAAGCAGCGTAGGGCGTACTTCCAATGCGGCTGAGGGATGGCGAACTGTGCCGGGAAATCGGGAGATCCCCTGGACCCTGACTGCGCAGTCAGGCCTTTTCCTGCCGCACACTCATCGGGCGGTGTCAGCTCTGAACCGCGGCGGCATCGGGATGCCCGCCCCGCTGTGGCAGGTCCGTCTTACCTGCAGCCGCTTGTCAGTTGTTGACGAAAGCGCCGGGCAGAGGGATCTCTTCGTTCAAGAGTCCGTCGTCAAACACCACGTCACCACCGATGACGGTGGCTGTCACTGCCACGTCCCGGAGCTTCTCATGCGGTACCGCAAACAGGTCATCAGACAGCGCGACAAAATCGGCGAGTTGGCCTGTACGGATCATGCCCTTGGTGTATTCCTGTCCCACCGCGTAGGCGGATCCAAAGGTGTAGGCACGCACGGCTTCCTGGACCGTTAGGCGCTCGTCCGGCCCCATCAGGGCGCCGGAGCGGGTGCGGCGGTTCACCATGTCGTGCAGCGATACGAGGGGATTGCCATCGGAGACCGGCGAATCGGAGGATCCCGGCAGGACCATGCCGGCGGTCAGCAGTGACTTCATTCGATAGAGAAATGGCGCCAGTTCGGGTTCAACGGCAGCCATCATGCCATCACCAAAATCGGAAATGAAGACCCCTTGGGGGACCGCCGTGAGACCGAGGCGGGCGGCGCGCGCTACCTGGCTATCTCCTGCCAGGGCAAAATGTTCAATCCTGTGCCGCACTCCCGGCCGGGGAGAACGGAGCTGTGCCGCTTCAAACGCGTCCATGACGTCATCGATTGCGGCGTCGCCAATGGCATGCGCTGCTATTGTCCATCCGGATTCATGGGCGCCGACGATCAGTGCCTTCAGCTCCGACGGATCGAACTGGAGCAGGCCGTGGTTCTCCGGTTCTCCGTGATAACAGCGGTGCATGGCCGCTGACCGTCCGATCAATGACCCGTCGGACATGATCTTTACGGGTCCCATCCGCAAACGGTCGTCGCCCAGTCCCGTCCGTACTCCCAGGTCCAACCCCAGCCACCGGCGTTCCTTCACGTCGGCCAGTTCATGCAAAGTCGAGCAGAAGGGCATGAGGGTGACACGCGGATAAAGAATTCCGTCTTCCATGGCCTGCTGGAAAGCATGGAAGTCGACCGGTGAGTTCCCCAGCATCCTGTGGTCACCGACGCCCGGTTCCGTTACGGAGGTCAGTCCGTAACGGACTGCCTGCTGGCTGGCCAAATGCAGATGGTGCTGGATGTCATGGAGTTTCAGGGGCCGGACCAGTTCATAGATGAGTGCCATGGCCGTTTCCTGAAGGAGTCCCTCGGCCCGGCCATCCGGTGTACGGGCCACAAAGCTGCCATCGACGTCAGGGACGCCCAGCCGGCCAGGATACCCGGCAAGTTCAAACGCCCGGGTACTTGCAGTAAGCATGTGCGCGCTGACGTGCTCAAGAATCACGGTCCGCCCGCCGGAGGCGGCGTCAAGACGTTCTGCGGTCGGATGCCCGTCCAGAAAGTTCTGATCATAGCCTGCCCCACGAATCCAGGCGTCCGGCGGCAGTTCCGCAGCCCGACGCGCTACCGCATCGTAAAGGGCCTCGGTCGTGGGGATGTGGGTGTGGCGGAGGTCCAGAGACGCCAGCCTGGCTCCCGTGAGGGACAGATGGTTGTGAGCGTCATTGAAACCCGGCAGCACGGGAGCGCCCTTCAAATCGATGACCCGGCGCGCCTGGACCCCGTCAAGATCAGAGTCTAGGCCAACGATCCGACCATGCAGGACACCAATTTGTCTTGCGGCAGGACGGTCAGAATCCATGGTTCGGATGCGGCCGTTAGTAAATATTGCGTCGATAAGCATGGTGCTCCCGTGGCTGGATCTCAGTTGATCAGGGCAAACGTCACCGGTGCGACGTGGTGACCGACTTGATACGGGTGTAGTCCTCAAGCCCGAACACTGACAGGTCCTTGCCCGTCCCGGAGTGCTTGAAACCTCCGTGCGGGTTCTCTGCGGGAATCACCTGGTGGCAGTTGATCCACACTGTCCCAAAGTCGAGCTCGTTGGTGACGCGGGTCACCAGGCCGTGGTTTGAGGACCACACGCTGGACGCCAGCGCGTACCGGGTATCGTTTGCCAGTTCAAGTGCTTCTTCTTCGGTGGTGAAGGACTGCACGGTCAGCACCGGCCCGAAGATTTCTTCACGGACTACCTCATCGGTTTGGAGAACACCGTCGATGACCGTCGGCTCGAAGTGATAGCCGGTTCCCGTGCGCTTTCCTCCTGTCAGGATGCGGGCGTTCGCAGGCAGCCGGGACAGGAAGCCTTCGACCCGGTCCAGCTGTGCGGCGCTGTTGAGGGGACCGAGGTCCGCGTTGTCCCCGCCCACCCTGAGGGCGGCCGCGGCGCCGGCGAGGGCTGCTGCGAACTCGGAATGGATGTCCTCATGCACCAGGACCCGGGTCAGGGCGGCGCAGTCCTGTCCGGCGTTGAAGAAGGCAGCTAAGGCAATGTCCCGTGCGGTGGAGTCGATGTCGCAATCAGCGAACACGATGGCAGGGGCTTTGCCCCCGAGTTCCAGGTGGACATCTTTTAGGGTCTTGGAGGCAGCGGACATGACCTGAGCTCCGGCCCGGGTGGATCCGGTGATGGAGACCATCTCGGGAATGTCGTGATCAACCATCGCGGCCCCTGTTTCGCGGCCGCCGCAGACTATATTTACGACACCTGCCGGGTATACTTGCTGGGCGAGTTCGCCGACGATCACGGTGGACCAGGGGGTGGTGTCTGCAGGTTTCAGCACTACGGTGTTGCCGGCAGCGAGGGCCGGTCCGAGCTTCCACATAGCCATCATGAATGGGTAGTTCCAGGGCGTGATCTGCGCCACCGCACCAAGGGGTTCGCGGCGAATGGTGGAAGAGAACCCTTCGACATATTCCGTTTGAGCGGTACCGGAAACGACACGGCAGGCCCCTGCGAAGAAGCGCAGTTGGTCCGCGCCCCGGAGGATTTCGAGGTCCCGGGTCAGGGCCACCGGTTTGCCGGTGCAGGCGACCTCGGCTTCCAGGAGTCGGTCGATATTTGCTTCGATAAGATCGGCCAACTGCAGCAGCAGTGCCTGCCGGGTCCGCGGAGTTGTCCGTTTGTAGCTCTTGTGGGCTACTGCGGCGGCTTGGAAGGCGGCGTCAACGGCTGTGTTGTCGCTGTCGGGGGCGAGGCCGATTTGTTCTCCGGTGGCGGGGTTGAAGAAGGGCAGGCTTGCCGCTGCGTCCACGTACTTCCCGTTGATGATGTTTTTGAGCTGTATCACTTTGGTTCTCCTGATGGTTTGGTTGCTGGTCGAGGGCATCGAGTGGAATGTCAGCGTGGACGCGAACGGGCGTGACGGATTCGCCGTCGCGCCCGTTCTTCCTTCGGCCGTTGCTGTCGCAAGTTGTGCCTGGCACCTTCACCGTCGTGTGGATTGACGAGGCGGCGGTCGGGCTTGGTTGCCGCCGGCTACCTCAGGCAGATGCTCCTGCTAGGCATCGATGATTGCGTCGCCCATGACGGAACGGTAGGTGGCCAGGAAGCGGAAGTTTTCCTGCTCAAGGGAGGCGTTGAAAGGACCCGGCTCGTAGGCGAGGTTCTTGACGCCGGCGTAAATCTTTTCGCAGAGCGCGTTGTCTTCTTCCCGGGTCACGATGTGCATGTTGAAAAGTGTGTCCGGGTCAAAGTCGACGCCAGGTTCGGCTGCTTCCGGGACGAGGAAAGTCTGCGTGACAATGCTGCGGTTGGGCGCCATCGGAGTGTAGGTCATCAGCGCTACGTGTTCCGGGTTGGCGATCATCTCGAACGCTGCCCGGTGCCACTGAAGGAATCCACGGTCCACGCCGGTGTCCTTCGTCTGGTAGACAACCTTGCTTTCGATCTGGCCGGAAGGCGTCACAGAAATGCTGCCAGGAAGCAGGGTGTTTTCAATAAAGATGTACTCCTGACCGCCTTCGAAGCCTTCCCCTTCGACGCCATCCGCCGACACATCGAAGATTCTGGCCAGATCGGGGTGGTTGATGGCGCAGTGGTAGCACTCCAGTGCGTTCTCCCAGCTGCCCTTCCAGTTGGTGTTCAGCTCGTACTGGACGACCTTGGCGACCTTGGACTTGGCGATGTCGGCGTACTTCCACTCGACACCGGCAAGTGCTTCCGCTACAGGGGCGGGGTTCCCGCCGCCAACATGAACGAAGACGACGCCGTTCCAGACCTCTACTTCGGCCTTCTTCATGGGGTACTGCGCAGGGTCAAAGCCGGGCCCCATCTTAGGTGCCCCTCTAAGGGTTCCGTCGAGATCGTAGGCCCAGCCGTGGTATGAGCAGGTCATAGACCGCTTGCACGTCCCGGACTCCTCAGCAACAATCTGGGCGCCGCGGTGCCGGCAAGTGTTGTGCAGGGCCCGAAGTTTCCCGTCACGGCCCCGGATAATCACGATCTCAGCCGGGCCCAGGCGGTACTTGACGAATTGTCCCGGCGCCGCCACCTGGGATTCATGGCAGGCGTACTGCCAGGTCGTGAAGAAGTACTTTTCAATCTCCAGGTCGAAGATCTCCTGGGACACGTAGGCCTGTCGGGGCAATCCCAAGCCTGTCTTGGGCGGCAGGACGGGGGTAGTCACGGGAGTAGTGGTGATCGTCATGGGAAGATGCTCCATTTGGTGAGTTTCAACGTGGGCGGCGCTGCCCCAGCAAAGGCGCGAAACCGTAAATAAGATAGTGTAATAAAACCCGAGCGAACGTTGGATGTCAAGGTTTTGGAGGAGTTGAGTGCGGCCTGGCGACCGGCCCGAAAGTCACGGCCGGTCACCAGGCCGGAAGGGGCTACTCTGCCCTGGACGCCACTGGGTCCGGACTGGTGGAAGAAGTGATCGGTTTCTTGCTTCGCCGTCCGAAGCGGCCGGTTAACGCCGCAGCAATGAGGATGACGACGAAGGGCGCGGCTGCCAGGATGACGTTGGTTGCGTCGGTTACGCCCGTCATCAGTTCCGCGTTGACCATCATCGAAGCGGCGACAAAAGCGAACAACAGGCTTGCAACGGCGGAGGTGGCGGCGATGACCAGCCGGCCCTGCGCTTCCTTTCCTTCACCGAAGGCGAAGTAGGACGCCGCGGCGGCAGAAGTACCCGCGAGCAGGACCACAATGCCAATGACACCCGGGGTACTAAGCCATACGGTCATCTGCGCGTACGGGTCCAGCTGGGCAACAGCAAAACCGAGTACGGCAACCAGGGTGACGAGCGACTGTAGATTCCCGACCTTGGGGGAGCGGTGGACGGGGTGCACCTTGGCGAATCTGGCCGGAATGACTCCATCCAGCGCCAAAGAATGACCATAGCGGTTGATTGAGTTGTAGAACGCCAGCCCGGAGGTCAGGGTGCTTGCGAGCATGAGAATACGCAGTGAAGTATCGGCCCAGCCGCCCAGGAACGATCCGGCCGCGATGAACATCATGTCCTCGGGGTGTACAGCTGCAGCTTCCATCGCCCCGACAGCCCCGAAGGCCTGGATCAGAGCCCAGCTGACAAAGCCATAAAACAAGGCCAGCAGCGCTATGGACAGATACGTTGCCCGCGTCACAGTTTTCACTGGGTTTCGTGCCTCCGACCGGTAGATGGCGGTGGACTCTATGCCCATGAAGGCGCCGAACCACACCACGCAGGCCGCAGCCATTCCAGGGGAGAACACGTTGGCGGGCGTAAACGCCTCAAAGCTCAAGCCTTCCGGACCGCCGCCCTGAATGACGACTGCAAAGGCCAGCAGCAACAAAATTCCACTTTCAATCACCAGCAGAACACCAAGCAACCTGGCGCCCACATCGATACCGCGGCGACCGATGGCCCAGACGATGGCGATCACTGCCACGGCAGGCACGGTCCAATGGACCTCAATCCCGAAAAATGCCTGAAGAGTGGACTGGGCCGACACGGCGAAGACGCCCACGCCGCCGACCTGCACCGCGAGGTAGGCGAAGAGTGCGCCGGCGGCTGCACCACGCCCTGCACGAATCCCGAAGCCTTTCTGGATGTAGGCATAGAACGTCCCAACGACATTGATCCGGCGGGACATGGCCGTGTAGCCAATGGCAAATATGGCCAGGACCGCACCCGCCATCAAATAACCGGCAGGCGCTCCCGCCCCTCCTACCAGGAGTCCAATTGGTCCGTAGCCGGCAAGCAACGACAGGGGAGCGGCGGCCGACATCACCAGGAAGGTAATGCCACCTACACCCAGCGCGCCCTTTTTAAGCTGCGTATCTTGAGGAGACCCATGTTTGCTCTGGTCCTCTGATGTTTTTAAAGTCATGGAAGTCTTTCAGGGAGGAGCCGGCAACGGTCCGGACTAGAAGCCCGAAGCACGCAAGAAGCTGGCTGTTGATGACAAAGAGAAACTGCAGCGGCAGCCACAGCCAACTGAACGATGCAGCTGGTGCAGCAGGATGGCGCTGCTCACAATCCCGTTTTCTGACAAGGCAATGTAATCATGTGATGCGCATCATGTCTACTGCAGATAAGTCACATATACGCCAGCATTCTTGGAATTTGTTCAGCTAGACAAGGCCTAGGCCTGAGAAACCAGTTATTTTGAAGCCGTCTTCTTTGTTTGGTTGAGCATCGGGTGAAGGCCCAAACTGCGCAGAAAAGTCCGTAGCATCTGCTCGAGCTTGGCCGGGGCATAGCGATTGGGATCCAGGGAGGCGGCGATGCCAAGGCCGTCTGCATAGACAACGGCCGACTCTGTGGCCGCTTCAACATCGAGATCAGAAGGGGCGCATGATTCGGCTACGCACTGACCTACCAACTCACGGATACTGACGTGGTAGTTCTCATGTTCGCCGAGTACTGCCCGGGCCAGTTCCGGTTCATCTGCCACCCGCCCCATGAAGCCGAGCCAGATCCGAACATCCAGCGCCGAGCGCTCATCGACAGGCAGGCTGCGCAAGAGCAAACCCACGAGGCGTTCGAAGGGATCGGGTTGTTCATCCTCGGTGGGTGCGCTCCCCAGTTCGCGCTCCACCGCCAGTCTGTAGGCGAAGAGCAGAAGATCATCCCGGCGTTTGAAGTAATGTGCGATCGCGCCGTGTGTCCAGCCTGCTTCGGCCGCAACGGCACGGATTGACGCAGCCCCAACCCCGTCCCGGCCCACCACGGTCCATACCGCTCGAGCCAACTCGACTCTTCGAGCGTCGTGATCCACAATTTTTGGCACTGTCCCTACTTTCTGCGACGCCCCGTGCACGGGTTGCGTTCATCCGAGGCCTACCGGCGTCAGTTTGAGACTATCGCGGCAGGAAGTCTTACAGCTGCTACACACCTAGCCAGGAGGATGCATCATGGAAGCAATGGCTAGAAAATCTGTCGCGCGGGACGCAGTCCTAGACGCATTTGAAGGACTGTTGATCGACATCGGAGAGCGTGCGGCGACACTGGATGCAGTTGCGACGCGGGCGGGAGTCTCCGAGGGGGGCCTCCTGTATCACTTTCCCAACAAGGAGGCCCTGATCACCGCCAGCTTGGAGCGCCTGGACCACCTGGCAGCCGAGGACCTGGCCCGGTGCATGGGCAATGGCCATATTTCAACGCCATGTGGGAGAGCGGGCCGTCCGGCAACGCCGAGATCCGGCAGGCGGATGTGAACGAGCTGCTGGCCGTCGTCGCCCGCCTAAAAAGCCCCCAAGGGGCATCCGTGGCCCAAACAGTGGAAGAAGTGGATACGCTCCCTGCTATTCCTTGACCTCAAGCCCCCGCCTGGCCGCCCCATGGCTATCCTCCTGGTCCACTAGCGGACAGGGGATAGATGAGCAGGAGCGTGGTCCCGAATGCGCCCCTGGCCCAATCAGACGGCACCGAGCTGCGGCAGGTGTGCATCCAGGGTTTCCACGGCCCAGGATGCGCGCGTCTCCGAAGGCTGGCGAACAAGATGAAGCGCCAGGCCATCGATGAGAGCGTGCAGCCGATTCACTTCTAATTCATCCACCGCTTCCGAACCCTGAAGGACGGTAAGGGCGGGGTGCAAAGTTCGTGGTTGGCCCCGTGAGCCGGTGGTCATGTCAGTTGGCTGGAGCCCTGCGGGCCGGGAGTGTCCGCAGGAGGGTCCATACGGTGACTGCGCCGACCAGCGCCATGGCTACTGTTCCAAGCCCGGAATAGCCGACGGCGGTGAGGGTGGGTCCTGCCAAGGCTCCGCAGGTTGCTCCGGTGAGGTTCATGAGGAGGTCTGAAACACCTTGCAGGGGGGCGCGTTCGGCTGCTGACACGGAGTCGCCCACCAGAGCCGAACCGGAAACGATGGATGCGGACCAGCCCAGGCCCAGGAGGATCAGGCTTGGAGTCACCATGGTGTGCGGGGCGAGCCAGGCGAACACCAACGAAGCGAGCAGCATTGCTTGTCCGATCAGCAGCACGGGAATCCGGCCGAGGTGGTCTGAGAGCCATCCGAACAGCGGCGAAAGGCCGAACATGCCCGCAATGTGGAGGCTGATGGTCATGCCGACAACGGCAAGGCTTGCCCCGTTGTCATGCAGATGCACCGGGGTCATAGACATGAGTGCCACCATGGTGCCGTGGCTGAGCGCCACCACCGTCACGGCGTAACGGGCGGCGGGAATGCTGCGAAGGATCTTGAAGCCGGAATCAGGTTTGGTGGTGACGCCGCTGTCTCCTAGCGGCGTGGGGCCCTTGACCGGGGGTGCTACCCGGAGGCCCGCGTAAAAGACCAGGGCGGCAAGTAATTGGGCTGCCACTGTGAACGCGAATGCGCCCGTCAGCGTCGGCAAGTGGAGCATTGCACCGAAGGCCTCTCCGGGTTCGAAGAGGTTGGGGCCCGAAACTGCACCAATGGTGGTTGACCATACGACGATGGAAAGGTCGCTGCCACGGGTCTTTGGCGTTGACAGATCCGTGGCAGCGAAGCGCGCTTGGAAACTCACAGCGGTTCCCGCCCCGAGAAGGATGAGCCCAATGAGCAAGGCCGGGAAGGAAGAGAGCGCAGCTGAAGCGATGGCGATGGCTGCACCGAATCCGGAGGTCACCGATCCGGCCGCGAGCGAGGCTCCCCGTCCCCGTTTTACGGCCGCGCGGGCCAGGGGGATGGCAAAGGCGGCGGCCCCGAGCGTATTCATCGTGGCGGCCATTCCGGACCAGGCCGTCGAACCGGAAACCTGGACGGCAAGAAGGGAGCCGAGCGAGAGCGAGGCGCCCATTCCCAGGCCGCCGAGGATCTGTCCTGCGATCAGAATGCCGATGGTGCGCCGCTGATTTGCACGCCGGTCCGGGGCGTCCGTTTCAACCCTTACTTGATGTGTGGCAGGAGTTTCCATGTCTTCTTACTTTCTCCCTGAACCGGGCACGGCGACAGAAGGGAGGGGCCGCGGATCAGGCGGAACTTCCCTGCTGCCGGCCCTTTAGCCCCAGGTGGTCTTGATGCTTTCGATGAACGTTCTGAACTGCGCCACCATCGAGAAGCTTCCGGGGGCGCAGAGCCATTGCAGCTGCATGCCGTCGAGGACTGCGATGGTGTTGTTGACGATCGCCTCCACGGGGGCGTCTTGTGCGACCTTCCCGTGGGCCTTTCCGTCTTCCAATGCTTCGCCGAGCCACTGGCGCAGGCTGGCGTAGTGGTCCAGGAGCCATTGATGCGCGGGGTGTCCGGGTTCGGTGGCTTCGGCGGAGAGCCTCACGAAAAGGCCTACCCAGTCGGGCCGGGTGGAGTTCCTCGCAACCAGCGATACCAGGGCGTCAAAGGCTGCCCACCCCAGTGGAGCCTGCTCTCCGCCGAAAAGGAAGTCTGCGTCTTCTTTGGAACGGTGCTCCAGC
This sequence comes from Arthrobacter sp. GmRoot5-12, assembly GCF_059739365.1. Lineage (NCBI taxonomy): Bacteria > Bacillati > Actinomycetota > Actinomycetes > Micrococcales > Micrococcaceae > Arthrobacter > Arthrobacter sp. GmRoot5-12. The sequence goes on along the minus strand of NZ_AP046056.1, from coordinate 4,314,075 downwards.
ACCGCTGATAGCAAGGCCGTTTTGGACGGAAAATGATGGAGCAGGCCGGATTGTGAGAGACCCGTCTTCGCTGCGACATCGGCGATGGACGTTCCACCGTAGCCGCCCACTGCGAAGAGCTCAATTGCGGCCTGGATTGCCTTCAGCCTTGCGGTTTCGCCGTCGCGGCGGCGTCGGGGGTGCTCCCGCTCTATCCGGTATCCGGCTGGATACGACATGGTTTACTCCTTGTTTGTTCCGGCCGCCATGGCCTCGCGCCCTGTGAGGGCCAGCTCCAGTCTGACATCGCCAAGGCCACGCGCGACGACGACCCGGCCTCCGGCGATGTCGTCCCAGCGGTGGGCGGTGCTGTTCCACAGCCATTGCGCGCGGGGATCGCAGCTGACGTCGATGCTTGCCTGCCCGCCGGGATCCAAGTGAAGCTGCGCCCAACCGATGAGCCGTGGAGGAATGGAGGGGTCCGCGGGGAAGCGGTACACCTGCACGGTTTCTGTTCCTGCGCGGGTCCCGACGTTGCGGACTGTCACGCGTACGGACTTCACGGCGTCCCGCTTCATGGACGTGATCTCGGCCGCGGTGTAGTCCCATTCGGTGTAGCCGAGGCCGTGTCCGAACCAGAACAGGGGCTGCTCCGTGGAGGTGCTCCATCCGCGGTATCCCACATGTGTTCCCTCCGAGTAGGGGAGCGTGCCGCTGCGGGGCGTTACTGACCATGCCGGGCCTTGGCCGTCCCGGGAGGGGAAGGTGGTTACCAGGCGTCCCGCTGGTTCGATGTCGCCGGTCAGTGCCGCGGCGATGGCGTCGCCGGCTTCCTGTCCCGGCAGCCCGGCAAACAGCACGGCGTCCACCTCGCCGATCCAGGGCATAAGAACCGGCGTGGCGGCGTTCAGGACCACGACGGTCCGCTTCGCCACGGCTGCCACGGCAGCCACGAGGGCGTCCTGGTCTCCAGGGAGGGCGAGGGTGGTCTTGTCCTGGCCTTCGGTTTCCTGTTCTTGCGTGAAACCGACGACGACGACGGCCACATCGGCGCCCGCGGCTGCTGCGACGGCGTCGCGGATGGCGGCGGCGCTGTTTTTCAGCGCGGGTTCCGCGACCAGGCCGATGAGGCGGTTCTCGTCCTCCGCGTCGGTTGCCGCTGTGATCCGGGCGCCCGGTTCGACGTCCAGTGGTGCGGCGTGGCTCTTGGGGCGAAAGAATCCGCCGCCGGGACCGTGGTGGAAGGGAGTTCGTACCGATTCACGGTAGCCGGGGGCGGTTATGTCCCAATTGCCGGCCCCGCGGGCGCCGATCATCATCCTTGCAGGCTTGTCGATTACCAGCTCGGCTGACAGTTCGATGGATGACGCTCCGGAGGCCCAGCTATCCCCACTGACTTCAAGTTCAGGGACTTCAAGATGGCGGGTGCCCAGCAGATTGCCTTCTTTGTCGAAGATGCGTGCGCGAGCACCCTTTGTCCCGGTTTCCGGGTCGCGGAGGAGTTCCGGGTTCGCTGCGAGCCATTGCGTGCGGGTCTGTACCCCATCGACGACAGTTACGCGGTCCTCGCCGAGGGCCTGCGCTATCCCCTTGGCGGCGCTGACGACGTGGGGCGGGCGCACGATGGCTGAGCCGCCGCCTTGCGCCACGGTATCGATGGCATGGCGGCCGATGACCACCACGCGTTCCGTGGAGTCCTTGCGGAGTGGAAGCGTGTTGTCGCGGTTGACCAGGACGGCCATGCTGCGGGCGGCGAGCCGGCGCAGCTGTTCCCGTCGTTCCGGGCTGTCAGGGCGCGGCAGATCCCTTGTCCAGGTGCGGCCGCCGTCGAAGGCTCCCACCCGAGATGCGAGTCGGAGAAGCCGTCGGAGGTGGTCATCGATAGTGTCCTCGGAGACGGCGCCTTTCTGGACGGCGGCAGCCAGAGACCGCCTCCAGGGAGTGTCCGGTCCGGGCATGACGAGGTCCAGTCCGCCGTTGGCGCTTTCCACCGCTGTTTTGGTGGCGAGCCAATCGGACATCACCAGCCCGTCGAAGCCCCATTCTTCTTTGAGGACCTTGTTCAGGAGCTCGTCGTGCTCGGTGGCCGTTGTTCCGTTGATCTTGTTGTAGGAGGCCATGATCGTCCAGGGCCGGGCGTCTTCCACCATGATCTGGAAGGGAAGCAGATACAACTCCCGCAGGGCATCTTCCGGAACCACCGAGTCCACGGTGGTGCGCTCGGTTTCGGCTTCGTTTGCCAGGAAGTGTTTCGGTGTCGCAGCGATTCCCCGCTCCTGCAGGGACTGCACGTAGGCTGCCCCGAGGTGGCCGGTAAGGAGAGGGTCTTCGCTGAAGCATTCAAACAGACGTCCGCCCAGAGGAGTGCGGTGGAGGTTTACCGTGGGTCCGAGGACCACATGGGTTTGTTGGTCCTCTGCTTCGTCCGCAAGGATTTGCCCGACCTCGCGCATCACGTCCAGGTCCCAGCTTTGGGCGATGAGCGTTGCGTTGGGCAGCAAGCAAGCGACACGCCCTCCGACCACCAGCGGGCCGCGTACCCCTGACGGCCCATCGGACATGACGATCTCCCGCAGGCCGATCGCGGGTTCATCGTACAAGCTGAACATCCTTGCGCCAGAGAGGAGCTTCACCTTGGCAGGAAGGTCCAGACCTGCAATTGCCTGTTCGATTGCGCCGACATTGTCCTGGCGCATTGCTGGGGTCTCCTCGCTGGGGGTGCTTGTGAGGGCGGGATGTTGACTCATCGGACCTTCTTTACCGGAAGGATGGTCAGCGCACCAAGAATGGCGATCACGGCTGCTACGGTCAGCAAAAGGTCGTAGCTCCCTCCACTCATGGTGAGCAATGCGGCCGATACTGCCGGTGCAAGTGTCTGCGGGCCGGCCATGGCGATATTGAAGACGCCCAGGTCCTTCGCTGTGTCATCCGGGTTGGGCAGGACATCGATCACGAGGGCAAGGTCAACGGCGATGTAAATGCCGAATCCCGTGCCGATGACCAGTTCCGCCCAATAGAACCCGGTCGTGGAGTCAGCCACGCTCAGCATCCATGTGCCAATCCCGAAAATGATGGCTGAGATCCAGATGAAGACCTTTCGACGCCCGAGCCGGTCCGAGATCCATCCTGCGATTTGGCCTGCCGTAACCAGCGCGAGGGTGTAGATGAGGACACCGGTCGCCAAAGCACCTGCTGCATCCTGTTTGGAAAGACCCAGGTCCTGCTGCAGGTACAGGAGACGGAACGTGACGAACATGAACAAAGCCAGGACGACAAGAAAGCGTGAGACCCAGGCGAAGGCAAAGTCCGGATGCTTGACCGGATTGACCCAGAAGGTCTTCAAAGCGGTGCGCAGGCCCCCTTCCGATGCAGGTCGGCGTTCCATGGGCTGGTCCGGCAGCACGAATGCAAAGACCATGACCATGATCAGCCCAAGGACGCCGGGAACAAGGAAGAGAAAAAGCATGTTTTGCCCGAGAAGACTCGCCGAGTACGCGGCCCCTAAACCCGCGGCTTGGGAGGCGATGCCGATCATGCCGCTGACTTTCCCGCGCTGCCACTGAGGTATTTGGTCTGCGAGGGATGCAGTATGGGCGGCGACTGCAGCATTACCAAGAGCCTGTGCGAAGAACCAGCCGATGGCCAGAACCACGACATTAGGTGCCATGGCGATCACGGTCAGGCTTATCAGGAGTCCCACGGCTCCCGCGACCAGCCATGGGCGGCGGCGGCCGAAACGGCCAATGGTCCGGTCGCTCAGCCTGCCGAAGATCGGGTCGAAGAGGAGGGCTGCGAAAGCGCCCATAGAAATGACAAAGCCGAGTGTAGGGGCAACTTCAGCCTCGGGCACCAAGGTTTGGATCTTTAGTGTCATGCCGGCCACTATCGGCACGGAAAGGGCCGTCAAAAGTCCAAGCCGGGCCAGCACCATCGTGGCGATCACGCTTGCTTTTGCTTTTTCTTTGGGAGCAAAGGCGGCAGGCGACGGCAACGTCGCTCCTGCGGCCGGATCAGACACAACCATGGGTCTCATCGCTTTCTGTGAATTGGAGGGACATCCTGCATCAACATCCTGGAGTGATGAGTACCACAATAGCACTAGCAGACCGAGTACTCGGTCTGTTTACCAAATCGTTACTTTTATGTTCAGAGTTGCATTAGGAACTGCAAACCGCTGGGTTAGATGCGGGCCCTGTCACCGTTGATGGCACCTCCAATGCGGACGGCTGCCGATACCGTTGACCCCGACGATGGCCGACTTCTTCTTCGCAGCAAAGGGCTGAGCACGCCGGAACCTAAAAAGCGCAGGAAATCCTCCCAGCATCCCTTCGATGCCGACCAGCCCAAAGAAGACTGTCGGCCCGGGCTTCACTCACCGGGCCTCGGCCGACGGAACCGTCATCAATATCCTGAACCATTTCCATGACGCTTTCGGTGCCCCGCCGGCGGCAGGCTGAGCCAGCTCGGCCGCCTCTTCCAGTGCGAGTGGCCTTTTGCCCTTGGCCAAGGATGCCATCCGCTGTCGTTGCCGGAGGAGTAAGCGTTCAATTACTCGAGGACCTATAGCGAACAACAGCATGAGGCTGGTCTAGGGGCTACCGACCGGTAACGGCCAGGGCCTCTTTGACGCACTGCAACCGCATGCCTTTGCCTGTCTACGTTCTCCTTGAAGCTGCTGACTCGAAAGTCCGACTGGTCAGGCGAGGGATGCCACACTTTCTTCGAGCGCATGTACCGGGAAATCCATGAAGGACCTGCCGGGCTGAGTGAGCGCGCGCCGCTGCCCGAATTCTTCAACGGAATCGGGGCTGAAGGGCTGGCGAGAACCCACTGACCTTCATTGACCGAACGCAAGGGGCCCCGCCGGGAGGGCGGCCAAGCCCAATCCATCGAACACCTTCTGCCGCCGCGCTCCTCGATGTCGACCGCCTGGCCGCAAGGGCACATGAGCCGCCGGACCTTCGTCCGCGCCTTCCGGGCAACCGGGACCACGCCGTCGGCCTGGACCCGAAGCCGATGGCTCGAGGCCGCCAGGCGCCTGCTGGAAAATCCGCGACCTGTCCATCCACCAGGTTTCCGCAGACTGCGGCTTCGGCAGCGCCGCGACTCTCCGGCAGAACACGGGACTGCGGCCGAAATCCATGAAACGTCCAAAGACTTGAGCACATCAGTAGTTCCGGTGTCCTTCGAGGCAACGGGCGAGATCCGTTTCTCTCCGACAGGTCAGTACTGGAGGGCGTCGTGTCACCAGCCACCTAAACCGCCGAGGCTCACGGGGCGGCCACGCCGGCTTAGCCTGCAGGGCCCATTTCACAGGCAGTGGGAGTGCGGACAATGTCCGCACTTCCAGCTTGAGAGTGGCCGGTACAGCCACTGCGTGGACGCGTTTCTTTCCTACAGCACCGCTACTTGCTGGCGCCGGCGGTGAGGCCTTCTCGCAGGGTTCGTTGGCCGAAGATGAACACGACCAGTGCCGGCAGCATGGACAGGATCACGCCGGCGAGGACCACCGAGATGCTGCCGGTGCCGAGGTTGCCCTGGAGCGTGACCAGGCCGAGGGGAAGGGTGAAATTCTCTTCGCTGATGGTGAGGATCAGCGGCCGGAAGAACTCGTTCCAATGGAAGTTGAAGGCGAGGATCCCGACGATCGCCATGCCGGGGACCGCCAGGGGGACGTAGACCGAACGGAAGATCCGCCACGGCCCGGCACCGTCCAAGGCGGCTGCTTCGGCGAAGTCGTTCGGCAGGCCAAGGAAGTACTGGCGCATCAGGAAGGTGCCGAATGCTGTGGGAATGGCCGGCAGGATCAGGGCCAGCAGGGTGTCGGACAGGCCCATTCCACGGATCAGCATGAACACCGGGACGATGGTGACCTGCACCGGGACCATCATGGTGGCCAGCACCAGCGAGAAGATGGCGTTCTTACCGCGGAAGTCCAGGCGGGCGAAGGCGTAGCCGGCCAGGGTGGCCGACGCCATCTGGCCAAGTGCGATCAGGCCGGTCACCAGGGCGCTGTTCAGGACCAGGAGGCCGACGTTGATCTGCTTGAACACTTCCTGGTAAGCCGTGACGTCAGGGTTGATGGGCAGGATGGAGGGCGGCAGGTTGAACGATTCCGACGGCGTTCGCAGCGACGTGGACAAGGTCCACAGGACAGGGCCGAGGGTCAGCGCCGCTGCCACGGCCAAGGCGGCGTATCTGCCGACAGTGCTGGCTGAGGGCAAGCGGCGGGGCGTACGGGTCGCGGGCGGTTCGGCGGTGCAACCGGAAGGCAAGCCGGTCCCGGTGTGCAGGGTCTGGCTGGACATGGCGGACCTCACTGGTAGAAGACGAAGCGGCGGCTAAGGCGGAATTGCAGGGCGGTGACGGCAAGGATCAGCACGGTGAGTACCAGGCCGATGGCGGAGGCTTTGCCGAACTCCAGTTGCTGGAAGGCGGATTCGAAGATGACCATGACGGCGGTCCGGGTGGAGTCGCCGGGGCCGCCGTTGGTCAGGACATAGGGCTGGTCGAAGACCTGCAGGGCGCTGATGATGGCCATGACGGACGCCACGAGCACCGTGGGGCTGATCAGCGGAAGGGTCACGTTGCTGAACTGTTTCCAGCCCGTGGCACCATCCAGGTTCGCTGCTTCATGCAGTTCTTTCGGGATATTGGTGAGGGCGCCGAGGAAGAGCAGGAAAGAGAACCCGAAGTTCTGCCACACGTAGACCAGGACGACGACGGCGGCGGACGCGGCGGGGCTTGTCAGCCACGGCACAGCGGGGATCCCGACGAGTGACAGGAGCCAATTCACCACGCCGAATTGTTCGTTAAACATGTACCGCATGAAGATGGACACCGACGCGGCGGACAGGACCAGGGGAAAGAAGAAGGTGGAACGGAGGAATACCCTCAGCCAGGACGGCATCCTGGCCTGAAGCATGGAGGCCAGGCCAAGGGCGATGCCCAGTTGAAGGACTACCGCCACAATGACGAATCCGATGGTGTTCAGGAAGGACACGCGGACGGTGGGGTCCTGTGCCAGTGAGGCGAAATTGGCGAACCCGACGAACTGCGGTGCTGAAATGATGTCCCAGCGGAAGAAAGCCAGGACCAGCGAAGCAATGATCGGCAGGAAGGTGAAAAGGGCCATCCCGATCACCGTCGGAGCAAGGAAAATCCTTGCCAGCCACCGCTCGACAAAGGACCGGCGCACGGCCGGTGGCTTCACTGTTGGCCGCGGGACGGCGGACGTGGTGGTCATGAATTCCTCCTCAGGGCCAGTTCGAGGTCGCGTTGAAGGTTGCCCATCGCTGCCCGTACATCGGCGGAGCTGCCGCTGACCGCGGTGGAGACGTTCTTCATCAGGGCAGTTTCGACGGCCGCCTGCTGCGGCGGGGCGGGGATCGGACCGGAGGTGGGGAACCTGTCCAAGGTCTCGTAGAAGACTTTCCAGTGCCGCGGCCCGGTGGCGGCGTAGAAGGACTCGTTGACCATCGAACGGCGTGTGGGGGTGGTGTTCGGTTTGGGAATGGCCAGCTGCATCGCTTCGCGGCTGGAGCAGAACTTCACCCATTCCCAGGCCGCGTCCTTGTCTTTCGCGGTGCGCATGATCGCGTAGCCGGCAGCGCCGAACTGGTGGCGCTGGGTCCGCCAGCGCGGGAAAAACTGCACGTCGAATTGATCGGCGGTCATCCCGGCCTCGTGCAGGCCCTGCGCCCAATAGCCACCGGCCGGCGTCGTGCCGATGCGGTTGTTGCCGAACAGGCCCACCAGGGCGTTGCCGCCCCCGGATTCCGGCCGCACGCCGAGTCCTTCGGCTACCAGTTCACGCAGATAGTCGAAGGTCTCGACCACCCGCCCGTCCTCGGCGTTGGGGGCCAGCCACTGGTACCCGCCGCCACGGGTGCCGCGGGCAGGGTCGCTGGGGTAGAAGCGGTCCCAAAGCCAGTCCCCGCCGGGCGCCTTCGTTTCGGACAGGAAGCTGGTGTCATTGGCGTAAAGCCACGGGACCACCCCGCCGAAAAGCCGGTTGGTCCAGTAGTACGGGGTGAAATCGGAGGGGCGGGCTTTCCGCAGGGCCCTTAGGGTGGAGCTGAAGTCGTCCTTGGTCCAGTCGTCCCTCGGCCGGTCAATGCCGGCCTGCGCGAAGGTGGCGGTATTCAGGTACATGTTCGCCGCGTTCCAGTCCAGGGGAAGCTGGTACAGGCTTCCCTGGTACATGAAGGCTTCCAGCAGGCTCGGATGAACGTCGTTAAAGTAGTCGCTCATCGCCGCGGCGTCCCGGCGGACATAACCATCCAGGGGCTCGGCCAGCTTGTCGGCGAACAACTGGGCGCCTTCGGTGGCGACATAGACCACATCCGGGGGCGTGCCCGCGGCCACCATGGTCAGGATCTTGGAAAAGAAGTCCTTCCAGTCCGCACCCTGAATCGCCTGCAGCCGCACCGGGATGTCGGGATGGGCGGCGGTGAAAGCCTGGATCAGGCCCTGGCGTCCCGCCGCATCCGCTGCCGTCCCCAGGATGGCGATGTTCAGGGCCTTGCTGCCGCGGCCCGGAATGTCAGCGCCGGTAATTCGGGGCCAGGCCCCCACAGTGGCCCCCGCCACGGCGAGCCCGCCCAGGCCCAGCATGGAACGCCGGGTGAGTTGCGCAAACCTGCTGCTGGACCGCAGCGAATGCGCAGGGGCTTGGTGCCCCGGTGTCTTTTCAGACGTCATTGTTGGCTCCTCCTAACAGGGTAGACGGCGTCCTTTACTTTTGTTGCCCGCAGGGTCGTTTTGTTTATGCCTGGTCGCATGCGAAAGCCCGTGGTACGGAGGCGTGTGCTTCGACAGCAGCTGTGAGTTCGTCAAGGGTGGGTGGGTTAGCCCCGGCGCGCTGCACGGTGATGGCCGCTGCTGCGGCTGCGGTGCGTCCCAGCTGCTCCATGACGGCGGGGGCAAAGCCCTCGGTGCCGCGGGTGAGCAGGCCCAGGATCAGTGCGGCCATGTAGGAGTCGCCGGCGCCGATGGTGTCCGCCACCGTCGCTTTGACGGCGGGAATGGTGATGCTCGCGGACGGCGAGGTGAATTGGGAGCCGGCAGCACCTTTGGTTATCACCGCCAGCCCGGCGCCGAGGCGGAGGATGTGCTCAGCGGTTTCTTCCAGTGTTTTCGCGGGGTAGAGCCACTGGGCGTCCTCGTCGCTGAGTTTAACGACGTCGGTCAGTGCGCCGATTGCTTCGAAGGTTGCCTTCGCTTCGGCGTGGCTGCCAAGCAGCGATGGCCTGATGTTCGGATCGTAGGTGATGGTGCAATGCTTGTGGGCTTGTTCGAGCAGGGTTTTGACCGCACCGGCGCCGGGGTTGAGGAAGGTGGCGATGGAACCGGTGTGCAGGATTTGGGGGAAACAGGCAGGCGTTGCTCTTGGCAGCTGCCAGCGGATGTCGAAGTCGTATGCGGCGGATCCGTCGGGTCCGAGGGTTGCGGTCGCTGTTGCGGTGCGGGTGAGGGATTTTGATCCTGGCAGAAGTGTCACCCCTGCCCGGTGGAGGTGGTTCTCTATAGTTCTTCCCCGCTCATCGGGTGCAATGGCCGTGAGCAAGCCCGTGGTGACCCCCAGGAGACCGAGGCCATAGGCGACATTGGCAGGCGATCCGCCAGGATGCTCAACCTGGCTGTTCGGGGTGGTGACCACATCGATCAACGCTTCACCGACAACGACGGCGTCAAAAGGCTTTTGGGGGTCTGGGCAGGCTGCTTTGAGGTAATCCATGTTTGTCTCTCGGACAGTGTTGATGGGGGAGCGGCTAGGTCGTCGCGTTGATCTCGTTGATCGTCAGGTCACTGAAGGTGGCCGTTCCATCGTTGGCGTAGAGCCGGATGTTGTTGTCACCTTCCAGGGGAAAAACGCGGTGTGAGTGCACCACCCGTCCGTCTCCGACGAACATTTCGACGCTGGTCCGGTCCACCAGGAGGCGGAGTGTGAGGCGCCCTGCCGATGGATCGATAGGTGTCTGGCTTTCCCCGCCAGTGGGGTTGATGGTGGGTCGCCTGTTGACGTAGGCGAAGGGGCCGCGGAGGAATGCACCGGCCGCGACGTGCCGGCCCCCACCGGATGCACGGCAGAGCTCAAGGCCGATGTTGGACGGAGGGGCCGCCGGGTCCCATACGAGCTCACAGGTCAGGTCATAGGCCAGTGAACTGATATCGAGGTCTTGGGTTCCCGTGACCTTGACGTCCCCGAGGTGGTGGGTGCGTTTGATGTGGTTGGCCAGGCCGGTGGTGGGGGTTGAGGCGAGGTGGTAGCTTCCGCCTGCCTTCTTGAGCCGGATGTCGCGCACGATCATGTCATCACCGTTGTACGCGTCGGTCGCCAGGGTGGGAGTGTTGTGGGGGTAGTCCCAGAAGTTCGCCCAGCCAAGCGCCCTGCGCAGGGTGGCATCCTCCGCGCCGGAGGAGTCGTGATGGGGGTAGGTCACTGCACCGTAGAAGTCATAGCCGTAGTCCAGCCATTCCGGCTCGGCATGGTCGGGAGTAAACGTGATTCCGTTGAAGGCTCCTGTCCAGTAGGCGTATGTTGCCGGCAGTCCACGGCCCTTGCCGTTGGCGCTGGTGCCCAGGATCCAGTGCGAAGTACCGTCGTCGGCGGTCATGCGGAAAAGGTCCGGGCACTCCAGCAACCCCAGGTCCGTCCGGACGAATTCGCCGACCCGCCGCCAGGAACGCAGGTTGGCAGATGTGTAGAAGCCGAGCTTCTGCCCTTCGGCGTTGACCATGAACCACTGCCCGCGGTCGGCGTCCCAGATGACTTTCGGGTCGCGGAAGTCCTGCACGCCTGGGTTTGGAAGTACCGGCGCCGCCCCACCAGGTTGGAACGAGCGCCCACGGTCAGTTGAGTACCAGAGGTATTGGGCCTGGCGGCCCTGGGGCGCCTGCGTCACGAGGGCTATGACGGCGTTTTCACCGTAGCCGGCAGTGTTCCGTTCGTCGATGACAAGACAGCCTGACCAGCAGTCGCCGTTATCGTTGCTGAACTTGGGGATGGCAACGCCACGGTCGCGGAACGAGACGTGGTCGGTGGTGGTGGCACGGCGCCACGATGTGCCGCCGCCGCCCTGGAGGTAATCGGCGTTGTAGAGGTAGTAGTAGTGGTATTCGCCGTCAATGTAGATGGGCCGCTGGGGGTCGTTCTTCCAGTTGTCGGGGACGCTGAAGTGATAAGTCGGGCGCATACGGGTTGGTCCTTTGTAGGGCGGCTTGGCCGGTGCGTTGTCGGGGGCGTTCGGGGGTGCCGCTGCCGCTGACTGGGCGAATGGTGTTGAGAGTGCGAGCGATCCGGTGAGGGCAACGGCCCCGCTTCCGGTCAGGAGGGCACGCCGGGATACGGCGGGTGAATCTTCCATCAGTTACCTTTCGGCGGGCAGCGTCGGTGCTGCCAGTGCGTGAATGTTGATGTTTTGGACGTGGGAACGGGAACGTCAGTCTCCAGGCTCCGGTTCTGTCGCCAATGCATGGCCGCCGGCACCGGCGCGCGGGCGGTAGAGGTGGCAGCGGACCCAGTGGCGGTTGAGGGGGTCGCCCACCTGGTGCCGGACGGGTTCCTCGGATGAGCAGCGCTGCTCCGGGTCGTTCTCAAAGGCGCAGCTGGCGGAAGCCATGACGGCTTGCCGGAGCTGGGCGCGGTGGATGGGGTCGTAGGATCCCGCCCGCGCCGGGTCGGGGACGGCTGAGACGAGCAATTGGGTGTAGGGGTGGGCCGGGTTGGCGAGCAGGTCCAGTGATTCACCTTCTTCCACGATTTCGCCGGCGAACATGACTGCCGTCCGGTCCGCCAGGTACCGGGCGGAGGCGAGGTCGTGGGTGATGTAGAGCATGGAAATGCCCTGCTCATCGCGCAGTTTCCGCATCAGGTTCAGCACGCCGATGCGGACCGAAACGTCCAGCATGGAAGTCGGCTCGTCGGCGAGGATGACGTTTGGCTCCACGGCCAGGGCTCGCGCGATCGCGACCCGTTGACGTTGCCCGCCGGAGAGCTCATGGGGGTAGGAGTCGAGCATGTCGGCTTGAAGCCCGACGGTGGTCATGAGCTCCTCTAGACGGCGCCTGGTCTGCTCTTCGGAACCGCGCTGGCGGGTGCCGCCTTTGCCGTGGACGGTGAGGGACCGGCGGAGGAAGTGCTCGATTCGGTGGGCGGGGTTCAGTGAGCCAAAGGGGTCCTGGAAGACCATTTGCAGCTGGGACCGGAACTCCCGTGAGGCCTGGAAACGGTCACGTTTGAGGACGTCGACGCCGTCGACCAGGATGGCCCCTTCGCTGGGTTTTTCGAGCCGGGCGACACAGCGGGCCAGGGTGCTCTTGCCTGAGCCCGATTCGCCGACCAGTGCCACGATTTCTCCACGGCCGATGGTCAGGTCGACGCGGTGGAGCGCCCGGACCGCCTGGCTGGAGAACAGGCCGCCGATGTGGAAGGACTTACCCAGTCCGCGCACCTCCAGGGCCGGCGTCAGGGTCGAAACATCCGGCCGTGTCGGGGAGTGGACGGCGTGGCTCATTGTGCTGCTCCTTCAAGGACGGCGGCTTCGGCGTCGGCATCAAACGGTGCCACGAAGTGGCCGGGCGCAATTTCGGCGAGGTCCGGGATGTTCCGGAACTTCACGCCTTCGGGCAGGCCCTTAAGCGGGATCCGCGGGCCGGTGAGCGGCGGGAACGCGCCCATGAGGGCTTGGGTGTAGGGGTGCCCGGGGGCGGTGTAGATGTCGTGCGCTTTGGCGGTCTCTACGATCCGGCCGCCGTACATGACGGCCATCCGGTGGGAGAGTTCCACCATCAAGGACATGTCGTGCGTGATGAAGAGGACGGAGAAGCCAAGTTCGCGCTGGAGATCCTTGATCTGGGCCATGATCTCCTGTTGCACCACCACGTCCAGTGCGGTGGTGGGCTCGTCAAGGATCAGCAGTGACGGCTTCAGGGCCACAGCCATGGCGATGACGGCGCGTTGCCGCATGCCGCCGGAGAGTTGATGCGGGTACGACTTGAGGCGGGCGGGGTCCATTCTGACCAGTTCCAGCAGCTGTGCGGCGCGTCGAAGGGATTCTTTGCGCGAGTAGCCGGCGTGGGTGGTGAAGATGTCTGCCATCTGTTCCCCGACGGTGAGCACGGGGTTCAGCGAGTTCATGGCGGACTGGAACACCATGGCGACGTCCTGCCAGCGGAAACGGCGCAGCTCGTCCTGGTTCATGGCGAGCACGTCCTTGCCGCCGAAGGAGATGCTGCCGGCGGCGATCTTCGCCGGGTCCTTGAGCAGCCGCATGATGGAGTTGGCGATGGTTGATTTTCCGCAACCGGATTCGCCGGCCAGCCCGAACACCTCGCCGGCGCCGATGCTGAAGGAGACGTCGTTCACAGCCGTGGTCGAGCGGGAGTCGCCGATGTACTTGACGGTGAGGTTCTTGACGTCGAGGACCGGTTCATGGGAGCCGAAGGAGGTTTGGGAGACGGTCACTGTGCGGCGCCCCTTTCGGTGGTGGCGGGTTTGCGGATCTTCCGCAGACGGGGGTTGGTTACTTCGTCAACGGCGTAGTTGATGAGGGCCAGGGCGAACGCGACCAGTGCGATGCAGAGGCCGGAGGGGATGAAGACCCACCAGCTTCCAGTGAGCAGGGCGCCTTCGTTTCCGGCCCAGAAGAGGTTGTTGCCCCAGGAGACGGTGCTGACGTCGCCCAGTCCAAGGAATTCGAGGCCCGCCTGGGCCCCGATACCGTAGATGACGCAGGCGAGCAGCGTTCCCATCACGATCGATGCCATGTTCGGCAGGATTTCGCGGAACATGATGCGGCCGGCGCGCTCTCCGGAGACGACGGCGGCAGCGACGAAGTCCTTGGATCGGATGGACAGGGCCTGTGCCCGGAGTACGCGCGCTGATCCGGCCCATCCCGTGACGGTGAGGACCAGGATGACCGTGCCCAGGCCTGGGGGCAGGAAGGCGGCCAGGATCACAAGCAGCGGCAGGCCGGGAAGGAGGAGGAAGACGTTAGTCAGCAGCGACAGTGCTTCGTCGATGAATTTGCCGAAATAGGCTGATGCCAGGCCGACGAGGATTCCGATGAAAGTGGATGCGAACCCGACGGTAAGCCCTACGAGCAGGGAGCTTCGGGCGCCGTGGATGGTCAAGGCGAGCACGTCCTGGCCCTTGGCGGTGGTTCCGAGCCAGTGTTCGCTGTCTGGTTCCAGTGAGGCCATCCCGGTGATCCGGGAGGGGTCGTCCGGGAACAGTACCGGCGCGGCCAGGGCCAGGACGATGAAGACGAGCATAATGGCCATGCCGGTCATGGCCTTCTTGTTGGTGATGAGTCCGTGGATGAAACCGCGGTTGGTTTTGCGGGCAGCTTTTGCTTCAGTTGGCTGCTGGAGGATAACGCTGGTCATGGTCGGTCCCTTGGTTACTGGGTACGCACTGCTCAGTTGCTGCGCACGCGGGGGTCGAGGCGGACGTAGAGGATGTCCACCAGGAAGTTCGCCAGCAGCACGGCGGCGGTGATGGTCAGGAACAGGCCCTGCATAAGCGGGTAGTCGAGGCCTTGGACGGCGTTGAGGAGCTGGTAGCCGACGCCGGGGTAGGCGAAGACGACCTCGGTCAGGAGGGCGCCGCCGACGACGAAGCCCAGGCCCATGCCGAAGCTGGTCACCGAGGGCAGCATCGCGTTCCGGGCTGCGTAGCGGAGCATGATCCGTCCGGGGCGCAGGCCTTTGGCTTCGGCCATTGTGATGTAGTCCTCGGAGTTCGTGGCAATCATGGTGTTCCGCATGCCCAACATCCAGCCACCGATGGAGACCAGCACGATGGTCAGCGCCGGTAGCACGAGGTGGGCGGCGACGTCACCGATGAACTCGGCAGTGAACGCCGGCTCCAGGCCGTCGGTGAACGCGTGGCGGATGGGGAACCAGCCGAGCACGACGCCGAACAGGTACAGGGCGCCCATTGCCAGCCAGAAGTAGGGGAACGATCCGATAAAGACCAGCACGGGGGGCAGAGCCGAGTCGAGGGCGCTGCCGCGGCGCCAGGCTGCCAGGATGCCCAGCAGGTTGCCCACGACGGCGGCAATCACCAGCGCGGTCCCGCCAAGCAGGAGGGTCCAGCCGATTTGGGATGAGATGACTTCGGTGACGGGGGTGGGGAAGCGTGTAATCGATACCCCCATCTGTCCGGTCAGGATGTTCTGGAGGTAGCCGGCGTACTGCTCCCAGATGGGCCGGTCGTCCACGCCAAGCAGCTTGCGCAGGGCTTCGAGCTGTTCGGGCTGCATTCTGTCCTGGGAGCGGGCAAACATGCGTGATACGGGGTCCCCGGGCATGAAGCGGGGGAGCAGGAAATTCAGGGTAATGGATGCCCAGAAGGCGATCAGGTAGAAACCCAGTCGGCGCAGGATGAAGCGCACGGTTTCCCTCCAATTCGGGAGTGGTCAAGATTGTGGGTACGCCCGACGGCCGGCTGATGGCATAAGCCAGGCCGTCGGGCATAGGTGGCGTGAGATCAGGTGGACCTCAAGCTCGGCGGTGGATGGGCCCACGCCGCCCTGGGTTCCCTGGCCGAAGCGCAGCGAGGTTAGGGCGGTGGGGACTACTTGCGCGGTTCCAGGCTGGTCACCACGAGAACCGTGGAGGGTGCGCGGACAGAGAGGGTGGCGTACGGGTTGTCCTGGGTGGGCCAGCCGGTGAAGCGGGTGTCGTTGTACGCACCCCATTCCGGGCCGGAGAACAGCGGCACCAGTGGTGCGACGTCGTTGTATTCTTCCTGCAGCTTGTTGGCAATATCTTTTTGCTTGGACTGGTCCGTGGCTGCGGCGAAGTCGCTCAGCAGGGCATCGGCTTTGGGGTCGCCGAAACGGTGGTAGTTGTCGGAGGCCTTGGTGCCCACCGGCTTCACCGATGCGGAGCCCATGGTGGTGTTGAAGTACTTGTACGGGCTGGGATCGTTGGCACTCCAGACGATGCCGGAGTCGAAATCACCCTTTTCGTACCCTGCCACCACGGCAGCCCAGTCCGGGGAGTCTACCTTCGCGGTTACGCCGACCTCTGCCAGGTTCTGGGAGATCACGTTGGCCACGGAGAGCCAGTCGGACGAGGTAGCACCCACGGAAATCTTGAACTCGAACGGTTTGCCGTCCTTGAGCGTGCGCTTGCCGTCGGGGCCCTTGGGGTAGCCCGCCTTGTCCAGCAGGTCGTTTGCCTGCTGGACGTCGTGCTTGGTCCACGTGCAGTTGTCCTTAACCTGGGTGTTCTTCCAGGTCTCGTAGTTGCCGGAGAGGCCGGTGCAGTCGGCCGGCTGGGCGTAGCCGCTCATGCCGATCTTGGTGACCTGGTCCCGGTCCACGGCCATGCTCAGCGCCTTGCGGACATCAACATCGTTGAAGGGCGCCTTGGTGGTGTTGAGCTGCCAGTTGATCATGGCACCGGTCGGAGGGAACCAGTAGTGCCGGTGGTCCTTGTCCTTCGAGACGAAGGTCTTTTCGATATTCGGGATGTACTGGGGCGCCCAGTCCACGTCGCCGTTGGCGGCGGCGAGGTTGGCGCCGTCGTTCCCCGCGAACGCGAGCATTTTGATGCCGGCAATCTTCTGCTTATCCGGCTGCCAGTAGTTGGGGTTCTTCTTCAGCACGAAGGACTGCGCCTGGAAGTTGTCCACCTCGGTGTACGGTCCGGTGCCGACCGGTTTGGCGTTGGCATCCTTTTCCGGATCGGCCAGTGCGGACCAGATGTGCTTGGGCAGAATGCTGAGCTGGCCGACGTCGTACAGGGCGGGGGACCAGGGCTTGTTGAAGTTGAAGGTGACCTTGTTGCCTTGGGCCGTGACGCCGTCGAGGTACTCGTAGCCGCCCTTAAGCTTCTTCTGAAGCTCGAAGGTGTACGCGACGTCGTCGGCAACGAAGGGCTGGCCGTCGGACCACTTCACCCCGTCACGCAGGGTGAAGGTGATGGACTTTCCGTCGTCCGCGGCCTTCCAGTCGGTGGCCAGCCACGGCACCGTATTCCCCTTGGCCGCGTTGAAGACCAGGAGGGACTCGTAAATGGACTGCTGGACCATGGGGTTGACGGTCGGCGCGAACGGGTTGAAGTTCTGCACGAACGTTCCCATGTCTTCACGGGGAATGGTGAGGAATGCGCTGGCGTTGGCCGCGGGGTCGGTGCCGCCGGACTTGTTGCCGGTGGCGGCGCAGCCGGTCAGCAGCATCGCGCCTACCGCCAGTCCGGCCGCGGCAATGCGGGCGGACTTGAGGAACTTGGTTTGTGTCATGATGGGGTTATCTCTTCCTGTCTTCATCAGCAAGGTGAAGGGTGGGTTGGGGTTTTGCTCTTCGACGTTGATTTCGCGGTCAGACCGAAGAGCGTTCTAACAGCGGACAGTCGACCAACTGCTGATTGGCAGTGATCGGCTGTCCGGCTGTAAGGGTGGCGAGCGTCTGGACTCCCAGAGCGCCCATCTTTTCGAACGGCAACGCAACAGTAGTCAGCTTGGGCCTGAGGTAGGCCGCGATGAGTTCCTGGTTGTCGAAGCCGATCACGGCGATGTCACCGGGGATGGCCAGGCCACGTTCCTTGATGGCGTCGTAAGCCCCCATGGCCATACGGTCATTGAGGCAAAACAGTGCGGTGGGCCTTTCCTTGGCCGGGTATCGGTCAAGGATCTGACACGCAGCGTCGTAGCCGCCGTCTGCCGTCGCATATCCGGCCGTCACCAGCTCCGGATCAAGCTCCAGGCCGGCGTCGGCCAAGGCCTCCCGGACGCCCTGCAAACGCCCAACAGCTGCCGGGATGCGCGGGTCCAGGTTGATCACACCGATTTTGGTGTGGCCGGCCCTGAGGAGGCGTTCGACGGCGACCCGTCCGCCCGCGCGTTCGTCAGGGACGATTGAGGGCAGCTTCCCGTCCAGGTCGAAGCAGTTGACGAGCACCGTGGGTACTTCGTGTGCGCTGCGGGGCACGTGGACGCCGCGGTGGTGTGTTGCGGCGTACAGCAGGCCTTCCACCCGCTGCTCCAGCAGCTTCTCCACAGCGGCATCCTCCCTCCCCTGGTTGGGGCCGGCCGCATCACCCTGTTCCGACGGGGCGATCAGGAGGAACCGGCCGTCACTCCAGGCCTGGTCCTGGGCACCCTTGATGATGTCCACGGCGAAGGGGGCGGTGACGATCTCGGTGACGATCCCGTACCAATCGCTGCGCTGGGATGCCAGCGCCCTGGCCCCGGCATTTGGACGGTAGCCCAAAGCCTGAACCGCGTCAGCGATGCGGACCCGGGTCTCCTCCGAGATGCTGGCGTCTTCACGGTTGTTCAGCACGAATGAAACAGCTGTCCGGGATACTCCGGCATGCTTGGCTACGTCATTCATGGTGACGCCACGCTGCCGGGCAGTGCCGGGTTTGTTGGGTGAGGTGGTCTTCGCCATTGAATGCTCCAGAGGTCTTCATTGAGCTGGGGTTGCCCGTGCTAATACGGAAGTAATTGGGTGACTCGATGTATAGTAACTCGCGTTACTTTCGGGCTGTGATCTAAGTTACCCGCGTTACTAAACGGTGTCAAGACGTTTCTTCAGCCGTTGCTGTCAGGGGCGGTTCTTGAAGGACTCGACCTTCCCTGGGTTTCTTTCAATGACGGGGCCGAGGATGTCATCGATCCTCAGGAGCATTTCCTGGTTGAGTTTGACTCCTGCGGCCCGGACATTGTCAACGAGCTGCTCGGGCCGGGATGCTCCCACGATGGCTGCCGAGACGTTGGGGTTTTGCAGTACCCATGCGACCGCGAAGGCTGCCATGGACAGTCCGGTCTCTTCGGCCAGGGGCTTCAGTTTCTGGACGCGGGTGAGGATGTCCTCGTTGAGAAAGCGGTGGTCATTCTTCAGCTCGCCGTTGTCGCCTCGGAAGCGGGAGCCGTGTGGGGGCGCCGCGCCGGGGGTGTACTTGCCGGTGAGGACTCCCTGGGCGAGCGGGGACCAGCAGATCTGGCCAATGCCCAGTTCTTCGCTCAGGGGAACGATCTCCTGCTCGATGACGCGCCACAGCATGGAATACTGCGGCTGGTTGGAGATGAGCTGGACCCCAAGGTCCTTGGCAAGGGCAACACCGGCTCGTATCTCGTCCGTCGTCCACTCTGACACCCCTATATAGTGTGCTTTCCCCGCCCGGACAATATCGGCAAAAGCATGCATGGTCTCTTCCAGCGGAGTCTCGTAGTCGTACCTGTGCGCCTGGTACAGGTCGACGTAGTCAGTCTGGAGCCGGCGCAGCGAGGAGTTAATGGACTCCATGACGTGTTTGCGGGACAGGCCGCGGTCGTTCCGGCCGTCCCCGGTGGGGAAGTAGGCCTTGGTAAAGATCTCCACGCTCTCACGGCGTGTTCCCTTGAGCGCCACACCCAAAGCTTCCTCCGCCCGGGTTCCAGCATAGGCATCGGCAGTGTCGAAGGTGGTGATGCCCAACTCCAGTGCCTGTTTGACGCATTCCGTCGCAGCGGCCTGGTCGATCTGCTCGCCGTGGGTGACCCAGTTTCCGTAGGCGATTTCACTGATGTACAGGCCGGAGGTTCCCAGTTTGCGGTATTCCATTAGGCATCAGCCTTTTCGAAGTTGGTGAGTTGGAGCACTGCGTCGGCTGTGCCGCCGGTGGAGTAGAGAGTGAGGGAAGTTTGGGCTGGATCCGGGAAGATCAGTTCGGTCACCGAGACGAGCCCATCGTTCGCGAAGACCTCCACGGAGCAGTGGTCGACAAAGATCTGCAGGGTGTAGTTGCCGTCCTTGGCTGCGGCAATGGGGGCGCGGCTGGTAGAGGGGAAGGCTTCGTGGAAGTCGGTGTCGCCGGAGTGGGTGCGGTCCACGATCAGGTCGCCGCTGCCGCGGTGGATCCCGATCCGTGTCCCGACCGTGCCGTCCGCTGGCCCTCTGACCACGACGCCGAATTCCTCGGCGTCCCCAGGGGAAAAGGTGATGTCAATAAGCTGTACTGCTGTGCCGCCCTCAACAGTTGCGGGGCCGTTCAGTGCCAGCCGCTGCTCGGGACCGGGTGTCGAAGTTGCCCTCACTTCCGGTACGGGGTGCTGCAGGAGCCGGGGTTGCCCGTTCACGGAAACGAGGGACACGTCCCGGACCAGGCTCATGGGGCTGCGCCAGGGCGAGGTGGGGATGTGGTTGGCATACTGCCAGTTGTTCATCCAGCCGATCATCAGCCGCCGGCCATCCGGGACGTTGCTGAACGAGACCGCGGCGTAGTAGTCCCGGCCCCAGTCCAGCCACTGGTAGTCGGGTACGCGCTCAGGGTCCTGCATCCCCTCGGTGAGGGTTGTCTCGGAGCTGAACGTGACGCCGTCGAACTCTCCCACAAAGTACTGCCCTGCGGACCCGCAGTTGGGGCCGCCGGGGTTCATGTTCACGGTCAGGACCCATTTCATGGCTGAGGAGTCACCGTCCAGGGGCAGCTCAAAGAGGTCCGGGCATTCCCAGATCCCGCCGGTGGCGTTGGCCGGGCCGAAGGTGCTGAGATATTCCCAGATCTTGAGGTCCTGTGAGCGGTAGAGCAGGACGGTGAAATCATGGGCTTCCACCGCCACCATGACCCAATAGCTGCCCGAAGGGCCGTCGTAGCGGAAGACTTTGGGGTCCCGGAATTCCGGCGAGTTTCGGGTCAGGACCGGGTTGCCGGCGTATTTGGTCCATGAGTATCCGCCGTCCGTGCTCCACGCGAGGGACTGCGCCTGCGTGCCCTCGTGGAGGGAGCCCGGCTTGTACGCGCTGGTGTAGATGGCCACTAGGGGAGCCTTACCGTCCGCGCCGAATCCGCTGGTGTTTTCGGCGTCCACCACAATGCTGCCGGAGTAGATTTCCTCGACGTCATCGCAGGGAATCGCTACCGGTTGCTCCGTCCAGCTGACCAGGTCAGTAGAAGTCGCATGGCCCCAGGACATGTTGGCGTGGACGTTTCCGAAGGGGTTGTTCTGGTAGTACAGGTGGTAGGTGCCCTCGTGGAAGACAAGCCCGTTCGGATCGTTGAGCCACGTGTCTTTGGCGGCGAAGTGCATTGCCGGCCTGTAGGTCTCAACGGTGGTGGTAACGCTGTTCATTCTTCTCTTTTCATGGCCGGCTGAGGTCCTCGGACCTGTGGAGCGGGCGTGTGTTGGCGTAAAGGGACCACTGCGAAATCAACTGGCTGCAATTGCAGGAGTCGGGGTGCTCTCAGGTTCATCGCGTGGGGTGAGCGCCTGGCGAAGCAATGCCTGAGTAGTTCCGTGCCCGGCTTTGGGAGGCGGTGTCCGCCATTGGATACTCCAGAAGTCTTCGTTGAACTGGACGTTGGCTGCTAGTGGTTTGCGCTTATCGGTAGTAACTCGCGTTACCTTGTTGCGTGATCTAAGTTACCCGCGTTAGTTGGTTGGTGTCAAAGGTTTTTTAACTCGTCCGCCGTCGCCCACTACATGGAGGGTTTCGTTCAATGACGGGGCTGAGGGCGAGGATGATGCTGGCGGGGACGATTTCCCGGCCCACACGCCGCGCGCAGATTAGCTGGGGATGCTGGCCTGCTGCAGCCATGCCGACAGTTCGCCGGCGGTAGGCGGAGCTGCGCCTTTTCGGCTGACCGTGATTGCAGCTGCGGCGGCAGCAGTTCGGCCGAGTCTTTCCTGGGCCTGGGGCGTCAGTCCGTGTGTTCCGCGCGCGAGGAGCCCGTAAATGAGGGCGGCCATGTATGAGTCCCCTGCTCCGATGGTGTCGACGACCGGTGAGGGGAATGCCGGTACGTGCACACTGCCGTGAGGAGTCATCAGGAGTGATCCGTCTGCACCCAGTGTGGTGACCACCATCCCGGGCCCGAGGCGGAGGATTCGCTTGCCAGCCTCCTCTGCCGTCAATTCTGGGTAAAGCCAGGCGGCGTCCTCATTGCTGAGTTTGATGACCTGTGCAAACGCCGCCAGATCCTCGAACGTCGACCGTGCCTCCCATACGGAGCCCAGCAGAGCCGGCCTGATGTTTGGGTCGTAGGTGATAAGACACCGCCGGTGAGCCTGTGCAATGAGTTCCCTCACCACCGATGCTCCGGGCGCCAGGAAGGAAGCGAGGGATCCCGCGTGCAGGATTTGCGGCAGGAAGTGCCGAGCGATCCTTGAAGGGTCCCAGCTGATGTCGAAGTGGTAGGACGCGGACCCATCGGTGGACAAAGTGGCGGTTGCGGTGGCCGTCGGGCTGTCGCGGTGTGCACCGGGCAAGAGTTCGACGCCGGCGCTGTTCAGGTGGGCGGCGATCGCGCGCCCCCGGGGATCTTGGCCAATCGACGTGTGGAAGCTGGTTTGGATCCCCAGGCGACCCAGCCCGTAGGCCACGTTTGCCGGTGAGCCGCCCGGGTGTTCGGAGACTCCTTCCGGTGAGTTGACGACGTCTATCAGGGCCTCGCCGACCACAAGGACGTCAGGGCCGTGCGGTTGTTTGGTGCAGGTGTTCATGTTTCAGGCGAGCGGCGTCAGCTGCAGGGAAGCGGCGGCTGTTCCGCCGGTCGAGTAGAGCGCCAGCGAGGTCGCGGAGGGGTCAGGGAAGATCAGTTCGGTCAGCGTCACGAGCCCGTCCTGCGCAAAGATCTCAACGGAGCAGTGGTCGATGAAGATCTGCAGGGAGTAGGTCCCATTGGGACCCGGCTGGATTGGTGCGGTGCTGACGGAGGGGAAGGCGTCGTGGAATCCAGTGTCGCCGGAGTTGGTGCGGTCCACAAGGAGTTCGCCGGATACCGGACGGATGCCAATCCTGGTAGCGCCACCATCCTCGCCGCCCCTGACCGCAACGCCGTATTCTTCCGCTGTTCCCGGAGTGAAGGTGACCTGTATCTGCTGGACGGCCGTGCCGCCGTCGACCGCAACCGTCCCGTCCAGTTGCAGCTGCTGAGCGGGAACGGGAACCGAATTGGCGGTGTATTCGGCGGCGGGTTGCTGGACCAGCCGCGGCTGTCCGTTGACGAAGGTGAGGGTGACGTCGCGGACGAGGCTCATGGGGCTGCGCCAGGGCGAGGTGGGGATGTGGTTGGCGTACTGCCAGTTGTTCATCCAGCCGATCATCAGCCGCCGGCCGTCCGGGACGTTGCTGAAGGAGACTGCTGCGTAGTAGTCCCGGCCCCAGTCCAGCCACTGGTAGTCGGGTACGCGCTCAGGGTCCTGCATCCCCTCGGTGAGGGTTGTCTCGGAGCTGAACGTGACGCCGTCGAACTCTCCCACAAAGTACTGCCCTGCGGACCCGCAGTTGGGGCCGCCGGGGTTCATGTTCACGGTCAGGACCCATCGGGTGTTCCCGGCGTCGCCGTCCAGGGGAAGTTCGAAGAGATCCGGGCATTCCCAGATGCCTCCTGTGCCGTTCGCGGGCCCGAAGGTGCTGAGGTACTCCCAGGTCTTCAGGTTGTCGGAACGGTAGAGGAGGACAGCGTAGTCGTGGGCTTCGACGGCGGCCATCACCCAGTAGCTGCCTGCGGGGCCTTCATAGCGGAAGACCTTGGGGTCACGGAACTCGGGGGAGTCACGCGTGAGTACGGGGTTGCCGGCGTATTTGGTCCATGAGTAGCCGCCGTCTGTACTCCAGGCGAGGGACTGTGCCTGGATGCCGGGGTGGGCTGAGGCCGGCTTGTAGGCGCTGGTGTAGATGGCTACCAGCGGGGCCGTGCCGTCGTTGCCGAAACCGGAGGTGTTCCCGTGGTCCACCACGATGCTCCCGGAGAAGATCTCTTCAGTGTCATCGCATGGGATGGCCACCGACTGCTCTTCCCAGTTCACCAGGTCTGTGGATGTTGCGTGTCCCCAGGACATGTTGCTGTGGACGTTCCCGAACGGGTTGTTCTGGTAGTAGAGGTGGTAGGTGCCTTCGTGGAAGACCAGGCCGTTTGGGTCGTTGAGCCAGGTGTCCCTGGCCGTATAGTGCATGGCCGGGCGGAAGGTCTCAAGGGTGGACGTGACAGTGTTCATGGGTCTCTTTCGTGATGCCGCCGGCCGGGGCGGCGCAGGCTGGGGTGCCGGGCGCGGAGTCCGCGCCCGGCACCGGGAGGGAAAGCCGGGGGCTTAGGAGTTGCTCTTGTACCGGTCGTAGGCCTGCTGGTAGACCTCGACCATCTTGTCCACTCCGATGTTCTTAAGCTGTGAGACGTAGCCGTCCCATTCGTTCTCAATGCCGCCGGACACGATCCATTTGGCCGTTGACTGCTTGACGATGGTGGCGGCGTCGGACTCGATGGTGCTGATCTGCTGGATTTCCTCATTGGACAGCGGGACCGGCGGGTACCCGTCGTTGGCGGCGAAGGGCTTGTAGTTCTCCTGGACCGTCTTCTGACGCTCGGCGGCGCGGGGTTCGGGCGCTACGACGTTCTTGAAGTTTTCAGCGGTGTTGGCTTTGGGACCGCCCGGGGCGACCTTTTGCCGGCGTTCGCCTTCGCTGGTGCCCGCCGGTGCCGGGATCTGGGTGAGCAGCCCGGTGGCGGGGTCCTTTTGCAGGGTTTCGCCGATGGGTCCCCAGTTGGCCTGGGCGGACTGGATGGGTTCGTAGAGGTGGTCCGCCCAGCGGATGGTCGCGGCGGGATACTTGTCCGCCCGCGTCACGGCGAAGGCGCCGCGCGCGATCTCCTGGTTGTTGGACTGGCTGGCCCGCCGCTTGCCGTCCACTCCTTCCAGGACCGGCAGCAGCTTGTAGTCGGAGGCGCGATCGGCACCGACCATTTCCTTGATCTCCCACCAGACGAATGACCCGAGGTTTTCCGTTCCGGCTTTGCCCTTGGCCAGGTAGGCCTTGTCGTCCTGGGAGAAGGACTCCGGATCGATCAGTCCTTCCTGGTACCACTGGTGCAGGGTCTGGAGGGCCTTCTTGTAACCGTCCTGGGTGGCGGTGTAGCTAACCTTGCCGTCCTGGACGATCCTGTGGTCCATGTTGTCCGGAACGCCGCCGAGTGCGGCGATCAGGTCCACGATGTCCCCGCACCATGAGCCAGGCATGAAGCTCAGTGGGATCGTCTTGCCGGTGCCGGATGCGTCGCGGTTCTTGAAGGCCAGCAGGGCGTCGTGGAGTTCGTTGACGGTTTTGGGCATCGGGATGCCCAGCTTGTCCAGCCAGGCGGTGTTGATGGCCATTTCGTTGGGGAACTGGACCAGGCCGAGCTCCTCGATGG
This sequence comes from Arthrobacter sp. GmRoot5-12, assembly GCF_059739365.1. Classification (NCBI taxonomy): domain Bacteria; kingdom Bacillati; phylum Actinomycetota; class Actinomycetes; order Micrococcales; family Micrococcaceae; genus Arthrobacter; species Arthrobacter sp. GmRoot5-12. The sequence goes on along the minus strand of NZ_AP046056.1, from coordinate 4,288,968 downwards.
AGGGGAGGGAGTAGATGTGCCCGTCGGAGGAGGTGATGGCTGCCTTGATGTCGGGCCTGTCCGCGAGCAGCTTTGAGAGGTTGGGGGCATTCGTCTCGATCAGTCCTTCCAGCGGGATGAGGGTGCCGCTGGCCGAGTAGGTGGCGATTTCGGCGTCGGTCAGGCCGCTGTTGAAGAAGGCGTCAGGAAGGTCGCCGCTGGCAAGGATGAGGTTCTTCTTTTCCTTGAACACGGTTTCGGGAAGGTTCTGCCATTCGATGTGGACGTTGGTGTCCTTTTCCCATTGCTGCACCAGGGACATGGTGTTGTAGTCGGGGGCAAGTGCTGTTTTAGTTCCGGAGAACTTGAGTGTCAGGGTGTCCTTGACGATCGGCAGTCCTGACTGTTGGAAGCCGAAGTCCGCGGAGGAATCCTTGATCTCCGCAGTGCCCTTGGAGTTGCCTGAGCAGGCGGTGAACAGCATCGTTCCTGCCATCAGGGCGCCGGCGACGGCGAGTTTACGGCTGGTTGCCATGGGTTTTCCTTTGCTTGGGTGGAGGGGAGGAGTACGACGGCGGTGCGGGGCAACGGCGTCGAGAATTGGTTTTGCGGGGTGTCAGCTTTTGACGGCACCGATCATGGTGCCCTTGGTGAAGTGCTTCTGCATGAACGGCAGGGCGATCATCAGCGGGAGGCTGGAGACCACGATCATGGCGTATTTGGTCAGTTCGGCGATCCGCTGGGCGGCAGCGTAGGACTGGATGTCCGCGCCGGTGGTGCCGGTGGAGGAGACGTCCGACTGGATCAGGATGTTCCGCAGGACCAGTTGCAGGGGGTACTTGGTGTCATCGTTGAGGAAGATCAGGGCGTCGAAGAACGAGTTCCAGTGGGCCACCACGTGGACCATGATCATCAGCATGATGAGCGGCTTGGACAGTGGCAGGACCATCCTGAAAAAGAAGGTGAAGTCGTTGGCGCCGTCCATTTGGGCGGCTTCGCGCAGTTCACCGGGGATGGTGTGTTCGAAGAACGAGCGGGCGATGATGAGGTTCCATACGCCCACTGCGCCCGGCAGGACAACGGCCCAGACCGTGTCCAGCATGCCCAGGTCGCGGACCACCAGGTATTTGGTGATGAGGCCGCCGTCGAAGAACATGGTGACCACAAAGAGCAGCATCAGGATCTTCCGGCCCGGCATGTCTTTCCGGGACAGGGCGTAGGCGCCGCACAGGATGGTGCTCACGCTGATGGCAGTCCCCAGCACGGTGTACACCAGGGTGTTGCCGAGGCCGTTCCAGATCCGGCTGTCGGCGAGTATGCGCTGGTAGCCTTCCAGCGTCACGCCGGAGGGGACCAGCCACACTTTGCCTTCATAGACGGCATTCGGGTCGCTGACGGAGGCGATGACGATGAAGTACAGCGGATAGACCACCGCGATGATGGACAGGGTCAGGATGGTGATGGCCGTGATGTTGAAGGCTTTGTCCGCCCACTTTTCGCGGAAAGGGACGGGCCGCCCGGAGGCTGGCCCATTCGTTCCAGGCCTGGTTCGTTTGGCAGGGGCCGGAGTGGACAGGGGTTCGGTATGGAGGGTCATAGCGGCATCACCAGAGGGTTGCTTGGTTGGCCCGGCGTGCTACCCAGTTGAAGGTCAGCAGCAGCACGAGGTTGAGGACGGAATTGAACAGGCCGATGGCGGCCGAGTAGCTGAACTGCGCCTGCTGCAGGCCTGCGTGGTAGACGTAGGTCTGGATGATTTCCGACGCCGGGAGGTTCAGGTTGGTCTGCATCAGCAGGGCCTTCTCAAAACCGACGTTGAGCAAATTGCCGATGGCCAGGATGAACAGGACCGTGACCACGGGCATGATGCCCGGGAGGTCGATGTGCCGGATACGCTGCAGTTTGGAGGCGCCGTCAACCTTGGCTGCGTCATGCAGCGCAGGGTCGATGCCGGAGAGCGCAGCAAGGTAGACGATCATGGAGAATCCGGCGTTCTGCCAGACATCCGAGATCACATAGATCGGCCGGAACCACTCGGCCGAACCCATGAAGAAGATGGGCTCGCCGCCGGCCAGCTGGATGGCGTTGTTGACCAGGCCCGACCGTGGAGACAGCAGCACGAACATCATTCCCACCACCACCACCGTGGAGATGAACGCCGGCGAGTACAGCACGGTCTGCGTGAACTTCTTGAACCGTTCGCTCTGCAGCTGGTTGACCAGCAGGGCCAGGACAATCGGGATGGGGAAGGCCACCACCAGGCCGAGGACCGCGATCCAGAGGGTATTCCCCACAACCTGGCCGAACTGGTATGAGTTGACGAACCTGATGAAGTGCTGGAGCCCCACCCACGGACTTCCTGTGAAGCCGTCAACCGGGTTGTAGTTGCGGAAGGCGATCTGCACTCCGTACATCGGCCAGTACTTGAAGACCGCGATATAGATGAGGGCCGGGGTTAGTAATACGTATAACTGCCAAGACCGGGCGATTTTCTTCAGCCGCAGTGGCAGGGGAGTGCGGCGCGTTGGTCCAGCCGGTGGAGCCGGCGGCGCTGCCGGTGTGGATCGAGCCAGGATGCGGCTCATGGCTTCTCCTTGGGATGAGTCACTGAGTTTCTTTCGATCAGGGGGCAGGTGATGAATTCCACCTGGCCGTCGGGTTCGGCGCCTTGCAGGATGAGGTCCACGGCGCGGCGTCCCATCTCCACGAACGGCAGCTCAAGGGTGGTGAGGCCGGGCCGCAGGTGCGGGGCGAGGGTTTCCTGGTTGTCGAAGCCGATGATGGATAGGTCACGCGGAATCGAAAGGTGCAGTTCCTGGGCGGCCTGGTAGGCGCCCCAGGCGGTACGGTCGTTGGCGCAGAAGATGGCGGTGGGCGGCTCCGCAGCCGTAAGCAGCTCGATGGCGTGGGTGAAGCCATCCTCTTCGTTGCCCCTGCCGAAGCGCACCAGCTCCGGCTGAACGCCATGCCCCGCTTCGTTCATGGCCTGGGTGTAGCCTCGAAAGCGTCCGACGGCGGCGGGGAGTTCGCTTTCCAGGGTTTCGATGTTGATCATCGCCACCCGGGTGTGGCCGGCGTCCAGCAGATGCCGGGTAGCCGTGAGGCCCCCCAATTCCTCGTCGGGAGCCACGCTGTGCAGGCGGCCCCTTCGGTCCTGGGAGTTCAGCACCACGGAAGGGACGTCCATCAGCGCCTCAGGCACGTCCAGGCGGCGGTGGTACATGCCCGCATACACCACCCCAGCCACCTTGTAGCTGAGCATGGAGTCCAGCGACGCTGCCTCGAGGGCCTTGTTTCCGCCGGTGTTCATGGTAAGCAGGAGCAGGCCGTCTTCCCATGCCCGTTCCTGTGCGCCTTCGATGATCTTTCCGGCGAACGGAGCGGTGGCCACGGCATCCCCGAGGAATCCGATGATTCCAGACACGCCGTCACGCAAGGTTTTGGCATGGGCGTTAGTGCGGTAGCCGAGCTTCTGGACGGCATCCTGCACCCGTTTTCGTGTGTCGTCCGAAAAGCGTGAGCCGGAAGCCGAATTCAGGACCAGGGAGACAGTTGCCTGCGAGACACCCGCTTCCGCCGCCACGTCGTGCATGGTTGGGCCTGAGTGTGAGCGGGGTCGTGCCATGGGCACCTCCTTGGGCCGGTCGTTATTCGTATCAGTTATTCGTATAACTGGATTGCTGTAAAACTGTAACCTGCGCCATATTGAGCCGTCAAGGGATTGCGGTGGATGCCTGGTAGACGAATTCGCTGTTGCTTGCGTTGGTTTGCCGATGAAGAGTCGTCCTGGCGGGTGATGCCGTGTTCGGCGAGGACAAGGTAGGTTCCTGCACGCTAAAGAGGAAAGCCGCCTCCATGGGGTCGGCTCGTGATCCGCCAGTGCGGCTCCGGAGGGAGATGTTCCACTCCGCGGTCTCCTTGAGTAGTTCGGCGGGATCCGCTGTGTCCGTGGTACCGGTGGCGCTGATGCGTCCGGGATTCTTGTGGTGATCTCCTGCAGGATCCAGCGGTTGCCTTCCGAATCATGGAATGATGCGTAGGAGGCATGCGATCGGCCGCCGGGATCTGTCCTGGGGCCCGTCCTTCGTCTGCGATGTGGAAACCACCGCCGAGGCTGATGTGGAAACCACCGCCGAGGCTGATGTGGAAACCACCGCCGAGGCTACCGTTTGGCGACTTGGAAGACCTCGCCCGGTCCATCGCCGTACTCCATCAGGGCAGTGCGGGCGGGCGTCGGTGTCATCGACCACCAGGAGCAGTCCGTCGAGACTGCCGGGTTGGGCGGAGGTGACCTGGGTGCCGAAGAGGACAGGGCGTCTGACCCGGGGGTCAGTTGCATCAGGCGGTACCCATTGCCGTCGTCGAGGTCTGCATCGATTCTCCAGCCCAGCCCCGCGTAGAAGCCCTTGGCCCGGGAGAAGTCGGCGAGGGGATGACCACCGCTTCAACCCGGCACGCCACGGGCGGGGCTTGGATGGCCGTTGTGCTGCTTGGATGTGTCGGGTTCACTGATGCTCCTGTTGTGTGGTGATTGTTCTTGGGGGTTGCTTTTTCAGGCGGCGGGGGCTGCCGGGGTGAGGGCGCTTGCGGTATCGCGCCGTTGGCGGACCAGTTGGATGACGACCGCCGGGACGGCGAAGGCCACGATGGCCGCTGCGTACCACTGGAAGGTCGGTACCGGTCCGAGGATGGGTACAAGCTGCCCGGCGATGATGACAGGAAGACCGAAGGCCAAGTACGCGACCGTGTAGATGCCGGAGAAGACGCCGGCACGCTGGTGCGGCTGGATGTGCGGGGCGATCAGGCGGACCTGCCCCCCGAATGAGGCACCGAAGCCGGTCCCGCCGAGTACGGCACCGATCCAGACGGCGGCGAGCCAGGTTTGATTCACGCCGATGAGGACCACGATGACCCCGATCAGCGTGAGGGACGTACCGATGATGGTGGCCTGCCTGGCGGGGTGCCGGTTGAAGGTGAAACTTGAGACGGCAGCGGCGAAAGGACCTAGAAATGCGGTGAACCCTGCGACCAGTCCGCCGTCCAGGGCGAAATGGAGGCGGAGGATCGCAGGTGAGAGTCCAAGGAAGAAGGCCGGGAACATCCAGCCCGCGACGTGCACCGGGACGCCGGCAGCGAACTCGCTGCGGAGCGCTGCGGGCACGCCAATGCGGGGGATGAGGGAGCGTAGTGCGCCGGGCCACTTCGGAGTTGTTTCGGACGTGAAGCCCACGAACACAAGGCCCAGCGCCATGATTGCCGTAAGGGCACTAAATATCACGGTGTTGGCGTCGGAAGTGAATTGAACGGCAGCGCCGGTCACGAGCGCCCCGACACCCAGGCCGCCGGCAACGGAACCCGCAGCCAGGCCCCCGGCGAACTTCTTGAATCGGGCAGGTGCCTGCTCCGTAATGGCAGCACTGAAGGCGCTGGTCGCCAGGCCCGTGGCGATGCCTTGAAGGATGCGGGCACCGATGACCCACGTGATGCTTGGAGCGAGTACGAATCCAATCATCGCAGCGAGTTCAGCAGCAAGAGCAGCGAGCATGACGGGACGACGGCCCACGTGATCGGACAGCGAACCAGCCCCGAGCAGCGCCGCCAACAGGCCTATGGCGTACGCGGAAAAAGCGATGCCAAGGGTGCCAGTTGAAAAGTGCCACTCCTGCTGGCGCAGCGAGAGGAGTGGGGTCGGTGCACCGGCAGCGAAAAAGAACGCTGCGAATACTGCGGCGAGCCCGGGGAAGGCGAGACGCGCGGACATTTTCTTGGGGAACAGGGTGGAAACTCCTTAGACAGATTGGTCTAACACTTCCAGTTAGACAGATCTGTACAAAGCTGTCAAGCGCTGTTTAGACCGATCTGTCTGATATGGTGGATGTATGGCCTCTGCACGGGTTTCGGCACGACAACGCCTCTTGGATGCGGCTGACAAGCTGTTCTATTCCGAGGGAGTCCATACCGTCGGTATTGACCGGCTCATTGAAGAGGCCGGGGTTGCAAAGGGATCGCTGTTCTACAACTTCACGGGCAAGGACGACGTTGTTGCCGCTTATCTTGCCGGCCGGGACCACCGGCGGCGCGACCGGATCGCTCGCCATCAGTTGGGCCTTGAGGACCCGATTGATAAGCTGCTGGCCGTCTTTGATGCCTTGGAGGAGGCAGTTCTCGCCCCGGGCTACAGGGGCTGCGCATTCGCCAACGCCAATGCCGAGGCACTCCCGGACAGCGTCGAAGCCAAGGCCTTGCGTGCCTTCCGCGACTGGCTCGCCGGCACCCTCCTGGCGTTGGCGGAAGAAGCAGGCTTTAGGGACCCCGCCGATGTCGCCGCCCGCATCTGCCTGCTCTACGACGGAGCGGTCGCGAACTCGCAACTCGACAAGCACCCGGACGCCGTCCGGATCGCCAAGGAACTCGCCCGCCTGGTCCTCGACACCTCACCCCGGGGTTAACCGTCGGGCCGGCGCAGCGGACACTGACAGCTTTGTTTCGCGAACCCATGCACACCAACACCGTCGGGGTGGCACGGACTTGTTTCTCGTCCATCTCTGGGGGAGATGCCGACCCGGACCCGGGATGATGTCGCCCAGGCTAGTTTCACTGAAGACAATCTATTTTCCCTCCCGTCCGAATTGAGTAAGCATTCTTACCAATGGGTGGCCAATCAGTGTCCTCGAGCTCGTTGAAGTGGCACAGCGCCTGGCCACGCCGTCGCGCTTCGGTGGCGACCCGGACCGCGCCGTTACGGTGGTAGTTCCGGCCCTTCCTGGGCTTTGCTTCTCCCCCCAGCGACCGACTTTGGACGAGCAAACGCATAAACTCTGGCACCACCTGATGACCGTCATCTCGGCCTCCAGCAGTACGCGGCGCATGGTGGTGATCTCGGCGCCGGAATCACCTCGCGGCTCGGGCAGGCGTATCGTGGCGCCGTCACAGGTATCCATCTCTTGGCGGTCGCTGCCCCGCTTCACATCGACGAGGCGACAGTTACCGGTGAGGAGCGGGAGCATCTAGACAAGGTTCAGGCGTGGATCGCAGCCGAGGGCGCCTAGCAGCATCAGCAGCAGACCCGGCCCCTCACCGTCGCCCCAGCGCTGTCGGATTCGCCCGCAGGGCCTTGCAACCCCACCACGCAGCTGGGCGGAGCGGACGCGGTGTACTCGTCGCACACGGGTGGCAGAAACAACTCGGGTGGTTCGGCGGCGGCGGTATTGAGGAGACCAGCAAGGGCATGGATGCCATGGGCTTCCGTCCTGCGAAGACCAGTGACCTCCGGTGGACCGGACTCAGCACAGCGCCCCTTGACGACCGAGGACCGTCGGCAGAGAGTGGCACATGTGAAGCGTGTGGCTCTTCGGGAGTATCTGGCGAGCGCACTGTGGGCGATGCCGACATGCGCCGTCGTGCTCGCGCTCATCGCGGGGGCGAGCCTTTCCGCTGTGCAGATCGACAAGACGTCGCCTCTTGCAGTCCTCCTCTTCCAGGGGACATCCGATGACGCCCGGAACCTGCTCGTGAGCATCGCCAGCACGATGGTCACGGTCATCGCCCTCGTCCTGGGACTTACCGTGGTGGCCCTGCAGCTCGCGTCGACGCAGTTCAGCCCTCGGCTCCTGCGGAATTTCCTCCGCGACATCCCCAACCAGCTGACCCTGAGCGCCTTCGTCGCGACCTTCGCGTACAGCACGGCGGGGCTCTACACGGTGGGCATCGCAGGCGGCCAACGCATCGAGGAGTACCCCCGACTCGCCGTTAGCGGCGCGCTGATGCTGCTGTTCGTGAGCATGGTGATGCTCGTGTTCTTCGTCCACCATCTATCGCATTCGATCCAGGTGGACCAAGTCATGAAGGGCGTCGAGACGGCGACGCTGAAGGTGATCGAGCAGTCATACGTCCCCGGCGACCCTGGGATCCCCATGCCGGACGTGCCGCAGGGTGCCACCGCCCTGCCGGCACCGGCATCGGGATACGTCCAGGCTTTCCATGTCGGGCCATTCGTCGGTGCACTCGCGGAGCGGGGCCTGAAGGCACTGATGGTGCCCATGGTGGGCCGGCACGTGGTTGCCGGAGCACCCATCGCCTGGGTATGGGACGTCGCTGACGGCAGCGGGAGACCGTATGTGCCCGAGGCTTCCGCCCCGCTTCGGCGTGCACTAGCGCAGAGTGTACGCATCGGCTACGAACGGACCCTGGAGCAGGACGTCGCGTTCGGGATCCGACAGCTCGCGGACGTCGCGTCGAAGGCGCTCTCGCCAGCTATTAATGACCCATACACGGCGAACCAGGCGGTCGACCATCTGGGCACGATCCTCGCCGCGCTTACACTCAGGCAGCACGGCCCGCGAGCAGTGACAGACGCCCAAGGTACGGTCAGGCTCCACATCCCGGCCCGCGACTTCGCCTATCTCGTCGATCTGGCCCTCGGACAGGTTCGGCGTTACGGATCGAACGAACCCCGCGTCGTCAGGGCGTTGCTGCGGGTGTGCCGTGATCTCGCCTGGTTCGGAGACGCCGCGCACCGCGCCGTCGTTCGGCAGTATGTGCAGACCCTTATGAGCGACGTAACCCGGCTCGTGGCGCAGCCAGCCGATCGCGACCCCCTGCTGGAGGAGGGCGCAGCGGTCCTTGACCTCTTCGACATGGCGGACGGCCCTCCGGGCACCTCTTAACTCCATCCTCCTCCCGCCGCAGGGACGGCCGGAGAGCGGAGGCAGCCAGTGGCCTGGTGCCACGCTATTTCAAGTTCAACGCAGGAAGGTCAGAGGGCACGAAGAAGGCGCGCCCCGTTCGCTGAGCGCGCGCCCTTCCCGTATAGAACTGTTACTCCTTGAAGGCATCCTTGACCTTTCAATGCCGGCCAATTTCGCCATGCAAAACAATTACATGGGACGCGAAGCCTGCCAGCCATAAGCCACATCGGGGCATGCGGGAACGGCATCGTGGTGCTCTACGCCTCGATCACTCGGCCGGCTCGATATGCTCAGGTCCGTTGTTACGGACGCTGTTTACCCTCGTGCTGACAACTCGGGGTGTCAGGGTTGGCTCCGGCAGAGCCCAGCAGGTGCTCTGCCACTCAAAGTATCCGTCAGCTGGCAGGATTGCCCTTCGTTTGACCGCCGCTTTGCGGAAAGACGGCTTCTCCAGTTCACTGCGGGCATTGATCAGCTTTTTGCCGATCTTGATGTCTTTCGCCCAAGAGGGGACCAGACCCCAGTGGGCCACGAGCAGATGCCGCTCGATGGAGCCCTCGTCCAGGCGCTCAGCCACGATATGCACGCTCTGTGTCGGCGCCACATTCCAGCTCGGAGGAGGCGGGTCACCTTCTACCTCTTTGGCATCAAAGTAGCTCAGAAGGTCGCCGGTGGCCTTGGATATCACGTATCTGCCGCACATGACGCCATTGTGCCTGAAGGCTGTGGTCAGTAGGCGTCGAAGCGAACCAACAATATTTGTGCCACCTTTCAGAAGTGCATACGGGCTCTCCCTGGCCGTTCATGACCGAATCGTTCCGCCTGCTGCGGGCGTACCTGCCGTTCGGTGCGAGTGAGTCCTGATTGGAGCAGTTAGGCCCCAGCGGTTCTGTCCAGGGCCTAACTGATATTCGGATATGTCACGCGTTGAACAGGTCAGGTAGCTGTTTCGCTTAGTGGAGGGCACCTCACTTCGCCTATAGGTTCAGCACCAGAAATAACGACTTTTTGAGATTCACAGACACGTTCAGAAAGCAGAAAGCAATCGCTCAAGTTGTGGCAGACGTGAGAGGGCTAGGTCATGGACGGTGCTTCCAACACTACTCCTGCCGGAAAGCCTGAGGGTGCCCAGGATTGCAGGGCCGTCAACAGGAGAACCAATCCCATGCCGATCGAGTACTACTTGGGTCAGGCGGTGGTGATAGGGCCGGGCCGGTTAGACTCGTTTCATGCGCACAACCTCGGCACGAGGCCCCGACGCCGCTGGGAGCGAGCGCGTACTTATCCTGTCAGCAGGGGTAGGAGCGGGGCACAACAGCGCCGCGGCGGCGCTGCGGCAGGCGTGTGCCGCGCGCGCCGACATTGCTGAGGTGCAGGTGCTCGACGTGCTGCAGGTGAGCAGCGTGCTCTACCGCTCACTGCTGGGCAAGGGTTACTTCGTCCTGGTCAAGGACTTGCCCTGGCTGGTCGAGTGGGGCTACGACATCAACGACCGTCCGTTCCGGCGCCGGGTCCCAGTTGATCCCTGGACACGGGTAAACGCTCTTCCGGTGATCGGTGCGATCAAGCGATTCCGGCCGACCGCAATCCTGTGCACGCACTTCCTGCCAGCCCAACTGCTGGCGTCGCTGCTCCTTCGCGGCGTGATTGACGCGCGGACCGCCGTCGTCATGACCGACTACGACTTCCAGGGCCTATGGCTTACGGGGGCGTTCCATGCGCTCTTCCTGGCCAGGGAAGAGGGCAGGGTGGAGCTGATAGCGCTGGGTTTGCCCCCCGACCGCGTCGCGGCCACGGGCATCCCGATCGCCAGCCAGCTGGATGTAGCGCCTGTGCGCGATGTAAACGAGCCCCCGATGCTGCTGATCTCGGCGGGCGCGACTGGCGGAGACTATGCCGTCTCGGTCGTGCGGCAGACGCTGCACATGCGCTCATCCTTCACGGCCACGGTTCTGTGCGGACGCAACGATGCCCTGCGGCAGCGTATCGAACAGCTAGTGGCGCCCGCTGGCGACCGCTACCGCGTTCTCGGCTTCACGGCGGAGATGCCCGAGTTGCTGCGCCGCGCCGACCTGTTTGTGGGCAAGCCGGGCGGTCTGGCGGCGGCGGAGTGCATGGCTGCAGGGCTGCCCATGGTGCTTGTGAATCCCATTCCGGGGCAGGAGGTTCGCAACGGGGATTACCTGATGGAGCAGGGGGCGGCGGTCCGTTGCAACACTCCCGCGACGATCGGTTGGAAGATCGACGAGCTGCTGCGGGAGCCGGGCCGCCTGCAGCGGATGCAGGCGGCGGCGCGGAGAACGGGCCGCCCTGACGCTGCGGCGGACGTGCTGACCGGGCTGTTGGACGGCCCGTCCCGTCCCCTCGTCGTGACACGCGCAGCGCAAAAGACAATCCTCGCCGAGAGCGAGCGGCGAGTCGTTTCGACCGATCTGACGGGACCTTCGTCGCTTGTCAGCATGATCGATTCGGCGGCGGGCAGCACGGTCGCGCTGCTGCGAGCCGAGGAGCTGGGAGATCTGCAGAAGTGGTACGCCACCCCGAACGGGGGTCTGCTACTGCGGCGCGGTCACGCGCTCAGGTCGCTCAGATGGGAGGAGCGGCGGCTGCTCCGCGCCATTCTGCGCGGGGACAACGAGCTGCACGTCCGTGTCGAAGGGCCCTCGCCACCGCCTCGCATCCGCCCCTCCCGGTCGCCAGCAGCGGCAAAGAGCCAGGCAGTCGACCCCGAATCAAAAAGCTGAACAGCGAACAGCCGGCTTCGTTTCCGGCTGTGTCGGGTTGGTTCGGGATGGCCAGCACCGGTGCAAGGGCCGGGGGAGCGGGCACAACAAGACTTTGCTGATTGTGGTGGGAAACTTCCTCGGACGGCTACTTTCTTCGGCGCGGGAGATGGGGCACCTGTCTGTCCTGCCAAAGTTTGCTTCCATCCGGCGGGGACGAGCCGGTAGAAAGACTGAGGAGCAGCGCTTAGCGCTTCCCGTACTTGCGGTGGACGGCTTGTTTGCTTACGCCCAGGCACAGGGCAATGGCTTCCCAAGAAAGGCCGGCCTGCCGGGCCTTCCTGACCAGGGACGCTTCGGTGCGCCCAACCTCCTTCTGCAGCTCAGCGACCGCGCGCAACGCGTCAGCGGGGCCCTTGCCGTCCATTGATGCAACCAATGTCTTCATCCGGTCCACCTCCATGCGTCAACATTAGTTGACGGAAATCGCCAGCGTCAACATTTATTGACAATTCACAAGGTCCTGCAGACGGGTGTGAAGTCAGCAGTCCTCCAATACTCACGGGACAGCCACATGCCCCAGCCTCACCCGGACCAGTCTGAAACGGCTGGGGCTCGTCCCCATGAACTCGCGTCCCGCCGGCGATGCCGTCCGGGGGAGTTCCATCCAGGTCTTCATGCGGTCGACGTCGCTCCAGTCCGTTGTCGAGGATGTGCGGGATGACGCCCTGCCACTCCTGCCGATGGCCCTTTCATGAGCCCTGGCGGCGGCGTATCGTCTATTCCGCCGGGAACGGTCGTAGCCGTCAGAGGAGCGGACATGGCTGGATGGAATGCGGACACAGCGGCGGGGCCGGTGGGGGCGGGAACCGTAACGCTGGTGGAAGGCTCATGTTTCTGCATCTCCGCCGCCAACGGCGACATCCATTCGGAACTTCCCCACGGTGTATTCCACGAGGACACCCGGATCCTGTCCGAGTGGAGCATGACAGTGAACGGCCAGTCGCTTGAGCCGCTGGCCGCGGAAACGAAAGAACCCTACCGGGCACTGTTCATCGGCCGCGTTCCGCGCGGGGACGGATACGCGGACAGCCCTCTGATCGTGGAGCGCCTGCGGGAAGTCGCTGACGGCGTGATAGAGGAAATCACCATTCGCAACTACTCCGGAAACCCTGTGGAGTGCAGCGTCTCCGTTGGCGTCGATTCGGATTTCGCGGACCTGTTCGAGGTGAAGGAGGCGAGGGTCCAGCGGCGCTGGGAGGTCGTCCGTGGAGCCGACGGTGATTCCCTGATTATCAGCGCGGCATGGCAGGACCTGCGGAAGGCTGTCCTGGTGCGGGGACGCGGGGCCGTGGCCACCGCCGGCGCACTAACGTACCAGGCGGTGGTGCCCGCTTACGGCCACTGGACAACGCGGCTAAGCGTTGCACCGGCCGGGCAAAAGGACGTTTCACGCCCTGTCCGGCACGGCACCTCACAGAGTGATCGGCGGCACCAGGAATGGGTCGCGAAGATACCCAGGCTGCAGATGACCAACCGGTCCATCGAACGGACGCTGCGGCGCAGCTACGACGACCTCGGCGCACTTCGGATCGAGGACCCTGCGTATCCGGAGCGGATTGTGGTGGCCGCAGGAGCGCCATGGTTCATGACCCTTTTTGGGCGTGACTCGCTGTGGGCTTCAGAAATGGCCCTGCCTGTGGATCCGTCACTGGCTCTTGGCACCCTGCAGACCCTGGCTGACCGCCAGGGCAACGTGGTGGACCCGGTGAGTGAGGAGGAACCCGGGAAGATCCTCCACGAGGTACGGCTTGGGGTATCTTCCGGGCTGGCTCTGGGCGGAAAGTCGGTCTATTACGGCAGCGTGGACGCCACTCCGCAGTTCGTGATGACTTTGGCCTCCGTCAGCCGGTGGGGTTTCGCGAAGGAAACCATTGCGGCACTGCTGCCCAACGCGGACCGCGCTCTGGACTGGGTTCGGAACTACGGCGATAAGGACGGCGACGGCTTCGTCGAGTACTGCCGCCTCAATGACCACGGCCTGCTAAACCAGGGGTGGAAGGACTCGTGGGACGGTATCAACTTCGCTGACGGCACCCTTGCCGAGCCGCCGATAGCCCTTTGCGAGGTGCAGGCGCTGGTGTACTCCGCGCTGCAGGCACGGGCGTGGATGGCGTACGACGCCGGCGACGCGGGTTTGGCCGCGCAGCTCACCGATGAGGCGGCGGCGCTGAAGAAGAGGTTCAACGAGGCGTTTTGGCTGCCGGAACGCGGCTACTTCGCGGTAGCGCTGGACGGCAGGAAACGCCCGGTGGATGCCTGCGCCTCAAACATGGGCCAGTGCCTGTGGCACGGCATCATTGATGATGACAAGGTGCCGATGGTGGCCGAGCGGCTGATGTCGCCTGAAATGTTCAGTGGATGGGGCGTGCGGACCCTTGCCACAAACATGGGCGCCTACAATCCGGCAAGCTACCACAACGGGTCTGTTTGGCCCCACGACAATGCCATTATCGCGGCGGGCCTCATGCGCTACGGCTTCGTGGAGGAGGCGCAACGGATCGCCACGGCCCTGCTTGAAGCGGCGGACTACTCCGACGGGCGGCTCCCGGAACTGTTCTGCGGATTCAGCCGGGAACAGGTGGCCGAACCGGTGCCGTACCCCACGGCCTGCTCACCCCAGGCGTGGGCGGCCACCACACCCATCATGCTGATCACCAGCCTGATGCGGTACGACGCCCACGTGTCGCGGGGCGGCTTCTGGATGGACCCTGCTCTGCCGGCATCCTACGGGGATCTGCACATTACCAATGCGCCCCTTGCCGGGGGCCGGATCACCATTGACATCACCCCCTCGGGCCCATCGGTGCAGGGCCTGCCGGAGGGCATCACTTTCCACCGCGAACACCGGCCGTGGCTGAGCGAGCTCATTTCGCAGGCCGGACTCGACGCCAAAAGCTAAGCGTCCAGCCGGCGTCGTCTTTCAAGCTCCGGTGTCAGCTCCAGCCGAGGCCCGGGCCCCAAATGATTCTTGGCACGCAGGTATCATCGGCGCAGGAGCCCTCCCACGCAGATGCCCGGGAAAGGCTGGGCCGGCGGCGGTTAGAGGGCAGCATCCTGTCTCAAAGCTGCCACGGCCGCCGGCCCTGTCCCCATTCAAGGTCCTGCCCCCAACAAGCGGGACCTTGACGTCCGTCAGTGACGCCCACCTCATTCTGGCTTAGAGGGAATACCAGTGCTGGTTTTGGGCTTGTTCCCAGTGAGGCGCCGACGGTTGGCTGCCTCGTTCGAAAGGACCCTCTTGCCCACTGCTTTCATTCCCTTCACTATGCGCGCCTCGGTCCGAGACGACCACCGGCGCACCTTCCGCACCGACATCGAGCGGATGACCGACGGACATCTCCGGTGGACGCCGCTGGACGTTATCAAGTCAACGAACACCCAGGCCCTGTTCCGCGGGGCTGCGCCGAAAGGCCCGCACACCGCGACCGATGCGAGCCTCACCCAGTACCTTCAGGACCGCCTCATGGCCGAGAACATCCACCTGGATCTCAGCGTCCGCATCGATCGTTAGGCGCATCTGGGGAGCCTCGGACCATTGCTGGTCCGAGGCTTTGTTGTCCCCTTGATTCGACGGTGCCAAGACAGTCAGAATAGGTCTTTGTTCAGTTGTGCAGGGCTGCAGAGCCTGCTCCCACAGGCACAGTCCGTCGGGGCGAAACCGGGCTGGTCTCCATTTCCCGCAGCATCTCCACCGAAACCGCTTTGCCAGTGAAGAGGCGTGCCATGTATGGCGCACTCCGTTCAGTGTGCGCGCCCTTCCCGTTGCGTTTGTCACTGCTTCGAGCGTCCGAAACGACCCTGCCTGCCCACCGTAACGGCGTGGAGGGTATCCAAGGGCAGGAGCCCTTCCAGGGTGAGCACCATGCCCGGGTTTGGCCCCTCCGGGCTGGGCCTGTGGGAGCATGCGGACGGATGCTCGAAGGAGTCGCGGCACGAAGGAAGGGGCTCATTCTGGGGATACCGGACCATAGCAGTCAGCAGCGCTGACGGGAGCTACCAGGCGGCGATGACAGTCACAACGCCATCACTGCCCACCGAACTCGAAGACCCGTCCACCGGGAACAGGCGTGACCTCCTGGACAGCCAGATCGAGTCCTCCCTGAACGAGACCCTTGACCGGCTCTGCATGTCAGCCAGATGAGAAAGTGCCTGCTGTTCAAGGCTTGGTTTGAACACAGCACAGATGGACGATCCGGCGGAATGAGCCATCGCGACGGGCGGGACGCCTGGGAATCCCGTGGCTTCGGGAAGGCCCGAAACCAGGTGACTAATGGCTCTGTTCGCCCGTCGGTGACCGCGCAAAGCTGGAATGAACGGCAGGGATTGAAGGGGCGGGTCCGGGGATGATGTACGGATGGTATGGCGACTGGGGTGTGGGCGGTTGGATTGTCATGGCCCTGATGATGCTGCTGTTCTGGGGTGGTGTGGTGACGGTCGTGATTCTTCTGGTCCGCGGCGGACGCCAGGGGCACGGGGGATACTACGGGTCTGCTCATGATGAGGCTGAGCGGATCCTGAATGAACGTTTCGCGCGGGGGGAAATCGACGCCACCGAGCTGAATGAACGCCGGGCTGCTCTCCGACGCAGGCCGTGAAGACACTCTCCCGCAGCACGCAGATCCTGATCGGGGCTATCGCGACAGTACTGCTGACCGCGTTGTCCATGACGGGGATCGCGCTGCTGGGCTGTGGCCCGAATCCGGGCGGAGCAGGGAATCCCGGCACCACCCGCTGCGCGGCGCCGAGTTTCGCCGGCACCGTCGTGAACGTCACCACCATCGACAGGGGCGGGACCATGATGGCCGGTCCCAGAATGATGCGCGGCAGCATGCGCCTGACCGCGGACCGGGCCACCGTGGCCCACGGCCAAGTGTCCTTCCTGGTCGTCAACGCCGGCACCATTCCCCATGAAATGCTGGTCGTCCCCGTGGCGGGCACCCAGAGCGCAGGAACGCGCCCCGTGGGCCGGGACGGAAGAGCCGACGAGGCCGGCAGCCTGGGCGAGGCCTCCGCTGCCTGCGCCGAAGGTGAAGGAGAGGGGATCCTGCCGTCCACGAGCGGCTGGGTCACGCTTGACCTGCCGCCCGGGCGGTATGAACTGTTCTGTAATCTCCCGGGCCACTACTGGGCAGGGATGTACACGGAGCTCACCGTCACCTGAACCGGCCGGAGAACCGCAGGCGGCGGGGAGCGATACCGGACAGGGGGAGCAGGTCCGCCGGTGACGAACCGGCGGACCTCACGAGGTAGCCTGCCCAGGCAGCCCGCTTCCTGCCCGGATCTAGTTGCTGAGGTAGCCGTTCGGGTCCAGGACGTACTTTGTGGCCGCTCCGGCATCGAATTCCGCGTACCCCCGCGGTGCATCATCGAGCGCTATGGCTGTGGCGTTGACCGCCTTGGCGATCTGGATCTTGTCATGCAGAATCGCCATCATCAGTTGCCGGTTGTACTTCATCACCGGGCACTGGCCGGTCGCGAAGGAGAGGGACTTTGCCCAGCCAGTGCCCAGGGACAGGGACAGTGAACCCTTCTGGGCCGCCTCGTCCGCGGCGCCCGGGTCTCCTGTGACGTAAAGGCCGGGAATGCCCACGGACCCGCCGGCGGCGGTGAGGTCCATCAACGAATTGAGCACGGTGGCCGGCGCCTCCTTGGCGCCATGCCCGTGCCCCCGGGCCTCGAAACCGACTGCGTCAATACCGGCATCGACCTCCCGAACGCCGAGGATCTGCTCGACCTGGTCGGCCGGGTCGCCGTTGGCCACGTTGACGGTTTCGCAGCCAAAGGATCGGGCCTGGGCGAGACGATCCTCATTGAGGTCCCCTACGATGACCACGGCGGCCCCCAGCAGCTGGGCGCTTGCCGCCGCGGCAAGTCCTACGGGTCCGGCCCCGGCAACATAG
The DNA here is from genome assembly GCF_059739365.1 of Arthrobacter sp. GmRoot5-12. Classification (NCBI taxonomy): domain Bacteria; kingdom Bacillati; phylum Actinomycetota; class Actinomycetes; order Micrococcales; family Micrococcaceae; genus Arthrobacter; species Arthrobacter sp. GmRoot5-12. Next base: position 4,271,616 of record NZ_AP046056.1, on the reverse strand, counting down.
ACGGTTGACCCGACGCCGACACCTGCCGTGACGGCGCCGTGAAATCCGGTGGGGAGGATGTCGGAGAGCATGGTCAGGTCCAGGATCTTCTCCAGGGCCTGGTCGCGGTCGGGGAACCGCAACAGATTCCAGTCGGCATAAGGGACCAGGACGTACTCCGCCTGCCCTCCGACCCAGCCGCCCATGTCGACGTAGCCGTAAGCGGATCCTGGGCGGTCCGGGTTCACGTTCAGGCAGATCCCGGTCTTGCGCTCCTTACAGTTCCGGCAGCGCCCGCAGGAGATGTTGAACGGGACCGAGACGATGTCCCCGACCTTGATGAACTCGACGTCGGGCCCGGTCTCGATGACTTCCCCGGTGATCTCGTGACCCAGGACCAGGCCGGCCGGGGCGGTCGTGCGGCCGCGAACCATGTGCTGGTCCGACCCGCAGATGTTGGTGCTCACGGTGCGCAGGATGACGCCGTGCGGGACCTTCCGGCCGACGTTGACGGGATTGACTCCGGGGCCGGCCTTCAGTTCAAAGGTGGGGTAGGGGGTATCGATGATTTCGACAATCCCGGGTGCCTTGTACGCAACGGCTTTGTTGGCTGACATGGGCATGGCTCCTATGATTGGTGTTCGAATTGGCACGGAAGGCCTGACGCCGGCTGCATCAGACCTTCCGTGGGGCAAGAGTTGTCAGTTTTCGTGAAGCAAGGGGGGTGGATTGAGGTGCCGGGAGGGCCGGACCGAGCGGCTAGGCGTCGATAACCATGTCGGTCAGCGCGGTTGAACAGCAGGGAAGGAACTTGCCTGCAGTGATCTCACGTGCCCGGATCCCGCCCTGGTGGTTCATCTCCACCTCGCCGGAAAGCTTGACGACTTTGCAGGAGCCGCACATACCCTCCTTGCAGTTCGCGCCGATCCGGACGCCTGCACGCTGGGCCACTCCGAGGATGTGTTCGTCCGGGCCGATCCGCACATTGATGCCCGTCCGCATGAAGGACAACGTGAGGCTGCCCGTTCCCACAGTGTCAAAGCTCGAGGCGTCGGGGGACGCGGCCTCCGGTTCCGCATCTGATCCGCCTTCGGCGGCCGCCGGGCCCGGGTCGACCGTTTCCAGCGGCAGCCCCGTGGCCTTCAAGGTTCCCTCGTCGTCGTAGCCAGGCTCGTAGAGCCCGAACGCGCTGGGCTGGCTTTCGAAATAGTCCTCGGCGGAATCGGCGATTTCCTCGGCGATCTCCTCCGCGATGTCCGAAGCGAGCGCGATTTCTGCCTGGTATTCAAGGAGTGTCTGGCGATCCCCCGAGAAGAACTCCATGTAAATGGAGGTGTCGTCGACGCCGACCTGCTTAAGCAGCTCGGTGGCGGTGTTCAGGTAACCTTCCGGGCCGCAGGCGTACACCTGGCGGCCGTTGGCATCAGGAGCGACCTCGTCGATCATGGCCGAGGACAGCCTTCCGCTGAAGCCATCCCACTCCTCGGGCCGGCCGCGGTCGCCAAGGGCGTAGAAGACCTTGACGCGCGAGTCCACCGACGCGATGTAGGCCAGTTCCCGGTGGAAGGCAAAGCCGCCGGCTTCCGCTCCGTGGTAGAGCACTACCACATTGGCCGTACCGGGCAGCGAGTGGATGGTCCGCAGCATCGACATGATCGGAGTGATGCCCGCGCCGGCAGCCAGGAAGAGGTACCGTGCGCGCCGGTCGGCATCGGGCAGGTGGAATGCCCCCACGGGTCCCAGCATGTCCAGGACGGTGCCGGGTTTGACGTTGTCATGCACCCATGGTGAAACCAGTCCGCCGGGATCGCGCTTAACGGTGACGCTGAAGGACCAGGGTTCCGTGGGTGAGCTGGAGATTGAGTAGCTGCGGTCCACGGGTTCCTGGTCCTCGCCGTTAACGGGAAAGGCGATATTCACGTACTGGCCGGCCCTGAATGCCAGGGGTGCGCCGTCGCAGCGGCGGAACACGAAGGTCATCATGCCCCCGGCCTCGGGTACGGTCTCCACACATTCCGCCATGAACTCCTGCGGATGCCAGGGACCCAAAGCACGTGCAGCGCGGGCGGGTGCCTCGGCGCTGCCCATTACCCTGTTCCACGGCATCTCAAGGCCACGGATGCGTTGGGGTTCCTGGACTACCGTTTCAGTAAGGAGTTCCGTCATGCCAAGTGCTCCTGAACGCGCTGAACGTACCAGTTGATGAAGGCCTCCACCTGGTATTCGCTCTTCATGTAGGGGCCGGGCTGGTAGGCAGGGCTGCCGGCACCCTTCTGGCACAGCTCCACGAACGCCTTGTCCTGCAGGTTTGTCTGCTTCCAGGTGTAGGTGAGCTTGTCCAGGTCGTAGTCGACGCCTTCTTCCGCGTCGTCCGCCACGAGCCAGGTGGTTCGCACCAGCGACTGGTGTTCGTTGATGGGGAAGACACCGAAGGTGATGACGTGGTCCCCAAGGAAATGGAACCAGCTGTTGGGCTGCAGGTGCATCGAGCAGCGGCCAAGGCGGAAGTCCGGAAGGTCGCCAAGCAGTTTCTTGGAAAGCCTGCGTCCGTCGGGCGAGAACGATTCGCCCTCGCCGTCGAGCGATTCCCGTGAGATGCGGATTCCCGCGATGCGCGTGTCGAGCTCCTCGACCACCTCGTAGGGAAGGCCGTAGCGGCGGCAGCGCTCCTCGAGCGATGACTGTGCGTTCTTGTTGCGGTCCCACACTTCCTCAAGGTGCGTCGGGATCAGCCCCTCCGTGAGGCCCCAGGTGGGGAAGAGGGAGCAGGCGAGTTCGGGGTGGCCGTCACAGTGGTAGCACTCCCGGTTGTTCTCCATGACCAGCTTCCAGTTGCCCTCTTCGATGATGTTCTGCTGGTAGGCAATTTTGGTCTTCGACAGATCGTGGGGCGCGAGGTAGGGCTCAAAGATCTTTGCGGTTTCATCGAAGTCCGTCGGCGGCACGTCCGCAATGCAGACGAAAATCAGTCCTGCCACCTCCCGGCCGTGGGCGCGCTTGAGGCCGAAGCAGCTCTTGTCGAACTTCGTTTCCCCCGGGGCCGAGGCGTGGATCAAATCACCGCTGGGCGAGTAGGTCCAGGAGTGGTAGCCGCAAACCAGGTTTCCCGTTGATCCCGTGGATTCCGTCAGGACGCGGGCGCCGCGGTGCCGGCACACGTTGTGCAGTACGTTCACGCCGCCGTCGTCGTTGCGCAGCACGATCAGGGAATAGGGCCCGTAGTCGACAGTGACGTAGTCGCCCGGTTCCGGCAGTTCGGCCGTGCTGGCGGCAAAGATCCAGTGCTGCCCGAAAATGGCCTCCATGTCGATGTTGAAGATCGTCGGGTCCGTGTAGAAGGGGGCATCGAGGGAATATCCCGTGCGCCGGAACTCGAACAGTTCGGTGATTTCCGCCAGTTGCTCGGCAGGCAGGGATGCAGCGAGTTTTCCGCGCTTGAGGGGGACGTTCACTGAAGCAGTCATGTTGGGTTTCCTCCCGGGAGGGCTGGCTGGTGTGCGATTCGTGGCGACCACAGAGTTGGAGGCGGCAACCGGCGTTGCCGCAACTTTGCAGTCATAAAGGTTGGGGAGGATCGACCTGCACCAATGCGTCCGTCGGGGACGTCCCTGTTCGCGCTGTACGCAACATCGATCACCATATGCAACAGTGTGACTCGTGCCACGCAGGGTGTCAATCTATTAATTGACGCCGCCAAAAACTACGAAAAAACGTGCTGACTGGACCCGGGCGCGCATCAGCTAAGGCGTGTGAAATCCGGTTGGACGCTGGCCCGGGGCCGGTTACTCACTGCTTTGGTTGCGCAACGCCGCCCACGCCTGGAAACCGCCGATCAGGTCGGTGGCACGGATCAGCCCCAGCCTCTGCAGGGTGTGCGCAGCGAGGCTGGAACTGTAGCCCTCGTTGCACACAACCACGATGCGGCGGGCGGGGTCGTCAGCGATCGGGAGCCGGTGGGCGCTGGAAGGATCGAGCCGCCACTCAAGAACGTTGCGGTCGATCACGACGGCTCCCGGAAGTTCGCCGTCCCGGTCCCGCTGATCCACCGGCCGAATGTCAACAACAAGGGCGCCCGCTGCCATTTCCCGCTCAAGATCCGAAGGGTGGACACGCACGAGCACGCTGCGGCTCTCTTCCAGTAACTGGTCGACCGTAAGGGCCGCGGGGGTGCCGCCCGCATCCGAACCGCGTTCGCCGCCTTCAGCGCCGTCGTCGGAGTTATCAAACTGGTTCAAAATTTTCTCCCTTTACCTTCTGATGCGTCCATCGTTCCACCATGAAGCTGAACGCGGGGACGGTCGGACCGGGGCAAATGTCTTTTTGCGTCCGCCTGGGGGAGGAGTGCACCGGCGGAAGGTGCACGACGGCGGTGCGTCCCGTCGTCGTGCTCCTTGACTTTTGTGGGGACTACTTGAATTTCGGCGCCGTAGTTTCTGCGGAAGACACGCGAACGCTGTCCTGTTGCTTTCGCGGCGCTTCGGGATATGCTCCACAAATGGCACCGCGAAGTTTCCTTCAATGGCCGGTCATCCGTCAATTGTCGACGGGGGATCTGCTGGGCCGTGGGCCCGCTGTCACGTCGGCCAAGACCCAGGCCATTGCCCCCCGCACAGCTACTGCTGACCGCGTTGTCCAGAGCGTCTGCCCCTACTGCGCCGTGGGTTGCGGACAGCGTGTCTACGTCAAGGACGAAAAGGTCATCCAGATCGAAGGCGATCCGGACTCACCCATCTCGCGCGGCCGCCTGTGCCCCAAGGGTTCTGCCAGCGAGCAACTGGTCAATTCACCAGGCCGGCAGACCAAGGTGCTTTACCGTGCGCCGCGCTCCAGGGAGTGGGAACACCTGGATTTGGCCACGGCCGTCGAGATGGTGGCGGACCGGTTCATCGAAACGCGCCGCAGGACGTGGCAGCAGGAGGACGACCAGGGCCGGCTGCTTCGCCGCACCATGGGCATTGCTTCGCTGGGCGGCGCAACCCTGGACAACGAAGAAAACTACCTGATCAAGAAGCTCTTCACGGCTGCAGGGGCGGTGCAGACCGAGAACCAGGCCCGCATATGACACTCCGCCACGGTTCCCAGTTTGGGAGCCTCGTTTGGACGCGGTGGTGCAACGCAGTCACTGCAGGACATGGCCAACGCCGATTGCATCGTTATCCAGGGTTCCAACATGGCCGAGTGCCATCCCGTGGGATACCAGTGGGTAGCGGAGGCTAAAGCCCGCGGAGCCAAGGTCATCCACGTTGACCCCAGGTTCACGCGGACGTCGGCAGTGTCGGATAAGCACATTCCCATTCGTGCAGGCTCCGACGTGGTTCTCCTTGGTGCGCTCATCAACTATGTCCTCACCAATGACCTGTGGTTCAAGGAGTACGTCAGCGCGTACACCAACGCCGCCACGCTGGTCCATGAGGATTACCGCGACGCCGAGGACCTGGGTGGGCTGTTCTCCGGCTTTGATCCGGAGAAGCGCGCCTACGACACGTCATCGTGGGCCTATGCGGAAAAAGGGGACGGTGCCATCGATGAGCCCGGGCCAGGTTCGGAACACGGAGCCGATGCCACGGCCCGCGCCGCCGGCCACGCCTTTGGCAGCGGCGGACCACCTTTGGAGCACGCCGAAGTGCAGCGCGACGACACCCTCCAGGACCCGCGGACTGTTTTCCAGATCGTCAAGCGGCACTACGCCCGCTACACCCCGGAGATGGTCCAGGACATGTGCGGGATCGACGCCGCGGACTTCGAGTACCTGGCGCGCTCCATCACGGAAAACTCCGGGCGCGACCGCACGACGTGTTTCGCCTACGCCGTCGGCTGGACCCAGCACTCCCTTGGGGCTCAGTTCATCCGGGCCGCCGCCATCCTGCAGCTTCTGCTCGGGAACGTCGGACGCCCCGGTGGCGGGATCATGGCCCTGCGTGGCCATGCCAGCATCCAGGGCTCAACGGACATCCCCACCCTTTTCAACCTTCTGCCCGGGTACCTGCCCATGCCCAGCGCCGGACGCCATGACAGCCTTGAGGAGTACCTGTCAGTCATTGGCTCGAAGCAACAGAAGGGTTTTTGGGCTGATGCCGACGCCTACACCATCAGCCTCCTAAAGGCCTGGTGGGGTGAGGCTGCCAACGCGGACAACGACTGGGCTTACGACTATCTCCCGAGACTGACGGGGGCCCACGGAACGTACGAGACAGTAATGGGCATGCTCGAGGATGAAGTTGAGGGCTACTTCCTTCTCGGCCAGAATCCTGCAGTGGGTTCGGCCCACGGCCGGATGCAACGCCTGGCCATGTCGCACTTGAAGTGGCTGGTGGTGCGTGACTTGAACCTCATCGAGTCGGCCACGTGGTGGAAAGACGGTCCGGAAATTGAATCCGGGGAGCTGCGCACCGAGGACATCGAGACCGAAGTGTTCTTCCTGCCTGCCGCAACCCACGTTGAGAAAGCCGGCTCTTTCACCCAGACCCAGCGCCTGCTGCAGTGGCGGCACCAGGCGGTGTCGCCGCCGGGGGAGTGCCAGAGCGAGCTGCAGTTCTTCTTCGAACTGGGCCAGCGGATCCGGGAGAAACTGGCCGGGTCGCAGGACGAACGGGACCGTCCGCTGCTGGACCTCACTTGGGACTACCCCACGGACGGGCATGGCGAACCTGATGGTGAAGCCGTGCTGGCGGAAATCAACGGCCGCCACCTGGACGGCCCGGATGCGGGCAAGCCCCTCTCGGCATACACCGAACTGCGCGCCGACGGATCCACGGCGGCCGGCTGCTGGATCTACACCGGCGTGTACGCTGACGGTGTCAACCATGCCGCCAACCGGAAGCCGGGCAAGGAACAGGGGCCTGCGGCCCCGGAATGGGGCTGGGCATGGCCGGCCAACCGCCGGATACTCTACAACCGCGCGTCGGCTGATCCGGCCGGCAACCCGTGGAGCGAGCGGAAGAAATACATCTGGTGGGACCAGGAACAGGGTAAGTGGGTCGGAGACGACGTGCCGGACTTCCCGGTTGACCGGGCACCTGGCAGCAAACCCGATCCCTCTGTCGGTGGTCCAGCCGCACTCAGCGGTGATGATCCCTTTATCATGCAGGCAGACGGCAAAGGCTGGTTGTTCGCGCCGAAGGGCCTCATGGATGGACCCCTTCCCACCCATTACGAGGCGCAGGAATCACCGGTGGCGAACGCGCTTTATCCGCAGCAGCAAAGTCCTGCGCGGCTGGTGTTCCCCCGCGCGGACAACCTCAGCGCACCGAGCGCCGGCACCAGCGGGGCAGACGTCTACCCGTTCGTCTTCACCACATATCGGCTCACGGAGCACCATACGGCGGGTGGGATGAGCCGCTGGCTCCCATACCTGTCGGAGCTCCAGCCGGAGATGTTCTGCGAGGTCTCGCCTGAACTGGCCGCCGAGCGCGGACTTGAGCCGTACGGGTGGGCCACGATCATTTCGCCGCGCTCCGCCATCGAGGCGAAGGTTCTTGTCACGGACCGGATGAGGCCCCTGGCTGTTGGCGGCCACACTGTGCATCAAATTGGGCTGCCCTACCACTGGGGCGTCGGCAGCAATGCCGTGGTCAGTGGTGACGCGGCCAACGACCTGCTGGGTGTGACCCTGGACCCCAACGTCCAGATCCAGGAGTCCAAGGTGGCTTCGTGCGATATCCGTCCGGGCCGCCGTCCGCGGGGGAAGGAACTGCTTGCCCTGGTTGCGGAGTACCAGGCCCAGGCAGGAGTGACCATCGAGACGGGGAACAGCGCCGTCACCAATCCGACGGCGGAAGGCAACAAACCCGCCCCGCATACCGATCCCACAACGGAGGACTAGATGGGCCAGCTGTCCGGACCGACCGACCCCACCGCCGATGCCCACTGGGAACACAACCATCCGCGCAAGGGATTCTTCACCGACACCTCGATCTGCATCGGCTGCAAGGCCTGCGAAGTTGCCTGCAAGGAATGGAACCACAACCCGCAGGACGGAAACCTCGAGTTGCTGGGGTCTTCCTACGACAACACCGGATCCCTGGGCGCCAGCACCTGGCGGCATGTGGCGTTCATTGAGCAAGGCCAGGAACGCATTACCGAGGCCCGGGAATCCGGGCGGGCCCTGGTCAATTTGGGCATGCCCCGCATTGGTCCTCCCGCCACGGCAGGGTCCGCAGCGACCGACCTGGCAGAGGCCGACACGACGCCCCCGGACACGGCAGACTTCCGGTGGCTGATGTCCTCCGACGTCTGCAAACACTGCACCCACGCCGGATGCCTTGACGTCTGTCCCACGGGGGCCCTTTTCCGTACCGAATTCGGCACCGTGGTGGTCCAGGACGACGTCTGCAACGGCTGCGGAACCTGCGTGGCCGGGTGCCCCTTCGGCGTGATCGAACGCCGCAGCAATGGCACGGTGAAGGTGGCCGGCCAGCGGGACGAGCAGCACGAAAAGCATCCCGCCGACCCCAACGTGGGCGTGGCCCAGAAGTGCACGTTGTGCTACGACAGGCTGGTGGCCGATGAGACGCCCGCGTGCGCCAAGGCATGCCCGACGACGTCCATCAAGTTCGGCGACCACGACGACATGGTGGAAACAGCCCGGGAGCGGGTGGCCCACCTGCACGCGCAAGGCCTCACCGAAGCGCGGCTCTACGGTGCGAACGAGAACGACGGCGTCGGTGGAACGGGATCGGTCTTCCTGCTGCTGGATGAGCCCGAGGTGTACGGGCTCCCGCCGGACCCGCGCGTCCCCACAGCCGACCTGCCGCAGATGTACCGGCGGGCAGGCATGGCTGTAGCGGGCATGGCCGCGGCTGCAGCATTGGCTTTCCTGGGAGGACGGGCGTGACCCTTTCGGAATTCGACAGCTTCCGGCCGGCGGAGCGTGCCCGGCGCCGCCGGCAGGACGGCAAACCCGGCCTGCGCCGCCGCAGGGACAACGGGGACGGTTCCCGCGAAGTGCCCATGGTCCCGGAGCCTGAATTCACCTCTTACTACGGCCGCCCCGTCGTAAAGCCCGCGCCGTGGGGCGATGACGTTGCCATCTACCTGTTCCTGGGCGGCGTGGCAGCAGGCTCGGCGCTGCTTGGCCTCGGCGGCCAGTTGACCGGACGGCCGATACTTCGCCGGAATGCCCGGCTGGGTGCCTTGGCCGCCGTGAGTGCCGGCGCCGTCGCGTTGGTGAAGGACCTGGGCAGGCCGGAGCGTTTCCTGCATATGCTGCGGACCTTCAAAGTGACCTCGCCGATGAGCGTGGGCTCCTGGATCCTCAGCGCCTTCAGCGCAGGTGCGGGCGTTGCCGCAGTGGCCGAAATCGACCGGATGAGCGGAAACCGGCTGCCGCTGGGACCCTTGCGCAGGGTGCTGCAGGCCGTGGAAGGACCGGCGGGCGTCGAGGCTGCGGTGTTCGCCGGACCATTGGCGGCATACACAGCTGTGCTGCTTGGCGACACCGCCACCCCCACCTGGAACGCTGCGCACGAGGAACTGCCGTTCGTCTTCGTCAGTTCGGCGTGCCTCGCTTCTGCCGGGCTCGCCATGGTCACCACGCCGGCCCGCGAGACCGGTCCCGCCCGCAAACTCGCGGTGCTTGGCGTCGTGGGCGACGTGCTTGCCATGAAGATCATGGAGCGCCGGATGGATCCGGTGGCAGCCGAGCCCCTTCATCAGGGCAAGGCAGGCACCATGCTGAAGTGGAGCGAGCGGTTGGCAGTCGCCGGCGGCCTGGGAACCGTGCTGGGTGGCCGCAACCGCGTCGCAGCTGCCGCTTCGGGGGTGGCGTTGCTGGCCGCTTCTGCACTGACCCGGTTTGGCATCTTCGAAGCGGGGCTGGCCTCTGCCAAGGACCCGCGGTACACCATCGAACCGCAGAAGGCCCGGCTCGCAGCCCGCCGCGCAGCCGGCGTAACCGGCGACGCGATCACGACCGCCAGCTGACCTGGCCGCCAGGCATCAGCGGATCCTGATGCCCCGGCCGGCAGTGGTGTGGCCGATGACGGGGTGCCCTGGCAGCTCGCCGACCACCAGCAGCCCGCCGGAAGTCTGGGCATCGGCAAGCAGCAGCAGGTCGTCTTCGGTGATGCCCGGTGCGGTCTGCAGGTGCGGCCGCACCCAGTCGAGGTTGCGCCGGGTCCCGCCGGAGACAAAGCCGTCGCGCAGTGCCTCGCGGGCTCCATCAATCAGCGGTACCGCATTCAGGTCGATCACTGCGCCCACCTCCGATGCCCGGACCATCTTGTGAAGATGGCCAAGCAGGCCAAAACCCGTGACGTCCGTTGCTGCCCGGACGCCGGCGGCCACCGCTGCCTCGGACGCGTCGCGATTGAGGCCCACCATGGTCGCTATCGCCTCGGCAAACACTTCACCGGTCGCTTTGTGCCGGTTGTTGAGAAGCCCGACGCCGATCGGCTTGGTCAGCGTGATGGGCAGGCCCGGCCGGGCGGCGTCGTTGCGCAGCAGCCGGTCCGGGTGCGCGACGCCGGTGACGGCCATGCCGTACTTGGGTTCCGGATCGTCAATGGAGTGTCCGCCAAGCACCGGGCAACCGGCCTCCGACGCCACACTAAGCCCGCCGCGGAGGACCTCCGTCATCAGCTCCATTGGCAGGACGCCGCGGGGCCAGCCCACCAGGTTGATGGCCGTGACCGGCCGGCCGCCCATTGCGTAGATATCCGAGAGCGCATTGGCGGCGGCGATCCGGCCCCAGTCAAAGGCATCGTTGACAACGGGAGTGAAGAAATCCGCCGTGGTAAGAACCGCGAGGTCGTCCCGCACCAGGACGGCCGCCGCGTCGTCGCCACTGTCCAGGCCAACCAGCACCTCTGCGCCCGGCTGGCCGATGAGGCCACGGACGGCATCTTCGAGCTCACCCGGCGGGATCTTGCAGGCACAGCCTCCTCCGTGGGCGTAGTCGGTGAGCCGAAGGGCGCCCACGGCGCCCTCATCAAGTTGCTGAACTGACGTCTGGGCCTCATTCACCCGCCTAGCGTACCCCCGTGAATCGACCTGCTATATTGAGGCGCGGTGGCGTCCGGGTCCTGGTGGGCCCCCCGGTCTTCAAAACCGGTGCGGCTGAGCATCTCGGCCTGGCGGGTTCGATTCCCGTCCGCCACCGCCAACTTTCGGCAGTGAATGCCGCGATATGAGGAGGGCTGTGGACCACGTCGATCCCCGCCGCCTGATTCCCCGCACGGACGACCTGCTGGCACTGCCGCCCGTCCGCGAAGCCCGGTCACGGCTGAGTGAGCGTGTGATCCGCGAACTCGTCCGGGACATCCAGGACCAGGCCCGGCGCGGTGACCTTCCTCCCGGCCAGGTGGAGCCAGTCCTGCTGGCCGCCGTCGCTGACCGCAAGGCAACAACCCTCCGCCCGGTGCTGAACGCCACCGGGGTCATCGTCCACACCAACCTGGGGCGGGCACCCCTTTCCGCGGCCGCGGTCGAAGCTGTTATCGCAGCCAGCGGCTACGTTGACGTGGAACTCGACCTGGCTGACGGAAACCGCTCCCGCCGTGGCGCCGGGGCCCGGGCGGTACTGCTCGCCGCCTGTCCCGCCGCTGAGGACGCACTGGTGGTCAACAACGGAGCAGCGGCGCTGGTACTGGCCACTACAGCCCTGGCCGCCGGCCGGGACGTGGTGGTGAGCCGCGGCGAACTCGTTGAGATCGGTGCAGGCTTCAGGCTCACCGACCTGATGGAATCGACAGGGGCAAGGCTTCGCGAGGTGGGCACCACCAACCGGACCCACCTGCACGACTACGCAGCGGCCCTCGGCCCCGATACGGGCTGCGTGCTGAAGGTCCATCCGAGCAACTTCCGGGTAGACGGTTTCACTTCCGCTGTTCCGCTGCATGAACTGGCCCCGCTGACGCAGGCACACGGAGTACCGCTCGTGGCCGACCTTGGCAGTGGACTGCTGGCACCCGACCCGCACCTCCCTGATGAACCTGATGTTGCCTCCGCTTTGGCGGCCGGGGCCGACGTCGTCATCGCCAGCGGCGACAAACTTCTCGGCGGACCCCAGGCGGGCCTGCTGCTGGGCCGCAAGGAGGTCATCACCCGGTTGGCCCGCCACCCGCTTGCCCGGGCCGTCCGGGCCGACAAACTTGCCCTCGCTGCCTTGGAGGCGACCGTGGCCGGCGGAATGCCGCCCGTCGTACAGGCGCTGCACGCCGACGTCGGGCAATTGCGGCGCCGCACGGAACGGCTGGCCCAGGAACTCGGGGCAGCGGTGGTGCCGCATGACGGCAGGGTGGGCGGCGGGGGCGCCCCCGGTTTTGCCTTGCCCGGGTGGGCGCTCCGGCTCCCCGAAGGACTGGCGCGGCGCCTGCGTACCGGCGATCCCGCCGTGCTTCCGCGCGTCCACGACGGTTCCTGCCTGATCGATCTGCGGTGCGTGCCCGCCGCGGACGACGACCGGATTCTCGAGGCCATTCGGCAGGCGCTGGCAGCCCTCGAGGCTGCGGATGCAGGCAGGGCGGGCTGAACCGTGCACGTCGTTGCCACGGCCGGTCACGTCGATTCCGGCAAGAGCACCCTTGTCCGCGCCCTTACCGGCATGGAGCCGGACCGCTGGGAAGAAGAACGGCGCCGCGGGCTGACCATCGACCTGGGTTACGCCTGGACCACGTTGCCGTCCGGGCAGGACGTTGCGTTCGTCGACGTCCCCGGCCACGAGCGTTTCCTGGGCAACATGCTTGCCGGCATCGGACCCGCGCCGGTGGTGTGTTTCGTCGTCGCCGCCGACGAAGGCTGGCAGGCCCAGTCGAGTGACCACCGGGACGCCGTGGCGGCGCTGGGCATCGAGCACGGCGTGGTGGTCCTCAGCCGCGCGGACCGGGCGTCCAGCCAGCGGGTGGCGGACGTCCTGGCACGCACCCGGGTGGAGCTGGCCGGGACTGGTCTGAGGGATGCCCCGGCCGTTGCCGTGTCCGCCATCGACGGCACCGGCCTGGCTGAGCTGCGTTCAGCGCTCGACGGCGTCCTGGCCAGTGTGCCCCAACCCGCCACAGATGGGCGGGTCCGGCTGTGGGTGGACCGGTCGTTCACGATCACCGGTTCCGGCACCGTGGTGACCGGAACGCTGGCCGCAGGAACGATCGTCCAGGGGGACCGGCTGGGCCTCTTCGGTCACCTTGGTTCCCGGTCCGTCGTCGTCCGTGGCCTGCAAAGCCGCGACACCTCGTACACCTCGGTGGCGCCAGTCAGCCGTGTGGCCCTCAACCTGCGCGACGTTTCCGCCATGGACATCCGGCGCGGTGATGCGCTGCTCACCCCCGATGCCTGGCCCACCACCGGCGTCGTGGGCATCCAACGGACCACCGGTGTGGCGTATACGGATGTGCCGGAGCAGCTCATGGTCCATGTTGGCACCGCGTCCGTGCCGGCCAGGCTGCGTCCTTTCGGCGCCGACCACGCCAGGCTCGTCCTCGACAGGCACCTGCCTCTCGTCCTGGGCGACCGGCTGGTGCTGCGCGACCCCGGAAGCCGCTCTGTGCTGGGCGGGGCACGCATCCTCGACGCCGATCCACCGGCCTTGCGGCGGCGCGGAGACGGCGCCCACTGGGCCCAGCGGCTTGCAGGCATGGACCCGGCGGGTGACGTGCTGGGGGAGGTGGCAGCCCGCAAAGCCGTGCAGGTGGAGCATCTGCGCCGGCTCGGGCTGTTGTCCGGGCAGGACCCGGAAGGGCCGTCCGGCGTGCAGGTCATCGACGACTGGTGGGTGCACGCTCCTGTCCTTGAGGCCTGGCAGCACCAGCTTCGCAACGCAGTCCAGGCGCTGCAGGAATCCGATCCCTTGGCGCCGGGCCTTTCCATGGGGGCAGCCCGCAACCTGCTTCGCCTGCCCGACGAGAAGCTGCTTTCCCATGTCATCCGTGGGGCCGCCCTGGAACAGGACGCAGGCCACATCCGGCTGCCCGGCAGCCGGGGCCACCTTGGCCCCATCGAACCGGCAATTGCCGAGCTGGAGCGCAGGCTCACCTCGGATACGTTCCAGGCCCCGGAATCCGAGGAGTTGGCCGCGCTGGGTTTGGGCACGCGGGAGCTGGCTGCTGCAGAACGCTCGGGCCGCCTGCTGAGGCTGCGTGACGGCGTGGTGCTGCTGCCAACGGCGCCGGCCCTTGCGATGCGAACCCTCGCCGGCCTGGAGCAGCCCTTTACCACCAGCCAGGCGCGCCAAGCCCTCGGAACGACGCGCCGGATAGCGGTTCCACTGCTGGAACACCTCGATTCGCGGGGGTGGACCCAGCGGTTGGACGCAGGCCACCGCAAGGTGGTGCGCTAAGGGTTTGCGTCCCGAAGTCGACGGGCTTTGACGAGGAAGACAACCGCAACAATCGTCCAGAATGCAGCACCCCAAAGCAGTGCCGGCATCAGGACCGCCATTCCGGTCGCCGTACCTGATGCCATGAAAGAGTTGATGAACGCCCCTGCCGAAAGCGGCGCGTGCATGAGCATCGCCAGCGGGAGGCTCCCTGTCCGGTCGTAGACCCACACCATCAGCACCCGGAATGGGGGCAGCCAGGCAAACAGGAACACCGCCACGATAACCGCGTTTGGTATAGCTCCTGAAGGGTCAGTGCTGTCCGCGAACATCGGGTAGTGCCAGGTTCCCCACAGCAGGGCCATGATGAGGCCAGTCAAAAGAATGCCGTAACGCCTACGGAGTCTGGGCAGGGCAAAGCCCGTCCAGCCAAGCTCTTCCAGGATGCCGACCGCGAGCCCGACCAGGAGGCCGCCCAGGATAATGGCCGCTGTCCCCTCCAGTGTGGTCGTGCCCGCGTAGTAACCCGGAAACATCATCGAGACCATGGCCGCCGTCGTAGCCATGACGATCGGGCCAGTAAGAAGGGCGAAAAGGTACCACCGGGTGCCCACCCGCCATTGGCGCAGCCGGGTCCCGAGTTCCCGAAGCCCTGTTCGGCCGTATAGAAGGGCGGTAAGGGAAACGCCGGCTGCGGCGGGCCCTGCCGGGAGCGCCGCCGCGGCCCAGGTTACGGTTAGGTGCCCTGCACTGAGAATGGCAGCCATTCCGCCCCAGGAGATGGAAAATGCGAGGAGGTAGAAAACAGGCAAGGGATAGCGCCTCGTGAACGAGGAGAACCCCTTGCCGGCGGCGCCCGAAACGAGCGGCACTCCGGGCTGTGGTTGCGTTGTCATGGGGACCCTCCTGCCTGACCAAACGCGCGCCCGCCGGTGACCCGGGAGCTGCTACTCCCAACTCCCAGCGTGATAGCGCAGGCAATGGCGGAGTAGGGGCTTTGGTCATGGCACCCTGTACCTCTGGAGCGCCGGGACGCCCCGGAGACCTGTCTTGGTTCCAAAGACCCTGTTTGGGCACTTCTCCGCGCCCTAGTCTGTCGTCATCCATTACATCAAGGAGGCATCCATGCGCAGAGCAGCAATGACTGAAACCGAGCGGGTCCATCATCTCTCCGAGAACCTCATGGGCCAGCTGGCCAGAGGCAGGGAATGGGCCACGCCTGGTGTGCAGGCTGCGCTTCAGCGGGCGGTGGCCGGGCTGGATGCAGGCATCGAGACCGCTTCTCCCCGCCTCCAGGCGCTGTTGCGCCGGTTGGCCGATGAGCTTGCCGGGGGTGTGGAGACACTGACGCCACGGGTCCAGGGACAGCTTAAGCGCGTTGGCCCGAAACCGGCCGCACGAGCCAAGAGACGCGGCCCGGTGAGATCCCGGCAGCCGGCCTTCCGGATGTGGTGGTGGATCGCAGGGCTCGTAGCGTTGGCAGCCGGGGCAGCAGTCTGGCGCTCAATGCAGGCGTCCAAAGAAGAGACGGTGCGTTCGGACAGTTCGCAGGACATGAGCGGTGCGGATGCGAATGTCGACGCAGATCTTGCCTCAGGACGGATGTAGGAGGGCGTTCAGCGGCGGCAGGAAAGCATCGTTCTACAAAGGCGCCGGCCACCGATGGATTATCCCCCGGAAGGCCAGCGTCTCAGAGGAAGCGTCTGAGCAGTTCCGGGACCCGGGGCAGGACCAGTTCGGGGGTACCTGAAAGCCGGGACTCGAGGGCCACTGTTCCCTGGTACCCCATGGCCTTGAGGGCGGCGCCGATCGGAGCCCAGTCGATGTGGCCGGCGCCCGGTTCCAGTCGATTGGAGTCGCTGGCCTGGACGTGGCCGACGAAAGCGCCCGCTGCCTCCAGTGCCGCTGCGGGATCTGCTTCTTCAATGTTCATGTGATAGGTGTCTGCGGCAAGCTTGACCGAACCGAGTCCGACTTTCCGCAGCAGTTCCACGCCCTGGGCGAGTGTGTTGACCATGTGGTCTTCGTACCGGTTCAAGGGTTCCAGATAGAGTTCTACGCCTTCGCGCTCGGCGTGCCCGCCAAGTTGACCGAGAACATCAACAAGCACGGCCGTGTCCTCCTCCTGGGTTCGCGGCGGAATGAACGGGGGAAGGCGTTTTGAAAACATGCCGTACGAGGCCGGGGTTACGGCGCCCCGGCCCCCCAGCTCGGCCATGACACTTAGCTGGGATCGAAGTTGAACCACGGCGTCCCGACGGAGGGCCTCGTCAAAGTCTCCGATGAAGTGAAGCATGTCCACGCATACGGTGGGCATGACCACTCCGTTCTGCCGTGCGCGCCGAAGCTCGGACAGACGGTTCTGGAAACCCAGGTCGCCTTGGGCGCGGAGCTCAATTCCGTCGAAGCCCCAGGCAACGGCTCTCTCAAATTTCTCCTCCAGGCAGCTACCGGGCAGGTGCTGCTCTTGTACGGTGAGCGGGATCATCGGAACTCCAAAACTGTCTGAAGGGCAGACTCGGGATTGTTATCCAACAGCTCGTAGGCCTTGGCAGCATCTGCGATGTCGAACCGGTGGGTCACCAGGGAGGCTGCATCCAGGGCGCCGGACGCGATCGAAGCGATCACTGTCTGTTCCAGGCGGGGAACGCTCCACCGGGTGCGCAGCCGGTTTGGGACCGAACCGATTTGCGAGGCGAGTATCTGGACCCGGTTGTGGTGGAACTCTTCTCCCAGGCGGAGAGGTGCCGCGCCGCCCTGGTAAAAGCCGGCAGCAACCACTGTGCCATCGGCACCCACGGCCCGTGTGGCCTCGTGGAGGGCGCGGTAGTTCCCGCTGAGTTCAATGGCGCAATCGCACCCCATGCCGCCGGTAAGTTCGCGAATCCGGGCTGTGGGATCCGGGTCCGGCGCCAAGGCTTCCTCCGCACCCCAAGCGAGTGCCTTGTTTTGGCGCACCCTGATTCCGTCAACTGCGATCACCGTCGCGCCGTTCAAAACGGCGAAGCGGGTGGCCAGCAGGCCGATGACGCCCTGGCCAAAAATGGCAACCGTCGAACCCACCCCCAGGTCAGCTGCCAGGACGGCGTTCAGGGCTATCGCTCCCACCCGCACAAATACGGCAGCGAGCGGGTCCATGCCCTCGGGCAGTTGGTGACCGGCCACGGTTTTTGCCAGCAGGATAGCCTCGGACTGGTGCCCCCAAATGCCCCAGACGGTGTCTCCGACTTTGACAGGCCGGCCGGCGTCCTTCCCCTCATCGACCGGGTCGGGCACGGCAGCAACCTCCACGACCTCTCCGACCTCCGAGTATCCCCACCCGTCCAGGGGGTAGCCAAGCCGCGGTTCACGTAGATCCTGCTGGAACAGGCGGATCCCGGGATTCCATACGGAGGTCAGGTAGGGATTAGTGCCCCGGTACGCGGTCATCTCGGTCCCGGCCGAGATACCCGAAAACAGGGTGCGGACCCGAACCTCTCCGGGCTGGAGGGCAACGCTCTGGCTCTCGATGATCTCTACTTTGCCGGGGCCTGCAAAGCGAAGAAGGCGGTACACGGCTTATCTTCCTTGATGGCGATTTGGTGCCTGGGACCATGGCGGTGCTTTCAGTATGCATGGGTCCAGCGCGGCGCTGCTTTCGAGACAGTGATCAGATGTGGGGGGTATTGCCTCGGCCCCGTGCCCGCCGCAGGCTTACCCTCCGGGGGTGTGGAGCGGCACGGTTTCGGCGCATGCGGCTGTGCCATGGCCTTGCATGAAGGTGGACCGTGGTAGACGGCGCTGATGCCACCAGGGTGGATCCGTTCCTTCGGCGGCGAAGATGGACGATCACGAGGACGGTCAGGCCGATCCAGGCGAACGCAACGCCGATGACAAGGAGCACTGTCGGAATCGTGTCCACTGCGGCACTTCCTCAGGAAGCAGGGGTTTGCTGGTTCACGTAAAGAACGGGGTCATTGGCGTGGTGCCTCTGTACCCGGACGCACCACGGGCGGTCCCATGCCATGGTGGGGTCCGGGGTGGCTGCTGACGCGCAGGATCCTGCAGCGGGTGGGGGATAGGGGTGATGTCACAGCGGCCTCCGGCTGAGCTGAAGCGGGGCCTGCTGCTGGACTTAGTTGAGGTATAGCGCGGTGCCACACCATAGTCAATAGACGTGGGCGAAGCCCCCGGCTCAGGCCACCACCACGCCGTGCCGGGAACACTCCGCTGTCCAGCCAAGCGGCGTCACCTGTACTTTCATCCGGCGCCCGCAGGCGGCGCAGTACCGCGGCGGTTCCATTGCCATGCGTTCGCCGCAGCGTTGGTGGGCGTTCGACGGCGGGTGGTTGCCGCCGTCGAACGCCTCGCCGCAGTGCCCGCAAAAGTTCCCGGCGGCTGAATGCATGGAGGGAAAAGCTCTCTTCACAGCGTTTTCTGAAGTTCCTTGATGGGCATGTTGAGGTCCACGAGCAGGTTCAGGTCTGCGGTGGCAGGGCGGCCGAGGGTGGTGAGGTAGTTGCCCACGATGACGGCGTTGATGCCCCCGAGCAGGCCATCGCGGGTGCCGAGGTCGCCGAGGGTGAGTTCGCGGCCGCCGGCGTACCGAAGAACGGTGCGGGGCATGGCCAGGCGGAAGGCGGCGATGGCGCGGAGGGCGTCCTTGCCGTCCATGATGCCTTGGTTCTCCAGCGGAGTTCCAGGCCGGGGATTGAGGAAGTTGAGCGGCACTTCATGGGGTTCCAGGGCTGCGAGCTGGGCGGCCAGTTCAGCCCTCTGCTCCAGGCTTTCACCCATTCCGATAAGGGCGCCGCAGCACAGTTCCATGCCGGCGTCCTTGACCATGGCGCAGGTCTGCAGCCGTTCCTCATAGGTGTGGGTGGTGACGACTTCGGGGAAGTAGCTGCGTGCCGTTTCCAGGTTGTGGTTGTAGCGGTGCACCCCCCACTCCTTGAGCTGGTCCACTTGGCGCTGCGTCAGCATGCCCAGCGAGCAGGCGATGTTGATGTCCACGTCCTGGGTGATGCGGTCGATGGCGAACTTGATCTGGTTCATCAACTTGATGTCGGGCCCCCGGACGGCAGCGACGATGCAGAACTCCGTGGCCCCGGTGGCGGCTGTCTCCTTGGCGGCCTTGACCAGTTCCGGGATATCCAGCCACACGCCACGGACGGGGGAGTCAAAGAGACCGGACTGGCTGCAGAAATGGCAGTCCTCCGGGCAGCCGCCGGTCTTGATGGAGATAATGCCCTCTACCTCCACTTCCTCCCCGCAGTGGCGGAGCCGTACCTGGTGGGCCAATTCAAGGGCGCTTGGAAGCGCCTCATCCGGGAGCCGGAGGACCTCTTCGAGCTGGGCCTGGTTCAGGCCGATGCCGTCCCCGAGAACCTGCCGGCGGGCGGTTTCCAGGATTGCGTAGCCTCCGCCCGCGGTGGTCCCGGTGCTGCCGGCGCTGGGAAGGTTTGCCTGGATGGTCATTACTTGGTCCTTTGCGTCTACATGGAATATGCCTCACAGCAGACGCTAGTTCTCCCTGGGCGACTCGATTTTGGAGGAGTCCAACAAAGAATCCGGTGACGGGCCCAACGATGACGCGCCGGGACCGGTGACACGTACTCCGCCCCCCGCCCCTGTCCACGGCGTATCGCCCGGAACGGGCAGCACCAGATGCGCAAAAACGTACCCCTGCTCAAGTGGGAGGACCCTGGACGTGGCCCCTGCGCACTTCAGGCACAGCTCCACCGGCTGAAAGGGGGCGCCGGGATGCTCCTGCCCCACGGAGACCACAGCGCCGGAACCACCCACGCAGGCTACGGTGACGGTGTACAGCCCAGCCGCCGGCACCTTCGCCATCGTGCCAAACCCCCTGACGGGGCCATCCAGGGGTCCCTCCTCGAAAAGGAGCGCAGGCCCAGGTACTGCCTTAAGAAGCCGGTCCAGCTCAGCATAGTTTCCCACCTCGCGCTCCAGGACGAGCGGGTCAACGTAGGGGGCAGGGGAATCTGCGACTGGGGACGGGCTCGCCATGGGACTCTGCACAGTCTCTTTGTACTCATACGCGCAGCCGGCGGTTCCCCAGGCCACAATCGGCAAGCAAAGGGTGAAAGCAAGACCACGCTGCCTGTCCTTCATTCCCACCTTTCCATGGTCGCCATGGCCGCGGTTCAAGGCAATGGTCCGGTCACTGGCAGCACCTTCGCGGCGGGAGGCCGTGGGGGTTCTTGGTCGACAGCCGACAATGAAGCCAAGCTCAAGATTGAAACAATAAATCCCTGTAGTGGACAAAATATCTTCCCCGTGGCCGCAGGGCTTCCTAAAGTGGCCGTACAGCTACGACTTGGGGGACAGTCCCCCAATTGACCAGGCCAAGGGGGGCCGCATGAGCACAAGCAATCCGCCGGCCGCCAAGGACGAACATACGGTGACGCGGCCGGTGCCCGCTCCACCTGTGGGGCCCTTGGCAAGACCCAGCACGGTTCAACAGACCTCGCGTTCCAGCAGGCGGGAACATGAGGTACAGCGCCTGATCCGCGACCTTGCCGTCCTTGCAGACAACCATCGCGCGCAGGTTTCGTAAACCGCCTGCTTAGCTCCCGGAACCTGTTCCGGTCCTGTGGAGGATGTCATCCACCACGCTCTGGAGTGGTGCAGTAGCGTCGATCGCAATGGCACCGGACGGGATTTCTTCCCGTGTTCCGTGAAGGCGTTCTATGAGCTTCCGTTCAGCCTGGCGCCCTCCCCACTCGTCCTTTGGGCGCGCATCAAGCCGCCGGCGAAGCGTTTCGAGGTCCACCTCAAGAACGAACACCGCGTCAAAAAGCTCAATGAACTTTGAGAGATTCCTGGATCCGCCGCAGAAGAACGTCACCGCCTCCCGCCGGTCTTCGGTGAGGGCCTTCACGTCGTCCACCCTCCAGAGATGGTGATGGTGCACGGAGACGCCGGTGATGCCGGCGAGTGGTTCACCGGTCTCAGGATCGCCTTGATAGGCCAGTTCGCGGTCACCGTTGATTGCGTGATAACCGCGTCGGCGCAACTCGTCGCAGACAGCGGTCTTGCCGGTTCCTGAGCCGCCTTCGATGAGGTAGTTCTTCCTGCCCATGCCTGATGGTACCGATACTGCGTGCTGAAGAAGATGGATCCGACGATGTTCCCGGGCGCTGCATGGTGGGTTGGGAACCGGCTCGTCATTCAGCCCTCGCGGTTGATGGTTTGATTAGTCAGTGCTCCGTGTAAAACGCTTTGTTGTTTTCAGCCTGTTTGTCGTTTGCATCAGCACTGCTGTCTCCTTCTGGCTCATCCGGCAGCCAGGCGCGGACGCCCGGGTGGCCTTTTCCGCACCGCCGCGGGCAGGGGCAACTTTCGCACTCGGCCCCGCCGGCATCGACACCGCCGTCAACGTAACACGCAGCCCGGACGCCCAGTGGCTGCTGGAGGCTTCCACCCAGACCGGTATCCCTGCCCGGGCCCTGCGGGCCTACGTTGGTGCCGCCGCCACGGCCAATGACGCCACCCCGATGTGTCGAATCGGCTGGAATACTCTGGCTGCTGTCGGCTTCGTCGAATCAGCCCATGGAACCTATGGCGGCGGCCGCCTGGACAGCAATGGCCATGCGAGCGGGCCCATCGTGGGACCAAGCCTTAACGGCGATGGATTCGCCGCCATCGCGGATACGGATGGCGGCGCCCTTGACGACGACGCCCGGTGGGACCACGCGGTGGGGCCGATGCAGTTCATTCCCTCCACGTGGCGGCTTGCAGGAAGGGACGGGAACGGGGACGGAACAGCGGACCCGTCCAACATCGACGACGCCGCCCTCAGCGCGGCCACATATTTGTGCGCCCACGGCCGGGACCTCACAACCCCGCAGGGGTGGGCAGACGCCATCCACTCCTACAACCAGTCCGATGCCTACATCCGTCAGGTGCGGGCCCAGGCGACCGCTTACGCCGCAGAAACGGGCACCCCCGAATGATGCCGGGCGGCTGGCGGTCGCAGTGCCGGCTTCAGGTGCATACGGGGTCTCCCCGTGGACTCGGCCGTCCGTGCGTCAGGCAGGCTGCCACCTGACGGGAAGTGCCTTCAGTCCGTAAACGATGGTGCTTTCCATCCGCTCCAGTTGCGCTTCATGAGCCAAGGAGAGCCCAGGCAAGCGGGCCAGCAGTGCCTCCAGCGCAATCCTGGCCTCCAGCCGGGCAAGGGGCGCGCCGAGGCAAAAGTGGATGCCGTGGCCGAACGCCAGATGACGGTTGGGGTTGCGGTCAATGTCGAACTCGGCCGGCCGCTCGAATTGCTGCCCGTCGCGGTTGGCGGACCCGATCCAGGCAACAACCGGTGCCCCGGCCGGGATTCGCTGATCGCCCAAAATCGTCTCCGCCACCGTCACCCGGTACATGGACTGGACCGGCGACCGGAACCGCAGTACCTCTTCGAGGGTTTGGGGAAGCAGGGCCGGCTCCTTAAGGACACGCTCGAGAGAGCCCGGCGACTCAGACAAACATAGAACGGCGTTGCCGATCAGGTTGGTGGTGGTCTCATTGCCGGCGACGAGCAGCAGGCTGCAGAAGCCGAGCAGTTCAGGGACCGTGAGCTTTTGGCCGTCAATCTCGGCAGACAGCAGGCTGCTGATCAGGTCCCTGCCGGGGCGGCTCCTGCGTTGGTCGATGAGGGCCAGGAAGTATTCGATCATCTCTGAGGCGGTTGCGTCCTGCCCGTCGCTGGCCGGGCCAGTGCGGGTTTGGCTGACAATCACGTCGGACCATTGCTTGAAACGCTCGCGGTCCTCCGCCGGGATGCCCATGAGCTCGGAAATCACGATGACCGGCAGCGGGTACGCCAATTCCTTGATCAGGTCGCCGCTCCCGCGGGCCGCGATCCCCTCCAGGAGTTCGTCCGTGAGGCCGGCGATACGTGGAGCCAGCGCGTCAACGGCCTTTGGCGTGAAAGCCTGTGTCACCAGGGAGCGCAGCTGCCGGTGCCTCGGGGGATCGGCGGTGATGAGGCTTGAGGCGAAGAGCTGGCCGGAGCCGGACGGATTTTCACCGCCCATGCGGGATGAGAACGTAGCGTGCTCGGACAGCACCCGCTGAACATCGTCATACCGGAACACGTGCCAGCTCCCCGATTGGCCGTCCTGGAAGACAGGAGCGGCTTCACGCATTTGTTCGTAGTGGGTAAAGGGATCGAGCGGATATTCAGCAGCCTGTGTGACGTCCATGGTGGCCTCTCTGCCTCCTTGGCGCTCCCGGGGGCACGGCGGGCGCCAAGGCCTCAAACGACTGAGCGTGGAACCTTGATCCTAACCAAAGCCTGCGCCTGGGTCATCAGTCCCGCCGTCGAAATCCCTGGCCGCTATTGAAGTCTGGCTGTCAGCGGGCCCCGCCGCCGTCTGTGGGATTGCCGGAACCGCAACAGACACCTACCCCAGGCGTAAGGCGACGGCGAGGTCCGGTCCCAGTGACTTCGCGAAGGTATTGGTCATGTGGTTGTCCCGATAGACCAAGACGTTCCCGATGACAGCCGGGCAAAGGCCGTCCCGGCAAAAGAGCCTGGAGAAGTCAACAATTTCAATGCCTCCAACCCGGCGGGCCGCCCCAACAAGCGCGTCATCCCCGCCCGCAAGGGCCTCCGAGGCAGGCGTGGCGCAAGCGCCGTGGTCGGCATACTTTTGAATGCATTCCACCGGGTTGCCCTGTGGATACGGCAGGTCCGCGACGACCGCGACCCGCAGTCCCGCAGCACGCAGCCGGGAAAGGGTCTGAACATAACCCTCGACAAGCGGGGCATCCGGCGCCCAGGACCACCCAAGAGCCTTTCTGTAACCGGACTCGCGCATCCCGGCAACCAGGACGAGGTCCGGTTTTCCTGCCGCGATTCTTTCGGCAGTTATGGAATTTTGGTTCGAACAGTTGGCGTAGAGGGTGGTCTCGGACCGCGGCGGAGTCAAGGCAAACGGGCAGCCGTTCCGCACCAGGGCGCGGATTCTCAGCGGGATCTTCCGGGATACGGCAATGAGGGGGTCAACAAACTGGCCGGCGTGTGAATCCCCGACAACCACAACAACAGGCGCGTCCTGCTGTGCCACCGAACCGAACCAGCAATCAGTGTCAGGCACCACTGCGGGGTCATAAACGCCGCAGGCGCCGGCGCTGGTGGCAGGTACATCCTGCATGGCGACCGAGGGATCAGGGCGGATGGGGAGGCCGGCAGGTACCGGCGCGGGGCGGGTGGACCACGCCTGGGCGCCGGGGTAATCGTGGTCCGACAGTTCGGTCGACAGTTGTGCGCGCTTAATCTCAATTACCTGCCACGGCGCCCACGCTGCAACGGACACCACCATCGCGCCGCACAGCGCCATCGCGTAAGTCCGGCGGTACACGCTCCAGCCAGCATTCCCTGAGCGGTGCCGGAAGCGCTGTTCCACCAGGTGGTAGGAGGCTACCGCGAGGACAAGACTGAGCAGGGCGAGAAGCAGCGCTTCCCTGATGCGTGGCGTGCGGCCCAACAGCGCGACAGCGAAAACGATGACGGGCCAGTGCCACAGATACAGGGAATACGACACGTCTCCGACGAGCGTCATGGGCCGGATGGCAAGGAACCTGGAGGCGGACCACGGAACGGCTGCTGCTGGAGGGCCAGTGCGCAAGAGGATGGCGGTCCCGAGTACTGGAATGGCGGCGATGCTGCCGGGGAAGGCAATGTCAGTACTGAAGAGAAAAGCGGGGACGACGATGGCAGAGACGCCCAGCCACCCGCCGACCGCTGCAAGCCGGCCGGACGGTTTCGGCAGTGCCGGCAGGAGAGCGGCGAGCCCGCCGACGGCGAGTTCCCAGATCCTCGTCGTCGTGGCAAAGTACGCGATGGTGTGTTCATGGTCGCTCAGGTAGATGCTGTAGACGAACGACGCCAGGGCAGTCACGGACAACGCCGGGACGATGAAGCGGCCGGGCGGCTTGCCTGTGGCGAGCGCCGCGGAGATCAGGCCAAGGAAGAAGAACGGGATGACGAGGTAGAACTGCTCCTCGACGGCAAGGGACCAGAAGTGCTGAAGGGGAGACACTTCCTGCGTTGCGCCGGCGTATGAGACTGCGGACAGGGCCTGATGCCAGTTTTGTACCTGGAGCAGCGAGAACAGGACATCGGAGGAGATGTTCTGCCAGCGGCTTTGGGCAAGCAGCAGGATTGCCCCGGCCAGGACTGCAACCAAAACAACGGCCGACGCCGGAAAGAGGCGGCGGATGCGCCGTGCGTAGAACTCGGGAACGGAGATTGACGCGTTCTTTGACGCTTCCCTGGCAAGGGAGCCGATGATGAGGAAGCCCGAGACGACGAAGAACACGTCGACTCCTACGAACCCGCCCGGGAGGGCTTCAGGCCGAAGATGGTAGATAACGACGATCCCAACGGCCAGTGCGCGGAGGCCCTGGATGTCCCGTCTGGCCCCGGAGCCGTTGGTGCCGTGCGCCCGGACCTTAGCCGCGGCATGCCTCATTGCTTCCCCTTGTATTCTGCTGTCAACCTCCGCCCTTTAGCGGGTATCGAGGCGAGTGGGACTCGCCGAGAGGGGATTCTATCCGACACCAATGCCATGGTTGTGGCACTCGAACGCCGTTTTCGTTTTGACCGGCCAAAGTGGTGCCCGCCTTTGCCGGCGCCGGGGTGGAATGGTGACGGCCCGCCCCTGGATTTCCACCCCGCCGTTGGCCAGGGGCCGGGGGCCCGCGTTTTGTGGTAGCCAATCCGGGTCCCCTAAGGTTGATGCTCGATGAAAGCCCCTGAGAAGACTTCCGATCAGCTGCCCGCAGGTTCCCCGCGCGGACCCGTTTTTGTTGATGCCTCAGGACGGCGCCTCCGGCGGGTCCAGCTGATTGGCCTGGGGGTTCTCGGGCTGGTGGCCGGATACGTCGTCCTGGTGCTTGCCGCGTTCATTGGCGGCTCCGGGGTCTCCGCGCCCTTCCTGCCCCTTCCCGCCGCGGCAGGCCCCCACGACCAGCCGTCAATTCCGCCGTCTTCACCAGCGGCTGATTCCCACACTGCCGCAGCCTTGTCCGGCCCCGCCGCTCCGCCCGTTGAGCAGTCCCCGGCGGCAGTGCCGGTGGCCCTGGCCGCCGCACCGGCCGCACCCCCGGTGGGCGGTACCGCCGTCGCGACTTCCGCCCCTGTTGCTGCTCCGGTTCCTGCTGCGTCCACTCAACCCGGACTGAGCGGGACGGCTCCCGGTGCCGCTGGAACCGCCCCCGGCTCCAGCGGGACGGCCCCGGGTACCAGCGGTGTTGCGCCGGGGTCCAGCGGTGTTGCGCCGGGCCAGGCAATGCGGCCGTCGGCCCCTTCCCGCCAGTAACATGACCCTCCGGAACAAGGGCACCAGAAACGCAAAGAGCAATGTGCCCGCGAATGTCAGGGCCCATTGGTTCGTCCTCCTGGCCACCTTGATGGCGCTGGGGCTGGCTTTGGCGGTGCAGGGATACCTGCACCACCTGGGCGGTGCCGGCGTGGACCAGGTGCCCGTGAACCAGGCCGCCGGGAATGTCCCGGATGCCGTTTCCCACGGTGGCCCGGTGCTGGATTCCCGTGGCGGGACCGTAACGTCCGTCAGGCCGCCGGACTGGACGGTCGCCCTGACGTTCGACGACGGCCCTGACCCCCTGTGGACGCCCCGCATCCTCGACGTCCTCCGGGAACACCATGTCCATGCGACCTTCTTCGTCGTGGGCTCCGCATCGGTGGACAACCCGGATCTTTTGCGCCGCATCGTGGCCGAAGGCCATGAAGTGGGGGTCCACACGCTGACGCACACGGACCTCGGCCCAGCTCCCGACTGGCGCCGGGAACTTGAGGTGCAGGGCGGACAGGACGCGATTGTGGGCGTCACCGGCCAGGCCGCGTCCCTGCTGCGGCCGCCCTACACCGCTGGCAATGGGGCCATTACGGACAGCATGTGGTCCGCGCTGCGGGGGCTGGCGGATGAGGGATACCTCACCGTGCTGAGCAGCATGGACAGCAAGGACTGGCAAACGCCGGGCGCCGGAGCGATCGAGGACAATCTCACGCCGTCCGGGCCGCAGGGGCAGGTGGTTCTCATGCATGACGGCGGCGGCGACAGGGAACAGTCCGTCGCCGCGCTGGACTCCGCCCTCTCCCGATTCTCGGAGCAGGGGTACCGCGTCACCACGGTCGGGGATGCGGTGGGCATTGACAGCATGCGCCCCGCATCCAGCGTGGAACAGGTTCGCGGCTCTGCGTTCGTGTGGGGCATCCGCCTCAGCGACTTCGTCGTCACGGCCATCTCGTGGGGACTCGTTGCCGCCGGCGCCGTGACTTTCGTGCGCGCCGTCCTGGTGATGTTCTTCGCTGCCCGCCACAGCCGCGCAGCGCGGCGCCTCCCCACGCCTGGTCGGGGCAGGCGCCGCGTCGACGTGATGGTGGGGCCGGCGGTCATCGAACCGGTGACGGTGATTGTCCCCGCCTACAACGAGTCCGCCGGAATTGAAGCCGCGGTCCGGTCCATCCTTGCCTCCACGCATCCGGTGGAAGTCATTGTGGTGGACGACGGCTCCACCGACGGGACCGCCGACATCGTGGAGGCTCTCGGCCTGCCCGGCGTGACCGTCATCCGCAAGGAGAACGGCGGCAAACCGTCCGCCCTGAACGCCGGAATCCAGGCCGCGGGCCACGACCTTGTTGTCATGGTGGACGGTGACACCGTTTTCGAACCGAATACAGTCCGCGCCCTCATCCAGCCCTTCGCGGACCCCCGCGTGGGCGCGATCTCCGGCAACACCAAGGTGGCCAACCGGGGAGGCATCCTGGGTGCGTGGCAGCACATCGAGTATGTTGTCGGGTTCAACCTCGACCGCAGGCTGTTCGACGTCGCCGAATGCATGCCCACCGTTCCCGGGGCAATTGGGGCCTTCCGGATCGAGGCCCTCCGCAACGTCGGCGGTGTCAGCGATGACACGCTCGCTGAGGACACCGACCTGACCATGGCACTGTGCCGGGACGGCTGGCGCGTGGTGTACCAGGAGGATGCCAGGGCCTGGACGGAGGCGCCCGCAACCCTCGGCGCCCTGTGGCGCCAGCGGTACCGCTGGTGCTACGGCACCCTGCAGGCTATGTGGAAGCACCGGGGGGCTGTGCTGCAAAAAGGCGCGGCCGGGAAGCTCGGCCGGCGCGGGCTCGGCTACCTGTTTGTCCTCCAGGTACTGCTTCCCCTCTTCGCGCCCGTCGTTGATGTCTTTGCCCTGTACGGCCTGATCTTCCTTAACCCCCTGCGGATCGGGGTGCTGTGGCTCCTGTTCCTGGCGGTTCAATTCCTTATGGCCGCTTACGCGTTCCGGCTCGACAGGGAACGGCTCGGCCCGCTCTGGACGCTTCCCCTGCAGCAGTTCGTCTACCGGCAGCTCATGTACCTGGTGGTCATCCAGGCCGTCGTCACAGCAGTGGCCGGAGTGCACCTTCGGTGGCACCGGATGGAAAGGTACGGCAGCCTGCGCGTCCCGCAGACCCAACGCCAGGGCTAGGGTAAGTTCGGGCCTGTGGGATCCCTGGTCCCCCGGGCCGGGACGCCGTCCCCTTGCCGGCAAGCCGGCGGCAGGTACCTGGAACGCAAAGGAGCTCCATTGGCTGACGAACTAACCACAGGCCGGCTCGAGTGCCTTTTCACGGGTTCGGTCTGGGCAGAGGGCCCCGTGTGGGTGCCGTCCTCGAAAACCGTGCGGTGGAGCGACATCCCGAACAACCGCATCCTCGAGTTCAATCCCGCCACCGGGGCCACCCGGGACTACGCGGTGGGCGTCGAGTTCACCAACGGCCGCACCCTCGACGCCGACGGCAGCGTGGTCCAGTGCAGCCACGGGCAGCGCCGGGTGGAGCGCGACCGCGAAGGCATAGTGACGGGCCTGGTGGATTCCTTCGAGGGTCACCGGCTGAACTCACCCAATGACGTGGTCATCGCCCGCGATGGAAGCATCTGGTTCACGGACCCGCCCTATGGAATTCTGCCGGGGACAAGGGAAGGCCACGAGGGTGAGCAGGAATATGGTGGCTGCCATGTCTTCCGCTTCGAGCCGGATTCCGGATCGATGACGGCCGAAATCACCGACCTGGTGCACCCCAACGGGCTTGCCTTCTCGCCCGACGAGTCCGTTCTTTACGTCGCGGATACGGCCGGTTCCCGCTATGGCGTTCCGCTGCGGATCGCAACGTACAACGTCCATGAGGGACGCTGCAGCGCCAGGACGGGGACGCTCGAGCTTGAGGACGGCCACCCGGCCGACGGCCTCAGGGTGGACGTCGAAGGCAGGATCTGGACCTCCGCCGGCCCGTCCATAAGGGTCTACTCACCGTCCTTCGAACTCCTGGACACCCTCCCAGTGCCCGAGACGGTCTCGAACCTGTGCTTTGGCGGTTCCGACGGCCAGGACCTCTACATCACGGCAACCACAAGCCTGTACCGGATCCGTACCACCACCAGGGACGCGGCTGCCCGCCACTTTCCGCCCCATAACCACTGAATACGAGGAGAAGCCATGCAGCATCGAACCCTTGGCCACAGCGGCGCCGTGGTCACCAGTTACGCGCTGGGAACCATGACCTTCGGCGCGGAGGCGACGGAGGAGACATCCCATGCCATCCTTGACAGCTATTTCGACGCGGGCGGCAACTTCATCGACACCGCGGACGTCTACAGTGCGGGAGTGTCGGAAGAAGTCATCGGCCGCTGGCTGGCCAAGCGCCCCGACGTGAGGGACAGGGCGGTGATCGCCACGAAGGGGCGCTTTCCCATGGGGACGGCACCAAACGACGTCGGAACCTCACGGCGTCGCCTGACCCGCGCCCTTGATGATTCCCTCCGCCGGTTGGGCGTGGAGCAGATCGACCTGTACCAGATGCATGCTTGGGACCCGATCACCCCGCTGGAGGAAACCCTCCGCTTCCTGGACGACGCTGTGAGCCGCGGCAAAATCGCCTACTACGGTTTCTCGAACTTCCTTGGCTGGCAACTGACCAAGGCTGTGCACGTTGCACGCAACCAGGGATGGAACCCGCCCGTCAGCCTGCAACCCCAGTACAGCCTGCTGGTCCGCGACATCGAATTCGAGATCGTTCCGGCAGCCCTCGACGCAGGAATCGGCCTGCTGCCGTGGTCGCCCCTGGGCGGAGGCTGGCTCTCGGGCAAGTACAAGCGCGACCAGCAGCCTACCGGTGCAACCCGCCTCGGGGAAAACCCCAAACGCGGCATGGAGGCGTGGCAGGCGCGCAACGAGAACCCGCGCACGTGGGCTGTCATCGACACCGTCCAGGACATCGCCGACGCCCACGGCGTGAGCCCGTCCCAGGTGGCCCTGGCCTGGCTGGCGGACCGCCCGGCTGTTAACTCGGTGATTCTGGGGGCGCGGACCACGGAACAGCTCGCTGACAACCTCGCCGCCGCCGAACTGCAGCTCAGTGCCGATGAAGTGGACCGGCTTTCCCAGGCCAGCCAGCCAGAGGCCGGCGTTTATCCCTACGGACCCATGGCTGAGGAACAGCGCAGCCGGAAAATGGAGGGCGGGCGGTAGCTACACCGCGAACGAGGGCACGGTGAAAGGACCTACTCCGCGTGCTTCAGCACGTCCGGCAGCTCGTCCACATACACCGTTTGCGGCGGCTCGTAGTAGATCACCAGCACCTCGCTGCCCACCGGGAAGTCGCTGGTTTTGTCGAACGGGTGGGCGTGGAACGCCATGATGCCGCCGAGGTAGGGCAGCATGACTTCCCCGATGGTGCCCGGGCCGA
The DNA here is from genome assembly GCF_059739365.1 of Arthrobacter sp. GmRoot5-12. Lineage (NCBI taxonomy): Bacteria > Bacillati > Actinomycetota > Actinomycetes > Micrococcales > Micrococcaceae > Arthrobacter > Arthrobacter sp. GmRoot5-12. The sequence goes on along the minus strand of NZ_AP046056.1, from coordinate 4,240,633 downwards.
TGCGCCCGGTCACCCGGCCGATCTTCCCCGTCAGGCTCCGGTCAACGTCCTTGCGCATGTGCGGCCCTAAGCACCGGCAGACTTATGCGGACGCTTGGTGTCTTCGCCCTTCCGGAGCGCTGACGCCAGGACAGGGAGGTAGTCGCCCGCCTGTGCCAGGATGCCGCCCAGCATCTTGTTGACGCCTTCGCCGCCGTTGAGGACGGTCATGTTGCCTACGTGGGAGAAGGGCTCGGCTGCAGCGGCGATGATGGCGGGCATGTTCTCGGCAAGCTGCTGGGAGATGACGGCGTCCTGGTTGGTGCCCAGCGCTTCGGCCCGGGCCTTGATGCCGTCCGCTTCGGCCAGCGCCTTGGCCTTGATTGCGGACGCCGCGGCGTCGCCTTTGGCCCTGGTGGCGGCGGCTTCAGCCTCGCCGGTGACCTTGGTTGCTCCGGCTGCGGCGGCAGCTGCGGTGGCATTTGCCTGGGCCTGGAGTTCCGTGCGCCGCGCGTTCGCCTGCGCCTCGAGCTCGGTGCGGCGTGCCAGCGCCTCGGCGGCGCTGATGTCCGCCGCCTTCTGGCCTTCAGCATCGGTGCGTTTGGCGTAGGCCTTCGCATCAGCGGGTTTGCGGACACTGGTCTGCAGCTTCTGCTCCTCACGGTCCGCCTCAAGCTTGGCAACTTCGGTTTCCTGGACCACCACCTGCTGCCGGGCCGTGGCCTCTGCGAGTGGCCCGGCCTGGGCTGCGTTCGCCCTGGCGCGTTCCGCGTTGGCCTGCGCCACGGACTGCCGGATTGCCGAAACGCTCTGCGCGTCCGCGATCAGGGCCGCAGCCTCCGCCTCCTTCTCCGCCGCTTCCCGGTTGCGGGTGGCCTCGGCAATCCGGGCCTCCATCTTTACCTGCGCAATATGCGGCTTGGCGATGTTCTGGATGTAGCCGGTTGGGTCCTGCAGGTCCTTGATCTGCAGCGAGTCCACCACCAGGCCCAGCTTCTCCATCTCCACTCCGCTGGCGCTGCGGACCTGGGACCCAAGCTTGTCCCGCTCGCGGATGATCTCCTCCATGGTCATGCTGCCGATAATGGAGCGGAGGTGGCCCTCAAAGACGTTGTAGACCTGGCTTTCCATTTTGGGTTGCTGGCCCAGGAAACGGCGGGCCGCATTTGCAATGAACGGCGGTGCGTCACCTATTTTGTAAATGACGACGCCCTCCACAATGACCTGGATACCCTGTGACGTCACGCAGGAAACCTTGAGCTCGGTTTCGTTCAGTGTCAGCGACAGGGTCCGCACCGTCTGGAGGCCGGGAAGGACCAGGGCGCCTTTGCCGGTCACAATCTTGAAGTCCATTCCGGCCCGGGTCTCAAGGGTTCCCCGGGTCAGTCCGGAGATGATCAGGGCCTCGTTGGGTTCAGCCACCTTCCACATGAGCTTCGTCGCCACCCAAATGAAGGCAATGGCAACAAGTACGCCCAAAACAGTGGAAATTAACGGGAAGAACGGTGCAAAGTCCGGCATGGCCAGGTCCTTTCAATGCCGCGAAAATCGCTTCACGGTAAAACCCCAATGAATGCAGCCGGCCATTTGTCCGACCCTTCGGAATCTGCGCCTGGCCAGCTGTTGTAGCCAGTCTCGTTGGGCCCCGGTCAAGAGTCCAGAGCCGGGCCGATATTTGCCTGCAGCAACGATGAAGGGCGTACGACGGCGGCGCCTGGCAGATGCCGGAAGGGTGCGGCCAGGCGTCCGGCAGGAGAGTGCCGGTCCGTGGGTGCCGCTGCGACCGGTCAGCGGCGGTTCGGGGACTCCGAACCCGTGGCCAGGAGGGTTCCGACTTCCGCGGACCGGTGGGCCTCGAAGACGAGGTCGGCATTGGCCCGTGTGCTGGAAAGGTACGGTATTGGCAGGCTGGCTCCGCACCCCCGGCAGCGGATTTCGTCGGTCCAGACCCAATTGTAGGCTGCGTGACGTTCCAGGACGCTTTGCATGGCGGTGGCAACGGCTGTGGTGATGGCATTCGCTGCCGCGGTGACCAGCGCTGCATCCCCGGTGCTGTGGATGGACCCAACCTCAGTGTCGATGCTCATGGTGCCTCTTCCCGCGATCCCGATGGTGCTGTCGAGCATAGTGTGTTCCGCGTCACAAGCCTGTATTGGCAAGGTCTCGGTTCCCTGACGGCGCGCGGGCGCGCAACGGGGAGGGGGAGCGGCCCTGTCACGGCTCCAGGTCTGTGTCCACCACGGTGACCTCCAGGGGCATCCTGTTTGTCCGCCGCAGGCGGCCGGCGAGGACGTTGTGCAGCCCGTGGGTCACCAGCCGCCTCGTGGTCAGGAACCGGTATTCCGCTTTGTCGGACGTCACCAGCTTCACGATTGGCTGAGCGGCCTGGTCGGCACTCTGCCCCCACAGGCCCACCACCACCTGCAGTGCACCGAGACGCTGTTCGTACCCGGCCTGGGACGCGACCTTTCCCAGGAGGGCCGTCTTCACCAGGCCGGGATTCATGCCGTGCACCCGGACCCCCGTACCTTTGGTTTCCAGCCGAAGCGTCTCCGTAAACTGGCGGACCCACCGCTTGCTTGATGCATAGGCGTTCTGCAGCGCCACGGGACCGCGGTCACCCTGGCCGTAGAGGTTCACAAGGTCACCATGGCCCTGCTCCAGGAACACCGGCAGGGCAGCCCTGGCACCGTGGAAAGTGCCCAGGATGTTGGTCCGCACCACCCGTGTGAAGTCAGCCACGGGCGTCGATGCCGTCGGTCCGTAGACCCCTGGCGTGCCGGCGTTGTTGACCCAGATGTCCAGCGTCCCACGGCTGAGGGCCATGTCGCGGAGTGCGTCAACGTCCGCCGGGTCGCCGGTGTCGCAGCGTCTTCCGTCCGCCGCGATGCCTTCCAGGCGCAGACGCCCGACGGCCGCAGCAACGTCGTCGTCCGATCTGGATGCCAGCACCACCACCGCGCCATGCAGGCCCAGCACCCGGGCCATGGCAAACCCCAGCCCGCGGCTGGAGCCGGTCACCACCGCCACCCTGCCTTGGAGCACAGTGTGAGGGGGCATGGCCGGCCGGGAACGCATTCCTCCGTCCTACGCCTCTGCGCGGTCCGGGGCAAGGGCGTTGCCCGCTACCGTTCCGTCCCCGGCCTTCCGGTCCCGGAGGGCGGCTGCCAGGTAGGGCGCTGTGCGGCTGTTGGCTGAACGTGCGACGGCGGCGGGGTGGCCGGCGGCGACGAGCTTCCCGCCGGCGTCGCCTCCGGACGGTCCCAGGTCCATCACCCAGTCCGCGGCCGCAACCACATCCATGGCGTGTTCCACCACGATCACGGTGTTGCCGGCGTCCACCAGGCGGTTGAGCTGCGCCATCAGGAGTTCGACATCGGCCGGATGCAGTCCCGTGGTGGGCTCGTCCAGCAGGTACAGCGTGTGGCCGCGGCGGGCGCGCTGCAGCTCGGTGGCCAGCTTGATGCGCTGCGCCTCACCCCCGGACAGCTCGGTGGCGGGCTGGCCCAGGCGAAGGTAGCCCAGGCCTACTTCCTGGAGTGTCTGCAGGGACCGCGCGGCGGCGGGAACCCCCACCAGGAAACCGGCGGCGGCATTGACCGTCATTCCCAGCACGTCCGCAATGGTCCTGCCCTGGTAGGTGACCTCCAGGGTTTCGGGGTTGTAGCGCGAGCCGTTGCATTCGGGGCACGGACCGTAGCTGCCGGGGAGGAAGAGCAGCTCCACCGCGACGAAGCCCTCGCCCTGGCATGTTTCACACCGTCCGCCGGCCACGTTGAAGGAAAAACGTCCTGGCCCGAAACCCCGGCTCCTGGCGGCGCCGGTGGCAGCGAACTCCTTGCGGACGGCATCGAAGAGGCCTGTATATGTTGCCAGGTTGGAGCGGGGCGTGCGGCCGATCGGCTTCTGGTCCACCTTTACCGTGCGGTCGATCCGCTCCAGCCCGGACACCCGCCCCACACTGCCCACACCCTCTTCGTCACGGTCCGCGCCGGGCTCGTCACCTGGTTCAAGGTTGTCGTCGCCGGCTGGCCCGGACGTGCCGGCGACGTCCGCCAGGACCTTGCTGACCAGGGTGGACTTTCCCGAGCCGGATACGCCGGTGACGGCTGTCAGGACACCAAGCGGAAAGGCCACGTCCAGGTTCCGCAGGTTGTGCCGGTTGATGCCGCGCAGGTCCAGCCACCCGGAGGGTTTCCGCGGCGCACCCCCGGCGGCGCCGCCGTCGTCCACTGACCCTGCTGAACCGTTTGGGAACAGGAACGGCCGGGTCACCGACCCTGCCACGGCGTCGAGGCCCTCAACGGGCCCGCTGTAGAGCACCTGCCCGCCGTCTTCGCCGGCCCGGGGACCAACATCCACCAGCCAGTCGGCACGCCGGACCACATCCATGTTGTGTTCCACCACGAACACGGAGTTTCCGGATGATTTCAACCGGTCCAGCACAGCCAGGAGGGGTTCGGCGTCGGCGGGGTGCAGGCCGGCCGACGGTTCGTCCAGCACATAGATCACCCCGAACAGCCCGGACCGGAGCTGGGTGGCAATCCGGAGCCGCTGCATCTCGCCCGGCGAGAGCGTTGGCGTGGCCCGGCCCAGCGCCAGGTAGCCCAGGCCAAGATCCAACAGCACACTGATGCGCTGCAGCAGGTCCCGGGTGATGGCCACGGCCACTTCGTTGGATTCGGATGACTGCTTCCGCGATGCCGTCCCTGCCGTGGCCAGCAGGGTGGTGGGGCGGATGATCTCCGCCAGTTCGGTCATGGGCACGGCATTGAGCCCGGCGATGGTGTGCCCGGCGAAGGTCACCGCAAGGGCCTCGGGCCGAAGCCCCGTTCCGCCGCACCGCGGGCACGGTCCGGTTTCCATGAAGCGCAGCACCTTCTCCCGCATGGCGGGGCTCTTGGAATCGAGCAGTGTGTGCATCACGTAGCTCCGGGCGCTCCAGAACCGGCCCTTGTACGGCTTGGCCACGCGGTCCCGCTGCGGCGTCACTTCCACCACGGGCTGTTCCTCGGTGAACAGGATCCAGTCGCGGTCCTTTTTCGGCAGTTCCCGCCAGGGGGTGTCGACGTCGTAGCCCAGGTGGGCCAGGATGTCCCGCAGGTTCTTGCCCTGCCAGGCGCCGGGCCAGGCGGCGATCGCGCCGTCGCGGATGCTCAGTGACGGATCCGGAACCAGTGATGCTTCAGTGACGGTGTGGGCGGTGCCAAGGCCATGGCATTCCGGGCAGGCGCCTGCCGCGGTGTTGGGGGAGAAAGCGTCCGAGTCCAACGGGGGAGCTCCGGCGGGATAGCTGCCGGCGCGGGAGAACAGCATGCGCAGCGAATTGGAGAGCGTGGTGACGGTCCCTGCCGTGGACCGGGAAGTGGCTGTGCCCCGGCGCTGCTGGAGGGCGACGGCGGGCGGCAGCCCGGTGATCTGCTCCACCTTGGGGTTGTGGCCCTGCTGGATGAGCCGGCGGGCATATGGCGCGACGGACTCGAAGAACCGGCGCTGTGCCTCGGCGTAGATCGTGCCAAAGGCCAGGGACGACTTGCCGGAGCCCGATACTCCAGTGAACGCCACAATGGCATCCCGCGGCACATCCACGCTGACGTTGCGCAGGTTGTTCTCCCGGGCGCCCCGCACCCGGACGAAGCCGTCTTCGGCCTGGTCGGCCGTAAAACCCGGGAGGTCCAGCGAGGTCAGTTGCTCAGCGTTCTGTTTGGCATGCACCGCTTCGACTGTAGTGGCCAACCGTGCCTGGCCGGAACTTGAGGGGACCTGTCAGGACAGCGCGGACGGATTTACACTAAAGCATTCCGTGACGCAGGCAGGCGGGGGACGCCGACCGGGGACAGAAGACCAACTACATATTGAGGAAGGGCCGGCCATGGGCAACGCGTCGCAGGGAGCGAACAAGGCAGTATCCGAGGCCGCGTCGGCGAGCCGCAGCCCCGCGGTCCGTATTCTGGCCCGTGCCGGATTTGTCTTCATCGGTTTGGTCCACATCCTGATCGGAGCCATCGCCTTGCAGGTGGACCGGGGCCAGGGTGGTGAAGCCGACCAGTCCGGGGCGATCGGATCCCTGGCTTCCAAGCCCGGCGGCGGCATCCTGCTGTGGGTCGGGGCGGTGACCTGCGCTGCGCTTGCCCTGTGGATGCTCAGTGAGGCGTTTATTGGGGCGCGCTCCGAGACAGACTCCAAGAAGAAGCTGAAGGCTGCCGCCAGCGCCGGGGGAAAGGCCGTGGTCTTCGGTTTCCTTGCCTTCACCTTCGCCGTCTTCGCCTCCGGGGGCAGCAAGAACTCCAGCCAGTCCGCCAGTGACTTCACGGCAAAGCTCATGGGAGCGCCCGCAGGCGTGGTTCTTGTGATAGCGGTGGGGCTGGCAATCATCGGCGCCGGCGTCTATTACGCCTACCGCGGCATCACCCGGAAGTTCATGAAGGACCTGCAGGACCCGGGCAACGCCCGGACCGCCGTCAAGTGGCTCGGAACAGTCGGTTACGCAGCCAAAGGCGTGGTGCTCGCCGTCGTTGGCGTGCTGATCATCGTGGCGGCCGCAACTGCCGACCCTTCCAAGTCCTCCGGCCTGGACGGCGGGCTGAAGACCCTGGGCTCGCAGCCTTATGGGGTGTTCCTGCTGGGCGCCATCGCCGCAGGGCTCATCTGTTACGGGGTGTACTCCATGGCCCGGGCACGGTACGGAAAGTTCTAGCTTGTGCCCCTGGGCCCCTTCCGGGACCGGGATGCCCGGATGCGGCCTTACTTACGGCGCCCGCCCGGACTTGCCGAGCCGGCCTGGCTGACCAGGCCGGCTACCGCTTCGTCCAGCTGGATGCGCAGGGCCGGCCCGTGGCCGGGCAGGACAACCGGGGCATCAACGCCGGCCAGGGTCCGCACGGAGGCCAGCGCCGCGGCCCGGTCTGAGTGATACATCGCGTGCAGCATCTGCGGACCGGACGTCCGGCTGATCGGGTGGCCGCTGACAAACGAATCTCCAACGGCGATGGCACCCGCAGCCGGAAGAAGGATTGCTGCATTGCCGGGCGTATGCCCGGGCACGGAGATGGCAACAGGGCTGCCCGGCAGGGCTTTGAGTGTGGCGTCGTCCCAGGCCTCCGCCTGCGTCGCGGGCCTGGCCGCCAGCGCGCCGGCCCTGATGGCGTGCACCATCCAGCGGAACACACGCGGCCGCCACGCTCGCCTGAGGACCTGGCCCAGGGTGACTTGGTGCTTCTCCTTCCCCTGCACATGCGCCAACTCCGCGGGAGCGCACAGGACAGGGGTCCCGAAGGACTCGGAAAAGAATGCCGCGGAGCCGGTATGGTCCACGTGGCCGTGCGTGACCAGCAGGGCAAGGGCGTCCGCAGGTTCCAGGCCCAGATGGCGCAGCGACGCGATGACATGGCGGCGGTCATCGGGATATCCGCTGTCAATGAGGATGAATCCCGTGCCGTCCCGCACCACTATCCAGTTGGACGCCGGCCCTTCAGCGAAATACACGCCGGGTGCCTGCTCGGAAAGTCTGGTTGCGGGGTCCCACCCCGCGGTTTGCTGCTGCACGGGTAAAAGAGTAGCCGCAGGCAGCCGCATATGGCGGATGCGGCCCAAGCCCAGGGATACCTAATGCCCCTAAAGTTCCTGTGCAGTCGCTGTGCATCCTTTGATCCTGGTCACCTTGGCCCTACAGTATTCCCACCATTGCCTACGATGGGATACGGACAGGGGACGGATTGGCGGCGCGCAGCCGCCTCCGGCCCGCGACGATTTGCTGGCAGGAGGTGGACCGATGCACCACGGCGTGCTGCTTCAGGGACATCCTGTGTACCGGCATCCCGGCCGCGTGATAGCGGCGGGAGCAGTTGGCCTGGTCCTGGCCATAACCTCAGGGAGTACGGCCCCCACCCAGCCCCCGGCCGCCGCCGCGCCGGTCCGCGTAGTGGTAGTGGGGGACTCGCTGAGCACCGGTCACGGCACTTCGCCGCAGCAGGCGTGGCCGGCATTGATGCGCAAGGACCCGCTGGGCGCCGGCCTGGAGGTTGTCAACGCCGCCGAGAATGGCAGCGGCTACCTCAGCACAGGTGATCTTGACGGAACTTTCGGCACCGAGGTCGAAGACTTCGTGACACCGGACACCGGCATCGTGGTCTTTTTCGGTTCAGAGAATGACCTTGGCTTTGCGCCCGCAGACGTTGGCGGCGCCGCCCTGGCCGCGATGGACCGTGCGGAAGCCCTTGCCCCGGAAGCGAAGATCATCGTGGTGGGGCCGCCGTCGTACTCTGCAACCCCGGACCCCGCCCTCGTGGACATCAGCGACCAGCTAAGGGCCGCTGCCCGGCAGGCAGGCGGGGAGTTCGTGGACCCCATCGCCGAGGGCTGGATCAGCGACGATTTTGACGACCTCATCGGCCCGGACGGCGACCACCCCACGGTGCTGGGACAGCATTACCTGCTGGAGCACATCGGCGCCTACCTGGAGCAGGCGGCCCCGGCCGCGGCCGCAGCGCAAGGCCGTCCGGAGGCCCAGTGAGCGCCGGCCGGACCGGGATTTCCCGGCGCAGCTGACTCAGATCAAGGGCCACGGGTAGCGCATGCCCGTGTGGTCAACGGGAAGTACCTTGTCCTGAAGCAGGCGCTGGACGCGCCGCCGGAGGGCTGCCACTTCGGCGTGGTCGAGGAGCCCGGCCACATCGGCAGGCACCGTGGTGGCCAGGGGACTGATGTCCTCAAGCAAGTCGTCCGGAATGGGGTCGCCGGCGAAGTCCCAGATCACGGTGCGCAGCTTGAACGCGGCAGAGAAACACAGGCCGTGGTCGATTCCCCAGATGTGGCCGTCAGTGCTGCGCAGTACGTGCCCACTCTTCCGGTCCGTATTGTTTGCCACGTAGTCGAACAGGGCGATCCGGGCCAACGCGGCGTGGGTCCCGGGCGAGTCGGCGTAGAGGGTGAAGTAGTGCTCCTCGAGGTCCCCTTCGACGAACCACTGCAGGGAGCCCACCCCAAGCGGCGCGTCCGATCGGACAACTGTTGGCGGAACGATGCCCCACCCCAGTGCTTCGCTGAGCAGATAGGCTGCGCGTTCCCGGCGGTACAGGCCGGCGTCGAAATCCGCGAGCGGCCGTTCCCCGGCTTCGGGCTTGTAGACCGCCCAGGCGGACTCATCCGCGCAGGAAACCTCCACCAGGAAGGTGGCGTTGCTGCCGCTCATGATGCGGCCCAGCAGTTCCACGCGGCCCTCGTTAAGGAGGGTCAGTTCCCGGCCGGACACCACATGCCCCGTGCGGCCGCGTCCCGCGGCCATCCATCCGATGACACTCCGCGCGGCATCACGGCGACCTCAGCCCGCTCAGGGGTTCCGACGTCGAATTCACCGTGAGCACGGCCGGCGCCCGGCCGTCCACGTAGGAAATCGCGGAGACCGACGCCGGGCTGATCATGATCCGCTGGAAAAGGTCCAGATGGGTGCCCAGGGCGTGGGCCACGGCCGCCTTGATGGGGTCCGCGTGGGAGAAGCACACCACCACGCCGCCCCGGTGGGCTGCGCGAAGGTTCTCCAGGGTGCCGACCATCCGGGCCTGCATCCCGGAAAAGCCCTCTCCGTTGGGGAACCGGAAGGCCGACGGATTGTGCTGGACGGTCTGCCACTCCGGCAGGCCCGCAAGGCCGGCGAGCGCGGCGCCGGTCCAGTCACCGAAGTCGCACTCCAGAAGTCCGGGTTCTTCCGTCACCGCCATGCTTGTCCGTGCCGCCGCAGGTTCCGCGGTTTCCTTTGCACGCTCCAGGGGAGAGGAGTAGATGGCCTGGACGGGCAGGCCGGAAAGGCGTTCGGCAACAGCGTCCGCCTGGGCACGGCCGCGCTCGGAAAGGTGCAGTCCCGGGGCCCTGCCGGGCAGGACAGTACCCGTGGTGGGTGTTTCGCCGTGCCGCACCAGGAGGATCAACGTACTCTCAGCAGTCATCAGCAACCAGCCTAACGCCCCGCTGCCTGCCTGCGCCCCGCCGGCACGGGCCGGGACGCCGGCTGGCTCCCATGGCCGGCCACGCCGCATCGTCACGCTGCTTCGAGGAATCTGGAGGAAACTCTCGATTAGCCGCAGGGCGGGGACTACCGTAGAGGGGTGACTGATCGCCCCGATATCTTTACCGTTGGTGAACTGCGTGCGGCAGGCCATGTCCACAAGGACCTGCGCCACGAGATCCGCGACAATCTCCTCGCATCCCTGGCTGCGGGGCGCGACCCCTGGCCGGGTTTGTACGGCTTCGGCCGGACCGTGATTCCGCAGCTGGAGCGGGCCCTGATTGCGGGGCATGACATTGTCCTGCTGGGTGAACGGGGGCAAGGCAAAACCCGCCTGCTCCGTACCCTGGCCGGGTTGCTGGACGAGTGGTCGCCGGTGATCGAGGATTCGGAGCTGAACGAACACCCCTTTGAACCGATTACCGAACAGTCCCGCGCCCGGGCCCTGACCGAAGGGGACCGGCTCCGGATCGCCTGGCGTCACCGGTCCGAGCGCTACGTGGAAAAGCTCGCGACGCCGGATACCTCGGTGGCCGACCTGGTTGGCGACGTGGACCCGATGCGCGTCGCCGAAGGCCGCCGCCTGGGAGACCCCGAGACCATCCACTACGGGCTCATTCCCCGCTCGAACCGCGGCATCATCGCCATCAACGAACTGCCGGACCTGGCCGAGCGCATCCAGGTGGCGATGCTCAACGTCATGGAGGAACGCGACATCCAGATCCGCGGCTACGTCCTGCGGCTGCCGCTGGACGTGCTGGTGGTCGCGTCCGCCAACCCGGAGGATTACACCAACCGGGGCCGGATCATCACCCCTTTGAAGGACCGCTTCGGCGCCGAGATCCGGACCCATTACCCAATTGAACTGGAGGACGAGGTCTCGGTCATCCGGCAGGAGGGCCGGCTGGTGGCGGACGTTCCTCCCTTCATCCTGGAGATCCTGGCCCGCTATACCCGGGCGCTGCGGCAGTCTCCGGCCATCAACCAAACATCCGGCGTCTCCGCCCGGTTCGCCATCGCGGGGGCAGAGACGGTGGCCGCGGCCGCGCTGCGGAGGTCAAGCCTGCGGGGCGAGGACCAGGCCGTGGCCCGGATCATTGACCTGGAGCCCGCCGTGGAAGTCCTGACCGGGAAGCTTGAGTTCGAATCGGGCGAGGAAGGACGCGAACAGGGCGTCCTGGACCACCTCCTGCGCACCGCCACCGCCGAAGCTGTCAGGGCGCACTTCCAGGGCCTGGACATGGGTCCGCTCGTGGCTGCCCTGGACGGCCACCGGACCGTCACCACCGGGGAGCAGGTCACGGCGAAGGAGTTCCTCGGCAACCTCCCGGCCCTGAACGGATCAGGCCTGTATGACGAAATCGGCCGGCGCCTGGGTGCGACGAATGACGGGCAGCGGGCAGCCGCCGTCGAACTGGCGCTCGAAGGCCTGTACCTCGGACGGCGGATCTCCAAGGAATCCGACGACGAGGAAACCATTTACGGCTAGGCACGGGAGGCACCATGGCCATCCACAAGCGGTCCGCAAGGTACGGCCGGTACACCGGCGGTCCGGACCCGCTGGCCCCGCCGGTTGACCTGGCGGAGGCGCTCGAAGCCGTCGCCCAGGACGTGATGGAAGGCTACTCGCCCCGCCATGCCCTGCAGGAGTTCCTGCGGCGCGGCGGCCGGAACCGCGACGGACTGGACGATCTCGCCCGGCGCGTCCAGCAGCGGCGCCGTGATCTGCTCAGCCGCCACCGGCTGGACGGCACCCTGGATGAAGTGAAGAAACTCCTGGACACCGCCATCCTGGAGGAGCGCAAGCAGCTGGCACGGGGCGCCATGATGGACAACACCGAACGCGCCTTCCGCGAGATGCAGCTGCAGAACCTGCCGCCCTCCACAGCGGCGGCCGTCAACGAGCTTGCGTCCTACGACTGGCAGTCAAGCGCGGCCAGGGAAGCGTACGACCGGATCAAGGACCTGCTGGGCCGGGAGGTCCTGGAACAGCGGTTCGCCGGCATGAAGCAGGCTCTGGAAAGCGCCACTGATGAGGACCGCGAGGCAGTCAACGAAATGCTCCGGGACCTCAATGAGCTGCTGGGCAAACACCGGCGGGGCGAGGACACGGAAGCCGATTTCCAGGAGTTCATGGCCAGGCACGGCCAGTTCTTTCCGGAGAATCCGCAATCGGTCGAGGAACTGGTGGATGCCCTGGCGCAGCGGGCCGCCGCAGCCCAGCGGCTCCTGCAGTCCATGTCCCCGGAACAGCGTGAGGAGCTGATGCGGTTGTCGGCCCAGGCCTTCGGCTCTCCTGAGCTGATGGCCCAGCTCAGCGAGCTCGACGCCACCCTGCAGGCGCTGCGTCCCGGGGAGGACTGGACGGGATCGGAACGCTTCGAAGGACAGGAAGGCCTGGGGCTGGGTGACGGGACAGGTGTCCTGCAGGACATCGCCGAGCTTGACGAACTGTCTGAGCAACTGTCCCAGTCCTACAACGGCTCCCGGCTTGATGACCTTGACCTTGATGCCCTTGCCCGTCAGCTGGGCGAGAACGCAGCCGTGAGTGCGCGCACGCTTGCCGAGATCGAGCGCGCCATGCAGGACGGCGGCTACCTGCGGCGCGGTGCCGACGGCGACCTGCGGCTGTCACCGCAGGCAATGCGCAGACTGGGGAAATCACTGCTGCGGGACACCGCCAGGCAGCTCTCCGGGCGCCAGGGGAACCGTGACACCAGGGTGGCCGGGGCCGCCGGGGAACAAACGGGTTCCAGCCGCCAATGGGAGTTCGGGGACGCCGAGCCCTGGGACGTTACCCGCACCATGACCAACGCCATCCGGCGCACCATGGCCGACGGCGGCGATCCGGCCCGCGGACTGCGGCTCGCCGTCGGCGACATCGAAGTGAGCGAGACCGAGGCCCGTACCCAGGCCGCCGTTGTCCTGCTGGTGGACGTTTCCTTCTCCATGGCTGCCGAGGGTCGGTGGGTTCCCATGAAGCGGACCGCGCTGGCACTGCACCACCTGGTCTCCACCCGGTTCCGCGGCGACAGGCTGCAGCTGATCACGTTCGGCCGCTACGCGCAGTCCATGGACATCGGGGAACTCACGGCCCTGCCGGCCCTCCGCGAACAGGGCACCAACCTGCACCACGGCCTGCTGCTGGCGGGGCGCTTTTTCCGCCGGCACCCCTCCATGCAGCCCGTGCTGCTGGTGGTCACCGACGGCGAACCGACGGCGCACCTGCTGCCGGACGGGGACTCCTGGTTCAACTGGCCGCCGGACGCCGGGACCATCCGCGCCACCGTTGCCGAACTGGACCGGCTTGGCCGTTCGGGCGTCCAGACCACGTTCTTCCGCCTGGGCAACGACCCCGGCCTGGAGCGCTTCATCCGGCGGATGGCGCAGCGCGTTGACGGCAGGGTCGTGGCGCCGGAGGTGGGGGACCTGGGTGCCGCGGTGGTGGGGGAGTACCTCCGGGCGCACGTCCGCAGCGCCTACGCCGACGGCGACTGGTTCTGACCGGTTCTGCGGTCCGGGCTGGTCCGTGAGTCCGGGTCACTGGTCCCTTGCCGGGCTTCGCGGGCGGGAATACCATGGCCGCCATGAGCCAGTTGATGGTGGACATGATCATCACTTTGGACGGCTTCGCCTCGGGCGAGGGATGGCCTGGCTGGTGGGGCCTGGAAGGTCCTGAATATCTGGCCTGGCTGCAGCAGGAGGCCGGAGGGGACCGTACCTACCTGATGGGGGCCAACACCTACCGCCTCATGTCGGGGATGTCGGAAGATGCTGCCGCCGGGGGCACGGGATATTCGCAGGACGAAAGCACCTCCCTGACGGGTCTTGCCGCCGTTCCCAAAGTGGTGTTCTCCTCCAGCCTGGCCGCACCCCTCCGCTGGCCGAACTCCGAACTGGTGGCCGGGGACGCGGTCGAGGCCGTCCGGCAGATGAAGCGGACCCACGACGAACTCTTAAGCACCCTCGGCAGCCTCAGCCTCTGCCGTTCCCTGGTGGCAGCGGGTCTAGTGGACCGGTTCCGGCTGGTCGTCTTCCCCCTGATCACCGGACGTACCGGACGTGAACGCATCTATGACGGCTATCCGGACGTCGCCCTGGAAATGGTGGACAGCAGGATTTTCGACGGACGCCTGCAGCTGCTCGAGTACATCCCCCGCGTCATCGACCGCCCGCCGCTCACCGGCGAACCGTAAAACCCTCGGCAACTGCCAGCCGCTGCTGCCCCGGCGGCCGATTCCGTGTCAGGATCAAGGTATGCCCCGGCGACTCATGCTGCTCGATACTGCCTCCCTGTACTTCCGCGCCTTTTACGGCCTGCCGGACAGCATCCGCCGCCCGGACGGAACGCCGGTCAACGCGGTCCGCGGGTTGCTGGACATGATCGCCAGGCTCAGCACCGACTATCACGCCACCCACCTGGTGGCCTGCTGGGACGACGACTGGCGGCCGCAGTGGCGGGTGGACCTGATCCCCACCTACAAAGCCCACCGGGTGGCCGAGGCAGTTTCCGGCGGCGCCGACATCGAGGTGGTTCCGGAGGGCCTCCAGGCGCAGCTGCCGATGATCCGCCGCGTGCTGGAGCTGGCCGGCATCGCCATTGTGGGCGCGGCACACCACGAGGCCGACGACGTCGTTGGCACCTATGCGAGCCATGCCGGCTTCCCGGTGGACGTGGTCACGGGTGACCGCGACCTGTTCCAGGTGTGCGACGACGAACGGGGTGTCCGGGTGATTTACACCGCCCGCGGCATGAAGAACCTCGAAGTCATCACGGAAGAAACCGTGGTGGCCAAATACAAGGTGCTGCCCCAGCAGTATGCCGACTACGCCACACTCCGCGGAGACGCCTCCGACGGCCTGCCCGGAGTGGCGGGCATCGGCGAGAAGACGGCAGCGTCGCTGCTGCTGAAGTACGGAACCCTCGAAGGGTTGCTGGCGGCTGCTGACGAGCCGGGCACGGGCGTGTCGGCACCTGTCCGGGCCAAGCTCTCCGCTGCCTCCGCGTACCTGGAAGCAGCCCCCGCCGTCGTACGCCTGGTGCGGAACCTGGAGCTTCCCACCCTGGACCAGGCGGGCGCCCGCCTGCAGCCCGTCACGGGCGACCGGCGCGCGGAACTGGAGCAGCTGGGCGTCGAGTGGAACCTGGGCGGCTCGGTCCGCCGGCTGCTGGCCGCGCTGGACCTGCGGCCTTAACCGGGGCCGTCCCGACCGGCCAGTGCTGGTTACGTCCTTCTGTTGCGTCAAACAACGACACGTCAGCGTCCCTGAAGCCACGCGCCGATGACGCCGGAAGTACGGGCATGACAATTCGTTTCGCCGCGGGTCGGTGCGTTTCAGGCGGCTTGAATGAGCCGATTTGCTGATGGTTTGGTGAGGTAACGATCCAGATGAGAGGCCATTTCCATGACAGTCACTTCAGATCTTGCTCCGCGCCGGCTCCGGGACATTTTCGGCACGTTTGCCAGCGGCCTGACCATCATTACGGGTTCCACCCCCGATGGGCCCACCGGGTTCACCTGCCAGTCCTTCGCATCCCTTTCGTTGGAGCCGGCGCTGGTCACCTTCAGCCCGGCGCGGACATCGACCACCTGGCCTGCACTGAGAAGGGCCGGGTCCTTCACCATCAACATCCTTCCGGCCGAACACCAGCACCTCGCGGGCCAGTTCGCGCGATCAGGGACGGACAAGTTCGCCGGCGTCAGCCACGCATCCTCGCCCCTGGGGAACCCGGTGCTGGATGACGCGCTCGCCTGGCTGGACTGCGAACTCCATGCAGAATACGACGGCGGCGACCACACCATTGCGGTGGCTGCCGTGCGGCACCTCAGTGCCCGGAACGACGCCGAACCCCTGCTGTTCTTCAAGGGCCGGTATGCAGGACTCGCCCCCGCGGAGCGCCTGCTCGAAGCGGCCGGCTGACTGGCGCGCCCAATCCACCGGGCATTGCCGATGCCCCGGGACCCCGCCTCCGTGCCCTTGCTTTAGCTCCATCCAGTAGTAAGCTTGCTGAGCATTACTAGTAAGCTTGCTGATTAAATGGGATGGGAGCAGGAGCTATGGGCGCAATTTTCGGTACGGCCCTGTCACTGGTGCTGACCGTTGGCGGTGCGGCGGTGGCGGCAGAACGCGGCCCGGGAGCCGCGCAGCACTATCTGGCCGGGCACGTGCTCCTCGGAGTGGGGATCGGCCTGTTGTTCGCCACCGGACTGCGCATCGGCATCCGGCATCTCCTGGCCCGGCCAGGATCCCAGCGGCGGAGCGCTCCCGTGGCACCCCCGGCAGCGGAGCTCGCCTCCGTGACTGTACTCCCCGTCCGGACCGCCTCCGCAGTCCCGCTGCGGGGCAGGCATGCCGCTTGAGGCGCAGGCACCGGCGGACCCGGTGCTGACTCCTGAGCAACGCGCCCCGCATCCCGCACCCCGGCGTCGCCGCGGAGTCCGTGCCCTGATGCTCCTGTGCTGCGCCGTCGTTGCGGCGGCGCTGGTTGCCGGCGCCTCCGGCATCCGTTCCGGGGATGCAGACGAAAACGTCCTGCGCGGTTTCCAGATCCGGGTGCTGAGTATCAGCCAGGCCGCCGCCGAGAACAGGATGGATGGGGCGCTGGCTGCCCTGCAGGCCCTCGAGAAGGACCTGGGCGATGCGGCAGCAAATGGCCGGCTTTCGGCATCGCGGTACCGGAGCATCGAGAATGCACTGTCGGTGGTCCGGACAGATCTCGCCACGCAGGTGGCAGCAGCGTCCGCGGCAGCATCCCCTGACACAGCGCCGGGCGCCGTTTCGCCAGACCCTGCCCTTGCCGGCACCGGGCAGAACCAAGCCGCTCCCGTGGAACCCGCCGTTCCGGCCGTCGCTCCGGCGCCGGTCCCGGCAGACTCCGCTCCGCAGGCCCCCGGGCCGGAGCATCAGGACACCGCGAAGGAAGCCAAAGGCAAGGGCAAAGGCCAGGGCAAGCCCTGACCGCAGCGGCAAACAGCTCCCCGGCCAAGGGAGAATGGATGGATGAATCCTCCTGAGGGCCGCCCCGCCGCCGACGCCTTCGACCTCCGCGCGATCGGTGCCGGACTCGCCTTCGAAGGATCCCTTTCCGCTTTGCGGGAGGCACTGGGAAGTGATGGTATCCCGGGTGCCGCCGTTGTGCAGGCACCGCCGGGAACGGGAAAAACCACCCTCGTACCGCCCCTGCTGGCGAACCTTCACGGCCGGCGGGGCCGCGTTGTCGTCACCCAGCCGCGGCGGGTTGCCGCCCGTGCCGCCGCCCGGCGCCTTTCTGCGCTCGATCGCAGCCGGATGGCCGGCCGCGTGGGCTACACCGTCCGCGGGGAACGCCAGGCGGGCCCGGACACCCTGATTGAGTTCGTCACCCCGGGCATCCTGTTGCGACGCCTGCTGGCAGATCCCGGGCTGGAGGGCACTGCCGCCGTCGTCCTGGATGAAGTGCACGAGCGGGGACTGGAAACAGACCTCCTGGTCGGCATGCTCGCTGAGGTCCGTGCGCTGCGCGGCGACCTCGCCGTCGTCGCCATGTCCGCAACCCTGGACGCGCCCCGGTTCGCAGCCCTGCTGGGGGATGACGAGGGCGCCGGGCCCGCACCCGTCGTCGACTGCCCCTCCGTCAACCATCCACTGGACGTGCAGTGGCTCCCGGCGCCCGCCGCCCGGCTGGACGCGAGGGGAGTGGCGCGCACCTTCCTGGATTATGTGGCCACGGCAGCCGCGGACGCCCATGAACGTGCCGTTGCGGCCGACGGGTCCGTGGACGCGCTCGTATTCCTGCCAGGGGCCAGGGAGGTCTCGCACGTTGCAGCGGTCCTGCGCAGCCGGCTGGGCAGCAGTGTTGACGTGCTGGAACTTCACGGCCAGGTGGGGACAGCCGAGCAGGACAGGGCAGTGGCGGGGCGTGGTCCCGGGGACCTCCCGCGGATCATCGTCTCGACCGATCTTGCCGAGTCCTCCCTGACAGTGCCCGGCGTCCGGCTGGTCATAGACTCCGGACTGGCCCGGGAACCGCGGCGGGACGCAGGCCGCGGCATGAGCGGGCTGGTTACCGTGTCCTGTTCCAGGGCGTCAGCCGACCAGCGGGCCGGGCGTGCCGCACGGCAAGGCCCGGGGACGGTGGTCCGCTGCTACTCGCAGCACGCATATGGTGCCGCTCCCGCCCACGTGACGCCGGAAATCAAGGTGGCGGACCTGACCGGCGCCGCCCTGACCCTTGCCTGCTGGGGCGCGCCCCGGGGGAAGGGGATTGCCTTGCCGGACGCACCGCCCGGCCAGGCAATGGATGACGCCGTTGAGGTGCTCCGGGAGTTGGGCGCAGTGTCCGGTGACGGCCACGTGACTGCAACGGGCCGCGCCCTTGCCGGCATCCCCGCCGATCCACGGCTTGCCCGGGCATTGCTCGACGGCGGCACCTCCACCGGACACCGGTTCGCCGCCGGGGTGGTAGCCGCGCTCTCCGGGGACCACCGCGCACCCGGAGCGGACCTGACCCGCCTGCTGGCCCAGCTCAAAGCCGACACAGGCCCGGCCGGAAGGCGCTGGGCGGACGAGTCCAGGCGGCTGGGCGCCCTGGCGGGTCGGCAACAGGACGGCGCCACGGCCCCTCCCGCCATCCCTGCCGCTGGAAACGAAGCTGCGGGCGCCGTCGTCGCGCTCGCCTTTCCCGACCGCGTGGCCCGCCGCGTGCCCGGCAGCGACGGCGCCGGACAGTACCTGCTGACGTCCGGGACCAGGGCAGGGCTGCCGGCAGGCAGCACGCTGTCAGGCCACGAGTGGCTGGCCGTGGCCGACGTGTCCCGCGCCGAGGGAAGGGACGCGGCCGGTACGGGCGCCGTGATCCGCGCCGCAGCCCCCATCACCCTTGGCATTGCCGAAGCGGCGGCGTCCCACCTGCTGTCCGACAGTGTGGACGCGGAATTCAGCGGCGGCCGGCTGAGCGCGCGCAGGACCAGGCGGCTGGGAGCGGTCGTACTCTCCGCAACCCCCGTGCGCCCCACCGCCGAACAGGGCAGGAGGGCCGTGCAAGCCGCGCTGCGGTCAAGCGGCCTTGCCGCCCTGTCGTGGTCGACGGCGGCGGCCTCCTTGCGGCGCCGCCTCGCCTTCCTGCACCGCGAGGTGGGGGCGCCGTGGCCTGATGTGTCGGACGGGGCGTTGCTTGGGCGGCTGGAAGAGTGGCTGGGGCCCGAGCTGGAAGACCTGGCGGCCGGGAAACCGGTCACCTCAATCGACCTGGCCCACCCCCTGCGCCGGCTGCTGCCCTGGCCCGAAGCGGCCCGGCTGGACGAGCTTGCGCCGGAAAACCTGGAGGTCCCCAGCGGCTCCCGCGTCAGGATCGACTACCCGGAACCAGGTGGGGACTCCGCCGCGCCCGTGGTGGCGGTGAAACTGCAGGAGTGTTTCGGGCTGGTTGAATCCCCGCGCCTGGCGGGCGGCCGTGTCCCGGTCCTGTTCCACCTGCTGTCCCCGGCCCGCAGGCCGCTGGCGGTCACCGGCGACCTCACATCGTTCTGGTCCGGCCCGTATACCCAGGTGCGCGCCGAAATGCGGGGCCGCTACCCCAGGCATCCCTGGCCGGAGGACCCCTGGTCGGCTCCCGCCACGGCACGGACCAACAAGCGGAACTGAAACCACGTCCGATTCTTTCCGGCCGGAGAAGGCTGCGTGAGAACTCCGATACACAGCCGAAACGTCGCGTCGACGTGCTGAAACATGCCTTCCCTACGCTCTTAAGTACGCGGACAACGTGGTCCGCATTCCCCTACGGAAGGACACACCATGTTTCTCTTGAACAGCCTCAACCTCCTGCTGGACGGCCGACGCAGTGAGGCCAGCGGGTCCCGCAACACCGACACCGGCACGTTCCCGGAAGGCCGGCTCACCTCCGCCGCCTGGGAAGGCTGGTGGCACGAGGACGCTGCCTAGCAGCGTCAGCCGTGCCCGGCGATGAACTCCGCCACCGGAAGCGCCAGCGACGCACCCACCTCATCGGCGGGGCGCTTGTTTCCCGCCACGGCAAAGGAGTGGTCACCGCCCTCCACCCACTGCAGGACCGCGTTGGATCCGATCCGGGCCACGACGCCCGCCAGGATGTCGGGCGTGGCAAACGTGTCGCGCGTTCCCTGCAGGAACAGCATCGGCGCCGTGATCCCGTACAGGTGCTCATCCCGGAGTTTCTCCGGCTTGCCGGGGGCATGCAGCGGGTAGCCGAGGTACACCAGGCCTGTGGCCTCCATGCCGTCGGCAACGGCCATGGACGCCATCCTGCCGCCGAACGACTTGCCCGCCGCCCAGACGGGGCCGCTGCCGCCGTTGGCCTCCGCCTGGGCGCGGGCTGTGTCCATGGCGGCCCGCCAGGCGGCGATGGCAGCCGGAGGGCGGTCTGGGAACTTCCGCCCTGCCTCCAGGTACGGGAAATTGAAGCGCAGGGTGGCCAGGCCCAGCCCGTTCAGGGCGTCGCTGAAGCCGCGGAGGAACGGATGGTCCTTGCCGGCACCGGCACCATGCGCCACCACCACAGTGGCGGTGGGCTTCCCGGGACGGGCGTAGACGGCGGAAAACGAGGCGTCACCGACGGCGACCATGAGCTGCTGATCGGATGAGGGCATGGCTCCATCATGCCGGAGGCCGGCGGATATGCCGGTGTCTGCCGGCGGCCGGGTGTACGTTGTCCCCATGGCGAGCGAACAGACCACCATCACTGTCCCGGGTCCCAACGGCGGGCGCGAAATGCGCATCTCCAGCCCCAGCCGCGTCCTCTGGCCGGACCTGGGCCTGACCAAGCTGGACCTCGCCAGGTACATCTGCGACGTGGGGGAGGCATTCATCGCCGCCAACGGGGACCGGCCCGTGTCCCTCCAGCGGTACTCGGACAACATCGAAGGCGAGATGTTCTTCTCAAAGAACCCGCCAAAAGGCACGCCGGACTTCATCAGGTCCGTCAAGGTGGTGTATCCGAGCGCCAGGTCTCACCCCCAGCTGGTCCTTGACGAACCGGCAGCTGCCGTCTGGGCCGTACAGATGAACACCGTGGTCTTCCACCCCTGGCCCTCCCGGGCGGAGAACACGGACAACCCGGACCAGCTGCGGATCGACCTTGACCCGCAGCCGGGCACGGACTTCGACGACGCCGTTCCCGCCGCCTTGGTGCTGAAGGACGTCCTCGCCGAGGCAGGCCTCACCTGCTTCATCAAAACGTCCGGCAACCGCGGCCTGCACGTTTACGCACCCGTCGAACCAACACGCGAATTCCTGGACGTCCGGCACGCGGTCATCGCCGCTGCCCGGGAAGTGGAGCGCCGGATCCCGGACAAAGTAACCACGGCGTGGTGGAAGGAAGAACGCGGCCAACGGGTGTTCCTGGACTTCAACCAGGCCAACCGCGACCGCACCATCGCCGGCGCCTACAGCCCGCGGGCCCTGCCGCACGCCCCCGTGTCCTGCCCCATCACCTGGGAGGAACTGGAACACGCGGATCCAAAGAACTTCACCATCCTCACGGTTCCGGAACGGTTGAAGACGGTGGGAGACCCCTGGGATGGCTTCAACGCCAAGCCCGGGACCATCGACACGCTGCTGGAATGGTGGGACCGCGACTGCAAAGCCGGCCTGGGGGAGATGCCCTTCCCGCCGGACTACCCCAAGATGCCGGGCGAACCGCCCCGGGTCCAGCCCAGCCGGGCGAAAAAGCAGACTGACGCCAACAACGACTGACCCGCGCCCTCCAAAACGGGGCACTTTGGCACGGACACGCCGGCCGCCGTCGGAAATTACGACGGCGGCGCCGCCAAAGTGCCCCGGGACCGCAGGTGCGGCCCGGGTTACTTCGAAGCAGGTTTATTCGAAGCGGGACGGGTCGCCCATGCCACGCCGGACCACCTCGGCCACCCCGCTGGAGAAATCAATAACGGTGGTGGGCTCTGCCCCGCAGTCCCCGGCGTCGATCACGGCATCCACCTGGTGGTCCAGCCGCTCCTTGATTTCCCAGCCCACGGTCAGCGGCTCTTCCTCGTCCGGCAGCAGCAGCGTGCTGGACAGCAGCGGCTCGCCCAGTTCGGCGAGCAGCGCCTGGACCACGCGGTTGTCCGGAATCCGCACGCCCACCGTCTTCTTCTTGGGGTGGAGCAGGCGCTTGGGAACCTCCTTGGTGGCGGGCAGGATGAAGGTGTAGCTGCCCGGGGTAACGGACTTGATGCTGCGGAACACGTCGTTGCCGATGTTCACAAACTGGCCCAGCTGCGCGAAATCGCGGCAGACCAGCGTGAAGTGGTGCTTGTCGTCCAGGTGCCGGATGCTCCTGATCCGGTCCAGCGCCTCCCGGTTGCCCATCTGCGCCCCCAGCGCGTAGCAGGAATCCGTGGGGTAGGCGATCAGGCCGCCGTCGCGGATTATGTTCACTGCCTGCGCGATGGCGCGCGGCTGGGGGTCCTGGGGATGCACATCAAAGAATCGGGCCATGCCCCGAGCCTACGTTCCCGCGGCCCGCGCCGCACCCTTTCCTGCGGGATATGCCTCGACACGGAAACAGTTTCGTCCCCTGACATTCAAACCCCGGAACACGGGATGAACAGGGGAGACTTCCCCTACCGGGTGGCGGCCGGATAGGGCAGGATGTTGTCTGCCCGCGTTCCGGCCGAAGCAGTTCCGGCCCCTGTGAAGGAGAACCTGCCATGCCAACAATCCTCAATCCCTACATAAGTTTCCGGGACAATGCCCGTGAGGCACTGAACTTCTACCAGCAGGTGTTCGGCGGCGAGCTGACACTCAGCACTTTTGGTGACTTCCAGGCCAGCGAGGATCCTGCGGAAGCGGAAAAGATCATGCACGGCATGCTGACCACCACCCAGGGCCTGGTCCTCATGGGCGCTGATACCCCCAACAGCATGGAGTACCACCCGGGTTCCGCCATCTCCATCTCGCTCAGCGGCGATGATGAAGTGGAGCTTCGCGGCTACTACGAGCAGCTCAGCGGCGATGGCGGCGCGGTGACTGTCCCCATGGAAAAGTCGCCGTGGGGTGACATCTTCGGCATGTGCACCGACCGGTACGGAGTCGCCTGGCTGGTCAACGTCAACGCATCGCAGGCCACGCCGGCACCCTGAGGACCCTGAGGACGTGGAGGGGGAGTGCCGGCCGGCCAGCCTGCATGGATCTGCCCCTGCGCCTTGAGGCCGGGCCCCCGGGCTGGGAGGATTGATGCGTGAGGCCCCTCATGGAGTTCCTGTACGACAAGTGGTGGATGGTGTTTCCACTGATGGCGGTGGCCGGCCGCTGGGCAGGCGGCTGGCGGCGTGCCGGCGAGCGCCGGTACCGGCGCCGGGTCGAACTGTACAAACTCCAGAACCAGGACAAACTCCAGAACCAGGCACGCGAAGCTGACAGGGCGTCGGTGGCCGACGTGAAGTCGCTCATGGCCACCCACGATGCCACCAACCGGCGATGGCTTGACTATGAGCTCGACGTGGGCAAGCTCATTGACTTTCCCCTCATGACGGACGTCCGGGAACCCCTCACGGTCGCCTTCCTGCGCGCCAAACGCGAAGCCGACGGCCTGCGGCCACCCTCTGCCGAAGACCTGACATCAGTGGCCGGCCTTGACGCCTACCGGCAGGCCGTGAACAACTTCGTGGTGGCCCTGGATGTGGCCGAGCGCGAAGCCATACGGATCAGGGACAGCAAGTTCAGCGGCCCCGAACGCGAACGGCTTGCCGTGGCACGGAAACTGCTCATGATTGCCGAGAACCATGCGGCTACCCCGGCCGAACGGCAGTCTGCCTACAAGCGGGCCCGGCGTGAGCTGGACGGGCTCATCGTCCTGCCGGACGTCACAGTGGCGGCCCTTGAGGGCAGAATCGCGCCGCCGCTGGATGCAGGTCCCAGGCCGCCGCAGTTCCACCAGGGCTGAAGCCCCTGCAGGTGCAGCGTGCGGCGGACGCTTTATTTGGATGTCGACGGCGTGGTCTGCCCGTTCGGCCCGGAGGGAACCACCGGCTGGGGGTCCGCCTGGCAGCGCGCCGACGCTGGGCTGTTGCCCGTCACCTTCGCCGCAGAACTCGTATCGGGGCTCAACTCCCTGGCCATGACGCCCGGGCTGCGTTGTGTCTGGCTTACCAGCTGGGAGGAGCTGGCGCCCCAATACCTGTGTCCCGCCGTCGGACTTGCGGGCAGCGGCTGGCCATACCTTGCCGCGGACGGGGCAGCAGGCGGGGCCGTCTGGTGGAAGCTCCGGGCCATCCAGGGCGACGTCGAGAAGACCGGACCCGACTCGGTGGCGTGGGTGGATGACCAGCTGGCGTTCGAGGCTGAAGCACAATCATGGGCACGCTTCCTGGGCAGGCGCATCCTCACGGTGTCGCCCCATCCGCGGCAGGGAATCACGCCCGCGGAGCTGGACGTGCTCCGCTCTTTCCTGGCCGGGCCCGTGTTTTGACCTCCTGCCCGGTACGCGTACGATCGATAAGGTTTCCCGCCGGTTGTGCCATCGCCGCAAGTCATTCCAAAGCAAACAACTGGTGAACTATGCTGTCCAAGGCAGCCGGGTAAGAGAAACTGCTGAACGTCGACTCTGCAGATTGGGCAACAGGTGGATATCACCTTCATGGTGGCGCTGGTCATCGCACTGGCACTATTTTTCGACTTCACGAACGGCTTCCACGACACCGCGAACGCCATGGCAACGCCCATCGCAACCGGTGCCATCAAGCCCAGGACAGCCGTGGCCCTGGCAGCCGTCCTGAACCTGGTGGGCGCCTTCCTTTCCACCGAGGTGGCCAAGACAGTGTCCGGCGGCATCATCCGCGAAGGGTCCGGCGGCGTCCAGATCACGCCGGAGATCATCTTCGCCGGATTGATGGGGGCCGTCCTGTGGAACATGGTCACATGGCTGAAGGGTTTGCCCTCCAGCTCATCCCACGCACTGTTCGGCGGACTGATCGGCGCGGCCATCGTCGGCGCAGGGTTCAACTCCGTCAACCTTGAGACGCTCCTTCAGAAGGTCATTCTTCCGGCGGTCTTCGCACCGCTGATCGCAGGCCTTGCCGCCTACGTCTGCACGCGCCTTGCCTACGCCCTCACGTCACGCCACGATCCCGAGACGGGCACCAAGCTCACCCAGAAGCGCGGCGGCTTCCGCACGGGGCAGGTCTTCACGTCCAGCCTGGTGGCCCTGGCACACGGAACCAATGACGCCCAGAAGACCATGGGCATCATCACGCTGGTCCTGATCGCCGCCGGAAGCCAGGCGCCCGGGTCCGGTCCCCAGCTTTGGGTGATCGCCGCCTGCGCCCTCGCCATCGCCATCGGTACTTATGCCGGCGGCTGGCGGATCATCCGCACCATGGGTTCCGGCCTGACCGAAGTCAAGCCCGCCCAGGGCTTCGCGGCCGAGACCAGCACTGCGTCCGCCATCCTCGCCTCGTCCCACCTTGGCTTCGCCCTTTCCACCACGCAGGTAGCCTCGGGTTCCGTCATCGGCTCCGGAATGGGACGCCGCGGGACCACCGTCCGCTGGAACATGGTGGGCAAGATCGCGCTGGGATGGCTCTTCACCCTGCCTGCCGCCGGCATCGTCGGTGCCCTGACCGCCCTGCTGGTGAAGACCGGCGTCGTGGGCGTGCTCATTGCCGCGATTGCCGGCAGCGCCGCGGTGCTCTTCATGTTCTTCTACTCACGCAAGTCCTCCGTGAGCCACCAGAACGCCGTCGAGGTGGAGGAAGCCGGCCAGGCTGTCCGGTTCGCCAAGAAGAAGGCCATGGCCCGCGCCCGGGCCGAAGCCAAGGCTAAAGCCAAGGCCGACGCCAAAGCCAACAACCCCAAGGAGAATCGGCGATGAAGTGGTTGGAACTCCTGACCGTTGCCGGCGCCACGCTGGTTGCTGCCGCAACAGTGGTGACCCTTTACTCGCTCGGCGTCCGGCTGACGGCCATCGCCGCTGACGCCGAACAGACGTCCCCGGCCATGAAGCGCTCGTTCGCTTATGCTTGCTTCGGCCTGTGCGGCCTGGCTGTCCTGGTGGGGCTGTACCTGATCATTCCGTACTTCTCCAAGTAGCCATTCCCGGAAGCTGCAGCCCGGAGAGCCGCAGCCCGGGCATGGCCCGGGCCATTGGCTGGACTGGGCCGCTTGGCTAGGCTGGGGCCATGCCGCGCATCCAATATTTTGTGGCCGCGTCCCTTGATGGCTTCATCGCCACGTCAACCGACGATCTGGACTGGCTCCTGCAGTTCGACGGTTTCGAAGGCGGGGCCGACAGTTACGGCGAGTTCATGTCCGGAGTGGGCTGCATCGTCATGGGCGGGGAAACCTGCGCCTGGCTGATGGAGCACGAGCCCGGCAGGTGGCCGTACACGGACACACCCAGCTACGTCTTCACGCACCACGAATACCGTGCCCCGGAGGGCGCAGACATCACGTTCGTCCGCGGGGATGTCCTGGAGTTCATGGCCGACTTCGAGCGCGCGGCCGGGGACAGGAACATCTGGGTAGTGGGCGGCGGCAACCTGGCGGCCCAGTTCGCGGATGCCGGACTGCTGGACGACATCATCCTTTCCGTCATCCCGGTGGTCCTGGGCAGCGGGAAGCGGCTGCTTCCGGTAAAAGGACCGACGCCGCCGCTTGAGCTGGCTGCGTCCCGCACCATGGGCAGGGGGATCGTGGAACTGCGCTATCTGCTGCCCGGCCGAACGGGCCCGCGGTCCTGACGCACGTACCTCAGCCGGCGTCGTCCCGGAGCATGTTGGTGATCCGTGCCGTTGACAGGCGCCGTCCCTGGGCATCGGTCATGACGATTTCATGGGTGGCAAGCGTGCGCCCCAAATGGATCGCCGTGCAGGTGCCCGTCACCATGCCCTTCGCAATGGACCGGTGATGCGTGGCACTGACCTCGATGCCGACGGCATGCCGGCCGGGACCGGCGTGCATCCCCGCGGAGAACGAACCCAGGGTCTCGGCCAGCACCACGTGCGCGCCGCCATGGAGTATGCCTGCCACCTGGGTGTTGCCCTCCACCGGCATGGTGGCAACGGTCCGTTCCGGACTCATCTCCAGGAAATGGATTCCCATTTTGACCACCAGGGCGCCAACGCCAAACCGGCCCAGCCAGCCGTGCATGTGGTCGGGAATGCCGGCGGCCGCCAGCTCCTCGGCGAAAGCGCCCGGCGTGAAATTGTCTGTCATGGCAACTAGGCTGGCACCTGTGAGTGAAACAACCAAACCGGCCCCTTTCCCGTCTTCGGCCATCGCTGAGGAGGCTGCCGCGCAGCTTTCGTCCTCCACGCCCAGGCCTTCTGCAAAGGCCGCCACCCCCGCTGCCGGTGGGTCTGTTTCAGCCACGGAAGCGCCCGTGATTCCCATCACCGACCAGCCCCGGCTGCTGGTCCTTGACGGCCACTCCATGGCGTTCCGCGCCTTCTTCGCCCTGCCCGCGGACAAGTTCTCCACGTCCAACGGCCAGCACACCAACGCCATCCACGGCTTCACCTCCATGCTGATCAACCTCATCAAGGAGCAGCAGCCCACCCACATCGCGGTGGCATTCGATGTCTCGGACGAATCCACCCACCGGAAGACCGAGTACAGCGACTACAAGGGCGGCCGGAACGAAACCCCCCGCGAGATGAGCGGCCAGATCGACCTCATCGCGCAGGTCATGGAAGCGTGGGGCATCAAGACCATCAAAATGCCCGGCTACGAGGCCGACGACATCCTGGCCACGCTCGCCACCATGGGTGAAAAGGCCGGATTCGAAGTCCTGCTGGTCTCCGGTGACCGGGATGCCTTCCAGCTCATCACGGACAACGTCTTCGTGCTCTACCCGCGGAAGGGCGTCAGCGACATCCCGCGGATGGACGCTGCGGCCATTGAAGCGAAATACTTCGTCAGCCCGTCCCGCTACTCGGACCTTGCCGCCCTGGTGGGGGAGACGGCCGACAACCTGCCGGGCGTGCCCGGCGTCGGGCCCAAGACCGCGGCGAAATGGATCAACCTGTACGGCGGCCTGGAAGGCGTCCTGGAGCACCTTGACTCCATCGGGGGCAAGGTGGGCGACGCCCTGCGGGAGAACGTCGACGCCGTGAAGCGCAACCGCCGGCTGAACCAGCTCCACACCGATCTTGAGCTCCCCGTCACCCTGGACGACCTCTACCAGCCGCGCCCCGACCAGGCCGCGATTGAGGACCTCTTCGACCAGCTGGAGTTCAAGGCCATCCGCGGCCGGCTGTTTGCCCTCTACGGCGACGCTGACACTCCCGCCGCCGAACGCGACAGCATCGAAACACCGCACTACACCACGCCTGCCGGTGCCGCCGAACTGGCCGCCTTCCTGGCCGCAGGCGCCGGCCAGCGGACCGCCCTCGCTGTGGACCTCGTGCCCGGCCGCATTGGCGAGGACGCCGCCGCGCTGGCCATCGTGCGCGGCGACGCCGCCGTCTACGTCGACCTCGCCGGCCAGGACGCCGAAACCGAAAATGTACTGGCCGGATGGCTGCGCGACCCCGAAGCACCCAAGGTGATGCACGGCTTCAAGGCCGCGCTCAAGGCACTCACTGCCCGCGGCCTGGAGCTGGAGGGCGTGGTGGACGACACCTCCATCTCGGGCTACCTCATCCAGCCGGACCGCCGCACCTATGAACTCGCCGAACTCGCCCAGCACCACCTCAACGTGGGAATCCCCGCCGCCACGGCCAAGGCCGGGCAGCTGGAACTGTCGTTCGACGGCGACGACACCGCAGCCGCCGACGCCCTGGTCCAGGCCGGCGCCGTCGTGCTGGCCCTGAGCCGCTACTTCGAGGACGAGCTCAAGGAGCGCAAGGCGGAGGAACTGCTGTCCACCCTGGAACTGCCGGTCAGCCGGGTCCTCGCCGACATGGAACTCGCCGGCATCGCCATCGACATGGACAAGATGGATGAACAGCTTGCCGACCTCGCGCGGGTGATCGACCAGGCGCAGGAACAGGCCTTCGCTGCCATCGGCCACGAGGTCAACCTGGGCTCGCCCAAGCAGCTGCAGACCGTCCTGTTCGACGAACTGCAGCTCCCCAAGACCAAGAAGATCAAGTCCGGTTACACCACGGACGCCGCTTCCCTGAAGAACCTCCTGGAAAAGACAGGGCACGAGTTCCTGGTGCAGCTCATGGCGCACCGCGAGGCGGCCAAGCTGCGCCAGATGCTCGAATCGTTGAAGAAGTCCGTGGCGGAGGACGGCCGGATCCACACCACCTACGCCCAGAACGTGGCCGCCACCGGCCGGATCTCGTCCAACAACCCCAACCTGCAGAACATCCCCATCCGCAGCGAGGAAGGCCGGCGCGTCCGTGGCATCTTCGTGGTCAGCGATGGCTACGAATGCCTGTTGTCCGCCGACTACTCCCAGATCGAGATGCGCATCATGGCGCATCTTTCGGGGGATGCGGGCCTGATCCAGGCGTACAGGGACGGCGAGGACCTGCACCGCTTCGTCGGCTCCAACATCTTCCACGTCCCCACGGACCAGGTCACCAGCGCCATGCGCTCCAAGGTGAAGGCCATGTCCTACGGGCTTGCCTATGGTTTGACGTCCTTCGGCCTGTCCAAGCAGCTGGAGATTTCCGTTGATGAGGCACGGACCCTGATGAAGGATTACTTCGACCGCTTCGGCGCCGTCCGCGACTACCTCCGGGGAGTGGTGGACCAGGCCCGGGTTGACGGCTACACCGCCACCATTGAGGGGCGCCGGCGGTACCTGCCGGACCTGACCAGCACCGATCGCCAGCTGCGCGAGAACGCCGAGCGCATCGCGCTCAACAGCCCCATCCAGGGTTCGGCGGCGGACATCATCAAGCGCGCCATGCTGGGTGTCCATGCCGAACTGCAGGCGCAGGGCCTGAAATCGCGGATGCTGCTCCAGGTCCATGACGAACTGGTCCTGGAAGTCGCTGCCGGGGAGCGAACCGCCGTGGAGAAACTGGTGACCGAGCAGATGGCGGCAGCCGCGGACCTGAGCGTGCCCCTGGAAGTCCAGATCGGCGTCGGACCCAGCTGGTACGACGCCGGGCACTAACGTGTGTTGATGCTGGCCAGGCGCCGGAGGTCTTGGCTAGGCTCAGGTGCGTGGCTGATCTGAGTGGAAACTACGAAATCCGGCGCTTTGGTGCTGTATCCAGGGGCAAAGACGGTTACGCCCAGGCGGAAACCTGGAGCCGCGCCGTATCCTTCGGCTTCCACGAATCCACCCGCACCCCGGAACACGTCGCGAAGACGCTCGAAACGTATGAGGCAGACCGGCGCGTCCTCACCGGCGCCTACCAAACGGGCCCGGTAGCGCCCTCGTCGCTGCCCGCGGACGTGCCGGTGGCCACCTTCGGCACCATGCGCAATACCCTCAACGTAGGCTTCGGGCGCCTGGTGGAAGCCCACCTGGTCACCGCCGTTACCGTCCGCACCTCGCACCGGCGGCGGGGGCTGTTGCGGCGGATGATGAGCGAGGACCTGCAGCTCGCGAAGGACGACGGGGTGGCGGTCGCGGCGCTGACCGCATCAGAGGGAACCATCTATGGCCGGTTCGGCTACGGCGTGGCCAGCTTTGAACGCACTGCCAAGGTGGACACCACTGCGCGGTTCAGCCTGCGGCACCAGGCCACCGGCACCGTGGAGGTCGCCGACCCCAAGGCCCTGCTGCAGCTGGCTCCTGAAGTCTTCGACCAGGTGCACCGGCTGACTCCGGGGTCCGTAGGCCGGCAGGACTGGTATCGGCTGCTTGCGTCGGGCGAGCTCGGCCGCGACGGCAAGGAGGACCCCGCCATCAAGGTGGCGCTCCACTACGGCCCGGGCGGCGACATTGACGGCTACGTTTCCTACAAGTTCCTCGGCTGGGACACCGAGCCCTACACCGTGGAAGTAGTGGACCTGCTGGCCGGCAGCAACGATGCCTACCTGGAACTCTGGCAGTTCCTTGGTGCCATCGATTTGGTGGACCGCGTGTCCTGGATGGAAGCCCCGTTGGACGACCCCCTGGCCTGGGCCCTGGACGATCCCCGCTGCATCGACTCCTCGGACAGCCGGGACATGCTCTGGCTGCGCATCCTCGATGTCCCCAAGGCACTCTCCGGGCGGCAGTACCCAACAGCAGGCCGCCTGGCGCTGAAAGTCCTGGACCCGCTCGGCCTCACGGCTGGAACCTACGCCCTTTCGTCCGACGGCGGCCAGGCCGCCGTCGAGCGCCTGCCGGAATCCGCGGAGGCGGACCTGACCCTCGATGTGTCCGCCCTGTCGTCCATCTACGTCGGCGGGGTCAGTCCGGTTACGCTGGCGGCAGCCGGCAAAATCCGGGAGCACACGGCAGGTTCGGCGTTGACGGCCATGCAGATGTTCGCCGTCGAACGGGCGACGCACTGCCTCACCCACTTCTGAGGTCGGTTGACTGCATGGGGTCCGGTCCTGGGTGAACGCGCCACCGGCGTACTGCGCCTGCCCGCTTTGACCCGAATTGCGGGCAGCGACTAGAATAAACGGGCGTGTACCACGTGTACGCACTTGCGTCCCCTCGCGGGGCGCATTGAAAGCAATCCACAAAATCAGGATGACCCGGAGGATCCGTCGGATTCACCGCGAATCGCGCCTGCGTTCCATAACGCGGGCGCGCCGGTTTGCCTGACCGACTAACTATCCACAACGGAGCCCCTACTACATGACCATCACCTCCACCGAGAAGCCCGGTACCCCCGTAGTCGCCATTAACGACATCGGTACCGCTGAGGACTTCCTCGCAGCAGTCGACGCGACCATCAAGTACTTCAACGACGGAGACCTCGTCGAAGGTACCGTCGTCAAGGTCGACCGCGACGAAGTTCTGCTCGACATCGGTTACAAGACCGAAGGTGTCATCCCCTCCCGCGAGCTTTCCATCAAGCACGACGTTGACCCCGGAGACGTCGTCTCCGTTGGCGATCAGGTCGAAGCCCTGGTGCTCACCAAGGAAGACAAAGAAGGCCGCCTGATCCTCTCCAAGAAGCGCGCTCAGTACGAGCGTGCCTGGGGCGACATCGAGAAGGTCAAGGAAGAAGACGGTGTCGTCACCGGTACCGTCATCGAGGTTGTCAAGGGTGGTCTTATCCTCGACATCGGCCTGCGCGGCTTCCTGCCCGCATCCCTCGTCGAGATGCGCCGCGTGCGCGACCTGGCTCCGTACATCGGCCAGCAGATCGAAGCCAAGATCATCGAGCTGGACAAGAACCGCAACAACGTGGTCCTGTCCCGCCGTGCATGGCTGGAGCAGACCCAGTCCGAGGTCCGCTCCACCTTCCTCAACAAGCTGGAAAAGGGCCAGGTCCGTCCCGGCGTTGTTTCCTCCATCGTCAACTTCGGTGCCTTCGTGGACCTGGGCGGCGTAGACGGCCTGGTCCACGTTTCCGAGCTGTCCTGGAAGCACATCGACCACCCGTCCGAGGTTGTCGAGGTAGGCCAGGAAGTCACCGTCGAGGTCCTCGAGGTCGACCTGGACCGCGAGCGCGTCTCCCTGTCGCTCAAGGCTACGCAGGAAGACCCGTGGCAGACCTTCGCCCGCACCCACGCCCTGGGCCAGGTTGTCCCGGGTAAGGTCACCAAGCTGGTTCCGTTCGGTGCGTTCGTCCGCGTCGAAGACGGCATCGAAGGCCTGGTCCACATCTCCGAGCTGGCCGTGCGCCACGTGGAGCTGGCCGAGCAGGTTGTCTCCGTTGGCGACGAACTGTTCGTCAAGGTCATCGACATCGACCTGGAACGCCGCCGCATCTCGCTGTCCCTCAAGCAGGCCAACGAGGGCGTCGACGCCGACAGCACCGAATTCGATCCGGCTCTGTACGGCATGGCCGCAGAGTACGACGAAGAGGGCAACTACAAGTACCCCGAGGGCTTCGACCCCGAGTCCAACGAATGGCTCGAAGGCTACGAGACCCAGCGCGCCGCTTGGGAGCAGCAGTACGCTGACGCCCAGGCCCGTTGGGAAGCCCACAAGAAGCAGGTTGCCCAGCACGCTGCTGACGACGCTGCTGCCGCAACGTCCGGTGACGGCGATTCCGGCGCCACCAGCTACTCCTCCGAGCCTGCTGCCACCGACACCGGTGCCGGCACCCTGGCTTCGGACGAGGCACTTGCTGCCCTGCGCGAGAAGCTGACCGGCAACTAATTGCCGCCGGCCCGGATTCCGGGCTGACGCAAGGGGCCCCCGCGAAAGCGGGGGCCCGTTGTGCTTTAACGCGACAGCTGGCTGGCAGCTGCCAGACAACGCATGGGGCGTTGCGGTCAGCCGGGCCTACAGGTCGACGACGGCGAGGACCGTCCCTTCGCCGTCAGAGGTCAGTGCCGCCCCGGCTGCCGCGAGCAGCCGCTGGGCGCGGTGGTTCCCAGCCAGGGTACGCGCGGTGACGCGCCTCAGGCCGGCCCGGCGGGCCTCCGCCAGGACCAGGTCCAGGGCGGCGGTGCCGATCCCGCGCGAACGGAAGCTCCGGCCAAGCCAGATCCCGGTTTCCGCGGAAGGCACGTCGGCACCAGCGTTCCGTTTGAGGCGCACGGAGCCGGCAATCCGGCTGCCGCTGAAGACGGCCCAGGACTTTTCCGCTGCGGGGCCTCCCAACCCGGCGGCCGCAGCGTGATGGTAGCTGTAGAACCAGGCGGTGCGCTCCAGGTTCCAGCCGGGGCCGCCCAGTGGGGGAGCCACTTCATCCGGGGAGGCGTCGCGCTTGGCCAGCTGGAGCAGCTGGTCCGCTACGGCTTCATCGACGTCCACCAGGGTCACTTCAGGTGATGGCTTCATCCACCCATTCCGTTCCACCGGGCGTGAGCGTGGCAGACCCTGCCGTCAGCTGCAGGACGCGGTCAGTTGCGGCAGCTATGGCGGCTGCGTGGTCCGGCACGGCAATCCGCAGCACCGTGTGCCGGTCCTGGTAGCTGGTCTCCGCCATGACGGCGCCGGTGGCACGCAGGTCGTTCTCCAGCCGCCCTGCGGCGGCGTGCGGTACCGCCGTGGAACAGATCCGCAGCCTGCTGCGGCGGACCAGGGGCGCCAGGTCCAGGGCTGCCGAAACCGACTCGGAGTAGGCCCGGACCAGCCCACCGGCGCCGAGCAGGACGCCGCCGAAATAACGCACGACGACGGCACTGGTGTCACTGAGGTCGGTCACCCCGGGTGCGGTCTCCCTCTTCAGCAGGGCTTCGAGCATGGGGATGCCTGCAGTCCCGGCAGGTTCGCCGTCGTCGCTGGAGCGCTGGATGGTGCGGTCCGGCCCAAGGACAAACACCGAGCAATGGTGGCGCGCGTCGTGGAATTCCCGGCGGAGGTCCGCCACCAGGTCACGGGCCGCAGCCTCCGTGCCGGCCCTCCGCAGGACCGTGATGAATCGGGAGCGCTTGATCTCGAGTTCGTGCCGGAAGTCCCGGCCGGCCGCCAGCGTGGTGTAGGTGCCTGACCGGCTGTCTTGCTCTTGCATCCGCCCCAGTCTAGGCCCACCCGCCGGCGGCCTCACCTCCCTGCTTCCAGGCGGCGGACCTGCGGCCGGGGACTAGTAGGCTGGCGGGGTGCTGAAAATCGGGCTGACGGGCGGGATCGCTTCAGGGAAATCGGTGGTGGCCGCGCGGCTGAAGGAACGTGGCGCCGTGCTGGTGGACGCAGATGCGCTGGCACGGGAGGTGGTTGAGCCCGGCACCGAGGGCCTCGAGCGGATTGTGGGGGAGTTCGGCGCGGACATGCTCGACGGCGCCGGGCGGCTGGACCGCGCACGGCTCGGCGGGGCGGTGTTCGGCAACCAGGAGCGCCTGGCTGCGCTGAACGCCATCGTCCACCCCCTGGTACGCGCCCGCGCCGCCGCCATCACGGCAGCGGCGCCGGAAGACGCCATTGTGGTCCAGGACATCCCCCTTCTGGTGGAGACGGGGCAGGGGGCCGCCTTCCACCTGGTGCTGGTGGTGGACGCCCCGGACGAGGTGCGGATGCAACGCATGCAGGAGCAGCGCGGCATGACCGCCGAAGCGGCGCGTGCGCGGATGGCCGCCCAGGCCACCCGGGAGGCACGGCTGGCCGCTGCCGACGTCGTCCTGGACAACTCCGGCACCATCCTGCACCTGCTTGAGCAGGTAGACAGGCTCTGGGACCGGCGGCTGGTGCCGTTTGCGCGCAACCTGGCGGCCGGGACCCGCGCACCGCGGAAGGGGGGACCGGTGCTGGAGCCGCACCGGAAGGAATGGGCACGGCAGGCGGCCCGGATCGCGGCCCGGCTGGAAGCGGCTGCGCCCGGCCTCATCCTGACCGTGGACCACATCGGCTCCACCTCCGTTCCCGGCCTGGCCGCCAAGGACGTCATCGACCTGCAAGTGGCGGTGCCGGACCTGGAAACCGCAGACAGGATCGCGCCGCTCCTGGCGGCTGCCGGCTTCCCGGCAGTACGGGGAGCCGAATCGGACACCCCGAAGCCCAACGCCCCTGATCATGCCGAATGGCAGAAGCGGTTCCACGCCAACGCGGACCCGTGCCGGGCCGTGAACGTCCATGTCCGGGCCGCCGGCTCGGCCGGGTGGCGTTACGCGCTGATGTTCCGCGACTGGCTGCGGACTGACCCCTCCGCGGTCCGGCTTTACGAAGCGCACAAGGCGGACCTGGCAGGACGCTTCGCGGACTCCGCCACCACCAGGGCCTACGCGGACGCCAAGGAGCCCTGGTTCACCGACGTTGCCTGGCCGCGCATGTCCGCCTGGGCCGAGGCAACAGGGTGGGTGCCGCCGTCGTACGCGTCCTGAGGCAGGTCCTTGGACGGGCGGCTGTTCGCCTGTAACGGACGGGACCGCCCAGTGTCGGTGCCCGGTTGTAGATTAGATCCATGAGCCTTGCGCAGGAGATCAACCGTGTTGTAGCGCCCTTTGAGGTCATCAGCGAATTCAAGCCCGCGGGCGACCAGCCGGCGGCCATCGCGGAGCTGACGGAGCGGATCAACAACGGCGAGAAGGACGTGGTGCTGCTCGGTGCCACGGGTACCGGTAAGAGCGCCACCACTGCCTGGCTCATCGAACAGGTGCAGCGCCCCACCCTGGTAATGGTGCAGAACAAGACCCTCGCCGCCCAGCTGGCCAACGAGTTCCGCGAACTCCTGCCCAATAACGCGGTGGAATACTTCGTTTCCTATTACGACTACTACCAGCCCGAAGCCTACGTCCCGCAGACGGACACGTTCATCGAAAAGGACTCCTCCATCAATGAGGAAGTCGAACGGCTGCGCCACTCCGCCACCAATGCCCTCCTGACCCGCCGTGACGTCATCGTGGTGGCCACCGTGTCCTGCATCTACGGCCTGGGAACGCCGGAGGAATACATCGCAGGGATGGTCACGCTGCGCAAGGGCCAGGAGATGAACCGGGATGCACTGCTGCGCAAGTTCGTGTCCATGCAGTATGCCCGGAACGACATGGACTTCCACCGCGGCACGTTCCGGGTACGGGGCGACACCGTCGAGATCATCCCCATGTACGAGGAACTGGCGCTGCGGATCGAGTTCTTCGGGGATGAAGTGGAAAACATCTACACCCTCCATCCGGTGACGGGCGATGTCATCCGGGAGGAGACGGAGATGTACGTCTTCCCCGCGTCGCACTACGTGGCCGGGCCGGAGCGGATGAGCCGCGCCATCAAGACCATCGAGGCCGAGCTCGCGGAGCGGCTGGCGGTCCTGGAGGGCCAGAACAAGCTGGTGGAGGCGCAGCGCCTCCGCATGCGGACCACCTACGACCTCGAAATGATGCAGCAGATGGGCTTCTGCAACGGCATCGAGAATTACTCGCGGCACATCGACGGCCGCCCCGGCGGATCTGCGCCGCACTGCCTGCTGGACTACTTCCCGGACGACTTCCTGCTGGTGGTGGATGAATCCCACGTGACCATCCCGCAGATCGGTGCCATGTACGAAGGCGACATGTCCCGGAAGCGGACCCTGGTGGACCACGGCTTCCGGCTGCCCTCCGCCATGGACAACCGGCCCCTCAAGTGGGATGAGTTCCTGGAACGGATCGGCCAGACCGTCTACCTTTCCGCCACTCCCGGCAAGTACGAACTTGGCAAGGCCGACGGCTTCGTCCAGCAGATCATCCGCCCCACCGGGCTGATCGACCCCGAAGTGATCGTCAAACCAACCAAGGGCCAGATCGATGACCTGCTGGGCGAGATCCGCACCCGGGTGGAGAAGGATGAGCGGGTCCTGGTCACTACGCTTACCAAGCGCATGGCCGAAGACCTGACGGACTACCTCCTGGGGCACGGCATCAGGGTGGAGTACCTCCACTCCGACGTTGACACGCTGCGGCGCGTTGAACTCCTGCGGGAGCTGCGCCTCGGCAGCTTCGACGTCCTGGTGGGCATTAACCTGCTCCGTGAAGGACTGGACCTGCCGGAGGTCTCCCTGGTAAGTATCCTGGACGCAGACAAGGAAGGCTTCCTGCGCTCCTCAACGTCGCTCATCCAGACCATAGGCCGTGCCGCCCGCAACGTGTCGGGCCAGGTGCACATGTACGCGGACCGGATCACTGACTCCATGGCCAACGCCATCGACGAAACCAACCGGCGGCGCGCCATCCAGGTGGCCTACAACAAGGAACACGGCGTTGACCCGCAACCGCTGCGCAAGAAGATCGCGGACATCACGGACCAGCTGGCCCGCGAGGACGCCGACACCCAGGAACTGTTGAACAACAACCGGCTGGCCAAGGGTGCCAAGCGCAGCAAGTCGGGCGCCAAGGGCGCAGCGCAGGTGCGTGCGGACGGGCTGGCCGCTGCACCGGCCGAGGACCTGGTGGGCCTGATCGAGCAGCTGACGGAACAGATGCACGGCGCTGCGGCTGAACTGCAGTTCGAGGTGGCGGCCCGCATCCGCGACGAAGTCAGCGACCTGAAGAAGGAGCTGCGGCAGATGCAGGCGGCCGGCCACGCCTAGGCGCTGCTTTTCCAGGCAGCCGCAGCCATGACCGGAAACGGCGGGCACCCACCCCGGGTGCCCGCCGTCGCGCTTTCTCTGCTGTGGTGCTGTTGCCTTACTTCCTGGCGGAGTCGATCATTCCCTTTGCTTCCTGCATCAGGCCCTTCGCTGCATCCGAAGGGGATTTCCGGTCGAACAGGACATCAGTGCTGTACCGCTGGATAAGCGCCTGCACGCCGGAGGAACCGGTGGGAGGTACCGGCGGACCGCTCTTCAGGTCCGGCTTGATGTCCTTCAGGAACGCGGCAGCGGCCTTGTCCGCAGGGGTCAGCAGCGGGTCGATCGCCGTCTGGACCTCGGAGTTGGTGGGGAAGCCGCGTTCAGTCAGGATGGTCTTGGCCGCATCCAGGTTGTTGAGCATGTAGTTGACCACTTCTGCGGCTTCCTTGGGGTGCTTGCTGCGCGAGGAAACTGACCAGAACATGGACGGCTTGTAGGACATGCCGTTGTCCTTGGCGCTGCCGGTGGAGCTGGGTGCCCGCAGGATCTTCACCTCGGTCTTCAGTGCGGACTGGAGCGCATTCACCTGGTTGGTCCACCACCACGACATGGCCGTCTTGCCGGTGGCGAACAGGGTTTGTTCCACGGGGGCGCTGATGTCCTCGGTGGCAATGTTGGCCGGTGGGGCGGCGCCCTTGTTACGCAGGTTCAACACGTTCTGGAAGAAGGACGCTGCCGTGCCCTCGTCAAAGCCGAGGCCGCCATCCGCCGAGTACAGCGACTCGCCGTGCTGCATGGCCCAGGTGTTCAGGTCGGAGTCGGTCAGGGAGTAGGAGCTGCCGTAGTTGGTCTGGCCGGCCTTGCCCGCAGCCGCCGCGATCTGGGCGGCGGTCCGGGCGTAGTCGTCCCAGGTCCAGGTTTTGTCATCCGGGATGGGAACCCCGTAGTCCTGGAACATCTTGGTGTTGATCATCACGGCCTTGGCGTTCTGCCCGGTGCTCAGGCCGTACTGCTTGCCGCTCACCTGGCCGGACTTCAGGGCGTCCTGGTCAATCTTGGACGTGTCGACGTTGCCCTGCTTGGACAGGTCCAGCAGCGCGCCCCGGCCGCCGTACTCGGCGATGTATGCCTGGTCCATCTGGATCACGTCCGGTGAATCGTTGGCGGCCGTGGTGGTGGCCAGCTTGTCCCAGTAGCTGCTCCACACCCCGGGCTCAGCCTTGACGGTGATGTTGGGATGCGAAGCCTGGAATGCATCGATCACCTGCTGCGTCTGCTTGTTCCGCAGGTCGTTGCCCCACCAGGTGAAGCGGATGGTGACGTTTCCGCCGTCGCCCGACGATGAAGAGGGGGAGGACGAACAGCCGCTGGCCAGCATGGCCAGCGCGGCGGCGGTGGCAAGGGCCTTGGCCACCACGCCAGTGCGATGAGGAGTCTTCATTGACCAACCTTGATTTTCTGGGAATGACGCCGGGACGCCGGGTCGAAGCGAGAAACCGCTTTCCCGCCTGGACGTGATTATTGCAAGCGTGCCGGCGGCCGTCAACGGTTTGGGGGAAAACGTTATCCAGCGACGTGCGCCCGCGTCCCGGGGCGCGCCGGTCAGCCCCCTGGGGTACAGTTAATGGCACGTAGGGGAGTATCCCAAGCGCTACGATCGTCAACACGCAGGGCACAGTTGCCCTGCCGGGCGTAGCGGGCCGCCGCATCAGCACCAAGTGCACAGGCAGGCCGGAGAGACTTACACCATTTTTGTGTACCCTGCGAAAGGCTTCCCTGTGCTTGATTTGCCTGTTTGGTTCGAGGTCGGCTCATTTGTCGTCCTTGGCCTGATTCTCCTGATCGATCTCCTCCTGGTGGTCCGGCGGCCGCACGAGCCGTCCATGAAGGAAGCCGGTCTGTGGGTAGCCTTCTATGTCAGCCTCGCCCTGGCCTTTGCCGGTGCCATGTTCGCTTTCACGGGTGCCGAGTTCGGCAGCCAGTTCGTGGCCGGCTGGGTCACCGAATACAGCCTCAGCATCGACAACCTGTTCGTGTTCATCATCATCATGGCCAGGTTCTCCGTGCCCCGGAAGTACCAGCAGGAAGTGCTGATGGTGGGCATCATCATCGCGCTGGTCCTGCGAGGCATCTTCATCATGCTGGGCGCCATCGTCATCGAACAGTTCAGCTGGGTGTTCTACATCTTTGGCGCATTCCTGCTGTGGACGGCCTGGAAGCAGGCCCAGGACGAGGGCGAAGAGGAAGAAGACCGGGAAAACCCGCTGATTGCCAGGATCCGCAAGGTCATCCCCATGTCCGAGAAGTTCGACGGCGGCAAGCTGCGGACCACGGTGAACGGCAAGAAGGTGTTCACCCCCATGGTGATCGTCTTCATCACCATCGGCCTCACGGACCTGCTGTTCGCGGTTGACTCCATTCCCGCCATCTTCGGCCTGACCCAGAGCCCTTTCATTGTCTTCACGGCCAACCTTTTCGCCCTCATGGGACTGCGGCAGCTGTACTTCCTGCTCGGTGGCCTGATGAACCGGCTCATCTACCTGAAGCACGCACTGTCCTTCATCCTCGCGTTCATCGGCGTCAAGCTGGTCCTGCACGCCATGCACGTGAACGAGCTGCCCTTCATCAACGGTGGACACCACATCGAATGGGCGCCGGAGATTCCCACGTTCGTCTCCCTTGCCGTCATTGTGGGCACCATCATCATCGCCGTGGTCGCCAGCCTGGTCAGCTCCAAGGCGCAGGCTGCCAAGATGGATCCCCGGCTTGAGGAAGACGTCCGCAGGAGCCACAGCGACGTCGACTAGGCGCCCCCGCCCGCTCCAATCCGCCGGATCCCGGCCGCACGCGCGGCCGGGATCCGGCATTTAACCCTTCCTGAGGCAGCGGGCAAAAACCCCTGTGGCGTGCGCCGCGCCGGGACTATGCTCTGAACATGGCCCGCACACTTGTGATGGAGCAGGACGTGCGCCACGTGCAGCGGCGCACTGTTGTGCTCTTGAGCGTGGCCCAGGTATTCAGTGGACTTGGGACGGGATCAACCGTCTCCATAGGCTCAATCCTGGCCGTGGAACTCTCCGGTTCCAGCGCCTGGGCGGGTGCCGTTGCCACGGTGATGACCCTCGGGGCCGCGGCCGCGGCACTGCCGCTGGCATCGCTGGCGGAACGGCGCGGACGCCGGGCCGGGCAGGTGGCCGGTCTCTCGGCCGCTTTGGCAGGCGCCGTGCTGATGGTGCTGGCCGTTGTCTCCGGACTCTTCGTCCTGCTGCTGCTTGGATCGGCAGGCATAGGGGTGGGCACGGCCGCGAGCCTGCAGGCAAG
Source organism: Arthrobacter sp. GmRoot5-12 (assembly GCF_059739365.1). Taxonomy (NCBI): domain Bacteria; kingdom Bacillati; phylum Actinomycetota; class Actinomycetes; order Micrococcales; family Micrococcaceae; genus Arthrobacter; species Arthrobacter sp. GmRoot5-12. Next base: position 4,199,437 of record NZ_AP046056.1, on the reverse strand, counting down.
GTTTGCCGCCGTCGATCTCGCTCCTGCCGAACACCGCGGGCGTGCGCTGTCCACCGTGGTCTGGGCCGTGACTGTCGGCGCCGTTGCCGGACCCAACCTGATCCAGCCGGGCACAGCCGTGGGGGCAGCATTGGGCCTGCCTCCGGTTGCTGGTCCTTTTGTGATTTCCGGGGCCGGGCTCCTCATTGCCACTGTAATCCTGTTCGCAGGCCTTCGCCCCGACCCCTTGCTGCTGGCACGCCAACGTGCGGCCGCCGGCCCTGGTGGAGCCGTTCCGCCGTCAGCGGCAGCGCGAACCGGGGTCGCTGCCGCCGCCCCCTCGCAAGCCCCTCCCATGGACGCCCCACCCACTGTCTCCGCGGCCGCCGCAGCTGCCTCCCCGGGTTCGCTCAGCCGGGGGCTTCGTGCCATCCGTGGATCGCGGACAGCACTGCTGGCGGTGACGGGCGTCGTGGCAGCCCACGCGGTGATGGTCGGCGTGATGTCGATGACGCCGCTGCACCTCCAGCACCTCGTGGAGGGACCCGGTCCGCACGCCGGGCACGTTGCCGAGGGGGACGTGCTGGTCATCATAGGCTTCACCATCTCACTTCACATCGCCGGGATGTTTGCGCTCTCCCCGGTCATGGGCTGGCTGACCGACAGGGCGGGCAGGATGGAGACCATCATGATCGGCTTCACGCTGCTGATCGCGGCGGTGGCCGTTGCCGGGTTCGGCCAGTCCTCAACCGCCGCGGTGGCCACCGGGCTGGTCCTGCTGGGCATGGGCTGGTCTGCGGCCACGATTTCCGGCTCCACGCTCCTGGCGGAAAGCGTGGGGCAGGAAGCCCGGGTGGCGGTCCAGGGTGTCTCCGACATGCTGATGGGGGCCGCGGGGGCTCTGGGCGGCGCGGTGTCGGGACTTGTCCTGGGTGTTGCCGGCTACCTGGGCCTGAACCTTCTGGGCGGGACCATCGGGGCGGCCGTCCTGGCCGCAGCGGTGGCCACGCGCCTGTCACACCGCCGGTCAGCGGCCGCCTGACCGCACCATGCCCAGCAAGCGGGCAAAAATCCGCTCACCGTCGTCGGCGATTCCGTCGTGATGGAAGTCCGCCGTCTCCCAGACCTGCAGCCCGCGCACCGCAGCGGCGGTCCGCAGCGAAAGCTCCCGGTCCACGTAGATGTCGTCCGAGTAGACTGCCGCAGCCACGGGAACAGTATTGCGGGCCAGTACCCGCGCGTCGTACAGCGGCTTCCAGTCCTGTTTGCCGGCCAGCAGTTCCGCCACTTCCCGCAGTGGCCGGAGGGCAGGGTCCTGCTCGAAGTACCACGGATACACCATCTCCCCGGTGAGCAGCAGCGGGTCGGCATCCGGCCGGAACCAGGGGTTTTCGCCGAGCATCCGCCACGCTGACCAATCGGTGGCCTGGCCCTGGCCATAGATGGATTCGTGCATCAGCGCGTACAGCGGGTTGGACCGGCGGGAGATGACGCCTTGGAGCTGCTCCAGGAACGCGTCGGACAGGCGCGGTCCGGCCGCCGTGTCCACAAAGGCGTCCTCGAGCAGGTAGTGGAGGCTGTCCACGCGCGTGTTGCCGCCCAGGAACGCCCCCGCCATCTGGAACCGCTCCACGGTGAGGGGGCCGCCGTCGGGCAGGAACTCCGGCGTGGAGCGCAGGTGGCGGGCAATCCGCTCCACAACGTTCCTGTCCTCGGGATACCAGCGGAAGTACTCGTCGTTGCGGGCCGCAACCCGCTGGTACGTGGCCCGGTACACGTCGTCCGCGGAACCGGTGAGCGGGGCAAGGCCGCCGGTTACCAGCACCTCGCGCAGGCCCGCAGGTGCGAAGGACAGGTACGTGAGCGCACAGAATCCCCCATAGCTCTGGCCGTAAATGGTCCAGGGCGGTGATTCCAGGGCGTGGCGGATCAACTCCGCGTCCGCCACGATCGAGTCCGCCCTGAAGTGCTCCAGGTAGGCCGCCTGCTCCGCCGCGCTTCCGCGGCCGGGCAGGGTGTTCCGGTCAATGGGCGAGGAGAGGCCCGTGCCGCGCTGGTCAAGCATCAGGATGCGGAAGTCCTGCGCCGCGGCTTTGCTCCAGCCACCCAGGGAACCCCACCTGTTGCCGCGGCCGCCCGGGCCGCCCTGCAGGAAGAGGAGCCAGGGCAGCCGCGCGGCGGCTTCTTCGCTGTGCGCGGCAGACACGTACTCCCGGGCGAAAACCGTGATGGTTTCGCCGCGAGGCTGGCCGCCGGCCAGGGCATGGTCCTCCGAAGCAAAATGGTCCAGCGGGACTGTGAAGTAGTGCTCCACCGTGCGCATGCCACGGAATTCATGCCGGGCCCTGATGTCATGCCCGACGGCGGTCGCCTGGACCCGGCGCGCGTCAGCCACGGGCAGAAGCGGGAAGGGAGTCGCGGGACGTGGCCCGGCCGAACCGGTCCAGTGATTCGCCGGTCAGCCTGAAGGTGGACCAGCCGTCCATGGGGCGCGCACCCAGGCGGCGGTAAAAGTTGATGGAGGGCTCGTTCCAGTCCAACACGCTCCATTCCACCCGTGCGTAGCCATTCTCGACCGCGATCGCCGCAAGGTGCTGCAGCAGCGCCTTGCCGTGGCCTTCGCCCCGGGCTTCCGGGCTGACGTAAAGGTCCTCCAGGTAGATCCCGTGAACGCCCTCCCAGGTGGAGTAGTTCAGGAACCACAGCGCGAAGCCCTGCACCTCGCCCGCCGCGTTTTCGGCCATGGCCGCGAATACGCGGGGGTTGTCGCCGAAGAGCACCTGTTCCAGGCGCTCGGGCGTGTTCCGGACGGCGTCGGGTTCCTTCTCGTAATGGGCCAGTTCATGGATCATTCGGAGGATGGCGGGCACGTCGTGGCGGGTTGCGGGGCGGATTGCACTCATTCTCCGAGCTTACCGCCGGCGCCGGGACGGCTGCCCCGGCCAGGTCGGTGTCAGAGCCGGTTAACCTCCGTCACCTTGACCACCGCTGTCCCGGTGGCATCCGAGCCCGCAAGATCCACCTCGGCGGAGATCCCCCAGTCGTGGTTGCCCGCCGGGTCATCGAAGATCTGGCGCACCTTCCACGTTCCGGGTTCCTCGGTGATCATGAGCAGGCCCGGACCGCGGGCGTCGGGCCCGGTCCCGATGTCATCGTGTTCGTCGAAGTAGTCGTCCAGCGCGTCTTCCCAGCGTTCGGCACCCCACCCGGAACCGCCGTCGAGCTCGCCCAACGCCGTGGCGTCCTCGTCAGCGAACAGTTCCACCCGCCGGAACATCTCGTTGCGCACCATCACCCGGAAGGCGCGGATGTTGGAGGTGAGCGACGGCGGCGGGGGAGGCGGCGCGTCATGCGGCGTCGGCGCCGCCCCGGAGGCCAGCTCCTCCCATTCGTCCAGGAGGCTGGAGTCCACCTGCCGCACCAGCTCACCCAGCCAGGCGGTCAGGTCTTCCAGGTCCTCGCGAAGCATGTCCTGCGGAACAGTCTGGCGCAACGCCTTGAAGGCATCGGCAAGGTACCGCAGCACGATTCCTTCGGACCGGGCCAGGCCGTAGAACTGGACGAATTCGCCAAAGTTCATCGCCCGCTGGTACATGTCGCGCACTACCGACTTGGGTGCAAGCTCAAAGTCGCCCACCCACGGCGCGGCCTTCCGGTAGACCTCGAACGCCTCGCCCAGGATCTCCGCGAGCGGTTGGGGGTAGGTGACCTCGTCCAGCATGGCCATCCGCTGGTCGTAGTCGATGCCCTCAGCCTTCATGGCGGCCACCGCTTCGCCGCGCGCCTTCTTCTGCTGCGCCGACAGTATCTGCCGCGGTTTCTCCAGGGTCGCCTCGATCACGGACACCACGTCCAGGGCGTACGACGGCGACTCCGGGTCAAGGAGCTCCAGTGCGGCAAGCGCAAAGGGGGAGAGCGGCTGGTTCAGCGCGAAGTTCGGCTGCAGATGGACGGTCAGCCGGACGGAACGGCCATCGGGGCCTTGCTCCTCCGGCGGGATGCGTTCGATCACTTCGGCGGCCAGCAGTTCCCGGTAAATGCCCAGGGCCTTCTTCATCAGCCGCAGCTGGGAAGCGCGCGGCTCGTGGTTTTCGGTGAGCAGCCGCCGGGCCGCCGCGAACGGGTCGCCGGGCCGCTCCATCAGGTTCATCAACATGGCGTGCGTTACCGTGAAGCTGGACGTCAGCGGGTCCGGTACCGATTCCACCAACCGCTTGAACGTGGGCTCACCCCAGGAGACGAAGCCCTCGGGCGGCTTTTTCTTCACCACCTGGCGCAGCTTCTTCTGGTCATCGCCGAACTTGGCGGTGGCCTTGGCCATCGCCTTGACGTTCTCAGTCACGTGCTCGGGTGCCTGCACCACCACTGTCCCGGCGGTGTCGTAGCCCGCACGGCCTGCCCTGCCCGCAATCTGGTGGAACTCACGCGGGTTGAGCAGCCGGGTGCGGACGCCGTCGTACTTGCTCAAAGCCGTGAGCAGCACCGTCCGGATGGGGACGTTGATGCCCACGCCCAGGGTGTCCGTGCCGCAAATGACCTTCAGCAGCCCCGCCTGCGCCAGCTGCTCCACCAGCCGCCGGTACTTGGGCAGCATTCCGGCGTGGTGCACACCGATCCCATGGCGGACCAGGCGGTTCAGCGTCTTCCCAAAGCCCGCGGCAAACCGGAAGTTGGCGATCAGCTCCGCGATTTTGTCCTTTTCCTCCCGGGTGCACACGTTGATGCTCATCAGGTTCTGGGCACGGTCGATCGCTTCGAGCTGGCTGAAGTGCACCACATAGACGGGCACCTGCCGGGTGGACAACAACTCCTCCAGCGTCTCGTGGACGGGTGTCTGGTGGTAGTAGTAGTGCAGCGGAATGGGCCGTTCGGCGGAACTGACGGTGGTGGTCGCACGTCCGGTCAGCGCCGTGAGCCCCTCCTCGAACCGGGTGACATCGCCCAGGGTGGCGGACATCAGCAGGAACTGGGCCTGCGGAAGCTCCAGGAGGGGGACCTGCCAGGCCCAGCCGCGCTGCGGGTCGGAGTAGAAGTGGAACTCGTCCATGATCACCGCACCGAGTTCGGCTGCGGCGCCTTCCCGGAGCGCGATGTTGGCCAGGATCTCGGCGGTGCAGCAGATGATGGGAGCATCCTGGTTCACCCCGGAGTCGCCGGTGATCATGCCCACGTTCTCTGCTCCGAAGATGTCGCAGAGCGCGAAGAATTTCTCGGACACCAGGGCTTTGATCGGTGCCGTGTAATAGCTTCGGCGGCCCTGGGCCATGGCCTGGAAGTGCGCCGCAATGGCCACCAGGGACTTCCCTGAGCCGGTGGGCGTGGCCAGGATGACGTTCGCCCCGGTTGCCAGCTCCATGATGGCCTCGTCCTGTGCCGGGTACAGCGACAGGCCCCGGCTTTCCGTCCACTCCACGAACCGGGTGTAAAGGGCGTCGGGGTCGACGGCGGCGGATGGGGCGGGGGCGGGCAGATCGATCAGCTGGTCAACGAGTTTCATTGACTTCAACCTTAGTGCCACGTTGCGGCCGGACCCGGAGTCCCTGGCGGGTTAGGCTACGCCTTGCCCGTGTGCGCGTCAGAAGCTGGAGAGATTCATGAAGTGGGACCCCGCCAAGTATGTCCAGTTCGGCGACTACCGGAACCGGCCGTTCTTCGATCTCACGGCCCGGATCCATGCCGACCGGCCCAAGCGCGTGGTTGACCTGGGCTGCGGGCCAGGGAACCTGACGGCAACCCTGGCTGACCGCTGGCCGGGCGCCCGGGTCCTGGGCCTGGATTCCTCCGCGGACATGCTGGCAAAGGCGTCGGCACTGGCGGAGGAGAAGCCCTCCCTTCGCTTTGAGCAGGCCGGCATCGAGGGCTGGATGCCCAGTCCGGAGACGGACGTTGTGGTCAGCAACGCCGCCCTGCAGTGGGTTCCGGGCCACCAGGACATGATGCGCAAGTGGCTGGAAGTGCTCCGGCCGGGGGCCTGGTTCGCCCTGCAGGTACCCGGAAATTTCAACGCCCCCTCGCACTCCCTGATGCGGAACCTCGCGGGGTCGGACCGCTGGGCTGCAAAGCTGGACGGTGTGCTGCGGGGCGGGGAGGCAGTGGGGGAGCCGGAGGAATACCTGCGGATCCTGCTCGACGCCGGCTGCGCGGCGGATGCGTGGGAAACCACCTACCTGCAGGTCCTGCCGGGGCCGGACCCCGTGCTGGAATGGGTCCGGGGCACGGCACTGCGGCCTGTGATGGCCGCCCTGGGCGAGGAGGACGCCAGGAGTTTCGAGACCGAGTACGCGGCCTCTTTGCGGGACGCCTACCCCCGCGGGGTCCACGGCACCGTTTTGCCTTTCCGCCGCATCTTCGCAGTGGGCCGCAAGGCCGGCTAACCGGTACCCGGCCAACGGGTTTTCCACGCCCGTCACAGGCTGTGACAGCAGTGAAAAGTGATCTGGCTTACAATGGCGACTGTGGTTTAGGGGTCAAGCCGCTGGCCCCCTCTTCGGCCCATGCATTTACAGGGGGTATTTTGCTGGTCGGACTCGTGAAGCGGCAGCTTGCCGGTCAATACGCGTATGTATGGGCGATCGTTTTCCTTCAGCTGATCCAGGCGGCGGCAAACCTGCTGCTGCCCACCGTGAACGCCGCCATTATCGATGACGGGATTGTCGCAGGGGAGCCGGGGGTGGTCTCGCGCCTTGGCGTGCTCATGGCCGTCATTGCCGTGGTGCAGGCAGCGTCCGCCATTGCTGCCGGCTACCTTGGGGCGGTGGTGGCCATGAGGATCGGGCACCGCCTGCGGGCCGAGGTTTTCACCCGGATCCAGTCCCTGTCCTCCCAGGACGTGGCCCTGTTCGGAACACAGAGCCTGACCATCCGCGCCACCAACGATGTCCAGCAGATCCATGCCTTCGCGGTGCTTGTCTTCACCATGCTCTTTGCCGGGCCCGCCATGGGCGTAGGCGGCATTGTCCTGGCCGTGCAGCAGGATGTTGCGCTGTCCCTGGTGGTGATCGTCATCGTGCCCCTGCTCCTGCTGATCATGTACCTGATTGTCAGGCGGCTGATTCCGCTCTACCGTGAGGGCCAGGACCTGCTGGACCGGTCCGGTGGGATTCTTCGCGAGCAGATCATCGGGGTGGATGTCATCCGCGCCTTTGTCCGCCAGGGCCATGAGGTCCGGCGGTTTGCGGAAACCAACGCTGGCCTCACCGCCAACAACCTGCAGTCCGCGCTCCTGGTGGCGGGGATGCTGCCCGTCATCATGCTGGTGGTCAATACCAGCTCGGTTGCGGTGGTGTGGTTCGGCGGGCACCGGATCCAGGCAGGCCAGATGAACCTTGGGGCGCTCACGGCGTTCATCGCCTACATCATGCAGATACTGCTGGCGATCATGATGTCCATGTACGTGCTCATGACGGCGCCGCGGGCGGCAGTCTGCGCGGAACGCATCCAGGCGGTCCTTGACACCGAGCCGTCCGTCGGCGATCCGGGCAATCACACTGCGGCCAGTGACCGAGCGGCCAGCGACAAGGCAGCCAGTGACAAGGCAGCCGGCCCTCCGCCGCCCGGCGCCGTGCTGCCGGGGCGGCAGGCAACGCTGGCGTTCCACGATGTTGCCTTCTCTTATCCGGGAGCAGAAGCGCCCGTGCTCGCGGACATCAGTTTCACGGCAGCTCCCGGTACCACCACAGCAATCGTGGGCTCCACCGGAAGCGGCAAGACCACGCTGCTGAACCTGATCCCGCGTTTCCTGGACCCCACCCACGGCCGCATCACCCTTGCCGGCCACGACATCCGCCACCTGCCCCTGGACCAACTCCGCGCTGCCATGGCTATCGTGCCCCAGCACTCCCACCTTTTTACGGGAACCATCGCAGACAACCTGCGGATGGCGGACCCCGACGCCACGGACCAGGAACTGTGGGCTGTCCTGGAGGCTGCCCAGACCATGCGTTTCATGCGCGACCTCCCGCTTGGACTTGCCACCCCCGTCGGCCAGGGCGGCGCCAGCCTGTCGGGCGGCCAGCGGCAAAGGCTCTGCATCGCCAGGGCCCTCCTGCGCAAAGCGCCCCTCTACCTCTTTGACGACAGCTTCTCCGCGCTGGACTATGACACCGACACCAGGCTGCGGCGCGCACTTGACCAGGCGCTCGCCGCCGCAACGGTCATCATCGTGGCCGAGCGCATTTCCGCGGTCGAAGACGCGGATCTCATCCTGGTGCTCGACGACGGCCGGCTGGTTGCGCAGGGAACGCACAGGGAGCTGCTGGAAACGTCCGCCACCTACCGGGAAATCGCAGAATCCCAGCTCGCGCTGGACGGCACGCTGTGACGGCGGTGGAGGAATCCGCGGAATCGGCGCACAGGTTCTGGCCGACCGCCCGCAGGCTCCTTGGCCTGCTGCGCCCGTTCCGGCTGCAGATGCTGGGGGCCGTGGCGGCAACGTGCGCCTTCGCAGGGGTCAACGTTGCCGCCCCCAAGTATCTGGGCGACGCCACGGACATGGTGGTGCAGGGCATCTTCCAGGGAAGCCTGGACCAGCGCCTCGGAGTCCTGCTGGCAGCCGTGGCCTTGATGTATGTTTTCGCTTCCCTCTTCAACTGGATCCAGGGCGCTCTGACGGCACGTGCGGTGCAGGGACTTATGTATGGCCTGCGAGCAGCGCTTGAGGACAAGCTGCACCGGCTCCCCTCCACGTATTTCCGGGAACGCTCCCGCGGGGATGTCCTGAGCCGGGCCACCAACGACATCGACAACATTGCCCAGGCCCTGAACCAGGTTCTGACCCAGCTCATCGTGTCCGTCCTGATGCTGTGCGGGTCGCTGGCCATGATGCTGTGGATCTCGCCGCTGCTCGCGGCCATTGCCATTGCCAGCGTCCCCGTTTCCACCTGGATCACCGTCCTGGTGGCCCGGCGGTCCCAGGAGCATTTCGCCAGGCAATGGAAGGAGACCGGCGAACTCAACGCGCACGTGGAGGAATTCATCAGCGGGCATGAAGTCATCAAGGCCTTTGGCCGGCAGGCGCAGGCCACGGAGGTCTTCAGCCGCAGCAACGGCCGCCTGGCCCGGGCGGCAGCCAAAGCCCAGTACTCAGCCGGGGTGGTCCAGCCGCTGATGGTGCTGATGTCCAACCTCAATTACATTGCTGTCGCAGTGGTGGGTGCGCTGCAGGTCATCGCAGGCGCCATGACCATCGGCGGCGTCCAGGCCTTCATCCAATTCAGCCGGCTGTTCACCCAGCCGGTGGGTCAAATCGGCGGCCTGCTCAACGTCATTCAGTCCTGCGCAGCCTCGGCGGCAAGGGTTTTCGTGCTCCTCGATGCCGGGGAAGACCTCCAGGAACCGGCCGGCGCAGCGGCCGGCGCTCCCGCCGCCGGCCGCATCGTCTTCCATGACGTCACCTTCAGCTATCCCGGTTCCGTTCCGGCGGTCAGCAACCTCACCTTCACGGTGGAACCGGGCCAGGCGGTGGCCATCGTGGGGCACACGGGCGCGGGCAAGAGCACCGTGGTGAACCTGCTGATGCGGTTCCTGGAACCTTCGTCCGGCAGGATCACCATGGGCGGAAGGGACATCGCGGAAATTCCCCGCGACCAGCTGCGGGGCAGGTTCGGCGTGGTGCTCCAGGATTCCTGGCTTTTTGCCGGGACCATCCGGGAAAACATCGCCTACGGGCTGCCAGGCGCTGCGGATGCGGCCATAGTTGCCGCCGCGGAGGCAACGCACGCGGACCGTTTCATCAGGTCCCTGCCGCGCGGCTACGACACAGTCCTGGAGAACGGCGGCGAGCAGCTCAGCCAGGGGCAGCGGCAGCTCATCACCATCGCCAGGGCGCAGCTCGCCGGGCGCAGTGTGCTGGTCCTGGATGAGGCCACAAGTTCGGTCGATTCCAGGACGGAGGTGCTCATCCGCCAGGCGATGCAGCGGCTGCGCCAGGGGCGGACCAGTTTCGTGATTGCCCACCGTTTGTCCACCATCCGGAACGCTGATCTAATTCTCGTCATGGACCATGGACGGATCGTCGAGCAGGGCACGCATGACAGCCTCCTTGCCGCCAACAGCTACTACGCCCGGCTGTACAACGCACAGTTCGCCGAACGCGACGGCCGTGCGGGCATCCTGGAGGGCGGCCTGTGAGCGCCGCAGGCGACTTCCCGGGGTCCTGGCGCCCCAACCCGGCCAGCAGCGTGGCGCTGTTCGAGCAACTCCGGCTTCAGGTCATCCATCTGGCGGACAGCGGCGCGTTGGCGCCGGGCACCAGGCTGCCTGCCGTGCGGGCCCTGGCGGAGAAGCTCGACGTTGCCCCGCACACCGTGGCCAGGGCGTACAAGGAACTGGAGGCCGCCGGGATCGTCACCACCCGTGGCCGGAACGGTACGGTGGTTGCCGCGCGGGACGAGCGCCTGGGCGGCCTGTCCGCCGCAGCCGCCGCATACGCCGCCGTCGCCAAATCCCAAGGGGCCAGCTTTGCCGAGGCCGTGAAAATCCTGGCGGCCGCCTACGATGTTCCCTGACGGCGGAACCGCGAGTGTTCGAAAAAGTTTTCGATTAGCATAATGGGGTGCCTAAAGCCGTAGCTGAAGAAACCCCTGCCCCCTCCACGTCCTTCGCGGTCCCTGCCGCCGCCGCCCCGCAGCGCCCGGACCTCTCCCGCCTTGTGGTGAAGGGCGCGCGGGAGCACAACCTGCGCAACGTGGACCTCGACCTGCCGCGCGACGCCATGATCGTCTTCACCGGCCTCTCCGGCTCCGGCAAGTCCTCGCTGGCGTTCGACACAATCTTTGCCGAAGGCCAGCGCCGCTACGTCGAATCGCTGTCCGCCTACGCACGCCAGTTCCTGGGCCAGGTGGACAAGCCCGACGTCGATTTCATCGAAGGGCTCTCCCCGGCTGTATCCATCGACCAGAAATCCACCAGCAAGAACCCGCGGTCCACTGTAGGAACCATCACCGAGATCTACGACTACATGCGCCTGCTGTGGGCGCGCGTCGGCAGGCCGCACTGCCCCGTCTGTGGTGAACCCGTGTCAAAGCAGACGCCGCAGCAGATTGTGGACCAGCTCCTCGAACTCGACGAGGGAACCCGCTTCCAGGTCCTGGCGCCGGTGGTGCGTGGCCGCAAGGGCGAGTTCGTGGACCTCTTCAAGGAACTCACCGCAAAGGGCTACTCCCGGGCGCGGGTGGACGGCAACCTCGTCCAGCTCAACGATCCCCCCAAGCTGGGCAAGCAGTTCAAGCACACCATCGAAGTGGTGGTTGACCGCCTGGTGGTCAAGGAAGGCATCAGCCAGCGGCTCACCGACTCCATCGAGACCGCGCTGGGACTGGCCGAGGGCCGGGTCCTGGCGGAGTTCGTCGACGTGGACGCGGACGCCCCCGAAAGGATCCGGGCGTTCTCCGAGAACCTCGCCTGCCCCAACGAGCACCCCCTGGCCATCGACGAAATCGAGCCGCGCTCCTTCTCGTTCAACAACCCCTTCGGCGCCTGCGCCGCCTGCAGCGGCATCGGCACCCGCCTCGAGGTTGACGAGGAACTCATTGTTCCCAACCCGGAACTCTCCCTGTCGGAGGGAGCCATCGCGCCCTGGTCACTGGGTACTGCCACCACGGAGTACTGGAACCGGCTCCTCGAGGGCCTGGCCAAGGAGGTTGGTTTCTCCATGACCACGCCGTGGGAGAAGCTGGGCAAGGACGTGCGCCAGACCATCCTGCACGGCAAGGACCACAAGGTGGTGGTGCAGTACCGCAACCGCTTTGGCCGCGAACGCAAGTACAGCACCGGGTTTGAAGGCGCCATCCAGTACGTCCACCGCAAGCACGGCGAGACCGATTCCGACTGGGCCCGCGACCGCTACGAGGAGTACATGCGGCAGGTTCCCTGCCCCGCCTGTAACGGCGCGCGGCTCAACCCGGCATCCCTGTCGGTGCTGATCAACGGCAAGTCCATCGCCGAGGTTGCCGCCCTGCCCATGCGGGACTGCGCGGATTTCCTCAACAACCTGGTGCTGACCGGGCGCGAGGCGCAGATCGCCCACCAGGTCCTCAAGGAGATCCAGGCGCGCCTGACCTTCCTGCTGGACGTGGGGCTGGAATACCTCAACCTGGAGCGCCCCTCGGCCACCCTGTCCGGCGGCGAAGCGCAGCGCATCCGGCTCGCCACCCAGATCGGCTCCGGCCTGGTGGGCGTCCTCTACGTCCTGGATGAACCCTCCATTGGGCTGCACCAGCGGGACAACCGCAGGCTCATCGAAACCCTCACCCGGCTCCGCGACATGGGAAACACCCTGATCGTCGTGGAGCACGACGAGGACACCATCCACGTGGCCGACTGGATCGTGGACATCGGACCCGGCGCGGGCGAGCATGGCGGCCAGGTGGTCCACTCGGGGACCTACAAGGAGTTGCTGGACAACAAGGAGTCCCTGACCGGCGACTACCTGTCCGGCCGCAAGGCCATCGAGGTGCCCCGGAAGCGGCGCAAGTACGACAAGAAGCGCGAGATCAAGGTATTGGGCGCACGGGAGAACAACCTCCTGAACGTCGACGCAGCCTTCCCGCTGGGTCTTTTCACCGCGGTGACGGGCGTGAGTGGTTCGGGCAAGTCCACCCTGGTCAATGAAATCCTCTACAAGGTGCTGGCCAACAAGCTCAACGGCGCCAAGCAGGTGGCCGGACGGCACAAGACGGTCCAGGGCCTGGAGCACCTCGACAAGGTGGTCCATGTAGACCAAAGCCCCATCGGCCGCACGCCGCGGTCCAACCCGGCCACGTACACCGGTGTCTTCGACAACATCCGCAAGCTCTTCGCCGAAACCACCGAGGCCAAGGTCCGCGGCTACCTGCCCGGCCGTTTCTCGTTCAACGTCAAAGGCGGCCGCTGCGAGGCCTGCTCCGGCGACGGCACGCTGAAGATCGAGATGAACTTCCTGCCTGACGTGTACGTCCCCTGCGAGGTGTGCCACGGTGCGCGCTACAACCGGGAGACCCTGGAGGTGCACTACAAGGGCAAGACCATCGCCGACGTCCTCAACATGCCCATCGAAGAGGGCGCCGAGTTCTTCGCGGCCTTCTCGCCCATCGCACGGCACCTGAACACCCTGGTGGACGTGGGACTCGGGTATGTCCGCCTCGGACAGCCCGCCACCACCCTCTCCGGCGGTGAAGCGCAACGCGTCAAGCTCGCGGCGGAGCTGCAGAAGCGCTCCAACGGCCGCAGCATCTACGTCCTGGACGAGCCCACCACTGGCCTGCACTTCGAGGACATCCGCAAGCTGCTGATGGTCCTTCAGGGGCTGGTGGACAAGGGGAACACGGTGATCACCATCGAGCACAACCTGGACGTCATCAAGAGTGCCGACTGGCTGGTTGACCTCGGGCCCGACGGCGGTTCGGGCGGCGGCCAGATTGTCGCGGCCGGAACGCCGGAGCAGGTGGCCAAGTCCGGCACCAGCCACACCGGGAAGTTCCTGGCCGAGATACTCGGCTGACCGGAGGAAATTCCACGGAAATATTCCTCACGGGGAATGCGAGTTTCAGGCACTCCTGCTGTCATGAGAAACTAACCCGGTGACTTCAACAACAGTGCCCGTGATCTTTGACCTGGACGGCACTCTTGTCGACCCGGCAGGTGGCATAACCGAGGGGATTGCCGCGGCCCTCCGCGGACTGGGGCTCCCGGTTCCCGGCCAGGACCTGCTCAACGCGATGATCGGCCCCAAGCTGAGCGATTCCCTGCTCAACGTGGCAAAGGTACCGGCGGACCGCCTGGAAGAGGTGGTCCGCCGGTACCGCGAACACTACGTGGCCACCGGAATCGCCCAAAGCCGGCTGTACCCGGGCATCCGCGGGATCCTTGAATCCTTCGCCGCAGCGGGCCGGCCTGTGGCAGTAGCCACCCAAAAGCCACAGCGTCTGGCGCATACGGTGCTGGCGCATCATGGCATCGACGGCCTCTTCCACGGAATCCACGGCTCCGGCGATGACGAAGCGGCAGTGGACGGTGTTCCCCTGGGCAAGACCCAGATCATCGCCGCCGCCCTGCGGGATCTGGACACGCAGCACGCCATTATGGTGGGGGACCGCGCCCAGGACGTGTCCGGGGCCATCGCCAACGGACTGGACTGCATCGGCGTCGCATGGGGGTTCGCTCCGGACGGGGAACTGGAGGAAGCCGGCTCCGTGGCTGTCGTCAGCACCGATGAGGAGCTGGTCGCGGTCATCGAGCGTCTGCAGGCCGTCCACGTCGCGGCAATGAGCGGGGTGAGCAACGATGGAAATGTTTGATGCCGTCCGCTGGACCACCCGCAACCTGATCTCCGGCACCTGCCGGCCCACCGTCGTCGGGCTGGACAATGTCCCCTCCGACGGCCCGTTTATCGTGGCTCCCAACCACCTGTCCTTCTTCGACAGCGTGATCGTCCAGGCATTGATGCCGCGGCCGGTCGCCTTCTTCGCCAAAGCCGAATACTTCACCACCGGCGGCGTCAAGGGCAAGGTCATGAAGGCGTTCTTCGAATCCGTGGGCTCCATTCCGGTGGAGCGCGGCGAACAGGCCGCAAGTGTCCAGGCGCTCAAGACACTGCTGGACATCCTGGAGTCAGGCCGCGGCATCGGCATCTACCCTGAGGGAACCCGTTCCCGGGACGGCATCCTCTACCGGGGACGCACCGGGGTCGGCTGGCTGGCGCTCACTACCGGGGCGCCGGTGATTCCCGTGGGCCTGATCGGCACCGAGAAGCTGCAGCGCGCCGGCGAGAAGGGGGTCAGGCCGCAGCACTTCACCATGAAGGTGGGGGAGCCGCTGTACTTCGACAAGACCGGCCCGGACCACTCCCTGCCTGCCCGCCGCGAGGTCACGGACCGCATCATGGACGCCATCGCCGAACTCAGCGGCCAGGAACGTTCGGCCAGTTACAACCAGAGCAAGACCCCGGAATAGCCGGCAAGCCGGCCAGGGACAGCCGGAACGGACCCCGTCCTGGCCGGCTGGCAGGGAGACCCGGCGCGACTCAGTAGACTTGATAGGTGGCAAATCCAGCAAGTTACCGGCCCAAAACCGGTGAAATCCCCACCAACCCGGGCGTATACCGGTTCCGTGATCCGCACGGCCGGGTCATCTATGTGGGCAAGGCGAAAAGCCTGCGGTCCAGGCTGAACTCGTATTTCGCCAACCCGGCCGGACTGCTGCCCAAGACCTATGCCATGGTGCACGCGGCCAGCAGCGTCGAGTGGACGGTCGTTGGCAGCGAACTCGAGTCGCTGCAGCTGGAATACACCTGGATCAAGGAATTCAAGCCCCGGTTCAATGTGGTGTTCCGGGACGACAAGACCTATCCCTACCTCGCCGTGACCATGAACGAAAAGTACCCCCGGGTACAAGTCATGCGGGGGGACAAGCGGAAGGGGACCCGCTACTTCGGCCCGTACACCGCCGGGGCCATCCGCGAGACCATGGACACCCTGCTCCGCGTCTTCCAGGTCCGGAGCTGCAGCGCCGGCGTCTTCAAGCGGGCGGAGGCCAGCGGGCGGCCGTGCCTGCTGGGATACATCGACAAGTGCTCCGCGCCCTGCGTGGGCCGGATCTCGCCGGAGGACCACAAGGCACTTGCCGAGGATTTCTGCGCCTTCATGGGAGGCGAGGCCAAGCGGTTCATCAACAAGCTGGAAAAGCAGATGGCCGACGCCGTGGCGAAGCTGGACTATGAGCACGCCGCCCGGCTCCGCGACGACATCACGGCCCTGCGCAAGGTCTTCGAACGGAACGCCGTGGTGCTGTCCGAGGACACGGATGCAGACGTCTTCGCCCTGCATGAGGATGAGCTGGAAGCCGCCGTCCAGGTGTTCCACGTCCGCGGCGGCAGGATCCGCGGCCAGCGCGGCTGGGTGGTGGAAAAGGTGGAGGATTTCACCACTCCGGACCTGGTGGAGCACCTGCTCCAGCAGGTCTACGGCGAGGACGGCGACACCCATGGCCGGCTGCCGCGCGAAGTCCTGGTGCCCGTGGCGCCCAGCAACGCGGAGGACCTTGCCAAATGGCTGGGCGGCATCCGTGGCGCCAAGGTGGACATCCGGATGCCGCAGCGCGGAGACAAGGCGGCGCTGATGTCCACCGTCCGCGAGAATGCCGAGCACGCGCTGAAGCTGCACAAGACGCGGCGCGCCGGGGACCTCACCGTCAGGTCCCAGGCCCTCCAGGAACTCCAGGAGGCACTGGACCTGCCCGTGCCCCTGCTCCGGATCGAATGCTTCGACGTCTCCCATGTCCAGGGCACCAACGTGGTGGCATCCATGGTGGTGGTGGAGGACGGGCTGCCCAAGAAGTCGGACTACCGCAAGTTCTCCATTACCGGCCCCGCGGCCGCCGATGACACGGCGGCCATGCATGATGTCCTGACCCGGCGGTTCCGGCACTA
Organism: Arthrobacter sp. GmRoot5-12; assembly: GCF_059739365.1. Taxonomy (NCBI): domain Bacteria; kingdom Bacillati; phylum Actinomycetota; class Actinomycetes; order Micrococcales; family Micrococcaceae; genus Arthrobacter; species Arthrobacter sp. GmRoot5-12. The sequence goes on along the minus strand of NZ_AP046056.1, from coordinate 4,183,056 downwards.
CCTGCAGGACAAGTCCGCGCAGGTGGACGAATCCGTCCTGGCATCCGACGGCCTGGAACCGGACGCGGACAGCGCCGTGCTGGACACCACCACTCCTGCCCCCAAGGCCAGGTTCGCCTACCCGCCCAACCTGGTGGTGGTGGACGGCGGGCAGCCACAGGTGAACGCAGCGGCCCGCGCCCTGAAGGACCTGGGCATCGACGACGTCTACGTGGTGGGCCTGGCCAAGCGGCTGGAGGAGGTGTGGCTTCCGGACAGCGACTTTCCCGTCATCCTGCCCCGGACCTCCCAGGGCCTGTACCTGCTCCAGCGGATCCGTGACGAGGCGCACCGCTTCGCCATCACCTTCCACCGGCAAAAGCGCGGCAAGGCCATGACCGTGTCCGCGCTGGACGCTGTTCCGGGCCTGGGCGCCTCCAAGCGCAAGGCCCTGCTGGCCCACTTTGGATCGGTCAAGGGCGTGAAGGCCGCAACCGTGGAAGAGCTTTCGCAGGCAAAGGGGATTGGTCCGGCACTCGCCAGCGCCATCGTGAACCACTTCGCCGCTGACGGGCCCGAGGCCGTTGCCGTGCCCGCGATCAACATGACCACCGGCGAAATCATCGAGACTTAGCGGAGTTCCCGGAAATTTAGCTAGGGTAAAGGACGGGCAGTGCCATCACGGCTGCCGGTGGACAACGAGGAAACGGGGCAGGCTTCATGGCAGACACGACGGCGGGATCCGGAGCGGATCAGGACGGGCTGGAGCCCGTCAAACCGCTCGAAGCGGAACTGCTGGTGGTCACCGGAATGTCCGGCGCCGGGCGGAGCACCGCCGCGGACGCCCTGGAGGACCATGGCTGGTATGTCGTGGAGAACCTCCCGCCCCAGATGCTGGGCACGCTGGCGGAGCTTGTTTCGCACGCCCCGCAGTCCATCCCCCGGCTGGCAGTGGTGATCGACGTCCGCAGCAAGGGCCTTTTCGCGGACATCCGCGCAGCCCTGGGCGCACTCGCCGCGAGCGGTGTCACCTTCCGCGTCCTGTTCCTCGACGCCAGCGACAACGTCCTGGTCCGGCGGTTCGAACAGGGGCGGCGGCCCCATCCGCTGCAGGGCGGCGGACGGATCCTGGACGGCATCGCTGCCGAACGTGAGCTGCTGCAGGAACTGCGCGACAGCTCCGACGTCGTCCTCGACACCTCCAACTACAACGTCCACGGGCTGGCCACCGCCATCACCGAACTGTTCAGCGAAACCGGTCCGGTGGCGCTTCGGCTGAATGTCATGAGCTTTGGCTTCAAGTACGGCCTGCCGGTGGACGCCAACTATGTGGCCGATGTCAGGTTCATCCCCAACCCGCACTGGGTACCGCAGCTGCGCCCGCTGACGGGCCTGGACAAGGACGTCAGCGACTACGTGCTCGAGGCCGAAGGCGTCAAGAACTTCGTGGACCGGTATGTCCTGGCACTCGAACCCGTCCTGGAGGGCTACCGCAGGGAGAACAAGCACTACGCCACCATCGCCGTCGGCTGTACGGGCGGCAAGCACCGCTCCGTTGCGGTCGCCGTGGAACTTTCCAAGAAACTTGCGCAGTACCCCCGGGTCACGGTGACCACCGCGCACCGGGATCTGGGCCGCGAATAATGGCACTTTTCACCGGAGCACTGCCCCTGGTGCCACCTGCCGCCGGCAAGGGCTCTAGCCAGCAGGACAAGGGCCCCAACGTGGTGGCCCTGGGCGGCGGCCACGGCCTTGCGGCCTCGCTGTCCGCGCTCCGCCTGCTCACCTCCGAACTCACCGCGGTGGTCACAGTGGCGGACGACGGCGGGTCGTCGGGGCGTCTGCGCGAGGAGTACGGTGTCCTTCCGCCGGGAGACCTCCGCATGGCGCTGTCTGCGCTCTGCGACGACACCGACTGGGGCCGTACCTGGCGCGATGTCATGCAGCACCGGTTCCGCGCCGCAAAGGGACCCGGCGGATCGCTGGACGAGCACGCCATGGGGAACCTGCTGATCGTCACGCTCTGGGAACTGCTGGGGGACACCGTCGCAGGGCTCAAATGGGCGGGTGCCCTGCTGGGCGCCCGCGGCCAGGTCCTGCCCATGTCCACCGTGCCACTCACCATTGAAGGTGATGTGCGCGTGACCGCACCTGACGGCTCAACCGCGCTGCAAACCATCCACGGCCAGGCCCGCTGTGCCGTGGCAGGCTCACTCGAGGAGGTCCGCCTCCTGCCGAAAGCGGCGCCGGCCTGCACGGACGCCCTGACGGCCATCGAACTGGCGGACTGGGTGGTCCTGGGTCCGGGCTCCTGGTACACGTCCGTCCTGCCGCACCTGCTCCTGCCGGAGATGCGCCAGGCCCTCTGCAGCACCCCCGCCAAACGCTGCCTGACCATGAACCTTGCCACGGACACCAAGGAAACCACGGGCATGACGGCGGCGGACCATCTCCACGTCCTGCGGCGCTACGCGCCGGAGTTCAGCGTGGACGTGGTCCTGGCCGATCCCACCTCCATACCGGACCGCCGGGAGTTCGAGAAGGCCGCCGGCATGATCGGCGCAGAGGTGGTCTTGGGTAAAGTAGGGGCGTCGGGACGCCGCCCTGTCCACGAGCCGCTGCGGCTGGCGACGGCGTACCAGGACATTTTTGGGAACAGTTAGGAAGGTGCCATGGCACTGACAGCATCAGTCAAGGAAGAACTGTCCCGTCTGGACATCAAGAAGTCATCAGTGCGCAAGGCTGAGGTTTCCGCCATGCTCCGGTTTGCCGGGGGACTGCACATCATCTCCGGCCGGATCGTCATCGAGGCGGAAGTGGACCTGGCCTCGACGGCGCGCAGGCTCCGTGCCGCCATCGCAGAGGTCTACGGACACCAAAGCGAAATCATCGTCGTTTCCGCCGGCGGACTCCGGCGCGCCAGCCGCTACGTGGTCCGCGTGGTCCGTGACGGCGAGGCGCTGGCACGCCAGACCGGCCTCCTGGACGGACGCGGACGCCCCGTGCGCGGCCTGCCGTCCGCCGTCGTGAACGGTTCCGCGGCGGACGCCGAGGCCGTCTGGCGCGGGGCCTTCCTGGCCCACGGCTCCCTCACGGAGCCCGGCCGGTCATCATCGCTGGAGGTCACCTGCCCGGGGCCCGAATCCGCCCTGGCCCTGGTGGGCGCGGCCCGCCGCCTGGACATCCAGGCCAAGGCCAGGGAAGTCAGGGGAGTGGACCGGGTGGTGATCCGCGACGGTGACACCATCGCCGCACTCCTGACCCGCATGGGAGCCCACGACGCCCTGATGGTCTGGGAGGAGCGCCGCATGCGCAAGGAGGTCAGGGCAACCGCCAACCGCCTCGCCAACTTCGACGACGCCAACCTGCGCCGTTCCGCACAGGCAGCGGTGGCGGCAGGGGCAAGGGTGGACCGGGCACTGGAAATCCTCGGCGACGACGTTCCGGACCACCTGAAGTACGCAGGCGAACTGCGGGTGGCGCACAAGCAGGCCAGCCTGGACGAGCTGGGCCGCCTGGCCGACCCCGTCATGACCAAGGATGCTATTGCCGGCAGGATCCGCCGGCTGCTGGCCATGGCGGACAAGCGCGCCCTTGACCTGGGCATTCCCGGAACGGACGCCAATGTGACGCCCGAAATGCTGGACGAGTAACCGCCCCATAGAATCAAAAATAATTCCGGGCACCAGCTGCCCGGATGCACAATCCGAGAGTTACCAACCGGGCCTGACGGGTCCACGATATTGGAGGATTTTGTGACCGAGTACGTATTGCCGGAACTCAGCTACGACTACGCCGCCCTCGAACCGCACATTTCCGCGCGGATCATGGAACTGCACCACAGCAAGCACCACGCCGCCTACGTGGCAGGCGCCAACAACGCCCTCGCCCAGTTGGCCGAGGCGCGCGAAAAGGGCGACTTCGCCAACATCAACCGGCTTTCCAAGGACCTCGCGTTCCACACCGGCGGCCACATCAACCACTCCGTGTTCTGGAAGAACCTCTCCCCGGACGGCGGCGACAAGCCCGAGGGTGAGCTGGCTGCCGCGATCGATGACGCCTTCGGCTCCTTCGATGCCTTCCGTGCACAGTTCTCCGCTGCTGCCCTGGGCCTCCAGGGATCGGGCTGGGGCTTCCTCGCCTACGAGCCCATCGGCGGAAACCTCGTCATCGAGCAGCTGTACGACCAGCAGGGCAACACGGCACTGGGAACCACCCCGCTGCTGATGCTGGACATGTGGGAGCACGCCTTCTACCTGGACTACGTCAACGTGAAGGCCGACTACGTCAAGGCCTTCTGGAACATCGTCAACTGGGCGGACGTTGCCAAGCGTTTCGAGGCAGCACGCACCAACGCCACGGGACTCATCACCCTCCCGTAGTGGGGGGCACCATACCCTGCTGTAACAAACTTCACATTCGGACTTAAACCACCCGCAATGTGGACCGTCCGCCCCCGCACTTGCGGGGGCGGACCCAGTTAAACGTAAGATAGGTCACGGAAGGCGGTTAGCCTTCAGCAATGAGGCTGGTCGCCCTCCGTTTGTAAATCATCTCTGCCCAATGGCGTGCGGGATCTGTTAGTTGGCTTGATAGCCCGCTCAACTAGTTGTGCTTCTGAAAGCACCAAGGAGACTGAAAAAGTGACGACCCGTATTGGTATCAACGGCTTTGGCCGTATTGGCCGCAACTACTTCCGCGCAGCCCTGGCACAGGGCGCCGACCTGGAGATCGTTGCAGTCAACGACCTCACCAGCCCCGAAGCCCTGGCCCACCTGTTCAAGTACGACTCCGTGGGCGGCCGCCTGAAGGAAACCATTGAGGTCAAGGACGGCAACATCGTCGTCAACGGCAACGTCGTCAAGGTACTGGCTGAGCGCGACCCCGCCAACCTCCCCTGGGGCGAACTGGGAGTGGACATCGTCATCGAGTCCACCGGCTTCTTCACCAAGGCCGCCGATGCCCGGAAGCACATCGATGCCGGCGCCAAGAAGGTCCTGATCTCCGCTCCCGCCTCGGACGAGGACATCACCATCGTGATGGGCGTGAACCACAACCTGTACGACAACGCCACGCACCACATCATCTCCAACGCCTCCTGCACCACCAACTGCCTCGGCCCGCTGGCCAAGGTGGTCAACGACGAATTCGGCATCGAACGCGGCCTGATGACCACCGTCCACGCCTACACCGCAGACCAGAACCTGCAGGACGGCCCGCACAAGGACCTGCGCCGCGCCCGCGCTGCCGCCATCAACATGGTCCCCACTTCCACCGGCGCCGCCAAGGCCATCGGCCTGGTCCTGCCTGAGCTGAAGGGCAAGCTGGACGGCTACGCCATCCGCGTTCCCGTGCCCACCGGCTCGGCCACCGACCTCACCGTCACCGTCTCCCGCGAGACCACCGTGGAGGAAGTCAACGCAGCCCTCAAGCGCGCCGCCGAATCCGAGGAACTGCAGGGCTTCCTGACCTACACGGACGAGCCCATCGTGTCCTCCGACATCGTCGGCGACCCCGCATCCTCCATCTTCGACTCCGGCCTGACCAAGGTCATCGGCAACCAGGTCAAGGTTGTTTCCTGGTATGACAACGAATGGGGCTACTCCAACCGCCTCGTAGACCTTACGGAGCTTGTCGCATCCAAGCTGGGCTAGGGTTAGACACATGACATCTCACACCCTCAACGAACTGATCGCTGAAGGTGTCCGCGGGCGGTACATTCTGGTTCGAAGTGACCTGAATGTGCCGCTCGACGGCTCTACAGTCACTGATGATGGCCGTATCAAGGCCTCCCTGCCAGTGCTGCAAAAGCTCACGGACGCCGGTGCCCGCGTGCTGGTAACAGCCCACCTCGGACGCCCCAAGGGCGCCCCGGAAGACAAGTACTCCCTCCGCCCCGCAGTGGACCGCCTCGCCGAACTGGCAGGCTTCAAGGTCACCCTTGCAGCCGACACCGTCGGCGATGCCGCCAAGGCAGCCGCCGCGTCACTGCAGGACGGTGAAGCGCTGGTCCTCGAGAACGTCCGCTTCGACGCCCGCGAAACCAGCAAGGACGACGCTGAACGCGGAGCCTTCGCGGATGAGCTCGTGGCGCTCACCGGCGGCACCGGCGCCTACGTGGATGACGCCTTCGGCGCCGTCCACCGCAAGCATGCCAGTGTCTATGACGTCGCCACCCGGCTTCCGTCATACCAGGGCGACCTGGTGCACACCGAAGTGGAAGTCCTCCGAAAGCTGACCACCGACACCCAGCGCCCCTATGTGGTGGTGCTCGGCGGCTCCAAGGTCTCGGACAAGCTCGCGGTCATCGACAACCTGATCGGCAAGGCTGACACCATCCTGGTGGGCGGCGGCATGCTCTTCACGTTCCTGGCGGCAGCAGGCCACAAGGTTGGCTCCAGCCTCCTTGAGGAGGACCAGATCACCGTCGTCAAGGACTACCTGAAGCGCGCGGCCGATGCCGGCACGGAATTCGTTGTCCCCACGGACGTTGTGGTGGCAGAGAAGTTCGCCGCCGACGCCAGGCACGAGACCGTGGCAGCCGACGCCATTGAAGGCAGCAGCTTCGGCGCCCAGGGCATCGGCCTGGACATTGGGCCGGATACAGCGGCTGCCTTCTCCGAACGGATCAAGGGCGCGCGGACAGTCTTTTGGAACGGCCCCATGGGTGTCTTCGAATTCGAGGCATTCTCGGCCGGCACCCGTGCAATCGCCCAGGCCCTCACCGAAACCGGCGGGTTCACCGTGGTGGGCGGAGGGGACTCCGCTGCCGCTGTGCGCACGCTGGGTTTCAGTGATGACCAGTTCGGACACATTTCCACTGGCGGCGGCGCCAGCCTGGAATACCTTGAAGGCAAGGAACTCCCCGGCCTCAGCGTCCTGGACCGGTAGGGCCAGGCCGGTAGAACCACCGCTGCTTTCCCAGCAGTAAACGGACTTCGCAGTCCTCCGGCCGGCAGGTTGCCCGCGGCAGCCTGCCGGCCGCACACATATCAAGAACTTTTTGGAGATTACGTGACTACGTCAACGAACGGCGCTTTCGACCGCAAGCCCTTCATCGCGGGCAACTGGAAAATGAACATGGACCACGTCCAGGGCATCACGCTCCTGCAGAAGCTGGCCTGGACCCTCTCCGACGCCAAGCACGACTACAGCCGCGTCGAGGTGGCCGTCTTCCCGCCGTTCACGGACCTCCGCGGTGTCCAGACCCTGGTCCAGGGCGACGACCTGCAGGTCGCCTACGGCGGCCAGGACCTGTCCCAGTTCGATTCAGGAGCCTACACCGGCGACATTTCCGGGCAGTTCCTGAACAAGCTCGGCTGCAAGTACGTCCTGGTGGGCCATAGCGAACGCCGCACCATCCACAACGAAACCGATGACGTCCTCAACGCCAAGGTCAAGGCCGCCTTCAGGCACGGGGTCACCCCGGTCCTCTGCGTCGGCGAAGGCCTTGAGATCCGCCAGGCCGGAACCCACGTCGACCACACGCTGCAGCAGCTCCGTGCCGGAGTGTCCGGCCTGACGGCCGAACAGGCCGCCGAACTGGTGGTGGCCTACGAGCCCGTCTGGGCCATCGGCACCGGTGAAGTGGCAGGACCGGAGGACGCACAGGAAATGTGCGCCGCCATCCGCGCCGAGCTGGAATCGCTGTTCGGTGCCGGGACAGCCGGCAAGACCCGCCTTCTCTACGGCGGTTCGGTAAAGGCCAACAACGCGGCAGCGATCCTGCAGGAACGCGACGTGGACGGCCTGCTGGTGGGAGGCGCAAGCCTCGACCCCGCCGAGTTTGCTAATATTGTCAGGTTCGAGAGCCACCTGGTCGCGGACTAGTCCCCAGCCAGCGAAAACTCGCGCAATCCCAACTTCTGAAAGGCCGTCGTGGACGTTCTTCATGTCATTCTGCAGATCCTCCTGGGCATCACCAGCCTCCTGCTGACTCTGCTGATCCTCCTGCACAAGGGACGCGGCGGCGGGTTGTCCGACATGTTCGGCGGCGGCATGAGCTCGGGCCTCAGCTCTTCAGGCGTGGCAGAACGGAACCTCAACCGCTTCACCATCATCCTGGGCGTGACGTGGGGCGTGGTGATCATCGCCCTTGGCCTGATCATGCGGTTCAGCGGGACCGGGGATTCCTGACCCCTGCTGTACAAGGTCCTTTAGGCCCTGCCGCCCGGTAGGCCTGCCAATTAGACTGTGGCTGTCGGTTCACCCGGCGGCCACAGTCTTGTTTAAGCTGCAGGTCCCCGGCGTCCGCTTCGAGGCAGGAGTCGTAATGGTCCATCCGTCATCAGGCTTCCGGGGCACCCGCGCCGGGGTTACTGCAGGGTCCGGGTCGAGCCTGCAGTCCAACGACTCGTCCCCGCGCCCTCTTCCCCGTATCCGGGTGTCCTATTGGTGTGCCAGGGGGCATGAGACGCAGCCCGTGTTCCTGAAGATGCCCGAGGACCAGATTCCCGCGACGTGGGACTGCAGGCGTTGTGGCGGACCCGCCACCAGGGACGGACGGGCCGCGGCTGCTGACGACCCTTTCGACGACGGCTACAAGAGCCACCTGGAATACGTTAAAGAACGGCGCTCCGCCCAGGACGCCGAAGACGTCCTGGCCGGAGCGCTGGAAAAGCTACGCGCCCGCGGCGTCCTTCCGGACCAACTGCTGCGGGACACGTGAGGCTGCATTCTCGTCAATCAACCACAGGGTACGGGACGTTCCACGGGGGCCGGACGCCGGTACCTGCACAGGGTTGGCCCCGGCCAGGGCCAGCCCCACAGCTCCTGCCTTGTCCTCACCGGCCACAACCATCCAAACCTCCGCCGCCGTATTGATGGCGGGAAGGGTCAGCGAGATCCGCAGCGGCGGCGGCTTGGGGGAGTTCCTGACACCCACCACCGTGCGCTCCTTTTCGCGGATGCCGGCCTGTTCCGGAAACAGCGATGCGATGTGTGCGTCGGGCCCCACCCCGAGCAGCACCACGTCCAGCCGGGGGAGCGAGGACGGCTCCTCCGGCCGGTCGTCGGACATGTCGGCCGCGTGTTCGTCTGCTGCGGCTTCCCGCAGCTGGCGGGCGTAGTCCTCGGCGGCTTCCTCCGGAGTGCCGAACTCATCCGAAGAACCAGGGGAGTGCACCCGGTCCGGATCGACGGGGATGTGGGACAGCAGTGCGTCGAACGCCTGCCTGGTATTCCGCTCAGGATCGGCAGACCCGACGAATCGTTCGTCGCCCCACCAGAAGTTGACCTTGGACCAGTCGACGGCGGGCGCTGCCGGTGAGTCCGCAACCGCCTTCAGCGTGCCGATCCCCACGGTTCCCCCGGTGAGCACCACGGTGGCTTCGCCGTACTTGTCCTGCACATCAACGAGCTTGGTGATCAGGCGGGCCGCGATGGCGGCCATGAGGACGGACGAATCTGGATGGATGCTTACTCGTGGGTCAACGCTCACTGGGTCGGACGCTCCTTAGATTGGTACGTGGCAGTCCCATAGTAATCACTTCCCCGAAGACTTCGTCCGGGTCGAGGCGGCGGAGTTCTTCGGCGAGGCAGTCGCGGAGGCTGCGGCGTGGGAGGGAGATCCGTTGGGCGGGTTGGCCGGGTTGGGTGAGTTCGGCGACGGAAAGTCCGGGGCGGAAGAGCTGGACGTCGCCGCCGGGGCGGCTGAGGCGGACGCGGCGGATGCCGGTCCCTGCCGGGTCCGCCACGATGGTCACGGGTGCGTCCAAGGTCAGGGTGAGCCAGGCTGCCAGCAGGATGGTGGAGGGTGAGTCCGAGGCACCTTCGACCGCGACGGCCGTGACCGGTGAGGAGTCCACTTCGTCCAGGGCTGCCGCGAGCTGGATCCGCCAGTTGGTCAGCCGGGTCCAGGCGAGGTCGGTGTCGCCGGCCTTGTAGGTGCGGTGGATCCGTTCCAGTGCGGCCTGGGGGTCGGGTTCGTTCGCGGAGTCGGTGATCCTGCGGTGCGCGATCGCGCCGATGGAGGTCTCGCACGCGTTCGCGGGGGCGCCGTGCGGCCACCAGGCCACGATTGGGGCGTCCGGAAGCAGCAGCGCGGCCACCAGGGACTCGGACTCGTGGGCCAGTTGGCCGTAGCCGCGCAGCACGATCACTTCCGAGGCGCCGGCGTCCCCGCCGACCCGGATCTGCGCGTCGAGCCGGTCTTCGGCGTCCTTCCCGGCGTCGGCGAGGACGATGATCCGGCAGGGGTGTTCCCGGCTGGCGTCGTTCGCGGCCTCGATCGCTTCTTCCTCGAGTCCGGACTTGGTCACGACCACCAGGGTCAGGACCCGGCCCAGCGCGATCACGCCGCCCTGCTCGCGCAGGGCCATGAGTTTCTTGGACACCTTCGAGGTGGTGGTGTCGGGCAGGTTAACGATCATGGCCTTCTCCAGGTTCGTCCGTCACGGGCCAGCAGCTCATCGGCCGAGGCGGGGCCCCAGGAACCGGGGGCGTAGGGTTCGGGCTGCTCACTCAGGGACGCCCAGTATTCCTCGAACGGGTCAAGGATCTTCCAGGACAGCTCCACTTCCTCATGCCGCGGGAACAGCGGCGGCTCACCCAGAAGCACGTCCAGGATCAGCCGCTCGTACGCCTCCGGCGAGGACTCCGTGAACGAGTGCCCGTAGCCGAAGTCCATGGTCACGTCGCGGACTTCCATCTGCGTGCCCGGGACCTTGGAACCGAACCGGATGGTCACGCCCTCATCGGGCTGGACCCGGATCACCACGGCGTTCTGCCCGAAGTCATCCTCCCCGTGGTCACGGAACAACAGGTTCGGGGCGCGCTTGAAGACCACCGCGATTTCGGTCACGCGCCGGCCCAGGCGCTTGCCGGCCCGCAGGTAGAACGGCACTCCGGACCAGCGGCGGGTGTGGATGTCCACCCGGACAGCGGCGTAGGTTTCGGTGGTGGAATCGGCGGGGATGCCTTCTTCCTCCAGGTAGCCCTGGACCTGCTCGCCGCCCTGCCAGCCGCCGGTGAACTGCCCGCGGGCCGAGTGCGTGGACAGGTCGTCCGGGAGCTTGACCGCGGCGAGGACTTTTTCCTTCTCTGCCCGCAGGTCATCGGCGTTGAAGGAGATCGGCTCCTCCATCGCCGTCAAAGCGAGCAGCTGCAGCAGGTGGTTCTGGATCACGTCGCGGGCCGCGCCCACGCCGTCGTAATATCCTGCCCGGCCGCCGGTGCCGATGTCCTCGGCCATGGTGATCTGGACATGGTCCACGTAGTTGGCGTTCCACAACGGCTCGAACAACTGGTTCGCGAAACGCAGCGCCAGGATGTTCTGCACCGTTTCCTTGCCCAGGTAATGGTCAATCCGGAACACCGCGTCCGGCGGGAACACCGATTCGACGATGTCGTTCAACTGCCTGGCCGACTGCAGGTCGTGACCGAACGGCTTTTCGATCACCACGCGCCGCCATTTGTCCCCCTCGGCCTGCGCCAGGCCGTGCTTGGAGAGCTGCCGGCAGACCTGCTCGAATGCCTTGGGCGGGATCGACAAGTAGAACGCGTGGTTCCCCCGGGTGCCCCGGACGTCGTCGAGTTCCTTGATGGTCTCACCAAGGCGCTCAAAGGCCGCGTCGTCGTCGAACTCGCCCTGGACAAACCGGATGCCCTCGGACAACTGGTTCCACACGGCCTCATCGAACGGCGTCCGCGCATGGGCCTGCACCGAGGCCTTCACCTCGGCGGCGAAATCTTCCTTGTCCCACTCCCGGCGGGCAAAACCCACCAGCGCGAAACTCGGCGGCAACAGCCCACGGTTGGCAAGGTCATACACCGCAGGCATGAGCTTCTTCCGGGCCAAATCACCCGTGACCCCAAAGAGTACCAACGACGACGGACCGGCAATCCGGTTCAAACGGCGGTCACGCGGATCGCGCAACGGATTACGCCCGCGGCCCGCGCCCTTCCTGCCGTATTCAGTTTCTGGCATGGTTGCTTCTGCGCCTTAGCTTTCGGTAGCGGATGCGCGGGTGGACAGGGCAGCGACGATGTCCTGCAGCTGCGCCACGCCGGCGGCACGGTCGGTGAGGTGGAGGCGGAGCACGGGACGTCCGTGCCCACCCAGGACCTGGGCGTCGCCTGCTGCCTGTGCGGCGATGAGTTCGCCAAAGCTGAAGGGCCGGTCCGGGATCCCCAGATCCTCGGCGGGGGTGGCGGTGACCTGGAGGAACACGCCAATGGCGGGACCGCCCTTGTGGAACTGGCCGGTGGAGTGCAGGAAGCGCGGACCCCAGCCGAACGTCACCGGACGGCCGGTCGCGGCGGCAAGTTCGTCCCGGATACCCTCCAGCCCGGCGAACGCCAGCCGGTCGAAGTACGCCTGGACGCTCAGGTAGCTGTCCGCGGCCAGGGTGCCCAGCAGGGCCTTGACGGCGCCCTCCGCCGTGGCGGCGTTTCCGAGCCAGTCCCCGCCGCGCACCTCAATGGCGCCGTCGACGAATGCCGCAGGCGTGGGCTCCGGCTGGGCGTCCAGCAGCCCACGCGCTGCCACCTTGGCGGCCTCAACGTCGGGCTGGTCGAAGGGGTTGATCCCCAGCAGGCGCCCCGCAACGGCGGTGGCGAACTCCCACACCATCATCTGGGTGGCAAGGCCGCCGGCAATGGCCACCTGGTTGTCACCGGGTTCGACGTCGGCATCCGCGGCGACGAGCCGCACCACCAGGACGTCGGGGGCACCGGAGGTTACCTCCGGGGCCTGCGGCCCCGCGACGACCGGCAGGATCCCGGTTCCCAGCTTGCCCGTGGACTCGGCGATGAGCTGCTCAGCCCAGTCCGCGAAGCCAACGATGCCGGAGCCGTCCTCGGCGATGACGACCTTGTTCCGCAGCGGGCTGGTTCCGCCCAGCGCGGCGCCCAGTGCCAACCCGATGTTTTCAGGGGCGTCGTCGTTGAGGATCTCGGCAGCTTCCTCGGCTTCGTCCAGGAATGCCTGGATGTCCACGCCGGCCAGGCCGGAAGGAACCAGGCCGAACGCTGTCAGCGCGGAGTAGCGGCCGCCCACGTTGGGGTCGGCGTTGAAGACGGCGCGGTAGCCGGCTTCGCGGGAGGCCTTGTCCAGCGGCGAACCCGGGTCCGTCACGATGATGATCCGGCTCTTGGCGTCCACGCCGGCCTCGGTGAAGGCCTGCTCGAAAATCCGGCGCTGCGAGTCGGTCTCCAGGGTGGAGCCGGACTTGGACGAGACCACGATTGCGGTCTGGCCCAGCCGGTCCGCCAGGGCAGCCCGGACCTGGTCCGGGTCCGTGCTGTCCAGCACTGTCAGCTCGACGCCGGCGGTGCCAGCAATGACCTCAGGGGCCAGCGAGGATCCGCCCATGCCGCAGAGCACGATCCTGCTCACTCCCTCCGCGCGCAGGGCGTCGCGGAGTTCCAGGATGTCCTTGACCAAAGGCTGTGAGACTGTTGCCGCCTCCACCCACCCAAGGCGGATTGCCGACTCCGATTCGGCGTCCGGACCCCACAGGGTGTGGTCCTTGGCGAAGATCCGCGTGGCGACCCGGTCCTCCACCAGGGCGGGAAGGTGCTGTTCAAGCGCGTGCTGGGCAGCGCCGGTGGCGTCGAAGCTGAGAGTGCTCATAGGTGTTAGGAAGCCTTCCGTGCAGAGGCCAGGGCACCTTCGACGTCGGCCAGCAGTTCCTTCCAGCTGGCCACGAACTTGTCCAGGCCTTCGGTTTCAAGGAGTGCCACGACGTCGTTGTAGGAGACCCCGAGCTTTTCAAGGGCGTCGAGGGTTGCGTTTGCTTCGGCGTAGGTGCCGGTGATGGTGTCACCGGTAACCACGCCGTGGTCGAAGGTGGCATCCAGCGTCTTTTCCGGCATGGTGTTCACCACGCCGCGGGCCACGAGTTCGGTGACGTAAAGGGTGTCCGGGTAAGCAGGATCCTTCACACCGGTGGAAGCCCACAGGGGGCGCTGGGGGAGAGCCCCGGCGTCGGCCAGCAGCGCCCACCGTTCGGTGGCGAAGAGCTCTTCGTAGACCTGGTAGGCCAGGCGGGCGTTGGCCACGCCGGCCTTGCCCTTGAGGGCTTTTGCCTCGTCGGTGCCGATCTTGTCGAGGCGCTTGTCGATTTCCGTGTCCACGCGGGAGACGAAGAACGAGGCAACGGAGTGGATCTTCGAAAGGTCGTGGCCGTTCTCTTTGGCCTGTTCCAGGCCGGACTGGAATGCATTGATGACCGCGCGGTACCGCTCCAGCGAGAAGATAAGGGTCACGTTGACGCTGATGCCCTCGGCCAGTGTTGCCGTGATGGCTTCAAGGCCCTCGATGGTTGCCGGGATCTTGATCAGGACGTTGTCCTTGTTGACTCGCTGCGAGAGGTGCTTGGCCTCGGCGATGGTCCCTGCGGTGTCCCAGGCAAGGCGCGGGTCGACTTCGATGGAGACGCGGCCGTCAACGCCCTTGGTGGCAGCAGCCACGGGTGCAAACAGGTCGCAGGCATCGGCAACGTCGGTGGTGGTGATCTCGAAGATCGTGTCCTCCACGCTGGCGCCTTCTGCAGCCTTGCCGGCAATGATGTGGTCGTAGTCGGTGCCGGACGTGATGGCTGCGTGGAAGATGGACGGGTTGGTGGTCACGCCGACCACATTCTTCTCTTCAATGAGCTTGCGGAGGGTGCCGGTCTGCAGGCGTCCGCGGGAAAGGTCGTCGAGCCAGATGGAGACTCCGGCGTCGGAGAGCTGCTGGGTGGGAGTAGTCATTTCTTGTATCTCCTAAAAGATGAGGGTTTCAGGCCTGGAGGCTGGAGATGGAGTCCTTGGCTGCGGCAGCCACTGCTTCTGCCGTGATGCCGAACTCCTGGAAGAGGCGCTTGTAGTCCGCGGAAGCGCCGTAGTGCTCAAGGCTCACGGAACGGCCGGCGTCGCCGACGAATTCCCGCCAGCCCAGGGCCAGTCCTGCTTCCACCGAAACGCGTGCCTTGACGGCGGCGGGCAGGACGGATTCGCGGTAGGCGGCGTCCTGCTTCTTGAACCACTCGACGCACGGCATGGAGACAACCCGGGCTGCGATGCCTTCGGCCTGGAGGGCTTCGCGCGCCTGGACGGCCAACTGGACCTCGGAGCCGGTGCCGATCAGGATCACGTCGGCCGGAACCGTGGCGCCGTCCTTCGAGGCCTCGGCCAGGACGTAGCCGCCCTTTGCAACACCTGCGGTGGAAGCGAACGTGTCGCCGTCGGCGTCGCCCGCGCCACGTTCCCAAGTGGGGATGTTCTGGCGGGTCAGGACGATGCCGGCAGGGTTGCTGTGGTTTTCGAGCATGGTCTTCCACGCAGCTGCCACTTCGTTGGCGTCGCCGGGGCGGACCACGTCCAGGCCAACGATGGCACGCAGCGAGGCGAGCTGTTCCACCGGCTGGTGGGTGGGGCCGTCTTCGCCCAGGCCGATGGAGTCGTGGGTCCAGACGTACAGCGACGGAACACCCATGAGCGCGCCGAGCCGGATGGCGGGGCGCTGGTAGTCGCTGAAGATCAGGAAGGTGCCGGAGAAGGCGCGGGTGTTGCCCGCCAGGCTGATGCCGTTCACGATCGAGGCAGCAGCGTGCTCGCGGATGCCGAAGTGCAGCACGCGGCCGTAGGGGTTGCCGGACCAGGCACCGGTCTGCTTGGAGGCCGGCACGAAGGACGGCGAGCCCTCGATGGTGGTGTTGTTGGACTCGGCGAGGTCGGCGGAGCCGCCCCAGAGTTCGGGCAGTACCGGGCCCAGCGCGTTCAGTACCTTGCCCGATGCTGCGCGGGTGGAAACGTCCTTGCCTGCCGGGAAGACCGGAAGGGCAGCGTCCACGCCTTCGGGAAGTTCCCTGGCCTCGATGCGCTGCAGCAGAGCCGCGCCTTCAGGGTTGGCTGCCTGCCAGGCATTGAAGGACTCTTCCCATTCCTTGCGGGCGGCGGCGCCACGGTCCACTACGGAGCGGGCGTGGGCCAGGACTTCCTGGTCCACATCGAAGGACTTGGACGGGTCGAAGCCCAGGACTTCCTTCAGCGCTGCGACTTCCTCGGCGCCGAGGGCGGAGCCGTGGATCTTGCCGGTGTTCTGCTTCTTGGGCGCCGGGTAGCCGATGATGGTGCGCAGGGAGATGATGGAGGGCTTGGAGGTCTCAGCCTTCGCTGCGAGCAGGGCCGAGTACAGCTCCTGCACATCTTCCTTGTATTCGCCCGTCTTGGTCCAGTCCACCCGCTGGGTGTGCCAGCCGTAGGCTTCATAGCGCTTCAGGACATCTTCGGTGAAGGCGATGTCGGTATCGTCCTCGATGGAGATGTGGTTCTCGTCGTAGATGACCACGAGATTGCCGAGTTCCTGGTGGCCGGCGAGCGAGGAAGCCTCGGCCGTGACGCCTTCCTGGAGGTCGCCGTCGGACGCAATGACCCAGATGGTGTGGTCGAACGGCGATTCGCCGGCGGGGGCATCAGCATCGAACAGGCCGCGCTGGCGGCGCTGGGAGTAGGCGAAGCCAACCGAGGAGGCCAGGCCCTGGCCCAGCGGTCCGGTAGTGATCTCCACGCCGGCGGTGTGCTTGTACTCCGGGTGTCCCGGGGTCAGCGAACCCCACGTGCGAAGCGCCTCCAGGTCCTTCAGTTCCAGGCCGTAGCCGGAGAGGAACAGCTGGATGTAAAGGGTCAGCGAGGTGTGGCCGGGGGACAGGACGAACCGGTCGCGGCCCAGCCACTGCGGATCGCGCGGGTCATGGCGCATCAGCTTCTGGAAAAGAAGGTAAGCGGCGGGGGCCAGGCTCATGGCGGTTCCGGGGTGGCCGTTGCCCACCTTCTCTACGGCATCGGCGGCCAGGACGCGGATGGTGTCCACGGCGCGCTGGTCCAAGCTGGTCCATGACAGTTCTTGCTCTTCCAAATGTGGCACGAAAACCGGGCCCCTCTCTGTGCTGATGGCGGCTGTACACCGGTTCCGTTTAAGGGCGCACTGCGTGGCGCCTGCTGCGGTGTGTACCAGCCGTTCACCATCGAAACGTTGATCCTTGCATTCAGTCACGGACAGCAGCGGGAATGCGTTTTCCACCGCTTTCTTGCTGCGTGCTGATCTGTTGACAGCTTAGCTCTTATCCATTCTGCGGGCGGCCCAAATCTCACGTTTTGGACGCAATTTCCCCTTTTGTGAATCACCGTCACGAAGGGTTGAGTTAAT
This sequence comes from Arthrobacter sp. GmRoot5-12, assembly GCF_059739365.1. NCBI lineage: Bacteria > Bacillati > Actinomycetota > Actinomycetes > Micrococcales > Micrococcaceae > Arthrobacter > Arthrobacter sp. GmRoot5-12. The sequence goes on along the minus strand of NZ_AP046056.1, from coordinate 4,165,946 downwards.
CTGCTCGAATGGGCCCGTGAGCAATCATCTGCGCATATGGCGGGGCCGGGACAGCGCCCGCGGCGCGGTATGATATTCGGAGGCCAACGCCGGGCGTGCATCCCTATCGCCGTCCGGGGTTTCCCGACTGTTGCACGCACCTGAAGCATTTCCTCCCTTCTTGCCGTGCCCGGGTCCGGGCCGCACGACCGGAGCTGCACTGCCAGCCTCAACTGCCACACAGAACGGGTGACTGCCACCGTGAGCACAACAGATACGCCGCTGAACGCATCCCGGGCCTCCGGCGCCGGGTTTGCCCGTAAGGCCAAGGCGTATCTCGCCCTCACCAAGCCGCGCGTGATCGAACTGCTGCTGGTCAGCACCCTGCCCACCATGATTTACGCCCAGCGGGGCTTCCCATCCATCGGACTGATCCTCGCCACGCTGGTGGGCGGTGCCTTCGCTGCGGGCAGCGCCGGGGCCTTCAACTGTTACATCGACCGCGACATCGACAAGCTGATGCACCGCACGGAGAACAGGCCGCTGGTCACCGGTGAAGTCACCCCGCGCGAGGCGCTGGTCTTTTCCTGGCTGCTGGGTGCCGCCTCGATCGTGATCCTCTGGTTCGGAGCCAATCCGCTTTCCGCCTGGCTGGGGCTGGGTGCCATCTTCTTCTACGTGGTCATCTACACCATGATCCTCAAGCGGCGCACGGCGCAGAACATTGTCTGGGGCGGTGCAGCAGGCTGCTTCCCGGTGCTGATCGCGTGGGCTGCCGTCACCAACTCTGTTGAGTGGCCGGCGGTCGTCCTGTTCATGGTGATCTTCCTGTGGACCCCGCCACACTACTGGCCCCTGTCCATGCGTTACGGCGAGGACTACCGGAACGCCAACGTCCCCATGCTCGGTGCCATCGCCGGCGCCAAGGTGGTGTCCGTCCAGGTGGTCCTGTACGCCTGGGCCATGGTGGCCTGCTCCCTGCTAATGATTCCTGCGGGTGGGGCCGGTTGGGTCTACACCGTAACCGCAGTCCTGGCCGGCGCGTGGTTCCTCTATGAATCCCATGCCCTGTATTCGCGCGCCCACAGCGAGGACATCCCGGACAAGCGCGCCATGAAGGTCTTCCATGGCTCCATCAGCTACCTGACGCTGTTGTTCATCGCGCTGGCGGTGGACCCGTTCGTCGGGCATGCAATCATGGCCGGCTAGGCCCCGGGGCGCAGATCGCCGACGCACATCCCCGGCCCAAGCCCATCGGCGGCCCCCACCTGAGTGGTGGGGGCCGCCGATTGCGTTAACCCGCGCAGGCTGCGCGTGCACGGAATCGAAACCGATATGACATTTTTGTCATATCGGTCACTTTAAGTGTCATCCATCATGACCAGCTGCTTACGGTGGGGTGGACCCTTCCCTCGATCAAAGGAAAAATCCATGGAAGTCCGTCCCTCCACAATTCCCGCTCCCAGCCACAGCCCGCCGGGAGGCCGGGGAAGCCGTGGCCGCTTCACCTTCCGCCGCCCGCCGTTTGCTGCCCATCTGGGCGCCGACGTACCCGCATCCCTGGTGGTGTTCCTCGTCGCCCTCCCGCTCTCGCTCGGCATCGCAGCCGCGTCGGGAGCCCCCGTCATGGCAGGCCTCATCGCTGCAGCCGTGGGCGGGATCGTGGCCGGAAGCCTGGGCGGCTCACCGCTGCAGGTGAGCGGACCCGCGGCCGGGCTGACCGTCGTCGTGGCCGGGCTGGTCCAGGAGTTCGGATGGCAGGTGACCTGCGCCATCACCGCGGCCGCGGGCGCCGTGCAGCTCCTGCTGGGCATCAGCCGCGTGGGCCGGGCCGCCCTGGCCGTCTCACCGGTGGTGGTCAAAGCCATGCTCGCCGGCATCGGTGTCACCATCATCCTGCAGCAGGTCCACGTGCTTCTCGGATCCCGGCCGGCAGGCTCGGCCCTCGAGAACCTTGCGGCACTGCCGGCAGCCATCACCAACCTGGAACTGCACGCGGCCCTGCTGGGACTGGCCGTCGTGGCAATCCTGCTGTGCTGGAAGTTCCTGCCCGCCACGGTCCGGCGTGTTCCGGGCCCCCTGGCCGCCGTCGCGGCAGGAACCGCACTGGCCGTGGCCTTTGCCCCCGGTGTTGAGCGCATCTCCCTTGATGGCTCCATTTTCGATGCCATTGCCCTGCCGCAGCTTCCGGACAGCAACTGGCGCGCGTTCGCTTTTGCCATCCTGACCATGGCCCTCATCGCCAGCATCGAGTCCCTCCTGTCGGCCGTGGCCGTGGACAAGATGCAGACCGGTCCGCGGACCAACCTGAACAGGGAGCTCATCGGGCAGGGCACCGCAAACATCGTTTCCGGGTCTCTGGGCGGCCTGCCTGTGACGGGTGTCATTGTCCGCAGCGCCACGAATGTGGAAGCGGGAGCGGCTTCCCGGACATCCGCAGTGCTGCACGGTGTCTGGGTTCTGGCTTTCTCTGCCCTCTTTGCCGGGTTGATCCAGCTGATCCCGCTGGCCGTCCTGGCCGGCCTGCTGGTGGTTATCGGCGCGCGGCTGATCAAGGTGGCGGACATCCGGACCAGCCTGCGCACGGGAGACCTCACCATTTACGCGGTTACCCTCATCTGCGTGGTGTTCCTGAACTTGTTGGAAGGAGTCATGATCGGCCTGGCCCTCGCCGCTGCCAGTGTGCTGTGGCGTGTTCTGCGGGCCCCCATCCAGGCGCACCGTCCCGCCGCACCGCCGTCGCCCTGGCGGGTGACCATCGCGGGATCATGCAGCTTCTTCGCGCTGCCAAAGCTCAACGGCGTCCTGCAGTCGGTGCCCGCCGGCGCGGACGTGGTGGTGGAGCTCAACGCCGACTATGTTGACCATTCCTTCCGGGAAGCCCTGTTGGCCTGGCAGCTCCAGCACCAGGCCGCCGGCGGCACGGTGAACCTTGAGGAGCACGGCAACACGGTGTTCCGGGACGCCGCCCACCAGGCTCCCCGGCGCGAGGAAGCCACCGAGTTGCCCCTTCCGCCAAGGAAGGAGCCGTTGTTGCAGGGCGTCAACAAATACCACCGCCGGTTTGCGCACCAGGTCCGTCCGCTGGTGCATGACCTGACGGAAGGACAGAACCCGGACAGCCTGTTCGTGGGCTGCATCGATTCGCGCGTCAATCCGAACCTGATCACCAGCAGCGGCCCGGGGGACCTGCTCACGCTGCGGAACATCGGCAACGTGGTGTGCGGCAATGGCCAGGACGCCTCAACGGATTCTGCCCTGTCCTTTGCCGTCAACGGCCTGGGAGTGCAGTCGGTCGCCATCTGCGGGCACTCCAACTGCGGCGCCATGAAGGCGCTGCTCGCAGAGGCCGGCGGCGAAGACAACAGTTCGCTTGGTCCGGCATTCGGACAGTGGCTGGATCACGCCCGGCCCAGCTACACGGAGCTGCTGGCAGGGCATCCGGTGGGCCGGCAGGCGGCGGCGGCGGATTACGCCCGGGTGGACCAACTGGCGATGGTCAACGTGGCCGTGCAACTGGCCAAACTGCAGGACCACCCGGTGACGGGCCCGGCGCTGGTGGAGGGAAAGGTGCAGGCAACGGGCCTCTTCTACGACATTGCCACCGCGCAGGTCCTGCAGATCACCGCCACGGGGATCCGGAACCTTGACCCGGCCGGCGGGTCCGGGCTTCGGATCAACGCCTTCGCTGAACGGTAATTTCCCGGGACGCCTGCAAGGCGGCGAAACATACAAGGGCGGTAAAACGCAGGCGCCCCGGCCCCATCCCGGGCCGGGGCGCCTGCGCGCTGTACGGGTGGGCGGGCGCCTACTTCGCTGCCCTGGATGAGTCCACGGCACTGGAACGGGCGATGTCCCAGGCGTTGGTCGATGCCGCCATCAGCAGGGCCGCGCCGAGCATGTGGGCCGCTACCAGCAGCGCCGGAATACCGTTGTAATACTGCGTAAACCCGATCACCGCCTGGAGCACGGTGACGCCAAGGAGGGCCAGGACGGCCGTCCGGAAGGGGCCCGTAATGCGGCGCCTGATGACCAGGACCAGGGCCACTACAGTCCCGGCAGTCACCAGGTACGCGGGCACGGCATGGATGTGGGAGAACAAATCCCAGTCCAGGTCGTTGCGGGGAGCATCGGCGTCACCGGCATGCGGGCCGGCCCCCGTGACCACCACACCGAGCATCACGGCGACGGCGGAGAAAAGCGCGACGGCGGCCGTCACCGGGCGCAGGGGTGCGGGCAGGGCGGCGGGCCGGGTGGCAAGGAAGCGGCCGGTCCGCCCGAAGGCACGGTTGACCAGCAGGGTGGCGAAGACCACCAGCGCCATGGAGACCAGGAAGTGCAGGCCCACCACCCACGGGTTGAGGTTGGTCAGCACGGTGACGCCGCCGATCACGGCCTGGGCGGGGATGCTGGCCAGCAGGCCCAGTGCCAGGAGGAAGAGGTCCTTGCGCTCCTTCCGGAGGTTCCACAGGTACACCAGCATCAGGGCGGCGACGGCGGCCAGCGCGAACGTCAGGAGCCGGTTGCCGAACTCGATGAAGCCATGGATGCCCATCTCCGGAGTGTTTACCAGGGAGTCGGAGGTGCAGCGGGGCCAGGTGGGGCAGCCAAGGCCCGATGCGGTGAGGCGGACGGCGCCGCCGGTGACCACCAGAAGCGTCTGGCCGATCAGGGAGGCGACGGCGAGGCGGCGGATGCGGACGTCCACGGTGCGTGGGAGCCGCGAGGCCAGGCGGCCGGCGAGCTGGGGGAGGCGTGAAGCCGTGGACACGGTTATCTCAATTCCACTTGAACCAACGGATGGCTGCGGCGCCGGCGATGACCGTCCAGAGCAGCAGGATGAGGGCGGCGCCGCCGTTCACGGCCCCGTCCAGGAAGGCGGCCCGCATCGATTCGCCCAGGGCGCCGGAGGGCAGGAAGTGCACGACTGCCTGCGCGGCGGCAGGCAGTCGCCCCGCGGGGATGACGATGCCGCCCATGGCGCCGAGGAGGATCCACAGCAGGTTGGTGATGGCCAGCGTGGCTTCCGGCCGGACTGTCCCGGCCACCAGCAGCCCCAGCGCGGTGAAAGCCGCCGCGCCCAGCGCGAGCAGCGCCAGCCCCGGGAGCCAGCCCGCCGCCGTCGGCTGCCATCCCAGGTCCAGGGCAACCACGCCAACCACCACCACCTGGAGGCACAGAACGGCCAGGACCGACAGGACTTTGCCGGCAATCAGGCCGCCGCGGCCCAAGGGGGTGGTGGACAGGAACCGGAGTACGCCGTAGCGGCGGTCGAAGCCGGTGGCGATGCCCTGGCCGGTGAAGGCCGTGGACATCGCACACAGGGCCAGGATTCCGGGAACGGCCACGTTGATGCGGCTGGATCCCATTCCGTCCAGGAACGGGGTGACCGTCAGGCCCACAAGTGCCAGCAGGGGCAGCACCACTGCCAGGATCAGCTGCTCGCCGTTCCGCAGCATTGTCAGTGCCTCGTACTTGCCCTGCAGCAGGACCCGGCGCAGCAGGGGCGCCGGCTGCTGGGCCTCCTGCATTGCTGCGGTGCTCATCGGATGTCCTTTCCTGAGATATCCAAAAAGACGTCTTCAAGGCTACGCGCCTGAAGGCTCATTGAGGCGGGCATGATTCCCTTCGCCTCCCACCACCGGGCCAGGGCGGAGAGGTGCCGGGGCGTCAGGGCGCCGGTGATGGTGTAGCTGCCGGCACGGGGTTCGGAAACGTCCACGTCATCCGGCAAAGCGGCTGCCAGGTCCAGCCCGGGCGGGGCTTCGAACACCAGCGTCCGGATGTGCCCGCCGTCCTGGTCCGCAACGGGGCTGCGCTGCAGCAGTTCCTGCACGGTCCCTTCGGCAACGTTGCGGCCGCCGTCGATGATGTACACGTAGTCCGCCAGGCGCTGGGCGTCGTCCATCAGGTGGGTGGTGAGGATGATCCCCATCCCACTGTCACGCAACTCGGCGATCAGGTCGAACACCAGCTGCCGGGACTGCGGGTCCAGTCCGGCGCTGGGCTCGTCCAGGAACAATACTTCGGGCCTGCCCACCAGGGCGGCGGCGAGTGCCAGGCGCTGTTTCTGGCCGCCGGACAGCCTGCGCACGCTGGTCCGGCTGAAGGAGTCGATGCCCAGCCTGCCCACCAGGTCTTCCAGCGGCCACGGGCGGGCGTACAGCCCGGCGATGTGCCGCAGCAGCGGCAGGGGCCGGGCCGACGGCGGGAGGCCGCCGTCCTGCAGCATCACGCCGACGCGGGACCGGAGGTCAGCGCCTGCCGCCGCCGGGTCCTGGCCCAGCAGCGAGATGGTGCCGCCACTGCGCTTTTGCAGGCCCTGGGCGCATTCGAGGGTGGTGGTTTTTCCGGCACCGTTGGCGCCGAGGAGGGCGGTTACCTGTCCGCGCTCGGCAACGAGTGAAACGCCGCTGACAACCCTGAGCATCTTTCCGTCCAGGCTGGAAAGGGGGCCGACGTCCTTGATGAGCCCATGGATGGACAGAACGGGGGACTGGGGGGATCGCACCACAGTATTCTACGGGATGTAGTATTTAGCACCGTCCCCCGGGCCTGTGCAGCTGCTTGGCATAGGTCAGCCTGCCCTTACTGGAGTGCGGGACTAAATTACGACATGATTGTGTTGTGTATTCCATGACCAACGCTACTGCCGTGCCTGCGCCCGGGCCTGTGGCTGATGCCGACGAGCGCACCCGGGACCGGGTCCTCGCTGCCGTCCTGGAGCACGGGCCCGTCAGCGCGGCCGAACTGGGCGACATGCTGGGATTCACCCCGGCCGCCGTCCGGCGCCACCTGGACCACCTGTCGCGTGCGGGCGTCATCGAGGTCAAGCGGGTGGCCAAGCCCGGCGCGGGTGCCGGCCGTCCGGCCCGCCGCTACGTCCTCAGTTCACAGGGCCAGTCCAGCCTGGGCAACGACTACCTGGACATCGCCGCCCTTGCGCTCCAGCAGCTGCAAAAGATGGCAGGCCCGGACGCGGTGCGCGCCTTCGCCGAGGAGCGCTTTGCGGACATGGAGCGGCGCTACGCACCCGAAATCGAGCAGGCCGGCCCGGACATCCGGGACCGCGCCACCGCACTCGCAGCGGCGCTGACCCGCGACAACTTCGTGGCCTCCGCTGCGTCCATCGAGGCAAAGGCACCGCTGCCCGCGGCGCTTTCCAGCGTGCAGCTCTGCCAGGGCCACTGCCCCATCCAGCAGCTCGCCGCCCGCTTCCCGGTGTTCTGCGACGTCGAGACCGAAGTCTTTTCAAGGCTGGTGGGCGTTGACGTCCGCCGCCTCTCCACGCTGGCCCGCGGCGGCCACGTCTGCACCACACATATTCCTACAGGCAGGCTGCCTGCCAAACCGGCCACGGTGCCGGCGGCAGCCCCCGCCAGCCTGGACGAAGTAATCAACCATCAGCAAGAAAGGCCGTGATGACGGACCAACTATCAGAGAAAGCAGTCGCCGAAAACACTGTGATCTCGGAGATTCTGGAAAAGAATCCCGAGCTCCACGGCATCGGCAACTACGAGTACGGCTGGGCTGACAAGAACGATGTCGGCGCCAATGCCCGCCGTGGGCTCAACGAAGAGGTAGTCCGGGACATTTCGGCGAAGAAGAGCGAGCCGGAATGGATGCTCGACCTGCGCCTGAAGGGCCTGAAGTATTTCGACCGCAAGCCCATGCCCACCTGGGGCGCGGACCTCTCCGGCATCGACTTCGACAACATCAAGTACTTCGTGCGCTCCACCGAGAAGCAGGCTGCCACCTGGGAAGACCTGCCCGAGGACATCAAGAACACGTACGACAAGCTGGGCATACCCGAGGCCGAAAAGCAGCGCCTTGTTTCGGGTGTTGCCGCCCAGTACGAGTCTGAGGTTGTTTACCACCAGCTGCGGGAGGACCTTGAGCGGCAGGGTGTCATCTTCCTGGACACCGACACCGCGCTCAAGGAACACCCGGAGATCTTCCAGGAGTACTTCGGCACCGTCATCCCGGTAGGCGACAACAAGTTCGCCTCGCTGAACACCTCCGTCTGGTCCGGCGGCTCGTTCGTGTACGTCCCCAAGGGCGTCCACGTGGAGATCCCCCTGCAGGCCTACTTCCGCATCAACACGGAAAACATGGGCCAGTTCGAACGCACGCTGATCATCGCCGACGAGGACTCCTACGTCCACTACATCGAAGGCTGCACAGCGCCGATCTACACCTCGGACTCGCTGCACTCCGCCGTCGTGGAGATCATCGTCAAGAAGGGCGCCCGCGTCCGGTACACCACCATCCAGAACTGGTCGAACAACGTCTACAACCTGGTGACCAAACGTGCCATCTGCGAAGCAGGCGCCACCATGGAATGGATCGATGGAAACATCGGCTCCAAGGTCACCATGAAGTACCCGGCCGTGTACCTCGTAGGCGAAGGGGCCAAGGGCGAGACCCTGTCCATCGCCTTCGCCGGCGAAGGCCAGCACCAGGACACCGGCTCCAAGATGGTGCACATTGCGCCGAACACCAAGAGCTCGATCATCTCCAAGTCCGTTGCCCGTGGTGGCGGCCGCGCCGCCTACCGCGGCCTGGTCCAGATCCGGGAAGGAGCCAAGCACTCGGCCAACACCGTGCGCTGCGACGCCCTCCTGGTGGACACCATTTCCCGGTCTGACACCTACCCGTACATCGACATCCGCGAGGACGATGTCCAGCTGGGACACGAGGCCACCGTTTCCCGCGTCAGCGAGGAACAGCTGTTCTACCTCATGTCCCGCGGCATGCCCGAGGACGAGGCCATGGCCATGATCGTGCGCGGCTTCATTGAGCCGATCGCCCGCGAACTGCCCATGGAATACGCCCTCGAGCTGAACCGCCTCATCGAACTCCAGATGGAAGGATCCGTCGGTTAATGACTGCCGAAGCAACTACCGAAAAGGCGCGCGTCGGCGCACCGTCGATCGCCGGTTTCACCGAGGAGGGCGAGCACCTCGTCGCCTCCAAGGTGGACCGCCACCACAGCCACGGCACACAGGTCATGGCCTCCCGCGCCGAGCGGCTCACCAGCCATGACGTGGCCGATTTCGCCCTGCCCAACGGCCGGGAAGAGGAATGGCGCTTCACCCCGGTGCGTGAACTGGCCAACCTGCTGTCCGATACCCCGTCGGAGGCCGGCGCCCTTGGCGTTACGGTCGAGGCACCTGCAGCCGTGGTCCAGCGGACCCTCCGCGCAGGTGAGGCCCCCCGTGGCGCCACCCTCGTCCCCGCCGACCGTGCCGCCGTCGTGGCTTCCGCGAACGCCGGCGACGCCCAGCTCATCTCCATCCCGGCGAACGCCGAGTTGGACGAGCCGGTGCGCCTGGTCCTGACCGGCAACGGCGCAGGCCGCCGGACCAACTCCCACGTGGTGATCGAAGCCGGAGTCAACAGCCGCTCCGTCGTGATCATCGAGCACGACGGCACCTCAGACCACAACGGCAACGTTGAGGTCCTGGTTCGCGAAGGCGCCCACCTCACGGTGGTTTCCCTGCAGCTCTGGGGGGACGACGCCAAGCACCTGGCACAGCATGACGCCGAGGTTGCCAAGGACGCCGTGTACAAGCACATTGCCGTAACTCTTGGCGGCAAGATCGTGCGCCTGAACTCCAACGTCCGCTTCGCCGGGGAAGGCGCCGAGACACAGCTCCTGGGCCTTTACTACGCCGATGCAGGCCAGCACCTGGAGCACCGTTCCTTCGTGGACCACAACGTGGCCAACTGCAAGTCCAACGTCCTCTACAAGGGCGCGCTGCAGGGCAAGGGTGCGCACACGGTCTGGGTTGGCGACGTGCTGATCCAGAAGCAGGCCGAGGGCACCGACTCCTACGAGAAGAACCAGAACCTGGTCCTGACTGACGGCTGCCGCGCGGACTCCGTGCCCAACCTCGAGATCGAGACCGGCCTGATCGAGGGTGCCGGCCACGCCAGCGCCACCGGCCGGTTCGACGACGAGCACCTGTTCTACCTGATGGCCCGCGGCATCCCCGAGGATGTTGCCCGCCGCCTGGTGGTCCGCGGCTTCCTGAACGAGATCATCCAGCAGATCAAGGTCCCGGCCCTCGAAGAGCGCCTGACCGATGCCGTGGAACGCGAACTCGCGGCAATCGACTACTAGAGACAGGCAGGCAGGAACGTATGAGCGGCAAACCCAAGGGTGAGCTGGTGTGCAGCGCCAATGACATCCAGGTCAAGCAGGCGCTGCGCATCCTGGTGGACGGCTACCCCGTAGCCGTGGTCCGGGACTCGATGGGGGACATCCACGCCATCGGTGACACCTGCTCGCACGCGGACATTTCCCTGTCCGAAGGCGACGTGGAAGGCTGCGCCATCGAGTGCTGGGGGCATGGTTCCCAGTTCGACCTGCGCAGCGGCCAGCCGCTCCAGCTCCCCGCCTACGATCCCGTGCCGGTCTTCGCCGTCGAACTCGACGGGGACGACGTCTACGTGGACGTCACCAACGTTTTGAACGGCGCAGCAGTAGACAACTACTGAGCGCCCGCAGCACCAGACTTACGAGCGAAAAGAAAGAAGAGCATGTCAACTCTTGAGATCAAGGACCTGCACGTCAGCATTGAGACGGAACAGGGCACCAAGGAGATCCTGAAGGGCGTCAGCCTGACCATCAGGACCGGCGAGACGCACGCCATCATGGGCCCCAACGGCTCGGGCAAGTCCACCCTCGCGTCCACCATTGCAGGGCACCCCCGTTACACCGTCACCCGTGGCACCATCACGCTGGACGGCGAAGACGTGCTGGCCATGAGTGTTGACGAGCGCGCCCGCGCCGGCGTCTTCCTGGCCATGCAGTACCCGGTGGAGGTTCCGGGCGTCACCATGACCAACTTCCTGCGCACCGCCAAGACCGCCATCGACGGCCAGGCGCCTGCTCTGCGCACCTGGACCAAGGACGTCAAGGCCGCCATGGAGAAGCTGCGCATCGACGCCGACTTCGCCCAGCGCAACGTCAACGAAGGCTTCTCCGGCGGCGAAAAGAAGCGCGTGGAGATCCTGCAGCTGGAGCTCTTCAAGCCCAAGTTCGCCGTCCTGGACGAGACCGACTCCGGCCTGGACGTGGACGCGCTCAAGATTGTGTCCGAGGGCGTCAACCGTGCGCACTCCGAGGGAAACATGGGCACGCTGCTCATCACGCACTACACCCGCATCCTGCGCTACATCAAGCCTGACTTCGTGCACGTGTTCGTGGACGGACAGGTTGTCGAGGAGGGCGGCCCCGAGCTGGCCGACCGCCTCGAGGAAGAAGGCTACGACCGTTACGCCAAGGGCGCCGGCGCAGCCACCATCGCGGCTGCCGCCGCAGCACAGGCCTAGTAAGGACTTGTCATGACCGAAATCAAGCCGGGCCGCACGGCCCTGGAGGACGTCGAAGAGGCGCTCAAGGACGTCATCGACCCTGAGCTTGGCGTCAACGTGGTGGACCTGGGCCTCCTGTACGGCCTGAAGTACTCCGATGACGACGGTGCGCTCCTGATCGACATGACGCTCACCACCGCAGCCTGCCCGCTCACCGACGTGCTCGAGGAGCAGGTGGGCCAGGCCCTGGACGGCGTCGTTGACGACTGGCGCCTCAACTGGGTCTGGATGCCGCCTTGGGGTCCCGAGCGGATCACCGATGACGGCAAGGACCAGATGAGGGCCCTCGGCTTCAACATCTAGAAAAAAGTACGACGACGGCCGGTCACCTTTCCCGCGAAAGGTGACCGGCCGTCGTCGTACCCCGTTCCATTGAGGTTAGAGGGTGGCGGCGCTGAAGGTGTCGCACTGCTTGATGTCGCCGGTCTGGTAGCCCCGGCTGAACCACCGCTGGCGTTCCTCACTGGAGCCGTGTGTCCAGCCTTCGGGGGAGACACGTCCGGTGGCTGCCTTCTGGATCCGGTCATCGCCCACTGATGCGGCCGCCGACAACGCGTCGTTGACGTCCTGCTGGGTGAGCGGTTCCAGGTAGGGCTGGCCGGTGGACGGGTCCGGCGTGGTGGATGCGTACTTGGCCCACAGGCCTGCATAGCAATCCGCCTGCAGTTCCGTACGGACGGAACCGGACTCCGGTCCCTGCGGGTCCTGCTGCGCCCGCTGCAGATCGCCCAGCAGGTTCTGGATGTGGTGGCCGAACTCGTGCGCCACTACGTATTCCTGGGCCAGAGGTCCGCCTGAGGAACCGAACCGGTCCACGAGTTCCTGGAAGAAACCGGGATCAAAGTAGGCGGTAGTGTCCGTGGGGCAGTAGAAGGGCCCTACTTCGGAGGTTGCGGCCCCGCACCCGGTGTTGGTGCCGCCGCTGAAGATCACGGCCTCCGGGCGGGGGTACTGCACGTTGTACTGCTTCAGGTAGCCGGGCCAGAACGCATTGAGGCTGTTCACCGTGCCGGTGATCCGGCAGTCCAGGCGGGCATCGGCGTCCGCTCCGGTGGTGCAGGCCGGTGCCGTGCCCTGGGACTGTCCGCCGGCACCGTTGTCAACCAGCCCGCCGAGCATGTTCGGGTTGATTCCCAGCAGGAGCGCAACGAGCAGCACCAGGCCGCCGCCGATTCCGCCGCCGATTTTCACGCCGGTGCCCATGCCCCTACGGTCCTGGACCTGGGAAGGATCAAGCTGCACGTTGTCATTGAAACTCATATCGTCACAATACCCGCGGGCCGGGAGCTCAACCCGTGGCGGCCGGTAAAGTTGGTCCGTGCCTTTCCTCGACAAGATCCAGCTCTGGGCTGGGCAACGGCCGCACGACACTGCCGTGGTGATCGCGGGCCGGAGACTGGACTGGGCGGAGCTGCTGGATGCCGCCGCGGGTCTGGTGCCGGAGATGAAGTCCGTCAGTACCCTGTGCGAGTCCAATTCGGTGGACTTTGCCGTGAAGTTCGCAGCCGCCGTGGCCGGCGGCCGCCAGTGCGCGGTCCTGGACCCTTCGTGGCCCGCACCGCTGCAGGAGGATATTGTCCGGCGGGTGGAGGCATGCGCCGTTCCGGCCCAGGTCTCCCCGGACGACGTGCTGGCCGACGGCCCGCCTGGCTCCAGCTTCCTCATCGGCCTCACTTCCGGCACTACGTCTGTACCCAAGGCGTTTACCCGCTCCCGGCGGTCATGGCAGCAGTCCTTCGACGCTTCCATCGAGTTTTTCGGGCTTCGCCAGGACGACGTCACCCTTGCGCCCGGGCCGCTGGCTGCCAGCCTGAACCTCTATGCCCTGGCCGAATGCCTCTACGCCGGATCCGAGTTCCAAACACTGGAGACGTTCGACGTCGGCGACGTCCACGCTGCCATCACCCACGACCGGGTCACCCGGCTGGTCCTGGTGCCCACCATGCTGCGGATGCTCAGCGAACGGGGGATGACAGGGTGCGTGGACGCCTCCGGAATCCGCACCATCATCTGTGCAGGCTCCAAACTCGATGCCCGCACCCTGGAAGCGGCACGGCGCTGGGCGCCGAACGCCACCATTTATGAGTACTACGGGGCCTCCGAGCTGAGCTTCGTCTCCGGCCTGGGCCTGGCCGCGGGACAGGTTCCGGCGGCGGGCGGTACGGGAATCGGGCGGCCCTTTCCCGGCGTGGACGTCCGGATCCTGGATGACGACGGCGGAGAGGTTCCGGATGGCGGCTACGGCAACATCTGCGTCCGCAGCGGCATGGTGAGCAACGGCTACCTGTGGGGCGACGACGGCGAGGCGCTGCGGTCCTTCGGCGACTGGTACACGGTGGGGGACCAGGGCTACCTTCTGGACGGCGAGCTGCACATCCTTGGCCGGCGCGCGGACATGATCCTTACCGCCGGAAGGAACGTCTACCCGCACGAGGTGGAACTGGCCCTGGCGGCAGTCCCGGGTGTGGCGGCAGCGGTGGCCGCCGGCGTGGCTGACGATCTGCGCGGCCAGCGCGTGGTGGCGGGGGTGGTTGCATCCCATGGCGGGCTGACGGCCACGCAGCTGCGCGCCGGCCTGGAGGACATCCTGTCCCGGCACAAGCGGCCGCTGCAGTACTACCTCCTGCCGGAACTTCCCACCACGGACCGCGGCAAGGTCAGCCGGAACCTGCTGCTGGAGTGGATCAACACCCGGGATCCCAGGGTACGGCCCCTTGGTGGCTGACGCGGTGCACGCTGAGCTCCTGCCGCCGGACCGCCAGCCGGTGATCATCGCCGCCCGCCGCACCCCGGTGTGCCCGGTCAACGGAGCCCTGCGCACCCTGCGGGCACATGAACTCCTGGCCCCGGTGCTGCGCGCGCTCGTCTCCGAACTGTCCTTGGATCCGGACTCCGTTGCCGACGTCGTGATCGGCAACGCGGTGGGCGGCGGCGGAAACGTGGCCCGGTTGGCCTTGCTGGAGGCGGGTCTGCCCGTCACCGTACCCGGGATCACCGTGGACCGGCAGTGTGGCTCAGGACTGGACGCCATCGTCCTCGCCGCCCGGCTCGTGGCGGCAGGAGGCAGTCCCGTTTACCTGGCTGGGGGAGTGGAGAGCACCAGCACCGCGCCCCTGCGCGCCAACCGGAGGGACGACGGCAGCCCGGAGTTTTACGCCCGCGCCCACTTTGTGCCGGCCAGCTACGGCGATCCGGACATGGGTACCGCCGCGGAAACGGTGGCCGCGGAATACGGAGTCGGCAGGGACCGCCAGGATGCCTTCGCCCTTGCCAGCCACCGGAAGGCCCTCACGGCGACCCGGGACCGGCGTTTCGCAGGCGAACTCGTGCCACTGGCCACCGCTGCCGGGACCGTCTCCGTCGATGGCGGGCCGCGGGCCGGCCTGACCCGCGCCATCATGGCAAGGTTCCCGGCCGCCTTCGTGCCGGGAGGAACCGTTACCGCCGGAAACTCCTGCTTCGACGCGGACGCCGCCGCCGCCGTCGTCATCACCTCCCTGGAGCGTGCACGCCGGCTGGGGGCACGCGACGGCCTGGTGGTGCGCGGCACCGGCACAGCCGGCGTGGCCCCCCAGGTACTGGGGATCGGTGCTGCCCCTGCCGCGCGGGAGGTGCTGGCCCGTGCCGGGGTGTCAGCCGGCGAGGTGGACCTGGTGGAATTCAATGAGGCGTTCGCGTCGCAGGCACTTGCCTGCCTGGACCAGCTTGGCATCGATCCCGAGCGGGCAAACCTCGACGGCGGTGCGTTGGCTCTGGGGCATGCCTACGGTGCGTCCGGGGCCGTCCTGGTGACGCGGCTGCTGGCCCAGGCGAGGGGCGCCGGCACGCCGGGAACCCTGGGGCTGGCGATGATCAGCATGGCGGGCGGCATGGGGACCGCGGCACTGCTGGAGTACCGGCAGCTGGCGCCAGCCTGATCTTCAGGGGGCTGTGTCAGTCCTCGGCCTCGCCGAGGCCGCGGGCGGCGAGCGCTTCGCCGGTTTGGCGGGCGTAGGCCACGGAGGTGATGAACACGGGCAGGATCAATGCGCGCGGGTTGCGCTCCAGGCCCCGTGCCCGGGCGGAATCGCGGACGTCGGCGAACGTGCCGGCAATGAACGGGATGCTGCGGAGCATGATGCCAATAGTCAGGGCGAAGCGTTCAGGATCAGCGCCGAGCCTCCTGAACGGACGCGCCAGCCGGACAACGCCATCCAGGAGCTGTTGAATGGGTGTGGTGGCGGTGAGCAGGGACGCCGCCACCACGCAGACCAGGATGTTCAGGACGATCCGCGCCGCAGTGGGGCCGCCGAGCTGCCACCACTGGAAGAACCCGATGGCCAACAGCACTGGAGCCAGCGGCCGGACGGCTCCCCAGATCCGTCTCGCGCCGGCGCCTGCCAACAGGAACAGTCCGGTGAGCATGGCCAGCACAGCAGCGGAGATGCGCCAATCCACGATGACGAAGGACGCCAGGCCGCAGGCAAACACAAGCCCGAACTTCAGCGCCAGCGGTGCGCGGTGAAGAAGGGAGTTGCCTGGCACGTAATTGGCCAGGAGGAATCCGTGGCCCCTCACGGAGCGTCCCTGCCTGCCGGATTCAGCCCCTGCAGGCACCACGAACGGTAGGCTGCCACGGCTTCGCCAGGGGCGCCGTCAAATGCCACGCGGCCTGCTTCGATGACCAGGACGCGGTCCATTTCCAGTGCCAGGTCCAGGTCATGGGTGGACATGATGATCTGCTGGTCCAGGTTGGCCAGCGTCCGGCGGAGCAGCTCACGGTTGCGCAGGTCAAGGAGGGTGGAGGGTTCATCCAGGACCAGGACCGCAGGGTTCACTGCGAGCACGGCGGCGAGCGCCATGAGCTGGCGCTCACCGCCGGACAGCTCGTAGATGCTCTGGTCGGCCAGGTGCAGGAGCCCCAGCCGTTCGAGCGCCTGGCTGGCCTGGCGGCGCCGCTCGGGGCCGTTTTTCACGGAACGGCGCAGGGACAGCTCCACATCCTCCCTGCCGGTGGGCATCACCAGCTGGGAGAGGGGATCGGTGAAGACGAAGCCGACGTTCCGCCTGACTTTCCGCACGGCACGCACTGTATCGTCGCCGTCGACCGTCACCGTGCCGGTGGTGGGCTGGATGAGCCCGTTGACCAGGCGCAGCAGCGTGGACTTGCCCGAGCCGTTGGCGCCGATGACGCCCACGCGTGCCTCCTCCAGCCGGAGGGTTACCGCGTCAAGGAGGACTTTGGGCTGTGCGGAGTTCTCCGTTTCGACGGCGACGGACGCCTGGTCAAAGGTCACTGCGGGCATGGCGGGAGGTCCTAGGCGCTTTCGGACGCGGCGGTACGCCGGCGCACGCGGCGGACCAGGACGTCGGGGAAGGCGCGGTGAAGGGCGACGGCGATCGCGGCGGCGAGGACATTCTTGATGATGTCGCCCGGGTAGAAGACCAGGTCGCCCAGGAAGGCCTGCTCCAGGGTGGCCTTGGAGTTCAGCGCGATGCCCAGGATGCCCAGCGAGTGCACAACCACGATGCTCGTGGCCGTGGCAGCCACGAAGAACCAGAGGGCGCGGGCCTTGGTGGTGCGTTTGATCACCACGGTGGCCAGCCATCCCACGACGCCTGCGGCGATGGGGAAGGCGATGATGTAGCCGGCCGAGGGTCCGGCGAGGATGCCCAGGCCGCTGCGGCCCTGGCTGAAGATGGGCAGGCCGGCCAGGCCAAGGAGCGTGTAAAGCCCGACCGCGGCGAACCCGCGGGCCGGGCCCAGCACCAGTCCGGTGAGCATGACGGCCAGGGTCTGGAAGGTGATGGGGACGCCGAAGCCGTTCAGGGCCAGTCCGGGCACCAGGGCTGCGCCGGCCACGAGGGCGGCAAAAACGGCGATCAGCCCAAGGTCAGTGCCGTTCCAGCGGCGGCGCTCCGTCCGCGGGCTGTTCTTGGGGGTGGTCTCGGTATTGCTCATGGTGGTCCTGTCGGGGTTGTACAAGCGGAATCTAATGTACAGCCGACGCTACCGGGGTGGAACACCGCCCATTTTGTAGGGGATCTACTAAACCGGGCCGCGCCTGCCTCGGGCTGGGCACAAAGAGCCCTCGGTCACGGGTCTTGTCGTTTCTTCCGGCGTGTGAGGCCCCCACTGTTGATCGTACCGACGAGGCTCCTATCCACCGGTGGCTGCACCTCTTCCACCGAACGGTTGTCAGACTTTGTTGCGGGAGTCTCCCGTCCTCTGGGTCTTTGGGGAGAAACCCAGGACCAGGTGACGACACCGGCGGCGCCAGGGCGTGGCCCCCGTCCTACCGGCCTCACGTCGAATCGTGTAGGCGCCGCAGGCGCATCTGGCCGGCGCGTATCCCACTGCCATGCCGGCGTACCTTGGTCCTCATGCCCCCATCTGCTCCGATGTCTCGAAACCCTCCGTCCAGAAACCACCGGTTTTGAGACGATTTGAGACGATTTGATGTGTAGCGGTTAGGGCACCTTCACCGTGCAATCATCGTGCGGGGTAAACGTGCATAGGGAGGCCAGCAACGGTGCCGAGGGAAGAATCTTGCCTGGCCGCGCGCTCGGCCACCGGCTTACGGGCGGTACATCGTCACTTCCCCAGGCTGAGCCAATGCGCACTGAGATATCCCTGCTCGTCGTCGTGACAGGATCGACGGATGAACCTAACACCACTTCCAGACGTTCGTGCGGAGCAGGGAAGCGCGTCCGCACGGGACGCGGCCGGAATCTGGGCTCGCGCTACCGCTCTGCGGGATCAACTCCCCGTAATTCCAGCGGTCGACGACAAACTGCCGGGTATTGAATCAGCGCTTGCCCTTGACGGGGCGCTGCTACTAATGGCCCGTACTGGTGATCGCGCGATGGCGTTCTCGATCGTCGTTCCTCGACTGGATGTTTTGGAAGTGCTCTATCTAGCAGTTGACCCGGAAGCCTGGGGCAACGGTCTTGCGCGCCAACTCCTTGATCATGTCCGACGCCACTCGCTGGACGTGCAGATTTCTATGGAGCTTTGGGTTATCGCTGACAACACGAGAGCCATCGCCTCCTACGAAAGTGCCGGCTGGATTCCAACGTCCGACGTTAAGGTTCGCAACTCGCCGGGCCGGCCGGAACGCCGCTACATCCTGTCCCCGTAAGGGGTCGTCAACCGGACGGCTGTGAGAAGCTGAGCGAATGATTCTGGAGCACGCGATCCTCCCCGTCCGTACCGGCAGCGAGTCGGATTTCGAAGAGGCATTCCGGGTGGCGCGACCTCTGATCAGCAGGCAGCCGGGGTTCCGCAGTCTTTCGATTTCGCGGTCGATCGAGTCCCCAAACCTGTACCTTCTCCTCGTTGAGTGGGATTCGATGGAAGCTCACACCGACGGCTTCCGTGGGTCCGCCGACTACGAGCAATGGAAGGGCCTGCTGCACCATTTCTACGACCCGTTCCCGGTCGTTGAGCACTTCACAACGATGCGGTAGCCGATCCCCTTGCGGACAGCCAAACTCGTCTCCTGGTCCGTCTGGATCTGTCTCATGACTCGGGTAAGTAAGAGTCCCGATGTTTCGAGGTGCAGAGGCCTTCGAAGCACCGAATGGGCCCGATTGAATGGGCCGCTGCCCCTCAGTCGGATCCATACCCGGACGGTCGCCTTTGGTGAAGAACACGATCCTGCACGAACGTCCATCGCCTCATAACAGAGTGCAGCGAGATCCTTGGTTGGCCCGGGGCCATGCTGACCCGACGTCGAATATTCAGCGCCTGGTCTCGTACCTGGCCAGCAGCACGCCGTCGGGAAACGGCCGGGTCTCCACCAGGCTCAGGTTTACCCAGTTGTCCAGGGCGGTGAAGAACGGCGTGCCGCCGCCCACCAGGACCGGATGGGTGACGAGCACGTAGTCGTCGATCAGCCCGGCCCGCATGGCCGCCCCGGCGAGTGTGGCACCGCTGATGTCCATGGCGCCGCCGTCGCCGGCCTTGAGCCGGGTGATTTCGGTGACCGCGTCGCCGGTGACCAGGCGGGTGTTCCAGCCGACCGTGCTGATAGTCGAGGAGAACACTGCCTTCGGCATCTCCCGCCAGCGGTGGGCGAACTCGATCTGCGCCGGTGTGGCGCCAGGCTGCTGGTCGGCAGTCGGCCAGTGGGAGCTCATGGTCTCCCACAGTTTGCGCCCGTACAGCGCCAGCCCGGTCACCGCAACCCGGTCCGACCACCATTGGAACAGCTCGTCGCTCGGTACGCCCCAGCCGAGGTTGTCCCCGGGCGCGGCAATGTAGCCATCCACGCTCATGTTCATGGCGAAGGTGAGGTTGCGCATGGCGATAGTCTCCCGTCGTTCGGTATTCGCTGTACAGACCGGCGGTTGACGGAGGTGGACCCGTGTGCGCTCCGCAGGCGATAGGAAGTGCCGGAACGGATCACCAGCGGTAGTCCATACACCGCTGCAAACATCCAGCAGAACTGTCAATTCAGACGTAAATGGCTTCGTGCTGAAAATGCTTTTTAGCAGGCCTCCACAAAATCGAAGTCTATGCAATAACAATGTGGAACTGCTGTGGAAACCCGAAGAATACGTTCCTTTTGCCGTGTAGGGGCAGGGATTAGGGGGAGCCCGGGATTGTTTCGGATGCCCCCAGCAATGACACTGAACGAACTGATAATTGGCGGTGGCATTGGACTCCGGGGAGCTAAATTGATTTATAGTCCGTTTTTCCACAGGGGCGAGCGTGGCAGTAGTTCAAGGAGGGCCGCGCTTTTCCAATTGCTAGGACTTGATCGCTTGGCTTGCGGCCTCCTGACAGCGATGTTGGTTGTGCTGGCTGCTCTGGCAGTGCCGGTCCCGGCGTCGGCTGCCACCGGTGATGTTGGCGTTGAAGGTCCATCGCATACAGGAACGGACAGTCCCACGGGCACCAAGCGGGCCACCAGTTCGCTGTGGTTCACCGACGGCTCCTGGTGGGGCAACCTGTGGAGTTCGGCCACGTCGGATTTCCACATCTTCAGGTTCAATGCCGCGACGGGTTCCTGGGTGGATACGGGTGTGGCAACTGATCCCCGCCCAAGCACCCACCACGACGTGTTGTGGGACGGGAAGACGCTGTATGTGGCCAGCTACCGGTTCGTTAACGACGAGCTGCCGGCTGAGCCCAACTACCCCACAACATTGCGCCGCTACAGCTATGACTCGAGCACCAAAAAGTACAGCCTGCTGAGTTCCACCCAGATCAACAACTCCAAAGTTGAGGTCCTGACCATCGATAAGGACACCACTGGCAGGGTCTGGGCCACGTGGCAGCAGGGAAACAGGATCTACCTCAACGTGACCGCCACGGACGGCAAAACGTGGGGAACCCCCTTCCAGCATCCGGCATCGATGAGCAACGTCTCCGTGGATGACACGTCGGCCGTCATCGCGTTCGACGGGAACATGGGCGTCATGTGGAGCCGGCAGGTCGGCGACTCCACCGATGGCATGTACTGGAGCTACCACGTCGACGGCGCCTCGACCACGTCCTGGAGCACCCCCGTTGCGGCAGTTTCGGGCCAGAGCAGCAGCGATGACCATATGAATCTGAAGTGGCTGGACTCCTCGGGTGGCAGGGTTTTCGCCGCTATCAAGACGTCCTACACGTCAGCATCCCAGCCCCTGATACAGCTCCTGGCACTCAGTGGAACCACGTGGTCGGCGCACACGATCGCAACCGTGGCGGAGTGTCCCAACCGCGTGATCGTGATGATTGACGAGAGCACCCAGCGGCTGCGTACCTTCGCCACCTATCCGAAACCTAGCGGCACGACGGATGCCGGTGTCTGCACCAGTACGGGAGGCGCGATCTACGAGAAGTCCACGCCGCTGGACAAGATCAGCTTCACCACCACCAAGACAGCCCGCATCGTGGACGCCGACCAATATGTGCACAACGTGACCTCGACCAAACAAAACCTCAACAGTGCCGACCGTGGCACGGCGAACAGCGGCCTGCTGGTGCTTGCGGATGCGAATGCGACCAGCCGGTACTGGCACTACTACGATCCGACCGGCGGCGGCAGCACTGATACGGCAGCCCCCACCGTGACGGCGACGTCTCCCACTGCCGGTGCCACCGGTGTGGCGGTGGCGGCGAACGTGACCGGGACGTTCTCGGAGGCCATGACTGCCTCGACGATTACAGCGAACACGTTCACCTTGAAGACGGGGACGACGACGGTGCCGGCCGC
Source organism: Arthrobacter sp. GmRoot5-12 (assembly GCF_059739365.1). Lineage (NCBI taxonomy): Bacteria > Bacillati > Actinomycetota > Actinomycetes > Micrococcales > Micrococcaceae > Arthrobacter > Arthrobacter sp. GmRoot5-12. Next base: position 4,144,398 of record NZ_AP046056.1, on the reverse strand, counting down.
CGTGTCGTACAACAGCACAGACAAAGTGGCCACATTGAACCCCAGTGCCGACCTGGCGGCCGGTTCGACGTACACAGCAACCATCACGGGCGGCGTGGCCGGGGTAAAGGATGCAGCAGGCAATCCCCTGGCCTCGGACAGGACGTGGACCTTCACCACGGCTGCGCCCGCACCCGCGCAGACTCCCATTGCGGTGAAGGCGGCGTCACTCAACGGTGGGCTGGGAGCAGCCACCACCCCGGAGATCTACGGCCTGAAGGACAACGGCGGATACCAGTGTTTTGAACGCGGATGCATCCTCTACTCGCCGGCAACAGGGGCCCACATCTCGGTGGGGGCGATCCGCAGTCTTTGGGCGGCCACGGGGTTTGAAAACGGCGGGCTGGGATACCCGGTCACCGACGAAGTGGGCGGGCTCAGGGACGGCGGGGTGTACCAGAACTACCAGGGCGGCGCCATCATCTGGTCGCCGGCAACAGGGGCCCACATCTCGGTGGGGGCGATCCGCAGTCTTTGGGCGGCCACGGGGTTTGAAAACGGCGGGCTGGGATACCCGGTCACCGACGAAGTGGGCGGGCTCAGGGACGGCGGGGTGTACCAGAACTACCAGGGCGGCGCCATCATCTGGTCGCCGGCAACAGGGGCCCACATCTCCGTTGGCGGCATCCGTTCAATCTGGGCCTCCACAGGGTTTGAATCAGGCCGCCTCGGATACCCCACCAGTAACGAATACGCGACGGGCAATGACGGAAGCGTGGCCCAGAACTACCAGGGCGGCGTTATTCACTGGAGCCCGACCCGGTCCTACATCTCATGGTTCTAGCGACTGGACCGGTACATTGTCCGGTTGTTGTCCTGAAACCCCCTGCGACTTGGTAATGTCTGGCCATGCCCATCAAGCTGGAAAACGTCGGCATAGCCGTCCGCGACCTTGACGCGGCCATCGCGTTCTTTACCGATCTCGGACTCACCGTTCTGGGTCGGCAGACGGTCAGTGGAGAGTGGGCGGACACCGCCGTGGGCCTTGACGGGAACCACGCCAAAATCGCCATGCTCCAAACCCCGGACGGCCACGGCCGCCTTGAGCTCTTCGAGTACATCCACCCCGCGGCGATCGAGACTCCACCCACGTTGCCCAACGAGATCGGCATGCACCGCGTCGCATTCTCAGTGGAGGACATCGACGCAGCACTTGAAATCGCGGCGAAGCACGGCTGCCACCCCCTGCGCGGTGTGGCCACCTACGAAGACGTCTACAAGCTGACCTACGTCCGGGGGCCCAGCGGCATCATCGTAATGCTCGCCGAGGAACTGAAGAAGGGCTGAGCGCCCGCTGCAATATACTCCCAACATGCCCTTCTCGCACCCAGCCCTCAATACCCATCGGTCCGTTACCGTGCTGCGCGGAGGCCAGCTGTGAGCGGCGGCCTGGTTGCCCTGCTCGATGACGTTGCGGCCCTGGCCCGGATTGCGGCCGCCTCGGTGGACGACGTCGCGGCCGGCGCCGCCAAGGCTGGGGCCAAGGCCGCGGGCGTCGTGATCGACGACGCCGCCGTCACCCCGCAGTATGTGTCGGGCTCGGACCCGTCCCGTGAACTGCCGATGATCAAGAAGATCTTTTGGGGCTCCATCCGGAACAAGCTCCTGATCATCCTCCCGGCCCTGCTGCTCATCAGCGCGTTCGTCCCGGGAATCATCCCGTTCATCCTCATGCTGGGCGGCACCTACCTCTGCTACGAGGGCGCAGAAAAGGTCTGGCACAAACTCCGCGGCGGCCACGAAGAGGACGGGGGTACCCCGGCGGTGGACCGCGGGCACGATGCAGAGGCCAAGGTGGTCAAGGGCGCCATCACCACGGACTTCATCCTGTCCTGCGAAATCATGGTCATCTCCATGAACGAGGTTGCCGCCGAGTCCATCTGGGTCCGCGCGTTCATCCTGGTCATGGTCGCGTTCGCTATCACGGTGCTTGTCTATGGCGCGGTGGCACTCATCGTCAAGATGGACGACATCGGGGTCCATCTGGCTGCCAAGGACTCTCCCCGCGCCAAGCGCCTTGGGCATCTGCTGGTGAGGGGCATGCCCGCCGTGCTGACCACCATTACCTTGGTGGGAACAATCGCGATGCTGTGGGTGGGCGGGCACATCATGGTGCAGGGGGCACACGACCTCGGCTGGCATGCACCCTATGACCTGATCCATGCACTCGAGCACCCGGTGGCCGGGGTTGCGGTTGTGGGCGGCTTCCTGGCTTGGCTGGTCGACACCCTGTGCTCGGCAGTTATCGGTCTCGCCTGGGGCCTGGTAATCCTGGCAGTCGTAGGACCGCTGCTGAAAGTATTGCCGTTCGGCAAGGCCAAGGGCGGCCACGACGAGCACGCGGAAACGATCCGGGCCGAGGCCCCTGGCCCGGAGAAGCATGACGCCTGACGGACAGCGCGTACCTCGGGAGCGAACCCTAGAACGCGTAGCGGATGCGGCAGTAGGGAGTTAACTTCCCCATCAGTGTGGTGAGCTGCCGGACGTACCCCGCCTTCGCCCGCGCCCGGTACCGGACGTTGCTGAAACCGTTCGACGAGACCTTGGCTTCCTGGAGGTCGGGACGCCACAGGACGTCTTCAGCCTGCGGATGCCAGCCCAGGTTGACCTGGTGCAGCTGGTCATTGTGCGTCAGGAAAATGACTTCCGCAGCCAGCTGCTCCTTGGCCGCCGGCGTCAGGGTCGAATCGAGTTGGCGCAGCAGCTGCTCCCAGTCCGAGAGCCAGGTGTCGGTGATGATGACGGGGGAGAAGTTCACATGCACCTGGTAGCCGGCCTCAACAAAGTCGTTGATGGCGGCCATCCGCTCCGCCACCGGCGACGTCCGGACGTCAATGGACTTCGCCAGGTCCGCGGGCATCAGCGAAAAGCGGATCCGGGTGTGCCCGCCGTGCTCCCAGTCCAGCATTGCCGGGTTGACGAACTTGGTGGCAAAGGACAGCTTCGCATTGGGCAGTTCGCGGAAAAGCGTGACAAGCTCCTCCACGTTGTCGCTGATCAGTGCATCGACCGAGCAGTCACTGTTTTCGCCGATGTCGTAGACCCAGAGTTCCGGGTCGCACTGGTTGGGCTCCAGCTTGATCCCCTGGCGGACGGCGTGCCGCTCAATGGCTCCGGCGATCTGGCCAATGTTGGCGAAGACCGTGACCGGATTGCTGTAGCCCTTGTGGCGCGGCACGTAGCAGTAGGCGCAGGCCATGGCGCAGCCGTTGGCTGTGGAGGGTGCGATGAAGTCTGCTGACCGCCCATTGGGCTTGACGGCCAGCGACTTCTTGACGCCAAGGACCAGCGCTTCTGTCTTGATCCGGGACCAGCGCGGGACGTTGGTTTCGTCACCATGCACGTCCGGAATGTTCCAATGGTTTTCGACCAGTACGACGTCGGCATCCGGCCAGCGTGCCACGATCTCCTGTCCCCGGGGCAGCTCCAACGCGGCAGGCTGGGCGTAGATGCGCCGGATCTGGAGCAGCCGATCGAATTCCATGACCTCATTCTCTCCGACACTCCGGGGCCGCAGGACGCGGTTACGCCCACGGCATCAGCAGCAATTGCCCGCAGCAGGTTCCCGCGGAAAGTGCACTGCTCCGGCGGACGGTAGACTGGACTGTGCCGTTCTCCGGCCACTCTGCCCCAGCGTCCCTTACGTATTACGTGCGCGGACCAGGGCGTTCCCTGTTGTGAAAGGCCTTACCTGCTGTGATTACTGTCCAGGATCTTGAACTGCGTGCCGGTGCCCGGCTCCTGATGGACCAGGTGAGCTTCCGCATCGATAAAGGGGACAAGATCGGCCTGGTGGGCCGGAACGGTGCCGGCAAGACCACGCTGACGCGTGTCCTTGCGGGCGAAGGCCTTCCCGCGGCCGGCAAGGTGACCCGCAGCGGTGAAATTGGCTACCTGCCCCAGGACCCGCGCACCCCTGACATGGAGCAGCTGGCACGGGACCGGATCCTCTCCGCCCGCGGCCTGGACATCGTGGTTGGGAAACTCCGCAAGGCGCATGACGAAATGGCAAGCGACGACGCCGACGTCCAGCGCAAGGCCATGAACCGGTACGACCGGCTGGAGTCCGAATTCCTCGCGGCCGGCGGTTATGCCGCCGAGGCCGAAGCTGCCTCCATCTGTTCCAACCTGGCACTCCCTGACCGCCTGCTGAACCAGCCGCTCAAAACACTTTCCGGTGGCCAGCGGCGCCGCGTGGAGCTCGCACGCATCCTCTATTCCGATGCCGAAACCATGCTCCTTGACGAACCCACGAACCACCTGGACGCCGATTCCATCGCCTGGCTGCGTGACTTCCTGAAAAACCACCAGGGCGGCCTGATCGTCATCAGCCACGACACCGACCTGCTGGAAGCAACCGTCAACAAAGTGTTCCTGCTGGACGCCAACCGTGCCCAGATCGATTTCTACAACATGGACTGGAAGCGGTACCTGCTGCAGCGGGAGACGGACGAGCGTGCCCGGAAGCGTGAACGGGCCAACGCAGAGAAGAAGGCACAGGTCCTCATGGACCAGGCCAACAAGATGCGTGCGAAGGCCACCAAGGCCGTGGCCGCACAGAACATGGCCAAGCGCGCCGAACGGCTGCTCAGCGGACTGGAAGCCGTCCGCGAGCAGGACCGCGTGGCAGCCCTCCGGTTCCCGGACCCGTCACCCTGCGGCAAGACCCCGCTTACCGCCGACGGTCTCAGCAAGTCCTACGGCTCGCTGGAGATCTTCACCGACGTGGACCTGGCCATCGACCGAGGTTCCAAGGTGGTCATCCTGGGCCTCAACGGCGCCGGCAAGACCACGCTGCTGCGCATGCTCGCGGGGGTGGACACCCCTGATACCGGCGAAGTCATCCCGGGCCACGGGCTGAAGGTGGGCTACTACGCGCAGGAACACGAAACCCTGGACCACGACCGCACGGTGCTTGAGAACATGCGTTCCGCTGCGCCGGACATGAAGGACGCCGAGGTGCGCGGCATCCTCGGTTCCTTCCTCTTCTCCGGCGACGACGTCGACAAGCCGGCAGGCGTGCTCTCCGGCGGCGAGAAGACGCGCCTGGCCCTGGCCACCATCGTGGCCTCCAGCGCCAACGTCCTCCTCCTCGACGAACCCACCAACAACCTGGACCCCGCCAGCCGCGCCGAAATCCTGGGCGCCCTGCGCAACTACACCGGCGCCGTCGTCCTGGTCAGCCACGACGAAGGCGCTGTTGAAGCCCTGAACCCCGAACGCGTGGTCATGCTTCCCGATGGCGTCGAAGACCTCTGGAACGAGGACTACCTGGACCTGATCACCCTGGCCTAGCGCACCTTCAGCTCCAGGGCGCCGGTGATCCTCCGGAGCTGGGCGTAGGTGATGCTGAACATTGACTTGTGGTCCCCTGCTCCGGCCCAGAGGGTTTCGTGCTCCTGGAGGCTCAAGTCCAGCAGGGTCCTGATTCGCCGTGGATGGCCGACCGGGGCTACCCCGCCTACTTCCTGGCCGGTATGTTCCAGGACGAAGGCAGGGGAGGCGCGCCGGATCCGGCCCTGGGCCAACTGCCCGGCCACGAGCTTTGTATCGACGCGCGCGGCACCGCTTGCGAGGATCAGCAGCGGCTCACCGTTGAGGTCGAAGACCAGGCTGTTGGTGATGGCCGCCAGATCGCACTCCAGAGCTTTTGCAGCCGCCGCCGCCGTCGGCACCCCGGCTTCAAAGGTCCGCACCGTGTCGCCGACTCCGGCACCCACCAAGGCCGCCCGCACCAAGGCGACAGGGCCGCCGTCGTCCGTGGTCATGCCTCAGTACCCCTGCGCGTCCAGGAGGGCGTCTTCTTCCTCCTCCGCCGTGGCCCTCTTGCGCTTGCGCGGCGGGGCCGGCCGGCGGCGGGAGGCGGGGACGGCTGAATGCACGGCGCCGTCCGGCAGCGCCTCTTCCTCCTCCTCGGCGTCGATCGCTGCATTGCGGGCCTGCTGCCGGGCCGCGTAGCCGAAGCCGACGAACATGAGCACGCCGAAGGCGAACCACTGCAGTGAATAGGACAAGTGTGTGCCCTCGTCCGTGGACGGCTTGGGGAACGCGACGGGCATGTCGGCGGACGGCGGCGTCTCCGACGCAAGCTGGCCGTAGGCCCCCGTGAGCAGGGGATAGCCCAGCTGCGCGGCGTACGTGGGCAGGTCAATCGATGCGAGCTGGCCTTCGGGCGCCCCGCGCTGAAGTTCCGGCTCGCCGTGCTTCAGGCGGACGACGGCGGTGACCTCACCGGAAGGGGGTGCCGGCACCGAATCCGGGCTGCCCGGGTTCTTGTTTCCGATGGGCAGCCAGCCGCGGTCAATAACGACGGTTTCGCCGGTGGCCAGGCGGAAGGGGACCACCACCTCGTACCCCGGCTGCCCGTTGAGCGGGCGGTTGCGGACAATCCGCTGGCCGGCGGCATCGTAGGAGCCCTTCAGCTCAACCTGGGTCCACTCCTTGGCCGGGTCCAGCTGGTTGAACTGGTCCCGTGCCTGCGTGAAGGGGATGGGTGTGGCCGAGTAGTTGCTGACCACGCGGTTGATCTCGGCCAGCGTCTCGGCGCGGCGGTCCATCTGCCAGCGGCCCAGGAAGACGCATGCGGTGGCAAAGATCGCGGCCAGCAGGAGATAGCCCAGCCATTTGCTGGAAAAGAGGAAGCGGTACATTCAGATGTCCTGCTCGGGTGAACCGTCGTCGCCTGGGCGCAGGGGAAGCGTTTCCTTCCAGAGCCCCCGCGTCTGCAGGTAGTCCTCCAGCCAGTCCCGGTGGTCGGCGCAGGCCAGCCAAATCTTGCGGCGTTCAGGCGCATGAATCCTGGGATTGTTCCAGAGGAGCTGCCAGGACGCCTGGGCCCTGCAAGCCTTCCGTGAGCAGATGGCGGCCGTTTCGGATGCCAGGTCCGATCCTGCTGCAAAATCGAAAATGCTCATGATGCCTGCCGCTCCTCCCCGGGCCCGGGCTCCTCATCCTTCACCAGTTCGCCCTGGAGCACAGCGCTTCCCGGCTGGTCTTCCGTATCCGGGAGAACCGGGCTTTCAATCTCGGCCAGGGGAGCGGAATCCAGCAGCAAATCGCTGTGGGCCTCAGCCTTGTCGCTCCCGTTGGCGATGACCACCGCAATCCAGGGCAGGAACACCGCGCCCGCCACGGCAATGATCTTGAACCAGCCGTCCACCACGAAGATCAGGATCAGGCACACCATGCGGATCCCCATCGCCAGGGCGTACTTGATCATCCGCTGGCGCATGTCCTCAGAGTGCGCGCCGGCAGCGTCGGTAATGCTGTGGACCTCGGTGTCGCCGGAGAACCGGCCCGGTTCTTCGGGCGCGGAATGTCCCGCATGGTTTTCAAGGGTCACGGTGAATGATCACGCTCCAAAGGCTTCCCTCAATTCTCGCACCATCGGCAGTGCTGCCCAAACCCGCAGCGGGCCTGCCGCTAAGATCGGAGGCAGCCCAAACCACACCCGCTACCGCGGCGCAGCCTGCCGCAGAATCCGGAGCCCCTCTATGACTGAAACAGCTTCCGCGCCCCGCAGCGTCCTGATCACAGGCGGCAACCGCGGCATCGGCTTGGCCATCGCCCAGGCGTTCCTGGCCAACGGTGACAAGGTGGCGGTGACCTACCGCAGCGAAACCCAGCTGCCTGACGGCATCCTCGGGGTCAAGGCGGACGTCACCGATGAGGCTTCCGTTGACGCAGCGTTCAAAGAAGTGGAGGCTGCCCACGGCCCGGTGGAAGTGCTGGTGGCCAACGCCGGGATCACCAAGGACACCCTGCTCCTGCGCATGAGCGAGGACGACTTCACCTCCGTCATCGACACCAACCTGACCGGCGCCTTCCGTGTCATCAAGCGTGCCTCCAAGGGCATGATCCGGCTTCGCAAGGGCCGCGTGGTCCTGATCTCGTCCGTCTCCGGTCTCTACGGCGCCCCGGGCCAGATCAACTACTCCGCCTCCAAAGCCGGCCTGGTGGGCATCGCCCGGTCCCTCACCCGCGAACTCGGCTCCCGCGGCATCACGGCCAACGTGGTCGCTCCCGGCTTCATCAACACCGACATGACCGCCGAGCTCCCCGAAGCCACCCAGAAGGACTACCTGGCCAGCATCCCCGCCGGGCGCTTTGCCGAAGCGTCCGAGGTGGCCAACGTGGTCCGGTGGATCGCCAGCGACGAGGCCGCCTACATCTCCGGCGCGGTCATCCCCGTGGACGGCGGCCTGGGCATGGGCCACTGACTCGTCCGGACCTTGCCCCTGCAGGAAACTAGCCGGGCGGCGCTTATTTGTCGGAGCCGCACAAGGGATATCGGCAACAGCCGCTGGCATGATGGACTGCAGACCACAACGATTTAGATGTTTTGAACAAAGGAAGCTCGAATGGGACTGCTGGACAACAAGACGGCCATCGTCACGGGATCATCGCGGGGCATCGGCGCCGACGTAGCAAAGATCCTCGCCTCGGAGGGGGCCGCCGTCGTGGTCAACTACCGCCAGAAGGCGCCCCGCGCCAACAAGGTGGTGCAGGGAATTGAAGCCGCCGGCGGACGCGCTGTCGCCGTCGGCGCCGACCTCACCACGCAGGAGGGCGTGCAGGCCCTCGCCAGTGCCGCCATGGAGAACTTCGGATCGCTGGACATCCTGGTGCTGAACGCCTCCGGCGGCATGGAAACCGGCATGGGGGAGGACTACGCCCTGAAGCTCAACCGCGACGCCCAGGTGAACATGCTCAACGCCGCAGTGCCCCTGATGAAGGAAGGTTCCCGCGTGGTGTTCGTCACCAGCCACCAGGCCCACTTCATCAACACCGTCCCCACCATGCCGGCCTATGAGCCCGTGGCCCGCAGCAAGCGCGCCGGCGAGGATGCCCTGCGCGGCCTGATCCCCAACCTGGCGGAGAAGGGCATCTCCCTGGTGGTGGTGTCCGGCGACATGATCGAAGGCACCGTCACCGCCACGCTCCTGGACCGCTCCACCCCGGGCGCCATTGAGGCCCGCCGCGCGGAAGCCGGGAAACTGTATTCCGTGGAGGAGTTCGCCCAGGTGGTGGCCGGCATGGCAACGGCCGACGTCGAATCCGGCCACACCGAGTACGCCGGCGGAGCCGACTACTTCGGCAAGGGCGCCCAGCAGCCTTCCAGCTAGGTACCAGGAACGTGGCTCCCGCTGCCGGGCAATCCGGCGGCGGGAGCCACAGCCATTTAGGGCGCCAGCAGGGTCAGACGCCGGCCACGTGGCGGACGGCGTCCAGGTACGGCATGTTCAGGGCTGCGTCGGCCACGGCGCGCACGGCAGGCTTGGCGTTGAACGCCACCCCGATCCCCGCAGCGCCGAGCATGTCCAGGTCGTTGGCGCCGTCGCCTACAGCCACGGTGTGCTCCAGGGCGATGTCCTCCGCCGCGGCCCACTCCCGTAGGTACTTCTCCTTGGCGGCCCTGTCCACCACCGCGCCCAGCACCCTGCCGGTCAGCACGCCGTCAACGATTTCAAGTTCATTGGCCTGCCAGTAGTCCAGGCCCAGGTCGGCGGCAATTGGCTCAAGGATCTGGTTGAACCCGCCGGAGACCACGGCCACAACGTGGCCGGCCGCCTTGAACGCCGCCACCAACTCCCCGGCGCCTTCGCTGAGCTTCACTTCGTGGCGCACGGAATGGACGACGTCGGCCGGCAGCCCCGCGAGCACCGCCACCCGGGCGTGCAGGCTCTGGGCGAAGTCCAGTTCGCCGCGCATGGCAGCTTCCGTGACAGCCGCGACTTCCTCGCGTTTGCCGGCGTAGGCGGCCAGGAGTTCGATGACCTCCTGCTGGATCAGGGTGGAATCCACATCCATGATCAGCAGCTTCCGGGCAGCGGCCCGAAGACCGGCTGGAACAAGCGCCGTGTCGAAATCTCCGGTCGCGGCGTCCGCCACGGACCGGCGCAGGGCGGCGAGCGCCGCCGCGGTCACGTCCGGAAGGGCCAGTTCGAGGATGCGGACCTGGTACCGGTCGTCCGCCGGAGACGATTCGGACAGCACCTGGGCGCCGTGCGATGCAAGGACGGAACGCAGCTGCTCCAGCCCGGTGGAGGTCACATTGCGGCCATAGCTGACCGCAGTCACGTTCGAAGTCATGCCTGCAATCTTAGCCAGCGCCGACCGGACGACCGGAATTCGTTGCGGACAGGCGGATAGCGCCGGCACTGCTGCCGGGCCTACCATAATCGTGGCTGGGTTTCCGACGGACGCGTCCTGACACCAGGAGACACAGATGGACCAGCCAACCACGATTCCCGGCGACAGGACCGCAGCAGTGTGCGCCTACGCCGCGGCAGCCGCCGGGGCCCTGGGCGCGGTGACCCTGGGGGCTATGTACGCCGTCGAGGTCCCCCGGGGCGGCCCTTACGTATTCGGCACCATCAACGACGCCACCGGCGCTGCGTTCAACGTGCTGGCCATTCCGGTCATCCTTCAAGTCCACCGAAGGGCGCCCCGTGCGGTGTGGACGGAGCCAATGACCTGGCTCACGGTTTCAGCCTGCGCTGCAGGTGCTGCCAGTTCCGCACTGCTTGTCCTGAGATTGCTTGATTTCAACACTTCCACCGCTGTTTCCGTCGCGTCCATCACCCTGCAGGGCGCGTGGTTCCTGGCCATCCACGCCCGGCTGCGCAGGGTGGAGGACTATCCGCGCAGCCTGTCCGGATTGGGGCGCGCCATCGGCGGTGGAATGCTGTTTGGATTTGCCTTGGCTGCAGCAGGCTTCTCCGTGGAGCGGCCGGCGTGGCTGCGGAAGGCACTGATGGCGGCCGGGGCAGCGGCGGCGGGCGCAGCGTGGCTGGCCTGGCCCTACTGGTATTACAGGGCAGGGCAGTACTTGGGCGGCAGGCTGCGTTCCGGAACTGTGCCGGCGGCCGGAGCCCAGGACGGCGGTTGAGGGCAAAGCCGGCGCCAGCCGGAGACTGCAACTTAGGGGGCCTTCACACCGGTTATCAGTCATCTTGTTTTTTGTCCTAGTGTCTACTCCTATGAGTGATGTTCTGGAACTGGACTCCGTCAGCGTTGTCCGAGGTAAGAAAACCCTGCTGGACAAGGTTGACTGGCAGGTCAATGAAGGCGAACGGTGGGTCATCCTGGGCCCCAACGGCGCCGGCAAAACCACCCTCCTCCAGATCGCGGCGGCCCGGCTCCACCCGAGCAGCGGCACCGCAGGCATCCTCGACGAAGTCCTGGGCCGCGTCGACGTCTTCGAACTCCGCCCGCGCATCGGCCTCTCGTCCGCAGCCCTCGCCACCCAGATCCCCGAACAGGAGAACGTCCTGAACGTGGTGGTCACCGCGGCCTACGGCGTCACCGGCCGCTGGCGCGAAGGCTACGAGCGCGACGACGAACGCCGCGCGTTCCGTCTGCTGAACGACTGGGGCATGGGGCCGCTCCTCAACAGGACTTTCGCCACCCTGTCCGAAGGCGAGCGCAAGCGCGTCCAGATCGCCCGGGCCCTCATGACGGACCCCGAACTGCTCCTCCTGGACGAGCCGGGCGCCGGCCTGGATCTGGGCGGCCGCGAAGAGCTGGTCCACAAGCTGGGCGAACTCGCCAGCGACGAGGCCGCGCCGGCCATGGTCCTGGTCACGCACCACCTCGAGGAAGTCCCTCCGGGTTTCACGCACGCCATGCTGCTGCGTGACGGCGGCGTGGTGGCCGCCGGTCCCATCACCGAGGTGCTGACCGAAGAGCACCTGAGCACCACTTTCGGCCTGCCGCTGTCGGTGACCGAAAACGCCGGGCGCTACACCGCCACAGCCCGCCGCTAGAGCAGGCCTGCGCCAACTACCTTGGAACTCTTCAGCAGCATCATTGTGTTCATCGCCGGCCTGTGGGCGGGCACCATCAACGCGGTGGTCGGGTCCGGCACCCTGGTCACCTTCCCGGTGCTCATCGCCCTGGGCGTGGCCCCGGTGGTGGCCTCCATGAGCAATGCCATGGGCCTGGTGGCGGGGACCGCTGCCGGCGCCTTCGGGTACCGGCGCGAGCTGGCCGGCCGGGGACGGCAGGTGCTGCGCCTGCTGCCGGCATCGGTCCTGGGCGGCGTCTCCGGCGCCTGGCTGCTGCTGCACCTGCCGGAGAAGGTGTTCCACTACGTTGCGCCGGTCCTCCTGGTCCTGGCGCTGCTGATGGTGGTGTTCCAGCCGCGGCTCCAGGACTGGGTGCGCAACCGCGAGGCCAACCCGGAGCACGCCGTCCGGGACAAGCGCCACGGGATCCTCCTCATAGTGCTGGTGTACCTTGCCGGCGTGTACGGCGGCTACTTCGTGGCTGCCCAGGGAATCCTGCTGGTCGGAATCCTTGGTGTCTTCCTCACCGGCACCATCCAGAACGCCAACGCCATGAAGAACATCCTGGTGCTCGGCGTAAACATGGTGGCGGCCATCTCCTACCTGCTGTTCGCCTTCGACCGGATCAACTGGCTGGTGGTGCTGCTCATTGCGGTCAGCTCCACCATCGGCGGCCTGCTGGGCTCGAAGGTAGGCCGGAAGCTTTCGCCGCGCGTCCTCCGCGCGGTGATCTTCAGCCTGGGCATCGTGGCGCTGGCCGTCATGACCGCCAACCTGCTGAAATAATCACCCGGTGACCTTCCACTACCTCGACTCTGCCGATGACCCGCGGGTCAGCGACTACACCACCCTGACGGACGTACACCTCCGCAAGCTCCGCGAACCCGCCGAGGGAATGTACATCGCCGAGTCGTCGAGGGTCCTTCGCAGGGCGCTGGCTGCGGGCCACCAGCCGCGCTCGTTCTTCCTGGCGGAGAAGTGGATGGCGGACCTCGGCGACGTCTTCCAGGCATATCCCGACGTCCCGGCCTTCATTGGCTCGGCAGCCCTGCTGGAGGAAATCACGGGTTTCCACCTGCACCGCGGCGCCATGGCGGCCATGCAGCGCCCTGCGCCGGTGTCGCTGCCGGATCTCCTGGCCGGAGCGCGGCGCGTGGCCGTGCTGGAGGACATCGTGGACCACACCAATGTGGGCGCCATCTTCCGTTCTGCCGCGGCGCTGGACATCGACGCCGTCCTGGTCTCACCCCGGTGCGGGGACCCGCTGTACCGGCGCAGCGTCAGGGTCAGCATGGGCACGGTGTTCCAGGTTCCCTGGGCGCGCCTGCAGGACTGGCCGGGCGACCTCCAGGTGCTCAAGGACCACGGCTTCACGGTTGCCGCACTGGAGCTGACGCCGGACGCGGAGGACGTCGACGCCGTCGCCTCGCGCAACGTGGACAGGCTCGCCCTGGTGCTTGGCACCGAAGGCGCCGGCATGAGCCCCCAGACCCTCGCCGCCGTCGACCTCGCCGTCAAAATCCCCATGCGCAACGGTGTGGATTCCCTCAATGTTGCTGCCGCCTCGGCCGTGGCGTTCTGGGAGCTCCGGGCGCGGTAGGGGTAGGCGAAGCCGCAGGTGAACCGGTTCGTCAGCCCCTCCCGCATCCGCTATGATGGATAGCTGGTTGTCCTGCTTTTTCAGCTTCGGCTGATGCAACAGATCCCAGCCATCCCATTCATACCTGGCAGCTGGCAAAATCCAGCTGCGCGAACAAAGGTCCCATTATGAAGTCTGATACACACCCGAAGTATGAAGCTGTTGTCTTCAACGACCTGGCCTCCGGCACCAAGTTCCTGACCCGCTCCACCGTGTCTTCCAACAAGACCATCGAGTGGGAAGACGGCAACACCTACCCGGTCATCGACGTCGAAATCTCTTCCGAGTCCCACCCGTTCTACACGGGCAAGCAGCGCATCATGGACTCTGCAGGCCGCGTCGAGCGCTTCAACGCTCGCTTCAAGGGCTTCGGCGGCAAGAAGTAAACTTCTTCCCCAAGGTCTGATGGAATGCCCGCACCGGCAACGGCGCGGGCATTCCGCTTTTAACCGTGCACCCGTTTTCTGGGGCAGGATGGAAAGCATGACCGAGCCGCATATTCCTGCCCATGATGCCGCCAGCAACCAGCGCCTGCACGGCGAGTACAAGGTTCCGGGCGGCAAGCTCGTGGTGGTTGACCTGGCCGTGGTGGACGGTGCCTTGTCCGGCGTCTCCGTCAGCGGGGACTTTTTCCTGGAGCCGGACGAGGCACTGGAGGACATTAACCGCGCACTGACCGGCCTGCCGGACACCACGCCCGCCAAGGACCTCGCAGCCGCCGTCACGGCCGCACTGCCGGCCGGAGCCGTGCTGTTCGGCTTCTCCGCGGACGCCGTTGCCGTCACGGTCCGCCGTGCCCTGGCCAAGGCAACCTCCTGGGGAGACCACGAGTGGAACGTCATTGCGCCCACCGTGCTTCCCACCGAAATCAACGTTGCCCTGGACGAGGTGCTCACCGAGGCCGTCGGCGCGGGGGCTCGCACGCCCACGCTGCGGTTCTGGGACTGGCAGGAGCCGTCCGTGGTCATCGGCAGTTTCCAGTCCGTGCAGAACGAGGTGGACCCCGACGGCGTTGCCAGGCATGGCATCAACGTGGTCCGCCGGATCAGCGGCGGGGGAGCGATGTTCATGGAGGCCGGCAACTGCATCACGTATTCGCTCTACCTGCCGCAGACCCTGGTGGACGGTCTCAGCTTCGCCGACTCCTACCCCTTCCTGGATGCGTGGGTCATGGCCGCACTGGAACGGCTTGGCATCAACGCCTTCTACATCCCGCTTAATGACATTGCCACGGACCAGGGAAAAATCGGCGGCGCCGCACAGAAGCGCCTGGCCAATGGCGGCATGCTCCACCACGTCACCATGAGCTATGACATCGACGCCGACAAAATGGTGGAGGTCCTGCGGATCGGCAAGGAGAAGCTCTCCGACAAGGGCACCCGCAGCGCCAAGAAGCGGGTGGACCCGCTGCGGCGCCAGACGGGCCTGGCACGCACGGCGATCATCGAGGCGATGATGGCGGTCTTCAGCGAGCGTTACGGGGCAACGCCGTCAGAGCTGGCGGGACACGAACTGGCGGCCGCCGAGGAACGGGTGGCCGCCAAGTTCGGTACCAGGGAATGGCTCCATAGGGTCCCGTAACCGGGCAGCGCCCTGGCCTTAGGGTTCGATGCGCAGGGACCGCCCGTGCGCACCGGCCCCGGCCTTCACTGCGCAAGACGGGTCCATTGGCACCGCGGTTAGCGCTCAGATTACCCGGCGGCCTGCGCGGTGAGTCCCCGCAGCAGGTGGCTGCGCTGCTCGATGATGATCCTGCGCAGGGCGTGCGGTGCGTCGGGGTTGGCGGCCAGCCAGTCGTCCGTCCGGCGGACCACCGGGTGGTCTTCGGGGCGTGTGCCCGCCGCCAGGTCCTGCGCTGCGGGATAGAGTCCGCGGACAATCCGGCTGGCGATTTCGATGCTGCGCTCATCCCAGACAGTGCGCAGGCAGTCGAAGTACGGCTCCACGTACGGCTCCAACAAGGCCGGCGGCGCGGTGGTGAAGCCGGTGATGGTGGCGGTGAGGAGCTGGTTGGAGAGCTCATTCCCCTGGACCGCGGCCTGCCAGGCTGCTGCCTTGACCTCCGGGTCGGGGCGGGATGCCATGGCAGTTGCGTGTCCGGCCCGGCCTGAGGCCGTGGTGTCCCGCGCCAGCTCGGCGTCGAGCCCGGCCGCGCTGGCCTGCCCGTTGGCGGCCAGCGCATGCCAGAGCTGCCAGCGCAGCTCGGCGTCCACCGCCAGGCCCTCCACGGGGAACGTGCCGTCCAGCAGGCCGCGGAGCCGGGGGAGCGCTGCTGCATCGTGCCGGCTGAGGGTGGCAAGGGTGCGCGCCCAGGCAAGCTGCGCGTCGGAGCCCGGGACCGCCCGGTCCAGCTCCGCTATGGCTGCCGCCAGGAAGGAAGCACGAACACTGTCACGGGCGTCCGCCGGGGTGAAGCGTTCGACGGCGGTAGTTGCATTGTCCAGGATGTTCAGCAGCACCCCGATGCCCGTCTCAGCCGGACCGAAGGCGGCCACGGCTTCAACATATTGGCTCGCCGGGCTTTCGCCGTCGCGGGCGGAATTCCACAGTGCAGTCCAGCAGAGGGCGCGGGCCATGGGGTCCTTGATCCGGTCCAGGGATGCACGGACCGTGGCTTCCGACACCGGATCAAGCCGCACCTTGGCGTACGTCAGGTCCTCGTCATTGACCAGCAGGAGTGCCGGCCGCGGCCGCCCGGCGAGCTGGGGGAGCCCGGTCCGCGCGCCGGCCACGTCCGTTTCGATGCTTCCGGTCCGCACCAGTGCGCCGTCGGGGTCAAAATCGTAGGAGCCCACCCGGAGGCGGTGGGGGCGCAGCTCCTCACGTCCCGTCACCGGGTCCACTGCTTCCTGGACGATGGCCACCCGGCCCGGCACGCCGTCGTCGTCCTTCCCGCCGGCGGATCCGAGGTCCAGGGACAAGCGGGAAATTCCGGAGGTCTGCAGCCACTGCCGGGCCCATTCGGACAGGTCCCGCCCCGAGGCGGCAGCCAGGGCCGCGAGGAGGTCGGCCAGGGATGTGTTGCCGTAGGCGTGCTTCCGGAAGTACTCCCGCGACCCGGCGATGAAGGCGTCGAAGCCGACGTAGGCCACCAGCTGCTTGAGGACCGAGGCGCCCTTGGCGTAGGTGATCCCGTCGAAGTTCTGTTTGGCAGCCTCAAGGTCCGGGATGTCCGCCACGATGGGATGGGTGGTGGGGAGCTGGTCCTGCACGTAGGCCCATGCCTTGCGTTTGTTGGCGAAGTTGACCCAGGCCGTGTCCCAGTCCGTGGCCCGGTCAACACCGAGCGTTCCCATGTAGTCGGCAAAGGATTCCTTCAGCCACAGGTCATCCCACCACTGCATGGTCACCAGGTCGCCGAACCACATGTGCGCCATCTCGTGCATGAGCGTGTTAGCCCGCGCCTGGTACTGGGCGTCCGTGGCCCGCGACGTGAACACGTAGCTCTCCGTGAAGGTGACGAGCCCCGGGTTCTCCATGGCGCCGAGGTTGTATTCGGGGACGAACGCCTGGTCGTACTTGCCCCAGGGGTAGGGAAAGTCGAAGAGGCGGTTGAAGAAGTCGAGGCCCTTCTTGGTCAGGCTGAAGAGCTGCGCGGTGTCGAAGGAGTCCGCCATGGACGCGCGGCAGTAGAGGGCGAGCGGGACGTCCAGGCTGGTGCCGTCGTCGAGCGTGGCCTGCCAGCGGTCCTCGGCCTTGAAATACGGACCGGCCAGGACCGTGGTGATGTACGTGGACATGGGCAGGGTGGTGGCGAAGTCCCAGCACGCGGTGGCCGGATCGCTGGTCAGCAGGGTGCGGTTGGCCTCGGCGCCGTTGGAGGCAACGTGCCACCCGGCAGGGGCCATCACATGGAAGATGAAGGTTGCCTTCAGGTCGGGCTGTTCGAAGTTCGCGAAGACCCGGCGGGCATCGGCGGGCTCGTACTGCGTGTACAGGTAGCACTGGCCGTCCGCGGGGTCCACGAACCGGTGCATGCCTTCGCCGGAGCGGCTGTACAGCGCTGTTCCGGTGACCGTGACCTGGTTTTCGGCCCGCAGGTTGTCCAGCCGGATCCGTGCGCCGTCCACCACGTCGTCCACCCGCAACCCCTTGCCGTTGAGGAACACGCTGTGCACGTCGCTGCCGATGAAATCCAGGAACGTGGTGGCACCGGGATTTGCGGTGAAGGTGATGACGCTGCGGCTGGTGTACCCGGGGACCGCCGGATCCGCTGCCTGCCGCACATCCAGGGAGATGTCGTAACTGGTGGTGCTGACAAGAGCTGAACGTTCAGCGGCTTCACGGCGCTGCAGATTCTCATGTGACACCCGGCTATCTAATCACGGTGCTGATTCATTGGCTCAGCCGGCGATCAGGAAGGCGGCACCCAGGCCCAACACGGCGATCAGGAGCCAGGACGCGAGGGCCGCCAGGAGTGCCTGCCCGCCCGTGTGGAGCAGGGTGCGGATCCGCACCGCAGAGCCAAGGCCAAACAGGGCCGCACCCAACAGGATGTCCTGCAGCGTGGCCCCGAGGTCCAGCCAGCCGCCGGACAGCCAGCCCGTGGAGCGCAGGCCCACCATGGCAACAAAGCCCACCACGAACAGCGGCACCAGCGGAGGCATTTCCGCTGTCACGCCCTCGGCGCCCAAGGCCCGCACGCCGTTGCGGTGATGCGCACCCGCCAGGGCGGCGACGGGCGCCAGCAGCAGCACGCGGGTGAGCTTAACGACGACGGCGACCGCCAGGGCAGCGGTACCTGCGGTTTGCGCCGTGGCCACCACCTGGCCCACGTCGTGGACCGACGCGCCGGTCCACGCCCCGAAGACTGTGGCCGTGAGTCCCAGGGGCTGGGCGAGGAGGGGCAGGACGCCGATGGCCAGCGTCCCGCAAAGGGTGACCAGGGCCACGGGCAGGACGGTTTCCACATGCCGGATGCGCCGGACCGCGGCTATGGCGCCAATGGCGGAGGCACCGCAGATGGAGAATCCGGTGGCCACCAGCAGTGACGTCACGGGCGGGAGGCGGAACAGGCGCGAGATCGCGTACGTCCCGCCGAAACTGGCGGCCACGACGCCCACGATCAGGACCAGTGCCAGCCACCCCAGGCCCAGGACGTCCATGACACTGACCTTCAGTCCAAGGAGTACGATTCCACCGCGCATCAGGTGCTTGCCGGCGAAGTCCAGTCCCGGGCGGGCCCGGCCCGCCGTCCAGCCGCCGGCACCGGGCAGGTTGGCGGCGAGCACGCCGAGGACCACGGCCAGGGTCATGGCAGGAAGGGCCGGCAGCAGCCCATGCACCAGGAACGCCGCCGCGACGGCGGCAGCGGCGGTCAGCAGACCCGGAACCAGCCGGGCAATCCCGGGTCCGGAACCGCCGTGGCCCGGCGCTGGAAGGCTTCTGCTGACTGGCACTCACCTACTGTGCCCGACAGTGCCCGTAAAGTACGAACCGGGCCATTGGCGCCAACACGCCAGAATGGATGGCAGTAATGAATTCGAAACAAAAAGATGGTTGGCTATTGGACATGTCAGACCTATTCCAGGATTATTCCGAGGCCGCAGGCCGCACCGGAGCCTACGACGAGATGTTCGCCCCGGGGCAGCAGGCCAGGGACTCGTACGGGCAGGTGGCGGACGCGCTCCGGAAGCTCTCCCTGGCGGACGTCAGCGCACGCGCCGACTCCATGGCCCGCACCTTCCTGGACCGCGGGGTGACGTTCGACTACGCGGGCGAGGAGCGGCCCTTTCCGCTGGACATCGTTCCCCGGGTCATCCCGGCGGCCGAATGGGACGTGCTGGAAAAGGGCGTTGCCCAGCGCGTCCGCGCCCTGGAAGCTTTCCTGAACGACGTCTACGACAAGATGACCGTGGTGTCCGATGGCGTGATCCCGCGCCAGCTGGTGACCACCAGCGCCCACTTCCACCGGCAGGTCCACGGCTTCGAGCCGGCAGGCGGGGTCCGGGTCCACATCTCCGGCATCGACGTGGTCCGCGATGCCGCGGGCACTTTCCGGGTCCTGGAGGACAATGTCCGCGTCCCTTCCGGCGTCAGCTACGTGCTGGAGAACCGGCGTGCCATGGCCAAGGGCCTGCCCGAGGCCTTCGGCCAGCAGCTCATCCGGCCCGTCGAGGAATACCCGCGCCGCCTGCTCTCCGCCCTGCGCAAGACCGCACCCGCGGGCGTGGACGATCCCACCGTCGTCGTCCTGACGCCCGGGGTGTTCAACAGCGCCTACTTCGAACACACCCTCCTGGCCGGCCTGATGGGCGTTGAGCTGGTGGAGGGCCGCGACCTGATCTGCCGCGGAAACCGCGTCTACATGCGCACCACGGCCGGTGAACAGCGCGTGGATGTCATCTACAAGCGGATCGACGACGACTTCCTTGACCCGCTCCAGTTCCGCTCCGATTCCATGCTCGGCTGCCCCGGACTGGTGAATGCCGCCCGCGCCGGCGGCGTTACCATCGCCAACGCGGTGGGCAATGGCGTGGCCGACGACAAACTGGTTTACAGTTACGTGCCTGACCTGATCCGCTACTACCTCAGCGAGGAACCCATCATCGCCAACGTGGACACCTTCCGCCTGGAGGAAAAGGAGGCCAGGGAGTACACCCTGGACAACCTCGCGGAGCTGGTGGTCAAGCCCGTTGACGGTTCCGGCGGCAAGGGCCTGGTCATCGGTCCGGATGCCTCCAAGGACGAACTGGACGCCCTCCGGCAGCGGATCATCGCGGACCCCCGCGGCTGGATTGCCCAGCCGGTACTGCAGCTCTCCACCGTTCCCACCCTGGGCGGGGACAAATTCGGCCCGCGGCACGTGGACCTGCGGCCCTTTGCCGTGAACGACGGCGACAACGTCTGGGTGCTCCCGGGCGGCCTGACCCGCGTGGCACTGAAGGAAGGGTCCCTGATCGTCAACTCCAGCCAGGGCGGCGGATCCAAGGACACCTGGGTCCTGGCCGATTCACCCCAGATGCCGGTGGAAACCGTGCCCCGGCAGTCCGTCACGGTCCGTGAACGGGTCTCCGTGTGGCCGGTGGAAAGCAACTGGCGCGACCGCCAGTCGGAGCAGCAGCAGTGAGCCGCGCCGCCGCCGGGCATTTCCCTTTCACTGTTCCGGGCACGCTGGAGGTAGCCGCGAATGCTTAGCCGTATTGCCGAGTCCCTGTTTTGGATCGGCCGCTATGTCGAACGGGCGGACGGAACCGCCCGCATCCTTGACGTTCACCTGGAACGCCTGAACCACCTCCCCATGGAGGAGCGCAAGAGCGTGGCCCAGGAACTGCTGGCGGTCATGGGTGCCCGGCCGCAGAGCGAGGACTTCGGCCTGCCGGAACTGCTCCATGCCCTGGCCTACGACAAGACCAGCGCCACGTCCATCGCCGGCTCCCTGGGTGCTGCCCGTGAGAATGCCCGCCGTGCCCGCGAAACCGTGTCCTCGGGCCTCTGGGAGAGCCTGAACACCACCTATTACGGCTTGAGCCAGCACCGCAAGGACGTGGTGGGCACCTACCGCTTCTGCAACTGGACCCTGGAGCGCACCGCCATGGTCAGCGGCCTTGCCGACACCACAGTGAGCCATGACGAAAGCTGGCTCTTCCTGGTCCTGGGCCGTTCGCTGGAACGCGCGGACATGACGGCCAGGATGCTGTCCACCCGCGACGTGCTCTCCGCCGGCATGTCCTGGGTCAACATGCTGCGCTGCGCCGGTGCCTATGAATCCTTCCTGCGCACCCGCCGGGCGGCATTCGGGGACCAGCACGCCGCGGAGTTCCTGCTGCTGGACCGGCTGTTCCCCCGCTCCATCGTCTACGCGCTGCGGGACGCCGACGAGTGCCTGGCCAAGCTGGACCCGTCCGCGCAGCGGGTGGGCTTCATCAACGACGCCCGCCGCATCGTGGGGCAGGCCCGGACCTTCCTTGAGTTCCACCGGACGGATGACCTCATGTCCGAACTGCCCGAGCACATGGAGCGTGTACAGAAGGCAGTGTCCCAGGCCTCGGATGCCATTTCCCGTAAGTACTTCAATCAGGCGGACGAACTTGCCTGGGTGGGAGAAGTGTCATGACCCGGTTGAGCATCGTCCACAGGACGGCCTACAAGTACAACAAACGGGTGACCCTGTCCTACAACGAGGCCCGGATGACGCCGCTGACGGATTCGCAGCAGGTGGTCCTGGAGTCCGTGGTGAAGGTGTCCCCGTCCCAGGCTGCGGTGAGCACGTACCGCGACTACTGGGGGACCAGGGTGACCGCGTTCGACATGCAGATGCCGCACGAGAACCTCGAGGTGGTCTCCAACATCACGGTGGAAGTCCACCGTGCCGAGAAGATCCCGGCTGAAGCGGACATCGTGGGCTGGGACGTCCTTGCCTCCCCGGAGACGCTGGACGCGTTCAGCGACTGGCTGCCGCAGTCCCGGCTGAGCGGGCCGGGCGACGAAGTGCTGGGCATCATCCCGGACGTCGTGGCCGGGAAAAACCCGCACGAGGCCGCCATGGCCGTCTTTGCCTGGATGCGGGGGGAGATGACGTACATGTCCGGCTCCACCGCCGTCACCACCAATGCGGAGGAAGCCTGGGGCCAGCGCCAGGGCGTGTGCCAGGACCTGGCGCACCTGGCCATCGGTGCCCTGCGAAGCTGCGGCATTCCGGCCCGCTATGTGTCCGGCTACCTGCACCCGCGGTCCAGCGCCGGCATCGGCGAGACCGTGGCCGGGCAGTCGCACGCGTGGCTGGAATGGTGGGACGGTGACTGGCGCAGCTGGGATCCCACCAACCACAAACCCGCCGGCGACTTCCACGTCACGGTGGCCCGCGGACGGGATTACCGGGACGTGCCACCGCTCAAGGGCATCCTGTCCGGAGGCGGCGGGTCCGCCTTGAAAGTCAGCGTGGAGATCACGCAGCTCGCCTGAGCCACGTCAGGTTCCCCGGCTTCCATCGCCGGGGAACCCGGGCCGCCGGCTCTATTCCGGCGCCGTCCTGGCGGTGCTGCTGATCTGGGTCCACCATGTCATCGGATCAGTGACCTTGAAGCGGCGGCCCGTGACCGAGTCCGGGGTGATGCGCACGAATGCGTCCTTCCGCCCCGACTGCCACGGGAAGAGGTACAGGCGGGAGGTCTCCAGCACCTCCTCGGTGCTCTTGACCAGGGCGGCGGTGCCCTTGATCACCACGCTCCATGCCAGGCCCGTGTCGGCGTCCACACCGTCCGCCTCCACGGCTACTGCGGCATCGTCGCCGGTCGCCGCCGAGAGTTTGGTTCCCTGGCCGGTCCGGAAGACCAGCGTGCCGCCGTCCACCGTGTAGTTCACCGGGAAGATGTCCGGGCGTCCCTCAACCAGTACTGCCAGCCTGCCCACGGACACGGTACGCAACAGGGCCCAGCATTCATGGTGTTCGAGGTTCTGCACTTGGGTAGATGACTCGTTGCTCATGCGGTGAGCATACGCCCTTCACCAAGGGCTGGGCTTGTAATCCTTCAGGAAGACACCGTACTGGTCCTCGCCCTTTTCGCCCATGACGATTGGATCGTAAACGCGGGCCGCGCCGTCTACCAGGTCCAGGGGTGCGTGGAAGCCTTCCTCCATGAGCCGGACCTTGGTGAAGTGGGGACGTTCGTCCGTGATCCAGCCGGTGTCCACCGCGGTCATCAGGATGCCGTCGGTGTCCAGCATCTCCCGGGCGCTGGTGCGGGTCATCATGTTCAGCGCGGCTTTGGCCATGTTGGTGTGCGGATGTCCCGGGCCCTTGTAGGCGCGGGAGAACTGGCCCTCCATGGCTGAGACGTTCACGATGTACTTCCGCCGTGCGGAGGAGCGCTTCATGGCCCCGCGCAGGCGGCTGACCAACAGGAACGGCGCGGTGACGTTGCAGAGCTGCACCTCGAGCATCTCGAGGGGATCCACTTCGTCCACCACCTGGGTCCAGCTGTTGATGGTGGCAAGGTCCGGGACCAGGCCGCCGGCGTCGATGGCGGTCCCCGAAGCGATCCGCTCCAGCGACGCGGATCCGGTGGACAATGCCAGTGATGTGATGGCGTCGCCGGCCAGGACCGGATGTTCGGTGACGCTGCCTGCAAGCGCCAGCGGGTGCTTGTCATGGGCATGGCCGAAGGTCAGCAGTTCGGGGCCGCCGTTGGCCGCTTCAAGCGCCGCGGGCAGCGGCTCGTCCTCGGCGTCCACCAGCGGCTTGTAGGCGTTGCCGGAGCGGCGCACGGTCTGGGCGGCGTTGTTGATGATGATGTCCAGTGGACCGGCCTCGTTGAGGGAGTCGGTCAGTGCCATGACCTGGGCAGGATCGCGCAGGTCGATGCCCACGATCCGGAGCCGGTGCAGCCATTCGCCGCTGTCTTCCATGGCGGCGAAGCGCCGGGCCGCATCCTTGGGGAAGCGGGTGGTGATGGTGGTGTGCGCCCCGTCGCGCAGCAGCCGGAGGGCGATGTACATCCCGATCTTGGCGCGGCCCCCGGTCAGCAGGGCGCGGCGGCCGGTCAGGTCGGTCCGGGCGTCGCGCTTGCTGTGGCTGAAGGCAGCGCATTCGGGGCAGAGCTGGTGGTAGAAGGCGTCCACCTGCGTGTAGTGCTGCTTGCAGATGTAGCAGGGGCGGGACCGGATGAGGTGGCCCGCAATCTTGCCGGTGGCTGAGGGCGCCAGCTTGTTGCCGCGGGTCTCGTCATCGATCCGGTCCGGTGCGGCGGTGGCCGTCTGGGCAATGACGGCCCGGTCGGCGTCGGCGATCGAGTCGCGCTTGGTGACCCTGCGGTGGCGCTTGACGGCCTTGAACATCTTTCCGGTAGCGCGGCGTACCGAGATGTAGTCCGGGTGCTCCTCGTCATAGGCGTGGATGGTGTTCAGGACCTTGAGGCAGGCCTGGATGTCCTCAGGGGTCAGATCGGGGGAGCTCATTGGGGAAATTTTACAGCGTACGCCGCAGGCCGGGACACCATCAGCGGTGTCCCGGCCTGCAGGATGCCTTTGGGGAGGGCCCGGGGTCAGGAAACCCTGGCGCCGGGCGCGGCTTCCGCGGCCGCGGCGGCGTGCGTGTCAGCCACCTTGTCCGCGGCCTCGCGCATGTTCGGGTACTGGTCCGTGGCGGCCTTCACGGCGTTGGGCAGCTGGCTGAGGTGCCGTGCAGCGAGCCGGCGTTCCTCTTCGCCCGGCTCAGGGACTTCCTGGCCCTTGGCAAGGACAGTGATGCCGGAATCGGTGACTTTGAAGCCGCGGGCGCGGTCAAGGTCCGGATCCAGTCCGATGGCGGCACCAGCTGGCACCTTGACGTTCTTGTCCAGGATGGCCCGGTTGATCACTGCCCCTTCGCCCACCTGGACCTTGTCCATCAGTACCGAGTCGATGACCCTGCCGCTGGTGGCCACGTATACGTCGTTGGACAGCACGGAGCCTTCCACCACGCCGCCGGAGATCACCACGCCGCTGGAGACGATCGAATCCAGCGCCGTGCCCACGGTGTTGTTCTTGCCGCGGACGAACTTGGCCGGCGGGGAAATGCTTTGCCGCGTGTAGATGGGCCATTCGGAGTTGTAGAGATTGAACACCGGCAGCGGGGAGATGAGGTCCATGTGGGCGTCGTAGAAGGAGTCGATGGTGCCAACGTCGCGCCAGTAGGTGCGGTCGCGTTCGGTGGAGCCGGGGATGTCGTTGAGCGTGAAGTCGTAAACGCCGGCCTCGCCGCGGTTGACGAAGTAGGGAATGATGTCCCCGCCCATGTCGTGCTTGGTGTCCAGGCGCTCAGCGTCCACGTGCAGCGCAGCCACCAGGGCATCGGCGTCGAACACGTAGTTGCCCATGGAGGCCAGGAACTGTGAAGGATCGGCAGCCAGGCCGGGCGTGGAGGACGGCTTCTCAACGAAGGCGGCGATCTTCTGGGGATCGTTCTGGTCCACTTCGATGACGCCGAACTGGTCGGCCATGTGCAGCGGCTGCCGCACTGCCGCCACCGTTGCCTTGGCACCGCTGTTCACGTGCTGTGCCACCATCTGGGCGAAGTCCATGCGGTACACGTGGTCGGCGCCCACCACCACAACAATGTCCGGGTTGGCGTCGTGGATGAGGTTCAGGGACTGGTAGATGGCGTTGGCGCTGCCCAGGAACCAGCTCTTGCCTACGCGCTGCTGGGCGGGAACCGAAGCGATGTAGTTGCCCAGCTGGGTGGACATCCGCCACGTCTCGGAGATGTGCCGGTCGAGGCTGTGCGACTTGTACTGCGTCAGCACCACGATCTGGAGGTAGCGGGAATTGACCAGGTTGGACAGCGCGAAGTCGATGAGGCGGTAGCTGCCGGCAAAGGGCACGGCGGGCTTCGCCCGGTCTGCCGTCAGTGGCATCAGCCTGTTACCCTCGCCACCTGCGAGGACAATGGCCAGGACTTTTTTCGTTAACGGCATGATGGTCGCTCCTGTACGCCTTCGTAACTCCCCAAGACAGTCCGGTAGGCCCGGACTCCTTCACACTAGAACAGTTATGCGTGAAGGACTACCTTGGGTCTTGTGCGAATAGACATTGTGACTAAAGAGTTCCCGCCGGAGATCTACGGTGGCGCCGGGGTGCATGTAGCCGAATTGAGCAGGGTGCTTAGTAAGCACGTTGACCTGCAGGTTCGTGCCTTCGGGGCTCCCCGCGACGCCGACTACCATGGGGCGACGGTGACGTCCTACCAGGTTCCGGAGGACCTGGGCGGGGCGAACGCAGCGGTGCAGACCCTGGGCGTGGACCTGCGAATCGTGCCCGACGTCCAAGGCGCGGACCTGGTCCATTCGCACACCTGGTACGCCAACATGGCCGGGCACCTGGCCTCCCTGCTGCACGGTATCCCGCACGTTCTCAGCGCGCACAGCCTTGAGCCGCTGCGGCCCTGGAAGGCTGAGCAGCTCGGCGGCGGCTACGCCCTGTCCTCCTGGGTGGAAAAGACGGCCTATGAAGCGGCTGCGGCGATCATCGCCGTCTCCGAGGGCATGCGCCAGGACATCCTGCGCAGCTACCCCAACGTGGATCCCACAAAGGTCCGCGTGGTCCACAACGGCATCGACGTGGAGCTTTGGCAGCGTGATGAAAACGACGACGCCGTCCGCGCCCTGGGCATCGACCCCGCCAAGCCAAGCGTCGTCTTTGTGGGAAGAAACACACGGCAGAAGGGCGTCCCCTACCTCCTGCGGGCGGCGGCGAAGCTTCCCGCCGATGTTCAGTTGGTCCTGTGCCTCGGCGCCGCGGACACCCCCGAACTGGCAGCCGAAACCGCAGCGCTCATCGAAGAGCTGCAGAAGCAGCGCACAGGCGTTGTCCTGATCGAACGGATGCTGCCGCGCCATGAGCTGATCCAGGTGCTCAGCCATGCCACCGCCTTCGCGTGCCCGTCCATCTATGAACCGCTGGGCATCGTCAACCTCGAAGCCATGGCCTGCGGGGCAGCCGTGGTGGCCAGCGCCACGGGCGGTATCCCCGAGGTGGTTGAGCACGGCCGGACCGGACTCCTGGTGGACCTGGAGCAGGTGACCGACGGCACCGGCACGCCCCTGGACCCTGAAAAGTTCGTCAAGGAGTTCGCTGAGGCCCTCACCGAGGTGGTATCCGATCCCGCACGGGCCCGCGCAATGGGAGAGGCAGGCCGGGAGCGCGCCGAAAAGCACTTCTCGTGGGAGTCCATCACGGAGACCACCCTTGAGGTCTACCGCTCGGTGCTGCCTGCGGCCCGCTGAGGGTCGCGGCCCGGAGGACTAACGACGGCAACAACGACGGCGCCGCTCGCCAGCCAGGGGGAGCGGCGCCGTCGTGCTTTCCGGGCCTGCGCGCCGGCGGCTGATCAGGCCTTCCGGGCCGCTGCCGTCCTGGCAATCAGGACTTTCTCGTCCACGGGCGACTGCCCGCTTGCCCTTTCATTCCGGAAGTAGGCCCGGGCCTCGTCCTGCCGGGTTTTCTCGGCGCCCGTTGCGATGGCCGCCCGCACGTGATCCCCGCCGTACCCGAAGGCGTCCACCAGGTCCAGGGCATGGGGCCGGATCCTCTCCAGCAGCCGGTTGATGTACCCGCCCACGGTGCGTGCCCGCTGCATGGAGAGCCGGCCGTTCATGAGGTACCAGGCCAGGTTCTTCTCGATCAGGGACAGGCCGAATAGGTCCCGCAGCCAGGTCAGCACCTTCCTGGTTCCGGGGTCGTCCACCTGCTGCAGGGCGTCCGTGAACGCCTCCCACTGCAGCAGTTCGGCGTGCGCCTGGGCGGCATCAATAAGTTCGTTCTGGTGCCGGTTGAACAAGGCGGCGCCCTGGTCCTGCGGCAGCCGTTTGCTGCCCTTCAAAGCAGCCGCGGCCTCGGCCACCATGGTCTGCACCCTGTCGGTAAGGAGGGCGCGCTGGCCTTCCTCGTCCCGCAGCGCGATGGCAGCCTTTTGGACCGAACCGGTGTCGGCCACGAACTGGGCCACCTGGCGCAGTCCGGTGCGGTGGACAGCTGCGCCGGCAGCCTGGTTCACCACGTACCGGGCCAGCACGCCGAAGTCCACGCTGCGGAATTCCTTGGCGTAGTCGGCCAGCAGGCGCTTGGCCACCAGTTGGAGCAACACCGTGTTGTCGCCCTCGAAGGTGGCATACACATCCAGGTCGGCCCGCAGTGATGCGAACCGGTTCTCAATCAGGAAGCCGGCGCCGCCGCAGGCTTCCCGGCATTCCTGCAAGGTGTCCAGGGCGTGCCAGGTGCTCAGCGGCTTCAGCGCTGCGGCCAGGGTTTCCAGGTCCTGTCGGTCCGCGTCGGTATCGTGGGCACCGGAGAAGACATCGTCGAACTTCTGCAGGAGCTGCTCGTGGGCAAAGCCGGCCGCGTAAGTGGTGGCAAGCCGGGTGAAGAGGCGCCGCTGGTGCCGCTGGTAGTCGAGCAGGACCTCTTCCTCCGTGTGCGACGAGGCGTTGAACTGGCGGCGTTCGGTGGCGTACTGGATGGCTGCTTTCAGGGCCACTTTGGACGCTGCGACGGCGGCACCGTCCAGTGACACCCGGCCCTGCACCAGCGTTCCCAGCATGGTGAAGAAACGCCGGCCGGGGCTGGCGATGGGCGACGTGTAGGTCCCGTCGGCATCGACGTTGCCGTACCGGTTCAGGAGGTTCGTCCGCGGGATGCGGACGTTGGTGAAGTGCAGCCGGCCGTTGTCGATTCCGTTCAGGCCGCCCTTGATGCCGTCGTCCTCCCCGCCGATCCCGGGCAGGAATTCCCTGG
The DNA here is from genome assembly GCF_059739365.1 of Arthrobacter sp. GmRoot5-12. NCBI lineage: Bacteria > Bacillati > Actinomycetota > Actinomycetes > Micrococcales > Micrococcaceae > Arthrobacter > Arthrobacter sp. GmRoot5-12. Next base: position 4,115,724 of record NZ_AP046056.1, on the reverse strand, counting down.
TGGCGGGGTCCCGCAGGTCAACGTAGAAGGCATGCACCCCGTGGTTAACCCCGCGGGTAACCAGCTGGGCGAACACCACGGCGCCCAGGCCGTCGATGGCGGCGTTGCCGATGTAGTCCTTCCAGGCGGCGCGGAAGGGGGTGTGGATGATGAATTCCCCGACGGCGGGGTCATAGGTTGCGGTGGTGGCAATGCTGGCCACGTCCGAACCATGGCCCGTCTCTGTCATGGCGAAGCAGCCGGGGATTTCGAGGTTCATGATTCCCGGCAGCCATTTGGCGTGGTGGTCTGCGGTGCCCAGGTGCATCACCGCGGATCCAAAGAGTCCCCACTGGACGCCGGCTTTGATCTGCAGTGACGGGTCAGCCACCACCAGCTCCTCGAACCCGGCGATGTTTCCGCCGTGGTCGTCGGAACCGCCCAGTGCCGCCGGGAAGGCGCGGTGCACGGCTTCATTGTCCACAAGGTATTTGAGCTGGTCGAACACGCGGGCGCGGTGTTCGGTGTGCGTCAGGCCCTCGGTCTTGTGCAGTTCCGGCCTGGCGGCCAGGTCCCTTGCCTGGAGCCGTACGTCGGCCCACTTGCCCAGGAGCTGCCGGCCCAGTGCCTCGACGTCGACGGCGGGGGCAGGGCTGCTGCCTGCGGGTTTGGCTGCAGGGGTCGCCGCGGGGCGAAGCCCCTTGCGGGCGGGGCGGTCCACTACGTCAGTCATGTCACAGTCCTTCTTTGGCGGATAACTTGGTGGTCGGTGGGGCGGGAGTGAGTTCGGGGGCTATGCCCACGCACAGCCAGGCGGTGATCTGGCGCGCCATGGCCTCCTGGCTTGGTTTGGAGGGGGAGTCTGGAGTGCTGAGCCATTGTTCGCCGGCGTTCCGCACCAGGCCGATTGCCGCCTTGGGCCAGTAGCCGATGACGGTTTCCCTGTCGTCGCCCAGGTGCGACCGCATGGGGGTGGCGATCATGTCCGCAATTGCGTCAAAGAAGTGGCCCAGCGGGCCGCCTGCCGCCGACGGGTGCGGCGGGTTGGCGGGGTCGCCGGAAGCATAGCTCGTGACGAACGTGTACACGTTGGGACTGGTGTCCGCCATTTGCAGGTAGGCCGAGACCATGGCCAGTAAACCTTCCCGGGGGGTCACAGCGCTTTGCGCTGCTTCCTGGATGCGGTACTGCATCTGGCTGAGGACCACTTCGCCCACGGCCTGCTGCAGTCCGGCCTTGTCCCCGAAATACCGGTAAAAGACCGACTTCGAGGTTCCTGCCGCCGTTGCAATGTCCTCCATGGAGGCGTCGCTGCCCAGTGCGTGCACAGCGCGGCGGGCCTGCTTGATGAGTTCGCGGCGCCGTTCCTCCCGGTGGCTCTGCCAGCGCGCCGAACGGCCGTCAGAGCTGGCGGAAGACGGCAGCTCAACCGTCGCTGGAAAGCGCGTGTCCTGAAAGTTCACGATACCCAGAGTATCAGGTACGCTGGGTATCGGTAACCACATGTGACCAGAGGAGCCATCCATGTCCACAGACGGACAGTCCACCCCCACACCCGACGGATCAATCGCGGCCGGGGTCCCGGCAACCAGGAGGGCAGTGATCGTAGGGGCCAACCGGATCCCGTTCGCCCGTGCCGGCGGCGCTTATGCAAAATCCTCCAACCAGGACATGCTTACAGCTGCCCTGGACGGACTGATCGCACGCTTTGGGCTCCAGGACGAACGGATGGGCCAGGTGGCCGCCGGCGCCGTGCTCAAGCACTCCAGGGATTTCAACCTCACCCGGGAGGCCGTGCTGGGCTCGGCACTTTCCGCCGAGACCCCGGTCTACGATCTCCAGCAGGCCTGCGCCACGGGACTTGAAACGGTGGTGGGCCTGGCGAACAAGATCAAGCTCGGGCAGATCGACTCGGCCATTGCCGGTGGCGTGGACTCAGCCTCCGACGCGCCGGTGGTAGTCAGCGAAGGGCTGCGCGAGGTCATCCTGGACCTTCACCGCGCCAAGACACTTCCCCAGCGCCTGCAGATCCTGAGCCGCCTCCGGCCCAAGGACCTGGCACCGCTGGCCCCGGGCACGGCAGAACCCCGCACCGGCCTGAGCATGGGTGAACACCAGGCCCTCACAACGGCACAATGGAAGATCTCCCGCGAAGCCCAGGACGAACTGGCGCTGAACAGCCACCACAATCTGGCTGCCGCCTACGAGTCCGGCTTCTTCGATGACCTCATGACCCCCTACCGCGGACTGACGCGGGACGCCAACCTGCGGGCCGATACATCGCTGGAAAAGCTTGCGTCCCTGAAGCCGGTGTTTGGCCGGAACCTCGGGGCAGATGCAACCATGACGGCAGGAAACTCGACCCCACTGACCGATGGTGCCTCCACAGTGCTGCTGGCGTCCGACGAGTGGGCAGATGCCCGCGACCTGCCGAAGCTGGCAGCAGTGGTGGACGCTGAAGCTGCGGCCGTGGACTTTGTCCACGGCAAGGACGGGCTGCTGATGGCCCCCGTGTTCGCTGTGCCCAGGCTCCTTGCCCGCCAAGGCCTTACGCTGGCGGACTTCGACTACTTCGAAATCCACGAAGCATTCGCCGCCACTGTCCTCAGCACCCTGGCCGCGTGGGAGGACGAGGAATTCGGCCGTACCCGCCTCGGCCTGGACGGTGCTCTTGGCAGCATCGACCGCTCGCGCCTGAACGTCAACGGGTCCTCGCTGGCAGCGGGCCACCCGTTTGCGGCGACCGGCGGCCGCATTGTCGGCACGCTCGCCAAGATGCTCCACGCCAAGTCGGCGTCCACAGGTCGTCCTTCGCGCGGCCTGGTGTCCGTCTGCGCAGCCGGCGGCCAGGGCGTCGTCGCGATCCTGGAATCTCTGTAGGGGACGGCATGGCTGACACATACGCACAACTGGTCAACAGCGGCGTAGGCCGCAACCTCGCAAAGAAACTCGGCCTTCCGCAGCCCGCTGTCCTGCGCCGCTACGAGCCGGGGCAGCCCCTGGTGACCGGGCCTGTCGTTGTCCTGGGCGACACCCCCGGCGCGGACAAACTTGCCGCCGAGCTGCTGTCCTGGGACCTCGATGTCAGGCGGCACGCCGTTCCGGCCGAAAAACTGGGTGCCATCATCCTGGTCCTCGATGAGCTCGGGCACCCGGCGGACCTGGAAAAGCCTGTGTTGGCGGCCGCGGGTTCCCTCCGCGACCTGCGGGCCGGGGGCCGGATCATCACCTTGTCCCGCCCGGCGGCGGAAGCTGCCACTCCCGACGCTGCAGCAGCACGCCAGGGGGTGGATGGCTTCCTGCGATCCCTTGCCAAGGAACTGCGTGCGGGAGCAACCGGAAATGGTGTGCTCCTCGCTGATGGCACCACTTCCACCAGCCCCAGCACGCTCGGTGCCATCACGTTCTTCCTCTCCGGCCGTTCAGCGTTCGTGGACGGACAGTTCCTCACGGTTTCAACGGAGGACGGCGCGCTGCCCGCCGACCCGGAAAAGCCACTTGCCGGAAAAGTGGCAGTAGTTACCGGCGCAGCCCGCGGCATCGGCGCGCAGATTGCCCGGACGCTGCACCGCGATGGTGCCACGCTGGTCCTGGTGGACATTCCGGCAGCGGGAGACCAGCTGGCGGCCGTAGCCAATGAGGTACGCGCGACGGCATTGCAGCTCGACATCACCGCAGCGGACGCGGGCCGGCGGATCATCGACCACGCCATACAGCGGTACGGACGTCTGGACATCGTGGTGCACAATGCCGGGGTTACGCGGGACAAGCTGCTGGCCAACATGGACCAGGCGCGGTGGAACCAGGTCATCAACATCAATATCGCCGCCCAACTCCGGATCAACGAGGCCCTGCTGGCCTCAGAACACTTCCGGTCTTCGCCGCGTATCGTTTCTGTTGCCTCCACCAGCGGCATCGCCGGGAACCGGGGACAAACCAACTACGCCGCATCCAAGGGGGGAGTTGTGGGAATGGTCCGTGCCAGCGCCCCGCTGCTCGCGTCCCGGAACGGCACCATCAATGCGGTGGCACCCGGATTCATCGAAACCGACATGACCGCGCGCATCCCCTTCGCCGTCCGTGAAGTGGCACGACGGTTGAACTCACTCCAGCAGGGCGGCCTGCCCTCCGACGTCGCCGAGACCATAGCGTTCCTCGCCAGCGACGCCGCAGGCGGAATCAACGGGGAGGTGCTGCGGGTGTGCGGGCAAAACCTGGTGGGGGCATGACGCTCGCACAGCCGGTGATCCTGGCCGAGATGCCGTCCTTGTCCAAGCTCTACGTCAACGCCGCCGCCCAGGCGGCACGGCGCAGGCTCCTGGGCACACATGACTCCGCCGTCCTCCCGGCCGAGAGCCATGAAGTCAGGGGGGTGGTGGTGGGGGTGGAAAACCTCACGGCCTACCAGCACCTGATCGGTGAGACGGCAAGCGATGTCCTGCCTGCCGGTTTCATCCACGCGATCGCATTCCCGCTGGCCATGAGCGTCCTTAACCGCGACGACTTCCCGCTGCCCCTGCTGGGCATGATCCACCTGCACAACAGCGTCGAACAAAGGTCCCCATTGGTCTTCACGGACGTTCTGGACATGACCGCTTGGGTGCAAAACCTCCGTGGGCACCGTTCCGGCACGCAGGTGGACGTGGTAGCGGAAGTGCGCCCTGCCGGCTCGCCGGATGTGCATTGGCGGGGCGTCTCCACTTACCTGGCCAAGGGAGTGTTCCTGCCCGGAATCGACAAACCTACTGCGCTGCCACCGAAGGCCGATTTCACGCCGCCGGACCCGACGGCCCTGTGGCACCTGGGCGTTGACACGGGGCGGGCCTACGCCGCGGTATCCGGGGATTTCAACCCGATCCACCTGAGCGTGCTGTCGGCAAAAGCGCTGGGCATGCGGCGTTCGATAGCACACGGGATGTACTTGGCCTCGCGTGCGCTCGCAGATGTCGGCCCTGCCCGCGGTGACTCCTTCACGTGGGACGTGGAGTTCGAGGCTCCGGTGTTCCTGCCCTCCCGGGTTGCCCTGGAAATCGCCACCGAACAAAGCGGATCAGGGGCATGGAAACACTCGCGCTTTGTCGCCTGGAGTCCCCGCTCCGGGCGCCGCCATTTCAGCGGGACGGTTGCCGCGCTCTAGCCAGCCCGGTTCCCGGCGCCAGGACTAGTCCTGCGGGCGGACTGCCCGCAGGATCCGGTGGAGGCTGAGGAGGACCGATTCGGAGGCAGGGACGGTGCCTTGGGTTGCCTCCCTGCCTGCAGCGGCCGCCATGCAGGCGTCCACCGCCTCTTTCGCGGCGGCGAAGCGGTGTTTCTGGGTCTGTTCGTCAGCTTCGCTGTAGGACGCCAGCAGCTCTCCGGTGGCCGTGATGGCGGCAGCAAGCGGTTCACTGTCCTGCAGGGGGATATCGTAGGGGGCGTCGCTTTCCCAGATGACGTCCGAGAGCACGTCCGTCATGTCCTGGATGTGGAAAGTGACCCGCTCCAGTTCCCGCAGGTCGCGGTAGTCCCTGTCCACGTCCCTGGGGTGCAGCTTCCGCCTGGGGTTGGCGCGGCGGCTGGCATCGGCTTCCTTGACCAGATGCCGCACCGATCGAGCTGCTTCGGCCAGTTCGTCCGACCGGCGCGCCCAGTCCTCGTGCTCCGGAGGCCACTTCTCGGTAATCGCCGCCCCCATGTCCGTAAGTTGCCGCCCAAGGGCGAGGCGAAGATCATCGAGGCTTGAAGCCGCTGCATCAAAGTGCAGCGGCGGGAAGATCAGAAAATTGACTGCGATCCCCACGCCCACGCCCGCACCCATCTGGACCAGGTAGCCAAAGGAGAAATCGTCCGCGTTGCTTCCGCCCACCAGCAGGACCAGCAGGGCCGCCGTCGGAATCCAGTCACGGCCCGAACCGATACCCGGCAAGCCGCCCAGGAGCACGCCGACTCCCATGAACAGGGCCACCGTCAACGGGGAGGGTTGGGCAAGGCTGACCAGAATGAAAGCAAGGCCGATTCCCATTGCCAGCCCGGCGAGGGCCTGCGCCCCCTGCTTCACTGAGCCCGCGACGTTGTGGTACATGGCCACCAGGGCCCCCAGCGGCGCATAGTACGCATAGTGCGAGGCCGCGCCCGGCATTAGCGGAGCGATGGCGAACGCCAGGCCCGCGGCAAGCGCGGCTTTGGCAGCCAACTGCAGGCGCTGCGCCGCAAAGGCAGCGGAGAGCCCCGCCACCGATTGTTTGAGAAGTTGGGTCCCCCGAGCCCACCGTGCATCCGGTCGTGCTTGAGTGTTGCCCATCCGGACCACAGTAGGGCCGGGCGCCCGTCAGGACAAGCCGGCTGCGGAACGCCGCACTTCGGCGGCCAGGCGATGCGCCCTTCCCGGCGTCCGGCCCTCCTCCTGGCGGCGTGGAATGTAGCCAAAGCCAAGCCCGTAGGCCGGATCCGCAAAACCGAGCGCCGCGTTGGCGCCCTCGTGTCCAAAGGCCCGGTGGCTGCCAAAGTTCCGGGAAGGGTGGGGCTTCATGAAGACGACCGCAAACGCGTTGTCCAGGCCGGAAGAGCGGTCCAGGCCCCACACCTGTTCCCGGGTCATGGCCTCCACCGTCCGGGCCGCCAGGAACGGTTTGTCCCCGTCGACGCCTGTGGTCGCAGCGGCGTACAACCGCGCCAGGCCCTCAGCGGAGCCCACACCGCCGGCGGCGGACATTCCGGCCGCCCGGACGGCGCGGATGTTCGGCAGTTCCATGACGGTGCTGACCGGCGCATTGCCGTTCATGCCTTCGAGGCTGAGTGGATCAACCCAGCCCTGGCCGGGATCTTCTTCATAGAGGACGTCCCTGTACCGTGGCTCCAGCTCCTCCGGGAGCCCCAGGAAGAAATCCACGTCCTGCGGTTGCCGGATCCTGCGGTCGTACATGGCCTGCAGCGACTCGCCCGCGACGCGGCGGCACAACTCCTCCATAAGGATTCCGATGGTCAGGGCGTGGTAGCCGAACTGCCGCCCGGGCTCCCAGGCGGGAGCGGCAGCGGCAAGGCGCGCCGCGGCCGCGGACGTGGTGAATTCATCCAGGCGGAATCCGCCCTCAACGCCCATCAGTCCTGCCTGATGCGACAGCGCTTCCCGGACCAGCAGCCTGTCCTTTCCGTGGCCACCGAATTCCGGCCAGTAATGGACCATTGCCTTGTCCAGGTCAAGGACGCCATCCTGGACCATCAGGGCGATGACCATGGCGGCAACGCCCTTGGAGCAGGAATAGGCCCCGGTCACGGTTTCCGAAGCCATGTCGGGGCCGCCCGTGAGGCGCACCACCGGCATCCCGTTGTGGTAGCAGGCGAGTTGTGCGCTGTACCGGGAGTCCTCAGCGAGGAACGACTCAAACAGGGCCAGGACGTTTTCGTACCCTGGCGCCACGGAACCAAGAGATGTCTGCATGCCCTCAGTGTAGGCAGGAAAGCGATTTCCTGGCCGAGGTTTGTTTAGCGCAACGCGCCGTGTCCCGGCGCAACCTCTTCGCCTGGCCGGACCGGCCCGGGCGGCGTGCCGTCTCCAAACGGCCGGCCCCCCAGCGATTCCCTGCCGTGGTCCTGCAGCCAACCGCCCAGGTCCGGACCGGCCGGAACAATGCCCGTGGGATTAATGTCCTCGTGCACGATGTAGTAGTGCTGCTTGATCTGCACAAAGTCGATAGTGTCCCCGAAACCCGGCGTCTGGAACAGGTCCCGTGCATAGCCCCACAGATGCGGCATCTCACTGAGTTTCTGCCGGTTGCACTTGAAGTGGCCGTGGTACACGGGGTCGAACCTGGCAAGCGTGGTGAACAGGCGCACATCCGCCTCGGTGATGGTGTCGCCCACCAGATAGCGCTGCCGGGACAGGCGGTCTTCAAGCCAGTCCAGCGCAGTCCACAGCCGGTCGTATGCCGAGTCATAGGCTTCCTGGGAACCGGCGAAACCGCAGCGGTAGACGCCGTTGTTGACTTCCGTGAAGACGCGCTTGTTTACCTGGTCGATTTCGTCGCGGAGGTGTCCAGGGTAGAGCAGCGGCGCACCTGCCCGGTGGAACTCCGTCCACTCGGTCGAGAAGTCGAGGGTGATCTGGGGGAAGTTGTTGGTCACGACTTCACCGCTGCGTACATCCACGATGGCAGGTACGGTAATTCCCCGCGGATAGCCGGGGAACCGTTTGAAGTAGGCCTCCTGGAGGCGCTCTATGCCGAGGACGGGGTCCACTCCGCCGGGATCCAGGTCGAACGTCCAGGAGCGAGCGTCGTGGGTAGGGCCGGGCTGGCCCAGGGAAATCGCTTCTTCCAGGCCCAGCAGCCTGCGGACAATGACGGTGCGGTTTGCCCACGGGCAGGCACGGGCGGCGATGAGGCGGTAGCGCCCGGCTTCCACCGGCCACCCCGGTTCGCCCTTGCTGCCGGGGGAGGCATCCCTGGTGATCCGGTCCTCGATGTAATTGGTGTCCCGGGTGAACTCCGTGCCGCCGGTCACATAGGCTCCACGGGTGCTGTGCGTTTCCTGGCTCATGCCACAAGCCTATGCGCCGGCTATCCGTTCCAGGCACCTTCCGCGAGGATCGCCGAGACGGGCTGCCAGGCAACCAGCCACGCTCCGGCAACCAGGAGGGTGAACAAAGCAATCCAGACTCCGGAGGGGACGGAGGTGGCGCGGTACAGAAGGTAGGCGTCGGAGCTGCCAAGGCTTCCGCGACGCCGGATGTGGACGTTCGTGAGTTTGAGCAGGTCACGGACAGCAGCCACCAGGAGTGCAAGACCGAAGATGACGGCCACATGCCCCACGACTGGCGCCGGTGCAAGGAAGGTAAGGGCAGCCGCGCCGGCGATGGCGGCGGCAGTGATGATGAAACCGGCAAGGTTGCGGAGGAAGATCAGCGACGCGGCCAGGACCAACAGGCTCACGGCCATGGCAGCCGGGCCCCACCCGCCAAGGCCGCAGCAGACGAAAGCGGCACCGACCATAGCCGGTACCGGATATCCCCAGAAGCAGGACCATGCTGCTGCAAGCCGGCTCCTGCTGTAAGTGGTGGTGGTTCCGGAATGGTCAAGCCTGAGGCGGATTCCCGACAGCCGCTGACCGGACGTCAAGGCCGCGAACGCGTGACCCAGCTCATGGGTGGTGGTAGCGAGGAGCCCGAAGTAGCGCCAGCTGCGGCGGGGTATGGACAGACCGATGGCTGCCGCCACGGACAACAGCATCTCGATCCAGGTGACGTTGGGTACGTTTGCCTGCGCGAACGCCGCACTGAAGGTGTTCCACAAGCTCGCGGAGCTGTCCAACATTGCCTCCTGGCTGCCGGTTGGCGTCGTAAATGTCCTACTCCAACGCTACGCACCCCAGCTGGGCGAAGGCTTAAAGTCGAAAGGCACGCCCGTTGCGGCGTGCCTTCGGCGTTGGTGGGAAGTGCGAATCGCTGCCCGAAAGGTTCCCGACTAGCCTTCGCACTCAGTGCAGTAGCTGTGGCCGTCTTTTTGACGGGCGATCTGGGACCGGTGGCGGACCAGGAAGCAGGAATAGCAGGTGAACTCATCCTCAGCCTGCGGGATGACCTGGACTACGAGCTCCTCAGCGACGAATTCGCCGCCAGGGACGCCGGCGCCGTCCAGTCCGTCAGCCTCGTCCAACTCCTGCACAACACTGCGGGCGTCGGGAGCATTTGCTGACTGGAGCTGCTCGAGTGAGTTGTCCTGCGATTCCTTGACGTCGGAACGCAGTTCATCGTAATCGGTTGCCACTTTAGGTGCTTCTCTTTTCTTTGATTGGCTGTCGGGTATGAAACGTACAGCATCGGGAGGGTATTCCCCAACAGTGAGCGTGAATCTGCCGCCTATTGGGTAAAGGTCCTAAGGAGCAGCCGCACGTTCCAGGAGCGCATTGCGGCCGCGTGGGCAGTGGGGGGACAGGGTACTGGTCCCCCTGCATGACGGAAGGGGCAGTGTGTGGAACAACTCACCGCAGAGTTCGGCGGTGCAGGACAAATCGGCGTGGGCGTCGGTCCTGTGCTGGAGAAGTTCACTGACGTGTCCAGGATTGTCATCCTGCGCGGCGGAGGATTGGGCGACCTGATTTTCGCCATCCCGGCCATGGCAGCACTGAAGGTGGCTTATCCGGGATCAACCATCACGCTGCTGGGAACACCAATCCACAAGGCGCTGCTGGAGGCGGTGAAAAGCCCCGTGGATGAGGTGGTGGTCCTGCCTTTCGCCGAAGGAGTCAGGCCTGGGCAGGAAGAGGCAGCTGAACTGGACCGTTTCTTTGCCGACATGCGGGGCCGCACCTTCGACCTGGCTGTCCAGCTTCATGGCGGCGGCCGCTATTCAAACCCCTTCCTGCTAAGGCTCGGCGCCCGTCATACCGTCGGGACCCGGACTGCCGATGCAGCCAGCCTCGAGCGCACCGTCCCCTACCTTTACTACCAGCACGAACCGCTCAGGGCTTTGGAAGTGGCCGGGTTCGCTGGTGCCTTCCCGGTCGATCTCGAAGCCCGGCTGGCGCCCGCCGGCGGGGGAGCCGCACACGAAGCCCTAGACGGCGCCGCCGGCCAGCCGCTGGTGGTGATCCATCCCGGCGCCACCGACCCCCGCCGTCGTTGGCCTGCTGACAAGTTCGCCGAACTTGCCGCTGCCTGCGCAGCGGACGGCTCGCGGGTGGTCATTATCGGTGACAGCAGCGAGCAGGACCTCGCGGAGGCGATCGCGGCCCGGGCCGGATCGGCGGCCGTCGATTCCGCAGCCGGCGCACTGGACATGGCAGGGCTTGTGGCCCTGCTGGCGGAAGCCGGCGTTGTGGTGGCAAACGACAGCGGTCCACGGCACCTTGCCCAGGCCCTGGGCGTCCCCACGGTCGGCATCTTTTGGGCCGGGAACGTGATCAACGCCGGAGCGCTGGGCAGGAGCCTGCACCGCGTGCATGCCTCCTGGGTGACAGCATGCCCCACGTGCGGGATAGACGTGACCCAGGTTGGCTGGACGGCACCCCGCTGCGCCCATGACGATTCTGCGGTAGCGGGCATCGGGGTGCCGGAGGTGTACGAGGATGTCCGCAGCCTCACCGCCACGGCCTACGCAAAGCAGGACGCATGAGCGGCACCGGGACGGCGGGCGTTGCCACCGATCCGCTTCCCGCTGACGGCAAACCGGAATTACTGGTCCTGCGCGCCCTGAAGCTTGGCGACCTGCTGGTGGCCGTACCTGCCCTGAAGGGTATCCGGCGGGCGTTTCCCGAACACCGGCTGCGCTATGCGGCGCAGGGATGGCTGGCAGAAGCTTTGGGGCTGGTGGGCGGTTATGAGCTGTTCCCTACGCATGGGCTGGACGAGCCGCTGGCGATGGAACCCGGCGTAGTGGACGTTGCCGTCAACCTGCACGGCAGCGGCCCGGAGAGCCAGGGAAGGATTGAGGCGCTGAAAGCCAGGCATACGGTTGGCCACCGAAGCGCCCACCGGGACGGCCCGCCGTGGCGGCCGGAACTGCACGAACGCGAACGCTGGGTAAAGCTCCTGGAGTGGCATGGCATCGACGCGGATCCACTGGACGTAAAGCTGAATACGCCGCACGTCCCCAGCCCCGTCCCCGGTGCGACAGTCCTGCATGTCGGGGCCGCCTATGGCAGCAGGCTGTGGCCGGCGGACCGCTTCGCGGCGGTGGCAGCGGCCCTCGCGGAAGCCGGCCACCAGGTGGTTTTCACCGGCGGCGCAGGGGAGAGGGAACGCGCTGACGAAGTGTGCCGCCTTGCGGGGCTCCCGGGGACCACCGTCTTGGCCGGCGTCCTGGGCCTCGGAGAGTTCGCGGCCACCATCGCCGCCGCACGCCTGGTGGTTTCCGCCGACACGGGCGCCGCCCACCTGGCATCCGCTTACGGCACTCCTTCCGTGGTGCTTTTTGGTCCGGCCCCACCCGAAATCTGGGGTCCGCCCCCGGGGCCCCATGTGGTCCTGACCCGCACGGAGCTGCGGCGCGGGGACACGTTCGCGGCGCAGCCGGACCCCGCGCTGCTGGCAATCCAGGTGCCCGACGTCATGGCTGCGGTCAGGGGGCTGGGCCTGCTGTAAGCGCTGCGGATTTGCGCCTCATAGTGTGGGTCTGCAGGGGTCGGCTTGGGTCCCGGGGGCCTAAAATTGTGGGCATGAGCACTGAGCTGGAAATTGCCTTGGTGTTGGGGACGGCGTTGTTGTGGGTCATCGTGGCGCTGACCATCCTGTCTGCCATTGACCGGCCCGAAAGGAAGGCGCGCCGGCAGGAACGGCGCGACCTCCGGACGGAGAAGCGGCGGATCGAGTATCGCCCCGTCGCAGCGGGTTCCCATCCCCAAGGACGGGACCGGCACTCGCGTAGGCTGCACCCGCATTGACGACGGCGGGACGTGCCCGGGTGCATCGGCGTGGAGCACCCGGCCGGCATACCGCACCGGGCCTGGCGCCCGCCGTCGTCCGTTGACGGTGTTGCGCTGCTGCCTGCCAGTCAAGTCTTGACGGGCTTCTTCGGAACCCTGACACTTTCCCGATGGGAGTAAGCGAAGAGTTGCGGGCACTGACTGACGTGGTGGACCGGCTTGCGGCAAGGTTTCCCGCACTGCCCCGCGAACGCATCGAGGATGTGGTGCAGCAGGAGCACAGCCTGCTGGATGCAGGCAGGGTCCGCGCGTTCGTACCGGTCCTGGTTGAACATGCTGCCAGGGACCGCCTGGCCAGGTGAGGCCCAGGGGCTTTTCAGGGTGCCGGCGTGACGTCGATAAGCACTTTTCCGATGGTTCCCTGTTCCACGGCATCGTGGGCCGCCGCAGTGTCCTCAAGGGTGAACCGGGTAAGAGGCAGGCCATGTTCCTCGCCCACCCGAAGGGCACCTGCCGCGAGTGCCGCGGCAACGCCGGCTACCGCGTTCTCTTTCTGCCCGTCCGTGACCGTGTAGGTGAGGATGAATTGGTAGCGGACGTTCTTGGTCATGCTTTCGCGGATCGGAACCGTGAGCGATTCTCCGGGGTTGGCCGCGTAAATCGAGATGGTCCCGCCAGTCTTGAGAACGTGCAGGTCGGCATCGATGTTCGCCGGCGCGTTGACGTCCACGATGATGTCCACCCCACCGGGCGCTGCCTCCTGAACGGCGCGGACGACGTCGTCCTTCCGATAGTTGATGACCGTCCCGGCGCCTGCGCGGCGGGCGAGTTCGGCTTTCCGTTCTCCGCTGACGGTTGTGATGACGGTAGCACCGGCCCACCGCGCCAGCTGGATGGCAGCATGGCCCACGGCGCCTGCACCGCCGGTGACCAGCACGGTTCGACCCGCCAGGGCGCCGGGCGAGAGCCTGGCCGGACCGTCCTCATTCGATGTCAGGGCACGGTGGGCCGTGAGGGCCGGAATCCCGAGCGAGGCGCCGGTGTCAAAGGATTCGGCGTCGGGAAGTGCCACAACTTTGTGGGCCGGCACCACGACGTACTCCTGCGCCGTACCTTCGTTGCTGCCCCACGCCACGTCCCAGAGCCAGACACGGTCGCCGTGGCTGAAACCCGCCACCTCTGCGCCCACTTGGTCGATAACGCCGGCTCCGTCCTGGTTGGGAACCTTGGTGACGTCCAGTTTCCTGCCACCCGTTCCGGTACGAGACTTCCAGTCCGTGGGGTTCACGCCGGACACCACCAGCCGGACCCGGACCTCACCGGGACCTGGCTCCGTCAATGGCCTGTCCTGGAGCTGCAGCACCGAGGAGGGACCCGTTGCCTGGTACACGATTGCCTTCACGTCTTCTCCCATGTCCGGATGCTCATCCCTTACCGCTCCAACCTAACCGCTAGAAGCGGTCCGTGCCGCGGAGACCCCGGGGGCGGCCGTCCGGATCGACGATGAAGCGGTAGACCGGATCCGCCCAGAGGCGATGGAGTGGCCGGACGGGTTGCGTGGCATGGTGGCGCACCTGCCCTGGCGGTCGGGGCGTACTGCGGCCGGCCCGGTGCCACTGGTCCAGGGCATCGGCGGTGCTGTTCCACAGCTCCAGTCCTGCGGTGGTGGCCTGGAGCTGTGGGTCGTCCAGCTCCAGGCCCAGGTGTTCGGCCCAGAGCTGGAGCCTCAGCTCCGTGGCGAGTGGCCGGGTGGGCAGGGTGCCGGAGCCTGCAGGCAGCATGCCGTCGGCGGATGCGTCCATCACGGCGCAGGTGAGCTCACTGTCAGTGGTCCAGGAGCGCCGGTTGAAGTTGTCTGATCCGCAGGTGAACCAGGTGTCGTCGATGATGCAGATCTTGGCGTGGACGTAAATCGGGGTTCCCTGGCTGTTTTCCAGGTCGAATATGCCCACCCTGTCCGGCGCGGCCCGGCGGAGCATGCCGATGGCGCGCAGTTGCCCCAAGCGCTTGGGCGGTCCACTGAGAAAGCCATCAGTGTCGGGGTACCTGGGAACCACGATGATCACGTTCAGCCCGGGGTTGTGTTGCAGGGCGGCTGCGATCCCCGCTGCCACCTCTGTTGACCACAGATACTGGTCCTCGATGTAGATGAGCGAACGGGCCTGGGCGAACGCCTTTGCATAAGCCTTCGCTATGGTCCGTTCTCCGTGTGGGGCGAAGGGGAATGGCGGATGCTTCAGGCCGTAAGTGCGCAGCAGCTGCACGGCGTGCGGGCCTGCCGGAGGTGGGGGAGGAGCGGACTCGGGGAGCGGCTTGGGGTGCCTGGGCATCCGGGCCAGGCGCTGCAACAGCATCCGGTACGGGGTCCGCCGGTCCAGCGGGTGGGGATCGTTCCACCGTTCAGCGAATACGGCCAGCACATCTGCAACGACCGGGCCGCGCAGCTCAAGGGCGGCGTCGTGCCATGGGGGCCTCTGCCCGTAACGGGAATCCATCTCCACTGCCTGGGGGTCTCCCGCATGGCCGGCGTCATCACGGCGGCTGTGTGAGAGGTCCAGTCCCCCCACGAACGCCACATCGAGGGAAGGATCGGTACGCCGGCGGATGACCACCAGTTTTTGATGGTGCGAGCCGAAGAGGCGGACGCGCTGATCCAACAGTGCCTCCCCGCCGGAGTCGTTGATCTTCCGGCTGAGAAGTTCGTTGGAGCGGCCACTGATAGGGGCCGACACGCGCTCACCATGGGATCTCCAGACGAGGCCCCGTACCTCCACGCCGGACCGGGCCAGCCCGGCGAGCTTCGCGCCAATGGTCGTACCGTTCGCCTCCAACTGCTCATCGGCATCGCCACGCCAGTCGGTGAACCATACCTGGTCTCCCGCCTGCAGCGCAGACAGCTCCTCATGCAGCCTGGAGAAGTATGTTGCTCCGTGAATCAGGGGACGTACCAGGTTTCCTTCAGACCAGGGGCCGGATTCCGTACCAGCCCCTTGGACGTCGGAGGCAGGGTTTCCCCGCTCAGCCTGATTCAGAAACCACTTGCCAACCATGCTGTCCACGTGGCGCTCCTTCCGGGGCCCGGGGGCAGGCCACTGCGTTTCCAAACTAACCTACGCCCGTGCGTTTACCTCCGCCCCGTGCAGACGGCTCCAGACAGATTGAAACCAGCAACGCTCCACTGCCACGTCGGGAATAGGCTTGGGCAAGATCCTCCCTGCTGCAGTCCACTCGGCGGCGGCAAGCACCGGCGCGATGCGCAGGGCGGGATAAGGCCGCTCCAAGAGCCACGCCGTACCTACAGCTCAATCACCAACCAGCTCCATAACCAACGAAGGAATGAGTCAGGTCCATGTCACTGAAGGAAAAACTGAAGGGCGATGTCATCGTCCACATGAAGGCCGGCAACAAGCTGGGCCTGACCACTGTGCGCAACGTCCTGGGCGAAATCGAAACGCGGGAGAAGTCCGGCAAGACGCCGGTCGAGCTCGACGACCTGCAGGTCACGGCGCTGCTGCAAAAGGAAGCGGCCAAGCGCCGGGACACCGCCGCCACGTATTCGGCGGCCGGTCACGATGACCGGGCGCAGGCAGAGATCGCCGAGGCTGAGGTCATTGAGGCCTACCTGCCCAAAGCGCTGACCCGCCAGGAAGCCGAAGCCATAGTGGACGAGGTTATCGCCGGCCTGAAGGCGGACGGAACCGAACTGACGATGCGTTCCATGGGCACAGTGATGAAATCAGTAACCCCCAAAATCGGCGGCCGCTTCGACGGCAAGGCCATCAGCGAGATCGTGAAGGCCCGTTTGGCGTGATGGCATTCCCCTGGGCGTTTCCCCGAACGGCCTGCCGTCCCTGGAAAGTCATCGGGCGCCGCGTTGGGTTACAGCGCGCGCCTGACGTCCTGCAGGGGGTATGGGCCGGCGGCGGTTGGGGGGCGGCATCCGGTCTCAGAGATGCCATGGCCGCCGGCCCTGTCCCCATGTATAAGACCCTGCCCCAGCGGCAGGATCTTGTCCTTAACGGTAAAACCCGTTCCTAAATGACAGCCCACGTTGGCCGCAAGTTTCGCTCAAGACTGGCACGCAGTAGCCGCCGCGGTTATAACTTCCGGAACGCCCCTGCGCGCTCAGTGCGGCAAACGCCTTCGGCCCGAAGCTCCGGCCCGGAATCAGCACAAAGAAAAACACCCCGGTCCGAAGACCAGGGTGTTTACGGTGGTGACTCTACTCACCACTCTTGTGCGCGGAGGGGGACTTGAACCCCCACCCCCTTTCGAGGACTAGCACCTCAAGCTAGCGCGTCTGCCATTCCGCCACCCGCGCAGGTGGTATTCCGGGAAGCGTGTGCGCTTTTCAGCGTTTCGCGCCTCTCCGAAGCAGCGAGAAAAACTCTAACATGACTTTCCGGGAACAACGAATCGAGCCAAGTAGGTAGGCTGAGGGCAGCGATTCAGCTCGTGCCAACCAGTCCTTCCCTACCAAGGAGCCACCAATGCCTGACGTCCTGCCCGAGGATGAAGTTGTCCGGATCTGCCAGGAACTCATCCGGATCGACACCTCCAACTACGGCGACGGGTCAGGACTTGGGGAGCGGGCGGCAGCAGAGTATGCGGCAGGCCTTATCGAGGAAGTGGGCCTGGAGGCGGAGATCTTCGAATCCGCCCCTGGCCGCGCCAACGTCGTGACCAGGATGGCAGGGGAGGACCCTTCCGCCAGCGCCCTGGTGGTCCACGGCCACCTGGACGTGGTCCCCGCCCTGCGTGACCAGTGGTCTGTGGACCCGTTCGGCGCGGAACTGAAGGATGGCCTGATCTGGGGCCGCGGCGCCGTCGACATGAAGGACATGGACGCCATGATTCTTTCTGTGCTGCGGGGTTTTGCCCGGGAGGGCAGGAAACCCAAACGGGACATCATCTTCGCGTTCTTCGCTGACGAGGAAGCCGGCGGCGTCTATGGCGCACGTTATGCCGTGGACAACCGCCCGGAACTTTTCGAGGGCGCCACGGAGGCCATTTCGGAGGTGGGTGGCTTCTCGGCAACAATCGGCGGCCAGCGGACCTACTTGCTGCAGACGGCGGAGAAGGGCATCTCGTGGCTGCGGCTGGTGGCCCACGGCCGGGCCGGCCACGGCTCGCAGATCAACACGGACAACGCTGTCACGCGCCTCGCCGCCGCCGTAACCCGCATCGGCGAATACAAGTGGCCCATTGAACTCACGCCCACCACCCGCCAGTTCCTTGATGGAGTGACCGAACTCACCGGCGTGGAGTTCGACGCCGACAACCCGGAGCTCTTGCTCAACCAGCTTGGCACCGTGGCCCGGTTCGTCGGCGCCACCTTGCAGAACACCACCAACCCCACGCTCCTCAAGGGTGGTTACAAGCACAACGTCATCCCCGAGTCTGCCGAGGCCCTGGTTGACTGCCGTACGCTGCCGGGCCAGGAGCAGCAGGTCCTTGAGATCGTGCGCGAGCTTGCCGGCAGTGGAGTGGACGTCAGCTACGTCCACAACGACGTCTCGCTGGAGGTCCCGTTCGCCGGCAACCTGGTGGACTCGATGATTGATGCCCTCCACAAGGAGGACCCCGGTGCAAAAGTGCTGCCCTACACACTGTCCGGCGGCACGGACAACAAGTCGCTCAGCCGCCTGGGCATCACCGGCTACGGCTTCGCGCCCCTGATGCTCCCCGAGGAGCTGGACTTCACCGGCATGTTCCATGGCGTGGACGAACGTGTGCCGGCGGACTCCCTCAAGTTCGGTGCCCGGGTGCTGAACACCCTGCTCACCAACTACTGAGGGGACCTGCCGTGACTCCAGAGGACCTGCTGCCGGACGGGCTCCTGGAACGCATCCGCGGCCGCGCCGCAGGATACGACCGGGACAACGCCTTCTTCCACGAGGACCTGCAGGAGCTTGCGGCTGCAGGGTACCTGAAGCTTTTCATTCCAGTGCCCGACGGCGGCGCGGGGCTTGGGCTCGAGGCGGCAGCGCAGTGCCAGCGCAGGCTGGCAACGGCGGCCCCTGCCACCGCGCTTGCCGTCAATATGCACCTGGTGTGGACCGGCGTCGCGCACGTCCTCGCAGCCCGCGGCGACCACTCCCTGGCCTTCGTGCTCGAGGAGGCGGCGCAGGGCGAGGTCTTCGCGTTCGGCAATTCGGAGGCCGGCAACGACTCAGTCCTCTTCGACTCACGGACCGCGGCCACACCTTATCCGGACGGAAGCTACTCGTTCACCGGGACCAAGATCTTCACCAGCCTCTCGCCGGCGTGGACCCGGCTGGGGATTTTCGGAAAGGACGCCGCAGCCCGGGACGGTTCCGGGGAACTCGTCCACGGGTTCATCAACCGTGAAGCGGCCGGCTACCGGATCAGGGACGACTGGGACACCCTGGGCATGCGCGCAAGCCAGTCCGCCACCACTGTCCTTGATGGTGCGACCGTTCCGCCGGACCGGATCTTCCGCAAGCTGCCCGTGGGTCCCAACGCCGACCCGCTGGTGTTCGCGATTTTCGCGTGCTTCGAAAGCCTCCTGGCCGCCGTCTACACCGGATTGGGCGAACGGGCGCTGCACGTGGGTGTAGAAACTGTAAAGCGCCGCACGTCTTTCAAGAACGGCGGACGCAGCTACGCGCAGGACCCTGACATCCGCTGGAAAGTTGCTGAGGCAGCCATGGCCATGGACAACCTCTACCCACAGCTCAGGGCTGTCACCGCCGACGTCGATGCCCTGGCCGACCACGGGAACCAGTGGTTCCCCAAACTGGTGGGTCTGAAAGTGAATGCCACCGAAACGGCGCGGCGCGTTGTGGACCTGGCCATCCGCGTCAGCGGGGGATCGAGCTACTTCAGGGGTTCGGAACTGGAACGGCTCTACCGCGACGTGCTTGCCGGCATGTTCCACCCCTCCGACGACGAGTCTGCCCACAACACGGTGGCCAACGCCTGGCTGGGCCCGCTGGAGGACTAAACGGTCCGCTGGATCACACGACTCCTAAACGGTCCGCTGGACCTGCATCACCCGGCGCCGCAGCCAAAAGCGCCTGCCGCCGCCCACGTACAGCTTGCTGCGTTCCAGTTCCCACTTGCCGTATTCGGAGTGTTCCACCAGGCGGCGGCGTGCCTCCGGCAGGGAATCATCAGGGCTGACGGTTAGCACGAGGTACTCGTACTGCCGCAAATAATCCCGTTCCCGCTGGACCGAGCTGGTGAGAAATTGTTCCTTCATTTGCTCTCCATTTTCGTCCTTTTCCGGCTAACGTGAAGTCATGAGCATCGATCCGCGTGTCGCGCTTTCGTCCCTGACCACCGCTTTGGAAGAACACCTTATAGCAGCATCGAACCGCCGCGGGGACGGTGACCCCTCCGTTGAGGCAGCTTTTTTCGCAGTGGCCGATGCCTTCGAAGTTTACGAGGACGCGCTGTACGAGGCCTACAACGAGGTCACCCCGTTGCAGGTCTTTGACGACGAGGACGAAGAGGACGAGGAAGCCGACGTGGACGAGGACGAGGACCTGGAAATCGTCGAGGAATAGCCGCGCCGGGGCAGGAACTCAGAAGGCGCCGGAGACATCCTCCAAAGCCCGCGCAATCTGCGGTGGCAGCGGTGCGGGCTGGACGTCCAGGAGTTCCTTCAACTGCACCGGCGTGCGGGCGCCGACAATGGCGGTGGCAACTCCCTGCTGTGACAGCAGCCATGACAGTGAGACGTCCTGGGGAGTCCGGCCCAGGCCGTTGGCCGCCATGCATACCGCATCCACGATGCGCGACGGCTTCTCCTCCAGGTAAGGCTCCACGTAGGCCGATTCGCTGGCCGACGCCCCGCGTGACCCGGCGGGGATGCCGCCGCGATACTTCCCGGTGAGGACGCCGCGGCCCAGCGGAGCCCACGCCATCAGCCCAAGCCCGGCATCCTCCGCGGCAGGGATCAGTTCCGCCTCCGCCGTCCGCTGAAGGAATGAATATTCCGCCTGGACGGCAACCAGGGGCACACTGCTGGTGGCTGCGGCCTTCGCAGCCTGCCAGCCCCTGAAGTTCGAAATTCCGGCGTACCGCGCCCGGCCGGTGCGTACCGCAAATTCCAGCGCAGCCAGCGTTTCATCGAGGGGAACGTTGCCGTCCCAGGCCTCAGCAAACCAGAGGTCCACATATTCCGTGCCCAACCTGGCCAGGCTCGCATCAAGTCCGGTGAGCATCGCATTGCGTGACGTGTCCACCGCGCGCCGCCCGTCCGGCGTCGTCATCCCTGCCTTGGTGGAGATGGAAATTTCGGTGCGGGACACCACATCACCCAGGAGTGAGCCAAGGATGGCCTCCGAGCCCCCGCCCGCATACGACGCCGATGTGTCCACGTGCCGGCCGCCCGCATCAAGGAAGGTACGCAGCAACTCGGACGCGTCCTGTTCGTCAGTTTCCCCACCCCAGGACCGGGTGCCCAGGGAGAGGGCGGAAACTCGCAATCCACTGTTGCCGACGTAACGCTGCTGCATAGCAGCAAGCTTACGGGCAGATGCACCACCGCCATGCCGTAGGGTCTTAGCGTGAACTGGTTTGAAGCGGCCCTGCTGGGCCTTGTGCAGGGACTGACCGAATTTCTACCTATTTCATCGAGCGCACACCTGCGGATCGTGGGGGAGTTCCTTCCCAACGCGGAGGACCCGGGGGCGGCCTTTACGGCCATCACCCAGCTCGGCACGGAGACCGCCGTGCTGATCTTCTTCTGGCGCGACATCGTCCGGATCGTCAAAGCCTGGGCCGGCTCCCTCACCGGCAAGGTGCCGCGGCAGGATCCCGACGTCCGCATGGGCTGGCTGGTGATCCTGGGCAGCCTGCCCATCATCGTGCTGGGCCTGCTCTTCCAGGACCAGATCGAATCGGTACTGCGCAGCATGTGGATCGTGGCCACCATGCTGATCGTCTTCGGGCTCTTCCTCGCCGTGGCCGACGCCGTGGGGGCCCAGAAACGGGACCTGGCGCACCTGACCTACAAGCACGGCATCCTCTATGGGCTGGCCCAGGCCCTGGCACTGATTCCCGGCGTCTCCCGCTCCGGAGGCACCATTACCGCGGGCCTGCTGATGGGCTACACGCGCGAAGCCGCCGCACGGTACTCCTTCCTGCTCGCCATCCCCGCGGTCTTCGGCAGCGGGTTGTACCAGCTCTACAAGGTGGTGACCAAGGAAGGCATCTCCGGCCCGTTCGGCCTGCCGGAAACTGCCCTTGCCACCGTGATCGCCCTGGTGGTGGGCTATGTCATCATCGGCTGGTTCCTGAAGTTCGTATCCACGCGCAGCTACCGGCTCTTTGTCTGGTACCGGATCTTCCTGGGGCTGGCCCTGTACCTCCTGCTCGGTTTCGGCGTCATCAGCGCCTAGGACTAGGCTTGGCTTGTGAAATCCTGGACTTCCCGCCCCGTTCCTGCCCTGCCCGGAAACATGCCCGTCATCCGGCTGTTCGATACCGCGGCAGGCCGCGAAGTGGCGCTGGAACCGGAAGCACGGCCGTCCATGTACGTCTGCGGCATCACTCCCTACGACGCAACCCACATGGGCCACGCCGCCAGTTATGTGGCCTTTGACCTGCTGAACCGCGCGTGGCGGGACGCCGGCAGCGAGGTCTCCTATGTGCAGAACGTCACGGACGTGGATGATCCCCTGCTGGAACGCGCCACTGCCACCGGAGTCGACTGGCAGGACCTCGCGGCGGAGCAGGTTGAACTTTTCCAGACGGACATGGAGGCGCTGAATGTCCTGGCGCCGGACCATTACGTTGGCGCCGTGGAGTCGATTGGCCTCATCGTCCCCGAGGTGGAGCGGCTGGTCAGCCTGGGGCTGGCCTACCAGGTTCCCGGCAGCAACGGGGAACCCGACGGGGATGTCTATTACGACGTCGAAGCGGCCGGCAAGCAGTCAACGGCACCTGATGCCTGGTCCCTGGGATGCATCTCCCACCTTGGCGAAAGCACCATGCTGGAGCTTTTTGCCGAAC
The DNA here is from genome assembly GCF_059739365.1 of Arthrobacter sp. GmRoot5-12. Lineage (NCBI taxonomy): Bacteria > Bacillati > Actinomycetota > Actinomycetes > Micrococcales > Micrococcaceae > Arthrobacter > Arthrobacter sp. GmRoot5-12. The sequence continues at coordinate 4,093,425 of NZ_AP046056.1, read as the reverse complement.
GCGGCGGAGACCCGGGCCGCGCCGGGAAGCGGCAGGCCCTTGATCCGCTGCTGTGGCGGGTGGAACGGCCCGGCGAGCCAAGCTGGCCCGGTGGAAGCCTGGGCGCGGGCAGGCCCGGCTGGCACATCGAATGTACAGTGATCGCCCAAAAATACCTGCCCTCGCCCTTCACGGTGCAGGGAGGCGGTTCGGACCTCATCTTCCCGCACCATGAGATGGGTGCCGGCCATGCATACTCGTTGGCCGGGGTACCGCTTGCCCGGCACTACGCACACGCCGGCATGGTGGGGCTCGACGGGGAGAAGATGAGCAAGTCCAAGGGCAACCTGGTGCTGGTCTCCAGGCTTCGCGCCGCCGGTGAAGACCCGGCAGCAATCCGCCTTGCCATCCTGGCCCACCACTACCGTTCCGACTGGTCCTGGACGAATGAAGGCTTCACCGCTGCCAAGGCAGACCTTGCAGCGTGGCGGAAGGCCCTCGACCACGCCCCGGAAGGTTCGGGCCGCGAACTGCTGGCCGACATGCGGGCGGCGCTGGCAGCGGACCTCAACGCGCCCGCCGCAGTCGCCGCAGTCTCGCGCTGGGCACGTTCAGCGAACGACGGCGGTGCTGCCGCCAGCCCCGCCGACAGCAGCCTGGTCAGGGACGCGGTGGACGCCCTTCTTGGCATCCGGCTCTAGGCTTCGGCTCCACGTCAGCAAACAGACAGGGGCCGGGCCGGGATTCCTCCCGGCCCGGCCCCTGTCCCTTTTAATGTCAGGGCCGGTCCTGGCCCCGCCGCTTCAGGTACCGCTCAAATTCGCGGGCAATGGACTCGCCGCTGGCCTCAGGAAGGTCGGCGGTGTCCTTGGCTTCCTCCAGCTGCCGGACGTAGGCAGCAATTTCCGGGTCCTCGGTGGCCAGCTCGTCGACGCCGCGCTCCCATGCGTCCGCCTCCTCCGCCAGCTCGTGGGTGTCCAGCGGCACCTGCAGCAGTTCCTCGATGCGGTGCAGCAGGGCAAGCTGGGCTTTGGGGGAGGGGGCCTGTGCCACGTAGTGCGGCACCGCGGCCCACAACGATACGGTGGGGAGCCCGGCCAGCAGTGCCACCTCGGACAGGACCCCCACGATCCCCACCGGGCCTTCGTACTGCGAGGCTTCCAGGTTCATGCGTTCCCGGAGCTGGGCGTCATCGGACGACGTGCTGACCGGAATGGGGCGGCTGTGCGGAACATCCGCCAGCAGTGCACCCACCAGCACCACGTAGTCCACTTTCAAAGCCTCTGCATGGACCAGCAACTCCGCGGTGTAAGCGCGCCATTTATAGGACGGCTCGGTTCCCTGCACAAAGATGACGTCCACGTTGGAGTTGGGCGCCGAGGCTTTGTAGATCCTGGTGGAAGGCCATTTGATCTTGCGTTCACCGGCAGAGTTCCTGCGGACCGTGGGGCGCGTGAACTGGAAGTCGTAGTACTCGTCCGCATCAATGGATGCGACTTTCTTGCCACCCCACAACTTGTTCAGGTACCGCAGCGAATCGCTGGCCGCCTCTCCGGCGTCGTTCCACCCTTCAAAGGCGGCAAGCATTACGGTTACGCGCTGTCCGTCAGCCACCGGCTGCAGGAACCGTTCCCGCTCGGGTCCGGCACCTTGTTCGGCGGTGTCTCCCTCGAAGCTATTCATTTCTTCACCCTACGTCCAAGGTGCGCACTCGTGCATGGAATGAAGCGCCGCAAATCGCCGCTAACCGGCGCAAAGGGCACCCCGCCTGCGTCATATTCGCCAAGGGCGTAGCCCACAGCCTCCGCCCAGCCACGCCCCGTAGACTGGCGTCATGCGATTTCCTGCCACCGGTTCCCCGCTCAAAGCTGTCCTATGGGACATGGACGGAACCATCGTGGACACCGAGCCATACTGGATTGCCGCGGAGCGTGCCCTGGTGGAGGCCCATGGCGGCACCTGGAGCCACGACCAGGCCATGCAACTGGTGGGCCAGTCACTGACGTTCTCCGCCGGCCTGCTCCAGCAGGCAGGCGTCGAGCTGGAAATCCGCGAGATCATCGACGCCCTGACCGCCCAGGTCATCAGCAGCGTCCAGCAGCAGGTGCCATGGCGCCCAGGCGCCCGGGAACTCCTCGAAGAACTGCACCTGGCAGGCGTGCGCTGCGCCCTGGTCACCATGTCCGAGGGGCCGCTGGCCCGCCAAGTGGTGGCCAGCCTTCCCCGCCCCTACTTTGAAGTCCTGGTCACGGGTGACACCGTGACCCAGGGCAAACCGCACCCCGAGGCCTACCTGACCGCCGTCGAACTGCTCCAGGAAAGCGATCCTGATCTCGGAATCCACCACTGCGTTGCCCTCGAGGATTCCGTACCGGGCGTGGCCGCGGCCGTAGCCTCCGGCGTCGCCACGGTGGCTGTCCCGCACATCGTTCCACTGCCCGACGACGGCAGCTACGCACTCTGGGACTCCCTGGCCGGCCGCGGCCTGGTGGAGCTTGAAGCCCTGCTCCCCGGGGCGCAGGCAACGGTGCCGGCCGCCACCGCCGCTGGTGACTCCCGTGGCTGATCCAGGCACTCAGCGGGACACCGAACCGGGCACCCCGCCGGGCACCACGGGACGACGCCGTGACGGCATCCCGCTGGGACGCATTGCCGGCGTTCCTGTCGTGCTTGCTTACTCCTGGTTTGTGATCGCGGCCTTCACCGTCATCGCGTACGGGCCCGTGTTGGCGCGGAACAACCCCATGCTGGGCATGAGCGCCTATCTCGTGGCCTTCGCCTACGCCGTCCTGCTCCTGCTCTCGGTGCTGGTCCATGAACTCGCGCACGCCCTCACGGCGAAAATCTACGGATGGCCCACCCAGAAGATCGTCCTCAACCTCTGGGGCGGGCACACCCAGTTCGAGAGCTTCACGTCTTCCCCCGGCCGGTCCGTCCTGGTGGCGTTGGCCGGACCGGCGGCCAATTTTGTCCTCGCCGGCGGAGCCTGGCTGGTCCTGGGCACCAACAGCCTGGGAAGTGTCGCCGAGATCCTGACGAACATCTTCATGTGGGCCAACTTCCTCATCGCCGTCTTCAATGTCCTGCCGGGCTTGCCGCTGGACGGTGGGCGCATTGTCGAATCCATCGTGTGGAAGGCCACCGGGAGCCAGGCGAAAGGAACCGTGGCAGCCGGCTGGGGTGGGCGCATCATCGTCCTGGCGATCGCTTACTGGTTCCTCCTTCGCCCCTACCTCGCCGGCGACCAGCCGGACTTCAGCCTCCTGATGATCACCATCCTGGTGGGCGGCTTCCTGTGGATGGGTGCCTCGGCTTCCATCCAGCAGGGCACGCTGCGGGCACGGCTGCCGCTGGTCAGCGCAGCGGGATTGTCGACGCCGGCCGTTGGGGTGCCTGCCTCGGGCACTGTCCGTGACGCCCTCCGCCTGGCGGCAGAAGGAACGAAGTCCGTGGTGGTGTGCGGACCGGACGGCCGGCCGCAGGGTGTGGTGGACCCCGGCGCATTGGCCTCGGTGCCCGACGCCGCAGCCGATTCGACGCCAGTCACCGCCATTTCGTTTCCCTTGGCTGCGGGAGCCTATGTTCCCGAGTGGTCCAAGGGGCAGGAGCTGATCCAGTTTCTTTCGCAGGTTGAGGGACGGCACTACGCAGTGGTGGACCACAATGGCAAAGTCACCGGGCTGCTCACCCAGGACGTTGTCCTCGCGGCCATCACAGGGAGGCGCCAGCGCACCGATAGGCACCCGCAGGGCCAGAACCGGTAGAGTTACCTGCCGGTCGTGCATTGCCGCCGCCAGGGGCCACAATATCCGTGGGCACTTTGGCCGCGGCACAAAAGGTTTACAGGAGCGAGGAACATCATGAGCAGCGAAACTGCCGTCAACGACGCCACCGGAGCAGCGCAAGCCGGTGCTGCCGCCAGCGGCTCGCAGCCGGTGGGAGCCGCCCGTCGCCGCGGCCCCTTCAGGGAAGGCGAGCGTGTCCAGCTCACCGACGAACGTGGCCGCATGAATACCATCACGCTTGAACGCGGTGGCGCCTTCCATACGCACCGGGGCTTCCTGAACCACGATGAGATCATCGGCAAGGTGGACGGCTCCGTTGTGGTGAACAACGTCGGCCAGCAGTACCAGACCCTGCGCCCGCTGCTGTCCGACTTCGTGCTGTCCATGCCGCGCGGCGCCGCCGTGGTCTATCCCAAGGACGCCGGCCAGATCGTGACCATGGCGGATATCTTCCCCGGGGCCCGCGTGGTGGAGGCCGGCGTCGGCTCCGGTGCCTTGTCCATCTCCCTGCTCCGCGCCGTGGGGGACAACGGCTACCTGCACTCCTTCGAGCGGCGTGAAGAGTTTGCGGACATCGCCCGGGGAAACGTGGAGACCATCTTCGGCGGCCCGCATCCTGCATGGCAGATCTCGCTCGGCGACTTCCAGGAGGAAGTGGTCAAGGCTGAAGAGCCCGGCTCCGTGGACCGCGTGGTCCTGGACATGCTGGCGCCCTGGGAATGCCTCGACGCCGTCGCCACCGTGCTTGCGCCCGGCGGCGTCTGGATCAACTACGTAGCCACGGTCACCCAGCTCTCCCGTACGGCCGAGGCGATCCGCGCCGACGGCCGCTTCACTGAACCTGACGCCTGGGAATCGCTGGTCCGCGGCTGGCACCTTGAGGGTCTCGCGGTCCGGCCGGACCACCGGATGGTGGCCCACACCGGGTTCCTGCTGGTCACCCGCCGGCTCGCCGACGGTGTGACGGGCATCTCGGTCAAGCGGCGGCCGTCCAAGACCGAATTCAACGAAGAGGATGTCAATGCCTGGACTCCCGGTGCTGTAGGGGAGCGGGCGGTGTCAGACAAGAAGCTGCGGCGGGCAGCCCGGGACGCCATCGCCGGAACGAATGTGGTGGACACGCCCGAGGTTACGAACTAGTCCACATTTCGGGAGTCTCCATCCCTACCCGGCATCTTGGGACTAATGTCTTAAGAGAAGCGCAGGAAGGGGCTGATACATCATGGAGACACCAAACCAGGACTCCGGACGTACACCGGCAGAGCAGTCTGCCGCCAACGACCTCTCGGTTGCTGACCGCCAGGTCAACATACTTCGGGACAAGCTCAGGCACATCGACCGCCAGTTGGCAGCGGCAACGCAGAACAACACCAAGCTGGTCAGCATGCTTGAGACGGCCAAGGCGGAGATTCTCCGGCTGAAAAACGCCCTTGACCAGGAAGGACAGCCGCCGTACAGCTTCGGCACCATCCTCCAGATCAACCCAAAGCGGCAGCCTTCCCCCGGCAACAGCGGACAGGCTGCCACGGAGGAATCGGTGGACATCTTCAACGCCGGCCGGAAGATGCGGGTGGGCATCAGCCCCCTGGTAAACATCAACCAGCTGGCGGTAGGCCAGGAGGTGCTGCTCAACGAAGCCCTCCTGATCGTTGCAGGGCTCGGCTATGAGCGCGCCGGCGAGCTGGCCACTCTGAAGGAGATGCTGGGACGGGACCGGGCCCTGGTGGTGGGCCGGGCCGATGAAGAACGCGTGGTCCGGCTCTCCGGCGCGCTGCAGGCCGAGAAGCTCAGGGTGGGCGACGCCCTCTCCGTGGATTCGCGGACCGGCTACGCACTCGAGAAGGTGCCGCGCTCCGAGGTGGAGAACCTGGTCCTGGAAGAAGTTCCGGACATCACCTACGAGGACATCGGCGGCCTTGGCCCCCAGATCGAGCAGATCAGGGACGCGGTGGAACTGCCGTTCCTGCACCCCGACCTCTACCGGGAGCACGGCCTGAAGGCGCCCAAGGGCATCCTGCTGTACGGGCCTCCGGGCTGCGGCAAGACCCTCATCGCCAAGGCTGTCGCCAACTCCCTCGCTGCCCGCGCCGCCGAGCGGTCCGGGAACGTGGACCTGAAGAGCTACTTCCTGAACATCAAGGGCCCTGAACTCCTCGACAAGTACGTGGGCGAAACGGAGCGGCACATCCGGCTGATCTTCTCCCGCGCCCGGGAAAAGGCATCGGACGGCAGCCCCGTAGTGGTCTTCTTCGACGAAATGGATTCCTTGTTCCGCACCCGCGGCACCGGAATCTCGTCCGACGTCGAAACCACCATCGTGCCCCAGCTCCTCAGTGAGATCGACGGCGTGGAACGCCTCGACAACGTCATCGTCATCGGCGCATCCAACCGTGAGGACATGATCGACCCCGCCATCCTCCGGCCCGGCCGGCTGGACGTCAAAGTCAAGATCCAGCGTCCCGATGCCGAAGCCGCCGCGGACATCTTCAACAAATACATCACGCCGGACCTGCCGTTCCACGAATCGGACCTCGCAGAGCACAACGGCGACGTCCAGGCCACGGTTGACGCCATGGTCCAGCGCACGGTCGAAGCCATGTACTCCACCGATAAGTCCAACGAGTTCCTGGAGGTCACCTATGCCAACGGTGACACCGAGATGCTCTACTTCAAGGATTTCAACTCGGGCGCCGTGGTGCAGAACGTGGTGGACCGGGCCAAGAAGTACGCCATCAAGGACCTGCTGACCACGCACCAGAAGGGCCTCCGGATCGAGCACCTGCTGCGCGCTGTGGTGGACGAGTTCCGCGAACACGAGGACATGCCCAACACCACCAACCCCGACGACTGGGCACGCATCTCCGGCAAAAAGGGCGAACGGATCACCTACATCCGCACCATCGTCCAGGGCAAGGCCGGCCAGGAACCGGGCAAGTCCATCGAGACGATGCCGACCACGGGACAGTATCTATGACGGGTGCGAAGGGACCCGCTGCCGGGGAAGCGCTCCCCGTCGGCGGGGCCATGCGGGTCATGGGGGCGGAAACCGAATACGGCATCCACGCCCCCTCCGCACCCTCGGCCAACGCCACCATGATGAGCGCGCGGGTGGTGCAGGCCTATGCCCAGGTCACCAGGCAGCGGGCGGCCGGCGGGGCCGAGACCCGCTGGGACTATACCGACGAAGAGCCGCTGCACGATGCCCGGGGTTGGACCGTGGACCGGGGAGCTGCACACCCCACCCAGCTGACCGACCAGCCACCAGTGCTTGACGCGGAGGCGGTGGCCCTGGCCTACGGGCGCGAGGAACTCGAACTGGACGGCCAGGACGAGTCGGGGACGCTGCTCATGAACATGGTCCTGGGCAATGGGGCCCGGCTGTACGTTGACCACGCCCATCCGGAGTATTCAAGCCCCGAGGTCACCAACCCACGGGACGCTGTGGCCTGGGACGCTGCCGGCGACCTTGTGGGGCTGGCGGCCGTGCGCCGGCTGGCGGCGGACCCGGCGCTCCCGCCGGTCAACCTTTACAAGAACAACACGGACAACAAGTCCGTGTCCTACGGTTCGCACGAGAACTACCTCATGCCCCGTTCGGTCCCTTTTGGCGACATTGTCCGCGGGCTCACGCCATTCTTCATCAGCCGGCAGGTGGTCTGCGGGGCCGGGCGGCTCGGGATAGGACAGGACAGTTCAACCCCGGGCTTCCAGGTCAGCCAGCGGGCCGACTTCTTCGAAGCCGAGGTCGGCCTGGAAACCACCATCCGCCGGCCCATCATCAACACCCGCGACGAGCCCCATTCCACCGCCGACAAGTACCGGCGCCTGCACGTCATCATCGGTGACGCCAATCTCAGCCAGGTGTCCAACTACCTGAAGTTCGGCACCACGGCCATGGTCCTGAGCCTCATTGAGGCAGGGCTCGCCCCCAAAATCGAAGTCTACGAGCCGGTGGCAGCGCTCAAAACGGTGAGTCACGATACCTCGCTGACAGCAAAGCTGCGCCTGTTGGACGGACGGCGGGTCACGGCGCTGGACCTTCAGTGGATGTACCACGAAGCCGCAGCCAAACTCGCCCAGGACACCGGCGTCGGTGACGCCGTGGACGGTGACGGGCACACACACGAGGTCCTGGAACGGTGGGCTGCCGTTCTCACCCAACTGGACAGTGACAGGGCCGCGGCTGCCAGTTCCGTGGAGTGGCTGGCGAAACTTACCCTGCTTGATGGGTATCGCCAGCGTGATGGACTGGAGTGGAGCGATGCCCGGCTTGGCCTGGTGGATCTCCAGTGGTCCGATATCAGGCCGGAGAAAGGCCTCTACTACCGCCTGTTGTCCAGGAACCGGATGCAGCGCGTGGTGGACGATGCTGCCATCTCCGCTGCCGTGGCCGAGCCCCCCGCCGACACCCGGGCCTTCTTCCGCGGAAAGTGCATCAGCAGCTTCGGCAAGGATGTGGTGGGGGCAAGCTGGGACTCGGTCATCTTCGACGTGCCCGGTTACGGACGGCTTCAGCGGGTGCCTACCAGGGAACCACTGAGGGGAACCAAAGCCCTGACCGGAGCGTTGTTTGAGCGCTACCGGGAAGCGGGACCGTTCCTCGGCGAACTGCTGGGACACAACAGTACTCCGCCTGCGGCGTAAACCGCGCCGGAACGCCCGTCCCGTGGCAGGATGGGCATATCGGAGGATCCGCCGGATCCACCGGAGGAAAAAGGAGGGAATCCAATGGCAGGCCAGGAGCAGCAGCAGCCGCAGTCACGCGACAGCCAGGTCGAAGACGACATCCCCGAGGCACCCCCGGCACCGCCCGAGGCGCAGGCTTCGGCGTCGACCGAAGGCGTGGACGACCTGCTCGACGAAATCGACGGCGTCCTGGAATCCAACGCCGAAGAGTTCGTCCGGGCATTCGTGCAAAAGGGCGGCCAGTAACCCGGACCCGGAAGGTGGCGGAAGCCGCGGACGGCCGGAATCTGTACCGACGTTGAAGTACCACGTTCAAGGAGTGATGAGTGCAGGAATCAACCGCCAACCAGGTAGCCGCCAACGCCACCTCGTCCTTTACGGAGCACCTGCAACGGGACCGGCCCGAGCTACTGCCCTTTAGCCGGTCCCTCCAGGGCGGCGTGTCCGGGGCTGCGCCGTTGCAGGTTCCGCACGCCACCACGATCGTGGCCATGAGTTACGGCGGCGGTGTCCTGATGGCGGGCGACCGGCGCGCCACCATGGGAAACATCATTGCCAGCAGGCACATCGAGAAGGTCTTCCCGGCAGACCACTTCTCTGTCCTTGGCATAGCCGGCACAGCCGGAATAGCGATCGACCTGACGCGGCTCTTCCAGGTTGAACTTGAGCACTACGAAAAGATTGAAGGAACCCAGCTCAGCCTCGAAGGCAAGGCGAACCGGTTGGGGGCCATGATCCGGGGCAACCTTCCCATGGCCCTGCAGGGCCTTGCCGTGGTGCCCCTGTTTGCAGGGTTCGACACCAGCGCCGGTGTCGGACGGCTGTTTTCCTATGACGTCACCGGGGGCAGGTACGAGGAACACGAACACCATACCGTGGGTTCCGGTTCCGTCTTCGCCCGCGGAGCCCTGAAGAAACTCTGGCGGCCCAACCTCACCCCGGCTGAGGCGCTGTCCGTCGCCGTGGAGTCCCTGTACGACGCCGCCGACGACGATTCCGCCACGGGCGGCCCGGATACCGTCCGGCAGTTGTGGCCCGTGGTTTATACAGTGGACAGGACGGGAGCCCGCCGGGTGCCCGAGGCCGAACTCGCGGCTGCTTCGCGCAGCGTGATCGAAGCGCGCACCATCGCCGGACGGGAGGCCTGAGATGACCCAGCAGTTTTATGTCTCGCCCGAACAGCTGATGAAGGACCGCGCGGATTTCGCGCGGAAGGGCATCGCCCGCGGCCGGTCGGTCGTTGTCATCAGCTGCGCCGACGGCATCGCACTCGTCGCCGAGAACCCATCGCCGTCCCTGCACAAGATCGGCGAAATCTACGACAAGATCGCGTTCGCCGCCGTGGGCAAGTACAACGAATTCGAAAGCCTGCGCCAGGCCGGCGTCCGCTATGCCGACGTCCGCGGGTACTCGTATGACCGCGAGGACGTCACCGCCCGCGGCCTGGCGAGCGTATACGCCCAAAGCCTGGGTGCCGTCTTCACCGCAGAGCAAAAGCCGTTTGAAGTGGAACTGGCAGTAGCCGAAGTGGGCTCCACGCAGGCCGAAGACCACCTGTACCGGCTGACCTTCGACGGTTCCATCGCCGATGAGCACAGCTTTGTGGTCATGGGCGGCCAGGCAGACAAGGTGTCGTCAACCATCGAGGCAGGATGGCAGGCGTCCCTGGGCTTCGCCGACGCTGTCCGGCTGGCTTTGAAGGGTCTCACGCCTGCCCAGGAGGGTGACCAGCCGGCAGCACCTCTGCCGCCCGGCGCCCTCGAGGTGGCAGTTCTGGACAGGCTTTCCGAAAGCTCCCGCGGCTCCCGGCGTGCTTTCCGCAGGCTGAACGACGCGGACATCACAGCACTGCTGGCCTAGGAGGACGACATGGACAAGAGAATCTTCGGCATCGAAACCGAGTTCGGGATCTCTTACTCGAGCCCCGACTCGAGGCCGCTGGCCCCGGAAGAGGTGGCCCGGTACCTCTTCCGAAAGGTGGTCAGCTGGGGGCGCTCGTCCAACGTGTTCCTCACCAACGGTTCGCGGCTGTACCTCGACGTAGGATCCCACCCGGAATACGCCACCGCCGAATGCGACGACCTCGCCCAGCTGATCGCCCATGACCGTGCGGGTGAGCTCATCCTGGATGACCTGGTTGATGAGGCCCAGGCCCGGCTGGCGGCCGAGGGCTTCAACGGCACCGTATACCTTTTCAAGAACAACACCGACTCCGCGGGCAACTCGTACGGCAGCCACGAGAACTACCTCATTCCCCGCCGTGGGGAATTCTCCCGCCTGGCCGAAATCCTGATCCCGTTCCTGGTCACCCGCCAGCTCATCGCCGGCGCCGGAAAGATCCTGAAGACGCCGCATGGCGCCACCTATGCGTTCTCCCAGCGGGCCGACCACATCTGGGAGGGAGTGTCCTCAGCCACCACACGGTCGCGGCCCATCATCAACACCCGTGACGAGCCGCACGCGGACGCGGAGTTTTATCGGCGGCTGCACGTCATTGTGGGCGACTCGAACATGTCAGAGGCGACCGCCCTGATGAAAGTCGGAACCGTTGACCTGGTCCTTCGGATGATCGAAGCGGGCGTGATCATGCGCGACATGCGGATGGAAAACCCCATCCGCAGCATCCGCGAGATCTCCCACGACCTCAGTGGCCGGGCATTGGTCCGCCTGGCCAATGGACGCCAGCTCGCCGCCCTTGAAATCCAGCAGGAATACCTCACCAAGGTGACGGCCTTCGTCAATGAACACGGCGCCCACAACCCGCATGTACCGCTGATCCTGGATCTGTGGGAGCGGACGCTGCATGCCATTGAATCCGGTGACACCAAGGGCATTGACACCGAAATCGACTGGGCCATCAAGAAGAAGCTGATGGATAACTACCGCGAACGCCACGGCCTTGGCCTGGACGCGCCCCGCATTGCCCAGCTTGATCTGACGTACCACGACATTTCCCGCAGCCGGGGACTTTACTACCTGCTGCAATCCCGTGGAGCGGTCCGCCGCATCGTGGACGACACTGTCATCAAGGGGGCGGTGGACGCGCCGCCGCAAACCACCAGGGCCAAGCTGCGCGGCGACTTTGTCCGCCGCGCGCAGGAGTTGGGACGCGACTACACGGTGGACTGGGTGCACCTGAAACTGAACGACCGCGCCCACCAGACGATCTTGTGCAAGGATCCGTTCCGCAGCGTCGATGAGCGCGTCGATGCGCTTCTGGACTCTATGGGCTGACGTCCAGCTTCAGGGTCTATTCTGGATAAGGTCCTTTTAACGGGACCTCTTCACGGCATGCTCCGCCGCCATGCGGAGTGTCGTATCCACCCTGCCCCGACGAAAGTTTTCCTACGTGCGCCGACTACTAGCAATCCTCCTTCCCGGCCTGCTGCTCCTGACCGCCTGCGGAGGCACCGCCTCCCAGCCAGAGCCCAGCAGCCAGTCCGCCGGGGAGACTGCAAAGTTCGACTCCCTCAAGCTGACCGACAACGGGGACAAGAAGGCCCCTGGCGTGGACTTTGACAAGCCACTGGCCGTGACCCAGCCAACCATCAAAGTGGTTTCCGAGGGCAAGGGCGACGCCGTAAAGGCCAACCAGGTTGCCAAGATTTCCATCCTCGCCCTGAACGGCACGGACGGCTCCCAGCTCGAGGATACGTTCCCCAACGAGCCGGAAAGCCTGGAGCTGAATGACGAGCTCAAGACCAGCAGCGCAGTCATCTACAACGCTTTCGTGGGCGCCAAGGTTGGATCCAGCCTTGCACTGGCCGTTCCCGGCCAGCAGAGCGCGGCATCGGCCAGCCCCAGCCCTTCCGACGGCGCCAGCCCCAGCCCGAGTCCGGAAGCCGGGCCCACCCAGCTGCTGATCATCAAGGTGCTCTCCGCATCCGATCCCACCCCGGTCCTGGACAAGCCCCAGGGCGAAACCGTGACGCCGCCGGCCGGGCTGCCTACCGTTACTGAAAAAGACGGCGTCCCCGAAATCAACGTTGCCGGTGCGGCTGCCCCCACATCCCTCGTGTCCCAGGACCTGATCAAGGGCTCCGGCGCCACCGTCAAGGAGTCCGACACGCTGACCGTGAATTACGTCGGCGTCAACCTGGCAGACGGCACCAAGTTCGATTCCAGCTTCGACCGCGGCCAGCCGGCCACCTTCCCGCTGACCGGGGTCATCAAGGGCTGGACCCAGGGCCTCGCCGGCAAGACCGTTGGGTCCCGCGTCCTGCTGGTCATCCCCAAGGACCTGGCCTACGGCGACGCCGGCCAGGGGCAGGCAAAGGGCGACCTGGTCTTCGTAGTGGACATCCTCGGGGTCAAGTAGCAAGACTTACATGGACGCCGCGTCCCTCGCGGCACCCCATCAGCATTTACGCATAGGAGCAAGCATGTCTTTTGGACAGCGGGAATTTGACCGCCAGAAGCCCGAAATCGATTTTCCGGAGGGCGACGTCCCCACGGAACTCGTCATCACAGACCTGATCGAGGGTGACGGCCGGGAAGCCAAGGCAGGGGACACCGTCTCCACCCACTACGTCGGCGTTGCCTGGTCCACAGGCGAGGAATTCGACGCCTCCTGGGGCCGCGGTGCACCCCTGGACTTCCGCGTCGGCGTCGGCCAGGTCATCCAGGGCTGGGACCAGGGCCTGCTGGGCATGAAGGTCGGTGGCCGCCGCCGCCTGGAGATCCCCTCCGAGCTGGCCTATGGCTCGCGCGGTGCCGGTGGCGCGATTGCTCCCAACGAGGCACTGATCTTCGTCGTGGACCTCGTGGCCGTGCGCTGACCCAGGCGCCAACACAGCCGGGAGCGCGGCAGTACTGGAGGAAGTTCCTCCGGTACTGCCGCGCTTTCTGCTTTCATCGGGGGAGTTTAGTAACGTAACGAGCGTGTCCCTATCCCGCACCGAACGACTCCTCAACCTGCTGATTGCGCTGCTCAACACCCGCTACGGGCTGCACCGCAGCGAACTGCGCGAAAAGGTCTACCACGACACCTCCGGCAATGACGTTGCGTTCGGACGGATGTTCGAGCGGGACAAGAATGACCTGCGGGCAATGGGCTTCGACGTGGAGACACTGACGGACATGGGCTGGAGCGAGGACGACCCCGCCACCACCAGGTACCGGATCGGCAAGGAGTCCAACCGGCTCCCGGACGTCCAGCTGGGGCCCGACGAGTGGACCGTCCTGCTGCTGGCCTCCCAATTATGGGAGCGCGCGGCACTGGGCACCGCCGCCCAAAGCGCGCTCCGCAAACTCCAGGCCGCCGGCAGGATGGCGGACGTGGAACTGCCGGCCGGGGTCCAGCCCCGGATCAAACCCGCCGGCCAGGCCTTTGATGACATCGTGGCCGCCATGCACGCCCGGCATCCGGTCACTTTCACGTATCTCGCCGGCACCACCGGCAAAGAGGAGGAACGCACCGTCGAGCCCTGGGGCCTGGGCAGCCGCTTCGGCCAGTGGTACCTCATGGGCTACGACCGGACACGCGAGGCGCCCCGGCATTTCCGCCTGTCGCGCTTCACCAGTGCCGTGACCACATTGGCGAAGGAGCAGTACACGCCGCCGGTGGACTTCAGTATCCGCGCAGAGCTGGACCTGTTGCCGGAACTGCCGCTGCGCACCGCCGTCGTGGACGTCAAGGAGGGGCACCTGCTGGCCCTCCGCCGTCGTGCTGTTCAAGCCACCCAGGACCAGGCCACAGGCCGGCCAGGTGCGGGCTGCGACAGGCTCTTCATCGAGTACCGGGACCCGGAGGTGCTTGCCGAAGAGCTGGCCTCCTACGGACCCGATGCCCTGGCAGTGGAACCGGCTGAACTTGCTGCCGCCGTGAGGCGCAGGCTCCAGGCAGCGGCCGCGTTCAGCGACGCACCTGTCCCCGACTACACGTTCGCCGATGCCCGTGCCCGGACCGCCCGGAAGGGAACGTCTGAGGACCAGCTCAAGCGCATGCTGCAGTTGGTCCCCTTCCTGGTCCACAACCAGGGGCTGCACATCCAGGACGTCGCAAAGCACTTCGGCGTCACCCGTGAAGAGCTCGAGGCAGACCTCCGGATCCTCATCTGCTCCGGGCTGCCGGAGGGTTATCCGGACGACCTGCTCGATATCCAATGGGAAGACGACCACGTCTTCATTACCCAGGACCTTGACCTGAAGAAACCTGTCCGGTTTACCGTGGCGGAGGCATGCGCTTTGCTGACAGGTCTTGAAACGCTCAACGGCCTGCCGGACCTTCCCGGCGGCGGCGCGCTGGAGTCGGTTACCTTGAAGCTCCTGGCGGCCGCAGGCGAGGAAGGGCTGCAAGCTGCCTCCATTGCCGGGCCGGAGGTTGCACCTGCCGACGCCGCAACCCATGCCACGGTCCGCCAGGCCATCGAGACCCGCTCCCAGCTCCACCTGACCTACCTTTCACCCCAGCGTGACGCCGTCACCGAGCGCGACGTTGACCCGCTGCGGCTGTATTCCCTGGACAACACCTGGTACTTCGAAGCCTGGTGCCACCTGGTGGACGGGCTGCGGAACTTCCGCCTGGACCGTGTACAGGACGTTCACCCCAACGGAGCGCCTGCCGCCCCGCACGGGATACCGGAGGGCGGGGTCCCGGCCAAGCTTTTCACCGCGAACGACGACGACACCACCGTCACCGTCCAGCTCACCCGGCAGGGGAGGGGGCTGGCGGAGGACTACTACGCGGAGCGTACCGCGGAGTTGCCCGACGGCGGCCTGGTGGCAGAGATCCGGTTCGGCAACACGGCGTGGCTGCCGATGTTCGTGGCCCAGCATGGCGGTTCAGCCCGGATTCTGGCCCCTGCGGAGCTGGCTTCCGCCGCGCGGGACTGGCTTGCGGCCTCGCTGGCCGGATACGACCGATAGACTTCTCACCATGCCTTGGTGGTCCTGGATTCTCATATGGGTGGCGCTTGTCGCCGTTGCCCTGCTGTTCTATGTCCTGCTGGGCATCCGTCTCTTCCGACAGTTCATGGCCACGGTGAAGGACCTCGCTGCAGCGGGCGAAAAGCTGGGACACCTGAGCCCGGTCGAGGTGGCGGGTGAACCCGCGGATCCGTCCGGGCC
Source organism: Arthrobacter sp. GmRoot5-12 (assembly GCF_059739365.1). NCBI lineage: Bacteria > Bacillati > Actinomycetota > Actinomycetes > Micrococcales > Micrococcaceae > Arthrobacter > Arthrobacter sp. GmRoot5-12. Next base: position 4,077,907 of record NZ_AP046056.1, on the reverse strand, counting down.
CCTGCCGGGTTCTGCCGTTTTTGCCTCGCCCGCCGTCATGCGACATGATTACGAGGCATCCAAATGGGCCCGGCGCGAGGAACGCCGCCGTCGGCGAGTGCAGCGTAAAAAGGACCGGGGCCAGCCGCAGGCGCTCGGAGATCTCGACTTCACATAGAAGTAGGATGTACTTAGAGGAAAGGATTTCCCGTGGGAAGACTCTTTGACGGCCCCTGGCCGATCGTAATCATCATCGTTGTAGCTTTGCTTCTCTTCGCCGCACCCAAGCTTCCGGCCATGGCCCGCAGCCTGGGACAGTCCATGCGGATCATCAAGTCCGAGGTGAAGGAAATGAAGAACGACGGCAAGGCCGACACCACCGACGCAAACGGTCCGGTGGAAGGCACCATCGTGAACCACCCCAAGGCGAAGCCCGGTGAGCCGACAGACGGCACTGACGTTCCGCCGTCGACCCGCGCCTGACCTCCCGTGGCACTGTCGCGGGCCCGTAAAGCCAATCCCGAGGGGCGGATGTCACTTTGGGAGCACCTCAAGGAGCTGAAGAACCGGCTGATCAAGTCGGCCATCGGCGTCGTCATTGGCGGCATTGGGGGCTGGATACTTTACGATCCGCTGCTGAAGGCCTTGGCCGAACCGGTTAACCGCATTTCCGATGAGACCGGCGGCCTTGCCGCCATCAACTTCGGGACCATCGCATCACCGTTCGACTTCAAGCTCCAGATGTCGCTCCTCATTGGCGCCGTCATCTCCAGCCCCATCTGGATCTACCAGCTCTGGGCCTTCATCACCCCGGGGCTGACGTCGAAGGAACGGCGCTACACCCTGGGCTACATGGCTGCTGCCATCCCGCTCTTCCTGGCCGGAATCTGGGTGGGGTGGCTCGTGGTGCCGCAGGTGGTCCACGCGCTGACCCAGTTCACCCCGGCAGGCTCCTCCAGCGTCATCGATGCCCGGACCTACATCGAGTTCGTCACCCGGATGGTGCTCATGCTGGGCCTGGCCTTCCTGGTGCCCGTAGTGCTGGTGGGCGTCAACATGGCCGGGCTCGTATCCGGCCACACCATCCTCAAGGCCTGGCGCATTACAGTCTTCCTGGTCTTCGTCCTGGCCGCCATTGCCGCGCCGGGCGCGGATGCGATTTCGATGTTCATGCTTGCCGGACCGCTGCTGGCGCTGTTCTTCGCGGCAATCGGCATCTGCATCATGAACGACAAGCGCCGCGACCGCCGCCAGGCCCGGCAGGTCGAGGAAACCGAGGCCACAGCGGACGTCGCAACCCCCAGCAGTGAACTGAAGAAGCTCTAGCCTGCCGTTAGGCTTGGGGTATGTCCTCCACCACCGGACCCTTCTCCGCCGGGCCCATCGATCCTGAAGAAATGTCGCCGGCCGAGAGGTACCGTGCCAGCGCCGAACGCCGGGCCGAGGCCGCCACCTACCTCGGGGCGTTTATCCGGACCCTGGACTTCGAGCTTGACGACTTTCAACGGCAGGCCTGTCTTTCCCTGCAGCAAGGCAAGGGAGTCCTGGTGGCTGCCCCTACCGGTGCCGGGAAGACCATCGTGGGGGAGTTCGCCATCTACCTCGCGCTGCAGCGGGGACTGAAAGCCTTTTACACCACACCCATCAAGGCGCTCAGCAACCAGAAGTTCAGTGAACTCACCGCTAAATATGGTGCGGACAATGTGGGCCTCCTGACCGGCGACACCAGCATCAACGGGGATGCCCAGGTGGTGGTCATGACCACCGAGGTCCTGCGGAACATGCTCTACGCTGATTCGGCCACTCTGGGCGACCTCGGCTACGTGGTCATGGATGAGGTGCACTACCTCGCCGACCGGTTCCGCGGGGCTGTCTGGGAGGAAGTCATCATCCACCTGCCCAGCGAGGTCCAGGTCGCCTCACTGAGTGCAACGGTTTCAAATGCCGAGGAATTCGGGGCCTGGCTGGACACCGTCCGCGGCGACACAGACATCATCGTCTCCGAGCACCGCCCGGTGCCGCTGTGGCAGCACGTCATGGTGGGCCGCCGGATCATGGACCTGTTTGCCGGAGAAACCACCTTCGACGAGATCGCTCCGCCCGTGGAGGAAGACGACCTGCGGCCGGCCTTGTCCGGCACGTCCCACGATGCCGGCAAGGGACGTGGTTTCGACGTCAACCCGGACCTGCTGGCAGTGGCCCAGAGCGAGATGCGGCAGAGCTTCCGCAGCAGGCCCGGCCCCGGCGGAAGGGGCCAGCGCGGCCGGCGCGGAAACGACCGCCCCGCCCGTGGCGGCGAGAACACGGGAGTGCGCCCCGCCAGCCGCCCCCAGGTCATCGCCAGCCTGGACCGGATGGACCTGCTGCCTGCCATCACCTTCATCTTTTCCCGCGCAGGCTGTGAGGCTGCCGTGGCCCAGTGTGTCTCGTCCGGCCTCTGGCTCACCACCGAAACAGAGCAGCGGATCATCGCCCAGCGTGTTGACGAGGCGGGGCAGGACATCCCGGCCGACGACCTTGACGTCCTGGGCTTTTGGACCTGGCGCGACGGATTGCTCCGGGGGTTCGCGGCCCACCATGCCGGAATGCTGCCGACCTTCAAGGAGGTGGTCGAGAAACTCTTTGCCGATGGCCTGGTCAAAGCTGTCTTCGCCACGGAAACCCTTGCGCTGGGCGTCAACATGCCTGCCCGGTCCGTGGTGCTGGAAAAGCTGGACAAGTTCAACGGCGAAGCGCATGTGGACATCACCGCAGGGGAGTACACCCAGCTCACCGGCCGTGCGGGCCGGCGAGGCATCGATGTTGAGGGCCACGCCGTGGTGCTGTGGCAGCCCGGTACAGACCCGACGGCGGTCGCGGGACTGGCATCGCGGCGCACCTACCCGCTGAATTCCAGTTTCCGGCCCACCTACAACATGAGCATCAACCTGCTGGCGCAGTTTGGCCGGGCCAGGGCCCGCGAGATCCTCGAGTCCTCCTTCGCCCAGTTCCAGGCGGACCGCTCCGTGGTGGGCCTGGCCCGCCAGGTGCGCAGCCGCGAGGAATCCCTGGCCGGCTACGCAAAATCCATGACCTGCCACCTGGGTGACTTCACCGAGTATGCGCGGCTGCGCAGGGAACTTTCCGACGCCGAGAACGCCACGTCCCGGACCAAGTCACGCGTCCGGAAGTCCCTTTGCGACGATTCACTGGCGCGGCTCCTGCCTGGGGACGTGGTAAACGTTCCCGGTGGCCGTGCCCCCGGGCCCGCCGTCGTCCTTAGTTCGGACCACGCCAGCCGCGAGCCGCGGCCGGCCGTGCTGACGCTGGACAACCAACTGCGCAGGATCGGCGCTGACGACCTCGAGGGTCCCATCGCGCCGGTTACCCGGGTCCGCATCCCCAAGTCCTTCAACGCGAAGGTGCCCAAGTCCCGCAGGGACCTGGCGTCCTCTGTCCGGAACGCGCTTCGAGAGAACCGTCCGCCCGCCCCGGGCCAGAACCGCAACCATGACTTCGGCCGGGCCGCTGCCTTGCCCAACCAGGAAAGGCGCATTGCGGATCTTCGCCGGGCCCTGAAGGCACACCCGTGCCATGGGTGCAGCGAACGCGAAGACCATGCCCGGTGGTCGGAGCGCTGGTGGAAGCTAAGGCGCGAAACGGACGGCCTGGTCCGCCAGATCCAGGGCCGCACCAACACCATTGCCAAGACCTTCGACCGGGTCTGCGACGTCCTGTCCGTCTACGGTTACCTGGAAGACGCGGGAGACGGCCGGCTGAATATCAGCGCGGACGGCCAGCGGCTGCGCAGGATATACGGCGAGAAGGACCTGTTGATCTCGCAGTCCCTGCGGCTGGGCGCATTCAATGACCTCGACGCCGCCGAAGTTGCCGCGCTGGCCAGCGTACTGGTCTACCAGGCCAAACGCGAGGACCGGGGCCTGAGGCCGCGCATGCCCAGCGTCTCCTTGGAGACCGCCGTCGACACAGTGGTGAAGGAATGGTCCGTCCTTGAGGATGTGGAAGAGGAACACAAGCTCCCCCTGACCGGTGAGCCTGAACTAGGACTTGTCTGGCCGCTGTATAAGTGGGCCCGCGGCCGCCATCTGCAGGATGTCCTCAGCGGCACCGATCTTGCCGCGGGCGACTTTGTCCGCTGGGTGAAGCAGGTGGTGGACCTTCTGGACCAGCTTGCCAAGATCCCCGGACTGGACCCGCGGCTGGCACGGCTCTGCGCCGAAGCGATCAACCTCATCCGCCGCGGCGTCGTGGCATATTCTTCCGTCCTTTAGCCCCGATGACACCCGGCCGGCCCACGCCGGCACCCCCACACCCCAGGAGTCTGCCCCCATGCCCCGCCCCGATGCCACTTCCCACTCTGATGCCGCCTCCCGGCCCGCCCCGGTCCTGTACCGCAATGGGTCCGTTTACACCGCGGCGGATCCATTCGCAACGGCCATGCTGGTGGACGGCGGCACCGTCGCCTGGGTTGGATCTGAGCAGGCCGCATCCTCCATCGCAGACAGTTCCATGGAGATCATCGACCTCCGTGGCGCCCTGGTTGCACCCGGCTTCGTCGATTCGCACATCCATCTGACGGAAACCGGGATCGCCCTGGAATCGCTGCAACTGGGCACGGCCACGTCGGCACGCGCGCTGCTGGACGCCGTCGCCGCGGCTGGAGGGGAAGGGCCGGTGCTCGGCCACGGCTGGGACGAAACCAGGTGGGCGGACTCCGCCCTGCCCAGTGCCGAGGAACTGGAGCGGGCGTCAGGGGGCCGCCCGGTCTACCTTTCCCGGGTTGATGTGCACTCGGCCCTGGTTTCGACGTCCCTTGTACACTCCGCGGACCTTCGCGGCAAGGACGGGTACGACGGCGGCCCCCGGGTCACGCGGGCAGCCCACGACGCAGCGCGGCTGGCAACCCGGCAGCTGCCCCAGGACGTGCTGAAGCGGCACCAGGCCCGTGCCCTGGCGGAGGCTGCGGCGAACGGGTACGTTGCGCTGGCCGAAATGGGCGCACCGCACATCGGCGGGGCTGAGGACCTGAGGCTGGCCGCAGGATGGAACGACGCCGCCAAGGACGCGGCGCGCTTTCCTGAGGTGCTGCCGTACTGGGGGGAGCTGGTTTCGTCCGAGGCGCAGGCCCGGACCCTTGTGGAGCAGCTTGGTTGCGGCGTCCGCGGACTGGCGGGGGATTTGAACATCGACGGGTCGCTGGGTTCCAGGACCGCCGCCCTGCGCGCCGGCTACAGCGATGCCGCGCAGGAACGCGGCAGCCTGTACCTCAGCGTCGACCAGGCGGCTGCCCACCTCGCCGCCTGCTCCCTTGCCGGGATCCAGGGCGGTTTCCATGTGATTGGCGACGCCGGGCTGGACTCCGCGCTGGCGGCGCTGGACGTGGCGGCCAAGGAAGTCGGGGAGCAGCGGGTGCGGGCGGCGGGCCACCGCTTCGAGCACGTGGAGATGGCTGATGCCGCGGCCGTGGCAAGGCTGGCGCACTACTCGGTGACCGTCAGCGCCCAACCGTCCTTCGACGCAGCGTGGGGCGGAGCCGGGGGCCTCTATGAGCAGAGGCTGGGGGAGCGGAGCCGGTCGATGAACCCTTTCGCTGCCTTCTATTCAGCCGGGGTTCCTGTCTGTTTCGGCAGCGACAGCCCGGTCACGCCCCTCCGGCCCTGGTCCAGCGTGCGTGCCTGTGTGGAACACCACAACGTGGACCAGCGCATTTCCGCGCGCGCAGCGTTCCTGGGGCACACCCGTGCGGGCTGGAGGGCCGCACGGCACGCCAACCCCATGGCCGGGCAACTGGTTCCCGGCGCACCGGCCAGTTTCGCCGTCTGGGAGGTGGAGGAGCTGATGGTCCAGGTGGCTGACGGCAGGGTGCAGTCATGGAGCACCGATCCGCGGGCCAGGACCCCACTGCTGCCCGCACTGGACACAGGCTCCGACCCGGTATGCCTGCAGACCGTGAAAGACGGTGCCGAACTCTACGCCAGCCCGGCCCTGCGTTCCTGACCCATAATCCTCCGCCCTATAATGGGGAGTTGCGCCCGCCGCCGGCCAGCCCGGCATCAGGTGCTCCGACCACTTCCACCAGGAAAGGCCCTTCGTGCGCGTCCTTACGATCATTCCCACCTACAACGAACTGGAATCGCTGCCCAAGACGCTCCAGCGCCTTCGGACGGCCGTTCCGGCGTCGGACGTGCTGGTGGTTGATGACAACAGCCCTGACGGCACCGGCCAGCTTGCCGACGGCTTCGCCGCCGAGGACTCCCAGGTCCACGTCCTGCACCGCAAGGGCAAGGAAGGCCTGGGCGCCGCCTACATCGCCGGTTTTCGGTGGGGCCTGGACGCCGGATACGACGTCCTGGTGGAAATGGACGCCGACGGCTCACACCAGCCCGAACAGCTTCCCCAGCTGTTGGAAGCCGTGGACAAGGGCGCGGACCTGGCCATGGGCTCGCGCTGGGTTCCCGGCGGCAGCGTGGTCAACTGGCCGCTGTACCGCCAGGCGATCTCCCGGGTGGGCAGCACCTACGCCCGGCTGATGCTGGGGCTGCGGATCAAGGACGTCACCGGCGGCTACCGCGCCTTCCGCAGGACCACCCTAGAAAAGCTCAACCTGGACCAGGTGGATTCCGTGGGCTACGGCTTCCAGGTGGACCTGGCGTGGCGCGTGGCCAAACTGGGCCTGCGCATCGAGGAGCGCCCCATCACCTTCGTTGAGCGCGAACTGGGCGCCTCCAAGATGAGCGGCAACATCGTCATCGAAGCGATGGTCAACGTCACCCGGTGGGGACTGGCCGCCCGCTGGAACACCTTGACCGGCAGGCTGAAGAACAAGCAGCCTTAGCTTTTCCCTGGGCCGCCCTCCGCGGCCTTCTGAGGACACAGGAAAAAGGGGGCGGCCCCGCACCAAAGTGCGGGGCCGCCCCCTTCTTTTGCGGCTGGCCTTATGCCGAGCGGCGCTCTCCGCGGCGCTCCCGCAGGATGGTCAGGCGGTCCTCGAGGATCTGTTCAAGTTCAGGAAGCGAGCGGCGTTCCAGCAGCATGTCCCAGTGCGTGCGGACTGCCTTGTCATTGCTGGTGTCCGGCTTTTCGCCGTCAACCAGGAGCGCTTCCTTGCCGGTCTTGGAGACCCACACCGGAGGAATTTCCGCCTCGGAGGAGAACGTGACGAAAACCTGCTCGCCATCTGCGCAACGGTATTCGACCCGCTGGCGCGGAGCCGGCTCAACTCCGGACTCGGTCTCCATGCTCTGCGCACCAAGGCGCATGCCCCGCAGGCTGCGATCGCTCATGATTTCTCCCTCTGGTCGGTTCGCGGATGAAATCTCCGCGTTAGCCGGTGGCGACGTTGCGCCGCCGGACTAGTGTGTGCACTGTGCTGCATCATAAGATTCAACGCATTGCGAAGCTTGGTTGTTCCAGCTGGTCTTCTCCTGCCGGACAAATACCCAATTATACGGGCTTTAACACGTCTGCACCAAAACAGGGAGGGTTCGGCGGCTAGCCACCGAACCCTCCCTGTCTTGGTCAAGAGCCTAGGGCTGCGTGCGCTCGATGGGCGCCTCGTCGAAAAGTCCGCCGGCAGGCTCCGCGCTGGTGCCGCCAAGGGCGTTGCCGATTCCCTTCAGGGCTTCCCCAACTTCACTCGGGATGATCCAGAGCTTGTTGGCCGAGCCCTCAGCCAACTTGGGCAGCGTCTGGAGGTACTGGTAGGCCAGCAGTTTCTGGTCCGGGTTTCCCTTGTGGATGGCGTCGAAGACCTTCTGGATGGCCTGCGCCTCCCCGTCCGCACGGAGGATGGCGGCCTTGGCTTCGCCTTCCGCGGCGAGGATGGACGCCTGCCGCTGGCCCTCCGCGGTGAGGATGGCTGACTGCTTGGTCCCCTCCGCGGTGAGGATGGCAGCGCGCCGGTCGCGTTCGGCCCGCATCTGCTTCTCCATGGAGTCCTGGATGGAGTGGGGCGGATCGATGGCCTTCAGTTCCACCCGCGAGACGCGGATTCCCCAGCGGCCCGTGGCCTCATCGAGGACTCCCCGAAGCTGTCCGTTGATCTGGTCGCGGGAGGTCAGGGCCTCCTCCAGGTTCAGTCCACCCACCACATTGCGGAGGGTGGTGGTGGTGAGCTGCTCCACGGCCTGGATGTAGTTGGCGATTTCATACGTGGCTGCGCGGGGATCGGTGACCTGGAAGTAGACCACCGTATCGATGGAGACCACCAGGTTGTCTTCGGTGATGACCGGCTGCGGCGGAAAGGACACCACCTGTTCCCGCAGGTCCAGCAGCGGCAGCAGCCGGTCCACGAACGGGATGAGGATCGTCAGCCCGGGGTTAAGCGTGCGCTGGTACTTCCCGAGCCGTTCCACGACGCCGGCACGGGCCTGCGGAATAATCCGGACGGACCGGACCAAAACTATGATGACAAAGACGATCAGAACGACCAGCACAATGGCCAGTGCGGTTCCGCCTGCGTTTTCCATACAACTCCTTGTTCCCCAATTGTCAGGCTGTATCCGGACCGGCAGCCGCCGGCGGCGGTACCGAAACTACTGCTGTGGCGCCGTCGATGGCCGCCACCACCACTTTCTGGCCAGCGGGAAGGATTCCCGCCGCGGAGCGCGCACTCCAAATATCGCCGCCGATTTTCACCAGTCCGCCGTCGGCGGTCACGGCCTCCATCACGACGGCCGGTTCACCGATCAGCCGGTCCACGTTGGTCCGCTGTTCGGCCGGCCCCTTCTTGAGATGCGAAAGGGCTACCGGCCGGACGAAGGCGACCATGAGCAGGGACACCACGCAGAAGACCACCACCTGGAGCCAGGGCTCTGCACCGGCGAAATCGGCAACCAGTGCGGCAAGGGATCCGCCGCCGAGCATGATGAAAAACAGGTCAAGGGTGATCATCTCGATCACCGCAAACGCCAGGAAAGCCGTGAGCCACAATGCCCACCAGTTTTCGCCAAGCCACTCGAACATCCCTGTTTCCCCCTTCGCCACGGGGGAGCCGCACGCGCGGACCCGCCAGTAACTGTCTTTTCATCGTAGTCCGCGGACTTACCGTGTGGGCCGGTTCATACCGGCCGCAGGTGGATAGTGGCCAAGTCGTTACGGGGCGCCGTGGGTCCTGGGCCTGAACACCAGGAGCCTGAACTTTGCGTCGGCTGTCACCGGCTCCGGGGAGTGTTCCAGCCGCGCAGCGATCTGCCCCAGGTCCAGGTGGTGGCCGGCCGGGCCCATGAACGCCAGGTCCGCGGCGGCCGCGCGGCCCAGCTTGAGCAGTATGTCCACGTCAAGGGTCTTTTCGAGCTCGAAGTGCCCGGCCATCGCCTCCGCCAGCCGCTCATCCTTGCCCTCTTCAATGCCAAGCATTCCGGTCACGGCCGCGATGCCCGCCAGGTGTCCGGGCCGCGGCGTCACCACTGCCAGCACGCCCTCCGGGCGCAGGACCCGGGCGAACTCGGCGGGGTTCCGCGGTGCGAAGACCACGGTGACCGCGTCCACCGAGTTGTCCGCCACCGGCAGCGGCCGCCAGATGTCCCAGACCAGGTTCACGGCTTCCGGGTTGAGGCGGGCCGCCCGCCGTAGCGCGAATTTCGAGATGTCCAGGCCAATGGCGGATGCCTGCCGCCCCCCGGCAGCTGCAGCATCGAGGACCGCCCGCAGATAGTGTCCGGTCCCCGTTCCCGAGTCCAGCACCACCGCGCCTTCCGGCCGCAGGACGGGTACGACGGCGGAGGCCAGGGCCTGCTGCAGCGGCCCGTAGTGCCCGTTCCCCAGGAAGGCGTACCGTGACGCCACCATCGCGGCGCTGTCCGGTTCAAAGGGTGTGCCTTTGCCTACCAGCAGGTTGAAGTAGCCCTGGCGGGCAGCGTCGAAGCTGTGCCCGGACGGGCACACCAGGCGCGGCTGGCGCGTTGCCTCCGCTTCCAGGTACTCCAGCGGATGTGAGCAGACGGGGCACATGAGGGGAAGGTCTGCGGAAGGCATGGGAACCAGTTTAGGGCGGGCTGGGCATTCAGCCCCGCCGGCCCTGCATGCGGATGGAAGCGGTGGCCGTCAGCCGAGCGATATGCCTGCCGGCCCGTCGTCGAAACCCAGCCCTTCCCGTGCCTTGTCAATGCCCGCCTCTGCCCAGTGCGCTGCGTATTCGGCGTTGCTGCTCAACGACCGAAGCTGGGCGCGGTCTATGTACAGGATGCCGTTGAGGTGGTCTGTCTCATGCTGCACGATACGCGCCTGCCAGCCGGAGAACTCACGCCGCTCCGCCGCGCCGTCGGGTGTTACGTACTCCAGCAGCACCGCCTCCGGACGCGCCACCACCGCCTGCAGCCCGTTGAGGGAAAGACAGCCCTCGTAGAACGACGCGTGTTCCTGCCCAAGCGGCGTGTAGCGGGGGTTGAGGATGGCCAGGAAATCCAGCGGGCTCCGGTTGCGCAGGGCAGCGGCAGCGGGATCGATGTCGAACTGGTCCTCCAGGACGGCGAGCTGCAGGGGGATGCCCAGCTGAGGGGCAGCGAGGCCCACCCCCGGGGCCTCGTGCATGACCTCGCGCATGACCCCGATAAGGCGGGCCAACTGGCCGGCGGAGAGCTGGCCGTCGAAGGCGGCGGCACGCTGGCGCAGGGCGGGGTGGCCGGCCTGGACGATGGGCGGGAGGGACCCGGCGGACAGGATCCGCTCAACAATCTCACGGATGTCGTCGGCGCCGGCGGTTGTTGGGGGAACAGTCTGGGTCATGGGGACAGCCTACTGGCGGAGCGGCGCAGGACCCTTGGTCTAGGGTCTACTGCATGGCTGATGATTCTTTCCCGCAGGCATCCCCGCTGGAGCACGTCCTGGAATTCATCCGGGTCCTTGAAGCCGGCGGCGGTGCGGAGGACATCCGGCCGTTCCTGTCGGAATCATTCCTGTTGACGGAGGCTCCGCACCTTTTGGCCCCGGAAGGGTCCACCCGCCCGCTGGCGGGAGTGCTTGCCGGTGCGGACCAAAGCCGCGATGTGGTGAAGGACCAGCAGTTCACGGTCCGGCGGACCACCTGTGAGGGAAGCCGGGTGGTGGTGGAAGCCGACTGGTCGGCCACCGTGCTGATGGATCTGCCCTACTGGGACCGTGGCGAGACGATCCGGGCCAGGACATCGTCGGTGTTTGAGGTGCGCAACGGCGTCATCGTCAGCCAGGACAGTTACGACTGCTATTTCCGGTAGCCCTGCAGCCGCTGGTTCCTGCCGGTTCACCTGGTTACTGCATGGTGAAGCGCCGGGCGGCCCACTGGTTCACGGCAGGCACGGCGGCGGCCGCGCCAATGGCGGCCGTACGGACACGAAGGAGCGGCCCGGGCAGCGGCCTGCCAAGCATCATGTTGATTTCGGCCTGCCGCCGGGCCACGGCCGCAGCCCGGCGCCGGCTTGCCTCAAATTCGCGAAGCCGCCTTCCCGTGGGTTCCCCAGCCAGTGCTGCGCAGGCCACCGGCACCAGGTCCCGGGCGCCCAGCCAACCGAGGTTCATGCCCTGGCCACCAATGGGGCTGATCTCGTGGGCGGCATCGCCGAGCAGCACCGTCCGTCCGGCGACGGTCCTTCGGGCGATCCCGGACTGCACGTTGAAGGCGCTGAGCATGGAGTTCGTGTCCGGCTCAGGGCGGATCCCGGTCCTCCGGTGCACCAGCTCCGCAAGATGGCCGGACCCTGCCGCCGGTCCGGCCGGCGCGCCCAGGCGCACCACCCAGCGCCGGACGCCACCGGGCAGCGGGAAGGACTCGACGATTCCTTCCGGCTCGAGGAACAGGACGGCTTTCTCCCCGTACCCGCTGCCGTCGTCGAAATCCCCCATGAGGTAGTGGTCGGGATAGGACTTCCGGTCCACAGGGACGCCCAGCGCGCCCCTGATCCGGGACCGGGCCCCGTCTGCCGCGACCAGCAAGGCGGCGGTGGCGCTGCCGTTGTGGTTGCCACGCCGGTTCGCGGCATCCGGGCTGGACTGGACCGCGATGGTGACCTTGCCGCCGTCGTTCCTGGCTTCGGTGACGTTGGCACCCCTGACAATTGCCCCGGGGTCCAGGGCGAGGACGCGCTCTTCCAGGAGCTGCTCCGTCCTGTACTGCGGGAGTGCCAGCACGAACGGAAAGTCCCTGGAGACGTCGTCGAACGCCATGGTGCCCACCGTCTTCCCGCGGCTGACCGCCATGCCGGACCGGATGCGGACACCCTCCTGGACCATGCTGGACGCAACGTGGATCCCGGCGAGTGCCTCCAGGGCCGGAGGGTGGATGCCGATGGCGCGGGTATGCCGGTTGCGTGACTGCCGCTGCTCAAAAACCCTTACCGATACGCCTTCCTGCAGCAACGCGGCAGCCAGGTACAGGCCAACAGGACCGCCGCCGGCGATCAGGACATCGGCGTCCAATTGTCAGCCCCGCCGGTAGGCGAGGAGCTGGTGGAAGGCTGATGAGCGCTCCACGGACCAGCCCGGGGGAGCGGAGGCCGCCAACTCGACCGGCCTGTAGCTCCGGCGGATGGAGGTGAGGCCGTCTTCCCGGATGAAGGACTGCCGGAACGGCAGGGCGGCCACACTGAAAAGGGCAAAGGCGGCAGGACTGCGGATCAGGTCGTTGTGCAACGCCTTTCCGGCGGCCAGGATCTCCGAATCCGCCAGCAGTTGCAGGAGTTCCTCCGGGCCAAGATGGTGCAGGACGTGGTTGGAGATGACGACGTCGAACCGGGCACCCTCGCTGACCAGCTCGCCGCTGTGCGCCTTGCGGAATTCCACGCCGGCCATGGACGGGCGTTGCTGGGCGAACCGGGCCGCACGGGGATCAGGATCGATGCCCGTGATATGCACCGCTTTGCCGTCTTTGGCCGCCCAGCGGGCCAGCATCACGGCCAGGTCGCCGCCGCCGGAGCCGATGTCCAGCACCGTTAGCGGGCGCTGGTCGGGAGGGGCCATGCTCCTGAGTTCCCTGGCATACAGTTTCCGCCAGCCGGACAGCACCCGGTTGATGACGGCGAACTGCCGGTACGTGTTGTCCAGGAGACGGGCATCGCAGTCCGGCCTGTCCATCTGCTCCACGTCCGTGATGGCTCGTCGGCGCAGGAGGATCCCCATTCCGCGGACCGCTCTCAGGCCACGGGCGCTTCGGCCGGCGTCCGGCTTTGGAGCTGGCCCAAGGCATCCTCTGCCGCGCTGCCCTCCCACCCCGGAGCGCCGCCTGTTGCCTGCCGAATCTTGGTGAACAGGCCGGTTTCCACGGTCAATCCCGGGCCAAACGCCATGGAACAGATCCGCTCTTCGGCGGCGGGCCCTTCCCGGAGTGGTTGTTCAAGGATGTGCTTGAGGACGAAGAGCACCGTGGCGCTGCTCATGTTGCCGTAGTTGCGCAAGGTTTCCCGTGCGGGGATCAGCTGGGTGTCGCTGAGGCCGAGCCTGGACTGCACCTTGTCCAGGATGCTCCGGCCGCCGGGGTGGATGGCCCAGTGGGGGATTGCCGTGTAGGGGAGTGGCGCCAGTTCCGGCTCCCTGGCCAGAAGGGGCTGCAGCGCGCCGACTATGTGGTCATCGATGATGTGGGGCACGTAGTTGCCCAGGACCATTTCAAAGCCGTTGTCACCGATGTTCCAGGCCATGGAATCCTCACCCACCGGTGTCAGGACCGTCTCGAAGTGGTCCAGCTTCATCAGTGCGGTGTCCGCCACGCCTGGGCGCGCGGTTACGACGGCGGCGGCGGCACCATCGGCGAACAGGGCCGAGCCCATGATGGTGTCCGGGTCGTTGGAGGTGCGTACGTGGAGCGAGCACAGTTCAGCGCAGACAACCAGGACCACCGCATTCGGGTCCGCCTCGCAAAACAGTTTCGCGGCACGCAGGGCAGGAAAGGCGGCGTAGCAGCCCATGAAGCCGAGGTGGTAACGCTGGACTGCGGGATTAAGGCCGAGTTCACGGACCACCTTGTAGTCCGGGCCCGGATTGAAGAAGCCGGTGCAGGAGACCGTCACGAGATGAGTTATGTCAAGTAAATCGACTTCCGGGGCGGCCCGCAGGGCAGCACGCGAGGCCGCCACAAACAGTTTGGTGGCCTCGCGGGCGAAGATATCGTTGCGGACTTTGGTGCTGGGGTTCAGCAGGAGCCCGGTTTCCTGGTCGTAGAACTGCGGTTCTTCGGCGCGGGACGTGTTGGTGAGTTCCTGGACGGCGGTAAACCTCGTCTCGATGGCAGCACCGTCAAAACAGGTGTTCACCAGTCGCGAGCCTAAGCGCGACAGGCCAGGCTGCGCGGCAAATACGTCACGGGCCTCGGACTGGATGAGCTTTGTCTCCGGAACTGCAGTTTCAAGTGAACGTACGTAGACCGTCATTGGTTCATTCTTGACGGGCGCCGGAATAAAGACAATGGGACCGCCGGTTTGACCAGCGCTTTCACGCAGGTGTTCGTGCTGGCTGGTTGGCTTGGTGCGCCCCGCTCCGGAGCAGTCCCAAAGCGCCGATAATCTACATTATGTCAACTAGCTCTTTGGGAGCGCTGCCCTGCTCGCCGATGCCTTCGCAACGGACAAAGGCCGCCTTCGCCGGGAAAGTACAGCATGCGGCCGGCTGGGTCAGGAGATGTAGGAACCGCCTGGGCTCCAATGGATGACGCCGCCCTGGTAGTTTTGCGCGACGCCACCGTCGTTGCCCGTGGAGTACTCGTCACTTGTCGGGTAGCCGAGGCGCCCTGATTCGTACCCTGTTGAGGCCCAGATGGAGCGAATGCCGCCTACGGACATATGCGCTCCGGTGGCTGGGGACCAGACGATGGCACCGCCCTGGTAGTTCTGGTAGACACCCCCGTCGCGCAGCCCGCCCACTTCGTTTGATACCGGGTAGCCGAGCTTGCCGCCCTCAAATCCCGACACCGCCCATTCGCCACGGATGGCGCCAACAGAGATATGCGCTCCGGTGGCTGGGGACCAGACGATGGCACCGCCCTGGTAGTTCTGGTAGGCACCCCCGTCGCGCAGCCCGCCAACTTCATCGGTCACCGGGTAGCCGAGGCCACCATTCTCAAATCCTGTCTCCGCCCACAGGCCGCGGATCGCCCCCACGGAAATGTGGGCCCCCGTCGCCGGTGACCAGACGATGGCGCCGCCCTGGTAGTTCTGATAGGCACCTCCATCCCGGAGCCCGCCAACTTCATCGGTCACCGGGTAGCCGAGGCCACCAGCCTCAAATCCTGTCTCCGCCCACAGGCCTCGAATCGCGCCGGTGGAGACGTGAGCCCCGGACGCCGGCGAATAAAGGATGCAACCGTGCTGGAAACACTGGTACCCGCCGTTATCCCTGAGCCCATAGATCTCTCCCGTAGTGGCAGCTCCGAAGGCCCCGTTCAGGGACGCTGCCTTTACGGCAATCGGAGTCTGCGGGGCCGGAAACGCGACGGCGGCCAAGGCATCGATCAAGCCGGCGCCGCAGCCTCCTGGGCAGGTTCCCGGAAGGGGCCTGGCCGTTGCCTTCAGCTTCGCCTCGATCCGGGCTGGCGTCAGGGAGGGATCAGCGGCTTTCATCAGTGCGCCGACGGAGGCCGCCATCGGCGTCGCCATCGACGTTCCCATCAGGTAGCCGTACGCTTCTGCGCCTGGAGTGGTTGATCCGGCGTTGAAGGTGGACAGGATGCCGGCACCTGTGTCGCCTCCCGGGGCCATGACGTCGACGGCGGCACCGAAGTTCGAGTACGAGGCTTTGGATCCGGACTGGTTGGTGGCACCGACCGTAATGACGTTGTTGCAGTTTGCCGGCGCATTGTTTTCGGCGAGCTGGCTTTCGTTGCCGGCAGCCACGAATACGGATGAGCCGCGGCTGACCGCCCCGTCAATGGCGGCCTGCAGGGTGGGAGGGCAGGCAGCCGCTCCCCCGACGCTCAGATTGATGGTTTTCGCCGGGTTAGCATTGGCGGGCACGCCGGAGACTGCTCCTCCGGAAGCCCACGTAATGCTGTCCGACACGTCCGAGAGGTAGCCGCTGCCGCAGTCACCAAGCGCGCGGACCGGCTCGATCTTCACGCCCGGAGCGGCGCCGCTGACTCCTTCACTGTTATTGGCGACAGCGGCGATAATCCCGGCGACATGGGTTCCGTGCCAGGAAGAATGGGCGGATGAGGTGGAACCGCAAGTTCCGGAGGTCCGGTAGTCCCCCGGGTCGGAGGCGTCCGGATCCCTGCCGTCGCCGTCACTTGAAACGGTTGGGTCGGCGATCATGTCGTAGCCTGCCATGACGTTCGCGTTGAGATCGCTGTGGGCGGTTATGCCGGTGTCGATCACCGCGACGATCTGGCCCGTGCCCGTGGTTTTGTCCCAGACAGACGGAACCCTGATGCCGACGCCAGGGTCAGACAGAGCCCACTGCAAGGAGTAGTAGGTGTCGTTCGGGGTGTACGACGGATGCATGAGAATGTCAGGCTCCACGGATTCGACTTTGTCGTCCGCAGCGATGCTCTCCAGCACGCGCCTGGACTCCCCGGCATTGAGCCTGTGGCTTGTCTTGACCACCTTGGCGTCGCTGGCCGTGGTCTTGATCTCCCGCACGCCGATGGAGGCATGCCCGGCAGCCCTGGAATAGGTCTCGTCCCGCTCCGCGGCGCTGCCGGCCGCTGAGGGTTTGAACTTTACGATGAACTGGTCGGTGGGAGCTGGGGCATCGGGCAATTTCTCTGCGGCTGAAGGCCCGGGCAAGACGGGTTTGTCTGCGGCGTTTGCGGCTGGTGCGGTGGCTACGCCGGCGATCGTGGCTACCAACACCACCCCCATAGTCCGTAAGTACGTGTATCCCTTCGTCACACCAGTCTTCATGCTCAGATTCACTCCCCTTGGCCTACGGTTCCACGGTGAGCTTACTAAGGCTTGGTGAACTCAGGGACCCCACCATCATCCAGCCCCAGGGGAGGCTGACCGGTGGGCTGCTGACGCCGGGACAGCTGCCGGTGATCCGGACGGGGTCAAGGCAACCGCAAGGTCCTGCCTTGCCGGCATGCTAACGGCGGCGCTGCATTGAGGCCCCAACGACCGCGCCGATTCCCAACCCAAGCGCACAGCCCCAAAAAGGAGTATGGAACACCGCCAAACCCACACTGATCCCGACGGCGGCACCAACCAGGCTGCAAATCCACAAAGCTTTATTCACACATGTCTCCAGTACAGCGGGACTGACCTCTGCTCCTGCTGAGACCATACTGCATGCCGATTCCGCCTCCGCTCCCCCGCTTCATGTGAGGTCCTGGGTCAAGCTCGAGGAGGCGTGACGGCTAAGCTCGAAACCATGAGTTCCTTGAAAACGAAGGCGGCAGCTACAACGTCCGGAAAAACGGTGCTGGCAGCGGCGGCTGCCGATGTCGTGCTGATCCTTGCGTTCGCCGCCATCGGCCGCGACGCGCACCACCGCGAGGAGCCCATCCTGGGTGTGCTGCTGACTGCATGGCCCTTCCTTGCCGGCGCGGCAGCGGGATGGGTCGTTTCCCGCGCCTGGCGCAGCCCTTTGTCTGCCCTCCGGGCGGGTGTTCCGGTCTGGCTCGGCAGCCTCATCGGCGGCATGCTTTTGCGCGCGCTGACCGCACAGACGGTTGTCCTCCCCTTCGTCATCGTTGCCACGCTGGCCCTCGCAACGTTCCTCGTGGGCTACCGGCTCCTGGCTGCCGGTGCCGCGCGTCTCCGCCGCCGATAGGGGCTCTCCGCCCGAAGGGCGGGCTGCCGGGAAAAGGACGCCCGTGTAATAGGCTGGCAGTAGAGAGAAACCTGCCGTGACTTGCTGCGGCGGAACTGATCGAAGGGGTACAAACGTGGTCACCGCATTTGTTCTGATCAAGACTGACGCCGCCCGCATTCCCGAGACTGCGGAGGAAATCTCAGCCATCGAAGGCATCAGTGAGGTGTACTCCGTCACTGGAGAATGGGATCTGATTGCGGTGGCGCGCGTCCACCGGCACGAGGACCTGGCTGATGTTATCGCCGACCGGCTCTCCAAGGTTCCTGCAGTGGTCCACACCACCACGCACATCGCATTCCGGGCGTACTCACAGCACGATCTCGACGCTGCCTTTTCCCTGGGCTTCGAGCAGTAACCCGCCAAGCCGTCCTCAGGCGCGGGACAGGGACACCCAACGGTCCAGGACGGCTGCAGCGGCGCCGGAATCTATCGATTGCGCAGCCCGCGCGTAGGCCTTCTGCATCCTCGCCAGGAACGGGCCTTCCGCTTCACGGTCGAAGGCAACCAGGCCTGCCGCCGCATTCACCAGGACCGCGTCCCGGGCAGGACCCTCCTTGCCGGCAAGCACGTCACGGACAACTCCTGCGTTTGCCACTGCATCACCGCCGCGAAGCTGCTCAACGGTGGCCAGGCTGATGCCAAGGTCCTCCGGGGAGAAGAACAGTTCAGTGACGCCCCCGCCGCGGATCTCCCACACGGTGGACGGGCCGGTGGTGGTGAGTTCGTCCAGGCCGTCGTTGCCCCGGAACACCAGCCCCCTGCTCCCCCGCCGGGCCAGGACGCCTGCAACGAGCGGCGCCATCCGCGCATTGGCCACGCCGACGGCCGACGCCTGCACCTTGGCAGGGTTGGTCAGCGGTCCCAGGAAGTTGAATGCGGTAGGTATTGCCAATTCGCGCCGGGGTACCGCGGTATGGCGGAATGACGGGTGGAACACCTGCGCGAAACAGAATGTGATACCCGCCTCTTCGGCGTTCCGGGCCACCTGCGCAATGGACAGGTCGAGCCGGACGCCGAGCGCTTCGAGCACGTCAGCGGATCCCGACGACGACGACGCGGCCCGGTTGCCGTGCTTCACCACCTTTGCGCCGGCCCCGGCGGCCACAAGCGCGGCCATGGTGGAGATGTTGACGGTGTTAAGTTGGTCACCACCGGTGCCGACGATATCCAGCTTCTCGCCGGAAATTTCCACCGGGTTGGCATGCGCCAGCATCGCCTCAACCAGGCCGGAAAGCTCATCCACGGTTTCGCCCTTGGCGCTGAGGGCCACCAGGAATCCGGCGATCTGGGCCGGCGTGGCTTCGCCGGACATGATGGTGTCCATGGCCCAGGACGTGTTCTCCGCCGTAAGGTCATTGCCCTTGATCAGTGCCGAGATCAGCCGGGGCCAGGTGTTGCCGGACGCTGCAGATGCCTGTGAAGTCACCTGCTGATGCTATCGAGCGATGGCAGGCACTGACCAATGTGAACGGTGCCGGGAACTTTTCCGGGCAATTTCGCGTCTTTGTAGAAAAAGTCCTCCCAAAAGGCGGTTTGCGTTGGGCAGCACGGACTTTTACAGACATAATGTCTATGTGACATCTGCGACCCATGCCCCCAGTACCCCGGCGCACCCAACGCTGAACCGCCCCAACATGGTTTCTGTCGGAACCGTTGTGTGGCTGTCCAGCGAGTTGATGTTCTTCGCCGGTCTTTTCGCCATGTACTTCACGCTCCGCTCCACGAGCGGTGAAATGTGGGCTGAAGAGACAGCCAAGCTCAACTTCCCCTTTGCGCTCGTCAACACGATTGTCCTTGTGGCCAGTTCCTTTACTTGCCAGATGGGCGTCTTCGCCGCAGAGCGGCTGCAGCCCCGGCGTACCGGAGGTGCCCTTCAGTTCGCCCGTTGGGGAATGAACGAATGGTTCACCCTGACGTTCCTCATGGGTGCGTTCTTCGTTGCCGGCCAGACCACCGAATACGCGATGCTGGTTTCCGAGCACGTCTCGCTTTCCTCCAACGCCTACGGCTCTGCCTTCTACATGACCACCGGCTTCCACGGCCTGCACGTCATCGGCGGGCTTATCGCCTTCCTGCTCATCATGGGCCGGTCCTTTGCCGCGAAGAAGTTCGGACACTTTGAAGCTACGTCCGCGATCGTCACCTCGTACTACTGGCACTTCGTTGACGTCGTGTGGATCGGCCTCTTCCTGGTCATCTACGTACTCAAGTAGCCAGCTTTGATTCTTTTTCTACAAGAGGCAGAATTTCAGGTAGCGGCTCCCGGAGCCGGCGCAGGATCGAATAAAGGAACCACCACGTGAAGGCACTCTCACAAAAGCGGCGTCACCCACTGGCAGCAATAGCGCTGCTTCTGATGGGGCTCCTCATCACGGGTGGGCTGTACGCCGTGGCAACCTCCATGAATGAGGCCAAGGCGAGCACCACCACCGCAAGCGCAAGCGACGTCGAAGAGGGCGGCAAGCTGTTTGCCGCCAACTGCGCCACCTGCCACGGCATGGGCGCCAGTGGTTCCAAGGATGGCCCCTCCCTGGTTGGCGTCGGCGCTGCCGCTGTTGACTTCCAGGTGGGCACCGGGCGCATGCCGATGCAGATGAACGGTCCCCAGGCAATGAAAAAGCCGGTCCAGTTCAACGAACAGCAGACCTCACAGCTTGCAGCGTACGTCGCTTCGCTGGGAGCCGGCCCGGCAATTCCTGCAGAAGACCTGACAAACGGCGGCGGCGACGCCGCAGCCGGCGGGGAGCTCTTCCGCACCAACTGCGCCATGTGCCACAACGCCGCCGCAGCCGGCGGCGCGCTGACCCAGGGCAAGTTCGCGCCCGCCCTGGCCGACGTCAGCGGCAAGCACATCTACGAGGCCATGGCCACGGGCCCGCAGAACATGCCCGTCTTCAACGATGCCAACATCACCCCCGAAGGCAAGAAGGACATCATCACCTTCCTGAAGCAGATCGAGACCACCGGTTCGCCGGGCGGTGCCGACCTGGGTTCGCTTGGCCCCGTCGCTGAAGGCCTGTTCGTATGGGTTGCCGGCTTGGGCGTCATTATCGCCTTCACCATCTGGCTGACTTCCAGGACGTCCTGACTTTCCGCGGGAAGCACACAACTTCTGCTGCCCAGTCAGCAGCTTGAAATTAGAAACTAACCCGGCACAACCGCCGGGACGAGAGAAGGATGAGGCGAATTATGGGCAACCATAGTGACGGCAGTCCGAACCACTCGGGCACCGTAGCTACGGCTGGTCAGAATGAGGTGGAGAAGTTCCAGGATCCTGGAATTCCCCCGCATCGTTTGCGCCTGGCTGACACGGACCCGAAGGCCGCAAAGCGGGCAGAACGGCAGGTCGCCTTACTATTTGGCATCTCTGTTGTTGGAACCCTGATCTTCCTGGTGGCGTACTTCGCCATTGATTTGGGTGATGACTCCAGCATCGCCACCATCCGGCTCCAGAACGCCCTGCTCGGTGTAGGTACTGCCTTCGCCATGCTGGGTATCGGTACCGGCATCGTGCACTGGGCCAAGGCCCTGATGCCCGACCACGAAGTCTCCGAAGAACGCCACGCCATCCGCTACGAGGAGGACCGCCAGGCGGCTGTCCGCATCGTCGACGACATCGTGGAAGAGACCGGCATCAAGCGCCGTCCGCTGATCCGCAACACCCTGCTCGGTGCTGTGGCGCTCGCCCCGCTTCCCGCCGTCGCCATCTTCGGTGACCTCGGACCCCGTCCGGACGACAAGCTCGCACACACCATGTGGGCCCCCCAGGACGGAAAGCGCAAGCGCCTGACCCGTGACCCTGACGGAACTCCCATCAAGGCTTCGGATGTCACCATCGGCTCGGCCTTCCACGTCATCCCGGAAGGCCTGAACGAACTCGAGGAAGGCAAGCTCAACGAGAAGGCAAAGTCCGTTGTGCTGCTCATGCGCCTTGATCCCGCATCGCTCAACCCGTCCAAGGGCCGCGAAGAGTGGGGCTACAACGGCATCGTTGCCTACTCGAAGATCTGCACCCACGTTGGCTGCCCCGTTGCTCTGTACGAGCAGCAAACGCACCACCTGCTGTGCCCGTGCCACCAGTCCACCTTTGACCTCACGCAGGAGTGCAAGGTGATCTTCGGCCCCGCCAGCCGTCCTCTCCCCCAGCTGCCCATCGCAGTTGATGACGAGGGCTACCTGGTCGCTACCAGCGACTTCCATGAACCCGTAGGACCAAGTTACTGGGAGCGTGATTCGCATGAGCGCAGCATCAACAGCTGAGCCGGCTTTCGTCGCCAAAACCAAGACAGGTCGGATCACCGACTTCGTCGACTCACGAGTCGGCGGTTCGGGGATCCTCCGCGAGTTCGGCCGCAAAGTCTTCCCGGACCACTGGTCGTTCATGTTTGGTGAAGTGGCGCTGTACTCATTCGTCATCCTGCTGCTGTCGGGTACCTTCCTGACGTTCTTCTTCGACCCGTCAATGGCGGAGACGCACTACGACGGCGGCTACGTTCCGCTGAAGGGCGTGGAGATGTCGGTGGCGTACAGCTCATCGCTGAACATCTCCTTCGATGTCCGTGGTGGCCTGTTCATGCGCCAGGTGCACCACTGGGCAGCACTGCTGTTCGTTGCGTCGGTGGCAGTACACATGCTGAGGGTCTTCTTCACCGGTGCGTTCCGCCGGCCGCGTGAAATGAACTGGGTTGTGGGCTGTGTCCTGCTCATCCTGGCGATGGCTGCAGGCTTTACCGGCTACTCGCTCCCCGATGACCTGCTGTCCGGCAACGGCCTGCGCATCATCGACGGTGTCATCAAGTCCATTCCGGTCATCGGAACGTACATCTCGTTCTTCCTGTTTGGCGGGGAATTCCCGGGAACGGCCATCATCAGCCGCCTGTACATGCTGCACATCCTGCTGGTACCGGCCTTGATCCTGCTGATGATCGTGGCCCACCTGTTCATGGTGGTGGTGCACAAGCACACGCAGTACCCGGGTCCGGGACGCAACGACAACAACGTCGTCGGCTACCCCCTCGGTCCGGTGTACGCAGCGAAGGCCGGTGGATTCTTCTTCATCGTCTTCGGCGTCATTGCCCTGATGGCCGCGTTCTTCACCATCAACCCGATCTGGAACTACGGCCCGTACGACCCCTCCCCTGTGTCGGCCGGTACGCAGCCTGACTGGTACATCGGTTTCGTCGACGGCGCACTCCGGTTGATGCCGGGCACCTTCGGCAACTGGCACGTGGAGCAGATCTTCTTCGGACACGTCTTCACATTCAACGTCCTGCTGCCGGCCCTCGTGCCGGCCGGGATCCTGTTCACCGTGATGTTCACGTACCCGTGGATCGAGCGCTGGGTGACCAAGGACGACCGTGAACACCACGTCCTGGACCGCCCCAGGAACGCGCCCACCCGTACCGCCATCGGCATGGCAGGTTTCGTCTGGTACTGCGTCATGTGGGCCGCTGCTGGTTCGGACCTCATCGCCACGCACTTCCACGTTTCCCTGAACGACGTCACGTACTGGCTGCGGGCCCTGTTCTTCATCGGTCCGGTGATCGCATTCGTGGTTACCAAGCGCGTTGCCCTGGCGCTTCAGCGCAAGGACCGGGAGATCGCCCTCCACGGCCGTGAAACCGGACGCATCGTCCGTCTTCCCCACGGTGAGTTCATCGAGGTGCACGCGCCCCTGGATGAGTACAAGCGGTACAAGCTGGTGGGCTTTGAGTCACCTCAGGTCCTTCCTGCGGTCCCCAACGAGCACGGCGTGGTCACCCGCAAGGAAAAGCGCCGCGCATTCCTCTCCCGCTGGTTCTTCGAGGACCGCGTGGCCCCGGCCACGCCCGCTGAGCTGGAGGCCGCACACGGCCACGGACACGAGGCTGTTGAGGCGGCAGAAGGAAGCAAGAGCCTGACCCACTAGGCTTCTGTTCCAACAGGAAAGGCCCGATCCATCCGGATCGGGCCTTTCCTGTTTTCCTGGGGTGTGCTGCCCACGCCCCCCGCAGGGGAACGGATGGTTGGGGCGGCTAGTGGTTGCGGGCCCTCCTGGCTCCGGGCCGCTGCAGGGGCACCCACAGCTTGTACCGGTCCGCACGGTAGTAGGAGACCGAGTAGTCAACCATTGCCCGGGCCACAAAGGCATGCCGCTGGATCTTCAGCAATGGTGCCCCCACCTCGACGTTGAGGAGGCGCGCCGTGGACGGTGACGCCGCCGTCGCCTCGATCATGTCCTCCCCCCATTCCATAACAAGCCCGTACTGCTCGCTGAGGACGTTGTAGAGCGACGTGGGCGGCTCGCCGTCCAGCAGTCCCGGGACCCGATGAGCCGGTATGAAGTTTTCGTCCACGCTCATGGGCTCCCCATCCGCAAGAAGCAGCCGGCGGAAGCGGACCAGCGGGGTGCCCTCGTCCAGCTGCAATTCACGGGCCAGGAACGCACTGGCACCGATCTGTTCGAAGCTGAGCACTTTGGCGGCAGGCACCATGCCGCGCCGCTGCATTTCTTCGCTGTAGGACGTGAGCTTCACCTGCAGGTCGACTTTCGGCCGCCGGACGAAGGTTCCCAGGCCCACCACCCGCTCGATGACCTCCTCCCCCACCAGTGCATCGATGGCCTGCCGCACCGTCATCCTTGCAAGCCCAAACCGTTCGGCGAGGTCCCGTTCCGAGGGCAGGGCTGAACCCGGCGGGCATGACTCCGCGATGTACGCGCGAAGGATTTCCCGGAGTTGGACGTAGATGGCCGTTCCGCTGCTGCGGTCTATTTCCCCCGTGATTGCGGCGGCGCCAGCTGCCATGATCGTTCTCCTGCCGTTGGGTGTCCCCTCAATTTTAGAACGGTCTAGACCAGCCACGGACCGCGGCAATCTTTCGCGCCGCATCCGTGCAGGCAGCTATATTTGGTCTGGAAATTTTGCCACGAGACGGAGGGGGCCGTCTTTCACAGAAGGAGTCCCTTTGCCAACAGAAAAGGCCGTGGTGGCAGCGCCCGCGGGCCTGCATGCACGTTCCGCCGCGGTGTTTGTCCGAGCCGTCACCGACACGGGCCTGCCGGTGACCATCAGCAAGGCAGGCGCAGACAAGGCCGATGCCCGTTCCCTGCTTCAGGTGATGACGGCTGACTTCCCACAAGGCTGTGAGGTGGAGCTGTCCATTAGCGACAGTGCGCTGGAAGGCGGCCTGGGGCGCGAGCAGGCCGAGAACGCGCTGCGGGAGCTTCGAGGACTTTTAGAGTCGCAGGGAGCCATCTAGGGGCTTCCAAAAGCGCAATAACGACGTCGGGCCCCACCGGAAGGTGGGGCCCGACGTCGTTATTCGTTTGCTTGCTTAGTGCGCGTGGTCACCGCGGCTGTACTCGTACACCCAGCCCACGAGGGCCACGATGGCGAGGCCACCTGCGATGAAGATGACCCAGGCGCCTACGGCCAGGCCCAGGAAGCCGGTGGCGCAGGCGATGCCCAGGACCAGAGGCCACCAGCTCCAGGGGCTGAAGTGCCCCTGCTCGCCGGCGCCTTCGTGGATTTCAGCGTCGCTGCGGTCCTCGGGACGAAGACCGACGCGCCTTCCGGTGAAGCCGAGGTAGGCCCCGATCATGCCGGCGAGGCCACCCACAAGCAGGATGCCCAGGATGCCGACCCACTCACCCCAGTTGGTCAGGAATCCGTAGACCAGAGCGACGGGAACGAAGAAGAAGACTCCAGAACCAAAGATCCAGGATTCGATTTTCACTGTGCGGTGTCCTTCTGGTCGGCGTTGCCGAGGACCGCTGCTGCGGGTGCCGGCGACTCAACGGTGTGGACCTGACGAAGTTCCGGGTGGTGCAGGTCCAGGGCGGGACGCTCCGAACGGATCCGGGGCAGGGACGTGAAGTTGTGGCGCGGCGGCGGGCAGGACGTGGCCCACTCCAGCGAAGCACCGAAGCCCCACGGATCATCAACCTGGACCTTTTCGGCGCTGCGCCAGGTGATGTAGACGTTCCAGAAGAACGGGATCAGTGACGCACCCAGCACGAACGATGCCACGGTGGAGAACTGGTTCATCCAGGTGAAGTTGTCCTCCACGAGGTAGTCGGCGTAGCGGCGGGGCATGCCCTCGACGCCGAGCCAGTGCTGGATCAGGAAGGTGCCGTGGAAGCCCAGGAACAGCAGCCAGAAGTGGATCTTGCCCAGGCGCTCGTTGAGCATCTTGCCGGTCCACTTGGGCCACCAGAAATAGAACCCGGCGAACATGGCGAACACCACGGTGCCGAACACCACGTAGTGGAAGTGCGCCACCACGAAGTAGGAGTCCGAAACGTGGAAGTCCAGCGGCGGGGAGGCCAGGATGATGCCGGTGAGGCCGCCGAAGAGGAAGGTGATCATGAAGCCGATGCTCCAGAGCATCGGCGTTTCGAAGGTCAACGAGCCGCGCCACATGGTGCCGATCCAGTTGAAGAACTTTACGCCGGTGGGCACCGCGATGAGCATGGTCATGAAGGAGAAGAACGGCAGCAGGACGGCGCCGGTGACGTACATGTGGTGGGCCCACACCGTCACGGACAGGGCTGCAATGGCGATAGTGGCGTAGACCAGGCCCTTGTAGCCAAAGATCGGCTTGCGGCTGAAGACCGGGAAGATCTCCGACACGATGCCGAAGAACGGCAGCGCAATGATGTACACCTCCGGGTGGCCGAAGAACCAGAACAGGTGCTGCCAAAGAACAGCGCCGCCGTTCTCGGGGTCGAAGATGTGGGCGCCGAACTTGCGGTCCGCGCCGAGCGCGAACAGGGCGGCGGCCAGCGGCGGGAATGCCATGAGCACCAGGATGGCGGTGATCAGGGTGTTCCAGGTGAAGATGGGCATCCGCCACATGGTCATGCCCGGGGCGCGCATGCAGATGATGGTGGTGATGAAGTTGACCGCACCAAGGATGGTGCCGAAGCCGGACAGCGCCAGGCCGAAGACCCACAGGTCACCGCCGATGCCCGGGGTGAACGTCGTGTTCGACAGCGGCGCATAGGCGAACCAGCCAAAGGACGCTGCGCCCTGCGGGGTGATGAAGCCGGACACCGCGATGGTGGAACCGAACAGGAAGAACCAGAAGGCCAACGCATTCAGGCGCGGGAAGGCCACGTCAGGAGCGCCGATCTGCAGCGGCATGATCACGTTGGCGAACCCGGCAAACAGCGGGGTGGCGAACATCAGCAGCATCACCGTGCCGTGCATGGTGAACAGCTGGTTGTACTGCTCCTTGGTTTGCAGGATCTGCATGCCGGGCTCGAACAGCTCGGCGCGGATGAGCAGCGCCATGACACCGCCCAGGCAGAAGAACACGAAGGACGCAATCAGGTACATGTACCCGATGGTCTTGTGGTCGGTGGAGGTGATCCAGTTGACGACGATGCGCCCCTTGGATTTAGGTACCACGGGAGCCGACAGGACTCCCGCAGGTGCGGATTGGGTGTACGTAGCCACGTCGCTCCCCTTACTTGGTTTCGTTCAGGTTCGGGTTGCGGTCGTACTCGGCACCGAGCAGGCCGGTGTTGCCTTCGGCCTTGAGCTGGTCCATGTGGGCCTGGAATTCGGATTCCGACACCACCTTGACGCGGAACAGCATTTCGGAGTGGTACTCGCCGCAGAGTTCGGCACATTTGCCGTCGTAAGTGCCCTCTTTAGTGGGGGTGAACCGGATGTAGTTGGTCTTGCCGGGGATCATGTCGCGCTTCTGCAGGAAGGCGGGTACCCAGAAGGAGTGGATGACATCGCGGGCGTTGAGTTCGAGGTCAACAGACTTGTTCACCGGCAGGTACAGGGTGGGGAGCTGTTCCTTGTCGATGGTGTTGCCGGTGAGGTGGGCCTGGACACCGGCTTCGTGCAGGTCTTCCTGGATGACGTCGCCGGACTTGTAGTTGAAGTCCCAGGCCCACTGCTTGCCGCGGACGTCCACTACGACGTCGGCCGGCTGTGAACGGTCATCGATCGCCTGCTGGTCGCGGTCCGTGAAGTAGAAGAACACCAGGACCATGAAGATGGGGATGGTCAGGTAGAAAACTTCCAGCGGAAGGTTGAAGCTGGTCTGCCGGGGGAAGCCCACGGTTCCCTTGCGGCGGCGGTAAGCGACCAGGCACCAGATGATCAGGCCCCACGTAATGGTGCCCACCACGAGCGCAGCAATCCATGAGTTGACCCAGAGGTCCATGATGCGGTCGGTGTTGCTGGTGGTGCCACGTTCAGTGGGCATCCACCCTTTCTCTACCTCTGGCGAACATCCGGTCAAAACCAACGCGCCGGCAATTGCCAAGCTTGAGATCGTGGTGATCGTTTTGCGTCGGCTGCCGGTTCGGTTCTGCGAACTCACAGACGGCCCTTCCTACTTGTTGCTGTTGTCCGGGCAGCCATCGGCGCTCCGGGCACAAAAGAGTTTTACTACTCGGTGTAGAGCTTACCGCTCCGCCGGGCGTTTCGCCCACATGTCGGCGCCGAGCCCCCATGCCGTTTTGGACGGCAGGAAACCCGGCGCGGACATCAGGCGAAATAACCGGCTTAGTGGAATGAATCGCCGCAGGCGCAGGAGCCGCCGGCGTTCGGATTGTCGATGGTGAAGCCCTGCTTGGAGATGGTGTCTTCGAAGTCGATGCTGGCGCCGCTCAGGTACGGCACGCTCATCTTGTCCACGACGACTTCGACGCCGTCGAAGTCGCGCACGGCATCACCATCAAGGAGCCGTTCGTCGAAGTAGAGCTGGTAGATCAGCCCCGAGCATCCGCCAGGCTGCACGGCCACGCGCAGGCGCAGGTCGGTGCGGCCTTCCTGTTCCAGGAGGCTGCGGACCTTGCCTGCAGCGACATCGGTCAGGTTGACCTCGTGAACGGGCAGTTCGTCGCTGGCCACGCTTGTGGCGGCGGTGCTGTTTTCGTTGGTTGCGGTGCTCATTGGCCTACCTTCTTAGGACGGTCTGGCGGCGTCGCCGTAACGGCGCCTGCCCCTACAAATACGGTATGGGCTATAGCTACATGCTACGCGCGGCAGTCCTGTAGCTCTAACTCCTGGCGTAACCGTCAAAGCACGCCGGTTGTTCCCTGACAGCCGCCTGCCCGGCGTTCACGACGGAAGGCCCATCACTTGCCGGTTGAAAGGCCTTCACTGTTCAGCCGCGCGAGCATGAGGGCCTCGGCCAGGATGGCGTTGCGGAAGTCACCGATGTGCAGGGACTCGTTGGCACTGTGTGCCCGTGAATCCGGGTCTTCCACGCCCGTCACCAGGATTTGCGCTTCGGGGTACAGGTCCGTCAGGTCGGCAATGAACGGGATGGAACCGCCGATTCCGGTTTCGACGGCGGGAACTCCCCAGGCCTCGCCCAGGGCCCACATGGCAACCGTTGCCGCAGCAGAGGAAGTGTCCGTCCGGAACGGATTGCCTGCCTCCCCCGGAGTGAAGACGACCTTCGCACCAAATGGGGCGTTGGCCTCCACGTGGCGGCGGACCGCCTCCATGGCCTCCGCGGGAACCTGGCCCGGCGCCAGCCGCAGGCTGAACTTTGCCCGTGCGCGCGGAAGGAGGGTGTTGGAGGCAACGTCCACGGCGGGTGCGTCGAAGCCGATGATTGACAATGCCGGCTTGGACCACAGCCGCGAGGCGATGCTTCCCGTTCCAGCCAGCCGGACGCCGTCGAGCACGGAGGCATCGGCGCGGTAATCCGCCTCCGGCATGTCGACCCCGGCCGTGTCGCTGGACACCAGGCCCTCAATGGCCACGTTCCCATCCGTGTCGTGAAGGGTGGCGATCAGGCGGGACAGCAGGGTGGGGGCATCCAGCACCGGGCCGCCGTACATGCCGGAATGCACCGCATGGTCAAGGACCTGCACCTCAATCGTGCCATCCACGAGCCCACGCAGGCTGGTGGTCAGGGCAGGTACGCCGACCTTCCAGTTGCTGGAGTCGGCCACCACAATGACGTCTGCGCGGAGCAGCTCGCGGTTCGCCTCCAGGAATGTCCGGAACGTGGGCGACCCTGCTTCCTCCTCCCCCTCGATGAAGAAGGTGACGCCCAGCCCCAGGGAATCGGCGAGGACTTCCGAAACGGCTGCGTAAGCAGCAATGTGTGCCATGATGCCGGCTTTGTCGTCAGCGGCGCCGCGGCCGTAGAGGCGGCCGTCCTTCTCGACGGCGGTAAACGGCGTTGTTTCCCACAGGGACTCGTCCCCCACCGGCTGGACGTCATGGTGGGCGTAAAGCAGGATGGTCGGTTTTCCTTTTGCGGCAGGCCGGCGGGCGACGACGGCCGGCCCGCCTGGCGTGCCGTCGGCCTTGTTGACGGACAGGACCTGGACCCCGCCGATCCCCACACCCCGGAGGAGTTCGGCGACGGCCTCCGCGCTGCGCTCCAGTGGCATGCGGTCGAAGCTTGGCCAGGCGATGCCCGGGATGGCCACGAGGTCCTTGAGACGTGCCAAAGTTTGATCGAAGGAACGGTCCACCGCAGCACGGAGATCTTCCGTCCTGCCGATGGCCTCAGGGCCTGGTCCTGATGTTCCGGTGGTGCTGTGCGGGGTGGCCGCGGGTGATGAAGTCATGGCCAAAACATTACCCCCGTCACATTCCGCGGCCTGCCGCCGCAGACGCGGGGGCAGGCAGCGGGCGGGCTGCTGCAAGGTATTCTGTTGTGGTGTTCGGACGTAGAAAAGAAGCGCCCTCGGCGCAGGAAACCATAGACCAGCAGGCAGCGGAGACGGCGGCGCGGCAGAACAGTGCCGCGGGCAAGGGTGCCCCTACCCCCACCCGGAAGGCCCAGGAAGCTGCCCGCAAGCGCCCACTCGTGCCTGAGGACCGCAAGGCGTCCAAGGCTGCCGAACGCCAGGCCATCCAGGACCAGCGCCTCAAGATGCGGCGGGCCATGGACACCGGCGACGAGAAGTTCCTGCCGCTGCGCGACAAGGGTCCGCAGAAACGGTTTGCCCGCGACTTTGTGGATGCGCGGTTCAACCTTGGCGAATACCTGATGTTCGGCGCCCTGGTCTTTGTGCTGGTTTCCCTGGTGGTCCCGGCCTCCAGCGACATGATGATTTACGTCCTGGGCGCTTTCTGGGTCATGTTCCTGGCAGTCTTCGTGGACGTCTTCATTCTGTCGCGCAAGCTCCGCAAGCGGCTGGCGGAAAAGTTCGGCGAGGTGGAGCGCGGTACTGTCTGGTACGGCTCCATGCGGTCCCTGCAGTTCCGGAAACTGCGGCTGCCCAAGCCCCAGGTCCAGCGCGGACAGTACCCTGCCTGACCCTGCATCCACTTGAGAACGAAAAGCCCGGCGGTGTTCCGCCGGGCTTTTCGTTTTTATCGGGATCCGCTTTCCCGCAGCAACCTGCCTGCAGCGCCTAGGAGCGGCGGTTCTTTGCCAACTGCTTGTTGATCCGTGCCGCCCAGAACGGTCCTTCGTAAAGGAACGCGGTGTAGCCCTGCACCAGGGTTGCACCGGCGTCCAGCCTTTCCTGGACGTCCCGGGCCGACTCCACGCCGCCAACGGACACCAAGGTCAGGGCGTCGCCCGTAGCGTTCCTGAGCCGCTTCAGCACCTCCAGCGATCGCTGCTTCAATGGTGCACCGGAGAGGCCGCCGGCTCCGCACTTCGCCACCTCTTCTGCCGGCGAGGACAGTCCTGAACGGCCAATGGTGGTGTTGGTGGCGATGATGCCGTCCAGCTTCAGGTCGAGGGCAAGGCGCGCGACGTCGTCGATGTCCTCATCGCTGAGGTCCGGGGCAATCTTGACCAGCAGGGGCACATGCCGGCCCGCGGCCCGGTCCGCTTCCTGCCCAACGGCTGTCAGGAGCGGCCGGAGCGTCTCCACGTCCTGGAGCAACCGCAGGCCCGGGGTGTTGGGGGAACTGACGTTTACCACCAAATAGTCGGCGGCAGGCGCCAGGCTGCGGGCGCTCACCAGGTAGTCGTCCACGGCATCGGCCAGTTCCACCACCTTGGTTTTGCCGATATTGACGCCGATGACCGGACGAACCTCCGGGTACCGCCACTGGAGCGCGGCGCGTGCTGCCTTGAGCCGGGGTGCAACGGCGGAGGCGCCGTCGTTGTTGAATCCCATCCGGTTGATGACGGCCCGGTCCTGGACAAGGCGGAACAAGCGCGGCTTTTCGTTGCCGGGCTGGGCCTGGCCGGTGATGGTGCCCACTTCAATGTGTCCGAATCCAAGCTCCGTGAGGGCCTCGATGCCGTGCCCTTCCTTGTCGAAGCCGGCAGCGAGCCCGAACGGTGACGGAAAGGTGACGCCAAAGGCTGTGGTCTGGAGCGACGGCGCCGGAGCAGTCAGTTTCCGCAGGACTCTCCCCGCACCGGAAGAATGTGCGAGCCGTATCCCCTTGAATCCGATCTTGTGGGCGCGCTCGGCGTCCATCCATGAAAAGGCCAGCCTGAAGAAAGTGGGATAAACGCGCATGCCTCCAGTTTCCCGTCTCCGGGGGCGCCGCACCAAAACGGAGACGCCGAAGTTCGAACAGCACAGTTCGGAAAGCGCAGTTCGGGCGCCGCAGTTCGGACAGCGCGGTCCGGTGTGCCGGTTTAGCATGAGGGCATGCAGTGGCAGCAGGACATCCTGGGCAGTGACTTCGAGTCACACTCCTTCGCGGCCACCGGACGTGACGGGGTTGAACGGAGGGCAACGCTGGTGCGCGTCCGGCCATCTCCCGACAGGGACCCTGCCGGCGGCAGCCGCCGGGCCGTGCTCTTCCTGCACGGTTGGAGCGATTATTTCTTCAACGTGGACCTGGCACGGTTCTGGGCTGCGGCCGGCTACGACTTCTATGCCCTGGACATGCACAACCACGGACGAAGCCTTCGTCCGGAAGCACCGGGCGGGTACGTGGCCGACCTCGCCGCCTACGACGCTGAAATCGAAGAGGCAATCCGCATCATCCGGGATGCAGGCGCACCGGGTCCCCTGGCCCTGATGGGCCACTCCACGGGCGGCCTGGTGGCAGCCCTGTGGACCACCCGCCATCCGGAAGCTGTTTCGCTGCTGATCCTCAACAGTCCATGGCTGGAAATGCACGGCAGTCCGCTGGTGCGGCGCGCTGCATCCAGCATGGTGCGCCCCTTGGCCCGCTTCCGCCCTGAGATGGTCCTCCGGCTGCCGGAACGCGGCCACTACTGGCGGACCATCAGCAGCTCTGCCGACGGCGAGTGGCCGCTTGACGAGCGGTACCGCCCCCGCATGGCCTTTCCGGTGCGCGCCGGCTGGCTTAGGGCGGTGCTCGCCGGGCAGGCGAAGGTGGCCCGCGGCCTGGGGATCCAGGCGCCGATCCTGGTACTGCTTTCCAAGGGCAGCGCGAACGGGCTCCTCTGGTCCGAGGAAATGCGCCGGACCGACGCGGTCCTGGACGTCAACACCATCAGCGCCAGGGCCCTCACCCTGGGCCGCACCGTAACCGTGGAGCGGATCGACGGCGCGCTGCACGACGTCTTCCTGTCACCCGAACCGGTCCGGGCCGATGCCTACAGGCGGCTGGCCCGCTGGTTGCGGGCGTATGGATGAAGCTATTCCGCCGGGGCAGCGGGCGCCGAGGGAGCAGCGGCGGCGTCCACGGCGCCACCGTACCGGCGGTCCCGCCTGGCATACTCCTCGACGGCGGCCCAGAGCGTGCGCCTGTCCACATCCGGCCACAGCGTGTCCATGAACACGAACTCCGCGTAGGCCGACTGCCAGAGCATGAAGTTGGACAGCCGCTGCTCCCCCGAGCTGCGCAGGAACAGGTCCACGTCAGGCAGGTCGGGCTCGTCCAGGTACTTCTGGATGGTCCGCTCGGTAATGGCGCCAGGCTTCAACTTGCCTGCCGCCACATCGGCGGCAATCGCTGAGACCGCGTCAGTGATCTCTGCCCTGCCGCCGTAATTAACACACATGGTCAAGTTACAGGTGGTGTTGGCCGCCGTGAAGTCTTCGGCTTCCTCCAGCTCACGGATGACCGAACCCCACAGCCGCGGCCGGCGCCCCGCCCAGCGGACCCGCACGCCCCAGTCGTCCAACTGGTTCCGCTGCCTTCGCAGCACATCCTTGTTAAATCCCATCAGGAAGCGGACTTCCTCAGGCGACCTGCGCCAGTTTTCCGTGGAGAACGCGTACACGCTGACGTACTCGATGCCCAGTTCGATGGCCCCTGCCATGACATCGAGCAGCGCCGGCTCCCCTGCCTTGTGCCCCTCGATCCGCGGCAATCCCCGCTGGTTGGCCCAGCGGCCGTTGCCGTCCATGACGATGGCCACGTGCCGGGGAATGAATTCAGCCGGAATAGTGGGTGCCACCGCGCCGGACGGGTGCGGGTACGGCGCCACCACGGGATGCGTGCGCCGGCGCGGTGCGTTGTTCTTTTTTCCCAGGGCCACTGTCAGCTACGCTCCACATGTTTGAGGGATTTCAGTACTCGTTCCAGATGCCACTGCAGGTACGCGGCCACCAGGCCCGCTGCTTCCTTGCGATGCTGCGGCAGGGAAGCATCCGCCGTCGTCCAGTCCCCGGTCAGCAGCGCTGCCAGCAGCGTCACGGTCTCTGCAGCGGGTGCGGGGGAACCGGGCGGCCGGCACTGTGCACAAACCATGCCGCCAAGGGGCGCGGAGAAGGCCGTGTGCGGGCCCGGCATGCCGCAGCGGGAGCAGTCCGTGAAACTGGGCGCCCACCCGCCGGTGGCAAGGGCGCGCAGAAGGTAGGAGTCCAGGATGAGGCCAGCCGCATGTTCGTTGCGGCTCAGCGCAGCGAGGGCGCCCACCAGCAGGTTGTATTGTGCGGTACCGGCCTCGCCGTCGACGTCCGTCAGTTTCTCAGCCGTCTCCGTCATGGCGGCGGCCACCGTATACCTGCCGTAGTCCGCGGCGATGCTTCCGCCGTATGCACCCTTTGCCACGGCCTGCGTGACGATGTCCAGCGTCCGCCCTGACACCAACTGGAGATCGGCCACCATGAAGGGCTCAAGCCGGGCACCGAAACGGCTGCTGGTGCGGCGCACTCCCTTGGCGACGGCACGGACCTGCCCGTGGTGCTTCGTCAGGAGCGTGATGATCCGGTCCGCCTCGCCCAGCTTGTGGGTACGGAGCACCACGGCGTCGTCCCGGTACGCCCGGGAGGCAAAAGAGTGTTGGACCACGCTCTATCTTCCCATCCTGCCCGGCAGCTCGCTGCCCGGCCACGGCGGTGCCTCCGGAGGAAACCGGCGGCACCACCGGCGGGTATCAGGCCTGGGCGTCCCGGATGGCGCGGTTGACCGCGGAGATCACGGCCTTGAGGGAGGACATGCTGGTGTTGGCATCGATGCCTACACCCCACAGCACCCGCTCCCCCACCGCGCATTCGACGTAGGCCGCGGCCATGGCGTTGCCGCCTTCGGACAACGCGTGTTCGCTGTAGTCCAGCACGCGGACATCCACGCCGTCCTCATGCAGGATGTTCAGCAGGGCCGCAATGGGGCCGTTGCCGGTGCCGGTGCGGCTGACCTGGGCACCATCGATGGTGAGCGACGCGTGCAGCGTCATGCCGCCGTCGGCGTCTGTTTCCGTCTTGACGGCCCCCAGCGAGTAACGGCCCCACTGCCCGTCGGCCCGGCCGGACGGCAGGTATTCGTCCTGGAAGATCTGCCACAGCTGCGCGCCGCTGACTTCCCCGCCCACGGTGTCGGTGCGGCGCTGGATGACGCCGGAGAATTCGATCTGCGCGCGGCGCGGCAGGTCCAGGCTGTGCTCGTTCTTCAGCAGGTAGGCCACGCCACCCTTGCCGGACTGGGAGTTCACCCGGATGACGGCCTCGTAGCTGCGGCCCAGGTCCTTGGGATCCACGGGGAGGTACGGAACCTGCCAGGTGAAGTCGTCCACGGGCTTGCCGGCTGCTGCAGCATCGCGCTCCAGCGCTTCGAAGCCCTTCTTGATGGCGTCCTGGTGGGAGCCGGAGAAGGCGGTGAACACCAGGTCGCCGCCGTACGGCGAACGTTCCGGGACGGGCAGCTGGTTGCAGTACTCCACGGTGCGCCGGACGTCGTCGATGTTGGAGAAGTCGATCATGGGGTCGATGCCCTGGACGAACAGGTTCAGGCCCAGCGTCACCAGGTCCACGTTTCCTGTGCGTTCGCCGTTCCCGAAGAGGCAGCCCTCGATGCGGTCGGCGCCTGCCATGTAGCCCAGCTCGGCGGCGGCGACGCCGGTTCCGCGGTCGTTGTGCGGGTGCAGGGACAGGATGATGCCGTCCCGCGGGTGCAGGTGCCGGCTCATCCACTCGATGGAATCGGCGTAGACGTTGGGCGTGGCCATTTCCACCGTGGCGGGCAGGTTGATGATCACCTGCCGGTCGGCGGACGCTTCAAAGACATCGGCGACGGCGTTGCACACCCGGACGGCGTACTCGAGCTCCGTACCCGTGAAGGACTCCGGGGAGTACTCGTAGGTCACGTGCGTGTCCACGAGTGTTTCCTCGTGCTTCTTGCACAGGCGGGCACCCTGCAGTGCGATGTCCAGGATGCCGTCCTCGTCCTGGTTGAAGACCACGCGCCGCTGCAGCACGGACGTGGAGTTGTAGAGGTGGACAATGGCCTGCTTGGCACCCACCAGGGACTCGTAGGTCCGTTCGATGAGGTGTTCCCGCGCCTGCGTCAGGACCTGGATGGTGACGTCGTCCGGGATGTGGTTGCCCTCGATGAGCTGGCGGACAAAGTCGAAGTCCGTCTGGGAAGCGGACGGGAAACCGACCTCGATTTCCTTGTAGCCCATGCGGACCAGCAGGTCGAACATCTTCATCTTGCGCGCCGGGCTCATGGGATCGATCAGGGCCTGGTTTCCGTCGCGCAGGTCCACCGCGCACCACCGCGGGGCCTTGGTGATGATCTTGTCCGGCCAGGTGCGGTCCGGCAGTTCAACCTTGATCAGGTCCTGGAAGGGCGTGTACCGGTGGGCGGGCATTCCGGAGGGCTTTTGTGCGTTACGCATGATGTTCGTGGCCTTTTCTATCGATCTTCAGTGAAAGGGTGGCCGGGCAACACAAACTCCGCAGCGAGGGTGGGCCGTGCGCTAGATAGCGTCTGTGGCCTCGCCGCGGCAGCTAAGGAGAAGGAACTCTGCACGCACTCTTTGAGCGTAACACGGGTGCGTAAGATGAAAGGGCACTACCGTCCGTAAAGTCCAGCATGCAGACGCCTCCGGTGGTCAGCCGGACGCAGGCGTTCCAGCAAAGGAGTTGCAGTGCCCATTTCGGGGATCGATCTGTCCACCATTGATCACACAGTCCGGCCTCAGGACGACCTTTACCAACATGTCAACGGCGCCTGGTTGAAAGCCACCGAAATTCCGGACGACCGGCCCCTGGAGGGAACCTTCACCGCTCTTCGCGACGGGTCCGAAATCGCTGTCCGGGACATCATCGAGGAGGCGGCGGCCAAGGGCGCGGACGCCAGCGGGATCGAACGGAAGATCGGCGGCCTCTACAACAGCTTCATGGACGAAGCGACGGTGGAAGCCAAGGGCATGGAGCCGATCCGCGGGCGGCTCGGCGACGTGTTCGCCACGGGCTCGGTAGCTGACCTCATCGCACTGGCGGGCCGGTTGTTCCGTGCGGACGTGGGCGGGCTTTTCTACATCTACCCGGCCCCCGATGCGGGGAACCCTGACCGGGTCCTGTTGTACACCGGGCAGGGTGGCCTGGGCCTTCCCGACGAGTCGTACTACCGGGAAGAGAAGTTCGCACCCATCGTGGCGGCCTACGCCGCGCACGTGCAGAAAATGTTTGAACTGGCCGGGGTGGCCGATCCCCATGGTGCGGCCGGGCGGGTTGTCGAACTGGAGACCAAGCTCGCGTCCCACCACTGGGACAATGTCACCCTCCGGGATCCGCAAAAGACCTACAACCTGAAGACGGCGGAGGAAGCCAATGCGCTGTTCCCCCTCCTGGCCACGTGGTTCGACGCCGCGGGAATCGACGCAGACAAGCGTACGGAAATCGTGGTGAGCACCCCTGACTTCTTCACCGGTGCCGCCGGCCTCCTGGACGAAGTTCCGGTGGCAACGTGGCAGGAGTGGCTGGCCATGCGCGTCATCAGCGCCGCTGCACCTTATCTGTCGGCAGCCTTTGTGGACGCCAATTTCGCGTTTTACGGCACCACGATCAGCGGCACGCCCCGCAACAAGGACCGGTGGAAGCGCGGCGTTGGCGTCGTCGAAGCCGCCCTTGGTGAAGCTGTGGGCCAGATCTACGTGGCCCGCCATTTCCCCGAATCGCACAAGGCACGGATGCAGACCCTGGTGGCCAACCTTATCGAGGCCTACCGCCGCAGCATTAATGACGTTGCATGGATGGGCGGGGACACCAAGGCCGAGGCCCTCCGGAAGCTGGAGGCCTTCCGGGCCAAGATCGGCTACCCGGACGAGTGGATTGACTACTCAGCCGTGGAGATCGACCCCGAGGACCTCCTGGGGAACGTCGAACGCGCCCACAATGCCGACGTCGACAGGCACCTGGATGAGGTGGGCAAGCCGGTGGACCGGAACAAGTGGCTGATGACGCCGCAGACGGTTAACGCCTACTACCACCCGATGATGAACGAAATCGTGTTCCCGGCAGCGATCCTGCAGCCGCCCTTCTTCACCGCCGACGCGGACGACGCCGTGAACTACGGCGGCATTGGCGCCGTCATCGGCCACGAGATCGGGCATGGCTTTGATGACCAGGGCTCACAGTTCGACGGCGGCGGAGCGCTCCGCAACTGGTGGACGGACCAGGACCGCCAGGCTTTCGAGGCGCTGACGGCGCGGCTTGTGGCCCAGTTCGATGCGCTCTCCCCCGCTGCAGCGCCCGGACACCACGTCAACGGACGCCTGACATTGGGCGAAAATATTGGTGACCTGGCAGGCCTGACCATCGCCTACAAGGCCTACCAGATCAGTCTGGACGGGAAGGAACCGGAGGTCCTGGACGGGCTGACCGGTGAACAGCGCTTCTTCGCTTCCTGGGCAGCAGGCTGGCGCCAGGTCATCCGGCAGGAGGAGGCCATCCGGCGCCTTGCCACCGATCCCCACTCCCCCAACGAGTTCCGGACCAACGCGATCGCCAGGAACCTGGACCCGTTCCACGAAGCGTTCGACGTCACCGAGGAGGACGGCATGTGGATGCCGCCCGCCGAGCGGGTCAGCATCTGGTAGCCGCATAACAGAAATGGGCCCCGCCGTTGCCGGCGGGGCCCATTTTGTTGCCTGCCGGAGGTACTGCTGCCTGCAGCTGTACCAAGGCATGGAACGTCGCTACCGGCGCACGACCAGTTCGGGATTCGCCTGCTGGCAGACCTTGTCCCCGGCGGTCTGGTTGACGATGTCCTGGGGCAATGCTGCGGCAGGACTGCCGGCCTCATAGGCGGTGCCGGTGGTGAAGTCGCTGCCGAGGTAAACCTGTACGCCGGTCACGCCGGGAGCCGGAATCATCAGGGTGGCAGGAATCCCCAGCATGGCAGCGACATCTGCTGCCACGTCATCGAAGCCGTTGCCGTAATACACTGCCGTCTTGGCCACGGGCTGGGCCAGGAACTGGCCCGTCTGGGCGAAGCCGCCCGACACCAATGCCTGGACGATTTCCTGGGCGCGGCCTGCGACGCCGCTTCCGTTGGCGACGGTTACGGGCTGGATGGCCTTGTTGTAGGGCGGCACCGGCGGGGCTGTCTCAGTAGGGGCCGCGGACGGGGTTGCCGATTCAGTGGGTGACGGCGTGGTGGGCGCGGCGGGGTCGGTGAGGTCCACGTTCTTCCGCATTGCCGAGAAGAGCTGTGCGCCCGCTGGTTCGGCGATGACCAGCCGGTTGGGATCGATGGGTGCCGGCGTGGTGGGCACCGCGACAAACGCGACCTTGCCGATGTCGATGTTCTTGAGCCGGTTGCCGATCGTCAGCAGGGTGGGGACAGAGGCAAGGCCGTCATCCACTGTCAGGTTCTGGGTTACGACGTCCGCGATCTTCAGCATCTTCGCGGGATCGGACAGGGTTCCATCGTCCTTGATCTTGCGGGTCAGCGCCGAGAGGAAGCCCTGTTGCGCCTTGATGCGGCCAAGGTCGCCGCCGTCGGCAAAGGCGTGGCGGGTGCGGAGGAAGGCAAGCGCCATCTCGCCCTGCACGGTCGAGGTTCCGGCCGGCAGCCGCAGCCGGGAATCAGGATCGTAGACGGCGTCGCTGATGCAGACTTCCACACCACCCACGGCGTTGGAAAGTTCCTTCACGGCGTTGAAGTCGGCCATCATGAAGTGGTCCACCTGCATGCCGGTGAGCTTGTTGACGGTATCCACGGCGCAGCCGATGCCGGCCTCGCTCATGGCCTCATTGATCATGACGCCGGTGCGGGCAGGATAGTCCTTGCCGGTCTTCTTGTCCTTGCAGTCAGGAATGTCCACCAGCAGGTCGCGCGGAAAGCTGATGACGTTGACGCGCTTGTTGTCCTCGGAGATGTCCATCAGCATCATCACGTCCGACTTGCCATAGCCCGTGGAATCGTCGGCTGTGCCGTATTGCGAGTTTTTTCCGTCGCGGGTGTCCGAGCCGAGGATCAGGATCTGCAGCCGGCCCGTGGCATCGTTCCCGGGGGATTCGGTGCTTTCGCCGCCGGCATTCAGCGGCGCCTTGGAGATGTTGTTCTGCAGCCGGAGGAACCAAAAACCGGCAAACGCGATCCCTGCCACGAGGACCAGCGCCATGACACCCGTGACGGCTTTGAGCCAGATGGGCATCCCGCGCAGCGTACCGAGGTGCCGGGCGGCACCTACGGCGCCGCCGTTCGCGTGGCGGGATACCGGTCCCGGTCCGGCTGACAGGTCAGCCCCGTTGTCGCGTTTGTCGCGGCCTCGACCCACGTCGTGAACCTTCCTCTAAATACAGAATCCGGTCCATTTTAGTGGTCCAGCCTGGAAAACTTGCCTGCCGCACTCCTGCGAACGTTCTTTTCGTGGATCAGAAACCCAGCTTGACCAGCTGTTTCGGGTCGCGCTGCCAGTCCTTGGCCACCTTGACGTGGAGGTCCAGGTAGATGCGCGTGCCCAGGAGGGCTTCGATGCCTTTGCGGGCGTTGGTCCCGACTTCACGCAACCGGCTGCCGCCCTTGCCGATGATGATGGCCTTCTGGGACGGCCGCTCGACATAGAGGTTGACGCGCACATCAAGCAGGGGGCTGTCGTCAGGCCGGTCCTCCCGGGGAACGATTTCCTCCACCACCACGGCCAGGGAATGGGGAAGCTCGTCCCGGACACCCTCAAGGGCAGCTTCGCGGATCAGTTCCGCCACCATGACTGCCTCGGGCTCATCCGTCAGTTCGCCGTCCGGGTACAACGGGGGCGACGGCGGCATGTGGCTGATCAGCACGTCGGCGACTGTTTCCACCTGGAAGCCGTCAGTGGCGGATACCGGAACGATGTCCTTCCAGCCGTCCTCCCCCATTACTTCGCGGCCCAGGGCCGCCACCGCAAGGAGCTGTTCGGTGAGCGCCTGCTTGTCCACGAGGTCAGTTTTGGTGACGATGGCGATCACCGGTTTGCGGCCGACGGCGGCAAGCTGGGCGGCGATGAACCTGTCGCCGGGGCCGATTTTCTCGTTGGCCGGCAGGCAGAATCCGATGGCGTCCACCTCGGCGAGGGTATCCGCGACGAGGTCGTTCAGGCGCTTGCCGAGCAGGGTGCGGGGACGGTGCAGGCCCGGAGTATCCACCAGGATCAGCTGGGCGTCCTCGCGGTGCACGATGCCCCGGATGGTGTGCCGCGTGGTCTGCGGTTTGGCGGACGTGATGGCCACCTTCCTGCCCACCAGCGCGTTGGTCAGGGTGGACTTGCCCGCATTGGGCCTGCCGACGAGCACCGAAAATCCGGCGCGGAATCCGCCGAAGTCGTCCGTGGCCGCAGCCTTATTTTTCTTGCTCACGTGGAACTCCCTGCTGGGTTGCTTCGGCCTCTTCCAGGAGGCCTTCAAGGTCAGTCTCTACTCTTGGTACCGGCGCCGCAATGATGTGGCTGACCCGGTTCCGCCGGCCTTCAAGCCGGTCCGCACGCAGCGATACGCCCTGCACTTCCACGCTGCTGCCCACGATCGGGACGCGGCCAAGTGCCTTGGCGAGGAGGCCGCCCACGGTGTCCACCTCGTCGTCGTCGATTTCCAGGTCGAAGAGCTCGCCGAGATCGTCGATGCCCATCCGGGCACTGACCCGGTAGGAACCGTCCCCCAGCGCGACGGCTTCCGCGCTCTCGGTGTCATATTCGTCGACGATCTCGCCGACGATCTCCTCGATCAGGTCCTCGAGGGTTACCAGTCCGGCGGTGCCGCCGTATTCGTCGATCACGATCGCAACGTGCGTGGACTCCTTCTGCAGTTCACGCAGGAGGTCGCTCACAGGCTTGGACTCCGGCACGTAGCGCACCTCGCGGGCCAGCGACTCGACCAGCGGCGGCTCCTGGTCCGCACGGAGCTGGTGGATCACTGCAGCAACGTCCTTGAGGTACACGATGCCAAGGATGTGGTCAGTGTTCTCGTTGATGACGGGGATCCGCGAGTATCCGGACCGCAGGAACAGGGACATCGCCTGGTGCAGGCTGGACCCGGCGTCAATGCTGACGATGTCCGTCCTGGGAACCATGACGGCACGCACCAGGGTGTCGCCGAAGTCGAAGACCGACTGGATCATCTCCGCTTCGGTGTCCTCGATCATGTCGGACTCGCTGGC
This sequence comes from Arthrobacter sp. GmRoot5-12, assembly GCF_059739365.1. Classification (NCBI taxonomy): domain Bacteria; kingdom Bacillati; phylum Actinomycetota; class Actinomycetes; order Micrococcales; family Micrococcaceae; genus Arthrobacter; species Arthrobacter sp. GmRoot5-12. The sequence goes on along the minus strand of NZ_AP046056.1, from coordinate 4,035,548 downwards.
ACGGTCCACCAGTTCCCGGAACTCCTGTTCGCTGAAGAACGCGTCGTCGCCGCCCGGCGCCCCGGGGGCCGCCGAACTTCCCAACGCCACCAGCCAGCCGGGAATCGGTCCCAGCACGCTGGTGAGGAACCGGACCATCGGGGCAGTGAAGCGGACAACGGCGGTGGAGTGCAGCCTGCCCAGCTGGCGGGGCGAAACGCCCACGATCACGAACCCAAGAAGGGCCATGATGCCGGTGGCCACCAGGCCGGCAAGCCACACGTTGTCCAGCAGGCTGGAGATCAGGACGGCGACGGCCACCGCGGAGGCCATCTCGAACCACACCCGCCAGAAGCGCAGCGCCCGGGTGTGGGCCACGGGCTCGGCAAGGATGCGCCGCATGGCGGTGCCGCGGCTCCTGTGCAGAGCATCTTCGGCGTCGTGCCGGGGAAGGAAACTGAAGGCGGCCTCGGCCGCTGTCAGCAGGGCCGCGACGGCAAGGAAAACCAATGCCACCGCGACCAGGAGCAGTTGCGTCACTGGGTCGTCTCTGCAGGTGCTTCTTTGCCCGTGAAGCCGGACAGGAGTTCCCGCTGGAGCCCGAACATCTCTGCCTTCTCCTCCGGTTCGGCATGGTCATAGCCCAGCAGGTGAAGGATGCCGTGTGTGGCCAGCAGCAGCATCTCGTCCTGCAGCGAGTGGCCGGCGTTCCGGGCCTGAACCTTTGCAACCTGCGGGCAGATGGCAATGTCACCCAGCATGCCCTGCGGGGTGGGCCGGTCGGGCGTTCCCGGGGTCAATTCGTCCATGGGAACCGAGAGCACGTCGGTGGCACCCGGTTCGTCCATCAGTTCAATGTGCAGCTTCTCCATGGCCGGCTCATCCACGAGGAGGATGGACAGTTCGGCCTGCGGATGAATGTAGAGCTGCTCAAAAATGTACCGCGACAGTGCCACGAGCTCCGACTCCTCCACCTGGACGCCGGACTCGTTGTTCACCTCGATGCTCACGCGTGTTCCCCCCGTTTTTCCCGGCCGGCTGAATGCTTGAGCCGGCTCCGCTGGGCTTCATCCCAGATGCTGTACGCGTTGACGATGTCCCCGACCAGCCGGTGCCGCACCACGTCGGCGGCATCCAGGACCGAGAAGCTCACGCCGTCGATTCCCTGCAGGATTTCCTCAACGATCCGCAGCCCGGAACGCGTCCCAAACGGCAGGTCCACCTGGGTGACGTCTCCGGTGACCACCATCTTGGATCCGAAACCGAGCCGGGTGAGGAACATCTTCATCTGTTCCGGCGTGGTGTTCTGCGCCTCGTCAAGGATGATGAAGGCGTCGTTAAGCGTCCGGCCGCGCATGTAGGCCAGGGGTGCCACTTCAATGGTGCCGGCCGCCATCAGGCGCGGAATGGATTCGGGGTCCATCATGTCGTGCAGGGCGTCGTAGAGCGGCCGGAGATAGGGGTCGATCTTGTCGCTGAGCGTGCCGGGGAGGAAACCAAGCCGCTCCCCCGCTTCCACCGCGGGGCGGGTCAGGATGATCCGGCTGACCTCTTTTTGCTGCAGCGCCTGGACGGCTTTTGCCATGGCCAGGTACGTCTTGCCGGTGCCGGCCGGACCAATGCCGAAGATCACGGTGTTGGCGTCGATGGCGTCAACATAGTTCTTCTGGTTCAGCGTCTTGGGCCGGATGGTCCTGCCGCGGCTGGAGAGGATGTCGTGGGTGAGCACATCCACGGGATTCTGCAGTGACTGCGTGCGCAGGAGGGACACCAGCTGCTGCAGCACAGCAGGAGTGATGACCGTGCCGCGGGCCACCAGGCCACGGACTTCCTGCAGGAGCCGCATGATCCGGGGAACATCACCGGCGGGGCCGTTGATGGACAGTTCATTACCCCGGGCATGGAAGTTGACGGCCGGGAACTGCTCTTCGATGAACCGCAACGCCTCGTCATGGCTGCCGAGTGATTGAACCATCTGGTCGGAGTTCTCAAAGAGGACTACTTCAGTCCGGGTGCCGGGCAGGGAGTGCGGGAATTCACCCGGACTGCCTTCGCCCGTATTGAGCCGGCGCTTACCATTTGCTGATTCAGTCATGGTGCTGGCCCGCAGGCCCGTGGTCCCCTCGAAGATCGACATCTATGTTTGCGTTCGCTGATGCCGGCGCCCGTTGGACGGTGCTCCTGGCCCCAGCGATCCCTTTATCTTACGCCAGCGCGGGGCCGGGCCGGATACCGGGCCGCCATGGAGCAGCGGCTGCAACCCGTCCGGAGGGTGCCGGGACGTCCTTAGGTATCAACTTCATATCGGCCTCATATCGTTCCCGTTGCAGTTGTGCCCGCGGAGGCAAAGAGCGGCTGGGCGGCCGCGCCGCTGTGCAATGCTGGAAATCCAGCATCTGCTGGAACACCAGGCCGCCAGGGGGATCGGCCCGCCACGCCAGGAAAGGACAAGGGCAGGACAGTGCCGGAAACCTCTGCGCCCGAAAGGGCAGGACGACCGATGGGCCGTCTGCGCCCCGCCGTCCTTGCAGGAATCCTGGTCCTGGTTCCGGTCCTTGCGGGCTGCACGGCCGAGGGCGGCCCCTCACCCACCGGCACCATCGCCTCGGTGCCGGCAACGGGCGGCACCATGCCGGACACGCTGTCCACCAGCGCCCCGCTGGAAACCGCACAGTCCTCCAACAAGGCGCCGGTCTACTGGATCGGCCGCAGCGGCGGGAACATCTTTCTTTACCGGGAATTCCGCGACGTCCCTGAACAGGAGAACCCGGTCACCCGCGCCCTGCGGGCCATGATGTCGGAAAAGCCGCTGGACCCTGACTTCTTCACGCCCTGGCAGAACCCGGACAAACTTGCCACCTCAATCTCCGGCAAGGACGTCATCACCGTCGACGTCTCCTCGGACGCTTTCAACAGCAACCTCGATGCCGACATGGCTGCCCGGGCCATCCAGCAGCTGATCTACACGGCAACCGCTGCCGCCGCCAGTTCGGGCCTGATCGACACCGGCCAGCAGATCCGGGTCCGGATCCTCGTGGACGGCCACACGGACTACGTGGCCTTCGGCAAAGTGCAGCTCGGGGCCCTGATGACCCGCGCCGCGGGCCTGATGGCGCCCGTCTGGATCATTGATCCCCAGGAGAACGCCGAAGTGCCCGGCGGGAGCGTGAAGATCACCGGCCGCAGCACATCGCCCGGGGCGAAGCTCCGCTGGCAGATCCTGCAGTCTACGGACGGCGGCAGCAAAGCACCGTTCCTGGCGGGTGAAACCACGGCTGCGTCCGAACAGGGGCAGGCCGGCGTCTTCACCCTGGCCCTGAACCTTCCGCCGGGCGATTACATGCTGCGGGTGGCCCAGGCCGGCTCCGGCGGGGAACCGGACCGGAACGAGGACACGAGGTCCTTTAAGGTCCGGTAGCCGTCCACCGGCCAAGGACGTCGCTGGCAAGCACGACGGCGGCCGGGCCGGCCGTGGAGGACCGCAGGACATGGTGCCCCAGGAGGGCGGTCACGGCGCCCTTATCGCAGAGTTTCGTTACCTCCCGCTGGCTGATGCCGCCCTCCGGACCGACGATGAGCAGGATTTCCCGGGGTCCGGAGCCTGCTTTCCCTTGCCATGTTTCAAGGACGGTGCGCAGCGGCCGAACGGCGTCCTCATGCAGGATGACAGCGAGGTCGGCAGCTTCCACGGCAGCGGAAAGCCCGGCAGTGTCGACGGCGGACCGCACTTCGGGGATCCAGGCGCGCCGTGCCTGCTTGGCGGCCGCGGCCACTGAGGATTCCCATTTGGCATGGGCCCGGGCCGCGCGGTCGCCCTTCCAGCGGACGATTGACCGTTCGGACTGCCAGGGTATGACGGCGTCGATGCCCAGTTCCGTGGCCGTCTCGATGGCCAGCTCGTCGCGGTCCCCCTTGGCGAGGGCCTGGACCAGCACCAGCCGGACGTCCGGCCTGTCTTCGACGGTCAGCGTCCCGCATTCCACCTCGAGTGCGGAGGGAGCGGCGGACACCACCTTCCCGGTCATCCGGGTGCCGGCGCCGTCGACGATGTCCACCGCTTCGCCGGGAGACAGCCGTTTGACGGTGACGGCATGCCGCGCCTCCGCCCCGTCGAGGACAAAGAGTTGGCCGGCCGCCATACCGGCCAGCGAACCGGGGGGCGTGAAGAAGACGGGGTTGCTCACCGCTACAGGTTACCGAGCCGGTCCCGGAGCTTGGCGAACATGCCGCCGCTGGCAGCGAGCTTGCCCTCGGTGATCTGTTCACCACGGAGCTTGGCCAGTTGGCGCAGGAGGTCCTCCTGCGCGGGGTCGAGCTTGGCCGGGGTGTCCACCTGGAGGTGGACCTTCAGGTCGCCGCGGCCGTAGCCCCTCAGGTGGGTGACGCCGAGGCCGCGCAGGGTGATGATCTCCCCCGACTGGGTACCGGGCTTGACGTCGATCTCCTGCGTGCCGTCGAAGGTTTCCAGGCTGACATCCGTGCCCAGGGCGGCTGCCGTCATGGGGATGTGCAGGGTGGCGTGCAGGTCGTCGCCCTCCCGCACGTAGGTGGCGTCATTGTTGACGCGGATCTCCACGTACAGGTCGCCGGCCGGACCGCCCGCGGGGCCGGCCTCGCCCTGGCCGGAGAGCTGGATCCGGGTTCCGGTGGCCACACCGGCAGGGACCTTGATGGTCAGCGACCGGCGGCTGCGGATACGGCCCTGGCCGCTGCACTCGTTGCAGGGATCCTTGATGACGGTGCCGAAGCCTTCGCAGGTGCCGCAGGGGGCGGCCGTCATGACCTGGCCGAGGATGGAGCGGACGGCCCGCTGGACCTGTCCGCTGCCGCCGCAGATGTCGCAGCGTTCCGGATGGGTGCCGGGGCGGCAACAGGATCCGTCACAGGTGGGGCAGACCACGGCGGTGTCCACTTCGAGTTTCTTGTTCACGCCGAATACGGCGTCGCGGAGGTCGATCCGTACGCTGATCAGGGCATCCTGGCCGCGGCGGACACGGGAAGCGGGACCGGACGTGCCGCCGGCGCCGAAGAAGGTGTCGAAAATGTCCTGGAACGCGAAGCCCTGGCCCGCGTAGCCTGCGCCGCCGAAACCGTTGTCGGTGCCGTTCTCATTGCCGGTGGTGTCGTAGATCCGGCGCTTCTGGGGGTCCGAAAGCACCTCGTAGGCGTGAGTTACTGCCTTGAACCGTTCCGATGCGTCCGCACCGGGGTTTACGTCCGGGTGTAGGGTGCGGGCCAGCTTGCGGTAGGCCTTTTTGATTTCTTCACCCGTCGCTTCGGGTGAGACTCCAAGGACGTCATAGTGGCTGCTCAAAGTTCGTATCTCTTCCTTGTTGTACTGCGTTCAGTTGGGCGGCCCAGCTCTTGCTTTCCGGCCGAAGCGCGCTCCGGCGGCCAAGAGTCAGGGCCCCAAAATCCTGGAAAGGTAGCGCGCCACTGCCCTGACGGCGGCCATGGTGGTGGGGTAATCCATCCGGGTGGGCCCGAGGATGCCTACTTTCGCCGAGCTGTCCGGACCGTAGGCAGTGGCCACCACGGAGGCCTCGGCAAGGCCGTCGTACGGGTTCTCCCGTCCGATGCTGACAGCGACGCCGCGGTGGTCCTGGGCCATTTCGCTCAACAGCCGCAGCATCACCACCTGTTCCTCCAGCGCCTCGAGCACCGGGCCGATGCTGAGGGGGAAGTCGACGTTGGACCTGGCCAGATTGGCGGTGCCGGCCATGACCATCCGGTCCTCCCGGCTGTTTTGCGCCAGGCCCTCCAGCCCGAGCGCCAATGCGTGTGCCGCCTGCCGCTGCGGGTGCGGGGTGGCGGCGACGACGGCGGGCAGCGCCTGGGCCAGTTGGCGCAGCGGTGTTCCGCCCAGTGCACCGAGGAACCGGGTGCGCAGTTCAGCCAGTGCGTCGTCGCCAAGGTCCTGCCCGACGTCGATCACCCGCTGCTCCACCTTGCCGCTGTTGGCGATCAGGACGACGAGGACCTTGCGCGGGGCGAGCAGGACGAATTCGATGTGCCGGACCAGTGCCCTGCTCAGGTGCGGATACTGCACCACGGCAACCTGGTTGGTCAGCTGCGACAGCAGCCGGACGGTCCTCTCCAGCACGTCGTCGAGGTCGTCCGCGCCTTCGAGCAGGGACTGGATGGCGCGGCGTTCGGCGGCCGAGAGCGGCTTGACAGCCGAGATTTGGTCCACAAAGAGCCGGTAGCCCTTGTCCGTGGGAATCCGGCCGGCACTGGTGTGCGGGGCGGTGATCAGCCCCTCGTCCTCCAGTGCGGCCATGTCATTGCGGATGGTGGCGCTGGAAACACCAAGATGATGCCGCTCCACCAGGGCCTTGGACCCAACCGGCTCGCGGGAGTGGACGTAGTCCTCCACGATGGCCCGCAGTACTTCCAGCTTGCGTGGCTCGCTCACTCTCCACCTCCATCCATGGTTCGGGGCGCATGCCCCTCCCGATGCAACCCAGGGTTAGCACTCGACATGCCTAAGTGCTAACAGTCTATTATGCCTCGGCCCGTTGTTAGCATTGGTACCGCTCCGGGCGAAATTGCGGAGTTGAACACTAGCGCTAGGCGGATCAAATCCATGGATTACCGGAACTGGGGCCCACGCGGCATATCCGCTCCCGCACGGACGGAACTGCCTGAGGTCCCCGTGGAGCGCGGCATGGTGCTCGAGGAAGTGCAGTCAGGCTGGGTGGGTGCCGTGACCCGGGTGGAGAAATCCGGCGGCATGCATGTGGTGGCGCTGGAGGACCGCAGGGGAAAATCGCGTACCTTCCGCCTTGGGTTCGGCTTCCTCCTGGAGGGCCGGCCGATCCGGCTGATGCCACCCGCCCCCCGGCCGGCCGCTGCCGGTCCCGCGGCGGGCAGGACGGCCTCGGGGTCCGTTCGGGTCGCCGGACAACGCGCCCAGGTGGCCAAGGCCAGCCGGATCTGGGTGGAAGGCAAGCACGACGCCGAACTGGTGGAGAAGGTCTGGGGAGACGACCTCCGGGTGGAGGGCATCGTCGTCGAGCCCCTGCACGGCATTGACGACCTTGCCGCAGCCGTCGCGGACTTCAGGCCGGGGCCTGGCCGCCGTCTTGGCGTCCTGGTGGACCACCTGGTTCCTGACTCCAAGGAGTCCCGCATCGCGGATGCCGTCATGGCCTCCCCGGGCGCCGCAGGCAACGTCCTGATCGTCGGTCACCCCTACGTGGACGTCTGGCAGGCGATCCGGCCCGCTGTCCTTGGCATCGACAAATGGCCGGCCGTGCCCCGCGGGCAGGACTGGAAGACGGGGATCCTGAAAGCCTTCGGCTGGCCCCACGCCACCAAGGAAGATGTCGGCCTGGGATGGCAGAAGCTGCTGGGCGCCGTGCGCACGTACGCGGACCTCGAAGCGTCGCTGCTGGGCAGGGTCGAGGAAGTCATCGATTTCCTGACCGTGCCGTGAAGGGCGGACGGCGTCCCGGGAACCAGTATTCTTGGTAGTGCGGTTCCTTGTTTCCTGAGGCACTGCGCACCGCGCCGGAATTGTAGTCAGCACCACTTGCACCTTCGAAGGAACAGACTGTGGCAGAAAACGCACGTGATCACAGGGACGGCCAGGGCCGTTCCGAGTACCATGGCGTCCCCGCCAACGCCCTGCCGCTTACGGCCAGCGAAGACCGCCAGTGGGCGACGCTGGCGCACTTCGGCGGGATCCTGGGGTGCGTCCCCTCGCTGCTGATCTACTTGATCTTCCGTGACCGCGGGCCATTTACCGCCCAGGAATCCAAGGAAGCGCTGAACTTCAGCCTGCCGCCCACCATCGCCGCGGTGCTGGCCAACATCCTGGTGTTCGTCCCCTACGTCGGGAACATCTTCGCGGTCATTGCCACGCTGATCTGGGTGGCGCTCACGTGCTTCTCCGTCGCGGCAGGGATCCACGTCAACCGGGGCCAGCCGCACCGCTACCAGTACAACCTGCGCTGGATCAAGTAAGGGCAACTGCCCGCGGGCCGGCTCTAGTCCGGCAGGATGCGGCGGACTACTGCGTCTGCCAAGAGCCTGCCCTTGAGGGTCAGGACCAGGCGTCCGCGGAATGCGGCAGCAGGATCAACCAGGCCGGCTGCGATCAGTCCGGCCACCTCGTGGCGTCCCCCGGCACTCAGCGTTGAGACATCCAGTCCCGACTGGAGGCGGGCCTCCAGCATGACCCGCTCCAGGTTCCTTGTTTCCGCGTCCAGGGTTTCCCTGCCGGCGGCGGGCGAAAGCCCCTGCGACAGCCGGTTCGCGTAAGCGGACGGGTGCTTGACGTTCCACCAGCGGACCCCGCCCATGTGTGAGTGCGCGCCCGGGCCGATGCCCCACCAGTCGTCACCCCGCCAGTATGCGAGGTTGTGGCGGCAGGCCTGCTCCGGAGTCCGCGCCCAGTTGCTGACCTCGTACCAGCCAAGTCCGGCTTCGGTGATCAGCTGGTCGGCGAGCTCGTACTTGTCGGCGTGGTCGTCGTCGTCGATTCCCGGGACTTCGCCGCGGCGCATCTGCGCGGCCAGCTTGGTGCCCTCCTCAACGATCAGCGCGTAGGCGCTGATGTGGTCCGGCCCGTAGGAAAGCGCCGTTTCGAGGGAGTGCCGCCAGTCGGCCAGCGACTCCCCCGGCGTCCCGTAAATCAGGTCCAGGCTGACAGCCAGTCCTGCCTCGCGCGCCCACTGCACCACCTGCGGCACCCGGCTGGGCGTATGGGTCCGGTCCAGCACCTTGAGCACGTGCGGAACCGCGGACTGCATCCCAAAGGACACCCTGGTGAACCCGGCGTCCTTGAGGACGGCAAGGGACTCCGGCGTGACGGAATCGGGGTTGGCTTCGGTGGTGACCTCGGCGCCGTCGTCAATGCCCCATTGGTCGATGGCGGCCCGGAGGATCAGGGCGAGGTCATCGGCCGGCAGCAGCGTGGGCGTGCCGCCGCCAAAGAAGACGGTGCTGAGCTTCCGGTCCGGCAGCCCTGAACGTGACAGCACAGCAGCCGCCAGCGACACCTCGGACACGGCGGTCTGGGCGTATGCGTCCTGGGACGCTCCGCCGCCAAGTTCCGTGGCGGTGTAGGTGTTGAAGTCGCAGTAGCCGCAGCGCACAGCGCAGAACGGGATGTGGACGTACAACCCGAAAGCCCGGGCCGCCGCACCGTCCGCTGCCTGGGCAGGCAGCAGACCGTCCGACGGCGCCGGGTCGCCGAGGGGAAGAACGCTGGGCATCAGCGGGTCCCCCGCTGTGCGGTGGTCACTTCTTCTTGGCCTTGTCCTTCGATTCGTCGGTGGTCAGGGCGGCGATGAACGCTTCCTGCGGCACCTCCACTGTGCCCACCATCTTCATGCGCTTCTTGCCTTCTTTTTGCTTCTCCAGCAGCTTGCGCTTCCGCGAGATGTCACCGCCGTAGCACTTGGCCAGCACGTCCTTGCGGATGGCGCGGATGCTTTCGCGGGCGATGATCCTGGAACCGATCGCGGCCTGGATGGGCACTTCGAACTGCTGGCGGGGAATCAGTTCGCGCAGCTTGCCGGTCATCATCACGCCGTAGGCGTACGCCTTGTCCCGGTGCGTGATGGCGCTGAACGCGTCCACCTGTTCGCCCTGGAGCATGATGTCCACCTTCACCAGGTCGGCGGCCTGCTCGCCGTCGGCCTTCCAGTCCAGCGAGCCGTAGCCCCGGGTCTTGGATTTCAGGATGTCGAAGAAGTCGAAGACGATTTCCGCCAACGGCAGGCGGTAGCGGATTTCCACCCGGTCCTCGGAAAGGTAGTCCATGCCGCCCATGACGCCGCGGCGGGACTGGCACAGTTCCATGATGGCGCCGACAAATTCGTTGGGGGCCAGGATGGTGGCGGAGACCATGGGCTCGCGTACCTCGGCGATCTTCCCGGTGGGGTACTCGCTGGGGTTGGTCACCCGGACCACCTTCTTGTCCTCCAGGGTCACCTCGTATTCCACGTTCGGTGCGGTGGAGATGAGGTCGAGGTTGTATTCGCGCTCCAGGCGTTCGCGGGTGATCTCGAGGTGCAGGAGACCCAGGAAGCCCACGCGGAACCCGAAGCCGAGGGCAGCCGAGGTTTCCGGTTCGTAAACCAGCGCGGCGTCGTTGAGCATGAGCTTTTCGAGGGCGTCGCGGAGTACCGGATAGTCGGCGCCGTCCAGCGGATACAGGCCGGAGAACACCATGGGCTTGGCATCGGCGTAGCCGGGGAGGGACTCCGCCGCCGGCTTGGCCAGGTTGGTGACGGTATCGCCCACCTTCGACTGCCGGACGTCCTTCACGCCGGTGATCAGGTAGCCCACTTCACCGACGCCGAGCCCCTTGGACGGTGTGGGTTCCGGGGAGCTGACACCGATTTCCAGAAGCTCGTGCGAGGCCCTGGTGGACATCATCTGGATGCGCTCACGCGGATGGAGCATGCCATCCATCACACGCACGTAGGTGACCACGCCGCGGTAGGTGTCGTAGACCGAGTCGAAGATCATGGCACGGGCCGGGGCATCGGGGTTGCCCTTCGGCGCCGGCAGGTCGCGGACGATCTTGTCCAGGAGGGCCTCGACGCCGACGCCGGTCTTGCCGGATACGCGCAGGACGTCCTCGGGATCGCCGCCGATGAGGCTGGCCAGCTCGGCGGCGTACTTTTCAGGCTGCGCCGCCGGAAGGTCGATCTTGTTCAGCACCGGGATGATGGTGAGGTTGTTCTCCATGGCCAGGTACAGGTTGGCCAGCGTCTGGGCCTCAATGCCCTGCGCCGCGTCCACCAGCAGGATGGCGCCTTCGCAGGCCGCGAGTGACCGGGATACCTCGTAGGTGAAGTCCACGTGGCCGGGCGTGTCGATCATGTTCAGCGCGTAGCTGACGCCGTCCACCTCCCAGGGCATGCGGACGGCCTGGGACTTGATGGTGATGCCACGTTCCCGCTCGATGTCCATCCGGTCCAGGTACTGGGCCTTCATGTCACGCGCCTGGACCACACCGGTGGACTGCAGCATGCGGTCAGCCAGCGTGGACTTGCCGTGGTCGATATGCGCGATGATGCAAAAGTTCCGAATGATTGCCGGATCTGTCGCGGCGGGCACCGGTGCGGTGCGGGCCATGGGAGACACGCAGGGTCCTTACTGTTGGCTTTTCAGCAGCCACCCGCCGGGCAACGCCATAGGCGCCTGCGGAACAGCTGCACGTCTTGAACATCCAGTGTCCCACGTCCGGGACGCACGGACCGCATCCGGGCAGGGCGCCGCCCGGCAGTTCCATGCCGAACCACCGCCGATAGGCTTTTCGCATGGTCATTGATCTCCGCTCCCTGGGAAACGCCGTCCGCCGCGGCCTGCGCATGCTGCAGAAACGGCGGCCCGCCCCGCCGGCCCCGGGCCCCGGCCGGGACCGCCGGGCGGGGGCCATGCCTCAGGCTCCCGGCGGAGGTCCTGCCGGGTCCGGGTATCCCGGTGATTACCGCGGGCGGTCCGCCGTCCGGTATGCACCGCAGCCGGACGGCGACCCGGATCCGGGCGATGTGGTGTGGGCCTGGGTCCCTTACGAGGAGGACCACGGCAAGGGGAAGGACCGGCCGGTGCTGCTGGTGGGGCATAACGGCCCGTTCCTCCTGGGACTGATGCTGACCAGCAGGGACAGGGTGCCTGCCGGTTCAACGTCCGGCGACTACGTGGACCTCGGTTCCGGGGACTGGGACAAGCAGGGCAGGCCCAGTGAAGTGCGCCTGGACCGTATCCTGCAGATCCGCCCTGACAGCATCCGGCGGGAGGGCGCCGTGCTGGACGCGGCGCGGTTTGAGAAAGTTGCGGCCGGGCTGCGCCGGCGACACGGCTGGACCTGACCAACCCAAATGGCCAGTGCCGCCGCTGACCTGCTATTCTTTATTGCTGTGTGTCCGTGCAGGTCGACGGTCACTGATGGCTGGCCGCCATAGGTATCCCCACGCCGCTCAGTCAAGGCCAGCCTGAAAGCCCTCTAGACCATTTCCGCATTACAAAGAGAGTTCACACGTGGCGAATATCAAGTCCCAGAAGAAGCGCATCCTGACCAACGAGAAGGCACGCCTGCGCAACAACGCAGTCAAGTCTGAGCTGAAGACGGCCATCCGCGCCGTCAACACCGCCGTTGAGTCCTCTGACAAGGAAGCTGCTACTACTGCGCTCGTTACTGCCAGCCGTAAGCTGGACAAGGCTGTCAGCAAGGGTGTTCTGCACAAGAACAACGCAGCGAACCGCAAGTCGGCGATCTCCAAGAAGGTCAACGCACTCTAAGGTTTCCAGTTCCCACGAACTGATGGTGTGGCCGGTACCGCAAGGTACCGGCCACACGCTTTTAATCGTTGCGGCCTACCTGCCCTGGACGGACATGGCAATCACCGTCACAGCGTGTTCGACGGCGTAGACGGGGTCCCGGGACAAGCCCTTGACCTGCGCATCAGCCTCCGCCGTGGCCTGGATGGACCGGACCAGGCCTTCCGGGGTCCAGCGCCGGACGTCCCGCTGTGCCTGCTCCACGAGCCAGGGCTGCATCCCGAGTTCCGCCGCGATCTGCGCGGGCGATCCGGAGGCGCCGGCCACCCGTGCGACAGTTCTTAGCTTCGAGGCGAGGGCTGCCACCAGCGGAACCGGGTCAGCACCGGTGGCAAGGGCGTGGCGCAGCGTCGACAGCGCCACGGGGGCGTTTCCTGCCATTGCGGCGTCGGCGACCTTGAACGCGGTGGCCTCGATCCGTCCGCCGTAGTACTTGTCCACGGTCTCAGTAGTGACGGTGCTCCCTGCGTCGGCAATCAGTTGCGAGCACGCCGCGGCGAGTTCCGAAAGGTCGGCCCCCACGGCATTCACCAGCGCCTGGACGGCGTCCTGGTTGATCCGCCGCCCGGCCGCCTTGAACTCCGCCATGACGAACGAGACCTTGTCCGCATCCTTCTTCAGTGGCTGGCAGTCAACGACCGGCCAGCCACCCTTCTTAACGGCGTCGAGGAGCTTTTTGCCGCGTGCTCCCCCGGCGTGCCGGAGCACGACGACGGCGTCCTGTTCCGGGTGCTGCAGGTAGGCAAGGGCATCCGCCAGGAAGGCGTCGTTCATCCCTTCCACGGCCTCCACTTCAATGAGCTTGCTCTCACCGAACAGTGAAGGGCTCACCTGCATGGTCAGGGTGCCGGCGTCATAGCCGGCGGCGTTGATGCGGCTCAATTCGACGTCCGGCGCGGCCGCCCTGACCTGTGAGCGGATCCTGTCCATGGCCCTGATGCCCAGGTACTCTTCCGGGCCGCTTACCAGCACGATCGAGGCCGGGGCTACGTCCCGCCAGGAGGCTGTGTTCGACGCCGGGGAGCGTGTTGCCCGCTTTTGCGCGACGGCCATCCAAGGTCCCTTCCGGAGGTTTTATTGCAGTATCCCAGCCTGCCACGTCTGCGCCCGCGGTCCAAGCTGCCCTTGCGGCGGATGTGCTGCAGCCGCAGCTCCATCAGCCCGATCAGTGCCACCGTGACGGCGTGCGCTTTCCGGACCTGGCAGGCGAACCGCAGGGGCCGGACCACTGCCCACACGGCCGCCAGGGTAACGGTGGACAACAGCACCATCGACAGCAGCCCGGGCACTCCCTCAGGCCAGGGCAGGGCGGAGCCGGGCAGCTGCGCCGTGAACCTGGCGGTGGCGGCGACGCCGGCGCTGAACGTTCCAGCCACAGCGATCAGAAACGTGGCGGCCCACGGAAGCAGGACCACCAGCGGCACCGCTGCCGTTCCCAGCAGGGTCACCGGCGCCACCAGGGGTGACACCACGACATTGGCCAGCAGCGAATAGGTGGCGAACCGGGGCTGCAGGAGGACGATGACGGGCCCGCACAACAGCTGTGCGGACAGCGGAACCGCAACGGCGGCGGCGATCCACCGGGGCACCGCTGCGGGAATCCAGGCGACGATCCGCCGCCCCAGGAGAATGATCCCCAGCGTGGCAAGGACGGACAGCAGGAATCCGAAACTGGTGCCAAGGGCAGGCTCGGCCAGTAGAAGGCCGATGACGGCGAGGCACAGGAAGCTCAGTCCGCGCCCTGGGCGTCCGCCCGCGAGGGCGGCCACCCCGATGGCACCCATGAGAGCGGCCCGCAGGACGCTGGCGTCCGGTCCCACCAGGACTATGAAGAGGGCCAGGCCGCAAAGTGCTCCAGCCGCAGCGGGAGCACGCGGCAGCCGGCACCGGCGGCACAGGAGCAGCAAGGCCCCCAGCACCAGGCTGCAGTTTGCCCCGCTGACCGCCGTTAGGTGGGTCATGCCCACAGCCTTCATGGCGTTGTCCAGTCCCTCGTCCAGTGCGCTGGTGTCTCCGGTGACCATTCCCGGAAGGAGTCCGCGGGCATCGGGTGACAGGAAAACCGCGGCGGAAACGAAGCGCGCCCGAAGCTCCTTCGCTGCCCCCTCCAGCAGCGAGCCTCCCATGGCCTTGCCGGGGGCGGTGGAGGCGGCCAGGGTTCCCGCGTCCTGGTCCCCCGGCTCCGCCGGCCGCAGCTTTCCTGCTGCGCGCAGGGTCTGCCCCGGAACCACCCCGCCCCAGCCTTGCCCGCCCATGATGGTGAGCCGCGCCCGTGTCCGCACCAGCATGCCGCCGGTGGTCACTTCCTGCGTCCACACCGGAACTGCCCAGCGTCCCGCCGACCCGCCCGGTCCTGCCATGGCCCTTGGGTTTCCGGCCACCTCCACAATGGCGACGACGGACTTGCCGGCAGTGACCGCGTCGGCGAGGGGACCCTCGAACCGTTGGCTTGACGACGTTGCAGCGTGGGCTGCGGCGGCAGCGGCCAGCATCAGGGAGACGCCCAGGGCGGCGGGAAAGCTGCGTCCGGTGGCGCGGGGCGGCCCGGCCCGTTCCTGGTGGCCGACGGCGGGACGCGCAGTTCGTGCCGTGCGATGCCTGGCCGCGCGGGCCAGGAGGAGGCCGCCAAGTGCCGCCAGTGCGGAGCACAGTGCTGCAAGCTCCGCAGGCGGCAGCCAGAGCCCGGCCACTGAGGCGGTCCATACCAATAATGCCGGAAGGGCAAGGCGGAGGTCCGTGCGGCGTCGTGGTTCCGCGGGACTGGTATCAGCGTTTTCCTGGGCCTTGCCGCCATCGGCCACCCGCTGGCGCACGTGGTGCACGGCGCGCGTCCAGTGCCCCTGCAGCGGCCGGTGCCCGGTGGCCGGCAAGCAGGGGGTCCGTGGGTGGGCCGGTGTCGAAGGCGGGGAAGGGGTCCCGGAGGCTTCCGTTGCGCCTGGAGGCGTCGGAGCCTGTGGTTCCAGGCCGGGGCCATTCACCGCGGATTCGATGAAGCGGTGCCAGGGACTGCGCCGTTGCTTTCCGCCGCCGGGATCGGGCGCATTCCATCCCTGACCCTTGTCCCGGCCTCCCCTTCCTGAATTCGCTCCCACGGCCGTCCCTAGACCGTCACCAGCGGGAGCAAGGCCTCAAGCATCTTTGGTCCCACGCCGTCGACGGCGTCCAGTTCTTCCGCGCTCTTGAAGGGGCCGTGTTCCTTCCGCCAGTCCACGATCCGCTGGGCCAGGACCGGCCCGACTTTTGGCAGCGTGTCCAGCGTGGCAGCGTCCGCGGTGTTGAGGTTGACCTTTCCGCCGGTCTGGCCGGGTACCGTCCCCTGCTGCGCAGTGCCTGAACCAGCACCCATTGACCCAGTGCCGTCCGGACCTGCGGCACCGGCCGCGGAGGCCTGGGGTTCCCCTTGCCGCGGAACGTGGATTTTCTGGCCGTCCTCCACCACGAGGGCAAGGTTGAGCCGGTTGACGTCGGCGTCCGGAGTCGCACCGCCCGCCGCAGCGATGGCGTCGTCAACGCGGCTGCTGTGCGGCAGCCGGATAACACCGGGTCTGGCCACGGCGCCAACAACGTGCACCACCACCGTCCCCGCTGACGCGGAGCCGCCCTGCCCGCTGCCGGAATCCGGTGGGGCTGGGGCCCCGCCCTGGACGGAACCACTGTCACCGGCCGCTGCTGATGCGCCGCCGGAACCGGTGCCGCCCAACGGCAGGACCTGGGGCGCGGCCGCCCCGGCCTGCCACCAAAACCAGGCTCCCGCGGCCACGGCCAGAACAGCCAGCAGCACGGCGACGCGCAGCCCCACCCGCCACCGGAGCGAAGGCGCCACACCGGAACCAGCTCCGGAGCCACTGCCGGGTTTGTCTCCGCCCGCGTCACCGGAACCCCGGTACTCAAAACCGTCGGGGCCGGCCCCGTCCTGCAGGAGCCCGGAAGGTCCCTCCCGCAGGGTGGCATGGAGCCTCGCCCTCACATGGCGCGCCTGCTGACCTGCTGCTCCAGCATCCCGGCGTGACATAGCTCCACCCTAGGAACACGGTCCGCCGACCGGCAGCCGGCAAAGAGGCTATGTGGAAAGGTGCGCTTCGGCGCCCGGTCCGCCGTCCGTCCCCCCATCGGCGGCCGTCCTGCCCACGATGACCGCAAGGACGCCGAGGCCCGCATGGGCAGCGAGGACTGCCGGGAGGGAACTGATCTGGGCGGGCGGGCATTCGGGAAGTGCCGCTTCCAGCCGCGCGGCCAGGCTCTCCGCCTCTTCGGAGTTCCCGAAATGATGGACGGCCAGGCGCACGGCCTCTCCCGGACGCGCCGCCGCTTCGGCCACCACGATTTCCTCAAGGCGCGCCACGGCCCTGGCACCTGACCGCACCTTCTCCAGCGGGACGATCCTGCCGCCGTCGACCGCAAGGATAGGTTTGATGGCAAACATGGTGCCCAGCAGCGAGGCCGCGGCGCCGATCCGTCCGCCCCGCCGCAGTTGTTCCAGGCTGGGGACGTAGAAGAAGACCTTGGTGCGGGCTGCCTGGGCCGCTGCCGCGGCAGCAACCCCGGCATGGTCGGCGCCGGCGGCGGCTGCCTCCACGGCAGCCTGCACGGCCATCCCCTGTGCCATGCCCACGGTTCGGGTATCCACCACCTCCACGGGGATCCCCACCTTTGCCGCAGCAAGCCGGGCCGCGTCGGCAGTGCCGGAAAGTTCCCCGGAGATATGGACGGAAACGACCGCCTGGAATCCCCGGAGTTCGGCCGCGCGGTACGCCTGCTCAAATTGGCCCGGTGACGGCCTGGATGTTTTGACCTGCGTTCCGGAGGCCAGCGCCACGGCGATGGTCTCGAGGATGTCGTCTTCACCCTCGCCGTAGATTTCCCGGCCCACCATGACGGGCATGGGTGTCACGGTCAGGATGCCGTCCCGCGGCAGCCTGCCTGCATAGTCCGCAGGCAGGGCGGCAGCGGAATCAGTGACGACGGCTGTGCGCACCTCAGCGCTCCCGGCCGCCCGCCGCGTCCCCGGACGCGCCCCGGGACGGAGGCCTGACAGCCGTGCACGGACCCATGGCCAGGCAGCGGCATTACTGTCGGGCAAGGGGCCTCCTGGAGACGGTGTCCGGATCAGTCAGCACCGGCCGCCGGAAAACTTCCGGCGGCCGGTGCGTGCTGCAGGGTGCAGCGCTTATGCCGGGACGATGTTGACCAGCTTAGGCGCACGGACGATGACTGTCCTGATGCCGCGGCCGTCAAGGGCGCGCTGGACGTTGTCGGACGCCAGGGCCAGCTCGCGGAGCTGATCCTCGGAGACGTCCGGGGACACCTCAAGCCGGTCACGGACCTTGCCCTGCACCTGGACAACGGCGGTGACCGTGTCCTGGACCAGGAGCGCGGGATCGTGGGCGGGCCAGCCTGCGTTGGCCACCGACGCCGGGTGGCCCAGCAGGTTCCACATGTCCTCGGCGGTGTATGGCGCGAAGAGGCTGAGGATCACGGCGACGGCTTCAGCGGCTTCGCGGACCGCCGGATCCGCCGCCCCTGCGCCGGAGTCAATGGCCTTGCGGGTGGCGTTGACCAGCTCCATCAGCTTGGCCACCACCACGTTGAACTTGTTGGCGTCCAGCAGTTCAGCGGCGTC
Organism: Arthrobacter sp. GmRoot5-12; assembly: GCF_059739365.1. Classification (NCBI taxonomy): domain Bacteria; kingdom Bacillati; phylum Actinomycetota; class Actinomycetes; order Micrococcales; family Micrococcaceae; genus Arthrobacter; species Arthrobacter sp. GmRoot5-12. Next base: position 4,017,649 of record NZ_AP046056.1, on the reverse strand, counting down.
CGCGATGGTGCGGTGCGTTACCGACCGCAGCGCGCGGTCGCCGGTGGTGGCGTCCACGCCGGGCCCGCTGGCCACGTCCTGCGCCAGGCGCCAGGCGCGGGCCAGGAATTTCGCCGAGCCCGACGGCGAAACATCGGCCCAGTCGACGTCGTCCTCCGGCGGGGAGGCGAAGATCATGGTCAGCCGGACCGCGTCCACGCCGTACTTGTCGAGCTGCTCGCCGAGGTCCACGCCGTTGCCCAGCGACTTGCTCATGGCTTTGCCGCCGTTGAGTACCTGGCCCTGGTTCAGCAGGGCGCTGAAGGGTTCGTCGGCGTCGATCATGCCCAGGTCGTGGATGACCTTGGTGAAGAAGCGGGCGTACAGCAGGTGGAGGATGGCGTGCTCCACACCGCCGACGTACTGGCCCACGGGCATCCAGTCGTTGATCTTCTCCGGATCGAAGGGGCCCCCGGTGTAGTGCGGGGAGACGAAGCGCAGGAAGTACCAGGAGGAGTCGACGAACGTGTCCATGGTGTCGGTGTCCCGCTTGGCAGGGCCGTGGCAGGTGGGGCATTCGACGTTGACCCAGGACTCGGCCGCGGCCAGCGGCGAGGTGCCCTTCGGGGCCAGGTCCTCGCCGCGGAGGTCCGAGGGAAGGGTCACGGGCAGCTGCTCATCGGGAACGGGGACTTCGCCGCAGGACGGGCAGTGGATGATGGGGATGGGGGTGCCCCAGAACCGCTGCCGGCTCAGGAGCCAGTCGCGGAGCCGGAAGTTCACGAACTTCTCGCCGGTGCCCTGCCGCTCCAGGATGGTGATGGCCGCCGGGATGGCCTCGGCCTTGGGCAGTCCGTCGAGCTCGCCGGAGTTGATCAGGGTGCCCTCCCCCGAGGTGGCGGTGCCCGAGACGGCGGGATCCTCTTCGCCGGTGTCCAGGACGGCGCGGACCGGCAGGTTGAACGCGCGGGCGAAGTCGAGGTCCCGCTGGTCATGCGCGGGCACGGCCATGATGGCGCCCGTGCCGTAGTCGGCCAGGACGTAGTCGGCAGCCCAGACCGGCAGTTTTTCGCCGTTCAGCGGGTTGATGGCGTAGCGGCCGGTGAAGACACCGGTCTTTTCGCGCTCGGTGGACTGGCGTTCGATCTCGGAGAGCGCCTTGACCCGTTCACGGTATTCGTCCAGGGCAGCTGCGTGGTCGTCCGTGACAAGTTCGACGGCGAGCGGCGCGTCGGCAGCCACCACGAAGAAGGTTGCCCCGTACAGGGTGTCCGGGCGGGTGGTGAAGACCGTGACCTCCTTGGCGGGCTTGCCGCCGTCGGCCTCGATCACGAAGTTGACGTGGGCACCCTCGGACCGGCCGATCCAGTTCTTCTGCATGGCCAGGACGCGCTCGGGCCAGTGGCCGCGCAGCTCGTCCATGTCATCCAGCAGGCGGTCCGCGTAGTCGGTGATCTTGAAGTACCACTGGTTGAGCGACTTCTTGGTCACGGTGGTGCCGCAGCGCTCGCAGGCGCCGTTGACCACCTGCTCGTTGGCCAGGACGGTCTGGTCCTTGGGGCACCAGTTGACCGGGGAGTTCTTCCGGTAGGCCAGCCCGCGCTCGTAGAAGCGCTTGAACAGCCACTGGGTCCAGCGGTAGTACTCGGGGTCGGAGGTGTGGAGGCGGCGCGACCAGTCGGCGGAGATGGCGTACCGCTTGAAGGACGCTGCCTGGGTGTCGATGTTGGCGTAGGTCCACTCGCTGGGGTGGGCGTTGCGCTTGATGGCAGCGTTCTCCGCGGGCAGGCCGAAGGAGTCCCAGCCGATGGGGTGCAGGACGTCGTACCCCTTCTGGCGCAGGTAGCGGGCCACGACGTCACCCATGGCGAACGCTTCGGCGTGGCCCATGTGCAGGTCACCGGACGGGTACGGGAACATGTCAAGCACGTAGCGGCGCTCCCGGGACCCGTCATCCACCGGGGTGAAGACCTTGAGGTCCTCCCACACCTGGGGCCATTTGGCCTCCATGGCGGTGAAACTGTAGGTGCCCTCCTCAGGCTCCGCCGATACTGTTGTTGCTGTTCCGGTCTCTGTCTCCGGCTGAACGCCCACTGCTGCCCTCTTCTGTTCTGTTACGGCATCGGTGCTGCCATAACGGCCTGATCCTCCTGCTGCCGGCCCGGCGCCATACCCCGGACACACAAAAGCCCCTCGCCAAGGGAGGGGCTGCCGCTCAGCTATCCGATATCCGGAGCCGGCGGCTAACTAAGCAGAAGGATCGCACGCATGGCTCTACTTTAGCGCACCCCCAGTGTAAACAAGTGCCGGATTACCGCCCAGCCGATGAGGGCACACGCCGGAGCCCGCATCCCCCTAAAGCCACCACCCCCCGAATTGGGTGCTCCCCCTACTGCCGGAGCCGCAAAGTTGAGGGGCTAAGTACTCTTGCCAAGTTATGCTATGCGGTCCACAGTGATGGCAAGTCTGCGGGGTACTGAACGGTCTCAGGTCGAGGAGCCCGAAATGTGTTCTTGGCGTAGATTTCCCGCACGACAACTGGCGGACAGCAGCTTCGCCCCCGCAAAAGTAAAGGTCCGCACCGAAGCTCCCGGGTTGTGGGCCAGGCAATCACCGTGGTACTGGTCATGACCGCCATAATTCGCTGGGCTGTCCAGTTCCGGTTGTTGGTCCTGGCATTGGCTGCGGGAATTCTCGCTTTTGGGTTATCAAGTTTGCCGGGCATGTCCGTTGATGCCTATCCGGAATTCGCCCCGCCGCAGGTGGAGATCCAGACGGAGGCCCTGGGGCTCTCGGCCGCCGAGGTGGAACAGCTCGTCACCTCCCCGATGGAGGCCGACCTGCTGAACGGCGTTGCCTGGGTGGAGGCGATCCGATCCAAGTCCCTCCCCGGGCTGTCCTCGATCCAGATGGTCTTCAAGCCGGGGACTGACCTTTTCCGGGCACGCCAGCTGGTCTCTGAGCGCCTTACCCAGGCCCGCGCACTGCCGAACGTGTCAGCAGCGCCGGTCCTCATGCAGCCGCTCTCATCCACCAGCCGGGTGATGATGATCAAGCTCACGTCAAAGGACATGTCGGCCATCGACATGTCTGTCCTGGCCCGCTGGACGATGAAGCCAGGCCTCCTGGCGGTGCCTGGTGTCGCCAACGTGGCCATCTGGGGCCAACGGGATCAGCAACTGCAGGTCCTGGTGGATCCGGGTCAGCTTGCAGCCAAAGGCGTCACGCTGGACGATGTCATCAAGACCACCGGCAACTCAGTATGGGTATCACCGCTGAGCTACCTGGAGGCCTCCACCCCGGGAACGGGCGGCTTCTTCGAGACCGGACACCAGCGGATCGGCGTCCAGCACGTCCTGCCAATCACCACTCCCCAGGACCTGGGTCAGGTTCCATTGGACAGTCCGGCGGGGAACCTCCTCCTTAAGGACGTCGCCACGGTTCAAACGGACCACCAGCCACTGATCGGCGATGCCCTCCTGAGCAAGGAAACCGAGCTCCTCCTGGTGATCGAGAAATTCCCCGAGACCAACACCATGGACGTGACGCGGGGCGTGGACGAGGCACTGCGCGCACTCCAGCCGGGCCTGCCCGGGGTACAGGTGGACACCACCGTTTACCGGCAGGCGTCCTTCATCGAGGAGGAAGTCGGCGTAATCGGCGTCGGCCTTCTCATCACATTGCTGGTCATCGTCGCGATGTTCTGGGCGTTCTTCCGGTCATGGCGTGCCGCTGTCATCAGCCTGGTCACCATCCCGGTGGCACTCACCGCGGCGGCCCTTGTCCTGTACTGGCGCGGGGTCGGGATGAACTCCATGGTGTTCGCGGGCATGGTGCTCGCCCTCGCGGTTATCGTGGGCGACGTCGCCGAGGACCTCAGTGGGGTGGTGGCGGCGAACCTTTCCGCCAGGAAACGCGGGGACGCGCTGCACGATACCCAGCGGGGCTCGGGCCTGATTCCGGAGGCCCTTCGCTCGGTTCGTACTCCGATTCTCTACTCGCTGTTGATCATGGCGCTGGCCACGATGCCGGCATTCTTCTTCACAGGTGAGAATGGAGCCCTTTTCGGTCCACTTGTCCTGGCCTACCTGCTTGCCCTGGCAGTCTCGATGATCGTGGCGCTGGCCGTCACAGCCGCGCTGGTGTTCGTCCTCCCCGGAGCGTTGAACGCGCCGCGGGAACGCCGGTCGCTGAAGCGGCTCGAGGTGGGCTACGGCCGGCTCCTGGTCCGCCTGAGGGGAGGGGCTAAATGGATGTTCGCTGCTTCCGCCGTTGTGGCGCTGGCGGGGCTGGCCTTGATGCCCCAGCTGGCAGCCGGCCACCCCGTGGTGCCGGTAATGGCGGACAAGACCCTGGTGGTGCACTGGAGCGCGATCGCTGGTACCTCGGACCAGGAAATGAGCCGGATCACGGAGGCGGCGGCGGGCGAGCTGCGCGGCGTGCCCGGCGTGGCCAATGTGGGAGGCCACGTTGGCCGGGCCATCACCTCCGACCAGGTCGGTGACGTAAGTTCGGGTGAACTTTGGGTCAGCGTGGCACACGATGCGTCCTTCAGGGATACTGCTGCCGCCGTCAAGCAGGTCATTGCCGGCTACCCCGGGCTGACCAGCAAGGTATCGACCTATCCCCAGGAGCGCCTCGACGCGATCCGGGACGCTGCGGACAGCGGATTCGCCGTCCGGGTCTACGGCCTGGACCCCGCGATCCTGCGGCAGAAGGCGTCGGAGGTGCAGCAGATTCTGGAACACACCGCCGGCATTGCGAACGCCCATGTTGACGTTCCCCCCGAGCAGCCCATTGCCGAGGTCACGGTTGATCTTGCCAAGGCGCAGAAGGCCGGCGTCGCCCCCGGGGATGTTCGACGCGCTGCGGCCGCCTTGGTGCAAGGTATCGAAGTGGGCAACCTCTACGAACAGCAGAAGGTCTTCTCGGTCATCGTCAAGGGGGTCCCGTCCACGCGGAACAGCCTGGACAGCGTTCGTGACCTGATCATCGACACCCCCAGCGGCGGGCATGCCCGCCTGGGCGACGTCGCCCAGGTCAATATGGTCGGAAACGAGTCCGTCATTCTTCACGATGACACCTATCGCCGCCTTGACGTGAAAGCCGATATCCAGGGCCGGCCCCTGAGCGACATCCAAAACGACATTAATGCGGGCCTCCAAAAGATGCAGTTCCCGGTGTCGTACCACGCCGAAATCCTCACGCAGTATGCCCAGCAGCAAAGCAACATCCAGTGGCTCTGGTTGCTCGGAGCCATTGCCGCGGCCGGCATCCTGGTGCTTCTGCAGACTGCTGCCGGAAGCTGGCGGCTCGCCGTCCCGCTCGCCCTGTGCCTGGTCCTTTCGCTCTCCGGAGGCGTGCTTGCCGCCCTGGTTACCGGGGCGGTAAATTCCCTGGTCGCACTGGTGGCGTTCGCCGTCGTGCTGGGGATCGCGGCCCGGGGCACCCTGCTGATGGCGGAACGCGTCCGGACACTACAGGCCCGGGGCGGCGACGTGCCGATGCCTGGCCTGGTGGTCCATGCGGCGAGGGACAGGCTGGGTCCGACGTTGATGTCGGCCGGGATGACGGCACTTGCACTTGTGCCCCTCGTCCTGTTCGGCGGCGTGGCAGGAACGGAAATCATTCAACCGCTTGCCGTGATCATCTGGGGCGGCCTGCTGACCTCCACCCTGTCCACCCTGTTCGTGGTACCCGCCGTACTGCTCGCCTTCGCGCCGAAGGCACCAGCACACAGCGACGGCCACGCCACCTATGAACCTACTGAAAACCAGGTTGTGTGATGAAATCCATTCCAGCAGGGCCCGCCAGGAAGCACGCAGCCCTCATTATCGCGGCGTTCCTGTCACTCCTGGTTGCAGGGTGCGCCCAAGTGTCCGAAGCGGCGTCAGCCAACGACCCGGCGGCCATTGCCACGGTGCCGGGAACGGACCTTCACCGCATCACGCTCACCGATCACGCTGTCCAACGCCTTGGGCTTACCACTGTCCAGGTGGCGACGGACCCCCAGACCGGGAAGCTCACCGTCTCCTATGCGGCCATCCTGTATGACAGCACCGGCAAGACGTGGGTCTACACCAACCCCGAGCCCCTGGTTTACGTCCGCGCGCCAATCACCGTCGAACGCATCAACGCCGATGTTGCGCAGTTGGGCGACGGGCCGCCTCCCGGCACAACGGTGGTGACCACGGGCGCTGAGGAGCTTTTTGGCGCGGAATTCGACACGGCCCAGTGACATGCGCTGGATAATCGGGGTCAGCCTCAGGTTTAGGACGATCGTCGTCGCCATCGCGTGTGCGGTCATGCTGCTCGGATCCCTGCAGCTGGGTGCCGCGTCCGTGGACGTCTTTCCCGAATTCGCCCCACCCCGGGTCGAAATCCAGACCGCGTGCCTTGGCCTGACTGCCCAGGAAGTCGAAGAGCTGGTCAGCGTTCCCATCGAGGCAGCGGTAGGCGGCATGCCGGGACTGGACGAGCTGCGGTCCAAATCCGTTGCGCAGCTGTCTTCGATCGTGTTGCTCTTCCATCCGGGCACCGACCTGCTCAACGCCCGCCAGCAGGTCTCGGAACGCATGGCGTCCGTGACAGCGGCGCTGCCGACCTGGGCGGCCCCGCCGGTCATGCTGCAGCCGCTGTCCGCCACGAGCAGGGTGATGAAGATAGGAATGACGTCATCCGAGCACTCGCTCATTGAGATGTCCATGCTGTCCTACTGGACCATCCGGGCCCGACTCCTGCGGGTTCCCGGTGTGGCCAACGTGGCAATTTGGGGGGAACGGCTCCAGATGCTGCAGGTGCAGGTGGAACCCGACAAGCTCAAAGCCCAGGACGTTTCCCTCAACCAGGTCATGGAAGTCACCGCCGGCGCCCTCGACGCAGGCCTGCTCAGGTACTCGCCCGGAAGGTTCATCGGCACCGGGGGCTTTATTGACAGCCCCAACCAGAGAATGGGGGTTCGGCACGTCCAGCCGATAAAGACTCCCGCCGACCTGGCCCAGGTGACGATCCGTGAAAAGGACGGCGTGCCCCTCCACCTTGGCGACGTAGCCCAAGTAGTGGAAGACCACCAGCCACTCATCGGTGACGCCGTCATCAATAGCGGCCATGGGCTCATGCTCATTGTCGAGAAACTGCCCTGGGGCAACACCCTGGACGTGACCAAGGGCGTTGAGGAGGCCCTGCATGAGTTGCAGCCCGGCTTGAGTGGAATCAGCTTCGACACCACTATCTTCCGCCCGGCAAGCTTTGTGGAGGAATCCATCTCCAACCTCAGCCTGGCCCTGCTGCTCGGCTGCCTGCTCGTCGTCCTGATCCTGGGCGCTTTCCTCTTCCAATGGCGGACAGCCCTCATCAGCCTCATCGCGATTCCGCTGTCATTGCTCACAGCTGCCCTGGTCCTGTATTTCACCGCGAGTTCGATCAACACGATGGTCCTTGCGGGGCTGGTCATTGCGGTCGGGGTCGTGGTCGATGACGCCATCATCGACGTCGAAAACATCATGCGGCGGCTGCGGCAGCACCGCGCCCGGGGCAGCGGCGAATCCACGTCCTCGGTGGTGTTGAAAGCCTCGCTCGAGATGCGGAGCCCCATCGTCTATGCCACCCTGATCATTGTGGTGGCGGCAGTACCCATCTTCTTCCTGGATGGACTGACGGGCGTCTTCTTCCGGCCGCTGGCAATCACCTACACGCTGGCAGTACTCGCCTCAATGCTGGTGGCGCTGACGGTCACTCCGGCCCTGGCACTGATCCTCCTCGGTAACGCCAAACTGGAGGAGCGTGACGCTCCCCTCGTCCGCGTGCTCAAGCGCGGCTACCACGCGGTCCTGTCAGGCATGATGAAGCGGCCCCGCTACGGCTACGCGGGATTCGGAGTCGTCGCCCTGGCAGGTTTGGCGATAGCACCCCTCCTGGGCTCATCCCTGTTCCCCACTTTCAAGGAACGGGACTTCCTGATGCACTGGGTCTCACAGCCGGGAACGTCAGCCGCGGAGGAATATCGGATCTCGCAGCGCGGCTGCGAGGAGTTCCTCAAAGTGCCCGGCGTCCTGAATTGCGGTACACACATTGGTCAGGCCTTCACCGCCGACGAGATTGTTGGCGTCAACGCGGGCGAGCACTGGATCAGCATTGACCGTCACGCCAACTACGACGAGACGCTCGCCGCCGTGCAGGACGTTGTCAACGGGTATCCCGGCCTGCACCGGGACGTCCAGACCTACCTGAAGGAACGGATCGAAGAGGTCCTCACGGGAGCCAGTGAGCCGATCCTCGTCCGCGTTTACGGGGATGACCTCAACGTGCTGCGTGAACAGGCCCAACGGGTCAAAGACATCCTGGACGGCATCCACGGCACCCAGGACGCCCATGTCTCCCTTGAGGTTGAGGTCCCGCAGATCTCTGTCACGGTCAACCTGGCCCAGGCACAGAAATACGGACTGAAACCTGGCGATGTGAGACGTGCGGCAGCCACGCTCGTGGCTGGCGAGGAGGTAGGCGACGTCTTCCGCGACGGACGTGCCTACGACGTCCACGTCTGGAGCACTCCCGCCACCCGGTCCAGCGTTACCAGCATCGAAGACCTGCCGATCGACACGCCCACCGGCCAGCGGGTCCGCCTCGCTGATCTGGCCACCGTGGCCCTTCAGCCGGTGCCGAACCAGATTGACCGTACCAACGGATCGCGCCGCGTTGAAGTTGGATCGTTCCTGGCATCGGGCGCAGACCTCGGCAACGTCGCCCGCGAGCTGCAGCAACGCCTTGACACCCTGGACCTGCCGGCCGGTTACAGCGTGCAGCTGCTTGGCGAATACACCGAACGCGAGGCGGCCACGAACCGCCTGATGATTTTCGCCGCCGCTGCCCTCGTCCTGATCCTCCTGCTCCTCCAAACATCATTCCGGAGCTGGCGGCTCGCCGTACTGTCCCTTCTGACCCTGCCGATCGCCTTGGTGGGCGGGGTTTTCGCCGCCTTCATGTCCGGCGGGATCCTTTCCCTGGGCTCGGTTGTGGGCTTCCTGACGGTGATGGGTATCGCTGCGCGCAACGGCATTTTGCTCATCAGCCACTGCCAGCATCTGGAAAGGGACGAGGGTGAGACCTTTGGCCGTGACCTGGTGCTGCGCGGGGCAGCGGAGCGGCTGTCCCCGATCCTCATGACCACCCTGGCAACCGGATTGGCCCTGGTGCCCCTGGTGGTCATGGGGAATGTCCCGGGCCACGAAATCGAACACCCCATGGCAGTGGTCATCCTGGGCGGCCTCGTCACGTCCACCCTGCTGAACCTCTTCATTGTGCCGTCGCTGTACCTCCGCTTCGCCAAGCGGCGCCCGGCCCGCGGCACTCGCCGCCCCAACCCGGAACCAGCCCCCGCTGGATAGCGGCAGGGTGCACAAAACCCACTCACAACGAAAGGCCGGCCATGTTCCATCGACAAAAGCGATTCACCGCATACGGTTCCACGCTCATGCTTGTCCTGGCGACGCTCACCGTGACGTCCGCCGCCACCGCGGCCGCGGCACAACAACCACCGGAGCTCTGCGGTCCCGGCTCTGCGATCAACTTCGACCCTTCTGATTTCCAGACAAAACCGCATATCGACAACAAATGGTTCCCGCTCAAGCCGGGCATGCAATTCACAACCACTGGGGAGGTGTCCTCTTCGGACGGCGTCCACGCGCACAGCGTGGTCAGCACCGTGACAGGGCTGACGAAAGTGATTGACGGCATCACCACGCAGGTGGTGTGGGACCGCGATTATGACAACGGCGAACTGGTCGAATCCGAGCTGGCGTTCTTCGCGCAGAGCACCAGCGGCGCCGTCTGGCTGTTCGGCGAATACCCCGAGGAATACGAAAACGGCAAGTTGGCCGGCGCACCAAGCACCTTCATCAGCGGCATCGCGAAGGCGCAGGCCGGTATCGCAATGAAGGCCACGCCCCGGACAGATACTCCTCCGTATGTGCAGGCGTACGCACCGAAGGTGGATTTCCTTGACTGCGGGCAAGTCTTCAAGCAGGACCAGCACGTTTGTGTTCCTACGGGCTGCTACAACGACGTGCTGGTGATCGATGAATTCAACCCTCTGGAACCACCTGACGCCGGGCATCAGCGAAAGTTCTATTCAGCCGGAACCGGGCTGGTGAAGGTCACTGCAGTGGGCGGTTCCGACCAGGAATTCATGGATCTGGTGAAAGTGCGGCAGCTGGATGCCCGGCACTTCGCCCGTGTCAATGAGGAGGCCCTGGAGCAGGACGCGAGGGGCTACGAGGTCAGCAGGAGCGTTTACGCGAAGACACCGCGGGCCCAACTCTGCGATTGAGCCTCGGAACCGGACATCTCCTGACCGGAGCCCGTGAACAGGGAGGGCGGCACCAATGCCGCCCTCCCTTTTCACTGCTGCCCGGATTGTCCACTGCTGTCCGGGCCGCAGAGAGTGCTGCCTAGCGCACGTCCTCGTCGACCCAGTCCATGGACTTGGTGACAGCCTTCTTCCAGAGCCGCATCTGGCGGTCCTGTTCGGCCTTGTCCATCTGCGGTTCCCAGCGCTTGTCCTCGGACCAGTTGGCCGAGCACTCGCCCAGGTCCTTCCAGAAGCCAACAGCCAGGCCAGCCGCGTAGGCTGCCCCCAGCGCCGTGGTCTCGATGACCTTGGGCCTGATCACCGGGACGCCGAGGATGTCCGCCTGGAACTGCATCAATGCGTCGTTGGCGACCATGCCGCCGTCGACCTTCAGTTCGGTCAGCGGAACGCCGGAGTCCGCGTTGACGGCGTCAAGCACCTCGCGGGTCTGGAATGCCGTGGCCTCCAGGGCTGCCCGGGCGATATGGTTCTTGTTAACGAACCGGGTCAGGCCCACGATGGCCCCCCGCGCGTCGGAGCGCCAGTACGGGGCGAAGAGGCCGGAGAACGCGGGGACGATGTAGACGCCGCCGTTGTCCTTGACGGATGCGGCCAGGGTTTCCACCTCGGGGGCGCTGCTGATCATGCCCAGGTTGTCGCGCAGCCACTGGATCAGCGAGCCGGTCACGGCGATTGAACCTTCCAGGGCGTAGTGCGGCTTGGCATCGCCCAGCTTGTAGCCCACGGTGGTCAGCAGCCCGTTCTTCGAGTGGACAATTTCCTCGCCCGTGTTGAAGATCAGGAAGCAGCCGGTGCCGTAGGTGTTCTTGGCTTCTCCTGCTTCAAAGGCGGCCTGGCCGAATGTGGCGGCCTGCTGGTCGCCCAGGATGCCCGCCACCGGCGTTTCCCGCAGCAGCTGCGAGCTGTGGACGGTGCCGTAAACCTCTGAGGAGGACTTGATCTCCGGCATCATGCTTCGCGGCACGCCAAAGATCCCGAGGATTTCGTCGTCCCACTGCAGGGTTTCGAGGTCCATGAACAGGGTCCGGGAGGCGTTGGTGACATCGGTGACGTGGACACCGCCGTCCACGCCGCCCGTGAGGTTCCAGAGGACCCAGGCGTCGGTGTTGCCGAACACCAGGTCCCCGGCCTCTGCCTTTTCACGGGCGCCGTCAACGTTGTCCAGGATCCATTTGATCTTGGTGCCGGAGAAGTAGGTGGCCAGCGGCAGGCCCACCTTTTGTTTGAAACGGTCCGCGCCGCCGTCCCTGCCCAGTTCGTCGACGATGTCCTGGGTGCGGGTGTCCTGCCACACGATGGCGTTGTACACCGGCTTGCCTGTGGTCTTGTCCCACACGACGGCTGTTTCACGCTGGTTGGTGATGCCGACGGCGGCAATGTCGTGCCGCGTCAGGTTCGCCTTGGAGAGGGCCGAGCCGATGACCTCACGGGTGTTGTTCCAGATTTCCGCGGCGTCGTGTTCCACCCATCCTGCCTGCGGGAAGATCTGCTCATGTTCCATCTGGCCGGAGGAGACTATGGCGCCGCTGTGGTCGAAGATGATGGCGCGGGTGCTGGTGGTGCCCTGGTCAATGGCGATTACGTACTGGTTCATGATGACGTCCTTGTCTTGTTAATGGCTGTGATGAGTACGGGTCAGGAAGCGGCCGTGATGATGATCGGGACAATCCGGGCGACGAGTCCACCCAGGGCGCCGCCCACAAGCGGGCCGACCACAGGAATCCACGAATAGCTCCAGTCGCTGGAGCCCTTGCCCTTGATGGGAAGCACAGCGTGGGCGATGCGCGGTCCCAGGTCACGGGCAGGGTTGATGGCGTAGCCGGTGGGGCCGCCGAGGGAAACACCGATACCGACCACGAGCAGCGCTACTGCCAGCGGGCCGAGCCCTGAGGGGGTACCGCCGAGGGTGAGGATGACGAAGACCAGCACAAAAGTGCCGATGATTTCGGTGATCAGGTTCCATGGGGTGGACCGGATGGCAGGGCCGGTGGAAAAGGTCCCAAGCTTGCTGGCAGGCTCGGGTTCGTCGTCGAAGTGCTGCTTGTAGGCCAGCCAGCAGACCACGGCACCAAGGAATGCACCCACCATCTCGCCACCGAAGTAGGTGAGGGTGGAAGCGAAGTCTACGGTGACTCCCGGCGCATATTCAGCCTTGCCATTGAGCAGCAGGCCGAGCGTGACGGCAGGGTTCAGGTGCGCGCCCGACTTGGCGGCGACGAAGACACCACAGAAGACGGCAATGCCCCATCCCCAAGTGACCATCAGGAAGCCGCCACTGTTGCCTTTTGTCCCCCGCAAAGCCACGTTGGCAACGACGCCGCAACCCAACAGGGTCAGCATGCCCGTGCCAAAGACTTCGGAGAGGAAGACTATTCCTAGAGACATCTTTGACTCCATTTCTTTGTTTAGTTGTCGGTCCTCCGCTGGTGAAGGACCGTGTGGCCGGGACGCTGTAACGCCCCGGCCGGAAACCTGGCCTTAGGCGACCAGGCTGTGCGTTTCCACGCGGTGGAAACGCTGCAGCACGTCCTGTGCGTGCTTGATCTCGGCGGCGCGCGCCGCCGCGTCCCACTGGAGCGGGACGGACAGGACTTCCGCCACTTCGTTGAGGAGTTCACCGGTAACCAGTCCGCGGAAGGCCAGGGAGGTACGCCGGATGAGGACGTCCACCAGGTGCCCCACCTGCTCATTGGCCGCCATGAATTCCAGTTCACGGACGCTCAGTTCACGGGTGGACCGCAGCGCGTGGTCGGGCTCGGCATCGAGGTAGGCGATGACCTCTTCGGCCCGGGTCCCGTAGCGGGTCAGCAGTCCGGCCGTGCGGTCTGCATCCCGGCCGCCGGCCATGTGGGCCTTGATCCATTTCTGCACGCCAGCTTCGTCGGCAGGGAAACCGGCGCCGCCGCCGATGGGGAGCTGCGCCGTGGACACCTTGCGCTGCACGCCGAGTTCACTGAGGACCTCGTTGGTCAGGTGCTCGGCAAGGGCACGGAAGGTGGTCCATTTGCCGCCCACCAGGCTCAGCACGACGGCGCCGCTCCCCTCAGGTGCGGACGCGCGGCGTTCGATGCGGTAATCACGTGAGACGAAGCCGGGCTGGGTGGCGTCATGGCTGGGCAGGGGGCGGACACCCGAGAACGTGTACACGATGTCCTCTGGTGTGACGTCGACCGAGGGGAAGACGTGGTTGATCAGTTCAAAGAAGTACTGGATCTCCTCGTCGGTGCAGACGGCGTCCTCCGACATGTCCGCGTCAACGTCCGTGGTGCCCACGAGAACCCGGTCGCCCATGGGGTAGATGAGAACGATCCGGCCGTCGGTGTGCTCGAAGAAGATTTCCCGGCCGCGGCAGGCGGCGAGGAGGCCCGGGTGGTCCAGCACGATGTGGGACCCCTTGGTGCCTCCCATGAACGAGGATGCCGCACCCATTGCCTGGTTGGTGTGGTCCACCCAGGCCCCGGTGGTGTTGACGATGATGTCCGCCGTGAAGTCGAATTCCTCACCGGTCAGTTCGTCGCGAAGGCGGACAGTGCTTCCCCTGCCGGTTCCCGGATTGGGGGTTGCAGACATGGATTGGAGTGACAGGTAATTGCTGGCGCGGGCCGTATCACTCTGTGCGCTGGTGCCCCTCGCGTTACCGGCGCGTCCGGCCTTTTCGCCGTCCTGCAGGACGTCCAGGGTCAGCCGCTCCGGGTTGTGGACGGACGCGTCGAAGTAGGTGGCCGTGTATTTGACGTCGGGCCGCAGGGCGGGCAGTTCCCCGAGGGCTGCCTTGTGGGTCCTGAACTGGTGCCGCGGTACCGTCCCGCCGTTCCTGGAGAACGAATCGTAGAGACTAAGCCCCACCTTGATGAGGAACGCTCCACGCTCCTTGGGCTTTCCCTGCTGCTTGTGGGTCAGGAAGCGCAGCGGTGCCGAGAGGATGCCGGAGAAGGTGCTGAAGATGGGGATGGTTGTCTGCAGCGGCTTGACATAGTGCGGCGCAATCCTGAGCAGGCGGTTGCGTTCCACCACGGACTCCCGGACCAGGCGGAACTCGCCGTTCTCGAGGTAGCGGATTCCGCCATGGATCATGTGCGAGGACGCACCGCTGGCGCCCTGGCAGTAATCTCCGCGTTCCACGAGCGCGACATCGACGCCCTGGAGTGCCAGATCACGGAAGGTGCCCACTCCGTTGATGCCACCGCCAACAACCAGCACCTTCGCGTGCGGACGTTGCCGCAGGCTGTGGACGGACGCGCGCCCGGCCCCCGGCCGGGGCACTGAAACAGAGGAGGGTTGAACAGTTGAATCCTTGGGTCCCAAAACGACTCCCTTGGGGCTTTGTGTGATGCGGACGCACTGGATAGCGCCGCCGTTCTGCTCTATTGTTCGGAGAAATGGAAAATGGAGTCAAGGACTATGCACGAACGTGCAGAATGGAAGTGAGATGGCACTTTCACGGGACGCAGATGCCCTCCGAGCTGCACAAATGTACTACTTGCAGGACCTCACCATGGACGCGATTGCGCGTGAACTGCGCACGTCACGGTCCACGGTTTCCCGCCTTTTGTCGTCCGCACGGGATTCGGGCCTGGTGCAGATCCAAATCCGCAACCCTTTGGACACCGGACCCGAACTGGAAGGGATCATCCGCCGCCGGTACAACCTTGATGTCCACGTGGTTCCCATCCTTGGCACGCTCAACGAAGCCGAAACCCTCGACCGCGTGGCCATGCAGGCGGCGCGCACCATCGGGCCCCTGGTGGATTCCAACGCCATTATCGGCGTGGCCTGGGGATCAACGCTCAGTGCAGTCAGCCGGCACCTCACCAGGAAAATCACGCATGACAGCGTGATAGTCCAGCTCAACGGCGCCGGAAACATGCACACCACGGGCATTACCTATGCCAGCGACATCATGCGCAGGTTCGGCAGCGCGTACGGAGCCCGGGTGGAGCAGTTCCCGGTTCCGGCCTTCTTCGACCACGCCGCCACCAAGACGGCAATGTGGAATGAACGCAGCGTGCAGCGCGTGCTGGAGCTGCAGGCAAAGATGAGCATCGCCATCTTCGGTGTGGGTTCCGTGCACGCCGACTATCCCAGCCACGTCTACGCGGGCGGGTACCTCGATGAGGACGACCTGAACGCCCTTGCCAACTCGGACGTGGTGGGTGACGTCGCCACGGTCTTCTTCCGCGCCGACGGGTCCTCCGACGGGATCGTCCTGAACGAAAGGTCCACCGGTCCGGCGCTTGCCCAGCTGCGGCAGGTGCGCCGCAGGATCTGCGTGGTGTCGGGGGTTTCCAAGATCAACGGCCTGCGCGGCGCCCTGGCAGCGAGGCTGGCCACCGACCTGATCCTGGACGAAGCCACCGCACGCCGCCTAGTCGATTACGAGGGACTGACCAGCTGAAGTGGGTAGAGTCGTTGCCATGAGAACCTCACCCCGGCTCAGCCTGAACAACGGCGTGCTGATAGACCAGCTCGGCTTTGGGCTGTACAAGGTGCCGCCAGCAGAGGCGGAAGGGCTCGTGGCCACCGCGCTCGCCGCCGGCTACCGCCACTTCGATACCGCCGCCATGTACGGGAACGAAACCGGCGTGGCCCGCGGCATCAGTTCCCAGTTGGGCGACGGGACAGGCAGCGGCGGCTCCGGGGAACTGTCGCCGTCCCTGAGCCGGGAGGACGTCTTCATCACCACGAAAGTGTGGAACGACCACCACGGCTACGACGCCACGCTGCGGGCTTTCGACGACTCCATGGTCAACCTGGGACTGGACTACGTGGACATGTACCTCATCCATTGGCCCTGCCCACGCCGTGGCCTGTTCCCGGAAACCTACCGGGCCCTGGAAACGCTGTACCGCGAAGGCAGGGTCCGTGCCATTGGCGTCAGCAACTTCCAGCCGGCACACCTTGACCGCCTGCTCCAAAGTGCCGAGGTGGTTCCCGCCGTCAACCAGATCGAACTGCACCCGTGGCTGCAGCAGGAGGAACTGCGCAGCAAGCACGCCGGCCTGGGCATCCGGACAGAAGCGTGGAGCCCGCTGGGCCGCGGCCAGGTCCTGGCCGATCCGGTGATCCAGGCCTGCGCCGCCGAGCACGGCCGGACGCCTGCGCAGGTGATCCTTCGCTGGCACATGCAGCTGGGGAACATCGCCATTCCCAAGGCCAGTTCCGAAGCGCGGATCCGGGAGAACCTTAACGTCTTCAATTTCGAACTCTCCGAACGCGACCTGGCGGCCATCAACGCGCTGGACCGCGGGCATCGGACGGGCTCGCACCCGGACAACGTCAACTAGGCCCGCGCATGGACACCGTAAATCCGGGGACCTCCCCTGCGCCTGCGTACCTGAGCGCGGGGCTTTCCGCCCGCACCTCAGCCTCCACCGTGACCATCGACGGCGGCACGGTGGCCTTCTGGACCTATGCGCCCCTGCAGGAAACGCCGGAGACCCGCACCATCCTGGTGGTCCATGGGTTCCGCGGCGACCACCACGGGCTCCTGCGCGTCGCGGACAAACTGCCGGAGATGCGCATCATCATGCCGGACCTGCCCGGCTTCGGCAGCTCCGATGCCTTTGCCCGGGACCCGCACTCGGTGGAGCGCTACGGGCAGTTCATCAGTGACTTCATGGCGTCCCAGGGACTGGGGCCGGAAACCGTGCTGCTGGGACATTCATTCGGCTCCATCCTTGCTGCGTACTTCGTGGCCAACAACCCGGAGGCCGTGCGTCCCCTGATCCTCATCAACCCCATCGCTGCTCCGGCGCTGGAAGGACCCAAGGGCGTGATGACGCGGCTGGCAGTCCTGTATTACCGGCTGGCGGCACGGCTCCCCCGCGGGCCGGGCCTGGCCCTGCTGCGCAACCGGCTGATTGTGCGGGTCATGAGCGAGGCCATGGCCAAGACCCGCGACCGGGAGCTGAGGGCTTTCATCCACGGCCAGCACCACGCCTACTTCAGTTCCTTCGCGGACCGGGACAGCCTGCTGGAGTCGTTCACGGCCTCCGTCAGCAACCACGTGGCGGAGGTGGCCGGACAACTCGAACTCCCCGTGCTGCTCATCGCGGGCGAAAAGGATGAAATCGCCACCCTTCCCAGCCAGCACCGCCTCCTGTCACTGCTTCCGGACGGGGAACTGAAGGTGATTCCCGGCGTCGGACACCTGATCCACTACGAAACGCCGGAGCCGGCCGCCCGACACATCCGCAGCTTCCTGAAGGACCACCCCGCGTGAAGATCGTCATTGATGCACGTTTCACCCGTACCGACCATCACGACGGCATCAGCCGCTACGGAGCCAGCCTGATCGCTGCCACGGCAAAAATCGCGGATGTCTCCATGCTGGTTTCCGACGTCCGGCAGCTGGCCCTCCTGCCGGACGTGCCGTACACGCTCATCAGCAGTCCGCTGTCGCCGCTGGAGCTGTTCGTTGCCCGGAAGGTCAATGCCACCGGGGCTGACGTGGTGGTGTGCCCCATGCAGACCATGGGTACCTGGGGCCGGAAGTACGGGCTGATCCTCACGCTGCACGACCTCATCTACTATGAGCACCCCGCTCCCCCGGGCTTCCTGCCGGCCCCCGTCCGGCTGCTCTGGCGCCTCTACCACAAAGCGTTCTGGCCGCAGCGGCTGCTCCTCAACCGGGCCGACACCGTGGCCACCATCAGCAGGACCACGGAGGCGCTGATGGCCAAGTACCGGCTGACGCGCCGGCCCGTCCGCATCATCGCCAACGCTCCCCAACCGGCGCAGGAACCCCGCCAGCCTGGCGACGGCGCGGACAAGACCATCATTTACATGGGTTCGTTCATGCCCTACAAGAACGTGGAAACCATGGTGGCCGGCATGGCCGGACTGCCCAAATACACGCTGCACCTGCTGAGCCGGATCACGCCGGAGCGGCGGGCGGAGCTGGAAAGCCTCATCCCGCCGGGCGCCTCCGTGGTGTTCCACAACGGCGTGACGGACGCAGAGTATGACGGCCTGCTGCGCCGGGCGACGGCGCTGGTGAGCCTGTCCCGGGCCGAGGGATACGGCCTTCCCCTGGTCGAGGCCATGGCCGTGGGTACCCCGGTGATCGCCAGCGACATTCCCATCTTCCGGGAAGTCGGCGCGGACGCCGCCACCTACGTGGACCCGGAGTCACCCGGGCAGTTCGCGGACGCGGTTGCGCAGCTGCAGGACGACGCGCACTGGCAGGACATGTCGCGCCGCTCCCTGGCCCGGGCGCGGGAGTTCAGCTGGGATGAATCGGCCCGCCAACTGGTGGAAGCGGCACACGAGGTCGTGGCGAAAAGGCGCCGCTGAGGACGTCCCCAAGGCACCATTGCCCTGGCCGTCACAGAACGTCCCCAGCCTAGAGGACGTCAACACCGTCCAGGCGCAGCTGCACAGGGTCCGTGGCCCGTTTGGCGGCCACGGCTGCGCGGGTCACCCGCAGGACACGGACGACGGCGGCGGCCTGGCCATAGGGGAAGAACAGCAGGGTCCGGACGTCCTCGGCCGAGCGCCGGCCGGAAGGCGGTGCGGTGAGCACCAGCGGCGCCGGACCGGCGGTGCGGATAGTTATCCCCGCGCCGGCGAGGTCCGCTGCCACGGCACCTGTGTAGTGTTCGACGGCGGCGCGCGGCCCGGTGACCGAGGCGATGCGCACCGCTGGGGGAAGCTGCAGTTCCACGCGCAGGGACAGTTCCCGCTGGGCATAGCCGGCCGGGTCCCAGCGCAGCAGCGCGCCGGTGGCTGCTGTGTCCGTGGCGGTGACCACCACCAGCCCGCCGTCCGGGGCGGGACGGACGAGGGCAGCGGCGTTGAACCAGCGGCGTACCGTGTCTTCGCCCGCCCGGAGAGTCTCCCGGCGCAGCAGGGAATCGCCGTCCAGCAGCAGGGCGGCAGCATACCCGGCCTCCGCCACCGGTTCGGCCCCCACGGTCGCCACCACCAGCGACTTTCCCGCCCCCACCGTGGCTTTCACTTGGTCGCCGGACGATGTGATGACCGTTGTGCCGGGAAAGGCCCGGCCAAGCTCCTCGGCTGTACGGAGGACTCCGGTGGAACCTTTCCGCAGCCGCCGGGCGCCGCAGTGAGAGCACTTCCAGTCCGGCGCCGGCGTGGAACACCAGCGGCATTGGGGAAGCGCGGAGGTGCCGGCCAGCGCAAGGGGCCCCTGGCAGTTCCCGCAGCGGGCCGGCTCCCGGCAGGTTTCACACACCAGTGACGGCGCGTACCCTGCCCTGGCAACCTGGACCAGGACAGGGCCACGCTCAAGACCTTCCTTGGCGGCCTGCCAGGCAGCGTGCGGCAGGCGCGCGATGGTGGCCAGTGGGTCCCGCCCCTGCTCGAAGCTGTCTGCCGTGCTGACCACGCGGGGAACCGTCCTGCGGACGGTGGCACGCTCGGTGTGAACCGGGACGGCCCAGCCGGCTTCCACCAGACGCTGGACCTCGGTGCTGCGCGCGTGCCCGGCAAGGAGGCAGGCCGTGCCCTCCTGCTCGGCGCGAAGGAGCATGACCTCCCGTGCGTGGGCGTACGGTGCGCGCTGCTCGATATGGAGGTCGTCGCCGTCGTCCCAGCACGCCACGAGCCCCAGGTCCTGCACCGGGGCGAAGGCGGCCGAGCGTGTCCCGATGGCGATGGTGGCCTTGCCCGCGAGCAGGCGCAGGAAGTTCCGGTACCGGGGCGTGGGCCCGTCGTCGGCGGTCAGCCTGGCTACGGCAGCGTCCGGCACCAGGTCCTTGAGTGCCTGCTCCAGGCGGTCCAGGTCCCGGTAGTCAGGCACCACCAGCAGGGCGCCCCTTCCGGAGGAATGCGCTGCAGCGGCGGCCTGGGCAAGCATGGCCGGCCAGCCGGCGGTCCCGTAGCCCTGCAGCGGATTGACGGCGGCCCGCGGAGATCCACCGGCGGCCAGGTGCCGCAGGAAAGCGGCACCTGTGCGGAGTGTGCCCCAGGCTGAAGATCCGGGGCTGCCCTGGACGTCCTGCACGGCTTCGGCGTCGGGGATGTCCAACGAGTCCGGAAAGTCCTTTTCCAGCCTGGCAACCCGGGGTGGAACGGCTAGGCGCAGGACATCGCTGACCGTCCCCGCATACCGTGCAGCGACCGCCGTGGCGAGGTCCCGGACGGCCGGCGTAAGGACCTGGACCGGGGACACAACTTTTGCCAGGGGTACAAGGGTGTGTCCGGCGTCGGACTGTGCCACGCGTTCCAGGACGAATCCACTGAGGTCCTGGCCGTTGAACTTGACCTTGACCCGGACCCCAGGCTGGGCTGCCTGGTCAAGCGCGGCCGGGACGGCATAGTCGAATGGGCGGTCCAGGTGAGGCAGCGAGGACTCAATGAGCACCCGCGCCACCGGAAGCTGCTCCGCCACGGTGACGCCGCCTTGCACGGGACGTGCAGGGAAGCCCTGGAGCAGGGACGGCTGGACGGAACTGCCAGCAACCATGGCGGTCACCTCCGTTCAGCTGACGGGTTGGACAGGATCAGCCAAGCACCGGGCACTGACATTGGACGTCCGGCAGCCGGCCGAAGCCGGCTAGGCGTTGAAGAATGCCTTCAGGTCGTCCACCCGGTCCAGGCGCTCCCAGGTGAAGTCGGGCTCATCCCGGCCGAAGTGCCCGTGGGCGGCGGTCTTGGCGTAGATGGGGCGCTTCAGATCCAGGGCATCGATGATGGCGCGCGGACGGAGGTCGAAGATTTCCGCGATTGCTGCGCTGATCCGGGCCGGATCCACCGTCTCGGTGCCGAACGTCTCCACGTAGGTTCCCACCGGCCGGGCCTGGCCGATGGCGTACGCGATCTGGATCTCCGCGCGCTTGGCCAGTCCAGCGGCCACCACGTTCTTGGCAACCCAGCGCATGGCGTACGCGGCGGAGCGGTCCACCTTGGACGGGTCCTTCCCCGAGAAGGCGCCGCCGCCGTGGCGGGCCATACCGCCGTAGGTGTCCACAATGATCTTGCGGCCGGTGAGGCCGGCGTCGCCCACCGGGCCGCCGATGACGAACTCGCCGGCAGGATTGAGGATATTTGCCGTCCGTGAGATGTCCAGGTTGGCGCCCGCGAGGACGGGTTTAATGACGACGGCGGCAAGGTCGGCGCGCAACTGCTCCAGGCTTGCCCCCTCCGCGTGCTGGCTCGAAATCACCACGGTTTCCACGGAAACGGGCACGTCTTTGTCGTAGCCGACCGTCACCTGGGTCTTGCCGTCGGGGCGAAGATACGGCAGCTGGCCGGTCTTGCGGACTTCGGTGAGCCGCTCGGACAGCCGGTGGGCCAGCCAGATGGGCGTGGGCATGTAGGAAGGGGTTTCATCGCTGGCGTAGCCGAACATCAGGCCCTGGTCGCCGGCACCCTGGAGGTCATAGTCGTCCTCCTGGCGGCCTTCGCGTGCCTCAAGGGAGTTGAACACGCCGCCGGCGATGTCGTTGGACTGCTGGCCGATGGAGACGGACACGCCGCAGCGGGCGCCGTCGAAGCCGTTGGCTGAGGAGTCGTAGCCGATGCCCAGGATGGTCTCCCGGACGATCTGCGGGATTTCGACGTACGCGTCGGTGGTGACTTCGCCTGCCACGTGCACCAGGCCCGTGGTGGCCATCGTTTCCACAGCCACGCGGGATTCGGGGTCCGCGGCCAGCAGCGCGTCCAGGATGGCGTCACTGATCTGGTCGCAGATCTTGTCCGGATGGCCTTCGGTGACCGATTCGGACGTGAAAAGCCGGAGCGCGGAGGGCGTGGCCCCATGGGTGTGGGGAAGGTGCAGCGGTAAAGTCACTCAACTACCTTACTGGTTGGTGGTGGCACTCCCGTCAGGGAGAAGTCGGTAGATGTCCCCGTGCTAAGCAAAGGTGGCCGGAAACACTTCAGGCGAGGGGCGAAACAGGTTCAAGTGGACGAAACACGGTTCAGTTCAAAGCTGATGCGGCGGACGATGGCTTCCGAAACCTCTGTCTTGGTTCCCGAAGCTTCCTGTGGTTCGGAGCCGGAGCGCGACAGGATGACCACCGAGTTGGAGTCGTGGCCAAAGACCTTGTCCGCTCCTACGTGGTTCACCACCAGCAGGTCGCAGCCTTTCCGCTGGAGCTTTGCTTCCGCATATGCCAGGACGTCGCCCTGGCTGTCCCCGGTTTCGGCGGCGAATCCGACGATGAGCTGCCCGGCCTCGCCGGCACCCGCGTTGCGCTGCTCCACGAGCTCCTGCAGGATGTCCGGGTTGCGGACCAGGGTGATGACGGGATCGGCGGTGTCGTCCCGTTTCTTGATCTTGGTGTCCGAGACTTCCGCCGGGCGGAAATCGGCCACGGCCGCGGACATGATGACGACGTCGGACACGGCGGCGGCTTCCAGTGCGGCTT
Source organism: Arthrobacter sp. GmRoot5-12 (assembly GCF_059739365.1). Classification (NCBI taxonomy): domain Bacteria; kingdom Bacillati; phylum Actinomycetota; class Actinomycetes; order Micrococcales; family Micrococcaceae; genus Arthrobacter; species Arthrobacter sp. GmRoot5-12. The sequence goes on along the minus strand of NZ_AP046056.1, from coordinate 3,994,969 downwards.
CCCGAAGTTGCAGGGCGGTCTCCACGCGGACCACCTCCACGCCGGCGGGCGGCGGAACGTCCATGTGGGCTGCCAGCAGGCGCACGGTAGCCCCGGCGTTCCGCGCTGCGACCGCAAGGGCCACTCCCTGCTTGCCGGATGACCGGTTGCCAAGGAAGCGAACGGGGTCCAGCGGTTCGCGGGTGCCGCCGGCGCTGATGGTGACGGTGCGGCCGGCAAGGGGCAACTGGTAATCACTGCGTCCCTGGACCAGGGCCATGGCTGCGTCGAAGATCACCTGGGGTTCCGGAAGCCTGCCGGGACCTGAGTCTGCCCCGGTCAACCTGCCGGAGGCGGGTTCCAGGACGGCTGCGCCCCGGCCGCGGAGCGTCTCAACGTTGGCCCGGGTGGCCGGATGCTGCCACATTTCCGTGTGCATCGCGGGGGCGAACAGCACCGGGCCGTGGGCCATCAGCAGGGTGTTGGTGAGCAGGTCCCCGGCCTGGCCGGTGGCAGCCTTCGCCAGGAGGTCCGCTGTGGCAGGTGCCACCACCACGAGGTCCGCCTCATGGCCAAGGCGGACGTGGTTCACCAGGTGCACGTCATCAAAGACACTGTTGCTGACCGGGTTTCCGGACAGCGCCTCCCAGGTGGCGGTACCGATGAAGCGGGTGGACGCCTCCGTGGGAATCACCGTGACGTCATGGCCGGCTTCAGTAAAAAGCCGGAGGAGCGATACCACCTTGTAGGCGGCGATCCCTCCCCCGACTCCGAGGACTATGCGCACGTGACCTCCGTCAACAGCAAGTCAGTTCAGCGGCAGGATTACTCTGCGGCTTCGATCGGCGTGGAAACCAGCTTGCCTTCGTTGATTTCGCGCAGTGCGATCGACAGCGACTTTTCGTTCAGCTTGGTGTCGACCAGGGGTCCGACATACTCGAAGAGGCCCTCGTGCAGCTGGGCGTAGTAGGCGTTGATCTGACGAGCACGCTTGGCACCGAAGATCACCAGGCCGTACTTGGAGTCGGCTGCCTCAAGCAGCGAGTCGATCGGCGGGTTGATGATGCCTTCAAGGTTCGTGGACACGAATTCTCCAAATTCCTAGCGGGCTGACGGTTCCGGCAGGTGTGGATGCGGTGTCAGCCCCATGAGTGAAACTAGCTCGTCCGCTGCCCGGCGGACGTCGTCGTTGATGACGGTGTGGTCGAACTCCGGTTCAGCAGCAAGTTCCAGTTTAGCGGTTTCCAGGCGTCGCTGCTGTTCTTCCGGTGTTTCGGTGCCCCGGCCCACCAGCCGGCGGACCATCTCGTCCCAGGTGGGCGGGGCCAGGAAGACGAACTGGGCGTCCGGGACGGCTGCCTTGACCTGGCGCGCACCCTGCAGGTCGATCTCCAGCAGCACGGAGCGGCCCTCCGCGATGGCCTGGTTCACAGTGCTCTTCAGGGTGCCGTAGGTGTTTTGTCCATGGACGACGGCCCATTCCAGGAGTTCACCTTCGGCGATGAGCCGCTCGAACTCATCCTTGGTCTTGAAGAAGTAGTGGACGCCGTCAACTTCCCCGGGCCGGGGCGCCCGGGTGGTGGCTGAAACGGAAAGCCACACTTCGGGGTAGTTGTCACGGATGTAGGTGGACACGGTGCCTTTGCCAACAGCCGTCGGACCTGCGAGGACTGTCAGTCCAGGTTTCTTGCTCACGTATTCCTTTTGCCGCAGTTGGGGGAAAGACAGGCGCCGCCTGCCTCAATGCTCGTCAATAAAATCTACCAGCGCCCGGCGCTGGTGGACGCCCAGGCCCCGGACCCTGCGGGACGCCGCGATGCCCAGCTGCTGCATGATGGCGGCGGCCCGCACCTTCCCGATGCCGGGAAGGGCCTCAAGCAGTTCCGAGACCTTCATCCTGGCCAGTGCGTCGTCTTCCAGGGCGGAGCTGATAATGTCCGCCGCGGACCTGTCGCCGTTCCGAAGGCTTTCCTTGGCGGCCGCACGGGTGGCCCTGGCTGCCGCTGCCTTGCCCAGGGCGTCGGCCCGTTCAGATGCGGATAAAGGTCGCAGGACCATCACGGACACCCCCGGATTCGGCGGATTTCATCCAAGGGCGGCCGCCCTTGGACCTGTCCTGAAACTACCCTTTGGTGCAGCCCGAATCAATGCATCCGGGCAATTGCAGCCTATTGTCCCCGCAGCCCGTCCAGCGTCCGCAGGGCCGCCTCCCGCAGGCCACCCAGGTGCGGGCCTGCCGAAAGGATGTCGCGGCTGGAGGTTCCCAGGACCAGCGGGTAGGCGTCGCCGAAGGTGGAGCGGAGGTCGGCCGGCGTTGCCCCCTGCGCCCCCAGGCCGGGGGCGAGGATGGGCCCGCGGACGGCAGCGAGGTCGAGTTCAAGGTCTTTCAGGGCACTGCCAACGGTGGCGCCAACCACCAGGCCCACGGAACCCAGGCTGCCCCCGTACCGGGCATTTTCGGCCGCTGCGGCGGCCGTGATCCTGCGGGCCACCGAGTCCTTACCGCCAACATGCTGGACGGAAGCGCCTTCAGGGTTGGACGTCAGCGCCAGCACGAAGACACCGCGCCCGGTTTCGGCCGCGAGGTCCAGCGCGGGGCGCAGCGACTCGAAGCCGAGGTAGGGGCTCAGCGTGACGGAGTCCGCCGCCAGCGGGGACCCGTCCCGGAGCCAGGCGTCGGCATAGGCGGCCATGGTGGACCCGATGTCGCCGCGCTTGGCGTCGGCGATGCTCAGGACGGACTCGTCCCGGGCGGTGGCCAGGACTTCCTCCAGGACCGCCATACCGGCCGATCCGTGCCGTTCGTAGAGCGCCACCTGGGGCTTTACCGCGGCAGCGAGCGAAGCCACCGCCTCCAGGACGGTGAGGGAAAAACGCCTCAGCCCGGCGGCGTCGTCGTCCAGTCCCCAGCTCTTCAGCAGTGCCGGATGCGGGTCGATGCCCACGCAGAGCGGGCCGCGGGCGGCCATGGCCGCGCCGAGCCGGGAGCCGAAGGACTCCCGGCCGGCGGCGGATACCGGCCTGCTGCCTGGTACCTGCTCAGGCATGCTGCAGCGCAGCCTTCTGTGATTCCGCAAGCGCGGCGGCGTGCTCCTGCAGGCTGGTGACGGACCACTCGTAGGTGCGCAGGGCTTCGATGGCCTGGACCGCGGCGTTGAACTCGGCCACCGTGGTGATGCACGGAATGCCGATGGACGTCGCCGCTGCGCGCAGTTCGTAGCCGTCGCTGCGGGCTTCGCCGCCGGAGGGGGTGTTGAAGACCATGTCGATCTCGCCGGCCACAATGAGGTCCGCGATGGTGCCTTCACCCTCGGCGCTGCTGCCCTCGGCGACCTTGCGGACCGGGGTGGCCTGGATGCCGTTGCGGCGCAGCACGTCGGCGGTGCCGCCGGTAGAGACGATCTCGAAGCCGAGGTCCGAGAGCCGCTTGACGCCCATGATCACCGAGCGCTTGTCCCGGTTGGCTACGGAGACAAACACCTTGCCCTCGGTGGGCAGCGCGTTGTTGGCGGCCGCCTGGCTCTTGGCGAAGGCGGTGTCGAAATGCTTGTCGATTCCCATGACCTCGCCGGTGGAACGCATCTCGGGACCGAGCAGGGAGTCCACCACCTTGCCTTCAAGGGTCCGGAACCGGCTGAACGGCAGGACGGCTTCCTTGACGGCGACGGGGGCGTCCAGTGGCAGGGTGGAGCCGTCACCGGTTTCGGGCAGCATCTTGTAGGCGCTGCGGAGCTGGTTGATGGTCACGCCGGTGCCGATGAGGGCCGCGGCCTTGGCCATCTGGACGCCGGTGGCCTTGGACACGAACGGCACGGTCCGGGACGCGCGGGGGTTGGCTTCCAGGACGTACAGGACGTCCGAGGCCAGCGCGAACTGGATGTTGATCAGGCCGCGGACGCCCACGCCTTCAGCGATGGCGCGGGTGGCGGTGCGGACGCGTTCGACGACGTTGCTCCCCAGGGTGATCGGCGGCAGGACGCAGGCGGAGTCGCCGGAGTGGATGCCGGCTTCCTCGATGTGTTCCATGATGCCGCCCAGGTACATGTCGGTGCCGTCGTAGAGGGCGTCGACGTCGATTTCGACGGCGTCCTCAAGGAACCGGTCAATCAGCACGGGGTGGTCCGGGGTGATTTCGGTGGCGTTGGCGATGTAGCGGGAGAGGTTGGGCTCGTCATAGACGATTTCCATGCCGCGGCCGCCCAGCACGTAGGACGGACGGACCAGGACGGGGTAGCCGATCTCGTCCGCGATCTTCTTGGCGTCCTCGAAGGAGACGGCGGTGCCGTTCTTGGGCGATACCAGGCCGGCCTTGTCCAGCACCCGGGAGAAGGCGCCGCGGTGCTCGGCGAGGTCGATGGCCTCCGGGGACGTTCCCAGGATGGGGACACCTGCGTCGGCCAGCTGCTGGGCCAGCTTCAGCGGGGTCTGGCCCCCGAGCTGGACGAACACGCCCATGACGCCGCCGGTGCGTTCCTCGGCCGCGATGACCTCCAGCACGTCCTCGAGCGTCAGCGGCTCGAAGTACAGGCGGGTGGAGACGTCGTAGTCGGTGGAGACGGTTTCCGGGTTGCAGTTGACCATGACGGTCTCGTAGCCGGCCTTGCGCAGCGCCATGGAGGCGTGGACGCAGGAGTAGTCGAACTCGATGCCCTGGCCGATGCGGTTGGGCCCTGAGCCGAGGATCAGGATGGACGGCTTGGAGTGCAGCGCAACCTCGTCCTCCTCGTCATATGCCGAGTAGTGGTACGGCGTGTAGGCGGCGAATTCTGCGGCGCAGGTGTCCACGGTCTTGTAGACGGGACGGATGCCCAGCGCCTGGCGTACGCCGCGGACCACGGCCTCGGGGTTGTGCGTCAGGGCGCCGATCTGTTCGTCGGAGAAACCGTGGCGCTTGGCGCGCTTGAGCATGTCGGCGGTCAGGGCGCCGGCCTGGCGGATTTCGCGGGAGATTTCGTTGAGCAGCTCCAGCTGGTCAAGGAACCAGGGGTCGATCTTGGTGGCTTCGAAGAGCTGTTCCACGGTGGCGCCGCCCAGGAGGGCGCGCTGGACCTGGTGCAGGCGCTCGGTGGTGGGGCGCTTGGCCTTTTCGATGAGCTCCGGCACTTCCCATTCCGGGACGGAGCTGAAGTCCAGCTGCGAGCCCTTCTGTTCCAGGGAGCGCAGGGCCTTCTGCAGGGCTTCGGTGAAGTTCCGGCCCATGGCCATGGCCTCGCCCACCGACTTCATGGTGGTGGTGAGGGTGTTGTCCGCTGCCGGGAACTTTTCGAAGGCGAACCGCGGGACCTTGACCACCACGTAGTCCAGGGTGGGTTCGAAGGACGCGGGGGTCTTCTGCGTGATGTCGTTGGGGATCTCGTCCAGGGTGTAGCCGAGCGAGAGCTTGGTGGCGATCTTGGCAATGGCGAAGCCGGTGGCCTTGGATGCCAGTGCCGAGGAGCGGGAAACGCGGGGGTTCATCTCGATGACCACCACGCGGCCGGTCTTGGGATCGATGGCGAACTGGATGTTGCAGCCGCCGGTGTCCACGCCCACCTCGCGGATGACGGCGATGGCGACGTCGCGCAGCTTCTGGTATTCGCGGTCGGTGAGGGTCAGCGCCGGTGCCACGGTGATGGAGTCGCCGGTGTGCACGCCCACGGGGTCGAAGTTCTCGATGGAGCAGACGACAACCACGTTGTCGTTCTTGTCCCGCATCATTTCGAGCTCGTATTCCTTCCAGCCCAGGATGCTCTCTTCGAGCAGCACCTCGCTGGTGGGGCTGTACTGCAGGCCCTGTCCGACGATGCGGCGCAGGTCCTGTTCGTTGTAGGCCAGGCCGGAACCCAGCCCGCCCATGGTGAAGGACGGGCGCACCACCATGGGGTAGCCCAAATCTTCGGCCGCCGTGAGGGCCTCATCCATGCTGTGGATGATGTGGCTGCGGGCGGATTCCGCGCCACAGCGTTCCACCACGCCCTTGAACTTTTCACGGTCCTCGCCCAGCTCGATCGCGGCGATGTTGGCGCCGATCAGCTCGACGTTGTACTTCTCCAGTACGCCGTTCTTGTCCAGGGCGATGGCGGTGTTCAGCGCGGTCTGCCCGCCCAGGGTGGGCAGGACGGCGTCCGGACGTTCCTTGGCGATGATCTTCTCCACCACCTCGGGGGTGATGGGCTCAACGTAGGTGGCGTCGGCGAACTCGGGGTCGGTCATGATGGTGGCCGGGTTGGAGTTCACGAGGATGACGCGCAGGCCTTCCTCCTTGAGGACACGCAGTGCCTGCGTGCCGGAGTAGTCGAATTCGGCGGCCTGGCCGATGACGATCGGGCCGGAACCAATGACGAGGACGCTCTTGAGATCTGTACGTTTCGGCATTACTTCTTGTCCTCAGTCTTGTTGTCGTTTTTGTGGTCAGCGCCTGCGGGGTGGGCCGCGTCCACGGGGTCCTTGGACGCGTTGGCGTTCCGGCCGTCCCGTGTGCCTTCCATGAGCTCGATGAAGCGGTCGAACAGGTAGGCGGCATCGTGCGGTCCTGCCGCGGCTTCCGGGTGGTACTGCACGGAGAACGCCGGGATGTCCAGGCAGGCGAGGCCTTCCACGACGTCGTCGTTCAGGCTGATGTGGCTCACTTCCACCCGCCCGTAGCGTGCCTCCGGGGCCTGCGTGGCGCCGTCGAGGGGGGCGTCCACGGCAAAGCCGTGGTTCTGGGAGGTGATCTCCACCTTGCCGGTGCGCCGGTCCATCACGGGCTGGTTGATGCCGCGGTGGCCGTAGCGGAGCTTGTAGGTGCCAAAGCCCAGGGCGCGGCCCAGGATCTGGTTGCCGAAGCAGATGCCGAAGTAGGGCAGCTTTTCGTCCAGGACCGAGCGGAGCAGCTTGACCTGGGCGTCGGCGGTGGCGGGGTCGCCGGGGCCGTTGGACATGAAGAAGCCGTCCGGGTTGACGGCCTTGACGTCCTCAAGGGTGGCGGTGGCGGGAAGCACGTGGACTCGGACGCCGCGCTCGGCGAACCGGACCGGGGTCATGGCCTTGATGCCCAGGTCGATTGCAGCGATGGTGAGGCGGGGTTCGCCGTCCCAGCCGTGGTCCTTTGGCTCCACGACGTAGGCTTCGTCCACGCTGACTTCCTCGGCCAGGCGCGAGCCCTCCATGGGGGCGCTGGCCAGGACGGCGTCGAGCAGTTCCTTGTCCGTGGCCTGGGCTGCCTCGCCGGAGAAGATGCCGGCGCGCATGGTCTTGTGCTCACGCAGGTGCCGGGTGATGGCGCGGGTGTCCACGCCCTGGATGCCCACGATGCCCTGGGACACCAGCTCTTCGTCCAGCGACCGTTCGGAGCGCCAGTTGGAGGGCCGGCGCGCGGCGTCGCGCACAATGTAGCCGGCCACCCAGATGCGCCGGGACTCGGCGTCGTCGTCATTCACGCCGGTGTTGCCGATGTGCGGGGCCGTCTGGACCACCAGCTGGCGGGCGTAGGAGGGATCGGTGATGGTTTCCTGGTATCCGGTCATCCCGGTGGCGAAGACGGCTTCGCCCAGGGCGGTGCCGGTGGCGCCGTAGCTGGTGCCGCGGAAGATGCGCCCGTCTTCGAGTACCAGCGCAGCTGGCGCTGCCGGAGCGGAGGTGGTTGCTGTCAATGTATTCGCTTTCACTGTCTTACTTTCCACTGGTGGCACCAGCCGCTGGGGCTGACGAAATCAAATCCTGAAGGGCCTGGTAGAGAACGTCCTTGTCCGCGGCGCGGCGGGTCCGGAAGCCGGTGTCCAGCTGGTGGGCACCGTGCGTCCATGCCAGCACCAGCAGGCCGTCCTTCTCCACGAACTTCCCCGCCATGCCGCTGTCCTGCCGGACATCGGAGAGGGAGGCTGCGGGGATGTACAGCGCAGGCGCACCCGACCGCTCATAGAGCACGCCGTGCGGGTACACCGCGAGGGTGGCATTGGTGCGGATCCCCAGCCCATGCACGGCAATGCGGTCCAGCCAGTCGCCGGCCGTGGTCGTGGCCACGTACTGCCCTTCGGCAGTTGCGGTGGGCTCACCGGGCACGGCGGGCACCTGGGGCAGTTGTTCGACGTCGGACTGGCGCTTGAGGCGGTTGCGCCAGCCGACGGCGAGGAGGACGAACACGACGGCGACCACCGCCAGCATGGCAAGTCCGGGAAGGATTTTGTCCATCAGGCAGCGCCTGCCGGGGTTGCGGCGGAGTCCGGGTGCGGGGTGTTGAGTTTGCCGTCAAGGACGGTGGGGTGCCCCCTGAAGAAGGTGGCCACCACCTTGCCGGGGAGTTCCCTGCCCTTGAACGGCGAGTTGCGGCCCATGGTGGCCATCTGGAAGGGGTCCACCGTCCAGCGCGCCGCCGGATCCACCAGGATGAGGTTGGCGGGTTCCCCGGCTTCGATGGGCCGGCCCTGGTCGCTCAGCCGGCCAATCGTCGCGGCCGCCGTGGACGTGACCCGGGCGAAGTCCGCCCAGGTCATCAGGCCGGTTTCAATCATGGCGTGCTGGACCACGGACAGGGCGGTTTCCAGCCCGGTCATGCCCATGGCTGCCTGCGCCCATTCGCATTCCTTGTGCTCACTGGGGTGCGGCGCGTGGTCGGTACCCACAACGTCGATCGTCCCGTCTGCCAGCCCGGCGCGCAATGCCTGGACGTCGGCATCGGTGCGCAGCGGCGGGTTGACCTTGAACACGGGGTCGTAGCTGCGCACCAGGTCATCGGTCAGCAGCAGGTGGTGCGGGGTGACCTCGGCCGTGACGTCGATGCCGCGTTCCTTGGCCCAGCGGATGATTTCCACCGAGCCGGCCGTGGACACGTGGCACACATGCAGGCGGGAGCCGACGTGCTGGGCCAGCAGGACGTCGCGGGCAATGATGCTTTCTTCGGCCACCGCGGGCCAGCCGGTGAGGCCCAGGACCGCGGAGACGTCGCCCTCATTCATCTGCGCGCCGGCAGTGAGGCGCGGTTCCTGCGCATGCTGGGCCACGACGCCGTCGAACGCCTTGACGTATTCCAGGGCGCGGCGCATCAGCACGGGGTCGTGGACGCAGATGCCGTCATCGGAGAACATCCGCACCCGGGCGCGGGAATCGGCCATGGCGCCCAGCTCGGCCAGTTGCTCCCCTGCCAGTCCAACGGTGACGGCGCCAACGGGGCGCACGTCCACCCAGCCGGCCGCGCGGCCCAGAGTGTAGACCTGCTCCACCACGCCTGCGGTGTCCGCGACGGGGGTGCTGTTGGCCATGGCGTGCACAGCTGTGTAGCCGCCCAGGGCCGCAGCCCGTGTTCCGGTCTCCACGGTCTCGGCGTCCTCGCGGCCGGGTTCGCGGAGGTGCGTGTGCACATCGACCATGCCCGGCAGGGCCACCAGGCCTGCAGCGTCGATGACAGTGGCCCCATCAGCGTCAAGGCCGGTGCCGATCTCGGCGATGATGCCGTCACGGACCAGCAGGTCCGCGGGGTCGCCGCCCAGGATGGCGGCGCCTTGGATGAGGTAGGTTCCGGTGTTGCCTGCCATCAGTTGCTCTCCTTGGGGGACGGGGCCGCGGCGGCATAGGCCGGTGCCCGGTGGGCGGCTGGTTCCCGGGTATCCCCGGAGAGCAGCAGGTACAGTGCGGCCATCCGCACGGACACACCGTTGCGGACCTGAGCCAGGACGGTGGAACGGGGTGAGTCCGCTGCGGCGGCGCTGATTTCCAGGCCCCTGTTCATTGGCCCCGGGTGCATGATGATGGTGTCCTTCATGCCCAGGTCGTCAAGGGCGCGGAGGCGGTTGTCGTCGAAACCCCACCGGCGCGAGTATTCGCGGGTGCTGGGGAAGAACGAGGCGTTCATGCGTTCGCCCTGGACACGGAGCATCATCATGGCGTCGACACCGTTGGCCAGGGTCTGGTCCAGGTCGTAGCTGACGCTGCAGGGCCATTTGTCGACGCCGACCGGCAGGAGGGTGGGCGGCGCCACCAGCGTGACTTCGGCCCCGAGGGTCCGGAGCAGCCAGACGTTGGACCGGGCCACACGGGAATGCAGGACGTCGCCGGCGATGGCGACCCGCATGCCCTTCAGGTCAGTCCCATCGGAACGCGTGCCGCCCAGGCGGGCCCAGTGACGGCGCATGGTGAAGGCGTCAAGCAGGGCCTGGGTGGGGTGTTCGTGGGTGCCGTCGCCGGCGTTGATGACTGCGGCGTCGATCCAGTCGGTTGCGGCCAGCCGGTGCGGCGCGCCGGAGGCCCAGTGCCGGATGACGACGGCGTCGGCGCCCATGGCGGACAGGGTCTGGGCGGTGTCCTTGAGGGATTCGCCCTTGGACACCGATGATCCCTTGGCGGCAAAGTTGATGACGTCAGCGGACAACCGCTTGGCGGCGGCTTCGAAGGAGATGCGGGTCCGCGTGGAGTCCTCGAAGAAGAGGTTGACCACGGTGCGTCCGCGCAGCGCGGGAAGCTTCTTGACTTCCCGCTCCCCCACGGCAGACATTTCCTCCGCGGTGTCAAGGATGCGGATGGCGTTCGAAAGGCTGAGGTCCTCGGTGGACAGGAGGTGTTTCATGCGCCGCCTTCGATCACGACTTCGTTGACCGGGGTTCCGGCGTCGGACGTGTCTGTTTCTTCGAGCCGGACCCGGACCTTCTCGGCGGAGGACGTGGGCAGGTTCTTGCCAACGTGATCAGCCCGGATGGGAAGTTCGCGGTGGCCCCTGTCGATCAGGACCGCAAGCCGGACGATCCGGGGGCGGCCCAGATCGACCAGCGCATCGAGGGCGGCGCGGATGGTCCGGCCGGAGTACAGGACGTCGTCGATGAGCACCACTACTTTGTTGTCGATGCCTGTCCGGGGCAGCCTGGTGGGGTACGGCGGCCGTGTCCCCTGGTGGGAGAGGTCGTCGCGGAACATGGTGACGTCGAGCTGGCCAACAATGGCGGCGGCGTCAACGGTGGCGTCCGCGGCGGCGATTTTTTCCGCCAGCCGGACAGCCAGCGGGTAGCCGCGGCGGGGAATGCCCAACAGGACCAGGTCCTGGGATCCCTTGTTGGCTTCGAGGATCTCATGGGCGATACGAGTAAGTGCCCGGTCAATGTCCGCCTGGCTGAGGACAACCCTGGCTGGAACCGGTGCGCTGGTGACGGAAGTCAACGCTCGTCTCCCCTTTCCCCGCCTCACAGGACGGAATTAAAAAAGGAATGTTTGCTGTTCAAAATTACCACACGGTCCCTGCCCGGCCGGTCCCCGGGTGACGCGGTACTGGTCACACCCGAACGGCGCGGGAGGCCCGGTCCTTTGTGGTGTGGTGGCCCCCGCTTAGGCTTTCGGATATGCCGATGTATCCGCAGCAGCCTTCCTCCGGCCTCCCCGACGACCCCTACCGCAGGCCCACCGGCCCCCTGCCCCGGCAGGCCAATCCCAGCTGGATGGGACAGGTGCAGCCCGAATACTACCGCGCCGCCCCCGGACACCAGGGCCACCCGCTGGCTGCAGTGGTGCCGCCGCAGGCGCAGGAAGCCGCGCTGCGGGCATCGCGGACCCGCAGCGGGCTGGCGGGCCTGACGGTTGCGGGCGGCGTGCTTGCTTTCCTGAGCCTGTTCCTGGTGGTGCCGTTCCTGCTGTCCAACACCGGCGCCGCCGGTTTCCTAATTGGTTTCCTGGCATCGCTGGTCCCGCTGTCGGTGGTCCTCGCTGCGGTCCACATCATCGACAGGTGGGAACCGGAACCCAAGCGGCTGTTGTTCTTTGCCTTCACGTGGGGTGCTGCGGTGTCCGTTGCCGTGACCCTGCTCATCCAGCCGTTCTTCGTGATCGCCTTCCAGTTCACCGACGAACCCGACCTGCAGACCTACATGGCCACCGTCCAGGCCCCCATCGTCGAGGAGTTCGCCAAGTCCCTTGGCCTGCTCATCCTCCTCCTCGCGGCGCGCCGGCAATTCGACGGTCCCGTGGACGGGGTGGTGTTTGCCTTCACCATCGCCGGCGGCTTCGCCTTCACCGAAAACATCCTCTACTTCGGCAGGGCCATCGCGGAATCGGCATCCCCGGCCAGCGACTTCGCCCAGGTGTTCTTCCTCCGCGGTGTCATGTCCCCCTTCGCCCATGCGATTTTCACCGGCACCACAGGCCTGGTCATGGGCGTCGCTGCCAGGCGCTGGCACACGGGCGCCTCGATCGGCGCCTTCTTCGTGGGACTGCTGCCGGCCATGTTCCTGCACAACAGGTGGAACAGCATGGGCGGCGGCTTCCTGCTGGACTACATCATGGTCCAGGTACCGATCTTCGTGCTGGCAGTGGGCGGCATCATCTTCCTGCGGGTGGCCGAAAACCGCCTTACCCGGCAGCGGCTGATGGAGTATTCCGCTGCGGGATGGTTCACGCCCGCGGAAGTCCAGCTGCTGGCCACCCGCGGCGGCAGGCGCATGGTCCTGGCATGGGCTGCGGGTTCGGGCAGGAAGCGGCAGATGAAGCAGTTCGTGAAGGCGGCCACCCAGCTTGCCAACACCCGCCAGCGGATCCTGAGCGGACGCGATGTTCCGCTGCACCAGGCCGAGGAAAGGCAGCAGCTCCAGCGGATCGTGTCCCTGAGGGCGGCAGTGGCCGGATGATGTGAACCGCTGGCACGCAACAGGGCCCCGCCGGATGGCGGGGCCCTGTTGCGTGGTGGAAAGGCTACGCGAGCAGCGAAGGCTTCAGCTGCTGCAGCCGGCCCAGCAGGCCGTTGATGAACTGCGGCGACTCGTCCGTGGACAACGTCTTGGCCAGCGCGACGGCCTCACTGACCGCCACGCCGTCGGGGACGTCGTCGTTGTACAGCAGCTCCCAGGTGCCGATGCGCAGGATGATGCGGTCTACGGACGGCATCCGCTCCAGGCTCCAGCCCTGCGAGTACGTCTCCAGGAACTCGTCAATGGCTGCCTGCTGGGAAAGCACGCCTTCGACGATTTCCAGGGTGTAGGGGTTGACCACCTGGTCGGTCTTTTCCCGGCGCGCACGAAGCACGTCGAACGCCGAAACGGAGCGCTGCTCCGCCTCGAAAAGAACATCCAGTGCCCTGTTGCGGGCTTTACCGCGGGCGCTCACTACTCAGTGACCCGGCCCAGGTAGCTGCCGTCGCGGGTGTCCACCTTGACCTTGGTGTTGTTCTCGATGAACAGCGGAACCTGGATCTCGTAGCCGGTCTCCAGCGTGGCGGGCTTGGTACCCGCGGAGGAGCGGTCACCCTGCAGGCCCGGCTCGGTGTAGGTGATTTCGAGGACGACGCTCGGCGGCAGTTCAATGTAGAGGGGGTTGCCGTCGTGGATGGCAATGTTGACCATCTGGTTCTCGAGCATGAAGTTGGTGGCGTCGCCCACCGTGGCACCGGAGACGGTGATCTGGTCGTAGTCGGAGGTGTCCATGAAGACGAAGTCCGCACCGTCCTGGTACAGGTACTGGTAGTCGCGGCGGTCCACGGTGGCCGTCTCGATCTTGAGCCCGGCGTTGAAGGTCTTGTCAACAACCTTGCCGGACATCACGTTGCGCATCTTGGTCCGCACAAAGGCGCCGCCCTTGCCGGGCTTGACGTGCTGGAATTCGATGACGTTCCAGAGCTGGCCCTCAAGCTTCAGGACCGTTCCGTTCTTAATGTCGTTAGTGGTTGCCACTGGTTTCCTCTGGTTTCTTTGTCTGGCCGCGTGGTCAGATGCTGTATGCCGGGCGGGCACGCCACAACGGCCCGCCTGCACGTGTTTGTCAAAAATCGCGTGGATGCAAAAATTCCACAACCATTCTACCGGTAAATCGGAGCGGGCCTTTCCGCCGGCGCTGCCGGCCGGCTCAGCAGGCCAGGTCCAGAACGTCCCTGGCACGCTGGAGGGCCACCGTGGAGGAATAGATCTGGGCGGCATCCGCCGATTGCGCCACCCCCAGGTCAAGCGCCCTGGAGAAGGACTCCACCGCCGCGGAGGTTTGGCCGGCTGCGTACTGCGTGCGGCCCAGGTACTGCAGGGCCAGGGCCTCCCGCGGCGTGCCGTGCGCCTCAGCCAGGAGCTGCCGGAACAACCCAATGGCACGGTCCATGCGGTGGCTGACGCTGAGCACCTCGGCTTCGAACACACGGAGCAGGAATGATTCCGGGTCCTTGAAGCGTGCCTCGGCCAGCAGTTCGGCAGCTTCGGACGCGTGGCCCTCAACCAGCAGCACGAAGATGTGGTCAGCGGGGTCGGTGGAGGCGGCCAACGCCTCCCGCACCGCGTCCTCGTTGACGACCTGGGGCAGCAGCGAGTCCGGATTGATCCGGATACCCGGGAAGCCGGCCTCGGGCCAGTCGGAGGTTCCGCTCATGTTGCCCTGCATCAGGAGGCAATTTCCTGGTAGGCCGCAAACAGCAGCGAGGTGTCCGGGACGTCGAGGATCCCCGGTTTGGCGATGCCGTCAAGCACCACGAAGCGCAGCAGGTCGCCGCGGGATTTCTTATCGCGCCGCATCCCGTCCAGCAGGCCCTGCCAACGGTCCCGCCGGTAGGTGACCGGGAGCCCAAGGCCTTCCAGGATGCTCCGGTGCCGGTCGGCGTCGGTATCGCTGAGCCGGCCCACGCTGCGGGCAAGTTCCGCTGCGAACATCATGCCCACGGACACGGCGGCGCCGTGCCGCCAGGAATACCGTTCCACCAGTTCGATGGCGTGTCCCAGGGTGTGTCCGTAGTTCAGGATTTCCCGCAGCCCGGACTCTTTGAGGTCCTCGGAAACAACTTTTGCCTTCACGGCGATGGCCCGCACGATAAGTTCCCGGAGCACGTCGGAGCGCGGGTCAACCACGGTGGCCGGGTCCTTTTCCACCAGGTCAAGAATGGCGGGATCGGCAATGAAGCCGCACTTGATCACCTCGGCCAGTCCGGAAATGATCTCGTTCTTCGGCAGCGTGTCCAGGGTGTCCAGGTCCGCCAGGACGGCGGCGGGCGGGTGGAAGGCGCCGACGAGGTTCTTCCCCTCCGCGGTATTGATGCCGGTCTTGCCGCCCACGGACGCGTCCACCATGCCCAACAGGCTGGTGGGCATGTGGATGACTTTGACCCCCCGCAGCCAGGTGGCGGCGACGAAGCCTGCCAGGTCGGTCACTGCCCCGCCGCCGACGGCGACGATGGCGTCCGAGCGGGTGAAGTCGTTTTGGCCCAGGACCTGCCAGCAGAAAGCTGCCACCTGGATGTGCTTGCCTTCTTCGGCGTCCGGGATTTCGGCGGTGAGGGAGGTGAAACCGGCGGCTGCGAGTTCATCGCGGACGGTGTCGCCGGTGAGGCGCAGGGCGCGGGGGTGGATCACCAGGACCCGGCGGACGCGCTCCCCGAGCAGCGCGGGAAGGTCACCAAGCAGGCCGCGCCCGACGACGACGCCGTAGTTGTTGCCGGCACCCTCGCCGGTGACGTTGATGACTGTTGATTGGGTGTTCACTTTTCAACTTCCTGTTTGGCAGCTGCGTGGTTCCGCAGTGCTGCTTCCAGCCGGCCGCCGAGCTCGGGTATCGAGCCGTGGCGGACGTCCAGGGTGATGTCGGCCAGCTTCTCGTAGACCGGCCTGCGGGTGGCGAACATTGCTGTCCAGCGGCCCATGGCGTCGCCGGCAAGGAGCGGCCGGCCGGAGTTCCGGGCAATCCGGTCGGCGACGGTGTCGGCGTCGCACTCCAGGTACACGACGGTGCAGTGGCTGATCAGCTGCTGCGTCCCCGAGTCGAGCACCGCTCCCCCGCCGAGCGAAATAACAGTGGTTGTCCCTTCGGCTTCCTCAACGGCGCGGGCGACGGTCCGCGCCTCAATTTCCCGGAAGGCGTGTTCACCGCGGCCCGCGAAGATCTCGGCGATGGATCCGTGCCCGGCAACGATCACGGCGTCCGTGTCGACAAACCGGACGCCCAACTGCTGCGCCAGCTGCTGGCCGATGGCCGATTTGCCCACGGCCATGGGGCCGATGAGCACAATCGGCCGGTCGCCGACAGATCCGGTACTGCTGCGGTGGAGCACTACTGGCCGATCGAGTCCAGGGATGCCGGGATGTTGTCCAGGTAACCCTTGATGTTGCGTGCGGTTTCCGCCACGGAGTCACCGCCGAACTTTTCGATGACAGCCTCGGCGAGGACCAGGGCCACCATGGCCTCGGCCACCACGCCGGCGGCCGGGACTGCACAAACGTCCGAGCGCTGGTGGTGGGCCTTGGCCGGTTCACCGGTGCTGACGTCGATGGTCCGCAGGGCACGCGGCACGGTGGCGATGGGCTTCATGGCTGCACGGACGCGGAGGACATCCCCGATGCTCATGCCGCCTTCGATGCCGCCGGCACGGTTGCTGGCGCGCACAATCCGGCCGCCGCCGTCGCGGACGATCTCGTCATGGGCGGCAGAACCGCGGCGGGCTGCGGTGAGGAAGCCGTCGCCCACCTCCACGCCTTTGATGGCCTGGATCCCCATGAGGGCCGCAGCAAGCCTGGCGTCCAGCCGGCGGTCCCAGTGCACGTAGCTGCCAAGTCCCGGCGGGAGGCCGTAGGCAAGGACCTCCACCACGCCGCCCAGTGTTTCGCCTTCCTTGTGCGCGGCGTCCACCTCGGCCACCATGGCGTTCGACGTGTCACGGTCGAAGCAGCGCAGGGGGTCGGTATCCAGGGCAATGACATCGCCCGGTACGGGCAACGGACGGCCTTCGGGCACCGTCACGCTGGCAATGGACACGGTGTGGCTGACGAGCTCAATGCCGAGGTGCTTGAGGAACTGCGCCGCTACGGTGCCCAGCGCCACCCGGGTGGCGGTCTCCCGCGCGCTGGCGCGTTCCAGCACCGGACGCGCTTCGTCGAAGCCGTACTTCTGCATGCCGGTGAAGTCCGCGTGCCCCGGACGGGGACGCGTCAGGGGCGCGTTGCGCGCCTGGTCGGCGAGGAGTTCGGGGGCCACCGGGTCGGCGGACATGATCTGCTCCCATTTGGGCCATTCGGTGTTTCCCACCTGGATGGCAACGGGGCCGCCCTGGGTGATGCCGTGCCGGACACCGCCGAGGATGGTGACCACGTCCTGCTCGAACTTCATCCGCGCACCGCGGCCGTAGCCAAGGCGGCGGCGGGCCAGGGAGTCTGCGATGTGCCCGCTGGTGATTTCCACACCGGCGGGGACGCCCTCAATAATTCCCATCAGAGCCGGACCATGGGATTCACCGGCAGTCAACCAACGCATAATTTCCATCCTGCCACGTAGGGCGGTCAGAACGCCCGCCGGGCAAGGCCGACTGCGTCACACATCACATCTATGACAGCTGCATTAACGTCTTCCCCGCGACGGGTGAAGAGCCGCACCTGCTCCACTGCCTGGTAAAGCAACATCTCCAGCCCCGGCACCACGCGGCCACCGCCGGCCTGCCATACCGAGGCAACCAGGCTGGGCCACGGATCGTAGGCAACATCCAGCAGCACGCCGGGCATCGGAGCTTTCAAGGCGGCCACTTCGGCTGCGAGTCCGTCTGCCGCACGGGGCGGCAGGGTGGAAATCACGACGTCGGCTTCCGACGTGGGGCGCGCGGCTCCAGCCAGGGGGCGGACCTCCAGGGCAACTCCCAGGCTGTCCGCGGCTGCACGGACATCTGCTGTGCGTGAGGCATCGCGGACGAAGACCTGCACCGTTCCGGTGCCCAGTTCCTTCAGGGCAGCGATGGCCGATGCAGCGGTCCCGCCGCCACCAAGGATGACAGCCGTTGGTGCTGCGGGGGTGCCCGCATGGCACAGGGCGTTGACGATCCCGGCAACGTCCGTGTTGGAGCCCACCGTCTTGATGCCGCCGGCTGAGTCCTCGAAGGTAACGGTGTTCACCACGCCGAGGGTCTGCGCGACTCCCCGTACCTCGTCCACTTCCTGGAGCATCGCCGTCTTCAACGGCATCGTGACGGAGAGCCCGCGCCAGCCCGGCTGGTGCCGGATCTGGCGCATGAAGGACGGCAGCAACTCCTCTGTGACGTCGATGGCCGTGTAGCTGATGCCCGCGCCCAGCTGCCCGTATGCCGAGAGATGCAGCGCCGGGGATTTCGAGTGGCTGATCGGGTGGCCCAGCACGGCAGCCCGCAGAGTCATGTGCAGCGGCCCGCGTTGGCCTGGCACCACGCGTTGTACTGCTCGACGTACGCGTTGTGTTCAGCCAGTGTCTTGGCGAACTTGGTTTCCTTGGTGTCCAAATTGATGGTCACCCAGTACAGGTAGTCATTGGCTTTGGGCCGGGCGGCCGCATCGATGGCGGTCTTGCCGGGAGAACCGATGGGTCCCGGCGGCAGCCCCGGATTGGCGTAGGTGTTGTAGGGGTTGGATTTGTCCTGGCGCTGCTCGTCCGTGAAGTTGAAGCTCCGGGTGCCAAGGCCGTACGTGACGGCGGAGTCAACCTGCAGGAAGCCACCGGTCTGGTCATTGGGCTTGAGCCGGTTGTAAATGGCGCCCGCCACGTCACCGTAGTCTGCCTGTCCGCCCTCGGCCTGGACAATGCTGGCCACGATAACGGCCTGGTACTGCTTGGCGGGGTCCGTGATGCCCTGCGACACGAGTTCATCGGTGGTGGACTTCACCAGCGCCTGCAGGATGTCCTTGGCCGGGGTTCCCAGCGGGAAACGGTACTCACCCGGTGCCAGGTAGCCTTCGAGGTTCTTGGCGTTGGCGGGCAGGCCAAACTGTGCGGGCTGGTTGCTGAGGGCCTGCAGCTGCTGCACGGAAATCCCCGAGCCCTCCGAGATCGCCTGCAGCGATTCGCCAATCCTGAGGCCCGCGCTAAGGGCGAAGTAAATGACCTTCGTCTTGTCCTTGCCCGCCAGGATGTTGACCGCGTCCGCGTTCTTCATCTCGGTTTTGAAGGTGTAGTCGCCCGGCGACAATGTGCCGCCGGAGGCATGGAACGCCTGCATGAACGTGTCGGCGTTGGCCACGACGCGCTGGTTCTCCAGTTCCGTGGCGACCGATCGGGTTCCCTCGCCGCTTGCCACCGTGATCCGGACCTCACCCGATCCGGGACCCGGGAAGTCCGAAGGCTTGCCGTTGCCCAGGAGTGGCTTGAGGAACTGGGCTCCCACGGCCACAGCCGCCACAAAAACGGCAAGGGTCAGGAACAGGGCGAGCAGCCTGCGCCGGCGCCGGACCTTCTTCGAGGGGCGCGGCACTACCTGGGCTGCCGATGAGCCGGGCAGCAATCCATGGTCCGCGTCGTGGTGGTGGACATCGTGGTGCGGTGCGTCCACGTGGGCATCGTCGTGGTATCCGGCGGCGTGGTGGACATGGTCGTCGTGCACTTCCTGGTAGTCGTGCAGGTCCGGGTGGTGCAGGTCCGCTGCGTGGTGCACGTGGTCTTGGTGCCCGGCGGCGTCGTGGTGCAGGGCGACTTCATGGTGCACATCGTCATGAAGCGTGACAGCGTCCTGGTGTCCGACGGCGTCATGGCCGCCGACGTTGCCATGGTGCGGGACGTCGTCGTGATGTCCAAGGGGCGCAGGGGCGTCCGGGGCGGCAGCGTCGCCGTCGAAAGGGTCCGCGTGGGAAGGACCTGCGGGCTCTTCGTCCTGGATGGACGGGGGTGCCTCCGGTGCCGCAGGAACATCACCTGCGCCGGGCAGCGGAGCAAACGTGGGCGCCGCTGCTGGCGACGGCGCCGCAGGCGGTGCGGCCGGGGGCGGCGGGACGTCGCCGGTTTCATAGGCCTGCTCGGGCACGGCGTCCTGGCCACCGGTATTGAGGCTCTTCTCCCGTGCCCGCAGTTCCTTGCGGGTCAACGGCCTCCCAGCCCCGGTATCCAGCCGGCCGAAGGTGTCGTCAATGTTGGCAGGGCTCACTGTTGCCTTCCATTATCTGAAGATTGGGCCGTGTCTGCGGGGATGGCGCGGACGGTTTCGTCCGTCCCACCGGCCCCCAGGTCCACGGACGGGGGTGGCGCTGTCACGCGTGAGCCGACATCCGCTCCCCTGGCTTTCTGCATGTCGATGGCGTGCTGAAGAATACCCGCCGCCGCGACCTGATCCACTACTTTACGGTGGTCCCTGCTGCTCATGCCAGCTTCGTGCAGGTTCCGGTGGGCCGTGACACTGCTGAGGCGCTCATCCACGAGGTTCACCGGAACGGCAAGACCGCGCCGTGAAAACTCCGCGGCGAGGAGGAGGGCATAGTCCGTGGCCATCCTGGCCGAGGCATGTTCTTCGCCCTTCATCGTCCTGGGCAGCCCGACGATAACCTGCACCGCGCCGAGTTCCTCCGCCAGTTTGGCGATGACGCGCACGTCCGAGTTTTTCCTGGCATTCCGGTCGAGGGTCTTGTACGGCGTGGCAAGGATGGAGTCGCGGTCGCAGACGGCCACGCCCACCCGGACGGTGCCGACGTCCACCCCCAGTTTGACGCCCTGGGGGTAGCCGCCGGCAGCAACAGGATCGGTCATAACGTGGTTAGCGCCTTGAAATGGCGTCGACGACGGCTGCCAGGGCAGCGCCGACCTTTCCGGCGTCGGTTCCGCCGCCTTGGGCGACGTCGTCTTTGCCGCCGCCACCACCACCGAGGACACCGGCAGCCACCCGGACCAGGGCACCGGCCTTGACGCCGGCCTCCCTGGCTGCCTCATTGGTGGCTACCAGGATCAGTGGACGGTCGTTGGCGACGCCGGCCACAGCCACGGCGGCAGCTGCCGAACCGAGCCGGTTGCGCAGGTCAAGGGCCAGGCCGCGAAGGTCATCGGCTCCGCTGACGGTGCCGGCGTCGTGGGCCAGCACCTTGACGCCTGCGGCGTCCTGGGCGGTGTTGACCAGCTGCGCAGCGGAAGCGGCCAGCTGTTCCTTGCGGAGCCGGTCCAGTTCCTTCTCGGTGGCCTTCAACTTGGCCAGGGTGGCGGAAATCCTGTCGGCGAGCTGGCCGGACGGGACCTTCAACAGGTCCGTCAGTTCGGTCACCAGGGCACGCTCAGCCGCAAGGTGGCGGAAGGCCTCCATGCCAACGAAGGCCTCCACGCGGCGGTTGCCCGAGCCGACGGACTGTTCGCCCAGGAGCGACAGGCTGCCGATCAGCGAGGTGTTGGCAACGTGGGTGCCGCCGCACAGCTCGCGTGACCACGCGCCGTCGATCTCCACCACGCGCACCTCGCTGCCGTAGTTCTCCCCGAAAAGGGCCATGGCGCCCATGGCTTTCGCTTCGGCCAGCCCCATGATCTTCGTTTCCACCGCGTAGTTGTTACGGATGGCCAGGTTGGAGACTTCCTCGATTTCGGACCGCGTGGCGGTGCTCAGGCCTTCGCCCCAGGCGAAGTCGAAGCGCAGGTACCCCGCCTTGTTGAAGGATCCACGCTGGGTGGCCTCCGGACCAAGGATCTGGTGCAGCGCGGCATGCACGATGTGCGTGCCCGTGTGGGCCTGCTCAGCGGCATGGCGGCGTTCACGGTCGACGGCGGCGCGCACCAGCGAGTCAGCGCCGATTTCGCCTTCGCGGACAATCGCCTTGTGGACACTCAGACCCTTCACGGGCCGCTGGACGTCCAGGACCTCGACGACGAATCCGTCACCGGTGATCAGGCCGGTGTCGGCGGCCTGGCCGCCGGCTTCGGCGTAGAAGGGGGTTTCGGCCAGGACGAGTTCGATCTCGTCGCCGGTGGCGGCCTGCTGCACCTGGCGGCCGGCGCTGAGCAGGCCGCGAACGCGCGACTCGCCCTCAAGCTCGGTGTACCCGGTGAAGACCGTCTCGCCCTGGGCCAGGATGTCCTGGAAGACGGTGAGGTCGGCGTGGCCGCCCTTCTTGCCCTTGGCATCGGCCTGGGCGCGCTGGCGCTGTTCCTGCATGAGGCCGCGGAAGGCCGCCTCATCCACTTTGAGTCCCGCTTCCTCCGCCATCTCCAGCGTGAGGTCGATGGGGAAGCCGTAAGTGTCGTGCAGCGTGAAGGCGTCCGCACCGGACAGCGGCTTATTGGCGGCCTTGGATTCCTTCACGGCCTCTTCCAACCGGGCGGTGCCGGACGCGATGGTGCGCAGGAACGCCTTCTCTTCGGCGTAGGCAATGCGGCTGATCCGGTCGAAATCGGTCGCCACCACCGGGTAGACGCCCTTCATGGCGTCGCGCGATACGGGCAGCAGATCAGGCAGGCAGGCCTGTTCCACACCCAGGAGGCGCATGGAACGGACGGCACGCCGGATGAGGCGGCGCAGGACGTATCCGCGGCCCTCGTTGGAGGGGGTCACGCCGTCGGAGATCAGCATCAGTGCCGACCGGATGTGGTCGGCCACCACGCGCATGCGCACGTCGTCGGTGTGGTGGGGATC
Organism: Arthrobacter sp. GmRoot5-12; assembly: GCF_059739365.1. Lineage (NCBI taxonomy): Bacteria > Bacillati > Actinomycetota > Actinomycetes > Micrococcales > Micrococcaceae > Arthrobacter > Arthrobacter sp. GmRoot5-12. Next base: position 3,972,771 of record NZ_AP046056.1, on the reverse strand, counting down.
GTCCGGGGTTTCGGCGGAGGTGTATTCCCTGCCGGACAGTTCGGCGGCCTTGTCGATGACCGGCCGCACCTGGTCGGTCTCGTACATGTTCTCGACGCCCTGCAGGATCATGGCAAGGCGTTCCATGCCCAGGCCCGTGTCGATGTTCTTCTTGGGCAGCTCGCCGACGACGTCGAAGTCCACCTTGGAGCGGACGTTTTCGATCTGGTACTGCATGAACACCAGGTTCCAGATCTCGACGTAGCGGTTCTCGTCGGCGATGGGGCCGCCGTCAACGCCGTAGGCGGGACCGCGGTCGTAGTAGATCTCGGAGCAGGGGCCGGCGGGTCCGGGCTGGCCGGTGTGCCAGTAGTTGTCCGACTTGCCCATCCGCTGGATGCGTTCAGCCGGGACGCCGGTGTTCTTCAGCCACAGTTCCTCGGCTTCGTCGTCCTCTTCGTAGACCGTCACCCACAGACGTTCGGGCGCAAGGCCGTAGCCGCCGTCGTCAACGCTCTTGGTGAGGAGCTCCCAGGCGAACTTGATGGCGTCTTCCTTGAAGTAGTCGCCGAACGAGAAGTTGCCGCACATCTGGAAGAAGGTGCCGTGGCGGGCAGTCTTGCCCACTTCCTCGATGTCGCCGGTGCGGATGCACTTCTGCACGCTGGTGGCGCGGGAGTAGGGCGCTTCCTCGCGGGCAGTGAGGTACGGAATGAACGGGACCATGCCGGCCACCGTGAACAGCAGGGAGGGGTCGCTGGAGACCAGCGATGCGGAGGGAACTGCCGTGTGGCCCTTGCTGACAAAAAAGTCCACCCAGCGCTTTGTGATCTCCTGCGACTTCATGAGCTGTTTTCTTACCCTTCTTGGTCCGTCCCGCCGGGCGGCACGGAAATTTCGTTCAGGTGGCAAGGTTCCCGGATCGGGTTCCTGCCGGTTGTTTGCTGGTGCCGGTTGTGCCCCGCGGGCTCAGCGGCGGACCAGTTCCGCGGACTCGACGCCAAGGGCGGTCCGCAGGTCGGTTTCCCGTTCGCGCATCCCTGCGCGGACGGCATCCGCGAAGTCGTACACCCCGTCGGCAAGACGCCCTACCGCACGGTTGAGGCCCTCAGGTCCAAGAGTGGACTGGGCCTGGCTCACTTTGCGGAAGGCAATGACCCCAATGGCCACGCCGATTCCCATCCAGACAATTCTTTTCATATTCGTTCTCTTCGAATCTAGCGGCTGCGGCGGCCGGCAGCGGGCTTCCGGCGGTTGGCGACGGCGCTGCGCACGCCGTAGCTGAACGCCGCAACCTTGATCAGCGGCGAGCCCACCGTGGCGGCCACCAGCGAGGACAGGGCGGAAATGTTGGCGGATGCGTCGGAGACGTTGGACGCGATACCGTCCACCTTCTTCAACTGCTGGTTGGTGGTGGAAACGGTGGCCGTTACCTCATCCATCAGGGGCGTGGCGCCGTCGCTTATGGACCTGATGGCAGTCCGCACTTCGTCGAAGACTTTCCCCAGCTTCAGGATGGGGACCGCGAGCAGCAGCACCAGGAGCGCGAACACCCCGGCAGCGATCAGGCCGGCAATATCGCCACCAGTCATAGACGTTCATCTCCTCGAAATTCTGTGATTGAGCCCCATCCGCGGCGTGACGGAATGCCCGTTGCGCAGATGTCCCCCAAGTACCTTACATACAAAGAAGCCCGCGGCGCGTGCCACGGGCTTCTTTGGATACGCTGCTGGGATTTAGCGTGCGTAGAATTCGACGACGAGCTGCTCTTCGCAGGTCACCGGGATTTCCGAACGCTTGGGGCGGCGGACCAGGCGTGCCTGCAGGGCTTCCAGCTTGACGTCCAGGTAGGCCGGAACGGCAGGCAGGACGTCGCGGTGTGCGCCGGCTGCGGCAACCTGGAGCGGAACCATGGTCTCGCTGCGGCTGTGGACGTGGACCAGCTGGCCCTCGCCGACACGGAACGACGGGCGGTCAACGCGGACGCCGTCAACCATGATGTGGCGGTGCACAACCAGCTGGCGGGCCTGGGCGATGGTGCGGGCGAAGCCGGCACGCAGGACCAGGGCGTCGAGACGCATTTCGAGCAGCTCGATGAGGTTTTCACCGGTCAGGCCCTTGGTGCGGCGGGCTTCTTCGAAGGCACGGGTCATCTGAGCTTCGCGGATGCCGTACTGGGCGCGCAGACGCTGCTTTTCGCGCAGACGTACGGCGTAGTCGGAGTCCTGCTTCTTGCGGGCACGGCCATGCTCACCGGGGCCGTACGGGCGGCGCTCCATGTACTTGGCGGCCTTGGGGGTCAGAGCGATGCCGAGGGACCGCGAGAGGCGGGCCTGACGGCGAGCACGAGTGTTGTTAGCCACTAGTGTCCTTCCAATATCTGCGGTGTGTCAGTGTTACTGGCCTCCACGATGGAGAGCATCGGCCAACCGCTGCCTTTTGCTACTGGGCGCAGGGCATAACCTTCTCAACGAATTGGGGAGATTGTGCGTCCGTGCCTTGCCAGACGAACATCCAGCCTACCATGGCGGCTACTTGCCCCGCACAATCTTCCGCAACCGCTCCAGCCGCTGGGCGATGTCCCGTTCCGCTCCGTTGCCGGTGGGCTGGTAGTAGTCGCGGCCCACCAGGTCGTCCGGCGGGTACTGCTGCGTTGCCACCGCGTGCGGGGCGTCGTGGGCGTACTTGTACCCCACGCCGTGTCCCAGCTGCTTGGAGCCCGGGTAGTGCGCATCCCGCAGATGCGCGGGAATGCCGACGCCGAGACCCGCGCGCACGTCCGCGATGGCTTTGTTGATGCCCATGTAGGCGGCATTCGATTTTGGCGCGGTGGCGAGGTGGACCACGGCCTCAGCCAGGATGATCCGTCCCTCCGGCATCCCGATCAGCTGCACCGCCTGCGCCGCGGCCACGGCGGTCTGCAGCGCCGTGGGGTCGGCCATGCCCACATCCTCTGCCGCCGAGATGACGATCCGCCGCGCCACGAACCGCGGGTCCTCCCCGGCTTCAAGCATCCGGGCAAGGTAATGCAGGGCAGCATCCACGTCCGAGCCCCTGATGGACTTGATGAATGCGCTGGCCACGTCGTAGTGCTGGTCACCGGCACGGTCATAGCGGACGGCGGCCGCATCCAGCGCACGCTCGGTGTGGCGCAACTCCACGGTGACCGGCTCAGCGGTGACCGGCTCAGCAGCTGCACCCTCCTCCCCCACGGAACGTTCGACGTCGTCCGCGTCACCGAAGGCGACGCCGGCCGCAGCCTCCAATGCAGTGAGCGCCCTTCGCGCGTCCCCGCCGGACAGCCGGACCAGGTGTTCCAGCGCTTCGTCGCTGAGCCGGACCTTCCCGCCCAGCCCGCGCGGGTCCTCGACGGCCCGCACCAGGAGGCCCTCGATGTCGGCATCCGTCAGCGGCCTGAGCGTGAGGAGCAGGGAGCGGGACAGCAGGGGTGAGACCACCGAAAAGGAAGGATTCTCCGTGGTGGCAGCCACCAGGACCACCCAACGGTTTTCGACGCCGGGAAGCAGCGCGTCCTGCTGGGCCTTGTTGAAGCGGTGGATCTCGTCAAGGAACAGCACCGTGGTGGTCTTGTACAGGTCCCTGGCCGTCAGGGCGTCGTCCATGACGCGGCGGACGTCCTTGACGCCGGCGGTGATGGCGGACAGTTCCACGAATTTCCGTCCCGGTCCGCGCGCGATGACGTGCGCCAGCGTGGTCTTTCCCGTACCGGGCGGCCCCCAGAGGATGAGGGAGGTGGGACCGGCCGGGCCCGTACTGTCCGCCCCGGCGCCTGCGGCCAGCTGCCGCAGCGGCGAACCCTGGCCGAGCAGGTGCTGCTGGCCCACCACTTCGTCCAGGGTGCGGGGCCGCATCCGGACGGCCAGCGGACTGCGCGGCGAACCTTGGCTACGGGAACCCTGCCCCCTGGAACCCTGGCCCCCGGAACCGGTGCTTGCCCCGGAGACGGGACCGTCGTCGTCGTCGTTTTCTGGTCCGTGCCCGAAGAGATCATCCACATAGATAGGCTACTTCCAGTCCACCGCTGCTTTTCGCCTCCGTCTTCCGCCCGGCCCTGACACCAAAGGAACTCCCATGCCTGCCACCGTTGCCCACGGCGGGCCGCCGTCCGTCCGCACCGCGTTCGTGCCCGGCAGCCGGCTGCCGGGCTGGGCCGACCGGTTCGGCGCCTCGCATGGCGGTTACCGGCTGCAGGATGACGACGACGGCCTCCGCCTGGTGGCGGCCGACGGCACCGAAGCGCTCCTGCAGGCGCCGTGGCCGGCCGACGGACGCCCGGGACGCGGCAGCGGAGCGCTGGAGCGGCTGGCCGCCCTTGCGGCCCAACCGCGACGGCTGGGCCTGCTGCTGGTGCGGCGCGGCGGTTACGGCATAGGGGTGGCAAGCGAAGGCATCCTGCTGGCATCCAAGGCAGGCACCAGGTACGTCCAGTCCCGTACGGCTGCGGGCGGACAGTCCCAGCAGCGGTTTGCCCGCCGCCGTTCCAACCAGGCGGACGCTTTGGTTGCGGCCGTGGCCGGCCAGGCGGCGGACGTGTTCCGTAGTGCGGCCTTCGAGTACCTGGTGCCCGGCGGCGACCGGCCCCTGGCCGACCTTGTCCTCCAGGAACCGGCCCTGCGTGACTACGCCCGCCTGCCACGCCTCGCGTGGCTCGACGTCGCCGAGCCCCGGGCCGCCGTGTTGAAGAAGGCCGCGGTGGACGCCTGCTCGGTCCGGATCACGGTGACCGACGCATCCGGATAGCGCACGGCTGCTGCCTGGTCAGCAGCCTGTCAGGGCGCGGCGGGGGCGTTCCTGCCGGTACAGGTAACGCCCGGCTTCCGTGAACCCGGCGTTGGCATACATCGCCTGCGCCCCATGGTTGGCGGCGGTGACAAGGAGCCAGTACTTCCCCGCCCCCTGCTCCGCACCGGCCTGCAGCAAGGACTGGAGGACAGCAGTTCCGTAGCCGCGGCGGCGCGCTTCAGCCCGGGTGGCCATGCAGTACAGCCCGCCCTGGGCGCTTCCGGCGGGAAGGGCGAGGCGCCCGACGGCGGCGGGCAACCCGGCTCCGTCACGGACAAGCGCGTAAATCGAAGGACAGCCCAGCAGGATTTCCCGGGCGATGGCGAGGGCGTCCTCCCCGCCGCGCCCGTCCACCTCCCACCAGACGCGCAGCCAGTCCGCGGAGGGTTCCCGGGAAACTTCAACGGCAGCGTCCGCGGTTCCTCCAGTCATCGGGCCGCGGGTCATGACCACGGTCTCGGATTGCCGGGTGAAGCCTTCAGCGTCGAGCAGGTCGTGCAGCGCGGCTGTTGCGGGGGTGTCGAACAGCTGGAAGATGACCGGCAGCCGGCGGCTGCGGTACCAGGACCTGGCGTCGGCGAGCAGGCCCGGGAGGCTGTCACCTTGCAAATCCGCGGTAACGGCACGCGGCCAGATGGAGTTGGCGCGCTGGGTCACTCCGCCTGCTGCACGCAGGACCCAGCCCCCGGCGTCGTACCGTTCCAGGGCCGGCCAGGCGGCATCCATGGCGGCTTCGAGGCCCAGTGGTGCGGGTTCACTTTTGCCCGGGACGGACAACTGACAGCTCCTTCGTTAAAGGCGGGAGATTCCCCGGTGATCCGGGGAACCTCCCTTGGCCGCTGCCTTGCGGCAGCGTTGCGTGATGCTACTGCTTCTCTTCGGGCTTCTTCACTTCCGGCTTTTTGGCCTCCGGCTTGAAGTCCACGCCTGCCTCCTTGCGCTGCTGCGGCGTGATGGGGGCCGGGGCATCGGTGAGGGGGTCGTGGCCGCCGCCGGACTTCGGGAAGGCGATGACGTCGCGGATGGACTCGACGCCCGCCAGCAGCGAGACCACGCGGTCCCAGCCGAAGGCGATTCCGCCGTGCGGCGGGGCGCCGTACTTGAAGCCCTCCAGCAGGAAGCCGAACTTGGTCTGGGCGTCCTCCTTGTCCAGGCCCATCAGCTCGAAGACGCGCTCCTGCACGTCCCGCTGGTGGATACGGATGGAACCGCCGCCGATTTCGTTGCCGTTGCACACGATGTCGTAAGCGTAGGAGAGCGCCGATTCCGGATCCTTGTCGAAGGTGTCAAGGAACTCGGGCTTGGGCGAGGTGAAGGCGTGGTGGACGGCGGTCCACTGCCCTCCGCCGACGGCGACGTCACCGGAGGCAACAGCGGCTGCTGCGGGCTCGAACATCGGCGCGTCCACCACCCAGCAGAAAGCCCAGGCGTTGGGATCGATCAGGCCGGTGCGGTGGCCGATCTCCACGCGTGCAGCACCCAGCAGGGCCCGCGACGGCGTCTTCTCACCCGCGGCGAAGAAGATGCAGTCCCCGGGCTTGGCGCCCACGGCGTCAGCCAGGCCGGCGCGCTCGAACTCGGTGAGGTTCTTGGCGACCGGTCCGGCGAGCTCGCCGTCCTCCTTGTAGAGGACATACGCCAGGCCCTTGGCGCCGCGCTGCTTGGCCCACTCCTGCCAGGCATCAAGGGCACGGCGTGCCTGCGACGCGCCGCCGGGCATGACGACGGCCCCAACGTAGGGTGCCTTGAAGACGCCGAAGTTGGTGTCCTTGAAGAAATCCGTGAGCTCGGTCAGTTCCTGGCCAAAGCGCAGGTCCGGCTTGTCCGAGCCGTAGCGCGCCATCGCATCGGCGTACGTGATCCGCTGGATGGGCGTGGGGATGTCGACGCCGATGAGCTGCCACACCGCCTTGACGATGTTTTCGCCCAGCCGGATGACGTCGTCCTGGTCCACGAAGCTGGCCTCAATGTCCAGCTGGGTGAATTCCGGCTGGCGGTCCGCGCGGAAGTCCTCGTCCCGGTAGCAGCGGGCAATCTGGTAGTACTTTTCGAAGCCGCCCACCTGCAGCAGCTGCTTGAACAGCTGCGGGGACTGCGGCAGCGCGTACCAGGACCCCGGAGCCAGGCGTGCCGGAACCAGGAAGTCACGGGCGCCTTCCGGCGTCGAACGTGTCAGCGTGGGCGTCTCGATCTCCACGAAGCCCTCATGGTGGAGCAGTTCGCGCGCCACCCGGTTTGCCTCGGAGCGGAGGCGCAGGTTGCGGCTGGGGCCGGGACGGCGCAGGTCCAGGTAGCGGTGCTTGAGGCGCGCTTCCTCGCCGACTTCCACGTGCTCGTCGATCTGGAACGGCAGCGGGTCGGAGGTGTTGAGGACGGTGACGTCCTCGGCGATGACCTCGATTTCGCCCGTGGCCAGCGCCGGGTTCTCGTTGCCTTCAGGACGCCTGGAAACGGTGCCCTTGATCTGCAGGACGTATTCATTGCGCAGTCCGTGGAACACTTCCTCCTCGCGGACCACCACCTGGGCCACGCCCGAAGCGTCGCGCAAATCCACGAATGCCACACCACCGTGATCACGGCGGCGGCCCACCCAGCCGGCCAGGGTTACGGTTTGTCCAATGTGCTCGGAGCGAAGGGATCCGAGGTCATGTGTGCGCAGCACAGCACGCCTTTCTGCGGGAAAACAGTGGGAAGTCAATATGATCGTTGCGGGAACGATCCCGTCCGAGTTTACCCGCTGGAAAGGGACTGCCGCCGCATGAGCGAACCGCAGCAGCTGCAACGCAGGCTGGGAACCTTTGATGCCACCGCCATCGGACTGGGCTCCATGCTGGGTGCCGGGGTGTTCGTGGTGTTCTCCCCGGCCGCGGCACTGGCAGGGAATCTGCTGGTCCTGTCCGTGGCTGTTGCCGGGCTGGTGGCGTACTGCAACGCCGTGGCATCGGCAGCCCTCGCCGCCAAGTACCCCACCAGCGGCGGGACCTACGTCTATGGCCGGAAACAGCTGGGCGAATGGCCGGGCTTCCTGGCCGGCTGGGGTTTCGTCACGGGCAAGACGGCGTCCTGCGCGGCCATGGCGTTGACGTTCGGCAGCTATGTGGCGCGGGACTACGCCGTCCCGGTTGCCGTGGCCGCCGTCGTGGCCCTCACCGCCGTCAACCTGCTGGGCATCACCAGGACAGCCCTGCTGACGAGGATCCTGCTGTGCCTGGTCCTGGCAACACTGGTGTTCGTTGGCACCGCCGCCGTGCTGGGTCCGCACCCCGCGCCACTGCCGGGAGGCGCGCATTCCGGCGGGGTGGAGGGCGTCCTGCCTGCCGCCGGGCTGATGTTCTTCGCGTTTGCCGGTTATGCCCGGATCGCCACGCTGGGCGAGGAGGTCAGGAATCCGGCGCGTGCCATCCCCCGCGCCATCCTGGCGGCCCTGGCGGGCGCATTCGCCATTTACCTGCTGCTGGCCCTGCTCCTGCAGGCCCACCTCGGAGAGCGGTTGGGGTCCACGGGCACTCCCCTGCTGGACGCAGTGCTGGACAGCCGGCTGGCAGCGGGTGCACCGCTGGTGCAGGCAGGAGCAGCGGCCGCGTGCCTGGGCGCACTCCTCGCGCTGATCACGGGCGTGGGAAGGACAACGTTGGCCATGGCCAGGGAGCGCGATCTTCCGGGGCCTCTGGCCAGGGTGGGCGGTCCCCACACCGTTCCGTTCGTCGCCGAACTGGCCGTGGCCGCCGTCGTGATCCTGCTGCTCCTGACCACCAACGTGATGACCGTCGTGGGCTTCTCAAGCTTCGGCGTGCTGGTCTACTACGCGGTAGCCAACGCGTCAGCCTTCACCCTTTCCGCCCATCCCGGCTACGCTCCCCGGTGGCTTAACGCGCTGGGTTTCGTGGGCTGCGTGGTACTTGCCTTCACTTTGCCGGCTGCGTCGGTGCTGACCATGGCCGCAGTCCTTGCCGCCGGCGTGGTGGGGCGCTGGCTGGTGCTGCGGTTCCGGCAGCACCGGCACCGGACATAAGCGCCCGGCTAGACCGACGCCGCGGCGGCCGCGGTTGTCTCAACCTGCACTGCCAGGTCCTCCAGCGGCGGCATCCAGGTTTCAGGGGCGGCCAGCACCTGCTCGCCGGTGCGGATGTCCTTGACCTGGTGGGTGCCGTCCTCGTCCGTGAACCAGACGAACGGGATTCCCCGGCGGTCCGCGAACTTGATCTGCTTGCCGAACTTCTCGGCCTTGGCAGCCACTTCGGTGGGGATTCCCCGGCTGCGCAGCAGGGCGGCGACATCCTGGGCAGTGCCCCAGCTGTCGTCATGGTTCAGGGCCACCAGCACTGCAGTGGGAACAGAGCGGGAGGCTTTGGCCAGGTCCTGGCTCAGGATCCGGGACACCAGGCGGGTGACGCCGATGGAGAGGCCAACGCCCGGGAACTTGCGGTTGCCCTTCGACGCCAGGGCGTCGTACCGGCCGCCGGAGCAGATGGACCCCAACTGTTCGTGGCCCACCAGGACGGTTTCCACCACCGTGCCGGTGTAGTAGTCCAGGCCACGGGCGATGCTGAGGTCCGCCAGTACCTTGCCGGGCGCCCGCTGCACGGCGGCATCGATGACCTGCTCCAGTTCGTCCAGGCCCTCGTCCAGGAGTTCGTTGCTGACACCCAGGGCACGGACCTGGTCCACAAAGGACGTATCTTCCGTTCGGATGGCAGCCAGTTGAAGCGCCTTGGCAGCCTGCTCGTCGGTTGCGCCGAGCTCGGTCTTGAGCAGTTCGGCCACCTTTGCCGGACCGATCTTTTCGAGTTTGTCGATACTGCGCAGCACGCCTGCGGTGTCATCGAGTCCGATGCCCCGGTAGAAGCCTTCCGCCAGTTTGCGGTTGTTGATCCGGAGACGGAAATCGGGGATCGGCAGGGCACTGAGTGCTTCGGCGATGACCAAGGCGATCTCGACGTCGTAGCGGAACGGAAGCTCGCCGTCGCCGACCACGTCGATGTCCGCCTGGGTGAACTCGCGGGCCCGGCCTTCCTGGGGCCGCTCGCCGCGCCACACTTTCTGGATCTGGTAGCGGCGGAAGGGGAAGGCCAGGTAGCCGGCGTTTTCCACCACGTACCGGGCGAAGGGAACGGTCAGGTCGAAATGCAGGGCAAGCGCGTGGGGATCGGCCTTGCCGGCTTTAACGGGGTTCTCGCTCTCGTCCTCCTGGAGCCGGCTGAGCCCGTACACTTCCTTGTCGATCTCGCCCTTGCGCAGCAGCTGGCCCACCGTCTCCACGGCGCGGGTTTCGATCGAGGTGAAACCATGCAGTTCAAAAACCCGGCGCAGGGTATCGAGCACATGCAGCTCCACCAGCCGCTCCTCGGGAAGCCACTCGGGGAATCCGGACAGGGAGGCGGTGCGTGCCATGGGGAAGGTTCTCCTTAGGAATGGAAGGTGCGCCGGAGCTGCCGGCCGCGCCCGCAACGGCGGTCGTTCGGCGGCAGCACAGCCAGCCATGCATAAACTATGTGCGGCAGCCAGTTTATGCGTCATCCGTGTGCATCTCTAATGCGGCGGACCCGCACGGCCTGGCCCTTAACACCTGCGCCCCGCGGCCCACCGCCGGGCACCAGCAGCCCGACGACGAGGAGGACCCTTGGCGGCCAGTTCACGCAGTGCACGCGAAGCAAAACGGCGCATCCAGCAGATGGAAGCCAAGCGTGAGCTCCGGCGCGACCAGGAGAAGCGGCGGAAACGCGACAACCTCGTGGCCGCCGGCGCCGGAACCGCCGCCGTGCTGCTCGCCGTCGTCCTCCAGCTCACCGCCTTCGCCGGAAACCCCACTGAGGACGAATATGCCGCCGCGCAGGCGGGACTGACGGAACCATCCACCTCTGCAAGCGCCTCCGCGACACCCTCGGCGCCGGCCACCAACGGGCCCAACATCCCGTCCGCGGACACGGCGGCGGGCAAGACGTTCACCGGCGAACTGCTGCTGAACGGCAGCGCGCTCGGCGTGGAAGTGGACGGGACCAAGGCTCCGCAGGCAGCAGCCGTTTTCAAGTCCCTCAGCGACCAAGGCTATTTCAACGGCAAGTCATGCCACCGGCTCACCACTGCGGACCAGTTCGGCGTGCTGCAGTGCGGCTCCCCCAACGGGGACGGACAGGGCGACCCTAATTACACGTGGGGTCCGCTGGAAAACACGCCCGCAGACAACACCTACCCTGCCGGCACCATCGCCGTGGCCCGCACGGGGAACAACGCGTACGGCAACGGGACACAGTTCTTTATTGTCTACAAGGACACGGTCATTCCGGCCGATGCTGCCGGCGGCTATACCGTGGTGGGGAAGGTGACATCCGGGCTTGATGTTGTATCCAACATCGCTGCCGCAGGCATCACCCCGGGAGCCGGCGACACGGACGGCGCGCCAAAACAACCAGTCACGATAGACTCGTTCTCTCTGAAGTAGGAAGCCGGGCCGGCCAGGCCGCGGTGCAGTACGTGAGTATTTCCCTCCAAGCGAAAGACTTTTAGCGGTGACAGACAGTCAGAAATCCGACGAAACAGCAACAGACATGACCGAAGCAGCGGCTCCGGCCGAGGTTGGCGGTACTGATGCCAATGCCGGGCAGTCCCCCGTGACCCCTGAAGCCGCCGCTTCCGATGAGGGCACCGGGCAGGCTGACGAAGCCCAGGCCGCCGAAAGCCAGGCCATCGGGGACCCGGCCAGCGGGGCCCTGGCCACCGAAGACCACGGCGCTGAAGACCAGGCTGGAGGGACCGCCGCAGCGGAGACCTCCGCACCTGCCCCGGCTCCTGCCCCCGCTCCGCGGCCGTCTGCACCGTCACCGGCAGCGTTCGCGTCGCGTCCCAAGCCTGCCGCTGCCGCTCCGGCCGCGGTTACGGCTCCGGCTGCACCTGGTACGTCCGTTGCCGAAGCCTCCAAATGGGGCCGGGTGGAGGGGGACGGACACGTCTACCTGAGCATCGACGGTGGCGAACACCCCGTGGGCCAGTACCCGGGTGTCAGCGACGACGAAGCGCTGCTCTACTTCGCGCGGAAGTACGACGACGTCGTGGCCCAGATCGTCCTGCTGGAGCAGCGGGTCAGCTCCAAGGCACCCAGCACCGACATGCAGAAGACCGTGACGCACCTGCGGGAACAGCTCGCCGAGCGCAACATGGTGGGCGACCTCCGTGCAGCGGAGGCGCGCCTGGACGCGCTGGCAGGCCAGATCACCGAGCTGGAAAAGGCCGAAAAGGCGGAGCACGACGCCGTGCGTGCCGCCGAGCTGGCAGCACGTGAAGCCATAGTCGCTGAAGCAGAGGAAATCTCCGGCCAGGATCCGGCGCAGACGCAGTGGAAGACCTCCAGCGCCCGGATGAACGAGCTCTTCGAGAACTGGAAGACGGCCCAGAAGAGCGGCGTCCGCCTGGGCCGCAGCAACGAAGATGCCCTGTGGAAGCGGTTCCGTGCCGCCCGCACCGTTTTCGACCGGCACCGCCGTGCCTATTTCTCCCAGCTGGACAGCAACAACTCTGCCGCGAAGGCCGCCAAGGAGAAGTTGATTGCCGAGGCTGAGGCACTCTCCACATCAACCGACTGGGGCTTCGCTGCCGGTGAGTACCGCCGGCTGATGGACCAGTGGAAGGCCTCACCGCGGGCAAGCCGCAAGGACGACGACGCGCTCTGGGCAAGGTTCCGCGCCGCCCAGGACGTCTTCTTCACGTCCCGCCAGGCTGCCAACGAGGAGATCGACCAGGAGTACGCAGCAAACCTCACGGTAAAGGAGGCGCTGCTGGCCGAGGCCAACGCCATCCTGCCGGTGAAGGACCTGGCAGCGGCCAAGAAAGCCCTTCAGTCCGTTCGTGACCGCTGGGAGGAAGCCGGCAAGGTTCCCCGCGCGGACATGGGCCGGGTCGAGGCCGGGCTGCGGAAGGTTGAAGACGCCGTGCGGCACGCTGAGGAAGAGCAGTGGCAGCGGTCCAACCCCGAGCGCAAGGCACGCACCAACAGCGCGCTCTCGCAGCTGGAATCCGCAATTGCCGGGCTCCAGGAAGACCTTGCCAAGGCTGAGAAGAGCGGCGACCAGCGCAAGATCAAGGCCGCCCAGGAAGCACTCGAGGCACGCCAGGCATGGCTCGACCAGATCCAGCGTTCCGCCAGCGAGCTTGCCTGATTTTTCTGTCGTGAACTGACGGGCACAGGCCCGGTCCGGGTGTTATCCACATACTCCGGGCCGGGCCTGTGCCTGTTAACGGCGTCGGGGCAGGATGAAGGCATGGCCTCATCTCCAATCCCCTCCGCCGCCGGTCCCGGCAGGGAAGCCACCGCTGCCGGCGTACGGCCGGGCTGTCAGGCAAACGTTGGGGAGGCGGCCGCGCCGCCGCGTTTTCCCGACCTGTACGCACCCGGCGTGCCCTTCGCCGCTCCCGAGTTGCAGTCCCTGGCGGCCGACGGGCTGTTGGCCCGCTTCCACCAGCATGGCTACACCCTCCCCGGAATACCGGCATCGCCGCAGCTCCGGGCCAGGGCAGCAGCCGGAATCGTCCCGGCGGCCATACGGCAACGTGTTGTCGCCGGGCGCATGACGGCGGCCTGGATCTACGGCTGCGCAGCGGAACCGGAGAGGCTGGCGCTGCTGGTGGACGCCAAGCGAAGGGTGTCCAGTCTCCGGAACACCCGGGGCTGCACGCTGCACGAAGTGAAGCTCGGGCCCTTCGATGTGATCAGCCTCGGCGGACTGATGGTCTCCAGCCCGCTGCGGACCGCACTCGATATCGCCCTGCATGTGGATGCCGAACGGGCCGTCCCCGCCCTGGCGGGATTGCTGGCCCGGCCGCAGCAGGATGTCAGGCTGCGCCTGCTGGTGCGCGCCATTGAGGCCACCCCAAGGGTCCCGCACAAGCGGGCTGCTTTGGAAAAGCTTGCCCTGCTAGCTCCGGCGCTTGTTCCCGGTGGTGCGGTAGACGTCGAAAACCCCGTCGATCCTGCGGACGGCGCTCAGGACGTGGCTGAGGTATTTGGGGTCGCCCATCTCGAAAGCGAATCTTGAAATGGCCACCCGGTCGGTGGACGTGTGGACGCTGGCAGCAAGGATGTTGACATGGTTGTCGGACAGGACCCGCGTCACGTCCGAGAGCAGGGATTTCCGGTCCAGGGCCTCAACCTGGATTTCCACCAGGAAGACGCTCGACTGGGTGGGTGCCCAGTCCACGTCCACGATCCGGTCCGGCTGGTCCTTCAGGTCGGAGATGTTGGTGCAGTCGGTGCGGTGCACGGACACGCCGGATCCCCGGGTCACGAAGCCAAGGATCGGGTCCGGCGGAACGGGCGTGCAGCAGCGCGCCAGCTTCACCCATACATCGCCTACTCCACGGACCACGACGCCGGAGTCGGAGAAGCGGGCCTTGCTGACCTGGGTGGGGATGCTGACCTCTTCGACGTCATCATCGGCACTCTCGTTGCCGCCCAGGCTTTCAATGAGTTTCTCCATGACCGACTGGGCGGAGGTATGCCCGTCGCCCACACCGGCGTACAGGCCGGAGATGTCCGCGTACTTGAATTCCTCGGCCACGGCGGCCAGGGCCTCGTGCGTCATCAGCCGCTGCAGCGGAAGGTTCTGTTTCCGCATGGCACGGGTCAGCAGTTCCTTGCCGCGGTCAATTGCCTCTTCGCGGCGTTCCTTGCTGAACCATTGGCGGATCTTGTTGCGCGCCCTGGCGCTCTTGACGAAATGCTGCCAGTCCTGGCTGGGACCTGCCCCCTCGGCCTTGGAGGTGAAAATCTCCACCCAGTCGCCGTGGTTCAGCTCGCTGTTGAGCGGAACCAGCTTTCCATTGACCCTGGCGCCGATGGTGCGGTGGCCCACCTCGGTGTGCACGGCATAGGCGAAGTCCACGGGAGTCGATCCTGCCGGGAGCGCCATGACTTCGCCCTTGGGCGTAAACACGAACACTTCGCGCGCATTGATTTCGAAACGCAGTGAGTCCAGGAACTCGCCGGGATCGGACGTTTCCTGCTGCCAGTCCACCAGTGAGCGCAGCCACCCCATGTCTCCGTCGCGCGGGCTTCCGGGACCGACGGCGGTGCGGTTGGGCTGGTCCTTGTATTTCCAGTGCGCCGCAACCCCGTACTCCGCCCGGCGGTGCATTTCGTGCGTGCGGATCTGGATTTCCACCGGCTTGCCGCCGGGGCCAATCACCGTGGTGTGCAGGGATTGGTACATGTTGTACTTGGGCATCGCGATGTAGTCCTTGAACCTGCCGGGCAGGGGGTTCCAGCGCGAGTGCAGGGTGCCCAGGGCGGCGTAGCAGTCCCGGACCGAGTCCACCAGGACGCGGACGCCCATGAGGTCGTTGATGTCGTCGAAGTCCTTGTCGCGGACAATCATCTTTTGGTAGATGGAGTAGTAGTGCTTGGGCCTGCCGGTGATGGTGGCTTTAATCCGGGCAGCGCGGAGGTCCTCAGTGATCTGGTCACGGATGACACCCAGGCTCTTCTCCCGCTCCGGCGTCCTGTCCCCCACCATCCGCACGATCTCTTCGTACACCTTGGGGTAGAGCGCAGCGAAGGACAGGTCCTCAAGTTCCCACTTAATAGTGTTCATGCCCAGCCGGTGCGCCAGCGGCGCGAAGATCTCCAGGGTTTCGCGGGCCTTGCGGGCGGACGATTCAGCCGACACGAAGCGCCAGGTGCGGGCATTGTGCAGCCGGTCCGCCAGCTTGATCATCAGGACCCGGATGTCCTTGGCCATGGCCACGACCATTTTGCGGACCGTCTCGGACTGTGCGGCCTCGCCAAAGCTGACCTTGTCGAGCTTGGTGACGCCGTCCACCAGCATGGCCACTTCCGGCCCGAAGTCCCGTTTCAGGTCCGCCAGGGTGTAGGGAGTGTCCTCGACCGTGTCGTGGAGCAGGGCGGCTGCCAGTGTGGTGCCGCTGAGGCCCAGTTCCGCAAGGATGGTGGCCACAGCCACCGGGTGGGTGATGTACGGATCCCCACTCTTGCGCTTTTGCCCGCGGTGGCTGCGCTCGGCGACGTCGAACGCACGCTGGATGAGGTCGAAGTCCTCTTTGGGGTTGTTGGCGCGTACGGTCCGCAGCAGCGGCTCAAGGATGGGTGAGTATGTGGCGGTTCCCCGTCCGGTCAGGCGGGCAAGCCGGGAGCGTGTGCGCTCCCTGCGGCCGGGAAACGTGGGGCGGGATCCTGAGTTATCGACAGGTACCAATGAGCCCGGGCGCGCAGAAGGTGCCGCACCGGCTTGCATGCCGGCAGGATTTTTTTCCTCCTGTGCCGTTGGCGCTGACGCCGAACGTTCTTCCAATGAAGCACCCCTCACCACCGTCTTAATTACCCCAGTCTATTCCTCCGGGCAGCGACTTTTATAACCGGGCCTGCACAGGCAAAGGCCGGGCGGCGCAAAGTACGCGCCGCCCGGCCTTTGGGTGGTTTAAAGCTGCCGGTGGTTGCTGATCAGGCCTTGGCCGGCGATGCCGGAACTGCCCGTTCAGCTGCACCTGCGCGGCGCTGTTCAACACGCCTTGCCTGCTTCACCAGCTCCGGTTCGCCCTGGCGGAGCCAGGCGTACATCGGCGCCGCCACGAAGATGGTTGCCGCTGTACCGATGAGGATTCCGACGAACAGTGCCAGGGACAGGTCACGCAGGGTTCCTGCGCCCAGGAGGCCGGCACCAATGAACAGGATGGCGCCCACGGGAAGGATGGCCACCATCATGGTGTTGATGGAGCGCACCAGCGTCTGGTTGACGGCAAGGTTGACTTCCTCGCCGAAGGTCCGGCGCGTGGACGCGTCGATCCCGGCCGTGTTTTCGCGGATCTTGTCGAAAACCACCACGGTGTCATACAGCGAGTAGCTGAGGACGGTGAGGAACCCGATGATGGCCGAGGGCGTGACCTCGAAATCGCTGAGGGCATAGACCCCGGCCGTGATGAACATGGTGACGGCCATGCCGGCAAGCGCCGAGAGGGACATCTTCCAGGTACGGAAGTACAGGGCCATCAGCAGGGCCGCGAGCAGCACGAATACTCCCAGGCCGATCAGTGCCTGCTTGGTCACGTCTGCACCCCAGGTGGGCCCGACGAACGTGGAGGTCACCTCGTTGTCGGTAACGCCGTAGGCGGTGGTGAGGCCCTCCTTGATCCGGAGGGTCTCGTCATCCGTCAGTTTGTCGGTCTGGATGCGCATGGTGTTGCCTGCCACGTTGGCTACCCGCGGAACACTGCCTGACACCACATCAGTCACGGCCTTCTCACCGATGGAGGCATCGGTGGTCTTGACGTTGGACACGGTGAATTCGGAGCCGCCGCGGAATTCGATGCCGAGGTTGAAGCCGCCCTTGGCCACCGGGATAAGGATGGACAGGGCCACGCCCACCGCGGCGATGATGAACCAGATCTTCTTGGCGCCGACGAAGTCGTAGGAGCGCTTCCCGGTGTAGAGCTCGTTGCCGAAAGTAGCGAAGCCTGACATTACTTGTTCTCCTTCGCGGAGGTCTTGGACGAACCAGCCAACTGTTCCTGCTTCTCTGCCAGGCGCCGCTCGGCGATAGTCATGCGGCGCTCGGCCTCGGCAGCCGCCCCTGTGTTCTTGGTGCGGACCACCACGGGCTTGTCCTCCGGGGTGCGGACGCGTCCGGCGCCGCGGTACAGCGGGACGGCACCCAGCCGTTCGGGGTCGAGGCCGGAGAACTTGTGGCCTTCACCGAAGAACCGGGTACGGGCCAGGAGCTGCAGCGTGGGGTGGGTGAACATGAACACCACGATGAGGTCGGCGATGGCGGTCAGGCCCAGGGTGAAGGCGAAGCCGCGGACGTTGCCCACTGCCACGAAGTACAGGACCAGTGCGGCCAGGAGGTTGACGGCCTTGGAGGCGAGGACGGTGCGCTTGGCGCGCTTCCAGCCGTTTTCGACGGCGGATACCAGGCCGCGCCCTTCACGCAGTTCATCCCTGATGCGTTCGAAGTAGACGATGAAGGAGTCTGCCGTCTGGCCGATGGCCACGATGATGCCGGCCACGCCGGCCAGTGACAGCCGGTAGTTCTCCGTCCAGCCCAGGATCGCGATGGCCAGGTACGTCAGGGCACCGGCCACCACCAGCGATGCGATGGTGACGAAGCCCAGGGCACGGTACTGGAACAGCGAGTAGACCACCACGAGCAGGAGCCCGATCAGGCCGGCCAGCAGGCCCATGCGCAGCTGTTCGCCACCAAGCGTGGCGGAAATCTGCTGCTCGCTCTGGATGTCGAAGCTGATGGGAAGGGCGCCGAACTTCAACTGGTCGGAGAGTGCCTTGGCCGTCTTCTCATTGAAGCCACCGGTAATCTGCGGACGGCCGTCAGTGATGACAGCCAGGGAACGCGGGGCGGAGATGACCTGGTCATCCAGCACAATGGCGAACTGGGACTTGGGGTCGGTGCCCGACTGGCCGCCGGCTGCCACGTAGAACTGGTTGAGCCGTTCGGTGACCTCTTTGAACTTGGCTGTACCCTCGGCGTCGAACTGGATGTTGACGGCCCATTCATTGGTGACAGCCCCCTGTGCGCCCTGCTGCAGCTGGAAGGACGAGGTGACGATGTTGCTGCCCTTCACCTCCACGGGACCCAGGATGTACTTGATGGCCGGCGACTTGTCCGTGGCCGGCTCGCAGGTCACCAGCGGCTTGGTGGGATCCGACCGCTGGGCTTTCTCCGCAGCGGCACTGTTGCAGTCGAGCGCCTCGAACTGCTTGTAGATCTCGGGCGTGATCCAGTTGGTGTCACTGCTGTTGGCAGGCTCGGCGGTCGGCTTGGGCAGCTGGTCCTCCGGCGTCTGCGACTCGGCAGGAACTGCTGCGCCGTCGCCGTTGAGGAGGACAGGGCGGAAGTTCATGTCCGCCGAGGCCTGGATCAGGTTGCGCGTCTCGGCAGAGGGTGTGCCGGGAAGGCTGACCACCACGTTGCGCCCTGACTGGGTGCTGATTTCCGCCTCGGAGACGCCGGAACCGTCAACGCGCTGGCGGATGATCGCCACCGCCTGGTTGAGCTGCTGTTCGTTGATGTCCGAACCGCCCTCCACCTTCGGGGCCAGGATCATCTGGGTGCCGCCCTCGAGGTCCAGCGCCAGCTTGGGTGCCCAGCTGGCCTGTCCGGCAATGGTGCCGCCGGCCAGGACGGCGGTCAGCGCTGCCAGGATTACACCAAGCCAGACCAGGACGCGGAGCCCTGGTTTCTTGCGGCCAGTTCGTGCCATTGTCGATCTTTCTCTTGTTCGCGGAGAAACCGCCGGAGCGGGCTGCTGCCTGCGCCGGCGGTGGTCCGCAGCGGTAGAGGGAGGAAGGGGCCAGCGGGCCTAGCTGTCCTTTTTGCCCTCGTCGTTGAGGCGCTTCAGGGTTTCCTCGGGAGTCTCGGCACCTGTTGCGGTGCTTCCGGACTCCGGGGTGGTGAGGGAGGACGCATCATCCGGAACCACCGGGGAGGCGTCGGCCGGCTGGGCGGCGGGTTCTGCCACCGGCTCAACGACCTTGGTGACGGCCTGGCGGTGCACAGTGGCCAGGTTGCCGGGGGAAAGTTCAAGGGTGACCTTGTTCTCGGCCTCGTCGATGTCCACGATCCGGCCGAAAAGGCCAAAGCTGGTCATGACCTCCACGCCCGGGGCAAACTTCGACTGGAGCTCTGCCTGCTGCTGCTGCGTCTTCTTGTTGCGGCGGAACATCATGAAGATGAATACGCCGAGCATGACGAACAGGAGAATTGACATTGGATCCAAGGGGAATTCCGTTCTTTAGCGTGGTGTAGCTGGGTTTTCCGGCGACGTTGGCTTCGCTTCGGCCGGGGCGGGTTTGCGGTGCAGGCAGAACGCCTGACATGTTCCTTCCCCAAGCGACGGGGGCGTCAGGGCCACCCGCGAAACAAAGACCCGAACGTGCCGGGCGTCATACCAGTCTAAAGGGAAAAGCTGAAGGGAGCCTGCTATTGGCTCTCCGGGGCCCAGTCCCCCGCCGCGGCATCGCCCCCGGCGGGCTCGAAAAGGTCCAGTTGCTCCTGCGCGAAGACGCCGGACGGGATGGCATAGCCCAGGTGCGTCCATGCCGGTGCCATGGCAATCCTGCCGCGGGGCGTACGCCCCAGCAGGCCCTCCCGGACCAGGAACGGTTCGGCGACTGTCTCAACGGTTTCGGTTTCTTCACCGACGGCGATGGCGAGGGTGGACAGTCCGACCGGACCGCCGCCGAACTTGGTGATGAGTGCGTCGAGGACGGCCCGGTCCAGCCGGTCCAGACCCTTTTTGTCCACCTCATACATGTCCAGGGCAGCGGACGCGGTCCTGGCGTCGATTTGTTCGACGCCGTGCACCAGCGCCCAGTCCCGGACGCGCCGCAACAGCCGGTTGGCAATACGGGGAGTGCCGCGGGAACGGCCGGCGATTTCGGCGAAGCCGGCCGAGTTGACCTTCAGGTCCAGCAGTCCGGCAGAACGCCGCAGCACCAGTTCCAGCTCCGGAACCGAGTAGAACTCGAGGTGCCCGGTGAAGCCGAACCGGTCGCGCAGCGGTCCCGGCAGCAGTCCCGCGCGGGTGGTGGCGCCCACCAGGGTGAACGGCGGCAGCTCGAGCGGGATGGCGGTGGCACCGGCCCCTTTGCCCACCACGATGTCAACGCGAAAGTCCTCCATTGCCATGTAGAGCATTTCCTCTGCAGGCCGGGACATGCGGTGGATCTCGTCCAGGAACAGGACCTCGCCCTCAGAGAGCGAGGACAGGATTGCTGCGAGGTCGCCGGCGTGCTGGATGGCAGGTCCGCTGCTGAGGCGCAGCGGCGCGTTCATCTCGGCGGCAACGATCATCGCCAGGGTGGTCTTGCCCAGGCCGGGCGGCCCGGAGAACAGCACGTGGTCGGCAGTCCGTCCGCGCATCCGGGACGCCTGGAGCACCAGCGACAGCTGCTTGCGCACCCGGTGCTGGCCAACGAAGTCGTCAAGGTTCTTGGGCCTGAGCGCCGCCTCAATGGCACGCTCCTCCGGCTCCTCCCCCGCTGCGACCAGGGACGGTTCAGCCACGGGTGCCTACGCGGTTGCCTGCCCGGGCGCCGTCCTGGCCCAGCCAGCGAAGGGTGGTGCGCAGGATTTCGGGCACGTTGCCGCGGAAGGACACTTCCGGGTCCTCCGCAAGGGCTTTGTCGATGCTGGTGGAGGCGTCCTTTTCGGACCAGCCCAGGCTGGTCATGGCGGCCACCACCTGGGGCTTCCAGGCAGCTTCTGCGGGCGTGGCGGCACCGGGGGCCGCGGCGGTTCCGTGCGGGACGAGCTTTCCAGCCAGCTCCAGCACTATCCTGCCGGCCACCTTGGGGCCGATTCCGGGGACCTTCGTGAAGGTCTTGCTGTCCCCTGTGTGCGCGGCAACCCTGATTGCTTCGGGATCGTGGACGGCCAGGACTGCAAGCGCAAGCCGGGGACCGACGCCGCTGACACTCAGCAGGATGTCGAAGACCTCGCGTTCGTCGTCGGAGGCGAAGCCAAAGAGCGTCAGCGAGTCTTCCCGCACGATCAGGGAGGTGAACAGCTGGCCTTGTTCACCCACGTGCAGCCTGCTGAGCGTCTGGGGCGTGGCGTTGACGCTCATCCCGGCACCGTTGAGGTCTATCACGGCCGTGGACAGGCCAACATGCGCTACGGTTCCGCGGAGGAAACTGATCAAGGCCGGGCTCCCGTTGTACCGCCGGCCTCTCAGTGAGGGCCCGGCTATCCGAACATATTTACGAATACCCTAGCAAGCAGCAGGGACAATCAGCGTGCACGGCGCGCCTTCGCCTCCGCCTCGGCCCATGCCCGCTGCGCGGGAGTCAGGGATGAACTGCCGGGACCTGTGGTGGCCACGGCCGCGCCGCTTCCGGCCCGCCACGCGTGCGTGATGGCCAGCGCCAGCGCGTCGGCGGCGTCGGCCGGACGCGGCGGCGCGTCAAGGCGGAGGATCTTGGTAACCAGCTTGGTCACGGCGTCCTTGTTGGAGGACCCGCTCCCGGTCACGGCGGCCTTGACCTCTGATGGCGTGTGCAGCGCCACCGGAATTCCCCGGCGGGCCGCCGCAGCGATGACCACGCCGGAAGCCTGGGCTACGCCCATCACCGTGCTGACGTTGAGCTGGGAAAAGACGCGTTCGACGGCGAGGACGTCCGGCTCGTAGCGGTCAAGCCATTCGTCAATTGCCGTGGCGATCACCAGCAGGCGCCGGTCCAGCGTCTCCTCAGGGGACGTGCCTACCACGCCGACGGCCACCATGCTGGCCCGCCGGTTCCGCTCAACATCCACCACGCCAATGCCGCACCGGGTGAGGCCGGGATCAACGCCGAGGACGCGGAGTGTCACCCGGCCCCCATCGAAGTGCCCGGCACAGCCTCCGGGGACGCACTAGCCGGCAAGGCGGGACGTCACTCGGATTCCAGGGCGGCCTGGACTTCGTCGCTGAGGTCGGCGTTGCTGTACACGTTCTGGACGTCGTCGAGGTCCTCGAGGGCGTCGGCAAGCTTCAGGAACTTGCGGGCGCCGTCCACATCCAGCTCAACCTGCATTGAGGGCACGAACTCAACTTCGTCGGTGTCGTACTCGATGCCGGCTTCCTTGAGTGCTTCGCGGATGGCGGGAAGATCTCCCGGCTCCGAATGGATCTCGAAGGTCTCGCCGTTGTCCTTGACTTCCTCCGCGCCTGCGTCGAGGACGGCCATCAGGACGTCGTCCTCGCTCAGGCCGTTCTTGGGCAGGTTCACAACACCCTTGCGGGTGAAGAGGTAGCTGACGGAGCCCGGGTCCGCGATGGTGCCGCCGTTGCGGGAGATGGCCAGCCTTACTTCGGAAGCCGCCCGGTTCTTGTTGTCGGTAAGGCACTCGATCAGCAGGGCTGAGCCCTGGGGCCCGCGGGCCTCGTACATGATTTCGGTGTAGTCCACCACTTCACCGGTGAGCCCGGCGCCGCGCTTGATGGCGCGGTCAATGTTGTCGTTGGGGACGGACGTTTTCTTGGCCTTGGTAACGGCCAGTTCCAGGCCGGGGTTGCCGGCGAGGTCCGGTCCACCCATCCGGGCGGCAACTTCGATGTTCTTGATCAGTTTGGCAAACGACTTTGCGCGGCGGCTGTCAATGATCGCCTTTTTGTGCTTGGTCGTTGCCCATTTGGAGTGGCCTGACATGCTTTACGCTTCTCCTCTGATCATGCGGATAAAAAGTTCGTGTACGCGTTTCTCGCCGGTCACTTCCGGGTGGAAGGAGGTGGCCAGCAGCTGGCCGGAACGCACTGCGACAATTCTAGCCGTCCCGGGCAGCGCTGCGGCGTGGGACGCCTGGCCGGGGTCCGCCGGTTCCACCTGCGCCAGGACCTCCACGTCCGCACCGACCCGCTCCACCCACGGACCGCGGATGAAGACAGCGTGCACGGGTGCCACGCCTGATTCCGTGGCGCTGAATTCCAGGCCCTTGAACTCCAGATCGGTTTCGAAGGACTCGCGCTGCCGGCCAAAGGCGTTGCGGCGGACGGTGATGTCCAGGCCGCCGAACGTCTGCTGGGGGGCGCCCGAAAGATCGGTGGCAGGATCGGCGATGTCCGAGGCAAGCAGGATCATCCCTGCGCAGGAGCCATAGACCGGCAGTCCCTCGGCGATGTACTTCCGGAGCGGGTCTGCAAGGTCGAAGGCCCTCGCCAGCTTGTCGATGGTGGTGGATTCGCCACCGGGAATGATAAGGCCGTCCAGGCCGTCCAGCTCCTCCGGGCGGCGGACAGCCACGCCCTGCGCGCCGGTGGCTTCGGCGGCGCGGAGGTGTTCGCGGAAGTCTCCCTGGAGGGCCAGGACGCCGATCCGCAGGCCTGAGCCCACGCGCGCAGGAGCAGCAGAGGGGGGATTCGTCATCCCTCCAGCATACGGGCCCTCCCTCCATGGCTGCTGCCACTCGGAGGCCCCGGCAAAGGTTGCATGCCGCTGCTGGGATATATTCAAAACATGGTCTTCTTCAGTGTTCCGCTCGGCAAGCTGGTCCGCAGGGTGTCCCGGCTGCGGGGCGGCGGGTCCGCACTTCCAGGACTGGTGGTCGAGAAAATCGATCCCGGCTTCATGCGGCGGACGCTCACCACGCTGCCCCATGGTGTGGCGGTGGTCAGCGGTACCAACGGCAAGACGACCACCACCAAGATGGTGGTCGAACTGCTGGAGAGCCAGGGCCTGAAGGTCTTCACGAACCGGACCGGCAGCAACTTCACCCGGGGCGTGGCGGCGGCCCTCCTCGGCGAGGTGGACTGGCGCGGCAGGCTGGACGCGGACGTCGCGGTGCTGGAACTGGACGAAGCCCATGCGGTCCATTTCGTGAACAGCGTCCCGCCCCGCTACTGCCTCTTGCTGAACGTTCTGCGTGACCAACTGGACCGTTTCGGCGAGATCGACAAAACGGCACAGCTCCTGCAGCACATCGCTTCCAAGACCACAGGAACCGTGGTCCTGAACCGCGAGGACCCCCGCGTTTCCAGGATCGCGGATACACTGACCGGCCAGGAGGTCAAGTACTTCGGCCTTGACGACTCCCTGCTGGGCACCTTTCCCAATGACGACGACATGCGTGCCGCTCCGGGGAGCCCCGCGCCGGCGGGCCTGCCGGAAAAGCCGGCAGCCGACGTCGTGCTCCGCAAAGTGGGCGCGGACAGCGCCGAGTTTGAGTACGACGGCGGGACGGTCACCACGGCGATGAAGCTGCGAGGCGTCTACAACATCTTTAACGCGGCTGCTGCGCTGACGCTGGCCCGCAGCATCTGCGGCGGTGGCGCCGCCACCGCCGACCACGCCACTTTGCTGGACGCGCTGTCCCGGGTGGCGCCGGCCTTCGGCCGCGGCGAAAGCCTCACCGTGGACGGCCAGCCGCTGGACCTGGTGCTGGTGAAGAACCCCAGCGGTTTCCGGCTGGGACTGAAATCCTTCCCCGCCGCCGGGTACGCCACCATGATCGCCATCAACGACAACTACGCCGACGGGCGGGACATGTCCTGGCTGTGGGACGTGGAATTCGATTCCCTGCGCGGGGCGGGGGTGGAAATGATAAGCGGGTCGCGCGCCTACGACATGGCGCTGCGGCTCCAGTACGACGACGTCCAGGTCGGAGCGGTGCAGACCGACATCCCGGCCGCCCTGGCAGCCTTTATCCGGGAGGGCCAGGGCAAGCCCAAACGGATTTTCTGCACCTACACCGCTATGCTGGCCATCCGCCGCGAGCTGTCCAAAATCACCACCGTGGAGGTTGTCTCGTGAATCCTGCAGAAGCAGCGACGGCCGGCGGCCAGTCCAAGGGCACCCTCCGGGTGGTGCAGCTGTACCCGCGCGACATGAACATCTACGGCGACTGGGGCAATGCCCTGGTCCTGCAGCGCCGCATTTCCTGGCACGGGTACACCCCTGAACTGCTCGAATACAACGTGGGCGATCCTTTTCCCGAGGGCGTGGACATCATTGTCGGCGGCGGCGGGCAGGACAGCGGGCAACTGGTGATCCAGGACGACCTGCAGGCCCGGGCCGGCCAGCTCAAGGAGCTGGCCGAGGATGGTGCGCCGATGCTGGTCATTTGCGGCCTGTACCAGCTTTTTGGCCGGTTCTTCAAAACCCGCACCGGCGCTGTCATCCCGGGCATCAGCATCCTGGACGTGGAAACCCACGGCACCGATGAGCGCCTGATCGGCAACGTCAAAGTCTCAACCAATGAGTTCGGCGACGTCCTCGGCTACGAAAACCACAGCGGCCAAACCACGCTGGGCAGCGGTGTGCGGCCACTCGGTACCGTAGCCAAGGGAACGGGCAACAACAGCAACGACGGCCATGAAGGGGCCCGCTACCGCAACATCGTGGCCAGCTACCTGCACGGCTCGCTGCTGCCGAAGAACCCCGCCATCGCCGACTTCCTCATCCGCACCGCAGCGGAGCGCAAGTTCGGCAGCTTCTCCCCCGGCAACCCGGACGACACCTATGCCGTCCTGGCCCGGGAGCACGCTGCCCGCCGGCCGCGCTGACCAAAAAGACTACTGACCCGGGTTACCGGCAGAGGTGCGGCATCCCGGTCAACGCCACTGGAAGTACTCCCGGTGGATGTTGGCCCGGCGGACTCCGGCGGCCCGGAAGGCTTTGCGGAACTGCCGCAGCATGGGATCCGGTCCGCCCATGAAAACCGACAGCTGGCGTGGTTCGGTTCCCACTGCGGCCAGGACTGCCTCCGGGGTGAGCCGGCCATCCGCCTCGGTGTCCACCAGATGGACCGTGAGCCGTGGCTGATTCCAGGCGGCGGCAGTGATCTCGTCGGCAAAGGGCGACGGACCTGCCGAGGTCACGAAGAAGTGGACGTCTTCGTGGAGCTCCCCGTCCAGTGACCGCAGCCAGCTGAGGAAGGGCGTGATTCCCACACCGCCGGCGATCCAGGCCTGATGGGACGTGCCGCGGTGCCGGTCAAAGCGTCCGTAGGGCCCACCGACCACGGCCGGCATCCCCGGCTGGACCACGTCCGGAAGCCTGGCTGTATGGTCGCCCAGCGCCTTGACCGTGATGCTGATTCCACCTTCCTCTGCCGGTCCCGAGATGGAGAATGGGTGCCGCTGCCAGCCCTCTGCTGTTTCCAGGTAGACCATGGCGAACTGGCCCGGCCTGAAATCCAGCGGCCGGCCCAGGGGACGGAGCGCCACTTCCACCAGGTCCGGCGCAACGGGCCGGACGGACGCAACCTGGTAGTCGTGGTGCGGCAGGAAATGCCGCGACAGCAGCTCGCGGTAGGCGTAGAACCCCAGTCCCGTCCCGCCGATAACCACGTAACTCCACCGGAGCGCGGGCACGGCCTCAAACGCGCTGGCGTCGAGCAGGCCGTGCAGGAAGCCGGCGGCCAGGAACAAGCCGGTCAGCCGGTGGAAGCCCCGCCACCGCTCGTAGCCACCCAGCACGCGGGCCGCCATTTGGACCGGCTGGGTTCCAAGAGATGCCAGGACCAGGCGGCGGAGAGGTGCGGGAAGCATCGTCCGCCAGCGCGGCAGGACTGCCCACACCACCAACGCGGCCAGGCCGCTGATGGCAACCACTGCCAACGTCTTGCCCAGGCTGGTTGCTCCCGGATTGGCGGCAAGTTCAATATGCGGCAGCAACAGGATGGTTGCCGTAATCGCCGCCCTGCGGTGCCAAATGGCGGCGTGGTCAATGCCACCAAAAATCGGCTCGACGTGGGGGAGGGTGCTGACCAGGACCAGCGCGATCGAATACAACAAGACGGACTCGCCACCGAAGAGCTGCCCAACATGCCCCAGGACAGGTTCGCCGGCAGGGCGTGCCAGTAACCAGAAGACGCCGTACACCGCCACCAGCACCATGATGGCGCCGGGCCCCAGCCATCGGAACGGAATGCCCAGGAAGTCGGTCCCGGGCCTGCTGCCAACCTTGGTCATGGGCCACGGTCCCTTCGTCATTGCCCTGCCTTTTGCGCGTGCCATGCAGGTCGCGTCGAATGCGGCCCGTGCCGGGCCCCATAGCGGCAATTGTAGGGACACAGGCTGGGAGCGCATCCTCCATCCCCCGATTGAGAAGCGTGCCCCGCTGTGAAAGGTTTACCCCATGACGAACCCGCTCCTTTCCGCCAGTCCCCTGCCCTACGGCCTTCCACCGTTCCAAACCATCGCCGTGGAGCAGTACCGTGAAGCCATCAACGCAGGGTTGTCCGCGCACCTGGACGAGATCGGGGCCATCGCCGGCAACGCCCAGCCCGCGACATTCGAGAACACGGCCCTGGCCATGGAACGTTCCGGGCAGTTGCTGAACCGGTCAGCCGCGGCGTTCTTCACCCTGGTGTCGGCAGATGCGTCGCAGGAAATCCGGGAGCTGGAGACAGAACTGTCCCCGCGCTTCCAGGCCCACCAGGACGAGGTGTACCTCAACAGGGCCTTGTTCGAACGCTTCGCCGCCATCGATACGGACACTTGCGATCCCGAGTCGGCCCGCCTGGTGGAGGAATACCTCAAAGAGTTCCGCCAGTCAGGCATCCAGCTGGATGCGCCGGGCCAGGAGCGGCTGCGCGCCATCAACGCCGAACTGGCGCGCCTGGGCACCGAGTTCGGCCAGCGGGTCAAGGAAGGAATGAAGTCCGCCGCACTGCTGCTGGATGACGCGGGCGACCTGGCGGGGCTGCCGGCCGATGACGTCGCCAGCGCAGCGGTTGCAGCCCGCGCCGCCGGACACGACGGCAAATACCTGCTCACCCTGATCCAGCCCGGCAACCAGCCTGCCCTCGCCGCACTCGAGAACCGTGACGTCCGCCGTCGCCTGTTCGAAGCCTCCGTGGCGAGGGGCAGTGACGGCGGCAGCCTGGATGTCCTGGACCTGGCCCGGGACATGGCCGGGCTGAGGGCGGAGAAGGCACGTCTGCTGGGGTTCGCCAACTATGCCGAACTTGTGGTTGACCGGCAGACGGCGCCGGACTTCGAAGCGGTCCGGACCATGCTGGGCCGGATGGCACCGGCCGCCATCCGCAACGCCGACGCCGAGGCGGCGGCGCTGGCCGGGGTTGCCGGCCAGCCGCTGGAAGCGTGGGACTGGGCCTACTACTCGGCCAAGGTGCGGCGGGAAAAGTACGACGTCGACGAACAGGCACTCCGGCCGTACTTTGAACTCAACCGCACCATTAACGACGGCGTGTTTTTTGCGGCCACATCCCTGTACGGCATCACCTTCCACGAGCGGACCGACCTCCACGGCTACCACCCTGACGTGCGTATCTGGGAGGTCCGCAACGAGGACGGCTCCGTCCTGGGGCTGTTCCTGGGCGACTACTACGCGCGCGAATCGAAGCGCGGCGGGGCCTGGATGAACTCGCTCGTGGACCAATCGGCGCTGCTGGGCACCCGGCCCGTGGTGATCAATACCCTGAATATTTCCAAGCCGCCCGCGGGTGAACCGACGCTTCTCACCCTGGACGAACTGCGGACCCTTTTCCACGAGTTCGGCCACGCGCTGCACGGCCTGTTGTCGAGCGTTACCTATCCGCGCTTTTCAGGCACCGCGGTGCCGCGGGATTTCGTGGAGTACCCGTCGCAGGTGAACGAAATGTGGATCATGTGGCCGGATGTAGTGTCCAACTACGCACGCCACCACATCACCGGCGAGCCGCTGCCGCAGGACATCGTGGACCGGCTGGAGGAATCCCGGCTCTGGGGCGAGGGATTCGCCACCACCGAATACCTGGGAGCTGCCCTTCTTGACCTGGCGTGGCATGTGCTGGAACCGGGCGGTGCCCCTGACGATGTGCTGGAGTTTGAGGCCAAGGCCCTGGCTTCCGCCGGGATCGCCCATCGCCTGATTCCGCCCCGGTACCGCACCGGGTACTTCCAGCACATCTTCGCCGGGGACGGATACGCGGCGGGCTACTACTCCTATATCTGGAGCGAAGTATTGGACGCAGAGACCGTTGACTGGTTCAAGGAGAACGGCGGCCTAACCAGGGCGAACGGCGAACGCTTCCGGCAGGAGTTGCTCTCCCGGGGCAACAGCCGCGACCCGCTGGAATCGTTCCGCATCGTGAGGGGCCGCGACGCACAGCTGGACCCCCTGCTAAGGCGCCGCGGCCTGGAGTAACCCCCTGACCTTAAAGAAGTACGACGCCGGTCCCCCACCGAAAGAAGGTGAGGAACCGGCGTCGTCATTACTTAGGTGAGGCGACCACCAGCGACAGGCGGGGGTTATCCGGCAGCGCGCGTAAAAGGGGCCCCGCGCCCCGACCAGCGACAAAGCCGCCAAACGAGGCGCGGGGAATAGCGTGCAGAGGATCAGCGCCGCCAGGCGCCCAAAGAGGACGCGAGGAGGGTGTTACCAGCCGCGTTCGGCGAGGCGGTGCGGCTGGGGGATCTCGTCGACGTTGATGCCCACCATGGCTTCGCCGAGGCCGCGGGAGGCCTTGGCGATGACGTCGGGGTCGTCGAAGAAGGTGGTGGCCTTGACGACGGCGGCCGCGCGCTGGGCGGGGTTGCCGGACTTGAAGATGCCGGAGCCGACGAAGACGCCGTCGGCACCGAGCTGCATCATCATGGCCGCGTCAGCGGGGGTGGCGATGCCGCCGGCGGTGAACAGGACGACGGGCAGCTTGCCGGCGGCGGCAACTTCCTTGACCAGTTCATACGGGGCCTGCAGTTCCTTGGCCGCGACGTAGAGCTCGTCCTCGGGCAGGGAGGACAGCCGGGCGATCTCGGAGCGGATCTTGCGCATGTGTCCGGTGGCGTTGGAGACGTCGCCGGTGCCGGCTTCGCCTTTGGAGCGGATCATGGCCGCGCCCTCGTTGATGCGGCGCAGGGCCTCACCGAGGTTGGTGGCGCCACAGACGAAGGGAACCTTGAAGTTCCACTTGTCGATGTGGTTGATGTAGTCGGCGGGGGTCAGGACCTCGGACTCGTCGATGTAGTCGACACCAAGGGACTGCAGGACCTGGGCCTCGACAAAGTGGCCGATGCGGGCCTTGGCCATGACCGGGATGGACACGGCATCAATGATCTGGTCGATCATGTCGGGATCGGACATGCGGGACACGCCGCCCTGGGCACGGATATCGGCCGGAACACGCTCCAGCGCCATGACTGCCACGGCACCGGCGTCTTCGGCGATGCGGGCCTGCTCGACGTTGACGACGTCCATGATGACGCCGCCCTTGAGCATCTCGGCCATGCCACGCTTCACGCGGCTGCTGCCCGTGACGCTGTTCGCGGACGAACCGGCCTCGTTGCTTACATCAGGTGTAGACACAAAAACCCCTATGGGTAGACAGATGATCTTCGCCGGGCATGCGGCGGCAGCTGCCGGAGGTGCACGCACGGATTGCCGGGTCGCTTGACCGGGCACTTATATACTAGTCCCCCGCCGCACGGCAGGCTTAATCATGTCTAATCTGCGGGCGTGGGCTCTGCCAATGCCTGCCGGCGTACCGAGACAACGCGCTGAACGACGGTGATGAGGCTGGCCGCCGCCAGGAGGACCAGTGTGACCAGGAGCACCACCGGCGGGAGGCCCAGGCCGGTCAGGCCGGTCACCACCAGGATGGATACCAGGCGTTCCGCCCGCTCGGCGATCCCCACGTTGGCCGTGAAGCCCAGCGACTCCGCCTTCGCCCGGGCGTAGGAGACAACCATGCCCAGGACAAGGCAGAGCAGGGCGGCCACGGCGATGGCCATGTTGTTGCCGCCGGTGAAGAACCAGACGGACACCCCGGCGAAGAGGGCACCGTCGGCAACCCGGTCCAGGGTGGAGTCGAGGAAGTTCCCCCAGCGGCTCTTCACACCCTGCATCCGGGCCATGATGCCGTCCAGGACGTCCGAGAAGATGAAAGCAGTGATGAAGAGCGTGCCCCAGAAGAGCTGCCCCAGCGGGTAGAAGCCCAGGCTTCCGGCCGCAACACCTGCAGTTCCGAGGATGGTTACCGCATCCGGGGAGACACCGATCTTCAGGAGCCAGCGGGCCAGCGGGGTGAACAGTGCGGTGAAAAAACCGCGGGCATGCCTATTCAGCATCCGACTCCCCGGGCCAGGCTTCGGCCACTTGTCTCCGGACCTCGTCAAGGGTCTGGGTGATGGCCTTGGTTTGGGCGATGATGGGGAAGAAATTGCCGTCCCCGCCCCACCGCGGAACGATGTGCTGGTGCAGGTGCGCCGAGATGCCGGCTCCGCCCACAACCCCTTGGTTCATGCCCAGGTTGAAGCCGCCGGGATTGGACACCTTGCGCAGGACCCGCATTGCCGTCTGGGTTAGGTCGGCAAATTCGGCGGTTTCTTCGACCGTGAGGTCCGTGTAGTCCGGAATATGCCGGTACGGACACACCAGAAGGTGCCCGGGATTGTAGGGGAACAGGTTCAGCACCACGTAGCAGGTCCGGCCGCGGTAGACGATGAGCGCCTCTTCGTCGGTGCGGGCGGGGCCCACGCAGAACGGGCAGTCGTTCTCATTCTTGAACTGGTGCTGCCCGCCCTTGATGTAGGCCATCCGGTGCGGAGTCCACAGGCGCTGGAAGGCGTCGGGGACACCGGCGAGGGCGAAGTCGTCGGTAACGCCGGCATCGCCTGGATATCCTGCGCCTGTGTTCTCCTGCACTGTGCTGCTTCCGTTCGCTAGCTGGTCCGGTTGCGGACGGCGTCGGTGATCCGCTTGACCGCTTCCGACACGGGCACGCCGTTGTCCTGGCTGCCGTCGCGGAAACGGAAGGAAACGGCGCCGGCCTCCGCGTCGTCGCCGCCGGCGATCAGCACGAACGGGATCTTGTCCTTGCTGGCGGTGCGGATCTTCTTGGGGAACCGGTCCGAGGACGTATCCACCTCGGCGCGGATGCCCTCGGCCTTAAGCTGGTCGACGACGTCGAACATGTACTCGTTGAACGCCTCCGCCACGGGGATGCCCACCACCTGGACCGGAGCCAGCCAGGCGGGGAACGCGCCGGCGTAGTGCTCGGTGAGGACGCCCATGAACCGCTCCACCGAGCCGAAGAGCGCACGGTGGATCATCACCGGCCGCTGCCGGCTGCCATCGGCGGCCTGGAATTCCAGTTCGAAGCGTTCGGGCAGGTTGAAGTCCAGCTGGATGGTGGACATCTGCCAGGTGCGGCCCAGTGCATCCTTGGCCTGCACGGAAATCTTGGGGCCGTAGAACGCCGCTCCGCCCGGATCGGGCACCAGCTCCAGCCCGGACTCCTGGGCCACCTCGGCAAGGGTTCTGGTGGCTTCCTCCCAGGTGGCGTCGTCGCCCACGTACTTTTCCGGGTCCTTGGTGGACAGCTCCAGGTAGAAGTCGTTCAGGCCGTAGTCCTTGAGCAGGTCCAGGACAAAGGTCAGGGTCTTGGTGAGTTCGTCCTTCATCTGCTCGCGGGTGCAGTAGATGTGGGCGTCGTCCTGTGTCATTCCACGGACGCGGGTGAGGCCGTGGACCACGCCGGATTTCTCGTAGCGGTAGACCGATCCGAATTCAAACAGCCGGAGGGGCAGTTCACGGTAGGACCGGCCGCGGGAGCGGAAGATGAGGTTGTGCATGGGGCAGTTCATCGGCTTCAGGTAGTAGTCCTGGCCGGGCTTGCGCACGGTGCCGTCCTCGTTGAGTTCGGCGTCCACGTGCATGGCGGGGAACATGCCGTCCTTGTACCAGTCCAGGTGGCCGGAGACCTCGTAGAGGTGGCCCTTGGTGATGTGGGGGGTGTAGACGAACTCGTAGCCGGCCTCGACGTGGCGCTGGCGGGAGTAGTCCTCCATCTCCTTGCGGATGATGCCGCCCTTGGGGTGGAAGACGGGCAGCCCGGAGCCCAGTTCGTCCGGGAAGGAGAAGAGGTCGAGTTCCGAGCCGAGCTTGCGGTGGTCGCGGCGTTCGGCCTC
Source organism: Arthrobacter sp. GmRoot5-12 (assembly GCF_059739365.1). Lineage (NCBI taxonomy): Bacteria > Bacillati > Actinomycetota > Actinomycetes > Micrococcales > Micrococcaceae > Arthrobacter > Arthrobacter sp. GmRoot5-12. The sequence continues at coordinate 3,939,642 of NZ_AP046056.1, read as the reverse complement.
GGCAATGCGCTCCTGGTATGCCTTCAGCGCTTCCTTGGTGGGCCACGCGGTTCCGTAGATGCGCTGCAGCTGCTGGTTTTTCTGGTTGCCCAGCCAGTACGCCGACGACGAACGGGTCAGCGCGAAGGCGTTGGAGATCATCTTGGTGTTGGGCAGGTGCGGGCCGCGGCAGAGGTCACACCAGACGGTGGTGCCTTCCTTGCGCTCCACGTTGTCGTAGATGGTGATGTCACCGGCGCCGACCTCGACGTTCACGCCCTCGCCTGCCTCGGCAGCGTCGTTCTTCTTGCCGAGCAGTTCGATCTTGTAGGGCTCGTTCTTCATGGCTTCGCGGGCCTCGTCCTCGCTGACCACGCGGCGGACGAATTTCTGGTTCTGGTTGACGATCTTGAGCATCATCTTTTCGAGGGTCTTGAGATCCTCGGGGGTGAAAGGCTCGGCGACGTCGAAATCGAAGTAGAAACCGTCGGTGATGTAGGGGCCAATGCCGAGTTTGGCGTCGGGGCGCAGCTGCTGCACTGCCTGTGCCATCACGTGGGCGGTGGAGTGGCGCAGGACGTTCAGGCCGTCGGGCGAATCAATGGTTACGCCTTCCACCTCGGCGCCTTCGGGCAGTTCCTGGTCCAGGTCCTTCAGCTCGCCGTTGACGCGGGCCACAACAACATCACGGCGCTCAAAGAAGAGTTCCGCACCGGTTGTCCCGGTAGTCACCTTGGTCTCTTCGCCATCGACGAGAAGGGTGATCTGCTGGGCATCTGACACGGGTGTCTCCTATTCAAAGTTGAGGCTTCATAGCTTGTGGCATACGGGGACCACAGCCAGCCACCGTCAATGCTATCGGTTCCGGTTGAGCCCACCAACGCGGCGCACAGCACGCTCACCCGTTAAAGCCGGTAATCGCCAGCGTCCTGCTGATGCCGTCCAGGGGATGCGGGCCGTCCTGGGCAGCCGCCGGCGAGGACTCGGGGAAGGGCAGCGTCTCGGTGCGGCTGAGGTCCCAGGCCATGCTTGCGCTCAGGCTGATCCCCCGGGGGCCGGTCCTTCGGGTGGTGCCGCGGATCAGCAGCAGGCGGGTGCCAAACAAAAGTGGCCCTGCACTTTCCTGGGCCTCATGGAAGAAGACCGAATCAACGCAGCCGGTGCCGTCGTCGATGCTGATGAACACCACCCTCCGTCCGCCGCGCATGGGAGGGGTCTGGGTTGCCACCCGCACCCCGGCCACCAGCACTTCGGTCCCGTTGCGCAGGCTGAGGAGTTTATCGGCTGTGGTGACGCCCAGCTTTTCCAGCAGGGGACGGTGGCTTTCCATCAGATGGGTGCTGACATCGACGGCCATGAGGTCCAGTTCCGCCCGGACGTTTTCCACCAGCGTGGGGGCTGGAAGCCCGGGCTTGATGTTGCGCAGTTCAATATCGCCCAAGGGTAGGGACAGCTGTCCCTCCAGGATGTCGGCGCCTTTGCGCGCGCCAGTGGCTGACTGGAGCTGCTGCAGGTGCTGCACCAGGTCGGCCCGGTTGGCTGTTCCCCCGGCTTCCCGGTGCAGGGCATCAAAGGCTCCCAGCTGGGCGAGCCGCCTGATGCTTGGCTTGCTGAGCCGCGAGCGCGCGCGGAGGTCTGCCAGTGAGTCATATGGCTGGCCTGCCACTATCCGCTTCAATTCGGCTGCGGACAGCCCGTAGATCCCGTTCAGGCTGAGCCGGATCCCCAGCCTGCCGGCGTCCTGGCCGGACTCGATCCGCTCCACCCGGTATTCAGCTTTGCTCCGGTTGATGTCCAGGGGAAGGATGGGTATCCCGAGCCTGCGGGCTTCGGCCACCAGCAGCCGTTTGGGATACATCCCGGGGTCGTGCTCCCATAAGCCGGCAAGGAAGGCTTCCGGGTGGTGTGTCTTAAGCCAGGCGGACTGGTAGGTGGGGACGGCGAAGGCAGCACCGTGGGCTTTGCAGAAGCCGAAACTGGCGAACGACTTCAATGTCCCCCATACCTTGTCCACTACTTCGGGGGTGTATCCCCTGGTTTTTGCATTGCGCCGGAAGTATTCCTCCACCCTGGCTTCACCGTCGTCGCTGCTCAGCGCCCTGCGGAACTCGTCGGCTTTGGCAAGCCCGCAGCCGGTCATGATGTCGAGGGTTTTCAGGATCTGTTCGTGGAACACCGTGACCCCATGGGTTTCCTGCAGCACCGGTTTAAGGTCCGGGTGGGGGTAGACCTCAGGGGCGAACCCGTGCCGGTGTTCCAGGAAGGGCCGCACCATGTCGGATTTCATGGGGCCGGGACGGAACAGTGAAATATCGATGATGAGGTCGTTGAACTCCCGGGGTGCCATCTTTCCAATCAGCTCCCGCTGCCCCGGGGATTCAATCTGGAAGCAGCCCAGGGTGTGCGTGCTCCTGATCAGCTGGTATGTCGGTTCGTCGTCGAGGGGAACGGCGTTGAGGTCGATCCGGCCGTCCCCGGCGATGTAGTCAGGGCCTGTTCCGTCAGGTCCTGCCGGGTGCCTTCCTGCCTCCACCACGTCCTTCTTGCTGGGGTGGATGCGGATGATCTCCCGGACTGCGAAGGCCATGGCGCTTTGCATGCGCACCCCCAGGACATCGAGTTTGAGCATGCCCATGGGGTCCATGTCGTGCTTGTCGAACTGGCTCATGGGCAGCCCCAGGCCGCTTGGCTGGACCGGGGTGCGGTCCAGGAGTGTGGCATCGCCCAGGATCACTCCGCACGGGTGCATGGAGATGTGGCGGGGCAGCCGGTCCAGGCGTTCGGTCAGGTCCACCAGGAGGTCAAGCTGCTGGTTCCCGTCCATGTCGCGCTGCTCCACCCTGCCGGCGAACTCCCGGAGCTCGGGCTTTTCCTGCAGGGCTTCACGGAACTTCCGGGCGGAAAAGCGCCACAACTGCTTGGCGATCTCCCCCACCTCGCCGTCGTCCATGCCCAGCGCGAGCCCGGCGTCGCGAACCGCCCCCCGGGCCCGGTACCCGTTCTGCATGCTCATCAGGGTGACGCGCTCCGGGCCGAACCGGTCAAAAATCCTGTGGTACACGTTGTGGCGTTCCGCGCTTTCCACATCGATGTCAATGTCAGGGAGGGTGGCACGGTCGTTGGAAAGGAAACGTTCAAAGATCAGGTCATGCTGGAGGGGATTCACATGGCTGACCTCGATCAGGTAGTTGACCAGGCTTGAGGCACCTGAGCCCCTGGCGGCCGCCCGGACCCCCATGTCCTGGATCATGCGGGATACCTCCGCCACCGTCAGGAAATAGGCGGAGAAACCCAGGTTCCGGATGATGCCAAGCTCATGCTCCAGCCGGGACAGCATCTCCTGTTCGGGTTTTCCTGAGATCCCCGGGAAACGCCTGCCGATTCCCGCATGGCAGCGCTGGACAAGTTCGGCGTGCGGATCCTGGCTGATCCCAATAACCGATGCTTCCGGAACCACTGGCTGCTTCCACCCCATATCGGTGCTGGGGTCGATCCGGCAGAGGTCGGCGAGCGCCTCTGTTTGCGCCATCATCTGTTTGAGGTCTGCTGCACCGTAACCGGCAGCGGAAATGATTTCCTTTCCCAGTCCCAGCATTTGTTCGGAGGTTTTCAGCCAGCCCTGCCCGGTGGGCTGCAGGAGCGGTTCACCTGCAAGTTCCGGAAGGGACTTCAGGGTCCGGGCAGAATCCAGGACGTCGGCGGTTGGTGCGCCGTCTGCGGCACAGTACCTGACGGCGTTGGTGAGGATGGCGGGTACGTGGTGTTCCTCTGCGAGCCTGAGCATGCGGACTGCATGTGCGGTGCTGAAGGGAGTCCCCGGAGCGCTGAGCTGGGAGACAATTTCCGCCACGACCGTTCCAGCGGGCATGGCATCCAGCCATTGCTTGAACAGGGTCCGTGGACGCAGGTAGCGCCGGCCACCCATGGCCCGTCCGACGTCGGAATCCGGTCCAATCAGGACGGTCAGCACCGGCTTGAGGGTCTGGGGGTCAAGGGTGCGGGAGGCGAGTTCGGCACGGGTGACCGCGGCGGGCACCGCTCCCCCGGCTTTCCCCGAGGTCCTGGCGTGGGCATCGGAAACCAGCCGGCACAGCGCACGGTACCCGGCACCGTTGTTGTGGCCGCGGGCCAGCACCACCACCCTGCCGGATACCTGTGTGCGATGATCGCCGTCGTCGTCAAATACTGCAAGGTCCACCCCCACTATGGGGTCGATGCCCGCCGCCATGCAGGCCTTGAGGTGCTTGATGGTGCCGTACAGCCCGTCCCGGTCGGTGCAGGCAAGGGCCGTTGCGCCGTCGGCTGCGGCCGCCATTGCCAGCTCTTCAGGCCAGGAGACACCGTAGTGGGCACTAAATGCCGTGGAAACGTGGAGGTGGGTAAAGCTCATGGTGATGGGAGGTGGGGATTCATGCGGTTTTGGGGCGAAGGCCGTCATGGATCCGCAGCAGCCGCCAACGGCCACTGCGGATATGGCGGGTCAGGTCAAGGGTGAGGGGTTCGGCAACGGCAGGTTCTCCTGGCCCCATCGGGCGGGACGCCACTTTGGCAGGCAGTACCTGGACCCGCCAGATTTCGTGGTCCACCACGCCCGGTCCGCTTCCCAGCGGAGCCCGGGTATCCTCTGCCCACCATTGCCGGCGTTCATACCAGCGGACAGGTTCGGCACAGACGATGTATGACGTTCCTGCCCACGTCAGGGATTCCGGCTGCCCGGAAGCGGAGCACACCACGTCAACGGACTCGCTGAACATGCCCACGTGCGCCTCCCTGCAGCTGCAGATTTTGACCCTTATTCGAATATGTATTCGAACGAATCCAGTCTACGCCGGGGAGGCAGCAAAACATAGGCGGGGGTGGACGGAGCGTGCGGCAGGGAGCAGGATGATGGCATGAGTACCGATGACGCACTCCTGAAGCAGGCAAGCATCAAGACCCAGGACTCCACCCTGGTTGCACGGTTCGACATCGACGGCACCATTCCGGACTCCGGGGCCTATGTGGTGGGCCTGATGGGAGCCTCGCCGGATTATTCCATGCAACGACGGCTGTGCATTGAGTTCATGAACGGGGAGGCAATCGCCTGCTACTCGTTCAACCGGGACCAGGGAATCGAGGAAGACTACGACCTGTCGGGAGTGTCCCACTCGGACAACAGCATTACCGGGAGCTTTCCCGCGACGGCCTTGACCGGGCTGGGGCAGGGCCATGTCCTGTCAGCCTTCAGTGAGGCGGACGGCCGGGAGTTCCAGCACGGGGTGCCGGTGGAGGAAGCCCTTTAGGGCTCCTCCGCCAGCCCCCGGAACAGGTCAGCTGTTTTCTTTGTGGATCCGCAGTTCAAGTTCAATAAACGCGGAGATCATCGCCCGGTAGGTTGCTTCGACGATGTCCGGATCGATGTCCTTTTTCTCTGCGGCGGACCGGACGTGCTCGATGATCCGCTCCACCCGGCCCGGGGCACGCACCTCTGCGTCATCACCCTTGAGGGTCCCGGCGATCCTGATCAGCCGTTCGCGGCGGGCAATGAGGGTGACAATCTGTTCATCCACCTCATCAACGGCAACCCGAACGGCAGCGAGCTGTTCCTTGTCGGCCCGGGCATCCCTATCGTTTCCTTGAATTGTCGCCATCATCTGACAGTATCGAAGCATGGAGCCAAGAGTCGACTTTATCTCCCTCGGAGTCCGCAATGTTCAGGCATCCCGCGACTTCTACGTTGATGGCCTTGGCTGGCCGGTCCACCGTGAGGTTGCCGGGGAAGTGCTGTTCATCCAGGTGAACCACGGCCTGGTGCTGTCCCTGTGGGACGTCCGCCAAATGCAGGCCGAAGCGGGCACCAGCCCTCCCGCCGGCATCCCCTGCATCACCCTCAGCCACAACGTCGCCGGTCCCGGGGACGTGGACAGGGTCATGGAAGAGGCCGCGGAGGCCGGCGCTGACATCATTGCCGAGCCGGTCACCCAGCCGTGGGGCGGCTACACGGGCTATTTTGCCGACCCCGACGGGTTCCGCTGGGAAGTGGCGTACAACCCCACCTGGGCAGTGGACGACGCCGGCAGGGTCACCGTCTGATCCCCGGCCTCACCATGGGGTGCGGCTGCTGGAGCTGGGCTGAAAAACAGGGCTGGGAAAACAGGCCGCTAGAACAGGGCGCTGGAACAGGGCAGCTAGAACAGGGCTTCGACCGGGCGGATCAGTTCGGGGCCGTTGTTGCGGACATTGCCCACTTCCTTGCCCACCGACTCCACCCGCCAGTCGGCCGCGGCATTCTTGACGCCGGACCGCACCAGGTCCACGAGTCCGGCGGCGTCATCCGCCTGCGGATCCAGCCATGCCTCCATGGTGTCCCTGTCCATGGGCAGGGGGACGCGGTCGTGCAGCTCCGTCAGCTTCCCGAAGATGGTGGATTCAGACCCCGGCGGAGGCGTGTCTGCCGTGAGGATGGACGTTGAGAGCAGCCAGCGGCCCGGATCCCCTTCGGGAACGGAGGGGTCCTTCCACCACTCGTAGAGGCCGGCGAAGACCAGCCCGTGGTCCGTGCCCGGGTGCACGTAGTAGGGCTGCTTCGACTTCCCAGGTCCCTGCTTCCATTCGTAGTAGCCATCGGCCGGGACCGCGCAGCGGCGGGACTGGACTGCCTTCCGGAACGCCGGCTTCTCCAGCACCGATTCGCTCCGGGCGTTGATCATGCGGGAACCGATTCCGGGGTCCTTGGCCCAGGACGGGACCAGGCCCCAGCGTGCCACGTGCAGCTGGCGCACCTGCCGGGGCGCGGCACTGTCATCCACCAGGCGCTCCAGCACGATGGGGACGGCATCGGTGGGTGCCACGTTCCACGACGGCGGGATGCTCACCTCGCTCTCCAGCTCGGCATCGAACTCAGCCAGCAGGTCCCCCACGGCGCGTGCCATTACGTAGCGTCCACACATGGCACCAGCTTGCCACCGGCCGCCACAAACTGTCATCCGGCGCCGTTCCAGGCGTCAGGCACCGGGGAATACCGGCAGCCACGCTACGGTTGACGGTAAGGAAACCTTTCAAGCGACGTATAGGAGATCCCTGTGGACTTCACTCCCGAATCCGGCACCATCACCATGTTCTCCACCACCTGGTGCGGCTACTGCAACCGGCTCAAGAAGCAGCTGGACGCGCAGGGCATCGGCTACACGGAAGTCAACATCGAAGAGGTGGACGGCACTGCCGAACTCGTGGAGCAGCTGAACGGGGGCAACCGTACGGTTCCCACAGTGCTTTTCCCGGACGGCTCCGCAGCCACCAACCCGTCTGCTGCCGAGGTCAAGAGCCGGCTGGCTGCCTGACCGGCCCAAGACGCGGCATCGCCGCAACTTTAGTGCGGGTCATGCCCCCAGGCTGCTGAAGGAAGCAGTTTCCAGGGTGGCATGGCCCGCATATGTTTCCAGCAGGGACCGCTCAACGGCTGCCACGTTAAGGCCGGGCACCAGGTCGTTGGCGGCACCGGCGGTTGCCGGGTCCCAGTTCAGGCCGAGCGCGGCATAGCTGTCGGTGAGGACCTTGCGGATCGGGGCGGAATCCTCCACCACGATGACGGAGCTGAAGAGCCAGCCACCCGAGACCACACGCTGCGCGGTACCCACCAGTTTCACCCGCCGGGAGTTGTCCGCTGGATCCGTTCCATGCACGCTGAATTCACCGGGACAGTACTCGCCTGGGATTTCCCCCACCGCCGCCTGCACCCCAACGCCCCGCAGCGCCTGCGCAAAGAGCTCACCGAAGTAACCGAACCTGGTTTTGGAACCGGCGACGGCGTCCGCGTCCGGTTCGATATGGTCCACCACAAGGGTGCCACGGTGGTAGGCGGCCGCGCGTCCCCCCGCCCGCCGGACCAGGGGTTCGAAGCCGTTGTCCCGGCAGGCACGGGCGGCGGCGTCAAAGCCGGGCAGGCGGGTGTCCCGCTGCCCGAACGCCACAGTGGGAGCCGGCCGGTACAGCCGCAGGGTGGGGCCGATGCCGCCGCTCCTTGCCCTGGCCAGCAGCTCCAGGCCGAATTCAAGGTCACGGCCCGCGCCGAGGGACACGTCCTGCCGCACCACGGTAAGCGTGCGGAGTCCAGTACCGGTGTGGTGCATTGTTGCGAAACTCCTGGGTCGGGTGCGGGCAGGCCATCCCTAGGTTACGCCCGACGGCGGCAACCGCCTTAACGAACCCGGCGCCCGGCCCACAGTGCGTGCAGCAGCGGAAGGGACGACGCAGCCATCAGCGCGTTCCCGGCCGCCAGGTCGTCGGCGCGGACGATGGCGCCGGCCACCAGCAGGGCACCGAAAACCACGGCGGAGGCCGCGCGCCGTCCCGCCCGTTCCAGCCGCGCCGCCTGCCGCTCCAGCCGCGGAACAGCCACCTCCAGCGACCCCTCCTCAAGCCGGCCGGCCAGCGCGTCCAGCCTGCCGGGCAGGCGCAAGGCAATACCGGCGGCATCGAGCGCCTGCCGGGCCACGTCCTGCACCACGTTGCCGCGCTCGTCGCGCAGCAGCTGCGCCGCGTAGGGTTCCACCGAGTCCCAGAGGTTGAAACGTTCATCCAGCGCGCTGCACACACCGGAGGTCAGGGACATGGCTCGAATGATCAGCAGGAAATTCTCCGGCAGCTGGAACGGCAGCGAGCGGACCACGTCGCCGAACTCCACCGCGAAATCCCGGAACTCCCGGGGGTCGACTTCGCGGAGCTCGGCAAAGCCCATGCCGCCGAAGCGGGCAAAGAGCTGGGTCATGGCGCGTTCCAGGCCCACGCTGTCCGCCGACGGCATCAGGACGCCGACGTCGTTGATCGCCGCCACGAGTCCCTTGCCGTCGCGTGCGGCTGCTGCGATCAGGAGCTTCCGCAGGCCGCTGCGCGTGGATGGGGTAACCTCGCCCATCATGCCGAAGTCAATGAACGTCAGTTTCCAGGGGCGTTCGCCTGCGCCTGCACGGACTGGAGTGACGAAAATGTTCCCAGGGTGCGGGTCCGCATGGAAGAAGCCGTTGGTGAACAGCTGGTCGAACATGATGGCGGCAAAAACCGGGGCCACCGTGGCGGGATCGATGCCCGCGGCACGGAGCGCACGGGCATCGGTGATCTTGATGGCCGTGACATCCTCAAGGGTGAGTACACGGCGGGTTGTCCGTTCCCAGACAACTTCCGGTACCGCCACCCGGTCATCACCGGCAAAGTCAGCCGCAAAGCGCTCGGCGTTGACTGCCTCGTGCAGGTAATCAATCTCCTGCAGGCTGATCATGGCGAATTCCTCTACCAGGGCACGCATGTCGGCGCGGCGGGAGACGAGCCGGACGTGGCTGAGCCAGCCGGCTACTTTCCGCAGCGCGGCAAGGTCGACGTCGACGATGGCGCCGATGCCCGGACGCTGAACTTTCAGGACCACGGCATCCAGTCCAGTGTCCCCGGCATCCAGGGGGTCCAGGCGGGCCCGGTGGGCCTGTCCCAGCGAGGCGGCTGCAATCGGAGACTCGTCCACGGAGGCGAAAACCTGGTCCGGCGGTGCACCCAGTTCCTGTCCCGCCAGGGCGGCGATTCCCGGGAAGGCCACCGGCGGCACCTCGTCCTGCAGCCCTTCGAGCTCTTTGGTGATCTCCGGAGGCAGGACGTCGAGCCGGGAGGACAGGAACTGGCCCACCTTGATCATCAGGCCCCCGAGTTCCACGGCCAGGTCATGGAACCGCCGGGCAAACTGCCGCATCCTCCGGGAGCGCGTCCGGGCGGCGACGCCACCAAGCCCTATCCGCGGCAGGAACAGCTCAAACCACCACGTGGTTGCAAGGTTCCAGGCGGCGAAGCGCAGGATCCGCCGGTAGCGCCCGCGGTGCTGCCTCAACGGGCGCTGCGGGTCGTCCCTGGCTTGGAGGATCGACGACACCCGATCAGTCCCGGGCGAGGATGGCGTAGAGCCGGCGGCGGGCCTCGTCCAGCACTGCCACTGCCTGCTGCACCTGTTCCGCTGAACCGGTTCGGCCTACCTGCGCCGCAGCCTGGGCCAGTTCAATCCCGGCCTTGGGAAGGGAAGCGATGCCGCCTCCGCCCATGGAGGCCGCCGGATCCCATGGCGCAGATCCCCGCTGGGCCGCCACCTCCTCACGGCCGGCTTCGGTCAGCGAGTAGATCTTCCGCCCGTTGGATTCCTCGGCGCTGATGGACCCTTCATCGGCCAGCAGCTGCAGCGTGGGGTAGACAGAACCCGCGCTCGGTTTCCAGCTGCCGCCGCTGCGCTCCTCGATCTCCCGGATGATCTGGTACCCATGCATGGGCCGTTCCGCGAGCAGTGCCAGCACCGCTGCCCGCACCTCTCCCTTCCCGGCGCGGGTTCCCACCCGTTTGTCGAAACGGGCGCGCAATTCCTCCACGGCCTGCCACATGCCGTCCAGATTGTTTCCGCCGAATCCCCCTGTGGGGTGTGAAGCACGCATGATGGACTCCTTTGCCGATCGCGAACGATATACAACGATACTCAGCGATATACGCCGCGCACCATACCAGGAGCAAGGATGCTGCCCGCGGACAACCAGCAGCCGGCCACCGCCCGCGTACTTGTCAGGACGTGCGCCGGGTCAGGATTTGCGCAGGGTCAGGATTTGTTCAGCGCGGCCGAACGGGCCCTGCCGGTCGTGCAGCACGGTGGAGGTCAGCCCGATCCCGTCGCGGCCGAACGACACCGCGTTGTCCAGCCCCAGCCACTCCCCCTCGGGCCTGCGGTACATGTGGATCTGCAGGTCCAGGTTGGGGAACGCATAGCTGTCCTTGCCCGGAGGTACCCGGGCGGCAATGCCGTTGGCGGTATCCACCAGACCCATGAGCCGCGGGAAGTCACCGCTGTCCGCCCGGTCGGTCAGCGGATGGTCGGTGCGGAGCCATACTTTCCCGGCGCCCGGCCGGTGCCCTTCGGCCACCCGCATTTCGAGGGACCGGATGTAGCCTCCGGGCCACACGGCGGAGCCGTCATAGGGTTTGCATTCATCGGGCCCCGGTATCGCCGCGTCCTCGACGGCGGCCACCCCTGCGGTGTCACTGGTCTGCAGGCGCCAGCCGGTGGCACGGATCGCGGTCCGGCCCCCGGCCACCAGCTCGGCCTGGACCAGTTCGATGGTCCTGCCGGGCCGCAGGGTGGTGGTGTCAATGCGGAACTCGCCGCCGGGAATCAGCCCAAGGATTTCGTAGCTGATCCGGGCCATCCGCATGTCCCCGCGCGGCTGGTGCCGTTCCAGGACATCTGCCATCAACCCGGAAGCGGGAGCCATGTGCTGTTCGTGGGCGTTCCAGGCGCCCTGGGCGTGGATGGTGGACCGGAACAGGCCGCCGCCAAGGTCCTGGTAATAGAAGTTGCCCCCGGCGAGTTCGGACAGGTCTGCAGTCAAGGCTGGCCCCTTACGGAATTTCAGTGAATTGGCACTAACTCTATCCTCCGGCCGTGGAAGGCACGCTGCGGCAAGGCCACGAAATGTTGGAGGGTGCGGGTGCCAATCGGACTAGACTCAGGAACTGGTCCTGTCAGCAACCCAAAAGAGGTTCCATGCGCGTCATCAGCTATAACCTCCGCAAGCACAAGGCCAGCGGCGAGCTTCTTGCCCTGGCACGGAACCATGACATCGATGCGCTGTGCCTGCAGGAAGTGGATTCCAGCGATCTGCCGGAGACCCTTGGTCCCCTGCACCTGGCCGACGTCACCAAGGGCAACCGGCTGGGGCTGGCCATCTATTACCGCACCACCCGGTTCACGGCATTGGACACGCAATCCTTCGCCTTAAAGAAATCCATGCATGACCGGGTGCTGGCCCCGGCCCATGAGCGGCTCATCGGAACACGGGTGATGGACAACGAAACCCAGCATGAACTGGTGATCGGCTCGTTCCACGCAGCCCCGTTGACCGCATCGAACTCGCTGCGCAGGAAGCAGATCCACGCAGCCCACGCCGAACTGCTGAGCATGGGCAAGGGGTTGATGACCCTGATGGTGGGCGACTTCAACTATCCGTTCTTCACCAAGAACCTGGACATGCATATGAAGAACTCGGGGTACGCCCTCTCGCTGAGCAACAGGCGGACCTACACCAGGTACAAGGTGTTCAAGGGTCATTTCGACTTTGCCACGTCCCTGGGCCTGGACATCACCAGCGTGGAAACCCTGCCGCGCGGAAACTCCGATCACCTGCCCATCCTGGTGACCGCCGAGTACGGCGAGGGCTACTAAAGGATCAGGGCGACGGCAACCGGTAGATTCGGGCGTCGGCGTTACTGAATATGAGCTCCACGCCTCCTTGGGCCTTTAGCCAGTCTTCCAATTCCTTGGAGTTGCGTTCGGTGCTCTGGCCCTGGAGCTCGAGGCTTGCCTCTGTTGACCGCATGAGCAGCACGAAGGCGCCGGCAGGGTTGTGCCGGCCGTAGTTATAGAAGATTGGGCCGCAGCTCGCTGCTGACAAGTCCCGCCGGCACAACTCGTCCATGGTCCGGTACCGGTGTTCCAGGTAGGCATCGCTGCGCCACGGTGTGGGGTGGGCAGCGGAAATAATGGCCGCGCCGTGAGGCGCGATCCGCTCCACTTCGGCCACGGCGGCCATCTCACTGTCGGTGAAGATGTCGAACTTCGTATTCCCGAACCTGCTGGTCTCGATCAACAAGGTCAGCAGCAGGAAGGTGGGCACGAGGGCCAACACGGCCAGGAAAGGAAGGCGCGTGCCGCCCTCCCTTGGCAGCAGGGCCGAGGACGCCTGCAGGGCGACGAAGGGCAGCGCGAACAGGGAGACGCGGATGAGCATTTCCCCGCCGTATGACTGCATCGGGAACAGCAGGAGCGGGGTGACTGCAAGCAGGACCACCCGGATGTCAAGCCGCTTCCTACGCCAGTCCCGTACCGCCCCTGCCGCCGCGAGGACCCACAGCACGAGGGTCAGGACCATTCGGACTTTCACTACGAGGGAATGGCCCGGGGTCCCGGTGACACGGTCAACGACATTAGCCGCAACCGCACCCTGGAATCCTGCGTCCTCAAGGGGCGGGTGTCCAATGAGATAGGCACTTGCCGGGTAAACCAGCCAGAGTACAAGCACCACAGCAGTGATCAGCGGCAGCCGGCTGGACCAGAGACGCCCACTGAGGCTGAGGGCGGTCATGGCAATGAGCATCATGAAGGGCGTCAGCTGATGGCTTGCACAGATCACAGCGACAAGCAGGAGGGCCACCACGAAAGCGCTCACCCGGTGCTGCGGCCTTTGCTCCCAGGGGGACCGGCCCCGCCACCAAACCGCCAGGTCGGCGGGCCGAAAGCCACGGAAAGTGCCGGGGTTCGCGGCCAATGGTCCGACGAGCAGGGCGATCAGGATGAGGTACAGGAAGAAAGCGAAGGCCTGCGGGGACAGATAGTCCTGGTCCTGCCAGTTTCCCAGGCAAAAAAGCCAGAGCACCAGCCAACGCCGTCGCGGATCAGCGGTCAAGGTCCGGGCAAGCACTGCCAGGGCCATGAGCCACAGCCCAACGTCGAACACAGGAGCCCACAGGGCTATGCTCACCGGTTGGAGGCCGGATGCCTTGATGACCGTGGCCAGGAGGGCAAAGAAACCCGGCCAGTTGAAGTACGCGTCAATGTCAGGATCTATGACCTGCGTGCTTGATAGTGCGTCGGCAATGCCCAAATGCCTGAACGCTACTTCGCCCCGCGGTATGTCGGTCACAAACGCTGCGGTCCCAAACAGCTCCACAACCAGCACTGCGAGGAGCCACACCATCACTGCGCGGCCCGCCGGGCCCCGGGCGTCTCCCCGCAGCGCCGCGATGAAGGTGAGATTGATCAGCACGAGCCCTATCCAGTACGGATAGGGCAGGACGGCAACGAGCCCGAGGTCGCTGTTGACGGGCAGGTCCACGGTGGAGGCCGCCCCTGCGGCGAGCACCAGCGATACGACACCTGCCAGTGCGAAGACCACATCGCGGGGCCGCAGGCGCCCACCGTTGCGTCCGGGGGCATCGAGCACGGCGGTCATGGTGTCTCCTGCCTGGGGCGCCAGGGCATGGCGGGGATCCTGGGGCCGGCTGCCCCGAAGCCGGGCGAAGGCACTACCGGCGGCGGAGCGCGGCATCTTGGTCCTCACGCTGCCCGGGTACCGGGAGGACGCGCTCCCGCGCCGCATGCGCCACCATGCCGAAGAATGCAGGATATTGATGTCGCTGTGTAGTGGCAGGGATCTGGACCCCCGCAGGAGTCCGGCCCGGCAGTAAGCCTGGCTGTGACGTGGCACCCGGTGACAGGAGAGGAATGGACAACTGGCTCACCAACCTTGCTTCGTGGCTGGGATGTAGATTCAGCCAACCGGAGATGGCCCCAAAAATGGGACACGTCAGGGCTAATACGGTGGTTGTCCGGTTTACCTGCCCAGAGATCAAGCAGCCCCGACTTCGCCGTAGCTTGGAGCATAACGGCCTGCACATGCGGGCAGCACCAGTAACGGGTACCTAATTTCGCGCCAGGGATACCTACACCCGCCCGCAGGGCAGCCCGGTCCGTCAGTCCAACTTCCAGGGTGGGCAGTCCAGGAAAGGCTTAGCAGGGATCCTGGGTGTCCAGCCGCGCCAGCAGGTCCGGCCACGACGCCGCGAATCCGGGGTGCAGCTCCAGTGCGTCCACCTCGGCTGTGGGAATCCAGAGCAGTGCGATGCTTTCGGGATCGCTGATGACGGGCTCGAAGGATTCCCGCACCAGCACCACCACGGTGGTGTAGGACCAGTAGCCGTGGTCCAGCACGGAGGTGAACAGCACTTCCACGCTCTCCGGCGGGACGGCAGCTTCCTCGTAGGCTTCGCGGAGGGCACCGTCGACCGGTTCCTCGCCCTGGTGCAGTGCCCCGCCGGGCAGGCCCCAAGTTCCACCGTTGTGGCTCCAGACGGCGCGGTGCTGCAGCAGCACACCTTTGCCGGGGTCGTAGGCCAGGACGCCGGCCGCGCCGAACCTGCCCCAGTACCGGCCGCGTTCCCCCTCCACCCATGCGTCGCCCGGGTCGCGCGGGCCGGTGCGCGGCGGCGGAGTGGAGGACGTGCTGGCGGACGGAAAGAGATCCATCGCTCCAGTCTGACAGGTGAAGCACCCGCAGGTGAAGCACCGGCGGGTCAGGCGGTGGGGCGGGTCAGGGGGCGGGCGGAATCCCGCCGGCCCCGTCAGGTCTTGTTTCCGTGGTCGACGGCGAAATCACCGCCGGGATACATGACGGTTTCATGCCCGTCGTCAAAGCGGACCACATATGGTGGGCTGCCGCCCTCGCCACGGACTTCAAGAATCACCCCATGCCGGTCCGAGGACCCCACGGTCCTGCCGTGCACGACGATACGGTCGCCTTGGGCTGCCTCCATGGCAATCACCTCCCAGCCCCCAGATTACGACTCGTGGCCGCGTGGGAACAGGGCACCATGGCAGGATTCCGGTATGCCGTTGAACCTCATCCTGCTCGCCGATACCCACATACCCAAACGCGCCAGGGACCTGCCGGAACAGGTGTGGTCCGCCGTCGAAAATGCCGATGCCGTATTCCACGCGGGCGACTGGGTGGAGGCAGCCCTGCTGGACGAATTCGAACGCCGGAGCAACCGGCTGCTGGGTGTTTTTGGCAATAACGATGGGCCCCAATTGCGCCGGCGCCTGCCCGAAACGGCAACTGCCAACCTGGACGGAGTCCGCTTTGCGGTGGTCCATGAGACGGGGCCGGCCAAGGGCCGCGAAGTGCGGTGCGATGCGCTCTTTCCCGACGCCGATGTCCTGGTGTTCGGCCACAGCCACATCCCGTGGGACACGGTGTCGCCGAACGGCCTGCGGCTGCTGAACCCCGGGTCGCCCACGGACCGCCGCCGCCAGCCGGCGTGCACGTTCATGGAGGCCACGGTCGACGGCGGTCAGTTGGCCGAGGTCCGGCTGGTCACGGTCCAGCGTGACTGACCCGCCATGCCGCTTGGCATGAGGCCGCCTCTCTGCCTAGGCTAGGAACCGTAAGCATGCTTAGCTTTTTGCTTTCCTGTAACGGCGCAAATCGCGGGCTGCTTCAGTACCCGGGGCGACGAACCAGCCCGTGTCCGCACGACCAGGAGGACCACCATGACTGACCAGTACACCTTCCGCAATCCCGTGACGGCCTACGAAAAAATCTCCCCGCCCAGGCAGCACCAGCCCGAGCCGGGGCTGGATGCAGAACTCGAACCCAAGGCCGACCTGGGCGAGGAGACCTACCGCGGCACCGGCCGGCTGGAAGGCCGCCGGGCCATCGTCACCGGCGCGGACTCCGGCATCGGGGCCGCGACGGCGATCGCCTTTGCAAGGGAAGGCGCCGACGTCGTGCTGTCCTACCTGCCGCAGGAAGAAGCGGACGCCTCGCGCATCGCCGGGATCATTGAAGCGGCCGGCCGCAAGGCCGTCAAGGTGCCCGCTGACCTCAAGGATTCGGCGGCATGCCGCGACCTGGTGGAAACGGCGGTGGCGGTCCTGGGCGGGGTGGATATCCTGGTCAACAATGCCGGGAAACAGGTGGCCCAAGAGGACCTGCAGGACATTTCCGACGAGCAGTTCGACCACACCCTGAAGACCAATGTCTATGCGATGTTCTGGGTGACCAAGGCCGCCGTGCCGCATATGCCTGCGGGTTCGACCATCATCAACACCACGTCCATCCAGGCCTACAACCCGTCCCCCACCCTGGTGGACTATGCCACCACCAAGGCAAGCATCAACAACTTCACCAAGGGCCTGGCCCAGCAGCTTGCGCCCAAGGGCATCCGGGTGAACGCTGTGGCCCCCGGCCCCATCTGGACGCCCCTGCAGGTCAGCAGCGGCCAGCCCAAGGAGCAGCTGCCGGAGTTCGGCCAGTCCACGCCCCTGGGCCGTGCCGGCCAGCCCGCCGAACTGGCCCCCGCCTACGTCTTCCTGGCGTCGCCGGAGTCCAGCTACGTCGTGGGCGAAACGCTGAACGTCAACGGCGGCAGCCCCACGCCCTAGCAGCCAGCCGCGCTCCGGCTGCCCCGGTCCGTGTGGTCAGCCGGCTGCGTCCTGCGCCGCCAGGAGCTCGTCGGTGGCAGGGTCCGGCTCGCCGTTGAAGAACTGGGCCAGGACAGTCTTGAACACTGTTTCTCCGGGTGCTGCCCGGAGGAACAGTGTCATGGAGGAGCGGAGTTTCCTGGCGTCGATGCCACCGAAGATGTCCTCGGCCGGCTGGTCGGCATGGTTGGCCAGGACCGTGGCACACTCGAGAAGCCGCGGGCCCAGGACTTCGTGGTCCAGGTAGGCCCGGGCTTCAGCCAGTGAAGAGATGGCGTATTTACGTGACATGGCGCTCTGCCCCAGCCCGGCAATCTGCGGGAAGATGAACCACATCCAGTGCCCGGACTTCCGGCCGACCTGCAGCTCCCCCAACGCCTGGTCATAGGTTCCGCCGGTGTTTTGGGCGGCAACAAATCGCCCAAGATCAAACGGCTCATTCATGTGGATCTCCTTCATTCGTCCGCTTTTAGAAAGTCAGTTCCTTCATGAGGGCAGGGGCCGCCGCCTGAAGATGGGCGTCCGGGTCCCCGCGCCACCGTTCCACCACACCGCGGGCCCGCTGCCGTTCACGCTCCCCCAGCCCTGCCAGCAGCGGCATCAGGACATCGGAGAGCAGGGGCGCGGTCAGATCCGCTGCCTGGGCGGAGCGGAGGAAGCCTTCCAGCCGGGTCAGGTCCGAATGCTGCAGGAGCCGCACCCGTGACTGCAGCAGCACCACGGCGGCAAGGCGGCGCTCGAAAACCGGGCGGGAGCCGGGCCCCGGCTGTCCCCAGAGGGCAGAGGCCAGCATCACGGTTGCGTCGTGGTCCAGGTCCTTGAATTTGCGCAGGGCGTCGCGCACGGTTCCACGGACGGCGCCCACGGAGGAACCATACGAGGCCAGCACACCGCCCAGGCGGTGTGCGACGTCGTCCGCGCGGTACCAGGCGCCCTCATTCTGGAGGGTACGGTCAACAAATTCCGCCGCAGCGGACACCACGTCCGCTGTGCCGGTCACCGCGCGCGCCCCGCGGAGGCGTGGTGGATGCAGAACGGGGTCCAGGGCCGGGCTTCCAGCCTGCCCTCGGCGATGGGTTCCCCGCACACCGCACAGATGCCATA
Source organism: Arthrobacter sp. GmRoot5-12 (assembly GCF_059739365.1). Lineage (NCBI taxonomy): Bacteria > Bacillati > Actinomycetota > Actinomycetes > Micrococcales > Micrococcaceae > Arthrobacter > Arthrobacter sp. GmRoot5-12. The sequence continues at coordinate 3,921,530 of NZ_AP046056.1, read as the reverse complement.
GGTCCCCGCGGCCAGCCGGGCCAGGGCAGCTTCAATCTGGTCCAGCCCCGTCGAGCTTTGTTTCAGCAGCGCCGATGCCTGTGACAGCTCGAAGGCGATCGTGGCCCCCTCCGGATCGTGTTCGTCGTCGACGTTGGAGTCCTGACGGGCCGAATTCGCAGCGTCGATGTCCGCCCGCAGCGCCGGCAGCAAGGCCATCCGCCGCGTCCGCTCCTCTTCGAGCAGTGCACGGAACCGTTCGAAATCTGGCATGGGGAAAGCCTAGCGCGTCAGTCAGTACCAGTTCAGGGATACGGAATGGTTCCATGCCCCGCAGGGCGACCCGTAGCGGTCACGGATGTAGCCCAGGCCCCATTCGATCTGCGTCCGGTAGCTGGTCAGCCAGTCGCTCCCGGCGCTGGCATACTTGCCGGGCGGCAGTGCCTGGGCAATTCCGTAGGCCCCGGACCACGCGTTGGTGGCGGTGGTCAGCCAGTTGGATTCCTTGGTCCACAACTGGGCCAGGCACAGGAACTGGTCCTGGCCCCAGCCGAAAGCGGCAAGGCGTCCGGACGCGTAGCTTTTCGCCCCTGCCGGATCGTTGACCGCTCCACCGGGAATGGAAGGCACGACGACGGCGGGCGGGCTGGGCAGGGCCGGCTCGGCTGGCGGCGCCTCCGGAACGGAAGGGACAGGGTTGGCCGGCGGAGGGTTGGCCGGGACAGGATTGGCAGGGGCTGGATTCACCGGGACAGGATTGCCGCCCACGGCGGCTGGGGCGGCTGGTGCGGGCGGCCTGGGCTGCTGGGCGGCCGCCGCGGCGGCCCTGGCGGCCGCTTCGGCCTGGCGGCGGGCCTGCTCCTCCGCTGCGGCGCGCTTGGCCGCCTGGGCCGCCTCGTAGGCAGCCAGCGCAGCCTGGCCTTGGCGGTACTCCCCCTCAAGCGCCGCCGTCGTCCCTTTCAGGGCGGCAAGCTGGGCCGTTAGCTCGCCGCCGTGCCGCTGCTCCTCGGCCACCTGCCGTGCCAGTGCGTCCCTGGCGGAACTGGCTGCCCCGGCTTTTGCCTTTGCCTCCCCGGACAGGCGCTCCCGTTCGCTCCTGGCAACCTTTTCCTGTTCCACCAGGGCAGCGGATACCTTTCCGGCCGCCGCCGCCTTGACCACCAACGCGGCCGTCTTGTCCCCCACGAGCTTGACGAGGTTGAGGCCCTGGACGCTGTTGGTCCCCAGGGCGTCCAGCGCCACGAAGAACCCGGCGTTGGTCCCGCCTGTCTTGTACGACTGCACGGCCAGGGCGCCGAGGTCCTTCCGGTACCGGGCCACTTCGTCGTTTGCGCGGGCGGCCCGTGCGGACAGGGTTTCCAGGCGTGATGTGGCGGACTGGAGCTCTGCATCCGCGGCAGCGTATTCGGCGGCCGACCGTACGGCTGCGTCCCCGGCTGCCTCCGACTGCGCCTGCAGGCCGGTCAAGAGCCCGTCGATGGTGGCAATTTCTGCAGCTTTTGCCGCTTCGGACGACTGCGCCTGCTGCACATCCGACCAGGAGGGATATCCGCCGGGCGGCGGCTCCTCCGCTGCGGCCGGCAGCACGGTGGCGGCGGCCAGGGCGATGGCCAGCACGCCACCGAGGAGCGGGATCCCTCGGCTGGTCACGAACAGGGGCATAGTCCCGAAGCTTACCGTCCGGCGCGGCCCCCGAGGGCGCGTCCGTGGCCACATTGTTACCGTTTGCAGCGATAAAGACCCTGCCTGCATCGGTCGAGGTCACCGCCCGAAATGCGAAGTACATCAAGACGTTTGCGCAATTGAGAGGGGAGCCTCGTATGTTATCCAAATGTGACAATCGGGGGCAGCGCGGGTTATGGTCGTTTGGTGTCCCTCTCAGACGGGACATTCCCGTCAGCATGCCGAGCCCTGCCGCTGATCATGGGATTCAACCGCTTTCCGTTTGGCAGGGACGGGGGAACCAAGTTTCTACGGCCACATGTGGCCTTGGGGTTAAGTCGTTAGCGCCTCCGCCCGCGGAGCCAGCTACCGGCCGGGTATCTCCAGCCCGAACCCGACAGCTCACCCCGCAGGCATGGGAGAGGCGATCAACTGTGTCAAAAATTTCCACCACTGCCCGTCACCGCGCGACTCCGGCCCGCTCCATTGTGCTCGAGGGCCTCGCCGTAACCGCCAAGTCCCAGGCCCGTTCGCTGGGCCGTCCGGCGCTTGCCGTTGCTGCAGCGTCCGGTATTGCCTTTGGCGTCGGAGCCCCGGCCCATGCAGGTGTCACCGGCCCGGACACCACTGAGAACACCAGCGTCCAGGCATACTCCGCACCTGCCCCGGCAGCAGCACCCGCCGCAGCAGCAGGAACCGTCCACACGGTGGTGTCCGGCGACACCATCGGGGCCATCGCGGCCGCCCATGGCGTCAGCCTCAACGACGTCCTTGCCGCCAACGGACTGGGACTGTCCTCCATCATCTACCCCGGTGACCAGATCCAGATCCCCGGCGCTGGCCACACCGCAGCCCCGGCGCCGGCAGCAGCTCCCGTCCAGACGGCAGCCGCAACCGCACCGGCAAACACCGGCATGAACATGTCCTACGCCTCAGCCGCCCCGGCGGCGTCCACCGGCACCGGGACCGGCGCTGCCATCCTGGCATCCGCTTACAGCCAGGTCGGCGTGAACCAGGACTGCACCGCAATGGTTGAGAAGGCCCTGCGCTCCGTCGGCAAGTCCGTCGGCGACCTGGCCCCCACGCAGTTCTTCCAGTACGGAACCGTTGTCGGCGCTCCCGCCCCCGGCGACCTGATCATCACCTCCGGCCACGTGGGCGTGTACGCCGGCAACGGCCAGGTTGTGAGCGGCGGCGTCAACGGCTACAGCACCGAGGTCCACTCCATCAGCTGGCTCGGCGGCTACTCCGCAGTCCGCGTAGCCTAGCCTTCGCAACGCTTTGGCAGCAGCAGGCTGGTACTAAACAGCAAAGCTGTTCTTAGACAGGAGGGCGGCAGCCGGGTATTCCCGGCTGCCGCCCTCCTGTCATTTCCGCACCGTACCGCTGAACAGTCACGTCCCGCAGAAGGTCATGTAGGTGCCGAAATCCTCAGGGGCACCTTCGGCGTAGCGTTCCAGGCCCGGCCGCTCGGCGAAGGGGCTGCCGACGGCCTCGAGCAACTGCTGCAGGGGAGCCAGGTTTCCGTCAGTGGCGGCGGACAGCGCCTCTTCCACGAGGTGGTTCCGCGGAATATAGGCAGGGTTCACGCTGTCCATCAGTTCCGCGTCGGGCCCCAGGGCCTGCCACCGCTCCGCCCAGGCGTCGAACGCTTCAAGGTCCAGGACCATGCCGCGCACGGGACGGAGGTCCCCCCGCGCGGCCTTGCCCAGGTTCCGGAAGAACAAGGTGTAGTCCACCGGCCCGTCCTTCAGGATGGCAATGGCACCGTCCACCAGGGCGGAGGCGGCGTCGCTGTCCGCATCCCCCGACAGGCCCAGCTTGGCCTTCATGCCGCCGGACCACGCCTGGCTGTACTGTCCGCGGAATCCGCCAAGTACCTCCACCGCGGGGGCAACCGCCTTTTCCTGGTCCCCGTCGATCAGCGGCAGCATTGCCTCCGCCAGCCGTGCAAGGTTCCATTCGGCCAGCACCGGCTGGTTGGCGTAGGCGTAGCGTCCGCTGACGTCGATGGAACTGTAGACAGCGGCGGGATTGAACACATCCATGAACGCGCACGGGCCGTAGTCGATGGTTTCCCCTGAGATGGTCATATTGTCCGTATTCATGACCCCGTGCACGAACCCCACCAGCATCCACCGGGCCACCAGGTCCGCCTGGGCGGAGACCACCGAGGCGAACAACTCCAGGTAGGGGTTTGGGGCGCCGGCAGCGTGCGGGTAGTGCCTGCCGATGGCGAAATCCGCCAGCCGCTTCAGCAGCTCGAAGTTTTCCGTGGCCCGCGCGTACTGGAAGCTGCCGACGCGCAGGTGGCTGCCGGCAACCCGCGCCAGGACCGCACCGGGCAGCATGCCGTCACGCCTGACCTGCCGGCCAGTTGCCACGACGGCGAGCGAGCGGGTGGTGGGAATGTGCAGGGCATGCATGGCTTCACTTACCACGTACTCACGGAGCATGGGCCCGACGACGGCACGTCCGTCCCCGGCGCGGGCAAACGGCGTGCGCCCCGAGCCTTTGAGATGGAGGTCCAGGAGGCGGCCGCCTTTGTCCGTGACCTCACCAAGCAGCAGGGCGCGTCCGTCGCCAAGCAGCGGAGAGTAGCCGCCGAACTGGTGGCCCGCGTAGGCCTGCGCCACCGGGGTGGCGCCCGCCGGAACGTGGTTGCCCACCAGGAGCCGCACCCCTTCGGGACTGCGAAGGTACCCTGGGTCCAGGCCCAGGTCGCGTGCGAGCCTGTCGTTCAGGACCAGGAGCTCGGGGCTGGGGGCTTCCTCGGCCTGCCAGGGAACGGCGAGTTCCGACAGTTCCCGGGCGAAACGGCCGTCAAAAGTGACCGTGGATTCAGCTGCTGCCGTCATGGCTTAACCCTATCGCCGTAGTTCCGCCCGCTGCTTCCCGTGCTGGTTGCCGGCGGCGGGGAACGGCAATGTGCTGCAGGTCCTCAGCGGCAATGACCGTGGTTCCGGGAGCCTGCGCCCGTGCCTGCTCCGCGAGGTGCGGGACGCCGTCGCCATAGCGTGCGGAGAAGTGGGTGAGCACCAGCATCCGGGACTTCCCGGACGCCGCAAGTTCCCCTGCCTGCCCGGCGGTCAGGTGCAGGTATTGCCGGGCCAGGCCGACGTCGTCGTCACTGAACGTGGACTCGGCCACCAGCAGGTCCGTGCCTGCTGCCAGTTCTTCGGCACCGTGGCACGGTGCGGTATCCATGATGAAAGCGAAGCGCTGGCCCGGCCTGGGAATACTGACCTCTTCCAGCCTGGCCGCTCCGAGGACCCCATCGCGCTGCAGCAGGCCCACGTCGGGCCCTTCGATGCCCGCCGCCCGCAGCCTCTCCGGTAGGAACGTGCGGCCATCTGGCTCGGTGAGCAGGTAGCCGTATGTCTCGATGCGGTGCTTGAGGGGCCGGACCTCAAGCCTGTCCGCCACGGCACCGGCGCCGCCATGTGGATGGAGCCTCACGTCAAGCCCGGGCGGGCTGAGACCCACCAGGGCCCTGACCACCTGGTCACCGGACGCCGGATAATGCAGGTGGACCGGGTGCGCCACGCCGTCCAAAACCATCCGGGAGAGCACCCCGGGAAGGCCGAAGCAATGGTCCCCGTGCACGTGCGTAAGGCAGATCCTGGTGATGGCGCCCGCCGCCACTCCCGCATGGATCATCTGGCGCTGGGTACCCTCGCCGGGATCGAAAAGCAGCCCTTCGCCGTCCCAGCGCAGGAAGTAGCCGTTGTGGTTGCGGGTCCGGGTGGGAACCTGGGACGCAGTGCCCAGCACTACGAGTTCACGCACCGTTGGAATCTGACGCTGCAAGCAACCCTTTGGCGTAGGCGGCCTGGCCGCCGTGCTGAAGGCAGTCCCCCAGGATGCTGACCAGCCGCACGCCCAGGGTGACGGGCGGATCCCAGCGCCTGTCGACCACACGGTCCAGGTCGGAATCCCCGATACCTTCCAGGACCCTGGCAGTCTGCCGGTGAACGGCCTGGTAATACTCCCGCAGGAGTTCCCGGGGCGCGCGGACTGCGTCCACCTGCTGGCTTGAGTGGCCGTAGCCCGTATCACTGTCCGCCAGCGGGAGCCCGAAGCGGGTTACGAATCCTTCGGCCTTCCAGACCTGCTCCAATCCCGAGGCGGACGCAACCTGCGCATCTTCCACCCGTCCCATGTGCCAGACCAGCCACGCGATGGAATTGCCTTGGCCTGCAGGACGCAGCTGCAGCTGCTCCTCATCCAGCCCGTCCAGTACCTGCCCCACCAGGCCGGGGAGGCGGTCAAACGCCTCGAGCAACAACTCCTTGGAGTGCATGGGTCTCCTTCCCTGCGGACCGGGCCCGGGCGCAGCCGGCCCCGGGATTGCTAGCGTTCCAGGTCGTCCGGCTCAAACTCACTGAGGGGCGAGCCGCCAAAGTTTTCCTCGTCGTCGCTTGCGTCTGCTTCCAGGCCTGTGGGATTCCCGCCGAAATCGACGTCGGCTGCTGCTTCACCCAGCGTGGGTGTGTCCGGCGGCACCTGCTCATCGCCGGAGCGGTACCGGGCCTCCGCGCTTTCGTCCCGCAGCGTCTGGTCGCTCAGGAAGTCCTGCTCCTCCCCCGAGACTGCTTCGTCCTGCAGCAGCGGGTCCTCCTGCCAGCGGTCCGGATTGTTCTCTGCAGCCCCGGGGTAGCTGTCAGGTTCCCCGTTGACGGGATCGAGCTCCAGTGACGATGCCGCGCCGGGAGTCTCGTCGAGAAGAACGTCGTCTTCCTGCACAACTTCCAACTCATCGTCGGGGACGTTCTGTTCAGTCATGATGATGCCTTTCTCATGGGCTCCGGGCGGATAATAGTAAGCATACTGAGGAACGGTATGCCTGTGAACAGCCACCGCATTTCTGTCCCAAGCGGACAAACGGCGGTTCCCGGCCGCGCGCCAAGGCCACAGGGCGGCCTGAACAGCGCTTCCGTGACTTTTGGCCCTAGAGTGCCGGTGGCGGCGGGGCCAGTCTTGAAAGGCAGGAAGACCAGTTCAAGACGACCAGGAAGTGCGGCCATGACATCCCAGAAACCCATCGCTGTGGGCACCAACGACTCAGCGCAAAGCCAGGCCGCGGTCCTGTGGGCGGCCCGCCGCGCCCACCGGACGCACCTGCCTCTGGTGATCCTCCACGTCGTCGACGACCGGTGGGTAGCTGAACCCTACCCCTGGTTTGGAACCCTCCAGCAGGCCGGCGAGGAACTGCTCAGGACCGCCGCCGGCAGGCTCGAAGGAACCGTGACGGTCACGCCGACTACGGAACTGCTCACCGGAAGCGTGGGCGGCCAGCTGGCCAAGTATTCGAAGAAGACCTCGATGATGGTCATCGGCTCCGGCAGCGGGCACCTTGGCGGGGCCCTCGCCGACCGCGCACTCCAGGTGGCGACCGCCGCCAAAGTCCCTGTCGCCGTCGTCGGGACCCAGGACCTCGAAGGCAGGTCCGGTGTGGTGGTCGGCGTTGACGGGTCTGCCGAGGCAACGCGGGCCGTCGCCTTCGCCGCGGCCGAGGCCGACCGCGAGGGAGACGAACTCACCGTCGTTTATGCCGTCAATGCGCCCGACCCCATCATCGACGCCGGCCTGACGCCGGGGGCGCTCGCGGACCTCATCGTGGACGAAGAACGCGTCGTGCTCTCCGAAACCGTGGCCGGGCTCAAGGAAGACTACCCGGACCTGACCGTGCACCAGCGGCTCGACAGGGAAAAAAACGCGGTGGACGCCCTTGTCGAGGCCGCCGCCGGGGCACGGCTGCTTGTGGTGGGCAGCCGCGGCCGGGGCGCCTTCAAGCGCCTTTTGCTCGGTTCGACCGCACACGGCGTGCTCAGGCACCTCCCGTGCCCCACGATCATTACCCGCACTGACACCGTTCACAGCCCCCTTTAGGCCGCAGCGCCTGCTGGTCCTTCTTCCCGCTCCACATCCTCCCCTACAGCGGAAGGTTCCACGCCATGAAAAAACCCGCCGCCATCATCATGCTGGTCCTCGGCATCCTGATCTCTCTTCCGGGACTGGCCGCGCTGGCGGGAGGAGCCGTGGCATCGGCGGTGGGATCGATCCAGGGGGACGGATACCTGACCTCCGGCACATCCCGTTTTTCCGTCAGTTCCTTTGCCCTCACCTCTCCGCGGGCCGAGGCCATCGGCGAGGATGTGCCGGGCAGGCTTCCTTTCGACATCGGTACCCTGCGGCTGCGGATTGCATCAATGACCCCCGACAAAGCGGTGTTCATTGGCATCGGCCCGCAGGCCGACGTCGAACAGTACCTGTCAGGTGTGCACCACTCGGAGCTGCTGAACATCCGGCAGCGGCCTTTCCGCGCCGAATACCGTGACGTTCCGGGCGGCAACCCCGCATCGCCGCCGGCCGGCCAGCGCTTTTGGACGGCGTCCGTTTCAGGCTCCGGCGAGCAGGAGCTGACGTGGAACATCACCCCGGGCACCTGGGAAGTGGTGGTGATGAATGCCGATGCCTCCTCCGGTGTTGATGTCCAGGCACAGGCCGGCTTCCGCTCAGACCTCATCAGGCCGGCAGCCACAGGCCTGCTGGTGGGCGGCCTCATCGCCCTCGTGATCGGTATTCCCCTCATCGTCTTCGGCGCCATGGGACTGGGCCGGCATGCCGGGCCGCCACCTGTTGGACCATCACCGGGCGGCCCGGCGGTGGCAGGCCCGGGGATGGCGGGACCGGGGATGGCGGGACCGGGGATGCAGGCGCCTGGGATGGCCGGACCGGGGATGCAGGCAGTGCCGGCCGCACCCGGAGTGGCACCCCCGCCGCAGCCGTTCACCGTGGCAGCCGAAGACCGCCGCGCCTACCCCGCAAGGCTTTTCGGTGACATCGATCCGGGACTGTCACGATGGATGTGGCTGGTCAAGTGGTTCCTGGCCATACCGCATTTCATCCTTCTCTTCTTCCTCTGGTTTGCGTTCGTCATCACCACCATCGTGGCGGGCTTCGCCATCCTGTTCACCGGCCGGTACCCCAGGGCACTGTTCGACTTCAATGTGGGTGTCATGCGCTGGAACTGGCGGGTGGCCTTCTACGCCTACGCCGCCGTAGGCACCGACCTCTACCCGCCGTTTACGCTCAAGCGCACCAATTATCCTGCGGACTTTGACGTTGACTACCCGGAACGGCTGTCCCGCGGGCTGGTGCTGGTGAAATGGTGGCTCCTCTCGATCCCGCACCTGCTCCTGGTGGCCGCGTTTACCAATACCACGTGGCGGTGGCGGGCGGACAACACCTTCGTTGGCGCCACCTATGAGCAAAGTGCGGGACCGTCCCTGCTGGGACTGCTGGTTCTGGTCGCGGCAGTGATCCTGCTGTTCACCGGCCGCTACCAGCGCCCGCTGTTTGACTTCATCCTCGGCATCGACCGCTGGATCTACCGGGTCCTTGCCTACACAGCGCTGATGCGGGACGAATATCCGCCATTCCGGCTGGACCAGGGAGCCACCGAACCTGAATGGCCCGGACCGGTGATTCCGCCGGCCGGGGCACCACCGGCGGGAGCCCCCGCGGCGCCGTGACCTTCGGCCCTAGCCCCGCAGCAGGCATCCGGGCATGATGGGCCTGACAGCGAGGGTCCGACGAGGGAGCAGACATGAGCATAGCCGGGGCACCAATTGCCAGGATCGTGGTGGGCGTCGACGGATCGGAACCGTCCCTGGAGGCACTTCGCCAGGCCCAACGGCTCGCCACTCCCCTCGGCGCCAAGGTCCAGGCGATCGCCTGCTGGGAGTACCCGCAGGTGTACTCGGGCTACGTCATGATGGGCATTGAGGGCTTCGAGGAAGGCGCCAAGAAGGTCCTGGACGACGCGATGGTGCAGGCTTTCGGCGCCGAGATGCCGGCCAACGTCACCTCGACCCTTGTCCGCGGCCATCCGCGTGAGGCGCTGATCGACGCCAGCCGGGACGCCGACATGATCGTGGTGGGGCGCCGCGGGCACGGCGGGTTCGGCGGCCTGCTCCTGGGCTCCGTCAGCTCCGCCATCGTGGCCCATGCCCACTGCCCGGTACTGGTGGTCCACACGCCCGAGAGCGGAGCCCACAGCTCCAAGGAGTCCTGAACGGTACGTCCGGGCGGGAAAGGTACTGACCTCCGGGACGGGTGATGGCATTGCCGCTCAGTGAGGCACGACGGCGGACACCCGCCATAGCGCTCGCCGCCGCCCTGGTGGTCCTCGCCATTTCACTGGCCCTGTTGCTCCCGGCGCCCTCGGCCGGTCCGCCGTCGGCATCACCGACGGCTCCCTCCCCGCTGCCCAGCGGCTCCAGCCAGCCCGGCACAGCCAGCCCAACCGTCTCCACCCCCGCGCCGGGGCCGCAGGAGACGGAGACACCCGAAGCGGGCCAGGCTCCCGTCGAGCCCCCGGTCGTCGTGCCGCCGGTTCCCGAACCGCAGCCCACGGAGCCACCGGCCGGCCCAACGCCACCCCGGGAGCCGGGTACTCCCCCGCAGCCGGCGCCGTTGCCGGAATCCCTCCGCGGCCAGGACCTGACCGTCATCCCGGGGGCAGGCCGGGTGGTTGCCCTCACCTTCGATGCCGGAGCCAACGCGGCAGGACTGCCCAAAATCCTGCCCACCCTCGCCGCCAAGGGGGTCGCCGGGACGTTTTTCCTGACCGGCAACTGGGCGGCGAACAACCCGCAGGCCGTAGCGCAGATCGTGGCCGCCGGGCACCGGGTGGCCAACCACTCCATGACCCACCCGGGCTTCACCGGGCTGGGCAACGACCAGATCTTCCAACAGGTGCGTGGTGCCGAGCAGGCCATCCTGGCAGCCGGCGCCGATCCAAGGCCGCTGTTCCGCTTCCCCTACGGCGAGCGGGACGCACGCACCATCGCTGCAGTCAACTCCCTGGGCTACGTGGCCGTCAGGTGGACCGTGGACACCCTGGGCTGGAAAGGCGCCAGCGGAGGTTCCAGCGTGCAGTCGGTGGCCGACCGCGTCCAGGCCGGCCTGCAGCCCGGTGAAATCGTCCTCATGCACATCGGGTCCAATCCCGACGACGGCACCACCCTCGACGCCGACGCCCTCCCCCGGATCATTGACCGCATCGCTGCCGCAGGATACGGCTTCACCACGCTCGATGCCCTGCCGGGGCAGTGAGGCCGCGGCACCATGGCGAAGACCCGGCCCTCCCGACGCGGGCACGTGCAGCCCCCACGGCCGGAACCATCCTCCACCGGCCGCCAACCGGACGCTGTCCCTGATCCGGCACACCACGGGCTGCCGGTCCACGAGGTAGTCCTGCTGCTGGAAACGGATGCGGCCAGGGGCCTTGGCCAGGAAGAGGTAGCGCGCCGGCGCGCCCAGTTTGGCGCGAACGAGCTTCCCCGGTCCAGGGGAGGGGGAATCGCCCGCAAGCTGGGGCGCCAGTTCAACAACCCGCTGGTCTACGTCCTGTTGGCCGCCGCCGCCGTCACCGTGGTCCTTGGCGCGTTCCTGGACGCCGGCGTCATCCTCGCCGTGGTGCTGGTCAACACGCTGATCGGATTCGTCCAGGAAGTCCGGGCAGAAGCGGCCCTGGACGCCCTTCACTCGCTTGTCCGCACCCACGCCACCGTCATGCGCGGCGGCGAACGGAGGCAGGTTCCCTCCGAGGACCTGGTCCCCGGCGACCTTGTGCTGCTGGAGGCCGGCGACAAGGTACCGGCTGACCTCCGCCTGGTGCGCCTGTCCGCCTTACGGGCGGACGAATCCGCGCTGACGGGAGAATCCGACCCCGTGCCCAAGGACGAGGTGGTCCTGCCCCCGGTCACGCCGGTGGCAGACCGGAGGAACATGCTGTACAGCGGCACCCTGGTGACCGCCGGCACGGGTGCGGGGGTCGTCGTCGCCATCGGCGGCGAAACCGAACTTGGCGAGATCCACCGCCTCATGGGGACGGTCCGGCCGGTGGCCACGCCGTTGACGGTCAAACTGGCACGCTTCAGCTCGACGCTCACCATAGCCATCCTGGCCCTCGCCGCCGTGGCCTTCGTTGCCGGGCTGGCACATGGCGAGCAGCCGGGGCAAATGTTTACTGCCGCCGTCGCCCTGGCCGTAGGAGCCATCCCCGAAGGCCTTCCTGCCGCCGTCACCGTGACGCTTGCCATTGGCGTCCGCCGCATGGCGCGCCGCCGGGCCGTGGTCCGCCGGCTGCCGGTGGTGGAAACGCTGGGCAGCACCACGGTGATCTGCTCGGACAAGACGGGCACCTTCACCGAGAACCAGATGACAGTCCGGGCACTCTGGACCCCTTCCGGGACGTATGACGTTACGGGTTCCGGCTACGGACCGGAGGGACGCATCGCCCCGTCGGCAGCACAGCACACCGGCGGCCGGCAGCACGTGGCGGATTCAGCGGAGCACCCGGCGGACGGGGACGCTGCGCTGCAGTGGTCCCTCCTGGGCGGTGCAGCCTGCAACGACGCCACCGTCCGCAGGGAGGGGCAGGGGTGGCACGTACGGGGGGACCCTACCGAGGCCGCAATGCTGGTGGCAGCAGGGAAGGGCGGGATGGACGTATCCGGCTTCCTGGCTGCCAACCCGCGGAAGCAGGAACTGCCGTTCACGTCGGAGCGGCAGTTCATGGCCACCCTGCACCTTTCCACGCTTCCGCACGGAGCCGGCGTGGCGTTCGTCAAAGGCGCCGCCGAACGGGTCCTTGACCTCTGCGGCACGGAAATGGACAGGTACGGTGCCAACAGGCCCCTCCACAGGCAGGCCGCGCTCAATGCCGCACATGCGCTCGCGGACAGCGGGCTCCGCGTGCTGGCCACGGCCATGATGCGCCTTCCCCCGGACAGCCGGCATCTCTCCGCCATCCAATTGCGGGGCCGGATGACCCTGACCGGGCTCCAGGCCATGCACGACCCTCCCCGGGAAGCGGCCGCGGCGGCAGTAGCGGCCTGCCGGCGTGCCGGCGTGGCGGTCAAGATGATCACCGGAGACCACGTGCGGACTGCCGTGACCGTTGCCGCGGCGGTGGGCCTGGCCACCGACCATGACAGCGGAACAGCCCTGACAGGCGCGGAGCTGGACGCCATCGCACCTGACCAGTTCGCCGATGCCGTGGAACGGGCCACGGTTTTCGCCCGGGTCTCGCCGGAACAGAAACTCCGCCTGATCGGGGCCCTGCAGTCCCGCGGACACGTGGCCGCCATGACCGGGGATGGCGTCAACGACGCACCGGCCCTCCGGCAGGCGAATGTCGGCATTTCGATGGGACGCACCGGAACGGAGGTGGCCAAGGAGGCATCGGACATCATCCTCACCGATGACGACTTTGCCACCATTGAGGCCGCCGTTGAAGAAGGCCGGAATGTCTTCGACAACCTGACCAAATTTATCGTCTGGACCCTGCCCACCAACATGGCCGAGGGGCTGGTGATCCTCGTGGCCATCCTGCTGGGCGCAACGCTGCCCATCCTGCCCACCCAGATCCTCTGGATCAATATGACCACCGCTGTTGCCCTTGGACTCATGCTTGCCTTTGAGCCAAAGGAACCAGGACTGATGTCCCGGCCGCCACGGCCGCCGGACCGCCCCCTCCTGACGTGGGCGCTTACCGTGCGGATCCTGCTCGTTTCGGCCCTCCTCGTCGCCGGGGCATGGTGGCTCTTCGAACATGAATTGGCCGATGGTGCCTCTCTTGCACAGGCCCGGACGTCCGCCGTGAACCTTTTCGTGGCCGTGGAGGTGTCCTACCTCTTCAGCTGCCGCTCGCTGACCCGGCCGGCGTGGCGGATAAGGCCGTTCAGCAACCGCTGGCTCCTGGTCGGCGTCGCGGTGCAGGCGGCCGGCCAACTGGCACTCACGTATGCGCCGCTGATGAACGGGCTCTTCCACACCGCCCCCATCAGCGGCGAAGCGTGGCTGCGGATCCTTGGCCTGGCCCTGCTCGCATCCGTGGCAGTCGCCGTGGACAAGCGTTTGCGGCGCCGCGGCTTCTAGTGCGCATCCCCCGCGGCTGCAGCATCCGGCATAAGGCGCAGCAACACCAGGCCTGTGACCACGGCCATCACTGCCGCCATGAGGACCGCCGCCCCCACGCCAATCACCGCGATCAGCCAGGCAGGCTGGTCCGGCTGCCACAAAGGCGGGGCAACCAGCATGAATGCTGCAAGACCCGCCGCCCAGGCCGCGGCGTTGCCGGCGATCCACGGCCACGCCCGCCGGACATGGTGCCGCAGCTCAAACCACTGGGCAGTGCCAATGGATCCGAGCAGCAGGATTGCCGCCGCGCCACCCGCAGTCAGCCGGAGCGGAAGCGGCCAGTCCTGCCATTCCCCGAAGGTGGACGGCAGCATGCCCACGGACCAGGCGAATGCCGCGGCCACCGCGGTCAGCAGGACCCAGCGGGCCGCGGAGATCCCCGGCAACCGGTTCCGCAGGACGCGGACCTGGAACCATCCCAGGACAGCTCCTTCGGCGAGGCCGGCCAGTACCAGGAGTGCAAATTCCGCGCGCGGCCAGGCAGTGGCCGCAAGAAACCACGCAAGGACCGGGGCGAGGAAGCCCAAGCTCTCGCCCAGGGTCGCCCAGCCCACCCAACGGGTGAGGAACGCACGGCGGGCTGTCCCGCCGTCGTACGTGCTGTCCGCAACGGCCACGGTGCCATCCTCCCTTTCCGCTTTACTCTCCTGCAACGGAACCGGATGCTCATCCAGATTCACCGTGCCCGCGCCGCCACCGCCAGTGCCATAAGCCCCCGGTGCGGAAGTTCCGCACATTCCGGCAGCCGAGGACCGGAGCCTGGTACCCGGCCCCGGAACAGGACTAATGGCTCTGCCCTGGACACCGGCAGAAACCAATACTGGAAGGGAAGGCGGACGGCTGGCGTCCGCCTCCACTTCAGCGGAGGTCGTGACGTGTACGGCTGGAACGACGGCATGGGCCTGTGGGGCTATGTCCTGATGAGCATCAGCATGGTGGTGGTCTGGGGAGCAATCATCACCGGCATTGTCCTGCTGGCCCGTTCCCTGCGGGCTCCCTCCCCGGGTGCACCCCGGCCCCCGTCGCCACTAACGGCAGAAGACGTACTGGCCGAGCGTTTCGCGCGCGGCGAGATCGACGTCGCGGAATACCGGAACAGGCTGGCTGTCCTGCGCGGCCAGCCGGGTACCTGAGTTCCGGTTCCCGCAGGCAATGGATAGTGGGTGCAGCTGTGCCGCTCTCTGAATTTGAAAAACGCGAACTCGAACTGATCGGCCATGGCCTGGAGGAGGAAGACCCCGGATTCGCGGCCCTGCTCGGAAGGGATGCCTTCGTACTGTCGCTTCGCACCCGCGTCAGGCGCGGACTCCTGCTTTTCGCGGCGGGCGTGGGCGTCCTGCTCCTTGGCCTGGTGGTCCGGGCGCCCTACCTGGGCATCGCAGGCTTCGCCGTCATGAACG
Organism: Arthrobacter sp. GmRoot5-12; assembly: GCF_059739365.1. Classification (NCBI taxonomy): domain Bacteria; kingdom Bacillati; phylum Actinomycetota; class Actinomycetes; order Micrococcales; family Micrococcaceae; genus Arthrobacter; species Arthrobacter sp. GmRoot5-12. The sequence continues at coordinate 3,906,495 of NZ_AP046056.1, read as the reverse complement.
GCGGAGCGTACTGGGCCATCAAAGACCTCCGCTGGTCCTTGCGGGCCAACCACCGGCACGTCGCCCAACTGGAAGGCAACAACGAATGAACACCAACAGCGGTAACGGCACGGAAGCCGGCTCCGAGGCGCGTGCGCTGCAGGCGGTGGAAGCCCACCATGCCGACATGCTGCGGCAACTGAACGCGCTGGTGGGACTGCTGACCGAGGCCGTGGAGGCACGGGACCCTGCCGCCGGACAGGAAACGCAGGCTGCGTTGCTGGACTGGTGCGACACGGTGCTGGTGCCGCACGCCTTGGCAGAAGAAGGGCCGCTGTACAGCGGGCCCCACGGCCTGCCGGAAGCGAAGCTGCTGGTGGACGGCATGCTGGCCGAGCATCAGGTCATCGTGGGCCTGGTTGATGAGCTCAGGACCGCCGAAGGCGTTGCTGCCGCCGTGGCCGCCGGGGCCATCCAACGGATTTTCGCCCTGCACCTGGACAAGGAGAACCGCCTCCTGATGCCCTTCATCATCCAATCCCCCGGCCTGTCACTCGCACAGGCAGTCGAAGGGCTTCACGAACTGGTGGGGGAAGGCGCGGCACACCATCATGGGGACGGCCAGCACAGCCACTAGGGCGGGATGACACGTACGACGGCGGGATGCCGGGTCGGTCAGTCAGGGCGCCTGCAATCAGGCCGCCGGGTCAGGGCTCCCCGTCAGGGCGCTTGCCTGGCCGGTGTCCCCCGCGCCGTCCGCCTCCGGGGCGTGCACCACCAGCACGGGACAGTGGGCATGGCTCACGCACGTCGAACTGACGGAGCCAAGGACAAAGCTCCCATGTCCCCGCCTGCCCACGATCAGCAAGGAGGCGTTGCGGCTCGCGTCGATGAGTACCGGCCCTGGCTTACCCCGTACCAGGCGGGCATGCACGAAGGCCGGCAGCTCCCCGAATGCTTCTTCCAGTGCCTGCTGGAGGACCTGGTGGGCCGCGTACTTGAACCCTTCGATCCCTACGGCGAGGTAAACCCCGTAGCCGGCCGGGACGTCCCAGCAGGCCCAGGCCTCAACCGTCGCTGACAGGGGCTCCGCCATGGCCCGGGCCACCCGGAGCGCGGCGATGGAGGCGTCTGATCCATCCACCCCAACGATGATCCTGGGGTGCGTTTCAGGGGCAGTCATGCCGGCTCCATTCACTGTTGTTGCCGCATTCCCTCCTGCGGGCATCCTGCAAGCGTCGTCCCCAGAATGGAACAAGTGCGCTTTCAGGGGTAGGGCCGAAGGTCATGACAGGAACAGGGCCCAGACTTCGGATGCCGCCCTGCGGATCGCCGGCGGACTTAGGTCCCTTCCGGCAGGACGCCTCCTGGGGAACAATGGGCTCAGGCCCTCCCCGGGGGCCGCCCCCGCACGAATGCGGGATTTGGTCCTGGAGATTTGGGAGCGATCAGTGCAGATGCATGAAGCTGGGTCTGAGGCGGCAGGATCTCCCGGGCAGGTCCGGGTGTTCATCCTTGATGACCACGAACTTGTCCGGCAGGGGTTGAAGGACCTGTTGGAGGGCGAAGGGTTCCTTGTGGTGGGCGAAAGCGGCTCGGCTGCCGAGGCCACGCGCCGCATACCCGCACTGCACCCCGACATCGCCATCCTCGACGGAAGGCTTCCCGACGGCACGGGAATCGAGGTGTGCCGGGACGTGCGTTCCCTGGACCCCCGCCTGCGCTGCCTGATACTCACCAGCTACGACGACGAGCAGGCCCTTCGAGGCGCTGTCCTGGCCGGTGCCTCCGGATACATCCTGAAACAGATCAGGAGCGATGACCTCCTGGCCGGAATCCGGAAGGCGGCTGCGGGCGAGTCCCTCTTCGATCCGGGAGTTGAGCAGCAGATCATTACCGGACTGTCCACGGCACACACCGATCCCCGCCTGGAGGGCCTCAGCGCACAGGAGAAGAAGGTCCTGGCCCTGATCGGGCAGGGCCTGACCAACAGGCAAATCGGCGACGAACTGTTCCTGGCCGAGAAAACCGTCAAGAACTATGTTTCATCGATCCTGGCAAAACTGGGCTTCGAGCGCCGGACGCAGGCCGCTGTCTACGTCACCAAGAGCTCCACGGACACTGCCTGAGCCGGCAGGTCAGGTGAGCCGGGCGGTCCATGTCACAGATGTGCCCTTGCCTGGCCCGCTCTCAATGATGCAACTTCCCTGCAACAACTCAGCCCGGTGGCGCATGTTCGCCAGGCCGCTCACCCGGGCAGGGTTGGCGAAGCCCCGGCCATTGTCGCGGATGAGAAGCTGGACCTCGTCCTTGCCCACCGCAACCGTGACCTCCACGTCGTCCGCGCCGGAATGCCGCAGCGCGTTACTGAGTCCTTCCGACAGCACGGACAGCAGATGGACGGCCACATCCTCCCGGATCGAGTCCACGGGGCCGTCCAGAGCCACCTTGGGGGTCAGGGCGTAGCTGCGCGAGTTTTCCCGGACCACCCGCAGGATCCGGCCCGTCAGCGGTTCGCGTTCCTCATCCGCCGTCCGGAGCGAGTAGATGGTGTCCCGCAGCTTGCGGATTGTTTCATCGAGTTCCGTGGTGACGGCGGCGATGCGCTCGTGCGCCACCGGGTCCACGGTGTAGCGGCGCAGGCTTTGGATGCTCAGGCCTGCGGCAAACAGGCGCTGGATGACGAGGTCGTGCAGGTCCCGCGCGATCCGTTCCCGGTCAGTGAACAGCAGGTTTTGTTCGCGCAGTGCGTTCACGCGCGCCAGGTCGAGCGCCAGCCCGATCCGGCTCCCGAAAATGGCACCCGACTCTGCGTCCGCCTGGTTGAAGGCGGCAGTTGCGTGTGCGCGGGCCAGCAGGAGAACGCCGTTGTCGCTGCTGCCATGCCCCAGGGAACACACGAGTACGGATCCGAGTTTCCCGGCCATTCCGGCCTCAAAGACCTGCCGCGGGTCCTTGGCCACAAAGGAGCCGCCGCCCTCGATCACGTCCCACACGGAGTGGGAGACCCTCCATTCCTGGCCTGCCTGGAGACCCTGCACACCAAGGCAGGACCGGCATCGAAGCACGCCTCCACCCGCCGGCACGGCCACCACTGCAAGTGCCGCATCCGATACCTTTAAAGCGGCGTCGGCAACGACGTCCAGGTTATCCGCGTCCCCGGGGCTGGACGCCATGATCAACCTGCTGCTGAGCTCCATGCCTGCTTCCAGCCACTTCTGCCGGCGCCCGCTGTCTTCAAAGAGGCGCGCGTTCTGGATCGCGACGCCGGCCGCCGCCGCCAGGGCAACGGCAAGGTCCTCATCGTCGGAGGTGAAATCCTCGCCACCTTGCTTTTCCGTCAGGTAGAGGTTGCCGAACACCTCGTCACGGACGCGGACGGGCACGCCAAGGAATGTCTTCATGGGCGGGTGGTTTGGCGGGAAGCCGGACGCAATGGGATGCCGGCCAAGGTCATGGAGCCGCAAGGGCTTTGGTTCGCGGATGAGCAGGCCAAGTACGCCGTGCCCCGTCGGCAGGTCGCCAATGGAGCGGATTCCGTCTTCATCAATACCCACCGTGATGAAGTGGCTCAGGGTGCGGTCTTCGCCAATGACGCCCATAGCGCCGTACCGTGCGCCGACCAGGGCGCAGGCCGAACGGACCAGGCGGTCAAGCACGGCCTCAAGGCTGAGATCCTCGGCGAGGGACACCACCGCGGCCAGCAGGGCGTTGATGCGTTCCTGGGTATCCAACTGTTCGTCGCCCCGGGCGGAAAAGTCCCTCAGCAGGTCTTCAACGGTGTCCCTAGTCGGCGGACGCCAGGGCTTCTCAGTGCTCACGTTCCACCTCCTGCGGCAAGAACCTGCCACGCTGCGGGTCCTTGGCGCGGTCCGGGGGTCCGGAACGGAAATGCCTGCCCCGGGCCGCAAGTCCGCCTTCACTTGGGCATGAAGACGCTACCGGCACAATTCTAGGAGGCCCAGGCGAAAATTACCTCCGACCGTCCCGGATGGGTGCCTTTACGGGCGCGGGACCTTCTTCCCTATCCCCGGGAGGTTTGCCGGTCCTAGGCTACGGCCATGAATACCGCAGCCACAGAACCTGACATCAAGGAACTCGGCGTCCACGATTGCTGGCGATACCTTCGTTCAACTTCCCTCTGCAGGATCGCCTTCTCCGAGGGGGACGCAGTGGAAAACTATCCGGTGAATTTTGTCCCCACCAACGGCACACTGCTCATTCGTACCGGCCAGGGAACAAAGCTCGCCTCCCTTGCCGACCGGAAAGTGGTAGCCGTCGAGGCGGACGGAATGAACCAGTACGGCACCATCGCCTGGAGCGTCATCATCAAGGGGCACGCCAAGGTTGTAACCGATGCGGAGGAAGTCCAGGACGCCATGGAGGCGGGCTTGTCCCCCTGGCAACCCGGCCAAAAAAATGTCCTGATCCGGATCACGCCGCAGGATATCAGCGGCCGGAGGTTCGTCATCGCGGCGCCGACCCATTGGTGGCCGGCCCGGGAGCCCAGCGCCGACTGACCCAGCGCCCACTAGCCCAGCGCCGACTGGCCAACGCTGATCAGGCCAACGCGGATCAGGCACGCCGGTCAGGGCAACGTCATCCGGCTCCGCTCCACGTCCGCACCACATCCCTTCTCCAGCACCCCCTAAGGATGGTCCCCCATGGCAACTGCCAAGCCAATCGCCGTCGGCATCACCAATACTTCGGCCTCCAACGCCGCCCTGTTGTGGGCAGCTGCCCGGGCCAACAGGCTCAAGTGCCCCCTCGCCGTCGTAAATGTGGTGGACGACCGCTGGATGGCCGCCGAAGTGCTTCCCTACCTTGAAGTCCTGCGTGAATCGGGGCTGGCGCTGTTGAAGGAGGCCGGTGAAAAAGCCACCGCAGCCGAACCCGGACTGCAGGTAACCCTCCAACTGCTCGAAGGAGGCATCGGGGCAGCCCTGGGCGACTATTCCAGGAATGCCTCCATGCTCGTCCTGGGCACCAGCGGCCACACGCGCGGCGCCCTGACGGACCGGGCCCTCCAGGCCACCGCCACCGCGGAGTGCCCGGTGGCCGTCATCGGCGACGCCCAGGAGGCAGGCCGCGGCATCGTGGTGGGCGTGGATGGCTCGCGTGAAGCAACACAGGCAGTGGCTTTTGCGGCCGCGGAGGCTGACGCACTGGGCGAGGAGCTGACCGTCCTATATGCCTTCACCGGCCCCAACCGCTGGATTGCGGCAGGGCTGCCGCAGAGCAGTTTCGCCACCCACGTCGTGGAGGAGGAACAAATCGTGCTCGCCGAAACTGAGGCGGGCCTCCGGCAGGACTACCCGGACCTCGTGGTCAACACCAGGATGGAGACCGTTCTTGAGCCGGCGGACGCCCTGATCCGTGCTGCATCCGGCGCCCGGCTGCTGGTCCTGGGCAGCCGCGGAAAGGGTGGTTTCGAAAGGTTCGTCCTGGGATCCACGGCACACGCAGTGCTGTCGCAGCCGCCGTGCCCCACCGTGATCACCCGGGTGCACAAGCAGCAGCACGCCGACTGACCGGGTCAGCTGCCTGGCCACACCATGACAATTGCCGGGGACAACGGGAGACCGGTCCCGGGACTGGACGTGAGCCATCCCCGGGACGGACTCTCCACCGCAGAAGTGCGGGAGCGCACTGCCGCCGGCCGTGTCAACAGCGTGCCAACGGCAACCAGCAGGAGCGCCTGGGAGATTGTCCAGGCGAACGTGTTCACCCTGTTCAACGGCGTGGTGGGAGGCTGCTTCATCCTCCTGCTGGTCCTTGGCCAGTGGCGTGATGCGCTGTTCGGCTTGTCCGCCATCAGCAATTCGCTGATCGGGATCATCCAGGAGTACCGGGCAAAGCGTTCCCTTGACCAGCTTGCCATTCTGCAGGCCGCCCGGAACACGGTGGTCAGGAACGGGGCCAGGGAAGTCGTCTCCTCGGACGAACTGGTCCCTGACGACCTGGTGGTGCTCAACGCCGGGGACCAGGTAACGGCAGACCTGGAGCTTCTTGGCGGGGCACCGCTTGAGGTGGACGAATCCCTGCTGACGGGCGAGTCGGAACCCGTTCCCAAAGCCGGCGGTGCCGTGCTGCTGTCCGGCTCGCTGATCCTCGCCGGCAGCGGCCGGGCCAGAGTGCTCCGCGTGGGACCCGACACCTTCGCTTACCGGCTGGCAGCCGAGGCACGGCGGTTCTCCCTTGTCAGGTCAGAGATCCGCAGGGGCCTGGAGAAAGTCTTTACTGTCATCACCTGGCTGTTACTGCCCACCGCACTGCTGCTCACGAATGCGCAGATGCAGGACCAGGGCGGATGGGCTGGAGCCATGGGATCGGGGCGGTGGATACCTGCCGTCGTGGGAGCTGTTGCCGGGATCATGGCCATGATCCCCCTGGGCCTGCTCCTGATGACAAGCGTGGCCTTTGCCGTGGGCGGCCTCCGGCTCGCCCGCCAGAAGGTCCTGGTCCAGGAACTCGCCGCCGTGGAGGTATTGGCACGGGTGGATGTCCTCTGCCTGGATAAAACCGGCACCCTGTCCTCCGGCTCCGTGGTGTTTGACGCCGTCCATGAGGCCGGAACGGTTCCTGCGTCCGGGTGGCGGCCGGCGGTGGAATGGTTTGGTGCCAATGCTGAGGCCAGCAGCACCGCTGCAGCCATCGGCGCGGCCTTTCCCGTGCGGGTTCCGCTGCAGGAGCAGGATTCCGTCCCGTTCTCTTCCGCCCGGAAGTGGAGTTCGGTGACGTTCGCGCCGGGCTCCGCCGCCTCCGGGACGTGGATCCTGGGAGCGCCGGATACGGTCCTCGGGTCCGCTGACTCTGCTGATGCGCACGCCAGGGCGGCGGCCCTCGCTTCCACCGGCCTGCGGACCCTGGTTCTGGCGCACCTCCCGGCGCCGCTGCCGCCGGGCCCCGCAGAGGCAGGCCTGCCGTCCGGGCTGGTGCCGGTCATGCTGCTGACCTTCCGGGAGAGCATCCGCCGGGATGCTGCCTCCACCCTCGACTACTTCCGCCGGCAGGGGGTGACCGTCAAGATCATTTCCGGTGACGATCCCCGGACCGTGGCAGCGCTTGCGCGCGGGGTGGGTTTTGGAACCGGGGTTGCCTATGACGCACGCACGCTTCCCCGGGATCCGCTGCTGCTGGAGGAAACGGTGGAGTCGCAAAGCCTCTTTGGAAGTGTGACCCCATCCCAGAAACGGGACCTGATCCAGGCCCTGAAGCGGCGGGGGCACACGGTGGCAATGACCGGGGACGGGGTGAACGACGTCCTGGCACTTAAGGATGCGGATCTGGGGATCGCCATGGACTCGGCCTCCCCCGCGACCAAGGCCGTGGCCCGCATGGTCCTCCTGGACGGGCGCTTTGAACGGCTGCCGGCGGTGGTGGACGAGGGGCGCCGGGCCATCAGCAACATTGAGCGCGTCTCCCTGGTCTTCCTGAGCAAGACTGTCTACGCCACGGTCATCTCCGTGGTGACCGGCGTCCTGTTGCTGGCCTTCCCGTTCCTGCCCCGGCAACTGTCCGCACTGGACGGACTGACCATCGGCCTGCCGGCGTTCTTCCTTGCCCTGCAGCCCGGCGGCCAGCGTTATGCCCCCGGGTTCCTGAGGCGTGCCCTGGCCTTCGCGGTCCCGGCAGGCATCTGCACGGCCCTGTGTGTCCTGGCGGTCAGCGCGTACGGGCAGTTGTGGGGCGGCCACAGCCTTGAGTCCGCCCAGTCCGCGGCAACGGTGACACTCGGTCTGGTGGCCGCGTGGATCCTGGTGATGGCATCACGCCCCCTCAACCGGATCAAGGTGTTGATCCTTGCCGGGATGTACGCGGGGCTGGTCCTGTTGTTCAGCGTTCCCTTAACGCAGGACTTCTTCCGGGTTGAGTGGCCGCCCGCCGGACTGCTGGCCGTCTCGGTTGCAGTTGGCCTGGCAGGGTGCCTGGCCATCGAACTGGTTGGCCGCCTGACCCGCCGGCCACCGGCGGGTCACGGCCGAACGGGGCTGGGACCTTTGCCTCTGGAGCCGGATTCATCGAAAGGGGATGGTGGAAGTGCCGGGCAACGCGATGGTCCGGCTTCCACATGAGCAGGAGGCAAGAATGACTGACCTGATGAAATGGTTTGATAACCGCCGCTCCCCCATCGATGTCATCGAACGGCTTTTCGAGGGTGACCTGGGGTCCTCCGCCATCAGGGTCGAAGAGATGGTGGACGGCAACACGCTGGTGGTGCGGGCAGAGCTGCCCGGCATCGATCCGGAGAAGGACGTGGACGTGACGGTTACGGACGGTGTCCTGACCATCAAGGGAGAACGGCAGGAAAAGAAGGAACACAAGGAGAAGGACAGCTACCGGTCCGAGTTCCGCTACGGTTCCTTCGTCCGGCGGATCCCCCTCCCCACCGGGGTGAAACAAGACGACGTAACGGCTGCATACAAGGACGGGGTCCTTGAAGTGCGGGCTCCCATGCCGGAGCAGGTGCAGGCAACCGGGGCGTCCAAGATCCCCATTACCAGGGGCTGAGCAGAGTCACGGTACGACGACGGTGCCTGGCTTCCGGGGAGACTGTCCCCTGGGGTGCCAGGCACTTTCCTGTGGCCGCCAGGGCAGTACGCGGGGACACGCAGTATGCCTTGGGCAGCGGGTCAGACGGCTTGTTCGTTGGCAGCCCGCGCCTCTGCTGCCGCAATAACCGGAAGCGTCCGCACGTACGTGTCCGGGTTCAGGGACACCGAATCGATCCCCTGGCTGACCAGGAACTCCGCAAGGTCCGGATGGTTGCTGGGCCCTTGTCCACAGATGCCGATCTTGATGCCGGCGGCATGGGCCTTGCTGATCGCCTGGGCAATCATGGACATTACTGCCGGATCCCGCTCATCGAACAACCCGGCTAGTTCCTCCGAATCGCGGTCCACCCCCAGGACCAGCTGGGTGAGGTCGTTGGAACCGATGGAAAAACCGTCAAAACGCTTGGCGAATTCCTCTGCCAGGACCACGTTGGATGGGATCTCACACATCATGTAGAGCTGGAGCCCTTCGGCGCCGCGGACCAGCCCGTGCTCTTCCATGGCCTGGATGACCTGGTCCGCTTCCCGCACGGTGCGGCAGAAGGGGACCATGACAATCACGTTGCCGAACCCGGCCTGCTCCCGGACGCGTTTGAGGGCCTTGCACTCCAGCGCGAATCCTTCCCGGTAGGCGTTGCTGTAGTAGCGGGAGGCGCCGCGGAACCCCAGCATGGGGTTTTCCTCGGGACGTTCGAAAGCGCTGCCGCCGATCAGGTGGCTGTACTCGTTGCTCTTGAAGTCGCTCAACCGGACGATCACCGGTTTGGGATGGAAGGGGGCGGCGATCTTGGCGATCCCCGTGGCCAGCACGTCGATGAAGTACTCCTGCGGGTCCTGGTAGCCGCTGGTGAGCTGCCGGATGAGCGCGGCCTCCTGGGGGTCTGACACCCGTTCCGGATGGACCAGGGCCATGGGGTGGATGCGGATCAGGTTGTTGATGATGAACTCCATCCGGGCCAGGCCTACGCCGTCCGCAGGCAGCTGCCACCACTTGAACGCGGCGGCCGGGCTGGCGATGTTGATCATCACGTCCGTGCGGGTGGCCGGGAGGGCGTGCATGTCCACGTCCTCCACGGAGAACTCCAGCAGCCCTTCGTAGACGCGGCCCTCTTCGCCTTCCGCGCAGGACAGGGTGACCTGGCCGCCGTCGGGAAGGACCTCTGTGGCGTTGCGCGTTCCCACCACTGCGGGCACGCCCAGTTCGCGGCTGACAATGGCGGCGTGGCTGGTTGTGCCGCCGTGGTCCGTGATGATGCCCGCGGCCCGCTTCATGACGGGAACCCAGTCCGGGTCCGTCATCCGGGTGACCAGCACGGAGCCGTCCACGAATGATTCGATGTCCTTGGCATCCCGCACCACGCACGCCTGGCCGCGCGCGACCGAATCTCCGATGGCGGCGCCGGTGACCAGGACCTTCCCGGGCCCTGCAAGGTGGTAGGTCCGGAAAGTTGATGTGCTCCGGCGGGCCTGGACGGTCTCCGGCCGTGCCTGCACCATGAAGAGTTCGCCGGTGACCCCGTCCTTGGCCCACTCCATATCCATGGGCCGGCCGTAATGTTCCTCCACCGCGACGGCCCAGCGGGCCAACAGGACAATCTCGCGGTCATCCAGTACCCGTGAGCTCTGCTCCCGCCCGGTCGTCTCCACCATCATGGTCCTGGCATCGCCACCGCGGCTGTACACCATTTTGCGTTCCTTGGCACCGACTTGCCGCTCGATCACGGGGCTGAAGCGCCGGTCTGCAAGGAGCGGCTTGAACACCTGGTACTTGTCCGGGTTGATGGTGCCCTGGACCACCGTCTCCCCCAGCCCCCAGGCGGCGCTGATGACCACCACGCCGGGAAAGCCGGACTCCGTGTCGATCGAAAACATCACCCCTGATGCGCCAAGGTCCGAGCGGACCATGCGCTGCACTCCAACGGACAGGGCAACGTCGAGGTGGTCGTAACCCTTCATTTCGCGGTAGCTGATGGCACGGTCCGTGAACAGGGAGGCGTAGCAGCGCCGGCACGCCTCCAGGACCGCGCGCTCCCCGGCCACGTTCAGGAAGGTTTCCTGCTGGCCGGCGAAACTGGCGTCCGGGAGGTCCTCGGCCGTGGCACTGCTGCGGACCGCAACGGCCACTTGGTCTTGCCCGGTGCGCTGGCAGAGGGCCCGGTAGTGCTCCTGGATGTCGGCAGTGATGTCCGCCGGGAAGGTGGCCTGCAGGAACAGTTCGCGGATCGCCGCCCCGGCCTGCCGAAGTGTTGCTGCCCCGGCGCGGTGGTCCTCCATGTGCTTCCTGATCCGGGGCTCCAGGCTGTTGGCAGCAAGGAAAGCGCGGTAGGCGGTGGCCGTGGTGGCGAACCCTTCCGGAACCCGGACTCCTGCCGGCTGCAGCGCACGGCTCAACTCCCCCAAGGAGGCGTTCTTTCCCCCTACGGAGGGGATGTCCGCGATCCCGGTTTCTTCAAGCCATTTGACGCTGACATCGGCCAGGGACGTTTCTGCAGCGGCGGTCATGGCTCGATTCTGGCCTTGGTGGCGCCGGGGCAGGCAGAGTCTTTGGTCCTAGCTCCGCCGCAGGCGCGCCCGGGCCGCTTTGTGGATCCAGTCTGCAAGAAGGACAGCGGGGGCCGCGAGAAGTGCCAGGAGGAAGCCCAGGGGAGGCGGCGGGGCCTGGCCCAACAGCGTGGCAAGGTAGGGCAGGAACAGGCACACCGCAAGGATGGCCAGTTCCGCCAGAACTGCCCATACCAGAAGCCGGTTGGTACCCCATCCCAGCTTCCAGGGCGGCACGGTGGCGCTCCGGCAGGCAAAGGCGTTGGCCAGCTGTCCCAGGACCACGGCGGTAAAGGCGGCGCCGGAGGCAGCCATGAGGAGCCCGGGCTGGGGAACCTGCCCCCGCATCCACCCGCCGGCAGCGAGGACAACGGAGAAGACGGCCATTTCCATGGCGGCCTCCGTGGGACCCAGGATGCAGAAGACACGGATGATCAGTTGCCGGTCCATCAGGTGCCGGCGTTCGGGCGGACGCGCCAAAACACGCCGGCCGGGCGGTTCCGCGCCAAGGGCCAGCGCGGGCAGCAGGTCGGTGCCAATGTCCAGGGCAAGGATTTGAAGGACACCGAGGGCAAGCGGGAAGTGGCCGCCGGAGAGCGCCCAGATAACAAAGGGAGTCAGCTCCGCCACGTTGTCGGTGAGATGGTAGGTGAGGAACCGGTGGATGTTGGCGTAGGTTGCCCTTCCTTGTTCGATGGCTGCCACGATGGTGGCGAAATGGTCGTCCAGGAGGACCAAATCCGCGGCCTCCCGCGCCACGTCAGTTCCGCTCCGCCCCATGGCCACGCCGATGTCGGCTTCGCGAAGGGCCGGGCCATCGTTGACGCCGTCGCCGGTCATGGCCACCACATGCCCACGGGCCTGCAGCGCCTTGGCCACGCGGAGCTTCTGTTCGGGCGAGACCCTGCTGACCACCACTCCGTCACGGTCCAGGAGTGCGCCGAGTATTTGCTCGTCCTCCGGAAGGTCTGCGCCTTCCAACACGTATTCAGGCGTTCCGGCAAGGCCGATCTGCCGGGCGATCGCTGCCGCCGTGGCCGGGTGGTCGCCGGTGATCATGGCGACCTTCAGGCCCGCCTGCCGCGCCGTTCGGATGACGTCTCCCACATCCGGCCGGGGCGGATCCTGCAGTCCGATCAGGCCCAGGAGTTCCATGTCCGTTTCAAGTTCTGCGGCAGGGCTGGTCTGCCAGGTTTCGGGTGCTCCCGCGAGACGCCGCCGTGCCACCGCAATGACGCGCAGGCCACGCGTTGCCATCACCTCTACCTGTTCCTTGACCTGACCCGGCACGGATTCACACAGTGGGAGCACGGTTTCGGGGGCACCCTTGCAAAACAGCTCGGGCCCCACAAGGGCAGACTCCCTGCGCCGCACCGGATCGAACGGCAGCCGGCGCGATGCCGCGGGCCCGGACCCGGCGCCTGTCAGCCGGCGGGCCAGCACGTCCACGGCAGCTTCCATCGGGTCACCCTGTGCACGCCACTGTCCATCGTGCAGCTCGGCCCTGCCCTGTGAAGCGGTGCGGGCGGCGAGCGCTGCCTGGGCCGCCCTGACCGTTCCCCGGCCCTCGATGTGCGCGTCCGGGTCATACCCCTGGCCCGTCACATGGACGGCCCCTTCCAGGGTGAAGACCTCGACGGCGTTCATTCGGTTCTGCGTCAGGGTCCCGGTTTTGTCGGTGCAGATGAAGGTGGTTGAGCCCAGGGTTTCCACGGCTTCAAGGTTGCGGACCAGGCCGTTGCGGGACGCCATGCGCTGGGCACCCATGGCCAGGGACAGCGTGACAGTGGGCAGGAGCCCTTCCGGGACCAGGGCCACGGCCACGCCGATCGAGAACAGGAAGGAATCCCGCCACTGAAAGCCCACCAGCAGCGACGCCAGGAAGAAGACCGCTGCGATACCCAGCGCCATGCCCGCAGTAACGCGGACAATCCGCCGCAGTTCCAGGGACAGCGGCGTAGGGGGAGGAACCGCTCCGCTGGTGAGGGCGGCAATTCCGGCCAGCCTGGTCCTGGCTCCCGTGGCGGACACGGCGGCCTCTCCGTAGCCGTTGACCAGGAAGGTACCGCCCCACGCCGCGTCACCTGCGGCTTTCGGCACTGGCTCGCTTTCGCCCGTCAGCATGGATTCATCCATTTCGCAGGCCGATGCTGACAGCAGGACCATGTCTGCAGGCACACGGTCACCGGCACTGAGCAGCACCACGTCGTCAACCACCAGCTCGCTGGCGTGGACCTTGCGCACCGTCCCGTCCCGCCGCACCACCACGTCGGCGGGCAGCAGGCCGCGCAGCCTGGCGGCGGCATGCTGGGCGCGTTCCTGCTGGATGTGGGCGAACACCCCGTTGACAATGACGACGACGATGATCGCCACGGCCAGCTGCGGCATGTCCGCAACGAATGCCAGCGCGGCGGCGCACCACAGCATGAGGGCGAAGAAGTGCGTCATCTCCCCCCACAGCTTTCGCCATTGCGGGACGGGTTTCTCCGCCGGGAGCTGGTTGGGGCCCGCCTGCTTCAGGAGCTGCGCTGCCCGTTCGGAGCTCAGGCCCTCCGCAGTCCTCACACAGCGTCCGCCTCCTGGCCCACCAGGAGCACCGGGCAGGTTGAGTGGGCCGCGCACGCCTTGCTCACCGATCCCATGGACGACTTAAGCAGGCCGCCTTCGCCATGCCTTCCAACAACCAGCATCTGCGCGCGGCGGCTCTCCTCCACCAGCACTTTCGCCGGAGGGCCGAACTTGATGGTCACGTCGATGTTTTCGGGCCGTTCCCCGGAGAAGGCCCGGCCCAGGGCATCTTCGACCAGGCGGCCGGCGGCGTCCTCAAGCCTGGCGGTGAACTGCCGGTCCGCCCCTTCCAGGCGGGACATCACCAGGTAGTCCGGCATTCCGACACATGAAATGACTTCCAGCCGCGTGCCCAGGCGGGCTGCCAGCGTGCCCGCATAGCGCAGGGCTGCGGAGGAGTATTCAGATCCGTCCACACCTACAATGACGGGTTTGGCCCCTGTTTCTGCGTTCATGGACACCACAATCCCGGCTGCGGGCGGCGCTGGGAAGGGCCAAAAGTCATGCCCGGCGGCCACACCACCTCCCGCTCCGGGCAGGCCTGGCGGAAGGAAGCCGGCATCAACCGCGTTGCCGTGCCTCGTCCGCTCCGCGCAATGCCCTGAGTCCGTTCAGGATGGTGGCCAGGTCAACCACCTCCTGCAGGAGGGCACCGGCAACAGCGGGAATGAAACCCGTCATGGCGATGGCCATCAGGATGAGGCTGAGCCCGATCCCAGTCCAGATACTTACCAGGGCCACAGCCACGGTCCGCTTCCCAATGGCCACGGCCAGGGCCACCTTGGACAGGTCATCGAGCATGATCACCACGTCCGCGGACTCGCTGGCCGCGGTGGCCCCCTTGGCACCCATCGCGATCCCAACGTCGGCGGCGGCAAGGACCGGGGCATCGTTGACGCCGTCACCCACCATCAGGACGGGTCGTTCCAGGATGGCCGCAACCGTGTTGACCTTGTCCTCCGGAAGGCATTCGGCCTGGACGTGGCCCATTCCCGCTTCCTCGGCGATGTGGGCAGCCGTCGCGTGGGCATCACCGGTCAGCAGCATGGTGTTCCGCACGCCCAGCCTGTGCAGGCGCGCCAGGGTGTCCACGGCGTTGCGGCGCAACGGGTCCTTCATGATCAGTGCACCCGCGTACTCGCCGTTGACCGCCACGTGGACTGCCAACTGGCCACTCTGGACTGCTGCTTCCCGGTATCCGCTGGCCGAACTGCGGATCAGGGCGGCTTTTCCCACCACCACCTGCTGGCCGTCGCAGACAGCTTCAACCCCGTGCGTGGCGTTTTCGGTCGCCTGCTGCACCTGCAGCAGTTCAATGTTCGCTGCCTTGGCGGCTTCGATCACGGATGCTGCCAGCACGTGGGAGGAATACTGCTCGGCGGAGGCCGCCAGCTGCAGGATCTTCCGGCTGCCAAGGGCTTCCCCCGGGCCCGGCGCCACCTGGATCCCGTCCAGGACCGGGCGGCCGGAGGTGAGTGTTCCAGTCTTGTCGAACACTGCTGTCTGCGCCTTGGCAAGCTGCTCCAGGCTTCTGGTGTTCTTGATGATGATGCCCTTGTGGGCGGCCTGGCTGGTTCCAGCCAGGAATGCCACCGGCGCTGCGATCAGGAGCGGGCACGGGGTGGCCACCACCAGCACCTGGGCAAAGCGGAGCGGCTCACCTGACAGGAACCAGCCGGCCCCGGCCATGGCCAGGGCGAGGAGGGTAAAGGGAACCGCGTAGCGGTCAGCGAGCCGGACTACCGGCGCACGGCTGTTGGACGCTTCCTCCACCAGGGCGATGATCCGGCTGTACTGGGAGTCAGCCGCGGTGGCCGCCGCCCGCATGCGGATGGCGGCCACGCCGTTCACCGAACCACTCAGCAGCAGCTCCCCCTTGCTACGCTCCACCGGCAGGCTCTCCCCCGTCAGCGATGATTCGTCCATGCTTGCTGAATCGGACAGGAGTTCGCCGTCAACAGGTACCAGCTCGGAGGGGCGGACCACCAGCACGTCCCCGGGCACCACCTCGCCTATCGGGGTGTCCTCCAGGACTGTGTCGGCACTTTCCCTGTGGGCAAAGCGGGGAGCCCGGTCCAGCAGGGACCGCAATTCACGCGCGGCGCGTCCCTGGGCAAAGTTTTCCAGTGCCTCCCCGCCGGTGAGCATCAGGATCACCACCAGGGCCGCGAGGTACTCACCCACGGCCACCGTGCTTGCAACCGCCATCAGGGCCAGCAGGTCGATGCCCCAGCGTCCCTCCCGCAATGACCGGACCATGCCGGCCGCCCGCGCCACCACGATGATGGCAGCGTAGGCCGAGGCGAGCACGCGGACCTGCAGTTCCAGCCCAAACTGCAGCAGCACCAGGGCGGCAAGGAGTACCAGGCAGGTCAGCGCGACGACGGGATACCGCCGGAGGAAGCCCCACACCTTCTGCACGGGCGAGCCGACGCGTTCCTCGACCTCAACGTTGCCGGCGGTTGCCGCAGGCGGGACGGCCTGCTTTCTCATTCAGGACACTTTCAACATGGGCGGTAGCGGTCCTCACACATAAGACTGAAGCTATCCTGATGCCGGCAGTACGGCTAGGGCATTAGGCCCCGGCCGGCGGCATGACCTTTGGCCCTGCCCCGCCGGCGGCCCCGGGAGCATGGTTGAGGGGCAACATGCCGCCTATCCGGACCGGGAGCCTCCATGAAAGCCGTCGTCCTCTATGACTCCGCGTATGGAAACACCAGGACCATCGCCGAGGCGATGGCATCGCGCCTGGGGCGGGACGCGGCCGCTGTTCACGTTGACGGTTTTGATGCCGACGCCCTGCACCCGGGTGACCTGCTCGTCGTCGGCAGCCCCATCAACGGCTGGAAGCCGACTGCCCGGATCACCGAAACGCTGGCAGACCTTGGGCGCCGGGGACTGGCCGGGGTGAAGGCAGCAGCCTTCGATACGAGGGTGAAGCTGTTCATCCACGGCGACGCTGCCAGGAAGATGACGAAGGCACTGACGGAGGCAGGTGCCAGCATCGTTGGCGGACCCATGGCTTTCTACGTCAAAGGCAGCGAGGGCCCGCTGGTCGACGGTGAGGCCGAGCGGGCGGCAGCCTGGGCCGCCGGACTTGCGGCCGGGGCGGGCAACGGTACTGCATAGGCGGGGACGCTGTTACTTTGCAGCCGTGGACGGTAGAGCGGTTCTTCGCCGGCGCTCCGGACGCCCTTGGGCTCTACCAGGCAGCGGAGCGGATGGCGGCGGAGCTGGGCCCCCATGAGGTCCGGGTCGGAAAGAGCCAAATCTCGTTCCGCCGGCGCCGGGGCTACGCCTACCTGTGGCGGCCCGGGGTCTACGTGAATTCCCCGGTTCCGCTGGTCCTGTCCCTCGCGCTGCCGCGGAACCTGGGCTCGCCGCGCTTCAAGCAGGTCGTCCACCCGGCGAAAGGAACCTGGATGCACCATCTGGAGCTCACGGACAGTTCCCAACTCGATGCCGAGGTCCGCGGTTGGCTGCTCGAAGCGTATGAGGCTGCGGCCTGACTGGCATGCCCTTTAGAGTCCTATGGCCCTTTCACGTTGGCCGCGGGATGGCAAGGCTGGGGGCATGACTGAAAATGGCCAGCAGCCGCGAAAGATCCATGTCACCGAACAACCCGTCGCCGTGGTCCGTGAACGGGTTCCCATGGACGCTCTGACGAGCTTCTTCAGCCGGGCCTTCGGTGCGGTGATGGCCGCGGTGCAAACGCAGGGCGTCAGCCCGGCAGGACCGCCGTTCGCGCTTTACCACGGCATTCCCGGCGCCACGGTGGACGTCGAAGCCGGGTTCCCCGTCGCCGGGAACTTCCAGGGAACAGGCGAGGTGGCCCGCGGCGCGCTTCCCGATACTGACGCGTTCGAGGCCATCCACACGGGCCCTTACGACACCCTCGGCAGCACGTACGATGCCATCCGCGAACGGATGGAAGCCGAGGGCGCTGCCCCTGCCGACACCATGTGGGAGTACTACCTGACCGATCCGGAGCAGCAGCCGGATCCGGCCACGTGGCAGACCAGGGTCATCTGGCCGGTGGACTGAGTCGGCCAGGGTTTCGGCCGCCCCGGGGCCTGGTCCTGCATTATCTTCCGGGGCCGCGACTGAAGGTGAGGTCCCAGGGCTGCACGCCGTGGCTGGTTTCGGACCACCCGTCGCGGGCCAGCTCCCGGCGGAGCTGGCTGAGGCTGGCCTGCATGCCGGGAGCCCACGCCTCTTCGGGAGGTGTCGGGTTCAGCGGCGGACCGGGAAACGTATCGCTGGCATAGAGCCGGCGTCCGTCCCCGGTCCTGGCCACAAACTGCAGTTGCGTCCGCCCGTACTGTGAGCCCAGCGTGTACAGGATCCGCGCCCACCACTTGCGCGATGCGGCGTCCTCCAGCTCTATCCGGAGCCGCTCCTCGGGACCGGGACCTGCGGATCCGGGAGCTGGTTTGCCTGGGCGGCCAGGTCGAGGTGCATCTGTCGTCATGTCGTCCTCCGGGAACCGCAACCATCGTGAACTCGCCAGTCTTCCGCGGCCCGGCTTAATGGGACAGGGCCCTTCGGCACTGAACTTCGGGGCATCCTGCCATCGGTAGCATCCCCGGAGCCGGCGATCAGGGTCTTTGGTCCCTAATAGCACGCCGCGGTCCTCTGAGATGGTGGTCTGGGCCGGAAGCACCACGCTGGGGTTGTGCATCCGGGTTTGCCGCGCCCGGTGTCGGCCGGCATGCAGCCTCATCAACGGAGGCGGGACGCTAGAGGAGAGCAAGGCTTATGGCAGGTACGTTCGAACTGTTTGTCGATGAAGATTCACAGATCCGGTTCCGGCTTGTAATGCCTGATGGACACGTACTGGCGGTATCCGGACAATTCGCGGACAAACGGGCGGCGGCCGCGGCCATCGAAGAGGTACGGGAATGTGCGGGAACCGGCCTGATCCGGGACATACCTTCACCGCCGCCGAACGTTGCCCGCAGCACCATCCCGCACGCGCGGAACGCGCTCCGGCGCGGGCCGCACAGGCTTGGCTCCCTGGGCGCCGCCTAGGGTGGAAGACGGCGGCGGCCAAAGCCCCGGTCATCAGAAGCTCGAGGAACTGCCCGAACCGGAGAAGCTTCCGCCGCTGCTGCCGTACCCTGTGGTGCTGCCGCCGCCCCTGGCGGAATTGACGCTGCTGACGCCCGTATTGAAGCCGGAGTTGAAGGTAGCCACGGAGAAAAACTGGTACGACGGGTACACCGTGCCCAGGATGCTCGGCTCATAGCTCCGCCGCTTGCGGTGGTCCAGGCCCTCGTGGGCCGTCTGCATCTGCTCGCGCATCAGCCGTGCCTCGCGCTCATTCCTGGCGAATCCCTGAATGACTGTTTCCGCATGGTTCTCCAGCAGCTCCGAGAGCCGCGACCGCGCCTCGTAGAGCCGGTCCAGCGCCTCTTCCGGCGTGATCCGTCCATCTGCCAGTTCCGAGGTCCAGCGTTCAATGTTCCGCAGGCTTTCGTCGCGGAAGGAACGAAGCGCCGAGGCGGTGGCCGAGTCCCCCTGCCCGTGGCGCCTGGCCAGGAGTTGCTCAAGGCCGGCCAGGTCCTTGCGGAACGGGGCAAGCTGCCGGTCCCAGGCGGTAGGCCATGTGTCGGCACGGTTCAACAGGGCGTTGCTGTCGGCGATGACATCATCCAGGGCATCCAGCTCGGCGGCGCTGTCCGCGAACTGGCGGGCAAGCTTGAGGTTTTTCCGCCTGCTGAGGGACCGTTTGGCCAGGGCGTGCACCTGGTTGGAGAGTTCCGTGGCGGCGGCATAGCGGGTCAGGAAGGTGCGGTGTTTCTCCAGGACCCTGCTGCCGTAGCGGGATGATTCGGGGATGGTCCCGGCGTTCAGTTCCGTGACGTCCAGGTCCATGCTGACGTTGGAGTAGCTCCGGTCCCCCCGTTCGATTTGTTTGCGGCAGGCAGCCCTGGTCGCCGCGCGCACAATCAACCACGCCGCTGCCCCAAGGGCCGCAAGTCCCCCGGTGACCCAGGCGGTGATCAGGAATGCGGCGGACCGGTACCAGGGCTGGTTGATGAGTTCGGCGGCACGGCGAATGCCGGCCACAGTACCGTCGGTCCACTGCGCGTCCCGGAACAGGTCCTTTGAGGCCTCCTGGATGTCGCTGCGCTGCTCGAGCGACACTTTCCGGTCCTCCCCCATATAGGTGCCCACGTGGCGGCCCACCGGGTCGAGCGCGAAAATGAACAGTCCATCGGCCCACTTCTGTCCGTCGGCGCTGATCCACTCAGGGTGCCTGGAGCGTGCGAACCTCAGGACCTCTTCATTGAGGTTGTCCTCAGCCTTTCCGTTGTAGGTAAAGACAGCAACACGGGTGGGCTGGTAAAACTGGATCCGTTCGACGGCGGGGACCAGCGTATTCCGGTCAAGCACCCCCGCTGTGTCCTCCACGATGACGACTGACGGGGACACGGCATCACTTGGGGCCGCAACCCCCAGCAGGGAGGCGGCCAGGACAAGCATGATCACCCCAATACGGCGCACCAGGGTGCCCATATGCCTCCCCGCTTCCTAGAATCAGGATGGATTCCTGGAATCAGGATGAAACCAAGGGGCAGGGCCGCCAAAGGGCCGAAGGTCCCGCCGGCGAGGATCGGTCTGATGAGGAGCGCAGCCAGGTGATGCAGGATGCGGGTTCGATTGTCGCCGGCTATGACGGTTCGGATGGAGCCGCGGCAGCCGTCCGGTGGGCGGCGCGCCACGCCCGTGCCACCAACTGCGCGCTTCATGTGGTGCATTGTTCCCTGTGGCAGCTGCTGACCAGGCACCTCGGTCCGGTTCCAGGTGTGTCAGGCAGCGGCCTTGAGCAGTCCGCCCAGGCCGTCCTGGAAGAAGGGGTCTCGCATGCTGCAGCGGAAGTTCCAGGGCTTCAGATCCGCGGCACCCTGCTCCACGGACTACCCGCACAGCTCTTGGCCGAAATTTCCGGCGGCAAGAGGATGCTCGTAGTCGGCAGCCGTGGCCTGGGCGGCTTCCTTGGCCTCCTGGTGGGATCCGTTAGCCTGGAACTGGCGGCCACCGCCACCTGCCCGGTGGCCGTGATCCGGGAGGACACCCATCCTGGCGGACCCGTCGTCGCCGCCGTCGATGCATCAGGTTCCCCCTCGGCACTGGAAGACGCGTGCGCCGTTGCTTCCGGGTGGCACGCACGCCTTACGGTGGTCCACGTCCATCACGAGCCCGCCGGCTACACGCGGCTGGACGGGAAGGAAGCAGCGGCTGGCGCCCGGGAAGTTCTCGAATCCGCCGTGGACCGTGCACGAACCCTGGCGCCCAATATCTCCGTTGACGGCAGGATACTCACGGACAGTTCGGTCCCGCACGCCATCCTGCAAGCCGCCTCGGAAGCCCGGATAGTGGTGCTGGGTTCCCAGGGCCGCGGCATCCTCCGGGAGACCATCGGATCAACCGCCCACGCAGTACTGCACCACGCGCACGGGCCGGTCCTCATTTCCCGGCGCGGCGCATGATGGAGAAGGCCGCGGCAGGAGTGTCGGCCGGGCCACAGGCCGTACCTCCTCCTAAGCTGGTTCGGTGACCCCTGTTCCCTCCCCCGGCCCGCTGGACGTCGTCGTCCATTCGGGCCCGGCGGACTGGTGGGTCATCCTTGCCGGGCTTGGACCCCTGGCCGTTCTTATCGCAGCCCTGCTGGCCTTCTACATCAACTGGCGCACGCTCAAGCAACGCACTGCCGCGGACAAGACCGCGCTGGACCAAAAGCGCGAAGCGGACGCCGACGCCCTGCGGCAAAAGACCGAAGCGGACAGCCGGGCGGAATGGTGGCGCCGCACCCAGTGGGCGCTCGACCGGGCGTTGGACCCGGATGCAGGGACAAAGGCGCTGGGCCTGGCGACGCTGGAAGTCCTTGCCAGGAGCGAACTGGCCCGCACCGAGGAACTCGAGTTGTTCGACATCGCCTGGAAGAGTGTGTCCGGGGACGAGAACGGGGACGATGCCGACGCCGGCCCAGGGCAGGAGAGTGCCGTCGTGGACGGCCCGGACAACTTAGGCGAGAATGGAATGACGGATGAAGACAGTGCCAAGGAGGCTGGACCATGAGCGCAGCATCGCCTGAACACCGCCTTGTCCACACTCCCCGAACCGGTACCAAGCCCGCGGGCAAAAAACCCACGCCTGCCGAGCACCGGGTCCAGGTTGCCGCGGCCAGGCTGCGCGTCACGCTTGATGAACGGCTGGGGCGGGAAACGCCCGCCAAGACCAAGGCGCTGGCCAAGGAACCGATCTAAATCCCGCTGCAGGGGCTTGGGGATCGACGGCGAATGGCTGGGTTTGGTGGGCAGTGGCGGCAGTAATTCTTGGCTGCGACACGAACGGGCTGCACCGCTGGGACTACGGAGCCGTCGTCGCGCAGGTGGCGCAGTCCGGCAGGTTCCTGGACCGCTGGCGCGTCGGCTTTTGCCCTGACATCCTCCCGGGGACCGAAGCGTGGCTCCTGGTGCAAGGCGGCAATGATGCAGGCAGCGGCCTCATCGGTCACGGGTCGGTGGCATCGGAGCCCTACCAGGCCGCCGCAGGCGATGATTCCGATGCCAACGACTGGTTCATCGCAGTCGCTTTCGACGCACTGCTCCCGCTGGGCGAGCAAATACGCCCCGGGACCCTGCGGGAGGCCTTTCCCGGTGACCTCTGGGCCAAGGCGAACGGCCCCTCCCTGGTGACCTTGCCGCCGTCGTCCTGGCCTGTTCTGCAACGCTTGTGGAGGGAATACGGGCCCACGACGCCGGATCCCACCGAGGTGGTTGCCGGAACCTTTCCGCCGGGCGGCGTCAGCCATATCCAGGTGAACCGCTTTGAGCGGGACCCCGACGCCCGCCGGGCCTGCCTGGCCTTCCACGGCACGTCGTGCGCCGCCTGCGGCTTCTCCTTTGAGTCCGCTTACGGTGAGGCCGGTACAGGAGCGACAGCCGTGCACCACGTGGTGCCGCCGGCCATGATTGGCAGCGGATACCAGCTTGACCCCATCGCCGACCTCATTCCGCTTTGCCATAACTGCCACGCCGTGGCGCACGGGGCAAACCCGGCGCGGACGGTTTCCGAACTCCGGAGCATCATGTCGGCCGCCGGGCATGTGCGGGGTGAAGTGGTCACTGACCTGGCCCTTCAGGCCCAGGAGGACGCACGGCGGATCCTCGGGGGCGGCAAGACGTAGGGGCCAGCATTCGGGGATAAAATTGCAGGGATGACATTGGCTGCACGTTCCGGGGTGTTTCAGTCGGTCAGGAGCGCCCGGCCCCTGTTGCGCCGCGTACCCGTATGGACATGGCGCGTCCTGATGCGCGCCGTCAGTGCCCGGGAGCAGGCGCGGTTCAACACCGACCCAATCACGGCTGTGGCATATGTGCACGACATTGACTACGTGGGTGATGCCCTCCGCGCCCACCGCCTCGACGTTTTGACACCGCTGCAGCCGGCAGCTGACTCTCCTGGTACAGAGGCTGTGGCGGCGGAGCTGCTTCCCGTCTACGTTTACTTCCATGGTGGCGGGTGGACATCCGGTGACAAGGCAGCCCTGACCAAGTACTGCGCCAACCAGGCAGTGGGCGGGATGGTGGTGGTCAACGTCAACTACCGGCACGCGCCCCGGTTCGCCATGGGACATGTGCTCGAGGATGCCAATGCCGCCCTGGCGTGGGTTGCCGCCAACATCGAGGGGTACGGCGGGAATCCCAAGAGGCTGATCCTGGGCGGGGACTCGGCCGGCGGACAGATCGCTGCCCTGCTGACCGCAGCCAGCCTGCGTTCCGAACTGGCGGCGCATTATGCCCTGCGGCCGGCAGTTCCCGCGGGACACCTGAAAGGGCTCGTCCAACACTGCAGCGCAGTGGATTTCTCGGTCTTCTTCGACAGCGGATTTGTCCTCAGCCTGAACTTCGTCCGTATGCTGTTGCCGCCTGCATCCCGGGCAACGGCAGGTCCGGGAGCACGCAATGGCCGTAAGCGGCCCTCTCCACCACGGACCGTGGCGCGGCTGAGGAGCGCCGCGGGTTTCCTGTCCCCGATCGAGTGGCTGGACGGGACCCATCCGCCCGTGTTCCTCACCACGTCCGAGCGTGACTACTTCTACCGGGCAAACCTGAATTTCATCGAGCGCCTGCAACAACACGACGTTCCAGTGGATGCCCTGATCTACCCTTGGGACAGCCTCAACACCGAACACACCTGGCAACAGGATTACCGCTACCCCGAATCCCAGGAAGTCTACCGGCGCCTTCACGCGTTCGTCCGCGGTGTGGCTGAACGGTCCACCGGTCCTGCCCCTGAATAAATTCAAGGCACTGGACTATGTTGGGACCATGGCAGAGCTGGACCGGAACGGGTACGGGATCGACCCCGAGGAGTTTGGCTCCGCCCTGGTGGACGCGGCCGCCTTGCTCGATGCGGAGCTGGGGGACGTTGACTGGTTCACTCCACCGCCGGGCGCTGTCCACCGATCCATTGATGTCCCCAGTGGCAGGCTCGCCGCCATGACGCTGGGCAATCCTGGCAATCCCAGCGTTGTGCTGGTGCCCGGAGCAACCGGTTCCAAAGAGGACTTCTCCCTCATGATGCCCGACCTGGCCAATGCCGGTTACTTCGCACTGAGCTACGATCTGGCGGGACAGTACCAGTCAGCGGCAGCGGGCCCCGAGAACCTGGTGCCGCCACGCAAGCATTATGACTACCGGCTTTTCGTGGACGACTTCCTTGCAGTTCTGGAGACCACTGCCACCCCAGTCCATGTTGTGGGTTATTCCTTCGCGGGAATCATTGCCCAACTCGCCTATGGCGAGCGGCCGGAGCTCTTCAGGTCCCTCACGTTGCTTAGCTGTCCGCCGGAGCCAGGCCAGAGTTTCAGGGGCGTGAGCCGCATCGGCCGGTTCAGCACGTGGGTGAACGGCCGGGTGGGTGCTGCCTTGCTGATCTGGGGCATCCGGAGCGGCAAGGTGGTGCACGTACCGGAGGGCAGGCGGCGGTTCGTCAACTACCGGTTCCGCTTCACCCGCCGCGCCTCGGTCCGGGACATCTATACGCTCATGCAGAACGTTCCGGATCTTCGGCAAAAACTGGCGGAGGCGCCCCTTCCCAAGTTTGTGGCCGTGGGCGAACACGACCTGTGGCCGCTCCAGCTTCACCGCCTCTTCGCCCAGTCAATCCGGGCCCGGATCGGCGTCTACAGGGGTGGCCACAGCCCCAGCGAAACGTCGCCCCACGAATTCAGCCGCGACCTCCTGGCTCTTTATGCCAAGGCCGGGAAGCGGTAACCGACGGCCCGTGCTTGCGCCGCCACTGGGCTCATTCCCGCCGGTGGCGCAACGAAGGCTGGTCCTTGAACTCGACGCGGAACGTGACAAGGGACATCTCGAGCCGGCGTCGGAACGCGGACCAGCTGGCGAAGGGGCGCGCGGATACGCCCACCTTCAGCGTGGGATCGTAAATGACGTCCACGTCCTGCCGGAGTCGGTGTGAGATTCCCTAGTGGCGTTGAAGGCTGGTTTCGGCACGAGGTTATCGCCGGGCAGCGGACGCGAGACCTCTTCAGGCGTTGCGCCCCAGCTGCTTGTCCCCGGCGCCTGGGCTTCCTGGAACCAGGGCATCGGCGCTACTATCTCCCAGCACGCAGCGGCGTGGGCCAGCGGTTGAGGGGAGCGTGGACGTGGGCGGAGGCAGGGGAACTAGCGGCCCGCACTGGCGGCGGGTGCTGGCGACGCTTGGCAACAACGATGCCAGGACGGCGTACGCCCAAATCGTGCTTGGAGCTGCGGCGCCAGACGTACTGCCCAACGTGAAGGAACAGCGGCGAAACCGGGCCATCGATAGTCTGCTTGAGTCCGGACTCGTGGAACAGCACGCGCCCGGGCGGCTGGTGGCGGCCCAGACGATTTTTCGCGACCTTCTCGCCCAACAGCCCAAGCGTCAACCACAAATCGGGACAGATCGGTTCATGCGGCTTGGACGCATCGAAAGGTACCCGTCAAACTTGGCGCAACGGCGGGAACTCCTTGCCCGGATCGCGGACGAGGTCATGGCGCCCGGAGAACAACTCACTGAGAGGCAGGTCAACGAACGGCTTCTCAGTTACACGGACGACGTGGTGCTGCTGCGAAGGTACATGGTTGACTTCGGACTGCTGCAGCGAACCCCCTCGGGCTCCTCCTACACCCGCCACGTCTAGTTCCGCCTAGTGGGGTGCTCCTCACCGGATTCCTGCCGTGCCGTAGGTGCAGGAGGTGGTAAGTTCGGCCGCATGGAATGCGTCGTCATCTACACCGTCCGTGAAGGCATCGACCGCTCGCGTGTCATGGAGACGTACCCGCGCCACAAGGCCTACTACGAGGCGTTCCACGCGGAAGGCGGGGGGCTCGTGGCCCTGGGTCCATTCCAAACGGCTGACCCGGAGCTTAGTTCCATGGGCATTTTCACTTCCCGACGGGAGGCCGAGCGTTTCGTCGCTGCAGACCCTTTTATTACCGAGGGACTGGCCGAATGGCGGCTCTTGGAGTGGAACGCTGTACACCTCGGGTAGTGGCGCTCCATGGCGTGTCGCACGCAGCCACATAAGAAGTCGCAGAGTCACCCGAAGGAAGCATGCCCAATGAACAAGAACCGGCTGGAAGCGTTCAGCGACGGTGTCCTGGCGATCATCATCACCATCATGGTGCTGGAACTCCATACCCCGGAGGAACCAACGTGGGAAGGTGTGGCCAGCGTCCTGCCCACCCTCTTCAGCTACCTGTTGAGCTTCGTGTATGTCGGAATCTACTGGAACAACCACCACCACATGGTCCATTTGGCGAGCCGCGTTAATGGGGCCATCCTGTGGGCGAACCTCCATCTGTTGTTCTGGCTGTCGCTGTTTCCTTTTACAACCCGATGGATGGATGAGTCCGGCTTCGCGCAGGTCCCTGTGCTGCTGTACGGGATCAACCTGCTGTGCGCAGCAATCGCATACTTCATCCTGGAGCGCCGCCTGATTGCTGCTCAGGGCAAGGACGGGGCCCTCGCCAGTGCTGTCGGCCGGGACTGGAAGGGCAAAGCGTCGCCGCTGATCTATCTCCTTGGCATTGCGCTAACCCCTGTCCAGCCCCTGCTCGGGCTCGCCGTTTACACCATCGTGGCCCTTATCTGGCTGGTGCCGGACCGCAGGGTCGAACACTTTGTAACCCGGTCACATCAGAATGGGGCCCACGATTAGCCCGATGGAGATTGGCGCCAGATTCGATGGCCGCCTCCACCATTGGAGCCGTCATACCTCCGTGGTGCGCCTTGCCGAGAAGACGGCCGGGCCGGGTAGGCGAATTCCGCAGGGTCGTGGTTGATTTGAACCGCGGGCGTGGCCACCATGGAACCGTGGAAACGAAAGGCCTCCGGCGCCGGCTCGCCTTTCCCCTGTGTGTGCTGGTAACGGCAGCCGGCACGGCAGGGTGCTCCTATGACTACCCCGATCCGGCACACGCCCCGGCAGCCGAAGCTGACCGCACGGCCGCACCTGAACCCTCCCGGATGACGGCATCCGCTACCCGCCCCACTGACCCCCTGATCCTTGAGCGGGAGGCCAGAAACTACCAGGACCTGGACAGCTTTCTCCTGGTCGTGCAGGGCCCGGTTCTCCTTTTTCAAAAGGGTCCGCTGGACGGCCCCGGCAGGGGCTTTGGCACGACGGAAGAAGTCCCCGCGGCGGGCACGTACACGGTCACTGCTGCGTGCGTCGGTGCTGCCAACGCCAAAGTCTTCATCCGGCAGGAGAATCCCAAGGTCATACTCTGGCCCGTCGAGCTCACAGTGGATTGCCCAGGGTCCACGTCCCAAGTCATCACGCTTCAACAGGGCTACGTTTCCGCACACCTGTCCCTGCCCGCGGCGGGAGACGCACCCTGGACGGGAGCTGTTGCCGGAGTACGGGTGACCGGCTGAGGCTGTCACCCCTGCCCGCCGTCAGCATCCCCGGCCTCCCCCGGGCGCCGATCCGTTCGGCTGGAGCACTGCCCGGTGAGAGCTAAGAGCCTTGTCAGGCCATGGAGGCGCCTTTTATCTTCGAGCGGATGAAGTCGTGATCCTCACCGGAGACGAGCGCCTGCCCGTGCTGCCCTGTGGCCAGGTCCTCCCCGGTTTCCTTCGAGATCACCGCCGTGATGGTCCTGGGCAGCATCTGGCACCCCGGGTTGTCGATCAGCCACTTCTGCGTGGCAGGGTCAAGGCGGTCCCAACGGTCTTTGAGGTTCATTAGCGGGGCATCTCCGTGCTCGGTCCTGCAGAGCCACATCGCTCTGCAGACAGGCTTCGCCTGTCCCAACGCACCAGTAAACCCCGCCCTTCACCGGGAACACAGGGACCAAAGTCCCCACCTCAGGCGGGGCTTCCGGAACGCCTCCTTGTTGCCCGGCCGGTGCTGCTGTGGATACCCATCACTTGCCAACCTATTGGTAAGCATGCTTATTATGAGCGAAGCCGAATGCGAACGGCTGCCAACCAGAGGAGGAGACACCATGGGACTAGGCGACAAGATTGAAAACGCTGCCGAGAAAGCGGGCGGAAAAGGCAAGGAAGCTGCCGGTAACGCCACGGGCGATGACAGCCTGAAGGCGGAAGGCCAGGCGGACCAGGCCAAGGGCGATGTGAAGCAGGCCGGCGAAAAGGTCAAGGACGCATTCAAGCACTGACACCTTTTACGGGAAGGGCGCGCTCAGCGAACGGGGCGCGCCCTTCGTCGTGTCGGGGTGCACTCCAGCCACCCCTGATTGACCTGCGTGCTCGCCCCCTACGTGTTTGGTGCCGCCTGGCTTGCCTTGTTCTTCACGGCCCGCCGGCTCCACTTGGCCAGCCGCGCACCGCCCCGAACCAGGCCGCCCCAGCTCCGACCCATGGGTGGCTTGTACAATCTTTCGGCTCTTCGGTGCGGAGTTGCTTCCGCAACTCCCAGTTGCGCCGTCCTAAACTTTGGCCATGCACCCCTTAGCGGCAATAGGGCTGGTTTTTCTCGCCGGGCTTGCCTGGTTGGGCACCGTCCTGACCCTGCTCGTTGCCTTGGCCAAAGCCCGACGCCGGCTGCCGGCTGACGTCGGGCAGGCAGCCCAGAGCGTGGAGACGCAAGGCTCCGCTGGCAGTGGGGCCATAACGTAAACGGCATGGCACATTGCTGCCGACGGCGACCTGTCGCCGGCCTGACGCGACCGCCCGGTATTACCTGGCGGCCGCGGCCCAGCAGTCAGCCATGCCCCGACGGTGGACCGGCGGGATCCCGGGGCTTCAAGGAGCCTGGGAGTCAATGGCCTTCCGGTCGATGGACTTGAGGGCGGCCAGACGTGCTTCCACTTCGGTCTGCTCTCCGAGGTCTTCCAGGGAGGCGAACTGGGCATCGAGGGATGAGGCTGCGAGTTCCTGCTGGCCGCGAACGGTGGCCTCTTGGCGTCGGATCCGCTCCTCATACCGCCCGATGGCCGACGTCGGATCACCGGCGTCCAAGGATTTGAGGGCATCGTGGACCTGGGACTGCGCGGCCGCCGTCCGGGATCTGGCTACCAGCTCGTTGCGCTTGGCCGTCAGCTCGTGCAGCTTGCCCTTCATCTGGTCGAGCCCGCCCTTAAGCTTGTCGACCACTTCGTTCTGGGCCGCAAGCCCGGGTACGGCGTCTTTCACGAGCTTCTCGGAGGCCATCTGCCGCTGCAGGGCAACCTTGGCGAGGTTGTCGAACTTCTGCGCATCGGCGAGGTTGCCGGCGGACCGGAACTCGTCGCCCTTCCTGGACGCGGCCAGAGCCTTGCGGCCCCATTCGTTGGCGTCGGCGACGTTACGTTTGTGGTCCTCCTCCAGCATCCGGAGGTTGCCTATGGTCTGGGCGATCGCGGCCTCGGCTTCGCGGATATTCTCCGAGTAATCCCGGACCATCTGGTCCAGCATTTTCTGCGGATCCTCCGCGGAGTCCAGGAGGGCATTGAGGTTTGCCTTGGCCAACTGGGCCACGCGGGCGAAAATACTCTGCTTCACGGGATTCTTTCTATCAGTAGTGGAATTCGCATCCTATGTGTTCGGCACCGCAGGGGACCAGATTCCCTAGGCTATGACCGCCACCCGCCCCGCCTATTTGGTGGCCAGGTCGTGGCGGCGGAAGGTTCCGGCGATGGAGAGTTTCCGGCCGTATTCGATGGACCCGTACCGGAACAGGTGGACAGCCAACCGCAGGATAATAAGGCCGACGACGAAGAGTTCGACGATGACGATGGCGGATTCAACTGGGTTCAGGGTGCCGAACCCGTTGCGGAGCAGGGCGGTCACCGGAGCGGTCAGCGGGAAGTAGGTGAAGATCTGCACGATCAGCGCGCCCGGGTTGGAGATGATCAGGCTGAATGTGTAGAAGGGGATAAACATCATGGCCACAAGCGGGCCGAAGACGGTCCCGGCTTCCTTGGCGGTCGGCATGATCGCCCCTTTAGCCACCAGGACCCCGGTAAAGACGGCGAATCCACCCAGCGTGAGAAGGGCCCCTGTGATCATGGGGCCGGGTTCGAAGACCAGGGATGACAGGTCCACCTCGGGCAGGGCAAGGCGGTTCCGGAAAAACAGGTAGGCCAATCCGACCGGGGCCAGGAACACCAGGATCTGGACCAGGCCGACGGCGAACAGCGAGATGAT
This sequence comes from Arthrobacter sp. GmRoot5-12, assembly GCF_059739365.1. Taxonomy (NCBI): domain Bacteria; kingdom Bacillati; phylum Actinomycetota; class Actinomycetes; order Micrococcales; family Micrococcaceae; genus Arthrobacter; species Arthrobacter sp. GmRoot5-12. The sequence continues at coordinate 3,876,199 of NZ_AP046056.1, read as the reverse complement.
CTTGCCGGTGATCAGGGTGGTTGGATTCAGGGTGGTCAGGATCATTTCAGTGACGCGGTTTTCCTTCTCCTCCAAGGTGGAATTCAGCATCTGGTTCGAAAGAAGGATCATCGAAAAATAGAAGATGACCAGGAACAGCAGTGGTGGAATGATCCCGCCGACGCCCGCGGCGGCCTTGCCGTCCTTGAATATTTCGGAGTCAAATTTTACCGTCCCGGTCAGGGCCGCCGTCAGCTGGGGTGAGCCGACTTGGTGCTGGGCCGAGACCGCGAGCAGCTGCTTGGCCACGGCCTCGTACTTGTCGTTCTCAAACGTGCCTTTGTCCGCACCGTACACCTTCACTGGCTCTTTGGCCGGATCGGCAGGGTAGGCGAAGTATGCCTCCGAGGCGCCGTCCTTCACGGCAGCGATCGCGGCTTCGGGGTCGCTGGCAGTTGTTCCGCCGGCCAACTTGGCGGCAGACGCCATGATGATTCCGGAGGCGTCCGTGTACGTGAAAGCGAACGTCGCACTCTTCTGGGCGGCGGCGCTGTCCTTTGTGCTGGCGTTGGACGCGTACACGAGGGCGAAGATAATGATGAGAATGACCGGCAGCGCCAGGGTTGCGATGACGAAGCCCCGTTTCTTGATGGTCCGGAAGAACTCGAACGCGATCACGGTCCCAAGGTTGTGCTGTCCCAATGCCCTGTTCAGCCTTCCGCCAGTTCGTGCTGTTCGCCGTACACCTTGATGAAGATCTCATCCAGGGAGATCCGGGCCGGCGTGAATGACCGGACCACGGCCCCGGCTTCGACCAGCTCGCGCAGCACCGCGGCCTCACTGGACCCGGGGCGCGGCGCCAGTTCGGCGACCCCGTCCACGTCGTCGACGACGTCGAACAGTGCCGATGCGGGCAACGGTCCGTCGTGGGTGACCCGGTAGACGGTGCCGCCGAACTCTTCCTGGACCTCTTCCACCGTCCCGTAAGCGTGGGAGACTCCGTCTTTGAGCAGGATTACCCGGTCACACAGCCGTTCGACTTCTTCCATCTGGTGGGTGACCATGATGACGGTGGCGCCGGCCCGCTTGTGCTCTTCGATAATGTCCATCAGCAGCCGCCGGTTCACGGGGTCAAAGCCCTTGGTCGGCTCGTCCAAAATAAGCAGTTCGGGATCGTTCATGATCGTCACGCCCAACTGGACCTTTTGCTGTTGGCCGCTGGAGAGCTTGTCCAACCGGGACTTTGCCTTGTCGGCCAGACCCACCCGCTCCAAATAGTGTCCGGACCAGGACCGGGCCGCGGCCTTGGACAGGCCCTTGAGCCGGCCGAAGTAGACCATGACATCCAGGACGTGTTCCTTTTTGTACAGGCCGCGCTCTTCCGGCAGGTATCCGAGACGGGCCCCGTCGCGGGGCTCAAAGGCTTTGCCCCCTATGTGCAGGATCCCCGCGGTGGGCTGGTAGATGCCCAGCAGCGCCCGCAAAGTGGTGGTCTTCCCGGATCCATTGGACCCCAGGAAACCGAACGTCTCCCCCGCGTGCACGTCGAAGGACAGATCCCGGATGACCGTGGTGTCCCCGAAGTCCATCCGGAAGTCCTGAATGTGCACCAGCGGCTCCTGCGCCGTGTCCCCCATCGTCATGGTTTCAGACTAGCGGTTACCGATCTGCTCGTGTCGCGCAAGTGCCCGGTTGGGCTCAGACTCCGGACCTACCGGATCCCCGCGGCACGAAGGGTCCGGGCCAGTTCACCTGCGGCTGAGTGGAGCGTCTCCACGGTTTTCGAGATGACGTCGTCTGTGGCAAGTTCCACCGGCATGGAGCAGCTCATGGCGTCCGTCCCGGGGATGCGGTACGGAACCACCACGCTAACGCAGCAAAGCCCCACCGTGTTTTGCTCCCACTCAATGGCATGGCCCGTCTTCCGGAACTCAGTCAGCTCGGCCTGAAGCGCCTCGAAATCAGGGACGCTGTTCGGGGTCAGCTGGGGATAGGGCCCGCCGCCAAGCCGCTGCCGGACCTCCGTATCCGTGTACTCGGAGAGGATGGCTTTGCCCAGGGCCGTCACTTGGGCCGGAAGCTTGCGCCCTACCCTTGAGGACAGCCGGCGCCGGTCTACAGCCTGCCGGGTTGCAAGATAGATGACGTCGGACCGGTCGATGCGGGCGTAGTGGGTAGTGAAGGTCGTGGCATTGCGGACCTTTTCCAGAATGGCCGAAACGTGTTCCATCACCGGATCCCTGTCCAGGTACGCCGTACCGCACAGCAGGGCATGCGTGCCGATCCTATAGGCGCCCTCCGGTGTTTGCTCGATCCAGTTGAGCTCCAGGAGCGTCAACAGCAGCCAGTGCAGGCTGGAACGGGGATACCCGGTCTGCTTGAAGATCTCGGCGGTGGTGAGCGGCTGCGGAGCGGACGCCAGGAGCTCAAGGATGGCGATGGTCCGCTCTGCGGACTTGACCAGTTTGACGTCGCCGGGCGCGTCCCCCCGCGTGCCGGCCTGTACATCCAGCGGTGCCATTACCGCTCCCCCTTTCGCCGCACCGGACTGCGGCAGCTCATTTCGCGGCCAGGTGCGGGTAGTTGTCCATACCTACCCTATGACCATCGCTGGCCCAAAACCCGCCTAGGAGTCCCGTTTCAGCGTTCCCCCCGGAAGTATCGACCTCATTGGCATAGAGCTCCGCGTCGTCCTGCGGGTCGTAGCCGATGCGCCGTCCTGCCTGGAGGTTCGCCCAGCCGCGGGTGTTGGCCGAGACAGCCCACACCACGTGATGGCCCGGGGCACCGAGGTCGTTCAGCGCCGCCTCCACGAGCCTGAACGAATCCGCCGGGGAAAGCCACGAACCAAGGGTCCTGGCGTTGCCCGGGCGCTGGCCGCCGGTACCTATCCGGGCACTGACCACTTTCATTCCGTACTTGTCCGCATACAGGCTGCCGAGCGCTTCCGCGGCCACTTTGCTGACCCCGTAGTACGTATCGGGCCGCGGCGGAAGTACAGCATCCGCCGCGGCATCAGCAAGGTCGTGGAAGCCCACGGCGTGCGTGGAACTGGCCAGCAATACGCGTTCGACGCCGTTGCGGCGGGCTGCTTCCAGCGTCACCTGGGTGCCGGTGATGTTGGTGGCAACGATTTCCTGCCAGGTCATTTCCCGGTGGAGTCCGCCCAGGTGGACAACCCCGGATGTGGCCCTGAGGGACGTGTTCATGAAATCTGGATCAGTTACGGATCCCACCAGGGCAACCTCGTTGGGACGCAAATTCCGGGCTTCCACCAGGTCCAGCAGCCGGACTTCATATCCGGCATCAGCAAGGTAGGGACGCAGCAACGTGGCCATCATGCCGGCACCACCCGTCATGGCGATCGCCTGTGCTTTCTGTGCTGCCGGCAAGTTTCCTCCAATGGTTGACAGCCTGTGATGCTAATCATACTCTCATGAAGTATGTTTCAGATGATAGCAGATGTTTATATATGTAAAAGGAGAATCAGAGTGGATTCGAAGCTCAAGGCACGCTCCCGTGCGGCTCTGGCATTGGCGGTGACCTCAGCCACCCTGCTAACGGGCTGTGGCAGCGGGTCGTCCGCCCCTGCGGCCAAGGATGACGGCCAGCCCATCGAGGTCTGGGCGCGCGCCGGCACCGACGCCTCCACGACCTACGCGGCGCTGTTCAAGGAATTCACGGCAAAGACCGGTATCCCGGTCAACTTCCAGGGGGTGCCGGACCTGGACCAGCAACTACAGACCAGGGCGGCCTCCAAGAAGCTTCCGGATATCGTCATCAACGACTCCGCGGCTCTTGGCAACTACACTTCCCAGGGCTACCTGCAGAAACTGGACAAGTCAGCGGTGGACGGAGGCGACAAGATCTCCGACTCCCTGTGGAATGAGGCAGTGGGCCAGGACGGGGCTACTTACGGGGTCCCGTTCTCTCGCCAGACGATGGTGACCATGATCAGGAAGGACTGGCGCGAGAAGCTGGGTCTCCCCGTTCCCAAGACGCAGGAAGACCTCGCGGCGCTGGCCACCGCATTCGCTACACAGGACCCGGACGGAAATGGCCAGGCAGACACTTTCGGGATGACCGTTCCGGGATCCACCGAACGTGGATACCTGGGTTGGTGGGCCTCATCGTACCTTTGGCAGGACGGCGGCGCCTACCTGAAGGACAACGGCAACGGAAAGTACACCGCTTCCGCCGCAAGCAGTGAAAGCCAGAAAGGCGTCACCTGGATCAAGCAACAGTTCTGCACGCCCGGCAACACGCAGCCGGGCGCACTGACGGCGGCCACCAGCGCTGCGTCACCCTTTTTCCAGACCGGAAAGACCGGGATCATTCTCACCGGCCCCTACAACTTCTCCTCGTTTGATACGGCGCTGGGCAAGGACCGGTACGAAGTCATCGAAACTCCCAAGGGTTCGGTGGACAACACAGTCCTGGCCGAAGGCGAGAACATCTATGTCACTGCCACCAACGGCAAAAAGGACCAGACAAAGCAGGTTATCGACTACCTCGTGTCCGCCGACGGGCAAAAGGCGGGCATGACCGCCGGCAAGCAGCCGATTGTCCGCGTACCCGTCAATTCCGACGTCGATGCTGCCGCCGTCTACAACGATCCCCGGTGGACCGTCGTCCAGGACGCGCTGAAGAACTCGTCAAAGTCCTTCCCCTCGGCCATCAACTTCGTGCCGATCAAGCAGGCAGCCGCCGAATCCCTGAACAAGATCTTCTCGGACTGCGCGGCGGATAACGTGGCGTCCGGCCTTAAGGATCTCGACTCGGCCATCACCAACGAACTGACAAGCCAGAACGCCAAGTCATGACCGCAACACCAACGAAACCGGCAGGTGCCTTGACGGCGGAGCCGGAGTCAGCGCCACCGGCCCCCCGCAGCAAACGCCGCAACGGCAGACAGACCATGGCCATCTGGTTGTTCCTGGTGCCGGCCGCCGTCCTGGGCCTCTACTTCAAATTCATCCCCATGGCCGAAGGCATTCGGCTGAGCTTTTTCAAAGTGCAGCCGTTCCTGGGTGACGTTTTCGTCGGCTTCGACAACTATGTTGGCGTGCTGACGGATGCACGCTTCTTGGAGGCCCTCGGACACACTGTGGTCCTGGGCGTCACCCAGACCCTCGGCGCACTGGTGGTGGGCTTTCTTCTGGCCCTGCTCCTGGAAGGGCAGGCACGGTCACTGTGGATCCTCCGCACCACCATTTTCCTCCCTGTCGTCACGGCGCTGGCTGTGGTGGGCGAAATCTGGCGCCTGTTGTACTTCCCCACACCGGACGGACCCCTCAACAGCATCCTGGGCTGGCTAGGACTCGGCCCGCTGCAGTTCCTCAACGGTACGGACACGGCACTTTGGTCCATCGCCGTCGTCGGCATCTGGAGCGGCGCGCCCTACAACATGGTGATCATCCTCGCCGGGCTCACCGGGGTGGACCGCTCCCTATATGAGTCTGCGGGCGTGGACGGAGCCACGGTCTGGCAGCGACTGCGGTACATCACGCTGCCGGCCCTTCGTCCTTCACTGGTGATCGTCCTGACGTTGGCAGCCATCCGCAGCCTGCGCAGCTTCACGGAAGTGTACGTACTTACCGGAGGCGGCCCGGCCGGCTCAACAGAGGTGTGGATGACCCGCATGTATTCCCTGGGATTCCAGCGGAACGATATTGGCGTGGCCTCTGCCGCGGCAGTCCTGCTCCTGGTGGCCACCCTGCTCCTGACCGTTGGAACCCAGCTCCTGGCCAAAAGGAAGGCAGCACGATGAGCCAGACACTGACCCGAAAGAACTCCCGCACGGCCAGGCCGTCGTCCTCCGCCAGGTTCGACACGGCCCTGGGATGGTCGCCCCGTTTTGGACCCAACATGGTCCTGCGGATGCTGCTCTGCGCACTGGTGTTCTGCATTTTCGCCCTGCCGTTCCTGGCCATCATCTCCGGCGCTTTTGACCGGAACTCCAGCCCGACCGAGATTTCGCTGCTGCCCAAGACATTCACGCTCCAGAACTTCCAGGCAGCACAGCAGCAGGGTCTGTGGGGTTACCTGCTGAACTCCCTGGTGGTGGCCGGCGGAGGGCTCCTGCTCCAAATGACCGTTTCCGTGTTCGCCGCCTACAGCCTCAGCCGCAGGAAATTCCGGGGACAGGCCCTGGTCCTCCTGCTGGTCCTGATGACCATGATGCTCCCCGAGGAGATCATCGGCATCCCCCTGTCCCTGGTGTTGGGTGACCTCCCGCTGCTGGGCATCAGTTTGCGGGGAACCGTCCTTGCCGTCATCCTGCCGGTGGGCATCTGGGGCTTCTCCATCTTCATCATGAGCGAATTCATGAAGGAGATTCCCGCGGAAATCGAGGAGGCTGCCCGGCTTGACGGGGTGGGTGAGTTCCGCATGCTCTTCACCATCATCCTGCCTCTGTGCAAGCCGGCGCTGGGCGTCATCGGGATTTTCGGCTTCATGATGGTCTGGGACCAGTACCTCCTCCCCCTCATCGCGGCCAATGACCCCGGAGACTACACCCTGACCGTGGCACTGGCGGTACTTCGCAACGACACCACAGTCGGACCCGGCGTGCTGCTGGCGGGTGCCCTGATGGCCATGATTCCCAGCCTCCTGGTGTACCTCTTCCTGCAAAGCTCCATGATCCGCGGCATCACCTCGGGCGCAACCAAGGGCTAGGGAAGGCCCGGCCTCCCCAACCCTCCACGAAAGAATTTCCATGAATATCAGCTCAATTGTTCCTGCCACCGCGGCACCCACCGCGGCAGACCTGACGATCACCGACATCACCATCACACCGATCGCCTTTTCCGATCCGCCGCTCCTGAACGCCGTCGGCGTCCACGAGCCCCTGGTCCATAGGGTGGTCATTGAAGTCCGCACCGCCAACGGGCTCCTGGGCCTGGGCGAATGTGCCGGCGGCCAGAGCCGCCTGGACAACCTCGCCGCCGGCGCCAATGCCATCAAGGGCGTCAGTATCTTTGAAACCTCCACAATGGAGCGGCTCATCAACCAGGCGCTGGACCCAAATCTCTCTGCCTTTGAACGGGCTGCCGTCTTCTCCGCCTTCGAAGTCGCTGCCCTGGATATCCAGGGGCATGCAACGGGCAGGACCGTGAGCGAACTGCTCGGCGGCACTGTGCGGGACGAGGTCCCCTTCAGCGCCTACCTCTTCTACAAGTGGGCTGAACACCCTGCTCACGATGGACGCCCGGCCATTTCCGACGGCTGGGGCGAGGCGCTGGATCCGGAGGGCATCGTCCGGCAGGCTCGCCGGATGATCACCGAGTACGGATTCAAATCCATCAAACTCAAGGGCGGCGTCTTTCCACCCGCCCGTGAAATTGAAGCTATCCGGGCTTTGCGTGAAGCGTTCCCGGACCTTCCGCTCCGGCTGGACCCCAACACTGCCTGGACGGTGGAGACCTCGAAATGGGTGGCGGCCGAAACGAGCGGGCTGCTTGAGTACCTGGAAGATCCGACGCCGGGCCTGGAGGGAATGGGCCAGGTCGCGGCTGCTGCCCCCATGCCGCTTGCCACCAATATGTGCGTCGTGGCCTTCGACCACATCAAAAAGAGTGTGGAACTCGATTCCGTCCAGGTAATCCTCGGTGACCATCACTACTGGGGCGGCCTCCGCCACACCCGGGAACTGGGCACCATCTGCGAAACCTTCGGAATAGGATTGTCCATGCATTCCAATTCCCACCTTGGCATCAGCCTTGCTGCCATGGTCCACGTCGCCGCCGCAACGCCTGCCCTGACGTACGCCTGTGATACCCACTATCCCTGGAACGGGCACAACGACGTGGTCAAGCCCGGAGCCCTGAAGTTTGTGGACGGCAGCGTGCCGGTTCCCACCGGCACCGGCCTTGGCGTGGAGCTGAACCGGGAGAAACTGGCTGAACTCCACCAGCAGTACCTGGACGCCCGCATGACGGCGCGGGATGACACGGGCTACATGCAGCGTTTTGTCCCCGACTTCACGGCTGCCCTCCCCCGGTGGTAGGTCCGCAGGTGATGCAGGTTACCGGCTATCTCTATCCGTGGGATGTACTGGGCGACCCGAAGGCGGTGTCATGGGTCAAGGACACCGGCGTTGACCGCGTGGCGCTTGCGGCCGCGTACCACTCGGTGCGGGCCGGAACCCCACGGCATCCCACCCGCCGCGTGGTGGACGCCCGGTCCGCAGCCCTCTACGTTCCGGCAGGCGGTGCTTTCGCTGGCCGGCAGCTGATACCCGGCAGCGCCAGGGAATGGACCGGGACTGAGAACGGATTCGCCGAGGCCGCAGCGGCACTTCAGGCGGCAGGCCTTCCCGTGGACGCGTGGACGGTTCTGACCCATTCCAGCGCGGTGGGCGGAAACAGCCCTGCCCTGTGCGTACAGAATGCCTTCGAAGAGGTCTACAGGTACGCGCTGTGCCCGTCGCAGCCCCAGGTCCGCTCCTACGCTGCGTCCCTGGTGCGCCAAGTCCTGGAGATGGGACAGCCGGATGGGTTGATCCTCGAAGCGGCAGGCCCGCTGGGTTTCAGCCACCAGAACCGGCATGAGAAGACCGAGGGAGCCGAGTACTCAACCTGGGTGCAGGCGCTGTTGTCGCTGTGCTTCTGCGATGCATGCGCCGCTGGGTACGAGGCCCGCGGGTTGCCGGCCGCCGAGCACCAACGCCGGGTCCGCTCTGCCGTCGCGCAGGCGGGTGACGCCCGGATGACAGCGGCTTCTGCGTCCGGGGCAGCGGAGTTCCTTCCCCTCCTGGAGGTCCGGTGGGATGCCACGGCGATGCTGCTGGATGAGTGCTTGGCAGCGATCGAAGCCACCGGCTCCCGCCCCCGGCTGTCGCTGCACGCCACGCCGGACCCCTGGGCCACGGGGCCCTTCGTTCCGGTGGAGGCGCTCCGCAGGAGCAGGCTCTGGGGGCACCGGGGTGACCTCACCGCCGTCGTACCTTGCTGGGGCGAGCCCAGCGAAGGCGCCGTGACGGTCGAAGCCATGTTGGCCGCCGGTTTGCGGGTGGGTGCGTATGTCCTGGCGCTGCCGCCGAAGACGGCCGACGGCGGCAGGCTGGCAAGCGAGTGGCAGGTGCTTTGTGCAGCGGGAGCCAGGGAACTGCACGTGTATCACCTCGGGCTTGCCTCCTCCCGGCGCCTCTCCGCTGTTGCGGGAGGACTGATGAGCCTGCGCTGAGGTTTCAGCGCTGCCGATCAGGCTCACGCAGATGGAACGGGACCCCGGAAAGAAGTCGCCGAACGGGAAAGTCCGAGTGCCCATCCGCCGGCAACTCCAATGGCAAGAAGCATGGTGACGAAGCCGATTGCGGGGGCGCTCTGCCATGCCAGGGCACCGCCGTACCGCAGCAAGGCAAGCGCCTGCAGAATGACGAAGACAACGGAGGTCAGGGCCACGGGCCGGACGGTATGGAGGTAGCGGCTCGACTGGCCCTGCGCGGCAGACCACCCAAGACCGATCAGCCACGCCCCGATCGCCCTCGCAGTGAGTTCGGACAGTGGCCACGGCCACCACTTCGCGGCAGGAATGGGTGCCGCCAGGAGTGCCAGGCCGTAAATGAGCAGCACCCCGGCAATACCCACCATGAGCATTCGGAGCGCAGGCGGCAGCACTGGCAGTCCCGCCGTTACGGATTTGGGGGCAGGACGCCGGGACCGGATCTGCATCCAGCTGGTGACGGCCATTGCCACGGGCACGATGGCGTAGATTGCCAGCCACGCCCAGGTGGCTATTTGGGCGGTGGGGGCCGTGTCCGGTGACAGGTGGAAGCGGTTGAGATGCAGCAGGGTGACTTCCAAGGTCAGTGTCGTGAAGACGAACACGGGCCATACTGCCAGCCTCGCCGACTCCCAACCTGCCGAACGGGCGCCCGCCACCTCCAAGCCGGCGCTCGACCAGTATGCCGCCCCGAGGAAGACCGCCGTCATGGGCGGATTGACCGTCCATGCAAAGAATTCATCGGTCCGGAGCGGAAACACGAACAGCACGAGCCCGGCAAGAAACACCAGGAATGCAGCGACGTAGAGCAGCCACCGCATCGGTGCAATCAGTGGAATGGCCTCAGTTGAAGCGGACATCACCGGGCTGCTCCTCGGGTGCGGCCGGCCCGCCAGCGGCAGGGGGCGAGGCCGGGAGGGGGTTTTCGGCCAGGTAGGCGTGAAGCATTGAGACCACGGTGGCACCGTCCCCGACTGCGGTGGCCACTCTTTTGATGGAACCGGCCCGCACGTCACCGATCGCGAAGATGCCGGGCATGCTGGTTTCCAGCGCCAGCGGAGCCCTGTCCATCCCGGCGTCACTGACAGCCCTGGCACCTGTAAGGAGAAAACCGGCCGGATCACGCTCTACGGTGTCGGGCAGCCAGGAGGTCCGCGGCACTGAACCGATCAGCACGAACAAGCCGCCCGCTTCGATCTCCTCGCCCGCGATTGCTTCGGCTGCTCCGGATGCGGCGACCCTGACGGCGGCAAGGAATCCGTCCTGGTCCCGGGCCCCCACGATTGCGGTGCCAAAGCGGACCGCGACGTTCCGGGTGGCTTCAAGTTGGGAAATGAGGTATTCCGACATGCTGGCGGACAGGGTGGGTCCACGCACCAGCAGCGTTACCTTTTTCGCATACCTCGCAAGGTGCAGAACCGCCTGTCCGGCCGAGTTGCCGCCCCCCACGACACAGACATGCTTTCCGGCCATCGACGGCGCTTCGGAGACTGTGGCCCCGTAGAAGACGCCTCTGCCCACCAGATCCTCCAGTTGGAGTATGCCGAGGCGGCGGTAGTCCACACCGGTGGCCACCACAACTGCGCGGCACCGCACCGCACTCCCATCGGAAATCGACACAGTGTACAGCGGGCCGTCCGCGCTGAGCCCCGCCACCTTCCGCAGGAACAGGAAGTCAGCGCCCAAGGTCCAGGCCTGGTGAAATGAACGGTAGGCCAGGTGGGCGCCGCTCACACCGCGTGAAAAGCCAGGGTAGTTGCGGATCAACGAGCTGGTGCCGGCCTGGCCTCCCACAGCCTCCCCCTCCACCACCATGGTCGAAAGGCCCTCGGAGGAGGCATACACGGCGGCCGCGAGACCGGAGGGGCCTGCTCCCACAACCACCACATCGAAGATCTTGTCCGCCGGAGGAGGCCGCGTCACCCCCATCGCTTCGGCGATCTCCAGGTCACTGGGGTTCTCAAGGACAACTGGTGAAGCAGTGAACTCCAGCACCAGGACCGGCAGCGCGGGATGGCGCAGGCCCAGGCTCTTCAGCGTCCGTTCCGCCGTCTCGGACCCAACTGGGTGGAAGCCCACCGGGATGTGGTTCCGGCTCAGGGAGTCGCGCAGCGTATGCGTCCTTTCGTCGCCTATGTCCCCGATCAGCCGGACCGCCTCAAACCTCACCCCTTGGGCCAACTGCCAGTCATCAAGGGCGTCGGTTATCGCCCCATGGAATTCTTCGTCGCGTGAACGTTCCGGACGTATGATCACCAACTCGGCGTACCCCTGCCCTACCGCCCGGAACACAGTCGGGGCGCTTTCGAAGTCACCCCATGTCACCACAACACCGCGTTTGGCGGCCGGGTGGAAGCCGTAGGCACGCCGCAAGAAATCAAGTCCCCCGCGGTCAGCCGGACCGTAGCACCCGAGAATGAGGGCGACCTGGCGGTTCCAGCGACGGAGCCCCTCCAGCACCGCCCGTCCGTGGGCGTGGCCGTCGCAGGCCACCACCTCGTAATCGGCACCGTACCGTCGGCGCAACTCATCTCCGAGCATGCGCCGGGAGGTCGCGTCGGTGGTGGCAATCAGCATGATCGGAACCGGGTCATCCATGGCCGCCGTCTTTCCGGTTCTATGGTTCGGTGGCGCTCACGATACTCGCGCAAGGACATTGGGGACAAGGGTTCTCCCTTGCCTCCCGGACGTTCCTTCGCCACCGGGGACGGAGTTGTCTGGGACCCCGTTCTACCTCGATTCTGTCATTCCGGGGGCGCCCGAATTCTGCCAGAATGGCTCCGACGGCAGGCAAGCAGGGACCCGAACTTGAGCAGGACCGGAGGGATGAAATGGAAGACCCCGAGGAAAACCGCCCTCCTCCTGGAATCAGCCTCGCCGCCAAGCCCAGCGGATCAGGGTGCCTGGACTGCCTCAACGGTGACGGCCAAGGCTGGTGGCTGCATCTTCGCCGCTGCGCCCAGTGCGGCCACATTGGATGCTGCGATTCATCTCCCTCGCAGCATGCCAGTGCCCACGCGCGCGCCACCGGCCACCCTGTCGTACGGTCTTTCGAACCCGGGGAGGAATGGTTCTACGATCACACCACGAAGAAGTTCTTCCGTGGTCCAAGGCTTCCGGATCCCCAGTCCAGGCCACCTGAGCAGCCAGCACCTGCACCGCCAGACAAGGTACCCGCAGACTGGCGTGAGCGCCTGCACCGGTAACCACGGACCGGGTATCACCCCTGCTGTCACCGGGGCCGGCGAGAATTCCGTTGAGGCTGGGTGGATGGCAACCTCTTTTGTGGCCCTCGAAAGGCACCAACATCGGCGATGCGCGGGTCGGCGGCGCCGCCGGGCAAACGGCGCACGAAGCCTGATGTGCCTAAACTACTGACATGCCCACACGTGTTCATGAGTTTGCCTGGCCTGACCGGGTCGTCATCGGCACCATCGGTGTTCCAGGGGCGCGAACGTTCTACCTGCAGGTACGTGCAGGTAGGCAAATTGTGAGCATCGCACTGGAGAAACAGCAGTCTGCCCAGCTCGCCGAAAAGATTGACGAAATCCTCGACGAGCTCATCGCCCTTGACGGCAATCCCTTCAGTGTTCCCACGGGTACTCCCATCGAGCTCGTCGACAATGACCAGCTCGAGGCAGTCCAGGAGCAGTTCAGGGCCGGCGCCATGAGTTTGGGCTGGGACCCGACAACGGCGCAGGTTGTGATAGAGGCCTACCCGATCATTGAAGTCGGTGCTGATGAAGACGTCGAATTGCTTGCTGGGAACGCCGCTGACGTGGCCGAAATGTTGCTGGTGCGGATGCCGGTGGGCACCGCCCGCGCATTCGCCAAACGGACCCGGGAGGTAGTGGGTGCCGGGCGTCCGGCATGCCCGCTCTGCGGTTATCCCATGGACGCCGACGGGCATACCTGCACTCTTCCTGAAGTCTGATGCCAGGGAGCCTGGACGGTAACTGGCGGGTCTACCGCAAAGCTGTCCGCAGCCGTTCCTTGAGGTCTTCAAGTGATTCACGCCATTCCGGTTCGTCAGCGTTGTCCCACAGTTCAGCAAGGTCCGGCCATGGGGTGTAGACAATTCCGGGACCGTTCAGGGTCAGTGCGATGACCTGACCGTATGCTGCCACGTTTCAACCGCCTGCCCAATGACTGAAGTTGCCACCTCCTACGGTGCGCTCATCATCGTCCTTGCCGCACCGCCGGCAGCGCTTGTAGACACCACCGTCATCGGCGTGTTCGACATGCCAATCGTGCCGAATATTCAACCTGCACATAAGGGCCTGCAGCATGACACTTCTCTGATCCTCCACGGCTTTTCTTCGTACATTCAATAATGGCCTTCACAGATGAGATGAGGAACTGGCAGTTTTGACCTCCGGGCCGTTGATCAACCCCATCACGCCGCACTCAATGTGGGGAGAGGCGCTGCCGCCGCCAGGCCGGTAGCAGCGGGACGCTTCCGGGGACAACGAGGTGCTTCCCTTGTAAAAGGGTCGCTTGGCCGGTGTCTGCGCTGCGTGCTGGGCCGGGACTGCAAAGTTCTGGTCAGTCAGGGTGGTGCCTTTCGAGAGTGCGTGCTGTCATCGGGACACCCCCGCGCCCGCCACGGCGGCTATGCACGCGGCTCCTGTCGTGACGAAGGATCGTGGGCGCAGAGCGGCAGCCCGTAAAATGTCACACCCCCTTTGGATAATAAGTACATGGGAAGCGAAGAGGTGGTCGAGGCTTTTGAGGCGATCGACGCCTCGATTGCCCTGCTCCGCGCCGAGGTGGGTGAGTCCCGTAACGGGTTCCCCCAGCACACCGACCCCTTGGCCGCCGTCGCTGACGGGTGCCTGGACATCCTTGCCGAAATTTCACGAACCGAGGCCCGGGTCGCTGCGTTGAAGGCGGAGGCAACGGCCAGATATGCGGATTCCGCGCGATCTGCCGCGCCTCCTGGCATGCCCGTCCAGGCGCAGGAAATGGCAATAGCGGCCGAGGTGGGCTGTGTACTGGCCATCGGCGATCGGGCTGCGGGCATGCTGTTGGAGCAATCCCATGCTTTGGCTACGTTCTTGCCACTCACCCTGGCAGCATTGCAGGCGGGAACTGTCTCATGGCAACACGCCAGGGTGATGGTGGACGAGACCGCCACCCTTGACTGTGACGCAGCGCGGGCACTTGAGGCACACTTCCTCGGCGCTGACGCGGCCAATCCTGCCCGCGGCTGCCCGGCCGGCGAGATGCCCGCCTTCAGGTTCCGGAGGAAGGCCAGGACCTGGCGCGAACGGCACCACCCGGACAGCATCGAAAAACGCCATGCTAAGGGAGCGCGGGACAGGTGCCTGGAATATACCCCGGAGCAGGACGGCATGGCGCGGGTGTCTGCCTACCTGCCCGCGGACCAGGCGGTTGCTATCTGGAACCGCATTACCGCCATCGCCCGGGGCCTGCAAGGGCCCCACGAGAACCGAACTCTCACCCAGTTACGGGCAGACGTATTTGCTGCGGCAGTCCTGCGAAGCGACAACGGCATCAGCAGCGGCGGGGCTGGGGCCGGAGGACCCGGCATGGCCGATGTCCCTACGCCCCGGGCCGAGGTCCTGATCACCGTTCCCGTCTTCTCACTGCTGGGGCTGACAGAGGAACCGGCCACGCTGGACGGGTTCGGACCCATCCCTGCCTCCATGGCCCGGAATCTCCTAACCAATGGAACGGATTCGTTCCATCGGGTGCTCATAGATCCACGGGACGGGGCCCCGTTGGAAATCGGCCGCACGAGCTACCGGCTGACGAAGGCCATGCGGAACTGGCTACGAATGCGCGACGGCAGATGCCCGTTCCCCGGGTGCAGCAACCAGTCCCTGGACAACGAAGCAGACCACCTCCTGGCCTGGCATCACGGCGGAACCACCGGGATCAGCAACCTGGGACAGCCTTGTCCCCGGCACCACAGACTCAAACACGCCAGCGGCTGGACACCGATCCCCGCATCACATAACGAGCCGCCCGGCTGGATTTCACCATCAGGGCGGAGATACAAAAGCGAACATCAGGACTGGGAAGCACCTCACTGGCCGTGTTCGTTGGGGCAGCAGGCCACAGAACGGCAACATCCATATCCTCCTATGCCCACCGCAGTGAGGGGGACCGTGGACTATTTTCGGGAACCGCCATCTGCGGGAGAAGAATTCCCGCGCCAACGTACTTGGCCTTTTCTCTATAGGCGCGCTCCAAACTGACGTTCAGGAGGACTGCCAAAGTCTCCTCACCAAGGAAGTCTCGGAGGCACTCCAGCGGAGCACCCCCCTCCCGCCTTCTCCTGTTCCTTCATACCCCAAACTTAGCCGTAGGGCAGAGAGCAAGAAAGGCCGGTCCTCTCGGGGCACCTACCTACGGTTAGAGCAGGAGTGTCAAAGGTCCTAGGGTGTGGTTAGCGGAGTAATCGCGGCGTCGATGGCTGACTCGACTGAGGCCCGGCGCCCGTCGGTCGATTCGACAAGAAGCTCCTGAATTGCCTGGATCAGCGCCACAAGCTTGGGCGTTCGGATCGTTGCAAGGCGCCCTATCGAGGCGGCAATCGATTCCGTGACAAGGACGTCTGCGTCTTTTCCGAGGGCGCCCGTGTGAGAGCCACGCGGAGCCACGTAACTTCCTCCGATCGAGATGTCCCCCAGGAGTGCCAGGAGCTGTGTGCGGGTCACGTACGGCACATTTCCGGCCGCGACAGCCGCGATGTAAGGCACCGCATGGGCTGTTGCCTGATAGACAGTGCCCTGATGGCAGATGTTCGAGTACAGCGCGTGCATGGCCTGGGAATGATCGATTCGAAGAGCAGCCAGTGATCGCGAGACGTCACCTTCGAGGCCCAGCGGAACAACGCCTTTTCCATAGCAGTGCTCCACTTGGCTCCAATCGACCTGGCCGAGTTCGTTCAAAGCATCGAAGCCTGTCCATTTCGGCTGGTACAAAATATCCATAGGAGTGAGAGTAACCACTTAGCAGGTCACCGCATGGCGGACTTAGAAGAAGGGCCGGAACCCGTGCGCCACCCACATACGTTCGCCGCGGTTCTATCGTGGTCCTCGCGCTGCGCTGCTGAGTCGAGCATGGGGCACCTCGAGCCACTCGCGGTGCCCCATTTTTCCTCGAGCTACTCGAGGAGTTCGCAGACGTCCGTTACCTGGCCGCCTTCGGAGGTGAACAAAGTCCGCTCAGACCCATCAGGGTTGAGAGTCCAGTTGACCGTTCCACGAGTAAGGAACAATCCGGCGTCGTGGCCGTTAGCTTCGGGCACCAGAATCACGTTCAACCCTGTTGCCGTTACGGCGAAGCTGTCATCGGGCTGGGTTGCGACGTGGGTAACGCCCGTGATGAGGTAACGGACTGCTTCGCCTGTTTCTGGATTGGCGATCGTAACCCTCTGGTTCGGGGCGATAGCTTTGCTGCCACCAGGAAGCGAGATGGTGCCGCTCTTTCCGGTCACAGTCAGATCTGCCGTAAAGGTGGGGCACGGCCATTGAAAGGTTCCGCCAATTGGCTCTGGCGGCATGGCGGTTGCTGTGCCTGTTCCCGCTAAAAGTGCGGCCGCCAGGGCGAAGGGTGCTGCTTGGCGCTTCATATAAATCTCCCCTTTTGTGTTTTGCGAGTTAGTAGGTCCCGTGGACTATGCGGGACAAATAATCGGGACACAGTCCCTGACCGCGGGGCCCTGGATCCTGCAACGCGCTCCGCGTTGAGGGTGTCGGGAGCGTCTACCCTGCCTTGGGATCCGCTACTGCTCTTGAGGCTTTCCGCCTTATAAGCCCAGAATATTTACCTTGCTCATCGCGCCCTATACGCACAGTTACGTACACGGAGATCTACTACGAGGGTCCCCCCTAATGAGCATCTCGTTCTGTCACGCGCCTGCCTGCGGCTTTAGAATTCTGAGGTGGAGCGTAATGATGCGCAGTACCGCATGTGGCTCGAGCTGGTTGGGGAAATCCTTCAGCGGCCGCCAGGGCCCGCCGCGCGGTTCGAGGAGCAGCTCCTTGCGCTGATTACCGAGTCCTTCAATGGTGCATGCTCGACGCGAAACCATGTGGCACGGAAGTGGGACAATCGCATCATCGACTGCTGGCCTCCTAGGTACATTCCCAACGAACCGCCGGGGGACTTCGATTACAGGAACCAGCCGCTGTTGCGTTGGCATGCCTTCACAGGGCAGACCGGGCCGCAGTCGATCGGGCGGGTTCCTGAGGCTATAGCCGGCCGCAGCATGAAGCAGGCGTGGGACGACATGGCTCGGCCCTGGAATGTGAACCATGAGCTATCCATCCCGCTACAACTGGGCGGGGATGACATGGACTCCTATCTTGTCCAACGACCCGATGACTTCACCGAGCAAGAGTTCGAGTTGGCATCAATGCTTCAACCGGTCCTGACGGGCCTTGCGGCGCACCTTAGGCTTGCGCCAAGCAATCCTGCTGCCTTGACGAAAGACGCCACAATTGAATTGACGCTTCGCGAGATGGCCATCATGATGCTACTGAGTCAAGGGGCGACCGCCGAGAACATGGCCAGGAAGCTCCGTATCTCACCCCGCACCGCCGAAAAACATCTGGAACACATCTATCGCAAGCTCGATGTGGGGGATCGTCTAATGGCCGTCCAACGAGCATATGAGTTGGGCCTCTTGGCGCCAGCCGACGTCCTCGCCCATCCCAAATACACTAGCCGTCCAGGGCCGGTGTACCGCCAGGCATAACTGATGAAGTCCTGAAGAAGGATCCACCGCACGTGGCGCCCAGGGCCGAGGCCCTCTCTGCTCATGTCCAGAGTAGAAGGCGGGGGCTCTCCCAATCTGCCCACCCGTGGGCGTTCCCAGCGGTCAGTGTCACGGTCCTCTCCCTAACGCTCCTGTCGTATGACATGCGCTGGGACTCTGTCATCCAGCTGCTGCCCGAATATATAGCCGCCCACCTGCTGATCCGGGCGTGCATTTTCGGCCCAGTCGGGAAGCTCCCGTCGGTGTGGCAGTCCATGGCGTTCCTGCAGCCCGATGTCCTGCTCGTCCCGCTGGCGCTGCTGGACCTGGGATTTTGGGCCGGCCGCTGGCTGCTTGGCCTGCCGGCCTGGGGGCTGATGCTGAGCCGGTGGACCCGGGGAGAACCCGCTCAGGGTGCTGCAGGTGCTGACGTTCCTGGGTCTGCTGGCGCTGGGCGGAGCGATCCTCACGTTCAACGTCATTTACCCGGTCTTCAGCCTCTACTTGTTCCTGCTGCCGACTATCCCCATGATCCGGCTCGCCTGCCCCGAGTACCGGACGAGGGAACTGCAGGCGGTCGTTGGGGTTCTTCTGGCTCTGGTCGCAGTCGTGGTGGCCTTCAACGTTCCCACCGCGGAAGGCTTGTGGTCCTCACCTTGGACCTTCGCCGGCGGCGCAGCAACCGCAGGACTCATGATCACATTCTGGGCCCAGGGACTCCCGCGGCGCTCACGGCGGCTGCAGCTCAACGACAGGACAATAGTCTAGGTCTGGCTCATACGCGACACCTCCCAGCCAATTACATATTTGTGGCGATACGGCTACGAATACGCAATGCTCGCCAAACTAACTATCAGCATGCTTATGATGTTTTCATCGGATAGGGATCCGGTGCGAGGGGAATGAAGGGGGTGCGCTCAGCGAACGGGGCGCACCTTTTCCTATGCCCAGCACGAGGCTCAAAGGCAGCCGGGTACGCCCAAGAGTTCTCCATGCTGCGCGGGGGTTACGGCATCTGGACGGAACATCCGGACACAGTTCCCCGAACGGTTGATGAACACTCATCGAAGGCATGAATAACCGCGGTGTGTGGGAGGGTGCTATGACTTCCTGGCACTTTAGTGTCGATAACCATGATCAGCCCCAATAATCGTCACCGCCGTGCGGTAATCACCGCCCTGGCCGTGTCCGTCCCCTTCGCCTTCCTCACCCCCGCAGGCGCCTCCACCGCGGCGCAAACTGCACCCGCACCCGACCAGCAGGCGGCCGCACCGTCACAGACCGGCCATCTGGACCTCGGCGCGCAGGACCTGCCTGAGACGCGGAACGTGACCACGCTGGCTCCGGGCCTGACTCGGACCACGATCACCCGCGGCGCCCCGAACCAGGACTTCTTCTGGACCGCCGAAGTCGCGGTCCCATCCACCTCGCCGGACCCCGACGCCCCCGCCTCCGCCTTGTCCACCCAGGCCCAAGCCCAGAAGGTGGCCGACAAGCTCAATGCCGCCGGAGTCACCGCCCGTGTCGAGCACGTCCAGTCACCCCAGCTGGCCGACGCCGGCGGTGACCTCGGCTACCGGGTCCGTGTGGGCCAGTTCAGCTCGAAAGCCGACGGAACCGCCACCGCGGACCGAATCAAGGCCGCGGGCTACAAATCCTCGGTGATCTACACCGGCTGGGACGGCGACGCCGGCACCAGGGAGGACGACCGCGGACCCTGGAATCTCCAGGTGCTCACGATCGATCCGAAGGAATTCAAGGGCGACCTCACCTCCTCGTTTGGCCCCAACATCGAAGACCGTGAGACGACCAGCCAGCTCTCCGCAGCAGCAGGGTCCCTGGCCGGCGTGAACGGTGGGTTCTTCACCATGGACCCCGCGGCAGGTGCCGAGGGTGATCCCGCCGGGGCCGCAGTCCACGATGGCAAGGTCCTCAGCGAGCCCGTGGGCGACCGCCCCTCCCTGGTCCTGGACAAGAACGGCACCTCCATCCAGCGGCTGCACTGGCACGGCACCGTCACCGCGCCGGGCGCGGCGGAACTGCCGCTGGATGGCGTCGACCGGGTCCCCGGGCTGATCCGCAACTGCGGCGGCACCGACGACACCCCGACGAACCTGCCCCTGCACGACTTCACCTGCACCGACCCGGACGAGATCGTCTCCTTCACTCCCGAGTTCGGCCCCACCACCCCGGCCGGGCCCGGGCTCGAGGTCGTCCTGGATGCCCAAGGGACCGTCACCGCCGTCAACCACGCGCGAGGCACCGCGGTGCCCGCCGGCGGGCAGACAGTGCAGGCGATCGGCGCCGACGTCGACAAGCTTGCCGCCGTGGCCGTCCCGGGCAAGAAACTGAAGGTCGACACGGACCTGCTCACCGAGAACGGCAAGTCCCTGAAGACCACCCCGTCGACGGACGTCGTCAACGGTGGCCCGACCCTGGTTCAGAACGGGCAGATGGACGTCACCGCCAAGCGCGACGGCGTGGTCCGGACCAACGACAGCAACAGCTTCTTCTACGGCTGGGTCCACAAGCGCAACCCCCGCACCTTCGCCGGAGTGGACGCCGAGGGCCGCACCCTGCTGGTCACCGCCGACGGCCGCCAAACCACGTCCTTGGGCCTGAGCCTGAACGAAGAAGCCCACGTGGCGAAATCGCTCGGCATGGTCAACGCCATGAACCTCGACGGCGGCGGCTCGACCACCATGGTCCAGGGCGGCCAGGTCATGAACTCCCCCTCCGACGCCACCGGCGAACGCCCAGTCGGCGACGCCCTCCTCGTCTTGCCCGGCCGCAAGCCGTAGGCAGGAAGAAACGGACCAAGGCAGCGTCCGGGGAAAGGGTGCGCTCAGCGAACGGGGCGCACCCTTTCGGCGTAACCTGATCTGGGCCCGGCGCGGACGTAGCGTCGTCCGCTTGCCCGGCAAAGCAGACTAATGGCCCTACGCTTCGGTCTCTTCCGACGACTTACGCAGCCACGCCAGTGCCGTGTCTTCAGAGGTAAAGTACCTGATCGGGAATCCGGGCGGAGATACCGGCAGGCGGAGCCTGGCGACCACATGATCGGCGGGAGAGGCTACCAACAGCGCCATGCGCGAGACGCTGGACGGGTCAGGAAAGACGCTCCGTGCAGCCGCCGAGTGGGTCACACCGTGAACCTCGACCAGGATGGGCAACCTGTGGCCGCCGCCCAGAGTGGAGATGGTTTCGATTGCGGCTTTGGCTACGTCAATGCCAACGTTGGCCCCTTGCCTCCAGCGCAGCAGAAGGACCCCATCGCACAGCTCCATCGTTCCTTTGCCTTTGAGGTCCACCTTCTCCACGCTGTTCACCTCCCTCAGCTCCGAAGCCCCAGCCACCCCCTTTCATGGCAGTACCCAAAAGGCGTCAATGCGAGACGGACGAGGTTTCCTGGGCAGTGTCGCCTATCCACAAAACCCCCGCAAAGCCTTCCGCTCACGTAGCCTTGGGGCAACGACTACTTGGGGGTAGCGATGTTTAGTCTCAGTCCAGCCTTCGGAATCCTGGGCATCCTGTACCCAGTTTTCATGATCGTCGTGACTGTCCTGGCGGTGTACGCCTTGGTCCTTACCATTGTGTTCCTGCGGTTGCGGATCGCCGAGCTGAAACGGGCCGCACGTCCCCGAGGTGGCTCTCCGGAATGAGCTCGCGAACCAGCTGATGAGACAGACCAGGCGCAGCGCCACGGACCCGGAGGGGGTGCAGATGTACCGCAGCGGCATTCCGGCGCCGAAGATCGCCGCGGTCGTCGGCGCCGCAGAGACGACCGTCCGGTACCACCTGGCGGTTGCCGCCCGGAAGGATACCGAACTCCGGACGGCCCACGTGGCTGCCTTCTCCAAGCCCCAGCGCTTGACGGCCCCCGGCCAACGGAACCTGGACGACATCCTGGCTCTCTATGCGAATGAGGGCCGTCTGCCGGCCAGAGGCGGCACCGCCCGGGAACGCGCATTGGCCACGTGGCTGCAGAGGCGCCGGAAAGAGGCCGCGGACGGGGACCTCTCCCCTGTTTACGCCCAGGCCCTGGAGGCCATCCCGAACTGGCGGGAACAGCCCACGAAGCGGGACGCCGACGCGGCCCGGTGGCAGCAGCGTCTGGCAGCGGTCACTGCATGGCTGGTTGCCGGAGGCGACTCGCCCCGGCACAACAAGACCGACGAGCACGAGGAGCGCACCCTGGGTGTCTGGCTGCACACCCAGCGCATCGACCACCGGGCCGGGAGACTCGACCCGGTCAGGGAAAAGCTTCTGAATGAGACCATACCCGGCTGGCGGCACGGAAGGCAGCGGCGGACGCGAACAGCAGGCTGAGCGCTTAGCGTGTGGCGATGCGGGGCTGGGAACTCAAGACTCGAGAAGAAATCCGGTCAACGGGCTGAAGCTTCCTTGCCACAATAGCCAGCCGTAAAATTGAGCTGCTGGGACGGCGGTGCCGCCGCAGGTCTGGCCGGATGTGGTGCCGCAAGCGGCCGAAACCTGTCATCTCGTTCCGAGTGGATGCGGCAATGACCACGACGAATACCATCTGGAGTCGGGCGGCCCTCGCAGCCGTCCTCTTCGTATCTGGCTGTAGCTATTCCAACGATCAGCCCGCACCCTCATCAAGCGCACCGAGCGCCTTCGGTCCCCTCGAAAATCAGATCCAGCTCTTCCTTGACGAGGGCGCGGTGGCCGCCGTTGTTCAAATCCGCTGGCCCGAGGGCGAGTGGTCTAAGGCCTACGGCGTACGCGATCTGGAAACCAAGACTCCGGCGCAGACCAGGGACCGGATACAGATCGCCAGCGTCACCAAAACGATGACAGCCGTGGCCGTGCTGAAGCTCGTAGAGGACCACCTCATCGGTCTCGACTATCCCGTCAATGACGTGATACCCGGATTCACGTCCGCACTCAAGCCCCCCGGCGCCGATCACCGTCAGGCAACTGCTCAGCCATACGTCCGGCATGCCCGAGGTCAACGAGGCCGGGCCACAAGATGTCGACTTCCGACATGCGCTCTCTCAGAAGCTCACAATGGAGAGTGGATTGCAGTTGGCTGGGACGCTCCCGTGGCCCGCGGCCAGCGTGGGGACTTTCAAGTACTCAAATACGAACTACCTAGCACTCGGCCTCCTGATACAGGAACTGCGGCACAAGCCTTTCAACCAGGTCATGCAGGAGGAAGTCTTTGACCCGCTCGGGTTGAAGAACACGAGCCTGAAACCAGTCGACCCCACCTCGCCCGGACTTCTGCACGGCTACGCCACCATCCGGGGTGAACGGGTCGACGTCACAGACAACGCTGCCTGGGCGGGCAACCCGGCTGAAGGAGCGACGTCCACTGTCGAAGACGTGAACCTCTTTATGGCCGCCCTCTTCACCGGCCGGGCGGTCTCATCGACGTCCCTGAAGGAAATGAAGACCAGCTCCGGCTTCGCCCCCTACGGGTTGGGCATGTGGGAGCACTCGGACGGGTGCTCGAAAGAGTCGAGACACGAGGGTTTAGGCTCGCTCTGGGGCCATCAAACGACAGCGGTCAGCAGCGCAGATGGGCGGTACCAGGCAACGATGACGGTGACCGTGCCACCGCTGCCGACCGGACTCGAGGACCCAGCCGGCGAGGAGAAGCGGAATTTCATGAACGGCCAGATCGAATCGAGCCTCAACGATGCCTTGGATCGCCTCTGCAAGCCAGCCAGCTGACAAAGCACCTGATCCTGAGCGGCCGGATGCGGTCCGGGACTAGCAGTTCGTTGACGCAATCATCGACACACGGTGTCACCTGCTGCGCAGGACGGTGACGAGCCGACGTAGGACCACAGCTATGCCATTCAGGAGGCCGGCGGCCTAGATCCCGCCTCCGCCGACTGGTCCTACCCAGCCGCTGAACTCGCCGCCTCCCCTCTGGCGCTCGTCGTCGTCCTTTCCACAGCGGAGACAGCGCTTATACATGCTGCCGTCTTCGGCGTGTTCGACATGCCATTTGTGGCTGATATTGAGCTTGCACAGCAGGGCCTTCATGGGCTTCTCCCGTCCGCGTATCTCGCACTATTAATGATGGCCCTCGTGCGTCACGGACGGTACTGGCAGCTATCTCAACGCGACCCGCAGCCGCTCCGTGAGGTCGTCGAGGGACTCGCGCCATTCCGGTTCGTCGGCGTCGACCCACAGCTCGGCCAGCTCGGACTTCTCCCCCGCGACCCGTTCGCCCGCTTCCACGGCCATCTCCACGTCCTCGACGGTGATCTCAAGCCCGTGAGCAGTCACCCAGTCGGCGACGCTCTCCGGCAACTCCCCCAGCGGGTTGCCTTGGCTAGCAGAGGTCACTTCCGCGCGGCCATAGCAATCGCCCCATCGGGCGCCTCGACGTACCTGTTGTCGGCCTTCGCCAGCGCCTGGCGCCCGACGTCCGCTCCGCCGGCTTCGAGATCCTGCAGCCAGTCCAGCGCGTCGTCGTCCTCGAACGGAAGACAGCCCCACGCGCCCATCATCGCGCCTCCTGGTGTACGCTCACGGGCTGGCTCCAGCATGCCAGACCTTCCCCGGCATCGACACAATCCCGCCCAATTCCAGCTGAAAGCGCTCTTGGGCATGGAACGCCCAGGGGCCATCGTAAGATTGCCCGTATTGGGGTGTCATTGCTGGTTCTTGCGCAAGGTGTTCCCGTCGAATATCAACGCTAGGCGAGCCATTGCATCCCGAACACACCGGCCAGCCACCAGTCCCCGCAAACAACCCCCAGGCTCCTGCCGACTACTAACCCCCGTCCGGGTACTGGCAGCAGCCCAAGCCGCCCCGTTCAACGGGTGGATGAACGTCTTTCTGATCGTCGGCTCCAT
Source organism: Arthrobacter sp. GmRoot5-12 (assembly GCF_059739365.1). NCBI lineage: Bacteria > Bacillati > Actinomycetota > Actinomycetes > Micrococcales > Micrococcaceae > Arthrobacter > Arthrobacter sp. GmRoot5-12. Next base: position 3,851,428 of record NZ_AP046056.1, on the reverse strand, counting down.
CGGCTGCCTCGTGACCGGCATCGTCATCCTGGCCAAGCAGCGCAAGCAGGGCGGGGTGACGCCATGGCTGGTGACGTCCTTCTCGGGCCTGATGATGCTCGGCTGCCTGGGCTTCATGGTGGCCGGCAACTCAGGGCTGCCCGGCGCGCCGCTTATGGTCTTGCCGCTTGCCCTCGCCACCCTGGTGCTGGCCATCCTGGTCGCGGTGAAGGGCAAGCCCAAGGGGCCGATTCAGCGGAAGTGACTGTCCCAGGGGTACCCGCTAACCAGGGCGCGGCATGGGGGTTTCGGGTGAACCGCCCGGAGACTCCCAAATCTTGAGGGTAATCTCGTCAAATGTTTAGCGTTTCCAAGATCCCTTTGGGATAAAGTCCCCTTGTGCGTCTCCAGACGCAGGCCAGTGCGGGGCGTCATTGGCATGATTCTCCAGGGGGTGCCATGGGCAAGATGAAGGGTAACCGGCTGAACACCGCGGCGAATGTCGGCAGCTTCATTACCGGACGGCAACAGCTGAACGTCCAACGAACCATCGCACAACAGACCGCCGTCCAGGCCCAACTGGCTGCCGTCCAACTCGCCCAACTCCAGCGTCAGCAATTGGACGCGGAGTATCAGCGGATGCGCGCTTGGGCCGATGCGGAAGTGTCGGCCGGGCGGCTTAGCCAGGCGGACGCAGAGATGCAGGTGACAACCCACATGCACAATCTGGTGTCCCCTCCACCAAAAGCCTCCGATCGGATCACAGCACGCTTCACGGAGTTCCTCATCGCAGGCCTCAACGCCGGCGGGGCTGCGGCAGGCTGGTACAACCAAGGCGACGGAAGTGCCCGGTACTGGGACGGGCGGATGTGGACCCACCACGTCACGTCCCTCCAGGTAGCAAGACAGCTAGTCCAGCGGCTATCTGATGAGAACTACAAGGGCCGTCGTCAGGAAGTCGGACAAGCAGATCATGGAACGCTCGAAGGCTCGTCAGCGACGCACATTTCAACTCCGACCCCTGGCCCGGTCCAGCTGCCGCAGCAGCCAGCCCTGCCGCCGGCTGGATGGTATCCAACGGCAACACCCGGAGTGCTTGGATACTGGGACGGCCAGGCGTGGACGGGCGAATCCAGGCCTGACCCCAACAGCTTCCCGGGATAGGCAACGTTCCAGCGCGAGGGCTGCTGCATCCTTCAGCTACTCAGTCCGGCAACGTGAAGAAGCACTTCGGGTCGTCGGCGCCCAGGAGGTCATGGCGGAAGACGGTTCCCGGGATGCTGGGGCCAGGTCACGATCCTCCTGAAACCTCTGCTGGTTCGTGATGGCCTTATCAAGGATCCATACAGCGGTTTCAGGAACATAATGGAAAGTGGGCTGGGCAACACATTCCTGGAAAGGAGCGGTCATGATCCAGGCCTTGCTGTGCAGGCTCAATATTGGGCACCACTGGCTCGCAGAAACTGACTCAGATGGCGGGTTCCGCCGCCGCTGTACTAAGTGCGGGAAGTATGACCCGAGCGCCAATTGGTCGGGGCACCTGTCGGCCCAAGACCGCCCGGGCAATAGATGGGGTCCAGTTCCTGATTAGACAAGCACGCTGCAGTCCTGGCCGTGACCCGACCGAGTCAGCCCTCAGCGAGCCCCTCGACCGACTCTGCAGCCCCGAAAGGGTGTTAAAGGGTTTGGGGCGACGTCGCCGCTGAAAGTCTGGCCGGATGCCGCGGGCGGCCCCGACAACTGTCATCTCGTCCCGAGCGGATGCGGCAATGACCACGACGAATACCATCTGGAGTCGGGCGGCCCTCGCAGCCGTCCTCCTCGTATCTGGCTGTACCTATTCCATCGATGAGCCCGCACCGACGTCAAGCTCACCGAACCTCTTCGCTTCCCTCGAAAATCAGATCCAGCTGTTCCTGAACGAGGGCGCGGTAGCCGTCGTCGTTCAGATCCGCTGGCCCGAGGGCGAGTGGTCCAGGGCGTATGGCGTGCGGGACCTTGAGACCAAGACCCCGGCGCAGCCAACGGACCGTGCTCAAGTCGCCAGTGTCACCAAGACGATGACGGCCGTGGCCGTGCTGAAGCTCGTGGACGACAACCTCATCGGCCTTGACGATCCCGTCAATGACGTCATCCCTGGATTCACGTCTTCGCTCAAGCCGCAGGCGCCGATCACCGTGAGGCAGCTGCTCAGCCATACGTCCGGAATGCCCGAAGTCAACGATGCCCTGCCAAAGGATGTTGACTTCCACTCTGGGCTGGCCCAAACACTCACGATGGAGCAGGGCCTGCAACTGGCAGGAACCCTCCCCTGGACCGCGACCGATGTCGGGTCATTCAAGTACTCGAACACGAACTACCTCGCACTCGGCCTCCTCCTCCAGACGCTGCGGCACAAGCCCTACGTCCAGATCATGCAGGAGCAGGTCTTTGACCCTCTCGGCTTGAAGAACACCAGCCTGGATCATGTCGATCTCAACGAGAACGGGCTTTTGCATGGCTACGTGACCCTGCACGGTGAGAGGGTAGACATCACAGACAACACCTTCACGGTCGGCAACCCGGCAGCCGGCGCTGTATCGACCATGGACGACCTGAACCTCCTCATGGCCGGAATCTTCCAAGGACGGGCACTCTCAGCGTCCTCCCTGCGGGAAATGAAAACCAGCCCCGGCTTTAACCCATACGGGCTCGGCGTGTGGGAGCATGCAGACGGATGCTCGAAAGACTCGCGGCACGAGGGCCGGGGCACGTTCTTGGACTACCAGACCGTCGCGGTCAGCAGCGGAGACGGCGCGTACCAGGCCGCCATGACAGTTACAACACCACCAATGCCCACCGAGCTCGAGGACCCCTCAACCCAGGACAAGCGCTACTACCTGAACGACCGGATCGAAACCTCACTCAACGAAGCCCTGGACCGCATCTGCACACCGGGTCACTGAGAAAAGCACTGCCTAACCCACCCGTCCCCTCCGGTCCAGGCTTAAAAGGTGGCGTCTGAATGCTGCAATTCTGCAGAGCGGCGCATCTTGGAAAGGTCGCGGTTTCCGTGGTCAAAAACCCATTTCATCACTCCACTCGGACTGACGGCACGGAGAAAAAGCCGGATGAACACAGGCTTTCCTGGCTCCAGCGGGAAGGCGCCGCCGTCAGCCACGGCAAGAGCAGTCTCTTCTTCACCACCCACGACACCCCTGTACCCCCTGCCGTGACCTGCCTCCAAGGCCATGACATCTTGCCCGGCGAAAGCACCTGCAGGGAGGGCCATCCAATCGGCTGAGCAGCACTGATAGCGAGTCGTTCGGGTTGGCTTCCCCACCGCGCATGGTTCTGGGGGTCTGCTTTAGACCGGAACGTTGAAGAAGCGCTTCGGATCGTCGGCGCCCAGCAGGCCGTGGTGGAAGGCAATGGCGTCAACGGGCCGGGTGTCCACGAACAGGACCGCGACCGTCCGGGAGTGCACCACGGTGTACCGGGTGAGGTCTTCGACCCAGGAGTGGATGCCGGTGTACTCCTCGACAAACAGTCCGTCACCGAGCAGCCCCCGCTGATCGAGCAGGTCGTAGACAAGATTCCAGGCGAGATCCATGAGTTCATGGATGGCCGCCTCCACCGTTGGAGCCGTCATGATTCCATGGTCCTCCCGGGCACCGACAGATTTGCGGACCAGGGCAGGTGTGTCCCTAATGTGCCTACATCAGAAGGCCGGGAAACTACTCCGGCCTGCGGCCGCCAACTTCTCGATGCCAGTACCTGGCGTCCTCGCTCCCGGTGCTGAGTATTGCATCGAGCTGCCACGGCGCCGGCCACAGCTGCAGGAGATACTCGTCGACGGCGCCCTCGGCAAACTCCCCGAGGTGCCCCTCATCCCGGCCCTTGGCGCTAACACGCAGCCTGTAGGAACCTGGCGGAAGTCCTACGGGCCCGGTGTGGCCCCACCAGTCACTCCAGACCATCTCATGCCGGTTCGGCAGCGCGATAGATACCTCGACGACGTCCTCCCACTGCCCGTAATCGCTTCCCGGTGGTGCATCCAGCAGAACCATGCGAACGGGCGAGCCGCCCGAGCGCCGTGCAAGGTTAACATGAACCCCTTGCCAGTTGGCTGCGCCCACTAGACCGTTGATCTGTCCCCGGTAGAAGCGGTCAAAGTCTCCGTCAAAGGTGCCCTCCTCACCCCAGGAAAGATCGAACTGGCCGTAATCAGTCTCGATCACCTGGTCAAGGAGTACCTGTTCCACAGCCCCAGCGTAGCGCCACTACTGCCGGTCATCGTTCCAAGCGTCGTTCGGGAACCGTTCCGGGTGTTTGGGGTCCGTCCCTCCCCCGTTCCCGCCAGTACTCGTCGCGCTGCCAGAGCAATAACCGCACCGCCGCGGTCCCGTAGACGATGACGAAGACGACCTCGACCGCCAGCATCCCGGCCCGCCACGGCCATGGGACGTTCGGGATCAGGTTCAGCACAGCAAAGACCCCGACGAATGGCAGTGACCAGTACGTCAGGCGGTTGATCCTTCGCCGGGCTTCCTCTTTGGAGGCCGGAGGTTGGCCGCCTTGGGGTTCTTTCGCCGGTGCTGGCATGGATGAACTGAATCACCGGCCGGCGGCAGGGGCAAGGTGCTTGAGCTGATCTTTCGGTGGGCGGCTATGGAGAGGCTGGCTCGACGACTTCCTGGATCTTCTGGACCGTGTCAGGGCTGGCTGCGATTTCGATGGGACCACCGTCTGAGTCGAAGCTGATGACCTGGAAGCCGTACGGCACTGCCTGCTTGTTATCGTGGCGGTCAGCCTTGCGCGGAGGGGATGGAGCGCCAAGGAGTCCGGTGAGGGCCCTGCTGCGGCCGATGGGGACCAAGTCTTCGTAGACGACCGGCTGGAAGTCGATCCGACCCGGCGCCGGCGTCGCGACGCCCATTTGCCAGACGCCGCTCAAAGATCCCAGCCTGGAGTCCGGGTACCGCAGGAACATGAGCGACTGGCCGTGCTCGTCGAGCCTGGCCTTGGTCTTCCGAGTGCGCTTTTGAGCGAAGTAGCTGCTGCCCCAGAAAAACAACATCCAGAACACTGTATTCGCAACAGCGGTATCCAGCTTTCGTCCCAGGAGTATGTCAACGATTAGGACGACGACGCCGGCGAAGACGGCGAAAAGGGCGGACGACAGGACTGGATGCTCAGCGGCCCACTTCCTCATGGCCAGAGTCTAAGGGCGAACGCGGTCCGCCACTATGGCTCTTCGTCTTCCGGCCCGGCGTCCTCGAGCTCACCGGTGGCGATCCGTTCGGCGGTACGCCGGTACGCCTCGGCGATGTAGTCCTCGACGTACTGCCGGCCGATGCGCCACATACCGCGGCCACCCACCTGAAACGCACGAAGCTCGCCTGCCTTGATCAGGGCATGGACCTGGTTCGGTTTCACGTTGAGCTCGTCCGCGACCTGGGTGGGGGTCATGAAGCGCAGTGTTGGTTCGTCAGTCACCCGGCAATGCTATGTGTGGCGGCCGTCTCGATGCCCGGCCTCAGAACGGAAGCTCAAGATCGTGCCAAGAAAAAGAGGGAGGCATTCCGCACCCTCCTATGACTTCCTACAGTGTGGGTAGGAGGTCGTATGAGGAAGCGGGCAATCACGCTTCACAAGAAGGTGGCCGCTGGACTGGCGGCTGTGGCTGCGCTGATGAGTGTCAGCTCCTGCGGCGCGCAGGCCAAAGAAGTGAATCCGCAGTCGTACGTCGATGCCATCAACCAGTAGACCAAAGTCGTCGATCTGGTTGCCCAACGGATCTCGTTGGAAATCTACGCCAGAAACCAGCGGATAAGCAGTACCGCACCCCTGAGGAAGATGTACGATCTTCGGCCCGAATCGAAGGCGCCACCGACGCATGGCTGGCAGCTAGCCAAGAGTGCAGGCCGAGCGGTACGACAGACGAATGGTTCGACCTCCATCCCATTTGGTCAAGGGAGGACGCAGTCTTTCCAACCAACACCAACTGGTCCCCACCGTAGGGACCGAGAAATAACCACCGCACAAGGAGACCCAACATGCGAGAACCGGAACGGCCAGGCGAAGAATTGGCCTGGTACATCGATAAGTTTCATTGGAACCAAGCGATGTTTTCCGAGGTAATCGGCCGACCCGTTCAGTTTGTCAGCGACGTGGTCAACGGCAAGACGCGAATCACCCGAACATCGGCAGCACAGTTCGCCGCAGCTCTCGGCACGACTGCACAGCACTGGCTGGACCTTCAAAATGAGTACGAGCTGTGGGTGCTCTCCCGTGATAAAGAAATGCAGAAGATGCTCCGAGGCATAAAACGCAGGGCCAAGGCCTACACCGTGCACATGCCCGCCACCTAACTCGGCCATGCCATGCATTGATGCGTGGCGCACCCTACCAACGTTCGATCAAGATCAAGGTGGACTCAAGAGTTCCCGAGGATTCCGCATTCCCCTTCCCTCACGTCCTCCTGAGTTCCTACAGTGATTTCAAGGCAGGCAAGGACGACGTTTGGGGGACGTATGAGCACGAGCAGAATCCCGTCCGCAAAAGAAGCAGAAGCCTCGCCGGCGATTGTCCCTTCTCCGCCACGGGGCCCCCTGGCAAAGCCACGGCCAGTGCAACTGGCTCCGGCACTCACGGGCCGAGAGCACGAAGTGCGGCGGCTCATCCGCGACCTTGCCGAACTTGCCGCGGCTCGCCATGGGAAAACGGCATGACCGCCGGCGTCGATACGTCCTTCGACTACCACGACGATGCTGGCGGGAAGGATCCCGACAAGTACAGCCCGACGCTGCGCCGGCACCACCAGCTCTTGTGGAGCAAGGAGCTGCCTATCGGAGGACGCTTCGACTTAACATATGAAGGCAGATTCCATCTAGCGCATAGGTCCTCGCTGGGAACCTTCCATGTTTCTAGCGATGCCATCACCACCAGGCTCCTGGGAAAGGCGTCGCGGGCAATTCGCGAAGTCCATGAAGGCGACATCCCGGAGTACCTTGGCTACACGGCCGGGAGCACGATCGTCTTTCCAGGAAACAAGATCAACAAACAGATGACCATTAACGGCGCACGCGGCTGCCATCCCCGCATCGCCGATCGCTTCGACCTGACGCTGGAGTGCATTCGGCTCCACTATCTTGGGCGGCCTAACCCTCTGGCGAAACCCCTGCTCAGGTACGAGAACTTCTTCGCCCTGTTCCAGGATTTCAACGGGTATGTCGAGTTCTTCCTGCTGCAGGACCTCGTAAAAAAGAACGGCACAATATGCTTCTTCCACCCGTCCACTACTGACTTCAGCACACACTCTGCTGTCCCTCGGACCGGGAAAGAATACCTTGGGTATTTGGCGAAGAAAAACGGCTTCATAACGGCGAGGAATGCGAGGATCGACCGGGAGCCGTAAGAACGGAACCGGTCCAAAATGATGCAGGTAGCGCCCTAGTAGTCGATGGCTTTCCGGTCCATGGACTTCAGGGCCGCAAGCCGGGCTTCCACTTCGGTCTGCTCGCCGAGGTCTTCGAGGGATGCGAACTGGGCGTCCAGGGATGAGGCTGCGAGTTCCTGCTGGCCGCGGACGGTGGCCTCGTCGCGGCGGATCTTTTCTTCGTACCGGCCGATGGTTGAGGTGGGGTCTCCGGCGTCCAGGGCACGAAGCGCGTCGTTGACCTGGGACTGGGTCGCGGCCACCCGGGCCCGGTTGACCAGCTGGTTGCGCTTGGCGGTCAGCTCACCGAGCTTGCCGCGCATCTGGTCCAGGCCGCTCTTGAGCTTGTCGACGACCTCGTTCTGGGCTGCGAGGGTCGGTTCCTGGGCCTTTGGCGGTGGATTCGGCGGTCATCTGCCGGCCGATGGCGACCTTGGCGAGGGCGTCGAACTTGTCGGCGTCCACGAGGTTTCCGGCTGCACGGAACTCGTCGGCCGCGTGGGACGCGGCGATGGCCTTGCGGCTCCAGTCCGTGGCTTCGTTGATGGCGCGGTGGTGGTCCTCTTCGGCCATGCGGAGTTTGCCGATCGTGGTGGCGACGGCGGCCTCGGCCTCATGGAATGTTCTCCGAGTAGTCCCGGACCATCTGGTCCAGCATCTTCTGCGGGTCTTCGGCGGAGTCCAGGAGGGCGTTCAGGTTGGCCTTGGCGAGCTGGGCGACACGAGCAAAATACTCTAAGGGTGTGTCGCGGGTTGCCCTTTAGCCCTCTAGACGCCTGCCGTGCTTGCCCCCTTCAATGCTCGAACAGGCCGCATTCGTTGGCGCCGAATTCAGCCGACGACGGCGGGGGCCCAGCACGCGTGGGTGTTGAAGACGGGGCTGCCACCAGGATGGGCGCAATTCTGCCAAGAGGGGCTATTTGAATTACTCGTACATCGTCCTACAGCCGATCGGCGCAGAAGTGCAGCTCTTCCGATGTACCCGCACCCGCTGAGCTCGATGCCGGCCGATGCGCCACATACCGCGGCCACCCACCTGAAACGCCCGAAGCTTGCCCGCCTTGATCAGCGCGTGGACCTGGTTCGGCTTCACGTTCAGCTCTTCTGCGACCTGGGTGGGCGTCAGGAAGCGCGGCTGGTTCGGTTCGTCAGTCACTCGGCCATCCTATGTGTGACGAGAGGCGAGCCCAGGGCCGTTTTAGATTCGGTCTGTGAGAACAGGCTTGATGAGCCTGGAACGGTTTCCAGCCAGCACTAGCGGCGACGCCCCTTGCCCATTCTCAGGGAGCGTTTTGGTAGCTGTAGCACAGCCACGCCGCTGCGGCCTTGGCTTGATCATTTCCAGTCCTGGCGATCCTGACCAGCTTCTCGTTTAGGTCCTTGGTGGAATCCATGAAGTTCTTGGCTTTGTTTGGGCCCAGCCCCTGAACGGCACCACCCAATGAGGTGTAGAGGGTGTCTTGGCTCGTAAGTTTCCCGGTCAGGCCGTCGCAACCCACGCTAACAGCCAGCTGGACTGTCTTGGAGTCCTTGCTTTGCCGGTAGAGGTTGTTGATGTCCGTCAATGGGTCGGACCAACCCGACTGGGTGTTCACGCTGTCCGCTACCGAGGACATCGCATCAGCGCTGACCCCGTAGAGCCGCGACTGCCGGGATACTTCCTCGGCGGACAGGGCAACCTCACTGGATGCTTTTCCAACCGCCTGGAGCTCGTGGACAGCCGTGGCGCCAAGTTTGACTGAGCGGCTGCAGCCGGTGCCAACAGTAATGATCAGCGGCACACACAGGCTTGCGACGACCCATGGCCGGAACGTCTGCTTCATGACGGGCTCCCTTCATCGAAAGGACCCCAGTTCCGTCTTGGCATTGTGGCACCCTCGGTCAGGAGCTGCAAGGGTTCAGCCCTCAGCACGAGTTGCTGCATCTGCACTGCGGCCTTGGCAGCGCTAAATGCCCCGACCGGGCGAGCGTCCGGTGTCTCCGGCGATGAATCTTAGTAGTCAATGGCTTTGCGGTCCATGGTCTTGAGGGCGGCGAGCCGGGCCTTCACTTCGGTTTGCTCTCCGAGGTCTTCGAAGGAGGCGACCTGGGCGTCCAGGGATGAGGCGGCAAGCTCTTGCTGGCCGCGGACGGTGGCCTCCTCGCGGCGGATCTTCTCCTCGAACCCGCCAATGGCCGATGTCGGGTCGCCGGTGTCCAAGGCTTTGAGGGCGTCGTTGACCTGGGACTGGGCGGCGACAACGCGGGAGCGGCTGACCAGTTCGTTGCGCTTGGCGGTCAGTTTACCGAGCTTGCCCCGCATCTGGCCCAGGCCGCCCTTGAGCTTGTCGACGACCTCGTTCTCCGCGGCCAGAGACGGCTCCTGGGCCTTGGCGGTGGATTTGGCGGTCATCTGCCGGCCAATGGCGACCTTAGCGAGGGCATCGAACTTGTCGGCGTCCACACTGTTCCCGGCGGCCCGGAACTCGTCGGCCTTGTGGGACGCGGCGATGGCCTTGCGGCTCCAGTCCGTGGCTTCGTTGATGGCGCGGTGGTGGTCCTCTTCGGCCATGCGGAGGTTGCCGATCGTGGTGGCGACGGCGGCCTCGGCCTCATGGATGTTCTCCGAGTAGTCCCGGACCATCTGGTCCAGCATCTTCTGCGGTCTTCGGCGGAGTCCAGGAGGGCGTTCAGGTTGGCCTTGGCGAGCTGGGCGACGCGGGCGAAAATACTCTGCTTCACAGTGGTCTTTCTATCAGGAACGGGTCTCAGGCTTCATGTGTGCGGCAGCGTCTGGAGCCAGACACAACGTGCAGCCCCGCCGCCGGCTACTGATTCAGTGCATAGCTGCAGTGATGCGTACCGAGGCGAATGCCCCCGTTCCCCACTCCGACTCATCGACTTCTCCGTTGATGACATCGACCGTTATCCCGCCAGACTTCAGGTCAACAGTCTGGACAGCGGGCGTGCCGCATGTGAAATCGAAGGAGTGGTTGAGTGAGGATCCTCCAGGCTTGCGCTGGTCCAAGACCATCCTGGCTTGCGAAGTGCCAATGCAGGCCATTGTGATGTCGTAGCTTCCGTCAGCGGGAACCCGACCGTTCACGACGAAGGAATTCATTCCGCCACTGATCATCTCGGTCACGGCCATATAGGTGTCCGAAGTCGGGACGCCCAGCACCTCGTTCAGCTTTGCCCGGTTGCCCTGCTCAAGCTCTACAACATGAGTTGGCTTTTCATGAGAAACCGTCGGTGGCTGAGCATTGACAGTGGCAGTCGCGTCGCCGGCCGGCTCGTTGGATCCGTCGTGGTATTCGCAGCCGGCGAGTCCTCCGCCACCTAGGACTGCTGCTGCCAGAGCTGCCGTGTACCGCCAATGTCGTACTCCCCCAAGACGTGACATGCCCTTGAGCCTACGCCAACCAGTGATCATGACGGAGCACCGCTTCAGGCTGATTGCCCAGGCTGGCTCTCCTCGCCTGGCGTTATCCCCGCTGCCGGCGGCCGCGCGCCCAGATGACGTGCGCCGGACCAGACGGCAGCCCCGAGCGACAGCGCGCAGCCGGCGTAGATGAAGAGACTGCCGGTCCAGACCTCTCGCTGTTCTGCCGGAGAAGGAAGCCGGATGTGCCAGCCGGCGCGCCATATGCCGTAGCCGATCAGGAGTATCGAGGCGAGAACGAGCAGGATCCAGGTGCCCATCCCCGCCCGGCGCCTGGCCTTAGCCGACTCGGGCCTGGTCCAAGGCATTGAGCAGCCCGTCGGTGTCCGCAACGTCGTAAAAGGCCACCGCTTGCCCGAGCCCGGCACTGAAGAAGTCCATCCCCGTGTTCTGATACATTCCCATCCCCATCCCGAAGAGTCCTCCCTGAGGCCCGAAGGTAATACTGACATGCCGTCCGTCCTTGGACCGGTCAACCTTGGTTGGCATGCCACTCACGGGCGACTCTGAAACGGATCTATCCCCCACGCAGACAATCGCGCGGCGGTCAGTGAGCCCGTAGGCCGTGCGGAGCTTCCGCCGCTTCTTGACGATGAACCGGCCAAAGATGAAGTAGAGGCCGACCAGGACGAAGGGGATGCCCCAAAGTGCGAAGAAGGGCTGTTGCTTGGCGGTGGTGACAGCCATGAACTCCCAGAAGATCGCGAAGCCGCCCCAGAGGATGCTGAACGGCACCAGGAAGGCGTCCGCACCGGTAAATCGGACCTTGGGGTCCGGTTGCCCAATCCATAAAAGGTGTTCACCTTGGCGGAGGAGCGGCAGAATACGGCTTCGCGGGTCGTCCATGCCGGAAGTCTTGCACAGCACCTCCGGCCTGAACAGGGCAGACTCCGCAGATACTCCACATCACTTCGCTGCCAGCTCTTTCCGGCGGAAGGTGCCGGCGATGGAGGAAAGCTCCTGGGAGTCAATTGTCTCCTCGAGCCATCGCTGAGTGCGAACCCGGTCGACCACCTCCACGGCCATCTCCACGTCCTCGGCGGTGATCTCAAGCCCGTGGGCGGTCACCCAGTCGGTGACGTTCTCCGGCAGGTCCCCCAGCGGGTTTCCCTGGCTGGCGGCCGTGACCTCGGCGGCGGCGAGGGCAGCGGCCCCGTCCGGCGCCTCCACATACCGGTCGCCGGCCTTCGCCAACGCCTGGCGGAAGACGTCCGATCCGCCGGCTTCGAGCTCCTCCAGCCAGTCCAACGCGTCGTCGTTCTCAAACGGCAGGTAACCCCATACGCCCATCAATCGCCCCTCTCGGTGTCTGGTCACGTGGCACCAATATGGCAGAACTTCTTTGTCGGCACAGCATGTGCGCCGCACTCACAATCAGCCCGGCAGCGTGAAGTAACTGGCCGGGTCGTCAGCGCCCAGGATGTCGTGATGGAAGGGGATGGCGTCCACCGGCCGTGTGTCCACGAATAGGACGGCCACGTTGCGGAGTGGACGACCGTGTACTCCTCGACGAACAAACCGGCCTCGAGCAGCCCCCGCTCCTGGAGGAGGTCGTAGACAACATTCCAGGCGAGATCCATCAGCTTGTGGATCGCCGCCTCCACGGTTGGAGCCGTCATACCTCCATGGTGCTCCGGGGGTGCCACATCCTGAGGGAGGCGCGGGGGGTGTCCGGCCTGGCAGAAACCAGCAAACAGGACGCCACGAGTCCTGTCGAAAATTTGGCCGCTAGCGGACCCTCCCAAAGCGGGGCCCTAGCGGCGGCTTCCAACTTCTTGATGCCAGTACCTGGCATCATCACTCCCAGTCCGGAGGATGGCGTCGGGCTGCCACGGTGCGGTCCAAAGCTGAAGCAGGTAGTCATCGACCGTGCCCTCGGCGAACTCCCCTGCGTGACCTTCATCCCGGCCCTTGGCACTGACACGCAGCCGGTAGGAACCAGGCGGAATGTCTATGGTCCCTGTGTTCTCGCCAGCCCAGGTACTCAAGGCCACTTTGTGTCCCTCAGGAAGCGTGATGGATACCTCGACGACGTCCTCCCACTGCCCGTCATCGCTTCCCGCCGGAGCGTCCAGAAGCACCATCCGAACAGGCGACCCGCCCGACCGGCGAGCAAGGTTGACGTGTACCCCCTTGGGAAGGGCGGCACCCACCAACCCGTTGACCTGGCCTTGGTATGAACGGTCAAAGTCACCGTCGAAGCAACCATCCTCGCCCCACGAAAGGTCCAGTTGCCCAGAATCGGTCTGGATCACCTCGTCCAGCAGCACGCGTTCCACAGGCCCAGCGTAACTGCACTCGCCCCGCTGGGCAGCCTGTTACCCTCTGTCCGACTCGCCCTCGTCCTCGAGCTCGCCGGCGGCGATCCGTTCGGCGGTGCGCCGGTACGCCTCTTCGATATAGTCGTCGACGTCCAGCCGGCCGATCCTCCACATGGCCCCTGTTATCTTGGCACGATGACCGCTGCAGGGCTTGTCGTTCAAGCTTTCCAACAATTTTTCGCTTACATTTTCCAGTTGCTTGTGAGGGTGGTGCGCCTGCCTCTATTTGCCGGACCCACACGCGGCCTGAGTGGCTGCAGCAGCGCTTTCGGACTAATTGCAGCCGGGTGAATGGAGCAAGTGACCAGGCCGAGCCGTGCCCCGGTGCCCTAAGCCGGGGGGAACCAGTGCCCCAAGTCTTTCCAAGCACAGGTCTCGAGTCCTGCCGTCCTGCTCCGCTGGTGATTACCGCGCTCGATCGGTGCCGCCACACGTCGTCATCAATGCGCACGGACTCGGGCCTGGCTCTGGAACTGCCTACACTTCCGGTATGGCTGAACGGCGGATGAACCGCACTCTGAAGATCACACTGATCGCCCTGAGTCGTTTGTGGCTATCGCGGTCGCCGTGGGGGCCATCATGGCAGGAGTCATTGAGTCGGGCCGTGCATCAGCGTCCGATAAAGCCTCCCTGACGCGGGCGACTGGCACCGCGTCCCTTGAGGTGCGCCGGCAAACAACGTCACCCAAAACCGTTGCTGCGGTACCCTCACCAACTCCCACGCCTACCCCGACACCAGCAGCACGACCGACTGCCTCTGTCCCCGGGGCGCCCCAGTATGTTGAAGCACCAGCACCAGCACTAGGACAGACGGTGCCTGCCCAACCCCCAACACTCGCTCCACAGCCGCGCAACAGCTGCCCTTCAGGGTCCGTGACCGCGGCTCTGGACTCCATCACGTTTGAGTGGCCTTACTCCACGCTTCCCAACGAAGTGACCATCGTCGGCCGGGGCACTCTTCACAATGGAAGCAGCGCGGCAATCAGGATTTCCGAGCGGGACGTGCCGAACCTGTACGGACTGGACAGCAAAGGGCGGATTGCCACCATTGAACTTTACGGCGAATACGATTGGGCGCCGCCGCCAGGTATCCCTAGTCGGGGGAACGTCGTGCTCCAGCCTGGGGAAACCGTCACGTACGAGGTCCGGGATGCAACCCTGGCATCAATGATCATTCCGGTCACCCATTGGTACTCAGGGACGGAGTCCGGTTCAGTCCAGATGTATTACGACACCGCCAGCAGCCTGTGTAATATCACCGGCATGGCAGACGGCACGGGCAAGTCCATCGCCAACACCTTCACCCCTAAGTCTTAGCGGGAGACTCGGATTCCAACCCCCCTTCATCGTCGAGGTCACCGGCAGCAATGCGTTCATCCTATGTCCGGAGGCAAACGGCTTCACGGGCAGGGTGCAGCACCGGCGGCGCCCAGGCCGACGCGTAGCTAAGACGGGTCAGCTCATGGCCTCACGGTGGACCGGCATCGGGCATGGTCACTGGACCGGCCCACTTGCCAAGCAGAAGTTTGTTGGCCTCTCTGAGTGCATCAAACCCGCTTTCGGGATAGCCTTCCCGCCGACCCCACCAGGCACTCGGGTCCCGAGAAATGATCATGCGCTTACCGCCGGTGAGGGGGAAAGTCTGCCAAGCATCCCCCGGTTTCAACTCGGGGTGGCCGGGTCCTAAGACCTGAAAGGCGAAAATCCCTGGCGCCGAGGTCTTCACGAAAGAATGATCAGCTGCGAACTCAGAGTCTGAGGGACCTGGAACAGGCGACCTCACCATCACGCTGTTGGGCGTGACGGCCCCAAAATGGTTGAGTGTGACGGCGGCGTAGTCGTATAACGGCTCCAGCTCCTGAAGCAACGTAGTGAGAGCGTTGAGACCCTCCGGCGCCCCGTCCTGGTACTCGACCCCGATGTGAAGCCACCCTTCACGTGAAAAGTTCACGTACCAGTCACCGTACTTTGTGGGGACGAGCAAATTGGCCCATCCGACGTCACCACAACACTGTTTGAGTACTGCGGCGGCCTGCTTTGAATCGCACCTGATCATCGTGAAGTGGAGCCCGGCGAGGATCGGGCCTTTGGTGTTGTCGGCAGCCCACCCTGTCAGCCGATCCACCAAGGTCGAGAACGCCGACGATTCAGTAGCCCAACACGACTGGTTATCTTTCACCTCCCGGAATGCCAGAGGCATCCAACTCTGATCGATCGCGGCATCAACTGAGCAGATGGAGGCGTTGTAGGCATATCGCGGCTTTTTGCGTGGCCGTGGACCTGATCTGTCCGCGCATGCGGTGATGGTTCCAGTGAACCCCAATGGCTGCAGAGCTTGGGCAGTTGCCTGGGCGAGGCGAATCGCGAAGCTGGGAGAGATCGGAGAAACGAAGAATGCGATTCCCTCACCGACCTCTACGGCGTGGAACCGCTGATGTGGCGCCGAGGGAAGGGTGATTCCAGCAATAACATCGTTGACATCGGCGAGTGAGGGCAGAACGGATTCCGGGGCAGGTGCACAGAGGAATCCCAGATCCAGTATGGAGTCCATGTTCTTCCGGCGGATCTTCCCAGCCTCTATGGTTACGGAGCCAACTGTCAGCCGGTTGCTCGGCGGAGTCCTCATGAAGCGATCCAAGCGGGAACGTCTGCCGGGAGCAAGGGATTCGACGAGCCTTGATCGAAAATTCGGGTACCACCGGCACTCAGACGAACACGTCTGCCCAGTGGCTCCCT
The DNA here is from genome assembly GCF_059739365.1 of Arthrobacter sp. GmRoot5-12. Lineage (NCBI taxonomy): Bacteria > Bacillati > Actinomycetota > Actinomycetes > Micrococcales > Micrococcaceae > Arthrobacter > Arthrobacter sp. GmRoot5-12. The sequence goes on along the minus strand of NZ_AP046056.1, from coordinate 3,835,551 downwards.
GAGCCGATCCCGCCAGGCCCCGGTCCGATGAAGGTCCGGGGCCCTTGGGCAAAATGTTGTCCCAGCATTGTTAATGTTCACCCGCACTGGACATGGACACACGCTTAGCCCGATCGAGGTGAAAGGCAAGGTTGAAGTAGGGCAGATATAGCAACAGGGACAAGACCATCAACATCGAGACGCTATACATGGCAGCAGAACGAGCTGTCCGTGCAGGACCAACGGAGCCACACCGAAGATGAGGGGCCATGGGAGGCGGAGAGGGGCAGCTTGGCTTGACCCTTTGTCGCGAGATGCAAGAACACCGGCGCTTGCATGGTGGTAAAGGATACAGCTGTGCAGCGCGCACCTTTTCCCAACGCATCCGGGCCATTGACCCTCTGCTACGTGACCATAAGCGTGATGTCGGATGGGCGCCACGCCGGAAGTCCCCCGGTTGGGTAGTGCAGGATGCCAGGCTAGTTGGATGACTTCCATGTACCTGTCCCAAGACTTCCAAATAAGAACTGGTTCTTCTACTTAGATCTACGTCTCACAACGTCCTAGAAGTCCCAGTCCTCGTCTTCCGTGTTCACGGCCTTGCCGATCACGTAGGACGAACCTGACCCCGAGAAGAAGTCGTGATTCTCGTCAGCGTTCGGGGACAGGGCCGACAGGATGGCCGGGTTCACGTCGGTGACGGACGCCGGGAACATCGCCTCGTAGCCCAGGTTCATGAGGGCCTTGTTGGCGTTGTAGTGCAGGAACTTCTTGACGTCCTCGGCCAGGCCCACGCCGTCGTACAGGTCGTGGGTGTACTGGACCTCGTTTTCGTACAGCTCGAACAGCAGTTCGAACGTGTAGTCCTTGATCTCCTGGCGGCGTTCCTCGGAGACCTTTTCCAGGCCCTTCTGGAACTTGTAGCCGATGTAGTAACCGTGAACAGCTTCGTCACGGATGATCAGGCGGATCAGGTCGGCGGTGTTCGTCAGCTTGGCGCGGGAGGACCAGTACATGGGCAGGTAGAAGCCCGAGTAGAACAGGAAGCTTTCCAGCAGCGTGGAGGCCACCTTCCGCTTCAGCGGATCGTCACCCTGGTAGTAGTCCATGACGATCTGCGCCTTCTTCTGAAGGTTCTCGTTCTCGGTGGACCAGCGGAATGCCTCGTCGATCTCCTTGGTGGAAGCCAGGGTGGAGAAGATGGAGGAGTAGCTCTTGGCGTGCACTGACTCCATGAAGGCGATGTTCGTGTACACAGCCTCCTCGTGCGGAGTGAGGGCATCCGGAATCAGGGACACCGCACCGACCGTGCCCTGGATGGTGTCCAGCAGGGTCAAGCCGGTAAATACGCGCATGGTGAGCTGCTGCTCGGCCGGCGTCAGCGTGTTCCAGGACTGGACGTCGTTGGACAGCGGCACCTTTTCCGGCAGCCAGAAGTTGTTGACCAGGCGGTTCCAGACGTCGACGTCCTTGTCGTCCTGGATGCGGTTCCAGTTGATGGCCTCGACGTGGCTGAGCAGCTTGACCTTCTCGGTCATGTCATCCCCTATGCGTTGGGTGGGTTTTCTCTAAGTTAAAGCGTACGACGGCGGGCGGGCGCCCGCCGTCGTACTGTCGCGTTGGTTGAAGCTACAGCATGCAGCTGACGCAGCCCTCAACTTCGGTCCCTTCCAGCGCGAGCTGGCGGAGACGGATGTAGTAGATGGTCTTGATGCCCTTCTTCCAGGCGTAGATCTGGGCCTTGTTGATGTCGCGCGTGGTGGCGGTGTCCTTGAAGAACAGCGTCAGGGACAGGCCCTGGTCCACGTGCTGGGTGGCGGCGGCGTAGGTGTCGATGACCTTCTCGTAGCCGATCTCGTACGCATCCTGGTAGTACTCCAGGTTGTCGTTGGTGAGGTACGGCGCCGGGTAGTACACGCGGCCCAGCTTGCCTTCCTTGCGGATCTCAATCTTGGACGCCACCGGGTGGATCGAGGAGGTGGAGTTGTTGATGTAGGAGATCGAGCCCGTGGGCGGCACGGCCTGCAGGTTCTGGTTGTAGATGCCGTGCTCCATGACCGAAGCCTTCAGCGCACGCCAGTCTTCCTGCGTGGGGATGTGCACGTTCTTGAAGAGCTCGCGGACCTTCTCGGTCTGCGGAACCCATTCCTGCTCCGTGTACTTGTCGAAGAACTCCCCCGACGCGTACTTGGACTTCTCGAAGCCGCCAAACGTCTGGCCGGTTTCGATGGCCAGCAGGTTGGAGGCGCGGACGGCGTGGTACACCACCGAGTAGAAGTAGATATTGGTGAAGTCCAGGCCCTCTTCAGAGCCGTAGTGGACCCGCTCCCGCGCCAGGTAGCCGTGCAGGTTCATTTGGCCCAGGCCAATCGCGTGGCTCTGGTCGTTGCCCTTGGCGATGGACGGCACCGAGGTGATGTTGGACATGTCCGAGACAGCCGAGAGGGAACGGATGGCCGTCTCGATGGTCAGGCCGAAGTCCGGCGAGTCCATGGTCTTGGCGATGTTCAGTGAACCAAGGTTGCAGGAGATGTCCTTGCCGGTGTCGGCGTAGGACAGGTCATCGTTGTACGTGGTGGGCTGGGAAACCTGGAGGATCTCCGAGCACAGGTTGGACATGATGATCTTGCCGTCGATCGGGTTGGCCCGGTTCACGGTGTCCTCGAACATGATGTACGGGTAGCCGGATTCGAACTGGATCTCGGCGAGGGTCTGGAAGAACTCGCGTGCCTTGATCTTGGTCTTCTTGATCCGGGAATCGTCAACCATCTCGTAGTACTTCTCGGTGACCGAAACGTCCGAGAACGGCATGCCATAGACGCGTTCGACGTCATAGGGCGAGAACAGGTACATGTCCTCGTCCTTCTTGGCCAGTTCGAACGTAATGTCCGGAATGACGACGCCCAGGGAGAGGGTCTTGATGCGGATTTTCTCGTCCGCGTTCTCGCGCTTGGTGTCCAGGAACCGGTAGATGTCCGGGTGGTGCGCGTGCAGGTACACGGCGCCGGCACCCTGTCGGGCACCGAGCTGGTTGGCGTAGGAGAAGCTGTCTTCGAGGAGCTTCATCACGGGAATGACGCCGGAGGACTGGTTCTCGATCTGCTTGATGGGCGCGCCCACCTCGCGGATGTTGGTCAGCGCGAAGGCCACTCCGCCGCCGCGCTTGGACAGCTGCAGGGCGGAGTTGATGGAGCGTCCGATCGACTCCATGTTGTCTTCGATGCGGAGAAGGAAGCAGGAGACCAGCTCGCCGCGCTGCTTCTTGCCCGCGTTCAGGAACGTGGGGGTGGCGGGCTGGAAACGGCCTTCGATGATTTCATCCACCATCTGCAGGGCCAGCTGCTCGTTGCCGCGCGCCAGGTGCAGTGCCACCATGCAGACGCGGTCCTCGTAGCGCTCCAGGAAGCGCTTGCCGTCGAACGTCTTCAGCGTGTAGGAGGTGTAGAACTTGAAGGCACCCAGGAAGGTCTCGAAGCGGAACTTCTTCTTGTAGGCGCGGTTGAACAGCTCACGGATGAAGTTCATCGTGTACTGGTCCAGCGTCTCGCGCTCGTAGTACTGGTTCTTCACCAGGTAGTCGAGCTTCTCCTCCAGGTCATGGAAGAACACCGTGTTGTTGTTCACGTGCTGCAGGAAGTACTGGTGCGCGGCCTCGCGGTCGGCGCCGAACTGGATTTCGCCGTTGGGACCATAGAGGTTCAACATGGCGTTCAGCTCGTGATAGCCCAACCCCTTATACGCGGCGGGCATCTCAGGCTTCCGGGACCTGGTTACTTCTGTGTCTGCGACAGTCGTGTCCAAAACGTGTCCAATCCTTGGTTGACCCGGGTAACGTCTTCCGGCGTTCCCATAAGTTCGAATCGATAGAGGTGGGGTACGTGGCATTTGGCGGCGATGATGTCCCCGGCCATGCAGTAGTTGTCCCCGAAGTTTGTGTTTCCGGCGCCAATCACGCCGCGGAGCAGTTTCCTGTTCTGCGGGTTGTTGAGGAATCGGATGACCTGCTTGGGAACGGACCCCTCTCCCCCGGTGCCACCGTAAGTGGGCACCACCAGCACGAATGGCCGGGTAGCGAGGAGGGGTGCGTCCTTTGGATAGAGCGGGATCCGGGCAACCTCACGGCCTAGCTTCGCGACGAAGCGGCTGGTGTTCTCGGATGCTGATGAAAAGTAGATGAGCTGGCTGCCGGTGCGGACCGGTTCAGCCTGGTCCTGCGGCCCGGCCGGCGGGGACACCTCCACGCGCTGAGCCGCGTGGATGGGAACAACCTGGTGAATTGGTAAGGCCTCGCGGTCATGCTGTGCTGCTGGTGCTGCCACGTGAGTCACCTCAGCTGGTTGCTGGTTGCCGGCAGGAGAAGCGGAACTCCTAAGCCACGGAGGAAACGGCGGAAAGTGCCAGTTCCTCGATCTTGTCGGGGCGGAAGCCGGACCAGTGGTCCTGGTCGGTGACCACAACGGGAGCCTGCATGTAGCCAAGTGCCTTCAGTCGCTCGAGTGCCTCGGCGTCCTGGGAGATGTCAACGCTCTGGTAGGTGATGCCCTTCTTGTCGAGCGCGCGGTAGGTGGCGTTGCACTGAACACAAGCAGGCTTCGTGTAAACCGTTACGGTCATTGTCCCTGTCCCCTTAGTTGAAATCTTGCTGGCCCGGTGTCCCCGTTCAGCTGTATGTAGATACTACATGTAGTGCAGACGCCTCTTTGGAACCCCAAGATGATGTATTACAAGTATGTCATTTAATGCACCGTTAATCCACAGGCAGGGGCGGGAAAAATGCCCGGAATCGCGGGTTTTTTGCGGGCTGGGTCCACACCCTGTGGAGTACTTAGCCACATTTAAAGGACCGCGTGTCGCACGGCTGCGGCGTGTCGCGCCCTGTTTCCTTCCGCATGAAAAGGGTCCGTGACCACTACATGTAGTGGTCACGGACCCGGGTTCCGCTCCCTGCGGCGAAGGTGTGTCCAGCTTGCCCGGGGTTTCCTACCGCTTGGCGGAGTTGAGGTTGGCGATGGCGGTGGACAACGCCGTGGCGAAGCCGCACCACGCCGCGTAGGGAGCCAGCGATACCCCGGCCGCACGGTTCAGCCGATAGGTGCGGCGCACCAGATCGGCGCTGCTGGCGGCGAGCAGGGCGGCCTCGGCCGCCGCAAGCCAGGGCCTGCGTGAGCGCCAGAAGAACCAGCTCCACGATGCATTGAGGACCAGGTTGGCAGCCAATGCACCCCGGTAGGTGCGGAGCTCCCGGCGGGAGCCCTTGCCACCCGGGTCGGATGTGCCGGCCGGGGTGGCAGCAGCCCGGTCCAGTTCAGCAGCCCGGTCCATTTCAGCAGCCCGGTCCAGTGCGACGGCGGACGTCACCGCGAGGTCTGCATACAGGGCCGTCCACACCAACGGGAAGGCGATGGCCGGCGGCTGCCAGTCCGGCTTGCGCAGCCGCAGGTACCAGCTGCCCTGCGGATCCGTGGCCACTCCGCCCGCGGCGGCTGTGGCGGCCGTCGCCGCCGTCGTCCATGCCACTGTCTTCAGTTTCATGCCTGAACCCCCGATCTCCCTTTGCTCCTGGTGACTTCCACGCCTGCGACTGCTAAAGCTGCGCCTCCCGGCGGTCCAGCACGATCTGCTGGACATCCAGGTAACCGGACTGGAATCCGGCGCGCGAGTAGCAGAGGTAGAACAGCCACATCCGCTGGAAGACGGCATCGAAGCCGAGCTCCCCCACGTCCCGGGACCGTGAAAGGAACCGTTCCTCCCACAGCCGCAGGGTGGCGGCATAGTGGTCGCCCATCCCCATGCGCTCCCGCACCCGAAGGGTGGTGTGCTGCTGGGTCACGCTCTCGATGGCACGGACGGACGGCAGGAACCCGCCGGGGAAGATGTACTTGTGCACCCAGGTGTAGGCGTTGCGGGTGGCCAGCATGCGGCCGTGCGGCATGGTGATGGCCTGGATGGCCACCTTTCCGCCGGGTGCCAGCACGCGGTCGATGGTCTGGAAGTAAATGGGCCAGTACTCGTACCCCACGGCCTCGATCATTTCCACCGAGACCACGGCGTCGTACTCGCCTTCCACCGCCCGGTAGTCCTGCAGGGCAACGGTCACGCGGTCCGCGAATCCGGCATCCTCAATGCGTTCCTGCGCCAGCGCCTGCTGCTCGCTGGACAGCGTGACGCTGTAGACCGTGGCCCCGCGGGCGGCGGCACGCAGGGCAAGCTCGCCCCAGCCGGTGCCGATTTCCAGCAGCCGCGTCCCCTCGCCCACGCCGGCCTTGTCCAGCAGCCGGTCGATCTTGGCCCGCTGGGCCTCGGCCAGGAACTCCCATGCAACGGTGGACAGCGGACCCGCCTTCTCCGGGAACAATGCCGAGGAGTAGCTCATGGTGGAGTCCAGGAAGTTGAAGAACAGGTCGTTGGACAGGTCGTAGTGCCGGGAGATGTTGCTGCGGGTGTTTTGTTCGGCGTTGCGTTCCTGGCGGGGTGTCCGGGGCAGGTACAGCGAGCGCAGCTTCTGCAGCGGCATGGGGATCAGCGTGTCCACGGAGGCCGCGAAGACTTCGAGCAGCGCGGCGAGGTCCGAGGCTTCCCAGTCGCCGGCCATGAAGGATTCGCCCAGACCGATCAGGCCGTTGTCTCCGATCCGTGCCTCGAACGCGTCGGGCCGCAGCATGGTCATCACGGGGGCCTCCGGCCCGCCCGTTCCGAGCACGGACCCGTCCGGATATTCGACGCGGAGCGGCAGCCGCTTGACCGCACCCCTGAACAGCAGGCCGGCTGTCCTGCCGGCCAGTCCGGCTTTCATGCCCGACGGCGGTTGGGCAACACCTGGCCACAGGTCGGGATTGATGATGGCGGGCGACGCCGGCACCCCGGTTGCGCCCCAGGCTGCGGGCACGTGTCCGGCGGATGGTCCGCCGGCTTTGCCTTCGACACGGCCTGCGGTGGTGCCGTTATCGTCCGTCATGGTCATTGAACTGCCTCCTGTGAAGTGTGGGGTGGTCTGGCAACGACGGGCAGGTGTCTTGCCCAGAGTTTAATGCCCTGTATCCGGATCAGGGCGGATACCAGCAGCGGCGCGGCAGGCACCGCGAAAGCCGCCGCCAGGATGTTCGGAACGGTGGCGGGGCGGCGCCGTCCGTCCATGGTGGCCACGAAGGGCCGGTTCCCCTCCCGCTCCAGGATGATTGATACGGCAAGCCTGTCCCCCGGGGCCGGGAGCTTCATCCGGTACTCGCCGTCGACGTCGTTGAAGGGTGACACGTAGAACGCCTTCGGCACCGAGGCCCGCCCGGAGGGATCGGTTCGCAGCAGGTAGCAGTGCCGCTCCCCGTAGGTGTTGTGGACTTCGGCCACCACGCACTGCAGTTCCCCGGTGGAGCGGTAGCACCAGAACAGGGTGAGCGGGTTGAAGACGTAGCCAAAAACCCTGGCACTGGTGAGCATGTGGATGGGTCCGCCGTCGGGCTCCACCCCCTGGGTGCGCAGGTAGCGCTCCACGTTGGCCCGAATGCTTGCGCCGGGATCGCCCAGGTGGTCTCCGGCGCGGAACACTGCCAGCGGCCGGAGCAGGAACGGCAGGCGCGGCATGTGGTCCAGGTCCACGAACCAGCTGTAGCTGCGGTAGGTGAACGCATTCTTCAAGGGGCTGCGCCGGACATGGGAGATGGACGTGCGGAAAATCGAGGCGTCCATGGTCATGCCCGTTCCGTTGACAGCAGTTCCCGCTCCCCCTCGCCGGAGGAGTTGCCCGGTTCATCCGCGCGTGCCTCCGGCCAGGTGCGGCCCAGTTTCTCGGCCGCCCGCACCCCGGAGAGGGCACCGTCCTCATGGAAGCCCCAGCCAAGGTAGGCCCCGGCGTAGGCGATCCGGTTGTTGCTCAGCGCGGCGATGGCCTGCTGGGCCTGGAGGGATTCCGGCGTGTATTGCGGATGTTCGTACACCATGCGCTCCAGCACGGTGGTGCCGGCAATCAGTTCCGACTCCCCCAGGCTCACCAGGTAGGGCTTTCCGTCCACGGGATGCAGCCGCTGCAGCCGGGTCAGGTCGTAGCTCACCAGAACCTTGTCGGGTCGCGCGTCGCACGCCGGGAGCCGGTAGTTCCACGACGCCCTGGCGTTGTCCGCGGCAGGCAGGACTGCCGGGTCCCGGTGGAACACGGTGTGGTTCACCGAATACGGCATCCCGCCCAGCGCTTCCTTCTCTTCCGGTGTGGCGTCGGACAGGAACCGGAGAGCCTGCGCGGGATGGGTGGCGACCACGACGGCGTCAAACTCTTCCGGCCCGCCGGCCGTTGCGAGCTCCACGCCGTCGGGCACGCGCCGGATGGCAGTGACGGGCGTGTTGAGCCGGACGTCGGCCAGCGTGGCGGCGAGCTTTTCCACGTACCGGGCAGAGCCGCCGGTGACGGTGCGCCACTGCGGCGAACCCTTGATCCCCAGCATGCCGTGGTGGCCCAGGAACGTGAAGAGGTACCGCACGGGGTAGGCAAGGGCGGTGGTGGGGTCGCAGGACCAGACTGCACTGACCACGGGGGTCATGAAATGGGAGATGAAGTAAGGGCTGAACTTCTCCCGTTCCAGGAACGCGCCAAGTGTCAGTTCCGGCACCGGCACCTCGCCGCTGACGGCCGACGGCGGCGCGGTCCTGAGCAACTCCCTCGCCTTCCGGTAGAAACGGGTCACCTCCAGCAGCATCAGCAGGTAGCGGCCGCGGAGCAGGCTGGAGGGTTTGGCGATGATGCCGCGGGCGCCGTCCCGTGCCCCCGCGTATTCCAGCCCGCAGCCGTCGCAGCGGATTGACATGCTCATCTCGGAGTCCTGGGTCTCGACGCCGAGTTCGGCGAACAACCGCAGCAGTGTGGGATAGGTCCGTTCGTTGTGCACGATGAACCCGGTGTCCACCCCGATGACGCTGCCGTCGGGCTGCGGCATGTCGTGGGTGTGGGCATGGCCTCCCAGCCGTGAGTCCGCCTCGAACAGGGTGACGTCGTCCTGCCTGTTCAGCACGTAGGCGGCCGTCAATCCGGCCACGCCGCTGCCGATCACGGCGACGCGCCGCCGCCCGCCTGGACTTCCTGCTGGGTTAGGTGACAATTCATGCTCCTCTGCTGAACATTTGCCGCTGGGCTGCGTATACAACTGGCTATTCGGTGCCGTGCCGGCTGTGGATGGGTGAAGTACTGTGGGCTGGTGTTAAACCCGGTGCACCTGAAGACCCTCCTTGAAGTCACGCGGCTGGGATCGTTTGCTGCCGCAGCGGCAACGCTCGGCTACACGGCCTCCGCCGTGTCCCAGCAGATGTCGGCTTTGGAGCGGGAAACGGGCACCATCCTGTTCCAGCGTTCGGCGCGCGCCGTGATTCCTACGGAAGCCGCCGTCGTCATGACGCGGCACGCCGCAAAGGTGCTCACGGATATCGAGGCACTGATGGCCGCCGCCTCCAGGACCCAGGCCACGGAAAGCCAGGAACTGCGGCTGGGGATCTTCCCCAGCCTGGCCACGTATGTCCTGCCGCGGATCCTGAAGAACCCGGCGTGGAAGAAACTTGGGATCGACCTGCGGGTGTCCGTGGCTGAACCCGGCCAAACCATCCAGGGGCTGCGTACCGGCGGCGACCTGGACCTGGCCGTGGTGTTCCAGGTGGGCCAGACCGGCTTCGCCTGGCCCAACACCATCAACAGGCAATGGATTGGCGACGACGATTTCCGGGTGGTGCTGCCTGCCGGCTGGGGTTTCCGGGCCGACGCGAAGGTCGCGGCCGACCACCTCTCGGAGATGCCGTGGATCATGCACCATCCCGGCACCAGTGACGCCATGGTGATCGAGCGTCTGTTTGCCGGCTGCAACCTGCACCCCAGGGTGGTGGCGCACAGTGACGATTTCCATGCCAGCCTGGAGATGGCCGCCGCAGGACTGGGAGCCGCTTTGGTTCCGGAACTCGCGCTCCGGAACAAGCCGGCAGGCGTTGTGGTGCTGGACGTCCCGGAGATCCGGCTGGCCCGGAACGTGTTTGCGCTGCTGATCAATGACCGGAAGACGGCACGGGTGCAGCTTTTCGTTGACCTCCTGGCCGAAACCCTTGCCGGGATGCGCACGGCAGTGAATTAGGGCAGAACGCTGGAATGGTCTGCCCTTCGGGTCTATGTTGAGAATATGAACAAGGTAGCGAGCCAGCACTTTGGGGAGATCGAGCTCAACCACGGCATGGATCATCTCTTTGCCGCCAAACATGAGCTGCGTGGCCACCCGCTGGAACTCGACCTGAACATCAACGCCCACGACAACTTCGATGAAGCCGCGCTCCGCAAGGTCGAGTACCGGCTGCGCTTCCTGCCGGAACTGGTGGACGAGGTCCGCGAGATGATCGCTGAGGAACTTGAGCAGGAGGGCACCAGTCCGCAGGAGTATCTGCACTTCCACTGCAACGCCCTCAAAGACGAGCACCTGCACAAGGTGTTCGGTGTCCAGGACCGCAGCCAGCTCACCAACGAGGTCTTCCTCAAGGCCCTCAAACTTGGCCATGTGGGCATTTACCCCGGCCAGCCCGAGCGCTACTTTGTCCTGGATTTCACCCTGGGCGAGCACTTCACGGACGAGGTCCTGGTGGCGTCCGCCGACCAGGACGGCGTGGTGGACGACGAGATCGTCTGGGAGTCCTAGGCCGTCGACCGGTCGACAGCGCCCGGGCACCAAGGAGGGTGGGCGGCCATGGATGTGGTTGATGACAGGCGTGGCATCTGGCGGCTGGCTTCGTCGCTGCTCCTCGCCGGCGTGCTTGTTTCGATTCTCGCCGGCATCCTGCATGCTGAGTCCCACGACGCCAACGACCACGTGGCGTCCTTCACCGCCTATGCGAACAGCGGAATCTGGACCGCCGTGCACCTGGGCCAGTTCGTGGGAATGGCGCTGGTGGGGGCCGGACTTGTTACGTTGGGCACCGCGCTCGGCGTCCAGCGCCGCCCGTTGGCCTGGGCCGCACGGTTTGGTGCTCTGTCCGCCGCTGCTGCAGTTGTGCTCTACGCCGCCCTGCAGGCAGTTGACGGGGTGGCCCTGAAACAGGCGGTGGATGCGTGGGCTGCTGCCCCGGACCCGGAAAAGGCGCCCCGTTTTGCCACAGCTGAAGGCATCCGCTGGCTGGAATGGGGAATGCGCAGCTACCAGAGCATCCTGCTGGGTGCCGCCTTGGTACTGGTTGGTGTTGCTGTGGCCGCAGCCCGCCACGCCTCCCGGATTGTTGGCTACCTCATGGCGCTGTCCGGGCTGGCGTATGCGGCGCAGGGGTGGATCATCGGGGAATCCGGATTTTCGGCAGCCAATTCGTTGCCCACGCTGGTGGGCATTGTGGCCATTGTTGTGGCGGCCGTGTGGCTGGCCGTCAGCGGGTGGCGGACGACGCAGACGACGGCGGCCGGCCACCTGGGGTGACCGGCCGCGGTTGCGTCGTTTCCCGTCTTACTTGGCCGCCTCCAGCAGGCCGGCCCGGACCGTCTGCGTGGCCTTGACCAGGTTGCGCAGGGACTCTTCGGTCTCGGCGTAGCCCCGGGTCTTCAGGCCGCAGTCCGGGTTGACCCACAGCTGGCGGGACGGAACGTGCTTGACGGCGGTGGCCAGCAGCTCGGTGACTTCCTGCTCGCCCGGAACACGCGGCGAGTGGATGTCGTAGACGCCCGGGCCCACACCGCGGCCGAAGCCGTGCGACTCGAGGTCGTGGACAACCTCCATCCTGGAGCGCGCAGCCTCGATGGAGGTGACGTCCGCGTCCAGCCCGTCGATCGCGTCGATGATCACGCCGAACTCGGAGTAGCAGAGATGGGTGTGGATCTGCGTGGAGTCGGCGGCGCCGGCGGTGGCCAGGCGGAAGGAGTCAACAGACCACTTCAAGTAATCCGCCTGGTCCGCCCTGCGCAGCGGGAGCAGTTCGCGCAGGGCGGGCTCGTCCACCTGGATGACCTTGATGCCGGCAGCTTCCAGGTCGGCGATTTCGTCGCGCAGGGCCAGGCCAACCTGGTTGGCGGTCTCGCCGAGGGGCTGGTCGTCGCGGACGAAGGACCAGGCCAGGATGGTGACGGGGCCGGTGAGCATGCCCTTCATCGGCTTGCTGGTCAGGGACTGGGCGTACTTGGCCCACTCAACGGTGATGGGGGCGCTGCGGGTGACGTCGCCCCAGAGGATGGACGGACGCGTGCAGCGTGAACCGTAGGACTGCACCCAGCCGTGGACGGTGACATCGAAGCCCTCGAGGTTCTCGGCGAAGTACTGGACCATGTCGTTGCGCTCCGGTTCGCCGTGCACCAGGACGTCGTAGCCGAGCTCTTCCTGCAGCTCCACCACACGCTTGATTTCGTCCTTCATCAGCTGCGCGTACTGGTCGTCGGTGAGCTCACCCTTGTTGTTCCGGGCGCGCGCCGACCTGATGTCCGAGGTCTGGGGGAAGGAGCCGATGGTGGTGGTGGGCAGGGGCGGCAGGTGCAGTGCTTCCTCCTGCGCCGCTTCACGGACCGCATAGTCGGAGCGGGTGAAGTCGGCTGCGGTCAGTGCCTCGGTGCGGGCCCGGACGTCAGCGCGGTGGACGCCCTCTGCGGAAGCGCGGGAAGCGATCACGGCGGTTGCCTGGTCAATGGCGGCCTTGGCGGAAGCGGGGTCGGCCAGGTAGGACGCGAGGGTTTTGACCTCCACGGCCTTCTGGTCCGAGAACGCCAGCCAGCTGCGGAGCTGCTGGGAGAGCTGTGTCTCCTCCTCGACGTCATGGGGAACGTGCTGGGTGGAGGTGGACGTGGAAACGGTGACCCTGCCGGCAGCTGCCGTCAGTTCATCCAGCTTGGCAGCCGAAGCGGCGAGGTCGTTGCGCCAGATGTTGTGGCCGTCCACGACGCCGGCAACCAGGGTTTTGTTGCCCAGCGCGGCGAGTGCCGCTGCGGAGGCGACGGCGCCCTTGAAGACATCGATATGCAGGGCGTCGATGTTGGTGGCGGCGAGGGTCCCAAGCTGTCCGTCGAGGGAACCGTATGGGGTGGAGACGAGGATCTGCGGGCGGTTGGCCGCAGCGGTGAGGACCTCGTAGGCGCGGGCCACGGCTGCTTCGATTTCGACGGCCGGGGTGTCCTGGTCAACAACGAGTGCGGGCTCGTCGAGCTGGATCCAGCCGGCGCCTGCTTCGGCGAGCTTTTCGAGCAGCTGCACGTAGACGGGCAGGATGTCTTCGAGGCGGGACAGCGGCGCGAAGCCGGCGGGGGCGTCGTCGGAAGCTTTGGACAGCAGCAGGTAGGTGACCGGGCCCACGATGTAGGGGCGGGTCTCGATGCCGTTGGCCAGCGCGAAGGCGAACTCGTCAACCTTGGCGGTGGACGCAAGGGTGAACTTGGTCTCCGGGCCGATCTCCGGAACCAGGTAGTGGTAGTTGGTGTCGAACCACTTGGTCATCTCCAGCGGCTGCTGTTCCTTGTTGCCACGGGCCAGCGTGAAGTAGCCGTCGATGTCCAGCTGGCCCCCGGCGTTGAGGAGCTTGCCGAACCGGGCCGGTACCGCGCCAAGGTGCGCGGTGGTGTCCAGGACCTGGTCGTAGTAGGAGAACGTGCCCGGGACCGCGGCGGCTTCGGTGAGGCCCAGTTCCTGCAGGCGTTTGGCGATGCTGAGCTGGATGTCCTTGGCGGCGGCGTCCAGGGCGCCGGCGTCGATCCTGCCGGCCCAGTAGGCCTCAACGGCCTTCTTCAGTTCGCGGCGGCGGCCGATCCGCGGGTAGCCGAGGAGTGAAGCTGCCGGAAACGGCGTGCGGGCGGTGTTCTGTTCAGTCATGGGGTTACTCCTGATGTCGAGGGCGTGCGCGGATGAACGCAGCACGGATGAACGCGGCGTGTACGAACGCTGCGTGGGTGAAGGAAAGCTGGTGAGGTGGGCGCCGGTCAGCTGGCGAGCTGGCTGCGGGCGATCGATTCGCGGCGGGTGCCGGGACGGCTGCGCCGCGGCAGGGCCAGCTTGTCCAGCACTTCCAAGGCACTCTGGTGCTCGTTGAAGGTGTAGATGTGGATGCCGGGTGCACCCGCATCAAGGGCGGCGTTGGCCAGGTCAACGGTGGCGTCGACACCAATGTGGAGGCGTTCGAGGTCGGAGTCCGCTGCGGCCAGGCGGGCCATCAGTTCCGGGGCGGGTTCCACGCCCGTCAGCTGGCCCAGCCGGTTCAACCGGCGGAGGCTGGTCAGCGGCATGACGCCCGGGATGATCGGGATGGTCACCCCGGCACGGCGGGCCCGGGTGAGGAGGTCGGCGTACTGCCTGGTCTCGAAGAACACCTGGGTGATGGCGAAATCCGCGCCGGACCGCTGCTTGGCAAGCAGCACCTCGACGTCGTGCTCCTCGCTGGGCGACTCCGGATGCCGGGTTGGGTATGCCGCCACGCCCACTGCGATCTTTCCTGCGCACAGCAGGGCCGACCGGCGCTGCTCCACGCGGCGGATGAGTTCGATCAGGTCCTGGGCGTACCGGAGCGAGCCCGTGGCCGGGGCGCTGGCGTCCTTGGGAAGGTCTCCGCGGAGGGCGAGGATGCCCCGAACCCCGGTGTCCAGCAGTTCGCCGACGATCGCGGCAAGTTCCTGCGGCGTGTTGCCCACGCAGGTGAGGTGGGCCAGCGGCCGCAGCGTGGTTTCCAGCAGGAGCCGGTTGATGAGTTCGACGGCGGTGTCCCGGTTGGATCCGCTGGCGCCGTACGTGACGGACACGTAGTCCGGTTCAGTGGCTTCCAACTCGCGGATGGTGGTCCAGAGCGTCTCCGCTGCCGCGGGAGAGCGCGGCGGGAACAGCTCATAGGAAAGCGCCACCGGAGCGGTGTCGGAGAGGTTGGGATGTGCGTCAATCAGGCTTGGTGGTGACATTTGCGTCCTTGGCTTTGGGCCATTGGGGGTTCCCTGCCACGAAACAGGACAGGAAACCGGCAATGAATTTGAGTTTGGGGAACACGGAGGGACTCCACGAGGACGCAGCCGCGACTGTTACGCCTTGAATGAAGTAGTCCGTGAGCAAATGTCAGGCCCACATGGGGGCACCCACACCCTCCGGAACGGAGGATCGCTGACACGTTACCGCGGTAACTTGTCTATGACTCTATGGGGCCGGGCGGGGCCGGGACAAGTCGGGGCCGAATTAAGACGCACTTTTACGGGCTGTTTCCTGCGGCGGCAGAATTTTCTTCGCCTGGCGGGGTTCCTACCAAGGGCGGTCCGGCGCCGTGCCAGTGCCGCTGTCCAGGTATTCTTCCCGTTCGCGCCCGCTGTTCCGCTCCCGCTGGGCCTGCCGTGAATTCTCCTGGAGCCGGTCCAGCTGGCTTTGCTGTGCAGCCGCTGACCCGTCCTGCGGGGATTCATTTCCCGGCGCATCCTCCGGGTCCTCCGGCCGTCCGGCGGCGCCAAGCTTTCCTTCCAGCCGTTCCCGCGCTTCGGCCAACCTCCTGTCCGCTCCTGCTGCCGCGTCCGGGGACAGGCAGCCTTCCGGTGCCTGCCCGGCGGTTGCCAGTGCTTCGTTGAAAAGCGGAACGGCCGACGACGGGTCCCCGGCCTGGAGCCGCTGGTCGCCCAGGCGTTCGGTCACCAGGACAAGGTTCACCAGGACCAGGCATTCATCGCCGGCTCCGTCCGGGACCAGTCCCAGCGCCTGTTCGAACAGGGCCTTCGCCTCCCCATAGTCACCTGCCAGCACCGCGGCGTCACCGGCAGCGAACGGCGCCTTGTGCGGTTCCACCAGGTTGGCCAGGCCAAGGCCCTCTGCTGCGGAATCCACGGCGGGCGCATTCCCTGCCGCAAAACCGGTCGCGGCACGGTCCGCAAGAACATTGAGGCTCAGGAGTTTGGCGGCGACGCACAGCAGCAGCATTACGGGCACCGCCGACCAGAGGAGCAGGCGTTTCCTGCGGGCCCTGGCAGTCACCGGTCCCCTCCGCTGCGGCGCATGCGGGGCAACCCGCACAGCTGCCGGACGATGCCCACCGCCTCCGGCAGGGCCAGCAGGAAGGCGCCGGCGGCGAAGATCCAGTACAGCTCGGCTGCGGCCGCCGTCGGGCCGTCTCCATCCGCACGTTCCACCCTGCCGGGGCGTGCCTGCTGCATCATGTCCCCCACGGGATCGCCGGCGGCGCGGTGGACGTAGGGCACGCCGAGCTGGCCGGCGATGGTCCGCAGCCTCCCCTCGTCGATGACCGACAGTGCGTCTCCGCTGGTGCCGGCGCGGTTGTCCTGGACATACGTGCCGCCGTCGTCCTCCTGCCCTGAGTTGTCCTGTCCTTTGTTCTCCTGTCCGGTGATCTTCTGTCCGCTGTTCTCCTTCATCCGGCCGCCCGCCGCCGTCCCGTAGCCCAGCACCGCTCCCCCGGCCACCAGGCCGCCGTCGAATGTCATTGCCCCGGGTTCCCTGCCGCTGGTCTGTTCGCCGTCGCCCAGGTAATACACCAGCCGGGGCCGGCCCGGATGGCCGTCCCTGGCGGCGGCCAATTGCTCTGCGAGCACCTGCCTCGCCGCGGTGATGCTGCTGCCTTTGGCGTACGCAGTCACCTGGGGTTCCAGGACATCCGTGATGGTCTCGAGTGCCAGCGTATCCGTGCTGAGGGGCATGCGGACGTGGGCGGTGGTGTCGAACGTGATGACTGAAAAGCGGGCGCCGGGCAACTGCCCGGCGATGGCCATGATGTCCTTCCGGACGCCTTCCAGCCGCGGGCTGCCGTTGCCGTAGTCCTCGGCCACCATGCTGGTGGTGGTGTCCACCACGAAGAACACGTTGAGGTCGGCGGCGGCAGCCTGGACCGATCCGCCGGGCAGGCCGGGCCGCAGGGCGGCTGCCATGACCAGCAGCACCACGGCGCCCCGCCGCAGCCACCCCCTACTGCCGCGGCGGCCCCGCTGCAGCCGCCACAGGACTGCGCACAGGGCCAGGGCGGACAACAGCCCAGCAGCCAGCGGCAGGTCAGGTACCTCCGAGAACACAGCACGCGGCGCGCCCTGGATGGCCGCCGTTTCAGTTCTCTCCACGGCGGTGACTATTCCGGCCACGGCAGCAGGGCTGTCCAGGGCGTAATACGAGCCGCCCGTGGACTCCGCTGCCGCCCGGAGCTGGGCACCGGGCTGGCCGGTCCCGCTGCCATAGTCCAGGTCCCCCGGGTTCAGCGCGTGGACGTGCACCGATCGGTCCTTGGCCAGCCGCGCCGCCTGGTCCAGGGTCATGATCGGTTCACCGGAGAGCAAGTTGTCCGTGGCCAGCACCACCGACCGCGAGCGCCGGGGAGCGTTGCTTCCCGCAGCGTCGGAGCCGGGAAAGCTGTTGATGCACGATGCCAGGCCGTCGCCTATCAGTGACGAACCCCTGCCGCTCCATGTGCCGTCGAAGAATCCGGAGCTGCCCTGCTTGCCGTCGAACGCGTCCCTCGCGAGGTGGAGCTGCTCCTGGGCGTAGTGGTAGTCGTCGGTCAGTGGAAAGACCTGGATGGCGGTGCTGTCAAAGATGGTCAGGCCGATCCGTTCACCGTCGAACTCCCGTGCCAGGCCGGCAAAGACGTCCGCCACTGCCGCGTCGGCACTGCTCATCGATCCGGAGGTGTCCAGGCAGAGCATGATGTCGCGGTTGTGCTGCTCCGGACGGAGGGTGGACACGTCAAGGGGGCGGGCCGCCGCAACCGCAGTGGAAACCAGCAGCACGCCGCAGGCGGCACCGGCCAGGACCAGCCACCGCCGGTGCCGGCGAAGGGCTGCCTGGTATTCGGGCAGCGCGGTCAGCCTGTCGGCGTGGGCAACCGGCCGCCGTCGTCCGTTGGACAACCGGTTGCTGCGCAAGGCAGCCCATACCGCCGCTCCTGCGGCAGCGGCCGCAACCGGCAGCAGCCACCAGAACATCAGCTCCACGAGCGCACCGCCGCCGAAGCTTTTGCTGCGGACACGCTCACGGACTGCAGCGGACCGGGGCCGAATTCAGCGGGGTACAGAGCTTGGACGACGTCGGCCGCCGCCGGGAGCGGGTGGCGCGCCAAATCGTGGTGCGTCATCCTGGTGGCGTCCACTCCGGTTGCATCGCGGACGAACCCGCGCAGCAGCAGGCTGAGCTGCTGGTGCGCTCCGCGTGCCTCGAGATGCCCGGCCGCCGCTGCCTCCTCCACCTCGTTGATGCGCTGAAGGTAGGCGGCTTTGAGGGCCGGCAGGTCGGTCAGGGCGGACCTGCCGGGCGCGGAGCTGCGCCGCGCTGAGCGTTCCGCCTTGCGGGTGGAGGCAAACATGTAGGCGTACCACCCGGAAACCAGTGCCAGGAGCGCTGCGCCGCACCACAGCCAGGCGGGGCTGTACTGCAGCGGGCCATAGAATCCGGGATCAGCCTGCACGCCGGTGCCTCTCCAGCAGGGCGAAGAGACCCGTGATGACGTCTCCGCTGCCTGCCACCTCCCCCTCAGTAATCCCCGCGGCCCGGAGCATGGCCCTGCGCGCCGCGTCGCGCTCTGCGGTGGCCCTGGTGTAAGCGGCCTTCACCGCGGCGGACGCAGCAGGCTGCCATGGCAGCAGGGCGGAATCGGCCACGCTGCAGTAGTCCACCTCCGCGCTTGGAACCTGACCGGTCAGGGGATATGGTGCCAGGTCTGCGTCCCTGACGGTCAGCCAGAGGATCTCGTGCTGGGCGCGCAGCCTGCGGAGGAGTTGGGCCATGGCATCGTCTGCGGCAATCTCGTCCGCGACGACGAACAGCAGGTGGCGTCCCTTGATGGTGCGCGCCGTGTACTCGAGCTGTTCCTGGATCCGGCTGGGCGCCGCGTCGAGGCTCGTGTGGGAGTCCACGTGCCCCAGCAGCCGCTCCAGGTGGGCCTCGCCGCCCTTTGCGGGCAGGGAACGCGTGGCCGTTGAATCACCGCAGACGAGCCCCACCAGGTCCCCGTGCCGGTGGGCCAGGTAGCCAAGGACCCCCAGGGCGAGCACGGCAATGTCCTTCTTCGCCTCCCCTGACCGGGCCTCCGCCGCCATGTTGCGCCCGGTATCGGTGACCAGGAGGACAGTCTGCCGGCGGACGGCGGCGTAGCGCCTGATCAGGGGTGAGCCGTGGCGCGCGGTGGCCTTCCAGTCAATGTCGCGCACTTCGTCCCCGGGCACATAGCCGCGCAGGTCATCGAAGTCCAGGCTGCGGCCCTTGAACACCGAACCGTATTCGCCGTCGAGCATGCCGCGGGCTTTGCGGTGGGCGAAGATGGCCATCTTCGATTTCACCCGCTGGAGGAGGCCGGCCATAGGGGTTCAGGGAGTCTGGACAGCGGCGACGACCGCGTCGATTACCGATTCCACCGGAACCTGTTGGGCCACCGCGTCAAAGTTCAGGATCAGGCGGTGCCGCAGCACCCGATGGGCCAGCGCCTTGACGTCCTCGGGAATGACGTGGTCGCGGCCGTTCAGCAGTGCCACGGCGCGGGCGGCCTGGCTGAAGGCGATGCTCGCACGGGGGCTGGCGCCGAACTCGATGAACCCGGCGAGCCGGGCGTCAATGTACTGGGCCGCGTTCCGTGTCACGTACACCAGGCCCACAATGTAGTTGATCACCGCCGGGTCAATGTAGATGCGCCTGGTCAGTTCCTGGATCTCCAGGATGGCATCAAGGGAAGCGGCCGCCGCCGGTTTCTGTTCCGGCGTGAAGACGCCGGCGTCGATCCGGGCGATGATCTGCGCCTCTTCCGCAGGACTGGGGTAGTCCAGGACGTCCTTGAGCATGAAGCGGTCCATCTGGGCCTCGGGCAGCTGGTATGTACCCTCGTGCTCGATGGGGTTCTGCGTTGCCAGGACCAGGAACGGCGACGGGAGGCGGTAGTCCTGGCCGCCGATGGACGTCTGGCGTTCCTGCATCGCCTCCAGCATGGCGCTTTGGGTTTTGGCGCTGGACCGGTTGATTTCATCGAGCAGGACGATGTTGGCGTGGACCGGCCCCAGCTGGGTGCGGAACGTTCCCTTGGCGGCGTCGTAGATCTGGGTTCCCACAATGTCGCTGGGCAGCAGGTCCGGGGTGCACTGGATCCGGCGGAATTCGGCGCTGACGGCTTCGGCCAGCGTTTGGGCCGCAGTGGTTTTGGCCAGTCCCGGTACGCTCTCAAGCAGGATGTGGCCGCCGGTCAGCAGGCCCACCAGCAGCGATTCCCGCAGCCGGGACTGGCCCACCACCTTGGCATCGAAACTGCGTGCGACGCCGGCGGCCACCCGCTGCGCCCTGGCCAGCTCCGCAGGCTGGATTCTTGCGGGCACGCTGGTCGAAAGCACTGGATCTCCCCCTGAAGACGGTGATGGGCGCGCGGTCCGGAAGGCCGTGTCCCGCCCGCCATCCTATCCAAGCCCGGCGCCCGGAACCCGGCAATGGGCACCCCTCCCCATGCGGGGTCTGCAGGTCTATCCTTTTGCCATGATCGAGCTTCCAGCCACCTACAAGGAATACCTCGCCGACAAGAGCCAGATGTTCATCGATACGGTCCGGCCTGTCCTGATGCAGTCTGCGGCGGAAAAGCTGCACGGTGTCCGGGTGGTGTACAACCCGGGCTCCACCGGGCACCAGGCCCACCTCGACGACACCCTGCCGTTCGGCGTGGTCTTTGAGGACATCGACTAACCCCTGACTGCGCCCGCAAGGGCCAGCGAGTTGCCGGAGCCGCGTGCCACGAAGACGTAGAGGGCCAGGACCGGGACCGAATAGAGGATCGAGAATGCGGCCAGCTGGCCGTAGGCCACTGCCCCGTGCTGGCCGAAGAAGCTGAAGATCGACACTGCCGCCGGCTGCCGGCCCTCGGACAGCAGGAGTACGAACGGAACGAAGAAGTTCCCCCAAGCCTGGATGAACACAAAGATGAACACCACACCCAGGCCCGGGCGCATGAGCGGAAGCACGATCGATCGCAGGGCGGCCAGCCTGGAGGCGCCGTCCACCCAGGCCGCCTCCTCCAGGGCCAGAGGCACGGCGTCCATGAAGTTCCTGGTCATCCAGATCGCCATCGGCAGGCTGGTGGCGGCCAGGAAAAGCACCGTGGCGGGCAGGGAATCCAGCAGGTGCAGCTGCACGAACAGTCCGTAGACCGGCACCATGATGGCGGTAACGGGAAGGCAGGTGCCAAACAGGATGCCGTACAGGAACGGCTTGTTGAACCTGGACTGGTAGCGGGAGAGCGGGTACGCCGCAAGCACGGCCGCCGCCAGGGTAACCGTTCCGGTCCCCGCGGACAGCAGCAGGCTGTTCCACAGCGGACGAAACAGCAGTTCGGGGGTCAGGACGGCAGCAAAATTGTCCAGGCCGGGCTGCTGCGGAACCCTGGTGCCGTGTCCGGCGGCCGGATCCACGGAACCGAACACCAGCCACAACAACGGCAGCAGGAAGCAGGCGCCAATCAACACCAGGACCGCGTCCGCCCACGCGTTGCCCCGGGTACGGCCGCGCCTGGGCTGCACTCGGCGTGGACGGCTGGGGCTGGGCTGGCCGGGCTGTTGCTGCGGGAGCCGCCGTCCCGCCCATTTCGGTGCAGTCACGGCTTCTGCTCACTGAGGAGGCGGAGATAGGCTGCGCCAAAGACGGCGCCGATCAGGATGAGGACGGACGCCACGGCGGTGCCGTAGCCGATGTCACCGAATTTGAAGGCTTCCTGGTAGGCCAGGACAGGCAGCGTGGTGCTGCCGTTGGCCGGTCCGCCCGCAGTCATGACCCAAATCAGGGTGAAGACAGCCAGGGTCTGCAGGGTAACCAGCATCAGGTTGGTGGCGATGCTGCCCCGGATCACCGGCAGCGTGATGAACGCCAGCCGCTGCCAGGCACCGGCCCCGTCCATGTGCGCGGCCTCGGTCAGCTCTGCCGGTACGCCGTTGAGCGCTGCCCGGTACACCAGCATGGAAAAGGCGGTCCCGCGCCACACGTTTGCCAGGATCACGGCGGCCATGGGCACGGTGTAGAGCCAGTCGGTTTCCCCCGCACCGAAGCGGCCCAGCAATTGGTTAAGCGTGCCGTCGCGGCTGAAGAAAGCATAGGCGGCGAACGCGGCCACGATTTCCGGCAGGACCCAGGCGGCCACGACGGCGGTGCCAACAGTTGCCGAGACCATAGGACGTGCGCGGCGCATGAGGACGGCGAGGGCCAGTCCCAGCACATTCTGGCCCAGGACTGCCGAGCCTGCGACAAACAGGACCGTCAGCGCCAGCGAGAGCGGGAAGACGGGGTCCTCCAGCAGCCGCTGGTAGTTCTCCAGCCCCACCCATTGGGGGTTCCTTGCGTTGCGGCCGGTCAGTCCGGCGTTGGTGAGCGAGGCGTGGAAGGCCCACAGTACCGGGCCGGCCAGGAAGACGAGCAGCAGCAGGACGGCAGGCAGGACGGGCAGGTAGCGGAGCAGCTGCCGTGTCCGGTGGTGGGCCGCCAACGCTACTTCCGGACGGTCTTGTCGCCGCCCACGATGCCGGCCACGGCTGTGTCATAGTCGGCCGCTGCCTGTTCAGGGCTCCTGCTGCCGGTGATCACGGCCTCGGTGGCTTCCTGGACGGCAGCGGAGATCCGCGGATAGTCGGAGGTGGCAGGCCGGAATCTGGTGACGGCCACCAGGCCGGACACGTCCTTCACGAACGGGTTGGCGGACTGGTAGGCGGGGTCGGCGGCCACGTCGGTCCGGACGGCGATCTGTGAGCTGGCCACCGTGAAGGCCAGCGAGTTCTTGGCATTGAGTGCCGTGGTGAGGAAGTTGAAGGCAAGGTCGGGCTGCTTGGTTTCCGCCCCGACGGCAAGGGTCCACCCGCCGGACATGCTGACCGCGCCGGGGGCGCCGCCGTTCTGCGTCGGGAACGGGGCCACGCCCATGTCCTGTTCGTAGCCCGGCCACGCGTAGCTTCCGCCGGCCTGCCAGAACGACGGCGCGTAGGAGCCTTCCACGGTCGCCCCGAGTTTTGCTTTCGGGAACCATTCACCGAACACCTTCTTCCAGATGTTCGGGTCCAGCGCCTCGGCCGGGGCCACTGCGAGGTTCTCGCCGTAAAGGGTCTTGAGGAAGGTCAGCGAGTCCTTGAAGCCGGCAGACCCAACGACCCACTTTTTCGAATCCGTGTCATAGAGGCTTGCCCCGGTTCCATAGAGGAGCTCATAGAAGCCCTGCATCACGGTCCCTTCACCTGTGCCCTTGCCGGCATACATGTTGAAGGGGATCACGTCCGGGTTGGATGCCTTGATCTTCCTTGCGGTGTCCAGGATGTCCTGCCAGCTGGACGGGCGCCACGGCAACCCAATGCCGGCGGCCGCAAAGACCTTTTTGTTGTACCAGATGGCCCTGGTGTCGGTGCCCAGCGGCACCGCGTACGTGCCGCCGTCGTCCGCTTTCCCAGCCTCCTTGGCGCCGTCGCTGAACTTGTCCCAGTCACCCCATCCGGCCAGCCGGCTGTCCAGCTTCAGGAGGTACCCGGCGTCCACGTCGGAGCGGACCTTGAAGGTGTCTTCGTAGAAGACGTCCGGAGCAGTGGCAGGCGAGCGAAGGGCCAGGGCCAGCTTTGTGCCGTAGTCGTCGTCGTTCGCCTGGATGGGCTGCAGTTCGATGGTGACGCCCTGGTGTGCGGCTTCGAACTCTTTTTTCGCATCCTGGAACATGGTGTCCAGGGTCTTGAACGAATCCGTTTTCTGGTAGGCCACCTTGATGGTCTTGTTTCCCTCGGCTGGGTTTCCGGGAGTGCAGGCCGCGAGGGCAAGGACCACGGCGGCCAGCAGGGAGACGGTTTTCGATGTCCGGCGAAGCATGCTGTTCCTCAGCTTTCCAGCAGGAGCCGTTGGGCCCGGGGTGCGAGGGTATGTTCCAGGACCAGCGAGGCGGCGCCGATGGCTCCCACGTCCTCCCCGACGCCCGTGCCAACAACCTCGATGGGGTGGATCAGCCTGACGTCGCTGTTGGCATCCAGGAGTGGCGGAATCAGCTCCAGGTAGCGCTCCGCCAGTCCGCTCCAGAAGGGGCCGCCGAAAACGACGCGTTCCACGTCGAGGGTGTTGGTGACAACGGAGACTGCCCGGGCCACCAGGACGGCGGATTTGTCCAGGATGGCAGCGGCGCGTTCGTCCCCGCCGTCGGCGAGTGCGCACAGCCGGGCGAAGCTTTGCTGGACTTCGGCGCCGCTGTTACCCGCGCGGGATCCGTCCAGGATGCCCGCTGCTTCCGCCTCCGCCACCAGGACCTGCGGGATGCAGGAGGATTTCACGCAGCCGCGCAGGCCGCAGTCGCAGGGTGGGCCGTCGGGATCGACGATGATGTGTCCTATCTCCCCGGCGTTGCCGGACGTGCCGCGGACCACTTCGTCGTTCAGGACGATGCCGCAGCCGATGCCTGTGCCCATATACATGAAGACGAAGCTGCCGGCGCCGCTGGGCCCGCCTGCCCATGTCTCCGCCACGGCGGCGCTGGTGACGTCCTTGTCAACGAGTACCGAGTAACCGGTGGCCCCGGCCAGCGCTTCGCGCAGCTCCACCCTGTCCCAGCCGGGCAGCAGTGGTGGATCCACGACCGTGCCGTTGTCCAGGTCGATGGGGCCGGGCGCAGCCACGCCCAGGCCGGCGATGCGGCTGCGGTCTACGCCGGAATCGGCGACGAGCTGGTCGATTTCCGCAGCGATGGTGCTGATCACGGCGGAGGGATCGTTTCCGCCGGGGGTTTTGATCCGCGAGTGCCGGACAACAGATCCCACGAGGTCGAGCACCACGAACGTGGTGACTGCGGGGTCCAGGTGGACACCCAGGGCGTACATGCCGCCGGGATTGAGGCGGAGGATGGTGCGCGGCTTGCCCGGGCCGGTACCCTCCTTGCCGGCCTCGACAATCAGGTTCTGGTCCAGCAGGCGGCGCGAGATGTTCGAAATGGTCTGCGGGGACAGGCCCACGATCTGGGCCAGTTCAACGCGGCTCAGGCCACCGGACGTCCTGCGGATTGCGTCAAGGATGACGGTGAGGTTGAAATCCCCCATCCTGGGCAAGTTGGTTCCGCGTCTCGGAGAGGATTGGCGGATCTCAGACACTGTGTCCCCTAAACGTCTTCGGCTACCTCGTGATGGTGATGCTTTGAATCGTACGTTAAGGGTGGTCCCCCGCCCATATGCGCGGGCGGCGGCGCGGCGCGGCAGGATCCGCGGTTCCCGGCGGTGGACTCCCGGTGGCCGGGCGCGTTCCAGTCAGAGGGGGCGGCGGGTGCTTCGGGTGACGGTGAACTTGGGGTTCCGCCCCTCCACCACGGTGGGCCCCACGTACCGTTCCAACGCCGGCAGGTAGGCGAGGTGCCGGTTGAAGACCGTCCACAGCTCGCCGCCGGGAGCCAGCACCCGCCCGGCTGCCTGGATCATCTTGAGGCCGGCGCCGGCGTGGACGCCTGCACCAACGTGGAAGGGCGGGTTGAGCAGCACGGTGTCCACGGCGCCGTCCGGGAAGGTGCTCAGCGCATCGTCCTGCAGAACGCTGATGCGGTCTGCCAGGCCGTTTGCGCGGGCGGTGGCAAGGGCGGACTGCACTGCGGCCGCGGACTGGTCGGTGGCTGTCACGGCGGATGCCGGGAACTGCCGCGCGTACATCGCGGCAAGGATTCCGGTGCCGCAGCCGAGGTCGACGGCGTGCCGTGCCGGTTTCATCCGGGGCAGGAATGCCAGGAGGAAACGCGTGCCGATGTCCAGCCTGGGGCCGGCAAAGACTGCGCCGTGGGCTGCCACGTCCAGGTCCAGGCCGGCAAGGTGCTCCACCACCGGGAAGCGGGGCGCCACGGTGGAGGGTTTGGGGCCCGCGGCAAGGAGGACCCGGGACTTTTGCCGTGCGAGCTGCGGCTGCACCGAAACGAAGTACCGTTCAAGGACGGCGTTCATGCCCAGCGACATGTGCTTCACCCGGCCTCCTGCCAGCAGCTGGACGTCCGGTGCGGCATGCAGGGCCACGGCGGCAGCGATTTCTTCCAGTTCCGCGAGGGTTTTGGGGAGCTGCAGCAGGATGGTGTCTGCTCCCGCCAGCAGCTGGTGCCCCAGGGGCAGCTGGACAAACTCCGCCCCGGGCCCGTCCCCCAGTTCGGCCGCGTTGAGCCGCAGTGCCCTTTCCCCTGTGATCAGGTCCTGGTGCACGCGCAGCGACGCCGGGGCAAGCACTGCCGAGGCGCCGAGCGTCAGGGCCCCGTAGCGGTCATTGATCACCGCCACGGTACCGCCGGCCCGCCCCAGCTGCACTGCGGTCTCCAGCAGCAGCCGGTCCGTGGCATCCCAGGCCTGCAGGTTGGGGGCTTCGACATCGGGCCGCCGGCGCAGGACGTTGAAAATGTCCGCCAGGGTGTTTGCTGCCACCGGTGTCCTGCCGCCTTCTGTTGCCTTCGTTCGCCCCGCGTCCCGGGGCATCACCCCCACGTTACCGTTTTCGCCGCCGTCGCCATTCCAGGCAGCTTCAGGATCCCGGTCACTGCCGCGCGGCCCGCACGGTTGGCGCCAATGGTGGACGACGACGGCCCGTAACCTACCAGGTGGACGCGCGGCTCGGCCGCCACCCGGGTTCCGTCCATGGCGATTCCGCCGCCGGGCCCGCGCAGGTGAAGCGGGGCGAGGTGTTCCAGTTCCGCCCTGAAGCCGGTGGCCCACAGGATGACGTCGGCCTTGCGGAGGCTTCCGTCGGCGCGGCGGACGCCGTCCGGTTCGATGGACGTGAACATCGGCTCCCGGTCGAGGGCGCCCCTTCCCCTGGCCGCGCGGAGGGCTGGTGTCCAGATGAGGCCCGTCACGGACACGACGCTTTGCGGCGGAAGTCCCTGCCGGACACGGTCCTCCACGAGCGCCACGGCCTCGTGGCCCGCTGTGGCATCGAACGGCGCGTCGCGCCACACCGGTTCCCTTCGGGTGAACCAGCTGGTGGTGGTGACGCGGGAAATTTCTTCCAGCAGCCCGACGGCGGAAATGCCGCCACCCACCACCACCACATGTTTGCCGCGGAACGAGGACTGGCCCGGGTAAATGGGCCAGAACGGGCGGGTCCACGTACCGGTGGCGTTGATGATGGCCCTGGCCGTCCAGTCCCCGCGTGTGGTTTCGACCCGCAAGCGCCCGGCCGGGTCATCATCTTCGCGCCTGACGGCCCGTACCTTGACGGGCCGGAGAACGGACAGACCCAGCTCAGCCTCGTAGCTTCCGAAGTACCGGGTCAGGAATTCCGAGCTCGGTTCCGCCGGA
The DNA here is from genome assembly GCF_059739365.1 of Arthrobacter sp. GmRoot5-12. Taxonomy (NCBI): domain Bacteria; kingdom Bacillati; phylum Actinomycetota; class Actinomycetes; order Micrococcales; family Micrococcaceae; genus Arthrobacter; species Arthrobacter sp. GmRoot5-12. The sequence goes on along the minus strand of NZ_AP046056.1, from coordinate 3,808,418 downwards.
TCCACCTCCGGTTTGGCGATGCCCGGCAGATCGCTGATTCCGTTGACCGTGGCCATGCGCAGGCTCCTCCAGCGGTGCCGCCATGCACCGCCCGGCCCTTCCTCGGCGTCCAGCACGGCATAATCAATTCCCCGGCGCTGCAGGTGGTAGGCAGCCGAGAGGCCGGCTTGGCCCGCCCCGATTACCACCACGTCGGTTGGGTCAGGACTCACCTGCCCATGATAGTCGCGGAAGCCAACACGGCCTTAGGGTAGGCGCATGGAAACTGGAGCAGCCGAACGGACAGGAAACGGAAGCACCGGGCACGCTGCCCGGCTGGAAAAGGCCCTGGGGGTGGTGCTGGGGACCGGGCAGATCCCGTTGCGCCTGCGCGCGTGGGACGGCTCGGAAGCGGGACCCGTGGACGCACCCGTCCTGGAGTTCAGGTCCCGAAAGGCTCTGCGCCGCATTCTGTGGTCGCCGGGACAGCTGGGACTGAGCCGCGCCTACGTGGCAGGTGAAATCGACACCCCGGGGGACATCTTCGCGGCGTTCACGGCATTGAGCTCGGCCGGCAAGTTCGCCGAGCCCGGGCCGTTCCGCCCGCTGACCGCAGGCGAGCTCTGGCTGCTGTTGCGCACCGCGGTCCGGCTCGGCGCCATCGGGCCCAACCCTGCCCCGCCACCGGAGGAGGCGCGCATTGCCAAAAAGGGCAGGATGCATTCCCGCCGCCGGGATTCGGCCGCCATCTCGCATCATTACGACGTCGGCAACGACTTCTACGCCCTGGTGCTGGGACCGTCGATGGTCTATTCCTGCGCGGTATGGGCCGCCGGCGGCGCCGAAGCCCCCGGGAGTGGCCCTGACTCGGGGCTGGACGCCGCTCAGGAGGCCAAGCTGGACCTGGTCTGCCGCAAGCTGGGGCTTCAACCGGGGATGCGGGTGCTGGATGTGGGCTGCGGCTGGGGCAGCTTCGCCCTCCACGCTGCCGCCAGGTACGGCGTCAGCGTAGTGGGCGTGACGCTCTCCAGGGAACAGGCCGCCCTGGCCCGCAAGCGTGCAGCGGACGCCGGCCTGACGGACAAAGTGGACATCCGGGTCCAGGATTACCGGGATGTCAGCGACGGGCCATTCGACGCCATCAGTTCCATCGGCATGTCCGAACACGTCGGGCGCGCCCAGACCCCCGCCTACGCCTCGGCCCTCTACGGGTTGCTCCGGCCCGGCGGGCGGCTGCTGAACCACGCCATCTCCTGGAACGCCGGCCCCACCAGCCCGGACCCGGACTCATTCATTCCCCGGTACGTGTTCCCCGACGGGGAGATGATCAGCCTCGGCGAAATGGTGGCCGCCCTGGAAACGGCGCGGTTCGAAGTCCTCGACGTGGAGGCCCTCCGCCGGCACTACGCGCTCACGCTCCGGGCATGGGTAAGCCGGCTTGAGGAAAACTGGGACGAGGCGGTGAAGCTGGCCGGTGCGGGACGCGCCCGGGTGTGGCGGCTCTACATGGCCAGCAGCGCCATTGGCTTCGAAACCGGGCTGACCGGAGTCAACCAGGTGCTGGTGCGCCGCCCGGGTGGAGAGGAACCGCCGCTGCGGCGCACCGCCTGGATGTGAGCCGTTTTACTCCCGCCAACACTCCACGTACAGCGCCCTCCTGCCGGGACGTAACCCGGCAGGAGGGCGGCCTAATCCCGGGGAGGACCCGGGCTTCCTTCAGGCCACCGGCGGAGGTCCGCCTGGCCGGGTGAAAGGCTGGATTTTCTCGATCTGGACCACCTTCGGGTCTGTCTCGTCGGCGGCGTAATCCGTGGGCCGGGTGAGGTCCTCCCCCGTGCGGACCTTCAGGGCCCGCAGCACCAGGGTCAGGACGGCGGCGACAATCAGGTTCAGCGCGAACGCGGACACCGCGATGTAAACGGTGAAGTCCGTCCCGGGGATGGGGGCCAAAGAGCCGCCAAAATGGGCCTTGGTCGCCGGATTGACCACGTTGTATGCGGAGATTGTTCCGAAGATGATGCCCACCGCCCAGCCGACAAGCAGCGCCCAGCGGTCGAACCACCGGGTGTACAGGCCGGCCACCACGGCCGGGAAGGTCTGCAGGATCCAAATGCCGCCCAGCAGCTGCATGTTGATGGCCGCGGACTGGTCCATGGCGATCACGAAGACCAGCGCGCCCACCTTCACCACCAGCGAGACGATCTTGGAAACCTTCGCCTCTGTCCTGGCATCGACGTCAGGCCGGATGAAGTCGCGGTAGATGTTTCGGGTGAACATGTTTGCCGCCGCAATGGACATGATCGCCGCGGGGACAAGCGCCCCGATGGCGATGGCAGCCAGGGCCACCCCCGCAAACCAGGCCGGGAAATGGTCAAGGAACAGCTGCGGTACCACCAACTGCGGATTGACCGATCCGTCCAGGTCGATGGGCTTGGTGCCCGCCTTGATGGCCACGAAACCCAGCAGGGCCAGGAAACCAAGCATCAGCGAGTACAGGGGCAGGATGGCGGCGTTGCGGCGGATGGTATTGCGGGCCTTGGATGCCAGCACCGCCGTCACGGAGTGGGGATACATGAAGAGCGCCATGGCCGAACCCAGTGCCAGTGACCAGTAGGCGGAGTAGTTGGCAGCACCCGGAATGAAGACCCCTGCGGGCTTTCCGGTGGCCTGGTTCACCGTGCCCAGTTTGGCCTGTGCCGAACTGAAGATGGTGTCCCAGCCGCCGAACTTGATGGGCAGGTAGATGACGGCCACGATCACCGCAAGGTAGATCAGGAGGTCCTTGACGACGGCAATCATCGCCGGCGCGCGGAGTCCCGATGTGTAGGTGTACGCGGCCAGGACCACGAAGGCCAGGATCAGCGGCAGGTCGGTCAGGAGCACATTGCCTGAGCTGCCCAGGCCAAGGACCGTGAGGACGGCCTTGATGCCTACCAGCTGCAGCGCGATGTAGGGCATGGTGGCCACGATGCCCGTGACGGCGACGGCCAGCGAAAGCCAGCGGCTGCCGTAGCGGCCGCCCACGAAGTCCGCTGAGGTGACGTAGCCATGGCGGTGGGACACCGACCACAAACGGCTCATGATGATGAAGATGATCGGATAGAGGACGATGGTGTAGGGCACGGCAAAGAAGCCGCTGACGGCGCCCGTGGCCCACATCGCTGCGGGCACTGCCACGAAGGTGTAGGCGGTGTAGAGGTCCCCGCCCAGCAGGAACCAAGTGATCCAGGTGCCGAATCCGCGGCCGCCCAGGCCCCACTCGTCCAGGCTGTGCAGTCCTTCCACCTCTCCGCTGCGGCGCCATTTGGCGGCCAGGAAGCCCATGACGGCAACAACGACGAACAGCAGCACAACAATGATCAAGGCAATCCAGTTGATCTCGCGCCCGTTCATGGCCGGTCCCCTCCCAACCCGGCATCAGCGGAGGCTGTGCCTGCCCGTGGCGGGCCGCCTGGACGTGCCTCAGCCCGCCGTCGTCGGTCTTCCTTGGTTACCAGCCAATAGGCCGTGCCGGTCAGGATGGCCGAAATGGGCACCCAGAGCAGCTGGTACCAGTAAAAGAACGGCAGCCCGGCCAGCCTGGGCGCATCGAAGGAGTAGAGCTGCGGCATGAGGGGGAAGAGGATGGCGGCGGCCAGGATGATGCCGGCACCGATGTATGGAGCGGGCCTCGCAGGCCCCCGGATCGCGGTATCGCGTGTCAGGCGCGATTCCTCTGGAACAGCATCGCCGTTGTAGCCGGAACCATCTGCGTGGGACATCTGTGACCTCCTCGTCAGCCTGTCCCGCGTCCCCGCTCTTGGGTGAAAGCGGCCGGGCGGCGGGACGATGTGCCCTCAACCTCAGTTGTACCCCGCTTTGACCTGCGCGGGAAGGGTTTTTCCACCGGCTGCAGGTCCCCATCCGGAGAGAAAAGGACCAGGCCCCCAACAACGACGAAAAAGGGAACCAGCACAAATGTGATGGTTCCCTTTTCCGAGTATCGGTGGAGCTGAGGGGACTCGAACCCCTGACCCCCTGCATGCCATGCAGGTGCGCTACCAGCTGCGCCACAGCCCCGTACTCTTGTTCCTTCCGGTTGAATTCGCCGGAGCAACCTGACCAGAGTAATGCACTTTTCCGCTGGACGCCAATCGGCGGTCAACGGCCCCGGAACCGCGCTCCTCCGCCGCGCAGTCCTGCAGGCATTCAGCCGTCGTCAGCTGCGCGGGAACGGCTGGAAACGAAAAAGTCCGCCGGAACCAGGATGGTTCCGGCGGACCCGCCGGTGGAGCTGAGGGGACTCGAACCCCTGACCCCCTGCATGCCATGCAGGTGCGCTACCAGCTGCGCCACAGCCCCGGATTGTTGCTGCTCCAAGGAGCTCTCTCCGGGGTCTCCCCCGAAGCAACTCAAATATCTTAGAACAGCAATTCCGAAAATTCCAAATCGGGAATATTCACTCTCCGCACACGTTCACGGCGCGGGCGCGGCCTACTCGCTGTCGGCTATTGCGCCGGCTTTGGCGGATGCGTCGTCCCCGAGCTGCAGGTCCACCACGGGGCAATCCTTCCAGAGCCGCTCCAGTGCGTAGAACACCCGGTCCTCCTCATGCTGGACGTGGATGACGACGTCGGCGTAGTCCAGCAGGACCCACCGGCCGCCGGAACGGCCCTCGCGGCGCACCGGCCGCAGGTCCTGTTTGGCAAGTTCTTCCTCGATGCCGTCAACGATGGCGTTGACCTGGCGTTCGCTGGGTGCCGAGGCGATGAGGAAGACGTCGGCCAGGGCCAGGCGTTCACTCACGTCCATGGCGACGATGTCCTGCGCAATCTTGTCGGCGGCGGCCTTGGCGGCCGTACGGGCTATTGCAATGGACGATTCTGTTGCAGTCACGGGACTCCTTGTTTGGTGAAAAGTTGATGCCGGTGCGGTCAGCGGGACATGCCGCTGACGATCAGGATGATGCCGGCAATGAGGGCCAGGATCCCGAACGCGAGGATGCAGAACTGAAGGATGCGGTTCCGCCGCGCCCTTGTCAGGCCGGCCGTTGCGGCGTCCAGGGGGTCAAGGCCATGGGCGGCGCGGGCAGGGACGCGGGGAAGATCCTCGAAGAGATCCTCTGAGGGGTTCTCCGTCTGGTTGTCCGGGAGCGATACCCGTTTGGGACGGCTGGCGGCTTTGGCCGCTGCCTCGGCACGGGCTATGACCTGGGACCTGCCGCTGGCGGATTCGGGCGCTGGCGCCTTGGGGCGGTTGGCAGGTTTGCGTTTTCCCGGAACTTTGGTGCCGGGCCTGGTGGTGACCGGGACATGCGAGGTTGCCGGCGGCTTCATCACCGGACGTTCGACGCCGGGCACCTGGACGAACTCGAGCGGCGTCACCATCGCCAGGTTGTTGGCGGTGGACGGGCCGGGCTTGTCTTTGGCGGCGGCTTCCCTGGCCGGGGCGGGAGGATTCCCCGCCTGTTCGGCGAGCTTCTGCCGGGCCATTGCCCTGCGGTTCAGGACCGCGGCCCGCTCCGCCAGGGCGATCTGTTCGGCCAGGATCTCCGGATCGACGGCCTCCGGATCCACAGACGCGATGTGCTCCATTTTGGCGATCTGGTTCCTGGCCTGCGCGGCGATCAGCGCCCGCGCTTCCAGTGCCTGTTCCACCGTCATCCCCTCCGGGGCGCCTCCTGGAGCCGGTGCAGGACGTTCAGCGGCGGCTGCGGGCCCTGGTTTCGCCGGGGCACCAGTTTTTACCGGCGCGCCGGTGTTCGCTGCAGGGGCCGGGGCAGCAGTGTCCGCTCCTGACGACGCGGTGGGGGCGGGCGCAGCGGCTGGTGGCACAATCGGATTGGCGGCCGTCAGTGCCTGCTCTTTGAGTTGCTGCAACCGCAGCTGGCGCCGGGTGGGCGGTCCCCCGGCAGCAAGCTGGCCTTCCTTTTCCTCAAGTTCCTTGATGGTGCGAAGCGCGGCCCGGTCGCGGGCCCGGATCTGGGACGAACGCTGGGTGGGCGTCTGGTCTTCAGGCGTCCGGTCGGCAGGCGTGTCGGCGGGGGCCGGCGGAGTTGTTACTGCGGAGCGGGAGCGGGCCGTCGCATCCTGTCCCGCCGGTGCGGGTGCGCCGTCGGCCGGCCGGTTCGCGGCAGGCGGGCGCTGCCCGGTGGCGGGCGGGGTGGCCTGTTGGGCGTCCCTGGCCTTCCGGAGTTCCCGGCGGCTGCGGATTGGGGGCTGTTCCTGACTCATTGAGAACTCATTCAGTACTGGCTGGTTCGCGTGCTTCGGAAGTTATTTCATCCGCGCTTGCAGGCGGCGGGTCCGAATACAGGCCGTACTTGGCGATGTATTGGACCACCCCGTCGGGGACCAGGTACCAGACCGGGTTGTTCGCTGCCACACGGGCCCGGCAGTCCGTTGACGAAATGGCCATGGCCGGAACTTCCAGGAGGCTGACGTCGTCGCGGCCCATCCCGTCCAGGACGTGCCCGGGACGTGTCACGCCCACGAAGTGGGCCAGCGACCACAGCTCGTCAATGTCCTTCCAGGACAAAATCTGCGCCAGGGCGTCCGCGCCGGTGATGAAGAAAAGGTCGGCATCGGGGCGCTGGGCCCGGAGGTCGCGGAGGGTGTCGATGGTGTAGGTGGGACCCGGACGGTCAACGTCGACACGGCTGACGGTGAAGCGCGGATTGGATGCCGTGGCGATGACGGTCATCAGGTAGCGGTGTTCGGGCTCGCTGACCTGTTTATGGGACTTTTGCCATGGCTGCCCGGTGGGGACGAAGACCACCTCGTCGAGGTCGAACTCCGCCGCGACTTCGCTGGCCGCGACAAGGTGGCCGTGGTGGATGGGATCGAATGTCCCGCCCATCACGCCAAGCCGCAGCCGCCCCCGGGCACCATTGCGGTGCAGGTTGTGGGAAATCTTAGTGGCCCTGCCCGCGATCGTGCTTATTGGGGTGCTGGCGGTGCGGATCGGCGTGCTCGTCCGTGGCGGCGTGGCGGTTGCCCAGGTTGGTGTAGGACCAGGCAATGAACATCAGGACCACCAGGATGCCGAACATGGAAACGCCAAAGACCCACGGTTCGGCCCACAGCGGCGCAAGCTCCTCATGGCCTGATTCACCTGCGGCGGCGACGGACGTGGCAATCTGCTGGAGCAGCATTTTCTCCCCTATGTTCAAGGATTTACGGGCAGCGGAACCTTCCGCTGCTTTCCGGGTTCTGGTCTATGTTACCGCGTTGCTATGCGCGGACCTGGCCTTCGCCCTGGACGATCCACTTGGTGGTGGTGAGCTCGGTCAGGCCCATGGGCCCGCGGGCGTGCAGCTTCTGGGTGGAAATGCCCACCTCGGCACCGAGGCCAAGTTCCCCGCCGTCGGTAAACCGCGTGGAAGCGTTCACGATCACCGCCGCCGAATCCACCTCGGCGATGAACCGTTCAGCGTTGGCAAGGCTGTTGGTGAGGATCGCTTCGGTGTGCCCGGTGGACCAGGTGCGGATATGTTGCACGGCCTCATCGAGGCTGTCCACCATGGCCACGGCCAGGTCAAGGTCCATGTACTCGGTTCCCCAGTCCACATCCGTGGCCGGCTGGGTCTCGATCCCGGGCAGCGCGGCGCTGATGCGCCCGTCCACGTGCAGGCGGACACCGGCGCCACGCAGGGCGGCGGCCACGGCGGGCAGGACGGTTGAGCGCGAATGCACCAGCAGGGTCTCGACCGTATTGCAGACACTGGGCCGCTGGGTCTTGGCGTTGAGCAGGATCTCCACGGCCATGTTTTCGTCGGCGGACTCGTCGAGGAAGATGTGGACGTTCCCCTCCCCCGTTTCGATGACGGGCACGGCGGAGTTGGTCACCACGGTCTGGATCAGGTCGCGGCCGCCGCGGGGAATCAGCACGTCCACCCTGCCGCGGGCCTTCATCAGGACGTTGGCACCGGCGCGGCCGTACTGGTCCACGGTCTGCACGGCGTCGGCCGGAAGGCCCACAGATTCGAGGGCTTCGCGCAGCACCCGGACCAGGACCTGGTTGGTGGCCTCGGCAGCGCTGCCGCCGCGCAGGATGACGGCGTTGCCGCTCTTGAGGGCCAGCCCCGCGATGTCCACGGTGACGTTGGGCCGTGCCTCGTAGATGGCCGCCACGACGCCCATGGGCACGTTGACCTGGCGGAGGCGGAGCCCGTTGGGAAGGGTCTGGCCGCGCACCACATTGCCCACGGGATCCGGGAGGTTGGCCAGGTTCTCGAGGGCGGCCACCAGCCCTGCCACGCGGGCCTCGGTGAGGGTGAGCCGGTCCAGGAGCGCGGCGGAGGTGCCGTTGGCCTTGCCTTTTTCCACATCCATGGCGTTGGCGGTGAGGATGGCCGGCACGTTCTCCTGCAGGGCGGCTCCGACAGCCCGGAGGGCGCGGTCCTTCCAGGCACGGTTGGCAGTGGCCATCCGGCGGGCAGCGTGGCGGGACCGGTCCGCGAGGGCGTGGACAGCCGCTTCAACCTCCGCAGCGGATAGAGGCGCAGCAGCTGATCCCTGTTCTGCCACGGCACCCGGCTGCGCCTGCGCAGCAGTGGTTCCGGAATTTTCAGCAGTGTGGATCAGGGCTTCAGTCATGCTCCAAGTTTAGGCGAGCCCTGGGCTCAGACCAGCACCAGGTCATCAACATGAACAACTTCGCGGTCATAGCCGCTGCCCAGTGCCTCGCCCAGCTCCCGGGTGGAACGCCCCAGCATGCGGGGCAGCTCCTCCGACGAGTAGTTCACCAGGCCGCGGGCCACAACGATGCCGTCGGTTCCTGCCAGCTCCACGGCGTCGCCCGCTTCAAAGTCGCCCTGCACCGCGGAAATCCCCGCCGGCAGCAGGGAGGTGCGGTGGTGCCGCACGGCACGCACCGCCCCCTCGTCCAGGACCAGGCGGCCCTGCACCGAGGCAACGTGCGCCAGCCACAGGAGCCGGACGGGCTTGCGGGAACCGTTGACGGAAAACCACGTGCCCACGTCCTCGCCATTCAGGGCTGCGGCGGCGTTGGACGTGGAGGTCACCAGGGCGTGAATGCCCGAACCTGCCGCCATGCTGGCAGCTTCCACCTTTGTCATCATCCCGCCGGTTCCCACACCGGCCTTGCCCGCTTTGCCGATGGAAACGCCCTCGAGGTCGTGCGCGCCCGTGACCAGGGGGATGCGCTTGGCACCCTGGGCGGGCGGCCCGTCATAGAGGGAGTCGACGTCGGACAGCAGCACCAGTGCGTCGGCGCGCACCAGGTGCGCCACCAGGGCGGCGAGCCGGTCGTTGTCGCCGAAGCGAATTTCGTGGGTGGCCACGGTGTCGTTCTCGTTGACCACGGGGACCACACCGAGGTTCAGCAGCCGGTCCATGGCGCGGAGGGCGTTGGTGTGCTGGCTGCGGCGCATCAGGTCCTCGGCCGTGAGCAGGACCTGGCTGACGGTGACGCCGTGCGCGCCGAAGGCCTGGGTGTACCGGGCCATCAGCAGCCCCTGGCCCACGCTGGCGGCGGCCTGCTGGGTGGCGAGGTCGCGGGGGCGCTTGGCCAGTCCCAGCGGGGCCAGTCCGGCCGCGATGGCGCCGGAGGAGACCAGGATGATCTCGGCGCCCGCGTTGCGCTTGGCCGCGAGTGCGTCCGCCAGGGCGGTCAGGGATTCCTCCGAGATGCCGCCCTTGATGCTGGTCAGAGACGAGGAGCCCACCTTCACGACGATCCGGCGGGCGCCTGCCAGTGCGCTCCTGTCCGCCGTCCGCCCGGCGGGTTCCGCGGTCATGCCCCTAGAGGTCATCGTCCGCTTCCAGTCCGCTCTCCTTCACAGGGTGGGCAGCGCGGCGGCCACTGACGGATTCGGTCCAGATACCGGCTTTCCGTTCCGCCTCGAGCTCGGCCCGGGCGGCGGCCTTGGCGTCACGGCGCTCCTGCTGCTCATCGCGCTTCTGGCTGCGGGTGGGCCGATCCCCAATGTCTGCGAACCGCACATCGGTGCCGCGCGGTGACGCCAGGAGCTCGGCCCCTGCCATCATGGTGGGCTCCCAGTCGAAGACGACACCGTCGTCCCCGCCGATGACCACGGTGTCGCCCGGCTTGGCGCCCTGCTTGAACAGTTCAGTCTCCACGCCGAGCTTGGCGAGCCGGTCCGCAAGGTAGCCGATGGCTTCCTCGTTGGTGAAGTCGGTCTGCTTGACCCAGCGTTCGGGCTTTTCGCCGAGGACGCGGAACAGCGGCTCCAGGTTCTTTTCCTCGCGCCGGATCTTGAAGCCGGCCTCGTTGACGGCGCGGGGACGCAGTACGGCGGGCTGGACCTTGGGCGGTGCCGCAGCGACGGCGTCGCGGGCCGCCTTGACGATCTCCGCCATGGCGAAGCCCAGCTGGCGCAGGCCCTCATGGCTGGTGGCGGACACCTCGAACACGCGGTAGCCGCGGGATTCGAGTTCCGGACGCACGAATTCGGCCATGTCCTTGCCGTCGGGCAGGTCTACCTTGTTCAGGGCCACCAGCCGGGGGCGGTGGTTCAGGGGTACCACTTCGCCGTCCTGGCCTGCGTAGCTCATGTCGACGGCGTACTTCTCCAGCTCGCCCTCGATGATGGCGAGGTCCGACAACGGGTCGCGCTCCGATTCCAGCGTGCCGCAGTCCAGCACGTGCACCAGGGCTGCGCAGCGCTCCACGTGCCGCAGGAAGTGGTGGCCCAGGCCGCGTCCCTCGCTGGCACCTTCGATGAGCCCGGGTACGTCGGCGATGGTGAACCGCACGTCTCCGGCCTGCACGACGCCGAGGTTGGGAACCAGCGTGGTGAACGGGTAGTCAGCGATCTTGGGCCGGGCCGCGGACATCGCCGCGATGAGGCTGGACTTGCCGGCCGACGGGAAACCCACCAGCGCGATGTCGGCGATGGACTTCAGTTCCAGGACGATGTCGCGGGACTCGCCTTCGATGCCCAGCAGCGCAAAGCCGGGGGCGCGGCGCTTTTGCGAGGACAGGGCGGCGTTGCCGAGTCCGCCAATGCCGCCTGCGGCGGCCACGTACTCGGTGCCCTCGCCGACGAGGTCAGCCAGGACGGTGCCGTCCTTGGACTTCACCACGGTGCCGTCCGGGACGGGCAGGATGAGGGTTTCACCGTTTTTGCCGCCGCGCCAGTCACCCATGCCGGGGCCGCCGTTGCTGGCGTGCCGGTGCGGTGCGTGGTGGTAGTCAAGAAGCGTGGTGGTCTGGTGGTCGACGCGGAGGATCACGTCGCCGCCGTTGCCCCCGTTGCCGCCGTCGGGTCCGCCCAGCGGCTTGAACTTCTCGCGGTGGACGGAGACGCACCCATGGCCGCCGGTACCGCCGGATACGTGCAGTACTACCCGGTCTACAAAGCTGGCCACGTGGATCTCCTCAGAAACTGTTTACCTGGCGGCCCAGGGGACGCCACATCGATTGTAATGCGGTTAAAAGAACAGTGGAGCGGACCCTCAGGCCCGCTCCACCGTTTCAGAACTTGTTGTTACTCTGCAGCTGCAGCAGCAACGATGTTGACTACGCGACGACCGCGGCGGGTGCCGAATTCAACGGCGCCCGGGGTCAGGGCGAACAGGGTGTCGTCGCCGCCACGGCCAACGCCGGCGCCCGGGTGGAAGTGGGTGCCACGCTGGCGGACGATGATCTCGCCGGCCGAAACAACCTGGCCGCCGAAGCGCTTGACGCCGAGGTACTGAGCGTTGGAATCGCGACCGTTGCGAGTGGAGCTCGCGCCCTTTTTATGTGCCATCTGAAATGCCTGCCTCTAAATTCTGGGGAATCTGTTGAAATGCCTGAACAGTAACCGGTGGTTACTTGATGCCGGTGATCTTGACCTTGGTCAGTTCCTGGCGGTGACCCTGGCGCTTCTTGTAGCCGGTCTTGTTCTTGAACTTCTGGATGACAATCTTAGGACCACGCAGGTCCTGGAGGATTTCAGCCGTAACAGTTACCTTGGCCAGGTCAGCGGCGGCGGAGGTGACCTTGTCACCATCAACCAGGAGCAGTGCGGGCAGCTCAATGGTGCTGCCGGCTCCACCGGCGACGCGGTTCAGGGTAACGAAGTCTCCAACGGAAACCTTCTCTTGGCGGCCGCCTGCGCGGACAATCGCGTACACCACTTGGGAACTCACTTCTCTCGACGTTTATTACAAAATTTGCGTGCGGAACCGACTTGCTAAAAGCTTGGTTTCTCGCTGTGCCTCAACGCCGTGGGGTCGTAACCCAAGTGTTGGCGTAAGCACCGAAGATCAAGAATACGCTAAATCCATCTTCGGCCGCAAATGAGGCTGGTTCAGGCGGGCCGGCTGTGGTAGTAACCACAGCCCGGCAGGAACCGCCGCAACCGTGCTCCACCATCATAGCCGGGCCCGGCCCGCGGGGGTCAGGAATGCAGCCTCGGCGCGTCGAAGAACTCCACTTCCAGGCGGCAGGACTGCTTGAACGCCGTCACCATCGCCGCCCTCTCATGGTCCGGCGCGGTCCGTCCGGCTGCATCCACGATGGCGATGGCTTTGCGGGTTGCTTCGGCGAAGCCCTCGTCGGCGTACGTCCGGAGCCAGGCCGCGTAGGCATGGCCGTCCGGTTCGCCCGAGGCCAGGAACCGGGCGTGGAGCTTCCCGCCGACTTCGGCGTAGAGCCAGAAGCAGGGAAGCACGGCGGCGGCGAGGACGGCATAGCTGCCCGACGCCGACGCTGCCGTGAGGTGGTCCACGTATGACTTGGTGACGGGGCCCAGGCCCTTCGGGGCCGGGCGGGTGCTGAGCCACGAGCGGTGGAGTTCCGATTCCACCTCAAGGCACTGCTGCGCGGATCCGGCCCAGAAAAGCTGCTCGGCCTCCGAGGGGGCCAGCGCGCTGGCCCGTGCCAGCACCCTGGAGTAGCCGTTCAGGTAGAGGGCATCCTGCGCCAGGTAGTAGGCAAAGTCCTTCTCCGGAAGGTCTCCTGACGCCAGGCCGTGGATGAAGTCCAGTGCGTAGATGTCCGCCAGGTCCTGTTGGGCTTCCGACCACAACCGGGCCGCGAAGCCGCCCTCCTCCAGGACCGGCCGCACGTGGTGGAAGTGGTGTACGGGGCCGTTCCCCTGGCCCACCTCCAATTGGCCGGAGTTCTCAAGTGCGCCGGCCAGCCAGGGCTTGACCGTTCGCAGTGATGCCTCCCAATTGCCCAAACGGGCCTGGACTGTTGCCATGGCAGAGGACAGGGAACAGCCCGTCCCGTGGCTGTTCCGCGTGGAAACCCGCTTCCCCTGCACTTCCACCACGTCCGGGCCCAGGAGGCCCGAAGCGTTGACCAGCGCATCCGGGCAGTCGAGGCCTGAAAGGTGGCCACCCTTGACCAGCACGGTGGCTCCGGTGGCTTCCGCCAGGCGCCTGCCCTGGTCCAGCGCGGTGTCCCAGTCTTTCGCCGGCTCCGTGCCCAGCAGCAGCGCGAGTTCGGGAAGGTTGGGGGTGATGAGGTGGGCAAGGGGCAGCAGTTCCCGGAGCGCGGCTTCGGCGGATTCCTTCAGCAGCCTGTCGCCGCTGGTGGCCACCATGACGGGGTCCAGGACCACGACGGCGGGACGGGCCTTTTCGAGCCATTGGCGGACAGTGCGGATCACCGACTCGTCGCCCAGCATGCCGATCTTGACGGCGTCGATGCTGATGTCGTCACTGACCGCGCCCAGCTGCTGGGCCAGGAAGCCGGCCGGCGGGACGTGGACGGACTGCACACCCCGGGTGTTTTGCGCCGTGAGTGCCGTGATCGCGGCCATGCCGTATCCGCCATGGGCGGCAATGCTTTTGAGGTCCGCCTGGATCCCGGCCCCGCCGGACGGGTCGGAGCCTGCAATGGAGAGGACGCGCGGGACATCGCGGCCCCCAGGCAGCGCGGGGGCCACGCCGGACGCTGTGGGCAGGGGCATGGAGAGGGTCGAAGACAACAGACATCCCTTCGCCGGTACTAGCCGGACAGGTTCAACGGGTGTGGATCTCAGCCGGCCTTCTGCGCGGCACCCCGTGTCGGGTTCCAGAGTAGCCGCTGGGGCGTACCCGGCGGAAAGGTGACAGCACCCGCGCATGCAGGAAGTCCCCGTCCGTGGACTGTTCCCCCTGGATTCATGGGGGACAGTCCGCACGACGGGGACTTCCTGGGTGGCGCGTTAACTGCGCCTTGGCTTAGAGCTCCGAGGCGGGGACGCCGACGCCGAGGATGATCGGTTCCCCTGCCGGCTTGCCGGGCTCCGCCGCAGCGGGCTGTGCTTTGGCGGTGTCCGGGGCCTTGGCTGCGTGCGAGTGCCCCGCGCCTGTCGCCTGGACGTTCTCGTGGTGCTGGACAGCGGTTTCATTTGCGGCACCCTGGGCACGGCTGGCAGCGCGGTGGCGCCGCGGCCTGCGTTGCCGGGACTGCTCCAGCGTGTGGTCGGAGTAGTCCTTTTCCACCGGAGCTTTCACGGCGGCACGCGCCTGCGCTCCCCCGCCGGGCTGCTGTTCGGGCACCGACTGTTCGGGCGCTGACTGTTCGGCCGGCTTCACCGTGTCTGCGGCCTTGGCGGGCGCGTTCTCCACCGGGGAAGCCGGCTGGCCGAGGTGGGCGAAGGCTTCCGCGAGCCGGTCCAGCGTGAGGGCGGGCCTGGGATGCTGGTCCTCAGCGTGCTCCACGAAGGGAAGCGGGACTTCCTCGCCGCCGAAGGTCAGGACAGCTGCGGGGCGTGCCGGGCCATCGGCGTCGTGCTTCTCTTCAACAGGGACCTGCGCCGGCTCGGCGGACGGTGCCTGCCGGGTGGCTGCCACCTCATCGTCATGCAGGTGGGCCGCATGGGCGGCAGCCGCGATGTTCGCCAGGGCAAGCCGGGTGGCCTCTGCCTTGGCGTGCCGCTCTGCGTCTGTGGGGTCCGGCAGGACGGTGTGGACGTGGACAGCAGGCGCCGGGGCAGCCTCGGGCTGCTGGCCGCCGCGTCCCCGCCGCCGTTTGCGCTCGGGACGGACTCCGGGCTGGCCGCCATCGGCCCGCTGCCCTTCGGGGCGGTGGGCTTCCCCGCGGGCTTCGGGGCGGCTGTCGGCGCGCTGGACGTGGTGCTCGGCCGCCACAATGTTGGCGCGGCGGTGCTCCACGGGATCGTCGTGCGTCACTACGCCCCGGCCGGCGCAGGCCTCACACTGCTCGCCGAAGACTTCCAGCAGGCCCGTCCCCATGCGCTTGCGGGTCATCTGGACCAGGCCCAGCGACGTGACCTCGGCAACCTGGTGCTTGGTCCGGTCGCGGCCCAGGCATTCCACCAGGCGGCGCAGGACCAGGTCGCGGTTGGATTCGAGCACCATGTCGATGAAGTCGATCACGATGATGCCGCCGATGTCGCGCAGCCGCAGCTGGCGCACCACTTCCTCGGCGGCTTCCAGGTTGTTCTTTGTGACGGTTTCCTCGAGGTTGCCGCCGCTGCCGGTGAACTTGCCGGTGTTGACGTCCACCACGGTCATGGCCTCGGTGCGGTCGATGACCAGGGAGCCGCCGGAGGGCAGGAAGACCTTCCGCTCAAGGGCCTTGTGGATCTGCTCGTCGATGCGCCAGGCGGAGAAGATGTCCTGGTCCTTGGTCCACTTCTCGAGGCGGCCCACCAGGTCCGGCGCCACGTACGTGACGTAGGCCTCGATGGTGTCCCAGGCCTCCTCACCGGAGACGATCAGTTTGGAGAAGTCCTCGTTGAAGACGTCCCGGACCACCTTGATGGTCAGGTCCGGTTCGCCGTACAGCAGCTCCGGGGCCAGGATCTTGGTGGACTGGGACTGGCTTTCGATGCCTTCCCACTGGGCGCGCAGGCGGTTGATGTCGTGCGTCAGTTCCTCTTCCGAGGCACCTTCCGCGGCGGTCCGGACGATGACGCCGGCGTGCTCGGGCAGGCGGTCCTTGAGGATGCGCTTGAGGCGGTTGCGTTCGACGTCGGGCAGCTTGCGGGAGATGCCGGTCATGGAGCCGCCGGGCACGTAGACCAGGTAGCGGCCGGGAAGGGAGATCTGGCTGGTCAGCCGGGCGCCCTTGTGGCCGACGGGATCCTTGGTCACCTGGACCAGGACGGTGTCGCCGGATTTGAGCGCGTTCTCGATGCGGCGCTGCTTGCCTTCGAGGTTGACGGCTTCCCAGTTGACCTCACCGGCGTACAGCACGGCGTTGCGGCCACGCCCGATGTCCACGAACGCAGCTTCCATTGACGGCAGCACGTTCTGGACCTTGCCCAGGTAGACGTTGCCGATGAGCGAGTCCTGCTGGGTCTTGGACACGAAATGCTCGGCCAGGACACCGTCTTCAAGGACGGCGATCTGGATTCTGTCGTCGCGCTGGCGGACGATCATCTGCCGGTCCACGGATTCGCGGCGGGCCAGGAACTCGGCCTCGGTGATGACGGTGCGGCGGCGGCCGGTGTCGCGGGATTCGCGGCGGCGCTGCTTCTTGGCCTCAAGGCGGGTGGAGCCCTTGACGCTGGTGACCCGGTTGTTGACCGGCGCTTCACTGACCGCGCGCGGGGCACGGACCCTCGTCACCGTGTTGGGCGGGTCGTCGCCTTCCCCGCCGGTCAGCTCCAGGTCCTGGTCACCGCGGCGGCGGCGACGGCGGCGGCGGGACGTCACGCCGTCCTCGGCTTGTGTGGCGCTGTCCTCGTCGGCCTCGTCCTCGGCGTCAGCCTCGGCGCTGCCACCCTCGATGTCCTCGTCCGCCTTGTCGCCGACGCGGCTGCGGCCCCTGCGGCCGCGGCTGCGGCGCCTGCGGCGGCTGGAGGAATCGTCGCCGTCGTCGGTTTCTTCCTCTTCAGGTTCCTCGACGGCGGGTGCTGCGGGACGGACCACGGTGCTGAGGTCCGGGGCCTGGAAGAGCACGGATGTGGGCGATGCAGGCTCCAGGAAGAGGGAACCAAAGGGGCTGGCGGCCGCGGCGGGGGCGGTCTGTTCCTTGACCGCAGCGTGCTCTTCCTTGGCCACAGCGGGGGTTTCCCGGGCAGGCCCGGGGGCTCCGGCAGCCTCGGCGGCCGCGACGGGTTCCTGGGGCTGCTCCTGCGCAGGAGCTGCTTCCTGGGCGGCAGCTTCCTCCCGGGCCGGTTCCTGTGCCGGGGCTTCCGGGATTGCTGGTTCTGCAGCGACGGCGTCCGCTGCCGCGGCTTCCGCCGCGGGCGGGGCAGCCGGGGACGCGGCCTTGCGGGTGGCTACCCGACGGCGGCGAACAGGTTTGGTTTCGGCGTCCGCCGTGGCAGCAGGTGCTGCGGCAGCGTCTTCACCGGCCACGGCCGGTGCCGGGGCATCAACGGACGCAGCATCGACGGACACAGCATCAACAGGCGCAGTGCCGGCGGCAGCGGTTGCCTCTGCGTCATCAGCGAAGGCGGGCAGGGGTTCGGGGGCGTCCGCTTTCCTGCGGGGGCGGGTGCGGCGGGCCGGGGCCTTGGTCGCCGCGGCGGCTTCCGCCGACGGCGAGTCGCCGCTTGCTTCAGGGGCGGCTGCCTCCGGCGCCGTGGCCGCTGCATCCGTCACGGCTTCTTCGGTCTTGGGAGCCGTTTTCCGGCGGGTGCGTACAGCCCTCTTGGGTGCAGCAGCAGCCTCGGCAGCCGGTGCATCATCGTTAACGGCCAGTTCCTGATCATTGTCCATATGTGGCAACACTCCTGCCCCTGACGTACCGCCACATCCGGCACCCATTGGGGCACATATTGTCAAAACCCGCAGGCGTTGACAGAAGTCACGTGGATACTCCCAGGTTCGCACCGTCATTGGGGTGCGGCAGCCCGTGGGAGCCGGTGGATGTTCTGAAAACCCGTTGTTCTGCGTGCCACAACCAGGTGCCGCCCAATGGAGTGGCGGGAGTGCCGGAAGAATCCGAAGCCTGCCCTGCCCATCATTGGCGGTCTTGGGAACATACCACCGGACCGGAGTCCGAATGTGGATCGGCTTCCAGCCACGTTCATTCTCTCATACCCGCGCCGGATCGCCGCGGAGGCAGGCACTTCCGTTCCCATTCCTGTGTGGCGGCACCAGCCGCCGGCGTTACAATCAGGCTCAGGAGCACCGGACGAAAAGGACGCCACACCCATGCCCAGCATCTCCCCCGTCAGCGCCCATGAAACGGAAAGGGCCACGGATCCGCAGGCCACTGCGGCCCCTGGCGTTCCGCGGATGGCCCGGAACCGGCCCTTCGGCTGGCTGCTGGTCATCACCGGAATCGTGGGCTGGCTTGCCTCCGGAACCCTGGTCCTGGAAAAGCTCGAAGTCCTCAAGGACCCCAACCACACCACCGTTTGCGACGTGAACCCCTGGATCTCCTGCGGCCAGGTCATGCAGACGTGGCAGAGTTCGCTGTTCGGTTTCCCCAACATGTTCATCGGTATCGTCGCGTTCGCCGTCACCATAACCGTGGGCATGGCGTTGCTGTCCGGTGCCACGTTCGCGCGGTGGTACTGGATGGGGCTTCAGGTGGGCGTCACGCTCGGCTTCGCCTTCGTGGTGTGGCTGTGGTCCCAGGCCCTGTATTCGATCCACATCCTGTGCCCGTTCTGCATGATCGTCTGGGCGGCCATGATTCCGCTCTTTGTGTGGACCACCATCAGGAACATCACGGCCGGAGTGATCCCAATGCCCGCGGGGGCGGCCCGCGTGCTGGGTGATTCCGGCTGGATCATCACGGCACTGCTGTACGTGGCCGTCGTCGCCACCATCTTCTTCGCGTTCATCCAGGTCTTTGCGGGCACGTCAGGCTTCTGAGCTGCGGACGGCAAAAGGCCCCTGGTTCCGAAGAACCAGGGGCCTTCTGCCGTCCTTGGACTGTCAGCCCTGGAACCAGATCTTGATCTCGCGCTCGGCGGAGTCGGTTGAGTCGGAGCCGTGCACCAGGTTCTGCTGGACCTTCAGGCCCCAGTCCCGGCCGAAGTCGCCGCGAATGGTGCCCGGGGCCGCGGTCGTGGGGTCCGTGGTGCCGGCCAGTGACCGGAACCCTTCAATGACGCGGTGGCCTTCGAAGATGGCCGCCACCACGGGTCCGCTGAGCATGAACTCCACCAGCGGCTCGTAGAACGGCTTGCCTACGTGCTCCTCGTAATGCTGCTCCAGCAGCTCACGGGTGGCGTCGACCTTTTTCAGCTCAACAAGGCTGTAGCCCTTGGCTTCAATGCGGGCCAGGATGGCGCCGGTCAGGTTACGGGCGACGCCGTCGGGCTTGATCAGGACGAGGGTGCGCTCTGTAGTCACAACTGCTCCAATGCGTTCGTGGGGTTTCGGGATAAGTCTACGGGGACTGGCTTACGGGGACTGGTTTACGGGGACTGGGGCTGGGCGGGACCGGCCCCGTCCGGGTGGGCGGCTTCCCATTCGGCCTGTTCGCGTGCCCGCTGCGCAGCCTCGCGGTCCAGCCGGATGCCGGTGCGGATTCCGTACCACCAGGCCGCGGCGAAAAGCCCACCCACCAGGAACATGGCCGGCTCGAAGATGCCTGTGAGGATCAGGACCAGCTGCAGGATCCAGCCCAGGCCGATGCCCCAGGGCCTGTTGAGGACCGCGCAGGCGAAGATCATGACCACGCTGAGTGC
The DNA here is from genome assembly GCF_059739365.1 of Arthrobacter sp. GmRoot5-12. Taxonomy (NCBI): domain Bacteria; kingdom Bacillati; phylum Actinomycetota; class Actinomycetes; order Micrococcales; family Micrococcaceae; genus Arthrobacter; species Arthrobacter sp. GmRoot5-12. Next base: position 3,788,932 of record NZ_AP046056.1, on the reverse strand, counting down.
GATCCCCACGCCGAGGATCAGTGCCGGCGGAAACTCCCCGCGGCGCAGGCCAAACACCACCAGGGTGGCGAAGAACATGACGAACGCTTCCAGGAGCAGCACCGTGGAAGCGAACATCACCTTGGTGGAGCGGCGCTTCTTGGGCATGCCGGGACGCCACTCGCGCTGGGCCTTGGTCAATCTGGCCACGCCTACGCCTCCGTTTTTCCGAGCAGGATCCGCGCCTCTGCCACCAGGGTGATGGAGCCGGTGACCAGCACGCCGCCGGAAAGGTCGTCATTGGCTTCGGCCCGTTCCACGGCCCATTCGAGTGCGTCGTCCAGCTTTTCGGCGATGTGGACGTTGTCCTCGCCAAATCCCAGGTCGATCGCCAGCTCCGCCAGCTCGGCGGCCGGAACCGCCCGGGGAGAGTTGGACTGGGTGAAGCAGTAATCCACTGCCATGTCGCCCAGCGACTCCCTGATTTCGCGCAGGATCTCCTCCGCGTCCTTCTCCTTGAGCACGCCCACCACCGGAACCAGCCTGGTGAAGGTGAATGCTTCCCGCAGGGCGGCGGCGGAGGCCTTGATGCCGTCGGGGTTGTGGGCGGCGTCCACGATGATGGTGGGTGCGGTCCGCACCACCTCAAGGCGGCCGGGGGACGTGACGGCCGCGAAGCCTTCCTGCAGCACGTCGAGGTCGAGTTCCTTTTCACCGCCGAAGAACGCCTCCAAGGCGGCCACCGCGACGGCAGCGTTCTGTGCTTGGTGGGCGCCGTGCAGTGGCAGCATGAGGTCCGGGTAGCGGCCGGCGATGCCCTGGATAGTCAACACCTGCCCGCCAACAGCCACCGTCCGTGACTCGACACCGAACTCAACGCCCTCGAAGCGGAACGGTACGCCCACCTCCTTGGCCTTCTCCAGCAGCACCTGGGCCGCATCGAGGGGCTGGGCCGCGCTGATGAGGTAGCCGCCGGGCTTGATGATGCCGGCCTTTTCGCGGGCGATGTCCTCCGTGGTGTCGCCCAGGAGGTCGGTATGGTCCAGCGAAATCGGCGTCACCACCGAGACCTGGCCGTCGCCGACGTTGGTGGCATCGGTAATGCCGCCCAAACCCACCTCGATGATGGCCACGTTGACCGGCTGGTCAGCGAAGATGGCGAAGCCCAGGATGGTGAGGCACTCGAAGTACGTCAGTCTCGGCTCCCCCTCGGCTTCGAGTTCCGAGTCCACAATCTGCAGGTAGGGCCTGATTTCGTCCCAGATCCTGACAAACGTCTCGTCGGATACCGGATGGCCGTCGATGCTGATCCGCTCGGTGACCTTGGACAGGTGCGGGCTGGTGTAGCGTCCGGTGCTCAGGCCGTGGGCGCGGAGCACGGACTCGATCATCCTGGATGTGGACGTTTTGCCGTTGGTTCCGGTCACATGGATGATCGGGAACGCCTTGTTGGGCTCGCCCAGCACGTCCATCGCACGGAACAGCGGAGCCAGCCGCGGCTCCATCTTGTTTTCCGGCGCCCGTCCCAGCAGTTCGGCGTACACGCTTTCCACGGAAAATTCGTCGCTCATGTCCTAGGCCTCCACTTTTTCAACCGCAACGGCGGGTTCGGACACGGTGCCCGGCTCTGCCACCAGGTCCACCGTCAGTGTCTCGCCCTTGACCAGTTCGGCGTTGGCCAGCAGGGCATCAACGACGTTCCCGGGAGCGGTGACGGTGGTACGGATGCGGTCGCTCACGTTGAGCCCGGCGTCCTTGCGGGCCTGCTGGATTGCCCGCACCATGTCGCGTGCCAGCCCTTCGGCTTCAAGCTCCGGCGTGACTTCCGTGTTCAGCACGACGAAGCCGCCGCCGGGCAGCACGGCCACAGCCGCGGAAGCACCGCCGGACCCGGCAACCACTGTCTCAAGCGTGTACTCCTGGGGTTCCAGCTGCAGCCCGCCGGCGGTGACCACACCGGCGTCGTCCACCGACCAGTCCCCTGACTTGGACCCCTTGATGGCAACCTGGACGTTCTTGCCCAGGCGCGGCCCGGCAGCGCGGGCGTTGACCACCAGCTTCTGCTGGATCCCGAACTCCTCCGGGGAGGCGGTGGCGGCGTCCAGCAGGCGAACGGAACGGAGGTTCAGTTCATCGGCGACGACGGCGGCGAAACCCTGCAGGGCGTCCGCTCCGGGTGCCACAACCGTCAGCTCCTGCAGCGGCAGGCGGACACGCAGGTTGGCTGCCTTGCGGAGCGAGGAACCGGTGGAGCAGATCTGCTGGATCCGGTCCATGGTTTCCACCAGGGAGGGATTGGCGGGGAAGAGGTCCGCGTCCGGCCAGTCGGCCAGGTGCACGGACCGGCCGCCGGTCAGGCCGCGCCAGATTTCCTCGGAAACCAGCGGCAGCAGCGACGCGGCGGCACGGGTGACGGTCTCCAGGGCAGTGAACAGCGCATCGAAGGCGTCCTGGTCCTCGTCGAAGAACCGCTGGCGGCTGCGGCGGACGTACCAGTTGGTGAGCATGTCCAGGTAGCTGCGCAGCGAGTCGCAGGCGCCGGAGATGTCGTAGGTGTCCAGCTGTGCCGTCATGCTGCGGACAAGGTCGCCCGTGTTGGCCAGCAGGTACTGGTCCAGGGTGTCCCGGTAGCCCTCGTAGCGCAGTTTGGCATCGTAACCGGCGCCACCGTTCGCGGCGTTCGTGTACAGGGTGAAGAAGCTGTACACGTTCCAGAGCGGCAGGATCACCTGGCGGACGCCGTCCCGGATGCCCTGCTCGGTGACGATCAGGTTGCCGCCCCGGAGGATGGGGCTGGACATGAGGAACCAGCGCATGGCGTCGGAGCCGTCGCGGTCCAGGACCTCGGAGACGTCCGGGTAGTTGCGCAGGCTCTTGGACATTTTCTGGCCGTCGGATCCAAGCACAATGCCATGGCTGATGACGTTGCGGAACGCCGGCCGGTCAAACAGTGCGGTGGACAGGATGTGCAGCATATAGAACCAGCCGCGGGTCTGGCCGATGTACTCCACGATGAAGTCCGCGGGGTTGTGCGTGTTGAACCAGGCTTCGTTTTCGAACGGGTAGTGCACCTGTCCGTAGGGCATGGAGCCGGAGTCGAACCAGACGTCCAGGACGTCCTCGACGCGGCGCATCACGGACTGGCCCTCTTCGGGGGTGCGGGGATCGTCCGGGTTGGGCCTGGTGAGCTCGTCGATGAACGGCCGGTGGAGGTCCACCTCGCCGTCCTTGTTCAGGGGCAGCCGGCCGAAGTCCGCCTCGATCTCGGCCAGGGAACCGTAGACGTCGGTGCGCGGGTATTCGGGATCCGTTGACTGCCACACGGGGATGGGGCTGCCCCAGAAGCGGTTCCGGCTGATGGACCAGTCGCGGGCGTTCTCCAACCATTTGCCGAACTGGCCATCCTTGACGTTCCCCGGGATCCAGTTGATCTCCTGGTTCAGTTCGGACATCCGGTCCTTGAACTTGGTGACCTCCACATACCAGGAGGACACCGCACGGTAGATCAGCGGGTTGCGGCAGCGCCAGCAGTGCGGGTAGCTGTGCTCGTAGCTGGCCTGCCGGACCAGCCTGCCCTGGGCGCGGAGCACTTGGGTGATGGGCTTGTTGGCCTCGAAGACCTGCAGGCCCGCGATGTCGTGGAGGTCGCCGTGCTTGAACAACGGCAGGAATTTGGCACCCTCGTCCACGGAGAGCACCACGGGAATGCCAGCCTCCTCGCAGACTTTCTGGTCGTCTTCACCGTAGGCGGGCGCCTGGTGCACCACGCCGGTTCCGTCGGTGGTGGTGACGTAGTCAGCCACTACGAACCGCCAGGCGTTCTCCATGCCGTACTTTTCGTTGTCAGCAAAGTCGTCCCAGAGCCGCTGGTATGCCAGGCCTTCCAGTTCGGCGCCGGAGTGGGTGGACACCACGGCGGCTTCCGCGTCCTCGAAGCTGTCGTAGCCGAGGTCCTTGGCGTAGGCGCCCAGGAGGTCCGCCGCGAGCAGGAAGCTGCCCGTGACCGGGGCGTCGGCCGAGGCGGCCTTGATGCCGTTGGGACCGGCGGGCAGCACGGCGTACGTGATGGAAGGCCCGACGGCGAGCGCGGCGTTGGTGGGCAGCGTCCAGGGGGTGGTGGTCCAGGCGAGCGCCTGCACGCCGGCAAGTTCCTTGGACAGTTCCGACTCCCCCGCAAGGATGGGGAAGGTGACGGTGACGGTCTGGTCCTGGCGGTTCTTGTAGACGTCGTCGTCCATGCGCAGCTCATGGTTGGACAGCGGGGTTTCGTCTTTCCAGCAGTACGGCAGCACCCGGTAGCCGTTGTAAGTCAGGCCCTTGTCATGCAGCTGCTTGAACGCCCAGAGGACCGACTCCATGTACTCGACATTGAGTGTCTTATAGTCGTTGTCGAAGTCCACCCACCGGGCCTGCCGGGTGACGTAGCTGCGCCACTCATCGGCGTACTTCATGACGGACGCGCGGCAGGCGTCGTTGAACTTGTCGATGCCCATGGCCTCGATCTGGGTCTTGTCCGTCATCCCCAGCTGTTTCATGGCCTCCAGCTCGGCGGGCAGGCCGTGGGTGTCCCAACCGAAACGGCGTTCCACGCGCTTGCCGCGCTGGGTCTGGTAGCGGCCAACCAGGTCCTTGGCGTAGCCGGTGAGGAGGTGGCCGTAGTGGGGCAGGCCGTTGGCGAACGGCGGGCCGTCGTAGAACACGAATTCGTTGCTGCCCGGCTCCCCGCCGGGGACGTCGGCGCTGCGCTGGTCAATGCTGGCCTGGAAGGTGCCGTCCTGGTCCCAGTACTTCAGGATGCGCTCTTCGATCTCCGGGAACTTCACGGAGGCGGAAACGCCGGCGCTGCCTTTGGAGGAGGTGCTGGAGGCTGAGGCCTTGGGGTAAAACGTCATGTTCGACATCCTGGGTTGAGCGTGGTGAGCCCCCGGCACGGCCGGAGGTTCCGTTCAGGATGCGAGGACGGCTGCCGTGCCGTCCCGAAGACTGCACGCCCACCGCGGTACCACCTCACTTACCGGCGCCGCGTGGTTCCCAAAGGAACACCCGCCGCCCCGGCCGCTTCATTACTGCTGTGACGGGCTTACCCGTCCGGTTCTACTGACGCGGGCCCGCCTTGCGGGGCGCGGCCTGCGTGTTCTTCCGGAAGCTCACCGGTGATTGCCGGGTCATAGCCACTGCAGAGTCTACTATCGCCGCGGCATCCAGTGCCATTCCGGGCGCAACGCGGTTCCGGCGGGCAGTGCCGTTCCGCCGGGGTGTGCCGTTCGGGGCGGGCCGGGCCATTTCCGGGCGGTCTTCTCCGTCCGGGGGCTGCCGCCGTCACCGTGCATTGCCTAGACTCGCGTCATGACGGCTTCCGGGCGCCCCGGGGGATGGAGGCGTACGGCCACGGCGTGCAGGTGGCTGTTCATCCCTGCTGCCCTGCCGGTGGCGGCGGTCTCCGCCGTCCGCGCGGTGCCTGCCGACTGGCCGGTACTCGGTGTCCAGCTGGTGGCATTCACGCCCTGGCTCGCCGTTCCCGCCGCCGCAGCGCTGCTCATGGCCTTCGCTGGACGGAGCCGGTGGCAGCAGGTCCTGGCCACGGCACTGGCGGCCTGCCAGGTGTTCTGGCTTTTCCCGCTCGATATCCGCGCACCGGCCGCCGGGGCAACCGCCGGGGCAGCGGCCGGGGCTTCCGGCACGTCGGTCTCCCTGGTTGCCATGAGCATCAACACGGAACTGGGCGGGGCTGATGCCGGCAGCATCGTGGCCCTGGTCCGTGATTTGCATGTAGACCTGTTGGCGGTTGAGGAGTACACACCCGAAATGGCGCGAAAGCTGATGGCGGCCGGACTCGACGACCTGCTCCCCCACCGGGTTGCCCAGGCCCGTGACCGCGCCGCAGGCTCCGCCATCTACTCCTCCTACAACCTGACAGCCACCGGCGTCCTCCCGGACACGCGGTTCGCCATGCCCGTGGCACGCCTTGACCTCGGCAGCGGTGCCGGCCTGCGTGTGGTGGCAGTCCACGCCCTGGCGCCAGTGGGAAAAGGCCTCAGTCAATGGCGCAGCGACCTGGCTGCCGTGGCCAGGGCTGCCGACGGATCCGGTCCCCTGCTGCTGGCGGGAGACTTCAACGCGACCTACGACCACCGGGAATTCCGGGACCTGTTGGCCGGAACGGGCGGCAACCTGCCCCTGGTGGACGTGGCTGCCGCCGTGGGCAGCAGGCTGGTGCCCACGTGGCCCATGCGCGGCTTCCGGCTGCCGGGGATTGCCCTGGACCATCTGGTGACCAGCCCGGACATCAGAGCATCGGATTACTCGGTCCACCGGGTTGGCGGGACGGACCATGCCGCCGTGGCAGCCACCCTGACCGTCCGGGTCTCCCAGTGTTCCTGACCGGTCCAGCCACGGGATGGGCAGACCCCGCCCGGCTCAGCCCTTCCTGACCAGCTTGTGGGTGGCTGCCTGCGCCACCGGCCGGATGACGATCTGGTCCAGGTTGACGTGGTGCGGAACCGTGACGGCATAACGGACCACGTCGGCCACGTCCTCCGCGGTCAGCGGCTTCTCAACCCCCCGGTAGACCTTGTCCGCCGCCTGCGCGTCCCCCAGGCGGTTGAGCGCGAATTCCTCGGTCTGCACCAGGCCCGGCGCCACCTCGATGACGCGGACGTTGTTCTCCACCTCTTCAAGCCGGAGCGCGTTGGTCATGGCGTGCTGGGCGAACTTCGCGGCGTTGTAGCCGCCGCCGCCCTCGTACGCGTCCAGTCCCGCAGTGGAGGTGAGGTTCAGCACGGTACCTTCGCCGTTGGCGCGCAGCATGGGCAGGAAGGCGCGGGTGAGCTTCATGGTGCCCAGGACGTTGACCCGGTACATCCACTCCCAGTCCTCCGTGCTGGCATCTCCTACCCTGTCGGCGCCGCGGGCGCCGCCGGCAATGTTGATGAGCGTATCGATGCCGCCCGCGTCGGTGACCTGCGCGAGGAGCCGGGACACGTCGTCGTCCTCTGCAATGTCAGCAGGAATCGCCACGGCGCCTGTCCCGCTTTCCAGGGCGGCCAGGCGTTCGGCGCGGCGTGCCACGGCGAAGACCGTCCACCCGTCGGCGCGCAGCGCGCGCACAGTGGCCTCCCCGATTCCGCTGCTTGCTCCGGTCACCAGTGCCGCTTTTTTCTGCATGTCCTTCGTCATGGCACCACCCTAACGGGATCAGCCGGCAGGACGTCCCCGGAGGTAATCAAGCAGGACAAGGGCGTGGTTTGCCTCCGTGTTGCGGGCAGCGTAGAGCAGGGTGATCCTGGGGTGGCCGGCGGCCAGTTCCAGCAGCGTCTCCACCGCCGGATTGGAATCCAGTTCCACCCGGTAGCGTTCGCTGAACTCCACGAACCGTCCGGGGCGGTGGTTGAAGTCCTTGCGCAGCCCGGTGGACGGGGCCACGTCCTTGAGCCACACATCGATGGCCGCGTTGTCCCTTGACATCCCGCGCGGCCAGAGACGGTCCACCAGCACCCGGCAGCCGTCGTCGTCCGCCGGTGGATCGTAGATGCGCTTGATGCCGAAGGTGCCCCGCTGTTGGACCATACGCCGCATGCTACCCGCCTTCGCATGCGGCCGGGCGGGACCGGTTGGGTGGGATGGAAGCGGGCATGAAAGAATTGCCCAATGGCTGAAGACACGCAGGGTACAGACACGCCCACCACCGCCCCCATCAACGTTCCGGACAAGCCGGCCCTCGAAGGCCTCGAAGCAGCGCTCACCCAGCGCTGGCTGGCCGAGGGAACCTACAAGTTCAACCGCGACACCACCCGGGAGCAGGTCTACTCGATCGACACTCCCCCGCCCACGGCGTCGGGATCCCTGCATGTGGGCCACATGTTCTCCTTCACCCAGACCGACGTGCAGGCGCGCTACATGCGCATGACCGGCAGGAACGTCTTCTACCCCATGGGCTGGGATGACAACGGCCTCCCCACGGAGCGCCGTGTCCAGAACTACTACGGTGTCCGCTGCGATCCCGCCATCCCCTACAACGCCGACTACCGGCCGCCCGCCCAGCCTGCCAAGAACCAGCGCGATTTCGACGTCGTCTCACGCCAGAACTTCATCGAACTGTGCGAGGAACTGGCTGTCGAGGACGAGAAGGTCTTCGAAAACCTGTTCCAGACCCTGGGCCTGTCCGTCGACTGGGACCTGACGTACCGCACCATCGACGACACCTCCCGCGCCGTGTCCCAGCGCGCCTTCCTTGCCAACCTGGCCGCGGGCGACGCGTACATGGCCGAAGCACCCACACTGTGGGACGTCACCTTCCGCACGGCGGTTGCGCAGGCCGAACTGGAGGACCGTGAGGTTCCGGGCGCCTACTACCGGTACCCCTTCTTCACCGAAGACGGCGACAAGGTCTTCATCGAGACCACGCGTCCGGAACTGCTGGCTGCCTGTGCCGCGCTGGTGGCAAACCCCGACGACGAGCGGTACCAGCCGCTGTTCGGCAAGACCGTGAAGTCCCCGCTGTTCGACGTTGAACTCGAGGTCAAGGCCCACCCGCTGGCCAAAGCGGACAAGGGCTCCGGCATCGCCATGGTCTGCACCTTCGGTGACCTGACCGACGTCACGTGGTGGCGGGAACTGCAGCTGCCCACTCGCGCCATCATGGGCCGCGACGGCCGCATCATTGCCGAGACCCCCGACTGGATCACCAGTGAGGCCGGCAGGGAAGCGTACGCCGCGATCGCCGGCAAGACGGCCTTCTCCGCCAAGGAAGCCGTGGTGGAACTGCTCAAGGAAGCGGACCTGCTGGACGGTGAGCCCAAGAAGATCACCCACCCGGTCAACTTCTTCGAGAAGGGCGACAAACCCCTGGAAGTGGTCACGTCCCGCCAGTGGTACATCCGCAACGGCGGCCGCGACGAGGACCGCCGCGAACGCCTGATCGGCCGCGGCAAGGAGATCGACTTCCACCCGTCCTTCATGCGCTCCCGCTACGAGAACTGGATCGCCGGCCTGAACGGTGACTGGCTGGTCTCCCGCCAGCGGTTCTTCGGCGTGCCCATCCCCGTCTGGTACCCGCTCGACGCCCAGGGCAACCCGGAGTACGACAACCCCATCCTGCCCTCCGACGAACTGCTGCCCGTTGACCCCGCGGCTGACGCCGCCCCCGGCTTCGACGAGGCGCAGCGCGACCAGCCCAACGGCTTCACGGGCGATGCCGACGTCCTGGACACGTGGGCCACCTCCTCGCTGACCCCGCAGATCGTTGGCGGCTGGAGCCGCGACGAGGACCTGTTTGCCAAGGTCTACCCGTTCGACCTCCGCCCCCAGGGGCACGACATCATCCGGACCTGGCTCTTCTCGTCGGTGGTCCGCGCCGATGCCCTCCAGAACTGCGCGCCGTGGAAGCACGCTGCCATCTCCGGCTGGATCCTGGACCCGGACCGCAAGAAGATGTCCAAGTCCAAAGGCAACGTGGTGGTCCCCACCGACGTGCTGAACGAGTACGGCTCGGACGCGGTCCGCTACTGGGCTGCCTCCGCACGCCTTGGCGCCGACACCGCCTATGAGATTGCCCAGATGAAGATCGGCCGCCGCCTGGCCATCAAGCTCCTCAATGCCTCCAAGTTCGTGCTGAACCTCGGTGCCACCGAGAACTCGGTGCTGGCCGGCGATCTCTCCGTCCTTTCGAACCCCCTGGACCGTGCCCTGCTGGCCCAACTGGCCGACGTCGTCACCCAGTCCACCAAGGCGTTCGACAACTACGACTACGCCCGCGCCCTGCAGCTCACGGAGACATTCTTCTGGCAGTTCACGGATGACTACGTGGAGCTGATCAAGGACCGCGCCTATGGAGCGGCAGGCGAAGCCGAGCAGGCATCAGTGCTGGCAGCCCTGGCCACCACCCTGGACACCCTGCTGCGCCTCTTCGCCCCGTTCCTGCCCTTCGCCACCGAGGAAGTCTGGAGCTGGTGGCGCAACGGATCGGTGCACCGGGCGGCGTGGCCGGCCGCGCTGGAGATCCCCGGCGGAGACACCACCATGCTGGCAACCGTGGGCGTGGCCCTCAGCGGTGTCCGCAAGGCCAAGTCCGAGGCAAAGGTCAAGCAGCGCACCGAGGTCCTCTCCGCGACGATCACCGCTCCGGAGGCACTGACGGCGCAACTGCAGGCTGGCCTGGCCGACCTGAAGGCGGCGTCCAACGCCCGGCAGATCACGTTGGTGGCGGGCGACGGAGATCTTGCCGTCACGGACGTTGCCCTCGCCGCTAGCGACGAACCCGCCAAGGCCTGACAGCCGGTCTCATCCGAACGGGCCCGTTTCCGGGCAAAGGGGAAGCCCCATCAGCGTTTTGCCGTTGGTGGGGCTTCGACTTTTCGGCCATCTTGTGACGTTATTTCGATGGTCTGGCAGGATCCTCCGAAACTCCAGGTCTTACTACACCGTCACTGGTAGCTTGCACTCAACTTTGCCGATGGCTGCGTCAAATTACATATCACTGGATCTTTGGTTCCTGCGTCCCGCCTCTTTCGAAGTGGGTAAGAACCATTGTTCTCCTGCCCCAAGGCATGCACAAGGGCCCCGCAGGAACTACACGCTGGTAGTTTCTGCGGGGCCCTTGGCGCGGCCAGCCAATGGCAGGCGGCCCGGCGCTTAGTTGAATTCCGGGCTCTCCGTGCGGCTGCGCTTGAGCTCGAAGAAATGCGGATAGGCGGCGATGGTGGTGGTGGCGTCCCAGATCCTGCCGGCTTCTTCGCCGCGGGGGATGCGGGTCAGGACCGGTCCGAAGAACGCCGTTCCGTTGAAAGCGACCACGGGCGTTCCCACGTCCTGGCCCACGAGTGAGATGCCTTCTTCATGGCTGGCCCGGAGCTGCCGGTCATAGGCGTCGGTGGTGGCGGCATCGGCCAGGGAGGCGGGCAGGCCACACTCGGCGAGGGCTTTGGTGATGACCTGTGCGCGGTCCTTTTCCCCCTGGTTGTGGATCAGCGTGCCCATGGCGTCGTAAAGCGGCTTGATGACCTGCGGGCCGTGCCCTTCGCGGGCCGCAATGATCACGCGCACCATGCCCCAGGCGTTGTCCATGGACTCCCGGTAAGCGGGCTCCAGGTCGCGTCCCTGATTCAGGACGGCGAGGCTCATGACGTGCCATTCGGTCTCGATGTCCCGGACGGCCTCCACCTCGCCGAGCCAGCGGCTGGTGACCCATGCGAACGGGCAGAGGGGGTCGAACCAGAAGTCGGCTTTGTTCTTGGCAGGTACAGTCACAGGGTCCTCTCGGTCAGGCAGACTTACGGCGCTTGGCCACGTGCGGAATCATGGTGGGTTCGGCCCCGCGCAGGACCACGTCCTCGGTGATCACCACGCTGGCGACGTCCTCGCGGCTCGGGAGATCGAACATCACGGGAAGCAGGACTTCCTCCAGGATGGCGCGAAGACCGCGTGCACCGGTGCCACGCTCCAGTGCCTGGTCGGCGATGGCTTCCAGGGCGGGCTCGTCAAACACCAGCTCCACGCCGTCGATCTGGAACATCTTCTGGTACTGCTTCACCAGGGCGTTCTTGGGGGTGGACAGGATCTGGATCAGGGCGTCACGGTCAAGGTTGGACACCGTGGTGATCACCGGAAGGCGGCCAATGAACTCCGGGATCAGGCCGAACTTCAGCAGGTCCTCCGGCATGACTTCGCCGTAGGAGTCCACCTTCTTGCTGGCGTCGTTTAGTGGGGCGCCGAAGCCGATGCCCTTGCGGCCGGAGCGGGAACCGATGATCTCCTCCAGGCCGGCGAAGGCGCCGGCCACGATGAACAGGACATTGGTGGTGTCGATCTGGATGAACTCCTGGTGCGGGTGCTTCCGTCCGCCCTGGGGCGGGACAGAGGCAACGGTGCCTTCCAGGATCTTCAGCAGGGCCTGCTGCACGCCCTCACCGGATACGTCACGGGTGATGGAGGGGTTTTCGCTCTTGCGGGAAATTTTGTCGATCTCGTCGATGTAGATGATGCCCTGTTCGGCCTTCTTGACGTCATAGTCTGCGGCCTGGATGAGTTTGAGGAGGATGTTCTCCACGTCTTCACCCACATAGCCGGCTTCGGTCAGGGCGGTGGCGTCCGCGACGGCGAACGGGACGTTCAGGCGCCGGGCGAGGGTCTGGGCCAGGTAGGTCTTGCCGCAGCCGGTGGGGCCGATGAGGAGGATGTTCGACTTGGCAATTTCGACGTCGTCGTGATGCCCGCCGTCCCCCAGGCTTCCGGACTTGGGCGCGTGGCCCGCCTGGATGCGTTTGTAGTGGTTGTAGACCGCGACGGCGAGGGAACGCTTTGCGGGCTCCTGGCCGATGACGTATTCCTGCAGGAAGTCGAAGATTTCGCGCGGCTTGGGCAGTTCAAAGCTGCCGAGGTCTGCCACCTCCGCGAGCTCCTCTTCGATGATTTCGTTGCACAACTCGATGCACTCATCACAGATGTAGACACCGGGCCCGGCAATGAGCTTGCGCACCTGCTTCTGGCTCTTTCCGCAGAAAGAGCACTTCAGCAGATCCGTGCTCTCGCCAATCCGAGCCATATGTGAACCCCTTAGTATCCTGCTGCCAGGCAGCCCTGCACCGTTGCTGAAATCTTCGGCCGGCCCGCGGGGGCCGGTTTGTGACAACATCCACTCTAGGTCACATTCGCCCCCAAGGGTGGAAAGAAAAGGCCGGTGCGGCCAAATGAAGCTGGGCCGCACCGGCTTTCCGTACTGCTACCTCGTGATTGCCTGGGGCTTGATCTTGCGTGAGTCAAGCACCTGGTCGATCAGGCCGTATGCCTGCGCCTCTTCGGCGGTGAGGATCTTGTCGCGCTCGATGTCGTTGTTGACCTGCTCCGACGTGCGGCCGGAGTGGTGGGCCAGCGTGTCTTCGAGCCAGGAGCGCATGCGCATGACCTCGGCCGCCTGGATCTCCAGGTCGGAAGCCTGGCCGCCCTGGCCGCCGGACAGGGCCGGCTGGTGGATCAGGACGCGGGCGTTGGGCAGTGCCAGCCGCTTGCCGGGGGTACCGGCAGCCAACAGGACAGCAGCCGCGCTGGCGGCCTGGCCCAGGCAGACCGTCTGGATCTCGGGACGGATGTACTGCATGGTGTCGTAGATGGCCGTCATGGCCGTGAACGAGCCGCCCGGGGAGTTGATGTAGAGGGTGATGTCGCGGTCCGGGTCGGTGGACTCAAGGACCAGCAGCTGGGCCATGATGTCGTCGGCGGAGGCGTCGTCAACCTGCACGCCGAGGAAGATGATGCGGTCCTCGAACAGCTTGGTGTAGGGGTCCTGGCGCTTGAAGCCGTAGGGCGTGCGCTCCTCGAACTGCGGCAGGACGTAGCGGCTGGACGGAAGATTGCCGGCGGACCACCCGAAGTTGTAGTTCATTGTTTTTGCTCCTGATCGAAGTGTTCTGGTTGCCGGTTAGTTCTGGGAGGCTGATTCGCCGGAGGCCCCGTTGGACGTTCCGCCGCCGCCGGATACCGAACCGGCGTGCGCGGCGATCTTGTCGAAGAAACCGTACTCGAGGGCCTCTTTAGCCGTGAACCACTTGTCACGGTCGTTGTCCTTGAGGATGGTCTCAACGGTCTGGCCGGTCTGCTCGGCCGTCAGTTCCGCCATGACCTTCTTCATGTGCAGGATGAGCTCGGCCTGGATCTTGATGTCCGAGGCCGTGCCGCCGATGCCGCCGGAGGGCTGGTGCATCAGGACGCGGGCGTTGGGCGTGGCGTACCGCTTGCCCTTGGTGCCCGAGGAGAGCAGGAACTGTCCCATGGACGCGGCCAGGCCGGTGGCGACGGTCACGACGTCATTGGGGATGAACTGCATGGTGTCGTAGATGGCCATGCCTGCGGTGACGGAGCCGCCGGGCGAGTTGATGTAGAGGTAGATGTCCTTTTCCGGGTTCTCGGCCGAGAGCAGGAGCAGCTGCGAGCAGATCGCGTTGGCGTTGTCATCACGCACCTCCGAGCCCAGCCAGATGATCCGCTCCTTGAGAAGGCGGTTGTAAATGTAGTTGTCCTGGGCTGCAGGATCGACGGTCGCCATCCGGGGGGCCTCTGAGTGCTGTGACATGTTTACTTACCTCTCACTGGTGACGGTGACATCACTGAAAATCACTACTTGGACACTAACCGGTTTCCCCGGCGTTTTGTTCGCGCACTGACGGCTGTTCGCTGACGGCGCACGATCGCCGAACCGGCGCTGCGGGGTTTCGGGTCCAACGCGAACGGCCCCCGGATCGGAAGGATCCAGGGGCCGTTGCTGCGGGTTGTTAAGGACTAGGCCTTGGCGTCTGCCGTGGCGTCCTCGGCGTCGACAACCTCCGCCTCGGCGGCTTCGGTTGCGTCAGCGCCGGCTGCCTCTGCAGCGGGGGCTTCCTCGCCGCCGGGGCGGACGAAGTCGCTGAGGTCAACGGTGTTGCCCTCGGTGTCGGTCACGGTGGCCTGGCCAAGGACGACAGCCAGTGCTTTGCGGCGGCGGACCTCGGAGACCATCATGGGGACCTGGCCGCTCTGGTCGATGATCTGGGCGAACTGGTTGGGATCCATGCCGTACTGGCTGGCGGTGGTGACGATGTAGTCGATCAGCTCGTTCTGGCTGACGTTGACTTCTTCCTTTTCCGCGATGGCGTCAAGGATGATCTCGTTCTGGAAGGCGCGGGCCGTGTTGGCGCGGACCTCTTCGCGGTGCTCCTCGGTGTCGTGCTCGCCTTCGCCGTGGCCGTTGCCCTCCTGGAAGTGGGCTTCGAGCTGCTCCTCGACCACCGAGTCAGGAACAGGAACCTCGACCATTTCGACGAGCTTGTCCAGGACCTTGTCGCGGGCTTCGACGCCCTGCTCAACGATCTTGGAGTCGGCAGCCTGCTTGGCCAGGTCTTCGCGGAGTTCGGCAAGGGTGTCGAATTCGGAGGCGAGCTGGGCGAAGTCGTCGTTCGCTTCCGGCAGTTCGCGTTCCTTGACGGCCTTCACCACAACCTTGACCTGGGCGGCTTCGCCGGCGTGGTCGCCGCCCACCAGGGTGGTGTCGAAGATGGCGTCCTCGTCAGCGCTGAGGCCGGTCACGGCCTCGTCCATGCCCTCAAGCATGGTGCCGGCGCCCACCTGGTAGGACAGGCCGGCGGCGGAGTCGACTTCCTCGCCGTCGATCGTGGCGGTGATGTCGATGGTGAGGAAGTCACCGTCGGCAGCCGGGCGGTCCACGGACTTCAGGGTGCCGAAGCGGCCGCGCAGTTCGTCCAGCGCCTTGTCCACATCAGCTTCGGAGGATTCCGCAGCCGCAACCTGGACCTCGATGCCGGAGTAGTCCGGGAGTTCGATCTCGGGGCGGACGTCAACCTCAGCGGCGAACTTCAGGCCGCCGTCGGTCGCGGAGGGATCGGGCACCTCGGTGATTTCCACCTCGGGACGGCTCAGGGGGCGGATGCCGGACTCCTGCACGGCAGCCTGGTACCAGCCGTTGAGGCCGTCGTTGATGGCCGTCTCCAGGACGTAGCCGCGGCCGACGCGCTGGTCGATGAGCTTGGCAGGAACCTTGCCCTTGCGGAACCCGGGAACCTGGATCTGGGACGCAACGGTCTTGTAGGCCGAGTCGATGCTGGGCTTCAGTTCCTCAAAGGGGACCTCAACATTGAGCTTGACCCGCGTGGGGGTGAGGTTCTCGACAGCGCTCTTCACGGTCTAAGTACTCCTGGGTTGTGGGATGGGTTTCTGCAAACGCAATGGATGTCCAGGCCTGACGGTCCTGGCCGCAGAGTCGGGGTGACAGGATTTGAACCTGCGACTTCCTGCTCCCAAAGCAGGCGCTCTAGCCAAGCTGAGCTACA
This sequence comes from Arthrobacter sp. GmRoot5-12, assembly GCF_059739365.1. Lineage (NCBI taxonomy): Bacteria > Bacillati > Actinomycetota > Actinomycetes > Micrococcales > Micrococcaceae > Arthrobacter > Arthrobacter sp. GmRoot5-12. The sequence continues at coordinate 3,773,141 of NZ_AP046056.1, read as the reverse complement.
CCCCGTAAGTGCACAGGCAAGTCTACGGTGATACGCGTCGCGATTGCACATTTGACACGTAGGCCATGGATTAGGTTTAGTTGTATCCGGCTTGAACAGCCAGCCCGGAGTGTCCGCGAAAAACGGATCTTCCTTCGGGGACGTAGCTTAATGGTAAAGCCTCAGTCTTCCAAACTGATTACGCGGGTTCGATTCCCGTCGTCCCCTCCACAACACGAAGAAGGCCCCTCTCCGGAGGGGCCTTCTTCGTGTTTCGCCTTCCTACTCCCCCGGTTGCTGGCAGTAAGGGCACCAGTAGAGGTTCCGCCCGGCCAGGTCGGCGATGAGCACGATGGTGCGGCAGACGCGGCAGGGCAGGCCGTGCCGCTTGTAGACGAAGTGGGCATCGTCGCGGCCGGGAAAGTGGGCGCTCCTGGGTGGCACCGGCGCGCCGGCCGCGGCGGCTTTGGCGGCGGTGGTGCCGTCAAGCGCCCAGTACTTCGGCGGCGTGGTGATGATCCGCCCGTCCGTCACGCCGTCGCCCATGACGGCCACGATGTCGCGCCACAGCTTGCGGGCATCGTTGTCCGGCAGGGCAGTGCCGGGCAGCCAGTGGTCCAGGCGGCGGCGGAACAGGACTTCCGCCCGGTAGACGTTCCCGACGCCGGCAATCACCTTCTGGTCCATGAGCAGGGCAGCCAGGGGCGTCTTCCGCGCCTGGACGTTGGCAGCAAAGCGCCCGGCATCGCCGCGGAGGTTCCGCAGTGGGTCAGGTCCCAGCCGTGCCAGCACGGCGCGGACTTCCGCCTCGGTGATGGTTTCGCAGGTGGTGGCACCCCGAAGGTCCGCCCAGCCATGGCTCCCGGCGAGCCGCACCCGCACGGCCCCGACGGGCGCCGGCGGACCGGCGTAAGGCGCGCCGCCGTCGTCGTCCCCGTCACCGAAGGCCTCCCGCTCCCCGACGCGCCGGGGGGCACCAATGCTGGAGGCGCCGGCGAAGGTGCGGTCCCCGCCGAAGCTCCAGGCCCCGTACAGTCCAAGGTGGACGTGCAGGACCAGGGCGTTGTCGAAGTGCAGGAACAGGTGTTTGCCGTGCGCCTCGGCGGCAAGCAGGGTATGCCCGTCCAGCAGCGCCGCACCCCCGCTGAACCTGCCCTGGGGACTGGAAACAGCCAGTGCCTCACCGGCGAAGACATCGCCGAACTGCCGGGCGAGCCTGCGGACGGAATGGCCCTCGGGCACTACTCGATGACCTCGCCTGTTGCCTCGTAGACCGCGATTTTTTCGATCCTGCGGACGTGGCGCTCGTCATTGCTGAACGGCTCGGACAGGAACGCCTCGACCAGCGCGGTGGCTTCTTCGAACGTGTGCTGCCGCCCACCCAGGGCAACCACGTTGGCGTTGTTGTGCTCGCGGGCCAGGGTGGCGGTGGAGAGGTTCCATGCGAGGGCCGCGCGGATGCCCTTGACCTTGTTGGCGGCGATCTGCTCGCCGTTGCCGGAGCCGCCCAGCACGATGCCAAGGGCGTGGACGCCTGCCTGCTGGTCGGCAACGACGGCAAGGGCAGCGTTGATGCAGAAGGACGGGTAGTCGTCCTGGGCGTCGTAGACCTGGGGCCCGTGGTCCACCACCTCGTATCCCTTGCCGGTCAGGTGGGACACCAGGTGGGCGCTGAGCTCCATGCCTGCGTGGTCGGTGGCGATGTGGACCCGCGGGTAGGCAGGGGAAGTGGTCACGTGCAAAGTCCGTTCGGTTGTGGGGCTGGCGGGTCGCCGGTGGAGGCCGGAATGACACCGATAAGGATACTAGGACTGCCCGCCCTCCGGGTGCTGGCCCCCGGCCGGCGGCCCTCCGCCGCGCCGGGCCCTCGCGGCCACGCGCGTGAGGACTTCGGCCAGCCGCGCCGCGGAGGCCTGGCTTCCGCCGCTGACGGCCAGGCGCTGGCCGTCAGTCTTGCTCACGACGACGGCGGGCCCGCTGCTGACCAGCATGGCCGCGGTTCCGCCGTGGTGCCGGTAGCCCCACCCGCCATAGTCGGCGGCTTTGACGTCCTCGGCGCTGGCATCGGAGATGGCGCCGGCCGGCACATTCATGACCGGCACCACCCCGGCCAGCAGGACCTTCAGCCCGCGCCGGTCCGCCCGGATGCGGGCAAAGAGGAACGCGGCGCCCACGAGGGCCAGGACAACGAGCAGGATGCCCAGCCACGGCACCACCACGGCGATAAGGGCTGCCGGGAACAGGGAGGCGATGGCGATCATGACAAAGACCGAACTCCTGGCGTGGACCCAGAGCCGGAGGGTGTCCAGGGCAAGGTCGGGGTCCAGTTCCCTGGTGATGGCGGCCTGCAGCGCACGGTCGTCATCGGGCGACCATTGCCGGTCGGCTTTGTACACCATGGCCATGGCGACGCCGAGCGACACTGCCGCACCGCTGCCGAGGGCAAGGACGGTCATGTCCACCCGCGACTGCCGGGCGTCGGCCAGCCCGGTTTGGCCGATGAGCCCCGCGGCCAGGGCGGAGGTGATGAAGAGGCTGAGGAACAGCCCGGCCCCCATCATGATCCTGCGCATCATCACCGGCCTGCTGAGGGGCACCGCCTGCAGCAGGACCAGCCATCCGGCGATGACGATGATCGCCGCGCCCACGCCCACGTAGGCGCCGAAAGGCGCAAAGGCGGCACCGCCGTCGTCCGTCCACCGGACGGCGACCGGCTCCGGAAGGTCCGGGCGCAGCAGCGACGCGCAGTAGGCGAAGGCAGCGGCCAGGACGACCGGGAACCCCACGGCGAACCTGAGTGCCTTGGTATCCACCGAATCCAGCAGCTTTCCCATGCAATTAACGCTACCCCTGCGGCCGCCCGGCCAACCGCCCAGGCGGCAACGGCCGGCCGCTGTGAGCTGCGCAACTTGCCAAGGATCCCAAGGATGGAAGAATGCAACACAGTGCCGGACCCGGGACCACCGGCCGGCAGCCGAAAACTTCTCTGGAGGACCTCCTTTGCCAGGCATGAACCTGACGCGCGCCGAAGCCCGTGAGCGCGCCGAACTGATCACCGTCGAGTCCTACGATGTCAGCCTGGACCTGACGCGCGGCGGAGAGGTCTTTGGCAGCACCACCACCGTGAAGTTCACGGCGTCGCCGGGATCGTCCAGCTTCATTGATGCGGTCACCCGCACCGTGCACAGCGTGACCCTGAACGGCCGCAGCCTTGACCCCGCCACCGTGTCCGACGGCGTCCGGATCCAGCTGCCGGACCTGCAGGAGCACAACGAACTGACCGTCGTGGCCGACCTGCCGTACATGAACACGGGTGAGGGCCTGCACCGGTTCGTGGACCCGGTGGACAGCGAGGTCTACCTGTACACGCAGTTCGAGGTTCCGGACTCGCGCAGGATGTTCGCCGTCTTCGAACAGCCGGACCTGAAGGCAACCTTCGCCTTCACTGTCACGGCGCCGTCCCACTGGGACGTTGTCTCCAACTCCCCCACCCCCCACCCCGTGGAGGCGCCTCCCGCGGAAGACGGCACGGCCAGGTCCGTATGGGCGTTCGCGCCCACGCCGCGCCTGTCCTCCTACGTCACGGCCCTGATCGCGGGCCCTTACCAGTCCGTCCGCAGCGAGGTCACCAGCTCGGACGGCCGCATCATCCCCCTTGGTGTCTTCGCCCGGAAGTCGCTGATGCAGTACCTGGATGCGGACAACATCTTCGAACTGACGCGGCAGGGCTTCGGGTTCTTTGAGGCGCAGTTCGGCTGCCCGTACCCGTTCGAGAAATACGACCAGCTGTTCGTTCCGGAGTTCAACGCCGGTGCCATGGAGAATGCCGGTGCCGTGACCATCCTGGAAGGCTACGTCTTCCGCAGCAAGGTCACCGGGGCCCAGATCGAGCGGCGCGCCATCACGGTCCTCCATGAACTCGCCCACATGTGGTTCGGTGACCTGGTGACCATGCGCTGGTGGAACGACCTGTGGCTCAACGAGTCCTTCGCGGAGTACATGTCGCACCTGGCGGCGGTGGAGGCCACGTCCTTCACCAGCGCCTGGACAACGTTCGCTTCCGTGGAGAAGTCGTGGGCCTACCGCCAGGACCAGCTGCCCACCACGCACCCGATCTTCGCCGAGATCAACGACCTCCAGGACGTGGAGGTCAACTTCGACGGCATCACCTATGCCAAGGGCGCCTCGGTGCTGCGGCAGCTGGTGGCCTGGGTTGGCCCCGACCAGTTCATGGCCGGTGTCCGGGAGTATTTCGCCAAGCACTCCTGGGCCAACACCGAGCTGCGTGACCTGATGGTGGAGCTCGAAAAGGCCAGCGGCAGGGACCTGGACAGCTGGGGCCGCCAGTGGCTGGAAACCGCCGGCGTCAACACACTGAGCCCGGAGCTGGACGTGGATGCCGACGGGAAGCTGCGTTCCTTCGCCATCCTGCAGTCCGCGGTCCCGGAATGGCCCACTATCCGCCCGCACCGCCTGGCCGTGGGCTTCTACAACCTGGACAGCGCCGGAAAGCTCGAGCGGGTGCACCGCGAAGAGCTGGATGTGGACGGTGACCGCACAGAGGTGCCGGGAGTGGCCGGCATGGACCAGCCGGACCTGATCCTTATCAATGACGACGACCTGGCGTATGCCAAGGTACGGCTGGATCCCAAGTCGCTGGCCACCGCCACCGCCCACCTCAAGGATTTTGGCGGCAGCCTGCCCCGGACCCTGGTCTGGAATTCCGCATGGGACGCTGCCCGTGACGGCGAAACGCCGGCCCGGAAGTACGTGGAGCTGATCCTGTCCAACGTCGCGGCGGAAACGGACTCCTCCGTGATCCTGGTCCAGCTCCGCCAGCTGGCCACCACCCTCAATTTCTATGTGGCCGAGGAACACCGCGAAGCCACAGCGGTTGCGGCGGTGGACCGGCTGTGGGACCTGGCCTCGGACGTCCCGGGCGGCTCCGATGCGCAGCTGCAGTTCATCAAGTCCTTTGCCCTCCTGGCCCGCAGTGCGTCCCAGCTGGACCGGGTGGCCGGCCTCCTGGACGGGTCGGTTGTCCTGGACGGGCTGGCGGTGGACCAGGACCTGCGCTGGGAGCTCGTGGAGTCCCTGGTGGCCGGAGGCCGCATGGGACAGCAAGGCATCGACGCCGAGCTGGAGCGGGACAACACCTCCAGCGGACAGAATGCTGCGGCCCTGGCCAAGGCCGCCATCCCCACCCCGGAGGCGAAGGCCGCGGCCTGGGAATCGATCGTGGTCAAGGGGGAGCTGTCCAATGCGCTGCAGGGATCGGCCGTAACGGGCTTCATGCGCGTGCTGGACCGTTCGCTGCTGGAACCGTACGCCGAAAAGTACTTCGCGGCTGTGCCGGGCATCGTGGCCACCCGGACCCACGCACTCGCCCAGCAGATCGTCGTCGGCCTCTACCCGGCGCTGCTGACCACGCAGGCCACCATTGACCGGACGGACGCATTCCTGGCGTCGCTGCCGGCGGAAAGCGCCGCGCTGCGGCGGATGATGCTGGAGAACCGCGACGGCGTTGCCCGCGCCCTGCGTGCCCGCGCCGCCGACATGCTTCCGGACGGCAGTCCCCAGTGAGTCTTGATGAACACCGGTATTCACTGGCAGTCCAGTGGACCGGCAACCGGGGGGACGGCACCTCGTCCTACCGGGGCTACTCACGGGACCACGACGTGCTCATCCCCGGCCTGCCGGTCCTCAAAGGCTCGGCGGATCCGACGTTCCATGGGGACCGCGGGCGCTACAACCCCGAGCAGCTCCTGCTGGCCGCGCTGGCGCAGTGCCACATGCTGTCCTACCTGCACGTGGCGGTGAAGAACGGGGTGGTGGTCACGGACTACCGGGACGAGGCCACCGGGCTGATGCGGCTCAACAGGGACGGCAGCGGGCAGTTCGAGCGGGTGGTCCTGCACCCGCGCGTGACGGTGGCCGACGCCGGACAGGCCGAACTGGCGGCCGGCCTCCACCACGAGGCGAACCGGCTCTGCTTCATTGCCCGCAGCGTGAATTTTCCGGTGGAGCACCAGCCGGTGACGGTGGCGGGTTAGGCCCTGCCGGATCCGCGTCAGGCCCGGCTTTCGCCCTGGAGCATCGCCACCAGGCGCTGTTCCGTTGCCGGTGAGAGGCCTGCTTTCCGCTGCCGGTCCAGTCCGCGGAGGCGTTCATCGGCCAACGTGGCGGCCAGCGTTTCCTGCCAGGGCCGCAGGACCATTCCCGCGGCCCTGGCAGCCTGGTTGCTGCGGGCCATGAAGCCGTCGTGGCCGGGCGGAAGCCAGAGCGGAAGTGAGTCCGGCCCGGACCAGTAGTTCACGCCCTGGTCCACCAGCCACTCCCCGCCGGCGGTAATCGTGGTGCTGCTGGAGGCGGACGCTTCGTGGCAGGCGCTGATGAGTTCCGCAAACGGCACCTGGTCACCAAGGGCGTTCAAGGTTCCGCTGATCCCCTTCCCCGCGGCGAGCAGGATCCAGGCCGCAAGGTCCCGGACGTCGATGACCTGCGTGGGGTTCTCCCCGATGTCCGGGACCAGCACAGGTCCGGAGTTCCTGGCAATGCGGGCGGGCCAATAGCCGTAGCGGTCGGTGGGGTCGCCGGGGCCGCTGAGCAGGCCTGCCCGGCACAGGTGGGCCTTGCCGGCAGCGGCCTCCAGGGTCGCTTCTTCGATGGCCACCTTTGACTCGCCGTAGGTTTCCGGCGTGGACTGCACCCCCGGCGGCAGCGCCGGCAGCAGCGCCGCGTCTTCCGCCGCTCCCGGGACGGAATGGCCGGCGTAAGCCGAGCAGCTGGAAACAAAGGTCCAGTGCCCGGCCCTGCCGGCGAGGCCGGCGAGAGCCTGCCGGGCGGGCCCGGGGTCCCGGGCCACCTCGATCACGGCATCCCATTCGCCCACCAGGCCCGAATATGCGGCCGGTCCCGTCGCGCGGTCCGCCCTGACCCAGTGGGCGCCCGGCGGCGGCTCACCCGATATTCCCCGCGCCAGGCACGTCACGTCATGCCCCGCGGCAACCGCCTGTCCGGCGATTTCCCTGGAGAGGAAGGCGGTTCCGCCGAGGATGAGAATGCGCATGGCCCCACGCTACGGGGGCTAGTGTTGAAAGAGAACCAAGCAATATCCCAAGGAGCTACTTCCACCCATGGTCAGCATGTTGTCCATCCTTCCCAACGCCACAACACAGCCCGATGGCGTGAGCGTCCCGGGCATCGTCATCAGCCTGGGCATCGGCGTCGCCGTCTGGCTCGTGGCCACGTTCGTCATTTCGCGCATCACCAAACGGGTGGCGGCGGGAAGCAACTTTTTCAAGAAGCCCACGTTTAGGTGGGCGGCCCCGGCCTTCCGGGCCCTTGACCACGAACGGCGCGTGCAGCGCGCGGAAACCATCGGCTCGCTGCTGAACAGCATTGTGGGCGTGCTGGTGGTGGTCATCACCGGCATGTACGTCCTGCAGAACCTGGACATCAACATCGCCCCGCTGCTCACCAGCGTGGGTATCCTGGGTGTGGCCATCGGCTTCGGCGCCCAGCAGCTGATCCGCGACTTCCTGGCCGGGATTTTCATTACCATTGAAGACCAGTACGGAATCGGTGACGTCATCGAAACCAGCGAAGTGGTGGGCGTAGTGGAGTCCATGGGTCTGCGGATCACCCGCGTCCGCTCCGACGACGGCGCCATTTGGTACCTGCGCAACGGTGAGATCCTCCGCGTGGGCAACCGCTCGCAGGGACGGTACGTTCCGCTGCACGAGTCCGACGACGGGACCACCGACCAGGGGTCGGCCCATGTTGAGACGAAGAAGACTGACCAGAAAGCCGGGGAATAGCATGTCGCTTCCGATCGAACCGCGCCCTGTTGAGCCCCAACCTGCCAAAGCAGGACCCGACCGGCAGCAGCGGCCCCAGTTGATGCAGAACGATCCCTTCAGCAAGCCGGCCTACACAGACAGCTTCTACGATGCGGTGGGCGGCCACGAGACCTTCGTTAAGCTCATTGATGTCTTTTACGACGGCGTTGCCACCGATCCGCTGCTGCGGCCCATGTACCCCGAGGAGGACCTTGCCCCGGCAAAACGCCGGTTCCTGATGTTCCTTGAGCAGTACTGGGGCGGGCCCACAACGTATGGCGAGGAGCGCGGCCACCCGCGCCTGCGCATGCGGCACATGCCGTTCAAGGTGACCCACGAGGCGAAGGACCGGTGGTTGTTCCACATGCGCACCGCCGTAGACGCCCTGGAACTGCCGCCGCTCTACGAAGGCACGCTGTGGGAGTACATGGAGCGGGCGGCGCTGTCCATGGTGAACAGCGCTTCCGAGGCCTGACGCCTGCCGACCGGAACCTGGAAGGGGCCCGGGCCGCCTTCAGCTACAGCAGGCCGCTGCCGGTCCGCGCCAGCACATGGCCGCGCGGACCGGTCAGCCGGAACCAGCGGCCGGCGCGGTAGAGCTTCTGGTCGCCGTCGGCGAGGAAGCCCAGGGCGAACGCTGCGAAGGCCGCTCCGGCGGGCAGGCCTGACGCGTCCAGTTCCCGTCCCCAGACAGCCGCCCGGGCGTTGTTGACAATCAGGGCACCCGGTTTGTCCGGCACGATGCCCGCCACCTCCGCCATGCCTGCTTCGGCCGCCGCCTTCAGGCCGGCGTCGCTGACAGCGCCCAGCAGCTCCCATCCGCCCCTTGGGGCGCCCACTCCTGTCCAGGATTCGGTGACGGTGCTGGGCGGAACCGGCAATTCGACGTCGTCCTCCCCTGCGCGTGCCAGCCGGTCCAGGACGGCGGACAGGGCAACAGTGACATCTGTTCCGGACGGTTCGGCGAGCGCCATGGTCCGCAGGCCCAGGATGGTGGGGGTGGCTTCGCCCAGGAGCCTGGGCCGCAGGACGCACACGTACGCGGCCAGGACGGAACCGGCTGCCTGCAGCCGGATGGCGCCGTCATCGATGGCTTTGGCCCTGGTGGCAAACGTCTTCAGGTCGGCGAGATCCCGGGGATCGGCGAAACGGAAGGACGAGGTGAGAAGTTCAGACACACCTAAACACTACCGGCTGCGCTCCGGTTGAGTGGCTCCCCGGGCGCCGTCTAGAGTCGGACCATGACTGAAGCCGAAGCCGGACTCCTGGCCCCGCCAAGCGGAGACCCCACCTCATCACTGATCGAACTGCTGGACCTCGGTGAACTTGAGGGCGCCCGGACGGACGAGGACATCTTCCTGGGGCCCTCACAGCGGCAGCCACACCACAGGGTGTTCGGCGGACAGGTGCTGGCGCAGTCACTCGTGGCGTCCATTCGAACGGTGGATCCTGAACGGTTTGTGCATTCCATGCACGGCTACTTCCTGCGGCCCGGTGACGCCAACAAGCCCATTACCTTTGGTGTGCAGCGGCTGCGTGACGGCCGGTCGTTTTCCGCCCGGCGCGTCCACGCCTACCAGGACGGTGTTCCCATCCTGTCCATGATTGCCTCTTTCCAGGGTGAGGACGAAGGGATCGAGCACGCGTCGGCGATGCCGGCGGGCATCCCGGACCCCGAATCGCTGCCCAGCACGGCGGACCTGCTGGGCAAGTTCGACCATCCTGTGGCCCGGCACTGGGCGTATGAGCGGCCTTTCGACATCCGGCACGTCGATCCGCCGCTGTACGTTACCGCGACCGGCCCGCGGGAGGCCCGCAACGCGGTCTGGATGAAGACGTTCGGGCCGATGCCCGACAACTCCAACCTGCACCGCGCCGCCCTGGCCTACGCCAGCGACTACACCCTGCTCGAATCCATCCTTCGGCGGCACGGCCTCAGCTGGATCACCCCGGGCATGAATGTTGCCAGCCTTGACCACGCGATGTGGTGGCACCGCCCGGCGCGCGTGGATGAATGGCTGCTCTACGTCCAGGAGTCCCCCAGCGCGCAGGGCGCACGCGGCCTGGCCACCGGCAAAATCTTCAACCGGGACGGCCAGCACGTGGCTTCCGTGGCGCAGGAGGGCATGGTGCGCGTTCCCGCCGAGGCGTCGCACACGTAGGATCCGCACACGTCTGCGATCCGGCGCTGGTGCGCCGGGCATGGGAAAGGCCGGCATCCGGGGAGCAATTCAGCCCGGGTGCCGGCCTTCCGTTTTCCTGCAAACGGGCCCGCAGGCGTCCTGTTGACGAGCCCTTGGGCCCGGCAGGTCAGTCGCGGGTCAGGCGCCGGTGGGTGACGCGGTGCGGCTTGGCCGCGTCGGGGCCCAGCCGCTGGACCTTGTTCTCCTCGTAGGATTCGAAGTTGCCCTCGAACCAGTACCACTTGGAGGGGTTCTCGTCGTCACCTTCGTAGGCAAGGATGTGCGTGGCCACGCGGTCCAGGAACCAGCGGTCGTGCGAGACCACCACGGCGCAGCCGGGGAACTCGAGCAGCGCGTTTTCCAGGCTGCTGAGGGTTTCGACATCGAGGTCGTTGGTGGGCTCGTCGAGGAGCAGCAGGTTTCCACCCTGCTTCAGGGTCAGTGCCAGGTTCAGGCGGTTCCGCTCACCACCTGACAGGACACCTGCCTTCTTCTGCTGGTCCGGGCCCTTGAAACCGAAAGCGGCCACATAGGCACGGGACGGCATCTCAACATTGCCCACCTGGATGAAGTCGAGTCCGTCGGAGACAACCTCCCACAGGGTCTTGTTGGGGTCGATGCCGCCGCGGCTCTGGTCAGCGTAGGAAATCTTGACCGAGTCACCGATCTTGAGCTCGCCGCCGTCCAGCGGTTCCAGGCCGACGATGGTCTTGAAGAGGGTGGACTTGCCCACACCGTTGGGGCCGATGACCCCCACGATGCCGTTGCGGGGCAGGGTGAAGGACAGCCCATCGATCAGGACACGCTCATCGAAGCCCTTCTGGAGGTTCCTGGCCTCCAGGACCAGGCCACCCAGGCGGGGTCCCGGCGGGATCTGGATTTCCTCGAAGTCAAGCTTGCGGGTGCGGTCGGCCTCGGCGGCCATTTCCTCGTAACGGGCCAGGCGGGCTTTGGACTTGGTCTGGCGGCCCTTGGCGTTGGACCGGACCCACTCGAGTTCCTCGGAGAGGCGCTTGGCCTGCTTGGCGTCCTTCTTGCCCTGGATCTCGAGGCGGGCGCGCTTCTTCTCCAGGTAGGTGGAGTAGTTGCCTTCGTACGGGTAGAGGTGGCCGCGGTCCACTTCCGCGATCCATTCCGCCACGTGGTCCAGGAAGTACCGGTCGTGGGTGACGGCGAGGACGGCGCCGGGGTAGCTGGAGAGGTGCTGCTCGAGCCAAAGCACGCTTTCGGCGTCCAGGTGGTTGGTGGGTTCGTCGAGGAGCAGCAGGTCGGGCTTCTGCAGGAGGAGCTTGCAGAGTGCCACGCGGCGCCGCTCACCGCCGGAAAGGTTGGTGACATCGGCATCGGCCGGCGGGCACCGGAGGGCGTCCATGGCCTGTTCCAGCTGGGAATCGAGGTCCCAGGCGTCGGCGGCGTCGATGGCCTCCTGCAGCTTGCCCATCTCTTCGAGGAGGGTGTCATAGTCAGCATCGGGGCTGGCCATTTCCTCGGAGATTTCGTTGAAGCGCTGGATCTTGCCGTAGATCTCGCCAACGCCTTCCTGGACGTTGCCCAGGACAGTCTTTTCTTCGTTAAGCGGCGGTTCCTGGAGCAGGATGCCCACGCTGTAGCCGGGGCTGAGCCTGGCCTCGCCGTTGGAGGGCGTGTCCAGCCCGGCCATGATTTTGAGGATGGTGGACTTACCGGCACCGTTTGGGCCCACAACACCAATCTTGGCGCCCGGGAAGAAGGACATGCTTACGTCATCAAGAATGAGTTTTTCGCCAACGGCCTTGCGGGCCTTGGTCATTGTGTAGATAAATTCCGCCATGGTCTCAAATCTAGTGGGTTGGCGGGCAGATCTCACATTTGCGGCGGACAGCTCAGCCGGATCAGGAGCCCACGAAGCATTTGCCGCTGGCAAGTACCGGAAGGACTGTGACGGTCACCGCACCTTCGCGAACCTGCCCGATGACGCAGTCCTTGCCCTGCAGCACGGCGGCTTCGATGGCGTCCGCCTCCAGCCCGGTGGGTGTGCGGCTTTGCGAGACCTGAAGCGCGGCCGGCGCGATGCCGGCCCCGGTCAGGGCGTCGCTGACCTGGGCAGTGGCAGGTTTCGGCGTTCCCGTGGCCAGTTTGGTCAGGGTATCCGTAACCGTCCGTTTCACCGTTTCGGTGGCGGCGGCAGCTGCGGCCGAAACCGCGCCGCCGGACGTGTTGGCCAGCGGTTCCCCGCCGGCATTACTGCCCGGCGTCGCGGAGTCCTTGGCCTGGACCGGTTGTCCGTCCGCACCGGGACCGGCAGCCGGGGCCGCCGGTGAGGGCTGGTTGCCGCTGCCACCGGCTGCAGGTCCGGTTCCGGACGGAGCAGCGGTGCACCCGGACAGGAGGCAGGCCAGCACTGCACATGCCAGGGCTGCGCCGGCGCGGTTGTACTGCCGTTTACGGGGGATGGGACGCATGGTGTCATTCTGCCATGGGTGATGGGACGGCCCGGCCCGGAAAACGGGCAGTGCACCAGAGCTCCCCTGGGACGCAGTGTCCGTCAAGGGCCTGCGGATGTGGGATGTTGGCGGGCGGACGGGTGTTGGCGGGCGGACGGAGGGCGGCCGGGGGGTGCCGCCATTCCGTCCGCCCGGGACTGGATGGGCAACGCTGATACCTGATACGTGGTTCCTAGACTTCGGCGAGTTCCCCCGTTTCCAGGTCAAGGGAGGCGAGACCGCCGTCGCTGTCCTCAATGACGACGGCGGGGTGGCCGGGATCCCCGGGGTGTTCATCTTCGCGGTCCTCCGGCTCGTCCGGGTCCTGGTCCAGCCCGGGGACGTCATCGGGGGCCGGCGGCTGCTCCACGAGGGAGAGCGCCGGCCTGGAAGCGGTGCGGATAAAGTTTGCCGACCCAAAGGAGAGGTCGTGCCCCACGGCATCGGCGTCAATGATGGCGGAGTGGTACACCCGCCCGTCCTTTTCCCACGTGCGGATCTTCAGTTTGCCCACCACGATGACCGGCTGGCCCTTCCTGATGCTGCACCCCAGGGTTCCCGCCAGCTGGCGGTAGCCCTGCACGGTGAACCAGTTGGTGTGCCCGTCGCCCCAGGTCCTGGATTCGCGGTCGAAGCGGCGGGTGGTGGAACCGATGCGGAAGGAAGCTGTTGCCACTCCCCCTGGCGTGGTGGAACTGGTTATCTCGGTGGCCACGAAGCCCCGGATGGTGATGGTTTCGCTCATGTCTACGTCCTGTCTGGATGGTGGCGCCTTTAGCAGGCATGACCAGCATCGCGCCGGACCACGTCGGGCAGGAGGGACGGGTTTGCCTATGTGGACAACGTCCGGGGGAAAGGCCGGTGTGGAGGATGAGTGGCGGCTGGATGACACCGCCGGCAGCCGGGCAATGTAAACTTTTTGAGGCGCCGGCCTGCAGGCCGGAAGCCAACGCCTCAGTAGCTCAGGGGATAGAGCAGCGGCCTTCTAATCCGCCGGTCGGGGGTTCGATTCCCTCCTGGGGCACCGCAGTGGATGGCGCCCCGGTCTTCGGACCGGGGCGTTGTGCGTGGCGCTACGCGTGCAGCCGGTGCGGCGCTTCCATCAGGGAGCGGATCACGCTTCCGGCTGCCCCCAAAAGGGCGCCCGACTCGCCAACGGCGGACATCGTCACCTGGCTGGATGCATATTTCCCTGGCGCATATTTGTCCAGGCTCGCCAGCAACGGGGCACGCAGCCATGGTTCGAGGACCGCGAAGTGGCCCCCAAGGACCACGGATTCGATGTTGACCACCCGCGCCGTCGAGGCGAGTGCTATCCCCAGGCAGCGTCCCGCACGTTCGACGGCGGAAACAGCCCGGGGCTCCCCGGCCCGCAGCGCCTGCAGCAGGGCGGACATGTCCGCGGAGCGGGAACCCCGATCCAGGGCCAGGCCGGCCGCGGCGAAAATGGCGTCCTGGCCGGCAACGGTCTCCAGGCAGCCGGTCCCGCCGCATGAACAATGCCCGCCGTCGGGGTCAACCACAATGTGCCCCACCTCGCCCGCGTGGCCGTGCGGACCGGTGAATAGCTCTGATCCGATGACTATCCCGCCACCGACGCCCACCTCGCCGGAGACGAAGAGGAAGTTCGACGCCCCGTCCGGCCGGTGCCGCAGTTCGGCGAGGGCTGCGGCGTTGGCTTCATTGAACAGCGCCACTCCAAGGGGAGCTTCGGGCAGCAGCGCCTCCAGGTCCAGGTCCGCATTGACCCAGCCCAGGTTCGGAGCGGTGAGCACCCGCGCCAGGGCCGGGTCAACGAGCCCGGGCACGGCAAGTCCGCCACCCAGGACCTCGACGCCGTGCTCCCCCGCCGTGCTCCTGACCCGGGCGGCCAGGGCTGCGAGCGCGGACAGCACCGGCGCGTCCGGGCTGTTGCGGTTGTCGCGTTCCTCTTCCTCCCGGACGAGGACGGTTCCGGCGAGGTCCACCACTGCCGCGGAGATGTAGTCGACGTTGATTTCCATCCCCATGACCGCCCGGCTGGGGCTGAGTTCCAGACCCACGCCGGGACGGCCCCGCCCCTGCGGGTTGAGGCCGATTTCGCGGACGATCCCTGCGTCAAGGAGGTCCAGCACCAGGCTGGACACTGATGCCTTGGTCAGTCCGGTGGCTCCGGCCAGCTGGGCGCGGCTGGGATGGACGCCTGGCGGAAACTCGGCGATTGCGCCAAGGACCAGTGCCAGGTTGCTGCGCCGGACATCCGCCACGCTTCCGGGGGCTGCGCCTCCGGGTCCCGCCACTGCAGGCGCCGGCATCACCATCACAAACCTCCCCGTCCAAGTTCCGACAGATTTTCCGGCTGTTTTCCAGCCGGGACTCTTGACCCAACCCTACGACGGCTCATATAGTTCAGGCAATAAACTAAAGCTTCGCACCTCCGCGGAGCCCGATCGCAAGGACGCATCATGACTCTTACGCCCACCCCCGCCGACAAATTCACTTTTGGTCTCTGGACCGTCGGCTGGACCGGCGCCGATCCGTTCGGCGTCGCCACCCGTGCCGCGCTGGACCCGGTGGAGGCCGTGCACCGCCTGGCAGAACTGGGCGCGTACGGCATCACGTTCCACGACAACGACCTTGTCCCGTTTGATGCCTCCGCCTCGGAGCGGGACCTGATCCTGAAGAACTTCCGCGCGGCCCTGTCCGAGACCGGGCTGAAAGTTCCCATGGTGACCACCAACCTGTTCAGCCACCCGGTCTTCAAGGACGGCGGCTTCACCTCCAATGACCGCTCGATCCGCCGCTTCGCCCTCTCCAAGGTCCTGCGCAACATCGACCTCGCCGCCGAACTCGGCGCCGAAACCTTTGTCATGTGGGGCGGCCGGGAAGGCAGCGAATACGACGGCTCCAAGGACCTGGCCGCCGCCCTGGACCGGATGAAGGAAGGCGTGGACACCGCCGCCGGCTACATCAAGGACAAGGGCTACAACCTGCGGATCGCGCTTGAGCCCAAGCCCAACGAACCCCGCGGCGACATCTTCCTGCCCACCGTGGGCCACGGCCTGGCCTTCATCGCCCAGCTCGAGCACGGCGACATCGTGGGCTTGAACCCCGAAACCGGCCACGAGCAAATGGCCGGGCTGAACTTCACCCACGGCATCGCCCAGGCCCTGTGGGCCGGCAAGCTCTTCCACATCGACCTCAACGGCCAGCGCGGCATCAAGTACGACCAGGACCTCGTCTTCGGACACGGGGACCTGACCAGCGCCTTCTTCACCGTGGACCTGCTCGAGAACGGCTTCCCCGGCGGCGGCCCTACCTATGACGGCCCCCGGCACTTCGACTACAAGCCCTCCCGCACCGATGGCTACGACGGCGTGTGGGAGTCGGCCAAGGCCAACATGTCCATGTACCTGCTGCTGAAGGAACGCGCCCTGGCCTTCCGCGCCGACCCGCAGGTACAGGAAGCCCTCAAGACCTCCGGCGTCTTCGAACTCGGCGAACCCACCCTCAACGCCGGCGAAACCACCGCCGACCTGCTGGCCGACGCCGCAGCATTCCAGGACTTCGACGCCGACAAGGCAGCCGAACGCTCCTTTGCCTTCGTCCGCCTCAACCAGCTCGCCATCGAACACCTCCTCGGCGCCCACTAGGCCATGGTGCTCGTCGCAGGCATCGACAGCTCCACCCAGTCCTGCAAGGTGGTGATCCGCGACGCGGATTCCGGAGCACTCGTCCGCCAGGGCCGGGCCACGCACCCTGCCGGCAGCGAGGTTCATCCGGACCATTGGTGGACTGCCCTTCAAAAGGCGGCGGCCGACGCCGGCGGGCTGGATGACGTCAGCGCCGTCTCGGTGGGCGGGCAGCAGCACGGCATGGTCTGCCTGGACAGCGACGGTGCCGTCATCCGCCCGGCGCTGCTGTGGAACGACACCCGCAGCGCCGGCGCGGCCGTGGAGCTCATCAAGGATGCCGGCGGCGGCGATCCCGCCGCCGGCGCCGAGTATTGGGCCCGCACCACCGGAACTGTCCCCGTTGCTTCCCTCACGGTGACCAAGCTGCACTGGCTGGCGGAAAACGAACCGGAGAATGCGGCAAAGGTGGCCGCTGTCTGCCTTCCGCACGACTGGCTGACGTGGCGGCTCGCCGGCTTCGGCCCGGGCAGCGGCGCCGAAGGGCTTGCCGCCTTGGCCACAGACCGCTCCGACGCATCAGGCACGGGGTACTACTCGACGGCGGAGGACAACTACCTTCCGGACGTCCTGTCCGCGGCGCTCGGCCACGTTCCTGCCGTCCCCAGGGTTCTTGGCCCGTTGGAGGCGGCCGGGCGGACTCCCGCAGGCAGCGTCCTGGCAGCGGGTGCCGGGGACAACGCGGCCGCCGCGCTTGGCGCAGGGGCGGGGTTGGGCGACGTCGTGATGTCCCTGGGCACATCCGGCACCGTTTTCGCCGTCTCGGAAACACCGGCGGCAGATCCGTCCGGACTGGTGGCGGGGTTTGCCGACGCTGCCGGGCACTACCTGCCGCTGGTCTGCACCTTGAACGCCACCCGGGTCTTTGATGCCACGGCGGCGCTGCTGGGCGTGGACCTGCCGGAGTTCAACCGGCTGGCCCTGTCTGCCGGTTCCGGCGCCGGAGGGCTCACCCTGGTGCCCTACCTTGACGGGGAACGGACACCCAACCTGCCGGACGCCACGGGTACCCTGCACGGCATCACCCGTGCCAACTACACCCCGGCCAACCTGGCGCGCGCCGCCGTCGAAGGCGTGGTCTGCTCCCTGGCCGACGGCCTGGCGGCGCTGCAGGCCCAGGGCGTGTCTGCCCGCCGGATCCTCCTGGTGGGCGGGGGCGCCCAATCCACCGCCGTGCAGGAAGTCGCAGCGGCCCTGCTGGGAACACCCGTCACAGTGCCGGAGCCGGGTGAGTATGTTGCCGACGGCGCGGCACGCCAGGCAGCGGCGGCCCTCACCGGACGTTTCCCTGCATGGGCTGCTGGCGCCGTCAACCTTCCACCGGGGAAGGACGACGGCGGCGTGCTGGCCCGGTACCGGCGGTTCGCCTCGCTGTATACCCAGGGCAGCAACAGGTAACAAAGAAACAAAGGGACCCGGACCCGCGGTGGGCATCCACCGCCGGTCCGGGTCCTTTCCATGTGGGGCGCAGGCTCCTGCCAGTCATGTTGGGAACGTGGCAGGAGCCCGCGGTCTTGGGTCAGGTCAGGCGTACGGGAGGACGAGCTCCGCGTAGCGCTCCTTTACTGAGGCCAGGACGGTATTGCCGTCCGTGTCCCAGATCTCCTGATTGAAGATTTCCACTTCGATGTCGCCGGTGTACCCGGCATCCCGCACCCAGGTGCCGATGGTGGCAAAGTCCACCACGCCGTCGCCCATGTAGCCGCGGGACAGCAGCGGATCGGCGGCGATGGGCATGTTGAAGTCGCACACCTGGTAGGAGGCGATGCGGCTCTCCCGGCCGGCCCGCTCGATCTGCGCCTTCAGTTCCGGGTCCCACCAGACGTGGAAGGTATCGACGGCGACCCCCACCGTTGAGGCGTCGAAGGGCGCTGCGAGGTCCAGCGCCTGGCCCAGGGTGGAGATGAGCGCGCGGTCAGCCGCATACATCGGGTGCAGCGGTTCCAGGACCAGGCGTACGCCGTTTTCCTGCGCAAACGGAACCAGGTCGGCGAGCCGGTCGGCGACGCGCTGGCGGGCTGCCACCACGTCCTTCTCCCCCGGGGCCAGGCCGCCGACCACCAGGAAGAGCTCCCTGGTGTCCAGTGCCACGGCTTCCAGGATGGCTGCCTTGTTGTCCGCGAGCGCGGCCGCCTGGCCCTCTGGATCGGGGGCGGTGAGGAATCCGCCGCGGCACAGCGAGGAGACACGCAGCCCGGCGTCCTTGATCAGGCGGGCGGCCTTGTCCAGGCCGGCCTCCTCCACCCGGTCCCGCCACGGTCCGATGGCGGGGATCCCGGCGTTGACGCAGCCCTCGACGACCTGGGCGAGCGTCCACTTCTTGGTGGTGGCACTGTTGATGGAGAGGCGGGAGAAGTCGCTCATACTCCCACCCCGTTGATCCGCAGGTAGTCCGACATCCGAAAGGCTGCCAGCGCCGGGTCCCTGAGCAGGCCGGCCTGGTCGGCGAGTTCGAAGGTCCTGGCCAGGTGGCATACCGAGCGGCCGGAGTGCAGGCCGCCCACCATCTGGAAGCCGGGCTGCTTGCCGTTGAGCCAGGACATGAACGCGATGCCGGTCTTGTAGTAGAACGTGGGGGCGCTGAAGATGTGCTTGCCCAGTTCGCGGGTGGAGTCCAGGATCTCCCGCGCCTTCGCCGGGTTGCCGGCGTCATAGTTCTGCAGGGCCACCGAGGCGGCGGGATAGATCGCCGCGAAGATGCCCAGCAGGGCGTCCGAGTGGTGGCTGCCGTCGCCGTCGATCAGTTCGGGGTAGTTGAAGTCGTCCCCGGTGTAGAGGCGGACGCCCTCGGGCAGTGCCGCCCGCAGGGCAATTTCGTGGCCGGCATCCAGCAGCGAGACCTTGACGCCGTCCACCTTGTCCGCGTGGTCCCTGATGAGGCGCAGGAAGGTTTCGGTGGCGGTTGCGACGTCGTCCGAGCCCCAGTAGCCGGCGAGCGCGGGATCGAACATGGTGCCCAGCCAGTGCAGGATGACCGGCTGGTCCACTTCCTGCAGCAGGGTGGAGTACACCCGCAGGTAGTCCTCCGGGCCGCCGGCGACCCTGGCCAGGGCCCGGGAGGCCATCAGGATGACCTTGGGTCCGGCCTCGGCAACCACGGCAATCTGCTCGCGGTAGGCCTCGAGCACCGCCTGGATGCCTGCTTCGCCGGTGGGCAGTGCAGCGGTGTCCAGCTGGTCGGTTCCGGCGCCGCAGGAGACGAGGTCACGGACGGACTTGCCGGCGGTGGCCGGGTTGTTGGCGGAAACCACGGATGCGGCTTCCACTCCCGTGCGCTTGATGAGCTGCTGCGTCGCTGCCCAGTCCAGGCCCATGCCGCGCTGGGCTGTGTCCATGGCATCGGCGACGCCCAGACCGTAGGACCACAGTTCGTGGCGGTACGCCATGGTGGCGTCCCAGTCCAGGCGGGCCGGGGCACCGGGCGTATTGTCCGCCAGCACCTCGGGGATGACATGGGCGGCCGCGTAGGCGCGCCGTGCAGTCAGGGGCGCAGTGGGCCGGGCCCAGGCGGTGCCGCCCTGAAGGCGGTACTCCCTGGTTCCGCCGTCTTCGGAGGGAAGGATGAGGGACGTCATTAGAGGGTGATCTCCGGGATATCGATGGTGCGGCGTTCGCCGCTGGACTGCAGGCCAAGTTCGGCGAGCTGGACGCCACGGGCGGCGGACAGCAGGCCGAAGCGGTGCTCGCGGCCGGCCACGACGTCGCGGAGGAACTCTTCCCACTGCAGTTTGAAGCCGTTGTCCAGGTCGGCGTTGGCGGGAACTTCCTGCCACTGGTCCCGGAAGGATTCGGTGACGGGCAGGTCCGGGTTCCATACGGGCTTGGGGGTGTGTGCGCGCTGCTGGGCGACACACTTATTCAGGCCGGCGACGGCGGAACCGTGCGTGCCGTCCACCTGGAATTCCACCAGTTCGTCGCGGTACACGCGCACTGCCCAGGAGGAGTTGATCTGGCCGATGACTTCGTCTCCGGCCGGAGTCTCGAGTTCGAAGATGCCGTAGGAGGCGTCGTCGGCGGTGGCCTTGTATTCCTTGCCGGCCTCGTCCCAGCGGGTGGGGATGTGGGTGGCCGTCTTGGCGTTGACGCTCTTGACCTTGCCGATGATGCCCTCGAGGACGTAGTTCCAGTGGCAGAACATGTCCGTGGTCATGCCACCGCCGTCCTCCTTGCGGTAGTTCCAGGACGGACGCTGGGCTGACTGGATGTCGCCTTCGAAGACCCAGTAACCGAACTCGCCGCGGATGGAAAGGATGCGGCCGAAGAAGCCTTCATCCACCAGGCGGCGGAGCTTGACCAGGCCGGGCAGGTACAGCTTGTCGTGGACAACACCGGCAGTGACGCCGGCTTCCTTGCCGACGCGCGCCAGTTCAATGGCCTCCTCCAGCGTTTCCGCCGTGGGCTTCTCCGTGAAGATGTGCTTGCCGGCCAGCATGGCCTTCTTCAGTGTGGCGGCGCGGAGGCTGGTCATCGAGGCGTCGAACACGACGTCGACAGTGGGGTCGCTGATCACGGCGTCCAGGTCGGTGGACCATTCGGAGACCTTGTGCTTTTCCGCCAGCTCGCGGATCTTGGCCTCGTTGCGGCCCACCAGGATGGGTTCAACCTGGACCCTGGTTCCGTCCTCGAGGGTGAAGCCGCCGGCATCGCGGATGGGCAGGATGGAGCGCAGCAGGTGCTGGCGGTAGCCCATCCGGCCGGTAATGCCGTTCATGGCGATGCGGATCGTTTTGGTTTCGTAGCCCATGTGTCCTCCACGGTGAGTGAGCAATGTACTGAAGTTGTCTGGGAAAGCGCGTTCCCGCTGCTTCAATAATGCACGGCGCGCTTTCCGTTGGCAAGCGCTTTCCGGAAGTAGTTTGAACTGTCATAATGTGCTTAGCCTTTGAGCCCGTACCGACCACCAGGAGATGCAGTGGCTGCAAGTACCCTTACCGAGGTGGCCCGCCTGGCCGGCGTCTCGCCCGCCACCGCTTCCCGCGTGCTGAATGGCTCGGCCCGTAAACCGGGCAAGGACATTGCCGACCGCGTCCGGCAGGCAGCTGAATCGCTGGGCTATATCCCCAACGCCCAGGCGCAGGGCCTGGCGAAATCCAGCTCCGGCCTGATCGGCCTGATTGTGCATGACATTGCCGACCCCTATTTCGCGGCCATCGCCAGGGGCGTGCAGGAAGCCGCCCGGGAACAACGCAAAATGGTGCTGCTCGCCACCACCGGAGGCGGCCCGGCCGAAGAGAAGGAAGCAGTGGCCGCCTTCGCGGCGCGGCGCGCGGACTCCATTGTGATCGCCGGTTCCCGTTCCTGCCGGGAAGAGGACCGGGAGGGCAACGCCGAACTGGCTGCCGAACTTGACCGCTACTGCCGCAACGGCGGCCGGGTTGCCGTGGTGGGACATCCCGTCGTGGGTGCAACCGCTCCGGAGGGGTACCACGTGGTGAAAGTCCCCAACCAGGAGCTGGCCGGGCAGCTCGCCGCCGGGCTTGCGGAAGGCTGGGACGGCGACTTCGTGATCATCGGCGGCCCTGAGGGCCTCCTGACGTCCGATGACCGTGTCCGCGGCTTCCAGGAAGGGTTGGAGCGCGCCGGGCGGCGGCCGGCAGAGGTGCTCCGCACGGCCTTCAACCGGTCCGGTGGATATGAGGCAGGACTTCAACTGGCCGCCAGGATCAAAGCAGCCCAGTCCGGGGACGGGGCCGCACCCAGGCTGTGTATTTTTGCGGTCAATGACGTCATGGCCATCGGCGCCGCAGCAGCCCTGCGGTCCGAGGGGCTGCGGATCCCCCGCAACGCAGCCATCGCCGGCTTTGACGACATTGAAACCCTCCGCGACTTCCGCCCCGCCCTGTCCACTGTCCGGCTGCCCCTGGAAGACATCGGGCGCCTTGCCACCAGGGCCACTGGCCGGAATCCGGCCGACGGCGACGGCGGCGAGGTGGAGGCCGCCGCTCCCGGCGGCATCACCGGAGAGGTAACCCTGCGGCGCAGCACGGAAGCGGCAGCCTGATGGCACCGCGGGGACTTACCGCGGTGGCCGCCCGTTCCGGCGCCGCGGGCCCGCGTCCTGCCATCCTGGTCCTGCCGGGCGGGGGCTATGCCCGCCAGGCAGACCACGAAGCCGAGCCGGTGGCAGAATGGCTTGCCGCACTGGGGATCCACGCCTTCGTCCTCCGCTACCGGGTGGCCCCGGAGCGGCACCCGGCCCCGCTGGAAGACGCCAAGGAAGCCATGCTCCACATCCGGAACGGGGAGCACGGGCTCCCCGTGGACGCGGAGCGCGTCGGCGTCCTGGGATTCTCCGCGGGCGGGCACCTGGCCGCCACCTTGTGCACGGCGGCTGCCACGGGGAAGCCGGACCTCGACAATCCCGCGGCGGTGCCGGATCTTTCGGTGCTGTGCTACCCCGTGGCGTCCCTGACCCACGAAGCCCACCAGGGCTCGGTGGCCAACCTCCTTGGCGACGCACCGCCGTCGGCCCTCCTCACGGCACTCTCGGCGGAGCTGAACGTCACGCCCCGCACACCGCCGGCATTCATTTGGCACACCGCCGACGACGAGGCCGTCCCGGTCAGCAACAGCCTGGACTATGCCAGGGCACTGATTGCTGCCGGCGTTCCGGCGGAACTGCATGTTTTCCCTGAAGGACGGCACGGGCTGGGACTCGCGGCCGGCGAACCAGGGCCCGGGCAATGGACGTCCCTGTGCGCGGCGTGGCTGCAGCGCGCCGGATGGGCCGGCTCCCCGGCCGGCACGGCAGCAGGAAACTGAGACCGGCCCTGCCGGTGGCCGGAAGGGCGGCCTGCTAGGGCAGCGCCCGGATGGTCCAGTCCGCGGAATGTGATGCGCCGGGCTGCAGGTGCACCAGGTCCGTGCCGGAATGCAGGGCATCCGGAGGGCACGTCATGGGCTCAACGGCCAGGCCGAGCCGGTCCGGGCCGGCAGGCTTGTCCCCCGTATGCACCTGGACCCAGGGCCACTCCGCCCCCCATTCCAGTTCCACGCCGGTCCCCGACCGATCCAGCACCCGGACGCGTGCCAGGCCGGCGGCGTCCCGGGAGATGTCCGTGAAGGCGTGGTCGATCTTCACCTCTCCCAGCCGGCGGGGCGAGCGGAAGTCAAAGGCACCTGCGCCCACCTCCCGCATCCCCACGGGAAGCAGCCGGTCCGGCGTGACCTCCAGGTAGGCAGCGGCCGGAAGTTCCAGCGACCAGTCATCCAGCGGGGAGGGCCCGGCCACCAGGTAGGGATGTGGGCACACCCCGTAGGGCGCGGCAACGGGGCCGGCATTGACGGCCAGGACGGTGCTGTGGAGCCCGTCAGCGGAAAGCGAGTAGGTGACGCTGAGGTCCAGGTCGGCCGGGTACTCCGGGCCTGACGGGATGCGGCAGCCCAGGACCGCCCGGTCCGCGGCCGCCTCCAGCACCTTCCACGCCTGATGGATGGCCAGGCCGTGCAGCGCGGCGCCGCGTTCGGGTTCGTTGACGGCGGCCGTGTACGGTTTCCCGGCATAGGTGTAGGTGCCGTCGGCCAGCCGGTTGGGCCAGGGCGCGCAGATGACGCCGCGGTAGTCAGGCACGGGGCCTTCGGGCCCGAAGCCCACCACCAGGTCCCGGTTCCCGTGGCGCAGTTCGCGGAGCGCCCCGCCGCGCCGGGTGACGACGGCGGAGTAGGGTCCGTGGGCGAGGTGGATCTCGGTGCCGGGCATGGATTCCCCCAGGTTCTGATTGTGTTAGCGCTCACCAGCGTACCCCACCCCGGCCCTTGGCGGGTGGCTAAAGTTGGCCCCATGGACACCGCCGCCGACCAGGAGCTCATCGCCGCCGTCAAAGGCGCGCTCCGGGAACTCGCCAACCCGGAGCGTGCCACCGGCGCCCAGGCCTACATGAGGTCAGCGATTCCCTCGCTGGGCGTCCGGGTTCCGGACGTGCGGCGGATCGCGGCCCGGGCTGCGGCTGACTTTCCGCCCGCCTCTGCCGGGCAACTGCGCGCCACGGTACTGGAGCTCTGGCGCACCTCCACCTTCCGGGAGGAACGGTATGCGGCCATAGACCTGACCGGGCACCGGCTGGTGGCCCGGGACCTGGACATGCTGCCCGTCTACGAGGAGATCATCCGCACCGGCGCCTGGTGGGATTTCGCGGATGGCGTGTCCGGCCGGATCTGCGGGCTGCTGCAGGCGCACCGGGCCCCGGTGTCGGCAACCCTGAGGCTGTGGAGCCACGACCCCGAGCTTTGGATCCGCAGGGCCTCCATCACGTCGCAACTGCGTGCGAAGAAGGACACTGACACCGCGTTGCTGGCGGCCGTCATTGAGCCGAACCTGGCGGACCGGGAGTTCTTCATCCGGAAGGCGATCGGCTGGGCCCTGCGCGAATATGGCAAGACGGCGCCGGAGTGGGTGGAAGCCTTCGTCGCCCGGCAGGGACCCGCCATGAGCGCGTTGTCACGCAGGGAGGCCCTGCGCGGGATCGCCGCCGTACCGGCGCCGCAGTAGTGCGCCTGGCAGATGGGCGTACGGCTAGATCACGGGACGTTCGACGACGGGCTCGTGCGTTTTGCGGAACAGCCTGCGGGTGCCGGGGTCCCAGAAGATCAGGTACAGGGCGAACAGGAGAGCCGTCAGCGCCGCGGCGATCCGTGCCAGGGCAAGGGCGAAGCCCAGATCCTGGGTCTGCAGGTAGGGGAAGACGTCCAGCTGGTCCGAAATGGCGTAGATCATGAAGAACGACACCACGAAGTACAGGGCCTTGACCTGCCAGTCGTTGCGGATCCCGGTCACGGCGAAGAGCGGGATCAGCCAGACGACATACCAGGACTGGATGATGGGGGCCAGCAGCACCACGGCGGCGAAACCGAGGGCCAGCCGGCGCATCAGCCGGTCGTAGTCCCCCTTGAGGATCTGCCAGGCGACGATGCCCACGGCAAGCAGCTTCCCGGCGTCGAACACCCAGCCCGCCGGCACCGACCCGTCCAGGCCGAACGCGTTGGCCAGCGATCCCACCACCATGCCGATCAGCCCCACCGGGGCATACCAGATGGAGATGCTGCCGGGAGCGGACAGCCCGTTGATCCAGCCGAAGCCGAATCCGTTGACCAGGCTCATCGCGGCCAGGAGCGCGAGGCTGATGCCGGCCGTCAACGCCCAGAAGGCAGCCTTCCGCAGCCAGCCAGCATTCTTCCCTGCCCAGAGGAGGCCGATGAACGGCAGGAAAACGATGGTGATGGGCTTGACGGCGATGGACAGGGTCACGATCACAATGCCGAGGATTTCCCGGCGGGTGGCGGAGTAGTACAGCCCCGCCAGGGCCAGCCCGATCATCAGGGAGTCGTTGTGCACGCTGGCGATGAAGTTGGTCAGGAAAAGCGGGTTCGCCACGGTCAGCCAGAGGGCACGGTGCGGGTTGACGCCGTGAAGTTCCGCGAGCCGGGGCACGTAGATGACGCACAGGACCACGCCGGCCACCGCCACCAGCCGGAACAGCATGACGCAGGCCTCCGGCTGGACGTTGGTGGCCCAGACGACAAATTGTTCAATCCACAGGAACAGCTGGCCGTAGGGAACCGGGGCTTCGGTCCACATCTTGTCCGCGCCGAGCTGGAAGTAGTTGGACAGGGCGGAGATGCCGTTTTCGTAGGGGTTGAAGCCCTCCACCATCAGCCGCCCCTGCCCGATATAGGCGTAGACGTCACGGCTGAAGAGCGGCACGCTGAACATCATGGGAAGCCCCCACGCCGCCAGCGCGGCCAGGGTGGCCCGCCGCGCCTGCGGTCCCCACACCCGGACCTTCTGGCCAAGGCGCAGCCAGGCGCGCACCAGCAGCATGCCCCCCACCGCCACCAGGACGATGGACAGGGCCACGCCGGGGGCTTCAGTGCGCATCCAGATAAACAGGGGCATGCGGCGCAGTTCCGATACCGGGGCCAGCCAGCCCACGCCGAAGGATCCGAACAGCATGAACACGGACCCCAGGAAACCGACAAGCAGTGGCGAGCGCGGATTGTCCACCTCGGCACTGCCCGTTCCAGCACTGCCGGCCGCCGCCATCTCCCCCGTTGCGGGCACAGGCGCCGTCATCTCAGGATTGTCCAATCTTCTTGCGTTTCCGCGGTTTGCCCGGCGCGCCGCACGGGCCGGCCAGGACATGGTTCAGGGCGGAAGGGCGACCCGCCGCGTACCCGAAATCCTAGCATCGGCAGGGGGTCCGGGAGTGTAACGGTAGGCTGGTCCGGTGCCTATATCTAACGAACGAATCGTCTGGATCGACTGCGAAATGACCGGTCTGGACATCAAGAACGACGCCCTCATCGAGGTGGCAGCCCTGGTCACCGATTCGGAACTGAACATCCTGGGTGACGGCGTTGACGTGGTCATCAAACCCGACGACGCCGCGGTTGCACAGATGTCCGACTTCGTCCGGGACATGCACACCAAGTCGGGGCTGCTGGCGGAACTTCCGCACGGCAAGACGATGGCAGAAGCCGAGGCCGCGGTAATGGAGTACATCTCCGCCTGGGTTCCGGATCCACGCAAGGCGCCGCTGGGCGGCAACTCGGTGGGCACGGACCGCGTGTTCCTGTCGCGGGACATGCCCGCCGTGGTGGAACATCTCCACTACCGGGTCATCGACGTCAGCACCATCAAGGAGTTGTCGCGCCGCTGGTACGCGCGTGCCTACTTCCAGTCACCGGCCAAAAAGGGTGGACACCGCGCACTCGGGGACATCAAGGATTCGATCGATGAACTGCGGTACTACCGCGAAGCCGTCTTCGTCCCCGCGCCCGGACCTGACAGCGCCACCGCCCAGAAGATCGCCCAGGGGATCACCACCGGCGGGTCCGCCGGGCAGTCCGGGGAGTAATCTGCGCCACGTTTCGGTGAAATTTGGCGAAAATCGCTAAAAGTGGACAAAGCACCCCTTCCGAACAGGTAAGCTATTTGAGTTGCGTTTCCAGGGAGCCGCTAAGGCGGATTTCACTTGAAGCACATGGTGGGCGTAGCTCAGTTGGCAGAGCGCCTGGTTGTGGTCCAGGAGGTCGCGGGTTCAACCCCCGTCGCTCACCCTCACGGGGCGGCACATGCAGCCGTCAACATGGGAGGCCGCACCGGATATCCGGTGCGGCCTCCTTTGTTGTGCCCCACCGGGGGTACGCGCAGGAAAACCGGGGACACCGCGAAAGCCGAGGGACAACTGATATGACCGTTCTGCCAATCACCATCTGGGGCGAGCCTGTCCTGCACCGGCGCGCGGCCGAGGTGGAGGTTTTCGACGACGAACTGCGCACCCTCATTGCCGACATGTTCGAAACCAACGAAGCCGCGCATGGCGTGGGCCTCGCCGCCCCGCAGATCGGCGTGGGCAAGAGAATCTTCGTTTACAAGTACGCCAACGACGATGGCGCTCCCCCAAGCGGTGTACTGGTGAATCCCGTGCTGACACTGTCCAAGGTCTCCGGCGCGGCGCCCGACCCCGACGAGGAGGAGGAGGGCTGCCTTTCCTTCCCCGGTGAGCAGTATCCGCTCAAGCGGGCCGAATGGGCCCGGGTGGAGGGGTTCGACGGCTTTGGAAACCCGGTGAAGTTTGAGGCAACGGGCTGGTTCGCCCGGGTAATCCAGCACGAATACGACCACCTGGACGGAAAGCTGTATGTCAACCGGCTGATTGACCGCTATTCCCGCAAAGCCAGGAAGCAGGCGAAGAAAAACGGGTGGGGCGTGCCGGGGTTGACGTGGATGCCCGGCGTGGACCCGGATCCGTTCGGCCACTGACAAGTTCGGCCACTCATCCCTTCCGGGCAGGTCCCCGTCAGCGGGCAGTGATGGTTTCCTGCCGGGGGCAGGAGCCGAGGACACGCTTCATGCCGTCCTTCTCGGCAGCCGTCACCCACAGGCCGTAGGCGGCCTTCACAGAGATCTGGCGGGCCACGTAATGGCAGCGCAGTGCGGTGTTCTTCGGCAGCCACGTGGCGGCGTCCGCTGCGCTCTTCTGCTGGTTGGCAGCGCCGTCCGCGGCAATCAGGTTCAGGGGGTCGTTGGCCAGGCTCTGGCGTTCCTTGGGCGCCAGGCCCTGGGCCCCCTTCTGCCAGGCATCCCCGAGCGCCACCACATGGTCGATCTGGACAGCCCGGCTGCTGTCTGAACCGCGCTGGAAGTCCACGTCCTGGCCTGTATAGGGTTCCCGGAAGTGACCGGCCGTTACCTTGCAGGTGGAGCCTTCGGCGAACACCACGCCGGCAAGGTCCCGTCGCAGGATGTCATTGCGGGTATCGCAGCCGTTCCTGTCGACATCCAGCCACGCCGGGCCGAAGGCCTCGCGGCTGTAGCCGGTGTTCGGTGCCCGGCCCTTCACGGCGAGGCCGTCGAGTGCAGAGAGGGCACTGCCCGCCGGTACAGGGTTTGGTTCCTGCACCGGTTTCATCCACGCGGCATCGAAGACCGGCGCCTCGGTCGGGCCCTCCGGCGCCGGCCCTGCGGCTGCAAACTGTCCTGCGGTGAAGAACCACGACAGGGCAGCGACAATGCATACTGCGGCCGTTGCCAGCAGCGCCCAGGCCTGCCGGGAACGGCGGCGTGCGCGGCGGTAGGCAGCCCAGTGGACGGTCAAGGCGTCGACGCCGGAAGGGGAAAGTCAGGCACCCCAAGAGCCTAGGACAAAGGGCACCCCAAGCCGGTGATATCCACACTGTTGAGGACGAGTGATGGCTCACACGGCCGGCGCGGCCGCCTTTGGGCTACTGCTCCCTGGTGACCCTTCGAAGGTCTTCCTCGGCAATGGCCAGCAGTCCCTCGAGCTGGCGCACGCGGTCTTGGCTGACATCCCCGGCCGCGTGTGCGGCGCGGGCGCGTTCAAGCAGCCGTACGGCTTCCTTGTGGTTCGCCTTGGCCACGTCCAGGGCGTGTTCGAGGGTGGTGTCGTGCTGAAGAGTCGATTCGTTGTCCATGCCACCAGTGTGGTCCCCTTTCCCGGCTGATTCCAGAGAACCAGCCGGGAATTCGCTGGACGTGGCGGACAGGGTCAGACCGCGATGGCGGCCAGGGCGGCGGCGCTTTCCTTGGCGGGGAACGACGGCGGGTTCACGCCGGCCATTTCCTCCATAACGCGCACCACCTGGCAGCTGTAGCCAAATTCGTTGTCGTACCAGACGTAGAGGACCAGGTTCTTGTCCGTGGAGACCGTAGCGAGTCCATCAACAATGCCGGCGCGGCGGGAGCCGACAAAGTCGGTGGAGACAACCTCGGGTGAGTCGATGTAGTCGATCTGCTTGCGGAGGTCCGAGTGCAGCGACATTTCACGGAGGTAGTTGTTGACCTCGTCCTTGGTGGTGCCGTTTTCCAGGCTGAGGTTCAGGATGGCCAGCGATACGTCCGGGGTGGGGACGCGGATGGAGCTGCCCGTCAGCTTTCCGAGCAGTTCGGGCAGGGCTTTGGCCACTGCCTTGGCGGCGCCGGTTTCGGTGATGACCATGTTCAGGGCTGCAGAGCGGCCGCGGCGGTCGCCCTTGTGGAAGTTGTCGATCAGGTTCTGGTCGTTGGTGAAGGAGTGGACGGTTTCCACGTGCCCGTGCACCACGCCGAACTTGTCGTTGATGGCCTTCAGCACGGGGGTGATGGCGTTGGTGGTGCAGGACGCCGCGGAGACGATCCGGTCCGAGTCTGTGATGTCCCGGTGGTTGATGCCGTGGACGATGTTCTTCAGCTCTCCCTTGCCCGGTGCGGTCAGGAGGACCCGCGCCACGCCCTTGCTCTGCAGGTGCTGGGAAAGTCCCTCGGCGTCGCGCCAGCGGCCGGTGTTATCCACCACCAGGGCATCCTTGATGCCGTAGGCGGTGTAATCGATGGTGGCGGGGTCGTTGGAGTAGATGACCTGGATCTGCACGCCGTTGGCGGTGATGGTGTTGGCGTCCTCGTCGATCCGGATGGTGCCCTCGAAGGACCCGTGGACGGAGTCGCGGCGCAGCAGGCTGGCGCGCTTGGAGAGGTCGTTGTCGGAGCCGCGGCGCACCACGATGGCGCGCAGGCGCAGTCCGTGGCCGCCACCGGCCTTTTCGATGAGGAGGCGGGCCAGGAGCCGGCCGATGCGGCCAAAGCCGTAGAGCACGACGTCGGTGCTGGTGCGGTCATCGCCGCCCCGCTTGCCAACGATTTCGGCGAGCTCAGCGCGGAGGAACTCCTCCAGGGTGGCGCCGTTGCCTTCTTCCTTGAACTTCTGGTTCAGGCGGGCGATGTCGATCGCGGCAGCGCCCAGCTCCAGTCCGGCCAGCGTGTTCAGCAGGGGCGCGGTGTCCTCGAGGAGCAGTTCGTCCTTGCTCATCCGGCGTGCAAAGCGGTGCGCCTTGAGGATGTTCATGGTGGACTTGTTGATCAGGCTCCGGCCGTGGATGCTGGTGACCACGTTGTTTTCGCGGTACAGCCTGCCGATCACCGGGATCATGGCCTCGGCGAGGGCCTCCCGGCCCATCCACGTATCAAGACAAGAATCAGACGTCTGGCTCACAGAAATACCTTCCTCGGTTCAGCCGTGTACGTCCTCGTACACAGATGTAGGCCACCTGATGATGTCCAGGGGCACCCGCGCCTGCAGGGATGGCCCCCAGGCGCCTGGATCGCGTGCAAAGAAAAACCGCCGGTTGCGAACGCAACTTTCGGCGGTAGAACTCCTGCGTCCGGGATCCATTCTAATTTGGCCCGCCGCCGGGAACACGCTTGCGCTGCGTGAAATCACTCACATGGCCGGGATGCCCCGCAGCCGTGGTGTTGCCGGACTCAGTTGTGGACGGCTGAGTAGAGGTTCAGGCTGGCGGAAAAGACAAGCCAGGAAAAGTACGGCAGCACCAGGAGGCCGGCGGCGGCGTCCACCGGCCCGAAGCGCAGGATCAGGAATACCAAGGTTCCGGCGAGTGCGCAGATAACCCCGAACGCAGCCCAGAGGGCGGCAGCTCCGAGCATTGGGTACAGGGCAAAAAAGGCCGCCGGCCACGCCGCGTTGAGCAGCAGCTGGACAATGTAGCCTGCACGGGTGCTCCCGGTCAGGCCGCCCTTGCGCCAGACCAGCCACGCGGCTGCCGCCACGCCGGTGTACAGCGCCATCCAGGTGCTCCGGAACATCCACGGCGGCGGCATCCACGGCGCCTTCACCGAACCGGCGTACCACCCGTTGGAATTCAGGATGATGGGAACCGAAGCGATGACCCACGCCGCGGCGGACAGCGCCAGGAACCCGCCAAGCGCAATGACCTGGGAACGGATGCCGGGGACGCCGGCCCGGGCGGCGGGACGGGGATCAGGAATAACGGGCACGGTCCAGCATCCCCAACGCATCGCCCTAGGTCAAACGCGGAATGTGGATGGGACAGCCGGTACGCCGGGTTCTGTTCTCCCCTGCCGTTACCGGAAAGGGAGCGACGGCCATCCATCTACGAGTACCGTTGCCGGCACCCTCCAGCGGCCTACCCGGACACTCGGGCGGGCAGCCCTCGAACGTGTCCTGTCTGGCCTTGCTCCGGGTGGGGTTTACCTAGCCTTCCCGGTCACCCGGGAAGCTGGTGGTCTCTTACACCACCGTTTCACCCTTACCTGCCCTTCCCGGCCAAAGCCGGCAATGCAGGCGGTCTGTTTTCTGTGGCACTGGCCTGCGGGTTACCCCGAGTGGGCGTTACCCACCACCCTGCCCTGCGGAGCCCGGACGTTCCTCGAGCCACTTGCGTGACGCGCGGCCGCCTGGCTGTCCCATCCGCCGTCCAGTCTACCGGCGCCGCCACCCGCTTTTGCGCCGGTAGGATCGGACGGTGCTGATTCTGCTTCCCCCTTCCGAAGGCAAGACACCCGCGCTCCGGGGACCCGCCGTCGACTGGTCCACGCTCGGCTTTCCGGAATTGAACCCCTACCGCGCCAAGGTCCTCGAAGCGCTGGGAACCGTCAGTGCCCACCAGGACGCCCTCGCCCTGCTGGGCGTGGGCGCATCACTGCGTGAGGACGTGGAACGCAATACGCGCCTGGGCGCCGAGCCGGCAGCGCCCGCACACAGCATCTATTCCGGCGTCCTGTACGACGCCCTTGGCTATCGGAGCCTGACACCGGCCCAGCGGCGCAAGGCGGACGCGTCCGTCCTGGTGATCTCGGCCCTGTGGGGTGCCCTTCGCTTCGGCGACAGCGTCCCCGCCTACCGGCTCTCCATGGGCACGGCACTGCCCGACGTCGGCAGGCTGGCCCCGTTCTGGAAGACGCAGCTTGGCGAAACCCTGGGCAGCGCCGCCCGGGGGCACCTGGTGGTGGACTGCCGGTCCAGCACCTATGCAGCCGCCTGCGCACCGCCGCCGGAGCAGACCGTGGCGGTCAACGTCTTCACCGAAACAGGTGGGGTCCGCAAAGTGGTGAGCCACTTCGCCAAGCACACCCGGGGGGAACTGGCGCGGCACCTGCTGGTACGCCGCGGTAAAGCCCCGGCGGCGCCGTCGGACCTTTTGAAGGCTGCCCGCGAGAAGTGGGACGCAGAACTGGTGCCGGGCACGGCCCGCAGGCCGCACGCCCTGAACATCATCCTGCCGGGCTGATCCGCCCGGTCAGGACCACTCGTCCGAGCGGACCAGGATGGCGCCGGAGTCCGGGCAGAACACGATGTCGTCCGCGGCCGAAGCCTTGATCTCCGCGAGGTCGCCGGGGCTGAGCTTCATGCCGGAGGCTTCGGAGGTGCCGTGGAACAGCCGGGCCGCGCCCACTCCGCGCTTGGCAAGCGTCTTTTCATAAACCGCCAGCATGCCCGCCTCCAGGCCTGCAGCGAATGCGGCGCGCTGCGCGCGAAGGCCTGCCGCTTCCGTTTCCACCTCCGCGAGGGCCGCGTCAAGCTCGGCCCTGATGGTGGCAAAGGAGCCCTGGATGTCGTCGACAATCTGCTGCTGCGCCGCCTGCCGTTCCCGCAGGCTGTCCAGCCGCTCCATGACCTCCAGCTCCACGTCCTCAAGGTCGGAGCGCCGCTTGTTGAGCGAGGCGATGTCTTTTTGCAGTGCAACCAGGTCCTTGGAAAGGCCGGTGCCGCTGTTGAGCCTGGCCTCGTCGCGTTCGATCCGTGAAGCAACCTGTTCGACGTCGGCTTCCGCCCGCTTAAGCGCGGCCTCGGCATCGTGCACGGCCACCTTGGCTGCTCCCAATTCACCGTTGGCAACAGAGAGCGCGGCTTCGAGGTCCTTGATGCGGGGATCGTTTTCCAGCGTGCGCCGGCGGTTGGTGAGGCCCTTCAACCGGGCGTCCAGCCCCTGCAGTTCAAGCAACTTCAACTGTTCCGCCGGTGCTGCCTTGGCCACTGTTACCTCCGATAAATCCCTTCCGGCCGTAGCCGGGCACCGAACCGGCGCTTCCTAGACTCTAGCGCGTGGCCCCGTTTCCCTGCCTCGACGCATCCCGGGCTGCTGCCTAGCCCGGCGTGAGGATGAAGTCCCAGGGGTCGCTGTTGGTGGTGCTGACCTGGGTCTCCACCTCGTGTCCCTGGTCAGCCAGGACGTTGCCCAGGGCGGCCGCGGCCGCAGGCAGCCAAAGCCATTCACTGGCGAAGTGCGACACGTCCACCAGGTACGGCCGTCCGTTGAGGGCGGCTTCGCGCGCCTCGGATGCCGGGTGGTGGCGAAGGTCCGCGGTGACGTAGACGTCGGCGTTGCTGGCGCGCACCTCATTGAACAGCGAATCGCCGGCACCGCCGCACACCGCGATGCGCCGCACCAGTCCGTCCTTGTCGCCGGAGACCCGCACTCCCCCGGCCACTGACGGAAGAATTCCAAACACCCGGGCCGCGAAGTCGCCCAGGCTCATGGCATCCGCCAGGTCGCCCACGCGGCCAATGCCTTCCTCCGGGAGCCCGTTGGCTGCCACCGTGAGCGGGGCGACGTCCTGGAGCCCCAGGGCGTCGGCCAGGACATCGGAAACGCCTCCGACGGCGGAGTCGCCGTTGGTGTGCACGGTCAGCAGTGCCGTTCCCGACTCGATGAGCCGGTGGACTGCCCGGCCCTTCGCCGACGTGGCGGCGACCGACGTGACGCCCTTCAGCAGGAGGGGGTGGTGGGTGATGAGCAGTTCGGCTCCCCACTCAACGGCTTCCTCGATGACCTCCAGCGTGGGATCAACCGCAAACATCACCTTGGTGACGGCGGCGGACGGGTGGCCTGCCACGAGCCCTACCTCGTCCCAGTTTTCCGCCAGGGACTCCGGCCACAGTTCCTCAACTGCCAGGAGCAGTTCGGCCAAAGTGGGAGCGTCCGCGGAACCGGCCGGAGCCGGCGTGTCGGAGGAGGCTTCGCCGTCGTGATCTGCCTGGCCGGTAACGTCGGTGTCCACAGGTTCCATAGTCTTAGTTTTACCCCATCGGCTTGCGGCCGCCGCAGTTTGCGGCATGGCGCGGGGCCGGCAGGGAATGATCCCGGGCCGTCAACCATTGAAGAGGTCATGAAAACTTTTGTTCTTGGCGGAGGTTGCTTCTGGTGCCTTGACGCCGTCTACCAGAAGACACGGGGTGTCACCTCGGTGGTGTCCGGCTACACCGGCGGGCACGATCCCCATCCGGACTACTACTCGGTCTGCAGTGGAACCACTGGCCACGCGGAGGTGGTGGCGGTGACCTTCGACGAGGAGGTTATCCCCGCGGAAGTTGTCCTTGACATGTTCTTCGCCCTTCATGACCCCACCACGCTGAACCGGCAGGGATACGACGTGGGCACCCAGTACCGTTCCTCGATGTTCTACGAGACCACGGAGGAGAAGATCCTGTTCGAGGAAGCCATCGAACGCAACCAGGCGCTGTGGCCGCATCCCATTGTCACCGAGGTCAGCCGCCTGCCGCGGTTCCACGTGGCGGAGGAATTCCATCAGGATTACTACGCCAAACACCCGGAGCAGGGGTATTGCCAGGTGATCATCAACCCCAAGCTGGCCAAGGCCCGGAAATATTACTCTGCATGGCTTAACGCTTAGCCTCCGTTACGCGGCCTCGTTAGGCTGACCTCAGTATTCACCCCTTAGAGATAGGCGTATGTACATGGCACGGATCTATGACGATGTGACGCAACTGGTGGGCGGGACCCCACTGGTCCGGCTGAACCGGCTCAGCGAGGGGCTGGACGCCACCGTTGCCGTGAAGCTGGAGTTCTACAACCCGGCCAACAGCGTCAAGGACCGCATCGGCGTTGCCATCATCGACGCCGCGGAAAAATCGGGCGCCCTCAAGCCCGGCGGCACCATCGTCGAAGGCACCTCCGGCAACACGGGCATCGCCCTCGCCATGGTGGGTGCCGCCCGCGGGTACAAGGTCATCCTCACCATGCCTGAGACCATGTCCACCGAGCGCCGGGTCATGCTGCGCGCCTTCGGTGCCGAGATCGTCCTGACCCCGGGATCCGAGGGCATGCGCGGAGCCGTGGAAAAGGCCCAGGAAATCGTGGCCAACACCGAGAACTCCATTTGGGCCCAGCAGTTCGCCAACGAAGCCAACCCGGAGATCCACCGCAGGACCACCGCCGAGGAAGTATGGGAAGACACCGACGGAGGCGTGGACATCTTCGTGGCCGGCGTTGGCACCGGTGGAACCATCACCGGCGTCGGGCAGGTCCTGAAGGAACGCAAGCCCGGCGTACAGATCGTGGCGGTGGAACCCAAGGACTCCCCCATCCTGAACGGCGGCGCCCCCGGCCCGCACAAGATCCAGGGACTGGGCGCCAACTTCATCCCGGAGCTGCTGGACACCAACGTCTACGACGAGGTTATTGACGCGAACCTGGAGGACTCGGTCCGCGTTGCGCGCGAACTGGGCATCAAGGAAGGCATCCTGGGCGGCATCTCCTCCGGCGCCATCGTCTGGGCCGCGCTGGAACTGGCCAAGCGTCCGGAAAATGCCGGCAAGCTGATCGTGGCGGTCGTTTGCGACTTCGGTGAGCGTTACATCTCCACCGTGCTCTATGACGACATCCGCGGCTGATCAGCCCGCCGTCCGCCCGTTTCCTGTAGAAAGAACTTTGTGGGCTTTTTCGCAAGACTGAAGGAAGACCTCGACGCCGCCCGGTCCCACGACCCGGCGGCTCGAGGTTCTTTTGAGAACTTTTTCGCCTATTCCGGCCTGCACGCCATCTGGATCCACCGGCTGACGCACCGCATGTGGCAGAACCCGTCGCTTCGCTTCCCGGCGCGCCTGCTGTCCCAGCTGGGCCGGTCCTGGACCGGTATTGAGATCCATCCGGGTGCCACGATCGGACGTCGTTTCTTCATTGACCATGGCATGGGTGTGGTCATTGGCGAGACAGCCGAGATCGGCGAGGACGTGATGATCTATCACGGCGTCACGCTCGGTGGGCGCTCACTTGCCCGGATCAAACGCCACCCCACCATCGGTGACCGGGTCACCATCGGTGCCGGAGCCAAAATCCTGGGGCCCATCACCATCGGCCGGGACAGTGCCGTCGGCGCCAACGCCGTGGTGGTGAAGGATGCGCCGCCGGAATCGATCGTTACCGGTGTTCCGGCCAAATGGAGGCACCGGGACGCGCAGCGGGAAACCAAGCCCGCCGTCGATCCGGCCGAATACGACATCGAGTACCGGATCTAGAAGTACCAGGCACAGCAAAAGGCGGGCAGTTTCCCGGAGAACCGGGAAACTGCCCGCCTTTGTCATGCGGCGGCAGCTGCTAGTGGGTGTCCACCGCTTCAACTTCGGACTTGTCCTCGCCCCAGAGGGTGTGGAAGGTTCCCTCGGTGTCGATGCGGCCGTAGGTGTGTGCACCGAAGAGGTCGCGCTGGCCCTGGATCAGGGCGGCGGCCACGCGCTTGCGGCGCAGGCCGTCGTAGTACGCCAGCGATGAGGAGAACACCGGCACCGGGATGCCGAGCTGGACGGCGGTGGCAACAACGCGGCGCCACGCCGGCAGGGCGTCTGCAATGGCCTTGGTGAATGCCGGGGCGAACAGCAGGTTGGCCGGCTTCTGGTCCGCGGCGTAGGCCTTGGTGATGTCCTTGAGGAGCTCGGCGCGGATGATGCAGCCGGCGCGCCACAGGGAGGCGATCTCGTCCAGCTTCAGTTCCCAGCCGTATTCCTTGGCGGCCGAGGTCAGCATGTCCAGGCCCTGGGCGTAGGAGACCAGCTTGGAGGCGTAGAGCGCCTGGCGGACGTCCTCAACGAAGCTTTCCGGGATCTCGACGTCGGCCTCGTTGCCTGCCAGCAGTTCCTGGCCCAGCCTGCGCTGCCCGGCCTGGGAGGAGAGGGCGCGGGCGAAGACGGATTCGGCGATGCCGGACACCGGCGAGCCGAGTTCCAGGGCGGAAATGACGGTCCAGCGGCCCGTACCCTTCTGGCCGGCGGCGTCGACGACGACGTCAACGAACGGCTTGCCGGTCTTGGCGTCCACGTGGCCCAGGACCTCGGCGGAAATCTCGATCAGGAAGGATGAAAGCTCCCCCTTGTTCCATTCGGTGAAGATCTTGGCCTGTTCGGCGGGCTCGATGCCGGCACCGGAGCGGAGCAGGTCGAAGGCCTCGCCGATAACCTGCATGTCGGCGTATTCGATGCCGTTGTGGACCATCTTGACGAAGTGGCCGGCGCCGTCGGTGCCGATCCAGGCGCAGCAGGGCTCGCCGTCGACCTTCGCGGAAATCTTCTCCAGCAGCGGGCCGAGGGCCTTGTAGGACTCCTTGGAACCGCCGGGCATGATGGACGGGCCGTTCAGTGCACCCTCTTCGCCGCCGGACACACCGACGCCCACGAAGTGCAGGTCCTTCTTGGCCAGTGCGGCTTCCCGGCGGCGGGTGTCCTCGTAGTGGGAGTTGCCGGCGTCGATGATGATGTCGCCCGGCTCCAGGAGCGGCTCCAGCTGCTCAATGACGGAATCGACCGGCTTGCCGGCCTTGACCATGATGAGCACCCGGCGGGGCTTTTCCAGGGAATCAACAAGTTCCTGGAGGGTCTCGGTCCGGACGAAGTCGCCTTCGGAGCCGTGCTTCTCCAGCAGCGCGTCGGTCTTCTCCACCGACCTGTTGTGCAGGGCAACCGTGAACCCGTTGCGGGCCAGGTTGCGGGCCAGGTTGGCGCCCATGACGGCGAGGCCGGTGACACCGATGTGTGCTGCAGACATCAATAACTCCAATTCATTGTTTGCCCCGGTTGCCGGCTTCCGCAGGCGGGAAGACACCGGGGCAGATCAGGGGGTCGGAATAAAGCATATATATTCTCGCTGTGACGCGAAAGTAACAGCTGCGTAATGGAACCATTGTTTCGGTGCCGGTTCAGGTTGGCCACCCTGCGAACCACCGCGG
This sequence comes from Arthrobacter sp. GmRoot5-12, assembly GCF_059739365.1. Classification (NCBI taxonomy): domain Bacteria; kingdom Bacillati; phylum Actinomycetota; class Actinomycetes; order Micrococcales; family Micrococcaceae; genus Arthrobacter; species Arthrobacter sp. GmRoot5-12. The sequence continues at coordinate 3,734,735 of NZ_AP046056.1, read as the reverse complement.
CAGCGGGCGCACGCACAACCGGGCGTCGGCCAGCAACTAGGCTTAGCAGCATGACCAGCAGCCTCCACCACCGTGCCATCGACAACCTGGGCACCCGGATTATCTCGGGGGATCTCCCGGCGGGCCACGTCATGCTGGCGGAGCAGTTGGAGGATGAACTGAAAGTGTCCCGCTCGGTGATCCGGGAAGCGGTGCGGGTCCTGCAGTCGCTGGGGCTGGTGGAAACCACCAAGCGGGTGGGCATCCGTGTGCTGCCGGCAAGCCGTTGGAATCCTTTCGATCCGCAGGTGATCCGGTGGCGGCTGGCAAGCGACGCACGCGGCGCGCAGCTCCGCTCCCTCGCCGAACTGCGCGCCGCGGTGGAACCCGCGGCCGCCGAACTGGCGGCACAGAATGCCCCTGCACCGCTGCGGATGGAGCTCGTGGACGTTGCCCGTGCAATGCGGGAGGCCGGCAACAACGGCGAAGTTGCACGCTTCCTGGAACTGGACATCCGGTTCCACTCCCTGCTGCTCTCCGGCTCGGGCAACGAGATGTTCGCCAACCTCATGGGCCAGGTGGCCGAGACCCTGACAGGCCGCACCGTTCATGGCCTGATGCCCGACCACCCGCACCAGGCCGCCCTCCAGTGGCACGAGGATGTGGCGCAAGCGATTGCCAGGGGCGATGCCGCGTCCGCGCGCGAAGCCTCTGACCGGATCATGCGGCGCACCATGTCCCAGATGGCCGACACCTGGACGGAACAGCCACGGGTGTTTATCCCCGTTCGACAGTAGCTTCGCTCCGGGGGCCGAAGCTGAGGAGGACTTTTCCGGATTCGGCGGAGTTGCGGGCCATGGTGAAGGCTTCCAGTGCGTTGTCCACGGGGTATTCGTGGGTGATGACGGGCTCGATGTGCAGGGTCCTGTCGGTGAGGGCGGCGATGACGTTATCGATCTCGTCGTTGAACCGGAAGGAGCCTTTGAGGTCGAGTTCGCGGGTGATGGCCAGGGAGATCAGTACCGGCTGCGGCCCGGTGGGCAGCAGGCCCACCATCACCACGGTGCCGCCGCGGGCCGCGCCCTGGATGGCGGAGGCCAGGCCGTGGTGGTTGCCGGAGGATTCAATCACGACGTCGGCCTCCACGGCGGCGATCGCCTCCGCATCGCCGGCGGTGATCACCTGGTCCGCTCCCACGGCTTGGGCGATTTCCAGTGGTGTGGGGTGCACGTCGACGGCGGTGATCCGGGCCGCACCGGCGCGTTTCAGGACGGCGACGGCGAGGGCCCCGATGGGCCCGGACCCGATCACGAGCGCCGATTTGCCGGCCACGTCCCCGGCCCGGGAGACGGCGTGCCAGGCCACGGCGGCCGGCTCGATCAACGCGGCGGTCCGCAGGCCAACACCGTTGGGCAGGGGCCGGAGCATCCGGGTGGGGAGGTTCACGTAGCGGCTGAACGCCCCGTCCGTGTGCGGGAACCGCGCGGCACTGCCCAGGTAGGTGCAGCCCGGGGACAGGTTGGGCCGGTCCGCCGGGTAACGTGCGGCACCCGGGCGGGGTGGCCGGATGGACCGCCACCGCAGTGCCCGCGGCCGGGCCGGTCCCGTCAGCCGCGGCCCGGACCACCGTCCCGGAAATCTCATGGCCCAGCACCAGCGGCGCCCTCAGGATCGACTCCCCGGCCGCGCCGTGCAGCCAGTAGTGCAGGTCCGACCCGCAAATCCCGCCGAACGCCACCTCGACCACCGCCTCATCCGCGGCCGGAGCGGTAAGGGCCAGCTCGTCGATCCGCAGATCGTTGGCGGCGTGCGCCACCACGGCCGGGCCGGACACGGGGAGTGCTGTATCCAGTGCCATCAGACCACCACCGTCATTCCGCCATCGATAAAAATAGTCTGCCCGTTCACGAAATCAGACCCGTCCGAGGCCAGCCACACGGCCGGCCCGGCCAGGTCCTGCACGGTCCCCCACCGGTTGGCCGGGGTCCGGCCCAGGATCCAGGAGTTGAACTGCTCATCATCCACCAGGTTCTGCGTCATCTCCGTATGGATATAGCCCGGCGCGATCCCGTTGATCTGCAACCCGGACCCGGCCCACTCCGCCGTCATCGCCCGGGTCAGGTTCCGCAGCCCGCCCTTCGCCGCAATGTACGGCGCGATCGTGGGGCGGGCCAGGTCCGTCTGCACCGAGCAGATGTTGACGATCTTCCCCCGCCCCCGCGGGATCATGTACCGCGCTGCTTCCCGGCCCACCAGGAACGCGCTGGTCAGGTCCGTGGAAATCACCCGTTCCCAATCCTTCACGTCCAAATCCAGCATCGGCACCCGGTGCTGGATCCCTGCATTGTTCACCAGGATCTCCAACGGCCCCACATGCTCCTCCACCCATCCCACCCCGCGCGCCGCCCCGGCGTCGCTCGTCACGTCAAAAGCGACACTGTGAACCCGGCCCGGAGCGTAGTCGGCGGCCATCGCCGCCGCGGCATCCTTGAGCCGCTCCCCGTTGATACCGTTCAACACCACCGTTGCCCCGGCGTCGGCCAGTGCCCGCGCCAACGCGTTGCCAATCCCCCGGCTGGACCCCGTCACCAAGGCAACCCGGCCGGTCAAATCAAACAAAGAACTCATGGTGCAACTGTTCCTTCCGCCGCTCCCGCGGCTCCTTGACTGAGGTTGGAGACCACCTGCCGCACGACGGCAAGGTCCTGGTCGCCGTGGCCCTGGCGCCTTAGCTCCGCGTAGAGCTCGATGCCGGCCGCTGCCATTGGGGTTGCCACGCCCGCCGCCTCGGCGGCATCCAGCACAAACCCAAGGTCCTTGTGCATGAATTTGGCCGGGCCGGTGGGGGTGTAATCCTTGCTGACCAGGCGCGGGCCCACGATCTCCAGGACCCTGCTCGCGGCCAAGCCGCCGGACAGGACCTCGAACAGTGCCGCCGGATCCAGCCCGGAGCGTTCGGCAAGTTCGGCAGCCTCGGCAAGCGCCGCCGTCGTGGTCCCCACCACCAACTGGTTGCAGGCCTTGGCAAGTGAGCCCGCGCCCAGTGGGCCAAGGTGGCGCACTGTGGTACCCATGGTCCGCAGCAGGGGCTCAACGCGGCGGAAGGACTGTTCGTCGTCCGCGCCTGCCATGATGGCGAGGGTGCCGTCCGCCGCACCCTTGGTGCCTCCGCTCACGGGTGCATCCACGACCCGTGCGTTGCCGGAACTGAACTCCCGGACGCGCCGCCCGAATTCCTGTACGCCGGTGGGCGAAACGCTGCTCATGACCAGCAGGACGGTATTCGGTGCCGGCGGGTTCTGCTTCCAGCTCTCCAGCAGGTCATGTGCTGTTTCCTCTATGTGTGGCAGGTCAGGCAGCATGAACACGATGGCGGGGAGGTTCCGCATCTCCACGACCCGCTCAACGGCACACCCGCCGAGGTCCTGCAGCCGGGTGAGCGCTTCAGGCGACCGGTTCCAGCCGCTGACCTGCCAGCCCCCTGCGATGGCATTGGAAGCCATCAAATTACCCATATGCCCCAGGCCCACGAAGCCTGCCCGCTTGTCCTCCATGATCTGCCTCACATCGTCGCACTGGAATGAGTCGTTCAATATCCTAGTCACAATTCAGCATAATGAACTCCATAGTGCTTGGAATTACGTTTCCGCTGCTGTCCGGGTTGAGGCAGGTTTTATGGACCTCACTGGTGGGGGACCGATCCTTGAGGACCTTCCCGTGAACCTTGGGATCCCCAAATCCTCCACGTCCCAAACCGCTGCCCGGCGCTGCCATAGTGTCCATTCATGTGAACAACAACCACCATGACGGCCTGTGAACGGCGGTTTTCGTGGCCCTGATCCAACGTGAAGCAGCCGAACGGCGCATGACTTTTTGTTTCCAGCAGTTCACGGTATATTCATCCCAAGCCCTCCACCGCGGCATCCCCCAATAGCCGCGGTGGAGGGTTTTCCAATGCCGGAAAGTCAACGCCGGCGTGATGCCTTCGTATCCGGGCATTGATACGTCAAGCTGCGTCCGCTGCCGTTTCCCGTAGCCTCCAGCCTCCGCCGGTCCCGTCGCGCTGGAGGTACACGGTGGTCAGCGCTGACTTGCTGTTGTTGCCCAGCCGCACCTGCAGCTGCAGGACTTCGACGTCCACACCACTGTTGCCCTTCGGCATCCGCCGGCTGGTTTCCCACCAGTTGATGCGCTCGAACCACCTGACCGGTTCGGCACCAACCGCCCATTCCCTGCCCCGGCTCAGCACCGTCGTCGGTATTCCGTTGCTGTCTGTGTGCACCATGACATGTTCCATTCCTGCAACGTATGGCAAGGGTCCGACAATGACGGCAGGAGGGCAGGCAGCAAAAAACCCGCCGCCCGCCGGTAAGGCGGGGACAGCGGGTTTGTAGTTTGGTGGGTCCTACCGGGATCGAACCGATGACATCCACGGTGTAAACGTGGCGCTCTACCAGCTGAGCTAAAGACCCAAATCAGGCGGTTTCCGGCCGGACTGCCGCAACCAACGAACATAAACTCTACCCGACAGGGGGCCGGAAACGCGAATCCCAGCACCGAACCGCCTGAGGTGTCCCTACAGGGCGGGGAGTTCGGCCGCGAGGTAGCCCAGCGCCTGGCTGACGCCGGCTTCAAGCTTGACGGTCGCCTTGTCATCACCCCGGGTGGCGCCCCTGTTGATGATTACCACCGGCTTGGATTCCTTGGCGGCATGCCGCACAAACCGAAGACCGCTCATGACCGTCAGGGATGAACCGGCAACCACCAGCGCGGCTGCCCCGTCCACCATGGCGTACGAACGTTCCACCCGGTCCTTGGGCACATTTTCCCCAAAGTAGACGAAGTCCGGCTTCAGGGTACCGCCGCAGGCAGGACAGACCGGCACCACGAAGCTGCTGATGAGGACCTGGTCCTCCACGGTGGCGTCAGCATCCGGCGCCATCTCCACCAACCCGGACGCCGCTGCCCGTTCCAGGAATCCGGGGTTGAGTTCCTCGAAAACACCGGCCAGGAGGCGCCGGGTGTAGGTCCGCCCGCAGTCGAGGCATATCACCTGGTCATACCGGCCGTGCAGATCGACGACGTTGGAGCTGCCGGCGTCCTGGTGCAGGCGGTCAACGTTCTGGGTAATGAGGCCCGTGAGGTAACCGCGGCGTTCCAGCTCCGCTGCTGAATAGTGGCCCACGTTCGGGTCCGCGTGCCGCATGTGGGACCACCCGATGTGGTTCCGGGCCCAGTAGCGGCGCCGGTTGGCCGCGTCCCGGACAAACTCCTGGTAGGTCATGGGCTGCCGCGGCGGCGAGTCCGGGCCACGGTAGTCCGGAATGCCGGAGTCGGTGCTCAGGCCCGCGCCCGTCAGCAGGGCGAACGGGGCACCGGCAAGCAGGTCGCGGATCCTGGCCAGCACCTCAAGGTCATCGGCTGACAGCGGAGCAGGGGCTACCGGCGGCATGCTGGCAAAGCCGGTAAGGCCCGTCCCCCGCCGATGTTCCGCCATGGTCGATCAGGCCTGTTTCAGATCCGCCAGGGCCGCGCGGTATTCGGCGAAGTCCCGGGCCTGTCCGCGGGGATTCACAACGCTGTAACGGATTCTGCCGTCAGCGTCGATGATGAAGGTGGCGCGTTTGGCCATGCCACTGACGTCGTCGAACACACCGTAAGCACTGGCCACGGCCCCATGCGGCCAGAAGTCGGCAAGGAGGTCGAAGCTGTAGCCTTCCTGCGCCGCATAGGCCCGGAGGCTGAACTTGCTGTCCACGGACACTGCAAGGACCACCGCGTTCGAATCCTCGAATGTGGCCAGGTTGTCCCGTATCTCGCACAGTTCACCCGTGCAGATCCCCGAGAATGCAAACGGGTAAAAGACCAGGGCCACGTTCTGCCCCCGGAAGGATGACAGCGTCACGGGCTCGCCGTACTGGTTGGCAAGCTCGAAGTCGGGCGCTTCCGCGCCCAGTGCAGGAACAGCTGCGGAAGCGGCCTCAACCGCTGCCGTCATTTGTTCTTCCTGCTGACAAGGCGGGTTGCACTCCAGTCCTTCGAGACTCCCGCTGAGGTGGTGACGTGCAGGCCGGCGGTGGGTGCGGCTTCCTGGATGTCTGCTGGCGAGACGTAGCCGTCCCTGCCTGACTTGGGGGTGAGGACCCAGACAACACCGTTTTCGCTCAGGGTAGTGAGGGAATCCATCAGGCTGTCCACCAGGTCCCCGTCGCCGTCGCGCCACCACAGGATGACGGCGTCCGCCACCTCGTGATCGTCCTCGTCCAGCAACTCGGAACCGGTGAGGTCCTCAATATCGTCACGCAAGTCGAAATCGACATCGTCGTCGTAACCGAACTCCTGAATCAGATCCCCGTTCTTGAAACCCAATTTTTCCGCCACATTTACCGAAGTGGCGGCGTCGGCCTCGCTCACGTGTTCCTCCAATACCTCATATATGCAGTGTGCATAGTGATTTCCATTACTCCCAAGCCAACACCCTTTGCGCCTGCGCTTCAAGCTGCCGCCCCCGGGACTGCGCATATTCTGCGTCACATCCGGCTGCAGCATCCCCGTCACAAGGGCTTTTTGTCACACAACCAGTATGACGAACGAAATACAACCGCAGCACCTGACCCGCGGCTACGCATCGCGTTGCGGTCAGGGCTAGAGTGGCTGATGACAACTATGGCTGCGGGACGACAACCTTGTGACTCCGTGCAGACATAGGAGCGCTAGGAAGCTGCCCGGCACACATGCCCGGGCTGTTGTAACCGATACGTCGCACACGGCGTATGTACGCCGGGCAGTCACCCTGCCTGGCCTGAGTGCGCCGATTCATGCGCGCAAAGAGAGGTTGGACGTGGCTGCAGGAGAAGATACCTCCCATATCCTCAGCGGGTTGACTAACCAGCTGCCTGATCGTGATCCGGAAGAGACTGCCGAGTGGGTTGAGTCCCTGGATGCGTTGATCAGGGAACAGGGCACCGAGCGTGCCCAATACATCATGCGGAGCCTGCTGCAGCGCGCCGGCGCGCAGAGTGTCGGGGTGCCGATGGTGACCACCACCGATTACGTGAACACGATCCCGGTGGACCAGGAAGCCCAGTTCCCGGGCAACGAGGAGTACGAGCGCCGGTACCGGGCCTACATGCGGTGGAACGCCGCGGTCATGGTCCACCGGGCGCAGCGGCCCGATATCGGCGTCGGCGGGCACATCTCCACCTACGCCGGTGCCGCGACCCTGTACGAGGTCGGGTTCAACCACTTCTTCCGCGGCAAGGACCACCCCGGCGGCGGGGACCAGGTCTTCTTCCAGGGCCATGCCTCCCCCGGGATGTACGCCCGGGCGTTCATGGAAGGACGCCTCTCCGAGGAGGACCTGGACGGGTTCCGGCAGGAAAAGTCCCGCGAGGGCCATGCCCTGTCCTCCTACCCGCACCCGCGCCTGATGCCGCACTTCTGGGAATTCCCTACCGTGTCCATGGGCATCGGCCCGATGAACGCGATCTACCAGGCCCAGAACAACCGGTACCTGCACAACCGGGGCCTGAAAGACACCTCCGACCAGCAGGTCTGGGCGTTCCTGGGCGACGGCGAAATGGACGAACCCGAATCCCGCGGCCTGCTGCAGCTGGCGGCGAACGAAAACCTGGACAACCTGAACTTCGTGATCAACTGCAACCTCCAGCGCCTGGACGGGCCGGTGCGCGGCAACGGCAAGATCATGCAGGAACTCGAAGCGTTCTTCCGCGGCGCAGGCTGGAACGTGATCAAGGTCGTCTGGGGCCGGGAATGGGATGACCTGCTCACCCGCGACACCGACGGCTCGCTCGTGAAAATCATGAACGAAACCGTCGACGGGGACTACCAGACCTACAAAGCCGAATCCGGCGGGTTCGTCCGCGAACACTTCTTCGGCAAAACCCCGCAGACCAAAGACCTCGTCGCGGACCTCACCGACGACCAGATCTGGAACCTCAAACGCGGCGGCCACGACTACCGCAAGGTCTACGCAGCCTACAAAGCCGCCACCGAATTCAAGGGCAAACCCACCGTCATCCTCGCCCACACCGTCAAGGGCTACGGCCTGGGACCGCACTTCGAGGGCCGCAACGCGACCCACCAGATGAAGAAGCTGACCCTGGATGACCTGAAGAAGTTCCGCGACCACCTGCGGATCCCCGTCAGTGACGAACAGCTCGAGAAGGACTCGTACCGGCCGCCGTACTACCACCCCGGTAACGACGCCCCGGAAATCAAGTACATGATGGAGCGCCGCGCTGCCCTGGGCGGAGCCGTCCCGGAACGCCGGAATACCCACGCCGAGATTGTGCTGCCCGACGCGAAGTCCTACGAGGTGGCAAAGCGCGGTTCTGGCAAGCAGCAGGCCGCCACCACCATGGCCTTCGTCCGGCTCCTCAAGGACCTGATGCGGGATAAGAACTTCGGCAAGCACATCGCCCCGATCATCCCCGACGAAGCACGCACGTTCGGCATGGATGCGTTCTTCCCCACCGCGAAGATCTACAACCCCAAGGGCCAGAACTACCTCTCCGTGGACCGCGACCTGGTCCTGGCCTACAAGGAATCCCCCGCCGGGCAACTGATCCACCCCGGCATCAACGAAGCCGGCGCCGTGGCAGCCTTCACCGCCGCCGGGACCTCCTACGCCACCCACGGCGTGCCCCTGGTCCCGGTCTACGTGTTCTACTCCATGTTCGGCTTCCAGCGCACCGGCGACGCCTTCTGGGCCGCAGCAGACCAAATGACCCGCGGCTTCATCATCGGCGCCACCGCAGGCCGGACCACCCTCACCGGCGAAGGCCTCCAGCACGCCGACGGCCACTCCCCCCTGCTCGCCTCCACCAACCCCGCCGTGCTCACCTACGACCCCGCCTACGGCTACGAAATCGGCCACATCATCCGCTCCGGCCTCGAACGCATGTACGGGCCGGACTCAACGGACAAGAACGTCATGTACTACCTCACCGTGTACAACGAACCCATCGTCCAGCCCGCCGAACCCGAAAACCTCGACATCGAAGGCGTCATCAAGGGCATCTACCTGCTCGCCCCGGCAAAGATCGACGGCCCCCGCACCCAGATCCTCGCCTCCGGCGTCTCCGTGCCCTGGGCCATCGAAGCCCAGCGCGTCCTGGCCGACGACTGGAACGTCTCCGCCGACGTCTGGTCCGTCACCTCCTGGAACGAACTGCGCCGCGACGGCCTCGCCGCCGAAGAAGAAGCCTTCCTCAACCCCGGCCAACCCGCCCGCACCCCGTTCGTCACCCAGCAACTCGAAGGCGCCACCGGCCCCATCGTCGCCGTCTCCGACTACATGAAAGCCGTCCCCGACCAGATCCGGCAGTTCGTCCCCAACGAATTCGCCACCCTCGGCGCCGACGGCTTCGGCTTCTCCGACACCCGCGCAGCAGCCCGCCGCTACTTCAAGAACGACACCCACTCCATCGTGGTGCGTGCCCTTGAAATGCTGGCGCGCCGTGGCGAGGTGGATGTTGACGCCCCGGTCAAGGCCATCGAGAAGTACAAGCTGCTCAACGTCAATGCCGGCACCACCGGCAATGCCGGGGGCGAAGCCTAGCCTTCCGGCTGGACAGCGTATCAAGCAGCATCACGACGACGGCGGCCCCCACCTACCAAGGTGGGGGCCGCCGTCGTCGTGTCTGTAGTGTGCGGCACCGGACGGGGCCGGACGTCTTGTGATCCGTGACAAGGCGGATTGTAGCCTTCGCACAAATGGAGCTTGCGCGACGGTGGCCGTATGCTCAAAGAATGCCAGCACCAGCCAGCCCGTCCTCCAAGCGGAAACCGACCCCGCCGAAGGTCACGCCGGAGAAGTCCGAAACCCTCAAGCAGCTCCGCGCCAACGTCGGCCAGCTCTCCACCAGCACCATGCGCAAGCTGGAGCAGTCGCTCCCCTGGTACAGCCGGCTCAGTGCGGATGAGCGGTCGGCACTGGGAATGGTGGCACAGAACGGCATCGCCGCTTTCGTGACCTGGTACGAACGGCCGAGCTCGCCGTCGTGGATCCTCACGGATGTCTTTGGGACAGCCCCCACGGAACTCACGCGGTCGATCAGCCTGCAGAAGGCGTTGCAGCTGATCAGGATCGTGGTGGAGGTGGTGGAGGACCAGGTTCCGGTCATCGCGCCGGAAGCCGACCAGCCGTCCCTGCGCGAAGCAGTCCTGCGCTATTCGCGGGAGGTGGCCTTCGCCGCCGCCGACGTGTACGCCCGCGCTGCCGAATCCCGCGGCTCCTGGGATACCCGGTTGGAAGCCCTGATCGTGGATGCGATCCTGCGCGGCGAAAACACGGACGCCCTGCGCTCACGCATCGCAGCGCTTGGCTGGAAGGCGCAGGAGAGGTTCACCGTGATGGTGGGCAATTCGCCCTCCGAACCCAGCGCCAGCTACGTCAGCGAGTTGCGGCGGATGGCCGGGCGCTATGCCGAGGACGCGCTGGTGGGCATCCAGGGCGACCGGCTGATCCTCATCCTTGGCGGCGTGCAGGACCGCGAAACAGCCTATGTGAAGCTCAGCGACATGTTCGCCCCCGGACCCGTGGTTTACGGGCCCGAGGCCAGCTCGCTGCTGGAAGCCAGCGGTTCCGCGCAGTCGGCCTTTGCGGGGCTTACCGCCGCGCGCGCCTGGCCCTCCGCTCCGCGGCCGGTAGCCGCGGACGACCTTCTGCCCGAACGCGTTATTTCCGGCGATGATGCGGCGCGCCGCTCGCTGGTGAAGAACATTTACCGGCCCCTCCTGGCGGCGTCCAACGGCCTGGTGGAAACGCTGGGAACGTACCTGGAACTGGGCCACTCGCTGGAGGCGACAGCCCGGGAACTCTTCGTCCACGCCAATACTGTTCGGTACCGGCTGAAGCGCGTCTGCGACGTCACAGGCTGGGATCCGTTGCTGCCGCGGGAGGCGTTCGTCCTGCAGGCCGCGCTGGTGGTGGGCCGGCTGTCGGCCCCGCCCAAGGCCGCCACGGAGCGGCAACCGTCCCGTAACCAGTCGTGAGGCATTGTAGACTTCCTACAACCTGACCCCGTGAGCTTGGTGCGGTGAAACACCGCTGGATCACACAGTAATTTGGAAAGCTGGTTACGTGCTTGCAATAGTCTGCCCTGGACAGGGCTCACAGACCCCGGGTTTTCTGGCCCCCTGGCTGGAACTTCCCTCGGTGGCAGGCCAGCTGGCCTCCCTGAGTGACATCGCAGGCATTGACCTGATAGCCCACGGGACCACCTCCGACGAGGAAACCATCAAGGACACTGCGGTTGCGCAGCCCCTGATCGTTGCCGCGGGGCTGGTCACCGCCGCCTCCCTCTTCGATGTCGAACTCAACTCCCTTCCGGTGATCCTCGCGGGCCACTCCGTGGGTGAAATCACCGCCTCCGCCCTGGCTGGAGTGCTGACGGAGCAGGAAGCCATGACCTTCGTCCGCGAACGTGCCAACAGCATGGCCGCCGCGGCAGCCGTCACCCCCGCAGGCATGAGCGCCGTCGTAGGCGGTGACCCGGCCGAGGTGCTGGCAGCCATCGAGGCGGCCGGCGCCGCCCCCGCCAACGTCAACGGGGCAGGCCAGACAGTGGCGGCCGGAACCTTTGAACAGCTGAAGGCCCTGGCCGAGAACCCGCCCGCCAAGGCCCGCGTCATCCCGCTCAAGGTGGCCGGCGCCTTCCACACCAGCCATATGTCGCCCGCTGTCAGCGCGCTTGAGAAACTGAAGCCGCAGCTGAACCCGGTGGCGCCCAAGGTGCCGCTGCTGTCGAATTTCGACGGCGGTGAAGTCACGGACGGTGATGCCGCCGTCGAAAGCCTGATTGCCCAGGTGTCCCGCCCGGTCCGGTGGGACCTCTGCATGGAGAGCATGGTCAACCGCGGTGTGACCGGCGTGATCGAACTCGCCCCTGCCGGCACGCTGGCCGGACTGGCCAAGCGCGGCATGCCCGGCGTCAAGACCGTTGCGGTGAAGACTCCTGATGACCTCTCCGCGGCCCTGGCGCTCTTTGCAGAACTGGAGGGCAACGCATGAGCGTTCCCACGCTGAAACAGGTTCCCATCCACGAGCACAGCCGCATCCTTGGCCTGGGGGCCTACCGGCCGGACGTCATCGTCACCAACGAGGACGTGTGCCAGTGGATTGATTCCTCGGACGAGTGGATCCGCCAGCGCACCGGCATCGTCACCCGCCACCGCGCGGCTGCCGACGTCAGCGTGATCGACATGGCAGAGGGCGCTGCCCGCGAAGCCATGGAGAAGGCCGGTATTGACGCCTCGGAGCTCGGGGCCGTCATTGTTTCCACCGTGACACACCCCTACGCGACGCCTTCCGCCGCAGCCAGCCTGGCCGACAGGATCGGCGCCACGCCCGCACCTGCCTTTGATATTTCCGCCGCTTGCGCCGGCTACTGCTACGGGATTGCCCAGGCCGACGCCCTGGTCCGCTCCGGTACCGCAAAGTATGTCCTGGTGGTGGGGGCCGAAAAGCTTTCCGACGTCATCGACAACCGGGAACGCACCATCTCCTTCCTGCTCGGTGATGGTGCCGGCGCCGTCGTGATCGGCCCCTCCGACACCCCGGGCATCGCCCCCTCGGTATGGGGCTCAGACGGCAGCAAGTGGGACGCCATTGGCATGACCCGCTCCCTGCTTGACGTCCGCGACCTCGGCCTCGCCGCCCGGCAGTCCGACTCCACGGGCGACCTCGCCCTCCTGGAGGAAGCCCAGGAGCTCTATCCCACCCTCCGCCAGGACGGCCAGACGGTGTTCCGCTGGGCAGTGTGGGAAATGGCCAAGGTGGCCCAGCAGGCACTCGATGCTGCCGGCATCCAGGCTGAAGACCTGGTTGCCTTCATCCCCCACCAGGCCAACATGCGCATCATCGACGAGATGGTGAAGAAGCTGAAGCTGCCCGAGACGGTTACAGTGGCACGGGACATTGCCGAGGCCGGCAACACGTCCGCTGCCTCGATCCCGCTGGCAACGCACCGGCTCCTGCAGGAGAACCCCGGACTGAGCGGCGGGCTGGCCCTGCAGATCGGTTTCGGTGCCGGGCTGGTCTTCGGCGCACAGGTAGTTGTCCTTCCCTAGATACGCCCAAGGGTCGCAACCGCGGCCCGGACCGTTTCCGGCAGTCCCTGCCGGCAATACAAGAAAAGGAGCCACCAATGGCTAGCAACGAAGAGATCCTGGCCGGCTTGGCTGAAATCGTCAACGAGGAAACCGGCCTGGCCCCGGAGGCCGTCGAGTTGGACAAGTCCTTCACCGAGGACCTGGACATCGACTCCATCTCCATGATGACCATCGTGGTCAACGCCGAGGAAAAGTTCGGCGTCCGCATCCCGGACGAAGAGGTCAAGAACCTCAAGACTGTTGGCGACGCCGTCAGCTTCATCGCCGGAGCACAGGCCTAGCCAAGGGCTTTCGCCGTCCTACGGCTTGGCGGGGCTGCCGGTCCGGACTGACCGGACCGGCAGCCCGCCGCATTTATCCGGCACAGTACCCCCCGACCGGGACTGGCCGATCATCAAACTGTGCGGGACCCTGCGGCAGCCGCAGGCGGATACCCCCACCGACGAAAGAGTGATCCCATGACACGCAAAGTAGTCATTACCGGTCTGGGCGCCACTACGCCCATCGGCGGCGATGTGCCCACAATGTGGAGCAACGCCCTCAAGGGGGTCTCCGGTGCCCGCACCCTGGAGGACGACTGGGTAGCCAAGTACGAACTCCCTGTCCACTTCGCCGCACGGTGCAGCACGCCGGCCCTTGATGTCCTCAGCCGCGTCGAGGCCAAGCGGATGGACCCGTCCACCCAGTTCGGCGTCATCGCTGCCCGGGAAGCCTGGGCCGATTCGGGCATCACGGAATTCGACCAGGACCGGCTGGCTGTTGCCTTTGCCACCGGCATCGGTGGCGTCTGGACGCTGCTGGACGCCTGGGACACCCTGAAGGAAAAGGGCCCGCGCCGCGTCCTGCCCATGACGGTGCCCATGCTCATGCCCAATGGTGTTGCCGCGGCCGTGAGCCTGGACCTCGGTGCCCGCGCCGGCGCCCACACCCCCGTCTCCGCCTGCGCCTCCGGCACGGAGGCCATGCACCTTGGCCTGGAGCTCATCCGCTCGGGCAAGGCCGACGTCGTCATGTGCGGCGGCGCCGAGGCAGCCATCCACCCCATGCCGCTGGCAGCATTTGCCTCGATGCAGGCGCTGTCCCGCCGGAACGATGATCCCCAGGGCGCCTCACGCCCGTACGACACCGGCCGTGACGGCTTCGTCATGGGCGAAGGTGCCGGCGCCCTGGTCCTCGAGGCCGAGGAACACGCCCTGGCCCGCGGAGCCCGCATCTATGCCGAGCTCGCCGGTACGTCCGTCACCGCTGACGCCTACCACATCACTGCCCCGGATCCCCAGGGGCTTGGTGCCACCCGCGCACTGAAGGCGGCCATGTTCGACGGCCGGATCCAGGCTGAGGACGTGGTTCACGTCAACGCCCACGCCACTTCCACCCCTGTCGGCGACAAGCCCGAGTACACGGCCCTGCGTGCGGCCCTGGGCAGCCACGTGGACGACGTGGCGGTCTCTGCCACCAAGTCGCAGATGGGCCACCTCCTGGGCGCTTCGGGGGCGGTTGAGGCTGTCCTCACCGTACTGGCCGTCCATGACCGCAAGGCGCCGGTGACCATCAACCTCGAAAACCAGGATCCGGAGATCCCGCTCGACGTGGTCACCTCCGCCCGCGACCTCCCTGCAGGGAACATCGTGGCACTGAGCAACTCCTTTGGCTTCGGCGGCCACAACGCCGTCGTGGCTATCCGCAGCATCTAGGCGCTGCCCGGGGAAGTCACCCCGGACGGCAAAGGAGGCCCCGCCGCTTGGCGGGGCCTCCTTTGCGCTATGGAGGTGTTGTGGTGTCGTCGCGGTAAAAGTGGACGACGGCGGTCAGCCCACCTGGTGCAGCCAGCGAACGGGAGCGCCTTCGGCAGCGTGGCGGAACGGTTCAAGTTCTTCGTCCCACGCCTCGCCGAGGGCGAGGGACAGCTCGTGGTAGACGGCGGCGGGGTCGCCGGCTCCGGACTCGTAGGCGTACCGGATGCGGTCCTCGGACACCATGATGTTGCCGTGGACGTCCGTGACGGCATGGAAGATCCCCAGTTCGGGGGTGTGCGACCACCGGCCACCATCCACGCCCTGGCTGGGCTCCTCCGTCACCTCATAGCGGAGATGCGCCCAACCGCGCAGGCAGGACGCCAGTTTCGATCCCGTTCCGGGGGTTCCGGTCCAGGACAGTTCGGCCCGGAACATTCCGGGCGCAGCAGGCTGCGGGGTCCACTCAAGGTCCGTCCGCTTGTCCACCACGGCGCCGACTGCCCACTCAACGTGGGGGCACAGCGCCGTAGGGGCCGAGTGAACGAACAGCACACCGCGGGTCATTGCAACAGACATTCCATCCTCCATAGCTCTAGGTACGTCTTCCCCAACGACCTCGGCCTGGATGGAACTGCTGCGCCCTGCACTGCGGCGATGGTTCCCTGCCTGTATTCAGATGTATCAGATTAAGCTGTGTCCGGGCTTGCCGCGCGGTCCGAAGCCGTGAGAGCTTCAAGCCGCACTTGAAAGTTGCCGGACGTGACTCTTATTGTGCCGTACGCCATGGAATTACGCCAGTGCGATTACCTCGGCGATCAGGCCCTGGGATGCGCCTGCTGGTAACTCTTCCGGAGCCGGTCAACCGAGACGTGTGTGTAGATCTGGGTGGTGGCCAGGCTGCTGTGGCCAAGAATCTCCTGCACTGCCCGGAGGTCCGCGCCGCCGTCGAGCAGATGAGTGGCCGCCGAGTGGCGCAGGGCGTGGGGCCCGGACGCGGAGGTATCACCGAGCGCCTCAAACAGGGCGTTGACCAGGGCGCGCACCTGCCGCTGGTCGACCCGTCCACCGCGGGCACCGAGGAAGAGGGCGGGCCCGCTGGTGTCCTTCACCAGTCCCGGGCGCCCGCGCCGGAGCCAGTCGTCCACGGCCACCGCGGCCGGGACTCCAAACGGAACCGTGCGTTCCTTGTTGCCCTTGCCGATGACCCGCAGCGTCCGGCGGTCCGGGTCAAGGTCGTCGACGTCCAGTCCGGCGAGTTCGCCTACCCGGATACCTGTGGCGTAAAGGAGTTCCACGATGGCGCGGTTGCGTACAGCCAGCGGTTCGCCCTCCGCGGCCGCCCTTTCCAGGCCCTCCAGTATGCGCGCGAGCTGGGAGGCCTGCAGGACCCCCGGCAGGGACCCCTCGCGTTTGGGTGCCTTCAGCCGCAGGGCCGGGTCTGCGGTGATGAGTTCCTCCCGTACGGCCCAGGCGGTGAAGGCCCGTGCCGTGGCAGACCGGCGTGCCAGCGTCGCCCGCGAGGCGCCCGCCGAACTTTGGCTGCCAAGCCAGCGGCGGAATGTCCCCAGTTCAAGCTCCTTCAGCCCTGCCACGCCTTCCGATGCAGCATGGGCCAGGAGGCTGCGCAGGTCGCCCAGGTACGCACGCATGGTATGGGCGGACATCCCGCGCTCCCCTGACAGGTACCCGGCGAACGCGTCCAGTGCCTTGGCCAGTTCCCCGGGCAGTTCTTCATTGTCCACTCCTCTACTTTCCCAGTTGCCCGGCCGGTACCGCCGGTGGACACGGTCATGCCTTGCCGCGTTTCCAGCCGCCCCGCTCCGATACGGCGAGTCCCAGCAGCCCCAGCCTCCCAAGTCCTGCCCTGACGGAGTCCTGGCCAAGCCCGGCCACGGCTGAGAGCTTTTCCACGGACGCAGTGGAGCGGAGCGGAAGCGCGTCCAGCAGGATCAGGTCCTCCAGGGTCAGCCCGTCCTGCACTGCAACGTCTGCGGTGGGCTGATCGGGAAGGGCAGCTCCACTCGGCGAGGCGAGTTCGGCCACTTCAGCCGCGTCGGTGACGCAGACGGCTCCCCCGTCCCGGAGGAGTCGGTGGCAACCGGCGGAGTTGGCACTGTGGACGGATCCGGGTACGGCCCCGACGGCTCGGCCCAGGGTCTCTGCGTGATGGGCGGTATTAAGCGCCCCAGACCGCCAGCGCGCCTCCACCACCACTGTCACCGCGGAGAGGGCAGCAATGAGGCGGTTCCTCTGGAGGAAGCGGTAGCGGGTAGGGGCCGACCCCGGTGGTACCTCGGCCAGCACCGCACCCTGGTTTGCCACGGCCCGCAGCAGGTCGTCATTACCGGATGGATAGAAGCGGTCCACTCCCCCGGCCATGACGGCGATGGTGGGGACGGCGGAGGAACTGCCGGCGAGGGCGGCTCTGTGGGCATGAGCGTCGATACCGTAAGCTCCGCCGGAGACCACCGTGAAACCCCGCTGCGCCAGCGAGTAAGCGATGTCCCCTGTCACGGACGCACCATAGCTGGTGCTGTCCCGCGATCCCACGAGGGCGATGGATTTGTCCGCACCCGGCAACGGTTGTTCCTGCCCGCGCCACCAAAGGCAGATGGGCTCCTGGATTCCCAAGTCGGCAAGTTGGGCCGGCCACAGCTCATCACCGGGAATGATGAGGCGTCCGCCGAGCCGGGCCATAGTGGCCAGGTCGCGTTCGGGCGCAAGGTCGGGCAGCCGTGGCCGCCAACGCTTCAACGCGGCTGCCAGTCCGGCCCAACTGCCGGCAGCCCCGCTGTCAGCCAGCAGCGATGTCATCCCGCGCTCCAGGTCGGGCCCGGGTGCCACCTCACCGGCAGCGATGCGCAGCGCGTCCGTTGCCCCTGCCATCTGGACAAGGGCCAGGCCCGCGGTGTCCTGGGGCTCCATGAGCCGTGACAGGGCGGCCCGGGCCAGCCGTTCGGCATCCCTGGGTGTCATGCCGCGGCCGCCGAAGCCTGCCGCAGGCCCAGGGCCTGTCCGATGTCGTTCGGGTCCGGCGTATCGCGGTGCCCCAGGTCCGCCAGCGTCCACGCGAGCCGAAGGACACGGTCATACCCGCGGGCGGTAAGTACCCCCCGCTCCAGGGACTGGTCAAGGATCCGGGTCGCGGCCGCGGGGAGACGCAGTTCACCGCGGAGGATGCGCCCCGGCACCTGGGAATTGGTCTCCAGGCCGAAGCACCGTAACCGTTCCGCCTGCCGGGCACGCGCGTCCAGGACCCGGCCTGCCACTGATGCAGTGCCCTCTTCCGCGCCCGCTTGGCCAAACTCGGCCAGGGATACGCGCTCCACCTGCAGTTGGATGTCCACCCGGTCCAGCAGGGGCCCGGACATCCTGGCCAGATAGCGGCGGCGCATCACGGGTGTGCAGGTGCAGTCCAGCCCCTTGCCCGATGCCTTGCCGCAGGGGCAGGGGTTGGCGGCGAGCACCAGCTGGAAACGGGCCGGATAGGCGGCTGTTCCGGCTGACCGGTGGATAACCAGCTCCCCGCTCTCCAGCGGCTGCCGCAGCGCGTCCAGGACACGCCGCTCGTACTCCGGTGCCTCATCCAGGAAAAGCACGCCCCGGTGGGCACGTGATGCTGCCCCCGGCCGGGGCAGGCCGGTCCCGCCGCCGATGATGGCGGCAGCGGTGGCTGAGTGGTGCGGGTTCTCGAACGGCGGCCGGCGCAGGAGCTGTACCGAGGATGCGGGCAGGCCGCACAGCGAGTGGATGGCCGTGACTTCCATGGACTCGTGGTCGCCAAGGTCCGGCAGGAGGCCCGGCAGCCGCTCCGCCAGCATGGTCTTGCCGGCTCCTGGCGGCCCGGTGAGGAGCAGATGATGGGCGCCCGCCGCCGCCACTTCCAGAGCCCTGCGGGCTTCGCCCTGCCCGGAGACGTCTGCCATGTCGGGACACGGGCCGGGAAGCGCCTGGCCGTCACCGGCGTCATCGGCCTCGTCCGGTTCGAAGTCCAGGGCAAGTTCCTGGGGGTCCGCCCCAAAGTCGAGGGCAAGCCGGGCAAGCGTGCGGTACCCGCGCACCTTGGCTCCGGGGACCAGGGAGGCCTCGGCGAGGTTGGCCTGGGCCACCACGATCTCCGGATACCCGGCCTGCACCGACGCCATGACCGCCGGCAGGATTCCCCGCACCGGCCGCAGCCTCCCGTCGAGCCCCAGCTCGGCGATAAAGACTGTGCGCCCCGTGGGCTTGATGTCGTTCGCTGCCCGGAGGACGGCCATGGTGACGGCGAGATCGAAGCCGGAGCCTCGTTTCGGCAGTGAGGCAGGAATGAGGTTTGCGGTGATCTTCCTTCGGCTGAGCGGGATCCCGGAGTTCTTCGCGGCTGAGCGGATGCGCTCCTTGGCTTCGTTGAGGGAAGCGTCCGGCAGCCCAAGAATGACGAAGGCCGGGAGCGTCTGGCCGATGTCAGCCTCGACTTCCACCATGTAGCCGTTGAGCCCGACGAGGGCGATGGAGTAGGTGCGCCCGAGGGACATTACCCCACCCCCTTGAGGTGTTCGACCACGGGTTCCCCGCCGCCGTCGTCCACGACGGCTATGACGTCCACGCGGCGCAGCGGCATCCGCAGTTCGCGGTCACGGCACCAGGCAGCAGCGAGGCGGTGCAGCCGGGCCAGCTTTTCCGGACCGACGGCTTCAAACGGATGGCCGTAGTCGAGCGAACGGCGGGTTTTGACTTCGGCGATCACCAGCGCATCGCCGTCGAGGGCGACGATATCAATCTCGCCCCCGGCGCACCGCCAGTTGCGCTCCACCACCAGCATGCCCAGCGCTTCAAGATAGCCCACGGCAAGGTCTTCGCCCCGCCGGCCCAACAGGTCTTTGGATTTCATGTGTACCTCCGCAACCAGCCTGGAGGCGAAGGGCCGCGGAAGACAGAAGGCCCCTGCCGTATGTGGACAGGGGCCGGTGTGGAGGGGAAGTCAGGGTCCCGCGGGACCCTAGTTGCCCAGGTCTACATCCTTGGGCAGGGCCAGTTCCTCGTTGCGGGGCAGTTCCTCCACGTTCACGTCCTTGAAGGTCAGGACCCTGACGCTTTTGACGAACCGTGCCGAGCGGTAGACATCCCATACCCAGGCGTCCTGGAGGGTCAGGTCGAAATAGACCTCACCATCGGCGCTGCGGGCCTGGAGGTCCACATGGTTGGCCAGGTAAAAGCGCCGTTCGGTCTCGACAACGTAGCTGAAGAGGCCGACCACGTCGCGGTATTCACGATAGAGCTGAAGCTCCATGTCGGTTTCATAGTTCTCAAGATCCTCAGCACTCATGCTTCCATCTTGCACCATGTCCGGCACGGGTGCCGCGGGTGGCGGGGGTCAGTCTTCGTACGGCTCGTCCCCGTCGGGCACCTCGGCGTCCTGCAGTTCCCCGCCAAGCAGCCGCCAGCTTACCCTGTGGTACGGTGTGGGCCCGGCGGCGCGGAGGACGTTCCGATGGGCTGCCGTGGCATATCCCTTGTTGATGTCCCAGCCGTAATCGGGATATTCGGTGTGCAGTTCCCGCATCATCCGGTCCCGTTCCACCTTGGCAATAACACTTGCGGCCGCGACGCTGAGGCACTGCATGTCCGCCTTGACCTTGGTATGGACCGGGGCTTCACACGCGGCCTCCAGCACGGGCTGGTCGAACAGGGACAGCTGGCCTGCCGGGGAAAGCCAGTTGTGGCTTCCATCAAGCAGCACAGCCTCCGGGATGATGCCGGCGCTGATGATGCTGTTCCACGCGCGGGTTCCCGCCAGCCGAAGGGCAGCGATGATGCCGAGTGAATCTATCTCGCCGGCGGAAGCGTGTCCCACCGCCGATGCGATACTCCACCGGCGCACCAGGGGATCCAGCCGTTCCCGTTCCGCAGGGCTCAGGAGTTTGCTGTCCCGCACGCCTGCAAGCGGCTTCTGGCGTTCCAGGTCAACGACGGCGATTCCCACGCTGACAGGACCGGCGAGGGCACCCCGGCCAACCTCATCCACCCCGGCAAGCAGGCGCACCCCCTGGGCCTTGAAGGTACGCTCGTGCCGCAGCGTGGGCGCCTTGGCTCCGCGTGCTGCCGGTTTTGAGCCGGAGCGCGCCTTCACTGCCGGGGTAGTCTGCACTGCTGGGGACGCCTGCACTGCTGAAGGCACGGTCAGTGGGCCGCCGGGACGCTGCGGAACACGTCCGGGTAGTTGTCCAGGGTCTTGATCCTGTTCAGCGGCCAGGCGATGACCGCGGCCTTGCCTTCGAGGTCCTTGAGATTGATGAATCCGCCGTCAGTCTCCATGTGCGCACGGGAATCGGCAGAGTGGTTCCGGTTGTCACCCATCACCCACACCTTGCCTTCCGGTACGGTGACGTCAAAGTTGCGGATCTGCGGGACTTCCGCGGGATTGATGTAGGTCTCGTCAATCGCGGTCCCGTTAATGGTCAGTTTACCGCCGGCGTCACAGCAGACAACGTGGTCGCCCGGGAGCCCGATGACACGCTTGACCAGGTGCTGTTCGGAGTTGTCGGGCAGGAGGCCGACGAACGTCAGGCCGTCCTGGACCCAGGTGAACGGTCCCTGTGCCTTGGCCGGGGCCGGCGGCAGCCAGCCCTTGGTGTCACGGAATACCACCACGTCGCCACGGCTGAGCGCGAAGGGCTCCGGCACCAGGAGGTTCACGAAGATCCGGTCATCCACGTCGAGGGTGTTCACCATGGATTCCGAGGGAATGAAGAATGCCCGGAACAGGAAGGTCTTGATAAGGAAGGACAGCACCACGGCGATGACCACCACCGTGGCGATTTCCCTGAGCCAGCCGAGCACGGGATTGCCGCCGGACTTGGCGGCCGCTGCCTTCGACGCCGTCCTGTGCCGCCGATGGACGGGGGCGGCGGTTTCCGGGGTGTCGCCGGGTACGGAGGGAACTGGAACGGTGGGCGTTTCTGATGCGCCGTCATGGCGCGGTTCAGGTTTCCGCGCGTGATTCTCGGGCATTTACCGTCCGTTCTGTGTTGTCGGCCCCGCTGCGGGCGGCCGTGCTACTGGAGCAAATCTATCAAGCGGCCAAAGGATCTGGACCGGCCGGCCAATCACCCTGTCCAGCGGAACCAGTCCGCCGCCGGGAGCACCGAGCAGGCTGCGGGAGTCAGCGGACACCGAGCGGTGGTCCCCCATCAGCCAAAGCCTGCCCTCCGGAACCGCGGTGCTGAACTTCTGCGTGCTCGGCGCGTCGCCGGAAAAAATGTAGGGCTCATCCATGGGTGTGCCGTTGACGGTGACCTTGCCGCCGGCGTCACAGCAGGCCACCGTGTCGCCGGGAAGGCCGATGACCCGTTTGACGTAGGTTGTGTCGCTGCCGGTCAGGCCGAGCCACTGCATGGCGGCAGCGGCTGCGTCCGGCAGCGGACCCTTGCCGCTGTTCAACGGTGCAAAGCTGCCACGGCCATCGAAGACAACGACGTCCCCGTGCCGGATGGGTTCGGACTGGAAGTCCGTGCGTGACACCAGGATCCGGTCCCCGCCCTGCAGGAGCGGCTCCATGGAATCCGAGGGGATGAAGTAGACGTCAAGCCACAGGGACCGGACCACTCCG
This sequence comes from Arthrobacter sp. GmRoot5-12, assembly GCF_059739365.1. Classification (NCBI taxonomy): domain Bacteria; kingdom Bacillati; phylum Actinomycetota; class Actinomycetes; order Micrococcales; family Micrococcaceae; genus Arthrobacter; species Arthrobacter sp. GmRoot5-12. The sequence goes on along the minus strand of NZ_AP046056.1, from coordinate 3,712,292 downwards.
CTGATGGCCACCGCGAGGAGCAGGGCCAGTAAAACAAAACGCCAGCCCATTTTGCGGGGCTGGCGTTTTGTCTGGTGCATGGTCCGTATCCTGGCGCTGGTGCATTGCTCCGGCGCATGCCGGGTACGGCCGCGCTCCAGCCTGGCCGTAAGTCCGGGCAGAACTTACTTACTTGGCGGAGCTGAAGTCGCGCTTTTCCTTGATCTTCGCGGCCTTGCCACGCAGTGCACGCATGTAGTACAGCTTGGCGCGGCGGACGTCACCCTTGGTGACAACCTCGATCTTTTCGATGATCGGGGAGTGCACCGGGAAGGTACGCTCCACGCCGACACCGAAGGAGACCTTGCGAACGGTGAAGGTTTCGCGCACGCCGTCGCCCTGGCGGCCCAGGACGAAGCCCTGGAAGACCTGGACACGGGTGTTCTTGCCTTCGATGATGTTCACGTGCACCTTGAGCGTGTCGCCGGCGCGGAACTCGGGAACATCGTTGCGCAGCGAGGCTGCATCGACGGAATCGAGAATATGCATGATTGCACTCCTGGTGAACGCCACAGGTCATTCACTTTGGGTCACGGCGGGCAAGTCCGGCTGCCGGAAGGCAGGCCGGGTCTCACCGCCGAAGTAAAATAGTCCGGCCGCTTCAAGGGTTGACGGGGCCGGTTGTCCGGCTGTTGGCCGCGCTACCCCCTGTGGCAGGTGCGGACCCAGCAGACACAAGGGTTAATTTTGCCACAGCGGCAGGGTTACGCCAATTCGCCCGGCACTAATCCTGCGGCGCGGCTGCCGCTTCCGGCCGGCGGACCAGCCTGCCATCCACGATGTCATACCCCAGGTTGTGCAATTCGGTGCGGTCGGCACGCGGGAGGCTGCCGGCGTCGAACCCTTCCAGGAGGTCCGGACGCCGCGCCGCTGTGCGGCGGTACTGCTCGTGGCGCCGCCATTGGGCGATCCTGCCGTGGTTGCCGCTCAGGAGCACCGGCGGCACCTCGCGGTCACGCCACATGGAAGGCTTGGTGTAGACCGGATATTCCAGGAGTCCGTCCGAGTGGGATTCCTCCACCAGGGATTCGGGATTGCCCACTACACCGGGCAGCAGGCGGCCAATGGCTTCCACCATGGCCAGGACGGCCACTTCCCCGCCGTTCAGCACATAGTCGCCCAGGCTGACAGGCCGGACCGTGAAGTGTTCCTGCGCCCATTCGATGACCCGTTCATCGATGCCCTCATACCGCCCGCACGCAAACGCCAGGTGCTGTTCCTCGGCCAGTTCATAGGCGAGGGCCTGGGTGAACCGCTCGCCGGCCGGGGATGGGACGATGAGGACCGGCTTGCGCTGCGGATCCGGCCGCTCCTCCGCCACGGCGGCGAGTGCCTGGGCCCAGGGTTCGGGCTTCATGACCATTCCGGCGCCGCCGCCGTACGGGGTGTCGTCCACAGTGCGGTGCTTGTCCGTGGTGAAGCTGCGCAGGTCATGGACGTGCAGGTCCAGGATGCCGTCGTGGCGGGCCTTGCCAATCAGCGAGAGTTCAAGCGGGGCGAGGTATTCAGGGAAGATGCTGACGACGTCGATGCGCATCTAGTCCCTGCTTTCCGGTTCCGGGGCAGCGGCTTCGTCGGTGTTGAGTTCGAAGAGTCCGTCCGGCGGGGTGAGGAGGATGAAGCCTTCCTCGATATTCACCTCAGGCACGATCTGCTCCACGAACGGGATGAGGATTTCCTTGCCGTCCGGGGTGGTGACCATGAGAAGGTCCTGCACGGGCATGGTGTTCAGCGCAGTCACCTTGCCCACAACCTGCGCCCCTACCCGGGCCTCCAGGCCGACAAGCTCGTGCTCGTACCAGCCCTCGTCATCATCCCCGTCCAGTTCTTCGGTTTCGATGAACAGCTTGGCGCCGCGGAGGGTTTCAGCCTGGTTGCGGTCCGCCACCTCCTCAAAACCGAGCAGCAGGATGTCCTTGTTCCAGCGCGCACTCCGCACGGTCAGCCGTCCTGCCGCGGCGTCCTCAACGACGAATTCCGTTCCCGGGACAAAGCGGTCCTCCGGAGCGTCCGTCAGCACCTGGACGGTGACTTCCCCGCGAATGCCGTGCGGCTTGCCGATCCGTGCCACCTGAAGCTGCATCTGTTCCTCTGTTCCGGGTTGTGGTGGTTCCGGTGGAAGCACCATGTTGGTCAAAGCACTCCGGCCCCTCCACCTGGCGGTGAAGGGGCCGGAGCAAAAACTGAATGTTGCCGAGCGCTCAGCGGCGGCGGTCGGTATCGACGACGTCGACCCTCACCGGTTCGCCACCGGCCAGTGCTGCCACCACGGTGCGCAATGCGCGGGCCGTGCGGCCCTGGCGGCCAATCACCCGTCCAAGGTCGTCCTGGTGAACGCGCACCTCGAGGGTGTCCCCGCGGCGGTTGCTCTTCGAACTGACCTTGACGTCATCCGGGGAATCGACGATTCCGCGGACCAGGTGTTCCAGCGCTTCTGCCAGCAATCTACTCAGCCTCGGTGGTCTCAGCTTCGGCGTCGGTCGGGGCCTCGGCAGCGTCAGACTTGGATGCCTTCTTGGTGATGGCTTCCGGGATGATGACCGAGCCCTTCTCCGGGGCAACAAAGGCTTCCTTCGCGACCTTGGTCTTGAGGGTGCCTTCCTGGCCCGGCAGGCCCTTGAACTTCTGCCAGTCACCGGTGATCTTCAGGATCGCGGCGACCTGCTCGGACGGCTGGGCGCCGACGGAGAGCCAGTACTGCGCACGCTCGGAGTTGACCTCGATGAACGAGGGCTCTTCGGTGGGGTGGTACTTGCCGATCTCCTCGATGGCGCGGCCGTCACGCTTGGTGCGTGAGTCCGCAACGACGATGCGGTAGTACGGGGCGCGCATCTTGCCGAAGCGCTTAAGGCGAATCTTTACGGCCACTTTTGTGGTCACTCCTGTTTCAGAAAAGGGGTGAACCCGGCTTTCTGCACCCGTGGGGCGGGCCGTACTTGCGGGTTCGAAGGACAGGATCCGGACGCGGAGAGAGGGGCCACGCAGATCGAGTACCTGTTTATTGTGCCAGATGAACGGCGTTATTTCGACTTGAGCCACCGCGCCGGCGCCGCGGCCGGCCCTTGTGGAGGCGGAGGACGGCCGAAACCGGCATCACGGGGTCAGGCCGACCAGACGTACAGTCCCGTCCGCTCGGAATCGTCGATCGAGGCGGCCAACTCCGCCACCTGCTGAACGTAGCTCCGGGCCTGGCCGGCGTCGAACGGCATATCCTCCTGGCCGGCCCACTGTTCGGCGACGTCGTCAAGGACATTGCCTTCGCCTTCGGTTTCATAGGAGAGCAGGTCGGCCAGCGCACGGACCATGGCCGGCGGCACGGCAAGGAGCGAATCGCTGGCGACGTCCACCATGGTCAGCTCATAGTCGGCCCCGCCGGCGTGCACGGCAGTCCCGGCAAGATCGCCCAGCTGTTCGACTTCGAAGTCGCTGATGCCCTGGATCCGCACCGCCTGGCCCCCGGGCCCGCTGTCCGCCGCGGAGCCGCTTCCCTGGTCAAGGATGCCGGCGCGTTTCAGCGCGGCGTCATGGGTGGCGACGAAGATCTCGGTGAAGCCCATGGCGGGTGCCCTTCTTCCGTTGGCGGAGCTGCGTGCCGGGAGTTGCAGCCGGCCGTATGGAATCAGCCTAGTTGCTGCGCGCCCGCCGGCAAACGCGCCGGGCCGGAGCCCGCGAGCCCCAACACTGGCCCGTCAGCACTGGCGCACGGCCCGTGCAGGAGCACCGGTCAGCGGACTGCCACCCGGAGCCGGTTGCGCCACGGGTCCTCGAACCGGAGCTCCGCGCCGGTGTGGTGGGCGGGCACCCCGGCGACCCTCAGGCGGTCAGCCAGCGCCCCGACGTCGTCACCCGAGGGAACCTCGATGAGCACCTCGCCCAACCCAAGGGTGTCCTTGCGGGGGCCGGCGCCGCGACTGTTCCAGACGTTCATGGCCATGTGGTGGTGGTAGCGGCCCGCGGAAACGAACAGGGCCTGCCCATGCCAGCCCGCCGTCTTCTCGAAGCCCAGGGTACCCACGTAGAAGTCCCTGGCGGTCTGGACGTCGCCAACCTGGAGGTGGACGTGCCCCACGCCTGCGGACGTCCGTCGCTGGCCTTCGAGGGATTCCTCAGTGAGGTGCTGCTCCAGGTAGCGCTGCGGCGGAAGCGCCAGGCTGTCCATCACCACGTCCGTCCCGTTCCAGGACCAGTTGCTGCGCGGCCGGTCCCAGTACAGCTCGATGCCGTTGCCCTCGGGGTCGGTGAAGTAGAAGGCCTCACTCACCAGGTGGTCGGCGCTGCCGGTGAAGGACCGGGGTTCGTACTGGGCTGCCGTGGCGATGGTGGCAGCCAGGGAAGCCTGGTCCTCGAACAATAGGGCGGTGTGGAACAGGCCGGCCTCTCCCCTGCCGGGAAGGTGCAGCCCGGGGGCCGGCGCCAGGTGGACCAGCGGCCTGCCGAGCCTGCCCAGGTAGAGCCCGCCGTCCTGCTCCGCCACCGCCTCCAGGCCCAGTGCGCGCTGGTAGTAGTCGGTCATGACCTTCATGTCGCCCACCTTGAGCATTACCGTACCCATGGCGAGGTCGGCAGGAAGAAGATCCTGGCTGCTGGCTGCGTCGGTCATTTGAAGGCTCCTTGTGTTGGAGGCCGTCACTTCGGCGGCCTGTCACATATTAAAATTACTTGAAGCTTCAATTTATTCCAAGTAGCGGAACCAAATAACTCAACGGATGATGCGGCCGCCCAGCACCACGTGCTCCAGCGCCGTGATCGTGTCCGGGGTGGTCCGGGGGTCGTCCCGGCACACCACGACGTCGGCCCGCGCGCCTTCCTCCAGGCTGTCAACGCCCAGCCACGCACGCGCTGCCCAGCAGGCGGCATCCAGAGCCGCATGCATGGGCAGGCCGGCCCCGTGCAGGGCGAGGATCTCATCTGCGATCCTGCCGTGCCGGATCACGCTGCCTGCGTCCGTGCCGGCAAAGATCCGGACGCCGGCGGCATGGGCCTCCGCCACCCGTTCCAGCCTGCGTTCCCACAGGGCACGCATGTGGGCGGCGTAGCGCGGAAACTTTGCGTCCGCCTGCTCCGCGATATCAGGAAAGGTGGCGATGTTGATGAGGGTGGGCACGATCGGTACGCCCTGCTCCACGAACCGGGGCAGGTGGCGCGGCAGCAGCCCCGTGGCGTGCTCAATGCAGTCAATGCCGGCGTCCAGCATTTGGTCCAGGGTGTCTTCGGCGAAGCAATGTGCCGTGACCCGGGCACCTTCATCATGGGCAGCCTGCACAGCGTCACGCACGACGGCGGCAGGAAAGGAGGGCGCAAGGTCGCCGGCGCTCCGGTCGATCCAGTCGCCCACCAGTTTGACCCAGCCGTCGCCGTCGCGCGCTTGCTTCCGCACGGCCTCCACGAGCCCGTCGGGTTCGACCTCCGCCGCGAAGCCGCGCAGGTAGCGGCGTGTGCGGGCCACATGCCGTCCTGCACGGATCAGTACCGGGAAGTCCCGGCCGCCCTGCATCCAGCGGGTATCGGCAGGTGAGCCGGCGTCGCGGACCAGCAGGGTTCCGGCGTTGAGGTCAGCCAGCGCCTGCTCCCGGGCAATGGCGGGTTCCACCGGGCCGTCGGGACCCAGGCCGATGTGGCAGTGGGCGTCGACGAACCCCGGCAGCACCCAGCCGTCGAGTTCCCGCGCCGGAGCGGCAGCGGGCCGGCTGAACGTGAGCTTGCCGTCCACCGACCAGAGTCCATGGCGTACCCGGTCCGGTGCGGCCAGGACGGGTCCGCGAAAGTAGATGATGTCTGCCATCGGGCTTCCTTTCGATGCCCGGTCAGGCTAGCACCCGCGAATGTGACACCGCCCTTTCGGGGGCCTGTGGTAGCTTCTTCTCTGACCACACGGGAGCCCTTGCAGGGGCTGAGATCGGGCTGACGCAGCCTGCGACCGTTGAACCTGTCCGGGTAATGCCGGCGAAGGAAGTGAGTATTCCCTTGAGTACGCAAAACACCCAGTTGAACCCTGCCCACCTGCCGTCCACCGGGGGTTCCGGAGCCGGCTCCACGCCCCAGGTGAACCAGTCCGAAGTGACCCGGTCCCTGGCGTCGCATTCGCTGGCCTATATCGACGACGCCGGGTCCGGCATCCGGGTACCCGTCACGGAAATTGCCCTGGAGCCATCGCCCAACGGCCAGCCGAACGCACCGTTCCGGACCTACCGGACGGCGGGGCCGGGAAGCGACCCCGTCCGCGGCCTGGAGCCCTTCCGCGCGGAGTGGATCGTGGCGCGCGGAGACACCGAGGCCTACAGCGGCAGGGAACGCAACCTGCTCGACGATGGCCGCTCGGCCGTCCGCCGCGGCGCCGCCTCCGCGGAGTGGCAGGGCGCGCAGCCGGTGCCCCGCCGCGCCGTCGACGGCCGGACGGTGACCCAGATGCACTATGCCCGGCAGGGCGTCATCACGCAGGAGATGCGCTTCGTGGCGCTGCGCGAGAACTGCGATGTGGAACTGGTCCGGAGCGAACTGGCCGCCGGCCGCGCCATCATTCCGAACAACATCAACCATCCGGAATCCGAACCGATGATCATCGGCAAGGCCTTCCTGGTGAAGATCAACGCCAACATCGGAAACTCGGCCGTGACGAGTTCCATCGCGGAGGAGGTGGACAAGCTCCAGTGGGCCACGCAATGGGGCGCCGACACCGTTATGGACCTGTCCACCGGCGACGACATCCACACCACGCGGGAATGGATCATCCGCAACTCCCCCGTCCCGATCGGCACCGTGCCGATCTACCAGGCCCTGGAGAAAGTCAACGGCGAGGCCAACGCGCTGACCTGGGAAATCTTCCGGGACACCGTCATTGAACAATGCGAGCAGGGCGTGGACTACATGACCATCCACGCCGGCGTGCTGCTTCGCTATGTCCCGCTGACCGCCAACCGGGTGACGGGCATTGTGTCCCGCGGCGGCTCCATCATGGCCGGCTGGTGCCTGGCCCACCACCAGGAGAACTTCCTCTACACGCACTTCGATGAGCTGTGCGGGATCTTCGCGAAGTACGACGTTGCCTTCTCCCTGGGCGACGGTTTGCGCCCCGGTTCGACGGCGGACGCCAACGACGCCGCCCAGTTCGCGGAACTGGACACGCTCGCCGAGCTCACCCAGCGCGCGTGGGAGTACGACGTTCAGGTCATGGTGGAGGGGCCCGGCCACGTTCCCTTCCACCTGGTCCGGGAAAACGTCGAGCGGCAGCAGGAACTCTGCAAGGGGGCCCCGTTTTACACCCTGGGCCCGCTGGTGACAGATGTTGCTCCGGGCTATGACCACATCACCTCAGCGATTGGTGCCACCGAGATTGCCCGTTACGGCACCGCGATGCTGTGCTACGTCACCCCGAAGGAACACCTGGGCCTGCCCAACAAGGACGACGTGAAGACCGGCGTGATCACCTACAAGATCGCCGCGCACGCGGCGGACCTGGCCAAGGGGCACCCGGGGGCGCATGAACGGGACGACGCCTTGTCCAAGGCGCGGTTCGAATTCCGCTGGCGGGACCAGTTCGCACTGTCCCTGGACCCGGTGACGGCTGAGGCGTTCCACGACGAGACGCTGCCGGCTGAGCCTGCCAAGACGGCGCACTTCTGTTCGATGTGCGGGCCCAAGTTTTGCTCCATGCGGATCAGCCAGGACATCCGCGACGAATTTGGTTCCGCGGAGGCGCAGGCGGCACTGGCCGATGCTGCGGCCGGGATGGGCGGGAAGAGCGAGGAATTCCTGGCGGCCGGCGGCAAGGTCTACCTGCCGGAACTGCGGGTGCCTGCTGACAGCTAGGACGCGCGGGCCGGCTGGCTCCGGCTGACCTGGCTGATGAACTGCCGGATGGCCCGGTCCCCGTCCGGGGAGTCATGGGGCCGGTGTCCTCCCGCGGCAACGCGGTGCAGGGCACCGGTCTCCCGGAGGTACCCGGCGATTTCCTCGTAGAGCGGTTCCCACCCACCGGTCAGCACCAGCGTGGGCACCCCGGGAACAATGTGCAGCGGCGCCTCCCATGACGGGGCCTGGAGCCGCAGCCTGCGGGCGGACCTTTTTTCTTCCGTGGTGGCGGGCTGCTGGAGGTCGGTGGCGAAGACCCGCCGGACGAATTCGCGCTGGAAGTCTTCGTCGCTGAGCTGGTGGCGCACGTCGAAGAGGGGCTGCATGAGGCTGATGTGGGCGGCAGTGGCCGGGAGTTCCGCTGTCAGGGAGAGGCAGGCCGGTTCCACCAGCGTCAATGAGAAGACCAGGTCCGGACGTTCGACGGCGGCCATCATGGCCGCGATCGCCCCCTGGGAGTGCGCCACCACATGCCCGCCGGCGGCGCCGCGGCCGTCATCGGCAAGGGAGCGCAGGATGATGGCGGTGTCCTCCGCGAAGGACGACTCCAGTGGCTCCGCGAGGGCGTCAAAGCCGTGGCGGCGGAGGAACAGGGCGTCATAGGACAGTGCCATGCCGTGCTGGCGAGGCCACGCGGCGGCACCGAAGGTTCCGGCGCCGTGCACGAACACTACCCTCTGCTTGAACATGTCCCAACCCTATTCCACGGCACTGACATCCCAAGCAAGCAGCGCCAGGTGTCGTTCTGAGAGGTCAAAACGACACCTGGCGCTGCGTTGCCGGGGAACTGCTACTTGCCCAGGAACTTGTCGAAGCCCTTGGGGAGGTTCAGCTGGGACGGGTCGAAGTCCCCGCCCTGCTGGCCGAAGGCGGCGCCCGTTGGCAGCGCCTTGGCGGCGTTGGCACGGCGGGCTTCCGCTTCCTTGCGCTCCTGGGCAGCCTTGGCCGGGTTGCCGGACTTTGCCTTCTTCTTGGGCGCGTTCTTGGCGTTCTTCCGGGCACCGCCGCCGGCGCCGGGCAGGCCAGGCATCCCCGGCATTCCCGGCATGCCGCCCTGGGCCATCTTCTTCATCATCTTCTGGGCCTGGGCGAAGCGCTCAAGCAGGCCGTTGACCTCGGAGACGTGGACGCCGGAACCACGGGCGATGCGTGCCCGCCGTGAACCGTTGATGATCTTCGGCGCCAGCCGCTCGTGCGGTGTCATGGAGCGGACGATTGCCTCGACGCGGTCGATCTCGCGCTCGTCGAACTGCTCCAGCTGCTGCCGGATGTTCTGTGCACCCGGCATCATCATGAGCATCTTCTTCATGGAGCCCATGTTGCGGATCTGCTGCATCTGGGCCAGGAAGTCCTCGAGGGTGAAGTCTTCCTGGTCGGCGAACTTCTTCGCCATCCGGGCGGCCTCATCCTTGTCCCAGGCCTTTTCGGCCTGTTCGATGAGGGTGAGGATGTCGCCCATATCCAGGATGCGCGAGGCCATCCGGTCCGGGTGGAAGAGTTCGAAATCGTCCAGGCCTTCGCCGGTGGAGGCGAACATGACCGGCTTGCCGGTGACCGACGCGACTGAAAGAGCGGCACCGCCTCGGGCGTCGCCGTCGAGCTTGGACAGCACGATGCCCGTGAAGTTCACGCCTTCGTCGAAGGCGAGGGCCGTGTTCACGGCGTCCTGGCCGATCATGGAGTCGATCACGAACAGGACTTCGTTGGGCACGATGGCACGGCGGATCTGGCGCGCCTGTTCCATCATGTCGGCGTCCACGCCCAGGCGGCCGGCCGTGTCAACGATGACGACGTCGTGCAGCTTCTGGCGTGCTTCCTCGACGCCGGCGCGGGCGACGGCGACGGGGTCGCCGGCGGGCTGGTCCAACTCGGTGGAGGTGGCACCCGGGTGCGGGGCGAAGACGGGGACCTTTGCCCGCTGCCCCACCACCTGGAGCTGGGTGACGGCGTTAGGGCGCTGCAGGTCGCAGGCCACCAGCATGGGGCTGTGCCCCTGGGCCTTCAGCCACTTGGACAGCTTGCCCGCAAGGGTGGTCTTGCCGGCACCCTGGAGGCCGGCGAGCATGATGACGGTGGGGCCGTTCTTGGCCAGCCGGATCCGCCGGGTTTCGCCGCCCAGGATCTCGACGAGTTCCTCATTGACGATCTTGACGATCTGCTGGCCGGGGTTCAGTGCCGCAGAGACCTCGGCACCCAGGGCGCGTTCACGGACCCGGCCAGTGAACTCACGCACAACGGGAACGGCAACATCGGCGTCCAGAAGCGCGCGGCGGATCTCCCGGACGGTGGCATCGACGTCGGCCTCGGTGAGCCTGCCTTTACCGCGGAGATTCTTGAAGGTTGCTGTCAACCGGTCAGAGAGTGAATTGAACACGCGACGTGCACTTCTTTCAGTGGATGATCGGGACTCGACTATCTAGGGTATCAAGTCAGGCCCGGTAGGTGGCATGCTGGCAAAATGACGAGCCAAACGACTGTGAAGACCCTGCTCATCCTCGGCGCCTCGGGCGACCTCACCGGCCGGCTCCTCCTGCCCGGCCTGGCGCGGCTCGTTGCCGCAGGCCGCGCGGAGGGCCTCACCCTGGTGGGGGCAGGCTCGGATCCGTGGACGCCGGAACAATGGCGGGAGCGGGTCCAGGCATCGTTCGCTGCTGCAGCCGGCGCGGCAGACAGTTCCGGAAAGGACGCCCTCGAGCTGCTGCAGAAGGAGACGGCGTACCACCAGGTGGACGTCACTGCTAAGGGTGCCCTGGCCGCCCTGCTCGCGGGGCTGGAAGGCCCGGTGGCCGTTTACTTTGCGTTGCCGCCCCGGATCAGCCAGCAGGCATGCGAGACGCTCCAGCCGGAAGAGGTTCCGGAAGGCACCCGCCTGGTAATGGAGAAGCCCTTCGGCTTCAGCGAGGAATCGGCCCGGTCGCTGAACCGGACCCTGGCACGGCTGGTTCCCGAAGACCATATCCACAGGGTTGACCATTTCCTGGGCAAGGCCACCGTCCTGAACATCCTGGGCCTTCGGTTCGCCAACAACTTCCTTGAGCCGGTATGGAACAGGCAGCACGTGGAAAAGGTGGAGATCTTTTTCGATGAGGACCTGGCCCTGGAAGGCCGCGCGCGCTACTACGACGGCGCCGGCGCCCTCCGGGACATGATCCAGAGCCACCTCCTGCAGGTCATGGCGATCATGGCCATCGAACCTCCGGCCACCATCGGCGAGCGCGACCTCCGCGACGCCGTCTCCACCGTCCTGCGGGCCAGCAGCGTCAGTGCCCCCTTCACTGGCTCAACGCGCAGGGCCCGCTACACCGCCGGTTCCGTGGCAGGCAAGGACGTCCCGGACTACGCCAAGGAGGAAGGCGTGGATCCCGGAAAGGGAACCGAAACCCTTGCCGAAATCCAGGTGGGCATCGACAACTGGCGCTGGCGGGGGGTTCCCTTCATCCTGCGTTCCGGCAAGGCCCTGGGCGACAAGCGCAAGGAAGCGGTGGTCACCTTCCTTCCGGTGCCCCACCTGCCCCAGGGCTTTACGGGGGTGGACTCCCCCAACCAGCTCCGGATCGGTTTCGGCCCGGACACACTGGAGTTCGACGTCGACGTCAACGGTCCGGGAAACATCTTCAGCCTGGGCCGGGTCACCCTGGAAGCCGAACTGAGCGCCTCCGATCTCCTGCCCTACGGCGAAGTGCTGGAAGGCGTGCTGACCGGCGATCCGTTGCTGTCCGTCCGGGGAGACACTGCAGAGGACTGCTGGCGGATTGTTGAGCCGGTCCTCAAGGCGTGGGAGCGCGGGGACGTCCCGCTTGAAGAGTACGACGCCGGTTCGGCCGGCCCGGCATCCTGGCCCACCAACCGCTCAAAGGACTGAGCAGTCCGCGGCAGCACCGGCGGCGGTGACAAGAGGCAGGGCGGGAACCTTTCGGTTCCCGCCCTGCCTGTCTTTATGGTTCCGTGCCGGTGCCTAGATGGCGGCCACTCCGCGTTCCCCGGTCCGGACCCTAACTGCTTCATGGACATCGATGGTCCAGACCTTGCCGTCCCCGGCCCTGCCGGTATTGGAACTGGCGATGATCACGTCCAGGATGTCGTCTGCCTGCTCGTCCGTGGCCAGGACTTCCACCCGGATCTTGGGCAGGAGGTCCACGTTGTATTCGGCTCCGCGGTAGACCTCGGTGTAGCCGCGCTGCCGGCCGTATCCGCTGGCTGCGCTGACGGTCAGGCCCTGAACACCATAGGATTCCAGTCCCTCCCTGATGGCTTCGAGCTTTTCCGGCCGGACGATTGCAGTAATCAGTTTCATGCCCCCACGCTTTCCTTACCTGTTGCTGACTGTGACTTCTGCGTACCCGGCGTCCCCTGGACTGGCGCGTGGGACTCGCCCTGGCCCTTGCCGGTGATCATGTCGTGCAGCGGCTGGAAGCTTCCGCCGTGTCCGCTCAGTCCGAACTCGTAGGCAGTCTCGGCGTGCAGGCTGAGGTCCACACCCACCGTTTCCTGTTCCTGCGAGACCCGGAAGCCCATGGTCTTGTGGATGGCCAGCGCAATGATGGCCGTCAGGACTGCGGAGTAGGCGATGGCGACGCCGGCTGCCGCGAGCTGCGCCCAGAGCTGGGTCAGTCCGCCGCCGTAGAAGAGGCCGCCGCCAACACCGTCGGTGGGCAGTGCGATGAAGCCGAGCGCCACGGTGCCGATGATGCCGGACACCAGGTGCACGCCGACGACGTCCAGCGAGTCATCGAAGCCCCAGCGGAACTTCAGGCCGACTGCCAGGGCGGAGGCTACGCCGGCCACGACGCCCAGGCCGAGTGCACCGACGGGGCTGACGTTGGCGCAGGCCGGGGTGATGGCGACGAGGCCGGCCACCACGCCGGATGCGGCGCCGAGGGAAGTGGGGTGTCCGTCGCGGATCCGTTCGGTGACCAGCCAGCCGAGCATGGCTGCTGCCGGGGCTGCGAGGGTGTTGATCCAGATCAGGCCCCCCTGTTCGGCAGTGGTGGCTGCACCGCCGTTGAAACCGAACCAGCCGAACCACAGGATGGCTGCGCCGAGCATGACGAACGGGATGTTGTGCGGGCGGTGGTTGGGGTCCTTGCCGAAGCCCTTGCGGTTGCCGATGATGAGGACGAGGATGAGCGCCGCCACACCTGCGTTGATGTGGACCACGGTGCCGCCGGCGAAGTCGATGGCGGGGCCGAGGGCCTTGCCGATGGCGCCTTCGGGGCCGAAGAGTCCGCCGCCCCACACCATGTACGCCAGCGGGCAGTAGACGAGCGTGACCCACACGGGAACGAAGACGGACCAGGCGCCGAACTTGGCGCGGTCGGCGATGGCGCCGCTGATCAATGCCACGGTGATGATGGCGAAGGTGGCGGCGTAGCCAACCTTGATCAGACCGTCAGGGGTGGTGATGCCCTCAAGGCCGAATGTGGCGAACGGGTTGCCCACGATCTCCAGGAAGCCTTCACCGGAGCTCATGGACGCGCCCCACAGCACCCAGACAACACCCACCATGCCGATGGAGATGAAGCTCATCATCATCATGTTCAGTGCTGCCTTGGCGCGGGTCATGCCGCCGTAGAAAAATGCCAGACCGGGTGTCATGAACAGCACAAGGGCTGCCGCCACCATGACCCAAACGTGACCTGCGGTAAGTTCCATGGTGCACGTCCTCTCTCATCGAATCTTGCGGAGTACTCCGCCTGCCAACGCCTTTTTGCGTCCTGTAATGAGTTTGTGGGCGGCGTGTTTCGCCCGCGGAGGATTTAGATTGCGGGCCTGTTACAACAACCTCTAGGAAGTAAATGGTGCATATCCGCCTTGTTACGGTTATGTTTCCGCACCCGCGCAGCCACCCGGCTCCCTTTCCTGCAAGGACTCCTTCACAATGACGGCAACACCCCGCGAAAGCGGCGCCACTTCGAGGTTTTTGGCCCGGCTAAGGCCTCGGCGGGAGAAACTTCCCCGCGACATTAAGGTGATGCTGGCCGCGGCGTTCCTGATTGCGCTTGGATTCGGGCTCGTTGCGCCTGTATTGCCGCAGTTCGCAACAACCTTCGGCGTAGGGAACACCGAGGCAGCCGTCATCGTGGCGATCTTTGCCTTCATGCGCCTTGCCTTTGCACCCGCCGGCGGAGCACTGATCGGCAAGCGCGGTGAACGGCCCGTCTATGTCGCTGGGCTGTTGATCGTGGCCTTGTCCACGGCGGCCTGCGCCTTTGCGCAGGACTATTGGCAGTTGCTGCTGTTCCGCGGCCTTGGCGGAGCCGGGTCCGTGATGTTCACGGTGGCATCGATGGCCCTGGTGGTCCGCCTGGCCCCACCCCAGAGCAGGGGCAGGGTCTCAGGTGCCTATGCGTCCGCTTTCCTGATCGGGAATGTGTGCGGGCCGATTGTGGGCGGTCTGCTGGCGGGGCTGGGCCTGCGGGTCCCGTTCCTTGCCTACGCCGGGGCCCTGCTCGTTGCCGCGTTTGTGGTGCAGACCCAGCTCAGCCACCAGCGCCGGGGCGGGGGTGAAACCCAGCACCGTCCGCCGGACATGCGCTTTGGCGAAGCCGTGGCTGCCGGAACCTACCGGTCGGCCCTGCTGTCCAGCTTTGCCAACGGGTGGGCCACGTTTGGCGTCCGCATGGCAACGGTGCCGCTGTTCGCCGCGGCAGCCTTCGGGGCAGGACCGCAGGCGGCCGGACTGGCGCTGGCAGTCTTCGCTGCCGGGAACGCCGCCGCGCTGACCTTCTCGGGGCGGCTGGCGGACTCCCTGGGGCGCAAGCCGATGATGATCTCCGGCCTGCTGGTGGCAGCCTTCGCGACTGCGGCGATCGGCTTGACCTCCGACCTGCCCTGGTTCCTTGCCGCATCGACGCTTGCCGGCGTCGGGTCCGGCCTTTTCGGCCCGGCGCAGCAGGCCGCCGTCGCCGACGTCATTGGGAACGCACGCTCCGGCGGCAAGGTCCTGGCCGTCTACCAAATGACGTCCGACGTCGGAGCGATCGTCGGACCGGTCGCGGCCGGGCTGCTCGCGGACCGGCTGGGTTTCGGCTGGGCTTTCGGCGTGACCGGCGGCGTCATGCTCCTGGCCGCCGTCGGCTGGCTGCCCACCCGCGAAACACTCCGGGTTAAACCCAACTAGCCCGCAGTTGTTGTCGTTTTGAGGACTCAAAACGACAACTAATGCGAGCTGGTTGGGCTGGCTTAGCTAGTTCAGCAGGGCGTCGACAAAGCCTTCGGTGTCGAACGGGGCCAGGTCGTCGGCGCCTTCGCCCAGTCCGATGAGTTTGACGGGCACGCCGAGCGTCTTCTGGATGGCGACGACGATGCCGCCCTTCGCGGTTCCGTCCAGTTTGGTCAGGACGATGCCGGTGATGTTGACAACCTCCGAAAAGACCCGCGCCTGGTTCAGGCCGTTCTGGCCGGTGGTGGCATCCAGAACCAGCAGGACCTCGTCCACCTCGGCCAGCTTCTCCACCACGCGCTTGACCTTGCCCAGTTCGTCCATCAGGCCCACCTTGTTCTGGAGGCGGCCGGCGGTGTCGATCATGACAACGTCCACTTCCTGCTCAATGCCTGCCTTCACGGCCTCGTAGGCAACGGAGGCGGGATCGGCGCCGTCGATGTCCGACTTCACGGTGGGGACGCCGACGCGCTGCCCCCACGTGGCCAGCTGTTCCGCCGCGGCGGCGCGGAACGTGTCCGCGGCACCCAGCAGGACGTCCTTGTCCTCTGCCACCAGCACGCGCGCCAGCTTGCCGACGGTGGTGGTCTTGCCGACGCCGTTCACGCCCACCACCATCATCACGGCAGGCCTGTCCGCATGGCGCTGGACGTTCAGGCTGCGGTCCATGGAGGGGTCGACAAGCTTGATGAGCTCTTCGCGGAGCATGGCCTTGACGTGTTCGGGGGTCCGGGTGCCCAGCACCTTGACCCGTTCGCGCAGGGCATCCACCAGCTGCATGGTGGGTTCGGTTCCCAGGTCCGCGAGGAGGAGTGTCTCCTCCACCTCGTCCCAGACGCTCTCATCGATCCGGTCGCTGGACAGCAGCGCCAGCAGGCCCTTGCCCATGATGTTGTTGGAGCGGACCAGCCGCTCACGGAGGCGGGTGAGGCGGCCCGGGACAGGCAGCGGGGTTTCGACGGGAATGGTTTCCAGCCCGGCAGCGTCGTTCGGAACCGTAGTGGTGTCAAGCCCTTCGAGGTCCACGCCCGCGGGCGCCGTGCGTTCGATTGGTCCGGCGCTGTCCGCTACGGCGGTGCTGCCGCCGGAGCGGACCTCAGGATCGTTGGCGTCCCGCGTGCCGGGGTACCGGGTGATGTTCCTCCGCGTCTTGAGCAGGACCGGAATCAGGCCGCCGATGACCACCAGCGCAACAAGAATGGACAGGACAATGGGAAGGATGTCATTCACTCCCCTAGCTTCTCACAAACGGCCTGCCCGGTTCGGGCGCGCAGCCCGCCCCTGACCTGCCCCAATGCGGCGCCCCCGCGGCCGCCGGACGCCGGCGGTGCTGCTACACCTCGGAAACGAGCCGCTGGCTGATCACCGTGGAAACGCCGTCGCCCCTCATGGTGACGCCGTACAGTGCGTCCGCCACCTCCATGGTCCGCTTCTGGTGGGTGATGACGATGAGCTGGCTGGACTCCCGCAGTTCCTCGAAGATGGTGATCAACCGGCCGAGGTTGGTGTCGTCCAGCGCCGCCTCCACCTCGTCCATGACGTAGAACGGCGAGGGCCGCGCCTTGAAGATGGCCACCAGCAGCGCCACCGCGGTAAGGGACCGCTCGCCCCCGGAGAGCAGGGACAGCCGTTTAATTTTCTTGCCCGCAGGACGGGCCTCCACCTCGATGCCTGTGGTGAGCATGTCCCCCGGGTCCGTGAGGACCAGGCGGCCCTCGCCGCCGGGAAAGAGCCGCTCAAAAACCCGGACAAACTGGACCTGGGTGTCCTCGAACGCCTCGGCGAAGACGCGCTGGACCCGGTCGTCCACTTCCTTGATGATGTCCAGCAGGTCACGGCGGCTGGCCTTCAGGTCCTCAAGCTGGGTGCTGAGGAACTGGTGCCGCTCCTCCAGTGCCGCGAATTCCTCCAGGGCCAGGGGGTTGACCTTGCCCAGGCTGGCGAGGTCGCGTTCAGCTTTGCGCAGCCGTTTCTCCTGCTCCTGCCGGACGTAGGGCTTCCCTTCCCGGATTTCTTCCCCGCCGGCGTCAACGGGAGCCCGCAGCGCGGCCCACTTGTCGCCGGTCTCCTCCGCAGGCACGGGAACCGGGACGTGCGGCCCGAACTCTGCCACCAGCGCTTCGGGGGTGATGCCCAACTCGTCCACGGACCGGGATTCCACTGCCTCGATCCTGGCCCGCTGCTGCGCACGGGCCAGCTCATCCCTGTGCACGTTGTCGGTGAGGTCGGCCAGTTCGCGGGCCAGGGCGTCGTTGGCTTCCCGGATGTCCCGCAGCCCACGGTCACGCTGTTCGCGGTTTTCCTCGGCCAGGTCCCGTTCGTGCCGGGCGAGGTCCACCGATACGTCCACGTAACGCAGTGCCAGTTCCGCCGCGGCGGAGACGGCGGCCGCACGCCTGGCCTGGATGCGGCGGCGCCGGGCACGCTGGGCTGCTTCCTCCCGGGCACGGCGTTCGGTGGCGGCCGCGCGTTCCAGGGACGCCACCCTGTTGCGGGTTGCCGCCAGCTGCTCTTCGGCGCTGCGCAGGGACAACCGCGCTTCCACTTCCGCTGCACGGGCGGCGGATGCGGCACGGGCCAACGCGTCCCGCTGTTCGGTGGAAGGCTCCTCTTCAACCGGAGCCTCCTGGGCGGCGGCCAGCCGGGCCGTGATGGCAGCGAGCGCCTCCTCCTCCGCGGCAACGTTCTCCGCAGCGCGTGCCAGGGAGGCAGCCAGGCGGTCGCTCTCACCGACGGCGCTGCGCAGGACCGAATTCAGGTGGCCCAGGCGTTCGGCCACGGCGGCCAGGCGGGCATCGGATTCGTGCAGTTTGTCCAGGGCAGCGTCCGCCTCCTCCTGCGCTCCGGCGCGGCGCGCCTCGGCGGCGGCCAGGGCGAACCTGTTCCGCTCCAGGTCTGCCGTGACCGCCAAAAGGCCACGGTCGGCGTCGTCCACCGCCGCCTGCACCTCAAGGAGGGAGGGCGCCTTGGCAGAACCGCCGGCAACGGATACGGCGGTGAACACGTCCCCCTCGCGGGTGACCGCCGTGAGTCCGGGCAGCCCGGCCACCAGCGCAGCCGCGGCGTCGATGCCTGCGACGACGGCGGTTCCGGACAGCAGGTGCCGGACCAGCGGGGTGTGCTCCCCAGGTCCGTCCACCAGGTCGGCGGCCCATTGCGCACCATCGGGCAGCGGCACTGCTTTGGGGGCGGCCGCTCCTCCCGGCGTGGACTCCGTGGCGGGGTCACCCAGGTGGCCTGCCACCGCTGATGCGAGGAGCAGCGACGCCCGCCCGGCGTCGTCGTCCTTGAGCACCTTCAGGACGGCGGCCGCCGTGTCCTGATCCTGGACGAGGACTGCCTCGGAGGCCTCTCCCAGCGCGGCAGCGACCGCCGCCTCGTAACCACCCTGCACGCTGATCCCGGCCGCCAGGCTGCCCAGCACCCCGGACAGCCCTGACTCCAGTACGTGCCTGGCACCGTCCTTGCGGTCCAGGCCGAGCTTAAGAGCGTCGAGCCGGGCGGCAAGGGCGTCCCGTTTGCGGACGCCTTCGTTGACGGCGGCCTTGAGCCGGGCAATCTCCTGAAGGACCGCATCAAGTGCTTCACTGGCGGCCTCGTAATCGGCGTCGAGGGATTCCTCCCCTTCCTCCACGCCGGCCACCTGGTTTTCCAAGGCCGTGAACTCGGCCTGGGCGCGCGCCCGCCGTTCCGTGCCAGCGGCAAGGGACTCCCGCAGCCGGCCCAGTTCTGCCTGCGCAGATTCCACCCGGGACCGGGCCGCCGCCACTTGTCCGGCCAGGCGGGCCAGGCCTTCCCGCCGGTCCGCCGCGGCCCGGAGCTGGGCCGTGAGCCGCCGGTCCTCGGCCACGGCTGCCTGCTCTGCCTCGGCCTTCGCGGCGCTGGCCGTGTCCAGGGTGGTGCGCCTGGCGTGGATGTCCTGTTCGAGCTCGGCCAGCTCCTGCCGCACCCTGGCGGCTTGGCGTTCGAGCTGTTCGGGGTCCCGCGCGGATGCCGGTGCGGCATCGTCGGAGCCGAGCAGGCGGCTGCGCTCGGTGGCCAGCGAACCGAGCGACCGGAGGCGCTCCCGTGCAGTGGACAGCTGGTACCAGGTGTCCCGCGCGGCGTTGAGCCGGGGTGTGGCTTCGGCCGCCAGCTGCTCCAGCGCCGCCTGCTGCCGGCGCCCGGCTTCGAGTTCCTGCTCGACGGCGGTCCGGCGGGCTTTGAGCGCTGCCTCGTCCGCCACGTCCTGCTCCAGGGCCTGCTGCAGCTGGACGAGGTCATCGGCGAGCAGCCGGGCACGGGCGTCCCGGACGTCGAACTGGACGCGCTGGGCGCGGCGGGCCACTTCGGCCTGTTTGCCAAGGGGCGTCAGCTGGCGGCGGATCTCCCCGGTGAGGTCGGTAAGGCGCTGCAGGTTGGCCTGCATGGCCTCCAGCTTCCGGACGGTCCGTTCCTTGCGCCGGCGGTGTTTGAGGATCCCCGCCGCCTCCTCGATGAAGCCGCGGCGGTCCTCGGGGGTGGCGTGCAGGACGCGGTCCAGCTGGCCCTGGCCCACGATGACGTGCATCTCCCGGCCCAGCCCGGAGTCGGAGAGCAGCTCCTGGATGTCCAGCAAACGGCAGGCGGCACCGTTAATGGCGTATTCGGAGCCGCCTGTCCGGAAAAGTGTCCGTGAGATAGTGACTTCGCTGTATTCGATGGGGAGCGCGCCGTCGGCGTTGTCGATGGTCAGCGAAACGTGGGCGCGTCCCAGGGGCGGCCGCCCGGATGTCCCGGCAAAGATGACATCCTCCATCTTGCCGCCGCGCAGGGTCTTGGCCCCCTGCTCCCCCATAACCCAGGCCAGGGCGTCCACCACGTTGGACTTGCCGGATCCGTTGGGACCCACGACGGCGGTGACGCCGGGTTCGAAGTCGAAGGTGGTGGCAGAGGCAAAGGACTTGAACCCCCGGACAGTGAGGCTTTTGAGGTGCAAGGCTTTTCAGGTCTCCTGGAGCGGATAGGACAGTTTTGCTGGAACCGGCTCACTACAATCTACTGCGCAGGACCGACATTTCCCGGGAGCAGCACCCGGAAGCCGGGGCCGGCGCCACGGCCGGATATGCCGGTTCCGGCCCGGCAAAGGCATAGTTAAGCTCTTGAGCCTGCGTTTATGTGGGTACAGTCACCGCATGAATGCGCGACGGAAACGAAGAGGGGCTTGAATTGGCAGGTAATGCAACCTTCCGCCACAGCAACACCGCGCTGCTCTCGGTGAGCAGCGTCGAGGCTCCAAGGATCGTAAGCTCCACGGACTTCGACCGCCACCTGGCGCACACCCTGAAGCGGCTGAAGTTTCCACCCCGGCTGCTTGAGCGCGTTGCGGGCATTACGCACCGCCGCTGGTGGGCCCCCGGAACATCGTTCGACGACGCCGCGGTGGAAGCCGGAGCCAAGGCCCTGGCCGAGGCAGGCATCGAAGCCTCCGACGTCGGACTGCTGATCAACACCTCGGTCACGCGCCGCAACCTCGAACCGTCCGTGGCGGTGAAGATCCACCACGGCCTGAGCCTGCCGTCGTCGGCCATGAACTTCGACCTCGCCAACGCATGCCTCGGGTTCGTGAACGCCCTGACCCTGGCAGCGAACATGATCGATTCGGGGCAGATCAGGTACGCCGTCATCGTCAATGGCGAGGACGCCCAGCTGACGCAGGAGGCCACCCTCGCCCGGCTGCAGCGGCCGGAAACCACCCGCGACGACTTCAACCGCGAGTTCGCCACGCTGACGTTGGGATCCGGGGCCGCAGCGGCCGTCCTGGGACCGGCCGATGAGCACCCCGGGGCCCACCGCGTGGTGGGCGGCGTGATGCGTGCCGGCACCGAGCACCATGAACTGTGCGTGGGCGGCATCGACGGCATGAACACGGACACGAAAGGACTGCTCGACGGCGGCCTCCAGCTGGTCGTGGACGCGTGGCATGAAGCGCAGCCCGAGTGGGACTGGGCGGCCATGGACCGCTACGTCACGCACCAGGTCAGCAACGCCTATACACAGGCCATCATTGACGCCATTGACCTCGACCCCGACAAGGTGCCCATCACGTTCCCGCACTGGGGCAATGTTGGGCCCGCCTCGCTGCCTATGACGCTTGCGGCCGAGTCGCAGTCCCTGGATACCGGGGACCGCGTCCTGTGCATGGGCGTGGGTTCCGGCCTGAACACCGCAATGCTGGAAATCGTTTGGTGATCGCGGACTGGCCGGGCGTGGGCGCCGGGTGGTCGCGCCAGATTGATGTCCCTTCCACAGCCGGCGTCGACGCGCCGGGCACGGTGCGCCGCTGGCACCTGCTGGACAACGGCGCAGAACTCGCCGGCCGTGGCCTGGTTCCCG
The DNA here is from genome assembly GCF_059739365.1 of Arthrobacter sp. GmRoot5-12. NCBI lineage: Bacteria > Bacillati > Actinomycetota > Actinomycetes > Micrococcales > Micrococcaceae > Arthrobacter > Arthrobacter sp. GmRoot5-12. The sequence goes on along the minus strand of NZ_AP046056.1, from coordinate 3,690,889 downwards.
CCGGGACCCTGCTGTGCGTGCACGGCAACCCCACCTGGTCCTACCTGTGGCGGAGCCTGCTGGCCGCCGGATGCGACCCCGCGCATCCGTGGCGGGTGGTGGCGGTTGACCAGCTGGACATGGGCTTCTCCGAACGCACGGGCACCTTCCGCCGGCTGGCTGACAGGATCCAGGACCTGGGCGACCTGACGGACGCGCTGGCCTTGGAGGGACCGGTCGTCTCGGTGGGGCATGACTGGGGCGGAGTGGTCGGCCTGGGCTGGGCGCTGGCCCACCAGCACCAGTTGGCCGGCGTGGTACTGACCAACACGGCCGTTCACCAGCCTGCAGGCTCGTCCATTCCCCCGGCCTTGCGCCTTGCCCTGCACCCTGCCGTGCTCACATGGGGAACCACCACATCCGACTCCTTCCTGCGGGTGACGCATTCGCTGGCGCACCCGCCGCTGCCCGCGGATGTCCGGAAGGCGTATATGGCCCCCTACCGCGGAGCCGAGCGGCGGGCCGGGGTGGGAAACTTTGTTGCCGACATTCCCGTGGACGCCTGGCATCCCAGCTTTTCTGCGCTCAGCGGCGTGGCGGAAGGCCTCCGGAACCTGAAGGTCCCTGCCCTGATGCTGTGGGGTCCGCGCGACCCGATCTTTTCCGACCGCTACCTCAAGGACCTCATCACCCGCCTCCCGCATGCTGACGTGCACCGCTACGAGGGCGCAGGACACCTGCTCGTGGAGGACCGGGACATCGCCCCGGCGGTTTTCGACTGGCTGGCCGGGCGCGTCAGCGGCGGCGGCAACGGTTCGCCCGCGGTGGGGAACGCCGCTTCCCAGCCACCGGCCCGCGAAGGTTTCCAGCCACTGTGGACGCTCCTCGCCGAACAGGCGGCAGGACCCGCCGGAGGTAAGCCGGCCGTCGTCGAAATGGCTGCGGACGGCACCGTGGCCCGTTCCCTGACGTGGCAGCAGCTGGACTCGGACGTCCACCGCCTGGCCACCGGCCTGCACCTGGCAGGCGTAAGGCCGGGCAGCCGGGTGAGCCTCATGGTCCCGCCCGGGGTGGACCTGACCGTGGCCCTGTATGCCTGCCTGCGGCTGGGAGCCGTAGTGGTGGTGGCCGATGCCGGACTCGGGACGAAGGGACTGAGCCGGGCGGTCAAGGGGGCTACTCCCGACTTTCTGATCGGCATCGACAGGGCGCTGGCAGCTGCCCGCGTCCTGGGATGGGCGGCCAGGCGCATCAGCGTACGCGACCTCCCGGCCGCCCGCCGCCGGATTCTCGGAGTGGAAACCTCCCTGGCCGCACTAACAACGGCGGGTAGGGTGCGCTCCGCCGGGCCCGGCGACGGCAACGGCAACGGCAACGGGAACGGCACATACTGGCCGGACCCGGACTCCCCCGCCGCCGTGCTCTTCACCTCCGGCTCCACCGGTCCGGCCAAGGGCGTGCTGTACACGCACCGGCAACTCGCCGCGATGCGGGACACCGTGGCCGAAACCTTCGGGATCCATCCGGGCCAGCGGCTGGTGGCGGGTTTCGCGCCCTTCGCCCTGCTCGGACCGGCATTGGGAACCGTGTCCGTGACGCCGGCGATGGATGTCACCGCGCCACGAACCCTGACCGCGCGGGCCCTCGCGGACGCCGCAGCGGCCATCGACGCCACCGTGGTCTTCGCCTCGCCGGCTGCCCTGCGCAACGTCGTCGCCACCAGCGGCGGACTCAGTGCGGAGGGCACCGCAGCGCTGAAACGGGTTGAACTGCTGCTCTCCGCAGGCGCCCCCGTTCCCGAACCGCTCCTTGCGGAGATGCAGCGGCTCCTGCCGGGTGCCTCCCTGCACACGCCCTACGGAATGACGGAAGCGCTCCCCGTCACCGACATCAGCCTCGAACAAATCAGGGCCGCGGCTTTCGACGCCGGATCCGGAACAAAGCCCGGGGCCGGCAACGGTGTCTGCGTGGGCCGGCCCGTCCACGGCGCCCGGGTGGCCGTCATCCCCCTGGCGGCAGACGGCACAGCCCCCGGTTCAACTCCTGTCACGGACGCGGGAATCACAGGAGAAATCCTGGTCAGTGCGCCGCACGTCAAGGATATGTACGACCGGCTCTGGCTGACCCAGGAAGCCAGCACCGGTGTGGCCGGATGGCACCGCACCGGCGACGTCGGCCACTTCGACTCCGACGGCCGGTTGTGGGTGGAAGGCCGGCTTGCGCACGTCGTCACCGCGCCCGGTTCGGTGGTGACACCGGTCGGCGCCGAACAGGCCATCGAACGCGTGGCCGGCATCCGGATGGCCGCGATTGTTGGCGTGGGGCCGGCGGGGACGCAGGCCGTCACCGCCGTGGTCGAGACGGTCCCGCCCGTCCGGAAAGCCGGCCCTGCCGGTCCGGAACTGGCTGGAAAGGTCCGGGAAGCCGCGCGCACGGCGGGCATTTCCGTGGCCGCCGTGTTGGTGGTCCCCGCGCAGCCTACAGATATCCGCCACAACGCAAAGATCGACCGGACGCGCCTGTCCCGGTGGGCTGCCTCCGTCCTGGCCGGCGGACGCGCGGGGACGCCATGAAAGTCCTCGTTACCGGTGCAAGCGGACTCCTGGGCCGCGGAGTCGCCGGACAACTGGTGCACCGGGGCCATGACGTCACCACCTTCCAGCGGCGTCCCTCAGGGGTCGACGGCGCCACGGACCACCGCGGATCCCTCACCGATGACGCCGCGGTCAGCGATGCCGTCCGGGGTGCCGAGGCAGTCATCCACCTGGCGGCCAAGGTCTCCTTCACCGGCCGTGCCGCAGAGTTCGACGAAGTAAACGTCCACGGCACCCGGCGGCTGCTCCTCGCCGCCCGCGCGGCTGGCGTGCGGAACCTAATCTTCGTGTCCTCGCCGTCAGTGGCCAATTCCGGCGCCGCCATTGCGGGCCTGGGCGCAGAGCCTGCGGACCCGGAGCATGCCCACGGGGACTATTCCCGCACCAAGGCCCAGGCGGAACTGCTGGCCCTTGCCGCGGACGCCCCGGACTTCCGCGTTGCTGCCGTTCGGCCGCACGTGGTCTGGGGACCCGGGGACACGCAGCTGGTGGAACGGGTGCTGGCGCGGGCTGCCCGGCGCCGGCTGCCGCTGCTGGATGCGGGCGCTGCCCTGATCGACACCACGTACGTGGACAACGCCGCGTCGGCGATTGTTGCCGCGCTGGAGCGCATCAGCCACATCCATGGCAGGGCGCTGGTTGTCAGCAACGGGGAGCCACGGCCGGTGGGCGAACTGATTGCCGGCATCTGCGCCGCCGGTGGCGTGCCTGCCCCGTCGTGGTCCGTCCCGGGGCGGTTTGCCAGGGCGGCGGGGTCCGTGGTGGAAAAACTGTGGCTGAGGCTTGGAATGCAGGACGAACCGCCCATGACGAAATTCCTCGCTGAGCAGCTGTCCACCGCCCACTGGTTCGACCAGCGCGAAACCCGGGAACTCCTCGACTGGACTCCGGCCGTCCCGATCGACGAAGGCCTGGCGCGGCTGGCAGCACACTATGGCACCCGCTGAGCCCATCGCCTGGGCGGCCCGGTGCTACCAGCGGCCGTTGCGTGGCCGCGGCTGGCACACGGGGCAGGTGTGGGACGAGCGGTTCATGAACTGCTCGCGGCGGATGACCGCCTGGATTCCTGCGGCCGCGCACCTTTTGCACGGCTCGCCCTGGCGGCCGTACGCGTTGAGGGACCGGTCGAAGTAGCCTGAGGCGCCGTTGACGTTGACGTACAGGGAATCGAAGCTGGTTCCTCCTGCGGCCAGGGCATCGAGCATGACCTCGCGGGCGCTGTCGAGGACACGCCGGGCGTCCCCCCGGCGCAGGGTATCGGTGGGCCGGGCGTAATGCAGCCGGGCCCGCCACAGCGCTTCGTCGGCATAGATGTTCCCGATACCGGAGACCAGGCCCTGGTCCAGCAGTGCCCGCTTCAGGCCGGTCCGGCGCTTCCGAAGCCGCTGGTAGAAGAGGTCGAAGGAGAACGAAGGGTCCAGTGGATCGCGCGCAATGTGCGCGGCTTCGGCGGCGATCAGGGGAAGGGGGGATTCCGCGAGGCCGCCCGGGCCGCCGTCGTCCGTGGGTACCAGGGCGGTGACAAAAACGCCTCCGAAGATCCGCTGGTCCACGAACCGCAGCTGGTCCGGCATGCCGTCGCGGGGACTGAGCCGGAAACGGACCTTGAGGTGCCTTTCATCGGGAACGCCGGGGCCCTGCATCAGCAGCTGCCCGCTCATGCCCAGATGCGCCATGAGCGCCACCTCGGGAACGCGGGTGTCCTCCCCGGCGTTCGGCAGCGCAGCGGTGCCGTCCAGCAGCGGCATCCAGAGGAACTTGCCGCGCCGCACGACGTCGGCCACCGTGGCGCCTTCGAGGTTGCCGATGAAGTCCCCTGCCCCGAGGGCGTGGCGCCGGATGGAGCGGGGATCGATGACGTCCACGGCGCGGATGGTCCTGCCGCGGACCCAGTTCACCAGGCCGCGGCGCACCACTTCGACCTCTGGCAATTCAGGCACGGAGCGCTACTTGGCGGCTATGGAGCCTGCGGAGGTGCTGGGGTCAGCCTGGGCCCCGGCTCCGGAGAGCACCCGCCAGGCGTCTTCCGCTGCCTCCTGTTCGGCTTCCTTCTTGGAATGGCCGGAGCCCTTGCCGTAGGCCTTGCCGCCAATGTTCAGCACCGCCGTGAAGGTGCGGGCGTGGTCCGGGCCGGAGCCGTCCACTGCATAGTGGATGCTGCCCAGCTGCCGGCTGGCGGCGAGTTCCTGGATGCTGGTCTTCCAGTCGGTGCCGGCGCCCAGGACTGCGGCGTCCTTCAGCAGCGGACCGACCAGCCGCATGACCAGCTGGCGCGCGGTCTCGATGTCGTTGGAAACGTACGTTGCCCCGATCAGGGCCTCCATGGTGTCCGCGAGGATGGAGGCCTTGTTCTTGCCGTGGGTGAGCTTTTCGCCCTGCCCCAGGTAGATGTACTCACCGATGCCGAGGCTGCGGCCGATCCCGGCGAGGGCCCGGGTACTGACGACGGCGGACCGGCGCTTGGCGAGTTCGCCTTCGGGCAGGTCCGGGTTGTCCCGGTAGAGGGCATCGGTGACGGAGAATCCCAAAATGGAGTCGCCCAGGAACTCGAGCCGCTCGTTGGTGGGTATGCCGCCGTTCTCGTATGCGTACGAACGGTGGGTAAGCGCAAGACGAAGCGTCCCGGCGTCAATAGTGACACCGAGACGCTTCAGAAGCTCTTCAGTTGAAGACATCAGTCAGCCTGTTGGGCCGATTAGACGTCAGCGACCTTGCGGCCCTTGTACTCAAGGAACAGCGCGGTGCCGGCAGAGTCGGTAACGACCTTTGCCTGGTGCGGCAGGCTGTAGGTGACCTGGCCGTTCTCAACGGTCTTCACCAGGTGGGGGGCGGTCGCCTTCCACTGCGAGCGGCGGGCGCGGGTATTCGAGCGAGACATTTTCCGCTTGGGAACAGCCACGGCTAACTCATTTCTCTCTAGACAAACACGTACAAATCAATTTTGCCGGTCAGGCTTAGCCATATCAGCTAGGGCAGCCCAGCGAGGATCCAGGACCTCGTGGTGGTGCCCCGGCTCGTCTTCCAGGCGAGCTCCGCATTCGGAGCAAAGGCCCTGGCAGTCTTCCCGGCACACCGGCTGGAACGGCAGATTGGTGACAACCGCGTCCCGCAACACCGGTTCAAGATCGATTACATCGTGCTCGACTCGACGTTGCTCTTCATCATCTTCTCCATCCGAAAGCTGAATGCCCTCGTAGAAGAAAAGTTCTTGCACATTGACCTCAAGGTCATACGCAAGGGGATCCAGGCATCGGCCGCACTCGCCAGTAACTTCGGCAACCACGGTTCCTGATACCAGAATTCCTTCGTGTACGGCCTCCAGCCTCAGATCCAGCTCGACATCCGAGCCTTCCTGAACACCAATGAGCGCCACACCAAGATCACCCGGTGCGGGTACATGTTCCTTCAGTGTCCGCATGCTTCCCGGGCTGCGCCCGAGGTCCTTGACGTCGAACGCCAAGGGCGAACCAGCATCTCTGTTAATGAGAACTCCTGTTGAACATATGACCGACGTACCATCTTAGCCTGAAGAGCCGCAGCGACTCAAACCGGCACGAGGAAGCGCCGAAGTACCGATCCAGCCTACCGCTTTGGCTGCTGATCCGCCGAAGGCTCGCCGGAAACCATGCGGCGGTGCACCGAGCGGGGCACGTAGTCGGACACGCTGCCACCCAGGGACGACACCTCTTTGATCAGGGTGGAGGACAAATGGACGTAGCTGGCCTCTGCCGGGAGGAACACTGTCTCCACCCCGCTCAGCTGCCGGTTCATGGTGGCCATGGGCAGCTCGTAGTCAAAGTCCGACGAGGACCGGAGCCCCTTGACGATGGCCGACACGCCCCGCTGGCGGCAGTACTCCGCCAGGAGCCCCTCGCCCACCGGTTCCACCACGATGCCCTTGAGCAGTGCCAGCGTTTCGCGCGCCATTTCCAGCCGCTCTTCCAGGCTGAACATGTACTTCTTGGCGTAGTTGGTGGAAATGGCCACGATGACCTCGTCGAAAAGACCGGCAGCCCGTGCGATGACTTCGAGATGGCCGTTGTGGATGGGGTCGAAGGATCCGGGGCACACAGCGCGTCTCATGCTCCGAACCTACCCCATGGAAAGGCCGGGATACCATGACTGGATGCATCCACCACGGGAACTTTCCACCCCCTTGGCACCTGCGCCCTGGCAGCGTACGGCGCTCGGTGCCAACCTCCTGGCGCCCGACGGCGGGCTGGGTGTCACCATCTTTGAAGAGATGACCACCCTGGCCGTCCAGACCGGGGCCATCAACCTGGGCCAGGGCTTCCCCGATGAGGACGGGCCTGCCGAAATCCGGGAGGCAGCCCGGGCAGCCATCGCAGCGGGGGCCAACCAGTACGCGCCCGGCAAGGGCCTGCCCGAACTCCGCCAGGCGGTGGCCGCACACCAGGAACGGTTCTACGGGCTTGCGCCGGACCCGGCAACCGAAGTCATCATCACCACCGGAGCCACCGAAGGCATCGCCGCGGCCCTCCTGGCCTTTGCCGGACCCGGCGACGAGGTCCTGACGTTCGAGCCTTTCTATGACTCCTACGGCGCGGTCATTGGGCTTTCCGGCGCCTCCCACGTCACGGTGCCGCTCGCTGCCCCGGACTTCATGCCGGACATGGCGGCCCTGGAGGCAGCGTTCAACGGGCGGACCCGCGTGGTACTGCTGAACAACCCGCACAATCCCACCGGCGCCGTTTTTCCGCCGGCCGTCCTGCAGCGCGTGGTGGAGCTCGCGGAGAAGCACGGCAGCATTGTCATCACGGATGAGGTGTATGAGCACCTCACCTTCGGCGTGGCCCATACCCCCGTTGCCACCCTTCCAGGGGCCGCCGCCCGCACCATCACCATTTCCTCTGCCGGAAAGACCTTTTCCCTGACCGGCTGGAAGATCGGCTGGCTGAGCGGGCCCGAAGAGTTGGTCTCCGCCGTCCGCACGGTCAAGCAATTCCTTACTTACAGCTCAGGCACTCCCTTCCAGGCCGCGATCGCCAAGGGGCTGGCCCTGCCGGACAGTTTCTTCACGGGCATCGCCGCCGCCCTTGAGACGAAACGTGACATCCTCAGCGCCGGACTTCGGGCGGCGGGCTTTGACGTTTTCACACCACAGGGAACCTACTTCGTCAATGTGGATACGGCTCCGCTGGGCATCACCGATGCCCTGGACCTCGCCCGCCGCCTGCCGGCACTGGTGGGCGTCGCAGCCATTCCCGTTCCGGTCTTCTGCCATGCGGAAGGCGCGAAGCGGATGCGAAGCCTGCTCCGGTTCGCGTTCTGCAAAAAGACAGAAGTCCTGGAGGAGGCTGCGGCGCGGCTGTCCACCCTGCGCGGAAGGCTCTGATGTCCGGCGGCAGCGGCGTGCACGCCAGCCGCTTCCTGCGGACCACCGGCCGGCATGCCACCATCGAACCCGATGCGTTCACTGACGGGGGCTATGTACTGAGCATCGGCGGCTCCGAACAATCCCACGTCAACCTCGACCGGCCGGAGGACATCTTCTACGAATACCTCCGCAGGATCGGGCACCTGGTGGATCTGGCCGCCCCTCCCGGCGAGCCGATCAGCGCCCTCCACCTGGGGGCAGGGGCGCTGACGCTTGCGCGCTACATCCAGGCCACCCGCGCCGGTTCGCTCCAGTACGCGGTCGAGCTGGAACGTGAGCTGCTCGACTTTGTCCTTCGGCACCTTCCCATGCCCGACGGGACAGACCTGACCACCGTCATCGGCGACGCCCGCGAGGCGCTCGGTGCCCTCGATCCGGGACTCACGTTCGACGTCGTAATCCTGGACATCTTTTCCGGCCCGGAAGCGCCGGCCCACATCGCCACCAGCGGTTTCTACCGCGAAGCCAGGGAGCGTCTGCGCCCGGACGGCCTGCTGATCGTCAACGTGGGCGACGAGGCGGCCCTCACACTGGTCCGGAGCCAGGTGGCGGCGATGCGCGCGGCAATGGCGGATGTGGGTGCCTTTGCGGAAGCGGGCATGTTCGAGGGCAGGTACCCGGGCAACATCATCCTGGCAGGCACACAGGGCCCCTGGCCGGAATCGTGGACAGCTGAGCTGACCGCCCGGGGCCCCCACCCTGCCCGTGTCCTGGCGGGAGTGGATCTGGACCCCTTCTCGGGCTGAGCGCCTTGGCGGGCTAGGTGCCCTGGGTGTCAGGTCCGGCAACATCGGCCAGGTCATCCGGAGCGATGGCGTCGGGCACGAACGGCTCGGCGAACCACAGCCGGGTTTCCCCGTACTTCTTTTCGGCGAACCTCGTCATCCCGTCCGGCCACTGCGGTTCCGGGGAGCGGGACGAGCGTTCCACCACCACAACGGCACCCGGGACCAGGTGCGCGGCGAGCTTCTGCAGCACCGCCGACAGTGCGGCTTCCTCCAACGGATACGGCGGATCCAGGAACACCAGGTCCCAGGCCGCAGATTCCGCGGCCCGGTCCAGGAAAGGTTCCACCCTGGAGCGGTGCACCGTGACGGCCTTTCGGCCCAGGACTCCGTTAATGAGGTCCGCGTTGCGCTGGCACACACCGCTGGCCTTGGCGTCGGATTCCACCAGGTCCACTGTCGCGGCTCCCCTGCTGGCGCTTTCCACCCCCAGGGAACCCGAACCCGCGTATAGATCAAGCACCCGCGCCCCGGAAATCACCTCGAAGGCGTCCAGGCGGGAGAACAGAGCTTCCTTCACCCGGTCTGTCGTAGGCCTGGTCAAGGACCCGGGAACCGCCGCCAACGGCGTTCCGCCACCAACGCCGGAGATAATCCTGGTCACCGTGCCCACCGCGATCCGCCGGCGCCCGCTCCGCTTTCTTTGCTAACCGCGTTCAAGGAACGCCTCCTTCTCAGGGTTGAGGTATTTCTCGATGGCGTCCGCGAGTTCCGGGTAGCCGGACAGCAACGGGTCGCCGCCTACGATCGCCTGGGCGTCCTCCCTGGCCCGGGCGATGACGTCTTCGTGTTCGAGCACCCGCAGCAGTTTCAATGTGGACCGTCCGCCGGACTGGGAAGCGCCCAGGATGTCGCCCTCGCGCCGCAGTTTGAGGTCTTCCTGGGAGAGCACAAACCCGTCGGTGGTGGCCGCCACGGCATCCAGCCGCCGCCGGCTTGGGTGGCCCGGTTCCAGGGCGGTGACCAGCAGGCAGGTTCCCGGCAGTCCGCCGCGGCCCACACGGCCGCGAAGCTGGTGCAACTGGGAGATGCCGAACCTGTCGGCGTCCAGGATGACCATCAGGGTGGCGTTGTGGACGTCCACCCCCACTTCGATCACGGTGGTGGAGACGAGCAGCTTGATGCGGTTGGCGGTGAACCCGGCCATGGTCTCGGTCTTCAGGTCGGGGTCCTGGCGTCCGTGCAGGGGAGCCAGCGGCACCCCTGCCAGCGAGGGCTCGCCCTGAAGATGGTCCACGACGGCGGTGACCGACGCGAGCTCCCGCGTCTCCTCTGTGTCCATGCCGGGAGGTGCCGCCTCCCCGGGGCTGAAGTCGCCGTCGTCGTCTGTTCCGATCTTGGGACAGACCACGTACACCTGGTGGCCGGCGTCGATCTCTTCCCGGGCACGTGCCCAGATCCGTGCCACCCAGCCGGGATTTTCCGCAAGGCCCACGAGGTAGGTGGTGATCGGGGCCCGGCCCTTTGGCAGTTCGTCGAGGGTGGAGGTCTCAAGGTCGCCAAACACGGTCATCGCTACGGTGCGGGGAATGGGCGTGGCGGTCATGACGAGCAGGTGCGGCGGTTTCCGGGCCTTCGCCCGCAGGGCATCGCGCTGTTCCACACCGAAGCGGTGCTGCTCGTCCACCACGATCAGGCCGAGGTCGTAGAAGGACACGTTGTCACTGAGGAGGGCGTGGGTGCCGATGATGATTCCTGCGGTCCCCGAGGCGGCGTCCAGCATGGCTTGTTTCCGTGCCGCAGTGGGCATGGACCCGGTCAGAAGCGTGACCTGCACGGACGGCCCGTTGCCCCCGGACGGCCCGCCGAGGAGTCCGTCGCTGGAGAGCACGCCCAGGGTGCGGCGGATGGAGTCGTAATGCTGGGCGGCGAGCACTTCGGTGGGCGCCAGGAGTGCGGCCTGGCCGCCGGCGTCGATCACCTGCAACATGGCCCGCAGCGCCACCACGGTTTTCCCTGAGCCCACTTCACCCTGCAGCAGCCGGTTCATGGGGGCTGCCTGCGCCAGCTCCGCGGCGAGGGTCTTGCCGACGGCGGCCTGGCCGGCTGTGAGCGTGAAGGGCAGGTCCTGGTCGAAGGCAGCCAGGAGACCGTCTGTGACAGGGCGCCGTGCGGTGGCTTCCTCGGCGGCGAGCTGGGCCCGGCGCCTGGCAAGCGCTGATTGCAGCACCAGGGCTTCCTGGTACCGGAACCGGTCCCGGGCGCGTTTCCAGTCGGCGGCGATTTCCGGCGCGTGGATGAGCCGGTACGCCTCCGCCACGGGCAGGAAGCCTTCCCTCGCGGCGACCGTAGGTGGAAGCGGATCCGGCAGCGCACCCAGGTCCACGGTTTCGAGCAGGGTGCCGATCACCTTCTGGATCCTCCAGCTGGGAAGCTTGGCTGTGGCGGGATACACGGGGATGGGCATCGCGGCGAGTTTCGCGGGGTCACCGGTGCCCTGCACGAAGGGGTCATCGTCCAGGAGCTGGAAGTCCGGGTTGGTGAGGCCCAGCTGGCCTTTGAAGCTGGTGACTTTTCCCGAGAACAGCGCCCGCCGTCCCTGCAGGAGCTCGGCTTTTGCCTTGTAGCCGTTGAAGAAGCTGATCTTGAGGGTCCCGGGCACTTTGCCGTGGTAGTCCCTGCCGCCCACCAGCCGGAGGCCCTGCTGCCCGTCGTCGTCGGAAACGATGACGTCCGTGATGGTCCCCCGCCGTGCCTGCATTGCCCGCGTGCTGCTGGACAGCACCCGGGCGATGAGGGTGACGTCCTCATTGAGCGGGAGCTCACTGATGGGAGTCAGCTCACCGCGCATGAGGTAGCGGCGGGGAAAGTAATTGAGGAGGCCTTCGACAGTGGTGATGCCAAGGTGTTTTTCAATGACGGCCGCGGAGCGCTTTCCGATCCGGCGTTCCAGGGCGAGGTCCAGCTCAGCGTTCATGCCCGCCGGTGTTCACCTTTTCCGCATCCGGGTCCCGGGGAAGCGCCAACTCGCTGATGCTGATCTGGGACGGCTCCCCCAGCGACCTGATGATGTCCACGGCCGCGTCAGGTTCCGGAACGTGGACGTGGACCCGCCACCGGTAGTTGCCCTCGGGATCCGAGCCGTTGCCCACCTGGCTCATGATGACGGACTCGCCGATCTCGTCCAGCCGCTGCCGGAGGGTGGCGGCATTCAGGGGCGAAAGGTTGATGGTGCACATGACTTCCACGCCGTCGTCGTCCGGCATGGAAGTGTGGATGTGGGGATCGGAGACGTCGTAGCCGTGCAGGCCATCGAGGAGTTCGCTCTGCAGTTCCTCGCCCAGGACGGCGGAGCGGAGGCAGTCGAGGATCAGCAGCATGCCCACGCCGCCCGCGTCCACCACATGGGCGGACTGCAGGGCATCGAGCTGCTCCTCGGTGTGGATCACGGCGGCCAGCGCACCCTCCACCGCCGCGTCCAGGGCCAGGCCCAGCGCATGGTTGCTGTCATCGCCGTCCTGGGCGGCGTCGACGGCGGCTGCCGCACGGGCTGCCGCTTCCATGACCGACAACATGGTTCCCGGAACTGGATCACTCAGTGCGGACCATGCGCGGATCTGGGCACGGTTCAGCGCTGCCGACAGGAGCGTGGAGGTCAACCGGGTATGGCCGGCAAGGGGTTCCGCGGCGGCGCAAAGAAACACGGAAAAAAGAGTTCCCGAGTTTCCCCTGGCTTCCTCCATGGCGGCCTGCCCGGCCGTGGCAAGGACTTCCCCGACGTCGACCGGGGCCGGCTGATCCTCGGCGAGCACCAGGGAGCGGGCGGCAGCGCGCACGGTGAGATAGAGGTTGGTGCCCGTGTCGCCGTCGGCCACCGGGAAGATGTTGATGGCGTTGAGCCGGTCGCTGTGGTTTCCCAGGGCAGTTTCAGCCTTGCCCAGCCACCTCTTCATCGCCAGCGCGTTGGCGGCAACCTTAGTGTGCAAAGTGATCCCATCCCCCGGTGTCCGCGGCCCGGCCCGCAATCAGGACGCCCGGGCCTTCGTCGGTACCGAGTGCATGTATCGAGCCTATCGCAGTGAATCCGGGTGGCAGCTGAACGCCCGCCGGGAATGTGGCCAGGAGCCCGTGGTCCTCTCCGCCGCCCAGCACCCATGCCGTGCCGTCCCCGCCCAGGCGGGCGGAGGCGGGGGCCAGGAGGCCCGCCAGTTGCGCCAGGCCGGCCGGATCGAGCGCGACGGCGACGTTGCTGGCAGCGGCCAGCCGCTTGCCGTCCCGCAGGAGTCCGTCCGAGATGTCCAGCATTGCCGTGGCACCCGCCGCCCCGGCTGCAGGCCCGGCATGCAGCGGCGGACGCGGCCGGCACTGCAGGTCCACGAAGGCGCGCTCGGCCGGGGTGAGGGTGTCCACGGCGATGTCCGATTCAAGCAGCGCCAGGCCTGCGGCGGCATGGCCTGCTGTTCCTGCCAGCGCCAGGATGTCCCCCGCCCGGGCGCCGGACCGCAGGACCGGCTGTCCGCCGTCGAGCGTCCCCAGCACCGCCACGGTTACCGAGATTTCGCGGCCCCGGCCCAGGTCCCCGCCGGCCACGGAGCAACGCGCGGCGCCAAGTTCACGGATTCCGGCTGTCAACCCGTCCGCCAGGTCCTCCACCCACCTCACGGGCGTGTCCACGGGGAGGGTGAGGCTGACCACCATGGATATTGCCTGTGCGCCCATGGCGTTGATGTCGCTGAGGTTTTGTGCCGCAGCCTTCCATCCGACGTCGAACCCGGTGGTGCGGTAGCCGTTGGGCCACAGGAGGCGGAAGTCCTGGTCCTGGACCTGGGTGTCGATGCTGATGACGGTTCTGCCGTCCGGGGCTGCGACGACGGCGGCGTCATCGCCGGGACCCAGCAACGTGCTGGCGGTGTGGCCCCCGGCCATCCGGAGGCGCGGAAAAATCCGGTCCAGCAGCTCGGCTTCGGAAAGGCCGGCGACGGTGGGCTGGCAGGCGACGCGGTTACGGAGGTCTTCAGGCACGCCACTACGCTACCGCGCCCGGCCGACATCGTGTCCGGGCGGGGACGACGGCGGCGATAGGCTGGGATCATGCACCATCCCCAGCTGCCCCTGTCCGCCCGTGCCGCTAGGATGGCGATGGTTGGGGGAATTGCCGCCCTTTCCTTGACCGCCTGCTCCCCCGCGGTGGACGTCACGCCCGCCAGGGACGCCGCCAATCCGCTGTGCGCACCGATGATGGTGGCCCTGCCGGACGCCATCGGCGATTCAAAGCTGCGGAAGACCAACAGCCAGGCCACCGCAGCCTGGGGCGACCCGTCGCTTGTCATCCTCCGCTGCGGCGTCAATGTGCCAGGCCCTACGACGGACCGCTGCGTGACCGTCAACGGCGTCGACTGGGTCATCAAGGAGGGCGACCCGGTGTGGACGCTGACCACCTACGGGCGGGAACCGGCCACGGAAATCCTGATGGACCCGGACAAAATCAGCTCCGCAACCGTACTCGCGGACCTGGCAGCAGCTGCCGAAAAGGTGCCGTCAGCACGGAACTGCGTGGGCCAGGAAGACCTGCAGAACCTGCCGAAGAGCCGGTAGGTCCAGGCGGGTGGGCCCACGCCGGGAGGGTTCCGGCGTGGATCAGCGAAGGCCGGTTTTGCGGTTCAGGGCCAGGTGGATGAGTTCGTCGATCAGGTCCGCGTAGCCCAGTCCGGACGCTGCCCACATCTGCGGGTACATGCTCTTGGGCGTGAAGCCGGGCATGGTGTTGATCTCGTTGATGATCAGTTCGCCCTCGGGGGTGTAGAAGAAATCCACGCGGCTCAGGCCCTCGGCGCCGACGGCGTCGAATGCGGCGGCCGCCAGCTCCCGGACCCGGGAGATCGCTTCCGCGGGGATGTCTGCGGGACAGCTCAGGGCTGCGGCATCATCCTCCACATACTTGGCGTTGAAGTCGTAGAACTCGTGCGTCCCCCCGGACACCGAGATTTCGCCCGGCATCGAGGTCCGGGGCGCATCGGTGCCCCTGCCTTCCAGGACAGCGCATTCGATTTCGCGGCCGACAATTCCGGCTTCAATGACCAGCTTGAGGTCGTGGCGGCGGGCCTCTTCGATCGCGGCGTCCAGGTCCTCAAGGGAATCAACCTTGGAGATGCCCATCGACGAGCCGGCACGGGCCGGCTTGACGAAGACGGGGAAACCGAGGCGGTCCACCTGCTTCCTGACGGATTCGGGATCCCGCTGCCACTGCCGGTCGGTCACAGCCACGTAGGGTCCCACGCGGAGTCCGGCGGCCTCGAAGACCACCTTCATGTAGTGCTTGTCCATGCCGACGGCCGATGCCAGGACTCCGGCGCCGACGTAGCGGGTGTCGGAAAGTTCAAGGAGCCCCTGGATGGTCCCGTCCTCGCCGAAGGGGCCGTGCAACAGCGGAAAGACCACGTCGACGGCGCCCAGTTCCTGCGGAACCTCGTTGGGGGACGCCACGATCAGCTGGTGTTCCCCGCCGATCTCAGCAAGCGTGACGGTCTGCGGGGAAGGTACTACCTCGGGGAGTGATGATGCGGCAAGCGACCACTGGGTGGTTTCGGCCGGGGCAAGAACCCACTGGCCGGTTTTGGCAATCCCGATGGGGATGACGTCGTACTTGTCCTTGTTGATCGCGCCCAGCACGCCTGCTGCGGTGACGCAGCTCACGGCGTGCTCGCTGGAGCGGCCGCCGAAAAGCACGGCGACCCGCGGCTTGCGGCTGGTGGCAGTTTCCCCTGTGTTGGGTGTGTCT
Source organism: Arthrobacter sp. GmRoot5-12 (assembly GCF_059739365.1). Lineage (NCBI taxonomy): Bacteria > Bacillati > Actinomycetota > Actinomycetes > Micrococcales > Micrococcaceae > Arthrobacter > Arthrobacter sp. GmRoot5-12. Next base: position 3,675,415 of record NZ_AP046056.1, on the reverse strand, counting down.
TGGGACATGGTCAGTAATCGCCTTCAGGTTTCAATTCCCGGGACAGCAGAACCGGCCCCAGTTGGTCAACGGACAGCTTGCCCGCCAGCACCGCGACGACGGCGGCAGTGATGGGCATGTCGACGCCGAGCTTGCCGGCGAGTTCATGGACGGCCTGGCCGGATTTGATGCCTTCGGCGGTCTGGGTCATCTTTCGGCCCACCTCCTCCAGGGTCAGGCCCTGGCCCAGCAGCCTCCCGGCCGTGTGGTTCCGGGACAGCGCGGACGAACAGGTTGCCACAAGGTCGCCCAGCCCGGCGAGCCCGGCCATGGTCTTGGCCTCGCCGCCCAGCGCCAAGGCGAGGCGGGACGTTTCCGCGAGTCCCCGGGTAATCACCGAGGCCTTGGTGTTGTCCCCCATCTGCTTGCCCTCACAGATGCCTACTGCCAGCGCAATCACGTTCTTGACGATGCCGCCGATTTCGACGCCGACCACATCGGCCGTGGTGTAGGGCCGGAAGTAGGGGGCGGTGCAGGTCCGGGCGAGCCAGCCTGCAGTGGCGGAGTCAGCGCATGCCACGACTGATGCCGTAGGCTCTTCCCGCGCAATTTCCATGGCGAGGTTGGGTCCCGAGACAACTGCGATGCGTTCCAGCGGCAGGCCCAGTTCCTGTGCGATGACCTCGCTCATCCGCGCGTCCGTGCCCAGCTCCAGCCCCTTCATCAGGGAGACCACAACAGCTCCGGGAGCGATCATGTCCTTCCATTCGCGCAGCTGCGGGCGCAGCGACTGGGCCGGAACCGCCAGCACCACCAGGTCGGCTCCCGCCAGGACTGCGCGGACGTCTGTGGACGCCGTGATGCTCTCCGGCAGGACGATGTCCTTGAGGTACTCACTGTTGCGGTGGCAGTTGTTGATCTCTTCGACCACCCCGGCGCGCCTGCCCCAAAGCCTGATGACGCGCGGCGTTCCGGCGGCAATCGCAGCGTCCGCGAGGATCTTCGCGAAGGTTGTCCCCCACGATCCCGCACCCAGGACGGCTACCGTGCCCGCCGCCCCCGGCTTCCCGTCAGCGGTCACGGAGCTTCCGTTCCTGATTCGGGCTCGCCGCGGTCAACGAACCGTCCGTGCTTGGCCTGCGGCCGCTTGGCCGGGTCCCAGCGTTCGGCGGGAGGCTGCTCGCCGCGCAGGCCTGCCAGCAAAGCCGTGATCGCGTCCATGATCACTTCCGTCGCCTCCGTCAGGGTGGCCTTGTCCAGCGGGCGGCCGCGGAACGCACTCAGGTCCACCGGTTCGCCCACGACGACGCGTGAGTGCTTCCGGGGGAACACGTGGAACCGCTTGCCGTACCTGGGGAACACCTCGTGCGCGCCCCAGTGGGCAATGGGCACCACCGGAATATCGCCTTCGAGGGCCAGCCTTGCCGCGCCGGTATGCCCCTTCATCGGCCAAAGCCCGGGATCGCGTGTCAGCGTTCCCTCCGGGTAAATGATGATCGCCCCGCCCTCAGCCACAATCTCCTGGGCCACTTGCAGCGATCGGTTCGCTCCCGCCGTCGAGCGCTCCACCGGCACCTGCTTGGTGGCGCGCAGGAGCGCACCCAGGCCGGGAACCTTGAACAGCGCGGCCTTGGCCAGGAAGTGCGGGGCACGCTTCTGGTTGTAGAGCATGTGCCCCACAACAAGGGGGTCGATCTCCGTGCAGTGGTTGGGGGCTGCGATGAAGCCGCCGGCGGGAAGCTTTTCGGTGCCTTCCCACGTCTTGGACATCATCAGGTTCAGCAGCGGCCGGGCGATGCTGGCAATGAAAACAAATGTGGCCTTGCTTTTGGCCGATTCCTTCACGGTGCCGCGCTACTTCGTGGTGGTGATGTCGAAGTCGGCCCCAAGGCCGGCGAGCTTTTCCGTGAACCGCTCGTAGCCCCGGTTGATGATGTCGATGCCGGTGACCCGGGACGTTCCGGTGGCGGCCAGGGCGGCAATCAGGTGGCTGAACCCGCCGCGCAGGTCGGGGACATCAATGTCGGTTCCCTTGAGCTGGGTGGGTCCGGAAATCACCGCGGAGTGCAGGAAGTTGCGCTGGCCGAACCGGCACGGGACACTGCCCAGGCATTCCCGGTGCACCTGGATGCTGGCGCCCATGCGGATCAGGGCGTCGGTGAAGCCAAAACGGTTCTCATACACCGTCTCGTGCACGATCGATACGCCCTCGGCCTGGGTCAGCGCAACCACCAGGGGCTGCTGCCAGTCCGTCATGAAGCCGGGGTGGACATCCGTTTCAAGGACCAGCGGGTTCAGCTTTCCGCCCTTGTGGTAGAACCGGATGCCGTCCTCGCCGATGTCCATTCCGCCGCCCACCTTGCGGTAGGTGTTCAGGAACGTCATCATGTCGCGCTGGGATGCGCCTTCAACGAAGATGTCGCCGCGGGTCACCAGTGCGGCCGAAGCCCAGGACGCCGATTCGTTGCGGTCCGAGAGGGCACGGTGGTTGTAGCCGCCGAGGTCACGGACACCCTCGATGCGGATGGTCCGGTCCGTCTGCACGCTGATGATGGCGCCCATTTTCTGCAGCACGGCGATAAGGTCGATGATTTCCGGCTCGGTGGCCGCGCCGGACAGCTCCGTGATGCCTTCCGCGCGGGTGGCGCTCAGCAGGACCTGCTCGGTGGCGCCCACGGACGGGTACGGCAGCGAGATCTTGGCGCCGTGCAGGCCCTTGGGTGCAGAGATGTGGATGCCACCGGGGCGCTTCTCCACGACGGCACCGAACTGGCGCAGGACATCCAGGTGGTAGTCGATGGGACGGTCGCCGATCTTGCAGCCGCCCAGGTCGGGAATGAAGGCTTCGCCAATGGCATGGATCAGCGGTCCGCACAGCAGGATGGGGATGCGGGAGTCACCGGCATGGGCATCGATCGCGGTGCTCGGCGCCGTCTTTGCGGCCTTGGGATCGAGGGTGAGGTCACCGTTGACCGGGTCCTTCTCCACGGTCACCCCATGCAGCTGCAGCAGGGAGGTGACCACCTCCACGTCCTTGATCTCCGGCACGTTCCGCAACACCGAGGGTTCGTTGCCCAGCAACGCCGCCACCATTGCCTTGGGGACAAGATTCTTTGCCCCACGGACGCTGACGCGGCCTGTAAGCGGGACACCGCCGCGGATTGTCAGAACACTACTCATATACCGGTTTCCTCACGATCACTAGCCCCCAAAACCTTGCAAAGGCTCCAACCAAGCATAGGAGGTCGCGTTACCGAACCGAAATAAGGGGGTACCGGCGGCGGGGCGTGGCGCGGCCTTCGCCCGCTGCGCCACGCCGCCGGGATGGTGGCCCCGGGGCTAGGAAAGCTTCGCCGGCAGGGTCTTGGGCTTGAACGCCTGGCGGGTCGCCTCGTAGGCGGTGATGTCGGCTTCGTGCTGGAGGGTCAGCCCGATGTCGTCGAGGCCTTCCAGGAGCCGCCAGCGGGTGTAGTCGTCGATGTCGAACGGCGCCACGATGTTGCCGCAGACGACGGTCTTGGACTCGAGGTCCACCGTGACCTGGGTTCCCGGGGCGTTTTCGAGTTCCTTCCAGATGAGCTCGATGTCGTCCTGCGCAACCTGCGCGGCCAGAAGTCCCTGCTTGCCCGAGTTGCCGCGGAAGATATCGGCGAACCGGGAGGACAGGACGGCTTTGAAACCGTAGTCCTTCAGCGCCCAGACCGCGTGTTCACGGGAGGAACCGGTGCCGAAATCGGGGCCTGCCACCAGGACCGATCCCGCGTTGTAGGGCTCCTGGTTCAGGATGAAGGAGGGGTCCTTGCGCCAGGCGGAGAAGAGCGCGTCCTCGAAGCCGGTCCGGGTGATCCGCTTGAGGTAGACCGCGGGGATGATCTGGTCGGTGTCGACGTTGCTCTGGCGCAGCGGGACGCCGATACCGGTGTGCTTGGTGAACTTTTCCATTTGTGCTGTCCTAGGCTGCGTCGATGCGGATGGCGGCGGGTTCGGGAGCCGGGTCAAGGTCCGATGGAGAGCTGAGCGTGCCCCGTACTGCCGTGGCTGCGGCCACCACCGGGGAGACCAGGTGGGTGCGGCCACCCTTGCCCTGCCGGCCTTCGAAGTTTCGGTTGGAGGTTGAGGCGCAACGCTCCCCCACCTCCAGCTGGTCCGGGTTCATGCCCAGGCACATGGAGCAGCCGGCAAAGCGCCACTCAGCACCGAAGTCCTTGAAGACCTTGTCCAGGCCCTCGGCCTCGGCTTCCAGCCGGACGCGGGCAGAGCCGGGGACCACCAGCATCCGGATGTTCGGATCCTTTTGCCGGCCGCGGATGATGTCGGCAGCGGCACGCAGGTCCTCCATCCGGGAGTTGGTGCAGGAGCCCAGGAAGACGGTGTCCACGCGGATGTCCTTCATGGGCGTGCCGGCTTCGAGTCCCATGTACTGCAGGGCGCGCTCGGCAGCGGCCTTGGCGTTTTCGTCACCGAAGTCCCCGGGTGACGGAACGGACTCGGACAGGGACACGCCCTGGCCGGGGTTGGTGCCCCAGGTGACGAACGGCTCCAGGGTGTTGGCGTCCAGGTCAACCTGCACGTCGAAGGTGGCGTCGTCGTCGGTACGCAGCGTATTCCAGTACTCCACGGCGGCGTCCCAGTCCTCGCCTTCCGGCGCGTGGGGGCGGCCCTTCATGTACTCGTAGGTGGTTTCGTCCGGGGCCACCATGCCGGCGCGGGCGCCGGCTTCGATGGACATGTTGCAGATGGTCATGCGCGCTTCCATGGACAGGGCGCGGATCGCCGACCCGCGGTATTCCAGGACGTAGCCCTGACCGCCGCCGGTGCCGATCTTGGCGATCACGGCGAGGATGATGTCCTTGGCGGTCACGCCGGGACGCAGTGTGCCCTCGACGTTGATGGCCATGGTCTTGAACGGCTTCAGGGACAGGGTCTGGGTGGCCATGACGTGCTCCACCTCGGAGGTGCCGATGCCCATGGCCAGCGCACCGAAAGCGCCGTGGGTGGATGTATGCGAGTCGCCGCAGACCACCGTCATGCCGGGCTGGGTGAGGCCCAGCTGCGGGCCCACCACGTGCACGATGCCCTGCTCGGCATCGCCCAGGCTGTGCAGCCGGACGCCGAACTCCGCGCAGTTGTTGCGCAGGGTCTGGATCTGGGTGCGGCTGGTCAGGTCGGCAATCGGTTTGTCGATGTCCAGCGTGGGGGTGTTGTGGTCCTCGGTGGCAATGGTCAGGTCCGGCCGGCGCAGCTTGCGGCCGGCCAGCCGCAGGCCTTCGAACGCCTGCGGGGACGTGACTTCGTGGACCAGGTGAAGGTCGATGTACAGAAGGTCCGGCTGGGCGTTGGCACCATCGCCGTCACCTTTGCGCACCACATGTGCGTCCCAGACTTTCTCGGCCAATGTCTTTGCCATGGCCATCTCCCTTCACTGCTGTTTGGCTGATTGATCCAACTGAATCAGGACGGCTCCGCGCTGCGCCAGCCGAAAGATTTGCATCTCAGATATTGAGACGGCAATATCATTACATGGACAATTCTAGTGGAGTCGGTGTCATTGATAAAGCGGCCCAGGTGCTCGATGCCCTTGAGGCCGGCCCCACCACGCTGGCGCAGCTGGTAGCCGCCACCGGCCTGGCCCGGCCCACTGTCCACCGCCTCGCTTTAGCGCTGGTGCACCACCGGCTGGTCAGCCGAGACATCCAGGGCCGGTTCGTGCTCGGCAGCAGGCTTGTGGAGCTTGCCTCCGCCGCCGGGGAAGACCGCCTGATCGCCTCGGCCGGGCCCGTACTCATGCAACTGCGCGATGCCACCGGCGAAAGCGCCCAGATCTTCCGCAGGCAGGGTGACTGGCGCGTATGCGTCGCCTCCGCGGAGCGCCCCATCGGCCTGCGCGACACCATTCCCGTGGGCACGCAGTTGTCCATGAAGGCCGGCTCTGCCGCGCAGGTCCTGCTCGCCTGGGAGGATCACGACAGGCTCCTCGAGGGCCTGCAGTCGGCCCGTTTCACGCCGACCGTCCTGGCAGGAGTACGACGCCGGGGCTGGGGACAGAGCCTTGGCGAGCGTGAGCCGGGGGTCGCCTCCGTTTCGGCACCGGTGAGGGGTCCGTCCGGCAGGGTGATTGCCGCCGTCTCCATTTCCGGTCCCATTGAGCGGCTGACCCGCCAGCCCGGCCGCCTGCACGCCGAAGTTGTCTGCAATGCCGGGCGCATCCTCACCGAGGCCCTCCGCAAGAACAACGACTAGGCTCCTGCCGGCCCCACCGGGGCTCCGGCCGCTAGGCTGTGCCCATGGGCAGCTATGCGGTGTTCCTCCGCGGCATCAACGTGGGCGGGATCAATATCAAGATGGCGGACCTGCGGGACGCGCTGAAATCCTGCGGCTTCACGGACGCAAAGACCCTGCTGGCCAGCGGAAACGTGGTGCTCAGCAGCACCCTGGACGCGGCAGCGGTCAAACAGGAATGCGAAAAGTGCCTCCGGGCCGCCTTTGGCTATGAAGCGTGGGTTGTGGTCCTGGACGCCGGGCGGGTGGCCCAACTGGTGGATGGCTGCCCCTACCCGGACGACGACAGGTCCACCCACACCTATATCACCCTGTCCTCGGACACCGCCGTCCTTGACGAACTGGAGGCGGCCGGGTCAGCCCTTGAAAGCCAGGACCAGCAGCGGCTGGGGCCCGAAGCGCTTGCCTGGCTGGCCCCGGCGGGAGGGACACTGGACAGCCCCTTCAGCAAGATCAGCGCGAAAACGAAGTTCAAGGCCGCAACCACCACCCGCAACCTGCGCACCCTCATCAAGGTCCGGGACGCCGCGGCCGCCCTGGCGGGCGGCTAGGTCATTATGGGCCGGTAGCAGCCCTACGGCCCCATGGCCTTCTTCAGCGCCTTGTTGAAGGCTGCCAGCCTGGCAATCTCCTCCTCCACGGGCGCCACCACCAGCTCCTGCGCCGCCGCTGCCACAGCGCTGTTCAGCCGCCGTCGTGCCCTTGCAGCCCGCGCCCGGGCAGCACCGGACGCAATGAAACGGCCGGTGACCGCCAAAAATATCCCCAGCACCAGGCCGAAGGCGATCATCAGGGTGGGTACCGGCCAGCCTTCCGCGCGTGGAACTTCGGGCACCGGCAGCTGCAGGTAGGCCAGTCCGGCCAGGACGCCAAGCCAGCCCAGGCCGCCCAGCACCGTCAGCAGCGCCAGCCACTGAACCACGTTGAAGGCACCCCACCACCACGCCTTGCGGTTGGCCCCGATGTCGGTCCCGGCGATGGCCTGGTCCAGGGCGTCGGGCAGCCGGTCCCGGCCGGCCCTGGCCCTCCCCCTAATCGCTGCCCGCCAGGGTCCCGGAGCCCCCTCGCTGGCCGCGTCCGCAAATTCCCTGACGGCAGCGTCCGTCCGGGCCCGCTCCGGCGCGCCGGCGGCTGGCAGGGAGGTCCGGTTCAGCCCGGCAGGTGAATCCCTGCGGAGATTGAGGCGGCGCAGCGGGTCCGGGCGGAACCTGGAGAGCCAGCGGGTGACGGGCCAGCCGGTGCGCCGGACGGACTCCAGCCGGTAGGACTGGCCGACGGCCCGCACCACGGCAGGCACGTTCGCTGCCACAGCCAGTTCGCCCGCGAGCCGGGACCTGGCGGCCGGCCGGACCCCTGCGGCGTCGCCGTCCCCGGAAGCCTGCCGCAGGTCCTGCCCGGCCTTAGTGATATCCGCCTCCAGCCGCCGGGACTGGGCCTGGCGCTGGACGGCCACCTTCCGGATCGCCGCCCGCACTTCCCCGATCCCCGCCCCCGTCACCGCCGATGAAGGGAGGACCCGCACCTGTCCCAGCCCTTCACCTGCAAGGATTGCGTGCAGCGAGTCGAGCACGGGCTGCACATCGTGTTCCGGGAGCCGGTCCACCTGGTTCAGGACCACAAGCGTGACGGCCCCGTGCGAAGCGTGCGGCGCCAGGAACCCATGGTGGACGGCAGCGTCGGCATACTTCTGCGGGTCCAGCACCCACACCAGGACGTCCACCATCCCCACCATCCGCTGCACGATCTCGCGGTTGGCTGCATGGGTGGAGTCGAAGTCAGGCAGATCGAGCAGGATCAGCCCCCTCTGTTCGTCGGCGAAGCCGTCCACCGGCGCGGCGTGATGCCGGTTTCCCACTTCCAGCCAGTCGAGGAGGGCTTCGCTGCCTGCCGCTCCCCAAACACCTGCCAGTGGTTCCGATGTCGTCGGACGGCGGGCCGCCGCCGTCGCGATCTCCGCGCCGCTGACCGCGTTGAAGAGGGAGGACTTGCCGCTTCCGGTGGCCCCGAAAAATCCCACCACGGTGTGGTCGCCGGACAAGGAACGGCGGGAACTTGCGCGCTCCAGGACGTCGAACACGTCCTGCAGCGCCTGGTCCGGCAGGACCCCCTCCCCCAGCTCCCGGGCGTCCTGGAGCGCCTGGAGCCGGGCGTCCAGTTTGGAGGACGCGTGTGCCCCGCCGTGGCGGCTCACGCGCTCTCCGCCAGCCGGGCCAGTTCCCCGGCCTGCGCAGCAAGGCGTTGTGCGAGGGCGGGATTGCCTTCCGGCAGCCGCTGCAGGAACTTCTCCTGCTCGTCTGCCAGCAGGCGCCGGCACCGCGCGGCCAGATCTTCACGGGCTTTATCAGCCATGCGGCGCACGGCGTCCTCGCCGAACACCGCTTCCAGCAGGCGCTGGCCCACGACGGCGGTTCCGCCCGCCACGCCGATCTCCAGTCCGGTCAGGCCCGCAGTCATCGAAAACACCACGATCATCAGCGCGGCGCCGAGGCCGTTGATGCCAAAGGACAGCCACCGGGCCTGCGTCCGCCGTCCCTGGCCTTCCGTCCGGATCAGCTCCATCAGGGCTTCCTGCCACGCCCGGATTTCCGCTGCTGCCCGTTCGGCGAACCCGGGCGCCGTCCCCGACAGGTCGTCCGGACCCAGCAGCTGCCGCCCCGCGGGGTCTGAGCGCCACCGCTGGTCGGTGTCCTCCGCTGCGTTGGCGGCCTCGTCCACAATGACGGCCTGAAGCCCCGTTTCGATGGCCGACTCAACCCCGACGGCCGGTGCCGGTTCACCGCGGAAGAAGGCCCCCAGCCTGTCCCGGAACCGCCCCACATTCTGCTCAAGGGCGCGGAAGAATTCACCGGTGCCCACAAAATCCTGCCACCGGGCCAGCACTTCGCCCCGGAGGAGTGCACCGTCGCGGGTGGCATCAAGGATCCGCTTGGCGGCATCCGCGTAAGCCGCCAAGGCGTCGGCCTCAAGTCGCGAGCCGGCCAGCTCCTGCTCACGGACGGCGCCTGCGATATCCGGAATCCGATGGGCCAGGGCGCGGACGGTTCCATTCAGGGTCCGCCGTGCGACGGCGGCCCGGCCGGCAGCATCGGCGGCCAGGGCACCAAGCCAGTCCCGCAGCTCATTGACAGCGCCGGGAGGCAGCATGCCGTGCGGATCAAGGACCGTCTCGGCGATGATGAACAGCCGGCTCCCACCGAGCCCCTCCCGTTCGAGCAGGCCGCGGAGGTCCTCGCTTACCTCCGCCTGCGCGCCCGGCGGCACCCGGTCCAGCACCACTGCCACAGTAATGTCCCGCGCCGCCGCGTCCAGGAGGAGCTTCCAGGGAACGGCGTCCGCGTACCGGTTGGCTGTGGTGACAAACACCCACAAGTCCGCGGCGGCCAGCAGTTGGCCGGCCAGCAGGCGGTTTTGGTCGGAAATGGAGTCAACGTCCGGGGCGTCAAGGAGTGCGATGCCGGCCGGAACCGCCGGATCGGCCAGCAGCACCAGCGAAGCGGCGTCGCGCGGCTCCGGCATGGCGCCCGCGGCGGCCGGACTGCCGGCGAGGGTACCGCGGATCCGGCTTAGCCCGGGCAGGACCCGCTGCCCTTCAAACCATGTTCCCTCTGCGGGGTTGTGCAGCAGGATGGGCTGGCGGGTAGTGGGGCGGATGGCCCCGGCACGCGTGACGGGATGCCCCACGAGCCCGTTCACCAGGGTGGATTTGCCGGCACCGGTGGAACCGCCGACGACGGCAAGCAAGGGGGCGTCCAGGCTCCGGTACCGCGGAAGGATGTAGTCGTCCAGCTGCGCCCTCGCGGCCGACGTTTCGCGGCGTGCCTGGTCCGCGCCCGGCAGCGCGAGCGGCAGCAGCACATCGTCCAGGCCGCTGCGGATCTCCTCCAGCAGGGTCACTGCCGCCATGGCGTGCGGCACCGGCGGGATGGGGCGGCCGTGCTCGTCATGGGAGGTCACAGCTACATCATGCCAGTTGAGTAGGGGGCGCGAAGTTCCACCGCGTGTCGTCCCCAGCAGGGAATTCCCCCGCAGCAGGACGGTTTCCTTCGAAACGGCAGGCGGTCTCGTCCGGCTGGAGGGGAACCGGCCTGATGCTCATAAAAAATGGCCCCGGGCTAATGCCCGGGACCATTTCGATGGTGACCCCAGCGGGATTCGAACCCGCGTTACCGCCGTGAGAGGGCGGCGTACTAGGCCGCTATACGATGGGGCCAGAGTACTTCCGGCAGCGTTTCCGCCGCTCAAGCTCAGTGAGTATTTCACACACTTTGCCGTGGTTTCAAATCGGCGAACCGAGTGGAAACCTACTGAATTCCAGCTGAAGCCAGCTTTCAAATCAGAGCTGGGATACCAGGACTCGAACCTAGAATGACGGTACCAGAAACCGTAGTGTTGCCAATTACACCATATCCCAATGGCACTTTCGGGCCGGTTTTCAGGGCTTTTTCCCTGCTCCGTGCGCCTCAGCACGAGAAATTACTTTACCCGAGACTTTCGGCTCGCACAAATCGGGATCGACGAAGTCGCCGGCAGCCGCATGGACTTCTCCATGCAGGCCCTTGCCCACGCTCCCGCCGTATGGTTACCCTCGAGTAAGTTACCCATCAGTAACAACTTCCCGTCCCGCTATCCGGGCACCCCCACGAGGAAACAGGATGGCCCTCCCACCAACGGTTTCGACCACCGGGCAGCGTCGCCCGGTGGCCCAGTTAGGAAGTGTCAGCGTTGACAACCCGCACAGAATCCATCGCAACAGCCAAGCCCAAAACCCGGTCCCAATCCATCGCCATCACGGCACTGTCCCTGCTGCTGGCTCTTTTCCTTGCGTTTTATACCTTCCTCACGGGCCAGATCGCCAACGGTGCCGCGCAGCTGATGGACGGAGCAGAGCAGGCTGCCGCGGGGGCCAACCAACTCAAAGACGGTTCGGGCCAGCTGGCAGCAGGAGCAGGGGCCGCGAACATAGGCGCGGCGCAGGTGAAGGACGGCTCGAACAAGGTCAGGGACGGCAGCAGCGAATTGAATGCCGGCGCCGCGGCCCTGCAGTCGGGGGCCGGCCGGATCTTCTCCGGAGTCCGCGACCAGCTGGCACCAGGGGTGGACAAGCTGCACGCCGGTACCACCAAGCTGCAGAATGATGTGCTGAACAAGCTGGTACCGGGTATCTACCAGGTGGACAACGGCGCACGGAAGCTTCAGTCCGGCGCCGTCGCTCTTTCCGCTGCGCTGACCCCAACCGCATCCGGAAACGCACCCAACAACCTTGCTGACGGCGCGGGCCGGATCGCTGCAGGCACGGGCCAGCTCGCCGCAGGTGCCGGCGATCTTGATGCCGGCGCCACCAAGCTGCGCAGCGGGACCGCAGCGCTGAAGGACGGCACCGGCCAGCTGGCAGCCGGAGCAAACCGGCTCAAGGGTTACCCGGGTGCCGGCAACGACCCCGCACAGGGCGACGGGCTCGCCGCACTCAGCCAGGGACTGGACCAGCTCGAAGCGGCAGCGAACGGACCGCAGGGCCTGGTACCCCTTGCAGTGATCAAGGACCAGATAGCCAAGCTGGCCGACGGCGGCCGGAGGGCCTATGCCGGGGCGGTACAGCTTGACGCCGGTGCAGCAAAGGTCAACGGCGGGGCCGGGGCCCTGGACGACGGCGCCGGGCAGCTGAAGACCGGAACGGGCAGGCTGGCCACGGGAGCCGGCGAGTTGAACGACGGCGCCGGACGGTTGAAGGCGGGCTTTGCCACCCTGGCGGAAAAGCTCAATGCGACGGATCCGCAGAACCCGGGCGTGGTGCTGGGCACGTCGATGCTGGCCGAGGGGACGGCGAAGATCCGGGTGGGGATGGACGGTGTGCCGGGCGACCCCGACCGTCCCGGCCTGATCTACGCCGCCAACAACCTCCAGGACGGCACCACCCGGCTCAGCGCGGGCATCAACGGCGGCGGCGACCCGGCGAACCCGGGCCTGCTGGCGGGAACGGAAGCCCTCTCCGACGGAACCGTCAAGCTCAGCAGTGGGACGGGCCAACTGGAATCGGGGTCCGCACGGCTCGCCGAAGGATCAGGTCAGCTGGCCGATGGCAACGGCCGGCTGGACGACGGTTCCGGCAAACTGGCGGAAGGCGCCGGCAAGCTGGCGGACGGCAACGCGAAAATCGCTGCCGGCACGCAGGAGCTGCACACGAAAGTGGCGGCAGTGTCGCCGTCGTCCTGGCTGGACAACCCGGGCATCGCCCTGCTGCTGATCGCGCTGCTCGTGGCCGCCGCCGTCGCGGCCTACCTGCTCCTGCGCCGCCGTGCCGCGGGCCTGCGGGCCCCCTGACAGCTGACGCAGACAGGCCGGGACCGCGGCCCTGCAAAAAGGGGGGCCGCGGTCCCGGCCTGCAACGCCTATGTGGCCGGCTGGTCCGGTTAGGCCAGCAGTTCCTCCAGGGAAGCAACCATGCTGCCCTCGAAGCCCTCCACAACCTCACCCATGCGGTTCAGCCAGACGCCCAGCAGCCCTGCCGCCGTCGAACCCTCCGCATCCAGCAGCCGGTTATCGCCCACGTACAGCGTTTCGCCCGGGGCAGTGCCCAGCAGCCGGACGCCCTCAAGGTACATGGCCGGATCGGGCTTGGCCACGCCAAGCGTGTCCGTGCCCACCAGGTGCGTGATCCGCTCCAGCCCGGCCCCGTCCAACTTGGCGCGCTGGTAGTCATGGACGTTGTTGCTCACGGCGCCGTAGGGCACTCCCGCATTGTCCAGGACGTCCAGGAGGGGCAGCACATCGGGGAACGGCTTCACGTACGCGGGCTGCTTCTCCATGTAGGCCGCCAGCCACCGGTGCGACTCCTCGCCCTCGCCCAGGTCAACGCCGAAGTGTCCCAGTGCCGCACGCCCGCGGAGCAGGCGTTGTTCGTTGAACGTCAGCTCGCCGGCCAGGTAGCGGTCGTAGAAGTGGGTGGTCTCGTGGGTGAAGATGCGGCCGAACCGCTCCCACCCGGCCTGGTCCAGTCCGGGCAGGAGGTGTTCGCTGACCTCGCGCAGCGCGGTGGTCATCGAATACTCGAGGTCCACCAGGGTGTCGTCAATGTCGAACAGGACGCCCCGGACACGGCCGAAAGGTGTCTCCAGTATGCCGGCTCGGGCCGCTTGGCTGGGAGCGGTCATCAGCCGCGGAAGGCGCGGAGCCGGCGCAGGGAGGACTCCTTGCCCAGGATCACCATGGACTCAAACAGCGGCGGCGACACGCGGCGGCCGGAAACGGCCGTGCGCACCGGGCCGAAGGCAAGCCTCGGCTTGATGCCCATGTCCTCCACCAGGGCCTGCTTGAGTGCGGCCTGGATGTTGTCCGGCGTCCATTCCGCCACCGGTTCCAGCGCGGCGATGGCGGCATCAAGGACCTCGGGAAGGTTGGCGGGAAGGCCTTTGCGTGCGTCGTCGGCGATGTCGATGGCGTCATCGGCCTTGAACAGGAACGCCAGCATGTCCGGGGCTTCGCCCAGGAGCGTGATGCGTTCCTGGATCAGCGGCGCCGCCTCGGTGACGATTTCCTCTTCGCGGTCTGTCAGGATCTCCCCCACCAGGCCTGCCTCGCGCAGGTAGTGCGCAACGCGGTCACGGAACACCTTGGGCTCGAGCATCCGGACGTGGGTGCCGTTGATGGCCTCGGCCTTCTTCAGGTCGAAGCGGGCCGGGTTGGCCAGGACGTCGTGGACGTCAAAGTGCTCCACAAGCTGCTCCACCGTAAAGATGTCCTCGTCCGCGCTGAGGGACCAGCCCAGCAGGGACAGGTAGTTCAGCAGCCCTTCCGGGATGAAGCCCCGCTCCCGGTGCAGGAACAGGCTGGACTCGGGGTCGCGCTTGGACAGCTTCTTGTTGCCCTGGCCCATGACGTAGGGAAGGTGGCCGAACTCCGGCATGTACTCGGCGACGCCGATGGCGTACAGCGCCCGGTACAGGGCGATCTGGCGGGGCGTGGAGCTGAGCAGGTCCTCGCCGCGCAGCACATGGGTGATGCCCATCAGAGCGTCGTCCACCGGGTTGACCAGCGTGTAGAGCGGAGCACCGTTGGCCCGCACCACGGCGAAGTCAGGGACGGAACCGGCCTTGAACGTGATGTCGCCGCGGACCAGGTCGGTGAACGTGATGTCCTCGTCCGGCATGCGCAGGCGGAGGACAGCCTGCCGGCCCTCCGCCCGGTACTGCGCCAGCTGCTCCTCCGTCAGGTGCCGGTCAAAGCCGTCGTAGCCAAGCTTCGGGTCCCGCCCGGCCGCGCGGTGGCGCGCCTCGATCTCCTCCGGGGTGGAGAAGGACTCGTAGATGAACCCGCCGTCATGCAGCCGCTTGATGACGTCCTGGTAGATGTCGCCGCGCTGGGACTGCCGGTACGGCTCGTGCGGGCCGCCGACCTCAACGCCCTCGTCCCAGTCGATGCCCAGCCACTTCAATGCGTCGAGCAGCTGGTGGTAGCTTTCCTCGCTGTCCCGCGCCGCGTCCGTGTCCTCGATGCGGAAAACCAGCGTGCCCTTGGTGTGGCGCGCGTAGGCCCAGTTGAACAGGGCCGTCCGGATCAGTCCAACGTGCGGGGTACCCGTGGGCGACGGGCAGAAACGGACCCGGACGGGCGTCTCGGCGGTAACGGGCGGAATGGCTGCGGCGGGTGACGAAGAAGCGATAGTCATAGTGGCTTCAACTTTACCCGCCTGGCCGGGTCCGGCCTTCCGCCGGCCGGACAGGCCTAGCGGCGGACGATGGGGTTGGAAAGCCGTCCGATGCCCTCGATTTCCACCTCGAAGCGGTCGCCCTCCTTGACCAGGCCCACGCCGGCGGGCGTGCCGGTCATGATCACGTCGCCCGGCAGCAGGGTAAACGCCTGCGATACCACCGACACCAGTTCGCGCACGCCGCGGATCATCTGGCTGGTGCTGCCGTCCTGGCGCACTTCACCGTTGAGCCTGCCCTGGATCCGCAGGTCCTCCGTGTCCAGGTCGGTCTCGATCCAGGGCCCCAGCGGCGCGGAGGTGTCGAAGCCCTTGGCGCGGGTCCACTGCAGGTCCGTTTTCTGGACGTCGCGGGCCGTGAGGTCGTTGCCGCACGTGTAGCCGAAGATGACATCGTCCACGCGGTCTTCCGGCACGTCCTTGCAGATCCGGCCGATCACCACGCAGAGTTCAGCTTCGAAGGAGACCTCTTCGGAGAACTCCGGCAGCACCACGGGGTCGTTGGGGCCCACGACTGCGGTGTTGGGCTTCAGGAAGAGCAGCGGCTGGGCGGGGACCTCGTTGCCGAGTTCATGGGCGTGATCCACGAAGTTCCGGCCAACGCCGATCACCTTGCTCCGCGGGATGATCGGCGCCAGCAGCCGGACGTCCTCCAGCTTGTGGCGCACGGATGTGCGCTCCACGCCATGGAAGAAGGGGTCGCCGTGGATGACAGTGATTTCCTCACTGCCCGGTTCACCTTCCACAACGCCGTACAGGGGATCGGAATCGACTACAAACCTGGCAATACGCATGGCTCCTACCCTACCGTCCCGCCGGTGCCGCCTGGCCCGCGCTGCCGCCGCCGCGCAGGTAGGACAGCTGCGCGGCCACGGACAGCTCGGCGGCACGCCGCACGGAAGGCTCGACGTCGGAATAGACGGCGTCGGCCACTTCCCCCGCGGCTGCATCCTGGCCCAGCCGGTCCAGCGCGGCGCGGATCTGCGCCAGCCGTTCTTCCCGGTGTGTCCGGTAGTCCCGTGCGATGGCTTCAAGGGAGGGCAGCACCGGGCCGTGGGCCGGGAGGACGGTTGCGGGCCCCAGCGCTTCGAGCCGGTCCAGGGATGCCAGGTAGTCGCCCAGCGTGCCGTCCGGATAATCCAGGACGGTGGTGCCGCGGCCAAGGACGGTGTCGCCCGTCAGCACCGATCCATGGTCCCCGTCCGCAGGCAGGTGGAAACAGACGGAGTCTGAGGTGTGGCCGGGCGTGGCCAGGACGACGATCTCCAGCCCTGCGGCCTGGATCACCTCTCCATGGACCAGCGGCACTCCCCCGCCGTGGCAGTGGCCGGGCTCCGCCGCCCGGACCGGCGCGCCCGTCAATTCATGCAGGCGGGCGGAACCCGCCGTATGGTCCGCGTGCCGGTGGGTCACCAAAATCAGTTCGACGGCGGCGGTCCCGGCCAGTGCGTTCAGGTGCGTTTCGTCCCGGGGACCGGGATCCACGACCACCACGGAGGAATGGCCGGGGGCACGCACGAGGTAGGAGTTGGTGCCGTCCAGGCTCATGGGGCCGGGGTTGGGTGCCAGGATGAACTGTGTGAGCCCGGAGCTGCGCTGCAGCCGGGGGCCGGAAACTGAAGTCACCGGTCCATCCTTGCATCCGGCGCTGCCCCACCCCAGCCCCGCAGCGCGTCGGTGTGCCGGCATCCACCCCGCAACAGTCAGCAGCTTGTTCGCACAACCACGCCTTCAAGGTCAGGATCTGCGAACCAGCCCAGGAATGCCTGTTGGCCGGAACGCAGGACGGCGCCTGCCGGACCCAAGTCCGGCAGGCGCCGTCGTACATTGAAAACTGCCAGGCTATGCCAGGCGGGTCAGCCAGCCGTGGGTGTCCGGCTCCGTGCCCGTCTGGATGCCCAAGAGCTTTTCGCGGATGGCCATGGTGGTCTCCCCCGCCTTGGCGTCCTCGGAACCGATGAACTCGGTGGCGTCCTTGAGGACTCCGATGGGAGTGATGACGGCTGCCGTGCCGCAGGCGAACACTTCGGTGATGTCACCGGAGGCCACGCCGTCACGCCACTCGTCAAGGGTGATCTTCCGCTCGGAAACCTCGCGGCCCATGTCCTTGGCCACCTGGATGACGGACATCCGGGTGACGCCTTCCAGGATGGTCCCGGTGAGCGCGGGCGTTACCAGCGAGCCGTCCTTCATGACGAAGAACACGTTCATGCCGCCCAGTTCTTCCACGGCGTTGTCGTTGGCCTGGTCAAGGAACAGGACCTGCTTGCACCCGTTGGCCTCGGCCTCCTGCTGCGCGATCAGCGAAGCCGCGTAGTTGCCGCCGCACTTGGCGTCGCCGGTGCCGCCACGGCCGGCGCGGGCATACTGCCGGGAGATCCAGATGGACACGGGCTTGAGCTCGCCGCCGAAGTAGTTGCCGGCAGGCGAGGCGATCACCCGGAAGGACACCTCGCGGGCGGCGCGGACGCCCAGGAAGGCCTCGGTGGCGATCATGAACGGCCGCAGGTACAGGGCCTCGCCGTCGCCGGAGGGGACCCACTCCTTGTCCACTGCCACCAGTTCGCGGATGGCGCCGAGGAAGTACTCGGCCGGCAGTTCCGGAAGGGCCAGACGGCGGGCGGATTTGTTCAGCCGCGCCGCGTTCGCCTCCGGGCGGAAGGTCCAGATGGACCCGTCCGCGTGGCGGTAGGCCTTCAACCCTTCGAAGATCTCCTGGCCGTAGTGGAAGACGGCGGCGGAAGGATCCAGGACGATCGGACCGTAGGGTTCGATACGGGCATCGTGCCAGCCGCCGTTGCCGTCCGCGTCCACGCTGTAGTCCACGATGGCGGTGTGGTCGGTGAAGTAGTTGCCGAATCCCGGGTTTGCCAGGATAGCTGCACGCTCTTCGGCGGACTTCGGGTTGGCCGAAGGCTGCCGGGTGAATTCGACGCCATGGGCGGTCTGGGTCATGGTTCCTCCACGATCGGCCGCCACCTCGTTCAGCGCTGAACGGCGGGGCGGCATTTGGTGATTCGAGACAAGCTTACGCCCGATGCCGGATGCCCCGGCGCGGGCTAAAGGCCGGCGGTGATGGCGTCGCCCACGGCCGTGGTGCTGCGTGCGGTGCCGTCACGCTTTTCGACGTCGGCAACCACGGCAGCTTCAATCCTGCGGGCGGCGTCCGTGTAGCCCAGGTGGTCCAGCAGGAGGGCCGCGGAGAGGATCGCCGCGGTGGGATCTGCCTTGCCCTGGCCGGCGATGTCCGGCGCGGAACCGTGGACCGGTTCGAACATGGACGGCGCGGTGCGGTCCATGTTGATGTTGCCGGAGGCGGCCAGGCCGATGCCGCCGGTGATGGCAGCGGCGAGGTCGGTGATGATGTCGCCGAACAGATTGTCCGTGACGATGACATCGAAGCGGGACGGGTCCGTGACCATGAAGATCGTGGCGGCGTCCACGTGCAGGTAGTCGTGAGTGACGTCCGGGAATTCCTGGGCGACGGCTTCGACGGTGCGCTTCCAGAGGTGGCCGGCGAAGACCAGGACGTTGTGTTTGTGCACCAGGGTGACGTGCTTGCGTTCCCGCGCGCTGGCGCGTCGGAAGGCGTCACGGACCACGCGCTCCACGCCGTGGGCGGTGTTCAGGGAAACTTCGGTGGCTACCTCGTGCGGGGTGCCCGCACGCAGGGTGCCGCCGTTCCCGACGTAGGGCCCTTCGGTGCCTTCGCGGACCACGATGAAGTCGATGGTGCCGGGGTTGGCCAGGGGGCTGCCGACGGTACCGTAAAGCCGGGAAGGCCGCAGGTTGACGTAGTGGTCCAGGCTGAACCGGAGCTTGAGGAGCAGCTCACGCTCGATGATGCCGGACGGGATCCGGGTGTCGCCGGGGGCGGCGCCCACCGCGCCGAAGAGGATGGCGTCGCGGGTCTTCAGGTCGGCCAGGACGTCGTCCGGCAGGGTCTCGCCGGTGCGAAGCCAGTGCTCGGCGCCGAGCTCGTAATGCGTGGGCTTGAGCTCCACGCCCTCCGCCGCAACAGCCTTTTCCAGGACTTTAAGGGCCTCGGCAATGACCTCGGGGCCGATGCCGTCGCCGGGAATAACTGCAAGATCGATGGAGGATGCGCTCATGTCTTCAGGGTAGCCAGACCATCCATATGCTGGTCAAGCCGTCCCATATTCCGGACACCGGGTCCGTCGGCGGCGTTGGAGTCCCGGACGTGTACAGCGATCAGCCCCAGGCATGAGGCACCCGCCACCGCATCAGCATAGAGTTTCGGGGTGGAATTACGGCACAAGGCTTATCACTGGCTCCGGGTCAACACCTTCCGGGTGGACCTGGTCCTCATGCTGGCGCTCCTGCTTTTCTGCGGCCCGGTGTACCTCATCGCGGACCGACCCTGGCACTTCGTGCTGTCGAGCGCACTGGTGGTGCCGCTGGCATGGCGACGCACCCGGCCGGTGCCCGCGGCGGGCGCCATTGTGGTGGCATCTCTGGCGTTATGGGCATCCGGGCTGGAGCCCCTGGCGGGATTGATGGCTGTTCCGCTGATCATCTATGCCGTTGCCGCCTACGGTCCTGCCCGGGCCAGCCGGTCGGTCCTGGGCCTGGGCCTGCTGGGCGGCGTGCTGCTGACCACCCGAAACCTCAGCAGCACGGCCCAAACGGGCGTGCTGGGCCTCACCATTAGTGCCGTGTACACCGTACTGATCTGGATGCTGGTGTTGTTCAGTTGGACCCTCGGGGACCTGACACGCGTCCGCCGTCAGCAACTGCAGACCCTCGCGGACCGTGCCCGTCGGCTCGAAACCGAACAACAGCAGGAACGCTCCCTGGCCGCCGCCGATGAACGCGCCCACATTGCCCGTGAGATGCACGACATCGTGGCGCATTCCCTGTCCGTGATCATCACCCAGTCCGACGGTGCACGATACGCAGCGGCAGCCAACCCTGCCGTGGCCACGGAAACGCTTGCCACCGTCGCCGCCACGGCACGGGAATCGTTGGCGGAAATGCGCCGGCTGCTGGGTGTGCTGCGGCACGGCGATGAGTCCACCACCCGCCCGTTGCCCGGACTTGTGGACCTCGATGAGCTGTTCCTGGGGTTCCGTGCGGCCGGCCTGCCGCTGGACGTCGAACGGCTGGGATCGCCGCGGCGCACCCTGCCTCCGGGCGCCGAACTCACGGCATACCGGGTCCTCCAGGAATCCCTGACGAACGTCCTCAAGCATGCAGGTCCGCGGGCCCGGGCCCGGGTTTTGGTGCGGTGGCAGCCACGCGGGCTGCAGCTCGAAGTGCACGACGACGGCCGGGGCGCTGCTGCCCATCCGGCGGTGGGTGCCGGGGAAGACGGCGGTAACGGGCTGCGGGGCATGCGGGAACGGATCAGCCTTTACGATGGTTCGTTGGCGGCCCGCCCGGCCGCGGGCGGGGGCTTCCAGGTTTCGGCCTTCCTTCCCTACACCGAGGCTTGAGCATGACATTGCCACTAGACCGCGACACAACCGCTCCGATCCGAGTGGCGCTGGTCGATGACCAGCAACTGGTGCGCTCGGGATTCAGCATGCTGATCAACTCCCAGCCGGACCTTGACGTCGTGGTCGAGGCCGGAAACGGGTTCGAGGCACTCCAGGCCCTCGGAGCAGCAGCCGCCGACGTCGTCCTGATGGACGTGCGCATGCCGGGAATGGACGGCATCGAGGCCACCCGCAGGCTTATCGAACGCGCCGCTTCCGCCCCCGCCGGGTCAGCCAGGGCTGAACTTCGCGTCGTGGTGCTCACGACCTTCGATCTGGACGAGTACGCACTGGCGGCCATCCAAGCCGGCGCCAGCGGTTTCCTCCTGAAGGACGCCCCGCCGGAGGAACTGCTGGAAGCCATCCGCACGGTCCACCGCGGGGACGCCGTCATCGCCCCCTCCACCACCCGCCGGCTCCTGGACCACGTAGCTCCGCTGCTGCGCGCGCACGGCAACGAACGGCCCGAGGACCACGAGGCCGTCGAACGGCTCACAGCCCGCGAGCGCGAAGTGTTCACCCTCATGGCACAAGGGCGATCCAACCCTGAGATCGCGGCAGACCTGTTTGTCTCCGAAGCAACCGTCAAAACGCATGTAGGGCACATCCTGGCCAAGCTTGGGGCACGGGACCGGGTCCAGGCAGTCGTGCTCGCCTACGAGACCGGGGTTGTCACTCCCGGGGGCTGACGCCTGGCGCGGTGGTCTCAGACCTGGGTATGAGGCCGGCCCCGGCAGGACCAGACCACCGGCCGATCCCCGGGCGCCGGGTGCGGCCATAGCGTGGAAACATGACAACTTCCGCGCATGCCCATACTGCTTTTAACAGGCAAAACATCACCTCCGCTCCCGCCGTGCAGGCCCTCTCCCTGGCCAAGACGTACGGCCGCGGCGCCACCCGCGTCAGCGCCCTGCGTGAGGTCAGCGTCACATTCGATGCTGGCCGCTTCACCGCAATAATGGGCCCTTCCGGCTCCGGAAAGTCCACCCTGATGCACTGCCTCGCCGGCCTGGACACCGCGGACTCCGGACGGATCCTGGTGGGCGGGACGGACATCACGGCCCTGAACGACAAGCAGCTCACCACTCTTCGCCGCGACAGGATCGGATTTGTCTTCCAGGCCTTTAACCTCGTGCCGACGCTGACAGCCGAACAGAACATCACGCTGCCGCTGGCATTGGCAAACAAGGCCACCGACACCGCCTGGTTCGACACAGTGGTGGCCACGCTTGGCCTTAAGGACAGGCTCCGGCACCGGCCGCACGAGCTCTCCGGCGGTCAACAGCAGCGGGTGGCCGTGGCCCGGGCCCTGCTGACCCGGCCCGACGTGGTGTTCGGGGACGAACCTACCGGCAACCTTGATTCGACCGCCGGCGGCGAGGTCCTGGCACTGCTGCGCCGCAGCAGCCGGGAAATGGGCCAGACGATCATCATGGTCACCCACGATCCGGTGGCGGCCAGCTACGCCGACCGCGTGGTCCTGATGAGTGACGGCGGTCTGGTGGGCGAGATCGCCGAGCCCACCGCCGGGTCCGTCCTCGCTGCCCTCGGCAAGCTGGGAGGCTGATCGTGCTGCGCGTTGCCTTCTCGCAATTCCAGTCCCACAGCCGCCGGTTCATTGCCGTCGGCCTGGCGGTGATGCTGTCAGTGGCGTTCCTGTCCACCACCCTGATGATGGGGGCGAGTACCCGTGCTTCGCTGGGTGCCAGCCTCGGAGAGGCTTACAGCAAGGCCGGCCTCATCGCCACCCCGGACACGGGAACCTTCAATGATGCCGCCCTGGCAGCAGTCCGTGCGGTACCTGGCGTGACCGAGGCCTATGGCCGGATGGAGGCGTACGCCGAGTTCACCGCCGGCGGCCAGGAGGTGTTTGCGCAGGCCCGGAACCTGGCGCCGATGGCCTTGGAAACCGCGGCCGTGACCGACGGCGCCCTCCCGGAGAGTGCTGACGGCGTTGCGGTGGACAGGGCTGCCGCCGCCCGCTATGGGCTGCGCGTCGGCGACTCCCTGACCCTCAGGGCCCCCGACGGCGCCACAACCGTGGCCATGACCGTCACCGGGATCCTTCGCGGCAGCAACGACCCCTTCACCTCTGCCCTCCCGCAGATCGTCGCCGGGACACCGGCCGTCAGTGCCCTGGCAGCCGGTGCCCGGGACCCGCAAGGTGGTACCGGCGCCGGCGCCGGCTACGGGACCATCCAGTTGGCCCTGGCTTCAGGCACCGACGCCGCCACAACCAGCAAGAACGTGCTGGCGGCGCTCACCGGCGTCGGCGCAGGCGCGCAGGTCAAAACAGCAGACGAACAGGTCACCGCCCAGGTGGCGATGATGACCGGAGGCCAGGATGAACTGACAATCATCCTGCTGGCGTTCGCCGGGGTCGCCCTGATTGTCTCCGGCCTGGTGGTGACCAACACCTTCGCGGTGCTGGTGGCCCAACGCACCAGGGAACTGGCGCTGCTCAGGTGCCTGGGGGCGTGCCGGAGCCAGGTACGCAACTCGGTCCTGGCCGAAGCCCTGGTGGTGGGCCTGGTGTCCTCTGCGGCTGGTGTGCTCGCCGCCGTCGCCCTGATGGCTGCCCTGATCGGCTGGGCCGGGACGCAGCCGGACATGGCGTTTGCCACCATGGCCGTCCCGTCGTCGTCCGTCATTGCGGGGCTGGCAGTAGGCACATTCCTGACCCTGGGCGCCGCCCTGGTTCCCGCGAAAGCTGCCACGGCCGTGGCTCCGCTTGCTGCCCTGCGGCCGGCTGACGATGCCGGAATCGGGAACCGGCGCGGCCGAGTGCGACTGGTGCTGGGCCTTGCCGCCCTTGCCCTTGGTATTCCGTTGCTGGCCCTCGGCGCCGCGGGCGTGATGCTGGTGGTGGCCTTCGCCGGCGGCGTGCTCTCCTTCGTCGGAGTCCTGCTCTGCGCCACCCTGTTCGTCCCGCAGCTGGTGGGCCTGGCGGGACGGTTGGCCTCCCCTGCCGGCGTCCCCGGGAAGCTGGCCGCACTCAATGCCGTCCGCAACCCGGCCCGGACTTCCGTCACCGCTGCCGCCCTCCTGATCGGCGTCACGCTGGTGTCCCTCATGATGACCGGGGCTGCCACTGCCCGCCAGGCGTTTGATGACGCCCTCGACGGTACCTACCCCGTGGATATGGCCATCACCGGGGGTGCACTGACAGCCCTCGAGCGTGACGCAGTAGCACGGATCGACGGCGTCGCTACTGCGGCCTTGCTGCCGGTAGCAGGCACCATGGCCGGCGAAGGCATGGACAGCCCCGTCTATGCCCTCGACGCGGCGGAGGCCGGCCGGCTGCTCCGCGACACCACTATTACCCTTGAACCGGGCAGGATCTACCTGCCCGAAGGCTCCCCGGCCGGATCCGTTGAGGTCAACGGCGCCGCCGGACGGGCCACCTTGGAAGCCGTGGTGCTGCGGACCCACAACATCCCGGCCCTGGTGTCCACCGACACCGCCCGCCAGTCGGGCCTGACGGGCAGTGGCGTTGCCCCAACAGACAGTGCGCGGACCGATGGCACCGGCCCCGCGGCCAGTGCCGTCTGGCTGCGCCTGGCGGACGCTCCCGGCGGCGCACCGCTGTCCGCAGACCGGATCAAGGACATCCAGTCCGCTGTTGCCCAGGCAGCAGGCGTGTCCGCGGGTGCGGTCAGCGGCGCCGCCATAGAGCGGGTCACCTTCAATGAGGTCATCGACGTACTGCTCCTAGTGGTCACGGGCCTATTGGGGGTGGCGGTGCTGATCGCGCTGATCGGCGTGGCCAATACACTGTCGCTGTCCGTGCTCGAACGGACCAGGGAGAACTCCCTGCTCCGGGCGCTGGGCCTTACCAAAGGCCAGCTGCGGGGCATGCTGGCCCTTGAGGCAGCCCTGGTGGCCGGCGTCGCCGCAGTGATTGGTGCTGTCCTGGGCAGCGTCTATGGCTGGCTGGGGGCGCGGTCCGCCCTCGGCAGCCTGGCCGAGGTCACACCCTCCGTCCCTTGGCTGCAGTTGTTGGGGGTACTGGCCGTGGCCGTGGTCGCCGGCCTGCTGGCGTCGGTCATTCCTGCCCGGCGTGCGGCACGGCTGTCGCCTGTCCAGGGGCTTGCCGCCGCATAGCCCGCCGACGGCCGGGCCAGGGCGCCGGAACGGGAAAGGGCAGGTGGCGCGGAAGTCCGCCTCACCTGCCCTTTCGTGCGCCGGAACCTCAGGCTTCGGCCGGTTCCTCGAACTTGGGGAACACAGGAGTGGGAGCCGGCAGTGCCGTTCCCGGGACGATCGGGCTGGCGATGGCGGCGAACTGGCGGGCTTCACCTTCTGCCTGGCCCAGGGCGTCCAGGAGCTTGGCCGTGGCGTTGGGCATGACCGGCTGGGCCAGGATGGCCACGATCCGCAGGACCTCCAGGGTCACGTACAGGACGGTGTTCATGCGTTCGACGTCGGTCTTCCGCAGGACCCAGGGCGCCTGATCGGCGAAGTAGGCGTTGGTGTGGTGCAGCACGCCCCAGACAGCTTCCAGGGCGCGGCTGAATTCCTGCTTGTCGAAGGCGGCGCGGGCGGCGTCCAGCAGGCCGTTGGCCTGGTCAAGGATGGCCTGGTCCGCAGCCGTGAACTCTCCGGGGGTGGGAACCGAGGCGCCGCAGTTCTTCGCCACCATGGACAGCGACCGCTGTGCGAGGTTGCCGAAGTTGTTCGCCAGGTCCGCGTTCATGCGCCCCACGATGGCCTCGTGGTTGTAGCTGCCATCGGCCCCGAACGGGACTTCGCGGAGGAAGAAGAACCGCACCTGGTCCAGCCCATAGCGGGCAACGAAATCGGCAGGAGCCACCACGTTGCCCAGGGACTTGGACATCTTGACCCCGTTGTTGTGCAGGAACCCGTGGATCATGACCCGCTTGGGCAGATCCAGCCCTGCGCTCATCAGGAAGGCGGGCCAGTAGATGGCGTGGAACCGGGAGATGTCCTTGCCGATGATGTGGACGTCGGCGGGCCAGTACTTCCGGAACTTGTCCGAGTCCACATCCGGGTAACCGACGCCCGTGAGGTAGTTGGTCAGCGCGTCCACCCAGACATACATGACGTGCTTGTCGTTGCCGGGCACGGGAACGCCCCAGTCGAACGTGGTCCGGCTGATGGACAGATCCTCCAGCCCGCGCTTGACGAAGCTGATGACCTCGTTGAACCGGTACTGCGGCGCGCCGAATTCCGGGTGGGATTCATACAGTGCCAGCAGTTTGTCCTGGTAGGCGGACAGCCGGAAGAAGTAGCTCTCCTCCGCCGTCCACGTCACCTCAGTGTCCGTCTCTTTCGAGTAGCGCACGCCGTCGTCCTTGACCACGGTGTCATCCTCGCCATAGAAGGCTTCGTCCCGGACGGAGTACCAGCCCTCGTACTTGGAGAGGTAGATGTCCCCGTTCGCTTCCATCTTCTTCCAGATGGCCTGCGAGGCAGCGTAGTGGTCCTCGTCCGTGGTGCGGATGAAGCGGTCGTAGCTGATGCCCAGCGCGGCGTGCGCGGCCATGTAGACCTCCGCGTTCCGGTCCACCAGCTCCTTGGGCGTGACGCCCTCCTTCTCCGCGGTCTGGGCAATCTTCATGCCGTGCTCGTCCGTGCCGGTCAGGAACATCACGTCATAACCGTCCAGCCGCTTGAAGCGCGCCATGGCGTCGGTGGCTATGTACTCGTAGGCATGGCCGATGTGCGGCACACCGTTGGGGTAGGTGATGGCCGTGGTGATGTAGAACGGCGTTTTTTCTGGAGCAGTCACGTTCGGACGGTTACCTTCAGTGCGGAGTGGGCGGGGCTAGATCAGTTCTGTCAGGGTATCGCTCAGCCGGACCAGTTCGTGGTCGTGGGAGGCCACCAGGACGGCGATCCCGTCGGAGGTGGTGTCCTTCAGGATACTGATGATGCGGTTGGCAGAGGCACGGTCCAGGCTGGCGGTGGGCTCGTCCACCACCAGGACCTTGGTGCCCAGGATCAGGGCGCGGGCGATCGCCACGCGCTGCCGTTCACCGCCGGACAGCTGGGCGGGACGGTGCCGCATCCGCCGGCCAAGGCCCACCAGGTCCAGGAGGTCCTTGGCCATGTCGCGCCGCTGGTCCACTTCGCCGTCCGGAACGGCAGGCAGGAGCACGTTCTCCAGTGCGCTCATGCCGTCGATCAGGGCACCGCCCTGGTCCACATAACCGATCAGTGCACGACGGCGGTCGGCGATTTCGTCGTCGCCCATGCTTTCGAGCGAATCGCCTTCCCAGAAAACGCGGCCCGACGTCGGCAGGGTGAGTCCCGCGCCGACGGTCAGGATGCTGGTCTTGCCGGAGCCGCTTCGGCCGGCCACACAGTGCATTTCGCCGGCGTGCAGGGTCAGGTCGAAGCCTTCCACCACGCTCACGGCCTCGGCGCCGCCCTTTCCGCCGCCATAGCGGATGGTGATGTCGCGCATCTCCAGCGGGGTGGCGTGGTCGGCCGACTTGACGATGGTGTTGGCCCGGGTCTGCAGGGGGACCTCGTTGGAGCCGCTCCTGCGGCTGCGCTGGAGGTTCGTCGGGTTTGTCATTGGACCACTTTCGTTGCAATAGGTATCCAGCAAATTACAGCCACCAGGCCGGCTACGGCGGCCCAGATGGCCGCGTAGGGTGCCAGCAGCAGGCCGATGCCCAGGGCGCCCAGCACGCCCAGCGGCAGGGCCACGGTTCCCACCAGTGCGTTCTCGAACAAACGGACCTGGCGGAGCATGTCAGGGTTCCAGCCCATCGCCTGGAGGATGCCAAGGTATTGCCGCTTGGCGTTGAGCTCGAAGCGGCCGGTCACCAGGGTGAGCACCAGTCCCACGGCCACCCCCGCAAGCGCCAGCAGGATGCTCGGCAGGGTGACGCTGGCCGCCGCGAGGCCGCTCAGCGCGCTGGCACCCGCTGCCCGCGGGATGTCGATCAGCAGGGCGATCAGCCCGCCGACGGCGGCACCGAAGACGCCGACCGCAACCGCCAGGGACAACGTGTTGAACTTGTTGGTGCTCAGCTGCCGGTTGGCGAAGGTCAGCGGCGAGTCCACCGGGATGAGCCGTTCGTCGTGCTGCGGCTCCTGGTCGATCACGTCGCGGTGGCGGAGCTGCTGCGCGGCGAAGAGGGCCGCGCCGCAGTACAGGACCAGGACGGCGGCGCACACCAGTGCGGTGGCAAGGCTCCAGCTCACCAGGCTCAGCACGATGCCGGCGGCGGCGAGCAGTACGGCCCCGACGCCGAATTCCTCAAGTACCCAGCTGCGGATCCGCCGCTGGGTCCAGCCCATGGCCCGCAGGGTCCCTGCCTCGCTGCGCCGTTTCCGGATGTAGCTCACGGTGGAGGCCCCCGTCAGCAGGGCGGCGCCGCACAGGGTGAGGAACAGCAGCGTGATGTTCGTTCCGGACAGCGCTCCGGCCACGGCTTCGGCAGCGTTCTGCCGGACCCAGGACTGCTGGACGGTGCCCAGGGCGGACTCCTTGCCGGCTCCGTCCTTGGAGTAGCCGGGAACGAAGATGCTGGTGTCCTCACGCGCCGAACCGGCCACCACGGTGGCGTCCAGGCCCATGTCCCTGATCTCGGCGGCGAGCTTCTCCACCTCGGGCTGGGCGTCCTTCCAGCTGCCCGGCGCCTTGGCGCGGACGCGCACGGCGTCGATGACGGCGGCGTTCTGCTTGTAGCCGCGCGCTGCTGCGAGTCCGTAGTAGTCGGTGATGGCACCGGCGGACTGGCTGGCCAGCCCGGTGGCGCTCAACGAGGGCTTCAGGTCCGCTGCGGGAACATCCTTGCCGGCAGCATCCTTGACCAGCGTGAACGGCGTGGGGTCGTAGCCGCCCAGCGGGAGCTTGTTGACGTCCCCGGAGGCCGCCTCGACAGCGGCGGGGTCGAACGTGCCGTACACCATGGGCAACGGCGTTGCCGCCTGCTGCTGGCCGGTGGACAGGTTGTCCCGGTAGGACCGCTCGTCCACCGGGTTCCGCTGGGTCTGGTCAACGGGCGCGCCGTTGGCGGCCTTGTCAGGAAGGCGGTTGACGGTGACCCATTCGCCGGGAACAGCGGTCTTGTCCACGGCACCGTTGGCCGCTGTGTCACTGTCGTTGTATTTGGGGGCGCCGGCGAAGTTGGTGCTCCACTTTGCCGGGGTGTACAGGCCCGCGTTGAAGTTGCCGTTGTTGCCCAGCAGCGACGAGTGGTCCGTGGAGCCCGGCCATGACAAAACGAACGGGTCCTTCGAGACGAACGGCAGGTAATCCTTGCCCAGGGACTTCGACACGGTGCCGACGTCCTTGACTACCTTGCCGGCGTCGTCAATCTCCTCGATCTTGACGTTGTACTTCAGGTCCAGCGATGTTCCGGAACGCACGATCAGCGGGACGGCCTGCGAGCCGCTGGTCAGCTGGCCGGTGCGCTTGGCCTGCTGGTACTGGGTCATCAGCGGAGCCCAGTACTTGAGCTTGACGCCCAGGAAGTCCGGACCTTCCTTGAGCTGGTCCATGCTGATGCCGTTGGTGAAGAGGCCTTCCAGGTAGCGGCCCACGGCGCCCGCGTCGCGTGCGTCGGCGGGCGGGGCCTTCTCCAGCGGGGCCAGGAAGTCGCCCGCGGAGCCCAGCAGGGCCCGTTCAGCGGCCGGGTCCACTGCCACCACGGATTCGGTGACCTCGGGAGCCAGCGGCAGGGCGACGGAAAGGTTGAAGAGATTGTGCTCGGAGCCGCCGGCGGGGGCGGGGAATTTGATGCCGGTCTCCCCCGCCGCCGGGGCGATGCGGATGCTGCTGCCGCCCTGGGCCTTTTCCTCCACGAGCCGGGCCTTGCCCAGCGTGCCCTCGGCGGTGGTCTTGAAGAGGGTCTGCTCCGAGTTGCCGTCAGAGCTCACTGCGCTGGCGGTCAGCCGGTACTTCTTGGCGGCATCGGTCAGGACCGATTCAGCGGCCGGCCACTTGTCCGGCGAGGTGGCACCCGCCGCCTGGTCCGCGGTGGCGGTGCCGGCCAGCCCGGCGTTGTAGCCGAGGTAGTCCATGGCGTCGAGCCGGGGCGTCTCAAGGTTCTGGGTGACCCGCGAGACCAGGCTGATGGGGGCCGCCACGGACGTGCCGGACAGCTTCCGGATGGAGTCCAGCTGGTCGAAGCCGATGCCGCCGGCGCCGTTGGCGATCTCGGGCTGCAGGAGGGCCCCGGAGGGTGCCTTGGCCTGGACCAGGATGTCGTAGAGCCCCCTCGAGTTTTCATCAACCGTGCGGTTGAGCGCAGCCTGTGACTGGCTTTGAACGAGGACCGACAAGCACATGGCTGCGATCAAGATGGCCGCGGTCAACAGCAGCACCCTGCTTCTGATGAACCTCTGGACGGCGTTCATGGAACTCCCTGAAACCTGGATTGCGTGCGCACACTTCCATCCGCCCGGGCAGACGTGGACAATGACGGACGGATGTGCAAAAGGTATTGGCCGGTCTGCCGGCTACGGTCCTGAATCAGGACCAAGCCATTGTAAGCAGACCGGCCAATCATACGTGGCTCCGCAGTGGACGAGGCCTTGCGGAGGGGCGGCAGCGGCGTTTCGGCCGGTGTGTCGCGTTAGTCTTCCAGGTCCACTTCCCGGACCATCTCAGCGCCGATGCCTGCCTTGATGGCGTCCAGCACCTGCTGCGGCACAGAGCTGTCGATGGTCAGCAGGGCAAGGACCTGGCCGCCCTCGTTGGAACGCGCCACCTGCATGCCGGCGATGTTGATGTTGTTCATGCCCAGGATGTGGCCGATGGTTCCGATCACGCCGGGGCGGTCGGTGTAGGCAACCACCACGAGGTGCTCGCTGATGGGGATCTCAACCTCGAAGCCGTTGATGCCCACCAGCTTCTCGATCTGCTTGGGACCGGTCAGGGTGCCGGCCACGGAGATCTGGCTGCCGTCGCTGAGGGCGCCGCGCAGGGTCAGGACGTTGCGGTAGGACTCGGTCTCCGGCGTGGTGATCAGGCGGACGTTGATGCCGCGCTGCTCGGCGATCACCGGGGCGTTGACATAGGACACCTGCTCGGTCACGACGTCGGCGAAGATACCCTTCAGCGCGGCCAGTTCCAGGACCTTGACGTCGAGTGAGGAGATTTCGCCGGCCACCTCGACGTCGAACTGGGTCAGGGAGGCGTGGGTCAGCGCGGTGAAGATGCGGCCCAGCTTCTCGATCAGCGGGATGCCGGGGCGGACGTCCGGGGCAATGACGCCGCCGGCAACGTTGACGGCATCCGGCACCAACTCGCCGGCGAGGGCGAGGCGGACGGACTTGGCCACGGAGACGCCGGCCTTCTCCTGGGCTTCGTCGGTGGAGGCGCCCAGGTGCGGGGTCACCACCACGTTGTCGAGCTTGAAGAACGGCAGGTCGGTGCTGGGCTCCTTGGCGAAGACGTCCACGCCGGCGCCGGCGATCTCGCCGTCCTGGAGGGCGGTGAAGAGGGCTTCCTCGTCCACCAGGCCACCGCGGGCCACGTTGACCACGTAGGCGGTGCTCTTCATCTTCTTGAACGCGTCAGCGCCCAGCATGCCCACCGTCTCGGGCGTCTTGGGCATGTGGATGGTGATGAAGTCCGACTGGGCCAGGAGTTCGTCCAGGGTCACCAGCTGCACGCCCAGCTGCGCGGCGCGGGCGGAGGTGATGTAGGGGTCGTAGGCAAGGATCTTGGTGTCGAAGCCCTTCAGGCGGGCTGCCACCAGGGCACCGATCCGGCCCAGGCCGATGATGCCGATCTTCTTTTCGAACAGCTCGATGCCGGTGTACTTGGAGCGCTTCCATTCGCCGTCCTTGAGGGCGGCGCTGGCCTGCGGGATGTGGCGGGCCAGGCTCAGGATGTGGCCCACGGTGAGTTCAGCGGCGGACACGATGTTGGACGTGGGCGCGTTGACCACCATGACGCCGGCCTGGGTGGCGGCCTTGATGTCCACGTTGTCCAGCCCCACGCCGGCACGGGCAATGACCTTCAGGTTCTTGGCCGCAGCGATGGCTTCGGCGTCAACCTGGGTGGCGGAGCGGACCAGGATGGCGTCTACGTCACTGATCGCAGAAAGCAGCTGGGAACGGTCGGCACCGTCGGTCTGGCGGATTTCAAAGTCCGGGCCAAGGGCCTCGACGGTGGCGGGGGAAAGTTCTTCGGCGAGCAGTACTACGGGTTTTGACACGGCTGATCCTCTGCGTTGCAGTCCTGGGGATGGAAACAAGTCTAGGCCGACGGAAAGGCCGGGCTCACATTGTTAAGTGTGAACCCGGCCTCACCGTTGCGGTCTATGTGGTTGGGCTGGCAGCCTTAGCGGGCTGCGGAGCCTTCCACGTAGTCGACGTCCTGCTGCTGCCAGGAGAACAGGGAGCGCAGTTCGCGGCCGACAGCCTCGATGGGGTGCTGCTCGGCCTTGGCACGCAGTTCCTTGAACTCCACGCCGCCGTTGTCCTGGTCCTCGATGAAGCGCTTGGCGAAGGCACCGGACTGGATGTCGGCCAGGACGGCCTTCATGTTTTCCTTCACCTGCGGGGTGATGACGCGCGGGCCGGAGACGTAGTCGCCGTATTCTGCGGTGTCCGAGACGCTCCAGCGCTGCTTGGCGATGCCGCCCTCCCACATGAGGTCGACGATGAGCTTGAGCTCGTGCAGCACCTCGAAGTAGGCGATCTGCGGCTGGTAGCCGGCCTCGGTGAGGGTCTCGAAGCCGTACTGGATCAGCTGGGAAACGCCGCCGCAGAGGACAGCCTGCTCGCCGAAGAGGTCCGTTTCGGTCTCTTCGGTGAAGGTGGTCTTGATGACGCCCGCGCGGGTGCCGCCGATGGCCTTGGCGTAGGACTTGGCCAGCTCCCAGGCGTTGCCGGACGCGTCCTGCTCGACGGCGATGATGTCCGGGATGCCGCGGCCGGCCTCGAACTCGCGGCGCACGGTGTGGCCCGGAGCCTTCGGGGCCACCAGGATGACGTCAACGCCTTCCGGTGCCTGGATGTAGCCGAAGCGGATGTTGAAGCCGTGGGCGAAGGCCAGTGCCTTGCCGGGGGTCAGCTTGTCCTTGATGGAGTCGTTGTAGATCGCGCGCTGGTGCTGGTCCGGCGCCAGGATCATGATGACGTCAGCCCATTCGGCGGCGTCGGCAACGTTCTTGACCGTGAAGCCTGCATCCTGCGCCTTGGCGGTCGACTTGGAGCCGTCCTTCAGGGCGATGACGACCTCGACGCCGGAATCGCGCAGGTTGAGCGCGTGGGCGTGGCCCTGGGAACCGTAGCCAACGATGGCAACCTTGCGGCCCTGGATGATCGACAGATCGGCGTCGTCGTCGTAGAACATTTCAGTCACTTGCGTAACTCCTCTTGAGTGGTTGTAGATAGTGGTCTTGCGGTGCTGCGGTTACGGGCGCGGGGCCCGCCTTGGGCAGGTGCCTAGGCGGAGCGGAGCGCCCGGTCACTCATGGAGCGGGATCCCCGTCCAACGGCCAGGGTGCCGGACTGCACAATTTCGCGGATGCCGAAGGGCTCCAGCACTGAAAGCAGTGCCGTGAGCTTTTCGGGGTGGCCGGTGGCCTCAATGACGACGGAGTCGGTGGAGACGTCGACCACTGAGGCACGGAACAGGTCTGCGGCCTGGGTTACCTGCAGACGTGTTGCGGCATCCGCACGTACTTTGACCAGGATGTGGTCGCGCTGTACGGAAGATTCTGGGGTCAGCTCAACGATCTTGATGACGTTGATCAGTTTGTTGAGCTGCTTGGTGACCTGCTCGATGAGGTCGCCGTCGGCGTCGACCACCACCGTCATGCGGGATACGCCCGGCACTTCGGTGGGGCCAACGGCCAGGGAGTTGATGTTGAAGGCGCGGCGGGCGAACAGGCTGGCCACGCGGGTCAGGACGCCGGGCTTGTCCTCAACCAGGACGGAGAGTGTGTGGCGGCTCATGCTCAGTCTTCCTCTTCCCATTCCGGGGTCATGTTGCGGGCAACCTGGATCTGGTCGTTGCTCACGCCGGCGGGCACCATCGGCCACACCATGGAGTTGGGGCTCACCACGAAGTCGATAACCACGGGGCGGTCGTTGATTTCGAGGGCTTTTTGGATGGTGGCGTCAATGTCCTCGTCGCGTTCGCAGCGGAACGAGGCACAGCCGTAGGCCTCCCCCAGCTTGACGAAGTCCGGGATGCGGACGGTGTCGTGGCCGGTGTTGAGGTCGGTGTTGGAGTAGCGGCCCTCGTAGAAGAGGGTCTGCCACTGGCGCACCATGCCCAGCGAGGAGTTGTTGATGACAGCTACCTTGATGGGGATCTTGTTGATGGCGCAGGTGGCCAGTTCCTGGTTGGTCATCTGGAAGCAGCCGTCGCCGTCGATGGCCCAGACCACCCGGTCCGGCTCGCCCACCTTGGCGCCCATGGCCGCCGGCACGGCGTAGCCCATGGTTCCCGCACCGCCGGAGTTCAGCCATGCGTGGGGGCGCTCGTACTTGATGAACTGGGCAGCCCACATCTGGTGCTGGCCCACGCCGGCCACGTAAACGCCTTCGGGCCCGGTCAGGGCGCCGATCCGCTGGATGACCTTCTGCGGTGCGATGAGGCCGTCGTCAGGCTCCGTCCAGCCCAGCGGATAGGTTTCCTTGAGGTTGTTAAGGAAGGCCCACCAGGTGGTCAGGTCAGGGGCGCCGGAGGCCTCGAACTGGCTGCGTACGGCCTCGGTCAGTTCCGGGATGATCTCCTTGACGGACCCCACAATGGGCACATCGGCGGTGCGGTTCTTGGAGATCTCGGCCGGGTCGATGTCCGCATGGATGACTTTGGCGTTGGGCGCGAAGGTCTTCAGCACGCCGGTCACGCGGTCATCGAAGCGGGCTCCGAGGGTGATCAGCAGGTCGGACTGCTGCAGGGCCGTGACGGCGGAAACGGTGCCATGCATGCCGGGCATGCCCACGTGCTGCGGGTGCGAATCCGGGAATGCGCCCTTGGCCATCAGGGTGGTGACGACAGGTGCCCCGGTTGCTTCGGCGAGTGCAAGCAGTTCAGCTGACGCGTGTGCCTTGACCACGCCGCCGCCCACGTACAGTACCGGCTTGGTGGACGCCGCAATGAGCTTGGCCGCCTCGCGGACCTGCTTGTTGTGGCCGCGGGTGACCGGCCGGTAGCCGGGCAGGTCGATCTTCGGCGGCCAGGAGAACGTCATCTGGCCCACCTGGGCGTCCTTGGCGACGTCGACAAGCACGGGGCCCGGACGGCCGGTGGAAGCCAGGTGGAAGGCTTCGGCCATGACGTGCGGGATATCGTTGGGGTCGGTCACCAGGAAGGAGTGCTTGGTGATGGGCATGGTGATGCCCACGATGTCGGCTTCCTGGAAGGCGTCGGTGCCGATGACGCCGCTGGACACCTGGCCGGTGATGGCCACCAGCGGCACGGAGTCCATGTGGGCATCCATGATGGCGGTAACGAGGTTGGTGGCCCCGGGGCCCGAGGTGGCGATGCAGACGCCAACCCGCCCGGTGACCATGGCGTAGCCTTGCGCGGCGTGGCCGGCTCCCTGTTCGTGACGGACCAGCACGTGGTTCATGGTGGAGGCCATCAAGGGGTCGTAGGTGGGCAGGATCGCGCCACCCGGCAAACCGAAAATGTCGTCGACGCCGAGTTCTTCGAGCGAGCGGACGATTGCTTGCGAGCCGGTCATCACCGTCGGGGGTACGACGTTGTTCGGCCCAAGGACAGGAGAGACGGCAGCAAGGTCGGCGACGACGGCGGCGTGGTCAGCCGTCCGGTCGGCGCGTTCCGGAGCCTTGGCGGCTCCAGCGGACTTGGTGGCCATCAGCGAGGGGCTGATGGGCGATCCTTTGCTCATCGGACTCTTCCTTGTGGATCTTCTGTGGTTTCTGGCTGAGGAAAATAAAAAAACCCCTCAGCCGGGTGGCTCTGTGAGGGGTTTCGCGCGTGACGATTCGTTACCAGTGGAGGCTAATGTGCCACGCGCTTGGTAAGGACGACGACGGTGCCGGCGGTAACGAAAGTCATGCGTTCAGTCTTCCCTCTCGGTGAGACAGGTGTCAACGAGCGACAACCCTATCTCACCATGTGGACCCCGTTGTCCACTCTTTGATCCTATCTCGGAAGGACCGACCGAAACCCAACCGCACAGGCGGCAGGGCTTAATAAGGGGGATCCCGAGGGCCCCAAGTGATGCGGCGGCCGCGCCGCATCACTTGGGAAGGGATCACCCGTCAGCCGGTGTAGGCGCCCTGGCTGGCGCTGTGCACCAGCTTGGCGTACTTGGCAAGCACGCCCTTGGTGTAGCGGGCAGGGAGCGGCTCCCAGCCCACCTTCCGGGCTTCCAGTTCTGCGTCGTCCACCAGCAGGTCGAAGCTGCGGGCGGCGATGTCCACCCGGATCCTGTCACCGTCCTTCACGAAGGCGATGGGGCCGCCGTCGACCGCTTCCGGGGCAACGTGGCCGATGCACAGGCCGGTGGTGCCGCCGGAGAACCGGCCGTCGGTGAGCAGCAGGACGTCCTTGCCCAGGCCTGCCCCCTTGATGGCGCCGGTGATTGCGAGCATTTCGCGCATGCCGGGGCCGCCCTTGGGTCCTTCGTAGCGGATCACGACGACGTCGCCCGCCTGGATCTTGCCG
Source organism: Arthrobacter sp. GmRoot5-12 (assembly GCF_059739365.1). Classification (NCBI taxonomy): domain Bacteria; kingdom Bacillati; phylum Actinomycetota; class Actinomycetes; order Micrococcales; family Micrococcaceae; genus Arthrobacter; species Arthrobacter sp. GmRoot5-12. The sequence goes on along the minus strand of NZ_AP046056.1, from coordinate 3,639,372 downwards.
TTGTCCAGCGCGTCCAGGGCGCCCTGTTCGCGCTCGAACACGCGGGCGGTTCCCTCGAAGACATCGGCGTCGAATCCGGCACTCTTGACGACGGCGCCTTCGGGCGCCATGGAGCCGTGAAGGATGGTGATGCCGCCGGTCTTGTGGATGGGATTGTCCAAAGCGCGGAGGATCTTTCCGTCCACGTCCGGCGGGTTGATCGCTTCCAGGTTTTCCGCAATGGTCTTGCCCGTGACGGTGAGGCAGTCGCCGTGGAGCAGGCCGGCGTCGAGCAGGGCTTTCATGATCACCGGCACGCCGCCGATCCTGTCGACGTCGGTCATCACGTAGCGGCCGAAAGGCTTCAGGTCGCCCAGGTGCGGGATCCTGTCGCCAATGCGGTTGAAGTCGTCAAGGGTGAGCTCAACCTCGGCTTCGCGGGCAATGGCCAGCAGGTGCAGGACGGCGTTGGTGGAGCCGCCGAAGGCCATGGTGACGGCAATGGCGTTCTCGAAGGCCTCCCTGGTCATGATGTCGCGGGCCGTGATGCCCTTGCGCAGGAGGTTGACCACGGCTTCGCCGGACTTGCGGGCGAACTCATCACGACGGCGGTCTGCCGAGGGCGGTGCGGCCGAGCCGGGCAGGGACATGCCCAGGGCCTCGCCGATGCAGGCCATGGTGTTGGCCGTGTACATCCCGCCGCAGGCGCCTTCGCCGGGGCAGATGGCCTTTTCGATGCGGGTGAGGTCCTCCATGCTCATCTTGCCGGCCGCGCATGCGCCGACGGCTTCGAAGGCGTCAATGAGGGTGACTTCCTTCTCGGAGCCGTCCTCGAGCTTGACCCAGCCGGGCATGATGGAGCCGGCGTAGAGGAACACGCTGGCAAGGTCCAGTCGGGCCGCCGCCATCAGCATGCCGGGCAGGGACTTGTCGCAGCCGGCCAGGAGGACCGAACCGTCGATCCGTTCCGCCTGCATGACGGTCTCAACGGAGTCGGCGATGACCTCGCGTGAAACCAGGGAGAAGTGCATGCCCTCGTGGCCCATCGAGATGCCGTCGGAGACGGAGATGGTGCCGAACTGCATGGGGAACCCGCCACCTGCGTGGACGCCTTCCTTGGCGCCCTGCGCAAGCCGGTTCAGTGAGAGGTTGCAGGGGGTGATCTCATTCCATGAACTCGCCACGCCCACCTGCGGCTTGGCGAAGTCGTCATCGCCCATCCCGACCGCCCGGAACATGCCGCGCGCGGGGGCCGCATGGATCCCGTCGGTCACGACGCGGCTGCGGGGTTTGATGTCAGGTGTGGTCTCGGAGGCGGTCTGGGCGTCACTCATAGGGGAAAGTCTAGGGCTCGGACCGTCGCGGAAACGACAGTCTGCGCAGAGGTTGGGCCAAAAGGCACGGAAATGGTTGTCAAATAGTGGACATTCGTCTCATATTTCGAGACTCAGCGCAGCGCATGCCGGGTCCCGGCCGGCCGCAGGAGCTTCACGGCCATGACTCCCCCGGCGTGGCGCGGGATCTCTGGACAGCAGTGGTGACCCGACGTAGCGTCGGGGACAGGACACCGAGCCACTTGGACCGAAAGGCCTGCCATGGACATTGTTTTCTGGATCATTCTCGTCGTTATCGTCATCATCATCATCGGCTGGCTGGTGAACCGCAGCAGGTCCGCCAATCAGCGCGGCGGATCATCGGCGGGGGCAGGGACGGACAGGGTCCGGACCGATGGAGCGCTCGAAGGCGGCAGTGCCGCGGCCTCCGCCCAGGCTGCGGGCACCACCGGCATCCCCACGGCGGCGGGGTTCGGAAAGCCCGCCGAACCGGCCGTCCTTCCCACCGCTGAGGAACCGGCTGATTCCGCCGCTGCATCCAGCGCCGGCACTCCGGCAGGCGGCACGTCGCCCCGCAGCACGTCACCCGGCAGCACAGAGGACGGGGACGGTCGCAGCCAGGACCAGGCACAGAACCAGGCGGCAGACCAGGCCGAGTGGGAAACCCAGTGGTCCGAGGCCGGCTCCGGTTCCGGCTCCTCCGCCGTAGGTGCAGCCGGAACTCCCGCGGAACAGCCGGCACAGGCCGGAGCTCCCGCCGGGGCGCCGTCCGGGCAGGCTTCACCCCCGGCGACCCGCCCGCTCCACCATGACGAGTACACGGCACCGCACGCCCCCACGCTTCCCGGCGCTGAAACGGCTGCACTGGAAGGCACGGACGACGGCGGCGCGGCGCCAGCGCAGCCGGCCGGCGGGCACGCGCCACGGCACCACGCCGACACGTCCGCATCACCGGCCCACCAGGAGCCGGCCGTGCCGCCAGCCGCCGATGGCACCGAGGGACAGGCCGCAGCGGCCGAAACACTGGACCGCACCCAGTCCTCCGCCCTGGTGGAGAACGGGGCGGATCACCACCAGCCCTCCGGCCAGGACCAGGGTGTGCCCGCGGCCGGGCAGGACGTGGCAGCGGCCGGGCAGGGCGCGCCGCCACAAGGCGGTCACGCCCAGGGCGCTCAGGCACAGGGTATGGCTGCCGTCGAGCCGGCCGGACACCTCGCAGCAGATGAGCCCTATGGCGCAGGTTCGGCCGCGCCGGGCCCCGATGGGAGCGGACCGGCGGACTACACCGTGAAGGGCGATGCCGCCGCGATGGTCTACTACGAAGAAGGACATCCCGACTATGAGCAGACCCGGGCGGAAGTCTGGTTTGAATCTGCCGCACACGCGGAGGCCGCCGGCTTCCGCGCGCCCCGGCGCAAACGGCTCTAAGAGGAGGAAGGCCCGCCGCGTTGCGGCGGGCCTTCCTTGCCTGGACTCATCCAAGGTGCTGGCATCGTGCCTGGCGCTGGCCCTGTCCCTGGCGCTTGCCGCCTGCACGGGGACCCCCGGGCCGCCTGCACCGGCCACAGGCACGGCAAGCCGCGGCACCCCGCCGGAAACCGCCGTCGTTGTTCCCCCACTCTCTACCGCCCCTGCCCCTTCCGCTTCTTCTGCCCCCGTACCGGCGGTGCAGGAACGGCTGGACCTGCAGCTGAGCATCCCTTGGGCGGCGGTCTTCCTTCCGGACGGCACCGCCATCATCTCCGAGCGGGACACAGCGCTCCTGAAGGCCGTCCGGGAAGGAAAAGCCACAACGCTTGGCAAAATCCCGGGCGTGGTCCCCGCCGGGGAAGGGGGCCTGCTTGGCCTGGCACTGTCCCCGCACTTCGCCACGGACCACCTGCTGTACACCTACCTGACCGCACAGGAGGACAACCGCATCATCCGGTTTACCGTCAAGGCCAATGGCGATGGTTCCCTGGCGCTCGGCCAGCCCCAGGTTGTGTTTACAGGAATCCCAAAGGCCACCACCCACAACGGCGGCAGGATCCGCTTTGGCCCGGACGGCCTCCTGTACGTGGGCACCGGCGACGCCCAGCGCCGCGGGCAGCCGCAGGACCCCAACGCCCTGGGCGGAAAAATTCTTCGGCTTACGCCCGACGGCAGCCCCGCCCCGGGCAACCCGTTCGGCAACGCCACTTACAGCCTGGGCCACCGGAACGTCCAGGGCCTGGCCTGGGATGACGCCGGCAGGCTGTGGGCCAGCGAGTTTGGCCCCGACGTGGACGACGAACTGAACCTGATTGTGCCGGGCGCCAACTACGGCTGGCCGCTGGTCACCGGCGCACCGCACCGGGCGGAGTTCCAGGATGCAAAAGTGGTGTGGCCGTCGACGAGCGATTCTTCACCCAGCGGACTGGAGATAGCCGGGGGTGTTGCCTATCTGGGCGCCCTCCGGGGGCAGCGCCTGTGGACGGTGCCGCTCAACGGGACAGAGGCGGGCACCCCTGTGGCCTATTTCACAGGCGGATACGGCCGGATCCGCGACGTGATTCGGACCCCGCAGGGAGGTTTGTGGCTGCTGACGAACAACGAAAACCCTGATTTCGTGCTGGTTTTGCGCCCATTCCAGTGATTCAGGCACCGCCACCCGGGCCGATTTCACTTGCACCAAAAGTTCGTGTAGAGTTTCATGTCGTTGCGGAGATCAACGGGAAAGAAAAAGCCCGGGGATGGAAGCAAAAAAGATGCACCTCTAGCTCAATTGGCAGAGCAATTGACTCTTAATCAATGGGTTCCGGGTTCAAGTCCCGGGGGGTGCACCACTGGGAAAACAGCCTCCGGTTTGTGGAAACACAAACCGGAGGCTGTTTTGTTTTAGGGCTTCACGGCGTCCGGAACGGGCACCCCGCACAGTCGGGCACCAAAAAAGCGCGGTCCCGGCTTTTCCATGCCGGGACCGCGCTTTTCCTTAAACGGCCTGCGGGGCCAACTGCTACTTGGCGGCGTTGTCCACCAGGTCGCCCGCGTTGCTGGGCGTGGTGGAGAACTGGCTGGCCAGTTCGCGCACTACGGCCTTGAGTTCCTGGCGCAGCAGTTCGGGGTCGATCGACGCCGATGCCAGCACGGAGCGCTCCATCTCCACGGCCTGGGCAACGGCTTCCTTGCCCTGCTCGGTGAGCGACACGACGTGGCTCCTGCGGTCCGAGGTGCTGCGGACCCGGACGATGTGGCCGTGGGACTCAAGCCGGCTGAGTGTCTTGCCCATGGTCTGGGCCTGGACACGGACATACTGGGCAAGCTGCGCCTGGGTCATGGGTCCTTGCGCGGCAAGGACCTCGATGGCGATAACACCGGCGTGGGTGAGTCCGATGGCGCCAAGTTTTTCGTTCCAGGAGTGTTCAACGAGGCGCGCAGCAGTGGACAGGAGGCGCCCTGTGGGCCAGTGATCCATATCAGGCATAGCAGCAAGTATAGCCAAATGCCGATTAGCACTCGCCCCACGTGCTTACTAGGCTGTTGTGTCCCGCCCGCGACAAGGAGAAAAACAATGGCTGAAAGACTCGTTACCGGCGACAAAGCACCCGCTTTCACTCTTCAGGATTCGACCGGCAAGGACGTCAGCCTGGCTCCCCGGCCCGGCCGCTCCACCATTGTGTATTTCTACCCGGCCGCCTCCACGCCCGGCTGTACCAAAGAAGCCTGCGACTTCCGGGACAACCTTGCGTCGCTGCAGGCCTCCGGCTTCGACGTCCTTGGCATCTCCCCCGACCCGGTTGAAAAACTGGCCAAGTTCGCTGCCAACGAGTCGCTGACGTTCCCCCTGCTCTCCGACGCGGACCACGCGGTGGCCGAGGCTTACGGCGCCTGGGGCGAAAAGAAGAACTACGGCAAGACGTACCAGGGCCTTATCCGCTCCACAATCGTCGTGGACCCCTCTGGCAACGTTTCCCTTGCCCAATACAACGTCCGCGCCACGGGACACGTCGCCAAACTGCGGCGGGACCTCAATCTGGACAACTGACCCCGCAGGCAACCGCCCCTGTCAGTTGTCCAGGCACCCTCCCAGCCACGTACCCGGGCAACGCTACAATGGACACTGGCATCCGCCGTCGAACCTTCAGGGTTCCCGGCAGGAAACCGCGCGCGAGTGGTGAAATTGGCAGACACGCAGGATTTAGGTTCCTGTGCCTTCGGGCGTGGGGGTTCAAGTCCCCCCTTGCGCACCTGGGATCCCCCGGCTTCGGCCGGGGGATTTTGCGTTTAAGGCATGACGGTGCTTGGGCCGGATTAGTGCCTCAAATCGAAAAACTCCAAAGATCACCCATCCACCACTGCCCAACGGCCGAATAGCCATTGAGACACCAGCCAAGGGCAGGTGCTTACCCCAAGGCAGACTGCAGGCCGCGGACATCCCATCCGGGGCGGCAGGCAAAACGATCCAAGGAGAACTGAAATGCAGACCTTCAAGCGCACAACTTTCACCGTCGCAGGCGTTGCAGCGGCCGCTCTGCTCAGCCTCACCGCATGTGGCAGTTCCGGCAGCACCTCCGGTTCGTCGGCGTCGTCGGCGCCGATGTCATCCTCCCCCAGCTCCAGCATGGCGTCCCCGTCCGCCAGTGCGTCGGCCAGCTCCTCGGCCGGCATGATGGACCCGGCCGCAAACCTGGTTGGCCCAGGCTGCGCCGCCTACGCCAAGCAGGTTCCCACCGGTGCGGGCTCGGTGGAGGGCATGGCCCTGGACCCGGTGGCCGTCGCCGCCTCCAACAACCCGATCCTGACCACGCTCACCGCTGCAGTCTCCGGCAAGCTGAACCCCAAGGTGGACCTGGTTGACACGCTCAACGGCGGCGAATTCACCGTCTTCGCGCCGGTGGACGACGCCTTCAAGAAGATCGACGCCGCCACGATCGAGACCCTGAAGACGGACGATGCGCTGCTCAGCAAGATCCTGACCTACCACGTGGTTCCCGGCCAGATCACCCCGGACAAGATTGCCGGCACGCACGCCACGGTCCAGGGCGGCTCCGTCACCGTCACCGGCAGCGGCGACAACCTCAAGGTGGACAACGCCAACGTGGTCTGCGGCGGCGTCAAGACCAAGAATGCGACGGTCTACCTGGTCGACTCCGTCCTCATGCCCAAGTAAGCCCTCTCTTCCCCACATGACCAAGGCCGGGCCCGCTGCAACGAGCGGGCCCGGCCCTGGCGCGTCCCGGACGTGCCTGGGATTGGCCCCATGCCTTGTCCTCTAGACTGGTCCCGGCCCGCAAGGGGCGGAGCCGGCAGCATCCAGAGGTGATAAACGAGTGCCCAGCAGTACATCGCGGCGAACGGTCATCAAGGCCGGCGCCGTCCTCATGGCGCTGGGCATGACGTCATGCACCGGGATGCCGTCCCCTTCCCCCACATCCGGAACGCCCAGTTCCGCGCGGGCGGAGCCTGATGCCACCTTCAGTTTCGGCACGGCCGCCCAGCCCCTGGGACTGGATCCCGCCCTGTCCAGCGACGTGGAGTCGCAGCGCATCACCCGCCAGATCCTTGAAGGCCTTGTGGGCGTGGACCAGACCACCGGCAAGCCGACCCCGCTGCTGGCCACGGAATGGAACGAGTCCAACGAGGGCCGGACCTACACCTTCAAGCTCCGCTCCGGGGTTACGTTCCAGGACGGCACGCCATTCAACGCCGATGCCGTCTGCGCCAACTTCAACCGCTGGTTCGCGTTTCCCGCCGAGTTGCGGAGGCAGGCGCCAGGCAGCTCGTTCAAGAGCGTGTTCAAGGCGCACTCGGACGAGCCCGGATTGTCCATCTTCAAGAGCTGCACGGCGGTCTCGGCCGACACCGTCCAGATCGACCTGACGCAGCGCTTCACGGCGTTCCTCCAGGCCCTGACCCTGCCGGCTTTCGCCATTGCGTCCCCTGGGGCCCTTGCCGCCGGCACGGCAGACGTCCTGGACCAGAACCGGGGCGGCCAGGCCATGTCCAGGTTCGCCACGAACCCCGTCGGCACCGGGCCCTTCACCCTGGCGGCGTGGGGCAGCGACAGTGTCACCCTCTCCAGCAACAAGACCTACTGGGGTGACCGCGGCCAGATCGCCACCATCAATTTCCAGGCCTACAACCATCCCCAGATTCGCCTCCAGGCCCTGCTGGACGGAAAGATCGACGGCTATGACGCCGTGACCGTGGGGAATTTCGACCAACTGGTCAAGCGCGGCAAACAGATTGTGCAGCGCGACCCGTTCTCGGTGATGTACGTCGGCATGAACCAGGACATCCCGGTACTGCAGAACCAGAAGATCCGGCAGGCGGTGGAGCTTGCGATCGACAAGGAAACCCTGATCCGGAAGTTCTTTATCGACAACACGGCCAAAGCCACGCAGTTTGTCCCGCCCAAGATCAGCGGCTTCAACAATGACGCCCCGGCACTCGGGCACGATCCGTTGAAGGCCAAGGATTACCTCAAGGAGGGCGGCTACGCGGGCGAGGAACTGAAGTTCTACTACCCCATGAACGTCACCCGGCCCTACCTGCCCACGCCGGAAAAGGTTTACGCCGAGCTCAGCCGCCAGCTCACCGCCGTCGGCTTCAATATCCGTCCTGTCCCCGTGGACTGGTCGGACGGCTACCTCCAGAAGGTCCAGTCCGCCGGCGACCACGCGCTGCACATCCTCGGCTGGAACGGCTCGTACTCGGACGCGGACAACTTCGTCGGCCCTCTCTTCGGAGAGAAGAACGGCGAGTTCGGCTACCAGGATCCCCAGGTGTTCTCGAAGATCAACCGGGCACGGGGACTGCCTGACGGCAAGGAACGGGATGAGCTTTATCACACCATCAATGCCCAGATCGCCGCGACCGTGCCGGCAGTCCCCATCGCCTTCCCCATCTCCGCGCTTGCCCTGTCAGACCGGGTGCTGAGCTACCCTGCATCGCCGGTCTTAAACGAAGTTTTCACGAAGGTCCAGCTAAAGCCTTGACGGGCCCGGCCAATTTCAGTATGCGGGCCGCGCGGGGATATTCTGTGACAGCCAGAGCCGCTGCAATCGGAGACTGATCGTGACCTTCATTTCCAAGACCCCACACGCCGACGTTGTCCTGATAGGCGGCGGCATCATGAGCGCCACCCTGGGGGCATTCCTCAAGCAGCTGGAGCCGGACTGGACCATCTCCCTGTTCGAACGGCTGGACCAGCCGGGCCTCGAAAGCTCGGACCCCTGGAACAACGCGGGCACGGGCCACGCCGCCCTCTGCGAACTCAACTACTCCCCCGCAGCCAAAGACGGCTCGGTCAACCCCGGCAAGGCACTGCTCATCAACGAACAGTTCCAGCTCTCCCGCCAGTTCTGGTCCCACTTGGTGGACAACAACCTGATCGGTTCGCCCAAGGGCTTCATCAACACTGTCCCGCACATGAGCTTCGTGATCGGCGAGGACCACACCCGGTTCCTGAAGACCCGCTACGAGGCGCTGAAGCCGCACCCCCTGTTCCGCAGCATGGAGTACTCCGAGGACCACGCGCAGATCGCCAAGTGGGCGCCACTGATCGTCAAGGGACGCGACCCCCAGCAGCGCATCGCCGCCACCCGCGCGGCCGAGGGCACCGACGTCGACTTCGGGGCACTCACGCGCGAGCTGGTGACCTACCTTGGGCACAACGGCGTCGAAATCAACTACAACCACGACGTCACCGGGATCTCCCGCGCCTCCGACGGCGGCTGGGACCTGACGCTGAAGTACCCCAAGTCCGGGGAACACGGCAAGATCCACGCCAAGTTCGTCTTCGTCGGAGCCGGCGGCGGGGCCCTGCACCTGCTGCAGGCCTCCGGCATCCCCGAAAGCAAGGGCTATGGCGGCTTCCCCGTCTCCGGCCAGTTCTTCCGCTGCACGGACGAGGCCATCGCGGCCCAGCACAGTGCCAAGGTCTACGGCCAGGCCTCCGTGGGCGCTCCCCCCATGTCTGTTCCGCACCTGGACACCCGCTACGTCAACGGGAAGCGTTCGCTCCTGTTCGGTCCGTACGCCGGCTTCTCCACCAACTTCCTGAAGAACGGCTCCTACCTGGACCTGCCGCTGTCCATCCGGCCCGGGAACATCATCCCGATGCTGGCCGTGGCCAAGGACAACATGGACCTCACCGCGTACCTCGTCAAGGAAGTGGTCAAGCGGCACGACCAGAAGGTTGAGGCACTGCGCGAGTACTACCCCGAGGCAAAGGGCGGGGACTGGGAACTCATCACCGCCGGCCAGCGTGTACAGATCATCAAGAAAGACCCGCAAAAGGGCGGCATCCTTCAGTTCGGTACCGAGGTGATTGCCGGCCGCGACGGCTCCATCGGTGCGCTCCTGGGCGCGTCGCCCGGAGCCTCAACCGCTGTCCCCATCATGATCGAACTGCTGCAGAAGACGTTCCCCAAGAACTTCAAGGGCTGGCAGGGCAAGCTCAAGGACATGATGCCCGGCTACGGGGTGAAGCTGGATGAGAATCCGAACCTTGCCGCGGAGCTGGAACGGGCAACGGCCGCGTCCCTCCAGCTGGAGAGCGTTTCCGCCAGCCACTGACCCTGCGGGGCCAGCGGCTGGCACCCCCAGGGCATGTACCAGTCACTTAGACCCCCAGGAGACCACCCATGTTCCGGCTGGCGCACCTTTCCCTGGCAAACCGGGCCCTGATCGCACTGATCACCGTGTTCGCCTCGGTCTTCGGCGTGATCACCATGTCATCGCTGAAGCAGGAACTCATCCCTTCCATTGAGTTCCCGCAGATCACGGTGCTCAGCTCCATGCCGGGCGCGTCGCCGGAAGTGGTGGACAAGCAGGTCAGCGGCCCGCTTGAGAAGGCGCTGAACGGCGTGGAGGGGCTGGAATCCACCTCCTCCACGTCACGCACCGGCGTCTCCCAGATCACCATGGTGTTCACGTACGGGTCGAACCTGGACCGGGCCAGGAACCAGATCGACCGGGCCATCTCCAATGCCAAGCGGTCCCTGCCCAGCGATGTCCAGCCGCAGGCCATTGCCGGAAGCATCAGCGACTTCCCCATCGTCTTCCTCGCCGTCTCCTCGGACAAGACGCTCAGCGAGCTGAATGCCGACCTGCAGCGCCTGAGCGTTCCCCGGCTGCAGAAGATCGACGGCGTCCGCAGCGCCGATGTCACCGGCGGCGCATCCCAGCACATCGAGATCCTTCCCAGGGCCGACGCCATGGCAGCGGCGGGTACAGGTGTCACCTCCATCCGGGACGCGCTGTCCAATAACGGCGCGCTGGTCCCCGCCGGGACGCTCCAGGAGCAGGGCAAGACGCTGTCGCTTCAGATTGGCAGCCCGGTGGACTCCCTGGACGCCATCAAGGCACTCCCGCTGGCAGGTGCCAGGAATGGGGCAACAATCGGCTCCGTTGCCGATGTTTCCCTCAAGGATGACGAACGCACCTCCATCACCCGCACCAACGGCGCCGAAACCCTTGCCATCTCCGTGACCAAGAAACCCGAGGGCGACACGGTGGGCATCTCCCATGCGGTGCGGGACTCGCTGAAGGGCCTGGAGGCGGAACTGGGCTCCAACGCCAGGTTCACGCCGGTCTTCGACCAGGCACCCTTCATCGAAAAGTCCATCAAGGACCTCACCACGGAAGGCCTGCTGGGACTGGGCTTCGCCGTCGCCATCATCCTGCTCTTCCTGATGTCCGCCCGCTCCACGCTGGTCACAGCGGTGTCCATTCCGCTGTCCCTGCTGATCACGTTCATCGGCCTGTCGGCCACCGGCTACTCGCTGAACATCCTGACGCTCGGCGCGCTCACCATCGCGATCGGGCGCGTGGTGGACGACTCCATCGTTGTCATCGAAAACATCAAGCGGCACCTCAGCTACGGTGAGGAAAAGTCGACGGCGATCCTCACCGCCATCAGGGAGGTGGCCGGCGCCATCACCGCCTCCACCCTGACCACGGTGGCGGTGTTCCTGCCCATCGCCTTCGTCGGCGAACTGGCCGGCGAACTCTTCCGGCCATTCGCTTTGACCGTGACCATGGCACTGCTGGCGTCGCTGCTGGTGTCGCTGACCATCGTCCCCGTGCTCGCCTACTGGTTCCTAAAAAACCCCAAGGGCGCGGCGGGCAGGGCGCCCGCCGGCTCCCCCGAGGCCCGGCGGATCGCCGAGGAGGCGAAAGCGAAGGCCCACGAAGCCGAACAGCGAAGCCGCCTGCAGCGCGGCTACCTGCCCATCCTCCGGTCCACGCAGAAGCACCCCGTCATCACCCTGGTTGCCGCGGTCCTGGTGCTCGGTGCCACCGGTGCCATGACACCACTGCTTGCCACGAACCTCCTGGGAAACTCGGGACAGAACAGCCTGACCGTACGGCAGGTGCTGCCGGCCGGGACCAGCCTGGCCGACACCAGCGCCGCCGCCATCCGCCTCGAAGAGGTGCTGCGGGGCATTGACGGCATCAAGGACGTCCAGGTGACCTCCGGCAACGCCCAGGCCGGCTTCGCCGCGCTCACCTCCACCGGATCCTCCAACTCCACCTTCACAGTGGTGACAGACGAAAAGGCCAACCAGGAGCGCCTCCAGGAGACAGTTCGCTCAGAGCTTGCGAAGGTGCCCGACTCGGGCAAGGTATCGGTGGGCACCCAGCAGGGCGGCTTCGGCACGTCATCCACCGTGGACATCACGCTGAAGGCTGCCAGCAGCGCCGACCTGCAGGCCGCCAGCGACACCATGGTCGCGGCCATGACGGGCGTGCCCGGCACCAGCGAAGTTGCCAGCAACCTGGCCGCCAGCAACCCTGTGGTGCAGGTCAAGGTGGACAGGGCCAAAGCCGTCGCCGCCGGCCTGAACGAGCAACAGGTGGCCGGGGTCCTGGCATCGACCATCAGCCCCATCCCTGCGGGCACGGTCCGGATCGATACCAACGATTTTCCCGTCCGCATCGGCCAGGGCACCAAGTTCACCAGCATCGACGCCGTCCGGAACATCCCGCTGCCCGCAGGCGGCCGGCCTGTAACGCTGGGAAGCATCGCGTCCGTGGAGCAGGTGGACGTCCCCGTCTCCATCACCGCCAGCAATGGCGAGCGGACCGCCAAGGTGTCCATCACGCCGTCGGGCTCCAACCTGGGCGCGGTGAACACGGAAGTCCAGAAGCGCCTGGCGGACGTCCAGCTGCCCGCCGGCGTCACCGCGGCGATCGGCGGCGCCACCACCCAGCAGGCAGAATCGTTCCGGCAGCTGGGCCTGGCCCTGCTGGCAGCCATCGCCATTGTCTACGTGATCATGGTGGCCACCTTCAAGTCGCTCGTCCAGCCGCTGATCCTGCTGGTCTCGGTTCCGTTCGCTGCGACCGGCGCGGTGGCCCTGCTGCTGCTCACCGGAGTGCCCCTGGGCCTGCCGTCGCTCATCGGCATGCTGATGCTGGTGGGCATCGTGGTTACCAACGCCATCGTGCTGATCGACCTGATCAACCAGTACCGGCAGCCGCGCGACGGCAGGCCCGGCATGAACGTGGCGGACGCCATCATCAACGGCGCACGCCAGCGCCTCCGCCCCATCCTGATGACGGCCCTTGCCACGGTCTTCGCCCTGACGCCGATGGCCCTGGGCATCACGGGCGGTGGCGGGTTCATCTCGCAGCCGCTGGCCGTGGTGGTGATCGGCGGGCTGGTGTCCTCCACCGCACTGACCCTGATCCTGGTCCCGGTGCTGTACCGGCTGGTGGAGGGACGGCGCGAGAAAAAGGCACTCCTGCGCGACCTGCAGGCCCGCCCCGAAATGGGACCGGGTGCCGACCTCGACGCCGAATTCATGGACTGGACCACCGGCCAGGTCCCCAAGGTCAGCGGCCGGCGCGCCGCTCCCGGCGCAGACTAAACGGCGGAATATTTCCGGCGTGGCTGCGTTGTATCCGGCGATAGATGCAAATGCATCTAAATTGGTTTACACTGGAGCCAAGCCCAGCAAGTCCAGGAACGGAAAGGCACGCCATGCAGATCGGTGTTTTCAGCGTCAGCGACATCACCACGGACCCCACCACGGGCCGCACCCCCACCGAGCACGAACGCATCAAGGCCTCGGTGGCCATCGCCAAAAAGGTCGAGGAAATCGGCATGGATGTCTACGCCCTGGGCGAGCACCACAACCGGCCCTTCTTCTCCTCCTCACCCACCACCACCCTCGCGTACATTGCAGCCCAGACCGAACGGATCATCCTCTCCACGGCCACCACGCTGATCACCACCAATGACCCGGTGAAGATCGCCGAGGACTTCGCCATGCTCCAGCACCTGTCCGACGGGCGCGTGGACCTGGTCCTGGGCCGCGGCAACACCGCCCCGGTGTACCCGTGGTTCGGCAAGAACATCCAGGACGGCGTGGAGCTGGCCATCGAGAACTACAGCCTCCTGCGCAAGCTGTGGGACGAGGACACCGTCAACTGGTCCGGCAAGTTCCGCACCCCGCTGCAGAACTTCACCTCCACGCCCCGGCCGCTCGACGGCGTGGCCCCCTTCGTGTGGCACGGCTCCATCCGTACCCCGCAGATCGCGGAGGTGGCCGCGTACTTCGGCGACGGCTTCTTCGCCAACAACATCTTCTGGCCCAAGGAGCACTACCAGCAGCTGATCGGCCTCTACCGCGAGCGGTACGAGCACTACGGACACGGCAAGGCGGACCAGGCGATCGTCGGGCTCGGCGGCCAGTTCTTCATGCGGAAGAACTCCCAGGAGGCGGTAAACGAATTCCGCCCATACTTCGACAACGCCCCCGTGTACGGCCACGGACCGTCCCTGGAGGACTTCACCTCCCAGACCCCGCTGACCGTGGGCAGCCCGCAGGAAGTCATCGAGAAGACCCTGACCTTCCGCGAGCAGTTCGGCGACTACCAGCGCCAGCTGTTCCTGATCGACCATGCCGGCCTGCCGCTGAAGACCGTCCTGGAGCAGCTGGACCTGTTCGGCGAGGAAGTCCTGCCCGTGCTCCGCAAGGAGTACGCGGCCCTCAAGCCAGCGCACGTTCCCGAGCCGCCCACCCACGCCGGCCGTGTCGCCGCCCTGCTGGCATCGCAGGACGCCGACAAAGCCACCGCGGAGGCGTGATGGCTGCGGGAGGAACGGAATCTCCGGTGCGGCTGGCAGCCGAAACCTGGGAGTCCCTGTTCCGCGCCCAGGTAGCGGTGATGCGCAAGCTGCAGTCCGGGCGGGCTTTCCGGAAGCTGGCGGTCAACGAATACGACGTCCTGTTCACGCTCTCCCGGTGCCCGTCCGGCTGGCTGCGGCTCAACGAGCTCAACGACAACGTGCTGTTGAGCCAGTCCAGCCTGAGCAGGCTGGTGGAGCGGCTCGAAAAGCGGGGGCTTGTGGCCAGAATGCCGGCCCCCGAGGACGGCCGCGGCATCCTGCTGAAGCTGACCGACGAGGGGCGGGAGCTGCAGAAGGAAATCGGCCGCGAGCACGTCCGGGACATTTCCGCGCTGGTGGGTCCCGCCCTGACGGCCGCGGAGCAGAAGGAACTGAAGCGGCTCACGGACAAGCTGCGAAGTTCGCTGGGTCCCCTTCCGCGGTAGCAGGCGGCTTCCCGGCGGCCGCACGGGCCGGCCGAACAGGACGGCCCGTGCCGGGTGGACAGCCAGGACGGACAGTCAGCCGAGCGCCACCAGCCGGGAGGGATCCTCGCCGGGCAGGTCCCCGTCAACCACGGCCGTGACGCGCAGCTGGTTCAACACCAGGCTTCCACCCACCGTGGAAAGGAACGCCGTGTCTGATGAGTCGCGGCCGGCGGTAATGCGCAGCATCGACTCCCGCGGCGCGAGCCCCGTGGGGTCGATGACGTGCCAGGCCCCCTCCACGTAGGCTTCCGCCACGGCGTGGAAATCCATCGGGCTCAGGCCCGGTGCGTAGACGGCCGCCAGCCGGGCCGGGATGTCCTTGGAGCGGAGCAGCGCGATGGCCAGGTGCGCAAAGTCCCGGCACACGCCGCGCCTGCTGAGGAGGGTCTCCACGGCACCGTCCGTGCCGCGGGAGGAGCCGCTGATGTACCGCAGTTCACCGTTGACCCAGTCGCGGACGGCGCGCACCAGGTCCGCTCCCTGGACCCCTTCGAACTCGGCATAGGCCGTGGGCAGCAGCCGGTCCGACTCGGCATACCGGCTGGGGCGGACGTAGCGGATCCGCTCGGCCAGGGTGGCGTCTTCCGGAACGGCGCGGCCCGCCACCATGGCGGAATAGTCCACGCTGACGTCGGTGGGTTGGGCAAACTCCATGTAGTGGAACCGGCCGCCGTGGTGGTCGGAAACTTCCGTGACAGGAACCTCGGCCCCGCCGGCAGTGACGGAGAGGGACTCCGTGAAGGATGAGTAGCCGCTGTTCCGTGCTACGGCGATGGCCATGGCCACCTTGGTGTTGGCGATGGTCCTGAAGGCCAGGCGTGCGGAAACAGAGCGTTCCATGTCTCTCCGGGGGTGTTGGGGGGAAGGTAAGTCGCACACCCCGCACTTGTGAGTGCCGGCGGCGGGACTAGTTTTTGACCTTCAGCGACATTAGCATCCGCTGCACGTTGGCGAAGTCAGCGCTTTCGTTGACGTACTGGGCGGCCTGGCCAAGGGTGTCGAAGGCCTTCGCCGGTGCCACTTTCTCATCCGGCGCAAAGGCTTTGAGGGTCACCAGGTCGCCGAACGAGTAGTCCCCCTTGCCGGCCGGACCACGAACCACGTTGCGCAGCCCGCACGCCTGCCCGTCTGTTCCGCCCACCAGGTTGGTGATGCCGTAGGAACCGAAGTAGCGGTACCCCTGGATCACCCTGTAGACCATCCGCGGCGGGATGGTTCCCTCCCCGCCCGGGACGGAGAGCTCAAAAGGCACGCTGCTGATCACGGTGTACGGGTGCCGTGCGTTGTCGGGACAGTCGACGTTCGACGGCGGCAGTCCGGTCCGGAGCGCGGCGACGAAGGTTCCGTCGGGCTTCTTCACCTCAATCTTCAGCCCACCGGGAAGCACGCCTTCCTCGGGCGCCACCGACTGCGCGATCCAGTCCGCCGGCAGGTCGAAGCTCACCGTCCTGGCAGGATCCGAGTATGTCTTCCAGGAAGCGGCGGTGGCCGCCCCCTGCGGCTCGCCGGCAGTTGCGGAGGCAGGGGCCGGGACGGTGCCGCCGGCGTCCGTTGACGCCGACGCCGTTCCGGATGTTGGCCCGGGCGCTGCAGATCCGGAGATTGCTGCCCCGGAGGTTGCCGGCTGTGCCGTCCAGCCCGGGCCGGCCGGTGATCCGGAGCAACCCGTCAGCAGGACCACGGCGGCCACCAGTGACATCCGGGGAAGAGCGCTCAATACTTCCTTGCCTGTCATGGAAGCCAGCCTAATAGCGGCACGGCTCCTCTCCGGGCCGGCACGGCGGTGTTTCCTGCGCTTGCGAACGGTGTTCCGTGGCCCCCTCTGCCGGGCGCCGGCCACCCGTTCCCCCGGGCACATACCCGGCGTGTCGCCGTCGGACGGCTGCCACGCTGCCCGGGGACTAGGCTGGGGGTTATGGCGGAAGAGCAGCACGGCGCAGCCGAAGACAACCCGGCGGACATCTCCGCCCTGGATATCGCCGACTGGCGGCTGAGGACCTTTGCGCTCTACGACACCGTCCGCCGGCTCTCGGTTGAAAGCCCGTCCGAGGCACACTCGTACTGGCGCCACCAGCGTGACATGATGTTCGCCACCCACCCGGCTTCTGCGCTGACCGCCGCGGGCAAGGCGCGCTTCTCCGGGCTGAAGACCGCCGACTACGATCCCATCTACCGGTTCCACGTGCCCTTGACCAAAGAGGGTGCCGGCCGCGAGATGAGCGTCGACACCGGGACCGACGGCGTGGTGCACTTTGTCCGGCTGGGCACCTTCGATTTGCCCGAAATGGGCCAGCTTGCGGTGTGGAAGCTCCACGGGTACGGCGGCGGGATCTTCGTTCCATTCCGCGATGCCACGGCAGGCCAGCCCGGCGGCACCTACGGGGCGGGTCGCTACCTGATCGACACCATCAAGGGCGCCTTCCACGGCGTAGCCGGCACCGGCCCGGGCGCCATGTTCGTCCTGGATTTCAATTTCGCCTACAACCCCTCCTGCGCCTACAACGAGGCCTGGGCCTGCCCGCTGCCCGGGCCCTCCAACCGGCTGGCAGTGGAAATTCCCGTGGGCGAGCTGTACTGACGGATGGCGGTTCGTCCTGGGCGCCCTGTGCGCATCTCCTGCTTCCCCCCTGCCCGCGGCGCTGACCGTCCTGCCGGTGCCGCCGGATGAGGGAGGGACTGTCCGCACCAGCAGTACCGGAGACCAGCACCCGGCGCCTGCCTGCCACCAGGCATTACCGGGGAGTCCTGCGCTATCCGGTCATCCGGCAGTTGCTCCGCTTCTCCGGTGTCGGCGTCATCTGCACCGCTGCATCACTGTGCCTCTACGCGCTGCTGCGGCCATGGCTTGGCGCCCAGCTGGCCAACGCGGTGGCGCTGGTCCTCACGTCGCTCTTGAACACTGCCTTGAACCGCCGGCTGACGTTCAAGATCGCAGGCCAGCAGCGCCGCACCCGTGACCACCTCAACGGCGTGGTGGTGATCGCCGTGGCCCTGGTGATCACCGGCAGCAGCCTGGGTGTGCTGCACTGGTTCAATCCGGAGGCCACCGTGGCGGACGAACTGCTGGCCACCACGTTGTCCGGCTTCCTGGCCACGGCGGTGCGCTTCAGCATGCTGCGGCACTGGATTTTCCGCCGCGCGCGGCACCGCTGACCAGGCAGCGACGGTCAGCGGCCTTTGCCCGCGCCCAGGTTCTTGACACTGGCGACGGCGGCCCGCACCGCGTCCGCAGCCACGTCCAGTTCCTCCCGGGTTACCGATGCGTCGAAACTGAACCGGACCGCTGTCTGCGCCACTTCGGCGGAAATTCCCAGCGCGGTAAGCACGGGCGACGGCGCATCCGAGCCGGCAGCGCAGGCTGAACCGCTGGAGCAGACCACGCCGCTCCGTTCCAGCTCCAGCAGCACAGACTCGCCGCTGGTTCCGGGGAAGCAGAATGATGCTACGGAGGGCAGCCGTTCGGAGGGGTGGCCGGTCAGGACAGCGTCCGGCACCGCGGCCAGCACGGCAGCGATGAAACGGTCCCGCAGGGCGGCCACCCTTGGCTGCTGGCCGGCCTGCCGGCCGTGGGCCAGCGTGAGGGCCGTGGCCAGCCCCACCGCCCCGGCCACGTTTTCCGTCCCCGAGCGGCGGCCCCTTTCCTGGCCGCCACCGTGAATGACCGGTTCCAGCCGCGTACGGCTCCGGACGAAGAGCAGGCCGCAGCCTTTGGGCGCCCCCAGCTTGTGCCCGGAGATGCTCATGGCGTCCACGCCCAGGGCCTTGGTGTCCAGCGGCAGCCATCCGGCGGCCTGGACGGCATCCGTATGGAAGGGGATTCCGTGGTGGTGGGCGAGTTCTGCGAGCGCGGCGATGGGCTGGACGGTGCCCACCTCATTGTTGGCGTACATGATGCTGACCAGCGCGGTCTCCGGGCACAGCACCCCGGCCAGCGCATCAGGGGTGACCTGGCCGGTTGCGTCGACCGGCACCACGTCCACCACGAAGCCGTGGAAACGCTCCAGGTAGCGCGCGGATTCCTCCACGGCCGGATGTTCGACGGCGCTGATCACCACCCGGTTCCAATGCGGGTTTGCCGCCTGCCGGGCCAGGGCAATGCCCTTGACGGCCAGGTTGTCCGCTTCCGTTCCCCCGGAAGTGAACACGACCTCGCCCTGCCGGCAGCCAAGGACGCCGGCCACCGCTGCCCGCGCCCCCGCGAGCGCCGCAGCTGCCGCCTCACCAAGGGTGTGGTGGCTGGAGGGGTTCCCGAAGGAGCCGGTGAGGTAAGGCCACATGGCGTCCAGTACTTCGCGGCGGACGGGGGTGGTGGCGGCGGCGTCGAGGAAGATCATGGCGTGCTCACCGGGCGGTCAGTTCGACGTCGAGGCCCAGGTCCAGTGCGGCCACGGTGTGCGTCAGTGCCCCCACGGAGATTACGTCCACCCCTGTGGCGGCAATCGCCGCGACGGTGCCGGGGTTGACGTTGCCGCTTGCTTCCACGCGGGCGCGACCGGCCACGAGGGCCACGCCGGCCTTCAGCTCCTCAACCGTGAAGTTGTCCAGCATGATGGTGTCCACGCCGGCGGCCAGCACGGGCTCGATCTGCTCCATGCTGTCCACTTCCACTTCAAAGTGGGTGGTGTGCCCCAGCTGGGCTTTGGCGGCCAGCAGGAGCCCGGTGAGCTTTGCCGGGTCTCCCCCGGTCATCACGGCCAGGTGGTTGTCCTTGGCCAGCACCGCGTCGGACAGGCTGTACCGGTGGTTTGCGCCGCCGCCGCACCGTACGGCGAACCGTTCCAGCACGCGCAGGCCCGGCGTGGTCTTGCGCGTGTCGGTGATGCGCGCCCGGGTCCCCTCGGCGAGCCGGACGAACGCGGCGGTCTTGGTGGCGATGGCGGACATCCGCTGGACCAGGTTGAGCGCCACGCGTTCTGCCATCAGCACCGAACGGGCGCTGCCGGTGACCCTCGCAAGGTGCGTGCCGGCGTGGAACGCTTCCCCGTCCGCCACGAGCAGCTCCACCTGGGTGGCGGGATCCACCAGCTGCATCGCGTCGCGGAACACTGTTGCGCCGCTGAGGACCCCGGCCACCCGGGCATTGAGGACGGCCGTGGCGCGGGCCGAGGCGGGAATGAGCAGTTGCGAGGTGATGTCGCCGGAGGGTGCATCCTCGGCGAAGGCCCGTTCCAGGATCTCCCTGACCGGTGCCGCGGGAAGGGTGAGGTCCAGTGCGGGGCGCAGGGTGGCTGCCTGGTCGATCACGGCGGGTTCAGTCATGGAGCAGGCTCGCTTTCGGGCGCGGAGGGTAAGTGGTTTCAGGGTCTGCGGGATCATCACTGCGGTAGTGCGCCCCGAGGGATTCGCGGCGGCCAAGGGCGCCGTCGACGAGCAGCTGGGCGGCCAGCAGCAGGTTCCGGTCCTCAAGCACGGCAGGGCCGGCAGAGGGCGAGTCAGCATGGGGACGGACGACGGCGGCCCACCGGTCAAGAGTGGAAGCAGCCTCAGCCAACAATTCCCCGGACCGCAAAACCCCGGCATGCGAGGTCATCAACCGCCGAAGGGCGCCCCGCGAAAACGCCTTCCCGGCCTCCCCGCCCCCGCCGAAGTTGGACGGCAGGCTCCCGAGCGGACCACCTGGCCGGTCCGCCGCGCCTTCTGCGGCAGCACCCAAGGGGACCCGACAAACGTCGACTGAGGGTGCTCCGGAAGCGAGCGTCAAGGGGAGGCCGGCAGCGGCCGAGACAGCGAGCGGAGGAGCGCCGTCAGGCGACACCCAAGGAAGCGCGTCACCGCAGAGGAAGTCTTCGACAGCGCGGCGGCCGAAGACGAGTCCTTCGAGGAGGGAGTTGCTGGCCAGCCGGTTTGCCCCTTGGACGCCGGTGCACGCAACTTCACCGGCTGCGTAGAGCCCGGGGACGGTGGTGCGGGCGTGGAGGTCGGTGGTTACGCCGCCCATCCAGTAGTGGGCGGCAGGTGCGACGGGGACCAGTTCGCGGGTCCAGTCGATACCGGCGTCCAGGGTCTTGCGGGTGAGGGTGGGGAACCGCTGTTGGAGGAACCCGTTGCCCCTGGCCTGTTCGATGGCGCGGGCGTCGAGGTAGACGTGGCCGTTGGGGTCACCGAGTTTAGCGAGGTGGAGGGCGATGCTGCGTGAGACGACATCGCGGGGTGCCAGTTCGGCGTCTGGGTGGTAGGCCTTCATGAAGCGCCGGCCGTTGGAGTCGAGCAGGACGGCGCCTTCGCCGCGGACGGCTTCGGAGATCAGCAGGGGTCCGTCCAGGCGTCCGGGGTGGGCGGTGGCGGAGCTGACCAGGCAGGTGGGGTGGAACTGGAAGAATTCGAGGTCTGCCGTGGCTGCGCCGGCGCGGACGGCGAGCGCCAGGCCGTCGGCGGTGGCCACGGCGGGGTTGGTGGTTTGGGCGAACAACTGGCCGGCTCCTCCGGTGGCGAGCAGGACGGCGTCCACGTCCAGGCTGAGGTTGCGGCCGTCCTGGTGGTATTCGACCCCGCTCACATTCCCGTCGCGGGTGGTGAGGGCTGTGACGTGGGCTTCCGTGAGGAGCGTCAACTTACCCGCGTCCCGCAGGGACAGGACCGCCTGGATCAGTGCACCGGCGACGCGCGCGCCCGTGGCGTCCCCTCCTGCGTGCAGGATGCGCGGGGCACTGTGTGCTGCCTCGAGCCCAAGGGCCGGGCCGCCGTCGTGCCTTGCGTCACCGTGGCCCGCTCCAGCTGGCCCCGCGTCAAACGCCACCCCGTAGCGCTGGAGGCCGGCGATGTCCTGCCGTGCCTGCGTGCACATCAGCCGGACGGCGTCCTCGTTGCAGTGCCCCGCCCCTGCCCGGAGCGTGTCCGCGATGTGCGCGGCAACGGTGTCCCCCGGCGCAGGTTCGGCGAGCACGGCGGAGATGCCGCCCTGCGCGTACCAGGTGTTGCTGTGCTCCAGTGCGCCTTTGGTCACCAGCACCACGTCGGCGCCGGCATCTGCGGCAAGCAGGGCGGCGTAAAGTCCCGCGATGCCGCTTCCGACGACGGCGAGCCGGCGGGCGGGTGCGTCGGGCCCGCGGCGCATCAGGGCCTCGCAGCGAGCATGCGCTCGAGCGCCGTCCTGGCGTTGGCCTGCACATCGTCAGCCACCGTGATGCGGTTGACGATGCGGCCGGCCACCAGTTCCTCCAGCACCCAGGCAAGGTAACCGGGGTGGATGCGGTACATCGTGGAGCAGGGGCAGATCACCGGGTCCAGGCAGAAGATGGTGTGCTGCGGGTATTCGGCGGCGAGCCGGTTCACCATGTTGATTTCGGTGCCGATGGCGAACGTGGTGGGCTCGGTGGCTGCGGCGATGGCTTTCTTGATGAAGTCGGTGGAGCCGGCGGAATCGGCGGCGTCCACCACTTCCATGGGGCATTCGGGGTGCACGATCACCTGCACGCCGGGGAAATCGGCGCGGGCCTTCTCGATCTGGGCTACGTTGAAGCGCTTGTGCACGGAGCAGAACCCGTGCCAGAGGATCACCCGGGAGTCGAGCAGCGCCTGTTCGTCGTTGCCGCCGAGGTCCTTGCGCGGGTTCCACATGGGCATCTGCCCAAGCGGTACGCCCAGGGCCTTGGCGGTGTTGCGGCCGAGGTGCTGGTCGGGGAAGAACAGCACCCGCTGGCCGCGCTGGAACGCCCACTCCAGGACGGTCCTGGCGTTGGAGGAGGTGCAGACGATGCCGCCGTGCTCGCCGCAGAAAGCCTTCAGGGCTGCGGAGGAATTCATGTAGGTGACGGGGATGACCGGAACCCGGCCGTCGGCGTCGGGCTCGGTGCCGAAGATCTCCGCCAGCTGCTCCCAGCATTCCTCCACGGAGTCCGCGTCCGCCATGTCGGCCATGGAGCAGCCGGCGGCGAGGTTGGGCAGGATGACCGCCTGCTCCGGGGTGGAGAGAATGTCCGCGGTTTCGGCCATGAAATGGACCCCGCAGAAGACGATCGCCTCGGCCTCCGGCCTGGTGAGTGCCGCGTTGGCGAGCTGGAAGGAGTCACCCACGAAGTCGGCGTACTGGATCACCTCGTCGCGCTGGTAGAAGTGGCCCAGGATGACGGCGCGTTCCCCCAGTTCGGCTTTGGCGGCTTTGATCCGTTCGCCGAGTTCGGCGTCGCTGGCCCGCTTGTATTCCTCGGGGAGCTGGCCCTGGCGCGGGGTGGTGGCGGGGGCGGGGTCGGCGCTGGATGCACCCGGGCCGTAGGCGGGGACACCCGCCAGCGCCTCGGCCAGGTCGTAGTCCCAGGGTCCGCTCGCCAGTGCCGGGCTGCAGGTGCTGCGTTCGGCTGCGCCTTTTTCGGCCTGTTCGCGCGTGATCAGCTGGATTGCCGTGTTGACGCTGCTCATGGTGTGCTCCTGTTGTCTGGGTCAAGGCCTGGCCGGCCGGTGTAGCGGTAGAGGCGTGGCGGACGGTGTTTCCCGCCTTGGAGGTATTCCCCGGTTTCTTCGATTTCCGGGGTGGATTTGAGTTGCCGGCGGAAGTTGGCGGGATCCAGTTCGCGGTCCAGGACAGCTTCGTAGACTTCGCGGACCTGGGCTAGGGTGAAGTACTCGCCCAGCAGGTGGTACGCCACTGAGCCGTAGGCCAGCTTGTTGCGCAGTCGCCCGAGGGCGTAGTCAACGATCGCGTTGTGGTCGAAGGCCAGCCCGCCCAGGCGGTCCGCGCGGAACCACCGCACGTTCTCGGATTCGTCGGCGAGCGCAGCCTCCGTGGGCTGGACCAGGGCCCAGTACACGATGGAGACCACGCGCTGCGTGGGTGAGCGGTGCAGGCCGCCGAAGGCGTACAGCTGCTCAAGGTAGCGGGGCGCCAGGCCTGTGGTCTCCCGCAGGTTCCTGGCCGCGGCGTCCTGGAGCGACTCCTCATGGCTGAGGGGGCCGCCCGGCAGTGCCCACAGCCCCTTGAAGGGCTCACGGATGCGCCGCACCAGGGGCAGCCACAGCGTGGGACGGCCCGACGTTTCACTGGGCCGCAGGGCGAAGATCACCGTGGAAATGGCCAGCGACGGCGGCGCGGCCTGCCGCTCAGACACGTTTGCCGAGCTGTAGTACACGTTCCACCGCCTCTCGTCGTGCCCATCGCCGGATGCGGCGGTTCTTCACAGTTATGGTCAACTTGACCAAAACTAATTCTACGACCAGCGGCGCAGGAATGGGAAATGTTTCTGCTGCCGCCTGGGGACGCCGGAACGGTCCAGGGTCCAGGGCGCGCCCGCCCTTCTCCCCTGGCGGTTCTTCCTGCCGTTTTTGGGCGGCTCCTCGAAGCCGGTAAATTCAAAAGGTCCCACAAGGACCCCCGGACCATCCGGACCGGACTGTCGAACCAGCCCCAGAAGGTGCACCATCCCAATGACGATGAAGTCTGGCCGGACCATGTCCGCCGCAGCCCCGCCCAAGACGCCGGCAAGCCACAGCATGAAGCCGCGCCAGCTCACCATGATGGGGCTGGGCAGTGCCATCGGCGCAGGCTTGTTCCTGGGATCGGGTGCCGGGGTCCAGGCCGCCGGACCGGCAGTCCTCATCTCCTACCTGGTGGCCGGCACGCTGATCATCCTGGTGATGTGGGCCTTGGGCGAAATGGCGGCCGCCAACCCGAACAGCGGCGCCTTTTCCGTTTACGCCGGGCGGGCCATGGGGCGTACGGCCGGGGCCACCATCGGATGGCTGTGGTGG
Source organism: Arthrobacter sp. GmRoot5-12 (assembly GCF_059739365.1). NCBI lineage: Bacteria > Bacillati > Actinomycetota > Actinomycetes > Micrococcales > Micrococcaceae > Arthrobacter > Arthrobacter sp. GmRoot5-12. The sequence continues at coordinate 3,614,809 of NZ_AP046056.1, read as the reverse complement.
CTGCAGCTGGTGGTGGTGATCGCGGCCGAGGCACTGGGCGCCGCCGGGCTGCTGTTCTCCGTCTGGCCCATGATCCCGGCCTGGGCGCTGGCGCTGCTGTTCATGGTGGTGTTTACCGGCATCAACCTGGCCGGTGTCCGGAACTTCGGTGAGTTCGAGTTCTGGTTCGCCATCCTCAAGGTGGCCGTCATCGTGCTGTTCCTTGCAGTGGGGGCCGCTTTGCTCCTGGGGCTGCTGCCCGGCGTCGACTCCCCGGGAGCCGGAAACCTTACCGGCAACTTTGCTCCCCAGGGTCTGGGCGGCGTTGCGGCGGCCCTGTTCGTGGTGATCTTCGCATTCGGCGGGACGGAAATCGTCTCGGTGGCCGCGGCCGAAACCGAGGACCCGGAACGCAGCGTGGGCAAGGCCATCCGGACCGTGGTGTGGCGCATCCTGGTGTTCTACATCGGCTCCGTCTTCGTCATCGCCGCCGTCCTCCCCGCCACGTCCAGCAGCCTGGCCTCGCCCTTCGCCGGGGTGCTGGATGCGGCCCGGATCCCCGGTGCGTCCACCGCCATCACCCTGGTGGCCGTCGTCGCACTTCTCTCGGCACTGAACGCCAACCTCTATGGCGCGTCCCGCATGGTGTACTCCCTGGCGCAGCGCGGTGAAGCGCCGCGCGTCCTGACCCGCCTCAACGGCGCCGCCGTGCCCCTGGCCGCAGTGGCGGTATCGGTGGCCTTCGGCTTCATCGCCACCGTCCTGGAGCTGTTGTTCCCGGACCGGATCCTGCCCGCCCTGTTCCAGCTGGTGGGATCGACATGCCTGGTGGTCTGGGGCAGCGCCCTGGTCTCCCAGTTGATCCTGCGCCGCCGGGCAGACCGGGACGGAATCCCGCTTCCGCTGCGGATGAAGGGCTTTCCCGGCCTGACCATCCTGGGCCTGGTCCTCCTTGGGGTGATTTTCGCCGTCGGCCTCAGCGCGGAGAGCAGCCGGGTGCAGCTTTTCAGCACCTTCGCCCTGGTTGCCGGCATCGCGCTGGCGTGTGCTGCCGGGGCCCGCCTCACCGGCAGGGACCAGCCTGCCAACAGGTAGAGTGGTGCGTACCTTTCCAAGGAAGACGCACCGACGCGCCGGGCCCGCCCAGGCGCCGTACCTGATTGGGGAACTGACACCATGAGCGGCAGGCACACCGGACAGCAGCACGCGCACACCGTTGAAGGCACCGACCCCCAGCTGTATGTGGCGGTCCATGAGCCCGCAAACGATGCCGGCCTGCGGCCGGTCCTGCTGCTGCACGGCTTCTCCTCCTCCTCCAAGCTCAATTGGGAGGACACCGGCTGGGTGTCGGCGCTGCTCGAGGCCGGCCGCCGGGTCATCACCGTGGACCTTCCCGGCCACGGCCGCAGCGGCGCGCCGGAGGACCGTGACTCCTACTCCCCCAGCAGGATCAGGGCGGACCTGCTCCAGGCGGCGTTCGACGCCGGCGTCCACCCCCTGCAGGACGGCGACCCTTCCAGCGGGCTGGACGTCGTGGGCTACTCCCTGGGATCCAGGCTCGCCTGGGAGTTCGCCGCAACCCAGCCCGAGCTGGTGCACCGGCTGGTGCTCGGCGGCCCCAACGACTCCGACCCCCTTGCTGCATTCGACCTCATCGCCGCCCAGGACTACCTTGCGGACGGGACACCGATCCAGGACGAATCAACCGCCCAGCTCCTGAAGATGGCATTGCTGCTGCCGAACAACAACATCTTCGCGCTGCTGTCCCTGGTGGAGGCCATCAAGGCCGAGCCCTACGACCCCGCCGAGGCAGTCCCCCATGTTCCCATGCTGCTGGTGGCGGGCGACAAGGACGAACGCGCTGCGATCCTGCCCAGGCTCGCCGAGCTGGCCCGCGGCGCCGGTTCCATGGTCGAACAGCTGGTCCTCCCGGGCCGGAACCACACCAACGCCATCACCAGCAGGGCCTTCAAGCAGGCCGCCATCTCGTTCCTGTCCGTCTAGGCAGGGCCCGGGTCTTGCTGGAAAGCCTGGCCCCGGGCTGAAACCGCCAGGGCATCCAGCAGTACGCTGGGGGCAGGCAGGCCGCAGTTGCCGGGAGGGACAGATGGGTACGCGTTTCGAAGACCGCACTGACGCCGGCCACCGCCTGGCCGCTGCGCTTGGACAGTTCCGGGAACAGCCGGGCACCGTGGTCCTGGGCCTGGCGCGCGGCGGTATTCCTGTCGCCGCGGCTGCAGCGGCTGCCCTCGACCTGCCCCTGGGCGCCGTCCTGGTGCGCAAGCTGGGTATTCCGGGTCACGAGGAAACCGCCTTTGGGGCGCTGGCCTGGGCGCAAGGGCGCACGGTCCGGTTGATCAACAAGCCGTTGCTGGAACGCGTCCTTGACCACGGCGTGCAGCAGGAATGGCTGGATGACGTTGAGAGGCGCGAACGGGACGAACTGCTCCGCCGGGTGGAGCTGTATCCGGAAACCGGCATCGACGTGGCGGACAGGACCGTCCTCCTGGTTGATGACGGCCTGGCCACGGGCGCCACGATGCGTGCCGCCGTCGAAGCCATGCGGGAGGGCGGCGCGGCTGCCGTGGTGGCGGCAGCTCCCGTGGGATCGATCGACGCCGAAGCCTCGCTTGAGCGGGTGTGCGAAGCCGTGGTGTGCCTGCACCTGCCGGGAAGATTCCGGGCTGTTGGAAGCTATTACCGGCACTTTGGGCAGTTGAGCGACGACGACGCGGTCAGGCTGCTGGCGCACTAGGCCGCCCGGAAGCACAGAGGCCCGGACCTTGCGGTCCGGGCCTGCAGTCCTGCCCACGTCGTCCGGGGGCGATGGGGATCAGTGGTGGTTGCTGACGCCCAGCGGGCGGCCCTTGGTTTCCTTGGCCAGCACCACGCCGACGGCCGAAATGACGCAGAGGACCATGATGTAGATGCCGATCGAACCGGTCCACTTGGTGGCCTGCAGCAGTGACTCGGCAATGGTGGCCGCGAAGGCGCCGCCCAGGATGGCGCCGAAGGCGTAGCCGATGGAGATGCCGGAGTACCTGACGTTGGCGGGGAACATCTCTGCATACATGGCCGACATGGGACCGTAGGACAGGCCCAGGCCGATGGTCAGGACGAACAGGGCGACGCCGTAGAGCAGGATGTTCTTGGTGTCGATGAGGGCGAACATGGGGATCATCCAGGCAAAGACGATGGCGTAGCCGGTGAGGAAGGTCTTCACGCGGCCGATCCGGTCCGACAGCCAGCCGCCCACCAGGGTGAAGATCAGCCAGCCAAAGGACGCCAGGGTGGTGGCCAGGAGGATCTGCGGGGTGGGCATCTTCAGGGTCTTGGTCGCGTAGGAGATGAAGAACGCGATCAGCAGGTACCCGGCGGCGTTGTTGCCGATGAAGATCAGGGTGGAGTACAGGACGGGCAGTTTGTGGTTCCGGATCAGCTCGCCCAGCGGCGCTTTGCTTTCCTTCTTCCGCAGGGCCATCTCCTGGAAGACGGGGCTCTCGGCGACTGCGCGGCGGATCAGGTAGCCCACCACGATCAGGACGATGGAGAGCAGGAACGGCACGCGCCAGCCCCATGCCGCGAAGTCTTCCTTGGACATGCCGGTGTTGAGGAAGTAGAGCAGGCCGGTGGCCAGGATCATGCCTACGGGTACGCCGATCTGCGGGTAGGCTCCGAACAGGCCGCGGCGGCTGATGGGTGCATGCTCAACAGCCATCAGGGCGGCGCCGCCCCATTCCCCGCCGGCCGAGAAGCCCTGGATGACGCGCAGCAGGATCAGCAGGATGGGAGCCCAGGCACCGATCTGCGCATACGTGGGGAGCATGCCGATCAGGGCCGTCGCGGCGCCCATCATGACCAGGGTGAAGACCAGCATCGCCTTACGCCCCAGTCGGTCGCCCAGGTGTCCGGCGACAACAGCGCCGAGCGGGCGGAACAGGAAGCTGATGCCGATGAGGGCAAACGAGAGGATCTGCGCCAGGCCCGGGTTGGACTCGTTCAGCGGTGCCAGGAACAGCGGCGACAGCAGCGTTGCGGTCAGCTGGGCAAAGATGAAGAAGTCGTACCACTCGATGGTGGTGCCGACGAGGGTGCCGGCGAGGACCTTGCGTTCCTCCCGCCGGCTGCTGGGACCGGCGGGGGTATCCACCTTGGAAGGTGTGGTCATTGAAACTCCATTGTTTATTGGGCAGCAGTGCCACCCGGACGCCTTCAGAATTACCGACAGAACGGTCAGTTAGTTAGTAGGGTACTACGGAATTGTGATGCGGGACACGGGGTGCGGATTTTTTTCAAGGGGATGTGCCCGACATTGAGTTCTATATTCGAACTGCGAGTTCGTATAGAGGACAATACCCGGTGCGCCCGGATGAGACAAGGGTCACGGCAGGCCGCGCGTTCGCCCCTAGGATGGATTTCATGACACCTCCAGCAGCCGCAGCCCGGGCGGCGGAGCCGCAGGCTTCGCCGTCCCAGACCCTTTCGCGCGGCATCCGCGCCCTTGAGATCCTGGCAGCTGCCCCGGGCCCGCTGACCATCGCCGAACTGGCCGACGCCATGGGTGTCCACCGTTCGGTGGCCTACCGGATCCTGCGTACCCTGGAAGACCATTCCCTCCTGGTGCGTGACGATGCCGGACGGGTCCAGCCCGGCCCCGGCCTGGCAGTCCTGGCCCGGGGAGTATCGCGCAACCTGCAGAGCGCCGCCCTTCCCGAGCTCACCCAGTTGGCGAACTCGCTGGATATGACGGCGTTCGTTGCGGTGTGGGACCACCATGACTGCATCACGCTCGTCACGGTTGAGCCGCGGCATTCGGGCGCCACCGTGGCCCAGCACCCTGGTACGCGCCACCCCATCAACGCAGGCGCGCCGGGTATCGCCATCCAGTCGGCCCTTTCCGAAGCCGAGTGGGACCGCTTGGATACGGGTATCCCCTACCGTCCGGAGGCGTCGGAAGCGCGGAGGAGGGGTTACTCAGCCAGCCATGACGAGGTCATTGCCGGGGTTTCCTCGCTGGCAGCCCCTGTCCGGGTGCCCGGCGGGCGCCCGGCCGCCCTCGCCGTCGTCTACATCCGTTCCGCCCATGATCCGGAAACGGTGGGGGCGGCCATCGCCGCAAGCGCCGCCAGGATCGAGGGCCAACTGGCGTAGCGGCGGGAGGGCGGCAGGCTGGCATGGAGGCCCTGTCAGGTCCTCCGGCGGAGCACGACGGCGGCCCCGGCCCCAAGCAGCGCCAGCGCTGCGGCCGCGCAGACCGGGACAAGGAACGCCGCCGCCGGGCCGTGGAGTTGGGCCAGCTGTCCCCCAATCGAGGACCCGATGGCCGTTCCGGCGACAATACCGCTGGCCAGGGCGGTCATGACCGTGCCAAGCCGGCCGGCGGGAGCCACCTGTCCGCCCACGGCGAAGACCGTGACCATGACCGGACCCACCGGGAGTCCAAGGACCAGCAGGACCGCCGCCATCATGGGCAGCGATGCCGGCACCAGCAGCAGGACCGCCAGCCCCGCCATCAGGGCTGCGCACAGCACCCAGCGCAGTGCCAGGCCGGCGCGCCGCGGCCAGTAGGCAACCGAGAATGCCGCCACTGCAGAGCTTAGGCCCATCACGGCGTACAGCAGGCCCGCAATTTCCGTGCCAGCGAGCCCCGCAGAGAAGGCGCTGAGGGCGGCCTGGGTGGAACCGAAAAAGGTCCCCATGCAGACCATGGCCAGAACCGGCAAGGCAACGACCCATGGCAGCTTCACGGGTTGTGCCCTGCCCGTGCCCTTCCTGCGGACGGGACGACCGGTGGCAGGTACGGCGCCATGGGTAGGGTGCACCGCGAAGGCAGGGACAAGGGTGATGGTCATGGCCGCTGCCAGCGCCAGGGGAAGCCAGGGCGCCACGAGGCTGGCCAGGATTCCCACCAGGGCCGGCCCCAGGACAAACGTCAGTTCATCGGCCGTGCTCTCGTAGGAGAGCGCGGTGTCCAGCTCACGGGCAGCGCCACCGGACGGCGCCGACGGACCTGCGGCACTGGCTGTCAGCGCCATCCACCTGACCCGGGCCAGGGGTCCCACCTGGGGGCAGGTGGCGCCGGCGGCGAAGGCGGCCACCAGGACGGCGGGCGGGAAATCCCCCGCCTCGGATGTGGTGTTGGCGATGAAGACCAAGGCCAGCACCGCCAGGGTGTTGAGCAGAGCGGACAGGAGCAGGACGGGCCGTTGTCCCCGCCTGTCCGCCAGGGCTCCAAGCACCGGAGCTCCGAGCGCGGAGCCGATCCCCACCGCGCCGGCCGCGGCCCCGCCGGCGGCGAAGGAACCCGTGACCGAGGTGACCAGGGTCAGCGTGCCCATGGCCAGCATGGCCAGGGGAAGCCGCGCAAAAAGTCCCAAGGGAATGAAGCTTCTGCCGGCGAGCTGCGGCAGCCGGGAAAAACGCCCCCTCGCTGCCCGTTCCATGGAGTCCGGGCTGGAGGTTTCCTGCTCTGCGGCGGTGCGGGCAGGAGTGTCGGGGGTGGTTGAAGGAGTAGTTTGTGGTGTCAATTCCGGGCTCGTTCAATAGGTGCGCATCGTCCCTCCTCCCGATGCGCGCAACCCGGTAACGCGCTCCAGTATATCGGCCGGGTCAGGCGAGGGCGTCCACAGTCTCGGAGATCCGCAGCGTGGAGCCGTTCCGGCTCTTGATCACTTGCAACTGGGTCCCGATGCGCTGTTTCATCTCGGCAACATGGCTGACCAGTCCCACCACCCTGCCGCCGTCGCGGAGCCCCTCAATGGCATTCATGACCTGTTCCAAGGACTGTTCGTCCAGGCTTCCGAAGCCCTCATCCACGAACAGGGTCTCGATTTCCACCCCTCCGGCCTCCTGCTGGACGACGTCCGCCAGCCCGAGTGCCAGCGAGAGCGACGCCATGAAGGACTCGCCTCCGGACAGGGTGGAGGTGTCCCGCCGGAAGCCCGTCCACTGGTCCACCACTTCAAGTCCCAGCCCTGATTTTGCGCCACGCGCTGCCTTGGCGTCGGTGTGCTGGAGCAGGTAGCGGCCATCACTCATGGCCACCAGGCGTTCGGACGCGGCGAGGGCCACCTGCTCCAGCCTCGCCGCCAGGACGTAGCTGTTCAGGCTCATCCGGTACGTGTTCTCACCCCGGCCGGCTGCGGCGTCAGCCAGCCCGGCAAGCATCTGTGCCCGCTCCGCCGGTTCCCGGGATGCGCGGACCAGCTCCTGGTAGTCGGCGGCGATCGTTTTCAGGGATTCCAGGCAACGCGAGGCGAGACCGGCGGCAAGATCGGCTTCCCGCGCGTCATTCTGGGCAGTGGCCGCCTCCAGGCGAAGCGCTGCCAGCCGCTCCTCGTCTGCCCGGAAGCCGTCCGCGGCTTCTGCCAGGGCCAGCACAATTTCCTCGGATTCGAACAATCCGGCAACGCGCGCGGCTTCGTCCTGGGCTGCACGGCCGGCGGCTTCCAGGGCTGCCGCTTCGGCGGCGCCAAGGAGCTGGCTGCGGACGTCGTCTGCCGTGGCGAAACCCGCACCCGGCAGGGCCAGTTCCAACTGCTCCTGCGCCTCGGCGGACTGCAGCCGCGCCGCGTCCAGCCGCGTCTGCGCCTCGACGGCCTTGTCCAGGACAGCTGCGGCGTCCTCGAGTGCCCGCAGCCGGCGGGTCAAGCTGGGGTGGGGGCCGCGCAGGGCGGCGAGCGCCTTGTCCAGTGCTGCAGCCTGTTCGGCCGCCTCGGCAAGGGACACGGCAGTCCGGGACAGCTCTGCCTCTGTTTCGGACAGCGCGGCACGCGCCTGCCCCAGGCCGGCATCCAGCGCTTCCAGCCGTTGCCGCCTGTCCTGCAGCTCCTCTGCGGCCTGCTCGGCGTCCGCGGCGGCAGCGAGGGCGGCCTCGGCACCGGCGCGTGCCTCTTCAACAGGGGTGGTCCCGCCCTGGCCCGCGAGGACTGCCACGGCCTGCTCCGCTTCTGCAAGGTCAGCGGCAACCAGGGCATGGGCTGCCTCTGCGGCCTCGTATAAGCGGTGGGCTTCCTCTTCATCCTGGGCCAGGCCCGGGCCGGTAGTGCCGCCATCCGCGGGGCGTGGATGCTGCCCGCTTCCGCAGACGGGACAGGGCTCGCCGGCAACCAGCTTGGCTGCCAGCTCGGATGCGGCGTTGGCGAGCCTGACCTCCCGCAGGTCCAGCCAATGGCGTTTTGCCTCCAGGAGGTCCTCCCGCGAATCGTCATGGCGGATCCTGGCCAGGTCCCTCCGCTGGGCAGCCCGCCCGTGCCGCCGGACGATGTCCAGCAGCTCCGCGGCCGCAGCGGCTTCCTTACGGCGGAGTGCCGCCTCGATGGAGCGCGCTTCCAGCTGGTCCATACCGTCGGCCAGTACCGCCCGATCGTCCTGCAAATGGGCTGCGCGATTCCCCAGCGTCTCCACGGTGAGCCGGAGCTCTTCCTGCCGGCCGGCCCGGCTCCGGTGCCGCTTCCGCAGGTCCTGGAGCCTGTCCTCGTCCGGCAGCCGGGCCTCGACGACGGCCAGCAGCGAACGCAGCCGGCCCAGTTCGTCCGCTGCCCCGGGGACGCTGCCTCCGGCGGCGAATGGTTCCAAACCCTGTGTTTCGGAGCCTGGTGATTTGGAGCCCGGTGATTTGGAGCCCAGTGTTTTGGAGCCCAGGGTTTCCAGGCCCAGCCGGGCCAGTTCGCCGTCGTCCGTGGCAGCCATCCGCAGCAACGTCAGGGCAGATTCTGCAGCGGCTTCCGCGTTGTGGACCTTGGCTGCCGCAGCGTCCACGGCCTGCAGCTGCCCCTGGAGGACCTCGGCCTGGCGGTGCCGGGCCAGACGGGAGGAGAGCTCATCGCGATGCGCAGCCCCGTCCTCCACGGACTTCCGCCGGGCGGTGGCCGCCTGGAGTTTCCGGTGCCGCTCATGCCGCGCGGCTTCGCTGTCCACCTCACTTCGGCGGTCCTGGCTGAGCGCCGCCGCGGCTGCGGCGTGCTCCGTGAGTTCCGCCAGCCGGCCGGCAACGGAAGCCTGCAGCCAGTCAAGGCGGCCGGGGACGTCGTCCGCCGGCGGAGCTCCGGCATCAGGAAGCTGGAGCGGAGCGGCCTCGGTTTCGGCACGCGAGGCAAGGAGGCCGAGTTGGCCGGACAGGGCGGCGACGTCCTCCCGGGCGGCGGCAGCCTGACGCGAGAGTTCCTGTTCCAGGGCCTCGAAGCGCTGGGTGCCGAAGAGCTTTTGCAGCAGGTCCAGGCGGTCGGCGGCCTTGGAGCGGAGGAAGGCAGCGAAATCACCCTGCGGCAGCATGACCACCCGGGTGAACTGCTCACGGTCCATGCCCAGCAGCGCCATGATCTCCGCGCCTGCTTCGTCGTTGCGCGCGGACTTTTCCACCCACGCCCCGTCGATCCGTTCGCGGAGCAGCGTTTTTGCCTGCTGGACCGTGAAGCCATTCTTGCCCCGCGCGCTGGGCTTGTCCCACGCCGGCGAGCGGGTCACTTCGAAGCGGCGGCCCTGCGAGGAGAACTCGCAGGTCACGGAAGGTTCCTGACCGGGTTCCGCGTGGTCGCTGCGCAGCCGCTTGCCGTCCTGCCGGGCACCGGGGACAGATCCGTACAGGGCAAAGCAGATGGCATCCAGCACGCTGGTCTTGCCGGCACCGGTGGGCCCGTTCAGCAGGAACAGGCCATGGGCGCTGAGGCGGTCAAAGTCGATGTCCTCGGTTCCGGCGAAAGGGCCGAACCCGGAGATGCGCAGATGGTGGATCCTCACCGTGACGCCTCCAGCAGCCTGACGTTTTCCAGCGCGGCGGCGAGCGCGTTCTTCTCCGCCGGGTCTGCAGTCCGTCCCCGCACATGCTCCAGGAAACCGCAGCACAGGGCGAGGTCATCCGGTGCGCCCGCGAGCCTGCTGCTGTAGCTGGCTTGGGGGGCGGCAGCCCCGCCCTGCGGATCGAAGGACAGGACCAGGGTGTCCGGGAACCTGGCGCGGAGCCGTTCCATGGCACGGGCGGGACGCTGGGCATCCGTCAGGGTGATCTGGCAGTAGGCGGTCTCAGCCCAGGCGTGGCCCGGGTCCGCCAGGAGATCTTCCAGGGTTCCGCGCAGTACGGCGAGGGACCGCGGGGCCTCCCACAGGACCTCCGCCACGGATGTGACTCCCGCCGGACCGATGTCCACCAGCCAGGCACCCTTCCGGTGGGCGGCCTCGGAGAAGGAATAGGCCAGCGGCGACCCGGAATACCTGACGGAGCCGGACAGCTGTTGACGCCCGTGCAGGTGGCCCAGGGCGGTGTAGCTGAAGCCGTCGAAGAGGTCCAGCGGCACCGCGCCCACTCCGCCGATGCTGAGGTCCCGTTCGCTGTCCGAACTGATGCCGCCGCTGGCGAAGGTGTGGGCCAGGATTACGGAGTGGACGGTGGCGGTAGCCGCCCGCCGGGCGATGTCCTCCCGGATCAGGGCGGTGGCCGCCCGGGTTACCTCGAAATGGCTTGGCGTTTCCGCCCCCAGCTGTTCGGCGACAAGCCTGGGCTCAAGCCATGGGATGCCGTACAGCGCGAGGACGGCGTCCTTTCCGGCAGCATCCGCGCCCAGCGGCAGCAGGAGCGGGTGGGCGAGGTCCTCCACCCTGGTGCGCAGGTGCACTCCCCCGCGTTCCAGCAGGCGGGAGGCAAAACCCAGGCGGATGGCGGAGTCGTGGTTCCCGCTGGTAAGCACCACTTTTGCACCCGTGGCAGTCAGGCGGACCAGTGCGTCATCAAGCAGGTGGACCACGTCCACGCCCGGCAGCGCCCGGTCATAGACGTCGCCGGCGATCAGGACAACGTCCACGCTGTCCCGCTGGACCGCTGCCACCAGCTGGTCAACGAAGGCGCGCTGGGCGTCCAGCATGCCGACGCCGTGGAAGGAACGGCCCAGATGCCAGTCCGAGGTGTGAAGTAACCGCATATCCCTAAGCTATCGGCAACCACTGACACTCAAGGAAAACGCCGCGGCCAGCGGCGGTCAGGACCGTTTTCCTTCGAAAAACTCCTGCGCCTCGTTGACGCCGCCTGCGTCCTGCCGGGCGGCCGCTGCGGGCACAGCCCTGTCCGTGCCGGCACTGTCCATGGCGTCGTCGTCGGCCTCCCCGGCGTCGTCGTCGGCCTCGGCGGCGCCCTCGTCGTCATGGAGGTCCGCGCCGTCCTCAACGGATGCAGCGGACTCAGCCACTCCGGTAATGCGGAACGCCAGCCCCGCGATGGCAGCGCCGGCCAGCGGCGCGACCAGGAAGACCCACAGCTGCTCCAAGGCCCAGCCGGAACTGAAGACGGCGGAGGCGACGGCGCGGGCGGGGTTGTACGGCAGGTTCCCCACCGACTGGCCCACCTGCAGCAGGGCCGCGAAGGACAGGCCGACGGCAACCGGCGCCGCGCTGCGGCTGCCGCCGGAGCGGCCGGCGGCAAGGAAGACAGCCACGATGATCGCGGCCCCCAGCAGTTCCAGGAGCACGACGGCGGCGAGCGGGGCCTGAATGATGGAATGCTCGCCGAAGCCCGCGGTCACGGTGTCGAAGGCAGTACGGCTGTCAGGGATGCTGGGAAGGGTGCGGAGGATGCCGAACAGGGCAAGGGCGCCCACCAGGGCTCCCACCACCTGGGCGGCGGCGCATGCGGCGGCGGCGCCGGCATGGATCCGTCCCGCCAGGAGGTGACCCAGGGTAACGGCGGGATTGAAATGGCCGCCGGAGATGTGTCCGAAGGCGAACATTGCCGCCGTGATGGCCAGGCCGGCGGCAAGGGCCGCCGGCACCGGGCTGGACTGCGGAATGCTGAACAGCGGCACGCCCAGCCCGGCCACGGCCAGGAAGAGGCTGCCGAAGGCCTCGGCCACCAGGCGGGGCATCAGAGCGCTGGGCGCGGTGGCCGCGCCGGGCTGCAGTGCGTCGCGGGCGGGGACAGGGGTGCTCATGATGTGACCTTCGCTTCTTGGGGCCTGGGCTTTGCGTTGCAAGCGGCAACTGCTGCCGGTTCCGGGGCTTCCACCAGCTTGCAGGGCGGCGCCGGGCAACCCGTGCAGTATTCCAGCCCAGGCTGTGCGTTTGCTGGACACCAGCCGTGCGCAATGGCCGGCGGGACGGATGGGACCAGGCGGCGGGACCGGTTTTCGGACGGTAAATTTACTTCATGAGCATCGACCGCGGAACCCCTGTGCCCACCCTCAAGTCCCGGATCCATGGTGCGCTGCTGGGCGGGGCGCTGGGGGATGCACTGGGCTATGCGGTGGAGGCTGATTCCATCGGCGCCATCCGCCGGCGCTTCGGAGCCCGGGGCCTGACCGGGTTTGACGCTCTGTCCGGTTCCTGGCCTTTTTCCGACGACACGCAGCTGACCCTGTATACCGTGGACGGGCTGGTGGAGGCATTGGAGTGGGCCAACGACGGGGTGGGTGCGGATGTGAACGCCTGCCTCTGGCTGGCGTACCTGCGCTGGCTGGCCAACCAGGGCGAAGACGCCGGGGCTTCAGCGCCCGCACCCCAGCCCCGCTGGATCGACGGCAACGAGGTGCTGCGGCAGCGCCGGCATCCGGAGCAGGACTGCATCACCGGGCTGGCCTCCGGCGAGATGGGCACGTCGGTCCGCCCCGTCAACCCCGAGGCCAAAGGCGCCGGCACGGTGATGCGTTCGGCGCCGTTCGGGCTGATTCCACATATTGCGCCCGACGCCGTCTACAAGCTCAGTTCCGACGCCGCCTCCCTCACGCACGGGCACCCTTCCGCCCGCCAGAGCGCCGGAATCTTCAGTCTCCTGATCCATAAGCTCGTGTCCGGCGAGGCGCTGCGGGACGCCGCTGCCGCGGTGGCCGCGCACGCGGCCACCCTCCCGGACGTGGCGCCGGAGCTCCCGGAGAGGCTTGAGGCCGCCCTTCGTCTCGCCGACAAGGCAATCGTTGACCCGGAGGAACTGGTCCACGTGCTTGGCGGGGGCCGGATGGCGGAGGAGGCACTCGCCGTCGCACTGTATGCAGTCCTGGCCACGTTGCCCGCTGACGACGCGGACGCCGGGCCCGGCCGGCATTTCCGGGACGCTGTTGTTCTGGCCGTGAACCATGACGGCCCCAGCAGTACCACGGGCTCGCTGGCAGGGAACATCCTGGGCGCCTTCTATGGGGAAGACTGCCTGCCGGCGCAGTGGCTCGGGGCCCTGGAAGCGCCCGGGGTGGTCCGCGGCATGGCCAATCAGTTGGTGAAGGTCACAACCGGCGAAGGCTGATGTTGTTGCAGGCCTCGCAGACGTCCTCGGGGACCAGCCCGCGGCGCTGCAGAAACCCGAAGATGGCGCACCCCAGGCAGAACCCGGCGAAGGCCTCCAGGGAGGCTGCCACCACCAGGATCCCCAGGAGGGTCCAGGCTGCGGCTGCTGCACCTGCGGCGAACAGGAGCAGCGCCGAGGTGGATACGGCGGCACCTATCCCCTGGGCAAAGCGCTTGGGCGGCCCCGGCACAAGTCTTACCTTTCCCAGCCGCGGAGTGATGACCTTGACTGAGAGCAGCGCCAGGGGTGAAATCCGCGGGCCGAAGAGCAGACGCAGCCAGAACCCGATGGAGATGGCCAGCAGCCCCCACCCGGAGCCCGCCAAGGCGGTGACGACGGCGAGCAGCACCACGAGCGCTGCCGTGACACGGGCGGCGTACTCGTTGACGGGATTGGGAAAAGCGAACAGGGACGCCATATGGCAAGGCTAGGAGCCTGTGGCAGGGCTGCCAAGCTGTGTTGCGCCGCATGAAGCGGGCGCGACTTTGAGTGCCGGCCGCGTCAGGCGCTGACGGCAGTCGCGCGGGCGCCGTCCCAGGTTTCCCCGGGGTCGGCGTGCAGGGCGTCCCCGTTGCCCACCATCTGGAGGAACTCACCCTCGGACAGCACTTCGATGGCTTGTCCCCGCTCATGGAGCTCCAGGACGCGGCGCGCCTTGCCGGTGAGCCTGCCGGAGCGCAGGTCTGAGGCAACGAAGCCATCCCCCACCACCAGCACGGTGGTACGGCCGGTGACCCGGCTTTCCGTCCGGGCACCGCACCTGGCCGAGCGCAGCTTCGCTTCCGGACGGGCAATGGAGAGCTGCCCGGTGAATACCACCGTCTGCGCGTACAACGGATGGCCTGGCTCGGCGTCCAGGTTGGGTTCCGGGTTCAGCCCTTCCTCGGGCCAGCCGGACTGGAACCGGCGCACCAGTGCGGCACCGTTGCCGGACGCAGCAGCCATGGCCGCCACGCTTGGCTTCGACAGGTCGCCCGAGGCGGGATCGAAGGCCTGCTGGTGCGGCATGGCCAGCCCCAGGGAGAGGAAGAGTTCGGCGATGCTGTTGGCACCGTTGCGCGCGGCGATGTCGACGAGGATCCCGGCACAGGCGCGGGCGTCCTCGGCGGCGTCGTGGTGGTTGACCAGCGGTACGCCCGCTTCCTCGGCGGCGAAGGGAAGCGAGTTGGAGACGAGCGAGTAGCAGCGCCGGGACAGCATGACGGTGCAGACGTAGTCGTAGGCGGGACCGGGCAGGCCCGATACCTCCAGCGCCGAGCGGATCACGCCCAGGTCAAAGGCCGCATTGTGGGCTGCAAGCACGTCGTCGCCGATGAACGCGCCAATCTCCGGGAACAACTCCCCAAAACGGGGCCTTCCGGCAACATCCGCAGCCGTGATGCCGTGGATCCGGACGTTGTGATGGTCAAAGTGGTCATAACCGGCCGGGGGGCGCATCAGCCAGGAGGCCTCTGCGACGATTTCCCCGCCCCTTACCTTCGTCAGTCCCACAGAGCACGGGGAGCCGCGGAAGCCGTTGGCCGTTTCGAAGTCGATCGCCGTAAAGTCCAAACCCACGGCCCCTACCTTACCGCCGCAGGCCTCCCAGACCGGTCAAGTACCCTTGAGAGGTGAACTTTCCTGTGATGAATGACCTCGCTGTGTCCATGCTGGTGGGTGCGGGACCGGTCCAGCCAAGAATGGCTTCCTTCCTGCCCGATTGGCTGAACCCCCAGGTCTTCCTGGCCGATCCCGCGCTCGCCCCCTGGGTGGTCCTGCTGGTGTGCGGCATCGTCTTCGCCGAAACCGGGCTGCTGGTGGGGTTCTTCCTCCCCGGAGACTCCATGCTGTTCACCGCCGGCCTGCTGGTGGCCACGGACACCATCAAGTTCAACATCTGGCTTTTGGCCCTCCTGATCGTAGTCTCGGCCATCATCGGCAACCAGACCGGCTACCTCATCGGTTCAAAGGCCGGTCCCGCCATCTTCAACAAGCCAAACTCCAAGCTCTTCAAGCGCGAGAATGTCGAAAATGCGCACGCCTTCTTTGAAAAGCACGGCGGCAAAGCACTGATCCTGGCCCGCTTCGTCCCCATCATCCGGACCTTTGTTCCTGTGATCGTCGGCGTGGCGCAAATGAGCAGGAGGAAATTCTTCCTCTACAACGTCATCGGAGCGGCACTGTGGGGCGGCGGTGTGACGCTGCTCGGTTACCTGCTGGGCGACAAAGTTCCGTGGGTCCGGGACAACCTGGACATCATCTTCATCGCCATTGTGCTGGTCTCGGTGATTCCCATCGGCATCGAGGTCCTGCGCGGCCTGTCCGCCAAGCGCCAGGCACAGGCCTACGGCACGGACGCGGTGGACGAGTTCATCGAGGAACACGAACCGGACGAGGAGCGGAAGACTCCCCGCAACAGCCACCGCGGCCGGCCGGAGTAGCAGCCTTCCCCCGGCCAGACTGCAAAAGCCGGCCAGGCTGCAAAAGAAGGTGCGCATCCCGCCGGGATGCGCACCTTCTTTTGTTGGCTGGCCGTTTTGAAGTTGGCTGGCCTGCGGGCAGGCAGGTTCCCTAGCGGGCCGCCTCCAGGGCCGCCACAATGGACGGCAGGAGGGCCCGGAAGGCCTTGCCGCGGTGGCTGATGGCGTTCTTTTCCTCGGCGGACAGTTCGGCACAGCTGCGGTCCTCGCCTGCAGGCTGCAGGACGGGGTCGTAGCCGAACCCGCCGCTCCCCCGGGGTTCGCGCAGCAGGATCCCCTCAAGCTGCCCGTACTCCACCACTTCGCGCCCGGGTCCGCCTCCGTCAGCGGGCACGGCCAGCGCGGCGGCGCACACGAATGCGGCGCCACGGTGTTCGTCCGGGACGTCGGAGAGCTGGTTCAGCAGCAGTTCCAGGTTGGCGGCGTCGTCGCCGTGGCGTCCAGCCCAGCGGGCGGAGAAGATGCCCGGGGCCCCGCCCATGACGTCCACGGCCAGCCCGGAGTCGTCGGCGATGGCCACCAGGCCGGTGGCGCCGGCGACGGCGCGGGCCTTCAGCAGCGAGTTTTCGGCGAACGTCACGCCGGTCTCGGCAACGTCCGGCGCACCCGCCGCCGCCGCGTCCACCACCTGGGTGTCGACGTCGAGCCCTGGCACCTGCCCGCGCAGCAGCTCACGGAGTTCGCGGAGCTTGCCCTTGTTGTGCGTGGCGAGCACCAGCCGGGGAGCCGGGCTGCTCACAGGGATTCCGCCAGGGTCTCGCGCTGGATGGCAGCGAGTTGGGCGGTTCCCAGCAGGGCCAGGTCAAGGAGCTGGTCCAGTTCCGCACGGTCGAAGGGAGCGCCCTCGGCCGTGCCCTGCACCTCCACGAACTTGCCGGAGCCGGTCACCACCACGTTCATGTCGGTTTCAGCGCGGACATCCTCGACATAGGGCAGGTCCAGCATGGGAACCCCGTCGATGATGCCCACGGACACCGCCGCGATGGTGTCGATGATGGGCTGGGCGTTCCTGCCGATGAGCTGGTTGTCGCGGGCGAACCGGATGGAGTCCGCCAGTGCCACATAGGCACCGGTGATGGCGGCCGTGCGGGTGCCGCCGTCGGCCTGCAGGACGTCGCAGTCCAGCACGATCGTGTTCTCGCCCAGGGCCTTGGTATCGATGATGGAGCGCAGCGAGCGCCCGATCAGGCGCGAGATCTCGTGGGTGCGGCCGCCGATCTTTCCTTTGACGGATTCGCGGTCGGACCTGGTGTTGGTGGCGCGCGGGAGCATGGCGTATTCCGCCGTGACCCAGCCGCGGCCCTCGCCCTTAAGCCAGCGCGGGACGCCTGGGGTCAGCGACGCCGTGCACAGGACCCTGGTGTTGCCGAACTCGATCAGTGCCGATCCCTCAGCCTGGTTGGACCATCCGCGGGTGATGCTGATGGGCCGGAGCTGGTCCGGGGCACGGCCGTCGGCGCGCACAATGGGCACTGCAGTTGCTTCAGATGTCATGCCCCTAGCTTATCGAGTGCCGGTGCATGGCTTGTCGGGGTGCCGGCGCGGCTAGATGGTGTAGTGCACGCCCGCTACGGCAACGGCCACGTCCCCGGGGAACACCGGGCGCGCTTCGGCCATGACCGTGGTCTGGGACGTCCATACCGGGATGTGGGTCAGCAGGAGCCGCCGGGCGCCCGCCGCCGCTGCAGCCTCCCCCGCCCGCTTGCCGGTCAAGTGGACATCCTTGATGCCGGCGTCACGGCCCTCTTCGAAGGCTGCCTCGCACAGGAACAGGTCCGCGTCCTTGGCGGCTTCCTCAAGCCCCGCGCAGGAATCCGTGTCGCCGGAATAGGTCAGGACCCGGGACACCGACGTGCCGTCCTTGCCGGGCTCCACCACCTCCACCCGGAGGGCGTAGGCCTCCTCAATGGGGTGGTTGACCGCGAAGGGCGTGACGGTGAAGGGGCCCACGGTCACGGATTCGCGTTCGGTCCAGTTGGTGAAGTCGAACTCCTCATGCATGCCGGGGTCCAGGTCAAGCCCATAGGCCGTGGCCATCCTGTCCGCCGTGGCGGCGGGGCCCCACACGGGAATGCGGCCGCGCCCCCACCCGCCGGGCTTCCAGCGGATGGCAACGTGCAGCCCGCACAGGTCCATGCAGTGGTCCGGGTGCAGGTGGGTGAGGAAGATCGCGTCGATGTCCTCCAGGTCCGTGTAGCGCTGGATGGCCCCCAACGCGCCGCTGCCAAGGTCCATCACCACCTTCCACGACCGCTCACCGTCGGTGGCGGTCAGGAGGTAGCACGACGCCGGCGAGCCGGGCCCGGGGAACGAGCCCGTGCATCCCACGATGGTCAGCTTCACAGGGCGGGTCCTCCGGAGCGGCGTGCGTCGGCCAGTCCGCCGCCCACGAAGTTGGAGATCCTGGGGCGTTCGCGCGCGCCCTGCGCGGCGGCGATCATCTCAGGGGTGATCCGCGCCAGGCTGCCTGTAGGGTACTGGGCGGCCACATGGTCCACGTGGCGGACGGACAGCACCTCGGGGCCCAGGAACCGCCGGGCCAGCGCCTCGAACTGCCCGGCGTCGCCGGTGGCCACGAAGTGGTGCTCGGGCGGGGTGGGGGACGTGCGCTGCAGGTGGTGCGTGGCAAGGGCGCGGTACACGTCCTTGGCCGTTTCCTCGGCGCTGGAGACCAGGGTGACATCCGCGCCCATGACGTAGGAAATCACGCCCGTCAGCAGCGGGTAGTGGGTGCAGCCCAGGACCACGGTGTCCACCCCGGCCGCCTTCAACGGGGCAAGGTACTCTTCCGCGACGGCGAGCAGGGCCGGGCCGGTGGTGATCCCGGCCTCCACGTAGCTGACGAACTCCGGGCAGGCGACAGAGGTGATGTCCAGGTCGGGCGCCGCGGCGAAGGTGTCCTCATACGCGCGCGAGCCCACGGTGGCCGACGTGCCGATCACGCCCACCCTTCCGCTGCGGGTGGCGGCAACGGCGCGCCGCACCGCGGGCTGGATGACTTCGATGACCGGGATGCCGTACTTGGCGGTGTACCGCTCCCGGGCGTCCCGGAGCACAGCGGCCGACGCCGAGTTGCAGGCGATGGTGAGCAGCTTGACGCCGGAGTCCACGAGTTCGTCCATCACGCCCAGGGCGTTGGCCCGCACCTCCGCGATGGGGAGCGGCCCGTACGGCCCGTGCGCGGTGTCCCCCACGTAGAGGATCGACTCGTTGGGAAGCTGGTCAATGATGGAGCGGGCCACGGTGAGGCCGCCGACACCGGAATCGAAGACGCCGATGGGACGGGTTTCCGGGGCGACGGCGGGGAACCCGCTGTCGGCGTCCGTGGGCTGTGCTTCCGCCGGTGGTTCCATGCTCGGGGCTGTAGTCATGATTATTCGAGGATAGGTGTTCCCGGAAGCGTCAGCCATCATCTTGTGTCCCGCGACTCATGTCTGCTGCGTCACAGCGGACGGCCTCCCCCTGGCCGCCGTGGCTCACCGGCGGGATTCCATGGACTGCAGCAGGGCCTGGACCAGGGACTCCTGGAGCCAGGTGGTGAAGTTGTAGACCAGGGCCAGGTAGCTTTCCACGTCCTCGGCCTGGGACCAGTCCTGCATGCGGTGCACATGCTCGGCGTCGGCCTCGTCCCGGATGTCCAGCCGTTCGGCCAGGACCAGGCGCACATCGTTCAGCGCCATGGACCAGTGCTGCGCCCCCTCGGGGGTCAGCACGATCTCGTCCTTGTCCAGGTCCAAAGCCGCGGCGCGCAGGGCCCCGATCTTTGTCTCCCGCAGTGAACGCTCGGTGAGCTGGCGGAACTCAAGGGACGCGTCGCCGTCGTCCTTGACAACGTTGGGCAACAGCCGCTTGACGGCCCGGTCCGTGGGTTCTGCCACCTCCATGTCCAGGCCGATCAGTGCCGCCAGCGGGTCCTGCCCGGTGCGGTCCTCGGGCTGGAGCATGGAAATGACGTCGTCGATCAGGCTGCGCAGCAGGTCCCGTTCAGCCGGTTCCAGGTAGCCGGTGATGCCCTTGAGTCCGTATTTGAATGCCTTAGCCACGTTTTCCCTTACCCTGGCCCGGACCGCCGGACTTGCCCGATTTGCCGCCCGGACCGCCGCTGGCCTTTTCCACCGTGGCCCAGAGTCCGAAGCCGTGCATGGCCACGGCGTGGCGCTCCACCTGTTCCTTGCTGCCAGAGGCGACGATGGACCGGCCCTTCCGGTGGACTTCCATCATGAGCTTGTTGGCTTTGGTTTCCGAGTAGCCAAAGTAGCTTTGGAACACGTAGCTGACGTAGCTCATGAGATTTACGGGATCGTTCCAGATCACCAGGTTCCAGGGAATGTCCGGCGCGGTCAGGGAGTCGGTGGACTCTGCTGTGCCGGTCCGGATGCCCTCCTGTGTATCAGGGCCGGGCGCAACGCTTATGGTCATCTGTCCATTCTATGGGGAGGGTGGGCCCTCGCCGCGAAGCGAAGCGAGACGCGGGAGCCGGTGGGTGGGCCCACGCCGGCGAGGGCCCCGCGGCGAAGCGAAGCGAGACGCGGGAGCCGGTGGGGACTAGAGTGACTTTCGTGAGCACCTCAGCCGGCTGGGACCATCCCCGCACGTCCTTTTACACCGACCATTATGAGCTGACCATGCTGCAGGCGTCGCTGCATTCAGGGGCTGCGCACCGCAGGTCGGTGTTCGAGGCGTTCGCGCGGCGGCTGCCCGACGGCCGGCGCTACGGCATTGTCGCCGGGACCGGACGCCTGCTGGAGGGCATTGCGCAGTTCCGTTTCGGCGACGCTGAACTGGAGTTCCTGGAGCGTACCCGCGTGGTGAACCGGGAGACGCTGGAGTACCTGGCCAACTATAAATTTTCGGGCGACATCTGGGGCTACGCCGAGGGCGACGCGTACTTCCCCAACTCCCCCATCCTGATCGTCGAGGCCTCCTTCGCCGAAGCCTGCATGCTGGAGACCTACCTGCTGTCCGTCCTGAACCACGACACCGCCATCGCTTCAGCGGCTTCCCGGATGGTCAGCGCCGCCGGTGGCAGGCCCTGCATCGAGATGGGTTCGCGGCGCACCCATGAGGAGGCCGCCACGGCGTCAGCCCGGGCGGCCATCATTGCCGGCTTTGACAGTACCTCCAACCTTGAGGCCGGCATCCGCTACGGCGTGAAGACCGTGGGCACCGCCGCGCACTCGTTCACGCTGCTGCACGACACCGAACGGGAGGCCTTCGAGGCCCAGATTGCCTCGCTGGGCGAGGGGACGTCCCTGCTGGTGGATACGTACGACGTCGAAAAGGCCGTCCGCACGGCCGTTGACCTGGCAGGGCCCCGCCTGGGCGCCGTCCGCCTGGACTCCGGCGACCTGGTGGCCCAGGCGCAGTGGGTCCGGCGGCTGCTGGACGACCTCGGCAACGACCACACCAAGATCGTGGTGACGTCCGACCTGGACGAGTACGCCATCGCTGCCCTGCAGTCGGCGCCCGTGGACTCCTACGGCGTGGGAACGTCGCTGGTGACCGGCTCCGGCGCGCCCACCGCCAGCATGGTCTACAAACTGGTCAGCCGCACCGACGACGACGGCAACTTCGTGTCCGTGGCCAAGGCGGCCAAGAACAAGGCAAGCGTGGGCGGGCGCAAGTACGCGCTGCGCAAGCTGGACGAACGTGGCACCGCCACCGCAGAGGTGGTGGGCGTGGGCCACCGGCCGGAGGACGACGGCAACGACCGTCCGCTGCTGCAGCAGTTCATGAAGAACGGCGAGGTAATCCCGGGCTGGACCGGACACGAGGGCGTGCTGCGGGCCCGGCAGCGCCACGCCGACTCCATGGCCGAGCTGCCGTCCGTGGTCAACCGCCTGCAGCGCGGCGAGGCCGCCATCCCCACTCTCTACGAGGAAAACTAAGGAGCACCAATGTCCCGCGCTTTGATCATCGTGGACGTGCAGAACGATTTCTGCGAGGGCGGATCGCTCCCCGTTCCCGGCGGCGCGGCCGTGGCAGGCGCCATCAGCGAGTACCTGGACGCCCACAACAGCGAATACGACTATGTGGTTGCCACCCAGGACTGGCACGTGGACCCCGGCAGCCACTTCTCGGACACACCCGACTTCAAGGAGAGCTGGCCGCCGCACTGCGTCGCGGGCACCCGCGGAGCGGACCTTCATCCGGACCTGGACACCGAGTACATCGATGCCTACTTCCGGAAGGGGCAGTTCGCCGCCGCCTACTCAGGTTTCGAAGGACTGCTGGCCCCGGAGGATGCCGTTCCCACCGGGGAACGGAACGCCGGCGGCCTGCCCGCCGCCAGGGAGGCCCTGGAGCCCGATGAGGACGCCATCGGCCTCGATGACTGGCTGCAGAGCCACGACGTGGAGGACGTGGTGGTGGTTGGCATTGCCACCGACTACTGTGTGAAGGCCACCGCGCTTGACGCCGTCCAGGCCGGCTACGGTGTTACGGTGCTGCGGTCGCTGACCGCCGGCATCGCCGAGGACCTGGAAGACGCCGTTGCGGAAATGGAACTCGGCGGGGCGGACATCGCCTGATTCCTGGGAGTGCCGCTACTTGCGGCCCACGAACCAGTCCTGGAGCTTGCGCAGCCGCGACTTCAGCTGCTCCTCGTTGGCCTGCGCCACGGGAGGGCCGCCGCAAACCGTGCGGAGTTTAGTGTGCACCACGCCGTGGGGAGTCCCGGTCCGGGCAGCCCAGGCGGCCACGTTCTTGGCCAGTTCGTTGCGCAGGTCCATCAGCATCCGGTGGTCGGGAACGGCCGGGGCCTGGCTTTCGGCGGCGGCCGGTGCCTTCCGGTTCTTACGGTTCAGCTGCTCGTGCTGGCGCTGGCGCAGCAGCGTTCCCACCTGCTCGGCGTCCAGCAGGCCGGGGATCCCCAGGAAGTCCAGTTCGTCGTCGGACCCCACTTCGCCGCCCGTGCCGAACTCGCCGCCGTCGAACAGGACCCGGTCAAAGGAGGCCTGCGAGTCCAGTGCCTCGAACTTGCCCTTGGTGAGGCTGTCGGAGGCCTTTTCTTCCCGGTTGGCCTCCTCCATCAGTGAGTCTTCGGGGTTGAAAAGCCCGTCGCCGTCCTCTTTTTCGGGGCGGTCCAGGGCGTGGTCGCGCTCCATCTCCATGGAGTTGGCCAGTGCCATCAGCTGGGGAACGGACGGCAGGAAGACCGACGCCGTTTCGCCCCTCTTGCGGGCACGCACGAAGCGCCCCACGGCCTGGGCGAAGAACAGCGGCGTGGACGTCGAGGTGGCGTATACGCCGACCGACAGCCGGGGCACGTCAACGCCTTCGGAGACCATGCGCACGGCCACCATCCAGCGCTTTTCGCCGGCGGAGAATTCCTCGATCTTGCTGGAGGCCTTGGCGTCGTCGGACAGGATGACGGTGGGCGACTCGCCGGTGATCTTCTTCAGCTGGCCGGCGTAGGCCCGGGCGTCCTCGTGGTCGGTGGCGATGACCAGGCCGCCGGCGTCCGGGACGGTGCGCCGGACTTCGCTGAGCCTTTTGTCCGCGCCGGCCAGGACCGCTGGGATCCACTCCCCCGCGGGATTGAGCGCGGTCCGCCAGGCGTGGCTGGTGATGTCCTTGGTCACCGCTGCCTCGCCGAGGGACGCCGCCATTTCCTCGCCCGCGCTGGTGCGCCAGCGCATCTGGCCGGAGTAGGCCATGAACATCACGGGCCGGACCACGTGGTCCCGGAGCGCGTTGCCGTAGCCGTAGGTGTAGTCGGCCTTGGAGCGCCGGATCCCGTCCCGGTCCTCGGCGTACTCCACGAACGGGATGGGCGAGGTGTCGGAGCGGAACGGCGTACCGGTCAGCGACAGGCGGCGCACGGCGGGATCGAATGCCTCGCGCAGGCCGTCGCCCCAGGACAGGGCTTCGCCGCCGTGGTGGATCTCGTCCAGGATCACCAGGGTCCGCGCAGCTTCAGTCTTGGCCCGGTGCAGCAGCGGCTTGCTGGCCACCTGGGCATAGGTGACGGCGACGCCGATGAAGCCGCGGCCGTGCTGGCCGTCGGAGTTCTTGAAGTTGGGGTCGATGGCGATCCCCACCTTGGCGGCAGCATCCGCCCACTGGCGCTTCAGGTGGTCCGTGGGCGCAACGATGGTCACCCGGTTAACGGCGCCGGAATCGATGAGCGTGGAGGCGATGCGCAGCGCGAAGGTGGTTTTACCGGCGCCCGGGGTTGCCACCGCAAGGAAGTCGCGGGGACTGTTCTTCAGGTAAAGGTCAAGGGCTTCCTGCTGCCAGGCACGGAGTTTCGGGGCGGTTCCCCAGGCTGCGCGTTCCGGATACGCCGGAGGCAGGGTGGGACCGCCAAAGAGCGTCTCCGTCACTACTTGTTGCTGCCCAAGTCCCCTCCGGGACCCTTGCCGCCGTCATTGCCCGGCCGGAGGCCCTCGTAGACCTCCTTGCACATGGGGCAGACCGGGAACTTCTGCGGATCCCGTCCCGGCGTCCAGACCTTGCCGCACAGGGCGATGACGGGCTCCCCGGTCAGCGCGGACTCCATGATCTTTTCCTTCCGCACATAGTGCGAAAAGCGCTCCCGGTCCCCGGGTTCCACTTCCTGGCGCAGTTCCTCGCGCTCAATGGTGGCCGTGGACGATCCAGCCCCGGAAAGCTCGCGCATCGGGTCGTTGTCGAGAGGGTCCGTCATGCTAGTCATGGCACCCATCTTAGCCGCTCCCCCGGCCCGGCGTTCGACGGCGGCACGCCCGCGCGGGGGCCCCGCACCGGCCGCCGTCGTACTTTTTCTTCGCCGGCGGCAGCGCGCATAAGGCGGCTAGAGTCCCTGCCACGAAGGCTTGTTTTCATAGGTGTGGCGGTAGAAATCTGCCAGTTTGAGGCCGGAAGCGGCGGCCTCGTCCAGCAGGACGGTGGCGTGTGGATGGAACTGCAGCACGGATGCGGGGCAAATGGCAGCCACGGGTCCCTCCACGAAGTCGCGGACGGCCCGGGCCTTTTGCGCCCCCGTGGCCACCAGGATTACATGTTTGGCCTCCATGATGGTGCCCAGTCCCTGGGTGATGACATGGTGCGGTACCTCCGCAAGGTTGTTGAAGAACCTGGCGTTGTCGCGACGGGTCTGTTCGATCAGGCTCTTGATCCTGGTCCGGGAGGCAAAGGAGGAGCCCGGTTCGTTAAAACCGATATGTCCGTCGGTGCCCACGCCCAGCAGCTGCAGGTCCACGCCGCCCGCCGCGGTGATGGCTTGCTCGTAAGCGTCGCAGGCGGCGGGGATGTCGGATGCAGTTCCATCGGGGCCGTGGACGTTCCCGGGCGCAATGTTCACGCGGCTGGTGAATTCCCGCCGGACCACCTCGCGGTAGGACTCGGGGTGGCCGGCGGGCAGGCCCACGTATTCATCCAGGGCAAAGCCGGAGGCGCGGCTGAAGTCCAGGCCCTGTCCATGCCGGGCCGCCAGTTCGTCATAGACAGGCAAGGGAGAGGACCCCGTGGCCAGGCCAAGGACTGCGCCGGGCTTGCGCCTGATCAGTTTCTCTATGGCGTCCGCCGCGAGTTTGGCGATCTGCCGGCTGCCGCCAAGGATCACGATTTCCATGTTGTTCCTTTCCGGGAACTGTCAGCGGTTGACGGTAACCTGCGCCAGGAGCTCCGGCCCCCGCGCCTCGAGCCACTTGCCGCCCAGCCGCATACCGGCCAGGAAAAAAACCATGCCCAAAACGGTCCCCACGGCGAGGGTGAGCCAACCGAACAGGACGTTGCCGGTGACAGCCTGTGCCACCAGCAGCGCTGCCTCGGGCAGGACCAGGACCATCAGGACCAGCATCCCAACGAACTGAACGGCAAGGGTTTGGCCCACGTTGCCCGGTGGCTTCTTGAACGGACTGTCGCCCGGAAGCGGCACGGTCACCGTGTAGCGGGCCGACACCACCGAGGACAGCCCCAGGCCGGTGAAGAGGATCCCCAGGCTGAACCCCAGCTGGCCGGGCAGCGCGGCCCAGTTGCGGGTGAATGCCGCGTAGCCCACCGAGAACACCAGCACCACGGGCAGGGCGAAGGTCATGCAGGCCAGGGCCCGGCCCAGCCGGTCAGCCACCCCGCGGACCCCGGTGGCCAGGTGCAGCGCAAACGCCGTGTTGTCGTACGAGACGTCCGCGGAGATGGACCAGGCCAGGATGAAGGCCGACACCGGGGCAAGGAAGGCAAGGCTGCCATAGCTGCCGGTCTGGGCCCCCTGGACACCCAGCACCACCGGGAGCAGCGGGATCACCACCAACGATCCCGAATACCGCGGGTCCCGGATCCAGTAAGTGAGCGACCTGGCCATCACCGCGCCCGCCGGGGTGGCCGGCAGCACGCCGAACAGGCCCAGCCGGCCGCCCTTGCGCTTCCCGGCACCGGCGTACGGCGGGGTGACCAGCGCCCGCTCGAGCAGCAGCTTCCAGCACCAGGCCAGGACGCCGAGGACCGCCACCGAAACCAGCAGTTTCACCGCCGCCTGCCCGGGCCGGCCTGATGCGATGTCTCCCCCGAGCGCCCAGGGCGCCCCGAGCGGCGTCCAGGACAACGTCCCGGCGAACCCGGGCAGGAACCCGGTGGAAGCGGAGATGCCACGGCCAACCCCTGCCACGATGGGGCCCAGCAGGACCAGGGGCACCATGAAGGCGATGGCGCTGATGTCCTTGAAGCGCCGCGAGGCAGCCAGGCTTGCCGTGGCGGTGGTGACCACCTTGGCCAGCACCACGCAGGTCATGACACCCAGGCATGCGCCAAGGAGGGCGGCGAGCGCGGGGAGCACGCCGCGGGACCAGGTCACCACCGTGGACAGGGCCACGAGCGTGGTGGCCAACCCCGGGATGCCGATCAGTCCGCCAAGGGCGAGGCCGGTGAGCATCTGCTTCATGGGGATGGCAAAGGTGGTGAAGCGCGCCGGATCGAGCGTCATGTCCGTGGCGGATGCCACCACCGGAATGATGCCCCAGCCAAGCACGGCGGCGGAGCCGCCAAGGACGATTGTGGTGTGCGCGGCGGCGGGGCCGGCGTTGCGCAGGAGGACAAGGGCGATGATCAGTGTTGCCACGACCCCCAGCGCGTAGAGCCCCGCAATGGCCATGCCCACCAGCTGCCAGGGGCTGCGGCGCAGTCCGTTGCGCAGCAGCGTGAGCTTGAGCCTCAGAAGGTGCGCAACCATTCCAGCCCTTCCGTGTGGCTGTGGCCTCCGACCAACTGCACGAAACGGTCCTCCAGCGAGGCGCCGGCCCGCACCTCGTCCACGGTTCCTGCGGCCAGCAGCCTGCCCCGGGCCACCACCGCGACGTGGTCGCACATGCGCTGGACCAGGTCCATCACATGGCTGGAGACGATGACCGTTCCACCGGAGGCGACGTACCGGTCCAGGATGGACCGGATGTTCGCCGCCGACACCGGGTCAACGGCTTCGAAGGGCTCGTCCAGGACCAGCAGCCTCGGGGCGTGGATCAAGGCCGAGGCCAGGGCGATCTTCTTTGTCATGCCGGCGGAATAGTCCACCACCAGCGTCCCGGCGTCCTGGGCCAGGTCCATTGCCGCCAGCAGTTCCCCTACCCGGGCGGCCACCACGGCTTTGTCCATGCCGCGCAGCAGCCCGGCGTACGTGATCAGCTGCTCCCCGGTGAGCCGGTCGAAGAGCCGGACGCCGTCGGGCAGGATCCCCATCAGCCGCTTGGCTTCCAGCGGGTGCCGCCACACATCCACCCCGTGCACCACCGCCGTGCCGAAATCGGGACGCAGGAGGCCGGTGGCCATGGACAGCGTGGTGGTCTTGCCCGCACCGTTGGGCCCCACGATCCCGAAAAACGAACCCGCCGGGACCTCCAGGCTGATGCCGTCCACCGCGATCTTCCCGCCGAACCTTTTGGCCAGCCCGCGGATGGACAGGGCCGCCACGGGCCCCGTATTCGGCGCCGGGGACGGTATCGGAGCAGTCATGCTGCCAGCCTAGTCCGCGGACCGGGGCTTCGGGGGTGCGAAACTAGCCCCATGGGTATTGCGTTGGGCCTGCTGGTGATCGTTGCTGTGGTGTGCGCCGGCAGCGCCGTGGGCCGCAGGTTCAATATCCCGGTTCCGCTGCTGCTGGTCCTGGCCGGGGTGGCGGGATCGTTCCTGCCATTCATTCCGCCCGTCGAGCTGAACCCCGAACTGGTGCTGGTCGGCCTGCTGCCGCCGCTGCTGTACGCGGCCGCGTTCCGCACGTCGCTGTTCGACTTCAAGAGCAACCGCCGCTCCATCGGATTGCTGTCCGTTGGCTACGTCATCTTCGGCACCGTGGGAGTCGGGTTGGTGGTGTGGTGGCTGTTCCCGGAAATCCCGCTGGCCGCAGCCATTGCGCTTGGCGCGGTGGTGGCGCCGCCTGACGCGGTGGCGGCTACGGCCATTGCACGGAAGGTGGGGATGCCCCGCCGGATCGTGAACATCCTGGAAGGCGAGTCACTGGTCAACGACGCCACGGCACTGGTGTGCCTGCGTGCTGCGGTGGCGGCCATCGCGGGCTCCGTCTCCGCCCTGGATGTGGCGGGTGGATTTGTGGTGGCGGCCGGCGGCGGCCTGGCGGTGGGACTGGCCGCAGCGTACCTCCTCACCGAAGTCAGGAAGCGGATCAGCAACGTTGCCATCAACACCTCAACATCGCTGATGGCACCCTTCGTTGCGTTCCTCCCCGCCGAGGCGATCCACGCGTCCGGGGTGCTCGCCGTCGTCGTAACCGGCCTGGTGATGGGCACCAAGGCGCCGTCCATGCCCAACGGCGCCGCGCGGCAAAGCGCCCGGAGCAACTGGGACACCGTCCAGTTCCTGCTGGAGAACGCCGTGTTCCTCCTGATCGGCCTGCAGGTGCGGAGCATCATCGACAGCGTCCAGGACGATTCGCTGGGTGCCGGCCGGGTGTGGCTTGGCTGTGCCGTGATCCTGCTGGCGGTGCTGGTGCTGCGGCCCGTCTGGGTTTTTCCGGCCACGTACCTGCCCCGGCTGATCCCTTCCGTGCAGCGGAAAGACCCCGCGCCGCCCTGGCAGTTCCCGGCCATTGTGTCCTGGGCAGGCATGCGCGGCGTGGTTACCCTTGCCGCCGTCCTGACGCTGCCGGACGACCTGGAGCACCGCAACGTACTGGTCCTGGCGGCCATGGTGGTGGTGGCAGGCACCCTGGTGCTGCAGGGATTCACGCTGCCGGCCCTGGTCCGGGTCTTGGGGCTGCCGGGACCGGACAGGCGCGAGGACGCGCTGAACCAGGCCGCGCTGATGCAGCTGGCCACCGCGGCGGGAATGGAGCGGCTGGAGCAGCTGCGGCGCGAGAACGACCCGCCCGAGGTCATGGATATGCTCCGGCGCCGGACCCAGGAGCGGGGACTCGCGGCCTGGGAGCGCCTGGGCAGGCCGGCCGCGGAGTCGGCCACCCCCAGCCAGCGTTACGCCCAATTGCGGATGGCCATGCTGGAAGCTGAGCGGGACAAGGTGCTGGAGCTTCGGCGTGGCGGGGACTTCGCGCATGAAGTCCTCAGTGAGGTCCTGGAACGGCTGGATGTGGAGGAGTCCATGCTTGATGCCTCCCTCAACGAACCCGACGCCGCCACAGAGGGCGGCGGCGAAGGACTTGCCCAGCCGGGCGGCGTGTGCGACCACCTGACCGCCGCCATGCCGTCGCCGGTTCCGGCGAACCCCACCTGTGCCGGGTGCGAACGGGAAGGGACCACACCGGTACACCTGCGAATGTGCCTGGCCTGCGGAAACATTGGCTGCTGCGATTCCTCGGCGGGACGGCACGCCAGCCGCCATTTCAAGGAAGCCGGCCACCCGGTCATGCGCAGCATTGAACCCGGTGAGGACTGGCGCTGGTGCTACGTGGATGACCTGCTCGGCTGAAGCAGGCCGGGTACTTAGTTCGGGGGCACTTTCCGGATCCTGATCGGCCCCCTGGCCGTACCCGGATCAACGACGGAACCGCCTTGGGTGATGTGGACCTGCCCTGCGTCCACCAGGCGGCGTGCGGCGGCCCGGGCGGGTTCCATGAGCCGGCGCCAGTCATCTCCGCCCACGGCCCTGGCAGCATCAGAGGGGCAGATGGTGGCCGTGTCCGCACGGGATGCCAACAGTTCCAGGATCTTCGCTTCCAGCTGCCGGTCAACCTTGGTTTGCGGCCCCGTTTCGCCAGGATGCGCCATGCCGGACGCCGCGGTCAGAAGGCACGCCGCGGGATGGCCCGCTCGTACTGGGGCGGCCAGGCAATGTCGTAACCCAGTTCGA
This sequence comes from Arthrobacter sp. GmRoot5-12, assembly GCF_059739365.1. Classification (NCBI taxonomy): domain Bacteria; kingdom Bacillati; phylum Actinomycetota; class Actinomycetes; order Micrococcales; family Micrococcaceae; genus Arthrobacter; species Arthrobacter sp. GmRoot5-12. The sequence continues at coordinate 3,584,881 of NZ_AP046056.1, read as the reverse complement.
AGGCGGCCCGCAGCCACCAGTGGGGGTCGCGCAGCGCCGCGCGCGCAATGAAGACGCCGTCGGCCTGGCCGGTGGCAACGGCGTGCTCCGCCTGCCCGGGCGTGGTCACCAGCCCCACCGTGCCGGTGGCGACTCCTGCCTCCTCGCGGATGGCTGCGGAGAATCCGGTTTGATAGCCCAGGCCCGGCTTGATCTGCTGGTGCGCCACAGCCCCGCCGCTGGAGACATCCACCAGGTCCACGCCGCGGGCGGCCGCCTCGCGGGCCAGCCGCACCGACGCCGCCTGGTCCACGCCGCCCGGCGCCCAGTCTGTGGCAGAGATCCGGAGCAGCAGGGGCATGGAATCGGGAATGACAGCGCGGACGGCGTCCACCACGGCCAGCATGAGCCGGTTCCGTCCGGTTTCGTCCCCGCCCCAGTCGTCGTCACGCTGGTTGATCAGCGGGCTCTGGAACTGGTGCAGGAGGTAGCCGTGCGCCCCGTGGATCTCCATCGTGTCAAAGCCGGCGTCCACCGCACGCACGGCGGCAGCGGCAAAATCGGCAATGACGCCGTGGATCTGTTCCACGGTCATGGCGGCAGGCGCCGCATAGCCCTCGAATGCGGTGGTGGACGGGCCCACGGTGTCCCAGCCGCCGTCGGACGCCGGAACGCTCCCGTGCTTGCCCGAAAACGGCCAGTACGTTGACGCCTTGCGGCCGGCGTGGGCCAGCTGCACACCGATCCTGGTGCCGGCGGTACCGTGCCGGTGGACAAAGGAGATAATCCGCTGCCAGGCCGCCGCCTGGTCGTCGTTGTAGAGGCCTGCGTCGCGGGGACTGATCCGGCCGGCGGCGTTTACTGCCGCGGCCTCCGTGAGGATCATCGCGGCGCCGCCCGTGGCAAACCCGCCAAGGTGCACCAGGTGCCAGTCGTTCGGAACGCCCGGGGCGTCGTCGGGATCGCAGCTGTACTGGCACATGGGCGATACCCAGCCACGGTGCTGCAGCTCCATGGACCGCAGCGTCAGCGGCTGGAACAGGGCCGGCACTAGAACAGCACCCGGGCAAGCGCCTGCCGCGACTTTGCTACCCGCTCATCACCTGCGCCCACGATGTCGAACAGCTCCAGCAGCCGTATCCGTGCGGTCTCCCGCTCAGGGCCGAAGTTCCTGCCGATGAACGCCACCAGCCGGTTCAGTGCATCCTCGACGTGGCCGCCGGCCACGTCGAGGTCCGCCACGCCGAGCTGTGCCGCCAGGTTGTCCGGCTCATCCGCGGCCTGCGCACGCAGCGCCTCGCCGTCCTGGGCCGACAACGACTGCAGCCGGTCCATCAGTTCCACCTGCGCCAGGCCGGCCTTGGCCTCATGGTCGGCCGGCATCTCCTTGAGCGCCTGGCGGTAGGCCGCAGCTGCGGCGGCGTAGTCGCCGGCCTCAATGGCGTCAAAGGCGGCCTGGTGCAGCGGCGGCAGCGGCGGCAGCGGCGCGGGCTCCTGTTCCCCGCCCGCTTCCCCGCCAAGGCTTCCGGTGACCCCGTTCGCTGCAGCCACCTTGAGGAGTTCGTCGAAGAGGCTGCGCACCTGCTCTTCTTCCGCGCTGCCCTGGAAGAGCGGCACCGGCTGCCCCTTCAAGACGGCGACGGCGGTGGGAACGGCCTGCACCTGGAAGGCCTGGGCCAGCTGCGGGAAGGCCTCGATGTCTGCTGCGCCAAGGACCAGGCGTCCACCGTACGAGGCAACCACGCGCTCAACGGTCTCGAGCATCCTGCCGGATTCGGGCGAGTACGGGGCCCACAGGGCGAACACCACGGGGACCTGGGCGGACAGTTCCACCAGCTGCTGGAAGTTTGCCTCGGTGACGTTGACCTTGAGTTCGGGGCCGCCGGCGGGTGCGTCCGGCTGGTCGCCCCGGGGCGCTGTTGCAGGGCCGGACGGGGCGGCAGGCCCGGACGGGGCGGCCGGGCGCTTCAGCGAGGAAAGGTCGACGGCGCCGCGCAGGTTAACCGGGTTGGCAGCGGCAGGAGGGACTGGGCGGGAAGCTGGCGAACTCATGTTTCCCACTCTAGCCACTCCGGCCGCTGCCGGTGGTAATACAGCCAGGCCCTACTTGAAGGTGGCTCCGACCAGGCCGCGGGTTGCGGCGACGAGCTTCATCGGGTCCGTGGATCCTGCCGGCGGCACATAGACCGCCATGGATTCCGCGAAGCTCAGCACCATGCCGGTGGTGGTTTCCTTGCCGCCGGCCAGGGCTGCCGCATCGTCGCCGATGCTCAGCTTGTCACCGGCCGCCTTGGGGGTGCCCTCGAAGCCAAAGTTGATCCGGCCCAGGACCAGGGCCCCGCCGTCCGAGGTGCGGAACACCACGGTGCTTTCGGGGACCACCTTGTGAGTGAAGGAGAAGTTGCCGTTTTCGCCTGCCTTCGCCACCTCAGCCTGGTAGGACAGGGTATCGGCGATATACGGCGAGGACTGGCCCTCGACCAGCTTGTCCTTGAACGGCGAGTCCGCCGACGTGAGCCTGTCGGCCAGGCCGGACATTGCTTCCTCGCCGCTGTAGAGCAGCCCGCTCTTGTCCGCTGCGGAAAGCGTCTCGGTACCGCCGCGGCTGATGTTCGGGAAGGTGGTGCCCGGCTGCAGCGGCGTGGTTTCCATGAGCTTGTAGTTTTCCCGCGGCGACTGCTGGACCAGGGTCAGGATCTGCGGAACGACGTTGCCTTCGCCCTGGGTCACGGCCAGCACCGAGCGGGGCCAGTCACGATCGCTGGTAACGACGGTGGTCAGCAGCTTGGTGGAACGTACGGGCATGCGCGGCTCGTAAGTGCCCACCTGGGAGCGGATCTTGTAGTTCTGGGTACGGACTTCCAGTTCCGGTCCACCCACGCGGTCCGCCAACTTGGCCGCATCCTTGGCGGCGTCGCCGGCGTCGGTGGCGCTGGAGACCTGCTCCAGGATCCGGCGGAACTGGGCGTCCAGCAGGACCGGCGATCCCGCGGCTTGCTTCGCCGTGGATGAGGCGCTGCCGGACGGCAGCGGGCTTGGACTGGCGGCCTGGGCAGCAGTGGCGGATCCGGCCAGCAGGGCGGCAACCACGCCGGCCGCCACCATGGTGGCCTTGGAAGAGGAGGACGACGACGGGGCCTGGCCCTGCGTTTCGGCGTTCCGTGCACGGGCGCGGCGGGCGTAGCCGCTGTCACCGCCCTCGCCGTCCTTCCGGCGGGCTGAAAGCAGTCCCAGGACAATTCCGCCCACGATCAGCAGGCTGCCCAGGACCATCAGCGGGACCGCCCAGGGGGTGGACGTGTCGTTGGGGAAGGTCATGGAGACAGAAGCCGGGGCGGCCTTGGTGCCGTCGGAAGCGAGGAGCAGGCTCCAGTCACCGTCGGCGGGCGGGGTCCAGGTGTATTCAAGCTCGCCGCTGGCATTCTCATTGGAAACCCAGAGGTCGGAACCGGCCGGGTTGGGGGCGGTCCCTTCGCCGTCGGCGTGCTCAACCACGAGTGACTTTTCGTCTTCGGTGACGCCGGTGATGGTGTTGTGGGCCGTCTGGCCCACCCAGGCGCTCACGTCATCGGGCCGTCCCGTGGCCAGCATGAAGTTGCCGTCGCCCTGGACGGTGATCTTGACGGTTCCGTCATGCAGGGTGCGCAGCTTCTGGTCGATGACCGTCAACGGCGCGCCGGCGGCATCCGCCGGCACGGACGCGGTGAACGTCTCGGATGGAGCCCAGATGGTTCTCTGGCCGATGCCGGCCAAAAGTGTCAGGAGGCCGAGCAGCACAAGTGCGGCTGCAGTCTTTAAACGCAAGGGAAACACCTATCATCAGCGGGGGTTTGCCTTCAATAGTAACCTTTTTGTTACCAGGAGCCCCTTTTTGCCCGTTCCGGCCCCTCTTCCGAAGACCTCCGGGCGGTGGCTTCGGCTCCCGGTGACAAGCCTGCTGATAGTGTTTGCGATGATCATCACATTGGCCCGCGCACGCGGAGCCACGCACGGAACAGGCCCCCAAAACCAGTGACTGACAAGACGGACCCATCCTCGGCGGCACCCGGAAATCCCGGGGATTCCAGGGGCCCTGTCCCTGCGACGGTGCCTCCCCTGGGAATGGCAGCGGCAGCCCACCGCAGGGGCACGGCCGCGGCTGCACTCGGCCAGGTGGTCCGCAGGCTCCGCCAGCCCTTGCCCGGAGCACAGCCCAGGCTTCGGTTCGAAATGCCCCCGGAATACACCGGGCACGTTCCCCAGACGGACCACGGCGGTGACGAGGAACCCCAGTTCGGCCACCCCGGGCCGCGCATGTCCCCCCAGCATCCCCTGTACATGGGCTTCATGGGGACAGTGGGCGTGGGACTGGCGCTGCTGGTCTACTGGATCGGTTCCCACACCACGCAGCTGCTGCTGTGGATCGTGGCGGCGCTGTTCATCGCCCTGGGACTTGAACCCGTGGTGGGCTGGCTCGAAAACAGGAAGATCCCCCGGCCCGCCGGCATCCTTGTCTCCGTGGCTGTCCTCATGGGCGCCGTCGTCGGGTTTTTCGCCACTCTTATCCCCACCATTGTTGAACAGGTGTCGGAGATCGTGCGGCAGGCGCCGGACTGGGTGCGCAACTTCATGGACTCGGACTTCTTCCGCAGCCTCGATGACCAGTTCGGCGTGCGGGACCGCATCACCGAGGAACTGGACAAGTTCGTCAATGACCCGGCGGCCATGGGCGGCATTTTCGGCGGCGTGGTGGGATTCGGATCCACCGTGGCCAACGGGCTCTTCGGCACCCTCATTGTCCTGGTGCTGAGCCTGTACTTCCTGGCAGCGCTGCCGGCGATGAAGAAGTGGGGCTACAGGCTGGCCCCGCGCTCCCGCCGCAAACGGGTGGCTGCCCTCTCCGAGGAGATCACCCGGTCAGTGGGTAACTACGTCATCGGCCAGGCATGCGTGGCCCTCCTCAACGCCACGTTCGCCTTCGTGGTGATGTCCATCGTGGGCATCCCCTTTGCCCTGCTGCTGGCGTTCGTGGTGGTCCTGCTCGCTTTCATTCCGCTGGTGGGCGGCATGATCGCAGGCATTGTGGTGATCCTTGTATCCCTCACCCAGGGCTGGCAGGCGGCCGCCATCTACGCCATTTGCTATTTCGCGTACCTGCAGTTCGAGGCCTACTTCATCTCGCCGCGCATCATGCAGAAGGCAGTTGCCGTGCCCGGTGCCGTGGCGGTGATCTCCGTGATTGCCGGCGGAAGCCTGCTGGGCGTGCTCGGTGCGCTGATCGCCATCCCCACTGCCGCAGCGGTCCTGCTGCTGCTCCGGGAAATCTATATCGTCCGGCAGGACCAGCACTGACCCGCTGTCCCCCGCACGTCGTTCCCTGCGGGGCCGCTTAGGCGCCGGCCGTCGCCGCCGGCCCTTCCCATTCCTGCGGCAGCGGTGCTGCGGCGGCATCTGGACTGACAAGCGCCACGATGTCGTTCAGGACCCGTGCGGCGTACTTCTCCCCCACCCACAGATGCTTGGCCCCGGCCACGCCCACCACGCGGGCCTGCGGCACCAGGCTGAACCTTGCGGTTGCCTCGGCAGGCTGGAGGAAGTCGTCGTGCTCCGGCACCAGGACGGTGAGGGGCTTGCCGGATTCGGCCCACAGCTGCAGGTGCTTGTCCGTGGCGCGGTGCAGCGGAGGCGACAGCAGCACCGCCCCCTCGATCTGTGGGGCCACCGGCTCCACGGCGCCGTACATCAGCGCCAGTTCGGTCCCGAACGACCAGCCCACCAGCCAGCGGTTGGGCAGGCCCCGCTCAACGGCGAAGCGCACGGCTGCCTCGACGTCGTGCCGCTCCCCTATCCCTTCCTCGAACGCGCCGCTGCTGGCACCCCGGGGGGAGGCCGTACCCCGGGTATTGAAGCGCAGCACCGCGATGCCCGCCAGCGCCGGCAGCCGGTAGGAGGCCTTGCGGTACACATGGGAATCCATGAAGCCACCGTGCGTCGGCAGCGGGTGGAGCGTGATCAGCGTTGCCTTGACGGGGCCGGATTCCGGCAGTGCCAGCTCGCCCACCAGCGTGTGGCCGTCCTCCGTCTGCAGCTCGATGTTCTCGCGACGGGCGGGCAGGACGGTGGAGGCACGGATGGGGACAGGGCCCCCGGCCTGGGTGAAGTGGTACGACGCCGGATCAAAAGTCATGACTGCCAGCTTAGCGACAGCGGGCGGCGTCAGCGGTACCGGTAGCTGCGCGTCATCCAGCAGTTGGTGTGCCAGTGCCGCCGCTCGGCCAGCCCGGCGGCGGCACCAAAGAGGTGGTCGTCCTTCCAGACCACCAGGTGTGCGACGCCGGGCAGCACGGCGGTGGAGCATTCCGGGCAGATGTAGGTCTTCTCCGCATTCCTGGCGGTCATGGTCCGTACCATCCACTCGCCGTCCGGGGCGCTCTCGCGGCGGGCGATACCGGCCCGTGCCCGTTCCAGGTCCAGTTCGGGAATGTCCCCGCTCCTCTTTCCTCCTGCGCCCCTGCCGGAAGCGGAACCCTTGCCGGAAACAGGACGGCGGGGACGGTTGGAACGCGGCATGTATCCATTCTGCCCCAGGCCGCCCACTCCCCTGTCCCGCTCCTTGCCGCCGCTTCCGATGCACCCGGCGCCCCGCCGTCGGACATGGCCTGCGGAGCCCACGCGATAGTCTGTACGGCGTGCGACTTGTCATAGCCCATTGCTCCGTTGATTACGTTGGCCGGCTCAAAGCCCATCTCCCCCTCGCCACCCGGCTCCTGCTGGTCAAGGCGGACGGCTCCGTGCTGGTCCATTCCGACGGCGGTTCCTACAAGCCGCTGAACTGGATGAGCCCGCCTGCCACGCTGCGGGTTTCTTCCCCCGACGAAGTGGACCTCGAACTTGGCGTGGTGGAGCAGTGGACGGTGCAGTCGGCCAAGACCGATGACCGGCTCATCATCAATATCCACGAAAAGATCAGCGAGTCCTCCCACGACCTGGGCGTGGATCCCGGACTGATCAAGGACGGGGTGGAGGCGGACCTGCAGCGGCTGCTCGCCGAGCAGATCGAGACGCTTGGACAGGGCTACTCCCTCATCAGGCGCGAGTACTTCACCGCCATTGGGCCCGTGGACATCCTGGCGCGCGACGCGGACGGCGCCACCGTGGCCATTGAGCTCAAGCGCCGGGGCGACATTGACGGCGTGGAGCAACTGACCCGGTACCTGGAGCTGCTCAACCGCGACCCTTTGCTGGCACCGGTCCGGGGAATCTTTGCTGCCCAGCAGATCAAGCCGCAGGCCAAGGTGCTGGCAAACGACCGCGGGATCGACTGCATAACGCTGGACTACGACGCCATGCGCGGAGTGGACGACAGCGAATCCCGCCTCTTCTAGTTTTTGCCTTTGTTGCTTTAGGCACTTAATTGCCCGGCATTCGGTGCAGGCGTCAGCGACATCTGTTTTTTACCTAAATTTTGTCCTTTTTGTCCTCCGGCCCGTTGACCTGCGGGAACGGGCATGAAATTCTTATCTCAGTCTTTGTGTAGGTGTTTTTCATGCTCGCAAGACATGTTGCGAGCGCGAAGCTCCTGCAGCGCCGGATCTCCCATCGGGGAAAGGCAATCAGGATTCTTCTCGCGGAGTGACCAAGGTCGGCACGAGGTGTGCCGGTCTTAAAAAGTTCCACAATGAGGAGAAATAAATGGCACAGGGAACCGTCAAGTGGTTCAACGCTGAAAAGGGCTTCGGCTTCATCACCCCGGATGACTCCGATGGCGATGTCTTCGTTCACTACTCCGAAATCCAGACCGGCGGCTTCAAGACCCTCGACGAGAACCAGCGCGTTCAGTTCGAAATCGGCCAGGGCGCCAAGGGTCCCCAGGCTACCGGCGTAACGCTGGTCTAGTACCGCCCGGCCGCTTCCCGCGGCTGTCAGCGAACCAAATGGTCCCCGGCAGGATTGCCGGGGACCATTTTTTATGCCGGCGTTGCTGCCGCCTCAGGTCACCAGTTTGCGCACCAGCCGGGCGCCCTGCGTCAGGGAAAGACCGGGGAGGTAGGCGCGGGTCAGCGCCCTGCCGATGGCGGGCAGGTGCAACGGATCCTGGTAGTACAGGTAAAGCGCCCGGTACTCCGGCTTGAACCGGGACTTGAAGGCCGCCAGGGAGCGGAAGCCGTAGACCGGCTCAAGCGCGTGGCCCACCAGGTCCAGGATCCTGACCAGGTTCTGCGCGCCCTCATCGGGGGCGCCCTCCTGTTGCCCTGCGTCCTCGCCCCCGCCGGGCCCCCCGGCGCCTGTTCCCTCAGCGCCCGTTCCCTCCGCGCCTGTTCCTGTTCCCCGCTCCGGCTGGGCATCGGGACGGCTGGCCAGCGGCGAACCCGACAGGGAGATCACGTCCACGGAATCCCGCAACTCCAGTACGGCGGAGGCAATCAGGAATTCCATCACCCCCGGAAATCCTTCACTGCCGCGGCGCATGACATCCAGGGTCCTGCTTACCAGCCGCCCGCCGTCGTACACGGGCAACCAGCTGGTCACGCCGTGGACCACGCCGTGGCCGTCCACGGCCAGGCAGCACAGGACCTCCTCGTCGTCGAGCTCGTCCACTCCCCCCAGCGTGAAGCCCATTTCCGGAACGGACTTGCCGGCCGCCCATTCCTCGGACACTTCGTTCAGCCTTAGCCGGAGCGTTGCGGGCAGCGAATGGTAGGAGCCCCAGACGGCGTGGACGCCCAGCTTCGCGGCCCGGTTCAGGGCGGTCCTGACGTTCTGCCATTCCTTGCCTTTGAACTCAAGCTCGTTCAGCGCCAGCCGGGTCTCCTGGGCCACGGCCACGCGGGAGAAGCCGCGTTCCCTCAGTACCGGCCACATGGTGTCGTCGCAGGAATACAGCGCCGGAATCAGGGCCTGGCTGCGGCAGTAGTCCAGGAAGCCTTCGGTTACCCGCTGCTCGGCCTTGCGGTCACCGAAGGCACCGCCCAGGGTCAGGGCCACGGTCCCATGCTGCTGGAAGGCCATGCCGCCTGCGCCGTCCGGGCTGAACCAGTACGTGTTGGGCTCCCACAGAGCCATCCAGGACAAGGGTCCGCCGCCCTGGTGGAGCAGCTCCCGGGCGCGGCTGCGGTCCTGCCGTCCGAAGTGGAGGCCGTGGTGCCGGCCCACCAGCACCCACAACACCGCCGCCAGGGCCACGAGCCAGAACACCGGTCCCGAGTAGGCGAACAGCAGTGCTTCGGCACTGTCGCGTTCCGGGAAGACCCGGCGGAAATTCTGCGGAATGGGCACCGGGACGTACTGCCGGGCCAACTCGGCGAAAAGGCCCAGCAAGCCGCCGTCACGGGACAGTCCGCCGGACCAGAACCAGGCCACGGTATATGAGCTGGCCAGCACCAGCCAGGTTCCGCAGACCACCGCAGCGAGCGTCCGCCGGGCGCCCGGACGCGTCTGCACGCGGAACTGCCGCCGGTTCAGCCACAGGACCACTGCCAGCAGCAGCGGAACCACCACGAGCGGCAGCACATGTGCGAAGGCCGAGGACAGCGGCGTTGCATGCGTGCCCTGCAGGCGTGAGGGAACAAGGGCGAACAGTGCCAGGTAGACCGCGGCGAGGGCGGTAACAGCCAACTGGATGGCCAGCGCGATGTTCAGGGCCAGCCGGCGGCCCCGGCGCATGCCGTCCGCGCAGATCAGCAGCAGGAGGACCGGCACCACGGCCAGCGCCAGGCCGAACGGGCCGGCAAACCCTGCCCTGCCCGTTTCCAGGCAAGTGGCGTCAACGGTGGCGCCGCAGTTGAAGATCAGTTGGTTCAGCGTGGGCATCGGGCTCAGGACGACGTCCCGGAGCAAAGCCAGCGGGCCGGTTGGCGCACGCGTGATTCCGGTCAGGATGGGACCCACCGCGAACACGGCAACGGTCAGGGCCAGGAGGTTCCTGGTTTCCCGGCCCGTTGACCGGTGACGGTGAAGCCGCCCCTGGTCCCCCTGGATCCACCAGCCTGCAAGGAGGCCAAGGAGGGCGCCGATGAGGCCAATGACGGTTTCGGCGTGCCCCACGTACAGGACCAGCAGCAGGGAAATGGACAGCACCACGGTGCGGAGCCGGCGCTGCCACAGCAGCGTGATCCGGGCACTGGCCGCAAGACCGGCAATAAGCACCGGGGCATACGGACCGATGAGCCTGTCATCCACCATCCGGTCCAGCCAGCCGTCGCCCACATACACGGCCAGCTGGGTTACCAGGAGGAACACCGTGACGGCCGCGAATTGCCCGCCAAAGAACAGTCCGACGGCGGCCCGCCGGCCAAGCTTGCGCTCCGCCAGGCCCAGCAGCAGCACGATCATCAGCGACGCGGCAAGGTAGGCGAGCGGGTTGGTGGCGAAGAAGGCGCTGGTGAACAGCGTCCACCACTGCCCGCTGCGCAGGCCGGGGCCGCTGACCGAGGCCAGGCCCAGGAGCTGCTCCGGCGGCCCGTCAAGGAAGCTTCCGGTCAGGGCAGCGGCCGCAAGGAAGGCAACCAGCACGCCCAGGGTGAAGGGCATGGATTTCAGCGTGAGCAGCGCCTGCTGGACTGCCGGACGTCCGACGGCGGCCCACATCAGGGCGGCCGTGCGTTCCGGTTTCCTGGTGCTCACCACTGCAGCCCCCACTGGGTGCCAAGGAAATGCAGCGCATCCGCGAACCGCTTGGAGGACGTATCCCAGGAGTGGCCCGTGTGCTCCACCTCGTGTGCCTGCACGGTGAAGCCGGCGGCCTCTGCCGCAGCCGCCAGCGTGTGGAGGTTCCCCACGAACTCGGGATCGTTCTGGCCTGCAGTAAGGTACATGCCGCTGGACTCAAACCGTTGGTGTTTCATGATCTCCAGTGGAGTCTGCTTGGTGAATTCATCTGGGTTTCCGGGAAATGCTGCGTCTATGGTCTTCTGCCGCTCCTTGGCAATGGCAGGTTCGGCCTCGCTGGAGAAGGCGAGCACGTCGGCGTAGACGTCGGGATGCCGGGTTCCCATCTGCACGGCGCACGTGCCGCCGAAGGAGAAGCCACCCACAGCCCAGTGGCTGTGGTTGGTATCCACCGCCAGGGTGGAACTGATCCACTGAGGTACATCCTGTGAGAGATAGGTGTCCGCGTTGGCAATGCGGCTGTCCATGCACATGGTGTTGGCGGACTGCGACCCGTTGGGATCCGGAATGACCACCACCGGGGACACTCCGCCGTGTGCCGCGGCAAAGGAATCCATGTGGCCGCGGATTGCGCCGCCGGTGAGCCAGTCCGCCGGCCCGCCCGGCTGTCCGGCCACCAGAACCAGTACCGGTAATGCGGGCCGGTTCGCCGCAAAGTAGGCCGGCGGAAGGTAGATGTAGGCCTCACGCGTGTTCATCCCGGACTGCGTTCCAGGGATCGCGGACTTCCGCAGGACGCCCCCGTCCGGCAGCTCCCCTTCCGGCTTCCACCCCTGGAGGGGTACGCCGTCGGACGCGCCCGGACGGCGCATAAGGTCCTGTTCAAGGGCCGGTATCCGGGCCAGGGCCGTACCCAGCAGATCGCTCACGGTCCTGTTGAGGCCAAAGTAAGCGTTGACTTGGATCGCCGAGAGCAGCACCACCAGCAGTGCGGCGAGGATCCCTCCCCCGCGTCCGCCCCAGCTGCTCCGGGGCAGCCGGAGAAGGCCCAGGAGAAGAGCCGCAACACCGGGCACAATCCACAGCAGGACGGGGTCCGGCAGGTCCTCGGGGAAGGTGGAGAAGATATTGATGAGCGCCCAGTGCACCGTACCCACCAGCGCAAAGGCGGCTGCCGCGGCGGTGAGTATGCGGACCGCCCACGCCCGGGCGCGGTGCCCCGGCGTCATGGAGGCGCGCCAGGGTGGCACCAGGAGATAGGCGGCGCCGCCCATTCCCAATACCAGGACGGTCCCATACAGTGGACCGTCCGTGAGCCGGATGTCTGAAAGCCAATCCACGTCGGCTAGCGCCAGGTCCCCACGCCTATCACCGGGCCTGCCTCAAGCCAGGATGAAAGACCCGTATATGCGTCGAACTTCATGGCAAGGTGCAGGTCCTGCCCCTCATACCGGAGCTCAACGATCACCACGTCCGGTTGGACCTTGACGGCTTCCGCCTCCGTGGGTTTCCGGCGGCCCAGCAGCTCCAGCGAACTGCGCTTGAACGTGTATTTGGGACGCACGCTCAAGGAGATGAGCCTGAACCATTCAAGGTCGTTGTCCTGATAACGACAAACCCCCATTTGCCAGCTGTTTCCAGCAACGCAAATGGAGGCGTCCACCGTGCCGAGGGCACGCCGCAGGTTGAAGCGGCGCACCCCCGAAAGGCACAGTGCAATGATCAGCAATCCGAAGGCGATTGCCAGTGCGATGAACGGAATACCCGGTGCGTCCATCAAGGTCGTGCTAGCGGATCCCAGCGGTAGCCGAGCCGCCCAGCTGGGCGTTGTCAGCAACGATAACCACGCGGTTGTTGTCGACCGAGAAGAACCCGCCGTCGACGTCTACCGCAATACGGTCCCCGGACACCGGCTGGATGGCCAGTTCACCCTCGGCCAGGATCGCCAGCAGGGGCGAGTGGCCGGGCAGGATTCCGATTTCACCATCGCTGGTGCGGGCCTTGACCATCTTGGCCGCTCCGGACCACACGAAGTGGTCCGCTGCGACAATCTCAACCTCAAGCTCAGCCATATTACTTGGTCTGTTCCTGGATCTTGGCCCACTGGCGCTCGACGTCGTCGAGGCCGCCGACGTTGAAGAACGCCTGCTCCGCGACGTGGTCCAGCTCGCCGTCGCAGATGGCCGAGAAGCCTTCAACGGTGTCCTTGATGGAAACCGTGGAGCCCTCAACGCCGGTGAACTGCTTGGCGGTGTAGGTGTTCTGCGAGAGGAACTGCTGGATGCGGCGTGCACGGGACACGACGATCTTGTCCTCTTCGGAGAGTTCATCGACACCGAGGATGGCGATGATGTCCTGGAGTTCCTTGTTCTTCTGCAGGATCTGCTTCACGCGGACTGCCGTGTTGTAGTGGTCCTTGCCGATGTACTGGGGATCCAGGATGCGGGAAGTGGACGTCAACGGGTCAACGGCCGGGTACAGACCACGGGAGGCGATTTCACGGGAAAGTTCCGTGGTCGCGTCGAGGTGTGCGAAGGTCGTGGCCGGAGCCGGGTCGGTGTAGTCATCTGCGGGGACGTAGATGGCCTGCATCGAGGTGATGGAGTGGCCCTTCGTGGAGGTGATGCGCTCCTGAAGGAGGCCCATCTCATCCGCCAGGTTGGGCTGGTAGCCCACGGCGGAAGGCATGCGGCCCAGCAGGGTCGATACCTCGGAGCCGGCCTGGGTGAAGCGGAAGATGTTGTCGATGAAGAGCAGCACGTCCTGGTTCTGCACATCGCGGAAATACTCCGCCATGGTCAGCGCGGACAGGGCCACACGCAGACGCGTTCCCGGCGGCTCATCCATCTGGCCGAATACAAGGGCAGTGTCCTTGAGGACCCCTGCCTCTTCCATTTCAACCCAGAGGTCGTTGCCCTCACGGGTACGCTCGCCAACACCGGCGAAGACCGAGGTACCGCCGAAGTTGCGGGCAACACGGGTGATCATTTCCTGGATCAGCACGGTCTTGCCCACGCCGGCGCCGCCGAAGAGGCCGATCTTTCCACCCTTGATGTACGGGGTGAGGAGGTCGATGACCTTGATGCCGGTTTCCAGCATCTCGGTGGAACCTTCGAGGGAGGCGAAGCTGGGGGCCTTGCGGTGGATCGGCCAGCGCTCGGTGATCTCCAGTTCCGACTCGGCAACGTCCAGGGGCTGGCCCAGCACGTTGAAGATGTGTCCCTTGACGCCGTCACCGACGGGAACGGAGATCGGGGCGCCGGTGTCCACCACGGACGTGCCGCGGACGAGTCCATCGGTGGCCTGGAGGGAGATGGCGCGGACGAGGTTGTCACCCAGGTGCTGGGAGGTCTCGAACGTGATGGTCTTGGTGACACCGTTGAGGGTGATCTCGGTGGTCAGTGCGTGGTAAATGGACGGGATTGCGTCAGCCGGGAATTCGACGTCGACAACCGGGCCGATTACGCGCGCAATACGGCCGGTTGCACCGGACGTTGCGGCTACGTGTTCGGTAGCAGTGGCAGTCATCTCTCTCACTTCATTCAGTAGATGGCGTGGGGTTAAGTGTATCTGTGGTGGTGCAGGTTCCGCGGGAACCGAGGTGGTGGAGGCTAGGACGCAAGAGCGTCGGCACCGGCAACAATCTCGGAGAGTTCCTGCGTAATTTCGGCCTGGCGGGCCGTGTTGCGCAGACGCGTGTACTTCTTGATCAGGTCCGTTGCGTTGTCGCCTGCGGACTTCATCGCCCGCTGGCGGGCGGCGAGCTCGGATGCTGCTGCCTGCAACATGGCTGCGAAGATACGGGATTCGATGTAGCGCGGCAGCAGGGCGTCAAGAACCCGCTCGGCTTCCGGCTCGAACTCGTACAGCGGCAGAAGGTCCGACTCGGATGCGGCCTGCTCTTCCACGACTTCAAGCGGGAGCAGGCGAATGACCGTCGGCTCCTGGGTGACCATGGACTTGAAGCGGGTGTACACAACGTGGATTTCCTCCACGCCGCCCTCTTCGAAGTCGGTTGCGAATTCCGACAGCAGCGCTTCGCCGATCTCACGTGCCGTCGCGAACTCGGGCGCGTCTGTACCACCGGTCCAGACCCGCGCGTACTCGCGGTTCCGGAAATCGAAGTACGCCTGGGCCTTGCGTCCGAGGACGTAGGTCTTGACTTCCTTGCCTTCTTCGTGAAGAAGCTCGATGAGACCTTCCGCCTGCTTCAGGACACTGGCCGAGTAGGAACCGGCCAGGCCGCGGTCCGAGGTGATTACCAGGACGGCGGCACGGCGGATCTGCTCCGGCTCAGTGGTCAGCGGGTGGTCGATCTCGCTCTGGCTGGCGACAGCAGAAACGGCGCGCGTAATCGCGTTCGCGTAAGGCAGTGAAGCTGCTACGCGCGCACGGGCCTTGCCGATGCGCGAGGTAGCGATCAGTTCCATCGCCTTGAAGATCTTGCGCATCGACGTGGTCGAGCTGATCTTCTGGCGGTAGACCCGGATCTGGGCTCCCATACTTATCCTTTCCTAGCGTTCCATGCACCGGGTGAACCGGACCCGCGGGCCCGGTTCACCCGGTCAGTGGAACTAGCGCTTCTGCCTGACGATTTTTTCCTGGTCAACCTGGGCCTCGTCGATGGGGGCGTGCTCCTCATGCCCGGCACCGACCAGCAGGTTGTCGCCCTCGCCGAAGAAGCCCTTCTTGAAGTCGACGATCGAGGACTTCAAGGCCGCAACGGTGTCGTCGTCCAGCACGTTGGTCTGGGCCAGCGTGGTCAGGATCGAGGACTTGTGGCGCAGGTGCTCCAGGAACTCGGACTCAAAGCGGCTGATGTCCTCGACCGGAACGTCGTCCAGGTAGCCGTTGGTGCCGGCCCAGATGGACACAACCTGGTCCTCGACCGGGAACGGCGAGTACTGGCCCTGCTTCAGCAGTTCCATCAGGCGGGCACCGCGGGTCAGCTGCTGGCGGGATGCGGCGTCGAGGTCGGATGCGAACATCGCGAACGCCTGCATGTCGCGGTACTGGGCCAGGTCCAGCTTCAACGTACCGGAGACCTTCTTCATGGACTTCACCTGAGCGGCACCACCAACGCGGGACACCGAGACACCCACGTCAACAGCGGGCCGCTGGTTGGCGTTGAAGAGGTCGGACTGCAGGAAGATCTGGCCGTCCGTGATGGAGATGACGTTGGTCGGGATGTAGGCGGACACGTCGTTCGCCTTGGTCTCGATCAACGGCAGGCCCGTCATGGAACCGGCACCGAGCTCGTCGGAGAGCTTGGCACAACGTTCCAGCAGGCGGGAGTGCAGGTAGAAGACGTCGCCCGGGTAGGCTTCGCGTCCCGGCGGGCGGCGCAGCAGCAACGACACGGCGCGGTAGGCTTCGGCCTGCTTGGACAGGTCATCGAACACGATCAGGACGTGCTTGCCGCCGTACATCCAGTGCTGGCCAATGGCCGAGCCGGCGTACGGTGCCAGGTACTTGAAGCCTGCGGGGTCGGAAGCGGGAGAAGCCACGATGGTGGTGTACTCCAGCGCGCCGTTGTCCTCGAGGGTCTGGCGGATGGCGGCGATGGTGGACGCCTTCTGCCCGATGGCGACGTAGATGCAGCGGACCTGCTTGGTCACATCGCCCGAAGCCCAGTTGGCCTTCTGGTTGATGATGGTGTCGATCGCAATGGCGGACTTGCCGGTCTGGCGGTCACCAATGATGAGCTGGCGCTGGCCGCGGCCGATCGGGATCATGGCGTCGATGGCCTTGAGCCCGGTCTGCATCGGCTCGTGCACCGACTTGCGCTGGGTCACGCCGGGAGCCTGAAGCTCCAGTGCGCGGGTGGTCTCAGCCTTGATCTCGCCGAGGTCGTCGATGGGTACGCCCAGCGGGTCAACAACGCGGCCGAGGAAGGCGTCGCCCACGGGCACGGACAGAACCTGCCCGGTGCGGTGGACTTCCTGGCCTTCTTCGATGCCGGTGAAGTCGCCGAGGATGATGACGCCGATTTCGCGGACGTCGAGGTTCTGGGCGAGGCCCAGGGTGCCGTCCTCAAAGCGCAGCAGCTCGTTCGCCATGACCGAGGGAAGACCCTCAACACGGGCGATGCCGTCACTAGCGGTGGTTACGCGGCCGACCTCTACGCGCTCTGCGTTCCCGGGTTCGTAGGACGCCGCGAACTCGTTCAGCGCATTACGGACGTCGTCGGCGTTGATGGTCAATTCGGCCATCTGCAGTCCCTGCTCTCCTGTTTTGTGATCACCTTGCGATGACCGGGGTTTCTATCAGTTAGGTTGTGCTTGTCCGGCTAGCCGGCCAGCTGGCGCTGCAGCTCGCCCAGCTTGGTGAGGACCGAAGCGTCAAGCACTTCGTCACCAACCTGGACGCGGATGCCGCCAATGAGTGCCGGGTCAACATTGAGGTTGACCTTCAGTTCCCGCCCGTACATGGCATTCAGGCCAGCCTGCAGGCGGGCAAGCTGCGTCTGCGTCAAAGGACGGGTCACGCTGACCGTTGCAATCCAGCGCTGCTGCCGCTTGGCCGCAAGCTCGGCGAACCGCTGCACCAGCCGGGTGGGCTTGATGCCGCGGGGCTGGGTTACAGCCTGGGCAATGAGGACTTTCGCTTCCTCACTGGCGCCGGGCACAAGCTTCTCCGCAAGTACAACCTTGGCTGCACCGCTGGCCTGTGGTTCGGACAGAGCACGTTGTACCTCGTGGCTGGAGGCAACAGCCTGGTTGAAGGAGAACAGGTCGTTCTCCAGCTCTTCCAGGCCAGTGATTCCGGAGGCAGAAACGGCCGACTTGTTTTCAGCAACGGAAATGACCACCGTTGCGGCAAGAGTCTCGAGTGCATCGCCGATATCACGGGCGTTTGCCCAGCGTGAGCTGGCCAGTCCGCCTGCAATGTCTGCAGCATCAGCGGAGACTTTCCCGCCAACCAGCTGCTTGACCAGCGCCGACTTTTCGTCACCGTTGCGGGACGGGTCAGTCAGGGCGCGGCGCAAGCCAGCCGAGCTGTCCACCATTCCCAGAATTCCGAAGAGTTCCTTTGCCAGCTGCAGCGACGCGGTGGGAAGCTTTGCTTCCAACTCTGCCAGCGCTGTTGCCAGCGATTCGCTCGATACGCCTGCCATTACTTAGCTGCACCTGCGTTCTGGGACTCCAGATCTGCCAGGAAGCGGTCCACAACCCGCGCTGCACGCTCATCATCGTTGAGCGATTCGCCCACGATGCGGCCTGCCAGGGTGGTGGCCAGGGTGCCTACCTCAGAGCGCAGGGACACAACGGCCGCCTGGCGCTCGGATTCGATCTGTGCGTGGGCCTGCGCGGTGATGCGGGCAGACTCTGCTGCCGCCTTCTCCTTGAGATCCGCGAGGATCTGGGCACCTTCGGCGCGGGCTTCCTCACGGATGCGGTTGGCTTCGGTGCGGGCGTCGGTCAGCTGCTGCTTGTACTCTTCGAGTGCAGCAGACGCCTCAGCCTGGGCCTTTTCAGCCTTGGCGATACCGCCTTCGATGGCCTCGGCACGCTCTGCGAAGGTCTTCTCGAACATCGGGACAACAAACTTGACCACGATGAAGAAGAGGATGGCAAAGCCCACGAAGACAACCAGCATTTCCCAGGCATTGGGAATAAGTGGGTTGACGTCGCCTTCAGCGGCGGCTGAGATGATCAGCTGATGCATATTTCACCCGTCCTTATCTACTCGGTTCTGAATGTTCGCTGAAGTTCTGAAGGTTTACTTGAGAACGAAAGCGAAGACCAGGCCCAGGATGGCGAGTGCTTCGGTCAGCGCCAGGCCAAGGAATGCGATCGGCTGCAGGACGCGCTGGGCTTCCGGCTGACGTGCAACGCCGTTGATGTAGGCAGCGAACACGAGACCCACACCGATACCACCGCCGATAGCCGAGAGGCCATAGCCGATGAGGTTGAGGGAGCCGTTGATGGAGCCTTCCATTTTTTTTCCTTTCAAGATGCCACTTTGTGTGGCAGGTTGTTTGGGTTGCTTCATCCCCGCGAGGGGAAGACTGTGGTGGGCCGGCGGAGCGTCGCTTCCGGCAGGGTGCCTAGTGGCTGTCGGCGTGGAGGGCGCCTTCGATGTAGATCGCGGTCAGCAGCGTGAAGACGTAGGCCTGCAGGACCATGATCAGGGCTTCGAGCATGTACATGGCGATGGCACCTGCCAGCACCAGGACGGACGTTCCCTTCAGCAGCACGTTCTCCTGCATGATGAGGTATTCGATGCCGGAACCGGCGATCATCACGATCAGGTGGCCGGCCAGCATGGTCGCGAACAGACGGAGGCTGTGCGTGACGGGCCGGACAACGAAGTTGGAGATGATTTCGATCGGGATGACGATCGGCAGGATGTACCACGGCACGCCCGAGGGGACGGTGGCCAGCTTGAAGTAGCGCAGGCCGTTCTTCTTCACGCCGATGGCGATCCAGGTGACATAGACCAGGCCGGCCAGCACGTACGCTCCACCCACGTGCGAGAACGTGGGGAGCTGGAACACCGGGATGGCGCCGTAGATGTTGTTGACCAGGATGAAGAAGAACAGGCTGAACAGCAGGGGGACGTACTTCATGAAGTCCCTGCCGCCGATGATGTCCTTGGCAATGCCGTTGCGGACAAAGCCGTAGGCGGCCTCTCCGGCGAACTGGAGCTTGCCGGGTACCAGCTGCTGCTTGCGTGCGGCGAGCACGAAGAAGACTGCGATAAAGACGACAGAGAGGAGGACCAGCAGCATCTGCTTGGAGAATCCTTCTGCGGCACCCCACGGCAGGATTGCCGGCAAATGCATTTCGTTAATACCAGGAGGAGTGAACTCTCCTGAATCTTGGGCCGGGAGCGCAAGCGCGATCAACGCGTTTCCTCTCTGCAGTGTCCATCATTGGGCGTTGGGCGGGGTCCGGCAGCCTGACAGCCTGCTGTTCCCCCTGTGAAATTATTTGGCACTATCTTTTCCGTCCTGGGACGGTGCGCTGGGAGCATGGCGCTCATCAGCAATTTTTCGGGAACTGGTGAGGCCGTGCATGTGGGAAAGGTAGAAACCTCCGACGGCTCCGAGCAGAGCGCCTGCGAGCACAATCCAGCGCGTTCCCCACAGATAATCCAGTCCCCACCCTATCAAACTCCAGACGATGATTCCGCCAATGATGTAGCTGAATACAGCCATTCCAGCGTTGTAGCCGCCATCGGTGGAGGCGTCGGAATCGGTTGCTGCGGAGCCGTTGGATCCGCGTTTGCCATGTGCGGCAGCCGCGGGCTTCTTCTGGTCACGCATGGGTTGCTCCCTTGTCATCTGGATCGTTGTAGATCTGGAGGCGGGCCCTGCTGAATCCGTGGATCTCAGCGGCCTGCCACAGGACGACCGCCACCACGGCGCCGATGATGAACCAGCGGCCGTGGAGCCATTCAGGGGCGCCGATGACGAACAGGACGACGGCGAAGCCAACTACCTTGATGAAATAGGTGGCTACGAACATCCCTATCGCGCCGGACGGGTTCCCGCGTCCCACGAAGTGGCCGATCAGCAGGCTGATGCCGAAGAACAGCATGACCAGCAGGCCACCGAGCACGCTGGAGACCGCGCCGCTTGCTCCGTTGAGGAGTCCGGCGGGAATGGCACACAGGGCGAGCCCTGCACCGGCGGCGATCGAGCTGCGCTTAAGCAGGTTCAGCCACAGCGAGCGGGTGGGACCGGAGGCGCCAACGTGTCCGTTGCCGGAGGCAGGTCCGGACTCGGCGTTGGAGGTCATTCGATCCCAATCGTCGGCACCACATGGCAAATGGCCAGGAGGCAGGGGGTGGAGTGGCAGCTTGGGCTGCCCCTAAATTCTACATGAGATAGAAATAATTCAGAACCGGCATTACGCCGCAGTTTCCCCGTTGCCGCGGGAAAGGTATGGCCATGCGGTCACCAGTCCCATCACCAGGGTGGCGAAGATGTCGACGGCGAGAACGACCTGCCAGGGGAAAACGGCAAAGGCCAGGCCGCCGAAGGACAGCACGGCGGTCCAGAGATACATCAGGATCACGGCGGTGCGGTGGGAGTAGCCGATGTCCAGCAGTTTGTGGTGCAGATGCCCGCGGTCGGCGGACCAGGGCGAACGCCCGCGGGCCGTGCGGCGGACCACTGCGAGGCCCAGGTCCAGCAGCGGAAGGAAGAGCACGGCGAAGGGAAGCAGGATGGGAATCACGGTGGAAATACCGTTGGCACGGTCATACAGGCCTGAGGAGATCTGTCCTGTGGACACGACGCCGGCCGAGGCCATGAGCAGCCCGATCAGCATGGCGCCGGAATCGCCCATGAAGATCTTCGACGGAAAGAAATTGTGTGGCAGGAACCCCAGGCACCCGCCTACCAGGACGGCCGTAATGAGGGTTGCCAGGTCCGAGTAGTCCAGCAGCACAGCGTTCCGGTGCACCCAGTAGGCGGTGAAGAAGAACGCCGTTCCGCCGATGATGGCCACGCCTGCAGCAAGGCCGTCCAGTCCGTCAATGAAGTTGAAGGCATTCATGGTGGTGACGATGAGTCCCGCCGTCAGCACCACGCGGAGTGTCCCGTCCTGGAGGTAGATGGGGTCGGGCACCCACGGGACGATGGTCATTTGGACACCCCAGATGGCCACGGTGAGTCCGGCGGCGCTTTGACCGATCAGCTTCACCCACCAACGGATGTCCAGCAGGTCGTCCGCCACGCCCACCAGGACGATCACCGCTGCACCGGCGAGGACCCCCCAGGGGGAGAAATTGTTCCGGTAGATGTCCTTGACGAAGAAGGACTGGCTGGCGAGGACCAGTGCCACCATGACACCGAGGAAGATCGCCACGCCGCCAAGCCTGGAAACGGGGGTGGAATGCATGTCACGGCTGCGGATGGGCAGGTGCAGTTCAAGCCGGTGCCCCACGATGCGGGCGCCCCACGTGGCAGCGTAGGACACAATGGCAGCCACCAGCCCCATGAGCATGTACATGATCATGGGACTGGAGCCGTTTCAGGATTGGTGGTGTCGAAGCCGCTCGGCTGCCCTGGCAGCCGGTCCGTGGTCGGTGGGCTCACTGGCCGGGAATCTGTTCTTCGATAAATGAAACTTCTCCGTCGCCGAGCGCGCAGCAGGCAGTGTTCGGTGCCGTACAGGGCTGTATTACAGTGGACTCTAGTCAAAGATACTAGTGCCACCGGCACCATGGCTCCGCGCCACACGGGCGCATATCAGGCGGGGAACTCCCTGGCGGCCATGCTGAAAGGACCTCCATGACCCCCCGCATTGCGGTTGCCGCCGTGACGTTCGACCGGCCCAAGGAACTGTCTGTGCTGCTGGATTCGATCAACGCGCAGAGCCTGCGCGTGGACACCATTTGCCTGGTGGACAGTGGCACCACGCCTGCACGGGAGGTGGCCGAAAAGCACCGCAATGTGGACTACGTCCGGTCCGAAGCCAACCTCGGTGGCGCGGGCGGATTTGCGCTGGCCGCCCTCAAGGCAGTCGCCAGCGGTGCCCGCTGGATTTGGATGATGGACGACGACGCCGAGCCGGCTGATCCCGAATGCCTCGCCACGCTGCTGCGCGGGGCCGAGGCGCGCGACCTGGAGGCTGTGGTTCCCCTTGTCACGGCGCCGGGCCATCCCGACCGGCTGTCCTTTTTCTTCCGCCTGGACGGCAAGGTGACGCACGACCGGGCAGAGGTGGAGAAGCTCGGTTTCCTTCCGGACGACGGCCACTTCTTCAACGGCGCGCTGATCCGCTCGGACGTGTTCTTCAAAGTGGGCTTGCCGGATATGCGGCTGTTCATCCGCGGCGACGAGGTCGATTTCACCATCCGGCTCCGCAAGGCCGGCATACGTTTTGGGACGGTCACCACCACGGCCATCACGCATCCGCACGCCTTCACGGAAACGCAGCATGTCTACGGCGCCCGCTGGCATGTCATCGTCCCCGACTCCGCCTTCAAGCGCTATTACTACTACCGGAACCGCGGTTACCTCATCCGCCGGTACTTCCGGGTGCGCTCTTTTGTGGCCGACGCCGGCGGGTACCTGGGCTACTTCCTGCAGCGCCGCGACCTGCCGGGCTTTGTGGCCTGGGCGCGCGCCTTTGGCACGGGTCTGCGGGGCAAGGGCTTTGGCCCCCTGGAGGACCAGAAGTTCTAGCCAGCGCGCCCCTCTCCCGGTTTCAGACCAGCCGCGGCCGGTTCAGGCCCTGGTCCGCAGCCGGCGCGCGGCCAGGAGCCACAGCAGCACCCACGGCTCGCCCAGGACCCGGTACGCCACGCGGCGGGGATGCAGGAGCAGGCGCCAGGCCCACTCCAGCCCCATCCTGCCAAGCCACCGCGGCGCCAGCTTCTGGACCCCGGCCAACTGCTCGATGGCGCCGCCCACGGCACAGTAGACGGCCGGGGGCATGTCGCGCAGCCGCCGCTGCAGCACGTCCTCCTGCAGCGGCATTCCCAGGCCAAGCAGGACCATCTGGGGCTGTTCACGGTGCAGCCATGCGACGGCGGCTTCCTCCAGGGCAGGACCCCAGCCTTCGCCGGGCAGGCCGGACACGCGGGCGCCCGGAACGATCGCCTTCAGCCGGCTGACAGCTCCGGCGTTCGCGTCCGGACCGGCCCCGATCACGGCGATCCGTTCCAGCCCCCGGACCTGGTTCAGGGCCGGCAGCCAGTCGGTGGAGCCCAGCCGGTAGTCCATGACCGGACCGTCGGCGTTGCCGGTCCTCCCCCAGAGCCACAGCACCGGCGCCCCGTCCAGGAGCACCACATCGCTTTCCTCGTAGAGGCGGCGGAACCCGGCGTCGGACAAGGCCAGCGTGACGCTGTGCAGGTTGTGGCCCAGGACGGTGCGCGTGGAACCTTCCGCCACGTAGCTGCTCAGTTCCGCAACGAGTTCAGGCACCCGCAGCGGAGTGGCATGGACGTCCAGGACGGGAATGCGCTGGCGCTCCAGCGTCATCAAGGCTGCGGGTCTCCGGCCGGCGTGGCGGGTTCCGCTGCTGTACCCGTGACCGCGGAGGAGCCGGACGCAGCAGGCGCGGACCCGGCGTCGTTCCCGTCCTCCCCTGCCGCGGGCTGCGCCGGTGCCGCTTCCTTCTCCGCCATAGGGATTTCACCCAGGCCCAGGACGCCCGGGACGTGCTCGCGCAACCGGTCCAGGCTCACTGCCCCGTTGCGCACCACGCGCAGGATGGGGCCGGTGGCATCCACGATGGTTGACGGCACGCCGGCTTCGCCTTCCAGTGGGCGCGGGCCGCCCTCCAGGTAAACCTCCACCGAGTCCGCCAGCTGTTCCCGCGCCGCTGCGGCAGTCTGCGCAGGGGCCTGGCCGGTGCGGTTGGCAGAGGAAACGGCCAGCGGGCCCGTCAGGGTCAGCAGTTCCAGGGCGACCTCGTCGGCGGGCATCCGGAGCGCCACCGTTCCCTTGGTTTCGCCCAGGTCCCAGTCAAGGGACGGCTGGGCGTGCAGGATCAGGGTCAGGCCGCCGGGCCAGAAGGCTTCTGCCAGCTTGCGGGCTTCGGCCGAAACCTCGGTGGCCAGGCCGTCCAGGGCGTTGATGCGGGGAATCAGGACAGGCGGGGGCATGGTGCGGCTGCGCCCCTTGGACACCAGCAGCATAGTGACGGCCTGCGGCGAGAACGCGTCTGCGCCGATGCCGTAGACGGTGTCCGTGGGCAGCACGACGCACTTCTTTTCGCTGATGGCGCGCTGGGCATGTTCCAGGCCGCGTGCCCGTTCGTCGTCAATGGTGCAGTCATAAGTAGTGGTCACTGGCCCATTCTTTCATTCCGTATGGCCTGGTCCGCGAGCACGGCACTTGTGGCGCGCTCCTTGCCGTTGAGGTCCAGGTGCGTCGTGATGGCTGTCCAGGATCCGGTCCTGGCAAGCATGGCGGCTATCCAGCCGGACTGGACTTCCGCGTGTTCCATGACGAAGTAGCCGCCGGGACGCAGCAGCCGGGCAGCGGAGGCGGCCGCCGCCGTCGGAAGTTCCATGCCGTCGGCTCCCCCGCCGTACAACGCCTCGGGCGGGTCGTGCAGGGCCACTTCCGGTTCGTTGGGGATGGCCTCGGCGGGGATGTAGGGCGGGTTGGAAACCACGACGTCGACTGTCCCGTTGAGTTCCGGAAAGGCGTCGCGCAGGTCCCCCAGGACCAGGTTGACGCCCAACGGTGCCAGGTTTTTGGCCGCCCAGGCGTGCGCAAACGCGCTGAATTCGACGGCGTGGACCTCGGCGCCCGGTACCTCGTTCGCAATGGATCCGGCAATGGCGCCGGAACCGGTCCCCAGGTCCACGATCCGGGGCCATTGCATGTCCTTGACGTGGTCGATGGCCAGCTGGACGACGGATTCGGTCTCCGGCCTCGGGATGAACACCCCGGGCCCCACGGCCAGTTCAAGGTAGCGGAAGTGGGCGACGCCGGTGATGTGCTGCAGCGGAGTCCTGCCGGCGCGTTCGGCCACGAGGGCTTCGTAGCCTTCCGGTGCCGGCGCATCGCCGAGCATCATGGCGCGAAGCCGGCCGAGCCCTACGTTCAGCAGGTGGTCCGCAAGCAGCTCCGCGTCCACGCGCGGGCTGGGAACGCCGGCGTCCCGCAGGATGGCGGTGGCCTCGCTGACGGCATCAGCGAGCGACTGGCCTGGCCCGAATGTCATGTCCTGTATTTCGTGTCCTGATGGTGCGCCGGGCGGACTAGTCGCCGATGGCGTCCAGCCGCGCCTGCTCGTCCATCTCGATGGCGGACTGGATGACCGGCTCCAGGTCCCCGTTCATGACCTGGTCAAGGTTGTAGGCCTTGTAGCCGGTGCGGTGGTCCGCGATCCGGTTTTCCGGGTAGTTGTAGGTGCGGATGCGCTCCGAACGGTCCATGGTGCGGATCTGCGACTTCCGCTGGGCCGAGTTCTCGGCGTCGATCTGCTCCTGCTGGTGCGCCAGGATGCGTGCCCGCAGGACGCGC
The DNA here is from genome assembly GCF_059739365.1 of Arthrobacter sp. GmRoot5-12. NCBI lineage: Bacteria > Bacillati > Actinomycetota > Actinomycetes > Micrococcales > Micrococcaceae > Arthrobacter > Arthrobacter sp. GmRoot5-12. Next base: position 3,559,374 of record NZ_AP046056.1, on the reverse strand, counting down.
ATGCCGGCCTCGCGGTTCTGCAGCTGTGATTTTTCGTTCTGCATGGCCACCACAATGCCGGTGGGAAGGTGCGTGATGCGGACGGCGGAGTCGGTGGTGTTGACGGACTGCCCGCCGGGGCCCGAGGAACGGTAGACGTCGATCTTGAGGTCGTTGGGGCTGATCTCGAGTTCTTCGGGCTCGTCAACCTCGGGCAGGACCAGCACGCCGGCAGCGGAGGTGTGGATGCGGCCCTGGGATTCGGTGACGGGCACGCGCTGAACGCGGTGCACGCCACCTTCGAACTTCAGCCGTGCGTACACGCCCTCGGCGGGGTCGTTGGAGTTGCCCTTGACCGCCACCTGGACGTCCTTGTACCCGCCGAGGTCCGATTCGGTGGCGGAGATGATTTCGGTCTTCCAGCCGCGCGACTCGGCGTACCGGGTGTACATGCGCAGCAGGTCGCCGGCGAACAGCGCGGCCTCGTCGCCGCCTTCACCGCCCTTAACCTCAAGGATCACGTTGCGGGCATCGTCAGGATCCCGGGGAATCAGCAGGCGGCGCAGCTTGGCCGCGGCAGTCTCCATCGCGGCTTCGAGTTCAGGCACCTCGGCGGCGAACTCGGGGTCCTCGGACGCCATCTCCTTGGCGGCGGCAAGGTCATCACGGATGCCTTCCCACTTGTGGTAGGCCTCGACAATGCCATTGAGCTGAGCCGACCGCCGCCCCAGTTTCCGGGCAAGCCGCTGGTCAGCATAGACAGCAGGATTCCCCAGCTGCGCCTGGATGGCATCATGCTCATCAAGCAGGCCCTGTACGGACTCAAACATTTAAAACCTCTTTCGACTTGTACAAGTCTAGTTTCGCCGGGTGGCTGGTAGGACACGCCAAAGGGCGGGGCCCGCAGATTATGCGACGGCCCCGCCCCTGACTCAGCTACTTGTCGTTATCCGACTTCGCACCAAGCGTCGTCTTCTGGACCTGCATGAGGAACTCGACGTTGCTCTGGGTTTCCCGGATCTTGTTGGTGAGCAGTTCAAGGCTCTGCTGGGTCTCGAGTCCGGAGAGGACGCGGCGCAGCTTCCACATGATCTTGACTTCCTCGGGGGAAAGCAGGTTTTCCTCGCGGCGGGTGCCGGACGCGTTGACGTCCACGGCGGGGAAGATGCGCTTGTCGGCCAGCTGGCGGGACAGGCGGAGCTCCATGTTGCCGGTGCCCTTGAACTCTTCGAAGATGACCTCGTCCATCTTGGATCCGGTCTCCACGAGGGCGGTGGCCAGGATGGTCAGCGAGCCGCCGTTTTCGATGTTGCGGGCGGCACCGAAGAAGCGCTTGGGCGGGTAGAGGGCTGCGGAGTCCACACCACCGGACAGGATGCGGCCGGAGGCCGGTGCTGCCAGGTTGTAGGCGCGGCCCAGGCGGGTCATGGAGTCCAGGAGGACCACCACGTCCATGCCCATCTCCACGAGGCGCTTGGCGCGTTCGATGGAGAGTTCGGCCACGGTGGTGTGGTCGTCGGCGGGACGGTCGAAGGTGGAGGCGATGACCTCACCCTTGACGGTGCGCTGCATGTCCGTGACTTCTTCGGGACGTTCGTCCACCAGCACCATCATGAGGTGGACCTCAGGGTTGTTGGTGGTGATGGCGTTGGCGATGGACTGCAGGATGAGCGTCTTGCCGGCCTTGGGCGGCGAAACAATCAGGCCGCGCTGGCCCTTGCCGATCGGGGCCACCAGGTCAATGACGCGGGGGCCGATCTTCTTGGGGTCCGTCTCGAGGCGCAGGCGCTCGGAGGGGTACAGCGGGACGAGCTTGGCGAATTCGACGCGGTCCTTGAGTTCCTCAGGCGTCTTGCCATTGACGGAAGTGACGCGGACAAGGGCGTTGAACTTCTGGCGGGCGGACTGCTGGCTGCGGTCCTCGCCGTCACGCGGTGCACGGATGGCGCCGACCACGGCGTCGCCCTTGCGCAGGTTGTACTTCTTGACCTGGGCGAGGGAGACGTAGACGTCGTTCGGGCCCGGCAGGTAGCCGGAGGTGCGGATAAACGCGTAGTTCTCCAGGACGTCCAGGATGCCGGCGACGGGCAGCAGCACGTCGTCTTCGGTGATTTCGACGTCGTCCACGTCCGGGCCCTGGTTGCGGCCACGGCGGCGGTCGTTGCGGTCGCGGAAGCGGTCGTTGCGGGAGTTGTCCCGGTCCTGGCCACCGGAGCGGTCGTTGCGGTCGTTCCGGTCGCGGCGGTTACGGCGGTTGCGGCGGCTTCCGCCGTCGCTGTCATCGTTGTCGCGGTTGTCCCGGGCACCTTCACGCTGGGCACCTTCACGCTGGCCGGCGTCGCGGCTGCCGCTGTTGTCACGGCCGCCGTCCGAGTCGCGGGAGGTGTTGTCACGGCCGCGGGTGCGGCCGCCTTCACGGCGTTCGGTGCGCTGGCCGGCGTCGCCTGCTTCGGTTGCGGGGGCTTCGGTGCGCTGCTCGGTTGAACGCTGCTCCGTTGAACGCTGCTCGGTTGAACGCTGTTCCGTGGCGGGCTGTTCTGCCGGGGTCTCGGCCGGGGCTTCCTGGACGGCGGCAGCGGCTTCGCTGCGGCGGCGGTTGCGGGTGCGCGGCTGGCGGCGCTCAGGGGCGCCTTCAGTGGCCTCCGCAGTTTCCGCAGGGGCGGCCGACGGCGCCTCGACGGTGGCGCCGGCAGGTGCGGCGGGGGTTTCCACAAGGGGAGCTTCGGTTGCCGGGGAAACCACGCCGTCACTGACGGCGCGGCGGCTGCGGCCGCGTCCACGGGCACGGGTGCCTTCCGCGGCGGGAGCTTCGGCGGCCGGGGCCTCCGGAGCGGAAGCCGGTGCAGCTGCGGCCGGGGCCACGGCGGATTCCGTAGCCTTTGCCGCAGCCTTTGCGGGGGCCTTGGCAGTGAGTGTTCCGGCACGGTGGGCGGAAATGGCCGAGACCAGGTCCCCCTTGCGCATGCGGGATCCACCCGAGATACCGAGCTGGCTGGCGAGAGCCTGCAGCTGGGCGAGCTTCAGGCCGGCAAGGCCGCTGCTCTTGGCGGTTGCGGCCGGTGATTCGGCAGCAGAAGTTGAGTGTTCCACAGCTGGCGACAGCTCAGTGGTTTCGGTCACGAAGGATCCTTCCCCCTCGACGGCGTCCAGACTGGGAGCTGGGCGCGATGATTTGATCTGGGCTGCAGTTCAGATCTGCAGCCGGGATTTCGGCCTTGCCGGTTGGATTTCGGCCAGCAGGGCCGGATACTGATTCACCTTGCACTGCGCCCATGGCGCAGCGCCGGACTGACGGTTCAGGGGCAGTTGAATGCTGCAGATTCCTGCGACAGACCAAGCAGGCGGCACCGGAATACATTCACAGTCGTAGATCAAATAGCAACTGAATGCAGGAGCAGATCAGATAGGCGGAATTACCGCCGGTGCAGTTCAACCTTAGCACCTTCAACGTCCACTGCGAGCTTCAGGACGCGCCAGCCGATGTCCGGCGTGTTCTCCGCCGTGTAGGCCTTGATGAAGGCGAGGGCCTTGCCTGCCTGGTCTTCACCGTTTGCCAGCACCAGGACGGTGGGCCCGGCACCGGAAACCACGGCCGCGTAGCCCGCTTTGCGGAGTGCGCCGATCAACGCGGCACTGGGCCGCATGGCGTCCGCGCGGTAGCTCTGGTGCAGGTAGTCCTCGGTGCCCGGCAGCAGGAATTCGGGGTTCTGCGTCAGCGCGTGGATCAGCAGCGCCGCCCGGCCGGAGTTCATGGCGGCAGCGTGGTGTCCCACAGATGCCGGCAACAGGGCGCGGGCTGCCTCGGTGGAGAGTTCGTAGTCAGGTACCGCCACGATGGGGATGACGGACGTGGCCACCGTGGCACTGGTGCTGCTGTACTGCTCACTGTCCTGCCATGACAGCGCCAGGCCGCCGAAGATGGCGGGTGCCACGTTGTCCGGATGGCCCTCCAGTTCACTGGTGAGCTGGAGGATCCAATCCTTTCCGCGCTGGTCCCCGGCCGGCACCATGGCATTTGCAGCCGAAACTGCGGCCACCACCGCTGACGCGGATGAGCCCAGCCCCCGGCCGTGCGGGTTGACGTTGTCCGCAACCACCCGCAGTCCGCCGTGCCGGTAGCCCAGCCGCTCGAAGGCCGCGTCCATGGCGCGGACCACCAGGTGGCTGGCATCCCGCGGCAAAGTGTCCGCGCCCTCGCCGCGGAGCTCAAACACGAGTTCATCCGTGTCGAGGCTTTCCACGGTGAGGGTGTCATGCAGGGCCAGAGCGAGCCCCAGGCTGTCGTAGCCCGGACCGAGGTTGGCGCTGGTGGCGGGCACCCGGACGCTGACGCGCTGCCCGGGCTCGATCAGGTGCAGTCCGACAGTGGCCTGCGAGGTGGTGTCCAAGGCTATTTTTCTTCCAGTCCCAGCTCAGCGGCGACAGTAACCACGTCATTCGGTACCTTGACGGGCTGGACTTCGCTGCCGTCTTCCGTGCGCAGGGCCCACTGGGGGTCCTTCAGGCCGTGCCCGGTGACGGTGATGACGATGGTCTTGCCGCTGGGAACCTCGCCGGCGGCGTGCTTCTTGAGCAGGCCCGCCACGCCGGCAGCGGAGCCGGGCTCCACGAACACGCCTTCCCTGGCCGACAGCCAGCGGTGGGCGGTCAGGATTTCCTCGTCGGTGACGGCATCGATGAGTCCACCGGATTCGTCACGTGCCCCTACGGCCCCGTCCCAGGAAGCGGGGTTTCCGATGCGGATGGCCGTGGCGATGGTGTCCGGCTCGGTGATCGGGTGGCCCGCCACGAACGGTGCTGCCCCGGCTGCCTGGAAGCCCCACATGGCGGGCGTCCTGGTGGCGACGGCGGGCAGGGTGCCGGCCGTGTCGGATTCGAAGGGGGCTGAATACTCCTTGTAGCCCTTCCAGTATGCCGTGATGTTGCCGGCATTGCCCACGGGCAGGACGTGGATGTCCGGTGCGTCGCCCAGGGCATCGACCACTTCGAAGGCGCCGGTCTTCTGGCCCTGGATGCGGGCAGGGTTGACGGAGTTGACCAGGAAGACGGGGTACGACTCCCCCAGCTTGCGGGCGATGTCCAGGCAGTTGTCGAAGTTGCCATCCACCTGCAGGAGGGTGGCGCCATGGGCGATCGCCTGGCTCAGCTTGCCCATGGAGATCTTGCCCTCGGGCACCAGGACGGCGCACTTCAGGCCGGCGGCGGTTGCGTAGGCAGCGGCTGAAGCGGACGTGTTGCCGGTGGACGCACACACAACGGCCTTCGCACCGGAGGCTACCGCCGCGGTCATGGCCATGGTCATGCCCCGGTCCTTGAAGGACCCGGTGGGGTTCATCCCCTCCACTTTCAGGTAGACCTCGGAACCGGTGAGTTCTGAGAGCTTCTGCGCGTGGACCAGCGGGGTGCCGCCCTCCCCCAGGGTGATCACCCGGGTGGACTCCGTCACGGGCAGACGGTCAGCGTATTCGCGGATGACGCCGCGCCATTGGTGAGCCACTTAGACTCCTTCTACCCGCAGAACGGATGTAACTGAATTGATGACGTCCAGGCCCTTTACGGCCTGGACGGTGGCTGCAAGGGCAGCCTCTGATGCGCGGTGGGTGACAATCCGCAGTTCGGCCGACTCCACGTTGGATTCCGCATCCCGGTGGATGGTCTGCCGCATGATTTCGATGGAGACGCCGTGCTCGGCGAACAGCTGGGCGATCCGGGCAAGCACACCGGGCTGGTCTGCAACATCCAGGCCGATGTAGTAGCTGGTGGTGGCCGCTTCGATGGGCAGCGCCGGGACGTGGCCGGTGGTGGTTTCCGTGCGCTGGGGTCCGCCCAGGACCAGCCGGCGGGCGGCCGACACGAGATCGCCCATAACGGCAGACGCCGTGGGGGTTCCCCCGGCGCCCTGGCCGTAGAACATCAGCTCGCCGGCGTTTTCCGCTTCGATGAACACGGCGTTGAAGGCACCGCGGACCGCGGCCAGCGGATGTTCGCGCGGCAGGAGGGTGGGGTGGACACGGACGGACACGCCTTCCTCACCATTGGCGTCGGTCAGCTTCTCCGCGATGGCCAGCAGCTTGATCACGAAGCCGGCGTCCTTCGCCGCGGCGATGTCGGCAGCGCTGACGTTGGTGATTCCCTCGCAGTGGACGTTCTCCAGGGCGAAGCGGGTGTGGAAGGAGAGCGAGGCCAGGATGGCGGCCTTGGCGGCGGCGTCGTGGCCTTCGACGTCGGCCGTGGGGTCGGCTTCCGCGTAGCCAAGGCGCTGGGCCTCGGCGAGGGCGTCCGCGAACTGGGCACCGGTGGAATCCATCTGGTCAAGGATGAAGTTGGTGGTGCCGTTGACGATGCCCAGCACCCGGGTGATCCGGTCGCCCGAGAGGCTGTCGCGGATGGGGCGGAGGATGGGAATGGCACCGGCCACGGCAGCTTCGTAGGAGAGCTGGACGTGGGCCTTGTCAGCCTCTTCGTAGAGGGTGGGGCCGTCCTGGGCCAGGAGCGCCTTGTTGCCCGTCACGACGCACGCGCCGTTGCGCAGGGCGGAGAGGATCAGGGTGCGGGCCGGTTCGATGCCGCCCATCAGTTCGATGACCAGGTCGGCGTCCTTGACCAGGGTGTCGGCGTCGGTGGTGAAGAGCTCCTGCGGCAGGTCAACGTCGCGCGGGGCGTTGACGTTGCGCACGGCGATGCCGCTGAGCTGCAGGCGGGCACCTGTCCGGGCGGCAAGGGCATCGGCGTCCTCAAGGAGGATCCGCGCAACCTGGGCCCCAACGTTGCCACAGCCCAGCAGGGCTACTTTCAGCGTTCGCATTTCCGTCATTCAGGCTCCCATGTCGCGGTTCAGCAGGTCTTCTTCGGTTTCCCCGCGGACAATCAGCCGGGAAGATCCGTCGCGCACCGCGACAACGCCCGGCCGGGCCAGATAGTTGTAGTTGCTCGAGAGGGCCCAGCAGTAGGCGCCGGTTCCCGGTACAGCAAGCAGATCACCGGCTGCCACGTCCTCGGGCAGATATACATCTCTAACAACTATGTCGCCGCTCTCGCAATGTTTGCCCACCACGCGGGACAGCTGCGGCGCCGCGCCGGACGTCCGCGAGGCCAGAACGGCCGAATAATCCGCGTCGTACAGCACTGGCCGGGCGTTATCGCTCATGCCACCGTCAACCGAAACATACCGGCGGGGATACGTAACGTTGTTGCCCGCGTCACCGTCCGCGGAAGCCGCAGGGGCATCCACGCGGACCGTCTTCACGGTGCCCACCTCGTAAAGGGTGAACGTGGTGCTGCCCACGATGGCGCGCCCGGGCTCGATGGAGATGCGGGGCGCGTCAATGCCCAGCTCGGCGCAGGTGGAACGCACGACGGCGGCCATCGCCGTGGCGATTTCAGCGGCGGGGCGCGGGGTGTCCACCGGGGTGTAGGCAATCCCGTATCCGCCCCCGAGGTCCAGTTCCGGCAGGGTGATGGAGTATTTTTCCTGCATGGCGGCCAGGAAGCGAAGGAGCTTCTCGGCGGCCAGCGCGAAACCGTCCGGTTCGAAGATCTGCGACCCAATGTGGCAGTGCAGGCCCAGCAGTTCGATGCCGGGATGGGCTGTGGCCGCCGCCACTGCTTCCTCGGCGGCCGAGATCCCGGCCTCGTCAGTGGTGTCGGCTGCCATGGAGAGGCCGAACTTCTGGTCCTCGTGGGCAGTGGCGATGAACTCGTGGGTGTGGGCGTGCACGCCGGGAGTCAGCCGAAGCATGACCTTGGCCTGTTCACCGCGGGCCTCGGCGATGGTGCCCACCCTGTGGAGTTCGGCCAGGCTGTCCACCACGATCCGGCCCAGTCCCATGTCCAGGGCCCGGTGGATTTCGCCGTCGGACTTGTTGTTGCCGTGCAGCGCGACGTCCGCGCCGGGAATTCCGGCCCGGTGGGCCACGGCGAGTTCGCCGCCCGAGGCGGTGTCCAGGCGCAGCCCTTCCTCTTCCACCCAGCGGACCACCGCGGTGCAGAGGAACGACTTTCCGGCGTAGTAGACGTCCACTCCCCCGCAAATATCGGCAAAGGCATCGTTAAAGGCGTCGCTGAATGCCCTGGCCCGGGCACGGAAGTCGTTCTCGCTCATCACGAAAAGCGGGGTGCCGTACTGCCGCTGAAGCTCGCTGACGGGGATGCCGTCAATGCTGAGTTCGCCGTCCCCGTTGCGTGCCACGTCGCGGGCCCACATCGGTTCGTGGAGGGCATTGAGGTCGTCCGGAACCGTGAGCCACTCCGGGGCAAGCGGAGAAGCCTGGGCTGCTGTGTGCGTCACCGGGTCACATCCGTTCCGGCGCCGAAACGCCCAGCAGGTCGAGTCCGTTCGCCAGCACCTGGCTGGTGGCGTCGTTGAGCCACAGACGGGTGCGGTTGAGGTCGGTCACGGGTTCGTCGCCCATGGGGGCAATGCGGCAGGCGTCGTACCAGCGGTGGTAGGCCCCGGCGATGGCCTCAAGGTGCCGTGCCACGCGGTGCGGTTCGCGCAGCTCTGCTGCCTTGGCCACGATGGACGGGTAGCTGCCCAGGTAGGACAGCAGCTCGTTTTCCGTGGCGTGGTCCAGCAGCGAGGCGTCGAACGCGGAACGGTCCACGCCCGCAGCCACGGCATTGCGTGCGGCGCCGCGCGAGCGGGCATGGGCGTACTGCACGTAGAACACCGGGTTCTCGTTGCTGTGCTTCTTCAACAGGTCCGGGTCAAGGGTCAGCGGTGAATCGGCGGGGAACCGGGCCAGCGAGTAGCGGACGGCGTCCTTGCCCAGCCACTCGATCAGGTCCTTGAGTTCGATGATGTTGCCGGCGCGCTTGGACAGCTTGGCACCGTTGACGGACACCAGCTGGCCGATCAGGACCTCGATGTTGACCTCGGGGTCGTCACCGGCAGCGGCGGCAATGGCCTTGAGCCGGTTGATGTAGCCGTGGTGGTCGGCGCCCAGGAGGTAGATCTTCTCGGTGAAGCCGCGGTCCTTTTTGGACAGGTAGTAGGCGGCGTCAGCGGCAAAGTAGGTGGGCTCGCCGTTCGCCCGGACCATCACGCGGTCCTTGTCGTCGCCAAAGTCCGTGGTCCGCAGCCAGACCGCCCCGCCGTCGTCGAACACGTGGCCCTGTTCGCGAAGGCGGGCCACGGCACTTTCAATGGCGCCGGCGTCGTGCAGTTCCTGTTCGGAGAAGAAGACGTCGAACTCGACGCCGAAGTCCGCCAGGGTGGCCTTGATGTCCTTCATCTGCGCTTCATAGGCGGCGGCGCGGATGACCGGCAGGGCCGCCACTTCAGTGAGCTCGCGGATGTCCGGGTGGGCAGTGAGCACTTCGTGGCCCAGGTCCGCGATGTACTGTCCCGGGTAGCCGCCGTCCGGCACGGGAAGGCCGTGCAGCCGGTTGTAGACGGAGGTGGCGAAGGTGTTCATCTGCGAGCCGGCGTCATTGATGTAGTACTCGGCCGTGACGTCGGCCCCGGACGCCCGCAGCACGCGGGCGATGGAATCGCCCAGAGCGGCCCAGCGGGTGTGCCCGATGTGCAGCGGCCCGGTGGGGTTTGCGGACACGAACTCCATGTTGACGGTGTGCCCGGCGAGCGCCGTGTTGGTGCCGTAGTCCCCGCCGGCCTCGACAATGACCTTTGCCAGGGCGCCGGCGGCCGCGGCGTCCACCGTGATGTTCAGGAAGCCAGGGCCGGCGATGTCGACGGCGGAGACGCCGTCGATGGTCTTCAACCGGCTGCTGAGGAGGGTGGCGAATTCGCGCGGGTTGGTACCCGCCTGCTTGGCGAGTTGGAGGGCAATGTTGGTGGCCCAGTCGCCGTGGTCCCGGTTCTTGGGCCGCTCCACGCGCACCTCAGCCGGAATGGCTGACGCCGCAAGGTCAATATCACCGGCGGCGACGGCGTCTTTGAGGCAGGCGGATATGGCGAGGGAAAGTTCTTCGGGAGTCACCCCTCTAGACTACCGGGGGCCAGTGACAGCAAAGAATTTGGCGGCCTGGGCCGCCCTTCCGGCTCCATGGACGGGTGGGCCCGGCTCCGCGGTGAACCATTCCGGCCCATCCGGCGTTGACTAGACCGTAACCACTGCCGCACGGGATTGCGCAAAGACGGCATTGCGCAAAGAGACCGGTACAGCCCCAACAGTGAAACGAGAGCCTTCATGAGACCCTCCACCCCTCAAAGCCCCGCCATATCCAGCGCCGCGCTCCGCAAGGGTATCTTCGCCAGCCTTGCAGGCCTGTCCCTCGCAGGAACCGTGGCCGGCTGTGCACCATCCACGGCGGACAGCACCCCGGGCGCTGCGGGAAGCCCGTCCACTCCTTCTGCGGGTTCTTCCGCCCTGGCCGGCAGCGGCGGCAATTACAGAGACGGCACCTACAGCGCGGACGGGAACTACGTGTCACCCAACGGCACGGAAACGGTGGGCGTTCAGCTGACGCTCGCGGCGGGAAAGGTCACGGACGTGCAGATCACCCAGCACCCGTCCAATCCGAACACCCGCAAGTTCCAGGGCCAGTTCGCCGGTGGCATCGCTGCCCAGGTGGTGGGCAGGAACATCGATGAACTGAACGTTTCCAAGGTTGCAGGCTCCTCCCTGACCAGCGGAGGCTTCAACCAGGCCGTGGACAAGATCAAGGCGGAGGCGCAGTAGGCGGTGTCCGTCACGGACTGGGATGACTTCCTGTTCCAGGGGATCGGAACCGGCTGGGACATCACCACTCCCCTGCCGTTGCCCGCGTCCCTGCGCGCACGCGTGCTTAACACGGTTAAGAAGTTCGACGCCGACTGGTCCCGTTTCCGGGCCGACTCGCTGGTGTCGGACCTGGCACGGGAGCCGGGGCGTTATCAGTTTCCGGACGAGGCTGCTCCGCTGGGCGAGCTTTACAGCCTGCTCTACCGGGTGACCGGCGGCGCCATGACGCCGCTGATTGGCGGCAGCCTGGAGCGCCTGGGGTATGACGCAGCGTATTCGCTCCGGCCGGCCGGTCCGCCGCTGCCTGCGCCGGCCTGGGAATCGGTGCTCACGTGGTCCGGAACCGTCCTGACGGCCAGCGCCCCCGTGCTGCTGGACATCGGCGCCGCAGGCAAGGGCCTGCTGGTGGACCTCCTGGCCGCGGACCTGGCGGCCGCCGGCATCGGCGCCTTCGTCATCGACGCCAGTGGCGACCTGCTGGCCCGCGGGGCAGGACCCGTCAGCGTGGCGCTTGAACACCCCTACAACCCTGCACAGGCGATTGGGACGATCTACCTGGACGGTCGCGCCCTGTGTGCGTCGGCTGCCAACCGCCGCGCCTGGGGGGACGGACTCCACCACGTCCTGGACGGGACCACCGGGCAGCCGGTGCGGACCGCCGTCGCCACCTGGGCCTTGGCGGGGACTGCCATGGTGGCCGACGCACTCGCCACGGCCCTGTTCTTTGTTCCCGGCGCCACGCTTCAGGAAAGCTTTGATTTTTCGTGGCTGACCGTCTTTTCCGACGGCAGCGCCGCCTACTCCGCCGAATTCGAAGGGATGCTGTTCTCATGAGTCCCGTGGAAACACCGCACCCCCCGGCGCCGTCCCTGGCCGGCCGGATGGGGACCGCCGTGGGCAGGTTCACCATGTACCGGGTTGTCCTAACAGTCCTGGCGGTCCTGGCCGCCTACAGCATCCTGCTCAACATCCTGGGCTGGCTGACGTTCGGTATCCCGGAAATGCTCGCGCACCTGGCGCTGTGCCTGGGCTTGACCTACGCCTCCAACCGGGCGCTGGCGGCGCTTTTCCGGGTCAACCCCCACACGGAGTCCTCCCTCATCACGGGGCTGCTGCTGTATTTCCTGTTCTGGCCGTCCCTGCAGCCGCTGGACCTGGCCGGGGTGGCACTGGCATGCGTCCTGGCCTCCGCCTCCAAATATGCCTTGGCGTGGCGCGGCCGGCACATCTTCAATCCTGCCGCCGCCGGCGCCTTCGCCACCGGCCTCACCGGGCTGAATATCGCAACGTGGTGGGCGGCAACTCCTGCCATGCTGTGGCTGCTGGTGCCGGGCGTGCTGCTGGTCCTGTACCGGACCCGCAAAGTGCTGATGGCATCCATGTTCACGCTGGTGGCCACCGCCATCATCACCCTTGAACTGCTTCGATCGGGCATGACGGCGGGCATGGGCATCTACCAGGCCCTGGCGCAGCGGCCGGTCCTGTTCTTCGTGGGATTCATGCTGACCGAGCCCCTGACCCTGCCGCCCCGCCGCAGGCACCAGCTGGCGCTGGCCGCCGTGGTGGGAGTGCTCTTCGCCGTCCCCTGGAACCTGGGCCTGTTCGCCAACTCGCCCGAGGCAGCCCTGCTGGCAGGCAACCTGCTGGCCTTCCTGGCAGGGCAGCGCGGGGCCGTGAAGCTCCGGTTCACCGGCACCCGGCAGCTGACGCCCGCCACCACCGAGTTCACGTTCAACCCGGCCCGGCCGGTGCGCTTCCTTCCGGGCCAGTACATGGAACTGGACCTGCCGCACGCCAGGCCGGACGGCAAGGGCCGACGCCGGGTGTTCAGCCTGACAAGCCCACCGCGGGAGCGGCTGGTGAAGTTCGCCGTGCGGACGGCCGGTCCCTTGTCTGCGGCAAAGGAGGCGCTGCTGGCCCTGCGGCCGGGCGACGAAGTGGCAGCCACGGCGGTGGGCGGCGACTTTGTCCTGCCGCGCGATCCGCACCGGCCGGTCTTGCTCATCGCGGCGGGAATCGGCATCACGCCCTTCGTTTCATACCTGTCCTCCGGGGGCCTGCGGGAGCGGGACGCCGTGCTCCTGCTCCTGGCCCATAGCGCAGGGGAAGTGGCCTACGCGGAGGAACTCCGGGACGCCGGCATCCGGGTGCTCGTGCGGTTGGCGGACGGTTCCCGGCCGCCCTCCGGCCTGGCCTCCGCTGCCGCAAACACCGGCCCGGGAGCCCGGCTGGACGGAGGGGCCCTTGCGGCGCTCGTGCCGGACATCGCCGCCCGTGACGTCTATGTTTCGGGGTCCCCGGCAAGCGTTGCATCGCTCCGCCGGGCGGCGAAGAGCGCCGGTGCCCGCCGGGTCCGGACGGACTCCTTCGCCGGCTATTGAAACCGCTTCTTTGCCTGTCCATTCCTGGCCTTGGTGTCGGTTTTCCCTTGCGGGCCACCTTCCTGCTAAGCTCTAGGACGTCCCGCCGGGAACGGCAGGAAATACGGATTGCCCTCGTAGCTCAGGGGATAGAGCGTCTGCCTCCGGAGCAGAAGGTCGTAGGTTCGAATCCTATCGAGGGCACAGAAAACCCCCGCCGCTTCACTGAAGCGGCGGGGGTTCTTTCGTTTTCCGGCCTTTCCTGCTGCGCTGCGGAAGCCGCAGGATCAGAAATGCAGGGCAACCTCGTCAAGCGTGGCCAGGGTCAGCACGGCTTCCTCGACAGTTGCATGGTCTTCCAGCTCACGCTCGATCCGGCGCAGGACCACCGCCACTTCATGTTCGGGATGGTCCCCCTGCAGGTCCACGGCCGCAACCAGGTACAGCTTGCGGGGACCGACGAATTCCAGGTGCAGGTACGTGAGCCGCGCGATCTCGGGGTGCGCCAGCACCCGTTGCGCCATGGACCGTTCAATGTCGGGGGTGACGCCCTGGCCCACCAGGAAGCGCCTGTTGCGGTCGATCAGGACGACGGCGACGACGGCCAGCAGCACGCCGACCGCGATCGAACCGATTGCATCGGGCAACGGCGATCCGGTGACCTGGTGCAGGAACACGCCCACGAAGGCTATGACAAGGCCGATCAGCGCGGCAGCGTCCTCGGCGAAGACGGCGCGCAGGGTGGGATCGGAGCTGATGAGCACCTGCTCCATCGTGTGCCGGTCCAGCTCATGGGCCGCCTTCCTGGTCTGCCGGAAAGCCTGGACAAAGGAGATGCCTTCGAAGACGAAAGACACCGCCAGGACCACATAGGCCACCATGAAATCTGCGGCCGGCTCCGGCTCGATGATCTCCTGGATGCCATGCATGATGGACACCACCGCGCCGGCGGTAAAGAGTCCGAACGCGGCGAACATGGACCACACGTAGGCTTCACGGCCGTAGCCCATGGGATGGCTCTTGTCCCTGGGCCTGCCTGAACGGCGCTCGGCGAAGAACAGGAACACCTGGTTTCCTGTGTCCGCCCAGGAGTGGGCTGCCTCCGCTGCCATGGAGGCCGAGCCCGAAAGGACTGCGGCCACCGACTTCGCCACCGCCACGAGCGTATTGGCTACGAAGGCGATGATGACCGTGAGGAGGGTGGAGCCGGGCTTGTTGTGCTTTTCGGTGTCAGCCATGCGCCTACCGTACCCATCTGGGCCTGCTGCAGCACCCGGAAGCCAACCGAATTCGCGGCGGCCGCCTGCAGTCAATTGTCGGAGGCTCCTCTTAGGCTGAAAGCACCTAGCTGAGGGAGTACGCCATGCAAGTTCAGTTCTGTTCCATCGTTCCGCCCTACCTGTTGCGCCGGCTGGCCCAACAGGACGCACCGGGATTCTCTTCGGCGGCAAGCGCGGCCCGGAAGGCCCTTGGCCACATCGAATCATTCCAGGCAGCACGTGCACAGGCCGTCCCGGTCCTCCCGCCCGGGCTGCGCCAGGTCAAGCCGGGCCCGGTGGACCGCACCATCTACGATGCCGGCGGCGAAGAAACGCTCCCGGGCAGGCTGGTCCGGGAAGAAGGCGGGCGCGCCACCGGCGACGCCGCCACCGATGAAGCCTACGACGGCCTGGGTCACACGCACCGGCTGTATGCCGACGCCTTCGGCCGGGATTCGGTTGACGGACGCGGCATGAAGCTCGATGCCACGGTGCACTTCGGCAACCTGTACGACAACGCTTTCTGGAACGGCACCCAGATGGTGTTCGGTGACGGCGACGGCGACGTCTTTGACCGGTTCACCAGGTCCCTCAGCGTTATTGGACACGAACTGGCGCACGGGGTCACCCAGTACTCGGCCGGGCTTGCGTACCGGAACCAGGCGGGCGCCCTTAATGAGTCGATGTCAGATGTCTTCGGCGCCCTCGTTGAGCAGTACGTCAAGAACCAGTCCGCCGCCCAGGCCAGCTGGCTGATCGGTGAAGGCCTCTTTACATCCAAGGTCCAGGGGCAGGCCCTTCGGTCCATGAAGGCGCCCGGAACGGCGTACGACGACGACGTGCTGGGCAAGGACCCGCAACCCGACTCCATGGACTCGTATGTCCGGACCAGCGCAGACAACGGCGGTGTCCACATCAACTCCGGCATCCCCAACCGCGCGTTCTACCTGGTGGCGAACGCCCTCGGCGGCAATGCCTGGGAGGCGCCCGGCCGCATCTGGTACGAGACCCTTACCAGCGGTTCGATGCCGCCGGCCGCAACCTTCACCGTCTTTGCCCGCGCCACGGCACGGGCCGCCGCGGACCTGTTCGGTTCGGGGTCAAAAGAGCATGACGCCGTAACGGGGGCGTGGGAAACTGTGAAGGTCAAGGTTTAACCACCCCGGCTGACCGTCACTGGCCGCCGGGCCACAGGGAAGCCCAGGGGCCATGCCATGAAGATCAAGGTGGAACGGAGCGGCGGGATAGCTGCGGTTACGCGGGTGTGGACGGTCGATGCGCAATCGGACAGCGACCTCAGCCAATGGCAGCCCCTGGTCGAGGCCTGCCCGTGGGATTCGGTACCCAAGACGCCAAGGGCAGCTGCCGAGCAATTTGCGGAAGCCCAACCGGACAGGTTCATCTACTCGATCCGGGCAGGGCAACGCAGGGCAGCACTTCCCGAGCAGGCCGTCACCGGACCCTGGCGGATTCTTGTGGACAGCGCACGGGAAGCGGCCGAGGAACTCCGCGCCCAGGAACGCCGCGACGAGCCCGCCCCGGGCTAGGGTGCAAAGGGTGCTACCCCGCCACAGCCAGTTGGCCGCGGAAAGCGCGGCGGTATGACTGCGGGCTGGTGTCCAGGACCTTGGCGAAGTGGTGCCGCAGCAGGACAGGGTGCCCGAAGCCGGACTCCCTGGCGATTTCTTCGATGTTCAGGTCCGTGGACTCAAGGAGTTCCTGGGCCCGGAGCACCCGCTGTGAATTGAGCCAGGCGGCAGGCGTCGCTCCGGTCTCGGACCGGAAGCGCCGGGCGAACGTCCTGGCCGACAGGTGCACGCGTGCCGCCAGTTCGCTTACCGTGTGCTCGCGGTCCAGGTTCTCCACCATCCAGCGCAGCAGCTCCTCCATGGGAGCTGAGCCGCAGGCCGGCATTGGCCGGTCAATGAACTGCGCCTGGCCGCCGTCGCGGTGCGGAGGAACCACCATGTCCCTGGCGATCGCGGCAGCCACCTTGGCCCCGAGTTCGACCCGCCCAAGGTGGAGGCAGGCATCGATCCCGGCGGCGGTCCCTGCGGACGTAATGATGTTGCCGTCCTGCACGTAGAGTACGTTTTCGTCCACCTGCACGCCGGGATTTTCGGCGGCCAGTTGGCCGGAGTAGTGCCAGTGCGTGGTGCAGCGGCGCCCATCCAGCAAGCCGGCGCGGGCCAAGGCAAAAGCGCCCGAGCAGATGGACATCACCCATGCCCCCCTTGCATCAGCAGCCCTCAGCGCCTCGACTACGGATTCATGCAACTCGTCGCCCCTCCCGTAGGGGGCCATGATGACCAGGTCCGCATCTTCGGTGGCTTCAAGTCCCAGGCCCACGTTGAGGGTCAGGCCTGACTTCAACCGGACGTCGCCAGGCTCCGGCGTGCAGACGCGGAAGTCGAAGGCCGGGACGCCGCTCCCCCGGCCGGATCTGTCGATGCCGAATACCTCGCAGGCAGTGCCGAACTCGAACATCGAGAAGTTGGGAACCACGATGACGGCCACTGATTTGAGCATGCTTCCATTGTGGCAGGAATTATGTCTTTTTGGGCATTTCTGCCACTTTTTCCCTGTTGCAGGATGGAGAAGCATGGAGGCATGGAAATCCTCATAAGCCTCCTCATCCTCCTGATCCTCCTCGTGGCCGCAGCAACCATTTCAGCGCTTTTGCGTGATGGCCGGGGGCACACGCCTCCTGCTGAATCCCACGAAGCCTGGTCCGCCCTGGACCTCCCAAGCATCAACTACACGCTCCGCGTTTTCTAGGGCAGAACCAAAGGCGCCGGACACCTGCCGGCAGTACAAACGGGAAGCCGGGGCTCCCGCAGTAGACTGTCTGCAGCCATGACTTTTCATATCTCCTATCCCGCCGAGCTGCCGGTTTCCGAGCGCCGCGAGGACTTGATGGCCGCGATCGCGGCCAACCAGGTGACCATCATCGCCGGCGAGACCGGCTCCGGAAAGACCACCCAGATCCCCAAGATGTGCCTGGAACTTGGCCTGGGCGAGAAGGGACTGATCGGCCACACGCAGCCCCGGCGGCTGGCAGCCCGGACCGTGGCCGAGCGCATTGCGGAAGAGCTTGGCGTGGACATCGGCCAGGAGGTGGGCTTCCAGGTCCGTTTCACCGGTGAGGTAAGCAAGGCAACCAAGGTCAAGCTGATGACCGACGGCATCCTGCTTGCCGAGATCCAGCGGGACAGACTGCTGCGCAGGTACAGCACCATCATCATTGACGAGGCACACGAACGAAGCCTCAACATCGACTTCATCCTGGGCTACCTCAAGCGGATCCTGCCGCAGCGGCCGGACCTGAAGGTGATCATCACCTCGGCCACCATCGACCCGGAACGGTTCGCCCACCACTTCGGGACCCCGGAACAACCCGCTCCCATCGTCGAAGTCTCCGGCCGGACCTATCCAGTGGAAATCCGCTACCGGCCGCTGTCCCAGCCCAAGGCCGACGACGACGACCCCTCGGACGATGAACTCGAGGAGGACCGCGATCCCCTGGATGCCGTCTGCGATGCGGTGGACGAGCTCGCGGCGGAGGCGCCCGGTGACATCCTGGTCTTCTTCTCCGGCGAGCGGGAGATCCGCGACGCCGCGGACGCACTCCAGGCCCGGATCCAGTCCAACCGAAGGCTGTCCAACACCGAGATCCTTCCCCTGTTCGCGCGCCTGAGCCTGCAGGAGCAGCACAAGGTGTTTCACCCCGGCAGCAAGCGCCGGATCGTGCTTGCCACCAACGTGGCGGAAACGTCGCTCACGGTGCCGGGCATCAAGTACGTCATCGACACGGGCACGGCCCGCATCTCCCGGTATTCGCACCGCACCAAGGTCCAGCGCCTGCCCATCGAACGCGTCTCGCAGGCATCGGCCAACCAGCGCTCCGGCCGCTGCGGCCGGGTGTCTGACGGCATCGCCATCCGGCTCTACTCGGAGGAGGACTACGAGTCCCGGCCCCGGTTCACGGATCCGGAGATCCTGCGCACCAACCTCGCCGCCGTCATCCTCCAGATGACCGCCATGGGCGTGGCAAAGGGCCCCAAGGACGTTGAGGAGTTCCCCTTTGTCGAGCCGCCGGAAACGCGGGCCATCAACGATGGCGTTACCCTCCTTCGCGAGCTCGGCGCCCTGGCTCCCCCACGCCCGCAAGACAACGGCGGTAAGCCCGGGGCAGGCGGCGGCCTCACCGCCGTCGGACAGAAACTCGCCCAGCTGCCCGTCGATCCCCGCCTGGGCCGAATGATCGTGGAGGCCGGAAAACGCGGCTGCGTCCGCGAAGTCATGGTCCTGGCGGCCGCGCTGACCATTCAGGACCCCCGCGAACGGCCCACAGACAAGCAGCAGCTGGCCGCGGAAAAGCACAACCGCTTCCGGGACGAAAACTCGGACTTCACCGGCTACCTCAACCTCTGGAACTACCTGCAGGAGAAACAGCAGGAACTGTCCTCGTCGGCCTTCCGCCGGTTGTGCCGGGCCGAATTCATCAACTACCTGCGGGTTCGCGAGTGGCAGGACCTCTTCGCGCAGTTGCGCCAGCTTGCGCGGCCGCTGGGGATCGCCCTGGACAACAAGCGCCTGGCCGATCCCGTGGGCAACCATGACGGGATCCACATCAGCCTGCTGTCCGGGCTCCTGAGCCACATCGGAATCCTGGATGAGCGCAAGCGCGAGTATGCAGGTGCCCGCGGCAGCCGGTTCGCGATCTTCCCCGGTTCCGCGCTGTTCAAGAAGTCCCCCACGTTCGTCATGGCAGCGGAGCTGGTGGAAACCAGCCGCCTGTGGGCCAGGGTGGCGGCCAAATTCGATCCCCTGTGGGCCGAGCAGGTGGCACCGGACCTGGTGAAGCGCACCTACAGTGAACCGCACTGGTCCACGCGGCAGGGCGCGGTCATGGCCTACGAAAAGGTCACCCTTTATGGCGTTCCCATCATTGCCCAGCGGCGGATTAACTACGGCAGGGTGGATCCGGTCGTGGCCCGGGAGCTGTTCATCCGGCATGCCCTGGTGGAGGGTGACTGGAAGACCCACCACAAGTTCTTCCACCGCAACCGGGCGCTCCTGCATGAGGTGGAGGAACTCGAGGCACGCATGCGCCGCCGCGACCTGTTGGTGGATGACGAGACGCTGTTCGAGTTCTATGACGCCAGGATCGGCCCCGACGTGGTTTCCGAACGGCACTTCGATAAATGGTGGAAGGATGCCCGCCGGGAGAATCCGGACCTCCTGGACTACGACAAATCGCTGCTCCTCAGTGACGACGCCGATGACCTGGATGAATCGGCCTACCCCAAGACCTGGTTGCACAAGGGCTTCGAGCTTCCGCTGACGTACGAGTTCCACCCCGTGGCTCCTGGTTCACCGCCCAACCCGTCCGACGGCGTCACGGCCGAAGTTCCCGTCCTGTTCCTCAACCAGCTGGACGATGCCCCGTTCCGCTGGCTGATCCCCGGCCAGCGCGTGGAGCTGGTGACCGCGTTGATCAAGTCGCTGCCCAAGCAGGTCCGCAAGAACTTCGTTCCTGCCCCCGATGTTGCCCGGCAGGCGGTGGCGGTCCTCGAAGCGGACTTCGATCCTGCCCGGGATGAGCTGGAGCCGTCGCTGGAACTCGCGCTGCGGGGGATCCGCGGCGCCATCATCCCACCCGGTTCCTGGAACTGGGACGCCGTGCCTGCGCACCTGCGCGTGAGTTTCAAGGTGGTGGACAGCGGCGGCAAGGTGCTGGGCGAAGGAAAGGACCTGGCCGAACTGCAGGAGAGGCTGGCTCCTGCCACCCGGCGTGCGATTGCAGACTCGCTCGGCGCCACGCCGGCCTCCACTGCGCCCGGCGCCGGCGGCAAGGCCCAGCAGCGCAGGAACGGCAAGGCGTCCGACGCCGGAGCAGCCGCACGCCCGCAGGCTGCCGGGGTGCCGGGAACCTCCGCCGCGGCCGGGTTCGTGGAGCAGGAAGGCCTGACGGAATGGAGTTTCGGCACCATCGAACGCCAGGTGAGCAGCATGGTCAAAGGCCACACCGTCACCGGGTACCCGGCCCTGGTGGACCAGGGAACCTCAGTGTCGCTGCGGGTCTTCCAGACGCAGGAGGAACAGCTCGACGCGATGCGCGGCGGCGTGATCCGCCTGCTTGCCCTGCGGGTTCCGGCGCCGGACCGCTACGTCCTGGAGCACCTGAGCAACACGGAAAAGCTGACCTTCAGCCAGAACCCGCACGGCTCGGTATCCGCCCTCATCGCGGACTGCGCGCTGGCGGCCATCGACAAGCTCACCCCCGCAGACCTTCCCTGGGACCGGAAGGCCTTTGACCAGCTGTATGAGCTGGTGCGTGCCGAACTGATCGACACCGTCTTCACGGTCACCGCCGTGGTGGAGCGCATCCTGGCCAGCACCCGCCGGATCGAGAAGCAGCTCAAGGGCACCACCAGCCTGGCCCTGATCAGCGCGCTCAACGACGTCAAGAGCCAACTGGAACAACTGGTGTATCCCGGTTTTGTGGCACGCACGGGCTACGCACAGCTCAGCCAGATGCCCCGGTACCTGGCGGCCATCGAGAAGCGGCTGGAGCGGCTGCCCGGCAACGTCCAGCGCGACGCCCTTAACATGGCTGTCGTCCAGCGGCTTGAGGACGACTACGACGATGCCGTCTCGGCGCTGCTGCCCGGACGGCGGGCAGGACGCGAGTTAACCCAGGTGCGCTGGATGATCGAGGAACTTCGGGTAAGCCTGTTCGCCGTCGAGCTCGGCACCGCGTATTCAGTGTCTGAGAAGCGGATCCGCGCCGTGCTCAACAAAGCACTGGCCCCCGCCTAGCGGCGGCCAGCCACCAAGGAGAGGAATCCAATGAAGCTCACGCTTGCCCAGGGCCCGGCAGGGACAGAGATTGCAGGGCTCGGCCACGCCCAGCCCGCGCGCATCATGGACAACCATGAGCTCGAGGGCATGATGGACACCAACGACGAGTGGATCCGCCAGCGCACCGGCATCGTCACAAGGCACATCGCCGGCGAGGGCGAGACAGTGGTGGACCTCGCGGTTCCGGCGGCACGGATGGCCCTGGCCGATTCGGGCGTCGCGGCCGCGGACGTCGACCTCGTGGTGGTGGCCACCACCACGGCCGCCGAACGTTCCCCCAACACCGCGGGCCGGGTGGCCGAGGCGCTGGGCCTGGGACGGGACGGCCGGGGACCGGCCATCATGGACGTCAATACGGCCTGTTCGGGCTTTGAGTACGCCCTCGGCGTGGCCGACCAGGCCATCCGCAGCGGCAGCGCCTCCCACGCGATCGTCGTTGGCGCGGAAACCCTCTCAGCCGTGACCGACTGGACGGACCGCGCGACGGCGGTGCTCACCGCGGACGGCGCCGGCGCCGCCGTCGTGCGTCCGTCGGAGACGCCCCGCATTGGCCCGGTGGTGTGGGGGTCCGAGGGCGGCATGGCCGATGCTGTCCGGATCTCCCCGCCGTCGGGCAGGTTTTCGCAGAACGGCCGCGAGGTGCTGCGGTGGGCCCTGACCAAAGCGCCGGAGCGTGCCCGCGAGACGGTGGCCAGGGCGGGGCTGGCAATGGACGACATCCAGGTCCTTGCCGCGCACCAGGCCAACCTCCGCATCATCGAACCGCTGGCCGAGGCCCTGGGGCTGTCGGACCGGATTGTCATCACCGACGTCACCGAGTCCGGGAACACGTCCGCTGCCAGCGTGCCGCTGGGGCTGAGCAAATGGTGGCACTCCGGAAGGATCCCGGCGGACGTCCCCGCACTGCTTTTCGGCTTCGGCGGCGGCTTCACCTATGCGGGCATGGTGGCGATGACGCCGCGCCGGGACTGATCTCCCTGCCAGCCTTCCCCGCGTCCTACCTGCCGGGCACGAACTCCCCGTACCCGGCGGCCCGGAGGCCGTCGCGCAGTTTCTCCGCGTTGGCGTCGAGGACTGCGGGGTCCGGGTTCTGGTCCGCCGATCCGAAGTCGAAGTCGGCCATGCTTTGCGATGGCCACACGTGGACGTGCAGGTGGTTGATTTCGTAGCCCGCCACGATAAGGCCCGCCCGGCGTGCCCCGAAAATGTCCACCTGGACGGCACCGATGCGCCGTGCCACTTCCATGACCTTGGCCAGTGTTTCCGGCGACGCGTCCGTCCAGCGGTCCACTTCTTCGGTGGGAACCACCAGCGTGTGGCCGTCCGCGAGCGGGCCGGTGGTCAGGAACGCCGAAACGTCGTCCTCCCGCCACACAAACCGGCCGGGGATCTCACCCTTGATGATCTTCGTGAACAGTGTGCTCATGCGTCTGTCTCCTCAGCGGCTGCCTGCAGCGTGCCGGTATCCAGCACGAACCGGTACTTAACGTCTCCTGCGACCATCCGGTCGTAAGCTTCATTCAGCTGGGCAGCGGTCACCATCTCAATGTCGGCCACCACGCCGTGTTCAGCGCAGAAATCCAGCATCTCCTGGGTCTCGGCAATCCCGCCGATCAAGGACCCTGCATAGGCGATCCGGCGCCGGATCAGAGCACCCGGGTTGACCGGCGGCATCGCCTCGGAGGGCAGTCCCAGCTGGAACAATGCCCCGTCCACGCGCAGGGTGCGGAAGAAGGGGTTCAGGTCGTGCGGGGCGGCAACGGTATCGATGATGAGGTCCACCGTGCGGTCCGCGGCCGCCATCGCCTCCCCGTCCCGGGACAGGACAACCTCGTCCGCGCCAAGCTCCAGCGCGGCCGCCACCTTGGACTCTGACGTGGTGAATACCACCACCTTCGCCCCCATCGCCTTTGCAAGCTTGACGGCCATGTGGCCGAGCCCGCCCAGCCCGACGACGCCCACCACGTCCCCTTCCCCGACGTCGAAGTGCCGCAACGGGGAGAACGTGGTGACGCCGGCGCACAGCAGGGGCGCGACGGCGGCCGGGTCCAGCGACGCCGGGACACGCAGGACGTACCGGCGGTCCACCACGATGGACGAGGAATACCCGCCCTGGGTGATTGCGTCACCGTTCCGCCGGTCCTTGGCACCGTAAGTGCCGGTCATCCCGTTTTCGCAGTACTGCTCAAGGCCGTCAAGGCAACTGTCGCACTCGCGGCAGGAGTCCACCATGCAGCCCACGCCCACCCGGTCGCCTATGGCGAAGTCGGTAACGTCCGCGCCGATCCTGCTGACGGTTCCCACGATTTCGTGGCCGGGAACCAGGGGGTACGCCTGGCCGCCCCATTCTCCGCGGGTTGCGTGCACGTCGGAGTGGCAGAGCCCGCAGAACTCGATGGCGATCTCCACGTCGTCCGGCTTGGGCGCGCGCCGGGCCACGGTCAGCGGCACCAGTCCGCTCTCCCGGGAGACCGCACCCCAGGCGCCGGCAAGCGACCCGGCTTCAGCGGCGGGGGCAGCATCAGATACGGGATCCAGAGGGTTGGAGGGGTCGTTGGGTTGGGCTGGATCTATGGGTTTTGCTAGGGGCGGTGGTACCGGGCGTCCTGGTGTCATAGTGCGACGCTACCCCCGCCGCCTGCGGAGTTTCCAGCCGGCCTTCCGCCCTCCCGGGCCTCCGTTCCGCCGCCCCCGGGTTCCGGACCCACGGCCACCGGCAGCCCGGGCCGGTTGGACCACTCCGAAAAGGAGCCTGGGTACAGGGCTGCCGGAAACCCGGCGAGTTCCAGTGCAGCCACCTCGTGGGCGGCCGTGACGCCGGACCCGCAATAGACGGCCACCGGGAGGCCTGCCACCACGCCAAGGGATTCAAACCTCCGCCGCAGCTCTTCCCGCGGCAGGAACCGCCCGGCGTCGTCCACGTTCCCGGTGGTGGGGGCGCTCACCGCTCCCGGAATGTGTCCGGCACGGGGATCAACCGGTTCGACCTCGCCCCGGTACCTCTCCCCTGCCCTGGCATCGAACAGCAGCCCATCCCTCGGCCAGGCTGCGGCAGCACCGGCGTCGACCACTGGCATCTGCCCGCTGCCCAGCTCCACGTCGCCGCGCGCGGGATGGACCGGGCCCGGTTCGAGGGGCAGGCCGGCGGCACGCCAGGCGGCCAGGCCGCCGTCGAGCAGGTACACCTCATTGAGGCCGGCATCGCGGAGCATCCACCACACCCTTGCGGCCGCCATGTTCGCGCTGTCATCGTAGGCGACCACGACGTCGCCCTTCTTGATGCCCCAGCGCCGGGCCGACTCCTGGAACTGTCCGGAGGAGGGCAGGGGGTGCCGTCCCCGGTCCGGAACCGCCGGGTCGGACAGCTCGGAGGCCAGGTCCACGAAGACGGCACCCGGCAGGTGCCCTGCGAGATAGTGTTCGTGGCCGTGCGGATCGCCCAGGACCCAGCGCACGTCCAGCAGCACCGTCCGGCGCCCGGCGCCGAGCCTGGCCTGGAGGGCGGCAACGTCCATCAACGGTTTCATCGGTGCTCCTTCTGCAGCGTGCTGACGGCGGACGCGGGATATTCTGCCTGGACGGCCGCCGGTCCCACTCTAGACGGGGAGTTCCCGGCCCGCGGGTAGGCTGGACTGGTGACGATCGAGGGCAGCACCGGCAGGAACGATGGCGGAACGGACCGGGACTGGGCCGACCAGGCCATCCGCACCATCACCGCCGAAAACAACCGTTCCGCGGACACGCACCTGTACTCCGTGCCGCTGCCGGAACAGTGGGGCATCCAGCTGTACCTCAAGGACGAGTCCACGCACCGCTCCGGCAGCCTGAAGCACCGGCTGGCCAGGTCCCTGTTCCTGTTCGGGCTGGTCAACGGCTGGATCCGGGCGGACACCACCATCGTGGAGGCCTCAAGCGGCAGCACCGCGGTCTCGGAGGCCTACTTCGCCCAGTTGCTGGGTTTGCCCTTTGTCGCCGTGATGGCCCGCACCACCAGCCCGGAAAAGATCGCGCTGATCGAAAAGTTCGGCGGCTCCTGCCTGCTGGTGGAGAACGCCACGGATGTGTATTCGACAGCCGAAGAAGTAGCCGCCACCTGCAACGGGCATTACATGGACCAGTTCACGTTCGCGGAGCGGGCCACCGACTGGCGCGGGAACAACAACATCGCCGAATCGATCTTCGGGCAGCTCAGCCTGGAGCCGCATCCGGTGCCGGAGTGGATCGTGGTTGGCGCCGGTACGGGCGGAACCAGCGCCACGATCGGCCGGTATCTGCGCTACCACAGCCATCCCACACGGTTGCTGGTGGTGGACCCGGAGAACTCGGCCTTCTATCCAGGCTGGCTGGGGGAAGCAGCCGGACGGCCCACCGGCCTGCCCTCGCGCATCGAAGGCATTGGCCGGGCCCGGATGGAGCCGAGCTTCATCCCTACGGTGATCGACCGGATGGTCCAGGTGCCGGATGCCGCCTCGGTGGCAGCAATGCGGCACCTGAACTCATTCGCCGGCCTGCATGCAGGTCCCTCCACCGGAACCAACCTGTGGGGAGTCTGGCAGACGGTGGCCCAGATGCTGTCCGAGGGCCGCAAGGGCAGCATCGTGTCGTTGATGTGCGACGGCGGCGAACGGTATGCGGGCAACTACTGGAACCAGGACTGGCTGGCTTCCCAGGGGCTGGATCCGGCGCCCTACGAGGCCGTGATTTCGCGCTTCCTGGACACCGGGGAGTGGACCGGCGCGCCGGCCTAAACCTCCACGGACTCGCGGGCGGCCAGGTGCCTGTATTCGGTGCCGTACTTGGCGCCGATCCGCTTGACATGGCCTTCAACGATGCCCAGGCCGTTGTCGTTGAGCAGGCCGTCATGGATCTGGAAGGCGCGCGGCGCCCGCACACCGATGACGAAGTCAACAACCTCGGCGGACTTGCTCCACGGCGCGTGCAGCGGGACCAGGAGCGTCTGGACCTGGATTCCGTCCGGGATGATGAACGAGTCCCCCGGGTGGTACACGTTTCCGTCCACCAGGAAACCGATGTTGGCAACCACCGGGATCTGCGGGTGTATCAGGGCGTGCTGGCCGCCAAAGCTGCGGATGTCGAAGCCGGCGGCCTGGAAGGATTGGCCGGGTTCCACCGTATGGATGCGGTCTGCCGCGGCGGCGGCTTCCCGGCGCAGTTGCCCGGCCACGCCCCCGGGGGCATACAGCGCCAGGCCCGGATCTCCTTCGAGGGCGGCCACCACGGCCTTGCTGTCAAGATGGTCTGCGTGTTCGTGGGTTACCAGGACTGCCTGCGCCCCTGACAGCGCCTCGGCTGATTCGGAGAAGGTGCCGGGGTCCAGTACCAGGATGCGGCCTTCCTTCTCGAGCCGGATACAGGCGTGGGTGTACTTGGTCAGCTTCATAGCGCCAGCCTAGGGTCCGCCCCGGAAGCCTGTCCACGGACCCTGTCCTGCACTCCGGCCCATGAAGCTCCGGCTGGTAATCTTGGTGTTTGCCCCCCACGGAAGCGAGTTCGTCCATGCCGATCGGCGTCAAGGCTGATTCCGCCGCCCCATCCCCGGCAGGAGGCGGCAGGGAACAGCGCGTTACCAAGCAGCGCAAGGCCGTCAGTGCGGCCCTGGACCACCTGGACGACTTCGTCAGCACGCAGGAGCTGTACCGCATCCTGCAGAACCAGGGCGTGTCCGTGTCATTGGCCACTGCCTACCGGATCCTGCAGTCACTCGCCGATGAGGGACTGGTGGATGTGCTGCGCAATGGCGACGGCGAGGCCGTGTACCGGCGCTGTGCGGTGACCGCGCATCACCACCACCTGCTGTGCAGGAACTGCGGAAAGGCAGTGGAGGTGGAGGCACCCGCCGTCGAAACGTGGGCGGTGCGCACGGCCGCCGAGCATGGGTTTACCGAGGTGGACCATACCGTGGAGATTTTCGGCCTGTGCCCTGACTGCACCGCCCTTAAGGCTGCCGGGAAGCTGTAAGGACCCGCCCGTTGATGCCGCGCGCGGCGCGCACGGAGCTGATGGCGCGGCAGGCCACGTAGATCAGGAACGACAACGTGGTGACGTAGGGGCTGATGGGGATCCGTCCGCCCAGTGCCAGCAGGATTCCGCCCACCGTTGCGGTGACAGCAAAAACGACGCTCAGGACCACCGCCGCAACCGGCGACGACGTGACCCGCAGGGCCGCGGCCGCCGGCGTAATCAGCAGCGCAAGCACCAGCAGGGCGCCGACCACCTGGATGGACAAGGCCACACTGACGCCCAGGAGGACCATGAAGACGAGGGCCAGCGTGCGGACCGGGACTCCCCGCGCCTCGGCGAGTTCGGGATCCACGCTGGCGAAGGTTAGCGGCCGCCAGATGGCCACCAGCACCAGCATCACCACGACAGCGGTCCCGGCGAGGGCCTGGAGCTGGACGGTGTCCACGGAAACGATTTGCCCGGTGAGGAGCCCGAACTTGTTTGCGGCCCGGCCCTGGTACAGGGACAGGAACAGGATTCCGAGTCCCAGGCCGAACGGCATGATCACGCCGATGGTTGAGTTCTTGTCCCTGGCCCGGACACCCATCAGGCCCAGCAGCAGCGCTGCCGCCACCGATCCTATGAGCGAGCCAAAAACCACGTCCGCACCGACCAGCAGGGCGAAGGCGGCGCCGGCGAAGGAAAGTTCGGAGATGCCGTGGACCGCGAAAGCGAGGTCCCGCTTCATGACGAACGTGCCCACGAGGCCGCCAAGGAGCCCCAGGATGGCGCCCGCCCAGATTGAGTTCTGGACCAGGACCAGCAGTTCGCCGTAGTTGTCGAAGTTGAAGATGGCACCGAGGATGCTGTCGGCGTCCATTACGCTGCCTCCCCTGCCAGGGCGTCAGCCTCGGCGTGGTGGTGGGTGGTGGCATCGGGCAGGCCAACGACGACGATCCGGCCGTTGGCGTGGATCACCTCCACCTGGGTGCCGTAGAGGTCGGAGAGCACTTCCGTGGTCATGACCTCTTCCGGCGTCCCCACCCGGAACCGTCCCCCTGCCAGGTACAGGACCCGGTCCACGTAGTCGATGATGGGGTTGATTTCGTGGGTAACGAAGACAACGGCGCTGTTGTGTTCGCGGCTTTGTTTGTTGATCAGGGCGCTGACTGCCTGCTGGTGGTGCAGGTCAAGGGACAACAGCGGCTCATCGCAGAGCAGGACCTGCGGATCAGTTGCCAGTGCCTGCGCCACGCGGAGCCGCTGTTGCTCCCCGCCGGAGAGCTGGCCAACGGGGACCTTGGCGTAGTCGGAGGCGCCCACCAGTTCCAGGAGCTGGTCCACCCTGCGGTTTGTCTTGCCGGCCGACAACCGGATGCCCCACCGGTGCCCGTCGACTCCCAGGGCCACCAGATCGCGGGCACGCAGGGGCGTGTCTTGCGGAAACGACTTCTGTTGTGGAATGTAGCCGATCAGGTTGCTGCCGCGTTCCACGGGCCGCCCGCCCAGTAACGCTTGTCCGGAGTGCAGCTTCTGCAGGCCCAGGAGGACCTTCAGGAAACTGGTTTTGCCGCTGCCGTTGGGACCCAGCACGGCGAAGAACTCCCCGGGCCTGATGTCCAGGTCCAGATCCTCCCAAAGCGTGCGCTGACCGAACCTGAGGCACGCCCCGCTGAGGCTGACGACGGATTTCACCTGTTTGACTCCAGAATTTTGCTGACGTTGTTCACATTGTCCGTCATCCACTGCACGTAGGTCTTTCCCTCAGGCAGGGTTTCGGTGAAGTCCACCACCGGAACCCCTGCGGCTTCAGCAGCCTTCTTCAGCGCTTCCGTCTGCGGGCCCTCGGTTTGCGCGTTGTAGGCCAGCAGCCGCACTGTCCCGGACGCCACCAGGTCTGTGGCCTCCTTCATGGCGGCGGGCGGGACGTCAGTGCCCTCCTCGATCGCGGCAGTGTAGGCCTCAGGTGTGGCGTTCTTCAGGCCCGCATCTTCGAGCAGGTAGAGGGGAACGGGTTCGGTGACCGCAACCTGTCCTCCGGCCGCCGCGCCTTTCCGGGCCTCCAGCTTGCCGTGCAGGTCTGAGAGGGAGGCCTTGAAGGCGCCGGCGTTGGCTGTGAACGTGGCGGCAGAACCGGGATCCAGCATGCCGAGCTTCGCCGCAACGCTGTCGGCCATCCGCTCCATGGCCGGCAGGCTGTACCAGACGTGTTCGTTGAAGTTGCCGTGATCGTGCCCGCCAGGGCCTTCGGCGGCCGGCCCGGTCGAGGCGGAAGCCTCCTCCTCCGGGTGGGCAAGGCCGGAGACTTCGACGGCGGTCAGCACCGAACCGCCGTCGAGCTTGCTGCTCTCGACCAGGGTATGAAGGAAGTCGTCGTAGCCGCCGCCGTTTTCGATGACCAGCTGCGCCTTCGAAACAGTGAGGCGGTCCTGGGCGGTTGCCTGATAGGAATGCGGATCCTGGCCGGCGTTGTTGATGATCGCGGTCACGCTGACCTTATCCCCACCGATGCTCCTGGCAATGTCGCCGTACACATTCGTCGAGGCCACGACGTTGATCCCCTGCGTGGAAGCGGGCGTCCCGGACTGCTGCGGGCTGCACGCACTGAGCAGAAGGCCAAGGCCCGTCAGGGCGGCAAGGAAAGAGCTGGCAGCGGCGGTACGGCGCACGGGAAACCTCAGTTCACGCAGATGGGGAGGACGACAGTGCAAGCCTATACCTAAATGCGAATGATTCCTATTTAGGTCAATTTCCGTTCGGCTGGCCCAACCGGCGGATTCCGGTGGCCTGCGTCGCGTCCCGGATTTCACCGACGAGCTGTTCGATGACGTCCTCAAGGAAGAGCACACCCCGCGTCTTGCCGTCCGGGCCGATCACGCGTGCAAGGTGGGATCCCGTGCGCTGCATGACGGACATGGCTTTTTCGATCTCGTCCCCCAGCGCCAGGTTGGCCAGCGAGCGGATGCGGCTCTCGGCAATCGGCAGTTCGTAGGCGGACTCCGGAATGGACAGCACATCCTTCACGTGGAGGTAGCCGTAGAGCATGTCGTCGTCATCAAGCATGGGAAACCGGGAGAATCCCGTACGGCTGACGGCCTTTTCAAACTCCACCGGAGTGGTGGAAGCCCCCAGCATGACCAGCTTCCCGAGCGGCACCATGATGTCCTCCGCCGTGTGCTCCGAGAACTCCAGGGCACCGGTAATGAGCCCGGCGTCGTCGTCCACCAGGCCGTGGCGGGTGGACTCCTGGACGATCGACTGCACCTCCTCCAGCGTGAAGGAGGACGTCACCTCATCCTTGGGCTCGATCCGCATCAGCTTAAGGATGTAGTTGGCGGACCAGTTGAGGACTGAAATCACCGGATGGACCAGCCGCGAGATGAACAGCAGCGGCGGGGCCAGGAGCAGCGCGGCCTTGTCCGCCACGGACACCGAGATGTTCTTGGGCACCATCTCGCCGAATGTGACATGGAGGAAGGTCACCAGCATCAGGGCCACGGCGAAGGCCGCAACGTCCGCAGCTTCCGCCGGCAGGCCCACCGTCTCGATGGGGACGGCAAGCAGGTGGTGGATTGCCGGCTCGGCCACCAGCAGGATCAGCAGGGAGCAGACGGTGATGCCAAGCTGCGCGCAGGCCAGCATCAAGGACACGTTCTCCATGGCGCGCAGGGTTGTCTGGGCGCGCTTGGATCCGGTGTCGGCCAAGGGCTCAATCTGGCTGCGGCGCGCGGACATGATGGCGAACTCAGCCGCCACGAAAAAGGCATTGCCCAGCAGGAGCAAGCCCAGCCAGAGGATGCCCGCCCAGTCACTCATGGCTTGCTCCTGTCGTTGGCGTCCTGTGCAGCCGGTTGATCCGCCGGGTGGAAGCAGATGCGGTCGATTCTCCGGCCGTCCATCCTGGTAACGCTGAGCGTTCCGCCGCCCACCGGGACGGAGTCCCCCACCACGGCGATCCGGCCGAGTTTGCTCATGACGTAGCCGCCCACGGTCTCGTAGGCCGCTTCGTCCGGAACACTCAGCCCCGGGATCTGTTCGGACAACTCGTCCGGACGGAGGAGCCCGGGAAAGTACCAGTCGCCGGAGGCGCTTTGCAGTAGCCCCGGACGGACCTTGTCGTGCTCGTCCGCCACCTCGCCCACGATTTCCTCCACCAGGTCCTCAAGGGTGGCGATGCCTGCCGTACCCCCGTATTCATCAAGCACGACGGCCAGCTGGAGGTTTCCCTCGCGGAGCTCGGCCAGGAGTGCATCAAGGTGGATGGTCTCGGGCACCCGCAGTACCTCGGTCATGATGGCGCCCGCTTCAAGGTTGCGGCGCCGGTCCCACGGAACAGCGACGGCCTTCTTGACGTGCACCAGTCCGCGGATGTCGTCGGCGGACTCGCCAATAACAGGGAACCGGGAGTACCCGGTCCTGCGTGCTGCGTCCACCACGTCGGAGACCGGCTGGTCGGCGTCGATTGTCTCGAGCCGGATGCGCGGCGTCATGACGTCCGCGGCCGTCCGCGTTGAGAAATTCAGGGTGCGGGCGATGAAGTTGGCAGTCCCGGCGTCGAGCGTTCCCATCGCAGCCGACCTGCGGACCAGCGAGGCAAGCTCCGCCGGAGTCCGCGCGCCGGAAATTTCTTCCTTGGCTTCCAGCCCGAAAACGTTCAGGACCTTGTTGGAAAAGCCGTTCAGGACAAGGATGGCCGGTTTGAAGATCGCCGTGAAGATCAGCTGCGGCCGGGCCAGCGCCCGGCCCACGGGAAACGACAGCGCGATCGCCATGTTCTTGGGCACCAGCTCACCCAGGAGCATGGACAGCAGCGTAGCCAGCACCATGGCGAGGATGAGGGAGATGGACTGCACGGCCACGGCGGGAAGTCCGACGGCGGCCAGCGGCGCCTCGAGGAGGTGGCCAACCGAGGGTTCCATGACGTAGCCGGTGAGCAGCGTGGTCAGGGTGATGCCGAGTTGGCAGCTGGACAGCTGGGTTGACAGCGATTTGAGGCAGGTGAGCAACGGCACAGCGCCGCTGTCCCCGTCGTCAATGGCGCGCTGGACGGTGGATTGGTCCAAAGCGATGAGGGAAAACTCGACGGCCACAAAGAATCCGGTGCCGGCGATCAGCAGCAGGCCTGCTGCCAGGAGGAGCCACTCCATTCAGCATCCCGCCTGGAGCGGCAGGACCGCCGGGAGCGCAGCCCACCGGAAAAGGGAGGAGCTGCTTCGGCCCGGCGGAGGATGGTCGGCGGATCCCGAGGACTGGTCCGCACGGGATGCGGCAAGCTGGGCCGCTGGCTGGTGATGGGCGCGTTGTCGGGGTTTGCCGGCTCTGGGGGCGGACTGTGCGGCGCTCCTCGTGGAGCTCCGCTGACAGTGCCCAGGCCGGCACCTAGATTTACTGTCCATAAGAATTTCAGTCTACAGGAGCGGCCCCGGCCGGATGCGCGGCAGTCCGCCGCCGGGGCGGCCCGGCCTCCGGCCGCCCCAGCACTTTGCGGGGCTTCCCGGCGACCCTTGGCGCTCCAGGAGCCGGGCGTATCAGATGGCAATTCAGATGCAATTTTGGGCTCACATTCAGCCCCATGTTCGTCACTTCATGATTTGGGTCACCCTTATTGGCAGTTAACACAAGATGCTCACTAGACTTGCTAAGGGTCTGGGTTCAGAGGACGCAGAGACTGGTTCGATCGCAGTGCTGAAGCACCGGGGGGCCAAAGAGAAATCAAACTCATGGAAGAGGCGTATTTCAAGTGCCAGAGCAGCCAAGCCACCGTCTACCAGAGGAATTTGGCGGGAACGAGTGGCTCGTTGACGAACTGTACGAGCAGTACCAACAGGACAAGAACGCCGTGGACGCCAAGTGGTGGCCGCTGTTTGAATCTTTCGACTCGGGTAACGGTTCTTCCAACAATGGAAATTCCGCGCACGCTGCCAATCCTCCTACGCGCGAGCTGCCCGTGGTGAAGACGGCACCCGCTGCTTCGGCACCGTCGCCGGCCGCAGCCCCTGCCACTCCCCCGGCGGCACCCGCCGCCGCCCCGGCTGCCGCTCCTGCGCCAGCCCCTGCGCCGGTCAAAAAGGCCCCCGCCACGGAGGCACGCGACGGCGGCAAGAAGACCGAAGCAGGCACCGGCTCGCAGCCCATTCCGGCGCAGCTGCCCAAGAACGTCAAGGCCCCCACCGCGCCGGAGGAGGACGTCGTCTCCGTCCTCCGCGGACCTGCCAAGGCCATCGCCACCAACATGGTCACCAGCCTTGAGGTGCCCACGGCCACCAGCGTCCGGGCGATTCCGGCCAAGCTGCTCATCGACAACCGCGTGGTCATCAACTCGAACCTGGCCCGCGCCCGCGGCGGCAAGGTCTCCTTCACGCACCTCATTGGCTACGCAGTCATCCGGGCCCTTTCCCAGTTCCCGTCGATGAACGTGTACTACGACGAGGTGGACGGCAAGCCCGTTGCGGTCCAGCCGGCCCACGTCAACTTCGGCATCGCCATCGACATGCCCAAGCCCGACGGCACCCGCCTGCTCATGGTCCCGAACATCAAGAAGGCCGAGACCCTCAACTTCGCCGAGTTCTGGCACACGTACGAGGACCTCATCAAGCGCGCCCGCAACGGCAAGCTCACCGCCGAGGACCACCAGGGCACCACTGTCTCCCTGACCAACCCCGGCGGCATCGGCACCGTGCACTCAGTGCCGCGCCTTTCCAAGGGCCAGGCGGCCATCATCGGCGTCGGCGCCCTTGACTACCCGGCCGAATTCCAGGGTGCCAGCGAAAAGATCATCGCCCACAACGCCATCAGCAAGGTCCTCACCCTGACCTCGACGTATGACCACCGCGTCATCCAGGGCGCCGGCAGCGGCGAGTTCCTCAAGCTGGTGCACCAGCTGCTGCTGGGCGCACAGAACTTCTACGACGAGATCTTCGAAGCCCTCCGCATCCCCTACGAGCCTGTCCGCTGGAGTGCGGACCTGCAGGTGGATCCGGCTGACGAGATCAACAAGGTTGCCCGGATCCAGCAGCTGATCCACTCCTTCCGCGTACGCGGCCACCTCATGGCGGATACCGATCCGCTGGAGTACGTGCAGCGCAAGCACCCGGACCTCGACGTCCTCACCTACGGCCTGACCCTCTGGGACCTGGACCGCGAATGGCCCACGGGCGGCTTCGGCGGCAAGCCGATGCTGAAGTTCCGCGACATCCTCGGAGTCCTGCGGGATGCCTACTGCCGCACCACCGGCATCGAATACATGCACATCCAGGAGCCTGCCGAGCGCAAGTGGTTCCAGGACCAGCTGGAACACCCCTACTCCAAGCCCAGCCGGGAAGAGCAGCTGCGGATCGTCTCCAAGCTGAACGCGGCCGAGGCCTTCGAAACCTTCCTGCAGACCAAGTTCGTGGGGCAGAAGCGCTTCTCGCTGGAAGGCGGCGAGTCCCTGATTCCGTTGCTGGACGCCATCATGTCCGATGCAGCCGATGACGGCCTGGACGAGGTTGCCATCGGCATGGCCCACCGCGGCCGCCTCAACGTCCTGACGAACATCGCCGGCAAGACCTACGCACAGGTGTTCCGCGAATTCGAAGGCACGCAGGATCCGCGCTCCGTCCAGGGCTCCGGCGACGTCAAGTACCACCTGGGCACCGAAGGTACCTTCACCTCGGACACCGGCAAGGAGACCAAGGTCTACCTCGCCGCCAACCCGTCCCACCTGGAAGCCGTGGACTCCGTCCTCGAGGGCATTGTCAGGGCCAAGCAGGACCGCCTTGACCAGGGCGAGTCGTTCCCCGTCCTGCCCATCATGGTCCACGGCGACGCTGCCTTCGCCGGCCAGGGCGTGGTTGCGGAAACGCTCAACCTGTCCCAGCTGCGTGGTTACCGCACCGGTGGAACCATCCACATCGTGGTCAACAACCAGGTCGGCTTCACCACCGCCCCGTCGTCGTCGCGCTCATCCACGTACTCCACGGACGTTGCCAAGATGATCCAGGCACCGGTCTTCCACGTGAACGGCGACGACCCCGAGGCTGTGGTCCGCATCGGCCAGCTCGCCTACGAATTCCGCCAGCGCTTCCACAAGGACGTCGTCATCGACATGGTGTGCTACCGCCGCCGGGGCCACAACGAGGGTGACGACCCCTCGATGACCCAGCCGCTGATGTACAACCTGATCGAGGCCAAGCGCTCCGTCCGCAAGTTGTACACGGAGTCGCTCATCGGCCGCGGGGACATTACCGAGGAAGAAGCCGAGCAGCTGCTCCGCGACTACCAGGAACGGCTGGAGCGGGTCTTCGCCGAGACCCACGCCGCCCAGACCTCCCCCATCCCGATCGTGACCGCGGATTCCGCTGCCGTGTCCGATATCGAGCGGCCCATGGCCCAGCAGTCCGATTCCAGCGTCAGCGCACCGGCCTCCACTGCCATCAGCGCCGACACCCTGGCCCGGATAGGCAAGGCACACGTCGAGATCCCCGATGGCTTTACGGTCCACCCCAAGTTGAAGCAGCTGCTGGAAAAGCGCGAGCAGATGTCCCGCGAAGGCGGCATCGACTGGGGCTTCGGCGAGATCGCAGCCTTCGGCTCCCTGATCATGGAAGGCGTCCCCGTACGCCTTGCCGGCCAGGACTCCCGCCGCGGCACCTTCGTACAGCGCCACGCCGTCTTCCACGACCGTGCCAACGGCAAGGAATGGCTGCCGCTGGGCAACCTTTCCGACGACCAGGCCAAGCTGTGGATCTACGATTCACTGCTGTCCGAATACGCGGCCATGGGCTTCGAGTACGGCTACTCCGTGGAACGCCCGGACGCCCTGGTCCTCTGGGAGGCCCAGTTCGGCGACTTCGTCAACGGTGCGCAGACCATCATCGACGAATTCATCTCCTCCGCAGAGCAGAAGTGGGGCCAGCGGTCCTCGCTGGTCCTGATGCTCCCGCACGGCTACGAAGGCCAGGGCCCGGACCACTCCTCGGCGAGGATCGAGCGCTTCCTGCAACTGTGCGCGGAAGACAACATGATCGTGGCCAACCCCACCACGGCGGCCTCGCACTTCCACCTGCTGCGGCGCCAGGCGTACAACCGGCCGCGCAAACCGTTGATCATCTTCACGCCCAAGCAGCTGCTGCGCCTGAAGGCTGCCGCCTCGTCCGTGGAGGACTTCACCAGCGGCACCTTCCGTCCTGTCATTGGTGAGCATGAGCAGCTGCCGGCCACCGCCGTCGAACGCGTGCTTCTGGTCTCCGGCCGCCTGTACTACGATCTCCTGTCCACCCGGCAGAAGACCGGCGACAAGACCACCGCCATCATCCGCGTGGAGCAGCTCTACCCGCTGCCGCACCAGGAGATCGCGGCGGAGCTCGCCAAGTACCCCAACGCCGAAGTGGTCTGGGCACAGGATGAGCCCGCCAACCAGGGCCCCTGGCCATTCATCGGCCTGCACCTGCCCGAGGCCCTTGACCGGCGGGTCCGCCTTGTGTCCCGGCCGGCATCCGCCTCCACGGCAGCCGGCTCCATGAAGCGGCACGCTGCGGAACAGGATGTCCTCCTGAAGCAGGCATTTGCACGGAAGTAAGCAGTAAGGCTGCCCGGCCGGAGTCGAAATACCAGACTCCGGCCGGGCAGTTCTGTTTAATGGATGGACAGCGCCGCCCCGTACCCCCGCAGCCGCGGCGGCGACGATGCAGCGGCCGTACCGAAGTAAACCCGTACCGAAGTAAAGAGGAACGCGTGGAAGACAGGAAGCTGCGGATCGCAGCTGTAGGAGACGAACTGCTGGCCGGACTGGGGGATCCCCGGGCACTTGGCTGGCTGGGCCGCGTCCTGGCCCGCACTCCCCAGGACGGAATGCTCCTGGAAAGCTACGCCCTCCCCTGTCCGCAGGAAGGCACCGAGGGGCTTGCGGCACGTTGGCTGGAGGAAGCCGGCCGCCGTTTCAGCCCCCAGGCGGAGAACCGGCTGGTCATCGGCCTGTCCGGGCGGGACATTGAATTCGGTCTTTCCACCGCACGGAGCAGGCTGAACCTGGCCAATATCCTGGACTCGGCGTCACAGAACCGGATCGAGGTATTCGTCGTGGGGCCGCCTCCCACGCTGGACCCGGCCCAGAACCGGCGGCTTGACGAACTGAACACGGCCTTCGCCGATGTCACCACCCGCCGCAAGCACCTCTACGTCGACACGTTCTCGCCCCTGCTGAACCACGAACAGTGGCGCCAGGACCTTGCCGCAAACGGTGGAACGCCCGGCCAGGCAGGCTATGGCCTCATGGCATGGCTGGTGCTGCACCGCGGCTGGTTCCAGTGGCTGGGACTGGAAGCCCCCCAGTAGTAGCCCGCTCGAGATATATCTTGACCCTGCCCGCCTGCGGCGATACGTTGTAGGGGCTACGCGATATATCGTCTTTTGGAGGGGACCATGGCCGAGCAAAACTGGAGTGTGACCGACCCGCAAACCATGGACGTCGACGGCGTGACGGCCCTGAAGCTGGGCATGGTCCGTGGCAGGTTCAGGATCACGGCGCACGCGGGGTCCCAGGTGCGGCTGGAGTTCGCCGACGTGCACGGCGATCCGGTAGCCGTGTCACTGAACAGCGGCAGGCTCGAAGTGCGGCACCAGCTGCACGGAGCCCAGGGCTGGTTCAAGAACCTCATGGAGACGGTCAACCACAGCAGCGACAACTCCGCGCTCATCACCATCGCTGTTCCCCAGGGTGTGGAGGTGG
Organism: Arthrobacter sp. GmRoot5-12; assembly: GCF_059739365.1. Classification (NCBI taxonomy): domain Bacteria; kingdom Bacillati; phylum Actinomycetota; class Actinomycetes; order Micrococcales; family Micrococcaceae; genus Arthrobacter; species Arthrobacter sp. GmRoot5-12. The sequence goes on along the minus strand of NZ_AP046056.1, from coordinate 3,521,555 downwards.
AGGCCGGGACCGTCAGCGGGGACGGGCTGGTTTCGGGCGTCTCTGCCCGTGTCCGGCTGAACACCGTGTCAGGTTCCGTAGTGGCGGACAGTACCTCCGGCGAGCTGCAGGTCAATACCATCAGCGGCAGCGTGGAGGTCAGGAACCACCGCGGGGTACTCATGGCCAAGAGCGTCTCAGGCAGGGTTACCGCCTCCGGATACTTCACCAACGTGCGCACCAACACCGTCAGCGGGCACCTCGACGTTGAACTGCTCGACTTCACCCGGGACTTCGGCTCCAACTCGGTGTCCGGGGATCTGGCTATCAGGCTGCCGCACGACGTCGGCGTCGACATCGTGGCCAAGTCTGCCGGCGGAGCGGTGATCCTTGACGGCCGGCAGTGCCTCCTGGCCAACGGCAAAGTGGAGACCATTGCCGGGCCCGACGGGCAGCTGATGCTCGTCCGGACCAATTCGGTATCCGGCAAGACGTCCATATCCCACGCTCCTGCACCACTTGACGGCGACGGGGAAGCGCAAGGCTGATGCCGCCCGTCTTCGCACACGGTGCGTTGCGCCTCTACCTGCTGGCGCTGCTGGAAAGCGGGCCCAAGCACGGGTACGAGCTCATCAAGGCGCTCAAGGAAAGGTTCGCGGGGACTTATTCGCCAAGCGCCGGAACCATCTACCCCCGGCTGGGCAAGCTCGAGGAGGATGGCCTGGTGGCCACCGAGCCGGCCGGGCGGCGCACCAACTACCGCATTACAGCCGCCGGCCTTGCCGAACTGAACCGGCGCCGCGACGATCTGGCGGGGGTCGAGAATGACATCGCCGTCTCCGTCCAACGGCTTGACGTGGAACTGATGGTGCAGAAGTTCCATGATGAGCTCTGCGCGGACCTGCGGCGGCAGGCCATGCGCCGCCCCATCAGCCCTGTGACGCTGGAAACCGTCAGGACAACCCTCGACGACGCCCGCGCGGCCATCCGCAGCACCCTGCAGTCCTAAGGCGGCGCCTGCTGCCGCACTTCCACAGGTCATCCGCCCCTACCCGGTTCGCGGGCCGCCACATCATGTGGGAGACTTGAGGGCAGCTCTTTTGAGTACCAACAGTAAGGAGGCCAGCTATGAGCAAGCGTGCACGCAAGCGTCGTGACCGTAAGCGTGGCGGCGCGAACCACGGGAAGCGCCCCAACACCTAGGCAAATGCCAGGAACTACGGTTCAAGCGAAGGACCCCGCAAGCCAAACGGCTTCCGGGGTCCTTTGCTGTCTGCGGCCCTGACCGGCGCAACGCGTGCCTGTTCCTAGGCCTCCACGGGACGGATGGTGTGGATCCTGTCCAGGATGGCGTTCTTCAGGTTGTCCGGCGCGGACTCCGTGCAGGAGCGCTTGACCATATTGCGGATGACGCACTCCAGGTCATACTGTTCCGTGCACTCAGGGCAGTCATCAAGGTGGTTCTTGATTTCCGTGAGGTCCTCGCGGGTCAGCGCCCCGTCAAGGTATTCGTAGATGCGTTGCATCCTGGTGTCGTCGCAATCGCCCAATCCCTGGCAGTCGCTCATTTCCTGTTCTCCTGTGCTTTGCTTCCTGCCGCATCCGAGGCATCTGCGGCCGTTTTAAATCCCCGCTCGGCGGCGTATTCCGCGAGCATGTCCCGCAACATTCGCCGGCCGCGGTGGAGCCGGGACATCACAGTGCCGATGGGCGTGTTCATGATGTCCGAGATTTCCTTGTAGGCAAAGCCCTCAACGTCGGCGAAGTAGACCGCCAGCCGGAATTCTTCGGGGATGTCCTGCAGCGCCCGCTTCACGTCCGAATCCGGAAGATGATCCAGGGCTTCAGCCTCGGCTGAGCGCAGTCCGCTCGAGGTGTGCGACTCCGCCCGTGCCAGCTGCCAGTCCTCAATGCTGTCCGAGTTGGACTGCAGGGGCTCACGCTGCCTCTTGCGGTAGAGGTTGATGTACGTGTTGGTCAGGATCCGGTACAACCAGGCTTTCAGGTTTGTTCCCGGCTTGTACTGGTGGAAGGCCGAAAAAGCCTTGGTATAGGCCTCCTGGACCAGATCCTCCGCGTCGGACGGGTTCCGGGCCATGCGCATGGCAGCGGAATACAGCTGGTCGACGTACTGCATGGCATCCCGCTCAAAGCGAAGGCGGCGCTCCTCCACGCTCTCGGTGGCGACGTCCAGCGTGGCATCCTCGGCATCCGCTTCTGCGGCCAATGATTCAGGGCCTGCCTGTCCGGCAGGCACAGGCGCGGTACCGGCCCTGCCGTTTGCTTCGCCGGGGGTAGCCTCATACATGGCCGCAACGGCCGGATCCAGGGTGTTCATTGCCTTCAAGTCTACTGTCAGGCTCCCTGCCCGGGGCGTGCCGTATTCCGGCGGTTCCGAGGCCAGCTTGTCCACTGCCACCGGGCCCGCCTGCCTGGTTCCGTCCAACACCTTCCCCAAGGGCCAACTCCGCTCTGTTTCGGGTGAATGATTGTCAGGCCCCTGTTGCGGACCTGTTTGCCATAACCGCCTCCCACGGGCAAATATTCCCCAAAAGTGCAAGACTAGGACCGACTCCGCCGCTCGGCGCGGCTCGTCCATCCAGGAGGAAATCCATGTCCTTTGTCCGCACGCTCGCACGGCCCATGCTCGCCTCCAGTTTCGTTCTCGCCGGACTGGATAAGCTCAGGAACGCAGACGACACCGCACAGCAGCTCTCACCGCTGCTGCGCAAGGCTGCAGCCTCGCTTCCCTTCCAGGCGAACGAAACCACCCTCGCACGTGTGATTGGCGGAACCCAGGTAGGGGCCGGCGTCCTGTTCGGCCTTGGCAAGTTTTCCCGGCTCTCCGCGGGCCTGTTGACGGTGATTTCGCTCCTGAACACCTTCGTTGAATGGCGCAGCGCGGATATCAGCAGCAAGGAAGGCCGCGAAAGCCGCCGGAACCAGCTGCTCAAGAACCTCTCGCTGAGCGGCGGCGCCCTGCTCGCTTCCGTGGACACCGCCGGCAAGCCCGGCCTGGCCTGGCGCGCCGAGCACCTGGCGGCCGATGCCCGTCGGAACGCCTCGCACCTGGCCGCCGACGCGCGCAGGACCACCACCAAGAAGCTGAACAAGGCGGACAAGGCCGTGCGCCGCGCCGTCGAACACGCTACGGGAGCATAAACACGAATGACCGCAGCAGTTGCCACCCGGGACGGGTCCGGAACGCCTGTCCAGCACTGGGCCGCACCCTTTGCGTCCCGGCCCGTTAACGCCACCGTGACGGTGCCCGGATCGAAGTCCCTGACAAACAGGTACCTGGTCCTGGCAGCCCTCGCGGACGGCCCCTCCCGGCTGCGGGCCCCCCTGCATTCCAGGGACTCAGCACTCATGGTCGACGCACTGCGGCAGCTCGGTGCCGTCATCACCGAAGTGCCCGGGGACGGCGCCTTTGGGCCCGACCTGGAGGTGGTTCCGCTGCCGGCGGCAGCGGCTGCGTCCCACACCAGGATCGACTGCGGACTTGCCGGCACCGTCATGCGGTTCGTTCCACCGCTGGCGGCGCTCCGCAACGGAGCCAGCGTGTTCGACGGCGATCCCCACGCCCGCAAGCGCCCCATGGGAACCATCATCGAAGCCCTCAAAGCCCTGGGCGTGGCCGTTTCCGCCGAAGACGGCAGCGCGCCGTCGTCGCTCCCTTTTGTGGTGGAAGGCAACGGCGCAGTCCGCGGCGGCCATCTGGTGATCGATGCCAGCGCCTCCTCGCAGTTCGTCTCCGCCCTCCTCCTGGTGGGCGCAAGGTTCGACGACGGCCTGCACCTGGAACATGTGGGCAAGCCGGTACCCAGCCTGGACCACATCAACATGACAGTGGCCGTCCTGCGCGGTGCCGGCGTTTCAGTGGACGACTCCGTCCCCAACCACTGGGTGGTGGCGCCGGGACCCATCCGCGCCTTCGACCAGCGGATTGAACAGGACCTTTCCAACGCCGGGCCCTTCCTGGCTGCGGCCCTGGCCACGCGGGGCACCGTACGGATTCCCAACTGGCCTGCTGAAACGCAGCAGGTGGGGGACCTGTGGCGCGGAATCCTGGCCAGCATGGGCGCCTCGGTCACCCTGGCTGACGGTGTCCTGACCGTCACCGGCGGCCCGGAGATCAAGGGCGGCAACTTCGCGGACACCAGTGAACTGGCTCCCACGGTCGCGGCCCTGTGTGCCCTTGCCACGGGGCCTTCCCGCCTCAGCGGCATCGCCCACCTGAGGGGACACGAGACGGACAGGCTCGCGGCCCTGGTATCGGAGATCAACCGGCTGGGCGGTGACGCAGAGGAAACCAGCGACGGCCTGGTGATCCGGCCCGCCCGGCTGCACGCCGGCGTCGTCCACAGCTACGCCGACCACCGCATGGCCACGGCCGGCGCAATCCTGGGACTCGCCGTCGAAGGCGTACAGGTGGAGGACATCGGCACCACGGCCAAGACCATGCCGGATTTCCCGCAGCTGTGGGCCGGCATGCTGGCCCAGGGAGAAGGGTCCGCAGTCGGACCGGAAGGGCGCGGCAGTGGCGCGGAGCACTGATTCCTGGGACGAATCGGACGTTCGGATCCGTCCCAGCAAGAAGGGCTCCCGGCCGCGCACCAAAGACCGCCCCAGCCACGACGACGCCGTGACCGGACGGATCATCACGGTGGACCGCGGGCGGTACACCGCGGTAGTGGACGAGGACTCGGAGAATGAGCGCGTTGTCATTGCCGCGCGCGCCCGGGAACTTCGGCGCTCGCCCGTTGTGGCAGGCGACTTCGTCTCGCTCGTGGGGGACGTCTCCGGCGCGCCGGACACGCTGGCCCGGCTGGTGAAGATCCAGGACCGCCACACCCTCCTGCGCCGCAGCGCCGACGACACCGACCCCGTGGAGCGCGCGGTGGTGGCCAACGCCGACCAACTGGTGATCGTGGTGGCTGCCGCCAACCCGGAACCCCGCACGGGGTTCATCGACCGCGCGCTCGTGGCCGCATACGACGCCGGAATCGAACCCATCCTGCTGGTCACCAAGGCCGACGTCAAAGACCCCGCGGACCTGCTTTCCAACTACACGCACCTGGACTTCCCGGTGATCATCAGCAAGACGGCGGATGCGCAGGCGTCGGGAATCGATGCCCGGTCCGATGACGGGCTCTCGGCGCGGCTGGACAGCGCCGCAGTGGCGGCGCTGCGGGACCATCTCGATGGCAAGGTCACCGTTATGCTGGGGCACTCCGGCGTCGGCAAGTCCACCATGGTGAACGCCCTGACCGGCGCCGAGCGGGCCACCGGCGGCGTGAATGCCGTGACCGGGCGCGGCCGCCACACGTCGTCGTCGGCCCTTGCCTTGCGGTTGGCGGACGCGCCTCCCGGCAGCTGGATCATCGATACCCCCGGCATCCGTTCCTTTGGCCTGGCGCACGTGGACCCTGACCGCATCCTGCGCTCCTTCCCGGACCTCTCCCCCGGCATCGAGAACTGCGAACGGGGCTGCAAGCACACCGCAACAGCAGTGAACTGCGGCCTCGACGACTGGGTGGCAGGCGGACACGCAGGTCCCACCGGCGCGGCCCGGCTGGCCTCGCTGCGGCGCCTGCTTGGTACGGACCCGAGGATGGAAGCACAGGAAACCAAGGAGCTCGGCAGCGTCAACTGACGCGTTCTCCCGGCAGAACCGTCCACAGACGGTAGTTTGGAACCATGATCCAACCCGCTTCGAGCTACAACGATGACCTGCGCCTGGCCCATGTCCTGGCCGACTCCGTGGACGACCAGACCATGAGCCGCTTCAAGGCCCTGGACCTCCACGTTGAGACCAAGCCGGACCTGACGCCGGTCACCGACGCGGACAAGGCCGCCGAGGAAGCCATCCGGGGCCAGCTCTCCCGTTCACGCCCACGCGACGCCGTCCTGGGCGAGGAATTCGGCAGCACCGGCCACGGTTCCCGGCGCTGGATCATCGACCCCATTGACGGAACCAAGAACTTTGTCCGCGGCGTTCCCGTATGGGCCACGCTGATCGCCCTCGTGGATGAGGGCGAACCGGTGGTGGGCGTCGTCAGCGCCCCGGCCCTGGGCAAGCGCTGGTGGGCGGCGAAAGGCATGGGCGCGTACATGGGCAGGTCCCTTGCCGCCGCCACCCGCCTCCGCGTGTCCAACGTGTCGAAGCTTTCCGACGCCTCCCTCTCCTACTCCAGCCTGGGCGGGTGGAAGGAACGCGGAAACCTTGACGAGTTCCTCGGCCTTACCGAGGACGTTTGGCGGACCCGGGCCTACGGGGATTTCTGGTCGTATTGCATGGTGGCCGAGGGCTCCGTGGACATCGCCTGCGAACCCGAGCTGAACCTCTATGACATGGCTGCCCTGGTGCCGATCGTGGTGGAGGCCGGCGGCCGGTTCACATCCCTGGAAGGCGAGGACGGCCCGTTCGGCGGGAACGCCCTGGCCACGAACTCAATCCTGCACTCGGAGGTCCTGCACCGATTGAACCCGTACCTGGACGATCTGCTGTAACTCACGCGCTTTCCACGTTTGAACGAATAATGCGACGCCGGACACCTCCCAAGGCAGGTGCCCGGCGTCGTTTATTCGGGGGCGCGTAACAAAGCCCTTAACAATTGCCGCGGCTTCAGTCCTGGCCGCCCCATGTCCTACGCTTTTATGCAGGTCACGAGTGCCAGCGCAAAACCCCGGTTTGCTGGCCGGCAACCCTCCATTCGCGGTGGGGTGCCCCGGGTGACGACCAGGCCGGTCCGGAGCGGATGCGGCAAGCGCGGATTCCACTATGCCGGAGTCCTGTACCAAGTGAGGTCTCTGTGACAACTGCCACCGTCTCCCCCCAGCCCGTCATTGCCGAAGCTGCCGTCCCCCATGCACGCCACGCCGCAGCCGGCCGGCCGCTCGCTGCCGTCACCGGCGCCGAAATCCAGGCGCCCCTGATTTCAGGCGGCCACGTGCGGTACGCCAACCTCGATTACGGCGCCTCCGCCCCGGCACTGTCCGTAGTATCCGCTTACCTGAATGAGATCCTCCCCTACTACGCCAGCGTCCACCGCGGGGCAGGATACGCATCCCAGATCAGCACCTCCGTGTACGAGAACGCGCGCAGCATCGTCAGGGATTTCGTGGGCGGCCGCCCGGATGATTCGGTCATCTTCACCCGCAACACGACGGATTCGCTGAACCTGCTGGCCGGCTGCCTTCCCGTGACCGATGGCCGCCACGACGGCGAAGTGCTGTACCTGGACATCGAACACCACGCCAATCTCCTGCCGTGGCAGGGCGTCCCGCACCGCAGCATCGTCGCCGCCGACACCATCACCGGCACCCTTGAGGCCGTACGTGCCGAGCTTGGACAGGGCGGTGTCAGCTTGGTCGCGGTCACGGGGGCCTCCAACGTGACCGGCGAAATCCTCCCCATCCGGGCGCTGGCCGCGCTGGCCCACGAACATGGCGCACGGATCGTGGTGGATGCGGCCCAGCTCGCGCCGCACCGCCGCATAGACATCAGCGCGGATGACGTCGACTACCTCGCCTTCTCAGGCCACAAGCTGTACGCGCCCTTCGGCGCCGGCGTCCTGGTGGGGCGCCCGGACTGGCTGGACGCCGGCGTCCCGCACCTCGCCGGCGGCGGCGCCGTCAAGGAAGCCAGGCTCGACGGCGTCAGCTGGGCCACCGGCCCGGCCCGCCATGAGGGGGGCTCGCCGAACGTCCTGGGGGCCGCCACGCTGGCCCGCGCCACCCAGGTCATTGCAGGCCTGGACCAGGCACGCTGGCACGCCCACGAGTCCGCCATCCGCTCCTTTATGGTGGAGGGACTCCAGCGGATCGACGGCGTCACGGTTCACCAGATCTTCAAGGACACCAACCCCGAAACGGACACCATCGGGGTGGTCAACTTCTCCGTCGAGGGTTACGACGCAGGACTGGTGGCGGCGTACCTTTCGGCAGAGCATGGCGTGGGCCTGCGTGACGGGCGCTTCTGCGCCCATCCCCTGCTGAAGCGCCTGGGCCTGCCGTCCGGTTCCCTCCGCGCCAGCTTCGGCGTCGGTTCGCGCCTGGAAGATGCCGAGCGCCTGCTGGCCGGCATCCAGGCGCTCCGGAGCAACGGGCTGGGCTGGGACTACGTGGTGGACGCAGGCCGCTGGGTCCCTGCCAACGACACCCGCACCTACCCGCACTGGGCGCCCAACACCCCTGGAACAGCCGGCGCAGCGCCCTGCATCGACGACTGACGCCGGAAACCGCCACTCCTGTTTCAGCCGGCTGACCGTGTGCCAGGGGAATGCGGTAAATTCGAAAGGTACCGCAGGACGTCAGCTGAAGGAGGCCACGCGTGGTTCGGGGTGGCCCCAAGCTTGATCACGGGCGGCGCAGGGAACTGGGCCAGAGCTTCCAGGACGGCGGCAGGCACTACCAGCGCGTCCGGCCCGGCTACCCTGAGGAGTCAGCCCGGTGGCTGGTGCCCGCCGACGCCCATGAAGCCCTCGACGTTGGTGCCGGTACCGGAAAGTTCACCGCGCTGCTGCTGGACATGGGGCTGGACGTCACGGCCGTGGACCCCTCGGCGGACATGCTCGCCCAGCTCACGGAACACTACCCGGCTGCCACGGCGATGCCGGGGACTGCCGAGGCGACAGGCCTGCCCGACGCCAGCTTCGACGTCGTCACCGTAGCCCAGGCGTGGCACTGGTGCGACGCCCTGGCGGCAAGCACCGAACTGGCCCGCGTGCTGCGCCCGCACGGAACCCTCGGCCTGGTGTGGAACCAGCTGGACACCTCAGTGCCCTGGGTGCACCGGCTCTCCCGGATCATGCACGCAGGCGACGTCTACCGGCCGGGGCACAAGCCCGTCATCGGCCCGGAGTTCCAGGGGCTCGAAGGGCATGTCACCCACTGGCAGGACACAGTGGACACCACGGACCTGATGGAACTCACTAAATCCCGCAGCTACTACCTCCGGGCCGGCGAGGCAACGCGGGCCAAGGTCCTGGCCAACCTGGACTGGTACCTGCACGAACACCTTGCCTACACCCCTGACCAGGAAATCGACCTTCCCTACCTCACCCTGGCTTGGCGGGCCGTCAAGGCATGACGGCGCATCCCGTATGGCGCCTGCAGAGCCGGTAGGCTTGGATTCGTGAAGACCAGCGCGCCCTCCTCCTCGATCGAGGATTACGTCAAGGTCATTTATTCCTTTACCGAATGGCAGGACAAGCCCATCACGTCCTCCCAGCTCGCACAGCGGCTGGGGGTGGCAAATTCCTCGGTTTCGGAAATGGTCCGCAAACTCAAGGACCAGGGCCTGGTGGACCACAAGCCCTACAGCGCCGTCACGCTGACCGAGGCCGGCCTGCGGCTGGCGCTGTCCATGGTCCGGCGCCACCGGCTGATCGAGACATACCTTGTCCAGCGGCTCGGATACAGCTGGGACGAAGTCCACGATGAGGCTGAACAACTCGAACACGCCGTATCGGACACGTTCATCGAACGGGTCGCCGCCAAGCTCGGGGACCCGAAGCGTGACCCGCACGGCGATCCAATCCCCACGGCGGACGGGCAGGTGCTGATGCCGCGCGCGCACCTCCTCGCCGAGCTGGACCAGGGACATACCGGCAGGATCACCCGGATCAGCGACGACAACCCGGAACTGCTGCGCTACCTGGCCGCCCAGGCCATCGACCTTGATGCGGACGTCGAGGTGGTGGGACGGCGGCCTTTCGGCGGAGCCCTGGTGGTGCGGATCGGTGGTCCCGGCGGCGCCCGTGAGTACGATTTCGCTGAGGAAATCGCCTCGGCGCTCTGGGTCTCCAGCGACGCGCCGCATGCCGGCTGCGCCCTGGACGGGCTCTGACGTGGCGTTGCCCACCGCCCGTGCCTGGCTGGCTGTCGCCGCCGGCGGACTGATCGGCAGTGAGCTGCGCTACGGGCTGGGCCTGGCGTTTCCGGACGCGCCCGGTTCGGTCCCGTGGGCCACGCTGGGCATCAACATCAGCGGCAGTTTCGTCCTCGCGGCTTTGACCACCGTCTGGATGGCACGCCCGCACACGGCCTTCTGGCTGCGCGCCGGCATCGGGCCGGGCCTGCTGGGTTCCTTCACCACCTTTTCCGCGGTCATTTTCGCCTCCGACCAGTTGGCACGCGCGGGTGAGCACCCCGTATGGCTCCTTTACCTGGGCTTGTCGCTGTTGCTCGGCCTTTCGGCGGCAGGCCTGGGCTGGCGCACCGGAAGGCTCATCGCCCGGAACCGGGGCCCGGCATGATCACGGCAGCCCTGGTGGGAGTGTTTGGCGTGGCCGGGGCGCTGCTGCGGTTCGGGATCGACAGCTGGTTCGCACACCACAGCAGCATCCGCAGCGTCCGCACCGATGGCCGTGCGGCGTTGCACTGGCCCTGGGCCACCCTGCTGGTCAACGTCGTCGGCTGCTTCATCATCGGTCTGGCACACGGCCTGACCGCCGGGCTGGGACTGGGCGCGGAATGGCAGGTGGGTTTGGCCACCGGACTGGCCGGCGGACTTACCACCTTCAGTTCGTGGACCACCGCCACCATCCGCCTGCTCAGCGAAGCACGGTTCGGCGCCGCGGCCCTGAACTTGGCGGTCAACCTGGGCCTTGGCTTTGCTGCCGCGGCCGCTGGCAGTGCACTGGCTTCCTAGCGACGCTGTTCCCGTTGGGGGCCCGGCCGGCGATTTGGCGGCCTCCCGTATGGTGGAAGGTGATGATCAGCAGACGCGACGCCGCAATAACCCTTGATGTTCCCCTTGAGATGGCGCAGCGCCACGGCCTGCCGAAGTGGATGACGGAGGCCGAACTCCGCGCCATCCTCGACAATCCTCCGCCATGGCTGGTGCAGTCACGCGCCAACCGGACGGGCAAGCGGCCGGTGTGGGTGCACCTGGAATGCGCCGTCTGTGGCTATGAGGAGGCGGCCCGGCCCAAGAAGTGGTGGCCGGACTTCACCTACGTGGTATGCAGCCATCATGCGCCTTCCGATGTTCCCGCCGTCCGCCCCGGGTGCGTCCGCAGCGAGTACGACGGCGTGGGGACCCGTTTCGTGGGCATCGCGGACGTGGAAGCGCCTCCAGTCCGTCCCTAGGCCCGCCCCAGGTGACGTGCCCCGGGTACCTTCGGTCCGGCGTCGGGCATTATCCTGCGCCGTTGCCTGTCATTTCTTCCGGGACGGCGGTGAGGTGCAACTCGGTGCCGTCGCGGAGTACCTTCACGTCCAGCGGCTCGCCGATGGCATCGGAAAAGAGGAGCCGCTGCAGGCTTTCGGCGTTGCTGACGGGACGGCCTCCGGCGGTGACGATAATGTCACCCGCGGCAAGGCCTGCTTTGTCCGCCGGCGAGCCGGGCAGCACCTCCACGACGCGGAGCCCTTCGCGCAGCCCGCTGCGGATCACAGCGCTGGGGTTGAGCCGGATGGGCGTGCTGACAAGGCCCAGGTAGGCACGGCGTACCCTCCCGTCTGACAGGAGCGCGGAGATGATCCTGCGGGTGGTGGCATTGATTGGTATGGCGAGCCCCAGCCCAGCGCCCGCCACTGCGGTGTTGATGCCGACGATCCTGGAGTGCGTGTCCGCCAGCGCTCCACCGGAGTTGCCTGGGTTCAGCGCTGCGTCCGTCTGGATAACGTCCTCGATCACCCTCCTGTTGCCGCCCGCCCAGACTGGAATGGCCCTGCCCAAACCGCTGACCACGCCCGCGGTGACTGACCCCGCCAGGCCCAGTGGGTTTCCGACGGCAATCACAAGCTGGCCCACGCGCAGGGTCTCGGCCGCGCCGAACTGAGCAGGTGGCACCTTGGGCCGCGAACCGTGAACCACTGCAAGATCGGACAGGGGGTCGGCTCCCACCAGTTCCAGTTCCATCCGGCTCCCGTCTCCAAACACCGCAAAACCGTGCCGGGTGCCTGCCACGACGTGTGAGTTGGTGAGCAGGTATCCGTCCTCCGTGAAGAGAACGGCCGAGCCGGCGCCCACCCTCACCCTGCCGTTGCCCCTATTCGCGGTCATCTCGATGGCTGCCACGTGGGGCGTAACCGCTGCCGCGACACGCATGACCGTTTGCGAGTACGAGTCCAGGACGTCCTCGTCTCCGGTGGATATGGGTTCCCGCGCCTGTTCCATGACGCACCTCCGGTCTGGTGCCGCTTCCGGCAATCCATGCCCTTTACGGGTCCTTACGGGAGACAACAATGGCCGGGCACGGTCCACTCCCGGTGGAGCTACGCCGTGGGTGAACGCCGGCATTGCGGTGCGGTGCGGCTGTCAAGGCTTTAGGATCGGAGCATGACTGACTCCCCTGCAGGGTCTCAAACGGAAATACTGAACGCTGAGGAGTGCTGGCGGTACCTTCGGTCCTCCTATATCGGGCGGCTGGCGGTCATCAACGGTGACGTTCCCGAGATTTTTCCCGTGAATTTTTCGGTCGCCGGCGACACCCTGCTGTTCCGCACGGCGCCGGGGACCAAGCTCCGTGCCCTGCTCAGCGGCTCGGTTGCCGCCTTGGAGGTGGACGGCCTCAACCCATACGCCACTCAGGTCTGGAGCGTTGTCGCCAAGGGCAGGCCGCAGCCATTCGATGAAGCCAGCATGAAGCTTCCGGAGGAAGACGCCGACCGGGAACCTTGGGAACCGGGGATCAAGGACCACTTGGTGGCCATTACCCCCACCGATATCACCGGCCGCCGTTTCGCTGTCACGCCGCGGACCCGCTGGTGGCCGCCGGTCGATTTTTCCGCCGACTGGCTGTAGCGGCCTCCGGTCTCACGCCGTGATGATCACTTTGAGGGCCTTGGTTTCGGCTGCCCGGGAAAACGTGTCGTAGGCGTCAAGGAACTGGTCGAAACTGAAATGGTGCGTGGCGAACTTCTCCGCCCTGATCTTTCCCTGGGCCACAAGCTTGAGCAGCATGGGCGTCGTGTTGGTATTCACCAGCCCCATGCTGATGTTGATGTTTTGGATCCACAGGTTTTCCAGGTGCAGCTCCACCGGTTTTCCGTGCACCCCAACGTTCGCCACCGATCCACCCGGCCGCACTATGTCGGTGCACATGCCAAATGTTGCCGGCACGCCAACAGCTTCGATGGCCACATCGACGCCCTGTCCGCCGGTCAGGGCCAGGACCTGTTCCTTCCAGTCACTGCTGCCGGAAAGGACAGTGTCCGTGGCGCCGAACTCCCTTGCCTTCGCCAGGCGGTTGGCGTCCAGGTCGATGGCCACCACAGTCGCTGCGCCGTACAGTCCTGCCGTGGTGATCGCCGCCAGGCCCACCGGCCCGGCACCAACAACGGCCACGGTGTCGCCGGGCTTCACCCGGCCGTACTGGACACCTATTTCGAATCCGGTGGGGAGGATATCGGAGAGCATGACGGCCTGTTCGTCGCTGACGCCCGAGGGCAGCAGGTGCAGCGAGTTTTCGGCGTACGGCACGCGGACATACTCCGCCTGGGTCCCGTCGATCAGGTGTCCGAAGATCCACCCGGTGCCTTCCTGGCCCTCGCCTCCCAGGCAGTGCGAATAGAGTCCGGTCTTGCAGTTGGCACAGTGGCCGCAGGATTTGATGCACGAGATGATGACACGGTCATTCACCTTCAGGCCGGTCACGGAAGGCCCGGTTTCCACAATGGTTCCCACCGCCTCATGTCCCAGGATCCGGCCCTTTTCGACGGCGGGTACGTCACCTTTGAGGATATGCAGGTCGGTGCCGCAGATCGTGGTGGTATCGACCTTGACGATGACGTCGCCGGGTTGCTGGATCCGGGGGTCGGGGACATCAGTCCATGACTTGTCACCCGGTCCGCCGTAGACGAGGGCTTTCATGTGTCTCTCCTTACTGTGTGGGACGGATTCTCCGACGTTCGCCGCCGGCTTGCGCGGACAGCTGATGGTTGGGCTGCGGGCCGGCGGGACTGGCTGCCGGCGGATCCAGTGCCTGGAGTTTGGCTATGTGCAGGCTTCCGAGCACCAGGAAGAGCCCCGAGAGCCCAAGGGCGGGCAGCAAGGCGGCCAGGCTTGGTTCTGCACCGAACAGGGGTTTGACCAGTTCACCCACCGCCAGGGAGAAAATGAGGGTGAAACCCAGGACATACAGGGCCGGGAGAAGTAGCAGTCCCGTACGGTGGCCCCGGTACGTGAGGAAGGACAGGATCAGGAACCCGGGCATGATGAAGCAAAGGTCCAGGATGAAGATCGAGTAGAGGGAGTCAATCTGCTCGCCGCTCCGCATCAGGGGCAGGAGCATCCCGATCCACAGAGGGTAGAAGATCAGCGGCTGAAGGATGGCACCGGCCGCTGACACCAGCCTCAGTGCACGGGGAAGGGAGGCGGATGGCGCGTCGCGGTCCATAGTGGCCCCGGCGGTGACCATGGCCCAGAATGACACTGCGAAGACTGCCATGTAGAGCAGGTACAGGCCGTTGTACGTCCGCTCAATGACGTAGATCCCGTATGCGTAGAAGAGGTAGCCAAGGAGCCCCAGTGCCACGATCTGGTATTTGGCCCTGTGCGGGCCAACCGCGTAGGCCAAGTACAGCAACGCGAGCCCGGCCGCGACGGAGAGCAGGTCCTGGGAGTAGGCGCCGGGGATCAGGTCAGCGGCAACCACCCTGTTGTAGATTCCGGGCCGCCAAAGCCCCGTTGCCGCAGCGGCGAGCGCCAGCAGTCCGGCAACAGCCCACAGCAGGCGGTTGAGGAACAGATGGGTCAGCATGGGCCACCTTTCACCGGAAGATGAGCGTTTCCCGGGCGTCCCCACAGCGTCCCATTGGGCCGGCCGGACCCCAAGTGCCATTGGTCCTTCCTTGGGCATTGGTCCTTCCTTGGAGGCCGGGCCTTTATGCCCTTACGGGAGGCGGGAGAGTTGCCTACGCTGTGGCCTATGACTGAGAAAACGAACGTGCCTGTGCCGGAAATCCTTGACGCGGACGAGTGCTGGACGCTCCTCGCCCAGACCGGGGTGGGGCGCCTGGCCGTCATCGCCGATGGCCATCCGGATGTCTTTCCCGTCAATTACAAGGTGGACGGCAGGACGCTGGTTTTCCGCACCGGCGGCGGTACCAAGCACCAGGCCCTCCAGTCGGAAGCCACCGTGGCCCTCGAAGCAGATGCGGTCAGCTCCCAATTCGGGCTCGCATGGAGCGTCGTGGTCAAAGGCACGGCTGTTGAAGCGACGCCCACGGGCCCTGACCTGGACGACGTCAAGCGGGCGCTGTTTCCATGGCAGGGCGTGGGGCAGGAGCACTTCATCCGCATCACGCCGGAGTCGATAACGGGGAGGCGCTTCACGGTGGACGCACCACTGCTGTGGCAAACCTCGCTGGACGACGCAACCCGCGCCGGTTTCGAGTAGGAATTACGGGCAGGAGACACCGTGCGCGCATGGTGGGTGAACGGGCCGGGCCCCATATCCACCCACCCGCTGGTTCAGGGACTCCGTGCCACTCCCACGCCTGCGGCCAACGAACTCCTGGTGGAAGTGACTGTCTGCGGTGTTTGCCGCACCGACCTCCACCTCGCTGAAGGAGACCTGGCACCGCACCGTGCGCAGACTGTGCCCGGGCATGAAGCAATCGGCGTGGTTGTTGAGGCAGGAGTTGCCTGCTCCCGGTTCAGGACTGGCGACAGGGTGGGTGTGGCGTGGCTTGGCGGGGTTTGCGGCAGGTGCGACTACTGCCGCCGGGGTGATGAAAATCTGTGCCAGTCGCCCGTCTTCACCGGCTGGGACAGGGATGGCGGCTATGCCGAGTACTTGACGGTTGCGGAGGACTTTGCCTACCCGGTACCTCCAGCCTTCCCGGATGAGCAGGCGGCACCACTGCTGTGTTCGGGCATCATCGGGTACCGCGCGCTGAAGCGCGCCGCCCTTCCCGTGGGTGGCCGCCTTGGCATTTACGGCTTTGGCAGCTCTGCCCACATCACCGCCCAGTTGGCGCTTAAACAGGGCGCCTCCGTGTATGTCATGACCCGGTCTGACGGCGCGCGGTCGCTCGCCCTGGAGTTGGGAGCTGATTATGCGGGGGACGCTTATGACCAGCCGCCGGTACCGCTCGATTCCGCCATTCTTTTCGCACCGGTTGGAGACCTTGTCCCCGCTGCGCTGCGCGCCCTGGACCGGGGCGGAACGCTGGCCATCGCCGGAATCCACCTAAGCGACATCCCGGCCCTCAATTACACCAGGGAGCTCTTTTTTGAACGGCAGGTGCGGAGCGTGACAGCCAATACCCGGGCTGACGGGCGTGAGTTCCTGGCTCTCGCAGCCAGGCTTTCGCTTACCCTCACCACCACGGCCTACCCGTTCCAGGCTGCGGCCAAGGCACTTGAGGACCTGGCTGCCGACAGGATTACCGGTTCGGCAGTCCTGCGGGTCCGGCCGGAACAGTAGCCTCTCATCCAAACAGGACGGCGGCCTCCTGGTACCGCGCTTCAGGGACCACCTTCAGTTCCCCCAGCGCTTCTTCAAGGTCGACGTTGACAATGTCCGTGCCGCGCAGCGAAACCATGGTGCCCCACCTGCCGGCGGCTGCCGATTCGACGGCGGCCAGGCCCAGCCTGGTGGCAAGGACACGGTCGAAGGCCGTGGGTTCGCCGCCACGCTGGATGTGACCCAGGACGGTGGCGCGCGTTTCGATGCCGGTCCGCAGCTGCAGTTCTCCTTCAAGCAGCAGTCCGATGCCTCCCAGCCGCGGGCGTCCGAAAGTATCCAGGCCACGGGGCGCGTACGGTGCTTCGTGGCCTTCAGGAGCGAAGGCCTCGGCCACCACCACGAGCGGAGCCCTGCCCCGGTCACGGGCTGACAGCACCCACGAGCAAATTTGGTCCAGGGACACCGGATGTTCAGGTATCAGGATGGCGTGCGCGCCCGATGCCATCCCGGAATGCAGTGCTATCCAGCCCGCACTGCGGCCCATGACCTCGGCCACCATGCACCGGTGGTGCGACTCGCCGGTGGTCCGGAGCCGGTCGATGGCTTCGGTGGCGGTCTGCACCGCAGAATCAAAGCCGAAGGTGTAGTCGGTGGCGCCGAGGTCATTGTCGATGGTCTTGGGCACTCCCACCACGTTGATGCCCTGGGAGCAGAGTTCCCGGGCGGCTGCCAGTGTTCCCTCTCCCCCAATGGCAATCAGGCCGTCCAGTTCGTTGTGCCGGACGCAGGCACGGACACCCTCGATTCCATTGCCCACCAGCGGGTTGGTCCGGGACGTGCCCAGGATGGTTCCACCCAGGCGGGCGATCCCACGGACACTCGTACGGGGCAAAGGGTAAATGTCCTGCTCCAACACACCCCGCCAACCGTCCCGGAACCCGATGAATCCATAGCCATGCGAAACGTGTCCGCCCAGCACGGCTCCCCGGATGACCGCGTTCACGCCCGGGCAGTCACCGCCACTGGTGAGGATCCCCAGCCGCTTCACCGGACCACCACCCCCGAAGCCCGGACAGGCAACGGAAAATGGAGGGTTTGCCCGGGAGGAAGGACCTCGTCATTGCCATGCACCTGCACCTTGATGGGGCCGGCGTCACCGGGAGCAGAGGCGATGCTCATGTCCCCGTCCTTGAGATGTATGCGGAGGCGGTGTCCCCGGTAGAGGACCTCAAAGGCAACGGCGCGCAGCCCGGTGGGGAGGTTGGGTGCAAACAGGATCGTGTCACCGCTGAACCGGAGCCCCGCAAAGCTGCGCTGGACCACGTCGATGGTTCCGGCCATCGCGCCCAAATGGATGCCCGCGCGCGTGGTGCCGTGCTGGGTATCGTCAAGATCGGCGTCGAGCGCTTCCCGGAAACTGTCCCACGCCCGGTCCGCGTCCAGGCCCGCAAGGACGGACGCGTGGGCAACCCTGCTCAGGGTGGAGCCGTGCGCCGTCCTGGCCAGGTAATACTCGATCGTCTTGTTGAGGTGTTCCGCCGTGAATGCATACTGAAGCCGCCGAAGAATGCTGACCAGTCCGTCGTGCCCCAACAGGTACGGGAGCATCAGGACGTCGGCCTGCTTTGCCAGCTTGTAGCAGTTGGTACTGTCATCTTCGGCCTCGAGGATGAGGTCCAGCCGCTCAATGTCGCCGTACCTGTCCCGGTAGTGGTCCCAGTCGAGTTCCTTCAACGACCCGTAGCCCTCGAACTGGCTAATGACGCCGTCCTCGTGAAAGGGGACGTACATCGCCGATCCCACGTGCGCCCACCCGGCGGTTTCCTCCTCTGTGACACCCAGGCGTTCCATGAGTACGGCACGTTCGCTGCCGTGCAGGAAGGCCATGATTCCCCTTGCCGTGGAGCAGGCCCATGCCGCCATGACATTGGTGTAGGCATTGTCGTCCAGGCCGGGTCCGTCGCTGCCGGGATAGCCGGTGTGGTATTCGTCCGGTCCCACGACGCCGCGCAGGTGGTAACGGCCCTCCTGCTGGTCGTAGTCCGCCAGTGAGCGGAAGAAACGGGCAACCTCGATCACCAGTTCCGCCCCCTTTTGCAGGAGCCAGATCTTGTTACCAGTGGTCTGGAAGTACTGCCAGGCATTGAACGCGACAGCAAGTCCGGAGTGCACCTGCAGGTGCGAGTGGTCCTTGACCCACCTGCCGGACCTGTCGTTGTACAACCATTTGGGCGTTTCCTCGGTTCCGGCGCTGGCGCTTTGCCACGGAAATTTCGCCCCTGCCAGACCTTCCAGGGCCGCGGCATGCCGGGCGGCGGGAAGCCGCCGCCACCTGTAATCGATGACGGCACGCGCAACCTCAGGCGTCCTCGAGGCGAGTACCGGCAGGACGAACAGCTCATCCCAAAAGACGTGGCCCCGGTAGCCCTCGCCGTGGAGTCCACGCGCCGTCACGCCGGCATCCAGTTCGGTCGTATGGTGTGTCAGTGTCTGCAGCAGATGGAATATGTGCAGGTTCAGGACAAGGCGCACCTGGACCGGGGCATCGATCTCCACCATGAACGGCCGCAGCTCGCGCCGCCACGCTTCCTCGTGCGCCGTCAGCAGCGAATCGAAGTCCCCGGGGATACGCGCCAGGACCGCACGGGCACCGGCTTCCGGAGAGGATATGGCACGGTCACGGGACGTCACCACTGCCACCGTCTTGGTGATCCGCACCGCGGCGCCGGCACTGAGGGACAGCAGGAGAGTCTGGAAATGGAAGGCCCCTTTCCTGCCCTCCTCAACTCCCTCCGCTTCCGGGAATACCTGTGTCCGATAGGCCGCGGCGATGCGGATGAGGCTCTGGGTAGTTTCCACTTCGACGACGGAGGCAGCAAGCGCGGACGGCTCAGGGATGGAGCGGTGGGAGGCTGTCCTGTCAGCGATGTGGACGTCCGAACCCTCGGCGTGTTCGGGGAGGTTGGCGTTGCGGACCCCGGCGTTGACACCGCTGCGGACCTCCACCTGACCGCTCCAGCCCAGCGCGGTGATAACCGTCTCAAGGACCAGCAGATGGGGCTCGGCCATGGACGCGAAACGGGTTTGCACTACTTCCAGCCTGCGGTGGTCCGCTGTCTCCAGCAGCAGCCGCCGCTCCAGTACCGCCCGTCTGAGGTCCAGGACCCTGTGCTCGCGGACCGAGGTCATTCCGCCCTCCGACCACCACTGCTGGCCCGGCAGGCGCAGGTCGAGCGGCAGGCAGTTGGGGGCGTTGACCATGTGTTC
The DNA here is from genome assembly GCF_059739365.1 of Arthrobacter sp. GmRoot5-12. Lineage (NCBI taxonomy): Bacteria > Bacillati > Actinomycetota > Actinomycetes > Micrococcales > Micrococcaceae > Arthrobacter > Arthrobacter sp. GmRoot5-12. The sequence goes on along the minus strand of NZ_AP046056.1, from coordinate 3,501,942 downwards.
TTCCAGCAGCGTCTCGCCGCCGGCTTCCGCGCGGACACGGTTGTAGACGCCGGCGAGGTACATGCCCGCGTAGCTGAAGCTGCCGCCTTCGGGCGCCGCCCCGCGGACGCCCATGTAACCATTGCCCAGCGTGGTCAGGGCTTCCCGGTGTCCCTCGTGTGCGGCGTCGAAACCTTCATAGACGAGGTGCCAGGCGTTGCCGATGACCTGGCCCAGATCCAGCTCCCCCACGTCGTTGAGGACGGTATGGGCGCCGGCTGCCTCAAGCTGCCGGCGGTTGCCGGTCCGGTCGATTCCGACAACGAGGCCGAAGTCACCCCGGCGGCCGGCCTCAACCCCCGCCGCGGAGTCCTCGATCACCACCGCATGTGGCGGGGAGACCCCAAGCCGCGATGCGGCCGCAAGAAAGACGTCCGGCGCCGGTTTTCCGCGCAGGCCGAGCCGGGCCGCCGTCGTTCCGTCCAGCACCACCCTGAAGAGATCCTGGATGCCCGCCGCTTCCAGGACCAACCCGGCGTTCCGGCTTGAGGTGACCACAGCAGTGGGCACTGCCGCGCCCGCAAGCCTCTGCAGCAAATCCAGGGTGCCTGGGTAACTCTGGACGCCGTCGGTCCGGAGGTGTTTCAGGAACAGTTCGTTCTTCCAGGCACCCAGGCCGAACCCGGTCCATGCGCCGGCTTCGTCCGTCTCGTTTCCCTTCTCAACCTGCACTCCCCTGGCAGCCAGGAACCGTACCACCCCCTCCTCCCGCGGCATCCCGTCGATGAAGGTGAGGTAGTCATTCCTGCTGAGCGGGGCACGGTTGGCGCCGGCAGGGACTCTTGGGTCACGCAGGATCCGGTCGAACGCATCTTTCCAGGCAGCCTGGTGGACCAGCGCTGTATTGGTGACCACCCCGTCCAGGTCGAAGATGACGGCGTCAAACGGTGGCTTGGCAGCAGCGGCGGTGGGCGACCCGATCATAGGTCAGTGGTACCAGCAAAGCGGTCATTCCGGACAGGGCCCTAGGGCCCGGCGCGGCCGCCGGGTCACGACGCGGCCACTGGAACCCTATGTCTTTGCGCCGGCTGTGTGCCCCACGTGGCTCCACCAGGTCAACGGGGACGTGATGGAAAAACGCCTGCCCGTTACGGAGTTGGGAACGATCCGGACAAAGTGCTCCTTTTCACCGGCCTGCCAGGGAAACAGGGTAAGCCCTGCTCCCTTCATCAGTTCCTCCGATGGCTCGAGGATGACGGCCTTGCCTTTGACCAGGACGCTCCATGCTTTGGCGGCATCATGGCCGTCGGCTTCCAGGGCGACGGCGAGCGGCCCGCCTGCTGCGCGCAGTTTCGTTCCCTCCCCCGTCCGGAAGACCAGCGATTCGTGGTCCACTTTGTAGTTGACCGGGAACACCTCCGGGTATCCGTTCACCAGCACTGCCAAATGGCCGACGGATACTCCACGCAGGAGGTCCCAGCACGTTCCGGCGTCCAGGACTTCGGTAGGCGTTTGCGGTGGATCGTTGTGCATGCAGTCGAAGGTAACGGCTTGCGGGGCCAGCCCGGTAGAGCATTTAGGCCCGGGTCCCTTTGCCTTGACAGGCAAAGAAAAACACCCCGGTCCGAAGACCGGGGTGTTTTACCCGTGGGTGGAGATGGGGGGAATTGAACCCCCGTCCGATGTCGTGTTGTCAGGGCTTCTCCGGGCGCAGTTTGCGTCGGATTTTCTCGGCCCCAGCCATGCTGCAAACAGCTGGCTGATCCGGGCCCAGTCATCTAAAAGTCCCGTTTACTCCGATGACGGGAGCAAACAGCAGTGGCTATCTAAATGACGCCAGGATCCGGGGCGATAGCAACCCCGGGCTGACGGACTGTCTTACTGCTTAGGCAGCAAGAGCGAAGTCAGTGCGCTTAGATTCGGCACTTATTGGTTTGCAGAAAGCGTTTACGAGATAATTCTGCATCCTCGGCCCGCTTCACCTGTCGCGACTAACACCGTCGAAACCGATCATCCCCGTATTTTGTTACCAAACCGGCTGGCAAGCCTGCCGGACTATCCATACTAACGCATGACCCGTGGAAATAATTCCTACCGGCGCCGGTTGCGCTCGCGCATCTCACGCTGGGCTTCACGGTTGTCCTGCTGTTCCCGCAGCGTCTGCCGCTTGTCGTATTCGCGCTTGCCGCGGGCAACACCGATTTCCACCTTGGCCTTGCCGTCCACGAAGTACAGCTGGAGGGGAACAATGGTGTAGCCGGACTCCCGGACCTTGTGGGAGATCTTGATGAGTTCTTCCCGGTGCAGCAGCAGCTTGCGGCGCCGGCGTGCCGCGTGGTTGGTCCAACTGCCCTGGTTGTATTCGGGAATGTGGATGGCTTCCATCCACAGTTCGTCGTTATAGAACGTGCAAAATCCGTCCACCATGGAGGCATGGCCCTCACGCAGGGACTTCACTTCGGTGCCCATCAGCGCGATGCCGGCCTCGTAAGTGTCCAGCACGTGGTAATCGTGCCGGGCCTTGCGGTTGGTGGCCACTACCCTACGGCCACTTTCTTTAGGCACGGGGAAACTCCTCGGGTTCAGGTCGGGTGCCTCCGGGCCTGCGGCGCGGAGCTATACCAGTCTACGGCAGCAGCGCTTCGCCCCTACAGCAATCCCATGGGGTCGACGGCGGCACCATTGAGCCAGGTTTCGAAGTGGGCGTGGCAACCCGTGGAGTTGCCGGTGCTGCCGGAGTAGGCAATGAGCTGGCCCTGGGAGACCCTCTGCCCATTCGAAACCACGATGCTGGAGTTGTGGTAGTAGATGGTGGTGAGAGTATTGCCCTGCACCACGCCGTGATCGATCTTGACGCGCCAACCGCCACCATCGGCGGAATTCCAGCCTGAGCTGAAGACCTCACCGGCAGCTGCCGCATACACGGGCGTGCCGCAGGCTGCGCCAAAGTCGATTCCGGTGTGCATGTATCCACCGGTGCCATAGAAGTCGATGGTTCCCGGCGGGGTGGTGCGGTAGCCAAAACCGGAGGTGATGGGGATGCTGCCGTCGAAGGGGTGGCGGAGGCCAAACGCCGACGGCGACCCCGCGGCGGGCGGGACGTACGGCTGCGCGGGCGGGGCCGGGCGGTTTGCGGCGGCCGCGGCCGCGGCCGCCGCAGCGGCAGCAGCAGCCGCCTGCCTGCGCTGCTCGGCTTCCCAAGCTTCACGGGCCCTGCGGTCGCGTTCGGCGATCTCGTTGGCCACCTGGTTCTGGTTGGCCTGGACGCCGGCCAACTGGGCCTGGATGCCGGGCTTTGCCGCTTGGAGTTCGGCATCGAGGCGGGTGGTGTCCGCAATGAGCTGGTCGACTTGGGCCTTCTTGGCCGCAGCCTCGTCGCGGGCGGCCTTCTCCCGCTCCAGGGCGGCGTCGGCCTTGGCCTTGAGGTCCTTGATCTCAGCTTCGACAGCTTGCAGGCGCGCTTCGGAGTTGACGTTGGTGGCGTTCTGCTGGCTGAGCTTGTCCATGGCTGCGTTCTGGCTGCGCATGGCCTGGTCCGCAAGGTCCATGGTTTCGGTCAGGCTGCTGCCGCTGTTGGAGCCGAAGAAGAGCGACAGGTTCGAAGGAACGCCGCCGGATTTGTAGGCCTGGGTGGCGATCTGCCCAATCAGTTTCTTGGTGTCCGCGATCTTTTGCTTGTCCGTCTCCAGCTGCTGGGTGATCTTGGCCTTGTTCTGCTGGGCCATGTCCACGCGGGCCGACAGCGCCTCTACCTCCTTGACAGCCCCGGCTACCCGCCCCTGTGCCTCAAGGAGTGCCTGCTGGGCACCGGGCAACTGTCCCTGGTAGATCACCAGGTCGCTGGCGGCCTTGGCGATCCGGGAATCGACGAATTCGAGGGATGCCTGGACGCGTGCGGCTTCGGCCTCGAGCGCGGCTTGGCGGTCTTCGAGGTCGTCGGCGAAAGCGACGGGTGTGGCAAGGGCCATCCCGGCCGAAAGGATGACGGTGAGCACGCCGCTGACGATCCCCAAACGGCGGGCAGCGGCCCGCCCTCGGCTGTGCCGGGGGCGGGGCAAGGTTTGGTGAATGAGGTTCATGGGCATTCCTAGGTCGCGGTGTGCACAGCCTAAACGCGCAAATATCTACGTAAGGTCAAGAGAGACGAAATTCCTGCCAAGGATCCGCCAAGGATTATCAGCGCCGGGGCGATGATCAGGGTCTGCCCGGATGAGATAAAGGCCGTATCCGGGTATTGCCGCGACATATAGTCGCCCAGGAAGTATTGCGCTACGGCCCACAGGGTGCCCGAGGCCAGGGCAGCGCCGATGACCGCTGCTATGACGCCTTCCAGGATGAACGGCAGCTGGATCACGGTTTTTGAGGCACCGACCAGGCGCATGATTCCGGTTTCGCGGCGCCGGCTGAACGCGGAGAGCCTGATGGTGGTGGCGATCAGCAGGATGGCGCAGACGATCATGACCCCTGCGATGCCGACCGCCACAAGGGACGCACCGTTCATCACCGAGAAGAGGCGTTCGAGGAGCTGGCGCTGGTCGATCACCGTTTCCACGCCTGGCTGGGAGGAAAACGTCTCGCTGATGATCTGGTACTTTTCCGGGTCCTTCATGTTGATCCGGAACGATGCGGGCAGCTGGTCCGGCGTCACGGAATCGACGATCGGAGAGTTCGAAAACTGGTCCTTGAAGTGCTTGTAGGCCTCATCCTTGGACTCGAACTGAAAGTCGTTGATGTACTGCGCCACGGCCGGGGACTCAAGGAGCGCGTTCAAGCCCTGTTGCTGCTCAGGGGTGACTGGCCCGGAAGCGCAACCCGGCGCCGTCGAACCTTCACTGCAAAGGAAGATCGCCACCTGGACCTTGTCGTACCAGTAGCCCTTCATCTGGTTGATCTGCATTTGCAGCATTCCGGCCGCACCCACGAAGGTGAGGGACACGAACGTCACCAGGATGACCGAGACCACCATGGAAAGGTTGCGGCGCAGCCCGCTGCCGATTTCCGAAAGGATGAATGCGAGCCTCACCGCTGGGCCTCGCCTTCAGCGCCGTTGCCCGGCAGCCCGCCGTCGGGCGTTTCCCTGCCACTGGCGTCCTTAAGGCGCCTGGACTGGCCGACGACGGGAATCATCGAGGTGTACAAGGCCTTGGCTTCGTCGCGGATCACCACGCCGTTCCTGAGTTCGACCACCCGTTTGCGCATTTCGTTGACGATGTCGTCATCGTGGGTGGCCATCACCACGGTGGTTCCGTTCTGGTTGATCTTGTCCAGGACGCCCATGATTCCCATGGACGTGGTGGGGTCCAGGTTTCCGGTGGGTTCGTCCGCGAGGAGGATCCCGGGCCGGTTGACCACGGCACGCGCGATGGCCACGCGCTGTTGCTCGCCGCCGGACAGCTCGTGCGGCATGCGGTGTTCCTTGCCTTCGAGGCCGACGGTCTTCAGGACCTCCGGGACGGTGTCGCGGATGACGCTGCGGCTCTTGCCGATGACCTGCATGGCGAACGCCACGTTGGCGAAGACATTCTTTTGGGGCAGGAGGCGGAAGTCCTGGAACACGACGCCGATGCCCCGGCGGAGGCGCGGAACACGCCAACTGGAAATCTTCGCGACGTTTTGGCCCGCCACGTAAACAGCGCCGGAGGTGGCGCGGTCTTCCTTCAGCACCAGGCGGAGGAAGGTGGATTTTCCGGAGCCGGACGCACCGACAAGGAAGGCGAATTCGCCGCGGTCAATCTCAAGGGTGACAGAGTCCAGCGCCGGACGGGCTTTCTGGTCGTAAACCTTGGTGACATTTTCGAATCGGATCATGGCCCTAAGTACCCTGCAGGGCATGGCTGATTCTTGTGATGCAGCCCAGTTCTGCAGCCGGTGCACGGGTTTTAGTTTGGGGAAAGTAGGGCCCCGGCCCCTCGACTATACGCAGGGTCCCCCGTGCTTCGACCTGCTTTCGGGGGCGTGTCGCTGGATCAGCTGCAGGACGGCGGGGCCGGCAGGCCTACTTTTCGGCGTTGCGGTTGTCAGTACGCCAGCGGATGCCCGCATCGATGAAGTCGTCAATCTCGCCGTCGAACACTGCGGACGTGTTGCCCACTTCGTGCTCGGTGCGCAGGTCCTTCACCATTTGATACGGGTTCAGAACGTAGGAGCGCATCTGGTCACCCCACGAAGCTTTAACATCGCCGGCCAGCGCCTTCTTCTCCGCATCCTCCTGCTCCTTCTTCAGCAGCAGGAGCCGGGACTGCAGCACGCGCATGGCGGCGGCGCGGTTCTGCAGCTGCGATTTCTCGTTTTGCATGGAAACCACCGTGCCGGTCGGGATGTGGGTGAGGCGGACGGCGGAGTCCGTGGTGTTGACCGACTGGCCGCCGGGGCCCGACGAACGGAACACGTCCACCCTGATTTCGTTGTCCGGGATGTCGATGGAGTCCGTCTGCTCGATCAGCGGAATGACTTCCACGGCGGCAAAGGACGTCTGGCGGCGGCCCTGGTTGTCGAACGGGCTGATCCTGACGAGACGGTGGGTTCCGGCTTCCACGCTGAGCGTGCCGTACGCGTAGGGAGCCTTCACCTCGAAGGTGGCCGACTTGAGCCCGGCCTCCTCCGCGTAGGACGTGTCCATGACGGTGGTGGGGTAGCCGTGCCGCTCGGCCCACCGGAGGTACATGCGCATCAACATCTCGGCGAAGTCTGCGGCGTCCACACCTCCCGCGCCGGCGCGGATGGAGACCACGGCTTCGCGTTCGTCGTACTCGCCGGACAGCAGGGTGACCACTTCCAGGTCCTTGAGGGCTTTCCTAATGGACTCAAGTTCTGTCGCGGCCTCCCCCATCGAGTCCGCGTCGTCCTCGTCCTGCCCAAGCTCAACGAGGACTTCAAGGTCGTCGATCCGGGATGCCAGGCTGGTGAGTCGCTCCAGTTCGGACTGGCGGTGGGAAAGCCGGGAGGTGATTTTCTGCGCGGCCGCGGGGTCGTCCCAAAGGTCCGGCTCCCCTGCCCGCTCGCTGAGTTCGGCGATGTCTTCCTTGAGTGTCTCCACGTCGCTGACGCGTTCAATGGACTCGTAGGTGGCGCGCAGCGCCCGGATTTCAGCGGAAAAATCAATATTGGCCATGGTTGTTTAAGCCTACGCTATGGAGCGGTACGGCCCGGCGCTGCCAGGATCATTGGCTCAGCGGGTGCATGACTCAGCGGGTCAGGCGTGAGCGGGCGGTGGACGTCGCCTCGATTCGGATGCCATCAGGGACAAGGAAGTTCACCACAGGTGGGTGCACGTCTGCCGTGAGGACCACGACGGCGGTGGAACCGTCAGGTGTACCCGTTGTAGCGGCGACGGCGAGGCCTGAGAAACGCTGCGAGGCTGGGCTCCTCGAGACGAAGTCGGCAGCTACATTGCGGACGCGCGCGGGATTAAGGACAGCCGAGGGGCTTCCACCCTGGGATGTGACTTCACCCAGGGTGTAGCTGTCGGCCGCCGCAAGCGATGCCCCGTCTGCCAGGGACAGCAGGCGCTTGTGCTCCAGATAGACGGCAGATATGCCGACGACGACCGTCGCCACCAGAAGTGCCAGGGTGATGTAGCCGAGAATCATCACCATGACCTGGCCGCTCTGGTCCGATTCCCGGCGTTTCACCGGTACCGGCCTACCAATTGGGTGGAAGACGCCTCAACCTCCGTGGCTGATAATCCGTCGGCGAACGGAATGAACGGCAGCGGTACGCTCAGGCTTACGGTGACAGTCACCGTGGTTCCGGCGGCCTGGCAGTCAGCAGGGTTGCAGGTCGTGGCCATGCGGGCCCTGTCTGCCTAGTGCCCGAAGTCGGAAAGGGCGAGGGCCACGGCCTGCTCCGCAGCTGCCTGGGCTGTGGAGGAATCCGGCTGTGCCACAAAAACCTTCGCCGCCTGGTCCGCGGCACCCACCACAGCGAAGGAACCGCCCTGGATTTGCCCGACGGTGATCACGAAGTACACCAGCGGGACCATCAGCAGAAGTGCAAGGAACGTGAACTCGACTACCGCACTTCCTTGCTCGTGTCCGCTCCCCTGCTCCTCATGCACAAAGCCCTGCTGCTGGTGCTCCCCGCGAGCAGGCCTGGGGCAGTGGGATGGGTCGCCCACGTGCGTGCCCCCGGCACGCTCCCTGCAGAGCACTTCTGCCACGCGGGCCTTGACCAGGAACAGATTGGAACCGGACTGTGCGCTGGAGCGGGACTGGGCACTGGAACAGGACTGCGCACTGGCGCGGGGTGGTCCGTCGGGGTGGGGCAACGGGCTGGCGCTGAACGGATCAAGGCTGGACAGCCGCATGCCCTTTCACCTCCAGCAGGTCCCGGGGCCCAATCAGGCCGATGACCGGCATTGGGGACCGGACAGTCACTTCCAGGGTGCGCATCCCCTGGACAGTTACTTCCTGCGTACTGACCTGGTCAGCAAAGCCTTCGTTCAGGGCCATGCTGATGAGGCTGCGGGTCCGCTCTTGCGCGTCGGCGGCATTGCGGTCAGCGAGTGTGCCGTACCGGGCACCAGAGGCAGCAGCATCAATAAGTGTGTTCCGGACATGCAGAACCAGGGTCAGCTGAATAATCGCAAGGAAGAACATCGTCAGCAACCCGCCAACCAGGACGAAGTCCACCACGGCTGAACCCCGCTCGCCCGGCCTGGGCAGCACTGGCTGCACGGGTCCGTGAGCGGACGGCAGCATGGTTCAGTTCCCCACCTTGTCCATTGCCTGGTTGAACATGGCCTCCAAGGCGGGGCCCGCGAGCGCCAGCAGGGCTGCAACCAGGACCGCGGACATCAGGGTTATCATCACCCATCCCGGAACGTCACCTCGTTCAGGGTTATCGTTACCGATGGTCGGAGGCACCTGAAGGTCTTCCCTGCCTTCGGTGTACTGTGCACCGATAGGGCGCCCCCTCCCGGCTGTCGCGGGCACCTTGAGCTGCAGTAAAGCGGCAAGGCCAAGAAGCAGCAGTGCACAGCGGGTTCCCATGGTTTTCATCTTGAGTCCTATTCCTGGTTCCTAAGGTGGGCTTTAACTAATGGCAGCGGGTCCGGGCTTCGGGTCTTTCTCCCCATCAGAAGCCCAGGTTGATGGCGGCCAGGCCGGGGAAGACAGCAAACACCACGGTCAGGGGAAGCACCCCGAAAACCAGGGGCACCATCATTGCGATTTCCTTTTTCCCGGCAGCTTCCATCAGGTCCCGCTTGGCCGAATCGCGCACGTCCTGCGCCTGCGCGCGAAGCACGTCCGCAAGGGGTGTTCCTCTTTCCACCGCAACGATGATGCCGTCAACAAACCTGACCAGCGGCGCAAGGTCGGTGCGCGCAGAGAACTCCTGCATTGCCAGAATCAGCGGCTTGCCGGCCCTGGTCTCCGCGAGGATCTTCGAAAATTCCTTGGACAGCTCACCGTTGGCACTCCTGCAGACGCGATCCAATGCGCCTGTTGCGCTCTCCCCTACGCCGACGGCCAGGGCCATCAGTTCGGCAAGGCTGGGAAACTCGGCCATCATCCGCGCTTCCCGCCGGCGGACCTGGGCGCCAAGCCAGTAATCCCGCAACACAAAACCCGCTGCGGTACTGCCGATAATTACCGCCGCTGCCAAGAGCGGACTGAACCTGCCCGCTGCGGCTCCAATGAGCATGAAAGTCGCTGAGAGGACAAAACCCGCAGCAGCCCACAGCAACTGTTCAGCGCGGAAGTCGATGGCAGACTTGTTGATTCCTGCCTGGGCCAGCCGCCGGCCCGTGGCACCAGGCGTGGGGTTCAGTCTTCCCAATGCGGACAGCCAGTCCCGGAAGACGGGACGGAAAATTCGTTCGAGGGGGCCGAAAGGTGTCAGGTTCTGCTCGCCGGCGTGCAGGAGCCTCGACTCCAGGTTTTGCGACTTAAGTTGGGGCTCTATGCGTTGGGAAAGCGTCAGGGCGCGCATGGGAGGTGACCGGAAGATCACGAGCCACAAACCAAGGCCAAGGCCGATACCGCAGATTACTGCTGCAGGCGGGATGATGATCATCGGAGCACTCTTTCGTCCTGTGGCAGGGCCCCGATCTTCAACATCACCGTGTAGCAAACAAGCGAGACCACCAAGCCGCCGAGCAGGACTGCGGCGCCCATAGGCGTGTTGTAGGCCTGGATCGCCTCCGGCCTGCTGGCAAGCAGGATCATCACGATCCAGGGAGCCGCGACGGCAAGCCGGGCGGCATTGATGGTCCACGACTGCCGCGCCTCGAGCTCGCTGCGGGTCCGGGCATTCTCCCGCAGGAATTCCGCCAAGGTGCCCAAGAGCTTCCCCAGGTCCGAACCGCCTACCTCCCGGGTCAGCCGGAGCGCTTCGACGATGCGGTCGGCCACCGGGTCAGCCAATCGCTGCTTCAACTTGTTTAGAGACCCATCAAACTGGCCTCCGGCGCGATAGTCAGCGCCGAACTCACGAAAAATGGGCCGCAATTCCTCAGGTCCCTTTTCTCCAAGCTGAATGAGGGCCTCGGGCAGGGGCAGGCCCGCACGGATCGCAGAGCGCAGATGATCCACGACGTCAGGCCAGAGTTGGCGCAGCAGGGCCGTCCTCTTTTTGGCCCGCCACCTGAGGATGGTGACGGGAAGCCATGTGCCGAAAAGTCCGAAGCAGCCGGCAATGGGCCACGAATGGCTAAGCCCGTAGAACACCAGTGCTACAAAAACCCCGAGGCCCAAGCAAGTACCGGCCAAACCGCGGGCTGAGACCCTGTCGACCCCGGCAACCGCGAGCAGGTCAGCCAGGTGGCCGGGCTTTCGCACGCGGTTCCCGGGGTCCGGCGTTTCCCAACAGGACCACCAAATGAGGAAGAGGCCCATCCCTAGCGCCGCCCCCATCAGCGCCGGGATCATCGCGGATCCAGCAGCGTGGCGAGGTCGTATCCTGCACGCGAAAACTTCTCAGCTGCCGGCATGGCGTTGGCCCGTGGTTGCAGGATTCCATTCTCCAGGGCGAAAACCAGTGACGACTCGATGATGCCGTTTTCCACGCGGCGCCCCAACGATAGGATTTGGGTCACTTGCCGACGCCCATCGGGATGCCTGCTGCAGTGCACTACAAGGTCGATGCAGGATGCAACGGTGGGGACCACGAACGCACTGGAGATGTTGTCCCCCGCCAGCAGCGGCAACGTGCAGATCTTGGTCACAGCATCGTGCGCCGAGTTCGCATGGACGGTGCACATTCCGGGCAGGCCACTGTTAAGGGCAATCAGCATGTCCAGGCTCTCGGCTTCCCGCACCTCCCCTACCACCAGCCGGTCCGGACGCATCCGCAACGCTTCCTTGACCAGGCGACGGAGTGGAATTTCGCCCTCACCTTCGAGGTTCGGCTGCCGGCACTGCAGACCCACCACGTCCCGGAGCGGAAACTGAAGTTCAAAGATCTCCTCGACCGTGATGACACGCTCCCGGCTACCTATACTCGCCGCCAGACAGTTCAGCATGGTTGTCTTGCCTGCCTGGGTGGCCCCCGACACAAGGATGTTGAGGCCACTGGACACCGCTGCGCCGAGAAATCGTGCCGACTGCGGTGTCAGCGTTCCCAACTCGACCAGGTGTTCCAGTCGGCTGGCCTTCACGACGAATTTGCGGATGTTCACGGCCCAGTGCCGGCGGGTTACATCCGGAATGACTACGTGGAGCCTGGATCCGTCCGGCAGTGCCGCGTCCACAAAAGGGGACGACATGTCCAGCCGCCTGCCGGAGCTTTTGAGCATGCGTTCTACGAGGTCACGCACGTGTTGCTCGGAGAGGCTCAGCGAGGTCAGCTCTGACTCCCCGTTGCGTGCCACATATATTTCGTTTGGCGCGTTGAGCCAGATCTCTTCTATTGAAGGATCGTCGAGGAGTGGCTGGAGCACTCCAAAGCCGGCTACGGCATCGAACAGGAACCTACGGGCAGCATCCAACGGGCCAAGGGGTGGAAGAGGCCCCATAAGGGCGCGCTCGTCATAGTCAGTGACGGCTGCTTCCACCAGCCTACGGACCTCTCCTGCCTGCCTCAGTGGGTCCAGCCCACGACGGCGGATGAGCTCGCGGACTTCGTCCTCGACAATTTCCAGCGCGTCCATATGTTCCCCCATACAACTGCCGCCCCCAGCGGAGGCAGTTCGACTGGGTACAGCTTAAGTAGAGCGTCCTGCCGCAACAAGTCATTCAGCACTCCTGTGGATAACTGACGACCCTCAAGATTCCCCTTAGTAGGGCTCAAGATTTCGCTTCGAAGACCACAGGATTCACATAAGTAACACCAGAATCACTGGTTGCGCCAGTAACACTGGTGCTATGGTGAGCGCGTTATTTATCGAAATAGCACTATCAGGTGCCTTCCTGGGGGAAATCACCTGAGCAGTATCCAAAGAGGCGCTTGGGGGAGCGCCGCATTGTCTCCGGAGCACATATGAAGCGGAACCTGTCTCAGTCCCGTCGCCCAATCATGATGTCCCTTGGGGCCGGCTTATTAGCTGCCTCCTTGCTGACCGGCCCTGGCCTGATCGGAGCAGCTTCCGCTTTGGAGCCCAGTCCCACACCAACGCCTGCCCCGTCCCAAACTGCCACTACGCTGCCACAGGCGACGCCGGCACCAACAACCACAGCGTCGCCGCAGCCTTCCATCGCAGCCAGTTCGCCGACGTCGGCTGCTCCCCAGTCAATGGCCCAGGCCATCGGCCCCGGCGGGGCGGAAATGGGGCAGAGGTCCAAGAGAGTGACCTCTGCTTCCCCGTCGCCCACCGCCCAGAAGCTCAGCGCCGAATCGCTCGCAACAGAGGGCACATGGATGCCCTCCTTTGGGATACAGGGGCTTGACGTCAGTGGACACCAAACCAGCGTCGACTGGCAGCAGCAGTGGAACATGGGTGCCCGGTTCGCGTATGTGAAAGCCTCTGAAGGCAATTACTTCACGAATGATCTGTTTGGCTCACAGTACCAAGGCGCACGAAGCGTGGGGATGCTCCGGGGCGCATACCACTTCGCGATCCCCAACTGGTCTTCCGGCGCCGATCAGGCGCGCTATTTCGTGAACAACGGTGGTGGATGGTCCGGCGACGGCTATACGATGCCGCCGGTTCTCGACTTCGAGTTCAACCCCTACGAGGGTCGGACGATCAACGGCTTCTACTTTGGCAACACCTGCTATGGCATGTCCCAGGCGCAACTGACATCCTGGGTCCAGGACTTCGGAAACACGATGAGGTCCCTCACCGGCAGACTGCCGATGATCTATACGAATACAAATTGGTGGAACCAGTGCCTGGGCAATCCCACCGGTTTTGGGGACTATCCCTTGTGGGTTGCGGCCTACCCGTACTCGGCAACCAACGATGCGGGCGCCATTCCGACAGGGAGTTGGGACACCTACAGCATCTGGCAGTACAGCAGCACCGGGCCGTTTGCTGGGGACTCCAACGTTTGGAACGGGGACTATGCGGGACTCAAGGCATTCGCTGGGACCGCTATTCCGCTTGCAGCAAGTCAGGGTATTAGTGACGTCAGAGCCCGCACGCCGGAGCTGGGGGCCCAGACATCGGCAATAGTTTGTGGTCTGCGCGACGGCGGCTGCTACCAGAACTATCAAAATGGCGCTGTGATCTGGTCGCCTGCCAGCGGAGCACAGCCAAGCCCTACGGGCCCTATCCGTGGCGTCTGGCAAGCATCCGGTTTCGAAAACGGAATACTGGGCTACCCAACGTCTGCTGTCGTATGCGGCCTGAAGAATGGCGGTTGCTTTCAGGACTTCCAGAACGGTGCCATCCTGTGGAGTTCTGGCTCTGGCGCGCAAATCAGCGTGAGCGGACCAATTCGAACTGCCTGGGCAGCAACAGGCTTTGAAAACGGCGTTATGGGATATCCCACCGGAGGTCAAACATGCGGCCTCGCCGCACAGGGTTGTTACCAAAACTTCCAGTCGGGCGCGGTCTTGTGGTCTCCTGCTACCGGGGCCAAGCGCAGCCTCAACGGACCCATTAGGGCGGCTTGGCAAAAGACAGGCTTCGAGTCAGGGCCACTTGGCTACCCGACCAGCGACACGCTTTGCGGTCTTCGGGACGGCGGCTGCTTCCAAAGTTTCCAAACAGGCAGCATCGCGTCCTCAATCACCAATGGAGCACACATCGTTTGGGGCCAGATGGAGTCGGCCTGGAGGGCAGGTGGCCGGGAAGCAGGACCCCTGGGCTACCCCGCTGCAGATGAAGTCTGCGGCCTCAAGAACGGGGGGTGCCGGCAACTGTTCGAAAAGGGTGCCACCGTCTGGTCACCCTCCACTGGAGCCCAATTGAGCCCCGCCGGACCTATCCGCACGTTGTGGCTTCAGCAAGGGGGTGAGAGCGGTCTGATGGGATATCCCACCGGGCCTCAAACATGCGGGCTCGTCAACGGCGGCTGCTTCCAGGAGTTCGAAGGCGGGGCCATTATTTGGTCTGCGACGTCCGGTGCGCAGCTGAGCAAGGCTGGTCCCATCAGAAATGAATGGGCTCGAACTGGCTTTGAGAACGGTGCCATGGGCTACCCCACCGCAAATGAAGTTTGCGGGCTACCCGACGGGGGCTGCTCGCAGGATTTCCAGAACGGCTCACTTACGTGGACTTCCGGCAGAGGCGTTTTGCGGGTCATGTCCCCAATTTTTGCCTCGTGGAAAGCTCAGGGGCGCGAGTCCGGAGTACTTGGCTACCCCAGCGCAACCCAAGTCTGCGGACTTGTCGGAGGAGGCTGCTACCAGAACTTCCAGAATGGCGCCGTTCTCTGGTCGGCGGCCACGGGCGCCCAGCCGAGCCCTGCAGGGCCCATCCGCACACTCTGGGCTGCGACAGGATACGAAAACGGTTCTCTCGGATACCCCACCAGTAGCCAGGTCTGCGGTTTGAAAGACGGTGGTTGCTACCAGAACTACCAAAACGGGGCTATTCTCTGGTCTCCCGCCACGGGCGCGCAGATAAGCCCCAACGGACCCATCAGATCCAAGTGGGGCTCCATGGGCTACGAGCTCAGCGAGTTGGGATACCCTACGGGCGGTGTGGTCTGCGGCATCAGGGACGGGGGCTGCTACCAGAATTTCCAAGGCGGAGCGATGCTGTGGTCGCAGGCAACGGGGGCTCAGCCCAGCACTGGACCAATCCGCACGAAGTACGCCAGCCTTGGCTACGAGAACAGCTTCCTCGGCTATCCCATCGCGGCGACTTCCTGCACCTTGGCCAACGGAGGCTGCTTCCAGAACTACCAGGGCGGGTCCATCACCTGGAGCCCCACAACTGGGGCAAGCGCAAGCACAGTGCGCCGGTAACCGGTGTGGCTCCTGCTGCGAGAGGCAGGAGCCACGGTCAGAAGCTATTGGATTCAGAACAGAAAAGGGTTGAAGCAGCCGCTTCAACCCTTTTCTGTTTGTAGAAATCTACTTTTCGGCGAGGAGCTCGAGCAGGTATGAGCCGTAACCGCTCTTGACGAGGGGTTCGGCCCTTTCGCGGAGTTCATCGTCGGTCAGGAACCCCAGCCGCCACGAGATCTCTTCGGGCGCTCCAATCTTCAAGCCTTGCCGGTTCTCCACCGTCCGAATGAAATTGGAGGCATCGTTTAGGTCGTTGAAGGTCCCGGTGTCGAGCCAAGCAGTTCCCCGGGGCAGGATCTCGACCTGCAGCTTACCGGCGTCCAGATAGACGCGGTTCACGTCGGTGATCTCGAGTTCACCGCGGGCGGACGGCTTGAGGTTCTTGGCGATGTCAACAACATCGTTGTCATAGAAATAGAGCCCTGGAACTGCGTAGTGGCTCTTGGGTGCCGCGGGCTTCTCTTCCAGGGACAAAGCCTTGCCATCGTCATCGAATTCCACCACCCCGTAAGCAGACGGATCCTTGACCCAGTATCCGAAGACTGCTCCCCCGTCGATGGTCTTGAACCTGCGCAGCTGAGTGCCCATGCCCTGGCCATAGAAAATGTTGTCACCCAGGACCAGAGCAACGCTGTCATCACCGATATGGTCCGAACCGAGCACAAATGCCTGGGCCAGTCCGTCAGGAGAAGGCTGCTGCTTGTAGGTGATGGAGACGCCGAACCGGGACCCATCCCCCAATAAGCGTTCAAACTGCTCCGCGTCGTGGGGAGTGGTAATGATGAGGATGTCCCGGATCCCAGCCAGGATCAGCGTGGACAGCGGGTAGTAGATCATCGGCTTGTCGTAGACCGGTACCAATTGCTTGCTGACACCCAGCGTGATGGGATGAAGCCTGGAGCCGGTTCCGCCGGCCAGTATTATTCCGCGCATGTCCCCATCTTTCCCTTCGCTGGGAGCAGCAGCAAATCCGGTAGTCTAGGGAATTATGCAGCGACTTCTCGTAACCGGCGGAGCCGGCTTTATTGGCTCGAACTTTGTCCACTACGTTTTGGAAAACACCGACGACCACGTAACGGTTCTGGACAAGCTGACCTACGCAGGTAACCTCGAGTCGTTGAAGGGCCTTCCGGAGGAACGTTTCACCTTCGTCCGGGGCGATATCGCGGACGCAGCCCTTGTAGATGGTCTTGTTGCCGATTCCGACGTCGTTGTTCACTACGCTGCCGAGTCGCACAACGACAACTCGTTGCACGACCCACGCCCTTTCCTGGACACCAACATCATCGGCACCTATACGCTCATTGAGGCAGCGCGCAAGCACAACAAACGCTTCCACCACATCTCCACGGACGAAGTTTACGGAGACCTGGAGCTGGATGACCCGGAGCGTTTCACCGAACAAACGCCTTACAACCCCTCAAGCCCGTACTCGTCAACCAAGGCCGGTTCCGATCTGCTGGTACGGGCATGGGTACGCTCCTTCGGCCTGCAGGCCACCATCAGCAACTGTTCCAATAACTATGGTCCGTACCAGCACGTGGAGAAGTTCATCCCCCGGCAGATCACCAATGTCATCGACGGCATTCGCCCCAAGCTCTACGGTAAGGGCGAGAACGTCAGGGACTGGATCCACGCCAACGACCATTCCTCCGCTGTGCTTGCAATCATCGCCGGGGGAAAGATTGGCGAGACCTATCTGATCGGCGCGGACGGCGAGAAGAACAACAAAGACGTCGTAGAGCTGATCCTCAAGCACATGGGACAGGCCCCGGATGCCTACGACCATGTGGTCGACCGGCCAGGTCACGACCTCCGCTACGCCATCGATTCCACCAAGTTGCGCGACGAACTCGGGTGGAAACCTCAGTTCTCCGACTTCGACGAGGGCATCGAAGACACAATCGCCTGGTACCGGGATAACGAAGACTGGTGGCGCCCGCAGAAGGCTGCCACCGAAGCAAAATACAAGGAACAGGGCCAGTAATCCATGTCGCTGGAGTTCTCGAAGAAGCTTGCTGCCCACCAAACCCCCATTCCCGGCGTCGTTCTCTACGACCTCCCGGTCCACGGCGACAACCGGGGATGGTTCAAGGAGAACTGGCAGCGGGAAAAGATGCTTGCTCTCGGGTTGCCTGACTTCCGGCCCGTGCAGAACAACATCTCCTACAACGAAAAGGCCGGAACCACCCGTGGGATCCATGCCGAGCCGTGGGACAAATTCATTTCGGTGGCCACCGGCCGCATCTTCGGGGCGTGGGTTGATCTTCGGGAGGGCCCCTCGTTCGGTGCGGTCTTCACGGCTGAACTCGACCCGAGCCAGGCAATCTTCATCCCCCGCGGAGTCGGCAATGCGTTCCAGACGCTGGAGGACAATACCGCCTACACGTACTTGGTGAACGACCACTGGTCCGCGGACGCTCAAGGTCAATACACCTTCCTTAACCTCGCCGATGAGACGGCTGCGATCCAGTGGCCGATTCCGCTCACCCAGGCGGAACTCTCTGACAAGGACAAAGCGCACCCGCGGATGGCCGACGTGGTCCCGATGGCAGCCAAGAAGATCCTTGTGGTAGGTGCCGGGGGGCAGCTGGGCAAGGCACTTCGTGCCCAGTACGACGGCGATACCTCGGTTGAGTTTGCAGGCCGCGCTGAGTTCGATCTCACCAACGCGAACAGTTTCAAAAGCAGGAACTGGAAGAACTACTCGACGATTATCAACGCCGCCGCCTACACTGCTGTCGACGCAGCGGAAAGCGCAGATGGGCGGGCCTCCGCCTGGTCCATCAACGTCGCGGCCGTAGCGCAACTGGCGCGCACCGCCGTCGAGAATGATCTCACTTTGGTCCATATTTCCTCGGACTATGTCTTTGACGGTAGCCGCGATATCCACGACGAGGACGAGCTCTGCTCTCCCTTGGGCGTTTATGGGCAGACCAAGGCCGCCGGAGACGCGGTAGTCAGCGTGGTTCCCCGCCACTACATTGTGCGGACCAGTTGGGTTATTGGAGAAGGAAATAACTTCGTCCGCACCATGGCCAGCCTGGCGCGAAAAGGGGTCAAGCCTTCCGTCGTGAATGACCAGAGAGGCCGCCTGAGCTTCACCCAGGACATTGCGGCTTTCATTCGACATTTGCTGGAGTCGGATGCAACCTACGGTTTGTATAACTTCAGCAATGACGGGCCCGTCAGGAGCTGGGAGGATATTGCGCGGGATGTGTTCGAGCAGTGCGGGGCATCCGGCAGTGACGTCACTGGCATCACCACTGCCGAATATTTCAAGGACAAGGCAGCGGCCCCGCGGCCACTTTCCAGCACGCTCGACTTGGCAAAGACGCGCTCTACGGGTTTCGACATACCTGATGCCGACGAGCGGCTGGCAGCCTATCTGAAGTTGGAAAACGATAAGGCATGAGACCTGTAGATCAGACGCAGCACACCCTTGTGATCATGCCGGCCTGGAACGAATCGGAGGCCATCGGCAACACGATTCGTGAGGTCTTCGAGTTTGGCCCGGATTGCGATGTCCTGGTAGTTGACGACGGTTCACGGGACGACACGGCACAGGTAGCCCGTGATGCAGGCGCGCTGGTTGTGCAGCTACCGTTCAACATGGGCGTTGGCGGTGCCATGAGAACCGGGTTCAAATTCGCAAAGATGCACGGCTACACCCAGGTCATCCAAGTGGATTCGGATGGCCAGCACGATCCCCGGGATATAAAAGCCGTCCTCGATGGGCTCCAGGAAGCAGACATCGTCATCGGTGCCCGCTTCGCCGATAAGGGCAATTACACAGTCCGCGGGCCCCGTAAGTGGGCCATGAACGTCCTGGCGTGGACGATATCGAGGGTCGCAGGAACCCGGCTCACGGATGTCACGTCAGGCTTCCGCGCTGCGAACACGAAGGCCATCCGACAATACGTAGACCACTACCCTGCGGAGTACCTCGGGGACACCATTGATTCCCTGGTTGTTGCGATCCGGTCTGGGTGCACCGTGCGCCAGGTTGGAGTGTCAATGCGGGAGCGGCAGGGCGGGACGCCGAGCCACGACCCATTGAAGGCAGCCATCTACCTCGGCCGGTCAGCTTTTGCCCTCCTCTTCGCTTTGACGCGCAAGAAGAACGAACCGTCATCCAACTAGGAGTTCACATGGCCACGCTTGTTGGCTTCATCTTTGTGCTGGTCATTCTGCTCATTATCTTCGAGATGCTCCGCCGGCGTCATTTGAGGGAAAAGTACGCAGTCCTCTGGATCATCATCGGTGTTGGAATGCTGGTCCTTGTTGCGTTCCCACAGCTGCTTTTCTGGGCCAGCGGCGTGCTCGGCGTTCAAGTGCCTTCAAACCTTCTTTTCGCGATGGCATTGCTTTTGCTCGTCCTGGTCTGCCTTCATCTGTCTTTCGAGCAGTCCCAGGCTGAGGACGAAATCCGTGTCCTGGCCGAAGAAGTAGGAATTCTGCGGCTCAAAGTACAGGAACTGGAAAAAGGCCAAACACGCGATCAATCTGTACCGGACAACGAGGTGCCAAGCGCGGGAAGGCCACCCGAAACCACTGCTTAAACTATTCAGGTGGCTGCCGGTCAATGCCTGCAGCCACCTGAATTATTTAAGTCTCCTAAGAGATAACGTGTTTCAACAGCCGGGGCAGGGAATCGGTCTTTCCAATCGCCAGGGAACGCGCGACCAGGGTAGCGGCGTTCAGACGCGACGTCGTATGGAAAGCAGCCGCGCGAGCTGTCCTCTGCCAGCCGAGTTCGCGGAATCGGCGCGCCTGGCCCTCGAAGAAGGCCCGCTCCTCATCGAAGCGCCTCCCATCCAGAGCCTTAACTGACGAGTCTGAGGCTGAATGACGGCGGTAAAGGAATGCCAAGGTTGGATCAACCACCATAGATCCGTTTTCAGCAGCAATATCCAGCAATAGTGCGAGGTCCTGGACGACGTGCAGCCCCTCGGTGAAACCGATGCGGCGAATCACGTCCGTGCGCCAAGCAAGGGACGGGAAGTAAGCCCAGTCTGCCCGCATAAGGCTGGTTGCCATTCTTTCGCCCTGCAGGAGGACCGGTTCCTTGACGCTCGGGGCATAGACCTTCTTGACGATGTCGACCAGAGGCGACGCGACTCGGCCCTTCTCATCGATCACCTGGACCCCTGGCTGCACCACGCTGGCTTGTGGGTAGGCTTCGAAAGCCTTTGATACTACTGCCAGATAGTTCGGCAGCATGATGTCATCAGCGCCCATGACGACGACGATGGGGGCTTCAGCCAGGTCCAGGGCCTTGCGGTAGTTTCCGTTGGCACCCAGGTTCTTTTCGTTCTTTTGGTAGCTCACCCGAGGGTCGGAGATGGATTCGAACCAGCGCTGAGGTTCGGGGCTTGGAAACCCATCATCCACCACGATGAGCCGCCAGTCTTCGAACTGCTGGCTCATGACGCTCTGGGCAGCGAGTTTCATCAGGTCGACGTCCCCATAGTAGGGAAGCAATACATCAATGGCCATGTGCCAGGTAGATCCTTTTCTTGTCTTCCAGCGGATGCCCGCCAGCGGTTAGTCCGAACGTGAGCCAGATGGTCGTTTGAGGAGTGCTAGTCCGTGCCTTCAGCGGTCACAGTTCCTGCACGAGCAGGAACTTTTCCGGGCTCATGCCTGAAAATCCATACCTTATAGAGCCAAAAGTTCCAAGATGTGGTCAGTACAGTCGCGAACGCTTTGCCTATTCCGTAGGAAATTCCCCAGGCGTCGAAGCCGTTCACGATGACATCTATTGCCACGATGTTGAAAACCACCAGGGCCAGATACTTAAGCAGGCTCACATGGCTCCGGTTTCTGGCACGGAACGTAAAGGAGCGCTGGAGGGCGAAGTTGAACACCAAGCTGGCGACAAAAGCGATGGGCGTGGCAATCCAGAGGTCCACTCCGAAGACTTCATGCATGAGGGCCAGTAGAGCAAGATCTACTGCAAAGGAAGCGCCTCCAACGAGCAGGAACTTGATCAGGTGACTGCGCTCAACGATCCCTGAGATCCGGGAAGCGAGTTTCTGTGCTCGATGCTTCACTGATCGCGCACTGTCTGTTGTCTGCAAGCCACTCCCAGTTCCGTATACCCCCGCAGGTTGCAGTCGGGCTCAAGCCATCATACCGGGTGGCTGTCCATGGGGTGCTACCGGCAAAGAGGTCGAGGCCGCATTCGCGCCGACGGCTTCGACCGGTTCCATGACGTTATACTTGCGTTGCCGTTGCATACGTGGCGCCCTCGCCGGGGGCGCGGGGGTTAATTCGGCGCTTCAGAAATTTGGGGAGCAACAACACATCATTCTGCGGCATCGAGCCATAGCCGGTGATTTCACCTTTGGTCCCCTTGGTCTGGGCGCCAGCCGCGATCTATGGGCGGCAGGGATCCCATGCAAGTCGGTCGAAATTGTCTGTGCAGCGTCGTGCCCGGGTTATGGCAAAGGTAACAGCAGTCGTTAGGCAAGAAGGAAGAGCAGAATGTCACCCCAGATGTCGTCCAGACTTCAAAGCATCAGCTTGCATGCCTGGCGTTGGGTGTCAGCTTCCGACCGAATGGCGCGAATGGCCGTCATCGCTGTGTATGCGTTCCTGGTGATCACTGGAGCCACGACCTCTTCAATTGGAGTGGCAGAACTCCGACAAGATCCTTCCCACCCGGAAGGAAACCAACTGGGGTCGAGCTCCGCTATTCGCTCTGACGAGTACAACGCATTCTCCCCGATTGCGATCTCCATCATGGCGACGGGGGCAGCCCCGACTACCAGCTATCTTGCCGCGCCGGCTGATGTCGTTCACAGGTATCCTTCCGGCGGGTTCTTCGAAACGTTCGTCTACTTTGATTCCACCATGCTCCGGTCCGCGGCGGTTCTGCCCGACGAGATGGTTTTCGCAGCCCACTGGTGGCTCCCGGCCTTCCTGCTCTTCCTTTTCCTTCCCAAATGGTTTCAGCAGATTGGGGCATCCCGGCACATGGGATGGCTGGCTGCTTTCCTTATAGCGCTCTCCCCCGCCGCATCCTGGTGGACGATGATGCCGATCCAGCTAATCGCGTACACGATCGCGGGGTCGAGTCTCCTGCTCTCCGCATATGGCGGCTTCAAATCGCGGCGCCTGCCCATCCCGCTCGCTCAGTCCGTTGCTGGTGGAATTCTCCTCGCCGGCATCCCCAGCTTCTACATTCCGTGGTCTTTGGTTCTGGGTCTTCCCGTGGTGGCTGCAACGTCCCTTTGGATCCTTTCCCGGAAGGAGAGTTGGGTGCCGAAGATCAAGGCCCTCGGCTTCACAGCCGGCGTAGCGTTGATATTCGGGATAGGCACGCTGCTGGAAAACAGGGAGGGCATCAATGCCCTGCTGAACACGGTATATCCAGGTTCGCGACGGTCAACTGGCGAAGCTCAGCCATTTGGGTTCCTTTTTGGTGCACCATCCCTGGGGGAGCTCAAAGATGCAATCCCTGTCGGCAGCAACCAGAGCGAGATGTCTACCGCGTTTACCATAACCTTCCTTTGGGCTGTGCTGGTATGGCTGGGCGTCTCTGGAATCGGCAGATGGAGGGATAATGTCGTACCCCTGATACTTTCCTTCTTTGGTGCTGTGTGGCTTCTGTGGTGCACCTTTAATTTTGGCCCTGTGGGGGCTCAAATCCCTCTGCTCAACTATGTCCAGCCTGCCAGGGCGGCCCAAGTCTGCGGAATTATCGGCACATTGTTGGTTGCCGTGCTGTTGTCCCGTCTCAAGGACAGCCCCCGGTGGCGCTTGCCCATTGCTGCAGGGCTCACAACAGGACTGGTAACCGCCTATGCGGGTTCCCAGCTTCAGCTCACTTATCTGCCGGGCATGTCAAGGAAGGAGGCGCTTCTCGCGGCTGCCGGCGTTGCAGCAGTCGTCTTCTTTGTCACACGCTTTCCCAAGTCCATTTATCCCGTCGGACTTGCTGCTGTCGTTGCCGCGATTCCAGTTTATGGCGCTAATCCTCTACTTTTCGGCTTGGGCGACCTCAGAGCGTCACCAGCAGCGACCTACTTATATTCCGAGGGGAGCGAAAGCCGCGAAGCAGGAACTCTCTGGGCCACCGACAGGTCGGCTGTTGACACCCTCTTGCTTGCTAATGGCGTGCCCTCACTCACGGGAGTTCAGCGCTCCGGCCCCGACCAAAGTAAGTGGAGCATTCTTGATCCCGAACATCGATATGCCAACGACTGGAACAGGGGCGGCGGCTTCATTCAATTCGCCTGGACACCTGGGCTGCCAAAGACCTTCTCAAACAACGGTGGAGACAGGACAATCCTCCACATTGACCCCTGTGATCTGAAAGGGGCGTTTCCAAGCCTTACCCACATCACGGCATCCGGAGAACTTTCCGCTTCTTGCTTGACCCTGGAGAAAGAACTGACCTGGTCTGGACAAAAGACGCTAGTCTACCGCGTCTCATGACTGACGCCTTGTTCCCTCCGGGCGACGATACACTGGATCCTGCTGCCTGACGGCTCCCTCAGTTGGGGCCGGTCAATTCGGATAAGCGAAAAGGAACAGTGAGACGTGACGCGCCAGAATGACGCCAGAGTGGTGGCCATTATTTCCGCATTCCACCCGCCGGAGGACCTGTCCGAGAGAGTCCTGGAACTCAACAAGCAGGTGGCACACACCGTGGTTGTCGATGATGGCTCGGATATCAGCCATTCCAGCACCGTCCTGCAGGAGCTTGAAGAGATCGGCTGCACTGTGCTCCGGATGCCGGAAAATTCAGGAATTGCTGCCGCCCTGAACACCGGCATCGATCTGGCGCTTCAAAAGTGGTCCCCCGACTTCGTGTTGACCCTGGACCAGGACTCCGCGCTTGATCCCGGCTACATTGAAGCTGCGCTCAACACCTTCACGGCGGCGAAGGCCGAGGGAATAGATCCCGGACTTGTCAGCGCCCAGTCGCACAATGGCCTAAACGTTCCCCTTCTCACCAAAAAAGCTCACTTTCCTGAGGCCTTCGATCCCCTCCAATCTGGAGCTCTGATACCTGTCTCAACCCTCAAAGCCGTGGGAATGATGGATGAAAGACTCTTCATCGATTGCGTGGACTCTGAATTCAATCTGCGCGTCCGGTCCCATGGCCTCGCCACCCTGATAGGAAAGGGCTGCAATATGACCCATGCCCTGGGGCATGCACAGCCGATGATGCTTTTCGGATGGCATGTGTCCGTTCTGGGCACCAAACGGCACGTCCACTCGCACGCGCCGTTCCGGGTGTACTACATAACCAGAAACAGCATTTACCTTTGGCGCCAATACGGTGCGCGATTCCCAGGCTGGCTCCTGCGACGGCTCAGATTCCAATTGGAAAGCGACATCTTTCGACTGCTGTATGGGGCAAACCGCAAGGGGCAACTCCGTGCTTTGGCCCGCGGCTGCCTCGACGGCTGGCTTGGACGGCTCGGAAAGATTGACCCCTCATTTCAGCAACGGATCAGCTCATGAATGCGGAAGCGGTAAAAAGGGTATCTGTCTGCATGGCAACATATAACGGACAGGATTACCTGGCGGAGCAGATATCGTCCATTCTCGACCAACTGTCGCCCGAGGACGAACTCATCGTCGTGGACGATGCCTCCAAAGATGGGACGATCGACGTCGTCCGCAGCATCAATGACTCCCGTATCATCCTCCTTCCCAACCAGGAAAACATGGGGTATGTTTCCAGCTTCGAGAAGGCAATCGCCGCGAGCAAAGGTGCCTACATCATGCTCTCGGACCAGGACGACATCTGGTTGCCGGGGCGCGTGGAAAAGCTGGTGGATTCACTGCAGACCAAGGCCTTTGCGGCAAGCAACTTCACGGTGTTTGGCGGCCCCGCCAACAAGCTGCAGAAAGTGCAGTTGAAGAAGGCCGACAGTGGGCGTTGGCTATCGAACCTGGTTACCACGTGGATCGGCATCCGACCCTACTATGGCTGTACCATGGCCTTCCGCGCAGATGCCAAGCGTCTGATTCTTCCCTTTCCAACGTTTCTTACGGAAACCCACGACCAGTGGATAGCGATCGTGGCGAACATTAATCGTGAAATGGAACATGTGGAATCGGCCACTGTTGCACGCCGCCTGCATGAACAAAACACGACACCCAAATCGCGACGTCCCATCTCCAAAATCGTCCGAGCCAGGATTATGTTGCTCCGGGCGTTCCTCGTTGCCCTTCGTCGGAAGTCCCAGACAACATGAGCCCCGCTCCTTCGCCTCCAACTTCGCCGGCTCAGGCGGGTAACTATTCTGAAGCATTTGGCGCTGTAGCTATGGCCGCCTACGAGCCCGACGAAACCATGTTCGCTCGGCAGCTCTTGTCCATTCAAGCCCAGACTCACACCGCCTTTGTATGCCTCATATCGGCTGATGGCAATTTTGAGCGCGTCCAGGACATTGTCAGCCGGACCTGCGGAGGCGACAGGCGTTTCAAGGTGCTTGGATACGACGACAGGCTTGGGTTCCATCACAATTTTGAGCGTGCGCTCAATGCGGTTCCTGCGGAGGCACGCTGGGTAGCCCTCAGCGACCAGGATGACTACTGGTATCCGGAAAAGCTCACCACGCTGCTCCCCTACCTCGAGGAGTCAGCGCTTGTGACGTGTCAAGCCCGCGTCGTATCACCAGAGATGTCAACAACAGACCTGGACCCAGCCAAGGGTACGCAGACCGATCGGAAGAATGTAGGGCCGGCTGATCTTGTCGCCAACAACCAGGTTACAGGCGCACTCTGTGTGTTTCGCCGTGAAGTCCTTGAGTTGGCTTTGCCCTTCCCGTCGCTGGCCGCCCCTTCCCAGTATCACGACCATTGGATCGCTCTCTGCGCTATGGCCGGAGACGGCGCACGCGTGAAGGACCTGGTCCTCCAGGACTACATCCAGCACGGCGGCAACGTTGTGGGAGAATCCCGGCAGAGTCTTACGGGCTCGATACGTAACACGTTCCGGTTCGTGCGCCGCTACGAAGGCAACGCTTCGCCTATAAGTATCTGCCGACTCATCTATAAGACAGGGCTGGGCTGGCGGACGCTGATGGCACGGACGCTCCTGCAGCGGCTTCAGAGCGACGGACGTTCAATCCCTGCGGACCTTCGGGGTGCATTGGAAATTTATGCCGCGCCCAAGGCACTACGCCTGATCCAGCTTTTGGCATTGGGTTGGCGACGCAAAAATGTTCCCTTGATGCGGGTGCTGGAAATCTTGCTGGGGGTCTTCGTGAAACCCATCAGCAGCCGGAACATAACCAACTGACCTGTTCGCCGGCGCCCTCGCGGTGCTTCGGTTCCAAGGCCCCCTTGAGCGTCCGGTGCTGCCGCAGCACGTGACCGGGACCGTCAGCAGTTGATGCGTTCCCGGGCCTCGGTGGTAAGGGTGGCCAGCAGTTCACCGGGCATCTGACGGGTGGGTTTGGTGAAGAAACCCTGCCCATAACCCTTGGCAACCGCCACAAACCAGTCCTTCTTACTCCGGGCGGCCAGTCCCTGGTGCAGAGAATGCTGGATCAACAACAGAACATCGAACACATTGGTACCCAGCGGGAATCCCCGTTCCCGGATGTACCAAAGGCTGTTTCTGACATGGAAGAACAGCCGTGATCCCATGTCCTCTCCAATGCCCTTGGCAACCGGGTGGTTGACTTGGCTCTCCTTGACGGTCATCGCGAAGCCCATCTTGGACAGTCGATGGGTGTATTCGGAGTCATCAATCCAGATAAAGAAGTCCTTGAACGGCAGATGCGTGGCGGCGGCAACCTGAAGGTTGATCAGCACGCCCACGAAGGTCGCGGCATCAATGGCGATACCGCCCAGTTCGCTGGCCCGTACCTGCTTTTGAGCGTCCCGGCTCACTACGGGGGGATTCCTGGGATTGAACTCCCCCCGGCCCGCCGTCACGAGTGACGCAAGGAACGCGGGACGGGGCGCCATGGACTCGAACTTTTCCATCAACGGCGCCAGTGCGTCCAATTCGGGTTCAGCGTCGTCGTCCATGAGCCACGCTGCATCATGGCCGTGGGCAAGAGCAATCTCCACTCCCCAGGCGAAGCCCCCGGCTCCACCGAGATTGGCACCTGTCTCAAACATCGTGACAGTCGGGTGTGAGTCGCGTATGTACTCTGCGCTTCCGTCGGTGGATCCGTTCTCAATGACGATGATTTCATCGAGCGGCCTCGTCTGCTGTTCCAGAGCCGCCAGGCACTTCTTCAGGTAGTCAAGACGGTTGTAAGAGACGACGACAGCAGCTACGGACATGAAATTTCCTGACTTTTTAGATCAACTTCCCGGTACATCGTAGTCGACCTGGGGCACAATCCCCTTGTCCGGCGAGGGGCGCCGGCTACTCTAAGCTGGATACTTTGGCGCTCAACGCTTACAAAGGCACGTCGAAGGAACAGAACCGCATGAAAGCAATTGCCGCAGCGCTGGCCAGGTTGGCGAAGTTTGCCCTGACCGTTGGCCTCGGCACCGTCGTCGGACTAATAGCTATTCCTGTCATCACCGACGTTGTCGGGTCCGGGCTGTGGGCCATCCTTGCGCTGGTGCAATCGCTGGCCACCCTGTTCGGTGTACTGGTCGCCTTTGGATGGGGAACCGTCGGACCGTCGATGGTCGCGTCGCTGCCAGCGGCCGAACGTCCGCAACTTTTCGCGGACTCACTCGTAACGCGCTGCTATCTCTACTTGTTGACGGCACCAATCATGGGCTGTGTCATGATTGCTTTGCAGCCGGCCCATGCCGCCTTTGTCTTCCTGGCCTCCCTGACGTATCTTCTCCCCTTCCTTGGGGCCTCTTGGTACTTTATCGGCGAGGCAAAGCCAACACGCCTCTTTCTGGCTGACGCGCTGCCGCAGTTGGCCGGTACGGTTGCTGGACTTTTCGTTCTTACGAACACGAGAGATTTGACTCTCATGGTGCTGACGCAACTGCTGTTCAGCCTGTTTGCCGTAGCGATCAGCGCAGTCGTGGTGCTGGGCTCGGCTAAGTCGACCCTGAGCTTCGACTT
The DNA here is from genome assembly GCF_059739365.1 of Arthrobacter sp. GmRoot5-12. Classification (NCBI taxonomy): domain Bacteria; kingdom Bacillati; phylum Actinomycetota; class Actinomycetes; order Micrococcales; family Micrococcaceae; genus Arthrobacter; species Arthrobacter sp. GmRoot5-12. The sequence continues at coordinate 3,473,606 of NZ_AP046056.1, read as the reverse complement.
CTCCATCCGTGGGTCCTGGTCGCGCATGCAGTTGCAACGGCACGGCGTCATCACTGCGGCGACTGGGAGCCTCTACGTGAATTTGCCGATTCTTGCCGTCACAATCCTGATTCCGTCCCATTTGGACGTGTACGCCTTCGCGGACCGGCTGTTCCGATACGGCGCCGTAGCTTTCTCGCCCGTTCTCCAATTTATTCAGGGTTGGATACCGGAAGGTGGCGTACGGGACCAGAAGCATAGAATCCGGCGTGCAGCCCAGGCCGCGCCCTTGATTGGGGTGGCAGGCGGTCTGGCCCTGGCGATCCTTGGCCCGTTTGCGGCTCAAGTTCTTGTCAAAGATCCCATCCCATTCGGCACAAGCCTCAGCGTACCGATCGGAGTGGCTTTTGCAGCGGTGGCGCTATCACAGGTGCTGGGACTGGCTTGCCTTGTAGCAGTTGGACGGGCACGGGACCTAGCGAGATCGACACTCATCGGCGCCCTGGCAGGTGCCCCGATGATCGTAGCGGGAGCAATCAGCCTTGGTGTGGTGGGGGTGGCCTGGGCCGTCGCCATATCCGAAGCCCTTGTTGCGGCTTACCAGCTTGTGGTACTCCGTCGACACATGCGGGGCTAAGCAGGGGTCATAGTTCCCGCAAAGCGGATACCAACCGTTCCGGGGCTGAATTAAGAGGCCGGGTTTAGCCTCTACGCAGGAGGGGAAGGGCACAGGTCGAGTTTGTAGAGCTTCGCCTCACCCTGGGAGTCTTCGAGTGTGGCCATGCCTGCAGCTATGAGGGCGTCCAGTCCTTTATAGCCACTGTCCCTTCCATGGACTTCCCGGTGCCCGAAGTCGAGGATGTATTCGATCTTCAGGCTTTCAACTGTCGGGCATACGGCGGGATCGTCCTTGGCCGGAGCAGGACCGTTAAGCAAAGGAGTTGCACCTTGGGGAACGGCGCTGAGGATGTGGAGTTGGACGAGCTTCCGGTCGGCAAAGGCGTACGCGAGGGAACTTCCGTTCCATGGATTGCCCACCATAAGGGCGTCCTGGGGCACTTCGCCTGGCAAGCGCTTGATGAGCGCCATCTCGTCGCTGGAGATCAGCGGTGAGTTCTCGGACAACCGGTAAGACCCTGCCATTGACGCTTCGGCTTGGCTGACATTGCCGCGTTGAGTCGCCACAATCAAAGCCAAAACCATGACGGTAGCCGCCACGGCGCCCAACATCTCCGGCCGCCAAGTCTTCCCGCCCGTCACAGGCGCGGTGGGCCGGACAGAACGGCCCCTTATCAGGCCGGCGCCCTTTGCCACGAGGATGGACAGCTGATTCCACACCGCGACGGCACCCCTGCACGCAAGCGGAATCGTCACCACGGGCAGGAGAGCCGCCAGCCGGGGAGGGTCGTTATACCAGATGCCAGTGAGGAAAAGCCGGAAGTCGTCAGCCGGAAAGGAGCTGACCACAACGAAGAGAAAAGCAGCCACCGCATAGGTTCCCAGCAGCCACAGCTGCCGCCCGGACCGGAAAGTCAAGTAAATGCCGATCAGCGTCAGGAGCATGATGCCCCACGCAACTGGACGGCCAATTGCTGAGCTGGAGATCACCTCTCCAATTGCCTGCCCCGTCGACTCTACCGGTGGCCAGAAGGCAGCCTCGGCTGGAGGACGCACCGCGTCCCACAAGACTCGGAGCAGTACGACGGCGACAACGAAGCCGAGTGCCAGGGCCGTTGAAACGATGATTCGTTCCTTGCCCCGCCGGGTTGCAACCGTAGTCGTGAAAATGCGGGTGTACACGTAGAGGGCCGGGGGCAACATCAGTGCCAGCCACGCCATGGCGGCGCTTGGGTGGGCAAGTGCCATACCCGGAAGAGCCGCAAGCAGCAGGAACAGGCTCAGGAGCCTGGATCGGCTGGATACGGCAGACAGGCCAAGTGCGTCCAGTCCCAAGGCAATCACCATAGGCAGGAGGGCAAGCGCAAGAAAATTCGGGTACAGGACACCGAAGTCCAAGAGGGAAATTGGAAAAGCGCCGAATGCAGCAGATGCAATGCCTGCAGTGATGCTGACGGCCGGACGGCGCCCCCAAATGGCCTGTGCGAGATAAATGCACCCAAGCGGCCAGACGAAGGAGGCCACGACAATATTCATGACGTTTACGGATGCCGTGATGTCCCCTCCCCCAATGCCGACGAGCAGGGAGACCAGGTCGTGCCAGGCGGCGGGATAGGAACCGGCCCCCGTCATCGCATTAAGCGTGAGGGACGAGCCGGAGCCGGTGTCGAGAATGTACCGCACAGCGTTCAGGTGGAACACATTGTCGAAGGTTTGGGAAAACGACTCCGGGGAACCGGCGGCGTTCAACAGCCGACGACCAATCAGGATGGCTGCGATGGCCAATGCCGCCAAAGAGGCAAGGATCCAGTGGCCCGGATTGTCCTTCAACCCTTCATCAACCGCTCCGGCCCGCTTCCTGAGCAGGAGGGACACCGCAAGAGCTACGGCGGCCACCCCAATGGTTACGGCGACGACCGGCAGGAGCGACCAGGCAATTCCAGCGAAGGGTGCCAGGATTGCAGCCACAGCAATTATTGAGACGCTCAAAGAGGGAGCAGCGGCGGCGGCCCGGGTGGCACCCAGTCGCGCGGCCATGCCGACGGTGAATCCGGGGATCATCAGCAGGGCCACCGCGAGGACAAACTGTGGTACTGCGTCAAACCAAGACAAGAAGTCCTCCGTACGGCTACTGGAGCGCGGGTATGTTCTGCCTGCCGCGGCTGCCTGTGTGAAAACGTCACGGACGGCCTGGTAAGGCCCGCGACGAAAGGTTAAATTAGGTCAATTGCGCAACAGGCCGACAGCCTCATGTATCGGCCCGTCGTAAATCATTTCTCCGTGTTTGAGGAGAACACCCCGTTTGCAGATCCTCGACACAAGATCCAAGTCATGGCTCACCACGACCAAGGTCTTGCCGTCCTGCGCCAATTCCTGGATCTTGTCGATGCACTTCCGTTGGAAAGGCTCATCTCCTACTGCGAGGATCTCATCGATCAGGAAAACCTCAGGGTCTGTGTGCACAGCAACGGAAAAGGCGAGCCGCAGGTACATTCCGGACGAGTAGAACTTGACCTCGGTATCTATGAACTGGCCAATCTCGGAAAACTCGACAATGTCGTCGAACCGGTCCTTGATCTGCTGCTCGGTCATTCCCAGGATGGCGCCGTTAAGGAACACGTTGTCGCGTCCGGAGAGGTCCGGGTGGAAGCCCGCGCCGACTTCGATCAGTCCCGCCACCCTGCCCCTTGTTTTTACTGTTCCTGAATCAGGAAGCATGACCCCGGAAATATGCTTGAGCAGAGTGGACTTGCCGGAACCGTTCAGGCCCAGCAGCGCCACTGTTTCCCCCGCCTCGACGTTGAGAGAAACGTTCTTTAGCGCGTGGAACTTCTCCGAAAGATCCCCTTTGCGCCCCTTGACGAGCCAAACGACGGCTTCCTTGATGGATCGCGTATGGCGGAGGACGAATTGCTTGCTGATGTCAGAGACTTCAATTGCGTTGACCACTTAGAGCTCCTGCGCGAAACGGCCCTCGAGGCGCCGGAAAGTGAATTGGCCCAGGACGAGGATCGCCAAGGCAACGCCGATCCCAACCACCAGCCAAAGACTAAAAAGATTGGGGGGCATGGCGACGGAACCGTCAGTCGTCGGGAACCAGAACGCGTAATGAAAGAGCTCCACGCCGATCGTGATCGGATTCGCCTGGTAGACGGCAAACCATTCCGACCCCAGCTTCTCCTGAACCATGGACCATGCATACATCACGGGGGAAGCCCAGGTGGCGACCATCAGGAGCATGTCCACCAGGTTCTCGGAGTCACGGAAGTAGACGTTGGCGGCGCCGAACAGAAGACCCAGGCCCGTGGCAAGGAGGGCAACGATAGCAAAGCCGGCCACCGCCGCGAGCAGCTGAAAAAGGTTGGGATGCCATCCGGCGAAGAGACACCCGACGACGAGCACCACCAGCTGCGGGAAGAAGTGCACAGCCGAAACCCAAACGGACGCCACAGGAAAGAGTTCGCGCGGAAGATAGATCTTCTTGATGAGGTTTCCGTTGTTGACGATGGACCTGGCTGCATTTCCCAGTGCTTCGGAAAAGAAGTTGATTAGCACAATGCCCGAAAACAGGTAGACGGCGTAGTTGGCCAACCCTTCGGGGTTCCGTGCGCTTCGTTCCAGGCCCAGAAAAACCCCGAGAGCCACGTAGAAGACGATGAACTGCACTCCAGGCTTCACATACGACCAGAGCAGGCCCAGGACAGACCCTCGGTAGCGTACCTTGAGCTCTTTCCGTACCAGCAGCTTAAGAAGGAAGCCTGACTGCCTTATATCCCGGAGACCACCACCCAGTCCGGGCGTGGTCAACTCCCCGGATGCGACTTCACTCACTTGATCTCGTTCTGGGTATGCTGCTCGAACGTCTTCCTCCAGGACTCCATAGAAGTGAGGTCCGACACGGCAGCTTTGTATTTCCTGCTGAGCGCGGGCCACTCCTTGAGCAGGGCAGAGTGAAGCCGCGCGCTCTCTGCCAGCATCTTCCGCAACTGCTTGGGATCCCGGCGGTACCAGGAGGCTCCGGTGCCTTCAGCGTTGGACACCACAGCGCTGTCGTACTGGGCCATGCGCCACCACCGGTTGTCCTGGTGCGCAATCGTTGTCTGAGGACGCTCTGCACTGGTGCCCTTGACCGGGCTTGCCAACTGCCGAACGACAGTCTTGGCCGCCCACGGAAGAAGGGTCAGCTTGCCAGGCTGCGACGGGCCGTGGCCCCGCCGCGGCGGTTTGTCCATCTTAGGCGCCGGAAAGTCTTCCGGATCAGGACGGAAGACTGCATCCGAATGTGCGGCCATCATCTCGCGGATCTGTGGCAGCTTGGCTGGCAGCAGCCCGGGCAGTGATTCCGGCCCCTTCAACACATCCTCCAGGGCCCATTGCCGGCCCTGGGCCGTGGCGTACTGCATGGACACCAGATGCTTGACGTCAGCGTATTGCGACTCCTTGATGACCCTGCCGCCGAACTCGTAGGGGCTGTGAAGGAGGGCGGCCACCACCCTGTTGCGGGCGTGGAAGTAGGCCTGCCAGCCAACGAGGTCGTCCTTGTCAATCCAGGACACGTGCCAAACAGCTGAGCCCGGCAGCGACACCGTGGGGTATCCGGCCGCCTTGGCCCGCAGCCCATATTCGGAATCGTCCCACTTGATGAACAGCGGGAGTGAGAGTCCGATCTCCCGGATCACCTGGGTGGGGATCAGGCACATCCACCAGCCGTTGTAATCGACGTCGCAACGCCGATGCAGCCACGGGGTTTGGCGAAGGTTGGACGACAGGAAGTCGTGGCCCAGGATCATGTCCTCGCTGGGAAGCGAAGGCTGGAACCGGTAAGGGTTTACCACTTCGCCGAAGGTGTGCAGGACCGTCCGGTTGTAGAGGTCGAACATGTGCCCTCCGACGAGGGTCGGAGTCTTGCACCGGTCCGCGAACGTCAGAAGGCGAATGATGCTCTCAGGCTCAACAACGACGTCATCGTCCATCAACAGGGCGTAGTCGCTGCCGTTCTCGACAGCCTCGAACATGCCCCGCGCAAACCCGCCCGAACCGCCCAGGTTGGACTGGTTGATGATGCGGAGCTTGCCCCTGAGGGAACGCCTGACGTCGTCGAACCCCTCAGCGTCGGAGAGTTTCTGTGTGCCCTGGTCAACAATCAGGATTTCCTGCACGTGGGCCAGCGCTTCTTCGCTGTCCGCAAGGAGCCGCAGGTTGTTGAGGCAGAAATCCGTTTTGTTCAGGGTGGTGATCTGGAGCGTGACGGACCCCGGCGTTGTTTCGACCGCCGGACCCTGCCATTCCGCGTCGAGCATGATCAAGGGCTCGGTTCCGGCCAGCAGGTCGAACCAGTACCATCCGCCGTCGCCGAAGGGCGCCAGTGAAAGTTCAAACGTGCTCTCCGCGTTGCCTTCAACCCGGCGGGTGTCCACCCGCTGCAGGGAACCGCGGGCGTTTGACTTGTAGACGATAACCGAGCCCGCGCCCTGGGTCCGGACCTGGAGCCGAATCTTGTCTACTGTCGTCCACCGACGCCAGTAGCTGGCGGGGAAAGCGTTGAAGTAGGTGCCGAAAGACACCCGTTCGCCGGAACGGACAGACGTTGAGTGCCGCGAAAGGAAGTCTTCAACGTGCGCTTCTTTGGTGGGGCTGCTGATGGTCCGGGGCTTCGCGGTCTTACCGTCGCGGTCGCCGGCGGTGGGCAACTGAATGCCCGTCGCGGTGCCCATGTCCATATAGAGGGGCACCGTGTCCATCTGGCTGGCACTGGGCAGGATCACACGCTGAAGCGTCTGCCACGCTCCCCGGTCCTTCACAGCGTCGGCCCTCACGGTGTTCTTCGTCTTGTTGTCGGTAGGGACGCTCATGCGTCGACTCCCCCGCTTTCAAGCTGTACGCCGCTTTCGAAGTGCGGCCGGATCTTGTTGTCAAACATGCTGAGAGCGGCGCCGATGGCCATGTGCATGTCGAGGTACTTGTAGGTGCCCAGCCTGCCGCCGAACAATACGTCCTTTTCGGCCGCAGCGAGGTCTCGGTACTTCAGGAGGCGTTCCCTGTCCGCGGAGGTGTTGACCGGGTAGTAAGGCTCATCGCCCTTTTCGGCAAAGCGCGAGAATTCGCGCATGATGACCGTCTTTTCGGTCTGGTAGTCGCGCTCCGGGTGGAAGTGGCGCGGTTCGATGATGCGGGTGTAGGGGACGTCTGCGTCGTTGTAGTTCACAACCGACGTGCCCTGGAAGTCGCCCATCTCAAGGACTTCTTCCTCGAAGTCGATGGTGCGCCAGGACAGGTCGCCCTCGGCATAGTCGAAGTACCGATCCACCGGGCCGGTGTAGACGACAGGAATGTTGCCCACGACCTTGTTCTTGCTGTACTCGTGGGACTCGTCGAAGAAGTCGGTATTGAGCCGCACCTCGATGTTGGGGTGCTCTGCCATCTTTTCGATCCAGGCGGTGTAGCCGTTGGTCGGCAGGCCCTCGTACTTGTCATTGAAGTACCGGTTGTCATAGTTGTAGCGCACAGGCAGCCGCGAAATGATACCGGCCGGCAGGTCCTTGGGATCTGTCTGCCACTGCTTGCCGGTGTAGTGCTTGATGAAGGCCTCGTACAAGGGGCGGCCGATCAGCTGGATGCCCTTGTCGTTCAGGTTCTGGGGGTCAGTTCCCGCCAGTTCCCCTGCCTGTTCCTGGATGAGGTCGCGGGCCTGGCCGGGGGTGAGATTGGCCCGGAAGAACTGGTTGATGGTGGCCAGGTTGATGGGAAGCGAATAGACCTCGCCCTTGTGGACGCCATAGACCTTGTGCACATAGTCAGTGAAGGTGGTGAACCGGTTGACGTACTCCCACACCCGCTCGTTCGAGGTATGGAAGAGGTGGGCGCCGTACCGGTGGATCTCGATCCCGGTCTGCTCTTCCTTTTCGCTGTACGCGTTTCCGCCGATGTGGTGGCGGCGGTCGATGACAACGACCTTCAGGCCGAGCTCAGTGGCGGCCTGTTCTGCGATTGTCAGGCCAAAAAAGCCGGACCCTACGATGACGAGGTCAGCGGTCACAAAATCTCCTGGTTCGAATGCGGGCAGCGCAATGGTGCGCAGTGTCTGCTGCTCTAGCCTACCCGAGTGACTGCAGGGCCCGTCGAATCAGCATTCCCGCTGTGACCCGGCACACGGAGTCCCGGTGGGCAGGCGAAGGACCCCGTTATCCCAGTGCGGTTTATCCACATAGGCGCAGAAGCCAATGCCCCGCACTGAGCCCGGTGGCTAGCGTGGGTCCATGCACGAGGGACCAACTACCCATGACGCTTAATTGCACTCTGGTGGGCGGACCGGGATCACCGCGTCCCCAGCCACCCGTGGAACTGTCCATTGATGCACCGGCCGGCACGGCAGGGTACGTCATTCACGAACAGTTGGTCCGGAAGTACGGTGCGGGCTCAGTCAGAGTGGACGGGCAGGATCTGCGTTCCCTGGTCCTCGGCGTGCCGCCGCTCGTAGAGGCGGCAATCCTTGTCGACGGCGGCACCCCACCTTCGAGCAGGCGGCCACGGCGCCCGCCAATTGCCGATGCCGTCCCTCCCCTGGTCCTCGCCATCGACAGCGGAGCAGCAGCGGGAACCGTTGTGCCATTACGGCGTGGCACCTACACCATCGGTCGAAGCGGCACACGGATTGTCATCCCGGACCCGGAGTTGTCCCGTGAACATGCCAGTGTGGTGGTCACTGACACGGAGATCATATTGGTTGACCTGGACAGCGCCAACGGGACGTATGTCGACGGCCAAAGGATACGGAACACGGTTATCTCAACGGACTCAACCATCAGGTGCGGTCAATCGAACCTATCGCTGGTGTTTGCAGATGTGCCCCATAGAGTCCTCTCGGAAGCAGGAAAGTCGGTGGCGGAACCTATCGTGGTGTCCCGCCGTCCTGATCCAGGAAACCGCGCGGCACTCCTTCTGACCGCGATTCTCCCACTGGCACTTGGGGTACTGCTGGCCTTTCTCACCGGCATGTGGATGTTTCTGGCCTTTTCCGCGGTTTCGGTGTTTTCGGTCCTGGTGCCCGCGGTCAGCGGACGGCGGCACAGGCGGGACCTGTCCGCGGCCCTGAAGTCGGCTGTTGAAGATGACAGGGAACGCCGACGACGGTGCGCCCCTTCCCTGTCCATCGTTGCTCTTGCGGCCCGGCGGACTGAAGGGACGTCCAGCCCGGATTCCCCCGGCGACGGGGTGTGGCTGCGGCTGGGACAGGCAGAACAGCCGGCCAATGTCAGGATTGAACCGCCCGGTGCTGCCGCGACCATCCCACGGGCAGGAATCGTCCCCGTCGTTCTGGACCCGGACGTCCCGCTCACCACCCTGGGCGGCCCGCGCTTTGCCACCGATGGCACCCTCCGCTCCCTTCTCATGCAACTTGCGGCATACCCGCGCACGGGCACGATGAATGTCGTCGTCCACGGGCTGCCGGAAGCCCTACCCCTCGCAGCCCGGTATCTCAGCAGAGTGACGCTCACTGCAACACTGTCCGCCGCCCTTAATGCAGTGGACGGCAGCGAGCAACAGGGCTGCGGGCGGGGAGTCCTTTTGATCCGGGGGGATAACTCCGGAGCGGTGGTGGAAAAGTCGCTCCGGGAAGCAGCGCTCCAGCGGGGGTGGCAGGTTCTTCACTTCCTGCCTGACGACGGCGATTGGCCTGCACCTGACGTCCTCCTGTCCGAGCGCGCATCAACCGTGGTGCAGAACCACCGCGGTACTGTGTTTGTCCCTGACCTGGTCCCGGACGAAGTCTTTACCGCTTTCTGCCGGCACCTCGCCGGTGCCCTGATTCGTGACAAGGAACAGGCCAAGACCGTTCCCGCTTCCTGCAGCCTTGACGAAGTCCTGCCACTGACGCTCGCGGCTACCGCAAGCAGATGGGACTGCAGCGCCCGAAACATCGGATTGCCCGTACCCTTGGGCGTTTGCAGGTCGGGAACGAAGACCTTCGACCTCCTGGCCGACGGTCCGCACCTCGTGGTGGCAGGCACCACAGGCTCAGGGAAGTCGGAACTGCTCCGGAGCATGGCCCTGGCGCTGGCCTTGTCCTATCCGCCGGACCGGGTCAACTTCTTCTTCATCGATTTCAAGGGCGGTTCAGGTCTTGGTCCGCTCAGCGGGCTCTTTCATTGCGTGGGACTGCAGACGGATCTTTCCGATTCCGAGATGGAGCGGACACTGACATCGCTTCGCGCCGAAGTGAGGCTGCGGGAGAGCTGCCTCGCCGCGGCCCGCGTCCCTGACGTCTCCACGTACCGCTCCGCACCGGCGGCCAAGGATTTTGTGCTCCCCCACCTCGTCATCGTCATCGATGAGTTCAGGATGCTGGTTGACGACGCGCCGGAAGTTCTTCGTGAGCTGCTGCGGATAGCATCGATCGGACGGTCACTGGGCATCCACTTGATCATGGCCACTCAGAGGCCGCAGGGAGCGTTGACAGCTGACATCCGTGCAAACGTCACCTCGAACATTGCACTTCGCGTGCAGTCCGACATGGAATCTGTCGACATCGTCAATTCCAGGGACGCTTCGGCCATCAGTGTTAATACCCCCGGCCGCGCCTTCCTGGCGCGCGGAACGGAGCCGGCCGAGGAGTTCCAGGCCGCGTCCCTGTCGTCAGTCTCCGATCGCAAACAGCCAAGTGCCGTGTCTGTCCAGCGGACAATGGACTATCTCGCCTGCCAGGCAGCCGAACCAGGCGACAGACGAGCCCCTGCACCCACCCCCGCACAGGCAGTGGAACCGCTGGCAGCCTTGGTGAGGAGCCTGTGCGCTGCCCAGCAGAAACCAGCACCGAGAAGGCCTGTCGCACCTCCACTGCCGACTGAACTGGAAAAGCCCGACCCGAACGCGCCATCCTCGGATTCGGGAACCGCTGACTCACTGGCCCTGGAACCCGTGGCTGTGGCGGGCCAGATCTGCCTCGGCCTGATGGATGTTCCCGAGCAACAAGAACTTCAGCCCCTTCTGTGGAGCCATGCCAAGCACGGTCACGCAGCCTTCATTGGCAGTCCAACTTCCGGGGCCGGATCGGCACTGGAATTGACTGTCCATGAACTAATGGCCAGTCCTGATGGAGCCCATTTCTATGTCCTGGACGCGGACGGGAGTCTTTGCCCGCTGGCAGGTGAAGCACGGGTGGGCGCCCACGCCGCCTTGCACGATCTGCGGCGTGGAGTGCGCATCCTGGAGCGGCTCGTCCGTGAACTGGGGCAGCGGTTGAGTCAACCCGCCTCCAATCCGGTACCTCTCGTCCTCGTCATCATCGGCTGGGGATCCTGGGTTTCGGCATTCCGGTCCGGACCGCTGGCCTGGGCGGAAGATCTGGTTCTGGACCTCGTGCGCGACGGCGCCAGGGCAGGGATAACGCTCCTGGTCCATGGGGAGCGGGAGCTTGTCACCGCCAGGTTCTTTGGTGCGCTTCCCAATCGTTTCTTTTTTCCAGCCTGCTCCACCGGGGAGAACCGCGCCCTGTGGCCGCGGATGCCTGCCGTTCCGGCCGTCAAGGGCAGGGCTGTAGCCTTCGGCCCTGTCTCGGGCGGCAACCCCGTTGCCTGCCAGTTCTACCGCACCCCCGATCTGCAGGCTGGCACAGGCCGGAGAGGCGCCGGATATCCGCCAGCCGCATCGACTCCATTCCGCATTGAACCCCTCCCCGCGAAAATCACGGTCCGGCAGGTCGCAGCGGTCATGTCGGCGGCGGGGACACCCCAGCGAGCCCTGCGGTCCCCAGACCAGGACCCGCCTGGCGGTACGCACTGCTCCGAACTATCGGAACCGCCCCGCCGGTCACGCAACGTCATCCTGGGCGTAGCCGGAGACGAACCCGCTCCGGCGTCCTTGCGGATGCCTGGCAGCGGAGTCACCGCCATTCTTGGCAACCCGGGAAGCGGCAAAAGCAATACCCTGCTCGCGCTGGCAGCACTCAACCCGGGACAGCAGTGGTGCACGTGTCCGGTACCGGCAGAAGGCGCAGAAGATTTTTGGCGGGACGTGCTTATGCAGGCGGAGAGCGGGGGGCTTTCGCGGGAGACCGTACTGCTGGTTGACGACGTTGATCTGCTGGCCCTTCCGGCGTTGAGGGCTCTGGAGCAGCTGGCCGCTTTGGGCCACTCCCTGATGGTCACTGCTGCCTTCAGCCCACTGCTTTTCCAACGCGTTCCGCTGGTCATGAACGCAAGGGGCGCCGGCGCCGGACTTCTGCTGGGGCCACGTTCCCTGGCGGATGGCGACCTGTTTGGGATCAGGTTCGAAGTTGAGTCCAACGCTCCGCCGGGGCGTGGCGTCCTCATCTCCGGCGGGCGGTCCTGCCCCGTTCAGGTGGCCTGGGCGGGCGCGACAGGCTGAGCATGCCGGTTGCCCGTCGAACGCCGTCCCGCGGAGAGGCGGCCAGGCCCCGCGCTGCAGGTCAAAGTGCGGGCGGAGCACTTCCGGTTCGGGAGGCATGGTTGATCACGTTGTTGGAGAACAGGAGGACGATGGCGATAAGAGCGGGTACCAGCATCGCCAACCCGGCAAGGACCAGGCCGCTGGTTATGGCAGGTACGCCTATGGTCAGGACGAACAGTTGGGCCACCAATGCGGCCGCCCGGGTCCAGCGGTAGCCCCTGTACAAAAAGACGGACACGGCAAACAGCCACGCGGAGAAAGCAAGCAGGAGCCCCAAGGTGAAGACGGCACCCCAGAAGGACAGCACGGGGCTCCCGCTGAGCAGCTCGTAGGCGTACCACCCGGCGGCTGCCAGCAAAGCCGTCGCCTCTGCAGCAGTCACAATGGCCACCACCTTGGCCGCGGCCGGCACGGTTGCCGGACGATCGCCGGCCGAAGGGTCAGCACCGTCACGGGGCTCATCAGGAGAAGAGGGGGCGCCTGCTGGGTTTACCGGGGGTCTTGACACACTGGCACCCTACCGGACATAGTCGGACACTGGTGAGGGCGGGAGCCGACACTGTGATGCATCGCTCAGGTTTCAGCGGATATCAAGCGTTCTTACCCCTTGTTTACACAGCGTTAACATGACAGGCTTGATGCAGATGACCAAGGGGGCCCTGAGGGCCCCTTTCCTTTGTAGCCACTAGTGAATAATTTCACAAAGGCATTTCCCAGAAATGGAGCAACTGATCAGCATGGATTGGCGTAACCGCGCAGCGTGCCTTGACAAGGACCCGGAACTGTTTTTCCCCGTTGGGAACACAGGACCTGCCCTCCTGCAGATCGAGGAAGCCAAGAGCGTCTGCCGCCGGTGCCCTGTCGTAGACACCTGCCTGCAGTGGGCCCTCGAGTCCGGCCAGGACGCCGGCGTATGGGGCGGCATGAGCGAAGACGAGCGCCGCGCGCTTAAACGGCGCGCCGCCCGCGCACGTCGCGCCTCCTAGGAAGGCACGGCACCGCAGGCCTGTCAGCATCTGACCTAGCAACCGCAGAATAGAGGCCCCTGGACAATCCACATGGATCGTCCAGGGGCCTCTGTCTGTTCTACGGTGTCTGTATTACTCACCGTCCGGCCTTGGATCTGTGGCCGGACCGGCACCCCCTACTTCCCGGCCAGGCTGAGCCGGATCTTGACCTCAGTCCCGCCGCCCTCGCGGCGCTCCCACGTGATGGTCCCGCCCAACTCGCTGGTGACAAGCGTGCGCACGATCTGAAGCCCGAGCCCCTCAACGTGCGGAGTCTGCGGAAGCCCCACCCCGTCATCGGCGATGGTCACAGTCAGTTCTTCGCCGTCGTCCCCTTCGGACCGGTCGGCAACAAGCCAGACTGTTCCTGCCCTTCCTTCAAGGCCATGCTCCACAGCGTTGGTCACCAGTTCGTTGATGACGAGGGCCAGCGGGGTGGCAAGATCGCTGGGAAGTTCACCGAAGGTCCCTGACCGTTCGGTCCGGACCTGCTGCGACGGGGAGGCCACCTCAGCAGACAGCCGGAACTGGCGCCCGATCAGTTCGTCGAAATCAACACTTTGCGTCAGGCCCTGCGACAATGTCTCGTGGACCAGCGCGATCGTGGCAACGCGCCGCATCGCCTGCTCCAGGCCCTGCTTCGCCTCATCGCTGACCATGCGCCTGGACTGCATCCGCAAGAGCGCAGCCACGGTCTGGAGATTGTTCTTGACCCGGTGGTGGATCTCCCGGATGGTGGCGTCCTTGGTCACCAGCTCCATTTCGCGTCGGCGCAACTCGGAGACGTCACGGCAGAGAACCAGGGCGCCGAACCGCTGCTGTTCGTCCCGGAGCGGAATGGCCCGCAGGGACAGGCTGACCCCGCGGGACTCGATCTCGCTGCGCCATGGCATGCGTCCGGTGACAACCAGCGGCAGGGTCTCATCGACCATGCGCCGGTCCTTGAGCAGGCCGGCGGTGACTTCGGCGAGCGAGCGCCCTTCCAGGGATTCGCCGTCACCCAGGCGCCGGAAGGCCGACACTCCGTTGGGACTGGCGTACTGGACCACGCCATCGGCATCCAGCCGGATGAGGCCGTCCCCTACGCGGGGCGCGCCCCGGCGGGAGCCGGTAGGTGAGGCGAAGTCGGGCCACAACCCAAGCGTGCCCATCCGCAGGAGGTCGTAGGCGCACTGGCGGTAGGTCAACTCCAGCCGTGACGGCATGCGTGAACTGGAGAGGTCCATATGAGTGGTGACTACCGCAAGGGTCCGGCCGTTGCGGACCATGGGGACGGCCTCCACCCGCAGCGCCATCTCGCTGTTCCAGTTCGTCTCGCTGGAGCGCTCAATGGACCGGGAGTTCCAGGCTTTGTCCACGAGCGGTTGCAGGTCTGACCGGATTCCCTCGCCGACGAAGTCGCTGTGGAACGCCGTGTGCGTGGTGGACGGGCGTACGTGCGCCAAAGCGATGTAGCCAAGCTCCGGGTGGGGGAACCAGAGCGCCAGGTCGGCGAACGCCAAGTCCGCGACCATCTGCCAGTCCCCCACCAGGAGGTGCAGCCATTCGGCATCGCCCGGCCCGAAATCAGCATGTTCCCTGATAGGGTCCGTAAAGATTGCCACTGCACCTCCATTTGCGACGCCGGATTGCTAGCGTCGGACGATTGACCTCAAGAGCCTCAATGCTACCGACAGCGAGGCCATGTCGTCGGCCTCGAGTGCATTCACCTCGTCGAACATGCTCTTTGCCCTGCCCAGCTGCTCGGCATTTTGTGCCTCCCAGTCCTTGAGCCGTGCATCGGGGGCGTCGGCGGCAGACGTAGCGTCCAGCACCGCCGTCGTCATGTCCGACACCGTTGAGTACAGATCGTCGCGCAGGGCAGCCCTTGCCAGCGCCTGCCACCGGTCCTGTCGGGGCAGGCTGCTGATCCGCTCCAGCAGCGAGTCGGCATGGAACCGGTTGAACACCGTGTAGTAGACGGCGGCGATCTGCTCCACCGGGTCTTTCCGGGTCCGGGCGATCTTTGCGATGTCCAGCAGCACGAAGCTCTCGAACAGTTCTGCCCAGCGCAGGGCAAGGCCTTCGGGCAGTTGCCACTCGCGGCCCTTCGCCAGCCATTCCGCCACCCGCTCGCGGTCGTCGCCGCGCAGGTAGTCCAGCAGCCGGGCCCGCATGGGATCCATGAGCGGCTTGAACTCGGCCACCACGTCTGCGATGGGGCGTGAAACGCTCTCCTGGCTCAGCAGCCACCGGACCGCACGGTCCAGAAGCCGGCGGATGTCCAGGTGGACGGTGCTCCAGTGCTCCGTGGGGAACGAGGCAGGCAGGCTGTTCAGCTCGCCCACCATCGCATCCAGTTCGTACACCTCGCGCAGCGCCACGAATGCCTTGGCCACGGCCACTTCACTGGCCGAGGTTTCCTCCATGACGCGGAAGGCGAAGGTGATGCCGCCCAGGTTGATCATGTCGTTCGCCACCACGGTGGCGATAATCTCGCGGCGCAGGGGGTGGGTGTCCAGTTCCGCATCGAAGCGTTCCCGCACCTGGTGCGGGAAGTAGGAACGCAACGTCTGCCGGAACCACGGGTCATCGGCAAGGTCGCTGTCCCGCAGCGCCGATGCAAGCTCGATCTTGGCGTAGGCGGCCAGCACCGAAAGCTCGGGAGAAGTCAGGCCCTGGCCTTGCTGCAGCCGGTCCCGGAGCATTGCCGTGCTGGGCAGCGCTTCCAGGTCGCGATTCAAGTCGGCGCTCTTCTCCAGCCAGTCCATGAGCCGCTCGTAGCTCGGGCTCCACTCCGCGACGCGGGTCCTGTCGTTCAGCAGCAGGATGTTCTGGTCGATATTGTCTTCGAGGACCAGCCGGCCCACCTCATCGGTCATGGAGGCGAGGAAGTCGGCCCGCTCACCGGCCGGCAGTTTGCCAGCCGCAACCATCCGGTCAACGAAGATCTTGATGTTCACTTCGTGGTCCGAGCAGTCCACGCCGGCGGAGTTGTCGATCGCGTCCGTGTTGAGAATGACGCCCTGCAACGCTGCCTCGATACGTCCGCGCTGGGTCATGCCCAGGTTTCCGCCTTCACCCACCACCTTGACGCGCAGGTCCCGGCCGTTGACGCGGATGGCATCGTTGGCTTTGTCCCCCACGGATGCGTTGGATTCGGAACTCGCCTTGACGTAGGTACCGATACCGCCGTTGTAAAGAAGGTCGGCAGGCGCCAGCAGGATGGCACGCAGCAGCTCGGGAGGGCTGAGTTCAGTGGTGTCCGCCGGGAGCCCCAGCGCGGTCCGAACCTGCGTGGACACGGGAATGGACTTGGCCTGCCGGGCGAAGACCCCGCCGCCTTCACTGATCAGCGACTTGTCGTAGTCGTCCCACGAGGACCGGGGCAGCTCGAAAAGTCTCTGCCGCTCCGCAAACGAGGACTCCTCGTCCGGCTCCGGGTCCAGGAAGATGTGCCGGTGGTCGAAGGCAGCCAGCAGGCGGATGTGCCGGGACAGGAGCATCCCATTGCCAAACACGTCACCGGACATGTCCCCCACACCCACCACCGTGAACGGCTCGGTCTGGGTATCCAGGTCCAGCTCGCTGAAGTGCCGCTTGACCGATTCCCAGGCGCCGCGGGCCGTGATGCCCATGGCCTTGTGGTCGTACCCCACGGAGCCGCCGGAGGCGAAGGCGTCGCCAAGCCAGAAGCCGTACTCCGCGGAAAGGCTGTTGGCAATGTCTGAGAAAGTAGCCGTTCCCTTGTCCGCCGCGACCACCAGGTAGGAGTCGTCGTCGTCATGCCTGACAACGTTCGACGGCGGCACGAGCCGTTCGCCGCCGCCTTCCGTGAGAAGGTTGTCAGTTAGATCCAGCAGCCCACGGATGAACGTCTTGTAGCTTTCGACGCCCTCGGCCATCCAGGCGGCGCGGTCCGTGGCGGGATCGGGAAGCTGCTTGGCGAAGAAGCCGCCCTTGGCACCGGTTGGCACGATGACGGCGTTCTTGACCGTCTGCGCCTTCACCAGGCCCAGGACCTCCGTCCGGAAATCCTCCCGCCGGTCAGACCAGCGCAGTCCGCCACGCGCCACCTTGCCGAACCGAAGGTGCACACCCTCAACTCGTGGGGAGTAAACCCAAATTTCAAACATGGGCCGCGGGAAGGGCAGTCCTTCGATCCGCGCGGGATCCAGCTTGAAGCTCAGGTGCGGCTTGTCCTGGTAGAAGTTGGTGCGAAGCGTGGCCTCAATGAGGTTGACGAAGGTGCGCAGCACGCGGTCGGCGTCCAGCGTTGCCACCTTTTCGATGGATGCTGCCAGGTCCCGTCCCACGGAGGCCTGTGCCTCGGACCGGTCTCCGTCAGTCAAGGCCGGGTCAAAGCGGGCGGCAAAGAGCGCCGTGAGGCCCCTTGTCACGTTGGGGTTCGCGAGGAGCGTGTCCGCCATGAAGCCGAAGGAGCTGCTGTTGCCCATCTGGCGCATGTAACGGGCATAGGCGCGCAGTACGGTGATCTGCCGCCAGTGCAGGCCCTCCCTCAGCACCAGCCGGTCAAAGCTGTCCGATTCCGCAGCGCCGGTGACAGCCGCCCCGAAGGATTCCGCGAGAAGCTCTCCGGTTGACATCGGGTCCACGCCGGCCGGGTATTTCAAACCCAGGTCGTACAGGAAGAAGTCGCGGTGGTCTGCTGTTTCGATTTCAAACGGCCGTTCATCCAGGACCTCGAGTCCGAGATTATGGAAGTACGGCAAAATCTGGCTCAGGCTCTTGGGCTCCAACATGTAGAGCTTGACCCTTGCATCCTCTTCCAGGGTGGCGCCGGCCCCTTCTGGAAGGTACACGTGGACGCCCGGCCGTTCCTGCCGCGCGCCGGTGCTCCGCTCCGCGGCGGCCCCGTACTTTTCGAAACGCGCAATGTCCTCAAGCGCGTCCTCTACTTCGTAGTCCACGCGGTAGCTGGCCGGGAACGCTTCGGCCCAGACAGCGGCGAGTTCCTTGGCTTCGGTCGCATCCCGCCCTTCACGCAGGACTTCCGCGATGCCTTCACTCCATGACCTTGCGGCCCGGACCAGCCGCTTTTCCAGCTCATCGCTGTTGACGTGGCTGACGTCGGCATCCTTGGGCAGCCGAATACGGAAGAACAGCCTGGCGAGGGCGGACTCCGTCATACGGGCTTCGTAATCAATCGAGACCGCCTGGAACGTTTCCCGCAGTTCCTGTTCTATGCGAAGCCGGACGTTGGTGGTGTAACGGTCGCGCGGCAGGTAAACGACGGCGGACATGAACCGGCCGTAGATGTCCGGCCTCAGGAACAGGCGGGTACGCCGCCGTTCCTGCAGCTTCTGGATTCCCAGCGCGGTGGCGGCAAGGTCGGGAATTTCGATCTGGAAAAGTTCATCCCGGGGGTAGGTTTCGAGGATTCCCAGGAGGTCCTTGCCCGAGTGCGAGTCCGGCGGGAAACCCGCGCTCTGCAGCACGGCATCCACTTTCTCCCGGACAATGGGAATATCGCGGACGGAGCCGGCGTAGGCGCTGGTGGCGAAAAGACCGATGAAACGGCGCTCCCCGTTGACGTTGCCCGCGGCGTCGAAGCTTTTGATGCCGATGTAGTCCAGGTAGGCCGAGCGGTGGACGGTGGACCGTGAATTGGCCTTCGTGATGACCAGTGCACGCTTTTCGCGGGCCTTCTTACGGCCGGTATCAGTGAGGTGCTGGATGTGCGGGGAGTCGGCGGCCGCGCGCAGCAGCCCGAGGCCGCTGTCCTCGCGCAGTTCGAGGACGTCTTCGCCGTCCACGTTGAGAAGGTCGTACTCACGGTAGCCGAGGAACGTGAAGTTCCCTTCGTCAAGCCACCGCAGCAAGTCCTTGGCCTGCCGCAGTTCGGCAATCTGGGCGGGATTGGCCACCCGGTCCAGGCTTTCGGCGATTTCCAGGGCCTTTTGGCGCATTTTGGGCCAGTCTTCGACGGCGGCGCGCACATCTTTCAGCACGCGGGTCAGGCCGGCGAGCAGGGACGCCTTCACGTCGTCGGAGACGCGTTGGATTTCGACGGCGATCCACGACTCCATGTGCGACGCGTTCTCACCCTGCGCGATGAGGTGGGAGAGGTTTGGCATTGCCGCGGTATCCCCACTTGATATGCCCAAGTGCGCGGGGACCCTGTTCACCTTGACCAGTTCGCCCGTTTCCCGGTTCCTGGTGGCCACGAAAAGCGGGTGGACCACAAGCTTGATGGCGGCGTGCTGCCTGACCAGTTCTGAGTTCACGGAGTCGACAAGAAACGGCATGTCGTCGGTGACGACAAAGATGACGCTGCTGTCCTCTTCGTCGATGATCGAGATCTTCGCCTGCCCGGGCTGCCGTACTGATGCTGTCCGGCGGTGTTCCTCGGCCCGGGACTCCAGTACGTCGCGGGGGTAGCTTCGGGCATCCTCCTCAGCCAGGTGCTGGTAGTAGTCCCCCATGAAGCCTTCAAGGCTTTCAATGGAGAGGGGCTGGTCCTCCACACTGGATCCAGACGACATCGACAACGCCTCCATCAGAGATTCTCGCCGCACCTTTGCAGCTCTTATGGCGAGCCTAGTCCTTTGCCCTTCGCCGCGGTGTGGAAGAAAATACAGATGATTTGGACTTTCGCTGGTCGGGTGCACAAACCAGGTCCCGGATAGCGCGCCGGAGGGTCGATTCGGGCGACGCTTCGAGCAGCAGTGATCCGGCCAGGAGTGCGGCGTCGGCGGCGACAGGGTCGTAAGGCAGGAATGCCTTGAGGCTGGACGCGGGGCCGTACCGTTCCCACGCATCCCGCAGTTGGCGCTCGGGGGTCCTTCCCACGGACGACGAACGCACCTTGTTCATTACGACTGTGGGCGATGCCTGCGGGACTGCGCCCTCCAGCTCGGCAAGTGCACGGACCAGCCGTGGAACACCCACGGGATCAGCAGCGCCGACGGCATACACAGTGTCCGCCAGTTCCAGCGGACGCAGTGTCGCCGCGTTCCGTCGAGGCGCCGTGGTGTCAAAGCTCAGTTCCTCATCCGCCTCAAGGCAAAACCCGGTGTCCACCACCACAACATCGGCAATCTGCCGGGCCCGCTCAAGGACCAGTCCCAGGGCAGGGGCGCGGAGTTCCGTCCACCGATCGGCCCGGGTTATGCCGGTCAGCACCCGGAACGTCCCGGCAGTGGTGGCGACCGTGGCGGCCACCTTCCGCAGTGCCTCGGCGTCCAGCAGGCCCTGGTCTGCAAGCCTGCACGCCTGGGCAAGCCCGGCTGACTCATCCAGGAGTCCCAGCACTGCCGCCACGCTGGCGCCGTACGTGTCGGCGTCGACCAGCAGGACTGACCGGCCGTCGGCTGCCATCTCACCGGCGATGTTCACAGCAACCGTTGTACGTCCCGGAGATCCGGCGGGACCCCAAACAACGATCAGCTGCCCGGCCCCGCGCCCCTCCTCGTCCACCGCCGGCACAACGGGATCCGTTGCCAGTGCAGCAGCGGTATCGGCGGGCGCGCTGAGGTTCGCCGGACGAAGCGCGCCGGTCAGCTGGGCGACGGCGTCCGCGATCCTGTCCGAAAGCTCCGCGGACTCAACGCCGGACAGCGCCGAAGCGACACCTATCGTGCGGAGTCTGGCTGCCTCCTCCGCGTTATCGGTCAGCGCGACGATCGCCACGCCAACAGCTCCAAGACGGTCAACCAGGGACGCGGTCAGCCCCTCTGAACCCTCTGCCACGACTGCCGCCCTCGCCAGCCCGCTCTGGCAGGCAGCAAGCAGTTCGGGAAGTTCAGCGCACCTGCGAACCACCGTGACCGGGCCGTGGAGTCTTTCGAGCCCGCCCACCAGGTCCTCGCGGCTCTGGCCGACGGTGACAACGGGAATGTTCATCGGGCGCCGCCCGGATTCCACACCACGGAGATCTTGGCCTCGTTTGCCTGGGCCCCCAGCAACGCAGGCATCTGCTTGTCCTCCACCAGGACCATCAGCACAGTGGTCTTTGACGATCCAAGAGCGGTGGATCCCGTGGAGACCTCTGCAATTTCCGCTCCGGGAAGGATCAGCCTGGGCTCGCTGAATCCATTCTTCGCATCCGGCTGTGCCACCCAGACGTCCACGCGGGCACCGGCAACTGCCTGTGACGGCAAGGTCGGCTCAACGCTGAGGGCGACGGGCTTCCGGTCCAGCCGATCCACCGTACCGAGGCTTGCCCTGGGAACCAGTTGGTCTTTTGCGATTCTTTGCAACGCGACCACGTCCTGGGGCAGGCCGGCCTCGACAGTGATGTAGTGCTGTTCGGCATCGCCCAGCCGGACCTTGGCGCGGACTACATTGTCGGGCGTCAGGCGCTCACCAACGGCTATGCCGTCCCGTGCGGCGTAGACCTCGGTGGTGCGGTCTGCACTTCCGACAAGGAAGACGACTCCGGCGACGGACACCAGGACCAGGAGAACGCCAACCAGCAGCCGGGGGTCCTTCCACGATGGACGCTTAAGCCGCGCTGCAGTTGCACTTGAATCAGGAACCATACCGTTCTCCCCCCCAGGTATACCGAACCTGTCCGCTCTGGCCGGACTCCTCATTGTTACCGCATGGCCCGGTGAACAAAAGTCATTTGTCTAAATGGCGCCAATCTGTGGATAACAGCCACAAAATGAGCCACTTGATGGCAAAATGGATACATGCCCAGGTTCCTCACACTCGCCGACGTCGCGGAGCAGCTCCAGATCAATTCCCCTGCCGCCTACGCCCTGGTCCGCAGCGGTGAGCTGAAGGCTATCCAGGTGGGTGGCCGCGGGCAATGGCGGGTCGAAGAGAAGATGCTGGAGCAGTACATCGAGGAACGCTACGCCGAGGCCAGCCGCATGATCCAGGAATCGCGCTCGAAGTCCGTCTGACGCCGCTAGCTCCCCCCGGGTTTGTATGACCTGATCATGGCCAGGGCCGTGAAAGGTATTGCTGAAACCTGGCCTACACTGTGACCCCTCCGGGGCTCCCCGGTATTGACCATGGCCAGGTCGATGTAGTCCCTGCCAACACGGTCGATCACGCCTGCCAGCCTGCTGGTCCCGGCTCCACCACCAATCGTTACCGAGAGCTCCGCCCGGTCGCGCGCCAGGCCACGCAGGGCATGCGCCAATCCGATCGACCGGCGGACCGGTGAAGTCTCCGCCAATACGTGCCTGCCCAGGCCAACGTAGCGTGCCGCCGCCGCATAGGGGATGAGCACCTGGTGCTGGCCTTCATCCAGGACCAGTGCATCCGCTCCAGCATGCGTCAGTTCCCCGTGCACCGTTTCGCCGCAGATGAGCTGAACACCGATCCGGTACCCAACAGCGGCGCGCAACCTGCCTTCAAGGGGCAGGCTCACCATTTCTGCCCGCGCGCGCTCGTTGACCTCACTGTCCAGCGCCAGCCGCTCAGCCTCCGCAAGCTGGCTTTCCATGTCATTGAAGAGTGCATCCCAGCGCATTCCGCCAGCGTAGGGTCCCCCTGTCCGGCCCGTCAATGCGCCGTCTTTTTCATTCCAACGTATGGACAAATACTTTGATCGCGGTCCAAACTGATTCAAACATCAATAAACAGCATTAAACGCTATCAAAGGAGTACTAATGGGCCGGGGAGACAAAATCCAATGGTCGGATGCCTGCATGGTCCTGGCCCTGTTGGTACTCGGCATTCTGCTCTGCTTCCTCGGAACGGGCCTGTTGTCCCAGTGGCAGGAATCCATGGCCCGGCACCAGGGCGAATCCGTGGACCTCCTCCTGGGTGGGACCACAGCGGCCACCGGCATTGGCCTTCTCCTCTGGTGGGGTGTCTCGATCCTGACCGCCGGGGCATCCGTTCTGCTGGAACGCCTGGGACGACGGCGGGCCGCAGCGGCCGCGCGGAGGCTCTCGCCCGCTTTCATGCGGAGGGCAGTTGTCGCGGCACTCTCAATACAACTTGCGTCAGGTGTCGCCGCACATGCGGCGGTCCTAAGCGCTCCCGGGCCCGAGTGGACGCCTACACAGGCACACGTGGCGTCGTCGGCTCCGTCAGACCCGGCGGCTCCCCAAGATGGTCCGCTGCCCAGGGTCAGCGACAGCCCGGGCGGTGTGCGCGTCAAAAACCCGCCTCTCCCGGTTGCAGCAGCGCCAGCCGGCCAGGAAGGGCCGTCGCCGGCAACGAATTCCATTGCGCCGCCAACCGTCACTCCGATCGACCCCGGTTGGCAGCCCGCTCCCCCTGTGGTGGAGCCCGGCCTGCTGGCCGCACCGGAAACCAGGACCGCCGCGGAGTGGGACGGCAGTGGCCCTGGTGCCAATGGCAGGGGTGGCCCTGTAAAGGCAGTGACGGTCCTCGCGGGCGACACGCTGTGGGACATCGTAGCCACCCATTTGGGCCCGGAGGCATCGGATGTGGACATCGCCCTTGAATGGCCGCGCTGGTACGCCGCGAACCGTGCACTGATCGGTGGAAGCCCGGATGTCCTGCTTCCAGGCCAGATACT
Organism: Arthrobacter sp. GmRoot5-12; assembly: GCF_059739365.1. Lineage (NCBI taxonomy): Bacteria > Bacillati > Actinomycetota > Actinomycetes > Micrococcales > Micrococcaceae > Arthrobacter > Arthrobacter sp. GmRoot5-12. The sequence goes on along the minus strand of NZ_AP046056.1, from coordinate 3,450,149 downwards.
CCAGGCGCCGGCAGCGTCGTAGCCGCTGCCAGTGACCCGGTCGCACCAATAACCGGTCAAAGCACCAACATCACGTCGAACCAGAAGCAAGCCTAATCACCAGTCACACCAACCAAGGGGAACGCCATGACCGCAGTGACACCTATCCGGGCCGTTGAAGGTCCGGCCGCCGAGTCCAGGCAGGGAGGTGCCGGTTCCGCAAAGCCGCTGCCTGTGTCGACGCCAACCCGCTCCGGCCAATCCACCGGGGCAACCCCTCCATCGCTGCGGCCAGTTAGCGAGGCTGCGGAGGTCAGGGCCATTACCCGCGGGACAGTTCAGGCTTCCATGGAGGTCCTGGCCGGTACCCGCCCCATCCAGCAGTTGGCGCGGCGCCTGGATCCGCGCTGCCTGGCATCGCTGCAGCACCGGGCAGCGCTGATCAGGCGCGAGCTCACCAGGACCGGCAATCCTGCATTGGCCCGGCTCCACCGGAATTCAACAGTCCGCTCCGTGCGGGTCTGTGAAGTGGCCGACGGAATCTATGAGGCCAGTGCTGTAGTGGTGGATGATGTGCGGGCCCGTGCCGTAGCTGTCCGGCTTGAGCGCAGCAAGCAGGTGTGGCGGGTTGTTGAGCTTGTCATCGGCTGACCCGTCGAAATACCTGGGGCGTGCGGTGGTACGGAACAGGCGGCGGCAAACAGGGCAGGGACGCGTCCGTCCCTGCCCTGTTTGCCGCCGCCGGCGGGTACCTGCAGCTGTCCTGCTAGCGCTTCTTCTTTTTCGCGGGGCGTTTGGCTGCATCCTGGGCAGCTGCCTTGGCAGGATTGCCGGAGCGACCGCTTCCGCCGCGCGTTTCCACGCGTGTCTGGGTTCCTCCACTTTCCGAGGGAGCCGTGTACTGCAGCTGCGCAGGCTTCTCGGGGGCTTCGAGGCCGGCGGCGTGAACCTGGGGGTCAACGTGCTCGGTATGCCCGCCGGCGGCATCCTGTACTACTACATCCTGGGCGGGGGTTACTTCCACCTCAAGGTTGTAGAGGAATCCAACGCTTTCCTCGCGGATGGCTTCCATCATGCTTTGGAACATGGCGAAGCCCTCGCGCTGGTACTCCACCAGCGGATCGCGCTGTGCCATGGCGCGCAGGCCAATCCCTTCCTTCAGGTAGTCCATCTCGTAGAGGTGTTCCTGCCATTTGCGGCCGATGACGGACAGGACCACCCTGCGCTCGAGCTCGCGCATGCTTTCGGAGCCGATGACCTCCTCGCGGGCCTGGTACACCAGGCGGGCGTCAGAGAGGATTTCCTCCTTCAGCAGCTCCACGGTGACCCTGGACTTGCCCCCGGCTTCCTCGATGATGTCTTCCGCCGAAACGCTGACCGGGTAGAGCGTCTTGAGGTTGGTCCACAGCTGGTGGAAGTCCCAGTCGTCACCGTTCCCCTCCGCCGTTGCGGCGTCGATCAGCGCCGTAATGGTGTCTTCGATGAAGAACTGCACCTTCTCGTGCAGGTCATCGCCCTCAAGGATGCGCCGGCGGTCGCTGTAAATCGCTTCACGCTGACGGTTCAGGACGTCGTCGTACTTCAGCACGTTCTTGCGCTGCTCGGCGTTCCGGCCTTCCACCTGGCCCTGCGCGGACGCGATGGCACGCGAGACAAGCTTGGATTCGAGCGCGACGTCGTCCGGGACCGAGCTGTTCATCAGCCGTTCCGCGGCTCCCGAGTTGAAGAGCCGCATAAGGTCGTCTGTCAGCGAGAGGTAGAACCGGGATTCCCCGGGATCGCCCTGGCGGCCGGAACGGCCGCGGAGCTGGTTGTCGATGCGGCGTGACTCATGGCGCTCGGTGCCCAGGACATAGAGGCCCCCGAGGTCCAGGACTTCCTCGTGTTCGTCCTTCACGGACTGCTTGGCAGCTTCAAGTGCCGCAGGCCAGGCTGCCTCGTATTCTTCCGAGTTCTCCTCGGGGTCCAGCCCGCGCTTGGCAAGCTCGGTCACGGCGGTGAACTCCGCGTTGCCCCCGAGCATGATGTCGGTGCCGCGGCCGGCCATGTTGGTGGCCACGGTGACTGCGCCCTTCCGGCCCGCCTGGGCGACAATGGCGGCTTCGCGGGCGTGGTTCTTGGCGTTCAGGACTTCGTGCCGGATGCCTTCCTTGGCGAGCAGCTTGGACAGGTACTCGCTCTTCTCCACGCTGGTGGTGCCCACGAGGACAGGCTGGCCTTTTTCGTGGCGTTCGGCGATGTCCCGCACCACGGCGTCGAACTTGACAACCTCATTCTTGAACACGAGGTCCGGCTGGTCTATCCGCTGCATGTCCCGGTTGGTGGGGATGGCCACCACGCCGAGCTTGTAGGTGCTCATGAACTCGGCCGCCTCAGTCTCGGCGGTGCCGGTCATGCCGGAAAGCTTGTCATACATGCGGAAGTAGTTCTGCAGGGTAACTGTGGCCAGGGTCTGGTTTTCCGCCTTGATCTCGACGCCTTCCTTGGCCTCGATCGCCTGGTGCATGCCTTCGTTGTAGCGTCGCCCGGCCAGGATGCGGCCGGTGTGCTCGTCAACGATCAGGACTTCACCGTCCAGGATGACGTAGTCCTTGTCCCGCTTGAACAGTTCCTTGGCCTTGATGGCGTTATTCAGGAACCCGATCAGCGGCGTGTTCGCGGATTCGTACAGGTTGGAGATGCCAAGGTAGTCCTCGACCTTTTCGATTCCGCTCTCCAGGACGCCGACGGTGCGCTTCTTTTCATCGACTTCGTAGTCTTTGTCCGGCTGCAGCCGGAGCACCACTTTGGCGAACTCGCTGTACCAGCGGTTGGTGTCCCCCTGGGCAGGGCCGGAGATGATGAGCGGCGTACGCGCTTCATCGATAAGGATGGAGTCGACTTCGTCGACGATGGCGAAGTTGTGGCCGCGCTGGACCAGTTCGTTCCGGTCCCAGGCCATGTTGTCGCGCAGGTAATCGAACCCGAACTCGTTGTTGGTTCCATAGGTGATGTCCGCGGCGTACTGCTGGCGGCGCACGGCAGGATCCTGGTTGGCGAGGATGACGCCGCTGGTGAGGCCGAGGAAGCGGTAGACACGGCCCATGAGTTCGGACTGGTATTCGGCCAGGTAATCGTTGACGGTGACCACGTGGACACCCTTGCCGGTGAGGGCGTTCAGGTAGGCGGGAGCGGTCGCCACCAGGGTCTTGCCTTCACCGGTTTTCATTTCAGCGATGTTCCCCAAATGCAGGGCAGCGCCGCCCATCAGCTGGACATCGAAGTGGCGCATCCCCAGGGTCCGCGAGGACGCTTCGCGCACGGCGGCAAAAGCCTCCGGAAGCAGGTCTTCGAGCTTTTCACCGTCCTGGTGGCGTTCGCGGAGACGGTCAGTCTCCTCACGCAACTCTGCGTCGGTAAAGGTCTTGAATGAGTCTTCGAGGGCGTTGATGGAATCGGCATAGTTCCGCAGCTGCCGGAGTGTTTTCTTGTCACCCGTGCGGAGAATTTTTTCGATAAGTGATGCCACGTGAAGATGCTCCCAGTCTGATGCCGCCGAATTCTGGCGTGTTCAGTCTACGGGAGAGACACGCGGCCGGTGCCCCCTTTTCCCTGAGAGCGGATACTCCTTACAGCCGTGCCAGCTCATGGGCAAGCTTTGCAGCGAGGTCTCCTGCCGGCCCCACTTCCACATCCGGCAGGCCAAGCCACTGCCTCATCAGCCTCAGCTCGGCAGCGAGTTCGACGGCGGTGTCCGCGGGTGCGTCCGGCTCGGCAAAGGCGGCTCTCACCAGCAGACGGCCACCCGTCCGGTCCGCCTTCAAGTCAACCCTGGCCACCATCCTGTCGCGCAGCAGGAACGGCAGGACGTAATAGCCGTAGCGCCGTTTGGGCTCCGGGGTGTAGATCTCGATCCGGTAATGGAAGCCGAACAGTTCCAGCAGGCGCCGGCGTTCAAAGACCATGGAATCAAACGGGCTCAACAGGGCCCGGCCGGTGGCACGCCGCGGCAGTACAGCCTCGACATGCCGGAACACGTCCCTCCCCCACCCCGGCACGTTGACCGGTTCCAGCCTGCCCTGCTGCACCAAGTGCGCAACGGCGAGCGCCGTTGCCTTGACGGGCGTCCGGAAGTAGTCGGCGAAGCAGCGGATGCTTCCGATCCCATGCGCCCGGGCCGCCGCTTCGGTCAGCCGGCGGAGCGCAGCTGTTGGGTCGACTTCCCCTCCTGCTTCGGCAGGGCGTGGGAGGACTTTGGCTGTCAGCGTGTACCTGCGCTCGAATTGCCCGGTCCTCGAGGCCGCCGATACCAACCCTTCTTCGAAGAGGTGTTCAAGGACCCGTTTCACCGCGTTCCAGTTCCACCCCCAGTCGGTTGTCTGTTTTTCCTCAACGTGGCCAATCCGGGCGGTCAGTTCGGAGGCCGTCATGGGCCGGGACCTGGCCAGGACCGCCAGGATCCGGTCTGCGACGTCGTTGCGGAGCCCGGGATCCAGCCGGGAGGCGCCCACCCAGGAGCGCTTTTGCCACAGCAGCAGATCCTGGTAATGCTCCGGCCGGATGTAGCTCGCTTCGTGTGCCCAGTACTCCAGCATCCGGCGGGGGTGGCTGGCAGACATGCGCTGCAGGATGTCCCGGTCATAGTTGCCAAGGCGGGAATAGAAGGGCAGGAAATGGCTGCGGACCAGGACGTTCACGGAGTCGATCTGGACGAGTTGGAGGCGGGCAAAAGTACGGCCCACCGCCCGTGCTGTCACGGGGCCGGTGGGCCGTACTTTATGGAGTCCCTGCGCTGCCAATGCGATCCGCCGTGCCTGGTGAAGGCTCAGCGTTGCTGACAATTCAGTCCTCTCTGCTGGTGGTTTGGTCCACCCTAAGCGTTGGCGGCGGCGTCGTCGGAGCGGTAGGCAAGAATCTTTTCCTCCACCACGGTGTCTCCCGGCTCGCATTCATGGTCCAGCGTAATGACCCCATAGGTCCAGCCACGGCGGCGGTACACGACGGAGGGCGTGTTGGTCGCTTTGTCCACGAAGAGATAGAAGTCGTGGCCCACAAGCTCCATATTGTCTACGGCGTCGTCGAGGGAGAGGGATGCGGCGGGAAAGACCTTGCGCCGGATCAGCACCGGTGAGTTTCCGGCCGGGATGTCGTTGTCAACATCGTACGGCGATTTGTCTTCGGGGGCTGCCACCGCTTCATTCCGGTGGTTGGCCTCAAGATACAGCGGTTCATGGGCACTGGCGGGCTCGAGTGAGGCGGTGGCCTCACGGACAGCCTTGGGAGTGTGGCGGCCGTGGTGGACCTTCTTGCGGTCCTTGGCCCGCCGGAGCCGCTCAAGCAGTTTGTTGTAGGCGAGGTCAAAGGCGGCAAACTTGTCTGCGGCGCTTGCTTCGGCACGGATTACGGGTCCGCGGCCCAGGACTGTCACCTCGACGGTCAGCTGGTCGCCGGTCTGCCGGGCATTGGTCTCCTTGGAGACTTTCGCGTCGACCCGCTGGACTTTGTCGCCCAGCGATTCAATTTTCGCGATCTTTTCCCCGGCATACTCGCGGAACCGGTCTGAAACTGTCAGATTTCGTCCGCTGATCATAAACTCCATGGTGCCCTCCAAATGACTTCGGTGACACGACGGCGGCGCTTCCCTGGGCCGGGCTGTGTGACAGTCGAGCCCCTCTCCGAGCCGCCATCGAAAGGTACATTCTGTTCTTGGTACCCACCTCAGACGTTAGTTCATAGCCACCCGTTATTCATCCTTTCCCGGTTTATTTTTTTCTAAGTCATGCGGGCTTTCACGCAGGGCGGCGGCCCGGCAGCCCGGCTGCTGGGTATCGGGCGGGCGTGTCGCGGCAAGCACGACGGCGCCCCTCACCACAGCGCCGGCCAGGTGCAGTGCGCGGGCTGCTTCGCCCACCGTGGCACCGGTTGTGAGGACGTCATCAACGATGATGCAGGGGCGCCCTGCCACCTTTGCCCGGGCCCCGGGCTTGACCCGCATGGACCCCCGGACGCGCTGGGAACGGGCTCCCCTCCCCAGGCCTTTTTGGCCGGCCACGCCTCTTCCGCTGCCGGATCCGCGGGTGCCGGGGAGGACGGGGCCAGGCCTTGGAGTCTTGCCCAGCACATCCGCGACGTCGAGCCCTGGATGCTGCCGTGCCGCCGACTTCAGGAGCAGGTGGACCGGGCTGAAGCCCCGGCTGACGTAGGCCGGCGTGCTGGTGGGCACGGGGACCAGGAGGCATCGGCCGGGGCCAGGGACGGCGGCCCTGACTGCACATGCGAGCGCCCGGCCAAGGCTTCTGCCAAGCTGAGGCTGGCCGTGCCGTTTGAACGACAGCAGTCCCTGCGCCAGCTCGTCCCGGTACACCCCCGCTGCCACGACGGGAAGCACGACGGAGCCGGCGACATCCATAAGGGCCGGAGCTCCGCTTTCGGCCCGGAATGGCTGCCTGGTCAGCTGGCGGATGCGGCTGGCACAGGATGGGCACAGGGTGCTGTCTTCGGCCCCGCAGCAGACACAGTCCACAGGGACGGCCAGGGCGAGCAGATCCGCCACGGCGCCGGCCAGCCAGTCGGCAAGGCGAAGGAGGGCGGCCGCGTGTTCACCCCGGTGCAGCGCCGCCCAGGGCGGGGGCGGTTGAAGGTCCGGATCCACCCTCCGGGTCCCCCGGTGGCCGGAACCGGCCGCGCCGTTCCTGCGGATGAGCCGTTTCATGGTTCCACTGTCGCCTGAAGCCCAGTCACAGTTGGAGGGCCAGCCCGGGCTATGTGCATAAGGCAGGCCCCATCGGGACGGCGGAGGCAGAACCTGGCGATACCGCCAACAGGGTGTCAGCCGGGAAACGCGGGGTCGATAGGGCCCTTGATCTGCGGGGACCAGCCATTGCCGAGGCGCTGGAAGATCCCTTCCCCGGACTGGACATAAATGTCGTCGGCGCCATTCCCGGCACTGATGGCTACCAGGCCCGGCCACGGGGCAAGCTGCTGCGGCTGTCCGGAGGTGAGGGACAACAGCTCCGGTGTGACGTTGGAACCCGAAGCCCCCTTCATCACGGCAACGGTAATGCCATTCACCCACACCCCTTGATCAGGGTCGGTGCCGGATACCAGGGTGACGGGCGCGGTCAGTTCGCGCGGCGTGCCGTCGGCGGCGCGGATCATGCCTGTCACCTGCACCTTGGACTTCCCGTTCTGTTCGGATATGACCAGGGCGCGCACACCGTCGCGTGAGACGCGGAATTCCTTGACCGTGCGGCCGGCAAGCCAGGAGGGTGCCAGCGTCACGGACGGAACGGCGGCGCCCTCTGCCACTCCGGTGGGATGGAAAGCCACTACTTCCGTGGCTCCGGTGGCACCGGGTCCGGCCGTCCATACCCAGTCGGAGACACTGAAGGACGGGCGGGTGAGGGTGCTCCGGGTAGTCAAGGCGCGCGCAGGCTGGCCGGGATTGATGCTGTACAGCGTGGTGCGGCCTTCATTGAGGAAGGCAGCCGTCTGTGACACCGGGGATTCCGCCGGATAGCGGGGGTTGAGCGCAGACACCGGCTGCATGTCAGGCAACGGCGAGACGCGGTTGTTTTCATAGCGCACCAGTTCGTTGCCGCTGATGGCGATCTGGCGTGAGGGCACGGTCCTGTCCAGCACCGGAGGAAGAACGGACCCGTTGTCCTCCACCCGGACCAGGTCCTGGTTGGCACGGAGTTCAACATTGACCACGTCAGGCTGGCTGCGGAATGTCAGGGTCAGCTGCATCTGCATGCGGAGCCGGTCCTCCGCCGATGTTTCCGTCAGCTCCTTGGCTGTCAGGTCCACCTGTGCGGCCCCGGACACCACCGGCACGGATTCCCGGGCGAGCTTGATCCCGGAAGGGAAGGCACTGGCGACGGCGCCGCGCAGGTACGGGGCGGGCCCGGCCAGCAGGGCACTGGTCATTGCTTTGACCGTCTTGTTCTTCAGGAACCAGCGGACGTCCGGGATGGCATAGGTGAAGGTGGGGTCGTAAAAGTAGATGGGGTAGGCACCGTAGATCACCTTGAACGTTTCCTCGGCAATGGCGGTCCCGTCGGGAATCGCCGAAATCCGCCACTCTCCATCCACCTGGGTCACCGTCACCGGGATGCGCTCCACGGTTCCCGGCGGCGACTGGGTGGCTATGCCGTCGGCGTCCACCGTGTAGGACACATCGAGCTCGTAGTTGAAGACGTTTTCCGTGCCCGTGGGCACAACGCGCGCCTCCCGGTATACCAACGCGCGTTTGTCCGGTTTCCAGGACACAGCCGAGGCCTGGGTCAGGTACTGGCGGGCCACCGCATAGTCGTCTTCGTAGCCACTGCCTGCCCGGTAGAAGTAGTCGATGATGGTCTCGGGTGATGCCCCGGGCTGCGGCGCTGCCGGGAGGAACACGGGGGCGCTGACGTTGCCGGCGCTGCTTTCGCTGCTTTTTCCCACCGGACCGGACGTGGGGATCCGTGCGCAGCCGGACAAGAGGACGATCAGCAGGGCAAGCAGTGCCGCCGGGTACTTCGCCAGGCGCACGGTGGCCCTCATGGTGTCTCCTCGGGCGCGCGCACCGGAGCAGGCCGGCCCGCTCCCGCCTGCAGCACCAGCATGTTTTTGTAGTCCTGTTCCGCGGGAACGCTCCCCGGTGCTCCGGGATTGGTGACGTCCTTTGGCTCCAGCTGGACGGGCGACTCAGTGATGCCACCGTCCTGGCGCAAGGGAAGGGTCAAACGGAAGTTGGCGCCGTCGCCTTTCCTGCCCCAGGCCTGGAGCCAGCCGTGGTGCAGCTTCGTATCCTCCATGGCGATGGACAATCCCAGCCCGCTGCCGCCCGTGGTGCGTGCGCGGGCAGGGTCGGCTCGCCAGAACCTGTCGAAAACCCTGGCGGCCTGTGCCTGGTCCATCCCGATCCCGTGGTCGCGGACAGCAACGCCCACGGCAGTTTCATTGACCGCGACCGTGACGGCCACCGGCTTGCCCTCACCGTGCTCCACCGCGTTCAGAATCAGGTTCCGCAGGATCCTGTCGATGCGCCGGGCGTCCATCTCCACCACCACGGCGCCCTCGGGAGCGGTCAGGACAATCTCCGAACCGTATTCAGCCGCCACCGGCGCGGCGCCTTCAATGACGTGGGAGATCACTTGGAGAAGGTCCTCGGGTTCAGCATCCAGCACGGCCACGCCGGCGTCGAAGCGGCTGATTTCGAGGAGGTCGGAGAGGAGGGACTGGAACCGCTCCACCTGGTTGTACAGGAGCTCTGCGGACCGCTTGTTGATGGGGTCGAAGTCATCGCGGGCGTCGTACAGGACCTCTGCCGCCATGCGCACGGTTGTGAGCGGCGTCCGGAGCTCGTGCGACACATCGGACACGAAGCGCTGCTGCATCTGGGAGAGCGTCGCCAGCTGGGTGATCTGCTCCTGCAGGCTGGCGGCCATGTGGTTGAAGGAAGCGCCAAGGCGGGCCACCTCGTCCTCCCCCTTGACCACCATGCGCTCCTGCAGCTGCCCGGCGGCGAGCTTCTCCGAGACCATCGCGGCATGGCTGACCGGGCTCACCACGTTGCGGGTGACGTACCAGGCGACAGCGCCGATCAGGAGGACCAGCACCGCACCGCCGGCCCACAGGACGCTTTGGATCTCGTTAAGCGTCTGCTGCGCTGTGTTCAGGTCGTAGATCAGGTAAAGCTCGTAGACAGTGCCGTTGAAGGTCACCTTGTTGCCGACCGCGATCCCCGGCCGGTCCTCGGTGCCCACGGGGATGACGGTGGAAGCCCAGTACTGGTCCTTCCCCGACTGCTGGACGGCCTTGCGCAGCTCAGGGGGAATGACGCTGACCGTCAGTTGGTCGGATGCCCGCGACTCAACCCACCGGTTGCGGGGCTTGGTCTGCTCCGGCATCGCCTCGAAGACGTACCGGCGCTGGATCACTGAACCCCGGCCCTCCACCGCGTTCAGGGTGTCGTAGACCAGGGTGATGACGCTGGACTGGTCGGTGACCTGGGCGCCGTCGAACGTTTCCTGGACCTGCTTGACGTTATAGCGGGTCTCGGACTCCGCCTGCGTCAGCCGCTCCTGGAACAGGTTGTTGGCAATCTGGTTGGACAGATAGGCACCGACCACGGCGAACGAGGTCACCGCGAGCATCAGGGTGGTGAGAACGGTGCGGAATTGAATGGACCGGCGCCAGCGCCGCTGCAAGGCCCGCCCAAGGTACCGCAGACCGGGAAGGAAGCGCCGGACTCCCGTCCGGACGAGCCGGGCGACGCGGAGCGCCACAATCAGGGCACGCCGCTGCCAGATCCTTGCCCGGAACGCCATGTGCCGCAGCCCGGGAGTGGCGGCGTCGCCGGCTTCCGGCGCGTCCTGGACGGCGCCGTCCTGTTTCACGGCATCCGCGGAGTCCGGGGTTGGGCGCTGGTCCGGTTCCCCGTCCTGCGCGGCGGGGTCAGACCCCTGCTTTATAGCCGACACCACGCACCGTCAATACGACTTCCGGAGCTTCCGGGTCCTGCTCGATCTTGGACCGCAGGCGCTGGACATGGACGTTGACAAGCCGGGTGTCAGCGGCGTGGCGATAGCCCCAGACCTGCTCCAGCAGCAGTTCCCGGGTAAAGACCTGCCAAGGCTTGCGGGCCAGCGCCACCAGGAGGTCGAACTCCAGCGGCGTCAAGGAGATCCGCTCATTGCCCCGGCTGACCGTGTGCCCGGCGACGTCGATGGTGATGTCCGCGATGCGCAGCGTTTCGGGGGCTTTCTGGTCCCCCGGGCGAAGGCGGGCACGCACGCGTGCCACCAGCTCGGCAGGCTTGAACGGCTTAGGCACGTAGTCGTCAGCCCCGGATTCCAGCCCGCGGACGACGTCTGAGGTATCGGACTTGGCGGTCAGCATGACGATGGGCACGTCCGACTCGCCGCGGATCTGGCGGCAGACCTCTATGCCATCCATACCGGGAAGCATGAGATCGAGCAGGACCAGGTCCGGCCGCGATGACCGGAATACGTCCAGGGCCTGGGCGCCGTCGGCGCAAAAGACCGGCTCGAAGCCGTCATTACGGAGGACAATTCCAATCATCTCGGCCAGCGCTTCGTCATCATCTACCACCAGAATGCGTGCCTTCATAGCTATATATTCCCTTATCGGGATGGGTTTGTCCTGTTGAGCGGCTTCCGGCATGGCGGGGCACTAGGCCGTCCGGCGCCGGAACTATAGTCTTGGGGTCATGCCCCGCGTGGCCGGTGCGCCCTTTTGCCGGGTGCATTTCCGGCGCAGGAGCAGGCGGACTGGTATTGGGGGAGGAATCAGTGTCACCACAGGAGTCGGGGCCCGGGGAGCCGGCGCAGGAGCAGCCAGGCGTTGGACACGACGACGTCGGGCCGGCTTCCGCAGGCGGGCCCGGGCCGGTGCCGCCCGCCCGGGAACAGCAGTGGGACCTGCCCTGGACGCCGCCCGCGGGCCAGCACGCAGGCCCCTGGCCGGGAACCGAGCCGCGGCAGCAATCTCCCCTATGGCAGCAACCGCAGTGGCAACAGCAGCCCGGACAGCACCCGCCCCGAAATGCCCCGTACCCTGACGCCCCCTACCCTGGCGCCCCGTCCCCCGGAGCCTTCCCATCCGGCGGCCCGGCCTACGGGACCCCGGGATACAGCGGCCAGCCTTACGGCGGACCCCCAGATATCCGGTCGCCGTATTCCGGCGGTTCCTACGGCGCCTGGCCCTCAGCGCAGCCCAGGTATGCAGCCCCGCCCAAACCCGGGATCATTCCGTTGCGGCCGCTGTTGTTCGGGGAGGTCCTGGACGGTTCCTTCCAGGCCATCAGGCGCAACGCCAAGGCGATGCTCGGCGCCGGCCTCCTGGCGCAGTCCCTGTCAGCCATCCTCGCGGCGGTGCTAACGGGAGTTTTCGCGACGTCGTCGGGGTCCATCGAAGCCTGGGCCCGGACGGCGAGCAACACCGATATAGCTTCCCTGGGATTCGGGCTGATGGCCACCTTCGTCCTGTTGTCCATCCTGTCCGTCTTCATCACCGTTGTCCTCCAAGGTGCCATGGTGGTCCCGGTAGCCCGGTCCGTCCTTAACCAGCCCACCGGCTTCCGGCGCATGCTGTCGTTGGCGCGCCCAAGGTTTGGGTCACTGATCAGGTTGGCGGCGCTGCTGGTTGCAGCCGTGCTGGCCACGGCGATCGTTTTCGTCGCCGTCGTCGTGCTCCTGTTCTCCAACGTCCGTGGCGCGGGAGCCCTGCTGGTCATCCCCCTGATGCTGGCCTTCGGCGCCGGGTTTCTCTGGGTGGCGGTCAAGCTCATGGTGGCGCCCGCCGCCGTCGTTATCGAAGAACTCGGGGCGTTTGCCGGCCTTCGCCGGTCCTGGAAACTGACCAGGGGCAACTGGTGGCGGATCTTTGGCATCACCCTGGTGGTGGGGATCCTGGTGGCCGTCATCACCCAGGTGGTCCTGATCCCGGCCAGCATCCTGCCAACGGTCCTCTCCGGGGTGGTCTCGCCGCACGGCGGCAGCGGGCAGGAAGCAACGCTCGCCGTGGCCGTCGGCATCTTCACCGCGGTGGTCGGTGCCCTGGTGGGCGCGGTCGGTTACGCCTTCCAGACGTCAGTCATGGCGTTGCTCTACATGGACCTGCGGATGCGCCGGGACGGCCTGGACATTGCGCTGCTGCACCAATTGGAGAACGGCGCTGATCCTGACGGCATCCCGGGCCGGGGCGCGCACCCCGGCAACCACCGCCCGTATCCCGGATATGGAGCCTCGCCTGGAGCCTGGCCTTATGGCGGCTGAGCCACCCGTGCGTCCGGGTGCCGGGGAGGCACGGCGCTGGGCGGAGGAGGAATTGGCCAAACGGGAGTACCGTGATGCCGCCCCCTCATGGCTCGGCACCCTGTGGCGGAACTTCTTGGACTGGCTGCAGTCCCTGGATGGCTCCCAGGGAGACGCTGCCCCGGTGCCAAGCCCCGTCATCGCCCTCGTTATTGCCGCCATCATCGCGGCTGCCATCATCCTGGCCCGCCCCCGCCTGCACGCCCGGTCCCGGCAGGCCAGGGACGTCTTCGAACGGGATCCCACCCTTGGTGCCACCGACTACCGGGCCCGTGCGGAAGCGGCGGCCGCCGCCGGAAAGTGGGGGGACGCCGTCGTCGACCGCTTCCGCGCGGTGGTCCGGAGTGCGGAGGACCGGGCCATCCTGGACCCGCAGCCCGGCCGCACTGCCGACGAAGCGGCCCGGGCCTTGTCCGTTCCGTTCAGCAGCCAGTCCGGGCGCCTTGCCCGGGCAGCGGCCACTTTCGACGGGGTCCGCTACGGAAACAGGGCGGCCGACAGCGGGAACTACCGGCAGATGGTGGAGATTGATACCGCCTTGGACGCCATGAAGCCCGCCACCGCCGGCACTGCGGCGGTGACGCCGTGACCGGCCTTCCCGCCATCGGCGAGAAACCCCGGGACGCGGGCAGGGAACCGGACGGTGGCAAGCAACCGGCCACCGGATCCGTGGCTGACAACCGGAGGATTCGGGGTTGGCTGCGGCGGCACCGCGGCCTGACCGCGGCGGCAATGGTGGTGGCTGCGGGGCTGGCACTTGTCGTGGGCACGCAACTCGCTCCGAAGGGTGACGCCGTTCCCCTCTCGGTCCGCAATGCCGCGCCGGAAGGGGCCAGGGCGCTGGCGCAGATCCTGGGCCGGCACGGGGTTTCCGTTCACACACCCGGCCGGTTCGATGCAGCGCTGGCGGACCTGCGCTCCGGCTCCTCCCCCACCCTCCTGCTCTACGACAGGAACGGCATCCTGGGTGCCCAGCAGCTGGCCGACCTGAGAGCGGAGGCAGACCGGGTGGTGGTGCTCTCCCCACGGCTGGAGACGCTCACCGCCCTTGACAGCGGCATCCACCAGGCCGGCGTTGTTCCCGATGCCTTCCCGATCCTTGATGCCGGGTGTTCCCACCCTGACGCGGAAGCTGCGGGACAGATCACGGGACAGGGAGGATTTGTGTACGACGGCGGCACGTCCTGTTTCCGGACAGCAGGAACCGCCGGAATGCTTGCCATCAGCGGCGATGGCCGCCTGGCCGTGCTGGGCAGCACGGCCGTCCTGGGCAACGGGAGGCTGGACGAACTGGGAAACGCCGCGCTTGCCACCAGGTTGCTCGGCGCGTCGCCTGACCTGGTCTGGTACCTGCCCTCGATTGAGGACGCAGCATCCAACGGATCCGGGAAAACCCTCGATGACATTGCTCCGGCCTGGGCCCGCTTCCTGGGCCCCTGGCTGCTCCTGGTGGCGGTGACGGCCGTCGTGTGGCGGGGCCGGCGGCACGGGCCGCTCGTATTCGAGCCGTTGCCGGTGGTGGTCAAGGCTGTTGAGACGGCCGAGGGACGTGCCCGGCTCTACCAGGACGCGCGCGCCATCGACCAGGCACGGGACAACCTCCGGGCCGGCCTGCTGGTCCGGTTGTCCGGGAAGCTGCGGATGGGACCAGGCGCCACCGCCGAGGACACGATTTCGGCAGCAGCCCGGCTCCTGAACCGGGACGCCACTGAAGTCCGCACGCTGATCAACGAACGCCCCGCAACCGAGGCCCGGCTGGTTGCCTGGTCGCAGGCCTTGGACAAACTCGAGAAAGAGGTCAAGATCCGATGAGCGAACAGAGCAGTGGCCAGCGGGTCCTTAATACGGTTGACGACGACGGCGCTCGGCAGGCGCTGCTTGCGGTCCGCCGGGAGGTGGCCAAGGCGGTGGTGGGGCAGGATGCCACCGTCACCGGCCTCCTGATTGCACTGCTTTCCCAGGGGCATGTGCTGCTGGAGGGCGTCCCCGGAGTTGCAAAGACCCTGCTGGTCCGGGCGTTGTCCTCCGCGCTGAGCCTGGACACCAAGCGGGTGCAGTTCACCCCCGACCTCATGCCGGGTGACGTCACCGGTTCCCTGGTCTACGACTCGCACACCTCCGAGTTCAGCTTCCGGGAAGGACCGGTCTTCACCAACCTCCTGCTGGCGGACGAGATCAACCGGACTCCTCCAAAGACCCAGGCTTCACTCCTCGAAGCCATGGAAGAGCGGCAGGTGTCTGTGGACGGCGTCTCCCGGCGGCTGCCCTCGCCATTCCTGGTGGCGGCCACCCAGAACCCCGTGGAGTACGAGGGGACCTATCCCCTGCCTGAGGCACAGCTGGACCGGTTCCTCCTGAAGCTCACCATGCCGCTGCCTGAACGCAGGGATGAGATAGAAGTCATCCGCCGCCACGCCGCCGGGTTCGATCCGCGGGACCTGGCTGCGGCCGGCGTCCGGGCCGTGGCCGGCGCGGAGGACCTGGAACAGGCGCGGGAGGCAGTGGGCCGGGTGGCGGTGGAACCGGAAATTATCGGCTACATCGTTGACCTGGTGCGCGCCACCCGGTCAGCGCCTTCATTCCAGCTTGGCGTCTCACCGCGTGGCGCCACCGCCCTGCTGAACACGTCAAGGTCGTGGGCGTGGCTCTCCGGCCGTCCTTTCGTGACCCCGGACGACGTCAAGGCGCTGGCTTTGCCCTGTTTGCGGCACCGGGTGGCGCTGCAGCCCGAAGCGCAGATGGACGGGGTCCGGGTGGACGACGTCCTGGGCAGCATCCTGGCCGCCGTCCCCGTTCCGCGCTGATGGCCATCTCCGGGCGCTTCGTGGCAGTGGCGCTGCTGGGACTTGTACCGGTACTGCTGTTCCCGGAATGGCTGACGGTCCTGGCCACGATCGCGGTGCTTGTGGGACTGCTGGGGGCCGACCTGCTGGTGGCGGCGCCACTCCGGCAGGTCAATCTGGTGCGTGCCAAACCGGAGAACGTAACCCTGAACAATACGGTGGAGGCGGCGCTCACCATCCGTAACGGCGGCAGCAGGCGGCTTCGGGGATCGTTCCGGGACGGGTGGCAACCTTCCGCCGGTGCCCGGAACCCCGTCCAGGATATTGATGTCCCGGCCGGGGAAGGCAGGCGGTTCGCGGTTCGGCTCCGGCCGGTCCGGCGGGGTGACCTCTCAGCGCCGCATGTGACGCTTCGGTCCTTTGGTCCGCTGCACCTGGCAGCCCGCCAGCGGACCATTGACTGTCCGGGCTCGGTGCGGGTGCTGCCGCCCTTCCATTCCCGACGCCACCTGCCGTCAAAGCTGCGGAAGCTGCGTGAACTTGATGGGAAGGCGGCAGTCCAGGTCCGGGGCGCGGGCACCGAGTTCGATTCCCTGCGGGACTATGTCCGCGGTGACGACGTACGCTCCATCGACTGGCGCGCCACTGCCCGGCGCTCCTCCGTGGTGGTCCGGACCTGGCGCCCGGAACGGGACCGGCGCGTGGTGATGGTCCTGGATACGTCCCGTACCGCCGCAGCAAGGATCGTGGACGAATCGCGCCTGGACACCGGGATAGAGGCTGCGCTCCTTCTGAGTGTCCTGGCCGAACGGGGTGGCGACCGGGTGGACTTGGTAGCCTTCGACCGCAGGGTCCGGGCGCGGGCGGGCTCTGCCGGGCAGGGCAATATCCTGGGCCGGCTGGTCCAGGCCATGGCTCCGCTTGAGGCCGAGCTGATTGAGATGGATTGGCCTGCGGTCCCGGCCCAGGTCCGTGCTGTTTCGGCGCACCGGTCGCTGGTGGTGCTGTTGACGTCGCTGGACAGCGGGGCGCCGGAGGAGGGCCTGCTTCCCGTGGCGGAGCGGCTGGCGAGCCAGCATGTCGTGGTGGTGGCGGCTGTCCGCGACCCGCAGCTGGGCGCCATGCTCCGGGAACGGAACGATGCCACGGCGGTGTTCCGCGCGGCCGCGGCCGAGCGCGCCCTCCTGCAGCGGGCGGCGGTGTCAGCCGAGCTGCGCCGCTACGGGGTGGAAGTGGTGGACGCCGAGCCCCACGAGTTGCCGCCCCGGCTGGCGGACATGTACATCCGGCTCAAGGCTGCCGGTAGATTGTGAATCCGGAGGCTATCGTCTCCCCCGGCAACAGGAGGTCCACTTCATGAACGTCCCGATCTACCAGCAGGCCCTGGGCCGGGAATTCTCCCGGCTGCAGCCCGAGCTCCAGGAGTACTTCTCGCTGGTCCCGGGATCCGGCCAGTACGGCGTAGGGGAAGGAACGTTCGACGTCGTGGGGTGCCGCCAGCGGTGGCTGCGCCCTTTGCTGCGGGTCACCGGGGGCGAAGAGGCCTTCTTCCCCGAGTACGGGGAGAACGTTCCGTTCCGGATCGAGAACCACGCCCACCAGGATCCGTTCGGCCGTTCCAGCCTTACCGCCCGGCGCGAGATCCGGTTCCCGGCGCGCACCCGGCTTTTCCAGGACACCACCAGCGTCACCAACCGGGGTGGCACCACCCAGCTGGTGGACTACGTGGGCAGATACCGGCGCCTGGTGACCGACCTGAACCTGAGCGTCACCGCTGCCGGAAGGCTGCGCGGTGTCTCAGAGGCGTCGCGGCTCTTCCTGGGCCCGCTCCGGGTCCCGCTTCCGGCAGGCCTGGACGCCAAGGCGTACGCCGAACAGTGGTGGGATCCCGCGGAAGGAAGCAACGGGCGGCACCGCATCCAGGTGAAGGTCATCCAGCCGCAGATCGGCCTGGTGCTGGTGTACGCGGGCGCCTTCGATTACCGGCTGCGGCCCTACACTGGCGGCAGTTCCGCCCAAAGCTTCCTGCCCCGCTACGCCCAGCCGGACCGCTGGGAGAACAGGGTGTAGCCCTATCCCAGCGCCTGCTGGTTCAGGTCGTCGGCCACCTGGATCAGCCGGCCCAGGACGGCGGTGGCCTGCGCAGGTGTGTGGCCTGCCAGTCCTGCTGAAGGCGTCACCCGGATGGCGCCAAGCAGCGACGGCGGAAGACCCAGCTGGCGCCACGGACGCCATACTGACTCCACGCAGTCGGCGACCCTGGGCAGCGGGGCGCCGGCGGGGACGTCCAGCGCACCGGCCCAGAACTGTTTCCCTGACTCCAGTGCTGCGGCAAGCTGTTCCCACTGGCGGTTGGTCAGTGCCTTGAGCGGCAGGGCGACGCCGTCCGCACCGGCCGCCAGGACCAGCTCGATCGGCGCTTCGATTTCAGGACATGAGACAACAACCTCAGCGGCACCGGCCGAGCGGAGGGCGTCCAGGACCAGGCGCCAGGATTCGCGCGCTTCCGATGCCGGCACTGCGCGGAGGGTGCGGTAACCGCTCGCCGTGGGTATGGTTCCGGCCAGCACGGCGGCGATGGCGGGCTCGTCCACCTGCACCACCAGGCGTGCACCCGGTACGGCCGCCGCAACCCGGCGAAGGTAACCGCCGACGCCCGCGGCAAGGGACGCGGCCACGTCCCGGCGGGCTCCGTAGTCCAGGAGGGCGCGCTCCCCGTTATGCAAGTGCAGGCCGGCGGCAAGGCTGAGCGGCCCCACCAGCTGCACCTTGAGTTCACCCGCCGACACGTCCTCGCCCCCGGCCACGTCGGCGAGGACATTCAGGTCGGTGGACAGCGCCGACACGGCACGCTGCATGTCCTTGCCGGGGCGGTCAACAAGCCGCCATCCGTAGGGCTGGACGTCCACCGCCAGCTCTTCCAGGAACGAGGCCGTACGGCCCAGGGCGTCTGAGCCGACACCGCGGTCGGGCAGTTCGGCGAGGAATGGCAGGTGCGGGCTGCCGAGCTCGCCGCGGATGATCCGGGCGGCTTCCAGCGGGTCCTCGCCCGGCCACGGTCCCAGTCCGGTGGCCGTCACTTCCCTGGCTGTGACCTCCTGGAAGGGAGCCGCGGCCGGACGCGGGGCTGGGCCCCTTTGGTGCTGTTCCCGGCTCACGCCAGTGCGGAAGTCTGCGGCTGCTGGCCCGACGAGGCCTGGTGGTCCTCGGCGATGGCCTCGTGATGGCGGATCACCTCGCCGATGATGAAGTTGAGGAACTTCTCCGCGAATGCCGGGTCAAGGTGGGCGTCCTCGGCGAGGCGTCGCAGCCTCGCGATCTGGGCTGCTTCACGTCCTGGGTCGCCGGCCGGAAGGCGGTGTGTTGCCTTCAGGAAGCCCACTTTTTGTGTGGCCTTGAATCGCTCGGCCAGGAGGTACACCAGGGTGGCATCAATGTTGTCGATGCTGGAGCGGATGGACAGCAGTTCAGCCATCACCGAATCGTCCACGTGGCCAGCCAGTGAGCTGGCGGAGGGATCAAAATCGTCGGAGCCAGGAGTGCTGGGGTTGTGCTGCGTCATGGCTCCAGTCTATGGGAGCCGACGGAATCGACGCGGGTGTGAAGCGCCGGTGCGGCCGTCCGCCGGCACCGGCGCCCCACACTGCGGGCCTGGAGGGTCAGATGCCCAGGAGTGCCCGGTGCTCCTCCCGGCGTTTGGCCTGTTCGGCCGGGTCCGGCACGGGCAGGGAGGCGATCAGCCGGCGCGTGTAGTCATGCTGGGGGTTCCCCATGACCTGGCTTCCGATCCCCTGCTCCACCAGCTTGCCCTTGTACAGCACGCCCACCCACGAGGACAGGATGTCCACTACAGCCAGGTCATGGCTGATGAACAGGCAGCCGAAGCCGAACTCCTCCTGGATGTCCCTGAACAGCTCCAGGACCTTTGCCTGCACCGAAACGTCCAGGGCCGACGTCGGCTCATCCGCTATCAGCAGCCGCGGGTTCAGGCTCAGCGCCCGCGCCAGTGATGCCCGCTGCCGCTGGCCGCCGGACAGTTCGTGCGGGTAACGGGCCGCGTACGACGCCGGCAGCTGGACTGATTCGAGCAGCTCACCGACGCGTTTCCGCGCCTGGGCCGGGCTTGGATTTGTGTGGATGACCATAGGTTCGGCGATGCATTCCCCGATGGTCAGCTGCGGGTTGAAGGAGGCGGCGGGGTCCTGGAACACGAAGCCGATGTCCTTGCGGAGCGGCTTGAAAGTGCGTTCGCGAAGGTTGAGCATCTCATAGCCCAGCACCTTCAGGCTGCCGCCGGTGGTCCGGTTGAGCCCGGCGATGGCCCGCCCGATGGTGGTCTTGCCGGACCCCGATTCGCCCACCAGGCCGAAAACCTCACCCCTGGACAGGGTGAAGCTGACGCCGTCCACGGCCTTGAAAGCGGGGGTGCCGAGCCGCCCCGGATACTCGATGACCAGGTTGTCAGCAGCCACAAGGACTTCCTCATCCTGGTGGCGCCGTTCGGTAAGGCCTGCGGACGCGGAATTCCGGCCCAGGTGCGGGACTGCAGCCAGGAGCTTGCGGGTGTAGTCCTGGCGGGGTTCAGCGAACAACGTCTTCGCCGGGGCTTCCTCCACAACGTCGCCCTGGTACATCACCACCACGCGGTCCGCCAGGTCAGCCACCACGCCCATGTTGTGCGTGATCAGCACTATGGACGTGCCGTACTTGTCGCGAAGGTCTCGCAGCAGCTCCAGGATCTCGGCCTGGACGGTGACGTCGAGGGCGGTGGTGGGCTCGTCGGCGACAATCAGTCCGGGGTTCAGCGCCAGCGCGGCGGCGATCACCACGCGCTGCTTCTGCCCTCCGGAGAACTGGTGCGGGTAATAGTTGACGCGGTGTTCCGGGTCAGGGATGCCCACCTTGCGGAGCGCCTCGATTGCCCGTGCTTTGGCCTCCTTTGCCGAGACGCGGCCTCCGCCATCCACGGCGGCGTGGGCGCGAATCCCCTCGGCGATCTGCCAGCCCACTGTGAATACGGGGTTCAGGGCCGTGGACGGCTCCTGGAACACCATGGCCACATCCCGGCCGCGGATCTGCCGCAGCCGGTGCGGACTGAGGCTGATGATGTTGGTGCCGTTGATCAGGACCGCGCCGGAACTCGTGGCGGTTTCCGGGAGCAGGCCCAGGATGGTTTTGGCCGTGACGGTCTTGCCGGAGCCGGACTCCCCCACGATGGCAAGGACCTCACCCTTCCTGACGTTGAGGCTCACGTCCTTGACTGCGTGGACGTCGCCTGCGTCCGTGGCGAACGTGACCTGCAGGTGGTCGATGTCGAGCACGTGCTGGCCGGCGTCGGGCTGGTGTACCGGCGACGGGTCGATGTTGCCTGTCATGAATTCCTCACTTCTGCAGCGATGGCCTCATTGGCCACCGGGGCCGGCGCCGTGCCGCCGGCACGCTTGCGTCCGCGCAGGCGCGGGTCGTTCAGGTCATTAATGCTCTCCCCGACCAAGGTGAGTCCGACGACCGTCAGGACTATGGCCAAGCCAGGGAACACACCGGTCCACCAGATGCCCGAGGAGGCATCGGAAAGTGCCTTGTTCAGGTCAAATCCCCATTCCGCAGCGGAGCTCGGCTCAATGCCAAAGCCCAGGAAGCCCAGCCCTGCCAAAGTCAGGATGGCTTCCGATGCGTTGAGGGTGAAGATCAATGGCAGGGTCCTGGTGGCGTTGGCGAAAATGTGCCGGCCGATGATCCTGGCGCTGGAGGCACCTACCACCTGGGCGGATTCCACGAACGGTTCGGCTTTCAGCCGTATGGTTTCGGCACGTATCACCCGGAAGTACTGCGGGACAAACACTGCGGTGATCGCCAGCCCGCAGGCGAGGATTCCACCCCAGAATCCGGACTGCCCCTTATTGATCGCGATGGACATAACGATCGCTACGAGGAGGGTCGGAAAGGCATAGATGGCATCAGCAACCACCACAAGAACCCGGTCCAGCCAGCCACCAATGTAGCCACTGACGAGCCCCAGAAATACCCCGAGGAAGATTGACATCACGACAGCGGCCACAAGCACCGCTGCGGCTGTCTGTGATCCCCAGATCACGCGTGACAGGACGTCGTAGCCTCCAACAGTCGTCCCCCATGGGTGCTTGCCACCGGGTTCCGCCTGGGCCGGAAACGAGCCTGCTTCATCGGAAATCTGGGAGAAACCATAGGGCGCCAGCAGCGGCGCGAAAACAGCAGCCACCACAAAAACAACACAAAGCACGACGCCGATCAGCAGCATCGTGCGCTGCAGGCCAACGCTTTGGCGGATGTGGGAGGCCACCGGCAGGCGGTCGAGCAGCGGCTTTTTGGGATGGGGCAGGGCTTCGTTATTCATCAGTACCTCACCCGCGGATCAATCAGGGCGGCCGCAATGTCCACCACGAAATTGGTGACCGCAACGATGACGGCCAGAAGCATGACTATCCCCTGAACCGCAACAAAGTCACGCGCCGTCAGGTACTGCGCCAGCTGATACCCAAGGCCCTTCCACTCAAAAGTGGTTTCCGTCAGCACTGCGCCGCCGAGCATCAAGGCGATCTGCAGGCCCATAACGGTGATGATGGGGATCAGGGCCGGCTTGTAGGCATGCTTTGTCACAAGCCGGAATTCGCTGACTCCACGGGAGCGGCCGGCCTCAACATAATCCTTGCCCAGGGTGCCAATGACGTTGGTGCGGACCAGGCGCAGGAAAACACCGGCTGTAAGCAGGCCGAGGGCGACGGCAGGCAGAACCGCGTGGTGGACGATGTCGCCAAAAGCTGCCAGGTCACCGCTGCGCAGGGCGTCCAGCCAGTAGATCCGGCTGGGCGCTGCCAGCCTGCCCATCGCCAGTTCCGTTGTGGTGGATGCACGGCCCGCGACGGGGAACCAGCCCAAGCCTACGGAAAAGACCAGCTTCAGCAGCAGACCTGCGAAGAAGACAGGAGTGGCGTAGCAAAGAATGGCAAACAACCGCAGGAGGGCGTCCGGAACCTTATCGCGTTTGTGGGCGGCAAACATCCCCAGCGGAATCCCCACCAGCAGCGCCACGATCAAGGCATTGATGCTCAGTTCCAGCGTGGCGGCCCCGAAAGTGGTCAGCATCTCGATGACGGGCCGCCCGTCTGAGATGGTCCTTCCGAAGTTGCCTGTGGCGATGTTGCCAAGGTACTCGACGTACTGAATGAACAGGCTCCGGTCATAACCAGCCTGGTGGATCAACGCATCAATCTGCTCCTGCGGCAGGCGTCCGCCTTGGGATGCGGTGATGGGATCGCCAGTGATCCGCATCAGGAAGAAGACCAGGGTGACGAGGATGAAGATCGTCGGAAAGATAAGCAGGAAGCGGATCAGGATGTATCTCCCGAGGCCACCTCCCGCGGATTTGGATTTGGGCGGCGCTACCGTTGGCGGCGGCGCATCGATCATTGTGGCCATGCTGTCCCTGCTTGGTAAGAAAACGAAAGATGTGGGGCCAACAGTTAGGAGGCGGAGCCGCGCAGGCCCCACCTCCTAAGCTGGCGGATTGGTGATTACTTGGAAACGGTCCCGAGCCTGAACTTGAAGGATGCGTCCAATGTGGAATCCACGCCCTTCACGTTTTTCCCTGAAACGGCCACCTGGGCTCCCTGCAGCAGCGGCAGGGTGGAAATGTCCTTGGCCAGTTGGTTTTGAATGTCCTGGATAGTCTTAACACGCTCCGATTTGTCGGCAGTGACCAACTGCTTGGCAATCAGCGCTTCGACGTCGGTGTTGGAGTAGTGGTTGTTGAAGAAGCCGCCCTTAGGGAAGAAGGGGGTCAGGTAGTTGTCCGCATCACTGAAGTCCGGGAACCAGCCAAGCTGGAAGACGGGGTAGCTGTCCTTCTTCGATGCCGAGTTGTAGGTGACCCACTCGGTGGACTGCAGATCTACGGTAAAGAGGCCGCTCTTCTCCAATTGGTCCTTGACCATGGCATATTCGTCACCCGAGGACTTGCCATAGTGGTCCGGGTTGTACTGCAGTTTGAGATTGACCGGACCGCTGATGCCGGCGTCGCTGAGGACCTTCTTCGCCTTGTCCAGGCTCGGCTTGCCGCTTCCGTCGCCGTACGCCTGCTTGAAGGATTCGTTGGCGCCGAGGAAACCGGACGGAACATTGGACCACATGGGCAGATAGGTGCCCTTGTAGACCTGGTCGGAAATGGCCTGGCGGTCAACGAGGTTGGCCATGGCCTGCCGCACGGCCAGCGCCTTCTTAGGATCTGCTTCGGGAGTCTTGGCGCCGAAGGGCATGGTGTCGAAGTTGAAGACGATGTACCGCATCTCGCCGCCGGGCCCGACGTTGACCTTGACGTTGGAGTCCTTTTTGAGGTCGTCAATGTCCGTGGCGCTGAGGCTGCGGTTGGCAACGTCGATCTGCCCACCCTTGACTTCCAGCTTCATGTTGGTCTGGTCGGTGTAGTACTTAATGGTGGCGCCGGAATTGGCCGGTTTGCCGAGGACACCGTTGTAATCGGGCCAAGCCGTGAGGCTCACCAGCGTGTTCTTGTTGTAGGAGTCGATAACGTACTGGCCGTGGAAGGCCTTGGCCTTGACGATCTCCTCGTCACTGAGGAGTTTGTCCGCCGGGAAGACTTCATCGTCGACAATGGGGGCCGCTGGACTTTGCAGGATCTGGGTGAAGGTCTGATCGTTGGCCTGCTTGAGGGTGAACACCACTGTGGTGGCATCCGGGGTGGCAATGGACTGGATGTTGGTCAGCAGGGATGCAGGCCCGTTGGGATCAGCGATCTTGACCTGGCGGTCGAACGAAAACTTCACGTCTTTGGAGTCCAGTACGTGCCCATTGGCCCATTTAAGGCCGCTCTTCATCTTGACCGTGAATTCCGTGGGTTTAGTAAAGGAACCCGATTCGGCCAGGTCCGGTGCAGGTTCGGCGCCGCCGGGCTTGGAGTTCATCAGGAAGGAGTAGATCTGGTTCATCACCATGAACGAACCGTTGTCGTACGACCCCGCCGGGTCCAGGGCAGTGACTTTGTCGGTGGTGCCGTAAGCAATGATGCTGCCTGCACTTCCCGATGCTGTGCTGCTTCCGCCTCCGGACGGGCCTGTGCAGGCCGTCATTGCCAGCGCGGAAATGCCTGCCAGCGCGATCGCGCCATGCAGGGCTTTGTTGCTCTTCGTCATCTGTGAGCTTTCTGTCCGATGAGAACGTGCGCTCCGGGCACATGGGCGTGGGTGCCCCTGCCCCGGAGCACAGGGCTGATCCCTAGATTCAATCAGAGAGTCAGCCCTCGGGACGGCCAATTTGTGAGTTGAAACACAAAATTTATCTCATTGGTACCCCTGCCCACTGGTCGGACTGCGGATGCAGGCGCCTGAGGGACAGGAATCGGCCGGAAACGCCAAAGCACCGCCCCGGCGACAACCGGGACGGTGCTTTGGGATGGTGTGGCTAGAGCGCGGCGCGCTGCAGCGACCGGGCGGTGTCGATGGTGGCCTGGCCCAGTACCCGGCTGCCCTGGTAGAGCACCACTGTCTGGCCGGGGGCCACCCCCCTCAGGGGCGTCACCAGCCGGACCACCAGCTGGCCTCCGGCTCCGTCCGTGGCAGGCTCCATCCTGGCAGTGGCCGGCACCGGGTCCCCGTGCGCCCGGACCTGGGCGTAGCAGTCGAACTCAGCTCCCGTTTCCACCTCGGCGATCGGAAGTCCCGCCCAGGACACCTTGATGCCGCGGATCTCGTCGATCGCCAGCAGCGCCTCGGGACCCACCACCACCTTGTTTTCCTTGGGCCGGATTTCCAGGACGAAGCGGGGCTTGCCGTCGGCAGCGGGAGTTCCGAGTTTTAGTCCGCGCCGCTGGCCGACCGTGAACGCGTTGGCTCCCGGGTGCTCCCCCACCTTCGCGCCGGTCTCGTCGACAATGTCGCCGGTGGTCATGTCGATTTTTTCCGCAAGCCAACCCGCCGTGTCGCCGTCGGGAATGAAGCAAATGTCATGGCTGTCCGGCTTGTTGGCGACAGACAGGCCCCGCCGCTCCGCTTCGGCACGCACCTCGGCCTTGGACGGGGTGTCGGCCAGCGGGAACATGGAGTGCTTGAGCTGTTCGTGGGTGAGGACGCCAAGGACGTAGCTCTGGTCCTTGGCCCAGTCCGCGGCGCGGTGCAGTTCCCGGTTGCCGTGGGCGTCTTCGATCACCTTGGCGTAGTGGCCGGTGCACACGGCATCAAAGCCCAGGGCGATGGCCTTTTCCAGCAGGGCCGCGAACTTGATGCGTTCGTTGCAGCGCATGCAGGGGTTTGGCGTCCTGCCGGCCGCGTATTCATCGATGAAGTCCTGGACGACGTCTTCCTTGAAGCGCTCCGAGAAATCCCACACGTAATAGGGAATGCCCAAAACGTCGCAGGCGCGCCAGGCATCCCGGGAGTCCTCAATGGTGCAGCAGCCGCGGCTGCCCGTGCGCAGGGTGCCGGGCATGCGCGAGAGGGCCAGGTGGACGCCGACGACGTCGTGCCCGGCCTCCACCGCGCGGGCGGCGGCAACAGCGGAGTCCACTCCGCCGCTCATGGCTGCTAGTACTCGCATGCTGGCCTTCTGTTGGGGGATATGTTCTTCCGGGCCGGGCTGGGACCCACCGGCAGCGGAAACGATCTTCGCCTATCTATTCTACGGTGGCAGGCAAATCGGCCGGCACGATCCAGGCCGGTATGGGCACGAAGAACGTCGGGTGGCGCGTTCACACGCCGCGCAGCGCCTGCCGCGCCACGGTTCCTGCCGTCTGGATGGAGGACTCGTGCCCGGCCATGCCGGCCTGGCGGGCCCGCGCATAAGCCTCCGGAAGCGCCTTCAGCAAAGCATCAACGTCGGCCTCGGTGGACGCGTGCCCCAGGCTGAAACGCTGGGCTCCGCGTGCCGTTTCCTCGTCCAGGCCCATGGCGAGCAGCACGTGGGATGGCCGCGGCACGCCGGCGGTGCACGCCGAGCCGGTGGATGATTCGACGCCGGCCAGGTCAAGAAGGAACAGCAGCGAGTCACCTTCGCAGCCGGGGAACGTGAAATGGGCATTGCCTGGCAGCCGGCCGCCGTGGGGTGCCCCGCGGAGGACGGCCTCCGGAACGCTTTCCCGGACGCCCTCGATCAGGCGGTCACGCAGTGCGGCAATCCGCGCCGCTTCCGCCGGCAGCCCGGCGGTGACGGCCTCCGCGGCGGCAGCGAAGGCAGCGATGGAGGCGGTGTCCAGCGTGCCGGAGCGGACATCACGTTCCTGGCCGCCGCCGTGCTGTACCGGCGTCAGTTTTACAGCGCGGCCCAGCAGGAGTGCGCCCACGCCCACCGGGCCGCCGATCTTGTGTCCGGAGATGGACATCGCGTCCAGGCCCGATTCCTTGAAGTGCACCGGGACGGAGCCGAATGCCTGGACGGCGTCCGAGTGCACGGGGACGCCGGCGGCATGGGCCAGCTCAACCACCCGGTGGATGGGCTGGATGGTGCCCACCTCGTTGTTCGCCCACATCACGGTCACCAGGGCCACGGCGGCGGGGTCGCGCGCGAGCTCGGCTTCGAGGACGTCGAGGTCCAGGACACCCTTGCCGTCCACCGGCAGCCAGGTCACGTCGGCACCCTCGTGGCGTTCGAGCCATTCGACGGTGTCCAGCACCGCATGATGTTCGACGGCGGAGCAAAGGATGCGGCGCCGGTGTGGGTCCTCTGCCACGCGGGACCAGTACATGCCCTTCACTGCGAGGTTGTCCGATTCGGTGCCTCCGGAGGTGAAAATTACCTCGGAGGGGTGGGCTCCCGCGGCCGCTGCGATCACCTCGCGCGCATCCTCAACGGCACGGCGCGCCCGGCGTCCCGATCCATGAAGCGACGACGGGTTCCCGGTCCGGGCCAGTTCACGCGTCAGGGCGGCGAGCGCCGCTGCGGACAGCGGAGTGGTGGCGGCATGGTCGAGATAGGCGGGCATCCCCCAATTCTATCGTGGCCTGCCGCCGCATCCCCGGGGAGCCGGTCAGTCCCCGCCGGTAATCCTCGCGCAGCAATGGCCGGCGCCGGCAGCTGGGGCAACGCGCTCTTCCGGACTGCCACACCCCACCGCGGCCCCGCGCAGGAAGGCGCCGTTCATATCGCACACCACTGCCGCATGTGCCCGCGACAGGCGGTGGAACGGGCAGTTGGGAAGCAGGTAACCGCCCTCGCCGTCGTGCTCTGGCTGGTAGCCCGATTCGGTCAGGAACTCTTCCAGGTCCCCCGCCGCTTCCGCCAGTTCCCGGCCCTTCAGGAAGGCGGCCGCGCGGAGCGACTCAGCCACAGGCGCGCCGTCGGCCTGGGAGGCTTCGATGGCGGTCGCCATGAGTTCCCCGGCGAGGTCATAGTTCCGGTCCGGCACCGACGCGCCGATTTCACTCCCCACTGTCCGGTACATCTTGGCGGGGCGGCCGGAGCCCGGTCCCGTCCTTCCTGCGGGCTTGTGGAACTCCACGGCCAGCAAACCGTCCTGGACCAGCCTGTCCAGGTGGAATGACACTGTGCTGCGGGCCATGCCTGCGGCCTCGGCAACATCGTCGCGCCCCAGCGGCCGTGGTGATGATGCCACGAGCTCGAAAAGATGCAGCCTCTTGGCGTCCGTCAGCGAGGCAACGGCAGCAATCCTGTCAGCCCAGGGAAGTCGGTACATAATGCCCACCAATCCAAAGTCAAGATCTATTGATTATAGAACGTGCGCTTTCTAAAATGGGCATACCTACTTTTAGAAGGAGAACACCATGAAATCAGCGTCGGCAGTGCGGGCCCAGCACGCATCAACCACCATGCCGGCGGCCCGGCAGGCGTTCGTGCTGCTGCGTACCGTCTTCACCGTTGCTCCGGTCCTTTTCGGCCTGGACAAGTTCACGAACATCCTGACTGACTGGACCATCTACCTGGCGCCCCACGCAACAGCGGTGGTGCCGCTGCCGCCCCAGACCTTCATGTACATCGTCGGCGCAGTGGAGATCATCGCGGGCATCGTCGTGGCTGTCCGGCCGAAGTATGGTTCGCTGCTCGTGGCGGCGTGGCTGGCAGGGATCATCGTCAACCTGCTCCTGCTGGGAAGTTTCTACGACGTGGCCCTCCGGGACTTCGGGCTGCTGGTCGGCGCGCTGGCCCTTAACCGGCTGTCGATGGGGACCAGCCGAACTGCTGCCTGACGCCGCTGGCGCCGGCCAGGCGCAAGCACTACAGACAGCGCACAGCATTACTCACGGCGCGGAGCGTTGTGCACACCCAAAGCCGTCGGCAGCTGAGCCCTCCAGCCGCCGGCGGTTTTACGAGCCGGACCCCGCGCCCCAGCCCTGCAACAGGGCCCGTGCATGCACGCTGTCCGGGCTCAAGCAGACGGAGGCAGCAACGGCAGGTAGCGGACCACCTCGTCGCGCGCCGTGGCCAAGGTGGCCGGATCCGGGCAGGACACGGATATATAGGCCGAGGAGCCTGCGGT
The DNA here is from genome assembly GCF_059739365.1 of Arthrobacter sp. GmRoot5-12. NCBI lineage: Bacteria > Bacillati > Actinomycetota > Actinomycetes > Micrococcales > Micrococcaceae > Arthrobacter > Arthrobacter sp. GmRoot5-12. The sequence continues at coordinate 3,421,110 of NZ_AP046056.1, read as the reverse complement.
GCCGAAGACCCTCGCCAGCACGGCGGTGGACCTTCCGCCGGGAGCCGTCTGCTCCAGTGCCAGCACTTCCACATTCTTGCCGGGAGCCTCGGGGGTACCACCCCACCGCAAAGTCCCGGTCTTCAGGTACGAGGGCTGGATGGTGGCGTCCAGGTACTGGAAAAGGGCGACAGACGATTCACGGTCATCGCCGCGGACCAGCGGCCCCTGGCCCGTACTGACCCGTGCGGCGACAACGCACCCATCCGCCTTAACGTATTCGCTGGCGCCCGACACGTTGTCCTTGGTGACCTTCCAGCCGGGCACGTCCTTCAGCCCGTCAGAAATTCCCACCGGCACCCCGGGCGCCAAGGTGCCACCGGCGGCAAAGGGCAGGTCCCGTCCCGCCACTGCAGCGGCGTCGTGGCCCGGGGTGATGGTTGGCGTGGACAGAACGGGCGTGCTGGCAGGGGCAGCAGGCACGGAAGGATCCCGGACGTCCACGCTGCAGCCGCCAAGAAGCACCGCAACCAGGCCTGCAATGGCGGGCTGCACTCCCCGGTTCCATGCCCTGCCGGCCCGTCCCGCCGTCGTCGGCATATCCGTCTCCAGTCCGTCGCATCCCCTTCGGCCGGTGTCCGGCCGCGCAGGCAAGAGTCTAGACGCCGTCCGCCGGGAACCTGGAAGCCCCGGACATTCGTTGTTACGGCAGGCCCATCAACCGTGCTGGCTAGACTGGGCGGGCACTTTGCTTTCCCTGCGGAGAATTAAGACGCCGCGCATCAAGAAAAGGAAGATCTTGACCGAGAGCAGCAGCTCCCACTACCAGGTCCTTCGCGTGGCCGTCACCGCCACCGAAAAGGAAATCAAGGTGGCGTACCGGCGCGCTGCCAGGGCGGCACACCCGGACCACGGGGGTGACGCCGCAACCTTCCGCCGGGTGACCGCCGCGTACGAGACCCTCATCGATCCGCAGCGCCGGAAAGCCTACGACCGCACCTATGGCGCGGGTGCGGTCCGTGACACGTCCGACGGCGGCGCCCACTTTGATGCGCCCGCCGCCGGAAGCCGGGCCTCTGCCACCGTCCGCAGGCCGGACAACGGCAGGAACACCGCAGGCGACCCGCCGGTCTACGTTCCGCCGTACGAGGCAGCCGGCTCCGCGGTCCCGCTCATTCCCCTTGCCCAGGCCAGCCAACAAGAACACGGGATGCCGCGGAAACGGGGTATCTTCGGTGCCGAGGCCCGCATCCAGCGAGAGATGCGCACCGTTCAGCTGCTGACCCGGCAGGTGCTTCCGGCCATCCCGGCCGCGCGGCTCATCAACGGCCTGCAGTCGCCCGCGGACAACAGCCACATCGACCACGCGGTCCTGTCCGGCTACCGGCTGGCCCTGGTCAACTCCATGCTGCTGCCCAAGGGCGCCTATGCATGGGACGGCCGGACCCTCAACCACGGCGGCCGCGCGGTGGCACCACCGCAGCTCGCCCGCGTGGTGTGGGCCATGCAGGACATCTTTCCCGAGCTCAACGTCACCGGATGGACCGTGGTGCACAGCCCGGACGGCAACCTCCACGAACCCGTGATCGACCACCACCGGCGCCCCGCGGGCGCCCTGGAGACCGTCCAGATCGTCAATGCCGCCGGCATGGTGCGCGGCCTGAAGGAGTTCCTGGCATCGGGCCCTGCCCCGAACACCGTCAACGTTCCGGTCCTCGCAAGGCTGCTGCGGGGGATGCACTAAGAACGGATCGCTAGGATGGGGAGGTGTTCCGCATCCTTTTCCATGCCCCAGAAATCCCCGGCAATACCGGCAACGCCATCCGCCTTGCCGCAATCACCGGCGCAGAGCTGCACCTTGTGGAACCCCTGGGGTTCGACTTCTCTGACGCAAAACTCCGCCGGGCGGGCCTCGACTACCACGACCTCGCCGTCGTCACTGTGCACAAGTCGATTGAAGCCGCCTGGGAGCACCTTCAGCCCGGGAACGTTTACGCCTTCACCTCTGACGGCACCACCAGCTACACGGACATCACCTACCGTCCCGGTGATGTACTGATGTTCGGCCGGGAATCCGTGGGACTGCCGGCGGAACTGAAGACCGATCCCCATGTAACGGCCACCGTGCGCCTGCCCATGCTGCCGGCCCTGCGTTCCCTGAACCTCGCAAACGCCGCCTCGATTGCCGTATATGAGGCCTGGCGCCAGCAAGGTTTTGCGGGGGCCAGGCTGTAGCAGTCCTCCGGACCGGCGTCCCCTCCCAGGAGCCATGCAAATTCTTCAGCCCCCGTCCCATCCGCCCCGCCTCCGGCCTCGAATGACTCTTGACGACATTCGAGCGGAGCAAGGAGCGGCAGGTGACACTACTGGAGTCAGGATCGAGGCAGGCAAGCCGCAACCGGCACGGCAGTGCTCAGGATTCGCCGCCCGGAGACTTATGCTTGGACTTAATGGAAACTCCCAACGCGCCAAATTCCGAGGGCTCCGCCGCGGTGACTGACCCGCCGGCAGACCTCAGCCAACGCCTGTCAATCCTGCTCGCGGGCATCGCCCGCGGAGACCAGGCGGCGTTCGCCGAGTTCTACCAGTTGACGTCCCGCAGGGTCTTCGGCATGGCACGGCGCGTCCTGATCGATCCCGAACTCAGCGAGGACACCACCCAGGAAGTCTTCCTGCAGGTCTGGCAGAACGCGGCGAAGTTCGATCCGCAGGCAGGGAGCCCGCTTTCCTGGCTGATGACCATCTCGCACCGGCGGGCCGTGGACAAGGTGCGCTCGTCGCAGTCTTCCACCGACAGGGAAGCCAGGTACGGGGCCAGCACGCAGGACATCGACCACGACAGTGTTTCCGACGAAGTGGGCAGCCGGCTTGAGGCTGAGGCGGTGGTCCGCTGCCTGGGGACGCTGACCGAAACACAGCAGGAATCCGTGCGCCTTGCCTACTACGGCGGCCTCACCTACCGGGAGGTCGCCGAACGGCTGAACGCAGCCGTGCCCACCATCAAGTCGCGCATCCGCGATGGACTGATCCGATTGAAGACCTGTTTGGGGGTGAGTTGAGATGAGCGGTATGGACGAAGGGCGCAGTGGACGTTCGGGTTCCTTCGGCGACGCTGTCGCCATGGACCTTGCGTCAGGCCGCGCCGTTGACCTGGCCGAGCTCTACGCCCTGGATGCGGTCACGGAGCAGGAACGCGACACCATTGACCAGTACATCTCCTCGGCCCCGGCAGCGGAGCGCCTGGCCTTCCTGGACCGCGTCCGGCAGTCCCGCGAGGCGCTGGCGCGCACTTTCCGGGTGGAGGAAGAACCCCCGTCGGACCTCTTCGAGCGGATCATTGCGCAGCTTCCTGCCCAATTCCCCGGGCAGGAGGGGCTGCCCGGTGGAGCCGTACCGGCCGCAGGCACCCCGCCAACCCCATTTGAAGGCAAGCCTGCAGGGCCGGAAGCTCGCGATGAGCTGGCGCAGGCCCGCAAGCGCCGGGAGGACCGGCGCGGCGCTTCCGGCGCCCGGCGCTGGCTGGTCGGCGTGGCAGCTGCAGCAGCCATTGCCCTGGGCGGCGTGGGCGTTGGCGCCTACATTGCCGACCAAAACGATCCGGTCAACCAGGTGGCCAGGGCCGGGGACCTGCGCGAAGCTTCCGTGAACGTGGTGGGCGGCGGCAAGGCCACCCTCCTGATTTCAGCGTCGGAGGACGCGGCCGTAGTGAAGATGAGCGGCGTGCCCGCTCCCCCGGCGGGCAAGGTCTACCAGATGTGGCTGATCCCCAAGGACGGCTCCGCACCGGTGTCGCAGGGCCTCATGGACGAACAGGCCCTGTCCAAGCCTGCGGTGGTCCAGGGCATCCACTCGGCCGCTTCACTGGGAATCACAGTTGAGCCGGCGGGCGGGTCCAAGGCCCCCACCCTGCCCACGGTGGCGGCAGCCCCGCTGGGAGCCTGACCCGGCCCCGGCATCAGCCGTCAAACAGTAAAGCGCCCCCGGTTCCTTCCTGAGGAAGGAACCGGGGGCGCTTTCCAACTCAAAAGCCTGCGATGGTCCCGGGCCCGTTGATTGCCACCACGTGGAAGGCTTCCGCGCTGTGCCCCTCCGGCAGCCCGGCCCGTGCGGCATTGAGCCGCATACCCTGCCGGACGGCGGCTTCCATGGCAGCCACGTCAGGATGCTGGCTGACGTGGACATGGATGGCGGCCAGCTTGGCGTCCACCTGGGCGGTGACGTCCACGAAGTGGTTCTCCCGTTCCTCGGGTCCGGCGTAAAGCCACAGCCACGGCAGCTTGTAGGCTGCCAGGCCGGCTTCGGCCAGTTCCGGGTAGGCGAACGGGTTCTCGAGCGCGGGATACACGGCACGTGTTACCGCTTCCCCCACGGCGAGGTGGTCGGGATGGCTCTTTTGGATCCGCTGCCAGTTCCGTTCCGGATGCATGGCGAGGACGACGTCGGGACGGAGTTCCCGGATCAGCCGCACCACCCCTTTCATCACCTCGTGCGACGGCTCGAGGTACCCGTCCCGCTGGTGAAGGTAGTGGATGTCGGTGACGCCCACCAGTTCCGCGGCACGGCGCTGCTCGGCGTCGCGCATGGCGATGATGTCCGCGCGGTGCGCCGGGTCGAAGCCGCCGGCGTCGCCGTCGGTCATGATGCAGTAGCTGACCTCCACGCCGGCCGCCGTCCAGGCGGCAACGGTGCCGGCTGCGCCAAAATCGATGTCGTCAGGGTGGGCCGCAAAACAGAGCACCCGCCCAACCCGGTGTATGTCCGGGTTGAACGGGCTCCCTGCCTGCCCGTGGGAGGCAGTCAACGATTCAGCCTTTTCGCTTCTTGATCTCGGCGGTGGCCTGCGGGAGGACTTCGAACACATCGCCGATGATGCCGAAATCCGCAATCTCGAAGACCGGGGACTCGGCATCCTTGTTCACGGCAACGATGACCTTGGACGTCTGCATTCCGGCTTTTTGCTGGATGGCGCCGGAGATGCCTGCGGAGATGTACAGCTGCGGGGAAACTGTCTTGCCGGTCTGCCCCACCTGGGCATCGTGGCTGATCCAGCCCGCGTCGGTGGCGGCACGGGAGGCGCCCACGGCGGCACCGAGGGCATCGGCCAGCTCTTCCACCGGGCCGAAGTCGCCGTCCATGCCGCGTCCGCCGGCAACCACGATCCGTGCGTCCGTGAGGTCGGGCCGGCCGCTGGCCACCTTCTGCTCACGGGCCGTGATCCGGGCGGCTGCAGCCACCGCGGGGACCTCAACCGTCGCGGTTTCGGGCGTTGTGGGTGCAGGGGCAGGTTCCGGGGTGACGTTGTTGGCCTTCAGGGTCAGCACGGAAACCGGGGTGGTGGCTTTGCAGTCCGTGTTGTACGAGCCGGCCAGGACGGACTTGTGGGCAGTGCCGTCCGGGTCCACGGCCACCACGTCAGTAATGACCCCGGCGTTCAACCGGATAGCCGCCCGCGCCGCGATCTCCTTGCCTTCGGGCGAGTTGTCCAGCAGCACGATGCCGGCGCCGCTGGCTTCAGCCGCGGCGGCCACGTAGGCGGCCTTGGGTGCCACCAGGAAGTCATCCAGGTCCTGGGCAGACGGGCGCAGGATGCTTTCCACGCCGTATTCGGCGAAGGTGGCTGCGGCGCCGTCGGAAAGGTCTCCGTTGAGCGCCACGGCGCCCCCGCCCAGGGAACGGGCCAGGGTCAGCAGCTCAAGGCTGCTCTTCTTGAGCGATTCGCCGGGGTTGTCGATGAATACGAGTACTTTTGCCATGTCGATGTCCCTCTTAGAGCAGCTTCTGGGCGGCCAGGAAGTCAACCAGCTTGATGCCGGCGTCGCCCTCGTCGGTGATGATGGTCCCTGCAGTCCGGGGCGGCCGCTGTTCCGCGCTGGCCACGCTGGTCCAGGAACCGGCGAAGCCGACCTGGGCGGGGTCCACACCGATGTCGGCCAGGGACAGTGTGGTGATGCTCTTGCGCTTGGCTGCGATGATTCCCTTGAAGTTGGGGTACCGGGGCTCGTTGATCTGGTCCGTCACGGATACGACGGCGGGCAGCGGCGCCTCTACGGTCTCCGAGGAGGTGTCGGCGTCGCGGCGGGCCGTCAGCCGGCCGCCGTCGACCTCCAGCGTGGAGGCAAAGGTCACCTGGGGCAGCCCGAGCCGCTCCGCCAGCTGCGCCGGGACAAGCGAGGTTTCACCGTCGGTGGAGGCCATGCCGGTGATGACCAGGTCCACGTCGCCCAGGTGGCGGACGGCCGCTGCGAGCGCAAGCGACGTGGCCGCGGCGTCCGAGCCGGCCAGGGCGTCGTCCGTCAGGTGAACGCCCTCGGTGGCGCCCATCTGCAGCGACTTCTTGACGGCGTTGACGGCTCCGGAGGGTCCCATGCTCAGGGCGATGACCTGGTTGCCCGCTTTGCTCCCGCCCCTCGCCTCGGCCAGCTGCAGCGCTGCCTCGAGGGCGTACTCGTCAAGCTCGGACAGAATGCTTTCGTCGCGGTCCACCGTGTTGCCCTCACCGTTGAGATGACGGTCGAACTGGGCGTCCGGTACATGTTTGACCAGGACTACGATCTTCAATGTCTCTTCCACTGTGTTTACAGCAGCCTTCCATGCTTGTGGACAGCCAGCCGGGTGGGTCATGGCCGCGGAATGCCCGGCAGGCGGGTAGCTCCTAGCTAACCATATCGGCGCGCCCCTGCGCCCTCTTCCGTTAACGCCTGTGTCAGGCCCTCACCGTGGCTCAGCATGACGACGGCGGCGCCCCCTTGGGTGGGAACGCCGCCGTCGTCATTGCTGCACGATGTTGCTGCCTGGCCTCAGCTGGCTGCGGCACCCAGCGTGACGTCGAATGTCTGTTCCTTGCCGCTGCGCTGGACCGTGATCTTCACGGTGGAGCCCGCCGGCTGTTCGCGGACGGCCGCGGTCAGCTGGTTCGGTTCGCCGATGGTGAGGTCGTTGAACTTGGTGATGACGTCACCGACCTTGATACCGGCTTTTCCTGCGGCAGAGTTGGGGTCAACGGTTGCCACGTCGGCCCCCACCGAGAATTCGGAGGAGGCACCCGACGTCTTGGCCTTGACGCTGACACCCAGCTGGCCGTGCGAGGCCTTGCCGGTGTCGATGATTTCCTGGGCGACGCGCTTGGCGTTGTTGATCGGGATGCTGAACCCCACGCCGATGTTGCCGCTCTGGGAAGTGGACGTCCCGGAGCCAGCGGAAGCAATGGCGACGTTGACGCCGATGATCTCGCCCTTGCTGTTCACCAGGGCGCCGCCGGAGTTGCCAGGGTTGATGGCAGCATCAGTCTGGATGACGTTGATGGCGATGGATCCCTCGCCCGCGCTTTGCTGGCTCTGGCCGCCGCCCGGAGGGGCGAACTGGAAGCCCTGGTCGCCGCCCTGGCTGTTGTCGCCGCCCTTCGGGGCTGCGGACGATGCAACGCTGATGGTCCGGTTGAGCGTGGACACGATGCCGTCCGTGACCGTTCCGGTCAGCCCCAGCGGGGAACCGATGGCGATGGCCGTATCACCCACGTTCAGCTTGGAGGAATCACCGAGGGTGGCAGGGGTCAGGCTTGACGTGTCGTCCACCTTGATGACGGCGAGGTCGGACAGGGGGTCGGTGCCCACCAGCTTTGCCGGCAGGACCTTTCCGTCACTGGTCCGGATTTCGAGGGTGGCATTGGCGGTCTGGCCATCGAGGGTCACCACGTGGGTGTTGGTCAGGATGTGGCCTTGGTCGTCAAGGACGATGCCCGAACCCGTGCCCCCTGAGCTGCCGCTGGTGGCACTGATGGTGACGACGCTGGGCGAGGCCTTCACGGCAGCCGCGGTAATGGCGTTGACGTCGTCCTTGTTGTTGACGATGACCGTACCGGGCTGGCTGTTGCTGCCGACGGTTGAAGTGCTGGACCCGGTGTTCCCAAACAGTTCGCCGGCACCCACCGTAGCCACGCCGCCTCCCACAAGGCCTGCTGCGAGGATGCTGGCCACGAGGGTACCGACGCCAAAGGTTGCCTTCCGGCGCGGCGCGTCCTTGGGATTGGGGGTGTAGCCGGCGCTGCCGTTCGGCGTGCCGGGGCCCCCGCCGTGAACGGGCTGGCCATCGTGGTGCTGCTGCTGGCCGTAGTATCCGGACTGGCCGTAAAACGGCTGGCGCTGCGGATACACCGGACGTGGAGCTCCGGGCAACTCCTGGGTGTGGTCGCGCTGCTCCGCACCGCTGTAGCCGCCGGGCTCCTGGTCCGCGGTCCCGTTCCCATACTGAGTGGCCACCTGCCGGTCACCGGGCTGCTGCGCGTCCTGCTGCTGGCCCTGCCGCTGCCACGGGTTCCGGTTGCCCGCGTGGCTGTCCTCCGGGACCGGTCCTGGGGTTTGATTCTCAGTCATGGGACTTCCTTTCATCCTCGTCTGCCATTAACTATGGACCGTCCCGCTGGAACAAGCTCGGATGTTTGCTGAGAGCTTCCTGAACGTTCCGGTCATGTCCTTCTGGAGGGCGGGGCGTTTCGCTGGGGGCATATTCGCCGTCATGGACTGGCTGTGGGGTGCACCATAGAATCAAAGATGAATTGCCACAGCGACCTGCGGCTTCACACCAAGCGTGGGGGCGCTGTTGGATTCGACGACTGATTCGTCCCGAATCGGTGTCAGGCGTGCTGAAGGGTTGCACATGCGGTCAAAGTTCAAACGTTTCCTCGCCGTGATCGGCCTTGCCGGGCTGCTGGCGGTACCCGCCGGCGCCGCCTGGGCCGAAAACCCGGTCACCATCCCCTCCGGCACCAACATTGTTGATGACGCGAACGTCCTGGGCAGCCGGAAGGGCGAGGTCCAGGACGCCATCCAGAAGCTGCTGAAGGACCACAAGTACAACCTGTACGTGGTCACGGTTAAGTCGTTCGAGAACCCCACTGATCCCGCAGCCTGGAGCAATGCGGTGGCGCAGGCCAAGGGAATGGGCAAAGCAGACGCCATTCTTGCCATCGCCACCGAGCAGGGCAAGTACTACTTCTCGCCCAATTCCGCCAGTTCCATTTACTCCAAGCGCAGCAACATCACCCAGAACGCTGTCGCCGCCAACCTCGGGGCGGGCAAGCGCGACTTCGCGCAGGCTGCCATAGATACCGCCTCAGCCATCGGCGATGCTGCCGGCGGCGGCAGCGGCAATGTGCCATCCGGTGACGGGGCCGGCGCGGGCATCCTGGTGGGTGCCGGCGTGGTGGTGGCCGGCGGCGGCGCGTACCTGTATTACCGGAACCGGCGAAAGAAGGCCGCCGGCAAGGACGCGTCCAGTGGAAGCTACGGCCCCCAGGGCGCAGAACTGGACCCGCTGGCGTCACTGAGCGTGGAGGAACTCCGCCGGAAGAGCGGATCCCTGCTCATCGAAGCGGATGACGCCATCAAGTCCAGCGAGCAGGAACTCGGCTTTGCCCAGGCACAGTACGGTGATGCCGCCGTCGGAAACTTCACCAAAGCTTTGGCGGAAGCGAAGGCCCACATGACGGAGTCCTTCAAGCTTCAGCAGCAGCTGGACGACCACATTCCGGACACCGAGGAGCAGCAGCGGACCTGGCTGGGCGAGATCATCCGGCGCTCGGAAGCCGCCCTGGCCTCCCTGCAGGAGCAGAAGGCCGACTTTGACTCCCTGCGTGAGCTGGAGAAGAACGCACCGCAGGCCCTTGCGGCGGTCAACAACGGAGCCCGCGAAGCGGACGCCAAGATCGCCAGCGCGGAGCAGTCCCTTGCCGCCATGCGGTCAAAGTACGCCGACAGTGCGCTGACCCAGGTCTCGGACAACATCGTGCAGGCCAAGGAACGGCTGGCGTTCGTCCAGAACGCCTCCGAAACCGCGCAGCAGAAGCTCGGCGAGGGCGAGAGCAGCCTGGCGGCAGTGGCCGTTCGCGCAGCCGAAGAAAGCCTGCACCAGACCAACGTCCTGCTGGATGCCATCGCCAAGGTCGCCGCCAATCTCGACCAGGCCCGCAACGGCCTCGAAGCGGCGGTGGTGGATACGTCCCAGGACCTGGCCCAGGCAAAGGCCATGATCCAGTCCGGCACCCACGCCGAACTGGCCGGTCCAGTGGCAGCGGTGGAGGCCGCCCTTGCCCAGGTGAAGACCGAAATCCAGGGCGGAAAGATTGACCCCATCGCCACCCTGCAGAGGGTGGAAACCGCGCACCAGTCCCTGGACCAGGCCCTGACCGGGATCCGGGACCAGCAGGAGCAGGCCCGCCGCGCACAGGCGTCGCTGCAGCAGACCATCATGTCCGCCCAGGCCCAGATCAGTGCCACCTCCGATTACATCACCGCGCGCCGCGGCGGGGTGGGCACCGAGGCACGCACCAGGCTTGCGGAGTCGCAGCGGAACCTCGACTACGCACTCTCCATTGCCCGCACCGACCCCGTCACCGCGCTTACCTACGCGCAGCAGGCCCACGCCCTGGCAGCACAGGCCGCACAGCTGGCCCAGGCCGACGTCGAGCATTTTGACGGCTATGCCAACCAGGGCTTCGGCCGTGGCGGCATGTTCGGCGGCGGAGGCGGCGGCGGACTGGGCGGCGCCATCCTGGGCGGCATCCTGATCAACTCAATCCTCAACGGTGGCCACGGCGGCTGGGGCGGCGGCGGCGGCTGGGGTGATGGCGGTGGAGGCGGCGGCTTCGGCGGGGACGGCGGCTTTGGCGGCGGTGATTTCGGCGGCGGAGACTCCGGCAGTTTCTAAACACTTCCGTCGGAACACGCTGGAGAACCCGGCGGGCGGACAGAAGCACGACACCACTGTTCACGGACGTCAGTGGTCAACACAGAGCAGGACGAAAGGCAAACACCATGGTTAAGCAGTCCATTTTCGGCCGGATCGCGCAGCTGGCAAAGGCCAATATCAACTCCTTGCTGGACAACGCCGAGGATCCGCAGCGGATGCTGGACCAGATGGTCCGCGACTACACCAACAACATCGCCGAAGCCGAGTCCGCCGTGGCGCAAACCATCGGCAACCTCCGCATGCTGGAAGACGACTACAACGAAGACGTCAAGAACGCCCGCGACTGGGGGAACAAGGCACTGGCCGCCTCCCGCAAGGCTGACGAGTTCCGCGCCGCCGGCGACGTCGCCGACGCCGAGAAGTTCGACAACCTGGCAAAGGTCGCCCTGCAGCGGCAGATGGCGGCCGAGAACGAAGCCAAGGGCGCAGAGCCGAGCATCGCCTCCCAGCGCGAGGTGGTGGACAAGCTGAAGACCGGCCTGGACCAGATGAAGAACAAGCTCAACCAGCTGACCAGCAAGCGCAACGAACTGGTGGCCAGGTCCAAGACGGCAGAGGCGCAGTCCCAGGTGCACGACGCCATCAAGAGCATCGACATCATGGACCCCACCAGCGAAGTGGGACGCTTCGAAGAAAAGATCCGCCGCGAAGAGGCCAGGGTCCGCGGCCAGGAGGAACTGGCAGCGTCCAGCCTGGATGCCCAGTTCAACCAGCTGGAGGACCTTGGCGAGCAGACGGAGATCGAGGCCCGGCTGGCCGCTTTGAAGGCCGGCGGCGCCAAACCTGCCCTCGGCGCCGCCAACGCCGCGGAGTCCGAGGCAACCGTGGAGGAAGCGGACTTCGACAAGCTCTAAGGCCAGCCAGCACCACACAGTCGAAACCAGGCGGTGGCCGGGACCCCGTGGTCCCGGCCACCGCCATGTCCGCAGTGTGTAGCGTGGTGCCATGACCTCCTCTGAAGAGACCGCCCTGGTCTGGCTGCGCGATGACCTTCGCCTGGATGACAACCCCGCCCTCAACTCCGCCGCCGCGCTGGGCCTGCCGGTGACAGTGGTGTACGTCCTGGATGAAGAATCTGCGGGCATCCGGCCGCTGGGCGGTGCAACCCGGTGGTGGCTGCACCACTCACTGGCACGATTGGCTTCCTCCCTCGAGGCCCGCGGCTCGCGGCTGCTCCTTCGCCGGGGGCCGGCCGGGCGGGTGATTAAGGAAGTGGCTGTGCACGCCGGGGCAACGCACTTGTTCTGGAACCGGCGGTACGGTCAACCCGAGCGCAGCATCGACGCCGCGGTCAAGGAGTGGGCCGGGGAGAACGGCCTGGAGGCGTCAAGCTTCCAGGCAAACCTCCTGTTCGAGCCCTGGACGGTCAAGACCGGCTCCGGCGGCCCCTACAAGGTGTTCACTCCTTTCTGGCGGGCATGCCTTGCCGGCCAGGAGGTCCGGGACCCCCAGGAGCCTCCGGCCCGGATCCCGGGACCCCCTCAAGGCGGCCGTCTCCAGGCCGGCGACGACCTCGACAGCTGGCGGCTGCTCCCCTCCTCCCCCGACTGGAGCGGCGGCCTCTCCGCCACCTGGACTCCCGGCGAGGAAGGCGCGCGCCACCGGCTGGCGGACTTCCTGGACGGCCCTGCCGAGGAATATGGAACCGGACGGAACCTGCCCGGCATCGAGGGAACCAGCCGTCTGTCACCCCACCTGCGTTTCGGCGAAGTCAGCCCGTTCCGGGTGTGGCGTGAGATCCGCCAACGTTTCCCGCATAAGGTGCCGGCCGACGTCGGAATTTTCCGCTCGGAGCTTGGCTGGCGGGAATTCTGCTGGCAGCTGCTGTACAACAACCCGGACCTGGCCACCCGCAACTACCGGGCCGAATTCGACCGGTTCGCCTGGCAGCAGCCGGGCAGGAGTGAGCTCGCGGCCTGGCAGCAGGGACGCACGGGTTACCCCCTGGTGGACGCCGGGATGCGGCAGCTCTGGCAGACCGGCTGGATGCACAACCGGGTGCGGATGGCCGCGGCCTCGTTCCTAGTGAAGAATCTGCTGGCCGACTGGCGGATTGGAGAGCAATGGTTCTGGGACACGCTGGTGGACGCCGACGCCGCCAGCAATCCGGCCAACTGGCAGTGGGTGGCCGGTTCCGGCGCGGACGCGTCGCCGTACTACCGGATCTTCAATCCCGTCACCCAAAGCAGGAAATTCGACGCCGGCGGCCGGTACCTGCGCGAGTTCGTTCCGGAGCTCGCTGACCTGGACAACAAGTCCATCCACGAGCCCTGGAAGACCGGGGTCCCGGACTACCCGGAACCCCTTGTGGAGCTTCCTCAGTCCCGGGAACGGGCGCTGGCTGCCTACCAGCAGCTCAAGGACGGCTGAGCCGCCCCGGCTGTGGGGTGCCGGGTGGCCTTAGCGGCTGACCTTGCCCATGAGGGAGGCGATGGGCCGCAGGAAGACCGGGCGGGCCAGGAACCACGCGGCCGCCATGACGGCCACGGAGGCCAGGAACACCCAGAAGCCGAACCAGCCGTCGTCGTCCCGGACCCCGTACATGTGGTTCAGGTTCCGCAGTGCACCCGTGGTGAGCACCAGGAAGACGTGGACCACGATGAAGGCCACGAAGTAGATCATCACCGGGAAGTGCACGGCGCGGGCCCATTCGATCGGGTAGGCCTTGTCCAGGCCGGCAGCCTTCTTTGGCCAGGCGGAGGACATCCGCAGGCCCGTGATGAACGCCAGCGGAGCGGCGAGGAAGACCGTCACGAAGTAAGCCAGGAGCTGCAGCGCGTTGTAGTTGATCCAGCCGTCTTCCGTGGGCCAGTCCAGCGAGGCGTATTGCAGCGCGGCCGACAGGGCGTTGGGGATGACGTCCCAGCTGGTGGGGACGATGCGCATCCATTGCCCGGTGGCGAACAGCAGCACGGCAAAGACGAGCCCGTTCAGGATCCACAGGGCGTCCAGCGTCAGGTGGAACCACAGTTCAAGGCTGATCTTGGTGGGCGCGTTCCTGGTGCGGATCAGGCCCTTGTTGTTCCGGGTCCAGTGCCCGCTGGGCCGTGTGGTGGTCCGCACCTGCCATCCGGTGCGGATGATCAGGAGCAGGAAGAAGGCGTTGAGGAAGTGCTGCCAGGCGAGCCACGCGGGGAATCCCACCGGGGCGCCGGCCGGCAGTGCCGACTGGCCCGGGTAGTCGGTGACAAAGGACGCGACGGCGGGCAGTCCCACGACCAGCCTGGCCGCCAGAACCACCAGGACCAGCGCCACGAGGACAGCAGGAACCGCCCAGTAGAGCCGGGACCGCTTACCCGTCGCGGCGCCGGGTTTCTTCGTGGGTGTGGCCATCGAACAACATACCTCTCAAGAATGACTGGGGCAGCCCGCAGATCGCGGGACCCTTCGAAAGAGAATACTAGGAACTGTGCGCATCCAAGGAAAAGAAAGACCCCGGCCGGCGTAACTCCCGGTCGGGGCCTTCATAAGTTGCGGGGACAGGATTTGAACCTGTGACCTCTGGGTTATGAGCCCAGCGAGCTACCGAACTGCTCCACCCCGCGTCGCTTGATCAACACTACCCTACTTTCACGGCCGGCCTGACCACACATCCACCAGGCCCCCTTGGGGTTCGACGACGGTCCCGGCGGCCCCAGCGGAGAAAGCAAAAGACCCGGACATTGTTTCCAATGTCCGGGCCTTTCCTCAGTTGCGGGGACAGGATTTGAACCTGTGACCTCTGGGTTATGAGCCCAGCGAGCTACCGAACTGCTCCACCCCGCGTCGCAAGAACTACTTTACCGGGAGGTGAACCGCAGGCCAAATCGAAGCGGCGTGACGTCCGTTACGCCGGCCCGGCACCGGCCCCCATGGGGCTCGGATGCCGGGCCGCCGCCGTCGTGCTGCCGTGCCCGTCCTGCTACCGGCCCGCTGACGGGGACGGCGTTGCCGAGGGTGAGCTGGAAGCAGCGGGGGCCGGGCTTGCCTCCGGAGCGGTGACCGGGATCTTGGCCTCGGCGTCCATCGCCTTCTTCAGCGCGGCCGCCACCTTCTTCTGCGCCTCGCCATAGGCAGCGAAGTCGCCTGCCGCCAGTGCCGACTGGCCGGACTGGATGGCCGCATTCGCCTCGTCCAGGGCCGCCTTCAGCTGGGCCTTCGCGTCCGCAGCGGCCGGTGTCGCAGGCGCTGCCGGGCCGGCCGGCACCTGGCCGTTGTTGGCGGAGTCACCCGCTGCTGCACCGGAGTCACCACCGAAGAGCTGCTTGAGGGCCGCGTCAAGCGTTGGCGCGAAGCCCACCTTGTCCCCGAAGGCCACCAGCACGCGTTGCAGGGTGGGATAGGACGTCTCACCGGTGGACTTGAGGTAGACAGGCTGGACGTAAAGGATGCCGCCGCCGACGGGCAGGGTGAGCAGGTTGCCGTTCAGCACGTCCGACGCACCCTGCCGCAGCAGGTTCAGTGCCTGCGAAACAGTGGGATCGGAGTTGAACTTGTTCTGCGCCTGGCCCGGACCGGGCACCTGCGTTTCCGGCGGGATCTGCAGCAGCCGGAGCTTGCCGTAGCCGTCGGCCTTCACACCGGCCTGGTTCCCGGCATCCGAGTCAGCGGCGAGGAACCCGTACAGGACGTTGCGGGCATTGCCGTTGACGATCTGCGGGATGAACGAGGACGTCAGCTGGAACGCAGGCTTCTGCTGGTCCGGCATCTGCAGCGACATGTAGAACGGCGGCTGCTTCACGTCCGTATCCACCGTGGGATCGGCAGGTACGCTCCATGCGTCGTTGTTCTTGTAGAAGCTGGTGGGATCCGTCACGTGGTACTGCCCCAGCAGCTCACGCTGGACCTTGAAGAGGTCCTCCGGGTAGCGGACGTGGCTCATCACCGCGCCGGACATCTCCGAGTACGGCTTCAGGGATGAGGGGAAGACCTTCTGCCAGGCCTTGAGGACCGGGTCCGTGTCATCCCAGGCATAGAGGGTGACCGAGCCGTCGTAGGCATCCACAGTGGCCTTGACCGAGTTGCGGATGTAGTTCACCGTGCTGTTGGGCAGGGCCACGGCGCGGCCGGAGCTGGTCTGCGAATCAGTGGTGGCATCCGAGAGCTGCTTCTGCTGCGAGTACGGGTAGTACTGGCTGGTGGTGTAGCCGTCCACGATCCATTTGACCCGGCCGTCCACCACGGCCGGGTAAGCGCCGCCGTCAACGGTCAGGTAGGGTGCCACCTTCTGGACACGCTCGCGGGGGCTGCGGTCATACAGGATCTGCGACGCCGGGTTCACGCCGTCCGAAAGCAGCAGGTCCGAGGACTGGAACTTGATGGCGTAAAGGATCTTGTTGAAGAAGGATCCAACATTGGGCCCGCCGTTCCCCTTGAACGTGTACTGGGTTTCGCCCTCCCCTTCCTTGCCGGAAGGGCGGTCCTGCTCGCGCGGAGTGGCGCCGTCGGGTGCGCCGACGATCGAGTATTCGGGCGAGGACTCGCCGAAGTAGATCCGCGGCTCGTAGGTTGTATCGTTGCCCAACACGCCGGTGGACGGAATGCCGGACTGGAGGAATTCAGGCTTGCCGTCAACCGTGAACTTGTTGCCCTTGGCCGCCACAACCCCATAGCCGTGGGTGTACACCACATGCTGGTTCAGCCAGCCCTGCTGGTTGGTTGCCACGTTCGTGGGATTCAGTTCCCGCACGGCGATCACGGTGTCCTGGATCTTGCCGTCCACCTCGTAGCGGTCCACATTGAGGGCCTTGGGGAACTGGTAGTACGGGCGGTACTGCTCCAGCTGAGCAAACGCGTCCGAAATCAGGTTCGGGTCCAGAAGGCGGATGTTGGCAGTGGTCTGGGCGTCCGGCGCCAACGCGCCGGTACTGGCCGTGTTGGTGGCGTCGTACCGGGTTTCCTGGATGCCGTCCAGGCCGTAGGCCTTGCGCGTGTTCTCGATGTTGCGCTGGATGTATTTGCTTTCCAGCGTCTGCTCGGACGGGCGGACCTGGAACTGCTGGATCACCCAGGGATACACGCCCCCGGCCAGGATGGAGGTGATGATCAGCATGGCGGTACCGATCACCGGAAGGCGCCAGCGGCCAATCACGGCGGCCACGATGAACAGGATGGCCACCAGCACGGCAGCCACGGCGAGGATGGCCTTGGTGGGGATGACGGCGTTGACATCCGTGTAGAGGGCGCCGGCCCAGCGGCCGCCGTTGCTCTGGACGGAAGAGTAGCGGTCCAGCCAGAAGTTGACGCCGAGGAGCACCAGGAAGGCGGCGCCGGTCACGGCGATGTGGATCTGTGCCGCGCGGCTGGTGAACACGCCGCGCTCCATCAGCCGGATGCTGCCGTACAGGTAGTGGGTGAGGATGCCGGCGATGCCCGCAATCACCACCACGCTGATCAGGAACCCGGTCACAAAACCGAGGAACGGCAGGGTCATCAGGTAGAAGCTGATGTCCATGTTGAACTGCGGATCGGCCTCGCCGAAGCCAACCTGGTTGAAGAACAGCAGGACCTTCTGCCACTGGCTCGCCGCAGCGCTGCCCGCAAACAGGCCGAAGAGGACCGGCAGGCCCACCATGACGATGCGCCGGACCGGCTCCAGCTGCGCCTGGTACCGGTTGAGGTTGTCCCTGATTTCAGAGTCCGGCGCGTAGACCGGCCGGGCGTTGTAGGCAATGCGGATCGAAAAGAATACAGCCGCGAACATGATGGCGAAGCCGGCCACGAAGGTGGCGATCTTGGCGAGGTTCTCGGTGACGAAGACTTCGATGAAGCCCAGTTGCCGGTACCAGAGGACGTCGGTCCAGACGTTGGCGAAGAAAATGAAGCCCACTACCACCAGGGCGACAATAATCAGGGTGGGCGTCAGCACGCCGCGTCGTGAAGGGGGCCTGCCGGTGGACATGGTGCTGGCGGGACGGGACAAACTGGGTACCTCATAGCTGGTCGTCGAAATATTCGAAGCGTGCGAGCGACGTACGGTACCGGTCAAACGGCTGGTTTCGTCCGTCAACTGTGCCACGAGTGGCGGTAAAGCTTAGTTCCTGTGAGTCTAGTTGCGCCCAGTCTATTTGCTGGCGCAGGCCGGGAGCGCGGATGTGTCCTGGCCGCTTCCGGCCAGTTCCACGGCATGCCGGGCTTCCGAGAGGTTTTCTACGCGGACCACCTGGAGGCCGTCGGGAACGTGGCCGGCCACTTCGTTGCAGTTGCCGGCGGGCGCCAGGAAAAGGGTGGCACCGGACGAACGCGCACCCCGCATCTTTTGCCCGATGCCGCCGATGGGTCCCACCTTGCCGTCAGGCGAGATGGTCCCGGTACCCGCGATATGTTTTCCGCCGGTGAGGTCCCCCGGCGTAACCGTATCGATGATGCCCAGCGAGAACATGAGCCCGGCACTGGGCCCGCCCACCTTGTCCAGGGAGATCTGGACCTGGAAGGGGAAGCTGAAGAGGTACTTCAACATGACACCGAGGATGAAACGGCCCTGGCCGTTGTCCTTGGGCGTGACCTGGACGGTGACGGGCTGGCCGGCGCGTTCCACCGTTACCGATACCGGGGCACCCTTGCCCGAGGCCAGCTCATCCTGGATCACACTGAGGGCGGTGATGTCCCTGCCGTTAATGGATTTGAGGATGTCCCCTTGCTGGATCCTGCCGGCGGACGCGGAATCCTTGGACAGGTCCGCGGCCTGGAGCTGTTGGCTGAAGGGAATCCCGAGTTCATTCAGGGCGGAGGCCACCGCGTTCTCCTGGGACGTGGCCATGGCCACCGCACTCTGTTCCTGGGCCTCTTCCTTCGTTGTGCCCGTGGGATAGATCAGCTCCACCGGGTACACGGCTTTGGAGTTGTCCAGCCATGCCGAGAATGCGTTGAGGATGCTGACCGGGCCGTTGGGGCCACCGTCAACGTACACGGTGGTCAGGTCGAGGCTCCCGGCAGCCGGATACGTTTCGCGGCCGCTGACGTTGATGACCGGATGTCCCTGGCTCTCCCCCAGCGTGTTGTAGGTGGGCCCGGGCGATTCAATGACATACGGCACCGGAAGCGTCCCCACGGCAATTCCCAGCCCCAACGCCGCCAGCCCGGCAACCATCATGGTGGAAAGCCGCCTGCCCGTGCCGCCGCCGTCGGACGCGCCGGGGCCGCTGCCTTCAACTGCCTGGCCGCCACCGGCCCCGGAGCCTTCGGGCGGGCTGCCGGCACCAAACGGACCGGGATTGGAGAAAGGGGGAAGATCGGGAACGTGGTCCTCTGAAGGGTGGCCGCCACGGGTTGTAGTCACCCCACCAACAGTACGCGGTGGTGGTGCGACCGGGCGCTTTGCCTAGAGCGAACGACGGCGGCGGGCGGCAGACAGCCGACCCCCACCGGGGTACCGTGAAGGTTGATCAACAGTCACACCATCGATCGGCGGGACCATGACCTCCAACCCACTCAATCCGTCCAACGGCGACGACACCCCCAAGGATCCGTTGACCGAAATGCTGCAGAACCTAATGGGCGGCAAGGGGATGGAAAACTTCGATCCCGCCGAGCTGGCCAAGGCGGCCGGCCTGCCGGACGACCCCAACCTGCTGGCCCAGATGTTCTCCCAGGTTCAGGCGATGATGAGCGCACCGTCCGAAGGGCCCGTCAACTGGACACTGGCCCATGACAATGCCCGGCGGGTTGCGGCCGGCAGCGCGGACCCGTCCGTCACTGCCCAGCAGTCCCGGGAGGTGGATGAAGCCCTCCGCCTCGCCGAGATGTGGCTGGACCCCGTCACCGACCTGCCCGCCACCGGTCTGATCGGCAAGGCATGGTCCCGCGCGGAATGGGTGGAGGCCACCCTGGGCACCTGGAAGCGGCTGACAGAACCCGTGGCCAACAGCATCGCCAATGCGCTCTCCTCCGCCATGACGGAGCAGATGCCCGAGGAAATGAAGTCCATGATGGGCGGCGCCTCCTCGATGCTGCAGAACATGGGCGGCGCCATCTTCGGTATGCAGCTGGGGCAGGCCATCGGCGCCCTGTCCAAGGACGTGGTGAGCTCCACCGACATCGGCGTCCCGCTGGCCGACCTTGAGATGGCACTCCTGCCGGCCAATGTCGCCGCGTTTGGCGAGGGCCTGTCCCTGCCCGAGAACGACATCCGGCTGTTCCTGGCCGTGCGGGAAGCCGCGCACGCCCGGCTGTTCGTACAGGTTCCCTGGCTGCGCGGACACCTGCTGGGCGCCATCGAGGCATACGCCCGCGGCATCCATATCGACACCTCACGCATCGAGGAACTCGCCCGCGACCTTGACCCCAGCAACCCGGAAGGCATCCAGGAGGCCCTGTCGCAGGGCGTGTTCATGCCACAGCGGACTCCCGCCCAGGAACAGGCACTGGAAAAGCTCGAGACCGCGCTGGCCCTTGTGGAGGGCTGGGTGGATGAACTGACCGCGGCCGCCACGGAGAAGGTCCTGCCGTCCGCCGGGGCACTGCGCGAAACAGTGCGGCGCCGGCGGGCAACGGGCGGTCCCGCCGAACACGCCTTCGCTTCACTGGTGGGACTCGAGCTGCGTCCGCGCAGGCTGCGGGACGCGGCCACCCTGTGGGCCACGTTGAAGGAGGAACGCGGGATCGAGGGCCGTGACGCCATCTGGCACCACCCCGACCTGCTGCCCACGGCCGAGGACCTGGATGATCCGAAGGGTTTCAGCTCCCGCCGCAAGCTTGCCGAGGCAAGCGACAGCGAGGTGGATGACGCGCTGCAGAAACTGCTGGACGGCGGTTTCGACGACACCTCCGGTGATCAGGGCGGCGCCGGGGACACCGGCAGCAAGGACGACGACGGCGGAACGGACCAGCCCAAGGGCTGAGACATTGCTGGCGGGCCAGGGCCTCCTGGCCCGCCAGACTTCTTTTCGCCGGATTTGCCCGCTATTGGACTACGTCAGCGTCAAGCGGGCCGACGTCAGGCTGGTCGGCATCTTTGTCCATTCCCCGCGACGTGGCGAAGGAAACACCCTCGAGGAAGGCCTTGGCCCGCTGGGTTTCGGGGTAGGCCTCCAGCAGCTGCCAGAAGGCAGCGTTGTGTGAGGCCACCAGAAGGTGGGCCAGCTCGTGGAGCAGCACGTAGTCGATGACCCACTGGGGCATGGGCCGCAGCTTGTCAGACAGGCGGATGGTCCCCTCGGCCGGCGTGGCCGAACCCCACCGGGAATTCTGGTTGCTGACCCAACGGACGGATGTGGGCACTGACCGGCCACCGAGGTATTGCGTGGACAGTGTGGCCGCATGGGCTGCGAGGGCCTCATCTGTGGCAGGACGCCGCCGCCCGGCTGCCGCCTGCCGCTGCCCCTGCTTGTGCAGTTTGGCCAGCATTTTGTGGACCCACTCGCGCTCCTGCGCCGCAGTGAAGCGGGCCGGAATGGCAACCACCGCCGTCCCGTCTTCCCAGAACGCCGCCACCGTGCGGGTGCGCCGGGCAGAGCGCCGCACCTCCACCGGAGAACCGTTCGAGGTGGTCAGCACTGACGCCTGCCGGGCACCGCCGCTGGCTCCGCGTTTCACAGGACCGAGCTTTCGACGAGGACCCGGAGGACGTCCTCCCCGTACTTTTCCAGCTTGGATGGGCCAACGCCGGCCAGGCCGGCAAGTTCCTCCAGCGACGCCGGCCTCGCCTCCGCGATGGCAGTGAGGGTGGCGTCGGTAAAGACGACGAAGGCCGGGACGTCCGCGGATTGGGCCACCTCGCGGCGCCAGTTGCGGAGCGCATCAAAGGTCTGCTCCTCGTAGCTGGGGGGACACGCGTTGCAGCGGCCAACCTTGCGTTCCGCCCCGGTAGCAAGCATGCTCCCGCAGACCCGGCACACGGCGGGGGCGGCAGCCTTGCGGCGCGGAAGCGCGCCCTTCCCCCGGGTGCTTGAGCTTGCCACCGAGTCCGGCCGCAGGCCGTCGAGGAACCGGGACGGCTTCCGGTTGGCGCGGCCCCCGGGGGTCCTCGCGGTGCTCCACGAGAGGGAAAGGTGTTCACGGGCGCGGGTGATGCCGACATAGAGGAGGCGGCGCTCCTCATCCACCGATTCCGGTGAATCGGCGAAGGAAATGGGCATCAGGCCTTCGCTGAGCCCCACCAGGAAGACGGCATCCCATTCCAGGCCCTTGGCCGCGTGGAGCGAGGCGAGCGTAACGCCCTGCACGGTGGGCGCGTGCTGGGCGAGGGAACGCTCCTGGAGTTCGTTGACGAAATCAGCCAGGCCAAACTGGGGGCCGCGGGACTGCACCAGTTCGTCGGCGAGCGCCACCAGTGCCGCGAGGGACTCCCAGCGTTCGCGCAGGGCACCCCCGCTGTGCGGTGCCGAGTCGGTGTAGCCGAGGGAGGAGACGATGTCCCGGACCAGTTGACCCAGGGGTTCCGGTGTGTCCGATTCGGAAACCGCCCGGGTGGCGGCACGCAGCTGGAGGATCGCGTCCCTTACCTCCTTGCGGGCGAAGAAGCGCTCGCCGCCACGCAGCTGGTAGCCGATGCCTGCCGCGGCCAGCGCCTGCTCGTAAGCCTCGGACTGGCCGTTGGTACGGAAAAGGATGGCCACTTCGCTGGCTGGAGTGCCGGCGTCGAGCAGTGCCTTGATCTTCTGCGCCACCGTGGCGGCTTCAGCTTCGTCGTCCGTGCACTCGGTGAACTGGGGCGCGGGCCCGGCGGGGCGCTGCGCCACGAGCTGGAGGGGCGATGCCCACGCGGCGTCGGCGGTGGGCCCGCCGCTGCGGCGGGCGGCCAGCAGGTCATTGGCCAGTTTCACCACCTGCGGGGTGGAGCGGTAGTCCCTGATGAGCTTGACCACGTTGGCCTGGGGGTATCGGGTCTTGAAGTCCAGGAGGTGCCGGGGCGATGCGCCGGTAAAGGAATAGATGGTCTGGCTTGCGTCACCCACCACGCAGAGTTCGTCACGGCCGCCGAGCCACAGGTCCAGGAGCCGCTGCTGCAGCGGGGAGACGTCCTGATATTCGTCCACCACAAAGTGCCGGTACTGTTCCCGGACCGTGGCGGCCACCTTCTCGTCCTCCTGCAGGATGCCCACCGTGATCAGCAGGACGTCCTCAAAGTCGATCACGTTGCGGTCCGTCTTGACGTCCTCGTAGGACTGGAAGACCCGGGCGACCGTGGTGAGGTCAAACCCGCCGGGCGCGCCCCTCCCCTGGGCGTTCTCCAGGTAATTGGCCGGTGTCAGCATGGACACTTTGGCCCATTCGATTTCCGAGGCAAGGTCGCGGATGGAGGCCCGGTCCGTGCTGAGCCTGAGCCGCCGGGCGGCCTCTGCCAGCATCTGGGCCTTGTGGTCCAGCAGGTTGGGCAGTGTTCCACCCACCGCCTGGGGCCAGAAGAACTGCAGCTGGCGCAGGGCAGCGGCGTGGAAGGTACGGGCCTGCACGTTGCCGGCGCCAAGGTCCCGCAGGCGGCTGCGCATCTCTGCCGCAGCCCGGGCCGTGAACGTTACGGCGAGCAGGCGCTGCGGAGTGTAAACCCCCGAGTGCACGCCGTAGGCGATGCGGTGGGTGATGGCACGGGTCTTTCCGGTGCCCGCGCCGGCCAGGACGCACAACGGGCCATTCAAGGTGCTGGCCACCTCACGCTGTTCGGCGTCCAGTCCGCCGAGGATCCGGTCCTCCAGCGAGGCTGCTCCGTCAAAATTCTCTGTAGTCACTTCTGCTGCTTTGTTTCTCGACTACCGCGTGCTGGAGTCTGGTGGATGGAATAACTTAGGAGCCAGTGAGGTCCTGGATCCGGCCGCCGTACCAGTGCTCAATAAGCGAGCGGGCAATGGAGAGCCTGGTGGAGATGGTGATCTCCCCGCTGAGCACCGCTTCCTGGAGTTCCTCCCGGCTGAACCAGCGGGCCCTGGTGACCTCCACGCCGTCGGGCGTTGCCTGGGCGTCCTCGGTGACGGCGGTGAATCCAAGCATAAGGGAGGCGGGGAACGGCCACGACTGGGAGCCGAGGTACTGGCAGGCGGTGACCCGCACGCCCACCTCCTCCTGGATCTCGCGCACCACGGCCTCTTCAAGGGATTCGCCAGGCTCAACGAACCCGGCGAGGGTGGAGTAGTTCCGGGCGTCCACGGGGCCGCCGCCGCCCAGGAGCAGCCGGCCGTCCGGGCCGACGACAGTGACGATGATGGCGGGGTCCGTGCGGGGGAAGTGTTCTGAACTGTCCGCCGGGCACCGGCGCACCCAGCCGCCGGCCACCACTTCCGTGGGGGTGCCGCAGCGCGGGCAATGCGTGTGGGCAGCGTGCCAGTTTGCGATGGCGCTGGCTTCCACGAACAAGGCTGTGGAGGTGGCCGTCAAGCCTGCGGCGACGTCGCGGAATCCAGCCCACTCAGCATCCGCGGGGATACCGGCGGTCCCGGGTTCCGGGGGCTCAGGAAGGACGAACAGCAGCAGCTCGGTCCCGGCCGGAAGGTGTGAGGCAGGCAGCGCCGAGCCCAGGTACACCACGAGTTCCGGCGCGGCTCCTGCTGCTTTCAGCTGTGCCAGGAGTTCCCTGGCCCCGGTCAGCATCATGTCGCCGCCCTGCACCAGCCCCTGGCGCCTCGACAGGACCGCGGCCAGCGCATCCGGGCCGGACAGAAGATCATCGATCATGCCGGGCCTGGCGCGCGCGGCCGATCCGCGGTCCACCAAGGCCGGCCTTACGGGGAGCAGGGTATCCACCAGATGGTTCGCCGGCAGCCGTTCCGGCGCCGCCTGGTGGACGGGTATGACAGACTCCGCATGGCTCATGGTTCCACCGTACTGACTGCTTCCGACATTTCACATTTCGGGAGGTACCGCCCCGCCGCAGGGAAGCCCCCTATTTGCAGCTATCTCAAGACTCGCCGCGGCCGGACCGCTGTCTGGGAGGGCGGGCAATCTACCGTGGAACGGTGAGAAGAAAACCGATTGAACTGGCGGCAATAGCAACCGCGGCAGTCCCCGGACTGACCCCGACGGCCGTTAGCTCCGCGCCGGATGACCCCGCGGACTTCGATTCGGCCCTGCTCCTCGATTCCGAAGGAAAGCGCTGGCGGGTCCGGTCGCCGCGCCACGCGGAAGCCAGCGCGCGGCTGGAAACGGAATTCCTGGTACTCCGGGCTTTTGCTCCCGCCGTGCGCGCCGAACTGCCGTTCCTGATGCCGACGGTGGCCGGCAGCGTCCGGCTGGGAACGCTGACCACCTTCGTTTACTCGCACCTGTCCGGCACCACACGCAGCGTCGAGGAGCTGACGTCGGGGCCTGCCGGCCTGGCCCGGGAGATCGGCTCCGCCTTGGCCGCGGTCCACGACCTGCCCCGCTCACTGGTCAGCAACGCCGACCTGCCCAGCTACACCCCCAATGAGTTCCGCCAGCGGCGGCTGAACGAACTGGACCAGGCGGCCACCACCGGCAAGATCCCGGCCGCACTGCTGCGCCGCTGGGAACACGCCATGGAGGATGTGTCCCTGTGGCGGTTCAACCCCTGTGTGGTCCACGGCGACCTGCATGAGGACAACCTGCTGGTGGAGGCGGGCAGGGTGACCGCAGTAACAGGTTGGACCGACCTGCGCATCGGGGACCCGGCCGATGACTTCGCCTGGCTGGTGGCTTCCAATGAACAGGACTTCATTGACGCCGTGCTGAAGGCGTACACATCCAGCCGACGCGACGTGCCGGACCAGCACCTCCTGCGCCGGGCCGCCCTGTCCGCCGAATTCGCCCTGGCTCAGTACCTGGTCAAGGGCCTCGCCACCGGTGACCAGGACATGGTCACCGAGGCGGAAGACATGCTGGAGAGCCTGGCCAGCGACATCGCCGAGTACGGCGGCCAGCCGATCAGCGTGGAGCCGCTTCCGGTCAAGGACAGCCCGGACGCTGCAGGCGCATCCGTTCCCGCAGCCGCCACCGGATCCGGAACAGGCGCGGCTTCCGGGAGCGGCAGTTCCGCCGTCACTCCCGCCGTTACGGTGGTTCCGGTCCCCGCCGGGTCCACTACGCCAGCGGAGCCGGCAGTCTCCATCCAACCTGCAGTGCACGTTGCCCCCATCCCGGCGGAGCAGCCCACTGCAGCCGGTTCCGCGGAGGCCACGGGCGCCGAAACCCCCGGAACCAAGGGTCCGGACGATACATCCACCGCCGCCATCTCGGTCATTAACGTCAAACAGGGCTGAGCCTGGCCAGGCCTGGCCACGTGGCAGTCCCACTCAAGGCCGGCTAAGCGCAGCGGCAACGATTCCTTCCAGCTCGTCGGCCGATCCCAAATCGTGCGGCCGCACCACAGCGTTGTCAGCCACGTAGAAGAATGCAGCCCGCACGTCCTCCAGGGGAACATCCTTCAGGCGTGCCCACGCCAGCCGGTACACCGCCAACTGGATCGAACGGGTCTTCAGCTGCTCCGCGGACGGCCGGCGGCCGGTTTTCCAGTCCACCAGGTCCCAGCGGCCATCGGCGTCACGGAATACGGCGTCCACCCGGCCCCGCACCACAACCTCCCCAACCCTGGTTTCCACCGGGACCTCGACGAAGGCCGGGTTCCGCTCAGCCCAAGGGGAAGCCTTGAACGTAGCCACCATCTCATCCAAATCGTAGGCAGCATCGATATGGTCGTCCGAACCGGGCGCTTCGCCGAGGTCCAGCATTCCGGCCCTGCCAAAATATTCCTCCACCCAAGCATGGAAAGCGGTGCCCTTCCGGGCCGACATGCCCGGTTCCCGGGGCACCGGCCGGCGCAGGCGCCCCAGCACCGCCTCAGGGTCATCCCCGAGGTCAACCAGGGTGGAAGCAGAGATGTGGGTAGGCAGGTGCACATCCTGCCCACTGGATCTTCTGGCCCTGCGCTCCAGCAGCAACGCGGCTTCGCGTGCCCAGCCGGCCGCTGCTCCCGTCAGGCCGGGCTGCGGCCCGGACCGCTCCGCGGGCACCAGCGCTCCCCCGCCGGTGGACAGGATCCCGAGCACCCGTTGGGCCGCCGACTCCATGGCCGTCCTTCGCCCGCGGGCCAACCGAAGGCGCTCACCGCTGCGTGGGTCCACGGGCCCTTCAAGGGGGTCGTACGGCCAGGTTGCTTCTTCTGTTTCCAGTGTCAACGGACTCTGCAGGGGCAGCGCTGCCTCCTCCAGCGACAGCGGGTGGACCACAGCCTCCCGACTTCCCGCGCCGTCAGCCGGTTGCGCCAGGACTTCCAGCTCCGCAAGGAATGGAGACATCTCCGCCCGCCCCGCCCGTGAGCCCACCCAGGCGGCACTGGACACCCACAGGACATGCTTGGCCCTGGTGTAGGCGACGTACGCCAGCCGCCGTTCCTCCGATTCGCCGTGGGCCTGCACCCCGGCCTTGTAGTCCTTCTCCGCGTCCAGCCAGCCTTTCTGGTCCGGTTGGTCGAGGTCCCACTGCGGAAGGTCGGCCCGGTCCCCGCGCAGCGGCCAGGGCAGCGCGGCGGAACCGCTGCTCCAGCGGGAGTCCCTGTCGCTGGGGAAGGCGCCGGCATTCATCCCGGGGACAAACACAACATCCCATTCCAGGCCCTTGGAAGCGTGGACCGTCAACAGCTGCACGGCCTCCCGGTTCACGTCACTGGCAGGCGCTTCCAACCCGTTTTCTTCCGCTGAAGCAGCCTCCAGCCAGGACAGGAAAGCGAGGATATCCACTCTCTGGGAGGTGCGCAGGAACCCGGCGGCGGCATCCTGGAACGCATCGAGGTTGCGGCGGGCCTGGTGGATGCTGATCCCCGGGCGCGCTGCCACTTCGATGTCCAGCAGCATGGCCCTCTCCATCTCGCCCAGGAGCGTGGTGAGGTCATCGCCGAGGTATCCGCGCAGTTGCCGCAACTCGGCAGACAGCCGGGCCAGCCTGCTGCGGGCCGCAGCGCTGAGGATGCGGCCATTCTGCGACGTCCACCCGTCACGCGGCAGGAAGTCCAGGGCCTCCACCAGGCTGGCGCCGTCGGTAAGGTCACCCTCGAGGACGGGGACGCCTGCTTCATCGCTGTCACCGTCCCGGGTGTCGGCGTCGAACTCCTGCGCAGCCCGCCCCCGCCTCCTTGCCAGCTGGCTCGACCAATCGCGCAGGGCCATGAGGTCGGCAGGACCTATCCGCCATCGGGCACCCGCGAGCAGCCGCATCAGGGCATCAGACCGCCCCGGATCGGCAAGCACGCGGAGGGTGGCCACCAGGTCAACAATCTCCGGGGTGTCCAGGAGTCCGCCAAGACCGACGATTTCGTAAGGGATCCCCCGGGCCTCGAACTGCCGCCGGACGGTTTCCATCTGGGCGCGCCTGCGGCACAGCACGGCGAGGGCCGGCGGCTCGGGCACACCGTCAGGTTTCAGTTCGAAGTCTGTCACCCGGTATTTCAGGACATCGTCAGCCAGGGCTGCAGCTTCCTCCACGTCGCTGGCGAAACGGCCCAGCACCACCGTTCCGTCCACGGCATGGGGGCTCGGCTGCAGCGGGGGCACGTCCGCAGCTGCTGCCCTGTCCCCGGCAGGTCCCTTGTGGGCCGCTGACCGGCCGAGGGATTGCGACATGACGTTTGCTGCGGCCAGGATCGACCGGCCGTTCCGCCAGGCCGTTGTGAGGTATGAGGTGGGGGCAGGCGCCCAGCCCGGTGCCTCGTCCGGTGCGCTGGTCCGGACGGGAAATTCGCGGACGAAGTGGAACAACTGGCCCGCGGAAGCGCCACGGAAACCATAGATTGACTGGTTGGGGTCCCCGACCGCTGTCACGGCGTGGCCGCCGCCGAACAGACGGGAAAACAGCACCAACTGCGCGTATGAGGTGTCCTGGAACTCGTCGAGCAGGACCACTTTGTACCGCTGGCGCTCCATCTGGGCAGCCAGCGGGACCTCCTGCGCCACCTTGGCGGCGAGGGCCACCAGGTCGCCGAAATCGAGTGCGCCGCGGGCCCGTTTGGCTGCGGCGTAGCGGCCCACCATGTCAGCGACGCTTGCCCTGGTCCGCAGCATTCCACCCAGGTCCAGTGCCGCCTTGGGCGGGTTCCTTTTCTTTCCGGCCACGTAGGGCAGTGAATCAAACTCCGAAAGGCGGGCCATGAGCCACGCTTCGACGTCCTCAGGCTCCTGAAGGTGTTCCGCGCATTCCCCCGCCAGCTGAATGACGGCCTTCACCAATGTGGACTTGGCGGCCCGGAAGTGGGCGTATTCGCCGTCGTAGGCCTCAACCACCTCACTGGCCAGCTGCCAGGCCTGCGCGCCGCCCAGCAGAACCACGTCCCGCTCCACCCCGAGCCGCAGCCCGTAGTCGGAGACGATGCCGCTGGCGAACGAATGGTAGGTGGACACTTTGGGCTCAAGGGCGTCACTGCTGCCCAGGGCCTCCGGAAAGACGCCTTTCCCGGCCTCCTTCGCCGCAAGACGCTGCAGGGCCAGGAGCTTTGACCGGATCCGGCTGGCAAGTTCGCCGGCCGCCTTCCGGGTGAAGGTCACGCCCAGGACCTCCTCAGGGGTGACCCACCCGTTGGCCACGAGCCAGACCACCCGGTCCGCCATGGTGGCGGTTTTTCCCGATCCGGCTCCCGCGATGACCAGCCGCGGAGCAAGCGGCGAGGAGATGATCGCTGATTGCTCAGGCGTTGGGGTATTTCTTTCTCCGAGCAGCGCAGACAGTTCTTCGGGGCTGAAGCGCACCGCCGGAGCGGCTTCCGCGGCTGCCGGCACCCCACTCATTCGGTCACCTGCCTTCCGCGCGCGCACAGGGGGCACACCTCAGGGAGCCGGCAGCCATGGCCGCCATGGCTGCCCTTGGCAGGGTCATGCCGTGCAACGAACTCCTTGCCGGCCATCACGGCGGCCGCCTCCTCCACCATGTCCAATGCCCAGTTCTCCTGCGGGTCGAGTGGTTCCTGCTGCTGGATGGCTGGATTGATGGCTCCAGTCCCCAGCTGTGCCAGCACGGCCCCGCCGGACCTGGGGCGGTCCCCGTCAGCGCCGGCATCGAAACCGCCCGCCAGTACTGCCGCCTGGTATGCGCCGAGCTGTGGGTGGCGGGACAGATCGTCCTTGCCTGGCTGCCGCTTCCCGGTCTTGAGGTCCACCACCACCAGCCGCCCTTCGGCGTCGATCTCCAAACGGTCCACCTGGCCGCGGAGCACCGCTTCACGCGGCGGAGCATCGTCCACTGCCACCTGACCAAGGGCCACTTCAAAGTCCTTTTCCACGCCCAGCAGGCTGCGGTTTCCGCTCCTCATCGAAAGCACGTACTGCGCAAGCTTGCGCACCATGGCTTCAGCACGCTGGAAGTCCAGCTTTCCCTCCCAGTTGTCCTTCATACCCAGCGCAGGCCAGCGCCGCACGAGTTCAGCAACGTACTCTGATCCGGACGCGTCCGGCATGTCCTGCGCGATCGCGTGCACCAGGGTGCCCAGGCTCCGGGCGAAGTCCGTTGCTGCTTCCCCGCCGGCTGCCTGGACGAACCAGTCCAACGGCGACTTTTGGACGGTCTCCACCTTTGAGGGGGAAACGGACACCGTCCCGCCGGGCGGGACCACCGCCTCCGAGGAGGTCAAAGGGGCAAGTCCCCACCAGCTGTCCGGGTGCGCTCCGGCCACGGCAGGGTCCTGCGCAGCGAGATGCGCCAGAACCCTCGCGGCTTCCGCTGCCTGGGCTGTCCCCTCCAACTGGACATGTTGCCGGAGCTCGGCGACCAGGGCGCGCAGCGTCATGGGCCGTTCCACCTGGGTGAACGCCCGCCCCTCCTCCCCCGGGTCCAGGGGCGCAACGAAGTCCAGGAAGGATGACGGCTGGCAGTCCTCCGACGAGACTGCCGTACAGACCAGCAGCTCCCGTGCCCTGGACACCGCCGTGGAGAAACTCCGGAGTTCGTCGTAGCGGATGTCCCGGAGGCGGCTCAAGGGGTCCCGCTGGAGGGCATACTCCGGACCATGTTCCACGGCATCCGCATACAGCGTGCTGCCGAGCAGTTCACCGCGGAGCCTTGTGTTGGGCCACACCCCCTCCTGCAGCCCCGCAACGATCACGACGGGCCATTCCCGCCCGGCGGCACTGGCGGGGGTCATCAACTCCACGGCATCATCCACCTGGGCGCGGGCGGCGAGGGTGTCCATGGGAAGCTCCTGGTTCAGGAGGTACTCCAGGAACTGTTCGGGGCCCGCGCCGGGCATCTGGTCCACGTAGCGCTCCGCTGTGTGGAACAGCGCCATCATGGCGTCCAGGTCGCGGTCAGCCCGGGCCCCGTGCGGGCCGCCCGACAAAGCGGTGGCCGTCCACACCGATGAGAGCCCCGTGGAGTTCCAGAGCGCCCACAGCACCGACTCGGCGTTGGCACCGGGCAGGTGGGCGGCTTCCCGCCCGGCCTGGATCATCCGGGCAGTCCGGCGGGCGGCGCGGCCCTCGATACCCAGTGCACCCAGCGCGCCGGGCTCAAGCAGTGCCTCGACCAGCAGCACATCGCTGGCGCGGCCCCCGCCGCCCAGGAGTTCCTCGCGCCGCAGCGATTGCCGGAGCCTGCGCAGTTCGATGGAGGTGGCACCACCGATGCGGGAGGTGAGAAGTGACACTGCGGCCTCGGGTGTCAGCAGCTTGGGATCCAACGCAATGGCGAAAGCATCCAGCAGGGGCCGGACAGCCACCTCGTCCCGGACCGCCGATTCGGCCACAGGCACCCGCACCGGAATGCCCTGCCCGGAGAGATAACGCTGCAACTCGCTGACCTGGCCGCCGTTGCGGACGATGACTGCAATATCCGCGAGACCGCGGTTGTGGTTGATGTGCTGGTCCAGGATCCGCTGTGCAACATACCGGAGCTCATGCACCGGAGTGGGGACCAGATGGGCCTCGACGTTCCCGGGAACGGCAGGTCCGGGGCGCGCGGGGCCTTCGGCCTGTCCAGGCCACACCGGCGGTTCAAGGCGCCGTGCCAGCTGGCCGCCTGCGCGCTGCGAAATGCGGCCCGCGACGTTTTGCCACGCCTCGGCCAGGCTGGGCGCCAGGCCGTGGGCGTGCCACAGCGGGCGCTCCAGGACAGGCGTCCGGGTTGACAGCAGCCGGGGCAGCTCCGCCACCAGGTCGGGACGGGCTCCCCGGAAACCCTGGACCACCGTGTCCGGGGACGATGTCACGTAGCAGTCCTTGCCGGCGGCGATATCTGCCAGCAGCTCAAAGATAGCGGGGTTTGCTTCCTGGATATCGTCCACCAGGACAACCTGCAGCCGGTCACGTTCCGCGGCGAGGAAATCCGGGGCGTCCTGGAAGATCTGCCGGGCGGCCGTGATGATCCCGGCGGGATCGAAGGCCTCGGGCATCCGCAGGTCAAGGACGTCGCGGTACTCGGCATACAGCGCAGCTGCGGCTTTCCAATCGGGCCGGTTGCATTCATCCGCCAACCGGACAAGGTCCCCGGCCGTGCGGCCGGATTCGATGATGCGGTCAAAGAGCTGCCGCACTTCCTGGCGGAAGCCGCGGGTTTCCAGTGCCCCCTCAAGATCGGCGGGCCAGGGCAGTTCAAGGCCGGGAAGCCTGTGGCCTTCGAGGAGTTCCCTGATGATGAGGTCCTGTTCCGGGCCGGACAGCAGCCGTGGCGGCCTGGAAAGCGGGATGACGCCCTCGGCCTTGGCACGGCGGATCAGGTCGAAGGCGTAGGAGGCCCACGTCCTGGCGGGGGTGGTGCTGAGGCTCCTGTCCAGCCGGGCGGTAAAACGGTCGCGCAGGAAATCGGCAGCGAGGCGGGTGGGCGCGAGAATCAGCATGCGCTCGGGGTCGACGCCGTCACGGAAGACCCGCTGGACGGCGGCCTCGACCAGGACGGTGGTTTTTCCCGTGCCCGGTGCGCCCGGGACCAGGACGGGCCCGGAACCCTGTGCCACGTCAACTGCGGCCTGCTGGTCCGGCGTGAGCCGGAGGGCTTCCACGTGCACCCGTCGCGGGGGCAGCAACCGGAGGGCAGGGACAGCAGGCAGGCCACTGCCGCTGTCCGGGGTCCCTGCGTCGGGAAAAGCCTGCTCCTGCCCCGTGTGGGGCTGGCCTGCCCCCGGCGCCTGCCGGTGCGGGTCCCAGGGGCCGGTCAAAGGAATTGTTACGGTCACAAAATCATTCCATCATCAGCCACCGACAATCTGTGGAGGCTGCGCTCAAGTTGCCCGGCAATTGCGTCGATACTGTCAAAATCACTCTCCGTGGGTGCCCAGCGGGCGGCCGCCAGGTCAACCCGCCACCGGCCCTCCCCGGTCCGGAGGTACGAACTGAAGTCGCCAAGGAGCGCGGTGCCCTCTTCAAGGTAAAGGAGGAGGGCCTCGGCCTCATGCCCCTCGGGCGCGTGGCCGCTGGCCTTCAGGACGCGCCACCAGGGAACGCCGCCGCCATGGTGGCTCATGACGGAACCGATCTGGCGCGGTCCGCCCGAACCCAGGAGCTCGGCCACATCCCCGTACGACACTGCGGACCCTGGCGGTACCAGCCTTACGACGGCAAGGACCGCTTGGACGTACTCATTCCGCATTGATCCAATCTAGCCGCAGTGGCGTTCCACGGATTTGTCAGTGGGTCCCTTTAGCGTTGAAGCATGAGTTCCTGGAACACCCTTCCCCGCGCAGCCTTCGACCTGGAAACCACCGGCCGCAATTCGCGGGCGGCAAGAATCGTCACCGCATCAATCACCGTGGTGGACCACCAAGGCCAGATCATCAAGGAACACGAGTGGCTGGCTGATCCCGGCGTGGAAATCCCCACCGAGGCAAGTGACGTCCACGGCATCACCACCGAACAGGCCAGGCGGGACGGCCGCCCGGCGCACGAGGTCACCCGTGAAGTCGCCGCGGTGCTCCAGGAGCTCTTCGATTCCGCCATCCCGGTGATCGCGTTCAACGCGAGCTACGATTTCACGGTCCTTGCCGCTGAATCCGCCCGCTATGGGATTCCCCAGCTCAGCCGCTTCCCGGTCCTTGACCCCTACATCATGAACAAGCAGGTTGACCGGTTCCGCAAGGGCAAGCGCACGCTCACCGCATTGTGCGAGGAGTACGGCGTGGTCCTGGACAATGCCCACACTTCGGCCGCGGATGCGCTTGCCACCCTGCGGGTCCTCGATGCGATGGCGGGCAAGTTCCCCAAGCTGGTGATGCCGGCAAGCCAGCTGCACCAACTGCAGGTGGACTGGGCGGTCAGCCAGGCGGCGGACTTCCAGGGGTACCTCCGAAAGACAAAGCCGGCCGCCGTGATCGAGGGCGACTGGCCGGTGCTGCCGCCGCAGGATGCAACCGCAGGTGGCTTCTAGGCGCAGCCGCGCCACTCCAAACTGGGAGGCATGTCACAGTCATGCTGCTTCACAAACCGGGGAGTCTCTGCACCTGCATCCTTCACCGGAAGAGGGTAACCGCGCGCAAGCTGCTCCAACTTCCTCATAAAGGGCAGAATTTCATTTGGCAGAACCGAGATTGGGCTCGCGCTTCTTCGGCAAGGACCCTCACTTCACGCTAGTGAGACAATAAAGTTTTGCGGTCACCCCTGCCCGGGACGGCTCGACCAGCACCGGGCAGGTGCCAGGCGCCACAGCGCTGCCTTGCGGCCCGGTCGACTTATGACTCATATGAAAGTGACAACCTGATGAAAATCAAAGCGATGAAGTGGCTCACTACCGCTCCCGTTGCACTTGCCCTCGCGGTTTCCCTCGCAGCCTGCGGCGGCGGGTCTTCCCAGCCCAGCGGCACCCCCACCGATGCCCTCGCCGGCAGCGACCAGCAGACGCTGGACAAGTACACCACCGCCAACGTCACCCCGGTGGACAAGATCGACAAGACCAAGCTGGGCCTCATCACCGAGGGCACCCTGCGCGTGGGAACCCTCTCGGACGCCCCGCCCAACATCTTCATCGACCCTTCGGGCAAGTTCACCGGCTACGACAACGAGCTGCTGCGCGCCATTGCCGACAAGCTGGGCCTCAAGGTTGAGTTCGCCTCCACCGACTTCTCGGCCCTGCTGTCCCAGGTGGCCAACAAGCAGTTCGACGTCGGATCCTCCTCGATCTCCACCACCGACGCCCGCCGCAAGACCGTTGGCTTCACCAACGGCTACGACTTCGGCTACATGGCTGTGGTGACCAAGAACGGCTCCAAGGTCAACGGCTTCGCCGACCTCAAGGAAGGCGTCCGGATCGGCGTCGTCCAGGGCACCGTCCAGGACGACTACG
The DNA here is from genome assembly GCF_059739365.1 of Arthrobacter sp. GmRoot5-12. Classification (NCBI taxonomy): domain Bacteria; kingdom Bacillati; phylum Actinomycetota; class Actinomycetes; order Micrococcales; family Micrococcaceae; genus Arthrobacter; species Arthrobacter sp. GmRoot5-12. Next base: position 3,386,277 of record NZ_AP046056.1, on the reverse strand, counting down.
TCACCAACACCCTCAAGCTGGAGCCGGTCCGTTTCCCGGACTACAACACCGTGTACGGCAACGTGAAGAACGGCCAGATTGACGCCTGGGTGGCACCCTCCCAGCAGGCAACCGGTCAGGTCAAGGAAGGCGACAACACCAAGATCGCCGAGAAGGTTGTGAACACCCAGAACTTCACCGCCTACGCCGTCAACAAGGACAACCAGCCCCTGATCGACGCCCTGAACTCCGGCCTGGACGCGGTCATCGCGGACGGTACCTGGGCCAAGCTGACGTCCGAGTGGTACAAGGACCGCCCCACCGCCGCTGAACAGACCCCGCAGGGCTGGAAGCCGGGCAGCAAGGCCGTCCAGATCCCGGCCGCCAAGTAACCAGGGCGTTCCATGGATATCCTCAAGCAACTCGCTGACACCTTCCTTGACTGGAAGGCGATGGGCGAAGTCATCCCCAAGATGTTCGCCGTCGGCCTGCCGAATACCCTCGTGCTGGCCATCATCTCGGGCATCATCGGGACAGCCCTGGGGATGCTGCTCGCCCTGATGGGGATCTCCCGGAACGCAGCAGCGCGCTGGGTCGCGCGGATCTACACGGACATCCTGCGCGGCCTCCCGCCGGTCCTGACCATCCTGGTCATCGGCTTCGGGTTCGGGCCGATCGTCCGCGAATTCACGGGTTCCACGAGCCCCTACCCGATGGCTGTCGCGGCGCTTTCGCTGATGTCCGGCGCCTACATCGGCGAGATCTTCCGCTCCGGCATCCAGAGCGTCGACAAGGGACAACTCGAGGCTTCCCGCGCCCTGGGGTTCGGCTACGGTGCGTCCATGCGCCTTGTAGTGGTGCCCCAGGGCATCCGGCGGGTGCTTCCGGCCCTGGTCAACCAGTTCATTGCGCTGATCAAGGAATCATCCCTTGTCTTCCTCCTGGGACTGCTGGCAAGTGAGCGCGAGATCTTCCAGATCGGCAAGGATGCGGCGGCCACCACCGGCAACCTGTCGCCCTACGTGGCGGCAGCCGTCTTCTACCTGGCGCTGACCATCCCGCTGACCCACTTCGTGAACTGGATCGATGCCCGGCTGCGCACCGGCAGGCCCGAAAAGAAAGAACCGGACGAGGCCGCAGCGGTCGTTGGAAAGGGAGCCCAGGCATGAGCGAATTTGCGTCGGGAACACTGAGCGCCAAGAACATCCACCTTTCCTTCGGCAGCAACCACGTCCTGCGGGGCATCGACCTGCACGTTCCCCAGGGCACCACGGCGTCCGTCATTGGACCGTCGGGTTCGGGCAAGTCCACGCTGTTGCGCGTCATGAACCGCCTGATCGAACCGGACCAGGGGGACATCCTGCTGGACGGGCGGTCAGTCCTGAAGGACAACCCGGACGAGCTGCGGCGCCGGATCGGCATGGTGTTCCAGCAGTTCAACCTGTTCCCGCACAAGACGGTGGAGGAAAACGTTTCACTGGCCCTGCGGAAGCTGCGCAAGCTCTCCAAGGAGGAGGCGCGCAGTGAGGCACTGGAGCAGCTGGACCTGGTGGGCCTGAGGCATAAGGCCGATTCCCGCCCGGCCAACCTCTCCGGCGGCCAGCAGCAGCGCGTGGCCATCGCCCGTGCGCTGGCCATGAAGCCGGAGGTCATGTTCTTCGACGAGGCAACCTCTGCCCTGGACCCGGAGCTGGTCAAGGGCGTGCTGTCGCTGATGGCGGACCTCGCCAAGGGCGGCATGACCATGGTGGTGGTAACCCACGAAATGGGCTTCTCCCGCAACGTGTCCGACGCCGTAACGTTCATGGACGCCGGTGTTGTTGTGGAGTCCGGTCCGCCGGAGCAGCTCTTCACCGACCCGAAGACGGACCGGCTCAAGGGCTTCCTCTCGGACGTCCTCTAGGGCCGAAGGCACGCACAGACAGAAAATCCCCGCTTCCCGGACTTTCCCCTCGCATGCAGTGGGATTTGTCCGGAAGGCGGGGATTTTTCGTCCCGGCGGCAGGTTCACGACGCCGGGACGCGCCTTTTCGCTGTTCCTACCCCTGGGCGGCGGCTGCGGCCCTGGCTGCCGCGGGAAGGGCGTCGTAGATCCGGTTCATGGCATCATCGTCGTGCGCGGCGGAGAGGAACCAGGCCTCGAAGACCGACGGCGGCAGGTACACGCCGGACTCCAGCATGGAGTGGAAGAACGGCGCGTAGCGGAACGCCTCCTGGGCCTGGGCGTCGGCGTAGTTGTGGACGCCGTGGGCCGAGGTTCCGAAGGCCACCGAGAACAGGTTGCCGGCGAACTGGATGGAGTGGTCTACCCCGGCGGCATCCAGGGCGTTGGACAGCGCGGAGGACAGTTCGAGGGACCGGACGTCGATGAAGGAATAAACGTCCCGCGTGGCGTGCGTCAGGGTTGCCACCCCTGCCGCCATGGCCACCGGGTTCCCGGAAAGCGTTCCGGCCTGGTAGACCGGGCCGGTGGGGGCCAGGTAGTCCATGACGTCGGCACGTCCGCCCAGTGCCGCCGTCGGCATTCCGCCGCCGATGACCTTGCCGAAGGTGAGCAGGTCCGGAGTCCAGGGGTCCTCGGCATCCGGCGCGCCTCCGGTGAGGCCCCAGTAGCCGGAGTAGCCGGTGCGGAAACCGGTCAGGACCTCGTCGACGATGAGCAGCGCGCCATGCTCGCGGGTGATCCGGGAAAGCCCTGCATTGAACCCTTCGGCGGGGGTGACCACACCCATGTTGGCGGGCGCCGCTTCGGTGATGACGGCCGCGATATTGGATCCGTGCGTGGCGAAGGCTTCCTTGACGGCCTGGAGGTCGTTGTAGGGCAGCACCAGGGTTTCGGCGGCGGTGGCTTCCGTGACGCCGGCGGAACCGGGCAGGGCGAGGGTTGCCACGCCGGAGCCTGCAGCGGCCAGGAGTCCATCGAGGTGGCCGTGGTAGCAGCCGGCGAACTTGATGATGAGGTTGCGGCCGGTGAACCCGCGGGCCAGCCGGACCGCCGTCATGGTGGCTTCGGTGCCGGTGGAGACCATGCGGAGGCGCTCGACGGCGGGGACGCGCTCCTTCACGATTTCGGCCAGGTTCGCTTCGTCCGGGGTGGAAGCGCCGAAGGAGAGGCCGCGGTCGACGGCGGCGTGGACGGCATCCAGCACGGCCGGGTGGGCGTGCCCCAGCAGCGCCGGGCCCCAGGAGCAGACCAGGTCCACGTATTCCTTGCCGTCGGCGTCGGTCAGGTAGGGCCCCTTGGCGGAGACCATGAAGCGCGGCGTCCCGCCGACGGAGCCGAAAGCCCGGACCGGCGAATTGACTCCGCCCGGCATCAGCTGGCGGGCGCGGTCGAAGAGTGCCTCGTTGCGAGGATTGCTGGAAGTCATGGTTTCTATTCTCTCAGTTAGCCGGAAGCGCAGTCAGCCGGCGAGCAGCTCTGCCACCCGGGGCGCCACCGCGGTGCCCATCAGTTCGATTGAACGCATCATGGCCGCGTGCGGCAGCGGTCCGTTGCTGTATTTCAAGTCGAAGCGGTCCACACCCAGGTTCCGCTTGAGCCGGACGATTTTTTGGGCCACCGTTTCCGGCGATCCGACGTAGAGGGCGCCTTCCGCGGAGCACAGGGCATCGAACTCTCCCCGGCCGGCCGGTCCCCATCCGCGTTCGGCGCCGAGCTTGTTGCGCAGCTTCAGCCAGTGCGGGAACAGTTCTTCCCGGGCCTGCTCATCGGTGTCGGCCACGTGCCCGGGCGAGTGCGTGGCCATCTGCTGCATGGGGTGCCCGTACTTGGCCATCGCCTCCCGGTAGAGGTCGGCAAGCGGCCGGAAGCCGCGCGGCTGGCCGCCGATGATGGCAAAGATGATGGGATAGCCGTACTGGGCGCAGCGCAGCACCGATTCTGGTGTTCCGCCCACCCCGATCCACGTGGGCAGCAGGTGGTGCTCCAGGGGCGGATAGACGCTCAGGCCGTGCAGCGCGGGCCGGGTGCGGCCTTCCCAGTGCACGGGCTTTTGCGCGCGGACCTTGTCGAACAACTCGAGTTTCTCTTCGAACAGGACCTCATAGTCGGCCAGGTCCAGGCCGAACAGGGGGAAGGATTCGATGAAGGATCCGCGCCCCAGCATCACTTCGGCGCGGCCGTTCGAAATGGCGTCCACAGTGGAAAAGCGCTGGAAGACACGGATGGGGTCATCCGAGCTCAGGACCGTTACGGCGGGGCCCAGCCGGATGCGGGTGGTGCGGGCGGCAGCGGCGGCCAGGAAGACTTCCGGCGCTGACACCGCGTAGTCCTTGCGGTGGTGCTCACCCACGCCAAAGGCATGGAGCCCGACGGCGTCGGCAAGTTCCGCCTGTTCCAGCAGTTGGCGCAGGACCTGGGCGTGCGGCTGCTGGCTGCCGTCCGGAGCCTCGCCAACGTCACCGAAGGTGTTCAGGCCGAGGAGGATGCGGTCCTCCCCCACCGGCGCGGTGGGTTCCGCGGCCTGCCCGGCTGTCACCGGGCTTCCTTCAGCCAGCCGGCCAGTTCGGCGGCCCAGTACGTGAGGACCATGTGGGCCCCGGCCCGCCGGATGCCCAGGACGGACTCGGTGATGGCTGCGCGGCGGTCGATCCAGCCGTTGGCGGCGGCGGCCTCGATCATGGCGTATTCACCGGAAATCTGGTAGGCGGACACCGGGACGGGACTCATCGCGGCAACGTCGGCCACGATGTCCAGGTAGCTCATGGCCGGTTTGACCATGATGATGTCCGCGCCCTCGGCGAGGTCCAGTTCAACCTCGCGGAGGGCTTCGGTGCGGTTGCCGGCATCCATTTGGTAGGTCCGCCGGTCGCCCTTGAGCTGTGAGTCCACCGCTTCGCGGAACGGCCCGTAGAACGCCGAGGCGTACTTGGCGGCGTAGGCGATGACGGAGGTGTTGGCATATCCGGCTTGATCCAGGGCCGACCGGATGGCGGCGATCTGGCCGTCCATCATGCCGGAGGGGCCCAGCATGTGCGCGCCGGCCTCCGCCTGTGCAACGGCCATCCTGGCGTAGATCTCCACGGTGCGGTCGTTGTCCACGTACCCGTCGGCGTCGAGGACTCCGCAGTGGCCGTGGTCGGTGAATTCGTCCAGGCACACATCGCTCATGACCACCAGGTCATCGCCCACTTCGGCGCGGACGTCCCGGATGGCCTTGTTCAGCACTCCCTCCGGGTCGAGTGATGCCGAGCCTTCGGCGTCACGGGTTTCCGGGATGCCGAAGAGCATGATGCCGCCCAGGCCGAGCTCAACGGCCTCCGCCGCGGCCCGCTTGAGCGTGTCGGTGGTGTGCTGGACCACCCCCGGCATGGAAGTGATGGGGTTGGGTTCCGTCAGTCCCTCGCGGATGAAGGCCGGAAGGATGAGTTCCGCCGGCGAGAGGCGGGTTTCGGCGGTCAGCCGGCGCATGGCGGGGGTGGTGCGCAGGCGGCGGGGGCGTTGGTTGGGGAAAGTCATGGGTCCTGTCCTTCGCGTTGTTCTTGAAGCTTGAGGGGGCATACCGGGGCGGGGCGGTCAGGGCGGGTTGAGGGCCTTCGCGACGGCCGCCACCAGCCCGTCCGGTGTGGGCTCAGCCGCCACCGCAGCCACGTCCAGGCCCAGGGCAGCAGCCTGGTCCGCCGTCGAACGGCCGATCACCACCAGCCGGCAGCCGCCCAGGGGACCAAGGGCGGAAATACGGCGTACGGCGCTCGGCGAGGCGGCGATCACGGCCGCTATGCGCCCTTCGGCGATGTCCGCGGCGGCCGTTTCGGGCGTCAGGAGGGAGTACGACGGCGGGTGCTGGCCGGCGTCGCCGTCTTCCGGCTGCACGGCGAGCCTGCGGTCGGCTGCCGCCGGATAGTCGACGGTGCGGTAGGCCGTTACGGCGGTGACGGCGCTGCCTGCGGCAGCGAGGCCCTCTGCCAGTGTGCCGGCTGCGATGTCCGCCTGCGGCAGCAGGATCCTGCCGCCGCCGGGCCATACCGCGAGGAGGCCGGCGGCCGACTGTTCGCCGGCGGGGGTGAGGGCGGGTTCCAGCCCGCCCGCCGACAGCAGCCTCCGCGTGGCGGGGCCGATCGCGGCGATCCGGGTACCGGAGGGGACCAACTGGCCCAGGCCAAGGCCACGCTCGGCGGCCTTTTCCATCAGGACATGCACGGTAGTGGCACTGCTGACCACCAGCCAGTCGAAGGCCCCTGCCGCCAGGGCGTCGCAGGCGACGTCGAGCGCGTGCTGGTCCGGGGCCCGTTCGAAGTCGATGAGCGGCAGCAGCACCGGCGTCGCGCCGGCTCCGGCCAGGGCCTCCACCAGGGCACCGGACCGCTCCGGGCTGCGCGTGACGAGGACGCGGGCTCCGCCCAGCAGGGATTGGCTGGGTGGAATCTGCGGTCCGGACCTGCGGGAAGGCTGCGTCATCGCCGGGTCAGGACGCCTGCAGGTCTGCGATGTCGGCGGCTCCGGCGGCAAGCAGCGCTTCGGCCAGCTCGATGCCCAGCAGGGTGGCCCCGACTTCCGTGAGTCCGTCCGTGGCGCGCTTGTCCCGGACCGTTGCGGTGCCATCGACGGCGCACACCACGGCTTCCAGGTGCAGCATGCTGCCCTTCCGGTAGGCATAGGCGCCTACCGGGGCTGCACAGCCTGCTTCGAGCCGGGCCAGCAGGGCGCGCTCTGCCGTCACGGCAAGGCGGGTGTCGGGGTCGTCCAGGGCAGCGAGGGCTTGGGCCAGGACCTCACGGGATCCTTCATCCGATCCCGGTTTGGGCGGCGCGTCGGCAGTACGGCACTCGATGGCCAGTGATCCCTGTCCGGCCGCGGGCAGCATCACGTCCGTTTCGAGGTACTCGGTGACGGCGTCCAGCCGGCCAATGCGCTCAAGGCCGGCGGCAGCAAGAACCACGGCGTCCAGGTCGCAGGATTTCCCGGGGACCACTTGGTCAGTGGAGTTGCCTGGCAGGCCGGGAACACGGCCCAGGCGGGTGTCCACGTTGCCGCGGATGTCGACAATGTCCAGGTCGGCGCGGGCCGCCCGCAGCTGTGCAGCGCGGCGGGGCGACCCGGTGCCGACCCGGGCTCCGGCAGGCAGGTCGGCCAGCTTGAACCCATCGCGGGCGCACAGGACGTCGCGGACGTCCACCCGGCGCGGCGTGGCGGCAAGGCTGAGTCCTACGGCCGCACCGGTGGGCAGGTCCTTGAGCGAATGGACGGCGACGTCGCACTCACTGCGCAGCAGCGCGTCGCGCAGGGCCGCAACAAAGACGCCCGTGCCGCCCATCTGGGACAGCGACCCGGTGAGGACGTCACCGTCAGTGCGGATGTGCACCAGTTCCACCGGGAAACCCCCGACGGCGGCGAGCTGGTCCGCGGTCTGCTGGGTCTGGGTGAGCGCCAGTTTGCTGGCGCGGGTTCCAATCCGGACCGTCACGGCTGCGCCGTCTCGCCGGCATCCCCCGAGGGATAAGGGTCATGCCCCGTGCCCACGGTGGTGTCGGCTCCTGCAATCGTGGGTTTTTCGCCGCGGAAGTTGGCGCAGCAGCCCGGGCGGCAGACGTCGTACCAGGGGCCAAGATCCGTCAGGGCGGGACGGTCGCTGATGTTGTTGGCCACCGTCCGCTCGCAGATGAGGTCCACAAGTCCATTAACGAACGTGCGGTGGGTACCGGGGGTGGGGACGCGGGTGGCCGCAAGGCCGAGGTTTGCGCACGTTTCCATGGCCTCGGTGTCCAGGTCCCAGACAACTTCCATGTGGTCGCTGACAAAGCCCAGGGGGACGATGACGATGCCCTTGACGCCCTGCCCGGCGAGTTCCTCGATGGCGTCATTGATGTCCGGTTCCAGCCACGGCACGTGCGGGGCGCCCGAACGGGACTGGTACACCAGGGACCACGGTGCCGTCAGGCCGGTTTCATCCTGGACCCGCCCGATGACGGCCGCGGCGTTGGCCAGGTGCTGCGCCACGTAGGCGGACCCTTCCTCGAACTCACGCGGCTCACCCTCGGACCGCCCCGCGGCCTCAGCATCCCGGGTAGGGATGGAGTGGGTGGCAAACAGGATATGGACGGGCGCGTCGGGGCTTCCGGCGTCGGCAAGCTTGGCGCGGACATCGGCCAGTCCTGCGGCAGTTCCCTCGACGAACGGCTCCACGAAACCGGGGTGGTCGAAGTACTGGCGGACCTTGTCCACTTCCAGCCGGCCGTCCAGGCCGGTCTCCGTCAGGGCCATGCCGATGTCCTCGCGGTACTGGCGGCAGCTGGAGTAGCAGGAGTAGGCACTCGTGGTGAGCATCAGCACCCGGCGGTGGCCGGCGTCGTACGCTTCCTGCAGGGTCTGGGGGATGTACGGCGCCCAGTTCCGGTTGCCCCACAGCACGGGCAGGTCGATGCCGCGGGCAGCCAGTTCGGCTTCCAGCGCTGCCTTGAGTTCCCGGTTCTGCTGGTTGATGGGGCTAACGCCGCCGTTGGCGCGGTAATGGTGCGAGACTTCCTCGAGCCGCTCGTCCGGGATCCCCCGGCCGCGCGTGACATTGCGGAGGAACGGGATGACGTCCTCCTGGCCTTCCGGACCGCCGAAGGAGGCGAGCAGGACGGCGTCGTAATTCTTGGGGGCCATGCGCCCGGCCTCGGTGACGGGGTTCACGGCGGTGGCAAGTGTGGGGTCGAGCGGGTTCATGCGAGCACCTCTGCTACTTCTTCGGCGGTGATCCGGCGTCCGGTGTAGAACGGAACTTCCTCGCGGACATGGTTGCGGGCCTCCGTGGCGCGCAGGTGGCGCATCAGGTCCACGAGGTCCACCAGTTCGGGTGCTTCCAGGCCGAGGATCCATTCCCAGTCCCCCAGGGCGAAGGAGGAGACGGTGTTGGAGATGACCTGGGGGAAGTCCCTGCCCAGCAGGCCGTGGTCGCGGAGCATCTTGCCACGCTCGGCCTCCGGCAGGATGTACCACTCATAGGAGCGCACGAACGGGTAGACGCACAGCCACTCGGCCGGAGCGACGCCCCGCGAGTAGGCGGGCGTGTGGTTCTTGGCGAACTCCGCCTCGCGGTGGACGCCCATGGCGGACCACACGATCTCCGTGCCCGCGAAGAGGGGGCTGCGGCGGATGTCGCGGATGGCCTGCTGCAGCGCCTCGGGCTTGGGGCCGTGGAGCCACACCATGACGTCGGCGTCGGCGCGCATGGCCGAGACGTCGTAGCTGCCCCGGTGCGTGACGCCGGCCGCGGCGAGCCGCTCCAGCAGCGCTTCGAAGTCGGCGGCGGCATCGGCGCTGCGGACCACTGACTCTGACCGCTTGAATACCGTCCAGAGGGTAAAGAACTGCTCGGCTGATTCTTCGGTTTTAGTGACAGATTCGGCAGAAGTGTGGCTCATGGTTACAAGTTTGCCCCTTCGCTGCCCCCAAGGCGAAACCGAAGAGTTCTACAACTCGTAGAAGTGAGCAAAGTCACGTTTGCCTGCCGTGGAGGGCTTCCGGCGCCGCATCCTCAGGGGCGGCGCATGCGCAGGAAGACCAACCCGGCGGCGGCACCCACGCCAACCAGTCCGGCGCCCAGCCACACCATGGCATCCGGCATGTCCGGCAGGGGGCCGGTGGAGGAAACGGCGCGGCCCGGGCCCGCGGGTGCAGCGGCAGCCTGCGGAACCCGGGTGGGCTGGGACTGGCGTGCATTGATGGACAGCGCGGTGGGCAGCGACGTGGGCAGGGTGGGAGAAGGCGCAACCGCTCCCCCACTCGCGGCCGGGCCGGCCGCATCTCCACCGGCCTCTCCACCGGTGGCGGTACCTGCCGCCCCGCCGGGGGCTGCTACGGCATCCTGTGAACCGGACGCCTGGCCTGCCGCTTCTGTTCCAGGCGAGGGAGGCGTCGGGGCCGGGGCGCCCCCCGCCGGGGAGGTACCGGCCGCGGGGGCAACCCCTGGCGCGGTGGCTGAGGTGGGCCCCGGTTGGGTGCCGGATCCTGGTCGGGTTGCCGTGGAGGATGCTCCGCCGGCCGGCGCCGCAGTCGAGGTGGTCGGGCCGCCGGTCACCAAAGGCGTTCCGGAGACTGTGGGCAGCGGGACGTCCGGTAGCGGCAGTCCCGTCATCGAAGCCTGCGCTGTGGCCTGTGCCGTCGCCGTCGTCGAACCGGGTGCGAGCGACGCCTTCACGGCCGGCAGCAATGCTCCCGGCACGGCAGGGATGGCCGGAACCTTGCCACGAGGGGTGGCAGTTGAACCGTCCGCGGCCGTTCCGGCCGGGGACGCCTGCGCTGGGGAGTCTTGAGGAGGGGGAACCGCGTCGTCAGCCAAGGACGCCTGCACGCCGGTGGAAAGAACCAGTACCGCTCCGAACGCAGCGGCTGCAGTACCGCGTCGGAGTCCCCCATGGATACCGGTCCGGGACATGGAAAGCTCGGACCTGTGTTGAACCATAGTCATCGACCCTAACCAGAACGGATGGCCGATTGAAAACCGGGAAGGGCCGCGGGGTGTGCGGGTGGATACTGCCAAGAACCCGACGCGCCGGGCTGACCAGCACCGATGCCTAGGCGGCGGTTAATTGGCCGATTTGCTCACGTGCGTCGGCAACGACGGCGGCGAGGCCGTTTCCGGCCACCCAGCCGCCCACGACAGCCAGGCCACCGGCGGCGGTGCAGGCCTGGCGGATCTCTGCTGCCCGGGCGCGGTGCCCCACGGCTGCGAACGGCAGCGAGCCGCGCCATCGGACAACGTCCCATCCGCGCACGTCCCCGCCGGCGATCTGGAGGCCCAGGAGAGCGGAAGCGTCCCGCAGGGCGGCTGCGAAGAGCTCGTCATCGGTTTCCGGTCCGGCAGGCTGGTGCACCGAAGCGCCGTCCACCCAGCCGTAGGAAAGGCGCACCACGTGGCGTCCCTGGCCGGCAGCAGCCGCCAGCCAGTCCCATTTGCCCGTTGCATGCGTCAGCGCCTTTGCCTCGATGCCCGGCGTTTGCGGGGCCACCAGGATTCCTGTCCCCCGGGGCCGCCGGTCAAGGTCCGGTTTGTCCAGGACCATGGTGACCAGCTTGACGTCAGGTCCGGACGCAGGCTTCTTCCCTGCGATCAGCGGGACGGCATGTTCCAGCAGTCCGACGGCGGCCGGGCCATCCACGGCCACCACCAGCAGGGCGGTGCGGAAGGCTGCACCGTCGGCCTCCACCAGCCAGCCTTCAGGGGTGCGGGATACAGAGGTGGCAGCGGTGTTCGCCAGCAGGGCGACGCCCCGTCGCCTGAGATCTTCCACCAGTGCCTCCACCAGGGTGTGCATGCCGCCTTCGAGGCCCGCGACGGCGGAACCGGCCTTGGCAGGTTTTCCTGCTTGGCCGGGCTGGAGTGGGGTGCCGGCGCCGGCTGCCCCGGAATTCTCACCGGCCCCGCGCCGCTGGGCCGAAACCGCGGCAGCGAGGGAACCGTGCCGGCGCAACCCTGCCCGCAGCCCTGGAGCCACCATGTCGACGTCGAGCAGCCCGGGATCTGCGGAGTGGACGCCGCCCACCACCGGCGAGACCAGGCGCTCCAGCACCCGCGAACCCATCCGGGCCCTGACCAGCGCGGAGACGCTGGTGACGCCCGCACCGGCGCCCACGGAAGCGGGCAGCAGCCTGTCCAGGGAGGCCCGCAGCGAGCCCAAGGTACCCAGGGTGCGCCGGACTTCAGGATCCCAGGGGTTGGCGGGGATGCCCAGGACGCCGGTCCTGGGAAGTTCGCGGGCACCATCCGGAAGCTGCACCCACGCACCTCCGGGGCGGGGCGGAACGATCCTTGCGCCCAGGCCAAGTTCTGCGCACAGCCGCGCGACGGCGTCGGACCGCGTGGCGAACGACTCGGCGCCACTGTCCAGCGTGAGGCCCGCTACCGTGTGGCTGCCCACGCAGCCGCCCCACGCCGGGCCCGCCTCCAGGACCGTCACCTCGTGGCCGGCCGCGGCGAGTTCCCGGGCGGACAGCAGCCCGGAGATTCCGCCGCCCACCACCAGTGCCGTGCCGGGCCTCGCCGCAGAACTGCCCATGTGGCTACTCCGGCGAGATGGAGTGGATGAGCTCCACCACCCGGGTCAGGACGTCCGGGTCGGTTTCGGGCGGCACTCCGTGTCCCAGGTTCAGGACGTGGCCGGGGGCGGCGGAGCCGGCGGCGATGACCTCGCGGACATGGGCCTCGAGGATGTCCCAAGGAGCCGCCAGCAGTGCGGGGTCGATGTTTCCCTGCAGCGGGACGGTTCCACCCAGCCGGCGGTTGGCCTCATCGAGCGGCAGCCGGTAGTCGACGCCCACCACATCCACACCCACGTCGCGCATGGCAACGAGAAGTTCGGAGGTGCCGGTGCCGAAGTGGATGAGCGGAGCCCCGAGGTGGCGGACATGGTCCAGGGCGCGGGCCGACGCCGGTGCAACGTACTTGGTGTAATCGGCCAGTCCCAGCGAACCCGCCCAGGAGTCAAAGAGCTGGGCGGCGGACGCGCCTGCCTCCAGCTGGGCCTGGAGGAACATGCCCGAGGCATCGGCAGCCCAGTTGGCCAGGGCGGTCCACGTCTCCGGATCCGCATGCATCATGGTCCGCGGGCCGAGGTGGTCACGGCTGGGTTTTCCTTCCACCATGTAGGCGGCCAGGGTGAACGGTGCGCCGGCAAACCCGATCAGCGGCGTCTTGCCCAGTTCGGCCACGGTCAGGCGGACGGCTTCGCGGATGGGTTCCAGGGCTTCCCAGGTGAGCTGGGGCAGGGCGGCAACGTCGGCCGCCGTACGCACCGGCATGTCAAGGACCGGGCCCACCCCGGGAACGATGTCCACGCCCACGCCGGCGAGCTTCAGCGGGATGACGATGTCCGAGAAGAAGATGCCCGCGTCCACATCGTGGCGGCGTACGGGCTGGAGCGTGATTTCGGAGGCCAGCTCCGGCCGGAGGCAGGAGTCCAGCATGGCGATGCCCTCGCGCACCTTAAGGTATTCCGGCAGCGACCGGCCCGCCTGCCGCATGAACCAGACGGGACGGCGGGACGGCTTGCCTCCGCGGTAGGCCGTGATCAGCGGTGAATCCGCTGTGCGGCCGTCCATCAGTGGATGGTCTGCGGCAAGGGCGCCGGCAGCGGAGACGGCAGGGCTAGGAGTCATGCTTTTGATTGTGCCGAAAAAGAGCTGCAAAAGATAACGACAACCTGTCGCTGGCAACGCGGGCCAGGGGGAGGTGGCGCGGATCACGGTGGAATGTGGCGGTTATCCTTTCCGGTGGTTGTTCTACCAGGCAACGAAAAAGCTATGATTGGTCTGCTGTGGTTCTTTTCTCATTGGTGGCTACACACGCCGACATCGACCTTGAAACCGTTGCTCAGTTGAGCAACGGTTCCTCCGGGATTGCCGCATCCGCGCTCACCGAATCCCCCGCCGTGGCAGGGGCAGTGGTGCTGGCCACCTGCAACCGCTACGAAATCTACGGCGAAGCTGCCAACCCCAACGACGTCGAAGCAGCCCGGGCGGCACTCGTGGCCCGGATCAGCGAGGCCAGCGGACTGGCCGAACCCCTCGTCTCACGTTCCTTCAGCACACGCACCGGACCCGAGGTGACCCAGCACCTGTTCGCCGTCAGCGCGGGACTGGACTCCGCCGTCGTGGGTGAACGCGAAATCGCCGGCCAGGTGCGGCGGGCACTGATTACCGCCCAGCACGACGGCACTGCCAGCGCCGGCCTCATCCGGCTTTTCCAGGCCGCCTCCAAGACAGCCAAGGATGTTGGCGCGCAGACGGCGCTCGGTTCCCGCGGCCTGTCCATCGTCTCGGTGGCACTGGACCTTGCCACCGATCTTTCCGAAAACCCGGACTGGACAACCAAGAAGGTTGTGCTGTTCGGGACCGGCGCCTACGCCGGGGCCACCATGGCACTGCTGCGTGAACGCGGCTGCACGGACATCTCCGTTTACTCCTCGTCCGGCCGGGCCGAAGGATTTGTCGCCTCGCGCGGCGGGACCGCCCTGGACGTGGACTCGCTGCGGTCCGCAGTGGCGGCTGCGGACGTCATGATCGGGTGCAGTGGGTCGGACACCCGGGTCGAAGCCGACGAGCTCGCCCAGGTGCGCGCCGATTCGCCGCAGCCCCTGATCGCCATCGACCTTGCCCTCACCCACGACTTCGACCCCGCCGTCGGCGAGCTGGACGGCGTGGAACTGCTCACCCTGGAATCAGTCCGCCTGGCCGCGCCGCAGGAACAGGCGGAATCGCTGGCCCAGGCCAGCGGCATCGTGAAGGGTGCCGCCAAGGCCTTCGAGCAGGAGCGTGAAGCCCGCTCCGTCGATTCAGCCATCGTTGCCCTGCGGCGCCACACCATGAACGTCCTGGACGCGGAGATGGAAAAGGTCCGTGCCCGCCACGGCTGCACCGCCGCCGCCGAGGAAGTCGAGTTCGCCCTCCGCCGCATGGTCAAGCAGCTGCTGCACGTACCCACGGTCCGCGCCCGCGAACTCGCTGCGAACGGCCAACAGGACGACTACGTTGCTGCGCTGGAGGCCCTGTACGGCATCACTGTCGAACAGCCCGCCACCGCCGCCCCTGCCGCCGTCGAGGCCGAATGCCCGGTGGACCACCAGGGCCGCGAAACCGCCTGACCACGCCCCATCACTACCTGCACTATTTACGGCAACGCCCCATCACTTTCTTCTGGAAAGTGATGGGGCGTACTCCAAAAGGGCGCGGGAAGTGATGGAGCGTCCCGTCAGTAGACGGGCTTCTGGGGTTCCACCTCACGCACCCAGGCCAGGATCCCGCCGTCAAGGTGGCTGACCCGCTGGTAGCCGGCCTGCCGTGCCGCTGCCAGCACGTTCGCGGACCGGGTGCCGGCCTTGCAGTGGAACACGATGTCCCGGTCCTGCGGAAGTTCGTCCCACGCCTCCCCGGCAAGGATCCGTCCCTGCGGGATCAGTTTGGCCCCGTCGATCCGGACGATGTCGTATTCCCCGGCTTCGCGGACATCTACCAGCTCGAAATCCTTGAGCCCGGCTTTCCGCGACGCCAGCATGGTGGCCAGCTGGGTAGCGGTGACTGTATGTTCCGTGTCCGCCTGCGAGGCGGGAGCGATGCCGCAGAAAGCCTCGTAGTCAGTGAGTTCGGTGATGGGTTCCGCCGCGGGGTCCTTCGACACCCGGATCTCCCGCCAGCTGCCGCCCAAGGCGTCAAAGAGGGCCACGCGGCCCAGCAGGGAACGCCCGACGCCGGTGATCAGCTTCACTGCCTCGGTCACCATGAGCGATCCCACGGCAGCGCAGAGCATGCCGAACACACCGCCCTCGCCGCAGGACGGCACGGACCCCGCGGGGGGAGCCTCCGGATACAGGTCGCGGTAGGTGGGCCCGTGCTTCTCCCAGAACACGCTGACCTGGCCGTCGAACCGGAAGATGGAACCCCACACGTAGGGCTTGCCCAGGATGGCCGCGGCGTCGTTCACCAGGTACCTGGTGGCGAAGTTGTCGGCCCCGTCAAGGATGAGGTCGTACCCCCGGAACAACTCCAGGGCGTTGGACGCGTCAAGGCGCAGGTTGTGCAGCCGGACATCCACCAGCGGATTCAGCTCCGCGATGGCATCGCGTGCCGACTCGATCTTGGGCCGGCCCACGTCGCTGACGCCGTGGATCACCTGCCGCTGCAGGTTGCTCAGGTCCACCACGTCGTCGTCGACGATTCCAATGGTTCCAACGCCTGCCGCGGCCAGGTACAGCAGGGCCGGGGCGCCCAGGCCGCCGGCACCGATCACCAGCACCTTGGCGTTCTTGAGCCGCCGCTGGCCCAGGGCACCGATCTCGGGAATGATCAGGTGCCGGGAGTACCGTTCAACCTCGGCAGGGGTGAGGCCGGCGGCCGGTTCCACCAGCGGATCCAGGGAATGGGTTGAAACATTTGCGGTGAAAGACGAAGCCATACTTCAATGTATGCCCCGGGATACCGCCGGGTCATATTACCCCGCAGTAAAGTGAAGGTAACTGCAATGGAAAGAAGGACAACTGTGGTCCCTGAAGCACGGGCTGACCGCCCGCCCGCCGCCGAACCGCAAACTCCCTCCCGCCCCGCAGGCCATCGGTCCGCCCGGCTGCCCCGGGATGAGCGCCGCGCACAGCTGCTTGCCGCCGCCCAGGAGGTGTTCGTGGCCAACGGCTACCACGGCGCGGCCATGGATGAAATTGCAGAGACCGCCCATGTCAGCAAACCGGTGCTGTACCAGCACTTTCCGTCAAAGCGGGAACTCTACCTCGCACTGCTCGAGAGCCACCTTGCGTCCCTGACCGAGTTGATGCTGGGTGCCCTGAATTCCACCACGGACAACGATGAACGGGTCCAGGCCGTCATGCGCGCCTACTTCCATTTCATCGCCAGCGACGACCAGGCCCACCGCCTGGTGTTCGAGTCCGACCTGATCAACGACCCCGACGTCAGCTCCAGGCTGGAAACCTTCAACCGGACCTTCGCCGACGCCATCGCCAGGGTCATTGCCGAGGACACCAAGCTCCCCCACCTCGAGGCCGAACTCCTTGGCCGCGGACTGGCCGGAATGGCGCAGGTCAGCGCGCGGTACTGGCTGGAAACGGACGGTAACCTGGACCTCAACGTGGCCAGTGACCTCATCTACCGTTTAGCTTGGCGCGGAATCTCTCGCTTCCCCAAAGAGTCCTAGACTACAAATAAGACATCATCGACGAACTTCACAGGCTGGGAGGCCCCCTTGGAAATTAAGATCGGCGTTCAAAACGTTGGCCGCGAGATCGTGCTGGAATCGGACCAGGACGCGGAGACTGTGGCCAAGGTTGTTGGCGAAGCCATCACCGGAGGCAACGAACTTCGCCTGAAGGATGAAAAAGGACGCCTGATCATTGTTCCGGGCAACGCTCTGGCCTATGTGGAAATCGGTGCCGAAGAGGTTCGGCGCGTAGGTTTCGGCCAGTTCTAGTCCCCGGTTCCAAGGAGATCCATGCTTTCGCTGTCCATCGTGGTGCTGGCCACTGTCGCCGGCGGCTTCGTCGTCTGGGCCAATGACAAGCGGCACGCCAAGTACGGTGCGGCGCTTCCGGCCGGCGTCGCCGCGGGTGCTGCGGCGCTGGTGTGGATCATTCTGATGGCGGCCGGTTTCGGCTACCTGCCCGGGCTGACCTGGCTTCCCTGGGTCCTGCCCATCGTTCTGGGCATTGCTGCCGCCATCGCCGCCGTCGCCTATTTTGGCCGTACGCGGGCGCGCCATGATGCGGAACGGCTCACTGCGATCCTGCGGCGCTGAGCCGTCGCTGGCAGGCTCCCAGGCATATGGCTGTGGCCACCACCCAGGCGGGTGGTGGCCACAGCCCTTTAAGTGAATGGCCGATGCCTAGAGGAACTCGGCCCGGCCTTCCATGGCGGATGAGGCGAGGGCATGCTCCCGGCGCGGGATGCGCCCGGCCGCCCGGGCCATCCTGCCCGCGATCACCGCGTGCTTGAAGGCTTCTCCCATGAGCGTGGGGTTCTGGGCGCGGGTCACGGCCGTGGCCAGCAGCACGGCGTCGCAGCCCAGCTCCATGGCAAGGGAGGCGTCGGATGCCGTGCCGATGCCGGCATCCAGGACCACGGGCACGGAGGCCCGGGAAACGATGAGCTCAATGTTGTGCGGGTTCAGGATCCCCAGGCCGGTGCCGATCGGGGCACCCAGCGGCATGACGGCGGTGGCTCCAAGGTTCTCCAGCCGCAGGGCCAGCACAGGATCGTCGTTGGTGTAGGCGAAGACCTTGAAGCCGCGGTTGACCAGCTGCTCGGTGGCCTCGACCAGTTCCACGGCGTCCGGCAGGAGGGTTTGTTCATCGGCGATGACCTCCAGTTTCACCCAGTCTGTTTCCAGGGCCTCCCGGGCCAGTTCCGCGGTAAGGACCGCGTCCCTGGCCGTGAAGCAGCCGGCCGTATTGGGCAGGACCCGGATTCCATGATCCACCAGCAGCTGGAACAGCGAGCCGGTTTCAGCCGTGGAGTAGCGCCGCATGGCCACGGTGGTCAGTGCGGTGCCGGAGGCAAGGAGCGCCGCGCCCAGGCCATCGAGGCTGGGCGCTCCCCCGGTGCCCATGATGAGCCTGGAACCCAGCGCGACGCCGTCGATCACCAGGGCGTCGCCGGCACCGGCGTTTCCTGCAGGGTTGATGGTGCTGGTTTCGGTCATGGCGTCAGCCTCCCTGTACTGCTGTAACAAGTTCGATGTCGTCGCCGTCGGCGAGCGCGGTGGCGAACCATTGGCTGCGCGGCACCACCTGGGCATTGTGCGCGACGGCGACGCCGAGTTTCCCGCCGTCGGTCGCCTGTCCGTTGTCCGCCAGCGGGCGTCCGGTGACCTCGCTGACCAGCGTGGTGATCGAAGCTCCGTCGGCCACCGTGTGCGGGTTTCCGTTAAGGGTGATGTTCACGCAGTCTCCTTGATGTGGGGGCTTGTTGCTGCCGTTGCCGGCCTGGAAAACCGGTCCGGGCTGAAGGGACCCCAGCGGGGATCGGCCCTGCCGTCCAGCAGTTCCCTGCAGATGGCCGCCGCGGCGGGAGTGAGCAGGACTCCGTGCCGGAAGAACCCGGTGGCGATGATGAGTCCGGGGACGTGCCCGGCCTGTCCTCCCCCGGCGCCCGGAGCGGCCGGCACCCGGCCCAGGAGCGGCGCGTTGTCAGGGGTACCGGGGCGGGCGCGGGCGGTGCATTCCAGGAGTTCGAGTTCAGCGACGGCGGGCACCAGAGCCTGCGCATCCCGCAGCAGCTGGTAGACGCCGCCGGCACTCACGGCATCGGAGCGGGCGTCCTCCCGCTGCGTAGCTCCGATCACCACGGTCCCGTCCTGCCTGGGAACGATGTACACGGGGATGCCGTGGACCAGGCCGCGCACCGTTGACGTCACCAAGGGCTGAAGGTGGCGGGGAACGGCAAGGCGCAGGATATCCCCGTGCACGGGCCGCAGCGGCAGCTCAAGGCCGTCCGGCAGGCCGTCAAGCGCCCCCGCCTGCAGGCCATTGGCCACCACGGTCTCCGTTGCCAGCACCGTGCCGCCGCCGGCCAGGCGGACCCCGGAAACCGTTCCGCCCTCCCACAGCAGCCCGGCTGCCCGCTCCGGCACGGCAAAACCTTCCACTGCCCCGGCAACCGCCAGCTGGGGCTGCTCCTGCGCCGCGCCGGCCAGGGCCAGCCGCAAGGCGGCCACCAGGCGCCGGGGATCCACCTGGTGGTCCGCCGGGGTATCAAGTGCGCACGCAATGGCCGGGCTGAGCAGCGGCTCACGCTTCCGGGCCTCCCGCACGGTCAGGGGTTCCACCGCCAGCCCGTTGGCCTGCTGGACTGTGCGCAGGTCCATCAGCGCCCGGCGGTCGGCCGCGTCGGCACCCACGGCGAGGGTCGGCGTCGTCAGGTATCCGGAATCCGCGCCCGTTGCCCTGCCCAGCCCGGCGGCGAACCCGGGCCAGCGCGATGATGCGTCAAGCATCAGTTCCAGGAGCTCTTCCTCCTGGTAATGCAGTTCGCTGACGGGAGCCAGCATGCCGGCCGCCGCCCAGCTGGCGCCGGTACCGGGCGCGTCATCAATGAGGACCACCGAGCGCCCGGAACGCTGCGCCTCCCAGGCAATGCCGTGCCCCACCACTCCCCCGCCGATGACGGCAACGTCGGCCCGGAGGGTGGAGGGAATGGAGCTGCGGGCGGACCCGGGGTGATGGGTGAAGGGGGTACGCATGTGGGTTCCTTCCCTACGCCGGCATTAACCGGATCAGGTCAAGCGGTCGGCTCTGACGCCCTCTCAGCCCGGCGCTTTGTGACAGCCGCCGCGGGCTCCCGCAGTACCAGCCCAGTTTAGAGGAACTAGGCTTGCACGCATGAATGTGTCCACCCCATCCTTTCCCGCCGGCCACCACGCTCCAGCCACCGAAGTCGTCAATTCACGGGACAACGACGCCCTGAAGGCAGCCCGCCTGTACCTCTGCACCGATGCGCGCCGGGACCGCGGCGACTTCGCGGAGTTCGTTGACGCCGCGTTCGCCGGTGGCGTGGACATCATCCAGCTGCGCGACAAGACCATCGAGGCGGCCGAGGAACTGGACCTCCTGGCGGTGCTGAAGGAATCCGCGGTACGGCACGGAAAGCTGTGGGCGGTCAATGACCGTGCGGACATCGCCGTCCTCTCCGGGGCACCGGTGTTCCACATCGGCCAGAAGGACCTGCCGCTGGCGGCGGCGCGCACGCTGGTCAACGGCAACGCCGCCATCGGGCTCTCCAGCCACACCACCGGGCAGGTGGACGCCGCCCTGGCAGCAACTGCCGGACCAGCCGGGCTGGACTACTTCTGCGTGGGTCCGGTCTGGGCAACCCCCACCAAACCCGGCAGGTCCGCCGTGGGCACTGACCTGGTGAAGTATGCCGCCGAGGCCTCACGGCAGGCGGCGGACCCCGTGCCCTGGTTCGCCATTGGCGGCATTGACCACGGAAACGTCCACCAGGTGGCGGAAGCCGGTGCGCGCAGGATCGTGGTGGTGCGCGCCATCACCGAGGCCTCCGATCCCGCCGCCGCTGCCGCCTCCCTCCTCGACGCATTGGACGCCGCCGCCTGATGCCATATCGGCGGACTTGGAGCTACGCTGACTTTTGTGTCACATCATCGGCTGGCTCCAAACGTCCATGACCACAGGAACGCCCTGGAAGAGGCGTTGGGCCTGCTGCGCACCGAACTTGAACTGCCGGGACCGTACCCGGCTGAGGCAGTGGCGGATGCCCGGGCCGCTGTGGCAGCGCTGAAGCTTCCGTCCTACGACCTGACCGCCGTCCAGTTCGTGACCATCGATCCGGCCTCCTCCACGGACCTGGACCAGGCGGTGTTCATCGAACCGGACGGGAACGGCTACCGGGTAATGTACGCGATCGCCGATGTGCCGGCGTTTGTTGCGCCGGGAGGTCCCCTGGACGCCGAGACCCGGCGCCGCGGCCAGACGTTCTACGCTCCGGACGGCCGGATTCCGCTGCACCCGGAAGTGATCAGCGAGGGGGCAGGAAGCCTGCTGCCGGGCCAGGATTGTTCGGCTTTCGTATGGGACTTCACGCTCGACGGCGACGCAACGGTTGTGTCGGTGGGCGTCAGGCGGGCGCGGGTCCGCAGCCGCGACAAGCTCAGCTACAAGGGTGCGCAGGAAGACCTCGACGCCGGGACGGCCTCGCCGGTGCTGCGGCTCCTCCGCGAGGTGGGCCTGAAGCGGGTGGCCCTGGAGCGGGAACGCGGCGGGGCCAGCCTCAACATGCCCGAGCAGGAAATTGTCCAGCTGCCCGACGGCGGCTACCGCATTGCTGCCGTACCGCAGCTTCCCGTGGAGGACTGGAACGCGCAGATTTCCCTGATGACCGGGATGGCCGCCGCGCAGCTCATGCTGGAGGGCAAGGTGGGAATCCTGCGCACCATGCCCGCCCCGGACGAACGGTCGCTGAAGCATTTCCGGCTGCAGACCGAGGTGCTGGGCAGGCCCTGGGACGGTGAAGTCAGCTACGGCGAATACCTGCGTTCCCTGGATCCCACCGATCCCCGCCAGCTGGCCATCATGCATTCCGCCGGCATGCTGTTCCGGGGCGCCTCCTATACCGCCTTTGACGGAACGGTCCCCGAGGACGGCGTGCAGTCTGCCATCGGCGCGGCCTATGCCCACACCACCGCGCCGCTCCGCCGCCTGGTGGACCGCTTTGTGCTGGTGATCTGCGAGGCCCTCAGCAATGGCGGGGATGTTCCGGACTGGGCGCGGGAAGCCCTGCCGCTCCTGCCGGGCATCATGGCCGGATCGGACCAGCTCGCGTCCAGGATGGAACGACTGGCCCTGGACACCGTTGAGGCCGCGCTGCTGCTGAACCACATCGGGCAGGAGTTCGATGCGATCGTGATTTCCGGCTCCCGGCCGCAAAACGGAAACGGGAATGGAAACGGGACCGGGACGGTGAAAAACGGCAACGGGAAGAACGGAAACGGCAGCGGAAGTTCGGGCATTATCCAGATTGCCGAGCCCGCGGTCACTGCCCGGTGTGCCGGCGAGCTGGAGTCGGGTACCAAGGTCCGGGTCCGGCTGGTTTCCTCGGACATCACCACCCGCGAGATCCATTTCGAGCTCATCCCGTAAGCGGCGGCGGCCGCGGCAGGCGGGCCGAAACGTGTTTCTGCGACCTTGCAGCTAGACTGAGAGGGTAGAAATGGATGCCCGGTCGTTGATTTCCTTGATTTGAAACCAACAAGCCCGCCCCTACGCGATCTTGAGATTTGCCCGTTGGTCACCAGTGCCAGCATTAGATAGCCCGCGATCGGCTTCCACTGGAATCGCTTGCGCGCCTGAGCGTGCTCCGGAACGGCCAGTCCTGGCCGGCCCGTTGAGCAGGCAGCGCCATTGCCCAAATGAATAAGGAAACTCCCCCGTGAGTGAATTGCATACCCACCAGCTCCTGAGCGATGAGACCGGCACGGAAACCATCGAGCCGGAAGAAACCATCATCTCCGACGAGACCCCGCACGAGATCGCGGAGAAGTCCTTTGCCGACTACAACGTCCGCGAGGACATCGTGGAATCCCTGGCTGACGCCGGAATCACCCACCCGTTCCCCATCCAGGCCATGACCCTTCCGGTGGCGCTGGGCGGCCACGACATCATCGGCCAGGCCAAGACGGGCACCGGCAAGACCCTGGGCTTCGGCATCCCCGCACTGCAGCGGGTCATCGGGCAGGACGACCCCGGCTACGCCAAGCTGGCCGTCCCGGGAGCCCCGCAGGCCCTGGTCATCGTCCCCACCCGCGAACTGGCGGTGCAGGTGGCCGGTGACCTGGTGACCGCTTCCCGGAAGCGCAACGCGAGGATCGCCACCATTTACGGCGGCCGCGCCTACGAGCCCCAGGTGGAGGCCCTCAAGCAGGGCGTCGAGGTTGTGGTGGGTACCCCCGGCCGGCTGATCGACCTTTTCAAGCAAAAGCACCTGAGCCTGAAGAACGTCAAGATCGTGGTGCTGGACGAAGCTGACGAGATGCTGGACCTTGGCTTCCTGCCGGATGTCGAGACCCTCATCGCGGCAACTCCCGCAATTCGCCAGACGCTCTTGTTCTCCGCCACCATGCCCGGTCCGGTCATCGCCATGGCCCGCCGCTACATGACCCAGCCCACGCACATCCGCGCCGCGGACCCTGAGGACGAGGGCCTTACCAAGCGCGATATCCGCCAGCTGATCTACCGTGCGCACAGCATGGACAAGATCGAAGTGGTGGCACGCATCCTGCAGGCCCGCGGCCGCGGACGGACCATCATCTTCACCAAGACCAAGCGCACCGCCGCAAAGGTGGCCGAGGAACTGGTGGACCGCGGCTTCGCTGCCGCTGCCATCCACGGTGACCTGGGGCAGGGCGCCCGTGAACAGGCACTGCGGGCATTCCGCAACAACAAGGTGGACGTCCTGGTGGCCACCGATGTCGCGGCGCGCGGCATCGACGTCGAGGACGTCACCCACGTGATCAACTACCAGTGCGTGGAAGACGAAAAGATCTACCTGCACCGGGTGGGCCGCACCGGCCGCGCGGGCAACAAGGGCACCGCTGTCACGTTCGTGGACTGGGACGATGTTCCCCGCTGGGTGCTGATCAACAAGGCGCTGGGCCTCAACGTGCCCGAACCTGTCGAAACCTACTCCTCCTCGCCGCACCTCTTCGCGGACCTCGACATCCCCGTGGGGACCAAGGGCCGGCTGCCGCGTGACAAGCGGACCCTGGCTGGCGTCGACGCCGAGGTGCTTGAGGACCTGGGCGAAACCGGCAAGAAGAACAGCCGCAGCGGCAGCCGCGACGGCGGCCGGTCCCGGGAACGGGACGGCCGTGGGCGGGAAAGCCGCACTGGCAGCCGCGAAGGTTCCCGCAGCGAAGGAAGCCGCAGCGGCGGCGACACCGCGCGCAGCGGCGAGCGCCGCCGTCGGACGCCGGACTCCGCCGCCGCTCCCGCGGCCGAGGCTGCCGCACCCGCAACGGGCGGCGAACAGCCTTCACGCACCCGCAGGCCCCGGACCCGCACCCGCCGCCGCAACGGCGAAGTGGTGGCAGGCGCCGACACGGGCACGCAGCCTGGCACGTCAGAGGGCTAACTGCCCCGATGACTGACACTGTTTGGGCGCCGGACGGCGGCAGCCTGGTGGTACACGCTGACAACGCGGAGTACCTCCCCACGCTGCCGGACGGCGCCTTCACACTGATTTACGTGGACCCGCCCTTCAACACGGGCAGGCCGCAGCTGCGCCAGGAAACCAGGATGGTGGTTAACGCCGGCGGCAGCGGGGACCGCGTGGGCTTCAAGGGCCGCTCCTACGACACCATCAAGGGCGCCCTGCACCGCTACGATGACGCGTTCAGCGACTACTGGTCCTTCCTGGAACCCCGGCTGGTGGAGGCATGGCGCCTGCTGGCCGACGACGGAACCCTCTACCTGCACCTGGACTACCGCGAGGTGCACTACGCCAAAGTGATGCTTGATGCGATCTTTGGCCGCGAATGCTTCCTGAACGAGATCATCTGGGCCTACGACTACGGCGCGCGGGCCAAAAACCGGTGGCCCACCAAGCACGACAACATCCTGGTGTACGTCAAGAACCCGGCGAAGTACCACTTCGACAGCGCCGAGGTGGACCGCGAGCCGTACATGGCGCCTGGATTGGTAACGCCTGCCAAGCGCGAGCTGGGAAAGCTGCCCACCGACGTCTGGTGGCACACCATCGTCTCACCCACCGGCAAGGAGAAGACCGGTTACCCCACGCAGAAGCCGGAGGGCCTGGTCAGGCGGGTGGTGGCCGCCTCGAGCCGGCCCGGTGACTGGTGCCTGGACTTCTTCGCCGGCTCCGGAACGCTGGGGGCCGTTGCCGCCAAGCTTGGCCGGAAGTTCGTGTGCGTGGACCAGAATCAGCCCGCCATTGACATCATGGCCAAGCGGCTGGGCGCGCACGCCACCGTTGCCTCGTTCCAGCCCAGCTAGGGCCGGACGACGGCGGCTCCCGTGCCGAGTGCCTCGATCCGCGCGAGCATGTCGGGTGCCGTGAGGTTTTCGCCGAGCAGGTTGGGCTTGCCGGTGCCGTGGTAATCGGAGGAACCGGTAATCAGCAGGCCGTGTTTGGCCGCGAGCCTGCGCAGGAAGTCCCGGCCCTCTTCCGGGTTGTCCCGGTGGTCGATCTCCAGGCCGGCCAGCCCGGCGTCGATCATGTCGCGGTAGGTCCGCTCCCCCACGATCCGTCCCCGTGCGGACGCCACAGGGTGGGCGAACACGGGCACGCCGCCGGCGGCGCGGACAAGTTCGACGGCGGTGGCCGGGTCCGGAGCATAGTGCGGGATGAAGTACCGGGACCGGGAGGTGAGGATGGAGGCGAAGGCTTCCGAACGGTCCTCCACCACGCCCGCCGCGACGAGGGCGTCTGCGATGTGCGGCCGTCCAAGGGTGGCGCCGGGTGCCACGTGGTGGATCACGTCATCCCACGTCAGCGGGTAGTCCTCCGCCAGGATGGTGACCATCCGTTCGGCCCTGGTGAGGCGGGAATCCTTGGCCTTGGTGATTTCCTCCAGGAGGCCGGGATGGGTGGGATCATGCAGATAGCTCAGCAGGTGGACGCTGATGCCCTCCTCCGTCCGGCATGAAACCTCCATGCCCGGTACCAGTGCCACCCCGCAGGTTGCTGCGGCCGCTGCCGCCTCCGCCCAGCCTGCCGTGGAGTCGTGGTCGGTCAGGGCCACCACATCAAGGCCGGCACGCGCGGCGGACGCCATGACATCGGCGGGCGTTTCGGTACCGTCGGAAACATTGGAGTGGGCATGCAGGTCAATCCTCACTGGTCCAGCGTAGTGGACCACGGCCCCGGGACCCGGCTGTCCTGTTCGCTTAGCCGGGATGCTGGTGAGACGATGGTGCCGTGAACGATGCCGAAAACACCCAAAACTCTGCTTCCCAGCCGTTGGAGGAGCGCGTCAACAACCGCTCGCAGCGGCCCAGTTCCAACGCTTTCAAGGCCTTCATGGCCAGCAACTGGGCGCCGTCCAGCCAGGAGCTTCCGCAGCGGGACGCCGTCGCCGGATACGCCGCTGCCCGGCGCAAGGCGATCTCCGCCCTGTTCAACGGCGAACGCCTGATCATCCCCGCGGGGCCCCTGAAAGTCCGTTCCAACGACTGCGACTACCGCTTCCGCCCGCACTCCGGCTTCGCCCACCTGACCGGGCTGGGCCTGGACCACGAACCGGATGCCGTCCTGATCCTGGAACCCGTGGCAGAAGGAACGGGCGACGACGGCGGGAACCACCGCGCGACGCTGTACTTCCGGCCGCTGGCCGGCAGGGACACCGAACAGTTCTACGCCGATTCCCGCTCCGGCGAGTTCTGGATTGGGGCCCGCCCCACCCTGGAGGAATTCGAGGCCCGCCTGGGACTGGCCACCGCGCACATCGACCAACTGGAAACGGCCATCACCAAGGATGTGGGCGCCCCGGAGATCGGCGGAATCTCCATCCGCCTGGTCCGCAAAGTGGACGAGAACATTGACGCACTGGTGGACACGGCCCGGTACAACACGGCCAGGGACCCTGAGAACCTGGACCTTGGCATCCTTGATGCCCTGGACGAAAAGCTCAGTGAGGCGCTTTCCGAACTGCGCCTGCTCAAGGATGAGTGGGAAATCGAGGAAATGAAGATTGCGGTGGCGGCCACCGTCGAAGGCTTCGAAGAAGTGGTCAAGGCACTTCCGCGGGCACTGACGCATGCCCGCGGCGAGCGGGTGGTGGAGGGAGCCTTCTTCGCCCGCGCCCGCGAAGTGGGCAACGAACTGGGTTACGACACCATCGCAGCATCCGGCAACAACGCCACCGTGCTGCACTGGACCCGCAACACCGGACGCATCCACGCCGGCGAGCTCCTGCTCCTGGACGCCGGTGTCGAGGCCGACTCGCTCTACACTGCAGACATCACCCGGACGCTTCCGGCCAGCGGCTCCTTCAGCGACATCCAGCGCAAGGTCTACCAGGCAGTCCTTGATGCTGCCGACGCCGGGTTCGCCGCTGCCCGGCCGGGAACCAAGTTCCGTGACATCCACACCGCCGCCACCACCGTGCTGGCAGAACGCCTGGCCGAATGGGACATCCTGCCGGTCAGCGTGGAGGAGGCCATCAGCCCCGAGGGGCAGCAGCACCGCCGGTGGATGCCGCACGGCACCAGCCACCACCTGGGACTGGACGTGCACGACTGCGCGCAGGCCAAACGCGAACTCTACCTGGACGGCATCCTCACCGAAGGCATGGTCTTCACCATCGAACCGGGCCTGTACTTCAAGAAGGAAGACCTGGCGATTCCCGAGGAATACCGCGGCATCGGCATCAGGATCGAGGACGACATCCTCATGACCGCTGACGGCCCCGTGAACCTCAGTGCCGCCCTGCCGCGGAAACCGGAAGACGTGGAGGACTGGATGGCCGGCATCTACCGGACCGAAGAAGCCTGACCCCGGCCGGAAACAGCAAAGAGCGGGGCCGCCGGATTCGTTCCGGCGGTCCCGCTCTTTGCGTTGGCGCTCCCAGGTTTCCTTGGCTTTCAGGTTTCCTTGGCTTTCAGGCTTCCTGGACCTTGGCTGCTCCGGCCGTCCTACTCCCGGTGGTCGCCGTGGTGCTGGTCCCCGTCCTGGCCATGCCGGGCGTCAGGTTGGTGTTCCGCGTTCTGTCCTGGCGCAGGCTGTCGGGGATCTGGCTGTCCTGGCTCTGGCTGTCCTGGCCCTGGCTGTCCGGCGCCGGGACCCTGCGGCAGGCGCACGCCGTACTGCGGGCGGCCATCCGGCAGGTCCGGGTAGCGGACGGCCCGGACCGGGCTTGCCGGCTGCGCCGGCTGGTGCTGGCCGCCGTCGTATTGCTGCCCGCCGTGCTGCTGGCCACTGTGCTGCTGACCACTGTGCTGCTGGCCGGCGTCGCCTGCATAGCCACTTCCGTCCTGGGCTGATCCATCCTCGGCGGCTGTGCCGGCGGACCGCTGGCCGTAGGGATCGTTCCATCCGGCGGGACGGGCAGGGCCCTGCTGCTGCCCCGGCTGCTGCTGGTGCTGGTACGGCTGGTTGTAGTAGTCGTGCTGTGTGTACGGCCACTGGCCCGCTGCCGCGTCCGAACGCGTCATGGGCAGCTGCTGCAGCAGGCGCCGCGCCTCGTGGGCGGCCTCCGGCGCAACGATCACGTCATAGCTCGTTGCCACCACCTGGCTGGTGGACGTGAAGTCCCGCTTGCCGCGCTGCATGGCGTACGTGACAATGCCGAAGAGCATGAAGAACGCCGCACCCATCAGCACCGACGTCATGATCGAGAAGTAGCCGGGCGAGGGTGCGAAGAAGGACAGCATGACGCCGACGAACAGGCCGAACCACATGCCGCTCAACGCCCCCGACAGCGCCACCCGGGGGTAGCTGAGACGCCCGGTGACCCGCTCCACCATCTTCAGTTCATTGCCCACGATGGAGACCATCTGGACCGGGAACTGCTGGTCCGCCAGGTAGTCAACCGCTTTTTGGGCGTCGAGGTAGGAAGTGTAGGAGCCAACGGTGTCGCCGGTGGGAACAGCCCGGGCATCGTCCGGTCCGTTCGCGGCGCCGGCCCTGGGAGGACCAAAAATGTTCGACATAACCCCATTCTTGCCCATCAAGGTGGGTGCTGCCTGTAAATTCAGCTAAAAGAGAGCAGACTCGGTAGCCTGTAGTGGTGAGCACAACACCTACTCGCGTCTTCGTGGCGCGCCTCCTGGGCCTCGATGTCTTCGACCCGCTGGGCGACCGGCTGGGCCGGCTGCGCGATGTTGTTGTGCTGTCCCGCGGAACCCAGGGAGCCCCCCACGTGGTGGGCATCGTGGTGGAAGTACCGGGAAAGAAGCGCGTCTTCGTGCCCATGACGCGCATTACCTCGATCGACCAGACCCAGATCATCTGCACGGGCCTGGTCAACCTGCGCCGGTTTGAACAGCGCGGAGCCGAAACGCTGGTGGTGGCGGAGATGTTCGACCGCAGGGTCACCCTCCGTGACGGCAGCGGGGACGCCACCATCGAGGACATCGCCATCGACCAGCACCGGTCCCGCGACTGGTTCGTCAGCAAGCTCTTTGTCCGGCGCGGCCACTCACTGTCCCCCTTGAGCCGGCTGCGCCGCAACGAAACACTGATCATTGACTGGGCGGACGCCCAGCAGGGGCCACGCACCGAGCCGCAGGCAGCCACACAGTTCGTGGCCAACCACGAGGACCTCAAGCCCGCTGACTTCGCCGAGGCACTGCAGGAGATGAGCGACAAGCGCCGGTTCGAAGTGGCCAGCGAACTGCAGGACGAACGGCTGGCCGACGTCCTCCAGGAGCTTCCCGAGGACGACCAGGTGGAAATCCTCTCCGCGCTGGATGTCCAGCGCGCCGCCGACGTCCTCGAGGAGATGGACCCCGACGACGCCGCCGACCTCCTCGGCGAACTCCCCTCCGCCCAGGCAGAGGAACTCCTCCAGCTGATGGAACCCGAAGGCGCGGAGGACGTCCGCCGCCTGCTTGAATACGACGAGGACACCGCCGGCGGCCTGATGACTCCGGTACCGGTCATCCTGCCGCCGGAAGCCACGGTTGCCGAAGCCCTGGCCCACGTCCGGCGGGAGGAGCTCTCCCCTGCGCTGGCGTCGTCGATCTTTATTGCCCGGCCGCCGCTGGAAACCCCCACCGGCCGCTTCCTGGGTGTGGTGCACATCCAGCAGCTGCTGCGCTTCCCGCCGTTCGAGGCTCTGGGAAACCTGGTGGACAAGAACCTCGAGCCGTTGTCCGACCAGGCCCACATCAGCGAAGTGGCACGGACCCTGGCCACCTACAACCTCAACTCCCTCCCGGTGGTCAACGACGCCGGCCGGCTTGTGGGGGCGGTGACTGTTGATGACGTATTGGATCACTTGTTGCCGGACGACTGGCGCGCCCATGATGGCGAAGCCCCGATAAGAAAGCTCGGTGGCCGCATTGGCTGATAACAGCGCCCCGAAGAACCCCAGCCAGCGGAACCTGGCCAACGCGGAATCAAAAGGCAGTCTCGATACTCCCTTGAGCGCCCGGCAGCGGATCCTGCCCAAGTTCTCCCCGGATCCGGACGCATTCGGCCACGCCACCGAGGGCTTTGCCCGGTTCATGGGCACCCCGCAGTTCCTGGTCTACATGACGGTGTTCTGTATTTTCTGGCTGGGCTGGAACACGTGGGCGCCCGTCGAGTGGCAGTTCGATTCAAGGGACCTTGGCTTCACCCTGCTGACCCTGATGCTGTCGCTGCAGGCTTCCTACGCCGCGCCCCTGCTGCTGCTGGCGCAGAACCGGCAGGATGACCGCGACCGCGTCTCGGTGCAGCAGGACCGCCAGCGCGCCGAACGTAACCTGTCCGACACCGAGTACCTGACCCGGGAACTGGCCTCCCTGCGGATCGCCCTGCGCGAGGTAGCCACCCGCGACTACGTCCGCGCCGAGCTGCGCTCACTCCTTGAAGACCTGCTGGAAGCCCAGGAGGAACTACGGACCCACGATGACACGGGCCCCGGTTCGCACGAATCCCCACGGGACAAGGTCAAGGACAAGCTGCGCGAACAGCGGGACCGGCAACGCAGCCCGCGCACCCAGCAGATCCCCCGGGTGAAACCGGGCCACTCTGCCCAATGACCGCCAGGCCGCCCACCGGCAGGCCCGCCGCCGCATCCGTACGAAAGCCGAGGCTCCTCCCATGAGCGCCCCCATCGATCCCGCTGACTCCACCCAACCGGCACTGGCACAGGCCGTCAACAGCGCCCTCGCCACCGTGATCGATCCCGAACTCCGGCGCCCCATCACCGAACTGGGCATGGTGGACTCCGTCCAGGTTTCCGACGACGGCAAGGTGAGCGTGGCGGTCCTGCTCACCATTGCCGGCTGCCCGCTGCGGGACACCATCACCGCCGATGCGCAAAAGGCCCTTTTCGCAGTCCCCGGCGTCACCGCCGTCGACGTCGAGCTCAAGGTGATGGACCAGGCCCAGCGCGATGCCCTCAAGGAGAAGCTGCGCGGCGCCGGCGGCCAGCGCAAAATCCCCTTCAATGAGCCCGATTCCCTTACCAGGGTCTACGCCGTGGCCAGCGGCAAGGGCGGAGTGGGCAAGTCCTCGGTCACCGTCAACCTGGCCACGGCCCTGGCTGCCCAAGGCCTCCGTGTGGGCATCGTGGATGCAGACGTCTACGGCTTCTCCGTCCCTGCGCTGATGGGCATCACCCAGAAACCCACCCAGGTGGACGACATGATCCTGCCCCCGGTTGCGTACGGCGTGAAGGTGATCTCCATTGGCATGTTCGTCACCGGCAACCAGCCGGTTGCCTGGCGGGGACCCATGCTGCACCGGGCCCTGGAACAGTTCCTCACCGACGTCTACTTCGGCGACCTGGACGCCCTGTTCCTGGATCTCCCGCCGGGTACGGGTGACATCGCCATTTCCGTGGCCCAACTCCTGCCCAAGGCCGAAATCCTGGTGGTCACCACGCCCCAGGCGGCGGCGGCGGACGTTGCCGAACGCGCTGGCGCCATCGCCACCCAGACGGGTCAGAAGATCGCGGGCGTCATCGAGAACATGTCCTACCTGGAGATGCCCGACGGCGGCCGGATGGAACTGTTTGGAAGCGGCGGCGGGGCGGTCCTCACCGAACGCCTCAGCGCCACGGTCGGGGCGGAGGTACCGTTGCTGGGCCAGATTCCCCTGGACATCCAGCTGCGCGAAGGCGGGGACTCGGGGGTTCCGATCGTGCTGGGCCAACCTGCTTCGGCGGGCGCTGTGGCGCTGGCCGGCATCGCAGGGCAGTTGGCCGCAAAACCCCGTGGCCTTGCAGGGATGAAGCTGGGACTGCAGCCGCGCTGACCGGGCCGGAACTGGCGGGGCGCGAAAACCCTAGGTGGCTTCGGTGTCGAAAGGGGCTGCATCGCCAGGGGCCAGCCTCTGCACGACTCTTTCAGGCCGCTGCGGGGCTGCATCCGCCACGGCCGCGGCGCCGGAAACTGCTGCCACGGCGGCCGGAGCATTTGCGCTGACGGGCTTGGTGTCGTCGTCGAGCAGTGCTTCCTTGATGATGCGGCGGGGGTCGTACTGGCGGGGGTCGTACTTCTTCCAGTCGACATCGTCAATGTCGATGCCCACTTCTTCCTTGATTTGTTCACGCGCCCCGGAAGCCATGCGGCGGAGTTCCTTGACCAGGTTTGCCAGCTTCTGGGTATATTCCGGCAGCCGCTGGGGGCCGATCACCAGCACGCCGATGATCAGCAGAAGGATGAACTCCGGGCCGTTGATTCCAAACACTTTAGGAAGATTACCCTCTCCGGGCTGCGAGTGACGATTCCCGTCCGGCGGACGGGAAAACAGTCTGCATTACTGGGTGAACAGGGCAGCTATCTTGTTGATCCCGCGCTCCAGCCGCGACTCCAGGGGCTCCGGTGCCGGCGTCACCGTGGTGTCGGGCACGGCGGCGGCAACCCCTTCCGCCGCGGTATCGGCGTACTGCTTGAGCATGGGCAGGGCATCATCTGCCTGCTCGGGGGGCAGATCGGAGCGGTAAGTGATGGTGAGGCCGGCTGCCCGGTAGGTGGCGGACCAGGGAGAGGTGCTCGAAACCTGCATTGGACCACCTTGGCCGGCGGAGCCCTCCCCCGCCGGGGCGCCCGGAGCCGGTGTCGCGTTGCCGGCCGGTTGATGATCAACCGGGTGCTGTTCCGTGACGGTGGCGTGATGGGTACCGTCGGTGAGCCGCAGCTCCACTGCAGGTTGCCCGTCAACCACCAGCGCCCTGGCCGCTTCCACATGGAATCCCATGGCCTGCAGTTCGGGGCAGGCCCACCCCTCCGAACGCAACGTGGCCAGCTGCGCGGCGGTCAAGGTCCGGCCGTCCGCAGGGGTCTGGGACGAGACGTGCGAAAAGGCTGCTTCGGTCCCCGCCCGTTCCCCTGCCGCAGGGTCTCCCGCTGCCGTGAAGGCCCCTACGGCCAGCACTCCGGCCGCTGCCATGGTTCCGCCCGCGGTGAATGCAAGTGCCCGGGCGGCCACACGGGAGGTCCCGCCCTGATGGGCAGGGGCGGGCGGCTGGGCTGCCAATTCGTGGGTGCGGGTCAGCAGCCGCGCCGTCAGGTCCTGGCTGGCGGGCGGAATGGGAGCATCGCGCAGACGCTCCAGGTACTGCCGTTCCCGGCGCACGGCCGCAGCACACTCCTGGCAGGCCTCAAGGTGGCTGCCGCTGCGCTGATGCCTGCCGCCGAAAGGAAACTGGGACTTCATGTGCCGTTCAGAGGATGCCGGCGATGCGTGGCATCGCAAGCTTGCGGCGGGACTGCTGCGGGCGGGGGTCGCGGTGGGCCAGCTTTTCACGGAGCATGGTCCTGCCGCGGTGGATGCGTGAGCGGACGGTGCCCAGCTTCACGCCCAGGGCCTCGGCGACTTCGTCGTAGGACAGCCCCTCGAGGTCGCACAGGACCACGGCGGCACGGAAGTCCGGCGGCAGTTCCTCCAGCGCCGCCTGTACGTCCAGGTCCAGGTTGTTCAGCTCGAAGCTCTGCTCCGGCCCCGGCTCACGGCCGGGCAGCCGGGACTCGGCGTCCTCCGCGAGGGCGTCGAAACGGATGCGGGTCCTGCGCCGGGCCTGGTCAAGGAACAGGTTGGTGGTGATGCGGTGCAGCCAGCCGTCGAGTGTTCCTGGCTTGAAGTTCTCCAGCGACCGGAAGACGCGGACAAACACCTCCTGGGTGAGGTCCTCGGCGTCGTACTTGTTTCCGGTCAGGCGGTACGCCAGCCGGTACACCTTTGCGGAATGGTTGGTGACCACTTCTTCCCAGGTGGGACGGACCCACTCATCATCGGGATTGTTTACTGCAGGGACAGGTGCCACAACTGAAGATGACATCGTCCACTCCCCTCGTGGAATGCTAACGCCCGGATACTGTTGACATCTCTGATTCGGCGCCGGTCACCTTTTGGATGAGCGGATATCAATCATGTCAAACTTGGCTGGGAATTTCCTGACCATTGGCAAACTTCAGCCTTCGGCGCAACGGCCGCTTTCCCGGCCGGCCGGCCCGAACACAGTAGGCTTGAGGAGACATTCCCCCCTTACGCCCAGAAAGCGATAATTCATGAGCGCCGACAAATCCAGCAGCTGGTCCTATGCAGAAGATCTGCCCGCTGAGGATGAGGTTATGCTTCGGGCCCGGGAACGTTCATTTGAATTGGGAGTAAGCGCCATCAGCCCCGGCGTGGGGGCCGTCCTGACGGTGCTGGCCGCCGCCTCCAAAGCCCAGACCGCCGTCGAGATCGGCACCGGCGCCGGCGTCTCCGGCGTCTGCCTGCTGCGGGGCCTGGGACCGCACGCAGTCCTGACCACCATCGACGTGGATGTGGAGCACCTGAGGGCCGCCCGCGAAGCGTTTGCGGAGGCCGGCAGTCCCGCCAACCGCACCCGCACCATTTCCGGCCGTGCGGGCGACGTCCTGCCACGGCTGACCGATGGCGCCTACGACCTCGTCTTCATCGACGCGGACAAGCCGGGCCTTCCGGGCTATGTGGAGCAGGCCATCCGGCTGCTGAAGCCCGCGGGGCTGCTGGTCATCAATGACGCGCTGGACAAGGACAAGGTTGCCAACCCGGCGGGCCGGGAGGCCACCACGGTGGTCCTGCGGCAGGTGGGCAGGGCAATCCGCGACGACGACAGGCTGGCGTCGGCAATGCTCCCCACCGGCGATGGCCTGCTGGTGGCAGTCAAGAAGTAAGTCTCCCAAAAAAGGACAGGGTGCGCAGCCCGCGGGCCGCGCACCCTGTCCGGTACGACTATTCGGTAACGCCTACCAGGCATTCCTTGAGGTTGGCTGCCTCGGCAGCGTTCAGTTCGACCACCAGGCGTCCGCCGCCTTCGAGCGGGACGCGCATGATCAGGCTGCGGCCCTCCTTGGTGACTTCCATTGGGCCGTCGCCGGTGCGTGGTTTCATAGCCGCCATGAGGAATTCCCCTCCATTTTGTCCCAGGACTGATCAGCCCGGGCGGGCTGTGTCCGCATGTCGATCAGGCCGCTATGGCGGGGTGGTGGTGCCACCGCCAAGGCTGCGCGTTTTCTGAATGCTTTTGTCCTTGCTTACCTATCATTATCGCGGAATTACCCGTACGTAGCTAATCGATGGACATTTTCCGGCAACTGTTATTTCCAGGCTGACCTGCGCGGAAGCCTGATTTGTCAGGGCGGATAATCCCCTCCGCCGGGAAGCTGCGCCCAGGCCCAGAGCCAGACGATCCAGACCATCTGAAGCAGCAGGAACATCACCACCACCGTGCCCCGGTAAGCCCTGGAACGGGACAGGAACGCCGCCCCCAGGGCCAGTGGAAACAGCGGCAGCAGCATCCTGAAGGTGCTGGTTTGCGGATGGAGGAACATCAGCAGGTAACCCATGTAGCAGGCGCACCAGAGCCGCAGTTCGACGCCGAGCCGCACCACCGGGGGAAGGAACAGCATGGCAATGAACAGTGCCACGAAAACCACGGGGGCCAGAAGGCCCAGCACGGGGCCGAAGAGTTCGACGCCGGTGTCGAACCACGGCTGGAACGGGACCAGGTCCTGGCCCCGCCACACCGTCTCGGTTTTGGTATAGGCCTGCGGGTCGCCCGTCGCTGCCCAGGCGGCGGCGGGCCAGGCCAGCGCGGAAACGCCTGCGACGGCGGTGAGCCCCGTCAGTGCCGCCAGGTCCCGGAGGGAATGGGCTGCTTCATCCGCGCCGCGCTGCCGCCCCTTCCGGATGTGCGCGGCGGCGCGGAAGACCAGCAGCAGCCCCGCCATGGCGGCGAAGGGGACGCCCACCGGCCGGGACAGGCACAGCAGGAACACCACGGGGATGGCCCAGAGGTACTGCCGGCGTACTACCAGCAGCAGGGCCGCGGCCAGCAGCAGGAGTGACAGCGGCTCGGCATACGGGACCTGCAGCACGGCGGAGACGGGAAAAGTCGAAAAGAACGCTACCCCCCACATGGCCGGCACGTGTGCGGCCTTCTGCCGGAAGAGCGTGTAGACCACCAGGGCGGCCGCCCAGCCGGCCAGCATGGCGATGAGGGTCAGCGAGGCGGCAGGGTTCAAGCCGGTGAGGCGGCTAAGTCCACCGGCCAGTGCAGGATAGAGCGGGTAGAAAGCCCACGTATTTTCCTGCACATTGCCGGCGGCATCCGTGGGAAGGATTGACGGGTAGCCGTTGGCGATGACCTGGGCGTACCAGCGGGCGTCCCAGATGTTGATGAAGTTCCAGTAATCCGGCTTGGGCGGGAACCAGGGGTTGACGCCCTGGTGGAGCGCCGCGGCCATGAAGATGCAGGCCGAAACGAGGCGTGCGGCGGCATACAGGCCGGTGACCTGGAGCCACCACGGCCAGTTGCGGACGGCTGAGGCCAGGCGTCGGGCCAGGGTGCCGGCAGAGGGCGGAGCGTTGCGGGGGGCCACCGTGCTCACAGGCCGCCCTGTCCCGGCACGGCAACCTCGTCGGCCTCCCCACTCCCGGCGTTCCCGCTGCCTGGCACTTCAGGTGCCCTCCCGCCGGGTGCCGCGGGTCCGCCGTCGGAAGCCTGCTCCCCCGCCTGCTCCATGGCAGCCAGCCGGATACGCAGCTCCGCCAGCTCGGTGTCCCTTGCGGTCAACTGGTCCCGCAGCTCGTCCAGGACCTGGTCCACCTGGTCCATCCGGTAGCCGCGCAGGCCAAGCGAAAAGCGGATCTGCTCAACGTCTTCCGGAGCGGCACGCTCCGGAAGCAGCACGGGCGGCAGGTTGGCGGGCGGCTCGTCGAATCCCCCGTCCAAAAGGGCGGGCAGCGCAGCCCCGCCGGTCTTGCGGGCGCGCCGGCCCAGGCCGGCCCAAAGGACGGCCGCCACCAGCACGACGGCCAGGAAAACGAGGAAGAAGCTCACGGTTCCATCGTGCCAGACCGGCGGCCCGGACTTTGGCCTGCAGCTACTCCGGCCGCTGTTCCCCGTTCAGGGACGGTGTCACGCCTGCATGCAGGACCCGGTCCACTGCCTCCGCGGGATCGTCCACGAGCTGGATCAGGTCCAGGTCCTTTTCCGAGACCATGCCTTCGGCCACCAGGGTGCCCCTGATCCAGTCGATCATCGGTCCCCAGAATTCGACGCCGAGGAGCACGATGGGAAACGAGGTCACCTTGCGCGTCTGGACCAGGACCATGGCCTCGAACAGCTCATCCAGGGTGCCCAGCCCGCCGGGGAGCACAATGAAGCCCTGCGCGTATTTGACGAACATCGTCTTGCGGGCAAAGAAGTACCGGAAGTTGATGCCCAGGTCCACCCACTGGTTCAGGCCCTGCTCGAACGGCAACTCGATGCCAAGGCCAACCGATACGCCGTTGCCCTCCACCGTCCCCCGGTTGGCCGCCTCCATGGAGCCCGGCCCGCCACCGGTAATTACCGCGACTCCGGCTTCGGCGAGCTTGCGGCCCACCTCCACACCCATCTCGTAGTACTGGCTGCCCGGTTTGGTCCGCGCCGAGCCGAAAACGCTGACCGCTTTTCCAATGTCCGCCAGGGCACCGAAACCTTCGACGAATTCACTTTGGATCCGCAGGACCCGCCACGGATCGGTGTGGACAAACTGGCCCGGACCCTTGGTATCAAGCAGGTGCTGGTCCGACATCTCCACGGCCGCCTGCTTGCGCCGCAGCTCAAGGGGCCCCTTACGGCGGGGCTGGGAATTCTTGGCCGGATCTGCGTTGATACTCATTCCCCTAGGCTAACCTCCCACTCCAGGTATCTCTTGAATCACGATCAGCAGGAACTTGGGGTGATTGGCGTCATAACGCACGGTTCTTCGCTAGATTCGTTCCTATGACTACTCATGTGCCCGGCGATGCCCTCGTCTCCCTGAACGCCGTAAACAAGCATTACGGCCAGCTGCACGTTTTGAAGGACATCAACCTGCAGGTCCGCAAGGGCGAGGTTGTTGTGGTCATCGGACCCTCGGGATCCGGTAAGTCCACCCTCTGCCGGGCCATCAACCGCCTGGAAACCATTGAGGGCGGAACCATCAGCATCGACGGGAAAGTCCTCCCCGAGGAAGGCAAGGAGCTCGCGCAGCTCCGTGCCGACGTCGGAATGGTTTTCCAGTCCTTCAACCTCTTCGCCCACAAGACGATCCTCGAGAACGTGACCCTGGGACCCATCAAGGTCAAGGGCGTGTCCAAGGCGGCCGCGGAAAAGGACGCCATGGCCCTGCTCGAACGGGTGGGCGTGGGCCACCAGGCGCCCAAGCTGCCGGCCCAGCTCTCCGGCGGCCAGCAGCAGCGTGTGGCGATTGCCCGCGCCCTGGCAATGAAGCCGAAGGTCATGCTGTTCGATGAGCCCACATCCGCACTGGACCCCGAAATGATCAACGAGGTCCTGGACGTCATGGTCCAGTTGGCCAAGGAAGGCATGACCATGATTGTGGTCACGCACGAGATGGGCTTCGCCCGCAAGGCCGCCGACCGCGTGGTCTTCATGGCGGACGGCCAGATCGTCGAGGACGCCACCCCGGAGGAATTCTTCACCAACCCGAAGAGCGACCGCGCCAAGGACTTCCTGTCCAAGCTCCTCACCCACTGAGTTATTCGAACCATCACACGTCAGTTCGCATCCAGGCCGGAAACCCACGGCCACCAATGAAAGGAATGTCATGAAGGCATTTATGTCCAGGCGGAAATCCTTCGTCGTGGCGGCCACCGCTGCCCTCGCCCTGTCCCTCAGCGCCTGTGGCGGCGGAGACTCGGGTGGCTCCAGCAACCCCAGCCCCGTTGAGAAGCCGTCGTTCGCTGCCGGAACCACCATGGCAAAGCTGTCCTCCGCCGGCACCATCAAGATCGGCACCAAGTTCGACCAGCCACTGTTCGGCCAGGTTGGCCTGGACGGCAAGCCCGTCGGTTTCGACGTTGAAATCGGCAAGCTGATCGCCGCCAAGCTGGGCATCGCCGCGGACAAGATCGAATGGTCCGAGACCGTTTCGGCCAACCGCGAGCCCTTCATTGAGCAGGGCAAGGTGGATCTGGTCATTGCCACCTACACCATCAGCGACAAGCGCAAGCAGGTTGTCGACTTCGCCGGCCCGTACTACGAAGCCGGCCAGGCCCTCATGGTGAACAAGGACAACGACTCCATCAAGAAGCCCGAGGACGTCAAGGGCAAGAAGGTCTGCTCCGTGACGGGCTCCACCCCGGCCGCCACCATCGTGGACAAGTACGGCGCGGAACTGGTTCCGGCCGCCACCTACTCCGCCTGCCTGGAGCCGCTTCGCAACAAGCAGGTTGAAGCCGTCACCACGGACAACGTGATCCTCGCCGGTTTCGTTGACAAGGAGCCGGATGCCTTCAAGCTCGCCTCAGAGGAAACCTTCACCAAGGAGCCTTACGGCATCGGCCTGAAGAAGGGTGATACCGAGTTCCGCAACTGGATCAACGACCAGCTGGAAGCCTTCGGGAAGGACGGCTCGTACAAGAAGGCGTGGGAAGCCACCGCAGGTTCGGTTATCAAGACCGCGCCCAGCCTCCCGGCCATCAACCGTTACTAAGTAGCGTCCGCCATGCTGCCGGGGCCCCTCAACGGCCCCGGCAGCACAGCCTTCAATCCGTCCACGCTTACAGCCGAAGGATCTTATGGACGTCATCTTTGAAAACCTGCCCCTGTACTGGGAGGGTTTTCTCCGCACTCTTTTCCTTTCCGTCGTCTCCGGTATCTTCGCGTTGATCCTTGGCACTTTGCTGGCCGCGGCACGCGTCTCCCCGGTTGCGGCACTCCGCGGTTTCAGCACCGTCTACGTGGAAGTCCTCCGCAACACCCCGCTGACCATCGCGTTCTTCTTTGCAGCAGTCGTGCTCCCCCGTATCGGAGTCAAGTTCGAACAGTTCGAGATCGCCGCGATCATCGCCCTCAGCACCTACACCGCCGCGTTCATCGCCGAAGCTGTCCGCTCAGGTGTCAACAGCGTGCCTGTCGGCCAGGCCGAGGCAGCGCGCAGCATCGGCATGAAGTTCGGCCAGGTGCTCTCGCTCATCATCCTCCCCCAGGCCCTGCGGACGGTGATCCCGCCGCTGATCAACATCCTGATCGCGCTCGTCAAGAATTCTTCGGTGGCCGGCGCCTTCTTCGTCCTGGAGCTGTTCGGCTACGGCCGCCAGCTGGCCAACGCCAACGGCGACGCCGTCATCACCGTCCTGCTGGGCACGGCGTTCTTCTATCTGCTCCTCACCGTTCCGCTGGGAATCCTCGCCAACACGGTGGAACGAAAGGTGGCGATTGCCCGATGAGCTCGGTTCTCTACGACGTCCCCGGCCCCAAAGCGCGCCGGGTTTCCCTCATTGCCTCCATCATCGGCGGCCTGCTGATTCTCGGCCTGCTGGCCTGGGTGGTTACGATCCTCGCCCAGCAGGGCATCTTCGAGGCGCGCCGCTGGCAAATCTTCACCCGCGGCGACGTGTGGCAGCTGCTCGGTAAAGGGCTGGGGTCCACGCTTTCCGCAGCCGCACTGGCGGCAGTCATCGCGTTCCCGCTGGGCCTGCTGCTGTGCCTGCTCCGCATTTCGGATGCCGCATTCATCCGGATTCCCATGAGGATCATCCTGGAATTCCTCCGCGGCATGCCCGTGGTCCTCATGATGCTCTTCATCCTGCTCGGGTTCGGCACCTCGGCGTTCATCGCCGTCGTGGCCGGCCTGGTGCTGTACAACGCTGCGGTCTTTGCCGAGATCATCCGCGCCGGCATCCAGTCCCTGCCCAAGGGACAACGGGAAGCCGGCCTGGCCATCGGCCTCACCAGCTACAAGTCCCGCATGCTGATCGAGCTGCCGCAGGCGATCCGCCGCATGATGCCGTCCCTCGTGGCGCAGATGGTGGTGCTGCTGAAGGACACCTCGCTGGGCTACATCGTGGCGTACGGCGAGCTGCTGCGCGCGGTGCAGGTCATGGCGGACTTCCTTGGCACGCAGTACCTGTTCCCCATCTTCTTCGTGGCGGCGGCCATTTACATCGCCATCAACATCTCGGTCTCGCGGCTTGCCGTGTGGATCGAGCGCCGCGGCTCCAAGAAGGCAGCCGGGGGCATGGCGAAGGCCGAACCCGATGTTTTGGAAGCTGCGGCTCCGTAGCTTCCAAGAGCCCACAACAGGAAAGGTCCGGAGCTCCCGTGGGGAGTTCCGGACCTTTCCTGTTCGTGGACCGTCAGGCAGCGAGCCAGCTCTCCAGGGCGGCCAGGCACTTGCGGATGGCGTCGGCGTGGACGTGCTCGTCGTCCTTGTGCGCCAGCAGCGCGTCCCCCGGGCCGAAGTTCACCGCCGGGATGCCCAGCTCACTGAAGCGGGCGACGTCGGTCCAGCCGTATTTGGGCTTGGGCTCGGCTCCCACGGCGGCCACGAACGAGGCGGCAGCCGGGTGCTGCAGTCCGGGCCGCGCGCCGGCGGCGGCATCGGTGCGGACCACGTCGAAGCCCGCCAGCAGCTCCCGGACGTGGGCTTCGGCCTGGTCCGGCGTCTTGTCCGGGGCGAACCGGTAATTGATCTCGACGACGCAGCGGTCCGGGATGACGTTCCCGGCCGTGCCGCCGTTGATCTTCACCGCGTTGAGGCTTTCCCGGTAATCGAGCCCGTCGACATTGATGGTCCGGGGTTCGTAGGCCGCCAGGCGGGCAAGGATCGGTGCCGCGGCGTGGATGGCGTTGCTGCCCATCCAGGCGCGGGCCGAGTGGGCGGCCTCCCCCACCGTGCTTGCCTCGAACCGGCTGGTGCCGTTGCAGCCGCCCTCCACCGTGCCGTCCGTCGGTTCCAGCAGGATGGCGAAGTCCCCCTTCAGCAGGTCGCCGTGGTTGCGGACCAGGCGTCCCAGTCCGCTCTTCACGGCCTCCACTTCCTCGTGGTCATAGAAGATGAAGGTGACGTCCCGCTTGGGCTGCGCGCCGCCGTCGAACAATCCTGCCGCCAGTGCGAGCTGGACTGCCACCCCGCCCTTCATGTCCGTGGCCCCGCGGCCATACAGGACGCCCTCGCCCGGAACACCCGATTCCCAGCTGGAGGGAACGGTGCCCCGGGATCCTTCGGTGAGCGGAAGCGGCACTGTGTCCAGGTGGCCGGCAAGGATCACACGCTCAGCGAGTCCAAGTTCGGTCCGGGCGATGATGGCGTCGCCGTCGCGCACCACGGCCAGCTGGGGAATCCCGAGCAAGGCGGACTCGACGGCGTCCGCGAGCTGCTTTTCATTGCCGGACACGCTGTTGATGTCCATGAGCGCTGCGGTCAGCAGCGCCACGTCCTGGCGGAGGTCAAGGGTGGACACGGAAGAGTCTGGGGCGGTTTCAGCAGTCACGAAGCCAGTCTAGTTCGAACCCCATGCCCCGCCCTCGATAGACTGGAGCACATGACTGAGACCGCTTCCTCTGCCGTGCCCGAAACCCTGACCTCCAACGCTGATGACCGTTCCGCCTACGGTTTTGGCGTAGCCACCATTGCCACCGGCGACGCCACCGTCCTGGACGTCTGGTTCCCCGCTCCGGCACTGGGTGTTGCGGCGGAGAACCTCCGCACGGTGGACAACGCGGATGAAACCCTGGTGCAGATCGCCGAGAACGGCACTGACGAGGACCGCGGCACCGAGCAGAAGGTGGTCTTTGTCCAGATCAACCTCGATGAAGCCCCGGCGGACACCGCGGACGCCTACCTC
This sequence comes from Arthrobacter sp. GmRoot5-12, assembly GCF_059739365.1. Taxonomy (NCBI): domain Bacteria; kingdom Bacillati; phylum Actinomycetota; class Actinomycetes; order Micrococcales; family Micrococcaceae; genus Arthrobacter; species Arthrobacter sp. GmRoot5-12. The sequence continues at coordinate 3,343,604 of NZ_AP046056.1, read as the reverse complement.
CGCCTCCACCTCCTCTCGCACCGCCTGGTCCAGCCCAACACCATCAACCTGGACGGCATCTTCGGCAAGCTTCCCAACGTGGTGTGGACCAACTTCGGCCCGGCCGCCGTCGAGGGCTTCGAACTGACACGCGCAAGGCTTCGCCGCCGGGGCGCCGTCACCGTCTACGGCGTGGACAAGTTCCCGCGCATGGTGGACTACGTGGTCCCCTCCGGCGTCAGGATTGCCGACGCCGACCGGGTCCGCCTGGGCGCGCACCTCGCCGCCGGCACCACAGTCATGCACGAGGGCTTCGTCAACTTCAACGCCGGCACCCTGGGCACCTCCATGGTGGAAGGCCGTATCTCCGCAGGTGTCGTGGCCGGCGACGGCAGCGATGTTGGCGGCGGCGCCTCCATCATGGGCACCCTGTCCGGCGGCGGCAAGGAAAAGATCACCATCGGTGAGCGCGTCCTGCTCGGTGCGAACTCCGGCGTGGGCATCAGCATCGGGGATGATTCCGTGGTGGAAGCCGGGCTTTACGTCACGGCAGGCACCCGGGTCCGCGTTCCGGGCCCCAAGGACGAGGTGGGCGATGACACCACCAAGATCGTCAAGGCCGCCGAACTCTCCGGCGTGCCCAACCTGCTGTTCCGCCGCAACTCCACCACGGGGGCGGTGGAGGCCCTGCCCCGCAAGGGCCAGACCGTTGAACTGAACGACGCCCTGCACGCCAACTGATCCCTTCGTGGCACGCAGACGCGGCCTGCGCCGCCTGGCGGTGCTGCTGCTCACCCTCGCACTGGCAGCGGGCGGAATTTACACAGCAGTGTTCTTCGTGCAGCGTTCCGAAACCCTCGTTTCGGAGCGCTGCACCGCTGCGGCCGGCAACCGGACCGGTGAACTTGCGCCGGACCAGGCGGCCAACGCCGCGCTGATTACCGCGGCGGCCGTCAGGCGGGGACTGCCGGCGCGCGCCGCCACCATTGCCATCGCCACTGCCATGCAGGAGTCGAAGCTGCGCAACATCGGGCACGGCGACCAGGCCGGTCCGGACTCGCGGGGGCTTTTCCAGCAGCGTCCGTCCCAGGGTTGGGGCACGGAGGCCGAGATCATGGACCCCTACTATGCCGTCAATGCCTTCTATGACGCGCTGGTGAAAATTCCGGGCTACGAGGCGCTCGACATCACCGATGCAGCTCAGCGGGTCCAGAAGTCGGCCTACCCCAAGGCATATGCCCAGCACGAGGACATGGGCCGGGCCTTTGCCTCCGGACTCACCGGACAGACGCCGGCCGGAGTGCAGTGCACGCTCCGCTCCCCGGCGGCCGGCGGGACAACAGCATCGGTGGCCACCGACCTGGACCAGGCCTACGGCGGCGTGGACTCACAGGTTGACGGCGCCACCCTGGTGGTGGACGCCGACGGCGCGCTGGCATGGTCGGTTGCCCAGTGGGCGGTTGCCAACGCCAAGGACCTGGCCGTCACCCAGGTGGAGGTGGCAGGCCGGACCTGGCACCGTCCCGATGGGGACGGATGGCAGGCTTCAGGGGCCCCGGAGGGACAGGTGCGCATCACCGTACGTCAGGACGACGGCGGCAGCTGAAGGGCCGCCGTCGTCCTGCCTTAAGGGTGGCTAGACCAGGATTTCCAGCACCGGCTGGACGTAACTGCGGAGGAGGTCCGGCTGCCCCATCAAATCCTGGCTCATGATGATCTTGTCGGGCTCCAGGTACCAGGCCCGCTGCTCGTCCAGCGGCAGCTCGATGATGGTCAGCTTGAAGTCCCGCGAGTCCCGCCCCACTTCCATCAGCCTGTCGTCCACCATGTCCTCAAGCAGCTGGTCCGTTCCGGATGCCACCCGTTCGGCCTCGAGCTCGGCGTATTCGCTCCTGCGCTCCCTGGCCCAAGTGAGGGCGGAGCCGAAATGGGCCTGCAGGACCCGCTGCAGGGCCGGAGAGTTGCCGAACGCGTCAAAACTGGGCGGGGAGAGTTCCGGCGATGTGTGCGGATGGGCCTTCAGCAGCTGCTCCCACCAGGCCTCCCACTCGGTCTTCAGCGCGCTGATGCCACCAACGTCGGCCGTCAGGTGGGAGTGGTCAGCCGAACGGACCTTCGGCGACGCATGGGACAGCATCGGTTGTCCCACTCCGTTCAAGCCGGCCGCATCCCGGACGTACAGCGCGATCATCATTGGCCCGGACGTGTCGGTGGTGATCTGCCACCCTGAACCGCTTGCGTGATGCATCCAAAGTCCTTCCCTGGCCTTCCCATGCCGGGCGGCATGACCCGCTCTGCAGTACCCGGCTATCAGTCTATTCCCGCAGCCAGTTCCCGGTAGTGCAGGATTGGACCCGGGCGCCTACCGTGCCAGTCCGTCCAGGTGCCGCTCAAGCACGTCGCGGCACATCTGCGCTGTCATCCAGCCCGGTTGCAGCAGGGCATGCATGCACAGGCCGTCCAGGGTGGCCAGAAGGCGTTCCGCCTCCACCACCAGGTTCTCCTGCGGTTCATCATCGGGGAGCAGGGAGGCAACCACTCCGCCCACGATGGCGGCCACCTCGCGGTGGCTGCGGTCGGCCTCGGCGGCAAGGAACGGCCTGATCCGCGCCGCGTTCTTGAAGGCAAGCCAGGCGCAGGCCTCCACAGCTGATTCCTCATCCAGCGGAAGCATGCCGCCCAGGAGGGTCAGAACCGCCTGCCGCTGTTCAGGGCTGGCCTGGGCAGCCTCCTGCACGCCCGGCAGCAGTGCCTCCAGCCTGCCGACCACCCGGTCCACCACGGTGCCGAACGAGAAGGCCAGCAGTTCATCACTGCCAGCGAAGTAGTGCCGGACGGAACCAACTGCCAGGCCGGCCTCGTCCGCCACTTCGCGCAGCGAGGCACGTTCCAGCCCATCGACGGCGATAATGCGCAGAACCGCTTGGACAACATCCTGACGCCGGGCATCCGCGTCTACTATTTTGGGCACCATTCTTATTAGCACACTTGTGCTTCCACTGCCGCCTCCACCGTCCGGTCGACGCCCGCCATCCGGGACGCAGGGGCGGGGACCGCTTCCCGTGGGATAGCGTTGAGGCATGAAAATCTTGGTCACAGGGGGTACCGGCTACATCGGTTCCCACACTGTTCTTTCCCTGCAGGAAGCCGGCCACGACGTGGCCGTCATCGACAACCTGGTCAACTCCAGCGAGGAGTCACTGCGCCGCGTGGCTGAGCTCAGCGGCAAGACCGCGGAGTTCCACAACGTCGACCTGGTGGACGAGGCCGCCGTCGACAAGGTCTTCGCCGGCGCCGGCATTGACGCCGTCATCCACTTCGCCGGGCTCAAGGCCGTGGGCGAATCAGTGCAGCAGCCGCTCAAGTACTACTACAACAACCTGGTGGGCACGCTCAACCTCATCCGCGTCATGGACCGGCACGACGTCCGCTCCATTGTCTTCAGCTCGTCCGCCACCGTCTACGGCGAACACAACCCCATCCCCTATGTGGAAAAGATGGAAATCGGCGCCAACAACCCCTACGGGCGCACCAAGGAACAGATCGAGGACATCCTCTCCGATCTTGGCGCAGCCGACTCCCGCTGGCACATAGCACTGCTGCGCTACTTCAACCCGGTGGGCGCGCACCCCTCAGGACGCATCGGCGAAGATCCCCAGGGCATCCCCAACAACCTGGTTCCCTTCATCGCCCAGGTGGCGGTGGGCCGCCGCGAGAAGCTCATGGTCTTCGGCGGCGACTACGACACCCCGGACGGCACCTGCCTGCGCGACTACATCCATGTGGTGGACCTGGCGGAAGGGCACGTCGCGGCACTGGACCACATTGCCGGCCGGACGGGCGTCTTCCGCTGGAACCTCGGCTCCGGCAAGGGCTCCTCCGTTCTGGAGGTCCTGCGCTCCTTCGAGAAGGCTGTGGGCAAGCCCATCCCCTACGAAATCACCAGCCGCCGGGCAGGGGACCTGCCCGCCTTCTGGGCCGACGCCACGTCCGCCCTGGCGGACCTGAGCTGGTCCACCACCAAGACGGTGGACCAAATGTGCGAGGACCACTGGCGCTGGCAGAAAAACAACCCCCAGGGCTACGCCTCGTAGTCCCCTTGAATGTGGCACAACGCGAAGCGGCCGCCCACCTTGGAAAGGTGGGCGGCCGCCGTCGTTATGGCTGGTTTCACCGGACCGGGTAGTCCCGCTCCGGCTCGCCGATGTACAGCTGGCGCGGACGGCCGATCTTGGTGTTGGGATCGCTGATCATTTCACGCCACTGGGCAATCCAGCCGGGCAGGCGGCCGATGGCGAACAGGACGGTGAACATTTTCTCGGGGAAGCCCATGGCCTTGTAGATCAGGCCGGTGTAGAAGTCCACGTTCGGGTAGAGCTTGCGCTGGATGAAGTAGTCGTCGCTAAGCGCCTTCTCTTCCAGCCGCATGGCGATGTCCAGCAGTTCGTCGTTGCCGCCGAGCTTGCTGAGGATCTCGTGCGCCGTGGCCTTGACGATCTTGGCGCGCGGATCGTAGTTCTTGTACACGCGGTGCCCGAAGCCCATGAGGCGGACGCCGTCTTCCTTGTTCTTGACCTTCTCCATGTAGTCCTCAGGCTTGAGGCCCTCGGCCTGGATCTGGCGGAGCATCTTGAGCACGGCCTCGTTGGCACCGCCGTGGGCCGGGCCGAAGAGGGCGTTGATACCCGCGGAAACGGACGCGAAGAGGTTGGCGTTGGAGGAGCCCACCAGGCGCACGGTGGAAGTGGAACAGTTCTGCTCGTGGTCAGCGTGGAGGATGAGGAGCAGGTCCAGGGCCTTGACGATGACCGGGTCCAGCTCATACTGCTCGGCGGGCAGGCCGAAGCTGAGGCGCAGGAAGTTCTCCACCAGGTTCATCGAGTTGTCCGGGTACAGCATGGGCTGGCCGATGGACTTCTTGTGGGCATAGGCGGCGATGACCGGCAGCTTGGCCATGAGCCGGATGGTGGAGACCTCCACCTGTTCGGCGTTGAACGGGTCCAGCGAGTCCTGGTAGAACGTGGACAGCGCGGACACGGCCGAGGACAGCACCGGCATGGGGTGCGCGTCGCGGGGGAAGCCGCCAAAGAAGCCCTTGAGCTCCTCGTGCAGCAGGGTGTGGCGGCGGATCTTCTGGTCGAACTCGTCCAGCTCGGTGGGCGTGGGCAGGTTGCCGTAGATCAGCAGGTAGGACACCTCAAGGAAGCTGGAGTGCTGCGCCAGCTGCTCGATGGGGTATCCGCGGTAGCGCAGGATGCCCGCATCGCCATCGATGTAGGTGATTGCCGAGGTGGTTGCTGCGGTGTTCATGAAGCCGGGGTCGAAGGTCACGGCACCGGTCTGCTTCAGCAGCTTGGAGACGTCGTAACCCTCGTTCCCTTCAACAACCTGGATGCGCGGGAGCTTCAGCTCGCCACCTGCGTGGAGCAGGGTCGCAGCATTGTTGGTCTCAGTCATGGAGTCCCCTTCATGAGGCTTCTGGGCCTCTGTCGAAAGCTTGATCCAACATCAGGTGAGCCGCGCACGAAGCCTGAGGAGACAGGTTCCAACACCCGGGCTGCCTTCTTGTAGAAAGCCACCATTGATAGTCACTTAAAAAGTACCGCCCCTTGGCGGGTGTCACTAATCCGCAGCCGTCAAATGCACCGTAAAACGCGCCGGATGTGGGGCGAGTCACACGATTATTACGTACCCTTAGGAGCCTGATCCGGCCAGGCGTGCCACGGCCGCATCGATCCGCTCGTCGGATCCGGTGAGGGCAACGCGGACATAGCCGTTGCCGGCGTCCCCGTAGAAGACGCCGGGTCCCACCACAATGCCGCGGTCAGCCAGGCGGGCCACCGTGTCCCACGTGTCCTCCCCCGCCGTCGACCAAAGGTACAGCCCGGCGTCGGAATCCTTGATCTCCAGGCCGAAGTCCAGCAGGGCGGGCACCAGCCGCTCCCGCCGGCCCCTGTACAGGTCCTTTTGGGCCTCGACGTGGGAGTCATCCCCCAGGGCCACGCGCATGGCCTCCTGGACCGGGTAAGGGACAATCATGCCCGCGTGCTTGCGGCTGTTGACCAGGTTGGGCATCAGGTCCGGATCACCGGCCACGAATGCCGCGCGGTAGCCGGCGACGTTGGACTGCTTGCTCAGCGAGTACACGGCAAGCAGGCCCTGGTGGGAGCCGCCCGCCACCTGCGGGTCCAGGATGCTGGGAACGCGCCGGCCGCCGCGCTGGACGTCCCAGTCCCCCCATCCGAGTTCGGCATAGCATTCGTCCGAGGCCACCACGGCACCCAGCTCACGCGCCTGTTCCACAAGCGCCTTGAGGGATTCGATGCCCCGGACGCTTCCCGTGGGGTTCCCGGGGGAATTGACCCAGATGAGGCGGACGCGCGAGCGGGTGGCGTCATCGAGTTCGTCCAGGTTGTCCGTAGCCACGGAGGTGACGCCTGCGAGGGTGGCGCCGATATCGTACGTCGGGTAGGCCACCTTGGGGCGTACGACGACGTCCCCCGGCTTGAGGCCCAGCAGCAGCGGAAGCCACGCAACGAGTTCCTTGGACCCCACCGTGGGCATGATGTTCCGGGGATCAAGGCCGGACACGCCGCGCTGGCGCTCGAACCAGCCCGCAATGGCTTCCCGGAGCGCCGGGGTGCCGTGCACCGTGGGATATCCCGGGGCATTCGCGGCCGCCTTCAGTGCATCCTGTATCAGCTGCGGCGTGGGATCGACGGGTGTCCCGATCGACAGGTTCACGGCTCCGCCGGGATGCTCCGAAGCCTTCGCCAGGTACGGCGCCATGGCCTCCCACGGGTAGTCGGGCAGGTCCAGGCCAAACGAATTCGTTGCTGCGGTCACGGCTTGCGTCCGCGTCAGTGGTCTTGGTTCTGCGGCGGCAGGGCGGCGATCATGGGGTGGTCCTTGCCCGTGTTGCCGACCTTGGCCGCGCCACCCGGGGACCCGAGGTCATCGAAGAACTCAACATTGGCCTTGTAGTAGTCGGCCCATTCCTCGGGGGTGTCATCCTCGTAGTAGATGGCCTCCACCGGGCACACCGGTTCACAGGCGCCGCAGTCAACGCATTCGTCCGGATGGATGTACAGCGAACGCTCGCCCTCATAGATGCAGTCGACCGGGCACTCCTCAATACATGCCTTGTCCTTAACATCCACACACGGCTGCGCGATTACGTACGTCACGTCCCTGGCCTCTCCACGTTGGGTTCCGGCTTCCCGCCGGCTCTTGCATCCGGCAGCACGGCCGGACTGTTGACATCTGAGCCTATTATCCCCCAGCCCGTTCCCGCGAACCTAGCCGGCGCACCTAGTATGAACTGGTGAATCAGCCACTACCCGCACCCGCCCGCTTCCTTGCCTCGGCTGCGCCCGGCATCCGCGTGGTGGTGCGTTACCGGATCGAAGGAGGCCTCACGGACGCCCTGGGTCACCTGCTGGCCTGCGACGCCGGTTCCTGTACAGTCCGCACCCGGCAGGCCGACGTCGTTATTCCCCTTGGGCAGGTGGTGGCCGCCAAGGAGGTCCCGCCTGCTCCCCCGCGCCGCCCGGCCGTGCGCTGACTGCCGCTCCCGGTGCGCCCGGACTGCTCCTGCGCGCTGATCCCGGGCTTCATCGCGCCGTCCCGTACATGGCAAGTGCCTTACGGACGATTCCAACGAACTCCGCGGGGTCGCGGACCAGCATCTCGAACGTCACCCGGAGAGTTGGGACACCCCTGATGACGGTGACATTCCAACGCCGCCTGTCTTCCCGATAGGCCTCCCGGCTGCTGTGATGGGCATAGCCGTCCGCCTCAATGCCCAGCAGCCCATCAACAAGGAGATCCAGGTGGCCCATGCCAGGAATGTGCACCTGCAACTCGACTGTAAGCCCCGCTTCTTCAAGCAGATACCGGGCGATGGTTTCGATGATGGAGCCGGACTGGGGTCGGATTCTGCCAACCAGGTTCAGCAGGGCCTTTTCACGGGCGGCCGGAAACCGCGCCCGCAGCTCCGCGAGTTGGATTTGGCCTTTCTTGACGGCGGACTCCGCGATAGTCAGTCCCTCAAGAGGGGGCAGACAGCGGAGAGACTGGCAGACGACGTCCAGAGGAGTCAACGGAAGGTCGCTGCGGTGCACCATACAGCCGGCTATTGGCCTGCCATGGCGAGCGGCAAGATGCGGCCTATCCGGAACCTTGATCACCCATAACCCGGATGCCACTGCGGCCGTGACGCAACCAGGTGCGGCGTGATGGCGCGCCGCATGGATAAGCATGGGGTCAGCATCCGGAAGGGCGAATACGCCGCGGGCGATCCTTTGGACGGAGCCGTCTGATAGTCCGGCTTCCAGACATCGGCGGGAGACGCCGGCCAGTAACAGTGTTCGGGTGCCCGCAACGCCGCCCAAGGCAGCCAGCGCTTCAGAAATAGTTCGCATGTCTGAAGCCTGCGCCTCGCGGCGAGCATCCGCAGGTGGTGGAAACGGCTATGTGGAGAACGGACCCTGGCGCCGAAGTAGGCGCCCAGTGCGCCCACGCCGTCCCTGCGCATCGAGGCCTGGGTTGGCCGCGCCGCCCGGCTTAACGCAGAATGCCACCGGTGCAATACCGGTGGCATTCTTTGCGTTCAGGCGTTGCTATGCCTTGGCGCGGGCGCGGTTGGCCTTGGCGCGCTCGTTGGTGTCCAGGATGACCTTGCGGATGCGGATGGCTTCCGGGGTCACCTCGACGCACTCGTCCTCGCGGGCGAATTCCAGCGATTCCTCGAGGGTGAGCTCGCGCGGCGGGGTCAGGTTCTCGAAGGTGTCGGAGGAAGCGGCACGCATGTTGGTGAGCTTCTTTTCCTTGGTGATGTTGACGTCCATGTCGTCGGCGCGGGAGTTCTCGCCCACGATCATGCCCTCGTACACCTCGGAGGTGGGCTTCACGAAGAAGGAGCCGCGTTCCTGCAGGTTGATCATGGCGAACGGGGTCACAACACCGGCACGGTCAGCAACCATGGAGCCGTTGGTGCGGTACTCGATGGGGCCGGCCCAGGGCTCGTAGCCTTCGGAGATGGACGCTGCGATGCCGGCGCCGCGGGTGTCGGTGAGGAACCGGGTGCGGAAGCCGATCAGGCCGCGGGCGGGAACGATGAACTCCATGCGGCACCAGCCGGTGCCGTGGTTGGCCATGTTGGTCATCCGGCCCTTGCGGGCAGCCATCAGCTGCGTGACGGCGCCCAGGTATTCCTCGGGCACGTCGATGGTCATGTGCTCCATCGGCTCGTGGATCTTGCCGTCAACGGTCTTGGTGACAACCTGCGGCTTGCCAACGGTCAGTTCGAAGCCTTCACGGCGCATCTGCTCAACCAGGATGGCCAGCGCCAGCTCGCCACGGCCCTGGACTTCCCAGGCATCCGGACGCTCGGTGGGGAGCACCTTGATGGAGACGTTACCGATCAGTTCCTTGTCCAGGCGGTCCTTGACCTGGCGGGCGGTGACCTTGGCGCCCTTGACCTTGCCGGCCAGCGGCGAGGTGTTGATACCGATGGTCATGGAGATCGCGGGATCGTCCACGGTGATCAGCGGCAGCGGCTGCGGGTTCTCGGCGTCGGTCAGGGTCTCACCGATGGTGATTTCCTCGATGCCGGCGACGGCGACGATTTCGCCCGGTCCGGCGGATTCCGCCGGAACGCGGTCCAGCGCCTTGGTGGCCAGGAGTTCGGTGATCTTGACGTTCTTGAGTTCACCGTTGGCGCGGGCCCAGGCAACTGTCTGGCCCTTGCGCAGGGTGCCGTTGTAGATGCGCAGCAGCGCCAGGCGGCCCAGGAACGGGGAAGCGTCCAGGTTGGTGACGTGCGCCTGCAGGACACCTTCGGGGTTGTAGGTGGGAGCCGGGATGTGTTCGATGATGGTCTTGAACAGCGGCTCAAGGTCCTCGTTGTCCGGGGCGGCACCGTTGGCGGGCTGCTCCAGCGATGCGCGGCCAACCTTGGCGGCGGCGTAGACAACGGGAACTTCCAGGACCTTGTCCAGGTCCAGGTCCGGCACCTCGTCGGCAAGGTCGGAGGCCAGGCCCAGGAGCAGGTCCATGGACTCGTGGACCACTTCGTCGATGCGGGCATCGGGACGGTCGGTCTTGTTGACCAGCAGGATCACGGGAAGGTGCGCGGCAAGGGCCTTGCGCAGCACGAAGCGGGTCTGGGGCAGCGGGCCCTCAGAGGCGTCAACGAGGAGGACGACGCCGTCCACCATGGACAGGCCGCGCTCCACCTCGCCGCCGAAGTCGGCGTGGCCGGGGGTGTCGATGACGTTGATGGTGATGGTCTCGCCGTTGGAAGACGGACCGTTGTAGGCCACCGTAGTGTTCTTGGCCAGGATGGTGATGCCCTTTTCGCGCTCCAGGTCACCGGAGTCCATCACCCGGTCCTCAAGGTGGTTGTGCTCGGCAAAGGAGTTGGTCTGCTTGAGCATGGCGTCGACCAGGGTGGTCTTGCCGTGGTCAACGTGGGCCACAATCGCGACGTTGCGCAGGTCACTGCGCGATGCAGTGGCTACCGCGGTGTTGGTGGTGGTTTCAGACATGCGTAATGGCTCGATTCAGTGGAGTCAGCTGTTGTATCGCGACATTTCCAACTGGAACGCACGACGGACAAGGCCCTTGGCACAGGGCGCCTTCCTCTATTCTAGCCGCCCAGCCATTTGTTGGCCTAAATTCCGGCAGATTTGCCGGCGCCGGGAATGCCGCGATCAGGCCCAACCGATCCGGCATGTGACTAAGTTCACTCCCACTTCCGCGTACGTGGCATGATGACTGTGACACAGCCCACTTCCGAGACCGCCGGAGCCAACGATGCCCCCAGCCAAGGCCAGCACACCGCGGGGTGCCGCCCGGGCTGCCGCCGCCGCTGTGTCCGGCCTGGTCGCAGTATCGGCAGTGCTCGGACTCGCCGGCTGTGCACTGTCCGGGGACTCTCCCCAGGGCGGCCTGGCACGGGCGGCAGCCGGGCAGCCGGCGGACGGACAGGCGGCCGCGGGGCAAGCCGGCGGCGCAGGAGCGAAACCGGCCGTGGTGGCCACGTCCCGGATCCGCAATCCCGGAAACGGACGGCTCGAGGCGGTGGTTCCGGACATCAGCAGGACCGTGCTGCTGATTGGCGATTCACAGTCGGAACCCGCGGATGGCTGGCCGCGCCTGGGCCTCGCCGCTGCCGGCTACAACGTCTACTTCTGCGGCCGCGGCGGCACAGGCTTCGTGGCGGCGAACGGCTCCACGGGCAATTACATCGATGCCCTGCAGCGCGGGGACTGGCTGCTTCCCGCCGGAACGCCGGCACTGATCGTGATTGAGGGTGGCGGGAACGACGCCGCCGGGGGCGCCGGCAACGCGCAGATCGCAGGAAACGCCCAGCGGTTGCTTGCCGAACTGCGGACCCGCTATCCCGGCACGAGGATTGCCATGATAGGCACCCTGGCGCGGGGAGCAAACGACGGCGGTGGGCGCCGCAGCGAGGTGGACGCTCTGCTGGGTGCCGTGGCAGCAGCCAACGGACTTCCCTTTGTTTCCGTGGGCGACTGGCTCACCCGGTACGGACTGGCGAAAGACCTGGCGGATGCCGTCCACATGAACGCCGAAGGCCGTGTGGCGCTCGGTGGGATTCTTGAGCACAGGCTGCGCGAACTGGGACTGGACCGGAAACCGGCAGTGGAGCAGTGAAACAGCTTGAGCCGGGACCCGAAGATCCCGGCTCAAGCCGTTCAGCGAAAACGTTCCGCTACGCCACCTCAGGAGGAAGCATCAGCTTCGCACCGGGGATGGCGTTCAGCAGCGCTTTGGTGTAGTCCTGCTTAGGCGCTTCGAAGACGTCGTCTGTGGACCCGGTTTCCACCAGGCGGCCCTTCTCCATCACGCACACGTGGTCTGCGATCTGCCGGACGACGGCAAGGTCATGCGTGATGAACAGGTAGGTCAGTCCAAGGTTGGCCTGCAGGTCGGCAAGCAGGTTGAGCACCTGGGCCTGCACCAGCACGTCCAGCGCAGAGACAGCCTCGTCACAGATGATGACTTCGGGGTCCAGCGCCAGCGCCCTGGCAATGGCAACGCGTTGCCGCTGCCCGCCTGACAGCTCGTTCGGATACCGCTGCATGGCGGACTGGGGCAGCGCCACCTGGTCCAGCAGCGTCCGGACTTTCTTTTCCCGGCTGGCCTGGTCGCCGATCTTGTGGACCCGCAGCGGTTCCTCGATGGTGCGGTAGATGTTGTACATCGGATCGAGCGAACCGTACGGGTCCTGGAAGATCGGCTGGACCCGCCTGCGGAACTTGAACAGTTCGGCAGGCTTCAGGGCGGAGGTGTCGACGCCGTCGAACAGGATCCTGCCGTCCGTCGGCTTCTCAAGCTGGAGCACCATCTTGGCCACTGTGGACTTGCCGGAACCCGACTCCCCCACGATCGCCGTCGTGGTGCCACGCCGGACGTCGAAGCTCACGCCGTCGACGGCGGCGAAGTCCGTGGTCTTGCCCAGCCCCTGGCGGAGCTTGTACACCTTCCGCAGGTCCTGGATCTGCAGGAAGGTATCGGACTTCACCGTTTCAGCGGCGGGCGCAAGGAGGTCCGCCGTCTCCACGCCCTGCTCCTTGGCCACCTGGATACGGCGGCTGGCAAGCGACGGAGCGGACTCCACGAGCCGCTTGGTGTAGGGGTGCTGCGGGTTGCGGAGAAGTTCCAGCGACGGTCCCGCTTCAACGACGCGGCCCTGGTACATGACCACGACCTTGTCCGCGCGCTCGGCTGCAAGGCCCAGGTCGTGGGTGATCAGCAGGACCGAGGTGCCCAGCTCGTTGGTCATGGTTTCCAGGTGGTCCAGGATCTGCCGCTGGACGGTGACGTCGAGGGCCGACGTCGGTTCGTCCGCGATCAGCAGGCGTGGCTGGCAGGACAGGCCAATCGCGATCAGCGCGCGCTGGCGCATGCCGCCCGAGAACTCGTGCGGGTACTGGTTGGCCCGCCGCTTGGCATCCGGCAGGCCTGCCTGGGAGAGCACCTTGGCGATGTCGTCCGGCCCGCTGGGACGGCCGTTCGCCTTCAGAGTTTCCCTCACCTGGTAACCGATCTTCCACACGGGGTTCAGGTTGGACATGGGGTCCTGCGGGACCATGCCGATGGTGTTGCCGCGCAGTTCGATCATGCGGTGCTCGCTGGCGTGGGCGATGTCCTCGCCGTCGAGCAGGATCTGTCCACTGGACACCCTGCCGTTGTTGGGCAGGAGGCCGATGGCTGCCAGGGCAGTGGTGGACTTTCCGGAGCCGGACTCCCCCACGATCGCGACGGTTTCGCCGGGCATGATGGTCAGGTGCGCGTCCCGGACAGCCTGGACTTCACCGCCGCCGGTCTTGAAGGTGATGGCCAGGTCACGGATTTCGAGCAGCGGCCTGACGCCGGTGGTGCCGGCCTCATCGATGCGGACTTCTGGAGTTGTCATCTCTTTATCTCTCATCGCTGACGGCTCTTCGGGTCAAGGGCGTCGCGCACGGCGTCGCCCAGCATGATGAAGCTCAACACCGTAAGGGAGAGCGCGGCGGCCGGGTAGAGCATGATCTGCGGATGCGTTCGTATGGACGTCTGTGCTGCGGAGATATCGTGCCCCCAGGACATAACCCCCTCGGGCAACCCAATCCCCAGGAACGAAAGGGTGGCTTCCGCCACGATGAATACGCCGAGTTCGAGGGTGGCAAGAACAATCACAGGTGCGAGGGCGTTCGGAAGGACGTGCTTCACCAGCGTTCCGAATTTCGAGACACCCAGGGCACGGGCTGCTGTCACGAAGTCCGCATTGCGCACCTCGATGACAGCGCCCCGGGTGATGCGGGCCATTTGCGGCCACGCCAGGAGCGAGATGACAAAGACCACGGTCCAAACACTCTTGTTTTCCCTGAACATGGGCAACTGTGTGATGACAAGCGCCCCGAGGATCAAAGGCAAGGCGAAAAAGATGTCACCAAGACGCGCGAGGATGGTGTCCAGCCAACCGCCATAGAAGCCGGCGAGGGCACCGAAGGTCACCCCGATGACCAGGACGCAGAGGACGGAAAGGATACCTACCGATAGTGAAGCCTGCGTGCCGTGGACGACCCTGGAGTAAACGTCGCAGCCCTGGAAGGTGAAGCCGAATGGATGCCCTGGCGCAGGTCCGCCTTCTGAGTTTGCGAGCTCGCAGCCCTCGTTCGGCGGCACCGACGAGAACAAGCCAGGGAACAGCGCTACGACGATCAGCACCAGGATAAGAAAAGCCGAAATGATGAACAGCGGACGACGGCGAAGCTTGCGCCAGGCGTCTGCCCAAAGGCTGAGCGGGGCCTGGTCAGTCTTGACGGCGTCCGTCGCCTGCAGCGGCGTCTCGTCGATGGGGGCCACAAAGTGGCTGTTGTTACTGGTCATAGCGGATCCTCGGGTCAAGCCAGGCGTACAGGAGATCGACAAGCAGGTTGGCCACCACGAACACCAGCACCAGCACGCTGACGATGGAGACGATGGTGGGTCCCTCAGTGCGAAGGACAGCCTGGTAGAGCTTGTTGCCTACGCCGGGAACATTGAAGATGCCCTCGGTAACAATGGCGCCGCCCATCAGGCCGCCGAGGTTGGCGCCCAGGTAGGTCACCACCGGGATCAGCGAGTTGCGCAGGATGTGCGCCAGGACCACCCGGGGCCGGGAAAGGCCCTTGGCGGTGGCTGTCCGGACGAAGTCGGCGTTCATGCCCTCGCTGACTGACGCACGGGTCAGGCGGAGGACATAGGCGAACGAGACAAGTCCCAGGACTACTGCCGGTAGCAGCAGATTTCCCCAGTCCGCATTGGCTCCTACTGTGGGTTTGGCCCAGCCGAGCTGGACGCCGAAGACGAGCTGGAAGACGAAGCCCAGCACGAAGGTGGGGACGGCGATAACCACCAGCGAGGCCACGAGGACGGTGGAGTCGAACCAGCCGCCGCGGCGGAGACCGGCGAAGACGCCGAACGCCACTCCGAAGACGGCCTGAATAATCAGCGCCTCGACCGCGAGCATGGCGGTCACGGGGAAGACCCGGGCCAAAGTGGCCGCGATGGGCTGTCCCGTGAAGTCATTGCCAAGGTTAAAGGTGAAAAGGTTCTTGAGAAACAGGCCGTACTGGACCCAGAACGGCTGGTCCAGGTTGTACTGGCTGCGCAGGGTGTCGATGACTGACTGCGGGGGCTGTCGGTCGCCGAAGAGCGCCGCGATGGGGTCGCCGGGCAGGGCGAACACCATGTAGTAGACGAGCAGCGTGGTGCCGAGGAAGACAGGGATCACCTGCAGGAGTCGGCGAAGAATAAACCGGACCACAGGATTACCTGCCTTCCGGTAGAGGGGAGAACGGGTTCATGAGTGCCTTCCTGCCGTGGCAAGCGAATGGGGGCCCGGCTGTAACCGGACCCCCAGTGCGCCTCACAACAAGTTAGATCTGGAGCTACTTTGCCGTGATGTTGTAGTAGAGAATTTCGCCGTTCCAGCCGGTCTCGGCCTTCGCAACGTTGTTGCTCCACACAATTGCCTTGGCATAGTCCCAAAGCGGCAGGCCCGGAAGGTCCTGGAACAGAACCTCCTGTGCCTGGTTGAACTTGGCGTTCGCGTCATCCGTGCTCTTGGCGGCGAGGCCCTCCTTGAGCAGCTTGTCGAACTCGGGGTTCGAGTACTTCTCGTAGTTGGAGGAAGCGCCCGTTGCCCAGACCGGTCCCAGGAAGTTGTACAGCGACGGGTAGTCACCCTGCCAGCCGGCGCGGGTCAGGCCGGGCAGCTGCTGGGACTTGCGGAGGTTCAGAACTTCAGCGAACTTGGCGAAGGGCTGGATTTCAGCCTGGATGCCGAGGTTGTTCTTGAAGCCGTTGGCGACGGCGTCGATCCATTCCTTGTGGCCGCCGTCGGTGTTGGAGGCGATCTGGAGCGGCTTGGAGCTGTCGTAAGGCTTGATCTTTTCAGCCTGCGTCCAGAGGTCCTTTGCCTTGGCGGCGTCGAATTTCAGGACTTCGCTGCCCTTAAGGCCTTCCTTGAAGCCATCGATGACCGGCGGGGCAAAGGCCTTGGCCGGGGTGCGGGTGCCGTTGAAGACAACCTTCGTGATTTCTTCACGGTTGATGGCGTAGGACAGGGCCTGGCGGCGCAGCTTTCCGGCTTCACCCTGGAAGTTCGGGTTGTAGCCCGGAATATTCAGCGTGGCGTTGGTGGCAACAGGCTTGGTGGCGTTGCGGTCCGGGAAGTCGTTGACATAGGTCTTTGTGGCGTTGGACGGCAGAACATCGGTGATGTCGAGGTTATCGGCCTGCAGGTCCGTGTACGCGGGGCCCGGGTCGGTATAGAACTTGAAGGTGATACCACCGTTTTTGGCCTCACGCGGGCCCTTGTAGTCAGCGTTCTTTACCAGGGCAATCGACTGGTCATGGACCCAGGCTCCCTGCTTTTCGAACTTGTAGGGACCATTGCCGATGGGGTTCTCCCCAAAGGTCTTCGGGTCCGCCAGCGCGGCCGAGGGCAGCGGGTAGAAGGCGGAGTACCCCAAGCGCAGGGACCAGTCGGCCTCAGGCTGGGTGAGCTTGACCGTGATCGTGGAATCATCAGTTGCTGCCAGGCCGGACATCTTGTCGGCCTTGGGAGCGGGCGTGGTGGTGGTCTTGCCGTCCGCGGATTTCTCCGTAGTTACGGCTGAGACGTCCTCATAGCCGGCGATGGACTCGAAGAAGAAGCTGTTGTTCTGCAGGTTCTTGGAGTTGGCCGCAAAGTTCCAGGAGTCGACGAAGGTCTTGGCGGTGATGGCTTCACCATTGGTGAACTTCTGGCCCTGCTTGACCTTGATGGTCCAGTTCTGTGCGTCGGAGGAGTCGATGGACTCGGCCAGCGAGTTCACTGCTTTGCCGTCGGCATCATACGTGCGGAGGCCTTCGAAAAGCAGGTTGATGACGCGGCCGCCATTCGTTTCATTGGTGTTTGCCGGCAGCAACGGGTTTTGCGGTTCGCTGTTGTAAGCGGTGATCACCTTGTTCGGGTCGCCGGCAGCGTTGCTGGACCCGTTGGTGCTGCCGCCGCCGCCGGCGCCGCACCCGGTCAGGGCAAGCGCGGTGATGGCCACGATGCCCAGTGCTTTGGAAGTGCGCGTAAAACGCATTCCGCCTCCTATGAGTTGTGGGAGAGATGTATAGGGGAATCTTGTGCTTCCCTGCAGGCCGGACGCAGCACACCGCTGTGACGAAACCTACATATACGGGTTAGCCTAACCGCACAAAGTCCAGATACTGGTACTCCGTTGCCAAACCGTGACCGGCGCAGTCAAATGCCCCAGGCCACAGTGGATAGTTAGGCACGTCACATGCTACTCGCCGGTAAGCCAGACGGCGAATCGGCTGGCGCGGCTAGCCGCAAGGGCCGGAAGACCTAAAGGAAACGCGGCTGCGTCAGGACAGACGCCAGTCCCATACGTTCCACCACACACCGAGGGGGCCGGGACTGGTCTTCACGCCGGCCACCCTGGAGTTGAAGGCAGTTGTGCCGAGGGTTTGGTAGAGGGGCAGCCCGTACGCGTCCTCCCAGACGTGCTTGTCGATCTCGGCCAGGAGTTCGTCCTGTTTGCCCAGATCCGTGGTCTGGGACAGTTGTTCCATGACCTTGTCCGCGTCGCCGTCGGAATAGCCCGTGAAGTTGCTGCCTGCCCCGGTGCGGAAGATCTGCGGCACCCGGCTCACGCCGGCCTCGGTCCCAATCCATCCGGACAAGGCGGCGTCATAGCCGCCCCGGCTCAAGGCAGCTGCCCAGTCGGCACTCCCCTGGCCACCGTCCACCACCCGGAATCCTGCCAGGACGGCCGAGTCGCGGATCAGGGTGAACGCCCTGGCACGGTTGGGATTGTCGCGGTTGTAGAGAATCCGGACAGTGGGGGTTGCGCCCTTCAGGAGGCTCTTTGCGGCGTCGATGTCCACCTTGGCGTAGTTTGAGGAGCCGTTGTTCTTTACCGTCTCTTCGTATTTGGGCTGTCCAGGCAGGAAGACCTGCGAGTCCAGCGGCTTGCTGTCCGGCACCTGGTTTCCCAGCACTGCGTCCACGATTGCCTGCCGTGGAACCGTCTTGAGGAACGCTTCCCGGACGTCCTTGTCGGCGAACGGTCCGGCGAAGTTGAGGTCCAGGTGGTCGTAGCCGGACTGCTTGTACCGTTCAACGGTGATGCCTTGGCCGGACAGGCCCGTGAGGAGATTGTCCGTGGCAGCCGAGGGCCGGGGCGAGATAATGTCTGCCTGCCCGTTGCGCAGGGCATCAACTGCGGCCGGCACTGCCCCGGTGAACCTGACGTTGATCTCGTCCAGCCAGGGTTCGGAACCCCAGACGTAGTCCCGGTTCCGGACCAGCTTCATTGAAACCTCCGGGACGATGTCGCGGACAATGTAGGGGCCGCTGGACAGGTAGAGTGCCGGATCGTCGGGAATGGATTTTGTATCGAAACCGGTATTCCAGAAGTCGCTGACCTTCTTGAGCGCGGGGTTCGATGCCGGCTTTTCCGGATTGCCCCGCGGGGTGTCCTTGAGGAGATCAACCAGGTCCTCCTCATCGTTCAGCCCGCTCTTGGCGGCGACGACGTGGGCCGGGAGGCCGACGTCGAACGCCACTTCCCAGTCGGCATACGGTGCTGCGTACTCGATGGTGATGGACCGGCCGTCCGAGCCGATTTCAGGAAACTGGGTGCCTGCCAGCCCGGTGGTGTCAGACGCCACGGAGAAGTACTTGGTTCCCTTCCCGGCCGCTGGATCGACGTCGTCGAAGTAGCCTGACCCGGCGGCCCAGCTTAGTAGCAGGTCGGCCGCGCCAATTGGCGCACCGTCCGACCACTTGACGCCCTCGTTGACTGTGTACTTCACCTTGAGCGGCTGGTCGGAGACCTTTTCGAAGTGCCCGAACTTGTCATTGCGGACAACTTTGGAGCTGTCATCGAGGTAGTAGAAGCCGGAGTGGGTAATGGCACCGATCTTCGAGTTGATGTCGGTATTGCCGTTGGCGCTGTAGGGGTTGAACGAGGAGAAGGCATTGACCTCTGCCACCGTCACGCTGCCGCCGCGCTTCGCCTCCCCCACCACCACCGAGGGGGCACTGGTGCCTGAGCAGCCTGAAAGAACCAGGGCAGCCGCCAATACGGCGATGAGCAACTGCATCAGACGCCGGACCGGCATGCCGCCTCCTTGTGTTTTCCCTCTCCGGAGGGGACTGGGTCGCCACGATCACGCCCTACAGACTCAGGATAAGCCGTCCGGCCGGTCAGACGTTGAAGCGGAACTCCACCACGTCGCCGTCGGCCATGACGTATTCCTTGCCTTCGATGCGGACCTTCCCGCGGGACTTTGCTTCAGCCATGGAGCCGGCCTCCACGAGGTCGTTGAAGGAGACCACCTCGGCTTTGATGAATCCGCGCTGGAAGTCGGAGTGGATGACGCCGGCGGCCTGCGGTGCCGTGTCCCCCTGCCGGATGGTCCAGGCCCGCGCTTCCTTGGGCCCGGCAGTGAGGTACGTCTGCAGCCCCAAGGTGTGGAAGCCGACGCGCGCCAGCTGGTCCAGGCCGGATTCGTCCTGGCCGTTCATCTCGAGCATCTCGCGGGCCTCTTCCTCGTCGAGTTCCACGAGGTCTGCTTCGAGCTTTGCGTCAAGGAAGATGCAGTCCGCGGGGGCCACCATGGCGCGCAGCTCCTCCTGCTTTTCCGGGCTGCCCAGGATGGCTTCATCCGCATTGAAAACGTAGATGAAGGGTTTGGCCGTCAGCAGCCCCAGCTCCTTGAGGTGCTCCATCTCCAGCTTGTCGCTCTTGATGGAGGAGTAGATGGTGTCACCCCGTTCCAGGACCGCCTGCGCGGCCTTGATGGCCGCAAGCTCGGCGGCCTCCCGCTTCTTGATCTTGACTTCCTTTTCGATCCGCGGGATGGCCTTTTCGATGGTCTGCAGGTCGGCGAGGATCAGCTCGGTGTTGATGGTTTCCATGTCCGAGCGGGGATCCACCTTGCCGTCGACGTGCACCACGTCGGGGTCATCGAAGACCCGGACAACCTCGGCGATGGCTTCAGCCTCGCGGATGTTGGCCAGGAACTGGTTGCCCAGCCCCTCCCCCTCCGACGCACCCTTGACGATGCCTGCGATGTCGACGAAGGACACGGCGGCAGGCAGGACACGCTGCGAGCCGAAGATCCCGGCGAGCTTCTGGAGCCTGGGGTCCGGGAGGTTCACTACACCGACGTTCGGTTCAATGGTGGCGAACGGGTAGTTCGCGGCCAGGACCTGGTTGCGGGTGAGCGCGTTGAAGAGGGTTGATTTGCCGACGTTGGGCAGTCCGACGATGCCAATAGTTAGAGCCACGAACATTGATTCTACCCGTCCGGCCCCGGCAGCCCCTACCGGGGAATGTCATTGCCTTTGATTGTCAGAGGCCCGTGCAACAGTGAAGCCATGGATGCTTTTGCCTTGATTCTGGCCCTTCTCATGCTGCTGCTTGGTGCGCTTGCCGGCGCCGCGGCCACTTATTTCTCCCTGCGCAGGAACTCGCATGCCTTGGAGGCGGACTTTGACCAGGTGTCGTCCCGCCTTTCGGAGGTCACGGCGCAGCTGGCAGCGGCCGACGCCGAGCGGCGGCTATTGGCGGTGCAGAACCGTGAGCTGGGCGAGGCCAGGACGCAGGACGGCAGTGTCCTGCGCGCGCTGGCCCCGGTGGCGGAGAAGCTGTCCGCTGTCCAGCAGCAGGTGGCGCTGCTGGAGCGGGACCGGGTGGAACAGTACGGCCAACTGGCGCAGCAGCTGCAGGAGGCAAGGCTTTCCGATGAACAGCTCATCCGGTCCACGCATGCCCTGGAATCGGCCCTGCGTTCCAACAGCGCCAGGGGCCAGTGGGGCGAGGTGCAGCTGCGGCGTGTAGTGGAGGCCGCGGGGATGCTGCGCCACGTGGACTTTGTGGAACAGGTGCACAGCGCCGGCCAGGACTCGGCTGTCCGCCCGGACCTGGTGGTGCAGTTGCCGGGCGACAAGCAGCTGGTGGTGGATGCCAAAGTCCCGTTGTCGTCCTACCTTGAGGCACAGGAACTGGGTGCGGTGGATCCGCGCGCCGGCCAGCCCTCCGGACTCCAGTCGGTAAGTGATGGGCGGAACCGGCAGGCGCTGCTGGCGGCGCATGCCAAGGCCCTGAGGGCGCACGTTGACGCATTGGGCACCAAGAAATACTGGGACATCCCGGGAAACTCTCCGGAACTGGTGGTCTGTTTCATTCCGGCCGAATCCATCCTGGCGGCAGCACTGACTGCCGACGCCGGGCTCCTGGATTACGCGTTGTCCCGCAACGTGGTCCTTGCGTCGCCGAGCACCCTGCTGGCCGTGCTGAAGTCGGTGGCATTCACGTGGCGCCAGGACGTACTGACGGACAGTGCACGTGAGTTGTTCGAGCTCGCGCGGCAGCTGTACGACCGGATGGGCACCCTGGGTGAAAACGTCACCAAACTGGGCTCTTCCCTCAAGTCTTCGGTGGACCGTTACAACGCCATGGTGGGCACCCTGGAAGCCAGGGTGCTGCCCACTGCCCGGAAGCTCAACACGCTCGAGGAGTCCGGCCTGGTGACACCTCCTGTTGTGGAGGTGACGCCGCGCTCGCTGGTGGCACCCGAACTCCAGGGCGACGGCGAGGCCGCCTGACAACGGGCCGCGGATGCAGGACGGGCCGGGCAGTCGTGTGACTGCCCGGCCCGTCTTTTACGTCTGGTTGGCGTCCGGCTGCTGATAATGCAGGGGACTCAGCTGCGGGGCCGGCGTCCGCCAAGGGCGCGGCTGACGTCGCCGGCCTGCTTCAGGGTTGCGCGGAGTTCCTTGGGCAGCGAGAACAGGAGGTCTTCCTCTGCCGTGACCACTTCCTCCACCGCGCCGTAGCCATAGTCTGCCAGGAGCCTGAGGACGTCCTGGACCAGGACTTCCGGAACCGAAGCCCCGGATGTGACGCCCACGGTAGCGACGCCCTCGAACCAGGCTTCGTCAACCTCGTTGGCGAAGTCCACCCGGTAGGAGGCTTTGGCGCCGTACTCAAGTGCCACCTCCACCAGGCGGACGGAGTTCGACGAGTTGGCCGAGCCCACCACGATCACCAGGTCCGCCTTGGGTGCGATCTTCTTGATGGCGACCTGCCGGTTGGTGGTGGCGTAGCAAATGTCATCGCTGGGCGGGTCCTGCAGGGTGGGGAACCGCTCCTTGAGCAGCCGGACGGTCTCCATGGTCTCGTCGACGCTCAGCGTGGTCTGCGAGAGCCAGATGACCTTCTCGGGGTCACGGACAGTCACCTTGTCCACTTCATGGGGACCGTTGATGATCTGGATGTGTTCCGGCGCTTCACCGGAGGTGCCTTCCACTTCCTCATGCCCGTCGTGGCCGATCAGGAGGATGTCGAAATCGTCCTTGGCGAAGCGGACGGCTTCCTTGTGCACTTTGGTAACCAGCGGACACGTGGCATCAATGGTGCGCAGGCCGCGGTCTTCGGCGGATTCGACCACTGCGGGGGAAACGCCGTGGGCGGAGAAAATCACCAGCGCGCCTTCGGGCACTTCGTCCGTCTCCTCCACGAAGATGGCGCCCTTTTCCTCCAGGGAGCTGACCACGTGGACGTTGTGGACGATCTGCTTGCGGACATACACGGGCGGCCCGTAGTGTTCCAGTGCCTTTTCGACGGCGATCACGGCCCGGTCAACGCCTGCACAGTAGCCACGGGGGGCAGCCAACAGCACCTTCTTGGTGCCGTTCACGGGGGCCGCCGCTGCTACGTCCTCAGGCGAGCGGCGCCTGCGTGGAATGGTTGGCATCGAGAGGGGTACAGCCGAGGTGGTCATTCCTCCATGCTACCGGCTGGCCCGCGCCCGTTTCCGGGATGCGAACAACGTCACAACGCCTGCTGCCATAAGAACGCCACCTGTCACCGTGGCCGCTGCGATCCACGTCTGGAAATCGGTGCCTGCGGCGGCCAGGAACTCGTCACGGAACATGTTGGCCACCGCATTGCCGGTGTCCGTGGCCTGGGCACGGGCCGAACCCAGCTGTAAGGCCAAGCCCCACGCCCCGGCAAGGGCAAGTCCGCCGAGTCCGGCTGCCAGCAGCACGGTCCAGCGGCGCCGTGCCGCGACGAGAGCCAGCAGGAACGCTATGGCTGAACCGATGGCCAGGATGTAGCCCATGGGTGCGTACGTGGCCAGCCGCTCGGTCCATTGCCGCTGAACGGGCTGGCCGACATTGATCAGCGTTTGCTCCGGAGGGTCGAGGGGAAGCCGGGTGGTGCGGGAGATCTCCTCCGAGCCGAGGGCAACCAACGGGGCGACGTCGAGGGTTAACGAGGATGCCGAGGCACCGCCCTGCGGACTGGCCGCCGGGTCGGCGAAACTTAGGCGGTGGCTCCGGCGGAGCGTCTCCTCCCACGCCGCCGGATAGCCGGGAAGCCCGGTCAGGGACTCCGCCGCCTTCTCGAGCATCGGCTGGACCAGCCCGGACAGGAAACCGGGGACAGATCCGGTATCGATCGTTCCCACCGCCGCCGCAGCGAGTTTCCTTTGGAAGTCTGAGTCCTTGCCGAGTGGAGCTGCAAGGCGGACAAACCCGTCTTCCTGGACAATGTTCCGGTCCACCCACATGGCGGGAACCGCAACGGCGGCCAGGAGGATGCCCAGCACGGTGGCGATGGCAGAAACAAAAGTGCGCACAACAGGTCCTTCGGGGTTGGGGGCCTTACCCCATCCTAGGCAGGGTGGAAGGGCCGTCCCTGTCAGTGCCCGGTGCTACACCTTATGGATAAGGTTGATTGACCGCCCACAACAGATGAAGGACCGCATGCCCGCAGCACCAGCAGCCTCCCAACGGCGTCCGCATGTCTGACCAGGCCTCCCTTCCGGGTGCGGCGCCCACTACCCTGCCGGCCACAGCGGCGGAAACCAGCCCGGACAACCCCTGGCCGCTGCAGCTGTTGTCGCAGAAGCTTAAGGCGCATATCGACCGCACCCCGTCGGCATGGGTGGAAGGCCAGGTCATCGAGCTGAACCGCCGCGGCACCAACGCCTACCTCACGCTTCGCGACGTGGACGCAGAGGTGTCCCTTCCCGCGTCGGTGTGGACCAAGGTGCTGGAACGGCAGAATCTGCCGCTGGAGCGCGGTTCACGGGTGGTGGCCCTGCTGAAACCGGAGTTCTGGTTGAAGACGGGCAGGCTCAACATGCTGGTGCGGGACATTCGGCCCGTGGGATTGGGCGACTTGCTGGCCAGGATCGAGCGGCTGCGCCAGGCGTTGGCGGCTGAGGGCTTGTTTGCCGACTCACGGAAGAAACCGCTGCCCCTGCTGCCTCACCGCATCGGCCTGATCACCGGGCGGGATTCGGACGCCAAGAAGGACATCCTGCGCAACGCAGCCCTGCGGTGGCCGGCGGTGGAGTTTGAGATCCGCGAGGTTGCTGTCCAGGGGAATACCGCCGTGGCCCAGGTGGTCCGCGCCCTGCGGGAACTGGACGCCCGGCCTGAGGTGGACGTCATTGTCATCGCCCGGGGCGGCGGGGCGCTGGAAGACCTCTTGCCGTTCAACAGCGAGGAACTGGTCCGGGCAGTGGCTGCCGCCGCCACGCCCGTGGTGAGTGCCATCGGGCATGAGGCCGACCGGCCGCTGCTGGATGATGTTGCAGACCTCCGGGCTTCCACCCCCACCGACGCCGCCAAGCGGATTGTTCCCGAAGTCTCGGAAGAACTCGCCGGCGTGCACCAGGCGCGGGAACAACTGCGGCGGTGCATGGACCGGCTGGTGGACCGGGAGTCGGACCGGCTGGCGGCCCTGCATTCCCGGCCCGTCATGGCGGCACCCGAAGGAATGGTCTCCGTCCGGGCCGAGGAAATCGAGCGGCTGCTGCGGCGGTCCTCTGCGGCCGTGAGCTCCACCGTGGTGCGGGCAGCGGACCAGCTTGAACACCTGAAAGCCCAGGTCCGGGCCCTCTCGCCCCAAAAGACGCTTGACCGGGGATACGCCGTCGTCGAACTGGCAGGCGACCAGGCCGCCCGGATCGCCCAGGCCGGCCACGCCGTTGTCCGCCGTCCTGCCGAAGCGCCGGCGGGGGCCGCCCTGTCCATCCGCGTGGCAGAGGGGCGCTTCGGAGCCACGTCCACCGGCACCATGTCCACCGGGGCCATGTCCACCGGGGCCGGCGGGTCACAATCAGGAAACCCCGACCACCACCAGGAATTGGAAGAGAAGTCATGACCGAACAGAAACCTGAGTCCGACGTCGCAGCCCTGAGCTACGAGGAAGCGCGGGAGCAGCTCATAGCAGTGGTGGGCAGGCTGGAGGCAGGAGGGGCAAGCCTGGAGGAGTCCCTGGCCCTGTGGGAACGAGGTGAGGCGCTGGCGGTACGCTGCGAGGAGTGGCTGGAGGGCGCCCGGAAGCGGCTGGCTGCAGCCCGGGACCAGCCGCTTTAGGCAAACCCGCAAGCGGGGAAAACCAAACAGGGAAGCTGAAGCAGGACCACGGCCAAGGACGGCTCTCAGGAACGGGCCACCAGCTCCCGCTCGGCAGCTACGTCGAACTCGGCCTTGGGCCACTCCAGCTTCAGGCCGGACAAGGCGCCGAGCAGCAGCTGCTGGACCGCGATCCGGGCGAACCACTTCTTGTTGGCCGGAACAACATGCCATGGCGCGTTGGGCGTACTCGTTTCGTCGATGGCCGCCTGGTATGCGGCCATGTAGTCCTCCCAGTGGGCCCGCTCGTCCAGGTCTCCCCTGCTGTACTTCCAGTGCTTGGAAGGATCATCCAGCCGGGCCAGCAGCCTCTCCTTTTGCTCCGCACTGCTGATGTGGAGCATCACCTTGATGATCTTCGTCCCCGAGTCGGCCAGCCGTGTTTCAAACTCATTAATGGCCACGTAGCGCCGCTTGATCTCGTCCGGGGTGGCCCATCCGTGGACGCGATGGATGAGAACGTCCTCGTAGTGGGAGCGGTCGAACACACCCACCATTCCGGCCGCCGGCACTTCCTTTTCGACCCGCCACAGGAAGTCGTAGGACTTCTCCTCGTCGGTGGGCGCCTTGAATGCCTTGAACTGGACGCCCTGAGGGTTCATCGCCGCCATGACATGGCTGACGATTCCGCCCTTGCCGGCGGTGTCCATGGCCTGCAGGATCAACAGGATCCGCTTGGTCCCCCCGAACCGGGATTCGGCAAAGAGCTTTTCCTGCAACCCGGAAAGTTCATCGTCCATCTCCGCCAGCAGCAGCCGGCCGTCAGCCTTGTTGCCGCTGTACCCGGGGGTCGAGTCCGGGTCCACTGCGGCAAGGGAGAACCCCTCCCCGGCCCGAAGGGTTTCAGCAGGATGCTGGTCGAAGCCGACGACGCGGGCCATGGGAGTCCTTTCCGCAAGGTTGCACGGACCGGTGGGCCCGTGAGCACAGGCTAGTTCCCCTGGTACCTGGTTAGGAAGTCCCCCATCCGGCCGATGGCCTCTTCAATGTCCTTGACGTTGGGCAGCGTCACCATCCGGAAATGGTCGGGGCGCACCCAGTTGAAGGCACGGCCGTGGGACACCAGGATCTTCTGTTCCTTCAGGAGGTCAAGGACAAACTTTTCGTCGTCCCGGATGTGGTAGACCTCCGGGTCGAGCCGGGGAAAGAGGTAAAGGGCACCCCGGGCCTGCTGCGTGCTGACGCCCGGGATGGCGTTCAGCATGTCGTATGCCTTGTTGCGCTGCTCCAGCAGGCGGCCACCGGGGAGGATGAGGTCGTTGATGCTCTGGTAGCCGCCCAGCGCCGTCTGGATGGCGTGCTGGGCCGGGACGTTGGCGCACAGGCGCATATTGGCCAGGAGGTTGATGCCTTCGAGGTAGTCGGCGGCATCCTTCTTGGGCCCGGAGATGGCCATCCAGCCGGCCCGGTAGCCGCAGACGCGGTACGCCTTGGACAACCCGCTGAACGTCAGGCACAGGACGTCGTCACCGGTCAGTCTGGCGAGGTTCACATGGACGGCGTCCTCGTACAGGATCTTTTCGTAGATCTCGTCGGCAAAAATCACCAGGCCGTGCTTCTCGGCGAGGGCGACGATTTTCTTCAGCGTCTCTTCCGGGTAGACGGCGCCCGTGGGGTTGTTCGGGTTGATGACCACGATGCCCTTGGTGCGCGGCGTGATCTTCGCTTCCAGGTCGTCAAGGTCGGGCTGCCAGCCGGATTCCTCGTCGCAGAGGTAATGCACCGGCCTGCCGCTGGCCAGCGCCACGGACGCGGTCCACAACGGGTAGTCCGGCGTGGGGATGAGCACTTCATCGCCGTCGTCAAGAAGGGCCATGAGGGACATGGTGATGAGCTCGCTGACACCGTTGCCCAGGTAGATGTCATCCACGTGGATATTCTGGATCCCGCGGGTCTGGTAGTACTGCGAGACGGCGGTGCGTGCCGAAAAGATGCCGCGGGAGTCGCTGTAGCCCTGGGCATGGGGCAGGTGGCGGATCATGTCCACCAGGATGGCGTCCGGCGCCTCGAAGCCAAACGGCGCCGGGTTGCCGATGTTCAGTTTGAGGATTCGATGGCCCTCCGCCTCCATCTGCTGGGCGGCCTGCAGGATCGGTCCACGGATGTCATAGAGGACGTTGTTGAGCTTCGTGGACTGCCTGAATTCTGCCATCCCTCAAATATGCCACAGGAAGGATGCATCCCCGTTGAGACGTCCACCACACGGCCGGCGGCGGCTGCCGGACCCCCGCAGGTCCGGCAGCCGCCGTCGTTAATCACCAGTCCGTACCCTGCCCGTGCGGACAGGGAACCGATTTACTTGACGATGCCCTTGTCCTTCAGCCAGGCGGTTGCTGCCGCCTTGGCGTCCTGCTTCTGGCTGCCGCTGACTGCCCGGTTGAGGTTGATCAGGTCATCCGTCGTGAGCGTGCTGGACACGGAGTTGAGCGCCTGCTTGGCCTTGTCTGTCATCTTGGCCTTGTTGTACAGCGGCAGGACCTGCTGGGCGATGAAGTTGTTCTTCGGGTCCTCCAGCACCACCAGGTCGTTGTCCGCGATGGACGGCGTGGTGGTGTAGATGTCGGCCACCTGCACCTGGTTCTCCAGCAGCGCCTTGAGCGTCACCGGGCCGCCGCCGTCGCTGAAGGGCTCCAGCTTCTTGGGGACGCAGTTGTAGTTCTTCTTCAGTCCGGGCAGGCCGTACGCGCGCTCGGCGAACGTGGCCGGAGCCCCCACTACGATCTCGCTGCAGACCTTGGCCAGGTCCTCGATGGACTTCAACTGGTACTTCTCCGCCGTTGCCTTGGTGACCACCATGGCGTCCTTGTCCTCGGCCTTGGACACGTCCAGCACGCCGAGTCCGTCCGGCAGCTTGCCGGGCAGTGCCTTGGCGATGTCACCGGCGGAGACCTCCTTGGCTTCCTTGTCCACGTACAGCAGCAGGTTGCCGCTGTAGTCCGGCACCACGTCCACCGAGCCGTCCTGGACGGCCTTGAAGTAGACCTCGCGGGAGCCGATGTTCGGCTTGGTGGTGGCGGTGATGCCGTTGGCGTTCAATGCACCGGCATACAGCTCGGCGATGATCTGGCTCTCCGGGAAGTCGGCTGAACCCACCACGAGGGAGGTCGCCCCGCCCGATGCACTGCCGCTGGTGGCCGGCGGGTTCTTCAGCGGATCGGACGACCCCCCGCAGGCGGACAATGCCACTGCCAGGCCAAGCCCGGCGGCCAAACCGCTGAACGCCCGCCTTCCGAGGCGCTGGGGACGGCTATCTTTCATGACTTACCTCCTTGAACAACAGTCTCCGCAACAACGGGGTCTGTGAGATCAACCGCAGCCTCATGGCTGCGGTAGGACAGCTTCGAGGCCCCTTGGGTCAGGAACAGCCTCTGGAACAGGGACAGGACAAGGTCGACGGCGATCGCCAGCGCCGCGATGAGGAGGGAACCTCCCAGCATCTGGGGGAAGTCACTAAGGACAAGGCCGTCGAAGAGATAGCGGCCCAGGCCACCTAGGTTGATGTAGGCAACGACGGAGACGGTGGCGATCACCTGCAGCACGCCGGTCCGGAAACCGCCGAACATGACGGTGAGTGCGTTGGGCAGCTCGGCCCGGAACAGGACCTGCAGTTCAGTCATTCCCATGGCCCGGGCCGCGTCCACCACATTCCGGTCCACGCTGGAGATGCCGGCATACGTCCCGGCCAGCAGCGGGGGCACGGTGAGGATCACCAGCGCCCAGATGGGAGGCATCAGCCCGATGCCGGCCAGCAGAACGAACAGGATGAGCAGGCCCAGGGTGGGCAGCGCGCGCAGGGCTCCGGCCAGGGCGACGACTGCCACCCGTCCCCTTCCCGTGTGGCCGACAAACAGCCCGACAGGAACGGCGATGGCAGTGGCGATCAGCATGACGAGTCCGGTGTACTGCAGATGCTCCAACAGCCGGGCGGGGATGCCCATGCTTCCGGACCAGTGCAGGGGGTCGGAAAGCCAGGCGAAGGTATCTGAAAAGACGTTGCTCACGCTGCTTCTCCCGCCAGGGTGGCGCGCTCCGCAGCGGCGGGCGCAGTGCCGCCTTCATCCCTGCGGCCCCGCCGCGTTCCTGCCCGTTCCCACGGAGTGAGGATGCGTTCCAGCAGGACGAGGACGGCATCCATCAGCAGCGCGAGGATCAGGATGGCGACGATCCCCACCACCACCTCGGTGACGAAGTCGCGCTGGAGGCCATCGGTGAAGAGCATGCCCAGGTTGCCGACACCCAGCAGGGCGGCGACGCTGACCAGCGAGATGTTGCTGACGGACACCACCCGCAGCCCGGCGAACAGGACCGGCAGGGAGAGCGGCAGGTCCACCTGCAGGAACCGGGCCAGCGGCTTGAAGCCCATGGCCTGCGCGGCCTGGCTGACGTCTGCGTCCACGGAATCGAAGGCATCCAGGGCGGCGCGCACCAGCAGTGCCACGGCATAGATGGTCAGGGCCACCACCACGTTGAGGGGATCCAGGATCCGGGTGCCCAGGATGGTGGGCAGGATGATGAACAGCGCCAGCGAGGGGATGGTGTACAGGAGGGAGGAAGCCGTCAGGACCACGGAGCGGAGTGCACTGTTCTGCCGTGCCAACTGCGCCAGCGGAATGGAAATCAGCAGGCCCAGGGCCATGGGAACGAGTGCCAGCACCAGGTGCTGGCCGCCGCGTTCCAGGATCATGCCGGTGTTGGCCAGGAACCATTCCATCAGAGGGCAGCCTGCCGCAACTGGCGCGCCTCTTCGATCAGCGCCAGGACCTCACCGCCGCGGACCACGCCCAATACCGTGCCATCGGTATCAACGGCGACACCGAGGCCCGACGGGGACGACAGGGCCGCGTCAAGGGCCCGCCGCAGGCTCTCTCCCGGACGGAACAGCGACCCACCCGGAACGAGCTCGGTCTCGGTCCCTGGTGCCGACCATCCCAGGGGATGTTTGTCCGCATCCACCACCAACTGCCAGCCACCGGCAGCACTGGCATCAGACTCATATCCGTCCGGAGAGCGGACGATCGTGGGCACGGGATGGATGGCCACGCCGTCGGACGGCGTGAAGCCCAGGTGGCGGAAGCCGCGGTCCCGCCCCACGAAGGATGCGACGAAGTTGTTGGCCGGCGCCCGCAGGATTTCCTCCGGGGTGGCGTACTGGGCCAGCTTGCCGCCGGTGGCAAAGACGGCGACCTTGTCGCCCAGGATGGTGGCCTCGTCGATGTCGTGGGTTACGAACACGATGGTCTTGGCCAGGTCCTTCTGGAGGCGCAGCAGTTCCTGCTGGAGTTCGTCCCGGACAACGGGGTCCACGGCGCTGAACGGCTCATCCATGAGGAGAACAGGCGGATCTGCGGCGAGCGCGCGTGCAACGCCAACGCGCTGCTGCTGGCCGCCGGACAGCTGGGACGGGTACCGCTTGCCCAGGGAGTGCGCCAGGCCCACCACGTCCAGGAGCTCCTCTGCGCGCTTCCGGGCGTCAGCTTTGGAGACGCCGTTCAGCCGAGGAACGGTGGCGATGTTGTCGAGGACCGAGCGGTGCGGCAGCAGACCTGCCGACTGCATGACGTAGCCCATGGAGCGGCGCAGTTCGGCCGCCGGCACCGTGGTGACATCCCGGCCGTCCACGGTGATGGTCCCTGACGTTGGTTCCACCATGCGGTTGATCATCCTGAGCGATGTTGTTTTACCGCAGCCGGAAGGACCCACGAAGACCGTCACAGTGCCTTTGGCAATGGACATGGACAGCCCGTCCACCGCCGGCTGACCGCCCGGGTACTGCTTGGTAACGCTCTGGAACTCGATCATCGCCTGGTCCATGGTGCGGACTTACCTGTTCTCTTGGACGGGCTGTTGTCAGCACCGCGACATTGCCATCAGCACGCTGATAGTTACGGTAACCCAAACGGGGGCCGGCTTCAGCAGATGAGGCCCTAATCCCCGCAAAGGAATCCCTACTGTAATCATTCGGTACCCCGCTTGGCGTGGATGGGTAGCCGAAGCCGGGCAGGCCTAAAGTGGAGGCGTGACCAACTTGGAAGTTTCACCCCAGCCGGAAGTTTGTCCGCCCGCACCTGCCGGAGGCACGTCGGGCCCGTGCCTGCAGCTGTGGCCCGAACGTGAGGTGCCCCTGGGCGGGGTGCGCGCCATGAACGTCAAGCGCACCCTGCCCCAGCGCGGACTGCCCACCATCGGCGCGTGGTGCTTCCTGGACAGCTTCGGGCCGGACCGTACCGCCATGTCTGTCCTCCCCCATCCCCATATCGGGCTGCAGACGGTGACGTGGCCGCTGGCTGGGCACATCCGACACCGGGACAGCGTTGGCAGCGACGTGGTGGTGCGCCCCGGGGAGCTGAATATCATGACGGCGGGGCACGGGGTCTCGCACTCTGAATTCGCCGTGCTTCCCGACGGCGGGGAGTTGCCGCTGCAGCGGGGCCTGCAGCTCTGGGTGGCCCTTCCCGACGGGGAGAGAAACCGGAAGCCGGCGTTCGAACAGCACCGGGAACTGCCGCGCGTCGCCGGCCACGGCTTCACCGCCACCGTCATGGTGGGTGGGTTTGCGGGCGTCGTGTCCCCCGCGACGATGTTTTCGCCGATCGTTGGCGCGGACGTTTCCTGCGAAGGGGACGCGGTACTGCCACTGGACCCCGCCTTTGAGCACGGCATCCTGGTGCTCGACGGCGGCCTGGCGGTGGACGGGCAGGACCTGCCGGCGGGGCCGCTGGGCTACTTGGGCACCGGCCGCAGCGAACTCCGGATGGAGGCCCGCCCCGGCACGCGGTTCCTGCTGATTGGCGGTGAGCCGTTCGGTGAAGAACTGCTGATGTGGTGGAACTTTGTGGGCCGCACCCACGACGAAGTGGAGCAGGCCCGGGAGGACTGGGAAGCGCAGGCCGGGCTGCCGGATGCCGAAACGGCTGCGGCCAGGTATGGACTGGTGCCAGGCCACGGTCCGGAGGCCGGGGCGGAGGCCGGCCGCATTCCCGCTCCCCCGCTGCCCGGCGTGCGGTTGACGCCCCGTAAGCGCGCCGTCGACTAAGCGCGCCGCCTGGCCCGCTGACGGGCAAGCGCGGTTTGGTTCCTGTCGGCCGTCAGGCCGGTTCGGCCAGGAGTTGCAGGACGCCGAACACCGGTTCCTGGTCCAGGACCCTCACGTCAGTGATGCCGCCTGCTTCGAGGTTCCGGCGGAATGACTCCTGCAGCGGTGCCACGTTCATGCCCAGGCCGCCGCCCAGGATCACCGGACCTTCAATTTTCAGCTGGCCCAGCACCTGCCCGGCCAAGGCGGCAAGGTCGCGGCCGGCCTGCTCCAGCAGGGCTGCACTGTCCTGGTGCCCGGCAGCGGCCGCTTCCACGACATGCCTGGCCTGCTGGGCCCAAAAGCGCCGTCCCGTGTCCGGGGAATGGAACAGCGCAATCAGCTTGTTGGGGTGGTCCAGGCCGCAGGATGCCAGGAGGGATGCCGTGAGCTGGTCAATCGGCAGGCCCTGGTTCATCCTGCGCAGGCTGTGCCGGACCGCTTCCCTGCCCAGCCAGTAACCGCTGCCCTCATCCCCCAGCAGGTAGCCCCATCCGCCCGCCCGGGCCTCGCCGCCGTCGGCGTTGCGTCCCCAGGCAGCCGAGCCGGTACCTGCAATGACCGCAACTCCCGTACTGGCACGGCCCGCGGCCAGCAGCAGGCGGGAGTCGTGGACAACGGTGATGCGGGCCTCCGGGACGAGTGGCTGGATCAGGGCCGCCAGGGCGGCGGCGTCCTCGTCGGTATCGATTCCGCCGGACCCTGCGTACACCCGGTCCACGCGGCCGCCACCGATCCTGGCGAAAAGCTCCGCCAGGTTCCGTGCTGCCTGGTCGCGGCTGACGTTCTGGACGTTGGAGCTCCCCGCCGCATCGTCCGCGACGGGCACTCCGTCTTCAAAGCGGATGCCGTGTGTCTTGGTGCCGCCGATGTCCAGGCCGATCGTGACGCCGTGCAGTGGGTTGCCTGGCGAGTCTATGGCGTGCTGGTCGGGACTGGTGGAGGGGTTCTGGGTGTTCGTCACGTCACAAGGGTACTTGCGTGGCCTGGCTTTGGGGCGCCGCGCCTGCCTTCCGCGGAGGCGCTGCCGCCACCCGCCGTCGTCATCCGGTTCCCCGGGTCAGCGGCCCGCCCTGGTGACCAGCCCGGCCAACAAGCGTGGCCCCTGGGCCACCACCAGCTCGCGGAAGAGCCTGGCGGGAACGGGTTCGGTTTCGGGTTTCCGGCGCCGCCAGCTCACTCCGACTTCCCGGAAGGCCAGCTCCGAGTCCAGCGGCACCTCCACCCAGCCGAGGTCTCCGGTTTCCGGGCGCAGCGTCCTGCCGGGGGCGTCGCCGCCGGGCGGCAGGATGCTGACGCCCAGGCCTGCCGAGACCAGTCCGCGGACCGTGTGTGAATCCTGGCTCTCGAAGGCGATCCGCGGCCGGTATCCCGCCTCGCGGAACAGGGCGTCCGTCAGCGAACGCAGCCCGTATCCGGTTCCCAGCGCCACAAACGGTTCCGTCCGGATATCGGCCAGCCGGGCCATCCGCTGCCTGGCCAGGGGATGGGCGTGATGCACCACCAGCCGGAGCGGTTCCCGGTACAGCGGGGCCGAATCGAGGGTTTTGCCCGCCGGCGCCACGGGAGCGGTGAGGGCCAGGTCCGCTTCCCCGGATGACAGCTCTTCAAGGCATGCGCTCCGGGCGCCCTGGCTGAGCCGGAACCCGGTCCCGGGATGCCGGGCACGGAAGGCGCTGATCAGCAGGGGCAGGGTGGCCTCGCCGAAGGTGTGCTGGAAAGACAGGGACACGGTGCCCCTGACCAGTTCGGACTCGTTCCGGACCAGGTCCAGGCCGGCCTGGAACTCCGCGAGCGCCTGCTCGATGTAGGGCAGCAGGGTGCGGGCTGCGGGCGTCAGGCGGACACCGCGGCCGTCCCGGACCAGGAGTTCGGTGCCGACGGCGGCGCTGGCCCTTGCCACTGCCCTGCTCACCGTCGATTGGGGTAATCCGAGGAGTTCGGCCGTCTCCGTGACGTGTTCGGTCCGTCCCAGCTCGGCGAGTACCGGCATGAGGGGCAGCAGTTGGGCCAACTGTTTCCGGTCCGGTTCCATGGCTGCTCCCTTGCCGGTTCTGAGCTTTCCCGGAATCGGGAAGCAATCCGATATTGCTATCAGTTTGGCATGAAATATGCATTGGAAGCATTCATTGCCCGGGGACTACGCTTGCTTGATGCCACAGAAAGCGAGCTCCGGCACGGCGGCTTCCCCTCCGTGGAACGGCCATCCCAAGGGGTCCAGGGCCTACGGGCGGATCCTGGCCGGTCTGTCATGCGCAGGGGTTGCAACGTTCGCGCAGCTTTACTCCACCCAGGCGGTCCTGCCCCTCCTGGCGGCCGATCTGCGCGTCACTGCCGCCGAGGCTGCCCTCACCATTTCCCTGGCCACCGTGGGTTTGGCCGCAACCGTGATCCCCTGGTCCTTCCTGGCGGACCGGATCGGCCGGGTGAAGGCGATGATGTGGGGCATCACGGCGGCCACGGTGCTGGGACTGCTGGTGCCCCTGTCCGCCAGCTTCGGCATGCTGCTGGT
The DNA here is from genome assembly GCF_059739365.1 of Arthrobacter sp. GmRoot5-12. Classification (NCBI taxonomy): domain Bacteria; kingdom Bacillati; phylum Actinomycetota; class Actinomycetes; order Micrococcales; family Micrococcaceae; genus Arthrobacter; species Arthrobacter sp. GmRoot5-12. The sequence continues at coordinate 3,308,540 of NZ_AP046056.1, read as the reverse complement.
CCTCCGGCTGTTGGAGGGGATGGCGCTGGGCGGAATCCCCGCCATCGCCATTGCCTACCTCAACGAGGAGGTCAGCAAAGCGCACGCCGCGCTTGCCGCCGGAAGCTATGTTGCCGGGACCACCCTGGGGGGACTTTCAGGGCGGCTCGTGGCCGGCCCTGTCGGCGAACTCTGGGGGTGGCGGTCGGCAGCCCTGGCAGTTTCCGTGCTGGCGACGATTGCCGCCGTCGCCTTCCTTGTCCTGGTGCCCCGGGCCAGGGGTTTTGTTCCTGCCCGGGCCGCCGGACTCCGGAGCGCCGTCCGGACGCTCGGGGGCCACCTTAGGAACATCCGGCTGCTGGCCCTGTATGCCCAGGCCTTCCTGATGATGGGCGGGTTCGTGGCCGTCTACAACTATCTGGGGTTCCGGTTGTCGGGCGCCCCGTTCGGGCTGCCGGCCACCGTGATCAGCCTGATCTTCCTGGCCTATCTGTCCGGCACCTTCTCCTCCCGCTGGGCAGCGGGGATGACCTCGAAATACGGGCGCCGGAACGTGCTGCTGGGCGGACTTGGCCTGGCTGTTGGCGGCCTCGCCCTGACCCTCACCCCGTCCCTGGTGCTGATCCTGTGCGGGCTGGTGGTGTTCACGGGCGGCTTCTTCGCAGCCCACAGCATCGGCTCCGGCTGGACGGGCGCCATCGCCAGCACCGGCCGCGCGCAGGCAGCGTCCCTTTACAACCTGGCCTACTACCTGGGCTCCAGCCTCCTGGGCTGGGCAGGTGGCCTGGTCTTCCAGGCCTGGGGCTGGAACGCACTGGCTGGAGCCGTGATCGCCCTGGCGTGCCTCACTGCCGCAACTGTCGCGGTCGTCCATTCCCGCGCGGAAACGGCCGCTGCCTGACTCGGTGCCGCACTCGAATTAACACGCTCCAGCAGCTTCGAGGATAGAGCGGATGTTCGGCAGGACGCGTGCCTGTGGAGCCGATGGTGGAGATTCTGCGGTCTAGGATGAACTAAGGACCGTGTGGAAGGAACCGCCGTGAGTACGAATGCCAGGAACACCAGGCCCGGGGCGCACCTGGAGCCGCTGGATGCCATTGACGAGCGCCTCCTTGCGGCCCTCGTGGCAGACGCCAGGATTTCCAACAAGCAGCTCGCCGAAATGGTGGGTATTGCGCCGTCGACCGCCTTGATGCGCACCCGCGCCCTCTCGGAGCGCGGGATTGTGCAGGGCTATGAGGCGAAGCTGAGCCTGTCGGCCATCGGCCGGTCGGTGCAGGCCCTGGTGGCCGTACGGCTCCGCGCCCACGACCGGGACCAGATCGACCGTTTCACTGCGCGCGTGCCGCACCTGCCCGCCGTGCTGTCGACCTTCCACACCTCAGGTTCGGTGGACTACCTGCTGCACATCGCCGTCGGAAGCACCGAAGACCTGCGGGACTGGGTCCTGGACAATTTGGCTACCGATCCCGTGGTGGGCCACACCGAAACCACGCTGGTCTTTGAACACATCCAAGGCAACCACGGCCCGCTTCCGGACTAGCGCCGCTGTAGATCCACCCGCTCAGACGGACCCCTGTTTCGCTGCTTTGATGGAAGCGGTGAGGGTGACGGCTGACAGGGCGAGTGCCGCCGAGCCGCACAGCAGGACGAATCCCTGCACGGCTGCCGCCATTCCGAACACGGCGCTGGCCCAGCCCAGGCCGAGGACCGGCACGGCGCTGCCCAGGTAGGTGATGACGTACACGGTGCTGATGATCTGCGCGTGGCGTGCCGGCTCCACCTTGCCCGCCACCTCGTTGAAAACCATCCGGAAGGCCATGCCCTGCCCCAGGCCGGCGGTAACGGCAGCCCCAACGAGCAGCAGTGGGCTGTGCCATGCGCCGGCGGCTCCCAGCAGGATGACGGAGACGCCCAGGACGGCCAGCCCCGCAGGCACGGCCAGGCGCCCGCGCAGGGTCACCAGCTGGCTCAGGGCTGACGCCCCCAGCGGCAGGCCGGCCAGCACGCCGATCAGTGGCCGGGAGTCCGTGCCCAGGACCTGCGCGAAGTAGCCCGGGGCCAGTGACAGGGAGAAGCCAAACACGGCAAAGCTCAGGAAGCCGACGCCGGACGCCAGCCAGAAAGCGCCCCTCGCCTGCCGTGAAACGGAGGGACGGCGCGGGGCAAGGACGTGCAGCGGGCGGGACACTGCCGGCACCATGATGGCCGGGCGTGCGCGGATCAGGTACAGCGGGACAAGGAGCGCGGCCAGCAACAGCGAATGGACGACGTACGGAGCCGTGGTGGCACCGGGAAGCAGCGACAGCAGTCCGCCGATGACGGGACCCGCCGCTACGCCCCCCGAGGAGGCCAGCAGCGTAAAGCGCGATGCCCACTCCGGCCGGGACGGGAGCAGCTCGCGAAGGGCTGCCGCGCTGGCCCCCGTGGCGAGCGCAACGGCCATTCCCTGCAGCGCCCGTCCGGCGCACAGGGCAGCCAGCGTGCCCGCTTCGGCGAAGATCCAGCCGCCCGCCAGTCCGGTCAGGACAGCGACCAGGAGGGCGGCCCGGCGGCCGATATGGTCCGACCAGTGCCCGGCGAGCAGCAGCGTCCCCACCAGGGCCAGGACGTAGCTGGCGAAAGCCGCCGTTACGTCGAGGCTGGACAGCCCGAGGTTGGCCTGCAGCAGGGGGTACAGCGGGGTGGCAAGGTTGGCGCCCACCAGGAGCATGAAGATGACCGCGCCGGAAATCACCAGCCGCGCCGTAGTGGTGGCATTCCATCCGCTGGCCGTGGCCGGGCGCATGCGCAGTTCGCTGAAGACCGTCATTGTGCCGCCTTAGGGGTCGCCGCGGCGGGTGGTCCTTGTGGGAGCCCGGCGCGGATACAACTGTGATGGTTCAAGAATGCGGTACCGCTGCGCCATATCTTTCGACCTTGCAGGGATAATTGAGCAAAATCATCAACTTATGGATCCACGAATGATGGAGAGTGACGATCTTGAACAAACTGGACCCCACGGACCTGAAGATCCTGCTGGCCCTCATCCGGGATCCCCGCATCCAGATCGGTGAGCTGGGCGAGTCCTTGGGCATCGCCCGCAACACGGCCCAGTCACGGGTTCGCCGCCTGCTGCGCAGCGGGGTGCTGCGCCCGGGCGGGCGCGAGGTTGACCTGGAGGCGGTGGGCTATGACGTGGTGGCCTTTGTGACCATTGAGGTCTCCCACCGGGAGCTGGACGGCGTCGTGGCAGCACTGCGGCTCATCCCGCAGGTCCTGGAAGTCCACGAGATCTCCGGCCGCGGCGATGTCTGGTGCCGGGTGGTGGCCACGGACACCCACAACCTCCAGTCGTCCCTGCGGCAGGTCCTGCGGATCAAGGGTGTCATCCGGACAGAGACCGTGCTGGCCCTGCACACCCATATCCCCTACCGGACCGAGCCCCTCATCAGCGGCCTGAGCAGTGCCGCAGCCCCGGCGGCTAGGATTTCCTGAATGACCATCATTGATAACGCCGTCTACGTCAACGGCGTCCGCCATGCAGAGCCCGACAGTCTTGAGCAGACCTTTGAGACCCTGTCCCTGCATGGCGGCATGGCATGGATCGGCCTCTACCGGCCCACGGCGGAGGAAATGGCGGCCGTGGCCAGCGAGTTCGGACTCCATGCCCTCGCAGTGGAGGATGCTGTTTCGGCCCACCAGCGGCCCAAGCTGGAGCGTTACGACGACAACCTTTTCACCGTCCTGCGGCCCGCCCGGTACGTGGACGAGGACGAAACCGTGGAATTCGGCGAACTCCACGTGTTCACCGGGGAGAACTTTGTGGTGACGGTGCGGCATGCGGAAACGGCAGGCGTTGCCAGGGTGCGGCAGCGGCTGGAGGGGCGGCCTGATCTCCTGCGGCACGGGCCCGAAGCGGTGCTGTATGCCCTGCTGGACCGGGTGGTGGATGACTACGCCCCGGTGGTGGCGGGGCTGGAAAACGACATTGACGAGATCGAGGACCAGCTGTTCAGCGGCGATTCCTCCGTGTCCCGCCGCATTTACGAACTGGCCCGGGAGGTCATCCAGTTCCAGCGCGCCATCCACCCCCTGCCCGAGATGCTGGACCAGTTGAAGCGCGGCTTCGAGAAGTACGAAGTGGAAAGCGAGCTGCGGCATAACCTGCGTGACGTGGAAGACCACGTTGAGCGGGTGATTTCCCGGGCGGACTCCTTCCGGGACTTGCTGCAGAACGCCCTGACCCTCGACGGGACACTGACAGCCAACCGGCAGAACGAGGCCAGCGCCGAGCAGAACGAACAGGTCAAGAAAATCTCGTCCTGGGCGGCCATCCTGTTTGCACCCTCATTCGTGGCCGGGATCTACGGCATGAACTTTGACAACATGCCCGAACTCCATTGGTCCTTCGGCTACCCCCTGGCGCTGCTCCTCATGGTGGCTGCCGGCGGCCTCATGTACGGCATCTTCAAGAGGAAGGGCTGGATCTAGCGGGGCGGGATCACCGTCGCGGGCAGCCGTCCGGTGGCCAGCGCCACCCGCATATTGCCCACCGCGTGCACCATGAGGGAAACAACCAGGAATGCCACCAGAACCTGGCCGGTGGAACCCAGCACCCTCACCCATCCGCCATCGAGGGTTGGGTCAAGGAAGTCGTACACGTACCATCCGTCAAGGCCGCCCCGGATCCACGAAAACGCAAGGAAGGCCACCGGGTAGCCCAGCCAGGCAAGGGGCCGCCACCAGGGACCTCGGACCGTCCGGGTGACGAGAATCCAGTCAAGCGCCGCCACCAGCGGGGCCAGGCGGTGGTGGGCAACCTGCGGCCAATACAAATCCCATGTCCACCACGGCTCTTCCGGCGGAGCCACGAGCACGATGTAGATGATGCCCGTCATGACCATGTACAGGACCAGCGCGCCGAACATCTGGTCCCACCACAGCGGCGGCCGGCGTCGCCGCAGCACCCCTGAAATGATCAGGACAAGCCCGAAGACAAGATTTCCCTGCACAGTGAATTCCGAATACAGCTGCGGGACATCCACGTCGTTGCCGGGCAGGGTGGCGTCGAAGGTCTTTTGCACGATTGCGGCCAGCACGACAAGACCGACGCTGATCCGGGTGGCCCGGATCCATGGGCGGTCGGGGTGCAGGGCACGGTTGATGGCAAAGTTGCGCACGACCGGCGGAGCCAGCTGTGGGGGGTGCCCTTCCTTCTTCGTGAGGCTCATGGAGCAAGGATCACGCCGGCAGGAGGAAAGAGACAGGGTCCTTCGACCGCTAACGCCCACCGCCCACCCGGGCCGGTGACAGCCGGTCCGGGCAGGCGGTGACGGTCAGGCGTTGGTTCTGCGCTTCAGCCAGCCCCAGACGCCGGTGGCGACGAAGAGGACCAGGCCGATGATGGCGAGCCAGAGAAGGCCCTTCACGACGAAGCCGACGATGGACAGGATGAGCCAGAGGACAAGAAGTCCGATGATGATTCCCATGAGGCCCACTCTAGGCCCCCACCCATCCGATCGGGCCTGTATCCGGGGGCGTTTTGCCTATGGGAACGGTAACGCGTCCCGCGGTTCCGTCCACCACCACTGTTTGCCCGTTCACGAGCGTGCGGGTTGCGGACCTACCTTCCAGCTCACTGCGTTTGGCGGCGCGGGCCAGCACACGCCGGCGGTGCCGCTCTTTCTCCGCCGGCGGCAACGCCCCGCCGTCGGGCATTGCCGCAAGTTCCTCGAAGCGCAGGTGAGTGACATCCGTGGGCCCGGCCAGGACACCGGTTTCCGTGAGGCACCCGCCCAGCGTATGCGGCGGCACCGGAAAGCCTCCGCGCAGCAGTTCGCCCAGGTTGGCGCCCTTGCCGCCGGCCAAGGCCACATCCAGGGCCCCTGACGATGTCCCCGCCCTCTGCTCCCTACAAGCCAGGCCCAGGAACCGTGGCGCACAACCAGGGCCCCCAGGCGCCCTTTGCCCGGTCTGCGGAAGCGGCTCGTTGCATCAGGACCACGGGAAGGGACGAGCGAGGGAAGGATCCGCGGAGTCCACCCGCGGACAGGAATCGCCCCGGCGGTGGGCACCTGCATTTGAAAAGGAAGGCAAACCAGGTGTTCTGGCTCTGGCAACACGCCTGCAAATGGTGGAGCTAAGGAGATTCGAACTCCTGACCTCTTCGATGCGAACGAAGCGCTCTACCAACTGAGCTATAGCCCCGGAATCGGCCGCAACCTGCAAGGCGTTCCAAGATGGTGCGGAACCGGTGTCCCTAGGCTACAAATTTTCCCGGCCCAACGCCAATTGACGCTCCGGCCGGCCGCGGGATCCCAAGGCGCGCCGCCCAAACTTTACGCGCGCCGGCGCTGAAGAACGTCGTCGAGGTTGCTCAGCGCGCTCTGCGCCTTGGTCAACTGCTGATCGGCCACCTGCTGTGCTTCCGCGGACTCCGCTGCCTGCACCCCGGCAGCGCCCTGCTTCAGGGACGGCTTGCCAACTGCCTTGGGCGCCTCAGGAAGTTCAAGAGGCTGCGGCTCCGGGCGCTTTGCCTTGGCTGCGTCCACGTAAACGGGCTTGGGGACTTCCACCGGCTCCCAAGGGGTTCCCGCCGGAGTGGCCGGGGCCGCCTCTGCAGCACTGGTATCGCCGGCAGCCACCGCGACGGCGAGGGCTGCTTCACGAAGCTCAACTGCCGTGAGCCGCTTGATCCCGGCCTGGCCTGCCTCGGCATCGAAAAGCGGGCTGTCCGGCCGCGCGGGGGCGGCCTCAGGTTTTGGGGGAATCGCGTCGGCCGTCTCCGGGCGGCGTGCAGGCGCACTCATGGCCGAGCGGAACGCAGCATTGACCTTTGCCTTGCGGTCGCGGACGGCGAGCATACGCAGCAGCGCCACCGACCCGACAGTCAGCACCGTGCACAGGATCGGAAGGGCAGGCGAACCGATGCCAAAGGCAGCCAGGATCCCGGAAATGAATGCCGTGACAAGGGAGAGCAGCCCCACCAGGGCCAGCGCGGTCCGGCCGTAGCGGATGCGGAGCCGGGCCGGAGGCGGGGTGCTGGCAGCGCCGGCACCGGGTGCCGGACTCTTCCTGGGTTCCATGGCTTTCTCCTGCTGGGCGGCGACGTTCAAGACCAGGCCGGCGTGCGGATCCGGCCCCTCATCGGCGGGGGCGTCTGCCAGGAAGTCGACGGCAGGCTGGAACTGGTGCCGGCGGTTCCGGAGGACGTAAGGGGCAACCCATACAATCCAGAGCGCGACGGCAACCACGAGGATCACTGAGCTGCTAAGGGGGAAGTCCACACTCAAAACCGTATGAGCATCATGCCTGCTCAGGCCGCATTAGCCCCGGTGTGTCGTGCCCCCTCTGGCAAACCGTTGGATTTATGACCGGCGCGAGGCCAGCCAGGGGCCCAGCAGGCCCTCCGGGACTTCTTCCGCGGTGAGGGCGAAGGAACGGTGGTCGGCCCATTTGCCGTTGATGTGCAGGAAACGGGGCCGGTACCCCTCGTCCCGGAATCCCAGCTTTTCCACCACCCGCAGGCTGGGTCCGTTCTCGGGCCGGATATTGATTTCCATCCGGTGCAGGCCGAGGGTCCTGAAGCAGTGGTCCGTCACCAACGCCACGGAGGTGGGGGCGATCCCCCGTCCAGCCCGTGCCTGGTCAACCCAGTAGCCAAGGGTTGCCATCATGGCCGAACCCCACACGATTGACGACACGGTCAACTGGCCCACGATGGCGGGGCTGCTGAGGCCCGGCCTCCACTCGGTAATAAGGAAGGGCAAAGCCGTGGCCTGCGCGGCCTGCACTTTGAGCGACCGGACCATGTGCCGGTAATCGGGCAGCCCACCGCCCGGATCCGGATTGGAGGCCTCCCACGGCTGCAGCCACTCACTGTTACGCGAGCGCACCTCCATCCATTCATTCTTGTCGCGGTACCGGATGGGCCGCAGGACCAAGTCGCCGCACTCCAGGGTGACCGGCCAGATGGGACCACTGCGCATGGCGCTAGCGGGAAAGGTCCGAGGTGAAACCTGGCAGCCATTCCCGCAGGCCCGGGCCCAGGTCGTCGCTGTCGATGGCGAGCTGGATGCAGGCCTTGAGGTAGCTGAGTTTGTCGCCGGTGTCGTAGCGCCGGCCCCGGAACACGACCCCGTACACCCCGTGCCCTTCACCATCACCGGAGGCAAGTTCCTGGAGGGCATCCGTCAACTGGATTTCCCCGCCCCGGCCCGGTTCGGTGTGTTCAAGGACGCCGAACACGGCGGGGTGCAGGACATAACGCCCGATCAGGGCCAGGTTGGAGGGCGCTTCCTCGGGTGACGGCTTTTCCACCAGCCGGTTGACGCGGACGTAGTCTTCGCCGTCGATGTCCTGGATGTCCGCACAGCCGTAGGCGCTGATCTCCGACGGCTCCACTTCAATCAGGGCGACGACGGACCCACCGGTTTTGGCCTGAACGTCAATCATCGTGCTGAGCAGTTCGTCGCGGGCGTCAATCAGGTCATCTCCCAGCAGGACAGCGAAGGCTTCGTCACCCACGTGCTGTTTTGCGCGGAGCACCGCATGGCCCAGGCCGTGGGGGTCGCCCTGCCGGACGTAGTGGATGTCACCCAACTGGCTGGCCGCCTGGATGGACGCCAGCTTCTCCGTGTCCCCTTTGTCCTCGAGCGTTGACTCAAGGGACGGCACGCGGTCGAAGTGGTCTTCCAGGGCCCGCTTGTTGCGGCCCGTAATCATCAGGATGTCGTGGAGGCCCACGTGGACGGCTTCCTCCACCACATACTGGATGGCAGGCTTGTCCACGACGGGGAGCATTTCCTTGGGCATCGCCTTGGTGGCTGGCAGGAACCTGGTGCCCAGGCCCGCGGCGGGAATGACGGCTTTGCGGACTCTGGGGTTACTGGTGTTCACCGGTCTAATCTAACGTCAGCGTCAAGCATTTCAGTAACCACCGGAGCGGCAAGCCCGTGCCGGTGCGGGAAGAACCTCCCAATACGGGGCATTGCAGGAAGGACACCATGCTGCAGGAGACCAACGCAGTCAAGGACGGCATCAGGGCCGCCCACCGCCGGCGGCGGGCAGCGCTGACGCCGGCGCAGCTCGAAGCTGCCGGCGCGGCCCTGGCCGTCCATGGGGAAGCATGGGCGGGGACGGTCACAGGGAAGCACGCCTCGATAGCCTGCGTATACCTTGGCGTGGGACACGAACCGCCCACCCTGCCCCTGATCAACGCCCTGCATCGCAGCGGCCATCAGGTACTGCTTCCGGTGTGCGAGGAAGGCCGGGAATTGAGCTGGGTGTTCTGGACGCCGGAGATCAGCTTCGAGCGCAGCAAATATGCACCAATCCTGGAGCCCACGGGGCACCGTCACGGGCCGGAAACGGCCGGTGGCGCAGCGGTGCTCTTTATTCCGGCCACCGCAGTGGACCTCGCCGGCAACAGGATCGGGCAGGGCGGAGGCTACTACGACAAATTCCTGGGGCACCTGGCTACGGCAGGGAAGGAAATTCCCCTGGCCGCTGTTATCTACGATGACGAATTGCTGCCCGCCGGCCGGATACCGGCCGAGAAGTTCGACCGACCGGTCCCGGCCGTCCTGGCCCCGTCCGGATACCGGCCATTGGCGGGCAACGCCTGAGCCCGTCCATTCGGGCACAGTGATAGAATTAGCACTCAGGCCCTGCGACTGCTAACGGTTTACCCGGTGGCAGCACGGGACCTCTCGTTTGCCCAAGAGGAGGAGCACCAGTGCCAACATATGCTTACGCCTGCAAGGATTGCGGCCACGCCTTCGACATTGTCCAGTCGTTCTCGGACAGCAGCCTGACGTCCTGCCCGGAATGCGAGGGCACGTTGCGCAAGAAGTTCAACAGCGTCGGTGTCGTCTTCAAGGGCTCGGGTTTCTACCGCACGGATTCCCGCGATTCCAAGGGCAGCTCCGTCTCCCCCGCACCCGCAGCGACGCCCGCTGCCACCCCCGCCGCGTCGGCGCCGGCAGCAGCTGCCGCCAGCTAAGCAGCCCAGGACTTTACGACGGCGGCCGGACGCTCCCTGCGTCCGGCCGCCTTTGTCCACATAGCCGCCGTCCGGGCTCCCGTGCCGCTTTGGCGTCACCTAGCGTGGGCGCATGCCAGTACTCTTCCGACGTCGCCGCGACGGTCTCCGGTTCCCCGGCCATGTCCATGCTGCAGGTGCCCGTAACATCCCCCGCCGCCCCGGACGGCGTCCCCTGCACTCGCGGTTTGCCGGCTGGCTAAGCCGCAACCGACGCCTCGTAGCGGCCCTGCTCTTGTGCGCAGCTGCAGCAATCGCTGTCCAGCAACTCACTCCCGCCCCGCTCACCACCGTCACGGCGCTGTCCGCTGCCCGGGACCTGCCCGCGGGAACAACGGTAACGGCAGCAGACCTGGCCCAGGTCCAGGTGCCGCCCGGGATGGTGACCGACGGCTTCCTCCGGGATGGATCCGCAACCGCAGGCAAGCAGCTCGCAGCGCCGCTGCGGAAGGGCCAGCTCCTCACCGACGCCCAGCTGCTGGGCCCCGGGCTCCTGGCAGGGACGCCCCCCGGTTCGGCCGCGGTTCCCCTGCGGATGGCGGATGCCTCATCCATCCAGCTGGTCTCCCCCGGCCAGCTGGTCAACATTGTGCTGACATCAGCCAACGGGTTCGACCAGAAGGGTCCCTCTGAGGTCCTGGCGTCTGCCGTCCCGGTGCTGTGGACCTCGAACAACGGCGGCCAAGGGGGTCAATGGCTCGGCACCACCGAGACCGATGGACTGATCGTGGTGGCAGCCACCGCCGAACAATCACTGCGCCTGGCCGGCGCCTCCACCCAGGGCAGGCTGTTCTTCGTCCTGGTCGGGCCGCCCTGACCTCAAGCGTGGCCCGGATGATGTTGGTCAGCCCCAGTGCGGCGGTTTCTGTTCCTTCAACCAGGTATCGTGATCGTCCTCCCGGTCACCCCAGCTGCGGGCGTCGTCTTCCGCCGCCTTGCTCGGGAGGATCTCGTCGGTGCCCCCCGCTGCCGGCCGCGCCCCCGGAGAAGGCACCGGCGCTGCGGAATCCGCGGGAGCGGCACCGCGGTCAGTTCCGGCTGCGGCCCCGCTCCTGTTCGCGCCGCCGTTCTTGTCCAGGTCGTCGTTCCTGTTCGAGCCGCCGTTCTTATCCAGGTCGTCGTTCCTGTTCAGGTCGTTCGTGTTCCGGGTGTTGTTCTCGTTCTGGCGCATGTCTTCCTCGGGCCTGTCTTTCCCAGGCCGGTCTTCTCTCGTCGTGGCACCCGCTTCCCTTGTCCCCTGGGCGCGCCGGCCCTTGGCTGACAGCCTCGGAAGGCAGGTAGGAAACACCGGCAGCAGGCGCCCCATCAATTCCGTGAAGTGCGTGGTTGAAGTCATCGTCCAGGAATCCTGTGCTGGACGCGGTCCGGCCCGGAAGCACCATCTTCTCAAGTCCCAGGTAACCGGCGATGCGGTCCGCGCAGGACGAGGGGTCCGTGAAGACCTCGATGGTCCACAGGGGCATGTACCGCCATCCCAGGCGTTCCAGCAGTTGCGGCCGCAGCCTGCTGCGCTCACGCACGCTCATGGTGCGGTACTGGGCCGTGCCGTCGGATTCGATGGCCACGGGCCGCGGGAGGTCGGGGTCGTCCTGGCCCATGGTGTTCAGGGGATCCGCCGCGGCAACCACGTCGATGGCGCCGTCGTACTGGTGCCAGACCCTGGCGCCACGGGCCCGCAACCGGTCCCCCAGGTCCGCTACCAGCGGGTCCGCTCCCAGTGCCTGCTCGCTGGCCGCGGCACGGGACGCGGGAGTCCCGAGATCGGTGTTGCCGGAAATTTCCCGGTCCAGCAGCGTATAAAGATCCACCGCCCCGTGGGTGAGCCTGGTGTGGTCCAGGTCCTCCGGCCGGAAGCAGGTGAGCACGTGCATGGAACGGCGCGCCCGGGTCATGGCCAGGGCAAACTTCTCCCGGCCGCCCTCCGCGGAGAGCGGCCCGAAGTTGTGCAGGGCGCGGCCGTGCGGGGTCCGCCCGAATCCGGGCGAGAAAATGACGTGGTCGCGGACCAGGCCCTGGGCGCGTTCAAGGTCAACTACCCGGAAAGATTCCGGCCCGGCGCCGAAGAAGCCGGCCAGGCCCGGCTGGTTGGACAGCTGGAGCCTGATGGATTCACCAATCCTGGCGGCGTGCCGCAGGCTTGCGGTAACCACTGCCAGTGACGTTCGCGGGCGCAGGCGGGCGTGTTCGAAGACGAGCTCCACCACGCGGTTGACCTCGGCCACCACAGACTCCACGCCTTCGTCGCCGGCACTGGGCAGGCCCGTGCCGTCCGGCAGGTATTCCACCAGCAGCGACCGGTCCAGCCCCGTGGCCGACTGGCCTTCCGGCAGCCGGCGCAGGCCGCCGTCGTAAAAGTTCTTGCTCAGCTGAAGGACCAGGTCCTCGTCCACCGCCCGGTACACCACGTTGAGCCGCCACACCGGAAGCACGGCAGACAATGCCGTGAAGGCACTTTCCACCCGGTGGTGGGCCGACTCGCCGGGCGCCAGCCGTTCCACCCCGACGGTGAAGGTCCGCGGCGTGGCAATGCGCGAGTCGCCAAAGGCAATCACCTGCCGTGCACGGGCGATTGCCGGCAGGACAGCCTGAAGCGAGGTGGCTTCCGCATCGAGGATCACGACGGCGTCGAAGTGCTGTTCCGCCGGAAGCAGGCCCGTCATCAGGTACGGGCTGACAGACCAGACGGGAACCAGGGTGCCGATCAGGTCCGGAGCCTGTGCGGTAAGGGCCGGCAGGGAGACCCGGCCGTCCTTGAGCAGGCTCCGCAGCAGGTCGGCCTGGCGGGGCTGGGCAGCGATGGCTGTGCGCCACCGTTCCGCCAGGTCCCACCGCAGTCGGGCGGCGCCGCTGGCAACGTGGGCGTTGTCCGCCAGCCGGTACTCTGCCTCAAGCTGGCGCAGCGCGTCGCCGTCGGACATGGCCAGGTAGTCGTCACCGCTGATCATTGCCTCAAGCGCGGACTGCCACCAGGCCAGCTCCAGCTCGGCGGCAACGGATCCCTCCGGGACTTCCCGCTCGGCGAGGTCGGCCAGGAGCTCGCCCAGGCCGTGTTCGCGCATGTTCTCGACCAGGAGGGTGCGCTCGGGCAGGGTCTTAAGCGTGTCGGTGTCCGCCACCAGGCGCTCCAGGCGTTCCATCAGCCGCGCGTAGGGAACGGTGGACAGCGAGCCGCCGCCTTCCGTGTGCCGCAGCGCCTCACCCAGCTGTGCCAGTTCGCCGTCCAGGGACCGGTACATGGCAATCATTTCGGCCAGGCCGGAAGGTACGGCGGGGTGCCGCTGCGTGGTGGCGTAGCCCGCCCACAGGGCGCGCTGCTCCTGCACCAGCACCAGGGATGAGTGCAGGTCTGCGATGTGGACGCCCGGGCGCACGTATTCCTTGGCGACCCGGCGCAGCCTTGAGCGCTGCATGGCAGTCAGCTCGATGCCGCGCTCACGCCGCCAGGCGGACGGCGCGGTGGCGGAAATTAGGTCCGTCACGGGCCGGTCAAAGATGTCCGGGGTGAACTTGTCCAGGCTTCCGCGGACGGCGACCAGCAGTTCCAGCTGCTCGCCCCACTCGGCGAATGATTCGCCCGGGCGGATTTCGGCGTGCTCCGCAACGGCGTCCATGCGGTCGCGGAGGAGGGGAAGGCTCTTGGCGACGGAGCGGACCAGGTCCTGGGCTTCCTCCGTCTCCTTGCGGGTCAGCAGCCGGGCCCCGTGCCAGGGGCTGGTGGTGGCCGCCTTACTGAAGCTGCCCAGTTCCGCGGCGCGCCTGAGCCTGCCGGCCAGCTCCTCACGGTCCCGGATACTGTCCAGGACGCTGCGCTTGAGCCGGACGGTGGTGGCGGGCGCGGGGTGGATGGAGGTGAGCTCCGCGAGTGACTGCATGGCCTGGTAGGGCGAGCAGCCCCAACGCTCGCGAACGTTGTGGAGCGACGCCACGTGGTCCATGAGGGCGTGCCGGTGTTCCACCAGGGTGTTGTGGAGGTTCCCGAGCTGGGGTTCCAGTGATTTTTCGTTGCGCACGATCGCCCGGAGCAGCTGGCCCTTCAGCTGCTGCGCCGTGACGTTTCCGGAGAGCTGGAACAGGATGGACTCCAGCCCCAGCGACTCCAGATGCCCGGAGACCTCGTTGAGGCTGGCGCGGCGGTCGCCCACCACCAGGACAGTCTTGCCGGCGTCCACCAGGGCACCGATGGTGTTGATGGCCGTCTGGGTCTGCCCGGTGCCGGGCGGACTGCTGACCACCAGGGAGTCTCCGGCGCGGGCCGCGTCCACGACGTACTGCTGGTCAGTGTCCGCATCCAGCAGCAGCAGCTCGTCCTTGGGGTGCCTGTTGTCCAGGTGGGGGAAGCGGGAGGGGTCGGGTTCCTCCACGTCCACCACTTCGCCGCCGGCAGCAGTTGCCAGCGCGGACACAAGGGGATGGGAGTCGTTGATCCAGGGATCGTCGAGGTTGCCGGAGAGGTCGGCGAACGTGGAAACGAGCAGGTTGTGCTGGGTTTCCGCGCCGTGGATGGGCCGGATCAGGGTGGCCAGCCGGTCCAGGACAGGCTGGGGGTCGAACCGGGCGGTGCTGTAGGCGAGGCGGGTCACGGCGTTGACGTCAAAGACGATCCCGTGGATGTTCTTCAGGTGCCGCACCAGGGCCGGGTTGATGTGCGCCTGCTCGGTGAGCTGCAGTTCGAAGTCGTCCTCCCCCGGCCGTACCGTGAGGGAGATGGCGGTCAGCATGACCGGAGCGGACACCCGCTGGGGTTTGCCGCCGACGGCTGACGTCCATACCACAGTGCCCGCGGACAGGTAGCCGGCATCGATGCCGCGGTCGTTGGCGAGCTCGAAGATCTTGGACCGGATGTTGCGCGAAGCGCGGGCCGCCACCACATACTGCTGCCGGTCACGGATCAGGGTGGACAGGCGTGTGCGGCGCCCGGCCATGAGCTGGGCGAGCCCGGAGGGGTGTGCCGACGTAAGGTCGATGGAGCCTTCGGGTGTCTTGGTGAAGCGCAGCATCGTGTCCGCGCCGGTAACGGGTTTAAGCCCGGACAGCCATTTGCGAAGCTCTTCCGAGCCTTCCGGGTGGCCTTGACCAACTGACACTTCTGCCTTCTTTTCTGCGCTTGCACGTGACGTCCTGGACCATACCGGCATAGATTCGAGAGTAGCCGCTTCGGCGCCGGACTTGAGCGACCGCAACACTGGAGCACGGGAAATTGCCGGGATTCATCCGGGAAAAGCAGCGGCCGGCCCCCGCTGGCGGAGGCCGGCCACTTAGGATGCTATTCCCATTCGATGGTTCCCGGCGGCTTGCTGGTGACGTCCAGGACCACCCGGTTGACGCCGTCCACCTCGTTGGTGATCCGGCCGGAGATCCGGGCCAGGAGATCGTAGGGCAGCCGCGACCAGTCGGCTGTCATGGCGTCCTCGGAGGAGACGGGGCGAAGCACGATGGGGTGGCCGTAGGTACGGCCGTCGCCCATGACGCCCACGCTGCGGACGTCCGCCAGCAGGACGACGGGCATCTGCCAGACCTCGTTGTCCAGGCCTGCTGCCGTGAGTTCGGCGCGTGCAATGGCGTCTGCCTTGCGCAGCAGGTCCAGCCGCTCCTTGGTCACTTCGCCGACAATCCGGATGCCCAGGCCGGGGCCGGGGAACGGTTGGCGGCCAACGATTTCCTGCGGCAGCCCCAGCTGGGCACCCACTGCGCGGACCTCGTCCTTGAACAGGGCGCGCAGCGGCTCAACGAGCTCGAACTGCAGGTCCTCGGGGAGGCCGCCCACGTTGTGGTGGCTCTTGATGTTCGCGGCACCTTCGCCGCCGCCGGATTCGACGACGTCCGGGTACAGGGTGCCCTGGACCAGGAACTTGATCTTCTCGCCGTGGGCAGCTGCCTCGGCGATGATGGCAAGTTCGGCTTCCTCAAAGGCGCGGATGAACTCGCGGCCGATGATCTTGCGCTTGGTTTCCGGATCGCTGACGCCTGCCAGGGCCGAGAGGAAGCGTTCCTGTTCGTTGGCGACGTACAGCTTCACGCCGGTGGCGGCCACGAAGTCGCGCTCCACCTGCTCCGCTTCGCCTTCACGCAGGAGTCCGTGGTCCACGAACACGCAGGTGAGCTGGTCGCCTACGGCACGCTGGACCAGGGCTGCCGCCACTGCGGAGTCAACGCCGCCGGAGAGGCCGCAGATGACCCGTGCGTCCCCCACCTGCTGGCGGATGCGCTCCACCTGCTCTTCGAGGATGTTGCCGGTGGTCCAGTTGGGTTCGAGCTTGGCGCCCTTGAAGAGGAAGTTCTCCAGCACCTGCTGGCCGTAGGCCGAGTGCTTGACCTCCGGGTGCCACTGCACCCCGTACAGGCATTTTTCCTCGTTGGCGAAGGCAGCGACTTCGGCGCCGGCCGTGGTGGCCAGGACGTCGAACCCGGCAGGTGCTTCATGGACGGAGTCGCCGTGGCTCATCCAGGTCTTCTGGTGCTGGGGCATGCCCTCAAGCACCGAGCGGCTGTCACCGAGGATGGTGGTTTCGGTGGATCCGTACTCCCGCAGGCCGGTCTTGTCCACCTTGCCGCCCAGGGCGTTGGCCATGGCCTGGAAGCCGTAGCAGATGCCAAAGACGGGGACGCCGGCTTCGAAGAGGTCGGCACCCACGCTCGGGGCGCCGTCGGCATAGACGCTGGAAGGTCCGCCGGACAGGATGATGGCGGCGGGATTCTTGGCCAGGAGCTGCTCGGTGGTGTAGGTATGCGGAACCACTTCCGAATACACATTCGCTTCCCGGACGCGGCGGGCAATCAGCTGCGCGTACTGGGCACCGTAATCAACAACCAGCACCGGCTTCTGGGAAGTTTGGGATGCAGTGGGAGTAGTCACCGTAATAGCCTACTTGGCGCCGTTGCACCGGCGCACCTTGAGACGCCGTGCTGTGACGGAGCAGACGTACGACGGCGGGCGGCCGCCGCGAGGGGCCAGGCACCTCAGCGGCCGGCAGCCCGGAGGGCTAGTACCGCTGCGGGGCCTGCGGGTTGGCAGCGAATTCGGCCTCCGCCTCGGCGTGGAACTTCTTCTCGACGATGAAGGACAGGAACGGCACCACGCCGCCAAGGGCCAGCAGGACCAGCTTCAGGAAGGGCCAGCGCATCAGGGACCACAAGCGGAAGTTGGAGATCAGGTAGACGACGTACATCCAGCCGTGCACGATCAGGACCGTAACGGAGACGTTCACGCCGTTCAGTACTCCCGGCGGCTCGGCGTCCGCGAACCCGAAACCGAACGGCTGGCCGGTCACGGCGTTGGTGCCGCCGGCGAACAGGTACTGCCCGAAGCCGTACCGGGCCACGAGTTCAGCGCACAGCAGGAGCAGCATGGTGCCGGTGAGGTAGGCCATGACCTTATAGAACTTCAGGGCCGACCGGATCTGGGCCTCGGTGCCGCCGAAGCGGCGCTTCCTGCCGGACGTCTTGCCGCCGGGAGCCTGCGGGGACGGGGTGGCCGGTTTCGGATCAATCATGGCTGTACCTTCTGCTGGGACTGGTCAGGCTGCTGGTGCTGGTCAGGCTGGTGCGGGGGAAGCTGGTGCGGTTCGTCCTGCTCGGAACCTTCGGCGTCATCGAGGGCCTCCTCGAGGTCCCGGTGGTAGTCGTCCTTGACCAGCCGCCACCAGATGAAGAGGGCAAAGCCGGCGAAGACGACCCACTCGATGGAGTAGAAGAGGTTGAGCCAGTTGATGTGCTGTGCCGGCGGCTGGGGGCCGATGTCCAGCGGCAAGAGGTTGCCGGGTACGGCCGCGGCACTCACGTCCTGGCCGCCCACCACCTCTGCGGTGGCCGAGACGAAGCCCGGGTAGCTGCTCACGTCCCAGTAGTTGATGAGCTCGGCCACGGAAACCGCCGACGCCTCCCCCGGCTTTGGCGCCTTTCCGGCCACCGGCGCCTCGGACGGCAGCAGCCGTCCGGTCAGTTCAACCGGGCCCGACGGCGGTGCTGCCGCGTCCCGCGGGTCAGCCACCCACCCGCGGGCCACCGGGATCCAGGTCTGCGGTGTTGCGGCGGCTCCCGTCAGTGTGGGCGCGCCGTTGACGGCGAACGCCGACACCACCCAGTAGCCGCTTTTGCCGTCGTGAAGCCGGCCCGGAACCAGGACCTGCTTGTCAGCGCTGTACGTTCCCTGGGCGGTGACCATCTGGTCCGCGACGCTGCCGTGGAAGAACTCGCCAGGCCGGAGCGTGCTGGTGAGCGGCTGGACCTGTTCGGTGGCCGGATTGACCGGCACTTCGGGTTGGGTGGAGCGGCCGAACTGCCATTGGCTCAACAACACGAAGACCCCGGAGAGCGCGATCGCGAAGATAAAGCCTGCGATCCATCGGGGCTTAAGGGCTGTTTTCCACACGTCTTAACCGTACTTCGTACTTCTGTAGAACAACTAAACGCCGGGGCCGGCCGCCCCAGGGAGGAGACGGGCCTGGCCGGATGCTGGTCCGGGCGTTCCTAGTGGTCGAAGAACACCAGGCTGGAGTTGATGAGTTCGGCGATCACTTCGGCGTCGTAGGCGCGCCGCAGCGATTCGCGGAAGGATTCCTTGGAAAGCGACCGTGCCAGGGTGGCCAGCACTTCCAGGTGGTCCGAAAAGGAACTGGCGGGGGTGGCAATCAGCAGGATCACCGTGGCCGGACCGTCGGCGGCGCCGAAGTCCAGGGCATGGCCGTACTTGGCGATCCCCACCGCGATCGAGGTCTGGGAGACGAACTCGCTGCGCGCATGCGGCAGCCCGATGCCGCCCGGGAGCCCCGTGGCAAGCTGGTGCTCGCGGGCATTGACGTTCTTCAGGAACCCGTCAAGATCCGAGATCCGCCCGGCTGCGTGCAGCCGTTCCGCCAACTGGGTGGTGGCGTCGGTCTTGTCCTTCGCTTCCATTTCCAGGATCACCATGTCGGCAGTGGTGAGGTGGGCGTCATACGGGTCCAGTGGTTCCGCCAAGGCGTATCCCTTCTGTCAGCAGTGCAGGGCGAACGGCCCCTCAGCGCAAGGGCACGATGTTTTCCGCGCCCAGGCGGGCGGCGTCTGCGGATTCGTCGTCCGGCTGTTGCTGGCTGAGGCGTTCGGCTTCCACGCGGGCAATGTAGTGGCGGACCTCGTTTTCACGCTGCGCGTCACTCCAGCCAAGGACGTCACCCATCAGTTTAGCGACAACAGGGGCAGCGGACACGCCGCGGTCCCAGGCCTCGATGGAAATGCGCGTCCGCCGGGTCAGGACGTCCTGCACGTGGCGGGCCCCTTCATGGGTTGCGGCATAGACCGCCTCCGCCTGCAGGTAGTCATCCGCTCCCGGGATGGGCTCGGCAAGTTCCTTGTTCTGCTCGATGATGGCCAGCACCTCGGGCGTCATGGAGCCGTACCGGTTGAGCAGGTGCTCGATCCGTGCCACATGGACCCCGGATTCCTCCGCGGTGCGGTTCCGCCGGTTCCAGGCCGCACGGAAGCCGCTGGCGCCCAGCAGCGGGATGGTTTCCGTGCAGCTCGGCGGGACCCGTTCGTCCATGGTGCGGGTGGCCTCGTCCACCGCATCCTTGGCCATGACCCGGTAGGTGGTCCACTTGCCGCCGGCCACCACCACCAGGCCGGGGACAGGGTGTGCCACAACGTGCTCGCGGGACAGCTTGGCGGTTGAATCGTTTTCACCGGCAAGCAGCGGCCGGAGTCCGGCATAGACCCCTTCAACGTCCTCCCTGGTCAGCGGGCGCTTGAGCACCTGGTTGACGTGCTCCAGGACGTAGTCGATGTCCTTGCTTGAGGCCGCGGGGTGGGCCTTGTCCAGGTGCCAGTCGGTGTCCGTGGTGCCGATGATCCAGTGCCGTCCCCACGGGATGACAAAGAGCACCGACTTTTCCGTGCGCAGGATCAGGCCCACGGTGGATTGGAAGCGGTCGCGGGGAACCACCAGGTGGATGCCCTTGGAGGCACGGACCTTCAACTGGCCCCGGTCGGTCACCATGGCCTGGGTTTCGTCCGTCCAGACTCCGGTGGCGTTGATGACCTGCTTGGCCCGGATGCTGAATTGCGTCCCGTCCTCATGGTTCTCCACCTTGGCTCCGACCACCCGCTCGCCCTCGCGCAGGAAGTCCACCACCGCCATCTGGTTCACGGCGTGGGCGCCGTAGTACGCAGCGGTACGCACCAGGTTTGCCACGTATTTGGCGTCGTCCACCTGTCCGTCGTAGTACCGGATGGATCCCACGAAGGCATCATTCTTCAGGCTGGGGGCGGCGCGCAGGGTGCCGCGCTTGCTCAGGTGCTTGTGGAACGGCACGCCGCGGCTGTGTCCGCTGGAGATGGACATGAGGTCATAGAGCGCGATGCCGGCGCCCACGTAAGGCCGCTCGACAAACGGCTTGGTGAGCGGATACAGGAAGGGCACCGGGCGGGCAAGGTGCGGGGCGATTTCGGAGAGCAGCAGCCCGCGTTCCTGCAGGGCCTCCTTGACCAGGGCGAAGTCGAGCATCTCCAGGTACCGCAGGCCGCCGTGGATGAGTTTCGAAGACCGTGACGACGTGCCGGCAGCCCAGTCGCTTGCCTCGACGATGCCAACGCTCAGCCCCCGGGTCACGGCGTCCAAAGCGGCTCCCGCTCCGACGATGCCGCCACCGACGATCAGGATGTCCAGTTCCCGGCCGGGTTCGGACGTGGCGCGCAACCGCTGGATGGATGCTTCCCTGGCTTCGGGGCCAAGGGCTCCGCCGTTTGCAGGAACACTCTTCATTGAACGCCTCCAGTGCCTCTAGTGCCGGTTGTAAACCCACACTACTTGCTGGCGGCGTGCTTTGGGCAGGGTGGGCGGCGCCCACCCTGCCCCGTCCAACGCGTCAGTTCCCTGCGTAGGGCGATACGACGACGTCGACCCGCTGGAATTCCTTGAGGTCCGAATAACCGGTGGTCGCCATGGAGCGGCGCAGCGCACCAATGAGGTTGGACGTGCCGTTGGTGTGGTGGCCGGGCCCGAAGAGGACTTCCTCCAGCGGACCCACGGTGCCGACGTTGGCGCGGTCACCGCGCGGCAGTTCCAGGTGGTGCGCCTCCTGGCCCCAGTGCCAGCCCTTGCCGGGTGCCTCTTCGGCGCGCGCCAGCGCGCTGCCCAGCATGACGGCGTCGGCGCCCATGGCGATGGCCTTGACGATGTCACCCGAGGTGCCCATGCCGCCGTCGGCAATGACGTGCACGTAGCGGCCGCCGGACTCGTCCATGTAGTCCCGGCGGGCGGCCGCGACGTCGGAAATGGCTGACGCCATGGGCGAGTGGATGCCCAGGGCGCGCCGCGTGGTGGTGGTTGCGCCGCCCCCGAAGCCCACCAGCACACCAGCCGCGCCGGTCCGCATGAGGTGCAGCGCCGGGGTGTAGCCGGCCGCCCCGCCCACGATGACGGGGACGTCGAGTTCGTAGATGAACTGCTTCAGGTTCAGCGGTTCGTGGTTCTTGGAGACATGCTCGGCGGAGACGGTAGTGCCCCGGATGACGAAGATGTCGACGCCAGCGGCCACGACCGTCTTGTAGTGCTCCTGGGTGCGCTGCGGGGTGAGCGATCCGGCCACGGTGACGCCGGCCTCGCGGATCTCGGCCAGGCGGGACGTGATGAGTTCCGGCTGGATGGGCGCCCGGTACAGCTCCTGCATCCTGCCAGTGACGGCTGGGCTGTTGGTTTCGTCCTGGAGCGCAGCGATTTCATCCAGAACAGACTGCGGATCCTCGTACCGGGTCCAGAGTCCCTCGAGGTCAAGGACGCCCAGTCCGCCCAGCTTGCCCAGTGCGATGGCCGTTGCCGGTGACATGGCGGAGTCCATCGGGGCCGCGATCACCGGCATGTCGAACTGGTAGGCGTCGATCTGCCAGGAGACGGAAACGTCCTTGGGGTCGCGGGTGCGACGGTTGGGGACGATTGCAATGTCATCCAGGGAGTAGGCACGACGCCCACGCTTGCCACGGCCGATCTCGATCTCATAAGTCACTGCTCTAGGTTATCCCAGCAGCCCCGTTGGTCCCGGCCGGTGGCTACAGTGGCATGATGGGCAGACGCTGGATCTTCGACGGGCACATCGCCGGCATTGGCACCACATCCGGACTGCGCGCGGTGGTTGGCATGTGGCAGGAGTCCCCTTTCGGGACCTTCTCGGACGTCATGGTGCAGGAACCCTCAGGTCACCGCCTGCTGCTTGCGCCGTCCGCCGACGTTGCCGGCTTCATAGCGTCGACCTACAGCTTTGATGAGGTGCGCATGGTGGACGTTGCTGCCGGACTGTCCGGCGGCGCGTTGGCGGTCGACGCCGGGCCGCTGGCAATCCAGGCAGTCACCGGGGCGAGGACCTACCTCGGTTCCGCGCTGAAGGCAGTTCCCAGGCGACTTGCAGTCCATCCACGCTGGCTCTCCGCAGTCAGTCCGCTGGCCGCCCTGGCAGCCCGCGGTGCCCGCACCTACGGCACGGCGGGCAGCGGCAGGGCAGAGTTTTACGGGGTGACGGACTTGCACCACGTGACCTCCGCCGTCGTTTCATGGGAAGGCGCCGACGCCGGAGCGCTGGCCCCCATCCGGCCCGCCGTGACCTTCGGTTTCAGCAGCGTCCCGCCCAGGCCCAGTGTCGCGAGGGTGCGCACCACCATAGTGGAGGCTTAGTTTGCTGTAGGTTCCTCTACCGTCAGCTGGGATTCGAACATCCTGAAGTACCTGCCGTGCAGGGCCACCAGTTCCTTGTGCGTGCCCTGCTCCACGATTTCGCCGTCCTCCAGCATGTACACGATGTCGGCTTTCTCGATGGTGGCAAGCCGGTGGCTGATGGCGATGATGGTGCTGCTGCGGTCCGCGAAGAGCCGGGTGAAGATGCGGTGTTCGGCCAGGGCATCAATGGCAGAGGTGGGCTCGTCCATCACCATGAAGGACGCGTCCCGGTAGAAGTTCCTGGCCATGGCAAGGCGCTGCCACTGGCCGCCGGAAAGGCCGCTGCCCTTCCGGCCGCGCGGGTCCTCCATCCAGTTGCTGACGTGGTTGTCCAGGCCGTTGGGCAGCTTATTGATGAAGTCGAGCGCCTCGGCATCCGCGGCCGCCTTGCGGATGCGGTCATCGTCCCGCGGCGAGTCAACGTCGCCGAAGTAGATGTTCTCCGCCGCGGTGGCAAACTCGTATTTCAGGAACTCCTGGCTCAGCACCGCCAGGTGGCGGTGCCAGGTGGTGACGTCGACGGCGGCGAGGTCCACGCCGTCGAGCAGCACCTGGCCGGAGTCCGGACGGTAAAGGCCGGCCAGGATGCGGATCAGCGTGGACTTGCCGGCACCGTTCTCCCCCACGATGGCAATGTGCTGGCCTTGGCGGATGGTCAGGCTGATGCCCCTGATCACTTCGATGTCACTGCCGGTGTACGTGAAGCGGATGTCCTTCAGCTCGACTTCCTTCGGCGCTGCCAGCAACGGCGGCGCGTGCTCCGAGTGAACCGGCATTGCCATGAACAACTCGTAGTCCTTCAGGTTGGCGAGGTCTTCATCAATGGAGCTCAAGGAGGACACCAGGTTGTTCGCGGTGGACAGGGCGCGGCTGACGATCTGCTGCACATAGAGGAACTGGCCCACGGGCTGGGCACGGGCAATGATCTGACCCACCACCCAGATCAGCGACACCACCTCCGCACCGTACTGGAGTGCATCGGCGGCCAGCTGCTTGGGGATGTAGCGCCGCTGGTAGTCAAGGCGCCGCCGCTCGTCTGCGTCCCGGAGCCGGGAGCGTAGGTCCATGAGGAAACCGACAATGCCATACAGCCGCATCTCGGCAATGTGCTGCGGCCGGAGGAGGTTGGTTTCAATCATCCGGCGTTGGCGGCGTGAGTCCACCTGCGTGTTCCAGTGCGCAATCTGTTCCCTGGACAGCTTGAACTGCAGGTACACGCTGGGCACGATCGCCACCAGGACGATCACGGCGATCCACCAGCTGACCAACAGCAGGGCGCCGATGGCCAGGATGACCGAGATGAGCTGCGTAAAGATAGCGGCAATGCGGTCCAGGACCCTTGCATAGGAGTCGGAGAACCGTTTGGCGCGGTCGTAGAGGTCCACGGTTTCTTTGTCGTCATAGCGCCAGAATTCGAGGGCGAGGAAACGCTGATACATCTGGTCGCCCACAATGGCGCCCACCTTGAAGCTCATCAACTGCTGGATGTACCGGTCAACGCTGTTGAAGGCGCCCCAGAAGAGTCCCAGCGCCGCGGTGACAATGACGTAGACGATCGCAACGCGTCCGGCTCCGGCGTCGCCCGCGTAGGCTGCGGCCAGCGCGGTGGTGGTGAGGGACGCAAAGTAGGTGGTGACCAGGGGAAGAACGGCCGAGATCAGCGAGCCGAGCACCTTCATGATCACCGCGCCCGGGGATGCACGGAAACTGACCCGCAAGACCTGGGCCACGGCGCGGGCGTAAGGCCGTATGGCAAGCCGCCGGTGGGGTTCGCTCTTCGGGCTCAGTTCCGCCGGATGGCGTGATGGGGGCATACCTCAAGCCTAGGGCGCGCACCGAAAGTTTGCGGTAGCCCGGAAGGGCGTTCGGCGCAGCCAACAACCGTTGCCGCAGGCCGGCTGGGGCTGGTTCTGCAGGTCCGTTCCCACCTCTTGCCCGCTGTCATGACAACGGTGTCTAGCGCCGTGCCGGTCAGACGGGCTCGAAAGCAGCCAGGTCCTTGCCGATGCCCGGCCGCCGGAGTTCGTTGACTTGTCTCGTGGACTTAACCTACGCTCCGTCACGTATTGACATCGTTGTCTAACTGAACGCGCGATGAAGGGCGACCTCAAAATGCACAGAAAACAAAAGGGAAGCACGCGGCTCCTTTCGGCCCTGACGCTGACGGGTTTGATATTGACCGGAGCGTTGGCCGGCGCTGGACCTGCGATTGCAGGGAAGTCGGACGGGAATCCTCCCCCCGGGCCCACCACGGGCAGCACTTTGGGCCAGGAAACCTACAGGCCGGCGTACCATTTCTCGCCGGCCAAGAACTGGATGAACGATCCCAACGGAATGGTCTACCACAAGGGGATCTACCATCTTTTCTTCCAGCACAACCCGTCCGGAAACACCTGGGGCAACATGTCCTGGGGACATGCCACCTCCACTGACCTCGTTCATTGGCAGGAGCAGCCGCTCGCCATTTCCACGGATACCCAGGAGGACGTGTTCTCGGGCAGCGTTGTGGTGGACAAGAACAATACATCCGGTCTGGGGACTACGGAGAACCCGCCGCTGATTGCGATTTACACCAGTGCCTACAAAGACGCCTCGCCGCACCGCGGGCTCCAGGCCCAGTCGCTGGCCTACAGCCTTGATGACGGACAAACCTGGACCAAATACAGTGCGGACCCGGTCCTGAACCGGAACTCCGCCAACTTCCGGGACCCAAAGGTGTTTTGGTACAGCACTGCCGAAGGCGGCTACTGGGTGATGGCGGCCGTTGAGGCCCTGGACCACAAAGTACTGCTTTACAAGTCAACCAACCTCAAGGACTGGACGGCCCTGAGCGAATTCGGGCCCGCCAATGCCACGGGCGGACTGTGGGAATGCCCCGACCTCTTCCCGCTGGCCGTTGACGGAGACCCGAACAACGTCAAATGGGTCATGGTGGTCAATATCAATCCCGGCGGGGTGGCTGGCGGCTCGGCGGGTCAGTACTTCGTGGGCAGCTTCGATGGCGTCACGTTTACCTCGGAGACCACGAAACCCAGCGATGCGCTACCCTCCGGAACCCCCGTGGCGGGATTCAACGACGGCACATACAACGGGTGGGCCGTGAGCAATGAACCCGGCAACTGGAAGAACGGACCCTTCACTGACGCTCCGGCAGCCGGAACCCTGCCGGGCCAAAACCTCGTTGGCGGGTTCGTAGGCGCGGGCTTGGTAAATTCCTTCAACGACGGCGACTGGCCCCTGGGGTCCATGTCCTCGCCTGGCTTTACCGTAGACAGCGACTACATCAACTTCCTGGTGGGTGGAGGCCAGCATCCGCGGGCCTCCGACAAGCTGGACAATACGCCGCCGCCGGGAGACCTGCTGTTCAATGGCTTCGAGGTCCCGGACGGCACTACCCTCGCCGAAGCCGGCTGGACCGGCACGGGCGACCTCGCGCCGTCGTATCAGCCCGCCACGGCGGGAGGCGACTACTACATCGGCGCTAAACGCATCAACACCTTCGAAACAGGCGCGGCCCCGGGTGACGACCGGCAAGGCAGCCTGACCTCCCCCGAGTTCACGCTCTCCCGGAACTTTGTGAGCATGCTGGTGGGCGGCGGGCACCGTTCCCCGGAGTCCGGGCAAGTACTGGAGGCCCAGTTGCTGGTGGACGGGAACGTGGTGCGCACCCTGGCCGGGGACGACGCCGGCGCGCTCAACTGGAAGGGCTGGGATGTCTCCGAATTCGCGGGCAAGCAGGCCCGGCTTCGAGTCGTTGACCAGGCGACCGGCGGCTGGGGGCACCTCACCGCTGACCATGTCATGCTGACCGACCAGGCTGCGGTGCCGCGCTCGGACGAAACCACCGTGAACCTGGTGGTGGATGGCAAAGTGGTGCGCACAGCTACCGGTGCGAACAGTGAGGTGCTGGACTGGGCGTCGTGGAACGTGGCGGAATTCCGCGGCCGCCAAGCGCAGATCAGGGTCGTGGACAACAACCGGTTCGGCTGGGGACACATCCTGGCCGACGAGTTCACCGCTTCCCCGCAGCCGGCCCGGCCGCGCCTCAACAGTTATGACTGGCTGGACTATGGCCGCGACTACTATGCCTCGGTTTCCTTCGGCAACATGCCCGAAGATAAGCGGGTCATGCTCGGCTGGATGAACAACTGGGACTACGCCAACAGCATTCCCACTTTCCCATGGCGCAGCGCGATGTCGCTGCCCCGCGAGATCGGCCTGACGCAAACGCCGGACGGCCCGCGGCTGACGCAGCAGGCAGTGAAGCAGGTGGACGGGCTGGCCTCTGCACCCAGTTACCGGAATACCGCAGGCGGGACCATCACTCCCGGAACGCATGCCCTGCCTTCCGCGGCGTCGGGGGATGTGCAGCGGATCGATGTGACCTTCGCTCCCGGCACTGCGGCCAAGTCCGGGATCACCCTATTCGGAAACGGATCATCGTCCACAGCCGTCGGTTACGACGCCGCCACAAAAGAGGTCTATGTCGATCGCGCGAATTCGGGCAATGTCGGCTTCCATCCGCTGTTTGCCTCGGTCGATTCGGCACCGGTCAGCGTGGATGCCCAGGGAAATGTGACCCTCCGGATCTACGTGGACAGGTCCTCGGTGGAAGTCTTCGCCCAAGGCGGACTGCGGACAATCACCGATCAGGTCTTCCCTGCGGACGGAGCCAAGGAGGTAGCGCTGTTCGCCGAGGGCGGCGTTGCGCAGTTGAAGTCGC
Source organism: Arthrobacter sp. GmRoot5-12 (assembly GCF_059739365.1). Taxonomy (NCBI): domain Bacteria; kingdom Bacillati; phylum Actinomycetota; class Actinomycetes; order Micrococcales; family Micrococcaceae; genus Arthrobacter; species Arthrobacter sp. GmRoot5-12. Next base: position 3,281,135 of record NZ_AP046056.1, on the reverse strand, counting down.
TCACCGTCACACCGATGAAACAGGCCATGTTCCTGGCGTCCCTCAAGGCGGTCAACGCCGGAGGGAAGGCCCGGGGCTGAGAAAGCAGGCTTCAGCATGCCCAGCCGGCGGCATCCGGTGGCCGGGCATGCTGAAGCCCCCGGCGAAACTATTCCACCGGCTGCAGCCAGGTCAGGACCGACCCGTCCTCTTCGATGTGCCGCGCCAGCTCGGCATTGAATGTGGCTCCGTATTCGGCGGTGATGTGCTCCTGGAAAGCGTCGTCGTCCCGGTACACCTCGAATACGAAGTACTCACGCGGGTTGGACTCCCGGGTATACGGAAGGAAATGTTCGTTGCCCGGCTCGCGGCGCACGCGCTCCGTCAGTTCCCGCATCATCTCCGCGACGCGTCCTTCGCTTCCGGGCTTGACGGTGAATTCTGCATACAGTGTTTTGGTCATGGGCTTGCTTCTTTCTGTTGTGGGTGGGTCAGTTCGACGGCGGCAGCTCGCCCGAGCCGCGCACGATCAGTTCCGAGGGGACAACATAAGCCTGGGGAGCGCTGTCGTCGCCGTCCATGCGGGCGAGCAACCGCTCAGCGGCGAGCTTCCCGATCCGGTCAGGATGCTGTGCGATGACGGTGATGCCCGGGTCCATCATGTCGGCGAGCGTGAAGTCGTCGAAGCCCACCAACGCCACCCGGTGGCTGGCTCCCCGTTCACGCAGTGCCCTCATGACGCCGAACGTCACGAGGTTCTGGCTGGAGAAGATGGCAGTAGGCGGGTTGTCGGACGCAAGGAGTTCGTGGGCAGCGAGCCGCGCTGATTCTTCGTCGTGCAGGCCATCGCGAACCGGAACAGAACCGGTGGCAACGCCCGCCCGGCCGAGTTCCTCCATGAAGCCCCTGCGGCGATCGCGGGCAGTCTGGATATCAGGGCGGTCACCCAGGTAGGCAAGTTTGGTATGGCCGTGCTTGAGGAGATGGGCTGCAGCCCGCGCAGAGCCGGCAGCGTTGTCGGTTACCACAGCGTCGGCCTCGATCCCCACCGGCTCGCGGTCGATGAAGACGAGGGGCAGGTCCCGGGAGTGCTCGGGGATGACGTAGGCCTGGCTCCTGGCAATGGGTGTCAGGACCATGCCATCCACCCTGCGCCCGAGGAACGCTCCCACCAGGGCCTTCTCCCGCTCGGGGTCGTCGTCGAGGCTTGCAGCGAACACGGCGATTCCGCGCTCGCCGAGGGCGTCTTCCAGTGCGCGGTGGATTTCGCTGCTGAAAGGGTTGGCAACGCTGGGCAGCAGCAACCCAATGGACAAGGTCTTTCGGCCGGCGCGACGCAGGCTCCCCGCCGCCATGTCCAATTGGTAGTGCAACTGCTGGGAAGCTCCCAGGACACGCTGGCGCGTGGCCTCCGAAACGCCGGGCTCGTCATTCATCACCCGGGAAACAGTCTTGATCCCAACGCCAGCCAAGGCGGCCACATGGCGCATGGTAGGTCGGTTCGTGCTGACCTCGGACTGGTAACGATTAGACATCGTTGTCAATACCTCGCTCTTCATCATCGATTCACACTTGACTCTACCCTGTGACATTGATTACATGAGCGATGACATCGTTGTCAGGCACGCTAAGTGCCCTGAGACCAGGAGATTCAATGTTGAGTTCCAAAACCCCGCGGCACACTGTTACTCGTTCCCTCGCCATCGGCGCAGTCCTGACCCTGGGCGCCCTCAGCCTCTCGGCCTGCGGGGGCAACTCTTCCGCAACAGGCTCCACCGACGGTACTTCCTCGGAGAAAATCGGTGTCTCACTGATCGTGAAGACCACGTCGAACCCGTTCTTCGTCTCCATGCAGGAGGGTGCGAAGAAGGCGGCTGCTACGGACGGCGTCGACCTCAAGCTCGCGGCAGGAAAGGCCGACGGCGACGAAGACACCCAGATCCAGGCAATCGAAAACGCCATCTCCAAGGGCGACAAAGGCATCCTCATCACGCCCAACGGCCCGTCCGTCGTCGACGCCCTGAAGAAGGCGAAGGACGCCGGGCTGTTCGTCATCGCACTGGACACCCCGCCGGACCCGGCCGATGCCGCCGACATCACCTTCGCAACCGACAACTTCGCCGCCGGCGAGCTGATCGGCAAGTGGACCGCGGCGCAGCTGGGCGGCAAGAAGGCCGCCATCGCGCTGATCGACCTCTTCGACGACAAGGTTGTCTCGGTTGACTACAACCGCGACCAGGGCTTCCTGACCGGCCTGGGCGTTGACACCGCCGACAAGAAGAAGAACGGCGACGAAGCCAAGACCGGAAAGTACACCGGCGGCAAGGGCGGCGAGTACGAGATCGTGGGCAACCAGGCTTCGCAGGGCGCCGAGGACGGTGGCCGAACCGCCATGGAAACGCTGCTCTCCAAGAATCCGAACATCAACGTCGTCTACACCATCAACGAACCGGCCGCAGCGGGCGCCTTTGAAGCCCTGAAGTCTGCAGGTAAGGAAAAGGACGTGCTGGTGGTCTCCGTTGATGGCGGTTGCGCGGGCGTGAACAACGTCAAGTCCGGCATCATCGGTGCGACCGCGCAGCAGTACCCGGTCAAGATGGCCGAACTGGGCGTCAAGGCAATCGTCGACCTCGCCAAGACCGGCAAGAAGCCCGAAAACTCTGCCGGCCTGGACTTCTTCAACACCGGCGTCGAACTGGTCACCGACAAGGCGGCTGACGGCGTCAAGAGCATCACGACCACGGACGCCACCCAGATCTGCTGGGGCAAGTAAGCCGGAACTGTGACAGGAGCAACGATGACCCAGCAACAAACCGCAGGCCCGCCGGTTACCGGGCCCACCGACCTGGCCGAGGAATTCCTCGACCGCCAAACTCCCCTTAGCCGCATCCGCAATGTGCTGCACCGCTACCCGGCACTGAGCCCGGCCATCGTCCTGATTGTGGCGGTGGTGGTGTTCGGCCTGCTCAATGACCGCTTCCTGCGGTTCGAGAACCTGTCCCTGATCACCCAGCAGGTGTCCGTCGTCGGAACCCTGGCCATCGCCCAGACCCTCATCATCCTCACCGCCGGAATCGACCTTTCCGTGGGCGCCGTGATGATCCTGGCCTCCATGGTGGTGGCGCAGTTGGCTGTGAACAACGGCATGCCAGGACCCATCGCACTGGTGGCGGGGCTCGTCGTCGGACTTGCCGCCGGGGCTGTCAACGGCTTCCTGGTGACCAGGTTCCGGCTCCCTCCGTTCATCGTGACGCTGGGAACCCTGAACATCTTCATCGCCCTGACCCTGCTCTACTCGGGCGGCTCCACGGTCCGTGGCTCGAGCATGCCGGGGCTCCTGACCTGGATGGGCAGCACGTTCCCCGTTGGGCCCGTTCGCATCTCCACCGGCGTGGTCATGATGCTCCTGCTCTATGTGGCGGTCGCCTTCATCCTGGGCAAGACGGCGTGGGGGCGGCACGTGTACGCAGTCGGCGATGACAAGGAAGCCGCCCGCCTGGCCGGTATCCCCGTCAACCGCGTCCTGATGAGCGTCTACCTCGCGGCCGGCGCGGTGCTGGCGATCGGAGCGTGGATCCAGATCGGGCGTACCAACGCAGCAAGCCCCAACGCCGGGGTGGACCTGAACCTGGACTCCATTACCGCCGTCGTGATTGGCGGGACCAGCCTCTTCGGCGGCCGCGGCTCCGTCTGGGGATCCCTCCTCGGTGCGCTGATCGTGGGCGTTTTCCGCAACGGGCTTTCCCTGGCCGGGCTGGACGTGCTGTTCCAAACCCTCGCCGTCGGCGTCCTCATCATCATCGCTGTGTCGATCGACCAGTGGATCCGAAAGGTGAAGTCATGACCTCCACCGGGATTGAATCCCCCAAGACCGAAACCCGGCAGCCGATCCTCCAGGCGCGGAACCTCGTCAAGACCTTCGGCAAGGTGGTTGGCCTTGACGGTGTCAGCCTTGAGCTGTATCCGGGCGAAGTGCTGGCCATCATCGGCGACAACGGCGCCGGCAAGTCCACCCTCATCAAGTGCCTCACCGGGGCCGAGGTTCCGGACTCGGGCGAGCTCCTGGTTTCCGGCCAGCCGGTGCACTTCAAGCGTCCGCAGGATGCCCGCGCGCATGGAATCGAAACGGTCTACCAGAACCTGGCGGTCTCGCCGGCCCTGGACGTGGCGTCGAACCTGTTCCTGGGCCGGGAGGAACGGGTGGCCGGACCGCTCGGGTCCATCTTCAGGGTCCTGGACACCAAGGGGATGCGCCGTAAGGCGAAGGAGGAGCTCACCCGCCTCGGAATTTCAACCCTTCAGGATGTCACCGTCCCAGTGGAGAACCTCTCCGGCGGACAGCGCCAGGCCGTGGCTGTGGCAAGGGCAGCAGCGTTCGGTTCCAAGGTGGTGGTGCTCGACGAGCCCACCGCGGCACTGGGCGTGCGGGAGTCGAACCAGGTCCTACAGCTGGTCCGGGATCTGCGGGACCGCGGCCTTCCAGTCATCCTGATCAGCCACAACATGCCGCACGTGTTTGACGTTGCCGACAGGATCCACATCCAGCGTCTCGGCAAATGCGCCGCCACGATCACCCCGAAGTCGCACAGCATGACCGACGCGGTGGCCATCATGACCGGCGCCGCCACGGCCTGATCCGCGTACGACCGCTTTCCTTCACCCCCCTTCCTGTTCGCGGACCTGCTCGCCTGCCCCGGGCGGCAGGTCCGCGCCCGTCTTCACGAAAGTTTGCTCCCATGCCCTACACCAGTGGCTCCGGCACCAGCGCCTCCACTCCCGATGTCATCGTGGTTGGCGAAGCACTCGTCGACGTCGTCCGCACCTCCGAAGGCACGGCGGAGCACCCCGGCGGTTCCCCGGCCAACGTCGCCTACGGGCTGGCAAGGTTGGGCGTGCGAACCAGCCTCCTGACCTCAATAGGCGACGACGAACGCGGCGCCCTGATCGAGCGTCACCTGGGCAGCGCCGGAGTTGCGCTGCTGCCAGGGTCGAAATCACCGGGCCGCACGGCTTCCGCCACCGCCACGCTGGGCGCTGACGGGTCCGCCAGCTACGAATTCGACGTTTCCTGGGAGCTGCCGCCGGTGCACCCCGCCACCTTTCCCAAGGTGCTCCACACCGGCTCGATCGCCAGCTTCCTGGCGCCCGGAGCCGGTTCCGTCAAGAGCCTCCTGGAACGGGCGCACCGTGAATGCCTGGTTTCCTACGATCCCAATATCCGCCCCGCACTCTTGGGCAGCCACGCGGAAGCCCTCGCTGTTTTCGAAGACCTGGCCCCCTTAGCGGACGTGCTGAAGCTTAGCGACGAGGATGCCCGGTGGCTCTACCCGGGGGTGACGTTCGAGGACGCCGCGGCGCGGATCCTGGAACTTGGTGCGGGCATGGCTGTGGTCACCATGGGTTCAGCCGGCTCGCTGCTGGCAACACCCGCCACACGGGTGCAGATTCCGTCCGTCCAAACGGTAGTGGCAGACACCATCGGAGCCGGTGATTCCTATATGGCGGCCCTGATCTACGGCCTGCTCTGCCGGAGCACCGATGGCTTGGCGCCGTCCGTCCTGGAAACCCTGGGCAGGATGGCATCGAAGGCTGCCGCGATTACGGTCAGCCGCCCGGGCGCCAATCCGCCCACCCTTGAGGAGCTGACGTCGGAACTGCAGCCGGCGGTATAGGGGCTTGAATGCGGAAGGAGGCGGGGAATTCCCCACCTCCTTCCGCAGCATTAAGCCACCGGGATCAGCGCGAACCGTAGTTCGGCGCCTCCACGGTCATCTGGATGTCATGCGGGTGCGATTCCTTGAGTCCGGCAGACGTGATCCGGACAAACTTGCCGCGGGCCTTCAGCTCCGGGATGGTCGGCGCGCCGGTGTAGAACATGGTCTGGCGCAGGCCCCCCACCAACTGGTACGCCACCGAGGACAGCGGCCCGCGGTAGGCAACGCGGCCTTCGATGCCTTCGGGGATCAGCTTGTCGTCGCCGGACACGTCCGCCTGGAAGTAGCGGTCCTTGGAGTAGGACGTGTTCTTGCCGCGGGACTGCATGGCGCCCAGGGAGCCCATGCCGCGGTAGGACTTGAACTGCTTGCCGTTGACGAAGATCAGCTCGCCCGGGGACTCGTCACAGCCCGCCAGCAGCGATCCCAGCATGACGGTGTCGGCTCCGGCCACCAGTGCCTTGCCGATGTCGCCCGAGTACTGCAGGCCGCCGTCGGCGATCAGCGGCACGCCGGCCGGCATGGCAGCCTTGGCGGATTCGTAGATGGCGGTAATCTGCGGGACGCCCACGCCGGCCACCACGCGGGTGGTGCAGATGGAGCCCGGACCAACACCCACCTTGATGCCGTCCGCGCCGGCGTCGATCAGTGCCTGGGCGCCTTCGCGGGTGGCAGCCTGGCCGCCGATGATGTCCACGTGGGCGGCCACGGGGTCGGACTTGAGCCGGCGGATCATGTCCAGCACACCCTGGGAGTGGCCGTTGGCGGTGTCCACGAACAGGGCATCGACGCCGGCGTCCACCAGGGCCATGGCCCGCTCCCAGCCGTCACCAAAGAAGCCGATGGCAGCACCCACGCGGAGCCGGCCCTCGTCGTCCTTGGTGGCCAGCGGGTACTGCTCGGCTTTGGTGAAGTCCTTGGTGGTGATGAGGCCCTTGAGCCGGCCCTGCTCGTCCACCAGCGGGAGCTTTTCGATCTTGTTGGTTGCGAGCTTGTGCGAGGCTTCCTCGCGGCTGATTCCCACGTGTCCGGTGACCAGGGGCATCTTGGTCATGACGTCGCTGACCAGCCGCAGCGGGAAATCGGACTCGGGGACAAAGCGGGTGTCGCGGTTGGTGACGATGCCCAGCAGGCGGTTGTCCTCGTCCACCACGGGCAGGCCGGAGACGCGGTAGTGGGCGCAAAGGTCATCAAGTTCCCGCAGCGTGGCCTCGGGACGGATGGTGAGCGGGTTGGTGATCATCCCTGACTCGCTCCGCTTGACCCGGTCCACCTGGTCAGCCTGGTCGGCGATGGACAGGTTGCGGTGCACCACGCCCAGGCCACCCTGGCGGGCCATCGCGATGGCCATGCGGGATTCCGTCACGGTGTCCATTGCGGCGGAAAGCAGCGGGGTCTGCACCGTGATCCGCTTGGAGATCCGCGAGGAGGTGTCTGCTTCGGACGGGATCACGTCGGTGTGGCCCGGCAGGAGCAGGACGTCATCGTAGGTCAGGCCGATGAAGCCAAAGGGGTTGTGTTCGGGCTCGGTCATGAGTGCGCCTCTTACCTTGGTTGCTGGGTCACGGGTAGGGGTTGCAGCCGATGACCAGCCCGTTATTACGGAACTGGCCTGTGCAGACGATCCTGCAGGACCACCGTGCAGGACGGCGTTCCGGGGGCAGAAAGTGTTGAGTAAATATTAGAACCTCGGCGCCGATCCCCCTATTCCACACCGGTAATGTGAGCAACCGCACGCCCCCACCCACCCTTAGGGCCGGCTCAGCTCCAGCCGGTTGCAGCCAGCAGCCGCTGCTCGAACATGGGGATCATGGTCTCCACATAGGTTCTGGTCAGGTGGTTGTCGTCCTTGTAGACGTACACGTTCCCCACCACCGCAGGGCAAACGCCCCGGGCACAGATGAAGTCACTCATGTCCATCAGGTGCAGCCCGGGCAGCTTGCCGCGGTAGTTCTCCAGTGGCGATGGCTCCACCAGGGACTCGGCGAGCGATGGATTGCAGGCAGCCGCGCCGGCGCCGTTCCGTTGGGCGCACTGGGGCATGTTGAAGGTGAATCTCGGGTTGTCGCGGATTCCCACGATCTCGATCCCCGCGTCGGCGAACGGCTTGACGCCGTCAAGGTACCCCGGCACCTCCGTTTCGAACGGGGCATCCTCATGGGTCAGCGTTGCCACGGTGAACACCGCATCCGGGCGGTGTTCCAGGACGTAGGCGGAGCTGGCCTTGTTGTAGGCGTTGCATTCGGCATTCCTGGTCTCCGATTCGGCGCCGAACCGGCATGCGGGCATCAGGAGGGTGACCAATTCCCACCCACGCGCGGCCGCCACGGGAGCCAGCGCTGCCAGGTACTGCTGGGCATGGGAGTCGCCCAGCACCACGATGCGCCGGGTGGACGGTTCCTCCGGAAGCTCCTGCCGGCACCCCTCCAGGATGGGATCGCCCGTGGCGTTGGCACCTGTGCAGGGCGAGTCGATCCCGGCCCAGTCGTTGTCCAGGGCGGTGGGCCCGGGGATGGTCCTGGCCCTGGGCGCGGGCGTGCTTTCGTTCTCCGGCGTGAGCGCCAGGGCCCCCGGCGTCAGCTCACGGGGCTGTGCCGCCGTCGCGCTTTCCTCTGCGGTGAGCGATGTCTGCCAAACCGCCACGGGACCAGCCAGCAAGGCACCGCAGGCAACAATGACGACGGCGGTCCGCCAGGCGCGAAGCTTGGGCCAATGCCAGTCGCGCAGCGGCTTTTCAACAAAGCGGGTGGTCAGGACAGCAAGCACGATGGAGGCAGCGACGATGCCCAGTCCCTGCTTGAGGTTGGGTGCCTCCACGCCGGTGGCCGCGAGCGCCAGCACCAGGACCGGCCAGTGCCAGAGGTAGAGGGCGTAGGAGTTGTCACCCAGGGCGACGGCGGGGCGGCTGCTGAGGAGCCGGTCCACGCCGAACCGGCTGCCGGTTTGCCCTGCGATGATGATGGCCGCCGCGGCCAGTGTGGGCCAGAGCGCCACGTACCCGGGAAAGGACCGGTCGACGGTCAGGACCAGCCCGCAGGACACCATGGCTGCCAGTCCGGCCCAGCCCAGGGCCACTCGCACCACGCGGCCGGGCTTGACGTAGGGCAGCACCAGTGCCAGCAACGATCCCAACGCAAACTCCCAAAGCCGGGCGCGCGTATCGAAGTAGGCGTAGGCCTGGTTGCCGGCGGTCTGGTCAATGGAGTAGGCAAGCGACACCGCCAAAACCGTTCCAAAGACTGCGCCGAGCAACCCTCGGTAGGTCAGCCCCTGCAGGCGGGGAACCCGGCGCAGCCGGTTCAGCAACGCAGCGGTCGCGGCAAAGATCAGTGGCCACAGGATGAAGACCTGTCCCTGGATGGACAGGGACCAGAAGTGCTGCAGCGGACTGGCTCCGGCGTGGTCCTGCGCGTAGTAGTCCACTGCATTGTCTGCCAGGAGCCAGTTCTGCCGGTAAAGGAGGGACGCCCAGGCCTGGTCCAGCACCTGTGGCCAGCGGCCCTGCGGCAGGATCAGCCAGGTGCCTGCCAGCACTCCAAGGATCACCACGACGGCGGCCGGCAGCAGTCGCTTGAAAAGGTGCAGCCAGTGCGCCATCAGCTTGAAAGGGTGGCCGGATTCGGCTTTGCGGACGAAGGAAAGCGTGAGCAGGAACGCCGAGATCAGCAGGAAGATGTCCACGCCGCCGGACACGCGGCCCAGCCACACGTGGTACGCCACCACCATCAGGACAGCCAGGGCCCGGAGCCCCTGGACCTCGGGGCGGAAAGTGGGCTTCCGTTTCCTGTTCGCGGCACTGGACTGTTTCCTGTTCGCGGCACTGCACGGGGGTTCAGGTGCCTTCGACGTTTCCGTAATCGACACTAGAACCTCTCAGGACGCCCACCAGCCAAAGCATCAAGCCTAGCCAAGCCGGTCAGCAACGGCCAATCAACGCACCTGTTCGGACTATGCTGGGCCCAATCATCGAAGGGAGACGGCGTGGTTGTCCAACTGCGGATTTGCGTGCCCGGCGAGCTGTCCGCCGTGACGCTGAAGACGTGCCGGGACCAGCGGGGCGCGGCAGAGGTTGCGCTGGTTGCGGGTGCGTCGGTGGTCCCGGAAGGCGACGTTATCGAGGTCCTGATCGCCCGGGAGTCAGTGGAGGAACTCCTCGAGAAGCTGGAGATCCTGAAGGTCCAGGACGTTGGATCCATTGCCATGTCCACGCCGGAATTAGTCCTGTCAAAGAAAGCCGACCGGGCGGAACGGGCCGCCCCCGGGGACGGTGCGGACGCAGTGATCTGGGACGACGTGACGCGGCAAACCGGAGAGGACTCCCGCCTGACATGGAACTTCCTCGCCTTCCTGGTGCTCGCAACCCAGCTTGCCGGGATCGGCATCGTGACGGACTCCCCCATCGCGATTGTGGGAGCCATGGCGGTAGGTCCCGAGTTCGGACCGCTGGCCGCCCTCGCCGTCTCGCTTGCCACCCGGCAGTGGAAGCTTGGCCGCCGTGCTGCCATTGCCCTGGGTATCGGGTTCCCCGTGGCCATGCTGCTGGCGGCACTGACGGCGTGGCTGTCGGTGCCCCTCGGTCTCTTCCCGCGGGATGCCCTGGACAAGGGTTCCGCGGTGGAATTCATCTACCATCCGGGCCCGTATTCGCTGATTGTTGCCGTCCTGGCCGGCATCGCGGGAATGCTCTCCATCATCGGCCGGCGCTCCGCGGCCCTGATCGGGGTCTTCATCTCGGTGACCACCGTTCCGGCGGCAGGGTACGTTGCGGTGGCCCTGGTCCTGGGGGAATACCAGAAGGCTGCGGGCTCGGCGCTCCAGTTGCTGCTCAACCTCGTGGGCATCGTGGTGGCCGCCCTCGCGGTACTGCTTTTCTACCGCATGGTTTCCAGGCGCGTGCCGCACGGGGTGGCACGGAACCTGAGGCGCCAGCGGAGCGGGGCCCGCAACTAAGGAGCCTCCGCATTCACGGTGCGCTACGGCCGCAGCAGGGCGCGCAGGGTCTGGATCGTGTCTGCTTCGGCCGCAGCCTTGTCATCCCGGTAGCGCTTGACCCGGGCAAACCTCAGGGCGATGCCGCCGGGATAGCGCGGTGACTGCTGCACGCCGTCGATGGCGATTTCCACCACCGTGACCGGCTCAACCCACACCGTGCCGGCCGTGCGCCGCACCTCAAGCTCCTGGAACCTCTCCGTCTGCCATCGCAGCAGTTCGTCGGTGAGGCCCTTGAAGGTCTTGCCCACCATCACGTAGCCGCCGGGTTCTCCGAACTCCCCAGCGGGGTCAAGGGCGCCCAGGTGCAGGTTGGACAGCATCCCGGTGCGGCGCCCGGACCCCCATTCGCAGGCGAGCACCACCAGGTCGTACGTCAGCACCGGCTTGACCTTCACCCAGTTGGCTCCGCGCCGGCCGGCCGCGTAGGTGGAACCGATCGCCTTCACCACAACGCCTTCATGGCCTGCGGCAAGCGCCTCCTGTGACACCCGTTCCGCAACGGCGGGATCGGCCGTGACCTCCCCCGGTATCCGGTGCTGCGGCGCGATCCGCTCGAGCTCACTGATCCGGGCGGACAGCGGCTCATCAAGCAGGTCCCGCCCATCGATATGCAGCACGTCGAAGAACCAGGGATGCAGCACCGTCTCACGCGCGGCATCCGCACCGAAGCGCGCCATGGTTTCCTGGAACGGCCGCGGGCCGCCTTCCTCGTCCAGGGCCAGGGTTTCACCGTCAAGGATCACGTCCCGCAGCGGCAGCCCGCGAACCAGGTCCACCACCTCGGGGAGCCGGTGGGTGACGTCGGCGAGGTTGCGCGTGTAGATGCTGATGTCGTCGCCGGACCGGTGCACCTGGATGCGGGCGCCGTCGAGCTTGTATTCCACCGAGGCCTCCCCGGTCGCCTCCAGGGCTGCGCTGGGACTGGCCGCGGTGGCCGCCAGCATGGGCTGCACGGGGCGGCCAACCACCAGGCCGACGGCGTCCAGCTCGGCTTCGGTGCCCGTGATGGCCAGCAGGGCTGTTCCGCCCAGGTCGCCCGAAAGCATCGCAGCGCGCCGTACGGCGGCAACGGGCTTCCCGGCAGCGCGGGCAACGGCATCCGTCAGCACTCCCTCCAGGGCTCCTATACGCAGCTCGCCAAGCAGGACACCTGCAATGAAGGCCTGCTCAGAAGCAGTGGCTGCCGCCATCAGCGTCCGGAGGGTGGCCGCGCGCCCCGCGCCCGATCCGGTACCCGCCGTGGCAAGCAGCCGGTCCAGGGCAGCGTCGAGGTCGGCCAGGGTGAGGGTTGGTTCGACGGCGGGTTCCTCCTTGGCCGCCGCCATGGCACTCCATCCGACGCCCACGCGTCCCTGGCGGGGCTTGGCAACCAGCCAGCCCACCGCCGTCGGGATTTCCGCCGGCTCAAGCCGGCCCAGCAGCTGGGCCAGCGCATCCACCTTGGCCAGCCGGGAGCGGGTGGAGGTGACGGCCTCCGCGGTGTTGACGAGCTCAAGGAGCAGCATGGCACCATCCTGCCATGGCACTGGACAGGGCCGGAGCCCCGTTCCAGACTTGGTGGATGGGCAACATCGTCGCGAACCTGTTCATCACCCTGGACGGCGTCTACCAGGCGCCCGGCGGCCGCGAGGAAGACAGCGAAGGCGGGTTCAACCTTGGCGGCTGGCAGGCACCCGTCTCCGACGACGAATCCGGCGCCGCCATTGCGGCTGGAATAGCGCGGATGGATGCCCTGCTCCTTGGCAGGAAGACCTACGACATCTTTGCCGCCTACTGGCCCCAGCAGTCCGGGGACATCGCGGACACGCTCAACCGGATACCCAAGTTTGTGGTGTCAAGCTCCTTGTCCGATCCGGTATGGGCCGGCACCACCGTGCTGCCGGATGCCGCGGCGGCGGGCGGGCTCCGGGACGAGTACCAGCAGGTGCACATGTTCGGCAGTGGCGTCCTCATCCGGTCCCTGCTGGAGGCGCAAGTGCTGGACCGCCTTCATCTCTGGCTGTATCCGGTCACCCTGGGGCAGGGCAAGCGGCTCTTCGACGCCGGGACGGTCCCCTCAACATTCCGCCTCGCCGAGCCGGTACGCAGCTACCCCAAGGGAGCCGTGTCGTTGGTCTACGAGCCTGCGGGCGGAGTCGAAACCGCCGAGATGGCGGCTACGTAGCACCCGGAACACAGAAAACCGGCCCAGCTGGTGCTGGACCGGTTTTCTGTATGTGAAGACGGGCAGGATCAGTGGCTGTGGCCTGCGTGCTCGTCTTCTTCGGCCGGCTTCTCCACGACAAGGGTCTCGGTGGTGAGAACCAGCGCGGCGATGGAGGCCGCGTTGCGGAGGGCTGCACGGGTGACCTTGACGGGGTCGATGACGCCCGCAGCGATCAGGTCCTCGTACTCGCCGGACTTGGCGTTGAACCCGTTGTTGATTTCCAGGTCGGCAACCTTGGAGGTGACCACGTAACCGTCGAAGCCGGCGTTCTGGGCGATCCAGCGCAGGGGCTGGACCAGTGCGCGGCGGACAATGCCGACGGCCGCGGCAGCGTCGCCTTCGAGGGCGTTGACGGCGGCATCCTCATCCAGTGCCTTGAGGGCGTGGATCAGGGCCGAGCCACCGCCGGCCACGATGCCTTCTTCGAGGGCAGCGCGGGTGGAGGACACTGCGTCCTCGATGCGGTGCTTCTTTTCCTTCAGCTCAACCTCGGTTGCGGCACCCACCTTGATGACGCCGATGCCGCCGGCCAGCTTGGCCAGCCGCTCCTGGAGCTTTTCGCGGTCCCAGTCGGAATCGGTGCGGGTAACCTCGGCGCGCAGCTGGGCAACGCGTGCGGCCACGTCCTCGGCCGAGCCTGCGCCGTCGACGATGGTGGTGTTGTCCTTGGTGACGGTGATGCGGCGGGCGGTACCCAGCACCTCCAGGCCAACGGTGTCCAGGCTCAGGCCCAGCTCCGGGGAGACAACCTGCGCACCGGTGAGGGTGGCGATGTCCTGCAGCATGGCCTTGCGGCGGTCGCCGAAGCCGGGAGCCTTGACGGCAACAACGTTCAGGGTGCCGCGGATGCGGTTGACGATGAGCGTGGACAGGGCCTCGCCCTCGACGTCCTCGGCGATGATGAACAGCGGCTTGGAAGCCTGCAGTGCCTTTTCCAGCAGCGGCAGGAATTCCTGGATCGAGGAGATCTTGCCCTGGTTGATCAGGATAAGGGCGTCCTCGAGGACTGCTTCCTGGCGTTCCGCGTCGGTGACGAAGTACGGGGACAGGTAGCCCTTGTCGAACTGCATGCCCTCGGTGAGGACCAGTTCGGTCTGGGTGGTGGAGGACTCTTCGATGGTGATGACGCCATCCTTGCCCACCTTGCCAAAGGCCTCGGCGAGCAGTTCGCCGATTTCGTCGCTCTGGGCCGAGATGGCGGCAACGTTAGCCACCTGGGTGCCTTCGACCGGGCGGGCGTTTTCGAGCAGGCGGGCAGCCACGGCTTCAACCGCAACTTCGATGCCGCGCTTGATCTGGCCGGGAGCGGCGCCGGCAGCAACGTTGCGCAGGCCTTCCTTGACCAGGGCCTGGGCCAGGACCGTGGCGGTGGTGGTGCCGTCGCCGGCAACGTCGTTGGTCTTGGTGGCTACTTCCTTGGCCAGCTGCGCGCCAAGGTTCTCGTAGGGATCGTCAAGTTCCACTTCACGGGCGATGGTGACGCCGTCATTCGTGATGGTGGGGGCGCCCCACTTCTTGTCCAGGACGACGTTGCGGCCGCGGGGGCCGAGCGTCACCTTGACGGTGTTCGCGAGCTTATCGATGCCGGCCTCAAGGGACCGGCGGGCAGCGTCGTTAAACGCAAGCTGCTTTGCCATGGTTTTGTCCTTTCAAAGACAGAAACCCCGCACTGCCGGCCAGCATGAGCATGGCCGGCGGCACGGGGATCCGGAAGAGTTACTTGACGACGACAGCCAGGACGTCGCGGGCGGACAGCACCAGGTACTCGGTGCCGCCGGTCTTGACTTCGGTTCCGCCGTACTTGGAGTAGATGACGACGTCGCCAACGGCAACGTCAACCGGAACCCGCTGGCCGTCTTCGAAGCGGCCGGGGCCTACTGCAACAACTTCGCCTTCCTGCGGCTTCTCTTGGGCGGAGTCCGGGATGACCAGGCCTGAAGCCGTGGTCTGCTCGGCTTCGAGCGGGCGGACAACAATACGATCCTCAAGAGGCTTAATAGAGACCGACACTCGGACCTCTCCTTTTCGTCAGCAAAATTCGTGGACTGGAAAGCTTTCCGCCGTGGCTGGCAAACCGTCGTCGCGGTGCCGGCAGCAGCCTGGCTGGCAGCTCTTCATGTGTTAGCACCCTCCTAGGGAGAGTGCTAATGAAGACTCTATGTAAGGGTTAGCACTCGGTCAAGGTGAGTGCCAACGTTTCGTCATCGGCGTAAGCCTTTCGGGCTCCGGCCGACGGCGGATCCGGCCGGCAAACATGCTTCCCTAACGGCCCAGGTCGTCGAAGTCCACGTCCTCGCCACCGTCGGCCTCGCCGCCTCCCTGCTGACGTTTCCGGTAGAGCACCCAACCGGCCCCGGCTGCGGTGAGTACGGCAACAACGAGGAAGAAAATGCTCCCGGCCCGTGCGCCGTCGTACAACCCGCGGATGTCCCGCGCCTCCTGCGTGTTGTCGTGGATGTCGTTGCCGCCCACCGAATAAACGGTGGCGTTGAACGTGTCCAGCAGGAAAATGATCACCAACAGGGCGATGCACACCACGGCCACCACGGCCGCGGCGATCAGGGCTGGACGGGCAAACCTAGCCACACCGCGGTCCCTGGGTCGATGTTCGCCGGTCTCCCCTGGGGCTGCGCTGTCATCCATGGTTTCAACAGTATCCGCATCCCGGCAGCCGTCCTCCACTAGGCTGGAAACCATGCCCCACGCTCCCCAGGACCAGATCGCACCCCTGTTGACCCCCGAAGGCTGGGAGTTGCTGGCATCGCTGGGCCCCTACCGCGAAGAGGACGCGTTTGAGCTCAATTCGGCGCTCCGGAAAGCCGGCCACCCGGGCGAACTTGTATCCGCCGTCCTGACGCAGTCCAGGCTGCGGACCAGGGCCGAGGCGAAGTTTGGTGAGTTCGCCCGCCAGATGCTTTTCACCCAGGCAGGCCTTGAGCAGGCCACCCGGCTGAACGTCGCCGCACACCACGCGCAGCGGTTCGCCGCAGCCGGGATCCGGCACGTGGCGGACCTGGGCTGCGGTCTTGGTGCCGACGCCATGGCCCTGGCTTCCCTGGACATCACCGTCACCGCCGTGGAGATGGATGAAACCACCGCCGCCTGCGCCACCATGAACCTCATCCCCTTCCCCAATGCCACGGTGGTCCACGCGGACGCGGCATCGGTCCCGCTGGAGGGGATCGACGGCGTCTGGCTGGATCCGGCACGCCGCGTCACTTCCACGTCGGGGACCAAGCGGATCTGGGACCCGGAGGCGTTCTCACCGCCGTTGTCCTTCGTGGAGTCGCTGGCGGCCGGGGGGAAGGCGGTGGGCGTGAAGATGGGCCCCGGCATGCCCCACGAGTCCGTGCCCACGGGATGCGAAGCCCAGTGGGTTTCGGTTGCCGGGGACGTGACCGAGGTGACCCTCTGGTTCAACGCCGTGCGCAGGCCCGGGGTCCGCCGGGCGGCCCTGGTCCTGGGGTCCCAGGGGCCCGCCGAGCTGACCAGCGCAGAGGAATTCGGCGCCGGCCCGGCCGCTCCGGTGGGACCCGTGGAGGGTTACCTGTACGAACCCGACGGCGCCGTGATCCGTGCCGGGCTGGTTGCCGACGTGGCGCTGCAGCTCGGCGGGCACCTGGTGGATGAACACATTGCCTACATCTGTGCCGCGGAACTTCTGGAC
Organism: Arthrobacter sp. GmRoot5-12; assembly: GCF_059739365.1. Classification (NCBI taxonomy): domain Bacteria; kingdom Bacillati; phylum Actinomycetota; class Actinomycetes; order Micrococcales; family Micrococcaceae; genus Arthrobacter; species Arthrobacter sp. GmRoot5-12. The sequence goes on along the minus strand of NZ_AP046056.1, from coordinate 3,264,577 downwards.
ACCCCGTTCGCCAAGGCTTACAGGGTCCTGGAAGTCATGCCCTACAACGTCAAGGCACTCAAGGCCTGGGTGAAGGAGGAGGGGATCACCGTGCTGGACATCAAGAAGCGCGGCACAGCGGTGACCCCGGAAGAGCTGCGGAAGCAGCTCCTCCCGCAGGGCAAGGGCGCCGCCAAAAAGGGTTCCGCCAGGACGGCCACGCTGGTCCTGACTCGCATCGGCGAGGACCGCGTGGCCATCGTGGTGGAACCGGTGTAAACGCCTACTGGGCGCGCATGAACTCCTCGGCTGCCCGGACCTGTTCCGCGGTGGGGCGCACTCCCGTGTACAGCACAAACTGTTCCAGGGCCTGGATGGTGGCAACCTCCGCACCGGTGATGACGTGCTTGCCTGCCGCGCGGGCGGCCCGGATCAGCGGCGTCTCGGCGGGCAGTGCCACCACGTCGAAGACCTCGCGTGCGGCCTCGATGGCCTCCGCGGGGAAGGACAGGCTGTCCGCTTCGGCGCCGCCCGCCATGCCGATGGGGGTGACGTTGATGATCATGTCCGCCGTCCCGCCGTCGAGCGCTGCACGCCACTGGAAACCGTACTGGCCTGCGAGCGCACGCCCGGCGGCCTCGTTCCGGGCGATGACGGTGACGTCCTTGAAACCGGCGTCCCGGAGCGCGGCGACGGTGGCTTTGGCCATCCCGCCCGCCCCCTGGACCAGCACGGAATAGTCGGTGGGGACCCCGTTGGATGCCAGCAGCTGCTCAATGGCCGTGTAGTCGGTGTTGTACGCCTTGAGGTGGCCGTCGGTGTTCACGATGGTGTTCACGGAGTCGATGGCCTTGGCGGACGGGTCCATCTCGTCCACCAGCGCGATGACGTCTTCCTTGTACGGCATGGAGATGGCACAGCCGCGGATGCCCAGGCCCCGCACTCCGGCGATGGCCTGTTCCAGGTTGGTGGGCGCGAACGCCTTGTAGATCCAGTTCAGGCCCAGCTGCCCGTACAGATGGTTGTGGAAGCGGGTCCCGTTGTTGCTGGGGCGGGCCGACAGCGAGATGCAGAGGGTCATGTCTTTATTCAGAATGGGCACCAGACCATTAAACGCGTTCCAGCCATCGTGCGGGGTCCCCGGTCCGGGGCAGGAGTCAGAGGTCAGGGGCAGCCGGTTCCCGCGGGGAAAGGCCCGACGCCGGCGGGCAGCTTCCCGGGAGCAGGCGCCTTTCCTGCCAGCACGGCCACCAGCGCATCAAAGGCGGCGTCGGTGCGGCCGTACAGCGCCAGCTTCACCGGAGCCGTGGAGTTTTGGAGCGGCCAGGGGGCATCCAGGGCCACGGCAATGTCCCCGGCCGCTGGATTCCCGCCGAAGCCGATGAGGTTCACCAGCGGTCCTGATCCAACTGCGAGGCCGGCACGTGCGGCGGCGGCTTCGAAGCTCTCCCGGTCCCCCGGTCCCCCGCCGGCCACGCGCACCGCACCGGGCACCAGGGGCCCGCTGCAGGGACCGGAGACAACCGTCACGGCCGACGCCGAGACCCGCGCCGACAACGCCGCACCGCTTCCGGCCGGGGCACCTGTGCCGGCTGTTCCGGCAGGCGGCGTGGTCCGGGCATGCCAGATCATCATGGTGGCCACCCGCTGCGCGGCCTCATCCAGCCGGGAGGCGGGAAGCGTGCCGGCGGCCAGGGCCTGGAGGATGGCGGCGTGCGCCTGTTCCACGTCCGCGGGCATCAGCAACAGGTCGGCGCCGGCTCCCAAAGCCTTTACGGCTGCTGCGCCGGCGGGGTACTGCTTGTCCACGGCTCCCATGTTGAGGGCGTCCGTCACGGCTACACCTTTGAATCCGAGCTCCCTCATCGCGGCGTAGCTCGGTGCGGAGAGCGACGCCGGCACACCGGGCTCCAGCGCAGGCACAGCGATGTGGCCCGTCATGACGACCGGCAGGCCCGCGGCCACGGCCGCCTGGAAGGGTTTCCAGTCCCGGGCCCGGAGCTGGTCGATGCCGGCCGGCTGGACCGGGAGGCTGAGGTGGGAGTCCGCGGTCACCGAGCCGTGGCCGGGAAAGTGCTTGACGGTGGGAAGCACGCCGGCGTCCAGCATGCCCTGGGCGAAGGCGACCCCGTGGGCTGCGGCGGCGGCAGGATCCGCGGACATGGAGCGCGCGCCGATGGTGGGGTCGCTGGGCCCGATGGTCACGTCGGTATCCGGCGCGAAGTCGAGGTCGAATCCCAGCGGCACCAGCTCGCCGGCGAGGCCCTTTCCTGCTTCCCGGGTCAGGGCCGGGTTGCCGGCCGCTCCGTAGCTCATGGGCGTGGGCCATTCAGTCAGGGGCTGCCCCAGGCGTGCCACGGCGCCCCCTTCCTGGTCCACGCCGATGATCCCGGGCCACCGCCGGCCGCCGGCGGCGACAGCCTGCTGCAGCCGCTGGTTCACCGCGCCCATGGCGGCAACGTCCACGTTCCCCTGCTGATCGCGTGGCACGTTGTCGCCCATGATGATGGATCCGGCCAGGTGCAGCCGCTGGATGAGCGCGGCGTGCGCCTCCACCTGGTTGCCCTTGAAGAACGGGAGCAGAACCTGCCCGGCCTTCTCCTCCGGAGTCATGGCTGCCACGGCCGCGACGGCGGCGTCCTGGTCGCGCTGCTCCGGGCCCCACCCCAGGGGGCTGGAGCCTGCGTCAGGTGAGGCAGAAGCGGTGGGAGGCGCCGTCGTCGTACTTGCCGATGCCGAAGGGGCCCCGGTGGGCCCGGAGGACGACGACGGCGGGGCTGCGGTTGGGGAGGCTGTGCAGGAGGCCAGCGCCAGGGCCGACAGGGCCAGGAGGAGCGGGAAGGATTTGGCGGGAGTGGTTTTGGCAGGTCTGTGACGCGTGGGGAACGGGGCCATCAATACGATGCTACCCCTGCACTAGACTTGAACCACCCGTTCGCCTGCCGGCAGCAGCCTGTGAGCGGCATCAGCCAGCGGCAAACCGGACAGTGAGGAAACGTGTGAAGATCGACTTCGCCCCATCGAGGCAGTCAACCCTCGGTGTTGAGTGGGAGCTTGCCCTGGTGGACGGAAAGACGGGCGAGCTCGCATCCGTGGCCAACCAGGTGCTCCGCGGAGTTGCTTCCCGCCACCCGGAACTCAACGAAGACGACGAACATCCGCACATCAAGCAGGAACTGCTGCTGAACACCGTGGAACTGGTCACCGGCATCTGCGAAACAGCTGCCGAGGCCAAGGAAGACCTCAGCCGGTCCGTTGCCGCCGTCCGCGAAATCACCGATCCCATGGGCGTGGAACTCTTCTGCGCCGGCAGCCACCCGTTCAGCCCGCCGCAGCTGCAGCCCGTGACGGACAAGGCCCGCTACGCCAAACTCATCGACCGCACCCAGTGGTGGGGCCGGCAGATGGTCATTTACGGCGTTCACGTGCACGTAGGACTGGACCGCCGGGACAAGGCACTCCCCGTCCTGGATGGCCTGGTCAACTACTTCCCGCACTTCCAGGCGCTCTCCGCATCCAGCCCCTTCTGGGGCGGCGAGGATACCGGCTACGCCTCCCAGCGGGCCCTGATGTTCCAGCAGCTTCCCACCGCCGGCCTGCCCTTCCAGTTCAAATCCTGGGAGGAATACGAGTCCTACGTGCAGGACATGTTCACCACCGGCGTGATCGACACCATCTCTGAGATCCGCTGGGACATCCGGCCCGTGCCGGCGCTTGGCACCATCGAGATGCGCATCTGCGACGGCCTGGCCACGTTGGAGGAAGTGGGTGCCATTGCGGCCCTCACCCAATGCCTGGTGGACGAGTTCTCCACCACCCTGGACAACGGCGGCACCATTCCCACCATGCCGCCCTGGCACGTGCAGGAGAACAAGTGGCGCGCCGCCCGGTACGGCCTGGACGCCATCATCATCCTGGACGCCGCAGGGCGGGAACAGCTGGTCACCGAGCACCTGCTGGAGACGCTGAACCGGCTGGAGCCGGTGGCGGCCAAGCTGCGCTGCGCCGACGAGCTTGCCGACGTCGAGAAGATCATCCGCCGCGGCGCCGGGTACCAGCGACAGCGCCGCGTGGCCGAGGAAAATGGCGGGAACCTCCAGGCCGTGGTGCTGGACCTGGTCAAGCAGATGCGGAACGGCCCCACCGCGTAACGTGCTCCTGCCGAAGTAGGGCACTTCGGCACGGACACGCCGGCCGCCATCGTGATGTACGACGGCGGAGCCCGCCAAAGTGCCCCGCGACGGTTCGCTTTCCCCCGGCGCTCTGCCGTCAGGCCGGCAGCGACACCGATGTAACGGGCATTGACGAGTCCGGGGCGAAGGCGATTCCACTGGGTTCGACGCCGGCCATCACCAGCTGTGCGCCGAGGGCGGCCACCATGGCGCCGTTGTCCGTGCAGAGGTCCAGGGGCGGCACGTGCAGCCGGATGCCGGCGGACGCGCACCGCTGCCCGGTCAGTTCCCGCAGCCGCGAGTTGGCCGCCACTCCCCCACCCAGCAGGACATCCTTGATGCCGTACTCGCGGCAGGCCAGCACCGCCTTGGACGAAATCACGTCCACCACGGCCTCCTGGAAGGCGGCCGCGATGTCAGCCACGGGGATCTCTTCGCCGCGGGCCTCGAACTGCTCCACGCACCGGGCCACTGCCGTCTTGAGGCCGCTGAAGGACCAGTCATACCGGTGCGGCCCCGGCTCATCCGCCGTGCCCATGTACTTGGGCTGGGTGAGGCCGCGGGGAAAGCGGATGGCCTTGGGATTGCCGCCGCGGGCCACCTTGTCGATCGCAGGGCCGCCCGGGTAGCCAAGACCCAGGATGCGTGCCACTTTGTCGTAGGCCTCGCCGGCGGCGTCGTCGATGGTGGAGCCCAGGAGCTCCACGTCGCTGGTGATGGTCCTGATCCGCAGGATTTCGGTGTGGCCGCCGGACACCAGCAGGGCGCCCAGGTTCTCCGGCAGCTCCTGCTTCCGGCCGTTGGCGCGGTCATCCAGCAGCCCCACGCCCACGTGCGCCACCAGGTGGTTGATCGCGTACAGCGGCTTCCCGGTGGCGACGGCCAGCGCCTTGGCAGCGCAGACACCCACCATGAGTGCGCCGGCCAGCCCGGGCCCGGATGTGACGGCGATGGCGTCCACCTCGTCAAGGCTCACGCCTGCGTCTGCCAGCGCCTGATCGAGCGTGGGGACGAACGCGTCCAAGTGGGCGCGCGAGGCGATCTCGGGGATGACGCCGCCAAAGCGGACGTGCTCGTCCATGGAGGAGGAGACGGTGTTGGTCAGGAGGGTGGTGCCGCGGACGATGCCCACGCCGGTTTCGTCGCAGGATGATTCGATCCCCAGCACCAGGGGCTGTGAGCGGTTCATTGCCGGCCTGCTTCCGTTGCTTGGTGGCCATCAGTTTCCGGTGCGGCCAGCTGGAGCCGCATGATGAGCGCATCCACGCCGTCGCGGTAGTAGCGGGGGCGGATGTGGATCTGTTCGAAGCCGAACCGCACGTACAGCTGCTGGGCCCGCGGGTTGTCGGCGCGGACCTCGAGCAGGACATCGGCGGCACCGCGGTGCCTGGCCTCGGCGATGAGTTGGGTGAGCAGCCTGCTGCCGATGCCCCGCCCCTCGTAATCAGGAACGACGGCGATGGTCTGGATGTCGGCGATGGGCTCGATGCACATCAGCCCGGCGTAGCCCACGATGCCGTCGGTGGTCTCCGCCACAAGGTAGCGGCGGGTTTCCGGCTGGGAGAGTTCATCCAGGAACATCTGCACGGGCCAGGCGTCGATGGGGAAGAGCTTGTGTTCCAGGGCGCCGACGGCGGGTACATCGCCCAGGGTCATGTCGCGGACGGTGACGCCTGCCATGTGGGGTTCCGGGGTGGTACTCACAGTGCACGCTTCCGTGGTCCGGGTACCTGGGCATCTGATTCGCGCAGGTACAGGGGTGTGGTGTCCAGCAGGGCCTCCCCGGCAGCCAGCCGCGCCAGGGCAAACTGGCCAAGATACAGGGCGTCGGGCTGCTCCCCCGCGAACTCGGGATCGGCTTGGAGGACGTCGGCGTAGAGACCTGCGCCCGCGCCGAAGGCGGGCAGGTCCGGCAGGTCGGCGGCGAAACCAACATGGGGGCCGTCCTCCAGCAGCGGCAGCTGCCCGTCACCCAGGCTGTAGCGCGCCCAGTAGACCTCTTTCCGGCGGGCGTCGGTGGCCACCAGGAACTCCGGGACGGCGGCGGTGGATTCGGCTACCTCCAGGGCCACCGCGTCCAGGCTCATCAGGCCGTGCAGCGGCTTGCCCCAGACGAACGCCAGCGTCCGGGCGGTGGCAATGCCCGAGCGCAGCCCGGTGAAGGGGCCGGGGCCTACGCCCACCACCAGCGCATCGATGTCCTGCCCGGTGACGCCGGCTTCGGACAGCAGGGTGTGGATGCCGGGAGCGAGCACCTCGGCGTGGCTGCGGGTGTCCTCCGTGGAGAAGCTGGCCACCACGCCTTCGGGGGCTGCATCGGACACCAGCGCGGCGCTGGCCACCGCGGAAGTGTCAATCGCGAGGATCAGCATGGGGCGTTTCCTTCCGGTCCACCCAGCTCCGGCCCGCCCAGTTCCGGGGCACCCAGCTCGGGGGCAGTTGCCCAGCGCGGCCCGTAGCCGCGCATCACGATGGTGCGGGGCTCGTCGGTGTCTTCGCCGTCGAAGTCCAAGCTTCCACCTCCACTGCCGGCGGCATCCAGCCCGATGGCACGCAGGAGGTCGATCTCCAGCCGGCTCTCGCTGAGGTGCTCCACCCGGTCCTGTCCCCACTCCACCACGGTCACGGACGAGTCCATGGTGTTTTCAAGGTCGATGTCGTCGATCTCCGCTGCGGAACCCAGCCGGTAGGCGTCCACGTGCACAAGGTCGGGGCCGCCGGGACGCGGACCATCCGGCAGGTTCGGGTGGATCCGGACCAGCACAAAGGTGGGTGAGATGATGCCTGCGCGGACACCCAGCCCCTCGCCCAGTCCCTGGGTGAAGGTGGTTTTCCCGGCACCCAGCTCACCGGAAAGCACCAGCAGGTCCCCGGCCCGCAGCACCTCCGCCAAACGTGCGCCGAACGCGTGCGTCTGTTCCGCCGTCGTCGCCGTGAACGTCTTTTCCCAGTTGGCAGCCAACTGTCCGGCCGCGCTCATGCGGCCCCCGCCGAGCCGGGCGCGCCCACCAGGCCGTGGCCGTTACCCGCGTGGCCGGTGCCCGCCGGCTGGTCCTCGTTGATGAAGCGGCGCGGAACACGGGGGCTGATGCGGGTCACGATTTCATAGTTGATGGTCCCCGCGGCGCGTGCCCAGTCCTCCGCGGTGGGCCCGCCGTCGGCGCCGTCCCCGAACAGTTCCGCTTCCGCGCCCTGCAGGTCAGTTCCGGATGCCTCGGGCCCAAGGTCGATCACCATCTGGTCCATCGCGATCCGGCCCACCACGGGATAGGTCTTCCCTGCGACGCGGACGGGTCCACCGGTGGCGACCCGGGGGACGCCGTCGGCATAGCCCACCGGAATCAGGGCCAGCGTGCTCGCCGTCCTGGTGCGGTAATGCAGCCCGTAGGAGACACCCTGCCCCTCGGGCACGTCCTTGCACTGCGACACGAGGGTGCGCAGCGTCATGGCGGGCCGGAGTCCCAGTTCTGCTGAAGTCTGCCCGTCAAACGGCGACAGCCCATAGATGCCCAGGCCAACCCTGACCAGGTCGAAGTGGGTGTCCGGGCGGGACAGGGTGGCGGGAGTGTTGGCAAGGTGACGGACCTCGGGATCCACGCCCGCGTCCTCGGCAATGGCCAGCGCCTCCCGGAACGCGGCCACCTGCTGGTCCGTTTCGGGCCGCTCCGGTTCGTCGGCCACGGCCAGGTGGGAGAAGATGCCAACTACGCGCAGCAGGCCCTGGTCCTGGTATTCCACGGCCTCCCCCACCAGGCGGTCCCAGGACTCGGGGGTGGCTCCGTTCCGTCCCAGCCCGGTGTCCACCTTGAGATGCACCCGTGCCGGCCGCTCCTGCTCACGGGCCGCGGCCACGATGCGTTCCAGCTCCCACCCTGAGCAGCCAATGTCGACGCCGGCGGCCACCGCGGCACCGAAGTTGCTGTCCGTGGTGTGCAGCCAGGCGAGAAGCGGCGCGTCGATGCCGGCGGCGCGCAGCGCCAGGGCCTCGGAAATGTGGGCCACGCCGAGCCAGGCCGCGCCGGCCTGCAGGGCTGCGCGGGCCACGGGGAAGGCGCCGTGCCCGTATGCATCCGCCTTGACGACGGCCATGACTTTCGCGGGGGAGGCAGCGGCGGCAAGCCGGCGGACGTTGTGCCGGATGGCGTCCAGGTCGATCACGGCCGACCGCTCGTGGCGGGGGTCCGGCCCGGAGGCAGCGCTGAATTCACCGGTTGTTGCGGGGTAGGTCACCTAAGTGATTCTAGTGCGGGCACTTCGCGCCGAATAATCAGGGCCTCCAACGCCGCCTAAGCATCCGACAAGTGCGCGATGGTGGCGGCCGCCCTGCGCTGGGCTGACAGCGGCACGTCGTCGATGATGTCAGCGAGGAACCCGAAGCGCCGCAGCCACTGGCTCGTCTGCCGTTCGGGGCGGGCGTTGGCGCGTCTCCACCAGTCGGCAATGTCGCCCCAACCCGGCGCCGCCAGCGAGCCGCCCACCTCCTGCACCGCCATGGACGCGCACAGGTTGGCAAAGCGCAGCCGGTCCCCCAGCGGCCACCCGGCCAGGGTGCCCACGATGAAGGCTGCATCGAAGCAGTCGCCGGCTCCGGTGGGGTCGTGCGCCTTGACCGGAAGCGACGGGACCCATTCTTCCTCGCCCGTTTCCGAGTCCACGGCCATGGCGCCCTGCGGGCCCAGGGTTACGACAGCCACCGGAACGTGGTCCGCCAGCGCGTACAAGGCGCTCCACGGATTGTCCTTGCCCGTGAACGCCATGGCCTCGCGCTGGTTGGGCAGGAAGGCGTAGAAGTACTGCAGGTTGTCGAGCCTGACGGGCGCCCATTCCCCGCTGGGGTCCCATCCAACATCGCCGAACAGCTTTACCCCGCCGGCGTGGGCTGCGTGGGCCCACGGCTCCACTTCCAGGCCCACCTCAGCGATTCCGGCGAGGGCCTTGGGCGGGTCTCCGATCAGCTCGGAATTTGTCACCGGTGCGGAGTGCCCGTGGGTCACCAGGGAGCGGTCCTGGTCCACGCAGAGGGACACGGTCACCGGGGAGTGCCAGCCCGGGACGCGTCGGGAAAGGCTGAGGTCCACGTGTTCCTGGCCGGAAAGGATCTTCCAGTTGAAGTCCCCGTACCCGTCGTCGCCGAAAGCAGCTGCCAGCCCGGTGCGCAGCCCAAGCCTGGCAGCGGCAATGGCCTGGTTGGCCACGCCGCCGGGGCAGCTGCCCATGCCGTCGCTCCAGATTTCCGTGCCGGGTTCGGGCCCGTGGGGCAGGCCGGTGAAGATGATGTCCTGGAACACGGTCCCGGCCAGCAAGAGGTCGAATCCGGGTTCGGCGGGTGAACGGACGGCAGCCAAGGGGTCGTAGGGGCGTGCTGGGATGGCGTCCATAGTGCGCAGGATACGCCGTGCCGCACCGCTGCGGTAGGGGCCTTGGTCGGGCGTGGACAGGCCGCGGGACACCCCGCCTACACTGCATGGTATGCGGCTTCTGATTGCCGGCGGCGGGGGTTTCCGGGTGCCGCTGATATACCGGGCCCTGGTGTCCGGCCGCTTTGCCGGGCTGGTCACCGAGCTGGTGCTGTACGACGTCGATCCCGCGCGCCTTGATGCCGTCACCGCCGTGCTGGAGAGCATGCCGGTGGGTGATGGTGCCCGTCTTCCGGTCCACGCCACCACCGATCCTGCCGAAGCACTGCCCGGCACCACCGTGGTGTTCGCCGCGATCCGGCCGGGCGGTACAGCGGGGCGCGTTGCGGACGAGAAGGTGGCGCAGGACCTAGGGCTGCTGGGCCAGGAGACCACGGGGGCCGGGGGAATTTCGTACGCTTTGCGGACCATTCCGCAGATGCTTGGCCTTGCCCGGCTGATGCGGGAGCACTGCCCTGACGCGTGGCTGGTCAACTTCACCAACCCTGCCGGGATGGTCACTGAGGCGCTGCTTCCCGTCCTGGGCCACCGGGTCATCGGGATCTGCGATTCTGCCGGCGGTCTGGTGCAGCGGGCGGCGGCCGCTGCCGGGGTGCAGTTGCCGGAGGGAAGGCTCGACGGCGTGGGCTACTACGGGCTGAACCACCTGGGCTGGCTGTACCGCCTGGAGTCCGGCGGCCGGGACGTGCTGCGTGGCCTTTTGGCGGATGCCGGCGCACTGCAGTCGTTCGAGGAAGGCCGCCTTTTCCCGCAGCCGTTCCTGGCCCAACTGGGCATGCTTCCCAACGAGTACCTGTATTACTACTACCAGCGCGACGCAGCCCGGCAGGCGATGCAGGCCATGGCGCAGACCCGGGGCGAGACCATCCACAGCCAGCAGCGGGAGCTCTACCCGCGGCTGGCTGCTGCCGGGCCGGACGCCTACCGGCTGTGGGAGGAGGCGCGGCGCTCCCGCGAAGAGGGCTACCTGGCCGAGGCCCGGCACGACGGCGAGCGCCGCGCCGAGGAGGACCTGGCCGGGGGCGGCTATGAGCGGGTGGCGCTGGCGGCCATGCGGGCCCTGGCCGGCCGCGGGGAGACCCAACTGGTCCTGAACACCCGGAACACGGCGGCACCCGCCGGGACACCTGAAGGCCACCCACCCGCCTCCGCCACGGCTGCCCCGCCCGCGCCCCAGCCTGCCATTCCAGGCCTCCCCGCCGACGCCGTCGTCGAGGTTCCCTGCACGGTGACGGCCAGGGGCGCCGTGCCCCTGCCACAGCAGGCGCCGGACGGCCCGCAGCTGCGGCTGCTCCAGCGGGTCAAAGAGGTGGAACGGCTCGTGGTCCGGGCCGCCGGCACCGGAGCCCGCGAGGCAGCCCTTGAAGCCTTCGCCCGGCACCCGCTCGTGGATTCGCCGGACCTCGCCGCGAAGCTTCTGGCTGGTTATGAGCAGGCTTTCCCGGCTTTGGGGAAGATCTGGGAGGGCGGCGGGCGTTAGGGGAAGGAGTAATGTTTTATCGAATGCGCACTGAGCCGGCTCCCCTGATACCCGCCGGCGGCCGGAAGGAGGTCCCGTGGCACTGATCCGCAGGGTCGCGCTGCTCTCCCTCCACACCTCCCCCATGGAACAGCCGGGCTCCGGTGACGCCGGCGGAATGAACGTCTATATCCGCGAGCTGGCCTCCGCCCTGGCCGAGGCGGGCGTGGAAGTGGAGATCTTCACACGCGCCACCTCAGCCGACCAGCCCGCTGTCGAGCATCCCGATCCCGGCGTCTGCGTGCACAATGTCCTGGCCGGGCCGCCCAAGAAGATCCCCAAAGAGGAGCTGCCGGGGTTGCTGCACGCCATGGTGGCCGAGATCGAACAGATCCGCCGCCGGCAGCCCCACGGCCGCTATGACGTCATCCATTCGCATTACTGGGTGTCCGGGATCGCCGGGCTGGAACTGTCCGAACTGTGGGGCGTGCCGCTGGTGCACACCATGCACACCATGGCCAAGGTCAAGAACCTGCTCCTTGAATCAGGCGAACAGCCGGAGCCGCGCCGGCGCGAGGTGGGCGAGCACCGCATCGTGGACGGCGCGGCACGGCTGATCGCCAACACCAGCTCCGAGGCAGCCGAGCTCGTTTCCCACTACGGCGCCACCTACGACCGCATCGACATCGCCCCGCCCGGAGTGGACCTGGCCACCTTCACGCCGGCATTCCGGGCGCGGTCCCGGGCCCGGCACGGCATCAGCCCGGACACCTTCCATCTGGTGTTCGCCGGCCGCATCCAACGGCTGAAGGGCCCGCAGGTCCTGGTCAAGGCGGCGGCGCTGCTGCGCAAACGCCGGCCGGACATCGACCTGCGCGTCACCATCCTGGGCGCCCTGAGCGGCAACAAGGAATTCAACCTGCGCTGCCTGGTTGCGGAGGCAGGAATGGACGACGTCGTCACGCAGCTTCCGCCGGTTAAGGCACCTGAGCTGGCGTCCTGGTTCCGCGCGGCGGACGTGGTGGTGATGCCTTCCTTCAGCGAATCCTTCGGGCTGGTGGCACTCGAGGCCCAGGCCTGCGGTACGCCCGTCGTGGCCACCCGCGTCGGCGGGCTGTCCCGCGCCATCTTCCACGGCCGGACGGGGCTCCTGGTGGATGGCCACCATGCCGCCGACTGGGCCGATGCCCTCGAAGCCCTGTACGACGACCCCGCCACCCGCGAAGAACTGGGCCGCGCCGCCGCCATCCGCGCCCAGAACTCCGGCTGGCAGCGCACAGCCGCCATCACGCTGGAAAGCTACCATGCCGCCGTCGAGAATTTTGTGGGCCGGCGCCTGGCCCCGGTGGTTCCCGCTTCGTGACGTTCCTGCCCTGGTTTCCCGCCCGGCTTTTCTGTCATGGGCTTTTCCTTTTCCTTCGCGGGCGCCCCGGGTGCTGTTAGCTTAGGGGCAGGCCTCCGGCGCCTGCCGGCGCCGGAATGGACTGGGCAGGATGAAGCTGCGCAGGAAAGGACAACGATGTCTGCTCTCCCTTCTGATCTCGAGATAGCCCGGGCTGCCCGGATCCGTCCCATTGCGGACATCGCGGCTGCCGCGGGGGTTAATCCGGAAGCCCTGGAACAGTACGGGCGGTTCAAGGCCAAGATCGATCCGGCCAAGCTCGATGCGCCGGCTCCCTACGGCAAAGTGGTGCTGGTCTCGGCCATGTCCCCCACGCCCGCCGGCGAGGGCAAATCCACCACCACCGTGGGATTGGCGGATTCCCTGGCCAGGGCCGGCCGGAAGGTGATGATCGCGCTGCGGGAACCCTCGCTGGGTCCGGTCCTGGGGATGAAGGGCGGCGCCACCGGCGGCGGCTATTCGCAGGTGCTGCCCATGGATGAGATCAACCTGCACTTCACCGGCGACTTCCATGCGATCACCTCGGCCAACAACGCCCTGATGGCGCTGGTGGACAACCACATCTACCAGGGCAACGCGCTCAATATCGATCCCCGCCGCATGACGTTCAAGCGTGTGCTGGACATGAACGACCGCGCCTTGCGTGAAGTGGTCATTGGCCTGGGCGGGCCTTCGCAGGGGGTGCCGCGGCAGGACGGGTTCGACATCACCGTGGCCTCCGAGGTCATGGCCGTCTTCTGCCTGGCCAAGGATCTGGCGGACCTGCGCTCCCGGCTGGGCCGGATCACCTTCGGCTACACCTACGACCGGGTACCCGTAACGGTGGCGGACCTGGGGGTGCAGGGCGCCTTGACGCTGCTCCTGAAGGAGGCGGTCAAACCCAACCTGGTCCAGACCATCGCCGGCACCCCGGCCCTGGTCCACGGCGGCCCGTTCGCCAACATCGCGCACGGCTGTAATTCGTTGATTGCCACCCAGACCGCCCGGCGGCTGGCGGACATCGTGGTCACGGAGGCCGGTTTCGGCGCGGATTTGGGGGCCGAGAAGTTCATGGACATCAAGGCCCGGTACGGGGGCCTGGCGCCGTCGGCCGTGGTGGTAGTGGCCACGGTGCGGGCGCTGAAGATGCAGGGCGGGGTGGCCAAGGACCGGCTGGCCCAGCCGGACCTGGCGGCCCTCGAAACAGGGGTGGCCAACCTGCGCCGGCACGTGCGCAACGTGGAGAAGTTCGGGGTCACCCCGGTGGTGGCGATCAACAGGTTCTCCTCCGATTCCCAGGAGGAGCTGGACTGGCTGCTGGCCTGGTGTGCTGCCGAAGGCGTGGCGGCGGCCGTGGCGGACGTGTGGGGTCGCGGCGGCGGCGGTGACGGCGGCGACGAACTGGCAGCGTTGGTCCTCCAGGCTGCGGAGGGGCCCAACAGCTTCCGGCACCTCTACGCCCTGGGACTGCCGGTGGAGGACAAGATCCGGACCATTGCCCAGGAGATCTACGGCGCCGACGGCGTGGATTTCTCGGTTCCGGCGTTGAAGCGGCTGGCCGATATCGAGCGGAACGGCTGGAGCGGGCTCCCGGTCTGCATGGCCAAGACACAGTACTCGTTCACGGACGATGCCTCCCGGCTCGGTGCCCCGAAGGGCTTCACCATCCATGTCCGGGACCTCCTGCCCAAGACAGGTGCGGGCTTCATCGTGGCGTTGACCGGCGCGGTGATGACCATGCCCGGCCTCCCCGCCGTCCCGGCAGCCCTGCGCATGGACGTGGACGCGGACGGCAACCCGGTAGGCCTCACCTGACACGCCCGCTCACCTTTGGCAGCACAACACCAAACCCCCGCTCACCTTTGGCAGCACAAAACCAAACCCCCGCTCACCTTTGGCAGCACAAAACCAAACCCCCGCTCACCTTTGGCAGCACAAAACCAAACCCCCGCTCACCTTTGGCAGCACAAAACCAAACCCCCGCTCACCCCCTTCCGCGGCGAGCGTCGGGCAAAACGGCGAACCGGCACGGCCTGTGGATAACTCAACACGGGTATCCGACATATGCATGACAATGCAGTATGCGATCCCGCCTTCCCTTGCCTGTGCATCTGGCTGGCAGACCCTTCACGCTTGAAAGCTCAAGAAGCGCCGGACTGGACCACAACCGCCTGCGTCACAACGACGTCGAACACATCAGCCGGGGCCTCTACCGCCCTGCTGCATGGGACTTCTGCCTCGAGCATGCTGCCCGCGCATTGTCGGAGGCGACGCCCGGCGCATGGATTTCCCATGTGACAGCGGCGCGCCTCCAGAGTTCGCTCCTGCCCGCTTGGTTGTCCGACTCCAATGAACTTCACCTAAGCAAGCCCACGCTGCTTCCGGGAGCCCGCAGGAAAGGAATTCACGGCCACCGGCTCATTGTGAAGCCTGGCGAGGTGGAGTTCGTCGAGGGGATATGGATCAGCACACGGGCACGGACATGGCTGGACATGTCACGGCTACTGCCGTTGGCAGACTTGGTGGCTATGGCGGACCAACTGGTACGGCTGCCCCGGCCTGAACTGGAGGGCAGGGAGGGCGCCTACTCAACAATTGAGGAACTACGGAACATGGTTGCCCGTCATCCAAACCTTCAAGGGGTTGTGCGTGCCCGGCAGGCACTGGACTTGGCGCGGGTTGGATCGGACTCCGCGCCCGAGACCTTCCTCCGGTTGGCCATGTTTGACGCTGGTCTCCCGGAGCCAGAGCTGCAGCTGGCACTTTATCCTGGAGACCCTCGATCGTCGTCTGCCGACCTCGGATTTCGGCAGCGAAGAATTGCTATCCAGTACGACGGCGGCCATCACCTTATGGAAGCCCAGCGACTAAGCGATCGGCGCAGGGACAAGGCCTTCGAAGCGGCCGGGTGGACTGTCATCATCGTCGACAAGGCCGATCAGAAGGACAGCTTCGCTGCCGCTATCAGAAAGATCAGGCGAGCCGTGAAGAACTCTGTGGCGGATGCGACGGTGGCGTCGGGGTTCGCAAACGGGGACTAGTTGAACGGGGCTCACTTTCAGCTGGGATCGACTGAACGTTTGCCGGTGAGATGCGAGCGGGCGTCCCCAGAATAGTCGTCAAAAGTGAGCGGGCGTCGTAGAAAAATCCGCCAAAAGTGAGCGGGCGTCGCCAGAAAAACTGCAGGAAGTGATGGGGCGTTTTAAATGGCGGCGCTCCCCCACCCCGGAGGGTGAGGGAGCGCCGGCAACGAGGTGTGGAGTTCTAGCGCTCCACGTCGCCGCGGATGAAGGCTTCCACCTTTTCGCGGGCGAGGTCGTCGTTGAACTGCTCCGGCGGGGACTTCATGAAGTAGCTCGACGCGGACAGCAGCGGGCCGCCGATGCCACGGTCCAGGCCGATCTTCGCGGCGCGGATCGCGTCGATGATCACACCTGCGGAGTTCGGGGAATCCCAGACCTCCAGCTTGTACTCCAGCGACACGGGGGCGTCGCCAAAGTTGCGGCCCTCCAGGCGGACGAACGCCCACTTGCGGTCATCGAGCCACTGGACGTAGTCGGACGGACCGATGTGCACGTCCTTGGCAGCCAGCTCGGCCTCAACGTTGGAGGTCACGGCCTGGGTCTTGGAGATCTTCTTGGACTCCAGCCGGTCACGCTCCAGCATGTTCTTGAAGTCCATGTTGCCGCCAACGTTCAGCTGGTACGTCCGGTCCAGGGTCACGCCCCGGTCCTCGAACAGCTTCGCCATGACCCGGTGGGTGATGGTGGCGCCGATCTGGCTCTTGATGTCATCGCCCACGATCGGAACACCCGCGGCAGTGAACTTGTCCGCCCACTCCTTGGTTCCGGCAATGAAGACCGGCAGCGCGTTCACGAACGCCACGCCGGCGTCGATCGCGGCCTGCGCGTAGAACTCGGCCGCTTCCTGGGAGCCGACGGGCAGGTAGCAGACCATAACGTCAACGGCAGCGTCCTTGAGGGCCTGGACCACGTCCACGGGCTCTTCAGTGGATTCCTCGATGGTCTCGAGGTAGTACTTGCCCAGCCCGTCCAGGGTGTGGCCGCGCTGGACGGTGACACCGGTGGGCGGGACGTCGGCGATCTTGATGGTGTTGTTTTCGCTGGCCGTGATGGCGTCGGCAAGGTCAACGCCGACCTTCTTGCCGTCAACATCAAACGCGGCGACGAACTGAACGTCACCCACGTGGTACTGCCCGAACTCAACATGCATCAAGCCCGGAACAGTCTCTGCGGGATCGGCATCCTTGTAGTACTGGACGCCCTGCACCAGCGAGGCGGCGCAGTTGCCCACGCCAACGATTGCAACACGGATGGGATGTGAAGACACAGAACTCCTTTGGGGACAAACGTCAGCCGGCCGGGTTTGCTTCGCAGACAGTACGACGGCGGCCGGCTGGCTCGGCGCCGCGCGGCGCCTTTTCATACTACCCAACGCAGCGGGACCGGGCGCAGTGCACCCGGTCCCACTGCGTAAAGAGAATCACCGTCAGGCGTTTTGCTTCCAGAGGTTGATGTCCGACTCAACCGCAAACTCGTCAATCGCGGTCAGCTCTTCATCCGAGAAGCTGAGGTTGTTGATGGAGGACAGTGTGTCCTCCAACTGCTGGACGCTGGAGGCGCCAACCAGTGCCGAGGTGACGGGCGAGCCCTTGGGCTGGTCGCGCAGGATCCAGGCGATGGCCATCTGAGCCAGGGTCTGCCCCCGGCCTTGGGCGATCTTCCGCAGCCCGCGGACCCGGTCCAGTTTTTCCTCGGTGATGGAGTCCTCCGAGAGGAAGCGCGCCTTGGCTGCCCGCGAGTCGTCAGGAATGCCGTGGAGGTATCGGTCGGTGAGCATGCCCTGCGCCAGCGGCGAGAAGGCGATGGATCCGGCGCCCACCTGGTCCAGTACCTCGTACAGGTTGGGTGAACCGTCCTCGGTCCAGCGGTTCAGCATGGAGTAGCTGGGCTGGTGGATCAGCAGCGGCGTGCCCAGTTCCTTGAGGATACGGGCGGCCTCGAGGGTCTGCTCCGGCGTATAGGAGGAAATGCCCGCGTACAGTGCCTTGCCGGAACGGACGGCGTAGTCCAGGGCACCCATGGTCTCCTCCATCGGTGTTTCCGGGTCGGGCCGGTGGCTGTAGAAGATGTCCACGTAGTCCAGTCCCATGCGCTGCAGCGACTGGTCCAGGCTGGAGATCAGGTACTTGCGCGAGCCCCATTCGCCGTAGGGACCGGGCCACATGTAGTAGCCGGCCTTGGTGGAGATGACCAGTTCGTCGCGGTAGGGCTTGAAGTCGTCCCGCAGGTGCCGGCCAAAGTTGGTCTCGGCGGACCCGTCCGGCGGCCCGTAGTTGTTGGCGAGGTCGAAGTGGTTGACGCCCAGGTCGAAGGCGCGGCGGAGGATGTCCCGCTGTTCCTCGAAGCGCTTGTCGTCGCCGAAGTTGTGCCACAGTCCCAGCGAGATGGCCGGGAGCTTCAGGCCGCTGCGGCCCACCCGGCGGTAGGGCATGGATTCGTAGCGGTCGCCTGCTGCAATGTACGTCATCAGTTTCTCTCTTCCGTCGGTTCAGGCTTTGAGGATCGCAGCGCTCCAGGGCGCCAGTTCCAGGGACCCGCCGTCCAGTGTGGTTCCGTTGTCCGTGGCCAGCAGCACGCTGCCGGCGGCCTCGTCCAGCCGGACCTTCGAGTCCGCGAAGTTCACCAGGACCTCGACGGATCCGCGCCGGAACCGCAGCCAGCCCGCGTCGTCGTCGAACGAAACCTCCGTCCCGCCGAAGCCAAGCCCCGCCAGTTCCGGATGCCCGCGCCGCAGCGCCGTCAGCGCCCGGTACAGCTCCAGGAGCCGCGCGTGGTCGCCAGAGATGGCCTCGGCCCAGTCCAGCTTGGACCGGCGGAAGGTTTCCGGGTCCTGCGGGTCAGGCACGACGGCGGGATCCCACCCCATGCGCTCGAATTCCTTGATGCGCCCTTCCGCGGTGGCCTTCCCGAGCTCCGGTTCGGGATGGGAGGTGAAGAACTGCCATGGTGTGGTGGCGCCGTATTCCTCGCCCATGAACAGCATGGGGGTGAACGGGGAGGTCAGCGTGAGGACCGCGGCCACGGCGAGCTGCCCGTAGGACAGGGACTGCGAGAGCCTGTCCCCCGTGGCCCGGTTGCCGATCTGGTCGTGGTTCTGGTTGCAGACCACCAGTTCCGCGGGGTCCACCAGGGCGGCGTTGATGGGCCGGCCGTGGTGGCGTCCGCGGAAGCTGGAGTAGCTGCCGTCGTGCAGGAACCCGTCCTTCAGCACCTTGGCCAGCACGGCCAGGGATTTGAAGTCGGAGTAGTAGCCGGTGGTCTCGCCGCTGACGCTGACATGCACGGCATGGTGGAAGTCGTCGCTCCACTGCCCGGCCAGTCCGTACCCGTTGACGTCACGGGGGTAGAGCAGGCGCGGATTGTTGAGGTCCGATTCCGCGATGAGCGTCTTGGGCAGCCCGGTCCCGGCTGAAATCGCGTCGCCCAAAGCCCCCAGGTCCTCCAGGATGTGCACCGCGCGCTCGTCCCGCAGCGCGTGCACGGCATCGAGGCGGAGCCCGTCCACGTGGTAGTCGCGCAGCCAGAGAGCGGCGTTGTCCAGGATGTATTCGCGGACCACGTCCGAGCCGGGCCCGTCCAGGTTCACCGAGTCGCCCCAGGTGTTGGCGTCCCCCTGCTTCAGATAAGGGCCAAACCTGGGCAGATAGTTTCCGCTGGGGCCAAGGTGGTTGTAGACCACGTCCTGGATGACGCCCAGTCCGGCGGCATGGGCGGCGTCAACGAATCGCTGGTACGCGGCCGGCCCGCCGTAGCCTTCGTGCACGGTGTACCACTGGACGCCGTCGTAGCCCCAGTTATGCGTGCCGTTGAATCCGTTGACCGGCAGCAGCTCCACGAAGTCGATGCCCAGGTCCACCAGGTAGCCCAGCTTCTCCGCGGCGGCGTCCAGGGTTCCTTCGGGGGTGAAGGTGCCCACATGGAGTTCGTAGATGACGGAACCCTGCAGGTCCTTGCCGCGCCAGCCGGAATCCTGCCATGCATAGGCGGCGGGATCGTAGGTCCGGGATTGCTCGTGCACGCCGGCGGGAAGCCGGCGGGACCTGGGATCCGGGACGGGGGTGGTGTCCCCGTCCAGCAGGTAGCCGTAGTCCACGTCGCCGTCCGCGGGCGCGTCGGGGGCCGTCCACCACCCTTCCGATCCCGGCGCCGTGTCCTTCTTCTGCATGGGATATTGCCGGCCATCGGCCAACAAAACCACCGATGAAACGTCCGGCGCCCAGACATCGAAGCGCTCAGGTCCAACGTTGACCAGGGTCATGCCTTCTCTCCATCTTCGGGTACCAGTAGGGCCACCGGGTAGGTACCCAGCACATCTGCCACCAAAACCGGGCCCGGCCCGTAGCTGGCTCCCGTAAGTTCGTCGCGCATGGCAGTGGAAAGGTCGACGGCGGTGTCCCGCCACCCGCCGCCGGCTTCCAGTCCGGCGGGGAGCCGGGTGGCAAGCGTGAGGGCGCCGGAGGAGGCATCGGTTCCGCGGGTGAATGCGAGCAGGTGCCCAGCAGCCGCGCCGGTGGCTGGGACTGGCGTGTAGCCCTGGAACAGCTCCGGCCGGTCCCGGCGCAGGCGGAGTGCCCGTGAGGTGACCAGGAGCTTGCTGGCCTCTGTGCCCTCGTCCGGCAAGGTGCCGGCGTCGAGCTTTGCCAACTCAGCCTGCCGGGCACCAAAGTCAACCGGCCGGCGGTTGTCCGGGTCCGTCAACGAACGTTCCCAGAACTCGCTGCCCTGGTACACGTCCGGCACGCCGGGCATGGTCAGCTGGACCAGCTTGGCGGAAACCGAGTTGGCGGCGGAGAAGGAGTCGATGCGGGCCACGAAGTCCGTCACCACGTTGGCGACCTTGGCGTCGTCGAAGACTGCGTCCACGGCGGCCTTCACCGCGGCCTCGAAGTCCTCATTGGGATTGGTCCAGGTGGTGGAGTTCCCGGCCTCCCGGGCCGCCTTCTCGGCGTATCCCTGAAGCCGTTCCCGGCTTGCCGGCCAGGCACCGATGATTGCCTGCCACAGCAGGTTCTCGTACGGGCCGTCCGGGATGGGCGCCAGGCCGCGAAGGCTCTCCAGCGTTTCGGCCCACTCCTGCGGCAGCTCGGCGATGACCGAGATCCGTGCCCGGGCATCCTCGCTGCGTTTGGTGTCGTGGGTGGACAGGGTGGTCATGGACAGCGGGAGGTCCTGCTGGCGCCGCTGCATCCGCTGGTGGAATTCCTCCGGGTCCACGGCGAACTCGGTGGGTTCAGCGCCCACCTCGGTCAGGGTTCCAAGGCGGGTGTAGCGGTAGAACGCCGTATCCTCCACGCCCTTGGCCATGACCATGCCGGAGGTCTGCTGGAACCGGATGGCGATGGCGTTGGCCGGATCCAGCAGCAGCGGAAGGAGGGTTCCCACCGCCACTTCCAGGTCCGGCCGGTGGGCTGCCGCGGATTCGCATGCTTCCTTGAGGACATCGGCGCCCACGGGCAGGTACGAACGATACACCGGGAAGGACGCGATAATCTCCGCGATGGCGTCGGCTGCCTGGTCCAGGGCGAGGCCGTAGGACTCCGGGACCAGTCGGGCCAGCCGCAGCACTTCCGAGCGCAGGATGCCGTCGGCGATCATGCGCTTGGTGCCGCGGATCATTGCGGCATAGTCCGCGGGCTCTGAGGAGCCGCGCAGCCTGGCGTCCAGTGCGTCCAGTGCCTGCTGCCCCGCGGGGTCCACAAAGACCCGGTCCACGTCCGCCAGCGCGTCGTATCCGGTGGTGCCTTCGCACGCGAACTCCTGCGGCAGCACCTCGCCCGGTTCCAGGATCTTCTCCACCAGGACGTAGGCGCCGCCGCTGAGGTCCTTCAGCCAGCGGAGATAGCCGGTGGGATCGGCGAGGCCGTCCGGGTGGTCCACGCGGAGCCCGTCCACCAGGCCCTCGGTGAACCAGCGCCCCACCTCGGCATGCGCTTCCTGGAAGACCGAGGGTTCTTCGACGCGGATTCCGGCGAGCGTGGTGACCGCGAAGAAGCGCCGGTAGTTCAGCTCGGCGTCGGCGCGGCGCCAGTCCATCAGCTGGTAGTGCTGGCGGCTGTGCACGTCCTGCGGGGAATCACCGTCGCTGTATGTGCCTTCGGCCAGGGGGAACCGGTGATCGTAGTAGCGGAGTTCGCCGTCCTTGACCTCCAGCTTGTCCAGGTCGGCGTCGGAGCCCAGCATGGGGAGCCGGACCTTTCCGCCGCCCAGGTCCCAGTCGACGTCGAAAGCTTCCGCGTAGGGTGATTCGCGGCCCTCCTTGAGCAGGGACCACCACCACGGGTTCTGCGGAGGGGATGCCACGCCCACGTGGTTGGGCACGATGTCCACCAGGACGCCCATGCCGTGCTCGCGCGCTGCCCTGGACAGGGCCAGCAGCCCTTCAGGGCCGCCGCGGTCCGGGTCCACGGCGGAGGGGTCGGTCACGTCATAGCCGTGGTCCGAACCTTTTTCCGCAGTGAGGATGGGCGAAAGGTACACCCAGTCCACGCCGAGGTCCTTCAGGTACGGGACCTGGTTGGCGGCGTCGAACAGGGTGAAGCTGCTGCGGATCTGCAAACGGTAGGTGGAGACGGGCGTCCTCATGCCTCGGTTGCCTTCGCAGCCTTGGTCTCCTCCGCCTTCGCAGCCTTGGCGTCCTCGGCTTTGGCTGCCTTGGTTTCCTCGGCCTTTGCCTCGCTCGCTTCCGCGGCCTTGGTCTGGGCCTCCACCATCTCCTCCTGGGCTTCCTCGTGCTCTACCCTGGACGCCAGTGAAGCGGCAGCGGACGTGTCCACTTCAGCTTCCGGGCCGGAGTAGGCGCGCAGCACCACCATGGACTTCGCGTCCAGGGTCAGCGTTGCCTTCGCCTTGAGCGGTTCATACGCGTCAGCCTGGGCCGCGGTGTCAATCAGGACCTCCCAGTACTGTGAGTACTCTTCGTTGGGAAGGCAGAAGTCCACGGCATCGTCGTGGGCGTTGAAGGCCATGATGAAGCTGTCGTCCGTGATGCGCCGGCCGCGTGAATCCTGTTCCTGGATGCCGTCGCCGTTGTAGAACACGCCGATGGTGCGGCCGAAGCCGCTCCCCCAGTCCTCCGGCAGCATTTCGGTGCCGTCCGTCTTGAGCCAGACGATGTCCGGCAGCTTTTCGCCTTCGCCGCGGCGCACCGGCCGGCCGTCGAAGAAGCGGCTGCGGCGGAACGTCGGGTGGTCGTGGCGGAGCTTGTTCACGAAGGCGGTGAACTCCACCAGCGGCTGGTCCATGGCTTCCCAGTGGATCCAGCTGAGCTCGGAGTCCTGGCAGTAGGTGTTGTTGTTGCCCTGCTGGGTGCGGCCCAGCTCGTCGCCGTGCAGCAGCATGGGCACGCCCTGGGAGAGCAGCAGCGTGGCGATGAAGTTCCGCTGCTGGCGGGCGCGCAGGGTCAGGACCTTGTCGTCGTCGGTGTCGCCTTCAACGCCGCAGTTCCAGGAGCGGTTGTGCGATTCGCCGTCGTTGTTGCCCTCGCCGTTGGCCTCGTTGTGCTTCTCGTTGTAGGAGACCAGGTCCCGCATGGTGAAACCGTCGTGGGCGGTGACGAAGTTGATTGAGGCCACTGGACGGCGGGCGGAGCTTTCGTAGAGGTCGGCGGAGCCGGTTAGCCGGGAGGCGAACTCGCCAAGCGTGGAGGGCTCGCCGCGCCAAAAGTCGCGGACGGTGTCGCGGTACTTGCCGTTCCATTCGGTCCACTGCGGCGGGAAGTTGCCCACCTGGTAGCCGCCCGGGCCCACGTCCCACGGCTCGGCGATCAGCTTCACCTGGGAAACTACCGGGTCCTGCTGGATGAGTTCGAAGAAGGTGGAGAGCTTGTCCACGTCGTAGAACTCACGGGCCAGGGTGGAGGCAAGGTCGAAGCGGAAGCCGTCCACGTGCATCTCCGTGACCCAGTAGCGCAGGGAGTCCATGAGCAGCTGCAGCGAGTGCGGGTGTCGGACGTTCAGGGAGTTGCCCGTGCCGGTGTAGTCCATGTAGTGCTTGAGGTCGTTGTCCACCAGGCGGTAGTAGGCCTGGTTGTCGATGCCCTTGAAGGACAGCGTGGGGCCCAGGTGGTTGCCTTCGGCAGTGTGGTTGTAGACGACGTCGAGGATCACTTCGATGCCGGCGCGGTGCAGGTCGCGGACCATGGCCTTGAATTCCTGGACCTGGTGCCCCACGTCGCCGGTGGCGCTGTAGGTGTTCTGCGGGGCGAAGAAGCCGATGGTGTTGTAGCCCCAGTAGTTGCTGAGCCCCTTTTCCACCAGGGTGCCGTCGTTGACGAACTGGTGGACGGGCATGAGTTCGATGGCCGTGACCCCGAGCTTCTTCATGTGCTCAATGACCGCAGGGTGGGCCACGCCGGCGTAGGTGCCGCGCTGTTCGTCCGGGATTTCCGGGTGGAGCTCGGTGAGGCCCTTGACGTGGGCTTCGTAGATCACCGACTCGTGGTACGGGATCCGCAGCTGGCGGTCGCCGTCCCATTCGAAGAAGGGGTTGATGACCACGCCGTGCATGGTGTGCGGGGCGGAATCGGCGTCGTTGCGGGAGTCGGGGTCGCCGAATTCGTAGGAGAAGAGGGCCGGGTCCCAGTCGATCTGGCCCTGGATGGCCTTGGCGTAGGGATCCATCAGCAGCTTGTTCGGGTTGAAGCGGTTGCCGCTGGCGGGGTCGTAGGGACCGTGCACGCGGTAGCCGTACTTCTGGCCGGGCTGGATGTGCGGCAGGTAGCAGTGCCACACATAGCCGTCCACCTCGGTCAGTTCGATGCGCGTTTCGGTCAGGTCATCAGCCAGGAGGCAGAGTTCGACCCGCTCGGCCCGTTCGCTGAACAGGGCGAAATTGGTGCCGGTGCCATCAAAGGTCGCTCCCAGCGGATAGGCAGTTCCAGGCCAGACTTCCATCGTGCTCCTCATTTTGTGGTCAGCAGCAGAGGGCATCGGAACGCCCCGCTGCTGGTGCGAACTAATGCCTACCGTAGTGGTTGGCTGTGACTATTACGTTTCCAGGCTCCATATTTACTAAGCATGCTGACTTTACCCCAAATTTCGGGTATGGCATTCGCGACGCCGCCTGCCGTGATCGGACCACCTGTCACCGCCTCCGACGCCGCCAGCCCTGCCCGCCCGTGCAGCGCGGCGCCCAGTGCGGCAATGGCGGCCCACCGCCCCTCCGCCGCTATGCCCACCTCACTGAAGCGGCCGACGTCGGGCCCCGCCTGGGCGAGCAGCGCACCAATGACCCCGGCCAGGACGTCCCCACTGCCTGCAGTGGCGAGCCAGGGCGTACCGTCCGCCTGGCTGAAGGTCTCTCCCCAGGGTGCCGCCACGAGTGTGGTGGCGCCTTTGAGCAGGACGGTGGCTCCCGTACGGTTGGCGGCCTGGCGTACGGCGGCGAGGGTTCCGGCTTCCACGGCTGCCCGGTCCTCCCCACCGCCCAGGCGTTGGAACAGCGACGCCAGCTCGCCGGCGTGCGGGGTCAGCACCATGTGCGGGGCGAGCATGGCCGGCAACGCGGGCAGCGCGCCGGCGTCGGCAACGACGGGAAGTCCGGACGCGATGGCATCGCGGGCACGCGTCAACTGGTCATGGTCCTGCGGGCCCATGCCCGAGCCCACCAGCCATGCCTGCACCCGGTTGTCGGCCACGCTCCCGGTGCTGCACACCACCTCAGGGCAGGACTGCCGGACGAGGTCGGCCACGGCCGGCGGACCGAGGTACCGCACCATGCCGACTCCTGCGGCCAGGGCGCCCCGGCACGCCAGGACTGCGGCGCCGGGATAGTCTTCGGATCCGGCCACCACTCCCAGCACTCCGCGGGAGTACTTTTGGGCCCGCCGTGCAGGACGGGGCAGGAGGTGGGCCAGTTCGGCATCCTCCAGCCGGCGAAGGGACGGCTGCGGCAGGTGCTCCTCGATCCCGATCGGCACCACCAGGACGCGTCCAGCATGGTCCGCGCCCGGGTCCGCCAGCAGGCCGGCCTTCGCTCCCCCGAACGTCACGGTCAGGTCAGCGGAAAGGACCGGCCCGGCTGCCTCGCCGGTATCGGCGTCCACGCCGCTCGGGAGGTCGCAGGCCACCACCAAACCGCTCCTGATGCCGTCACTGACAGCCTGGACCAGGTCTGCAGCGCTGCCCCGCAGCCCGCCTTTCGCTCCGGTCCCCAGCACGGCGTCAATGACGACGTCGGCCGCGGCAGCTTCCGCCGCCAGTCCCGGGATTGCAGATTCAGTGAGCCGGTGCACCCGGCCGCCGGCGCGCTCGAATGCCGCAAGGCCAGCCGGATGGGCGGAATCGCCGGTGAGTACCGCCGTCGTGCGCATTCCGCGGGCGGCAAGGAAGGCGGCTGCGAACAGGCCATCGCCACCGTTGTTGCCCTTGCCAACCAGCACCACCACGCGGGCACCGCTCAGGCGGCGGCCCCGGGACTTGAGTTCCTGGACGACGGCGCCGGCCAGGCCGTGTGCGGCGCGCTGCATGAGCACGTCCCCCAGGCCGGTGGCCAGGAGGGGTTGCTCGGCGGCCCGGACCTGCGTTCCGGTGTAGGCGTTGATCATGCGGCGGCTGCCTGGTCAGCCTTCGGCCAGGACCGTGGCGGTGGCGATGCCGCCGTCGTGGCTGATGGACAGGTGCCAGCGCTTGACGCCTTTGGCCTCGGCAACCGCAAGGACGGTCCCCTTGACCTGGACGGTGGGTCCGTTATGGTCGAGGCCGATCCAGCAGTCCTGCCAGTTCATGCCGGCGGGCGCACCAAGGACCTTGGCCACGGCTTCCTTCGCGGCGAACCTGGCTGCCAGGGAGCGGGTGTTCAGTTCCCGTTCCGCCGGCACGAACAGGCGGTCCCTCAGGCCCGGCGTCCGTTCCAGCTGGCGGCCGAACCGCTCGATGTCTACTACGTCTACCCCGATGCCAACGATCATGCGCTTCATTCTACGGGGGCGCGCCTGGCCGGAAGCGGGTGCAGGGTGCGGTTTGACCCCGGAAATTGCGGTTGTCCGCCATCAGCGCAAACACCTGGTTTTGGCACGGCAGGGTTAAGGTGAAAGCCTCGGGCCCACTGACTGGTTCAGTGGGCCCGGGGCTTTCAGCTGTTCATTGGCTGGCTGTTACTCGACGGTGACGCTCTTGGCGAGGTTGCGGGGCTGGTCCACGTCGTAGCCCTTGGCTGCCGCGAGTTCCGCGGCGAAGATCTGCAGCGGGACGGTGGTCAGCAGGGGCATGAGCAGGGTGGGGGTTTCGGGGACGTAGAAGACGTACTCGGCGTAGGCCTTGACGGCTTCGTCGCCTTCCTCGGCGATGACCAAGGTGCGGGCGCCGCGGGCGCGGACTTCCTGGATGTTGGAGACCACCTTGGCGTGCAGCGAGTCGCGGCCGCGCGGGGACGGGACCACCACGAACACCGGCTGGCCTTCATCGATCAGGGCGATGGGGCCGTGCTTGAGCTCACCGGCCGCGAAGCCCTCCGCGTGGATGTACGCGATTTCCTTGAGCTTCAGCGCGCCCTCGAGGGCCACCGGGTAGCCCACGTGGCGGCCCAGGAACAGCACGGACTTCTCGTTCGCCATGCTGCGGGCCAGTTCGCGCAGCGGCCCGGCGTTGTCCAGGATGGTCTGGATCTTCGCGGGGATCTTGTTCAGGTCCGCGAGGACGTCCTTGATCTGGCCGGAGAAGATGTTTCCGCGCAGCTGGGCGAGGTACAGGCCCAGCAGGTAGGCGGCGGTGATCTGCGCCAGGAACGCCTTGGTGGACGCCACCGCGATTTCCGGGCCGGCGTGCGTGTACAGCACGGCGTCGGATTCGCGCGGGATGGTGGAGCCGTTGGTGTTGCAGATGGAGATGGTCTTGGCGCCCTGTTCGCGGGCGTACCGGACTGCCATCAGCGTGTCCATGGTCTCGCCGGACTGGCTGATGGAGACCACCAGGGTGTTCTGGTCCAGGATCGGGTCCCGGTAGCGGAACTCGTGTGCCAGCTCCACTTCCGTGGGGATCCGGCACCAGTTCTCGATGGCGTACTTGGCCACCATGCCCGCGTAGGCGGCGGTGCCGCAGGCCAGCACGATGATCTTGTTGACCTGCTTCAGCAGTTCCGGATCAATCCGCAGCTCGTCCAGGGTCAGCTTGCCTTTGATGTCCGAACGTCCCAGCAGGGTCTGCGCCACGGCGTCGGGCTGGTCGTGGATTTCCTTCTCCATGAAGGAGGAGAAGCCGCCCTTTTCCGCGGAGGCCGGGTCCCAGTCCACGTGGTATTCCTTGCCCTGGGCCGGGTTGCCGTAGAAATCGGTGATCTCCACCGTGTCCGCGGTGATGGTCACGATCTGGTCCTGGCCCAGCTCCACCGCGCGGCGGGTGTAGTCGATGAACCCGGACACGTCCGAGCCCAGGAAGTTCTCCCCCTCGCCCAGGCCCACCACCAGCGGTGAGTTGCGGCGGGCGGCCACGACGACGTCGGGCTGGTCCGCGTGCACGGCCAGCAGGGTGAAGGCGCCCTCCAGGCGCTGGCAGGCCAGCTCCATGGCGCGGGTCAGGCCACCGTTCGCGGTGTCCCCGCCCAGCTTGTTTCGGAGGATGTCGGCCAGCAGCGCGGCAGCGACCTCGGTGTCCGTCTCGGACAGGAACGTGACGCCCTTTTCAAGCAGCTCGAGCTTGAGCTCGGCGAAGTTTTCGATGATGCCGTTGTGGATCACGGCCAGCTTGCCGCCGTCAGCCAGGTGCGGGTGCGCGTTGCGGTCCGTCGGGCCGCCGTGCGTGGCCCAGCGGGTGTGTCCGATCCCGGTCACCGTCTCAGGCAACGGGCGGGCCTCCAGCTCGGCAATCAGGTTGCTCAGCTTTCCTGACTTCTTCCGCGACTCAATGGCGCCCTTGGACACCACTGCCACGCCGGCAGAGTCATAACCGCGGTACTCCAGGCGGCGCAGTCCTTCAAGGACAACATCCAGGGCACTGTGACCGTTAATTGCACCGTCAACCGGACGGCCTACGTATCCCACGATTCCACACATAGGCACAAGACTATCGGCAGCGTGCCTGTTGCTCTAAACCGGCGGCCCACCCGGCGGGGCTTTTACGGGGGCCTGCGTGACGGGCTCCGCCGCGCTGAGCAGGGCGCTCATTTCGTGATGGGCCGGGCGCGGGGCAGAATCTTTAGCGTGACTTCGCAACGCAATGAAGCGAACGGGGAGGGTGCCTCGCCGTTCGTGGAGCTGGACCGGCAAACCTGGTCCCGGCTCGCAGCCCAGATGGAACAGCCCCTTAATGAAGAGGATGTGCTGCGCCTTCGCGGGCTCGGTGACCCCCTGGACATCAATGAAGTCAGGGATGTCTACCTGCCGCTGTCACGGCTGCTGCACCTGTACGTTGAGGCGGCGGGGCAGCTGCACGCGGCCACTACCACGTTCCTGGGCGAGCAGACCCAGCGCACCCCGTTCGTGATCGGCGTGGCCGGTTCGGTTGCCGTGGGCAAGTCCACCATCGCCCGCGTGCTGCGTGAGATGCTCCGCCGCTGGCCGGGCACCCCCAACGTGGAACTCATCACCACCGATGGCTTCCTCTACCCCCTGGCCGAACTCAAGCGCCGGCAGCTGCTGGACCGGAAGGGCTTCCCGGAGTCCTACGACCGGCGGGCGCTGCTGCGCTTCGTGAGCGAGATCAAGGGCGGCGCCGAGGAAGTGCGCGCGCCCTGGTACTCCCACGTCACGTACGACATCGTGCCCGGCAAGGAAGTTGTGGTCCGCCGCCCGGACGTGCTCATCGTGGAGGGCCTGAACGTCCTGGCTCCGGCACGGCCCCGGCATGACGGCCGCCAGGGGCTGGCACTGAGCGACTTCTTTGACTTCTCCATCTATGTCGATGCCAAGACCTCCTACATTGAGGAGTGGTACGTGGACCGGTTCCGGAAGCTGCGCAGCACCGCGTTCGCGCAGCCGGAGTCCTACTTCCACCGCTACGCCACGCTGTCCGACGAGGAAGCCGAAACCACGGCACGCGACATCTGGAAGCGGATCAACGAGCCCAACCTGGAGGAGAATGTCCTTCCCACGCGGGGGCGGGCGCAGCTGGTGCTGACCAAAGAAGCGGACCACTCCATTCGCCGCATGCTCCTCCGGAAGGTGTAGCACAGGTGTGCTACCAATGCGGGTCCCCCAGCCGGCGCAGCTTCACCCGGTTCCTCGCAGCGGGGGCCGGGCTGACTGTCCTCTCAGCGTGCACGCCTGAGGCACCCAAGGCCGTGCCGGCGTCGTCCGCTGCTTCTTCCGCAGCCCCCTCCCCTGCTGCGGTCACCGCTTCAGCGGGCCCGACGGCGGAAGCCGCCACGGTGGGCCAGTCACCGGAGGTGCCGTCCCCCGCACCGTCACCGTCGCCGTCGGCGGCCCTGGCGCGTCAGTTTTCGCTTGATGACCCGGCCAGCCAGTGGGTCATCGTCAACAAGCACCGGCCCCTGAAGCCGGCGGACTTTGTGCCGGCTGACCTGGTGCGTCCCGCCGTCGCCATTTCCGCCGCGGGCGAGGCGGCGCTGTTGAACAGCACGACGGCTGCGGCGGCCGAAGCGATGTTCGCGGCCGCCGCGCAGGATGGCGTGGCTTTGGTCCTGGCCAGCGGCTACCGCTCGTACAGCACGCAGGTGACCACCTACAACGGGTACGTCGCGGCGCGCGGTCAAGCCGATGCCGACACGGCCAGTGCCCGGCCCGGCCACTCGGAGCACCAGACGGGGTGGGCGTTCGACATCGCGGACGGCGGGGGCGCCTGCAGCTTCCAGCCGTGCTTTGCCGACCAGCCAGCGGCGTCCTGGGCGAAAGCCAACGGCCACCGCTTCGGATTCGTGGTGCGGTATCCCTGGATGCTGCACCCCATCACTGGGTACTACTACGAGCCGTGGCACCTGCGGTACGTGGGCGTGGAGGCGGCCACGGACATGCTGAACCGGGGCATTGGCACGCTGGAGGAATACTTCGGCCTGGAGGCGGCACCGGCGTACCTGTAATGCCGGTGCGCTAGGTTGGTTTCCATGCTTAGTGGATTCAAAAACTTCATTATGAAGGGCAACGTGGTTGACCTTGCGGTCGCCGTCGTCATGGGTACTGCTTTCGGCGCCGTGGTGACGGCGCTGGTCAACAAAGTGCTGATGCCCTTCGTCTCAGGCCTGGTGGGTGCACCCAACTTCGACAGCTTTGGAAGGGTGGAGCTGAACGGCAACGCCATCGAGTTCGGGGTGCTGCTGACCGCGGTGGTGAACTTCCTGCTGATTGCGGCGGCCATCTATTTTGTGGTGGTGATGCCGATGAACATCATGATTGAGCGCCGCAACCGCCGGCTTGGGATCAACAAGGATGTGAAGAAGGACGCTGCAGAGGATCCGCAGGTTGCGCTCCTGACCGAGATCCGGGATGCATTGAAGGACCGGGTCTAAGCCTTTCCAACCGCAAAGTGGCCCGTCTCCCTGTTGGGAGGCGGGCCACTCTTTTTGCTGCGGTTGTTTTGAGCCGCGCCGGCTAGTTGGAGGCGAGCTCCAGCGCGAGTTCGGTGCGGACCACCTGGGCCAGGTGTTCGGCGATGGACTGGGCCGTCTCCTCCTCGGCGGCCTCCACCATGACGCGGACCACGGGCTCTGTGCCGGATGGGCGGAGCAGGACGCGGCCGGTTTCCCCAAGCGCTGCTTCCGCCGATGCCACGGCCTGGGCCAGGACATCGCTGCTGCCCACGCGGGTGCGGTCCACGCCCTTGACGTTGATGAGGACCTGCGGGAGCTTGGTCATCACGGTGGCGAGTTCCTTGAGCGGTTTCCCGGTCAGGGCCACCTGTGCGGCGAGCTGCAGGCCGGTGAGGAGGCCGTCGCCGGTGGTGGCGTGGTCGGCGAAGATGACGTGGCCGGACTGTTCGCCGCCCAGGTTGTAGCCGCCGTCGCGCATGCCCTCCAGCACGTAGCGGTCCCCCACCGCGGTTTCCACGATGGTGATGCCGGCTTCGCGGAGGGCGATCTTCAGGCCGAGGTTGCTCATGACGGTGGCTACCAGGACGTCATCCTTGAGTTTGCCGGAGTTCTTGAGCGCGACGGCGAGGATGGCCATGATCTGGTCGCCGTCAACCTCGTTGCCTTCGTGGTCCACGGCCAGGCAGCGGTCGGCATCGCCGTCGTGGGCGATTCCCAGGTTGGCACCGTACTTGATCACGGCTTCCTTGAGCGGGCCGAGGTGGGTGGAGCCGACGCCGTCGTTGATGTTGAGTCCGTCCGGATCGGCGCCGATGACGACCACGTCAGCTCCGGCGTCCTTGAAGAGCTGGGGCGAGCAGCCGCTGGCCGCACCGTTGGCGCAGTCAAGGACCACGGTGAGGCCATCGAGGCGGTGCGGGAGGGTCCGGAGCAGGTGGACGATGTAGCGGTCCTCTGCGTCGGAGAAGCGCTGTATGCGGCCTACGTCGGCGCCGGTGGGCCGGACGGCTTCCTTGCCCATCTGGGCTTCGATGGCGTCCTCCACCTCGTCGGGCAGCTTCTGGCCGCCGCGGGCGAAGAACTTGATGCCGTTATCCGGTGCCGGGTTGTGGGAGGCGGAGATCATGACGCCGAAATCCGCGTCCAGGTCCGCCACCAGGTAAGCGGCCGCGGGGGTGGGCAGGACCCCTGCGTCATAGACGTCGATGCCTGAGCTGGAGAGCCCGGCTTCCACGGCTGCGGCGATGAATTCGCCGCTGGCGCGCGGGTCGCGGGCCAGCACGGCGCGGGGCCGGGAGCCGTTGGAGTTGCGGTCGTGGCCGAGCACGACGGCGGCCGCCTGGGCCAGCTGCAGGGCCAGTTCTGCTGTCAGCAGGCCGTTGGCCAGCCCCCGGACACCATCAGTTCCAAATAATCTAGACACCGGTCAAGTGTAGAGGATGGTCTGCTCAAGATCTGCGTAGGGCGACCCCTCCCGGGCCCGGATCTACTTGTGCAGTACCTGCCTGTTGCCTCCTCCAATTACTGGGACTACCTGCTTTTTTCCGCTGCTACCTGTCTTTGCTCAGAACCCTCGCCACGCCTGTTCGGCGGCCCCTACGATCCATTCATGACACCTAGCTATGGGGGCTTGGCGCTCGAAATTGTAGTACCGGTCTACAACGAAGAAGCGGTACTGGAAAACAGCATCCTAAGGCTCTCCGAATACTTGACGCAGGAAATGCCGTCGACATGGCAAATTACCATCGCCGACAATGCAAGCACCGACAGGACCCCGGTGATTGCCGCTCGCCTCAGCGAGCACATGCCCAACGTTGCATACCGCCGCCTTGAGGTTAAAGGACGAGGATATGCCCTCAGGGATGCCTGGAACGCTTCGGAGGCCAAAGTCTTCGCATACTTAGATGTGGACCTGTCCACCGACCTTGCAGCTTTGCCCCCGCTGGTCGCTCCGTTATTGTCCGGCCACTCGGATATCTCCATAGGCACGAGGCTTGGGCAGAGTTCCCGCGTGAGCCGGGGCCCCAAACGTGAATTCATTTCCAGGTCGTATAACTTCTTACTCCGCCGGACAATGCAAGTGCGTTTTTCTGATGCGCAATGCGGATTCAAGGCGATACGCGCGGACGTGGCCAAGCGCTTGCTTCCCCATGTAGAAGACAACGGTTGGTTTTTTGACACCGAACTGTTGATTATCGCGGAACGTTCGGGACTTCGTATCCACGAAATCCCGGTGGACTGGGTGGATGACCCGGACAGCCGTGTCGACATCACGCAGACCGCCCTGGAAGATTTGCGGGGGATGGTGCGAGTGGCCGGCTCATTAGTTAAGGGGACAATTCCTGTTCAGGCGATCTACGCCGAGCTCGGACGGCGACCGATGGTTCCTCCAGACCGTCCCAGCTTCTTCGGTCAAGTGATCCGGTTCGGCCTCGTAGGCGCTATATCAACGATTGCGTTCGCCTTGCTGTATTTGGTGCTTCAAGGGCCATTCAGCTCTCAGGAGGCCAATTTCCTGGCATTGCTGGTGACAGCGGTTGGGAATACTGCAGCCAACCGCCGGTTCACCTTTGGCATAAGCGGGCCCTCAAGGCTGTTTATGCAGCAGATTCAAGGATTGATCGTCTTCCTGCTGGCGTGGGCTATCACGTCTTCCTCCCTTATCGTCCTGCATGCCGTCAACCCGGACTCACTTCCGAGCACTGAACTGCTCACACTTACGGCGGCAAATGTGTTTGCAACTTTGATGCGCTTTGTTTTGCTCCGTGTGTGGGTCTTCCGGGTACAACGTGCGGATCGGGTGGCCGGCGTGCTGACGCTGACACCACTAGGCGGAGTATCACGATGAGCCTTGCAGAAGCCCCAATACTCGCCGTCCCCCGCGGTTTAGGTGCGGTCCTACGACGTTTTCCATGGGATAAAGCGGGACTACCTGTCCTGTTGCTAGCAACAGCCACATCCTTTCTATGGGGACTCGATCGGAATGGTTGGGCGAACCCCTATTACTCGGCTGCTGCCCTGGCGGGATCGCATGACTGGAAAGCCTTCTTCTTCGGCTCGTTTGAGTGGGGCAACCTCATATCGGTGGACAAGACTCCCCTCAGCATTTGGGTAGCGGCACTGTCCATCAGGTTGTTTGGTCTTAACAGTTGGTCAATCCTCGTTCCGCAAGCCCTTATGGGAGTGGCCACCACGTACCTCATTTATCGACTGCTG
Organism: Arthrobacter sp. GmRoot5-12; assembly: GCF_059739365.1. Classification (NCBI taxonomy): domain Bacteria; kingdom Bacillati; phylum Actinomycetota; class Actinomycetes; order Micrococcales; family Micrococcaceae; genus Arthrobacter; species Arthrobacter sp. GmRoot5-12. The sequence continues at coordinate 3,230,456 of NZ_AP046056.1, read as the reverse complement.
AAAACCGGAGTTGGCACCGCCCCAGCTTTGCTGGGCGGGGCCGTCTATGCGACAACGCCGGTCGTGTTCCTGATGTCCCGGTACAACAACCCTGAGCCACTAATGGGCTTACTGACGCTCAGCGCAGTTGTAGTAACCATGAAGGCCATCAATAAGGGCCAGTCTGGGCTTTTTGCGACAGCAGGATTTCTCCTGGGTTTGGCCTTCATGGCCAAACAGATCCAGGCCTTCGTGGTGGTCCCGTCCCTCTTCGTCGTCGTTCTCATTTTCAGTCAGGGAAGCATTGCTGCTCGTATGCGGCAACTTTTCATCGCAGCAGGCTCACTTTTGGTCACTTCAGCCGGGTGGCTTGTTGCTGTGGAGCTCACTCCACCTTCTGACAGGCCGTATATCGGAGGTTCAACTACAAACAGTGCCATCGAATTGACATTGGACTACAACGGCCTCGCCCGCTTTATTCAGCTTCCGCTAAATACGACCGGTGGGCGTTCCACGTCAACGGATGATCTGGCGCCATACAACGGAGGCTTCTCTCGACTTTTTGACGGCAATTTCGCTCCGGAAATTGCATGGCTCCTTTTCCCGGCCATCGCCATAACTATCGTGCTTGTGGTCCTCCAGCGAAGTTTAGCGTTCACCGAAACAGAGAAGAGGCTTATTCTCCTTTCGCTCGTTTGGTTTGCCACTGCTTTCTTACTGCTTTGCTTCATGGGCTCGATGGTCCACACGTACTACACCTTTTCTCTGGCGGCACCCGTTTCTCTAGTTATACCTATTGGGCTGACCACACTTTGGCGAGGGAGAGACCGGCTGGTCGTCCGTCTCATTGGCGCTGTCATCGTGGGCTCGGCCACCTTTATGACCCTCAAGGTTCTCAATTACAGCGACGAATGGCCCATGTGGTTTCGCGCTGCCGTTCTGGTGGCCGGCATAGTCGCCACTACAGGCTGGCTGGGGGCATCATCTTTCCATTTGCGACGAATCACGGCACTCGTCGTGGCCTTGGGATTGCTGATAGGTCCGATCGGGGCCAACTTTTACACCCAGAACATTGCCCAAAACGGTACGAACCCCCAGTCGGGCCCCATAGCAAACGACCCCATGGCCATGACGCGCCTCCTATTCGCAGCCAGAAGCGGAACGCCTGCCTGGGCACTGCAGACGGCCTATGGCGCTCCGCCCTCAACGACTGTGGTGAACTTGCTTCTCCAGACGCGGGGCCATCAAACGTGGGGCGCGGCGACCTATTCGGCCGAGAACGCGGCGCTCTACCAACTCGATTCGGCAGTCCCGGTCATCCCTGTTGGTGGCTGGCTCGGCACCGACCCAGCACCTAGTTTCGACCAATTCAAAGAATTGGTGGCGCAGAACCGAATTGGCTATTTCATTTGGCAGCAGGACTTGCTGGATAGGGGTGAACTGAGCCAGGACACCATCGATATATCGCACTGGGTCAAAAACAACTTCAAGGAGCAGACCGTTGACGGTGTTCAAATCTATGACCTTCGGTACTCGTAGCGATCAACTCGAACTGGAAAACATCGTTGGCACCCGCTTCCGCCAGCGCATTTTGAGGGCGGGGAAGTGGGCGCTTCGTGGTCGCCCGAAAGATCCTGTGTGGGAACGGCCAACGCTGCTGTTGCTATTACTGGCCAATTCGATTCTCTACTTTGGGAACATTGGAGGCAGCGGTTGGGCTAACTCTTTCTACTCCGCAGCGGTCCAGTCAGGTTCCAAGGACTGGGTAGCATTCTTCTTTGGTTCATCTGACTGGGGCAACGCGATCACGGTCGATAAACCGCCGCTGAGTTTATGGATTATGGGCTTCTCGGTCCGAATCTTTGGATGGTCACCCGAAAGTGTTCTCGCCCCGCAGGCAGCAATGGGTGTTATGACGACATTTTTGATCTACTTGCTCATGCGCAGGGGCTTTTCGGCGACTGCAGCGCTGACGGGATCGGCCGTTTTTGCCACGACCCCTATAGTCACGTTGCTCTCTCGGTACAACAATCCCGATCCGTTGATGCTGCTACTTATGGTGGGTGCAGCGCTCTTTACGATCCGCTCAATTGAGTCGGGTCGGATCCGACATCTCGCATGTGCAGGGCTACTGCTGGGGCTCGGTTTCATGACGAAGCAACTTCAGGCATTAATGTGCCTTCCTGCACTGGCCCTAGCATTCAGTGTATGCGCGCCTGGTGCGTGGCGGACAAAATTGCGAACCAGCTGTTTCGGTCTGCTCGTTCTTGTGGTTTCGGGAGGCCTCTGGATCACCGTTGTCGAGTTGATCCCTCCAAGCGCCAGGCCATACATCGGCGGCTCCACGAATAATAGTGAAGTCCAGCTGACTCTGGCGTACAACGGCCTCAATCGATTGATCCCCGCGACCAAAGACCCTACGGTAGGTCTGATTCCTGCTCAATACCGCGCGGCGGAAAGCGATGAAGGCATCTTTCGACTTTTCAACGCCAACTTTGCTCAGGAGGCAAGTTGGCTTCTCGCCGTTGCACTTTTATGCTGCATCTGGATTTGCGTCGGGAACAAAGGGCTGCATACAAGCTCCGTGCGGAAATCCACGGTCATTGTCTCCGTCAGCTGGTTCTTGACAACCTACCTCATGCTCTCCTTCATGGGCGATGGAATCCACACGTACTACACAGCAACCTTGGCTCCGCCGCTCGCCCTAGTAATCGGGCTAGGACTCGAAGCTCTGCTCGTAATGAGGTCTGAGCAGAAAGCGCGTCTTCTGGCCTCTTTGACAGTCCTCATCGGGTCTCTCATCGCTTGGGTTCTCTTAGGCTCTGTCGTAGGCTGGTCGCCCGTCCTCGTGAACGGGGTTCTCGCGGCAGGTATCGGCGGAGCCGTTCTAACCGTGGTCCCGCCGCCCGCAAAGTGGCTCAATGCGGTGGCCTTCAGCCTTGCAGCAGCGGGCCTTTTGGGTGGACCGCTGGCGACATCGATCTATACGTCATCCGTTGCACACAGCGGCTCGAACCCCTTGTCGGGTCGAATTACCACCAGCCCGGCATCAGTAAGTCGATTCCTCGAGGGCGTAAGCACGGGTGGGCCGGGGTGGGCCTACGACATGGGTTTTGGATTTGATCCGAGCCCAAATCTGATTGCTCTCACGAAGGCTGGTTCCTCGTGCGTCTGGGCAGCGGCAACATACCCCTCACAATCGGCGGCGAAGCTTCAACTCGCTGCGGCAAAGCCTGTGCTGCCGCTTGGCGGATTCGCGGGGACGGATCCCGCCCCTTCATTGCAGCAATTTCGGGACCAGGTAACGAATGGCAAGATCTGTTTCCTGGTTTGGCATCAGGACCATCTTGACCTGCCGGGCAGAAGTCCCACTTTGATCGAGATCTCGGCTTGGGTCAAATCCGAGTTTCACTCCTTCGAGGTGGATGGAGTAACAGTTTTTGACCTGAGATCTCGGAATTGAGCGAGTAGCTTTCATTTCGGGCCGGCTCGCAGTTCTGAGCGGCGGCTACACTACAGGAAATAAGAAGCCCGCCCCGCCAAACGGCGGGACGGGCTTCCATGCAAGCGGATTTAGCGCTTGGAGTACTGCTGAGCCTTACGGGCCTTCTTGAGACCAGCCTTCTTACGCTCGATGACACGGGCGTCGCGGGACAGGTAACCGGCCTTCTTCAGGGTGGCGCGGTTGTTCTCGACGTCGATCTCGTTCAGGGAACGGGCGATGCCGAGGCGCAGGGCGCCTGCCTGACCGGAGATGCCGCCGCCGTGAATGCGGGCGATGACGTCGTAAGCACCTTCGAGATCGAGGATCTTAAAGGGCTCGTTGACGTCCTGCTGGTGCAACTTGTTGGGGAAGTAGTTCGCCAGCTCGCGGCCGTTGATGGTCCACTTGCCGGAGCCGGGCACAACCCGGACGCGTGCAACGGCTTCCTTGCGGCGGCCAACAGCTGCGCCGGCAACGGTCAGGGCCGGGCGCTCCTTCTTGGGAGCAGCTTCAGCAGCTGAGCTCTCAGAGGTGTAGCTGGTCAGGTTTTCCTCGGCCTCGACGACCTCGGTGGTCTCTTCGTTCTGAGCCACGATTCTCCTTGTATAGATAAGTTGTTTGGTGGCCAGGACTACTGGGCGACCTGGGTGATTTCGAAAGTCTTGGGCTGCTGGGCGGCGTGCGGGTGCTCAGCACCGCGGTACACCTTCAGCTTGCCGAGCTGCTGGGCAGCAAGGGAGTTCTTGGGGAGCATGCCTTTGATGGCCTTCTCAACGGCGCGGACCGGGTTGGATTCCAGCAGTTCCGCGTAGTTGACGGAGGTCAGGCCGCCCGGGTAGCCGGAGTGGCGGTATGCGCGCTTCTGCTCCAGCTTGGCGCCGGTCAGGGCTACCTTTTCAGCATTGATGATGATGACGAAGTCGCCCATATCCATGTGGGATGCGAAAGTGGCCTTGTGCTTGCCGCGCAGCAGGATTGCGGTCTGGCTTGCAAGACGACCAAGGACAACGTCGGTGGCGTCAATGACGTGCCACTGGCGGTTGATATCGCCGGGCTTCGGGGTGTACGTACGCACGGTGTTTGCCTCGTTCTTGTTCTGGCGTTCTTGTTTAGGTGTCGCTAGCTCGCGCACCTACTGTCTGCGCGCTACCGGAACAGAGGTGAGGGCTCCATGTAACCAGTCATCCTGAAGTTCCGAATGTGCACGTTGAGTAGTTATCCTGCAACCGGATTCTCAAGCGGGCACGCACCATCGGAATAGGACACGCACAACGACTACCAAGATTAGCGCGTCAAGGGGTTCAGGGTCAAAATGGGGTAGCCGGCGGCTGGTACATCGCGCGCCGGCCCAAGCTACTTAGGGGGCCGCAGTGGTATCAGCAGGGGGCAACGGTCCGTTCGCTGGGCTCATGGTCGTTGCCATCGGCCTCCTGGGGTTCATCCTCTCCCCCGCGGCCGAGTTCCTGATTGCGCGGCTGCTCCCGCGGCTGGGTGGCCTTCCTACGTTGCGGGTTCGGATTACGACAGCGGCAATCACCGGCGCAGCCTGCGTCGCCTTCGTCTTGCGCTTCGGAAATATTGCCGCGCTGCCGGCATTGATACTTCTGGCCGTACTTGGGGTTCAGCTTGCCAGGGTGGATATTGCGCTGCATTTATTGCCCAACCAGCTCGTATTGATTCTGCTCATCGCCGGCATTTTCCTGTTGGCAGCACCCTTGATATTTGGTCAGCAGGCTGATGACTTTCTGCGCGCGCTTCTCAGCGCCGCGATTTTGTTCGCCGCATACCTTATTTTGGCGTTGATTTCGCCCGGTGGCATCGGTATGGGCGACGTGAAGCTGGCGGCGCCTGTCGGCCTTTACCTGGGGTACCTAGGTTGGACCCAGTTGCTCTACGGCGGCCTTCTGGGATTCATCGTCAACGGCATCACCACAGCTGTCCTCATTAGCGGAAAGCGCGGGAGTACGGCCACGGAAGTGGCACATGGCCCCGCCATGCTGGGCGCCCTGGCCATCACAGCACTGCTCATCCCATAGCCGGAACCCTCCCCTACGGACGCCTCCCGCCCTTTAGGGAAGCGCAGCCATCCAAGTGGTAAAGAGAACATTCGGATCGCACCCTAGGTACCTTTCCGAGTATTCGAGTACGTCAGTTCAGCGTGCCACGAAAAATTCGAGTACTACTACGCATTGTTGCCCGTTGGCTTGAATGACAATCTCTTCTTAGCGAAGTCCAGCCGCTAAGGATTTATGGGGGCAGCTGGAAATTCGTTGAAATAAAAAATCAATTCAATTTCACCGAATTAAGGAAAATACAATGACTTCTCTCATGGTCTCGATGATGGCTTTCGTCGCCGGCGTCAAGGATCGCGTCTCTTCCGAAAAGGGCGCAACGGCAACAGAGTACTCTCTGCTTGTCGGACTGATTGCCCTGGTTATCGTTGCGGGCGTCACGCTCTTCGGCGGAAACCTGAACACCTTCTTCAGCAGCCTCGCCACGAAGGTCGGGGCCTGGTAAGGGTCGGCAGACACAGAAAGCCAGGTACATAGCGATGTCGGCATTTAGCGTATCTCTTCACCAGCTGGTAGTGGCCGTTCGTTCCATTTTCTCTAGCGAAAAAGGCGCTACGGCGACCGAGTACTCACTCTTGGTGGGGCTTATTGCCTTGGTTATCGTTGCGGGCGTCACGCTCTTCGGCGCAAACCTGAACACCTTCTTCAGCAGCCTCGGCACCACCGTCGGAGGCTGGTAGGTCAACCAAAGAACGGTGTGCCGTGCTCTCGAGCACGGCACACCGTCCCTTTTCAAGCTGCAACCGTCCAGGGGGACCCTTTGAAACGCAGCAACAGAACTTCTGATAACGGTGAACGGGGTGCCGTTGCAGTCGAATTCGCGCTAGTCGCCCCGATTCTGGTCGCTTTGATCATTGCCATCGTCGAGTTCTCAAATGCATACAACATTCAGGTCTCTGTCACACAAGCATCACGCGAGGCCGCCCGGACGATGGCCATCACCAAGGACGCGACGAAAGCAACAGCAGCTGGCAAGGCCGGCGCACCTTCAATCAACTCCTCTCTGCTCACCTTCGACTTCTCGTCAGCGACCTGCCCGGCAGCAACGCCAGCATCGACTGCAGTAGTAACGGTCAAGTACAGCGGCGCTTCTCTGACAGGGTTTTTCGGCTCTTCAGAATTGAGAGTGTAGTTTCGGTCTGAATCCGCCGGATTCCAGCAGCGATCTGGCGACATAGTTGGTGAGATTCCGGAAGCCGAGGGCAGATCCTCGTAGGTGTTCGAGTCTCCCATTGATCGCTTCACTTGGGCCGTTTGATGTGCCGGGTCGCTCGAAGTATGCCAGCACGTCCTGGGCCCGTCGTTTGAGGGTGCGCCCGAGAGTTCGGAGCTCGGTCAGCGCGGTGGGGACGCCGCTGCTGAGGGAGTCAATCACGGCTTGCATCATCTGCTGACCTTTGGCCCGGTCTGGTTCCCGGTAAGCGGCAACCATGCGCTGGTAGGCGCCCCAACTGGCTTCGACCTCAACATGCGTATCAGCGGTGAACAGGGTTTCCAGGCGTTGGCGTTGGTTCTCGGTGAGCAGGTCCGCGCCTGTGTGGATGGTCCGGCGAGCCGAATACAGCGGGTCCCCGGCCCGTCCGCGGTGCCCGCACGTCTGCTGCTGAACCCGCCGCCGGCACGAATCAAGGGCATCGCCGGCCAACCGGACGACGTGGAAGGGATCCATCACCGGGACCGCGTCGGGGAGTTCCTCGGCCGCGGCGCTCTTGAACCCGGAGAACCCGTCCATGGCCACGACCTCAACCCCGTCCCGCCATTCTTGGGGGCGTTCCTGGAGCCAGGTCGCGAAGGCTTGTTTCGAGCGGCCCTCGACCATGTCCAGCAGGCGGGACGGGCCCGTGCCATCGCGGATTGGGGTCAGGTCAATGATGACGGTGACGTACTTGTCTCCGCGGCGGGAGTGCCGCCACACATGCTCATCAACACCAATGACCTTGACCCCGTCGAAGCGGTGCGGATCATCGATCAAGACCCTCCGTCCTTCGGCCAGGACGGCCTTGTTCGCGGTATTCCAGGTGACGCCGAGTCCTTCGGCGATCCGGGCGACCGTGAGGTGCTGGCAGACGACGCCTTCCAACGCCCAGCGCAGCCCCCGGCGGGAGAGTTTCGCCCGCGGCTCGGCAGCCTTGGAAGTATCCTGCCGCCAGACGTGCCCGCACCCGGCGCAGCGGTAGCGGCGGATGCTGACCAGCAGTGTGGTCGGCCGCCACCCGAAGGGTTCATGGCCCAGCCGACGGGTCACCGTGTCACGGGGAACGCCCTGGCACCCGCACTTCCGGCACCAGTCATCAGGATCAACAACACGGCAGGCAAGGACGGCGCGGCCCGGGCGGACATGCTGCCCGGTCACTTCGAGTCCGAGTCCGTCGAGGCGGCAGAATGTGGTCAGGTCAGGGCTTTGGAAGGTAGCGTTAAACACGAGGGCCTTGCGGTAGAAAAATCACGATCTAGACAATCCGATTCTCTCCCAAGGCCCTCACCCCAGCCGAAACAACCTCCCCGCCCCGGACTTCTCACGCGGCAGCGCCGATTACACTCTCAATTCTGAAGAGCCGGTTTTTCGGCCCGAGTCTCACAGTTACAGGTAAAGGGGCTATGCAATGTGGCGGCTAGTCAAAGAGGCAAGGAGTGCGAACGAGGGTGAACGCGGAGCAGCTGGTGTGACAGTCGCAGTGATGATGCTCGTCCTCATAGGCGCTGGTGCAATGGCGGTTGATGTCGGGCAGATTTATGCCGAGCGCGCGCAACTGCAAAATGGCGCCGACGCAAGCGCCCTAGCCGTTGCTCTCAGTTGCCAGGCCGGCTCCTGTACTCCTGCCCTTGCGAATGATTTGGCAAATTCAAACTCAAACGATGGCGCCAGCACGGCTTCCGTTGATCTTTCGACGCCGGGTCAAGTGACAGTCACTACGTCCACGAAAAATGGTTCGTCCAGTTTTCTGACGAACCTATTCGCGAATGCAATCAACGCTGGCCCGGTGACGGTTGGCGCCCAAGCCGTAGCAGCTGCAGGCCCCCCCGGTGGCGGCTCCGGATTCCCGCTGGCTTTGTCCAACAACTGCTACAACCTGACTTCAGCGAGCCAGACGGCGGAAGTCCAGAAGATGTCATACAAACCGGGAGGGACATGCACAGGCCCCTCCGGAACACAAATTCCAGGAGGTTGGGGCTGGCTTGACCAGGACTCACCCTGTGTCGCTGACACACAAGTGGGAACGAACGATATGGGCTCGGATCCCGGCAATAACCCGCCAAGTGGCTGCGCAACAATTCTCGGCACCTGGAAAACCACGATCCAAGCAGGAGGGGAAGTCAAAGTCGAATTCCCCGTGTTCGACACGTCCTCTGGCACGGGGCAGGGTGGTTCGTTCCACATTATTGGTTACGCAACATTCAAAATCTGGGGCTGGAAGTTCGGCAACAACGGAGTTTACGAGTTCCGCAACACTGCCAACGACCCCGGAATGACAAGCTCCCTAGCCTGCTCAGGCGGAAACGACCGCTGTGTCATCGGCCAATTCGTCAAATACACGGTTATCGGCTCCGGTGGCTACATTCCTGGAGGCCAAAATCTGGGCACGTCGGAAATCCGGCTCATCAAATAGTTCCAACTAAGGGGAAAGTAATGAAAGCACGCCTACTGGGAGGCATAGCCGCACTGGTGGTAGCAGTTCTTGGCACAGTCCTTCTCTTCAATTACGTCCAAGGAGCGGATCGACGCGCCTTGGCAAACACCGAAACAGAGGACGTACTGGTCGTCAAACAGAACGTCCCGGCCGGAACGCCGGCCAACCAACTCTCGCAGTACGTTACTACCAAAGCAGTGCCACGCACCGCGGTGGCAGCCGATGGAGTCCATGATCTGGGCTCGTTGGGATCGACAGTCACCGCCGTCGCACTGGTGCCTGGCGAGCAGCTCCTCAGCAGCCGCCTCGTAGACGCAAATGCCTACCTCGGCCCGTCACGGGTTGCGGTGCCAACCGGGCTCCAGGAAATCACTCTTCGTCTGGGGATTGAGCGGGTCGTCGGCGGCAAGATCCAGGCCGGCGACACAGTGGGGGTGTTCATCTCCATGGCAGATCCTTCGGGCGGCGGCAACGGAACCCAGCTCACGTTCCACAAGGTTCTCGTCACGGCCGTTCAGTTCAGTTCGGGAGCCGCAGCGCAAACGCAGGCGCAATCAACTCAAGGGAGCTCATCGGGTGCCCTCAACGCGGCTAGCGAGAACAAGCCAGCCACAAGCGATTCGTACCTGATCACGTTCGCCCGGAATGCAGTCGACACCGAAAAGCTCGTTTATGCCGCCGAATTTGGGAAGGTCTACCTCTCGAAAGAACCGGCTGACGCCACTGAAGGCACCAACGGTGTAGTCAACCAAACAAAGGTATTCAAATGAGTCGGTTCATTCTGATCTCCCCATCCCTTGACTACGAGCGCAAGGTTCGGGCATCTGTAGCCCCGCTCAGCGGATCATTGCAGTTTTTCCAAGCCGCTTACCTTCCCGAGTCCCCTGAAGATCTCCTTCGGCAACAAGCAGGCGAACCTCCAGAGGTGCTCATACTTGGCCCTGGGCTTCCGCAGGAGGAAGCCCTGAAATTCTCCGCGGTCATGGACCTGCAATATCCAGAAATCAGCATCGTATTGGCAGCGGATGACGACGGCGACCTTGCCTTGAATGCGATGCGTTCCGGTATTCGTGATCTGATCCCGCCCGCAGCAGATTCAGACCAGATTCGAGCACTGGTGGAACGGGCGAGCCTTGCGGCCGCCGGACGCCGGCGCGGTTTGGCACCAAACACTGCCGAGCGTCCGGCCGCTGAAGGAGGGCGGGTCATCGCCGTTATGTCTCCCAAAGGCGGCGTGGGTAAGACGACGGTGGCCAGCAACCTTGCGATCGGTCTGGGACAGGTTTCACCCATGAGCGTCGTGGTTGTCGACCTGGATCTCCAGTTCGGGGACATAGCAAGCGGCCTGATGCTTGAGCCTGAATTCACGATCACGGAGGCTGTGGTGGGTGCAGCGAGCCAGGATGCAATGGTGCTCAAGACCTATCTGTCTCTCCACCCAGGCAACATTTACGTCCTGTGCGCGCCCCGCAATCCAATCGATATGGACCGGATATCCGGCGAAAATATAAGCCACCTACTTCACCAGCTGAGAGCAGAGTTCCAATATGTGGTGGTCGATACCGCACCCGGCCTTGGCGAGCACGTGCTGGCCACACTGGAGCAGGCCACGGACGCTGTTTGGGTTTGCGGAATGGACGTTCCGAGTATTCGTGGTTTGCGAACCGGGTTCCAGATCCTTTCGGAACTCGATCTGCTCCCGGATAACCGGCACGTGGTGCTTAACATGGCGGATCGGCGGACGGGCCTGACAGTCCAAGACGTTGAGGCCACCATTGGCGCGCCTGTAGATGTCGTTCTTCCCAAGTCCCGCGCGGTGCCATTCTCGACGAACAAGGGCGTCCCGCTGCTTCAGGATGGCAGCCGGGATGGAGCAGCCAAGGGGCTACGCAAATTGGTCGAGCGTTTCAAACCGAATTGGGAAGCGCCACGCAAGAAGGTCCACAGAAGGGCGGTAGTGCAGTGAGTCTCTCCAACCGTTTTGCAAAGTTGCGTGGCGAGTCCGATGCTCCCGCTTCCGAAGCTGCCCCATACCTCGCATCTACCTTGGGTTCTATTCAACAGGCTCAAGCAGCTGAGCAGGCCCAAGCCCCGGTGACGATAGAAGTAACCGGTGGAACTGCGAGCGAGGCGCTCACAGGCCTCAAGGAACGGGCCAGTCAGGCACTCTATGAGAGGCTGGGCTCCCGGATCACGGACTCATCCCTTGAGGAGGCTGAGCTCCATCAGTTTGTCAAGGATGAGCTGAAGGCAGTCGTTGATGAGGAACAGGTCCCTCTGTCACAGGGTGAGCGACAGCGTCTCACACGGGAGATCATCGACGATGTCCTGGGACATGGACCGCTGCAGCGGTACCTGGACGACCCGTCAGTCACAGAAATTATGGTGAACAGGGCTGACCAGATATACGTCGAGCGAAATGGGCACCTTTTCCTCACCGACACCAAGTTCAGTAGTGAGGATGCGCTTCGTAGGGTCATTGAGCGGATTGTCACCCGGATTGGGCGCCGAATCGATGAATCGTCCCCACTTGTTGATGCTCGCTTGGCCGATGGATCCCGTGTTAACGCGATCATCCCTCCGTTGGCCGTGAACGGCGCGTCGCTGACAATCCGTAAGTTTGGGCGCGAGGCGCTGACAGTACAAAAACTGGTCAGCTTCGGAAGCCTGTCTCCCGAAATGGCCGAGTTGCTCCAGGCATGCGTATTGGCACGGATGAACATCATCGTTTCCGGTGGTACGGGCACCGGAAAGACGACGATGTTGAACGTGCTTTCCTCCTTCATCCCCGCTACGGACCGCATCGTGACCATCGAGGACGCCGTCGAACTGCAGCTTCAGCAGGACCACGTGGTCAGACTCGAAAGCCGGCCAGCGAACATTGAAGGTAAGGGCGAGGTCTCTATTCGTGATCTGGTCCGTAACTCTCTTCGTATGAGGCCTGACCGCATTGTTGTCGGTGAGGTCCGTGGCGGCGAATCACTCGATATGCTCCAGGCAATGAACACCGGCCACGACGGCTCGATCTCGACCGTCCACGCCAACTCACCTCGTGACGCAGTGGCCCGCCTGGAAACACTTGTCCTCATGGCAGGGATGGACCTACCGCTCAGGGCAATCCGGGAGCAGATTGCGTCCGCGGTAAACCTGATCGTGCATATCTCGCGGCTCAGGGACGGATCACGGCGGGTGACACACATAACTGAAGTGCAGGGCATGGAAGGAGACATCGTCACGCTTCAGGATGCCTTCGTCTTCGACTATTCCGCGGGCATTGACGCGAACGGCCGATTCCTTGGGAAGCCTATTCCTACCGGAGTCCGGCCCCGGTTCACGGACAGGTTCGAGGAACTGGGAATCAAAATCTCCCCTGCTGTTTTTGGTGCGCAAGGGCCAAGGAGTCGATAGATGGAAACTCCAGAAGCTCCGGTCATGATGTTGGTTGCGGGGGTGCTAATGATCTTCACGTCGATCATTGTCACTTTCATTGTCGTACTGAAACCCCGTCATGCGATTCCGCTCTCACGACGCCGCCCGGATGTGCCCGCAGGTGCTTCCAGGCTGACTGTCCTCACCGATACTGCAGTTGGCGCCATCAACAAACGTATGAAAGGAAGAAAAGACTTTCTGGTTAGCCGCGAAAAGCTGGAACAGGCCGGGTTGAAGACCCAGCCAGCCGACTTCCTGCTCATGATGGGCGCGGGCGCGCTGGCGGGAAGTGTCTTCGGTTTCCTGCTTGGGGGCCTCTTCTTCGCGATCATTCTGCTCGCAGTTGTTCCGGCCGGAATGCTCGTCTACCTTTCGGTACTAACCTCCAGACGGAAGGGCAAGTTCGATGAGCAACTGCCGGACACCCTGCAAATGCTCACCGGAAGCATGCGTGCTGGTCATTCCCTCCTGCGAGCTATCGACGCGTCAGCACGTGAAAGTGACGCACCCATGTCGGAAGAACTCAGCAGGATCGTCAACGAAACGAGGATCGGCCGCGACCTTGGGGATTCAATGAACGAGGTTTCTTCTCGCACCGGCAGCGAGGACTTCAGCTGGATCTCCCAAGCCATTGAGATCCACCGTGAGGTGGGCGGGGATTTGGCGGAAGTGCTCGACCACGTCGGCGAAACCATCCGTGACCGTAACCAGATACGCCGCCAGGTAAAGGCGCTTAGTGCCGAAGGCAAGATGTCGGCTGCCGTGCTCATGGGACTGCCCGTTGTTTTGTTCTTCGCCCTGATCCTGATCAACGGTCAATATGCGAAAACGTTCACGAGCACCGTTCCTGGTTACCTGATGCTGAGCGCTGCGGCTGTAATGCTCACTGCCGGTGGCTTCTGGCTCAGCCGGCTTATCAAGCCAAAGTATTAGGAGAGCAACATGTCACCCATTGCACTCGGAGCCATACTTGCCATCGTTTTGCCTGTCACATACCTCGTGTGGTCGGTAGCAGCCGTAGATAGGCTCGCCCTTCGAAACATCCAAACGAACCTCGGTCAACGGGCCAGGAACGCAGCTCCGCAAAGCTTGACCCTGGAATTCAGCGCAGTGGCCCGCAAAGTGACTCCAGTTCGCTACGTCGCTTGGCTGGACAAACAGCTCGCTGCCCTGGGACGCCCCAAGGAGTGGCCCCTTGAACGACTCCTGGTGACGAAACCGCTACTGGCTCTCGGTGCCGGACTTCTGGCTCTTTTCTACTTCCTCGCCTCGCCTGAGCCGGCACGGTTCGCGTTCCTCATTGCCGCTCTTGCGTTTGGCTATTTCGCACCGGACCTGCTGATTCGCAGTAAGGCTGAGAAGAGGAGAGACAAGATTCGGCTGGAGTTGCCGAACACCCTGGACCAGATGTTGATCTCTGTCCAAGCAGGTCTTGGGTTTGAAGCCGCTATGGCGCGCACAGCGCAAAATGGGGGCGGCCCACTGGCTGACGAAATGATGCGAACGCTGCAGGACATGCAAGTGGGGCGTTCCCGAAAGGAAGCCTATTTGGCTATGTCTGACCGAGTTGACGTCCCCGACCTGCGCTCATTCATCCGCGCGATTGTTCAAGCGGATGCATACGGAATTGCCATCGCCAAGGTGCTGAAAGTCCAGGCCCACGAAATGCGGATGAAGCGCCGACAGCGTGCCGAGGAACACGCCATGAAGATACCAGTGAAGATTCTCTTTCCACTAATTTTCTTCATCTTCCCGACCCTCTTCATCATCCTGCTGGGGCCGGCAGTCATGAACATCATCGCCGCGTTCTCCTAGGAGGAGTCATGAGGAATCCTGCACAGTCCCTATTCCTGATCCGTAATTTCGCACGGCGAATAAGGTGCGAGGAAGACGGCGCCACCGCAACAGAATATGGAATCACCGTTGGTTTCGTTGCTGTCGTCATCGTGGCCGGAGTCGGCTTATTTGGGTTCTCACTTAACGGCTTCTTTGACCATCTCACCTCCGGGATCAAGACTGCGCTCGGCATCCCCTAGCAGCGGCCGTAAGCCCGGCGCCTCTGGCGCCCCATAGACCGGACCCCCTCGGCACCCAGAACCGAGGGGGTCCGTTGTTGCCGTCCAAAGAGGCCAGCCGAGTCGGTGAAACGAGCAGCTGGCTTACCGACAGAAACCATAGGAGGGCGGTTTCCTCTTCGGATCGTTTCCATGGAGATCGCGGACTAGAGGTCGCAGCCCACGAATCTATACAAGATGGCGGAGCCTTGTTGGTCGACTTTGACGAATGCCGACGAATCCGGGGGAACGCTAATGCCCGGAAAATCATTCACCTCGGTGCGCAGCGGATCAATGTAGTGCTCGCCAAAATCAAGGAGGAATCCAACATTCTCCCTCTTTGCAGCCGCACAAGCCTCTGAGCCGGCCGTGGCTTGATTTAGTGTCTTGGCCACCAGCAAACGGTCCGGATTCGAACCTGTGTATGCGTGCGGGAAGAGTACCCGGCGGTTCGCGATGGCGAAGGCTGTGGAACTACCATCCCACGGGTTGTTGGCCATCACCGCACCCTCCGGGACTTCGGCACTAAGACGGCCCAGCAATTCAAGTTCATCGGGGCTCAGCAAGGGTGAGTCTGCTGTAAGAGCGTAGGTTCGTTCCCTCCCCGGCGTGGTTTGAGAATTTGTTGGCCACATCACGGTAGTAGCGGCCGCGGCTGCGATGCCAGCGGCAACAAACCATCTGACACGGTAGCTGGAGGCGATGTCTTCAAAGAGCCACGTCGCTGCCAGACCGACAAACACAGCCCAGAACATCGGCAGAAGGGCAGCGAGCCGGGGTGGGTCCCCGTACCACGCACCAATAATGATTTGCCTCGCGAGCGGCTGTGGTAATGAGGCCGCCACCAGGTAAAGCGTGACGGCGCCTCCGTACGCGGCCAGAAACCACCGTCCGGTTGGGCGTCTGAACATGATGGCGGTTCCCAGCAGTGTGACCACCGCAAGGCTCCAGCTGACGTCCCCGTGTGTAGGAGCCACTACGAGGACACTGCCTATGGCCGCCGCTGGGGTGTCAATCGGATCCCAGGTGGTGGTCCACGGCCGCACCACGGCCCAGACCACCAGGCCAAGGGAAAATACGCTCGTCCAAAGTGCTGTCCATTGGAGGTAGGCAAGAGGATCGGACTTCCTCTGTTTGAGTTGCCGGAACGAACGTACGGCGGCCATGGCAGCGAAACCCGATGTAAGCGCAACAAGGGCTACCAGCGCCGACATGTGTGTGACCACAAGACCGGGCAGTCCGGCAACCAGTGTCGTGAGGCCTAGCGGCCAAGGCATCGGTGTCCGGCCGAACCCAAGTAACGAGGCCGATACCGTCAGCAGGGGAGCCAGGAAAGTGACAGCGAGCATATACGGGAACAGCGGACCGAAGTCGCTCTTTTGGCTCTGCATGACAGTAAAAGGAAAAGCGAAAAATCCTGCGCTCGCAGTACCGGCAGCCAGCAAGGCGATCATCTTAGGACCAACCACGACATGGACCAGGAGAAGTACACCGCTCGGCCATGCCAAGGCTACGACGGCGAAGTTTAGGGCATTCGATGCCTCGACCACGGGCAACCCTGCCGCCTCTGCCACAAGGGCAGCAAGCGCGTGCCATATTTGAGGGTAAAAACCGCCTCCTTCCCCCATCAGCTCCCTCACAGAGAAGGGTGAACCGTCTTGGGAATCAATGATCTGCTGGACGAGGTTAAGGTGAAATGGCGTGTCTATGCCTTGGTTGATGTTGGCCGGGTCCTCGACAATCTGGGCATAGCGCAGGGTCAGAAGGATCCCGCTGGCGAGTAAGGCAAGCCAGTATGCAGCGCCTGCCGAATTCTCTGCGGGATCCCAATTAAAGTACTTCGGCCAAAGCCTGGCCGTTACGCGGACAAGGACAAGCGCAACTCCGGCGCACACCACGACGGATACGGTGAACACGCCCAACTGCCAGTCAATGTGCACCCACCAGCAAACCAAGGTGGAGACTGCAACAAGTGACGCAGTCAGGACCGGCGCAAGTGACATCATCCAAATACGCCGCAACCCCAGCGTCCAGCCGAGAAGCAGCCCTGGCAACAAGAGCACCGCCGCCGCCATTCCAAAGCCCGGCAGAGCAGTAAGCCAAGAGTTCAAGGATTCCCCAAGTAGTTCATCAGTATTCCCCAAGTTTCGACATTCTGCCCGGAAGCCCTCCCTGTGCGCCTATAGCATACCTAACATGAAACTTAGCCACGGGGGCCTGGCGCTTGAAATTGTTGTACCGGTTTTCAATGAGGAAGCCGTACTCGAAAAGAGCATCACTAAACTCGCAAATTATCTGCGTCACGAAATGTCAGTGACGTGGCAGATTACCATCGCCGACAACGCAAGCACTGACGAGACACCAGTCATTGCGGCTGGCCTGGCCGCCAGTATGTCAAATGTCGCTTACCGGCGGCTTGATGTGAAGGGCCGCGGATGGGCGCTCCGTGATGCCTGGACTTCTTCCGCCGCGGAAGTCCTGGCGTATGTAGACGTCGACCTCTCCACGGACCTCGCGGCACTGCCGCCGCTTGTCGCCCCGTTGCTGTCAGGCCACTCCGATATCTCCATTGGCACGAGGCTTGGCCAGAGCTCCCGCGTAAGCCGCGGGCCGCAGCGTGAGTTCATTTCGCGCTCATACAACTTTCTGCTTAAACGCACTATGCAGGTTCGTTTCTCCGATGCCCAGTGCGGTTTCAAGGCCGTCCGGGCTGAAGTCGCCAAGAAACTCCTTCCCCATATTGAGGACAACGGATGGTTTTTTGACACGGAACTGCTGATAATCGCGGAGCGCTCGGGCCTTCGGATCCACGAGATCCCAGTGGACTGGGTCGACGACCCGGACAGTCGGGTTGACATCATGCAGACAGCAGCTGACGACATTCGCGGACTGGTCCGCGTTGCTGGCTCCCTTGTGAAAGGGTCCATTCCCGTCCAAGCGATATATGCCGAGCTGGGGCGGCGCCCCATGGTCGCACAGTCGAGGCCCAGCTTTTTTGGGCAAGTTATCCGGTTCGGCATTGTCGGAGCCATATCCACTGTGGCCTTTGCACTGCTATATGTGCTGTTCCAGGAGCCTCTTGGCCCCCAACCCGCCAACTTTCTCGCCCTCCTCCTGACGGCGGTGGGTAATACAGCCGCTAATCGCCGTTTTACGTTCGGCATGAACGGCCCGGACAGGCTCTTTACCCAGCAGTTTCAGGGACTTGTTGTTTTTACGCTGGCCTGGTCAATAACATCATCGTCGCTGCTGATATTGCACACTTCCGCACCGCACGCTTCCCCTACCATGGAGCTCGTGACACTGACAGGGGCTAATATCCTCGCGACCCTCATGCGCTTCGTCATGTTGCGCGTCTGGGTTTTCCGTGTTCCCGGCACTGATCCAGCCCGCCGCGTTGTGGCATCCAGCGCGCAAGCGGTACGCGCCTCTTGACGGCGTTGACACCCGACCCGTCGGACCCCGCTGAGCTTCGAGCGCAGGTGCTTCAATCACGCCAAACCCCCCTTGCGGCACATCGGGCATCCTCGGGGCGCCGGAGGGAGACTTGGATGCTGTGGGCCCTCCTGGCCCTGACAGCGGTGCTCTACCTTTGGGGCCTGGACCGCAACGGATGGGCGAATTCGTACTATTCAGCGGCTGCCATGGCAGGCTCACAGGATTGGACGGCATTCTTCTTTTCATCCTCGGATCCTGGCAACGCCATTAGCGTCGATAAACCTCCTCTCAGCCTCTGGCTAATGTCGGCTTCCGTCTGGGCCTTCGGTCTGAATCCCTGGAGCATCTTGGTGCCGCAGGCATTGATGGGCGTCGCGAGCGTCTTCCTGATGTACCGCATGGTCCGCACTTATGTCGGAAGCACCGCGGGGTTTCTCGCAGCGACATTCTTCGCCATAACCCCGGTTGCAGTGGTGATGTTCCGCTATAACAATCCGGATGCATTGCTCACCTTGCTGATGATCGGCGTGGCCTATGCTGCGTTGGCGTCTATCCGCAGCGACAAGGTTCGGTGGCTGATATTGGCCGGTGGCCTCACCGGTGCTGCTTTGCTGACGAAGCAGCTTCAAATCGCACTGGTCCTGCCTGCGGTTGCTGTTACCTATCTCGCTTTTGCCACCGGTCCACTTGTGAAACGCGTGCTGCACGTCGCGGCTGCCCTGTTAACAGCATTGGTTACGGGCGGCTGGTGGTTTGTCCTTGTGCAGATGGTCCCGGCGGCCAGCCGCCCCTTCGTCGGAGGATCCCGTCTTAACAGCGCGGTGGAATTGAGCTTGGGCTACAACGGCCTGGACCGCCTGACCGGTGAGGACGCCAGCCGGACTATGTCTCCCAGCACCGCGAGCCTGGCGGAAAAACTCGATCCAGGATTTCAGCGTTTCCTGCAACCGCAATTCTCTGGCCAGTTCGGCTGGTTCCTGCCTCTGGCCGTAGCAGGCATGTGCATTGCCATCTGGCACATCAAGCGGCGGAGCGGTAGCCGGCGATATCGGGCGTTCCTCAGTCTGTGCGTTCTCTGGTTTCTCTCCGCCTCAACGGTGTTGGCATTCATGTCCGGTATTGTCCATCCGTATTACTGCCTAACTGTTGTACCACCGTTATGCTGCCTCGCAGGGACGGGTCTGCTGCACTTGTACCGGCTTCGTGACCAGCCAAACGCACGCTGGGTGCTGGCCGGGACGCTCCTGGCAACGATGGTTCTGGCCTTCCTCTCGGCGAATCGTTCAACCGCTGATTTTCCGCAAGGTCCTCTTGTGGCGCTCCTGGTCTGGTCGTTGGCCATCACCCTTCTGGCGGTCCCGCCCCCGTTTCCAGCCCTCCGGAACGTGCCAGCGAGCCTCTTGGCTGTCGCGCTATTGGCCGGTCCTTCCGTTTGGTCCGTCAATACAGTCCTGAGTCCCCACGAGGGTGCAGGCGTCGTGGCTGGCCCCAGTATCCTCGGCGTGCGCACCGACCACCCCGACCGTCAGCAGATGGGTTCGGACGTGCCACCCAGTTTCATGGCTGTCATGTTCGGAAACCTGCCAGAATCCGGAATCGTTTCGCGCCTCCGTGCCACGCCGGCCACCAGCAAGTGGTCGGCGGCCATGGTGGGCTCCGAGACAGCGGCTAACTATCAGCTGGCAAGCTTACGCTCCGTGCTGCCGCTTGGCGGTTTCGATGGTACTGATCCCTTCCCGACCCTGGAACAGTTTCAGCGTATGGTCACCGACCACCAGGTGGCGTCCGTAGTCATACAGGACCTGCCACCATTGACCCTTGAGGGCCGCGGAGAGTCGGCAAGAATCGTGGACTGGGTGAGAGGCCATTACCGGGCCGAACAAATCGGGAGTGCCCAGTTTTACAAGTTGCTGCCGTAACGGCGGACAGTGGCCGCACAGCTTCTGTCCTTTTCGGAACTGGGCCATCCTTCCGATATCGCAGGGTTTGCCGGGTGATTGCTCACCAAACATGCACTTTGAAAAGCCTTTGCGAATACGCCAGCCACCCCGTCGAAGTGACTCAAGCGGAGAATCTGTCGCGTTGACCACCTGTACTTGCGCAGGACTTTCACCGTGGAAACAGCTCGGGTTCCACGACGGACACCGTCCAGGCGACGGCTCCTCATGGCGAACGCCGGTGTGACCCAACAACACCGAATACAGCAAACAACACATCCATTCCTGGTGCCACCTTCGCCTTCGCCTTCCCAGTCTGCAAGCCTTCCAGTTCCGCAAGGTTTTCCACGCAATTGCGCAGGAAAGGTACACCTTGAAAAGCCTTTGCACAGGATCCTGCAAGACCCGGTCAACACCGCATCAAGGCTTGCTAACTTCGTCTTAGTGCTGGTGCAGGGCCAGCCAAACCTACTCGCTCAGGAGTTCATAATGCTTTCTCTCATCGCCACCCTTCAGACCCTCGGCTTCAACATCAAGAACCGCCTCCACGACGAAAAGGGCGCAACAGCTGTCGAATACGGCATCATGGTCGGCCTCATCGCAGTCGTCATCATCGTCGCTGTAACCACCTTGGGCGGCCAGTTGAACACCATGTTCACCAGCGTCACGGCCAAGCTCTAGCTGGGACGAAAAGAGCTCGGGTTCCCGCGACGAACACCGTCCGGGCCACAGCTCCTCATGGCGAACGCCGGCGTGACCGCAAACAACAGCGGGTTCGGCAAAATACAGAATCCTGCAAGACCCGGTCAACCGTTCCAAGCCTTGCTAACTTCGTCCTAATGCTGGTGCAGGGCCAGCCAAACCCACTCGCTCAGGAGTTCACAATGCGGTCTCTCATCGCCACCCTTCAGACCCTCGGCTTCAACATCAAGAACCGTCTCCACGAAGAAGAGGGCGCAACAGCTGTCGAATACGGCATCATGGTCGGACTCATTGCAGTCGTCATCATCGTCGCTGTAACCACCTTGGGTGGCCAGCTCAACTCGATGTTTACAAATGTGACTGCCAATCTCTAAAACCCGGCCCCTACAGCAAGACCCGAGGCCCAGCGCGCCCGGCTATTGTGCGGTGCAGCTCAACTGCACCGCACAAGCTGTTTCACGTGTACAAATCCACTCATCGCAACACAGACTCGAGAGGAACGCAGCAGATGCTGAGGCCATCAGAACGCGGGGCGGCGGCCGTTGAGTTCGCCATCGTCGTGCCTGTCCTCATCAGTTTGCTCCTTGGCATCATGGAATTCAGCCGGGCCTACAACGCCCAGGCATCGCTTTCGGCCGCGGCCCGCGAGGGGGTCCGGGTAATGGCCATCACCAATGATCCGGCGGCGTCTCGGACGGCAGCCGAAAACACGGCTGTCTCCCTAAATCCCCTTCTCGCTGATTCAAACATCACCTTCAAGAACCTCGACACGGGCACTACAACCTGCTCATCGGGCAACCGCATTGCGGTCACAATCACATATACACTCTCCACGCTGACGGGTATCGCCGGACCATTCACTATGACTGGCCAAGGAGCCATGTTGTGCGGCGGCTGAAGAAGATCAGCAGAAATTCCCGTTCCGAACAGGGCGCCGTGAGTGTCATCGTGGCAATAATGATGGTGGCCCTGCTTGGTTTTGCCGCCGTGGCGGTTGATGTCTCGATGATGTACTCAGAACGTACCCAGGTTCGGAACGGCGCTGACGCGGCTGCGCTTGCCATCGCTCAGAAGTGCGCTAAGAGTACCGCTGACCCGGACTGCACGGGTACCTCCCCGCTCGCCGCCAGCCTTGCGAATAGCAACGCCACCGACGGGCTGAGTAACATCAAGTCCGCCACGCCCGATACGGCCAGTCAGACTGTAACCGTTACGACAGGATCACAGCAGACGGGGAATAGCCCAAACCAGGTCACCCTCTTTTTCGCTCAAATATTCGGAATCTCTTCAGCAGAAGTGACCGCTGCCGCTTCGGCGCAATGGGGTACCCCGTCCAAGGGGCCCGCTATTCTTCCCTTGGCCATTGCTTACTGCAAACTGGACATTCCACCAGCCGGAAGCCAAGGCGCCGTACAGGTTCTCGAGCAGGCGGTGAATGGTTGTGGTGGCTTGCCGGGCGGGTTCGGGTGGATCACCACCTCGGGAACAAAATGCTCCGTCACGATGACGGCCGGCCAGTCCGACAATGCGGGTATCTGGTTTGCGAGCGATCCCGGGGCCAGCGCCCCAACGATCTGTAGCGCTGCCGATTTCAACCAGATGAACGACCAGACAGTTCTACTCCCTCTCTATGACGTGGCCACCGGTACGGGTTCCTCCGGCAAGTACTACGTCAAAGGCTTTGCGGCATTTCATGTAACTGGCTACCACTTTGCCGACATTTCCTGGAGCACGGGCGGAAACGTCCAAAACAAGACGATTCGTGGATACTTCGTAAAATTCGTATCCCTCGCCCAAGCATTTGAACTTGGTAACGTCCCAAACTTTGGGGCCTCAGTTGTGCGCCTCACCCCATAGCTAAAAGCAACAGGAGCAGTCATTGAAGTCACGTATGTTGGCCGGTGTATCAGCAGTGGTGCTGGCCATCATTGGGGCGCTTCTCATCGTCGCCTACGCCCAGGGTGCCGACCAGCGCGCCATGAAGGACCTGGATCCCATCGGGGTACTCGTGGTGACCAAGGCCGTACCGGCAGGCGCTTCCCTCGACATCGTAAAGGCGTCCGTTACTGAACAGCAGGTGCCAGCAACCGCTGTTTCAAAGACCGCTCTGAAAACCCTTGAGGCCTCCGCCGGCAAAGTCGCCGCAGTGGACCTCGTCCCCGGCGAGCAACTTCTCGCCGAACGGTTGGTTGACCCGGTGGACGCCAAGTCCAGTGGTGCCATCAAAGTGCCTATAGGGATGCAGGAAGTAACCTTCGAGCTCGAACCCAAGCGTGTGGTGGGCGGCAGGATTGACGCCGGCGACCATGTGGGCATCGGGTTCAGCTTCGCTGCGGAAAAAGCAAAAGCAGGCGAGCCAACCACCCAACTCACCCTCCGAAAGGTTTTGGTTACCGCCGTCCAGCGGGCCCCGCAGGCACTACCAAGCGCGAAGCCCACGGACGGCACCAATCCCCAGGACACAACGCTTCCGCAAGGTTCGCTCATGGTCACGGTTGCCGTGAGCGACATCGACGCAACCAAGATCATTTACTCCTCAAACAACGGCGATCTCTGGCTCACCAAAGAACCCCTCGACGCCAAGGACAACGGCGGCTTCATCGCCAAGAAGGACACGGTGTATAAGTGAGCCGCTTCGTCCTCCTTTCCCCCAACGGCGACTTCGACCTGAAGCTGCGTTCCGCCGTCGCCAACGGCCTGCGCGGCAGCGTCCAGACCATCGCCTCGGACATCCTCCCGGCGGGCCCCGCGGAACTCTTCGCCCTCCTCAACCAGGAGCAGCCGGAGGTGCTGATCATCGGCCCGGACGTCCCCTACGAGGAAGCACTCCGGTTCGCCAAGGTCTTCGATGTCCAACTGCCCGGCCTCAGCCTGGTCCTGGTCAGTGACATTGACCCCGGTGGCTTGTTGCACGCTATGCGCGCGGGCATCCGGGACATCCTCAGCCCCCAGGCGGACGCCGCCGAAATCCGGGTGCTGCTGGAACGCGCCTGCCAGTCCTTCGCCACCCGGCACCGCGGCCCCGAGGCACAACAGTCGGGGAACGGCAAGGGCCTGGTCATCGGCGTGTTCTCCCCCAAGGGCGGCGTGGGCAAAACCACACTGGCCACGAACATCGCCATTGGACTCGGGCGGATCGCCCCCATGAGCGTGGTCATCGTGGACCTGGACCTCCAGTTCGGGGACGTCGCCTCCGGCCTCTACCTCAACCCCGAACACACGGTCACGGACGCCGTCACCCCCGCCGCCGCCCAGGACTCCCTGGTCCTCAAGGCCTTCCTTACCGTGCATCCGGCCGGCATCTACGCCCTGTGCGCACCGCCCAACCCGGTGGACGCGGACCACATCACCCCGGACCAGGTCAGCCGGCTGCTGGAGCAACTGGCCCAGGAGTTCCAGTACGTGGTCATCGACACCGCCCCCGGCATGCCGGAAATCGGACTCGCCGCAATGGAGAAATGCACCGATGTGGTCTGGGTGAGCGCCATGGACATCCCCAGCCTGCGCGGACTCCGCTCCGGCCTGGAAGTCCTCCGCCAACTCGAAATCATGCCGGAATCCCGGCACGTGGTCCTGAACATGGCGGACGCCAAGGCAGGCCTGAACGTGCAGGACGTCGAATCCACCATCGGCGCCCCGGTTGACGTCAGCATCCCCAGGTCGCGCGCGGTGGCCCTGTCCACGAACCGTGGCATCCCTGTCCTGCAGGACTCGAAGAAGGACCCCGCCGTCAAAAGCCTCCGCCAGCTTGTGGAGCGCTTTAATCCGGCCTGGCGAGCACAAGCACAGCGGAAGCTTCACCGAAGGGTGGTTATCTGATGAAACTCTCCGAGCGCATCAACGCGGTCCAAGGCCGCAACGTATCCTCCACCAGCCCGGGATCCGTACCCGGCACCGCGCTGCTCGAGCAGCCGCGTCCTGCGACCGCGCCTTCCCCGTCCCCCGCCGAACGTGCGGAAGCTCGCTCTCCCGGCATCACCGCCGTCGCGCATCCAACGCACGAGGCCGGCACTTCCTTTGTGCCTAAGGCACCGGGCGTGGATGTCTTCGCAGCAATGAAGCTCAGGGCCGCAACCGCACTTTTCGAGCGGATGGGCACCCGGTTCAATGATGGTGCAGTCACTGAGCAGGAACTCCGGAGCACAGCCAAAGAGGAGCTTACCCGGATCATTGACGCGGAACAGGTACCGCTGACGCCGGAGGAGCGGACCAGGCTGGTCCAGGACGTCGCAGACGACGTGCTGGGCTACGGCCCCCTCCAGCGGCTGCTGGACGATCCCGCAGTCACCGAAATCATGGTTAACCGCATGGACCAGATTTACGTGGAACGCAAAGGGAAGCTGGTTCTCACTGAGTCCCGGTTCAGTTCCGAAGAGCACCTGCGCAAGGTCATCGAACGCATCGTGTCCAAGGTAGGCCGCCGCATCGACGAGTCCTCGCCGCTTGTGGACGCCCGGTTGGAGGATGGCTCGCGTGTCAACGCCGTCATTCCGCCCCTTGCCGTGGGGGGCTCCTCGTTGACCATCCGTAAGTTCAGCAAAACTCCGCTGACCGTTCAAAACCTCATAAACTTTGGCACCCTGACGCCGGAGATGGCGGAGCTGCTAAACGCCTGTGTCAAGGCCAAGCTCAACATTATCGTTTCCGGCGGTACCGGAACCGGCAAGACGACGTTGCTGAACGTGCTGTCATCCTTCCTGCCGGCTGACGAACGCATCGTGACTATCGAGGACGCCGTGGAACTACAGATCCAACAGGAGCACGTCGTTCGGCTGGAAAGCCGTCCGCCCAACACCGAAGGCAAGGGCGCGGTGACCATCCGTGAGCTCCTCCGCAACTCGCTTCGTATGCGTCCTGACCGGATTGTGGTTGGTGAGGTCCGTGGCGGCGAATCACTGGACATGCTCCAGGCCATGAATACCGGCCACGACGGCTCCCTGTCCACGGTTCACTCCAACTCCCCCCGCGACGCCGTGGCCCGCCTTGAAACCCTGGTGCTGATGGCTGGCATGGACCTCCCGCTGCGGGCCATCCGCGAACAGATCGCCTCCGCGGTGAATCTGATCGTGCAGATCTCCAGGCTCCGTGACGGGTCCCGCCGGATCACGCACGTCACCGAGGTCCAGGGGATGGAAGGCGACATTGTCACCCTCCAGGACGCGTTCGTCTTCGATTACTCGGCCGGCGTGGACGCCCAGGGGCGGTTCCTCGGGAGGCCCGTGGCCACCGGCATCCGGCCCCGGTTCATTGACCGTTTCGAGGACTTGGGAATCCACGTATCGCCGGGCGTCTTTGCCGGTCCGCTGTCCCCGGGCGCCAAGTAGGGACGCGGCCATGATCATCGCCATTGGAAGCGTCTTTCTCCTGGCTGCTATCTGCCTCC
The DNA here is from genome assembly GCF_059739365.1 of Arthrobacter sp. GmRoot5-12. Classification (NCBI taxonomy): domain Bacteria; kingdom Bacillati; phylum Actinomycetota; class Actinomycetes; order Micrococcales; family Micrococcaceae; genus Arthrobacter; species Arthrobacter sp. GmRoot5-12. The sequence goes on along the minus strand of NZ_AP046056.1, from coordinate 3,204,349 downwards.
TCGGCGTGGCCATCCTTCTGCCAAGCGCCCCTACAGTGCCGCTGGACCGCCGTCGTCCGTTTGAACCGGAACCGCCATCCTCCCTGTCCCGGCTGGCACTGTCAGGCGTCAGGTCCTTCGAACGGCTGCTCGGTGGCCGCAACGTCAGGCTATTCTCCCGCGCGGAGCTGGAGAATGCGGGCCTGCGCCAAAGCCAGGCCGAATTCTTCCTGCTGGTGGGCATCGGCGCGTGCGTCGGGATGCTGGTGGGAGCCGTGATTGTGGGCCCACTGCTCGGATTGCTGCTCGCGCTGCTCGCTCCGTTCGTGGGGAAGCTTGTCCTCGGGTTCCTGAGCGGCAGGCGTCGTGCAGCGTTCGACGGCCAACTCGGCGACACCTTGCAACTGCTCTCCGGCGGCCTCCGTGCCGGCCACAGCATCCTGCGCGCCATCGATGCCGCCGCCGTGGAATCGCAGAAGCCAACGTCGGAAGAGATGCGCCGTGTAATCACCGAAACCAGCCTGGGCCGCGACCTGCTGGCCGCCCTCAACGACACCGCCGAGCGGATGAAGAACGAGGACTTCGTGTGGATCTCGCAGGCCATCCAAATCAACCGGGAGGTCGGCGGCAACCTGGCCGAGGTGCTGGACCAGGTGAACGAGACCATCCGCGAGCGTGGGGAGATCAAAGGCCACATTAAGGCACTCGCCGCCGAGGGCAAGTTCTCGGCTTACATCCTCATAGCCATGCCGTTCGGTATCGTTGCCATGCTGCTTTCCGTCAGCCCCAACTACATGAATTCGATGTTCACCCATCCCCTGGGCTGGGTGATGATCGGAGCCTCGTTCGTCCTGATGACCATCGGCGCGCTCTGGATGCGCAAGATCATCGACCTGAAGTTCTGAGGACACATGAACCTGACCATCCTGCTCTCAGTCCTTCTGGTCTGCCTGCCCCTTGCGGGGCTTGCCTGGTCTGTCCTGACCGTGGACAAGCAGGGCCGGACCTCCGCCGCCGAGCTACTCTCGCGCGGCGCACCGGCAGTCACCGCTGCACCAGTGGGAGCACCGGGGCTACTCGAAACCTTGGGCAGGCGCGTGACTCCCCCGGCCTATGTCGCATTCCTGGACCGGCTGCTGTCCCTCGCCGGCAGGCCCGTTACGATGCCGCTGGGCAAGGTGCTTGGGTCCAAGCTGGGCCTCGGCCTGGTCGGGGTGGCCTTGGGCGGCTACTTGGCGGCGGTGGGAAGCAGCCCGATGATGAAACTCGCGGGACTCTTCGTCCTCTTCCTTGGTTACTTCATCCCGGACCTTCTGCTATACAGCAAGGGCAAGGAACGGCAGAAGGCCATGCAGCTGGAACTCGCCAACACCCTGGACCAGATGCTCATTTCGGTTGAGGCTGGGCTGGGCTTTGAAGGCGCCATGGCCCGGGCAGGCGAGAACGGCAAGGGCCCCCTTGCAGAGGAGCTGGTCCGCACCCTGCAGGACATGCAGGTGGGACGCAGCCGCCGCGAGTCCTACATCGCCCTGGCCGAGAGGACCAGCATCCCGGAACTGCGCAGCTTTGTGCAGGCCGTGGTGCAGGCGGACACGTACGGAATCGCCATCAGCCGGGTCCTGCGCGTCCAGGCGAAGGTCATGCGGGTCAAACGGCGCCAGCGGGCCGAGGAAAAGGCCATGAAGCTGCCCGTCATGATCCTTTTCCCGCTGCTGTTCTTTATTTTTCCGGTCCTCTTCATTGCCATTCTGGGGCCGGCCGTGATCAATACAGTGGTGACCTTCAGCGGCCAGTAAAGATGCTCAGCGCGGCGGCAAGGTTGTCTCAAGGTTTACACAGAATGATGAAAAACAGGACCCCGAAGCATTTCCAGGAAGTAGCCTTGAACAATGAACAGTCCCGATCCCGGTTCCAGCGGAAAGAGCCCCGCTGCGGACTTCCCGCTGTCCGGGGTCGGTTTTCCTCCCGCTCCCGCTCCCGCCGGCGTGGACCCCTCACTGGAAGCGGCCGCTCTCTTGCCGTTGGTTGATGCCGCAGTGCTGGCGGAACTCGAAGATGAGCTGGCCGGGTCCGGACTGGCGCAGCGCTTCGCCAGGGACTACGCGGCCATGTGGGACGTGCGGCTGGCCCGGCTGGGAACAGCGGTGCTGAGCCGGGACGGGGACTCTGCCCTGGACGCGGTCATCAGCCTCAAAATCAGTTCCGCCATGGTGGGCGGGGTACGGCTGGCAAAGCTCGCCGAACTCCTGGAGGGCCTGATCCGGCGGGGTGACTTTGTCCAGGGGCAGGCGATGATGGCAGGCGTGGCCCAGGACGGGGCACGCACCGTGTCCGAACTGCAGTCAACCTACATCATGGAGAACGGCTAGCAGTTAAGCATCGTCCGGCCGCCTCGGCGCCAGCCGGTAACCCACCCCACGGACTGTCTGCAGCCAGCGCGGGGACAACTGGTCCTCTTTGAGCTTGCGCCGCAGGTTTCCCACGTGGACCTCCACCGCCCGCTCGTCCGCCTCGCTGATGTAGGTGTCCCGGTCATAGAAATCGCCCCGCACCGCCCGCACCAGGTCCGCCCTGGTGCACACGGCACCACCGCCCTTCAGCAACACGTGGAGCAGGTCGAACTCGCTGCGGGTCAGGCCCAGCGGCTCGCCCTTAACCTCCACGGTGCGTGTCCGGTGGTTCAACAGGAGTCCGTTGTGCCGCAGGACGCCGGGCTCGGACTGCGTGGCGGCAGGAACCGGTGCCTGGCCCCCGTGTGACGCGGATTCATGCTGCTCGTTCACCTCGTGGCGCGGCCTGCGCATCATGGCTGCCACCCTTGCCCGGAGTTCCCTGGGCCTGAACGGCTTGGCGATATAGTCATCCGCGCCCGCATTCAGTGCTGACAGCAGGTCCGGTTCGTCGGTCCGGCCAGTCAGCATGACCACGTACGCGTTGCTGAAATTCCGGATTCGCCGCAAAACCTCGAACCCGTCGATATCCGGCAGGCCGATATCCAGCGTCACAACGTTGGCCTGCTTAGTGCGGACCACCTCAACCCCGGCCCGTCCGTCAGCCGCCGTATGAACTTCGAAGCCCGCCTGGGTCAAGACACCTTCGAGGAGGTTGCGTACGTCGTCGTCGTCCTCGATAACCACCGCTACACCAAGATCGTCCATTGCTACCCCTGCGCCAGGCGGAGATGGCCCCCCATTGGCCCAGCGCCAATGCCATTCCCGCTCCAACAATTTATACGCTACTAGTAAGCCCGGCTGTTCACATACGAATCGACACTGAAAATTGAAAAGTCAATTACTATGACAAGACATGTGCATTATCCAAGGGAAAGGGTGCTGGCCAAGGTAACTGGGGGGAATTGCTACATCTTGGCGGCGCCTGCTTTCCGGACCTAAAGGGGTACGAGTCAGAAACATGGCCGAGCCGTTGTTCCAGCGTGGACCCGGACGCATCTTCCGGCGGCTGGGAACCCGCGCCCAAGTGGCGCTGTGCCAGCTCCCCCTTACCTTCCTTGTGCTTGTCATTGCCGTGGCCACCCCCTTCGCCTGGCCCTCGCTCATGCACTCCCCCTTGTACGTGGCCGGCCTTGCCCTGAACGCGGTTTTGTTCCTGGGCTGCTTCCTGGTTCCCTGGGAACGCCTGGCGCACCGCCCATACCTGCTGATCCCCGTGCTGGACTTCGCGCTGATCGGGTTCCTGCGCAACGGCGCCGCTCCGCTCCTGCCGGGCCTCGCGGTACTGGTGGTCTTCCCGGTCATCTGGCTTTCCGCCTCCGGCATGCTGGCGCGCAGCAGCCTGGTGCTCAGTTTTGTGGGGCCCTTCCTGATCATGGTTCCATCTGCCGTGGGCCATCTCCCCACCGTCACGGCCTCGGACCTCACCACCGTCCTGCTCTTTCCCGTGATGATGCTCGCCGTATCCCTGGCCATCCGCTTCGCGAGCGTAAGCCTCCGGCAGCAGCAGCGTGAACTGGCGGACAAGGACCGTGAACTCCGCGAACTGCTGGCCGCAAGCCGGGAACGGGAGAAGCTGCTCGAAACTGTATTGGAGGCCACCGACGTCGGAATTGCCGCCGTCGACCGCTCCGGCCACTTCCTGGTGTCCAACAGCCGCCAGCGCAACTTCCGCCGTGTCACAGGCGCTGACGACGCCCTCCCCGGCCAGGGGCACCAGCTCATCTTTGGACAGGACCGGCGCACGCTGCTCCCCCGGGACCGGCGGCCCATCAACAGGGCCATGGCAGGTGAGTCCTTCGCCGACTACCTGGTGTGGGCCGGCGAAGGCCCGGAGCAGCGCGCCATATCAACCGCCGCCCGCCCGCTGGTCGGCGAGGACGGCCGGCTGACCGGGGCAGTGGTGGTCTACACGGACGTCACCGGCTGGGTGGAGTCCCTGGCCGCGAACCAGGAGCTGGTGTCCAACGTCTCGCACGAGTTCAAGAACCCACTGAACTCGATTCTGGGCAACGTGGACCTGGTCCTGGACGACGCCGACAGCCTGCCCCGGCAGGTGGCCCAGCGACTGCTCGTGGTGCAGCGCAACGCGGAACGGCTGCTGGACCTGGTGGCCGACCTGACGGCCTCCGCCTCCACCACCTTGAACGTCCACCCAAAGCGGACCGACCTGGCCAGCCTGGTGGAGACCAGCCTGGGTTCCGCCCAAGCCCTGGCGCAACGCTCCCACGTGGAGATCGCCGCCGACGTCCCCTCGCCGCTGTGGGCCTACGCGGATCCGCTCCGGATCGGACAGGTGCTGGACAACTTGGTCTCCAACGCCATCAAGTACTCGCCCGACGGCGGCAAGGTCAGCATCAGCGCGGACGCGGACCGGCAGTGGGTCCGGCTGAGCATCACGGACACCGGGATGGGCATGTCCAGCGAGGACGCGGCGAGGGCTTTCAACCGGTTCTTCCGCGCCGAGACCGCCCGGAAGGCCGCCATCCCGGGCGCAGGTCTGGGTCTGTCAATCACCCGAATGATTGTGGAGCGGCACGGCGGGACGATCGCCTGCGAGAGCGGCGAGGGCCAAGGCAGCACGTTTACGGTGACGCTGCCGGCCGAGGGCCCACCCCCGGCGTTCTAGTCAGGGCTCGCGGAGCGCCCGGGTCTGTTCGGCGCGGGCCAGGAGCTCGCTGTCCGAGGGGTAGGCCACTTCCTCAAGCACCAACGGATGCGGGGCGGCCAAGACCGACTTGGCGTCCCGCTTCTGCAGCAGCAGCCGTTCGTGCAGCCAGCCCGGCTCCACAACGCCTTCACCCACGTACAGCGCGGAGCCGATGAGGGCGCGCACCATGTTGTGGCAGAACGCATCAGCCTGGACGGTGGCGACAATGACACGGTCCTCGCCGCGCCTGAACTCAAACCGCTGGAGTTCCCGGATGGTGGTGGCGCCTTCGCGCGGCTTGCAGAAAGACAGGAAGTTCTGCAGGCCCAGCAGCTGCGAGGCGCCCTCGTTCAGCAGTCCCACGTCCAGCGGATTCTTGTGCCACAACGTGAAATACCGCTCCAACGGATCCCACAGGGCGGGCCCGTCTGCGATCCGGTAGCTGTAGCGGCGCCAGAGAGCCGAGAAGCGGGCGTCAAAGCCCACAGGTGCCAACGAGATGTCATGCACTTCCACGGCCCCGTGAAGATCGCCCAGGGCCCGGTTCAATGCCCCGCGGAGCCTGCGCAGCATGGCGACGGCGGGATCCAGTTCGTGCCCGCGCGGCAGGTTCTGCCACTCGTCTTCGGTGAGGTCCAGGTGGACCACCTGGCCGCGGGCGTGCACGCCGGCGTCGGTCCGTCCCGCCACGGTGACACGCACCGGACGGCGTACCAACAGGGCGATCGCCTCTTCCAGGACGCCCTGGATGGTGCGCCGTCCCGGTTGCAGTGCCCACCCGCTGAACGGGCCGCCGTCGTACGAAAGGTCAAGCCGGATACGCAAAAACCCGCCGCCCCCTGGAACGGGGGCCGCGGGTTTTTGGTGGTTCACAGACCTAAGTCTATGCGAAGAGAATCAGCGAATTACTTCGCGTCCTTCTCTTCGGCGGCGGGAGCCTCGGGAGCTTCCTCAGCGGCGGGAGCCTCTTCGGTTGCAGCCTCTTCAGCCGGAGCCTCAGCAGCTTCGGTCTCCACGGCCTCAGCCTCGGGAGCTTCTTCTGCAACGGGTGCAGCAGCAGCTTCCTTCTTGTCGGCATCGCGCTTGGCAGCGGAGGTAGCCTCGGCTACGACGGCCTGCTTGGCGGAAACCGGCTCGAGGACCAGTTCGATGACAGCCATGGGAGCGTTGTCGCCCTTACGGTTGCCGATCTTGGTGATGCGGGTGTAGCCGCCATCGCGGTTCTCCACAGCCTGGGCGATGTCGGTGAACAGCTCGTGGACGATGCCCTTGTTGCTGATCAGGCCGAGAACGCGGCGGCGGGAAGCGAGGTCGCCACGCTTGGCGAAGGTCACCAGGCGCTCTGCGTACGGCTTCAGGCGCTTGGCCTTGGTCACCGTGGTGGTGATCCGCTTGTGCTCGAACAGGGATGCTGCCAGGTTCGCGAGCATGAGGCGCTCGTGAGCCGGGCCGCCTCCGAGGCGCGGACCCTTAGTGGGGGTAGGCATAATTGTTTCTCCTCATGTGGAAGCCGTGGGCGGCACACCGTGGTGCTGCCCTCCGGCCAAGGTCTGGTTTAGAGTTCGTCGTCGCCGAAGGCGGCGTCGTCCTCTTCGATTGCTGCGGCGCGTGCTGCGAGGTCAAAACCGGGAGGCGAGTCCTTGAGGGACAGGCCCAGTTCAACCAGCTTTGCCTTGACCTCGTCAATGGACTTTGCACCGAAGTTGCGGATGTCCATCAGGTCAGCCTCGGAGCGGGCAACGAGTTCACCCACGGTGTGGATGCCCTCACGCTTGAGGCAGTTGTAGGAACGGACGGTGAGGTCCAGATCCTCGATCGGCAGTGCCATGTCGGCTGCCAGGGCAGCGTCGGTGGGCGACGGGCCGATCTCGATACCTTCAGCTGCGGTGTTCAGCTCACGGGCCAGACCGAACAGTTCCACCAGGGTGGTGCCTGCGGAAGCGACGGCATCGCGCGGGGCGATGGCCTGCTTGGTCTCGACGTCGACAATCAGCTTGTCGAAGTCGGTGCGCTGCTCAACACGGGTTGCTTCCACGCGGAAAGTAACCTTCAGCACCGGCGAGTAGATGGAGTCGACCGGGATACGGCCGATCTCTGCATCGCCGGACTTGTTCTGAGCTGCCGAAACGTAGCCGCGGCCGCGCTCGATGGTCAGTTCGAGTTCGAACTTGCCCTTCGAGTTCAGCGTGGCGATGTGCAGATCCGGGTTGTGGAATTCGACGCCGGCCGGCGGAGCGATGTCCGCGGCGGTGACGACTCCGGGGCCCTGCTTGCGCAGGTAAGCCACGACGGGCTCGTCGTGCTCGGAGGAAACCGACAGGCTCTTGATGTTAAGGATGATCTCGGTGACATCTTCCTTGACACCCGGAACCGTGGTGAACTCGTGCAGCACACCATCGATCCGGATGCTGGTTACGGCAGCACCGGGGATGGAGGAGAGCAGGGTACGGCGGAGGGAGTTTCCGAGGGTGTAGCCGAAGCCCGGTTCCAGCGGTTCGATGATGAAACGCGAACGGTTTTCGGAGACTACCTCTTCGGAGAGGGTGGGGCGCTGTGCAATGAGCACTTAGGTTTCCTTTCGGCGAGCATCCGCTATATGACGCAACACAGGTGGTGGAAATTCGGTCTGAAGACTTAACGCGCTGGGCTTGCCCGGACCATCGCTGGTCCGGGCAAGCTCCTGCTGCGGAAAAGAATTAGACGCGGCGGCGCTTCGGCGGGCGGCAGCCGTTGTGGGCTGCGGGGGTGACGTCCTGGATGGAGCCAACCTCGAGGCCTGCGGCCTGCAGCGAACGGATTGCCGTCTCGCGACCGGAACCCGGTCCCTTGACGAAAACGTCTACCTTGCGCATGCCGTGCTCCTGCGCACGCTTGGCAGCGGCTTCGGCAGCCATCTGTGCAGCGAACGGGGTGGACTTGCGCGAGCCCTTGAAGCCAACCTCACCGGAGGAAGCCCAGGAAATAACAGCGCCGTTCGGATCCGTGATGGAAACGATGGTGTTGTTAAAGGTGCTCTTGATGTGCGCCTGGCCAAGCGCGATATTCTTCTTGTCCTTCTTACGCGGCTTGCGAACCGCGCCACGAGTCTTCGGGGGCATTTTTTCTCCTACAGAAAGTTATTGGGGAAAGTCCGTAAATCCCGAGCGGGGATTTTAACGGGCCTTCTTCTTGCCGGCGACGGTACGCTTCGGGCCCTTGCGGGTACGTGCGTTGGTCTTCGTACGCTGACCGCGTACGGGCAGGCCCTTGCGGTGGCGCAGGCCTTCGTAGCTGCCGATTTCAACCTTGCGGCGGATATCTGCTGCTACTTCGCGGCGAAGGTCACCCTCAACCTTGTAGTTGCCTTCAATGTAGTCACGCAGCTCAACCAACTGGGCGTCAGTCAGGTCCTTGACGCGAACGTCAGCGCTGATGCCCGTGGCAGCCAGGGTTTCGTGTGCACGGGTCTTGCCCACGCCGTAGATGTAAGTAAGCGCAATTTCCAGCCGCTTTTCGCGGGGAATGTCTACGCCAGCGAGACGAGCCATAGTGGCAGTACTCCTTGATAAACCGGAGGTCGTAGGCAGTACACCCGCATGTTCCATGCGGCCCCAGCCTCCGACCGGGGGTTAGCTGTCCGGACTCTTTCGAGCTCAATGTTCCAGATCAGCTTGTGCTGCCTTTATTTACTTGCGTGGGTTAGCAACCCAGGATTTCCTTCAGGGAAGGAAATTAGCCCTGGCGCTGCTTGTGGCGCGGGTTCTCGCAGATCACCATGACCCGGCCATTACGGCGGATCACTTTGCACTTTTCGCAGATCTGCTTGACGCTCGGCTTGACCTTCATGGCGTTCCTTTGCGTGTAGCAGTGTGGTCAACTGGAGCAGCGGTCAGCTTGTGCTGAAGCCGCCCAGCAATTTACTTGTAGCGGTAGACGATACGACCACGGGTGAGGTCGTACGGGCTCAGCTCCACCACTACGCGGTCCTCGGGGAGGATTCGGATGTAGTGCTGACGCATCTTTCCAGAGATGTGTGCCAGAACGATGTGCTTGTTGGTGAGCTCAACGCGAAACATCGCGTTAGGCAGCGCCTCGGTCACAACGCCTTCGATCTCAATGACCCCGTCCTTCTTGGCCATACCCTCCGCTAACTGTTGTTGCCGCAGTCCCGCCGGAATGCACCGGGCATGACCACGAACGTTTTTGTTGGATCGATTGCCGCCTCCAGGCCCAAAAGGGCGTGGCAGTCCAGACAACCAACAAACAACACTACCCCGTTGGCCGGTAAAAGTTAAATCGGCCATAGTAGCCTACGCCGGGCGGTAGGCACCATATTCGCCTGCTGGAGTGCTGACGCCTGCAGCGCTGGCCACGCCGTCCAGGATGGCCAGGCGGACGACGTCGGCTGCCGCACTCTGCAGCGTAATAAGGCTGACCTGCCGGGCAGCTTCGTCCGAGCGGTCCAGTGCCACGGCACCGGTCGCCAGGCAAAAAACGGTGTCCCCGTCGGCGAGGGTGTGGCTGGGATTCAAGGCACGGGCAATCCCCGCGTGCGAGGCAGCCGCCGTGCGCTTGCACTCGGCCGCATCAAGGACGGCGTTCGTGGCCACCACGGCAAGGGTGGTGTTCGTCGTGGCCGCTGCTTTGATTGGCGCTGGAAAGCCAGGTTTGGTCTGGTCGAACGGGAGCCCGAGCGCGTTGACTATGGCCAGCGCGCCGACCACTACCCCGTTCTCCAGCGTGACCGACGCCGTGCCAACTCCCCCTTTGTATTGCCCCCTGCCAATAAGTGCCCCGGTTCCGGCACCCACGTTGCCGCGTTCGACGACGTGCCCTTCCTTCTGTGCTGCCGCGGCGGCCGTTGCCGCGTAGCCCATGTCCGGCGTCGGCCGTGCCTTGAAGTCGCCGCCCCTGCCAAGGTCGAAGATCGCGGCAGCGGGGACGATGGGCACGACGCCCCCGGGAACGGCGAACCCCCGCCCATTCTCCTCGCACCAGCGCTGGGCACCGGCCGCGGACGCCAGCCCGTAGGCGCTGCCGCCGGTCAGCACCACGGCGTCCACCGCCCTGACCAGGGTGGTGGGGTCAAGGGCGTCCGTTTCATGTGTGGCAGGGCCGCCGCCCTGGACCTCCACCGAACCCACGCAGCCCGGCGGCGGCAGGACCACGGTGACGCCGGTCAGCCAGCCCCCGCTGTCCTTGTGGACCTGGCCTACCCGGATGCCCGGCACGTCGGTGATGGTTCCCATTCCCCTATTCTCCCCTCTGTGAGCGCGCCCCTGCCGCATCGCGGGACTTTGTGCGAGACTGCATTCAACACAGCGTTAACGGGCGACGAAGCCTTGGATAACAGTCCCCTGACAAGGGCATATGCGGGTTTCAGCCCCCTGACGGTCTGGTGTAGTAGTCCCTAGATCAAGCCAGGGCCGGCCACGAGCAGGCTCCCAACCCGGGAGAGACACGCATGACCCGTCAACTCGCCCCCCACCCCGCCGCCAAACCCAAGAGGCCTCCGGGGCGGTCCGCGAAAATCCCTAAGCGCCGGTGGACTGCACGGACCCGCAGGGACTTCTTTGTCTTCCTGGCCATGGCGCTGCCCAACCTGGTGCTGATCGCCGTCTTCACCTACCGGCCGCTGTTCAGCAATATCTATTACTCCACCCTCGACTGGACCCTTGGCTCCCCCACGGCCACCGTGGTTGGCCTCAGCAACTACGTCACCTTCTTCACCAGCAATGATGCGCCGAAAGTCCTGGGGACCACGGCTGTGTTCACCGTGGTCACGGTGGGCGGCTCCATGGTGCTGGGCCTGCTGGTGGCGCTGGCACTGAACGCGAAGGTCCGCGGCACCACCTTCGCCCGTTCGGCCGTCTTTGCCCCGTACGTACTCTCCGGCGTCGGCGTGGGCCTGGTGTGGCTGTTCATCTTCGACCCCGGCTACGGCGTCCTGGCCTGGCTGCTGCGCGGCATCGGGCAGCAGAGCCCGCAGTGGATCAACGACCCCCAACTCTCGCTGGTCATGGTGATCCTGGTCTACGTCTGGAAAAACCTGGGCTACTGCGCCGTGGTGTACCTTGCGGGGCTCCAGTCCCTCCCGGCGGATGTCATGGAAGCCGCGTCCCTGGACGGCGCCAACGGATTCCGCCGCTTTGTCAGCATCTCGCTGCCGCTGCTGTCCCCCACCACGTTTTTCCTCCTGATCACCACCATGCTCAGCTCGCTGCAGGCCTTCGACCTCATCCGGATCATGACGCCGCTGGGCACCGGCACCAGCACCCTGATCTACGAGGCCTACCTGCAGGCCTTCGGGGCGTACAACAGGGCCGGCTACTCGGCAGCCATTTCCGTGGTCCTGTTCGCAATCCTCCTGGTGATCACCGTGCTGCAGCTGCGGTTCGTGGAACGAAAGGTGCATTACTCGTGACTTCCCTTTCCCCGGTCAGCCCCGACCCCGCAGCTCCCGCCATTGCCGGACCGGAGCCAAGCCTCCACCGTGACCGGCCGTTCTCCCGCCGCAACCTCATCCGGACCGTGGTGGCCGGCTACCTGCCGCTGCTCGTGGCCACCCTGGTGGTGTTCCTGCCCCTCCTGTGGATGGTCCTGAGCTCCTTCAAGACGTCCGGCGAGATCGTCACCACGGACCTGAAGATCCTCCCTGAAAGCCTGGACCTGCAGAACTACCGGACCGCCATGACCACGGTGCCGTTTGGGCAGTTCTTCCTGAACAGCACCATCGTTACCCTGGCCGGGGCCACCATCAAGGTGCTGCTGGCGATCCTGACGGCCTATGCCCTGGTGTTTGTCCGCTTCCCGTTCCGGAACTTCATCTTCCTGCTGATCCTGGTGGCCCTCATGGTGCCGCCGCAGGTGTCCATCCTGCCCAACTTCATCCTGATCGCCGGCATCGGCGGGAAGAACACGCTGTGGGGCATCATCCTCCCCGGCCTTGGCACCGCGTTCGGAACGTTCCTGCTCCGCCAGCACTTCCGCACGCTTCCCGCCTCCATCCTGGAATCGGCCGAGGTGGACGGTGCCGGCCACTGGCGCCGGCTCTGGCAGATCGTGGTTCCCGTCTCGGTCCCGTCCATCGCCACCGTGGCGCTGGTGACGATCGTGACCGAATGGAATGACTACATCTGGCCCCTCATCATCACGGACCGCCCCGAAACCATGACCCTGCCCGTGGGTCTCACCCTGCTGCAGAACAACGAAAGCAACGCCGCCGGCTGGGGCGTCCTCATGGCCGGGGCGGTCCTGGTCATCGTTCCCATCCTGATCATCTTCGCGGCCCTCCAGCGCTACATCGTTGCGGGCCTCACCCAGGGCAGCGTAACCGGCTAAGCTGCCGGCCGCCGTCGTACTTTCCAACCTTTACCAAGGCAACAACCGAAAGGAACCGTCATGACACTGCACCTGGACCGGAGGCATTTCCTGGGCCTGGCAGGGGTATCCGCCTCTGCAGCTGCCCTGGCCGCATGCGGCGGACCATCAACAACCGGCGGCGGCCAGGCTACCTCCCAGGCAGCCGAGATCGACTTCAACGGCGTGAAGCCCGCCGCCAAGATCGACTTCTGGTCCAGCCACCCTGGCCAGTCCCAGGAGGTGGAGAAGAGCCTGATCGACAAATTCCACGCCAAGAACCCGGACATCACCGTCAACCTGGTCACCGCCGGTGCCAACTACGAGGAAATTGCCCAGAAGTTCCAGACCGCCCAGGCCGCTAAGTCGGGCCTGCCGGGCGTGGTGGTCCTGTCCGATGTCTGGTGGTTCCGCTACTACACCAACGGCAGCATCATTCCGGTTGACGGCCTTATCAAGCAGCTGGACATGAAGATGGACGACTTCCAGCAGTCGCTGGTCAATGACTACAAATACGACGGAAAGCAGTGGGCACTGCCCTACGGCCGGTCAACGCCGCTGTTCTACTACAACAAGGACCACTTTGCGGCGGCTGGAATTCCCGACCGTGCCCCGAAGACCTGGGACGAGTTCAGTCAGTGGGCACCCAAGCTGAAGGCAAGCTCGGGCGCGCAGTACGCCTATATCTACCCCGCACTCGCCGGGTACGCGGGCTGGACGCTGCAGAACATGCTGTGGGGCTGGGGCGGCGGCTGGTCCAAGGAATGGAACATCACGTGCGACTCCACCGATTCCGTGGCGGCCCTGCAGTGGGCGCAGGACTCCATCTACAAGGACAAGTGGGCCGGTGTTTCGTCCAAGGAAGCGGCGGATGACTTCTCGGCCGGGCTGACCTCCACCACCATTTCGTCCACCGGTTCGCTGCTGGGGATCCTGAAGTCGGCCAAGTTCAACGTTGGTGTTGGCTTCCTGCCGGGCGGTCCCAAATCCCAGTCGAACGTGTGCCCCACGGGCGGCGCCGGGCTGGGCATCCCCAGCGGGATCACCAAGGAGGAACAGCTGGCCGCCGGCAAGTTCCTGGACTTCGTCACCCAGCCGGAGAGCACGGCGGAGTTCTCGGCAGCCACCGGCTACATGCCCACCCGCAAGTCCGCGGACATGGCGGCCGTCCTGGCCAAGACGCCACAGATCAAGACCGCCATGGACCAGCTGGCGGTGACCAAAGTCCAGGACAACGCCCGGGTGTTCCTGCCGGGCGCCGACCAGGAAATGGCCAAGGCCGCCGCCAAGATCCTCACCCAGCAGGGCGACGTCAAGTCCACCATGACGGACCTGAAGAACACGCTGCAGAGCATCTACGACCGCGACGTGAAGCCGAAACTGAAGTCGTAGCACCTGGCCGACGCGCAAAAGCCCTGGCGACACCCATTTACAGGTGTCGCCAGGGCTTTTGCGTGTCGTGCCTGAAGGCGCGCGTCGCTTACGGAATCGGCGCGTCGCCTACGGGATCGGCACGGGGGTGACGCCGAGGGGCAACAGGTGCTCCGCGCCGCCGTCGGGAGCTGAAAGCACCCAGATGCCTTTTTCGTGCACGGCCACGGAGTGCTCCCACTGGCAGGAACGCTTGGCGTCGGTGGTGACCACCGTCCAGTCGTCATCCAGGACTGCCGTGTCAATGCTGCCGCGGACCAGCATGGGCTCGATGGCCAGGCACAGGCCCGGTTTGATCTTGGGCCCGCGGTGGTTGGTGCGGTAGTTCAGGACGTCCGGTGCCATGTGCATCTCGGAGCCGATGCCGTGGCCCACGTAGTCCTCCAGGATGCCAAGCGGTTTGCCCGGCACAGATGAAACGTAGTCGTCGATGGCGGCTCCGATGTCTCCCACATGAGTGCCGGTTGCCAGTGCCGCGATCCCCCGCCACATCGCTGCATGGGTGACGTCGGACAGCCGCTGGTCCTCGGGGTCCGCGTTTCCCACGATCACAGTGCGGGCGGAGTCCGAATGCCAGCCGTTGACGATCGCGCCGCCGTCGATGGAGATGATGTCGCCGTCCTGCAGGACGCGGCTGCCGGGGATGCCGTGCACCACTTCCTCATTGACGGACGTGCAGATGGTAGCGGGGAAGCCGTGGTAGCCCAGGAAGTTGGACTTGGCACCTGCCTCGTTGAGGACTGCGGCGAAGACGTCATCCAGGTGCTTGGTGGTGACCCCCGGCACCGCGGCGGCAACGGCGGCATCCAGTGCACGGCTGAGGACCAGGCCGGCCTCATGCATGGTGCGCATCTGGGCGTTGTTCTTGAATTCGATGCGGGGCTGGCCGAAGGCCATGGTGTGTCCTTTCAAATGGCTGAGGCTCCTCCCGGATGCCGGGAGGAGCCTCGATAAACCGGGCGCCTGGGGTCAGGCTGCCTGTGCGGCCTTGATGGCCTGCATTACGCGGTTGGTGACTTCGTCGATGGGACCGATCCCGTCAACCTGGGTGAGGATGCCGCGCTCGGCGTACTTTGCCACCACGGCTTCGGTCTGCTCGTGGTACAGGTCAAGGCGGTGGCGGATGACGGCTTCGTTGTCGTCGCTCCGGCCTGTTTCCTTGGCCCGGCCCAGGAGGCGGTGGACCAGTTCCTCGTCATCGGCGGTCAGCTGCAGGACCACGTCGAGCTTCTCGTCGCCGTCGGCGAGGATCTCGTCCAGGTAGTCCACCTGCGCGGTGGTGCGCGGGTAGCCGTCAAGCAGGAAGCCGTTCTCGACGTCGGACTCGCCCAGGCGGTCGCGGACCATCTTGTTGGTCACGCTGTCCGGAACAAAGTCACCGTTGTCCATGTACTTCTTGGCCTCGATGCCCAGAGGGGTTTCACCCTTCACGTTGGCCCGGAAGATGTCACCGGTGGAGATGGCCACAACGCCGAGGCGTTCTGAGATCCGCTCCGCCTGCGTTCCTTTTCCGGAACCGGGAGGTCCAATAATCAGCATTCTCGTCATCGCAAAAGCCCTTCGTAGTGACGTTGTTGTAGCTGCGCATCAATTTGCTTTACGGTCTCCAACCCAACGCCCACCATGATCAGGATCGAGGTGCCACCGAACGGGAAGTTCTGGTTTGCGTTGATCAGTACCAGTGCAACCAACGGGATCAGCGCCACGAAGCCCAGGTAGAGGGCGCCGGGCAGGGTGATCCGAGAGAGCACGTACTGCAGGTAATCAGCGGTCGGCCTGCCGGCGCGGATACCTGGGATGAAGCCGCCGTACTTCTTCATGTTGTCTGAGACTTCTTCAGGGTTGAAGGTAATCGCGACGTAGAAGTAGGTGAAGAACACGATCAGGACGAAGTAAACCGCCATATAGATCGGGTGGTCACCGCGGGTGAGGTTGTTGTTGATCCATTCAACCCACGGTTGCATCGACTCGCCGTTCCGGGGCTGGTTGAACTGTGCGATCAGCCCGGGAATGTAGAGCATGGAGGAGGCGAAGATCACCGGAATGACACCGGCCATGTTCACCTTGATGGGAATGTAGGTGCTGGTGCCGCCCACGGTGCGCCGGCCGATCATACGTTTGGCGTACTGGACCGGAACGCGCCGCTGGGACTGTTCCACGAAGACCACCAGCGCGACGGTGAGCAGGCCAACGGCCAGGACAATGAAGAAGGTCCCGGGGCCCTGCGAGGTCCAGATGGCACCCAGCGAGGTGGGGAACTGCGCAGCGATGGACGTGAAGATGAGCAGCGACATGCCGTTGCCCACGCCCTTCTCGGTGACGAGCTCACCCATCCACATGATCAGGCCGGTGCCGGCCGTCAGCGTGATGATGATCAGGATGGTGGTGATGATGCTGTTGTCCGGGATCACCGGCAGCTGGCAGCCGGGAAGCAGCTGCCCGGAGCGGGCCAGGGACACCAGCGTGGTGGCGTTGAGCAGGCCCAGCGCGATGGTGAGGTAGCGGGTGTACTGGGTCAGCTTGGACTGTCCCGACGCGCCCTCGTCGTAAAGCTGCTGGAACCGGGGAATGACCACCCGGAGCAGCTGGACGATGATGCTGGCCGTGATGTAGGGCATGATGCCCAGGGCGAAGATGGACACCTGGAGCAGCGCACCGCCGCTGAAGAGGTTAACGAGCTGGTACAGCCCGCCGGCGGTCTGACCGTTTTGCAAGCATTGCTGGACATTCTGGTAGTTCACACCTGGCGAGGGAATGAAAGCACCCAAGCGGAATATGGTGATGATTCCCAGCGTGAACAACAACTTGCGTCGCAGATCAGGCGTGCGAAAGGCCCGGCCAAATGCGCTAAGCAAGCGTCCTCCTGTGGTGTCAATAAGAGTGGGGGTGCGGAACTTGATAAATCCCGACAACCGAGTCTAACGGTTGAATGTGCCGTGCGAACAATCCGCGCCAGCGCGCATGCGCCGGATGGCAGGAAAATATCGCCCGGCGGATGTGAAAAACTCCCGGTATCCGGGGCCGAAGCCCGCGGATACCGGGAGTTCAACAGCTGGCGCCGTCCCTTAGAGGGCGGTGGTGCTTCCGCCTGCTGCAGCAATCTTTTCAGCGGCACTGGCCGAGAATGCGTGGGCGGTGACGTCAACCTTGACGGTGATGTCGCCGGTGCCCAGCACCTTGACGGGCTGGTTCTTGCGAACTGCGCCCTTTTCGACCAGGTTCTCCACGGTGACTGCGCCACCTTCCGGGAACAGCTCGTTGAGCTTGTCCAGGTTTACAACCTGGAACTCAACCCGGAACGGGTTCTTGAAGCCACGCAGCTTCGGCAGGCGCATGTGCAGCGGCAACTGGCCGCCGGCAAAGCCAGCCTTCACCTGGTAGCGGGCAGCCGTACCCTTGGTACCACGGCCGGCAGTCTTACCCTTGGATGCCTCACCACGACCAACACGGGTCTTGGCGGTCTTGGCACCCGGCGCGGGACGCAGGTGGTGAACCTTCAGGGCGTTCTGCTTCTCAGCAGCCTGTGCCTTATCAGCAGTGTTCTCTGCCATTTACTTCGCCTCCTCTACCTTTACCAGGTGCGGAACCGTGTTGAGCATTCCAACGGTCACGGCATCGGCGGTGCGGACAACGGTGTGTCCGATCCGCTTCAGGCCGAGGGACCGAAGGGTGTCGCGCTGGTTCTGCTTGCCGCCAATGGCGGACTTGATCTGAGTGATCTCCAACTGAGCGTCGGAGGGGACCAGGTTCTTAGCCATGACTAAACACCTGCCTTAGGGGCGAGGAGGGCCTTCACCAGTGCCGCCGGAGCGATCTCGTCGAGGGGCAGGCCGCGGCGTGCTGCCACTGCTGCCGGCTCTTCGAGGCGCTTCAGGGCATCAACAGTCGCGTGAACGATGTTGATGGCGTTGGAGGAACCGAGCGACTTGGAGAGGATGTCGTGGATACCCACGCACTCCAGTACTGCACGGACCGGACCACCGGCGATAACACCGGTACCGGCGGAGGCCGGACGCAGCATTACAACGCCTGCAGCGGCTTCACCCTGAACGCGGTGCGGGATGGTGCTGCCAACGCGGGGAACGCGGAAGAAGGACTTCTTGGCCTCTTCAACGCCCTTGGCGATAGCAGCGGGAACTTCCTTGGCCTTGCCGTAGCCCACGCCGACCATGCCGTTACCGTCACCAACGACGACGAGTGCGGTGAAGCTGAAGCGACGACCACCCTTGACGACCTTGGAAACGCGGTTGATGGTGACAACGCGCTCTACGAACTGGTTCTTCTCGGCTTCACGGCCACCGTCGCGGCCGCCACGGCCACCGCGGTCGCCGCGGCCCTGGCCGCGGTCGCCACGCTCGCCGCGACGGGCGCCACCACGGCGGTCCTCGGCAGCGGGGGCAGTGGTCTCAGCAGCTGCGGCTTCGGGCGCCTTCTGATCTGCAGACACAGTGTCCTTTTCCTTGTTTGCTTCGGTCACAGTGACAGCCCACCTTCGCGTGCACCGTCAGCGACGGCGGCAATGCGGCCGTGGTACTTGTTACCACCACGGTCGAACACGACAGCCTCGACGCCGGCAGCCTTGGCACGTTCGGCAACGAGCTCGCCGACGCGCTTGGCCTTGGCAGTCTTGTCACCGTCGAATGCACGGAGGTCAGCTTCCAGGGTGGACGCGCTTGCTACGGTCTGGCCAATGCTGTCATCGACAACCTGGACAAATACGTGGCGTGCGGAGCGGTTGACCACCAGGCGGGGGCGGGCAGCCGTACCGGCAATGCGCTTGCGGATACGAAGCTGGCGGCGGCTGCGGGCAGCAGCCTTGCTCTTGTTCGTACGCTTCTTGTTAATGGAGATGGCCATGGTTACTTACCAGCCTTTCCGACCTTGCGGCGGATGACTTCGCCGGCGTAACGGATGCCCTTGCCCTTGTAGGGGTCCGGCTTCCGCAGCTTACGAATGTTGGCAGCAACTTCGCCGACCTGCTGCTTATTGATACCTGAGACAGAGAGCTTGGTCGGTCCCTCTACTGCAAAGGTGATGCCGGCCGGAGCGGAAACGCTGACCGGGTGGCTGTAGCCGAGAGCGAACTCAAGGTCAGATCCCTTGGCCTGAACGCGGTAACCGGTACCGACGATTTCAAGCTTCTTCTCGTAGCCTGCGGTGACGCCCTGGATCATGTTGGCGATCAGGGTGCGGGTCAGGCCGTGGAGCGAACGGGAGGCGCGCTCGTCGTTCGGGCGGCTGACGGTCAGGGTGTTCTCGTCCAGGGCAACCTCGATGGGGCTGGCCACAGTGTGGGTCAGCTCCCCCTTGGAACCCTTGACGCTGACGACAGAGCCGTCAACCTTGACCTCAACGCCGGCAGGAACGGTGATGGGGAGACGTCCAATACGTGACATTATTCTCTTCCTTTCCCGTTACCAGACGTACGCGAGGACTTCGCCGCCCACGCCCTTCTTGCCGGCCTGCTTGTCAGTCAGGAGGCCGGAAGAGGTGGACAGGATTGCGATACCCAGGCCACCGAGCACGTGAGGCAGGTTGGTGGACTTCGCGTAAACGCGGAGACCCGGCTTGGAGATGCGGCGTACACCGGCGATGGAACGCTCGCGGTTCGGACCGAACTTGAGTTCGAGGGTCAGCTTCTTGCCAACCTCAGCGTCCTCTTCCTTCCAGCCGGCGATGAAACCTTCGGCCTTGAGGATGTCGGCAACGCGTGCCTTGAGCTTGCTGTAAGGCATAGACACGGAGTCGTGGTATGCCGAGTTTGCGTTACGCAGGCGCGTAAGCATATCTGCGACAGGATCTGTCATTGTCATGTGGGCTCATGCCCTTCCTCGTAACGGTTTCCGCCGTTCCCTCCTTGATGGAGCGGAGCGGCCGGACCTTTTACGTAGTTAATTAAGCTTCGGTTTTGAACGGGAAACCAAGCGCCTTGAGCAGCGCGCGGCCTTCGTCATCGGTCTTGGCGGTGGTCACAACCGTGATGTCCATACCGCGGACGCGGTCGATCTTGTCCTGGTCGATTTCGTGGAACATAACCTGCTCGGTCAGACCGAAGGTGTAGTTGCCGTTGCCATCGAACTGCTTGCCGCTGAGGCCGCGGAAGTCGCGGATACGGGGCAGGGCCAGGGTGACCAGGCGGTCCACGAATTCCCACATGCGGTCGCCACGCAGGGTTGCGTGTGCACCGATGGGCATGCCTTCGCGCAGCTTGAACTGTGCGATCGACTTGCGGGCCTTGGTAACCTGCGGCTTCTGGCCGGTGATCTGGGTGAGGTCGCGGACAGCGCCGTCGATCAGCTTGGAGTCCTTGGCGGCATCTCCAACACCCATGTTCACAACAACCTTCACCAGGCGGGGTACCTGGTTCACGTTCTCGTACTTGAATTCATCCTGGAGCGTTGCCTTGATGGATTCGGCGTACTTGGTCTTCAGACGAGGAACGATCTTCGTTGCCGGAGTCTCGAGAGTCTCAGTCATTAGATGTCCTTCCCGGAGCTCTTGGACACGCGGATGCGGACGGTCTTCTTGACACCGTTCTTCTCCACCGTGTCGAGGCGGAAGCCCACGCGGGTCGGCTTCTTGGTCGACGGGTCAACCAGGGCCACGTTGGAAATGTGGATCGGGGCCTCTACGACCTCGATGCCACCGGTCTTGGTGCCGCGCTGCGACTGTCCAACCCGGGTGTGCTTGGTGACGCGGTTGATACCCTCAACCAGCACGCGGTTGGTGTCGGTGAATACGCGCAGAACCTTGCCCTGCTTGCCGCGGTCGCCGCCGCGCTCAGCCTTGGCGCCAGTGATGACCTGAACCAGGTCACCCTTTTTGATCTTTGCAGCCATGGACTAGAGCACCTCCGGAGCCAGAGAAACGATCTTCATGAACTTCTTGTCACGCAGTTCACGACCAACCGGTCCGAAGATACGGGTACCGCGGGGGTCACCGTCGTTCTTCAGGATCACAGCTGCGTTCTCGTCAAACTTGATGTAGGAACCATCCGCACGGCGGCGTTCCTTCTTGGTACGGACGATGACGGCCTTGACCACATCGCCCTTCTTTACGTTGCCGCCCGGGATTGCATCCTTGACGGTGGCGACAATGACGTCACCGATGCCTGCGTAGCGACGGCCGGATCCACCGAGAACGCGAATGGTAAGGATTTCCTTAGCACCCGTGTTGTCGGCGACCTTGAGTCGCGACTCCTGCTGAATCACTATTTACTCCTTGCGTCGCGCCGGTTCTCAGGCCGTGATCTTGCTACGGAATGAGCCTTGCGGAACGGTTGATCGGGGTGTCTCTTGACCTGCCTGGATTTTGCCAGACCAGGCCTAAACGCCCGTGCCAGAAGCAGTTGCTCCCATCCGGTCCGGGACGGATCCCGGGCGCACAGGGGCACTATGCTGTGGCACGCTTGTTTACGAGGTTGATGACGGCGCGCGAAAGGCGCCATACAAACTCAATATCCTAGCACGTTTTTCGCCGGTCCCCATATCACCACCGCCCACCACCCCGCAAGACGGACGACGGCGTCACGCAGGGCAGCCTTTCGGCCCACCAAAGGTGCCACTCCCCCGCCAGTCCAGGCGCCGCCGTCGTCCGGCAGTCCACTACGCCCCATCACTACCTGCAGGAAATCCTCCAACGCGCCATCACCTCCCGCTGGTACGTTTCGGCAAGTGATGTGGCGTTTCCGAAAAGCGTGCAGGAAGTGATGGGGCGTCTGTGTGGGACGGACGGCCACGCCCGCTGTCCGTTAAACGAGGAAGCCCCCGCTCCCGGGAGGGAGCAGGGGCAACAGCTAAGCAGCAGGTGCTACTTGGCCTTCTCGAGGATTTCCACGAGCCGCCAGTTCTTGGTGGCGGACAGCGGACGGGTCTCGGCGATGACTACGAGGTCGCCGATGCCGGCGGTGTTCTCTTCGTCGTGTGCCTTGACCTTGGAAGTGCGGCGGATGACCTTGCCGTACAGTGCGTGCTTCACGCGGTCTTCAACCTCGACGACGATGGTCTTTTCCATCTTGTCAGAGACCACGTAGCCGCGACGGGTCTTGCGGTAACCGCGCTGCCCAGCCTTGGCTGCGGTAGCAGTTTCGGTCACGTTCTGGTCCTTTTCACTCACTTGGCGTCCTCCTCGGTCTCAGCCTTTTCAGCCTTGTCGGCCTTCTTGGTTGAAGCCTTCTTGGACTTCTTCTCTTCCTTGGCTTCCACAACCGGTGCGGCAACCTCGGCACGAATGCCCAGCTCGCGTTCGCGGAGAACGGTGTAGATGCGGGCGATGTCCTTCTTTACCGCGCGCAGGCGACCGTGGTTCTCCAGCTGTCCGGTGGCGGACTGGAAACGCAGGTTGAACAGCTCTTCCTTGGCCTTGCGGAGTTCTTCAACGAGACGCTCGTTGTCGAAACCGTCCAGCTGTGCGGGAGCCAGATCCTTGGATCCTACTGCCATTTCTATTCACCACCCTCGCGACGCACAATGCGTGCCTTCAACGGCAGCTTGTGGATTGCCAGGCGCAGGGCCTCGCGAGCTACCTCTTCATTGACACCGGAGAGTTCGAACAGAACCCGGCCCGGCTTGACGTTGGCGACCCACCATTCCGGTGAACCCTTACCGGAACCCATGCGGGTTTCGGCCGGCTTCTTGGTCAGGGGACGGTCCGGGTAGATGTTGATCCAGACCTTACCGCCACGCTTGATGTGGCGGGTCATCGCGATACGAGCGGACTCGATCTGACGGTTGGTGACGTATGCCGGGCTCAGGGCCTGGATGCCGTACTCACCGAAGGAGACCTGGGTACCGCCCGTAGCAGCGCCGGAACGACCCGGGTGGTGCTGCTTACGGTGCTTTACTCGACGTGGGATAAGCATTTAAGCCTGTCCTCCTTCTGCAGCAGCAGGTGCTGCTTCAACTGCCGGTGCTTCGGCAGCAGGAGCTGCGTCAGCGGCCGGGCGGTCGGTGCGACGGCGGCGGTCACCACGGTCAGCGCCACCCGGGCGGCCGGGACGGTCGCCACGGTTACCGCGGGACGGAGCTGCAGCAGCCTGTGCTGCCAGTTCCTTGGCGGTGACGTCACCCTTGTAGATCCAGACCTTCACGCCGATACGGCCGAAGGTGGTCTTGGCTTCGTAGAAGCCGTAGTCGATGTTCGCGCGGAGGGTGTGCAGGGGCACACGGCCTTCGCGGTAGAACTCCGAGCGGGACATTTCAGCGCCACCCAGGCGGCCCGAGCAGGCGATACGGATGCCCTTGGCACCTGCACGCTGAGCGGACTGCATGGCCTTCTTCATCGCACGGCGGAATGCCACGCGGGAAGTCAGCTGCTCTGCAACGCCCTGGGCAACAAGCTGGGCTTCCATCTCGGGGTTCTTGACCTCGAGGATGTTCAGCTGGACCTGCTTGCCGGTGAGCTTTTCGAGCTCGCCGCGGATGCGGTCTGCTTCTGCTCCACGGCGGCCGATGACGATGCCGGGACGTGCCGTGTGGATGTCCACGCGGACACGGTCACGGGTGCGCTCGATCTCGACCTTGGCGATGCCGGCGCGCTCCATGCCCGTGGACATGAGCTGGCGGATGCGGATGTCTTCGCGGACGAAGTCCTTGTACCGCTGGCCTGCCTTGGTGCTGTCAGCGAACCAGTGCGATACGTGATCGGTGGTGATGCCGAGTCGGAACCCGTGCGGGTTTACTTTCTGTCCCACTTAGCGAGCCTCCTCTTTCTCCGGGGTAGCGACTACCACGGTGATGTGGCTGGTGCGCTTCTTGATCTGAAATGCACGACCCTGGGCACGCGGCTGGAACCGCTTCATGGTCGGGCCTTCATCAACAAACGCTTCGCTGATGATGAGGTCGCCTTCGTCAAACGCCACGCCGTCGCGGTCCGCGAGGACCCGGGCGTTGGAGATTGCCGACTGAACTACCTTGAATACCGGCTCCGAAGCTGCCTGGGGGGCAAACTTCAGAATTGCCAGAGCCTCATTCGCTTGCAATCCACGAACAAGGTTGACGACGCGCCGGGCCTTCATAGGCGTTACGCGGATGTGGCGCGCAATTGCCTTGGCTTCCATTGCTTTCCTTCTCTCGTCTTTGACGTAAACGCAGGCGCCTAGCGGCGCTTGCCCTTACGGTCGTCCTTGACATGGCCGCGGAATGTCCGCGTGGGAGCGAATTCGCCGAGCTTGTGCCCGACCATCGACTCAGTGACAAACACCGGGATGTGCTTGCGTCCGTCGTGTACGGCGATCGTGTGTCCGAGCATGTCGGGGATGATCATCGAACGGCGGGACCAGGTCTTGATGACGTTCTTGGTGCCCTTTTCGTTTTCCCTGGCTACCTTCACAAAGAGGTGCTGGTCAACGAAAGGACCTTTTTTCAGGCTGCGTGGCATGTGTCCAGGCTCCTATCGCTTGTTCTTGCCAGTACGACGGCGACGCACAATAAGCTTGTCGCTCTCTTTGTTGGGGCGGCGGGTGCGGCCTTCACGCTTACCGTTCGGGTTGACGGGGTTACGTCCACCGGACGTCTTACCCTCGCCACCACCGTGCGGGTGGTCAACCGGGTTCATGGCAACACCACGGACGGTCGGGCGGACGCCCTTCCACCGCATACGGCCGGCCTTGCCCCAGTTGATGTTCGACTGCTCGGCGTTGCCCACCTCGCCGACGGTTGCGCGGCAGCGCACGTCAACGTTGCGGATTTCACCGGAAGGCAGGCGCAGCTGGGCGAAGCGGCCTTCCTTGGCAACAAGCTGGATGGATGCGCCGGCGGAGCGGCCCATCTTGGCGCCGCCACCCGGACGCAGTTCCACTGCGTGGATAACGGTACCCACCGGGATGTTGAGCAGGGGCAGGTTGTTACCGGGCTTGATGTCAGCACCGGCACCTGCCTCGACAACGTCACCCTGGGAGAGCTTGTTGGGAGCGATGATGTAACGCTTGGTGCCATCAACGTAGTGCAGGAGGGCGATGCGAGCCGTGCGGTTCGGATCGTACTCGATTTCGGCAACGCGGGCGTTGACGCCGTCCTTGTCGTGGCGACGGAAGTCGATCAGACGGTACTGGCGCTTGTGCCCACCACCCTTGTGACGGGTGGTGATCTTACCGGTGTTGTTACGGCCGCCCTTCTTGGGCAGCGGACGTACCAACGACTTTTCCGGCGTCGACCGCGTAATTTCGATGAAGTCCGCTACGCTCGAGCCACGACGGCCCGGGGTAGTCGGCTTGTACTTACGGATTCCCATAATTTATTTCCTCGTTAAAGTGGTCTCCGCTACGCGAGCGGACCGCCGAAGATGTCGATGGTGCCTTCTTTGAGGGTGACAATCGCACGCTTGGTGTTCTTGCGGGTACCCCATCCGAATTTGGTGCGCTTGCGCTTACCGGCACGGTTGATGGTGTTGATCGATTCGACCTTGACGGAGAAGATCTTCTCCACGGCCAGCTTGATCTCGGTCTTGTTCGAACGGGGGTCCACCAGGAAGGTGTACTTGCCCTCGTCGATCAGGCCGTAGCTCTTTTCCGACACGACGGGTGCAAGCACGACGTCGCGGGGATCCTTGATGGTGGCTGCACTCACTTGGCATCCTCCTCGTTCTTAGCTGCCTTAGCGGCAACGAATGCGTCGTAGGCAGCCTTGGTGAAGACAACGTCATCAGAGACGAGAACGTCGTAGGTGTTCAGCTGGTCTACGTACAGAACGTGAACGCCGGCGAGGTTGCGCACGGACAGTGCGGCAACGTCGTTATCGCGCTCGATGACGACCAGCAGGTTCTTGCGGTCGGACACACCGCGGAGCGTTGCCAGTGCGGTCTTGGCTGAGGGCTTGGTGCCTTCAACCAGTTCTGCGACAACGTGGATGCGACCGTTGCGTGCCCGGTCAGACAGTGCGCCGCGCAGTGCAGCAGCAATCATCTTCTTGGGGGTGCGCTGGCTGTAGTCACGCGGAGTGGGACCGTGGACGATGCCACCGCCGGTCATGTGGGGAGCACGGATGGAACCCTGACGGGCGCGGCCGGTGCCCTTCTGCTTGAACGGCTTGCGTCCTGCACCGGAAACTTCAGCGCGGGTCTTGGTCTTGTGGGTTCCCTGGCGGGCAGCAGCGAGCTGGGCAACGACAACCTGGTGCAGCAGCGGCACGTTGGTCTGAACGTCGAAGATCTCTGCAGGCAGGTCAACCTGGA
Source organism: Arthrobacter sp. GmRoot5-12 (assembly GCF_059739365.1). NCBI lineage: Bacteria > Bacillati > Actinomycetota > Actinomycetes > Micrococcales > Micrococcaceae > Arthrobacter > Arthrobacter sp. GmRoot5-12. The sequence goes on along the minus strand of NZ_AP046056.1, from coordinate 3,178,333 downwards.
CAGTGTTAGCCATTGAACTAGGCTCCCTTCACGGCGGTGCGTACGAGTACGACCTGGCCGCGGGCGCCGGGAACGGCACCCTTGATCAGGAGCAGCGACTTCTCGACGTCAACCGCGTGGACCGTGAGGTTCAGCGTGGTGTGACGAACGGCGCCCATGCGGCCGGCCATTTTCATGCCCTTGAAGACGCGGCTCGGGGTGGATGCGCCACCGATTGAACCGGGCTTACGGTGGTTCTTGTGGGCACCGTGGGAAGCTCCAACACCGTGGAAGCCGTGACGCTTCATAACACCGGCGAAGCCCTTACCCTTGGTGGTGCCGATGACGTCGATCTTCTGGCCGGCTTCGAAGACCTCTACGGAGAGCTCCTGGCCCAGCTCGTACTCGGCAGCATCTGCGGTACGGAGTTCGACGACGTGGCGGCGAGGCGTGACGCCTGCCTTTTCAAAGTGACCAGCCAGCGGCTTGGTGACCTTGCGGGGATCGATCTGGCCGTAGCCGATCTGAACGGCGACGTAGCCATCGGTCTCAGCGTTGCGCAGCTGGGTGATGACGTTCGAGTCTGCCTGGACCACAGTGACGGGGATGAGCTTGTTGTTCTCGTCCCAGACCTGGGTCATGCCGAGCTTCGTGCCCAACAGGCCCTTTACGTTACGGGTTGCGGTCATAGTTTCTCAGCACCTCCCTACAGCTTGATTTCGATGTTCACGTCAGCCGGCAGGTCGAGACGCATGAGCGAGTCAACAGCCTTCGGCGTGGGATCGATGATGTCGATAAGACGCTTGTGCGTGCGCATTTCAAAGTGCTCGCGGCTGTCCTTGTACTTGTGCGGAGAGCGGATCACGCAGTACACGTTCTTCTCCGTCGGCAGCGGCACGGGGCCGACTACCGTTGCGCCTGCGCGCGTGACCGTCTCAACGATCTTCCGTGCTGAAACGTCAATGACCTCGTGGTCGTATGACTTCAGCCGGATGCGGATTTTTTGTCCCGCCATGTCGCCTGACTCTCTTTCAGTCTGTGCTTCCCCGGTTTAGGGCTGCCCTGTTCACTTACTCGTTGTATGGCTGCCGAAGCATTTGAGGTCGTAACCACCATCCGCCGCACAAACTGAATCCGGATGAATCCGGGTTCCTCACCTTGCCGGCGTAACCGACCCCCGCGGTCGGGCGTGTCGCGCTGGGCGCACATATAAATCCGCAGTTCCATGGGGGTGGGTTATGTTTGGTCTTCAGCTTGGACCCTGCACCCGGCATTATCCGGATCGGGACGCGAAGAAGCGCTTGAACAACTCATCTAGTATGCCGGAAATCCGCGGCAGATGCGAATCGGCTCCGGGTCCGGGCTGGTCACCGGCCATTGCCGCGGACCCGAACGCGCTGGATGATAGGGAGCATGACCCTGGAAGGCACTGAATCGGTGACCGAACTGGCCGGACGCGTTCCGCCGTCGTTCACGCTTGGCGTCGCGGCGGCGGCGTTCCAAATTGAAGGCGCACTCAAGGCCGGGGGCCGTGGGCCATCGGGGTGGGATGCCTTTGCGGAGAAGCCCGGCGCCATCCAGGACGGACACTCCCCCGCCGTGGCCTGCGACCATTACAACAGGTTGCCGGAGGATGTGGCGCTGCTCAAGGAACTGGGCGTTGACTCATACCGGTTCTCGCTGTCCTGGCCACGCATCCAGCCGGATGGCCAGGGCGGCTTCAATCCCGAGGGCCTGGACTTTTACGACCGGCTGATCGACCAACTCCTTGAGGCCGGCATCTCCCCCATGGCAACGCTCTACCACTGGGACACCCCGTTGCCCCTGGAACACCGCGGCGGCTGGCTGAACCGTGACACCGCGGAGCGGTTTGGCGAGTATGCCAGGGCTGCCGGCGAGCGGTTCGGCGACCGTGTGGCGCAGTGGGTCACCCTCAACGAACCGGTCTCGGTCACCCTGAACGGCTATGCCCTTGGAGTGCACGCACCGGGGCGCCGGTTGATGTTTGACGCCCTTCCCGCCATCCATCACCAGCTCCTGGCGCACGGGCTCGGCGTGCAGGCACTGCGGGCCGCCGGCGTGGCGGGCGGCATCGGCCTGACCAACCTGCACTCCCCCGTCAGGCCCGCCACCAGGAAGCTTGGCGACCGGCTGGTGGCCCATCTCTACGACCTGCTCATGAACAGGATCTATGCCGACCCCGTCCTGCTGGGCCAATACCCCTCGCTGCCGCTGTACGCTAAGCCCTGGCTGCGATCAATCGGGAGGATTTCCGATGCGGACCTCCGGACCATCCACCAGCCGCTGGACTTCTACGGACTGAACTACTACTTCCCCGTCAAGGTGGCCCTGGGGCCGGGCATCACTCCCCTGCCTGCGGATATGCACAAGCAACTCGCCAAGCTGCCCTTCCACGAGGTTGGCTACTCCGAGTTCGACAGCACAGGATTCGGCTGGCCCGTGGCACCGGACCATCTGGGAATCCTGCTGCGGGAAATGCGGGACCGGTACGGAGCGGCCCTCCCGCCGGTGTACATCACCGAGGGCGGTGCCAGCTTCCCCGAACCCGACCGTATCGCCGGCACACTGGAAGATACCGACCGCGTTGAGTACCTTGCCGCACATCTGACGGCAGCGCTTGACGCCACCGCCCCCGGCGGCCACGCCGAGGGCGTGGATCTCCGGGGCTACTACGTCTGGACGCTGATGGACAACTTTGAGTGGGCGGCCGGCTACTCGCAGCGTTTTGGGCTGGTGCACGTGGACTTCGAGACACTGGAGCGGACGCCCAAGCGGTCCTTCTACTGGTACCAGGCGTTGTCCAGGGCCCGGCGCCACCGGCCACATTAGTGGCGCGCCACCGGCCAGGTTAGTGGCGCGCCACCAGCACCGTAGCGGCGGCCGCGGGTTCAGCCGTGTCCCAACACCGTGAGGAAGATCAGCACGCAGTTCAAGCCCACGATCAGGGTGGCGCTGGTCCAACCGGCGATCTTGAGCGGCTTTGAATCGGCGTGGATGCCCATCACCTTGCGGCTGCCGGTGAGCCGGATCAGGGGGATCAGCGCGAACGGGATGCCGAAACTCAGGAGGACCTGGCTCAGGACCAACGCCAGCGTCGGTTCAATCCCTGCGCCCAGGACCGCCAGCGCGGGAATCAGGGTGACGGTCCGCCGGACCAGCAGGGGAATCCGCACCTTGAGGAGGCCGCCCATGATGGTGGCCCCGGCGTAGCATCCCACCGAGGTGGACGCCAGGCCGGAGGCCAGCAGGCCCACAGCGAAAACGACGCCGATCACAGGGCCCAGTGCGGACGTCACGGCAGCGTGCGCGCCGGCAATGGTGTCAGTACCCTCCACGCCGCGAAGGCTGGAGGCAGCCAGCAGCAGCATGGCAATGTTGACGACGCCGGCGAGCAGCAAAGCGCCGGCGACATCCACGCGCGTGGTTCGGATCAGCCGGGTCCTGACCGCCGGATCTTCCGAGAATCCGTGGCGGTCGCGGGCAAGGGCGGAATGCAGGTAGATGGCATGCGGCATAACCGTGGCCCCGAGCATGCTCGCCGCGAGCAGCACGGTGTCGGTCCCCTCGAACCGGGGCACCAGTCCGGCCAGGGCGCCGCCGGCGTCAGGCGGTGCGACGAAGAGGCCCGAAACGAACCCGACAGCAATGACGCCCAGCAGGGTAAGAATGGCAAATTCGAAGGATTTCTGGCTGCGGTGCGACTGGAGCGCCAGCAGCAGCATGGACGCCAGGCCGATAACGACGCCCCCGGTCAGCAGGGGCAGGCCGAACAACAGGTTCAGTGCCACTGCCCCACCGATAACCTCGGCCATGTCAGTGGCCCCGGCAACGATCTCGGCCTGCACCCAATAGGCGCGGCGGCGCCGCGTGCCCAGGCGCTTCCCGAGGATTTCGGGCAGGCTCATGCCGGTGGCGAGCCCCAGCTTGGCTGACTGGTACTGGATCAGTACGGCCATGCCATTGGCTGCAACGAGGACCCAGACCAGGAGGTAGCCGAAGCTGGCGCCGGCGGTCAGGTTGGCGGCGACATTTCCCGGGTCGACGTAGGCAATGGCAGCAACGAATGCCGGCCCGAGCAGGAGCAGGCGGGACCAGATCCTGGGGGTGGCGGATTCCGCCGTCATTGTTGAAACAGCCATTGCGTGTCCTCGTCGTTGCGGGCGTCGATATGACGAGGATACCCCGAATTTAGGTATACCGAAAAGTAGGAGTAAGGAGTACCGGCAGATCGGCGTGCTGCCCCTGTTGCTACTGGTTTTTGTTTGCCCTGTTGATCCGCTTGGCCCGGTCAATCTCGCGCCGGAAGTACTTCCTGGTCCAGAACACCCCGGCTACAACGGCCACCGCGATGATCAGGAAAATAAGCCATCCCATGATGAACTCCTTTCAGTGGTGCAACAGTACCAGTGGTCCCTTAACGAAAAAGGACAGCCCCGCTGCTACTGCAGCGGGGCTGTCCTTCAGGTCAGCAAGTACTACTTGATGATCTTGGTAACACGTCCCGAACCAACGGTGCGGCCGCCTTCGCGGATTGCGAAGCCGAGGCCCTCTTCCATAGCGATCGGCTGGATGAGCGCAACGGTCATCTCAGTGTTGTCGCCAGGCATAACCATTTCCGTGCCCTCGGGCAGGGTGATAACGCCGGTTACGTCCGTGGTGCGGAAGTAGAACTGCGGGCGGTAGTTGGAGTAGAACGGGTTGTGACGTCCGCCTTCGTCCTTGGAGAGGATGTAGACGTTGGCCTCGAAGTCGGTGTGGGGGGTGATGGAACCCGGCTTGACGACAACCTGGCCACGCTCGACATCGTCGCGCTTCAGACCGCGGAGCAGGAGGCCACAGTTCTCGCCGGCCCATGCTTCGTCGAGCTGCTTGTGGAACATCTCGATACCGGTAACCGTGGTCTTCTGGACCGGGCGGATGCCGACGATCTCGACCTCGGAGTTGATGGCGAGGGTTCCACGCTCGGCGCGGCCCGTAACAACGGTGCCACGACCGGTGATGGTGAAGACGTCCTCGATCGGCATCAGGAACGGCTTGTCGCGGTCACGTACGGGGTCCGGAACGGACTCGTCCACAGCAGCCATCAGGTCCTCAACGGACTTGACCCACTCGGGGTCGCCTTCCAGGGCCTTCAGGCCGGAAACGCGGACAACCGGAGCGTTGTCGCCATCGAAGCCCTGCGAGCTCAGGAGCTCACGAACTTCCATTTCGACGAGGTCGAGGAGTTCCTCGTCCTCAACCATGTCAGCCTTGTTCAGCGCGACCAGCAGGTAGGGAACACCAACCTGGCGGGCGAGCAGAACGTGCTCGCGGGTCTGAGCCATCGGGCCGTCGGTAGCGGCAACCACGAGGATTGCGCCGTCCATCTGGGCAGCACCGGTGATCATGTTCTTGATGTAGTCAGCGTGGCCGGGGGCGTCAACGTGTGCGTAGTGACGCTTCTCGGTCTGGTACTCCACGTGGGAGATGTTGATGGTAATACCGCGCTGACGCTCTTCGGGTGCAGAGTCAATCGACGCGAAGTCACGCTTCTCGTTGAGATCCGGGTACTTGTCGTACAGCACCTTGGAAATGGCGGCCGTCAGCGTCGTCTTACCGTGGTCAACGTGACCAATGGTGCCGATGTTGACGTGCGGCTTAGTCCGCTCGAACTTTGCCTTTGCCACAGGTTCCTCCTAGAACGTTTTCAAATAGCTTGCCCTCCAGCCGCGCTTATCGCGGTAGAACTCAGGCAAGTCTACTTGGGGGGCTTTGGATTGGTGAAATTGCAGATTCAGGAACTAATACTAATCCCCTGAGCCTGTTCGTGCAGGGGCCGGACCGGCTTGCCGGATAAATCCGGCCGGCCCGGCCACCTGCACCGGCTGCGCTGTCCGCTGGCGGACTGCCCAACCGAGGTGTTCGCTTTGAAAGTCCGGAAGGACTACTCGCCGCGGGACTTCTGGATGATCTCGTCGGCAACTGCCTTCGGGACCTCGGCGTAGCTGTTGAACGTCATGGAGTACACAGCGCGGCCCTGGGTCTTGGAGCGCAGGTCACCGATGTAGCCGAACATGCCGGACAGCGGAACGTGCGCACGGATGACCTTGACGCCCTGTGCATCTTCCATGGACTGCATCTGGCCACGGCGGGAGTTGAGGTCACCGATAACTTCACCCATGTATTCCTCAGGGGTGCGGACCTCGACATCCATCAGTGGTTCGAGCAGAACCGGGTTCGCCTTGCGTGCAGCTTCCTTGAAAGCCATACGGCCGGCGATCTTGAACGCCATTTCCGAAGAGTCAACATCGTGGTACGCGCCGTCGATCAGCGTGGCCTTGATGCCTACAACCGGGTAGCCGGCCAGGACGCCGTCGTTCAGTGCATCCTGGATGCCCGCGTCAACGGACGGGATGTACTCGCGCGGAACGCGGCCACCGGTGACCTTGTTCTCGAACTCGTACAGCTCGCCTTCGGCGGTGTCCAGCGGCTCGATGGCGATCTGGATCTTTGCGAACTGGCCCGAACCACCGGTCTGCTTCTTGTGCGTGTAGTCGTGGCGTTCGACGGCGCGCTTGATGGTTTCGCGGTAGGCGACCTGGGGCTTGCCCACGTTTGCCTCGACCTTGAACTCGCGGCGCATGCGGTCCACCAGGATGTCCAGGTGGAGCTCGCCCATGCCGGCGATGATGGTCTGGCCGGTGTCTTCGTTGAGGGACACCTGGAAGGTGGGGTCCTCAGCGGAGAGCTTCTGGATGGCCGTGGAGAGCTTCTCCTGGTCACCCTTGGTGTTCGGCTCGATGGCAACCGAGATCACGGGCTCCGGGAAGCTCATGGACTCGAGCACGATCTGGTTGTTGGCATCACACAGGGTGTCACCCGTGGTGGTGTCCTTCAGGCCAATGGCTGCGTAGATGTGGCCTGCGGTAGCGCCCTCAACGGGCATTTCCTTGTTGGCGTGCATCTGGAACAGCTTGCCGATGCGCTCCTTCTTACCCTTGGTGGAGTTGACCACCTGGGCGCCTGCCTCCACGTGACCGGAGTACACGCGGATGAAGGTGAGCTGGCCGAAGAACGGGTGCGCAGCAATCTTGAACGCCAGAGCCGAGAAAGGCTCTTCCGATGAAGGCTTGCGGGTCAGTTCCTTCTCTTCGTCGCGAGGATCGTGGCCGACCATCGGGGGGACGTCGAGCGGGTTCGGCAGGTAGTCCACAACTGCGTCGAGCATGGGCTGAACGCCACGGTTCTTGAAGGCGGAACCGCAGAAGATCGGGTACAGCTCGGAGTTGATGGTCATCTTGCGGATGCCGGCCTTGAGCTCGTCGATCGAGATCTCTTCACCCTCGAGGTACTTGTCCATGAGTTCCTCGGAGGACTCAGCGACAGTCTCAACGAGGGTCGCGCGGTATTCCTCAGCCTTTTCCTGGAGGTCAGCCGGGATCTCGCGGATCTCGTACTTGGCACCCATGGTCACGTCACCCTTGGCATCGCCGGGCCACACCAGGGCGCGCATGTAGAGCAGGTCAACGACGCCGATGAAGTCGTTCTCGGCACCGATGGGCAGCTGCATGACCAGCGGCTTGGCACCGAGGCGGCTGATGATGGTGTCTACGGTGAAGTAGAAGTCAGCACCGAGCTTGTCCATCTTGTTGACGAAGCAGATACGCGGAACGTTGTACTTGTCAGCCTGGCGCCAAACAGTCTCGGACTGCGGCTCAACGCCTTCCTTGCCATCGAAGACGGCGACTGCACCGTCGAGGACGCGCAGGGAGCGCTCAACCTCAACCGTGAAGTCAACGTGGCCGGGGGTGTCGATGATGTTGATCTGGTTGTTTTCCCAGAAGCAGGTCACGGCGGCAGACGTGATGGTGATGCCGCGTTCCTTTTCCTGTTCCATCCAGTCGGTGGTCGAAGCGCCGTCGTGCGTTTCGCCGATCTTGTGGTTCACACCCGTGTAGAACAGGATGCGCTCGGTGGTGGTGGTCTTGCCGGCATCAATATGGGCCATGATGCCGATGTTGCGGACCTTACTAAGGTCGGTAAGCACGTCCTGTGCCACGGGGTCTCCTTTTGGGATGGACTACGCGTTCGCCGCCGGCTCTGTTGAGCCGGCGGCGTCCGGGGAGTATTACCAGCGGTAGTGTGCGAAGGCCTTGTTGGACTCGGCCATCTTGTGGGTGTCTTCGCGACGCTTCACAGCGGCACCGAGACCGTTGGACGCATCCAGGATTTCGTTCTGGAGACGCTCGGTCATCGTCTTCTCGCGGCGGGCCTTGGAGTAGCCAACCAGCCAGCGCAGGGCGAGTGCGGTGGAGCGGCCGGGCTTGACCTCAACCGGAACCTGGTAGGTGGCGCCACCGACACGGCGGGAGCGGACCTCGAGGGAAGGCTTGACGTTGTCCATCGCCTTCTTGAGTGCTGCTACGGGGTCGCCGCCGGACTTGGCGCGTGCGCCTTCGAGTGCACCGTAGACAATGCGCTCTGCCGTGGACTTCTTGCCGTCAACGAGCACCTTGTTGATGAGCTGGGTTACCAGCGGGGAACCGTATACCGGATCCGAAACGAGCGGCCGCTTGGGGGCCGGACCCTTGCGAGGCATATTACTTCTTCTCCATCTTTGCGCCGTAGCGGCTGCGGGCCTGCTTACGGTTCTTCACACCCTGGGTATCGAGGGCGCCACGGACGATCTTGTAGCGGACACCCGGGAGGTCCTTCACACGACCACCGCGAACGAGCACAATGGAGTGCTCCTGCAGGTTGTGGCCAACACCGGGGATGTAGGCGGTAACTTCCACGCCGCCGTTGAGGCGCACACGTGCCACCTTACGCAGAGCCGAGTTCGGCTTCTTCGGGGTGGTGGTGTAGACGCGGGTGCAGACACCGCGGCGCATGGGGCTGCCCTTAAGCGCGGGAGCCTTGGTCTTTGAGACCTTAGGCGTGCGGCCCTTGCGGACCAGCTGGTTAATCGTAGGCACTCTCGTGTTCTCCGTTTTATCCGGAGTGGCTGTTTCCGGCCACTCTCCTGTTGCGTTGCCCCGCCGCCCGGGCCTTGAAGAAGATCTCCAGGGCGGCGAAGGCGAAGCCTTAATAGTCGGATCGCATTCCCGGGGGCGACTGGCGTCGGACAAGTCCCTAGGCATGCAAAAATGTGGCATACGTTGCACAAGAACCCTGCAAACCGGAAACGTCGCTCTGGTCCAGCTTTTCAGCTGATACCGGCGCTCTCATCCACTGCCACAATAACAATTGGTAACAAGTCTAGCACGGACAGGCTCCATGCCTTAATCGGGGGGTTAAAGCGGATGGTCCCCCACCTTTCGGTGCGGGACCATCCCCTCGTAAGGCTCTACCGGAGTTGGTTACCGGAAGTCGTTGCCCAGGTCGTAGTCATCCAGCGGGATGGCGTGGAACTCGGGAGCTCCGTCACCGCCCAGGGTGTCGTACGAGAAGTCACTGAATGCGCTGGGGCCGGTGAACAGGTTGGCCTTTGCTTCCTCAGTGGGCTCGACGGTGACCTCGGTGTAGCGCGGGAGGCCCGTGCCGGCCGGGATCAGCTTACCGATGATGACATTCTCCTTCAGGCCCAGCAGCGGATCGCTCTTGCCTTCCATGGCCGCCTGCGTCAGGACGCGGGTGGTCTCCTGGAAGGAAGCTGCGGACAACCAGGACTCGGTGGCCAGCGACGCCTTGGTGATGCCCATGAGCTCCGGACGTCCGGAAGCCGGAGTCTTGCCCTCGGACACAACGCGGCGGTTCGCTTCCTCAAACCGGCTGCGCTCGGCGAGCTCGCCGGGCAGCAGGTCCGATTCGCCGGACTCGATGACCGTGACGCGGCGCAGCATCTGGCGGACGATAACCTCGACGTGCTTGTCGTGGATACCGATGCCCTGGCTGCGGTACACGCCCTGGACCTCGTCCACCAGGAACTTCTGTGCCGCACGCGGACCCATGATGCGCAGGACCTGCTTGGGGTCCACCGGGCCGTTGATCAGCTTCTGTCCGACGGAGACGTGGTCGCCGTCTTCGATCAGCAGGCGTGAACGGCGCAGGACCGGGTAAGCGATCTCTTCCGTTCCGTCATCCGGGGTGATGACCAGGCGCATCTGGCGCTCGGACTCTTCGATGGTGATGCGGCCGGCTGCTTCAGCAATCGGGGCGACACCCTTCGGAGTACGGGCTTCGAAGAGCTCCTGGATACGGGGCAGACCCTGGGTGATGTCGTCGCCACCACCGGCGGAAACTGCACCACCGGTGTGGAACGTACGCATGGTCAGCTGGGTACCGGGTTCACCGATGGACTGTGCGGCGATGATGCCCACGGCCTCGCCGATGTCCACGGTCTTGCCGGTGGCCAGCGAACGGCCGTAGCACAGGGCGCAGGTGCCCACGCTGGACTCACAGGTGAGCACGGAACGGACCTTGACCTCAGTGATGCCTGCCTTGAAGAGCTCGGCGATGACGACGTCGCCGCAGTCGGTGCCGGCGGCTGCGAGGACGTTGCCCTCGGAGTCAACGACGTCGACGGCCAGCGTACGTGCGTAGGCGCTGTTCTCGACGTTCTCGTCCAGGACGAGCTCACCGTTGGAGTCGGCGACGGCGATCGGCGTGACCAGGCCACGCTCGGTGCCGCAGTCTTCTTCACGGACGATGACGTCCTGCGAGACGTCCACCAGACGACGGGTCAGGTAACCCGAGTTGGCGGTACGCAGAGCGGTATCGGCCAGGCCCTTACGGGCACCGTGCGTGGCGATGAAGTATTCCAGCACCGACAGGCCCTCACGGTAGGAGGACTTGATGGGGCGCGGGATGATCTCACCCTTCGGGTTGGCCACCAGGCCACGGATACCCGCGATCTGGCGGACCTGCATCCAGTTACCACGTGCACCTGAGGACACCATGCGGTTGATGGTGTTCATCGGGGACAGGCTTTCGCGCATCACCGAGGCGATGTCGTTGGTGGCCTTGTTCCAGATCTCGATCAGTTCCTGGCGGCGCTCGTCGTCGTCGATCAGGCCCTTGTCGTACTGGCCCTGGATCTTGGCGGCCCGCTCTTCGTACCCGGCAAGGATTTCCGGCTTGGCGGCCGGGACCTCGATGTCGGAGATGGCGACGGTGACGCCCGAACGGGTGGCCCAGTAGAAACCGGCATCCTTCAGGTTGTCCAGCGTTGCTGCGGTGACGACCTTCGGGTAGCGCTCGGCAAGGTCGTTGACGATGCGGGACAGTTCGCCCTTGTCGGCAACAGCCTCAACCCAGGGGTAGTCCTCGGGCAGGGTCTCGTTGAAGAGGACCTGGCCCAGGGAGGTCTGGACGAGTGCGGGCTGACCCGGCTCCCAGCCTTCCGGAGCTTCCCAGCCGGCGTAGGGCACGAAGCCTTCGAGGCGGATCTTGACCTGCGAGTTCAGGTGCAGCTCGCGGGCATCGAACGCCATGATGGCTTCCGAAACCGAACCGAAGATGCGGCCTTCGCCGGCTGAACCGACACGCTTTGTGGTCAGGTGGTAAAGGCCGATGATCATATCCTGCGAAGGCAGGGTGACCGGGCGTCCGTCGGAGGGCTTCAGGATGTTGTTCGAGGACAGCATCAGGATGCGGGCCTCAGCCTGCGCCTCGGGGCTCAGCGGCAGGTGCACTGCCATCTGGTCGCCGTCGAAGTCGGCGTTGAACGCGCCACAAACCAGCGGGTGCAGCTGGATTGCCTTGCCTTCGACAAGCTGCGGCTCGAACGCCTGGATGCCCAGGCGGTGCAGGGTAGGTGCACGGTTGAGCAGCACCGGGTGTTCGGTGATGATCTCTTCGAGCACGTCCCAGACCTGCGGGCGGTAGCGCTCCACCATCCGCTTGGCCGACTTGATGTTCTGGGCGTGGTTGAGGTCAACCAGGCGCTTCATCACGAACGGCTTGAAGAGCTCCAGGGCCATCTGCTTGGGCAGGCCGCACTGGTGCAGCTTCAGCTGCGGGCCGACGACGATGACCGAACGGCCGGAGTAGTCGACGCGCTTGCCGAGGAGGTTCTGGCGGAAACGGCCCTGCTTGCCCTTGAGCATGTCGCTCAGGGACTTCAGCGGACGGTTACCCGGTCCGGTGACCGGACGGCCGCGGCGGCCGTTGTCGAAGAGGCTGTCAACAGCTTCCTGAAGCATGCGCTTCTCGTTGTTGACGATGATCTCCGGAGCACCCAGGTCAAGCAGGCGCTTGAGGCGGTTGTTGCGGTTGATCACGCGGCGGTACAGGTCGTTGAGGTCGGAGGTCGCGAAGCGGCCACCGTCCAGCTGGACCATGGGCCGCAGTTCCGGCGGGATCACCGGGACGGCGTCGAGGACCATGCCAAGCGGGCTGTTGTTGGTGGTCAGGAACGCGTTGACCACCTTCAGGCGCTTGAGGGCGCGGGTCTTGCGCTGGCCCTTGCCGTTGGCGATGACGTCGCGCAGCAGGTCGGATTCGGCCTGCATGTCGAAGTTCTCAAGGCGCTTCTTGATGGCTTCGGCACCCATGGAGCCCTCGAAGTACATGCCGTAGCGGTCCCGCAGTTCGCGGTACAGGCCTTCGTCACCTTCGAGGTCGGCGACCTTCAGGTTCTTGAAGCGGTCCCAGACCTGCTCGAGGCGCTCGATGTCGGCGTCGGCACGCTTGCGCACGTTGGCCATCTGGCGGTCGGCGGAGTCGCGGGCCTTCTTCTTGTCGGCAGCCTTGGCGCCTTCGCCTTCGAGGCGTGCGATTTCGCCTTCGAGGTCGCGGGCGATCGCGGCGATGTCGGCATCGCGGTTGTCGATCAGCTGCTTCTTCTCGATGTCGTGCTCAACCTGCAGGTTGGGCAGTTCCTCGTGGCGGGCAGCTTCGTCGACGCTGGTGATCATGTAGGCGGCGAAGTAGATGACCTTTTCGAGGTCCTTCGGGGCCAGGTCAAGGAGGTAGCCCAGGCGGGACGGAACACCCTTGAAGTACCAGATGTGCGTGACGGGGGCGGCCAGTTCGATGTGGCCCATGCGCTCACGGCGGACCTTGGCGCGGGTGACTTCAACGCCACAGCGCTCACAGATGATGCCCTTGAAGCGCACGCGCTTGTACTTGCCGCAGTAGCATTCCCAGTCCCGGGACGGGCCGAAGATCTTCTCGCAGAAGAGGCCGTCCTTCTCGGGCTTGAGCGTGCGGTAGTTGATGGTTTCCGGCTTCTTAACCTCGCCGTACGACCAGCCGCGGATGTCTTCCGCGGTGGCGAGGCCGATCTGCATGAGGCCGAAGGAGGATTCGCTGGACATATGGTCCCTGTTCTCTCTTGTTCTCTAAATTCTGAAGTCTTGGTGCGGGATGAGGGAGGGGGCGTACGACGGCGGGTGGTCACCCGCCGTCGCAAACCTCCTGCTAGACCTCTTCTACGGAGCTGGGCTCTGCGCGAGACAGATCGATGCCCAGTTCCTCCGCAGCCGTGAAGACTGCGTCATCAGAGTCACGCATTTCAATTGTGGTTCCGTCCGTGGAAAGGACTTCCACGTTCAGGCACAGCGACTGCATTTCCTTGATCAAGACCTTGAAGGATTCGGGAACGCCCGGCTCGGGGATGTTCTCGCCCTTGACGATCGCTTCGTAGACCTTCACACGACCGTGGATGTCATCCGACTTGATCGTGAGGAGTTCCTGGAGCGTGTAGGCGGCGCCGTAAGCTTCGAGCGCCCACACTTCCATTTCACCGAAGCGCTGGCCACCGAACTGTGCCTTACCACCCAGCGGCTGCTGCGTGATCATGGAGTACGGGCCGGTGGAGCGTGCGTGGATCTTGTCGTCCACCAGGTGGTGGAGCTTCAGGATGTACATGTAGCCGACCGAGATCGGATCCGGGAACGGCTCGCCGGAGCGGCCGTCAAACAGGCGGGTCTTGCCGGAGGAGTTGATCAGGCGCTCACCATCGCGGGTCACGTTGGTGGAATCCAGCAGGCCCGTGATTTCCTCTTCGCGGGCACCGTCGAACACCGGCGTCGCAACAGTGGTGGGACCACTCTCGCGCGGCAGGTTCGGCAGCTGCTTGACCCACTCCGGCTCGCCTTCGATCTTCCAACCGGTCTTGGCAACCCAGCCAAGGTGGGTTTCGAGCACCTGGCCCACGTTCATACGGCCCGGAACACCCAGCGGGTTCAGGACGATGTCAACGGGGGTGCCGTCGGCAAGGAAGGGCATGTCCTCAACGGGGAGGATCTTGGAGATAACACCCTTGTTGCCGTGGCGGCCGGCGAGCTTGTCGCCGTCGGTGATCTTGCGCTTGGCGGCCACGTAGACGCGGACCAGCTGGTTCACGCCCGGGGGCAGCTCGTCGTCGTTGTCGCGGTCGAAGACGCGGACGCCGATGACGGTGCCGGACTCGCCGTGGGGCACCTTCAGGGAGGTGTCGCGGACTTCGCGGGACTTCTCACCGAAGATGGCGCGCAGCAGGCGCTCTTCCGGGGTCAGTTCGGTTTCACCCTTCGGGGTGACCTTTCCAACCAGGATGTCCCCTGCTTCAACCTCGGCACCGATGTGGATGATGCCGCGCTCGTCCAGGCCTGCAAGGACTTCCTCGGACACGTTGGGGATGTCACGGGTGATCTCCTCGGCACCAAGCTTGGTGTCGCGGGCATCGATCTCGTGCTCCTCGATGTGGATGGAGGAAAGGACGTCCTCGGCAACGATGCGCTGCGAGAGGATGATGGCGTCCTCGAAGTTGTGGCCTTCCCATGACATGAATGCCACGAGCAGGTTCTTGCCCAGTGCGAGCTCGCCCTGGTCCGTTGCCGGGCCGTCGGCGATGATGCCGCCAACTTCCAGGCGCTGGCCTTCGTTCACCAGGACGCGGTGGTTGTAGCAGTTGCCCTGGTTGGAGCGGGCGAACTTGTTGATGCGGTAATTGGTCTCGGTGCCGTCGTCGTTGAGCATGATGACGAGCTCGGCGGAAACCTCGGTGACCACACCGGCCTTCTTGGCGATGACAACGTCACCGGCGTCGACGGCGGCAGCGCGCTCCATGCCGGTGCCCACGAACGGGGCCTCGGAACGGACCAGCGGCACAGCCTGGCGCTGCATGTTGGCACCCATGAGTGCGCGGTTGGCGTCGTCGTGCTCCAGGAACGGGATCAGGGCGGTAGCCACGGACACCATCTGGCGCGGGGAGACGTCCATGAACTCAACGTCCGCGGCCGGAACCAGAACGGGCTCGCCCCCACCACCACGGGCACGGACCAGCACGGTGTCTTCAGCGAACTTGTTGTTCTCGTCCAGCGGCGCGTTGGCCTGGGCGATCAGGACCTCGGCCTCGTCGTCGGCTGTCAGGTACTGGACGTCGTCGGACACGACGCCGTCCTTGACCAGGCGGTACGGGGTTTCGATGAACCCGAACGGGTTGATGCGTCCGTAGGATGCCAGCGAACCGATCAGGCCGATGTTGGGGCCTTCAGGGGTTTCGATGGGGCACATACGTCCGTAGTGGGACGGGTGCACGTCACGGACTTCCATGCCTGCGCGGTCACGGGACAGACCACCGGGGCCAAGGGCCGACAGGCGGCGCTTGTGGGTCAGGCCCGAGAGCGGGTTGTTCTGGTCCATGAACTGCGACAGCTGGGAGGTTCCGAAGAACTCCTTGATGGCTGCGACCACGGGGCGGATGTTGATCAGGGTCTGCGGCGTGATGGCCTCGACGTCCTGGGTGGTCATACGCTCGCGGACAACGCGCTCCATGCGGGACAGGCCCGTGCGGACCTGGTTCTCGATGAGCTCGCCAACGGCGCGGATGCGGCGGTTACCGAAGTGGTCGATGTCGTCGATTTCGACGCGCAGGTCCACTTCCTGGCCATCGCGGGTGCCCTTGATGGTCTTCTCGCCGGCGTGCAGCGCGACGAGGAACTTGATCATGGCAACGATGTCTTCAACGTGCAGGACAGAAGCTTCCTTGTCGCCAAGGGAGCGGTCGATGCCCAGCTTGCGGTTGATCTTGTAGCGGCCAACCTTGGCCAGATCGTAGCGCTTGGAGTTGAAGTACAGGTTGTCCAGCAGGGACTGGGCAGCCTCGACGGTGGGCGGCTCGCCCGGACGCAGCTTGCGGTAGATGTCCAGCAGGGCGTCTTCGCGGGTCTCGGTGGCGTCCTTCTCCAGGGTTGCCCGCATGGAGTCGTACTGGCCGAACTCTTCGAGGATCTGGCCTTCTGTCCAGCCAAGGGCCTTCAGCAGGACGGTGACGGACTGCTTGCGCTTGCGGTCGAGGCGGACGCCGACCTGGTCGCGCTTGTCGATCTCGAGCTCAAACCAGGCACCGCGGGACGGGATGATCTTCGCGGTGAAGATGTCCTTGTCGCTGGTCTTGTCAGCGGCGCGCTCGAAGTAGGCGCCCGGGGAACGGACCAGCTGGGAGACGACGACACGCTCGGTGCCGTTGACGACAAAGGTGCCCTTCTCGGTCATCAGCGGGAAGTCACCCATGAACACGGTCTGCTGCTTGATTTCGCCCGTGTTGTTGTTCATGAACTCGGCCTTGACGTACAGCGGAGCCGAGTACGTTGCGTCCCGGTCCTTGCATTCGGCCATGGTGTACTTGGGGTCAGCGAACTCCGGATCGGAGAAGCTCAGGGACATAGTGCCCTGGAAATCCTCGATCGGGGAGATCTCTTCGAAGATGTCCGACAGGCCGGACGTGGTGGCGACGCTGAGATCGTTTTCTTCGACAGCCTTTGCCACGCGTGCCTGCCAGCGCTCATTGCCGACCAGCCAGTCAAAGCTGTCCGTCTGCAGGGCAAGCAGATTCGGAACGTCAAGAGGTTCGTGAATCTTTGCGAATGAGAGCCGGCGAGTGGCACCATCAGTGCTGTCGGCAGTGTTAGCGGTTTCGTTATTAGAGGTGCTCGAGGCGACCAAGAGGGATCCTTCCACAGACCTTCAGGCGTTTTCAGATCTCCCCCGCTGTGCACCCTGCGGAGTGACTCCGCAGCGCTACCATCCGGTTCCGCTATATGACCCGGGACCTGATACTGACTATGCTGTGACCGTTGTTACGGCACGTTGATTGCCAGCTGCCAGGCAAAGCCCACCGCTATATGAAGGCTGAAGGTAAACAGGGAAGACGCAAATATCTACGATACGGCAAAATAATCTACGTGTCTACCCCACATCCGGCCGGATTGCAAGCACCTGATTTTTGGGGACCCCTAGGGCGCCCCCCCCGGATGCTAGAGCCTGAGCGTGACGCCCGCCGCCGTGCAAGCCGCGGAGTTGGCGAAGACGGCGTCCCGCACCGCGTCCTGGGACTCCGGCGCCGGCTTGGCTCCGGCCTCCGCCGCGGATGAGTGGTCGATGGCCAGCAGGCTCAGGGAGGCAAACAGTCCCTGCAGATCCCCGGAGACAGTGTCCTTGGCGTCCTGGGCCTTCAGGTACACGTCCTCATAGCCCTTGGAATCAGTGGGTGAAACAGAGGAGTAATCCGCCACCAGCCTGTTGAAGAGCTCGCAGGCTTCCCGGGTTCCGCCTGCCCTGGCACCCTGGCTTGTGCCGTCGGTGGCCAGGGGGCCGCTTCCGGCCGCATCCCGGGTCTGCTCCGGCGATGCGGTCGACTGGACCGATTCCGCCGGCGCCGGGGTGGACACCGAGCAGCCTGCCATCATTCCGCCCGCCAGTAAGGCCGTGGCGGCCGTGGCTGCCGCGATAGATGTCGTCTTCACTGTGTCGCTCCGTCCGTCCCGGCTCCGGACCATCTGTCCCCCTGCAAAGCATGTGCCCCTGCAAAGCCTCGCCGTCCACCCTACGCAAGAGGCCGCCGTCGTGCACAACGCTGCCGATGGGTACCTCTCCCCTGCCGCGTGTGGAACGAACTGATTCAGGAATGCACATAGGGGTTCCAGCGTTTGAATAGTTGGGTGACCAGGGTCACGATAGCCTTGGTGGCTTACACCGGAACTGGACTGAAAGTGAAAACCATGGGCAACTCTCCCGACAACAGTGACGTTGTCATCCTCGGGGCAGCACGGACTCCGCAGGGCCGGATCAACGGCCAGCTCTCGAGTCTCACCGCCGTGGACCTTGGCGCCCACGCCATCAAAGCCGCACTGGAATCCAGCGGCGTCGGCACCGGCGACGTGGAGGCCGTGATCATGGGCCAGGTGCTTCAGGCCGGTGCGGGGCAGAATCCAGCGCGGCAGAGCGCCGTCGGCGCCGGCATCGGCTGGAACGTCCCCGCGGTCACAGTCAATAAGGTGTGTCTTTCAGGCCTGACGGCGGTGATCGACGCCGCCCGGATGATCCGTGCCGGCGAGGCCGCGGTGGTGGTGGCCGGCGGCCAGGAGTCGATGAGCCGGGCGCCGCACCTGCTCCCGGGGTCCCGCCAAGGATGGACGTACGGCTCCATCCAGGCGCTGGACGCTGCCGCCCATGACGGCTTGACCGATGCCTTCGACGGCCAGTCCATGGGCCTGTCCACGGAAACACGGAACCTCACGCTGGGCATTGACCGCACGTCGCAGGACAACGTTGCCGCCCAGTCCCACCAGCGGGCGGCGCTGGCGGCAAAGAACGGAACGTTCGACGGCGAGATCGCACCCATCAGTGTGAAGCAGCGCAAGGGCGAGCCCCTGGTGGTGGATTCCGACGAGGGCGTCCGCCCCAACACCTCGGTGGAGTCGCTGGCAGGCCTGCGCGCAGCGTTCGTCACCGATGGCACCATCACCGCCGGTAACTCCTCTCCCCTGTCCGACGGCGCCGCCGCCCTGGTGCTCGCATCCCGAGGCTACGCGGAGGAGAACGGGCTGGAGTACCTGGCCGTGGTGGGAAAGCCGGGACAGGTGGCCGGCCCTGACAACTCGCTGCATTCCCAGCCGTCAAACGCCATCATGAACGCCTTGGGCAAGGCCGGGTGGAGCACTGCGGACCTTGACTTCATCGAGATCAACGAGGCCTTCGGGTCCGTGGCGGTACAGTCTCTGAAGGACCTGGACTACCCCCTGGAAAAGTGCAACATACACGGCGGTGCCATCGCGCTGGGACATCCGATCGGGGCCTCGGGCGCACGGCTGGCGGCCCATGCGGCCCATGAGCTGAAACGGCGCGGAACGGGCAAAGCCGCCGTGTCCCTCTGCGGCGGGGGCGGGCAGGGCGAGGCCCTCCTGCTGTACCGCGACTGATGGCGGGCGCATCCGGAAACGGAACGGACGGCGTCGGACGGGAACGCTTCCTGGCCGACGCCGCGGCCCGCGGCCTGCAGGTTGACGTGGTGCAGCGCCCGGCAGCAAAGAGCCTCGAAGAGGCAGCCGGCATCCTGGGCATCAGCCCGGCCGACATCGTCAAATCCCTGGTGGTCAAGCACAAGGACGGCACCTTTTTGTTCGCCCTGGTCCCGGGCGACCGGCAGATCTCCTGGCCCAAGCTCCGCGCCCTGGTAGGCGTCAATAAGCTGTCCCTCCCGCCCGCCGCTGCCGCGCTGGAGGCAACCGGCTATGAGCGGGGCGCGATCACTCCGCTGGGGAGCACCACCGCCTGGCCGGTCTATGCCGATGCCACGATCACTGGGCGACGGATCTCCATGGGGGCCGGCGCCCATGGCTACAGTGCGTTCGTTGACGCCGATGCCCTGACCGCAGCCCTGGACGCGGTTGTGGCGGATATCAGCGACCCCGCGTAACGCGGGAGACCCGTTTAAAGCAGGAAACCCCGCCCACCGGAGTGGACGGGGTTTCCTGAGGAAAAGGCGTTGTTACTTGAGGGTAACGGTGGCGCCTGCAGCCTCGAGCTGCTCCTTGGCCTTCTCGGCAGCTTCCTTGTTGGCGCCTTCGAGGACAGCCTTGGGGGCACCGTCAACCAGGTCCTTGGCTTCCTTGAGGCCGAGGGAGGTGATGGCGCGAACTTCCTTGATGACTGCGATCTTCTTGTCGCCGGCAGCTTCGAGGATGACGTCGAAGTCGGTCTTCTCTTCAACCTCTTCAGCAGCTCCGCCACCGGCGGGGCCGGCAACTGCAACAGCAGCGGCGGTAACTTCGAAGGTCTCTTCGAAGAGCTTGACGAACTCGGAGAGCTCGATGATGGTCAGTTCCTTGAAAGCTTCAATGAGCTCTTCGTTGCTGAGCTTCGCCATGGTAGGCGTCCTTCCTGTTGTGGTGTCCGCAATGGCGCATGGCCTGAGTGGCACCGGAGTCTGGTGGGGGTAAGAGAATCAGTTCTCTTCGGCAGCGGGAGCTTCAGCGGCAGCTTCAGCTTCAGCGGCGGGGGCTTCTTCAGCGGCGGGCGCTTCGGCAGCTGCCGGTGCACCGTTCTCTTCTTCAAGCTTGAGGCGCAGTGCGTCGATGATGCGTGCAGCTGCGGCGGCCGGTGCCTTGAGGACACCTGCAACCTTGGCGAGCTGCAGCTCACGGGACTCGAGGGCAGCAAGTGCGGCAACCTCGGTGGCGTCCAGCGCCTTGCCCTCGAAGTAACCGGTCTTGATGACCAGCTGCTTGTTGGCCTTGGCAAAATCCGTCAGGCTCTTGGCAGCGGCAACTGCGTCACCCTTGATGAACGCGATTGCAGTGGGGCCGGCAAGCTGGCCGTCGAATGCTTCGACGCCGGCTTCCTTGGCTGCAATGGCGGTCAGGGTGTTCTTGACGACCGCGAACTTGGTGTCCTGGCCGAGAGAAACACGCAGCTGCTTGAGCTGTGCAACGGTGAGCCCGCGGTATTCGGTCAGGACAGCGGCGTTCGATTCCTTGAAATCGTTAGTGATCTCAGCTACTGCTGAAACCTTGGTAGGCGTTGCCATAACCCTCCTTCCGGGGATAGTGCCGGTATTCGACGGTCCCCGCTCAAGAGAGCTAAAACTAAAAACGCCCCGCGCAGATGCACGGGGCTTGGCTCAACACGGCTGTACCGCGGAGCTTTGCTTCGTTCACCTGCGCCGGCCGCCCTGCGTTGAGGGTCCTTCGTCCGGAAAACCACTGTGGTCCCCGGAGCACAACTACAGAGTTGAGCCATGTTCAGGAGAGTGGATTTCCAACAACCGACGGTCTTTGGTACTCCCAGCTTACGCGAGGCGTTGCCGGTCCGCCAAATCGGGGACTCAGCTGGTACTGGCGTGCAACGTGGGGAGCTCCTTTTGCCAGATCCCGGTGACCCCGGCCGTCTGGAATCCGAGCTGCCTGTTGACGGTCAGGAGGTACCGGTTCTCCGGCGCGTTCCAGGTGTAGATGATGCGGGCGTCAGGAAACTGCTCGCTGAGCCGCTCCATGTTGGCCACCTTAATCAGCAGGCCCAGCTTGTTGCCGCGGTGTTCCTGCAGCACCAGGGTGTCGTCCTGGAACACGACGTCGGCCCGGTGCGCCAGCACGGTGATGGTGGTCAGTCCCACCAGGGCTCCGGTGGCGATGTGCTCGACGGCGGTGACCACCGTTCTGCGGCCCTGCGCGATGGCGACGTCCTCCGCCTCCCGCAGGATGCCGCCGTCGAACACCATCTCCTGCTCAACGGGCGCGTCCAGCGAGGGATCCAAATCGGCCCCGGCCTGGTTTTCCAGGACGGCCACGGCCTCCAGCCAGCGTTCCGGGCAGCGGTCGGTCCAGTGGTGCAGCCTGTACCTGCCGTTGTTTGCTTCGTCGGCCTCAGCCTGGAGGTCCGCCACCAGCTTGCTGTCCAGCGGCAAGCGGCAGGAGCTGAACTGCTCGATGTGCTGCAGCGTGTATCCGGTCTTCTGCGCGAACTCCACTTCGCGGCTCTCCAGCGGCACGAACCCCTGGCCGGTACCGGGAACCAGCAGGGCCTGTTCAAACTCAGACAGGGACGCGCCGGGGTGGTTGGTGTCCACCAGGATCATGCTGCGCCCTTCCCCCCTTGCCAGTTGTTCGGCTGCCTCCAGCAGCCGCCGTCCCACGCCCTGCCGCTGGTACTCGGGGAGGATGTCCAAAGTGAGTTCGGCGAGGTCCAGGTGGTCAGTCAGCGGCAGTGCAATGTCCACCGTTCCCACAATGGTGCCATCCACCTTGGCCACGAGGATCAGCTGGCGCTCATACGGATCCGCGAACTCAAGCAGCTTCTCCAGTGGACCGTAAGCCAGATCGTCGCTGCCCCACGTGGCCATCCGCACCTTGCGGCCGACTTCGACGGCGGCAAGGAAGTCCGCTGCGTCGGGGGTGTCCAGTGAGTCGGGGATCCAAAGCTGCTCGATCTTTACGTCTATTGCCATTCGGGCATCATCCCAGCCGTTTCTGCCACTCACCTTCATAGCCAGCGGGCCTGAATCCAAGTGCGGTATTTATCGCCAGCATATGCTGGTTTTCGCTGGCATTCCATGTCAGGACCGAGCGCGCCCGGGGCCACTTTTCCTGTGCGCGGCGGAGGTTGGCCACCTTGACCAGCATGCCCAGCCGGTGGCCGCGGTGTTCCTCCGACACCAGGGTGTCCTGCTGGAGCAGCGACCCCGGCACCAGCGGCCGCCAGGTCAGGACGGTATAGGCCACCAGCTCACCGGTGCGGCGGTGCAGGGCCGCCGCCACGGATGAGTGCACGCCGCTCCTGGCCAGCACCTGCTCATCGTCCCGCACGCGGGCGGCGTCCCAGTCCTCGCATTCCCAGTCCATCCCGGCGGTGGGCGCATCGGTGCTCATTTGTGCCCGCAGGGCGGCGTACTGGGCGATCAACGGGTCCGGACAGTGCACGTCCCAGGCCGTCAGCCCATAATCGCGGGCGTGGCTGAGGGCATCAGCCTCCAACCGCGCCAGCAGTTGTCCCGGAACGGGGAGGGCGAGCCGGCTGGAACGCTCCACCTGTTCCAGCCGGTACCCGGCGGACAGGGCGAAGGAGGTGGCCGGGTCAGCCAAAGGAAGTCCCCCGGCCCCCGACATGGCAGGTACCAGCGGACCCGCGTCATCCACCAGGCGGGCAGGGAGTTCAAAGTAGCCATCCAGCGACGTCCGGTTGTTGGCGCGGGCCACCTTCTCCGCGTGGTCAAGGAGCCGCCGCCCCAGCCCGCGCCGCCGGAAGGCCGGCGCCACCAGGACGTTGATCCCTGCCGTGGCGGTGTTCTCCCGCAGGGGCAGCGTCACCGAACACATGCCCACCGGTTCCTTGCCCAGCCGGGCGACAAAGAGGTGCCGCGCCTCGTATGCGGTGCCGCGCCAGTGTTCCACCTCCTCCGCGTAGGTGTAGCCACGGTCAAGGTCGCCCCATGTCTGCAGTTCGTGCGCTTCCCGCATTGACCGGCAGTCGTTGAAGTCCTGAAAGTCGCTGCCGCCCTCGGTTGACGGAGGAACAACGACGGCGGAAATCACCAGGGCGTTCGGCTGCGTCATTCCCCAAGCGTAGCCAGCCGTGGACGGCTGTCGAGGGTGCGCAAGCGGCGTTTAACGCCTGAAGGGACCGCCCGGCTGGTAGCCGGACGGTCCCTTCAGAAGTGCCGGAAGGCACGGGACGCTGCTGAGGATTTACGCCTCGGTGAGCACCTTGGTGACGTTGGGGTCAACGGAGATGCCCGGGCCGAACGTGGTGGCCACGGTGGCCTTCTGGATGTAGCGGCCCTTGGATGCGGACGGCTTGAGGCGAAGGACCTCTTCCAGTGCGGCTGCGTAGTTCTCGGCCAGCTTCACGGCGTCGAAGGAAACCTTGCCGATGATGAAGTGCAGGTTGGAGTGCTTGTCGACGCGGAAGTCGATCTTTCCACCCTTGATGTCGTTGACGGCCTTGGTGACGTCGGGGGTCACGGTGCCCGTCTTGGGGTTCGGCATCAGGTTACGCGGACCCAGGACCTTACCGAGGCGGCCAACCTTGCCCATGAGGTCAGGGGTGGCAACGGCGGCGTCGAAGTCGGTCCAGCCGGCGGCGATCTTTTCGATCAGGTCGTCGGAACCAACGAAGTCGGCGCCGGCTGCGATTGCGGCCTCAGCCTTGTCGCCCGTGGCGAAGACCAGGACGCGGGCCGTCTTACCGGTGCCGTGGGGCAGGTTGACGGTGCCGCGGACCATCTGGTCGGCCTTGCGGGGGTCAACGCCGAGGCGGAAGGCAACCTCAACCGTGGCGTCGAACTTGGACGGGTTGGTGTCCTTGGCCAGCGTTACTGCCTCGAACGGCGCGTAGTGCTTCTCCGCGTCGATCTTGGCGGCTGCTGCCTCATATGCTTTGCTGCGCTTTGCCATGCTGCTTATTTCTCCTTGTGCAGTTGTGGTCTGCGGACCGCGCTGGGCCCTGCCACAGTCGGTGATCCGGTTCGTTATCCGGCCCGGATGACCAACATTTCAATGTGTT
This sequence comes from Arthrobacter sp. GmRoot5-12, assembly GCF_059739365.1. NCBI lineage: Bacteria > Bacillati > Actinomycetota > Actinomycetes > Micrococcales > Micrococcaceae > Arthrobacter > Arthrobacter sp. GmRoot5-12. The sequence continues at coordinate 3,154,150 of NZ_AP046056.1, read as the reverse complement.
TGGTGCCGGTGTCCCGGCGGTGCCGCCCGTCGTCGTCAACTACCTGACGCTGGACAGCGGGAAGGGTGGTTAGCCCTCGACGGTGATGCCCATGGAGCGGGCGGTGCCGGCGATGATCTTCGCTGCGCCTTCGAGGCTGGTGGCGTTGAGGTCTTCCATCTTGGTGGAGGCGATCTCGTTGACCTGGGCCTGGGTCAGCTTGGCAACCTTGACGGTGTGCGGAGTTGCTGAACCCTTGGCGACGCCTGCAGCCTTCTTGATGAGTTCTGCAGCCGGCGGGGTCTTGGTAATGAACGTGAAGGAACGGTCTTCGTAGACCGTGATTTCCACGGGGATGACGTTTCCGCGCTGGGCTTCCGTCGCAGCGTTGTACGCCTTGCAGAATTCCATGATGTTGACACCGTGCTGGCCAAGCGCAGGACCGATCGGCGGGGCCGGGTTGGCGGCACCTGCCTGGATCTGCAGCTTGATGAGGCCGGTGACCTTCTTCTTGGGAGCCAATGTAGGGTCCTTCTCTCAATAACGTCCTGGGGCACAGGAGCGTGCCTCAGGTTTTTGGCCGCCATGGCAAGGCGGCCGGCCGTTCCGGTGCAGCTAAGCGGGCGGCGCCGGGACGAATTCTAGGATTCTCAGATCTTGGTGACCTGGTTGAACGCCAGGGTGACGGGCGTTTCGCGCTCGAAGATGGAGACCAGCACCACGAGGGTCTGGGACTCGGGCTTGATCTCGGAGATCGTGGCGGGAAGGGTCTCGAAGGGACCTTCCTTGACGATGACGGATTCACCGACCTCGAAGTCGACGGCCACGGGAGCCTGGTTCTGCTTGTTGACCGGCTTGCCCTTCTCGGCCTGTTCCTCTTCGAAGACAGGGGCGAGCATGGAGAAGACCTCGTCAAGGCGCAGCGGGACCGGGTTGTGGGCGTTGCCCACGAATCCGGTGACGCCGGGGGTGTGGCGGACGGCGCCCCAGGAGGCGTCGGTCAGGTCCATGCGGACCAGGACGTAGCCGGGGATGCGGACGCGGTTGATCACCTTGCGCTGGGCGTTCTTGATCTCCACGACTTCTTCCATGGGCACCTGGATTTCGAAGATGTAATCTTCCATGTCCAGGGTCTGGATGCGGGTTTCAAGGTTGGCCTTCACGCGGTTTTCGTAACCTGCGTACGAGTGGATGACGTACCAGTCACCTTCCTGGCGGCGCAGCTTGGCCTTGAACTCCTCAGCGGGATCCACGGCTGCAGCTGCTGCCGCGGCGGCGAGGGCGTCGGCGGACTCGTCTTCCCCGTCAGCGTCTGATGCATCGCCTTCGGCAGCAACTACCACGTCGGAGGCGGCGTCGTCGGATTCGGGCGTGGAGGACTCAACCTCGGACTCTTCACCGGCTTCTGCCGTGACGTCCGGGGATTCTTCCAGCCCCGTCTCGGTTACCTCGAGCTCCTGCTCAGACACTTGGTCTCCTGCTTCCTCATTGCCTAACATGCCTATTTAAATGGCTCAATCCCGCACACCGGCGCATCCCTTCCGGTTTTCCGGATGGAACACGCGGCCTGCGGACTGTGCAGCCTTAGCTGTCCTTGGGGCCGGTACCGCCGAAGATCCAGCTGACAGCGGTTCCGAAACCAATGTCCAGCAGGCTGACGATGACCATCATGATGGCCACGAACACCAGCACCACGAGCGTGTAGTTGATCAGTTCCTTGCGGGTGGGGGCAACAACCTTCTTCAGTTCGCCGATAATCTGGCGGACAAAGAGTGCAATGCGGGCGAAGAAGTTTGCCTTGGCTTCCTTCTTAGCTGGGCGGCCCTTGGAGCTGCTGGCAGCTGTTTCGGTCACCTGGTCCTCGCTCATCTTTGCAATGGTGGATTACCCGGCCCTGATCAGAACCATGGTTGCTGCGCCTGCCCCGGGCTTTCGCCCGGAGCAGCTTGCGCAGGGCAGACAGGACTCGAACCTGCAACCTGCGGTTTTGGAGACCGCTGCGCTACCAATTGCGCCACTACCCTATGGAGTGAATTCCACTCTTTGACGACCCAACACCAGCTTGAACTGGGGCGCACGTCATCATCCGTGTTTCAACACCGGTGAACCAGTCTACGCAAGAACTTCGCGTAGGTAAAACCAGCCCGGCCCGGTCCGTCCGAAGTCCGGCCTGAAAGGTTCTGCGCAGGGCAGTCATAAATCAAAACCGGCTCCCCGGAGGGTCCGGTGAACAGCATAGAGTAGAACTCGTCGAATCCCACATTCCAGCCACCCGGCTGCAAGCGAAGAACGGACCTGCCATGTCTGCCGCCCGCGTTTCCCAACGCATTTCCGCAATTGCCGAATCCGCAACCCTGGCCGTCGATGCCAAGGCCAAGGCGCTGAAGGCAGCTGGCCGGCCCGTTATTGGCTTCGGCGCGGGTGAACCCGACTTCCCCACCCCGGACTACATCGTGCAGGCGGCAATCGAGGCTGCGGGGCAGCCCAAGTTCCACCGCTACTCCCCCGCCGGCGGCCTGCCCGAGCTGAAGAAGGCCATCGCCGAGAAGACCCTCCGCGATTCCGGCTACCAGGTGGACCCCTCCCAGGTCCTGGTCACCAACGGCGGCAAGCAGGCCGTCTACAACACCTTCGCCACCCTGGTGGATCCGGGCGACGAAGTCATCGTTCCCACCCCGTTCTGGACCACATACCCGGAGGCTATCCGGCTCGCCGGCGGCGTCCCCGTGGAGGTTTTCGCCGGCCCCGAACAGGACTACCTGGTGACCGTCGAACAGCTCGAAGCAGCCGTGACGGACCGCACCAAGATCCTGCTGTTCGTCTCGCCGTCGAACCCCACCGGCGCCGTCTACTCCCCTGAGCAGGTGGCGGAAATCGGCAAGTGGGCCGCCGCCAAGGGCCTGTGGGTGGTCACGGACGAAATCTATGAGCACCTGACCTACGACGGCGTGCCGTTCACGTCGATCGCCACCGCGGCCCCCGAACTGGGCGACAAGGTGGTCATCCTCAACGGCGTTGCCAAGACGTACGCCATGACCGGGTGGCGCGTGGGCTGGATGATCGGCCCGGCCGACGTCATCAAGGCTGCCACCAACCTGCAGTCGCACGCCACCTCCAACGTGTCCAACATCATGCAGATCGCCGCCCTCGCCGCCGTGTCGGGTCCGCTGACCGCCGTGGACGAAATGAAGGTTGCGTTCGACCGCCGGCGCAAGGCGATCGTGGCAGGACTGAACGCGATCGACGGAGTGGAATGCCCGACGCCGAAGGGCGCCTTCTACGTGTACGCGGACGTCCGTGCCCTGCTGGGCAAGGAATTCCCGACCGCGTCCGGTACGGCCACGCCGCAGACCTCCGCGGAACTGGCCTCGCTCATCCTTGACGAGGTTGAGGTGGCAGTGGTTCCCGGCGAAGCCTTCGGCCCCTCGGGCTACCTGCGCCTGTCCTACGCCCTGGGCGACGACGACCTCGCCACGGGCGTCCAGCGCCTGCAGGACTTCCTGGGCAAGGCCCAGTAGTCGCTCCATCACCTTCCGCAGGAACAACCCAAACGCCCCATCACCTGGTGATGGGGCGTTTGGGTTTAAGGCGCAGGATCTGATGGGGCGTTTGGTTTTAAGGCCCGAAAGATGATGGGGCGTTTGGGTTTAAGGCGCAGGATCTGATGGGGCGTCTAGAGGAGGCGGCGCTCGGCTGCCCACTTGGTCAGTTCGTGGCGGCTTGAGAGCTGGAGCTTGCGCAGCACGGCTGACACGTGGGTCTCCACCGTCTTGATGCTGATGAAGAGCTCCTTGGCCACCTCCTTGTAGCTGTAGCCGCGGGCGATGAGGCGCATGACCTCAAGTTCCCGGGCGGAGAGCTTGTCCAGCTCGTCATCGGCAATATCCGCAGGAGCGGTGCCGAAGGCGTCCAGGACGAACCCGGCAAGGCGTGGGGAGAAGACCGCGTCGCCGCCGGCCACCCGGAACACGGCGTCGGTGATCTCGGCACCGGAGATGGTCTTGGTGACGTATCCGCGGGCACCGGCGCGGATGACGGCCACCACGTCCTCCGCAGCGTCGGAGACGCTCAATGCCAGGAAACGGGTGGTGGACAGGAGCGCGGCGGAGCCGGCGATGACTTCCCGGCCGCCGCCGCCCAGTCCTCCGGGCAGGTGGACATCGAGAAGAACGACGTCGGGCCGCTGCTGGGCGATCACGGCAATGGCCTGTTCAACGGTGGCGGCCTCCCCCACCACCTGGATGCCGGCGTCGAGGTCAGCTTTCAGCCCGGACCGGAAGATGGCGTGATCGTCCACGATGACCACCCTCACGGAGTTTGCCGGCCGGGCGCTTCCGGTACTTGTCCCCTGGGTCGTGTTCATGATTTTCCTTCCGCGTGTTCTGCTGCAGCCGGCAGCCTCAGGCGGACCTCGGTACCATCCCCCGTGCTGAGGATGGCCGCCGAGCCGCCATGCCGTTTCATCCTGCCGATGATCGATTCCCTGATACCGAGGCGGTCCGCCGGGACGTCCCCCAGCTGGAAACCGGGTCCCCTGTCCTTGATGAAGATCTCAGCCTGCCCGTCCGATGCCTCAAGGTAGACCGAGACGGTTCCGCCGCCGTGCCGCGAGGCGTTGAGCATGGCCTCCCGGCTTGCCTGGACCATTGCTTCGTGCGCCTCGGTCATGGCGGCGTCACCCACGGTGACCACCTCCACGGCGTTGCCAAGCAGGTCCTCCACCTCCGCCGCAACAGCCTTGATCCGGTCTGAAAGCTGACCGCTTTCACGGCCGGGGTCCTGGAACAGCCAGCCGCGCAGCTCGCGTTCCTGGGCACGGGCCAGGCGGACCACGTCATGCTCGTTGCCGGCGCGCCGCTGGATCAGGGCCAGTGTCTGCAGCACGGAATCGTGGAGGTGGGCAGCGATCTCCGCCCGTTCCGTCTCCCGGATCCGGCCGGCTCGTTCCGATTCCAGGTCCCGCCAGAACTTCAGCGCCCACGGCAACAGGACCAGCACCACGCCGCCCAGGACGGCCACGGACGCCAACAGCGCCAGCCAGGTCTGTTCCCAGGAGCCCGAGCCGGACACCATCACCAGGACCCCTGCCACCACCAGCGCCAGTCCTGCAGCGAGCCTGCCCCACCCGCCGGCCTGGTCCGCTTTGGTCTTGTCCACCAGCCCTGCGCGGCGCGTCTCATCCAGCTGCATCCAGGCGATCGACGCGCCGCCCAGCACAGCTGCAGCCGGGATCAGCGTCCCCAGGGACACGTCCACGCCCAGCATCTGCGCAATCATGATGCCGGCCACCAGCAGGAGCCCGCAGCCCAGCAGGATTTCCTTGCCGTACCGCATCCCGCGCGCCCGGAACCAAGGGGGCTCTCCGGAGGCTCCCGCTCCGGCCGGAACGGGCCCATCGGCACCTGCTGGTGTTCCGCCGTCGGACGCCGTCTCCTGCGCCGGCTGGGCCTGCTGCTGCTGGCCCGGTCCCAGCTGGCTGACGGCGGGAGCAATGGGCGACGCCGGCCGGCGGGCGTTGCGGCGCGCGGCCTCATCCGCGGTGGGCACCATGATCCAGAGCCATGCGTAGAAGACCAGGCCGGCCCCGCCGGCGAAGGAGGCGAGGACCATGCCCAGCCGGACATTCTTGACCGGCCAGCCCAGGTGCGCGGCGAGGCCGGAGCAGACGCCGGCGATGACACGGTCGCTGCTCCGTGCCAGGGGCGGGCGCACCGGGAGGGTTGTCATGGATCAATCCAAACACGGATCAGGGTTGCCCGGACCGTATCCGGCCGCTTACCGGGGACAGCTCAGGGGCCGTTCAGGGTATCCCCCAGTAGAGCGGCGACCCGCCCGGACGGGAGGATCGAGGTATGAACTCGCAGACCCCCTCCCCTGACGACGAACACCCTGCCGGGGCCATCCCCGGATCCGACAGCGAGCGGCCCACGGAGCCGCTGCCGTCCTCCCCTGCAACGCCTCCGGAGCCTGAGGTTGGCCCGGGTGCCGGTCCCGCGGCCGGCCGGTCAGGCGGTCTTGGCGCCGGTCCCTCAGCTGATCCCGGTGCCGGACCGGGCCCTGATCCCGCTGATAACACCCAGGGCTATGCCTACCGCAGCAGCCCCACCGCCCCAACTCCTTCCACCGACTTCTTCGGCTGGATCCGCAGCAACGGCATTTACCGGGGCAACGACCGTTGGGTCGGCGGCGTCTGCAGCGGCATCGCCCACCGGCTGAACGTGGACCCGATCATCATCCGCGGCGCCTTCATTGTCCTCACCCTCCTGGCCGGCATTGGCGTGTTCTTCTATGGCCTGGCATGGGCGTTCCTGCCGGAACCGGACGGCCGGATCCACGTCCAGGAAGCCGGCGCCGGACGTTGGTCCAGTGGCATGACGGGCTCCCTGATTGCCACGGTCCTGGGTCTCACCGGCCTGGGCGGAGGCTTCTGGGGCTGGAGCCATAACGGACTCAGCGGACTGCTCTGGACCGTCTTCTGGGTGGCCGGCGCAATCTATTTGGTCTACTACCTTTCCCAGCGCAACAAGTCCCACCCCACCATGGCCGGCCACACGCCGGCAGCCCCCGGCGCAGGCCACCCGGCCGGACGCCCGGGCGCGGACTACACCTCGTCGTTCTCCGCAGGCACGCCCTCCGGGCCGGCGCCCGGCTTCCCGGCGGCGCCGCGGTACAGCGGCGGCCCCACCAGCTCAGCATCCACCGGCATCTATGGCCCGGGCGGACACAGCACTCCTATCGGAACCGGTGTCGGAGGCACCTCCGCCGGCCCAAACGGCACCGGTTCAGGCAGCACAGGCCCAGGCGGGCCGGGCACAGGCGGGCCGGGCAGCGGCGTTCCCGGTGGAAGCAGCTACCCCGCACCGTGGGTGCCCCCGCAACCGCCAAAGCCCCGGCCGTCCGGCCCCGGCGCTCCCGCCGTCGCCATCGCCACGGGCTCGGCCCTGGTAGTGGGCGGTGGCCTCAAGGCGCTGGATGCCGCAAACATCATCGACCTGGGCGGCTCCGCCAACGCCATCGTGTGGGCCAGCGCGGCAGCAGTGCTAGGCCTGGGCATCCTGGTGGCGGGTTTCCGCGGCCGCACCTCCGGCGTCCTGAGCCTCTTTGCCGTAATCGCCCTGGTTACCGGCGGCATCTACAACACGCTGGACGACGGCCGGATGCGTTTCCAGCAGGTGGACTGGAACCCGGCAAGCATTGAGGAGGCACGCGGCGGCATCGACATCACCGCCGGGCGGGGCACCGTGGACCTCACGGGCCTGTCACCCACCGCCCCCCTGACGTCCGACGTCGTGGTTCCCCTGGACATCACCGCCAGCAACGTGACCGTGGTGATCCCGCAGAACCTGCCCGTCGACATCAAGGCGGACATGACCATGGGAAACCTTAACGAGGCCACCGGCCAGCGCGGCGGCACCACCACCCGCGAAAGCAGCTACAACGCGGACAAGCCCGGCAACCACCTGGTGGTGCGGATCGACGGCACGTTCAGCAACGTCACAATCCAGGAAGGCAACTGACATGGACAGCAGCAACATTCCGACGACGGCGGGCCAAGACCCCGCCGGACCGGCACCGGCGAGGGTGGGGACGGTGGTGTGGGGACTGATCGTCCTGGCGCTGGCCGCACTCATCATCGTGGCGCAGCTGGGCATCGTGACACTCAATGGCACCTACGTCCTGATCGGCCTCATGATCGGCGCAGGTGTGGCCCTGGTGGCCGGCGGCCTGCTCTCAGCCCGCAAACGTGACAACGCATCAACTACAGGGAAGTCTTGAACCATGGATAAGTTCTTCAGCATTGTCAGGGGCCTTGGCCTGCAGCGCGGCCCACAGCGGTGGCTCGGCGGAGTGCTGGGCGGCATCGCGGCCAAGCTCAACGTCGACGTCGCCTACGTCCGCATCGCATTCCTGCTGTTCTGCCTGCTCCCCGGACCTGCCGTGATCTTCTACCTCCTGGCCTGGGTGATCCTCCCGGACCAGCGCAACGAGATCCTGCTCCAGACGTTCCTGGACCGCCGGTCGCTCAACCGGCCCTGACCAGCCAAGTCGCCGGCGCCGGACACACTGGCGCCGGCACCAGAAATCGGCCAGGACCACGGCCCCTGCTTTCGCGGACACTCTCCGACAGCAGGGGCCTTTCCTGTCCCGGCACTGCCCGGCCCGGGCACCCCCATGTAACCGGTTTGTGTCGTACCCCACACACCCCATTACACTTCTAGGTGAGCTCAGCGTGGCGCTCTGCCTGTAAACCTTCTCTCCAGGATTTGAGCCGAACATGAAAATTGGAATCCTCACCAGCGGTGGCGACTGCCCCGGACTGAACGCCGTGATCCGAGGCGCAGTGCTTAAGGGCATCGCCGTCCACGGCCAGGAATTCGTCGGATTCCGCGATGGATGGCGGGGTGTGGTGGAGGGGGACATCATCGACATCCCCCGCACCATGGTCCGCGGCATCGCCAAGCAGGGCGGCACCATCCTTGGCACTTCCCGCACCAACCCGTTCGAAAACGGCGGCGGCCCGGAGGCCATCAAGGCCCACATGGACCGGCTGGGCATCGACGCCATCATCGCCATCGGTGGTGAGGGAACACTCGCCGCCGCCAAGCGCCTGACCGACGCCGGACTCAAGATCGTCGGCGTCCCCAAGACCGTTGACAACGACCTTGACGCCACCGATTACACCTTCGGGTTCGACACTGCCGTGCAGATCGCCACCGAAGCCATTGACCGGCTCCGCACCACCGGCGAATCCCACCACCGCTGCATGATCGCCGAAGTGATGGGCCGGCACGTGGGCTGGATCGCCCTGCACGCCGGCATGGCCGCAGGCGCGCACGCCATCCTGATACCGGAGCAGAAGGTCAGCATCGAGCAGATCACCGAATGGGTCAAGGAAGCCCATCATCGTGGCCGCGCGCCCCTGGTGGTGGTGGCCGAAGGCTTCGTACCCGAGCACATGGAAAGCCCGCACTCCGAGCGCGGCCTGGACACCTTCGGCCGTCCCCGGCTGGGCGGCATCGCGGACCAGCTCGCCCCCGAACTGGAGGCACGCACCGGCATTGAAACCCGCGCCACCATCCTGGGCCACATCCAGCGCGGCGGCGTCCCGTCGGCCTTCGACCGGGTCCTGGCCACCCGGCTTGGCATGGCTGCCATCGATTCCGTGGTGGAAGGCTACTGGGGCACCATGGTGGCGCTCAAGGGCACCGACATCCGGCACGTTGCCTTCGAAGAGGCCCTGGGCCAGCTGAAGACCGTCCCGCAAAACCGCTACGACGAAGCCGCGGTCCTGTTCGGCTAAGTCAGTGGGCCGCCCTAGGCTGGGACCATGACACTCGATCCCGGCTCAGCGGCCATCATCCAGCTGGCGTGGGCACGCCGGCTGGGCCTTGACGACGACGCGTTCGGGGACGCCCTGGTCTCCGGGGCAAGGATCGTCCGGGCGGACGAATCGGCCCGGACCGTCGAGTTCGTCCGGTTGTTTGGCAGTTCCGCGCTGGTGGGCCCGCAGAGCGTCATCGAAGCCGCAACGGACATTCCGGACGAGGAGATGGCCCAGCACGTCACGCTGCTGAAACTGACCAGGGACCGGGGCGGCCATGGGCTCGGCGCTGCCGCCCTGTTCTTCGCCGACGACCTGCCGCTGCAGCAGCCCTCCGGGGAACTCACGGTCTCGCACGGGAACCCGGAGGCCATTGAACTGGAGGGCCGCTGCCCGCCGGACGACGTCAACGAAGTGGGGCTCTCCGACCTCGAAAACCGCTACACCATCGTGCATGAGCAGGACGGCAGGCGCGTGCCCCTGGCCTGCGGTGCGTACGGCGAATGGGAGGGCCTGCTGGCCAACATGGGCGTACTGGTGAACCCGGAATGGCGGCGGCGCGGCCTGGGCTCGCTGGCCGCGTCCATCGCGGCGCACGAGGCCCTCGCCGCCGGGCTGACGCTGCAGTGGCGTGCGGACGTCAGCAACACCGGCTGCCTGGCACTGGCCAGGCAGCTTGGCCTCTCAGCCGGCGGAATCCAGACCAGCGTCCACCTTCGCTGACGCCTGGTCCTGGCCCTGCGTCCCCCAGCCCTGGACCGGCTGCGGCTTGGCGAAGAACAGTGCCACCGCCGCCCCCACCAGGATCACTCCGGCGGGCAGCAGGATGGACTGGCCCATCGCGGTCGAGAATCCGGCGTGCAGGAACCCGGGCAGCGAGCCACCCATTGCCAGTCCTTCCCCGGCGGACCCGCCCGGCCCTCCCGAGGGAAGCTCGGCGGCCAGCCGCGACTGGATCAACACAGCGATGGCCGCACTGCCCAGCACCGCGCCGATCTGGCGGGTGGTGTTGTACACGCCCGAACCGGCACCCGCCTGGCGCGGCGGCAGGTTCCTGGTGGCAGTGGTGCTCAGCGGGGCCCAAATGCCGGCGTTGGCGAAGCCCAGGACGGCGCTGGGCAGCAGGAACATCAGGATGGGCGTATCCGGCTGCATCAGGACCGAGTTCCACAGCAGCGCCACCGCCATGAGCACCAGCCCGGTGGCCGTGATGAACTTCGGGTTCACGCGGTCCACCAGCTTGCCCACCACGGGTGCAAGCCCGCCGGAGATCAGTGCCATGGGCACCATCATGAGGGCGGACTGTGTGGGGGTTAGGCCCCGGACCAGCTGGTAGTAGAAGATCAGCGGCAGGCTGAAGGCGGTCACCGTGAAGCCGACGGTGGTGATCCCGATGTTGGCCAGCGAGAAGTTGCGGTCCCGGAACAGCGCCAGCGGCAGCAGCGGCTCGCCCTTGTTGAACCGCTGCCACAGGACGAAGACAGCCAGCACCACGATGCCGGCGATTATCAGGCCCCACACGCTGATGGGCCCGGTGATGGTGCCCCAGTTGTAGGTTTCGCCCTCCTGGATCCCGAACACCAGAAGGAACAGCCCGACGGCGCTCAGCAGGACGCCGGGAATATCGAAGCGGTGCGGATGGGTGCTCAGGGCCGGGACGTTGCGCAGCGCCAGGATGAAGCCCACGACGCCGATGGGCACGTTGATGAAGAAGATCCACTCCCAGCCCAGGCCGTCCACCAGGACGCCGCCAAGGATGGGCCCGACGAGCGTCGCCATGCCCGCTGTTGCGCCCCAGACCGCCATGGCTGAGCCGCGGCGGTCCGGCGGGAAGATCCGGGTGATCACGGCCATGGTCTGGGGCGTCATCATCGCGGCGCCAAGGCCCTGGAGGACACGGGCGGCGATCAGGATCCGGACGTCGCCTGAGAGGCCGCACCACAGCGAGGCGAGGGTGAAGACCACCAGGCCGGAGAGGTAGAGCTTCTTGGGCCCGAACCTGTCGCCCAGCCTGCCGGTGATGAGCAGCGGGACGGCGTAGGCCAGCAGGTAGGCGCTGGTCACCCAGATGACCGAGTTGATGTCGGCGTCCAGCCCCTCCATGATGCGGGGGTTGGCCACGGACACGATGGTGGTGTCGATCAGGATCATGAAGAACCCGATCACCAGGGACCACAGTGCCGGCCAGGGCTTTGCTACGTTTTCCACTCGGTCATCCTTCAGGAGTTTTTGTTGGTGCCGGGCGGAACCCGGGCAGAGCTAGCCCAGCAGGTCCAGGATCTCCGTGCGGGCAAACATTTGCGCCGCGGCGCGTGCCGAGGGCGCACCGGCGTCCGGATCCGCTCCGGCGTCAAGCAGGACCCGGGCCACGTCCGTGTAGCCCTTGAATACGGCGCCTGCGAGCGGGGTCTGGCCCCGGTCGTTGGCGGCGTTGGCGTCGGCGCCGTGTTGCAGGAGCAGCCCAACGGTGCCGGCGTGGCCGTGGTAGGCGGCCAGCATGAGCAGGGAGTCACCGGCGGAGTTGGTCATGGTGGCGGGAACCCCGGCGTCCAGGTAGGCACCCAGCAGGGCGTCGCTCCCCTCACGCGCAGCCTCGAAGAGCGCCTGCGCCAAAGCCAGCGCGTCGTCGTCGTGCCCTTCCGCTGCCGTCGTCCCAACGCCGGCAGGCGTGGTCCCGGTGTGCTCGGTCATCAGCGTGGCCCCCTCAGGAATCCGGTCTGGCGCCCCACCACCTGGCCGGCATCGGGGGCAACAATGATTTCCTGGACGGCGGCATACGGCTCATCGCCGTCCAGGACGGTCAGTATCTCATCCGCGGCCACGGAACGTTTTATGACTGCCAGGGCCACAGGACCCATCTCGTAGTGCTGCGCCACGGAGGTGACGGTCCCGACTTTCCGGTCCCCTGCCATGACCGGGCTGCCGGCGGCGGGGAGGGTGTGCTGCGAGCCGTCCAGCTGCAGGAAGACCAGCCGGCGGGGCGGGTGGCCCAGGTTGTGGACGCGGGCGATGGTCTCCTGGCCTTTGTAGCAGCCCTTGGCCAGGTGCACCGCAGTGCGCAGCAGGTCAAGCTCGTGCGGGATGGTCTTGTCATCCGTCTCGGCACCGATCCGGGGGCGCCAGGCGGCGACCCGCAGGGCTTCCGCGGCGAGGACACCGGCCAGAGACCGCCCCGCGACGGCCTCTTCCAGTTCGGCGGCCGGGATGAGGTACTCGAACCAGGGGCGCTCCAGCCCCGGATGGTTCTCCTCCGACACGGTGGCATAGGAGTATCCGCCGGCGGATACGTGCGGCCACGGGTCCTGCCAGGCGAGGCGGCCGGACCACTCCGGGACGGCCCGGGTGCTGCCCACGACTGCCCAGTCGGACGAGACGTCGGCGATTTCCACCCGCAGCATGAACTTCATCCGGTTGAGGTACTCCGCCAGCGGCGCTGCCTCGGCGGCCTCAACGATCAGCCACGTGGTCCCGCCGTCGTCGACAACCCGGGCGTCAAAGTCGATGCGGCCCTGGACGCTGAGGAGCAGCAGCTCGCTGGACTCCCCCGGCTTCAGCGCGGCCACCTGCTGGGAGGACAGGGTATTAAGCCAGCTCAGCCGGTCCGGGCCGGTGACGGTGACCACGCCGCGGTGGGAAAGGTCGACGACGGCGGTTCCGGCAGCGAGCGCGCGCTGCTCGCGCAGCGGCTCGCCGTAGTGGGCGGCGACTCCGGCGTCAGGGCCGCCGGCCTCGACGGCGCCGGGGCGCGACAACAAGGGGCTGGGCGTAGTCATATGAAGTAGAAGTCCTTGGAGGCTAACGGTATTCCGGATTTTCGAAATCGAAATGGGTACCGGCGTTCCATTCGTTGGGCAGGTTGCCGTAGGCCGGGTAGCCGCCCGCATCCTTCAGCATCCTTGCCAGGTGCAGGAGGTTCCAGGTCATGAAGGTGGTGTTGCGGTTGGTGAAGTCGCTCTCCGGGCCGCCGGAGCCTTCATCCAGGTAGCTTGGGCCCGGACCAACCGGCCCGATCCAACCCGCGTCGGCCTGCGGCGGGATGCTGAAGCCGATGTGCTGAAGACTGTAGAGGATGTTCATGGAACAGTGCTTGATGCCGTCCTCGTTGCCGGTGACCAGGCAGCCGCCCACCTTTGGATAGAAGGCCCACTGGCCCCTGTCATTGAGCTGGCCGGAGTGGGCGTAGAGGCGCTCGATAAGTTTCTTGGTCTGCGACGAGTTGTCACCGAGCCAGATGGGGCCCGCCACCACCACGATGTCAGCTTCCTGGACAGCGGGATAGAGATCCGGCCACTCGTCCGTGGCCCACCCGTACTGGGTCATGTCCGGGTAGACACCGCTGGCGATGTCGTGGTCCACGGTACGGATCACCCTGGTGCTGACACCCTGCTTTTCCATGATGCGGCGGCTGATGGCAATCAGCCCGTCCGTGTTGGATGTCTGCGGCGACTTCTTCAGGGTGCCGTTGAAGAAGACGGCCTTGAGGTCGCCGTAGCCGCTGGGCTTTCGTGCTTGATCCGTGCCGTCTTCCATGAGGTTTCTTTCCTGTTCAGGAGACTCTATGCAGGAACGCGGAGGCGTGGGCTTCAAGGCCCTTGCCGGTTTCGCCGCCTGTCGCCACGTCCCACCGCCACAGGAGGTTGCCGTCCACCAGGCCAAAGATCCGGGTGGCCGCACTGTACTCCTTGGAGTGGCTGCCACGCATCACCATGTCGGTGGTCAACTGGATCTGCGGGCCCTTGATCTGGCCGTAGTACAGCTCGGTGATGCCGCCTGGGTGGGCGATGGACACCGAGATGTCGAAGCCGCCGTCCTTGTTGCGCAGCGCCTCCACCTCATCGGCACTCTTCAACACCGGGACGATGTCGGCAGGCACCAGGCCCGGGCCGCCGTCGGCATCCAGCTGCTTGCGTTCAAGCGCCCAGAAGCCGGTCTCAACGGTGAGCGGCCGCAGGCGCGTGCCCTCGTCGTCGGTCAACCAGCTCTCGGCCCGGTACTGCAGGTACGGCAGGCCGTTGTGGGTGAAGGAGACGTGCTGCAGGAAGTGTTCCGAATCCTCGTCGCCGCTGCCCAGCCGGCCGCGGCCCTCCCACTCGCCAATGAGCCACGAAAGGGGGACGAGTTCAGGGGTCAGATCTGTAGGAATCTCAATGGGCATTTGTTCTACCTCGAGATACGGCCGGCTCCGGAAGAGGGGTGGCTACTTCTGGCCCTTGAAGAGGCGGTAGACCACGAATCCGGCGAACCAGGCCATGGACAGGCTCGCGATGCCGAGCAGGACAAGGAAGAAGATTTCAAAAGCAAGTACGGACATGGTGCCATCCTAACCCGTTAGTAGATGAGTAGTTTGTCTATGAAGTAAGCGAGGGATCCCACCGCTGAGACGGGGGCCAGGCCCATGCTCAGTGCGGCCGCAAAATTCAGCGGGGCGCCGCGGAGCGTGGCCAGTCTGCGGAAGCTTGCCAGGACCGCGCCCACCACCACGCCGAAGACCGCGGCCGGCAGGACGGCGATGTCCGACAGGACCAGTCCGGCGAGCGGCCCGGCCAGGCCCGCCAGGACAATGCCCAGCGGAGCAATGATGCTGTCCGGCCAGCGGATAAGGCCGGCCAGCAGGGCCACCGCGGCACTGATTGCCGCCACAAGCAGCATTTCGCGGACGCCGTTGAACCGCGCTCCGGCAACCCAGCCGGCGCCGAGGCAGGACAGCAGGACACCGGCGCAGCAGCCCAGTGTGGACTCCAGCCGCTGGGCCTGTCCCGTACCGCGGACCAACTGCACCACAAACACCGCCATCATTCCCAGCGCCACGAAGGCCGGCGTCCAGTCCAGGTAGCCCGGGGCCGGCGCCACGCCGGCCGCCACGGCAGCGCCTGCGCCCGGCAGGGCGATGACGGCGGCAAGGGTCTTCTTGGCGGGGATGCGGAGGAAATGCGGCCACCCGATCCCCACTGCGGCGGCGATGGCGACACCGACGGCGACGAGTGCTTCAGGCGAGGCATAGACCCCGGCGATGATGGCGGCCAGGCCGGCGATGCCGACAACGCCGATGGTCCAGAAACCCAGCGAACGCACGGGTGCCTGCAGGTCCGCCGTCATGCAGGGCCCGGCCTGTGCTTCGTCGGTGCACTCACTGCGCTGTTTTCCCATCCTGGCGTTGGCCGGAAGGCTGGTCCGCCCCCTCATGGCAGGGCTGGTCCGCCCTGCTTCAATCCTGCCTTATGTGAAGGGCATATGTCGCAAAACGCTCCCGTCCGCGGCCTGGATCTGTGGCCTGGAGGAGGCCGCCGGGTATACTCAAGGTTCAGCTACGCTCCCTGCTGAGGTAGCTGGCCGGCGGCGTGCTGACGGCCCAGAGCCTCGTGCAGGAAGCCAGTACCGGCCGGTGAGAATCCGGTTCAGTCGCCCAATGATGCGCGGACGGCCCTTGGAGGAACAATGTCGCACATCCTGTTACTGACCAACAGCACCGGTTCTTCGGTGGACATCCTGCCTGCCCTCGAATTGCTGAACCACAGGGTCCACATCCTCCCGGCCGAGCCCACGGCCCTCCTTGAGACAGACCCCTGCGACATCGTCCTGCTGGATGCCCGCAAGGACCTGGTGGGCGCCCGTTCACTCACGCAGCTCCTGAAAGCCACCGGGCTGAGCGCCCCCCTGGTCCTGATCCTCACAGAAGGCGGCATGGCCGCCGTTTCCTCCGCGTGGGCCGTTGACGACATCGTCCTCGATTCCGCCGGGCCCGCCGAAGTGGAGGCGCGTATCCGGCTGTCCGTTGCCCGGGCAGTCCCCGAGCAGGAAGACGCTCCGAGTGAGATCCGCGCCGCCGGCGTCATCATCGACGAGGCAAGCTACACGGCACGCGTCAACGGCGCCCCGCTGAACCTGACGTTCAAGGAGTTCGAGCTCCTGAAATACCTGGCCCAGCATCCAGGCCGCGTGTTCACCCGGCAGCAGCTCCTCACCGAAGTCTGGGGCTACGACTACTACGGCGGCACCCGCACCGTGGACGTCCACGTCCGGCGCCTCCGGGCAAAGCTCGGCGCGGACCACGAGAACCTGATCAGCACGGTCAGGAACGTCGGCTACCGCCTCACCCTCGTCCGGCAGCAGGAAGACGAACTCACCGAGGCCTGAGCCCCGGCGCGCCATTGACGTATAGCCTTGGCTCATGACTCCAGCGCATCCGCAGAAGTGGCCCGTCCATGTCGTCCGGGGCGGAGTTGACCAGCAACTCCTGAAGGACTGCCGCGACCTCCTGGCCGCGGCTGAGGAATCGGATGGAAACCCTTCCATCTCCGAGCAGACCCTGGTGACCATGCGCGCCGGGGACTCCGCGGAGCACACCCTGCTGACGCTGGCCCTGTATGCACCCGACGAGGACTCCGATCCGGCGACCGGACAGGACCTGGCGGGCTTCGCCGTCGTGGTTGAGGAGCCGGACGGCCACGGCATCCTGGAGATCGCCGTCCACCCCTCCTACCGGAACCAGGGCGTGGCGGACCGCCTGGTGGGGGCCCTCAAGGAGGTCCGGGGCTTTGGCGGGCTGAACGCCTGGTCCCACGGCAACCACGAGGCAGCTGCCCACCTTGCTGCGCGGTACGGCTACGCGCCGGTGCGTGAGTTGTGGAAGATGCGGATGACGACGGCGGGCGCGGAGCTTCCCGACGCCGGCCTCCCGGACGGGGTGGCCATCCGCACCTTCGTGCCGGGCAAGGATGAGGACGCCTGGCTGGCCGCCAACAGGGCCGCCTTCGCCCACCATCCGGAACAGGGGAACCTCACCCGGGCGGACCTCGAGGCGCGCATGGCGGAGGACTGGTTCGATCCGGCCGGGTTCTTCCTGGCGGAGGACCGGGCCGGCCGCCTGCTGGGCTACCACTGGACCAAAGTCCACCCCCGGCACGGCTCGCACCCAGCCATCGGCGAGGTGTACGTGGTGGGCGTGACACCCGAAGCCCAGGGCATGGGCCTGGGCAAGGCATTGACCATCGCCGGCATCAGGCACCTCCGCGACTCCGGGCTGAACGGGGTCATGCTCTATGTGGACGCCGACAATGCCGCGGCCGTCGCCCTCTACCGGCGGCTCGGCTTTACGCGCTGGGACATGGACATCATGTATGGCCCGGCGGCGGGGTAGGCAGGACAGCCGGAAGAATCCCCCGCCCGCGTGAAACAGGGGCCGTGGCGTGGGTGAATGCTTGTAAGGTTGAAGGGAACCGCGCGGGGCGGAAGCGCCGGCACCAACGCGCCAGCTAAAGGAGAAGCCATGAACCCGGAACCCTCCGGAACAGCTACGTCCCAGGATGTTGCGGCGCCTGTACGGGCACGCTTCGGCTCCTCCGAGGTACCGGCCTCCAGGGCCACCCAGGACCGCATTGACATCCCTGAATTCGCGCCGAACCTGCAGCCGGAAGGCGACATCCGGCCTGACCGGTTCCTGGACCGCGAGCTGAGCTGGCTCGCGTTCAATTCGCGGGTCCTGGAACTGGCCGAGGACCCCACCCTGCACCTGCTGGAACGCGTCAGCTTCCTCTCCATTTTCGCGTCCAACCTGGACGAGTTCTTCATGGTCCGCGTGGCCGGCCTCAAGCGCCGTATCGCCACGGGACTCGCCGTCCCCTCCCCCGCCGGCCTGAGCCCCGTCGAGGTGCTGGAGCGGATCAGCGAGGAAGCCCACCGGCTCCAGGCACGGCACGCCCAGGTGTTCGCTGACCAGATCCGCCCGGCCCTGGCCTACGAGCACATCCACCTCATGCACTGGGACGAACTGGACGACGCCGCCAAGCAGCAGCTGAGCGTGATGTTTGCGGAAAAAGTCTTCCCCATCCTCACCCCGCTGGCCGTTGACCCTGCCCACCCCTTCCCTTACATTTCGGGCCTGTCACTGAACCTGGCCGTGGTGGTCCGGAACCCCGTCAGCGACAAGGAGCTCTTCGCCCGCCTGAAGGTGCCGGACCAGTTGCCCCGCCTGATCTCCATCGATGGCCCCCGCGCCGGCGCGGTGCCCGGGCGGGTGGCCCGGTTCATTGCGCTGGAGGAAGTCATCGCCGTCCACCTGGACAAGTTGTTCCCGGGCATGGAGGTGCTGGAACACCACACCTTCCGGGTCACCCGCAACGAGGACCTGGAGGTGGAGGAGGACGACGCCGAAAACCTCCTGCAGGCCCTGGAGAAGGAACTCCTGCGCCGCCGCTTCGGCCCGCCCGTCCGGCTGGAGGTGGCCAACGACATCAACCCCAACATCAGGGCCCTGCTGATCCGCGAGCTGGGCGTGGAGGAATCCGAGGTCTACTCGGTGCCGGCTCCACTGGACCTTCGCGGCCTGTCCGTCATCGCCGGAATCGACCGCGCGGACCTGCATTACCCCAAGCACGTGCCGCACACGTCCCGGTACCTGAATGAGTCCGAGACCTCCAAAGCAGCGAACGTCTTTGCCGCCATGCGCCGCCGCGACATCCTGCTGCACCACCCGTACGATTCGTTCTCAACTTCGGTGCAGGCGTTCCTGGAACAGGCCGCGGCGGATCCCAAGGTGCAGGCCATCAAGCAGACCCTGTACCGCACCTCCGGCGACTCCCCCATCGTTGACGCGCTGATTGATGCCGCCGAGGCCGGCAAGCAGGTCCTGGCCCTGGTGGAGATCAAGGCGCGCTTCGATGAGCAGGCCAACATCTCCTGGGCCCGCAAACTGGAGCAGGCCGGCGTGCATGTGGTGTACGGGATCGTGGGCCTGAAGACGCACTGCAAGCTGTCGCTGGTGGTCCGCCAGGAAGTGGACGGGCTCCGCCGCTACTGCCACATCGGCACCGGCAACTACCACCCGCGGACCGCCCGCTACTACGAGGACCTGGGCCTGCTGACGGCGAACGAACAGGTGGGCGAGGACCTGTCCAAGCTGTTCAACCAGCTTTCCGGCTACGCACCGAAATCGACCTTCAAACGGCTCCTGGTGGCACCCCGTTCCGTCCGGTCGGGACTTATCGACCGGATCGAGACCGAGATCCGCAACGCCAGGGCCGGCGTGCCGGGACATGTGCAGATCAAGGTGAACTCCATGGTCGATGAGGCCATCATCGATTCCCTCTACCGCGCCTCGCAGGCGGGGGTCAAGGTGGATGTGGTGGTCCGCGGCATCTGCTCGCTGCGCCCCGGCGTTCCCGGGCTGAGCGACAACATCACTGTCCGGTCCATCCTGGGCCGGTTCCTGGAGCACTCCCGGGTGTTCGCTTTCGCCAACGGCGGGGATCCCGTGGTGTACATCGGTTCGGCCGACATGATGCACCGCAACCTGGACCGCAGGGTGGAGGCGCTTGTCCAGCTGGCCAGCGCGGACGACATCGCCTATGTCCTGGACCTCATGAAGCGCTACATGGCGCCGGAAACATCCAGCTGGCACCTGGACAACGAGGGCCGCTGGAACCGGCACCACCTGTCCGAGGACGGGAAGCCGCTTGAGGATGTCCAGTCCTGGTTGTTGGCGTCCCGGCCGCGTCAACGCAGCCTGAGCCGGCGATAGGCAGCCGCGTTGTCGAGCGATGCACTCGTAGCCGACCAGACTGACCACCCGGGGGAACCCGTAGCCGTAACCGCTGCGGGCGCCATCCCGTGGCGGGTCAACAAGGACCTCCTGGAAGTCGCGCTGATCCACCGCCCGCGCTATGACGACTGGTCCTGGCCCAAGGGAAAGATCGACAACGGCGAGACCATTCCCGAATGCGCCGTCCGTGAGGTGTGGGAGGAGATCGGCCTCCGCGCGCCCCTGGGCATACCGCTGCCGCCTATCCACTACCACGTGGCGTCGGGCCTCAAGAAGGTCTACTACTGGGCGGTCAAAGTCAACGGCAACACCCTGGTTCCGGACGGCAAGGAGGTGGACAGCGTCATGTGGTGCGCCCCAGAAAAGGCGGCCGGCCTTCTGTCCAACCCTTCCGACGTCGCGCCCCTTGAACACCTGCGGGACGCGCACGAAGCGGGCACCCTGGACACGTGGCCCCTGCTGGTGCTCCGGCACGCCAAAGCCAAGCCGCGCTCATCCTGGAGCAAGGCAGAGGGCGAGCGTCCGCTTGCGGCCACAGGCAACCGCCAGGCACAGGCCGTCGGCCGGCTCCTGGATGTGTGGAAGCCCATGCGGGTGGTCACCAGCCCATGGCTGCGCTGCGTGGCAACCGTGGCCCCCTACGCGCGGGCGGCGGGGGCCAAAGTGAAGCTGGCGGAAGGCCTGACCGAACACAAGCACCAGCGCAGTCCCAAGAAGACCGCGGCCGTCATCGAATCCCTTTTCGACAAGCAGCGGCCCGTGGTTGTCTGCACGCACCGGCCGGCACTGCCCACCGTCCTCAAGCAGGTGGCCACCCATACGCCGGCACCCTTGGCGAAGCTCCTGCCCGGCCGCGAGCCCTACCTGTCCCCCGGCGAGGTGGTGGTGTGCCACGTGGCCAACGGCGGAAAGAAACGGGTCGTGGCGGTGGAGCAGTTCAAGCCCTTCGACGACTAGGCAGCCAGTAGACTTGGGGCGTGAGCATCCCTACTCCCTATGAAGACCTCCTGCGCGATGTCCTGGCCGCCGGCACCCATAAGTCGGACCGCACGGGAACCGGAACCACCAGCGTTTTCGGCCGCCAGATGCGCTTTGACCTGGCCAAGAGCTTCCCGCTGATCACCACCAAGCGGGTCCACTTCAAGTCCGTTGCCGTTGAACTCCTGTGGTTCCTGCGCGGTGAAACCAACATCAAGTGGATGCAGGACCAGGGCGTCACCATCTGGAACGAATGGGCAGACCAGGACGGCGACCTGGGCCCGGTCTATGGTGTGCAGTGGCGCAGCTGGCCCACACCGGACGGCGGGCACATCGACCAGATCGCCGAACTGATCGAGAACCTCAAGTCCAACCCGGACTCCCGGCGGCACCTCGTGTCCGCCTGGAATGTCTCCGAACTCAACGACATGGCGCTGCCACCCTGCCACGCTTTCTTCCAGTTCTACGTGGCCAACGGCAAGCTCTCCTGCCAGCTCTACCAGCGGTCGGCGGACATGTTCCTGGGCGTCCCGTTCAACATCGCCTCCTATGCACTGCTCACCTGCATGGTGGCCCAGCAGGTGGGGCTTGAGCCCGGCGAATTCATCTGGACCGGCGGCGACGTGCACATCTACGAGAACCACATGGACCAGGTCCTCAAGCAGCTGGAACGCGAGCCGTACGAATACCCGCAGTTGAAGATCACCCGCAAGCCGGCCTCGATCTTCGACTACACGCTGGAGGACTTTGAGGTGGTGGGCTACAAGCACCACCCCACGATCAAGGCACCGATCGCCGTATGAGCACCGAAAACTTCACCGATCCCCAGTCCTTCACGGAGGAGCTCGCCGCCTCCATCACCGGCGTCGGCCTGGTCTGGGCTCAGACGTCCGACGGCGTCATCGGCAAGGACGGGGACATGCCCTGGCACCTGCCCGAGGACCTGAAGCACTTCACCCGCCTCACCACCGGGCACCCGGTCATCATGGGCCGCAAGACCTGGCTGTCCTTCCCGGACAAGTACCGCCCCCTGCCCGGCCGCACGAACATCGTCATCACCCGGCAGAAAAGCTGGGCCAGTACGCCTGAGGCGGAGGGCGCCGTCGTGGTTCCCTCGCTGGATGACGCGCTCCTTGAGTCGCAGTTTGTCGACGGCGGCGAAACGGTCTGGATCCTGGGCGGCGGCGATGTTTTCCGCCAGTCCACGGACCTCGCCAACGTTGCCGTGGTCACCACCATCGACATGAAGGCCGACGGCGACACGTTCGCTCCCGAGCTTGGTCCCAGTTGGGTGGCGTCCGCCTCCGTCCCGCCGGACGGCTGGCTGACAGCCGCCAACGGCACGCGCTACCGATTCACCAAATGGTCACGGACCGAGGGCTAGGAACATGCTGAAGAAACCCGAAACCCTGTTTGTCCTGGGCTACATGCTGCTGCCCCTGCTGGCGCTCCTGTCCGCGATCGTCGGCCTGACCATGATCCTGGGCGGCAACAAGATCGCCGGTGCAATCGTGCTGGTTGTCGTCACCCAAGCCTTCGCCTTCGGCGCGTTCTTCGCGCTGCGGGCACGGAAGGCTGCCGTGCTGGAGGAGTCGGACCGGGGTTAGTGCATACTGCCGTGCATGGGCAGGACAACCCAACGCGGCCGTAGTGATCCTGCCTTAGGCTGGGGCCTGCAGCGCGCTGAACTGCTGCGGGATGAAAATTGGGGGAATCCTGGTGGCAGGGACTTTGTGGGGTGCCGACGTCGATCCACTGCGCACCCTCGCGCAGCACTTCAGCAAAACCGCGGACCTGCTGCAGCAGCAATCGACACAGCTGGGCAGCCAGATCAACAACATTCCGGCGTGGAAAGGCGCGGACTGGCTCACTGATCCCGAAGCCAACCTCATGGTTATCAAGCAGCACCTTGGCAGCAACCTAGAGGGCGGCGTCACTCTTCGCCCGCCGCGAGGATCCCACCGTACAGACCCTTTCCGTGAAGAATGGCGGCGACGGATCATGGACCACTATCTCCACACATAGAGGCTTGACGATGTACTTGCATTTTGCAAGTATGAGCCGCATGAGCCTTTTCATCACCTGCCCGGTTGAGAGCGTCGAGCGCGCAACCGCCTTCTACACCGCCTTGGGCTGGACCCTTAACGCCGAGATGTCCGATCACAACGTGTCATGTTTCCAGATTGCGCCCGAGCAGTACGTCATGCTCGGAAGCCGCGAGATGTACGCAAGCGTCGGCGGCGCCGAGGAGCTGGTCGGCGGACCCGACACTCCTTCGAAGATCACGGTCTCATTCGACCTCGGCAGCCGCGAGGCGGTCGACCAGCTCACCGAACGCGCCGGCGCAGCCGGCGGGCGGATCGGTGACACCGACGACTACCCCTTCATGTACCAGCGCCAGTTCGACGACCCCGACGGCTACCACTACTCGCCGTTTTGGATGAAGCCGGACACCGACCCGACCGAGTGAGCGACCTCGCCGCGGCCCTCGACGTCGTCGGAGCACGGTGGGCCCTGCTCATCGTGGAGCGGCTGCTCGACGGGCCACAGCGCTACGGCGATCTGCAGCGCGACCTCGGAGTGCCGACCAACATTCTCGCGACCCGCCTGCGCGAGCTTGAGGCCGCCCGCGTACTGTCCCGTCTGCCCCTCCGGCACAACACCCGGGCCTATGCGCTGACCGACCGGGGGCTCGCCTTGCGCGAGGCGATCGTCGCGCTGGCACGCTGGGGCGGCGAGGAAGTGGTTTAGGTGTGGCGAGGAATCGCGATGCGCTCCACAAGCTCGGTTATGCCAGGGTTGTGAGTTGCAGCGGGAGCCCTGAAAGCGGTCCCGGCACAGCGGCGAGTAGGCGATGCCTCTGGTTGTCTGCCGTGAAGATCTTCATCCGCGAAAAAAGAAGTGGCGTCGGCGCCGCTCACTTCATTGACTTGGTGCTGCCCGCAAGGGGCCGGTGGCACCGAGCGGAATCCGGAGCGCGCCTTACGCCGCGTACCACGGACCCACGCAGGTTGCTGTCAAACGAGCAGCGCCTCGAGCTCCGGAAGTCGGCCGAACAGGTCGGGGAGGCCGCGCACCCCGTTGCGCACAGCCTGGTGCGACAGCGGGAGGTCAGGGCCGGTGCCCGCCTCGACACCGGCGAGGCACCGGAGGATGTTCCACCTTGTGTGCCCCAGCCAGCCGCCGATCATGAATACAAACCAGCTTGGACCTGAAGGCGGCAGGGTTCCGTCCCCCGCGACATAGCCGTCGAGAACCGAGTGGAAAATGCTGGGCTTGATGTCGTCGAAACCACACCCCTTCGCGAGGCTCAGCGCGGTCGAGCCGAGCTCACCGGACAGGTCGAGCATGCCGGAGAGCTCCCAGTCGAGCACCACCGGCCGACGCTCTCTAGTGAGCAGGTTCCATGGTTGGATGTCCCCGTGGGTCAGTACGACGGGGCCTGGCCGTTCGCAGGTGTCGACGAAGCGGGCAATCTCGAGGAACGTCTCGACGTGAGAAGCGAGCTCGTCGGCCCACGGTTGTCCGGTCGCCGCCGCCCGCGCTGCGAGTTCGGGCCAGTCCCGTGGCACCGGGTCCTCGACCGGCACCTGCGTCCATGGGATGTCGAGTGCATGGATGCGCGCGAGGATCTCACCGATCTCAAACGCGAACTCCGCCGACACCGGCGCTTCGGGCAGCTTCTCACCTTCGACCCATCGGTGAACGAGTGTATGGTGGCTGGCCGAGATCGGCTCTGGCATCGGAATGCCGGCAGCGAACGCAGCCCGCTCAAACCTGAACACATCCTCGACGCGATAGGTCCAGCGGCGGTCGACGAGGTTCAACTCCTTCACCGCGAACGACCCCTGGTCAGTGTCGAGTCGGTACACCCGGTTGGCGAACCCGCCGTGGACGCGAATCATCGGCCCGATCGGCGCGCCGAGATGCGAAAGGTTCACCCACTGATTCTAGGAGCTGGCAGTTCCTTGATACACCGAACTTTCCCGGCCGCTTGCCGGGACCAGGCCAACGAGCTGCGCAAGGAGCGGCAGGCACCCGAACCTGGAGCAGGACACGTCAGCAAATGACCCGCAAGGCGTAGCCGGGACAACGGGCCCCTCACGCAGGCCGCCGTCGTACCTTTCCGGGCTGCCGGCGGCGTGACGTAACCGACTGCGACCTGCCGGTTCCGAAGTCTAAACTGGACCAATGACTACAGCAGCTACCCCTTCCGTCGGCCTGGTCGGATGGCGCGGCATGGTCGGTTCCGTCCTGATGCAGCGCATGCAGGACGAGGGCGACTTCGCCAACATCAACCCGGTGTTCTTCTCCACCTCCAACGCGGGAGGTGCCGCGCCTTCCTTCGCTGAAGGCGCCGGCAAGCTCGAGGACGCGTTCGACGTCGACGCCCTGGCCAAGCTGCCGATTATCGTTACCGCACAGGGCGGCGACTACACCAAGCAGGTCCACGGCGAACTGCGCAGCCGCGGCTGGGACGGCCTCTGGATCGACGCCGCTTCCACCTTGCGCATGAATGACGATTCGATCATCGTGCTGGACCCCATCAACCGCGACGTCATCGACAAGGGCCTGGTCAACGGCACCAAGGACTTCATCGGCGGCAACTGCACCGTTTCCTGCATGCTGATGGGCCTCGGCGGCCTGTTCAAGAACGGCCTGGTGGAGTGGGGCACCTCCATGACCTACCAGGCGGCGTCCGGCGGCGGTGCCCGGCACATGCGTGAGCTGCTCAGCCAGTTCGGCACGCTCAACGCCGAGGTCAGCACGGAACTGGACGACCCGGCGTCGGCCATCCTGGACATTGACCGCAAGGTCCTGGCCCACCAGCGCACGGACATCGACGCGACCCAGTTCGGCGTTCCCCTGGCCGGGTCCCTGATCCCCTGGATCGACGCCGATCTGGGCAACGGGCAGTCCAAGGAAGAGTGGAAGGCCGGGGTGGAGACCAACAAGATCCTGGGCACTTCCGAGGAAAATCGCGTGATCATGGACGGCCTGTGCGTCCGCATCGGCGCCATGCGTTCGCACTCCCAGGCTTTGACGCTCAAGCTCCGTGACGACCTGTCCGTCGCCGAAATCGAAAAGCTCCTGGACGAGGACAACCAGTGGGCCAAGGTCATTCCGAACACCAAGGAAGCCTCCATGGCGGAGCTGACCCCCGTGGCCGCCTCCGGCACCCTGGACATCCCGGTGGGCCGCATCCGCAAGATGGAGATGGGCCCGCAGTACATCAGCGCCTTCACCGTGGGCGATCAGCTCCTCTGGGGCGCTGCCGAGCCGCTGCGCCGCATGCTCAACATCGCCACCGGCAACCTGTAAGCCGTAGAGCTGCCCACGAGCGGCCTCTACCCGCATAAACGGTGCTCCCCAGCGCCGTTCATGCGGGCAGGGGCCGTTTGTGTGTTCCGGGCTGTCCGAGGAACGCCGCCAGTCGGGCACGGAGCTCCCAAGGCCGGTCCAAGTGATTCCAGTGCAGCCTGAAGACCCGCCACCCGGCCTCCACAAGCGCATTTTCCCGCCAACGCTCCGCGAGCAGCACCTCCTGCGTCGGTTTGTGGTCCGTATATTTGACGGCGCCGTCAAATTCGACGATCACCCGGGTTTCAGCATCGGCGAAGTCTGCCCGGAAGAGGCCCGCAGTCGTCGTGATCTCCACCTGTGGCTTGAATGTGGCCAGACCGAACGAGCAGAGCAGCAGCCTGGTCCTGGTCTCCCCGGCCGATTCCGATCTCGCATCCAGAACCTGCAGCAGGTCCGAAGCGCGCCTGCCCCCGCGCGTGACATGGCTTTTCTCCAGCAGCCGCCGCATGGTGGCCAATGATGCGCCCTTGCGGAGGGCGTGGTCGCCGATGACGGCAGCCTTGTCGAGGGGCATGGTCCGGGCGCAGTCCAGCACGGTCCTTTCGATGGAAGTGGCCAGGATTTCGCGTCCGTCGGGGGTCCACAACGAAGCCAGTTCTTCTTCTGTGAGCGGGAGCCGGTGGGTCTGGACGTCCTTGCCGGCGCTGGCCCGCGAATTGGAGTACTGCGTTGTCACGTGGACCAGGGATCCGGCGTTCCACACATGGCAGCCGTGCAGCCGTGCCGCGCTCGCATGGCTGTACCGGGCCCGTCCCGAGGTTGACTCAAAATGCGCCATGATGCGTAGCTGGTCCCGGTCCCACGGCTTTATGGTGTTCCAGTGTGCGGCAAGGACATATGCTCCCCGCCGCACGCGGAGCAGGGCACCGCTCTTCACTGCTGCTGTCACCACCCGGTCATCCAGCCCGGCAGCGGCCAGCTGTGCGGTGGAGGCAACGGCTCCTTCAGGCCAGCGATCGTGAACCAGGGCACGTACTGTCTCGGCTTTCATCGTTCAAGCGTCGCTGGCGTGCAGGCATGGTGACAGCCGCCCCCACCGCCATGTGCATTGTCGGTAGCCTGAGCGGCCCTTGCCCGCAATACCGTTGCTGCCCAGCACCGGTTATGCGGGGCAGCACCGCTCACGTGGCAAGGAACGTTAGATACCGCCGGGCGGCCCTGGTGAGGGCTGCCCGGGCTGCCGGCCCCAGCTGCCGGGTCTCGTCGAAGAGTTCGGGCACGACGGCGGCACTGCTGCCCGTGCCCTGGAGCGCCCAGGTGCCCACCACCTTCCCCGCCGCAACCACCGTCTTCTTGAAGACTCCGTTGCCGCCGGGAACTATCAGGTCCGAATGCTCCGGCGCCAGGACGGGAGTCCGGTCCGTGTAGCCGAGGACGAACTCATCGAACCCGGGCAGCAGGTGAAGGGAGCGGCCTCCGGGAACACCGGAATCCAGGAGGGATGCCACCTCCGGTGAGAGCCAGTAGCTGGTGCCATCGATGTCCAGCTCCACCAGTTGGCCCTGCACGTGCTGGAACGCGGCGCGCACCTCGGTCAGCGGCAGCTGGGTCCACCAGGCAAAGTCGCGCACGGTGGCCGGGCCATGGCTCCGGAAGTACCGAACCATGAACTCACCGATGGCCTCCTCGCGCCCGGGAAGGCGTGACGCCGGAATCCACTCGTCGAAAGCCGCGATCAGCTGCTGGTTACCCGAAAGCGGCCCCGGAACCAGCCAGCCGTGCCGGCACAGCGTACCCAGGAGATGGATGCCGCGCTGGCCCTGCGTTGGCTGGCCGCCGGCGTCGAAAACCTTGAACAGGCCGGAACGGCTGACGGGACCATCGGCCAGGATGCGGTCCAGCGCCAGGTCGCGCGCCTTCTCAACATCAGCCCAGGCAATCTCCAGCTGCCGGTGCCTGGCCGCAATGCTCCGGGTAAGCCGCTCGGCGGTGAGGTCCAGCATCCAGCGCAGGTCCTCGGGGGCAACCAGGTGCAGCGTTCCACGCATGGGCCACGACCGGACCACACTCCCGGAATCGATGGCAGTGCGGACGTCGGCGATCCCCGCACCGGGTACCCGGACCCCCACTGCCCACAGCGCCGCCGGCAGGTCCTGCGCCTGCATGGCGGTCATCCACCGGACCAGTTCCGGTACTGAGGCGGCACCGTCCCCGGTGAGACGCTGCGACACCAGCCGGAGCCTGCCGATCATCCTGTGGTCGCGCACGGAACCAGATGCAGCCATGCGCCCATCCTAGGCCGGGGACCGCGGTGGCGGGATGCCTACAGTTCCAGCGCGCCTACAGTTCCGGGATGCCTACAGTTCCAGTCCGATGAGCAGCGGCTCCGGGTGCAGCTGGATGCCAAAGCGGCGTTCGACGCCGGCCCGCACCTCCCGCGCCACAGCCACCATGTCGGCGGCGCTGGCTGAGCCGCGGTTGGTGATGGCCAGGGTGTGCTTGGTGGACAGTGAGGCGCGGCCACCGGCCACGCCATCCGGTTCCAGGCCAAAGCCCTTGCCGAACCCAGACTGGTCGATCAACCACGCGGCAGAAAGTTTCACCAGGCCGTCCTGGCCTGCCGGATACCGCGGCGCTGCTTCGGGCAGCGTGTCCGCGACAGCGGCCGGGACGATGGGGTTGGTGAAGAAGGAACCCGTGGAATACGTATCACGGTCGGCGGCGTCCCACACCATGCCCTTGGAGGCACGCAGCCGGAGCACTTCACGGCGGACGTCGTTGGCGTAGGCGCGCTTGCCCACCTCCACCCCGAGGGAACGGGCCAGTTCGGCGTAGCGTATGGGCGCGCTCATCCGTCCCAGCGGCAGCTGGAATTCCACAGTGAGCACCACGTACCGGGGCGAGCCGTTGACGGTGGTCTGCTTGAGGATGGAATCCCGGTAGCCGAACTTCAGTTCGGAGTTGGTGAAGGTCTGCACGGCGTTGCGTTCCCGGTCCCAGGTGCGCACGGCGGCAATGGTCTGCGAGACCTCAGAGCCGTACGCCCCCACGTTCTGGACCGGCGTGGCACCCGTTGAGCCGGGGATCCCGGACAATGCCTCAATCCCGGACCACGCGTGGCGGACGGCGTGCTCCACGAGCTTGTCCCAGTTATGGCCGGCCTGGACCACCACTGCCACGCCACCGCACGAGTCCTCGGCGTTGACCGTGAACCCCTCCGAGGCGATCCTGACAACGGTCCCGGGGAACCCGTCGTCGGACACCAGGAGGTTGGACCCGCCGCTGATGATCAGAACCTGCTCGCCGGCCGCGTCCGCGGACCGGACGGCGTCGATGATCTCTGCCTCGCTCCGGGCCTCAATGAACTTGCCGGCGGGGCCGCCGACGGCGGACGTGGTCAGGGAGGAAAGCAGGGTGGGAGTCACCCATCAACAATACTAGGGAAACCTAGGCGGGCTTCCGGGCCACCGGGGACAGCACGAAGCTCACGGCCAGCATCACCACCACGGCAAGGAGCGAGTGCAGGATGCCCACGTGTTCGGCCAGCAGGCCCAGCAGCGGCGGCCCGCACAGGAACGCCCCGTAGCCGATGGTGGACACCACCGATACCCGGGCCGCTGCCTTCGCGGGATCGTCGGCTGCTGCGGACATGCCCACCGGGAAGCCCAGGGACGCACCCAGGCCCCACGCGGCGAGGCCAACATAGGCGAGCCACGGCGCCGGAGCGAACACGAAGACGGCCAGGCCCAGGACAGCCATCGCAGCGCACCAGCGCATGACGGGTACCCGCCCAAACCGGTCCAGCAGCGGCGTCCCGGCGAACCGGCCGATGGTCATGAACGTGACAAACAGGCCGTATCCGGCGGCGCCGGCGGCATCGCTCTGGCCGTGGCCGTCCGCCAGGGCCAGGGCCACCCAGTCCCCCGCGGCGCCTTCGGCAAGGGCGAGGCCGAGCACCAGGACGCCCAGCAGCAGCGTCCGGCGGTCCCGCCACGCCTGCGCGATCTTGCGCTTGTTGTCCAGCGGCGCCTCCGCCGTGTTCCCGGCGCGGATCAGGGGGATGGGGCCCGTGATGGGGTCTTCGAAGTTGTCCGGGGAGTAGGTGCGCTCCCCCGCCACCGGGGTGACGTCGGCGCGGAACCAGGACGCCGCCGTCGCCACCGACACGGCCACCACGGCCCCCGCCGCCGCAAGGTGCCAGAACACTGGCAGGGACACTGCCGCCGCAGCGGCACCAAGACCCGCACCCGCCACCGTGCCAAGGCTGAAGGCACCGTGGAGCCGGGGCATGATGTGGCGGCCCACTGCACGTTCCACGGCTGCGCCTTCCACATTGGACGCGGTGTTCCAGCTCCCCGTCCCCAGGCCGATGATGGCCAGGCCCATGGCCGTTGCCACCGGGCTTGCCAGCACGGTTGTGCCAAAACCGGCGGTCAGCAGCCCGGCCCCCGCCATGATGCTGCCGGTGCGGATGGTCGATTTGGACCCCAACCGCAGGACGATCAGCCCGGAAGCCGAGACAGAGGCGAACGAGCCCAGCGTCATGCACAGCAGGATCACGCCGATGTTGCCCGGGCTCAGGTCCAGCGCGTCCCGGATGGCGGGCAGCCGGGACACCCAGGAGGCGAACGCCAGGCCGCTGGCGCCGTAGGCCACCACGACGGCGTTGCGCCAGTGGGTGACCTGGGCGGCGGTAGCCTCGGTTTTGGGAGCGGAGGTCAACGGGTGCTGCCCATCATCACCAAGCGCGCATCAGGACAGCTTGACGAGGGCCTGGGCCTTCATCAGGACCTTCTGCCCTGCGGAGACAACGGTGAGGTCAACGCGGGCGGTGCGTGCGTCGGCGTCGAGCTTTCCGATGGTGCCGCTGACTTCGATAGTGGCGCCGGACTGGTCCGTTCCGGTGGTGTCCGCGACCAGGACCGGCTTGGTGAAGCGGGTCTGGAAATCGACGACGGCGGCGGGGTCGCCTGCCCAGTCGGTCACCAGCTGGACGGCTGAGCCCATGGTGAACATGCCGTGTGCGATGACGCCCGGCAGCTCCACGCTGGTGGCGAAGGCCTCGTTCCAGTGGATGGGGTTGAAGTCGCCGGAGGCACCGGCGTACTTGACCAGGTCCGTGCGGTTGACCTCGATGGTGCGGCTCCCGATTTCCTGGCCGGCGCTGAGTTCATTGAAGCTGGGGCTCATGGTTACTGTCCCTCTCCGCGGACCAGGATGGATGACGTGGTGGTGGTGACCGGTTCCCGTGAATCGCCGGAACCGAGGGCGAAGATCTCCGAGCGGGTGGTGATCATGGCACCGCCGCCCATGGCCCGGACGCCGTCGACATGCAGTTCCGCGACGAGGCGGTCCCCGGCAATGATGGGCCGGTGGTGGGTGAAGCGCTGGTCCGCGTGGACCACGCGGGAGAAGTCGATGCCGGATTCCGGATCCTCGATGAGCTGGGCGTCGGCCCGCTGGGCGATGATGATCGCGAAGGTGGGCGGCGCCACCAGGTCCGTGTGGCCCAGCGCCTCGGCGGCGTCGACGTCGAAATGCGCGGGGTGGGTGGCCTTCACGGCGCGGGCGAACTCGCGTATTTTCTCGCGGCCAACGTCGTACACCTCTGCGGCAGGGTAGCTTCGGCCCTGCAGATCCGGATTGATAGTCATGGATTCCAGCCTATCGCCCGCGTGTTGGCGGGCAGAAAAGGCCCGCCGCAACCGTTACGGCGGGCGCTACCGGCGCAGGTTCTTCCGGATGGCCTGGCCGCGGACCACGATGCCCACGACGTGCAGGACAAGGCCCAGTCCGATCAGCGGCAGGGAGGCCCAGGCCAGCGTTTGGTTGCCGCCGGTGTTGCCGATGATGTTCAGGATGATGCCGACGGCGATCAGTCCCATCGCGCTGAAGACCAGGACTTTGTAACGGGTTGGCGCGGTGGCCCAGAATTCGTTCAGCACCGTGCAAGTCTACCCGCCGGGCCTGCCGGATCCCGCTAGAACAGGGATTCCTGCACCGCCGGGACCTCCGAGGCGTAGCCGCCCAGGATGATGGTCCGGGCGGCCAGTTGGGAGAGGTTGACCACGAACGCGGCGTCCGTTCCATCCAGCCGGGCCAGAGCATTTGCCCCGCTCAGGGCAGTGACCGTGAAGCCGTGCTGCCCCTGGTCCAGCGCGTGCGGGTAGGCATGGCGTTGGGAGGGCCCGTAGAGGGCTTCAGCGTGCGCCGGCCTCGCCCACTGCTCCTCCACAGTTACAAAACCGTCGACGGCGGTGCGTGCCAGCAGTGTGCGCACCTCGCCGGCCGCGCGGACGTTGGCGGCCTGTAGGTCCCGTTCCGGGAGCGGCTGCAGGAGGGCGTCCGCTTTGGCTGCGGACCGCACCTGCTGCGTCAGGCCCACCTCGGCTGTCACCAGGTCCTCCAGGATCCGCACCACCCGGCCGTCCCGGGCCCGGGCAACATAAGCGGCCGCAGCGGCCCCCTGCTCCGCGAGCCTGTTCCACTTCCGCGGGCCGGAGGCCGTTCCCACCTTGGTGGCACCGCCCGCGAACGTGGCAACGTACAGCCAGTGTTCCTGCATCAGGTAGTCACGGAGGCCCGGAGTGACCCTGCCGCCCCGGTGGAAGTCGTGCATGAGCCGGGACTCGTCCAGCACAAAGCACCGCTCGCACTGCTTTCCCCGCAGGGCCGGGGCAGCGGAGGCGCAGAGGACGTGGCTCCGCGAGGTTGCCGACTGGACCCGGATGTGGCCCAGGCAGGACCTGCCCGGTTCCACCACCTCGAAGCCGAGGCGCCGGCCGGGGCTGAGGCTGAACTGACGGAAGTCCCCCTCCGGTGACTGGAGGCGCAAAACCGCGCCGCCGCCGTCGTCCGCGGCTCTGGAGCCCTCCGGCGCCCTGGAACCCTCCGGCGCCCCGGAACCCGGCAGCGCATCCCAAAAGACCCCGTGGACCAGATAGCGGGTATCGGTCACGGGGTCTCCTGAAGTGGCGGGTGGGTGCTACAGCGCGGGCTGCACCCCGAAGGCTACGGCGAGCTTCATGATCTTCTCGGCGCGGCCAAGGCGGGGCAGGTCGGAGCCGTCACGGATGACGCGGCCGTTGGCTTCGAAGTCGTTCATGAAGTCGGTGGCCCACGCGACGTCCGACGGCGTGGGGCTGATGACCTCGTTGATCACCGGCGTCTGGTCAATGGCCAGGCACAGCTTGCCGGTCATGCCCATCATCACGGTGATGCCGGTCTGCTCGCGCAGGATGGGGTGGTTGGTGCCGACGGTAGGGCCGTCGATGGGGCCCGGCAGGTTGCCCACCCGGCTGGCGACCACGAGCTTGGCGCGGGGGTAGGCCATGGCCTCCGGGGTGGCGGCCATGCCGGTGTCGCGGCGGAAGTCGCCGGAACCGAAGGCCAGGCGGAACGCACCCTGGGCCTTGGCGATATGGTTGGCTTCCTCGATGCCCAGGGCGGATTCCACCAACGGGATCACGGGGGTCTTGCCGTCCATGCGGTGGAAGCTCTCGGTGACCTGGTCCGCGGATTCGGTCTTGGCGAGCATGACGCCCAGCAGGCCCGGGGTGCCGCGCAGCCCGGCAAGGTCATCAGCCCAGAACGGGCTGGTGGCGTCATTGATCCTCACCCAGGCCTTGCCGCCGCCGGTCAGCCAGTCGATCACGTTGGCGCGGGCCTGGTCTTTCTGGGACGGGTCCACCGCATCTTCAATATCCAGGATGATCGAATCGGCGCGGGAAACGGCCGACTGGTCGAACAGCTCCGGCTTCATGGCATTGACCAGCAGCCAGGAACGGGCGATCTCTGCGGGGATATTGCGTTCCGGCCTAACAGTTTCGGCGGCGATGGTAGACGTCATGCTTTCTACAGTATCCGCCCCGCAAGCGGCAAGGCGAAGAAATCGGCCAGCTTGTGAGGATCAATACGAACTAAACGGGATATGACTGTGTCTCCGGTTAAATGCGGGCAGCAGAAAGGGCCGTTGTGACCTGCACAACGGCCCTTGCTGCTGCCCGCATGGGAAGGGTCAGGGGATGTTGCTCCCGCGAGCCGTGACCCAGAGTTTGTACCAGTCGGCGCGGGTGAGGGCCTGCGCCACCCGGGCTGCGTCGCCGCAGGCCCGGATGCGGTCCGGGTTGACGGTCCCGATGACCGGCGCGATTCCGGCCGGGTGCTTCATCAGCCAGCCCAGCAGGACACCCTCGCCGGAGGTGCCGTACTCCCCCGCAAGCCCCGCCACGAGTTCGGCCGTTGCCGCATCGGCTGAGGTGGGACTGTCCGGTTCGGCGCCGGTGTAGACGCCGCGGGCCAGGGCGCCGTACGCCTGCAGGGTGACGTTGTTCCGGGTGCAATACTCAAGCGTCCCGTGCGGGAAGCTGTAGTCCAGGTGCTCCGGGTGGTTGACCAGGACCTGGCTTTCCAGCCATGCCCGCTTGAGCAGGCTCATTTCCAGCTGGTTGGCAACCACCGGGGTCTCCAGCCGGTCCCGCAGCGCCTCGATCTGCGCTGCGGACATGTTGGACACGCCCAGTTGCCGGACCTTGCCTTCGTCCATGAGCTGCCCGACGGCGGAGGCCACCTCCGCGGGGTCCGCCAGGGGGTCCGGGCGGTGCAGCAGGAGGATGTCCACGTAGTCCGTCCGGAGCCGTTCCAGGCTGCCGTTGACCCGTTCCAGGATGGCGTCCCGGCTCAGGTCGTAGTGGGTCTGAAGGCCGCGTTCGTTCAGCCGGATGCCGCATTTGGTCTGCAGCCGGATCCGTTCCCGCAGACCCGGAGTGGCGGCCATGACCTCGCCGAACACCGCCTCGGACTTGCCGCTGCGGTAGATGTCCGCGTGGTCGAACAGGGTGATCCCGGCGTCCAGGGCGGCCTGGACGGCAGCGGCGGCCTGGTCCACATGGTGGCTGCCATGTGGTTCGTCAGTCCAGCTGCCGCCCAGTCCCATGCATCCGTAGATGACCTCCTGCATCAGGCCCGCCCACGCCGGCGGTTCACGCCCATCAGCGCAACCACGCGGTGGTGTTGGCCGGCAGCTTGCCGTCCTCCAGCGGGCCGCTGCTGACCAGCACCTTGCCGGCCGGAAGGTCGACGGCGGTGTTCCCGAAGTTGGTCACGGACTGCCACCCGTTGGGGCGCTTGAAGTGCAGGACGTCCCGGTTGCCGGTGGCAACCCATTCGAGGTCCTCGTCCGTCTGCAGTTCACGGCGGAGCTTCAGGGCCTCGCGGTAGAGCTCCAGGGTGGAACCTTCGGTGCCGTCCTGGGCCTCCACGGCGTACTTGCTGAACCAATCCGGCTGCGGCAGGTGGGAGCCGCCGTCGCCGAAGCCGAAGGAGGTGCCTTCCACCTTCCAGGGCAGCGGCACGCGGCAGCCGTCGCGGCCAATCTCCACGCCCTTGTTGCGATAGAAGGACGGGTCCTGCCGTTCCGATTCGGGAATCTCGGCCACTTCCTGCAGGCCCAGTTCCTCGCCCTGGTACAGGTACGCGGAGCCGGGAACGGCGAGCATCAGGAGGGTGGCGGCCCGCGCACGGCGCTCGCCCAGTTCAACGTCCAGCTGGTCCTTGGGGCCGCCGGACAGCAGCCAGTCCTTGCCGTCCTGGCCCTTGGCGCCGGCCTTTTCCTTGGCCACCTGCGGCAGCCCGTAGCGGGTGGCGTGCCGTACCACGTCGTGGTTGGAGAACACCCACGTGGAGGAGGCGCCGGTGGCGGCAGCCTCGGCCAGGTTGCGGGTGATGATCTCCTTGAACTCGGCGGCGTCGAAGTCGGCCTGCAGCAGGTCGAAGTTGAACGCCTGGCCCAGGCCCTGGGGGCTGGCATAGCGGGCACGCCTGGTGGCGTGCACCCAGGCTTCGGCGACGGCGGTGCGCGGCGGGTTGTACTCGTTGAACACCGCGCGCCATTCGGCGTAGATCTCGTGCACTTCGTCGCGGTCCCAGAACGGGTGCGTCCCGTCGTCGAATCCGTCCACTCCGGTGTTGGCGGCGCTCAGTTCCAGCTTGGAGAGCAGCGGCTCGGTGAGGTCCTTGGTGAGGGCGTGGGCAACGTCGACGCGGAAACCGTCCACGCCGCGGTCGGACCAGAACCGCAGCGTCTTCAGGAAGTCATCCCGGATTTCGCGGTTGGACCAGTTCAGGTCCGGCTGCTCCTTGGCGAAGATGTGCATGTACCACTGGCCCGGGGTGCCGTCCGGTTCGGTGATGCGCTCCCAGGCGGGGCCGCCGAACACAGAGTCCCAGTCCGACGGCGGGAACTCGCCGTTGGGGCCCTTGCCGTCACGGAAGATGTAGCGGTCGCGGGCCGGCGAACCCTTCGGCGAGGCCAGCGCTTCCTGGAACCACTTGTGCCGGTTGGAGGAGTGGTTGGGGACAATGTCCGCAATCAGCTTGATGCCGGCTTCGTGGAGGGCCTTGGCCATCTCGTCGAAGTCGTCCAGGGTGCCCAGCTTGGGATCCACGTCGCGGTAGTCGTCAACGTCGTAGCCGCCGTCGGCGAGCGCGGAGGGGTAGAACGGGCTCAGCCAGACGGCGTCGATGCCCAGCGACTTCAGGTACGGGACCTTGGCGGTGATGCCCTTCAGGTCACCGATGCCGTCGCCGTTGGAATCGGCAAAGCTGCGCGGGTAGATCTGGTATACGGAGGCCTGGCGCCACCAGTTGGGGTCGGCCGGACGGTCGGAGTCGGACAGGGTTGCCAGCGTGGCAGTGGTGGACAAGGGGTGGTCCTTTTCTTTGCAGCAGGTACATTTATATTGAATCTAAATTTACTTCCCCAAGTATTATCTGGTGCTTTGCTCAGGAAGGTCAACAGCATGCCTGAACTGGTTCCGGCGACTCCCCAGTTGCTGCGGCGGGTCAGTGCCGGCGCGGTCCTCGAATTCCTCCGCGCCTCGGCCGCGGTGACCGTCACGGACGTCATGGCCGCCACGGGCCTGACCCGCGCCACCACCATCGCCGTCTGCGAGGACCTGGTCCGGCGCGGCTGGGTCCTGGAACGGGAAAACCAGCGCGAATTCGGCGGGTACCACAAGGGCCGCCCCGCCCGCCGGTTCGAACTCAACGAGCGCGCAGGCGTGGTCCTGGGCATGGACATCGGCTATTCAAAGGTCATCGTGGTGGTTTCCGACCTCCGGGGCAAGACATTGGGACGGTCCAGCCGGCCTTTCCATGCGGGGGACGTTGGTTCCCGGGAACGCATAGCCTTCATCGACGGCGTAGCCCAGGCGGCCCTGCGGTCCGCAGGAACGGAGCCCGGCCGGGTACTGGCCGTCTGCGCCGGAGTTGCCGCACCCGTGGACCGGCACGGGGAGGTGGTGGCCACGCAGAAGTTTTGGGGGCTGTTCGACCTGGGACTGGGGGCGGCCCTCAAGGAAACCCGGGGCTGGACGGTGCTGCTGGAAAACGACGCCAACCTTGCGGCCCTGGGCGAACGCTGGCAGGGGGCGGCCGCGGGAATTGACGACGTGGTGGTGATCCTGGCCAGCGAACGGCTGGGTTCGGGCATCGTGGAGGGCGGCCGGCTGGTCCACGGAACGCGGGGCAGCGCCGGGGAGCTGGCGTACCTGGACCTGGTGGAAGGCGTGGGCGACACCTACGGCATCGCCCACCTGGCGCGGACCTGGGCCGCCGAAGCCCTGGCCACCCCGGTCCCCACCGCCCTCCGCTCCGTCCCCCACGGGCGGTTGGAAGCTGAGCAGGTCTTTGCGGCGGCGGAACAGGGCGACGCCGTGGCTCTTGGCATCATGGACCGGCTGGCGGACAGGATGGCACGGGTGGTGGGAACCGTAGCCACCCTGCTCAATCCGGAGCTGGTGGTGATCGGCGGCGGGGTGGCCGATTCCGCGGGCGTACTCCTTGCACCCATCAGCGAGCGCCTGAAAGACTTCACCGCCACCCCCGCGCGGGTGGCGGTCTCCCCGCTGGGCGACTCAATCGTCACGGTGGGTGCCGTGCGCTGCGCCCTGGACTACGTGGAGCAGAATTCCCTGGACCTGGACCTGGAGCTGGCCGCGCCGGTCGCCCCGGCATAACCGAGGCCACGCGCCCCTTGCCCGCCGGGGTCTACGCGCCCGGTTCCAGGGCCGCTGCCACCGGCAGCGTGCCGTCGCGGAACTCGATGGTCCGGCCTGCGGTCTGGGGCAGGTCCAGCACCGCCGCGGCCACGATCGCCGTGTTGGCACGTGACGTGTCACGGTCCCCATCCGGCGACGGGTCCACGTCGATCAGCCCGGTCCCCGGCTTGTCGGTCAGTGCCCCGGGCCCCAGGATGGTCCACGCCAGCCCGCTGCCGCGCAGGTACTCGTCAGCGGCCGCCTTGGCTTCGGCGTAGGCGAAGAAACTGTTGTCTTCCGGCACTCCGTGGTCCTTGCCCGCACCGAAGTAGGACACCATCACGTACCGGTCCACCCCTGCCTGGGCCGCCGCATCCATGGAGCGGATGGCAGCGTCCCTGTCCACCGCGTAGGTGCGGCCGGGGTTGCCGCCGCCAGCCCCGGCGGACCAGACCACGGCGTCATGCCCGGCCAAGGCATCGGCGATGGCCGCCGTCGTGGCATTTTCCACGTCCAGGACCGACGGCGTGGCGCCAGTGGCGGCGACGTCGTCCGCATGGTCCGGATTGCGGATGAACGAGGTGACGGAGTGGCCCTCGCCGGTGAGGAGCTGGGACAGGAGGAGGGCCACTTTCCCGT
This sequence comes from Arthrobacter sp. GmRoot5-12, assembly GCF_059739365.1. Lineage (NCBI taxonomy): Bacteria > Bacillati > Actinomycetota > Actinomycetes > Micrococcales > Micrococcaceae > Arthrobacter > Arthrobacter sp. GmRoot5-12. Next base: position 3,115,353 of record NZ_AP046056.1, on the reverse strand, counting down.
GGCCGCCGATGATGGCGATGCGTGTCATGCACCCATTCTGCCGTCTAGGCAAGACATCCGTAGCGCAGGTACACCACGCCGTTTCCGAACGGGCGTTCCTCCAGCAGTTCCAGCCGAGCCTCCAGTCCGTCCGGCAGGAAGCGCAGGCCGCCGCCAACGGCAACCGGGGTGATGAAGAACTGGCATTCGTCCACCAGGCCGGCGTTGAGGGCGTGTGCCGCCAGCGTGGGGCCGCCGATGCTGATGTTCCTGTCCGTGCCGGCCTTCATGTCCCGCACCGTCTCCGGGCGGAACTGCCGCTCCAGCCTGGTGCGGGGCGTGGGAGCGATGGCCAGCGTCGTCGAGTACACCACCTTGTCCGCCCCCTGCCAGATCCGGGCATAGTCCTGGATCACCGAAGGATCCCCGGACGTGCCCATGGTTTCCCACACAGACATCACCTGGTACATCCGCCGCCCCAGGAGGTAGGTGCCCACATCCCGCTCCAGGTCGTTGATGAAGGCGTGGACCTCCACATCCGGCGCGGACCAGTTGAAGTTGCCGTCCTTGTCTGCCGTGTAGCCGTCGAGGGACATGATTGCGGAGTAGATCAGCTTCGCCATGGCCCCATTCTGCCGCCGGATATCAGGCCCGCATAGGCCTTCGGCGCTGCTTGCGGCATTCCTGGGCTTGTTCGCACATCCGTGCCTTCTACGCGGGTCATTGCGAACAAGGCTAGGACCGCAGCATCCGGCAAAGCCTTACTGCTGCCGCGACACCATGAACTGCTGGCCCAGCGTCCAGAGGTTGGACACCGTCCAGTAGACCAGGACTCCGATGGGGAAGAAGATCCCGCCCACACCGAAAACCACGGGCAGGACGTACAGAAGGATTTGCTGCTGGCGCATCATCGGGCTGTCAGGATCCTGCCCGACCATGGTCCGTGAGGCAACAAGCTTCTGCGTCTGGAACTGGCTCGCAATCATCACCAGGATCATGACGACGGCGAGCACAGCCACGGCGGCCGGGTCGCCTGCGCCGTGCAGCAGGGAGGCGGACAGTGGTGCCCCGAAGATGCTGGAGGAATCGAACTGGACCACCTGGTCGTGTCCCATCACGCCCATGCCTTCGCCCTGCCGCGAGGCGTTGGAAATTCCGGACAGCACCTGGAAAAGCGCCAGGAAGAACGGTGCCTGGATCAACAGCGGCAGGCATGCAGAGAACGGGTTGGTGCCGTGCTTTTTGTAGAGGGCCATCTGTTCCTGGGCCATGGCCTGCCGGGACGCAGGGTCTGTCCTGCCCTTGTACCTGTCCTGGAGCTCCTTCAGGTCCGGCTGCAGGAGCCGCATCCTGCGCTGGGCCCTCACCTGGGCCAGGAACACCGGGATTAGTGCTGCGCGGATGACCAGGACCAGCCCGATGATGGACAGCGTCCAGGTCCAGCCGCCCGCCGCCGGCATGCCCACGGCGGCCAGCCCGTCGTGGAAAGCCACCATGACGGCGGACACCGGCCACCGGAACGGCTCCATCACCGCCGTGAAAAAGTCCACCGATCCCCCGTCCGCCAATTGCTGCCAAGCTACTGCGGATCCGGGAAACAGGAAAGCCCTCGGGATCCATGGATCACGGGGGCTTAGCCTGTAGCGGTGGGGAGGCTCGATCTCCCGACCTCACGATTATGAGTCGTGCGCTCTAACCAACTGAGCTACACCGCCACGAATGAGAAAAACCTGCGTCAAGCCGGTCAAACCGCCTTGACGCAGGCCCTCATTCAGAGCCCCCCACCGGAATCGATCCGGTGACCTCGTTCTTACCAAGAACGCGCTCTACCACTGAGCTAGGGGGGCAACGAGTAAATACTCTACCGGAAGATTTACGCACCAACAAATCGGCGCCCGGAGCCCCTTCCGGACGGTCGGGCAAGTGCTTTTCCGGGCTGCGGAAGCGTGTTTTTCCGCGGAATTCCGGGGCTGGAGGGGTGATGGGAAGCAGGGCGGACGACGGCGGCAGGCGCCTTCCCAGGGCCCCTCGCCACCGCGCCGAAGCCCGAATGTGGCGAGTCCCACACCCGTGCGGTTAAACGCCGATGGGCCGGCTCGAAAGCCGGCCCATCGCCGTCGTCAATTCCTCAACGCCGGGGGTTTACCACTTGCCCTTGCGGTTGAAGTCGCGGTGCCCGCCCTCGCTGCCGCTGCGGGGCTTGCGGGAGCCGTCACCGTGGCCGCCGAAGCGGGAGTCGCCCGACTGGCCGCGGTCGCTGAAGGAGCGCTCGCTGTACGAACGGCCGCCGCGGTCAGCGGAGGACCGCTCGCCGTCGTTCTTGCGGAATTCCTTCTTGAACCCGCCGTTGCCCTTGAAGTTGCCTCCCCGGTCGCCGCCGCGGCTGCCCTGGTAAGCGCCGCGGTCACCGGACGGCTTGCGGCCGTTGTCCAGTTCGAGGTGGATCAGCTCGCCGCCGATCCGCGTGCGGGACAGGGCCTTCAGCTGGTCGGGGCTCAGGTCCGCGGGCAGCTCCACCAGGGAGTGGTCCGAACGGATGTCGATGCCGCCGATCTGCGCGGAGGAGATGCCGCCTTCGTTGGCAATGGCGCCCACGATGGAGCCGGGCATGACGCGCTGGCGGCGTCCGACCGCGATCCGGTAGGTGGCATTGCCCTCGGTCAGCGCACGGGTCGGCCCACGGGAGCCGAAGCCGTCCTTGGAGCGCTCGCGCTTCTGGAATTCAGGAGCGGCAGGCAGTTCCTTGACCAGCAGCGGCTGCCCGCCCTGCGCCATCACGGCAAGGGCGGCAGCGATCTCTGCTGCGGGAACGTTGTGCTCCTCCTCGTAGGAGGCGATGAGGTCCCGGAACGCCGCGACGTCCTCGGAGGCGAGGGTCTCGGTGATGCGCTCGGCGAACTTGCCCAGGCGCAGTGTGTTGACGGTCTCGGCCGTGGGCAGGTGCATCTGCTCCACCGGCTGGCGGGTGGCCTTTTCGATGGAACGCAGCAGGTACTTCTCCCGCGGCGTCATGAACAGGATGGCGTCACCGGAACGGCCTGCACGGCCGGTGCGGCCGATGCGGTGCACGTAGGACTCGGTGTCGTGCGGGATGTCGTAGTTGATGACGTGGCTGATGCGTTCCACGTCAAGGCCACGGGCGGCGACGTCGGTGGCCACCAGGATGTCGATGCGGCCTTCCTTCAGCGCGTCAACAGTGCGCTCGCGCTGCTGCTGCGGGATGTCACCGTTGATGGCGGCGGCCTGGAAACCGCGGGACTTCAGCTTGTCAGCAAGGTCCTCGGTGGCCATCTTGGTGCGCACGAAGGCGATGACGCCGTCGAAGTCTTCCACCTCGAGGATGCGGGTCATGGCGTCGAGCTTGTGCGGGCCCATGACCTGCAGGTACCGCTGGCGGGTGTTGGCGCCGGTGGTGGTCTTGGACTTGACGGAGATCTCGGCGGGATCGTTCAGGTACTGCTTGGACATGCGGCGGATCTGGCTCGGCATGGTGGCGGAGAACAGTGCCACCTGGCGGTCCGACGGCGTCTGCTGGAAGATCTGCTCAACGTCCTCGGCGAAGCCCATGCGCAGCATCTCGTCGGCCTCGTCCAGCACCAGGTACTGGAGTTCGGACAGGTCCAGGGAACCCTTGGAGATGTGGTCGATCACGCGGCCGGGGGTACCAACAACCACCTGGGCGCCGCGGCGCAGGCCGGCCAGCTGGGGCCCGTAGGCGGAGCCGCCGTAGACGGGCAGGACGGTGAAGTCGTCGATGTGCTTGGCGTAGGAGGTGAAGGCCTCGGCCACCTGGAGGGCCAGCTCGCGGGTGGGTGCCAGGACCAGGGCCTGGGTCTTGCGGGACGGGCCGTTGAGGTCGTGGAGCTCGGCCAGGCGGGACAGTGCCGGTACTGCGAATGCTGCAGTCTTACCGGTGCCGGTCTGGGCGAGGCCCACGACGTCGCGGCCTTCAAGCAGCAGCGGGATGGTTGCTGCCTGGATGGGGGAAGGCTTTTCGTAGCCAACGTCCTGCAGGGCGGCCAGGACGCGGCCGTCGATGCCAAGGTCGGCGAACTTCACGGTGTTTTCTTCTGCCTCAGCGGCAGGGGCGTCCGCAGCGGCAGGAGCCTCGGCGGCGAGAGCGGTTGCGGGAGCCACGGGGGCATCCTCAACAACGGCGGTGGTTTCGTTCTGGTTTTCGGGCATAGGGGGATATTCCTCATCCATAGGGGGCCAGGCGGCACTACCCGAGGTGAGCGGAGCCGCAGTACGCGTGCCGATTGATGCCGGGCAAACGTTGACCGGCCGGTCACAGAAGTCCGGCGCTTTCGCAATCCCGTGGCAGGACTTCGCGCTGCATCTCTTGGCTGCTATCCCAGCAGTCTGTACAGCGTTTTCTTTAGCCGGCTCTCCCTATGAAAATGCCCGCATCGCTTGTGCAGGCCCCAACACTTGCCAGTCCTGCCTCAAAAATTGGGCAGGAATAAGGGATTTCCGGAGTGGGGGATATTTCAAGTGTAAGGTACGGACGCCATTGACCGCCAATTCAATGCCCGACGACGGCGGTGAGCTTGCGCACACAGCCCGCCCTGGGCAGGGGTGCTACTGCCCCAGCCGCCGCAGCAGCAGCCCAAACTTGGTGTGGTATTCGTCCTGGAGCCGGATCTCGCCGTCGGCCTCTGCACTGCGGAGCGCCTCGATGACCTCCGCGTCCGGCTCACTGAACCACTGGCCGATCGTGATGCCGTGGCGCGGCACGAAGGTCCGCTGGATGGGGTCGCCGGCGCGGATGCTGCCGGTGTGGATGACGCGCAGGTAGGTCCCCACCCGGCCCTCCTCGGTGAACCGCTTCACCCATTGCGGTTCCTTCATCCGGCGCTGGAACGTGGCGCAGGGGACGCGCGGGGAGGTGACCTCGAGTTCGACGTCGGCCCCCACCTTCCAGCGCTCCCCGATGACGGCGTGGGTGGCTTCGATGCCGGCCACCCGCAGGTTCTCACCAAACATGCCCGGCGGCAGTTCGCGTCCCAGGGTGCGCGCCCAGAAGTCGGCGTCGGCCTGGGAATAGGCGTAGACGGCCTGGTCCTCTCCGCCGTGGTGCACCCGGTTGGCCTGGATGTCTCCGCGCAGGCCCAGCTTGTGGACCTTCACCGGACCGTCCGCCGGGCGCTTGTCGATGGCCGTCACGCCAACGTTTCCCTGGTCCGCGATGAGCTGGTGGACGCGGCAGACAGCAAGGACAGAACCAGATTCCATGGCATCCAGTCTAGGGTTCCCGCGCCCTGGCTCCCTGCGGCGCGGGGATGGGCAGTTCTCCCCTGCCGTCGAGCGCGGTTTTACTCGCAGCCGGCCTGCCCAGGGATTACGCTGATCCGAGGATTGCAATTGGGGGTGCAGCGCTGTGCCCAATTCACGTGGACAACTGAAGGGGACGCTGTGGATTCAAACACCATGGACCCGAACGAGGATCCCAGCAAGGAGCCGGACAACGCTTCCGAGGCGCAGCACGGCGCGTCCGGCCGGCCGCAACCGGGAACCGGCAGCAGCACCGCCAAGCCTCCGCCCTGGCAGGTCCCCAAGCCGGACCTGCGCCCCGAACTCCTCAATGAGCCCGTCACCCCTGTCGACCCGTTCGCGCGGGAGCGGGAAAAGCAGCTCAATGACGCGGCCGCACGGAAGAAGCGTTCCCAGCGGCGCACCGTGGTGGTGGGCCTGGGCGTGACAGCCCTCCTGGCCGGGACCATCACAGCCGTGGTGGCCAGCAATGAGGATGATCCCGAGTACGCGCAGGTGTGCTTCAACGACGAAACCGGCGAGCGCGTGGCGGACACCAACTGCGATAGCTCTGCGGGCCGCGGGGGCGGCATCTACGCCTGGTACTTCTACTCCCGCGGGGCAAGTGTTCCGCCCATTGGCCAGAACCGGTCCACCGCGCCCAACTACACGCGGACCGTCCCCAGCGGCGCAAAGGCCTCCACGGGGTACAGCAGCCAGGGCGGCACGGTCAGCCGCGGCGGTTTCGGCTCCAGCGCCAAGAGCGGCTCAAGCGGTGGCGGCGGCAAGGTCTCGGGGGGCTGACGGATGAAGAGGATGTTGTCCGAACCCCGGCCGGGCTGGAAGCAGAAGATCGAAGAGCAGGGCCTGGTGTTCTCCACCACCACCATGGACGACGGGCGCCGGATCGAGTACTGGAACGAATCCGCGTACTACGAGTTCACCATGGACGAGGTGGAGACCCTTGAAGTGGCGGCCGAGGAGATGCACCGGATGTGCCTGGAAGCCGCGAAGTTCCTGGCCACCGGGGCCATGGGCAGCATCGGCATCGGTCCCCAGGCACTGGAACTGGCGGCCGCATCGCTGCAGGCCGGCGACGTGGATGTTTACGGCCGGTTCGACTTCATCTACGACGGCCGGGGCGGGCCGGCCAAGATGCTCGAATACAACGCCGACACCCCCACCGGACTCATCGAGGCCGCCGTCGCCCAATGGTTCTGGCTCCAGGACGTGTTTCCGGAGAAGGACCAGTGGAACGGCATCCACGAGGCCCTCATCCGGCAGTGGAAGAAATTCCAGTACCGCACCGGCATGAGCACCCTCCACGTGGCCCACTCCGAGGTGGAGGAATCCGGCGAGGACTGGATGACCGCCGCGTACATGCGCGACGTCGCCGGCCAGGCGGGGTGGACCACCATCGGGATCAACATGTCCGATATCGGCTGGGACCCGAACCTGAACCGCTTCGTGGACCTGGACAACTTCCTGATCAACACCATCTTCAAGCTCTATCCCTGGGAGCTGATGATGAAGGAGGAGTTCGGGCCCCGCCTGCTGGAGCGGGCGCACAACCCGCGCTGGGTGGAACCCGCCTGGAAGATGCTGCTCTCCAACAAAGCCCTGCTGGCCGCCCTGTGGCATCTGTACCCCGGCCATCCCAACCTGCTGCCCGCGTACCTCACGGATCCGGGGCCGCTGAAGGAGTGGGTGGGCAAGCCCCTCCACGGCCGTGAAGGCGACAACATCCGGATCCACGCGGACGGGATCAGCCTGGAGCAGCCCGGCGGCTACGGGCGGGAGGGCTGGTGCTACCAGCAGTACCACCCATTGCCGGACTTCGACGGCAACCATCCGGTGCTGGGCCTCTGGGTGGTGGACGGCGAGTCCGTGGGCTGCGGCATCCGGGAATCGGACGGGCCGGTCACGGACTACTTCTGCCGCTTCGTCCCCAACACCATTGACGCGCCGGCGCCGCTTTCGGCGGTGGCGGACTCCACCAAGGCAGGAATCGTTCTATGAAACCGGTGACAGCATGAGCACGGACATGACGACGACGGGCGGCCCCGGGCGCGGGACCGGCACCACCGTGCCGGCCAAGGGACTGCGGGCCGGCATCCTGGACTTGGGCGACTCCGTGATGCTGGGGCTGGCCTCCACCGCGCCGGTGTACTCCCTCGCCGCCACCCTGGGCCTGATCGTTGCAGTCAACGGCAACTACACTCCCCTGATCCTGCTGCTGGGCTTCATCCCGGTCCTGTTCATCGCCTACGCGTTCCGCGAGCTGAACAGCGCCATCCCGGACTGCGGCACCACCTTCACCTGGTCCCGCCAGGCCTTCGGCCCCTGGGCGGGCTGGCTGGGCGGCTGGGGCGTGGCCCTGGCCGGAATCGTGGTCCTGGCCAACCTCGCCCAGGTAGCGGGGAAGTATCTTTGGCTGCTGGTGGGCGACGGATCGCTGGCGGAGAACACCTTGCTGGTCACCGGCACGGGGCTGCTGTTCATCATCCTCATGACCTTGGTGAACTACCGCGGGATCCGGCTCGGCGAGCACGTCCAGCGCGTGCTGACCTACGTGCAGTACATTGCGCTGGGCATTTTCGCACTGGCCATCGTGGTGCGGATCGTGGGCGGGGCACCAGAAGGGCAGGCCTTTGACCTGGAATGGTTCAACCCGGCCGGCGCCTTTGCCGACCCCGGCGCCGTAGTACACGGCGCCCTCCTTGCCCTGTTCATCTATTGGGGCTGGGACACCTGCCTGGCCGTGAACGAGGAGACCGAGAACCCGTCCACCACACCCGGCCGCGGCGCCGTGATCTCGGCGTTCGTCCTGGTGGCAATCTACGTTTCCGTGGCACTGCTGGTGATGATGTACGCCACCGTGGGCTCGGAAGGGATCGGCCTGGGCAACGAGGCCAACCAGGACGATGTGTTCCTGGCCATGAAGGACGTGGTGCTGGGCCCGTGGGGCTGGCTGATCGTCGTCGCGGTTCTTGCCTCGGTGCTGTCCTCCACCCAGACCACCATCCTGCCCACGGCCCGCGGGACCCTCTCCATGGGGGTCCACGGCGCGCTGCCGGCAAAGTTCGCAGAGGTGCATCCGCGCAATCAGACCCCGGGATTTTCCACCCAGGTGATGGGAGGCGCCGCCGCGGCCTACTACGTGGCCATGAGCTTCCTGAGCGAGAACCTGCTGGCGGACTCCATCAGTGCCATCAGCCTTTTCATCGCGTTCTACTACGCCCTGACCGGCTTCGCCTGTTTCTGGTACTTCCGCGGAACCCTGCGGGCATCGGCGCGCAACCTCTGGTTCCGCGGCATCCTCCCCCTCGCCGGCGCGCTGCTCCTGACCGCCGCCTTCTTCATCTCGGCGGTCCAGATGTGGGACCCGGCGTACGGCGACACCCAAATCTTCGGTGTCGGCGGCGCCTTTGTGAGCGGGGTGCTGCTGCTGGCGCTGGGCGTGGTCCTCGCGGCCGCCTGCCGTTTCATGCCGTCCACCCGCGGATACTTCCAGGTGAAGAAATGACTGGTGAAAAAATGCCGGGTGAAGCCGTGACCGCGGGCCCGTCGGACGTCCTGGACCTCGACTCCCTGCTGTCCGCGGAGGAACTGGAGCTCCGGCAAAAGGTCCGCGACTTCACCCGGCAGCGGATCAAACCGGACATCGCCCGCTGGTATGAGGACGCCGTCTTTCCCCTCGACCTCGCGACGGAACTGGGTGAGCTGGGCGTCCTGGGGATGCACCTGGACGGCTATGGCTGCCCGGGCCGGTCCGCCGTCGAATACGGCCTGGCGGCCATGGAACTGGAGGCCGGCGATTCCGGCATCCGCACCTTCGTGTCCGTCCAGGGCTCGCTGGCCATGACGGCCATCCATACGTGGGGATCCGAGGAGCAGAAGCAGGAGTGGCTGCCCCGGATGGCGGCCGGGGAGGCCATCGGGTGCTTCGCCCTGACCGAGCCAACGGCGGGTTCAGATCCCGCCTCCATGGCCACTTTCGCGGAGCGGGATGGCAGCGGGGATGACGCCGGCTGGGTGCTCAACGGTGCCAAGCGCTGGATCGGGCTCGCCTCAGTGGCCGGGGTGATGGTGGTCTGGGCCATGACGGACGACGGCGTCCACGGCTTCCTGGTTCCGGCGGGCACCCCCGGCGTGACTGCCACGCCTATCCGGCAGAAGCTGTCCATGCGCGCCTCCATCCAGTGCGATGTGGTGTTCGACGACGTCCGGCTGGGTCCCGAGGCCCTGCTCCCGGGAGCGCGGGGGCTGCGTGGGCCGTTCACCTGCCTGAACGAGGCCCGGTACGGCATCGCCTGGGGTGCCATGGGCGCCGCCCGGGATTCCTACGAAGCCGCCCTGGCGTACTCGCAGGAGCGGCTGCAGTTCGGCAGGCCGCTGGCCGGCTACCAGCTCACGCAGGAGAAGCTGGTGAACATGCTGGTGGAAATCCAGAAGGGCACCCTGCTGGCGCTGCACCTGGGCCGGCTGAAGGACGCCGGAAGCATCCGGCCGGAGCAGATTTCGCTGGCCAAGCTGAACAACGTCCGCGAGGCGATTGCCGTGGCCCGGGAGGCGCGGTCCATCCTGGGCGGCAACGGCATCACCACGGACTATTCACCGCTTCGGCACGCCGCGAACCTGGAGTCGGTCCGCACCTATGAGGGCACGGACGAGGTGCACACCCTGATCCTTGGCCGGCACATCACCGGCCTGGACGCCTTCCACTGACCCCTCCCCCAACCAGCTAGCAGTAGATGCCGTTTTGGGGGCCCAAAACGGCATCTACTGCGAGTCAGTTGGGAGGGCGTGGGGAGAGGGGTACAGGGCACTCAGGCCGAGAAGCCGCCGTCCGCCTTGATCAGCTGCCCGGATACCCAGCGGCCGGCCGGGGACAGGAGGAACGCGACGGTGCCGGCGACATCGGCCGGGGTGCCGAGCCTCCCGGTGGGCTGGCGCGCGGTGAGCTCCCGGCGGACCTCCGGGGACATCCAGCCGGTGTCCACCGGCCCCGGGTTGAGCACGTTGGCCGAGATCCCCTGCGGACCCAGCTCGCGGGCGGCGGCGATGACAATCCGGTCCAGGGCACCCTTCGAGGCACCATACGGAAGGTTGAACGCCGTATGGTCACTGGTCAGCGCAACGATCGCGCCGCCGTCGTCCGGTGCCTGCCGCGCAAAGGCGGCGATCAGCTGCCAGCTGGCGCGTGTGTTGACGGCGAAGTGGCGGTCAAAGGATTCGATACTGGTGTCCAGCACGCCCGAATCCACCGATTCAGCGTGGCTGAGCACCAGGCCCTGAAGCGGGCCCGCCAGCTGCCTGGCCTCGGCCACCAGCCTGTCCGGGACGCCGGGATCCTGGAGGTCTGCCGACAAGACCTGGACCTTGGCGCCAATCGCTTCCAGCTCGGCGGTGAGGCGGACCACGTCCTCGGGTTCGCTCCCCCACGGCATGCGGGCGTCGTAGTCGGCCCAGTAGGACAGGGCCAGGTCCCAGTCGTCCGCCGCGAGCTGCCGGGCAATGCCGGCCCCAATGCCGGCAAGCCGTCCCACGCCGGTGACCAGGGCAACGGGACGGACAGGGGCGGGTGCGACGGGTTCCATCCGACCAGCCTAGCCGCGCCCCAGATCAAGCCGCTGCCGGCTCCGCTTCCCGCGAACTGTGGTGCCGGCGGATGGTGGCACTGATGACCGCAGCGATGGTGCACATGGCTGCGGCTCCCAGCCAGGCGTAGGTGTAGTGGCCGGTGGCATCCCGCAGGGCCCCGGCCGCGATGGCCGCCGCGGCGGCGCCCAGCTGGTGGGCGGCGAAGACCCATCCGAACACCACACTGCCGTCAGCACCGAACGTTTCACGGCAGATGGCGGCCGTGGGCGGAACGGTGGCCACCCAGTCCAATCCGTAGATCACCACGAACACGATCATGCTGGGCTGCACGTCTGCATTCAGCAGCAGCGGCAGCACCAGCAGCCCGATGCCGCGGAACTGGTAGTAGACGGCGAGCAGGACGCGGGGGTTGAAGCGGTCCGTCAGCCAGCCCGAGGCGATGGTCCCGATGATGTCGAAGATTCCGACGACGGCCAGCAGGCCCGCGGCCGTGGTTTCGGGCATGCCGTGGTCATGGGCGGAGGGGATGAAGTGGGTGCCGATCAGGCCGTTGGTGGTGGCGCCGCAGATGGCGAAACCGGCCGCGAGCGCCCAGAACGTGCGCACCCTGCTGGCGCGCTTGAGGACCTGGAGCGCCCGGACGGCGGCGTTGCTGCGCGGGGCGCCTTCCGGAGCCGCTGCCTGGGAACCAGCCTGTTCTTCAATGGCTGGCCCTTCCGCGCCGTAGGGCAGCACCCCGACGTCGGCCGGCGAGTTCTTGAGGAACTTCAGCACCAGCGGGACCACGGCAAGCGCCCCGGCAGCGATCAGCAGGGAGGCCTGGCGCCACCCGGGATCCTGCGCGAGGAGGGCGATGAAGGGCAGGAAGACCAGCTGGCCGGCGGCGCTGCCGGCCGTCAGGATGCCGATGACCAGGCCCCGGCTTTTCGTAAACCACGTGTTGGCGATGGTGGCGGCGAAGACCAGTGCCATGGAGCCGGTGCCGAGCCCGATCAGCAGCCCCCAGGTGAGGAGGATCTGCCATGACTGGTTGACCAGCACGGTCAGCGCGCTGCCCATGCCGATCAGGACCAGGGCTGTTGATGTGACGGCCCGGATGCCGAACCGCTCCATCAGGGCGGCGGCAAACGGAGCCGTGAGGCCGAACAGCACCAGGTTGATGCTGACGGCCGCCGAGAGCACGGTGGTGGACCAGCCGAACTCCTGCTGGAGCGGCACCATGAGGACGCCAGGGGCGGCCCGGAATCCGGCTGCCCCAACCAAGGCAAGGAATGCCACGGCGGCGACGATCCAGGCCGGGTGCAGGCGGCGTCGAGGTCCGGGCGCCTGAAGAACGGTGGTCTGCGAGGGAGTTCCGGCCGTTTCCTCGGGCAGGGTGCTCACGATGCCGCTCCCTTCCCGGATGCGGTGGACAGCCGGATGGGTTGATCGGACCTGGACCGGCTGTGCCAGCTGGTGTTGGCCGCCGTCAGCCGCGCGCCGCATTCGGTGCAGGTGTCCGCCGAGGTGGTGGGTTTCCCGCAGCCGGTGTGGATCACGTAAAGGTGGGCCTGGTCCGACGGCGCGGGCAGGTGTTTTTCCGCCCAGATGGTGACTGCGTTCAGCACCGGCAGGGCGTCCTCACCCTTGGGGGTGAGGACGTACTCCTGGCGTGTGCGGCCGCCGTCGTCGTAGGCCTTCCTGGCCAGCAGCCCGGACTCAACCAGGCCTGCCAGGCGTTTGGTGAGCACCGAGTCCGCCACTTCCAGCCGGCTTTTCATGGCGTCGAAGCGGCCATTCCCAAAGAAGACCTCGCGCAGCACCAGGATGCTCCATGGGTCGCCCAGGATGTCCAGGCCGCGGGCCATGCTGCAGCTGCGTTGGGACCAGTCGGATCGAAGAGGCATAGGGAAAACCCTAGCTGGCTTTCCTCAAGAAAGCCAGACCCTTTCGTGGTTACGGGATGGCCGAGAACGCCTGGTCCAGGTCCGCGATCAGGTCCTCCACGTCCTCGATGCCGCAGGACAGCCGCAGCAGGTTGACCGGGACGGCCAGCTCGGTGCCCTTGACGGACGCGTGGGTCATCTCGGAGGGGTAGTTCATCAGCGACTCGATCCCGCCCAGGGATTCGGCGAGCGTGAACACGGACGTGGACTCCGCCACCTTCCGGGCCGCCGCCTCACCGCCCTTGAACTGCACCGAGACCATGCCGCCGAACTTCCGCATCTGCTTTTTGGCGAGCTCATGGCCGGGGTGGCTGGGCAGGCCCGGATACAGGACGGCCTCAACCTCCGGGCGTTCCAGCAGCCACTCCGCCACGGCCTGCCCGTTCTCGCTGTGCCGGTCCATGCGGACGCCCAGGGTCTTCAGTCCGCGGGTGGTCAGGAAGGCGTCCATGGGCCCGGACACGGCGCCCACGGCGAACTGGACGAAGCCGATCTTTTCCGCCAGTTCGGCGTCCTTCACCACGACGGCGCCGCCCACCACGTCGGAGTGGCCGCCGATGTACTTGGTGGTGGAGTGGACCACCACGTCCGCACCCAGGGCGAGCGGGGTCTGCAGGTAGGGGGACGCGAAGGTGTTGTCGACCACCAGGAGGGCCCCGGCGTCGTGCGCTATGTCCGCGAGCGCTGCGATGTCGGTGATCTTCATCAGCGGATTGGAGGGGGTCTCCACCCACAGGAAGCGGGTCTTATGGGAGGCCACGGCGTCGCGGACCATGTCCAGGTTGGCCATGTCCACGGGGGTGTTGCCAATTCCCCAGTCGCCGAGCACCCGGCTGATCAGCCGGTACGTGCCACCGTAGGCGTCATTGCCCAGCACGATGTGGTCCCCGGGGCGGGTCAGCGCGCGGATCAGGGCGTCCTCCGCGGCCAGGCCGGAGCTGAAGCTGTAGGCGGAGGTGCCCAGTTCCAGCGACGCGAGCTGTTCCTGCAGCGCGTCCCGGGTGGGGTTTCCGCCGCGCCCGTATTCGTAGCCGCTGCGCAGTCCCCCGATCCCGTCCTGGGCATAGGTGGAACTGAAGTGCAGCGGCGGCACCACGGCTCCGGTGCGGGGCTCGAAGTCCTGGCCGGCGTGGACGGCGCGGGTGTTGAAACCTTGGTTTTCAGGCAGGGACATGGTGCTCCTTTGCGGGTAACGCAGATCAGTTGCTGAGGTAGGCCAGCAGGTCGTGCCGGGTGAGGATGCCAACGGGCGCACCCACGAACGTGACCATCAGGGTGTCCGTGTCAGACAGCAGTTCCCTGGCGGCAGAGATGGTTTCCAGCGATCCGATGACGGGCAACTTGGGTCCCATATGCTCGGAGATCTTGTCCGTCAGCTTGGCCTCGCCCCGGAACAGTTTGGCAGTCAGTGTGCGCTCGTCCACGGCGCCGAGGACCTCGCCCATGACCACGGGCGGTTCCTGGGACAGGACCGGGATGTGGCTGACGCCGAACTCGTTCATGATGTTGATGACGTCGCGGACAGACTCGTTGGGGTGGATGTGCACCAGGTCCGGCAGTTCGCCGTTCTTGGACTTGATGACCTCCCCCACGGAGGTTTCCTCGCCGCCGGAGAGGAAACCATAGGAGCGCATCCACTGGTCGTTGAAGATCTTGGCCAGGTAGCCGCGTCCTGAGTCTGGGAGGATGACCACGACGACGGCGCTTTCCGGCAGGTCCCGGGCCGCCTGCAGCGCGGCTACTACGGCCATCCCGGAGGAGCCGCCCACCAGCAGTCCCTCCTCCCGCGCCAGCCGGCGGGTCATGGCGAAGGAATCGGCGTCGCTGACGGCGATCACCTCGTCCGGGACCGACTTGTCATAGTTGGCCGGCCACATGTCCTCGCCAACGCCCTCCACGAAGTAGGGGCGCCCGGTCCCGCCGGAGTAGACCGAGCCCGCGGGGTCCGCGCCGATGATCTTGACCACGCCGCCGTCGGACTCCGGCCGGTCCGCCGAAACCTCCTTGAGGTACCGCCCGGTGCCGGTGATGGTGCCGCCCGTGCCCGCGCCGATAACGCAGTGCGTTACCTTGCCGTCGGTATCGCGCCAGATCTCCGGGCCGGTGGTCTTGTAGTGGCTGCCCGGGGCGGCGGGATTGGAGAACTGGTCCGGCTTGTAGGCGCCCGGCGTCTCCCGGGTGATGCGGTCCGAGACGCCGTAGTAGCTTTGCGGGCTGTCCGGCGGAACGGAGGTGGGCGTGACCACCACTTCCGCGCCGTACGCCTGCAGCACCGCACGCTTGTCCTCGCCCACCTTGTCCGGGACCACGAAGATGCACTTGTAGCCCTTCTGCTGCGCCACCAGGGCCAGGCCCACGCCGGTGTTGCCGGAGGTGGGCTCCACAATGGTGCCGCCGGGCTTCAGCTTGCCCTCGCGCTCGGCGTCCTCGATCATCTGCGCGGCGATGCGGTCCTTGATGGATCCGCCCGGATTCAGGTACTCAAGTTTGACCAGGATGGTGGCCTTGAGGCCGTCGGTCACGTGGTTGAGTTTGATGAGCGGGGTATTGCCGATGAGGTCCAGGATGGACTGGGCGTACTTCATAGGTACTAAGCTACCGCTTCCTGCGCGCCCGCCCCGGTGCGGGATGCGAGGATAGGCCGGTGAAGCAGTTCGCATGGCTGAAAGCCGCCCGGAGCTACCTGCTGCCCGGCGGAACGCTGGCAGCAGGTATAGCCACCCTGGCACTCGGTGCGCTCCCCCTGCCCGCGTTCGGGGAGCTTTCTTCCCGGACCATTCCCATCCTGGCCTTCGTGCTGGCCATGTCCCTGGTCACCGAACTGGTGGACGAGGCAGGACTGTTCCGGGTGGTGACGGACAGGCTGGCGGCCCTGGGCCGTGGCCGGGTCTTCCAGCTGTGGCTGCTGGTGGTGGCGGTGGCCACGGTGTCCACCGTGTTCCTGTCCCTGGATACGACGGCGGTGCTGGTGACGCCCGTGGTGGTCCTGCTGGCCGTCCATGCCCGGATCCCGCCGCTGCCGTTTGCGCTGACCAGCATCTGGCTGGCCAATACCGCTTCACTGCTGCTTCCCGTTTCCAACCTCACCAACCTCCTGGCCCAGGACCGGCTGGGCCTGAGCCCCTGGCGTTTTGCGGGGCTGGTGTGGGCGCCCGCCCTGATGGGCATGCTGGTCCCCCTGGTCCTGTTGTGGCTGGCTTTCTGGCGGGACCTGCGCGGAACATACGGGCCGCAGCCTGCGCATCCCATCCGCGACCGCACCCTGTTGAAGGCTGCTGCCGTCACGCTCCTGGTCCTGTTGCCTGCGCTGGTGTCCGGAGTGCCGGTGCAGTACCCGGCAATAGCAGCCGCGGCCGTCCTCCTGGTGGTCTTCCTGCGCCGCCGGCCGTCCGTCCTGCGGTGGTCAATGGTGCCCTGGCGGCCGCTGATGCTGACGGTGGGCCTGTTCATGCTCATGGAAGCGCTGCACGCGCACGGCCTGACCGCACTGCTGGCGGGTGTTGCCGGTTCCGGTGAGAGCCTGCCTGCGCTCCTGCAGCTGGCCGGGCTGGGTGCCGGTGCCGCCAACGCCGCCAACAACCTGCCCGCCTACCTGGCACTGGAACCGGTGGCGGGATCGCCGGCAAGGCTTGCGGCACTGCTCATCGGAGTGAACCTTGGGCCGCTGGTGACTCCGTGGGCGTCGCTGGCCACCCTGCTCTGGCATGAGCGGCTGCGGGTGCTGAACGTCCCCATCCGGTGGGGCGGGTTCGCCCTGGCGGGCCTGGTGGCCGTGGTGCTGACGGTGCCGCTGGCCGTCCTGGCGCTGTGGCTGGTTTCCGGCACGCCGTAAACCTCCGGGCCGCCGTGAAACGGCAGCCCCGGACCGGCACCCGTGAAACGGCAGCGTACAGCGAAGGCTGTCAGCCGCCCTGGGCGTCCCCTTCGGCCGGGAGATTCTCCCAGAGGCCCATCACGTTGCCCTCGGAATCCCTGAAGTAGGCCGTGTAGCCCATGCCGGGAATTTCGTTCTTCGGTACCACCACTGATCCACCCAGTTCCTCCACCCTCTTGAGGGTGGCACTGATGTCCGGGACGTCCACCGTGACCACCGGGTTGGTGATCTCCCCCTCCCTGGCCATCATGCCCCCGTTGATGGCACCGGCGGCCACTGGCTGGCCGTTGTCATCCATGTCCGCGGTGATGACCATGCTGTAGTCCATCCCTGGCACTGGTTCGATCCGCCAGCCCAAGGCTTCCCGGTAGAACTTGCTGGCCCGGTCCTGGTCGTCCGCGGGGATTTCGAAATGCACCACTCCGCCCATCATGGCCCTCCTGCCGTGTCGGGTTGCGGCGCAGTCTGTTCCGCGCCACAGGGTGGATTCTAGGTTTTGCCCGGGCGGCGAATTAGGGCCGTTCTACCTTTGCTTCCGGCCGTTTTCCTCCCCCGGCTGGCTTATGGGCCGGCTGGTTGTCCCGCCGCTGTCAGTGGTCCGTGGGACGATTGAAGGCATGACGATCGCAGAGGCACCTCCCCGGGTGGCAGCCGCGGCGGACGTGTCCCTGCGGTGGTATCCGGAGGCCCCGTACAGCCTTTCCCGCACGCTTGCGCCTCTTCTGCGGGGCAGCAGTGATCCTTCCTTCTGCGTTCAAGGCGACGTTATCTGGAATGCGTTTACGACGCCGGCCGGTCCGGCAACAATGCGGCTCGCCCCGGCGGGCGGCGAGGCAGCAGACGGCCCCTTGGTGGACATCCAGGCCTGGGGTCCCGGTGCCGCGGCCGCCGTCAGGGCAGCGCCCCGGCTCCTGGGGGACGACGACGACTGGCGGGGTTTCGACGAACCCTCCTTCCATGCCACACTGCCCCACATGGTCCGGGAGGCCCGGCGGCGCAGCCTGGCGGTGCGGCTGCCGTCCAGCGGCCGCATGGTGGACCAGCTGGTGCCGATCATCCTGGAACAGAAGGTGACGGTCATTGAGGCGCGGCGCGCCTACCGCTACCTGGTGCACCGGTACGGAACCCCGGCGCCCCGGGCCGGTACGTCCACCCCGGCCGGGCTGGTGGTGGCGCCAACGGCAGCGCAGTGGCTGCAGGTTCCCAGTTGGGAGTGGCACAGGGCCGGCGTAGGTCCCCAGCGCTCAGCCACCGTCATGCGCGCGCTGCGCTCCGCCGCCGCACTTGAACGGCTCGCCGCGCTGCCGGCCGCGGAGGCTGCCGGGAAGATGCAGGTCATTCCGGGCATCGGGGTATGGACCGCCGCCGAGGTTGTGCAGCGCACCCACGGCTGCCCGGATTCGATCTCCGTGGGCGACTACCACCTCGCCGCCTACGTGGGGGCGGCGCTCACCGGACGCAGGACGGACGACGCCGGGATGCTCCGGCTGCTGGAACCCTGGCGGGGGCACCGGCAGCGCGTGGTCCGGATGATCCAGAGCACCGGTTACCGCAAGCCCACTTTTGGCCCGCGGATGACCATCCAGGACCACCGGGGGCACTGAGGCTTGCCACGGCAGGTCAACGGGTGCTTGATCCGGACCGCGATGGGTAAGGCTACGGTGTGGCGTCCAGCCAGGCACGGCCGGACCACGATTGAGAGGAATCCATGAGCTCCGATCCTGGACGCACCAACTACGCCGGCGGGGAACCCCTGGACGTGGATCCAACCGGGCAAGACCCCGCGGTGGTGGACCCGGAGGCGCACGATCCTGACGGGGATGCCAAATTGAAGCTGCAACTGGCCATCTTCGACGTGACTCGCCGCGGGGCCACGGGCAAGAGCCTTGAGGAAATCCGGGAGATGCTGCTGACCGCGTTCACCGCGCGGGACGTTGCCCCACCACCGTTCACCTGGGTGGAGTCCGTGGCGTCGTCGGCGTTCTACGGTGAGCCCTACATCATCGACTACCCAACAGCCATCGCCGCCGACGATCTGGAGGCTGCCCCCGATGAGACGGTGCGGGAGCGGCTGGCCGCCCGACGGAAACTGCGCGAGACCCAACTGCCGCAGGGGATCCTTCCGGCTCCGTCCGAGTGGCACATTCCCGCCAACGAGGTCACCGGCGGCAGGACGCGACAGGCCACCATGGCCGGAAGGAACGGGGCAGCGGTCCTGGCCTTGGTCGCACTGGCGGCGGGCGCCGTCGTGGCCGTTGTGGCGCTACGGCTATCCCGCCGCCCAACCGGCCGCAGTAGCTAGCGGGCAGTTCTCCCCATGCCTCCGGCGGCGCGCCTCGCGTAAGCTTGAGCCTGGATATTTGGGGGAATAATGGCAGGCATTTATGGGGCGGACGTCGCCCAACTTCGCGCCCTGGGAAAGGCCCTTACCGCCTCTTCCGCGCGCTTGATGTCCACTGCCACGGCGCTGTCGAGGAACGTGGGCGAGCCGGGCACCTGGAAAGGGGCCGACGCCGAGAGGTTCCGGAACGACTGGAATGGCACGCACAGCCTCCTGCTGGGCCGCGTCATTGAGGCCCTTGCGGACGCAGGGAAGGCAGCCGCACGGCACGCGGACGAGCAGGAACGCGCCAGCGGCGCCGGTGGCGCGTCAGGCCGGACCAGTACGGCCGGGGGCCCTCCCGGCAAGGCCGCCGGGGATGCGACGTCCGATTACCTGACCGGCGGGGAGCATTCTGTGGCGCGCCACCCCGACCGCGGCGAAGCGAACCTTGCCGCGCCCGAACTGGACAGGCTACAGGGCCTGGTCAGAAACGCTGCTTCGGGCGACAACTTCTTTGTGGGCAACGATTCGGACGTCAACAAGCTCCGCGACGCCTTGACCGGGCTCAAACCTGCCCAGCTGAACCAGTTGCTGGAGTCGTTAACCGATGATGAGCTCCGAAGCCTGGGCAGCGGCGCGGCGACCGACGGCAAGGGACTGTTCAACTGGGAGGGAACCACGCCTTTCGAACGTCAGCAACTGCTGGACCAGCTCCTGTCCAAGGCGTCAGCAGAGCAGGTGGGGCGCCTGAAGGACCTCATACCGTGGGCCCAGCCGGACGGGCAGGCCATGGGAGATGCAGCGAGGCCTGATGGCCCTGACGCCAGCAGCACGAACCGGTGGATGGAACCCAAGTGGCCGGTGATCGGACAACGCCCGGGCACTGACGACATCAGGCAGGGGCAGTACGGGGACTGCGTGGTTTTGGCCGCCGCCGGGGCCATGATCAATGCCGATTCGGGTTGGGCCCGCGAGCACGTAACGGACAACGGCAACGGCACGGTTTCCGTCCTGCTGTTCGACAAGAACGGAGAGGAGCAGTGGGTCACCGTCACCTCGGACCTGCCGGCAAACAGCAAGGGCGCACAGATGGGAGCCAAAGCAGGGTTTGGCGGCAACTGGCCTGCCTATGTCGAGAAAGCGCTGGCACAGGTTTACACCGAGGACGACAGAAACGACGGGACAGCGGAAGGGGCGCCCCCGGACCAGGCGTATCCGCCAGGCAACTACCGCGCCCTTGAAGGCAACTGGGGTCCCGACGCATTCCAGTTTTTGGCAGGACCGGACGTGGAACGCACCGACGACGCCGGGAAGCTGTGGGAGGCGGCCGGCCGGGGACGTCCGGCCTTGGTCACAACACTGGGTGAAACGCCGGAGGAGGCGCCCAACGGATACCATGCCGGCCACGCCTATTTCGTTACCGGAGTTGACGAGCGGGGGAACATCATCCTTCAAAACCCATGGGGCCCCTCCGAGCCGCGCATGTACATCTCGCAGGACGAATTCACCAAGCTCTTCAGCGATGCCACGGTGGCGCGCTGATGCCGCGTCCAGCCCTGCGGCTTCGTGGCCGCATTCTCTCTTGCACGGTTTTGCCTCTGGCACTCTCTCTGAGCGGCTGCTCCCCCTCCGCAGAGCCGTCCCAACAGCACTCACCCCAAGCATCAAAGGAGCCAGCCATGACGTCAACGGCAAGCTGCACCAACACTGGAATTTACCGGATCATCCCGTCTGCAAATGGCTCTTTTCCGCTTCTGCCGGATTCCCCGCGGGGCTCGGATGCCACACCGCTCGTGCGACTGTCCAGCACACACCTGAAGAATGACCCGCCGACGGTGGACCTGTCGGTAGCCTTGTTCGAGGTCAGCAGCCCGGCATCGAAAGACTTTCCGGGGTTGGCACTCGGGCAGGAAGCCACATTTGACGGCTACACCATCCGGATCACCTCGATCTGCGAGGGCGAAGTCCGATTCGACCTGGTGCAGCAGCCCCGCTAGTCAGAGCCCCAGCCGGGCCACCGCTTCCTCGCGCATCTGGACCTTGCGGACCTTCCCGGAGACCGTCATGGGGAAACTCTCGCGCACCTCCACGTAGCGCGGGATCTTGTAGTGGGCCAGCCTCCCCCGGCAGTACTCGGCCACCGCTGCGGCGTCCAGCCGTTCCGCGCCCGGCTTGAGGATTATGCAGGCCATCAGCTCCTCCCCATATGTGGGATCAGGAACCCCAATCACCTGGACGTCCTGGATGGCAGGGTGCGTGTACAGGAACTCCTCGATTTCCCGGGGGTAGATGTTCTCCCCGCCCCGGATCACCATGTCCTTGATCCGGCCCTCCACCACCACGTACCCGTCGTCGTCCATCCGGGCGAGGTCGCCGGTGTGCATCCACCCGTCGGCGTCGATGGCTTCGGCCGTCTTGTCAGGCTGGTTCCAGTACCCGGCCATCACCGCGTAGCCGCGGGTGCAGAGCTCACCGATCTGCCCGCGCTCCAGTTCCTCCCCCGTGGCAGGGTCAACGATCCGGCTCTCCAGTTGCGGCATGGTCCTGCCCACGGTCTCGGTGCGCTGCTGGAGGGTGTCCCCCTTGCGGGTCATCGTGGACACGGGCGAGGTCTCGGTCATGCCGTAGCAGATGGCCACATCCACCATGTTCATTTCGGAGATCACCCGGTTCATCACCTCGATGGGGCACAGCGAACCGGCCATCACCCCCGTGCGGAGCGTGGACAGGTCATAGGAGGCGAAGTCCGGCAGCGCGAGCTCGGCGATGAACATGGTGGGAACCCCGTAGAGGGATGTTCCGGCGAAGTCCTGCACTGCCTCAAGCGCGGCCGGCGGCGAGAAGCCGCGGCCAGGGATGATGGTGGCGGCGCCGTGGCTGAGCGCATTGAGGTTGCCGATCACCATCCCGAAGCAGTGGTAGAAGGGCACCGGGATGACCACCCGGTCATGGTCCGTGTAGCCCAGCAGCTCACCGATGGCGTAGCCGTTGTTCAGGATGTTGTGGTGCGTGAGCGTGGCGCCTTTGGGAAAGCCCGTGGTGCCGGACGTGTACTGCAGGTTGATGGGATCGTGCGGGTGGAGTTCGGCCATGCGGGCCTTCAGGGCAGCGTGACTCACGTCGTCCGCCCGCTTGAGCAGTTCGGCGTACGTCAGTTCGGCATCGCTTTGGGGGCTCCCGGCCGTCAGCCCCTCCAGGCCGTGGTCCGGCAGGAAGACCAGCTCCCGCAGGTCCGGGCAAGTCAGCAGGGCCTGCCGCGCCATGGCCACGTAGTCGCTGTTGTTGTCCGACGGCGCCGTGAACAGCATGCGCATGCCGTTCTGCTTGACCACGAATTCCAGTTCATGGCTGCGGTAGGCCGGGTTGACGTTGACCAGGATGGCGCCGGCCTTGGCGGTGGCGTACTGCAGCAGCGTCCATTCGGCGCAGTTGGGGCTCCAGATGCCCACCCGCTCCCCCTTGGCGATGCCCAGGGCGAGGAGCGCACGCGCCAGCCGGTCGACGTCGTCGTTCATCTTTGTGTAGCTCCAGCGGCGGGCATCGGCGCCCGGCACCGGTGCGGCCTCAATCAAGGCGTCATGGAGGGGGAACTGGGCGGCCACGCGCTCAAAGTTCGCGCCGATGGTTTCCTCCAGGAGCGGGACGTCAGTGTCCCCGGCTGTATAAGCACGCATGATGGCACGCTACCAACAGGATCCCTGCAGGAGAAGGAAGACAGGCGGGGAAACGGGCGCAACACAACGGGGCGCCACCTGCAGCCCCGGTATTGTGAAACGCATGAGTGCACCCATTGACCTGATAGCAACGTTCATTCCCAACGACGGCGAGTTCTTCCGCGTCAAGCTGGCCCTGGAAATCGCGATCGATGAGGTGGTGAACGAGCCAGGCTGCATCCGTTACGAGCTGACCGAAGCCACGGAGGAGAAGCTGGTCCTGACCGAACAGTGGGCGTCCGAGGAGGATCTGGACAAGCACTCCAAGGGCACCGCTGTGCAGGACCTGAACGAGTCGCTGAGCGCGTTGCTGGCCGAACCGGTCAAGCTGGAACGCGTCTGACGCAGCCTGAACGCAAAAATGCGGGACCTCCAGTGGGAGGTCCCGCATTTTTTGTGCTGTCAGAGTCTTAGAAGTCGGGGATCTGGGTGCCGTCCTGCGTACCGTCCCGGGGGCCGGCAGGCTGGCTGGCCGCCGCTGCCGCTTCTTCCCGCTGGCGGGCCACGTGGGCGTGGACCTCGTCCATGTCCAGTGCCTTCACCGCGTCCACCACCTGTTCCAGCTGCTGGGCGTTCAGGGCGCCGGGCTGCGAGAACACCAGCACCTTTTCACGGAAGGCCATCAGGGTGGGGATGGAGGTGATGCCTGCCTCCGCCGCCAGCTGCTGCTCTGCTTCGGTGTCCACTTTGGTGAACACGACGTCAGGGTGCTTCTCGGAAACTGCTGCGTAGGTGGGGCCGAACTGCTTGCAGGGGCCGCACCATTCTGCCCAGAAATCGACCAGGACAATGTCGTTGCCTTCGATCGTGGATGCGAACTGTTCACCTGTGATGTCGAGGGTAGCCATGTGTCCACGCTACGCGCCGGGGCCCCGGCTGTCGCCCGTGTTCGCTCCCCGCGTCATCGGGAATAGGGGAAGGACGACGCCGGCACGGGGGTTCAGCGGTTGGCATCCCACAGGTGCGGGGAAGGCGTGCGGCTGCCGGGCAGGGCGCTGGAGGCGCGCCACTCATGGATCCACTCGGGCAGCACCAGGTCCCCGGGCGGTGTCCCGAACTCCGCGATGATCTCCTCCTGGCTGACCGGGCCGGTCTTGGTGACCAGCCGGGTGGCGATGTAGGCACGTGCGTAAATCTCGCCGTCGGCCACCATGCGCTGCTCGAAGAAGATCGCCTTGGTGTCCAGCCCGATGATGCGGGTCTCGATGGCGTAGTCCTGCCACAGCTGCAGGGATTTGCGGAAGGAGATGGTTTCCGCCGACACCACCGGGCTCCAGCCGCGGCGGCGCATCCGCTTCCAGACGCCGCTGCGCACCATGAGGTCGAACCGGCCCAGGTCCATCAGGGACAGGTACATGCCGTTGTTGACGTGCATGGCGATGTCGATGTCCGTGGGCAGGACGCGCAATGGCAGGGATGCCGGTTCCCATACGGTGAGCGGCGGCCGCCGTTTCGACCGGAAAAGCAGAAGCAGTGTTCTCAGGAGCAGGTGCATACCTCAATGTTACCCGCCGGTAACATCTTTTGGCCTGCTGTGCCGCGGTCCATCCCCTTAGGATTTTCTGCATGACGCAGCAACGCTACCGGGCCCTGGCGGAGTGGCCCCTGATGGCGACGGCACTGGTATTTCTCGGCGCGTACGCCTGGCAGGTCATCGGCAGGGTCGAGGGCAGTGGGGCGGACTGGCTTGAGGCGGTCATGTGGGTGACCTGGTTCGTCTTCGTCCTGGACTACTCGGCAAACCTGTGGCTCTCGGCTGACCGGCGGCAGTGGTTCATCCGGAACCTGCACGAGCTGGTGATCGTGGCCTTGCCGTTCTTCCGGCCGCTGCGCCTGCTGCGCCTGGTCACATTGTTGTCCGTCCTGCACCGTACCGTGGGCGAAACGCTGCGCGGCCGCGTGGTCACGTATGTGGCGGGGTCCGCGGCGCTGCTGGTTTTTGTCGGTGCGCTGGCTGTGCTGGACGTCGAACAATGGGCGCCGGACGCCAAGATCACCACGTTCGGCGATGCCCTGTGGTGGGCCACCGCAACCATCACCACGGTGGGCTATGGGGACATGTACCCGGTGACGCCCATCGGCCGGCTGGTGGCCACGGCGCTGATGATGAGCGGCATCGCCGTGCTGGGTGTCGTGACGGCGTCCATTGCCTCCTGGCTCGTCCAGCGGGTTGAGGATACAGCGGAAACGGTGGCGGAGGCCGTGGAAGAGCCGCTGCGGGTTGAAGTGACGGAACTGGTGGCCGAGATTGCCTCATTGCGCCGGGAAATCGCCGAGCTGCGGGAACGCCGGACGCCGTAGAAGCGGGGATTGAGAGATTCCGTTTGGTGGTTGGCCTGCGCCCTCCAGGTCACGGCCGGTGGCAAGTATTGGGCTTCCGGATGCTGAGTAGCTTCGCTGCCGCGGGCGGGTACCGGCCCCGAAAACTCGGGTAATTCCTACTGGTGCCCCGGCCTTGGGGCGATTCCTAGACTCGGGATTCCTAGGACCAACACGCACTGGCAGGTCCCCCGGGTGGCTTCCGGACGTTCCTGCCTTCACGCGGAGTTCCGCATTTTCTGGGTATGCGGATGCCTCCACCCTGTGCCGCCTGCGGCTCCGGCAACTGCCGGGGCCGGCGGTGCCATGACTTCGCCATCCGTCCGGCGCACCGGTGTGCAGCAGCACAACCTGGCTGGACCGAACCCAGATGGGCCAACTCCATGAAACAGCCTTTCATTCCCTCCCCCGAGGGCACCAGCAGAAGCTTCGCCACCGACGAACCACGGACTGACCTCAACACCGGCCGGCCGGTCATCAGCAACAAGTTATGGGCCGGCATGGCCACGGCGGCCGTTGTGGCCGCGGTAGGCGTGGGCGCCATGGCAGCGCCGCCCGCTACCCTCGGCGGAAGCACGACGGCGGCGGCCCAGGTGGCAGAGGCCGCCTCACCACCGTCGCCAAGCGCCGCAGCCGAAACAGCCACGGACGCCGTGGCATCCGGACAAAGCGATCCGGGTGCGGCATCGGCGGTGGCGGCACAGGCTGCTGCGCCGGCCGCCGACCCGGCGCCTGCCCCCGCACCGGCAGCAGCCGAACCTGCGCCGGAACCTGCGCCCGCACTGGCCCCCGCGCCTGCCGGTGACCCCAACGTGTACACCGTGGTCCCGGGCGACACCGTGGGCGCGATTGCTGCCGGCCATGGCGTGGACATGAACGCCATGCTCGCGGCCAACGGGCTCAGCGCCTACAGCATCATCTACCCTGGCCAGACGCTCCTGCTGACCGGTCCGGCCATCGCAGTGGCCGCACCCGCCCCGGCTCCGGCCGCGGCACCTGCCGCGGCCCCGGCTCCAGCGGCCGCACCGGCACCTGCTCCGGCTCCCGTCCCCGCAGCGCCTGCAATCCGGACCATTTACGTTGCCGGCTCCGGCGGCCAGTCCATGGTGGACGCCTGCATCGGGCCCATCCACTTCACCCCCAATGACGGCTATTCGCTGTTCATCACCGAGCATGATTTCTGCGGCGGCTGGGCCCGGTTCTCCGGGATCAGCGTGGGTGAGACGGTGAGCATCCCGGGCTATGGAACCTTCACGGTAACGGGGCGCGGGACGGTCCCCAATCCCGGAACCACCAACGACGTGATTGCGGTGTTCGGCGGTTTCCCCCGGGCGATCCTGCAGACCTGCATCCCGGGCACAAGCCAGATGCTGCTGATCGCACTGAACTGAAGGCACGTGAACCCGGGAGCTGAGCCGGGTTATCAAAAGCTTGTCCGCGGGTCCGAACCTTTACGGCTTGGATCCGCGGACAAGGCCATGCCGCATTGCCGGCGCTATATCCCGTGGCGCTCCGAGATGTGCTCCACCAGTTCGCCTACGCGCTGTTCGGAGTAGTTGCGCGCAATGTCGCCCTGGCTGATGATGCCCACCAGTTTGTGGTCGGAGATCACCGGGAGCCTGCGGACCTGGTGCTTTTC
Source organism: Arthrobacter sp. GmRoot5-12 (assembly GCF_059739365.1). Lineage (NCBI taxonomy): Bacteria > Bacillati > Actinomycetota > Actinomycetes > Micrococcales > Micrococcaceae > Arthrobacter > Arthrobacter sp. GmRoot5-12. The sequence continues at coordinate 3,088,724 of NZ_AP046056.1, read as the reverse complement.
CATCATGTCGATGGCTGCATCGACGTTGGCGTCGGCGTCGACGCAGTAGGGCTTGCCGGAGGCGAGGTCGCGGGCCATCATCTGGCCCGGGTCACGGCCGGCGGCGACGCACTTGAGCACAATGTCGCGGTCGGTGATCATGCCCTTCAACTTGCCGTCATCCCCGCAGATGGGGAGGGCGCCGCAGTCCAGGTCCTGCATCATCCGGGCGGCGTCCACAAGGGACTCGCCTTCACGGATACATCGCGCATCCGTGGTCATGAATTCACGTACAGCACTCATTGAATCCTCCTTCATCGATGGATTTATCGACGCAGGGCATCGGGGCACGTGCGCCGATTCTGTCAGACTACGCCCGCACCCCCATGGTGTCGACGACGGTTTGGCACCGTTTCCAGGCGGCCTCCGACCCTGCCTGAAGACACGAAAAAGCCCCCGGAACCTGGTGAACTGCTCCCCGGAAGTTGGACTGACTAAATAAGAGCCTAAGCCGCGAGGGTCTGGGTCCGGTATTGCACCGGGCTCAGGCCCTTGAGCTTTGTCGAGATTCTTTCGGTGTTGTACCAGCGGATGTATTCGTGCAGTGCCCCTGCCAAGGCGTCGGTGCTGAGGTATCGCACGTGGTGGAAGAGCTCTTCCTTAAGGTGGCCGAAGAAGTTTTCCATCACGGCGTTGTCGTAGCAGTTGCCCTTGCGTGACATCGACTGGCTCGCGCCGGCTTCCTGTAAGAGTTTTCGCCACGAGACGTGCTGGTACTGGAAGCCCTGGTCCGAATGCACGAGTGGCTGCTGGTTATCCTCAAGGCAGGCAAGGGCCTGGCGCAGCGAATTATTGGTGAGCTCCAGATTCGGAGACGGGCTGATCGAGTAGGAGATGATCTGCCGGTCGAAAAGATCCATAACCGGCGAAAGGTAGAGCTTACGGTCGCCGACGCTGAACTCCGTCACATCCGTTACCCACTTCCGGTTCGGGGCATCAGCCTCGAACTCCCGGTTCAACACGTTCGGAGCAACCCGGCCCTGCCCGCCCTGGTAGGAGTTATAACGCTTCTTCCGCCGGACCTTGCACACCAGATTCAGGGACCGCATGAGCTTCAGAACGGTCTTTTTCGCGACCGTCCACCCTTGCTTGACCATCTCGGTGTGGACCCGCCGGTGCCCGTACCGGCCATGGTTCTTCTCGAAAATTTCCCTGACAGCGGCCTTGATGAACTCCTGCGGATCAGGGCCTTGGATGCGTGCCTGATGATAGAAGAACGTCGATCTGGCAAGAGATGCTGCCTGCAGCAGGACCGGAAGCGGGAAGTCAGCCTTGAGAGCGATGAGGGCTTGGACCTTCACCGTCGTTCCTGCGCCCTCAAGGCCCGCAATTTTCCCAGGTAAGCCACTTCCGCCCGCAACCGTTCGTTCTCCCGCCGTAACCGCTCCAGTTCCGATACCTCGGCCGGCTGCGGGGCATCAGGTGCCTTAGGCCTGCCCTTGGACTTGGGACGTAATGCGTCCGGGCCCTCGCGGCGATACGCCCGGGCCCACGTCTTCAGTAGCGTGGGCGAGGACAAACCCACCTCCGCCGCGAGATCCGGGGCAGTCTCACCGGCGATAAACCGTTCAACCAGCGCGAGCTTGAATTCGAACGAGTACACCTGTTTCGTCGGCTTGGCCACCAGCGCTCCTCGACCATGGATCTTCCACCGCCGATAGAGAACCCTTATCGGCGGGCGGGACACCCCTAGCAACGTCGCCGCCGCACTATCCGCGATGCCCTTCTCAAACCACGCTACAGCGGCCTCACGCTGAACCTCAGACAACGAACTACGTGCATGCATAAAACTGCTCCCCGGAAGTCGGAACTGAATTTCTCAGTCCAACTTCCGGGGAGCAGTTCATGGTGGTTCCGGAGGCTTTCCTTGGGTGGCAGATGAGGGATTCGAACCCCCGTAGGCGTTGCCAGCTGATTTACAGTCAGCCCCCTTTGGCCGCTCGGGTAATCTGCCGAACTTCAAAAGAAGTACCCGCTGATGCAGTGTTCGGAGCGTCCGTTTCCGTCCGTTCCGCTTCAGTAACCGCGGGCAAGACAACTTTACAGAACTTCCGCCGAAGAATCGAATCGAGTCCCGGGCAGCCCCAAAAGCCGCGAAACAGCGCCGGAAAACCGCTGTTTTATGCCTCCTGGCCCAGGATGCGTCCGGCCAGCTTGGCCTCGAAGCTCAGGGCCTGCTCCTCGGTGATCTGGTTCAGCTGCACGGCCCGCTGAAGGTCCGCCCGTACCCCATCCATGCGGGAGGAGGCGTCGGCCACCGGGCTGAAGATGATGGAGGCTGCCAGCGCTGCCGCCGCCACCGAGGTCGCCGCCGTGGCCACCGCCCCCGCTGCTGCTGATGTGGTCCGGGTGACATAACGGGCGGCCTTGCGGTGCATGGTGTTCCTCTCGAACTTCAGTACAACTGCTCCAACTCTCGCCAGCGCGCCTTCGTTCCCCCGGTGCGTCCGCTGAGAGGGAACTGTGAATCCGCGGCCCCCACCGGTCCGGGCATCCGTACTAGGCTGGATTCCAGTGATCCTGGCCCTGTTCCGCGCGGGGCGCCCCATCAACAAAGGAGAGTCATGGCAGGCGAGTCAACGTTCGACGTCGTAAGCAAAGTGGACAAGCAGGAAGTGGCCAACGCGCTCAACCAGGCCCAGAAGGAACTCGCCCAGCGCTACGACTTCAAGGGCGTCGGGGCCGAGGTGGACTTCAGCGGCGAGAAGATCCTCATGAAGGCCAACTCCGAGGAACGCGTCCTGGCGGTCCTGGACGTACTGCAGTCCAAGCTGATCCGCCGCGGAATCTCACTAAAGTCGCTGGATACCGGCGAGCCCTACGCATCCGGCAAGGAGTTCCGACTGGAAGCCTCCATCAAGGAAGGCATTGCGCAGGACCTGGCCAAGAAGATCAACAAGCTGATCCGGGACGAGGCGCCCAAATCGGTGAAGTCCCAGATCCAGGGCGACGAACTGCGGGTCTCCTCCAAGTCCCGCGATGACCTGCAGGCCACCATGGCGCTGCTGAAGGACTTCGAGGAAGCCGACCTGCAGTTTGTGAACTTCCGCAGCTAGCCCTCCCCGCCGTCGATTTCGACGCGGATAATTTCCTCCGCTACGCCTAACGGCCGGCGCACCCGATATACGGGGGGCGCCGGCCTTTTTGCGTGTCGCGGGCGGCTTTGCGTCTTGCGGACGGCCTTGCGTGTCGCGGGCGGCTTTGCGTCTTGCGGACGGCGGAGCCGGTCGCCGATTCCGCTGCGGCCCCGCCATGCGTAACGAACGCGAGATTACAGCACGTTTAGTTTGCGTAATTGCCAGCGCCGGGTAATCTCATCCTTAGGCCTGCCTAAGTAAGGCTTACCTGAGCGAAAGAACCTCCATGACTGCCAACTACCTGATCGGCCTGCGCGAAGGACTCGAAGCCACCCTGGTGGTGGTCCTCCTCATGGCCTACCTGGCCAAGACGGACCGCCGCCACCTCATCCCCCGGCTGTGGACAGGCGTTGCGGCGGCCGTGGCTGTCTCCGTCGGGTTCGGGGCCCTCCTGACCTTCGGCCCCAAGGGCCTCACGTTTCAGGCGCAGGAGGCGATTGGCGGCAGCCTGTCCATCCTCGCCGTCGGCCTGGTCACCTGGATGGTCTTCTGGATGGCCCGCACCGCCCGGACACTCGGGAGCGACCTGAAGTCGCGGGTCGACCGCTCCGCAGGCGGAGCCGGCTGGGGCCTGGCCGTGGTGGCAGCCATCGCCGTGGGACGGGAAGGCCTGGAAACGGCCCTCTTCCTGTGGGCGGCGGCCAAGGCCACCGGTGAGACCACCCAGCCACTGCTGGGCGCCCTGCTTGGCCTGGCAACCGCGGCCGGCCTGGGCTACCTGCTGCACCGCGGCGTCCTGAAGGTCAATCTCTCCCGCTTTTTCACCTGGACCGGCGCCGCCCTCATCGTCATCGCCGGCGGCGTGCTGTCCTACGGCGTCCATGATCTCCAGGAGGCCCGGCTCCTTCCGGGCCTGCACTCCCTGGCGTTCGATATCAGCGCCGCGGTACCGCCGTCGTCCTGGTACGGCACCCTGCTCAAGGGCACCCTGAACTTCTCCCCGGCTACCACCTGGCTGGAAGCCGCGGCGTGGCTTGTGTACGTACTGCCCGTGCTGTTCCTCTACCTGCGCACGCACTTCACGTCGGTGCCGCCAGGCAGGACCATGGCCGGCAACAACCACACCGCCAAAGCCCCGGCCGCTGCCTGACGGCCTGCCTGACCCCCAAAGACCTCCGCACCCGCACCCAAAGGACAACCCAATGCCCGGCTTCACCCTGCCCAAAACACCCCGGTACGTCTTCCGAAACAAGCCCGCCGCCCTTGCTGCCGCCGTCGTGGCCGTCCCTCTGCTCCTCACCGGCTGCACGGACAACACCAAGGCAGCGGACACCTCGGGTGGCGCCATCGAGGTTGTCAGCTCAAACACCGAGTGCAAGGTCTCGGCCGGCAGCGTGCCCAGCGGAAACCTCAGCTTCTCCGTGAAGAACGAGGGCACGGAGGTCACCGAGTTCTACCTGCTGGCAGCGGACGGGCTGCGCATCCTGGGCGAGGTGGAGAACATCGGCCCCGGCCTGACCCGCAACCTGGTGGTCACCGCCCCGGCAGGCACCTATACGACAGCCTGCAAGCCGGGCATGGAAGGCGACGGGATCAGGGGCGCCCTGGAAGTCACCCAGTCCGGAAACCAGCCGTCGGCCGACACGGACTTCCAGCACCTCCTGGACACCGCCACCGGGCAGTACGCCTCCTACGTCAAGGACCAGAGCGAGCAACTGCTCACCGGCACCCAGCAGTTCGCCGCCGCCTTCGCGGCCGGCAACGCGCAGGAGGCGCGCTCCCTGTACGCCGCAACGCGCCAGCACTGGGAACGGATCGAGCCCGTGGCCGAGTCCTTTGGGGACCTGGACCCGCAACTTGATGCCCGTGAAGCCGATCTCGAACCGGGCCAGGAGTGGACCGGCTGGCACCGTGCCGAGAAGGACCTGTTCCCGCCGGCGGACTACACGGCGTTGACGGCAGCGGAACGGTCCTCGATCGCAGACCGGATGGTGGCCGACACCAAGGACCTGGTGGAGCGCACCCGCACCCTGGAGATTTCCGCGGACATGCTGGGCAACGGCGCCAAGGAACTGCTGGACGAGGTTGCCACCGGAAAGGTGACCGGGGAGGAGGAGATCTGGTCGCACACGGATCTTTGGGACTTCCAGGCGAACGTCGACGGCGCCCGCATCGCCTTCGAAAGCCTGAAGCCCGCATTGCTTCGGAAGGACGCTGCCCTGGCCGCCTCCCTGGATGAGAAATTCGCCGCACTGCAGGCGGAGCTGGCCACGCACGCCCAGGGCACCGGCTTCGCCTCCTACGACAAGCTGGCCCCTGAGCAGGTCCAGCGGCTGGCGTCACTGGTTGACGCGCTCGGCGAACCGCTGTCCCGGCTGACGGCGGCGGTGGTCCTGTGACCGGCTGCCCCTTTGGCGGCCGGCCGCCGGAGGCCTCCGCGCCGGATGAACCTGCCGCTTCACCTGGGGCGGCGCAGGATGGCGGGGACCGGGAACAGCCGACGGCGGGAGCCCGCCTGAGCAGGCGCGGCCTGTTTGGCATCGCCGGACTGGGCGGTGCGGCAGCGGGGCTCGCCGCAGGCTTCCTGGGGCACGACGCCGTGGCCGCCTCTGCCGCGCCGCCGGCCGCCGACAGCCCGGTGGTCCCCTTCCACGGCGACCACCAGGCCGGCATCACCACCCCCGCCCAGGACCGCCTGCACATGGCCGCGTTCGACGTCACCACGACGAAGCGTGAGGAACTGGTCCAGCTGCTCAAGGACTGGACGCGGGCTGCGGAAGCACTGACCGAGGGCCGCCCGGCGGGCGCAACCGGCGCCGTGGACGGACCCTATGGCGCCCCTCCGGAGGACACCGGCGAGGCGCTGGACCTCAACGCGGGAAAGCTGACCCTGACCTTCGGCTTCGGCGGCGGCCTGTTCGAAAAGGACGGCGTGGCCCGCTTCGGACTGGAAGGACGCCGGCCCGAGGCCCTGGCCGACCTGCCGCACTTCCCCGGCGACGACCTGGACCCCGCCCGCAGCGGCGGCGACCTGGTGGTGCAGGCCTGCGCGGATGACCCCCAGGTGGCGGTGCACGCCATCCGGAACCTGGCGCGGCTCGGCTTCGGCAAGGTGCGGGTCAGGTGGTCCCAGCTGGGCTTCGGCCGGACCTCGTCCACGTCCCGCACGCAGCAGACCCCGCGGAACCTCTTCGGGTTCAAGGACGGCACCAACAACCTGAAGGTGGAGGACCAGCAACTGCTGGACCAGCATGTGTGGGCAGCGGCCGCCCGGCCCCAGGATGCCTGGATGGCAGGCGGCAGCTACCTGGTGGCCCGCCGGATCCGCATGCACATCGAGATCTGGGACCGCACGTCCCTGGGCGAACAGGAAGGCCTGATCGGCCGGACCAAGGGAACGGGTGCGCCCCTGTCCGGCGGCGGGGAGTTCACCGAGCCCGATTTCGCGCGGCAGGGCAAGGGCGGAAAACCCCTGATCCCCCTCGATTCCCACATGCGGATGGCACATCCCAGCCAGAACAGCGGGGTGCGGATGCTGCGCCGGGGCTACAACTACACCGACGGTTCCGACGGCCTGGGGCACCTGGACGCCGGGCTGTTCTTCATTGCGTTCGTCACCGATCCACGGACCCACTATGTCCCCATGCAGATGGCGATGGCCAAGGGCGACACCCTGGCGGTGGAGTACCTGAAGCACACGGGCTCCGGACTTTTCGCGGTGCCGGGCGGGGTGAAGCCCGGCGGCTTCATCGGCGAAGGCCTCTTCGCGTAGCGGGACCGCCCATGCCGGCCCCGCCCCGCCGTCGTTCCCGACGCGCCAAAGGCTAACCGCTGCGCAGGTTCCTTGGCGCACCCGAAATACCAGGGGCGCCAAGGAATCTGCGCAGCGAAAATGAAGGTGCGCGTCGCCGGCGAAGGCGCGGGTCGCTGCTGAAGGCAGGGCGTCGGCATACAGGTCCGACGGCGGGCAACCGGCTACGGCTGCCGGCCGGCCATCCGCTCCAGCCGGGCGATCCGGTCCCGCATGGGCGGGTGGGTGGCGAACAGCTTGTTCATGGCGCCGCCGCGGAAGGGGTTGGCGATCATGAGGTGGGAGGCGTTGACCAGCCGCTGGTCCTGCGGCAGGGGCGCGATGGTGACGCCGCGTTCGATCTTGGCCAGGGCCGAGGCGAGCGCCAGCGGATCGCCGGTGAGCTGCGAACCGTCCTCGTCGGCGTCGTACTCCCTGGTGCGGGAGATGGCCATCTGGATCAGCGACGCCGCGAACGGCGCCAGCAGTGCCATGGCGATCATGGCCAGGGGGTTGGCGTTGCGCCGGTCACCGCCGCCGAAGAACAGCAGCATCTGCCCCACGGACGTGATGACGCCCGCGACGGCGGCAGCCACGGATGAGGTGAGGATGTCCCGGTTGTAGACGTGCATCAGTTCGTGTCCCAGGACGCCGCGGAGTTCACGGGCGTCCAGGAGCTGGAGGATGCCCTCGGTGCAGCAGACCGCGGCATTTTGCGGATTGCGTCCGGTGGCGAACGCGTTGGGGTTCATGGTGGGCGACACATAGATGCGCGGCATGGGCTGGTTGGCGCGCATCGAAAGCTCGCGGACAATCTGGTAGAGCTGCGGCGCCTGGGCTTCGGAGACCGGGATGGCCTGCATGGCCCGGATGGCAATCTTGTCGCTGTTCCAGTACCCGTAGAAGGTGGTGCCGACGCCGATCAGGGCCATGATCCAGATGGGGGCCGAGCTGCGTGTCCCCACGCCGATGAGCCCGCCAAGGCCCAGCAGCACCGCCCACAGCACCCCGAACAGTGCCGCGGTCTTCAGTCCGTTGTGATGGTTGTGCACGTTTCCTCCTCGTTAAAAGGAACGGCCGGCTAGGGAACCGGGTTCCGCGCATCGTACGTCCGGAAGCCCGGCTGCAGTTTCGCCGCCAGCAAGGCCCCCGCAATACACAGCGCACCGCCGAGCAGCAGGACCCAGCCCTCATTCAAAATCTTAGTCGCGCCACCCGCCAGCACGTCCCCGATTCGAGGGCCGCCGGCCACCACCACGATGAACACGCCCTGCAGCCGGCCGCGGAGGTGGTCAGGGGCCGCGGCCTGCAGGATGGTGTTGCGGTAGACGCTGCTGATGGAGTCGGCAATGCCTGCAAGGACACAGCAGACGGCGGCGGGCAGGAGCCACAGGGTCACCGCCCCGGCCGGCGCGGGACCGGCCAGCAGCACCACCAGGCCGAACGCCCCGATGGACGCGCCCCAGCCCATCACCGAAACGACGACGGCGGTCCCCTGGCGGCGCACGCTGCCCAGCGGACCGGAGAACAAGCCGGCCAGGAAGGCCCCGACGGCGGTGCAGGCCAGCAGGATGCCCACGGTTGCCTCGCCGCCGCCGATCATGAGGGCCGCGACGGCGGGCAGCAGCGCCCGCGGCTGGGCAAGGACCATGGCGATGAGGTCGATGATGAAGGTCATGCGGAGGTTGGGCCGCGTACCAAGGAACCGGAACCCCTCGATGACGGAGCGGATCCCCGCCTTGCTGTGTCCACCGGTGGGCGGCATGGGTGGCAGCCGGTAGACAGCCCATAAGACGAAGGCAAAGCTCACGAAGTCGATGGTGTAGGTCCAGCCGAACCCGAGCCACGCCACCAGGAGGCCGGCCAGCAGCGGCCCCGCGGTCATGGCAAGGCCCAGGGTCAGCATGCTCAGCGCGTTGGCGGCCGGCAGGAGTTCCTTGCGGATGAGCGTGGGGATGATGGCGCTGCGTGCCGGCTGGTTGATGGCCTGGGCCCCGCTTTGCAGTGCCACCAGCAGGTACAGCACCCACACGTTGCCGAGCTGCACCCAGGCCTGCAGTGCGATCAGGCCGGTGGTCAGCCAGAGCACGGTGGTGGCCAGCAGGGCAATCCGCCTGCGGTCGTGGGCGTCGGCGATGGAGCCGCCCATCAGGCCACCGATCACGAGGGGAACCAGCGCGAAGATGCCCAGCAGGCCCACGTAGAAGCTGTCCTGCGTCAGGCGGTACACCTCGAGGCTCACTGCCACCAGGGTGAGCTGGCTGCCGACGGCGGACACCGCCGATCCGAGCCACAACCGGCGGAATGCCGGGCTTTCCCTGAGCGGCGTGACATCGGCAAGCAGTTTCCCCACCCCCGTAACACTAGCGGGCGACACGGGAAGGTAAGCCACGCCTTATTGTGAGTTGCTAAAAATAAGTGTTTCAATGGAGCCATGATGGAGCACTTTGACGGCCAGGAAGCGTGGGCTGCAGCCCTGCGCGCCCACGGCCGCAGGGTGACCAAGCAGCGGCTGGCCGTCCTTGCCGCCGTCGAACGCCACCCGCATTCACCTGCCGAAAGCATCCTGGCCGCCGCCCGGGCCGAACTGCCCGAGCTGACGGCCCAGTCTGTCTACGTGGTCCTGGGCGACCTGACGGACCTGCACATGCTGCGCCGCTTCGAGCCCCCGCACTCCCCCGCGCTGTACGAGACACGCGTGGGCGACAACCACCACCACGCCATCTGCATCAGCTGCGGGCGGGTGGAGGACGTGGACTGCGCCGTCGGCCATGCCCCGTGCCTCACGCCCCACTGGAACCCTGACGCCAAGCCCATGACCATCCAGATCGCGGATGTCATGTACCAGGGCATCTGCCAGGACTGCCAGCGGGCCCAGCAACTTCCTCCCCATAGTCCCTCGCAAGAAAAAGAGAAATAGGAGAACAATGACTGCCGTTTCCACAACCCAGTCAGGTGCGCCGGTTACGTCCGACGCTCACTCGAAGTCAGTTGGTGCCGACGGTGCCATCATCCTGACCGACCACTACCTCATCGAAAAGCTTGCCCAGTTCAACCGCGAACGGGTTCCGGAGCGCGTAGTGCACGCCAAGGGCGGCGGCGCCTTCGGCACGTTCAAGGCCACTGAGGACATCTCCAAGTACACCAAGGCCGCGTTCCTGCAGCCGGGCGCCGAGACCGAGATGCTGATCCGCTTCTCCTCCGTCGCCGGCGAGAACGGTTCCCCGGACACCTGGCGCGATCCCCGCGGTTTTGCCGTGAAGTTCTACACCACCGAGGGCAACTACGACCTCGTGGGCAACAACACCCCCGTCTTCTTCATCCGCGACGGCATCAAGTTCCCGGACTTCATCCACTCGCAGAAGCGCCTCCCGGGCACGCACCTGCGTGACGCCGACATGCAGTGGGACTTCTGGACCCTGTCCCCCGAGTCCGCACACCAGGTCACCTGGCTCATGGGTGATCGCGGCCTGCCTGCCTCGTGGCGCGAAATGCAGGGCTACGGCTCGCACACCTACCAGTGGATCAACGCCGCAGGCGAGCGCTTCTGGGTCAAGTACCACTTCAAGTCCAACCAGGGCGTGAACTCCATGACCAGCGAGCAGGCTGAGCAGCTGGCCGGTTCCGACGCAGACTTCTACATCCGCGACCTGTCCGAGAACATCGCCGCCGGCAACTTCCCCTCCTGGGACCTGCACGTCCAGGTGATGCCGTACGAGGACGCCAAGACCTACAGGTTCAACCCCTTCGACCTGACCAAGGTGTGGCCGCACGGCGACTACCCGCTGATCAAGGTTGGCACCATGGAACTGAACCGCAATCCGGAGAACTACTTCGCGCAGATCGAGCAGGCCACCTTTGCGCCGTCGAACTTCGTCCCCGGCATTGCCGCCTCGCCGGACAAGATGCTGCAGGCCCGCATCTTCTCCTACGCCGATGCGCACCGCTACCGCGTGGGCACCAACCACGCCCAGATCCCGGTGAACCAGCCCAAGAACCAGGTCAACAACTACAGCCAGGACGGCGCCGGTCGCTACCTGTTCAACGCCCCGTCGGTTCCGGTCTATGCACCGAACTCCGTGGGCGGCCCCGCTGCGGTTGAGCCGCAGAACCCGGCCGGCGGCTGGGAGAACGACGGCGAGCTGACCCTTGCCGCGCACTCCCTCCACGCGGAGGACAGCGACTTCGTGCAGGCCGGTGCGCTGTACCGCGAGGTCTACGACGAGGCCGCCAAGGCCCGGTTCCTGGAGACCATCTCCGGTGCAGTGGGCGGCGTCAAGAGCGCCGACATCAAGGAACGGGCCATCCAGTACTGGACCAACGTCGACGCCGAACTCGGCGCCAAGCTGCGCGCCAACCTCGGCGCAGGGGATGCCCCCTCCGCTCCGACGTCGGCCGCAGAGTCCGCCAACAAGGTCGGCTGACCAGGCTTCCTGCCGGCTGAACCGAAAGAACACCCCGTCACGGGCCTCCGTGGCGGGGTGTTCTGCTGTCGGGCCGCTTTTGCACATACGGCGGCGTAGATCTGGCTGGTTGCGGGCGGCAGCCCTACGCTCCGTAGATGAACACTTTCGCAGGCATCCCCATCGAAGCTTTCCGCTTCTACGCACAGCTGGAGGACAACAACAACCGCGACTGGTGGCTGGCACACAAGGCAACGTACGAGGAATCAGTCAAGGCACCACTCACCCTCCTGCTCTCCGAGCTGGAACCCGAGTTCGGACCGGCCAAGCTTTTCCGCCCCAACCGCGACGTCCGCTTCTCACTGGACAAGTCGCCCTACAAAACTGCCCAGGGAGCATTCGCTGCGCGCCAGGAAGGCGTGGGTTTCTATCTCCAAATCAATGCTGACGGGCTGTTGATCGGTGGGGGCTACCACTCCCACACTCCCGCCCAGCTGGCACGGTTCCGCGCGGCCGCCGACGCTTCCGCCAGCGGCGCCGCCCTTCAGGCCATTGTTGATGCCGTGGCCGGCGCCGGTTTTGCCATCGAGGGCGAGACGCTGAAAACCGTCCCGCGGGGATTCGACAAAGACCATCCCCGCGCCGAACTGCTCAAGCACAAATCGCTCTCCGCCGGAGTCGAGGTGGGCCGGCCGGAGTGGGTCTCCACACCCGCCGCGAAGGAGCGGATCGCGGAACGGTGGCGGCAGCTCCGGCCGCTCGTGGAATGGGTGGGCCGGTACGCCGCACCCTGAAACGTGGCTGCCTTAACTGCGGCTGCCCGCCAGGCACAGGCCGGGCGGGCAGTTCAGGAGGCGTGGGTGGCAGGCCGTCAGGTGCGGCTCAGCTCATCCTCGTCCCGTTCAGCGGCGGGGGCTGCAGCGGCGCCGGCCGCGCCGTTGACGCTGGTGTTGGCCTCGGCGAAGCGCTCGTTGAGCCGGGAGTGCCGCTGTCCGTACGCGAAGTAGATCGCCAGGCCAATGACCAGCCAGAAGGCAAAGAAGATCCAGGTCTCCACGGCGAGGTTGGTCATCAGGTACAGGCACAGCACCGCGGAGACAACCGGCAGTACCTTGCCGAACGGGACGCGGAAGGCGGGCTTCAGGTCCGGGCGCTTCCTGCGGAGCACCAGGATGCCCAGGCTGACCACCACGAACGCGGACAGAGTGCCGATGTTGATCATTTCCTCGAGCAGGTCCACGTTGGTCAGGCCTGCCACCAGGGCAACCGCGGCGCCGCAGATGATCTGGAGGCGCGCCGGGGTGGAACGCTTGTCGCTGGTCTTGGACAGCGACCGGGGCAGCAGTCCGTCGCGGCTCATGGCCAGCACCACGCGGGACAGGCCCATGAGGAGCACCATGATCACGGTGGTCAGGCCCACCAGGGAACCGAAGGCGATGACCTTGGCGGCGGACGTGTCGCCCACGGCCTCGAAGGCAGTGGTGAGGGTGGGGCTCTTGGCCTCGGCCAGCTGGGTGTAGGACACCATGCCGGTCAGGGCCAGGGACACGAGGATGTAGAGCAGCGTCACCAGGGCCAGGCCGCCAAAGATGCCGCGGGGCAGCGTCTTCTGCGGGTTCTTGACTTCCTCGGCGGAGGTGGCCACCACGTCGAATCCGATGAAGGCGAAGAACACCAGTGCGGCCCCGGCGAAGATGCCCATGGTGCCGTACTGGGCGGGCGCGGCACCGGTCAGGAAGCCGAAGAAGGACTGCTTCAGGACGTCCGCGGCGCCGGTGCCTGCCGTGGGCTGGGCGGCGGGAACGAACGGGCTGTAGTTCTCCAGCTTCACGTAGGTGAAGCCCACCACGATCACGAACAGCACCACGCCGATCTTGATCAGGGTGAAGATGTTTCCCACGCGGGCGGACAGCTTGGTGCCCAGCACCAGCAGCACGGTGAAGATGGCCACGATCAGGAAGGCGCCCCAGTAGAGGTCCACGCCGCCCAGCGAGAGGGCCGGCGGGATGTCGAGGCCCGTGAGGGCAAACACCTTGCTGAGGTAGATGCCCCAGTACTTGGCGATGACGGCGGCGGCCGTGAACAGCTCGAGGATCAGGTTCCAGCCGATGATCCAGGCAAGGAGTTCGCCCATGGTGGCGTAGGTGAAGACGTAGGCCGATCCGGCCACGGGGATGGCGGTGGCGAACTCGGCGTAGCACATGATGGCCAGCGCGCACGTGACGGCGGCGATGGCGAAGGAGACGGTGACGGCGGGGCCCGCGAAGTTGGCAGCGGCCTTGGCGCCCACCGAGAAGATACCGGCGCCCACAGCAACGGCGACGCCCATGATCATGAGGTCCCAGGTGCTGAGGGAACGCTTGAGTTTGCGCCCTGGCTCATCGGCGTCGGCAATCGACTGCTCGATGGATTTTGTCCGCAGAAGATTCATAAGGGGGGTCACAATCCTGGTTTGTGATGGAAACAGACCTATCAACGATAGTGTCCATCCACTGGACGGCCCCAATCGTCCCGAATAGTGAGACGGCCTCTGCGCCGAATATTCTTCCGCCAACGCGCTCGGGGCCCTCCTAATGGAGAGCCCCGAGGCGTAATGCATCGAACTTGCTAGGCAGGCCAGTCCATCAGCGTTGACCGGATCAGGAAGCGTTTGCCCTCCGGCGCTTCCACCGAAAAGCCGCTCCCCCGGCCCGGTACAACGTCCACGGTCAGGTGGGTGTGGCTCCAGTAATTGAACTGTTCCCGGGACATCCAGAACTCCAGCGGAAGTGGCTGCAGGCCGTCGGACAGGTCGAACAGCCCCAGGAGGACGTCCGAGTCCCCCGTGATGAAGTCCCCTGCCGGGTAACACATGGGTGAGGACCCGTCGCAGCAGCCTCCGGACTGGTGGAACATGAGCGGTCCGTGCCGGTCCCAGAGCATCCGCAGCAGGTCCACGGCCGCCGGCGTGAGCGCCACCCGGGAAAAGTCTTCCCCGGGCAGCGTCACGGCGGCGTCCATCCCGTGGTCCGGCATCAGAACCTCAGCACCACGCGGCCGTCGATCTTGGCGTGCTTCATCTCATCGAAGACGGCGTTGACCTCGGAGAGCTCCCGGACGGACACTGTGGGGCGGATCTTTCCCCTGGCGTAGAAATCCAGCGCTTCCTCAAGGTCCTGCCGGGTTCCGACGATGGAACCGCGGACCGTCAGCCCCTTGAGCACGATGTCGAAGATCGGCGCCGGAAAGTCCCCCGGAGGCAGTCCATTGAACACGATGGTGCCGCCCCTGCGGGCCATGCCAATGGCCTGTCCGAATGCTGACGGATGCACCGCCGTAACCAGCACCCCATGGCACCCTCCTGTTTCACGCTGGATCACCTCTACCGGATCTTCATGCAGCGCGTTGACGGTCACTTCCGCTCCGTGGGTCCTGGCCAGGGCCAACTTGTCGTCGGCGACGTCCACGGCGGCCACCCGCAGGCCCATGGCGACGGCGTACTGGACGGCGATGTGCCCCAGCCCTCCGATGCCGGAGATGGTGACCCACTGCCCCGGCCGGGTCTCGGTCATCTTCAGGCCCTTGTAGACGGTGACGCCGGCACAGAGCACCGGCGCCACCTCGACGGGGTCGGATCCCGCCGGTATGCGCGCCGCGAAGCGTGAGTCCACGAGCATGTACTCCCCGAAGGACCCGTCCACCGTGTAGCCGCCGTTCTGCTGGGCCTCGCAGAGGGTCTCCCAGCCGGTGCGGCAGTACTGGCAGTCACCGCAGGCGGACCACAGCCAGGCGTTGCCCACCACGTCTCCGATGCGGAGGTCGGTGACGCCTTCACCCAGTGCCACCACCTCCCCCACGCCCTCGTGGCCGGGAACGAACGGCGGGGCGGGTTTGACCGGCCAGTCCCCTTCTGCTGCGTGGAGGTCGGTGTGGCATACGCCGGTGGTCAAGACTTTGACCAGTGCCTGGCCGGGCCCGGGTACCGGCATGGCGACGTCCTGGACGGACAGGTCGGCACCGAATTTGTTTACTACTGCTGCTTGCATTGTCGTCGTCATTGGCGAAATCCTTGCGTCGTTGTAGCGGGGGGTAGTGCTGGCCTAGAAGAAGCCCAGCTTGTTTTCGTCGTAGCTGACCAGCAGGTTCTTGGTCTGCTGGTAGTGGTCCAGCATCATGGCGTGGTTTTCACGGCCGATGCCCGAGGACTTGTAGCCACCGAAGGCGGCACCCGCCGGGTAGGCGTGGTAGTTGTTGACCCAGACACGGCCGGCCTGGATTTCCCGGCCGGCGCGGTAGGCCACGTTGCCGTTGCGGGACCAGACACCGGCGCCCAGCCCGTAGAGGGTGTCGTTGGCGATGCCCATGGCGTCGTTGTAGTCGCTGAACTTAGTCACCGCCACCACGGGCCCGAAGATCTCCTCCTGGAAGATCCGCATCCGGTTGTGGCCCTCAAACACGGTGGGCTGGACGTAGAAGCCACCCGCCAAATCGCCCGGGAGTTCGGCGCGGGCGCCGCCGGTGAGGATCCTGGCGCCTTCCTGCTTTCCGATGTCAATGTAGGACAGGATCTTCTCCAACTGGTCGTTGGAGGCCTGTGCACCAACCTGCGTATCGGTGTCCAGCGGGTTGCCCTGGACCATCTTTTCCACCCGGGCCACGGCGTCCGCCATGAAGGAGTCGTAGATGTCCTCCTGGACCAGCGCCCGGGACGGGCAGGTGCAGACTTCGCCCTGGTTGAAGGCGAACAGCGCGAAACCTTCCTGGGCCTTGTCGTAGAACGCGTCGTTCTCCTGGGCAACGTCGTTGAAGAAGATGTTGGGGCTCTTGCCGCCCAGTTCCAGGGTGACGGGGATGAGGTTCTGGCTGGCGTACTGGCTGATCAGCCGGCCGGTGGTGGTCTCGCCGGTGAAAGCGATCTTCCGGATCCGGGAGCTGGAGGCCAGCGGCTTGCCGGCCTCCACGCCGAAGCCGTTGACCACGTTCAGCACGCCGGCGGGCAGCAGGTCCCCGATGAGTTCCACCAGCACCAGGATGGAGCTTGGCGTCTGTTCGGCGGGCTTGAGCACCACCGTGTTTCCGGCGGCGAGCGCGGGTGCCAGCTTCCAGACGGCCATGAGGATGGGGAAGTTCCAGGGAATGATCTGGCCCACCACGCCGAGCGGTTCGTGGAAGTGGTATGCGGTGGTGTTCTCGTCCAGCTGGGAGAGGCTGCCTTCCTGGGCACGGACGGCTGAGGCGAAGTAGCGGAAGTGGTCCGCCGCCAGCGGCAGGTCCGCGTTCAGGGTCTCCCGGACCGGCTTGCCGTTGTCCCAGGTTTCGGCGACGGCGAGCATTTCCAGGTTTTCGTCGATGCGGTCGGCGATCCTGTTCAGGATGGCGGCACGTTCCGCTGCTGAGGTCTTGCCCCAGGACGGTGCCGCCTTGTGCGCCGCGTCCAGCGCCAGTTCGATGTCTTCGGCCGTGCCGCGGGCCACCTGGCAGAACGCCTTGCCCGTCACCGGAGTGATGTTGTCGAAGTATTGCCCCTTCACGGGGGCCACCCATTCCCCGCCGATCCAGTTTTCGTACCGATCCTTGAAGGTGACCTTCGAACCGTCGGTTCCCGGCTGTGCGTAAACGGTCATGTGCTTAGCTCCTTTGCTGTGCAGAAGGCGGGCCCCAGGGGCCGTTCGCCGTTGGAGACAGCGTAGGAGTTGGCAGGTTGCAGCCAGGTTGCAGGCCTGTGGCCGGTGTCACAGGGGGGCGTTGTCAGGCGCGCAGTTCGGCTTCCAGCCGTTCCAGGTCGGCCACGACGGCGGCCCGCTTGGGTGAGCGCGGAGGCAGGAGGCGGAGCGCGGCGCGGCGGATTCCGACGTCGTCACTTGCCTCGGGAAGCGCGGCGTACTTGAGCAGGGACTCGGCACTTCCATCCGTGAGGACGGCCTCCCGGAGCAGGGACGAGACCCTGTTCCTCAGCTCGATGATGCCGGGCGCCTCGGAGCGCGGGAGCACGCCGCCGCGGTAAATCTCCAGGGCAATCCGGTGTGCACCGCGCTGCAGGCAACTAAGCACCTGGCCGGTGTCCGGCACCAGGTCGACAGGCAGCCGGTAGGGGCGCGAGCCGGGAACAGCGTCCGGGGAAAGCTGTTGGATGACCTTGCGCAGGCGGACCATCTCGGCGCGCAGCGTCATGGTAGGGCCGTCCCCGGGATACAGCAGAGAGCTGAGTTCCTCCGCGGTGAGCCCGTCCGGGTGGGTGCTGAGCAGGGCCAGGATCTCGCTGTGCCGGGCGGACAGCGAAACCGTCCTGCCGCCCAGGCTGAGCAGCGCCTGGTCGCGGCCCAGCAGCTGCAGGCTGTTCCGGTAGAGGCTGCCTTCCTTGGCACCCTGGCCCTGCCTGCCGGCGGACGCCGGGGACCGCCGTCGTACGGGCTTCCTGGCCAGCTCCGCCGCGCGCTGCAGGCGCTCCACCCGCAGCTGCGCCTGCGCGGCCGCCACGGTGGCCTCCACCAGCGACAGCGTATGCGGCGCCACCGCGGTGGCTGTCCCGGTGATGTCCACGACGCCCAGCACGGCGCCTGAATCGGGGTCGTGGAAGGGGACGGCGGTGCAGCTCCAGGGATGGACGGCCCGCTGGTAGTGCTCGGCGCCGGCGATCTGGATCCCCTTGCCCAGGGCCAGGGCCGTTCCCGGGGCACTGGTGCCAACACTGGCCTCGGACCAGTCGGCACCGGGGACGAACATCATGCCTTCGGCGCGGCGCTGGAGCGTGGGGTCGCCGTCCACCCACAGGAGCCTGCCCACCTCATCGCCTACGGCCACCAGGAGGCCGCTGTCATGGCTGGGCTGGACCAGGAGTTTGTTGATGACCGGCATGATCGCTGCAAGGGGGTGCTGCCGGCGGTAGTCCTCCAGCTCGTCCCAGTCGAAGGCAAGCGGCGCGGCCGCATTGTCAGGATTGGCTTTGAAGCCGGCGGACCGTAGCCACGATTCCCTGATGAGTTTGCGCAGGCCGGGGATTTCGGGCGTGGCATCGCCCAGGCCCGGCATCTCTGGAATGGCACCGTCCAGGCGCTCGTGACCTGCCAGCGCGGCGCGCTGGCGCGGTTCAGGCTGGAGCAGGTTCGTCATCGAACTCCCGGAAAGTGCAGGCTTCTGGCGCGGCTAGTCTAGCCGTACCAGTTCCTCCAGCGCATCCACCCCTGCCACTGCTCCACCCGCGGCAGCGTAGCCCTCCGCAACCCGCCGCGCCCCCGGCGCCTTGGTCCGGGCCTGGTGGACGGCGGCGCGGAGCCTTTCCGGGGTGAGGTGCTTCCGGCTCAGCCGCACCCCGGCGTCGGCGGCCACCACCCTCGCCGCCACCTCGTGCTGGTCCCTGCCGAACGGAACCACCACCACGGGCACCCCTTTGGCGAGCGCCTTCTGCGTCGCCCCCATGCCGCCGTGCGTGATGGCGACGGCGGCGCGGTCAAGGACGGGACCGTGCGGCACGAAGTGTTCCAGCCGGGCATTGGCCGGGACGGACGCAAAGGCTTCGGCGCCGGATGCCCGGTGCGCCCCGGCGGACCCGGTGTCCGCTGCCGGCAGGGTGGCCACCACGGTGAAGGGTTCAGCGGCCAGGCCGGCCAGCGCCGCCCGTACCAGGGCTTCGTCGGCCTGGTATTCGGAGGATGTGGTCACCAGGACCACGGGGTCCTGGCCATCCCCGAGCCAGGAGGGAGGCTCCGCGGGCGGTTCCCAGCCGAGCGCGCCGATCATCCGCACGTCCGGCCCCCAGTCCGGATGGGGATACTCGAACGGCTGCGACGTGGCCACAAGCATCAGCAGCGCGGTGCGGAACATCTCGTCCGCACCGCTGACGGGTGGCAGTTGGCCGGCGGACAGCTCAGCCCGCAGCGCGTTGATGTGCGGCAGCATCAGCTTTTCCACGGCGCCGGTCACCAGGCGGCGGGCCAGTGCATCACGGGCCCTCCCCAGCGGGCCGGACATGGGGGCAAGCCCGGGTCCGAACGGCGGCGTTCCCCTCGACTGGAGCGGCGGGGTGTAGGGGCTGAAGGTGGCCCACGGCAGCCCCGAGGATTCGGCCTGGATGCGGGCTCCCCAGGCGTTGATGTCGATGAGCAGCAGGTCCGGGCGAACGTCATCAATGGCCTGCTGCAGGTCCGGGGCGTCGAACCGGGCGCGGGCCGTGAAGGTCTCCACGCTGGAAGCCAGGGCCGCCTTCGCGTTGTTGGCGCGGTAGTCAGTGGCCTCGACCGCAAGTATCCGGTCATCCACCGGTCCGGCATGGAACCCCGCCTCCATGAGCAGCGGGACCTGCCGGCGCAGGGTACGGACGTGGACACCATGGCCGCGGGCCTTCAGCTCCTGGAGCAGCGGGACCATGGGGAAAAGGTGGCCGATGGCGGGAGAGGTGTAGGCAAGGACGGTGGACATCAGGGCCTCCGGATGAAGGGTTCCAGCATTTCGAGCAGGCAGTGGGCCACGTGGTCGCGGCTGAGCCCGGCATCGAGGCGGAGCAGCTTCCAGGTGTAGACGTCGCAGACGGCGACGAACTGGGCAAGGCGGCGCTTCCGCTCTACCCCGTCCGGCAGGAAGTCATCTGCGAGGAAGGGCGCGAAGACGCGTTCGCACCACTGCCGGTGGAGCTGCCGGCCGCCTTCGGTGATCTCTGCGAGGACAGGGGACGTTTCCTCCTCGGCCAGCATCTTCAGGGCCAGGGCGCCGGTGGTTTCGTAGTGTTCCAGGAGATTGTCGACGGCGGCGGGTACGTCGCCGGGAGGAGCGGCACCGCGCTGGCCGGCAACCTGCGCTGACGCGAATTCCGCCGTGGCGTGGATCAGGCCCGGGCGGTCGCCGAAGCGGCGGATGACGGTCTGGACGGTCACCCCGGCCCGTTCAGCAACGGCGTTCAGCGTCACGCCGGCGAGCGGCCCCTCCATGAAGAGGTCCAGCGTTGCCTGCAGGATCCGGCGCCCGGTTGCGGCGGCAGAGGCCGCACGCTTCCGGGAGTCGTAGGCACGGGTTCCCGCCATATTCATGTTAATCAGACTAACTTGAATACGGCTCTGAGGCCAGAGGTCACAGGGCCAGGTTTACAACCAGGGCCCGCCCGACCCATCAGATGGCCCCTTCACGGCCAGAGCCTCCAGCTGCCCGTCCGCGCTTCCAACAAGCAGTGAGAGGCGGCTGCGAAAGTGGCAGGCCTGCTCTTTGGGGGTTTTCGCCTCTCCCAGAGGGCGCAGCCACAGTGCAATGTTCACGTAGTACTGCAGTCCATACTGCGATTTCTGCAATTCGGCCACAGTGATCACGTCATCGGTGTCGCGGTACCAGGATCCGCTGTGCTTCGAGAATCCCGCACCCTTCATGAAGCCGTCAAAAGTGGTTTGAATGACGTTCCTGCTCATGGCCCTCCCTAAGTAACCACCTGCTGGTGGAGTGCGGCCGGAGTCAGCCGCGGGAGATGCGGATCATGTCCTCGCGCGGCACCACTTTGATCCGTTCGCGCACCACGTGGTCCAGGCCTTCGGGTCCGGTCCAAGCGGCCCCGAGTCCAGCCTCATGGGCGTCGAGCTTGTTCCACCCTTCCCAGGTGGTGTATTCGATACCGCGTTCCTCGAGCAAGTCGATGATGGCCAGCGGGTCCGGGTTTTGTGCAGCGGGGAGGTTCGGCCGGTCCTCCAGCAGGAAGCCGATGGTCTCCAGCGCATCGCCCTTGGTGTGGCCGATGAGCCCGACGGGTCCGCGCTTGATCCAGCCCGTAGTGTAGATGCCCGGGACGGGGTTCCCGTCGGCATCCAGGACGCGTCCGCCCTCATTGGGGATGACGCCGCGCTTGGCGTCGTACTCCAGTTCGTCCAGGGCGGAGCCGTGATAGCCGATGGCCCGGTAGACAGCCTGGACGTTGTATTCGACGTACTCCCCGGTGCCCTTGGCGTTGCCGGTCCCGTCCAGCTGCATGCGCTCAAACTTGATGCCACCCACCCTGCCCGTGCCGTCGTCGAGCACTTCCACGGGGCTGTGCAGGAAGTGCAGGTGCAGCCTGCGGGAGGAGGGGCTCTCCGACTCCGCGTGCTCCTCAACCAGCCAATTGGTGAGCGTGTTCACCATGGTCTTGACCTGGTTGTTGCTGCGGATGGCCTCATCCGAGGCCTCGTCGAATTCAAAGTCCTCCGGATACAGGACGATGTCCACGTCGTCCATGTGGCTCAGCTCGCGCAGTTCCAGCGGGGTGAATTTAACCTGGGCCGGTCCGCGGCGGCCGAAAACGTGGACGTCCGTGACGGGCGAGGACTTCAGGCCCTGGTAGACGTTGTCCGGAATCTCGGTGCTCAGCAGCTCCTCGGGGTGCTTGATCAGCATGCGGGCCACATCCAGGGCCACGTTGCCGTTGCCGATGACGGCGATTTCCCTGGCCTCGAGCGGCCATTCCCGGGGAACATCGGGGTGCCCGTCGTACCAGGACACGAAGTCGGCGCCGCCGAACGAGCCCTGGAGGTTGATGCCGGGAATGTCCAGGTCCGCGTCCTTCACGGCGCCCGTGGAAAAGATCACGGCATCATAGAAGGCCCGGAAATCGTGCAGGGTAAGGTCCCGGCCGTAGGTCACGTTGCCCAGGAACCGGATGTCCCCGCGGTCCAGGACCTTGTGCAGGGCGTTCACGATGCCCTTGATGCGGGGGTGGTCCGGGGCCACGCCGTAACGGATCAGTCCGTAGGGCGCGGGGTAGGCCTCGAAGAGGTCGATGCTGACCTGGAAGTCGCCGTCCTTCACCCCGCTGGACTTGGTGAGGATGTCCGCAGCATAGACTCCTGCCGGTCCTGCGCCGACGATGGCGACGCGGAGGGGACGGTTGGCGGTTTCGCTCTTGTTGGACACCGGGAGCCCTTCTGAACTGGTCCTGCTCACGTTTTATGAGACTGCGCCGCGTCATGCAGCGCACAGTCCCCCATTCTAGTTGGCGGCCAGGGCCACCACCTTGCCTTCGCGGTACAGGAGTGCCCGGAGTTCGGCCTCCGCCGAGTCCAGGCGCTTTGGATCGATGGTTTCGCCGTCATGGAAGTGGTCCAGGACGCGGGGGTCCACGTAGCTCTTCCGGGCGATGGAGGGTGTGTTGCCCAGCGTCTCCGCGGCCTCGTGCATGGCCCGGCTGATGGCCCGTTTCCGTTTGGCCGCCGTGCGCTGGGGGCCGGTCCGGGCAAGGCTTGCCGCCGCGGCCACCGTCCCGCGAAGGGTGCGGAAATCCTTGGCGGTGAAGTCCGATCCGGTCCGCTCCTTCACGTAGGCGTTGATGTCCGCGCTGGTGACCGGACGCCAGGTCCTGCCCTCCTTGTAGGCCAGGAGCCGGGCGTTGGGCCCGCGGCGCTTGAGGAGGCGCAGCACGACGGCGAGGTCCGGGTCGCGGATCTCCGATTCCCAGTCCTTGCCGCTCTTGCCCGGGAAGCGCAGCAGGATGCGGTCCTTGCGGACCTGGACGTGGGCGCACAGCAGGGTAGCCAGGCCCCGGCTGCCGTTTTCATTGGTGTAGCGTTCGGACCCCACGCGCAGGGATCCGCTGTCCAGCATCCGGAACGCGGCCGCCAGGACCCGCTCGCGGGTGAAGCCATCGCTGCGCAGGTCCATGGTGACCATGCGGCGTGCCGCGGGCAGCGATTCGGCCAGCTGGAGGGACCGGTCGAACTTCACCCGATCCTTACGCTCACGCCACTCCGGGTGGTAGATGTACTGGCGACGGCCCACCGCGTCCACCCCGGTGGCCTGGATGTGGCCGTTCTCAAACGGGGCAATCCAGACGTCCGTCCACGCGGGCGGGATGCCGATGCTCTCCAGCCGGTCACGGACGGGACCGGGCGGCAGGGTGGAGCCGTCCAGGTCCCGGTAACTGAAGCCTTTGCCTGCCGGTACCCTGCGGTAGCCGCGGCCCGAGGCGTTGCTGCGCCGGAGCCTCATGGGGCCGGCTGCGGGGTACGGGCACATGTCATGAAAGAAAGCCTACTGACTATTTTCGGGTTTTCCCGCCTGCCTCCCGGAATACCTGCCCGCGGGCTGCTGTTATGGAAAGCGTGCCCATGCCAGAAGGAACCCCCGTAGCCACCTCCCCCACGTCACGCTCCACGGCAGGTGATGCGGTGCCCGCGGGTCCCAAGGCAGTCGCCGGGGATTCGACGGCGGGAATGCTGTTCGGCATCGGCGCGTACGTTTTGTGGGGGCTGCTCCCGCTGTACTTCTTCATCCTGATGCCGGCCGGCGCCGTCGAGATCGTGGCCAACCGCGTGGTGTGGTCGCTCCTGTTCTGCGCCCTCCTGATCACGGTCACCCGGGCGTGGGGTGTGCTGGCTGCGGCGCTGAAGGACCGCCGCGTGTTTGGTTCCCTGGCGCTGGCTGCTTTCCTGATCGCCATCAACTGGCTGACCTATACCTACGGCGTGACCACCGGGCAGGCGGTGGAAACGTCACTGGGCTACTTCATCAACCCGCTGGTCTCGGTGCTCCTCGGCGTGCTCGTCCTGAAGGAAAAGCTGCGTCCGCTCCAGTGGGCCGCGGTGGGCGTGGGCTTCGTGGCCGTGGGCGTCCTCACCTACTCCTACGGGAAGTTGCCGTGGATTGCGCTGACGCTGGCGTTCAGCTTCGGCCTGTATGGCTTCGTCAAGAACCGGGTGGGGTCGAGGGTGGACGCCATCACCAGCCTCAGCGTGGAGACCATGGTGCTGGCGCCGCTGGCCGCCGTGGCCATGGTGGTCCTGGCCGCGAACGGCAGCTCCACGCTGACTTCCCAGGGGCCCGGGCACTTTTGGCTGCTGCTGGCGTCCGGCGTGATCACCGCCGTTCCGCTGTTCTTCTTCGGCGCCTCCGCGCGGCGGCTGCCCATGACCACCATCGGGCTGCTGCAGTACTTTGCCCCCGTGCTGCAGTTCCTGGTAGCGCTGCTGGTGTTCCGGGAGGCCATGACCGTGGAGCGCTGGATGGGGTTCGGGGTGGTGTGGCTGGCACTGCTCCTGCTGACCCTGGACATGCTGCGGACGGCGCGCAGAAACTCGGTGGCCCGCCGGGCAGCGCTCCGCCAGGCCGCCTAGAAAGCGTCCGATGACAAAGAAGGTGGGCTCCCAACCGGGAGCCCACCTTCTTTGCGTTGCCGGAGGGAGTCGTTCCGGTTAGGCGTTGGCCTTGATGGCGGCGGCGAGGACATCCAGGCCGTCGTTCAGCAGTTCGTCGGTGATGACCAGCGGCGGCAGCAGGCGGATGACGTTGCCGTAGGTGCCGCAGGTGAGGATGATGACGCCTTCCTTGAGGCAGGCGGCGGCAACAGCCTTGGTCAGTTCCGGGTTCGGCTCCTTGGACCCTGCCTGGACAAGTTCGACGGCGAGCATGGCGCCGCGGCCGCGGACGTCGCCGATCACGGCGGTGCCGGAGCCGGCCAGTTCAGTCTGCAGGCCGCGGAGCCGGCCCAGCGCGAGTTCCTCGATGTGGCGGGCACGGCCGTTCAGGTCGTACTCCTCCATGGAGCCGATGGAGGCCAGCGCCGCGGCGCAGGCCACCGGGTTGCCGCCGTAGGTGCCGCCCAGGCCGCCGGGGTGGACGGCGTCCAGCAGGTCGGCGCGGCCGGTGATGGCGGACAGCGGCATGCCGCCGGCGATGCCCTTGGCCATGGTGATGATGTCCGGGACGACGCCCTCGTGGTTCACTGCGAACCATTCGCCCGTGCGGCAGAAGCCGGACTGGACCTCGTCCGCGATGAAGACGATGCCCTTTTCCTTGGCCCAGGCGGCCAGCGCGGGCAGGAACCCCTCGGCGGGAACGATGAAGCCGCCCTCGCCCTGGATGGGCTCGATGATGATCGCGGCCACCTGGTCGCCGCCGATCTGCTTCTCGATCATGGTGATGGCACGCTTGGCGGCCTCGGCACCGGTGATGGAGGGGTTTTCCTCGCGGTACGGGTAGCTCATGGGCATGCGGTAGACCTCGGGAGCGAACGGTCCGAAGTTGGTCTTGTACGGCATGGCCTTGGCGGTCAGCGCCATGGTCAGGTTGGTGCGGCCGTGGTAGGCGTGGTCAAAGGCGACGACGGCGTCCCGGCCGGTTGCCAGGCGGGCCACCTTGACGGCGTTTTCCACTGCTTCCGCGCCGGAGTTGAAGAGGACGGTGCGCTTTTCGTGGTCGCCCGGGGTGAGGCGGTTCAGCTGCTCGGCGACCGCCACGTAGCCTTCGTACGGGGTGACCATGAAGCAGGTGTGGGTGAAGTGCTCCACCGCTTCCTTGACGGCGCCGACGACGGCGGGATCGGACGCTCCCACGCTGGTCACGGCGATGCCCGAGCCGAGGTCGATGAAGGAGTTGCCGTCGACGTCGTGGATGATGCCGCCGTCGGCGTCTGCAACGTAGACCGGGACGCTGGAGGCGACCCCGGCAGCCACCACGGACTTGCGGCGTTCGGTCAGTGCCACGGACTTGGGGCCCGGGAAGTCGGCCTGGACGTTGCGCTTCTGCTCCAGGCGGTAGGTGATGTCTGATGCGGTGGTGGTCATGGGAAGGCCTTTCTTTGAAGCCTGGCGGTGGGTGGTTTTACGCGTCGAGGGCGGACATCACGTGCTTGATGCGCGTGTAGTCCTCCACGCCGTACATGGAGAGGTCCTTGCCGTAGCCGGACTGCTTGAAGCCGCCGTGCGGCATTTCGGCGGTGAGCAGGATGTGGGTGTTGATCCAGACGGCGCCGAAGTCCAGGTCGCGGCTCAGCCGCATGGCGGTGCCGTGGTTGGTGGTCCAGACACTGGAGGCCAGGGCGTAGTCCACGTCATTGGCCATGGCCACTGCCTCTTCTTCGGTGCTGAACTTCTGCACCGTGATGACCGGGCCGAAGGTTTCCTTCTGCACCACGTCGTCGGTCTGCTTTGCTCCGGTGATGATGGTGGGTTCGAAGAAGTAGCCCTTCTCCCCCGCTCGGTGGCCGCCGGTTTCGATCCGGCAGTTGGCCGGCAGGTTCTCCACCACCGACGTGACGGCGTTGAAGTGGTTCACGTTGTTCAGGGGGCCGAAGTAGTTGTCTTCGTCGTTCTGCGAGCCGGTGTGCAGGGTCCTGGTGTGCTCCACCATGGCGGCCACGACGTCGTCGTGCACGGACTCCTCCACCAGCACGCGGGTGATGGCGGTGCAGTCCTGGCCGGCGTTGAAGAAGGCGAACTCGGCGATGGCCGCGGCGCTCTTCTTGATGTCGGCGTCCTTGAACACGATGGCCGGCGCCTTGCCGCCGAGCTCCAGGTGTGCACGCTTCAGGCCCTTTGCGGCACCGGAGGCAACGGCGATGCCGGCGCGCACGGAACCGGTGATGGACACCAGGCCGGGGACCTTGTGCTCCACCATCATGGCGCCCGTTTCGCCGGTGCCGAGCACCACGTTCAGCACGCCGGCCGGGAAGATGCCGCCGGCCAGGCGTGCCAGGACCAGGGTTGATTCGGGGGTGGTGTCCGACGGTTTCAGGACCACGGTGTTGCCGGCCGCGAGCGCGGGGCCGATCTTCCAGATGGCCATCAGGAACGGGTAGTTCCAGGGCGCCACCTGGGCCACTACGCCGATGGGTTCGCGGCGGACGTAGGAGGTGTGGCCCTCGAAGTACTCGCCCGCGGACTTGCCTTCCATGATGCGGGCGGCGCCGGCGAAGAAGCGGAGCTGGTCGGCGCCGGCAGCCACTTCCTCGGAGGCGATCAGGGAGCGGACCTGGCCGGTGTTGCGGTGCTGGGCTTCGACGAGCTCGTCGCTGTTGGCCTCGATGGCGTCGGCGAGCTTGAGCAGCATCAGCTGGCGCTGGCCCGGGGTGACATGCTTCCAGGTCCTGAAGGCGTCCTTGGCAGCCGCCATGGCGGCATCGACGTCCGCCTGCACGGAAACGGGGGCCTGCGCCACCACGTCGCCGTTGGTGGGGTTGACCACGTCCAGCAGGGTGGTGCCGGCGGGGGTGACGAACTTCCCGTTGATGAAGTTCTGCAAGGTTTGGACCACGGTGTGCAACCTCTTTCGTAAGGGCCATCGGCGGCCGGGCGGAGACCACGACGGATGGATGGAACTGCCTTGAGCCTATGCCAGCGCCCAAGCGGGGTGAATAGCCACCTGCACACCCTTGCCAAAGAGGTTTAGTGCGGTTGCCCAGCTCACGTTTATCCTTGCTTCATGGCCATTTCCCTTGCTGCCCTGGTGGGCGTGTCCTCCCTGAAGCTGTCCAAGGCGGGCGTGGCGGAGACTACCTGGAACCAGGACATCAACTGGGTTGCCGTCACGGAGCTGGAGGATCCCCAGCGGTTCCTCAACGGCGGCGAGCTGGTCCTCACTACCGGCCTGCGGCTGCGTTCCGCCCCTGAGCAGCGCCGTTTTGTCCGCCAGGTGCAGCGCGCCGGCGCGGTGGGCATCGGTTTCGGCGTGGGCCTTTCGCATGAGGCGGTGCCGCCGGCCCTCCTGGCGGAGGCCAACCGCTGGGGCCTGCCCGTAGTGGAGGTGCCGTACGAGACCCCCTTCATCGCCATCACCAAGCTGGTGGCGGACGCCCAGTCGGCGGACCACTACGCCAAGCTGGAACGGCTGATCGCAGGGCACCAGGTGCTGGCGCGGGCGCTGCTGACCGGCGGCGGACTTTCCGAGCTGTTGAAGAACCTGGGGGGCATGCTGCGTACCGACATCGCGCTCACGCAGTTCACGGCGCAGCTGTACAACAGCAGCACCGCCAGCCCGTCGGCGGAGACCTGGTCCAGCTATCCCGTCCCTACCGGGCGGCGCGATGCGTGCACGCTGTGGGTGCGCCAGCCGTTCGAGGACACAGGGATCATTGGCTACGCGCAGAACCTGATCAGCGTGGAGCTGAACAACATGGTCAAGCAGCGGCAGGCCCAGCGTGCCCTCTGCGGCCAGGTGCTGGAGGACGTGATCCACGGCGCGCTGGAGACCAGCGAGGCGCAGCGCCGCCTGGCCGGCGTGGGCGTGAACAGCACCCGCAAGAACGTGGTGCTGCTCGCTGTATCGGCCGCCCACGGCAAGGCCCTGGGGAGCACCTCGGTGCCGCTGGAACTGGAAAAGGCCGTTGCCGCCGTCGTGGGCAAGGACCTGGTACTGGTGGTCAATGACGACGGCGGGACGGCGCCGGCGCTGGCACGGAAGCTCAGCGACCACCTCGCCGAAGCCGGGATCCACGCCACGATCGGCATCGGCGGGGCGTACACCAAGCCGAACGGCCTGCGCTGGAGCTACTTCGAGGCCCGGGACGCCGCCAGCCACGGCCTGCCCGTCAACGAACCCGAGCGGCTCAGCCTGACGTCGCTGCTGCTGGCCAGCGAGGATGTGCCGCTGGCGGATATGGCCCACGAATCACTGAACCCCCTGCGGTCCTTCGATGCCGCACACGGCTCTGAGCTGATGGCCACGCTGGAGAGCTACCTGAACAACAACGGCTCGGTGGCCGCGGTGGCGGAGGAGCTCACGCTGCACCGCAACACCGTCCGTTACCGGCTGGCCCAGATCACCGAACTGACGGGGTACGACCCCGCCGTCACCGCCGACCGCGTGCAGCTGTGGCTCGCCCTGGCCGTGGCCCGGTTGTCGGCCCGCCAGGGCCGGTAGGCAGGGAGGCGGAAAAAGGGGCCGGCAGCGCCCTGCTGCCGGGTCAGATGACGCCGTGCCCCAACAGGTCGCGGGATTTCTTCCAGGCCTTCCGGAAGCCGGCCCGGGCTGCCAACATCCGTTCTTCCTGCCGGCTGAGCAGGTGGGCATAGATGCCTGCGGCGGCCGCGTCGGTGTTGTCGGCGGCGACACCGGCAAGCAGGTCGCGGGCCACTGCGGCGTCTTGGAACCTGCCCAGGATCTTTTGCTGCCGGCGGGCGGCCTTTGCCACCTTGCCCGCACGCTTGCCATGCACCAGCGCGGCTGATTCGGCCACGTGGCGCAGCCGCTTGGCGTCCTTGCGGACACGGTGGAGGGCAAGTTCCTGTTCCCTGCCGCGCCGTGCCCCCTTGGCAGCCTTGCGTGAGCGGCGCAGCCGTTTGGCGGCCTTGTCCACCGCCTTTGCCGCCGCCCGCCGGCCGGGCGTAACCGCTTCGGCCCGCACCGGTGGGTTGTCCCGGAAGTCCTCGAGCTTGTCCAGGAGCCGGAAGTAGCGCTCCGTTCCCAGGGCTTCGCGCAGGAGCCGGTACGCGTCGTCGTAATCGGCGACCGTGCGCTGTTCCAGCCCTGCCGTTGCTCCCGCAACACCGTCCCCGGGCGGCAGCCCGGCCAGCTCTCCGCGGAGCTGCTCCCGCAGGACTTCAGCGTCGCGCGGCCGGCCCAGCAACTGGCCCAGCCACTTCAGCTCGCTCCGCAGCTTGCGCACCGGCGACGCCCGGTACAGCCTCCCGTAGGCGCCCAGGACCGAGCGGATCCGGCGCGTTGCCGAGCGCATGGCATGGACCGCCTCCGGCTCCTCGCCCCGGACAGCGGCGTCGGTGGCAAGGATCTGCTCAATCTGCGCCCCCACGTACACGGTGACGACGGCGGCTGCGGGGGCGCGCTTTCCGGCCAGCAGCGCCGGGCTGCCTTCGTCGCCGGCGGGGCCGGCGGCGTCCCCGCCGCCGGGGGACCGCGTTCCGGCCGCCTTGCCCGGCCCCAGTGCGCGGGCCAGCTTGGAGGCGTGGCCTGCGGGGCGGGCGCCGGCAGCGGCAAGCAGTTCCTCCACCGGGCCAAAGAGGCCTGGGTCGCCGTGGACCAGTTCCAGTTCCCACTCGCGCCACTGCTGCCGGGTGGCTGCGGCCCCATCCTGCAGCCGTTCGGCGGTGACCTGGTCGTCGGCGAGGTCGGCGAGGTGCACGCCGTCGTCACCGTACAGGGGGTAGGTGGTGCGCCGCGTGTGCAGTCGGACCACCGGCACCGGGACGGCACCCCTGAGGTAGGCATGCAGGTGGGTGAGCAGGGCGTCCGGGACCACGTCCGGGCGGCCCAGGGGTGCGTGCAGTTCCGTGCGTTGCTGCGGGCCTTCCCCGGCTGCGGCGGCGGCCTGGGGTGGCAGCTTCAGGTGCCACCCGGCGTCCTTCCCGCCCGTGCGCCGGCGGAGGGTGATGCGCCGGGCGGCGAGGGAATGCTTTGGCGTGTCGAAGTAGACCGCTTCAAGGAGATCGGTATGCGGCTTGCCCGTGCGGGCCACCCCTGCCGCCTGCTCCAATGCGGGCACTGCGGCGCCAGTGTCGACGTCGTATTTTTTCTCGATCTCGAGTCCCCGGGAAGCCTCCACAGCCGTCCTTCCGCGCCACCTGGTCCGCGCCAGGCCCTCCGACAGTCCGTTGGCAGTCTATTGCAGCGGCGCCGGACCGGGAGAGGTTGGCCACAAAAGCGCAAACATCAAACGTCTAACCTTTAGTGTGGAGGGTATGTCCGCCACTCCCCCCGCTTCCCCGCCCGCAAGCATCCAGGCGCCCACCGCAGCCCCCGCCGCGCCGGCACCCGGCATGGCGCCTGCCAAGCCACGCTCCGCCGTCGTGTTCGGTGTCATTGCGTTGGTGCTGATCGGGCTGAACCTCCGCGCGGGCATCACCGGGGCGTCAGCCCTGCTGCACGACCTCCAGTCGGTACTGGGCTACGGGGCGTTGGTGGCGGCCATCATTCCGTCGATTCCCACACTCTGCTTCGCGGTGGCCGGCGCCGCGACGTCCTGGCTCAGCGGCAAGGTGGGTGTGGAGAAAGCCATCCTGCTGTCGCTGGCCCTGCTGGCCGGCGGCCTGTTGCTGCGCGGCATCCCCGCCACCGGCATGCTCGTGGCCGGCAGCGTGGTGGGCATGTCCGGACTGGCCATCTGCAACGTGGCCATGCCGTCCTTCATCCGCGAGCACTTCGCCTCCCGCACCTCGCTCATGACCGCCGTCTACACCGTGACCATGACCACCGGTGGCACCCTGACCTCCGTCCTGGTCGTACCCCTGGCCCAAGCCCTCGGATCCCCGTCCGCCGCGGTGGGCGCCGTGGGCATCGCTGCCGTGGCCGCCTTCCTGGGGTTCCTGCCCGTGGCACTGCACGCGCACCGCAACGCCGCCCCGGCCACGGGCCTGCGCGTGTCCCCCTGGCCGCTGTTGCGGACCCGCAAAGGTCAACTCCTCACCGCGATCTTTGCCCTTCAGGCCCTGCTCGCATACGCCCTGCTCAGCTGGTTTCCGTACATGCTCACCACCATGGGCCTGAGTGCCTCGGACAGCGGACTGATGTTCGGGCTCATGCAGCTGGTCTCCGTTCCGGCGGGCATGGTGCTGATCGCCATCGGTTCCCGCCCGCGGATGTTGCGCCCGGCGTTCTACCTGGTGAGCATCACCATGGCCGTGGGAATCCTGGCGCTCCTGGTCCTTCCCGTGGGGCTGGCGGCCGTGCCCGCCGTCCTGCTGGGCTTTGGCCTGGGCATCTTCCCGCTGGTGATGGTCATGATCAGCCGCAGCGGCACCAGCACCGCCGAAACCACTGCACTGTCCACGCTGGCCCAGTCGTCGGGCTACCTGCTGGCCACGGTGGGCCCGTTCGGCATGGGCCTGCTGCACAGCGCCACGGGCGGCTGGATCCTGCCGCTGGTGCTGCTGCTGGCACTGGCCTTGGTACAGATTGTGGTATCCCACCTGATTACCGGCCGCGCCATGACCGGAAAGCCCGCAGGGGCAGCTCCGGTCCGGGCTGCGGACGGAAGGAAGTAACGCCATGTCCCTGAGCCCGTCAGTCCGGCCGCCGCTCGCCGCCGAAGTCACGGCCAAGCTGCGCGGGATGGTCCACTCCGGCGAGTGGGCCCTGAACCAGCGCATCCCGCCCGAACCGGAACTCATGGCCCGGCTCGGCGTCTCCCGCGGGACCCTCCGTGAAGCGGTGAAGGCCCTTGCCCACGGCGGCATGCTGGAGGTCCGGCGCGGGGACGGCACTTATGTGCGCGCCACAAGCGAGATGTCCGGCGCCGCGCAGCGGATGTACCAGGACCACACCGAGCAGCACATCCTTGAGGTGCGGCTGGGCCTGGACACCCAGGCGGCCCGGCTGGCCGCCCGCAATGCCACGGACGACGACGTCACGGCCCTGCGTGCCCTGCTCGCCAGCCGGGACCAGGCCTGGAACAACGGGGACGTCGACGCCTGGGCGGACGCCGACTGGCACTTCCACGAAGGCATCGCCCGGGCGTCCGGGAACCCGCTGCTGCACGAGCTCTACGCCAGCTTCGGAACCGCGTTCCACCAGGATCTCCTCAAGCAGCAGGGCCGGCCCGGCTTCAACGGGCTTCCGCGGGACGGCCACGAGACGCTGCTCGCTGCGATCGAGCGGCGCGATGAGGACGCTGCCGTCGCCACGGTGAACCGGAACCTGAACTCCTGCGCGGAGTGGCTGGCCGAGTAGTCCCGGCGGCACACCCTGCGGGGAAGGGCCCGCTCCGGGGTTTCCGCACCCCCCAAACCATCAGTAGGCTTACCATCTGACGAAGGTTGTTCTGCCTTGCGCCGCATCCCGTGGCGCAGGGCACCCTCCGGACGATGAGGAGTACCCATGGCGCGATCAACACGCCTTAGTGATCAAAAGCTGGGCAACGAGCCCCTCCGGCAGGCGCAGGACGGTGCAGCGGCTGCCGATGGGGCACATGCCGATGCCGGGCGGCCGGGCGGTGCAGCCCGCCAGGGTCAGCGCGCAGGCACCATCGGGAAAGCATCGGGCTCCAGGCCGCCGGGCGCGCTCTGGTCTGACGGCCTGGGCAGGGCAGGCACCCGCGCAGCCCAGGTTCTGCTGGTTGTGCTGGTGGTCGCCGTCTCCGTCTTCGCGCTGATGCAGATCAAGCTCCTGGTGATCCCCGCCCTGATCGCCCTGATCCTGGCAGCAGCGATCGGCCCGTTCGTGAACATGCTCCGCCGCCGCGGGATACCGGGCGGCCTGGCCACCGGCATGGCGTTCGTGGCGCTGCTGGTGATCCTGGCCGGCGTGTCCACCGTCATCTATTTCTCCGTCCGGAACCAGTGGGGCGAACTGGCGGCGCAGGCCTCCTCCGGCCTCGACGAGCTGGAGCAGTTCCTGCTGACGCGGCCCATCCCCATCGAGCAGGAACAGCTCAACCAGGCACGGGAGGCGGTGGTGCAGTTTGCCACCAGCAGCCAGGTCCGCTCCGGCGCGGTCACCGGGCTGTCCGTGGTGACCGAATTTATTGCCGGGGCCAGCCTCATGGTGGTCATCCTGTTCTTCTTCCTCAAGGACGGCGCCAAGATCTGGGACTTCTTTCTCCGCCCCTTCTCCGGCCAGCGTGAAGCCAAGCTGCGCCGGTCCGGACGCCGCACGCTCGAGGTCTTGGGCGGCTACGTCCGCGGCACCGCGATCGTGGCCCTGGTGGATACCGTGGCCATCGGTGCGGCGCTGCTGATCATGCAGGTACCGCTGGCCATTCCGCTGGCCATCATCGTCTTCATTACCGCCTTCATCCCGCTGGTGGGGGCAACGGTCGCAGGCATCCTGGCCGCCCTCGTGGCGCTTGTTGCCAACGGGCCGGTGGTGGCCCTCATTGTGGTGGCCGTCGTCGTCGCGGTCAACCAGCTGGAGGGCGACCTCCTGCAGCCGGTCGTCATGGGCAAGTCACTTCAGCTCCATGCCCTGGTGATCCTCATGGCATTGACTGCCGGCACCATCCTGGCAGGGATCGTGGGCGCGGTCCTGTCCGTGCCGCTGGCGGCGGTGGCCTGGGCCATCATCCAAGTGTGGACAGCCGAGGACCCGGACCTGAAGGACATGAACCCGGACCTGCCCCCGGCCAATACGCAACCGGTCTAGCGGACTCCGCCCCAAGCACCCCGGACACGGCGGCGGCCCGGCACTTACGTGCCGGGCCGCCGTCGTCAGCTTCTTACTGCGTGTCCGCCCTACTCGCCGCGGAGGCCTGCAAAGACGTTCTTGGGCCGCTGCATCTCGCCGTGCTTGGCGCCGAGGATGATCACCAGGGCTGCGAAGCCGGGGATGGCCCACTGCAGGAGCTTGAGCTGCTGCTGGGCCGTCTTCAATTCGTCCGAGGCCGCGCCGTGCGGCTCCGTTGCGCCTTCGGCGCCTTCACCGGCAAGCTTTTCCACCTTCTTGCCCAGGAT
The DNA here is from genome assembly GCF_059739365.1 of Arthrobacter sp. GmRoot5-12. Classification (NCBI taxonomy): domain Bacteria; kingdom Bacillati; phylum Actinomycetota; class Actinomycetes; order Micrococcales; family Micrococcaceae; genus Arthrobacter; species Arthrobacter sp. GmRoot5-12. Next base: position 3,054,379 of record NZ_AP046056.1, on the reverse strand, counting down.
GCCCGAGTACAGGGTCACCGCGGCGCCCACCACGGTGACCGCCGTCTTGATGACGGTGTCGCGGGCCACGCCCTCCTGCTTGGCGATGCGGCCCTTGTTCTCCCAGGCGATGGCGAGGTCCGCCACCAGGTGGGAGGCGAAAGCCGCCGTCTGGAACGGCGCCCACTTCATCCAGCCGGCACTGGAAAGCCGGGTGCGCTCGGCGGGGTCCTTGGCCTGGGCCGCCGCGCCGTTGAGTCCGATGGCGCCCATGAGTGATCCGCCAAACCATGCTGCCGCGGTCAGGTCGTGAACTGAACGGGCAATGAGGTTTCCTGCCATGATGTGCGTTCCTAACGTTGTGAACTGGTTCCGGGTTTTGCCGCTGTGCAGCGGACTTCGCTTGCCTGTTCCATCGAGGTATGGTGCGCCCATGGTAAGCACACTTACTAATATTACGAAACCCCGTCCCGGGCGGGGGCAACCGCGTAATATCGTCGCCATGGGAAAAACAGGAACATTGTTCGGCTGGGCCTTCGGGGACCCCGCCCGTGAAAGTGACGGCGGCTACGTGGACGGCCTGCAGCGCGAGGCGCTCAGGAATGCGCGGGAAACCGCCAAAGCCAAGGGCGTGGAGGCGGTCACCGGGTCCGAGGTGTTCACCGTCCTCAGCGCGGACGATTCCCTGGTGGAACTGGACAACGCCCCGGGCCAGCTGGTGGTCCGCTGCACCGTGCACGTGGAGGGACCGGGCGCGGAGAAGCTGAGGGCCGAAGGGCCCATGAACGGCTGAACCATGTCCGACGGCGATTCCACCCTCAGCCAGGCAGCAGACGCTGTCGAGGAGGCGTCCAACCACAAGGCCCTGGACGTCCTGGCCCGCACCGGATTTGCCGTCATGGCGGTGCTGCACATCATCGTTGGGGCCATCGCCGTTGCCATCGCCCTCGGCCATCCGGGCGATGCCGAACCCACCGGCGCCATCGCCCAGCTCGCGGACAACCCGTGGGGACCCGTGGTCATGTGGGGGTGCGTGGCGGCATGCCTGGGCCTTGCCCTGTGGCAGGCCAGCGAAGCGACGTTGCGCGCACGGAGCCTGGCCCGCAAGGAACGGCTGGCCAAGCTGGTCTCCTCGGGATTCCTGGCCATCGCATACGGCAGTGTGGGCCTTACGTTCGCCGGCTTCGCCCTGGGCCAGCGCAGCGACTCGGGAGACAACACCCGGGACTTCAGTGCCAGCCTGATGGCCAACCCCCTGGGGCCGTGGGTCCTGGTGGCGCTGGGCCTGACCATCCTGGGCATCGGCATCTACTTCATCGTCAAGGGAATCCGTCGCGGCTTCAAGGAGGAGCTGTTCCACTTCGACGGCACCCGGCGCGGCAGGCTTATCGACAGCCTGGGCGTCACCGGCCATGTGGCCAAAGGGATAGCGCTGGACCTCACGGGCCTGTTGTTCGTGATCGCCGCGGCCAAGCACCGGCCCGAGGAATCCACCGGCCTGGACGGCAGCCTCAAGGCCCTGCAGCACCACCCGTTCGGGCCCACCCTCCTGGTGGCCATTGGCGCCGGCTTCATCGCTTACGGGATCTTCGCGCTGATCCGGGCCCGGTTCGGGCGCATGTAGTCCGCCGCTTTATGGGTAGGAAGGAAGTATGACCCAGCAGCCGCGCGTTCTTTCCACCGTCACCGGGAGTGCCGGGCAGGCCTTTGCCGCCCTCTTCCGGCTCCTCAAACTCGCGCGGCCGGACCGGCCTATCCACCCCCAGGGCCTGGGCCTGGCCGGACAGCTCACCAGGACCGGCAACCCCGCACAGCCCAGCGGCATCGACTGGCTCGATTCCCCGGGGACCGACCCGGTGGTGGCCCGCTTTTCACGGTCCCTGGGCCTGCCGCAGGCGCTGCCGGACATCCTGGGCCTGGCGCTCCGGGTTTCGCCGACCAGTGCTTCCGCCGGTTCCTCGACCCCTGCCGCTGCCTCCGGTACCAACCCCGCGGACGTCCTGTTTGCCTCCACCGGCTGGGGACTGCCGGGCAGGTTCCTCCTGATGCCGCGGCTGGACATTGCGGGAGCCACCCTGACCACGCTGATGCCGTACCGCGGCCGGACGGGCCCGGTGCTGTTGGGACTGCGGACGCTGAACCTACCTTCGGGGTCGCCGGCCTCCGGCGAATGGGTGCTGGGACTGTCCTGGGCCAGACCCGGAGGGCCGTGGCGGGCGTGCGGTGAACTGCGGCTGAACGCGGGTGCGGACCCCGCGGACATCCCGCTGCGTTTCGACCCTCTTGAGAACCAGCCGCCGGGCGCCCGGACGTACGCCTGGACCCGCCGCCTGCGGAAGCCGTCCTACCGGGCCGCACGGCGGCCCGCACCTCCCGCCGTCGGACACTTGAAGGACCCCGGACACCCGACGGGGTCCGCCGAAGCACCCCACCAAAGCATGACCGGAACCGGAAGGAACTCCATGTCCACCGTCTCGCGGCTGTTCACCTCCCCCGCGGCCGACGTCTGGCGGGTCATCGCCGACGGCTGGCTGTATTCCGGCTGGGTGGTGGGCGCATCCCGGATCAGGGACGTGGACGCCGAATGGCCCCGGCAGGGTTCCCGGCTGCACCACTCCGTGGGCGCCTGGCCGCTGGTGATAGATGACAGCACCAGCGTGGCGGCCGTCGAGCCAGGCCGCTCGCTGGAACTGGTGGCGCGGGGCTGGCCGATGGGCGAGGCCAAGGTGGAGATCACGCTGGAGGACCGGGGCGACCAGTGCCTGGTGACCATCGCCGAGGATGCCATCCGCGGCCCCGGCAAGCTGATGCCGAAATTCCTGCGGGACCCGCTGATTTCGGCGCGGAACCGCGAGACCCTGCGTCGCCTGGAGCTGATGGCCGTTGGCGGCGCTGGTAAGCAACAGGGTTAGGGCATATTAAAGCAGGAACCGCGGGACCAATGGCCCCGCGGTTCCTGTCTGATGGTGCGTTGAATCGGTGCGTTAGACCTGCGCGGCCACACCGTCGCGGGAGATGTCCACCATGTCCTCGCGCGGCACCACCTTGATGCGCTCACGCTTGACCTCCACGCCGTGCGATCCCCCGGCCTCAGTGGCAGCTGCACCCAGTGCGAGTTCGTGCGCGTCCAGCGCCAGCCAGCCTTCCCAGCTGGTGAACTTCACGCCGCGTGCGTCGAGGAGTTCGGTGACGGCGTCCTCCTCCGGTGCCGAAGCGACGGGAAGGTTTTCGCGGTCTTCCAGCAGGTAGGTCACCGTCTCCAGGGCGTCGCCCTTGGTGTGGCCGATGAGGCCGACCGGCCCGCGCTTGATCCAGCCGGTGGCGTAGATGCCCGGGACGTGGTTGCCGTCGGAGTCCAGGACGCGGCCGCCGTCGTTCACCACAACGCCCTTCTTGTGGTCGAACTCCACGTCCGGGAGGGCGGAACCAAAGTAGCCGATGGCTCGGTAGACGGCCTGGACCGGGTAGTCCACGTACTCGCCGGTGCCGCGGGCGTTGCCGGTGCCGTCCAGCTCGGTGCGCTCAAACTTGATGCCGGCCACCTTGCCCGGGGTCTCGGCGTCGTCATAGATCTCCACCGGGCTGTGCAGGAAGTGCAGGTGCAGGCGGCGGGACGCCTTGAGCTCGGAGACGTCCTCGGGCTGCTCGGCAATCCAGTTGGTGAGCGTGCCCACCATTGTCTTGGTCTGGTTGTTGGTCTGGATCTGGCGGTCCGATTCCTCGTCGAACTCGAAGTCCTCCGGGTACAGGATGATGTCTACGTCCTTGGAGTGGGACAGCTCGCGCAGCTCCAGCGGGGTGAACTTGACCTGGGCGGGGCCGCGGCGGCCGAAGACGTGCACGTCGGTGACCGGGGAAGCCTTCAGGCCGGCGTAGACGTTGTCCGGGATCTCGGTGGTGAGGAGGTCGTCGGCATGCTTGGACAAAACACGGGCCACGTCCAGGGCCACGTTGCCGTTGCCGATCACCGCGATTTCCTTGGCCTCGAGCGGCCATTCGCGCGGGACATCGGGGTGGCCGTCGTACCAGGAGACGAAGTCGGCGCCGCCGAACGAGCCCTCCAGCTCGATGCCGGGGATGTTCAGGTCCGCGTCCTTGATGGCGCCGGTGGCGAAGATGACGGCGTCGTAATGGGTCCGGAGGTCCTCGATGGTGAGGTCCGTGCCGTAGTCCACGTTGCCGAAGAAGCGGATGTCGCCGCGGTCCAGCACCTTGTGCAGGGCGTTCACGATGCCCTTGATGCGGGGGTGGTCCGGGGCCACGCCGTAGCGGATCAGGCCGTAGGGTGCCGGGTAGCGGTCAAAGAGGTCGATGCTGACGGTCAGCTCGCCGCTTTTGACGGCTTCGCTCTTGGTGAGGATGTCGGCGGCGTAGACGCCGGCCGGGCCGGAGCCCACGACGGCGACGCGCAGCGGACGCGCAGCAGATCCTACGGTGGTGCTGGATGACACGGCTGTGTTCCTTTTCTTCGTTCCGGCCCAACTGGCTCGCATTTGTTGTCGTTTTGACGGCTCAGAACGACAACAACTGCCAGTCAGTTGGGTGGGGCTAGGTGGTGAGGACGGTCTTGCGGGGGCTGTTCGGGGTGGTGGTGCTGTAGTCAGCGGTTTTGAAGTGCGACGGCGCGAAGGGGCTTACGCGCACCACGTCACCGATGACAATCACGGCAGGATTTGCGACGCCGGCCGCCTGGGCCTGGTCGGCGATGGAACCGAGCGTGCCAATGGTGACGCGCTGGTCCGGCAAATAGCCGTTTTCCACGATACCAACCGGAGTGTCCTGCGGCAGGCCGGCTTCGCCCAGCGCGGACGCGGATTCGCGCAGCTGGCCGACGCCCATGAGCAGGACGATCGTGTGGTCCGGACGGGCGGGTACCTCGGAGAGTTCCTCGTGGCCGGTGACCACGCTGAAGCCCTTGGCCAGGCCGCGGTGGGTGACGGGAATGCCGGCTGCTGCGGGAACGGAGATTGCCGAGGTGACGCCGGAGACCACTTCAACCTCGACGCCGTGCTGGCGGCAGTATTCGGCTTCCTCGCCGCCGCGGCCCAGCACGTAGGGGTCCCCGCCCTTGAGCCGGACAACGCGGTGTCCCTTGAGGGCTTCCTCGACGAGGATCCGGTTGATCCCAGCCTGCGGAACGGGGTGGTGGCCGGGGGTCTTGCCGACTTCGATGATCCGGACGTCCGGGGCGAGTTCGTTGAGCAGTCCGCGGGGGCCCAGGCGGTCGGCGACCACGACGTCGGCCTGGCCCAGGAGACGGCGGCCGCGGACCGTGATGAGGCCCGTATCGCCGGGACCGCCGCCAACCAGCGCGACGGATCCCTGGTGTGCGCGGCGGCGGCGCAGCGGCAGGTCGCCGGTTTCGAGGGCGGTGGCCACGGCATCGCGCACGGCCATGGCCCGCCGCGGGTCGCCGCCGGCGTTGATGGCGATCTTGACGTCGTCGACCTCCGCAACGGCGGGAGTCCAGGCGGCGGAAGCTTCATGGTTGGAGGCGTTGACGCACCAAACGCGCTGTGCCTCGGCGTCGGCCGACACCTGGGCGTCCACGGCGGAATCGCCGGTGGCGGTCTGGACGAACCACACGCCGTCGACGTCGCTGGAAAGGTAGGGCCGCGCTTCCCAGGTGAGCAGGCCGGCGCCGGCCATCTCCAGCAGCGCGGGCGAGGCAACCGGAGCCACGACGGTGACCACGGCCCCGGCGTCGAGCAGCCCCTTGGCGCGGCGGGCGGCAACGGGGCCGCCGCCCACCACCAGCACCGGGCGGCCGAGCAGCCGCAGCGCCGTGGGGTAAATGTCCTGAATTGCCATGAATCAACGGTAGGTCCGCGTCACATTCGCCCACAAAGGCCGAGCAACACCAGTTCACGTAAGGTAATGCTGCGTCACAAACGTTTAGCCGCGGCGGCGAGGAACCTGCCCCTGCGGACGATGAGGCGCTCCAGGTACCGGGCCAGGAACAGGCGCTCGACGGCGCGGCCCAGGACCCCCAGCGGGGCGGTGAACTCCACCCGGTCAACCATCAGGCTTCCCGTGGCAGTAGGCGCGAATTCGTGGACGTGCCGGAAGGCCTTGAAGGGGCCCTTGACCTGTTCGTCGGTAAAACTGCGCGGGTAATCGAAGGCGGTAATGCGGCTGGTCATGGTGAGCGGTATGCCGAGGTGCCTGGCTCGCCACGTTACTTCCCGGCCTTCCCCGATAAGCCCGGTTGTCACCCCTCCCACCGCCCGCTCGCCCGCTGACCGCTGCGACTCCAAGTGGATGTCAATGCTGCGCGCCCGGTCGAAGAGTTGCTCCACGGGGAGCGGGGACGCGGTGCGGCACTCGAAGCTGGCGGTCATCCGGCCAGTCTGCCACGGCCCGTCCTGGTGGGCGCCGGCGGTCCCGGGGCACTTTGGCGCGTTCCGGCGTCGAACCGGCCCTGAAACCCGGCGTGTCCGTGTCAAAGTGCCCCGGTTCCGTCAGGTCAGGGCACAGGACAGTCAGGGCCCAGGACAGCAGGGCGCAGAACAGTCAGGGCACAGGACAGAAGAGCACAGGACAGCAGAGAGCCCGACGGCGGGACTCGCCGTCGGGCTCTCAGGGTGCCTGGGTGCGGGCTGACTTAGCGGGTGCTGCCGGCCAGGAGGCCGCGGCGGCGCAGGAGCCGCTTCTCGATGGGGCCGAACACCAGAAGCTCAATCAGGATGCCGACTGCGAGGATCAGCAGGATGGCGGCCATGACCACGCCCATATCGGACAGGGTCCGGCCCTGGTCCAGCAGCGACCCCAGGCCGAAGCCGATGGTGCCGCCCACAGCGATGATCTCCGCGGCCATGAGGGAGCGCCAGGAGAAGGCCCAGCCCTGCTTGAGGCCGCCCAGGTAGCCTGGCAGCGCGGCCGGGAGGACAATCTGCAGGGCCATCTGCAGCCGGGACGCGCCAAGCACCGTGCCCACCCGGCGGTACTGCGGCGGGATCTGGTCCACGCCGGAGATGAGCCCGTTGATGATGGACGGGATGGCGCCCATGAACACCACGAAGTACACGGTGGCGTCGGTAAGGCCGAACCAGATAATGGCCGCGGGGACCCAGGCCACGGAGGGCAGGACCTGCAGTCCCGAAATGAGCGGTCCAAACGCGCGCCGCAGCGGTGCCACCTGGGCCAGCAGCAGGCCGACCGGCGTGGCGATGGCCACCGAAATCAGGAAGCCCACCACGCCGCGCTGCAGCGACGTCCAGACTGATTCCTGGAACTTGCCGTCGCCCCAGAGAACGCCCAGCTGGCCAAGGACGTCCAGCGGCCCGGGAACCAGGTCGCGCCGTTTGACGCCCAGGGACACGTAGAACTGCCAGACCAGCACCAGCACCAGCAGCGCGGCTACGGGCAGGAGGATGCGGCTCCAGTCGATCCGGTGTTTGCGGTCGGCGTCGGACTGCAGCGAGTCAAGGCCGGATTCCAGCTCCCGGAGGTCCTCGTTGCCGGTGGACGTCCGGGTCAGGGCGGCATGGACTGGCTCGCGGGTTTTGGTTTCGTCGGGCTCAACCACCGGCGCGGAGCCGGACAGGGACTTACTTGGCATGGCGGCGAATCTCCTCCCGCAGCCGGGCGGTGATGACCCCGGTCAGCTGGCCGGCGAGCCCGGCGTCGGTTCGGTGTTCCTCGGTGACGGCCCATTCCTGGTCCACGCGGCCGGGGCGCGAGGACAGCAGCAGGACGCGCTGGCCCAGCCGGACGGCCTCGCGGACGTTGTGGGTGACGAAGACGATGGTGCGCCCGGTTTCCTTCCAGATGCGTTCCAGCTCGTCGTGCAGCAGGTCGCGGGTGATTGCGTCCAGCGCGGCGAACGGCTCGTCCATGAGCAGCAGCTGCCGGTCCTGGGCCAGCGAACGTGCCAGCGAGACGCGCTGCCGCATGCCGCCGGAGAGCTCGTGCGGGCGCTTGTCCCCCGCCGTCCCCAGGTGCACCAGTTCCAGGAGCTCCTGGGCCTTGGCCTTGCGCTCGGCCTTGCCCACCCCGCGGAGCTTGAGGGCCAGCTCGATGTTTTCCCGGGCGGTGAGCCACGGGAAGAGGGCGGCGTCCTGGAACATGAAGGCGGCGCCGTCGCTAGGTACTTCCAGGGCGCCCGACGTCGGCGCTTCGAGTCCCGCGATGATGTTCAGGAGGGTGGATTTGCCGCAGCCGGAGGCACCGAGGAGGGCAACGAACTCGCCCTGCTTGATGTTGGCGTTGACGTCGTCCAGTACCGGGGCGCCGTCGCCGAAGCGCTTGCCCAGGTGTTCCAGTACGACTGGCATGGTGCCGTCCTTAGGTAGTGGGGGTGGGTCAGCCCTGGCCGAGTCCGGCCGCAGAAATCTTGTCGGTACCGCCGGTGACCTGGTTGAGGGCACGGAGGTCGAAGAGGCCGTTGATGTCGGCCTTCTTGGTGGTGCCGGCCTCCACGCCGTCCTGGAGGAGCTTGGAGTAGCTGCCGGCCAGGGGGTCCAGGGTGAAGGTGATGTTGGCCAGCGACCTGGTAAGGACATCTCCCGGCAGTGCTGCCCCGGCGGTTTCCTGCAGGGCGGAGTTGATGAGCTCCGCCTTCTGGCCGGCCGGCGCCGAATTGAGCCACGCTACCGATTCCGCGTTCCCCTTCAGCAGCGCCTTGACCGTGTCCGGGTGGTCCGCGGCGAACTTCTGGTTCACGATCAGGATGGTGGTGGGAAACTCGCCCGGCTTGCCGGTGCCGGTTCCGTCCCACAGGTCCTTTTCGTCCACCAGCACCTGGGCGCCGGCCTGGAGCACCAATCGTGAGGCCCACGGCTCAGGCAGCCACGCGCCGTCGAGCTTTCCGTCCTGGAACAGCTTGAGGGTCTGGGCGTTGTCTGTGGGGTTGATGGCGACATCGCCGCTGCCGTCCACGTTGGTCTTGTAGCCCTGGGTGGCAAGCCAGGCCCGGAGGGCCACGTCCTGCGTGCCGCCGAGCTGCGGCGACGCGAGCGTCCTGCCCTTGAGGTCGGCGGCGGAGTTGATCCCAGGCCTGACCACCAGCTGTGCACCGCCCGCCGCGGCGCCCGCAATCACCCGCACGGACTGGCCCTGGCTCTTGGCGAACGAGTTGATGGCCGGATTGGGGCCGATGTAGGCGGCGTCGATGGCACCGGCATTCAGGGCCTCGATGGCTGCCGGGCCGGCGTTGAAAGTTTCGGTGCTGAGCCTGGTGCTGCCCAGGGCGTGCGCGAGGAACCCCTTTTTGATGCCCACCAGGGCCGCGGCGTGGGTGACGTTGCCGAAGTAGCCCAGCTTCAGTTCCGCGGCCGGGGTGGGCTCGGCGGCCTGCGCCTCGCTGTTGCGGGAAATGTTCGAGGCCACGATGGCGCCGACGGCGATCAGCAGGACCAGCCCGATGGCCAAGGCAGCCTCGACGGCGCGCCTGCGCGTGGGAACCGCGCTTTCGCCTGCCACGATGCGGGTCATCCCGGGCTTGGAACTAGTCATTGTTTCACCATAGGGAGTGGCCCAAACGCGTTCAACGACGCGGAAACGGGGGGTCACGCACGTTCATCTAGCGTCACATTTGGCCGCACTCCTGCCCTGTTTCGCAGATTCAGTTGCCTTTGACGTTGACCAGCTGCCGCAGCTTGTGCCGCACCGTGACCAGGTCCGCGGCATCCTGCATGACCTGGTCGATCGGCTTGTACGCGGCCGGGATTTCGTCAATGAAGGCCTCCGAGGCGCGGAACTCGATGCCCCGCATGGCCCGCTTCAGCTCCTCCAGCGTGAAGGCCTTCCGGGCAGCGTTCCGGGAGTACTCACGCCCCGCCCCGTGCGGTGAGGAGTTCAGCGACGCCGGGTTGCCACGGCCCACCACAACATACGACGCCGTTCCCATGGACCCGGGGATAAGTCCGGGATCTCCGGGGGCGGCTTTGATGGCGCCCTTGCGGGACACCCACACGGACTTGCCGTAGTGCGTTTCCTGCTCGGTGAAGTTGTGGTGGCAGTTGATCCGCTCGCGTTCGCGGACCGGCCCGCCCACCCAGTGGCTGAACTGGGTTCTTACGCGGTCCATCATCTCCTCCCGGTTCAGCAGGGCGAAGTGCTGGGCCCAGCGCAGCTCGGCAATGTACCGCTCGAACTGCGGGGTTCCCTCGTCCAGGTACGCGAGGTCCGGGTGCGGCAGGTATATCTGGTTCTTGCGGCTGATAAGCCGGGCGACGCCGATGTGGTGCTGGGCGATCCTGTTGCCGATGCCCCGCGAGCCCGAATGCAGGAAGAGCCACACGCCGTCGTCCTCATCTGCGGACACCTCGATGAAGTGGTTCCCCGAGCCCAGGGACCCCAGCTGCAGCTCCCACTTGGGAACGTACTGGGCAGGGTTGAAACCGGCCTTCGCGGCCCGCTGCTTCAGCTCCGCGATCCGCGGCTGCGCCGTGGGAAGGACCTGCCTGTTGTTATGCCCTGCCGATAAGGGGATGACCCGCTCGATGTCCTCCCGGAGGCGCTTGCGGTCCTTGGGCAGGTCCTTCACGGAGTACTGGGTGCGGACCGCGATCATGCCGCAGCCGATGTCCACGCCAACCGCGGCCGGAATGATGGCGCGCAGCGTGGGGATGACGGAGCCCACGGTGGCGCCCATGCCCAGGTGCGCATCCGGCATCAGCGCCAGGTGCGGGTAGATGAACGGCAGGGCCGCGGTCATCACTGCCTGCTCGCGGGTCTTGTCATCCAGGATGGACGCCCAGTTGAGGAGCTTCGGGCTGATGGTCTCCATGCTTTCGCCTCCTCTGACAACCTTACGAGACGGCAAAACCGCGGCTTGTTCGCGCGTCAGAACCTTCACGGTCCGGATCTGCGAACAAGCCGCGGTTTCGAAAGGAGTACCTAGATGCTGTAGCGCTCGTCCTCGTGGTCGCCCGGGTGGTCCTTGACCAGGCCGGCGGCCAGCGTGTTGCCGTCCAGCGGGTCGATCACCAGGAATGCGCCGGTGCGGCGGTGGTGCAGGTAGTTCTCCAGCGGCAGCGGGGCGGCGAGCCGGAGCTGCGCGTGCCCGATGTCGTTCAGTTCCAGGCTGGAGGCGCCTTCAAGCTTGAAGGTGGCCAGGTCCAGCTTGCCGGAGACGCTGCGGACCATCGCCTGCACCGTCCGGGTGCCGTGCTTGACCAGCACCTTCTGGCCTTCGCGGAGCGGCTTCGGGGACAGCCAGCACAGGGCGGCGTACAGGTCGGCGGAAGCCTCGCGGACGGTGCCGGCGGCCGCGATGGTGTCACCGCGTGCGACGTCGAACTCGTCCGCCAGCCGGATGGCCACCGACTGCGGGGCGGCGGCTTCCTGCAGGGAAGCCCCGGCAAAGTCGATGCCCACCACGGTGGTGGTCCGCGGTGCCTGGCCCGGTGTCAGCACGGACACCTGGTCCCCCACCTTCACGGAGCCTTCGGTGATCTGGCCGGCGTAGGCGCGGTAGTCGCGGAAGGCCTCCACATCCAGGCCGGCGGCGACGGCGTCGGGGGCCAGGGCGCCCTGCGGCCGGATGACCAGCTGCACCGGGAAGCGGAAGCTTTCCAGGTGGCTTTCCAGTTCATCGGCGGCGGGCAGGGTCTCCAGGACCTCAAGCAGTGCGGGGCCGGTGTACCAAGGGGTGCGCTCGGAGCGCTCCACCACGTTGTCGCCGTCGAGAGCGGAGACCGGGATGACCAGGAGGTCGCTGATGCCGTCGGAGCCCAGGCCCAGTTCGCGGCCCACCTGCTGCACGTCGGCTTCGATCCCGCGGAACACGGACTCGCTGAAGTCCACCAGGTCGATCTTGTTCACGGCCACGATCACGTGCGCCACGCGCAGCAGCTGCAGCACGGACAGGTGCCGGCGGGTCTGCTCCAGCACACCCTTGCGGGCGTCAATGAGCACGACGACGGCATCCGCAGTGGACGCGCCGGTCACCGTGTTCTTGGTGTACTGCACGTGCCCGGGGCAGTCGGCCAGGATGAAGCTGCGCTGGTCGGTGGCGAAGTAGCGGTAGGCCACGTCGATGGTGATGCCCTGTTCGCGCTCGGCGCGCAGGCCATCCGTCAGCAGGGCCAGGTCGATCCCGCCCTTGTCGCCGCCGAAGCCGCGGTCGGCCGAGGTGCGGGCGACGGCGTCGAGCTGGTCAGCCAGGATGGCCTTGGAATCGTGAAGGAGGCGGCCCACCAGAGTGGACTTGCCGTCGTCGACCGATCCTGCCGTGGCGAAGCGGAAGAGCGTGGTGGGCAGGGCCGTTTCCAGGTCTGCCGGGAGAACTGCTTCGGTGGTCATTAGAAGTACCCGTCCTTCTTGCGGTCTTCCATGGCGGCCTCGGAGATGCGGTCATCTGCGCGGGTGGCGCCACGTTCGGTCAGGGTGGAGGCGGCGACTTCCACCACGACGTCGGACACGGTGTAGGCGTTGGATTCCACAGCGCCGGTGCAGGACATGTCCCCCACTGTGCGGTAGCGGACGGTCTTGGTGATGACTTCCTCGCCGTCGCGGGGCTGGGACACTTCGCCCACCGCGCGCCACATGCCGTCGCGGGCGAAGACCTCACGCTCGTGGGCGTAGTAGAGGCCCGGCAGCTCGATGTTCTCGCGCTCGATGTAGCGCCAGATGTCCAGCTCGGTCCAGTTGCTGATGGGGAAGGCCCGGACGTGCTGGCCCACGGTGTGGCGGCCGTTGTAGAGGTTCCACAACTCGGGGCGCTGGTTGCGCGGGTCCCACTGGCCGAACTCGTCGCGGAGGCTCAGGATGCGCTCCTTGGCGCGGGCCTTGTCCTCGTCGCGCCGGCCGCCGCCGAACACGGCGTCGAACTTGTTCTGCTGGATGGCGTCCAGCAGGGGGACGGTCTGCAGCGGGTTCCGGGTGCCGTCGGCGCGCTCGGCCAGCTCGCCGCGGTCGATGAACTCCTGGACGGAGCCCACCACCAGCTTCAGGCCCAGCCGCTCAACAGTGCGGTCGCGGAAGTCGATGACCTCGGGGAAGTTGTGGCCGGTGTCCACGTGCAGCACGGGGAACGGCACCTTGCCGGGCCAGAACGCCTTGGTGGCCAGGTGCAGCATCACCACGGAGTCCTTGCCGCCGGAGAACAGCAGCGCAGGCTTCTCGAACTCGGCAACAACCTCGCGGATGATGTGGATGGCCTCGGACTCCAGGGTGTCCAGGCTGGACAGGCGCGTGGATACGGCGGCGTCAGTCACCTGGGTCTCCTCGGTAAGTGAAGTGCTCATACGTGTAGTCCGCATTCTGTCTTGTCGGTTCCTGCCCAGCGGCCGGCGCGGGGGTCCTCGCCGGGTGCCACCTTGCGGGTGCAGGGCTGGCAGCCAATGGAGGGGTAGCCCTGGGAAAGCAGCGGGTTGACGGGCAGGAGGTTGTCGTCGGAGTACTGGACCAGCTGGTCGAATGTCCAGGCGGCCATGGGGTTGACCTTGACCAGGCCGTTCTTCTCGTCCCAGCCGATCAGCGGCGTGTTGGTCCGGGTGGGGGCTTCGTCGCGGCGGACGCCGGTGAACCAGAGCTCGTAGCCGGCCAGGGTGCGCTGCAGCGGGGCCACCTTGCGGAGGGCGCAGCACTGGGCGGCGTCGCGGGCAAAGAGGTCCTTGCCCAGGAGCCGGTCCTGCTGCTCCACAGTGTTTTCGGGGAGCACGTCCACCACGTTGACGCGGAGGTTCGCGGCCACCTCGTCACGCGTGGCGTAGGTTTCCGGGAAGTGGTAGCCGGTTTCCAGGAAGAGGACGTCGACGCCGGGCATCTGGTCCGCCACCAGGGCGGGCAGGACGGCGTCGGCCATGGAGCAGGCGACGGCGACGGCGGGCAGTTCGAAGTTGCGCTCCACCCAGGCGATGACATCGCGGGCAGGGGCGTCCCAGCCGAGTTCGGCCGCGCCGGCTTCAGCCAGCGCCTTGAGCTCCTCGACGGGACGCTTGGCGGGTGCGGGTGCCAGGTGTTTTGCCATTACTGCAATGCCTCCTCGTCTGCTGCGTGGGCCCATTCGGCGAAGGTCTGGCCTTCGGCACGGTCGGCCACGAACCGGCGGACCACCCGCTCCACGTAGTCGGGCAGGTCGTCCACGTACACCTTCAGGCCGCGGACGGTGCGTCCCAGCCCTGCTTCCTCGCGGTCGTTGGAAGCCAGGCCGCCGCCCAGGTGGACCTGGAAACCCGGGGAGGGGTCGCCGTCGGGCGTTGGCAGCATCATGCCCTTCAGGCCGATGTCCGCCGTCTGGATGCGGGCGCAGGAGTTGGGGCAGCCGTTGATGTGCAGCGAAAGTGCCTGCGGCAGCTGGCCCGAGCCTGCGAGGTCGGCCAGGCGGCGCTCCAGCTCGGCCACGGCCGTGGCGGCGGTGTGCTTGGTCTCCACAATGGCCAGCTTGCAGTACTCGATGCCGGTGCAGGCGATGGTGCCGCGGCGGAACACGGACGGGCGGGCGGACAGGCCCAGGGCGTCCAGTTCAGCCACCAGGGGCTCAACCTGTTCCTTCTCGACGTCCAGGACCACCAGCTTCTGGTGCGGGGTGGTGCGCAGGCGCCGGGAGCCGCGGGCCTCAAGGGTGTCCGCGAGCTTAACCAGCTGGGCCCCGGACAGCCGGCCGGCCAGCGGGGTGGCGCCGATGAAGAACTTGCCGTCCTTCTGCTCGTGCACGCCGATGTGGTCGCCCGGTGCGGTGGGCTTGGGCGCGGCGGGACCGTCGGCCAGCTTGTAGCCCAGGTATTCGTCCTCGAGGATCTGGCGGAACTTCTCCGGACCCCAGTCAGCCAGCAGGAACTTCAGGCGGGCCTTGGTGCGCATGCGGCGGTAGCCGTAGTCACGGAAGATGCTGGTGACGCCCAGCCACACTTCCGCGGCCTGCTCCGGCTTCACGAACGCGCCCAGGCGCTTGCCGAGCATCGGGTTGGTGGACAGCGCGCCACCCACCCACAGGTCGTAGCCGGCGCCGAATTCGGGGTGCTTCACGCCAACCAGGGCGCAGTCGTTGATCTCGTGCACCACGTCCTGGCTGGGGTGGCCGGTGATGGCGGTCTTGTACTTGCGCGGGAGGTTGGACAGCAGCGGGTTGCCGATGAACCGCTCCCCCAGCTCCTCGATGAGCGGGGTGGGGTCGATGATCTCGTCCTTGGCGATGCCCGCCACGGGCGAGCCCAGGATGACGCGGGGAACGTCCCCGCAGGCCTCGGTGGTGGACAGGCCCACGCCTTCCAGGCGGTTCCAGATCTCGGGGATGTCCTCCACGCGGATCCAGTGCAGCTGGATGTTCTGGCGGTCGGTGAGGTCGGCGGAGTCGCGGGCGAAGTCCACGGAGATCTGGCCGATGACGCGCAGCTGCTCGGTGGTCAGGGCGCCGCCGTCGATCCGCACGCGCAGCATGAAGTACTTGTCCTCGAGCTCGTGCGGCTCAAGCGTTGCGGTCTTGCCGCCGTCGATCCCGGGCTTGCGCTGGGTGTACAGGCCCCACCAGCGGAACCGGCCGTGCAGGTCCTGGCCGGGGATCGCGTCGAAGCCCTCTTTGGCGTAGATGGTCTCGATACGCTCGCGCACGTTCAGGCCGTCGTCTTCCTGTTTCCAGGTTTCGTTGGCATTCAGGGGCGTCTTGCCGTCCACCTTCCACTGCCCGTGCGGCTTCGCAGCAGGACGGGACGGGCGGGCGGGGCGCTTGGTGGCAGCGGAGTCCGCGGACGCTCCGGCTAGAGCTGTATCAGTCATGCATCGACTGTAGGTCCCGCCCGAATTGCGTCACAAAGGGCCGGAAACGCTAAGTCACCTAGGGAAATATTTCGTCACGAAACGCCGGAGGGCCTTGAAGATGCCACCCTCCTGTGCATCCGTGGCGGGTGCGGCCGGGGCCGGTGCGGCGGCTTCCAGGGGTGCCGCTGCCGGTGCTTCCGCAGGGGTCCCGTTCATCGTTGCGACGGCGGCGTCGTACCTGTCCAGCGCGATCTCGGCGAGCACGGGGGACGGCAGCAGGGGTTCGGTCACGACGTCGGCTCCTGCCTTGGCCAGCTGGTCGTGGAAGAAGCCCGGCGCCAGGAGGTAGGAGGCAATCACCACCCTTCCGCCGACGTCGACGGCCCCGGCGGACTCCCCCGCCCCGGCACCTCCTTCAAGTTCCTCCCGAAGCATCGCGACGGCGTCGGGCACTGAGGGCTTGGCCGATGCACCGTAGGCGGCCACGATCCGGTTGGACCGGAGCTCCTGAAGCTGGCGCAGCAACTCCTCCACGCTGTCGGCGGCGTTGGGGTTGGACGAGCCGGCGGCGGCAAGGACGATGACGTCGTTGTCCGTGGTCCCGGCTTCGCGCAGCCGCTGGTCCAGCAGTCTGGCGAGCCGCGGGTCGGGGCCCAGCGGTGCGGCGGCCGCACTGCCCGGACGGCTCTTCACGGCCCGCGCGATGTCCACCTTCACGTGGTAACCAACGCTGAGCAGCAAGGGAACCACCACGGCGGCCTCCCCCTCCGGCAGGCCCGCCACCACATCCACCAGATCCGGCTGCTGGACGTCCACATAGGCTTCCCGGACGTCGAGGCCTGGCCGCAGTTCAGCAATGGCGGCGCGCAGGGCGTTGACCTCCGCGGCCCCCTGTGTGTTGGACGTCCCATGGGCACAGGCGATCATGATGGGGCTGTTCATAGGGGCTAGCGTAACGTTGGAGCCGCCCTGTCCGCCCTCTTTGAAATACCGGGGACGCCCCATGACATTCGCCTTTGACAACTCCCCGGTGTGGCTGGATCTGCTGGGCGTGTTTTTCTTTGCCGTCTCGGGCTCGCTGCTGGCGGCGCGGAAGCAGATCGACATTGTGGGATCGCTGTTGCTCGCTTCCCTGGTGGGGCTCGGCGGAGGCGTCATCCGGGACATCATCCTGGCCATTGTTCCGGCGGCCTTCACCAATCCGGCGTACCTGGCCCCGCCGCTGCTGGCCACCGTGCTGGTCTTCTTCCTGTTCTCCAGCGTGCAGCGCTACACGTCCCTGCTGATCCTGTTCGACGCCGCCGGCCTGGCCTTGTTCTGCATGACCGGCACGCTCAAGGCGCTGGCCACGGGCCTTAACCCGGTGGCGTCCGTGCTGCTGGGGGTGACGACGGCGGTGGGCGGAGGGCTGCTGCGGGATATCACCGCCAATGAGGTTCCCGAACTGTTCAACCCCAAGGACATCTACGCGCTGCCGGCTTTTGTAGGGGCTGCCATGACTGCCGTGCTCTGGGTCTTTGGCGTGTTCAACGTCCTCACGGCGGCCGCCATCGCGGCAGTGGTTTTCACGTTCCGGGTCCTGGCGTGGCGGCGTTCCTGGCAGGCCCCCCTCGCAGTCCGCGGGTGGCACCGGCGCGGCACCGATCCAGGGCTGTGAGTGCTGCCCCGGTGTCATTTTGGGGTGCTCCGCATTGGCTAGGATATGAGCATGACTGACATGTTCCTCGAGAAGTTCCGTGCGCTTGTTCCGAAGTATCTCGAGGATGAATGGCAGGAAGAGGACGGCCTGACCCCTGAGGAACTGGATAAGGCCCTCGCCGGGCACCAGTTCCAGATCCCCTTGGTTTTGCGCGAGTTCTACCTGGCCCTTGGCGGCTGCGAGGACCTCATGGAGGCCTACCACTACTTCTGGGACCCCGAAGAGCTCGAGGTCGACGACGAGGGCTTCCTCATGTTCCTCGAGGACGAAGAGGAACAGTTCACCTGGGGCTTCCGCGTAGGAGACCTCAGCGTCCCCGATCCCATCGTGTACCGCCGCAACAATGCCCGCGGCCAGTGGAAGTCCGAGGAAGGCACCTTCTCCGAATTCGTCTTCGACATGTTCGAGTGGGCGTTCGAGGACGAAGAGGAAGAGTAGGGACTCCCCGCTTCGGCTGGGCTGCCTTGCTGCGGTCCTGGGGCACTGCTGCGGTCCTGGGGCACTTTGACACGGACACGCCGTGATCCCAGCCTGTTTTGCCAACTGTCGCGGCCAAAGTGCCCCGCGGCCGCGGGAACTCACCGCGCACTGAATGATCCCCGCCGGCTCTGTTCCAGCACCGCCAGGACCTGGTCCACCATCACCCCGGGATGGTGGACCACATCCGCATAGCCGAACCTCAGGCAGAGACGCCCGCCAATCACTGTGGCATTGTTGCGTGCCCTGTCCTTCTTAACCTGCTTTGCCTCCAGGTGGCTGGCGCCGTCGGTTTCCACCACCAGGAAATCCTCAATCAGGAAGTCCACTTCCCCCACGCCCGGGAGCTCCACGTGCCGGCGGACATGGAGGCCGGCCCTGTGGAAGTGGTAGTTGGCCAAGACTTCCAGGAGCGAGTCCGCCCGCGGAATTACGTGATCCAGGACTGACCGGGCACGGGCGTTGCGGTTCCCGGGAAGCTTGCGCCGCAGGAAGTCCACCGTCACATCTCCGCGTTGCGCGGCGCACTGGACCATTACCAGCGCCTCCAGTTCCGGCAGGCAGTGCAGGGCATGGATGAGGACGTCGGCCAGGCCTGCCACCGGCAGCCAGGGATGGACAGGGTGGCGGATCCGGCCGTGGGTGAGGGTGCCCCGCACTGTCTTCCTGTGCCCAGGGCTCAGATGGACCACACCCGCCTTCTCCAGGGTCCACAGCTGATAAACGGGGGCAGCGGAAAGGCAGGTCACGAGCGCATTGTGCTGCAGCGCCAAACCGAGCACGCCGCCTTCCACCGGCAGGCCATAAACACCCCGCCGGACCCTCACGATGAGGCCTGCTGCCAGGAACTTGTCCACCCGCGTTCTGGAAAATCCCGCCCGGTGCAGTGCTGCAGTCCGGGCCACCCCTCCCCGGCGACGGAGAAAAGCCTCAATATCCATGGCTCCACAGTCCCCTGCACCTTGCCGCAAGCGACAGTTCCGGGCCGCGCCATGTGGAGAACCTGCAGTCGTGGGGCACTTCGACACGGACCCGCCGCGGGTTCAGCCCTGTATGCAGGGGGCGGCCTTCGATGTGCCCCACGACGGCCGCAAAGGCAGCCCTGAAAAATCTTTGACACCTGCAGTAACAAGGGACTTGCGCGTTATGACAAAGCTGTCATAAGCTATTCACGGATCCGCTAAACGCCTCCGGCGGGTCTGATGCGAACGGAGAGATGGCCCCGGTTCACAGCAGCTTCGGTTGTTGAGGACCGGGGCTGTCCCGTTAAGCGGGGGCACAAGAAGAAGCCCGGCACCAACTGGATGAACCAGGGGAACCGGGCTCCTAAAAACCAAGGATCAGCTGGCGCGGTCCACCACGGCCAGCGCGAAGTTGGACAGTGACTCCTTGACCACGCCCTCGGGCAGCGGGGCCAGGGCAGCGATGGCTTCGTCGGCCCAGCGGCGTGCCACCACCCAGGACTGAGCAGTGACAGGGTGCTCGCGCAGCCCGGCCACAGCGGCAGCCAGTGCATCATCAGAGGACAGGTCACCGTCAATCAGCGTCAAAAGGTCGACGGCGGACTGGTCACCGTCAGCGGCAGCCTTGCGCAGGAGCAGGACGGGCAGGGTGGGAACGCCTTCACGCAGGTCCGTTCCGGGCGACTTGCCGGACTTCACCTTCACGCCGGTTACATCGATGACGTCGTCGGCCAGCTGGAACGCGACGCCCACCTTCTCGCCGTACTCCACCAGGATGTCCTCAAAGGCCTCGTCGGCGCCGGAGAAGATGGCACCGAACTGGCCGGAAGCTGCCACCAGCGAGCCGGTCTTGTCCGCGATCACGGAGAGGTAGTGCTCCACCGGATCCTCGTCAGGGCGGGGCCCCACCGTTTCGTGCAGCTGGCCCAGGCACAGCCGCTCAAACGTGCGGGCCTGGATGCCCAGCGCACGCCCGCCGAGTTCGGACACCAGGATGGAGGCCCTGGCGAAGATCAGGTCGCCCGTCAGGACGGCCACGGAGTTGCCCCATACTTCGTGGGCCGTAGGGGCGCCGCGGCGGAACGGGGCCGAGTCCATGACATCGTCGTGGTACAGGGTTGCCAGGTGCGTCAGTTCCACCACGACGGCGGCCTGCACCACTGCGGGCAGGGATGCGTCCCCGAGGTGGGCGCAGAGCAGGGTCAGCAGCGGCCGGATGCGCTTGCCGCCGGCTTCCACCAAGTGGCGCGACGTTGCGTCAGCCAGCGGATCCGAGTTGGCGATGGCTTCCCGGAGTTTCTTCTCCACCTTGGCCAGGTTGTTGGTGATGGCCGGCCCCAGCTCGGCGTCCCCCGCGATGGCCGCGAAGCCTGCCGGCAGCTGGAGGCCCGTGGCAATGGCGGTGGTGTTGAGGCTGGGTTCGGAGTCCGGCAGGCCGTGCCCGGCGTGCGTCCAGCTGTGGTCTGCGGATTTGGTCACGGGTTAACCCTAACTTTTTGTTGCGGATACCGCTGATTCGGAGCTGACGGGGTATTGGACGTGGCCGGAACCAGCGATTCCAGGACGCGGATCACCCGGTCCTCGAAGCCTTTGGCGGTGGGGTCCGTGAGGTTGGCAAGGAGCCTGACCACGAACCGCATCAGCACTGGGATTGGCATGCCTGTCCGCAGCGCGAGTTTCATGACGGCCGGCTTGCCGATCAGCGCGGCGAAGGCCCGGCCGAGGGTAAAGTGCGAGCCCCACTGGTCCCGCACGTAGTCCGCGTACCGCGAAAGGTGCGCGTCGGCGTCGTACGTTCCGCCTGCTGCCATGGAGCGCGAGGAGGCGTCGATGATGAACTCCGCGGCAAAACGCGCCGACTCCATCGCGTAGGAGATGCCCTCACCGTTGAACGGGGACACCATGCCGCCGGCGTCGCCCAGCAGCAGGAGTCCCGGCGAGTAGTGCGGGGTGCGGTTGAAGCCCATGGGCAGCGCGGCGCCGCGGATCTCCCCCACCTGGTTTTCCGGTGTGAAGCCCCAGTCGGCGGGCATGCCGGCGGTCCATTCACGCAGGACCTGCTTGTAGTCGAGCTTGCCGAATTCCTTGGAGGAGTTCAGGATGCCCAGGCCCACGTTGGAGGTGCCGTCGCCCACGCCGAACACCCAGCCGTAGCCGGGCAGCAGCTTGCCGTCACGGCCGGGAAGTTCCAGCCAGCCTTCCATCCAGTCGTCGTCGGTGCGCGGCGAGGTGAAGTAGGTGCGGACGGCGACGCCGAGCGGCCGGTCGTCGCGCTTCTGGATGCCGAGTGAGACAGCGGTGCGGGTGGAGTTGCCGTCGGCGGCCAGGACGACGTCGGCACTGAAGTCGTGCGTCTGGCCCGTCTTCCGTCCGGACTCGTCAAGGAGCGCTGCGCGGACCCCGGTGACCCGGCCGTCGTCGTCCCGGAGGGCATCGGTGACGCTGTGCCGCTCGAGGATGGTGGCACCCGCGGCCTGGGCGTGCCGGGCCAGTTCCTCGTCAAAGCCAAGCCGGGTGCGGATCAGGCCGTACTGCGGGAAGTCGGACACCTCGGGCCAGGGCAGTTCGATGGTGCGGCCGCCGGCGATCAGGCGCAGGCCCTTGTTCCGCCGCCAGCCGTCGTTCTCAGGGTGCGGCAGGCCGAGCTTCTGGATCTCGCGGACGGCCCGGGGCGTGAGCCCGTCGCCGCAGACTTTCTCGCGCGGGAAGCTGGTTTTCTCCAGGACCGTGACATCGAGGCCGGCCTTGGCGAGGTAGTACGCGGCGGTGGACCCGGCAGGGCCGGCGCCGACAATCAGTACCTTCACAGGTCAGCGGACGATGTTGCGGCGCAGCTTGGCCACCGGGCCCTTGTGCGCGGCGATGGCGGCAGCGCCGCCGTTGGACGGCGAGGCGGGCTTGAAGGCGCGGTGGACTGCCACGATGCCGCCGGTCAGGTTGCGGTAGGTGACATTCTCCCAGCCGGCCTCCTGCAGCCAGGCGGCCAGGTGGTCCTGGTCCGGCCAGGCACGGATGGACTCGGCCAGGTAGACGTAGGCGTCGGGGTTGGAGGCGACCTTGACCGCGATGGCCGGCAGGGCCCGCATCAGGTATTCGGTGTACATGGTGCGCCACAGCGGGACCACGGGCTGGGAGAACTCGGCGATGACCAGCCGGCCGCCCGGCTTGGTGACGCGCAGCATCTCCAGCAGCGCCTTCTTGGGCTCGTTCACGTTGCGGAGGCCGAAGGAAATGGTGGTGGCATCGAACGTGTTGTCAGCGAACGGCAGGTTGGTGGCGTCACCGGCAATGAAGTTGATGTCCGGGCGGCGGCGCTTTCCCACCTTGAGCATGCCCAGGGAGAAGTCGCAGGCCACCACGTCTATGCCGGCGTCGGCATATGGCTCGCTGGAGGTCCCCGTTCCGGCCGCGAGGTCCAGGACGCGCTGGCCCTTGGAGACTTCCATCGCGTCCACCACGATCTTCCGCCAGCGGCGGGTCTGCCCCATGGAGAGGACATCGTTGACGACGTCGTATTTCGGTGCGACGTCGTCAAACATCGTGGCTACTTCGTCCGGACGCTTATCCAAGGATGCTCGGTTCACCATGACATTGTCTCAAATGTTCCCGTGCGTGCTGACCAGCCCTTTTTTTGCCCACTCAAGCCTGCATCAGGGTGCCGGGGAGGCCACCGTGTACGCGGGAGTAGTGTTGTCTCATCATGACGAGCACGTTCCGCACCTTGACAGTCCCCCTGGATGGCAAAGCGTTCCCCGGGGGGCTGCCTTCGTTTCTGGTCAGGGACGATGTCCTGTGCTGGACCCGCAGGGAAGCCGGGCTGGCCGGGTTTGGCGAGATTGCGCGCTTCACTGCCACCGGGCCGGACCGGTTCCTGGAGGCGGACATCTGGTGGCGGCACCTGGTCCTTGAGGCTGAGGTCGCGGACTCCGTGGAGCTGCCCGGCACCGGCCCCGTCGCCTTCGGCTCCTTTGCCTTTTCCAAGACTTCCGCCCACGAGTCGCGGCTGATCGTGCCGGAGATCGTGGTGGGCGTGCGGGACAACCAGGCATGGCTCACGCAGTTGACGTTCGACGACGGCCAGCTCACCGAAGAGTCAGCCCTCGCCGCACTGGACCGCTGGCTCAGCGGTGCTCCCGCCGAAGACCCGGACGTGGAAGGCACGACGGCGGCAGCGGACTCCGCCGGGGACGCTTCCCTGGGCGGCGTACCCGGCAAAGCCCGCGGCGCCGTCGTACGCCCCCTCCCCCTGGCGGCTGGCGCAACGCTGCACACCGGTTCCCTCAGTGAGGAAGCCTGGATGGAGGCCGTGGCCGCCGGTGTTGCCGAGATCCGCACGGGGGCACTGGAGAAACTGGTGCTGGCGCGGGACGTTGTGGCTACTATTCCTTCCGGCGTACATGCCGCGGACGTGCTGCGCGAACTTGCCGCACGGTACCGCGAATGCTGGACGTACGGCGTGGACGGGCTGGTGGGGGCCACGCCCGAGATGCTGATCCAGGTGGAGGGCCGCACCGCGCAGGCGCGCGTGCTGGCCGGCACCCTGGACCGCCGCGACGCGCACGGCGAGGACGGTCCGCCCATGGATTACGCTACGCGCGTGCTCGCCGGCTCCGAGAAGCAGCGGCATGAGCACGAGATTGCCATCCAGTCCCTGACCAGGCAGCTGGCGCCGTTCTCGGAGGCCATGAATGCGCATGATGAGCCCTTCATCCTGGAGTTGCCCAACGTGTGGCACCTGGCCTCGGACGTCAAGGCGGAACTCACCGAGGTGGAGGGCCACGTGCCCACCTGCCTGGCCCTGATCAACGCCCTGCATCCCACGGCAGCTGTCTGCGGAACCCCCACCCTGGCGGCGGGCGAACTGATCCGGAAGCTGGAACATCTTGACCGCGGCCCCTATGCCGGGCCGGTGGGCTGGCTGGATGCCGCCGGGAACGGCGAATGGGGCATCGCCCTGCGCGGTGCGGTCATCGAGTCGACCGACACCGTGAGGCTATATGCCGGCTGCGGCATCGTTGACGGCTCGCAGCCCAAAGCCGAGCTGGCCGAAACGTGGGCCAAGTTCCGGCCCATGCTGGAATCGCTGGGCATCAAGAGCTGATTCTTCTCCGGACTGGGCACGAAGTCTGGGATCACAGACTCTTCCCGCTCCTAAAGGCTTGCTTTTGCCCCCGCTACAGTTATCCAATAGTGAAACTTAGTTGCGTGTGACGTACCTCTCTTGTTGAGCGTTACACTATAAGCCGCGTTAGTACCTCATAGCCCCTGCAACAAAAGGTAAGAAATGCAGACTCCCCGTACCCTCCTGGGCACTTCCAAGCTGACCGCTGCCACCATGATCGCCATCAGCGCCCTGGCCCTCTCAGCATGCACGAACGCCTCGGAAACGGGTCCCTCCGGCGCGGCCACGTCCTCAGGCAAGGCCAGCGCGAGCTTTGATCCGTCCACGGTTAAGAAGGACGACGCCCTCGCTGCCATGGTCCCGGACACCATCAAGTCCAAGGGCACCATCACGGTAGGCTCCGACACCAGCTACGCACCGGCCGAATTCCTGGGTCCGGACGGCCAGACTCCCGTGGGCTACGACGTGGACATCGCCAAGGCCATCGGCGCCACGCTGGGCCTCAAGGTCCAGGTCCAGACTGCCGAATTCACCGGCATCCTTCCGGCCCTCGGCCCCAAGTACGATCTGGGCATCTCCTCGTTCACCATCAACCCGGAGCGACTGGGCGCCGTGAACATGGTCAGCTACTTCAACGCCGGCACCGCCTGGGCCGTGCAGAAGGGCAACCCCAAGAAGTTCTCCCTGGACGATGTCTGCGGCAAGTCCATCGGTGTGCAGACCGGCACCGTCCAGGAAGACCCCGATCTTTCCGACCGCAACAAGAAGTGCGTCGCAGACGGCAAGAAGCCCATTGACATCGTCACCCTGAAGAACCAGACGGATGTCACCACCCGCCTGGTAAACGGCAGCATCGACGCCATGACCGCCGACTCCCCCATCATCGGCTACGCGCTGACCCAGACCAATGGACAGCTGGAAAAGCTGGGCGACGTCTATGACTCCGCTCCGCAGGGCATCGCCGTGGCCAAGGCTGACACCGCCTGGGCTGAGGTCATCCAGAAAGCCGTCACCAAGCTGATGGAGGACGGCTCCTACAAGAAGATCCTGGAGGGCTGGGGCAACTCTGAGGGCGCCATTACCAAGTCCGAGGTCAACCCGGCGGTCAAGTCTTGAGTTCTCGCGTTTCCGACGACAAGTCAGGCGTGCATATGGAACATCATCAACACCGGGACACACCGGTACTGAACAAGTCAGTACCGGTGCGCCACCCCGGCCGGTGGATCAGCGCCGCCATCATCCTCCTCCTGGTCGCAGGCCTTCTTCAGAGCCTGTTCACCAACCCCAACTTCCGTTGGGACATTGTGGGCACCTACATCCTGGACGTGAAGGTTGTCCAGGGCGTGGGCTGGACCCTGCTGCTGACCGTGGCGTCGATGGTTCTGGCGATTGTCCTGGCCATCCTGCTGGCAGTCATGCGGCAGTCCGACAACCCCGTGTTCCGCTGGTCCAGCTGGGTCTGGGTGTGGTTCTTCCGCGGAACACCGGTCTACACGCAGTTGGTGTTCTGGGGCCTTGTTACGGTTCTCTACCCGGCCTTCACGCTGGGGATCCCGTTTGGTCCTGAACTGTTCAGCTATGCGCTCTCCGATCCCAGCAAAGGCCTGATCCCCGCGATCCTCGGCCTCGGCCTGAACGAGTCGGCCTACCTGGCGGAAATCTTCCGGGCCGGCCTCAAGTCCGTGGACAGGGGCCAGCAGGAAGCCGCGGAGGCGCTCGGCATGTCCAAGGGCAAGATCATGTGGCGGATCATCCTGCCGCAGGCCATGCGGATCATCGTGCCGCCCACAGGCAACGAAACGATCGGCATGCTGAAGACCACCTCGCTGGTCCTCGCCGTCCCGTTCACCCTGGACCTGACCTTCGCCACCAACGCCCTCGCCAACCGCATCTACCTGCCGATCCCGCTGCTGATCGTTGCCGCCTTCTGGTACCTCCTGGTCACCAGCATCCTGATGGTCGGCCAGCACTACCTTGAGGCCTACTACGGCAGGGGCGTGGACAACCAGGCCCCGGCAGCCGGCGTCAACCCGGCTGCTGCCAAAGCCGCCGGTGCGGGTGCTGACGCGCACCACTCAATGAAGACGGACTTCCCCGAGGAGAGTGCACGATGACGATCACAGCCGAAAAGCCGCTGGTCAAGATCGAAGGCCTGCACAAGTACTACGGGCACCACCATGTGCTCCGGGGCATCGACATGACCGTCAACCAGGGCGAAGTGTCAGTGGTGATCGGGCCCTCGGGTTCGGGCAAGTCCACCATGCTGCGCTGCGTGAACCTCCTGGAAACTATCAGTGCCGGGCGGATTTCCGTGGGCGGTCAGTTGATCGGCTACCGCGAGGTCAACGGCCGGCTCCACGACCTCAAGACCAAGGAAATCGCCGCCCAGCGCCGGGAAATCGGCATGGTGTTCCAGCGGTTCAACCTGTTCCCGCACAAGACCGCGCTCCAGAACGTCATGGAAGCACCGGTGCATGTGAAGGGCCAGCCGAAGGCCGAGGCCCAGAAGCGGGCGCTTGAGCTGCTGGACCGTGTGGGGCTGGGCGACCGGGCAGGCCACTACCCGTCCCAGCTTTCCGGCGGCCAGCAGCAGCGCGTGGCCATCGCCCGGGCGCTGGCCATGGAGCCTGAGCTCATGCTCTTTGATGAGCCCACCTCGGCCCTGGACCCGGAGCTGGTGGGCGACGTCCTGAACGTGATGAAGGACTTGGCAAAGTCCGGCATGACCATGATCGTGGTGACCCACGAGATCGGCTTCGCCCGCGAAGTGGGCGACACCCTGACCTTCATGGACGGCGGCGTGGTGGTGGAGTCGGGCGATCCCCGCGAGATCATCGCCAACCCCCAGCATGCGCGCACCAAGGAGTTCCTCAGCCGCGTGCTGTAGCTTCGTCCGCTTTCGAAGCCCAAATTCCCTGGCGCTGCCGTTATCTCGGTAGCGCCAGGGAATTTGTGCTTCCAGAGGGAATATGCGCGTCGAGGACGTGCGCACGCCCCCCAGGCGCTTACCGGCCGGCCAGCACGCCCTCAACTGCCGCGGCCACCGCTTCCTTGATGCGGGCGTGGAGCTGCCGCAGCTGCCGGCGGTCCGTCCGGACCTCCACGATGCTGCGCCCCTGCACAGGGCGGGCCAGCGCTTCGGCGAGTCCCGCCGTCGTACTTACCAGTGAATGTGCGACGCCGTACGCTGCGGCGAGTGCCGCGATGTCCACTGAGTGCGGGGTACCGAAGAGGCGCTCGACGACGTCCCCGTACCGGCCGCCCTCCTCGACTCCCCCGTGCTCCAGCAGCCCGAAGATGGCGCCACCGGAATCATTGAGGACCACGATCCGCAGGTCCGGCTGCTCCTCCCCCGCGCCGAGGAGGAGTCCGCCGGCGTCATGGAGGAAGGTCACGTCGCCCATGAGGGCGGTGGTCTCCTGCCGGCCGCCCAGGGCAATGCCGGTTGCTGTGGAAATGGTGCCGTCGATCCCGGCAAGGCCCCGGTTTGCGTAGACGGTGGCGGACGGATCAGTGGCGGGCACGCCGGCCAGGTCCACATCCCGGATGCCATTGGAGGACCCGAGCAGCAGCTGGCCGCGTGCATGCTTCCAGACCTGTGAGGCAACGGAGGGGCCGGTGGCGGCGGCCTCTGCGGAGACCACCTGGTCCAGGGCATGCTGGGCAGCCGAGCCGGCGAGGAGCCAGGTGTCCAGCCAGGCGGAGGTGCCCCGGCCGGCGAAATCGGCAAGGTCGGCCAGGTTCTCCAGCGGCAGCTCGGTGCGCCGGCCAGGCTCGTACCACGCGACCGGAACCGGCTGGTACAGGGCGGATTCAACATCGTCGCGGGCCAGCAGCGCGGCCACGGGACGGGACAGGGTGGGCCGGCCGAACAGCACCACGCGCTCAATCGGCTGCGCCGAGCTGGGTCCGAAATGCTCCAGCAGCAGCCGGTACGGGCCCACGGCGTTGGGTCCGAACCGGGAATTGGAGGACGGTTCGGCGAGCAGCGGCAGGTTGTGGGCGCGGGCGAACGCCTCGGCGACCGGGCCGGCGTCGTGCCCTGCCAGCACCACGGTGCGCCGCTCCGGCAGGCTGTCCGCTGCCGGGGGCAGGTTCATGACCAAGGGCTCGGTGCCCACCCGGTAGCGCGTCCGTTCCACCGCCTCCGGCAGACCTTCTTCGGGGGACGGGACCAGGGGGTCGCGGAACGCGAGGTTCAGCTGGACCGGGCCCGGCGGCAGGTCCGGGAAGGCGCCGGTTGCCGCGGAAAGCCCGGTTTGAATGGCCCGCTCCGGACTGGTTCCGGCGGGTATGTCGGCCGCGAACCGGACCTGGTCACCAAACAGGTCCGGCTGCACGGTGGTCTGGTTGGCGCCGGTTCCGCGCAACTCCTCCGGCCGGTCCGCGGACAGGACGATGAGCGGGACGGCAGCATGGTTGGCCTCCATCACCGCCGGCATCAGGTTTCCGACGGCGGTCCCGGACGTGGTGAGCACGGCTGCGGGCGAACCGGTGGACAGGGCCAGGCCCAGGGCCGTGAACCCGGCGGACCGTTCGTCGATCCGGACCAGCAGGTCCACCCGGCCGGCCGCGGAGGCCTCGGCCAGGGCGTACGCCATGGGGGCCGACCGGGAACCAGGCGACACCACCACGTGCCGCACGCCGCCGTCGAGCAGGACGTCGACGGCGATCCGCGCCGCGGCCAGGGCGCTCAACTGGGCTTCCGGGTCATCCTGGTCGGGGAATCCAGGGGTGGCCTCCGGGGCAGGTTCGTTCGGCAAAGTCACCCAACCAGTCTGCCACCCCGCGACGCCCGCTCATGTATGGCAAACAATCTCCCAACCCCCGCTCACCTTTGGTCGCCCAAAACCAAACGCCCGCTCACCTCCGGGCCCCATTAGGAGTCAAAGGTGAGCGGGCGTTTCCAGAAAACCCGTCAAAGGTGAGCGGGCGTTTCCAGTCTTAAGGAAGACTAGCCGCGGAACACCTGGACCACCGCGGGACGGGGCGCGCGCACCTGGCCGGGTGCCGGCGTCGTGCCTGCCGGGACGTAGTCCGGGAAGAAGGAGTTGGGCGCTTCGAAGGTGCCGTCCTCGCCGGGGTGCTGCACGGAGACGAACACCATGCGCTCGTCGTCGTGGATGACCGGGCCGCAGGTTTCGGCGTCGCGGGGAACGGAGAGGAACTGCTCCACCTTGCCGCGCTCGGCGCCGTCCAGGGTGACCTTGAAGAGGCCGTCGTTGTAGCCGATGCCGGACGGCGCGCCGTCGGTGGAGATCCAGAGGTTGCCCACGGAGTCGAAGGCCACATTGTCCGGGCAGGAGATGGGCGAGACCTTGTCCGCCGGGTAGCCGGAGAAGTAGGTGACATCGCCCTGCGCCGGGTCGCCGCAGACCATCAGGAGGGTCCAGTTGAACTTGGTGGAGGTCTGGTCGCCGGTTTCGGTGATTTCCACGATGTGCCCGTCGCGGTTCTGGGTGCGCGGGTTGACTTCGGTGGCGCCCTCCTTGGTGCCGGTGCCGCGGTCCGAGTTGTTGGTGCAGACCACGTAGACCTTGCCGGTGTGCAGGCTGGGCTGGACGTCCTCGCACCGGTCCATCTTGGTGGGTCCCACCTTGTCCGCTGCCAGGCGGGTGTACACCAGGACCTCCTCGACGGACATGCCGGGCACGGCTGACTTGCCGCCGACCACCAGGGGCAGCCAATCTCCGGTGCCGTCGAACGCGCCGTCGGAGGGGAGCGCCCCGGTTCCGGTGATTTCTGCCGCGGGAGAGTTGCCGGTGAACTTGGCAACGTAGAGGTCACCCTGGGACAGCAGGTCCATGTTGTGCCTGCGGTCGCCCTCACGGTACTTCTCCGCGGAGACGAACTTGTAGAGGTAGTCGAACTTTTCGTCGTCGCCCATGTAGGCCACCACGTGACCGGATTCGGCCACGATCACGTTGGCACCCTCGTGCTTGAAGCGGCCCATCGCGGAGCGCTTCTTGGGCGTTGAGGTGGGGTCGAAGGGGTCGACTTCCACGATCCAGCCGAAGCGGTTGGTTTCGTTTTCGTAGCCGGCGTTGCGGGTGTCGAAGCGGGGATCGTCCAGCTCCCACTTGCGGGCGGTGGGCTTGGCGGTGAGGCCGTAGCGCTTGTCGCTGGCGGAGGTGCCGCCGGCCACGAAGTAGCCGTTGAAGTTTTCCTCGCCGGAGAGGATGGTGCCCCAGGGGGTGGTGCCGCCGGAGCAGTTGCCGAACGTGCCTTTGATGGCGCGGCCGGAGGGATCGGCGACGGTTTTGACGAGGGCCGAGCCGGCGACGGGGCCGGTCAGTTCGAAGGTGGTATCGGAGAGGTAGCGGCGGTTCAGCGGGGCGCCCTTGACGTAGCTCCACGGCTTGGTGGTGTTCTTGCGCTCGAGTTCCACCACGGCCAGGCCGTGCGCTGCGCGGCCGATGGCACGGGTTTCGGCGGCGTCGTAGCCGGCCGGGACCATGATGTTCTCGTTGGTGTATTCGTGGTTGGTGAACAGTACCGCGCGGCGGCCCTTGCTGCCCGGGATTTCCACGATGTCCGTGTAGTCGTTGTTGTAGCCGAACTGGCGGGCCTGGGCTGCGGCAGTCTGGTTGTTGAGGTCGAAGTCCGGCGAGTCAGCGAACAGCGGGTCGCCCCAGCGGATGATCGGCTGCCATGTGAAACCTTCCGGAACGGTGAAGGCGTCGACGGCTTTGTCCACGGGCTTGATGGCGGTGAACTGCAGCTTGGAGTTGCCGAAGCCTTCCTTGGCGGCCTTGGACAGGCCCGCAGCGGAGGCGGGTTCGGCGGAGCTCACCGCGGAACCGAGGACGACGGCGAGTGCACCGGCGGCTCCCATGCCCAGGGCGGCGCGGCGGGACAGGGTGGCGGAGGCGATGTCGCGGAAGTAGCTGTTGGAGCTGGTGTTGCAGACGTCACCGGCGCAGGCGTTGTCGCACTTGAGCGCGCAGGTGACGGGGCTGCGCTTGCCCTTGGTATGGCCGAGCATGGGCAGCAGGGTGAACTTGCGGGCAGTTTCAGACATGGGAACCTTCCAAGAATTCTCGCTGGGGTGCCCGATCACCCTTCCAGCCGGTTCCTACAGGAAGCCATCAATTGGATGAAGTTATGGTGAACCGCCCGTGACCTGCAGGAACGTTTCATCCGTCAATGCAGGTGGTACCGCCCGTTCCGTGGGTTGGCTGAGCATGCCGCGGCTGCTTCCCGCTGGCGGTGGGCGGACTTAAAATTGGAGTGCTGGGCGGACGGCGCCATCAGAGGTTTGGCCGGACACGGCGCTGCAGGCGGCCCAAACACGTCACCCTGTCCAGAGCGGATGCCCCGGCATGAGCACGAACAGACCTGCCTGGCGGCGGGCGGTCTTCGCCGCCGTCCTCGCCGTGACCGGCTGCACCTACACCCCGGACGAGCCCGTCCCCTCCCCAAGCTCCCCCAACCCCTTCGGTTCCCTTGAGAACCAGGTGAAGCTGTTCATGAACGACGGCGCGGTGGCCACCGTCGTGCAGGTCAAATGGCCGGAAGGTGAGTGGTCCAAGGCCTTTGGCATGCGCGACCTTGAAACGAGGACCCCGGCACAGGCCACCGACCGTGTGCAGATCGCCAGCGTCACCAAAACGATGACGGCCGTGGCAGTACTCAAACTCGTCGACGACCACCTCATCGGCCTGGACGACCCCGTAAACGATGTCATCCCCGGCTTCACAGCACTCAATCCTCCGGGCCCCATCACGGTGAGACAGCTGCTCAGCCACACGTCTGGCATGCCGGAGGCCAACGATGCGTTGCCGCGCGACGTCGACTTCCGCCCAAGTGTTTCCCGGACGATGACGATGGAGCGGGGTTTGCAGCTGGCCCGCACCCTCCCGTGGGATGGGTCCAGCGTCGGCTCCTTTAGGTACTCGAACACGAACTACCTCGCACTCGGACTGCTTATCCAGGAACTGCGGCATAAGCCCTTCACCAGCGTCATGCGTGAGGAGATCTTTGGTCCGCTTGGTTTGAAGAGCACCACCCTGGACCACCTCGACCCGCTCGAATCCGGGCTTCTCCACGGCTATGTGACCCTCCGGGGTGAGCGGATCGATACCACTGACAACATCTTCAGTGCCGGTTCGCCGGCCGTGGGCGCCGTTTCGACAGTGGAGGACATGAACCACTTCATGGCGGCCCTTTTCCAGGGCCGGGCAATCTCCGCCGCGTCGTTGGGCGCGATGACGGCGAAGACCGTCTTCTCGCCGTACGGGCTGGGCCTCTGGGAACACGCAGATGGCTGCTCGCCCCAGCCGCGCTACGCGGGCAGGGGGCTCTTCTGGGACTATCAGACTGTGGCGATCAGCAGCAGCGACGGGCGCTACCAGGCCGCGATGACCGTCACCACCCCGCCGCTTCCGACAGAGCTGGAGGATGAGTCCACCCAGAACATGCGCGAACTCCTGGTCGGCCAAATCGAGTCAACCCTTAACGAGGCCCTTGACCGGCTGTGCGCGCCGGCCAAATGAGGAAACAACACTCCCCGATTGGTGGCCGTCTTCCTCAACCCACGGGATGCCCGTGCGAGCAGAGGTCCTCCCCCGGCAGGATCTCATGCCCCTGGATGCAGGTCCGTTGCGGGGCAAGTGGCCGGTCATGGCTGCTGAGGAAGATACTGCTGGAGGCACGCTCGATGCCCTCGTCCTCCCGCCTCAGCCATTCCGCCAGGTGCAGCCGGTGATGCTCCCCGGAGTTTTCCCGCTTTTTCGATTCATCCGCCTGATGCCTGAAAGGTATCTTCACCATGGCACTCGCGACCTTAAATAACGTCCCTGTTCGGTGCAGGGAGGAACCGGTGGAACCATGATAGGAGCCACGCAACCCTCCGGCAATCACCCGCAGGACGCCACCCTGCAGCGACATCCAATGCCGGCACTGCCGTTTGGGGCGTGAAAACGGCAGCTACTCAGCAGTCGCTCGGGTGAGGAGGGCGTGCACGCGGCGGAGCCGTGCCAGCCACCAGTCGCGGCGTTCCGCAGGAGCCGCAAACCGCTCAAGCAGCCCGGCGTCGGCGGCAACGTCGCGCAGGCGGATGGCGCCGTCGTCGGCCACTAGGGGGTCCGTGGTGATGTCCGAGTCAAACAGCGACACTGTTCCCAGGCCGCAGGCGTAGGGCAGCTCGGGCAGGGCGGCGGCGAGGGCAAGGCCCGCGCGGATGCCGATGGAGGTGTCCAGCGCGGAGCTGACCACGGCGGGGAGTCCGGCCTGTGCCACGATGTCCAGGGCGCGCCGCACTCCCCCAAGCGGTGCCACCTTGACCACGATCAGGTCCGCCGCACCCGCCCGGGCCACCCGGAGCGGATCGGTTTCCTTGCGGACGCTTTCGTCGGCCGCGATCAACACCGGCGTCCCGGCGTCCCGAAGCCGGGACCGGACCTCGGCAAGGCCCTCGATGGAAGGCACCGGCTGCTCTGCGTATTCCAGCCCAACAGGCGCCAGCCGGGTCAACGCCTCCACGGCGCCGGGCACGTCCCAGCCGCCGTTGGCGTCCACGCGGATGGCCGCGTCCGGCAAAGCGGCGCGCACAGCACGGACCCGGGCGACGTCGTCGTCAAGCGACTGGCCCTGCTCCGCCACCTTGACTTTGACGGCGTCCACGCGGCCGAACCGGGCCAGAACGTCCGGCACCCGGGTGGCGGCAACAGCCGGCACGGTGGCGTTGACCGGGATGCTGTCCCGCAGCGGGGCCGGGAACCCCTGCCAGCCCGCCTCGATGGCGGCGGCCAGCCAGTGCGATGCCTCGGCGTCGCCATACTCGGGAAAGGGGCAGAACTCGCCCCAGCCCGCCGGCCCGCGGAGCAGGAGGGACTCGCGTTCCATGATTCCCCGGAACTTCACGCGCATGGGCAGGCTGACCACATGCGCGCTGGCCAGGAGTTCGTCAAGCATGCCGTTTACTGTAGCCGCACCTCACTGCGAATTTTGCGCGTCGAGGAGGCGCAGGGCCAGCGAAGGAAAGTCAGATCCACTTGTTGTGCTTGAACGACAGGTAAAGGGCCAGCCCCATGGCCGCCATCACACCCAGCGCATAGGGGTAGCCATAGGTCCACGCCAGTTCGGGCATGTTGACGAAGTTCATGCCGTAGATGGACGCCACCAGCGTGGGGGCGAACAGGATGGCAGCCCAGGAGGAGATGCGCTTGACCTGCTCGTTCTGCTCAAAGCTGGACTCTGTCATCCGCTGCATTTCATCGTTTTGCCGCTGGGCCACGAGGGCGGCGTTGACGGCGAGCGCGTTCTGGAGCAGGGCCCGGAAGGATGCCACGCGTTCATTGATCCTGAGGACGTGGTCCAGGACATCGCGGTAGTGGTCCCGAAGCTCGGTTGACTGTTCGCGGTCCGGGGCTCCGGCGATCAGGGCCTGCAGTATCCCCGCCAGCGGACTCGTGGCCCGCTGGAAGGTGATGACCTGCCGGGACAGTTCATAGATGCGGCGGGATACGTCCGGATCCGCACCGAACAGGTCATCCTCAATTTCGTCGATGTCGTTTTCCAGGCCCGCCACCACCGGCTCGTATTCGTCCACCACCTGGTCCAGGATCCCGTAGAGCACCGCGTCCGGTCCCAGGGCCAGGAATTCCGGCATGGACTCCATCCGGCGGCGGACCTTGGCCAAATCCGGGGACTCGGCGTGCCGGACGGTGACCACGTACTCGTCGCCCGCGAAGACGTGGATCTCGCCGAAGTCCACCCTTTCCTCGTCGTCACGGTACCGGGCTGGCCTCAGCACCAAAAACAGGCACTCGCCGTAGTGCTCCAGCTTGGCCCGCTGGTGGCCGGCAAGTGCGTCCTCGATGGCCAGCGCGTTGAGGTCGAATTCCTCGCCGACCGACTGCAGTTCCTCTGCGTCAGGCCGGTACAGCCCTATCCACGCCATCCCCTCCCGCTGGCGGAGCAGGAAGTAGGTCTCGTCAAGGTCTTCCGGGTCCTCGGTGCGCAGCCCGTTTACGTACACGGCGTTGTCGATGATGGTCACGGCGTGGCCTCCCTGGCCCGTTCGCGCTCCCAGTCGTCCAGCAGGGCCGGCATCCGCGCATTGAGGAACCGGTAGAACCGGGCCATGTCCGCCACCCGGGCCCGGGCCGCTGATCCCTCCGGGAGGGTTTCCGCCGTGGCGTCGGTCAGGGCCGCCAGCTTTTCGTAGATGGGGCTGTTCCGCATGGACACCACGTACCACTCGTCCTCATGCAGGGCGTAGAGGTCGCGGCGGCTGCCGGGCTGGGAGACGCGATGGACGAAGCCCACCGTCTGCAGGTACCGCACAGCCCCGGAGACCGCCGCGGCGCTGGCCCCCAGCCGCTCCGAAAGTTCCGCAGCCGTGAGGCTCCCCTGCTCGGAGGACACCAGTGCCAGCAGGGTCCGTGCCGGCATCTTGGGGAAACCGGCGGCGGCGAAGGCAGCGGCAGTTATTTCGGCAGCGGCGGCGGTGGAAGCCGCGGCGGCCAGCGTGTCCCGGGCAGCCGCCACCTCAGCTCGGGTGCTCATGCCGACCCCACTTCCCGCCGCCGCATGCCCGCAATGGCCAGCGCGGCGGCAGCCGCGGCGATGGCCAACATCCACCATGCGCCGCTCCAGTCCGTGGCGTCCCCGTGCGGTACCGGTGTGTGGGTGAACGGGGACAGGTCGCGCAGGCTTTGGTCCAGCCCCAGCATGCCCCCGAAGATTCCCAGCATCACGCCCAGGGCCAGCAACGCCCAACTGGTGGCGGTGGTCCCGGCAGGCCACAGGACGAACACCAGCGCCGGAACGGCAAGGTAGATCAACGCTGCGGGCAGCTGGGCCAACGCGGTTTCCCACAGCGCATCGGCCGGCATTGAGGTATCCCCGGAACCGGTGAGCGTGGCCCACGCCCCCACCCCGGCCAGGCCCACCACCAGCACCACAGCCCCCGCGCCCAGCAGCAGGTAGCCGGCCAGCCACCGGACCCGGCCCACCGGTGCGGCCAGCAAGAGTTCGGCGGTTCCGGCGGCTTCCTCCTGCCGCAGCCTGATCACCGCCTGGAGGGCGCACGCCGCCGCCAGGACCCCGGCCATCGAGAAGAGTACCGACACCATGAGCTGGGTCAGTGATGTGCCCTGCGACTGGAGCATGGCCCGCATCACGGCAGTGATGTTGGTGTCAGGGGTGTCGACGGCGGCAATCGCCTTTCCGAGCGACCCCGCCAGCAGCCCGAGGGCCAGCCCGCTGAGCCCCCACCCGATGATCGACCCGGACTGCAGCCGCAGCGCCAGGGCTGCCGGGCTTCGCAGCCCCGGCCGGGCGGCGGCGCGTCCCGGCCTGGCACCCCAGACGCTGGCCCCGCTGTCCCGCGTGCGGAGGATGAGCCAGGCGGCGGCGAGGCAGCCGGCGGCGAGCCCCACCGGCAGCAGCAGCGGCCAGGTGCGGTTGCCGGAGAACGCGAACGTCTGCTGGCCCCAGCCGATCGGTGAGAACCAGCTGGCTGCCCCTTCAGTCATAGTGGTCCCGTCAGCGCCGGGCGTCCCGGTGGCGTCCCCGATCCCACGCAGGACATAGGCCAGGACAACCAGCGCGGCCGAGACCCCGTTCGCACCGCGCGAAGTCCCCATGAACTGGGCCACCAGCAGTCCCACGCCAAGGAAGGCGAGGCCGACGGCGCCCGTTGCGGCTCCGGCGGTCAGGGCACCCTGCGCGTCCAGCCCCTGGGCGGCGAATCCGCCAAACACCGCGAGCGCCACCAGGATGTTGGCTGTGACGCCGTGCAGCAGGGTGGCGGAATTGGGCAGCAGGCGGCCGGCAGGCGTGGCGGCCACCAGTTCCGCCGTCCCGGTTTCCTCGTCCGCCCGGGTGTGGCGGACCGCGAGGAAGGTGCTCATCAGACCTGCCAGCAGGGCAAGGAACGCGTAGATCAGGAAGAACGTGAAGGCCCCCTGGTCGGCGCCACGGGGCAGGCCGCGCAGCATCAGGATGGCGGGCGTGGCGATGGCCACCTGCAGGATCTCCGTGCGGCTGGCCACGTTGCCGTAGGTCTGGGTCACGGCGGCCGCTGCAAACCAGGCGAACGCCCCGATGGCTGCCACCCAGCTCAGCAGCTGCCAGCGGTCCCGGCGCAGCCGCTGGCCCCAGAGGACCAGGAGGACGGCCATGTCAGCCCCGCCCCCTCGCGCCGAGCAGGTGGCGCCGGGAGCCATGTCCGCCGTCGGGCGCATCAGCCTGTGGCCCGGCGGTACCGGCGCTGTCGCCGTAGTGGCGCAGGAACAGTTCCTCCAGGGACGGCGGAACAATCGTCAGGCCCTGAACGCCCAGGGCGCCCAGGGCGGGAAGCACCTCCGCGATCCGGTCGGTGTCGGCGCTGAACCGGATCCGCCCGGCGTCGACCGTCAGGTCATGCACAGCCCCCAGGCGGGCCAGGGCCTCGGGGTCCAAACCGTCAGCGGCGAACGACACCTCCGACCTGGTGAGGTGCCGCAGGGAGTCCAGCGTCCCGCCGTCGACAATCCTGCCCGCGCGGATGATGCTCACCCGGTGGCACAGCACCTCCACCTCCGAGAGGATGTGGCTGGAGAGGAGCACGGTGGCTCCGCGGTCGACGGCGGTGAGCAGCTCCCTGCGGAAGACCTCCTCCATGAGCGGGTCAAGGCCGCTGGTGGGTTCGTCGAGCAGGTACACCTCGGCTTCGGTGGCGAGGGCCGCGATCAGGGCCACTTTTTGCCGGTTGCCTTTTGAGTAGGCGCGTCCCTTCTTGGCGGGATCGAAGTCGAAGATATGGCAGAGCCGGTCTTTTCGACGCCGGTACGCACCGCCGTCGGCGGTGCCGCCGCGCAGCCGGGACAGCAGGTCGATGGTTTCCCCGCCGGAGAGGTTGGGCCAGAGCCGGACGTCCCCGGGAACGTAGGCCAGCCGGCGGTGCAGCTCCACCGCCTGTGTCCAGGGCTCGAAACCCAGGACGGACGCGGAGCCGGACGTGGGCCTGGCCAGCCCCAGCAGGATGCGCAGGGTGGTGGATTTCCCGGCGCCGTTGGGACCCAGGAAACCGTGGATCTCACCGCGCTGGACTTCCAGGTCGAGGCCGTCAAGGGCCCTGACGTGCCCAAAGTGCTTGTGCAGGTTCGCTGTGTGGACAACGGTGTTCATGGTTCAAGTCTTCGAAGTTTTCACAAATTTATGAAGGTACTAAAGTCCCCACTATGAGCACCGGCCACCCCCAGTCCAGCGGCAAGGCCGCCAGCTCGTCCTCGGCACCGCTGTATGCCGCGGGGTTCGTCACCGCTTTCGGTGCCCACAGCATCGCGGCCGGGCTGGGCGCGCAGAGCGGAAACATCGGGCTGACCCTGCTGAACCTGGGCATCCTGCTGGCCCTCTACGACGTTGCCGAGGTCTTCCTGAAGCCCGTCTTCGGTGCGCTCAGCGACCGGATCGGCGCCAAACCCGTCGTCGTCGGCGGCCTCTTCGCTTTTGCCGCCCTGTCCTTGATCGGCCTTGGCGCAGCTGACCCGCTGATCCTTGCCCTGGCCAGGCTGGGACAGGGGGCGGCGGCGTCGGCCTTCTCGCCGGCGTCGTCCGCCATGGTGGCAAGGATGGCCCGCGGCGGGAAGGCGGGAACCTACTTTGGCCGGTACGGGTCCTGGAAGAGCCTGGGCTACATCATCGGGCCGCCTTTGGGTGCCGGCCTGATCCTGGCCGGCGGCTTCCCGCTGCTGTTCGGCACGCTGTCGGCGCTGGCCGCTGTCACTGCGGTGTGGGTGCTGGTGTCCGTGCCGCATCTGGCGCCGCTGCCGCGGAAGCGGTACACGGTGCTGGACCTGGCGCGGCAGGTGGGCGAGCGCCGGTTCCTGGTCCCCACGCTGGTGCTGGCTGCCTCAACGGGTGCGCTGGGTGCCGCCGTCGGCTTCCTTCCGGCGCTGGCCACCCGGCACGGCCTGGACGCCTTCGCCGGGACGGCGGCGGTGAGCGTGGTGGCGCTGGGCTCGGTGCTGACCCAGCCGTGGATCGGGCGGCTGCGGGACCGGCACGCCGTCACGGACAACAGGGGCACGACGACGGGCCTGCTGCTGATTGCCGCGGGCGTCGGCCTGGTGGCGGCCGCCCCGGGAGTGGTCACCATCTTCGTTGCCGCGGCGTTCATCGGGGTTGGGATCGGCGCGGTGACCCCCCTCGGTTTCGCCCACCTGGCGGACACCACACCCCCCGAACGGATGGGCAGGACCATGGGCTCGGCGGAACTGGGACGCGAACTGGGCGACGCCGGCGGGCCGCTGTTGGTGGGCGGCATCGCCACGGCCACGGCGCTTCCGTTCGGGCTGGGTGTGCTGGCGCTGCTGGCGGCCGCGGCGAGCATCCCCCGGCTGGACCCGGTCCAACCCACCCACCGCGGCCCAATCAACCCCCCGCGGCCCAACTAGCTCGCAGTAACTGTCGTTTTGAGCCCTGAAAACGACAGTTAGTGCGAGCCAGTTTCAACGCTTGAGAGGTCTTCCAGCTTTCTGTGTCACCCTTAACCGCGATGACTTCTTCACGGCAACTACCCACCAGGACCCCGGCCCGGCCTGCCCCGGGCTCGGCGTTCCTGTTCGTGCTGTCCACCCTGGCGTGCATTGCCGGGCTGGTTGCCACCTACTACTTCTTCGTCCAGACCACCACCGGACAGTTCATTGACGAGTCCGCGCTGGTGGAGGCCGTGGAGATCCACGGCCCCGCCGGCAAGGCCGCCACCCGGTTCCTGGACCTGCTGCCCACCATCTCGCTGGTGATGGCCGCCGTCGTGGTCCTTTTTGTGACGGTGATCCGGCGGCACTGGACGGAGGCAGGGATCGCCGTGGCCGCGTGCGTCGGCGCCAACGTGGCAACCCAGGTACTGAAGGACCTCCTGCCGCCGCGCCCGGACAAAGGCGTGTTGACGCTGGAGCTGAATTCGCTGCCGTCGGGGCACACCACCCTGGCCGCGTCCGCGGCGGCTGCGGTGTTTTTGATGGCGTCGCCGCGCTGGCGCCCCATGGCCGGCTTCATTGGCGGCACCTTTGCCATCGCCTCGGGGGTGTCCACGCTGATCAACCAATGGCACCGGCCGGCCGACGTGGTGGCAGCGTTCCTGCTGGTGGGGGCGTTCATGATCCCTGCCGGCTGGCTGATCCTCCGCCGTGGTTCATGGAACGAATGGGACGGGTTCGGCGAGCACGTGGGATCCGCCCGGATCTGGCTTACGCTGCCGGTGCTGATCGGGCTGGCCTCGGCCGTGGTGGCGGTGTATTCGTTGATCCGGATTGCGCCCAGTCCGTGGCAGGAGGCCAGCACCACCAACTACTTCTGGGCAGGCATCTCCCTGATTGTGATCGCGGGATACCTGGCCACCGTTGCCACAACCTCCCTGTTCGCCTACGCGGCACGACGGCGGGACGCGCCCAGTAGCACGGAGCGGCCGCCGGCAGCGGGGTTTTGAGCAAATCTTGAGGAATTGATACCCCCTGGCTTGAGCCATGCCCGGGATAGTTGCAGGTGCCCGGGCGGCGTCTTGAAGTGGGCGCCGCCCGGTACCCCCACTGTTCTCCCGCTTGCAGCCTCTCCGGCGGAGGTCTCAGGGATCGAGCCGCTTGCGCAGGAGGCAGAACTCGTTGCCTTCCGGGTCCTGCAGCACGTGCCACTGCTCGTCGCCGGTCTGCCCCACGTCGGCCGGCCGTGCGCCGAGGGCCAGCAGGCGTTCCAGCTCCGCGTCCTGGTCCCGGTCCACGGGGTTGACGTCGATATGCAGCGGAAGCCTCCCCACCCGCGGATTGCTGCTGGGGCTCAGGAAGATGGTGGGCTGCAGACCGCCAAAGCCGGCATCGGGCGGTCCGATCTCAATCGCACCATCCTCCCGGTCGATCTCCACATAACCCAGGACCCCGCTCCAGAACCGCGCAAGCAGTTCCGGGTCGGCACAGTTCAGGACCAGTTCGCTGATACGGCATGACATGGTGCCAGTGTACGGACGGGCCGCGGCTGCGTGCGGGCGGACACGGACCGGAAGGCACGACGGCGGCACGCACCTCGCGCGGCAACTCGCCTTCGACGCGCAGGGTTGTTCTCGACGCGCAGGGTTGTTCTCGACACGGATACTCCCCTCCGCGGCCCAAATATCCGGGACGCAAAGGTAACTGCGGGTCGAAAGTGAATATGCGCGTCGTGACGAGGGCGGGCAGAACCACCGCTGGACGGGCAAGCCCCAGCCCGGCGGGAGGCGGCGCCGCTGCGTGGGGGGTGTTAGCAGCGGCGCCTTCTTCCGTCGGGCTGGCGGTGGACCGGCGCCTAGAAGGTTGTGGACAAGCAGGTGACTTTGTTGCTGTTGTTTCCTTGTTCCAGTGACACGGTGGCTGACGCGGTGGTCTGCACCTGGTTCGCGTATGTCGCTGTGACACGGATGGTCAGTGGGGTGGTGGTCCTGTTGGCCAGCACGATCTGCGAGTTGATGGTCAGGGTGATGGTGCTGGTTGTTCCCAGGCTTACGGACTCGTTGTAGGAGGGCCCATACGTGCCGTTCGACTGGAGTGCGGCGTAGGTAAGTGTCGTTGGCGCCGTCGTCCCCACCGCTGACAAGGTTGCGGTTTGCCGCGGGTTGTCATTGGTGCAGGTGAATCCCGAGAATTGGTTCGGCCACGCGCCGGAGGCAGTGACGGTCATGGTGGCCGTGGCGCTCTGCTGCCAGAGGGCCGAGGCCGAGGCGCCGCCTATGCCCAGCAGCACCGTGAGGATGAAGGCCCCGACGGCGAGGCCCGCACCGGGAGCATTCCGGATCCGTGCCATCTACTGCGCCCCGGCGGCCGCGTTGTCCCGGGAACGGGTCTTGCGGACCGACCTGTACACGGTGATGGCTCCGTAGCCGATGAGTGCCACGGCAGCGACGACTGTCCAGGTCCCACGGTCGGAATTCCCCAGGAAGTTGGCCACGAAACCCACGTACGGGACTGCGTAGAACAGCTTGCCCTTGACCTGGATGGCGCGGACGGGGTTCTCATCGTTGGCGCCGTTGTTGTCGCCCTTGGTGATCAGTGTCTTCTCGCCCTGCTGGGTGGACCCGAACCCCACGATCCGGTGCGTCTCCACATCGGGCCGGCCTGAGTAGAGCTGGAAAGTGATGACGTCACCATATTTCAGCTCATCAAACGGGGCAGGTTTCATCACCATGAACGTGCCCGGCGGGTACTTCTGCGCCATGGATTTGGTCAGCACCGTGTAGGTCTGCGAACCCGTCGCCACCGGAACCACGATGAGGACCAGGGCGGCGAACAGTGACACCAGCATGGCTGCCATGCTCAGGAAACGTCCGACGACGGCCCAGGCGGCAGTGCGCCTTCGTCCACGCTGCCGGGTGGTTGCCGGAGTCCCGCTCCGCGGTTCTGTCGGGTCGGCTTCGCCGCCCAGCAGGCGTTCGGTCAGGTCAGCAGCCACTGGGCACCCCGCAGAGCTGACGTGCGGTGAGTTGGAGCGAGATGTTCACTGCCTGTCCTTTCACTGTGGAGGGGGCGCTGGTGCTCAGGCTCACCTGGAAACAGAAGACGGTGGAACCGCCTTTGGCAACCGTGGGCGAGACAAGCCCTGCGGTACTGATTGACCCGAAGCCTGTGGCGGTGCTGCATTCTGCGGAGGAAGCCGCAGTTTTGGCGTTGACGCTGACGTAACTGGCGAGGGTTCCGCCGCTGACGTTTGCGATGGTGGGCTGGCCTGCCGTGATCGCCGTGTTGAACTGGCCGCCGGCATTGGTGTTGTTGGTGACCACCACTCCGCCGTAGACCGAGGTGCCCGGGCCCAGTGTCCCTGCGGGAGAAAGGGTCAAGGTGGCAGCCGAACCGTCAGCAAGGGTCATTGTGGTTGTTTGTCCCGTGTTGACCGCCGTCAGCGCCGTATCGAACGACGCCGACGTGATGGTCCCAGGGGAGGCTGATGCCGCCGCGCTCCACAACGCGTAGGTTCCCTGAACGGTGAACAGTCCCAGGACCACTGCAACGGCGGTCAGCGCTGCCGCCTGCAGCCTGCGCTTGGTGCGCATGGTTCCTCCTGGTCCTGATTCCTGGCTTCGGTCAATCCAGGCGGGTGACCTTGAGGCCACCCGCCTGCGCAAGGCTAGGAAAGACCGTCGTTAGCGGAGTTCACCTGGGTCAGGGTGTAGCTCACGTTTCCGAGGTTGTAGTTCTTGGTGACATCACTGCGGCCGGTCGTGGCGCCTTTGAATTCGAAAACGGTTGTTGCCGTGACCGTCTGGGTGGTACTTCCGGTAACGGGCTTCAAGACAGTGCTGGACGTTACATCGCCCGCGCTGTTGGTGAGTTTGAGCGGTGAAACGATGACGTTGTCGGTGGTGAAAGTGCTGGTGGGAACATCGGCGAGAACAACGTTGGCGGCCATCTTGTTGCCGACCAGGGTTACGGTCAGATCCTGGGTGAAGGTGAGCTTGTCACCCGGGACCACTTTGTAAGTGCTGATGTCAATGGTGGCACCGTTGCGGTCCGTCCATACGCCGGCGCCAGCCTTAACATTGAGGTCACCGGCCACGATGATGCCGGGAGTCGCGGCATCTGCCGCGTTCCAGTTGGCCAGGGTTCCCCCGCCGCCCAGCAACAGTGCTGCGCCAACGGCGATGGCTGCGGTTCCCTTAATCAGAGTGCTGTTCTTCATGATGTCCCCTCAGACTTTTTGTGTGTGCGTTTTGTCTAGCTGGGGACAACATTGCCGTGCCAAGCTCAGGAAGTGAGGGGGTAAAACGTCAACGAAAGCTCAAGTTATTTGAAATTTCAACCAGCACCTGACCTGCACTTCTATCGGAATGCAGCTTATTTCTGCTCCAGCAATAGCCGGCACCAGGCATCGGTCAGCCAGTCTGCGAACCGTTCCGGACTCCACCCGCGCTGGTCCACCAGCAGCACCCAGTATTCGGGCCCGTTCATGCTCCATACGGCGTCGGCAAGCTCTTCGGCAGGCCGGTCCGTCCGCAGTTCCCCGGTGGAGGCAAGGTCCTCAACGAACTTCAGCATGTTGGCCGCGCGCCGGTCCGAGATTTCCTTCCACAGTGCTGCGCAGTCGGGATCCGTGCCGGCGGCATCGCGCAACGCCACGTATACCGGAGCAAGGCGCGGCTGGATGCGGGCCAGAGCATGGGCGTATATGGAAATCTTTTCGGCTGCAGCCTTCGCCTCCCGCATTCGGATTACATAGTCGCGGCGCTCGGCGGGCACCGCCTGGCCGGTCCCGGAGATGGCCGTTTCCACCACTTCCCGCAGGAGGTCCGGTTTTCGGCCGATGGTGGCATAGATGGTGTCGACGGCGACGCCAGCCCTCCGTGCGATGCCGGCCACGGTGCTGGAACGGTAGCCCTCCCCCACAAAAAGTTCACGGGCAGCAGCCAACACGGCGTCGCGGGTGGCCGCCGCCTGTTCCTTCCGGAGCGGCGAGTGATAGCGGCGGGCCGGGGCATTGACTGCATCCATCGGGAGGCCTACCCTAATTTCATCCGAAGTATATTCGGATGAATCTTAGCAGGAAGCCCGGACAGGCAGTAGCGAACCCGCAAGGCGGCGGCAAAAGCCGCAACGCCGTGGCAGGCTCACAGCAGTCCGGGGCGGAAGGGCAGGCGTCATGTCAGGGCACTTCGATACGGTCGTCATCGGCGGCGGCCAGGCGGGTTTGGCCATGGGCTACCACCTGTCCCGCCTCAAGCGTCCCTACGTCATCCTGGATGAGAACGCCAGTACCGGGGACAGCTGGCGCAGCCGCTGGGACTCCCTCCGGCTGTTCACCCCGGCCCGGTACGACGCCCTTCCCGGCAGCCGCTACCCGGCTCCCCCGTGGTCCTACCCGTCCCGGGAGGAGTTTGCCGGTTACCTGAGCAGCTACGCGGAAAGATTCGCGCTGCCGATCCGGAACAACGTCCGGGTCACCAGCCTCAGCCGCAGCGGACATCACTTCGTCATTGAAACCGAGAGCGGCCGGCAGTTCGAGGCGGACAACGTGGTGGTGGCCGCCGGCTGGGACCGGAAGCCTAAAGTCCCGGCATTCGCACATCACCTGAACCCGGACATCCAGCAGTTCACGGCGGCAAGCTACAGGAACCCAGGAGACCTCGCCCCGGGCCCGGT
Source organism: Arthrobacter sp. GmRoot5-12 (assembly GCF_059739365.1). Taxonomy (NCBI): domain Bacteria; kingdom Bacillati; phylum Actinomycetota; class Actinomycetes; order Micrococcales; family Micrococcaceae; genus Arthrobacter; species Arthrobacter sp. GmRoot5-12. The sequence continues at coordinate 3,009,409 of NZ_AP046056.1, read as the reverse complement.
CCTGGTGGTCGGCGCGGGCAATTCGGGCGCGGACATTGCCCTGGAGCTGGCCACCAGCCGCACGACATATCTCTCCGGCAGGCATCCCGGCGAGATTCCTTGGCCCATCGACGCCGTGGCAGCAAGGCCACTGACCCTCGCGGTCTTCTTCGCTTTCTCCCACGTCCTGACGCTCAACACGCCGATGGGCCGCAAGGCCCGCCCACAAATCCTTGCGCACAGCGGACCACTGGTCAGGGTGAAAAACCGGGACCTGGTGCGTGCCGGCGTCGAACGCGTCCCCAGGACGGAGGGCGTCAAGGACGGCCGCCCGTTGCTGGCGGACGGCCGGACCCTTGAGGTCGCCAACGTCATGTGGTGCACCGGCTTCCGGCCCGCGCTGGAGTGGATCCGTCTGCCAGTGTTCGGCCCGGACGGCGAGCCGGAGCAGGACCGCGGCGTTACAGCGCAGGCGGGGCTCTACTTCCTGGGCGCCATCTTCCAGCAGTCGCTGGCGTCCTCTATGGTCCACGGCGTAGGCACGGACGCAGCGTTCATCGCCAGGCGCATCGCAGCAACCAGGGCATCCACGGCAACACAGACACCGGCCGGCGTCAGGCCGGAAGGTTCAGCTGCTCCACAATGATCCGCGCGGTTCCGGGGTCGCCCAGGATCCTGAAGTGCCCCGCCACTGGGAGTTCAATGTTGGTGGCACCGGGAAGGACGCTCCCCTCCGGAATGTGCGGATCAAACGGCCCGTAGATGGACGTGATGCGGCTGTTGATGGTCAGTTCACGGGACATCTGGAGGGTCAGGGCGTTGCGCGGCGAGAAGATCCGGAGGCTGGGCAGCAGCATGTACCGGGCGTAGCGCGAGCCGGAAAACGGTGCGCACACGGCGATCATCCGGTCGATCCGGTGCTCCGGGTCCAGGGACAGCATGGCGTACTTCCCAATCAGGCCGCCCTTGCTGTGCGCCACCAGGATGGCATCGCGCAGTCCCGCCTCCTCCAGGTGCTGGGCCACCAGCTTTGCAGCGTCCGGGACCTTCATCTTGTTGCGCTGCAGCACCGTGACCACGTGCACGGGATGCCCGGCGTCGTGGATGGCCTGGATGAGCGGCATCATGAACTGCCAGTTTTCGTACACACCGGGAATGATCAGCACGGGCTGCCGGGTGCCGTTGCGGAAGGACTCCGGCTGCACGCGCGACAGGAATCCGCGGACCTGCCAGCCCGCGGCATAAACATAGTCCTGCGCCCACCACACGGCTTTTTGCAGCGGGCTGATGCGGGCTTCAGCGCCGGGATCACTCATGTGTCGAGAATAACGCGCTCCTGCGACACTTCCCGCAATGACGGTCCGGGGGAAAGTGGAGCCGCAGCTGGACCTGGCGTATTAGCCCCGACCAGCCTCACCGTGACTAGCGCTGGGTGCAGGCGTCGTCCACGAGGCGCCGGGCCAGGTTCAGGGCACGCTTGCCGTAGCGGGCGCCGTCGAGAACCGCGCCTGTTGCATAGGCCCCGTTGAGGACGATGAGCAACTCCTCGGCCAGCTCGCCAGGGTCCTGCGCACCGGCGTCGGCTGCCAGCGACTGGAACCAGTCCCGCACCTGCTGCTTGTGCGCTGCCGCCACCAGATGGGCCGGGTGGTTGCCCTCCGGGAACTCGGTGTTCGTGTTCAGCATCGGGCAGCCGCGGTAGGTAGCACCGGCGGTATCTCCGGCCAACACCTCAAAAACGGCAATGAGTTTCTCCCGGGCGTCGTCGCGTTCCCCGGCCGCCTGCCGCATCCGCTCGAACCAGGCGTCCGCGCGTCCCTGAACGAACGCTGTGGCGAGAGCGTCCTTGGTGGGGAACTGGCGGTAGATGGTGGCGTTGCCCACCCCGCATTCCTTGACCACCGTATCCATCCCGACCGCGCGGATTCCCCGCTGGTAGAACAGGCGCGTGGCCACCTCAAGCACATTGCGCCGGTTCTCCTCGCCGCTCTTGCGCGCCACGGCAAACCCCACCCTTCCAAAACCAAAGCCAAAAAATGTACCGCCTTTAGTTTGACAGACGGATCGATCCGTCACAAACTAATGAGAACGATCCGTCACATCGGATCCGACCCGATAAATAAGAAGCTAAGGGAACCACCATGAAGACTGCTGTCCTCGGAACCGGCACTGTCGGCCGCACCATCGCCACCCGCCTGGCAGAGCTCGGACATACCGTGACCATTGGCACCCGCAGCCCCGAAGCCACGCTCGGCCGCACTGAGGCCGACGTCATGGGCAACGCACCCTTCGCCACCTGGGCTGCAGCAAACCCGGGCGTCACGCTGGCCGGCTACGCAGAGGCCGCCGTCGGGGCAGAGCTCATCGTCAACGCCACCAACGGCAACGGATCCCTGGATGCCCTGGCACAGGTAGGCGCGGAGAACCTTGACGGCAAGGTCATTCTGGATATCGCCAACCCGCTCGATTTCAGCCAGGGCATACCGCCAACCCTGTTCGTCAAGGACACCGATTCACTCGGTGAGCAGATCCAGCGCGCTTTCCCCACCGCCCGCGTGGTGAAATCCCTCAACACCCTCAATGCCGACCTCATGGCGCGTCCGGACACCCTTCCCGAGGCCAGCACTGTCTTCGTCTCCGGAAACGACGCGGACGCCAAGCACATGGTCACGGAACTGTTGAAGGATTTCGGCCACCAGGACGTCATCGACCTCGGGGACATCTCGACCGCCCGTGGCACGGAGATGCTCCTCCCTGTCTGGCTTCGCCTCTGGGGCGCCCTCGGCACGCCCGAGTTCAACTTCAAGATCGTTCGCTGACCCGGGGAACCGGTTCGGGACGCCAGCCTTGGGGTGGCGTCCCGGCGGTCAGCAGTTGCGGCGGTCAGCAGTTCCTGCGGTCAGTAGTTGCGGCGGTGCTTCAGGCGGGGAATGACGACGCCGAACACGGCCGCCGCCGCGAACCCCAGCAGGCCTGTGGCTGAGATCCCCGGGCCCAGGGAGGCCAGGGCGGTCACCCCGGACAGCAGGACCGGGCCGCCTGTGGAGCCGGCATCCGCCATGAACCGCCAGAGGCCCAGGAACTGGCCGCGGCCCCGGTCCGGCGAGAAGTCGGCGCCCAGCGTCATCACCAGGCCGGAGCTGATGCCGTTGCCAAAGCCGATCAGCAGCGCCGCCAGCAGCAGTCCCACAAAGGAACCGGTGAGCGGGATCAGGAGCAGCGCAGTCCCCATGAGCAGCGTGGAGGGAATCGCCACCCACTGCCGCCCCTTCCGGTCCATCAGTTTCCCGGCGGGATAGAACACCAGCATGTCGATGGCACCGGAGAGCCCGTAGATCAGGGATGCGGAGGTGGCGTCCATGCCCAGGTGGTCGGCCCAGAGCGGGATCACCACCTGCCGGGAGGACCGCAGCGCGCTGAGCAGCAGGATGCCCACGCCCAGCGAAAGGAACACGCCGGCATGCGACGCCGCGACGCTCCGAAGCGTGGGCTGGGGGCCCGCGTCCCCGCCCAAGGGGCCATCCGGCGTCGCAAGGTCCGGAATGGTGAGGGACAGCAGCGCGGCGCCCGCCATGGCCACCACCCCCACCCAGTAGGCGCCGGCGATGCCGAAGAACTGCATCACCGCCGCGCCCGCGAACGGGCCGATGAACACGCCGATGCGGTTCACGCCGCCCAGCGTGGACAGCGCCCGGGCGCGGAAGGCCACCGGCACCGCCTCCGTCAGGTACTTCTGGCGGGCCAGGCCAAACACCGCCCCGGACATCCCGACGACGGCCATCGCCACGGCGAGCAGCCACAGTCCGTTCGGGGCCAGGGCGGAGGTGGCGGCGGCTGCCAGCGCCAGGCCACCGGCGACGGCGGCGCCCACGATGGACCAGCGTTCACCGAATCGAAGGGTTACCAGCGACGCCGGCAGGTTGAAGAACCAGGATCCCAGTCCGATGAGGGTGACGATCAGGGCCGCCACTGCCACCGAAGCGCCCAACTCGCGGGCAGATAATGCCACCACCGGAAGGATGGCGCCCTGCCCAATTCCGAAGAGCAGTGTGGGTCCGAAAGCGGCGACCGCAATGCTGCGCAGGCTGAAGGGCTGGGAGGGGTCCAGGGAAGTCATCAGATTTATCCTATGGCCGCCCCCTCCCTGGGGAGGCTGCAGTGTGACGCAGCGGACAGGGACTCACAGTGGCCTCCGCGGAGAGTGGATCAACGGGCCCTTGGTTCCAACCCGGCCAGGGCGCGGAACAGGTTGACGACTTCCACCACCGCCCCGATGGCCGAGCCCACGATGCCGAGCACCAGCAGCACCCGCACCAGCACCGGCCAGCCGGACCAGCCGGTGCCGAAGTCGAAGGGAAATACCTCCCACAGGCGCAGCATGGCGGCAACCCCGAAGCCTATGACCACCAGGTTGCCCAGCGCCACGAGGGTACGTGCGTGGATCACCACGCAGACGAGGTTGACGATGATGCCCGCGATCAGGGACGCGTTGATGAGGTCAAGGACGCGGGACATGTCGGCTGTCAGGAACGGCAGCACCTGCCACCCAGGCCACATGTTGATCCCGTACAGCAGCAGGGCGTTGACGATGGCTGAGCCAAGGTTGCCGCTGCGGCTGGTGGTTGTCCTGTCCGCCATGGCAACAGGGTCTGGCATAGGGACCATGCCCGAAAGTGCCGAAGGTCCCCCGGCGGCGCCTTCCTGCCACCGCCCGGCCCTACCGCCCAGCCGCCGAGAACCCATGGACCCACGAACCGGACAACGGCGGGCCCTTCGGCCCTGTTTCGCCGACGCCCAGGGCAACCACGCTGGCTGAAGGAGGTGGTGGAAGATGTTTACGCTTCGCACCCTGGGCGGCATCGCCCTCTTGATGGCCGGGAGCAGCTGGTTGTGGATTACGCCCACCTTCGCCACCCGCGGGGTCAACACGTCAGGTATCTGGTGGAACATCACCATGGTGCTTGCGCTGCTGACCGTCTTGGGGTTCCTGGTGGCCACGTGGGGACTGTTTGCCCGGTGGAGCTGGTGGGAAAATGCGGCCCTCGCGTCGGCTGCACTTGGGCTTGTGGCCCTGGTGCCCTTCTGGTTCGCAGCCATCGGCGGGGGCGAAACTGTCGGGACCACGGCGTGGAATGTGTTCGTCCACGTCCTGATGGTGGCCGGCGTCGCGGTGTTGCTGCTGGTCCCGTCGCTGGAGCGGTGGGTGAACCAGCAGGTCATGGGATAACCGGGAATCAGTAACCCTCCAGGACTTCCCTGGCCTTCCCGTTTGCCGCCGCGCTGGTCAATTCCTCCGCCACGAGGTGCAGCTTGACGTTGGCGTGCTGGCTTCTGGCGGCCAGCACCCGGAACGCCGATTCGGCATCCACACTGTGCAGGGCCATGACAATGCCTTTCGCCTGCTCAATGACCGCCTTGTGCCCGAACGCACCCTCGATGGCCTCCGTCGCGGCATGCTGGGACTCGATGCGCAGGCTCTGGGTCACATCCACCATGAAGCCGCGGGCCAGCTCTACGCGCCCGGAAGGCGCGGCGACGGCCTGGATCGCAGAAAAGACGCGCCGCTCCCTGCCGCGGACGTCAATGATCCGGTGCAGCAGGGCACCCTGGCCACCGCCCTCAAGGAGGTCCGCCCACAGCGCGCGCACCGGTTCCCGGTCCCCCGGGTGCTTGTGGGCCATCAGCACGTCAAAAGTGGGCACCACCTCACCTGGCTGCAGCCCGTGAATGCCAAACATGCCCTCGGACCAGTTCATGCTTCCTGAGGCAACGTCCAGCTCAAAGGTCCCCGACGGACAGACGGCAGTGATCGGCAGCGGAAAGAGGTACGCATCCAACTTCGACCACATGCATTCCTCCAAAACTCACATACCCAGTGCGGGTTTTCTCGCACAACAATAGCTGAATCCGGCGGCCGCTGGTTGCCATATCCGCTGGCGCAGCAGGCGGATTCGGGGGGTCACAAAAGCCGCGCGGAGGAGTAGCGTTCGCCTTATGGGCGCTGATCCGCGCCCGCAGCCAAGGGGAGGTCAATTCATGGGCGAAGTGTGGATCCGCACGCTGGGCAACGGGCTGGTCCGGGCAGATCGAGTCACGGAGATTTCATCTACCCGCGGGTCCCTGCATGAGGACAGCGGGTATTCATTGAAAGTGATCGTGGACGGCAAGGGCCACGTGCTGATTGACGACGGCGGGCTGCAGGGGTCCCTGCCCGAACGGCTGGAATATGCCAGGCATATGGAAGACGCCCTGCTGCTGGCCATCGACGAGGCGCGCGAGAACGACGCGTCCATGGTGATCTCCTACGAGCCGGAGCGTGAACGCTGGTCCGCAGCTCCAGTTTCAGTATTAACCGGACGGCTTCCCGAAGTCGTCTGACCCGCGGAATGAAGCCTGCCCGGGCAACAGTGAGTGCCCGGGCAGGAGTACTTAGCTGTGCGTGGGTTCTTCCACGAGGGCGGTGGCGATGCTGGCCGCGTCCTCCAGTGCGGCCAGGAACCGCTCTGCGTCCAGGGCGGCGGCACAGCCGGTGCCGGCGGCGGTGATGGCCTGCCGGTAACGGTGGTCCACGGCGTCGCCGCAGGCAAAGACGCCCGGCAGGTTTGTGCACGTGGTGGGGGCGTCCACCTTGATGTAGCCTTCCTCGTCCAGGTCCACCTGGCCCGCCACCAGTTCGGTCCGCGGCAGGTGTCCGATGGCCACGAAGATGCCGGTGGCGTCCTGGTGCCGGGTCTCACCGGAACGGGTGTCTGTGAGGGTTACGCCGGTGACCTTGCCGTCGCCGTGGATGGCGGTAACGGCAGAGTTCCAGGCGAAGCGGATCTTGGGGTTGTCCTTGGCCCGCTGCGCCATGATGCGGGAGGCGCGCAGCTCGTTCTTGCGCACCACCACGGTCACGGTCTTGCCGAACCGGGTCAGGAAGGTGGCTTCCTCCATGGCGGAGTCGCCGCCGCCAACCACGATGATGTCCTGGTCACGGAAGAAGAACCCGTCGCAGGTGGCACACCAGGAAACACCGTGGCCGCTGAACTTTTTCTCCTCAGGCAGGCCGAGTTCCTTGTACGCAGAGCCGGTGGCCAGGATGACGGCCGTAGCCTCGTAAGTCTCCCCGCCGCCGGTGACCACGCGCTTAACGGAACCTCTCAAGTTAACGGACGTGGCGTCGTCGTACTCAATGCGCGCGCCGAACTTTTCCGCCTGCTGCTGCAGCCCGTCCATCAGCTCAGGGCCCTGGATGCCGCCGGGGAAGCCCGGGAAGTTTTCCACTTCAGTGGTGTTCATCAGCGCGCCGCCGGCGGCGACGGAGCCGGCCAGGACCAGGGGGTTCAAGCCCGCGCGGGCGGCGTAGATGGCGGCGGTGTAGCCGGCGGGGCCGGAGCCGATGATGATCAGCTGTTCTTTGCTCATGGATTGTCCTTCGGTGGCGGTACTACTGGGCGTCCGCGTGCTGCGCGGGCAGGAGTTCGGTGATCAGTTGTTCAACGCGTGCCTTGATCTCATCACGGATTGGACGGACGGACTCAACGCCCTTGCCTGCCGGGTCCTCCAGGACCCAGTCTTCGTAGCGCTTGCCCGGGAAGAACGGGCACTCGTCACCGCAGCCCATGGTGATCACCACGTCCGATTCTTTCACTGCCTCGGTGGTGAGTACCTTGGGGACCTCTGCGGACATGTCGATGCCTACCTCGGCCATGGCCTCCACCGCCGCCGGATTGACCTTGTCGGCCGGCTGGGAACCGGCGGAGCGCACCTCGACGGCTCCCCTGGACAAGGATGTGAGGAACGCTGCCGCCATCTGGGACCGGCCGGCGTTGTGGACGCAGACAAAGAGGACGGAAGGCTTTCCTGCGGGGTCGATGCTCATGGCACTCCTCAAACTGGTAGGAAACTACGTTCGGTGTAATAAAGGCCCCCCGTGTTGCGCAGGTCACATTTGTTGCCTAATCTAATTGAGGCTCATGCAAACGGGCCATGCAAGAAGCTGCAGCGTCGCAGCCAATGCCGGGGAAGGCTTTACAACTTGAACTCTAAGCTGAACATCGTAGTCCGGGTGGATCTGGACCACAGCAAGGCCAAGGTGATTGCAACGGGGCATATCACCATTCACAGCGTCAACGCCCTCTATGTAGTGGCAAAGCGTGCCAACTCCCTCAGGGGAGGCCTGGACCTGGAACTGGACGTTTCCAGCGCCTGGGTGGACGAGGAAGCACTGGAAATGCTCCGCGCCGCCTCTGAAACAAGGCACCTTCCAGCCAAAATCGATCCGGAACAGGCTCCCTGCACCATCAGCGTGCTGGCTGACCGCCGACATCCGCGTCACACGGCCGGCCGCCTGGCCGCATAAATTTCCCGGCCGCTCGCCGCGCCCATTTTTCGGGCCAGGGCAGGCCGACCACCGCTTCTCTTTCCGCTCCAACAGCCCGAAGTGCAGCTGCATCTGAACAAACGGATGGCTGCACTTCGGGATGGTGGAGCAGTTTTTGTTTTACCGGAGCTGGTCCTTGGCAACCAGGATGTCCTGAAGCTCCTCAACGGTGAGGCCGGCGGCCCTGCCCAGGTCCTCCTGCCCTGCACCCAGCCTCGCGGCGCTCTGGACTGCATGCTCAAACCGCTCCTGCGCCGCATCCAGCTCCCACTGGAGGCTCTCCACCCTTGCGGAAGCCAATTGGACGGCCTCCAGCGGATCACCGGCAGTGCCGCCGTCGACGATCCTGTAACCGCATGCGCAGGACCATTCCGCCGAGCCAAGCTCCAATGGTGCCCACCCCAGCGACGCTATCGGTACGGGGCCGGCCGCCATCGCTGCGCCGCAGTGAAAGGGTGCCGCGGGGTCGCCAATCACAGAGGGCGCGGGCTGAAGCGGGAGTTCTTCGTAATGCTCAACGCGGGTCGACTGCCCCGGCGCCTGAGGTTCAAGTACTGCAGTCATGCAATCCGCCGTCCGGTAGTTAACTAACAATGTAGCTAGTCTAACTAGGATTATCTCTTTGTCTACCGGCCGGTAATGCCGGGGCCGGAGTTGACGGCGTCCACTGCTTCCCGCATGCGCACCAGGAAGTGCATGACGGCCTTGATTTCTTCGGAAGACAACGATTCGGCGGCTTCCAGCATGCGCTTGTGCATCTGGTTCAGGTTGTGCCGGACTTCCTCGTCGGCGCCGGGAGTAGGCCGCAGGATGACGGCGCGGCGGTCCGAGGGGTGGGGCTCCCGGGTGACGTAGCCGCCGGACACCAGGCGGTCCACAAGACTGGTCATGGAGGCGGACGTGATGCACAGGCGGGCTGCAAGTTCCGTGGGTCGGATTCCCACGCCGGCAGCCTCTGCATCGATGAGGTACCGCAGCGCCAGGAGGTCCGTCTCCCCCATTGCGGCGGACGAGCGGGTGCGCCTTCTCATAGCGCTCTCCGAGGTCCGGAATTCGCGGAGCGCGTTGATGACATCAACAGCCCCGGGCTCGACGCCCTCAACGGGTGGGTACCAGTAGCCTTCGCTTGCACCATGCGGGTTCATGCGAATTCCTTCGATATCCTACTTGCTTGGCTGTCTAACAAACCCATGGTAGCCCACTTGTTCCCCCGCCACCTCCACAACGTTGAAGCAGCAGGCAAGTACCCGGGCGGGCGGCACGGGAAAAGTAGAGTACCGGCTACTCGTGCCGCACACCGTCCCGGCCCAATAAGTTTCTTCCAACCCGCGGCGCCACGGCCAAGGGGCGTGACGAGACGGGGGTGCAGGGTGGCGGTTGGCCCGGCAGACAATGTGGAGCCCGAACGGCAGGGGTTCCTGCTGGATTTGGTGACAGGGGCCGACGGCGATGCAGGGTCCCTGCAGAAGCTCACCGATGCTGCCGCCCGCTGGATCAGCACTTCCGCCGGAAGGGCACTGGAGTGCGCCGCCGTCCTGCACCGGCAGCGGTCCTGTTTTGCCACCGCCGGCAGCACTCCGGCCGCGGCCAGCGTGGCATCGGAGGACGAGCACGGGGACAGCCCCACCGCTCTTGGTTCGCCGCTGATGGCGCCGGCAGTGATCAACCAGGCCGGCGCCCGCTGGGAGGCGTACCGCAGGCGGCTGCTGGACAAAGGCTTCGGCTCAGCGCTTGCCGTTCCCCTGGAATTGCAGCCGGGCTCGGCTGGAGCCCTCGTGTTCCTGGGACCGGCAAACTACGTTTTCAACGCCAAGGTGATCAACGAGGCAGCCTGGTTTGGCGAGGTGGCATCGCACAGCCTGAAGCTGGCCCTCGACGTGCACGGCGTCATCCGCGCCGGGGACAACCTGAAACAGGTCCTGGAGAGCCGTACCAGCATCGACGTGGCGTGCGGCGTGCTCATGGCGCAGAACCGCTGCTCATACACGGAGGCGTTCAGCAAGCTTGCCGGCACCTCGCGGCACCGGAACCTGAAGGTCCGCAGCGTTGCGGAGAACATCCTGAGGTCACTGCCCAGCGGCACGCCCGGAACACGGTTCGAGCCCCCGGCAATCGCGTAGGAACTGCGGCGAAAATCCTAGTGCCGTGCCCGTGCCCTGATAAGGCCGGCCGCCACCAGCCCTGCACCTCCGAGTGAAGCCAGCATGCCGCCGAGAGCCACAAAGTAATCGGTAATGGTCATTGTCCTGCGCTCCTTCCGTACTGCCTGATGAGCCCAAGCTATGCGGCGAAACTCAGCATTTCCTGAAGGATCGCCAGCAGCTTTGGTCAAGATCCGGTAAAGGAAAACTGCGGCGATCCACATACTTTGGCCCGCGATCTTCTCTTTGTGGGGGCGTTCCGTATTATTCATGCATGTGGACAAAACAAAGCCAGAGCTTCTGCCCCACCTGCGGCAGGACCACCAATCACGTCACCCATTTCCAAAAGGACGACGCCGGGTCCCTGGTTGCGGACGTCCGCTGCGTTGAGTGCCCCGAGATTGCCGGGGCGGTCGCCTAGGTAGTTTCGTTCCCCGAAGACGGCGGTTGGCCTTCCATGCCGGAGGCGTGCGGACGCACGACGGCGAAGACCGCCAGGGCCGCGGCCTGGACCACCGTGACGGTAACCGCAAGTGCAGGAACTGAGATCTCGTAGAGCAGGCCGATGACGAAACTGCCGGCCAGCCAGGCGAGGCCGTAGCAGGCAGTGAACATCCCGTAAGCACTCCCCCGCCGGGCCACCGGAGCGAGGCCCGCCACCCCGGCCCGCATGGTGCTTTCCTGGACACCCATCGCTGCTCCCCACAGCAGCACCCCCGCCACCGCAAGCGCCGTGCTGTTGCTGAAGCCCAGCCACGGGACCGCGGCGGCCAGGACCGGAAGGGCCAGGAGAACCTTCAACCCCACCCGGTCAAAAAGCCAGCCGGAAACCAATGCCGCCACGGCATCCACTCCCATGGCCGCGGCGTAAAGCACCGGGACCAATGAGGGCGGCAGGAGTCCGGTGGCCACCAGATGGAACGACAGCAGACCGAACGTGGCATAGCCGAACATGGTCAGGCTGCTGAAGGCTGCGTAGAGCCAGTACTGGCGCGGCATTGGGGCCGGCTTCCCAGCAATTGTGTCCTGGGCGGGAACGGGGCTGGCGGGAGCGGGACTGGGTGGGGCTGGCGGCGCGGCGGAAGGCTCGTAGACACCGGGGTCGGGAACGCGTCGCCTGAGGCGGAACAGAATCAGCATGGCAGCAAGCCCTGGAACAGCCAGGAGCAGGAACCCGGGACCGTAGCTGCCGGACAGCGCCAGGGCCGCCCCCACCAGCAGCGGCCCCACCAGTGCCCCCACCTGGTCCAGCGCCTCGTGCAGCGCGAACGCCTTGCCCTGCCCCATCGCTGAACCGGCCTCGGCCAGCATGGTGTCCTTCGCCGGGCTCCGCACCGCCTTGCCCAGCCTTTCCGCCAGGACCAGCAGGCAGGCTATCCACAGCGCATCGGTGATCCCCAGCAACGGCACGGACAGCGCGGTCAGGGCATAACCGCTGAGTGCGAGCGTCCATCGCAGCGCCGGCCGGTCGGCCAGCCGCCCGAACACCAGGCGGAGCACCAAGGCCACCGCTTCACCAGCCCCCGTGACCACGCTGACCAGGAGCGCGGACGCGCCCAGCGCACCCAGGTAAGGGCCGGTGACGCTCCGCGCCCCTTCGTAGACCATGTCCATCAGCGCACTGACCACCCCGAAGACCAGGATGAAGCGGATGGCAGTCATGGGCGCCGGAGGAGCTGTCCCGCCGGCGCTACCGCTGGTACGCATGCTCCCGGGCCTGCTTAACGCCCCGGCCGGACACAGCTCGGGTTGACACGGGCCGGGCTGACACGGGACGGCCGGGTCCGGCGCGACGGGACCGGGTGGGGTGAGGGTGTACACCTTCCGGACGAGTTACCGCCAGGATCACCCCGATGCCGGCCAGTGAGGAGACCATGGCCGATCCGCCATAGGAGATGAACGGCAGCGGCACGCCGATCACCGGCAGCAGTCCGCTGACCATGGCGATGTTGATCACGGCCTGTCCCAGGATCCAGGTGATCACGCTGCAGGCCACGATCCGCGAGAAGGTGTCCGTGGTGCGGGCAATGGTCTTGAACACCGCGATGGCCAGGATGGCGAACAGCCCCAGCACCAGCAGGGTTCCGGCCAGGCCGAGTTCTTCGCCGAGGATGGAGAAGATGAAGTCGTTGTGGGCTTCCGGGATCCAGTTCCATTTCTGCCGGCTCTGTCCCAGGCCCACGCCAAACCAGCCGCCGGAGGCCAGGGCGTACGCGCCGTGCTGCGCCTGGTAGCCCATTCCCTGCGCGTCCTCGTCGGATCCCATGCCCAGCCAGGATGAGATCCGCCCCATCCGGTTGCCGCTGGTGGCCGCGAGCAGCAGCGCTGCCACCGCGCAGACCAGCCCCGCAACCGAGAACACCTTCATCCGGACTCCGCCATAGAACATGGTGGCGGCGAGGATCATCATGATGATCATGGTGGTGCCCAGGTCGTGCCCCAGCGCCACGATCAGCATGATCAGTCCCCCGGCGGGTGCCAACGGAATGACCGCATGCTTCCACTGCCCCAGGAGGGCCTGCTTGCGGTCCAGGATGGCGGCGGCCCAGACGATCAGCGAGAGCTTTGCGAACTCGGAGGGCTGCGCGGTGAAACCTCCCACGCTCAGCCAGTTCCGGTTGCCGTTGACGGACATTCCCAGCGGTGTGAACACCAGCACCAGGGCAACAAGGGAGCCGATCAGCAGCGGCCAACCCAGCCATCGGATCCGCCGCACGGGCATCCGGGCCAGCACCATCATGATCACCACGCCAGCCACGGTCCACATGGCCTGCTTCAGGGGCAGGTCGTACGGATTGTTTCCTGCCGCCACAGATTCCACGGACGACGCCGATGCCACCTCCACGAGTCCGATCGCCGAGAGCGTGAGGACCACCGCCAGGATCAGCGGCCGGAGGCGTCCCGGGGAGTCATCCACCAGCCACACCGCCACTTTGCCCAGCCCGCGCCGGGCAGGACGGCCCGCCACGCGCTGCTTTTGTCCTGTATTCATCTGTCCGTTCCTCAGCCTGCACAGCAGGGCTTCCCCCATGGCCGGGCCCATCTCCGGGGCGGGTACCCGCCGAGAAAAAAGAGTACGCCCTCTGCCGCCGCCAGGACCGGGACGGCGCGGCTGCAGGCTGCCGTTCTTGGGGAATTGCCAGCTTGGGCCTGTAGGGTAGCCGAAACCTGTCCCCTCCCGAAGGTCATCTTTTCGTGTTCGGTTCCAGAAAATCCCCCGGCCCGGATCAGGTTGGCTCCGCCCCCGGCGCCTACCCCGGCCAAGGCGAGCTGTACGCCGCCAGTTTGCGCCGCCGTCGGCCTGTACGCCGTGTCCCGCGCTGGCTCAAGGCCGTTACCGCCGTGGTGTCCGCGCTGCTCGTCGGTGCCGTGGCCTTCGGCGGCTACTGGGCGTGGCGCCTGCAGTCGAACATCACAACGTCTGAACTGACGGCGGGTGGAGAGCGGACCGAAGGGACCGTGAACGACAGCACTGACCGGATGCAGATCCTGGTCCTGGGCTCCGACACCCGGGACGGCAGCAACAGCCAGTACGGCAGCGCGGAGGACTCCTCCGGCTACGGCCAGTCCGACGTCATGATGCTGCTGGACATTTCCGCGGACAACAAGCACGTCAACGTGGTCAGCTTCCCGCGCGACCTGCTGGTGGACGTGCCGGCGTGCACGGACCCCAAAACCAAGCAGGCATATCCCGCCCGCCAGGACGTGATGATCAACAGCGCCATGGCACAGGCCGGCATCGGCTGCGCCGTGGACACCGTGAACAAACTGACCGGCCTGGAGGTGGACCACTTCATGATGGCCGACTTCAACGCGGTAAAGGAACTGTCCAATGCCGTGGGTGGCGTGGAGGTCTGCGTCAGCGATGCCGTGCACGATCCGGACAGCGGGCTGAACCTGCCTGCCGGAACGTCCCAGGTGCAGGGCGAACAGGCGCTGGCGTTCCTGCGGACCCGGCACGCTTTTGCCAACGGCGGGGACCTGGGGCGCATCCAGGCCCAGCAGGGCTTCCTGGCTTCGCTCAGCCGGAAGCTCAAGTCCGAGGGCACGCTGGGCAATCCGCAGAAGACCCTGACCATTGCCGATACCATCACCAGGAACCTGACCGTTGACTCGGGCCTGTCCTCCATCCCATCACTGCTGACCATCGCCAACCGGCTGAAGAACATCGACCCGGCCAACATCAACTTCATCACCACGCCCACGGTGCCGGCGCCGGCGGACCCCAACCGGCTGGCACTGAATGAGCCGACAGCCTCCAACTTCTTCGCCGCGCTCCGAAGCAGCCCGGACCTGAGCCAGCCCTCCTCCGCCTCCCCCACGGAGGCGCCCGCAACTCCCGCGGCACCCGCCTACGACAAGTCACTGCAGCCCGTCTCCATTGCCAACGGCACCGGCGTGACGGGGCGGAGCAATGCCATTGCCGGGCTGCTCTCTGAGGCCGGTTTCACCAACCTGACCAAGCTGCAGGCCCAGGCGCAGGAGAAGACCATGGTCTACTACTCAGCCGGGTTCGAGGACGTGGCCGCGGACGTGGCAGCGCTGTTCGGCCTGCCCGCAGGCAACGTGCAGCAGGTGGCGAACATCCAGGGCGTGCAACTGTACGCGGGCACGGACTTTGCCGCCGGCACCAAACCCGCCGCACCGCCGTCGCCCGCCGACTCCTCAGGCGGCGTGGTGGCCCAGACGGGCAGCGACCAGACCTGCCAATCGGCCAACCCCCTGGGGTAGCAGGACTACAGGCCGGTCTACCGGCGCGGCGGCTCACACGGCATGGGGCTGAAGGCGTGCTTCCCCAGGAGGCTTCGTTCGCGGGTCCGGCATCGTTCGCCGGGCAGGCTTCGTTGGCGGGACTGGCTTCGTTCGCCGGGCAAGAACCCTGGCGGCCACTTTGGTGGTTCCCAGTCCTGGTGTTCGCTTGTGTAGTGGCGGCCGGTGGGTGAGGTCCAGCCGGGTGGTTCGTTCGTGCTGGCCGGGGTGGGTTTCCAGCCGGTGGTGTGCCGGAGCCGGTGGTGCTTCGGGCAGGGCTGTCCCAGGTTGCTGATTCCGGTGGTGCCGCCGTGGTGCCAGGCGAGAAGATGGTCGGCCTCCGTGTCCAGGGAGGTGTTGCTGCAGCCCGGGAACGGGCATTTCCCGTCCCGCATCCGCAGCCAGGCCCGCATCGCCTTGGGAATCCGGTAACTCTTCCGGCCGATCTCCAACGGCGCCCCGTCCCGGGGGTCCACCAGGACCCGGTAGAACGAGCCCGCCCCGTCCGCGACCAGTCGCCGCGCCATCGACGCCGGCACCGGACCATACCCGTCCAGCATCGCCGGTTCATCGGTCAGGCCCATCAGCGCGAACACCGGAACCGTAACCAGGACCTCGGCGCGGACCGATGGCGGCTGGTGGCCTTTTCCGGATGCGGCGCTGGTCCCGCTGCCGCTGGTGCCGGCGCCCGGCCCGGCAGCAGCCAAGACGCCGGCAGTGGCACTGGCACTGGCACTGGCACGGCTGAGACTGGTACTGCCGCCCCGGGTGTTACCGCTGCCGAGGATCGCGGCGGCGAAACTGTCAGCCCGCAGCTGGGGCATGGTCCTGTCCTCGCCCGGCCCCTGCAAACCTCGTGCGGCAGCGGTGAGCCGGTTCCACCCAGCCATGGCCTGGTCCGCGGGCAGGTACGCGCCCAGCCACGCCATCCCGTCCCGGTCCGCCCGGAACTCCACCCGCCGCTCCGCCACACCCCTGGCGTGCCGCTTCTCCATCGATTCGGCGTGGTGGCGTTCCCGCCAGGTCCGGGCCTTGACCCGGAACCGGTGCGCCGGCAGCTCCCCAACCGGGCAGCCGCGAGCCGGGTTAGGGGCGTCCGGGTCCGGTGTATCGGGTGGCAGGAAATGCGCCTCCAACGCCGCCGCCCCGGCCGCATCAAGGGACGCCGTTTCGTCGGCCAGCACTATCGCGTGCTGCCATGACAGGGTCCCGGACTGCAACGCCTCCAAAGTCCGCGGCAATGAAACAGTCAGGGCGTGGGAGGTGGCCAGGAACGACGCCGCCGCCCGCGGACCCAACGCCAGCACGCACCCGATCTCCGCCGCGACCGCCATCTCCTGCGCCACCACCGGCACCTCCGGCCCCGCCACAGCATGCGCAGCCTCCGCGTACCCCACCGCAGCCTTCGCCTTCACCCCCGCAACCCGCGCCTCGACCTCCCGGGCCCCGGCGAGGATGTCCAGGCAGCCATCGGCCAGACCGGCCAGCGGATCAATATCCGAGAACGGCAACGAACCCGCCCCGTCCACCTCAGCCTGAAGCACAGCAAGGGCAGCGCGAATCTCCTCGAACGCCCTCACCACCGCCGCCTTCCCCATAAACCCATCATGACAAGGGGGTCTGACAATTGCCGGTGGGCCACCGAAAGTGAACCGCCCCCTCCACTGCAGCGGCGGTTGTTCAAGCCGAAAAACTTGTCGCGGGGACTGGGATTACAGTTCATCTTCACCTGAATACAGTGATGGATGTACTCTAAGACCATGCAAACCCTCGAGCCCATCCAGACCCTCACCCACGCCCCTGTGCTGGCCCGCTTTGGCTATGCGGTGTCGGACCCTACCCGCGCCCGAGTCCTGCTGGCACTTGCAGATGCCCCCTCCTATCCTTCCGACCTGGCGGACAACTTAGGGGTGTCCCGGCAGAGCATGTCCAATCACTTGACCTGTTTGCGCGGCTGCGGACTGGTGGTTGCGGTGCGGGACGGGCGGCGGAGCCGTTATGAACTGGCGGACGCCCGGATCGGCCACGCTATCAAGGACCTCATCAATGTTGTCCTCGCGGTGGACCCAGCCTGCTGCGCCCCTGATGGGGAATGCTTCGCATGACCGCTGCGCTTAACTCCCCCACCGTGGAACGCCGCAGGGTGCTGAGCCGGCGAATCCGGCTTCTGGCGGGAGCAACCATCACCTACAACGTCATCGAGGCCGTCGTGTCCCTGTGGGCGGGCGGCGCGGCCGACTCCTCGGCGCTGATCGGCTTCGGCCTGGATTCGGTGATCGAAGTAGCCTCCGCACTGGCATTGTCCTGGCAGTTCTCCGCCAAGGACCCGGAGCGGCGTGAGCATCTGACCCTGCGGATCATCGCCATCTCATTCTTCGCCCTGGCCGCATTCGTGGCTGTGAATGCCATCCGCTCTTTGGCGGGTGCGGGAGAAGCCCAGCACTCAGTGCCCGGCATCGTGATCGCGGCGTTGAGCCTGGCCGTCATGCCGGTCCTGTCCTGGACCCAGCGCAGGGCTGGGCGGGAACTGGGATCACGGACAGCGGTGGCCGATTCCAAGCAGACGCTGCTATGCACCTACCTCTCCGCCGTGCTGCTGGTTGGCCTGGTCCTGAACAGCACCCTGGGCTGGTGGTGGGCAGACGCCGGCGCGGCGCTGGTGATCGCCGGCATTGCGGTGCGTGAAGGCGTCAACGCGTGGCGCGGGGACGCCTGCTGCGCCGTTCCCCACGTGGTGGCTGACGAAGCCGAAAACACTGCGTGCTGCCCGGACTGTTACAGCGCCGCCAAACCGGAGTCCATGGGTATGCCCGGCATCCGAAAGGACTGACCTGCAGCTTCAGGCGTCGGTTGGTCAGGCGTCAGTTGATCAATTGGCCGGCAGGCTCGGGTTCCTGCGCTGGTTGCTTGGAAGCATTAGGCGCGGAAGGCGCGCGGCCCGGAGTCCCGGGAGTGGAACCTGCAGGCGTTGAACGGTCGACGGCGGGCTCCAGCCTTTTGTTCGCCCATCCCCGGAGCGGCCGCTCAACAAAGCGGAACGACGCGTACGCCAGCAATACCGTGAGGGCTGCGGTCAGTGCGATGCGGAGCGGCAGCGCCGGGATCAGGGGCATCAGCAGCAGGTAGACCGGCAGGTGCCAGAGGTACAGGCCGTAGGACAGATCGCGGCCGGGGCGGGCCAGCCAGGGGTGGCTGAGGATACGGGAAAGGAACCCGGCCGGCTGGAGCACCAGGGAACCGATCAGTACCGCGGACAACAACGCGAGCGCCGCGGGCCCCCACGTCCAAAACAGGTTGAACCAGTCGCCGGGGGTGTCCGGCTCCTTAAGCAGGAACAGCGCTGCCACCAGGGAGATGCCGGCCAGCGGTGCAGCCCAGCGGGCAGCGGACACCAGTGCGCGGTGCAGCCGGGAACCGTCCCGCACGGCCGTGAACATCAAGGCGAGCGCACAGCCGATCAGCAGTTCGTCCGCCCGGGTGTCCGGTCCGTTGTAGATGCGGTCCAGCGGCTCGCCCGCGTTCACCAGCAGGAACCGGTTCAGTACGAAGACGGCGGCCAGGGCGACGGTGGCCAAGGCTGAGGTACGGACCTTCCAGAAGCGGAGCATCAGCAGCAGGAGCAGCGGCCACACCAGGTAGAACTGCTCTTCCACGGCGAGGGTCCAGGTGGGGCCGAGGGTTTCACCCGCGATGGACTCGCCGAACATGCCAAAGTGCGCCAGGTTCATCACGTACGCGGCAGCGGGAAGGACGAACCCCGCCTGGCCGCCCCAGCCTGACGCCGGGAACAGAAGGCCGACGGCGACGATCACCGCGCAGAGTGCCAGGAGCGCCGGCCAAAGCCGGGCCAGGCGCTTGGCGTAGAAGACGCCCAGGTGGAGCCGGCCGGTGGCGATCCGTTCCTTCATGATCAGCAGCGTGATCACGAAGCCGCTCAGCGTGAAGAACACGTCAACACCGATGGATCCACCCGGCATGGAGTCGGTGGCGGTATGGAAAAAGAACACGCCCGCCACGGCGATGCTCCGGAGCCCATCCAGGGCATGCTTGCGCCCCGCGATCAGCCCCGTTTGGGGCGCCGACGGGCGTTCCGATACTGACAAATTTCCGCTGCTGGACCTAAAAACCACTAAGCAAGCATATATAACGTTTCCATAACTGCGCTGTGCGCGGGCTTGGAGAAGGCTGGTATCGGTGCGCTGATCCCGCCCTTGTGGCTGATTCCTGCTGCTTCTACATTGAAAAGATGGTGGACCAGGACATGGCGGACGACTTTGAAGGGATTGTGGATCTGATCGCCGGGACGGAGGACATCAAGTCGGTGCTGGATGGACTCACCGGCTTCGCGGCAGCCAGCATGACCAGCACTACCGGAGTGCCCATCGAATGCGCTGTCACCCTGCACCGGCGCAAGCGTACGGCCACCATCGGCGGCAGCAGCGGCAGGGCCGCGGTGCTTGACCGGATTGAACAAACGCTGGGAGACGGGCCCTGCGTGGAAGCGTTGGAAAGCGGAGTTCCCGTCCTGTTGGGAGACGTTTCGTCCGACCTGCGGTGGCCGGAATACCGGAGCGCCCTTTCTGCCGCGGGGGTTACCAGTGCCCTTGGCATCCCCATGAAGATGGATGACGACGCCGGGGCAGTCCTGGATTTCTTTGCCCCCTCCACGGGGTGCTTCACTGAGCAGGCGGTGTCTGATGGGCTCCGGTTCGCCGAAATGGCGGGAAAGGCCCTGCGGCTCGCAGTCCGGATCGTGGCTGCGGAACAGCGGGCCGAGCACTTGAAGTCGGCCATGGACACCAGGACCGCCATCGACCTGGCCTGCGGCATCATTATGGCCCAGAACAACTGCAGCAAGGATGCCGCCTTCGGCCTTCTCAGCAACGCCTCCAGCACCCGGAACCAAAAGCTCAACGAACTCGCCGAAACGCTGGTGGACCGGTTCTCGGGCCCTGGAACAGCTGAGGCCCACTTCGACGACTGAGGCTTCACCCCAACCCCTTCCCGCTTGGGGAGGGCCCTGTTAGCATGACGCGTGCCGACAACGAAGTCCCGCTCACAAAAGGAGTCCCCGTATGCCCACCCGGCTCAATCCCTATCTGAGCTTTCGAAACAATGCCCGTGAAGCCATGGAATTCTACAAAGACGTCTTTGGCGGTGAACTGAACATCGGCACGTTCGCGGAATTCCAGGCCAGCCAGGATCCCTCCGAAGACCAGTTGGTCATGCACGCACAACTCGATACCCCAACGGGGCTGACCCTGATGGCGTCGGACACCCCGCAGCGGATGGACTACACGCCCGGAAACACGTTCAGCATCTCCCTCAGCGGCGGTGACGACGCGGAACTCAGGGGCTACTGGGAGAAGTTGTCCGACGGCGGCACGGTGACAATGCCGTTGAACACAGCCATCTGGGGTGACACCTTTGGCATGTGCACCGACAAATTCGGTGTCCAGTGGCTGGTGAACATCGCCGGGCCGAAGCAGTAACCTGCGCTGAGAGGTCAGCCGCCGGCCCTGCCGCACCAGGTGTCCAGGGCCTCGGCAAGCCCGTCTGCTGAGCCCGCGCCCACCCAGGCGACGTACCCGTCCGGCCGCACCAGGACTGCGGCGGGCGCACCCACAGCACCCAGCACGGGAAGCTGCCAGCCGCCGTCGTACGTGGCCGGAACATGCCGCACCCTGCCGTTGGAAAGGCCCGCACCCAACTCCTGCCCGCTGAAGTCCAGCAGCAGGGGCCGCGCCTGGTGCAGCAGTTCGAAGACCCGGATGGGACCTTCGGCAGTGGTGACTTCCAGGTCCGGCATCCGGCGACCCAGGAGCGGATGGCCGGCGCCCAGGTCGTAGGCCACGTCGAGCCCTGTCACAAGCGCCGCGATGGGAACCCCGGCCCCCTCCACGCGGAGCACCTCGCCCAGCAGGTCGCGCAGCGCCTCCTGCCGGGGGTCTGATTTTTGGAAAAGCGACTGCGCCATGGTGTACTTCAGCGCCCGCTCCCCCGCCTGGTGGCGCTCCGCGTGGTAGGTGTCCAGCAGTTCCTCGCCGGTGAGGCCCCGCACCACCTGCCCCAGCTTCCACCCAAGGTTGACCGCGTCCTGCACGCCGAGGCCAATACCGAGCCCGCCTGTCGGTGAGTGGACATGCGCCGCGTCGCCGGCCAGCAGCACCCGGCCCTTCCGGTAGGTCTCCGCCTGGCGGGTGGCGTCGGTGAACCGTGACAGCCAGGTGGGACTGTGCACGCCGAAGTCGGTGCCGAACACGTCGGTCAGCGCCTGCCGCAGGTCCGCCAGGGTGGGCTCGGTGGTTGGACCGAGCACAGCCTCGGTCACCACCACGCGGACCGTGCCGTCCCCCATCGGGTAGAGGCCGTGGATGCCGCGGGCGTCCACCTTTCCCTGCTGGACAGGCTCCCCCGCCACCTTCACCTCGGCAATCAGGCTGCTCCGGGTTGCGTCCGGGCCCGCCATCGTGATGCCCGCCGAACGCCGCACCGTGCTGCGGCCCCCGTCGGTGCCCACCACATACCGGGCCCGCAGCGATCCGCCGGCGCCAAGATGAACGGCCACGCCGCCGTCGTCCGCCTCCACGCCGGTGACCTCCACGCCGCGCCGGACCTGCACGCCCAGCTCCTCCACCCACTCAAGCAGCAGCCGCTCAATGTGGTTCTGGAACAGCGCCAGCGTGTATGGATGCCGGGTGGGCAGCCCGCCCAGGTCCAGCGGTGTGTTGCCGAACGTGGCCGCGTTAATCGTTTTGCCCTCGGCAAGGAACCTGTCCACGATGCCGCGCTGGTCCAGCAGTTCAAGGGTGCGGGAATGGATTCCGCCCCCGCGGGAGCCCGCCAACTCCTGGGACTCCCGCCGTTCAAGGACAACGGCGTCCACCCCCGCCAGCCGCAGCTCGCCCGCCAGCATCAACCCCGTGGGCCCACTCCCCACAATCACCACGTCATGCATGCCGT
The DNA here is from genome assembly GCF_059739365.1 of Arthrobacter sp. GmRoot5-12. Taxonomy (NCBI): domain Bacteria; kingdom Bacillati; phylum Actinomycetota; class Actinomycetes; order Micrococcales; family Micrococcaceae; genus Arthrobacter; species Arthrobacter sp. GmRoot5-12. Next base: position 2,987,212 of record NZ_AP046056.1, on the reverse strand, counting down.
CCCCCTCAATCCACGAATAGTCGATCGCCAGTATGCGGCACCCCCGGGGCCTTGCGGCAAGGCCCCCGCGGCGGGGTACCTTGGAAATGGAAGGGGATTCCCGCGCTGCTGTCGATTTTCGCTTCCGGTGCGCGTCGTATGGGTAGGGGCTCCACTGAAGGGCTCCGGCCAACAGCGAAGGGAGCACGACATGTCCAAGTATTTGATCCTGATTTTCCAGGATGAGGCGGTAGCGCGGCAGGCCGAAGGCGAGTCGATCAGCGCCAGCTACCAGGAGTTCATGCAGCGGCGCGGTTCCAACCTGATCAACGGGGCCGCCCTGCAGCCATCCTCGACCGTGACGTCCGTCCGGCGTGATGGGTCGGGCGGGTTCCTGGTCTCGGATGGTCCGTTCGCGGAGTCGAAGGAAACCCTGGGCGGCTATTACCTGGTGGAGGCAGCCGACCTGGATGAAGCCCTCGAAATCGCCAAGGAGGTACCCGCCGGGGTTGGAGTCGAGGTCTGGCCCGTTCGGGTGGTCAGCTGATGCCGCACGCCGCCAGCTCCGAGGTCGCCGCGGCAGTGGCCGACGCCCACCGGCGCGAATGGGGGTTCGTGCTGGCGGCCACGGTGCGTGTTGCCGGGGATATCGACGCCGCCGAAGAGGCGGTCCAGGACGCGTATGCCAGTGCTTTGTCCACGTGGGGCGTGAACGGAATCCCCAGGAATCCGGGGGCCTGGCTTACGGTTACGGCACGACGGCGTGCCCTGGACATGCGGCGCCGCGTGGCCACCCTCCAGCGGGCCCTGCCCAAGCTGCTGGAACCTGAGGAGTATGGCGACGACGTGCCGGACGCTGATGACATCCCGGACGACCGGCTCCGGCTGATTTTCACCTGCTGCCATCCCGCCCTGGCGCTCGAAGCCCAGGTGGCGCTGACGCTGCGGCTGCTGTGCGGACTGTCCACCGCCGATGTGGCGCGCGCGTTCCTGGTCCCGGAAGCCACCATGGCGGCACGGATCACCCGCGCGAAAAAGAAGATTGCCGCCGCCGGCATCCCCTACCGGGTACCGCCGGTGTCTGAGCTGCACGAACGCGTGGACGGCGTGCTGTCGGTGGTGTACCTGGTGTACACGACGGGGCACACCTCCCCGTCAGGTTCGGACCTGATGCGCCGCGACCTTGCCGAACGCGGCTTGGAGCTGGCCAGGACACTGCGGGTCCTGCTCCCCGCTGACCCCGATGTTGCCGGCCTGTTGGCCCTGGTCCTGCTTACGGACGCCCGCAGGGACGCCCGGGTGGACAAGCAGGACGACCAGGTTCTGCTCGAGGACCAGGACCGGTCGAAATGGGACCGGCGTGCCATCGCGGAAGGTGTTGGGCTGTTGCGGGAGGCCTTGGTTTCGCGGCCTCCGGGCAGGTTCGCCCTGATGGCCGCGATTGCCGCTGTGCACGATGAAAGCGGATCCTGGTCCGACACCGACTGGCAGGAGATCCTGGTCCTGTATGACCTGCTGATGGAAAGGTGGCCGTCCCCGGTGGTCCAGCTCAACAGGGCCGTCGCGCTGGGCTTCGCCGTGGGTTATGCGGAAGGCCAGGCGGAGCTGGATGCGCTCGGTGCCGAGCCGCAGCTCGCCCGGTACCCGTATCTTGCCGCGGCGCGGGCAGACTTCCTGGCCCGGCTTGGGCACCCGGAGGAGGCGCGGGTGGCGTTCCAGGAAGCCCTGATCCTCACCGGCAATGAGGCGGAGCGGCGTTCCCTCCGGGCCCGCCTGGGTCAACTCGTGGAGTAGCCATCGCCGGTTCCTGTCCTGTTCCGGGCAAAGGGAAAGCCCCTCCTAGGAGGGGCTTTCAACGTAGTGGTCATTTGTCTGTAGGTAACGGTCAGTGGTGATGCACTCCCCCTTCCCGGACGCCCCCGGCGCCCATCCGGACTATGACCCAACCCACTTTAATAACATGTGGCCAGTGCGTAAAGACCCTTGTGCCGAAAAACTTGAAAGGAATGACGACGGCGCGGGGCCGCCGTCGTGCCATGGCTGGTTGGGTCAGTCCAAGCCTTCGCCGTGGCTAGGACCTAGCCCAGATGGACACCCAGTCGACCAGGACGTGGCCGCTGGTCTCGGGCAGCGGGCATTTTGGCGAGCAGGACTCGGTCTGCAGGATGTAGTGCATGGGTGTGTTCAGTCCGAACGACCTGGACACGCCGATCGAATTTCCATCAAGGAAGAATTCGATGCCGTCGGCACGCCACTCAGTAGTAGCGATATGCCAGTCCCCGTACGGTACTTCCGGACGTAGGGCGTCCCAACGGTGCACGCCGTTCTCCACGCCGTGTACGGCTGCGTAGATGAGCTTTGACAGGTCTCCCTCGGGAAAATCGATCTCGCCGTCCTCGGGCCATCGCTTGCTGTCCGGCCACAGCAGCCAAGCCAGTTTGAATCCCGGCAGGACATCGGCCTTGAAGCGGACCGAATAGCGCCCGTACACCAAGCTGTTGTACGGCCGCTGGCTGGCCCCATCCAGTTTCGGTGACGGAGCAGCACCCATTGCCACACCGTTTTCAGAATGCAGGTAGAAGTCCAGGACGCCATCGTGGACACTCAGGACCTTCGACGGGAAATACCCGGATGTCCGTTCGCCCTTGTTTTGCTGCTGGGCGGCTGTGTCCGGCGTGCCGTCCGCGTAGTTGGCGCTCCAGCGCGTGCCGTAGACGGGGCCCGGGAATCCGCCAGTGCCAACGTCTCCTTCGGCGAAGTCCTCAACAAAGACCTGCCTCCAGCCAGGCAGGTCTCCCACTGGCACGGACAGGGAGGCTGCAGAAGGGTCTGAGGGTCGATCGAGGACAAGGGGCGGTACCGAACCAGGCGAGGGCTCCTCTGTTGGTGGCTGTGCTGACTCAGAGGCCGCGGAAGGGACGTCCGTCGCCGCCTGCGCTGAATCGGAGACCGTGCTCTCCGGTTCGGCTCCCTGGGGCGGCGATGAACCTGGAGCACGCCTGAGGTCGCCGCATGCCACAGCTGATAAAAGCGTCATAACCAAGACGAGGACGACGCAAGTCCATGCACGATGCTGAATCCTCTTCAAGAGTTTCGCTCCTCCCAGAAGACCTTGGACGGGAGCCTGGTCCCCCTAGTCAATTCAGCCTACGGACAAGCCGCGCATTCGGTCACGAGTAGTGGGTACTCATATTTCCGTTCAGGGCCTTGAGGGGGCTACGCGTTAGGTTGATTACGGGGAGGAGCGTCAGCCCAATGGGGATACCGTGCGCCAGTATGAGGTTGCGCCGGTTTCCTTTTGGTGCGCGTTACGGGAAAAAAGCCCTGTCCCTGACTCGGCCATAGGCGGCGGAATACGGACAATTTCGAGTTCAAAGATATCGAGCAGACACCTGCTTCCCGTCAATGTGTCCAGAATCCAAAACCGCCCGTATTCCGGGTCTGTGTCCGTCACCGGGCCCCGATGAATCAACGTGTTCTGGTAGAAAGCTTCAATCGCATCGCCGGAAACGAGCTCACTGCAGGATCCAACGACATGGGGGTCAAGACTTGTCACGACTCATCCTTTCTCTTGGCTTACAGATCCCCCTGTCTCATATCTTTCCTGCGCAAGCTGACTGCCGGGTGTCTACAGGATGATGATTCCCTGACATTTTGGGTGCGGGGCCCCGCACGAGCCCACGCAAAGGCCCGGCCCTGGATCGCGGGTGCTAGCCGACTACCGGGACCGGGCCTTTGTGTGACGGACGGGCCTTTGCAGGAATGTCAGGCGCGGGTCCTGCCACGCAGGAAATGGAAGATCAGGACCACCACGGCGACAACCAGAAGTATGTGGATCAGTCCCCCGCCGATATTGGCGAGCAGGCCCAGAAGCCAGAGGACCGCGATGATAATGGCTATCCAAAGCAACATCAGAATCTCCTTGGTTCGTTTCCAGATGGCACATATATACCCCCGCCAGGGGCGGCCCCTGGAAAGGCCCACAAAGGTTTACCGCGTGGTGCCTCTTACCCTAATTCAGATTTTCACTAGGGGAAATGGCGCCACGAATTGCACCAAGAATTCATCCCTCAAACAGCGGCCACTAAATGTCGGCCAGCAGCGACGTGGGGTTTTCGATGGCATCTGCCACGAAGCGGAGGAAGCCGCCGGCGGTGCCGCCGTCACAGACGCGGTGGTCGAAGGTCAGCGTGAGTTCGGTGACCTTGCGGACCGCCAGCTCACCGTTGACCACCCACGGCTTGTCGATGATCCGGCCGACGCCGAGGATGGCCACCTCCGGATGGTTGATGATCGCCGCGGACCCGTCCACACCGAACACGCCGTAGTTGTTCAGGGTGAACGTGCCGCTGCCCAGCTCGGTGGGCGTCGCCTTCCCGTCCCGGGCCACCTGGGTGAGGCGGCGGATCTCGCCGTCGAGCTCCCTGGCGCTGAGCTTCTCGGCGCCGCGGACGGACGGGACCACCAGGCCCCGGTCGGTCTGCGCCGCGAAGCCCAGGTTGACGCCGTCGAACGCGACGATCTCCTGCGACCCGTCCTCCGCAGCTTCGATCCGGGTGTTCAGCTCCGGGTACTTCTTCAGCCCTGCGGTGACGAAACGGGCGATGAATGCCAGCAGGCCAGGAGCCTCGGCGCCGTTGGCCTTAAGTCCCTCGCGGAGCTCCAGCAATGCGGTGGCGTCCACATCCACCCATACGGTTGCTTCCGGGATCTCGGACCGGCTGCGGGCCATGTTGGCGGCCACGGCCTTGCGGACCCCACGGACCGGGGTGCGGGCGGCAATGCCAAGCCCGGTGCGGGCGTCCACGCCGTTGGCCGGGGCGGCTTCCCGGGGCGCCGTGGCCGGCCGCGTTTCGGCGGGCTTGGCCTCCTCGGGCTTGGCTGCGGGGGCTTCCACCGGTGCAGTGGTCCGCAGCGCAGCCTCAACGTCGCGCCGCATGATCAGGCCGCTGTCGCCGGAGCCTGAGATGTCCCCGAGGTCGACGCCGTGCTCCCGGGCCATGCGCCGGACCAGCGGCGAGATCACCGCGCCGAGCTTGCCGGGGACGCGGGTGCGCAGGAGGGTGAGGTCGTCCTCGGTGGGCTTCGGTTCAGCCGGCTCAGCGAGGGCGACGGCGGTCTTCCGGGCACGGGTGCGCCGGGCAACACCGTGTCCGCCGGGAGTCCCATAACCGATCAGCACATTGCCGGATCCGGCCTTCTCTTCTTCCCGGTAGGCTTCGGCTGCCGCATTGGCCGGCTTGGGCTCGGCAAGCTCGGTCTCTGTGGGCTGGACTTCCGGCTGGGCCGGCGAAGGGGCGGGGGCGGCATCATCCGCGGCGGCCCCGGCATTAGCACCAACAGGCGTCACCGTAATCAGCGGCTTCCCCACGTCCAGGGTCTCGCCGGGCTGGCCGTGCAGTTCGGTGACGATTCCGGCATACGGCGACGGTACCTCCACGGCGGACTTGGCGGTCTCCACCTCGGCAATCGGCTGGTCGACGGCGATCTCGTCGCCCACGGCAACGTGCCAGGAGACGAGTTCAGCTTCGGTAAGGCCCTCGCCGAGGTCGGGCAGCAAAAACACACGTGGTTCGCTCATGGTCAGTTCTCCCACTGAAGGTCGTCAACGGCGTCGAGGATGCGGTCCACGCCGGGCAGGTAGTACTTCTCGAGTTTGGGTGCCGGGTAGGGGACGTCGAATCCGGTAACGCGGCGGATGGGGGCGGCCAGGTAGTGGAAGCAGCGTTCCTGGACCCGGGCCACGATCTCGGAGGACACGGACGCGAAGCCGTGCGCCTCGGCGATCACCACGGCCCGGCCGGTCTTGCGGACGGACGCGCACACGGTGTCGTCGTCGAACGGGACGATGGTCCGCACGTCGATGACCTCCAGCGAGCGGCCTTCCAACGCGGCCGCTTCGGCGGCGGCGAGCGCGGTGGGGACGGACGGGCCATAGGCAATCAGCGTGGCGTCCGTGCCGGGACGTGCGACGGCGGCACGGCCTTCGGAGGTGCGTCCCGCCGTCGTGCCTTCCGCGGGAGCACCTTCCTCGTGAAGGCGGCGGAGCTCGGCAAGGTCCACGGAGTCCTTGGTCCAGTACATCTTCTTGGGCTCCATAAAGACGACGGGGTCGTCGGAGTCGATGGCTTCGCGCAGCATCCGGTAGCCGTCGGCCACCGTGGCGGGGGTGTACACCTTCAGGCCGGCGGTGTGGGCGTAATAGGACTCGGAGGAGTCGCAGTGGTGCTCCACGCCCCCGATGCCGCCGCCGTAGGGGATGCGGATCACCATGGGCAGCTTCACGGCCCCCTTGGTGCGGTTGTGCATCTTGGCCACGTGGCTGACGATCTGCTCGAACGCAGGGTAGGCGAACGCGTCGAACTGCATCTCGATCACCGGGCGCATCCCGTTGATGGCCATCCCCACGGCCATTCCCACGATTCCGGATTCGGCCAGCGGGGTGTCGAAGCAGCGCTGCTCGCCGAACGTGGCGGTCAGGCCGTCGGTGATGCGGAAGACCCCGCCCAGCATGCCCACGTCCTCGCCGAACACCAGGACGGAGGAGTCGGCGTGCATGGCGTCCGCCAGGGCGGTGTTGAGGGCCTTGGCCATGGTGACGGGCTGGGGACCCGCGGCTTCGGCGGACGCGGCGGCCGAGGCTGCGGCCCGGGCGGTGGCGGCACTGACGTTGCCGTTGGCTTCGGACGAGGTGGTGATGGTGGGGCTCACTTGCCGGCCTCCTGTGAATCAGTAGCTGCTGCGTCGCGGGCCAGCTCGTCGGCGAGCATGGCGGACTGTTCCTTCAACTGCGGCGTCTGCCGGGCGAAGACGTGGCGGAACAGTTCCTGCGGGTCCACCTGCACGTCCTCGCTCAGGCCCTCGCGCAGCTGGGCGGCAACCGCTTCAGCGTGGGAAGCGATGCGTGCTTCGGCGTCGTCATCCAGCAGCCCCCGGTCCGTCAGGTACGTCCGCATCCGGTTGACGGGATCCTTGGCCCGCCACTCCGCAACCTCGCTGTTTTCCCGGTAGCGGGTGTCGTCGTCGGCGTTGGTGTGGGCCTGCATGCGGTAGGTGTTGGCTTCCACCAGGAGCGGGCCGGAGCCTTCACGGGCGAGTTTCACGGCGCGGTCCAGGACGGCGAGGAGGGCCACCACGTCATTGCCGTCCACGCGTTCGCCGGCCATGCCGTAGCCCACGGCCTTGTGCGCCAGCGACGGCGCCACGGACTGGTGCGCCAGGGGCACCGAGATGGCGTACTTGTTGTTCTGGACGAAGAAGACCACCGGCAGGTGGAAGACGGCAGCGAAGTTCAGGGCTTCGTGGAAGTCGCCTTCGCTGGTGGCACCGTCACCGCACATGGCCAGCACCACGGTGTCCTCGCCGCGGAGCTTGGCGGCGTGCGCCACGCCCACGGCATGCAGCAACTGGGTGGTCAGCGGCGTGCACTGGATGCCCACCTTGTATTTGAGGGGGTCGTAGCCGCCGTGCCAGTCGCCGCGGAAGATGGTCATCACCTGTACCGGGTCCACGCCGCGGGTCATCACGGCCACGGCGTCGCGGTAGGTGGGGAACATCCAGTCATGCTCGGACAGGCAGAGGGCGGCGGCCACCTGGCAGGCTTCCTGGCCGTGGCTGGAGGGGTAGACGGCCATGCGGCCCTGCCGGACCAGGGCGGAGTTCTGGTCGTTGACGCGGCGTCCGACAACGAGGCGTTCGTACGCTGCCAGCAGTTCGTCATCGCCGGGCACAGGGTATTCGTGGCCGGGCTGGGTGCCCTGCTCGCTGTCCGGGATGAGCCGGCCGTCCGGATCCACCATCTGGATCTGGTGCCGGGCGGGGAGCATGTAGTCCTCCACCGTGATGCCGAACTTCTTTACAGCTTCCGTGAGCGCATCGTCTGCGGGCTCGGTGCTGGCGGTGTCCGGCGCGGTGTGGTCTGCGGAGATCGTCATTGGTCCGTCCTTCGGTAGCCACTATTCCCTCCCAGTATTGTCCCGGGCGAGGTTTCGTATCCAGCACCTGCGCAAATCGTGGAGAAGCTGCCCTGAAGTGCCTGCTTTGGAAGACGATTTGTAACTGTGACGTGGATTACCGACCGGAGCCGTGGACAAAATGCCGGGCAGGGAAACTGCACCTGCTTCCATCCGGGCGCGAAAGCCTGGCGGCCAACGGAAAGAAGTGCATTGACCCCTGTCTCCCGAAGGCCCACACTCGGATGATGCGGGTACGCACCGTCCCGGGACATCCGGGACTGCGGCATTTTCCTAACAGCAGTGACAGGCGGGGGCGTTAGCTATGGAAATAGCCAAATTGTGGGACAGGCTCGACCCGGACACGCGGCAATGGCTGGTTGATAATCCCGGCTGCAAGATCCTTCCGCGCACCGTCGCGGCGGCCATCATGAAGAGCACCGGAGTCGAATTCGAACAGGACCGGCATGGCGAAACCGTGCTCTCGCCCGGCGACTGCGACTTCATCCGCGGCGCAGCGGAGGGGACCGGGACCCGCCACCACGGGTCCTGATCCACACCCCGGACGGCCCGGGAAAGGCCGACCGGCCGAGCATCATTCGTTCCAGCGGCGTTCCTGCTGCGGTTTTGTATTCCCGCGCGCTCCTGCCACGGAGACTCTCTTCAAATCTGCCTACTATGGAAGACGATTTGTATTCGTGAGGTGGAGTACCGACGGGAGCCGAGTGCACAATGGCGGGCAAGGATGTGGCGGCCGAGGTTCCGCTGGATGAGATCGACCGGCGCATCATCAGCGAACTCACCCGGGACGGCCGTATGTCCGTCACGCAGGTGGCGGAAAACGTGCACATTTCCCGGGCGCATGCCTATTCTCGCATTGCCCGGCTGACCGGTGACGGCGTGCTCACCCGGTTCACCGCGCTGGTGGATCCCATCAAGGCAGGGTTGAAGTCCTCCGCCTACGTGACGCTGAAGCTGAAGCAGGATTCGTGGCGGGAACTCCGCGACCAGTTGGGCGCCATCCCGGAGGTGCACCACATCGCGCTGGTGGGCGGCGACTTCGACGTGATCCTGCTGGTCCGGGCCGTGGACAACATCGACCTGCGCCGCGTCATCTTCGACCAGCTGCAGACCATGCCCGGCGTGCTGGACACGCAGACGTTCCTGGTGTTCGAGGACGTGGATACGCGGTAAGCCGGCCTTCCTCGCTGCCGCGCACCGAAATTAAGCGGCCAATATTGAGCCGACCTTGATGAATTCTTGACCGGATCCGGGGACGTCCTTGATGCGTTCCCTCCAAAGTGATGCGTGAAGGACGGGAGCGCATCGCTGATGCACCTGGGTACTGGGTCCCAGTCAACCCGCGCCTGCGTCGGATAACACCGACGGTCTCAGAAGCCTGGCGGCGCTAAGCAAGGGCGCCGCCAGGCATCCAACTTAACGTTCCACACAAGACCAGGGGCCTGCGGCGGAGGCACGGATCAGCGTCGATCCGAAAAAGCCGCCGGCCCCCGCACCCCAAGCGGGAAGTACGACGGCGGGACGCGCCGCCGTCGTACGCTCGCGTCCCTGCGTTGATTGACGCGCATATTCGCCCACGACGCGCACATTCCCTTTCGCCGCCCACATTCGAGCCACGCCACGGAATATGCGCGTCGAAAATCACGAAGCGCGTCGAAGTTCACTTCCTGCGGCGCACCACCAGCACGATGTACAGGGCAACGGCCACCGCCACCAACGCGCCGATGCTGACCCCTGCCGTAGGACCGTCAAGCATGCCGGAACTCCTCTCCAGCGAGACATCGTTACTGACGCCAACAGCATACGTCCGTCCGTCGTCGTCGCCCCGCCCGCTGCGGACAGCGGGCTGAAGTGCGTTGGCCCGGCATTGACTTTGGCCACCCGAGTAGCGGCGCACGAATCCCAGTAGTGGAATTCACACTCCCCTGAAAATTCGAGTACCGGTACGTGTTGTTGGGCAGAGCTCCAGCCGAAAACATTGGGTCATCGATCCACCGAAAGGCACCAGGATGGGGCCGCTCATGGGGGAACGGGTTCTCAATCACATTCACAAGGAGTCTTTCCATGCGCCCAATGACCAAGAAGAACAAGATCGCCGCTGTCGCCGCATCCGCCGCCCTGGTGGCTGTTGGCGGCGGCGCTGCATACGCCTACTGGAGCACCACGGGCTCCGGCACCGGCGGAGCCACGGCGGCGTCCACTACCCAGCCGGTCTCAATCACCGTGACGGTGGAACAGGGCGTCGCCCCGGGCACCCCCAAGAGCATCACCTACACGGCCACCAACCCGAACACCAGCAGCACCCCGGTGACACTGGTCAACCCACAGGTCTCAACCAGCGACGCAAAGTGCCTGCCGGGTTGGTTCCTGGCCACAGTCCCGGCCGGCCCCACCACAGTCCTCGCCGGCGCAACCACCGGCCTTGGCACCGGAACGCTGACGCTCAGCGATCTCCCTGACACGGACCAAAACGCCTGCAAGGGCGCCATGATCACTGTGACCGTCGGCAGCAACTAACAAACGAGCGGGCCGGGGACGGGTGAAAACCCCGTCCCCGGTTCGTCGTCAACCGCACCAAAGTGGAAGGGGCACGGGGTGCACAACAAAGACGGGCAACCGCGGCATCGCCTGCGGCAGGCCATCAAGGTGGCGCTGATCGGGCTTGTGGTGATGCTGGCCAGCGCGGGGGCGCTGTTCGCCGCAACGCAAAGCACCAAAGCGGGCATCACGGTCCAGGTCTCGCCCGCCAGCCAGTCGGTCCAGCAGGGGCAGTCCGCGGCGTACACGGTGACGGTGACGTCCACCGGGGGCTTCAGCGGTGCGGTCAACCTGACCACCGCGGGACTGCCGGCCGGAGCAGCAGGTGCCTTCACGCCGTCGTCCGTCACCCTCAGCTCAGGCACCACGTCAACCTCCACCCTGAATGTCAGCACGGCAGCCACCACCCCGGCGGGCACCAGCTCGTTGACCATCACTGGCACCAGCGGCAAGGTCTATGGCAGCGTCACCGCCGGCCTCACCGTGAACTACAAGATCTCCTCCGGCCTGACAGTCGCCGCCTCCCCTGATTCCCTCACCGTCCCGCCCGGTTCCACCGCGGTGTACACCCTGCAGATCACCCGGAACAACCTGTCCGGGCCGGTCACCTTCAGCGTCCTGGGCGGACTGCCCTCCGGCGCCGCCGCAACGTTCTCGCCCAATCCGGTGACCGGGACCTCCACCACCCTGCAGGTGGCAACCACGGCCGCGTCGCCGAACGGAAGCTACAGCCTCTACCTCATGGGCACGGGCAAGGATGCCGCCGGGAAGGCCCAGTTCGCCTACGCCAACGTGCAACTGGTCCTGGACTCCACCATCAAGCAGTTCGTCCTCTCCGGAAACGTCCCCGGCACCCTGTCCCCCGGCACGTCGGCCGGCCTGGACCTGCAGATCAGCAACCCCAACAACAAGGCGCTGTCGCTGACCAACATGTCAGTGGCGGTGGCAGGCGTCACCCGCAGCGCGGACGCCGTGGCCAGGAACCTTTCCTGCACCGCAGCGGACTTCGTGGTCTCGCAGTACAGCGGCCCCTACCCGGTCTCCGTTCCGGCGGGCAGCAGCTCCCTTTCCGGGCTCCGTTTGGCACCGTCGGTGTGGCCCAGGGTGGGAATGCTGGACACCTCCGCCAACCAGGACGGCTGCAAGGGTGCCTCGCTCCAGCTCAGCTACTCAGGATCAGGACAGGGGAACTGAGATGACCGCCAACCCAACCACCCGCCGTCGTGCGGTTAGGGCAGCGGCCCTCGCCGGACTCCTGGCCGCTGCCGGCGCCGGAACCGCCTACGGGTACTGGGGCACCGCGGGCACCGGCACCGGGTCCGCAGCCGCGGCCACCATGCAGGCCGTCACCGTGGACGCGCTGGTCGCCGGGGACAGCCCGAAGGCGGCGCTTGTTCCCGGCGGTACTGCCGACGTCGTCCTCCGCCTCACCAACCCCAACCCCTACGCCGTGCAGGTCTACAGCGTCACGGCCAACGGGGCCGCCACCGCGGACGCGGCACACCCCGGCTGCACCACCACCGGAGTCAGCTTCGTGGGGAGCGCGGCGCCACTGTCCCCGGCCACCTTCGTTCCGGCCAACTCGTCCACCCTGCTCACCCTTCCAGGATCGGCCGCCATGGATACCACCTCTCTCGCAGCCTGCCAGGGCGCCACCTTCCACCTTCCCGTCACGGCGGAGGTGCGCAAATGAGCCTCGCCATCCGTGCTTTGTTCGGCCGCCCGTCGCGCCGGGTGCCCTGGATCATCACCGCGCTCCTGCTCCTGCTGGGCACGGGTACCGCTGCCTATGCCTTCTGGGCCTCGACCACCAGCAGCAACAACGCGGCCGCCGCTGCCGACGCGCTGTCCGCCGGGTCCAAGCCCGCCGTCACCGCCAACGGTGCCTCGCTCAGCGTCAGCTGGGCAGCCGGCACCACGGTCAACGGCCGGGCGGCCACCGGGTACACCGTCACCAGGTACGCGGCGGCCACGGGCGGCACCGGAACACCGGCAACAGGTGGTTGCGCGGGGACCGTCACCACGCTCACCTGCACCGAACAGAATGTCCCGGGCGGCATCTGGTACTACACGGTCACCCCCACCATCGCGCTGTGGACGGGTTCGGAAAGCCCGCGCAGCACCGGCGTCAGCAGTGACTCCACCGCCCCGGTGGCCTCGGTGTCCGGCATTTCGCCCACCCCCAACGCCGCCGGCTGGAACAGCACCAGCCCGGTCACCGTGACCATCACCGCCGACGACGGGACGGCTGGATCCGGCGTCGCCTCCATTACCTACGCGGTCGACGGCGGCGCCAAGCAGACTGTGGGCGGCAGCGTCACCAGCATCCCGGTGAGCGGCGACGGAACGCACACGGTCTCCTACTTCGCCACCGACAACGCCGGCAATGCCGGCACGGCGCAGAGCCAGACGGTGCGGATCGACACCCAGGCGCCTGCCGGGCCGGGGCTCAGCGTTCCCGGCTTTGTGAACTCCGCCAACGTTGCCGCCGTACCCGTCACCGGAACGGCGGAGGCGGGGGCCAAGATCACCCTTACTGCCAGCGATACCGGCTCCGCCCATTCCGCTCCCCCCGCGACCGCCACGGCTGACGCGACCGGAAATTGGACCGCGAGCCTGGACTTGACCAGCCTGAACCAGGGCACAGTGACCTACTCGGCGGTGGCCACGGACGTTGCCGGAAACACCAGCACGGCCAGGACGACGACGAGCATCAAGGACACCATTGCTCCTGCGCCAGCGCAGGGCGTGGGCGTGCCGGTATACGTCAACAGCACCACCGTTTCCTCCGTTCGGGTCTTCGGAAGCGCCGAAACCGGGACCACTGTGACGGTTGCGGCCACTGACACCACTACTGCCCCTCCGGTCACAGGCACGGCCACTGACCCCGGAACGGGTTGGTCACTGAACCTGAACCTCACGCCGCTCAAGGATGGAACGGTCACCTACACCGTCACCGTCAAGGACGCCGCAGGCAACAGCAGTTCGGCCGTGACACCGAGCCCCACCAGTTTGAAAGACACTTTGGCACCGAAGCTGACCATTGACACCCCGGCGTACATCTACTCGGGCAACGTGAGCAGCTATAAGGTCAGCGGCACCAATGATCCTGGCCTGACCGTCAGCCTGAGCGTCAGCGATTCAACCACCAGTGTCCCGGCAACGGCATCAGGCACGCAGTGGACAACCAACGGCCTCAACCTGGCGGGCCTGAAGGAGACGTCCACCGTTATTCCGGTAGTCACGGTCACCATCACTGCCACCACCAGCGATGCGGCAGGGAACAGCAGCACGGTCACGGCCACAGCGGTCAAGGACACCCAGGGGCCCACGGTTACCTCAGTCAAGCTGCTCAACGGCGGCTCGACCAATACCCGCCAGGCCTCAGCGGACGCTGGCGACACCATTACCCTCAAATTCTCGGAAAAGTTGGACCTGGCCAAGGTGTGCACCAACTGGACCGGCTCCCAATTGTCGGGCACCGCAACGATCACTGATAATGCGGGCAATGACACACTGGGTGTCACGATCCCCGGTTGCTCCGTCGGCACGGTATCCCTCGGCGGGGACTACCTCAACGGCGCCGCGGCCACCTTTGGAGCCCAGGGAACAGGCTCAACCCTCAACTGGGATGCCGCCAACAACGCCCTGGTTATCAAACTCGGCAATGCGCCTAACGGCAGCTCAGGCGCGGGCACACTCAACGCGGGTGTCCCTGCGGGCCTGCCGGCGTACGCCCCACCACAGAGCTTGACCGACGTGGCGGGGAACCTGATCGGTACTGTCTCGTTCAGAGACACCCTCTCCTCAGGACTGGGATAGGTGACGCGTTACCGGCTCCCCACCGACTATTCGGCGGGGAGCCGGTGCGTGTCCGGCCGGGGTGTGGTTCACGCTCCTTACGACACACCCCACATACACTTTGGCTAGCGGATCCAGCAAAGGGGCGCGTGATCAAGCACCCCCGGACCGCCCAAGGGAACAGGAACCCAACGTAATGACGGACTTTGATGCCTTGATCGACGCCGAACGGAACCGCCTCATCGGCGCCCTGGAAAGGCTCGACGACGAACGCTGGAACTCACCGAGCCTGTGCGGTGGCTGGCGGGTGAGGGACGTCGTCGTCCATCTCCTGATGCCCTACCAAATGTCCCTACCGCGGTTCTTCATCAATATGGCCGCAGCCGGGTTCGCGTTCGACAGGATGGCGGACCGCTGGGCCACCCGGGACACCCGCCCGAAGGATGAACTGCTGTCAGCCCTTCGGCGCACGAAGGCGGAGCGTTTCGGGGTTCCAGGCGCCGGCCCTGAAGCACCGCTGAGCCACCTTGTCATACATGCGGAGGACATCTACAGGCCCCTGAAGATCGACCATGTGATAGAGCCGGAGAGTGCCAACATCGTCCTGGACCAGCTCACCACGCCCCAGGCCCAGCGTTCACTGAAACCGGGCCTGATCGATGGGCTTGCCTTCTCCACCCAGGACACGGGCTGGAGGCACGGCACCGGCGCTCAGGTGCTGGGCAGCGCGTCGGCCCTGATCTCCACCCTTGCGGGGCGGCAGGGATCCGCAGCCGAGCTGACCGGCGAAGGAGCCATTCTGCTTCAGGGCAGGGGCCGCTGACTTTCCCGATCCCGGCTGCTTCGTTGAATGGCTTCGGCCATGCTCTTGATTCTCTGGAGCCGGGCATCCCATGCAGCGCTGACCGACGACAACTGGGCAACGGCGCGGGAAAGCTCTGCCTGGTTCACCTCATAAACGCGTTGCCGGCCTGCGGGCCTGACATAGACCATCCCCGCACGGTGCAGTACCTCCAGGTGCTTCGCCACCGCCTGCCTGGTCACGGGCAGCCGGGTGCTCAGGCCCGTGGCCGTGCCGCCGCCTTCGGACAGGATCAGGTCGAGCATCTTCCGCCGGGTGGGATCACCCACCGCGGACCAGAGATCGTCGTCGATAGCGATGGTCATTGCGCAGCGACCAGCCGGCCGATGTAGGCCACAAGCCGTGGCAGGAAGTAGTCCCAGCCCCGGACGTGGTCATTGTAGTTAAGCTCGACGTCAGCTTGCTCCCATCCCTTGTCCTGGAACCCTGCCTCCGTAAAGCGCAGCAGTGTCCCCGAGCCCTGCGGAATCAGCTCAAAAGTCACCAGGAGGGAGTTTTCCGGCGATGCCGCGGCTTCGTCGTAAACCCACCTGAAGGAGAAGCGCCGCGACGGCTCGACCTCCACAACCGTCAGCTTCACCACTTTTGCATCTGCCGCCGTCCGGTCGCCGAAGACTATGTCCCCGCTTGAACCCGCGGTGGGGTCAAAGGCGGCCTCATCGGGCCACCATTGGCGCAGGTGTTCGGGGGTGCTGATGACCTCGAAAACAATCTCCGGCGCCGCTTCAATGTGGATTTCCCGCTCAATGCTGTTGTGCATGTCCAGTTCCTTTCGCAACCATTGGTTGCTAAGAGCCTAAACGACGCAGCACCCGAAGCGCAACCATCGGTTGCGCAGGCGTCTTCGCCAACCCGGAGCGGCAGAGATGACGACGGCTGAGATCGCCTGCCTACTTCTGCTCGGGTATCCAGAAGGGAGCATTCACCCCCGCTCCTGTAAGGTTGTCGCAGCGGACCAGCTGGGTGCCGATGCGCTCCAGCGGGCAATCCACGTAGGTGTTAAGGACTTCCTCGTCATAGCCCGCGGTGGCCGGGGCTGGCCCTGCGGAGAGGAAGAGTGCCGGAAAAACGGCAGCGATGACCGGGACAGTGCGCTTGTGCAACGGGGGGCTCCTTGGATTCGGCAAGGGAGATTGACGGGCGGCCGGCCCTGGACGAGGGCCAGCGCAACTGGGTCCCCAGCCGATTCCCCAAAATGCGAATCCTGCCAGCTCAGGACTCTCCGGCAGGACCAAAGTACATGAACCGCCCGGGCCGTCATAAGGGTCCCGGGCACCCCTTATGCAGCACGGCCTACCCAATCATGACTCCCGCAATCCCGGGAACGGGCGCGGGGTGGGCCTACGCAACGAAAGGAAAATCCCCTCCTCCTGGAGGCTTATCCCCCAACACCCACCCCTCCGGACCCCTCTCCGGCCCTTAGTTGTTCGCGTGGATATGCGGACTCCTCTCCCCCACAAACCCACAATCCGTTGCACTGGCGCAACTGATGCGGGGGTGGGTCATGTCTCGGAATGGCCCACCCTCACCGCTGAGTTCCCGTGACGAGCGCCTACCAGTGACGAGGCTGCGACCGGCATCCCGCTACCGGCGCAGTTGCCCGTGCTGCAAGGGCGCCCGTCAGGATGTTTTCTTCCTGGTTGCTTCTGCCTCTGCCCCGCCGGAGAGGGCACCCTGCAGTCGGGCACCGGACAGCGGCCTGTCACCGCTTCGCCGCAATGTCAGCATCACCAGGCCTGCAGCCAGGAGGCAACATGCCAGGAAGATGGACGTGGCCAGGAAACTGCCGTGCGTCACATCCTGCAGGAAACCACCAACGTAGGGTCCAACGAATCCGCCGAGGTTTCCTACCGCATTGATCAGTCCCATAGCGGTGCCGGCGACGGCCACCGGCATGGCCCGGGACGCTGAAGCCCAGAATGGACCGTCGTAGGCCAAGGCCCCGGCGACGGCGATGCTAATGAGGGTAACCGCAAGGAACGGCATATTGTCTCCGGTTGCTACCGAGACCACCAGCGCAACAGCACCGACTGCCATCGACAGCAGCACGTGAGTGGAGTAGCGGCCGGAACGGTCGGCCGCTTTGGCGTTGTACCAGAGGCCGACCATCGCCAGCACGTACGGAACTGCGGTGATGAGCCCCACCTCCATAGACGATCCGGAGGTAATTGTCTTGATCACGTGCGGCAGCCAGATGTTGATGCCATAGAAGCCAATCTGGATGAGGAAGTACACCAAGGTCAGTCGCCACACAACCGTGTTGGACATAACGTGGCGCAGGCCCAGTTTCTCCTGCTGAGGATGTTCCCTTGCATCCGCAGCAAGCCCATTCTCGATGTACTCACGCTCCTGGACCGAGCACCATGCCGCCTCGCGCGGATGGTCAGCGATCAGGGCCCACCACAGGGGTGCGGCGATGACGAAGGGGAAGATGCCCTCGATGATGAACAGCCACCGCCAGTCCGAGAAGGAGAGAATCCAGCCGGAGAGGGGGCCGTAATGATGGAGGCGATGGCGATGTTCATCATCCAGAATGCGTAGGCCCGTGCCCGCTCAGCGGCCGGGAACCAGTGGCTGATCAGGACAAGGATCGCAGGCCAGATTCCGGCCTCGGCGACACCCAGGAAAAAGCGCACCACCAGCAGTTGCGTGAAATCTTGGATGAATCCGGCAAGAACGGCCAGTACGCCCCAGATGAGCACCATGATTCCGACGAACTTCTTCGCGCTCCAGTGCTCGGCGAGGTGGCCGCCTGGAATTTGCAGGACGAGATAGCCGATGAAGAAGATGCCTGCAGCCAGGCCCTGCTGGGCGGCGTCGATGCCCAGGTCCTGATGGAGTCCGTTCAGGGCGAACCCGATATTGGTCCTGTCCATAAACGAAATGATGTAGACGACAATGGCGACGGGAATCAACCGCTTCCACCGGGCATTGCCCACTGCCGTAGCTGATTTGACGTTCTGTGCCATTGGAAATGCTCCTTCGCGATATGGCTGATCAGACCGCCCCCCCCCAGTAAAGCTACTGCTCTCCCGCGGACCTCGTCGGGGTTCGCTTTCCGCCAAGCGGCGGAACGAGCGGGACTTGTTCGGATAGAGCGGACCTGACGTTGCAGGCTTTTACGCCTTGAGTTGGCGATCCTTACCCGAGCAGCATTTTCTTATTTTTACGCAACTATTGCGTTAACGCAATAAGTCATTTAGCCAGGTCGCCAAGGGTGACGTGCAGGTTCTGGGATGCTGAGCCGCGCTGCACGATGACGTCCACCTGCTGCCCGGGGTCCTGTTTCCTGAGGGCCACCAGCAGGTCCGTCACGTTTCCAATGTCTGCCTGGGCGAACTTGGTGATGATGTCTCCTGCCTTCATGCCGGCTTGTTCCGCTGGGCTTCCTTGCGAAACGCTCACGATCAGCGCCCCCGCCGTCGTGGGCAGGGAGAACCGTTGGGCGAGTTGCGGCGTGATGTCGGTGGGGACCACACCGAGGGCGGCGTGTTTGACCGATCCGCTGGCCAACAGCTGGTCTGCAACGTCGGTGACAGTGGAGGATGGCGTAACGAACCCGATGGCTACGGCTCCGGTGCTGGGTGGAAGGTAAGCCTCGGAAAGACCGATTACCTGTCCGCCGGCATTCGCCACCGCACCGCCGGAATTACCGGGGGAAATCGGCGCATCGGTCTGCAGCAGGTCGATGGCGCCGTGGGGTGATTCCTTCGACGGCGGCATGTTCCGGTGCAGGCTCGAGACAATTCCGGCAGTGACGGTTTCCTCCAACCCCAGCGGGCTTCCGATGACAACGGTCATCGAACCCACCTCCGGATCTGTTGCAGCAAATTTTGCGGCCGGAAGGCCGGTGCGGTCGACCTTGAGGACAGCAAGGTCCGTGACGTCGTCAACGCCAACTATTGTGCCTTGGGACTGAGAGCCATCAGCGAACTGGACCTCAACGTTCTTAAAGGGCTGTTTTTGCTGGTCCTCCACGACATGGGCGTCTGTGACAATGGATCCATTGCCGTCGTAGATGACACCGCTGCCAAGGCCGACAGCAGTCCTGATGGTGACCACGGATGGTTCGACCTCCCTGACCACGCCGGGAACCGCGGCCAGGCCGCCGCCGCCCGACAGGCTTGCCTTGGATGCGTCCGGTGATGCAGTGGAGGAACCGGGCCCCGGTGCCGGGTTTCCCGTACAGCCCGTCAGCGTCAGCGCCGCTGCGGTCATTCCAGCCGCCGCGTAGAGTCTTAACCTCATGGGATACCTCCTCTTTGAGAGATCGCCCGGGAGGGGCGGTCGCCTGTCTTGCCCAGCAGGGCTGCTGCCAGCGTCAAGGGCTGGGCGAAGGAACATAAGGCTGGTACTGGTCAAAAGTCCCGTCCTGAATGGGGACGTTGATTCTGGTTTCCTGCCCCTTCACGCTTACCGTCAGGTCAGTGCGCGCACCGGGAGCCTCCGCGGCACTGTTGAGAATGAGGGGCGTCTGGTCAAACTCCTTGTTCCCGCTTGCCGGGATCCTGACCTGGACTTGCTCGTCGGAGTCGGCCAGGACCATCTCAATATCAGCAGCCGTGGTGTTGATGATCGTTCCCAACACGCGTGCGGGTTCATTTTGCCCTGATGTCACAAGCAGAACGCTTCGCAACTCCAGCCCGGCAAAGTTCAAGTCGGAACCGAGCGCAATGGGATCGCGGTCCCCTTCGGAAGGGTTGTAGCAGCCGGTAGCCAGAAGGGCCGAGATCACCAGGACGGGCAGGAGGCGGAAAAACCGTATGGTGCCGTGGGCGGGTTTCATGGATGTTCCTTTCCCTGGCGTTGAGATGCTGCCGGCTGGTCAAAACAGAAGCCTGCATGAGATCTGCAGGTGACAATGCGGCGGAGATGGCGCAGGTCGCCTGGCAGCCCAGTACAGCTTTTCCCCTGCCCCACCGTGGTTAGCTTTAGGGCTTCATCCGTGGGCTTCCCCGATATATCCCCTCCCTCAGTGTGGCGCAGCACTTGCGCCAACGCAATCACTATCCACTTAGCAAGTTCCACTTTTCTGAATTGTTGCCCTCCTGTTATCGGATTCAGCCCTGTCGATGCAGATTCGGGACATAGCATTGTTTGCACATTGGCAATCATTCCGAGACAAGCGGCACTAGACCCAGGAGGGGTTGCTTCCAGGCACCCCTGTCCATGCGACGCGTTGATCGAAGTGCAGTGACGACACGACAAGGAATTCTCCTGCATGCTCCTTAGAGACAAACTGTGGCGAAAGGCTGCCGCCTTCATGGCTGCCTGCGTCATCGGCGGCTTCCTGGTCACCGGGCTCCTGGTCCCCGCGGCGGCGTTGGGCTCATCCCTGGCCGCTACATCCACCAAGCTTTTAGAGCAGCTGCCCTCAGTGCTGGATCTGAACACCCCGGCCCGGAACTCGGAGGTGCTGGCTAAAGATGGGTCGGTCATCGCCACGTTCTATTCGCAGAATCGCGTGCCGGTGGAACTGGAGCAGGTATCACCGTTTATGCGCGACGGGATCGTGGCCATCGAGGACTCCCGTTTCTATGAGCACGGCGGCATCGATCCAGCGGGCATTCTCCGGGCCCTCTACGTGGACACCTTGGGCGGCCGGCAGGGCGCATCGACCATCACCCAGCAGTACGTCAAGAACGTGCTCATCCAGGCGCTGATCTCCAGCGGCAGGGCGGACGAGGTCAAGTCCAGCGCGGCCAGGACCATCGGCGACAAACTTCGGGAGATGAAACTCGCCGTCAGCCTCGAGGACAAGTACTCCAAGGACCAGATCCTTCAGGGCTACCTGAACCTGGTGTATTTCGGCAACGGAGCCTACGGCATCCAGTCGGCAGCCAAAGAGTATTTCGGCGTCCCCGCAAGCGACCTCAGCCTTACCCAAGCCGCCGCCCTGGCAGGAGTGGTCAACAGGCCCCTGTACTACGATCCGATCACCGAACCAGGCCATGTGGTGGCCCGGCGCAATGAAGTTCTGGACCAAATGCTCCAACAGGGTTACATCTCCACGGTCCAGCACGACAAGGCTACCGCCGCGCCCCTCGCCTTGAACGTCCAGCCAACCGTCCAAGGATGCGCCGCGGCGACTTCTCCATACTTCTGCGACTACGTCCAACGTTTGATCCTCAACGACACCGCCTTCGGGGCCGACGAGACGGCCCGGCGCAGACTTTTGTACCAGGGTGGGCTGTCCATCCACACCACTCTGGACCCGGACCTGCAAAAAGTGGCCCAGGGACAGGTCAATGCCTCGCTTCCCCCGGCGGATCCCCTGCAGCGCGGGGCCGCCCTTGTCAGCGTCCAGCCCCGGACGGGCAAGATCCTCGCCATGGCCCAAAACACCATATACAACCCGGCGCCTGGGCCCGGACACTACACGGGCAACTTCGCCCTCCCAGAAACGGACAGCCGCGGTAAGCCGCTCCATGGTGCCGGCGGCTTCCAGATCGGTTCCACGATGAAACCATTCGTCTTTGCTGAATGGCTCAATTCCGGCCGGTCCATGGCTGTCCGGCTGGACGGCTCGGTCCGCACCTACAAGGCCGGCTTCCCATGGAAAAACAGCTGCGGCACGACGGCCGGGTCCTACGATCCCGCCCTCGGCCAGACACCCCTGCCCAACGACGACCCCTACCACTACTATCGGATGAGTGTCCTGGAAGGCCTGTACCACTCCATCAACACCATCACGTTCCAGTCAGCAACGCAGCTGGATTTCTGCAACATCCAGAAGATGGCCACAGCGGCGGGCATCAAGGACGGCCACACCAACAAGCCCTACGACCTCTCCAGTATCGCCAACCTGATCGGCACCCAGGATGTCGCGCCGCTGGACATGGCTACCGCTTACGCAACTTTCGCGGCCGGAGGAATCCGCTGCAGACCCGTCGCCTTGGAGACGGTCACCGGACCCGGCGGACACCACTACCCGGTGCCAGCCGCGGACTGCACCCAGACCATCGACCCGGACGTCGCTGCCGGCGTCACGTACGCCCTGAAGCCAGTACTGACCAAAGGATCGGGCTACAACATTCCCGTGAACAAGGAACAGGACATCTTCGCCAAAACCGGCACCACCGACGGACACACCCAGACATGGACCGTTGGCGCCACCACAGGCATCGCCACCGCCTCATGGTTCGGAAGCTACAAAGGATTCGGGCCGGAATGGGCAAATGAGCACATCGCCATCAACGGAAAGTACTACGCCGGTCTGGACGGAGCAAACATCGCCGGCACCCAGTGGGCCCACCTCATGAACGCCGCGGCCCCAAAATACCCAGGCGGCCCTTTTCCCTCGCCACCACCGTCAATGCTCCGCTGACGGGGGCGGGCCAGCCCCGTATTCCATTGCGCAATTACAATTATTGCGCTATCGTTCATTGATACTCGGTGAAGCAACGGTGGCTTTTTCACGAGCTTCACTTCCCAAACCGCGAAAGTTCCCCAACGACGAGGAACCAGTCCAGCAGGAGGAATGGGTGCCGCCGTGGCAAGCGATTACGACGATGTCCGCCCTGATGTAAAAGAGTCGCAGTCTCAATCCTTGGCTTTTCGCTTAGGCGACGGATTCATTGTTCCCCCAGGCCGGTTCCTCGTCCTGAGCGCAGTGTCACTTGCGCTGGCCCTGGCCGGCGCCGCTTCCTTTTTGCTGACGCTGGGGGAAGTGCTTCACGGCAATGGCGTCACAGCGGCTGACGGGCCCATGACCGAGTGGTTCGTGAATCACCGGACCAGTGCTGCCACCATGGTTCTGGCGGGACTCGCCATTGTGTTCGGCCCGGTCGCCCTTCCGCTGATAACACTGCTCGCCACCACGGCCTGGGCCCTTTTGACCCGCCGTCTTTGGCGCCCCTTGCTGCTCGCCGGGTCGATGCTCACGGGGGTCATCATTACGGAGGTCATCGCCCACGCCGTGGGACGTTCCCGTCCCCCAGCGGCACTGATGATGCTGGGCGCCGATGCCACTTCATCGTTTCCTTCCGGGCACGTCGTCGGTGCCTCAAACTTTCTGCTGATCGGCGCATACCTGCTCTATTCCCGCTCCTCCCGCACGGTTTCCGTGATCGTTGCCTTCAGCGCTGCAGCCGGAGGCCTGACACTGGAAGCAGCAAGCCGCGTTTACCTCGGCTATCACTGGTTTACAGATACGCTCGCGTCCGCCTCCATCTCCGTGGTTCTCCTCGCGGTCGTGATCATGCTGGATATCAACCGCGGCGGCCATGCGGCAGAACAATGAGTGCGAAAGCCGACTGGCTGCCCGGCTGCTGAGCGGGCTCGATGGACGTTAGCGCTTGCTTCCCCCACACTGTTGCGTCATCGCAAATAAAGCGAGACACTGGCCAGGACAACCTCGGCTAAAGGGAGACATCATGCGTGCGCTGACAGTGACCCCGGGAGTCAAGGACTCCCTTCACCTGCGCGACATTCCGGAACCGGCAGCGGGTGAAGGACAAGTGCTGGTGGATGCCTTGGCGGTTGGCCTCTGCGGCACCGACGCCGAGATCATCGCGGCAGATTACGGCGAGGCTCCGCCGGGCCAGGACTACCTGGTGCTGGGCCATGAAAACCTGGGCCGGGTGCGGGAAGCTCCGCGGGATTCCGGCCTCGCCGAGGGAGACCTGGTGGTGGGCATTGTCCGCAGGCCCGATCCCGAACCCTGCAAAGCCTGCGCCGCCGGCGAGTGGGACATGTGCCTGAACGGCAAGTACACCGAGCACGGCATCAAAGGCCTGGACGGATTCGCGCGCCAGCAATGGCGCGCCGACCCGCAGTCCATAGTGAAACTGGAGGCGGGGCTGGAAGACGTGGGTGTGCTGCTGGAGCCCACCACCATCGTGGCCAAGGCCTGGGAACAGATCACCAGGATCGGGCAGCGGGCTTTCTACGACCCTCATATCGCCGTGGTGACCGGAGCCGGACCCGTTGGCTTGCTCGCCGCACTTCTGGGCGTCCAGCAGGGCCTGGAAGTCCACGTCTTCGACATCGTCAAGGACGGGCCCAAGCCGGAGCTGGTCCGGGACCTCGGAGCCATCTACCACAGCGAATCACTGCCGGACTCCGGCCTGAAACCGAACGTCCTGGTTGAGTGCACGGGCGTCACCCCCGTGGTCCTGGACGCACTGCGCTGCCGCGCCCAGGACGCCATCACCTGCCTGACCGGCGTCTCGGGAACCGGGAACCAAACGGAAGTGGATGTCGGCGCCCTCAACCGCGAGGAAGTGCTGATGAACGGCGTGGTCTTCGGCAGTGTCAACGCCAACCGGCGCCACTACGATGCCGGCGCCAAGGCCCTGTCCTCTGCCAACCCCGACTGGCTGCGCCGCCTCATCAGCCGCCGGGTACCCCTCGAAAACTACGCTGAGGCCTTCCATCACAGGCCTGACGACGTCAAGGTTGTGCTGGACCTGCAAAAGTCCCGCGGCGGCAGAGGCGACCAGCGATGATTCCCCGCCGGGAACCAACAGAAGCCACCATCGACCACCGGCACCCGTCCGGGCTCCAGTACGAAATCCGGTACGGCGGGCAAACCGCGCACCTCACGGAGGTTGGCGGGGCATTGCGGGACTACCTGCTGGACGGCCGCACCTTGCTGGACGGGTATGGACCGGATGAGATGTGCACGGGCGCACGCGGTCAGTCGCTCATCCCCTGGCCGAACCGGATCAAGGCCGGCAGCTATGAGTGGGAAGGCCGTCGGCTCCAGCTTGACCTGAGCGAGCCGGACAAAGGCGGGGCCATCCACGGACTGACCCGCTGGCGGAACTGGAATGCCCCGGTTGTGGAGCAGACCGACGAATCCATCTCCTTCGCCTACACCCTGCACGCCTGCCAAGGCTGGCCCTGGGTCCTCGACTGCCGGCTGGACTATCAACTCGGTCCGGACGGATTGACGGTGCGGAGCACGGCGGTGAACCGGAGCGACTCGCCGTGCCCCTACGGGACTGGGGCGCATCCTTACCTCAGCACAGGAACGGTGAGCGCGGGCGCTATCGACACCGCCTTGGTCCAGGTGCCGGGGCGGACGTACCTGCCCGTGGATGAACGCGGCATCCCCACCGGGCACGAGCGTGTGGACGGCACAAAGTACGACCTGCGTGAACTCCAGCAACTTGGTGGCCGGCACATCGACGTGGCCTACACCGACCTTCTCCGCGGCGGGGATGGGCGCGCCCGCGTAAGGCTGCTGCGCCCGGACCGCTCCGGAGGAGTTGAGCTGTGGGTGGACGACACATACCCCTACCTGGAGATCTTCACCGGGGACACCCTCCCCCAACGGGACTGCCGCCGGACCGGGCTGGGCGTGGAGCCCATGACGTGCGCCCCTGACGCCTTCAACTCCGGCGAAGGCCTGATCACCCTGGACCCCGGGCAATCCCACACCGGACAGTGGGGCATCAAGCCAGCCTGAAGGATTCCCTCCGCCGATCCGGGTCCAGCAGAGAAGACATCCCACTTTTGCCAACTATTGCGCAAACGCAAATATTGGGTTTCAATGAAAACATGGCTTGCCGCACCAGGATCCGGTCACGTCACGTACCGGCTCCCAACGTAAAGCGACCGTCGGAGGTACCCTGGCCGCCGGCGGCGGCTGCGAAGGCCTCCAGCGCGGCGGCCAGCGCAGGACGCCGGCCCGCAGGCATCCTGGAAATCACCTCTGCGATGGCCTGCCGCCGGTGCTCCAACACGGAGTTGACCAGTTCCTTGCCCTTGCTGGTCAACTCCAACCGGATGTATCGGCGGTCCGCGGGGTCTTCACGGCGCTGCAGCAGGTCAGCCGCTACCAGCCGGTCGCAGATGCGGGTGGCATTGGATGCGTGCACGCCAAGCTCTGCGGCGACGCCGCCGAGGTTTTGTGGTCCGCGGGTATGGATAAGGACCAGCACCCGCAGCTGTGGCGTATTGACGATGTCCTCAACCTCAGCAACAGAGCGGGCCACCACGCGCAGAAGAGTGTCGGCGGCGCCCATCACCGCTTCGACTTCCCGACTTGAAGGTTCAGGGATCAACGCAGATCCGGCAGATGTATCCATGGGCACCAGTTTCCTCTAATGGTTGCTGTCCCGCAAAGTTTGCCAGCTTCCCTCGTCTGTTCGCAGGCGGCCCGAAGGAGAATCATGAAGACGCAACACCCGGCAGATCCGGTCCGCAGCACGGTGAATGGCATCGACCGGCTTGTACGGAATGTGCAGACGGGGAGGTTTGAGCGCTCCTTGTCAGGCCTGACGGCTGCCGGTGCCCTGGTCACGGCGGCGGAAATCTATCTGGAACATGACAAGGCCAGTTTCGGCAACAAGTGGATGTGGGTTCCCGTTGCCTTGGGCCCGCTGGGGGCCGCCGCGGGAGTAGCCGGCGTATTCAGCCGCCGCATGGCTAAGACCGCCCTCCCGCTGGCCAGCGCCGCGATCATTGCCAACGGGCTGCAAGGAACCTGGCTGCACCTGCAGGGCATCCGGCAGAAACCGGGCGGCCTGTCCAACCTGCGCTACAACCTGGAGATGGGTCCGCCGCTGTTCGCGCCGCTGCTGGTCACCCTGGTGGGCGGAATGGGGGTGCTGGCCTCCGTCCTGAGGCGGGAACCATGAGCAGCCTCCCACTGGACATGTCCGACGGCGGCGGCCGCTACCCCGGCTTCAGCACCCGCGCCCAGGCGGGCCATTGGGACCGGGCGACTGCCGCCGTCGTCGAGTCCCGCCTGGGTATGCCGCCGGACGTCCGTTTCTTCACGCCCGCAGAGGAGGCCGCAGCGCGCGCCCTCTTCGACCAGTTACTGGGCCAGCAGGGCGAGCCCCGGGTGCCGGTGGTGAACATGGTGGACGCCCGCCTGGCAGATGAGCAAACCGACGGCTGGCACTATGACAACATGCCGAGGGACGGCGAAGCGTGGCGGGCAACGCTCGCGGCGCTGGACCGTGAAGCGCACTCCCGTGCCGGCTCCACCTTTGCCGGCCTGGATCCAGAGCAGCAGGCCGGGCTCCTGCAGGACATCTGCAATCTGCACCGGGAACTCTGGCACGGCCTGCCGGCGGACCGGGTGTGGAGCCTCTGGACCCGGTACGCCTGCACCGCCTTCTACTCGCATCCCCTGGCCTGGGACGAAATCGGCTTCGCGGGACCGGCCTACCCGCGCGGCTACAAGAACCTGGGTGTGAACCGCCTGGAGCCGTTCGAGGTGCGCGACATCCGCCCCGATGCTGACCCCACCCACGGGCCAACCCACGACGCAGGCCACGGGGCAGACCGGTGAACAGGGTCCGCGAACGCAATGAGTCCGCGTGGCTGCTCCCTTCCGGACCCGGCAGCAACCTTCGGCTGCGGGAGAATATGCGGCGGTACGCCGAAACCGATGAGGTGGACATGGTCATCGTGGGCTGCGGAGCAGGAGGTTCCACGCTGCTGCAGCGCCTGGCACGGGCCGGGTGGCGGGCGGTGGCGTTGGAGGCGGGTCCGTTCTGGGAACCCGAGCAGGACTGGGTCAGCGATGAAGCCGGATCCCACCATCTGTACTGGACCGAACCACGGGTTATTGCCGGGGCTGATCCCGTGCCCTTGGGGTCAAACAACTCGGGCCGGGGGGTGGGCGGCTCCATGGTCCACTTCGCCGGGTACACGCCACGTTTCCACCCCAGCGATTTCCGGACCTTCACTGCTGATGGGGTGGGCGCCGACTGGCCCCTGGA
Source organism: Arthrobacter sp. GmRoot5-12 (assembly GCF_059739365.1). Taxonomy (NCBI): domain Bacteria; kingdom Bacillati; phylum Actinomycetota; class Actinomycetes; order Micrococcales; family Micrococcaceae; genus Arthrobacter; species Arthrobacter sp. GmRoot5-12. The sequence goes on along the minus strand of NZ_AP046056.1, from coordinate 2,959,376 downwards.
GTACGCGGAACTGCGGCCGTTCTACGAAGACATCGAAGCGGAACTGCCGGTCGCCGGGGAGCGCTGGCCGTGGGGCGACCCGCACGGCTACCCGCACCGGCCGCATCCTGTGTCCGGCAACGGCGAGCTGTTCCTGCGCGGCGCCAACGCCTGCGGCATCACCGCGAAGGTGGGTCCGGTGGCCATCGCCAACGGCAGGTTCGGCAACCGGCCGCACTGCATCTACCGGGGATTCTGCCTCCAGGGCTGCAAGGTCAACGCCAAGGCATCCCCGCTGATCACGCACGTCCCGGACGCGCTGGCCCACGGCGCCGAAATCCGCCCCGACTCGATGGCCACCCGGATCGGCTTTGACGAACGCAGCGGGCTGGCAACCGGCGTCGAATATGTCCAGGGCGGCGTCACGAAGTTTCAGCGGGCCCGCCTGGTGGCCGTGGCCGGCTACTCGATAGAAACCCCGCGGCTGCTGCTGAACTCCGCCACGCCGCGCTTCCCGGACGGGATGTGCAACGACTTCGACCAGGTGGGACGGTACCTGATGGTCCAGGGCGCGCCCCAAACCGCCGGGCGGTTCCAGGCCGAGGTGCGGATGTGGAAGGCCCCTCCCCCCGAAGTCAGCACGGAGGACTTCTACGAAACGGACCCGGCAAAGCCCTACAAGCGGGGATTCTCCATCCAGTGCGTGTCCCCGTTGCCCATTACCTGGGCCGAGCATGTTGCCGCGCAAGGGCACTGGGGGTCCACCCTCCGCCGCTATATGAGCGACTACCCGCACTGGGCCTGCCTGGGCGCCCTGTGCGAATTCCTCCCCCTTAAGGAGAACCGGGTAACGCTGGCTGACGGGACGGACCGGCACGGCATTCCCGTGGCGTGCTTCAGCTACGGCCAGTGCGACAACGACCGGCAGCTGATGTCCGCAGCACAGCAGGTCATGGAAGAAATCCTGACCGCTGCAGGGGCAGAGGAAGTCATCACCATCAACCGCTATGCCCACTTGGTGGGCGGGGCCCGGATGGCAGCCACCCAGGACGCCGGTGTGGTCGACCGGAACTGCCGCAGTTTCGCGGTACGCAACCTCCTGGTCACGGACGGCAGCGTGCTGCCCACCCAGGGGAGCGCCAACCCCGCCCTGACCATCATGGCGCTGGCGGCCCGCGCCGCCCGCGTCCTGGTCCAAGGCGCCCGCCGCGGCGCCACGATGAGCGCAAAGGAAGACTGATCATGGCAACCACAGTGGCCGACTACCTGCTCGCACGCCTCGGTGAGTGGGGTGTGGACAAGGTCTTCGGTTTCCCCGGAGACGGTATCAACGGCATCCTGGCCGCCTTTGGCAAGGCCGGCAACCAGCCGAAATTCATCCAGGCACGGCACGAGGAGATGGCCGCGTTCGAGGCCGTGGGCTACGCCAAGTTCGGCGGCCGCGTGGCCGTGTGCATGGCCACTTCCGGGCCCGGAGCCATCCATCTGCTCAACGGCCTCTACGACGCCAAGCTGGACCACGTTCCGGTGGTGGCCATCGTGGGACAGACGGCACGCAGCGCCATGGGCGGCTCCTACCAGCAGGAGGTTGACCTGCTGACTCTCTTCAAGGACGTGGCTTCCGACTACGTCCAGATGGTGACCGTCCCCCAGCAGCTGCCCAACGTCATCGACCGCGCCATCCGGATCGCGGAGGCCCAACAGGCACCCACCGCTGTGATCATCCCGGCCGATGTGCAGGAACTCGAGTATGCCGCCCCCACCCACGACTTCAAGATGGTCCCTTCCAGCGTCGGTGTCCGCTGGCCCGACATCCAGCCTGACACCGACTCGATCCGCGGTGCCGCGCAACTCCTGAATGAAGGCTCCAAGGTGGCCATCCTGATCGGACAAGGGGCGCGGGGCGCGGCCGCGGAGGTCCGGGAAGTGGCTGAACTGCTGGGAGCAGGGGTGGCCAAGGCGCTGCTGGGCAAGGACGCCCTGCCCGATGACCTTCCCTACGTCACCGGCTCCATCGGGTTGCTGGGCACCCGCCCCAGTTACGAGATGATGCGGGACTGCGACACCCTGCTCACGGTGGGATCCAGTTTCCCGTACACGCAGTTCCTGCCTGAACCGGGCCAGGCGCGTGGCGTGCAGATCGACGTCGACCCCAAGATGATCGGGCTGCGCTACACCAACGAATTCAACATCGTCTCCGACGCCGCTGCCGCCCTGCGCGCCCTGATTCCGCACCTGGCCCGCAAGCAGGAGCGGTCCTGGCGGGAAAACCTGGAATCGAACATCAGCCGCTGGTGGGAAACCATGCACGACGAAGCCATGGTCAGCGCCAACCCGGTCAACCCCATGCGGCTGTTCGCCGAACTCTCCACCCGGTTGCCGGCGGACGCGATGCTCAGCGCCGATTCCGGCTCCTCAGCCAACTGGTACGCGCGGCAGCTGAAGTTCCGGGAAGGCGTCCGGGGCTCGCTGTCCGGTAACCTGGCCACCATGGGCCCCGGTGTGCCCTACGCCATCGGCGCCAAGTTCGCCTTTCCGGCCCGGCCCGCCATCGCCTTCGCCGGGGACGGCGCCATGCAGATGAACGGGCTGGCGGAGCTCATCACGGTGAAACACTACTGGCGCGAATGGAATGATCCCCGGCTGGTGGTGGCCGTCCTGCACAACAATGACCTGAACCAGGTCACCTGGGAAATGAGGGCCATGGGCGGGGTGCCGGCCTTCCGCGAGTCCCAGGCCCTGCCCGACGTCGACTACGCGGGTTTTGCGGAGAGCCTGGGGTTGCAGGGCATCCACGTTGAGGACCCCGACGACGTGGGGCCGGCCTGGGAGAAGGCCCTCGCCGCGGACCGGCCCACCCTCCTGGACGTCCGCACCGACCCCGATATTCCGCCGATCCCGCCGCACGCCACCTTTGAACAGGCGCGGAAGACTGCGGAGGCCATGGTCAAGGGTGACGACAGCGCCTGGGGCGTGGTGAAGGAAGGGGTCAAGACCAAGATCCAGGAATTCCTGCCGCACAAGGAGGGCTGAACCGTGTCCGCCGCCGCCACCCCGGTCACCGCCATCCGGGCAAGCGCCTTCACGGTTCCAACCGACGCACCCGAAGCGGACGGCACCTACAGCTGGGACTCCACCACCCTGGTCCTGGTGGAAGCGGACGGCGGCGGGAAGACCGGGTTGGGCTGGACCTACGCCCCGGTGCCGGCGGCGGCCCTGGTGGAAGGCTTGCTGGCCCCGGCCGTCCAGGGCATTGGCGTTTTGGACGTGCCGGCCGCGGCAGCTGCGATGGCGCGGACGGTGCGCAACCCTGGCCGGACCGGCCTGGCATCCTATGCCGTGTCCGCCGTCGACTGTGCCCTGTGGGATCTGAAGGCCCGGCTGCTGGAGGTGCCGCTGCATAAACTCCTGGGCGCTGTCCGGGATTCCGTGGCCGTGTACGGCAGCGGCGGGTTCACCACCTACTCCGACGACCAGCTGCGGGACCAGCTCCAGGGCTGGGCCCAGGGCCAGCACATCCCCCGGGTGAAGATCAAGATCGGCCAGGACGGCGGGACGCACGTCGCGCGGGACCTGGAGCGCATCCGCCAGGCGCGTGCCGCCATCGGGCCCGGCACGGAACTGTTCGTGGACGCCAACGGTGGCTACAGCGCCAAGCAGGCAATCCGGGTGATGCGGGACGCAGCAGATGAGCACGTCACTTGGTTCGAAGAACCCGTCTCCAGCGACGACCTCGCCGGACTGCGGGCGGTGCGCGCCGCCGTCGACGCCGACGTGGCCGCCGGGGAGTACGGAACGGGACTGGTGTACTTCCGGCGCATGTGCAGCGCGGACGCCGTCGACTGCCTCCAGGCCGATGTCAGCAGGTGCGGCGGGATCAGCGAATGGCTGCGCGTGGCCGCCGTCGCTGCCGCCCACGGACTGGAAATCTCAGGCCACTGCGCACCCCACCTCAGTGCCGCCGTCGCCGCAGCCACCCCTAATTTCCGGCACCTGGAATGGTTCCACGACCACGTCCGGATCGAAAACATGCTCTTTGACGGAACGCTTGACCCGGACGGCGGGTGGGTCCGTCCGTCGGATGTCCCCGGCAACGGGCTGGCCTTCCGCGCTGCCGACGCCCGCCCTTACCGGGTCCAGTAAAAGCAGGTACCCGCCAACCATGACAGGACCGAAAGGAAGCCCATGAGCACCAGCCCAGGCAACGCGAACCCCTCCGGGGCAAAGCCACTTGACCCTGACCCCACAGGCCAGGATCCGAGCGCCGAGGACCCCGGCGGGAGGCAGAAAGCGCTGCTGCAGGCGGTGATCTTCGAGGTCGCACGGGAGACCGAAGGCCGGGGGCTGGCGGATATCCGGGACATGCTGCAGTCAGGTTTCGCGCGCGCCGGCGTGGCGGCACCTACCAATGCATGGCTGGACTCGGTGGCTTCCGCGGCGTTCTATGGAGAGCCGTACATCATCGACCTCCCCGCAGCCCTGGCGGCGGAGGGTGCAGTGCCCGCCCCCAACCAGGAGGTACGGGAGCGGCTGGCCGTACGCCGGGAGCTGCGGCAGGAACAACTGCCGCCGGGGATCTTTCCTCCCGCGTCGGCCTGGGAGTTGGATGAGAACGATGTCACCGGCAGAAGGCCGGAGCCGGGCCCCGATGCCCGGGCCGTGCTGGAAAGCACCCGTGCGGCGCGGCGGATGCTTGCCGTGGCGGCGTCAGGCGCGGCCGCGGGCCTGGCCTTTGCGGCGGTCCGGGCGGCGAGGAACGCACGGCGCTGGAGAAGCGGACGTTCGACGGCGGGTGGTGCCTAATGCCGGCATGGCTGCAGGCATGGATGTGGGGCACCATCGCCGGCGGGGCGCTGGTGGTGGGATGCGCGCTGGCGTGGCAATGGAAGATCCCGCCAAAGGTGGTGTCCTCTGTGATGTCGTTCGGCGCCGGTGTGCTGATTTCTGCGCTGTCGTTTGAGCTCGTGGAGGAGGCCGTCAACGGCGGCGGACTGTGGCCCACCATCGCCGGGTTCGCCAGCGGCGCCCTGGTGTATGTGGCTGCCAATGCCGTACTGGCCAGCAAGGGCGCGAAGCATCGGAAGCGTTCGGGCGGCAAGCAGCCCTCCGAAAAGGAAAAGCCGGGCAGCGGGACGGCCATCGCCATCGGCGCGCTGCTGGACGGCATCCCGGAATCGGTGGTCCTGGGGGTGGGGCTGGTGACAGCGGGCGCGGTCAGCCCTGCCATGCTGGCCGCCGTCTTCATCTCCAATGTCCCCGAGGGACTGTCCAGCACAGCCGGGATGAAAAGGGCCGGCCGCGGGCCTGGCTACGTGTTCGGCGTGTGGGGCGGCATCGCCGTCCTCTCCGGGCTTGCCGCGCTGGTCGGGTTCCTGGTCCTGCAGAACGCCCCCGGGGAACTGGTCGCCTTCATCACCGCCGTTGCGGCCGGCGCCATCCTGGCGATGCTCGCCGACACAATGATTCCCGAGGCCTTCGAGGAGCATCACCTGCTTACCGGCCTGATCGCCGCCGCGGGATTCCTGGCGGCATTCACCGTGGACCAGGTGGGCGGATAGCTTCCCGGCTTCCCAACTGGCGGGAAGCCGCACCATGTCGGATACGAAACCCCGGAGGAACAGATGGCAAGGATCGAAGACTATGCGATCATCGGTGACCTGCACACGGCTGCATTGGTGGGCCGCAGCGGGTCCATCGACTGGATGTGCATGCCAAACTTCGATTCACCGGCATGCTTCGCGGCCCTGCTGGACTCGCCGGAGGCGGGGCGGTGGCGGCTGGCCCCGGCCGGAGCCGGTGACTGCACCCGGCGGCGCTACCGGCCCGGCACGCTGATCCTGGAGACGGAATGGGACACGGCGGATGGAAGCGTCAGGGTAACGGACTTGATGCCGGTCCGCGATGGTTCCGCTGACGTGGTGCGCATGGTGGAGGGCCTGAAGGGGAGCGTTGCCATGCAGGGCGAACTGTCCCTGCGCTTCGATTACGGCCGGATCGTTCCGTGGGTCCGGCGGACCAGCCACGGCATCAGCGCCATCGCGGGCCCTGACGCCGCCTACCTCAGCACCCCCGCGCCGCTGGAGGGCAAGGACATGCGGACCGTCAGTGAATTCACCGTCAACGCCGGTGACCGCATCCCGTTCGTCCTGCGCTGGGCACACAGTTACAAGGCCGTCCCGGACCAAACCGAGCCGGAGAAGGCGCTGGCCTCCACGCAGGAGTATTGGGAGCAATGGACCGGCCGGAACTCCATGGCCGGCGACTACAAAGACGCGGTGGAACGGTCCCTGATCACCCTCAAGGCACTTACCTTCGCCCCGACCGGAGGCATCGTGGCCGCCGCAACCACCTCATTGCCTGAGAACCCCGGGGGCAGCCGCAACTGGGACTACCGCTTCTGCTGGCTGCGGGACGCCACCCTGACGCTGCAGTCCCTGCTGGCCTGCGGCTACAAGGATGAAGCAGCGGCGTGGCGGGAATGGCTGCTGCGTGCGGTGGCCGGCAACCCCGCGGATTTGCAGATTATGTATGGGCTGGACGGGACACGCCGGCTGCCCGAGGCCGAGCTGCCGTGGCTTGGAGGGTTCGAAGGTTCCAAGCCTGTCCGGACCGGCAACGCCGCGGCCCCGCAGCTGCAGCTGGACGTGTGGGGAGAGGTCCTGGACGGCCTGGCCCTCACCCGGGCCGCGGACCCTGGCACCACGGATGATTCCTGGGATATCCAGGTGGCGTTGATGGAGTTCCTGGAGGGCGCGTGGGACCAGCCGGACAACGGGCTCTGGGAGATGCGGGGGCCCCGGCGCCATTTCACCCATTCCAAGGTCATGGCCTGGGTGGCCGCGGACCGGATGGTCAAGGCCGTCCAGGAATCCGGCCTTCCCGGACCCGGGGGGCGCTGGGCCGCACTGCGCAAGCAGATCCACGACGACGTCATGACGCACGGCTTCGACCAAAAACGCAACACCTTCGTCCAGTCCTACGGCAGCAGCGAACTCGATGCCAGCCTGCTGCTGATCCCCCGCGTCGGGTTCCTTCCCCATGACCATCCCCGCGTCGTGGGCACGGTGGACGCGGTCCAGAAGAACCTGACCGAGGACGGGTTCGTCCTGCGGTACCACCCCGAGGCCAGCAATGACGGGCTGCCTGGCACCGAAGGCGTCTTCATGGCATGCTCCTTCTGGCTCGCCGACGCGCTGCTGGGCATCGGCCGCCGGGACGAGGCCGTGGACCTGTTTGAACGCCTGCTTTCGCTGCGCAACGACGTGGGCCTGCTCAGTGAGGAATGGGACCCCCGCAACAGCCGCCAGCTGGGCAACACGCCCCAGGCATTCAGCCATTTCCCGCTCATCCACTGCGCCCTCCAGCTGCAGCACGGCCCGCACCATAGCAATATGCCGCTGAAGGAAAGGCATGCTGGCCTGAAGTGAACGGCTCAGCCTGCGCTTGAGGTCGGGATTGGTGCGGGGGTCCCCCCTCCGCCGGAATCCACGGTGGATGCCGGCGTTGCCTCGTCAACGGACGACGTCGGCTGCCCGCCTTCCCCGTACTGGCCCGCCGGCGCTGTGGCCACCTCAGTCGGAGCCGGGTTGGGGGCGCCGGCCGGGGCCGTCGGCTGGGCCGGGCCGGTGGGTTCGGTTTGGGAACTGGCAGTCGTGGGGCCCGGGGAGGGTCCTGCTGATGCCGGAGCTGTCGGCCCGGAGGACGACGTCCCGGAAGTGCCCTTAACGATGGCCGTAATCTGCTCCTTGTAGCCGTTCAACGTGGCCTGGATATCGGAGAGCGGCACGTCCTGGAGATTCCGGCCGTACTCGGCGATCTGCGCCCACAACGCCTCGAGCTGCTGCTTGCTGGCCGGATCCAGCGGCCCGTCCAGGGTCAGGACCAGCTGGCTGGCCAGGGCGTAGGCCAGGCAGTCCAGGCAGTTGTAGTTCGCCGCCGCGGAGAGGTTCTGCGGGACGATGACGTCCGCCTGCCCCACCACCAGGACCACCTGGAATCCGACAGCCACCGCGGCGCAGCCCGTGCAGTTGGCGAAAGCGTAAGCCTCGTTGGTGGTGGTGACGGGATTGCCGTCCTCGGCCCACACCAGCGCGAACGCCACGCTGTACGTCACCGAGCCGTCGGTGGTGTTGACCGCGAGCGCCTGGTTTCCGTCGCCCTCCGGGGCGGCGGGCCGGTCGAACGGGAACACCCAGGACGGCGCCGCAGCGGAAGAAGCGCCGCCGGTGGAGGACGCCCCGGTACCAGAGGCATCTGCGGGTACCAGCACCATGCTCAGCTGCGGGTTGTCCCGTGTGGGCTTGGTGGCGCCGGCCGGCCACAGCGCAAGGGTCTGCCCGGTTGCTCCCTGCCGGAGCGCCCCGCGCTCACGCTGGGGAAGGATTGCCCGGGTGGCGTCCCCAAGTGTCCCGCGTTCGTAAGCCTGGACCGGACGGTACGTCCCGCCGTCGGGCCACCATGCCCAGGCGAGCCCTGCCAGAAGAGCCGCGACGGCGGCCATGGCAACGGTGCGCTGCACCGCCTTGCCGCGCGTTTTCTGCCACAGCCCGGTCACCAGCTGCCGCAGCAGCCGCACCACGATGTACAGCACGCCCAGCACCGGCACGGCCACCACAACAACCGCCAGTGCCCGCACCGCCGCGCCCAAAACGTCGCCGGAGGACAGACTCGCCGCCAGCATTTCCTGCTGCTTGACCGCACTCGCCCACCCGGTGGCCAGCAGCCGCGGCAGGGAAAGCACCATCATCACCATGCTGAACAGCAGCACCGGAACGGTCACCAGGACCCAGGCGGTGACCACGGCCCGGGCCCAGGGCTTGAGCACCTTGCTTTCAGGGTTGCCCCACCGCCACGGAAGGATCCCCAGGAGGGTGGGCTTGATCCGCTGGAACAGGTCGGGCACGCCGGTAGCGTCGGCCAGGATGTGGTAGCCGTCATACTTCACCAGCGGGATCAGCTGGCGGACCATCTGCAGGATCTGCGTGACCACCACCAGCAGCAGCGCATCAAAGCCGGTGGCCCACCACAGTCCCATGATGGCCACTGCCACGATGGCGTTGAAGTACAGGCCGCCCAGGTCCGTGCGGATCCGGCCGCCGCGGCCCAGCCGGTATGAGTCGGTCACGTCCGTGAAGAACGCAGGCCACAAAAGGTACAGCCCGGCACCCATGGCCCCGGGAGTAGCCCCGCCCTTGCGGGTGGCGGCGGCATGGCCGAATTCGTGGAAGCCGGCGGAGAGGATGGTGACGGCGAGGATCAGCAGCAGGAGGGCGGGCTGGGCAAACGCCTCGTGGGTGGCCGAGCCCAGGCCCTTGACCATGAGCACCCACCAGCAGGCGGCCAGGAACGCCGCGGTCACGGCCACCACGATCAGCGGGTTGAAGAGGACAGCGAACGGCGCGGTGATCCTGCGGGTGCGTTGGGGGTCGGACACGATGTAGCGGAACCGCAGGCCCAGCAGCGGGTTGGCCTTCCTGACTTCGGGCTGGGTGCCGTCGGCGAGCCGGAGCAGGCCCATCGGGAGCAGCTGGGTGTCCATCAGGGTGCGCACGTTGTCCGCGCTGACCAGCCGTCCGGAGCCTTCGCTGACGTGCCGGGCGATGCCCTCAAGGTCCCGCGTCCCGTCGGCGGCCTCCAGCACCAAATACAGGAGCCTGGTCAGCTGCAGGGTCTGGCCGTCGGCGCGCCGCACCAGGGCGGGCGGTTCGCGGTAGCCGGATCCTTCGGCGGGGCCAAGCAGCTGCACACCGTCGGCCAGGGCGGGAAGGTGGCCGGCCGGCGTCGTAATGGTCTGGTCCGGGGGGTCCTGGGCAAGGGTGGCGCGTGACGACGGCGGGCCCGCCTCGGGAGGCGGGCCGCCGTGGGTTTGGGTCATCTGCCTTACTGCTGCAGGTCGGACTGCTGATCGGCCGTGGCGTTGGCCTCGCCGTCGATGTGCTGCGAGATGGTGGCGCTCTGGTCCGAGATGGCGTAGGCCTGGCTGTCGATGGAGCCGATGTTCGCGGCCACCGCCGCGTCGATGGGAGCGGCAACGTTGGCATTGGCGGCCACGGCACCGTTGATGGGTGCCGCGATGGCGGCGTCGGCGTCCAGGTTTACGTCGACGTTCAGAAGGTTGCCGTTCAGGGCGCCCGCTGCATCCGTCAGCCCGCCGGTGCCGGAGGGGACCGTTACCGAACCGGACGTTCCGTCCGTGGTCCCGTCCGTGGTTCCGGTGTCGGTGGTACCCCCGTCCGCCGTGCCATCAGCCTGGCCGATGACGCTGTCCTGCGTGGAGTCCGCATTCGCGTCGGCAGTGATGCCCTGGTCAATGGCGGCGTCCTGGCTGGACAGTGCCTGCGCGTCGGAGCCGAAGGAGAGGATGTTGGCCGAGGCTGCTGCGTCGATCGGTGCCGCCACGTTGGCGTTGGCGGCTACGGCCAGGTCGATGGGTGCTGCGGCGTTGATGCCAAGGTCCAGGTCAGCGTTCAGGTCCAGGACCGATGCCACTTCCTTGTCCGGAAGCGCGGTGGCCTGTTCCGACATCAGTTCTTCATCAGTGAGGGGACGCATTTCATTGTCCATGCTTGAGAGACCTCCGGTGCGGCGCGGGTGCTCTGCCCCCAGCGGACAGCCCGCGCCCAACAATAGTAAGCATGATTATTAGTTTTGCGAAGGGACAACCTCGACGTTTTCGACGCGCAAGTTCCATTTTCGCGGCCCATATATGGCCTGCGCCCGGGAAGATGCGAGTCGAAAATGAACCCGCGCGTCGAAAATGCGCTTGCGCGTCGGGGAGGGAGTGGCCCGGCGCCAGGCGCTAACTCCGGGCGAGCCCCAGGATCCCAGCCGCGGTCCCGGCAGCGCCACCGTGCTGGACGATGTGCGGCTTGCCGGGAATTTCCAGGAAGGTGCCGTTGGGGACCGTCGCGGCCAGCTTCTCGCACCAGTCCCTCGGGGCGATGGGGTCGCGTGAACCGCGGACCACAAGGACCGGCTGGCTCACCAGGGCCAGCCGCGCGTCCAGGTCGTAGCCCATCATGACGGGCAGCTCGGTCAGGTACCAGCGGAGCCCGGAACGGATGTAGTCGGTGAAGACGATGGCATTGCCCAGCGGGCTCTCCTTCAGCCCGTCCAGGCCAAGGGCCAGGGACTGCTCCAGGACGGTCCGGCGGGTCGGGTCCACTACCCGGGCCCAGCAGCGCCAGGTGGGACACCAGGTCCGGCCGCTGGACCGCGAGCTCGGTGGCAAACTGGGTGCCCATGGAGTGCCCCACCACCACTGCGCGGGAGACACCCATCTTTTCCAGCACCGCAGCCGTGTGTGCGGCGTAGTCGGCCACGGACAGCTGCCGGCCCGGGGTGGGGGTGCCGCCGAAGCCGGGGAGGTCCACGGCGTAGGTGTCCCCGTGCCGGGCCAGCAGCGCCTGCAGCCGCCGGTAATAGCGGTGCGACATTCCGATGCCGTGCAGCAGCACGAAGACCGGTCGCGGGGAACCCGCAGGGCCGGCAAGGAGGTACACGTGTGAGGTCAGTCCGCCGGCGGCGACAATCCGGGGCGTAAGGCAGGGCCGCATGCCGGGCAGGTGCATCGGGCGGCGCGCGGGTTCAGCGGCGGGTGGTTGGTCGGTTGCGGCGTGCACCGGCAGTCCTTTTCAAGTTCAAATCCATCGAGCGGTTCCTACCCTAAAGTGGCCAGCGCGGCAGGTGCGCTATGGACGGTGACCTGCGTGTCGGCGTCGAGCGACCTCACCTCACCGTCGATCTGGTACGGGATGGGCTTAAGGGTGATAAACCCGTAGCTGCTGACGCTGGGCTGGTCCCCCAGCCCCTTGGTGGCTGCGCGGAGCGCGGTGAGCAGCACCCGCAGCTTGGACTTGTGGGGGAAGACCACCACCTCGAACTTGCCGTCGGCCAGCTTGCTGTCGGCGTCGCTGAGGGTGGCGTACTTGGCCATCTGGGCGATGTTGGCCAGGACCAGGCTGTCGAACTTCCGCCGCTTGCCGCCGTCGGGCAGGATCTCGAACGGCTTGAACTTGGCGAAGGTGCGCACAACGGACACCGTCTCCTTCAGTGCACCCTTGCTGCCCTGTTCCAGGCCGATGGCCATGATGGGCGTCAGGCCGAAGCCGATGTAGGAGTGTGCGTACTCGTCCGGGGCGTCCCCGGGCTGGCCCGTGGTGATGCGCAGGAGGTCGATGTGCCGGACGTCGCCGCCGGCAATGGCGTGTTCCAGCGGCCCGGTGCCGGTGCTGCGGCTGTGGTCGTTGGCGTTGCCCGCGGCCAGCACGGCGCACACGGCGTCCGGGTTCCCGGCCTGCATGAGGCCGTTGACCACCTCGTTGTACCCGCCGTCCCCGCTGACGGAGACCACCAGGACGTGCCCGGTGGCGGCAGCCTCGCGCGCCAGCTGGACGGCGTGCCCGGCATGGCTGGTGGGCTGCAGCCGGATGTCCGCGGCGTACGGAAGCAGGCCGCTGAGGCTGGCCTTGAGCTGTTCGGCGAGCGCGGGGGCGTCACCGGTGCTGTTGGGGTTGAAGATGATGGCGATGGTGTCGAAGGTCCGCGGCGTGCCCATGCGCCGGTTCCTAGCTGTTGCCGGTGTGGACAAGGCTGTCCAGGTCCAGCTGCTGGGCAGGCGCGTCGGCCAGGCCGGCGGGCGTGAGGTCAAAATGCTCGACGGCGGCACGGGCTTCGCGGGCGGCGGCGGGGCCGTGCGGGGTATGGGTGTTGTTCATCATGGGTGTGAAATTCCTTGCGTTTCATGCGGAATGGGGGTGTGCGCGGGAAGCGCCGCCACGTGCTCTGCCGTGGTCTCCAGGACCCGGGAATGGCGGCACTGGGAACAGTGGATGGCCACGGCAACTGTTGAGGCGCGGCGGTTCAGGACGGGCGGCGAGTCAACGAACAGGTGGAAGTCCGTGTCGCAGTGGGCGCACCACGGGCGTTTTCCGTGGGGCTGGAGGGTGTGCCTGGGCACGTAGCTGTTGGAGGCCTGGGTGACGAGAACTGTCACACCACGGCCCGGTAGCTGCACAGGATGTAGTCGGCGGCCGCCGGTCCGGTCATGCGCAGGCAGGCGTCGGGGCGGACGCGTCGGCTCATCGCCTCAAAGAAGACGTGCTCGTCCTGCGGCTCCTGCTGGGACAGGGTGCACCAGCTGGTGTAGAGGCCGTACAGGGTGTCGTCGTCAAGGCTGCTCCCGGACTCGTGGTCCGGGCAGGTGGCTTCGGTGAGGAACTGGTCGAACTGTGATTGCGCCATGGTGGCTCTTTTCAAACAAGGTGCAGTTGTTCGCCGTTCGGCTACAGCGGTTCGAACCCGGAGCCTTGCACAGTGCACCGGGCGGGTTTGCGGGGAGCTGTGAGTGCCCGGCAGGGAAAATCAAACGTGGGGTGGGAGGAGAAGGGGGGCCATGTAGTTCTCCTGGGAAATGCGTGAGCAGCCATAGCGGCCATGCAAACTCTGATCCCTTGACTAAAACCATGTCGACAATTTCTCTACACTGTAGACTTTAGGTGTAGACCCAGTAATAAGCAAGCTGGGGGCGGCGTGGCACACGGCGAGGTATGGGCCGATTTCCGGGCCCAAAGGAATGCCGGGAGCGGACCCATCCAGGGCACCCGCGGCTACGAATGCAGCATGTGTGAGCATACGGCCGCACCCGGCTGAAGGGCCAAACATGAGCGCCCCGAATCATCGACAATTCCTGTCCGAATGCCTTGTCCCCGTCCCGGCAAAGCAGCCGGGCATCAGCGACGACGAGTTGTACGGGCTGTACCTGAGCTGGTGCCTGCTCAATGCCCGGAAGCCCGGCCCCACCGCGTCGCTGTGGGCAGCCGTACGGCAGGAAGGGTACCTGCAGCAGCACCGCGGCGGCCGGAACGAGTGGCCGGATTTGTGTATGACCGGCCCTGCGGCCGTGGACTACATCCTCGCCAGCCGGCCCAGCCTGCTGTAACCGGGCAGGCTGTAACAGGGCAAGAGGCACGACGGCGGGTGGCCGCCCGGGTGGGTAGCCGGGTCCGGGTTGGGTAAGGTCTGATCATGATCCAGCAGGCTGCGGCCGTGTCCGCGCTGTCGTCCTACCACTGGCTGGGCATCCCGATTGCCGCGGCCGGCGCCGTCCTGCTTGCCTTGGGAACGCTGTTCCAGCACCGTGCCGTGGAAGACCAGCCGGCTGCAGCCGGGCGCGCGGCGGGCAGCATGGGCGGCGGACGCCTGCAGGCCCTGGTCCGGAGGCCGGTGTGGCTGGCCGGGACGGGGATGCTCGGCGCCGCCATCCTCCTCCAGCTCACCAGCCTGCGGTTTTCGCCCCTGATCGTGGTGCAGCCCATCGGCGCCATTGCCCTGGTGGTCACCACCCTGGCAACGGCCCGGATGACCCGCCGGTCCCCCGGGCGGCGGGCCCTCACCGCAGTGGCGTTATGCGTTGGCGGCGTGGGTGTGTTCGTTGCCGTGGCGGCGCTGTCCGCGGAGGACGTGGAGGTCAGCGACCGGCACTTGATCACCATCCTGATCGTGCTCGCCGTGGTCCTGGCCGGTGTTGCCGTGGCCTTCGCCTTGTGGCGCCACCGGTCGGGTGCCGTGGTGTTCACCGCCGGAGCCGGGATCCTCTTCGGGTTCGTCGCGGCCCTGGCCAAGACCGTCATCGCCCGGCTGTTCCAGGGCGACTTCGAGTGGTTGTCGCTGACATGCCTGGCAGGCCTGCTCATCGCCGCCCTGGCCGGCAGCTTCCTGGTCCAGAACGCCCACACAAGGGGAACCCCCGAACTCGTGGTGGCCGGCCTGACCGTCATCGATCCCCTCGTCGCCGTCGCCATCGGCATCACCATCCTGGGCGAGGCGGACGCAGCACCCCCGCTGGCAATCGTCCTGTTCCTCCTGTCAGGAGCCACCGCCGTCGCCGGCGTTTTCCTGCTCGCCACGGTCAAGAAGCCGCCTACGGCGGCGCGTGCGTCCGTTCGTGGTTGAATGACCACTGTGCCCCAGAGCACAGTCAGGACCCATCCGAGCACCAGGAGGACACTATGGCTGGAATCAACGCAAAGTTCGACAAGGAGTACCTCGACAAGGGCATCGACGAATTGGCGAAGGCGCCCGTGGAGGCGCTGAAGGGATTGTCCGAAAGCGACGCGCAGAAGCTCAAAGAGGCGCTGAACATCAAGACCGTCAAGGACCTGGGCACCAACAAGTTCTTCCTCTGGGCGCAGTCCGTCGCCAAGCTCGCGGAGTAGCGGGCACCATCCGTCCCTTCGGCAAACACACGAAAGCTCCCGGCGCAGGCCGGGAGCTTTCGTGTGTTTGGGTGCCTACCGCACCTAGCCGGCCTTCACGGCGTCGGCAGCGCCGGCGAAAAGCCGGATGCGGACTATCCGGACCACCACTCCCACCAGAACCAGGCCAATTCCCAGTGCCATGAGGCTCCACACGGGCACGGAATCGGAGTCGATGGTCCGGTAGCACGTGGCCGCGGCCCCTCTGCCGGCCTCTTCCAGGTCAGCCAGTTCGGCGGCGCGGCTGTTGGGAAGCAACGGGCTGCCGCAGAGCGGGCCGGACGGCTGCAACCCGATGACGAAGCCAAGGATGTACACGTCGAATCCCGCGGCGACAATCCACAGCCACGTCCGCTGCTGCCAAAAACCCAATTTGCCGGCAGGAACAGGCTTCGCCTGGGGATCACGCATCTTCATAGGCCGAGCATAATCCGCGCCCGGATAAAGGTGGAGACAAAGGTGCAGGAGCGGCATTCAGCATTTCCCCAGCCTGCGGTCCTACAGTGAACCCTGCCGGTCCAACCCGTCGGGTGGACCCACGCGCAAATTTGGAGGAACACACCGTGGTGAAGCCATCAATTCCGTCAATGAGGGCCCGCATCGGCGTCGGGGCGGCAGCAGTCCTGGCCGCCGGTGCCATGGCCGCCGCGGGCGTGGGTGCCGCGTCCGCATCCCCCAGCCCAACATCCGTGTCCGCAACCTCAACCACAGCATCCAGCGACGTCAAGGCAGCAAAGGGCGCCGGTGGCCTGAAGGCCTTCCTGACCCTGAACGCGGACAGCCCACAGGCGGCCGGGGACCGTGCGGCGGAAGCAGCCGCGGCGCTGGTCAACCATCCCAAGCTTTTCGCCAAACTCCCCGCTGCCCTCCAGGCGGACGTGACAGCCCTCAAGGACGCCGCACCTGCGGACCGCGTGAAGGATGCCTACAAGATCAAGACCACCGCCCTGTCCGGCGGGTACGGTGCCGAGATCCAGAAGCGTGCCGAAGCGCTGGAGAAGGCAGCCACCGGCCTGGCCGGCCTGCGCCAGGAGCTGCGCACCGCGTTCGGTTCCGACAATCCCGGCGCCGGGCTCCAGAAGGTGGCCGACCAGCTCATCAACCACCCCAAGCTGTTCGCCAAGCTCCCGGCCAACCTCCAGGCGGACCTGACCGCACTCAAGAACGCCGCCCCGGCGGATCTGGATGCCCAGGCGAACAAGATCAAGGACACCGCCATCAACGGCGGCTACGGTGCCAAGGTGCAGAAGATGGCCCAGGCGCTGGCGAAGAAGGCTGCCGCGGCGCCGTCCACGTAAGCCGCGCCTTCCCGAGATACACCGTCAGGGCATTTGCGACGCCGCCGCGGACGGTTCCAGGTCCGCGAGCGTGAGCGGGTGGGCCGGTTGGTCCGGGAAGGGGAAGGTGGACGTCACCACCAGGTTGGGGCCAACATGCACCAGCTCCCCCGGCGCCATGGGGCGCCAGCCGGGGTTCTGGTTCATCCGTTTGGTGGCGAAGAGGACGGAGCGGGACTCCGCCAGCTCGGTGCTTCGCGAGTGGATCCGTGGGCTTCTGGCGTCCAGCGGTGCCACCGGAGCGGGTTCGGTCAAGGGGTCGCGTTCCAGCACGTACAGCGGGTGGGTTGCCGGGTAGCGGAGCGCCCAGAGGTCGGTGGCCGTCGTGACAATGATGTTCAACGCCAGGACAGGCAGCTCGGCGGCCACCCAGCCCACCGCCCGGGAGATGCCCTCGGCCACGTCCCCGCCGGCCCTGCGGCTCTCTGCCGTGATGAGGGCGAAGAGCCGCTCACTGTCGGTCTGGCCCTGCACCAGTTCCGCCACGCCGAACTCACGCAGCCGCGCGTCGAGCCGGCCGAGTCCGTGGAAGGCGCCATTGTGGGCGAACAGCCGACCGTCCTGCTCGAACGGGTGCGTGTTCACCAGGGTGTGCGCACCTGTGCTGGCATACCGGACGTGGGCCAGGAAGGTGGTGCTCCGCAGCTCCCTCGCCTCCCGGGCGAAGGCATGGTCCTCCCATGCGGCGAGCGGCCGTTTGGTGACCCGCGGGCCGCCGTCGGGATCGAACGTGCCGATCCCGGCGCCGTCGGGCTCCTTCCTGCTCTGCTCGGACAAGCTGTCCGGGGCGTCAAGGAGCCAGAAGGTGGCGCGGACCGGCCGGGATCCGGCGTGCAGCCCGAACAACCGGCACATGGTGCGCTCCTCCCGGCAGGGCTAGTGGCGGGAGGTGTGGTCCATGGCCTGATAGCGGTCGTAGCAGTCACGGGAGCAAAATAGCGCGGTGGGAGTTGGAGGCAAGGCCTGGCCGCAAAGCCTGCATTTCGGCTTGGGTCGAAGGCTCCGAAGCACGGTGTTCAGCATGGATGAAGGCTATTCGCCTGCCCGGAAAATTGAACCAGTAAACGGATACTTCAATCTGCGGACAGCGATACTTGCCCGCCACTGCGGCACGGAACGCGGCAGCGGACACAGGCTAGTGGTGGAACGCCTCCTTGTGCTTGTCGGTGGGCATGGGCGACGTCAGGGCGTCCAGGTAGGCCACTTCCTTCTTGAGGTCGGGTTGAGCCAACGCCTTAGCGAGCAAAGGGGCTCTTCAGAATTGAGAGTGTAGTTTCGGTCTGAATCCGCCGGATTCCAGCAGCGATCTGGCGACATAGTTGGTGAGATTCCGGAAGCCGAGGGCAGATCCTCGTAGGTGTTCGAGTCTCCCATTGATCGCTTCACTTGGGCCGTTTGATGTGCCGGGTCGCTCGAAGTATGCCAGCACGTCCTGGGCCCGTCGTTTGAGGGTGCGCCCGAGAGTTCGGAGCTCGGTCAGCGCGGTGGGGACGCCGCTGCTGAGGGAGTCAATCACGGCTTGCATCATCTGCTGACCTTTGGCCCGGTCTGGTTCCCGGTAAGCGGCAACCATGCGCTGGTAGGCGCCCCAACTGGCTTCGACCTCAACATGCGTATCAGCGGTGAACAGGGTTTCCAGGCGTTGGCGTTGGTTCTCGGTGAGCAGGTCCGCGCCTGTGTGGATGGTCCGGCGAGCCGAATACAGCGGGTCCCCGGCCCGTCCGCGGTGCCCGCACGTCTGCTGCTGAACCCGCCGCCGGCACGAATCAAGGGCATCGCCGGCCAACCGGACGACGTGGAAGGGATCCATCACCGGGACCGCGTCGGGGAGTTCCTCGGCCGCGGCGCTCTTGAACCCGGAGAACCCGTCCATGGCCACGACCTCAACCCCGTCCCGCCATTCTTGGGGGCGTTCCTGGAGCCAGGTCGCGAAGGCTTGTTTCGAGCGGCCCTCGACCATGTCCAGCAGGCGGGACGGGCCCGTGCCATCGCGGATTGGGGTCAGGTCAATGATGACGGTGACGTACTTGTCTCCGCGGCGGGAGTGCCGCCACACATGCTCATCAACACCAATGACCTTGACCCCGTCGAAGCGGTGCGGATCATCGATCAAGACCCTCCGTCCTTCGGCCAGGACGGCCTTGTTCGCGGTATTCCAGGTGACGCCGAGTCCTTCGGCGATCCGGGCGACCGTGAGGTGCTGGCAGACGACGCCTTCCAACGCCCAGCGCAGCCCCCGGCGGGAGAGTTTCGCCCGCGGCTCGGCAGCCTTGGAAGTATCCTGCCGCCAGACGTGCCCGCACCCGGCGCAGCGGTAGCGGCGGATGCTGACCAGCAGTGTGGTCGGCCGCCACCCGAAGGGTTCATGGCCCAGCCGACGGGTCACCGTGTCACGGGGAACGCCCTGGCACCCGCACTTCCGGCACCAGTCATCAGGATCAACAACACGGCAGGCAAGGACGGCGCGGCCCGGGCGGACATGCTGCCCGGTCACTTCGAGTCCGAGTCCGTCGAGGCGGCAGAATGTGGTCAGGTCAGGGCTTTGGAAGGTAGCGTTAAACACGAGGGCCTTGCGGTAGAAAAATCACGATCTAGACAATCCGATTCTCTCCCAAGGCCCTCACCCCAGCCGAAACAACCTCCCCGCCCCGGACTTCTCACGCGGCAGCGCCGATTACACTCTCAATTCTGAAGAGCCAGCAAAGGGCCCGAAGCCCCGATCAAGTAATAATTTACCGGAGCTGCGGTTCACTATGGGCGACGAACATCAATTCCCTGGGAAGCCGGATGTGTATCGCATCCTTACCAGCTGCGATGCCGAGTGAGTTTTAATGGGCTAAATCCATACGGACGGCTACCGCTTTGATACCGGCCCTCCACTCGCCCAAGCCTTGGCCGTAATTCCAATACAGTGCCTCGGGTTGCTCGCCTGCGCTGTTAGCCCCGAATAGTAGTCGTGCGTAAAACCTGAATTGTTGTTGAAGATGGAGTTTGGGATGGGGTTCGAGGCTGACTCGTCCAAGAGCACGTACCCCCTGCCCGTCTTGCAGTTCACTGACGACTCGGGGTGATGGTTGTCAGCCATGGGCTTCGGCGCAATACCGGTAGCGTCGTAGAAGCCGGTTATTGCATGCCCCCACTCGTGTTTGATTACGTTGTGTCCCCCGTAGTCAAGCTGGGAAAGAGTGATCTCGGAAAAGGTGGGGGCTGGGCCAAGGTTCCATGTGAGACCTCCGTAGTGCCCGATATTGTCTGTCGCATTGATGCCCCAGTCCCAACCGTAGGACTGCCAGAAGACGATATACGAGTTATATCCCGGATCCTGGTCTGCTTTCGTTGACCACGGATCAGGCGT
This sequence comes from Arthrobacter sp. GmRoot5-12, assembly GCF_059739365.1. NCBI lineage: Bacteria > Bacillati > Actinomycetota > Actinomycetes > Micrococcales > Micrococcaceae > Arthrobacter > Arthrobacter sp. GmRoot5-12. The sequence goes on along the minus strand of NZ_AP046056.1, from coordinate 2,939,451 downwards.
CCAGCCGCCTCCCCCATCCGCGACGAGGGACGCGGCGTCCAGCGGTTTGTTGACTGTTTTGACTGTCAGCTTGGGGTGCTGCTTACCTGAGGAAAGGGCCGGAACGTCAGTGTCGACGAATCCGATCATGCTGGTCTTGATGTTGGTCACTTCGTCGGGCATGAGGCTCCCAACGAGCCTGTGGGAAACACCGGCTGTCAAATAAGTGATGTCTGTATATGGATAGATGAGGACTTCAATTTTCCACGCAGGACCTGCGGTGACCGCTGCTGCGGGAACGGTCAGCCCGCACAGGGACAAGACCAGCGTTGCCGCTGCAATGAAAGCGCCACGAACGGTCCCCCGGGCGTTGTCCACGTCGCGCCTGCTCACGGAGGGGTGGGTCGGATCTCATAAATGACTCCTGTTGCTCACCAAGCATTTTGCTGACTGTCGCCCAGTCCCGTAGAAGGCGGGCGAACGGAGACTAAGCGCTGGAATTTAGTCGGGGATGCCCAGGCAATAGAGCTTGGGCGTCAGATGCCTCCCCGCGCGTGATGCGCCGAAATCGACGCGGTGCTGTAGGAGTGAAGCGGTGTCAATCCTCATAAACTAAGTAGGCTCGAGGATCCTCAGAGCACGAGTGCGTGTCAACAAATCCTGCCCCCTTCTTTGGAATCGGAGATGCCACTCTCCTATTCGGTGGACTGGTGAGCCTCTATTCGCACACGCGGGATTGCTCGTATCCAGGAAACCTTCCCTGCACGCCAGGAAGCTGGCTGCCAGGCCGCCATCGACGCCCCGGCGACACCACCCGGGCCAAGGTATTACCCCATACCGCCCGACAGCTCTCATATGCATTTGAGAAGTGGTTGTTCGATAGCCCATCGCCGCCATCGAAGCCCAAACGTTCCCTGGCGGCGGAATCAAGGTCATACGGCCCCCGCACGGGAATATGCCGTATGGGGGTACCCAATTTCTTAGCCCGACCCAAGATTCAAGAACGACTTGGGCGCGCCCCGGAAATCGGTTTCAGCCCAAAGTCGTCCCGGCGGGCGGCCGAAAAGGAACCGTTAGGTAGACATAGGTAAGTGGCCGGCGCGCAAAAAGCGAGTACCTCGTACCGGGTGAGACCTCTGACAGTCGACTTACTCTTTAGGCCTCGGGAATACGGAAGTGTCAAGCCGCGGCACTAGAAAAACGACCCGACAGGGGAAATAGACCGATTTTGCCGCTCGGTGTGACTCTCACAGACCTAATAGGGGCCTTGGGGGAACTCTTCTAGCGGCACCCCCTCTACGACAGCAGCACCGCCACAGCAGTATGCGGTCGTATCGCACCCCTGAGCGACAACACGTAAGGGGCCCGTTCAGTTAGGAACGAACCTCTTCCCGTTCAGTTAGGAACAAACCTCTTAAGGATCCCCCGACATGGCAGCTATTTTAGTGATCGGTTCAGGCGTCGTAGGTAAGGCAACAGGCCTAGGTTTGATCAGTCATGGCCACGAGGTGACGTTCGTGGACGTCAGGAAAGAAACAGTAGAGCATCTCCGTTCTGCTAACTACAACGCAATATCCACGGATGACATGGTCTTGCAAGACGTCGATGCGGTGTTCGTATCAGTCACAGCGCTTACAAACGAAGATGGGATCGACCTAACGCATCTGATCATGGCGACAGAGTCTCTCGGGCACAAACTTCAACATCTCAACAGCGGTTATCCAGTAATCATTTACCGCTGCACCATGGTACCCGGAACCGTGCGCAACATCCTCGCGCCTATACTCCGAAAAGCCTCCGGAAAGACGGTGGGAGAAAACTTCGGCATCGCCTACAACCCGGAGTATCTTCGCGCGGCTTCCGCGCAGCGAGATTTCCTACATCCACGTGTTGTGACACTCGCCAGCTTTGAGAAAGATGATCGCGCGCACAAGACAGCGGCAGGAATTATGTCCGAATTCGGCGCAGAAATGCATTGGCTTCCGCTGGAAGCAGCTGAGTACCAAAAGTACGTAAGTAACGTAGGGAATGCGATAAAGATCAGCACCTACAACTGGTTTCGAGCGCTTGGAGTCCGTATAGGCCTCGAGCAGGCAGAAATTGATGAAGCATTCAGCATCTGCGCCTTAAGCGCCGAGGGGCTCTGGAATAGTAGGTACGGCACGAAGAACCTCGGTCCTTACGACGGAGCTTGCCTGCCGAAAGACACACGAGCGTTACAAAAATTTGCCTCATCGTTGGGCGTAGATACGTCACTGCTGGAAGCGGTAGAAATGATTAATCGCGAATACGGAGGCGCATGAGATGCAAATGACGGACCACCCCTTCTACAACACACTCCAATGGGTACTGCTCGTCTTTTTTATGGTACCGCTCATCGAAGTTACGCTCGCAATTTTTGGCGCAGCCTGGGCCCAGTTTGGCTACGTAAAATCCCCGGAGAAGTTCAAGCAACTGATCATCCAAATCACAACGGTGGGAAAAGAGCCAGAACTCGTACAATCAACCGTCAATACAATCCGCAGTTACGGTCTATCTATGCCGCACCAGATCTGGGTTGTCATTGAACCAAACCACCCCGCCGCTTACGTCAATGCTGACAAGGTGATAGTTGTACCGCTCTCCTTCAAATGCAAACCCGTAGATAAGGCTCGGGCGCTGGAGTACACGCGCATGCTGCGCAGCCGCGAGAATCTTGACAGGGATGACGTCAAAATACTTTTTGTCGATGACGACACATTGCCGTCAAAAAGATATATCCAACTCGCATTTGCGGGCGATTACGACTTGTGCCAAGGTATCACGGTACCTAGCAGATGGTATGCAGTAGGCGGAATGCGGCACATAATACTCAGCCATCTGGACAACATCCGCACACGAAACTGCCTCATCTATTGCTCATGCACTCAGGGCTTGACACAGAAGCCTCTGTTCGTTCACGGTGAGGGACTTTGCATCACAGGTAAGACGGAAAAGATCGTAACGTGGAACAGGCCAATTATTGCGTCTGATGATCTTGTTTTCGGCACGAACGCTGCACATCTCGGAATGAGCTGGGGCTACTTCCACGCGGCGATACAGCTTGTCTCTCCCTGGACATTCAAGGAGAACTTGAACCAAAGATGGCGCTGGACATGGGGGAACTTCGATGCAATCGGACACCGTGAGATCATGCCTCGCGGCGCAGCCATTTTCAAAGGCGCTAAGTATGCCCTCGGTTTTATGTCCATATTCGCATCCACCACAGGCGCAGTATTACTGCTCATGGGAATAGCAAAAGTTCCACCTCAGGCCCACACGGTGTTCTGGACTTCACTGATATCCTGGTTTGTCAGCTACGGTTTTACCGGATGGATCAATTCCGGGGGAGAACCGAATAGGAGCCTTCGCACAAATCCATTCAGATACTGGGGCTTCCGCGTCACGCAGACATTGATAGCGACAGTTCTTACTCCCCTCACCGCTTTAGCCCCCGTATTCATCATTTCGTATAGCGTTCTTCGCGGGCGACCAAAACGATTCATCATGATCAAGAAAACTAACAAGGCAATGCAGAAGACGGCCTAGGGAATGATGACATCATTAGCGGCGGATACCATGGCCGGACGATCTACAAATCACGTTCTGCGCGCAGCTATCGGAATGATGATTATCGTTTCCGTGTTGCTAGTAGGAATCGGTTTTTATCTATCCCTGGCAATTGCTATCTATCCCCAAAACGATGAGGGGTTTGAGATTGTTGAGCGCGGTCCCTACATCCATTCATATGATCCGATTGCCCTTGCGGAGCTGGGCTTGCCGCCAAACTCGAGCAACGCAAATGCCTTGCCCGCTAACCCTGAAGTGCGAACAATTTCAACATATTCGGACAAGGTTGTCCTGACCGCCGCTGGCGTCATTACGAGCAGTATCTCACTCACCAACCCCATCACGGACCTCAAACAACTGAAGGACCTAGTCAACAATCCTGCATGGATCGAGGAGGGTAGCGCCGGCGTATATACACTCAAAGCTGCGCTGATCGCCTACTCTCCATCTTCTTTCACTATTGGTTCTCCACAAGTTCGCGAGGTGCAGTTGCTCGATATGCCCAGCATATTCATCGGCGTCCAAGGTGGCACATTTGAATTCAGAGACGTAACTATCCGGGCGGTCAATGCGGGCCAAAGGAGTGATAACCAGTACCAGCCCTTCGTTATGGCTACAGGCGGCGCTAAGATGACGATTAGTAACAGCATATTTTCGAATTTGGGCTGGGATTGGAATGCAAGCTACGGCGTATCTTGGGTACACGGATCGACTGGGAGCGCCACGGGATCGGTTTTTGAAGACAGCTTCATCGGTGTTTATACGAGTCGCGCCGAAAGGTTGAGCTTCATTAGCTGCATCTTCCGCAACAATCGTTTATACGGTCTTGATCCACATACGTATAGCCGAAACCTGACCATCGACAATGTAATCGCTGAACGAAATGGTGCTCACGGGATCATTTTTTCCGATCACGTGACCGACAGTGTGATCAAGAACTCCGCGGCATTCGCAAATGGTGAAAACGGCATCATGATGGACCAGTCATCAACATACAACGTCATTGAGAGTAGCGCGGTTCACAATAACATCGGCGACGGACTTGTCACTGCGGCCTCGAGTGACAACACATTTTTGCGGAATAGCATATACGAGAATCGAGTCGGCATTCGGATTGATAAATCTGATGCCCCGAATACGGTGCTCACGGGTAATTCTCTAACCCGCAACAACAAAGCCTCTGAAAATGCTTATCTTGACGGCAGCAACTCGATTCAAGACAATGGTGGCCAGTGGAACATACAGATCCTCTCTTTTATTTGGTTTGGAGTGGCGATGGTTCTTCTTATATTCGGTGTATTATTTTCTTGGATAAGAATCGCTCACCAGGGGCGGCGTTTATGGTCACCGAAGCTCGTTGAAAACTTATGACCACCCCGATGCTCAGGCCCTTGGCAATTACCATAGCGTTACTTTTGTCTATATCGGCTTGCACGGCTCAACCCAAGCCAGACAAGCCATCGTCAATTCTCGACTTAAGCAACTGGAAGTTGTCGGTACCCGTCGAGGCGAACCACGAGGGGCATCCGTTAGAGGTCCAGCAACCGGCACTAGATAGCTACAGCAGCCAATTCATGTTCACTGGTCCTGGGAAGACGGATGTAGTTTTTCGGACCCCGGCTGCCGGCACGATACAACCGGGCTCGGACTTTCCACGCACAGAACTCCGGGAAATGACCGGACGCGGCCAGGTCGAAGCCAAGTGGTCCACTAGAACCGGAACACATGAGATGGTGGTCGAGCAGGCGGTGACACTTCTTCCGCGTTCTACGCCTGACGTCGTCGTCGGACAAATTCACGATTCGGCCAAGTTCGTGCTCATTATTCGGCTTGACGGGAATCACCTGTACGCGAGGATGCAAGATGGAAAGATGGACACCCTCAACGGGGATTACAGCCTCGGCACCTATTTCACATTGAAAATAGTTGCCGGAGACGGCAGTGTCGCCGTTTACTACAACGACGAACTGAAGGCGATGCACCGTAAGAATTGCTCGTCATGCTATTTCAAAGCAGGCATGTATTTACAGACAAGCTCGGATACCGGAGAGGCGACGGACTCAAGTGGAGAGGTCCGGATTAGGAGCCTTATAGTTTCGCACCGCTAGCTGCAACACCCTTACCGGCTTACCGGTAAGCGTCCACGTTCGCAGCCGCAATCCCGTTAGCGGCCGCCCGCGTTTCCGGCTTCAGCATGTCCAAGGGTCATTGGTCACTGTCGACAACACCTTGGTCGTAAGGGTGTGGAGAGACGGAAGTCCCACACTTCGACTGCAGCAACGGCGCCACCATGGCCCCGGAGGCGCCGTCCACGTGGATGGGGATGTCCAGGCCCGTGGCGGCCTGGATGCGGTCCAGCGCGGCGGAGATCTGCTCCACGGGTTCGTAGGCGCCGGTGTAGGTGACGCCCATGATGGCCGCCACGCCGATGGTGTTCTCATCCACGTAGCGGTCCAGGTCGTGGCCGTCCAGGGTGGGGTGTTCCCTGGACACGGGAACGTAGCGGGCTTCCACCTCCCAGTAGTTGCAGAACTTCTCCCAGCACACCTGCACGGCGGAGCTGAGGACGATGTTCGGCGCGTCCGTGGGCTTGCCCTCGGCGCGGCGGCGGTGCTGCCACCGGCGTTTGAGGGCCAGGCCGGCCAGCATGCAGGCTTCGGAGGAGCCGATGGTGGAGGTTCCAATGGCCGCCGCCGGGTCCGGGGCGTTCCACAGGTCCGCGAGCATCCGCCAGCACCGGGTCTCGATCAGCGCGGTCTGCGGGTATTCGTCCTTGTCAATCATGTTCTTGTCGAACGCTTCCGCGTACAGCTGCGACGCTTCCCGTTCCATCCACGTCCCCACGAACGTGGCCAGGTTCAGGCGCGAGTTGCCGTCCAGCATCACCTCGTCGTGGACCACCTGGTAGGCGGTGCCCGGCAGCGATTCCCCGTCCGGAATGGTGAAGCGCGGAAAGAGGGTGGACTCCCCCGGCCGGCTGAACAACGGGTTCAGCTCCACGCTCGTTTCGGGCTCGTGCCGTTCGCTCCGGTGTGACCTCGTCATGTCCAGTTCCTTCGCCCGCCGTCGTCCGCAGGCAGGCGCCTGCGGCCGCACTTCCGCTGTTCCCAGCACTCCGTATTATTCATGCACCCGGAGCAAACGGCAGTAGGGGCGGCGGGTTTGGGCGCGGCAGGAGTACGACGGCGGCACGCACCAGGGAGCCGGCCGCACCGTACCAATGGGCCGGGAGAGACCTACTGCCGGCCGAATTTCTTCAGGCTCAGCGAGCGGGACCTGATCCCCTCGATGTGGTTGTTCATCGCAGCCGTCGCCGCTGCGCAGTCCCCGGCCTTGAAGGCATCAATGATGACCTGGTGCTCCTGCACCGTGTGGTCACCGCTCATGTCGTTGTGCACCATCAGCCTGAAGCGCTGGATGCTTCCCTCGATGGACCCGTAGGCCCGGAGCAGGAACTCGTTGTCCGTTGCCTCCACGATCCGCCGGTGGAAGTTTTCGTCGGCCTTCCAGTAGGCCCGGTACCCCGCGAAGGTGTCGCCGCCATGGCGTGACGCCTCAAGGTCGCGGTGGAACCCTTCCAGGTCCGCCACCAGCTCCTGTGTTGAGTTGGTGCAGGCGATGCTGGTGCATGCAGGCTCGAGGATCTGACGCGACGTCAGAAGCGCCGCGATGTCGCTGGCGGTGGGCTCCGGCGCTACCTTGTAGCCGCGCAGGGCTTCCCGCCTGACCATGCCGGTGGTTTCCAGGCGTGCCAGGGCTTCCCGCACGGGAGTCGAAGAAACTTTAAAGCGCTTGGCCAATCCGTCAATGCTCAACGGCGATCCGGTGGAGATCTTGTCGTCGAGCAAAAGGGACAGGATGGCCTCGAACACCTGGTCGACCAGCATGGGCCTGCCGGGGATCAGGACTTCTTCTTCAGGCGAAGCGGCGTTCATTTCGGAATCCTATGTGAATTTTTCGGTCTGTCGCATGCAGCCGCAACACCACTTCCACGAGCGCGTCGTCACAAACCAAACACGGCGAAAAGGGTGTTTGCAGAAAATCGTGCATGATGTACGGTACATGATACCGGACAGCGAAGTGATCTATACCACAGCCAAGCTGCCCATCAAGGTTGGAAGCTCTCCTACCACCCCTCCTCCCCCACTTCCGAAGGCGTGTAGATGATTCAGTTTCGATCGATGTTGGTGACCGTCGCCGCAGTTTCCATGGCGAGCGTGCTTCTCTCCGGGTGCTCCAACCCCGAAATGACCAGCTCAGCCCAGTCCGATGCCCCTAAAAGCCCAAGCTCCGCGGAGGCCGTCAAAGTCGACGAAGCCGCCGCCGCAGCCCTCCCCAAGGAGGCGCGGGACAGGGGAACCCTGACCGTCACCATGAGCCAGAGCTCGCCTCCCCTGCACTTCATGGCCGCCGACGGGACAACCATTCAAGGTATTGACCCGGAAATTGCCATGGCCCTGGGCCAGACGCTGGGCCTGAAGACGGAGGTCAAGAGCGGCCCCTTCGACGGCATCATCCCCGGTATTGCTGCCGGCAAGTTCGACATGGCCATTTCCCAGATGTCCCCCTCGACGGAACGCATGAAAGTGCTTGATTTCGTGGACTACTACCAGTCAGGCAGCGGCATTGGTGTGGCTCCGGGCAACCCGCAGCACCTCACGCTGGACACACTCTGCGGGAAGCGTGTTGGCGTGCTGAAGGGTTCATTCCAGGACCTCAAGCGCCTGCCTGCCCTGTCCCAGGCGTGCACTGCCACCGGCAGCCCAGCCATCGAGGCCATGACCTACCCCGATATGCAGGCCCCCAATCTCGCACTGACGGCCGGACGCATCGATGCGGTCTACATCGACGGACCCACCCTGGGCTACGCCATCAAGCAGGGCGGCCAGATCGAACTGCTCGGCGAAAAGGACGTCTCCCCCGTCAGCATCGGCTTCAAGAAGGGCGCGGGCCTGGAAAAGGCGGTGCAGCTGGGCATGGAGTCTCTCGCGAAGAGCGGCAAGTACAAGGAGATCCTCGACAAGTGGGGCGTGGGCACCGGTGCAATCTCTGACTTCGCCTTCAACAAAGCGCAGTAGCCACATGGCCAACACAGCCACGGAACCCGACGCCAAGGCACCCGCCGGTGACGCGCTGGACCGCCAGCTTCTCCTGGGCCGTCCGCACCAGCGCCACGGAGGGTTGTGGCTGACGGCGGCAATCGTCTTGTTCGCGATCTTCCTGGTGGGCTACTCCCTCGTCACCAATCCGCGGTTCGAGTGGAACGTGGTCTTCGGCTGGTTCACCTCGGAGCGGCTGTTCACGGGCCTTCTGCGGACGCTGGGACTCACGGCCATCTCCATGGCTGTGGGAATCGTCGTCGGCGTCCTGCTGGCGCTGGCCAGGCTCGCCCCGAACGCCATTGTGGCCGGGACCGCCGCGTTCCTGGTCTGGCTCTTCCGCGGGGTGCCGGTCTTCGTCCAATTGCTCTTCTGGGGTTTTATCGCCGCCATCTACCCACGGATTGCGGTGGGCGTGCCGTTCGGGCCCGAGTTCTTCTCGGTGGATGCCAACGTGCTCATCACCCCCTTCATGGCGGCAATCCTCGGCCTGGGCCTGAACGAAGGTGCCTACATGTCGGAGATCGTCCGGGCAGGGCTCCTGAGCGTCAACCGTGGACAGACGGAAGCGGCCACGGCCCTGGGCATGCGCCGGTTCGCGATACTTTCCCGGATCGTCCTGCCACAGGCAATGAAGATCATCATCCCGCCAACGGGCAACCAGACCATCTCCATGCTGAAGACCACCTCCCTCGTGAGCGTCCTGGCCTTCCCCGAGCTGCTCTATTCAGCGCAGCTGGTCTACAGCGCCAACTTCAAAACCATTCCCCTGCTTATCGCCGCAAGCATGTGGTACCTGCTGGTGACCAGCGTTCTGAGCCTTGGGCAGTTCTTCATTGAACGGCACTTCAACCGGGGCGGAATCACTTCCGGACGCATCCCCCGGCGGCCCCGCAAGCCCAAGGCGGCGAACCCCCGCACCACACCAGAGGAGGCCCGGCCATGAGTGACGTGATGATCGAAGCGCAGGGGGTCACCAAGAGTTTCGGCGACCTCGAAGTCCTCAAGGGCATCGACCTCACCATCCCCAAGGGCAGTGTGACCTGCATTATCGGGCCGTCCGGATCCGGCAAGTCCACGTTCCTTCGCTGCATCAACCAGCTGGAAACGCTCGACGGCGGATACATCCTTGTGGACGGACAGCCGGTTGGCGTGAAGATCAGGAAAGGCCGGCTGCACGCGCAGAACAACGCCGAGGCGGCGAGGATGCGCGAGAACATCGGCATGGTCTTCCAGAGCTTCAACCTTTTCCCCCACATGACGGTGCTGGAGAACATCTGCGAGGCGCCGGTCAGGGTGAAGAGGGAGAACCGGAAGGCAGTGCAGGACCGGGCCCGCGTCCTCCTGGAGCGGGTGGGGCTTTCCGAGAAGGTCCACGCCTACCCGGCGTCCCTGTCCGGCGGCCAGCAGCAGCGCGTGGCCATCGCCAGGGCACTGGCCATGGAGCCACGGCTGATGCTGTTCGACGAGCCAACATCGGCCCTGGACCCGGAGTTGGTGGGCGAGGTGCTGGACGTGATGCGCAAGCTCGCTGACGGCGGGATGACCATGATCGTGGTCACCCACGAGATCGGCTTCGCGCGGGAAGTGGGCGACCACCTGATCTTCATGGACGGGGGCGGCATCGTGGAGCAGGGCGACCCCCGGACTGTCCTGCGCGACCCCCGGCATGAACGCACCAAACAATTCTTGGCGAAAGTAATTTAGACCTTCACATTGGAGCAGGACCCTTGAGAAACAAATGGATTGTCAGCATCGATGACTACCGCAAGGCTTCCCGGAAACAGCTTCCGAAAATGATCTCGGACTATTTGGAGGGCGGCGCGCTGGACGAGACCACCATGCGCGCCAACGAGGACCGGTTCGATGCCCTGATGCTTCGCCAACGGTCAATGGTGGACCTCCGGGGACTGAACACGTCCACCACAGTGCTGGGCCATTCCCTGGCGCTGCCGCTGATGGTGGCACCGATGGGCATGCTCACCATCTTCCACCCGGGTTCGGATCCTGCCGTTGCCCGGGCCGCAGTGCGGGCGGGGTCGATTTTCATCCACAGCGCGTGGGCCGGCTGCTCGCTGGAAGAGGTGGCCAAGGTGGCCCCCAACAACCTGTGGGCGCAGATCGCCTTCTGGAAGGATCCGGAGGAAACCGCCAGCTACATCAACCGGGCCCGGGCCGTGGGGGTGGAGACCCTGGTGGTGGCGGGTGACGTGGGTTCATCGAGCAAGCGGGAACGGGACCTTCACCATGGACTGTCCATGCCGCCGCGCCCTCCGGTGGCGGACTACTTCAATGCCGCCACCCGCCCGGCCTGGCTGTGGCGCTGGCTCACCGGCCGGAAAATGACCTACGGGAACTACCAGATCAACGGCCGCCCGCTGCGCATGGACGAGATGAACAACTGGATGGCAACCAACAAGAACCCGGGTGCCACCTGGGAGGACTTCGCCAGGCTCCGGTCCGAGTGGAAGGGGAACCTGGTGATCAAGGGCATCATGGACGCCGAGGACGCGGCCCGGGCCGTGGACGAGGGCGCGGACGGCATCTTCGTCTCCAACCACGGCGGCCGGCAGTTCGACTCCCAGCCCGCCACCATCGATGTGCTGCCCTCCATCGCGGACGCTGTCGGCGGCCGGGCGGAGATCTATCTCGACGGCGGCATCCGGCGCGGCCACGACATCGTCAAGGCAGTGGCACTGGGCGCCAAGGCGGCACTGGCCGGGCGCCCGTTTGCCTACGCCCTCGCCACGGGCGGGGAGCCTGCCGTGGACCGGGTGTTCGGCATCCTGCAGGACGAGCTCAAGGGGGCGATGGGGTTCGTGGGCAAGTCATCCGTTGCGGACCTGGACAGCAGCATCTTTGCAGGGCGCAGCACGTCAGCCGTGCCCGAGAGCCTGCTCGTGTAGAAGCATGAATCTGTCTTCAGTAACTGCCCGCTTCCCCGACGGGAGGCGGGCAGTTCTCGTCGAAGGCTTCCGCGTACAACTGCGAGGCTTCCCGTTCCATCCGGGCCCCACGAACGTGGCCAGGTTCAGGCGCGAGTTGCCGTCCAGCATCACCTCGTCGTGCACCACCTGGTAGGCGGTGCCCGGCAGCGACTCCCCGTCCGGAATGGTGAAGCGCGGAAAGAGGGTGGACTCCCCCGGCCCGCTGAATAACGGGGTCAGCTCCACATTCGTTTTCGGGCTCGTGCCGTTCGCTCGGGTGTGACGTCATCATGTCCAGTTCCTTCGCCGCCGTCGTCCGCAGGCAGGCGCCTGCGGCTGCACTTCCGCTGTTCCCATGCACCCGGGACAAACGGCAGCAGGGCGGAGGGTTTGGACACGGGAGAAGGACGACGGCGGCACGCACCGGTTGCGAGCGCGTTGCGACGGGTGCCTTCAGCTCAATCTGTCGGGAAGAGTCCAGTCAAAGTCTCGCGGACGGAGGTCCCGATCTTCTGGAGCAAGATCAACAACCCTGAATGATCCCGCCTCGAAATCCACCACCCCGTCTATTAAACGCATGCCTGACCACACGCCTATTCGGCACTGCCCGGGGTGCTTGCGGGCATGGTCCACCTCATTGCGCGTCAAGATAACGGATTGTCCTGCACTCTGTGTGCCCTTGGCTTCGAGGTAAATCACTTCCGTTCCCCTGACTGCTACGGCGTCGTACGGACGGTTCAGTCGCGTATCGGTGACGGTCCAGCCTCGCTCCCGGTAGTAGCGCATCAAGCGGTCCTGCGCTGCATTCTCGATTGCTCGTCGGGCGGCGGCATCCATTTGGAGCCCTTGGCCGCTTGCTCCGGGCCGGTCCCAAGCCTCGAGAGGATCTTCGTCGGGGCGCTCAGCCACAGGGTCCAGGCCGTACTGGATTGAGTTCCTGCTGTCGTATGTGACGCGTGTTCCAATTAGGGCGTCGTGAACGTAATCTCCAGCACGCAGGACATGGCCGAGAAGCGCCTTTTTTGGTCTCCCCGGCATGCCTGTCAACACCTGGTGCTTCGGGTCGTCCAACGCAGCGACCAGAACAACCATGCCTTGGTAATTGAGCGCCGCCCAGCGTTCACTTGCGATGCGGTCTGCGTCCAAGCGGTAATCTCCGCGGTTGTGATCCCAAAGTTCCTCCGGTGTCGCGTCCGGGTTATAGCCGTACCATGCGCGCCCAAGCGGGTCGTCGTTTTCCGCTGCAGTCAGGCTGCTGAGCCTGATGTGAATCACCATGCTTCGAGTATCCAAGACCGAAGGGCAGGAACTGCGAATGCGCGCTGTGTTCTCTGGCCGTGCTGCTAGACACCGATCGCAGGGGGCTTCCTCATTTGAGGTTACGAGGCAGCAGCGTTCCAGTATTCAGTATTACGACGGCAGACACCCGTCCACTTCCAGCAGTTCCTGAGACTACGACCTGTTGGGTTCCCATCTTTAATCACAGCCAGCCTCGTTCGAGAACTTCGAAGGATCCTTGAGTACTTGGTTGAGAGCCTCTACCGGCACCGCAATGTACTGGCCGCCCCCGCCGGCATACGCAACTCCCACGAGCTTCCCTGAGGAGTTGACAAGGGGACTGCCTGAGCTGCCGTGCTCTATAGGTGCGCTGTTGTACATCATCTGCAGAGGTGACGAACCTAGAGGGTCGCTACCGTATCGCAGAACCTTCCCGTTCGTGGTGGTTAGCTCGCCACCAAGGGGATATCCAATCGCCGTAACCTCGGACCCAGCCTGAGGGTTTGATAGCGCGAGTTGGAGCGTGGCCGGTAATGACTCCTTCGTCCAGACCAGAGCAAGATCGGCGACAACGGCCGCGCCTACCGCGTTGACCGTGAGATCTCTGCCGTCATACGTGCTCACCTGCAGGAGCGCTGCCCCGCCAACAACGTGGCGGTTAGTGACGAACACATGGTCTGCGATGGCGAACCCTGATCCGCTGGAGACTCCACCACAGCCCACATTGCGAACCCGCAGCGCAGCACGCTCATAGGTGCTGAATCCGGACGTGCTACCAGCCGGGGTCGGCGCAGTTGGCGCGGCTACCGACTGTATTGGCGCGACAGTTGGCGAGGGAATCGGTGAGGGCGGCGGAGGCACGGGGGCAAGACCACAGCCCGATATCACCAGCAGAGCAAGTACGACCGCGCAAGCAATGCGCAGTCTCCTGAAACTCATTTCAAGCCCTGGATGGTCCGTGTAAGGCTGTCGCTGTCTGCCCGCGCAGTGTTGCATGCTGAATTCACGCCCTGCACGAAACTAACCAGCGAGGCTTGCTCGTAGGCAGTGTAGTTCACGAGATAGGTTTGCAGCTTTTGCAGGTCGCGGATGCAGGTGGACATCTCCGTGCTGACGTTTTGAGACGTAACAACAACTTCCGCAAGAAATGCAGTACTGTCCCCGAGTTGCGCTTTCTCGTTCGCTAGGGAGCGGATTCGGGCGTTCGCGTCGTTTAGCTGGTTCGTGGTGTCGGTCAGCTTACCGTTGGCTGTCCTCAACTGATCCGTCAGGGAGGCGTTTTTCGCCGACAAGCCGTCGCGCTCCGCGGTCATTGAGGCAAGACTACGTGAAGCCTTGTCCGAGCTTGCCCGCCACTTATCCGCGGAGTTAGTACTGTAAGCGTACGCTGCACCGAGGACGCTTACGAGCACAGCCAGCACGACGATAGCCAGGACGAACGGCCATTTCCGGGGCCTCCGCTGGCTCGGTTGGGAATCCCCACCCATCGGCGGTACATATACCGGCGCCGACTCATTGTTCATTTAGGTCCCCCATCAGGTTTCTGCCTACAGCTAGGCAAAATTATGGGGTCATGTCAGCCCGTACAACCAATAGGCTCCGTCACGTTTCGGACATGGGACGCTGGGACCGCCTAGGGCCGGCGGGTCGCCTGCGTATCCGGGGCCCAGAACCTCGCGCCGACGCGGGACCTTTCGCAGAAAGGTAGAAGGCCTACCGGTACCCGTCCACGATCGCAGCGGCAATTTCCTTGTACGCCCGCCGGGTCTCCGGCTTCAGCACGTCAAGGGTCACCAGATCGCCATCAGCAACACCGCGGTCGTGAGGAACGGCGATAAGTTCGCGGCAGATCCCAGACAGGTGCTCTTCGATCGCGTCCTTGTCCACCCGGGAGGACACCTCGTCCTTGTCCGTGATCACCACAATGGCGTTCCGGGCCAGGTCCTCGTAGCCGTGGCTGGCCAGCCAGTGCAGGGTGCTGCGGGCCCGCTTGGCACCGGACACCGCATAGCCGGCGGCGATCACCAGGTTGTCGGCCGACTGCAGGATGCCGCTCATCGCGTTGTGGGTTACGCCGGTGCCGCAGTCGGTGAGCGCTACCGAGTAGTAGCCGGAGATGAGCTTGCGGATCCGCAGGTACTCCTCGGCCGTCAGCGAGTCCGAAACTTCCGGGTCCTGCTCCCCCGCAATCAGGTGCAGCCGGCCGGCGTGGTGCATGTACCGGGCAAGCGCCGTCAGCGAGTCAATGGATTCAATGTTCTCCAGCAGGTCCGTGATAGTCCGCGGGCTGGCCTGCTGGTAGATGCCCTCACCCAGGGCGCGCTCCACCAAATCGCCGGAGTCCGGGTTGGCGTCGATGGCGCAGGGCGCGTCGCCGCGGTATTCGGCCAGGGTCAGGCCCACGCCCACGGTGGTGGAGGTCTTGCCGATGCCGCCCTTGAGGCTGAGGATGGCGGTGTTGTAGCTGCCCTGGAGCTGCCTGGAAATCCGGCGCCCCAGCTCGTCCTCCTGCCGCTGCTTGGGCCCCGGGCCAAGGTTCCAAGCGCCTCCGGTCAGGTTGTACAGCGCCCCACGGATGCCACCCTTGGGTCGGGGCTTCTGCTCCTTGACGAACAGGCCCGGCGAACTGATGAAGTCCGGCAAGGGGACTTCGGCGATCGTGTCCGCCACGGTAGGACGGCTGCGGCGGAAGGCAGGAGCGTCCGACGGCGGCGCGGCAGCTTCGCGGGCAGCGTCACCTGAAACATCGACCGGCGGCGCGGAGGGAACAGACGCGATTGGATCCGCGGCGGGTGGCGCAGGAGGGGCCGGTGCAGGTGATGGTGCCCGCGACGGCTTGGTGGCATCGGCTGCGGCAGCCGCTGCCGCCCAGGACGTGCGGCGAGTAGCTGGCGTCCCGGCGCCGTTGGAACTGGAAGGGGAAGGGGTTACTGCTGGCATGGTTCCTGTCCAGGCATCGTCCACTGAGCCGTCGGCACGACGAAGGTCGCGGCGTCGGCGCAGTTGCGGCTGCCCTGCATCCTCTGCTGGGGCGCCTGCATTCTGATCCGCCGGTTCTGGCATGTCTGTCCCCCCGGACGATCGGCAAACTGTTATGCAGCACTAGTTCAAACAGTAAGTCTAGGCGCTGGGACCGGGTTACCCAGCCAGGCTGTTTAGTTAGTGGTGCGTGAGGGCGGCCGCTACCACCGCGACGGTGAGGACCAGGAGGACGGCAAGAATGGTGTACCCCACCCACTTGGGACGGCCTTTGTGGGGGTTGATGTCGACGTACGGCATGGTCAGCGTTGATTACCTCTGGGTGCGGGCCGGACGGGGATCCGGAGTGCGCGGCGCTTGAGCCGCAGCATTTGGTAGAGGACTGCGAAGGGGACCAACAAGGTGCCGAGCAGTGCGCAGAGCGCCAGGGCATAGTCTTCAAAAGCCACAACAGTCTCCATTGGTGATAGTGAGCCCCCTGTATAGACCCAACCAGACAAGAACGTAATTGACAAATTGCGTCAAAAACTCAAGGTTTCCTCAAGACGCCGCCTTTTCGCCGCACCCGCACGGGGACCGCGGCGGCTCTTAGGATCGGAGAGAAACCCCCGGCTAATCGCGTCCTCACCCCCGAAACAAACCTTGGATTGCCCTTGTGAAAGCGCATTCCCCGTGTTTGAATCGTTCCATCTTCGGGATTCGGGACATGTCAGCGGGGCTGCGGGGCCGCCATCCTTTCCCGGGCGCACCAGAACCATGGCCACCACTCCCGGCCTTCTTGTGGTGCGCACAGCGCTTTGTCACATCGATAAAGGGACATCCCTAAAGGTCTCCCCCAGAGCATTTTTTCCAGATGATTCGACATACATACAAAGGAGTAATGTGCGTGAAAAAATCGAAGCGGATAGCTGCTGCAGTGGCCGGTGCCTGTGTGATGGGGGCATTGTTCGTCGTTGACCCCGCCAGCGCGAGTCCGGCGGAACAGCCTCCGGCCCCGGACCTGTCAATGCTCAGCGCGGTGGCGGCAGCGCCCTCACCGGATGCGCACGCCTATTTCATCTCGCCGAGCGGAAGCGACAGCAACCCGGGAACACAGAGCGCTCCCTTCAAGACGCTGATGAAAGGGCAGGCAGCAGCGTCGGCCGGAGACATCGTCTACATCCGTGGCGGAATCTACAACCAGTTCGAAATACCCGAAACTAACAATCCGTTCGAAGACGTGTACCACTACGTCAATGACATCTATAAGAGCGGGATCACCTACGCGGCATACCCGGGGGACGCCCGGCCGGTTTTCGATTTCAGCAACGTGCCCACCGATCAGCGCGTGGCCGGCTTCTACATCGAAACGGCAGTGACCGGCGTGAACTTCGTAGGATTCGATGTGACCGGAGTCCAGGTGGGCGCCCAAAAGCAATCGGAGGCTTTCAGGATTGCCGGCGGCGCCAACTTCCTCAACATGGCGGCCCATGACAACGAGGCAATCGGCTTCTACTACACGCTCAACGGAACGGGCGTTGTCCTGAACAGCGACTCGTACAACAACATCGGCCCCACCGCCCTGTCGGCCGGAAATACTGACGGCTTCGGTGCCCACGCAAAGAACGTGTGGTTCATCAATGACCGGGCGTGGCACAACAGTGATGACGGCTTCGACAGCATCACCTCAGAAGGCCGGGTGGCCTACATCAACGACTGGTCGTTTGACCACCACGGCAACCAGAACGGCGTGGGTGACCAGAACGGATTCAAGGTGGGCGGCTACGCATACCGCACCACCGGGCTCCCCGATCCGATTCCACTGCACACAGTTATCAACAGCCTGGCCGCCGATAACGGCGCCAACAACTTCTACGCCAACCATCAGCCGGGACAATCGGCGAATTGGATCAATAACACGGCCTACAAGCCCGGGTACGGCGCCAATTTCAACATGCTGGAGCGCGTGAGTCCAACAAGCCCGGAGAACATTCCGGGCTACCGGGAGGTCCTGCACAACAACGTGGCCTACTCCGGCCCGTTGACCTCAAACGACAACACTCCGGCGGAGAACGAGACGAACAATTCGTGGACGATTGATGGCGGCCTGAGCGTGGCTGCCGGAGACTTCGAGAGCCTGGACATGCAGCAGCTGACCGCTCCCAGGAAGGCGGACGGCTCACTCCCGGACGTGACGTTCATGAAGCCTGTGGCTGGCAGCGCGCTG
Organism: Arthrobacter sp. GmRoot5-12; assembly: GCF_059739365.1. NCBI lineage: Bacteria > Bacillati > Actinomycetota > Actinomycetes > Micrococcales > Micrococcaceae > Arthrobacter > Arthrobacter sp. GmRoot5-12. The sequence goes on along the minus strand of NZ_AP046056.1, from coordinate 2,921,395 downwards.
CAGGAGCACGGGTTGGGCTACCTCGCGGACAAGGGCGATCCCTTTGCGACGCTGGAGAAGCTGGTGACCACCTACAGCAGCTCCGGAGACATTGATAACCAGGGCCTGCGGGACAGCCTCGTGAGCAAGCTTCAGGACCATGCGCTGGCCGCCTTTACCCAGGAACTGAAGGCACAGCGGCAAAAGCACATCAGTGACTATGCCGCCGATACCCTGACCCTGGTGGCGGACGCGCTGGCAGGGTAAGGCGTGCCCGCCTGAAACCGCGGCGGGACGTTGTCCGGGGCACATCGTACAGATGCGTCCCGGACAACGGTTGCGCCCGGCCAAGGTCCGGTGGAGCCGGCCCCTGTGGGCTTGACCTCAGGGCTGCAGCAGGCCGTTGACGACGACGGTACCGGCTTTCAGAACGGCGGCGACGGCGGGTGCCAGCACATCGAGCAGGGGTTCCGCGGCTACCCAGTCGCCCCGGCAGACCAGCGCCTCCATGGCCTCGGCGAGCGCCGCCAGCTGCAGGGCGCCCACCATGGTGGAGGTGACCTTGAGGCTGAGCGCCCGGTCCATGGCAGTCTCGTCGTCGGCCGCGCACACGGCGTTGCTGACCTTGGCCAGCCGGTCCGGCAGCATCTCCAGGTAGGCGCCCAGGAACTCGTGTGCACCGGCGGGGCTGTCCAGTTCCTCCCCCAGGTGGCGGACCCGCTGTGGGTCCAGGACCGGAAGCTCCAGGGTTGAGGGGTCCAGCACGGAAAGGTGCACGTTCATGCGGACCACCGCCCGTCGTCGTGGTATTCCTCGTCCAGGCCGTGCGGGGTCTTCTCCCACTTGTGCGGGCTGGAGAGCATCTGCCAGGCCGCACGCCACGCGGCCACGGCGTGCAGCACCCAGTACGCCGGGTTGAGCAGCGCGAAGATGGCGATCCGCCAGCCATGCCGCCGCCAGGTGGCGATGCCGGACACCAGGATCATCATGGCGTTGCCGAACAGCATGGACACCACCCCGCCCAGCAGCAGCCATTCGGGCAGCACCAGGCCCACAAAGTTGTAGCCCACATAGGTGACGATGGTGAAGCCGAGCACCAGCGGGTAGGCCAGGAACGCCAGCGGGGTGCCCAGGATCAGGCCCAGGAAGCCGACGGCGCCGGCCACCCCCGTGCGCTTGACGTACCGGACGGTGTTGCGAGTGTTCACGGCCGCGGTGACCATGTATCCCTTGATCCAGCGGGTCCGCTGCTTGATCCATGCCGGCACCTGCGAGCAGGCTTCCTCCCAGGTGGTGGAGTTGATGACGCCCACCCGGTAGCCTTCGACGGCGGCGCGGAGCCCCAGGTCCGCGTCCTCGGTGACGTTCCACGGGTCCCAGGCACCCACGAGCCGCAGCAGCCGGGTGTCGAAGTGGTTGGAGGTGCCGCCCAGCGGCAGCGGGATGCCGGAGCGGTCCAGGCCGGGGAGCATGGAGTCGAACCAGTGCGTGTATTCGATGGCGAAGAGCCGGGTGAGCACGTTCTGGTCCGCGTTGAAGTAGTTCAGGGCGGCCTGCACGCAGATCAGCGGCCGCCGGTCCGGGGCCAGGTAGCGGCGTTCGAAGGCGTCCTGCCGGAACGCGTCAATGGCCGCGCGGAGCTGTCCCGGGTCCGGCCGGTCCTCGGCGTCGTAAATCACCACGTACTCGCCGCGTGCGAAGGTGAGGCCGTAGTTGCAGGCCCGCGGCTTGGTCTGCGGCTCGCCGCGGGGCACCACCAGGATCCGCACGTATTCGGGCGGCCGGGAGCGCTTGGCGGCCTCGATGGTTTCGGTGTCGTCCTCTTCGAGCAGCACCAGCACGTCCAGCTTGGAGCGCGGATAGTCCAGTTGTTCCAGGTTGGCGAGCAGCTTGTTGATGATGTTGGCCTCGCGGAACACCGGAATCAGGATGGTGTACACGGGCAGTTCACCGTCGGGGATCCGCCCGGCCAGCCCGAACGGGTCACCCAAAGCCCCGGTCCCCACGCCGCGCCGTTCCAGTTCCCGGGCTTGTGCCTTGGCGGCGGCCCTGTCATGCAGCGCGTCGAACGGCTGGCGGAGGCTGGCCAGAGTCTTGAATCCGATGCTCACCAGGAACACTACGTTCACGGCGGTGAGCAGCACGATCACGGTCAGCTGCGCATCGAGGAGCAGCCCGCCCAGGAGGCAGCTGAGCAGGACGGCGGGCAGGAGCCGCTGCCACAGGTTCAGGGCGGTGCGGGCGGAGCCGTCCGGTTGTTCCTCGGCCAGGCGTTCGGCGGATTCGTAGAGCAGGTGGTTGCGGAAGGCACGCTGGATGGAGTGGTTGATGTCCCAGTCGGTGGTGGTGCGGAACACCACATGTTCGGCCCCGGGGATGCGGAGGGCGGCGCGGCGGATCTCGTCGCTGGGTTTGACGGCGGTGGCCACGGTGAGGACGCCGTCTTCCAGGTGCCAGGGCAGCCAGCCGGGCTCGGACACCTCGGTGAAGCTCAGCTGTTCCAGCAGGGCGTCGTCCGAGGGGTGGTGCACCAGGTCCACCAGGGGCGCGTCCCATTGCTCGGCCAGCACCTGGTAGACGTGCCGCCGGTTCAGCCCGGTTTCCAGGATGATGTGCCGGCCCAGCAGGCCGCCTTCGGTGTTGGCGCGTTCCAGGGCGCGGTCCAGCTGCTCCAGGGTGATCAGCCCGGCCATGAGCAGCGACTGGCCCAGCGCCACGGACTGCACGCCCACGCCGTCGTCGTAGGAACCGGCGGGACCACCGGCGCGGGCGGTGGAGAGGACCGGGGCCTGCTCTGCCATCAGTTGACGGTCCTTTCGTAGATCCGGTGCGTGGGGCTGGAGAACACCACGGCGTAGCGGGCGTTGAACGTGGGGCTGGCGCTGATGGCCTGGTGCACCAGGTCCGTGAACCCGGAGTCCAGGGGCGCGTCCTCGCCTTCGACGTTCACCAGCACCCATTTGGCGTACTTGGCCGGGTCCTGCAGGGCGGGGCCAAAGTGGTCGCCGGCGGCCCGGTTGTAGATGTTGGCGAGCGGGATGCCCATCATGGGGAGCACGGCGTTCCCGCGGGCGCTTTCGTCCAGGAGGATCCCGCCGCCGTCGTAATGCTGTTTCAGCCAGCGGGCCGCGGCGAAGGAGTAGGTGTTGGAGTCGTGGGACATGCGGCCCTCGGCCAGGATGGCCAGCCTGCCGGCGGGGTCCTGCAGCCACCACGCGTTTTGCCCGGCCAGGGCGAGCAGGAGGAACGCCACCATCCAGGAACGGGTCCGACGGCGGCGGGTCACCTGGTGCACGAACGCCGCCACCAGCACGGCGGCCAGGGGCAGCGCGGTGAGGGCGAAGCGGTTGTTCCACCAGGTGCTGGGGAGCGAATGGTCGTTGTTGATGGCGGTCTGGCCCAAGTAGAGGCTGACCAGGGCGAAGGCGTAGGCGCTGCCGGTGACGGCCACCAGCAGGGTGCTGGTGGCCAGCCCGCGCCGGTACACCACCACCAGGGCGCCGCAGGCCGCGGCGGCGAGCACCACCACGCCCAGGGTTTCGAGCAAGGACCAGTGGAACGTCCAGAGGGTCAGGCCCAGGTTGCCCTTGGTGGGGAGCAGGCCGCCGTCGGTGATGTTCTTCTGCTGGGCGTAGGCGGAGTACTGGCCGAACATGAATTCCAGCGGGTTGCCGTAGATGGCCCAGTTGTAGGAGAGCCACCAGAGGACGGCGGCGGCGGGGACCATGGCGTAGGCGGCGGCCATCTTGGTGGCCTCGCGCCACTGGCGGGAGCGGCGCAGCTCGGTGACCAGGACGAACAGGGTGCCGGTGAGTACCAGCGCCCAGCCTTCGTAGCGGGAGAGCACGGCGGCGCCGGACGGGATCCCGGCGAACACGGCCAGCTCGCCGGCGCTCATGCGGCGGCGGCTGGTGGCCCAGTGCGCCAGGCCTGCCATGCCGGCCACCAGGCACATGAGCAGCACGGGTTCGGTGAGGGCGGTGGTGTAGGTGTAGAGGATGGCGGGGTTGGCCAAGAGGACCAGAACAGCGGCCAGCCGGCCGGTGCGTCCGTAGCCCACGCGGGCGCAGATCCGGTAGAGCCCGGAGGCGGTGGCGGCCAAGGCGATGATGCCCAGCACGCAGGCGCCCCAGCCGCTGCTGAACATCCAGAGGTTGATGATGAACGGCATGAGCAGCAGGTGCGGCATGGGCAGCCACACGGTGCCGAGTTGTTCGAACCCGGGGGCTTTGCTGTCGAACACGCGCCGGGCGATGGTGAGGTGGCTTTGCGCGTCCGAGTAGTCCAGGTTGCTGCCCTGCCCGGTGGTGTAGAGGCAGGCGAGGAAGCCGACGGCGGCCGCCACCACGGCGATGGCGGCCGTCCCAGGGACGCGGCGCCCGGCAGCCGGGGCCCCCAGGGCGGTCCAGGTGCGGCGCAGCCATGGGGTCCGCTCCCCCGCCGGCGCGGCCGGTCCGGCCGGCGCGTCCGTCAGGGGTGCGGCGGCCGCCTGAAGGTCACTGGCCATGGGCGGTGTCCGCGGCGGCCTGTTCCAGGGCGTCGGCGTGGGCGCGGGCGGCACGGCGGTGGCGACGCCGGAGCAGCACCCGGGTGCCGGCGGCCAGGATGAGTGCGGCGGCTGCGGCGGCGAGCCAGAGTGCCAGCGGCCGGAAGCCGTCGGTGACTTCGGCCTGGGGGGTGATGGCGTTGGTTTCCAGCAGCACGGGGTTGCCGGTGGTCTGGGTGACCAGGAGGTTGCGGGACAGGGAGCTCCAGCCGCCGGGCTGCTGCTGGATGTAGCTGGCCAGGCTGGCCTGCAGGGTTCCGGGGGTGTCGGTTGCCGCGGACGTGCCGCCGGTGGTGTCCGGGGCCCAGCCGCCCAGGAGCAGGAGGTTGCGGCCGTTGTGTTCGTAGGCTTCCAGGGCGCCGTAGGGGGCGGTGGTGCCTACGCCGTATTCGATGTCTTTGCTGGAGACGGTGCGGAACCCGCCGAGCCGGAGCGGGGCGCCTGCCTGTTCGGCGGTGGCGGGGGTGGCGCCCACCAGGAGGCCGGAGTGGCTGGAGTCCAGCAGGGCGGCGGGGGTGGTGAGGCGGACGTCCAGGAGGGCGTCGTTGTCGCGTTGGAGGGAGAACGCCAGCGTGGCGGCGTTGATGGTGTTTTCCTGGGCGGTAGCGCCGGCGTCGAACGCGATGGGGAGGGTGGTGCCCAGGACCTGGGGGAAGCGGGCGAAGCCGGGCTTAATGGAGTGGCCGCGCTGGGCGGTGAGTTTGCTGCCGGTGGTGTCCACGGTCAGTTCCATGGGGAGCAGGCCCGCGGGGCCGGAGCAGTCGCCGCCGGCGGGGAGGGCGGTGAGGCGCAGGCGGAGCCCGTTGCGGGACTGGATGTGGCCGGCGGGGACGTCGGCGGTGATGTCGAAAGTGTCACCGTCCAGGGTTTGGGAGCTGAGGAGGTAGTCGTTCCAGTAGACGGAGAGTGCGGCCTGCCCGCCGGTGGGGATGGCGGTGTGGGTGCCGCGGAGCTGGAGGCTGATGGCGGAGACGGGGCCGCCGAACTGGGACTGGTTGACGCCCAGGTAGGTTTCCTGGGTTCCGTAGCCGGCCAGCCGGATGGCCTGGGCGCCCAGGTCCGTGAAGGTTTGTTCGGGTCCGGCGGCGGCGGGGACGGTGGCGGTCATGCCGGTGACGGTGGCGCCGTCCGCCAGGGCGGATTTGGTGTCTGCCAGGGCGCGGGCGGCGGTGCGGAGGCCCTCACCGGTGCCGGTGATGGTGAGGGCGGGGCGGCCGGCCTGGGTGCCGAGCATGGTGCTGGCGGCGCCGTCCGTGCTGCTGATGGTGATGATGCGGGAGCCGGCGGGGAGGGCGGCGGCCTGGGCGTCCACGTCCGACGGCGGCACGAGCTTGAGTGCGGCGTCCGGGTAGCGGTGGGCCATGGCGGCGGAGGCGGCGAGGATGCCGACGGAGACGTCCGTGGCGGGCTCGGCCGGGACGGGAATGAGGATGGCGGGCACGGAGGGGGCCAGGAATTCGGCCACGGTGGTGGGCGCGGTTTCGGTGCCCTGGGTGGTGAGGCTGAGGCTGCTGAGGGTGGCGGTGGACTGGGTGGCGGTGCAGACGTCCCGGACGGCGGGGGTGTATTCGAGGGCCAGGACCAGCTGGTGGTCGGTGAAGTCCGCCGCGCTGACGGGGGCGTCCAGTGCGATGGTTCCGTTGGCGGGTGCTTCGAGGAGGGGGCGGCCCTGGGCGCTGACGCGGATGGTGCCGGTGGTGGGCTGGCCGGTGACGGCGATGCTGCCGGTGATGCGGGCGGGCTGCAGGCCGTGGGCCACCGGGACGGCGAGCTGCTGGCCGGATTGGCCGGGCATGGCCGAGACGGAGCCCAGGCTGGCGGGGGCGGTGGCCGGGTTGGTGTGGGTGGCGGCGACGCGTTCCGCAGGTGCTGCGGTGGGAGCGGCGGCTGCGGCGGTGGCGGGCTGGAATGGGACGGCGGCAAGCAGTGCACAGGTGAGAACAACGCTCCCTGCCCGGAGACGTGAGAGCATGCCTCCACCTTGGCGGGGCGAACTCAATTTACCCTGCGGTGCACCCTCAAGGTTGACTCAAGAATGGGTGTTTGTGCAGGTCAGGACTGCATTTAGGGTTCTGTGTGCCGGTGGCGCGCTTACCGCTCCACAGCCATCAGGACCACCCCGATAGTGGCAACGGCCAGGGCGGCCAGTGCCACATAGGAGATGAACCTCAGCCTGCGCTGCCGTGCATCCCGCTTCGAATAGCGAACGTCGTAACTTCCCCCGTAGCGGCCCATGCGCTGACCATAGGACGCCAACCTCAAGATTGGCCGGGAACTGCCGTTTGTTAAGAGGCGTCGTGGCTGCTGCGCCAGTTCTCCTGGAGCCGCTTGATGAACCACCGGGACTGTTCGGGGCCGTAGGGCAGGACGGGAATGGCTTTGGTGGCGTCGTTGGGGGTGTCGCGGATGGACTGACGGGCCTGACGGACGGCGGTGGTCATGGTGTTGGCCATGGTTTTGACGAACTGGTCGCTGCAAGGCTTGCCGTGGCCGGGAATCAGGAATTCGTAACGGTGCCGTAGAGCCGAGATGTGCCTGAGGGCATCGGCCCATTCCTCGGGGTAGGAGTCCTCGAAGGAGGGGTGGGCGCCTTGTTCCACCAGGTCACCTACGTAGAGAGTGGTGGGCGTTCCCACGAGGAGATCACCGTCGGTGTGGCCTCGGCCCAGGTAGAACAGGGTTGCCGTGAGGCCGCCGAGGTCCACCAGGACGGGCTGGTCTTTGACGATGGCGTTGGGGACCACGAGTTCGACGTTCTCGCCTTCACCGGCTGCCATCTCCGGCTCGAGCGTTCCAACGTGCCGGCGCTGCAGGTCACCGCGCTGGTCAATTTCGGTGGCGCAGTTCTGGTGCGCCCAGAATTCTGTCACCCCGGCTTCGGCGAAGACGGCGTTGCCGAAGAAGTGGTCGTAGTGCGCGTGGGTGTTGACGACCACGAGCGGCAGGTCTGTCTTCTCCCTGACCGCGTCCAGGATTTCGCGCCCCTGGCGGGGGCCGCATCCAGTGTCGATGACCATGGCGCGTTCGGATCCGACGATCAGGCCCGTGTTCAGGAGGGATCCTTCGGTGACCAATAAATAGTTGTCCGTGCCGACTTCGAGCCATTCCGACATTGTTTCTCCGTACCTCCGGCAAGAAGTGTGCGTTCGTCTAGGTGACCGATTCTACCCAGCAAATCGCATAGCCGCCTCTGCGATTGCCAACGGAACGTTGCCGCTATCAAGATGACGAATCGATACCTGTCGCTTTTCAGCTGGAGTTGGTCATCTTGAGGTTTAGGACTAGGGAGTCCTTTGGTCCATTCGGCCGATCATGGATCAGATGATCCGCCTGTTCGCATTGACCACCCCGAATCGGGAAGTTCACCGCAAGTCTTATAAAAGAATAGGTTCAGGGGACAACCTGCTCGACCCGGACTCACCGAGAAGAATCATTACGCGATGAGGCAGCATTAGCCCTAGCTTTCTGTTCAGACGGGCAGTCCGCCTCAATAGGCCGACAGACCAGTCGGTCACCAGGACCTAGATAGTACTTTGCAGAACACGCGCCGTCCGACGTGATGGGATCTGATGTTTCGTCAAGGTTCGATTCCGCACGGCGCGAGACTAACGCTTGACCAAATCCCGTGAAATCCTCAAGCCTGAGAAGCTTAACAAACGTCATCTTCCACCGGGTGGAGAGCGTAACATGCCTTGGCCTGACCAGTGACTGCCGAACCGAACGCTTATCCACCAAGCAACAATGTAAAAACGACGTGAAGATTACTAGTCGAAGGAACCTAAGCGAGGAGCGAACCTTGCCCTCTCATTCTCGGCTCTGCATGCACTGCACGAGCTCTGACCATGGAATATTCCTCGAGCCTCCGCGACCCCGCACATGCCGCAGACCTTCCCCTTTCGCACCGCCTCTACGCCTTTACGCCGAGAATGGAGGCGGCTAGCAAAAAGCCTGAGTACCGTGATTGGGTAAGCTTCCCGAGTGACCATTCGAGTAACTTAGGCCGCCCCGCCCAAGGATAGTAAGAGTAGTGAATACCTGCTTTTGACACCCTCAAATACTTGTCGTTGCATAGCCCGCAGTCATCCGAGCGGATGCCAGTCGACGTTGAGCATACTCGCATGATATATCCACGCGGAAAGTTGCTCCCTGGACCACCATACGGACCCTCACACATCTCGTGCTACACCTCCGCATGAGGGATCCTCAAGGACGTCCGGGCGCACACTCCAGCACGACCAACTTCGGTCCGCAGTGTCGGCGAAGGGAACAAAAGCCACAACAAAGGAGTCTGCATTCAACGCCAGTAGAAGACCCACGAATATGAGACTCCAGCGCCCGGGTATGATGGAGCGGACCGCACGCCAGTGCCGTCCTGGAAGCCGCCTATTGCGCTTCCAGCATCCGCCACAGGGGGTTTCCGGCTTGGATTTGAGTGAGTACCTACGCATCCTGAGGCGCAACTGGATGTTGATTCTAGCTCTGGCCTTGGTGGGTTTATTGAGCGGCGGCGTACTCGCGGTGCTCACTAAGCCTACTTACACTGCCGATACGCAGCTCTTCGTTGCGATCCAAAACTCAGGTTCCGTCCAAGAGTTGCAGCAGGGGAATACCTTCAGCCAGGCGCGAGTACAGTCTTACGTCAAGATTGTCGATTCCCCGGCGGTCTTACAACCCGTCATCGATACGCTAGGACTGTCGTCAAGCGCTGGCCAGCTCGCCCAGCGCGTTACAGCTTCAACGGAACTTAATACGGTGCTTATCAGCATCACAGTCACGGACTCGTCAGCGGTCCAGGCATCCGCAATCGCCGAGGCAACCGCCCGTAGCCTGATTAAGACTGTAGAGAGCCTGGAAGAACCAAAGAACGGTGGCCCGTCGCCCATCAGCCTCTCCGTTATTAAACCTGCTGTAGCGCCCTCGACGCCGTCGGCACCGAACACCCGACAGAATCTAATCGTCGGTTTAGTTCTCGGTCTCGCCCTAGGCGTTGCCGGGGCTGTGGCGCGTTCAATTCTGGATACGCGGATCCGAAGTGTGGCTGACCTTAGGCAAGTAACTGATGCGCCGTTACTCGGAGCAATACACTTCGAACAAGAGACAAGTAAGAAACCGCTCCTTACTCAAACCAGCCTCCAGAGCCCGCGCGCGGAGTCGTTCCGTCAGCTTAGGACAAACCTCCAGTTCGCCAACGTTTCAAGTCATGGCAAAACTGTCCTAATCACTTCGTCCCTTCCGGGTGAAGGAAAGAGCACCACTGCAACGAATCTGGCAATTGCGATGTCTCAGGCTGGTCAGTCCGTTTGTCTGATCGATGCAGACCTGAGACGACCAATGGTTGGGGAATACCTTGGTTTAGATATGTCCGCCGGACTAACGACCTCGCTAGTGGGTACTACGGACGTCAACGACGTTCTCCAACCATGGGGCGAAGGTGATTTGTACGTTCTGACATCTGGGCAAATACCACCAAACCCCAGTGAACTTCTTGGCTCTGATGAAATGAAACAGCTCGTTTCGCGCCTGGAGGAAATGTTCGACGCAATAGTCATTGACGCCCCGCCGCTACTCCCGGTCACAGATGCAGCTGTGCTCTCGCAGCATGTAGGTGGAGTGCTTGTGGTCGTCGATGCGCAGAGGAGTCGGAACCACGACTTGGAGAAGGCGCTAAGTGCCCTTTCTATGGTGGGGTCCAACATTCTCGGAGTTGTCATGAATCGTCTACCTCAGAAAGGTCCGGACGCTTACTCCTACGGCTCTTACGGTGCCTACGGGCCCGAAAACGTCGCGGGCAACACTTCTGGTCGAACTCGTCGCGCGGGCCGCCAACGGGGCAGCCAGGACCAGCTCACCGAGTTCAGGTCGGACCTACATGATTTGACACAGCCTGTTCCTTTACGTGCACCCCACAGATTTCCCACGGAGCGCTTCGAAGCTGGCGACTGAGTTCTGTATGCCAACCGGCCCTAAAATGGCGGGTTAACACTTTACGACTCCACTCCGTCCTGAGCCTCTGGGTCGCTTACCCGCCCTCTCAGGTTTTGGGGCGCTAATCGAGGCTGTCTCTGATTTACCCCGGACACTGCCAGGTTCTTCTTCGGCCAACCCCTTCAACCTAAGCCTCTAGCAGCATGCCGCTGTCCGATGCGGATGTTGAAAGACGAGGTCAGCTGGAAGTCGGCCGAGTTCCGTGGGTCGTCGCGACGCTTGCGTTGGAATTGGACGCTTAGCGGCTAACGGATGGGACTGCCCTCAGCTTTGTTGGCTCGGGGCGGTAGGGCGCCTAGAGAGCGGTGCGCTTGGTTGTTCCATTCTTGATGAAGGCTGTGAGTAATCCGAGCCGTTTTTGCTGTTGCCGGCAAGGGACTGCCCCCGGGTTTGTTGACTCCTTGACCTAGCGAGCTTGTGCTCGTGGAAGGATGTTGACCATTCCCACGGCTTATGGGGCGGAGTTCCGCCAGGATGTTATAGATGTGGCCCGCAAGGGCGAGGCGCCGCTGGCGAAGATTGCGAATGATTTCGGGCTGTCGGTCACGACGCTCAAGCGCTGGATTGCCATCGCCGAGCGTAGAGAAGCCGGGGCCGGCCCGGCAACGACGGAGTAGGTCGAGATACGGGAGTTGAAGAAGCAGAACCGCCTGTTGGAACAGCAGAATGAGATTCTCCGCCGGCCCGCGGACTATCTGGCCAGAGACATCAACCCAAAATGACCTACCCGCTGGTCACGGATCTTGCCGCCGACGGTGTTCCCGTGGCGGTGACCTGCAGGGTGTTGAAGTTCAGCAAGCAAGGCTACTACCGATGGCGAGCCAGTCCGGTGATAGAGCGCGACTGGGCCGATGCGCACCTGGTCAACGCCGCACTGGACATCCACGCAGACGACCCGGCCTTCGGGTACCGTTTCATCGCCGACGAACTCCCGGAGAAGGGCATCACAGCGGGTGAGAACAGGGTCCAGCGCCTGTGCAGGGACCACGGCATCTGGTCGGTCTTCTCCAAGAAGCGGGGCCTTAACCGGAAGCCCAGGCCACCGGTTCACGACGACCTGGTCGAGAGGGATTTCACCGCCGCAGCGCCGAACTAGCTGTGGCTGACGGACATTACCGAGCACCCCACCAGCAGAGGGCAAGCTCTACCTCTGCGCGGTGAAAGACGTATATTCCGGAAGGATCGTTGGCTACTCGATGGACTCGCGAATGAAGTCATCGCTTGCTGTCGCCGCTTTGGAGGCTCTTCAGAATTGAGAGTGTAATCGGCGCTGCCGCGTGAGAAGTCCGGGGCGGGGAGGTTGTTTCGGCTGGGGTGAGGGCCTTGGGAGAGAATCGGATTGTCTAGATCGTGATTTTTCTACCGCAAGGCCCTCGTGTTTAACGCTACCTTCCAAAGCCCTGACCTGACCACATTCTGCCGCCTCGACGGACTCGGACTCGAAGTGACCGGGCAGCATGTCCGCCCGGGCCGCGCCGTCCTTGCCTGCCGTGTTGTTGATCCTGATGACTGGTGCCGGAAGTGCGGGTGCCAGGGCGTTCCCCGTGACACGGTGACCCGTCGGCTGGGCCATGAACCCTTCGGGTGGCGGCCGACCACACTGCTGGTCAGCATCCGCCGCTACCGCTGCGCCGGGTGCGGGCACGTCTGGCGGCAGGATACTTCCAAGGCTGCCGAGCCGCGGGCGAAACTCTCCCGCCGGGGGCTGCGCTGGGCGTTGGAAGGCGTCGTCTGCCAGCACCTCACGGTCGCCCGGATCGCCGAAGGACTCGGCGTCACCTGGAATACCGCGAACAAGGCCGTCCTGGCCGAAGGACGGAGGGTCTTGATCGATGATCCGCACCGCTTCGACGGGGTCAAGGTCATTGGTGTTGATGAGCATGTGTGGCGGCACTCCCGCCGCGGAGACAAGTACGTCACCGTCATCATTGACCTGACCCCAATCCGCGATGGCACGGGCCCGTCCCGCCTGCTGGACATGGTCGAGGGCCGCTCGAAACAAGCCTTCGCGACCTGGCTCCAGGAACGCCCCCAAGAATGGCGGGACGGGGTTGAGGTCGTGGCCATGGACGGGTTCTCCGGGTTCAAGAGCGCCGCGGCCGAGGAACTCCCCGACGCGGTCCCGGTGATGGATCCCTTCCACGTCGTCCGGTTGGCCGGCGATGCCCTTGATTCGTGCCGGCGGCGGGTTCAGCAGCAGACGTGCGGGCACCGCGGACGGGCCGGGGACCCGCTGTATTCGGCTCGCCGGACCATCCACACAGGCGCGGACCTGCTCACCGAGAACCAACGCCAACGCCTGGAAACCCTGTTCACCGCTGATACGCATGTTGAGGTCGAAGCCAGTTGGGGCGCCTACCAGCGCATGGTTGCCGCTTACCGGGAACCAGACCGGGCCAAAGGTCAGCAGATGATGCAAGCCGTGATTGACTCCCTCAGCAGCGGCGTCCCCACCGCGCTGACCGAGCTCCGAACTCTCGGGCGCACCCTCAAACGACGGGCCCAGGACGTGCTGGCATACTTCGAGCGACCCGGCACATCAAACGGCCCAAGTGAAGCGATCAATGGGAGACTCGAACACCTACGAGGATCTGCCCTCGGCTTCCGGAATCTCACCAACTATGTCGCCAGATCGCTGCTGGAATCCGGCGGATTCAGACCGAAACTACACTCTCAATTCTGAAGAGCCGCTTTGGAGACCGCGGTTCGTTCACGCCGCCCGGCCGGAACGGTGGTGCATTCAGACCGCGGGTTCCATTTCCGGTCTCGCCGGTTCGTCGAATCCCTGCGGCACCACGCGCTCACTGGATCGATGGGCAGGGTCGGTGCGTGCGCGGACAATGCCGCGATGGAATCGTTCTTCTCGCTGCTGCAGGAGAACGTTCTGGACCGTCGGTGGCTCACCAGGCAGGACCTCCGACTGGCCATCACAACCCGGATCGAAAAAACTTACTACCGTCAACGACGGCAAAGACGGCTGGGAAAACTCACGCCTATCGAATATGAAACATTCAACCGGACCACGCTCATAGCGACCTAAGACCCCGAGTCAACAAAAGCCGGGGCAGTCCCTGCGGGGGCCAGGCCTCGTCTATAGCCCGGCCGCGGCGGCCGTTAACCTGTTGGGACAGATTTTGCCGGGTCTTGGTCATGGCTTGGTTGGCTAGGGAGATCAGATGGAAGTGATCGACCGCGACAGCGGTGCCTGGGAGCCACATCCGTAGCGCTTTGCGGAACGCCGCGGAAGGATCGATCACGACGACCTGCACGGCCAGGCGCCATTCCATGGGCTGGGCGAAAAGCCAGTCCACGACTCCCTTGTGGTTCCGGCCGCCACCGATGCCAAGGACTTGGCCGGTGTCCAGATCTACGATGGTCGTCATTGTGGGTTCGACTCGGTTCCATGCCTTCATTGATGGGTCCTGGAAGTCGCGCACGGAGCGGAACCGGTGTTCATCAATGCCGAGAATCCGGGGACTGAGGTTGTCCACGTCGGGCAGCTGCAGCAGGCAGGCCACGGTCACCGCCGCCCGAGCCATCCACCAGACACGGTCAAGCCAGCGGCGGTCTCCGAGACGGCCCTGCCGGAGCGGATGACTGCGTCAACGAACTGCTCCCGCAGCTGGCCCGTCGAGCGGACGCGGCGCGGGACCTGGGGCGTGGCTTCAAAGAACGACGGCCCGTCACACGCCTGCTCTTCGCAATACCAGCGGTACTTAGACCAGAGCACTTCCACCTGCCCGGCGACCGGAATATCGCGAAGTCGCTGAAGGCGCCGTTCCTTCCGCCGGGATGCAATGACCCCGCAACTCGGGCAGCCCGGAGGCTGGTCGGTCTCGACGATGACCTGCCGGCGGACGGCAATAACAGCGGTGGAAATGACGTGGTAGTCGGGCAGGTTGAAAACAATGGTGGCAGCGTCTGCGACCCCGATAGGCTCGATCACGGCTCGTGGTCTTGTTCCAGGTTGAATGCTAGACACACTAATCCGGGCAGGGCCACGGGTCCCCTTGTCGTCAACGACACCAGCTCAATTCCCCACGAACCGCGAATAGCCATGTAACAGCGGCGAGCAGACTGCGTAGCAGCCACACCGTACTTTTCACTTCGATGCTGCTGCAGGGCCATTTCCAAACACCACGACTATCGGCCAATGCTTGCCCGCAAAATCGCAGTGACCTGACTGCTCACAGCTGACAGCTGACAGCTAAGAAACTAACTCCGTGCCAGAGTAGCGAGGTGAGACCAAAGGAAACTTGCTAGACGCGGGAAACTTCGACAAAAGAAATATAGCAGCAGAAACGTAAGAAACAAAGAACATATAAGTCCAAAAGTCGCTACGACCGTATACGACTAGAAGACCAAAAGCCACTACGGTATAAATAGGCGCCCTCCGCGCAAAGAAAATCATCAGGGCAACCGCTGCGACGAAGACGATAGCAAATGAGATCTCAGTGTTACCAAAGAAATAGCTTAGCTGGGCCTCCCCGAATGGACTTGCACCAAGGCCGACCCCAGTGATGCCAAGACGATAAAAAGCGCGGCCAAAGTCGGTTATCTCAGTGATACGCAATATATTAGGCAGTAGGAACTGGGAGCGTTCCAAGAACGTACCACCCAGGTCAGGCGGAACCAATCCCATTGCCATCGAAAAATGCATATATTGTGGGAGTATAAACTCATGCAAAGAATCATAAATGCTGCCGGATTTAAGCGATGGAGAAAGGAAAATGAACACTGAGCAAGATGCAAATGCCAAAACTGCGCGCTTCGACAACAGCCCACCCAACATGATTATACAAATAGCGCCCGTAGTAATGGCCTCCTTTCTACTCCCGACAAGTAAAAATGGAGCCCACAATATCGCGATCGAAACGATGGGCAGCGACCCAATCGAACGGGTGAAGATCCGACATACAAGGAAAACTGTGGCAGCCATGACCAGCACCTGGACATTATGGTTTCCACCTAAAAGCAGCTGGGTTGCATACTGTCGCCGCTCCCCGCTCAGCACGTTACCGAATCCAATCGACGCTATTTTAAGCCAGTCAAACACGCCTATCGTTACGAACATGATCGAAACGACAAAGTCGGGCAGGCTCGACTGCACCGAGCCAATACTATTTCTGCACGCCCCAGCGGCCCGTGAGACTACGGCCCCAATGCGCTCGAACCCAAATAAAACCTCGACAAATATCACGGCTAGGAACACACACCGCAGGTCCAAAGCAGTAACGGATTGGACTACCTGAAGCGAGGGCCAAGGTTCGAAGTTTTGGCGCGCATACTTGAGAGCCAAGTAGGCGGTTGACGCGTACAACGTTAACGATAGAAACAGTACTGCCGCCAAACGACGAGACCTCAGAAAGAAAATTTGGACCGCAAGAACGGATAACCACGTAAGCAAGACGACTTCTATAGCGTCACGGCCAAGTGCGAAATACAAAAAAATAGCTGCACTGAGATTTAACATGCGACCGAGTGGCACCTTGGGCGGCCGCAATAACCTAAATTTGCGTGATTCATCTCCGACCCCGCTTGTGGTGGTCGAGCTTATGGGACTGGTCATTTTCCGACAGTACGTCCAATCAGGCCTTCGAGCCTACCTAGTGATACTGCAGCTGCCTCAGTAAAGCTCATGGACGAACTGGGCATGAGAAACCGAGCCCAAGGGGTTACGCAAATTTTTATTTTTTTGAGCATCGGGTAAGACCACTTCGAATGCACCCGTCCGTATCCCCTTCCGTATCCCCGAAGTTTAGCCAGATAGTATTTCTGACTCAGACCGTGCTT
Organism: Arthrobacter sp. GmRoot5-12; assembly: GCF_059739365.1. Taxonomy (NCBI): domain Bacteria; kingdom Bacillati; phylum Actinomycetota; class Actinomycetes; order Micrococcales; family Micrococcaceae; genus Arthrobacter; species Arthrobacter sp. GmRoot5-12. The sequence goes on along the minus strand of NZ_AP046056.1, from coordinate 2,905,092 downwards.
TTCCGAGACGCCCATGACACTTAGCTCATTGTCCCAGTGCACAGTCAAATTTTTATGCATCAACTTCAATAGTACGTCCGTACCCTCACCAGACTGCCAAGGGGTTGGGCACCCGGTACCAAGAAGCTCATCAAAACCGCCAGCAGCATCTGTTGCTGTCCGAGACAGAACCATGGCCGGTTCAATCACGCGCCAAACGTTTTCCAGATCTAGGCTGTAATTGCCGTCTTTGAAGTGGTAACGAGGAACCCCGTTATCGATGTACCGAAGTACAACTAAGTCCGTTTTTGGATGCTTGCGGCAAAGATCAGCAACAAGAGTTTCCGGTAAAATACTCGTGTCATTTGGAAAGATAAAATGGCTTACGTCAGAAGATGCGGCTCTAATTACAGCATTACGGCCTGAAGAAAGGCCAGGACTAGATGTTGTCGTGAAAATTGTAAGCCGGCCTTGAAACTCGTTCGCCAATGTGGTTACGGATGAATCTACGCTTTGGTCGCACACCCCTACGGAGAAGTCTTTATAGCTTTGACGAGCGAGGGATTCAAAAAGAGCGGCTAACCGCTCCGTCTTGCCAATGCTGGAAACAACAACGCACAAATGCATTCGTCTGACCGCCTATGTTTTGTCGAGACTACAAGCCGAGATCGTCTGTTAGCGACTCTAGCGCCCCAGCCTTGGCCCGTACCCTTCCCGCCATGCGACCGGCCTGATTACCAGCCCGAGTGATGAATTTTCGTACAAGCCGAGGACGGAGGAGCATGGCCAAGGCAGCCCAAGGCGTCGCGAGGCCCTCAACTATCGAGTCTGCTAAGGGCCGCCTTGCACCGAAGAGCCTGTGTCGGGCTAAAAGGGCGGCATCACTAGCACCATACCTGAACGACTGGTTCCAAATTTCGCGGAGACCGGTACGCAAGCGATATTCAACTACGGCGTCCGGCGCGAAGGAGAGCTGAAATCCTGCGTACTGAGCCCGCCAACAAAAATCTATGTCCTCGCCGAACCTTGTATCTTCAGCAAAGCCCTCAAGCTTCTCAAGGACAGTCCGTTTCGCGCCCAAGTTGCAGCTGGGTACAAAGTCCAGGTGCCTGAATTTCCGCGGAAGGCCCTGCGTCGTCTGATAGTGCCACGAGGCGTCGTGCGGATCATTCAACAGATCGTAACTCAGTCGCCCCCCAACAACATCAGCTTTGGCAAGCGCACGAGCCAATCCCGAGAGCCAGTGGATATCGACTTCATCGTCAGCATCGCAGAAAGCAACTATTGGCGATGAGGTAGCCCGCCACCCAACATTCCGTGCGAAGCTCGGGCCCGGAACACTCGTAGCATCAATCGACCTGAGGCTGATGTTTGCCGGGAGAGGCCCTTCGAACATATCTCCGGCAGGCGTAAAGCTAGCATTGCATGCCACAACTATCTCGATTCGACCAGAATAGTCCTGCTGCATGAGGCGCTTGACCTGGAAACGCAGCAGCTCAAGGCCGGAGCCGTAAGGGACGACAACTGCCATGTCAGCCGAAGTGGCCTCCGCGCGGTCTTGATCGTCTGAACGAGAGGTCTCCGAGGGTACGACTGAGCCTCGGACCAAATCTTCCTCGTGACGCATCAAAAAAGCCCGCTTCACGAGTTCGGAAACCGAGATCGCTCCTTCCTTCCAGGTCTTGATTGCCAACGCCGACTTGAGAAGATGCTGAATCAACTTGTCCCGGTTGCCCGCAATCCGAGCAACGCGCTCGGGCTGCTGACAAGCTTGGATTTCTGAAGCCAGTTCCTCCGCAGTATGGCCTACCTGAATTAAGGGTTTCGATTCGGCCACGCTGAGCCAGAAGTCGTCGCATTTTGAAGCATAGGACAACGGCACGGCAGGAACCCCAACGGAGACTGCTGCCACAGCCCCGTGCAATCGTTCCGAAACGAAAACAGAACATTCCGAAATTTGGAGGAGCATTTGCTTCACGTCGCCGTTATACACAGCGACCTTCGCACCCCCAAGTTCCTTACTGAGCTCCTGGGCCACCTCGGCATCACTATCTGCTAGCTGGAATACCACGGCTTCAACAAGCTCGTTCGAACTGGCAATCGCAGCTTTGATGCCCTCCGCCACCGTTTCTACGCTGAAACGCGTGGACGTCTGCGAGCCGAGGCAGACCCCAACCGTCCCCAGGTCGCGAACGCCGTCGACAAGCACGCCGGCAACAGTCGGGTACATAAGGGCCGGGTCACCAATCACGGGGCACGGCTTCTGCCAATTCAGTTCACACTCAACTGCCGTCAGTGGACCGCGCACGCCAAAGAGGACCGCCCCTGGAACCTGGCGCCATCGCTTCCAATTCGACTCCTGCAGGCCCAGCGCATAGGAATCATTCCCAGCTGCAGCTCCAGCACCAGCCAAAACAATCCCGGCCGACCCATAGAAATTGACCGCGTTATGTGCATGCCCAGCCCAACTACTAAAGCCTATAGTTGTGCCACCGCCTAGAAGAATCAGCGACTCGGATCCCACCAGTTTTAGGCGACTCTTCAGAAAACTAAAGCCGCGTTTTATGTAATCCCTAATAAATAAAGGCGCCTCTATATCAAGGTTATCGTCCAGCGCATATTTCCAAGCTTCATGCAATAGATCGTCACCAAAATTATTAAACCCCTGCCAGCCTAAATAAACGAGGCGCCTCTTCGAAAATTCCACATCTTCTCCTATAGGTAAAACTATCTTTGCATCATGAGCCGCGAATGTGCGAAACTATTTTAGGAACTATAACCCGATACGCCGGAACAAAGGAAGCAAAGGCGAAAAGAATAAGGCCCAAAGCGAAGACATCTAATCCAAGAAAAAGAAAATTTCCACTTGGCGGAAGCATATGCCTAAGACCTAAACCGGCCGCTACCGTGATTCCCGTAAGAACAGCAGGCCACATGATTGGCCGGAACAGGTCAGCGAGGGCTAAGTGGGCGCGGCGTCTAACCACTAAGAATCCCGGTACAACTACGAGGCAGGAGGCAGTTGCGTATGAGAGTGCCATCCCATATGGGCCCCAAGGTATGCCAACAAAGAAAGAACCTATTATGAGTACGCGGGTTAGCAGTGACCATACCATTTGTCGCTGTACCTGTCCGGAAGAAACAAAAATCCACGAGTTCACGTAGCCTAAAGCTTGTGCAACACCGGCGAAAACCAGAGCCCCAAATATTGCCGAAGACTCGCGCCAAGCATCGCCGAATACAGTAACGATCAACGCGTCAGAGAATACAAGGAGCACGGCAAAGGCTGGCCAAAGAATGGAACTAACCGTAAACACAATGGTTCGAACAAATTTACGATATTGAGCCCGATCAGAAAATGTACGACTTAGAATCGGAACGAAGACGCGCTGCAGGGGACCGTTAACCTGTTGAAGCGGAATAATCATGAGCTGGTAGGCCTGATTGTAAAGACCGGCAGCACGCGCGCCAAAAAAGGCACCCACAAGCACGTTGTCAATATTACGCGATACGTAGTTGAGAACCTGAACAAAAGAAACGTTCCACAGAAACGGGACAGAAGCCCTAAATACTCGAACACTGCCAGACTTACGGGCTCTCCACGGGCATGCGGCTATAGTCAGCACGGCTTGTGAAATCATGAATACTACTGATTGGAGAACCAAGGAAAGCGCGCCGGCACCGAGTGCGCCTGCGGTCAGGCCCGTTGCGCAGCCTACCAAGACTGAAAACAACTCTATGGAAGCCATCTTCTTAAATTCGTAATTCCGAGCTAGAAGCGCGTTTGGAATCGATCCCAGGCTGGCAAAGAGGAAGACTGGCGCCAACAGAACAGCAAAAAGTCTGTATCTATCATTGCCAAAGACCAGTGCTAGACCAGGCCCTGCCAGTGCAAGTGACGCTCCCAGAATGAGACCTATGATCACATTGGCGTAGTGCAGGGAATCGAGCAGCTCTCTACGGAGGTTCGCTCGTTGTAGAACGAGTGTCGAGAACCCCGACTCCCGCAGGAGCTCGGCTGCCGCACCAAAAATCACGATTACGGCCGCTGCTCCGTATTCCGTTGGTCCTAGAAGTCGCGCGAGAGCAATTGTTGTCCCAAACTGGATGCCGAACCGAATCCATGAAGCCCCTGCCGTTACTAAGCCACCGCGAACAGATGCTCGGCTCAGACTTGTCTCCGATCCCCAAGCTATCCGTCGTGGATTTCTGCTGCTTGCTTTCACCCTTTACAGCCAGCTTCGAATACAGGGACCCATCGCAGAGTTGATCTACTTTCGACAAGACGCCAGTTTCGCCTACACATAGTCGCCTGTGGTTTGGTTCGAGTCTCGCAGGTTAAGGTGGTATAGGTCGTTAAGACTGGACGCAAGGTGTGCTGCACTGCCTTGCCAAGTGAAGCGTGTGTTGGCGTAATCGCGCCTTGCCGCCCGCAATGTCGGGCTATCCGGAGTCTCCAGCATAGACCTGAGACCCTTTGTCACGCTGACCTCATTCTGCGGATCAATGTACTCCGCAAAATCGGAGCACACCCACCTCATTACTTCGACATCAGAAACCAGAAGTCTTGCCCCGGCACTAAGTGCCTCGACCGCTGGTAGCCCAAAACCTTCATCCAATGAAGGGAAAGCAACGAAGCTTGAGGCGTAGTACAGAGCCGCCAATTCTTCATCAGAAACATATCCTAGATGTCGAACTGAGTCGTCCATCGGAATTTCGACGCTTGCGAAGACCGAGCTGGAACCTCCAACCAAGACCAACGGGTATCGGTCGCGGAGATCCTGCGGTAGCGCTAAATAAGACCTAACCAAGGTCGCAAGGTTCTTTCTCGGATCCTTGCTGGCCACAGAAAGTATATATCTGCCGGACTCCAGCGCGAGCCGACTCAGAATACTATCCAAAGTCCTCTTACAGATGTGTCGACTGAATACCTCTGCGGGAGCATTGGGGGCGACTATTACTGGCGTTTCGCTACGTGTCAGCGACAGCACCTGGCGTGAAACCGGTTCACTAACGGTGATTATTGCCGAGGCCGTCCGCAACTGGAGTCTGAGTACTGGAGCATGCGTCAAAACGTACTTGCGAGAGTACCATTCGGGGTGCGTCAAGACGAAGATATCGTGTACCACGAGGATGTGCCGATAAGCAAGTAATGGGCTCCTGCTTGTAAGCGAAATCAAAAGCGCCTTGCGTGTGCGGAAAGCGAGCGTCTGAGACCAAATCCAAGCTCGCTCGGACTTACCCTGCCACCATAGCCGCGGCGTAATTTCTCGAACTCGATCGGGATGTTGTCGAAGCAGCTCTCTTGAAATTTCATCAGCGTAACGCTGCTGCCCTGTTACGACCTGGCCACGAAAGGCCCCATTTACAAGGATGTCTTTCATCGCGCACCTATCCAGGTCTTCAATTGCTCCGCAAAAATTTCGCGCGAAAAATCTTTTGCGCGACTCCGGCAGGCAGTGCGGTCGATGGACTGGACCATCGATAACGCATTTTTTGCATCATCCATTTCCGTGAAATCAAAATGGACGCCTGTTACCCCGTTCACCACTGTCTCTGGTGCTCCGCCAACTCTATTTACGAGTACAGGGGCTCCGACGGCCATAGCTTCGACTGGCATTATTCCAAAATCTTCGACACCAGGGAATACGTAAGCCAGTGCACGTTCATAGAGCGAGAACAGAAGTGCGTCGGACGGGGAATCAAGGAATGTGACAGGCACGTCGACGTTATCTGCCAGTGCATTAAGGTGCCCACTCTCTGGGCCGCTGCCAGCGATGACAACTGCGACTCTAGCCTTATTACCGAATTCTATAACTTGGTCTAGCCGCTTATAGGAAACAAAGCGGGAGGCTCCCAAAACAAACTCTGGGGGTAGCCCCTGGAGAATCTTCTCCTCAGTTGGTGTAAGTCGCTCCGCCCACGAATGAACAGACTGGATTCGGGCGACGTCCACGGGTGGATATATGACGGATGATTCCATCTGCCATGTGTTCTCAATCCGTTTTTGGACGAAGCGGCTATTCGCGGCGATATTTTCGTTCTCTGATGCCCGACGCCGGTCTAGCGCGCGAAAAAGTGGGGAGCTCATGCGGGGGACGAAGCCTTGCCCACGCATGTCCAAGTCTGGTTCCCATATGTACCGAGCGGGTGTGTGGGTGTAGATAAATTTGGGTGTATCTCGTTCCACTCCGCGGAGAGTGGCGTGGTGAGCAAACAAGTGAGAGCTAACCAACATCCAATCTACGGGCTTGCTCACACGCATGTTACGCCAAGCAAACGGCATGAAGCCCACAGCCATGGCTTTTCGGCTCCTTAGTGGCGTTCGCGCTAACCACGACTCCACCGGCGGATTGTGTGCAAAACGTTCAGGAGCATCGTTCCAAAGACAGCGGATCGGCGCGTCCGGGAATGTGTCCGCCATTGCGTCCAACACCTTTTCAGCCCCGCCGGCGCGCTCGATCCACTCATGTACTATAAGTCCCGTCATTGAGACGTTCCCCCCAATTTTCGTCGGCAGATCGCCCAGATTGACCGGCAGAAGCCTAGCAGCAAAGCTTGACGCCCCCAATTCTTGGATCTGCTGCTCACGGTCATTAACCTGGCGGGTTGGGAGATACAGTCTGGAGGTCCATAATTAGGCCCGGACACCAGCGGTCGCTCCGTGCCGCGGTTGCCGATTAGCGGATGACTGCGAGGACGTTGCAGCAGCCAACCTGAGTCTAGTCTTAGCAACAACGGAAGTCGGCTCTAGTCAAAACTGCTAGCCGCGGCTGGCAGTCGTGTAACGGTGTGGAGGGTGCAATTTGGGGAGCACAGACGATTGGCGACGAAGAACATCTCGACTCTTACGGATCGTTGATGCGTTTGTAATAGTTTGGGCAGTGGCAGGCGCTTATGTAATAAGGTTTGGCATCGAACCAGAACTGAACATTTCAGGAAAAGAACTGAACTATGCTGGCCTCTCTATAGGACTCGCAGTTATCTGGTGGGCGATGCTAGGTGCCTGGAATAGCAGACAAAGTCGCGTGCTAGGCGCCGGTCCAGATGAATACAAACGCGTTACAGCAGCCTCTCTTTGGCTATTCGGCTTAGTCGCTATTTTTTCGTATGCTCTGCGAATCGACACAGCACGTGGCTACGTCGGTATAGCTCTCCCCGTTGGCCTTTTCGGTCTACTCCTCGGGCGGTGGCTCCTGCGACAGCACCTCAACGTCCACCGCGAAGGTGGCCTAAGCATGTCGCGACTCATGCTACTAGGGGGCCCCAGTGCAGTTGCCCATTTAGCGGAATCGCTGAGAGGCGCTAAATTCTCCGGATACCTACCTGTCGCTGCATATGTACCCGGCAACGCAGAAGACGTCACCGAGACCATCGCCGAACTGCCCATTTTGGGACGGCAGGCTGATGCGGAGCATATCCTCAATGCCATCACGACTTGCCAGGCCGACGCCGTAGCGATATCTGCAGGTGTCCAGTTGCACCCACAAACCCTGCGACATTTAGGTTGGGAGCTGGCATCGAGAAACGTTGGCCTCATCATGGCACCTGCCCTCACTGACATTGCCGGGCCTCGGATACACACTCAACAGGTAGCGGGACTTCCGCTTATACACGTTACTACTCCTACGCTTGAAGGTGGACAACGAGTAGCCAAGCGGCTTTTTGATGTTTTTGCATCCGTGCTGCTTATTGTCTTGGCTACGCCGGTGATGTTTCTCGTTGCCCTAGCAATTAAAATGGACAGCAGGGGGCCTATTCTCTTCAGGCAGGAGCGAGTGGGCATGAACGGCCAGTCATTCAAAATGCTCAAGTTTCGTTCTATGGTTGTCGATGCAGAAGACCAGCTCGAGAAGTTGAAACTTCAAGACCAGGGTAATGGCGTACTTTTCAAGATGAAGAACGATCCCAGAGTAACGAGAGTTGGTCGGTCGATACGTAAATACAGCCTCGACGAACTCCCGCAACTGTTCAATGTCTTCTGTGGGAGCATGAGCTTAGTTGGCCCTCGCCCCCCTCTACCCCGGGAGGTGGCCTCGTACGAACGCGATGTCCGAAGACGGCTGCTTGTCAAGCCGGGGCTGACAGGCCTATGGCAAGTAAGCGGTCGATCAAATTTGTCTTGGCAAGATTCTGTCCGCCTCGATCTTTACTACGTAGAAAATTGGTCCCTTGCAGGCGACCTGATGATCATCCTTCGCACTGCTCAGGCAGTTTTCCGAAGCACGGGCGCCTACTAATTCCACGAAGCGAGACACAGTGAGGGAAGCCCGGGGGTAGCCAGTCTATTGCAGCAAGAATATTGCCCGCCAAAAGGGCAACCCTGCTTGCGACACCACCAAAGTGAGGAAGTTGGACCATGACTAGGGCAGCGAGACGAGTTAGTCGAGGCCAGGAAAAAAGCGACAATGATGGCGTCTCGCAACATAGTTCGCGCAGACTCCGCCGGCGTAGGCGGATCACTTTCGGTTTCTGCGCTCTTGTAATCGTTGGAATCGTAGCCACCGGATCGTGGTTGGGCTCTAGAGCCTTGGCCCTAAAAAACGATCTTGAGGCCTCCACAGCATTGGTGCCTCAATTGCAGGAGCGAGTACTAGCAAAGGACCCGATTGGAGCTGAGTCGGCATACAAAGCCCTCCGTGCCCATACGTCCTCCGCTGCGGCAACTGTCGACGACCCAATTTGGAGTCTGGCATCTGCGCTGCCGTGGATTGGTGCGAATTTTGGAGCGTCTTCTGAGATCGCGCGTACGGCTGATGACGTCGTCGAGTTGGGAGCCGGGCCACTAGTTGACGTCTTGAGCTCCCTTGATTGGGAATCCATTGTCCCAGGTCGGCTGGATGCGGATTTGGCGCCCATACAGCGTGCTGCTCCAAAAGTGGCAGCTGCCACCCACGCCGTTAGGGAATCTTCCAACCGTTTGAGCAACATCAACTCAATGGATCTTCTTCCGGCAATCGCGCGGCCGTTGGAGACGGCTCAAAAGCAGCTAGCAGCAGCAGCGGATACTTTGGAATCGGCCTCCGACGCGGCTCAACTGTTACCCACAATGATGGGCGCGGACGGCTCCAAGAACTACCTCCTCATGATCCAAAACAATGCGGAAGCTCGTGCATCAGGAGGCATACCTGGGGCCGTAGCGGTTCTCACACTGGATCACGGGAAGCTCTCTTTAGGCGCTCAAGGCAGCGCAGGGGACATGGGCATTATGTCCCCTGCTATATCCGTGGATCCGCAACAGCAGCAGATCTACTCGACGCGGCTGGGAAAGTATTTGCAAGACGTGAATCTCACCCCAGACTTTCCGACTGCTGCAAGTAGTGCCCAAGCAATGTGGGAAAGGAAGACTGGTCAACGGGTGGATGGAGTCCTTTCTATCGATCCGGTGGTCCTCAGCTACATCCTTCAGTCCACCGGACCAGTCTCAATCAATGGCTCCGAATTGGCAGGGGTCAAGGCAGCGGGATTGCCCACCGAACTGACCGGCAGCAATGTGGTTCCCACGCTCCTTTCGGACGTGTACGCGAAAATAAAGCAACCTAAGTTGCAGGACGCGTACTTCGCTGGTGTGGCAAAAGAAGTCTTCTCAGCACTTTCCAGCGGAAATGGCGAAACTAAAGATCTTATCAGCGGCATTACCCGCGGAACGGAGGAAGGCCGGGTCTTGATCTGGTCCGCCGCAGCGGCCGAGCAATCCATAATCTCAAAATATGCCGTAAGCGGCTCCATTTCCGGACCGAGTGTTTCACCAGCCCAATTTGGTGTCTATTTCAATGACGGCACTGGCGCGAAAATGGACTACTACGTCAAACGTACGGTCAAGCTCATTAAGGAGTGTCCGGCAGACGGCTACGAACAAACGACGGTTCGAGTGACCAGCACTAATACAGCACCCAGCGACGCTGCCACTTCTCTTCCGGCTTATGTCACGGGTGCAGGTACCTTCGGAGTTGCCCCGGGTACGGTTCAAACGAACGTCGTTGCCTACGGCCCCGCCCAGGCAAACGTTGAGTCAGCCACGGTTGACGGCCGGAAAACTCCCTTCGCTCCTTACATCCATGCCAACAGACCGGTAGGCGTCGTTGCTCAGCAGCTTGCGCCTGGTGAAAGCAAGACTGTGGACTTCACCTTCGGAAAGATAGTTCAGCACATGGAACCTAACGTGGTTGTCACACCGACCGTGCAGCATGTAAAGGACGTTATCCTTCCGACGGAAAACGCGTCCTGTGATCAAGGTCAGTGACGATCGCGTTAACACTATGTAAACCGACTGGATTGAGGTTGGTGACAACCTATCCGGGATGGTACCTTCTATCTGGGATATCTATCCGTAGTTCTGCACATGGTCTCGTGCGGAGGGGGCATCTCCCCAAAATCGGGTAATCAAAACTTAAACGTCTCCGGGGGGACATACATGAAGAAAACACTCGCTGCTCTCGCACTTGCGGGCTCCATCGCACTCATCGGTTCGGCGCCTGCCATGGCCGCAACCTACCCGGCGCTTCCGCCGCAGGCCGCCGTTTCCGACGGCACCGTTGGCCCGGGTGAAACCTTCGTCTTCCGCGGCCAGGGCTTCCTTGCCGGCGAAGGCCTGACCATCACCGTTACGCCGGGCCAGGCTCCGGCCTCCAACGGTGCTGGCCTGGGCCGCTCCGTTGCCGTGAAGATTCCCGTCTTCCAGGCACCGCAGACCCTGTCCGCAACCGCCGACGCCCAGGGCGCCTTCTCCCTGCCGATCTCCATCAGCGAAGCCGGCACTTACTCCCTGACGGCCAAGGGCAACACCTCCGGTGTAGTCGTTGGCCCCGTCACGGTTACCGTGGCTGCTTCCCTGGCAAACACCGGCTCCGTCGCAGGCAACGCCGGCGGCGCTCCGCTGGCCAACACGGGCGGCCTGGCCAACACCGGCGCCGACTCAGGTCTGATCCTGTGGACCCTGGTGGGCGCAGGCGCACTGGCCGCCGGTGCAACCTCCGTCGTGGTGGTTCGCCGCCGCGCCAAGGCTGAGGTCGCTGCCTAGCACCAAGGCTTTTTAGCACCAACGAAGGTGGGTGCATTTCCGGAAACGGAGATGCACCCACCTTCTGCTTTGTGTGGTATCTATTTGATCTATGGGGAGACATTGGCGCAGGGCACCACGCGAATACGACTTTTCTATCCCGCTCCCCCGCCCACAGGTGCTCGGCTACGCCCTTCTCGTTCTCCTCGCCGCCTGTGCCTTCGCCACCGCCACCTTCGCCCTTCTACGGACGTCCTGAGGCCCCTTTGAGAATCCTCACCAACCACCGGCTGTGGCAGCTAATCCTCGCGGCCATGGTGGTTCCGTTGGCGCTTCTCGCCTTCTGGCCGACACCCGTAGACCAGCCCGTCTCAGGGCAGCTAGCCATTGTGTTGAATTTCATCCACCACCACGGTATTCCCCGCTGGTTTAACTACGACTTTGTGGAACGATCCGCCAACGTTGGCCTTTTCCTTCCCGTTGGTTTTGTGGGCGCCCTGGCATTTCCCAACAAAAAATGGTGGCAAATCGGCGCTTTCGGAATGCTCGTTTCCGGCTGCATCGAACTGGGACAGTTCCTGTTTCTTCACAGCCGTTTTGCAAGCCCGTCAGATGTCATGACCAATACGTCAGGTGCTGTCATCGGCGCCCTGGTGGCACTCCTGGCCGTGCAAAAAGGGAGGCCCGCCGCCTTCCGGCAACGGGCCTCCCAAAAACAATAGAACGCCAGGGCTATCCGACGAAGCCCTTCATCCAGGTCTTCAGGTCCTCGCCGAACTCCACGCGCTCGGAAGCCAGCGTGATGACGGCCTTGAGGTAGCTCAGCTTGTCACCGGTGTCATAGCGGCGGCCCTTGAAGACCACACCGTACACCCCTGAGCCTTCGCCCTCGCCGGCTGCGAGGGTCTGCAGGGCGTCGGTCAGCTGGATCTCGTTGCCACGGCCGGGAGCGGTATTCTCCAGGACGCCGAACACCGAGTGGTGCAGCACGTAGCGGCCGATCACGGCCAGGTTGGACGGTGCGTCAGCGACCGCCGGCTTCTCCACCAAGCTGTTGACGCGGACGTAGTCCTCGCCTTCAACAACCGAGATGTCCGCGCAGCCGTAGGCACTGATCTGGGAGGGGTCAACCTCGATCAGGGCGATCACCGAACCGCCAGTCTTCTGCTGCACCTCCATCATGGTGCCCAGCAGGTTCTCAGCCTCGTCAATGAGGTCGTCACCCAGGAGCACGGCGAAGGGCTCGTCACCCACGTGCTGCTGGGCGCAGAGCACAGCGTGACCCAGGCCCTTGGCCTCACCCTGGCGGACATAGTGGATGGGGCCCAGGTTGGAGGCGTACTCCACCATGCCCAGCTTGTCCTTGTCCCCCTTGGCCTCGAGCGCGGCCTCCAGGCCCGGCTCGCGGTCGAAGTGGTCCTCCAGGGCACGCTTGTTGCGGCCCGTAATCATCAGCAGGTCCGTGAGGCCTGCGTCAATCGCTTCCTCCACCACGTACTGGATGGCCGGGCGGTCAACCACCGGCAACATTTCCTTCGGCATTGCCTTGGTGGCGGGCAGGAAGCGTGTCCCCAATCCGGCAGCAGGAATGACGGCTTTGGTAATAGCTTTCCCCTTAGTCATAGCTGAACCTTACAAATCAGCGGCAGACAAAGGCAATTTGCCCCCCGTGAACTTCGGCTCGCGCTTCTCCTGGAAGGCCCGGAAACCCTCCGCATAGTCGTCGGTTTTGCAGAGGCGAGCCTGCTCCTCGTTCTCCTCCTGCATGGCCTGCCACAGACCCAGCCGCTGGTCGCGGATGTGCGCCACCAGCTCCTTCGAGGCAACGAACGCCTCGGTGGCACCGGCGGCCACGCGCTCCACGATGGCCCTGGTGGAGTCCAGCAGTTCGGCGGCCGGCATGGCGCGGCTGAACATCCCCTGCGCCACGGCCTCGGCACCCGAGATCAGGTCCGCGGTGTAGATCAGGTCCAGCGTGCGGTGCATGCCCAGCCGCTCGGTGAAGTACCAGTGCCCGCCCGAGTCCAGTGTGGCCCCCAGTTTGGCGAACGGCGAGCCGAACTTGGCGTTCTCCGCCACGTACACCACGTCCGTGGCCAGCAGCAGCCCCAGCCCCACGCCCAGGCACGCCCCCTGCGCCGCGGCAAAGGTGGGAGCGGGAAAAGAAGCCATCTTCTTCAGCAGCGGCTCCACCAGCCCGCCCAGGTACGCTGCGGCGTCGTCGCTCTCCGGGGTAACCCCCGCAATGTCCCTGCCCGCGCAGAAGGCGCGGCCCTCTCCCCTCAGCAGCAGCGCCCGCACCTCACCGCGTGAGGCGGCGGCAGCAGCGTCGTCGTACGCCTGTGCTAAATCCCGCAGCGCCTGCTCATCCAGCGAGTTCAGCTTGTGCGGTGCGTCCAGGACGACTTCTGCAACACCGTTGCTGATGGAAAGGGAAATCATGGGGCTCCTTTGGTGAGTAACAACTTAGACGTCGAAGTCGACCGTGACTTCCTTGCTGGTGGGGTGGCTCTGGCAGGTCAGGACGTAGCCCCTGTCCAGTTCATCCTGCTCCAGCGCGTAGTTCTCGTCCATGGTCACGCTGCCGGTGACCACCTTGGCGCGGCAGGTGCCGCACACTCCGCCGGCGCACGCGAACGGCACGTCCGGGCGGACCCGCAGCGCGGCGTTGAGGATGGACTCGCGGGCGTGCGTGGGGCTGGCCACCTCGCCCTGCAGGCCGTCCAGCTTGAACGTGATCTTGTACGTCTCCTTGGACTCATCCACCACCACGGGACGGCCGGCCTGCCCCTCCGGGCGGTCCGGCTTGCCGGACGTAAACAGCTCGAACCGGATGTTCTCCGGCTTCACCCCGCGCTCGTCCAGCGTGTCCCGGCACAGCTGCACCAGCTCGAACGGCCCGCACAGGAACCACTCGTCCACATCGTCCGCGTGCAGGGCGGTGCCCAGCAGCTGCTGCAGCTTCTCCGCGTCGATCCGGCCGGACAGCAGCGGCGCGATCCGCTGCTCGCGCGAGAGCACGTGGTGGATGGCCAGCCGCTGCGGGTACTTGTCCTTCAGGTCCGCCAGCTCCTCCAGGAACATCACGTCCATGGCGGCCTTGTTGGCGTAGATCAGGTCGAACCGGGTGTCCGGGTTGGCTGCCAGCAGCGTCCGGGCGATGGCGATCACCGGGGTGATGCCGGACCCGGCCGCGATGGCCACGAAGTTCCCCGGCTCCCCCGCCAGGTCCTCCGGGTGGTTCATGGAGTTCATGACGTTCTGCTCCACGGCCACACCGTCCCGGCCGTGCTTGGACACGAACGCGCCCATGGGGCTCATCACGTCCAGGGTGTCCCCCGCCTTCAGCTCGGCGTTGGCCCACGTGGAGAACAGCCCGCCCAGGTCCTTCTTGATGGCCACGCGGATCTCGCTGGTGCCGTCCGCGAAGCTGCGCGGCTCGGCGCAGATGGAGTAGCTGCGGCGGATCTCCTTCGGCTCGCCGTTCTCATCCGGCAGCGTGGTGCGCAGGGCCACGTACTGGCCGGGCAGGTAGTCGAACTTGCCGGCGAGCTCCGCCGGCACATGGAAGCTGACCTCGATGGCATCGTCGGTGAGCCGGCGCACCTCCTTCACCGTGAGGGTGTGGAAGGACGGACGACGGCGGCCGGTCAGCTCAGCCTCTTCGGCGGCGGTCTGGCGGACAACAGGCATGGGGCTTCCTTACAGGACTTTGAAGTAGTCGAACGGTTCCTTGCAGTCCTGGCACACATAGAGGGCCTTGCAGGACGTGGAACCGAAGCGGGTGAGTTCCTTGGTGTTGAGGCTGTTGCACTGCGGGCACTTCACGGCCAGGCTCAGCCGGACCGGGCCGGAATGGCCGCCGGCCTTGCTGTGCCCGGTGGGCGGGGCGATGCCGTACTCCTGCAGCTTCTGCTTTCCGGCCTCCGTCATCCAGTCCGTGGTCCAGGCCGGGGCCAGGACCAGGTCCACGTGCACGTCCGCGTAGCCCTCCTTCTTGAAGGCGGCGTAGACGTCGTCGCGGATGGCGTCCATGGCCGGGCAGCCCGAGTACGTGGGCGTGATGGTGATAGTGACGCTGTTGCCCTGCACGTCCACGTTGCGCAGGATGCCCAGGTCCGCGATGGTGAGCACCGGGATCTCCGGATCCACCACGGTGGCCGCGATGTCCCAGGCCCGCTGCTGCGGGGTCCGGGTGCGGCTTTCGAAGTCCGAGATGTACATGGCTGTCACCAGCTGGCCCCGGGATGCTCGCGGGCCAGCACCTGCATCTCCGCAAGGATGTAGCCCAGGTACTCCGAGTGCTTGCCGTACCGGCCGCCGCCCGGGGCTGCGGGCACGTCCGGGACTTCCAGTTCGGCCTCGGTGAGGATTTCCGCGGTGAGGCGGTCAAAGTCCTCCCTCAGCGAGGAAGGGGCGACGGCGGCACCCGCCTCAGCGAGGCGCTGCGTCAGGTCATCGTCCTGGAACAGTTCGTTGACGTACGGCCACATCAGGCGCAGGCCGTGGATCATCCGCTTGCGGGATTCCTCGGTGCCGCCGGCCAGGCGCAGCACCCATTGGGCGCTGTGGTCCCGGTGGTAGTCCACTTCCTTGACGGCCTTGGCGGCGATGGCGGCCAGGGTTGCGTCGGTGGATCCGGTGAGGCGGCGGTAGAGCTCGTACTGGTAGTAGCTCACCACGAACTGGCGGGCGATGGTGGCCGCGAAGTCGCCGTTGGGCTGCTCGAACAGCTGGACGCTGCGGAACTCGTGCTCGCGGCGGAAGTACGCCAGGTCATCCTCGGACTTGGCCGAGCCATCCTCGTTGGTGAACGCGGCGCCGGCGTAGGTGAGGAAGCTGCGGGCGTGGCCCAGCTGGTCCAGGGCGATGTTGCCCAGGGCGATGTCCTCCTCAAGCTCCGGGGCGCGGGAGATCCAGTGGCCCAGGCGCTGGGCGAGGATGAGGGCGTCGTCGCCCAGGCGGAGGGCGTACTCGGCGATGTCCTCCGAGGGCTTCACCAGGCCGGTGCGGACCTCGAGGGCGATGTCCTCCGGGCGCAGGGCGTTGCCGGGGGTGATGCGGGTGGCGGAGGCGTTGGAGTCGCCGCCGGCCACGCCGGTGGAGATGTCGCCGTGGCCGGTGGTTTCGTGGGTGCTGGTTTCGGGGGTGCTCACAGGTGCTTCACCCCTTCGCTCTTGGTGTAGTACGTGGCGTGCCGGTAGTCCTTGCCCTGCGGGGACTCGAAGAAGGAGCCCTTGGAATCGGGATCGCTGGCGGCGATGGCGTCCGCCGGGACCACCCAGATGGAGACGCCCTCGTTGCGGCGGGTGTAGAGGTCCCGTGCATTCCGCAGGGCCATGGCGGCATCCGGGGCATGCAGGGATCCGGCGTGGACGTGGCTCAGGCCGCGGCTGGACCGGACGAAGACCTCCCAGAGGCCCCAGGCGCTCTTGTCATGGTGCTCCTGCGGGGCTGGCGATGCCTTGGGGGCTTCGCGGTTGATCTCGGTGGCGGAGCTGGCCGGGGTTTCCGGGTTGCCGGCTGGGGCCACGCCGACCGGGGTCCCCGGCCGAGCTTGCGAGGTTGGGGCGTCGGTGGGGATCATGCTGCGTATTCCTTCTGCTGCTTTGCTGACTTTTTTGCTGCGTAAGCCGCCGCTGCCTCGCGGACCCAGGCGCCGTCGTCGTGCGCTGCCCTCCGCCGCTCAAGGCGCTGGGCGTTGCAGGGACCGCGGCCGGCCAGGACCTCCTGGAACTCGTGCCAGTCCAGCGGGCCGTGCTCCCACTTCCTGGTGTCCTCGTTGAAGCGGACCTGGTCATCGGGGAGGGTGAGGCCCAGGACCCTGACCTGCTCCACCATCATGCCCACGAAGCGGCTGCGGAGCTCGTCATTGCTGAACCGCTTGATGTTCCAGGCCATGGACTGCTTGGAGTTGGGCGAATCGTCGTCCGGCGGGCCGAACATCATCAGGGCCGGGGCGTACCAGCGGTTCACGGCGTCCTGGGCCATCTGCTTCTGCTCGGGGGTGCCGTTGGAGAGTTCGAGGAGGATCTCGAAGCCCTGGCGCTGGTGGAAGGACTCTTCCTTGCAGATGCGCACCATGGCGCGGCCGTAGGGTCCGTAGGAGGCGCGGCACAGCGGGACCTGGTTGCAGATGGCTGCGCCGTCCACCAGCCAGCCGATGGCGCCCATGTCCGCCCAGGTCAGGGCCGGGTAGTTGAAGATGCTGGAGTAGCGGGCCTTGCCGGCGATGAGGTCGTCCATCATCTTGTCCCGCGACTGGCCCAGGGTTTCGGCGGCGGAGTAGAGGTAGAGCCCGTGGCCGGCCTCGTCCTGGACCTTGGCCATGAGGATGGCCTTGCGCTTCAGGCTGGGGGCGCGGGAGATCCAGTTGGCTTCCGGCTGCATGCCGATGATCTCGGAGTGCGCGTGCTGGGACACCTGGCGCAGCAGGGTCTTGCGGTAGGCCGCGGGCATCCAGTCGCGGGGCTCGATGCGCGAGTCCTCGGCGATGATCCGGTCGAAGTGGGCCTGGCCTGCGGCTTCTTCTTCCGGGGTTAGCTCAGCGGGCACTGACTGCAGGTTCTGCGCTGCCATGGTTGCTCCTATGCAAAGACCGTCTGGGACGTGCCGAATTATTTACCGACCGTTCGTTCAGGATATGCGGCAGCGCCGGACCTCGTCAAGCGTCCCCCTCCCCCCTCGCGACGCCCCATCACTTCCTGCCCCCTTTCCCGCGATCCCCCATCACTTCCTGCACCCTTTCCCCAAACGCCCCATCAGGTCCTGCGAAAGGTGCGTGCCGCCGTCGTTATGGCCTGTCAACTCTGGTTTTGGCGATGAGTCCGGTCATATACTTTCCACGCCCTACCGGGCCAAAATAACGAAACATCCCATGGTTCGGCGTTCCGATGCCGGCGACAGCAATGCGCGCAGTTTCTCCGTGAAGGATGGATGCTCTTGAGACGGTTCCTTGCCCTGGTATCTGCTGTTGCGCTGGCCTTCATTGCCATAACCGGGTTGAGTCCCGGTACCGCCAGGGCTGCGGCCGGGCTGTGCATGGGTGCGCCGCCTGCCGACGGCACCATGTACGCGGAGACCCGGCAGTTCGTGGATACGCAGTCGTGGTGGATGCCGGACGCTGACCAGGCCAACAACGCCGTCACCAACACCGGCCACCTCCACCTGGGGGCCTGCGTCCCGGAACGGGAAACCATCAGCTCGGGCAACCTCACCGTGAACGTCCGGGTGATCCTTCACGACAACCCCGGCAAGGCCAATTACGTCTCAATGGTGTTCCTCACGTCCGATGGCGAAATCGCCGTCCAGAAGTGCTACCTGCGGGCTTCTGCAGCGAACTTCACCTGCCCCGGACCGTCCGGCTCAGGCAAAGGCGACTTTACGTGCGCCGGGACCTGTGAGCGCTGGCTGACGTTCTCGCGCCCAATATCGGCGTTCAAGCATTCAGGCCTGCAGGAGATCCATCTCCGCGCGTTTGTCCCTGAACCGGACGGCAACGAAATGCGGGCCAGCCTGAACTGGCAAACGGAGATCCAAAACGGCAAGTCCCCGTCCGACGCCTCACGGTACCCGTTCCTGCGAGGCAAGGGCTGGTACACGCACGCAGGGTACTGTGAGTCGTCGGTCCGCAGCGTCCCCATACCCGATGCTCCGGTGTCGGGCACCTGGGCGCCGGTAGTTGGCCTGACCACCCACCCCAACAACTCCCTCCCGGCCACCCACTCCTTCATCTCGATCGATCCGGACTTCCATGCGGTTCCGGCCAACCCGGGGCAGGTCCTCTGGGACTCCGCGGGCGCTTTCGGACCGGAGCCCTTCGGGGCCGCTCCGATCGCGATTGACACCAGGGCACTGGCCAACGGCGTCCATAAGCTTCACCTCCGGACGTCCTGCCGCGACAACAAACTGGGCTCCACCAACTCCGGGGTCACCGTCATTCCCTTCACCGTGTCCAACTGACACACCATCCCGGAGGCCGGGGGCAACGAATAGGGTGCACGGGGTAGTTTCCGGAAGGCCCGCCATCCGGCGGGCAACGGGCGCATCCCTCCTGAAAGGTATTGCCATGAAAACTGCTTCTCGGATCTGGGCCGTCACCGTGGCCGTCGCCATGATCGGGATCACCGGGTGCGCTGCCGGGAGTGGTAATACTCCTGCCTCGCCTTCAACTGGTTCCCCCAAATCGTCGGCGGAGGGATCGGCGCAAGCCGCCACCTCGGTGATCACGATACGGAATTTCAAGTTCGAGGTCCCCACCACAATCAAACCGGGATCGATGGTGACGGTGACGAACGCCGACAGCGCCCCGCACACGGTGACGGCAAAGGACAATGGTGGGTTCGACGTTGCAGTCGATCCCGGTGAAACCGCAGTTTTCAAAGCGCCCGACTCACCCGCGGAGTACCGGTTCGTCTGCAGCTTCCATTCCCGAATGACCGGGACGTTGATAGTGAAGTGACCTTCACAGCCTCCATCAAAAGAGCAATGACCACACGGAAAAAGTGAATCAGGCCACGTCCACACCCATCCGCTGATGGTGCCGCCGCGAAGTACCGGTGTCTCCTCTCTGGGGACGCCAACATCACACGGACGTGAATGAGGAGATTTTCCGAATGAATAAGTCACTTCGCTTTATGGCAGTCCCCACCCTTGCCCTCGCCGCACTCGCCCTGTCCGGTTCCCCTGCAATGGCCGCCGACGGCTCATACCAGTCAACGCTGAAGCAGATCAACGGCAGCGCCGGATCGGGCACCGTCACAGTTGATGTCATGGGCAACCAGGCCCACGTCGTCCTCAAGGTGTCGGGCCTGCCCGCCACCTTCATGGATGCGCCGTACCCCCACGTCCAGCACATCCACGGCGGGGCCAAGGGCGTCTGCCCCGACCCTTCTGCGGACAAGGACGGCGACAAAGTCATCTCCACCACCGAGGGCGCACCCTCATACGGTGGCATCGTCACCACCCTTTCCACCAGCGGCGATACCAGTAAGGCAGCAGGCCTTGACCTGAAGGTCGCCGGACAGGGCGCTTCCTATACGGTGGACCGCACGTTCGAACTGAACGCCGAAACCAAGGCGGCCCTGGAATCCGGAACGGCAGTGGTTGTGGTCCACGGCCTTGACCCCGCCACCCTCAGCGCCGCAGGCCAGGCCGCCAAGAGTGATCTGGTTCCATCACTGCCGCTGGCGGCTACGTCCCCCGCCCTGTGCGGAACGCTGACGGCCGGCCAAATGAAGATGCCTGCAGGCGGCGCCAACACCGGCATCCCCTCTGAACCCGGCTCTGGCACCGACACAGGCGCCCTCGCCATCGGCGGCGGCCTGGCCCTGGTTGCCCTCGCAGGCGGAGCTTACGCCGTCCGCCGCCGGAACGCGGCAGCATAGCCAAGGCTGAACGGATCAATTCTGTGACATCAAGGAATTTCGGCCGCCGTGGAGGTCCCGGGGCCTCTGCGGTGGCCGGGGTTCTGCTCGCGCTTTCCCTGGCGGGCTGTGCCGCCGGGAGCGCCGCTACTTCAGACCCCAGGCCTTCCCCTTCCGCCTCCGCACCACAAGTTGCTTCCCCCGCGGTTACATCAACAGCACCGGCGCCCCCTGTTCCACCAGCAGCCCCTTCTCCACCAGAGGCCACGGCTGCGCCGCAGCCGCCGGCCGTGCTGGATGCCTCGCCTCCTGCTGTCCTGAGCATTCCTTCCATCGGGGTGCGGACGGACCTTCTCCACCTGGGACTGGAGGAGAACGGTTCGCTGAAAGTGCCGGAGGATGTGGGCAATGGCGCACCGGCCAGCTGGTACAACGGTTCCCCCACGCCCGGCGAACGGGGCCCCTCAGTGATCCTGGGCCACGTCAACGCCCTCGGAGGGCACAAGGGTGTGTTTGCTGACCTCCGGAAGCTGGGGCCCGGTGCCGAGGTCAACGTTTCACGGGCCGATGGCAGCACTGCCGTCTTCACCGTCGACCACGGGGCCCTTTACTCCAAAAACGAATTCCCCACCCTCGAGGTTTACGGCAACACTGCCGGTGCAGAGCTTCGGCTTATCACCTGCGACGGCTACGACCCCGCAACGGGGCTCTTCGATGACAACTACGTGATCTACGCCAAGCTCAAAGCCTGACAACAGCCGCGCACCCCGCTCCCAGGGGCCGGCAGAATTGGATGCGCCGTGAAACAGCACAAGTCCTTGCTGGCCTCCGTGGCCCTATGCACCCTGCTGCTTTCCGGCTGTGCAACAGCGGCGGGATCCGTCACCGCAGCAGGCAGTTCGACGGCGGCCCCACCGGCAACGTCACCGGCGGTGGGCCACGACGGCGGCGGCCACCACGCCCAGGGGTCAGCATCCCCAGGTCCGCCGGCGGGCGGGCCGAGCGCTGCTGCCCTGATGGTTTGCGGCGACCAGCCGAAGGAGAGGCTGCGGTCCATCCTGGACCTGGCTACGAACCCGCACACCGTGGACAGCTGGGCGGACAGCACCTTCACCTGCACCTACCATCTGGCCGAGGGATCGCTTGTCATTTCTGTCCAGGAAACGGCGGACAAGGCATCGGCACTCAAGTACTTCACCGCAATGCAGGCCCTCGCAAAAGGCGCAACACCCATCGACGGCCTGGCAAATCTTGGTTTTCCGGCATACGAAACGGCCGACGGATCCGCCGTCTTCCAGAAGGACAGCTTCGTGCTGCACGTTGACGCGTCGGGTCTTCCCCCCACCTTGGGGCCGGACAGCATCACCCGCAACGCCCTGGCCTACCAGCTTTCGACGACGATCCTGGCCTGCTGGGTGGAACACCACTAACCGACGGCTTTACGGCACAAAAATCTTTCCTAATCCATTTGAGTTAGGTTAGGTTACCCTTCTATGGTTCTCCGGTGACTACAGAGACAAAGCTCGCCGGGGTTCCGTTCGCCGCGGACCTGGCCCGCTTCGGCGACCGCCAAGCCGTCAGCGCCCACGGCCGGTCGCTGAGCTACCGGGAACTGGCCCGGCAGGTGGAGGACATAGTCCGGGCGTTCGGGCCGGGCCGGCGCCTCATTGCGCTGGAAGCCGGGAACACCCTGCCGGCCCTGGTGTCGTACCTGGCGGCCCTGTCCTCCGGCAATCCGTTACTGATCCTGCCCGCGGGGGACTCAGCCGCGGCCGCACTGGTGGCCGCCTACGACCCCGACGTTGTTGTCAGCGCGTCGGACGGCGAAGCGGTCCTGGATGTCCGGCGGCAGCAGACCCGGCACGACCTGCACCCGGAACTCGCGCTGCTGCTGAGCACGTCCGGGTCCACCGGCTCCCCCAAACTCGTCCGGCTTTCCGCCGACAGCATCCAGGCCAACGCAGCCGCGATCGCGGAGTACCTGCAGCTGCGCCCCAGCGATACCGCGGCCACCACCCTGCCCCTCTCCTACTGCTACGGCATGAGCGTGGTGAACAGCCACCTCCTGGCGGGCGCATCCCTGGCGCTGACCGACCTCTCGGTGGTGGACCCCTGCTTCTGGGACCTGGTCCGCAGGGAACACGTGACATCCTTCGCGGCAGTGCCGTACACCTTCGACCTGCTGGACCGCGTGGGCTTCAAGGACATGGAGGTGCCAAGCCTGCGCTACATCACCCAGGCCGGCGGACGGCTGGCCCCCGACCGCGTGCGCGCCTACGCTGAGCTGGGCCGGCGGCAGGGGTGGGACCTGTTCGTGATGTACGGGCAGACCGAGGCCACCGCCCGCATGGCCTACCTGCCGCCGGACCAGGCCCTGGAGCGCCCGGAGGCCATCGGCGTGCCCATCCCGGGCGGGTCCTTCCGGCTTGAGCCGGTGCCCGGCCTGGGCGCGTCCGAGCTGGTGTACTCCGGCCCCAACGTGATGCTGGGGTACGCCGAACAGCCGGCGGACCTCGGCCTGGGCCGGGTGGTCACCGACCTCCGCACCGGCGACCTGGCGCGCCGCGGCCCGGACGGGCTCTACGAGATTGTGGGCCGGCGCAGCAGGTTCGTGAAGATCGTTGGGCTCCGCGTGGATCTTGGGCAGGTGGAGCGGATGCTGGCGGACCTGGGGGTGACGGCTGCGGCCGCGGGCTCCGACGACGCGGTGGTGGCCGCCGTCGAAGGCGACCACGACGTGGCGCTGCTCGCCAAAACCCTTGCGCAGGGCCTGGGCCTGCCGCGCGCCGCCGTCGACCTTTGCCCGGTGCAAGCCATTCCGCGCCTGGGCAACGGAAAGCCGGACTATCCTGCCGTCGCCGCGCTCGCCGGTGGAGGAGAAGCGGACGACGGCGGCCCGGCCGGGGTTGTGGACGCGGGCTCGGATGACGTGCGGCGCATCTTCGCCGAGGTGCTGGAGGTGGACGAGGTTGCCGGGACCGATTCGTTCGTGTCCCTGGGCGGCGATTCACTGTCCTATGTGGCGGCGTCCGTCCGGCTGGAGCGGGCCCTGGGCTACCTTCCCGGGGGCTGGCACCTGATGCCGGTCTGCGAACTGTCGCCATCGCCGCACGTGGTGCCCGCCGCCGTCGCGCCTCCCGGCAGTGCCGGGCCTTCCGGCACTGCTGGGCCTTCCGGCACTGCTGGGCCTTCCGGCACTGCTTCCGGCAATTGGGTGCGCAGGGCCCGGCGGAGGCTGCTCGCGCCGATGGAGACTGGGATAGTGCTGCGCGCCGTCGCCATCATCGCGATCGTCTCCACGCATATTGGGTTCTTCCACTGGCAAGGCACGGCCCACGTGCTCATGGCGGTGGCCGGCTACAACTTCGCCCGCTTCCAGCTGTCGGGGGAGCGTACGGAACGGTTCCGGCGGCACCTGCGCAGCGTCGCGCGGATCGTGGTGCCGAGCGTTGCCGTGATCGCGCTGGCCTTCGCCGTGACGGACAAGTACGCCCTGCACAACGTTTTCCTGTTGAACTCACTGGTGGGGCCGGCGGGGTGGAGCGACTACTCGCGGTTCTGGTTCGTGGAGGTCCTGGTCCACATCCTGCTGGGCCTGGCCCTGTTGCTGGCGGTACCGGCCGTTGACCGGGCGGTGCGGCGCTGGCCGTGGGCGTTTGGGGTGGCCCTGGTCCTGGTGGATCTGCCCCTGCTTTTTGGCCTGGTGGAGAGCCGCTATCCGGGGCAGGGGCCGGTCCTGTGGCTGTTCGGGCTGGGTTGGGCGGCCGCCGCGTCCCGCACCCTGTGGCAGCGTTCAGCCGTTACGGTTCTCGCCGTCCTGGCGGCTCCGGCCTCCTTCGACAACCCGTACCGCAGCGCCACCATCCTGGCAGGATGCCTCATCCTGCTCTGGCTGCCCACGCTGCGGGTGCCCCGGGGACTCCACCGGATCATGGCGCTGCTGGCGAGCGCTTCGCTCTACATCTACGTCACCCACTGGCTGGTGTATCCCCTGTTTGATTCCGTTGACCTCTTCGAGCGGGCGGACAAAGGTTTGGCCGTGCTGGCGTCCCTGGCCTGCGGCGTCCTCTACTGGGCAGGGGCCGCCCGGGCCATGGGTGCGGCGGAACGGTGGATCAAGCGGCGGCGGTCCCTCTCCCGCGCCTCGGTTGAGCCGGCCGCTGTGTAGCGGGTTGGGCGCAGACCGGTTTTCGACGCGCAGATTCCCCTGCGCAGACCGTATGTTGCGTGCGCCGGGGAGCATGCGAGTCGAAAATGGGCGACCGCGTCGCCGGGGCTTTTCCACATAGCGGCACTCTCCACTACTGCAGCGAAGGTGTGCCGGGCAATGTGGTTGCATGACCGATCTTCCACCGTTGCTGTTGTCGCGCGACCGCAACCTGCTCGGGTTGAGTGCCAACGATCTCGCCAAACGCGTGCGGTCCGGCGCTTTGGTCCGGGTGCGGCACGGCATCTACATCGACGGCCCAGCGTGGCGGGCCATGAAACCGTGGGAACAGTACCGGGTCCGCATCCAGGCGGCCGCGGAAGCATTCGAGAAGCCCACAGTTTTCGCCCGCCATTCCGCGGCAAGCGTGTGGGAAATCCCCACCATCGGCTTTCATCACCCGGTCAAGGCACTCACATTGAAAAACGACGGCGGCCGGTCACGTGCCGGGGTCAGCCGGCACTTTGCGGCGCGGGCGGATTTGAAGGTGGTCCGGTTGGAGGGCCTCCTGGTCACCGACCGCATCCGGACTGTCCTGGACCTGGCGGCCTTCAGCCCCTTCGCCGAGGCCGTTGCGCCGCTGGACCATGTGCTCCGGCCGGATCCGCGCCGGCAGCTGCCTGCCATCACCAAGGCTGAGCTGGAGAGCGGGATGGGATCGATTTACTCCGCCGCTGCCACGCGGAGAATCCGGGCGGCCATCGAGTTTGCCGATCCCGCTTCAGGCTCGGCCGGGGAGTCCTGGAGCCGGGCGCTGATCCATGCGGCCCGCTTCGAACCCCCGGTCCTCCAACAGCGGTTTTCCGACGCGGACGGGCTGGTTGGTTACTCGGATTTCTACTGGAAGGAGTCCAGGGTTGTTGGCGAATTCGACGGCGAGGAAAAGTACCTCAAGTCCGAGTTCCTCAAGGGCCTGACCGCATCCCAGGCTGTTGTGGCTGAAAAGCAGCGCGAAAACCGGATCCGCGCCCTGGGCTGCAACGTGGTGCGCTGGGACTGGGCCGACCTCAAGGTGCCCGGGACGCTGGAACGGAAGCTGGCGGCGGCAGGTGTGGGCCGCCGTCGGACGCGCTCTGCCGTTATCGACGCGCAAAACCGCCTCTGACGCGCATATCCCTTCCCGCGCCCCGTATACGCGCGTCGCAAGGGAGCATGCGTGGCGACGACAAATATGCGCGTCGAAAACGGCAGCCGTGCACCGAAGCGGGGCCAGGAGCGGTGCATCAGCGGGTGATTTTTCCTTGTTGACGGCCACGCGACGGGGCTATGTTGGAGCTACGCCCGGGCCCGGCTGGGACGGCCATCGCTGACAGGTCTCGCAGAGGTATGTCATGAGTTATGTCCCCGTCAGCAGACGCACCATCAGGCTGCACCGTGAATCCGAGCGGTCCACGCGGCGCCTTGTTGCTGCCCTGTCCGGTGTTGCCATCGCGGCGTGGCTATTGTCCGTGTTGCTGTCAGCCGCGGTCAGCGTTGACGGCTTTGTCCACGACGTCGATCTGGTGGTGCATGACCTTTTCCTCGTTGTGGCTTTCGGCGCCATCATCCTGGTCGACTGGCATGGATTCCTGTGGCTGATCGGCCGGCGGACACTCGGTGAAATCATTCGACTCGATGGGGCAGCAACACCGTTAATCTGGGGTGGTCTGGCGGGCATGCTTGCCACCGGGGTGTTCCTGAGTCCGCACCTGGACAGCCCGATGACAGAGGTCAAGCTCGCGGCGGTCCTGGTGCTCAGCCTGAACGGAATCATGCTGATCCCCCTGATGCGGCGGCTCGCGCGGCTCCCTGCCAGGACTGCGTTCAAGGATCTATCCACTGGCCAGCGCGTCCACCTGATGTCATGCCTGGTGGTCTCGCAGCTCTGCTGGTGGACGGCGATCATCATTGGGTTCATCAACGCGCAGTCCTGACGCGCAAAGCCGCTGACGACGCGCACATTCCCTGGCGCGGCCCAAATATGGGGTGCGCTTACGAATATGCGCGTCGAGGACGGATATGGGGTTCACAACCGAATATGCGCGTCGAGAACGGGTTTGCGCAGCGCGGGCTGGCTCAGGTGGCCTTCTCCTGGGCCGGAACCCCGGCCGCCGCCTGCGTAGCCGCCCAGCTGGCGAGGACCTTCAGCGCGTCCTCGGACGGACTGCCTGGCTCGGCGGTGTAGATGTTGATCCGCAGCCCGGGATCCGCGGGGAGCTCCATCGCCTCGTAGGCCAGGTCCAGGTCCCCCACGATCGAGTGGTGGAGTCGTTTGCGGCCGGTGCGGTGGTACTTCACGTCGTGCCGGGCCCAGCGGACGCGGAACTCCCCGCTGCGCGTTGAGAGCTCCCCGATCAGGTCGGACAGGTCCTTGTCGTACGGGTTCTTCCCGGCCGTGGACCGCAGCACGGCCACGATGTCGTCAGCGGCGCGCTCCCAGTCGGCGAAGAACTCCCGCGCCTTCGGGCTCAGGAAGGTGAACCGTGCGCTGTTGGGTGGGGTGCCGCCGTCGGTCATCATCTCCAGGTACAGGGCCCGGCCCAGCTCATTGGACGCCAACACATCGCCGCGGTCGTTGCGGACCCAGGCCGGCGCCGCCGTAATCGCATCGATCACCCGCTGCACGCTGGGCCGCACCGTCTGCGGGCTCCGCTTGCGCCGTGCCCGCGGAGCAGCCGTGGACGCGCGGGCCAGGTCGAAAAGGTGGGCGGTCTCGGCGTCGTCCAACTGCAGGGCGCGGGCCAGGGCCTCCAGGACACTGTCCGACGCTCCGGACAGATTTCCCCGCTCCAGCCGGATGTAGTAATCGATGCTCATTCCGGCGAGCATGGCCACCTCCTCCCGGCGCAGGCCCTTAACCCGCCGGTTGCCGCCGTACGCGGGCAGCCCGGCGTCGTCCGGTGTGATCCTGGCGCGGCGGGAGGTCAGGAACTTCCGCACGTCATCGCTGTTCGTCATGGCACCCACGCTACGCCGGGCAAATATCCCAAGGGAGGGACTGCCAGCCCCTCCCACAAACCCGTCCACCCCAATACCGTGAAAGGCATGGTTATGGAACTCACGCTCAACAACAAAATCACAATGCCGGCGCTCGGCCTGGGCGTCTTCCAGAGTCCCCCGGAAGAGACCACGGCGGCGGTCCAGACAGCGCTCGAGGTGGGCTACCGGCACATCGACACCGCCGCCGCCTACGGCAACGAGCGGGAGGTTGGCGAGGGCATCCGCCGCTCCGGCCTGGACCGGGCCGACGTATTCATCGAAACCAAGGTCTGGGTGAGCGACTACGGCTACGACCGGACCCTGCACGCCTGGGACAAGGCCGCCGGCAAGCTGGGCGTGGAGCAGCTGGACCTGTTCATCCTGCACCAGCCCGCCCCGGACCGGTTCGAGAAGACCATCGCCGCGTACAAGGCACTGGAGACCCTGCTCAAGGACGGGCGGGTGCGGGCCATCGGCGTCAGCAACTTCATGCCTCACCACCTGGCGCAGCTGCTCGAGGAAACCGACGTGGTCCCGGCCGTCAACCAGATCGAACTGCACCCCTACTTCGCCCAGCGGAACGTCCAGGCGGCGGACGCCGAGCACGGCATCCTCACCCAGGCGTGGTCGCCGATCGGCGGCATCACGTTCTACCCGGGCTGGGGCGAGAACCGGAAGAACGTCATGCGGGACCCGGCGATCGCCGCCGTCGCGCAGGCCCACGGCAAGACCCCCGCCCAGGTGATGCTCCGCTGGCACCTGCAGCAGGGCCGCTCCGCCATCCCCAAGTCCACCAACCCGGCCCGCATCGCGGAGAACTTCGACGTGTTCGGCTTCGAGCTTTCCGCGGCCGAGCTCGCCGCCATCGACGCCCTGGACACCGGCGTCCGCAGCGGTCCCGACCCGGACGTGGCCCGCCCCGAGCGGTTCGCCATGGTCATCCCCGAAACCTAGAAGCCCAAGAAGAGAAGGAACCAGCATGGAATACCGCCCGCTTGGCCGCACCGGTGTGCAGGTCAGCCCCCTCTGCCTCGGTGCCATGATGTTCGGCCCGTGGGGCAACAACGACCGCGCCGACGCCACCCGCATCATCCACCACGCCCTGGATGCCGGCATCAACTTCGTCGATACCGCGGACGTCTATTCCGCCGGGGCCTCCGAGGAGATTGTCGGGGAGGCACTGGCCGGGCGCCGCGATGACGTCTTCCTGGCCACCAAGTTCTTTATGCCCATGGATGAGGACCGCCCCAACCGCCGGGGCGGCTCCCGCCGCTGGATCATGCGCGCGGTAGAGGACTCGCTGCGCCGGCTGAACACCGACTACATCGACCTGTACCAGGTGCACCGGCCCAGCCCTGACACCGATGTGGAGGAAACCCTGGGCGCCCTCACCGACCTGGTCCGCCAGGGCAAGGTGCGCTACATCGGCTCCTCGTCCTACTCCGGGTCCCAGATCGTGGAGGCGCAGTGGGCGTCCCGCGAACGGAACCTGGAGCGGTTCGTCACCGAGCAGCCGCCGTACTCCATCCTGACCCGCGGCATCGAGGAGGATGTGCTGCCCACTGTGCAGCGGCACGGGATGGGCACCCTCACCTACAGCCCGCTGGCCGGCGGCTGGCTTTCCGGCCGGTGGCGGAAGGACTCGGCATCCAGGCCCGCTTCCAGTGCCCGCCCCAGCGCCCGGTTCGACATGACCCAGCCCGCCAACCAGCGCAAGCTGGACATCGTGGAGGAGCTCGCCCAGGTGGCCGAATGGGCCGGCGTCACCCTGATCGAGCTGGCCATCGCGTTCGTGATCAACCACCCCGGCGTTACCTCCGCCATCGTGGGTCCGCGCACCATGGAGCAGCTGGAGTCCTACCTCCCCGCGGCGGACACCAAGCTGGCGCCCGAGGTGCTGGACCGCATCGACCAGCTGGTGGCGCCCGGCGTTACCGTCAACCCCGACGACAACAGCTACGGCGCCCATGAACTGACGGCACAGGCACGACGGCGGCACCGGGCTTAGCTGCCGAGCCCCGCCTCACCCTTTTAACCCCCTATGAAAGGAAAAACCATGGCAACGTGGCTCATCACAGGCTGCTCCACCGGACTTGGCCGGGCACTGGCGGAAGCCGTGCTCGCGTCCGGGCACAACGCCGTCGTCACCGCCCGCAAGGTGGAGACGCTGCAGGAGGTCACCGCCGGCTTCCCGGACACCGCGCTGGCACTCCCGCTGGACGTCACGGACAAGGCGCAGATCAGCGCGGCGGTCAAGGCGGCGGAGGAAAAGTTCGGCAGCATCGACGTGCTGGTCAACAACGCCGGCTACGGCTACCGGGCCGCCGTGGAGGAAGCGGACGACGGCGACATCCGCCGCCTGTTCGACACCAACTTCTTCGGGGCCGTGGACATGATCAAGGCAGTCCTCCCGGGCATGCGTGCCAACAAGGCCGGGTCCATCCTGAACATCTCATCCATCGGCGCCCGGATCACCCCCGCCGGCTCCGGCTACTACGCGGCCACCAAGGCGGCGCTGGAGGGCATGTCAGGGTCTCTGCGCAACGAGCTGAAACCGCTGGGCATCAACGTCACCGCCATCGAACCAGGCGGCTTCCGGACGGACTTTGCGGGCCGCTCGCTGACCCAGTCCTCGACGGCGATCGACGACTACGCGGACACGGCCGGCAAGCGCCGCAAGGAACACGACACCGCCCACGGCAACCAGCCCGGCGACCCGGACAAGGCCGCCCGGGCCATCATCGCCGTCGTCGAATCCGCCAACCCGCCGGGCCTCCTGGTCCTGGGCACCGACGCCTTCGGCGCGTTCGGTAAGGTGGCCGAAGCCCAGCGCGCCGAGCTGGAGCAGTGGCAGGAGCTGAGCACGAGCACCGACATCACGGACTGAGCCGGTCAGCCACCGGCCGGGCTGGCTTCAGCGACGCGCAACTTCATCTTCGCGGCTCATATTCCCCCACGCAGCCCAAATCAGGGCCGCGAAGGGGAATGTGCGCGTCGGAAATGAAGAGGCGCGTCGCAGCAAAACGGCGCAGGCCCGGTGCGAGGGTGAGTTCGCGCTACCTACCTGGGGGCAGGGACGGCAGCGTGGTCAGGCTGAGCTGCGCGCGGTGGTGACGGTAGTGCTTGGGCGCCCACTCCAGGACGTCCCGGCGGCTCATCCACGGCATGAAATAGGGGTCCCACGCGGTGGGCATCGTCATGCCGCGGCCCAGCGCATCCTGGTTAGCGTGGCCGTACCAGTTCACGATCACCGCCGTAGTCCGGTCCATCATCCGGAGCATGCCGGCTGGCTTCAGGACCCGGCCCCCGGCCGCGCTTCCGGCCCAGTTCACCCAGTTGTACGGGCGGGCGCACGAATCCAGGAGGCGGCTCCAGGTCCGGGAGGCCGGGGGCGGCAGGTGCGAGAACAGCCCCAGGAGCGGTATGCCCGCCAGCGTGATGTTCTGGCCCAGGACCATGTGGAAGAGCAGTTGCCGGTTGGTCCACCGCGTTCCGATGGACGGGAGGTCCAGCTCGTCATCGCTGGCGCCCAGGACGATGTTCCGGAAGTCGGCCGCGATCCACAGCAGGTCCGCCTTCACGGGGTCACTGTCCCGTTCCGTCATCGGGGCCTCCCGTCCTTGGACATCAGCCGGTGTTCACATCATAGGCTGGCAGGTTCGGCGGTGCGTCCGTGCTGCAGGCCCGTGGCGAAGCCGATGGTCACGGGCACCGGCGCGGACGTTCCGCAGCAGGAGTCCCCGGCGGTGTCGGCGGCGTCACCGGCCTCGGTAGGGAGGCTGGTGGAGCACACCCCGGTCTCCGGCAGTTCGAGTTCCACGGTGTCCGCGGCTTCGGTATCACCTGCCAGGGCTGCGGCGATGGAGCGGACCTGTTCGTAGCCCGTGGCCATGAGGAAGGTGGGCGCCCGGCCGTAGGACTTCATGCCGGCCAGGTAGAAGTCCTTTTCCGGCTGTTCCAGGATCCTGGCGCCATGGGCCGGAACCGTGCCGCAGCTGTGGAAGTCAGGATCGATCAGCGGGCCCAGGGCCTTGGGGGCATCGACGGCCGGGTCCAGGTCCAGCCGCAGCTCGGACAGGATGGACAGGTCCGGCCGGAACCCTGTGGCCGGAATGACCCTGTCCACGGTGAGGCTGCGGCCATCCGTTGCGTGCACGGTGACCTTGCCGTCACGGGTTTCGAGGCGGCCGGTGTGGAAGTTTGTGAGGAGCTGGACGGCACCGGTGTCGACGGCGGTGTGCAGCCGGGCGCCCAGCTGGCCGCGGGCGGGCAGCTGGTCGGCGTCCCCGCCGCCGTAGGCACGGGCAGGCGTGGCGGCCCGGATGGCCCAGAAGACTTCCGTTCCCGGGTTGGCGCGGGCCACGCGGGCCAGGTCCAGGACCATGTTGGCGGCGGAGTGTCCGGAGCCGATGACAAGGGTGCGGCGGCCGGCGAATCCGCCGCCGGTCACGTCCGGCAGGGGCCCGGTGACCAGCCCGGCGGCCCGGGCTTCCGTCTCACCCGGGGCGGGCAGGCCGGAAGCTCCCAGGGGCGCCGGCGTGGTCCAGGTTCCGGAGGTGTCAATCACGGCGCGGGCCAGGAGCTCCGACGTTTCCCCGCTGCCGTCCTGGATGCGCAGGAGGAACGGGGCGGCGTCGCGGCCCTGGCTGCGGCCCTTGTCCATGCCCTGCCGGCTGACAGCAACTACCTTCGTCCCGGTCCGGATCCGGTCCTTGAGTTCCGGTGTGGCGGCCAGCGGTTCCAGGTAGTCGGAGACGATCTGGGAGCCGTACGGCAGCGCGGTGGGGCGGGGCGCTGCCCAGCCGGCCCGTTCCAGCAGGCGCACGGCGGCGGCATCCAGGTTGTACTTCCACGTGGAGAAGACGCGCACATGGCCCCACTCACGGATGGCGGCACCCACCGTGGGCCCGGCCTCGAGCACGACGGGTTCCAGTCCGCGTTCCAGCAGATGCGCGGCCGCGGCCAGGCCGACGGGCCCGGCGCCGATGACGGCCACGGGGAGGGATGCGGAACTTGCCTTATGGCTCATGAGAGCACCTTTCGGTCGGCCGCCGGGGCGGCGGAAACAGCAGCAAAGGAGGGGTAGAGGAAGCGGACCAGGAGGAATCCGGCGGCGCCGCCCAGCAGCTGCGCCAGGATGAAGGCAGGGGCCGACGGCGGCGCGATGCCGGCAAAGGTGTCCGTGACGGTGCGCGCCATGGTCACCGCAGGGTTGGCGAAGCTGGTGGAGCTAATGAACCAATAGGCGGCCGTGATGTAGCCGCCGACGGCGAACGCCACGCGGTCAGCACGGCCCGACCGGACGGTGCCGAAGATGACCAGCAGCAGGCCCACCGTGGCAATGACTTCCCCAAGCCAGAGCGGGACGCCGGTGCGCTGGTGCGTGGACCAGCTGACGGCGTCCAGCCCGAACATCAGGTTGGCGGCCACCGTGCCGGCCAGGCCGCCCAGGATCTGCCCCGCAACCAGGCCGGCCGCCGTGGTGGTGTCGATCATCCCCAGCGCCCGCTCCACCAGGGTCACCACCGGATTGAACGACGCCGACACCGGCTGCAGTGCCATGATCAGCGCCACCAGCGCGGCACCCGTGGCGAGGCTGTTCTGCAAAAGCTGCAGGCCGACGTCGTCCGGTGACAGCCTGGAGGCCATCACGCCCGAGCCGACCACTGCCATCACCAGGAACGCGGTGCCGAGTAACTCTGCCGTGGCACGCCGGGCCAGACCGGTCATGCGGCCTGCCCGCCGATCAGGGCGGCCAGGTTCTGCAGGGCCTCGGTGCGGGCCCGGTAGTAGACCCACACGCCGCGCTTTTCCCGCTCCAGCAGCCCCACCTCATGCAGGATCTTCAGGTGGTGGCTGATGGTGGGCTGGGACAGCTCGAAGGCATCGTTGAGGTCGCACGCGCAGGCTTCGCCGCCCTCATGCGAGGCGACCATGGACATCAGCCGCAGCCGGACCGGATCCGCCAGGGCCTTCAGCAAGGGGGCGATCCCTTCAGCTTCCGGCAGGGACAAAGGCTCCCGGGCCAGCGGCGCGCAGCACGCCACCGCCTGGACCGGGGTCAACTCCAAAGACATAGACACACGTAAATATTTACACTCATCTATGTCTTTGGCAACCCCAACATTCCGCTGTACGAAAGAGCCCCTTGCACCCTTCTGCGCACGGGCAAATAGGATGGCACCTGGAGCTAACCGCCGCACACGAAGGGCGCACCATGATCGAGATCCTCACCCCGGCTGAGGTGGCCCGCGCCCGGGAGACCGGCGCCCTGGTGGCTGACATCCTGCAGGCGATGAAAAGCCGCGCAACCGTCGGCACCAACCTCCTGGACATCGACCAGTGGACCAAGGAGATGATCACCGACGCGGGGGCGGAATCCTGCTACGTGGACTACGCGCCGTCCTTCGGCCGGGGTCCCTTCGGCCACTACATCTGCACGGGCGTCAACGATGCCGTGCTGCACGGGCTGCCCCACAACTACGCACTGGCCGACGGCGACCTGCTGACCCTGGACCTCGCCGTCGTCAAGAACGGAATGGCCGCGGACGCCGCCATCAGCTTCATCGTGGGCGAATCACGGCCGGCGGAGAGCGTGGCCATGATCGAGGCGACGGAACGCGCCCTGGCAGCCGGGATCGCCGCCGCAGGGCCGGCAGCCAAGATCGGGGACATCTCGTACGCCATCGGCCGCGTCCTCATTGATGCGGGGTATCCGGTCAACACGCAGTTCGGCGGCCATGGCATCGGTTCCACCATGCACCAGGACCCGCACGTGCCCAACACCGGGCGGCCCGGCCGCGGCTTCAAGCTGCGGCCCGGGCTTCTGCTCGCGCTGGAGCCCTGGATCATGGCGGACACGGACCAGCTGGTGACGGACGACGACGGGTGGACGCTAAGGAGCGCCACCGGCTGCAGGACGGCCCACACCGAGCACACCATCGCCATCACGGAGGACGGCGCCGAGATCCTGACGCTGCCTTCGAGGTAGGCCTTACTCCGTCCCGGCCACCGCGCTGCGGCGTTCCAGGAGCAGGGTGTCCTGCCAGTGCCCGGCCTTGGGGCCGTGGCTGATCCGCGCGATCCGTTCCCTGGTTCCCACCACCCGGAAGCCGAGTTTCCGGTGCAGCGCCAGGCCGGCCGTGTTCTCCGGGAAGATGCTGGACTGGATGGTCCAGATTCCTGCCACCTCCGTGGAATCGATCAGTGCACCGAGGAGCAGCCTGCCCACGCCCCGGCCGTGCGTTTCCGGCGCCACGTAGATGGAGTGCTCCACGACGCCCCGGTAGACCTCCCGGGACGAAACGGACGTCACGGCGGCCCAGCCCAGAACCCGGCCCGCGTCCTCGGCGATCAGCCGGTGCCCGGGCAACCGGCCGCCGTCGAACGCCTCCCAGGTGGGCGGCTCGCTCTCGAACGTCGCCTCCCCCGTGGCGATGCCGGCGGCGTAGATCGCGTGGACGGCGTCCCAGTCCTCGGGGCACATGGGGCGGATGGTGACGGGGCTGTGCATGGGTTCCATTATGGTGGCCGACCACGGCGGTGGTGGGCCAGGCACCTCCCCGGCGGGACAGGCTGTAAATATTCCGTCAATAAAACGGCCCTGCCGCCCCGGCCGCGCGTGCACCGTCCTTTGATGGAGGCAGGTCAGCACACGCACGCGACGGCAAGGAGCGGAGATGCGGTGGGATGAGGCGCCCGATGACCGTGGCAGGGTCAGGTTTGCCGCGGCAGCCGAGGCCGTGGAGGGCTACGGCGGGCGCGCACTGAACGGCCGCGCCCTCCACCCGGCCGGCGGCTACCTTTTCCCGGACCAGGACGGCGAGGGGTGGTGGGTCATTTTCCAGCCTTGGCCTTCGACGGGCGGGCAGGGGCACAGAGTGCCCGGCGACATCCTTGCCTGCAACGATTCCTACGGCGACATGGTGCATGTAATGGTGCTGGCGGCGGGCGTGCGGGAGGACGACGCCGAGGCCGCCTTCCGCGCGGACGTCCCGGTCAGCCTGGCGGACGCCGCGCGGGTGGCGGCAACAGTGCCGCACGTGGCTGCCCCTGCGCACAGGGACGGGACGACGACGTATCCCCCGGTCAGCCGACGTGGACCCACGGGCGCTGGGTGACGTCCGGGACGGCCTCACGCAGCACCTCCCTGGTCACCGGCGCGATTTCGCCCTCGCCCAGGAACAGGAACCGCACCAGGTTGGTGATGGGATTTCCCTCAGTCCAGCGGAAGTAGATGTGCGGCATGAGCCCCGTGACGTCCCTGATATGCAGCAGTACCGAGGCGATGGTATTGGGAACAACCGGCCCGTGGACTTCCAGGATGTGGTACCCGTGGCGGTTCACGCCACGGACGTACAGTTCCGTTTCGAAGTCGGAGGAGTCATCCACGATCACTTCCAGGAACAGGGCATCGCCCGCCAGCGGGAGGTGGCTGACCTCGATGGCCGACTCAAGCTTGTCCCGGTATGCCTCCGCAGACATCCGCAGCGGCTCGTGCGCGATGATCGCGATGGGGCCGTCCAGGGTGCTGGACATGAACTCCAGGGCCTGCTGGTCCAGGTGCACCCGGGTTGCATGCAGCTCAAAGGACCGGCGGACCCTGGACAGCAGGGAGATGACGATGATGCCCAGGATGAAGATCGCCGCGATCCGGATGCCTTCGGGCCGCTCGAAGATGTTGGCCACCGTGGTGTACGCGAACACCACGGAGATGGCACCGAAGCCGAAGGTGAGGTTCCGTTGCCCGCGCCGGCGCGCCGACAACGTGACGGCCACCGCGGCGGAGGTCATCAGCACCAGGACGCCGGTGGCGTAGGCACCGCCCTGGGCGTCGACGTCGGCGTTGAAGATGAAGGTGATGAGGAACCCGACCAGGGTGAACACAAGCACCAGGGGCCTGACAGCCTTGGCCCACTCCGGGGCCATGCCGTAGCGGGGCAGGTACCGGGGAACCAGGTTCAGCAGGCCGGCCATGGCCGAGGCACCGGCAAACCAGAGGATGCCGATGGTGCTGATGTCGTAGACGCTGCCGAAGCCCACGCCCAGGTATTCGTGCGCCAGGTAGGCCAGGGCACGCCCGTTCGCCTGGCCGCCGGGCTGGAATTCCTGTTCCGGAATCAGGACAACGGTAATGAAGCTGGTGGTCAGCAGGAACACGCTCATGATCGCCGCAGCCGTGGTGAGCATGCGCCGGGCTCCGCGGATTCGGCCGGCCGGGTTCTCCTCCGTGTCATCCGCCGCTCCGCGGACCTGCGGCATCACGGCAACGCCGGTTTCGAAGCCGGACAGGCCCAGCGCCAGTTTGGGGAACACCAGCAGTGCGATGGCCACCGTCATCAGGGGGTTGCCGTGGGATACCCACAGATTCGTCCACCAGTCGCCCATCGCCACCGGGTGGGAGACCACCTGCATCAGGGTGGCAACCACCACCACCGCATTCAGGCCCAGGTACAGGACAACCAGGAAGACGGCGACGCCGATCGCTTCCTTGAACCCGCGCAGGAACACGGCAGCCAGCAGGGCCAGCAGGAAAAGCGTTACGGGGACGTTCTGGTTTTGGAGCCAACCGGGGGCAACAGGGTTGCCGATCAGGTGTGCGGTGGCATCGGCGGCCGAGAGCGTCATGGTGATCATGAAGTCGGTGGCGGCGAACCCGAGCAGGACCAGCACCAGGAGCTTTCCTCCCCAGCGGGGCAGCAGCCGTTCCAGCATGGCAATGGAGCCCTCACCGCGGGGGCTTTCACCGGCAACCCGGCGGTAGACCGGCAGGGCACCCAACAGTGTCACGGCCACAAGGACCAGGGTGGCCAGCGGGGAGATGACGCCGGCTGCCAGCGCGGCGATGGCCGGCTGGTAGCCCAGGGTGGAGAAGTAGTCCACGCCGGTAAGGCACATGACCTGCCACCACGAGTGCTTTTTTTCGTGCTGGGTGGGAACACCGCCGGGGCCCTGGTGGGTGCCCTTGCTGTCCTGCAGCCCGAACAGCAGCCAGTCCTTCAGCGCCTCCCTTCCGTGCGGGTGGGTGGCGGAAGGATCCGCCGGGGGCCTGCTCAACGTGGTCATGTCTGCCTTTCCGCGCTGCCCGTTGCACCGCGATCATTGCGAAGCTAGCACCGGCGAAATTGGCGGAAGCGCCAGAAAAGGAATTCTTGATGTTTCCTTTACGCGTGATGTTCGACGGCGGCCGGAGCGGTCCGGCGGCAGGTCACGGCTCGAAGCGGTACCCCATGCCGGCCTCGGTCAGCAGGTGGCGGGGGCGGGCGGGATCCGCCTCCAGTTTG
The DNA here is from genome assembly GCF_059739365.1 of Arthrobacter sp. GmRoot5-12. Classification (NCBI taxonomy): domain Bacteria; kingdom Bacillati; phylum Actinomycetota; class Actinomycetes; order Micrococcales; family Micrococcaceae; genus Arthrobacter; species Arthrobacter sp. GmRoot5-12. Next base: position 2,867,301 of record NZ_AP046056.1, on the reverse strand, counting down.
CGCCGCAGTTGGCCCATGTAGACGCGCAGGTAGTGGGTCTCGTTGTCATAGCCGGGACCCCAGACCCTGGCGAGCATCTGCTGTTGCGTTATCAGCCGGCCGGGATTCCGCACCAGCATTTCCAGGATGGCCCACTCGCGGGGGGTGAGCCGGACCGGATCCCCCGCCCGGGTCACCTTCCGGTTGGCCAGGTCCACCTGGAAGTCACCCACATCGATGGCGGCCCCGCCGTCCGCCACGTCCAGCGTGCCGCTCCGGCGGCCGGCAACGCGCAGCCGGGCCAGGAGTTCGTCCAGGCCAAACGGCTTGGTGACGTAGTCGTCCGCCCCGGCGTCCAGGGCCCGGACCTTGTCCACGGACCCGTGCCGGGCGGAAAGCACGATGATGGGCATGCTGCTGGTGCGGCGGATCCTGGTGATCACGTCCACGCCGTTGATGTCCGGCAGTCCGAGGTCCAGCACCATGGCATCCGGATGGCCGCCTTCCGCGTGCTTCAGGGCGGCCACCCCGTCCAGGGCGGTCAGCACCCGGTAGCCCTCAGCCTCCAGGTTGACCTGGAGGGCACGCAGGAACTGCGGCTCGTCGTCAACGATCAATACGGTCCTCATGAGGTGCTGGTGCCTGCTTTCCGGCGAGGGGTAGAAACGTCCGGTGCGGCAACCTGGGGCAGGCGGATGACCATGGTCAGTCCCCCGCCCGGGGTCGGCTCGGCCAGCAGGTGACCGCCCATGGCCTCGGTGAAGCCTTTCGCGACGGCGAGGCCAAGCCCCATCCCGAGTCCCGCGGGGGCGTCGTCGAGGCGCTGGAAGGGCTGGAACATGCCCTCGACGGCGGCAGCGGGCACGCCCTGCCCGTGATCGACGATGTGCAACTCGCCAAAGGGGGCGCCGCCGTCGACCACTCCCCTGGTTCCCGTCGAAACGCCGACGATGGCCACGTCGGACGCCGGCGCGTATTTAAGCGCGTTTTCCACGATGTTGGCGATGACCCGCTCCAACATCCCCAGGTCGGCATAGATCGCAGGCATGTCCGGGGGAAGCTCCACCCGGATCCGGTCCGCCGGGAGGCCGCGCAGCGCGTCCTCGATTGCATCACGCCACGTGACGGGCGCTGTCAGTGGCGCAGCCGAACCGCTGGAGATCCGGGACATGTCCAGGAGGTTGGCGATCAGGGCGTCCAGGCGCTCGGTGTAGGACTCGACGGTCTCGAGCATCTCGGCCTGCACCTCATCGGGAAGCCTGCGGCTCTGGCGCCGCAGGGCCGTCACGGCCAGTTTTATCCCCGCCAGCGGCGTGCGCAGGTCATGGCTGACCGCCCGCAGGATGGCCGTGCGGACGTTGTTGCCCTCGGCCATCTTCGCGGTGCTCTGCAGCGTCCGCTGAAGGGCATGGCGCTGGCGCAGCAACAGGAGGTGGGCGCCGTGGGCGGACAGGAGGAGCCGGTCCCCGGCGGTGAGGGTGCGTCCGGAGAGGACCAGGGCGGTCCGCTCGTCGGCGAGTTCCACGCTGTCCGTCAACCCTGCCGTGTCCGGGGAGGGAGGAGGCGCCTCCCCGGAGAACGCCTGGAGCTCCCATGCTGCGTCTTTGTCCCCGGACGTGGTGAAGAGCCCGGCCGAACGGACCTGGAAGGTTTCCCGGACCTTGCCCATGAACGCTGCAACGGTGTCATCGGCCAGGAGGGCATCGTGGGCGAGGTCGGCGAGGGTGGCGGCTTCCGCGCGGGCCCGTGCGGCTTCCCGGGCGCGCCTTGCGGACAGGCCCACCACCAGTGACACGGCCACCGCGGCACTGAGGAAGACCAGCAGCGCGAAGACGTTTTGCGGGTCGCTGATATTGAGCGTTCCCACCGGGTCCGTCTGGAAGTAGTTCAGCAGCAGCGAGTCCAGGACGGCGGCGAGCACCGCAGGCCACAGGCCGCCGATGAACGCCACGGCCATCACCCCGGTCAGATGGACCAGTGCGTGGGTGGCGAGGTTGAGCTCCGGATTGCGGGACAGCGCCGCCGTTACCAGGACCGGGAGGACCACAGCCAGGACGAAGCCGATCAGCGTGCGCCTGCCGCTGAGCGCCGCAGGAGATGGCCCCGGCAATCCAGGGCCGCCCTGGGGAAGGGAGACGATGTGCACGTCGATATCGCCCGAGCCCCGGACCACTTTGGCGCCTGCACCGATACCGAGGATCCTGCTCCGGAGCGTCCCTGGTGAGGCGCCGATGACGATCTGGGTGGCGTTGACGCTGCGGGCGAATTCCAGGAGGGACCCCGCTGCGTCCTCGCCGGACACCGTATGGCAGGTGCCGCCGAGGTCGGCGACGAGGCGCCGCTGCGCGTCCAGCAGCTGCCCCCGCGTCGCGGCCGTGCTTTCGGCGCGCCGGACGTGAACCGCCAGCAGGTCCCCGCCGTTGACCCGGGACAGGATCCGGGCCGCCCTCCTGATGAGCAGCTCCCCTTCGGGGCCTCCACTGAGTCCGACGACAACCCGCTCGCGTGCCGGCCAGGTGGCGGTGATCCCCTGGCTTTTCCGGTAGCCCGCCAGCCCTTCGTCCACCCGGTCCGCCAGCCAGATCAAGGCGATTTCACGCAGGGCAATGAGATTGCCCAGCCGGAATTCGTTGGCCAGGGCAGCGTCGATCCTGTCCTTGGGCACAACCTTCCCGTCTGCAACCCTCTGGCGCAGGAGTTCGGGCGATATGTCCACCAGCTCGATGTGGTCTGCCCGCCGCACCACGGCGTCCGGGACCGGTTCCCCGTCTGGTTCGTCGGTGATTGCGGCGACGACGTCTTTCAGCGATGCCACATGCTGGACGGCAAGCGTGGTCAGCACGTCCGTCCCCGCCGCCAGAAGCTCCTCGATGTCCTGCCAGCGGCGGGTATTCCTGCTGCCCGGAGCATTGACGTGCGCATACTCGTCGACGACGGCCACCTCCGGTTTCCTTGCCAGCACAGCGTCCAGGTCAAGCTCGGGTACCTCCGCCCCGCTGCCGTCGGGCAGAAGGCGCGGCGCCACGACGTCGAGCCCGTCAAGGAGCTGCCCGGTGTCAGGCCTCCCGTGTGCGGCGGCGATGCCGACCACGACGTCCCTGCCGCCGGCCAGGATCTGGTGCGCCTCACGCAGCATGGAGTACGTGGTGCCGGCACCCGCTGCCGCACCCAGGAAGATCCGAAGCGTTCCCCGTGCCATACCCACAGTCTTATCCCCTCCGGCCATACTGACCAACCCGCTGCCTCCGCGGGTCAGACGTGGGCGGGCGCTCGAGCAAAACCTGCCGGGTGTGAGCGGGCGTGGCAGGGGCAGCCGCGGTAGCTCAGTAAGCTGGCGGCATGCCCGCCCTTTCCACCCTGCTGCCCACCCTGGTGGCCCTTGCCATCCTGGCGGCACTCACGGTGGGAATCCTCTGGGGCGCGCGGACGCCGTCGTACCTCTCCCCTGCCCTGGCCATCCTCCGCGGGGCAGCCCAGCTCGCTGCCATCAGCCTGGTGCTGGGCGGCATCATCAGCAACCCGCTATGGGTGGGGGTGGCCCTGCTGGTCATGTTCACCGTAGCGTCCGTGACGGCAACACGAAGGCTCACCTGGTCCTGGCGCCGCTTCGCCCTGGTGGCCGTGACAATGGCTGCCGGCATCCTGGTGACGGTGGCCGTCGTGTTTGGAACGGGCGCCATCGAATTCGCGCCGCGGTACCTGCTGGCCGTGGGCGGGATCGTGATCGGCAACTCGATGACCATCGCCACCCTGGCCGGACGCCGTTTCTTCGAGGCCGTCCTGGAGCAGTGGGACCAGGTGGAGGGCTGGCTGGCACTGGGGGCGACGCCCCGGCAGGCCACCCTGCTCCAGGCGCGGCAGGCAGTGCACTCGGCCCTGATCCCGTCCACGGACCAAACCAAGACCACCGGGCTGGTCACCCTCCCCGGCGCATTCGTCGGCGCGATCTTCGGCGGCGCCTCACCCCTGGAGGCCGGCCGGTTCCAGGTGGTGGTGCTGGCCTCGATCATGGCGGCCGGGTCCATCACCGCCGTCGCTCTGATCCGCTCGCTGGGCAACGTGAAGGTGCGGCCGGAACCGGTGTAGGCCGGGCGTCAACGGGCCGGTTGCTTCCGTCCGGGGGCACCTTACGGCCGGTTTTTCCAGGCGCGCACGAATGGTGCTTTCCCCAGGGCGGTCCGTTCAAGCCGCTCCACCAGCCGGATGTCCACGGGCATGTGCGCCGCGCCGGCAGCCATAAGGGCGGCGGTCACCGCAGCCCGGACGCCTTCCTCGGATTGCCCGGGTGCGAGTCCGGCCAGCAGCACCCGCAGCCCGGACGGTTCCTGGATGACCTGCCAGCCTGCGACGGCCGCCTGGTCCAGGACCTGGTGGAAGACATTCGGGTGCACGTTGACGGTGCCGGTCCTGCCCGGCAGTTGCAGGACGTCCTCGATGCGCCCCTCGATATCCTCCATGACGGTGAAACTGCGTCCGCAGGGGCAGCCCCTGCCGCCGAGCCTTACGGTGTCCGACATCTCGTACCTGATCAGCGGCACGGTCCGGGAGAACAGGACGGTGACCAGGAGCTTGGACCCGGTTGTCCTCGCCGGGACGGGGTTGCCGGCCTGGTCCACGGGTTCGATGATGAGGAGGTCCTCGTAAACGTGGCGGTTCCGGTAGGTGCAGGGGGATGCGATCCCCGCCGTTTCGGTGGCGGCGTAGACGTCGAAAGGGGCGCTGCCCCACGCGGATTCCAGTTCCGCTGCGGCCTGGGCGCTGAGCACCTCGGAGGCTGACATCACCCCCTGCGGCGCGATGTGCAGCCGCCCTGCCAGCTGTTCCGCGGCCAGGGGTTTGAGCGCTGAGGCGTAACCGACGAGGACCCGGGGCTGGAACCGGTTGAGGGCGGCGACGTTCTCCTCCATGGGTGCGGTGACGTCCAGGCGAAGGGTGGGGACCACTCCGGAGCGCACCGATGCGCCGACGACGGCTGACTGGTGGGTGGGGACCCGCGAGCTGACCAGGGCCACCTTCAGCGGCCGGGTCAGCCCCAGGGTAAACCCTGCCCAGTCGTTCGCGCGGGCGTACGAGGCCAGGACGGTAGCCCACTCCGCGCGGTTCCAGACGAACGTTCCGCGCCGGCCGGTGGTCCCGGCCGTGGCCGCCGCCCACCAGCGGCCCTTCCATGGCAGTCCGGGGTCTCCACCGCTCTCGACGAGCGACTGCAGATGGCCTTCCACTTCCGCCAGCGTCAGGTCCGGGGTGGTGATGGCCTCATCGAAGTGCTCCATCAGGTCTGCTTTGGTCACGGGCGGCAGCCGGTCCAGCGGAGCGTCGTGCAGGCCGGCATGGTGGCGGCGGTAGAACTCCGAGCCGGCGTAGGCCGCCCGGCGCAGTTCCGTCAGGGCATGGTCCTGGTGTGCGGCGATCCGGGCGGCGTCCCAGCGGTCCCGTTTCCGCCACGCAGCCCGGAGGAACAGCACACGGGGGACCAGGCGGAGGTCCACGGCGGTGCCTGACGTTGCCTTGCCGCGGTCCGGCCTGTCAGCCCTGCTTGACCAGCGCCGCCTCGAGGTTGATCTTGACCTTGTCGCTGACCAGCACGCCGCCGGCTTCCAGCGCGGCGTTCCAGGTGAGCCCGAACTCCTTGCGGCTGATTTCGGCTTCCGCGGAGAATCCTGCCCGCGTGGCGCCAAAGGGATCCACGGCGACGCCGGTGAACTCAACCTCAAGCTCCACCGGCCGGGTCACGCCCTTGATGGTCAGGTCCCCCGTCAGGGTGTATTCCTCCCCGTCCCCTTCGATGTGGGTGCCGCGGAACGTCATTTCGGGATACTTTTCGACGTCGAAGAAGTCCGCGCCCTTCACGTGCGCGTCCCGGTTGGCGTCACCGGAGTCAAAACTTGCCGTGGACACCGTGGCATGCACCGAGGACTCCTCCAGGGACCGCCCCACCCTGGCTTCGGCGCTGGCCTGGGTAAAGCGGCCACGGACCTTGCTGATTCCGGCATGTCGAACGCTGAAGCCGATCTCGCTGTGGGACATGTCCAGGAGCCATGTTCCCGGCGTGATTTCCTGGGGAAGGGTCATAGTCATTCTCCTTACTCGTAGGGCCGCAGGCTTCGCTGCCCGCTACAGGGGCAAGACTGCGGATGCCCCTAAATATTCCCCATAAAACCCGCAGATATAAGGGTCCGGGGTGAACCGGGAGGGAACTTCGGGCGTATACATAGACGTGGCTCTACGTTTATTGACCGCCCTGGCGCTGTTCATCGATGCCGGCGTCCATCTCTTCCTGGCCCCGGGCTACCAGGCCGCGCAGCCGGGCACCATCAGCCAGGGCACCCTGTTCCTGCTCGAAGCCGCGGCGGCCCTGGTGGCCGGCCTCTATGTCCTGGTCCGCGGCAGCCGCGCCGCCTACGCACTCGCCCTGGCGGTGGCACTGAGCGCCTTCGCCGCCGTCATGCTCTACAGATACGTGGACATCCCGGCCATAGGTCCGATTCCGGCAATGTACGATCCCGTATGGTTCTTCTCGAAAACCCTCAGCGCCGTCGCCGAAGGGGCGGGATCGCTGCTGGCTCTGGCGGGCCTGGTCCGTAGCGGCCGCGGGAGAAGGGCCGACGACGGCACGGGGGTCCGTGCCGGGCGTCGCCGGCCGTGACGATCGCCGGGGCCGTTGCCAGCATGCGGGGGAGGTGGCAGATGGGCGCAGCCGGATGGGCGATGTCCGGGCACGCGATGCCTGACGCGGTGGCAACCCTGGCCGCCTACGCGGTCCCGGCCTTGTGGCTGTCATCCCTGTCCGCCTCCGGACCGGTCCTCCAAATGGCCGGCCTGTGTGCAGGCGCCCTGGTGACCGCGGCCGCCGTCGGCTCTGTCCTGCGGCGCATCCCGCGCTTTTCAACTCCGGCAGACCGCGTCACCCTGCTCCGTGCCGTCCTGGTGGCACTCTGCGCCGTGGTGGCCGTCCCGGAACTGTTCACCGGGCGCAGCAGTTTCCTGGTGCCGGTCCTGGGCGGTGTCGCCTTCCTGATGGACGGGCTGGACGGCGCCGTGGCGCGGCGGACCGGGACAGCGTCCCCGGCGGGAGCACGCTTCGATGCCGCCACCGACGCCGCGCTGGTGCTTGTGCTGTCCATCGCGGCCGCGGCGGTGGCGGGCCCGTGGACACTGGCGATCGGGGGCATGTACTACGTGTTCACGGCCGCCGCGTTCTTCAGGCCGCACCTGCGTGAGCCGCTGCCGCCCAGTGTTTCCCGCAAGGCCATCGGAGCCTTCCAACCGCTGGCGCTGCTGGTGGCGCTTGTCCCTGGTATCCCGTGGGCTGCCGCCTTCCCGGCGGTGGCGCTGGCGCTGCTCACGTATTCCTTCACGCGCGATGTGGTCCAGCTGGAGATCCGCCACCGCTCCCGAGAGCTTCCCGCTGCCCACGCTCACTTTCGACACCCACATTCCCCGGCGCTGCCCGAATAGCCCGAGCGCTAGGGAATATGCGCGTCGCAGGTGTTCAAGCGCGTCGCCACAAGAAGTCTGGTGCGGACTTCGCCTGCCTCACCCCAGGCTGGCGAGGGCCTTCCGAAGGCGCGCGCCGGCGTCGTCCGCAACCTCTTTGACCGCGGCAGCGTCACTGAGCTGGACCATGGCCTGCGGGTCAATGGCCTCGACGGTGGTCTCGGTGGCATCGGCCTTACGCCGCACCACCACGTTGCAGGGCAGCAGCGCACCCATTTCCGGCTCGGCTGCGAGGGCACGGCTGGCAAGGGCCGGATTGCAGGCGCCCAGGATGACGTAATCCCCGACGGCGTCCGCGGCCTCGGCGCCCAGCTTGGCTTCGAAGGTGGACCGGACGTTGATTTCCGTCAGGATCCCGAAGCCCTGTGCCGCAAGGGCCTCGCGGGTGCGCTCCAGCGCTTCCGCCCAAGGCAGGGACACGGTGGTGGCCAGGGTGTACGTCATGGTGCTCCTCGGGGTATTCGACGGTCCGCTGATATTGCAGGCTGATTAGGCCAGGGAGAGGAAGAGCTTCTCCAGGTCCTTCCGGTCCATGGTCTGGTCCTTCTGCGTGATGCACTGCTCCAGCCCGGTGGCAATGATGGCGAAGCCGGCGCGGTCGAGGGCTTTGGACACGGCGGCCAGCTGGGTGACCACGTCCTTGCAGTCCCGGCCTTCTTCAAGCATCCGGGTGACGGCGGCGAGCTGTCCCTGGGCGCGCTTGAGGCGGTTGATCACGGGCGTGAGTTCGGTTGGGTTCAGTTCCATAAGAAGGGTCTCCATTGATGGGGTGCTCCCGTCAACTGTATACCCCTCCGGGTGTTTTGACTACCCCCGGGGGTATCTGTGATACTCGGTGGGGTATCCAGCCCATCCCCTCCGAGAGGCATCAATGACTTCCCCTTCAAAAGCAACCGCCGTTACAGCGCTTGCCCCCGAAACCCTCCGGTCCTGGTTCACGGAGCACCAGGACCTCGTGGTCATCGACGTGCGCTCCGCCGCCGAATTCGGGTCCATGCACATCCGCGGCTCCTACAACGTGCCGCTGCCGCTGCTCTCGGAGCACACCGATGAGCTCGCCGCCCGGCTGGGTTCACGCGTGGTCCTGGTGTGCCAGTCCGGCGTCCGCGCCGAGCAGGCACGGCAGCGGATGGCCACCGTCGGCCTCGACACCGCCTACGTCCTCACCGGCGGCGTTCCGGGCTTCGCCGCCGCGGGCGGCGACGTGGTCAAGGGCAAGGACCGCTGGGACCTGGAGCGCCAGGTCCGCCTGGCCGCCGGCTCCCTGGTGATGCTGGGCCTGGTGGGCGGCAAGTTCGTCTCCCCCAAGGTCCGCATGCTTGCCGGCGCCATCGGAACCGGCCTGACGTTCTCGGCCGCAACCAACACCTGCGCCATGGGCAAGGCCCTTTCGGCCATGCCGTGGAACAAGGCCGCCAAGGAGCCCACCCGCGAAAGCGCCATCCTCCAGCTTCCCGTTCCGGCAGCAGAAGAGGACGCCGCGGCATGATTCCGGCCCTGGGCCTGGGGCTTGTCGTCGGCATCGTCCTGGGCGTCGTGGGCGGCGGCGGCTCCATCATCGCCGTTCCGGCCCTGGTGTACGGCGTGGGCATGAGCCCCGCCCAGGCGATTCCGACGTCGCTGCTGGTGGTGGGCGTATCCTCGCTCACGGCCCTGCTCCCCAGGATCCGGGAGGGCCTGAACTGGCCCGTGATCGCCCTGGTCGGCGGCGCCGGGATTCCGGCGGCCTGGGCCGGCGCGGCCGTGGGCAAGCTGCTGGACCCGAACCTCCTGATGCTGGCGTTCGCCGGAATCATGGTGGCCGCAGGCATCCGGATGCTGATGAAACCCCGTGAAACCGAAGGGTCCTGCAGCACGGGGCCGCACCGGGCGTTCCGCTCCTGCGCCCCGAAGGCCGTAGGCGTTGGCCTGCTCGTCGGGTTCCTCACCGGGCTGCTCGGCGTGGGCGGCGGCTTCCTCATCACCCCGGCGCTGACCATCTTCCTGGGCCTGCGCATGAAGCAGGCCGTCGGAACGTCACTGGCAATCATCGTGGTCAACTCCGCTGCCGGCTTCAGCGCCCACGCCGCCGGCTACACCGTCGACTGGGCCACCACCCTGGCGTTCGCGGTCCCGGCAATCCTGGGATCCGTCGTCGCCGCGCGGCTGGCCCGCCGCCTGCATGACAAGCACATCCGCATCTCATTCGCGGTACTCATCTTCGCCGTCGCGGCATGGGTCACCGCCGGCACGGTCACCGCCTGACCCACCAAGAGGAGAACACCATGGGACTCATCGATTCCCTCAAAAAAGCCTTCAGCAAGCCCTACAAGACGGTATCCGTGGCGCAGGCCAAGGAACTCCTGGGCTCGGGGGCCACCCTGATCGACGTCAGGTCAGCCCAGGAATGGCGGACCGGCCGGGCGCCGCAGGCCAAGCACGTCCCCCTGGACCGGCTGCAGGCCAGCACCGCCGGGATCCAGAAGACCCGCCCCGTGATCGCCGTCTGCGCCTCCGGAGTACGGTCCGCCTCAGCAGCACGCCTCCTGGCCGCCAAGGGGTACGACGCCTACTCGGTACGCGGCGGCATGGCCGCATGGCGCCAAGCCGGCGAGCCCGTCCGCTAGGCAAGCAACACCACCCGGCAACCCAGCCGAAACCACTTCAAAGGAGAACCACCATGGCTGAAATCACCATCACCGAAACCGACCAGCGCCGCTCCACCGCCCGGATCCTTGACGTCCGCGAGGACTTCGAAGTCGCCGAAGGGATGATCCCCGGCGCATTGCACATCCCCATGGGCGAGCTGCAGGCCCGCTTGTCCGAACTGGACCCGGCCGTGCCCGTGATCGCCATTTGCCGCAGCGGCAACCGCAGTGCCGCCGTCGCTGAAGCCCTCAACGGCGTCGGCTACAAGGCGGACACCATGGCCGGCGGCATGACCGCGTGGACCCGCGCCGGACTCCCCACCACCTAGGCCCTGCCGCGAGGCAACAACCCCACCCGCCCGAAAGGACACGACAGACCATGGCAACCATCGACATCACCGAGCAATCCTTCGCCCAGACCCTGGAGGACAACAACATCGTCTTCGTAGACTTCTGGGCAGCATGGTGCGGCCCGTGCCGCATGTTCGCCCCCACCTACGGCGCCGCCGCCGAACGCCACCCGGACCTCACCTTCGCCAAGGTGGACACCGACGCCGAACAGGCCCTCGCCGCCGCAGCAAACATCACCTCCATCCCCACCCTGATGGCCTTCAAGGACAAGACCCTCGTCTTCTCCCAGCCTGGAGCACTCAACGCCACCGGCCTCGAGGAAGTCATCCAGGCCGTCAAGAACCTGGACATGGACAAACTCCGCGCCGAAGCCGGCCACCAGCACGCCTGAGCCACTGGCGGCCACATCAGTTCCCCTCGTTGCGTTATACCCCGGGGGGTATCTATACTTGATTCAGAACCCCTCCATCCCCTTTCACCCGAAGGAGAGCACCAGATGCTTATCGAACGCATATACGACGAAGACCTGGCCCAAGCCAGCTACCTGATCGGCTGCCAGGCCAAGGGTGAAGCCATCGTGGTGGACGGCCGCCGCGACATCGCCGTCTACCAGGACCTCGCCGCGAAAAACGGCATGAAGATCGTGGCCGTCACCGAGACCCACATCCACGCCGACTACCTCTCCGGCACCCGCGAACTTGCCGCTGCCACCGGCGCCAGGATCTACGTCTCCGGCGAGGGCGGCCCGGACTGGCAGTACGAATTCGACGGCGAGCGGCTGTACGACGGCGACACCATCACCCTGGGCAACATCACCATCAAGGCGGTCCACACCCCGGGCCACACCCCGGAGCACCTGTCCTTCCTGGTGACCGACGGCGCGTTCAGCAACCAGCCCGGCTACCTGCTCTCAGGCGACTTCGTGTTCTCCGGCGACCTGGGCCGGCCTGACCTGCTGGACGAAGCAGCCGGCGGCGTGGACACCCGCTTCGTGGGCGCCAGGCAGCTCTTCGCCAGCCTGCGCGACAAGTTCCTGACCCTGCCGGATTACGTCCAGGTCCACCCCGCGCACGGCGCGGGCAGCGCCTGCGGCAAGGCCCTCGGCGCCATCCCGTCCTCCACCGTGGGCTACGAACGCCTCTACGCCTGGTGGGGCCCGTACCTCGCCGCCAATGACGAGCAGGGCTTCATCGATGAACTCCTGGACGGCCAGCCCGACGCCCACGCCTACTTCGGCCGCATGAAGCGCGAAAACCGCGTGGGGCCGGCCGTCATGGGCGAACGCGCTCCGCTGAAGGAACTGGACACCGCCGTCGTGGCCAAGGGCCTGGCGGAGGACACGCTGACCTTCATCGACACCCGTTCCAATGACGAAGTCCACCGCGGCACTGTGGCCCGTTCCCTGAACGTCCCGGCCGGGAAGTCCGTGGCCAGCTACGGCGCCTGGGTGGTCAACCCGGAAACGGACAAGAACCCGCTGGTGCTCCTTGCCAAGGACCGGGACCAGGCCCAGGACATGCGGGACCATCTGGTCCGGGTGGGCATCGACAACGTGGCCGGCTACGTCACCGGCATGGACGGCCTGCCCACCTTCACTCCCAAGCTGATCCAGCCGGAGGAACTCGGGAAGTTCGACGCCGCGATGCTCCTGGACGTCCGCAACAAGACCGAGTACAAGGCCGGGCATGTCCCGGGCGCGTACCAGCTCAGCGGCGGCCGCCTCATGTGGCACCTGGATGAACTGCCGGCCGGCGGCACCATCGTGTCCTACTGCCAGTCGGGCGTCCGGAACTCCGTCGCCGTCAGCGCCCTGCGCCGGGCCGGGTACGACGTCGTCGAACTCGATGGCAGCTACGCCGCCTGGAACGCCTGGCAGAACAGCGTCCCCGCCGCCTAGCCACTCCACCCAAGACCACCCGGGCAGGACCCCCCTCCTGCCCGGGTTCAGGTCCGGGCGCGTCCTCGCGTGTCCGGACCCGGCCCGGGCGTGCCCCCGCACGCCCGGGCCACCTTACGTCCCCACGAACGGAGCACCCCATGCCGGGCAGGACCCTCCCCCGCGATGCCACCGGAACAGCCGGTGCCGTGCTGGGCCTGCGGCAGAACCTGGCGCAGTTCATGCTGCTGGTGGCTGTCAACGCGCTGGTGGGCGGCACCCTGGGCCAGGAACGCACCGTCCTGCCCCTGCTCGCATCCCGGACGTTCCATCTGGACCTGTACACGGGCGCGCTGACCTACATCCTGGCCTTCGGCCTGTCCAAGGCCGCGACGAACTACTTCGCCGGCACGCTCTCGGACAGGTACGGCCGGAAACCCGTCCTCGTGGCGGGCTGGCTGGTGGCAGTGCCCGTACCGCTGATGCTCATCTTCGCCCCATCGTGGGGCTGGATCGTGGCGGCCAACGTGCTGCTGGGCATCAGCCAGGGCCTCACCTGGTCCACGGCCGTGATCATGAAGATGGACCTCGTGGGCCCCAGGCAGCGTGGCCTGGCCATGGGCTTCAACGAGGCGGCGGGCTACCTGGGCGTCGCCGCCACCGCGCTGGCCACCGGCTACCTGGCAACTGCCTACGGCCTCCGCCCGGCCCCGTTCCTGCTGGGTGCCGCGTTCATTGCCCTGGGACTGGGCCTGACTGTCCTGGCCGTCCGGGAGACCCACCACCATGCCATGGCTGAGGCCTCACAACACGTCGGCGTCCACAGCAACGCCCATGCCGGCCTCTCCACGGGCCAGGTGTTTACCCTCACCAGCTTCAGGGACCGATCCCTTTCGGCAGCCAGCCAGGCCGGCCTGGTCAACAACCTCAACGACGGCCTGGCCTGGGGCCTCTTCCCCGTCCTGTTCGCCGGCGCAGGCCTGGACCTCGGCCAGATCGGCATCCTGGCGGCCGCGTACCCCGCCGCCTGGGGTGCCGCCCAGCTGGCCACCGGCGCCGCGTCGGACCGGTGGGGACGGAAATGGTTCATCGCGGCCGGCATGCTGGTGCAGGCCGTGGCACTGGGAGTGGTCGCATCAGCGCACAGCTTCGGGCCGTGGCTCGCCGCCGCCGTCGTGCTGGGCCTCGGTACCGCCATGGTCTACCCCACCCTGCTGGCCGCCATCGGAGACGTGGCCCACCCGGCCTGGCGGGCCCGCTCCGTGGGGGTCTACCGGCTGTGGCGCGACGGCGGATTCGCCGTCGGTGCCCTCCTCTCGGGAGTCCTCGCCGACTTCTACGGCATCCCCGCCGCGATCGCCGCCGTCGCGGTCCTTACCGCAGCCTCCGGCGCCGTGGTTGCCGTCCGGATGCGTGGCAGCGACCACGCTGCGGGATGACAAACCCCAGCTTCATCCGTGCCCTGCCAGATACGTGACCAGGCCGTCCACGGTGGCCACCGCAGGGTAGTCGGCCTCCGGGATGTCCACTCCCGTGCCCTCCGCGATGACCTCCACCAGGCGGAGGAAATCCAGCGAGTCCAGTTCCAGGTCCTGGCGCAGCCTGGCGCTGCCCTCCAGGTCCTCGGGACCCACGTCGGGCGCCACTTTGCCGATGGCGGCCTCCACCGCCTGGCGCGCATCCTGTTCGTTCATGGCTCCTCCTCCGTCCGGCTCCCGCTGCTCACAACTTTTCCGGCGCCTGCAGCAGTTCGTCGATGCGGGCCAGGAAACGCCCGCCGCGCAGCCCGTCACTGACCCGGTGGTCCGCGGACAGGGTGGCGATGGCGGCGTGCCGGATGCCGAGCATCCCGTTGTGCGCCCACGGCTGCTCCAGCACCTTGCCGAAGCCCACCATGGCCACCTGCGGCGGGTAGATCACCCCGTACACGCTTTCCACGCCGAGGTCCCCGAGGTTGGTCACTGTGATGGTGGGATCGGCCATCTCCGCGCGCTGCAGCCGCCCCGCCCTGGCCCGGCCGACCAGGTCCCGCAGCTGGTCCATCAGCTGGTCCAGGCTGAGGGTGTCCGCGTGGTGCACCGCCGGGGCCACGATCCCGCCGTGCCGCAGGGCAACGGCGACGCCCAGGTGGACGGCACTGCTGGGATGGAACGCGCCCTTGGTGAAGAACCCGTTCATGTCCGGTTCCTCCTTCGCCGCCAGCGCGGTGGCCTTCAGCAGCAGGGCCGACGGCACCAGCCGCGATGACACGGGCCGCTGCTGGTTCGCCGCCTGCATCCACGCCATCGCCGCCGCCAGGTCCAGGGTGGTGGACAGGTAGTAGTGCGGAATTTCCTTCTTGGAGCGGGACATCAGCGCGCCGATGGCCTGCCGCAGGGTTTCCGCCTTGCCGCCGGCCGCCGTCGTCCGGTTCCGCCCGGGCTGCTCCTCCTCCGGGGTTCCGCGCGGCGCTTCGACGGTTGGGGCTTCCACCGGTTGGGCTTCCGACGGCGGTGCTGCCGCGGGCTTTTCCGCGCCGGCTTCCTTAGCTGGCCGCCCCCGGGGCGGAACGGCGGCGAGCACGTCCTCCTCGGTGACGGCACCGCCCGGGCCCGTCCCCGTGACCGCGGACAGCTGGACGCCGAGTTCGGCGGCCAGCCGCCGGGCCAGCGGCGACGACCGGATGCGGTGCGCTTCGGGTGCTGTTGCCGGCTCCGGCGCCCTGGTGCCGGACGCCGCTGCCGCGCGTTCGACGTCGGCCCTGGTCACCTCGCCGTCCGTGCCGCTGCCGCTGATGCGTCCGACGTCGACCCCCAGCGTGTGCGCAAGGTGCCGGACCGGAGGTGCTGCCTTTGCCTCGCGGTCCGCGGGCGGGGCTGGCGGGAGTTCGGCGGGCGTGGCGGTGATCCGGGCGATGGGGGTGCCCACGTCCACGGTGTCGCCGATGTCCACCAGGAACTCGGCCAGCACGCCTTCCTGGAACGACTCGATGTCCATCACGGTCTTGTCGGTGTCCACGGCCGCCACCAGGTCACCCTTGTGGATGTAGTCCCCGGGCTTGACCAGCCATTCCACCACCTTGCCGTGTTCCATGTCCGCGCCCAGTGACGGCATCCGGAACTCAGCCACCGGCGCCCACGGCCCTTCGCGCGGCGGCCATGACCCGCTCCACGGACGGCAGCGCGGCCTGCTCCAGGTGCTTGGCGTACGGGACAGGGACCTCCAGGCTGCACACCCGCTCCACCGGCGCGTCCAGGTCGAAGAAGGCCTGCTCGGCGATCCTGGCCGCGATCTCGGCCGAGATGCTGCCGCTGCGCCAACCTTCGTCCACCACCACGGCGCGGTGCGTCTTTTCCACGCTGGCGAGGACGGTGTGCATGTCCAGCGGGCGGAGGGAGCGGAGGTCGATAACGTCGGCGTCGATCCCTTCCCCGGCCAGCTGACCGGCCGCGTCCAGCACCATGGGCAAGGTGCCGCCGTAGGTGATGAGCGTCAGGCCCTGCCCGCCTCCGTTCCCTTGCCGCAGGACCGCCGCCTTGTCGATGTCCACGGCGCCGGCATCGTCGTCGAGCTCGCCGGCCATGTTGTACAGGGAACCGTGCTCGAAGATCAGCACCGGGTCCGGGTCCTGCAGCGCGGTCCAGAGCATACCGCGGGCGTCGGCCAGGGTGGCCGGGGCAAGGATGCGCAGCCCCGGAATGTGGGCGTACCAGCCCTCCAGGCTGTGCGAGTGCTGGGCCCCGAGCTGACGGCCGGCGCCGGTGGTCATCCGGATGACGATGGGCACGTTGAACTGGCCGCCGGACATGTGCAGCAGGGTGGCCGCGTTGTTGATGATCTGGTCCAGCGCCAGCAGGCTGAAGTTGACGGTCATGATCTCGACGACGGGCCGCATCCCGCCCAGCGCAGACCCGATCCCTGCCCCCACGAAGCCGGACTCGGACAGCGGGGTATCGCGGATCCGCTCCGGCCCGAATTCCTCAAGCAGCCCCAGGCTCACGGCGAAACTGCCGCCGTACCGGCCCACGTCCTCGCCCATCAGGAACACCCGTTCGTCCCGCTGCATGGCCTCGCGCAGCGCGGCACGCATGGCCTCCCGGTAGGTGGTTTTCATCCTTCCGCCCTGCCTTTCCCGGCCCCGTCGCCGGCACTGACATCGCCACTGTCACTCTCCGCCCGGTCGCTGTACACGAACCGCGCCAGTTCGGACACCGGTTCCGGCGTCCCGTTCTCGGCGAACCCGACGGCGGTGCTGATCTCCGCGTCCACGTCCGCCGTAAGTGCGGCCCAGTCCTTCTCCGGCAGCCGTCCCGCCGCCCGCATGGCACCCTGCAGCAGGCTGATGGGGTCCCGTTCCATCCACTGCGCCACCTCGGCTTTCTCCCGGTACAGCTCCGGATCGAACATGGAGTGGGCGCGGAAGCGGTACGTGCGCAGTTCCAGGAAGTGCGGGCCGCCGCCGGACCGGACGGCGTCCACGGCACGCCTGGCTGCTTCCTCGACCGCGAGCACGTCCATGCCGTCCACGGCCCAGGCGGGGATTTCATACCCGGCGGCCTTGAGCGCGATGTCCGTCTGGGACTCGGAACGGCCCAGCGCGGTTCCCATGGCGTAAAGGTTGTTTTCGCAGCAGAACAGCACCGGCAGCTGCCACAGCGCTGCCAGGTTCATGCTTTCGTGGAACTCGCCTTCGGCCACCGCGCCTTCGCCGAAGAAGCAGACGGTGACCCGCTGGCGCCCGGACATCCGGTCCGCGAGCGCCAGGCCGACGGCAAGCGGCAGGCCCCCTGCCACGATCGCGTTTCCGCCGTAGAAGCGGGTGGCGGCGTCGAACAGGTGCATGGATCCGCCGCGCCCGCGGCAGCATCCCTCGGCGTGGCCGTACATTTCGGCCAGGATGGCTCCGGCGGAGACGCCCCGCAGGAGGGCGTGCCCGTGTTCCCGGTAGGTGGCCACCACGGCATCCTCGGGTGCCAGGGTTTCCATCACCCCGGCCGCCACGGCTTCCTCGCCGATGTAGACGTGCAGGAAGCCGCGGATTTTGGCGGCGCTGTACAGCTCGATGCATTTTTCCTCGAGCCGGCGCACCCGCAGCATCTGCCGCAGCAGGTGGAGGGCATGCTCCGCGTCCGGGACGGCCTGGTTCTTGAGGGTACTCACGGCTGGTCCTTCAGTGTCACGGCCGGTCCTGCCGGTGATTCCAGTGTTGAGGTGTCGCCTTCGGGCAGCCCCAGTTCGCGGGATTTGAGGAGCCGCCGCAGGATCTTGCCGCTGCGGGTCTTGGGCAGGGTGGCGGTGAAGTCGAGCAGCCGGGGTGCCACGGCGGCGCCCAGCCGTTTCCGCGCGAACCCGATGATGTCCAGCTGCAGCTCCTCCGTGGGCTCGTTGCCAGGCTTGAGCTCCACGAAGGCCTTGACCACTTCGCCGGCCACGGGGTCCGGCACGCCGATCACGCCCGCTTCGGCGACGGCCGGGTGCTCCATCAGGCAGCTTTCCACTTCGAAGGGCCCGATCAGGTGGCCGGAGGACTTGATCACGTCGTCGCCGCGGCCCACGAACCAGAAGTAGCCATCGCCGTCGCGCTTTGCCAGGTCCCCGGTGAGGTACCAGCCGCCCGCGAAGCACCGCCGGTACCGTTCCTCCTCGTTGAGGTAGCCGCGGAACATGGACGGCCAGCCGGGCCGCAGCGCCAGCTCCCCCATGGCGTCCGGCTCGGTAACCAGGACCGCCTGGCCGTCCCGGAGCACGGGCTTGCCGTCGGCGTCCCGGGCCACCAGGGCGGCCTCGATGCCGGGCAGTGGCCGGCCCATGGAGCCCGGACGGATGTCCATGGCGGGGTAGTTGGCGATCATGATCCCGCCCGTTTCGGTCTGCCACCAGTTGTCGTGCACCGGCAGGCCCAGCACGTCCTGGCCCCACACCACTGCCTCCGGGTTCAGCGGCTCCCCCACGCTGGCGATGAAGCGCAGCGCGGAGAGGTCATGGCCGGCGGCTCGTTCCGCGCCTGCCTTCATGAGCATCCGCAGGGCCGTGGGGGCGGTGTACCAGACGGTGACGCGCTGCTCCGCGAGGATGCGGTACCAGCGGTCGGCGTCCAGCTCCTCCTCGTCCACGATGGCGGTGACCCCGTGCACCAGCGGCGCGATGATGCCGTAGGACGTGCCGGTCACCCAGCCGGGATCGGCGGTACACCAGTAGATGTCATCGGGGTGCAGGTCCAGCGCGTAGAGGCCGGTGGCATAGTGGGCCGCGACGGCGCCATGGACATGGATGGCGCCCTTGGGCGTGCCCGTGGTGCCGCTGGTGAAGTGCAGCAGGGCCATGTCCTCCGGCTGGGTGTCCGCGACCGCGTCGATTGGGTCAGCCCCAGCCAGGAGCCGGGCCAGGTCCAGGGTTCCCGGTTCGGGGCTGCCGTCCGCGTCCACCAGCAGGACGTGGCGGAGTTCGGGAAGGGTGTCCCGGAGCGGCGCAACCTTTTTGCGGTAGAGCGTTTTGGTGGTCACCAGTACCCGGCCGGCCCCCAGGTGCAGCCGCTGCCGGACAGGCTCGGGGCCAAAGGCGGAAAAGAGCGGGCAGAAGACGCTGCCGTTCTTGAAGGTGCCCAGCACGGCCACGTACAGCCCGGGGCTGCGGCCCAGGAGCGAGAAGACCCGCTCGCCCCGCCCCACCCCAAGGCTTCGAAGTACGGCGGCGAACCTGTTGGTCTGGTCCGCAAGGTCGCCGTAGCTCAGGGACCGGGTGCCGCCGTCGGCCTGCACAAAGCGCAGGGCTTCCTTGCCGCCGCGGCCTTCCGCAACGTGGCGGTCAATGGCTTCGTAGGCAATGTTGAGGCCGCGGCCGCCGGGCAGCCCAGCCAGCGCCTGCCGTGCCTGGTCCCAGCTGAAGTCCCGCCGGGCGGCATCATAATCGGCCAAATTGGGCTGGACCGGGAAGGCTGCCACGTCCTTGGTGATGGCAGGCCAGCGCGTGGACCCCTCGGTTCCGGTGGCCATGGTGCTCCTCTGGTCCATCATGTTCCTTTGTTATGGGTGGAACCGCTGTGGGCTAGAACCCCGAGGGCTCGGTTTCGAGCTCCGGTTCGCCGGGCTGGTACTCGTGGTGCAGCGGCCGCAGGGCCTCGGTCCGCGGATGCCAGAACAGCGCGTCGTAACGGTCGCCCATCCGGGTGGGCACATAGTTGCCCCTCTCCCGGCGTGGGTTGTACACCACGCCGATGGCCCGGTGCCCGCGCCAGGACGTCAGCCACCGCCCGGCCCGTTCCGGCCCGAACACCAGCACCGACGGTTCGCCCAGCGCCTCGTGGAGGAGGTCCTCGTGGCTCCCGTGCACTGCGGCCGGAACATCCATGGTCCACTCCGGCGAACCCCAGGATTCGGCGGCCGTAACGGACCCGGAGTAGGACGCGAACCCGGCCAGCACCACCTGTCCCGGGTGGCGCTGGCGGACCAGCTGGCCGACGTTGACCATGCCGTCAAGCGCCATGTCCGTGGCCCGCGCGTCGCCGACGTGCGTGTTGTGCGCCCACACCAGCCCTTTGGATGCCGGCCCGTGGTGGGCGGCGATGCGTTCGATGGTGTCGCTCATGTGGTGGTCGCGGATGTTCCAGGACTGCTGGTCGCCGCGCACCATGGTCCGGTAATAGCGCTCGGCGTTGGTGGCCACGATGGCGTTCTGGATGGCGTCGAAGGCCGCCGGATCGTCCTGCATCCGGCCCAGCGTCCGCCGCCGGACTTCCGCCAGCAATGCCACCACGTCCGCTTCACAGGACTGCGGCACCAGCCGGTTGCTCATGGCATACCGCTGCGGGTCCTCCCGGAACGGGATAAAGCAGTGCCAGGCCTGCAGGGCGGACGGGAGGGCGTCGGCGGCGTTGGCCTCCAGCCAGGCGAAGATTTCCCGCAGCGAGTCCCACAGCGAATAGACGTCCAGGCCATAGAAGCCCGTCCGCTGGTGTTCGGGCAGGCGGAGGTTCCATTCGCGCAGCCAGGTGAGGAATTCGGCCACCTCGTGGTTGGCCCACATCCACGTGGGCCACCGTTCGAATCCGGCCAGCAGCCGGCGCGCGTCCATCTCCTGTCCGGATTCCCCCCGGACCCAGCGGTTGATGCGCCAGCAGTCCGGCCAGTCGCCTTCCACACCGATCCAGGTGAAGCCGTACTCTTCGATCAGCCGGCGGCTCAGCAGCGCCCGCCAGTGGTAATACTCCTGGGTGCCGTGGGATGCCTCGCCCAGGCACACGAAACGGGCCGGGGCGGCGAGGCGGACCAGCGGTTCGAGGTCGTCGGCGGTGGCCAGCGGGTGGGCGAGGCTGCGGATTTGGGCTTCTTCCGCCGCCCGTTCCCCGCCGTGTTCATCCCGGTTGCCCTGGGCCGCCGTCATTCCCTGGCCTCCGGCCGGGCGCGCCCCACCGGGGACGGCAGGAGGTACTGCCGGAACCAGTCCGCGGCCAGGGTGGCCGCCATGGCCAGGGTGCCCGGTTCCTCGAACAGGTGGGTGGCCCCGGGAACGATCTCCAGCCGCGTGGGGGCATGCATCTGGGCCATGGCCTGGCGGTTGAGGGCCAGCACCTGGGTGTCCGCCCCGCCCACGATCAGCAGGGTGGGGGCCTTCACGGCGGGAAGCCGCGGCCCGGCAAGGTCCGGCCGGCCGCCCCTGGAGACGACGGCCTCAACCTGGGCGCCGGGCTCGGCTGCAGCCCACAGAGCGGCGCCGGCCCCGGTGCTTGCGCCGAAGTAGCCGATCCGGCCGGCGGATCCGTCGTGGCGCGCTTCCAGCCAATGGGTGGCGGAGGAGAGGCGCTGGGCCAGCAGGGCGATATCGAACACGTTGGCCCGGTTGACTTCCTCCTGGGGTGTGAGCAGGTCAAGGAGCAGGGTGCCAAGGCCGGCCCCATGCAGGACGGAGGCCACGAAGCGGTTGCGCGGGCTGTGCCGGCTGCTGCCGCTGCCGTGGGCAAAGAGGACCGTGCCGTCACACCTGGCGGGCAGGTAGAGGCTGCCCCGCAGTGTCACCGTTCCCGCCGGAATCTCAACATTCTCTTCCAGGCTCCCGTCTTCCCCTTCCTCGGCGCGGTGGCGGGGCGGGGACGCGGCGGCGTCGAGCAGCTGCACCACCTCGCCATCCTCCGTGGGCGAGAAGTCGTGGTAGTAGTAGCCCACGGCCTGGAAGTTTTGGGGTGAAAGCAGGCAGACGACGTCGTCCGGTTCCTTGAGCTCCACGACGGCGCGGGCGGGGGCAACAGGAACGGCAAGGATGACTCTTGCCGCACCGAGTTGCCGGGCCACCTGGCAGGCCGCCCTGGCGGTGGAGCCGGTGGCGATGCCGTCATCCACGATGATGGCCGTGCGGCCGGTGAGGTCGATGCGCCGGCGCCCCTGGCGGAACCGCGCCACCCTGCTTTCCAGCAGGGCGCGTTCATGCCGTTCAACCTGCTGCAGGTCCTCCTGGGTCACCCGGGCCATGGAAATGGTGCGCGGATCCAGGACCCGGACATTTCCCTCCCCGATGGCTCCCATGGCCACCTCGGGCTGGAACGGAACCCCCAGTTTCCGCACCACGATCACATCCAGCGGCGCGTCCAGGGCCTTGGCTACCTCGAACGCCACCGGGACGCCGCCCCGGGGCAGTCCCAGCACCACAACGTCCTTTCCGCGCAGGGGGGCGAGCCGTTTACCCAGCCGCCGCCCGGCGTCGGACCTGTCATGAAACGCAACCATAGCCATCACCCGTTATGCGTGATTTCTTCCCCGGGCAGGGCTCCAGCCGCCGGGCTCCAGGACATTCGAAGGACAAAATGGGCGTCGGAACTGCTCTTTGCAATCACCGCCCCTGCGTCCCCCGCGAGCTTCACCCCGAACTCGATCTCTATTTGTTCGGGGGTGAGTTCCGCCATGGCCTCCAGTGCTGCGCGGGCGGCCGGGCGGACGCTGGCAAGAGCGTCTTCCAGCCGCCTGCCTGTGTCCAGGATCCCCTGTTCATTGCGGGCAGGATGGTCCACGCCGTAGCTGTCGTCCGCAGTCTCAACCAGCACTGTTCCGGAGCCCACTTCGTAACGCAGCACTTCAGTCATGGCGGATGCCTCCGCTAATGCGAGATGCGGAGATTGTGATGGGCTTCCGTGCTGGGCTTAATGGCCACCGCGGTGACCACCAGCGCTACTGCCCCGGCGATCCACGATGTCCATGCAGCGCCCGTCGCGCCCGTGTAGGACCCCACCCACGGCGAGAGGACCAGCGCAGCGGCCAGCACGGCCTGTGCCCATTCCATCGCCGGCATTCCCGGCATGGCCAGGTTGATGACGCCGCTGACCACCAGGAGCCCGCCGAAGAGGAGCATGAGCGTGGTGGACATGCTTTGCTGCCGCGTCCACAGGACCGCAATAGCGGTGAAGAGACCGGCGGCGACTGTTACGTAGTCCTGCCACCGATACCACTTTTTCACTGAACTTTCCTTTCTGTTGCGGGCGGCACGCCCTGTGCGTGTCCGCCCCGCAGGCCCCAGCTTCCCGCGGTTTAAGTCAACGCCCGGCAACAGCGGGGTGCTAGGGCAGAAAGACCTACGAGGCCCTTGCGCTCCTGGTACTCAGTGATACTATCTACTGGTAGTCAGCACCACTAAGTAGTAATGAGGAGCCCCCAATGGGCAAGCAAATGACCGAGATGCTCAAGGGCACCCTGGAGGGCATCGTACTTGCCATCCTCGCCGCGCAGCCCGCCTACGGGTACGAAATAACGGCCCGGCTGCGGGAGGAGGGCTTCGCCGACATTGTCGAGGGCACGGTGTACGCGCTGCTGGTCCGCTTAGAACAGCGCGGCCTCGTGGACGTCGCAAAGGTCCCATCCGAAAAGGGGCCACCCCGCAAGGTCTACACACTGAACACGGCAGGCAGCGCCTACCTGGACGAGTTCTGGAGCACCTGGAGCTTCATCGCCGAACGGATAGAGCACCTTCACCACAACAAGAACCAGCCACAGGAAAAAGGAGAACAACCATGACGCAGGGATGGATCGAGAAAGTCACCGGCCCGTTCGACGACAAGAAGCGCTGGCGCCAGTACAAGGCGCGCAAAGAGCAGCTGCCCGGCAGCTACCGCACCACCATTGACGCCCTTGAGCGCTATTTCACCTATGCCGGGGCCATCGTCAAGGGCGACGTCCTCATGCAAATGCTCGAAGACCTGGCGGACCTGATGGAAGGGGCCGCCGCTGACGGTACGGCCATTCGGGACATCGTGGGGGACGATCCGGTGGAGTTCGCCGAAACCTTCATCAGCAACTACTCCGACGGCCAGTGGATCAACAAGGAGCGGCAGCGCCTGACGGACTCCATCAACCGGGCCGCCGCCGACGGCGCCTGACCACCGCCAAGGGAAAGGACCGGCCATGACCCATGACCAGGCCCCGGCACCCGCCATCCGGGTACAGGGCATCGAAAAGTCGTTCAAGGGCCTGCGCGTTCTCCGGGGCGTCCACTTCGACGTGCCGCCGGGAAGCATTTTCGCGCTCCTGGGCTCCAACGGCGCCGGAAAGACCACGCTGGTGCGCATCCTGTCCACGCTGCTGCGGGCGGATGCGGGCACCGCCATGGTGAACGGGTACGACGCCGGCGCGGAGCCGGAGGGCGTGCGCGGCTCCATCAGCCTCACAGGCCAGTTCGCCGCGGTGGACGACGTGCTGACCGGGCGGGAAAACCTGGTGCTGATGGCCAGGCTGCGGCACCTGCGGAGCCCTGGGGAGATTGCCGGCCAGCTCCTTGCCAGGTTTTCCCTCACCGAGGCCGGGAACCGCAGGGTGTCCACCTACTCCGGCGGGATGCGCCGGAGACTGGACATCGCCATGAGCCTGGTTGGCAGCCCGCCGGTCATCATCCTGGACGAGCCCACCACCGGCCTGGACCCGCAGGCCCGCCTTGACGTCTGGCAGACCGTGCGCCAACTTGCTGCCCGCGGAACCACGGTGCTGCTCACCACGCAGTACCTCGAGGAGGCCGAACACCTGGCCGACCGGATAGCCATCCTGCACCAGGGCACCATCATCAGGAACGGAACCCTGGCCGAACTCAAGCGGCTGCTTCCGGCCGCCACGGTGGAATACGTCGAGAAGCAGCCCTCGTTGGAGGACGTCTTCCTCGCCCTCGTCGGGGACCCGGCCAAGGACGGCTCCGAAAGCACCACCGGCGCACGAAAGGAAATGCCATGACCACCCATGTCCTTAGCGACACACGGGTCCTGGCCGGACGCTCGCTCCGCCATATCCTGCGCAGCCCGGACACCATCATCACCACCGCCGTCACACCGGTGGCCATGATGCTGTTGTTCGTCTACGTGTTCGGCGGTGCGATCAACACCGGCGCCGGCGGCCCGTACGTCAACTACCTGCTCCCCGGGATCCTGCTCATCACCATCTCGTCCGGCGTCGCCTACACCGCCTACCGGTTGTTCCTGGACCTGCAGGGCGGCATATTCGAACGGTTCACCTCCATGCCGGTAGCCAGGGGCAGCGTCCTGTGGGCCCACGTGCTCACGTCACTGGCCGCCAACTTCGGGGCACTGGCCGCCGTGGTGGGCGTTGCCCTGCTGATGGGATTCCGCAGCGGAGCCTCCGTGGCCGCCTGGCTCGCCGTCGTCGGAATCCTCGCCCTCTTCACGCTGGCACTGACCTGGATCGCCGTGATCGCCGGGCTGCTGGCGAAAACCGTGGACGGGGCCAGCGGTTTCAGCTACCCGCTGATTTTCCTGCCGTTCATCAGCTCCGCTTTTGTTCCCACCGGTTCCATGCCCGGCCCGGTGGCCTGGTTCGCCGAGAACCAGCCGGTGACGTCCATCGTCGATGCCATCCGTGCCCTGCTGGCGCAGGAAGCCGTGGGCAGCGGCATTTGGACGGCCCTGGCCTGGCTGGCGGGACTTCTCGTGGCAGCCAGCGCAGTCGCCGCCGCCGTGTACCGCCGAAAGTTCACCTGAACCCGGCACCGGCGGCAACCCGGAACCTGATTCACTGCCAACTCACAGCGATTGCCCCTGCACAACTCGGCATCTGTATGCAAGAGTGGCGTCAACGCTGGGGCGCTGTAGAGACCGACGACAGGGGCCGCGTGTGTACCGAATATCAGCCCGCTCAACCGCTGTTCGGCGGCGGCCCTCACCCGCGCTGCTGCCACTGCTGGCCCTGCTGCTGTTCGGGCTCGTGGCCTGCCAGGGTCCAGCACCGGCATCGCCTCCCGATTCCCAAAGCGCCACGCCATCCGAAAGCCCCGAGGCGGAACCAACACCCACAGAGACCCCAGGCACCGCCGTCGATCCGCAGGGCACCCCCACGGCCGCCGGAGCCCCCGGGCACGTATTCGTGATCAACCTGGAGAACAAGAGCTACGACTCCGTGTGGGGTGGCAACTCCGCCGCGCCTTACCTGTCCGGAACCCTCCGGAAGAAGGGCGTGCTGCTGCAGAACTACTACGGCATCGCCCACAACTCGCTGCCCAACTACCTGGCCCAGATTTCCGGCCAGCGGCCCAACGACAATACGGAGCAGGACTGCCGCACCTACACGGAGTTCAACACCACGGGCAGCGACGGGGACGGCACCCTGCAGGGCAACGGCTGCCTCTACCCGGACCAGGCGCAGACCATCGCCGGGCAGTTGAGCGCGTCTGGCAAGACGTGGAAGGGGTACATGGAGGACATGCAGCAGCCCTGTGAGCACCCGGTCCCCGGCGAACCCGACAACCACATCCGGGCGACCGCCGACGAGATGTACTCCACGCACCACAACCCCTTCGTCTACTTCCACGCCATCACGTCGTCCCCGGACTGCGTGAAGAACGTGGTGAACTTTTCGGCGCTGGCAAAAGACCTGAAATCCGCAGCCACCACTCCGAACCTTGCCTACATCACGCCCAACCTCTGCCACGACGGGCATGACGAATCCTGCGCCGACGGCACCCGCGGCGGACTGAGGGCCGTGGACTCGTGGCTTAAGGCCCATGTGCCGGCCATCCTGTCCTCCCCCGCATACAAGCAGGACGGCGTGTTGGTCATCACGTTCGACGAGGCCGAGGGCGACACGGCCGGGCCGTCCGCCGGAGACGCCGGGAGCCCCGGAGGCGGTGCAGCCGGCGGCAAGGTGGGTGCCCTGGTGCTGTCCCCGTTCAGCCCGGCAGGGGCCACATCGGACCAGCCGTACAACCACTACAGCCTGCTGGCCACCATGGAGGACATCTTCCACCTGCCGCGGCTCGGGATGGCCGGCGACCCCGGCGTGCAGGCCTTTGGCGGCGATGTCTTCCGGCAGGCTTCCTAAGATGGGCTTCCCGGGGCAGGGACGACGGCCCGGTGTCCCGGCCGCCGCCTTGACCGTGGCGGCCCTGGTGCTGCTCGCCGTCGTGGTTCCCGTTGCCCTGCGCACCGGGACCTCGTCCGGGACCAACGGAGGGATCTCCAAGATCAAGCACGTGGTGATCATTACCCAGGAGAACAGGTCCTTCGACAGCTACTTCGGCACCTACCCGGGTGCCGACGGCATTCCCATGCAGGACGGCAAGCCTGCCGTTTGCCTGCCGGACCCGGCGCGCGGAGGTTGCGTTGCGCCGTTCTACGATTCATCAGACAGCAACGACGGCGGCCCGCACAGTCCGGCCGACGCGGCGGCAGACATCAACAACGGTGCCATGGACGGGTTCGTGGCCCAGGCGGAAAAGGGCATTGCCCATTGCGAGGCGACTGCCACCGACTGCACGTACAAGACCAGGCGCACCGACGTGATGGGCTACCACGACCGAAAACAGCTGCCGACCTACTGGACATACGCCGACAATTTCGTGCTTCAGGACCACATGTTCACCTCCGCCGCAGCCGGAAGCCTGCAGGCCCACCTCTACATGGTGTCCGAGTGGTCGGCCAAGTGCACGAAGCCCGGGGAGCCGTCGTCGTGCGTGGATGCACTGGATGGCCTGGACAATGAACCTGAAAAGGCGGAGTTCGATGACAGCCTGATCGGCGAATGCCAGGCAGACCAGGACCTGCAGACCTGCCGCGACGCCCTCGGGGAGGCAGGCAGTGGCCCCGACCTTGCCGTCCAAACCCAGCAGCTGGCAACGGCCAGCTGCAAACGCACCGATTCCTACGCCACCTGCAAGGCCGCCGTCGACGCAGCACCATTCCCGGCCGCGCTGAAGGAGAAGCTGGCAGCAGCAGCCAAGAACCTGAAACAGCCCAATTACGCCTGGACCGACCTGACCTACCTGCTCCACAAACACAATGTGCCGTGGGCCTACTACGTCTTCAGCGGCACCGAGCCGGACTGCCGCAACGATGCCGCCACGTGCGCCCCCGTTGAGCAGGATGCCGAAACGCCGGGGCGGTGGAATCCGCTGCCGTACTTCGACACGGTCAAGGAGGACGGCGAGCAAGGCAACATCAAACCGCTTGCCGGTTTCTACGACGACGCCAGGCAGGGCAGGCTGCCGGCCGTCAGTTGGGTGGCACCCAGCGACGAGGTCAGCGAACATCCCCCGGCCAAGGTCAGCACCGGCCAGCAGTATGTTGCCGGGCTGGTCAACGCGATCATGAGCGGCCCGGACTGGGACAGCACCGCCATCTTCCTGAACTGGGACGACTGGGGCGGGTTCTATGACCATGTCCAGCCACCTGCGGTGGACAACAGCGGCTACGGCCTGCGCGTCCCCGCCATGGTCATCAGCCCCTACGCGAAGAAGGGCTACATCGACCATCAGATCCTCAGCCAGGACGCCTACTTCAAATTCATCGAGGACGATTTCCTGGGCGGCGAAAGGATCGACCCCGCCACCGACGGCCGGCCCGACAACCGCCCCGGGGTCCGGGAGAACAACCCGCAACTGGGCGATCTGGCCAACGCCTTCGACTTCAACCAGACACCGCTGCCGCCATTGATCCTGCCCAACGCCACCACCTACTGACGCCTGCGTCCAGGACGCGGCTCCTAGGAGGAGCCGGCAGTGCAGTCAGCCGCATCCTGTACTACCTGCTCCAGGTCGCCGGTGCGGTGCAGCACCTCCATCTGCCGCACGGCGCCGGTGCCGGTGTTGAGTACCGCGTCCACCAGGGCCTCCACCCGGGGCAGGTCACCCATGTCTTCCAGCGCCCCACGGATGTGGTTCAGCAGGGAATTCACGACGGCGAGCGCGGACGCCGGGCGGTGCGTGTGCGGGTCCAGCAGTTCTCCCCGCAGCCCCCACCGGCTTGCTTTCCAGGCGGCCAGCCGAAGCAGCGCCGAGGGCGCCGACACCGGCTCGATGCCCTCGCGCCATTCCCGCGCGGACGTTTCCACCAGGCCCCTGGCAATTCCCGCCAGCATGACG
This sequence comes from Arthrobacter sp. GmRoot5-12, assembly GCF_059739365.1. Classification (NCBI taxonomy): domain Bacteria; kingdom Bacillati; phylum Actinomycetota; class Actinomycetes; order Micrococcales; family Micrococcaceae; genus Arthrobacter; species Arthrobacter sp. GmRoot5-12. The sequence goes on along the minus strand of NZ_AP046056.1, from coordinate 2,838,660 downwards.
GTGTTCTCCGGCCGCAGGCACACGTCGGCCACGCGGATCTCTACTGTGGGGTAGTGCCGCGAGAGGCGGGCATCGAAGTAGACCATGCCCTCGTCCAGGGCGACGCCGGTGCTCACCATGTCGTGCACCAGCTGGTGGTAGGCGTCCGGGGTCCCCAGGATGTCCAGCGGACCGGCCGAGGGCCAGCGGTTCCAGACCTGGGAGCGGTAGCTGGCGTAGCCGCTGTCCTGGCCGTGCCAGAACGGTGAGTTGGCGCTGAGCGCGATAAGCACCGGCAGCCAGATACGCATCCGGTCCAGCACGGCCACGGCTTCCTCCGGCGACTCCACCGAAACGTGGATGTGGCACCCGCAGGTGAGCTGTTCCCTGGCGGTCAGCCCGTATTCCTCCGTCATTGCCCTGAATCTCCGGAGCTGTACGGGATGCGGGTCGGCCGGGAGCGGCGAGGTGCCCAACGCGGCCACCCTGACGCCGATGTCCCCTGCCGCCTGCCGGGCGATACCCCGCCCGGCAATGATGTCCTGTTCCAGCCGTGCCAGGGTGGCGTGGGGCGGGGTGACCACCTCGATCATTTCCTGCTGGAACTCAGCGGCCAGGACGGGCCCGGCTCCGGCCTGCAGGGGGCGGACGTACAGGTTCAGGAGTGCTCCGGCCATCGGCACGGCTTCCCCGTTTGCGGGGTCCACCAGGAGCAGCTCCTCCTCGACGCCGAACGTCCGCCTGCCTGCGCCCGCGCCTCCGTTGCCGTCATTGCCGTAGGTGTCCATCGCCGTCGTCCTTCTCCCGTTGCCTGCTCATGGAGCGTCCAGGCCTGGATCCTGCCTTTTCAGGACTAGTAAGTAAACTTATTTGTTTTAAGGTACGCCCAGGATTGCAGTTGGTACAGGGTCTGCGCCAGGCATGCCCGTGTGGTTAGGGGATGCAAACCTTCGTGGCAGAGGGGTCCCTGCAGTGCTTTACTGCCAGCATGTCTGAAACTCTCAAGCTGAGCCGCAACGAACCGCACGACAGCAGCGTGGCATCCCGCCTGAACTGGCTGCGGGCCGGTGTCCTGGGCGCGAACGACGGCATCGTCTCCGTGGCGGCAACTGTGGTGGGCGTGGCCGGGGTGACCAACGACCTCGCGCCAATCCTGGTGGCAGGCACCGCGGCGGTGGTGGGCGGCGCCGTGTCCATGGCGTTGGGCGAATACGTTTCCGTAAGCAGCCAGAGCGACAGCCAGCGGGCACTGATCGAAAAGGAACGCCAGGAACTCAGGGACGATCCCGACGGCGAACTGGCAGAGCTCGCGCACATCTACCAGGCAAAGGGACTCAGCGAAGCCACGGCCCGGACAGTTGCCGAAGAATTGACGGCAAAGGACGCACTGAAGGCACACTTGTCTGCCGAACTGAACATTGACGAAGAGGAAGTGGTCAGCCCCTGGCACGCAGCCTTCGCCTCCGCCATCGCGTTCACCGTCGGCGCCGTGCTGCCTATGCTGGCCATCATCTTCCCGCCCGAAGGGGCGCGTATCCCGGTCACGTTCGTCGCCGTCATCCTGGCGCTCGCGCTGACCGGCACCGTCAGCGCCAAAATCGGCGGCAGCTCCAAGCGCAAGGCCACCATCCGGCTGGTGGCTGGCGGGGCGCTTGCCATGGCCTTCACGTTCGCAGTGGGAAGCCTCCTGGGCACCACCGGCATCGCCTAGGGCGTGTCTCCTAAATCTCAGGCTCTTTAGCCGAGATGCTTGATGAGTGTCTCGTACTTCTGTTTTGACTGACGGGCAATGGTCCCAAATTCAGCCGTTGCTGCCGTCCTCCGCTGGCCGCCGGGGTCGTCCTTTCCGGGACGACCGCCGGGTGGTCGAAGGCATCATTTACCGATATCGGTGCGGGATCGCCTGGCGTGACGTGCCTGCGGAGTTTGGTCCCTGGCAGACCATCTGGAAGCGGCACCGCCGCTACAGCGGTGACGGCACCTGGGACACCATCCTGGCAGCGCTGCTGACGACTGCGGATGCCCGCGGTGAAGTGGATTGGTCGGTCTCGGTCGACTCGACGGTGAACCGTGCCCACCAGCACGGGACCAACCTTCCCCGCACCACAGGGGGCCTGCTCGAATTACATGAATCTGTTTGCTGAGCCCGACGACCACGCCATCGGGCGCTCCCGCGGTGGATTAAGTACCAAGATTCACGCCTTGGTCGACGGTAAAGGCAGGCCGCTGGTGCTGCTCGTTGCCCCCGGCCAGGGCGGGGATGCACCCATGTTCACCCACCTGATGGACCAACTGAAGATCAACCGCGCAGGTCCGGGCAGGCCGCGCACCCGCCCGGACCGTGTACGCGGTGACAAGGCATACTCCTCCAGAGCAATCAGGACCCATCTTCGCGACCGCGGCATTGTCGCTGTCATCCCGCAACCATCCGATCAGATCGGCCATCGAAAACGACGAGGATCCACCGGCGGCCGCCCTCCAGCCTTCGACAAAGAGGACTACAAGGGCCGCAACGTCGTCGAACGAAACTTCAACACCTTCAAGCAGTGGCGCGCCCTGGCAACCCGATACGACAAACTTGCCCTCACCTACCGCGGCGGAGCAGTCCTCCGGGCCATCAGCATCTGGCTGACAGCTTTAGGAGACACGCCCTAGCCCTTATCGAACCCAGCCACTTCCCACATTCCGCTGCCCGCTACTGATCAGGAGTTTCCCGTGCTGGAGATCGCCGGCCTTCCGGCCCATATTCTGTTGATCCACGGCGTGGTGGTCCTGGCTCCGCTGGCCGGGGTCTCGGCAGTGGTTTTCGCCCTGCTCCGGCGCACCAGGCGTTACCTGGCCTGGCCCATGGGAGTCCTGGCACTGCTGCTGGTTCCGCTGTCCGTCCTTACCGCCGAAGCGGGGGAACAGCTGGAAAAGGCAAGGGGCGCGTCACAACTGGTTGAGGAGCACGCCCACCAGGGGAGTTTCCTCCGCTACGTCACAGTGTTGTTCCTGGTGGCCGTGGGAGCCCAGATCACCGCAGCCTTCCCCACGCTCCTGACACGCCGGCCCGCCTTCCACGGTCTCCGCGGGCTCCTGGAGTCCCGCTGGCTGCTCCCCGCCACCTCGGTGCTGGGCGTACTGGCGGGACTGTTCCTGGTGTACCAAAGCATCGTGACCGGCCATTCGGGAGCAGTGTCCGTTTGGGCCGGCAGCCGCTAGCGCAGCCCCCCGAAAACCTCTTCCCATCAGCATCCGCCCCGGCGTAGGGTGGGGCACACAACTGCTGGTCCCGGGGCCAGCAGTGGGCTCATGCAGTTGGGCTTCTGGAGCATGCCGGAGGGACCACAGGTGGGTAGGAAACCATTCAAAAACCAAAGCATGCGGCGCCTGGCAGGACTGGGCGCTGGCCTTGGTGTGTTGCCGCTGCTGGCCTCCTGCTCCGCCGAAGTGTCCCGCGGCTTCCTGCCCGGCAACCGTGACACCACCAACAACACCGCGCTGATCACGGACCTGTGGGTCAACTCCTGGATCGCTGCACTGGTGGTGGGCATCATCACCTGGGGACTGATGATCTGGGTCATCGTTGCCTACCGGCGCCGGAAGAACACCGTAGGGTTCCCCGCGCAATTGAGCTATAACCTTCCGCTGGAAGTGTTCTACCTGGCCATCCCGCTGATCGTCATCGGCGTCCTGTTCGTCTTCACGGACCGGGAACAGCGGGCCATCGATGCACGCTACCCCAACCCGGACGTGGTGATCGACGTCTTCGGCAAGCAGTGGTCCTGGGATTTCAACTACGTCAAGGAACAGGTCCACGAGGACGCCGGACAGCAGGCCCACCTGACCGGCGACTGGGGCACCCCGGACCGGCTGCCCACCCTCTACCTGCCGGTGGGCAAGAAAGTGGAACTGCACCTGCAGTCGCGCGACGTGCAGCATTCCTTCTGGGTGGTGGATTTCCTGCAGAAACGCGACCTGTATCCGGGCCACGAACAGTACAACCCCTACATCAACATCACCCCCAACCGCGTGGGCGAATACATGGGCAAGTGCGCCGAACTCTGCGGCGAGTACCACTCCGAGATGCTCTTCAAGGTCCGGGTGGTCAGCCAGCAGGAGTATGACAGCCACATCGCGGACCTGAAGGCCAAGGGCAACACGGGCAACCTGGGCGCCGACTACAACAGGGCACCGATGTCGGCCCCGTCACCGCAGGCCCCGGACGCAGCACAGTAAAGGAGAGCACCGAACATGACCACCACAGGCCAAAGAATGGGCGGAACCGCAGCCACGGCGGCACCGGCAGTGGTCCGGCGCTCCAAAGGCACCATCATCGTCAACTGGATCACCTCCACCGACCACAAGACCATCGGGTACATGTACCTGATCTCGTCCTTCGTGTTCTTCTGCGCCGGGGGCGTGATGGCCCTGCTGATCCGTGCCGAATTGTTCGAGCCCGGCATGCAGATCCTGCAGACCAAGGAACAGTACAACCAGCTGTTCACCATGCACGGCACCATCATGCTGCTGATGTTCGCCACCCCGCTGTTTGCCGGGTTCGCCAACGTGATCATGCCGCTGCAGATCGGCGCCCCTGACGTGGCCTTCCCGCGCCTGAACGCGCTGGCCTTCTGGTTCTTCCTGTTCGGCTCCACCATCGCGGTGTCCGGCTTCATCACCCCGCAGGGCGCAGCGTCCTTCGGCTGGTTCGCCTATGCGCCGCTGTCGAACACGACGTTCACCCCGGGCATCGGCGGTGACCTGTGGGTCTTCGGCCTGGCACTGTCCGGCTTCGGCACCATCCTGGGCTCCGTCAACTTCATCACCACCATCATCTGCATGCGCGCCCCGGGGCTCACCATGTGGCGGATGCCCATCTTCACCTGGAACACCCTCGTCACCGCCATCCTGGTGCTCATGGCGTTCCCCCCGCTGGCCGCCGCCCTGTTCGCGCTTGGCGCGGACCGCAAGTTCGGGGCCCACATCTTCGACCCGGCCAACGGCGGCGCCATCCTCTGGCAGCACCTGTTCTGGTTCTTCGGCCACCCGGAGGTGTACATCATTGCGCTGCCGTTCTTCGGCATCGTGTCGGAGATCTTCCCGGTCTTCAGCCGCAAACCCCTGTTTGGCTACAAGGGCATCGTGTACGCCACCATCGCCATCGCAGCCCTGTCCGTGACGGTGTGGGCCCACCATATGTACGTCACCGGCGCGATCTTCCTGCCGTTCTTCGCCTTCATGACCATGCTCATCGCGGTGCCCACCGGCGTGAAGTTCTTCAACTGGATCGGCACCATGTGGGGCGGGTCGCTGACCTTCGAAACGCCGATGCTCTGGAGCATGGGGTTCCTGGCCACGTTCCTGTTCGGCGGCCTCACCGGGATTATCCTGGCTTCGCCGCCCATGGACTTCCACGTCTCGGACACCTACTTCGTAGTGGCGCACTTCCACTACGTGGTGTTCGGCACGGTGGTGTTCGCCATGTTCGCCGGGTTCTACTTCTGGTGGCCCAAGTTCACCGGCACCATGCTCAACGAGCGCCTGGGCAAGATCCACTTCTGGATGCTGTTCCTGGGCTTCCACGCCACGTTCCTCATCCAGCACTGGTTGGGTGTCCTGGGCATGCCCCGCCGGTACGCGGACTACATGCCGGAGGACAACTTCACCGGAATGAACCAGTTCTCCACCATCGGGTCGTATCTCCTTGGAGCGTCCCTCATCCCGTTCTTCTGGAACGTCTACATCACCTGGCGCGCCGGCAAGAAGGTCACCGTGGACGATCCCTGGGGCTTCGGCGCTTCGCTGGAGTGGGCCACCTCCTGCCCGCCGCCGCGGCACAACTTCACCTCGCTGCCCCGGATCCGTTCGGAACGTCCCGCCCTGGACCTGCACCACCCGGAGCTGAGCGTCCGGCTCCACCCGTCCGAAAACGCCCCCGGGGAGAGCCTCCTGGGTGCCGCGGACATCGGGGAGCACGACGTCCACGACCCCAACCCGAACACCTAGTGGACCATCAGAATTACGTCACGCCTTGTTTGCGTAATTGATGTGAACCTCATCACTTAAAGCGCTTTCCGGCTTGGAGCTTAGGTTTGCCTACCCTACAGTTTCCTGACATAGGCACCGTTTACCGGCGCCCATCAGGACTTAGGTTCAAGCAGACTTTTTCCCCACCGAAAGCAGCCTCAATGAAGATCCGCAACAGCGCGCTGGCCGGCATCGCACTCGCCGCCACCGCCGCTCTTGGCCTGACCGCCTGCGGCGGCGCCACCCCCGCCGGCAACGGCTCGTCTTCCGCTTCCGGCGGCGCCGCCGCGGGCGGGATTACGGTGTACAACGCCCAGCACGAGAGCCTCACCAAGGAATGGGTGGATGCCTTCACGGCCGAAACCGGCATCAAGGTGACCCTCCGGCAGGGCGATGACACGGAGATGTCCAACCAGATCATCCAGGAAGGCCAGGCGTCCCCCGCGGACGTGTTCCTCACCGAAAACTCCCCCGCCATGACCCAGGTGGAGAACGCCGGCCTGTTCGCCGACGTCAACAAGGACACCCTGGCCCAGGTCCCCTCCGAATTCACCCCCTCCACCGGGAAGTGGACGGGCATCGCCGCACGCTCCACCGTCCTGGTCTACAACAAGACCAAGCTCACCGAGGACCAGCTGCCCAAGTCCATGCTTGACCTGGCCAAGCCCGAATGGAAGGGCCGCTGGGCTGCGTCGCCCACCGGCGCGGACTTCCAGGCCATTGTCTCCGCACTGCTGGAACTGAAGGGCGAGTCCGCCACCGAGAACTGGCTCAAGGCCATGAAGGACAACTCCAAGGCGTACAAAGGCAACAGCACGGCCATGAAGGCAGTCAACGCCGGTGAAGTGGATGCCGCGCTGATCTACCACTACTACTACTACGGCGACCAGGCCAAGACCGGCGAGAACTCCAACAACGTCACGCCTTACTACTTCAAGAATGAGGACCCGGGCGCGTTCCTGTCCGTCTCCGGCGGCGGCGTGCTCAAGTCGTCCAAGAACGCTGCAGCCGCGCAGGCCTTCCTGAAGTTCATCACCGGCAAGAAGGGGCAGGAAGTCCTGAAGAACGGCACGTCCTTCGAGTACGCCATCGGCTCTGATGTGCCTGCCAACGACAAGCTGGTTCCCATCAAGGACCTGCAGGCCCCCAAGGTGGACGCTGCGAAACTCAACTCCCAGAAGGTCAGCGATCTGATGACCCAGGCAGGACTACTGTAATTCCGTGACCTCCGATCTATCGGCTCCCCCACGGCGGAGCACGACGACGGCGGGCCGGGGCACACGCCCCCGCCCGCCTTTCGGCGTTTCCGCGGTGTCCGTCGTGGCGGTGCTGATCGCCCTCTTCTCCCTCATCCCGCTGGGGTACGTGGCCTACATGACGGTGGCAACCGGGTGGGACACCGCCGTCGGCCTCATCCTGCGCCCCCGGGTGGGCGAACTGCTGCTGAACACCCTGCTCCTGATGGCTGCCACCATCCCGCTGTGCCTGCTGCTTGGCGTTGCGGGGGCGTGGCTGGTGGAACGGACCAAACTGCGCGGCCACCGAATCTGGGCAGTCCTGCTGGCCGCGCCGCTGGCCGTCCCGGCATTCGTGAACAGCTACGCCTGGGTGTCGGCCATCCCGTCGCTGGGCGGCCTGGGCTCGGGGATCCTGATTTCCACCCTCTCCTACTTCCCGCTGGTCTACATTCCGGCGGCAGCCACCTTGAGCCGGCTGGACCCGGCCATAGAGCAGTCGGCCGCCGCGCTGGGACTGGGCGCCTGGCGGGCCTTCTTCCGGGTTGTGCTCCCCCAGCTGCGGATCGCACTGACGGGCGGCGCGCTGCTGGTGGGGCTGCACCTGCTGGCCGAATACGGCGCATTCGCGATGATCCGCTTCGACACCTTCACCACCGCGATCATGACCCAGTACCGGTCCACGTTCAACGGCGCCGCCGGGAACATGCTGGCCAGCGTGCTGGTGTTCTTCTGCCTGCTGCTGCTGGTGGCCGAAGTCCGCAGCCGCGGCACGGCACGCTACGCGAGGATCGGTTCAGGCGTGCAGGCCAAGGCTCTGCGGCTCCCCCTGCATGCCTACCACGTCCCCGCCCAGCTCTTCCTGCTGGCGCTGACCGCCCTGGCGTTCGGCCTCCCGCTGTTCTACGTGCTGAAGTGGATCCTGGCCGGCGGGGCCGAGGCCTGGACCGCCTCCGAATTCCTCCCCGCACTACTTGCCACGTTCTGGTACGGGCTCCTCGGCGCCGCAGCCACCATCGTGGTCGCCTTCCCCATGGCCTACCTCGCGGTCCGGAGGCCCGGCTGGTTCAGCAAGTCCCTGGAACTGTCCAACTATGTCACCAGCTCCATGCCCGGCATCGTGGTGGCCCTGGCCTTCGTCACCGTCAGCATCCGCTTGGTACCGGGGATCTACCAGACGGCGGGAGTGCTGGTGGCCGCATATGTTCTCCTGTTCCTTCCGCGGGCCCTGGTGAACCTCCGGGCCGGCCTGGCACAGGCGCCCAAGGAACTCGACGAGGCGGCACAGGCCCTGGGCAAGCCGCCGCTGCTGGCCTTCATCCGTGTCACCCTGCGGCTCACGGCTCCGGCCGCCGCGGGCGGGGCTGCCCTGGTGTTCCTGGCCATCGCCAACGAACTTACCGCCACGCTGCTCCTGTCCCCCAACGGCACCCGGACCCTGGCCACCGAGTTCTGGAGCAAGAGCAGCGAAATCGACTACGCCGGCGCCGCACCCTATGCCCTGCTGATGATCCTGCTTTCCGCACCCATGACCTATCTCCTCTTCCAACAGTCCAAGAAAGTAGCCGGACAGTGACAGCACCATCGACCCGCAGGCTGCCCGAGCCGCGGGTGGCACCCTCAGTGGCCGCAACCACCAACAGCCACCTGCAGATCACGGACGTTACCAAGAACTTCGGATCGCAGGCGGTCCTGAGGGGCGTCAACCTGTCCGTGGCCAAGGGCGGAACCACCGCCATCGTGGGACCGTCAGGCTCCGGCAAGACCACGCTCCTGCGCTTGATTGCCGGGTTTGAGCATCCGGACACCGGCAGCATCTCGCTGAACGGGACTCTGGTGGCGGGTGAGGGCGCTTGGCTGCCGGCGCACAAGCGCCAGATCGGCTACGTGGCGCAGGACGGTGCCCTGTTCCCGCACCTCACCGTTGGCCAGAACGTTGCCTTCGGCCTTGATGCGGCAAAGCTTGAAGGCGGCAGGCGGGCCGTGGCAGCACGCGTTGCCGAACTCCTGGAAATGGTGTCCCTGGATGCCGCCATGGCCAAGCGCCGGCCGCACCAGCTCTCCGGCGGCCAGCAGCAGCGGGTTGCCCTGGCCCGGGCGCTGGCCCGTGAACCGGAGCTGATGCTCCTGGACGAGCCCTTCTCCGCCCTGGATGCCGGGCTCCGCGTGGCCACCCGCCGCGCCGTGGCCAAGGTGCTGGCCGAGGCCGGCGTCACCACCATCCTGGTCACGCACGACCAGGCCGAGGCCCTCTCCTTCGCCGACCAAGTGGCCGTGATGCGCGGCGGCAAGCTGGCCCAGATCGGCAACCCCTTTGTGGTGTACACCCGCCCCGCAGACCGCGCCACCGCTGAATTCCTGGGCGACGCCGTCATCCTGGACGCCTGGCTGGAAGGGTCCCTGGCCACCTGCTCCCTGGGCGGCATCCCGGTGCGCAGGCCGCCGGCGCAGGGACGGGTGCAGCTGATGCTGCGGCCGGAACAGATCCGCATCGCCGAAGACGGCCCCATCCGCGGCGTGGTGGTGGACACCGACTACTTCGGGCCCGAAACCACGGTGCGGCTGAAGCTGAACGTGCCCCAGGAAGTGGCAGAGCACGCCGACCACCGCTACCCCGGCGGCGGCGAAGTGATCACCATCCGGCACTGGAACGCGTCGATCGCGCGGCCCGGCATGGAGCTGTGCCTGCGGGTTGTGGGCGAAGCCGTCGCGTTCCCGATCGAGGACTGAGCTCCGGCCTGCCGCGCTCAGCGGCGTATCAGAAGCTTGTCCGCCCATCCGAAGCTACAGGGCACAGATGGACGAACAAGCTTCTGATCGGTGCGCCCGCCCCTGCTGACACAGAAAAAACACCGGGCGGAAACACTCCGGCAACCTCGTCAGGGCAAGCTGTGCTTACGGGGATACAACAGCAGGAGGCAGCCCACATGGAGGCACAAGGAGTACGTACCGCCCAGCTCCGCATCGGGGACCAGATTGAGGCATGGCACCGCGGCAGGCTCTTCCACAAGGGACGGGTGACGGACGTCGTCCCGCACCTGGAACTCTTCTGGATCCTGGACGCCCGCACCGGCACCCGCAAGCTGCTGGACCCCGAGGCCCTGGAGATCCGCCACGTGGAAGCCCCCGCCGAAACGGGAACCCAGGTATCAGCCAAGACCCAGGCAAAACCACTCGCCCCCGCCTGAAGCCCGGCGAAGGGTCAGGTGCGTTCCTGGTAGACGTCCGGGACGCCGTCGTGGTCCGAATCCACCCTCTCAAGCTCTTCGGCGACCCGGTACTGCCGGTTCCGGGTCCGCAGCACAGCCGTGGCCAGCAGCGCGGCGATCAGTGACGCAGCCAGGATGCCCACCTTGGCGTGGTCGTCATGGAGGCTGCCATGGCCGAAGCTGAGCTCCGCCACCAGCAGGGACACGGTGAACCCGATCCCTGCCAGCAGCGCCACGCCAAACACATCGATCCATTTGAAGGAGCTGTCCAGGCTGGCCCTGGTGGCCTTGGTCAGGATCCACGTGGTGCCCATGATGCCCACCGGCTTGCCCAGGACCAGGCCCAGGATGATACCCAGCGCCACCGGGTCCGTCAGGGCTGAGCCCAGGCCCTCCCACCCGCCAACGGCCACGCCGGCGGAGAAGAACGCGAAGATGGGAACGGCCACGCCGGCGGAAATCGGACGGAACCGGTGTTCGAAGATCTCGGCCAGTCCGGGCCCTGCCTCCGGGCCGCCGGAGGCCCGGGACCGGATCACGGGAATGGCGAAGCCCAGGAGTACCCCGGCCACGGTGGCGTGGATGCCGGAGGCGTGCACCAGCGCCCAGGTCGCGGCACCCAGCGGCAGCAGGATCAGCCAGGCGGCAACTGCGTGGCGGCCGAAGAACCGGCGGTACTTCTGGGCCAGGAAGGTGTAGACGGCCAGCGGGATGAGGGCCAGGAGCAGCGGCGCGGCCTGGATGTCGCTGGAGTAGAAGAACGCGATGATGGTGATGGCAATCAGGTCATCCACCACGGCCAGCGTCAGCAGGAAGATCCGCAGGGCGCTGGGGAGGTGGGATCCGATGATGGCCAGGACCGCCACGGCAAAGGCAATGTCCGTTGCGGTGGGGATGGCCCAGCCGCGCAGCGTTTCCGGGCTGGCGAGGTTGACGACGGCGTAAATCACCGCCGGGACAGCCACGCCGCCCACGGCGGCCGCCACGGGCACGATGGACTTGCTGACTTGCCGCAGGTCGCCGGCAACGAATTCGCGTTTGAGTTCCAGGCCCACGAGGAAGAAGAAGATGGCCAGCAGCCCGTCCGCTGCCCAGGCCCCCAGGCTCAGGTCCAGGTGCCACGGCTCATAACCCACCCTGAGATCCCGGAGGGCAAAGTAGCTGTTCGACGCCGGGGAGTTGGCCCAGATGAGGGCAATCACGGCAGCCAGGACCAGGAGGGCTCCACCCACGGTTTCCTTGCGGAGGATCTCCCCGATGCGCAGGGCTTCGGCGTAGCTGCCGCGGGCGAAGACGGTGGAGCCGAAAAACTTGTTCCTGCTGGGCGTGGGCGGGGTGGAGGTCATGAAGGCGTCCTTAAATCCGGGTTCGGCAAATCCATGCCGACCAGACTTCCCGGCGCACCTCCACGTATCCTACCGGGTACCGGCTACCCGGCGCGGCGGCCCCCGGCGCGCTCTGCCCGGCCGTTCATGCGTTCTGCCCGGCTGTTCAACTGGATGGCCCGCACGGCCCGGTCGAGGTAAGTCCGGGCCTCCGGGGAGTTGGCCAGCTGCACCAACTCCGCTGCCACCACCACCAGCTTGACGTTGCGGTGGCTGCTGGTGCTGACCAGCATCTGGAAGGCGTCGTCGGAGCCGAGCTTCAGCTGCCCCATGAGGATGCCCCTGGCCTGGTCGATCAACGTGCGGGTTGCGGTGGCACCCACCACGGCCTCGCGCGCAGCCTCTTCAGTTTCGCGCTGCAGCGTCCGGCTGAGGTCCACCGTCACGCCTTCGAACGCCGCCAGCGTTCCATCAGCGGCCAGGATCGCCTCGCCGGAGGTGAGCACACGCCTGGTCCGGCCGCGGGCATCGACGATCCGGTGGTACATGCAGAAGAACCCGCCGGTGGTCGATACCTGCGCCAGGATCTCCTCGCACCGCTCCCGGTCATCCGGGTGCTTGTGGGACAAGATCAGTTCCATGCTGGGGACAACATCGCCGCGCTGGTAGCCGTGCAGCCGGAACATCCCGTCCGACCAGTGGAAGGTTGGGCCTGCAGGCCCCATCTCCACCCTGAAGATGCCCGCATCGCTTTCACTGTCTCTGAGCGCACTCGAATACGTGTATAGGTTGCTGAGCTCCATCACAGGTCCACCCTCCCGCACACCGGCCAGCCCCCCCTATGGGAGCGGGCTCTCGTCACTACTCCCAGTATGGTCGCCCCGCGCGCCGGAAGGTAGGGCGGGATGCCCTATGGATGCACCGGACACATAGAGTAGGAACCCTTGCCACTTATACCCCTAGGGGGTATATTGGTGGTGTTGTCAGTGAAGTGGTATGTCCCGGCTGGTGCCCACACCGGCCTTCACAGCCGTTCAACCCCAGCGCCCCTTGATTCCCTCAACGGATTGGAACTGACATGAACACCGGGAACCGCCCCGAGCTCCCCCTCGCCTCCTCCGGCTGCAGCTGCTGCGCCCCTGCCGGCGCCGCGGAACCGGCCACCACCCTGCCCGCGCCTGAGGCACAAAAGCGCCCTGCCGCCGTCGGAAATTCCGATCGCCTGGCAGCGGCTTCCTCGAAGGAGGAATGATGCAGGACCATCACGACATGCAGCACCAGGGCGGCCCGCACGACCATCACCAGCCACCCAGCGGAACCCTGACCCAGCCGCCGGCGCACGGCGCCGGGCATGGACAACACGGCGGCCACAGCGACGACGACCATGCCGTCCACACGCACGGCCAGCACGCCGGGCACAGCACAGCCATGTTCAAGGACCGGTTCTGGCTGACGCTGGTCCTGGCCGTTCCCGTGGTCTATTTCAGCCCCATGATGGGCGACCTTTTGGGCTACATGCCGCCCGAATTCCCCGGTTCCGCCTGGATCCCGCCGGTCCTGGGCACCGTCATCTTCCTGTACGGCGGCCAGCCGTTCCTCAAAGGCGGCCTGCAGGAGCTCAAGGACCGCGCTCCGGGAATGATGTTGCTGATCGGCATGGCCATCACGGTGGCCTTTGCCGCTTCCTGGGTCACCAGCCTGCGCATCGGCGGCTTCGACCTGGACTTCTGGTGGGAGCTGGCGCTGCTGGTGGCCATCATGCTGCTGGGCCACTGGATCGAGATGCGTGCCCTCGGGTCGGCACAGGGCGCCCTGGATGCCCTCGCGGCTCTGCTCCCGGACGAGGCCGAACGCATTACGGACGGCGGCACGGAAACCGTCCCCGTTTCCCACCTCAAGACCGGCGACCTGGTCCTGGTCCGCCCCGGCGCCCGCATGCCCGCGGACGGAACCGTGGTGGACGGGCAGGCTGAGTTCGACGAGTCCATGATCACGGGGGAATCCAAAACCGTGGCACGCGGCGCCGGCGACCCGGTAGTGGCCGGAACCGTGGCCACGGACAGCAGTGTCCGGGTGCGCGTCACCGCCGTGGGCGACCAGACCGCCCTGGCCGGGATCCAGCGGCTGGTGGAAGAGGCGCAGGCGTCGTCGTCGCGTGCCCAGGCACTGGCAGACCGCGCAGCGGCCTTCCTCTTCTACTTCGCCGCCGGCGCCGGTGTCCTGACCTTCATCGCCTGGACACTGCTGGGAAGCGTTCCAGACGCCGTCACCCGCACCGTCACCGTCCTGGTCATCGCCTGCCCGCACGCCCTGGGTCTGGCGATACCCCTGGTGATCGCCATTTCCACGGAGCAGGCGGCCCGGGCCGGGGTGCTGATCAAGAACCGGATGGCGCTTGAACGGATGCGCACCATCGACGTGGTCCTGTTCGACAAGACCGGCACGCTGACCACCGGTGAGCCGGAGCTGAAGGACGTTGCCGTGGCCGGCGGCGTCGAGGCGGACGCCGTGCTGGCCCTCGCCGCCGCCGTCGAGTCGGACAGCGAGCACCCCGTGGCGCGGGCCATCGTCCGCGCCGCCAGGGCCCGGAGCCTGCCACTGCCCCAAGCCACCGGTTTCACCTCGCTGCCGGGCCGGGGCGTCCGGGCCAGCGTGGACGGCCGCACCGTGCACGTGGGCGGGCCTGCGCTCCTGCGCGAGCTCGGCGTCGTCGAACCCGAGGCCCTGGCCTCAAGCACCCGGGCGTGGATGGACCGCGGAGCCGCCGTGCTCCACGTTGTCGACGGCGGCGCGGTCCTGGGTGCCGTGAGCATGGAGGACGCGGTGCGGCCGGAGTCGCGGCAGGCTGTGTCCGCCCTGCAGCGGAGGGGCGTCAAGGTGGCCATGGTCACCGGTGATGCGCACCAGGTGGCGCAGGCCGTGGCGGCGGACCTGGGCATTGACGAAGTGTTCGCCGAGGTCCTGCCCGCGGACAAGGACAAGAAGGTGGCCGAGCTGCAGGGCCGCGGGCTGAAGGTGGCCATGGTGGGCGACGGCGTCAACGACTCGCCGGCGCTGGCCCGCGCGGAGGTGGGCATCGCCATTGGCGCCGGAACCGACGTCGCCATGGAATCGGCGGGCGTGGTGCTGGCGGGGAACGATCCGCGCGCAGTGCTGTCCATGGTGGACCTGTCCCGGGCCAGCTACCGCAAGATGTGGGAGAACCTGGTGTGGGCCACGGGCTACAACATCCTGTCCGTGCCGCTGGCCGCGGGCGTCCTGGCGTTCGCCGGGGTGGTTCTGTCCCCGGCTGCCGGGGCTGTGATGATGTCCGCGTCCACCATCGTGGTGGCCCTGAACGCCCAGCTGCTCCGGCGCCTGAAACTGAACCCGTCTGAGGTACGTTGAACAGCATGGACAGATCGGAAGGAGGGACAGCCTTGACCACCCGCGCCGTGGCGTCCTTCCTCCGCGCAGCCTGGCTGCTGGCCGCCACCCTGGCCGTCATCTCCGGGCTGCTGGGCATGCACGTGCTGACCGCCGGGCATGCTTCGCACGGGCCTGTTGCCCAGGGCATGGATACGCACAGCGCGGCGTCGCACAGCATGGCCTCCCACAGCGCTGACTCCCCCGCGGCACCGGCCGGGGCCGCCGCCGTCGTGCATTCCGCGGTTGGGGACCATCCCGGCCACGCGGCCGCCCCGGCTTCCACCGACCCGCCGGCCCTGGCGCCGGGCACCTGCGGCAACTCCTGCCCGGGGGCGCAGGAGTCGGGGGCGCCCTGCGTGCCGTCGGTCCCCGGCGGCCCCGTGACGGTCCTCCCGCCGCAGGCAACCCTTGCCGTCCTTCCGTTGCTGCCGGCGGCCGGCAACCCAGGCTCTTCCTACGGGTACCTGCCGCCCAGCCCATCACCGTGCGACCTCTCCATCAGCCGGACGTAAACCGGACTGCGCCCTGTACCCCGGCCCAGTTCCACTAGATCCCTGAAGGACCCATGAACACCACTATCAAAACCCTGTCCATTGCTGCTGCCCTGGCGGCTTCCCTCGGCCTGGCAGGATGCGCGGCCAATGCCGGCTCCGGCAACGGCATGCCCATGGACCACGGCAGCTCCAACCCCATGTCCAGCACGATGCCAAGCGCCGGCACCATGCCCAGCGCCAACGCCGACCATAACCAGGCGGACATCACGTTTGCCCAGATGATGATCCCGCACCACGCCCAGGCGGTGGAGATGAGCGGCATCATCCTGGCCAAGCCGGACATGCCCGCAGAGGTGACCGCGCTCGCCACCAAGATCAAGGCGGCGCAGGCACCGGAGATCGCGCAGATGACCGGCTGGCTCAGCGGGTGGAACGTGCCCACCATGATGAGCGACCACTCCGGACACGGCATGACCGGCATGGTGGACGACGACGGCATCGAGAAGCTGAAGTCTGCCACCGGTACCGAGGCCGCGCGGCTGTTCCTCGAGCAGATGATCGGGCACCATGAGGGCGCCATCGACATGGCCCAGCAGGAGATCAGCGCCGGCAAATTCCCGGACGCCGTGAAGCTGGGCCACGACATCGTGGACGCGCAGCAGGCGGAAATCACGCAGATGAAGCAGCTGCTGACCACCCTGTAACCGGCACTTCCGGCCGCCGGGCAGTCCTGCGGCGCGGCGGCGGCACCTGACCTCGGGAGCCCGCCGCCGCGCCGTTGCGTGTTAAGTTGAAAGGCACGGGTCCGGACCGGATCCGCCAGCAGCTGGGAAAAGAGACATCTCCTTGGACACTTCCGCACCAGTACGAATCCTGACCGTCTGCACCGGCAACATCTGCCGCTCGCCGGTGGCCGAACGGCTGCTGCAGGCAGGACTCGACCAGGTGGTGCCGGGTGGTTTCCAGGTGTCCAGCGCCGGCACCCGCGCCCTGGTGGGCGAACCCATGCAGCCCATTTCAGCGGACATCGTGCGGACCTTTGGCGGTGATCCCGAAGGGTTCGCGGCACGGCAGCTCACGCCCAGGATCCTGCGGGGCGTTGACCTGGTGCTCACCATGACGTCCGGGCACCGCGGCGAGGTCCTGCAGCTTGATGCCTCCCTGCTCAAGCGGACGTTCACCATCCGCGAGTTCGCCCGGATGCTTGATGTCCTGGCCCAGCGGGCCTCCGGGACAGAAGGCCAACGGGCCGCGGGGACAGAGGCCCAACGGGCCTCCGGGACAGACGGCCAACGGGACGCGGGGACAGATGCCCAGCGGGCCGCCGTCGAATCTTCCCCAGGTGCGCTTCCGGGCGGCGACGCGTCCGACGGCGACGCCCGGCTGGCTGCCAACGCCGCCTTGTGGCGCGGCTTGCCGGCACGGGCCGCCGGGGTGCGCCACCTTTCGCTCCCCGCCGACTCCGCAGACAACGACATCGTGGACCCGTACCGCCGTGCGCCGGAGGTGTACCGGGAGATGGAGGACCAACTGGCCCCCGCCATTGTCTCCATCCTGCGCCATGCCCGCCTTAACGCCCCGGTCCCCGGGACCGCGCCCCAGTCGCCCTAGCGGAACAGCGTTACAGCAGCTCGACGCCGAACCGGATGGAACCTTCGCAGGTGACAGTTTGGATAACCTTGTAGCCAACCGGGGCGTGCCCGACGCACACTGAACCCACCAAACACAATGAGGTGGAGGCGTCATGAGCATCCCAGGCGGTTCTGATCCATCCGGGCCCGGCAACTCCGGGAACTCCGGTTCCCTGCCGCCGGGTTCCTCCGGTTCCCACCGGCCGGCCTGGCTGGCGGCTCTGGGCCGCCGCCGCTGGGTCGCCGCCCTGGTGGTGCTGGCACTTGTGGTGGCTGCCGGAGTCGCGGTCTTCAGCCTGAGCCGCTCCGGCCAGCAAGCACAGCCTGCAGCCACCCAAACCGAGTCGCCCAGCCCGACGCCGACGCCCACGCCCACCCCGGCCCCCTCTGAAACTCCCCCGCCCGCTCCTGCTCCCCCACCGCCGCCTGCCCCGATCCCGGACCTGCCCGCCACCCCGATGAACATCCTCGTCATCGGCAGCGACATCCGTGACACTCCCGCACGCGACGCCGCCGCCCACACTGCAGCCACCGGTGAACCCTCAGACCAGAGGGCGGACACCCTGATGGTGGTCCATGTCCCTGCCGACCGCCGGAACCTCTACCTCGTCTCCATCAACCGCGACAACTGGGTGGACATCCCGGGCTTCGGCAGCGCCAAGATCAATTCCGCGCTCCAGTATGGCGGGATCGACCTGCAAACCGCCACGGTGCAGCAGCTGCTGGGAATTACCATCGACCACACCCTGATGCTCGACTTTGGCGGGTTCAAGCTCCTGGTGGACGGCCTGGGCGGCATCGACGTCAATGTGCCGATGTCCTTCCAGTCCTCGATCGAAACCCAGCACGTCTTCACCCAGGGCATGAACCACCTGGACGGACAGGCCGCCCTGGAATTTTCCCGCGAGCGCTACGCGTTCTCCGACGGCGATTTCCAACGGGTCCGCGACCAGCAGATCATGCTCCGTGCCATCCTGGCCCGCCTCACCGGGGGCAGTGCCCTGAACGACGTCAACGCGGTGCGGTCGCTGGTTGATTTCGCCTCCTGCTGCCTCACCGTGGACAAGGGTTTCGATCCCGTCCAGGCAGCGATCCTGGCCTACAGCCTGCGCAATCTGGATACTAACGCCATCGGCACCATGACGCTTCCGACGGCGGGCTCCGGATTCGTTGCCGGGCAGTCCGTACTGTTTCCGGACTACGGAGGCATCGCGGCCGTGGGGGCGGCACTTCGGGAGGGCCGGATCGGCGACTTCGCGAGGCCTTAGGGCACGCCAGCGACACGCTTAGTCACTGGCGACGCGCATATTCCCCGGCGCGGCAATATTTGGGGTGCGCCGATGACTTTGGGCGTCGCAGCGGAATTTGCGCGTCGCCACTGCGGCAATACGCTCCGGACGCGGCCGCCACGCCTTGTTCAGCAGCGGCTTACCCGGGGTTCACCGGCGGGACAGAGTCTGTGCGCCCGCCGGAGCGAACCTGAGGGCATGACTGAGAACTCCCGCGCCACCGTTTCACGCCGCACCGTCGTCAAGGGGTCGGTCCTGGCCGCCGCGCTCGCATCCGTCCCGGCCGCTGCCCAGGCAGGCACCACACCGTCAGGCGTTGCGCTGGTCCGCAACCGCCTGACCCTGCCCAGCGGCATCGCCACCGGCGACGTCACCTCCGATTCAGCCGTCCTGTGGTCCCGCGCGTCCAGCGCAGGCCGGATGACGGCAGTCCTGCGGGCCGTGGACGACGGCGGCCAGGTCCTGCGCGGGCGCGGCGCCTTTGAGCGGGTGCTCCGCGGGCCCCGGGCCACCCAGGCGTCCGATTTCACCGCCAAGATCCATGCGGGAAACCTGCCGTCCAACACCCGCTTCGCACTGGAAATCAGCTTCGAGGACGACGGCGGGGCGGCCGGCGAGACGGTCCGCGGCAGCTTCCGCACGGCGCCGGACGCCGGAACGATCAACGGCACGGGCCGCACCGGTGGCACCAGCAGCGGCGGCGACGTCCCGGCGTCGTCTGCGCAAAGCTTTGTGTGGACCGGCGACACCGCTGGCCAGGGGTGGGGCATCAACGAGGAGATCGGCGGGATGCGCGGCTACCGGGCCATGCACCAGACCCGCCCGGACTTCTTCATCCACTCCGGCGACACAATTTACGCCGACGGGCCCATCGCCGAAAGCGTGGTGGAAAAGGACGGCCAGGTGTGGCGGAACCTGGTGACAGAGGAGGTCTCCAAGGTGGCCGAAACGCTCACCGAGTTCCGCGGCCGGCACCGGTACAACTCCATGGACGCCAACATGCGGGCCATGTTCGCTGACGTCCCCGTGATCGCCCAGTGGGACGACCACGAGACCCACAACAACTGGTACCCCGGCCAGATCATCGATGACTCCCGATACACGGTGCGGGACGTCAACACCCTGGCTGCCCGCGGCCGGCAGGCATGGCAGGAAAACATGCCCATCGCGGACAGCTCGGCCGTCTGGCGCCCGGGAACGTTCGACGACGCCGGCCAGTACCAGCCCGCCCGGATCTACCGGAAAATCAGCCGCGGACCGCAGCTGGACGTCTTCTGCCTGGACATGCGCACCTTCAAATCGCCCAACACGGACGGCAAGGAGCCTTACGCCACCTCCATCCTGGGCCAGGAGCAGGTGGACTGGCTGATCCGCGAAGTTTCGAAGTCAAAGGCGACCTGGAAGGTGATCGCCGCGGACCTGCCGCTGGGCATCGTGGTGCCGGACGGCCCGGTCAACCAGGAGAGCCTGTCCAACCGCGACGCCGGCGCCCCGTTGGGCCGTGAGCTGGAAATTGCCGCGGTGTTGAGCGCCTTCAAGCGCAACGGCGTGAAGAACACGGTGTGGCTCACCGCCGATGTGCACTACTGCGCCGCCCACCACTACTCCCCCGAACGGGCAGCCTTCACCGGCTTCGATCCGTTCTGGGAGTTCGTGGCCGGGCCCATCGCCGCGGGATCATTCGGCCCCAACACGATGGACGGCACGTTCGGGCCCGAGGTGGTGTTCTCGAAGGCAGGGCGCTTTGCCGGGGAGTCCCCGCGCGGCGGCGAAAACCAGTTCTTCGGGCACGTCCAGTTGGATGCGGACAACAGCTTCACCGTGAGCCTTCGCAACGCCAACGGAGCCACGGTGTTCTCCAAGGTCCTGACGCCGGAGCCGTAGCTTCGGGTCCCCCGCGGCACTGTTGCTGCGCCGACGGCGGCCGCGCACCCATGGTGCGCGGCCGCCGGCGGCCGTTATTTTCCGCCGCCCCCTGGGTACGCCGTTGGTAGTGTTCCTGCAATCGGCACGGCATTTCGGGCACGGCGAGGACGGGGTGGTTTCTTGAAGGGTGAATCAGCAAACGACGACGGCCTGACGGAGGCCGTCCAGCAGGCCGGGGCCGTGGAGCTGCTCCTGATCCGGCACGGCGAGAGCGAGGGCAACGTGGCGGCCACCGAGGCCCGTGCGGCCGGAGTGGAGGTCATCGAGGTTCCGGCCCGTGATGCAGACGTGGACCTGTCGGCAACCGGGAGGGAACAGGCCAAGGCGCTGGGTATCGCCCTGGGCCGGACCGCCGGGGAGTTCCGCCCTGACGCCGTGGTGTCCTCCCCCTATGCCCGTGCCCGCCAGACCGCTGAAATTGCGGTGGAAACAGCCGGCTGGCCGCTGCAGGTGCGCACGGACGAGCGGCTCCGCGACCGCGAACTGGGCATCCTGGACCGGCTCACGCGGCTGGGCGTGGAGAGCCGCTACCCCGAGGAATCCGAACGCAGGGATTGGCTGGGAAAACTGTATTACCGGCCGCCGGGAGGGGAATCCTGGGCGGACGTGGCGCTGCGGCTGCGGTCCGTCCTGGCAGAGCTGAACGGCCTGGGCAACGGCCAGCGGGTGATGCTGGTGTGCCACGACGCCGTGATCATGCTGTTCCGGTACGTGCTGGAGGGGCTGAGTGAGAAGGAACTGCTGGACCTGGCAGCCACGGAGGCCATCCTCAACGCCTCGGTGACCCGGTTCGTCCGCCCCTCCGGCGTTGGGCCGTGGACGCTGGAGAGCTTCAACGTGGCCGACCACCTGGCCGAGCAGGGCGTCACCGTCACCGAGCATGCCGGAGACACCAGTGTCCGGCCGCGGTGAATCCTCCGGCGCCACCCTGGTGACGCCGTCGCTCCTGCGGGACTGGCCGCTGCCGGCACCGGGCGCGGACAAGTATTCCCGTGGCTCAGTGCTGGTGGTGGGCGGTGCCCGGGCCACCCCCGGCGCCGCCCTGCTGGCCGGCACGGCAGCGCTGCGCGCGGGCGCCGGAAAGCTGACCCTGGCCGTTGCCGGGTCGGTGGCCGTCCAGCTGGGGGTGGCGCTGCCCGAGTGCGGTTCCATCGGCCTGCCGGAGACTGCCGGCGGCTCGGTCAAACCGGAACTGGACAGCATCCACTCCTACGTGGACCAGGCGGATGCCCTCCTGGTGGGGCCCGGCCTGGACGACCCCGACCTTGCCGGTGAACTGCTGGAGGCGTTGCTTAAGCGCGAGGCCGGCGGCGACCACGGCGGTGGCGGCAACCCCGGTGGTGGCGCCGGCAGCAAGCAAGGCGCCGCCGTCGTCCTCGATGCCTACGCGCTGGCCGCGCTGGTACACCTGGAGGACCAGTTGGACCCGTGGCGCGGCCGCCTCATCCTCACACCGAATCCCACGGAGGCCGGCATCCTGCTGGGGCGGGACACGGATGACCTCGAGAAGGACCTGGCCGAAATCTCCGAACGGTTCGACGCCGTGGTCAGCTGCCAGGGGCTGATCACCCAGCCGCCAGGGCTGAACCCCGACGAACCGGACCTGTGGAAGATCACCACGGGGTACGGCGGACTGGGCACCTCCGGCAGCGGGGACGTGCTGGCCGGAGCCATTTCCGGGGTCCGTGCCCGGGGAACCAGCAGCGCGCAGGCAGCCTGTTGGGGTACCCACCTGCACGCAGCCGCGGCAGACAGGCTGGCCAGCAGGCTGGGCCCGTTGGGGTTCCTGGCCCGTGAACTTGCCGACGAACTGCCGGCGCTGATGCTGGAACTGGGCACCTGACCCTTGACGTGGACCGCCCGGACATGCGGACGGCCCCCGGCCAAAGCCGGGGGCCGCCGTGTCGGGAGGTCAGGGCCTACGCTGCCGTCGCGCTGTTTGGCGCTGTGGCGTGCACAGAATGGCGATTCGCCCCAAAAAGGCAGTCAACAGATATGGCCGCCTCCCGGTCCTTAAGGTCTAGGCAGCGATTTCCTGCTTTTCCCCCTTCGTTTCGATTTCGATCTTGCGCGGCTTGGCCTTTTCGGCGACCGGGATCCGCAGCGTCAGGACACCGGCGTCATAGCTGGCCTTCACCTTCTCTGTGTCCAAGGTGTCGCCAAGAATCAGCTGGCGGCTGAAGACGCCGCGCGGCCGCTCAGCGGCAATCAGCTCGGTATCCTTGCCAGCGGGATCGGGCCGCTCCGCCCGCACCGTCAGGACGTTCCGTTCGACATCCAGGTCCACCGAGTCCGCCGTGACACCCGGCAAATCAAAGGCCACGACGAATTCCTGGTCCTCGCGCCATGCATCCATCGGCATCGCCGCCGGACGTGCAGTGGTTCCGAGGACTTGCTGGGTTAGCCTGTCCAGCTCGCGGAACGGATCGGTTCGCATCAACATGGCTTCCCTCCTCGTGAGAGTTGATCCAACATCCACGTCAGTCGATCTATATTCGCTGACATAGATTTTTTAGCACCGTGGAAGCAGGTCCGCAAGGGGTTTGGGTGCCGATTCCTGAAGAATTTTTCGGTCCTGCAGGCTTCGGATTTCCGCCTTTACCCGGGCACACGGAAGGGGCCTCTTGCACAGCTCCTGCTGTGCAAGAGGCCCCTTCCGGACTAGGTTCTGGCTTCTCCGGTCAGTCCCTGGTGGGGTCCGGACGCAGCGGTGCGGGCCCTGGATCCGGGACGGGCAGCGGGCCTGGGGGCGCCGGTGCGGGGAACGGATTGGGAGACGGCGGGCCGGGCGGGCGCGGCTGGGTGGGATCCGGCGATGTGGGCTCCGGACCGGGTTCGGGCGGAAACGGCTCGGGTTCGTGCACTGGCGGGATGGTCATGGAACTTCCCCTCTCACGCTGGGCGGATGTGCCTTGAACTGAACAGAATACGCCTGCGGCCCGCCGGCAACTACCCTCCAGTCCGGCGCCGTTTAGTACAGCGCTGATTGGTCCGGGACGGCGCCGACCAGCCGCAGCCAGCCGCGCAGCTGGGCGGAGCCTGCCTCCCCGCAGCGGAAACCGACGTACCCGTCCGGACGGACCGCCACAACGCCCCGGCCCGGGTGGCTGTCGAGGCGGTGGACATGGAGCAGGGAACCGGGTCCCGCCCCTGCCCGCAAGGTGGGGCTCCCGCCAAAGGCACCAGGGCCGGCGTCGCGTTCCAGCAAAAGGTGGACGCCGGGCACGGCGGTCAGTTCGTGAAGGCGGGCCGCCCGCCCGCCGACCGTCACGGGCCCATCCGGCAGCCGCTCGCCGGGCCTCGGCCACCCGGCGGCGCGCGGCGTGCCGTCCCGGGAGATGGCACTGTTCCGGTAGCGAACGAATGGCTGGGACAACAGCCTGATGCCCTGGGAGGTGAGCCACTGCCGGCGGAGCAGCACCGGCAGGACCGGAGCGAAGACGGGCAGGAGGCTCCGGGCCAGGCGGGCCACCGGGTGCGGCGAGGCTTCGCCGAAGAAGATGACGTGCGTCAGCGCCAGCACGCGCCGGGCCGCGAGCCGCCGCTCGTGCCCATAGGTTGCCAGCAGTTCCGGGAGCGGCCCGCCTGCCGTCGAGGCGAAACCGAGCTTCCACCCGAGGTTGAGCGCGTCCAGGATGCCGTTGTTCATGCCCTGCCCGCCCGCAGGCGAGTGGGCGTGCGCGGCGTCGCCGGCGAGGAAGAGCGGAGTGTTTCCGAACGTACTGGCCAGGCGGTGTTGAAGCGGGACTTGGGCCGACCAGCGCACGTCCCGGACCGCAGCACCCAGTTCCGACTCCCCCATCAGGCGGGCCACTTCATCCGGCGGAACGGGCGGACCCAGCTGGCCGAAGCCGGCGGTGGATTGCGGCAGCGCCGGCCGGGTGGCCAGCATCCGCCAGGTGGCGCCCTCGCCCAGCGCGAAGAGGAAGGCCAGTCCCCCGGTCCCGACGGCCACGTGCAGCAGGCCAGGGTCCAGGGCGCCATCAAGCTCCAGGTCTGCCAGGACCGCCTCCACCCGGTACGGGGCACCCCGCCACTGCGCGCCGGTGAAGCCGCGGACCGTGCTGGACTGCCCGTCGCATCCGGCCAGGAACCGGGAAGCGTGGCCGCCGGCTCCGCCCCCGGCGTCGCGAAGCTCCGCATGCACCAGGCCAGGCCCCGGACCACCGCCGGTATCCAGGGTGCCCTCCGGTCCCAGTCCGCAGAACTCCACGCCCCAGTCCACCGGCACGCCCCTGGCCTGCAGTGCCTGCCAGAGCACGTCCTCGACGTCGGCCTGCCGGACCAGGGTCAGGTGCGGAAAGGCGGTATCCGGGAGGTCCGCGTGGCCCAACCGGGCTTCGACCACGCGCCGGCCGAAGTGTATGCGTGCCAGGGGCGTGGTGTCGGCCCGGTCCAGCAACGCGTCGGTCACGCCCAGCGGGCGAAGGCCCTCCAGTGCCCGTGCATGCAGCATCATCGCCCGGGACGGCCTGACACGGTGTTCGCGCCGGTCCACCACCCGGACCGTGGCTCCGTGGGCGTGCGCCTGGAGGGCCGTGGTGAGCCCGGCGGGACCGGCGCCTACCACCAGAAGGTCGGTGTCCGCCGTCGTGCGTTGCCTGCCTGCCATACCCGCCCGGCCGTCATGCCGGGCCGAGAAGCCGCCACCAGGCGTGGTCCTGGGTGGCTGCTGCTTCCTGCATCCGGGCGGGGTTTGCGAGCACCTCGTCGCGGCGCAGCCCGGGAACCACTTTGTAGCTGATGGACCCGGGGACGCTCACCAGTTCCAGGACGCGCCAGAGGGCCGCAGCATAACTTCGCGCCCGCTCGGCACCGTCCCATTCGTACAGGCCGCGGTAAGCGCCGAAGGTGTCGTGGGCGCACCACAGCTTGGAAACAAAGCCCGGGAACCCGACGAAGAGCGGGGTGTTCAGCAGGCTTTCCGCCTCGAATAGCCGGTGCGCCCGGCCCCGGACCAGGCGCAGCGTGAAGGCCACCACCAGGATGCAGGGCTCGCCGGGCTGCCGGTCGACGGCGGTCTCCCGGTAGACCCGCGAGGTGCTGCCGTCAGCGAAGCGCAGCACCCGGCCCACGTTTTCCTTGGGAAAATGCACCTGCCTGCGGACCAGCATCACGCACGACGTTCCCATGCAGCGGGTCACCGCCAGCCATGCTTTGGCGCGGGGAGCCGGTCCGGATTCGGGGGTCATGGTTTCTCCTTTTCCCTGCAGGACCCTTTCAGGGTGCCGGGAACCGCGGGCAGGATCCCAGAGTCTTTCGCCCCATTCGGGGCGTCCCTTCTCCCCCGGTAGCGAACGGCCTGCCGACTTGTCCGGGCTGGTCTATATATTGAATCCATGACCTCCACCTCCCTGCAGGATTCCACCGGCACTGCCACCCCGGCGCCCCCGGTTGCCAAGAAGATCCCCACCGAACGCACCCACCACGGGGAGACGTTCGTGGACAACTACGAGTGGCTGCGGGACAAGGAATCGCCGGAGGTCGTGGAGCACCTGCGGGCCGAAAACGCGTACCAGGAAGCCGTCACCGCGCACCAGGATCCGCTCCGCGAGGCCATCTTCCAGGAGATCAAGGGCCGCACCCAGGAAACAGACCTCTCCGTTCCACACCGCAAGGACGGCTGGTGGTACTTCAGCCGCTCCGCGGAGGGCAAGGAATACGGCATCCACTGCCGGGTCAAGGCGCAGGACACCGGAGACAAAGTGGCGGACTGGACTCCGCCCGCCGTGGAACCCGGCCTGCAGATCCCCGGCGAGGAAATCCTGCTGGACGGCAACGTGGAAGCCGAAGGCAAGCCGTTCTTCTCCATAGGCGGCACCGCCGTCACGGTTGACGGCACCCTCTATGCCTACGCAGTGGACAACTCCGGAGACGAACGCTTCACCCTCCGGATCAAGGACCTCCGCACCGGTGAACTGCTGCCGGATTCCATCGAAAACATCTTCTACGGCGTGGCGTTCTCCCCGGACGGCACCCGCATCTTCTACACAGTGGTGGACGAGTCCTGGCGCCCGTACCAGGTGAAGGCGCACGTCCTGGGCACACCCGTGGCCGACGACGTTGTGGTGTACCAGGAGGACGACCCCGCCATGTGGCTGGGCTTCGAGCTCTCGGCGGACCGGCGCTACCTGGTGCTGGGCATTGGATGCTCGGAGTACAGCGAAACCCGGCTGCTCCGTTTCGACGACCCCACCGGGACCGTCAGCACGGTGATCTCGCGGGATGAACGCATCCTGTATGAGGCCGAGCCCTTCCTGCTCGACGGCCCCGACGGGAAAACCGAGAAAATCCTGCTCACGCACAACCACGGCGCCATCAACTCCATGGTCTCCCTGGCCGACGCGGAAGAACTCCACAAGCCGCTGGCAGAACAGACCTGGCAGACCGTCGTGGAACATTCCGGCGACGTCCGCGTCAACGGCGCCGGTGTCACCGCCACGCACCTGGTCGTGTCCATCCGCAAGGACACCATCGAGCGCGTCCAGGTGATGGGGCTGGCCGGGCTGGGCACGCCTGCGGAGCAGGCGCCGGTGGAGCCGGCGTTCGACGAGGAGCTGTACACGGCGGGGGTGGGCGGTTCGGACTACGAGGCACCCGTGATCCGGCTGGGCTACACGTCCTACTTCACGCCGTCCCGCATTTACGACTTCGTCCTGCCCACCCCGGAGCAGCCCACCGGCGAACTGCTGCTCCGCAAGGAGAGCCCCGTGCTGGGTGGCTATGACGGAAGCGATTACGTGGCCACCCGGGAATGGGCCACCGCAGGTGACGGCACGCGCATCCCGCTGTCGGTCCTGCGGCACAAGGCCGTCAAACAGGATTCGACGGCGGCCGGCCTGGTGTACGGGTACGGCTCCTACGAGATGAGCATGGACCCCGGCTTCGGAGTAGCACGGCTGTCCCTGCTGGACCGCGGTGTGGTGTTCGTGATCGCCCACATCCGCGGCGGCGGCGAGCTGGGCCGGCACTGGTACGAGGACGGCAAGAAGCTCACCAAGAAGAACACCTTCACCGACTTCGTGGACGCCACCGACTGGCTGGCGGACTCGGGCTGGGTGGATCCCTCCCGCATCGCCGCCCTGGGCGGTTCGGCCGGTGGACTCCTGATGGGTGCCGTGGCCAACATGGCACCGGAGAAGTACGCGGCCATCGTGGCGCAGGTGCCGTTCGTGGACCCGCTCACCAGCATCCTGGATCCGGACCTGCCGTTGTCCGCGCTGGAGTGGGAGGAGTGGGGCAATCCCATCACGGACCCGCTGGCCTACGCCTACATGAAGTCCTACTCCCCCTACGAAAACGTGCGGGCGGTGGCCTACCCCAAGATCGCCGCGGTGACGTCCTTCAACGACACCCGGGTCCTGTACGTGGAGCCGGCCAAGTGGGTGCAGGAACTGCGGAACAAGACCACGGGGTCCGAACCTATCGTGATGAAGATCGAGATGGACGGTGGCCACGGCGGCGCGTCCGGACGGTACGTGCAGTGGCGCGAGAGGGCCTGGGACTACGCCTTCATCGCCGATTCCCTGGGCGCAACAGAACTGCTGCCCGGAGCCGGCCTGAAGCAGGACTGAAACGTACGACGGCGGGCGCGTCCCGCCGTCGTACGCTTTCCTTCGCCAGCCCTGCGGCAGGCACTGCTTCAGGGCTGGTTCCCTTCGCGACGGGACCGCCGCCCACCTGCTCAGAGGCGGTGACAGAGGAATTCCCTGTCAATGCGCCCATAAGCTAACCATGCTTACTATTGGGGGGCACTTGTTTTCCGCAGGGATCCCAGAGGAGCAGGCATGTCATTGAGCAAGGGAACGCACGTGGAGTGGAACACTTCGCAGGGCAAGACGCACGGCAAAATCGTCGAAAAAAAGACCAGCGACTTTGAACTCGACGGCAACACGCACCGCGCCAGTGAGGACGAACCTCAGTATGTGGTGGAGTCGGACAAGACGGGTGCGCGGGCGGCGCACAAGGCATCCGCGCTGACCGAGAAGAAGTAGCGCCGTGGCTGCCCAGCACGAGGTAGTCATCATCGGCGGCGGAAACGCCGGCATCTCCCTGGCGGCCCGGCTGCAGCGGTACGGCGTTAAAGACGTGGCTGTGATCGAGCCCAAGGACCATCACCTCTACCAGCCGCTCTTTTCGCATATCGCAGGAGGCCGCGCCCAGGCGCAGGAAGCCATCCGCTCGCAGGAATCCGTGACGCCCCAGGGCGTGACGTGGATCCATGACGCCGCCGCGGGCATTGACGCCGCCGCCAACACGGTCACCCTGGCGTCCGGTTCCACCGTGGCCTACGGGCAGCTGGTGGTGTGCCCCGGGCTGCAATACGACTGGGACGCGGTACCGGGCCTGGCCGAGGCCGTGCACTCGCCCTCCGGCGCCTCCCACTACGAGTTCGAACTGGCGTCCAAGGCCTGGACGCTGCTCCGCAGCATGACGTCCGGCACCGCCGTTTTCACCATGCCGGCGGGCCCCATCAAGTGCGGCGGCGCTGCCCAGAAACCCATGTACCTGGCCTGCGACTACTGGCGGGAACAGGGCCTCCTGGACCGGATCCGCGTGGTGATGGTCCAGCCTTACCCCACCGTTTTCGGGGTCCCGGAGGTGGACCGCGAACTGGACCGCAAGATTGCGGAGTACGGCATCGAACTGCGGACCAACAGCGAATTGGTTGGCGTGGATGCTGCAGGCCAAACAGCCACCATCCGGGATCTTGCCGCCGGTACCGTGGAGAACCTGCACTACGACGTCCTCAACGCCGTCCCGCCGCAGTCGGCCCCGGACTGGCTCAAGGCCACGGACCTGCCGGCCGCCGGTGACACGGGCGGCTTCGTGGAGGTGGATTGGCAGACCCTTCGGCACCTCCGCTACCCCAACGTGTGGTCCCTGGGCGATGCCGCAGGCACCACCAACTCCAAATCCGGCGGGGCGCTGCGCAAGCAGACCAAAGTGGTGGCCAAGAACCTGGTGGCAGCCCGGAAAGGCAAGCGGCTGCCGGCGAAGTACAACGGCTACTCGGTGTGCCCGTTCACGGTGTCACGGGCCACGGTGGTGTTCGCCGAGTTCGATGACCGTTACCGCCCCATGCCCACCATTCCGCGGGTGCCCACCTGGAACGAAAGCAAGTTGTCATGGGTTGTGGACCGGGACCTGTTCCCGAAGATCTACTGGAACCTGATCCTCAAGGGCAGGGCCTAAAGCTCACCGCCGGAACCGATGCGCCATTCATCGGCCAGGATGGCATAGATGAGCTCGGTGGCCCACTGGCCCTTGTAATGCCACTTGTCGATGTGCCGCGCCTCCAGCCGCATGCCCAGCCGGCCGCATACTGACGCCGACGCCACATTGAGTTCATCCAGCCGGGCTTCAATCCGGTGCATGCCCAGTTCCCCGAAGCCCAGATGGAGCATGGCCCGGGCGGCCTCCGTGCCGTAACCCTTGCCGCGTGCTCCGGGCGCCAGTGTCCACCCGACTTCGCCCTGGCCGAGTCCCGGCAGCCATTTGAGCACCACCTCCCCCTGCAGCCCGGGCTCATTCGCTGCCTCGATGGCGAGGGCCACCCAGTCGCCCTCCTTCTCGAAGGCAAAGTTGGCGTACCGGCCCACCCGCTCCATCGACTGGGTGTAGCTCTTGGCCGGGCCGGGCAGGAACCGGGCGGTCTCCGGCAACGAGTGGTAGGCGTGGAAGGCTTCAAGGTCACCGCCGTCAAAACGGCGGAGTACCAGCCGTTCGGTGCGGATCGGCAGGGAAATGTCAGGCATGGGGCTTATCGGCCGGCGGAGACGACGGCGGCTGTTGCCTCTGCGATGGCGCGTTCCTCATCCGTGGGGACCACCAGGACGGGAATCGCGGACGAGGGCGTGGAAATGACGCGCGGTTCCTTGGACCGCCGGGAGTTCAGGCCGCCGTCGAGCTCGATGCCCAGGGCGCCCAGCCGGTCCGCCACCTGCGCCCGGAACTGGGAGGAGTTCTCGCCGATCCCCGCGGTGAACACCAGAGCCTTGGCCCCACCGACGGCCACATGGTAGCCGCCGATGTATTTGGCCAGCCGGTAGGATGCCACCGCGAGCGCCATCGTGGCTTTTTCGTCACCGGACTCGGAGGCTTCCACCACCGAGCGCATGTCGTTGTTGCCGGCCAGGCCCTTCAGCCCCGATTCCCGGTTGAGCATGGTGTCGATGTCCTCGGGCGTCCAGCCGGCGCGGCCAAGGAACACCAGGATGGAAGGGTCAAGGTCGCCGGAGCGGGTGCCCATGACCAGGCCCTCCAGCGGGGTGAAGCCCATGGAGGTGTCCACCGACTTCCCGCCGCGGATGGCGGTCACGGAGGCACCGTTGCCCAGGTGCGCGATGACGCCGTCGAACTCCTCAGCGGGAAGGTCCAGCAGGGCGGCCGACCGGCGCGCCACGTACTCATGGGAGGTCCCATGGAAACCGTAGCGGCGGATGCCGTGGTTGGTGTACAGCTCGTCCGGGACGGCGTAGCGCCACGCGTGCTCGGGCAGGGTGCGATGGAAGGCGGTGTCGAACACGGCCACCTGCGGCATTTTGGGCCACTTTTTGGTGATGGCACGGATGCCCAGCACGTTGGCGGGGTTGTGCAGCGGCGCCAGCGGGTTGAGGCGTTCGATGGCGCGGGTGATCTCGTTGTCCACCAGGACGGGTTCGGCGAACCGCTCGCCGCCGTGGACCACCCGGTGCCCCACCGCACCGAGCTCAAGGCCGCCCAGTTCCCGGTGGATGGCCGCGTCCACCTGCTCCAGCGCCTCCGCGTGGTCCCGCGGGCCCTCGATCTCGCCGTCCCCGCCGCCGCCGTTGCCCATGCCGATCTTCTCGATCAGCCCCTCGGTGAGGACCGTTCCGGCTGCCACGTCACGGACCTGGTACTTCAGGGAGGACGAACCGGAGTTGATGACGAGCACGAGCATGCGGGGCCTCCTCAGCCTGGCGTCTGCAGTTCAACCCCCACTATAGGTTGAGCCGCTATCGGTCGGTGAGCAGCAGCGTGTTGCCGTCCGGGTCCTGCGCCGTGAAGAAGAGGCATACCTCCGGAGACCCCTCGATGGCACCGACCGGAACACCGCTTTCCGCCAGCACGGCATGCGTTCCAGTCAGGTCGTCCACCATGAAATTGCAGGTTGCCCACGCCAGCCCGGGGGCGGCCTTGATGCCGCTGTCCGGGCCAATCAGCGTGACGGACGCGGTTCCCGCAGCGGTGAGGACTGCTGAGAAGGTGTTCGCCTCCGCGACGCTGAGTCCAAGAAACCGGCGGTACCAGTCGGCCGCGGCGTGTGGGTTGCGGACAGGGATGAAGGCAGTGGTGATGGCTGTACCGGGCATGCCAGCGATGTTAGCCGAGGGGAACATCGGGTCGGGCCCTTCCTTGCGGATCAGGCCCCGCTGTGACTATGGTCGGCGGACAAGGCTGGACCACGCCGAGAGGACAATTCCATGACGAACGAGCCCAATTCGATCGACGAGAACGACCCCACCAACACGGGATCCAGCAGCACCGCCCCGCTCAACGCCGGAACGGGATCCGGCGGCAAGGGTGATCCCACGGGAGTGGAGGGCGCCAATCCGGCCCTGGACGACACGGGCAACCTCAAGGCCGCAGAAACCGGGGAAGCGCCGGAGGCGCCCGAGAACCGGGAGGACCTGGACCTCACCCCGCAGGGCCTCTCCGACGAGCCTGCCAAGGAAGAGGATCAGGAGAGCCTGGCCAAGCCGGACAACAGCTAAGCACCGCAGGCACCAAAGCACCCCATGAACAACGTACGACGTCGGCACTCACCAAAGTGCCGGCGTCGTACGTTGTTGCACCACAGCTAGGCCCGCGCCTCCTGCTGCTGCGCGGCCAGGTATGCGAACAGCCGGCGCAGGCCGAATGACCACTCCGGCAGTTCCTCACAGGGCCCCACCCGGTTGATCAGGGCACCCAGGTGCCGGCTGCGGATGGTCACCCGGTCACCGTGTTTGTGGGTGAAGCCCTGTCCGGGCACGTCGCGGTCCTGTGTGGGCGCAAACAGGGTCCCCGTGAACAGTGCGAATCCGTCCGGGTACTGATGGTGCTTCCCGTGCGTCGCCGCCACGAGCTCCTCGAAGGGCCGGCTGATCCGGGACACGCTGTTCCGGCCCTCCAGCAGGTAGCCGTCCGGGCCTTCGACGCGCAGCAGGATCTCCTCGCCGCGCAGCGTATCCAGGGTGAATTGGCCGTCGAACAGCCGGATCAGCGGTCCCAGCGCGCTGGAGGCGTTGTTGTCCTTGGCCTTGCCCAGCAGCAGCGCGCTCCTGCCCTCAACATCACGCAGGTTCACGTCGTTGCCGAGCGTCGCACCCACCACTGTGCCGCCGGAGGTGGCGATCAGGACCAGCTCCGGCTCCGGGTTGTTCCAGGACGAGAAGGCCGGGATGCCGATGCCCGCGCCCAGGCCTACCGAGGAGAGGACCGGGGCCTTGGTGAAGACTTCCGGGTCCGGACCGATCCCCACTTCCAGGTACTGCGACCACAGGCCTTCGGAGATCAGGACGCGTTTGGCTTCGGCGGCTTCCGGCGATCCCGGCCGCAGGGCGGAAATGCTTCCACCCAGGGCGCGGCCCACCAGTTCCCGGACCCCGGCCGCGCGTCCGGCGTCGCCGGCGCAGCGCTCCTCGATGACGCGCTCGATCATGCTGTCCACGAACGTGACGCCGCAGGCCTTGATGACCTGGAGGTCCACGGGGGCCAGCAACCGGGTCCGGGTGCTGTCACCCTCCAGGGACGCCTTGACGACGCCGGCCGTGTCCCAACGCGGTTCCGCCAGGCCGGGATCTGCCAGGGCTGAGCGGACGGCGGCAGCGGGATCGGGCAGCTCCAGGAGATCCGCGACCGTTCCGGCCAGGCGGTGCAGGTCAAAGACGCTGCCCCCGCTGACGGCCACAACGCGTGGTCCCCCGCTCTCCACATCCCAGACCCGCCCGATCAGCAGGGCCTGGTCCGCGTCCTCGGGGAGTATGGCGTGGACGTCTTCCGGGCCTGTGGCGTTCATTGCTTGTCCTCCTGGGTGGCCACAACCCCGGCTGCGGCGCCGGATGGGCGCTGCCAGACGCCATCCACCCTTTGCGGAACCTGCCAGGGATTGCTGTCCTGCAGGGGTTCGGGCAGCCGGTCCGCGGGAAAGTCCTGGTATGCCACCGGCCGCAGGAACCGGCGGACCGCCGCCGTGCCCACCGACGTGGTGGCCGAGGTGGTGGCGGGGTATGGCCCGCCGTGGTGCTGGGCGTAGCTGACGGTAACTCCCGTGGGCCAGCCGTTCCACAGGACCCGGCCGCTGATGTCCGCCAGCCGGGCAGCGAGCGCGGCGACGTCGTCGTCCGCTTCCGCCTGGAGCGTGGTGGTCAGCTGCCCTTCCAGCAGCCCGGCCAGGTCCGGCAACCCGGATTCGTCGTCGTACGCGACCACCAGGCTGGCCGGCCCGAACATCTCCTGGCGGAGCAGCTCCGGATTCTTCCGGACCTCGTCGGCAGTGGTGAGCAGGACGGTGGGGGCCGGCTCCTCGGCAAAGTCGCCTTCCACCAGGACGTCCACGCCGTCGGTGTCCCGGAGCCGGCTGACGGCATCGCAGTACCCGTCGTGCAGGCGGGGGCTGAGCAGCCGGGCGGGCGTGAAACCTGCCAGGGCCTGCGCCAGTTCGCGGCGAACGTCATCGGCCTGCCCCGCGGGGACGAACAGCAACCCGGGCTTGGTGCAGAACTGGCCCATGCCCAGGGTGAACGAGGCAGCATAGCCGGCGAGGATGTCCGCCCGCCGCGCGGCCCAGGCCCTGCCCGTGACGAAGACGGCGTTGATGCCGCCCAGTTCACCGAAGAACGGAATGGGCTCCGGGCGGGCAGCGATGCGGTCGAGCAGGGCGCGGCCGCCCGCGGTGGAGCCGGTGAAACCGATGGCTTTCACCTGGGGGTGGTCCACCAGCGCCTCGCCTGCCTGCCGCCCGGTCACCATGGAGAACAGGCCCGACGGCGCACCTGCACCTTCCAGCGCATCGATCACGGTCCGCGCGGTCCGGGCCGCAAGCCCGGCGTGGGCGTCGTGGGCTTTGTGGACGACGGCGCAGCCGGCCGCCAGGGCCGACGCGCTGTCCCCGCCCATCACGCTGAACGCAAAGGGGAAGTTGGAGGCGCCGAAGACGCCCACGACGCCGAGCGGGACGTTGTAGCGCCGAAGGTCCGGGCGCGGGCCCATGGGCCAGTTGGGGTCGGCGTGGTCGATGGTGGCGTCGAAGTGCTCCCCGAGGCGGATTTCCGCCGCGAAGAGCCGCAGCTGGAACACGGTGCGCTTCAGTTCCCCTTCCAGCCTGGCCGTCCCCAGGTGTGTTTCGGCCACGGCGGTCTGCACAAGTCCCGCAGCGTCCTGCTCCAGGCCGGCGGCAATGGCTTCAAGCCAGCCGGCGCGCCGGTGCGGGTCCGCCAAACGGGCCTGCTCGAAGGCACGGTGGGCGGCGCCGACGGCGGCGTCGAGCTCCCCTGCGGTGGTGGGTCCGGCGAGGACGGCCGTTGCGTGGGGAGCCGCGGTCATCGGCCGGCTCCTGCCGCCGCGGCCAGGGATCCGCCGGTGACGGCGGCCCGGTTGCCCACTTCCTGCCAGCCTGCGCCGGTGGGGAATTCCCAGCGGGCGCGGGAGGCGGTGAGCATCTCGGCGCCCGTGCCGGGCAGTGCCGGGGCGGCATAGCGGCCGTCGATGATCCGGACGGGTTCGGCAAAGTGCTCGTGCAGGTGGTCCACGAATTCGATCATGCGGTTTTCCTGGCTGCGGCCCACCACGGCGTAGTCGAAGAAGGAGAAGTGCTGGACCAGTTCGCACAGGCCCACTCCCCCGGCGTGCGGGCAGACGGGGACCCCGAACTTGGCTGCCAGCAGCAGGATGGCGATGTTCTCGTTGACACCGGCCACACGGGTGGAGTCCAGCTGCAGGACGTCGATGGCGCCGGCCTGGAGGAGCTGCTTGAAGACGATCCGGCTCGCCACGGCCTCTCCGGTGGCCACCCGTACGGGGGTGACACCCTTGCGGATGTCGGCGTGGCCCAGGATGTCATCCGTGCTGGTGGGCTCTTCGATCCAGTAGGGGTTGAATTCGGCCAGCTGGTTGACCCACTCGATGGCCTCGGAGACTTCCCAGCGCTGGTTGGCGTCAATGGCGATGGGCAGGGCGCCCACCGCCTCACGGGCCAGGGCCATGCGCCTGCGGTCGTCGTTGATGTCGCCGCCCACCTTGAGCTTGATCATGGAGAAGCCTTCCGCGGCCGCCTCCTTGCTCAGCCGGACCAGTTTCTCGTCGCTGTAGCCCAGCCAGCCCGGGGAGGTGGTGTAGGCGGGGAACCCGTTGTTCCGGAGCGACTCGATGCGCTGGGCTTTGCCTTCCTGGCCGGCGCGGAGGATCTCCAGGGCTTCCTCGGGGCTGAGGGCGTCACGGATGTGGGTGAAGTCCACCACGCTGACCAGTTCCTCCGGTGTCATTTCGGCAAGGAGGAGCCACAACGGCTTGTTTTCACGGCGGGCACGGATGTCCCACAAAGCGCTGACCAGGGCGCCGCAGGCCATCTGGGTCACGCCCTTCTCGGGTCCCAGCCAGCGGAGCTGGGAGTCGTGGACCAGGAGCCTGGACGCGCCGCCCAGGTCATAAATCAGCTCGTCGATGTCGCGGCCCACCAGCAGGCGTGCGTAGGCGTCAATCGCGGACGTGAGGATTTCATTGCCGCGGCCGCAACTGAAGATGAAGCCGTGGCCCTCATCGCCCGCGTCGGTGCGGATGACAACGTAGGCGGCGGAGTAGTCAGGGTCGACGTTGACCGCATCGGAACCGTCAAGTTCGAGGGATGTGGGGAAACGTACGTCCTGGGTCTTGATGGACGTGATGGAAGGCATGGAACTCAACTTTCGGTTTACGACTGCTGGGAGGGGAAAGATTCGATTCCTATACGAATTTCTAAAATCATATAGGACATGTGATCCAGGTCAAGACCTGCCCGGCAGGCGTTCGCTTGCCCGGGCACACAAAAGCCCCGGCCCTGCGGGGCCGGGGCTGCGCCGCACTGGGCTAGCCGGTGATAATCCGCCTGCGCGGCGGACCGCTGTCCTCCAGGGGGGCAAGTTCACCTTCGAAGGCCTGGGCAAACCTGTCGAAGGAGTTGCGGATATGGGTGGTCATGGCCGCCTCGGCCCGCTCCGGATCGCAGGCTTCGATCGCCTCACGCACGGCCGTATGCTCAGCCACCGTGATGGCGCCGTCCACATCTGCGGGGTAGAGCCGGAAGGTGTGCAGGTGGCAGTGCGTCTGGGCAAAGGCGTGCCGGACCACCGGATTTCCGGAGGCGGCCAGGATGGTGTCATGAAAGCGGGTGTCGTGCGCCACCAGATCCTGCCTCAGGTCCTTGCTGCGCTTCATGGTGCCCCGGAAGCCCGCCAGCTCCTTTTCCAGCGCGGCGGCCGGATTGGCAAGGCGGTCCACCGCCGCCGCCCGTGCCGCCCAAGGCTCCACCAGGAGCCTGAACTCGAACAGCGAGCGCAATTCCGGCAGGTCCAGGAGCGGGGTGGTGCTGTAGCCGCGGCCGGGGTTGTACACCACCAGGTTGTCGCCCTCGAGCCGCTGGAGCACCTCACGGACCGGGGTCTGCGAGACGCCAAGGCTGCGGGCCACGGCATCAATGTTGATGCGGGTGCCCGGAGCAATCCCGCCGTCCAGGATGGAGGCGCGCATGGCCGTGTAGACGTCGGGAACGGCTGCTTTGCCGCGCGGAACTTCGGATGGTTGACGTGGGGGCACGCAATTACCTCTTGAACTGGAGTGGACCGGGTTGAACCGGGGCACCCGGTTGCACGGGCGCCGGTTGGAGTGAAGCTGCTGGGGGAATCATAAGCCACCCGCCGCCGGCAGCTTCTCCGCAGGCTTTCCAAAAGCAACACTTGATCTGGATCACAAAATCTATATGATTAACCCGATTCCTATATGATTTTGGCGCAGATATCTTCCGCGTCTCCCCCTCCCGCACGTGCGCACCGCACCCGAAGCCATGTATATGTCGAAGGAGACCGCATGACTACGCTCGGAAGTAAAACAACCCTTGGCACTCCAGCCCGGCAGCCCCGCCTGATGACCCGCAAACGCTGGGTGATCATCTGGCTTGCCTTCATAGGCCTCAGCATCAACTACCTGGACCGTTCCAGCCTCAGCGTCGCACTGCCCTTCATGGGCAAAGACTTTGAACTCAGCGCCACCCAACAGGGCCTGATCTTTGCCGCCTTCTTTTGGGCCTACGACTTCTTCCAGCTCGCAGCGGGCTGGTACGTGGACAAGGTAGGCCCGCGCCGCTCGTTCTCATTGGCCGCCGTGTGGTGGTCCGTCTTCACCATGGTCACCGCCGCCGCATCCAGTTTCTGGTCCCTCTTCGCGGCGCGCTTCCTCCTCGGGGTGGGTGAAAGCCCGGCGCCCAGCACGGCCGCCAAGGTGGTGGCCACCTGGTTCCCGGTCCGCGAACGCGCCTTCGCCACCAGCATCTGGGACTCCGGCTCGCGCGTCGGGGCCGTCATCGCCCTGCCGATCGTCACCCTGATCGTCGCCTTCACCTCCTGGCACGCGGTGTTCATCATCATCGGTGTCCTTGGAATCATCTGGGCCGCCGTGTGGTGGAAGTACTACCGCGGCCCGGAGGAGCACGCCGGCGCCAACGCCGCCGAAGTCAGCTACATCCAGGACGGCGGCGCCCGCGGCGCGGCAAGCGACGACGAAAGCGCGGCCAAACTCCCCTGGCGTTCGCTCTTCAAGTACCGCACCATCCTGAGCATGATGTTCGGCTTCTTCTGCCTGAACAGCGCCATCTATTTCTTCATCACGTTCTTCCCCAGCTACCTGGTCAAGGAACGCGGCTTCGACCTCCTCAAGCTCGGCTTCTTCGGCGCCATCCCCGGCATCTGCGCCGTCCTGTTCGGCTGGCTGGGTGGCTACCTGGCCGACCGTGCCGTGCGCGCCGGGTCCCCGGTCAGCAAGGTCCGCAAAACGGCCATCGCCGGCGGCCTGGCAGGCGGCTCCGTCATCATGTTTGCCGCACTGGTCCCGGAAGCCTGGATGGCCCTTGCCCTCCTGTCCGTCGCCTACTCCAGCCTCACCGTGGCGGCAACCGGAATCTGGTCCCTGCCGGCGGACGTTGCCCCAAGTTCACGGCACGTCGGCTCCATCGGCGGCCTGCAGAACTTCGCCTCCAACCTGGCCGGCATCTTCACGCCGATCCTGATCGGCGTGCTGGTGGACCAGACCGGATCCTTCGTGGCGCCGCTGGCCGTCATCGGCGCGATCTCCCTCATTGGCGCAGCCAATTACCTGTTCGTCATTGGCAAGATCGAGCCGCTGAAGGTCAAGGCAGCCGCCTAGGCCTTCCCAGCCGCCAGGCAAAAGTACGACGCCGGCACTTACCAAAGTGCCGGCGTCGTACGTTTTCTGCGTGGTGCCCTAGGAGGCCGGTGCCTCTGCAGAGACCTGCGCCTGTTCCTGCACCTGGGCTTTCGCAGCACTTTGCGCCTGGATGGCGGTGATGGCCACGGTGTTCACGATGTCCTCCACCGTGCAGCCGCGGGAGAGGTCGTTGACCGGCTTCCGCAGCCCCTGCAGGACGGGGCCCACGGCAACGGCACCCGAGCTCTGCTGCACCGCCTTGTACGTGTTGTTGCCGGTGTTCAGGTCCGGGAAGATGAACACCGTGGCCTGCCCCGCCACCGAGGAGCCGGGCATCTTGGACGCGGCAATGGAGGCATCCACGGCGGCGTCGTACTGGATGGGGCCTTCCACGGCAAGGTCCGGGCGGCGCCGGCGGACCAGCTCGGTGGCCTGCCGCACCTCGTCCACCGCCTCACCCGACCCTGAGCCTCCGGTGGAGTAGGAGAGCATGGCAACACGCGGCTCCACGCCGAACTGGGCGGCGGTCTCGGCCGAGGCCAGGGCAATGTCCGCCAGCTGCTCCACGTTGGGGTCCGGGTTCACCGCGCAGTCGCCGTAGACCAGCACGCGGTCCGGCATGAGCATCAGGAACACCGAGGACACGATCTTCACGCCCGGCCGGGTCTTCACGAACTCCAGGGCCGGGCGGATGGTGTGCGCCGTGGTGTGCGCCGCGCCGGAGACCATCCCGTCCACCACGCCCAGCTGGACCATCATGGTGCCGAAGTAGCTCACGTCCTGCATGATCTCCAGCGCCTTGGGCAGGTCAACGCCCTTGTGCGCCCGCAGTTCGGCGTACTTTTCCGCGAACTTCTGCCGCAGCTCGGAGGTGGCAGGGTCAATGACGTTGATCCCGGTGAGGTCGATGCCGTTCGCGGCGGCCAGTTCCCGGACGGCGGATTCGGGGCCCAGCAGCGTCAGGTCGCAGACATCGCGGCGGTGCAGGATTTCGGCTGCGCGCAGGATCCTGACATCGGTTCCCTCCGGCAGG
The DNA here is from genome assembly GCF_059739365.1 of Arthrobacter sp. GmRoot5-12. Lineage (NCBI taxonomy): Bacteria > Bacillati > Actinomycetota > Actinomycetes > Micrococcales > Micrococcaceae > Arthrobacter > Arthrobacter sp. GmRoot5-12. The sequence continues at coordinate 2,798,702 of NZ_AP046056.1, read as the reverse complement.
ACCACGTGGCGGCGCTGCGACCGGGCCCGCTCGATGAGGTCGTGCAGGAACCGCAGCGGGGTCATCCGCTCGGGCCTGGGCAGGTGCAGGCGCTCCACCAGTTCGGCTTCATCCACCCGCCGGGACCAGAGCCCCAGGGCGGAGGCCACCTTGCGCCGGTGCCCGGACCAGATCTCGCTGCGGACCTCGGAGACCCGGCGGGCGGTCTGGTAGGTGTCATCTCCGGTGGCGAACACCGGGAACGGTGCCTGCGCCAGGAGCGGGTAGATGTTGGCATCCGGGGCCAGGCCGCCGGTGAGGATGAGCGCCGACGCCACCGGGAACTCGGGTGAGAAGGAGGATGCCAGGCAGGCCACCATCACGTCCGCCCGGTCCCCCGGCACGATCACCAGGGCGCCTTCATCCAGCACGTTCAGGAAGTTGCCCACATTCATGGCGGCCACCTTGATGTCCCTGACGTCGCGTTCCATGTCCGGCGTGCCGGCGATCTGCCGCACGCCCAGCGCCATGGCCACCTCCCCGGTGGTGGGCCGGGCGATCTCCTCCAGTTCCGGCAGGATGTACACGGGCCGGCCGGAGGCACCGGGCTTCAGGGCCGCCGCAATGGCGTCCAGGTCATCGGCGTTTGCCCGGTTGACCATGATGGCCAGGAGTGAGCACTTTTCCGCGGCAAGTTCCTTGCGCGCCACTTCGACGGCGGCAGCGGTCTCCGGAACGGTCCGCCCCTTGGCGCCCACAACGGCCACCACGGGCGTGGCCAGGTTGTTGGCAAGCCGGGCATTGAGGTCGAATTCGACGGCGGAGTCCTGGCCCACCAGGTCTGTGCCTTCGACGATCACCACGTCGCAGAGGCGGGCGATGTCGGCGAAGATCTCCACGCACCTGGCGTCGATCTCGGCCCGGTTTCCCTCCGCGAGCAGCGTGCGGACCTCCCCGTAGGTCAGGCCGCCGCGGCACCGGTCCTCGTCCAGGGCGAACCGGGACTTCATCAGCGCCACCATGGGGTCCTCGGCTGCCGAGGGGCCGTGGACCACGGGCTTGAAGAAGCCGATCCGGTCCGCGTGCCGGTGCAGGGTGTCCGCCAGGCCCAGGGCTACCAGGGACTTGCCCGAGCCGGGGGTGGTTGCGCTGACGTAGATGCCTTTGGCCATGGTCCGCCCTTTGCTGTTCTTGCTGGTGCAGGTCCTCCCATCCTTGCACTTCAGGCCCCGTGGCGCGCGCCGCCGTCGGGCATTCCACCCCGGATGCCTTCCCGGCCAACGCACGCTGCCCTTGACACCGGACCCCCTCATGGGATTACCTAATGAACATTCGGTAAATAAAGCTGGAGGCAATGACGCATGGCTGAAGCAACACTTTCCGGGGCCACCCACCCCATCCTGGAAAACGACTACGCCTCCGAATGGATGGGAATCCAGGTCCTCGCCCTCAGCGACGGCCATGCAACCATCCGGATGACCCTCCGGCAGGAAATGCTCAACGGTTTCGGGATGGCCCACGGCGGAATGATCTTCGCGTTCGGGGACACCGCCTTCGCCCTCGCGTGCAACCCCATCCACCCTGCACCCGGCGAGGAAGGCACCATCACCGTGGCCTCCGGCGTCGACATCAACTTCCTCAAGCCCGCCTTCCGCGGCCAGGTGTTGACCGCCGTCGCAGACCGCCGCTCCAGTGCCGGGCGAAGCGGCCTGTACGACATCCAGATCTTCGCGGCCGACGCCGCCGCGCCGGCTTCCGAAACCCAACCCAGTTCCCCGGGCGAGCTCATCGCCGAGTTCCGCGGACGCAGCCGCACCATTCCCAAGAAGTAGGAAACCATGACCCTGCATGCCCCCGAAACCCCCGCCGCTGCCGGCATCGACCCCGGCCTGGACCGCGAGGAAACCATCTCCCGCGATGAGCTCGAGGCCCTCCAGCTCAGCCGCCTGCAGCACACGGTGGCCTACGCCTACGAGCGCGTGCCGCTGTACAAGCGCAAGTTCGACGACGCCGGCATCCACCCCAACGACCTGCGTGAACTGAGCGACCTGGGCAACTTCCCGTTCACCACCAAGGACGACCTGCGCAAGGAGTACCCGTTCGGCATGTTCGCGGTACCGCAGCACGAAGTGGCCCGCGTCCACGCGAGCTCGGGCACCACGGGCCGCCCCACCGTGGTGGGCTACACCAAGCAGGACCTGGCAGACTGGGCGAAGCTCGTGGCCCGCAGCTTCCGCGCCTCCGGCATCCGCCCGGGCATGAAGGTCCACAACGCCTACGGCTACGGCCTGTTCACCGGCGGCCTGGGCGCCCACGCCGGGGCCGAAGCCCTGGGCTGCACCGTCATCCCCATCTCCGGCGGCCAGACCGAACGCCAGATCCAGCTGATCCAGGACTTCAAGCCGGACGCCATCCTGGCCACGCCCACGTACCTGCTCACCATCGCCGACGCCATGGCCCACATGGGCATCGATCCCGCCTCCACATCGCTGAAGTATGCGGTGCTGGGCGCCGAGCCGTGGACCGAGGAGATGCGGCATGAACTTGAGGTCACCATGAACCTCAAGGCATGCGACATCTACGGGCTGTCCGAGGTCATGGGCCCGGGCGTGGCCGGCGAGGCCGTGGAGACCCAGGACGGCAGCCACATCTGGGAGGACCACTTCCGCCCCGAAATCATCGACCCCTTCAACCCGGTGGCGGGCAAGGAGAACGTCCTGCGCGACGGCGAACACGGCGAGCTGGTGTTCACGTCCCTCACCAAGGAAGCGCTGCCCATCATCCGCTACCGGACCAAAGACCTCACCCGCCTGCTGCCCGGCACGGCCCGCCCAGCGCACCGCCGGATGGGCCGCATCACCGGCCGCAGCGACGACATGATCATCCTGCGCGGCGTGAACCTCTTCCCGTCCCAGATCGAGGAAATCGCCCTGCGGATCCCTGAGCTCAGCCCGCACTTCCAGCTCGAACTCACCCGCCCCGAAGGCCAGCGGATGGACCAGCTGACCGTGCGCATCGAGCGCCGCGACGCGGTGAGCATTGAACAGGGCACGACGGCGGCACGCACCTTGAAGGAGCAGATCAAGATCCACGTGGGTTCTTCGTGCACGGTGGACGTGGTGGAGCCGGGGTCGCTGGAGCGGTCCAACGGCAAGCTGCGCCGGATCTACGACCTGCGCCCAAAGGGCTAGGAGTCAGTTCTCCACGGTCGGCCGGGGCCGCTGCCACCGGCTCCAGCGCTGCCGGACCCGGCGGCCGGGCTCCGGCCGATTACCGAACGTTCATGAGAAAATGGCGGCTATGTCTTCCACAGATGCTCCTGCAAAGCGCGGCCGGCCCGGGTATGACCAGCAGTCGGTGCTGCTGATTGCCGTCGACGTATTCAACCGCCACGGGTACGATGCCACCTCCATGGGCATCCTGGCCGAGAACCTGGGCATCTCCAAGTCTGCGATCTACCACCACGTACCGTCCAAGGGCGACCTCCTCAAGCTTGCCCTGGACCACGCCCTGGGCGGCCTCGAGGCCATCCTGGAGCAGCCCCAGGCTACCTCCGGGGCAGCCGACGCACGGCTGGAGTTTGTGCTGCGGCAGACCGTGGCGGTGCTGGTGGACCGCCTGCCCTTCGTCACGCTGCTCCTGCGCCTCCGCGGGAATACGGACATCGAACGGGATGCGCTGGAGCGCCGGCGCACCTTCGACCACAAGGTGGCGGCCCTGATCTCCGCCGCGCGCGACGAAGGCTCGCTCCGCCAGGACATCGACCCGCGGACCGTCTCACGGCTCCTGTTCGGCATGATCAACTCCATCGTCGAGTGGTACAAGCCCGGCGGCTCCCTGTCCCCGCAGCGGCTGGCTGACGACGTCATTACCATGGCGTTCGACGGCCTGCATGCTGACGTGTAGGCGGCAGCCGGGCCGGCCCAGGCATCAATAATAAGTGTGCTTGGTATTTTCCTGCTCCCCGGCTACGGTGGTAGAAAACCAGCATCCGCAGGGAGGTACCGATGGGCCAGGCCACAGATCCACGGCGTTCACGGCGCCCCCGGACAGTGCTTGCCGGCGGCGCCCTGGCGGCCGCCTTGGCACTCAGCGGCTGCACCGGTACGCCAAGCCCCCCGGCCCCCAGCGGCACCTCCCCAAGCCAGGCGTCGCCGTCGGCCTCCGCCAACTCCACGCCCGCTCCCTCCACCTCCGGTTCGACCGGGACGGAAGGCGGCAACTCCGGGACAGCGGCCGGAAACCTGCCGCAACTCGTGGAAAACCTGTCGCCGTCGGTTGTCACCATCTTCACGGAGGGCGGCCTGGGCAGCGGGGTGGTGTACTCGGCCGACGGCCTGATCCTGACCAACGAGCACGTGATCCGCGGCGCCACCAAGGTTGAGGTGGGGTTCGCGGACGGTCAGCGGGTGGAAGGAACGGTGAAGGCCAGCGACGCGGTGACGGACCTTGCGCTGGTGCAGGCCAAACGCACCGGCCTGCCGAAGCCCACCTATCAAAGCAACCTGCCCAAGGTGGGCGAAGGCGCCCTGGTCCTGGGCTCACCCCTCGGCTTTGAAAACACGGCCACCGCCGGCATCATCTCCGGACTCCACCGCTCCATCCCCGGCTCCGCGTCCAACAGCCTCTCCCTGGTGGACCTCATCCAGACGGACGCACCCATCAGCCCCGGCAACTCCGGCGGTGCCGTTATCAACATGCGCGGCGAGGTGATCGGGATCAGCGAGGCCTACATCCCGCCGTCAGCCGGCGCGGTCTCCCTTGGCTTCGCCATCCCGGCCGCCACCGCCGTGGACGTCGCCGAAGAACTGCTGGCCAACGGCACCGCAAAACACGCCTACCTGGGGCTGACGCCCGGCGAGCTGACGGCCCAGATTGCGGACCAACTGGGAATCCAGGAAGGGGCCGGCGTCGTGGTGCTCGCTGCCGACGGTGACGGTCCTGCCGGGCGCGCGGGGATCCGGCCGGGCGACGTCCTGCAGTCCATGGAGGGCGTGGAGCTGACCACCCCGGAGAAGCTCCTGGGGGAACTGCGCAAGCGCAACCCAGGGGACACCGTAGGCTTCAAGGTCAAGCGCGGCGATCAAAGTTTGGATATCAAGGTGGACCTGAGCGACCGGCCTGCCAGCACAACCACCCGATAGGAAGGAAAAGAATATGAGCCACCCCAAGGAAGAGCCCGACGCAGGATTCATCATCCCGGACCCCTCAAAAATGCGCGAGGACGTTCCCGGCGACGCCGGCGACGAGGCCAACGTGATCCGCTTCAGCGAGGAGCAGGCCCTGATCGAGGAACAGTCGCACGGCGTCCGCCCGGACACCTACAGCATTCCCTCCGGCGGCCCCACCATGGACGAGGCCCGCGGCAACATGGACCTCTCCGACCGCAGCGAGGACGGCCACGGCACCGGCCGCGAGGATGACAGCAGCGACGACAGCCTGCACGGCGGCGCCGAAAGCTGACGCCGGCGAACCAAGACAAGCAGCAGGGGTGCCCCGATCCGACCGGGACACCTCTGCTGCTTCAGTTTGGGCTTGCCTGCAGCTGCCGCGCCCGGACCTGGTACTCGCCTAGACCTGGTACTCGAGGGCGCTGCCGAGGTTCTGGTGGACGCACAGGATGTTGTGCTCCGTGTCCATGAACCAGGCGCACTTCTCCGAGTCCGTGGTGCAGATGTGGTTCTCCGTCCGCAGCGTAGGCAGGTCATAGTCCTGGAACACCACACCCTTGGCTTCCATGTCCCTGACAGTTGCCTCGATGTCCGGGACCTCAAAGCTCAGCGCAGCGTGATCGGAGTGCTTGCCGTCCGCGACCGGCATCAGCTGCAGCAGGGGGCCGCCGCCGGTGCCGAGTAATTCGCTTCCGTCGTCCGCCTTGCCGCGGTGCGGGAGCCCGAGCTTTTCTGTGTAGAAACTGCGGGCGCGGGCTGCATCATCGACGGGCAGGATGGTTGTGGCTGTGCTCAGTTTAAGGTTCATGTGGGCCACCTCCTACGGGAAGAATCTTACGCCCGGGCTGCCGGAAAAGACCCTCCCCCAAACGCCCCATCACCTCCCGCACCAAAACCCAAAACGCCCCATCACCTCCCGCACCAAAACCCAAACGCCCCACCACCTCCTGACGGAAGGTGATGGGGCGTCGGGGAAAAACCCGCAGCAGGTGATGGGGCGTTGGAGGTTACTTCTCCACGAGGGTGAGGACGTCGTAAGTGGCCACGATCTCGTCGTTCTGGTTGGTGAGCACGGCGTCCCAGGCCACCTCGCCGTATTCGTCCGTTTCACGGGGAGTGATCTTCTTGGCGGTCAGGGTCACCCGGATCGAATCACCTGCGGCCACGGGGGTGGTGAAGCGGCAGTTTTCCAGCCCGTAGTTGGCCAGGACCGGGCCCGGGGCGGGCTCGACGAACAGTCCGGCTCCCCAGGCGAGGAGCAGGTAGCCGTGGGCCACGATGCCCGGGAAGAACGGGTTGGCTTCGGCGGCTTCCCGGTTGGTGTGCGCGTAGAACGTGTCGCCCGTGGAGTTGGCGAAAGCAGTGATGTCCTCGAGGGTGACCTGCCGCAGGTCCGAGCGGACGGCATCACCGATCCGCAGCGTCTCCAGGGACTTCCGGAACGGGTGCGTCCCCTCGGTTTCCACCGTGAAGTTGCGGTCCGCGCCCGTGTGCCACACACCGGTGACGGCGGTGAGCATGTTGGGCGAACCCTGGATGGCGGTGCGCTGCATGTGGTGCATCACCGAACGGATGCCGCCCAGTTCCTCGCCGCCGCCGGCGCGGCCGGGACCGCCGTGCACCAGGTGCGGCACGGGCGAACCGTGCCCGGTGGAGCTGCGGGCGTCCTCGCGGTTGAGCATCAGGACACGTCCGTGGTGCGCTGCGATTCCCGTGACCAGTTCCCGAGCCACGTCAGGATCATTGGTGCACACCGAGGCAACAAGCGAGCCGCTGCCGCGGGCGGCCAGGCGGACGGCGTCGGCAATGTCCTTGTACCCGATCACGGACGAAACGGGACCGAAGGCCTCCAGCGAGTGGACTTCCTCCGCTTCCGGGTCCTGCCAGTTCAACAGGACGGGCGCCATGAATGCCCCGCCCTCCACCACACCGGTGGTTCCGTCGGCTGAGGTGACCGACGGCGAATCCAGCGTTCCGTACGCAAGCTCACCGCCGGCGTCGAGCATGGACTGCACGGCCGCACGCACATCGTTCAGCTGCTCCACGGAGGCGAGGGCGCCCATGGTGACGCCGTCAGCGCGGGGGTCACCGAGGACGACGCGCTCGGCGATGCGCTTGCCGATGGCGGCGGAGACGGCCGGAACGAGTTCCTGCGGCACGATGGCGCGCCGGATGGCCGTGCACTTCTGCCCGGCCTTGGCCGTCATCTCGGTGACCACGGACTTGACGAAGGCGTCGAATTCCGGTGTGCCCTCCACCGCGTCGGGGCCAAGGATGGCGGCATTGAGGGAGTCGGTTTCCGAGGTGAAGCGGACGCCGCCCTGGACCACGTTGGGGTGGGACTTCAGGGAAAGTGCGGTGGACGCGGAGCCGGTGAAGGCCACCAGGTCGCGGTAGTCCAGGACGTCCAGCAGCCCGCGGACCGAACCGGAGACCAGCTGCAGCGAGCCCTTGGGCAGGATGTTCGACTCGACGATGGCCTTGACCACGGCGGCCGCCACGTAGCCGGTAGGCGTGGCGGGCTTGACGATGGTGGGCACGCCGGCGATGAAGGCGGGCGCGAACTTCTCGAGCATGCCCCAGACCGGGAAGTTGAACGCGTTGATCTGCACGGCGACGCCGGGGATCCGGGTGTAGATGTGCTCGCCGGCGAAGGAGCCGTCCTTGGACAGCACCTCCATGGGCCCGTCCACCACCACCTGGGAATTGGGAAGCTCGCGCCGGCCCTTGGACCCGAACGTGAAGAGGACGCCGATGCCGCCGTCGATGTCGATCATGGAGTCCACCTTGGTGGCACCGGTCTGGGCCGAGAAGGTGTAGAAGTGTTCGCGCCGGGCGTGCAGGTACTGCGCCAGCTCCTTGAGCTTGAGCGCCCGCTGGTGGAAGGTCAGCTTGCCCAGTTCGGCCTGGCCGGTGGTGCGGCCGTAGTCCACGACGGCGGCCAGGTCCAGGCCCTCCGTGCTCACCTTCGCCAGGATCTCCCCGGTGCTCGCATCACGGACGGGGACTGCCGAAGCCGACGACCCGGCGTCGGGCGTCCACCATGCATCCATGATGAAGCTGGGCACTGTCTCCACGGTGTCGACCGTGGCCTGGGGAGCTGTGGCGGTGGTGGTCATCGTTGACGGTCCTTCCAACAAGGGGGCAGGCAAACAGGACGGGTCATTACTGACCGTCCGTTCGGTAATATATTCACCATACATGAAGTGCCGTGCTGCACACTAGAAGGCCGGGACTGAATTCGGCCACCCAAAGGAGAACGTATGAGCGCCCCAACCCCCATGGATGCTGCCGGGAACCAGCCCGATGCGCACGAGCTGTGGAAGATCACGCTCGGCGAGCTGGACGAAAAGATGGGCGTGAAGATCCTGGAGGAGTCCGTTGAACGCGTGGTGGCCACCATGCCGGTGGAGGGCAACAGGCAATCCTTCGGACTGCTGCACGGCGGCGCCTCCCTTGCCGTGGGCGAGGCCGTGGGATCCTGGGCTGCCGTCATCCACGCCAGCACCATGGGCAAGACGGCGGTGGGCGTGGACGTTTCCGCCACACACCACCGCTCCGCACGCGAAGGCCAGATCACCATCACCGCCACCCCCATCCACCTGGGCGGCACCCTGGCCACGCACGAGGTGCTGATCACCAACGAGGCGGGCCAGCGGCTGTGCACCCTGCGCATCACCAACCTGCTGATGAAAAGAAAAAGCTGACTTAAAAAAGATGCCGGGCCGTGCATCCAGGGACGGTGTTGCGGCGGTAGTAAGCGCGTAAGCATCCTCTGCCCGGCTACCGGGCTTCCCTCAAGGAGTTCGACATGCGCAAAATGACCTACGCCGCTGGAGCGCTTTCCCTTGCCGCTTCGCTGGCTTTCGCCGCCCCCGCCCAGGCAGGCGGCCGGCACCACCATGACGATCCCGCCCTGCTGTCCGTCCTGCATGGGGTTCCCGGCCTGACCGTCGACGTGTGGGTGAACGGCGAGCTCACCCTCGATGACTTCACACCAGGGACCCTGGCCGGCCCGCTGGAATTGGCTGCCGGCGACTACCGGATCGCCGTCACGGCATCGGATGCCACCAGTGCGGAGAACCCGGTGATCGGGCCGGTCGACGTGGAACTCGACGAGGGCCGCAACTACACTGCCGTGGCGCACCTCAGCGCTGATGGGGCACCCACCGCATCGCTGTTCACGAACGACACCAAGGCGCCCCGCAACGACAAGAAGGGCAAGCTGACGGTCCGGCACGTGGCCGCAGCCCCCGCCGTGGATGTGCTGGCCGGCGGATCGGCAGTGATCGAGGACCTCCGCAACCCGGACGAGGCCACCCTGAAGCTGAAGGCCGGGACCATTTCAGAAGCGGTAGCCGCGGCCGGAACCACCGATCCCGTGATCGGCCCAGCGGACATCAACGTCGAAGCCGGGAAGAACACCATCGTCTACGCGTGGGGAAGCCTGGCCGACAACACCTTGAAACTGGCCGTCCAGGTGGTTGGCGGCAAGGAGAAGTGCGACGAGCACGACTAACCACGCAGTTACCATCCACAGCGCTATGGCTGCGGGCAGGCCCGGGTCCGGTTACCGTGATGCACGCCTGTTCCGCCGGCGGACAAGGACCATGAGCAGGATTCCGACGGCGAGGGCTCCCGCCGCCCAGGCCGCTGCGGTAATCAATCCGGACGCTCCGGTGTTGGCCAGGCCGCCGGCGCCACGATCATCGTGTCCACCGGTGCTGGCAAGGTCAGCAGGTGGGGCGCTGGGAGTCGGGCTGGCCGCCGGCGGAGGTACGACGGCGGGAGTTTCAGTCGGCAGGGCAGGCGACGGGTCGGCGGGGGCAGGGGCGATGGGAGCAGGTGTGGTTGGAGCAGGGGCAGGGCTGCTTGGCACTGGATTGCTCGCTGTCGGCGCAGTCGGCGTCGGGCTTGGCGTTGGAGTCGGCGGTCCCGTTGTGGCGGCCGCGAACTCGAAACTGCTGACCCCGGACCGGCTGAACCCATTGACCGTCTCAGCGGTGAACCGTAGCGTGTCCGCACCCTGCGGAGCCGTGAAACTCCACTTTCCGGCCGCGTCCACGGGCACGTCGAACGGGTCCTTCCCCTGGATTGTGATCCTGACGCTGGACCCGGCAGCGACGGCCGAAGCGGGCGCGGCAGGAACCTGGCCGGAAAGGACCTGGCCGGGCTTGTAGGTTTCGCCGGGCGCTGGTGCCGTGATGGCAGGCTTGTTGAGGAACACTTCCAGCTGGTAGCCGGGCAGCACAGCCAGGCTGTCCCGCAGGGTTGCTGCGACAGCAAAATTCTGCACCACATTGCCATTCGCATCCGGCGTATCCCCCGCGGAGTGGGTGCCCAGGGCGTAGTTCCCACTGAGGTATGGTCCGCCGGAGTCGCCGCCGCTGGACTGTACTCCGTAGGACAGAAATCCATCAAAGGCCCGGATGTCGTTGGCGTTCTTCTCATAGTCAGGTCCTGGCACCAGGAAGATCCCCACTGCGTCGACGGTTCCGCAGGACCAGCCTGAGGATCTGCCGGACCGGCAAACAGGCATCCCAACCACCGGGTCCGCCGAACCAATGATCTTCACGTCCGGCCCGGGCGCTGAAGGGTCGCCCCAGGTACTGGCAGCAGGAAGCGGATCGATGTCCTGTCTTAGTGACTGGATGACAGATATGTCCGTTCCGACATTCCCGGGGTCTGTGATGGCGGTGTAATCAGGGCCTGAAGGCGTACTGGGATCAAGAACCGGTGAGTTGCCCGGGCCACCGAACTGGCTGAAGCCGAACTTTCCCAGGGGCCCGGCCGGTACCCCCTGGAATTCCAGGGTTGCTGTCTTGGCGGCACCATCCGATGCGCAGTGGCCGGCAGTCAGGACGGTGGGAAGCCCGGCGGGGTCGAATGCCGAGAAGCCTGTGGAACAGACGAAGCCGATGTCCGTCTGGTATCCAATGCCGCCGGGAACGTCCGCCTCGGGCTTCAGCGGAGTCCCGCCGTCGAGCTCCACGTTGGCGTAACGGGACACAAACTGTTCAGGGGAAACCTTGCCGGTGCTCTTGCCGGCTGCGTCTGCCCCGGCTGCGGGGGAAACGGCGGAAAGCGCCTCCGGCGTGTTGATTCCGCCGGTTCGGATCACGAATTTTCCCCCCGCGGACATGACGGCCTGCAAACCCTGCGGGCCGACGTCGCGGAGGTATGCCTGGAACAGCTGCTCCGTGTTCACTGCCAGTTGTGCCCTGGAGCCGTCCGCAGCCGTCGAGGGTGAGGGAGCCGGCGCGGCCGTGGGCGGCTCCGCCGCGGGTGCTTCGAGCAACATGGGGAATGTATTGCCGGCAAGGGCGGCAACCGCCCTCCCAAGCGCATCGCCGGATCCGGTCACGATGATGGTGCGGCCGTCGATCCGGATTCCTGCGTAGCCCGGGACCTGGCGCAACTGAACAGCCGCGGCAGCCGCCTGCGCACCCAACTCGCCCGCGGCCTCGAACTGCTGGGGAGTCAGCATGAGGTCCCGCTGCACCGCATCGTCCAGCGCTGCCTCTGACAGGGTGGTTGTGCCCGCGCCTGGTGTTGCACCGGAAGACGTGAACGTCCCTGCGGAGGTTCCCGGAGCCGGCGACGGGTTTTCGGAGCCGGCGGGTGCCGGGAAGGCCGCAGCGGGCCCGGCAGCGAGGCCCAAGGCCAGTGCCACGCCGGCTACCGTTCCTGTGGCAGTAATTCTTTTCATTGGGATCGCCGTTCCGCTCGTCCGCATCTGCGTATACACGCGCTGGGATGACGGCGCGGTCGCACAGGTCACAGCAACCACACCTGTCACTCAAGTCACAAGAGTATCCTTTTGGCGTGCAAGGCCGGAAGCGGCATCCAATTCCGCAGGGCTCAATCCGTTCGCCAGCAAATAGCTCCGGGTGTCCAGGCCGCGGACAAACGCGACCACCGCCAGCCCGCGTTGCTCCAGCAGCGGAGCCAGTTCCGATTCGGGCAGGCAGCGTTCCCGGCTGTGCGGCGGACCGTGCGTGCGGTAGCGCTCGTTGATGCCGCGGGCAGCCCGCCGGTACCGTTCGGCGATCGCGTCGTCGGAGTCCCCCGCGAGGTCCTGGACCATGGCGGCCACCAGCCCGCTGCGGTCCCGGCCTGCGGCACAATGCAGCAGGACGTTCCCCTTGGGCGCGGCCAGGGCGATGCTCCGGAAGACGCCCACCAGCTTCTCGGGGAAAAAACGGGCATTCGCGGCGTAATGCGCGGGATCATTCAGGTAGGGTCCGGTAATCGCGGTGAAGCGCGGGTCATCCGGATCCTCCGTGGGTGCCTGCACCATGTCGATCCCCGTCCACGCCTCCTCCGGCACCACCGGGTCGTTGTCCCGGCGCCGCCCCTCAGCGGTGTTACGGAGATCCACCACCGTGCGGACGCCGTCGTCGAACACCTGCTTCCATCCCGCCCCGGTCAGCCATTCACGCCGGCCCATCCGGTAGATGCCCCCGGAAACGTGCCACGCGTTGACAGCTCCGTCCCAGTCCATGGGCCTGCCACGCTCACTCATCCGCACAGCTAACCACAAGCTCCTGAATGCTGCAGCACAAAAGGTCACAACAGGGAAGGGTACAAAGGCCTCCTGGCTTCCACCCGCTGGGCAATACTGTTGCGGGCACTAGCTACTTCATGTGACTGATGTTCAAAGGGGACCCCAGTGGGAAATGCTGTACTACGACGCCGACTCCCGGCTATAGCGGCCGGCCTTGCCAGCATGGCCATGGCGTTGGGCCTTGCGGCCATTCCGGCGCAGGCAGCGCCTCCCCCAATCGACTATGTCGCGTTGGGAGATTCCTATACCGCTGGAACAGGGGCGGGCGCAGCCCTCCGCCCTGCCGGCGTGTCCTGTTGGCAGAGCCATCCGGGCTACGTGGACATCGTGGCGAAGATCGGCCGTGTTGACCTTGTGGAGAATGCCGCCTGCCATGGAGCCGTCCTGTCGACGGCCAGCCCCACCTACGATCCTGTTGTCTACACGCCCACCGTCCAGGAGCAGCTCCAGGGCCTTGTAAGCTCCGGCAAGCTCAGCCCTGATACCGAACTCGTTTCCATCACGGCCGGAGCCAACGATTTGGGCTTCTCCCGGGTTTTGGGTGTGTGCGCCTTCTATGGGGATACGGCGTGCCAGGCCGCAATTGCGCAGGCCACATCGCCGGCAGCACTCGCCTTCCTGACGACAGGCCTGGTGCAGGCATACTCCGCTATTCATCAAGCAGCCCCAAACGCCAGGATCGTAGTGCTGGGTTATCCGCTGCTCTTCGAGCCGTCGAGCGCTTTCGCTCCCATTCCCGTTACCAACCAAATGCTGATCAACCAGGCCACGCTGACGGTCAACGGCACCATTTCCGGTGCCGTGGACACCGCTAATGGCCTTTACGGCACCAACGCCCGCTACGTCGACGTCACGGCACGGTTCGCAGGGCATGCCGCCAACTCCCTGGATCCGTGGCTTCGACTGGACCCAAACAACTTCGCTGCCGACTACAACTTTCACCCAAACGCCGCCGGACACCGGGCTTATGCGTCAGCGGTGAGGAGCGCCATTAGTTCGGCGCCGTTGGCCGTGCAGTAATCAGGCCAAACCACTACGTCCGCCGGGCCAGCCGGTACTCAAGCCCGGCACGGACGGCAGGCCATTCATGGTCCAGGATGGAGAACACCACGGTGTCCCGCAGGTTCCCGTCGCTGGTCCGTGAGTGGCTGCGCAGCACGCCATCCTGCTTTGCGCCCAACCGGGCGATGGCCTCCCGCGACTGGTGGTTCAGCCAGTGGGTGCGGAACTCCACGGCCGGGCAACCGACCACCTCGAAGGCGTGCCGAAGCAGCAGGAGCTTGGAGTCCGGGTTGGTGCCGGTGCCCTGCGCGGAGGCGGCGTTCCAGGTGGAGCCGATCTCCACGCGCGGCGTGGCGGGGTCGATGTTCATGTAGGTGGTCATGCCGATGATGCGGCCCGGCCCGCCGCTGGCGGCGTCGATCATACGGGTGGTGAAGGGGAGCATTGATCCCTGCTCCTGCAGGGACAGGCGGCGCCGGATCTCTGCCGCCATGGCGTCCGGAGCCGGGACCGACGTGTACCAAAGCTTCCACAGCTCGCCGTCACTGGCCGCATCCACCAGGCCGTCGTGGTGCTCCTCCGCGAGCGGCTCCAGGATTACGTAGCGGCCGGTCAGGGTAAGGGGTTCAAGGAAAGTCACTGCACCAGCCTAGGGCCGCCGGTAGGCGGGTTACGCTTGGGGGCAGCACCACGGCGTCGAGCGAGGGAGTTACTGTGTCAGGAACCAACCCGGATCCCGAGGACGACAAGATCACCGGCCTCGAGCCGGGCGGCGGGGTTCCGCCGGGCGAAACTCCGCCGGGGGAAGCATCCACCGTCGGCCCGCAGGGCCATGAGGAGCGCGGGCCCGGGAAGGGCACGCAGTTCCTGTGGATCGCCGTTATCGGCGTCGTGGTCCTGCTGTGCCTCCTGTACTTCATCGGCTACATTGTGGGCTTCTTCGACTAGGCAGCGTCTCTAGCTGGGCCAGTCGAAAAAGCCCTTGCCCGTCTTGCGACCCAGTTCACCGCGGGCCACCTTGTCCTTGAGGATCTGCGGCGGCGCGAACCGCTCGCCCAGGGTGGAGTGCAGGTATTCGGCGATGCCCAGCCGCACATCCAGGCCCACGATGTCCGTGGTCCTGAGCGGTCCGGTGGGATGTTTGTAGCCGAGCACCATCGCGGCGTCGATGTCCTCAGCGGACGCCACGCCTTCCTCCACCATCCGCATGGCTTCGAGGGCGATGGCCACGCCAAGCCGGGATGACGCGAACCCCGGGGCATCATTGACGACGACGGCGGTCTTGCCGAGTGCCTCCACCCACGTTTTCGCCGCGGCGGCAAGTTCGGGAGACGTGCGCTCACCCAGCACCACCTCAATGAGGGTGGAGGCCGGCACGGGGTTGAAGAAGTGAAGGCCCAGGAAGTTCTCCGGCCGCTTCAGTTCACGGGCCAGGCCGTTGACGGACAGCGACGAGGTGTTGGACGCGATGCAGGCATCCTCCGTCAGCCGTTCCTCGATCCCGCGCAGCGCCGTCACCTTGAGGTCCCAGTCTTCGGGGACGGCTTCCACCACCAGCTGACGGCCTGCAAAAGAGTCGTAGTCGGTGCTGACGGTGAGCCGCGACACCAGCTCTTCGAAGTTGGCGTCCACACCGCCGCGCTCAATGCTCTTCGCGGCCGCAGACTCCACCCGTTCCCGGGCGGCCTGGGCGGAGACGTCGTCGCGCTCCACCACCAGCACGTCGGCGCCCTTAATCAGGAAAGCGTGGGCAATACCGGCGCCCATGCGGCCGCCGCCCAGCACTCCCACGTAAGTGGGAAGGTTGGCGGGGACTTCAATGTTGCTCATGGTCTACTTTCCGTCGGCTGGATTGGCGGAGGCGGCGTTGGCCTTCTTGGCTGCGTTCCGGTCCAGGAACGCCTGCATCCGGTCGAACTTGGCCTGGGATTCGAACAGGATGCCCTGGGCCAGCTGGTCGATCAGCGGATGCGCCTCGGCAGGGGCGTGGAACACGGATTTGGTAATGCGGACGGCCAGCGGGTCCTGCCGCCCGATCCTGTTGGCCAGGCCGTGGGCTGCATCCAAAAGCTCCGCGGGATCGTGGATTTCGGTGATGAGGTTGGCCGCTTTGGCCTCATCGGCGCCGAGGATAAAGCCGGCCAGCAGGATCTGCTTGGCCATCGGTTCGCCCACCAGCTCCTTCAACCGCCAGCTGGCACCGGCCGCGGCAAGGATTCCCAGCCCGGTTTCCGGGTTGCCGATCCGCACGTTGGGGGTGCCGATCCGGAAGTCCGCAGCGTAGGCAAGCTCCGCCCCGCCGCCCAGGCAGTAACCGTCCAGTGCGGCAATGACCGGCATGGGCAGCTTGGCGATCCGGACGAAGATGGTGGAGTTGATCCCCTGCAGGGCATCGTCCCGACGCCTTTCGCGAAGCTGCGCGATGTCCGCGCCGGAGGCGAAGACACCCTCCACGCCGGCAATGATCAGCACCTTGGGGTTCTGTTCCAGCGCTGTGCAGACAACATGGAGCTCATCCACCATCTGCTGGTCAATTGCGTTCTTCACCTCGGGCCGGTTGAGCAGCACCACCACGCGGTCGTCCCGCTCCTCCACCAAAAGGGCGGTGAACTCTTCCGCCGCCAAGTCCACCCAGGCCGCCATCAGATTTTCTCCAGCAGCAGGGCGGTGCCCTGGCCGACGCCCACGCACATGGTGGCAAGGCCGATTCGGGCGTCCTCACGCTCCATCCGTCCCAGCAGGGTGATGGCAATCCGTGAGCCGCTGGAACCAAGCGGGTGCCCCAGGGCGATGGCTCCGCCGTCGCGGTTCACGATTTCCGGCTCCAGCCCCAGGCGCCGGATGCAGGCCAGGGACTGCGTGGCAAAGGCTTCATTAAGTTCGACGGCGGACAGGTCACCGACGCCCAGGCCGCTGCGCTTGAGTACTTTCTGGGTTGCGGGGACAGGACCAATGCCCATGATCTCGGGTTCACAGCCGGCAGACGCGCCGTCGATGATGCGCGCCCGGGGTGTCAGGCCCAACCGCTCGATGGCTGCCTCCGACGCCACAATGATCGCCGAGGCGCCGTCGTTGAGGGACGAGGAGTTCCCGGCCGTCACCACGGATCCGCCGTGCGCCACCGGCTTCAGCGCTGCAAGAACGTCCATGCTGGTGCCGGGGCGCGGGCCTTCGTCCGTATCCACCACCGTTTCGGATTTGCGTGTCTTGACGGTCACGGGAACGATCTCGTCCTTGAAGCGGCCGGCTTCGATGGCGTCCAGGGCAAGCTGGTGCGAGCGGACGGCGAATGCATCGGCGTCCTCGCGGGAGATGCCATCCACCCTGGCCACTTCCTCTGCCGTTTCAGGCATGGAGTAGGTCATCTTGCCGTCGCGGGACAGCCCGCCGTGCTGGAAGTGGGGGTTGGTGAACCGCCAGCCGATGGAGGTGTCAAAGATCTGGCCCGGCTTGGCGAAGGCGGCGGTGGGCTTCTCCTGCACCCAGGGTGCCCGGCTCATGGACTCAACCCCGCCGGCAATCACGATGTCCGCGGCGCCGGCCTTGATCATATGGCTGGCCTGGATGATGGCGCTCAGGCCGGAGGCACAGAGCCGGTTGACCGTTATGCCCGGGATGTGCAGCGGCAGCCCGGCAAGCAGGGTGGCCATCCGGGCCACGTTCCGGTTCTCCTCCCCCGCGCCGTTCGCGTTGCCGAGAATTACTTCGTCAATGCTCTCGGGATCCAGGCCGGCGCGTTCCACGGCCTCGCGGAGCACCAGGGCGGCGAGGTCGTCCGGGCGCACGGCGGACAGCGCGCCTCCGTACCTGCCCACGGGCGTTCGGACCCCGCCAACAAGGAAAGCCTGCGGACCTGCGGTTGCAGCCATGGAAACACCCTTCACGCGATAAACAGCACTGTCATCGGCGGCCGGCACAGCGGAATCCTCCACTTACCGACCGTTCGTTCTGTAAATGGTACACGGCGATGCTGTGCATGCGCATCCAGTTACAGGACTGTCACCCCCAGGTGGGCGGCAAGGAGTGGCGCG
This sequence comes from Arthrobacter sp. GmRoot5-12, assembly GCF_059739365.1. NCBI lineage: Bacteria > Bacillati > Actinomycetota > Actinomycetes > Micrococcales > Micrococcaceae > Arthrobacter > Arthrobacter sp. GmRoot5-12. The sequence goes on along the minus strand of NZ_AP046056.1, from coordinate 2,780,952 downwards.
AGGAGTCCCAGCTGGTAATCGTCAATCACCATGCCGGCCAGGCTGCCGAGTCCACTGATTTTGCGGAATTCCGTGCCCCTGAGGTCAAAGTCCTTCAGCTTGGCTCCAGCCAGGTCCAGCGATCCCACCGTGCAGTCCACAAGCTTCACGCGGGTTGCCACGGCGGCACCAAGGTCAAGTTCGTTGATGATGCAGCCGGTGATCAGCACATCCGTGAGCTTGGCGCCGCGGAGGTTGAGGAAGTCCAGCTTGCCGCCGTCGATCCGGACGGACCGCCAGCCGCTTTCATAGAGCTCGGCAGAGCCCAGGCGCGGATTGCGGAACTCCACCTCCTGCCAGGTGCTCCGCGCGCCCCGGAAGACGGGCGCATACAGTTCGGCCAGGATGCAGTCGCGGAACGAGGCACCGCGCAGCTGGGTCTCATTGAAGGACGCGGCCTCGAAGGCGCACTCGGAAAAGACGGCACCGCCCAGGTCCAGGCCGTCGGCGGCGGGACGGCTGAACCGGGCGTTCTCATGCCTCCCGCCACGCCGGAACTCGAGGTCCGGGCGGTCCTCAAGACCCTGCAGTTCCACCGGGGAGAGCCGGGGCGGCGCCACTTTGGCCACCCCCTTGCCTCGCACTTTATCCATGGCCCGAGCCTAACGGCCGGCACCGACAAGGGACAGCACGCCCAGGGCCAGGGGCTTGAAATAGTAAGCAAGCTTTGCATATTGTGAGAGAGCACGGTTGATCGACGGAAACGAAAGGAGGCCGGAACCATGGGCCTCGGAGACAAGATCAGTAACGCGGCAGAGGACCTTGGCGGCAAGGCCAAGGAAGCTGCAGGAACCGCGACCGACAATGACCGGCTGAAGGCAGAGGGCCAGGCCGACCAGGTCAAAGCCGATGCCAAGAAGGTCGGCGAGAGTGTGAAGGACGAGTTCAAGCGGGACTAGTTCCTTGCTGGTGCGGCCGCAGCAAACGGCGTGCTGCACCAGCCCTCACCATCCACTGCGGGTGGGCGTGTGCCCCTTTCGCGAATCCTCGGGCATGGTCATCTCGGCCCGGAGGCCGAGCAACCGGATGGGCCGGCCCGGCTCGATCTTCGCCAGGAGGTCGAAGGTCTGGGCCAGTACTTCGCCCGGATCGGACGTCGCGGGGATCTTCCGTCCGTAGGTCGTGGTGCTGAACGGGGCGTACCGCACCTTCAACGTCAGGCCAATCACCGGCCGCCCCTCGGCAGCAACATCCGCCAGCACCCGCGCGGCCAACTCCCTAACGGCGTCGTCAATTTCCGCCGCATCCGTCAGGTCGCGCTGGAAGGTGGTCTCCCTGCTGTGCCCCCGGGCCACCCAGGGAGTATCGTCGACCACCCGCGCGCCGTCGCCCCGCCCAAGCTGGGCGTACCAGGGACCCATCTTGGGACCGAACTCGGGGACCAGGTCACCGGGGTCCGCGGCTGCGAGCGCCTCGACAGTCTTGATGCCCAGCTTGGCCAGGCGCTGGGAGACCTTTGCACCAATGCCCCACAGCTCAATCGTGGGACGGCCCCCCATGACGTCAAGCCAGTTGCCTTCCGTCAGCCGGAAGATGCCGGCGGGCTTGCCAAATCCGGTGGCAACCTTGGCACGGACCAGGGTGTCGCCAATCCCGATGCTGCAGTGGAGGCGCGTTTCCGCCAGGACGGCCTGCTGGATTTGCCGGGCGCAGGCCTCCGGATCCGTCGTCTCGACGCCAACGAACGCCTCATCCCAGCCGAGCACCTGCACCGTTGCCCCGGGCTGCGAGCGCAGCACTGCCATGACCTTCTCCGACGCCTCCAGGTACGCCTCGTGGTCCACGGGAAGGATGACCGCGTCCGGCACTTTCCGCGCGGCGATGCGCAGCGGCATGCCGGAGCCCACGCCGTAGGCCCTGGCCTCGTAGGACGCCGTGGACACCACCGCCCGCTCGGTGGGATCACCGCGGCCGCCCACGATCACCGGCTTGCCCGCAAGCTCCGGCCGGCGGAGCACCTCGACGGCAGCGATGAACTGGTCCAGGTCCACATGCAGCACCCATGGTTCGCTCACATGCCCAGTCTGCCCCGGCCGGGCGCCGCAGGCCATCTTTCCCGCATCCCTTCAGGGCTGGAACGCAAAAGGCGGGATTTCCCCGGGGCGGCCGGTTAGCCTTGGCCGATGACCATCGTTGACCTGGGCCCAGGGAGCGCCGCCGCGGGCGGCTCCTCCGGCCTGCGCGGCTATCTGGCGGTACCTGAAGGCCAAGGCCCTTTTCCCGCCGTCGTCATGATCCACGAGGTGTTCGGCCTGGATGACCAGACCCGCCGGCACGCGGACAGGCTGCCAGCGTCAAGGAATTCCCTACCGCCGGCCACGCCTTCCTCAATGATGAAGAGCTGGGTCCGGTCCTCCTCCGGCCCTTGATGCGCGTCATGGGCGTGGGACCGGACCCGGAGTCCTCGCCCGAAGCCTGGCAGCGCATTGAGGACCACTTCGCCAGGTACCTTCGCGGCTGACGGGCCGCCTGGCTGGACGGAGCGAGGCCAAGTGGCCCAAACGCGGACGACGGCGGTCTCCCGCCAAGGGGAGTCCCGCCGTCGTCCGTGCTGCTGGGGCCGGAAGGGCTAGCTGAAGAGCTGGCTCTTGGGCTGGTTGTTCTTGACCTTCTGCCAGCCCAGCCACAGGACCAGCGCGAAGAACGGAATGGTGGCCAGGGTCCACAGGCCCAAGTAGAACACCTCGCCGTCCTTGCTGGTCATGGTGTCGAACCCGATCAGCACGGTGATGGCGAGCAGGCCCAGCATGCCCGCCCAGCTGGTCCACGGCGAGCCGGGCATGGGCAGGGTGGAAGTGACGCCCTTGCGGCGCCGCAGCACGATCTGGCTGGCGAAGATGGAGCCCCAGCAGAAGATCACGCCGATGGAGGCACTGTTGAGCGCCAGGTCAAACGCGTGCGAGCCGCCCAGCCAGATGTTCAGCAGGATGCCCACGAGGTAGAACGCGGCGATGGCCAGGATGGCTGCATACGGGACGTGCCGCTTGGACATTTTGGTGAGCCACTGCGGGGCGTGGCCGTTGTTGGCCATGGTGCGGAAGACCCGGCCGATGGAGTACAGCCCGGAGTTGCAGGAGGAGAGGGCGGCGGTGATGACGATCATGTTCATGACGTCGCCCACCCAGCCCAGGCCCATCTGGCCGAAGACGGTCACGAACGGGGACGTGCCGGCCTTGTACTGGTCGGACGGCAGCAGCATGGCCAGAAGCAGGACGGACCCTACGTAGAACACCACAATGCGCAGCACGACGGCGCGGATCGCCTTGGGCACTTCGCGTTCCGGCTTTTCCATCTCGCCGGCGGTGACGCCCACCAGTTCGATGCCGTTGTAGGCGAAGATGACGGCATTGAGGACCAGGACCATCACCAGCGCGCCCTTGGGGAACATGCCGCCCTCGGCCGCGAAGAGGTTCGACACGGACGCATGGCCGTCGCCCACCTTGGCGTTGGTGACCACCATGAAGGTGCCCACGGCCAGGAAGATGACGATTGCGCCGACCTTGAGGCAGGAGGCCCAGAATTCGAACTCGCCGAACGCTTTGACGCTCAGCAGGTTGACGGCCACCAGGAGCGCCAGGGCGGCGATGGCCGAGGCTTCCACGGGGACATTGGGGAAGAAGTACTGGAAGTACAGGCCGATGGCGATGAGCTCGGCGATGCCGGTCATGCCCCAGTTGATGAAGTACATCCAGCCGGACAGGTAGGCGCCCTTTTGGCCGAACATCTCACCGGAGTAGCTCACCAGGGAGCCGGAGGTCTGGCGGTACATGATGAGTTCGCCCAGGGCCCGCATGAGCAGGTAGGCGATGACACCGGCGATGGCGTAGGAGAAGATCAGGGCCGGGCCGGTGGAGGCGAGGCGGCCGCCGGCTCCCATGAACAGGCCGACGCCGATGGCGCCGCCCATGGCAATCATGGTGACGTGGCGCCGGCCCAGCGTCTTGCTGTAGCCCTCGGCGCTGAGGGATGAGTCGACGGCGACGGATGGGGCCGTGCGGTTCTCGAGATCTGTGGGGGTACTTTGAGGCACAACGATTCCTTGTGGGTTGGGGGTTGGCCGCATCCGGACTTCGTATGATCAAGCTCACAAAATTCGGCCTGTGGGCCGTTGAACCTGCACATGTGTGGGCGGATCGTCGAACTGCCGAAGCTTCACGCGACCTGACCATCCTACAAGACAGTCCGGAGTGGTACGTGACGCGCACTACATCGCAGCCGTCTCCAGCACCAGATTCTGCTCCGCATCCAGGGAAATCCGGTAGGTCCGCAAGGGTTCCGCTCCGGTGGTGGAGCATCCCGACGTGAGGTCGAACGCGTGCTGGTGCAGCGGACAAATCACCACCTGCCGGTCCACGGTGCCGTCCGCAACAGGGCCGCCGCGGTGGGGGCAGACCCCGGAGACCGCGCGCAACGAACCGTCCCGCAGCCGGAAGACGGCCACCAGTTCGCTCCCGACTCCGAAGGCCCTTCCCTCGCCCAGCGGAATCTGGTCCACCGGTCCCAGGACATGGGCACCGGCACCTGTTCCTGCACCGCTCATCGGACCGGCACCTGAGGGAGGACGGTCAGGGGCAGCGCAGTCCTGAACTGGCCGGGCGTTCGCGGGTCATCGCGTTCCTGCCACGGATCAACGTAGCTGTCCACGGAGGCCTGCATCGCCTCGTCAAGCCGTCCGGCGATCCCCTCTGCGTCCTGCACAATCACGGCCCGCAGGTGCTCGATGCCCACGCGCGGGACGAAGGCATAGGTCCGTTCCAGCCAGTTGGCCTGTTCGCGGTAGTACTGCATGAAACGGCCGGTGAGGACCTTCACCTCTTCCGGATCGTCCACCGTGGCCAGCAGGTCTCCCTTGCGGATGTGGGCACCGGCGGCTCCCCCTACATAGATCTCCCAGCGGCCGCCCTCCACCGCCACCACGCCCACATCCTTCACCAGCGATTCGGCGCAGTTCCGGGGACACCCAGAGACTGCGAGCTTGAGTTTGGCGGGCGCCTCGAGGCCCTGGAAGCGGGATTCGATCTCGATGCCCAATTTGGTGGAGTCGCCGGTGCCGTAGCGGCAAAAGTCCTTTCCCACGCAGGTTTTCACGGTGCGGAAGCTCTTGCCGTAGGCATAGCCGGAAGGCATGTCCAGGTCCGCCCACACCTGCGGCAGGTCCTCCTTGCGGATCCCCAGCAGGTCGATGCGCTGCCCCCCGGTGAGCTTGATCAGCGGGACGTTGTGCTTCTCCGCAACATCTGCGATCCGGCGCAGCTGCTGGACCGACGTCACGCCGCCCTTCATCTGGGGCACCACGGAAAAGGTGCCGTCCCGCTGGATGTTGGCGTGGACCCTGTCGTTGATGAAGCGGGCGTCGCGTTCGTCGATGTACCGGTCCCCCAGCATCATCTTGAGCAGCGAAGCGAGCCCCATCTTCGACTTTGCATCCTCGGCGCCGCCCGGCGCCAGCGCCTGGAACACGGCCGAAACCGACCGCAGGCCGCGTGCCCGGATTTCTGCCATCAGGGCCTGCTTGTCCAGGGGGATGCCGGGAACGTAGTAGCCGGCAGCGGGATCCTCTTCCACCGCTCCGTCGGCCGCCCACTCCACCACCTGCCGCACCAGGAGCTTGCAGGAGCCGCACCCTTTGCCGGCACGGGTGGCGTCCATGGCCCCGGACACCGAGGTGCAGCCGCTCTTCACCGCGCCCACCAGGTCCTTCTTGCTGACGCCGTTGCAGTTGCAGACCTGTGCTTCGCCGTCGAGCTCCGCGACTCCGGTCTCCTCCCCGGGCGTGCCAAGATCGAACATCAGCCCGAGCCGTTCCTCGGGCAACGGAAGCCCGCGGTCGAACGCCTGGGTCAGGTAGGCCACCTTGCGGCTGTCCCCCAGCAGCGTGGCGCCCACCATCTTGTTGTCCCGCACCACGATGGACTTGAAGACCCCGCGGCTGGGCTCGGAAAAGACGATGTGTTCGTCCGTCTCAAGTTCCGGCCCGTGCAGGCCCATGGAAGCCACCTCGACGCCGGCCACCTTCAGTTTGGTGGCCGTGCGCGAGCCCAGGTACGCGGCGCCCGTGTCCGTCCCCGTCACATGGTTGGCCAGCACCACCGCCTGCTCCCACAGCGGGGCCACCAGCCCGTACACCTCACCGCGGTGCTGGACGCACTCCCCCACCGCGTAGATGTCGTCCTCGTCCTGGACCCGCAGGCTGTCATCCACCACAATGGCCCGCTCCACCGGGAGCCCGCTGAGGACAGCCAGGTCCACGTTGGGACGGATCCCGGCCGCCACCACCACCATGTCGCACTCAATGTCCGGCCGGCCGCGGAGGCTGACGCCGGTCACCCTGTCCCTGCCAAGGACGGCCGTGGTCCGGCAGCCGGTCAGCACCCCAATGCCCAGGGCCTCAACGCTCCGGCGGAGCACCGCACCGCCGTCGGGCCCCATCTGTGCGCTCATCAGGTGGCCGCCGGAGTGGACCACGTCCACGCCCAGCCCGAAGCTGCGCAGCCCGGCAGCGGCCTCCAGCCCCAGCAGGCCCCCGCCGATCACCACGGCGTGCCGGTGATGTTCCTGCTGTGCGTGGGCAGCCATTTTGCGGGTGTCATCGATGGTGCGGAAGCCGAAGACGCCCTGTTTCACCGACCCGCCGGGGGTGTGAAGGCCGTCCAGGGGAGGAAGGTGGGAGCGGCTTCCCGTGGCGATGATCAGCGTGTCGTAGGGCGTCACCCGGCCGTCGCTGGAAAACACGTGCTTGGCGAACCGGTCGATCCTGTCCGCCCGGACGCCCGCGTGCAGCGTGATCCCGTTGTCCTGGTACCAGGACAGGGGGTTGAGGAAGATGTCCGCGTCGCTCTCCTCGCCCGAAAGGACGTGGCTGAGCATGATCCGGTTGTAGTTTCCGTACGGCTCGTCCCCGAACATGGTGATGCTGAACTGCTCCGCACCGCCCCGGGCCAGGATCTCCTCGACCGCCCGGGCGCCGGCCATGCCGTTGCCGATGACCACGAGGCGCCGGCGACTGTCCCCTGCGCGGGACCGGGGCCTGGGTCGGGCTGCGGCTTGCGCCCCGGTTTGCGTCTGCTCCGCCATGCTGCCCATCAGTGTTCCACCATCCCCAGGTCGATCACCACGGATCCGTGGACTCCCTCGGGCGCCGCCAGGTACAGCTCAATCACCGAGCCGCCGTCGATGTCCTCCACCACGCGCAGCGGAACATGGACCTCGTTCCTGGCTCCGATGGGGAAGTACCGCATCGGAACGCCGTTGCGCATGAGCACCACGGCGATCAGTTCGCTGCTTGAGTTGCCGCCGCGGAAGTACAGCGCCTGGTTGATCACCCCGTCCGGGACGTAGTGCGAGAGTTCGCTGTGCAGGGGGACGGGCTTCTCCATTCCCACGCCCTGGAAGTGGTAAATGCCTTGCAGGAAAAGGTTCTTGGTGATCACGGACAGATCCTTTCGGCCGGCGGAAAGACGGGCATGGGCCCATCTTCCGCCGCCGATGTTTCCGGCCGCCGGTCCCCCGGTAAAGACTGCTTTACGCGATTCTCACCGTTCCGTCAGCCCGGATACCGGCACCTGCTGCTGCCTGGTTGGGGGATAGGCTGAAAGCATGGCAACAGTCCACCGCGTACCGCCCGCGCCACAGCCCCAGCTGTACCGCTTCTCCCCCATGGACCTGGCCACGCTGTGCCTCTACGTTGCCATCGCAGGGTTCTTCGCGGTTGCCGGCGATCTGGTGGTTCCCTTCGTCCGGCAGATCGCACCGTCCCCCGCCGCCGCCACCTACGCCGTGAACCTGCTGTTCTATGCCTCGGTGGGAATACTGGCGCTGCTGGCCGCCCGCAATGTGGTGGTCCGGGACCTCAAGGTCCTGGCAACCCGGCCCTGGTTCACGCTGCTGATGGTGTCGGCGGCCGTGATCGCCATGATGATCCTCACCGCAATTGTGGTGGCCGCCAACGGGCAGGTGGAGACCTCCGCGAACCAGGCAGGCCTGCAGGCGCTCATGCAGCAGGTTCCCGCGTGGCTCATGGTTCCGCTGCTGGTGGTGGTGGGCCCGTTCGTGGAGGAATACATCTTCCGCCACCTGCTGATCGGCAAGCTCAGCAGGCGCCTCAACATCTGGATCTGCTGTGCCCTGTCCGTGCTGCTGTTCGCAGCGCTCCACATCGTGGGGCAGGAAGCGATCACTCTCACCGCACTGCTCCCCTACCTGGCCATGGGCGCCACGCTGGTGTTCGTTTACGTGTGGACGGGGAAGAACGTGATGTTCTCCTACTTCGTGCACGCCGCCAAGAACCTGCTGGCGGTAATCCTGGTCTACGCCATCCCGCCGGAACTCTTCGAGCAGATGCAGAACATCCAGGCATAGGCCCGCTCCACAACATCTTCCGCACCGCCCCGGGCGCCTCTACGGTGGACGGATGGGACTGAATATCCAGATAGTCATTGATTCCGCCAGGCCGCACGAGCTCGCCGACTGGTGGGCGGAAACCCTGCAGTGGGCCGTGGAACCGCAGGACGCCGGGTTCATCCGCTCCATGGTCGACCAGGGCTTCGCCACGGAGGACCAGACCATGACGCACCGCGGGAACCTGGTGTGGAAGGACGGCGCTGCCATCCGGCCGCCGGAGGAGATCGAGGCCAAGGCGCCTGCGCGGCGCATGCTGTTCCAGTCGGTCCCGGAGGGAAAGACGGTGAAGAACCGGGTGCACTGGGACGTCAGGCTGGACGGCCGGGACAAGGACGAAGTGCGGCGCGAGCTTGAGGCCCGCGGCGCCTCCTTCCTGTGGTCGGCGCGGCAGGGGCCCCATTCCTGGCACACCATGGCGGACCCCGAGGGCAACGAGTTCTGCATCAGCTGATGCCGATTACTAGACTTGGACGGTGAGCAACCAGATCCCCGCCCCGGTGTCCGACGTCTTCGATCCCACGCGCTGGCGGGTGGTCTCCGGCTTCGAGGACTTCCAGGACATGACCTACCACCGGCAGGTGGAGCGGGATTCCGACGGCGGCTGGGTGCGTGACCTGCCCACGGTCCGCATCGCATTCAACCGGCCCGAGGTCCGCAACGCGTTCCGGCCGGGTACCGTGGACGAGCTCTACCGCGCCATGGACCACGCCCGGATGACCCCCGACGTGGCCACCGTGCTCCTCACCGGCAACGGCCCCTCCCCCAAGGACGGCGGCCACTCCTTCTGCTCCGGCGGCGACCAGCGGATCCGGGGCCGGGACGGCTACCGGTACGCCGACGGCGAGACGCAGGAAACCATCGACCCCGCCCGCGCCGGCCGGCTCCACATCCTGGAAGTCCAGCGGCTCATGCGCACCATGCCCAAGGTGGTCATCGCGGTGGTCAACGGCTGGGCCGCCGGCGGCGGACATTCACTGCACGTGGTCAGCGACCTCACCATCGCCTCCCGGCAGCACGGCAAGTTCAAGCAGACAGACGCCACCGTGGGAAGTTTCGACGCCGGCTACGGCTCCGCGCTGCTGGCCCGCCAGGTGGGGCAAAAGACAGCCCGGGAGATCTTCTTCCTGGCCCGCGAATATTCCGCAGAGGACATGGTTCGCATGGGTGCAGTGAATGAGGCCGTGGACCACGCGCGGCTCGAGGAAGTGGCGCTGGAGTACGCCGTGGACATCGCCCGCCAGTCCCCGCAGGCCATCCGCATGCTGAAGTTCGCCTTCAACCTCGCGGACGACGGCCTGGCCGGCCAGCAGGTGTTCGCCGGCGAAGCCACCCGCCTGGCGTACATGACGGATGAAGCCGTGGAGGGCAAGGAGGCCTTCCTGCAAAAACGCGACCCCGACTGGTCACGCTTCCCGCACTACTTCTAAGGCAGGACGGCAATGAACAGCGAAGCAACACCGGCGCCCGTCCCCACCGGGCCACTGAATATCGAACCCGCCCTGAAAGCCCTCGCGGCCGCCCTCCATGGTGAGGGCCCCGCCGTCGAACTGTCCCTGGGCCCGGACGGCAGCCTGGTCGTGGGCCACGTGGAGACGCCGGGCTGCGACGACGCCGTAGCCGTGGTCCGCACGTCAGGTTCCACCGGCACACCCAAGGCAACAGTGCTGACCGTGGAATCCCTGGCGGCCTCCTCCATGGCCACCGCCCTGCGGCTCAAGGGCGAAGGCCAGTGGCTGCTGGCGCTGCCCGTCCAGTTCGTGGCCGGCATCCAGGTGCTGGTGCGCTCCCTGTTCGCCGGCACCCGGCCCTGGGTCATGGACATGTCCGGCGGCTTCACCCCAGAGGCGTTCACGGCCGCCGCGCTGGAACTGACGGACAAAATCCGGTTCACCTCCCTTGTTCCCACCCAGCTGCAGCGGCTCCTGGACCACCCGTCACCGGACACGCTCGCCGTGCTGCGCCGCTTCAATGCCATCCTGCTGGGCGGCGCCCCGGCCCCGCCGGCCCTGCTGGCAGCCGCCCGGGACGCCGGGGCCAGGGTCATCACCACCTACGGTTCCGCCGAGACCTCCGGCGGCTGCGTCTACGACGGCTACCCCCTGGAAGGCGTCTCGGTCCGCGTGGCGGAGGACGGCCGGATCCTGCTGGGCGGGGACACGGTGGCCGCAGGCTACATCGAGGCGCCGGACGAGGAAACCGGGACGTTCTTCGAGGAGGACGGCGTGCGCTGGTACCGCACCAGCGACCTGGGCTCCATTGACGACGACGGCCGGCTCACCGTGCTGGGCCGGGCCGACGACGTCATCATCACCGGCGGCGTGAAGGTCTCCGCCGGTCACGTCCAGGAGCAGCTGGAACAATCCGACGCCGTCGCCGCGGCTTTCGTGGCCGGTGTGCCGTCCGCGGAGTGGGGGCAGGCCGTGGCCGCCTACGTGGCGCTAACCCCCGAAGGCGCGTCCGGGCAGGAAGCCGGGGACGCCGCCGTCGTGCTCCAACAACTGTGGCAGCAGCAACTGGGCGTCCTGGCGCCCAAGACCGTCCTCACCGCACCGGCCCTGCGGATGCTGCCCAACGGCAAACCGGACCGGCTCGCCATGACCGCCGAACTCAGCGCCCTGCACGGGGGAAAGTAGAGTTGGACCTGCACCACCGCGGCGGGTGCGCACGTTCCATCCTGCCGTCTTACCGAAACAACACGAGGTACTAACCGTGGCAACAGCCGCCCAATGGATCCAAGGCGCCCGACTCCGGACGCTGCCGGCAGCGATCGCGCCAGTGCTGATCGGCACCGCCGCCGCCTACGAAATGGACTCGTTCCTCCTGCCCAACGCCATCCTTGCGGCTCTGGTGGCGCTCCTGCTCCAAGTGGGCGTGAACTATGCCAACGACTACTCGGACGGCATCCGCGGGACCGACGACGACCGCGTGGGTCCGCTGCGGCTGGTGGGCTCGGGCGCCGCCAAGCCTGAACACGTCAAGTGGGCGGCGCTGGGAACGTTCGCCCTGGCCATGGTGTTCGGCCTGGTCCTGGTGGTCCTCACCCAGGCCTGGTGGCTGATCCTGGTGGGGCTCGGCTGTGTGATGGCCGCCTGGGGCTACACCGGCGGCAAGAACCCCTACGGCTACATGGGCCTGGGCGACCTGTTCGTCTTCGTCTTCTTCGGCCTGGTGGCCACCCTGGGCACCACCTACACGCAGGCGGGCCACATCAGCCTGTCCGCGGTCATCGGAGCGATCGGCACCGGCCTGATCGCCACGGCGCTGCTCATGGCCAACAACGTCCGGGACATCCCCACCGACATGCAGGCCGGCAAGAAGACCCTGGCGGTGCGGCTGGGCGACAAGCATGCGCGGGAAAGCTACGTGCTGATGCTCGCCGTCGCTATCCTGCTGGTGGTGATCCTGGCACCGGGCCGGCCGTGGATCCTGATCGTGCTGCTGCTCATTCCGGCCTGCCTGATGCCGGCCTGGCTGATGATCAACGGGCGCAAGCGCAAAAGCCTGATCCCGGTCCTGAAGCAGACCGGCCTGATCAACCTTGGCTACAGCGTGCTGTTCTCACTGGGGCTGATCCTCAGCCACGGGTTCTAGCGCTTGTTGTTGTTGCTGCCCTTGGCGTTGTTGATGGTGATGTCCGGGTTGGCGTCCAGCAGGGCGTCCTCGGCGTTGGCGTCCTGGACTTCGCCGGCGGAGCGCAGCGGCTTGGCCTTCCCGGAGAAGCGGTGCTGCAGGGCCGCGGCGGCAGCGTCGCGCTGCTTCTGGAAGAACAGGTAGCTGATGGCAAAGGCAATGAGCGCGGCGCAGATCACGGACATCAGCACCCCCACCTGCAGAAGCGCGAACAGGGCAAACAGGGGCACGAAGATTGCCAGCCGGATCAGGGAATATTTCAAAAAGGCCACTATTCAAGTTTAGCCGCCTCCGCCAGCGGCCCCTGCGCGTCCTGACGATAGACTTAATGGCATGCTCTTCCGTGTGGCTTTGGCCGTCGCAGTCCTCGTCATCTTCGTGTATGGCCTGGTGGACGTGATTCGCACTGAGGGCCGACTGACCCGCGGGATTTCCAAACCGGCCTGGATCATCGTCCAGATTGTCCTGCCCGTCCTGGGAGCCATCCTGTGGCTGCTGATTGGCAGGCCGCGCGGTACTGAGCAGCCCCGGCCCAGCTACCCGCATCCCGTGGCTCCGGACGATGACCCGGACTTCCTCCGCAACCTTGAGGCACGGCGCCGCAAGCAGGCCGAAACGGAGCGCCTCAAGAAACTCCGGGACGAGCTGGACGCAAAAGCCAAGGAGGACGGCGGCAAAGGCCAGCGCGGCACCGATGAACACGATACCGACGGACTGAAATAACGCTTATGGCGTTCCAACCCGGCGGAGAAGAGCGGCGCGTGCCGGCTCCCCCACCGAGGCCCGGCCTGTCCTACTCCGCGCCGCCGCCCATCCCCGTCACTCCCCCGGTACCCCAAGTTGTCCGGACGGCCCGCACGCTCTGGATCTTGAGCTTCGTGGCGGGCCTGGCCGTCCTGCTGGGATGCTTCGTGGCCCGGGATTCCAACCTGCAGCGGCTCCGTGGCGTAGTGGCGGACATGGCTGCGGGCAGCGACGCCGGGTCGGTAGGGACCGCGGCGGAGATCGTCTTCTGGGGGAGCATCGGCGCCCTGTTGCTGGTCACCGTGCTTGAAGCTGCTGTCCTGGCCGCGGCGCTGGGCCGCAAAAACTGGGCCCGCTGGGTCCTGGTCCTGCTGCTGGCCGCCCACCTTCCCGTCCTCCTCCTGGCATCCGCCTTCCTGGTCCCAAACGGCGCCGACGGCAGCTACGTGGTGATGCTGTGGGGTGCCGGCCTGCTCCTGGCGCTCGCCGGGCTGGTGCTTCTGTTCCTGCCGTCCGCCGGCTCCTGGCTGAAGCGGGAGGCCACGCAGGCCTGAGCCCTACGCTGACTGCGCCTGGGCGTCCCTGGCTGCGAAATCCGCAAGGACACCCTCGCAACTGCGGATCACCACCCGGCACGTTTCAACAGCGGACCTGGCCGTCAGCGGGCTTTCAGCAACCCTGCGCCACCGCGCCAGGCAGCGCCGCGCCTCAGCGGCCAGCACGTCCGGACCGGAGTCAGGCGCCATGCCGAGCCGCAGGGATGCCGCCGCGCCGCGGCCGCCAATGAGCCGTTCAGCTTCCGCCGCCAGTTCGGGAGCCAGGTCCACTCCGGCAGTGCGCAGGGCCGCCAGCAGCCGGAGTTCGCGGAACTCATGCGCGTTGGCCTGGACGCGCTCCAGGGACGCCGCCAACTCTTGCGTTCCCTCGCGGGGCCGGGTGTCCAGGAGGTTCCCCACCGCCACCAGCACGGTCCTGGCCTTCAACGCTTCCGCCCGCGCCTGGAACTGCCGGTCCAGCACCTCCAACAGCGGATCCAGGCCGCTGCGCCGGGCCAGCTCATGGGCCAGGGGCGTTGGCTCGGGGTAGCCATTGCGGATAAGGACCACGGCCAGCCGGATACCGAAAAGCCCATAGCGCTCCAGCAGTGAGGACCGTGCCTCTTCCGTCAGTGCCACGGGTTCCCTGGACCGGCGGAACCTGTCGGCGGACAGCAACATCCGTTCGCGCGCGGCCCGGTCCAGGGTGGCCAGCAACTGGAGGGCTTCAAAGTCCGGCTGGCGCAGGGTGCGGGCACTTTGGGCCAGGAGTCCGGCCACCGGGACAACGCCCAGTGCCAGCTTCCGGAGGTTGGGGTCCCGGCTGTACCTTTCCGCGATGCTGCCGGCGGACAACAGGGAGTCGATCCGTCCGGCTCCCACCTCGTCGGCACGGGACAGCACCGCGATGGCGTTGACCGTACCCGAGCGGCCCGCCGCGGTGTCGCGGAAGGATTCCAGGAACCTCAGATCGGACGCGTGCATGTGGCGCATCAGGTAGATGACAGCATCAGCTTCCGACGCCGAATCCTCCGGAGCCAGGAAACGTATGGACCGTGCGGACACGTCCTGGGACACGGAAGCGATGCCGGGGGTGTCGATCAGCGTCATGGCCTGCAGGGCCGGCGCAGGCCATTCGACGTCGAGCCGTTCCACTTCCTCCGCCTCGACGCCGTCGAGGGCGAAGACCAGGCGCCCGTCCACGCGTTTCAACGGCAGGTTCCGGGGCTCCCCAGTGACGGGGTGGAGCGTGATGCGGGGAGTGTGGCCGTGCCGGTACCAGGTGACGATCCGCGTGCATTCGCCGGTGTCCGTCGGCGCGATCTCCTCACCAATGATGGCGTTGAGGAGCGTGGATTTTCCTGCCTTCACCATGCCGGCAATGGCAATCCGCAATGGCTCGGCAAGCCGCCGCGCGTAGCCGCGCAGCGCTTCGGCAGCCTGGGTGTCGTCGCCGTAGACCTCCAGCGCTTCCCGGATCAGTCCGGCTGCCCCGGCCGTGGTGGACGGCGTCATACAACGCCCGCCCCGGCACGGGTCCCGGCGGCCATGACCTCCGCGGCCACGGCTTCCGCGGCCCGGTGCAGCGCATCCACTTTTTTGAGTTCGGCCCTGATCTCCCGGATCCGCCCTTCCCTCTCCTCGGCATACGATTTGGCGGCCTTCTGGGCCGCGGCCACCGAATCCGACAATGACCTGTGGTACTCGTCCGCGATGTCGGTGAAGTGGTCCCGGATGGTCCGCTGGACCAGGCGCAGCCTGTCCTTGAGCTGCTTTCCCACCTGGAACGTCACGTCGTCGAGCTGGCGCCTCACCAGCGCCTTGGCCTCGCCCTGGCGCCGCTTGAGCCGCGTTTCCTTGTCCTCCCGGTAGGCCTTGCGCCCCAGCAGCAGTCCGGCGCCTACCGACAGGGGATTGATCAGGGCCATCCCGAAAATACCTGTGAGGAGGCCAAACATCAGAACGCCGCCATAGGAGCCGCGCATGCCGATCAGGACTTTCTGGATTGGGTTGACCCGGCCCGGGTCCAGTTCCGCCATCTGGTCCACCGGATCCAGCGCGTCCCCTGAATCGGCAACGTGCAGGACGGGCAGCGATACTTCGTCGGCAGCGAAATGTTCCGCCACCTGCGCCGCCAGCCACTGCGACCGCTCGCTGGTCCAGACAAAGGTGTCCGACACCGCCGCGGCGGCGCAATCTTCGAGCCACTGGGAAAATTCCGTCCAGACCGGCCCGGGATCGCCCTGGTCGATGGCCGACTCGGCTTCCCGTTGGATCCGGCGCAGGCGGTCCCGGAGGTCGTATTCCATGTCGGCAATGAGGTCGTTGATGCCGTCGCTGAGGGTCAGCTGCCAGCGCGCAGACCGTTTCCGCATGTCGTCCGCCTCTGTTTTCGCCTGCTCAAGGTCCGCGAGCATCTGCGGCGTACCCGCAGGGTTCTCCAGGGCCTCAAGCTCGGACTGCAGGGACAGCCGCAGGTTGTCCGTCACGGACAGCAGGTCCTGGCTGACGGAGCGGCGCTGGATGCGCTGCGCCTTGCCCACCACATCGTTGCGCAGATGGGCCACCAGGCCGGGAAAGCCCGATTCCGCGTTGAGCTCGCTGTCCTGGAGCCGGGAGGCCTCAAGGCGGAGGTCCGCGGAGACGGGAAACAGGGGAATGTCCGGTGCCACCTGGTCCAGGTGTGTCCTGTCCAGTTCCCCTACGCGGCGCCAGTCCGGGTAGAGGTCCGTCTTGGAAAGGACGGCTGCAACGCTGGGCGTAATCCGCATGGCCTGGCGCAGGAACCGCAGTTCCGGTTCCGTGTATTCCTGGGAGGCGTCCGAGACCAGCAGCATGGCATCCGCGGTGGGAAGGGCGGTAAGGGTGGTGAGGGTGTGGGTGGAGCCCATGCCGCCCACCCCAGGGGAATCGATGATGGTGAGCCCACCGGTGAGGATCCGTCGGGGCAGGCAGACCTCCGCGGCCGCAAGCTTCAGGCTGTTTCCCGGATTGCCCTGCTCCGAGACGAGGGCCGGCAGTTCTGCCAGGTCGACGGGCCGGCGCTCAACGTTTCCTTCCCGGCCGTCGGCGGCAGCCTCCCCGGGCGCCTTTTCAGCTGCCGGGACCAGCACGGCGGCCGAGGCCGGTTCACCATAGCGGACGATGGTGGGAACCGAGGTGGCAATATCGTCATCCACCGGGCACACCGGCGCGTTCACCAGGGCATTGATGAGCTTGCTCTTCCCCTGTTTGAACTCCCCCACCACAATCACCCGGATGCTGGGATCCTGCAGCCGTGCCATGGCCTGCTCCAGCCTCCTGCGCAGGTCCGCACGCTCCCCGCCGCCCACCAGCTGCAGGCCCTCGTCAACAAGCCTCACCAGCTGGCCGGCCGTCATGGGCCCCGCTGCCCTTGCCGGTCCTGCTTCTGCCACAGCGTGCCCCTCGTTCCAGTGCGGAAAATGTGTCCAGTGCGCCTTCGGTAATACGGGAAGAGCCCGGCAGAAGGTGGGATGCCTCCTGCCGGGCGGTTCGCCTCCCGGAAACAGCGTGTTACAGGACGGTGGAGTCGTCAACCACTGAATCGTCGATGGTGGTGTGGTTGTCCTGGTCGATATCGGTGTGGCTGGAATTGTCCTCCGTGAAATCGAACTGGTTGTCTGCCACCACCACGTTGTCCTCCACGATGCTCGTGGCCGAATTGTCCTGGAAGGAGTCCTCCACGTTGACATCCACTGTGCTGGCGGTGGAGTTGTCCTGGTTGAACGAATCTTCCAGCGTCGTGGTGCTGGAGCTGTCCTGGTTGAAGGAGTCCTCCACCTCCACCGAGGCCTGGGTGGAGTTGTCGGAATTGTCGTTGAACGAGTCGCGGACATCGAGGTCAGTATCGGTGCTGACGGAGTGGTCCGAATGGTCCGAGTAGTCGGAGTTGTCGGAGTTGTCGTTGAAGGAGTCGTCAACATCCAGGCCGACGTCGGTGTTGAAGGAGTCCGAGATGTCAGTCTCCTCATTGCCGATGCCGACGTCCCCGCCGGCGTGGATGGAGTTATCCGTGGAGTTATCGGTGTTGTAGGAATCCCTGATGTTGTTCGAGTCCCTGAGATCGGCGTCATCGCCGGCGGCGACGGCCCGGTCCCCGGTGGCCACCACGGCGTCGTTGTCGAACCACTGCTCCACGTCTCCGTGCGCCCAGATGTTCTGGTTGACGGACTGGTCGGTCATGGTGTCCCGGTCGTCAACCGTGGTGGTGCTGGTGGTGTAGGAGAAGTGGTTTATCACGTTGTGCAGTTGCTGTACTGCGTGGGCGTGGTCGTCCTGGTCGTAGTTCGGGATGCCATGTACCATTCCTTGGCTTCCGGCGTGGATGGCTGTTGCGCCCCCCACAGAACCCGCTGACACAGAGCCAGCCGACGCACCTGCGCCCGCCCATGCGCTGCTGCCGCCTGTGTTGTATTCGCGTTCGAACGACGAGGCGTTGACGGTGATGGGAGCGTAGTCGAGGACAACAGGCATTGCAGCGTCAACGTCGGCCAAGCACACGTTGCCCAGGCCGTGTTCGGCCAGCGTCTTCTCCGGGTTGTCCAGGAACGCCTGGATTGCCTTGCGGCTGCCAAAGAGGTGCATCAGGAATTGAACAAGGTCGTTTGCGAGTGTTGGCATATGAGTGGTCCTCACATCTTCGTCGAGTTGCGGATCATCCGGCGGAACGTGTCTGGCTGCTTCAAAACTAGGTTCGCTGCCGGAGACTGGGCATCGGGCGCATTCCCCCTACCGGTGGAAGCCGTGCCGGGGTGCTCCCGGGTCCGCGGCTAGGGGCATTAGGGACTACTCCTGTTGCGGGTTCATGTGCTGGGAATTCTCAACGCCCAAGGCCACCCGTAAACGGGCCAGCAGGTCAGACCGGTTTTCGGCGCCCAGGCGGCGGCGTATCCGGGCAATGTGGTGTTCTGCCGTCCTGGGCGAGATGTAGATGGCCTCACCGATTTCCCGGTAGGTTTTGCCCTCAAGCACCAGCCTGGCAACTTCCTTTTCCCGCTCACTCAGTCCGGAGCCGTCCGGCTGGTGCGCCCTGCCGCCGTTGTCGGCGGGGGTTCCTGCCTGGATGGCGGCTCCTGACGCGGCACCGGCCGGGTTGCCCTGCGGGTGGAGGTCCCGGGCGCAGGACAGCAGGCGCATCATGTCCCGCCGCTCGTCAGCACGTGCGGCAGCGTGGCCGGCCAGCCTTGCACCCTCCCAGGGCATTCCTACAGCGCCCAGCAGCCGGGCCGCGCCCTCCACGTCGGCAGTACGGAAGCGGCCGGCGAGCACCGAAACCCAGGCCTTTCCCGCGGTGGCCAAGACTGCGGCAAGCTGGCTGTGGACGGAGGCCCGGGCCAGCGCAGTGGCATGCGGAGCAAGATCGGCGGGGCTTTCATTCAGCAGTGCGGCCTGGACGCCGGCCCAGTGCAGGGGAACGGCCCACAGCGCGGGTTCGTCCAGGCGCCCCAGCAGCTTCCAGGCTTCTTCCAGGTAGTGCGCCACGCGCCGCGTTTCGCGCAGGCGGGCAGCAGCAATCAGCATTTCCCCCCACGGCAAGAGGTTGTAGAGGTCCACCGAGGTATGGAGCATGGCCTCGCGGGCCCGTTCCCACGCCCTGAGGAGCTCCGGCACGTCACCGTTCCGCCGGGCTAGCCCCACCTCAAGTGCAGCGCACATGAACTCGTCGCGCGGGACCAGCGGCCAATGGTTGGCCTTGGCGGCTTCCGTGGCGGCAAGCCGGGCATCCTCGAGTTTGTCCTGCATCATGTCCGCCCAGGCCTGCAGCAGCAGCAGCCTGGGTTGTGCGGCATTGCCTCCCTGCCCGGCAGCGGCCGCTGCCCGGCAGACGGTTTCCGCCAGGTGCGGCTCACCGGTGTGCAGGGCCAGCAGGGCTGCCAGCGCAGCCGGCGTTTCCGGCAGCGGAAGCGATATGCCTGCCGAGTTCAGCATGTCCGAGGCATGGATCAGCACGGAGATGCCCTGTTGTGGTTTCTCCCCCAGGGATGCGAAGACCCCCTGCCCCGTCTGGACCAGCGTGGCGGCAAGAAGGGTGGGGGAAGCTGCCGGCGCGGCGGGCTGGAAGAACGCCTCCGCCCCAGACCGGTCTCCGACTCCTATCAGGACAACGGCGGCGAGGGGCGCTGATACGCCCACACGCTCGGGGCCCAACCAGTTGTAAACATCGGCCCCGCGGGCCAGCATGCCCCTTTGCGCCCAAACGGAGGCGGCCACATCCGCACCCCGGCGCACATCCCGCGGGTCGGCGCTGACCAGGAGGGTGTCAATGATGCGCGCAGCCGCATCAAGCTCACCATCACCGGCCGCCGCCTGCGCGCGGCGGGCTGCCGTCGCTACCGGATCGGCGCCCGCCAGGAGGGCCTCCTCGTAAAGCTGCGACGCGAGCCGGGGGTTATGCTCCAACGCACTGTCCGCGGCCAGCTCCAGTTCAGCAGCCACCCGGGGGTCGGTGAGCCCGCCGCGGGCAAGCTCGCGGGCGAGATTACCCAACCGCTGTCCGGCGGCCGTGTAGACGCCCACGAGCTCACGCTGGAGCGCGTGCACCTTGGCAATAGGTGTGGCAGCCAGCAGTGCGTGTTGCGCCGTCCCCACCACGGTGCCGTCCGGCCCAAGCAGTCCCGCGGCCTCGGCCCGGTCCACCAGGACATCGAGATCCTCCGCCCCGCCGCTGCCGAACTTTTGCTGCAGGTCCGCAGGCAGCGGCCCCGGCAAGGCGAAGCCCACCGAGAGCGCCAGCAGCAGTTCCCGCACCACGGCGTTGGCACCCTTCAGCTGCTTGGCCATCTGCTCGGCAGCGTGCAGCGGGTGCCCTTGGTGGTCCGGTCCCGTAGACGCCGCCCCGGGTTGTTCCTCCCGTTGGAATTGTCCGTCCTGAAGCTGGCCGTCCATCTCAGGCCCCCGGAGCGGCGGTCGTGGCCGTTTCAACGGCGGCTGCGGCGGACGTGGTTTCCGGTTCAAGCGGTGTTACTTGCGGCGCTGGGCTGCCGGTAGCTTCCACGGCCACCTCCGTTGGTGTCATCGAGGGATCCGGGGCAGTTGTGGCACTTGGGCTCTCTGTCTGCGTGGGCTGGCTGGTGTCGTCCTGTGTAGGCGATTCAGTTGCCGTGGGCGAATCAGTCGCCGCAGGAGTCGTCGGGTCAGCCGTCCCGGAGTCGGTGGGCGTTGGGGTGCCTTCACTCTGTGTGGGGTCGGCGGAACCGCCTGCCTGCGGGGTGTCGGAAGCGGGCGTGGGAACCACCGTAACGGCCTCGGGAGCAACGCCTGACCCGCCCGTTGTCCCCCCGGAGCCGGCAAGCGCATCGGGGACTGCCGCCGCTGCGACGACAGGTCCGTCAGCAATCGCGCTGCTTCCAGCCGCCGGCCCGTCGTTGCCGGCCGCCTGCCCGCCGGGGGGCGTGGCAGATGCTTCCAGTCCGGTCCCTGGAGCAAGGGGTTTCCTGGCGCTGGCCTCGATGCCCGCGAGTGGTTGGGCCACCGCGGCCGGGGTTGCTGACTCCCCTGCACCGGCGGCGTCCGAACCGCCCGCATCGGTGCCGGCGGAGCCTCCCGTGGTACTGGCACCGGCCTGCGGCACGAACATGGCAGTCAGGCTTCCGAAACCGTCCGGGCTTTGCGCGGCCGTTGCCGTGAGGACCGTCAGGACCGCAGCAGCCGCGGCCACGGCGGTCACGCGGACGGTGGGCTTCGGCGCGTGCGCGCCCCGCGCCCCGCGCCGGGCACCGCGGACGGCGACTGGCCCTGCCGGGGCGCCTGCCGCCGTCGTATATTTCCGCGACCAACTGGGCCTGCCCGGGCCGGTTGGAGCGGGCGGCACGTCGGAGGGTACGACGGCGGCCGGCGCCTCCCGGGCGGCCGCTTCAGTTTCTGCCGGGTCAGCTGCTGCCGCCACTGCGGCCGTGCGGGCGAGGACGGCTGCCACTGCCGCCCCCAGGCAGATGGAGGACTTGGGATCGGCATCCACAGCGATAGGCCGGTCCAGCTCCTCCGACACCACCTGGGCCACCAGGGGGATCCGGGACGATCCCCCGATCAACAGCACCGTGGACAAGTCTGCCGGAACCAGGTGGAGCTGGGCCAGGGAGTGCTCCAGCGCCTCCACTGTTTCCCGTACGGGCTCTTCGATCAGCGCCTCGAATTCTGAACGGACCAGCCGGATCTGCTGCTGGATGCCGGGCAGGAGCACCGGAATGGTGGATTCGCTGTCCGCGGAGAGTGCTTCCTTGGCCTCGACGCATTCGCGGCGGAGCCGGGTTAGGGCCCCCAGCACCGCCGGGTCACCAGTGTCCAGATCGTCCAGGGCGTTCCCGGTGTGCGCAGCCACGTACCGGAACACTGCGGCATCAAAGTCGGCGCCGCCCAGGTCCTCGATGCCCTCCGGGTGCCCCAGGAGCTCAAAGCGGCTGCTGCCGCACTTCCTCAGCACGGCGGTGTCGAACGTGCCGCCGCCGAGGTCGTACACGGCGATGGTGCTGCCTTCCTCCACGCGCACCTGGGAGGCGTAATGCAGGGCTGCGGCCTCGGGTTCGGGAAGGAGCGTGACGTTCTCCAGGCCATGCGCGGCGAGGGCGTCGCGGACGACGGAAAGCCGGTGGTTGCCCCAGGCTGCGGGGTGGGTCAGGAAAATGGCCGACGCCGGGCCCCCCTCACGCTCGTTGGCCCGGTCCGCCACCCAGCGGGCAACGGTGGCATAGACGTCCTCCGGCCGCAGGACCAGGGTGCCCAGGACGAAGGGTACGTCGTCGCCAATCCGGCGCTTGAATTCCCGGACCACGCGTTCCGGAGAGTCCAGTCCTCGGCGTTCTGCCGCCTCCCCCACCAGGACCGCGCCTTCCTCCGGGTAGTACACCACGGAGGGCACAGACGCTCCACGCGTGCCCAGGGGCAGGCATTCGGGCACGGCGTTGGGACCTTGGTTAAAGCGCACAACGGCAGCTGCCGTGTAACTGGTCCCGACGTCAACGGCGAGAGCGTAGCTCATTGGGGTACCTCGAAAGGCTGGTGGTCCACCTGCAAGCTTCATCACAGGGAACGTCACCAACGTAGCATTTCCGAAGGACCGGGGAACACCCCTGTTGCTACATCGAATGGTTATTTATCGGACCGTTGCCGTCTCTCGACTGCGCCCCCGGTTTTAGGACCCGGAAACCCCCGTTTTAGGGGCCGAAAGGCCCTTGTTTAAAGGCCGGAGTAGGAGTGGAGTCCGTTGAAGAACTGGTTGACGATGGTGAAGTTGAAGATCACGCAAAGGTAGCCCACGATCGACAGCCAGGCGGCCCGTGTTCCGGTCCAGCCGCGGGTGGCCCGGGCGTGCAGGTAGCCGGCGTAGACAACCCAGATCACGAAGGTCCAGACCTCCTTGGTGTCCCACCCCCAGAACCGGCCCCAGGCCTTTTCCGCCCAGATGGCACCGAACATGAGGGTGAAGGTCCAGCCGATGAAGGCGATGGCGTTGATGCGGTAGGACAGGTTTTCCAGGCTCAGCGCGGAGGGCACCAGGCGCATGAAGCCGAGCTTGTCGGCACCGCCGGCGGCCAGGGTCTTCTGCCGGTGGGTCTGCACCAGCTGCAGTGCGGACATCGCGAAGGTCAGGGTGAACAGCGCCGAGGAGAGCACGGCGATGGAAACGTGGATGACCAGCCAGTAGCTCTGCAGGGCGGGAACCAGGTGTCCCACGGGGGTCCAGAACGCCACCGAGGCAGCCACCAGCATGATGATCACCAGGCCCACCACGAAGGTGCCCAGGAAGCGGAGGTCGCGGCGAATCAGCGAGAGCAGGAACACGGCCGCCACCAGGAAGGCGCCGGTGGTGAGGAATTCGTACATGTTGCCCCACGGCACCCGGCCTGCGCCCAGGGCCCTGGTGACCACGCCGGCGCCGTGGATGACGACAGCAAGGGTGGTCACGGCCACCGCAACACGCGCCGGAACCCGGCGCTCGGCGGAGTACTTCATGTCGCCGTCGGCAGTCATGAAGCCTCCGGTTCCTGCACCGCTGGCTTTGGCGGCGGACGACGACGGGCGCTCGGCCCGTCCGGCCGGCCCGTCCAGTCGGGCCTCAACACCGCGGGATCCTTCGCGCGCCCCTGCTCCGGCAGCAACGCCGGCGGTTACGGGGACCTTGGCGGCAGCACCGGCCTGCGCGGCCTTGAGGTCCACAGCGCGCAGCGCCTTGCTGCTCTTGGCCAGGTCCCAGGCGAAGGCGATGAAGGCCACCGTGTAGGTACCCGCCGCCAGCAGCATGAAGAGTTCGCTGTACTGGCCCATGGTTTCATTGATTCCAAATGGCATTACTGGTCCTTTTCGGGCCCGGTGGGGCCTGCTGGGGTGGTGACGGAGCCTGCGGCATTAGCGGCGGAGCCTGCGACATTATCGCTCCGCCGGCTGGGAGTTTGCTGGGACTGGCCAGTGTCTTCGGTGTCTTCCGGCAACTGCCACTCGGCGGAGAACAGTTTCCGGAGCGCTGCCGCCTCCCCGGCGAGGCGGTGGTCCTCGCCGCGGGCCAGGAGTCCGTATTCCACCATGGTGCGGCCGTCCGCGGCGGTGCCCGTCCGCACCCAGACGCGCCGGCGGTTGACGTAGAGCGAGAGGATCAGGCCGGCCACGGCCAGCAAAGCGAAGACCAGGGCGTAGACCTGCCCGGGGTTGTGGTGGACGTCCACGCCGATGTACCGCTTCACGCCGTCGAAACTGATGGTGCCCTTGCCGTCCGGCAGTGTGAAGGTGGAGCCGGGTGCCAGCGTAATGCCGCCGGCCGCCAGGTTCCTGGCGTTGAGCGGCGTCAGGTTCTTGACATCCAGTTCGAAGACGTTCTGCGGGGCACCGGTGTTCAGGCCCAGGTCCCCGTAGTAGGAGTTCAGGGTCAGCTGGGGGTTGAACAGTTCGGGGTCGGCACTGAACGAAACGTTCTTGTCCGTCACGAACGCGGTGGGGAGGAAGAAGCCCACGAACCCCAGCTGGTCCGGCTGGGCGTCCGGAACCTTGATCACCACGGACGAGTAGTAGTTATCGCCCTGCAGCTTGGCCACCACCGGGCCCTGCATGGCCACGTTGCCGGCGCCGTCCCGTACGGTCACCACCGGTGCGTAGCCGTTGCCGGTGAGGTAGATGCTGGTGCCGCCCAGGGTCACGGGATCGTTGACCTTCAGGATTTCCTGCTTGGCTGGAGCGTCCGGGTTTTCCTTGGTGGTCACCGTGGCGGCGAAGTCGATGGGCTGGCCGAACTTGCCCTTGGATTCGCGGTCGAACGTGATGTTGAACTTGTCCAGCTGGAGCGAGTACGGCTGCAGCTGGCTGGACTGGAAGTTGGTGCCCGGGTTGAACTGGTCGTAGCCCACCAGGGTGTTCACGAACGTGTCGCCTTCCACCAGGATGCGCTGGCCGCTGTAGCCGAACAGGCCGCCTGCGGCCACGGCCACCAGCACGCCGATGAGCGAGGTGTGGAAGACGAGGTTGCCCACTTCCTTCAGGAAGCCGCGCTCGGCCCCCAGGGACGGGCGGTTGCCGTCGGCGTCCCTGACCTCCACCCGGTAGCCGCGCTTCCGCAGCAGTCCGGCCGCACTGTTGATGGCCTCCGACGCCGGGATGCCGGTGCGGGCGGGAATCACCAGGGTGCCGTATTCCGGCAGCCGGGACAGGCGCTGCGGCGTCCGTGGCGGCTGGGAGCGCATGGCCTTGTAGTGGGCGATGGCACGCGGCACCACGCAGCCGATCAGCGAGATGAACAGCAGGAGGTAGATCGCCGAGAACCAGGCCGAGGAGTAGACGTCATAGAGCTGCAGGGAGTCCAGCAGCTTGCCGTAGTCCGGATGGTCCTTGATGTACTGGGTCACCACGGCCGGGTTGGCGGGCCGCTGCGGGAACAGGGATCCGGGGACGGCGGCGACGGCGAGGAGCAGCAGCAGGAACAGCGCGGTGCGCATGCTGGTCAGCTGGGTCCAGGCCCACCGCAGCATGCCCTTGGGGCCCAGGGCCGGAAGGGCGG
Organism: Arthrobacter sp. GmRoot5-12; assembly: GCF_059739365.1. Classification (NCBI taxonomy): domain Bacteria; kingdom Bacillati; phylum Actinomycetota; class Actinomycetes; order Micrococcales; family Micrococcaceae; genus Arthrobacter; species Arthrobacter sp. GmRoot5-12. The sequence continues at coordinate 2,755,605 of NZ_AP046056.1, read as the reverse complement.
CCTGGGCTTTTGCCTCCGCTACGGGGGCGGATTGCTTCTTCTTTACGTTCACACGCTCGCTCATCAGATCGGCAACTTCACGTCGGTTTGGAACCAGTACTGCAGCCCGGTCACCCAGGCTCCCCATACGCCGGTGGCCATCAGCAGGCCCAGCACCACCAGGATTCCGCCGCCGGTCCGCTGGATGGCAACGCGGTGCTTGCGGAAGAACGCCATGACGCCCATTCCGCGGCGCAGGGCCAGCGCGATCAGCAGGAACGGAATGCCCAGTCCCAGGCTGTAGACGAATGCCAGGAAGGCGCCCTTGGCGGCCGAGGAGCCGCCGGAAAGGCTGAGGAGCTGCACGGCCGAGTAGGTGGGGCCGATGCACGGCGCCCAGCCCAGGCCGAAGGTCAGGCCCAGCAGCGGTGCTCCCCAGAGCCCGGCGGGCGGCTTGGCGTGGATCTTGGCGTCCCGCTGGAGCCAACTGAAGCCGCCCATGAAGACAATGCCCATGATGATCACCAGGACCCCCAGGAGCTGGGTGATCCAGGCATTCTGGCTGCCGGTAATAAGGGTGCCCAACTGGCCGAATGCGCCGCCCAGCAGGACGAAGATCACCGAGAAGCCCAGGACGAAGAGCCCGATCCCGGCCAGCATCCGGCCGCGCTTCTGCTTTTGCAGGTCCACGCCGCTCAGGCCCGTGACGTAACCCAGGTAGCCGGGAACCAGGGGAAGGACGCAGGGGGAAAGGAAGGAGACCAGTCCGGCAAGCAGTGCCACCGGAATGGCTAGCAGGATGGAGCCGCTGAGGATGGCTTCGGCGAAGGGGCTGTTCACGGTCCCGGCCCGCCCTACTCGGCCACGGCGGCGGTGATGAGGGCTTTCAGGGTGCCCTTCTCGATCTCGCCGAGGACGCGCGAGGCCACCCGCCCCTGCTTGTCCAGGACCAGGGTGGTGGGCACGGCGCCGGGCGGTACCAGGCCGGACACGGACAGCAGGACGCTTCCGTCCTTGTCGTCAAAGCTCGGGTAGGTCAGGTTGAAGGTCTTTTCAAACGCCTCCGCCGTGGGTTTCTCGTCCCGGAGGTTGACGCCGAAGAACTGCACGCCCTGGTCCTTGAACTCCTGGTGCAGCGCTTCCAGGAGGGGAGCTTCCACGCGGCACGGCGCGCAGGCGGCGAACCAGAAATTCAGGACGCTCACCTTGCCCTTGAAGTCGGCCGGGGTTACCGCAGTGCCGTTGAAAAGCGCACCCTGGATTTGCACGGCTTCCTTGCGGTCCCCGGCAGCGAACTCTGTCACGGAGCCGTCGCCGGCCACATAGTTCTTGTTGTCCCCCGCCTTGGCCTGCTTGGCCAGCGCATCCTCCTGGGCACAGCCGGAGAGGCCCAGGGTCAGCGCGGTCAGGGCCATGCCGCCGGCGGCGAGCATGCTGCGGCGGGACGGGAGGTTGTTGTTGCTCACTTCTAGGCTCCAGGGGTGCTGGCGGCACCGGGAAGAAGGGACGCCGCGGGTTCGCTGTACTCGACCCGCAAAAGCGAGCCGTCGTCGTCGAACACCAGGGACGTGACGGACGTCAGGGTGCACTCGCGCTTGCGTGGGTCGTGCCACAGGGGCCGGCCTTCGGCGCTGAGCCGGGCAGCCCAGATCGGCAGTTGGTGGCTCACCAGGATCGCCTCGGGGCCGTGGGCACCGAAGTCGCCGGCAGCAAGCTCGATGGCCCGCAGCCGGGCGTCCTGCGCCGCGGCCGCCACCCTCGCGGCCTGCTCCTTGTACGGTTCGCCCCAGGAGGGGCGCAGCGGGTTGACCAGGTGCGGCCAGTGCCTGGGCCGGCGGAGTTCGGCCTTGGTGACCTTCATGCCCTCAAAGTAGTTTTCCGCTTCGATGATCCGCTCGTCGGTGTGGATCTGCAGCTGCAGGGCCTCCGACGTCGGCCGTGCCGTCTCCTGCGCGCGGTCCAGTGGGGAGGCGGCCAGGTAGGTGATGCGGGCGCCGCGTTCGGCGCGCTGCCGGAAGTATTCGGCGAGCGTCCGGGCCATCTCCTGCCCCAGTTCGGAGAGGTGGAATTCGGGAAGCCGCCCATAGAGAACGCCCTCGGGGTTATGGACCTCGCCGTGGCGGAGCAGATGGACAGTGGCTTGGGGCATGTTTACCAGTTTCTCAAAGATGGCGTGCGATCCGAAATCTCGGGCCGCTCCTTCTACAAAGAGTAGAACTTAAGTTTTTGAAGAAATGTTCCGTGGACGGGAACAAAACATGCAAATGCATGTTTATACTGGATGCAGCAAGTTAGTTGAGGCTTCAACAGATGAAGGTTCAACGGCAGGACCTCAGTACATACACCTTTACAAGGAGCAACATCATGGCACTTCCCGCAGACGTCACCACCGGCACCTGGACCCTGGACAACTCCCACAGCGAGATCGGCTTCACTGTCCGGCACGCCGGCATCAGCAAGGTCCGCGGCCAGTTCAAAGAGGCCGCCGCCACGCTGGACCTGGGCCAGGATGTGGCTGAGTCCAGGATCAACGCCACCATCCAGACCGCCAGCTTCGACTCCGGCGACGCCAACCGCGACGGCCACGTCAAGGGCGAGGACTTCTTCGATGTGGAGAAGTTCCCCGAGATCTCCTTCGTATCCAACGGCCTGGTGGCCAAGGGCAACAGCTACGAGCTCACCGGCGACCTGACCATCAAGGGTGTCACCCGCCCGGTGACTCTGGAAACCGAATTCAACGGTGTTGCCGTTGATCCGTTCGGCAACACCCGCGCCGGCGTCTCCGCCGAGACCACCATCAGCCGCAAGGACTTCGGCCTCACCTGGAACGCCGTCCTGGAAGCCGGCGGCGTGCTGGTCAGCGACAAGGTTGCCATCAACCTTGAACTCGCCTTCATCGCCCCCGCAGCGTAGTTCCGCCCGCCAGGGCACAACCTCGGCACCAGGCCTGCCCGGCCTGGCGCCGGGGTTCCCTGTTTAACGGCAACCACCTGCGCCAATACCCGCTGAATCACCCACAACGCCGCCCGCCGGGGGTACGGTGGACTTAAGCCATGCTGGGGGAAGGCAGAGGACTGATTCCCGGCAGCCTACCCGGATCCCGACCTGCAGAAGGAACGCCATGAGTACTCCTCCCGTCCCGCCCCCGTCGCCCCAAGACCCCAGCAACGACCAGCCGGGGCATGAACAGGCCGGCAGCCCCCAGTCCGGAGACCAGCAGCAGCCCCGCTACGGGCAGAATGCGCCGCAGTATGGCCAGAACGCCCCGCAATATGGGCAGAACGCGCCCCAGTACGGCCAGAACCAGCCGCCGGCAGCGCCGCAGTACGGCCAAAACCAGCCGCAGTATGGCGCCCAGTTCGGGCAGAATGCACCCCAGTACGGCCAGCCGCCCTACGGGCAGTCCCCCTACGGCCAGTACCCGTCGGAGCAGCCGCAGCCGGCCGGAGGCAACGGCGTCCCGCAGCTTGTGAACATCTCGTTCTGGCTGTTGATCGCGTCGGCAGTGATCTTCGTGATCTCCCTGCTGACCGGGCTGACGCAGCTGGATGATCCGGTGTTCCGGCGGACATTCGAGGACCAGATGGCGGCCGGAGGCGCCAGTGGAGTCACTTATGACGACATTAAGGGGGTCATCGCCGGCACCCTGGTGGTGTTCGCGATCATTGGCGTGGCCCTCTACCTGCTGGTGGCCTTCTTCGTCCGAAAGGGCAAGAACTGGGCCCGCATCCTGGGAACGGTCTTCGCTGCACTGTCCGTCTTCGGACTCTTTGGTCCCCCCAGCTTTGCCACCATCGGAACGCTCCTGGGAATTGCGGCCATCGTGCTGCTCTACCTTCCCGCAGCCGCCCCGTACTTCCGGAAGCAGCAGCCTTTCGCCAACCCCTATTCGGGCGGCTTCGGCAACCCGTACGGGCGGTAGCCACTCCGCCCGCTGACACTGCACGCGGCCCGGGATGCATCATTCGCATCCCGGGCCACCTGCTTTAACGGGTCCGCCAAAACTTGGGCCGGGGGAAAACTTCCAGGGAAACCCTAGGCCGTCTGCCCGGGCGTCTGGGCCCGCTGGGCGTGGTAGGCCAGGATTTGGAGTTCAGTGGCCATGTCCACCTTGCGAAGATTGACCCCTTCGGGAACCTGCAGCATCACGGGTGCAAAGCTCAGCACGCTGCGCACGCCTGCCGCCACCACACGGTCGCAAACGCCCTGGGCGACGGCCGCGGGAAGGGCCAGGACCACCATGTTGGCCCCGGTGCGGTGCAGGACGGTCTCCAGGTCTGCCACGTCGCTGACGCGCAGCCATCCCACCTCGTTGCCCACCACCATCTGGTCGGCGTCGAAGATGGCCACCACATCGAACCCGCGCGACTCAAAGCCGCCGTAGCGTGCCAACGCCTTGCCCAAGTTGCCGGCGCCCACAATGGCCACTTTCCAGTCGTGGGTCAGTCCGAGCGCGGCGGCGATGTGGCGGCTGAGGTACTGCACCTCATAACCGACGCCCCTGGTGCCATAGGACCCCACATGGGACAGGTCCTTGCGGAGGGTTGAAGAACTGACGCCGGAGGCTTCTGCCAGGGATTCGGAGGAAACGCGCTCCACGCCCTCGGACAGCAATGTGTTCAGGGCACGGAGGTAGATGGTGAGCCGGGCCACGGCGGCAGGAGGTATCTGCTTGGTCAGTGCGCCCGTGGCATCCGGAAGGTCCGGGACAGACTGGGGCGAAGAACCCAGGGATGTCACCCGCACCTCCCTTGCGTCGCGTTGTGAGTCCACTCTAGGTCCCTGCCGCTCATGCCTTCAAAACCAGGACCATCAGAAACTGCCGCCACTGCCCTACCGGCCCATGGCGCGCTGCAGCACGCGTGCCAGCCGGACCTCGTCGATCTTCCAGAAGTCGCGCTGCACGCCGTCCACCAGGACCACCGGGATCTCTTCGGCGTAGCGCTCCCGCAGTTCAGGCTGGTTGTCCACCAGCTCTTCGCTCCAGGTAAGGCCCAATGAGGCAGTGACCCGGCCGACGGCGTCGCGCGCCTCCTCACAAAGGTGGCAGTCAGCTTTGGTGACCAGGACGACGCGGGGTGTAGCCATGGCTTAACGGTATCGCCGTTCCCGGCGTGAGGCTGACGCCGACGGCGGCGGGCCAGTGGATTGACTAGACTCAACTCCATGCCCCAGGAGAAATACGTCGCCGTAGTCACACGGCCGGTTGCTGCGCCGCAGCCCGGCGAGGCGGCGTTCTTCGATGTGGACAACACCCTGATGCGGGGTGCCAGCCTGTTCCATGTGGCCCGCAAGATGCACCAGCGGGGAGCCTTCACCCTGAGGCAGGCGGCGGGTATGGCCTGGAAGCAGTTCAAGTTTGTGGCCCGCGGCGAGAACATGGACGATGTCCATGCCGTCCGGGACTCGGCCCTGACCCTGGCCGTGGGCATCAGTGTGGATGACATCAAGGCGCTGGGCGAAGAAGTCTATGACGAGATGATCGCGTCCCGGATCTGGCCCGGCACCAAAGCGCTGGCGCAACAGCACCTGAGGGTGGGCCGCCGCGTCTGGCTGGTGACAGCCACCCCCATCGAAGTGGCCACCGTAATCTCCACCCGGCTGGGACTGACCGGAGCCCTGGGGACCGTGGGGGAGGTCTCGGACGGCCTGTACACCGGGCGGCTGGTGGGAGACATCCTGCACGGCTCGGCCAAGGCCGTGGCCGTGCAGGCCATCGCCGATGATGAGGGCCTGGACCTCAAGCGCTGCTGGGCCTACAGCGACTCCTACAACGACGTCCCGCTGCTGTCGCTGGTGGGCCATCCGGTGGCCATCAATCCGGACGCCAGGCTGCGCCGCCACGCCCGCGACCGCAACTGGCCGGTTTACGATTTCCGCGCAGGCCGCCGTGCCGCGACATTGGGACTCAAGGCGGCCACCTTCGGCGGGGCTATCTACGGCCTCTGGAAGGGCTTCGCCCGCATCCGCGGCCCGCGGGCATAATTCTTACCTCTTGCAGGCATAAACGAAATGCCCGCCGCCTTGGAAGGCGACGGGCATTTCCACGCTGCTTGAAGTATCGCTACTTCTTGTTGCGGCGCTGGTGACGGGTCTTGCGAAGCAGCTTGCGGTGCTTCTTCTTGGCCATACGCTTGCGACGCTTCTTAATAACTGAACCCACGAAAGTTCCTTACAAACTAGATGCAGTACCTGTCTGATGGAGAATGTCCGTGGACAAAGCTACGAACTGAACAACTGACAGATTCTTACAATGACGTAAAACGTTCCTTAACAGGGTACCGCTTATCGGGAGCCGCTCAGGACAGGCAGCCTCAGGCGGTTTCGGTGTGGCCTTCCACGACAGCACCCCTGAGGTACTGTTCGACGGCGTTTTCGGGGACCCGGTAGGAGCGGCCGAAGCGCACCGCCGGCATTTCGCCGGAGTGGACCAGCCGGTAAACAGTCATTTTGGAGACCCGCATGACCTCGGCTACTTCAGCCACGGTCAGGAACTTCGCGTTGGAGAAGTTCTGTTCTGCCGACATTTCCCTATTTTCCTTTGCTGACGGATGGACAACAGTGACCCCAGGTACGTGCCAATGCGGTGTTACGATGCTGAGCCATCCACCAACCACCTAAAAAGATACTCTAGATGTTCATGTGGCAGATGTGAAAGTAGTGCTTCCCCTATTTCAGCCCCTAATCTGACTGCCGCCGCTTCCGTGCCGATGCCGCCAGCTGCTCAAGGACGGACGCGGAAACGTCCCAGTCCATGCACGCATCCGTGACGCTTTGCCCGTACACCAGCTCCGCGCGTCCGGCCGCGTGCTCGGCAACATCCAGGTTTTGCGCGCCGCCCACCAGGAAGCTTTCCAGCATCACGCCGGCCACGGCCCGCGCGGCAGCCCCGCCCTGCTCCAGCTGGGCGCCAATCTCCAGGGCCACCTCAGCCTGCCGGTGGTGGCTCTTGCCGCTGTTGGCATGGCTGGCATCCACGATCAGCCGCGGGTTCAGCCCCTTGCCTGCCAGTTCACCGGAGGCGCGTTCCACATCGGCCGCTGAGTAGTTGGGTCCCTTGCGGCCGCCGCGCAGTATCACGTGGGTGTCCGGGTTTCCAGCCGTTGCCACCAGCGCAGCCCGGCCGTCGCCGTCGATCCCCAGGAAGGCCTGCGCCGCCGCCGCGGCACCGCATGCATCGATGGCCACCTGGAGGCCGCCGTCGGTCCCGTTCTTGAAGCCGATGGGCATGGACAGCCCGGACGCGAGCTGGCGGTGGATCTGGCTCTCGGTGGTGCGGGCACCGATGGCACCCCACGAGATCAGGTCCGCCATGTACTGGGGGCTGATCGGTTCCAGGAACTCCGTTGCCGTGGGGAGGCCCAGCGCGGTGACCTGCTGCAGGAACAGCCGGGCGGTGCGGAGGCCGGTGACCATGTCATGGGTGCCGTCCAGCCGTGGATCGTTGATCAGGCCCTTCCAGCCCACGGTGGTGCGCGGCTTTTCGAAGTACGTCCGCATGACGATCAGCAGGTCTTCCTTGTGCTTCTCCGCCTGGCTGACCAGCCGGCGGGCGTATTCCAGCCCTGCCTTGGGGTCGTGGATGGAGCAGGGACCCACGATGACCAGCAGGCGGTCGTCCACGCCGTCCATGATGGCGCGCACTTCATCGCGGCCGCGTTCGACGACGGCAGCGGCCCGGGCGTCCAGCGGCAGTTCCGCGAGGAGGTCGGAAGGAGTGGGCAGCGGAGTGAACTCGCTGACGCGCAGGTTGGACGTGGACTTGGTGTCGCTGGCGCGCTGGTTTGAGGTGGTTTGTGCCGGTGCTGTTGCGGTGCTCATGTTCGGGTCCTGTTCCAGATGGGAAGCGGGCCCGGATTTCAGAACCCGCCGGAGAAACGGCGAAGGGCAGAGAATAATCTCTGCCCTGTTGGCTCTGAAGGAATGCTGGATGCGTGTCAGTTAGACGCGGGCCCCTCCAGAGCCAACGAAAAATACGCATACCAACGGTTAGTCATGGAAAAGACCATAAACCCGGGCCGCCGCGGGAGCAAAATCAGCTTCCGTCACATTCCATCCCGGGCTTGTTCGCGGATCCGGACGCACAAGGTGCGGATCCGCGAACAAGCTTAGGCTTTACCGGCCCGCTGCCCGGGCTCAGCCGAGGAGTTTGCGGAGGTACTGGAGCTGCCGGATCCAGTGATGTTCCTGGCCGCCTTCATGGTTGTTGAACCGGTACACCTCGACCTCCTTGTCCGCCCCGCTGGCGGAGGAGGCGCCCGATCCGGAACCGTAGGCGTTGAAGCTGGCGAAAACGGTGGACGGCGGGCAGATGTCGTCCATCAGCGCCGCGGAGTACAGTGCCGGGGCGGTGGCGCGGCCGGCCAGGTTGACGCCGTCGAAGTAGTTGAGGACGGCAAGGGTGGACTCATAGCGGTCCCGGTGGCGTGCCAGGAACTGGGCAATCTCCGGGTACGGCCCGCGCGGGGTGATGTCGATGGCGCGGGGAAAGTCCTGGAGGAAGGGGACGTCGGGCAGCGCGGCGATGACGCCGTCGAGCCGTCCCGCGGTAAGCCCTGCCGTGGCCACCACCAGGCCGCCGCCCTGGCTGACTCCGGCCAGCACCACCTTGGACGGATCGACCGCGGGGTGGGCCTGGGCCGCCTCCACCGCCCGGAAGGCATCCACGTAGACCCGGCGGTAGTAGTAGTCCTCCCGGGCCGCGATGCCCCGGGTCATCAGGCCTGCGTGCGCCACATCCCCCGCCGAGGGGTGGGGATCCGCGGTGTGGCCCAGGGTGCCGCCGTACCCCTGGCCGCGGGTGTCCATGATGAAGTGCGCGTACCCGGCCTGCGCCCAGCGCGTGTCCTGGTTGACCAGGCCGCGGCCACCGGAATAGCCGATGTAGTTCACCACCACCGGTAGCCGGGCCCCCTCGTCCCGGTTGGCGGGAAGGTGCAGCCAGCCCTTGACCGGTGCCCCGCCGAAGCCGGCGAACGTGACGTCGAAGGTGTCGATCAGTGCCAGGTAGTTCTCCACCGGCTCAAACGCGGGGTTCAACGGGAAGGCACGGGCCTCCGCCAGGGTGGCATCCCAGAACGCATCCAGGTCTTCCGGCGGGGTGACGTCGGAGGTGTAGCTGCGGAGCTGGGCCAGGGGTAGGTCGAAGAGGGGCATCGTTGTCCGTCCTGCTTTCGGTTGTTGGCGCCCCAGCGGGACGCTCCTCTATTTCTAGCGCACGATGACGGCATCCCGCCGCCTGGGCCTGTGGACACCCAGGAGTTCAATTCCTGGCGGCGTTCAGTGTCAGCTCCTGGGGTTCGTACCGTCGAAGGTCCGTTCCGGCGGCGATGATTCCGCGCAGGAGTGGCAGGCCCCCGGTGGCAGCCCCGGCGGCGCGGGCCTGGATGAGCACGTTTCCCAGGGCGGTGGCTTCGACCGGACCGGCGATGACCGGGCGGCCGGTGGCGTTGGCGGTGAGCTGGCAGAGCAGGGTGTTCTGCGAGCCGCCGCCCACCACGTGCACCACGTCCACCTCACGGCCTGCCAGGCGTTCGGCCGTGGTGATGGTCCTGGCATAAGCAGCTGCGAGGCTGTCCATGATGCAGCGGGTGATCGCCGCAGGCTCGTTGGGCAGGACGTCCCCGGTTCGCCGGACTGCTGCCCGGATGCGCTCGGGCATATCGCCCGGGGCGATGAAGTAGGGGTCGTCGGCGTTGACCTGGGGACCGCCGGCAGGCAGGGCTGCGGCAGCGGAGAGCAGCGCGGCCAGGTCAGGCTGGAAACCCTCGCCCGCCCAGGTCCGCTGGCACTCGCTCAGGAGCCAGAGTCCGCCCACGTTGCGCAGGTAGCGGATGGTGCCGTCCACGCCGCGTTCGTTGGTGAAGTTCGCTTCCCGGCTGGCCTCGGTCAGGACGGGCTGCTGCAGCTCCAGCCCCACCAGGGACCAGGTGCCGGAGGAGATGTAGGCAAAGTTTTCGCCCTGCGCTGGGACTGCGGCGACGGCGGACGCAGTGTCGTGCGAACCTACCGCCACCACCGTGGTTTCACGCGGCAGTCCCAGGGCCGCGGCGATGTCCGGCAGGAGGTACCCGTAGGCTTCCCCGGGCTGGATCAGCGGCGGGAACAGGTCCTTCCGCAGCCCGAGCGCGGTGAAGAAATCGGTGGCCCACTCCCCCGCGACGGCATCGAACAGCCCTGTGGTGGAGGCGTTGGTGGCCTCGGTCCGGCGCACCCCGGTGAGCAGGAACGCGATCAGGTCCGGGATCAACAGGGCCTTCAGCCCGGCCAGGTTACGCTCGGCGGCCAGCTGGTAGATGGTGTTGAACTGGAGGAACTGCAGCCCGGTGGTCCGGTAGAGCCGTGCAGGGTCCAGCTTGGCGTGCACCGGCGCGACGGCGGCCCTGCTCCGGTCATCGCGGTAGCTGAAGGGCTGTGCCACCAGCTCGCCGGCCTTGTTCACCAGGCCGTAATCCACGGCCCACGTGTCGATGCCGATGCTGGCAATTGTTTCGCCCTGCGCCGCCGCCGCCGTAGCCGCGGCGCGGAGGCCCGCAAGGACCTCCGCGAACAGGGCGTCGAAGTCCCAGCGCAGGCCGCCGTCGAGCTCCACTACACCGTTGGGGAACCGGTGGACGGTCTCCAGCGATACCCCCGAGTCCGGGGAGACCCGGCCCAGCATGAGCCGCCCGGAGGAGGCACCGATGTCGACGGCGGCAAACACAGCCGCACTCATCGGAGGAAGGCTGCGGCTACTCCGGCGTCCACGGGGATGTGCAGGCCGGTGGTGTGGGACAGTTCGTTGCTGGTGAGGACGGCGGCCGCGTTGGCTACGTGCTCGGGCAGGACTTCACGTTTGAGCAGTGTGCGCTGGGCGTAGTATTCGCCCAGTTTCTCCTCGTCAACGCCATAGACCGCTGCGCGCTTGGCGCCCCAGCCGCCGGCGAAGATGCCGGAGCCGCGGACCACGCCGTCGGGGTTGATGCCGTTGACGCGGATGCCGTGCTCCCCCAGTTCGGCCGCGAGGAGCCGGACCTGGTGGGCCTGGTCTGCTTTGGTGGCGGAGTAGGCGATGTTGTTGGGGCCGGCGAACACGGAGTTCTTGGAGGAGATGTAGATGATGTCCCCGCCCAGGCCCTGGGCGATCATCACCCTGGCGGCGGCCTTGGCCACCAGGAAGGAGCCCTTGGCCATGACGTTGTGCTGCAGGTCCCAGTCTTTTTCGGTGGTTTCCAGCAGCGGCTTGGAGATGGACAGTCCGGCGTTGTTGACTACCAGGTCCACGCCGCCGAAGGCCAGCACGGCGGCGTCGATCGCCGCGGCGACCTGGGCTTCGTCGGTGACGTCGGCCTGGACGCCGACCGCGACATCCGGGCCGCCGAGTTCCTCAGCGACCTTCTGCGCGTTCTCCAGGTTCAGGTCGGCGATGACCACGCACGCGCCTTCCGCGGCGAGGCGCGTGGCGATGGCCTTGCCGATCCCGGATGCCGCGCCGGTCACCAGCGCAATGCGGGTGGCGTGCGACTTGGGCTTGGGCATCCGGGCCAGCTTGGCTTCCTCCAGCGCCCAGTATTCGATCCGGAACTTCTCGGATTCCCCGATGGGTGCGTAGGTGGAGATGGCCTCGGCGCCGCGCATGACGTTGATGGCATTGATGTAGAACTCGCCGGCAACCCGGGCGGTCTGTTTGTTGGCACCGAAGGAGAACATCCCCACGCCGGGCACGAGCACGATGGCCGGGTCGGCGCCGCGCAGCGCCGGCGAATCGGCATCCGCGTGGCGGTCGTAGTAGGCCTGGTAGTCCTCGCGGTAGCCGGCGTGGAGCTCCTGCAGCCGGGCAATCGAATCCTCAATGGAGGCGTCGGCCGGAAGGTCCAGGATCAGCGGCTTGACCTTGGTGCGCAGGAAGTGGTCCGGGCAGGAGGTGCCCAGGGTGCCCAGGCGCGGGTGCTCGGCGGCTTCGAGGAAGTCCAGGACGACGGCGTCGTCACTGAAGTGCCCCAGCTGCGGCTTGTCCGTGGAGGCCAGGCCGCGGATCACAGGTGCCAGGGCTGCGGCCTTGGCGCGGCGCTCAGCTTCCGGCAAGGCTGCATATCCGGGCAGCTTGGAGCCGAAGGGCTCGGCCGTGCCGTTCTCTGCGATGTACTTTTCGGCCTGTTCGATGATCCACAGGGAATTGGCTTCCGCTTCTTCGCTGGTAGCGCCCCAGGCGGTGATGCCGTGGCCGCCCAGGATGGTGCCGATGGCCTGCGGGTTGGCGTCCTTGATGGCGGCGATGTCCAAGCCCAGCTGGAATCCGGGACGGCGCCAGGGAACCCAGACCACCTTGTTGCCGAAGATCTTGGTGGTCAGTGCTTCCCCGTCAACGGCGGTGGCAATGGCGATGCCGGAGTCCGGGTGCAGGTGATCCACATGCGCGGCGTCCACCAAACCATGCATCGCCGTATCGATCGACGGAGCGGCGCCGCCCTTGCCGTGCAGGCAATAATCGAAAGCCGCCACCATCTCGTCTTCACGCTCAACACCCGGGTACACGTTCTTCAGGGCGGTCAACCGGTCCAACCGGAGCACCGCCAGGTTCTGTGCCTTCAGCGTGCCCAGGTCACCACCGGAACCCTTGACCCACAAAAGCTGTACATCCTCGCCCGTGACCGGGTCCTTCTCCGTGCCCTTGGCGGAGGTGTTGCCACCGGCGAAGTTGGTGTTCCGTTTGTCCGCACCCAGGCGGTTGGAACGGGAAATCAGGTCTTCAACAGTCTTGTTGCTCATGGCTGGTTATGCGCCCCATCCGGCTTGCTGGCCGCCAAGGCGGTCCTCGTTGATCTGTTTCTGGTAGCCGCTGGCCTTGAAGGCAGCGATCGGGTCCGCGGGCAGGCCGCGGGATTCACGCCACTCGGCAAGGACCGGGCGGACGTCGGTGTAGAACGCATCGTTGAAGATGCCGTTGGCGGCCAGCACATCGCCGGCGCGCTGCGCCTCGGCCAGCGCCGCGGTGTCCACCAGCAGGGCGCGGGCGGTCATTTCCTGGACGTTCAGGACGGAACGGATCTGGCCAGGAATCTTCTCCTCCAGGTTGTGGCACTGGTCCAGCATGAGGGCCACACCGGAATCCTTGCCGAAGCCGCCACCGCGGATCACCTCGCACATGATGCGGAAGAGCTGGAACGGGTCCGCAGCACCCACGATCAGGTCGTCGTCGGCATAGAAGCGCGAGTTGAAGTCGAAGGAACCCAGCTTGCCCAGGCGCAGCAGCTGCATCACGATGAACTCGATGTTGGTGCCCGGCGCGTGGTGGCCGGTGTCGAGGCAGACAAACGCCTTCTCACCCAGGGCCAGGGTCTGGGCGTAGGAAGTGCCCCAGTCCGGAACATCGGTGTGGTAGAAAGCCGGCTCAAAGAACTTGTACTCCAGTACCAGCCGCTGCCCATCCCCCAGGGCCGCGTAGATTTCCTGCAGGGACTCGGCCAGCCGGTCCTGGCGGCCGCGCATGTCGTCCTGGCCCGGGTAGTTGGTGCCGTCCGCCAGCCAGATCTTCAAGTCCTTCGAACCCGTGGCGTGCATGATGTCGATGCAGTCCAGGTGGTGGTCAATGGCCCGGCGGCGGACCGACTCGTTGGAGGAGGTCAGTGAACCGAATTTGTACTCATCATCCTGAAAGGTGTTGGAGTTGATGGTGCCCAGCCCCACCCCCAGTCCGGCGGCGTAATCCTTCAGTGCGGAGTAGTCGTCCACCTTGTCCCACGGGATATGCAGGGCCACGGTGGGAGCCAGCCCGGTCAACTCGTGGACCTTCGCGGCGTCGGCCAGCTTTTCCTGGACCGTCCGCGGCGTACCGGGTGTGCCAAACACCTTGAACCGCGTGCCTGAATTTCCATAAGCCCACGATGGGACCTCGATGGCAAGCTCCCCGAGCCTGCCCAGCGCCTTTGCTACGTCATTCATGATGGTTCTTTCCGGTGTCTGAGCGTCTGTCTGATGCGTTGTGGATGGGTGCCCCGCTGCTGGAGCCGTGCTGGTGGTGGTGCCCGACGGATTCGACGGCGGGCTGCCTGCTTCAGCCCGTCAGCCCGCCGAGGGCTGTGCGGCCAACTGGCTGTCAAGGTTGAAAACTTCTTCCAGGACCTGGAACCCTTCGTCGGGCGCCTGGCCGGAATCTGCAAAGAGGGTTGCCATTTCCGCCTGCCAACGGGCGTTGACTTCGGTCAGGGCCATGCGGGCGCGGACGGCGTCAAAGTCGTCGCACTCCACGTAGCCCACCAGGAGGCCGTCCTCCGCCAGGAAGAGGGAGTAGTTATGCCATCCCGCTTCCTTGAGCGCATGCAGCATCTCCGGCCACACCGCGGCGTGCCGGCGACGGTATTCATCGATCAGCGCCGGCTGCACCGAGGAACGGAAGCACACCCTCATTGGGACTCCTTTTTCAAACGTTGATCTTTGAATCGTTTCATTAATACGATTCAAAGTACTCTTGGACTTGAGCAGCTGTCAAGCAATGACAGGAACTTTTGATCTCCCGCACGGAACCTCCTGCAGCGGGCAAGTCAGCACGGAGAATCGATGAACCGCACAGCCAGTATCAAGGACGTGGCCAACCATGCAAGCGTGGCCGTGGGGACGGTGTCGAACGTCCTGAATTATCCGGACCGGGTGTCGGCACGGACCAAGGAACGGGTCCTGCGCGCCATCGATGAACTTGGCTTTGTCCGAAACGACGCCGCCCGGCAACTCCGCGCGGGCCACAGCCGCACCATCGGACTCATTGTCCTGGACGTCGGCAACCCCTTCTTCACCTCCGTGGTCCGCGCCGCCGAGGACGCTGCCGCACTGCAGGGAAGCGCCGTCCTGCTGGGCGACAGCGGCCACAACGCCGGCCGGGAGGCCAATTACATCGACCTCTTCCAGGAGCAGCGTGTCCAGGGCCTGTTGATTTCGCCGGTGGGGGACATCACGGAGCGGCTGGACCTCCTCCGCGAGCGCGGGGTGCCCACGGTACTGGTGGACCGGCTGGCTGACGAATCAAAGTTCAGTTCAGTCGCAGTGGATGACGACGCCGGCGGGTACCTCGCAGCCCGGCACCTGCTGGACACCGGCCGCCGCCGGCTCGCCTTCGTTGGCGGCCCCACCTCCATCCGGCAGGTGGCGGACCGCCTCCAGGGTGCCCGGCGGGCCGTGAAAGAGGAACCGGACGCCACGCTGGAGGTGCTGGATTCAAAGGGGCAGACGGTCCTTGCGGGACGCAGCGTGGGCGACATGCTGGTGCAGCGCGGCCGGGCGGACCTGCCGGACGGGATCTTCTGCGCCAACGATCTTCTGGCCCTGGGTGTCATGCAGTCACTGACCATGACGCATACGTTCCGCATTCCTGAGGACGTAGCCTTGATCGGCTACGACGACATCGATTTTGCCGTCTCCGCCGTGGTGCCGCTCTCCTCCATCCGCCAGCCCACCGAGCTGCTGGGCCGGACAGCCATCGAGCTGCTGGCCGAGGAAGTGGAGTCCCAGAACCCCGTCCACCGGTCAGTGGTCTTCACGCCTGAGCTTGTCATCCGGCAGAGCACGGCACCGACCGCCGGCTGACAACCCCACCGGCCAGGCTAGTTTCCGCCCTGCTGCAGCCACTTCATGGACTCATCCCGCGAAGTGAAAAAGCGGGTGGGGCAGGGTGGAATATGGACTCCCAGGAAGAAGTTGGCGATGATCCGGTCCACCGGACTTGCCCCGAGCAGCGCGATGCGGTTGGCCGCACATGGAATGGAGAAGACCGACCGCGCATCCCTGCTGACGGCCTCCGTGGTGGCCATATCCACCAGCATGGGGTAGCTGCCATCCCCGGCTATCCGGTTCACCGTCGCCATGGCCGCCTGCGCATCCTGGAGTTCTATCCGGACACGAGGTTCCCAAATGAGATGGATGATGCCATCGGTGCGCAATTCCACGGTGCCCTTGCCACCGTCGACCGTTACGGGCTCCATGACGCCGCCTCCCTCCAGTGGGCAGTTGCTGAACCCCTCTATCTTGCCCCACGCATGGACAGCCAGGCGCGCGCCACTCCCCGGACCACGGGCCTGCCCTCCGACGGGCTTGACTGATCAGCATGCTTACTAATAGGTTGGTCGACGTGCCCGTGGCCTGGATCACCAGTCAAACGCCACGTGTCGCGGCCCGTCGAGGCTGCATTTGAAATGAACTGCATTTGAAATAAACAGTTCCGCCGGGGTTCTCCATGGGGGCGGAGCCTCGGAGGATTCATTGCGCCGCCACCCGGCGCTGAAAGGATTTACCGAAAATGCGAACCAAGGTCTCAGCTTCAATCACCGCTCTCGCCCTCTCCGGCGCCATGCTCTTTGGCATGGCAGGCCCGGCCACGGCAGCAGCACCCGCGGCTCCTTCTGCCGCCTCCCAGTCATCAAAGGTTGCCGGCGTTACGGGCACCATCAACCAGACCATCGAGGGCGTAGGCAGCTTTGCGGGCTCCTTCACTCCCACCGGCTTCGATGCCCAGGACGGCCAGCTCATGGTGACCGGCCTGGTGCAGGGCACCTTCACCGACCTCGCCGGCAAGGCCACCCAGGTGAGCCAGACGGTAACCACAACCGCCGCTGCTGCACCCACCACCATGGCCGGCGGCGGCGGTGGCGGCTGCGACGTGGTGAACCTTGTCCTCGGCCCGCTTCACCTCGATGTCCTGGGACTCAACGTCGACCTGAACCAGGTGGTATTGGACATCGTGGCGCAGTCCGGCGCAGGCAAGCTGGTGGGCAACCTCCTGTGCGCCATCACCGGACTCCTGGACGGCGGGACCGGCCTGAGCGGCCTGGCCAACCTGCTCAACCGGGTCCTGGGACTGTAGTCTGCCAGCACTCCAACAACCAGGTATTGCCAGGAGCGGGCGGCCCTTCGAGGCCGTCCGCTTTTGCGCTGTCCCCCCAAGTTTTGCGCTGTCCCTAAAGCCTCTCCACCACCAGGTTCCGGTAGGCAGCCCGGAGCGGAGCCATCTGCCGGAACCCGATCCGGCCGCCGCCAAGCACCCTTCCCGAGGGATCGTCCCACTCAAAGAGGAGCAGGCCGTTGATGGAGAATGCCACCCGGGGCCCGTCCTTCACCACCTCCAGCCGGTAGAAGCCGGCGGCATCCTCCGCGGGCGGCAACGGGTCCGCACCCTGCGCCACCAGCTCAAATCCCGCGCTCTTGCGCAGGTTGCAGGTACGGAAGGCACGCTCGGACGGGTGCTTGTGCCGGAAGTAGGAGACGTGCAGGGTGTTGATGTCGCCGGAGTGGTACTGGGGATAGAAGCCCGTCCGGGGCGCAAGGGCCGGGCTGAACAGGTCCAGCCCGGCCTGTCCTGTGGCTGCAAGGAACAGCATGGCCAAGCCGGGCTCCGCGAGCGGCCGGAAGTCCCAGCTGATGCGGATGCCGTCCGGGAAGTCCCGGGGGCACCAGACCGTCCAATGCGCGTGGTCGCCGAACTCCTGGTCGTCCAGTGCGCCGGACAGCTCCAGGGCTCCTTCATGGCTCCCCATCCGCAGCGGCCCTTCCGCCACCCAACCGGCCACGTCATCCGGTCCTGCCAGCGGGTTGCTGTAGAGGATGCCCGTCTCCAAGCCCGTCGTGCCCACCTAGCCGCGTCCCGCCGTCGTACTTAACTCTTTGGTGCCGGCCGCGCCGTATCCCAGCGAACCAAGCTGCCGGGCCACTTCCCCCGCCACCAACGCAGCCCCGGACTGGGAAAAATGGGTGTTGTCCGCCAGGCCGGCAGGCCAATGTGCGTGCTCCCCGGGCCCGAAGTGGCAAAAGAGCTCCCGGGATCTGTCCGGCCCCAGCCGGCGGTACAGGCGCCGGGTCCAGGCATTCAGGTCCACGACGGGGACCGCCAGCTCCAGGCCGAGTTCGCGGACCACCTCCGGATAGTCCTCCAGGCTTTCCGCCAGGACAGCGTCCGACGACGGCGCGTCCAGGAAGTGCCGCCGCTCCACGGAGGTGCACAGCACCGCAGCCGCGCCCCGGTCCCGGACCTCCCCCACCATGGCGCGCAGGTTGGCCGCGTAGCCGGTCCGGGCGGCCAGGTGCTGCTTCTTCTGGTCGTTGTGGCCGAACTGGATGAGCACCGCGTCGCCTTCACCGGCCTCCGCCAGCAGCGCCGCCCACAGCCCGTCATCGCGGAAGGACTCCGTGCTGGCCCCGCCCTTGGCGAAGTTGTGGACCGCTCCCCACCTGTACGTGAGCGGAGGCAGGTGTGCACCCCAGCCGCTCATGGGGAACTCATGGGTGGGACAGTTGGCCACGGTGGAATCTCCGGCCAGCAGGATCTTCATGGTGTCTTTCCTCAACGGGCGGATCAGCCTTTCACGGAACCGATGAGCATGCCCTTGGCGAAGTGCTTTTGCAGGAACGGATAGAAAATAAGGATGGGCAAAGTAGCCACGACGATCACGGCGAACTTGATGCCCTGTTCCGGCGGAATGTAGTTGGGGTCCACGTTGCCGGTTCCCAGCAGGTCCGAGGCGGCGGTGACCTGGCGGAGGTACATCTGGAGCGTCCACTTGGAGTTGTCGCTGAGGTAGAGCAGGGGCGACATGAAGTCATTCCAGATGCCCACGGCGTAGAACAGCGCGAACGTTGCCAGGACCGGTTTGGACAGCGGCAGCAGGATCCGCCAGAGAATCCCAATCTCGGTGGCGCCGTCCATCTTGGCTGATTCCTCAAGCTCCGCGGGGAGTTCCTGGAAGAAGTTCTTGATAATGATCAGGCTGAACGGGTTGATGGCCGCGGGCAGGATCAGGGCCCAGTAGGTGTTGAGCAGGCCCAGGTCCTTGACCAGCAGGAAGGTAGGGATCATGCCGCCGGAGAAGACCATTGCGAAAACCACCAGGGACAGGATGACGTTCCTGCCGCGGAGGGTTTTCTTGGCCAGCGGGTAGGCCATGGTCACGGTGAAGGCCAGCTGGACCAGGGTGCCCACCGCGGTGACCAGGATGGTGGTCACCAGAGCGCGGATGAACGCCGGGGTGGCAAAGATGTATTCGTAGGAGCCCAGGGTGAACTGCTCCGGCCACACGAAAAAGGCCCGGCGGGTGATCTCGGCTTCGTTGGCGAAGGACCCGGCGAAGACGTAGACGAACGGCAACAGCGTGATGATGCCGATCAGGGACAGGAAGACGTAGTTGACGGCATCGAAGACGCGGCCGCCGCGGGTGTTGTGGATTTTCATGGCTAGAACAGTCCGCTCTGGTTGAATCGCTTGGCCAGGGCGTTGGTGCCGAAGATCAGCAAAATGCCCACCAGGGATTTGAACAGGCCCACCGCGGTGGAGTAGCTGTAGGCACCCTGGGTGATGCCCACGAAGTAGACGTAGGTGTCAAAGACATCCGCCACTTCCCGGTTCAGGGCATTGGTCATCAGGTAGATCTGCTCGAAGCCCGTGTTGAGCATCTGCCCGATGGCCAGGATCAGCATCACGATGATCGTGGAACGGATCGCGGGAAGGGTGATGTGCCAGACCCGCCGAAACCGGCCGGCGCCGTCGATGATCGCCGCCTCATACTGGTCCTGGTCCACGGTGGACAGAGCCGCCAGGAAGATGATGGTCCCCCAGCCCGTGTTTTTCCAGATTTCCTGCAGCACGATCAGGGGCCGGAACCACGCGGGGTCGGACAGGAAATCAATGTGGGTGCCCAGGACGTTGTTCAGGAGCTGGAACAGCGGGCCAATATCCAACGCGAACAGCAGGAAGCTCAGCGATGCCACGATGGTCCAGGACAGGAAGTGCGGGATATACACCAGCGTCTGGACCGTACGCTTCAGGATGGACAGCCGGACCTCGTTGAGCAGCAGCGCCAGGATGATGGTCAGCGGAAAGGCCACGCCCAGGTTCAGGAAGGCCAGGATCAGGGTGTTGCCCAGCAGCCGGGGAAAGTCGGGGTTCGCGAAGAAGTCCTCGAAGTTCCGGAACCCCACCCAGGGGCTGCCGTTCACGCCAAGGAACGGGACGTAATCCTTGAACGCGATGGACACCCCGTACATGGGGGCGTAGCGGAACACCGCGAAGTACACCACACCGGGCAGGAGCAGCAGGTACAGCCACTTGTAGTGGGCGAAATGGACAGAGAACCTGCCCCCGGTCCGGGGAGCGGTGGCATTCCCGCGCGTCTGCTCCCCGGCGAGGGTGTCAATGACAGGGGCTGCCATTTACTTGTTGTCCTGCCACAGCTTGTTGATCTCTTCCTTGACCTTGTTGCCGCCGCTGGTGCCCCACAGCTTGATGGCGTCCTTGAGGCCCTGCTCATCGATCTGGCCGGCGAGGTACTTGATGCGCGCATCGGCCACAATGTTGTCCAGCTGCGCACCCTTGGCAACGTAGGTTTCTGAGACGTAGGGGGCGGCCGGGTTGTAGACGGCGCTCTTCAAGTCTTCCTCCATCACTTCGGTGCGCTTGTCGAACACCTGCTGCTCGTAGTCGGTGGGCTGCTTGACCGGGTAGAACTGGTTGCCCGCCACATTCATGCCAAGCTGCGCGTAGCTCTTGATATCGGTGGTCACAGCCTTGCCCTCAGCGGTCTCGGGCTTGATGGTGGCCGCTTTGCCGTCCTCCACCGTGAAGTTCACGCCTTCGATGCCGTTGTTCAGCAGGACGGCCACGTCCTTGCCGTTCATGGTGTTCAGGAACTGCAGGACCTTGCCCAGCTCGGCCTCGCTCTTGACACTGGCCTTGGGAATGGCCAGGAATCCTGAGTAGCCGTCGGTGGGGTGCGCGTGCAGTTCGCCGTCGGGTCCTTCGAGGTTGCCCACGAAGCCCACCTTGTTCTGGAAGTTGTTGGGGTCTGCCTGCTTGAACAGGTTGATCAGCACGCTCACCCGGGAATCGACGTCGACAATGATGCCGCCCTTTCCGTTGAAGAACGGTTCGTTCCACTTGGTGCTGTCAAAGGTGGCGAAGTCCGGGTTGATGAGTTTTTCGTCCACCATCTTCTTGATGAACCGGTCCGCCTCGAGGAATTCGTCCGTTTCGAAGCTGGGGATGAGTTTCCCGTCCCGCTCCGTCCAGCGGTTCCCCGCGCCGTACCACTCCTCAATCACGTCGTAGGGGCTGTTGGTGCCCAGCGCACCCCACTTAGGGATGGTGATGCCGTAGGTGTCGTTCTGGCCGTTGCCGTCCGGGTCCTGTTCGGTGAAGGCCTTGGCCACCTTGTACAGGTCCTCCACGGTCTTGGGCGGCTGGAGACCCAGCTTGTCCAGCCAGTCCTGCCGGAACATGACGGCCGTACGCATGGGGGCGCGGCCCCGGAATACCCCAAAGACCTTGCCGTTGACGCTGGCGTTCTTCTGGATGTCCGGAAGAGTTGTCTTGAGGTTGGGGTACTTGTCCAGCTTGTCCGTGAGGTCCCAGAAGGCGCCGGCCTGGGCGTTCTTCACAAAGCCGGGTGTCTTGCCCTGGATCACCATGACCTGCGGGATGTCGGATCCGGCCAGCGTGATGTTGGTCTTGTCCTCATAGGAGGCGTTGGGGGCCCAGTTGATCTTGACCTGTTTGCCGGTCAGTTCTTCCAGCTTCTTCTGGACCGCGCCGTCCGCTGCTGGCGGCTGCGCCTCCAGGAACGGGGCCATGATGGAGACCGAGGTGAGGTCCGCAGCGGGAGTGTTGCTCCCGCTGCAGGCCGTGAGACTCAGTGCCGTGGCGGTGACGACGGCGGCGGCCAGGGAAAGTTTCCTGCGGATCATATTCTTCCTTTTCCACTTCGTTGGGGTACTTGGGGGTTGTTCCGCCCCTTGTTGATACGTTTCAGTCACGTGTCCGGGCAGGTCTGGGCCACATCAATGCAAGCGGCCGGCTGCCCGGGGGAAGTCAGGCAGTCGAGGCCTGCTGGAGGGCTGGCGGGACGGCTGGTTCCGCCACAGCTGCTACGGCCGCGTCATTGGCGGTGAAGAAGCGGTCACACAACCAGCCGGTGAGGTAGAGCCAGACGCCGATACTGAAGAACGGGATCAGGCCCGGAAGGCTGCCGCTGGCATAAACCACCGCGGCCGAAACAAAGAGCAGGATCACCGTTCCCGCCAGGTGCCGCACCGCAAACCGGGAGGACACCAGCAGGTACTGCGCCATTGGGAGCTCATACCGCGCATACATGGGGAACACGTAGCAGGCGGCACCGGCCACGAAGATCGCCGCAACGAAAATGCCGGCCGCCATGAGCTGCGAAAAGAGGCCTGCGCCCCGGGAGAAGTAGTTCCAGTTCAGGACAAGCGCCGCTGCGATGGCCATGACCGGGAGTGAAAGCATGTTCGCCCTGGGGAAGCTCCGGAAGTATGCGGCGGTGAAGCCACGCAGCAGAGGAGCGGCGTCCCCAGCGGCCCGCTTGCGCACCGCAATCTGGGCGGCGGCAGTAGCCGGTCCAGCACCGAAGACCCCCAGACCCAGAACGGTGAAGGCGATCCACAGCAGATTGAGGCAGGCTATCCATACGAGCGTGTCAAAAAATGAGTAGGCGCGCGCACTCAAGGTTCCGGACAGCATGCCGCAATCCCCCTTCTCCATCGTTGCAGAGGCGAAGCGGAAAGTGGTCCGCATCACGCCAGTAATCGGTTCCTCGAAAATCTAGCCCTCCCTCCACACCCGGGTCAAGCGGAATTTTGAATCGTTACATAGCTGGACGGGGGACGCCTGCATACCGCACACTAAAAGGTGGAAAGCGCTTGCTGGACTGCTGCGCACCTCGATGCTGGTACCCGCAGGCCGGTGCCCGGGCAGAACGGAGAACCATTGGGAACAGCAACGGAAGCCGCCGGCGGCGGCGCCGGGACAGTCGCCGCACCTGCTGCGGCAAGGATTGCCCTGGTGGGGGTGCACGGCTTTGGCACCCATCACCTTCGGAACCTCGAACGCCTCCAGGCGGCCGGGAGCGTTGAACTGGTGGCCGTGGCGGACCCGCAGCCGCCGGCACCCGGCGCCGTCCCGCCGTCGGCCGCTGTTTACCAGGGGCTCGATGACCTCCTCGAGGCGACCCGGGACCTGGACCTGATCATTGTGGCTACGCCCATCCAGACCCATGCCCCGCTGGCCCTGGCCGCCCTCTCAACGGACGCTGAGCTGTACCTGGAGAAGCCTCCCGTGGCCTCCCTCGTGGACTTCAACCGGCTGTGTTCGGCGGCATCGCAACCGCGCCGGGAGGTACAAATCGGCTTTCAAAGCCTCGGCTCGCACGCCCTGAAAGCCATCGAAGAACTGGTTGCCGCCGGAACCATCGGAACCCTGGAAGGCATCTCCGCCACCGGCCGCTGGGTGCGGGACAAGGCCTACTTCAAGCGCTCCCGCTGGGCGGGAAAACGGAGCATCAATGGGGTGGACGTGGTGGATGGTGTTGCCACCAATCCACTTGCGCACGCCGTGGCAACCGCGCTGCGGATTGCCGGGGCGCGCACCACCGCGGACCTCGCTTCCGTGGAGACCGACCTGTACCGTGCCAACGACATCGAGTCGGATGACACGTCCGTGATCCGGATCCGCACCGCTACGGGCCTGCCGATCACCTGCGCCCTGACCATCTGCGCGTCGGAATCCGTGGAGCCCTATGTCACCCTTCAGGGCTCGGCCGGCAGTGCGGTGTTCCACTACACCGAGGACCGGCTCACCATCGAGACGGCGTCCGGGCGCACGGAGGAGACCTACGGCCGCGACGACCTGACGGAGAACCTCCTGGCCCACCGGGCCCACGGCGTTCCGCTGATCAGCAGCCTGCTGGACAGCGGGGCGTTCATGCTGGTGCTTGAGGCCGTCAGGACAGCACCGCGTCCCGTTCCCATCGATCCAGCGCATGTCCGGTGGGAAGGCGAAGGCGATGCAGCCCATGCCGTGGTGGTTGGCATCGAGGACGCCCTGGAGCGCGCGGGCCGGCAGCATGCCACGTTCAGTGAGCTTGGCCTCCCCTGGGCTGCCGCCAAACCAACTTCCTTCGAAATCCCGGCCTCATGAGGGGCGTGGAGGAAGCCCCAGACCGCGAGGCCGCAGCGATTTCGGAAGACGCAGGGCAGCTCCACGCCATCAACCTCCTGACGGACGGGCTTGCCTCGTGCCTGACCGCCGCACTGTCACCTCAGTTCAGCTGGCAGCTGGGGCAGGACGACGACGGCGACCCCGCCCTTGCGCGGCAGACCGGCTACGAGCTTGAGGTCCAGGATGCCCCGGGCGCCGTGCTGTGGAACTCGGGGCAGGTGCCGGCCTCCTCCCAGCGTGGCGTTCCGTACGGCGGTTCCCGCCTTGACGAGGACAGCGACTACGCCTGGCGCGTGCGCATCCGGGACGCCACCGGTGTCCCCGGTCCCTGGTCCGCCCTCCAGCCCTTCAGCACCGGCCTCACGGACAGTTCGTGGCGGGCCGGCTGGATGGGACGGGCCCCGGGTGGACGGGCCCCGCTGGAAGTGCTCGACCACGCACTCCGGGTGGCAGGTTCCCCCTTCCTCCCTGTTCCCTGCCCTGCGCTGCCCAGCTTCCGGATTGACGCCCGAGTACGCCCCGTGATGGGCCGGGCCGGCCTGCTCCTGCGCAGCAGCGGCCCCGGCACCGGCCTGCTGCTGGAACTGGGCGCCACGGGGGAAGTGGTGCTCCGCCACGCCCCTGCATGGGAGATCCCCTCCCCCGCGGCTCCGGAGACGGAATTAATAGCCAGCGCCCAGGCCACCAACGCGGCGTCCGGCGCCTGGCGGAACCTTGCGGTCAGCGATGATGGCCGGATCATCCGCGTCGCCGTGGACGGCGCCGAACTGCTGGCGGTTGACGTCCCTGTTGACGAAGGCGGCGCAGCCATGCTTGCGCTGCACCAGGGCCCGCGGAGCCAGGCCGAGTACGCCTCCCTGCGCGTCGCCGGGACTGCCGGCGGACGCGAAAACCTGCTGCTGGACCACCGTTTCGACACGGACGCTGACCAGGCCCTGGCATGCCTGGCGCACTGGCCCCGAACCACCCTTCACCGCCAGCCGGATGAGTGGACCCTGTTCCGGACCACCTTCACACTCGGCGGGACCGTGCGGCGTGCCCGGCTCTACGCCGCAGCCCACCATCACGCCCAGTTCTCCGTGGCAGGAACGCACTGCCTCAGCACCACCTCGTTCGGCTACCCCGGCGAGGGCTATTACGACGCCGCCGACCTTACGGAGCTCCTCGCCGGACACCCCACGGACACGCCCGTGCCGGTGACGGCCCTGCTTCACTGGTACGGCCCGGGCCAAGGCCGCGCCGCCGGCATCCCCGGCCTCCTGGTCCGGCTCACCGTGGACTACGACGACGGGCGCCGGGAAATCCTTGCCTCGGGCCCTGGCTGGTCCGCCGGCGAGGCGCCGTACCGCCAGGCCGGCTACCGCAACGACGAGGGCGATCCCGTCGAGCACCTCGACGGACAGGCAGCCGCGTCCCTTGACGCGGCTTTTGACCTGCCGGCCGCCATCCCCATTGCCGGCCACCCGTCGTCGGACTTTCCCCGGCTGCACCCCCGCAGGACCTTCCTTGCCGGCGGGTTCGTGGCGCCACG
Source organism: Arthrobacter sp. GmRoot5-12 (assembly GCF_059739365.1). Taxonomy (NCBI): domain Bacteria; kingdom Bacillati; phylum Actinomycetota; class Actinomycetes; order Micrococcales; family Micrococcaceae; genus Arthrobacter; species Arthrobacter sp. GmRoot5-12. The sequence goes on along the minus strand of NZ_AP046056.1, from coordinate 2,730,133 downwards.
GCAGTTCCTGACGGCCGACGACGGCACAATGGTTGCCGACTTTGGCCAGGTCATCGCCGCGCGGCCGGAGGTGAACTTCCTGGACGGGGTGCCCGGGCGCACCGTGATGCTCCGGGCCGGCTACGTCCTGCGCCCCGATGGCAGGGTGGACGCCGGGAAGACCGCCAGCCAGAACACCGACATGTCCTTCCCCTACACCCAGGCTTCCGGGCCCCAGCAGTACCGGGCCTCAGTGCATCTGGGCTTCCGTTACCTGGAGCTTCCCGGCGTGGATGCCGCGGAAGTCTCACGCGTTGGCGCCGCTACCGTCCATGCCAGCCACCCCGCCGAGGGCAGCTTCAGCAGTTCGGACCCAACCCTGGACGCGGTGTTCGGCCTGCTCCGCGATTCTGCGCTGCATGGCATCCAGGAACAGTTCGTGGACACTCCCACCCGGGAAAAAGGCCAGTTCCTGGCCGACGCCGCGAACATTTCCTATGCCACCATGGCGCTGTTCGGCGAACACGCCTATACGGCGCAGGCGCTCCGGGAGTTCGCCTGGTCAGCCTGCCGCTATTGGCATGACGGGGAAGAGAAGGGGCGCTACAACGCTGTCTATCCCAACGGCGACGGGAAGCGCGACATCCCCGATTTTTCACTGATGCTGCCGGAATGGGCGGAGGAGTATCACCTGCGCACGGGTGACCTTGCCCTGGTCCGGGAGTTGCTGCCGCACCTGCGCGACACGGCCGACTATGCGCTCCGGTACATTCCGGCGGAGGGCCCGACGGCGGGACTGGTCACCAGGCTGGGCGGCGGCTCCGGACCCTACCTGCACGGCATCGTCGACTGGCCGGCGCCCGGCCGGTTCGGCTACGACATGGACTGCGCGGCCAAAACCACCGTCAACGCCCAGGCCTACTCGGCCCTGGTGTCCACCGCCCGGCTCTGCGGCGCGGCCGACGAACAGGACGCGGCGGCCCACTATGCCGGCATGGCCCGCACCCTGGCCGGCGCGATCCGCAGCCGGCTGCGCGTTGGCGGGGTGATGGTGGACGGGCTCCACGAGGACGGGACACCCAGTTCCCACGCTTCCCAGCACGCCACGTCCTTCCCGCTGTCGCTCGGCATCACTGACCCCGCCTATGGGGCTGCGGATGCCGCCCGGATTGCCGGAATCGGAATGCGGCAGGGACCCATGACGGTCCACCGGCTGGTCCGCGCGCTGGTGGACCAGGGCATGACTGACGCCGTGCTGGACCTGCTCACCGGCAAGGGGCAGCCCGGCTGGGCACGGCTCCTGGACCGCGGGGCCACCTTCACGTGGGAGGCGTGGGACCTGGTTGACGGCAGCGACTACAGCCAGTCGCATGCCTGGTCCGCGTCCGTGCTCAACGAGATCCTTGAGCACCTGCTCGGCATCCGGTACGCCGTGGCCGGCGGCACCGAAGTAGTGGTCGAACCACCGCTCTGCCGGCTGGAGCATGCCCGCGGCAGCGTCCCTACCGGCAACGGATACGTTCAGGCCGGCTGGCACCGGCGCGGCGGCCTGGTGGAACTGGAATGCACCATTCCACCCGGAACCACGGCAATCGTCCGGCTGCCCGACGGCGCCTACGGGGTGAAGGGGCCCTCCGCGGATGCCGTCGTCGTACCTTCCGTCCCGTTGCGCGCAGCGGCCGGCGCCGCCAGGGAATTCCGCGTGCACACCGGCACCTGGACGTTTACGGCCCGGTAGTTGCCACGGGAGGACGGGTGCGCCGCCCGTGCCGCCAGAGCAGGAAGCCGATGACCACGGCGGACAGCATGCCCAGGCAGCCGGTGACCACCAGCCCGGCCCGGACACCGAACTGCTCGGTCAGCCAGCCGGCCAGGAGGCCGCCGCAGGCATGCCCGCCCAGCAGGAGCGGCAAATACAGGGCCATCACCCGGCCGCGGATAGCGGGACCGGCTTCGAGCTGGACGGCCGTGGCGGCTGAGGTCAGGAACAGCAGCGTCATCACACCCACCACCAGCTGCATCGCCACGAACAGCACCAGGGTGGGCATGAGCGCGGCCACCAGCTGGGACAACCCGAAGAGGGCCGCCGCGGCCACGATGCCCTTTCGGCCCATGTTGCCCAGCCGTGCCGCCAGGAGTGCGCCTGCCAGTGCGCCCAAGGCGCTGACCGTGTTGAACAGGCCAAAGCCTTCCACCCCGTTGTGCCACACCCGCTCGGCAAAGGCGGCAAGGACCACCGGCCCGTTCATGCCAAAGGCGCCCAGCAGCCCGGCCAACACAATAAGGAGCAGCAGGCGCGGCCTCTCCCGGACATACCGGAAGCCGGCAAGGACCTGGCCCCGGCCCCTTTCGGCCGGTGCGCCGGGGTGCAGTTCGTGCAACCGGATGCCGGCAATCAGGCCGAGCACCACAACCCCGATCAACGCATTCAAAGCGAACGCGGCCGCCGGTCCTGCCTGCGCAATCACGATGCCGCCCAGCGCAGGCCCGGCCATGGCGCCCAGTTGGGACAGGGCGTTGTTGAGTCCGATCGCCGAGCGCAGGGCGGCGTCGCCCACCACTTCATTGACGAAGACCTGCCTGGTGGGCTGGTCCACTGCGGCGGTGACGCCCAGGGCGATACAGCTGCCGTAGACCACCCAGACGGTCAGGGTGCCGCTTGCCGCCCATGCCGCCAGCCCAAGGCCCAGAAGCACGATGACGGACTGGCACACCATCATGATCCGGCGCTTGGGGAAGAGGTCCACCACCAGTCCGGCCAGCGGGCCCACCACCAGCATGGGCAGGAACTGCAGGGCGACGGCGGCCCCCACCGCCGCGGGGCTTCCGGTCAGCTGCAGCACCAGCCAGTCCTGCGCCAGCCGCTGCATCCACACGCCAAGGCTCCCGGCCAGCTGCATGGCCAGGAACAGACGGTAATTGTGTTGGCTGAGGGGGTGGTACCAGCGGGCCCGGGTGGTACCGGGACTGGCGGCGGGTCCGGAACGGGTTCGTCGGGAAGGCACAGCTACCGGAGGGTGCGGTGGGAACGGAGTTTGACTGCGGCCGCGGCGAGGATCAGGGTGCCGGGGACCACCACGAAGAGCGCCGCAAGCATCCAGACGAACACCACTGCGCAGAACAGCGCGGCCGCAAGAAGCAGCGAACCGGTCCAGTCGCGCAGGGAGATGTCCTTGCCGGTACGGAGGGCCTGGTGCCACATGTTGTTGCCGGTGGCGCCGGTGGGCTGGCCGTCGGACCAGGCGGAGGCGGTGCGGAGCAGCACGATCGCCGCCCCGGCCGCCAGGACCAGGGTGGCAGGCAGCACCACACCACGGCCGGGAAGCTGCCCCACCCAGGCCAGCAGGAGGTTGAGGACAATCACGACAGCGGCAGCCGCCGTCGTGAGGCCCAGCTTCCAGCTGCCCGGCAGGGCCTCCTTGAAGAGGCTCCAGAGTCCGCGGACCGAATCATCCCGGCCCGCCAGGTGGCGTTTCAGGTGGGCGATGCCGGCGGCGTAGGCGGCGGGGATGGTGACCAGCGGGATGGACAGCACCAGCACCAGCAGTCCTGCCAGGAGGGTTTCGGAGAACAGGGCAAACCTGTTCACCGGGATGGGCTCGTGCTGGTGGGCTGCCGGTGTGGTGCTGTCCATGATGCTCATTTTTCTCTCCGTTGACCGTTAGCCCTTGAGGCCCTGGGTGGAAACGCCTTCGACGATGTACCGCTGGAAGATCAGGAAGAAGATCAGCACGGGGAGCAGGGCCAGGACGGACATGGCGATCATGGCGCCGTAGTCCGAAGACTGGGTTTGGTCCACGAAGAGGCGCAGGGCCAGGGGCAGCGGGTATTTGTCGGGGGTGTTCAGGTAGAGCAGCGGGCCCAGGAAGTCGTTCCAGCTCCAGATGAAGGAGAAGATCGAGGTGGAGATCAGGGCCGGTTTCATCAGGGGCAGCATGATGGAGGTGAAGATCCGGACGTGCCCTGCGCCGTCGATGCGGGCTGCTTCGTCGAGTTCGGCGGGGAGGTTTCGCATGAACTGGACCATGAGGAACACGAAGAACGCGTCTCCGGCGAGGAACTTGCCGATGAGCAGGGGGACGTAGGTGTCCACCAGTCCGAGCTGCTGGAAGATGATGTACTGCGGGATGATCACCACGTGGAACGGCAGCAGCAAGGTGGCGATCATCATGCCGAAGAACACGCTGCGTCCGGGGAACTTGATCCGGGCGAAGGCGTAGGCGGACACGCTCGCTGAGAGGATGGTGCCCACGACGGCGCCGACGGCCAGGATCAGCGAGTTGGTGAAGAACTGCAGGGTGGAGACCCCGCCGATGCCGTCCATCGCGGTGGCGAAGTTGTCAAGGCTGAAGTTGTTGGACCACAGCGAGGTGTTCTGGCCGCCGATTTCCGAGTTGGGTTTGAACGCGGAGGCGATCATCCACAGGGCCGGGTAGAGCACCACGCAGGTCAGCACGAGCGCTGCGGCGTGGAAGATGGTGCTCTTGGCGCGTTTTGCGCTGCTGGATTCGGATTTCGGGTTGTAGGCCGGGGCGGTGGCGCCCGGGGCCGGCTGGACGGGGGTTGCCGTGGTTGTCATTTTGCATCACCGCTGTAGTGGACCCAGGACTTGGACGTGCGGAAGAAGATCAGGGTGATGATGCCTACCACGATCACCAGCAACCATGCCATGGCTGAGGCGTAGCCCATCCGGAAGTCGCTGAAGCCCCGCAGGTACAGGTAGAGGGTGTAGAAGAGGGTGGATCCGGCGGGGCCGCCTTCACCGTTGGAAATGATGTACGCCGACGCGAAGATCTGGAACGCGTGGATGGTTTCCATCAGGAGGTTGAAGAAGATCACCGGGGAGAGCATGGGCCAGGTGATGTTGAAGAACTTCCGGACAGGACCGGCACCGTCCATCGATGCTGCTTCGTAGAGTTCGCCCGGGATCTGCTTCAGGCCGGCCAGGAAGATCACCATCGGGGCGCCGAACTGCCACACGGTCAGCAGGATCATCATGGGCATGGTCATGGACGGATTCCCCACCCAGCCGCCGATGTTGATCCCGAAGAAGGACAGGCCCTGGTCAACGGGTCCGGAATCGCCGAACATGGCCTTCCAGACGATCGCGATGGACACGGAGGCCCCAATCAGGGACGGGGCGTAGAAAGCCGACCGGTAGAAGCCCTGGCCGCGGCGCTTGCTGTTCAGCAGCATCGCCACCGCCAAGGCCGCGGCGAGCTTGAGCGGGGTGCCGAAGACCACGTAGGACAGGGTCACGCCCACGGACTGCAGGAACCGCTCGTCCTGGAAGAGGGTGGCGTAGTTGTCGAAGCCGATCCACTTGGGCGGCTCGAACAGGTTGTAGTTGGTGAACGACAGGTACAGCGAGGAGATCATCGGCCCGACCGTCAGGGCGATGAAACCCAGCAGCCAGGGCAGCAGGAAGGTGTAACCGGCGCGGGCATCCGCCCCGCGCTGCCGCGACTTGCGCGGCAGCGCGGTACCGGAGTGCCCCTGGCGCCTGCTCAGGGTTGGGCTTTGAGTCACGAGTTCAATCCGTCAGTCGTGAACACTCGATCGGCACTGGCCGGATCAGGCATTCTGCTTGATGAGGTCTTCGGCTTCCTTGAACCACGCGTCGACGGCACCGTCAACGGTGAGCTTGCCGTAGTTGAGGTCGGAGGCGATCCGGCCGAACGACGCTTCGAGCGTGCCGAAACCAACGATGGGCGGCTCGGGTGCGTCCTTGAGGTACTGCTCGATGGACTTCTCGTAATCAACCACCAGCTTGTCGGCGCCATCGAACGTGGTGCCGTCGCGCTGGGTCTTGGAGGCCGGAACGCCGCGGGAGGTCTTGAAGATCTGGCCCACCTCGGGGTCGTTGACCATGAAATCGATGAAGCGTGCGGCAGCGTCCTTGAACTTGGTCTTGGCGCTGGCCACCATCAGCATGGACGGCTTCAGGAACAGGCCCAGGTTGTTCGGGTCGTCCGAGGGTACCGGTACCAGCTTGAGTTGCTTGGCACCGCTGTCGGCCAGGTATCCGGCCATGAAGTTGTCCCAGGTAACCTCGGCGGCACTGACGTTGGAGCCGAACGGCGACTTGGGCTTGAGCTGGGTTACCCGGTCTTCCGGCACGAGGGCCTGGGTGCCGCGCAGCTTCGAGTTGAGGTTCCACCAGGTCTTCAGGTCGTCCTTGCTGAATCCCAGCTTCCCGTCGCTGGTGAAAGCCTGGATGTTCTTCTGCCGGAGCCAAATGTTGAACTGCCACCACACGCCGGTGAAGTCCGTGGAGCCGTACAGGGTGCCGTTGCCTTTGTCCCCAACTTCCTTCAGGAATGCCTGGAATTCGGACCAGGTCCACTTACCGGTGGGTTCGGCGATGCCCAGGGAAGCCAGCTTGGCGGGATCGTAGTAGACCGCGAAGGCGTTGGTGCTGGTGGGGATGCCGTAGGTCTTGCCCTTGATCTGGCCGGACGGCAGGAGTGATTTCTCGAACGCGGAGGTATCGATCTTCACTGTGCCCAGGTCCAGGAGCTGGTTGCGCTGGCCGTAATCGCGCAGGTAGGACAGGTCCCACTGCATCACGTCAGGCAGGCCGCCGCCTGCCGCTTCGGTGGCGCGCTTCTGCCAGTAGCCGGCGAAGTCCGTGAAGTTGCCGTTGACCTTAATGTCCGGGTTCTTCGACTCGAACAGGGCGATGGCTTTGCGGGTCCGCTCGGCGCGGTCGTCGTTGCCCCACCAGGTGTAGTTGATGGTCACGGGTTTTTCAGCGGATCCGGTCTGGCCGGACGAGCTGCCTCCGTTCCCACAGGCTGCCAGGGCTGCGGCAGATGCGGTGCCGATGGCCACGGTTGTGAGGAAATGCCTTCTGTTGATCACGGGAGCCTCCTTGCTCTACGGGTGCCTGGCCCGGCTCGGTCTACAACGTAAGTAGTGAGCTGGCTAACATGGCGTCTGAAACGATACAATAGCTGCATTCGAAGCAATGGGCAAGCGTTTTCCAAGCCCACAGGCAAGCGTTTTCCAAGAAAGCGTTTCCTCACTGTAAGGCAGCACCTCAGTCGACAAAGGAGTCCCATGACACAGCAGGAAAGCACCCGCCCGTCCAAAGTTTGGAGCAACGTCGGGGGCATCGCATTCGGGGGCGACTACAACCCCGAGCAATGGCCCGCGGGTGTCCGGCTGGAGGATCTGGAACTCATGCAGGAAGCGGGCGTGAATTTCCTCAGCATCGGCATCTTCTCCTGGGCCCTGCTGGAACCCGCGGAAGGGCACTACGAGTTCGGCTGGCTGGACGAAGTCATGGACAACCTCGCCGGGGTCGGCGTTAAAGTGGCCCTGGCCACCGCCACCGCCGCGCCTCCCGCCTGGCTGGTCCGCAAACACCCGGAAATCCTGCCGGTAACGGCTGACGGGACCGTGCTGGGACCAGGCTCACGGCGGCACTACACGCCGTCGTCGGCCGTGTACCGCCGCTACGCCGCCGGGATCACGCGCGCACTCGCCGAACGGTACAAGAACCACCCCGCGCTGGCGCTGTGGCACGTTGACAACGAACTGGGCTGCCACGTCTCGGAGTTCTACGGGGAAGAGGACGCAGCCGCCTTCCGCGCCTGGCTCGAACGCCGGCACGGGAGCATCGATGCCTTGAACGCCTCCTGGGGCACGGCATTCTGGTCCCAGAACTACGGCTCCTTCGACGAAATCCTGCCGCCCGCCGTCGCCCCGTCCACCCTGAACCCGGGCCAGCAACTGGACTTCCAGCGGTTCAACTCGTGGGCGCTGATGGACTACTACCGGGAGCTGGTGGCCGTCCTTCGCGAGGTGACCCCGGACATCCCCTGCACCACCAACCTGATGGCCTCAAGTGCCACCAAATCCATGGACTACTTCAGCTGGGCCAAAGACCTGGACGTCATCGCCAACGACCACTACCTTGTGGCCGCGGACCCGGAACGCCACCTGGAACTCGCGTTCAGCGCGGACCTCACCCGTGGTATCTCGGGGGGCGACCCGTGGATCCTGATGGAGCATTCGACGTCGGCCGTTAACTGGCAGCCGCGCAACCAGCCCAAGATGCCCGGCGAGATGCTGCGCAATTCACTGTCGCACGTGGCACGCGGGGCCGACGCCGTGATGTTCTTCCAGTGGCGGCAGAGCTATGTGGGCTCCGAGAAATTCCATTCAGCGATGGTCCCGCACGGCGGACGGGACACGCGGGTGTGGCGTGAGGTGGTGGAGCTCGGCGCGGCACTGAAACGCCTCGAACCCGTGCGCGGTTCGCGGGTCCAGTCGCGTACCGCCATTGTGTTCGACTACGAGGCCTGGTGGGCCACTGAGATCGACTCCAAGCCGAGCATCGACGTGAAGTACCTGGACCTGCTGCGGGCGTTCCACCGGTCGTTGGTCCTGCGCGGAGTCTCCGTGGACCTGGTGCATCCGTCAACGTCACTGCAAGGCTACGACCTGGTGCTGGTGTGCACGCTGTACGCCGTGTCCGATGAGTCCGCTGACAATGTCGCCGCTGCGGCCGACTCCGGCGCAACGGTGCTGGTCAGCTACTTCAGCGGGATCGTGGACATGCAGGACCATGTGCGGCTGGGCGGCTATCCGGGCGCCTTCCGTGAGCTCCTGGGCGTAAGGGTGGAGGAGTTCCATCCGCTGCTGGCCGGGGTGCAGCTGAAGCTGGGCGACGGCACTGTGTCATCCGTCTGGAGCGAACACCTGCACCTTGCCGGCGCCGAGGCCATCCAGACCTTCACCGAATACCCGCTGGAGGGCATCCCTTCCCTCACCCGCCGGCCCGTGGGTTCCGGGGCTGCCTGGTACTTGGCCACGTTCCCCGATGCCGACGGGATTGAGGCCCTGGTTGACAAACTGCTGGCCGAATCAGGCGTATCCGCCGTTGCCACTGCCGATCCCGGGGTGGAAGTGGTGCGACGCCGGTCCGCCGACGGGCGCAGCTTCCTCTTCGCGATCAACCACACGCGGGCGGATGCCGCCGTCACAGCCGCCGGTGTGGACCTGCTGACCGGTGAGCAGTTTCCGGGTACAGTTCCTGCCGGCGGCGTCGCAGTGGTGGCTGAAAGCCAGGCGCAGCAAGCCGGCAGCCGTACAACTGCGCTTTAAACAACTCCGCCCCGGAAAGGAACCATCGGTTCCCGCCGGGGCGGAGCTGCCACCCGCCGTCGGACATCTGGGTGGGGAGGCACCCACCCATGTTGTCCGGAGCCGTGTTGGCGGTGTGGAGTCCTACTTGCTGATGGCCGACTTCATCTCGTCGGTGGCCTTCTTGCCGGCATCATCCGGGGACAAGCGCTCGAAGAGGACCTCAGAGGTGTAACGCTTGATGATCTCCTGGATGGCACCGGCTCCCTTCGGCGGCGGCGCCGGCGCCTCGCCGAGCTCGTCTTTGATCTGGTCGATGAACTTGACCACCTTGACATCGGCCGGGGTGAGTTTCGGCTGGATCGCAGCCCGCACGTCGGAGTTGGGGTAGACACCCCGGTCAGCGAGGAGGGCCTCGCCGGCTTTGACATTGTTGGTCAGGAAGTTGATGAACTTGGCCGTTTCCTGCGGGTGCTTGGTGCGCGAGGAAGCCGACCAGAACTGCGACGCTTTGTACCAGAGGCCTGCATCAGCGGCAGAGCCGGTCTTGGTGGGGAACCGCAGGATCTTCAGGTCCCCGCCGCTTGCCTTTTCCAGGGCCGGCGCCTGGTTGGACCACCAGAAGGCCATGCCGTTCTTGCCTGTTGCCAATCCGCTCTGGTCAAGCGGGGCAGCCTCGGCTTCCACTACCTCGGATGCGGATGGGACTGCTTTCTTCTGGCTCAGCTGCTTCAGGAATGCCCACCACTCGGCGATGTCGCTCGGCTCGAAGCCCAGCTTTCCATCGGAGGTATACAGGGATTTGCCGTTCTGCCGAAGCCAGACACCCAGGGACGCCTCGTCAGTTCCATAGGCTGCAGCGCCGTAGGTCCCCTTGGGCGACTTGGCGGTGATCTCAGCGGCAATGCGGCCAAAGTCGTCCCAGGTCCACTTGCTATCGTCCGGGAGCGGAACCCCGGCAGCCTGGAAGACGGCAGGATTGGCCAGGATGGTGGCCGCGTTAATGCCGGCGGCAATCCCCGTCAGCCCCTTCTCGCCCTTGCCTGCGTTGAGTGCTGCCTCGTCCAGCTTGGAGGTGTCGATGTCGTACTTGGACAGGTCAAGAAGGGCGCCGCGGCTGGAGTACTCCGTGATGTACTTCTCGTCCATCTGAATGATGTCCGGGGCATCGTTGGCTGCCACCTGCGTGGCCAACTTGTCCCAGTAGCCGCTCCAGTCCCCAAACTCCGGCTTGATCTTGATCTTGGGATTTTCGGCTTCGAACTGCTTGATGGCTTCCTGCGTCAGTTGGGCGCGTTTGTCGCCGCCCCACCAGGAGAAGCGAAGCTCAACGGTTCCGTCAGCGTTCTGCGGAGCGGCTCCCCCGCCGCAGGCGCTGAGGGCAAGGACGGCGGCGACGGCAGCGGCGACCGCACCTGCTGTACGGGTTCGGCGCAATGGGCGTGAAGGTGGTACCCCTGCCGGCTGCTTGGCAGCGGATGCAGGACGGGGAAATAGCGGCACTGTGTAACTCCGATCTTCTTTGATCCAGGTGCGGTGATGTTGGGGCTGGCCGGTGGCATGGCCGTCGAGGTTTCGAAGGCCGGCCACAGTCCGCGAAAGCGCTTTCTGTACCTAATGCTACAAGTTCATTACTTGTATTACAAGATGCGGACGAAATGCCCCCGTCCCGTGACGCACGAACGGCCCGTCGCTGGCGACGGGCCGTTCGAACAGATAGTGCAGGGTGGTACCGCGGCGACGGGCGAGGCCTGCCGTTATTTGATTCCGGTGGTGGCGATGCCCTTGATGAGGAACCGCTGGCCGAAGAGGAAGACCAGGAAAACCGGCAGCAGGGACACGATGGACATGGCAAACAGGGAGCCCCAGCTCGTGGCCGACTGCGAATCCACGAAGGCCCGCAGGGCCACCGGAACCGTGAACATGTCCGGGTCCGTGAGGTAGATCAGGGCGCCGAAGAAGTCGTTCCAGGTCCAGATGAAGGTGAAAATGGTGGTGGTGGCCAGGGCCGGCACCATCAGCGGCAGAATCACGCGAAGGAAGATGCGCGGGTGGCCGGCTCCATCGATTCTGGCGGCCTCGTCAAGCTCCTTGGGGATGCCGCGGATGAACTGCACCATGAGGAAGACGAAGAACGCATCCGTGGCGAGCAGTTTGGGGACGATCAGCGGCCAGAAGGTGTTCACCCAGCCGATCTGCGAAAACAGGATGTACTGCGGAACGATCACCACGTGGAACGGGAGCATGATGGTCAGCAGCATGATGCCGAAGAACAGCTTCTTGGCGGTGAACTGCAGGCGGGCGAACGCGTAGGCAGCCATCGAGCATGAGACCAGGTTGCCCAGGATCGATCCAATCACCACGATCGCGGAGTTGATCATGTAGTGGCCGAACGGATGGGTCAGGGCCGACCATCCGGACGTGTAGTTGCTCATTTCCAGGCTGTTCAGCCACAGGCCCGGTTCACGGAAGATCATCTCGTTCGGACGCAGCGAGGACACCACCATCCACAGCAGCGGGTAGATCATCAGCGTGCCGGCGAGGATCAGAATGCCGTGCTTCATCAGCGATTTGCTGCGCTGGGCACGGCTGAAGGCCAGGGTTCCCCGGGACTCGCGGACCCTGGGCTTGCGGTTCGTAGGCTTGCCGGCGCCCCCGGACTTCTTCTCCGGGGTGGGCAGCGTCTCAAGCTTAGTCGTCATAGAAAACCCAATACTTAGAAGCGATGAAGTTGATGGCGGTGAAAACGCCGATGATAAGCAGCAGCACCCACGCCATGGCTGAGGCGTAGCCCATGTCGAACTGGCCGAAGCCCTTTTGGTAGAGGTACAGGGTGAAGAACATCGTCGAGTCGGAAGGTCCGCCGTTGCCGCCGGAGACGATGAACGCCTGGGTGAAGGACTGGAACGAACCGATGATCTGCAGCACCAGGTTGAAGAAGATAATCGGGCTCAGCATCGGCATGGTGATCCGCCAGAACTGCTGCAGCGTGGTGGCACCATCCACCCTGGCCGCCTCATAGTACATATTTGGGATCTGTCGCAGCCCCGCGAGGAAGATGATCATGGGAGCGCCAAAGGTCCAGACGTGCAGCAGGATGATGGATCCCAGGGCGGTGCTGGGATCCGAGATCCAGCCGGGACCCTGGATCCCGAACATGGCCAGCACCTGGTTGACCAAGCCCGTGGTACCGAAGATCTGCTTCCACAGGATGGCGACGGCCACCGAACCGCCCAGCAACGACGGAAGGTAGAACACCGAGCGGTAGAACGGAAGGCCGCGGAGCCCCTTATCCAGGACGAGCGCGATCAGCAGTGCAACAGCCAGCTGCAGTGGAACACCCACCAGGACGTACGTGAACGTAACCCGCAACGAGTTGTGCAGCCGGGCATCGCTGAGCATCCTGGTGAAGTTGTCCAGCCCCGTCCATTCAGGCGGCTGCAGCAGGTTGTAGTCCGTAAAGGACAGGTAGAGGGACATCAACATGGGGCCGATGGTGATGGCCACCAGGCCCACCAGCCACGGGAGCAGGAAGATGTAGGCGGCCTTGTTGTCCCGCCTGTTGGCCTTCTTCTCCTCAGCGGTGGCTTTGCCCTTCCGCCGGCTCAGCGAAGACAGTTCGCTGATGGCGCTCACGGTTGCTGCTCCGTCACGGACAGCAGGCACGCTGCGGCCGGCAACTGGGCCGGACGGCGCGTCCTGGGAATATGTTTTGCGGCCATGTGGTCTCCTTCGGTCATCGTGGCCTCCACGTTTCGGTCATCGCCAGGCGATGGGGGATCGGGACTCCCTTTGCGGGCCCGCTGCATGCCCGCCAGGGCTGGAGCGGTTCCGCCCGCCGGGAGCGTCGTTTTAGAAAGCGGCTCCGTACCAAAGTAAACGGTTTCTTGACTCCTGTACAGCCCTTTGTTAGTTTTTGAGAAAACGTTTTCTGTTACATGTGGCAGGGGGACGTGACTACCAAATATGAGGAAACAACAATGAGGTTTGGTCTCAGGAAATCGGTAATGGGAATCACCGGCGCCGCCGCCGCACTGGCTATGGTTCTTACCGGCTGCGGCAACAGCCCGCAGGCCGGGAAAGTAGGGACTGCGGAGGATCCCGTCACGATCCGGTTCGCATGGTGGGGCAACGACTCCAGGGCAAAGACCACCATGGAGGTCATCAAAGCCTTCGAAGCCGCCAACCCCACCATCAAGGTCCAGGGCGAGAACACCGAATTCAGTTCCTACTGGGACAAGATGGCCACCCAGATCGCCGGCGGAACCACCCCGGACGTGATCGCCATGAGCGGCGCCTACCCCAGCGAATACTCCAGCCGCGGCGTCCTCCTGGACCTCGACAAGGTCAAGGACCAGATCGACACCTCGAAGTTCGCCGACGGGACCGTTGACCTGGGCAAGATCAACGGAAAGCAGTACACCATTACGGCGGGCGTCAACTCCATGTCCATGGTCCTGGACCCCAAGGTCTTCGAGGCCGCCGGGGTGCCGCTGCCGGACGACGAAACCTGGACCTGGGACGACTACGCGCGGATCGCCGCGGAAATCACCAAAAAGTCGCCCGCCGGCACCTTCGGCACGACCCCCATGGCCAACGACTCCTTCCTTGCCGTCTGGGCGCGCCAGAATGGCCAGGAGCTCTACACGGACGACGGCAAGAAAATGGGCATCAGCGAGGACACGCTCGCCAAGTGGTTTGAGCTCAACAAGAAGCTGATGGAAACCGGAGGCGCCCCCTCCGCGTCCCAGACCGTTGAGGACGGTTCCGCGCAGCCGGAACTGACGCTGATGGGACAGGGGAAACAAGGCATGAAGATTTCCTGGAGCAACCAGATGACGTCCTACTCGGGTGCACCCCTGGTCATGGCCAAGCTGCCGGGTGAGAGCAAACAGCCTGGCGCCTGGCTGCGGTCCTCGATGGAATACGCCATCTCGTCCAAGTCCGCGCAGCCCAAGGAAGCGGCCCTTCTCATCAACTACCTGGTCAACAACATGGATGCAGCGTCCAAGATCAAGAGCGACCGGGGCATGCCTGCCAACACCGAACTGAAGGCGGGCATCACTCCACTGCTGAAGGAAACACAGCAGAAGGAGGCAGCGTACCTGGACCGCATCGCCGCCCTGAAGGTCGAGGCCCCCAAGCCGTTCCCGGCAGGATCATCCGCAACCCTGGAAGTTTTGAACCGTTACAACACGGATGTACTCTTCGGGAAGATCTCCCCAAGGGACGCAGCCAAGGGCATGATCTCCGAGGTTAATCAGAACCTCGCGTGAACCGGACCGACCGCGCTGTAATAGCAGAATCACCGCCGAAAGGAGGCAGGCTGGATGACCCCGACAGCACGCCCCAGTGCCATTGCCGGCTATGAAGACTGGCCTGCCTACGTCCGGAACCATCCACGGCATCAGGCCTCCGCCCCTCCTGCGCAGGAGTTCTCGGACGCCTTGGGTGTTCCCGGCGCATGCGCACCTTCCGGACTAACCGTGCACTGGGAGGAAACGCACGACGGCGCCACCACCTCCCAGCTCAGCTGGCAGTTGGGCTTCGGCCCACGGACCACGGGCTGGCTGGTCCGGCCGGCCGGAAGCTCCGGGCCCCTGCCGGGGGTCCTGGCGCTGCACTGCCACGGCGGCAACAAGTTCGGCGGCGCCGACCGGCTGGTGGAACTGCCGAACAACCATCCGTCGGCGGCGGCAGCCCGCGCCGGCCACTACGACGGCCACGCCCTGGCCACCGACACCGCTCGCCGCGGCTTCGCTGTGCTGGCCCATGACTCTTTCGCCTGGGGCAGCCGCAAATTCGACCTTTCTGCTCCCCCCTGGCGCACTTCCGCCGCACTGGACGCGCGGCGGGCACAATGGCGGGACGACGGCGTCGTACCTTCCGACGCGGACGATTACAACGCCGCTGCGGGCTTTCACGAGGACACGGTGGCCAAGGCCGCAGGGCTGCTCGGCAGCAGCCTGGCAGGCATGGTGGCACACGACGACCTCGCCGCGCTGGACATCCTGGCGTCCCTGCCGGACGTCGACCAGGACAGGCTGGGCTGCATCGGATTCTCCGGCGGCGGCGGCCGTTCCCTGGCCCTGGCAGTCCTCAGTCCGCGTATCCGGGCCGCCGTGGTGTCCTGCATGATGACCACCTTCGAGTCCCTGCTCCCGGCCTACCTGGACGCCCATTCGTGGCTGCTGCAGACTCCCGGGCTGTGGAAGCTGGGCGACTGGCCCGAACTCACCGCCCGCGCAGGAGCCGCCCGGTTCCTGGTGCAGTACGCCCTGGCCGACGATCTCTTTCCGGAAGACGGAATGCGCCAGGCGCACCGGATACTGGAATCCCTGTACGGGGGCACCGACAGGTACACGGGCAGCTTTTGGCCCGGCGGGCACGTCTTCACCGCGCCCATGCAGGACGAAGCCCTTGAGTTCCTGGCCAAGACGCTGGCCTTCTGACCCTCTTCCACAACCTCCCCAAGGACCCACGTGACCACACAGCATTCGGCGGAATCCACACACCGGCAGCCCCCGTCCACAGACCTCCCCAGGGTGGCCCTGGTGGGCGTGCACGGCTTCGGCGAGCGGCACCTTGCCAACCTGGCCCGCCTTGAACAGGCAGGCGCCCTTGAACTGGTGGCCGTCGCCGATCCCAACCCGCCGCAGCCCGGCAGCCTGGCCGGTTCGGTGGCTGTGTACCCGGACATGGACGGGCTGCTGGCCGCCCAGCCGGGCGTCGACGTCGTCATCATTGCCACCCCCATCCAGACCCATGCTCCCCTGGCCCTCGCCGCCCTGTCAGCGGGCAAGGACGTGTATGTGGAAAAGCCGCCGGTAGCATCCCTCGCCCAGTTCCAGGACGTGCTGGCAGCCGCCGGGAAAGCGGGCCGCCTGGTCCAGGTAGGCTTCCAGAGCCTGGGATCGCACGCCCTGCCCGCCATCAGGGACCTGGTGGCCGCCGGGGACATCGGCACCGTCCTGGGCATCAGCGCCACCGGCCAGTGGCTCCGGACCACGGCATACTTCAAGCGCTCGCGCTGGGCCGGGAAGCGCAGCCTCGACGGCGTGGACGTGGTGGACGGCGTGGCCACCAATGCCCTGGCACACGCAGTGGCCACCGCCCTGCATCTGGCCGGGGCACCCACCCTGGCGGACATTGCCTCCGTGGAAACGGACCTGTACCGGGCCAACCAGACCGAAAGCGACGACACCTCCGTGCTGCGCGTCCGCACTTCCCAGGGAACCACGCTGCTGTGCGCCCTCACGCTCTGCGCCCCGGAACAGCTGGACCCCACCGTGACCGTGCACGGAACCCTGGGTGAAATCACCCTTTCCTACACCAGCGATGAGGTGGTCATCACCACGCCCGACGGCGAGCGCCGGGAGACCTACGCGCGGACGGACCTGCTGGAGAACCTGCTCGAGGCCCGGGCCACGGGGGCTCCCCTGCTCTGCGCCCTTGAGGACACCGGCGCGTTCACTGCCGTCCTGGAGGCCATCCGCACCTCTCCGGCACCGGCCCCGATCGACGCCCGGTACGTCTCCTGGGAGGGCGGGGGCGACGACGCCCACCCCGTGGTCCCGGGCATCACCGACCTGATGGCCCGCGCCGTCAAGGCGCAGGCAACCTTCGCCGAACTCGGCGTCCCCTGGGCCCGCCCGCTTCCGCCGGTCCGGACGCTGACCGTTGGGGGCCGACCGGTGGCGGACTACCAGGACGGCAGCCACATCCGTGCAGTGTCCTCCCCCCGCCCCTACCTGCACCCGGTCCGGACACTGGCCGGAACCGTGGTGACGGACCACCAGCCGCTGGACCACGTGTGGCACCTGGGGGTTGGGGTGGCGCTGCAGGACGTGGACGGGGTGAATTTCTGGGGCGGCCGCACCTATACCCGGGAAGCCGGGCAGTACGTCTGGCGTCCTGATCATGGCAGCATCGTCCGCACCGCCACCACGGCGGTGCAGGCCGACGCCGGCGAAGGGCGTGCGGGCAAGCTCCAGGAAACCCTGGACTGGAACGGGCCCGACGGTGCCCCCATCCTGGTGGAGGAGCGCTCCTGGGCGTGGTCCGGCGTCGCGCCCTCCATCTGGCGGCTGTCCCTCGACTTCGCGCTGTCCCCCGCCGGTGACAAGCCGGTCAGCCTGGGCAGCCCGGGATCGAACGGACGCTTCGAGGGCGGTTACGGTGGCTTCTTCTGGCGCCTGCCCCCTTGCGGTGACGCCGCGGTCTGGACGCCCGCCGGTTCCGGCGAGGCGGAGACCCACGGAAGCGTCACGCCCTGGCTCGCCTGGTCAGGAAAGTTCGACGGCGGGCCCGCCACCCTGGTGTTCGTCGCACCGGAAGGGTCCACGGATCCCTGGTTTGTCCGGGTGGACGGCTACCCCGGAGTGGGCCAGTCCCTGGCATGGGACGCCCCCGTGATGGCCCGGCCGGGCAGTCCCGTGCGGCGGCGCGTCACCGTCTTTGTGGCCGACGGAATCCTGTCCACAACCGACATCGAAGATTTGACCAACCAGCAGGGGGAGCCGTCGTGAGCCAAACAACAACATCAGCCGTTTCCGGGCGGGAGGCGCGGGTGGCTCCCGGGTCCAGGACGGACCGGGCCATCAAGCGCCAGCGTGTCCTGGACATTCTCGACGCCGCCGGGTATGACTCCGTGCTTCTCACCACGAACACCGCCCTGACGTGGTACCTGGACGGCAGCCGCGTCCACATCAGCCTGGCCGGCGATCCCATCGCCGCCCTGCTGGTGGACCGGGACGGCGACCACCTGGTCACGTTCAACAACGAAGCCGGCAGGATCGCGGCCGAGGAGCTTCCCGGCGGCGTCAACCTGCACACCGTGCCCTGGTACGGGAACCTGCACCAGGCCGCGGCCGCCGTCGGAAACGGCTCCCGGCCGCTGGCGGAAGCGGACGTCTCTTCGCAGCTGCGGGCCGCCCGCCAGCGGCTCCTTCCCGCTGAAAGCGCCCGCTATTCCACCCTCAGCGCGGAACTGGCCGCCATGATGACCGATGTCCTGTCTGCCGCCCGCCCCGACACCACGGAATTCGAGCTGGTTTCGGCCCTGGCGGGCCGGGTGGTGGCCGCCGGCGCGGAGCCGCTGGTCCTGCTGTGCAACGGCAGCTCCCGCACCACCTTCCGGCACCCGTTGGCCACGCACTCCCCCCTCGGCAGGCGTGCCATGGCCGTCGTGTGCGCCCGCCGCGACGGCCTGGTTGCCAACATCACCCGCTGGATCAGGTTCGACGCCGGCACCCCGGAAGAGCGCGACGCCGAGGCGCGCATCGCGGCAGTGGAAGCGGATGTTTTTGACGCCACCGTCCCGGGAGTCGGGCTGGACAGGATTTTCGCCGAGATCCAGGCATCCTACGTGCGGCACGGTTTCGGGGCGGACCAGTGGGAGCAGCACCACCAGGGTGGTCCGGCCGGCTACGCGGGCCGTGACCCGCGGGTGACATCCGAAGCCACCGACACTGTGGTGCTGGACCAGGCCTTCACCTGGAACCCTTCCGGCCCCGGCGTCAAGATCGAAGACACGGTACAGCTCACGGAATCCGGACTTCGAGTGCTCACCGTGGACCCGCGCTGGCCTGTGGCCACCGTGAATGGGCTGGACCGGCCGGTGACGCTGCAGCTGTAAGGCGCTTCTGCAGGCATCACGTAAGCCCCGGGACCTTGCGGTCCCGGGGCTTAGTTGATGGTCCTGCCGGCCCTTGGCTTACGGAAGCTGCAGTTCACCGTCCACGCGGCGCGGGATGCCCAGGGGGTTGTCCTCACGCAGTGCCGGGTGCAGCACTGCCTCCGGGGCGTCCTGGTAGGCCACCGGCCGCTGGAACCTGCGGACCGCCGTCGCGCCCACCGAGGTGAACAGTGACGTGGTGGCCGGGTACGGGCCACCGTGCTGCTGGGCCCAGTTGACGGCCACGCCCGTGGGCCAGCCTTCGAACAGGACGCGTCCTGCAAGTCCGGACAGCTGCTCCACCAGGCCTGCGATGTCCTCACCGGGCTGGGCGTGCAGGGTGCCGGTCAGGCTCCCCGGGACCTTGGCCAGGACGGCGGACAGTTCGTCCTGGCCCGTGTATTCGATGAGGATGGTGGTGGGGCCGAAGCACTCCTCCAGCAGCTGCTCCGGGCGTTCCAGCACCTTGGCGGCGGTGGTGGAGAAGACCACCGGAGCGGCGCCGTTGGCGGCCGCGTCCTGGTCCACGGTGCCGCTGACCACCTCCACGCCGTCGACTGACGCGAAGGCGCGCAACCCGTCCGGGTAGGCTTCCGCGATCCGGCTGGTGAGCATGCCCAGGGCTGGCTTGTCCTTGCTGGCCTCCGCCACGGCCCCGGCAAACTGCGTCCCCGCGGGGATGAACACCAGGCCCGGCTTGGTGCAGAACTGGCCCGCCCCAAGGGTGAAGGAGCCCGCCAGTCCGGCGGCGAGTTCCGCGGAGCGTGCCTCCAGTGCCGCCGCGGTGATGACCACGGGGTTCAGGCTCCCCAGTTCCCCGTAGAACGGGATGGGGTCGGGGCGGGAGGTGGCAAGGTCGAACAGGGCCCGGCCGCCGGGGATGGACCCGGTGAAGCCCACGGCCTTGATGGCGGGGTCCTGGACCAGGGCTGTTCCCACTTCACGGCCGTGGACCAGGGCGAACAGGCCGTCCGGTGCACCCGCGCCGCGAAGCGCCTCCGCCACGATCTCCGCCGTGCGTTCGGACAGCCGCAGGTGGCCTGAGTGTGCCTTGACGATGACCGGGCACCCGACGGCGAGGGCCGAGGCGGTGTCACCGCCTGCCACGGAGAAGGCAAACGGGAAATTGGAGGCGGAAAAGACGGCAACAGGGCCGATGGGCTTGAGGATCCTGCGGAGGTCAGGCCTGGGCGGGGTGGCAGCGGGATCCGCGTGGTCGATGATGGCTTCAAGATAGGAACCCTCAGTGATCACCCGGGCGAACAGGCGCAGCTGGCCGGTGGTGCGGGCCACCTCCCCCGTCAGCCGCGGGGCACCCAGGCTGGTCTCGGCGTCCGCGATGTCCACCAGTTCAGCAGCATTGGCGTCCAGGGCGTCAGCCACCGCGTTCAGCCAGCCGGCGCGCTCTGCGTCAGGGGCTGCGGCCGAGATCCTGGCTGCTGCTGTGGCCGCAGCGGTGAGCTCTGTCAGGGAAAGCGTTGCAGTTGTCACGTCAGGTACCTGTTCGTCGTATGGAAGTTCATGGCTGCGGGGTTTCCCGGAAGCGGAAGCCCAGTCCGGGCCGGTCCGCCAGGGCCACCCTGCTGTTGGCGAACCGCACCGGCGACGGGCCGGCCAGGATCCCCAACTGTTCGAAGGATGCCTCCTCGACGTCCTCCACCATGGTGGGCTCCGCCAGGGTCAGGGCCAGCTGCCCGGACAGTTCGGGCAGCAGGTGCGGCATGACCTTGATGCTATTGGTCCGTGCCAGCTCAACGATCCGCCGGAACGGGGTAATGCCGCCCACCCGGATGATGTTGGGCTGGATGATGTCCACCGCCTCCGCCTCTATGAAATCGCGGAACCGGTAGATGGTGTGCAGGTTTTCGCCAAGGGCGATGGGCACGGGCGAGTGCTTCCGGAGCCTGCGGTAGGCCCAGAGATCGTCCGCGCGGATGGGTTCCTCCAGCCATTCCAGCCCGAATTCGGCCAGCACATCGAGGGCCCGGAAGGTGGTGGGCAGGTCCCACCGCTGGTTTGCGTCGATCATGAGCCTGCGGTCCGGGCCCAGGACGGAGCGGACGGCGGCAACGCGTTCGCGGTCCTCGCGGAGGTCCGGTTTGCCCACCTTGATCTTCACTGCCTGGTGGCCGGCGGCAACCCAGCGTTCAGCCTGTGCCACCAGCTCGTCCAGGGTGTAGTGCAGGTTCACGCCGGAGCCGTAAACCTCGGCTGATTCCTGCCGCTGGCCCAGCAGGCCGGTGACCGATGTCCCGGCACGGCGGGCCTGCAGGTCCCACAGCGCAAGGTCCACACCAGCCATGGCGATGGTGGTGAGCCCTCCGCCGCCGGCCTCGTGCAGCCGCTTCCAGAGCACGTCCCACACGCCCCCGGGGGTGGCGGGCAGACCGGCGATGAAAGGGGCGATGTCGTGATCAAGCAGCGCCTTGACTGCCTGGGGACCGATGGTGGGCGTCCAGGAGAAACCAAAGCCCGTGCCGCCGTCGTCCGTGTGAACCTCCGTGGCGATCACGTGGTTCTCCGGCGCCTCTGCGCCCCAGCTGCGGCGCAGCGGAACGGTGAGGAGCCGCGTCGACAGGCCGGTGATGCGCGGAACGGTACGGACGGCTTCGGCCGCCGGTGCGCCCATCAGTGCCCGGCCAGCTCGTAACCCTTGGCCAGGATGGCCTTGAGCTCCACGAGCTGTTCCTCCGTGGGGTCCACCAGCGGCGGGCGGACGGAACCCACCGGCATTCCGCCCAGCCGGAGGCCCGCCTTGATCAGGGAAACGCCGAAGCCGGGGGTCTGGTCCCGCAGGCGTACCAGGGGTGCGTAGAAGCCCTCAAGGAGGGCGTTGCGCCGTTCCTCGTCTCCGGCAGCGTAGGCATCGTAGTAGGCCTTGGCGATCTCCGGGGCCATGGCGAAAGCCGCCGAGGAGTACAGCGGGATGCCCAGACCGCGGTACGCGCCCTGCGTCAGTTCGGCGGTGAGCAGGCCGTTGAAGAAGGCGAAGTCCTCGCGGCCCGTTGCCTTGACCGCGGACACGATTTCCTGGGCGAGGCCCACGTCGCCAAGACCATCCTTGAAACCGATGACCTTGGGGTTGGCGGCGAGCTTGGCCATTGATATCGCAGTGAATTTGGCGTTGCCGCGGTGGTACACGATGACCGGCAGGCTGCTGGCGTTGGCCACGGCCTCGATGTAGGCCACCAGTCCGTCCGTGGGGCCGGTGACCAGGTACGGCGGAAGCACCAGCAGCGCGTCGGCGCCTGCTTCCTCGGCAGCCCGGGCGGCTGCGAGGGCGTGGCCCAGGGGTCCGCCCGCACCGGCCACCACAGGGACTCGTCCGGCAACGACCTCGACGGCGGCCGCCACCACGGTGCGGACCTCCCCGATGCTGAGGGCGTGGAATTCGCCGGTGCCGCAGGCGGGGAAGACGCCGCCCGGGCCGAAAGGCAGCCGGGAGCTGATGTGTTCCTTGAGCAGTTCCACGTCAACGGCACCTTCGGCCGTGAACGGGGTGACGGGGAAGAACAGTACGCCGTCGAATTTCATGATGTCTCCTTGCCTCCGGCGCTGGCGGTAACCAGCGTGGAAGCCTCGTCGTTGAGGGTTGGGTGGGACTTGAGTTCTGTGCGCCAGCTGCGCTTGGGCTGCCAGCCGAGCAGTTCCCGGGCCTTGGCAATGGAGAACGCCGGGTTGGTTCCGGTCAGGCCGGCGCTGAGCGCTTCGCTTCCCGGCAGGAATTTTGGCATCAGCTCCGCCAGGGGCGCGGTGGCCAGTGCGTCGGCTGCCCCTACGAAGAAGGTTTCCCCGTTCGGAATGTCTGCCATTTTCTGCAGCAGCAGGTCCAGGAAATCAGCCACATCCCGGGCGTCCACGTAGTTGAACAGCGCCGGAGCGGAGAGGGCGGGGTCGGCCAGGCGTTCGGCGAGCGTGTGCCCCTGCTGGGTGGGGGCACCGTCCCATTCCTCCGGCGAGATGACAAAGCAGGGACGAAACGCCGCGTACCGGATCTTCTCTCCCTGCGCCGTGGCGAACATCTGCATGGTCTGCTCGGCGATGAGCTTGGACAGCGCGTAGGCGTTCCAGGGCTTGGGCGGCGTGCGCTCGTCCAACGGGAACGACGGCGGCAGCCACCCCGCCGGGCATCCGTAGCCCAGGACCGTGGGGCTGCTGGCGGTGACGATTTTGCCAACGCCCAGTTCCGTTGCGGCGCTGATGACCGCGAAGGCGAGCCGGGTGTTGGTGGCGAAAATGACGTCCTCGGGTGCGCTGAACGGTACCGCGATCGCCGCAAGGTGGATGACGGCGTCGGGCCTTGCATCCCGAAGGAGGCGCAGTGCCTCGCCCGGCGCCAGGAGGTCCGCGGTCTCCTGGACGACGCCGGCCGGCAGGAGCCCGGCGGGGACGGCGTCACGGTCAACCGAGACCACCTCATGGCCCGCCTGGGCCAGCCCCGCCACCACGCTGCGGCCAAGGCGGCCCGCGCCGCCGGTCACGAATATCCTGCTCATGGTTTTTCCTCTACTTGGCGCGGCGAAGATCGACGCCGAGGTCCAGGTCCTCGACCCGGACGGGCAGGGACGATTCCAGGGAGCGGTTGCCTGCGATGCCCACGGACACTGAACGCAGGCCGTCCAGGTAACCGGAGGGCCGGCCCAGGGGGTCCTCGCCCGGTCCGTTGAAGAGGTCCGACAGCAGCAGTTCGTCACCGCCGCCGTGCCCGCCTTCGCCGTTGACGATCGGCACCTCGTACGCGGCCTCCCAGTGGCGCTGGACCACCAGCCGCTCGCCGTTGCGGCGCACGGCGTCCTCTTCCTCCACCGGGGTCGCGGAAGGGTCCACGACGGTTTTCTGGTCGGTGCTGTGCAGGACGGCGGCGCGTTCCACCACTTCAAGCTCCGCCCGGCCCTCGGTGCCGTTGACCCCCACCCGGTAGCCTTCCCAGGGGCTGTGCGCGTTCAGCGAGTAGCTCAGGCGCGGCCCACCCTGGTACTCCACCACCAGGGCCAGGTTGTCCTCAATGGTGATGCCGGCGGTGAAGACATCCTGGTCGCGGCGGTAGCCGTCGTAGTGTTCGTTGTCCAGGAACAGTGCCTTGAGCCGCTCGTCCTCGCGCAGGTCCAGCGCGAAGGGGTCCTTCGCGCCGGCGGGGGCATCGGCGTCGGGCGTTCCCCGTTCCGGGCGTGGGCCAAGGCCGCGCTCGGCAGCGTTCTTGTCGCCATAGAACTTCAGGCCACCGGAAGCGAAGACCCGCTCCGGGACGTCGTCGATCCACCAGTTGACCAAGTCAAAGTGGTGCGACGCCTTGTGGATGAGCAGCCCGCCGGAGTTCTTCTTCTCACGGTGCCAGCGGCGGAAGTAGTCCGCGCCGTGGACGGTGTCCAGGACCCAGCTGAAGTCGACGGACGTGACTTTGCCGATCACGCCGCTCTGGATGATTTCCTTGAGCGCGCTGTTGCGGGGCGAGTAGCGGTAGTTGAACGTGACCACCACGTTCCGGCCGGTTTCCTGGACGGCCTGGGTGATGCGGCGGCAGCCTTCGGCATCGATGGTCAGTGGCTTTTCGACCACGACATCCGCTCCGGCACGAAGACCCTCAACAATATAGTCCGCATGGGTGTAGTCCGGGGTAGTGACAATAATCCGGTCGATGCCGTTGGCCTGGATAAACGCTGTCAGGTCCGCGGGATCAAAGGACGCCACCGGTCCCGGCGCGCCCAGTTCCTGGATGAGCTTCTGGTAAAACTCCACGCGTCCGGGATTCACGTCGGAGAACGCCACCAGTTCGGCGGTGTCGGCGTGCTTGCCGAAGATGGCCCGGATGTACATCTCGGAGCGGCCACCGGTGCCGATCAGGGCGATGCGGGTCTTCCCGCCGTCCTTGGCAGTGGCCTGGGCGGCAGCTGCGGCCGACGTCGTCTCGGCTGTGTTGACCATGGGGGTCCCTTTCGAAAGCTCATTGAACGGCCGTGGGAACGGCGGCTGTGGATCAGCGGCGGCACTCTGCTGCACCCGTTGGAAAAGCAGGCGAGAAAGCGTTTTCTCAGTTGTCTATAAAAGTTGTACCAACCCCGCGGGGCATTCGTCAACCATTTCCCGCGCTGAGGGAAAGCGCTTTCTTCGCTCCCGGCGCAGGACATCTGCCGGCGGTCCGGGAAAACGGCTGGGAAAAGCATAGAAATCGCTTTCCTACGCCCGTATATGCTGTCTTTCAAAGCAGGTTGCCATCACGGCCGGCCGCCCGGGCACCAACCGGTCGCGGCAGCTCCGGCGGATGGCGCAAACGAAGGGTTCCCCATGGCCAGGAAATCGGCAAGCGGCAGGATCGGCATCGCAGATGTCGCCGTGAAGGCGGGAGTCTCCCATGCCACCGTTTCGCGTGTCATGAACGGAAACTTCACCGTGGACCCGGACATTGCCGCCAGGGTCCGTGCAGCGGCCGCCGAACTGAAGTACCAGCCCAATCCCGTGGGCCGCAGCCTGGCCCTGGGCAAGACGGACACCATCGGCATTGTGGTGCCGGACCTGGCCAACCCCACCTTCCAGGCGATCCTCCGCGGCCTGAGCCGGGCAGCCGCCCAGGACGGTTACCGCGTGCTCATCGCGGACTCATTCGAAGTGTCCAGCGAGGAGTCCATCCTCGCGGGCGAGGCGCGCCGGCGCTGCGACGGGCTGGTCCTGTGCGCCCCGCGCATGTCCGATGCGGAACTGGAGGAGATCGCACCCTCGCTGCACCCGCTGGTGCTGATCAACCGCACCACCTCCACGCCGAACGTGCCCAGCTTGGTGGTGGACTACGGCCAGGGCGTCCAGGACATCGCGGGGCACCTTGTGGAATTGGGCCACACCCGCCTGGCCTTCCTCGCGGGCCCGCCCCGCAGCGCCTCCAATGAGATGCGGCTCAAGGGCCTGGAGGCCTTCAGGGCCGCCCACCCCGAGGTGGAGGTGACCATGCTGGAGGGCGGCTCCGACTTCGACACCGGGCACGAAGCGGTGGATGCCGTCCTGGCGAGCGGGGCCACAGGCATCCTGGCCTTCAATGACCTGGTGGCAATGGGCCTGATGAGCGGACTGCATGAGCGCGGCCTGGACGTCCCCGGAGACATTTCCGTGACCGGCTTCGATGACATCCCCTTCGCCAGGTACACGACGCCGGCCCTCACCACCGGCGCGGTCCCCATCACCGAACTGGGCGAGCAGGCCTGGCACCAGCTCCGGGCGCTGATCCGGAAGGAAGGCAATGCGTCCACGGGCAGCCGCTACCAGCCGAGGCTGGAAGTGCGGGCCAGCACCGGGCCGGCCAAGGCGCCGCGCAGCACGGTCCACGGCTGAGCCTTTCTCTACGCTGCGCCCAGGTTTATCCCTCGCCCAGCCCGGCCTCTTTGTAGAATCCCTCGATGTGGGCCGCCACGAGTTCCGCGGCCCGGGCGCCGTCGCCATTCCTGACCGCAGCGAGGATGGCGTGGTGTTCGGTGCGCAGGCGCGACGCTGTGGCTTCCCAGTCCGGCAAGGTGGCCGTGAGTTCGGCAGCGTAGCCTTGGATGGCTTCCCGGAGCGACCCCATCATGGCACTGACCACCGCATTGCCGGCGGCGTTGGCCAGGGCCAGGTGGAACCGGACATCGAGGGCCAGGAAATCGCTGGCCGAAAGCCCGTCCGGGGCATCCATGGCCGCCAGGAGCGCGGCCGCCCCGTCAAGTTCGGGTGCGTCCTGCGGGGCTTTCGCCGCAGCCCATGACTCCAGCAGGACCCGCGTTTCCACGATGTCCGCCACGGGCAGGTGCTGGGTGGCCACGTGCAGCCGCAGGGCGGATCCCAGCGCCGCGGTGGGGTCCGAAATCACCACCGTCCCGGCTTCCGGCCCGGACCCGACGCCCGCGCGGACCACTCCCATTGCCTCCAGAATCCGGATCGCCTCGCGGACCGATGTGCGGGAGACCTTGAGCTGTTCGGCCAAGGTGCGCTCCGCCGGCAGCCTTCCACCCACGGCCAACCGGCCGGCCGAGAGTTGGTCCTCGATCCAGGACAGGACCAGCTGATGGGTACGCATAGGCCAATGGTACTTGATGTGGTTGGACCACATCACCTAGAGTGTGGTTGGACCATAGGAGGACCCATGACGCATACCATCCAGCCCAACAACCCTGAGGCGACCCCGGCGCCGGACACCACCGACATCCCCGCAGCGCCGGCACCCGCCCCGGCACCGTCGTCGTCCGCGCTGCCCGCAGCCTTGAAGCGCCGCATTCCCAAGTACTCGGACCTGGCGCCGCTGATGCAGTTCAAGAAGCCGGAGTTCAGCAAGGAGGCGCGGCTGAAGCGGGCCAGCACCATCTGGGAACTCCGCGACATCGCCAAGCGCCGCACCCCCAAGGCGCCTTTCGACTACACCGACGGCGCGGCTGAAGAGGAGATCACGCTCCGCCGCGCCCGCCAGGCCTTCCTGGACATCGAGTTCCGGCCGGGCATCCTGCGGAACGTCTCCGCCATCGACCTCAGTACGGAGATCCTGGGAAAGCCCTCGCGGCTTCCCGTTGGCATCGCACCGACAGGGTTCACCCGGATGATGCAGTCCGAGGGCGAATACGCAGGGTCGCAGGCAGCGGCGGCCGCAGGCATCCCCTACACCCTGTCCACCATGGGCACCGCCTCGATCGAGGACGTCGCCGCTGCCGCACCCAACGGGCGCAACTGGTTCCAGCTGTACCTGTGGACGGACCGGGACCGGTCGCTGGAACTGATCGAGCGCGCAGCCAGGGCGGGCAACGACACCCTCATGGTGACCGTGGACACTGCCGTGGCCGGCGCCCGCCTGCGCGACGTCCGCAACGGCATGACCATCCCGCCGGCGCTCACGGTGAAGACCGTCCTGGATGCCTCCTACCGGCCGGCCTGGTGGTTCAACTTCCTCACCCACGAGCCGCTCACGTTCGCCTCGCTCTCCCGCTACACCGGCACCGTGGCCGATCTCATCAACTCCATGTTCGATCCCACCCTCACGTTCGAGGACCTGGACTGGCTGCGCGAAACCTGGAAAGGCAAGCTGGTGGTCAAGGGCATCCAGACCGTTGAGGACGCCCGCAAGGTAGTGGACCACGGCGCCGACGGCGTGGTCCTGTCCAACCACGGCGGCCGCCAGCTGGACCGGGCCCCCATCCCGTTCCACCTGCTGCCCGGGGTCAAGGAGGCCTTCACGGCGGACAACACCGATGCCGCCATCATCCTGGACACCGGGATCATGAGCGGCGCGGACATCGTGGCCGCCCTGGCCCTGGGCGCGGACTTCACCCTGATCGGCCGCGCCTACCTCTACGGCCTGATGGCCGGCGGACGGGCGGGAGTGGACCGCACCCTGCAGATCCTCGAGAAGGACATGGCGCGGACCATGGCGCTGCTGGGCGTCAGCAAGGTGTCCGAACTCACCCCGGACCACGTGCGCCTGCTGGCCAAGTAGGCTGCGCTTACCGCTCCGCGGGGATTACTTCTTGCGGCCGAACTTAGGGAGGTTGGGCAGGTTCGCCAGCAGGTCGGCGGCCTTGGTGGCAGCGCGGCCAACAGTCCTGCCGATTTGCTGGGGCACGCTGTCATCGCTCAAAGGGGCGGCCGTCCCGCCGGGAATCACGACGGCGGGGCTCAGCTCGGCGCCTTCGCGCACCAGGACGGGCGCCGGGACTTCCTCCCGGGTCTGCGACGCGCCTGGCCCGGCAGCGCCGGCGGCCCGGGACAGGGAGGGGGCCGCGGCGGCGACGCCTTCGGTCAGGTGGGCAGCGCCCGCTGTGGCACTGCCCGCCTGGGCCGGGACTGCCTGACCCGGGATTTCCTGATGATGGCCACGCGGTGCCGTGGCGGCTTTGGTGCCAGGGCCGACGTCGAACGTCTCCAGCCAGCTGGCGATGCCCTCCAGCGGCCCGCGGTTCAACGCGTAGTACCGCTTCTGGCCTTGGGCCCGCATGCTGACCAGCTGTGCTTCACGAAGGACTTTCAGGTGCTTGGAAATGGTGGGCTGGCTCGCCGCCAGTTCCTCCACCAGCTCCCCCACGGCCTTGTCTCCTGCCCGGAGGGCCACCAGGATATCCCGCCGGGTGGATTCCGCTATGACGGCAAATACGTCGTCTGTCACCATGCCTCCCACCCTAGCGACATATGCCCCGAAAGGCATCAACTATTTCGGCCGCCAGGGAGCCTAGTCGAACCATGGGTCCAGCCCATGCAGCGGGAACACTGCCCTGCGGGTGGCCATGACAGTGCGGTCCACGGCGTCGTTGGGGTCGAAGCCCACTTCCCAGGACCGCCACCACAGCTCCACGTCATCCCCCATGAGGGCCGGCGCCTCCCTGCCGAACTTCTCCGTCACATACTGCCGCCAGTCCCCGGGCACGGGCGTCCGCAGCGGCACGGGCCGTCCGGCGGCGATGGCCACCAGGTGGCTCCAGGCCCGCGGCACCACGTCCAGCACGTTGTAGCCGCCGCCGCCGGTGGCGATCCACCGGCCACCGCAGTAGCGCTCGGCCAGATGCCCGACGGCGTTCGCTGCCTCCCGCTGTCCGTCCACGCTGAGGTTGAGGTGCGTCAGGGGATCGCTGCGGTGTGAATCGCAGCCGTGCTGGCTCACGATCACCTCGGGTTCGAAGGCGCCCACCAGTTGCGGCACCACGGCGTAGAAGGCGCGGAGCCACCCGGCGTCACCGGTGCCCGCAGGCAGGGCAACATTCACTGCGGTTCCTTCTGCCGCCGGGCCGCCGATCTCGTTGGCGAACCCGGTCCCGGGAAAGAGGGTCAGCCCTGTCTCATGCAGCGAGAGGGTGAGGACCCGGGGATCATCCCAGAAGATGTTCTGGGTGCCGTCCCCGTGGTGGGCGTCGACGTCGATGTAGGCCACTTTGCGTACGCCGCCGTCGAGCAGCTTCTGCACCGCAACCGCTGCGTCGTTGTAGATGCAGAATCCGCTGGCACGGTCCCGGGACGCGTGGTGCATGCCGCCGCCGAAGTTGACGGCGTGGACGGCCGACCCCTCCAGCACGCGCGATGCCGCCAGCAGGGAGCCGCCGGCCAGGCGTGCCGCGGCCTCATGCATGCCGGCGAACGCGGGATCGTCCTCAGTTCCCAGCCCCCGGGACTCGTCCGGCCGGGAGGGGTCCGTGCTGACACGGCGGACCGCCGCCACGTATTCCGGCGAGTGAACGGACTGCAGGTCGGCGTCCGAGGCCACCTCCGGCGCCGCGACATCAACATGGTCCAGGTCGAACAGACCCAGGCTGCGGGCAAGGCGGGCCGTCAGGTCCATCCGCTCCGGCGCCATGGGGTGGCCCGGACCAAAGTTGTAGGCTGTCATGTCAGGACTCCACGCCACCATCGTTGGCGGCGCGGGCTGGCTGAGGCCGGGCAGGTATGTCATCAATCACAGGCTACCCGAGCCCGCACGGCCGCCCACCCGGCCATGACGCGGGCTTTAGTGGTTTACTACTGGGGGAAGCCGTTACAACCGAGGAAAAGCCACACATGACCCAGAGCCAGTCGAGGCCCCGGACGCCGGCCACCTGGCACCCCCCGGCGCAGGAGCGGGAGGGCCTCCGGGTCCTCACGCGGCTGCGCGACTTCATTGACGACATTGCCAACACCACACCCGCACGGCTGGCGCTGACGGCGTTCGCCGCCGTCTGCACGGTGTTCACGTTCCTGCTGTCCCTGCCGGTCTCCTCAGCTGACGGAACCCCCACGCCTATCCACCAGGCGCTGTTCACCGCGGTCTCTGCGGTGTGCGTCACGGGGCTCACGGTGGTGTCGACGGCGGTCCACTGGTCCTTCTTCGGCCAGCTGGTGATCCTGGTGGGCATCTTCATCGGCGGCTTGGGCACCTTGACGCTGGCGTCGTTGCTGGCACTGATGGTGAGCAAGCGGCTGGGTGTCCGGGGCAAGATCATCGCGGCGGAGTCCATGAACAACGCCGGGCGCCTGGGCGAGGTGGGCACCCTGCTGCGGATCGTCATCACCACGTCCGTGGTCATCGAGGGTGTCCTGGCGCTCGCGCTGGTCCCCCGGTTCCTCACCCTGGGTGAGCCCTTCTGGCAGTCGGTGTGGCACGGTATTTTCTATGCCATCTCGTCGTTCAACAACGCCGGCTTCACGCCGCACTCGGACGGGATCGTGCCCTACGAGACGGACCTCTGGATCCTGATCCCCCTCATGGTGGGGGTCTTCATGGGCAGCCTGGGATTCCCCGTGGTGATGGTCCTGCAGCAGAACGGCCTGAACTGGAAGAAGTGGAATCTCCACACCAAGCTCACCATCCAGGTTTCCCTGATCCTCCTGGCGGCAGGGGCGTTCCTGTGGGCGCTGATGGAGTGGGACAACGCCCGGACCATCGGCACCATGAGCGTGGGCGACAAGATCACCCACGCGCTCTTCGCGTCCGTGATGACGCGTTCGGGCGGATTCAACCTGGTGGACCAGAACCAAATGGACTCCACCACTATGCTGCTGACCGATGCCCTGATGTTTGCCGGCGGCGGCTCCGCCTCCACGGCCGGCGGCATCAAGGTGACCACCATCGCCGTCATGTTCCTGGCCATCGTCGCCGAGGCCCGTGGCGACGCCGACGTCAAGGTCTACGGCCGGACCATCCCGCAGGGCAGCATGCGGGTGGCCATCTCTGTGATCGTCGCCGGCGCCACCCTGGTTTCCGTGTCGGCTTTCCTGCTGCTGCACATCAGCGGCCAGTCACTTGACCGTGTGTTGTTCGAAACCATCTCCGCGTTCGCCACGGTGGGACTCAGCACCAACCTCAGCGCGGAGGTGCCGCCCGCCGGCGTCTACGTCCTCACGGCGCTGATGTTCGCGGGCCGCGTGGGTACCGTTACCCTCGCCGCTGCCCTGGCCCTGCGCCAGCGCAGCCAGTTGTACCACTATCCCGAAGAGAGGCCGATCATTGGCTAGTTCCACAGACGCCCCCCGGCGCCCCGCCCACAATGCCCCTGTACTGGTGATCGGGCTGGGCCGCTTCGGATCATCCACGGCTGAACAGCTGGTGAAGCAGGGCCGGGAAGTCCTCGCGATCGAACGGGACCGGAACCTGGTGCAGAAATGGGCGCCCCTCCTGACCCACGTGGTGGAGGCGGACGCCACCAACATCGATGCGCTCCGCCAGCTCGGCGCCCAGGAGTTCAGCTCCGCCGTCGTGGGTGTGGGCACCTCCATCGAATCCTCCGTGCTGATTACCGTCAACCTGGTGGACCTCGGCATCGAGCACCTGTGGGTGAAGGCCATTACGCCCTCCCACGGCAAGATCCTGACCCGCATCGGCGCCAACCACGTGATCTACCCGGAAGCCGACGCCGGTGTCCGCGCCGCGCACCTGGTCTCCGGGCGCATGCTGGACTTCATCGAGTTCGACGACGACTTTGCCATCGTGAAAATGTACCCGCCGCGCGAAACCGTGGGTTTCACCCTGGACGAGTCAAAGGTCCGTTCCAAGTACGGCGTGACCATTGTGGGCGTGAAGTCCCCCGGCGAGGACTTCACCTATGCCCGGCCCGAGACCAAGGTGTCCTCCCGCGACATGCTCATCGTCTCCGGCCACGTGGACCTGCTCGAACGGTTCGCCGCGCGGCCCTAGCCGAGCTGCCTGGTAATCTCCGCTGCCCGGTCGGCTGCCGCGCGGGCACCGGCCGCAATGATGGCCGGGATGCCCTGTTCGTCGAAGGTGGCAATGGCGCGTTCGGTGGTGCCGTTGGGGCTGGTCACGGCTTTGCGCAGCGCTGCCGGGTCCGCTCCGGGCTGGGCGAGCATGAGGCCCGCACCGGCAACCGTTTCGCGCGCCAGCAACAGGGACAACTCCCGGTCCAGGCCCAGTTCCTCCCCGGCGGACGCCATGGCCTCGGCGAGGTAGAAAGCGTAGGCCGGGCCGGACCCGCTGATGGCGGAGAGCGCGTCCACCTGCTCCTCCGGGACCTCCACCACGGTGCCTGCGCCCTGGAGGATGTCCTTGACCTTCTGGAGCTGCCCAGGGCTGCAGTGGGTTCCTGGCGAGACGGACACGACGCCGCGCCCCAGTTTTGCCGGCGTGTTGGGCATGGTCCGGATGACCGGCTGCCCTTCCGGGAGGGCTGCCTCGAGTTGGGCGATCGAGACCGCGGCGGCGACGCTGACCACCACGGTGTCCGGCGAAAGTGCCGGGCTGATCTCCCGGGCAAGGTCCGCGATGCCCACCGGCTTGACGCCAAGGATGACGACGGCGGACCCCTTGGTGGCTTGCCTGTTGTTGTCAGGTTCCTCCTCGCCGGCAATGGCAGTGATCCCCGGGTAGCGCTCGGCCAGCTCGGATGCACGCTCCGCGCGGCGGACCGTGGCCACCACATCCCCGGGATCCGTCCCTGCCTCCAGCAGGCCGCCAAGAATGGCCTCGTTCATGGATCCACAGCCAAGGAATGCGATTCGGTTGCTCATGCCTCCATCATTGCAGGAGGCAGGCATTCACAGGCAACTCCCATCTTCACCGCAGGCAGCACACAACTTGCGGTCCTAACGTAGTTATTACCTCATTGAGGGTGCGAGTGATGCGGCAGGCATGGGGATGCCTGCCAGGGCACCGGCGGCGCGGCGACAGGTTTTCCCCCATTTTCCTGTTGCCCGCCCCGGTGCTTCCGCTTTTAACGGCCGCGGCAGCGGGGGCGTTGGGCCCCTAGACCGGTGCTTCCACCGGCCGGGAAGCGGCCACATGCGGTGCCGGCTCCAGCGGACCGGAAAATACCAGCTGGTCCAGGCGCCGGAGGATGAGGCCTTCACGCAGTGCCCAGGGGCAGATGCGGAGCTTCTTGAACTTGAACATCTCAAGCGCGGCTTCGGCCACCAGCGCGCCGGCCAGGAGCTGATGGGCCCGCGCCTCGGAGACGCCGGGAAGGTGCAGCCTGTCCTCCGAGCTCATGGCCGAGATCCGCTGGGTCCAGATCCCCAGGTCCGAGGCGTGCAGTTCCCGTTTGACGTACGGGCCCTCAGCGCTGGGGGCAGCCCCGGCGATCCGGGCCAGGGAGCGGAAGGTCTTGGAGGTGCCGGCCACCACATTGGCCCGGCCCAGGCCGTCGAACCCGCGGACGGCGGGCTTGAGCGTCGCCCTGATATAGCGCCGGAGTTCCTTGACGCTTTTGGCCGACGGCGGATCCTCGGCGAGCCAGTCCCGGGTGAGGCGGCTTGCGCCGAGCGGCACGGACGTGGCCACTTCGGGGAGCTCGTCCTGGCCGAAAGCCATTTCAAAGGAACCGCCGCCGATGTCCAGGTTCAGGATGGGTCCGGCGCCCCACCCGTGCCAGCGCCGCACCGCGAAGAACGTCATGGACGCTTCCTCGCTTCCGGTGAGTTCCTGGAGGGTCACCGTGGTTTCGTGCTTGACCCGGGCCAGCACTGCCGGGCCGTTGGTGGCCTCGCGGATGGCTGACGTACAGAAGGCCAGCAGGTCCTCGGCCTTGTGCCGGGCAGCAAATTCCCACGCTTCCAGCACGAACTCGGTCAGCTCGTGCTGGCCCTCGTCGCTGATGCTGCCGTCCGGCTCCAGGTACTGGACCAGGGACAGCGGCCGCTTGTGGGACGCGAACGGGACCGGCTGCGCACCGGGGTGGGCATCCACCAGGAGCAGATGGACAGTATTGGAACCGATATCGAGGACGCCTAGACGCATGGGGACATTATTGCTCGTCAGCGCGCTTGAAGTCGCGCCTGATGTTGGCCACGCCTTCGGGGTTGATCTCGAAACCATAGGCAGCACCGGGGTTGATCACCATGCCGAGTTCATCGCCAAGGTTGGCGATGATGGCGGCGCCCTGGGTGCCCAGCACGTTGGGTGCAGCTTCCAGGTACTGCTGGTCCACCCGGCTCGGGTGCGAGAACACGGCAAGGACGGGGTCGCCGTCGGCGTTGGCAAGGACCAGGGGCTCCACCTGGGAGTCGATGCCCTCAACCGTGTCCGAGCTGATGATGTAGACCTCGCTGTTCAGGAACGACAGGATGACGTCCACGGGGTTCGCGTCGGGTTGTCCGCCGGTGGCGAGCTTCTCTTCGAGGTCGTTGAGCGGCTGGAGGTCCGTGTGCGCTGGCTGTTCAGTCATACGACTAGCCGATCACGATCCGGTGGCCGGCGCAAACGCGCCGGCCACGGGCTACTTCTTCGCCGTTGCCTTCTTCTTGGCCGGAGCCTTGCGGGTGGCGGTCCGCTTGACCGGACCCTTGGCGCGTTTCTCGGCCAGGAGTTCCACGGCCTGTTCGCGCGTCAGTTCCTC
Organism: Arthrobacter sp. GmRoot5-12; assembly: GCF_059739365.1. Taxonomy (NCBI): domain Bacteria; kingdom Bacillati; phylum Actinomycetota; class Actinomycetes; order Micrococcales; family Micrococcaceae; genus Arthrobacter; species Arthrobacter sp. GmRoot5-12. The sequence continues at coordinate 2,695,135 of NZ_AP046056.1, read as the reverse complement.
GAGGGGCGTGGCCCGCGGAACCGTGATGTTGGTGATCCCGTCGGTGATGTAGGGGCCGAACCGGCCTTCCTTCACCACGATGTTCTTCTCGGACACCGGGTCCGGGCCGAACTCTGCCAGCGGCGGAACCGCGGCGCGGGCGCCCCGCTGCTTGGGCTGGGAGTAGATCTCCAGCGCCTGCTCCAGCGTGATGGTGAAGATTTCCTCTTCCGAGCCGATGGACCGGGAGTCGGTTCCCTTCTTCAGGTACGGGCCGAACCGGCCGTTCTGCACCGTGATGAGGTTGCCCTCGGCGTCCTCGCCCAGGACGCGGGGCAGGCTCATGAGCTGCAGTGCCTCGTCCAGCGTGACCGATTCGACGGTCATGGATTTGAACAGCGAACCGGTGCGCGGCTTGGCCTTGACCGGCTTCTTGGGCGGCTTGGGCTTGCCGTTCTTGTAGTACTCCACCGGCTGCGCCGCAATTTGTTCCTCGGTCATCTCCGGGATGATTTCGGTGACGTAGGCGCCGTAGCGGCCGTTCTTGGCAACAACGGTGTGGCCCGTGTGCGGGTCGGTGCCCAGCACACGTTCCTCCGGCGCCGCCGTCTCCATCAGTTCGATGGCCTTGGCGGCGGTGAGCTCGTCGGGGGCCAGGTCCTCGGGCACATTGGCGCGCGCCGATTCGACGATTTCGCCGGTCTTCGGGTCCACCACTGCCGCCGAGCTTTCCAGGTAGGGGCCAAACTTGCCCACCCGGAGGGTGATGTCGTCTGTGATGGGGATCGAGTTGATTTCCCGGGCATCGATCTCGCCCAGGTTGTTCACGATGCTCAGCAGGCCGGGGTCGGGGTCCTCGCCGAAGTAGAAGTGCCGCAGCCATGACGCGCCGGCTTCCTGGCCGTTGGCGATCTTGTCCAAATCGCCTTCCATGTCGGCGGTGAACTCGTAGTCCACGTAGTCGGAGAAGTGCTGCTCCAGGAGCCGGATGACCGAGAAGGCGATCCAGCTGGGCACCAGCGCGGAGCCCTGCTTCCGGACGTAGCCGCGGTCCTGGATGGTGGAGATGGTGGAGGCGTAGGTGGACGGGCGGCCGATGCCCTTCTTTTCCAGTTCCGCGGTCAGGGATGCTTCGGTGTAGCGCGGAGGCGGGGAGGTCTCATGGCCCACGGCCTGGATGTCCGCAGCGGTGAGGGCGTCGCCCTTGGCCACGTTGGGCAGGCGGCGCGCTTCGTCGGAGTCGTCGTCGCCGCGCGTCTCGTCCTTGCCTTCCTCGTAGGCGGCGAGGAAGCCGGGGAAGGTAATCACGGTGCCGGAGGCGGAGAATTCCGCGTCCCGCCCGTCGGTGGCCACGGCACCCAGGCGGATGGTCGCCGTCGAACCCTTGGCGTCGCCCATCTGGGAGGCGACGGTGCGCTTCCAGATCAGTTCGTACAAACGGAATTCGTCGCCCGACAGCTGCTTGGCCACCTGGGCCGGGGTGCGGAACGAGTCGCCGGCGGGGCGGATGGCCTCGTGTGCCTCCTGCGCGTTCGCTGCCTTGCCGGTGTACACGCGCGGTGACTGCGGGATGTACTCGGGGCCGTACAGCTCCGAAGCCTGCCGGCGGGCAGCGGTGATGGCTTCGTCACTCAGCGCGGAGGAGTCCGTACGCATATAGGTGATGTAGCCGTTTTCATACAGCCGCTGGGCGATCTGCATGGTGCTCTTGGAGGAGAAGCGCAGCTTCCGGCCCGCCTCCTGCTGCAGCGTGGAGGTGGTGAACGGCGCCGCGGGACGCCGGGTGTACGGCTTGGTGTCAACGGAGCGGACCCGGAACTCCGCATCCTGCAGCCCTGCCGCCAGGGACGTTGCCAGTTCCTCGTTGAGGTGGGCCACGTTCCGGGAAGTGAGTTCGCCGTTGTCGTTGAAATCGCGGCCCGTGGCCACCTTGGCGCCGTCAACGGCGGCAAGCTTGGCCTTAAAGGAGCCGGAGTCGGCACCGAACTGGCCGGTCAGGTCCCAGTAGGAGGCTGCCTTGAAGGCCATGCGTTCGCGTTCACGGTCCACCACCATGCGTGTGACCACGGACTGCACGCGCCCGGCGGACAGTCCCCGCGCCACCTTGCGCCACAGCACGGGGGAGATTTCGTAGCCGTAGAGCCGGTCAAGCACGCGGCGGGTTTCCTGGGCATCCACCAGGTCCTGGTCCACGTCGCGCAGGTTGCCCATGGCGCGCTGGATGGCTTCCTTGGTGATTTCGCCGAACGTCATCCGGTACACCGGGACCTTGGGCTTCAGCACTTCCAGCAGGTGCCACGCGATGGCTTCGCCTTCGCGGTCCCCATCGGTTGCGAGATAGAGTTCGTCGGCGTCCTTGAGCGCAGCCTTGAGCTCGGTCACCTTTTTCTTCTTGTCCGGGGACACCACGTAGTACGGCTTGAAGTCGTGCTCAATGTCCACGGCGAACTTGCCCACCGAGGTCTTCTTCAGCTCGGCAGGGAGTTCGGACGGCTGCGGCAGGTCGCGGATGTGACCAATGGAGGCCTCAACGATGAAGCCCTCGCCGAGGTACTTGGCGATGGTCTTGCTCTTGGCCGGAGACTCCACAATCACGAGTTTCTTGCCGGTTTTGGCCTTGCTTGGCACTGTGCTCCTACAGAAAAAGGTTGCTGGGGCAGATGAGCCCATGTTCGCCTAGTTCACCATATTTTGGGGAATCGTGCGCATTCATGTGGAAAAGACGGGGTTCCGGCGAGCGTCTTAGGGGGCCTCCCGTCAGGCTGGGCTCCCTGCCGGAACGAGGAAGCCGTCGCGGACCAGGTTGGCCACGTCGGCGAGCAGCGCACCCTGGAAGGATCCGGCGTCGAACCCTTCCTCCCCGTCCCCGCCGGCGTCCAGGGCCCCACCCAGGAGGGCCTCCAGGGCACCGGCGATCTGACCGGCGGTGAGGTCGCCGTCGCACGCGGACACGAAGCCCGCCAGCTCGGTGCTCATCAGGTTGGTGCGCCGAAGCCCGGCACCCTGCCGGAGCAGGATCACGCCCGGGTGTTCGGCACCGGGGCGCTGGTGGCGCTCCTCGGTGACGTCGTCGGCCACCAGCAGGTGCGTGCCGGCAAGATCATGCGCGGCCAGCCAGTCGCTGCGTTCGACGGCGGCACCCAGGTGGGGTCCGATGGGCTGCTCGATGGGGTAGCTGATTTCCTCGAAACGGCTGATGGCGGCCGGGCCGCCGTGTGCGGGGCGCCGCAGCCACACCATGCCGAAACCGATCCCTGCCACGTTCCGGGAGGCGAAGTCGTCAAGGTAGGCGGCGTACGCGTCCCGGTAGTGCTGCCGGTCCCGGGATTCCGAGGCGTCCTGCAGCCAGGTTTCGGCATATTGTTCCGGGCTGACCTGCTCGCGCTGGATAAACCATGCGTCAGTTCCCGCCCGCACCCACGACTTTGGCCGCTCGTCCCAGCCAGAGCCGGCCGGGACTTCCCAGTTGCCCAGCATCTGTGCCGAACCGCCGGGGGCCAGGATCCCGGGCAGGTCTGCCACCAGGGATGCGACGATGTCATCGCCAGGGAGGCCGCCGTCGCGGTAGGTGAACTGGTCTGCGGCATCCTCGCCGGAACTGCGCGGGGTGATGACGAACGGCGGGTTGGAGACCACCAGCCCGAATTCCTCACCGGTTACAGGCTCCAGGAGGGAACCCAGGCGCAGGCTCACCCGGTCCTCGAGCCGGTCGGGATCGACGGACAGCGCCTCTGCATTGAGCAGGATGTTGAACCGGGCGTAGGCCAGGGCTCGCTCGGAGATGTCGGTGGCGGTCACGTGCTGGCAGTGGTGGAGCAGGTGGAAGGCCTGGATGCCGCAGCCGGTTCCCAGGTCCAGGGCGCGCTCGGTGTGGCGGCGGATGGTGGTCTGCACCAGGGTGGTGGAGGCCTGCCCGATGCCCAGGACGTGGTCGTGCCGCAGCACCCCGGCCTGCTGGTGGGCGGCAAGGTCGCTGGCCACCCACAGCTCGGCGCCGCCGCTGCCGTCGTCATTCCTGTCCCATCCGTACGGCCGCAGGTCGGCCTTGGCGGTGAGCAGGCCCGAGCCGGGAACGGGCTGTACCAGCCCAAGCTCGAGGAGGCCTTCCACGCCTGTGCCCGGCAGGGCGGCGTCGAGCGTTTCCCGTTCCTGGGGCTCGGCAAGGAGCCACAGACGGACGACGGCGGCAAGCGGCGCTGCTTGGTTGTCCTGCCGCACTGCCCGCTCGGCAGCGAGCAGCGCGGGGATGATCTGGTCCCGGTTCAGTGCCGCGGAGGCGGTGGGGCCAAGCAGCCGGGCGACGCCGTCGAGCGTGTAATCGAGGCGGCGGAGGTCTGCGGCGAGCGCCGCCAGCAGGCCGGGAAGGTCGCTGCGGGGAGCGTCGGGGGTGTTGCCGGCGGTGAACTCGTGAGGGGATCTAGGCACCGCTCAAGTTTAGTCCGGCCTGCCTGCGCGGTACGGTGGAGCCATGCCTTCACGTCCTGCCCTCCTTCCGCGCGCCCGCATGGCAGCCGCTGCGGTGCGCCGGCCGCTGCCGGGGACTCTGTTTGCCGCGGTCCTCGCCCTGGCCGTTGCGGGGTGTTCGCCCGGGACCTCCGTGGAGAATGCGGATGTCCCCAAGTGGCGGGCCACGGCCCTGCCCTCCTCCTCAGCGGCCGTTGTGCTCCAGGACTCGGGCAAGATCCTTAACCGCGACCGGATCGTGCAGGCGGCCGCAAGGGTGCCTGCCGGAAGCTACACGCTGACGGCAGTCTGTGACGGGACGGGGAAGGCCTTCTTCGCGGTGACGCTGGACGGCAAGCCCGTGGCGGAAGCCGGGGCCGCCTGCAACGGCCGGCGCGAGACCACGAAAATCAGCCTGCCGGCTGCCGGACAGGTAGAAATCAGCAGCTCCAGCGTGGACGCTCCGCTGCTTTACGCCTACCAGCTGGTACCGGCCCAATAACGCCCGCTCGGGCTATGGTCCGCCGCCCGCTGCGGGCATAAAGTCTGACTATGCCCAGTGTGCGGAGAATCTCCGCGCCCCTTCCCCGAGGGAGAGCACGGGCGCCGCTGGCACCGAAGCCCGCCGCCGCCGTCGCCCTTGGGCTGGTGCTTGCGGCAGGTGCGCTGGCCGGCTGCGAATATACGTACGACGACGCCCGGACCGGCACCGTGCAGGGCACCGCCAGCGCCGCCCCGGCGCCGGCCTTCACCCGTGACCCGTTGCAGCAGGACCCGGTCAGCGAGGCGGAACTGGGCGATTGGGTGTCGCGGGCGCTCCCCGACGGCACCGGTCCGGTGGTCCAGGCCGATGCCGGGCTCCTGGCCCCCGCGGAAGTGCGGACCATCTCCTCACCGGTCCTGAAGACCGGAACCTACACCCTGGCCATCGCCTGCAGGAGCCAGCGCCGGGTGACCTTCACGGTGCGCACTGAGACCCTCACGCTGGTGGACCTGGGCCTGCGGTGCGGCATCAACCGCGAAAACGTCATCTACCTGTCCACAGACAGCGTCCTGACGGTCAGGGTGGAGGCCAGGACCGCGGCCAACTATGCGTTCCGCGTGTACCGGCTCTGACGGCCGGGGTTGTCCCGGCGGGGGCCTCACCCTGGCTTGGCACCTCCGTCCGGGGCGGCACCGTCCTCAGGCGGCGGTGCAGCCTTGGGGGCAGCGCAACGTCTCGGGACTGGCGGCACACTCCGTGCAGTACAGCGTCAGCGTGCGGCAGCTGGGATTGGAACAGTTCTCGAACTTGCTGGTCGGCGCGGAGCAGCGGGCGCACTGGCCAATGGTCTTGGCGTCGTCGCTGAACTCCAGGTGCATGCGCTTGTCAAAGACGTAGAGCGAGCCTTCCCACAGTCCCTGGTCCTTGAAGGCTTCGCCGTAGCGCACGATGCCCCCGTCCAGCTGGTACACCTCTTTAAAGCCGCGGTTCACCATCAGGCTGGAGAGCACCTCGCAGCGGATGCCCCCGGTGCAGTAGGTGACCACCGGCTTGTCCTTCAGGGAGTCGTACCTGCCGGAGTCCAGTTCCTTGATGAAGTCGTGGGTGGTGGCCACGTCCGGGACTACAGCGTCCTTGAACCGGCCTATCTCAGCTTCGAACGCGTTGCGGCCGTCGAAGAAGACGACGTCCTCGCCGTCCTTCTTCCTGGCATCCACCAGTTCATGGAGTTCCTCGGGTTTGAGGTGCTTCCCGCCGCCCACCACGCCGTTGGCGTCGACCTTGAGTTCTCCGGGTGCGCCGAAGGAGACGATCTCGTCCCGCACCTTGACGCTGAGCCGGGGGAAGTCCTCTGCTCCGCCGTCGGACCATTTGACGTCGATGCCGCGGAACCCGGCGTATTCGCGCGTGGTCTTGACGTACTGCTTAACGGCGCCGATTTCCCCGCCCACGGTGGCGTTGATTCCGTCCTTAGAGAGGATGATGCGGCCCGTAAGGCCCAGCTTCTCGCAGAGGGCGCGCTGCCAGAGCCGGACGGCGTCCGGATCGGTGATGGGGGTGAAGCCGTAGAAAAGCACAATTTTGTTCAAAGCCACGCATTTAAGGGTACCGGCTGCAGCGGCGGCCTGGTCCTGCTTCACAACGCCCGGAGGAGGGCCTCATTACGATTGCATAAGCGATTCCCTACCCCCTGTTGCTGGCGATCGGGCTGGAATAGTCTTCTTGCCATGAGTCCGGAAACCGCGGTTGAAGACATCACTGGCCTGCTTGAGGTGTGGGTTGCGGGCTGGGCCGGGTGTCGCGGTTACCAGACCGCCAAGGAGGGCCGCTTCCCGGCAGCACTCCGTGCTGATACCAGCGGCGAGTGGGAAGTCTTCGCCTCAGAACCTACTGATGACGAGTTCGCCACGCTGGCCGCCCGAACCGCAGAAACCCCCGCGCGGGTGCTGACCATCCTTACCAATGACCCCTCCCGCTATGCGGCAATGGCAGGCCGGCAGGGCCTGAATGTCACCTCGGATTCGCAGGCGATGATGATCGTTGACATGGAAACCCAGGACGCGGAGGACCCGTGGCTTTCCGATGACGACCTGAGACTTTCCACGTACGAAAGGGACGGCGTGTATTACGCCGAAGTCCTTTCGGGGGACGCGGTCGCGGCGGGCGGCCGGGCCTTCGTAGTGGGTGATACCGCCGTCTTTGACAAGATCATCACCCAGCCGGCATTCCAGCGCAGGGGCCTGGGGAGCCTGATCATGCGGGCGTTGGCGGCGCAGGCGTCCGGCCGCGGCATCCGGACCGGCCTCCTGCTGGCGTCCGTGGACGGGCAGAAGCTCTATTCGCACCTCGGCTGGAGCACCATTGCCCGGGTCCTGATGCTTTCGGCATCGCATGACGGATCGGATCTGTCGCTGAGCTGAGCCGGCCCGTCCGGCGGAGCGGGGCTGCGGGGTTCCCGTTGGTGACCCGTGGCCTGCCGCGGTGCATCGGATGAAAGAATGGTGGGGTGAACCCCCATGACTCCCTGATTCCTCTGCTGGGCCGCGGCCCGGACCCGGAACAGCTCCGTCATGTCCGCAGGATCCCGGCGCGGGAGGCAATCCACGCGCCGTGGCCGGCCTGGGTGCACCCGGACATTCTCGGGGCGTACGGGTCGCTTGGCATCCGCGAGCCGTACCGGCACCAGGTGGACGCGGCCAATGCAGCATATGCCGGGGAGCACGTTGTGGTGGCCACCGGAACCGCGTCCGGGAAGTCGCTGGCGTACCAGTTGCCGGCGCTGGATGCGATCCACCGTTCCGAGCTGCGCGTGCTGGCGGAGCCGGGAAAGATCCACGACGACGGTGCCGTCACCCTTTACCTTTCCCCCACCAAAGCGCTGGCGGCCGACCAGCTGAACGCCATCCGGGCCCTGAGGCTGCCCACGGTACGGGCGGAAACGTACGACGGCGACACGGATCCGGCCGCCCGGCGGTGGATCCGGGACCACGCGAATTTCATCCTGGCCAACCCGGACATGCTGCATTTCGGCATCCTTCCCAACCATGCCTGGTGGGCCGGGTTCTTCCGCCGGCTGCGCTACGTCATCGTGGACGAGGCACACAGCTACCGTGGCGTCTTCGGATCGCATGTTGCCAACCTGATGCGCCGGCTCCGCCGGATCTGCGCGTACTACGGCGCGGGCACCTCGTTCCCCGAACCGGTCTTCATCGCCGCTTCCGCCACCGCCTCCGAGCCTGATGTCTCCTTCTCACGCCTCATCGGCGCCCCCGTGAAGGCGGTCTCCGAGGACTGCTCGCCCCACGGGGCCACCACCGTGGCGCTCTGGGAACCGGCGCTGACCGAGGTCCGGGGCGAGAACGGGGCCAAGGAGCGGCGGACGGCAGTGGCCGAAACTTCTGACCTGCTCGCCAACCTGGTGTCCGCCCGGATCCGGACCATTGCCTTCATCAAATCCCGCCGCGGCGCCGAGACCATCTCCGCCATCACCAAGCGGCTCCTTGACGAGGTGGACCCCAGCCTCCCGCAGCGGGTGGCCGCCTACCGCTCCGGATACCTTCCGGAAGAGCGGCGCGCGGTGGAGAAGGCGCTGCGGTCGGGCCAGCTGCTGGGCGTTTCCAGCACGTCCGCCCTGGAGCTGGGAATCGACATTTCCGGTCTCGATGCGGTCTTGGTGGCCGGCTGGCCCGGGACGCGGGCTTCCCTGTTCCAGCAGATTGGCCGCGCCGGCAGGGCGGGCCAGGATGCCATCGCCGCATTTGTGGCCAGCGATGATCCGCTGGACACCTTCCTGGTGAACCACCCGGAGGCGATTTTCGATGTCTCGGTGGAGGCCACGGTCTTCGACCCGTCCAACCCCTATGTGCTGGGACCACACCTCTGCGCCGCGGCAGCGGAACTCCCCCTGGGACCGGCGGAGCTGGACCTTTTTGGCGGAACTGCCGAAAAGCTCCTGGACCGTCTGGTGGCGCAGGGATATTTGCGGCGGCGTCCCGCCGGCTGGTTCTGGACCCACTCGCAAAGCGCCGCGGCCATGGTCAATCTCCGGGCCGACGGCGGCGGTCCGGTCAGCATCGTTGACGCCGAGACCGGCTCGCTGCTGGGGACCATGGACTCGCCCCAGACCCATTACCAGGCCCACACGGGCGCGGTATACGTCCACCAGGGCGACACCTACGTGGTGGAGGACCTGAACGAAGACGACCACTGTGTCATGGTTCGCCGGGCAAACCCCGACTACTACACCACAGCACGGGACGTGACCCAGATCGAGGTCCTGGACACGGTGCGGACCATGCAATGGGGCGATGTAACCGTCCACTTCGGCGATGTGAAGGTCACCACGCAGGTTGTCTCCTTCCAGCGCAAGGCCTTGATTTCCAACGAAGTCCTGGGTGAGGAGCCCCTTGAGCTGGGTGCCCGGGAGCTCTTCACCAAGGCCGTATGGTTCGTGGTGGACAACCGTTCCTTGACGGGGGCCGGCCTCATCGAAGCCCAGTTCCCCGGTGCCCTCCACGCCGCCGAGCACGCCGCGATCGGGCTCCTGCCCCTCGTCGCCTCCAGCGACCGCTGGGACATCGGCGGGGTCTCCACGGCACTGCATGCGGACACCGGGGTGCCCACCATCTTCGTGTATGACGGGCACCCCGGCGGGGCGGGGTTTGCCGAACGGGGCTTCGACAAGGCCATGGTGTGGCTGGCGGCAACCCGGGACGCCATCAAGGCCTGCGAGTGCGAGTCCGGCTGCCCGTCCTGCGTGCAGTCCCCCAAGTGCGGCAACAAGAACAATCCGCTGGACAAGGCCGCCGCGGTGACCCTGCTGGATGTCCTGCTCAAGGATGCCTCCGAGACGTCCCGTGTGGATGTGGAGGCGAGGAGCTGACGCCCGAGGCCGGCGTCAGCGCTATGGCGGCGGCCCTGCCCGGGCATGTCCGGTTGCGGCTCCCAGCAGCGGGCGCTCGCCAAGCCGGGTCCGCACCTCAATGGTCTGGCCCTCGCCCTCGTTACAGCTAAGGACCGTGGCGGCGTGCCGCGCGGCGACCTCGGCGGCAACACTGCAGGGCTCGCCCGTGGTGATGCCGCGGAGCGCATCCGCTGCGGCAAGGGCCGCCAGGTCCGCAGCTGCTGCCGCCCTGCTGGCCAGCACGGCGGACTGGGCCAGCAGCAGCATGACGGCCATGGCCGTCATGACCACAAGGGCCAGCCCTGCGGCCAGGACTGTGCCCGAACCGCGTTCGCGGCCGTCATGCCTTCCCGCCCCGCGCCTGCCCTTGGTGGTGTGGCGCCTGGCGGCGGCGGTGTGGGGCCGTCCGGCATCGGCCATCATTTGGCGGCCTGGCCATGCGTGGAGCCCCTGAGGGCACTGGTGCCGATGCCGGCTCCCGTCCCGGCTGTTTCGCTCCGCATTGACGCACGCGCGGTGAGGGTCCACGGGATGGATGCTCCCAATGGCCCAGGCACGCGGTCCGTGACCGTGATGTTGAACCACTCGCCGTCTGCAGCAACTGACGCAGCCGCCGAACCGCCGGCGAGCGTCCGGACCGTCCGTTCCACTGCCGCGGTGTCATCACCCCGCGCCAGCGCCCTGGCACCGGCCCTGGCTCCCTCCTCGATGCGCAGTTGTGTCATCCCCGCGGCGGCTGCTGCAAGCAGCATGGCCAGCAATGCCAGTACGGCAGGCAGTGCCACGGCGAACTCTGCGGTAACCGCGCCGCGGGCGTTTGCACCGGCGTCCGCCGTCTTCCGGTCATCGTTGCCGCCGGCGCTGCTGCCGACGACGGCCGTGAGGGGTCCATGAATTCGCAGCCCCGCCGGCAGAGGTGTCACGGCAGCGCCAGCGCGGTGCGGATGAGGTTGAGCAGGAAACCACGTACCTCGTCGCTGCGGAGGATGAACACAAGCAGCCCGGCGAACCCGACGGCGGCCAGGGTAGCAATGGCATATTCCGCGGTGGCCATGCCGGCCTGGGAACCCAGCAGCCCCGTGGGGCGCCATGTCTTGGGCCGGAGACTTCCCGAACCAGGGTGGAGTTCGACGATCCTGCCTGCCTCCGGGAGGGAAGTCTTTGGGCCCACGGCAGGGGCGGAAGCGGATGGGATGCTGCTGGTGCTGCGCGGGGCGCCGTCCTTTTTCGCGGGCTTCTGGCCGGACGCGGCGAACGCGGAGGTTCCTGCCGTGTAGTGACGGCGGTGGTGGATGGACATGTGGTTTTCCTTTCCATTGGTTTCCGGTGGTTTCCCGGCTGTCTTGACTCTTCCCCGCCCAGCGGGAGCAGGTAAGGGAGGGGATGCGCTAAGTGGAAAAGGTGGGCCGTCCCGGTGTTGTGGAGGAAGGGATCGGCGTTCGCGGTGGCCACGGCAGCGGCAGGTTACCCGGTGGGAACCAGGGCAAGCAGCACGGGGACGACGCCAAGGCAGATAAAGGCAGGGAGTGAACACAGGCCCAGCGGAACCACCAGCTTCACGCCAAGCGAAGCGGCCCGCTTTTCCGCGGCCCGGAACCGTTCCCGGCGAAGCCTTGCTGCCTGGGCGTAGAGGATTGCAGACGATGGCGCCCCCGTGAGCGCGGCGAAGCCCAGCGCATCCCGGAGCTCCAGGATTTCGGGGAGCCGGACGGCGGAGCTGCGCCACGCTGTTTCCCAGTCGGCCCCGATGGCCAGCGCCGAGACGACCGGCCGCAGTGAGTCCCTGTACTGCGGCGCGGCCGAGGCAGCCACCAGTTCGAGCGATCGCCCGATGCCGGCTCCGGCATCCAGCATCGCCGCCACGAGTTCGAGCATCATGGCAGTGTCCTTCAGGCCTGCGCCGCGGCCCCCTGCGGGCCACTCGGCTTCGGCCACCTGCTGCGCCCCGGGGACGGCATGAAACAGGTGGCGGAGCCGGTGACGCGACCGTTTAAAGCCGGAACAGGCAAGCCAGGCACTTGCGGCGAGCAGCAGGAACAGTGCAAAGCCTGCAGCCAAACCCGGTGTCATGGCACTCCTGTCCCTGCGGCCGCCGCAACAAGCCTGGCGGACCACACCCTTCCTGCTGCCGTGAGCACCGCGCCACTGAACAATGCGGCCAGTCCCAGGGGTGTTCCCAGCAGGGTGGCCAATGGATCCACGCCCAGGGCAGCACCCAGTCCAAGACCCATCAACGGAAGCCAGGTCAAAAGACGGACCGTGGCTTTGGGGCCGGCGAGGGCGGTCTGCCTGGCTGCATCCGCATCATCCTCCGCTTCCAGCTGGGCCACGAACCGGGTCAGCACGTCGGCGAGCGGACATCCACTGGCTTCGGCGATGTCAAAGCAGGCAGCAAGCTCAGACCAGGTCCTGGCCTCCCGGTCCCTGTGAGGCAACGCCGTGGAAACCGCACGCCGGATGGCCTCCGAGACAGGGGCTCCGGTTGCCGCGGCCGCGCGTGCGGAAGCCAGGACGGCAGTTGAACCCTCTGACAGCGCTGGGGATGGGAGCGCCGCGTGGTCATGCCATTGCCCGTCCTGCGGCGTGCCGTACACGGACCACAGCTCGTCCCACAGCCGCCCGGGTGTCCGGCCGCCCCTGAGAAGCGCCGCCAGCTGCTGCACCACCAGGGTCAGTCCAGGGCCCCGCACTTTCGCCGGGCCCCGTCCGCCTGCGCTGCCCCAGCGCAGTATCCGGCTCTGCCGGGATCCCGGTGCCTTCTGGCTGCTGCCACCTGCTGCACGCAACCTGGACGCAGCATCCAGGGGCGGCTTCAGGAGCAGCACCACAGCGGCGCCCAGGACTCCGATGAGGAGGATCGTCACAGGGTGACCCCGGAGTCCATTCCCAAACGGGCAGCCAGCGCCGGCCATGCGGGACCTGCCACCCCCGATTCTTCAACCGCCGGCACCACCGTCAGCCCCTCCGGGCCGTCGCCGATCAGTCCGATGCAAAGGACTTCCCTCCCCCGGGACGTCCTGCCCACGTGGATCACAGCGTCAAGGGCGCTGGCAGCCTGGAGCCGAACAGCCTCGGGTCCCAGCCCGGCGAGCGCGCCCAGGGCGTTGAGCCTGGCGGGGACTGCTGCTGCCGTGTTGGCGTGGATGGTGCCTCCACCGCCGCTGTGCCCGGTGTTCATCGCGGTAAGGAGCTCGCGGACTTCCGCGCCCCGGCACTCGCCCACCACCAACCTGTCCGGACGCATGCGCAGTGCCTGCCTGACGAGTTCCCCCAGGTCCACTGTCCCGCCGCCTTCGAGGTTTCCGTGCCGTGATTCCAACGCGACCACGTGCGGGTGGACAGGATTCAGTTCGGACGCATCCTCGATCAGGACCAGCCGCTCCTCCGCCGCACACAATCCCAGGAGCGTAGACAGCAGCGTGGTCTTCCCGGAACCCGTGGCACCGCTGATCAGGAAGCTCAGCCTCCTGTCCACAACCTTCTCAAGCACCGCCTGCACTCCCGGGCCGAACATGCCCCCGGCGCGCAGCTCCTCCATGCTGAAGACCTTCTCCCTGCGGATCCGGACGCTCAGCAGCGTCCCGGACGTGGAAACCGGCGGCAACACGGCATGGACACGGTAGCCGCCGGCGAGCCTGACATCGACACAGGGCGAGCCGTCATCGAGGCGGCGCCCGCCTGCAGCGACGAGCCTGCAGGCCAGCGCCCGCAGCTGTGCCTCGCCGTCGAACAGGACGGGGACCCGCTCGATGCCGCGGCCCCGGTCCACCCAGACGGAGTGGGGAGCGTTGACGAAGATGTCGGTGACGGCGGGATCCCGGGTGAGCTCCTGCAGCGGCCCCAGCCCGTTGAGTTCGGCACTGATCCGCTCTACGGCGGCAAGGGATCCTGCGGTGCCCAACAGCTTGCCGGTCGCCTGGACTGCCGCGGCAACCCGTGACGGCGTCACGGCACCGGCCTCTGCCATCATCGACTCGCGGACGGATTCCAGCAGCCCTGAATCGATGGTCCTGCCGCTGCCGGCGGTTCCCCTGCTGCGCGTCAGGCGGCCTGCCTGGTTTGCTTCCAGGATGCGGACGCTGCGCCGTGAGCCCAGGCCTCCCGGCCCCGCTGCGCTGCCCGTTTTCCCGGCCGGAGCCGACGGATTACCCGGCGCCGGACTCATGCCAACTCTCCAGCCGGCAGGTCATCGCCAAGCCAATCGAGCACAGATGCAGCGAAGCGCCGGATGTTCCGGCGCTTCCCCAGGTCCAGCAGCCGGCCCGATTCCATGGCTCCGCCGACGCCGCGGAGTTCTGGTATCCGGCCTTGGACCGGCAGCCCCACGGCGTCAGCGATCAGCGAACTGTCCAGCGCGGAGCCCGGCCGGCCCCGCACCAGCAGGGCCGCCTCCACCGGCGGAAGCTCCTGCATCAGGCGTACCGCCGCCACTGCTGCCTTCAGTTGTGCGGGTACCACCATCATGATCCGGTCGCAGTCCCAGGCCACCGTACGGAGCGGCTCTGCCCCCCTTCCCACATCGAGCAGGACCAGTTCATAGCCACGACGCGCAGCATCAAGCACACCTGCTGCGGCTGCGGCGGCAACGGGAAGGGTCTGCTCCCGTGTGGCAGGCCAGGACAGGAAGGAAAAGCCTCCCGCAACGGGTAGGGAATCCGAGAGCTGCAGGGGGTCGATGCTTCCCCTGGCCTCGGCGAGGTCCGGCCATCGGAGCCCGGGGGTTTCCTCTGCTGCGAGCGCCAACTCCAGGCCGCCACCCCATGGGTCGCCGTCAACCAGCAGGACCCGTACCCCCAGCCCTGCTGCCGCCTGCGCTATCCAGATGGCGGCGGTGGTGGCTCCTGCACCGCCGCAACCGCCCGTGATGCCAAGGACCATTCCGCCCGGGCCCGGCGACCGCGACCTGCTCAGATGGTCTGCCAGCCAGGCGGCGGCATCCGGCAGTACGGCAACACGCTCTGCCCCGAGGGCCGCCGCCAGGTGCCATAGGCTGTCGCCCTCGCCGTCGAGGCCCACCATGACCGCAGGCGTGCTGCGCCGGGGCGGCAGTTCACGCACGTCACTGCCCACCAGGACGGCAGCTGCCGCCTCCCAGTAGCGGCCTGCCTCCACTGCGTCCGGGACAACGTGCAGGTGCGCGCCGGCGGCTGCCACAATACGCTCCACTTCGGCACGGAGGACGCCGGAGGAGGTCACCAGCAGAACCTCTCCCGCACCATCCGGCCGCATCCCGGCGGGCATTGAACCCCCAAGCCCTGAACCCCTGAGCCCTGAAGCGCCAGGCTTTGAATGCTCCGGCAGCCAGGCGGCCTCGGACGCTTCCCCGCTGTCCGCAACAGGACCCCCGCGGGATGGTGGCGCCGTGTTCGTTGGCCGCCACGAGGAGCCGGAGGCCGGTCCCGGACCGGATGTGGATGCGTTCAGCTGGTGCCTGCTCATGGAGCCACTCTGCCGCGGCGGTGCGGCCTGGTTAAGGGAGCAAGTCCCGTATGTGGACAACCTGCAGCGCGGACACCTCAACAAGGCCCAACCCTCCAACGAGGCACAGCCTCCAACAAGGCACAATGGGAACATGTACCTGCTGCTCGCCGCCCACCCCCGCGGCGCGGCGCTCCAGGAACTGACGCAGGCGGGCCTCGCCCAGCCGGCCAATCCCGAACCCCGCGTTGTGGCACTCACCGACCTTGCCGCCGTCGTCCGCGAACTGGAGGCACGGCGCCCCGGTGGCCAACCGCCCCGCTGGATATGGCACCGGACCCAGGACTGGTACCCGGCGCTGCTCGCATCCGGGGTGGAGGTGGAGCGCTGCTACGACCTCACCCTGTGCGGCAACATCCTGGCCTTCTCGCAGTTCAGCGCGCACACCGACTACGCCCGGAACACGGACAGGGTACCGGTGGAGGATCCCGCTCTTCCGCCAAAGGCGCTGCAGCCGCCGCGTCCCCCTGCAGACCAGGGCGCGCTGTTCGATGATCCCGCAACCGGGCTGCCGCCGGGGGCGCCGCTCGAGGAACTCCGTTCCGAATACGCAGCCCAACAGAGTGCGCTGGCAGGCGTGGGCACGGAGGAAAACCGCCGGAACCGCCTCCAGCTGCTGCTCGCGGCGGAGTCGGCGGCAGCTATTGTGGCCGCCGAGATGCAGCACGCCGGGGTCCCCTGGCGGGAAGACCTGCACGAACAGATCCTGGCCGGCCATCTGGGACCCCGCCCGCCCGCCGGGCAGCGTCCCGTGAAACTGGAGGCGCTGGCGGCGGAGCTGCGCGTCATGCTCAACTCACCCGGGCTCAACCCGGACTCCCCGCAGGACCTGATGCGCGCCCTGCACCGCAACGGGATCGAGGTCAAAAGCACCCGCAAGTGGGAGCTGAGGGAGTCCAGCCACCCCGCCATCGAGCCGTTGCTGGAGTACAAGAGGCTTTCCCGCCTTCACACCGCCAACGGCTGGTCCTGGCTGGACGCGTGGGTGGACGGCGGCCGGTTCCGCCCGGAATACGTGGTGGGAGGCGTGGTGTCGGGCCGCTGGGCATCCCGCGGCGGCGGGGCGCTGCAGATTCCGCGCCAGGTCCGCGGCGCGGTGCACGCCGACCCTGGCCACAAGCTCATCGTTGCGGACGCCTCGCAGCTGGAGCCGCGCGTCCTGGCGGCCCTGGCGCAGGACTCGGCCATGGCTGAGGCGGCGCGGGACCAGGACCTGTACGCCGGGATCGCCGCCAAGGGATTTGGCGGCGACCGGGCCAAGGCGAAGATGGCCCTGCTGGGCGCCATGTACGGCGCCACCTCCGGCGAGGCCGGCCGCCTCATGCCGCAATTGGCCCGCATCTACCCGCGTGCCGTGGACTTTGTGGAGCGGGCGGCACGGGCGGGCGAAGCGGGCGGGACGGTCACCACCAGGCTGGGCCGCAGCAGCCCTCCGCCGTCCGGGCAGTGGTTCCTCAGCCAGCGCTCGGCCACGGCGGAGGAGCAGCGGAGGGCAGAGTCGATCGCGCGGTCCCGCGGGCGGTTTACCCGGAACTTCGTGGTCCAGGGCTCGGCAGCGGACTGGGCGGCCTGCTGGCTGGCAGAATTGCGACGGCGGCTGCGCGCCTTGCGGCCGGCAGGAACCGGCGGCAGCGGCGGACCTGTGGGGGCCCAACTCGCCTTCTTCCTGCATGACGAAGTCATGGTGCACGCGCCCTCGGACCGCGTCGATGCCTGCATCGCGGCAATCGAGGAATCGGCCAAGGCCGCCAAGGAATTGCTGTTCGGTCCCATCCCCGTGGAGTTCCCCGTCAGCATGGCCGTGGTGGACTCCTACGACCTCGCCAAATAGGGCGGAGGGCCTCCCGTGCTGCCTCTTTTACTGTCGTCGAGACGATAAGTAATCTACCCGGCGGTAGCTATGCGCGCCCGGTGACGGACGTTACAGTCGAAGCGGGGCTGATGCAGACCGGTCCACACGCTGATGCAACGACGCATACCAGGGAGGTCCCCGTCCATGGCGGGAAGATTTGAAATTCACCGTACAGGCGATGAGTCGTACCGGCTGCGGCTGACCGACGCCGAAGGCAATATCGTTGCGGTGTCACCAACCTTCAGGTCCCTCAGCCTGCTCCGCGACGGGATCAACGCCATGCGCGAGAATGCCGCCACCGGAATCGTGGTGGATTTGCGCCACCAGCAGGCCTGAAAACTAGACCCCGATCGGGTGCAGTCTGGTACGGTCCCATGGAACGGACCAGCCGAGCTGGTCGAAGAGGCCGCTCAGCACAATGCCGGTGAAGCCCCACACCACCACGCCGTTGACAGTGAAGGCAGGGCTGTCAAACGTGCGGCCTGCGCGGTGCACCGTGGCCATCACCCTGTTGTCCGGGTCCAGGAGGTCCCTGACCGGGACGCGGAATACCTGGGCGGATTCGGCGTAGTCCACCACCCGTACCGGCGACGGCGAGTGCCACCATCCGAGCACCGGCGTCACCAGGAAGTTGCTGTGCGCCAGGCCCAGTTCCTGGAGCGTGCCGAGGACTTCCACCCCGCCGGTGTCCAGTCCGGTTTCCTCCTCGGCTTCCCTAAGCGCAGCCGCCACCGGCGTTTCGCCCCGGTCGATGCTGCCGCCGGGAAACGCCACCTGCCCTGGATGCGAACCCAGGGTGTGGGCGCGCTCCAGGAGCAGGACGTCCAGATCCGCCGGCGCCAGTGGCTTGCCGGACGCGGCCGGGACGTCGTCGAGCACCCCGAAAAGCATCAGGACCGCGGCCCTGCGGGCGCGGGAGGCATCTACTGTCAGTGCAGCCCAGCGTGGATCAGGGGGCCCGGCCGTCCCGGCTTCCGCCCGCTGGACCAGCGCGGCCAGGTCTTCCCTTGCGCTCACGTGGCCCTCGCCTGGGAGGCCATCCGGATCTCCGCAGCCCGCTGCTGTTCAGACAGGTACTGCTCCAGCAACGCCTCGCTGCCGGGCGCAAGTTCATACTTGAGGAGCTTGGCTGCTTTGACGGGGTCGGTCTCCCCCAGGCCATAGCTCGGGCACCAATTAGCCACGGGACAGGCACCACAGGCGGGCTTCCGGGCGTGGCAGACGCGGCGGCCGTGGAAGATCACACGGTGGGACAGCATGGTCCAGTCCCTGCGGTCAAACAACTCCGCCACGTCCTGTTCGATCTGCACAGGGTCCTCGGACTGGGTCCACCCAAACCGCTTGGCCAGCCGGGCGAAATGGGTATCGACGGAGATGCCCGGGATGCCGAAGGCGTTGGCCAGCACCACGTTGGCGGTTTTGCGGCCCACCCCGGGCAAGGTGACCAGGTCTTCCATCCGCCCCGGGACCTCGCCGTCAAAGTCATCCACCAGGCGGGTGCACAGCGCCAGGACGTTCCTCGCTTTGGCGCGGAAGAACCCCGTGGGCTTGAGGATGGTTTCAAGCTCCGTGGGGTCCGCCTCGGCCAGGGACCGGGCATTGGGCCAGCGTGCGAACAGCACTTTGGTGACCTGGTTGACCGTGACGTCGGTGGTCTGGGCGGACAGCACGGTGGCCACCAGCAGTTCGAAGGGGTTGCGGAAGTCCAGTTCCGCGTGGGCGTAGGGATATTTTTCGGCCAGGGCCCGGTGGATGCGCCGTGCCCGCCGTTTCAGCGCCAGGACGGATTCGGACGAGACCACGGGCATCCCCGCGGCCTGCCCGTTCTTGCTGCGTGGCCCGGCCACGGCGTCAGCCGCGCTCGATGTTGCTGAGGTCGCGCAGGACGCCCAGCCGTCCGTCCGTGTGCTGGACCAGGAATTCGTGGCCCCGGTCCTCAAGCGCCAGTACCCAGCCGCCGGGCTCGATCACGAAGGCAGGCGCACCGGTGCGGGGGTCGTAGGCGGTGCGGTGCTGGGCGACGGCGAACCAGAAAGCCTCATGGATGGGCTGCCCGTCGGTCTCGTCATGGCGGGTGGACGGGTCCACCGTCGCGCCGATGGGCTGCTCGGAACGGACCTGCTGGTGGACAGCGGTGGCGGCCGGCGGCTCCCACGCTGCCTGCGGAGCGCCCGCGGCGGGGACGGCACCGTGCTGGGTCTCCTCGGCTGCCGGGGCCGGGGTTGAGTCAGGACGGACGACGTCGGCCGCCTGGGTGGGCGGGCCGGCGTCCTGATGCGGCGTGCCGGCATCCCGGTCAGCGGCTTCGGGGGCGGTTGATACAGGGGTGGATGATACAGGGCTGGTTGATACAGGGGCGGTTGGCGCCGCGGGGGTAGAGGCAGCCGGACCCGCGACGGTGCCCGCAGCTGGAGCGCCGGCAGCTGCAGCGCCGGTCCCTGCAACGGCAGCCCCGGCATTGGCCACGGGGACGGCGGCAGTGGCGGGCGTGTGGGTGGAACGCGCCGGCGCAGGGTTGGGGCTGGAAGATCCCGGCTCGACGGCGGAGGAACCTGCACCGGCCCCACCGAACAGGGTGGCACCTTTGAAGCCGCCCTTTGACTGGTTGGAGCCGGACTCCGGCTTGGGGGCTTTGGGGGTGCGCGGCTTCCGCAGCGGGACCGCGGCCTCGCGGGCCACAATGTGCGCCGGCGTCTCTGGCCGGTCCTTGAAGTCACCGGAAAGGTACGGCAGGAACCGGCCCAGCACGGTGGCGGCGAAGAGGACGAGCGAGCCGATCAGGCCCACCAGCAGGCTGGTGACGTAGCCGCCTGCAACGGACAGGAAGAAGAAGGCCAGGGCGAAGGAGGCCACAACGGAGGCGAACTGGTCGATCGAGAGCGACCCCACGCGGATCCTTGTGGCGGGTGCCAGGCGGCGCGCCGCGAACAGTGCGCTGGCGATCAGCGGCAGGACGATGCCCAGTCCCAGGAAGAACAGGTTGTTGAGGTTCCACAGGTTGTACCGGGCGCCGAAGAGGGGAAGCAGGGACGCGACAAAGAGGATCAGGGTGCCTGCGAAGACGGCCAGGTCGCGCACGGTGAACGGACCGAGGACCGCCTGGTTGGCGTTCGGGTCGATCTTCCCGGAGCCGGCCTTCTGCCCTGCAGCCTGCCCCTTGGCGGCGTTGCCGGCCGGTGTCGCGTGCGCGGATCCTCCCACGGCAGGCCCGGAGGCTCCTGGCCCTGCCTTGGTGTCCGGACCCGTTCGCTGGCCGTAACTCTGCTGGTTCATTCTGCTCTCCTTAGCGTGGCGGCACCGGGCCCGGTCCGGACCCGAAAACTGTGCCGTCTTGACATGCGGTCCGGGCCCGGCAAGGCGCTGTTTGCGCCCGGCCGGAGAGGTCCGAAGTGAAGTCACAATTCCATCTCAGCCTAGTCAACGGCCCGGCCGATCACTAGCTGGGGCAGGCCTCCGGCGGTGCCTGGCGAGTCATGAAGAGACCATTCACCGCATAAAAAATGCCGCTCATGGCCGCCTATGTGACGGGGCACACAGCGGATGCACCGTAAGCATTAGGCTTGGTTGCGGAACAGCTCTTTGCGGTATGCCCGCCCCCGGCTGGAGCCCAATGCCGCGCGATCGGCGGGCCAATGCGGTGGCGGCGTCCCGCGCGGCAAAGATCGATGAATGATGAGGTTCACATGTCCCAGGACACCCCCAGCTCCACGGCTACCGTTCCGTCCGCTTCCGCCCAGCCGGCAGGACAGCAAGGCCACCAGGGCGACGCCTTCGCGAACCTGCTGCATGAGACGCGGGCCTTTCCACCCTCCCCGGAATTCGCGGCCGACGCCGTTGTCACCGCCGCCGAGTACGGGGAAGCGAATGCCGACCGGCCCGCGTTTTGGGCGAAGAAGGCCCGGGAGCTGCTGACGTGGTCCAAGGACTTCACACAGGCGCTGGACTGGTCTGATCCGCCGTTCGCCAAGTGGTTCGTTGGCGGCGAAATCAACGCGGCGTACAACGCGCTGGACCGGCATGTGGAGGCCGGCAACGGCGACCGCGTGGCCATCTACTTCGAGGGCGAGCCCGGCGACACCCGCACCTATACCTACGCCCAGCTGACCGAGGAAGTGAAGAAGGCGGCCAACGCTTTCGAGTCATTGGGCGTGGCCAAGGGTGACCGGGTTGCCGTGTACCTGCCGATGATCCCGGAGGCCGTGATCACGCTGCTGGCCTGCGCACGCATCGGCGCGGTCCACTCGGTGGTGTTCGGTGGATTCTCGGCGGAGGCCCTCCGGTCCCGGATCGACGACGCCGAAGCCAAGCTGGTGGTGACCGCCGACGGCACCTACCGCCGAGGCAAGCCGAGCCCCCTGAAGCCGGCCGTCGATGATGCCCTGGCCCACGATGGCCACACGGTCCAGAACGTGGTGGTGGTCAAGCGCAACGGCCAGGACGTGGACTGGCACGAGGGCCGGGACCACTGGTGGGCGGACACGGTGGGGACGTCCAGCGCAGAGCACACCGCAGTGGGCCACGATTCGGAGCACCCGCTGTACATCCTCTACACGTCCGGTACCACCGGGAAGCCCAAGGGCATCCTGCACACCACCGGCGGCTACCTCACCCAGACCGCCTACACCCACAGGGCGGTCTTTGACCTGCATCCGGAAACGGACGTGTACTGGTGCACGGCCGACGTCGGCTGGGTCACCGGCCACTCCTACGTCGCCTACGCCCCGCTCATCAACGGCGCCACGCAGGTCATGTACGAGGGCACGCCGGACTCCCCGCACCAGGGCCGCTGGTGGGAGATCGTGGAAAAGTACAAGGTCTCCATCCTGTACACCGCTCCCACCGCCATCCGCACCTTCATGAAGTGGGGCGCGGAGATCCCGGCGAAGTACGATCTTTCCTCCCTGCGGGTGCTGGGTTCGGTGGGCGAGCCCATCAACCCCGAGGCCTGGATGTGGTACCGCAAGGTAATCGGCGGCGACAAGGCGCCCATCGTGGACACCTGGTGGCAGACCGAAACCGGCGCACAGATGATCGCCCCGCTTCCCGGGGTCACCGCCACCAAACCCGGCTCCGCCCAGGTGCCGCTGCCCGGTATCGCCGTGGACGTGGTGGATGAAATGGGCGAGTCCGTCCCCAACGGCCACGGCGGTTTCCTGGTGATCCGCGAACCCTGGCCGGCCATGCTGCGCGGCATCTGGGGCGACCCGCAGCGGTTCAAGGACACCTACTGGTCCCGCTTCGAAAACATGTACTTCGCCGGGGACGGCGCCAAGAAGGACGAAGACGGGGACATCTGGCTGCTGGGCCGCGTGGACGACGTCATGAACGTCTCCGGGCACCGGCTCTCCACCACAGAAATCGAATCCGCCCTGGTGAGCCACCCCGCCGTGGCGGAGGCCGCCGTCGTGGGCGCCACGGACGAAACCACCGGCCAGGCCGTGGTTGCGTTCGTGATCCTCCGCGGCGATGCCGTGAACAACGGCGACGCCACCGTACAGGAGCTGCGCAACCACGTGGGCAAGGAAATCGGGCCCATTGCCAAGCCCAAGAACATCCTGGTGGTGCCCGAACTGCCCAAGACCCGGTCCGGCAAGATCATGCGCCGGCTCCTCAAGGACGTGGCGGAAGGCCGCGACCCGGGCGACGCCACCACGCTGTCCGACCCCACGATCATGCAGCAGATCGCGGCCAGCCTCCGGAAGTAGCAATACGGCGACGGCGCTTCCCCAGCCGGGGAGGCGCCGTCGCCGTATGCTGGGAGCACCCTTGCCACCCGCGTTGAAGGATCCGCCTCCATGCTGCCTGCCGCCCGACACCAAGCAATCCTGGATGCCGTCCAGCGGGAGCGGGTGGTCCGGGTCTCGGACCTCGCCACCCAGCTTGGCGTCTCGTTGATGACGGTGAGGCGGGACATCGAGCTGCTCGAGGAGGGCGGCAAGCTGGAACGAATCCACGGCGGCGCCAAGCTGCCGGGGGATGCAAGCACGCATGAGCCCGGTTTCGAGCTGAAGTCCACGCAGTTGACCGTGGAGAAGCGCGCCATCGCCGTGGAGGCGGCCGCCCTGGTCCACGAGGGCATGGCGGTCGGCCTGGGTGCCGGCACCACCACGTGGGCATTGGCCAAGGAACTGGTTGGAGGGCCGCGGATCACGGTGGTCACCAACTCTGTCAGGATCGCGGACCTCTTCCACCACGCGGCCTCGTCCGGCTCGGCCCGTTACTCCTCCACCGTGATCCTGGTGGGCGGCGAGCGCACGCCCTCAGACGCCCTGGTGGGGCCCATCGCAACGGGCGCCCTCAAGCAACTGCACCTGGACGTGCTGTTCCTGGGCGTCCACGGGATGGATGCCGAGGCGGGCTTCACCACACCCAACCTGCTCGAAGCCGAAACCGACCGGGCCTTCATGGCAGCAGCGCGCAAGACAGTGGTGCTGGCCGACCACACCAAATGGGGAATGCTGGGCATCAGTTCCATCGCCGCCCTGGATGACGTGGATGAGGTCATCAGCGATTCCGGACTTGGCCCGGAGGCCCGGCGGGTCCTGCAGGAGCGGACCAGGCTGCGCCTGCCCGCCATGCAGTCGGCCGGCTAGGGGCAGCCGCAGGATTGGCGTACGTGCAGTTTGGTGGGAAATATCCGGTGCCGCGGGTCCTCCCCCCGGCTGGCTCCAACGAGTGCCGCCACGGCAGCCTCCGCCATGGCCGCCACCGGCTGCTCAACGGTGGTCAGCGGCGGCCAGGAGTATTCAGAGTCGGCCGAGCCGTCAAAAGACGCCACGGCAATGTCGCCCGGAACAGACAGTCCCGCTTCATGGATGGCCCGCAGCAGTCCAATCCCCTGCATATCGGACGTGGCGAAGACGGCCGTTGGCCGGTTCACTGACGCCAGGAGGCGTTGCCCGGCCACGTACCCTCCGGGCCGGGTGAAGGCACTGTAGGCAATGGGCCCCTCGGGCAGACCAGCTTCCTGGAGCGCCTGCCGCCAACCTACTTCACGGCCGTCGGTCTCCCCGGAGACGTTGGTTCCCATGGCCAGGCCGATGTTGGTGTGGCCATGGCTGATCAGGTGTTCCACCGCGATCCTGGCTCCGGCCGCCAGGTCCACACCGATGCTGTTGAAGCCCGGGGCGTCACGTTCCTGGTTGAGCAGCACGGACGGGATGTCCGCCGTTTCCAGCGCCTCGAGATCGGGTTCGAAAAGGACGCTGGCCAGCAGGACGCCGTCCACCTGCCGGGCGGCGAGGTTCCGGATGTTGCGGCGTTCCTTGGCCAGGTTTCCGTCCGAGTTGCTCAGCACCAGCGCGTACCCCAGGTCTGCGGCGGCATCCTCCACGGCGTGCGAAAACAGTGAGAAGAACGGGTTCGAGATGTCCGGGACGATAAGCCCCAGGGTCTCGCTTGAGCCGAGCTTCAGCGCCCGCGCGGCGGCGTTGGGCCGGTAGCCCAGGACGCGGATGGCGTCCTGGACCTTGGCTTCGGTGGCCGGCGCCACTTTCTTGGGTCCGCCATTGACCACGTAACTGACGACGGCGGTGCTGACGCCGGCATAGCGCGCCACATCCTTGCGGGTCACCGGGCCGCCGCGGGAGGCCTGCGCGGCCGGGGAAGTCATGCTGTCCATGCTAACCACTCATACCCGGCGCATCCCCAAAGTCACGGATGGGAAGCCGTACGCCGTTTTGCAGGGCGGACTGGTGGGCCACGATGCCCGGGAGGGTGAAGCGGGCGGCCACCCACGCATTCACGGGCGGCAGTGTGCCGTCATTAACCGCCGTGACGAAGTCGTCCACCAGGAAATGGTGGCTTCCCTCGTGCCCGTTCGGTGCGCCGCGGAACTCCTCAGGCAACCGTCCGGCGTCGTGGACGGGAGCGAGTCCCGACACGAATGCGTCCCGGAGTTCCGGGGCCACGTTGGCCAGTGAGGGATCGTCCAGGGACATGCTGGGCCGGGTTTCCATCTGCTCGGAGATGTCGTGGACATTCTGTTTGTCCTGCCAGACGGTGACCCTGGCGAGCTGTTCAAAGCTTGCCTCCGTGCCAAAAAACCGGAAGCGCGATTCGCGGATGTGGGACGGATAGCCCACGCGGCGCATCTCGTTGGTGCGCATCACGCCGCCGTCGTTCAGTTCAAAGAGCGCCGTGGCGTTGGAGAAGTCATTGCCGAACATGCTGACGTCCTTGTCGAATACCCCGTCATCCCGCTGGTCCTTGACGCCCACGCAGCTGACGCTGACGGCGTGCGCCGGGATGGCCCCCAGCACCCCGCCGATCGCATGGGTGGGGTAGAGCATTGGCGGGTAGCTTGCCGTCTCCTTCCACCGCTCGCCCCCGCTGTACTGGTAGGCGTCATAAAAGCCGAGGTCCATGTCGTGGACGTAGTCGCCTTCGGAGTAGAAGACCCGGCCAAACCTGCCGGCCGCCTGCTGTTCGCGGGCATACACGGTGGCGGGGTTGTAGTAGCTGGTCTCACCCATCATGTACACCTTGCCGGTGTCCCGGACGGCCTGGATGATGCGGGCGATCTCCTCTTCGGCAACCGCCATGGGCACGGCTGAGTAGACGTGCTTGCCGGCGCGGAGAGCACGCTCCACCAGGGGTCCGTGCGTCCAGCGCTGGGTGAAGACCGCCACGGCGTCGACGTCGGAGGCCAGAAGGGCGTCAAAGTCGGGCACGACGCCGGCAAGATCCAGCCTTCGGACCACGGATTCAGCCCGCTCCGGCAGCTCGTCCACAACATAGACCGCACTGACGCCGGGATGCAGGTTGAACAGGTGTGCGAACTGGCTGCCGAACTGGCCCGCGCCCACGATGCCGATGGAGAACGTCATTGTTTGCCTTCCGATTGAAGTTTCTCCGAGTGTTTCACCCGCATCTACTCGAGTCAATATCCAGTCACTGGCGTAATTGCCCTGGTTTTGAAACATTGAAATAAGCCCTTGCCGTCCAATATCTACTCGTGTAGATTTCTTTCCAGCCTGTTACTTCCATCACACTCAGGAAAGGGTCGACGATGACCACCCTTACCAGGAACGCCAGCCCGGCAGTGCACGCAGCGCACCGGCCGCTGAAGCGCCGGGGACAGAGCGACCTGAAGATCGCATTGTTCTTCATAGCCCCGGCGATGATCGGATTTATCGTTTTCTACCTGGTGCCCACCCTGCGGGGCATCTACCTCAGCTTCACCGAATACAGCATCCTCGGCGACCCGACGTGGATCGGTGCCGCCAACTATGAGGCCATCGCCAAGGACCCCCTGTTCTGGAATGCGCTGGCTGTCACCGGGCAGTACGTCCTGATCAACATCCTCCTCCAGACCACGCTCGCGCTGGGGCTTGCCCTGCTGATGCACCGGGTAGCCAAATCAACCGTGATCCGCGGCGCGCTCCTGCTGCCGTACCTGATGGCGAACGTGATCGCCGCCCTCCTCTGGTTCTGGCTCCTGGACTACCAGATCGGCATCGTCAACTACTTCATCGACGCCATCGGCCTGCCCAAGGTGGCATTCTTCGGCAGCGAGGAATGGGCCATCCCCACCCAGGCCCTCATCAACACCTGGCGGCACATGGGCTACACCGCCCTGCTGCTGTTCGCCGGCCTGCAGGCCATTCCCAGCCACGTCTACGAAGTGGCCAACCTGGACGGCGCCTCACCCTGGCAAACATTCCGCAAGATCACCATGCCGCTGCTGCGCCCGGTGCTCGCGCTGGTCCTGATCGTCACCGTCATCGGTTCCTTCCAGGTGTTCGACACCGTTGCCGTCACCACCCTGGGCGGACCCGTCAATGCCAGCCGGGTGCTGCAGTTCTACATCTACCAAAAGGCCTTCACGGAATCGGACTTCGGCTACGGCTCCGCCCTGGCGGTCATCCTCTTCGTCATCCTCGCCCTGGTGGCCTTCATCCAGATGAAGTTCCTCAAGGGCAACGAATCAGACCTGGATTAAGGACACTTCCATGACCACCGCAAAAGTCTCCGCACCCGCCCGGCCCGCCACCCGCCGTCGTCCGTTCAACTGGCGCCGCACCGCCGCCTGGTTCCTTGTGGCCATCGCCGTTGCCGTCTCGGTCCTCCCCTTCTACTGGATCCTCCGGACGGCGCTGTCCACCAACGGGGCGCTGGCCGGCAACGCCACCAACCTGCTGCCCGCAGAATTCAGCCTGGGCGCATTCCAGCGCGTCTTCGGCCTGCAGTCCCCCGAAGAGGCAGTGGCCCAGGGCGGATCCGGCGCGCAAATCGACTTCTGGATCTACCTGCGCAACTCCGTGCTCTTTGCCTCCATCACCACCACCGGCGCAGTGTTCTTCAGCGCCATGGCCGCCTACGCCTTCGCCCGGCTGCGGTGGCGGGGACGGAACCTGGTCTTCAGCCTGTTCCTGGCCACCATGATGGTGCCGCCGATCTTCACCGCGCTGCCCAACTTCCTCCTGATCAAGAACCTGGGCCTGCTCAACACCATGGCGGGGCTGGTACTCCCCTACATCTTCATGACCCCGTTCGCCATTTTCTTCCTCCGGCAGTTCTTCCTGAACATGTCCCGCGAGGTGGAGGAAGCGGCAATGCTCGACGGCGCCAAGCACCTTCGGATCTTCTTCCAGATCATCCTGCCAAACGCCGCCGCCCCCATCGCCACCCTGGCCCTGCTCACCTTCATCGGCCAGTGGAACGAGTACTTCTGGCCGCTGCTGGTGGGCCAGGAGGAGTCCGTCCGCGTCCTCACGGTGGGCCTGGGCGTGTTCAAGTCCCAATCGCCGCAGGGAGCGCCGGACTGGTCCGGCCTCATGGCGGCCACGCTGGTCTCCGCCCTTCCCGTCCTGATCCTGTTCGCCGTCTTCGGCAAGAAAATCGTCAACTCCATCGGCTTCTCCGGCATCAAGTAATCACCCCTTCCCTCGAAATTCCCCCTCCCGGCGCGCGCCACGGCGGCCTGCCCGGAAGCACCCTGAAAGGACCCCCATGAACCTGAACAAGAAAGCACTCGGCTCCCTCGCAGCAGCTGCGGCAGCAGTCCTGGCCCTCTCCGCCTGCGGAGGCGGCGGCTCCGCGGAAGCCGGCAAGGGCGAGCTCAACTACTGGCTCTGGGACGCCAACCAGCTCCCCGCCTACAAGCAGTGCGCCGACGACTTCCACAAGGCCAACCCGGACATCACCGTCAAGGTCACCCAGCGCGGCTGGGACGATTACTGGGGCACCCTGACCAACGGATTCGTGGCAGGCACCGCCCCGGACGTCTTCACCGACCACCTGGGCAAGTACCCCGAATTCATCAAGAACAAGCAGCTGCTCGCCCTGGACGACGCCATCAAGAAGGACAACATCGACACCGGCATCTACAACTCCGGCCTGGCGGACCTCTGGGTGGGCCAGGACGGCAAGCGCTACGGACTTCCCAAGGACTGGGACACCATCGCGCTGTTCTACAACACCAAACTTGCCGCGGACGCCGGCGTCACCCCGGAGCAGATGGCCAACCTGACGTGGAATCCGAAGGACGGCGGTTCGTACGAAAAGACCATCGCCCACCTGACCGTGGACAAGAACGGCAAGCGCGGCGACGAGCCCGGCTTCGACAAGAACAACGTTGCCGTCTACGGGCTCGGCCTCAACGGCTCCGGTTCCGGCCAGGGCCAGACCGAATGGAGCTACCTGACCGGCACCACCGGCTGGACGCACACGGACAAGAACCCGTGGGGCAAGCACTTCAACTACGACGACCCCAAGTTCCAGGAAAGCATCGACTGGTTCGCCGGGCTGGTGGAGAAGGGCTACATGCCCAAGCTCGAAACCACGGTGGGCGCCAGCATGGCCGATACCTTCGCCGCCGGCAAGTCCGTCATCAACGCCAACGGCTCCTGGATGATCGGCCAGTACACCGGCTACAAGGACGTCAAGGTGGGCATCGCCCCCACCCCGGTGGGTGTCAACGGCAAGCGCGCCAGCATGTACAACGGCCTGGCGGACTCCATCTACGCCGGCACCAAGAAGCCCGAAGCCGCCATCAAGTGGGTCGAATACCTCGGCTCCGCCGCCTGCCAGGACGTGGTGGCTTCCAAGGCCGTCGTCTTCCCCGCCATCAAGACCTCCGCAGACAAGGCCGTGGAAGCCTTCAAGGCCAAGGGCGTGGACGTCACCCCCTTCAGCCAGCAGGTCAAGGACGGCACCACGTTCCTCTACCCGATCGCTGACAACGCCGCGAAGGTTGACGGCATCATGAAGCCGGCCATGGACTCCGTGGTCTCCGGCAAATCCAAGGCCAGCTCCCTGACGGCCGCCAACGACCAGGTCAACGCCCTCTTCAAGTAACCCCCGCACGTGGCTGCGTATGTGGTCGCAGCCACCCGGCCGGGTGCCGCCGTCCCCTCCTCGCGGCGGCGGCACCCGGCCTCCCCTTCCCGTGATTTTCCTTTTGCGCGTTCGTGACGACGCAATCCCTGAACACTGAAAGAGACTTCCCTATGGATCCCTTGCACCTCCGTTCCGCCGGCACCAGCCTGGTGATCAGCTTCGACAGCGGAGAGGCCGAAGTCATCCACTGGGGCGCCGAGCTGGGCGCAGACCTGCCGGACCTGGCCATCCTCACGGCTGCGGTGCCGCCCTCGTCGATCGACGTCCGCGTTCCCGCGGGCCTCCTCCCCCAGGCTTCCTCGGCCTGGCGCGGGCGCCCGGCCCTGCGTGGCCACAGGATCACGGACAGCGGCGCCGGCCGGGACTTCTCCTCCCGCCTCCGCGTCACCTCCGTCAGCACCGAAGGATCCTGCGCCACCATCGTGCAGGCCGACGGCGACACGGGCCTGAGCGTCGCCACGTCCCTTGCGCTTCATGCGGGCGGCCTGCTGGAACTGCGCCACACCATCACCAATGAGGGAACCACGCCTTTCCAGGTGGACGAGCTGGCGACCGTCCTGCCCGTGGCACCGGACGCCGTCGAACTCCTTGACCTGACCGGGCGCTGGTGCCGCGAGCGGCATCCCCAGCGCC
Source organism: Arthrobacter sp. GmRoot5-12 (assembly GCF_059739365.1). Taxonomy (NCBI): domain Bacteria; kingdom Bacillati; phylum Actinomycetota; class Actinomycetes; order Micrococcales; family Micrococcaceae; genus Arthrobacter; species Arthrobacter sp. GmRoot5-12. The sequence continues at coordinate 2,665,021 of NZ_AP046056.1, read as the reverse complement.
GCCCCATCCAGCAGGGCACCTGGGTTCGCACCGGCCGGCACGGCCGCACCGGCCACGATTCCTCCCTGCTGTTCGCCGCCGGCACCAAGGGCTTCGGCAACCGGCACGGCAGGGTGTGGGCCACCCACCTGGCCTGGAGCGGCAACCATGAACAGTTCGCCGACACCATCGGCGACGGCCGGACCATGATCGGCGGTTCCGAGCTGCTGGGTCCCGCCGAAGTCATCCTTGAACCAGGTGCCCGCTACACCACCCCCGCTTTGTTCGCCGCCTACTCCGACCACGGCCTGGACGGCATTACCGAAGCGTTCTACAGCTGGTTCCGCTCCCGTCCCCACCATGTCCTGCCCGCCGCGTCCACCGGCCTGCCCGCCGGCAAGCCGCGGCCCGTCGTCCTCAACGTCTGGGAGGCCGTCTACTTCAACCACAACCTGGACATCCTGACCGAACTGGCGGAATCGGCCGCCGACCTCGGCGTGGAGCGCTTCGTGCTCGACGACGGCTGGTTCCGCGGCCGCCGGGACGACCATGCAGGCCTGGGCGACTGGTACGTGGACGAAACCCTGTGGCCCAACGGCCTGGCCCCCCTCATCGACGCCGTCACCTCCCGCGGCATGGAGTTTGGGCTGTGGGTTGAACCGGAGATGGTCAACCTTGACTCGGACATCGCGCGCGCCCACCCTGACTGGATCGTGGGCCCGTCGGCGAAGGCACACAAGGACGGCGGCCGGCTGCCCCTGGAGTGGCGCAACCAGCACGTCATCGACCTGGTGAACCCGGACGCGTGGCAGTACATCTACGACCGGATCGACGGGCTCCTGTCCGGCAACAACATCAGCTACCTGAAGTGGGACCAGAACCGCGACCTCGTGGAACACGGCCACGCCGGCGCCCCTTCCGTCCACGCGCAGACCCTCGCCGCGTACCGGTTGTTCGACGAGCTCCGCAAGGCACACCCCGGCGTGGAGATTGAAAGCTGCTCCTCCGGCGGCGCGCGCGTGGACCTGGGCATCCTGGAGCGGACCGACCGGATCTGGGCCTCGGACTGCAACGATGCGCTGGAACGGCAGACCATCCAACGCTGGACCGGCGCGGTGGTCCCGCCCGAGCTGGTGGGCAGCCACATCGGCCCCACCACGTCGCACACCACCGCCCGCACGCACGACCTGTCCTTCCGGGCCATCACCGCCCTGTTCGGCCACTTTGGCATGGAATGGGACGTCCGGAGCGTCCAGGGCAAGGAGCGCGACGAACTTCGGCGCATCGTGGGCCTGTACAAGGAACACCGGGACCTGATCCACAGCGGCCGCCGGGTCCACGCGGACGTCGCCGATGATGCCTTCCTGCTGCACGGCGTGGTGGCGGACGGGTCCATCGCGGACAGCACGACGGCGGCCCTGTTCGCCGTTGTGGGCACGCGCACCTCTGCCGCGGAGCAGCCCGGACGCATGGGCCTCCCCGGCCTGGAGCCGGAGCGGAATTACCGGATTGAGGTCCTCGCCCCCGTCCAGGAGGACGCCGACTACGCGCACACCTTCACCCAGGCGCAACCGCCGGCGTGGCTTGCCGGTGGAGCCGTTGCCAACGGCCGTTTCCTCGCGGAGGTAGGGCTGCCGATGCCGGTGCTGAACCCCGAGCATGCCCTGCTGCTGAAGGCGACGGCCCTCTAAACAGCCATCGGACCCCCTGCCCGCCGCGCATCCGGACGTAAGAATGCGCGGCGGGCAGGGCCAACCGATAGATTTGCAGGCATGACTGAAGCCTCCTCCACCGTCGAAGCCGGCCGCGGCACCATCCTGGTCATCAATGGCCCCAACCTGAACCTGCTGGGTACGCGGGAGCCGGAGAAGTACGGCACCTCCACCCTTGCCGATGTGGAGCGGCTGGCCGCTTCCGCCGGAGAGCGGCACGGTTTCGCAGTGGAGTGCGTCCAGTCCAACCACGAAGGCGTCCTGCTGGACACCATCCACGCCGCCCGGGGCACCGCGGTGGGCATTGTCCTGAACGCCGGCGCCTTCACGCACACGTCCGTCGCTCTTCGTGACGCCCTGGCCGCGGTGCAGGTGCCCGCCGTCGAGGTGCACATCACCAACGTGCACCAGCGCGAGGAATTCCGGCACCACTCCTACCTGTCGCCGGTCTGCGCGGCGGTGATCGTTGGTGCCGGGGTGTTCGGCTACAAACTTGCCATCGACTACCTGGCCGAGGTCCTGTAGCCGGGAGCCGCTACTTCTGGATGCACTGCCCGGAGGAGACGGGTGTGGACAATGCGGGCGCCTGCTCCGCGACCGGGTCAAGATCGTTCATGGTGATGGCGAACCCCACCTCGGCGTCAGAGGTTGCCTTGGCAAAGACCACCCCGGCCACCTGGCCGTCAGTTGTCAGCAGCGGGCCGCCCGAGTTTCCCGGCTGCACGTCCCCGGCAAGGCGGTAGATGTCCTCCGGGGACGGGTTGTTCCCGTAGATGTCCGGGACCAGGACCGTGGCAATGTCCTGCACGGTGGCGGGCTTGGACTGGAAAGGCCCGCCGTGCGGGTACCCGGCGAACGCGGCCTGGCTGCCGCCGGGCAGGTCGCGGCTCAGCGGCAGCGGCCGGGACGGCAGGTTGTCCACCGCCAGGACCGCCAGATCCCGCTTGGTGTCGAAGTAGACCACGCGGCCGGGCATCGCACCGCCGTCGGGCATCTCCACTACCGGCTGCGACACGCCCGCAACGACATGGGCGTTGGTCACCACGCGGTCCGGGGAAACCACGAAGCCGCTGCCGGTCTGGTTCTGGCCGCATTCGTAGGCAGTGCCGGCGATCCTCAGGACGGACTGCGCCGCTTTGTTCAGCGCCGGAGTGTTGGTGCTGGTGTTGGGCACCTGGACCGCCTGGCCCTGGTCCAGCCCTTCGATCAACGTGGGAATGCCGTTGCCGATCACGGTGGACCGCAGCTGCGCCATGGTGGCCTTGACGGGGGTGGGGGTGAGCCCGTCGATGAAGCGGATCACCTTGGACTCGGCCAGCTGCTGGGACACAAAAGGCACGCCCAGGGAGCTGACGCTGAACGCCAGCATGGACATGACCAGCGCGGAGACCACCAGGTTCAGCGCCCCGCCCACCAGCCGGTCCACCGCCCGCAAGGGACGGATCCGCACCACGCCGCGCAGTTGCCGCCCGGCCATGGTGCCCAGGCCATGTCCCACGGCCATCAGCACGACGGCGGCAGCGATGATGGCGGTAAGCCTCCACCCGGAGTCCTCGACAAAGGTGCTGACGAGGGGGACGGCAAAGAATGCGGCGATGGCACCGGCAGCAAACCCGGCGAGGCCGCCGACAGTGACCAGGAACCCGTTGCGGAGGCCATAGATCAGGTATGACAGCAGCGCCAGGATCAGGACGATGTCCAGGACAGTCAGGCCGACCACAAAGGCTCCTTATTTACAGTTGAACCCCCATTCTAGTGGCGGACGCTGACAATCTTCTGTGGCGTGCACCGCCCTCCGGCAGACCTGCATTCGGTTGCCCGCAGGCGTTTCGGCTGCCAAGTTCGTCACAGAACGTTGAAAATTCTGAAACAATGGCACAAGCGCCACAGCCGATACTTTTACTCAGGAGATTTCATGGACATCGAGGTACTGCGCCGAGCACCCCTTTTCGCCACGCTCGACGACGACGCATTCCGGCTGCTGACGGACGAGCTCACCGAGGTGGACCTGTCCCGCGGCGCTTCGGTGTTCCGCGAAGGTGACCAGGGTGACCAGCTGTACTTCATCGTCTCCGGCAAGGTAAAGCTTGGCCGCACCTCGCCCGACGGCCGTGAATCGCTTCTGGCCATCCTCGGCCCGGGCGAGCTCTTTGGTGAGATGGCGCTGTTCGACCCCAGCCCCCGCACCGCCACCGCCACCGCGGTCTCCGAAACCCGGCTGGCCGGGCTGAAGAACGAGAGCCTGAACGCCCTGCTGCGCACCCGCCCGGAGGTTTCGGCCCAGCTGCTGCAGGCCCTGGCCCGCCGCCTGCGCCGCACCAACGACTCCCTCTCGGACCTTGTGTTCTCCGACGTCCCCGGCCGCGTGGCAAAGGCGCTGCTGGACCTGGCGGACCGCTTCGGCCGGCCGGCTACCGACGGCGTCCTGGTGGCCCACGAGCTCACGCAGGAAGAACTGGCGCAGCTGGTGGGCGCCTCCCGCGAAACGGTCAACAAGGCCCTGGCCGAGTTCGTCCAGCGCGGCTGGCTGCGCCTCGAAGCCCGCGCGGTGGTCATCCTGGACATGCAGCGCCTCCGCCAGCGCTCCCGCTAGGACAAACAAAAACCAGAACCAAGAAATACCAGGCCCAACAAAAACCAGGCCCAACAAAAACCAGGCCCAACAGGAAATGAACTGCTCCCCGGAAGTTGGACTGAGAAATTCAGTTCCGACTTCCGGGGAGCAGTTTTATGCATGCACGTAGTTCGTTGTCTGAGGTTCAGCGTGAGGCCGCTGTAGCGTGGTTTGAGAAGGGCATCGCGGATAGTGCGGCGGCGACGTTGCTAGGGGTGTCCCGCCCGCCGATAAGGGTTCTCTATCGGCGGTGGAAGATCCATGGTCGAGGAGCGCTGGTGGCCAAGCCGACGAAACAGGTGTACTCGTTCGAATTCAAGCTCGCGCTGGTTGAACGGTTTATCGCCGGTGAGACTGCCCCGGATCTCGCGGCGGAGGTGGGTTTGTCCTCGCCCACGCTACTGAAGACGTGGGCCCGGGCGTATCGCCGCGAGGGCCCGGACGCATTACGTCCCAAGTCCAAGGGCAGGCCTAAGGCACCTGATGCCCCGCAGCCGGCCGAGGTATCGGAACTGGAGCGGTTACGGCGGGAGAACGAACGGTTGCGGGCGGAAGTGGCTTACCTGGGAAAATTGCGGGCCTTGAGGGCGCAGGAACGACGGTGAAGGTCCAAGCCCTCATCGCTCTCAAGGCTGACTTCCCGCTTCCGGTCCTGCTGCAGGCAGCATCTCTTGCCAGATCGACGTTCTTCTATCATCAGGCACGCATCCAAGGCCCTGATCCGCAGGAGTCCATCAAGGCCGCTGTCAGGGAAATTTTCGAGAAGAACCATGGCCGGTACGGGCACCGGCGGGTCCACACCGAGATGGTCAAGCAAGGGTGGACGGTCGCGAAAAAGACCGTTCTGAAGCTCATGCGGTCCCTGAATCTGGTGTGCAAGGTCCGGCGGAAGAAGCGTTATAACTCCTACCAGGGCGGGCAGGGCCGGGTTGCTCCGAACGTGTTGAACCGGGAGTTCGAGGCTGATGCCCCGAACCGGAAGTGGGTAACGGATGTGACGGAGTTCAGCGTCGGCGACCGTAAGCTCTACCTTTCGCCGGTTATGGATCTTTTCGACCGGCAGATCATCTCCTACTCGATCAGCCCGTCTCCGAATCTGGAGCTCACCAATAATTCGCTGCGCCAGGCCCTTGCCTGCCTTGAGGATAACCAGCAACCACTCGTGCATTCGGACCAGGGCTTCCAGTACCAGCACGTCTCGTGGCGAAAACTCTTACAGGAAGCCGGCGCGAGCCAGTCGATGTCACGCAAGGGCAACTGCTACGACAACGCCGTGATGGAAAACTTCTTCGGCCACCTTAAGGAAGAGCTCTTCCACCACGTGCGATACCTCAGCACCGACGCCTTGGCAGGGGCACTGCACGAATACATCCGCTGGTACAACACCGAAAGAATCTCGACAAAGCTCAAGGGCCTGAGCCCGGTGCAATACCGGACCCAGACCCTCGCGGCTTAGGCTCTTATTTAGTCAGTCCAACTTCCGGGGAGCAGTTCATCTCTGGGACGGAGCCTTTTCTGCGTAGGACTCATGTACCGGCGAACCTACCCGGGGTACATGCAAGCTGGCTGACATTATCGGCCCGCCCTGGGTTCAAGGCGATCCATCACGGATCCCCTCGCATCAGAGCGACCACATCCGGAATGATAATTCCGGTGGCTAATGCCGCGGGTAGGAATGCCAGCCATTCAACCTGAGGTATCAGCCGTGATACCAGGACGCTGCCCACGATTCCTGCGATGAAAACGAATGCGATCCGCACGCTCACTTGCCGCTTGGTCTCGCGCTTTTTGCCGTTGGCGCTCATGCCGTGATCCTACCGGCGCCCAAGCGCCTATCTTCGGTCAGTACTAAAGAAGCTGTGCCGGCTAACTGATGGGCTAAGCCGCGAGGGCCTGAGCCCGGTACTGCATTGGACTCAGGCCGTTGAGCTTGGTGGAGATTCTTTCGGTGTTGTACCAGCGGATGTACTCATGCAGGGCCGGTGTTAGCGCTTCGGTGTTCAGGAAGCGGACGCGGTGGAAGAGTTCTTCTTTGAGGTGTCCAAAGAAGTTTTCCATCACGGCATTGTCGTAGCAGTTGGCTTTGCGGGACATCGATTGGACTGCGCCGGCGTCCGCCAAGAGTGTGCGCCAGGAGCTGTGCTGATATTGGAACCCCTGGTCTGAGTGCACAAGGGGTTGCTGGCCGTTCTCGAGCGTGGCCAGGGCGCCGCGCAGCGATGCATTGGCCAGCTCCAGGTTGGGCGACGTGCCAATCGCGTAGGAGATGATTTGCCGGTCAAAAAGATCCATGATCGGTGAGAGGTAGAGCTTCCGGTCACCCACGCTGAACTCGGTCACATCGGTCACCCACTTCTGATTCGGTGCATCCGCTTCGAACTGGCGTTTCAGCAGGTTCGGGGCCACAACGCCTTGTTCGCCCTGGTAGGAGTTGTAGCGCTTCCTGCTTCGGACCTTGCAGACCAGCCGCAGGGATCGCATCAGCTTCAGGACGGTCTTCTTCGCGACCGTCCACCCTTGTTTGAGCAGTTCGATGTGGATCCGGCGGTGCCCGTACCGGCCGTGGTTCTTCTTGAAAATCTCTGTAATAGCGGCCTTCAGGGAAGCCCGCGGATCGGGGCCTTGGAGGCGGGACTGGTGGTAGAAGAACGTGGACCGTGGTAACCCGGCCACGTCCAGGAGAACTTCCAACCTGTGTTGAGCCTTGAGAGCGATGACAGCGCGAACCTTTAGCGCTGTTCCCCGTCCCTCAAGGCGTTTACTTTTCCCAGGAAGGCAACCTCTGCACGCAGGCGTTCGTTCTCACGCCGCAGCCGCTGCAGCTCCGGTTCCTGCTTCGGCGGGGTATCAGGGTTCTTCCTTGCGCGGCCTCTAGGCTTCGGACGGAGGCCTTCCTCGCCCTGAGCCCGGTACTGCATCGCCCACACGGCTATCAGATGTGGCGAGGACAGTTCGAACTCTTTGGCCAGGGCGACCCTGGTCTCGCCGGAGATGTATCGCTGCACGGCGCTGAGCTTGAGCTCGAATGGATACACGCGGTTGCCTGGTTTGGTCACAAGAGCAGTATCTCCACGAACACGCCATCTGTCGTGCAACCGGAGGACTGCCTTTCGACCCACCCCCAGCTTGGTTGCTACAGCTCTGGAGCCCCACCCGATCCTAAACAGCGCGACAGCGGCTTCGCGCTGTTCCTCAGACAATGAACTGTTCTTAAACATGAAACTGCTCCCCGTAAGTCAGAACTGAATCTTCAGTCCAACTTTCGGGGAGCAGTTCACTCGGGGCGGCCTTTCCTGTGCCTGACCTTTTGTGCCTGACCATTTGTGCCTGACCTTTTGTGCCTGGAACGTGGGTCAGTTCTTCGCCACGTCCAGTTCCACCACAGCCCACGACAGGGCGGGAAGTCCCAGCCGGAGCTCAGATCCGGTTGCCTTGGCTCCCTCAAGCGGCTTCAGGCCCACCCGGTCGGGTTTTTCCTGGTTGTTGATGGTGAAGCGGTCGCCGCCTTCCGGGATCTCGAGCACCTCCGCCCTGACCACCCGCCGTGCGTCGAAGCCCCGCAGGCTGACCTCCACGTCCGCGGCCTCTTCCAGGCCGCGGTTGGCCAGGAACAGGGCCACGCGGCCGGTTTCCTCGTTCCAGGTGGCGCTGACATCCACCAGGTCCGTGTCACCAAACCGGCTGTTGGCGTACTGGTCCGAGTCCACGGACAACCGCAGGATCTGGCCCTTGGCCAGCTCTGCCATCCGGGCGAACGGGTGGAAGATGGTCTGGCGCCAGGCCGGGCCGTTCTCCTCGCTGAAGATCGGGGCGATGACGTTGACCAGCTGCGCCTGGTTGGCGATTTTGACGCGGTCGCCGTGGCGGAGCAGCGAGTTCAGCAGGGTTCCCACCACCACGGCATCCGTCACGTTGTACTTGTCCTCGATAAGCCGGGGGTGCTCGCGCCAGCCGGCCTTGGCGACGTTGCGCAGCTGGTCCTCGGTGTCCCGGCCGCGCTGGTACCAGACATTCCATTCGTCGAAGGAAAGGTTGATGTGTTTCTTGTGCTTTCCCTTCGCCCGGACGGCGTCGGCGGTTGCGATGACTGACTCGATGAAATAGTCGGTGTCGACTGCGCTGGCGAGGAAGCTGCCCACGTCGCCGTCGTGCTCCTGGTAGTAGGCGTGGAGGGAGACGTAGTCCACCTCGTCGTAGGCATGGGTCAGGACAGTCTGCTCCCAGGCGCCGAAGGTGGGCATGCCGGAGTTGGAACTTCCGCAGGCCACCAGTTCAATGTCCGGGTCCACGAAACGCATGGCCTTGGCGGCTTCCTGGGCCAGACGGCCGTATTCCTCTGCGGTCTTGTGGCCGATCTGCCACGGCCCGTCCATCTCGTTGCCCAGGCACCAGAGCTTGATGTTGAACGGATCCTTGTGGCCGTTCTTCGCGCGGAGGTCGGACCAGTAGCTGCCGCCGGGGTGGTTGGCGTACTCGACGATCTCGCGGGCCGCGTCCACTCCCCCGGTGCCCAGGTTGATGGCTTCCATGATTTCCGTGCCGGCCTGGCGGGACCAGTCCACGAATTCGTGGAGGCCGAACGCATTGGTCTCCACGGTGTGCCAGGCGCCGTCCAGCCGGCGGGGCCGGTTTTCGCGGGGGCCGATGCCGTCTTCCCAGTTGTAGCCGGAGACGAAGTTGCCGCCCGGGTAGCGGATGACGGTGGCGCCGAGTTCCTTGACGAGTTTGAGGACGTCCTGCCGGAAGCCGTGCTCATCTGCTTCAGGGTGGCCCGGTTCGTAGATGCCGGTGTAGACGCAGCGGCCCATGTGCTCCACGAAGGAGCCAAAGAGGCGTCGGGGGACTTCGCCGATGGTGAAGTCGCGGTCGAGGGTGATCCGTGCGCGGGACATGTGGGACATCTCCTTGGTTGTGGTTGGTTCGCAGGTGTGGGTCTGGATGGGCGGAAGGTGCCGGCTCAGGTTCCGGCGAGGCCCGTCGTCGCGACGCCCTTGATGATCTGGCGCTGGAAGAAAAGGAACACGAGGATGAGCGGCAGCGCCGCGAGCAGGGCGGACGCCATGTTCTGCGCGTACTGGATGCCGTAGGCGCTCTTGATGGTTTGCAGGCCCACCGGGAGGGTGAGCAGCGAGGCGTCGTTGGTGGCGATGAACGGCCACAGGAAGTTGTTCCATGCGCCGATGAACACAAAGATGGCGACGGCGGCCAGGATGGGCCGGGACAACGGCAGGATGATCTGGGTGAAGATCCTCATGCGGCTGGCACCGTCCATCACCGCGGCTTCCTCAAGTTCGCGGGGAATCTGGTCGAAGAACTTCTTGAGTACGAACACCATGGCCGGGTGGATGACCTGGGGCAGGATGATGGCCCATGAGGTGTCCACCATGTGCAGGGCGAGCATCTGGTAGAAGAGCGGAATGATCAGGACCGGCGGCGGGACGATGATGGAGGCGATGATTACCGTCATCAGCACCTTCTTGCCCTTGAAGTCGATCCGGGACAGGGCGTAGGCCACGAGCGCCGAGATCACCAGGGTGATGGCCGTGATGGCGGCCGAAGTATAGAGGGAATTCCACGTCCAAAGCGGGATGTTTCCGTCCTGGAAGACCTTGACGAATGCGTCGGCAGTAAAGCCCGACGGCGGCAGCCAGCTGACCTTCGGAGCTGCGGCATCCGTCTCGCTCTTGAAGGCGGTGGCGGTGGCCCAGGCGAACGGGATCAGCCACAGGACCGCGATGGCCGCGGCCACCACCAGGGTGGCGATCTTGCCCGGGGTCATCGTCTTGCGGGGCTGGCGGGTTTCCTGGCTGGTGTTGGTGCCTGGTCGGGGCCGGCTGATGGTCTGGGTTGCCATGGTTATGCACTCCTGCGGCGGGTGATGACGAACTGCATGACCGAGACGACCACGATCAGTCCGAAGAAGATGTAGGAGATGGCTGCGGAATAGCCCAGCCGGTAGCCGGTGAACCCGGTTTCGAAGATGTACTGCACCACCGGCCTGGTGGACCCTCCGGGCCCGCCGGCGGTCATCTGGTACACCTGGTCGAAGATCTTGAGCGAGGCAAGGACCTGGAGGAGCACGATCATCACGGTGGTGGGGCCCAGTTGCGGCAAGGTGATCGAGAAGAGCTGGCGCCAGGCTCCGGCGCCGTCGAGGGATGCCGCCTCATAGTGCTGCTGCGGGATGTTCTGCATGGCCGCCAGGTACAGCAGGAAGTTGAACCCCACCGTCCACCACAGCGTGGCAATGACGATGGCCCACATGGCCACGTTGGGGTCGTTGAGCCAGGCGACTTTGGGGATGCCGATCCTGGACAGGGAATCGTTGATGAGGCCCAGCTGCGGGTTGTACATCCAGCTGAAGAACAGCGAAACGACGGTGGACGCGAGCAGGTACGGGGCAAAGTAGGACAGGCGCCACAGCCACTGCGCCGGCAGGCCGGCGTTGAGCAGTGCCGCCATCACCAAAGCGACCAGCACCAGCGGGACCGTGCTGATGACGGTGAAGTAGAGGGTGTTGCCGAGCGAACGCCACATGTCGGCATCGGCGAAGGCTTCGGCGTAGTTCGCGAAACCGATCACGCTGTCGTTGGCTCCGGTAAGGGATTTGCCGGTGAGGCTCATATAGATGCCGTAAAGAACCGGCCACACCAGGAAGACGACGAAGAAAGCCAGGAAGGGCGCCGCAAACCCCCAACCGCTGAGGTTGCTCCTGGCGAGGCTCCCGGTCCTGCGCCGGGCTGCTGGTGAAGAACTCATGAAGGACTCCTTTGTCGCTCGGGCGGTTAGACCGGATTTGGCCGGGAAAGAAGGGTGTTGGTGCGCTTTTCGAAGGCGTCCCATCCGGCCGCTGCCTTGTCGCGGCCTAGGAGGACGTTTTGGACGTTTTCGGCAAAGTAGGTCTGCCAGTCGGAACCGGAGCCGCTGAACCAGGCTTCGGGATCGTAGGCAATGACGTCCGCGGCGTTGGCGTAATGCACCTGCGGTGTGAGGGCCTTATACGCCTGGGACTGGACCACGGGCTGGTAGGCGGGGATGTGTCCTGCCTCCGCCCAGGACAGCGATCCTTTGAGGATGTCGCTGACGAACTTGTAGACATCGCGCCGCTTCGTATCGTCCACGTTCAATTGCCGTGGCAGGACGAAGGAATGCGAGTCCGCGTACGCGGCCGGGGTGCCAAAGAGCGTGGGGATCGTTGCAGCGTCCACCGGGAGGCCTGCCTTCTTCATGGTCGGCAGTTCCCAGACGCCGCTGAACAGCATGCCCGAGCCGCCGCGGGCGAATTCCGCGATGCCGGTGCTGATGTCGCCGCTCTTTGCCGCAATGGTGTCGTCGAAAAGCGATGCCATGAATTCCAGCGACTCAATGGCGGCGTCCCGGTCAACCTTCATCGGCTGGCCCGGCGTCAGCGTCATGTCCGCGCCGTGCTGCTTGTAGAGCGTGTAGAACAGCCGCCACATCTGGGATCCGCTGCCGAGGTAGCCAAAGGACAACCCGTGGGCCTGCGTGACCTTCTGCATTTCCTTGGCCATGGCCATGAACCCCTGCGGGGACGTGACCTCCTGCAGCTGCCCGTTACCACCCAGGACGCCGGCCTTGCGGGCAATGTCCGTGTTGTAGAACATGATGAACGGGTGCGAATCCAGGGCGATGGAAAACACCTTGCCGTCCTGCTGGCTCTTCTGCCAGATCCGCGGGGCAAAGTCGGCGCCGGTGACGCCGTGCTCTGCCAGCAGCGAGAGGTCCCAGGGCTCAATCAGGCCGCCCGGGGCGTAGCCCGGGACACGGCTGGCGTGCATGATGGCCAACTCCGGCGGCCGGCCGCCGGCCGAGGCCATGGCGAGCTTGGTGTAGTAGGGCGGGCCCCAGGCAAGGACGGTCGGGTGCACCTTGAACCCGGGGTTGGCTTCGTTCGCCTTGTTGATCATGGCCTGCATCTTGATGCCGTCGCCGCCGGACAACAGATGCCAGAACTGGATGTCCCTGGCGGCCGCTGCGGAGGCATTCCCACCGCACCCTGCCAGGGCCGCCGCAGCAATGACGCTGCCCATTGCTGCGGTTCCCGACAACAGCTGCCGTCTCGACAGCTGCCTGCCTGCGAAAAAATCAAACTGCTTCACCCGTCACTCCTTTGGATGGGTCCGCTGAAAGTCATTCCCGCGCCACAAACCGTTGCTGCCGCATGCTGGGCAGCCATGCCCCGCGGGGCCCCCGGTGTGATGCACGCCTCACATTACATCGATGTAATGGCCGCCGCAATGGAAAATTGTTAGCGTTCGCAAAGTGACCCGCCACTCTCGATTAGGGCTCCCGCGCCAGGATCTCGGTCGGAGGGCAGGAGCCTAGGAGGTACTCTGCCGTTCCACGATCCGGTAATCGATGGCCACTACCTTCTGCGGGCCCTCACGGTCGGCCATGCGCTCGGTCAGGAGGCGCAAGGCCTCCCTGGCCACCTGGCGCTTGTCAAAGGAAACGGTGGTCAGTGACGGCACTGCATACCTGGCGTCGGCGATGTCGTCGAAGCCGGCAACGGCCACCTCGTCGGGCACCCTGATGCCCCGCTTCCACAGCACACTGAGGGCCCCGATGGCCATGGAGTCGGTGAAGCAGAACAAGGCCTCGGGCAGGGGATGCGAGTCAAGGTAGGTGGACAGCGCTTTCGCCGCCGTATCCGGGCTCCACTTTTCGCAGGGGATGATCAGTGACTCATCCCAGCCAATGCCAAGTTCCTCGAGTGCAGCCTGGTACCCACGGGTGCGGAGGACGGCCGCCGCCGAGCCCCTGCCTTCCGCGGCCCCCAGCACGGCAATACGGCGCCTCCCGGTCCTGCCCAGCGCCAGCGTCATGTCCCGTGCGGCGGCAACACTGTCCACCCATACACGGTCAGCCAGTTTCTGCGTCACCTCACCCAGCAGGACCACCGGAGGCAGGGCAACCCCCACCTTCACGGCACTCTCGTCCAAAACCACGGGGTTGAGGATGAGCCCGTCGATGAGGTTGGACCGCGCCCGCGACATCAGCTCGTATTCGCGCGTGGGATCGGACCCCGTCTCCTCGATCTGCACGCTCCACCCCTGCTCGTGGGCCACCTCCACCACGCTGTGTGCGATCTCGGCGGAGTACGGCGTGGCCAGATCGGGCAGGGCCAGGGCGATGACGCCCGACCTTCCGTTGCGCAGTCCCCGGGCAGAGAGGTTGGGAACGTAGTCCAGTTCCGCCATGGCCTGCTCCACCTTGATCCTGGTGGGGCCGCTGACCGGAACAATGCCGTTCATGACGTTCGAGACGGTCTTTGGCGAAACCCCTGCGAGGCGCGCTACGTCCTTGACCGTTGCGCGCAAAGGCGCCCCCTTGCTCCCGGTGTGGCTTTGGTGAAGATTTTACCCGGCTCCGTGGAGCGTCAGCGTTCGCGCTGGTGGTCCCCCGCCACGGTCTTGGCAGCCTCGACTTCGAGCATGAGCCTGCCGTCCTCTTCAACCAGGGTTGGCTGGTAAACGTGGGGCTTGCGCTTGTAGCTCAGGTAGGCAATGCAGCCGTTGGCCGCGGCCATCTTCTCGAGCATGATTTCGGAACCCGGGACCAGCAGTTCGCCCAGCGGGCGGCCCACTGTGTTCTCCTGGCCTGCCTCGTCGCCCAGCGCCGTGGAGTTCCGCTCCTGGATCACCTGCGCGGCGTTGACCCACCTGCCCCACACGCCCTTGCCGTCCAGCAGCGAAGGTTCCTGGCCCAGCGGCACCGTGGCGGCGAAGTAGCGGGTGTCGAAGCGGCGGTGCGCGAAGTCGGGGCTGCGCCAGTTGACGAGGGACTTGAGCAGGTCGGTGCGCAGGGAGAGCCCGCGCTTGCCCAGCACCTGGGCAAGCGTCTTCTCCTGGTCGGCCACCGCCACGCGTGCCCGCATCCACTCGGACGTGGACGTGGCCTCCACCGTGCTGGACATGTCGGGACCGGCCAGGAGCACGCCGGTCTCCTCGAAGAGTTCCCGGATGGCGCCCACCACGTGGCGGCGGGCCAGCCCGACGTCGTCCGTTCCCATCTGCTCGGCCCAATGCTGCGGTGAGGGTCCCAGCCAACCCATGGCGTCGTCGTCGGCCGGGTCAAGGGACCCGCCGGGGAACGCCAGGACGCCCAGCGGCGAGGAGCCGGGCCGGTAACCCAGCCAAGTCTCCAGGCCGGTGGGTGAATCACGCAGGAGGACTACGGATGAGGCGTAGCGCGCGGCCCGGGGGGTGCGCTCGCCGTGTTCGAGCCAGCTTTGCGCCGCCCCTTCAAGGTCTTGGGGAAGTGCAAAAAGGCGTCGTGCGAGGTGCGGCAAGGGAAGTGTCCGGTCTTAGCTGAATTCGGCAATGAGCTCGACCTCTACGGGAGAGTCGAGCGGAAGAACGGCAACGCCGACGGCGGAACGTGCGTGCTGCCCGGCGTCACCGAGGACGCGGCCCAGCAGTTCCGAGGCACCGTTGACGACGGCGGGCTGGCCCGTGAACGAGGGATCCGAAGCGACGAATCCCACCACCTTCACGATCCGGGTGATCCGGTCCAGGTCCCCGATGACGCTCTTGACGGCGGCCAGGGCGTTGACGGCGCAGACCGCTGCGAAGCGCTGCGCGTCCTCCGGGGAAACGGTGGGCTCGTCGGCGTACCCTTCGGTGCCCGCGGACACCTTGCCCGTAGCTTCGAGTTTGCCGTTAATAAACGGCAACTGGCCCGAGGTGTAGACATGGCTTCCGGAGACTACGGCGGGAACGTAGGAGGCCACCGGGGCGGCGACCGCGGGCAGGGTGATGCCGAGTTCCGCGAGGCGCTGCTCGACGGCGGATACGGGCGCCGCTGCGGCGCTGGACTGGGCTTCTGCGGGGGTGCTCATGCTACTGCTTCTCCCTTTTGAGGTAGGCGACAAGGCCGTTGCCGTCAGGTCCGGGGACTACCTGGACGAGCTCCCAGCCGTCCTCTCCCCACTGGTCCAGGATCTGCTTTGTGGCGTGGATAATGAGCGGAATCGTCGCGTACTCCCATTTGGTCATGAAAGAAAGCGTAGCCCTTGCCGGTAAAGTGGAAAACATGGCGACTCGCAAGAACCCCTTATTCGACACTGCCACCACACTGGGTAAGATCCTTCTTTTCCTTGGTGTGAGCGCAATTTGCGGTGTCCTCGTGGCAGGCCTCCTGGTGCCTGCCGCGGCCGTCTCCGGCAGCGCGGCAAGCGGTTCCATCGACTTTTTCGATTCCCTTCCGGCGGAGCTGAAGGTAGATCCCCCCAGCCAGACCACCCGGATCCTGGCTGCCGACGGCAGCGAGATCGCCAGCGTCTATACCGAGAACCGCACCAAGGTTCCGCTGGACCAGATTTCACCGAACATGAAGAACGCCATCCTCGCCGTCGAGGACAGCAGGTTCTATGACCACGGCGGCGTGGACACCACCGGTATCCTCCGCGCGCTGGTCAGCACCATCCGAGGCAACAAGCAGGGTGCCTCCACCATCACGCAGCAGTACGTCAACAACGTTCTCAACGCCAACCTCGCCGCCGCCGGCGAGGAGGACCAGATCAAGCTGAACGGCGTCAACAAGGGTGTTGGTGACAAGCTCCGCGAGATGAAGCTCGCCATCGCCCTGGAGAAGGAGTTCAGCAAGGACCAGATCCTTGAGGGCTACCTGAACATCGTGTTCTTCAACCGTGATGCATATGGCATCGAGGCCGCTTCCAGGTACTTCTTCAGCACCACCGCCAAGGACCTGACGCTCCCCCAGGCAGCGCTGCTGGCCGGCCTGGTGAACAGCCCCTCCGCCTTTGACCCCATCATCAATCCCGAGAAGTCAAAGCAGCGCAGGGACCTGGTGCTGGGACTGATGCTTGACCAGAAGAAGATCACCCAGGCGGAACACGACGCGGCCGTCGCCACTCCGGTGGAGCCCAAGGTGACCCAGCCCAAGCAGGGCTGCGCCTACGCGGCCTCGGCCCCGTACTTCTGCGACTACATCCTGCACCTGCTGGAGAACAACCCTGCCTACGGCGCGGACGTCAAGGAGCGCCAGCGGCTGATCTACGGCGGCGGGCTGACCATCACCACCACACTGGACCCCAAGGCCCAGGCCACGGCCCAGGAGCAGGCCAATGCCGCCGCCGGCGCCAACCCCGACAAGTGGGGCGCCTCCATGGTGTCGGTGCAGCCGGGTACGGGCAAGATCATCTCAATGGCCCAGAACACCACATTCCTGCCCGGCCAGGGCTTCGATTCCCAGCTCAACTTCAACGTGGACAAGCTGGATAAGGACGGCAACGACCTCAACGGCATGGGCGGCGCCCAGCCCGGGTCCACCATGAAGCCGTTCACCTTTGCCGAGTGGCTCAACGAGGGCAAGTCCATGAACACCATGGTCAACGCGGCCCAGCGCGTCTACCCGATCGGCTATCCGTGGCGCAACACCTGCGGCAAGGTCCAGGGTGCCTACAGCACGGCGCAGAAGAACGCGGGCCTGGACGCGGCAGACGACCTCCAGAACGCCGAGCCCCAGTGGTACAAGCCGCTGTCGGTCCTGGAGGGCCTTTACAACTCGATCAACACGGTGACGTTTGCGTCCGCGGCACAGCTGGACTTCTGCGGCATCCAGAAGATCGCCGATGCGGTGGGACTGCACAGCGGCTTGCCCTCAGCGGACGGCAGCGAGCCGAACCCCAAGGTGAACATGATGACGCTGGGCAACCTGCTGGGGTCCACGCAGACCTCTCCGCTGACCATGGCCAGCGCGTTTGCCACCTTCGCTAACGACGGCAAGTACTGCGAGCCCATCGCCATCACCTCGGTGACGGACGCCACCGGCAAGCAGCTCCCGGCACAGTCCAGCAGCTGCCGTGACGCCATCAAACCGGAGGTTGCACGCGGCGTGAACTACGCGCTCCAGGAAGTGCTGAACAGGGGCTCCGGTTCGCTGATCCAGCCCCGGATTTCCACCAAGACCAGCTTCCCCATTGGCGCCAAGACCGGTACGTCCAACAACAACGGCTCCACCTGGGTTGTTGGGCACACCACCGGCCTGGCAACGGCCGCCTGGTTCGGCGACCCGCTGGGAGCACAGGACCGTGCAGGGCAGAACATCACGGTCAACGGCAAGTTCTATAAAGGCATCGATGGTTACATGATCGCCGGTCCCATGTTCTCCAGCTACATGGCGAAGATCGCCCCGGCATACGGCACCAACCCGTTCCCGGCACCGCCGAGCAACATGGTCAACGGAACAACCACTACTTCGCCTGGAAGGACCACCCCGCAGGCCACCCAGGCTCCCGTACCGTCCACGCCGGCAACGCAGGCGCCCGCCACCCAGGCGCCGGCCCCCGCCCCCACCAGCAATGGCAACGGGAATGGAAAGGGCAACGGCTAAGCACGCATGAGCATCGACAGCCTGGCAGGCCGCGCCCGCGCAATCGGGCGCGGCTTTGCCGTCACTGCAGGCGCCGGGGCCGCGGCCGGAATGGCAGCCTTCGGCTACGGCCTGTGGGAGAAGAACCAGTTCGTCCTCCGGGAGGAAACCCTGGCCATCCTCCCTCCCGGCCGCGGTCCGTTCCGCATCCTGCACCTGAGCGACATCCACTTCGTGCCGGGGCAGCGGAAGAAGGCTGATTGGCTAAGGTCCCTGGCGGACCTCAGGCCGGACCTGGTGGTGAACACCGGCGACAACCTCAGCCACGTGAAGGCTGTGGACCCGCTGCTGGATGCCCTGAAACCGCTGCTGCAGTTCCCCGGCGTCTTTGTCCCCGGGTCCAACGACTACTTCGCGCCCAGCCCAAAGAACCCTGCGTCCTACCTGCTGGGGCCGTCCAAGGCGAAGCCCAAGCCGGTTGCCCTCGACTGGCCGCGCCTGCGGTCCGGCTTCGGCATGAGCGGCTGGGTGGACCTGACCAATCGCCACCAGTCATTGGTCCTCAACGGCATGCGCTTCGATTTCTCCGGCGTCGACGACCCGCACCTGAACCGGGAACGGTACGCCGGCTGGCCCCGTGGAACGGTCAGCCAGGATGCCAAGGACCACCTCAGGATCGCGGTCATCCATGCACCGTACCAGCGGGTCCTGGACCACTTCACCGAAAACGGCGCGGACCTCCTGCTGGCCGGCCACACACACGGCGGCCAGCTGTGCATCCCCGGGTATGGCGCCCTCGTGGCCAACTGCGACCTCCCCACTTGGCGGGCGAAGGGCCTCAACGACTGGACAAGCAACGGAAGCACGACGCCGGTCAACGTGTCCGGCGGCATCGGCACCTCACGCTTCGCCCCGGTAAGGATCGCCTGCAAACCCGAGGCCGTCCTGCTGACCCTTACCTCCCCCAACTGAACCGAAAGCATTACGGTCTGCAATAACTGGGCAAGCAGCCGGCCAGCACCGCAAATCCCTGTGAACCGCCTCACGCCAATGGCATAGGGTAGTTGCTAGAGGAAACTACATTCGTTTTAGAGCTTGAGAAGCGGGCATGGCCAAGCAGACTCCATTTTTCCGATCCATCAGCCGTCTTTATCCGCACGTCCGGCCCATCATCCCCAGGCTCCTGCTGGGACTCCTGTGCGCCCTGCTCGCCAGCGTCGTGGCGCTGACCATCCCCCAGGTGCTGCGGGTCCTGGTCAATACCGCGCTGCAGCCAGGGGCCACGCCGGAGGCGGTCTGGGTGTCGGCTGCCGTCATCCTGGTCCTGGGCATCGCTGAAGCCGGACTGGTGGCGCTGCGCCGGCAGTTCGTCATCAACCCCGCCACCACCGTGGAGACCCGCATGCGGGTGTCCCTCTACAACCATCTGCAGGACCTGACCGTCTCCTTCCACGACCGGTGGGGATCCGGCCAATTGCTGTCCCGGGCCATGACGGACCTGAACTTCCTGCGCCGCTGGATGGCTTTTGGCGCCATCATGCTGGTGGTCACCACCCTGACGGTGATCATCGGCGTCGTGGCCATGTTCGCCATGAGCTGGCAGCTGGCCCTGATCTTCCTGGCCGCCGCCGTTCCCATCACCATCAACAGCTTCCGGTTCCGCACCCGGTTCAGCAAGGTGGCGCGGCGAAGCCAGGACCAGGCCGGCGACCTTGCCACCACCGTGGAGGAATCGGTCCACGGCATCCGCGTGCTCAAGGCCTTCGGACGCAGCCGGGAAGCCCTGGAAAACTTCAACGAGCAGGCAGAAGGCCTGCGCCAGACAGAGATCGAGAAGGCACGCCACCAGGCAACGTTCACCATGGTGGTCACCCTGCTTCCTGAACTCGCCCTGGGAGCCGGCCTGGTGGTCGGGGTCATGCTGTGCGCCAGCGGCCAGTTGAGCATCGGCTCCCTGGTGGCGTTCTTCGCCACCGCGGCAGTCATCGCCTCCCCCGTGGAATTCTCCGGCATGCTGCTGGCCATGGCACTCACCGCCAAGACCGCCGTCGACCGCCACTACGAAGTGATGGACACGCAAAACACCATCACCAGTCCCGCCCAGCCCCGCCGGCCGGCTGAGCTGGCCGGGGCACTGCGCTTCAACAACGCAACCTTCGCCTTCGAGGACGCCCCGGACAAGCCCATTCTCAAGGACATCAACCTGGACATCCGGCCCGGCGAAACCATGGCCCTGGTGGGCATCACCGGCAGCGGCAAGAGTGCGCTGATCCAGCTGGTGCCGCGCCTGTACGACGTCACCGGCGGCGCCATCACCATCGACGGCGTCGACATCCGGGACTTCGGCGTGGAGGAGCTGCGCCGGATCGTGGGGGTGGCCTTCGAGGACACCACGCTCTTTTCCAATTCCGTGCGGGACAACGTCCTGCTCGGCGCCCCGGCCCGCACAGAGGAGGTCCTGGACGAGGCCCTCGATGTGGCGCAGGCGCACTTCGCCTATTCCCTGCCCGGGGGTGTGGACACGTTGATCGGCGAGGAAGGCCTGAGCCTGTCCGGCGGCCAGCGGCAACGGATCGCCCTGGCACGTGCCATCGCCGCCCGTCCGCGGATCCTGGTCCTGGACGACCCGCTGTCAGCCCTGGACGTCCACACCGAGGAGCTGGTGGAGGCCCGCCTCCGCGAGGTCCTGAAGGACACCACCACCCTGATCGTGGCCCACCGGCCGTCCACGGTGGCCCTCGCGGACCGGGTGGCCCTGCTGGAAGACGGCCGCATCGCCGCCGTCGGAACGCACACCGAACTGCTGGCCCATAACCAGCACTACCGCTACGTCATCGCCAGCCTGGACCGGGAGCCGCGGGACCTGGACTCTGAACTGTCGGCACTTGAAGACAATGCTGAGGAAGTGTCCCGATGAGCACTGCAACGTTCGGCACCGCAAATGAAGACAATGCCCACCTCAGCAAGAGCGACAGCCGGGCAGTACGACGGCGGTCACTTGCCCTGCTGCGATCGCTGATCCGTCCCGTGCGGGCGCGGTTCTGGCTGACCATCGCCATGGTGGTCCTGTCCCAGGCCGCGCGGGTGGCCGGCCCGGCACTGATCGCGTTCGGGATCGACCATGCCCTTCCCGCCCTCCAGGCCGGCAACAACGCCCCCTTGGTGTTCACCGGCGTCGGCTACCTTCTGGCAGCCATTGCGACGGCGGGACTCACCGCCCTGTACGTCACCTCCACGGCGCGGCTCAGCCAGGCGATGCTGCTGGACCTCAGGGTGCGCGTCTTCCGGCACACGCAGCGGCTCAGCCTGGAGTTCCACGAGAAATACACCTCCGGCAGGATCATCGCCCGGCAGACCTCAGACCTTGAAGCACTGCGCGAACTCCTCGACTCGGGGGTCAGTTCACTGGCTTCGGGAATGCTCTTCATGGCCTTCACCGCCGTCACCATCTTTGCCCTGGACTGGCGGAGCGGTTTGCTGGTGCTGGCCGCCGGCGTGCCGATGTTCTTCCTTTCGCGCTGGTACCAGAAGCACTCGCAGATTGCCTTCAGGGAGTCCCGCGTGGTCTCCGCCCGGCTGATCGTGCATTTCGTGGAGACCATGACCGGCATCCGCGCCGTCAAGGCCTTCCGCAAGGAGAAGGAGAACTCGGAGCGCTACGGGAAACTCGCCGAGGACTACCGCCTGGTCACAGTCCGCTCCATCAACCTCAACGGCATCTTCCAACCGGGACTGGTGCTGATTGGCAACGTCTGCGTTGCCGTGGTCCTGCTCTTCGGCGGATTCCGGGTGCTGGACGGCGGCCTGGCAGTGGGCGTACTCCTGGCCCTCATCCTGTCCACCAAGCGCTTCTTCCAGCCGGTGGACCAGATGGCCATGTTCTACAACTCATTCCAGAGCGCGCAGGCAGCACTGGAGAAGGTGTCCGGACTGCTCGAAGAGGTTCCCACGGTCCGGCCACCCAGGAACCCGGTGGCCCTGCCCAGCGCCACGGGACGCATCGACTTCAACGGCGTCGAGTTCCGCTATGGCGACGGTCCGTTGGTGGTGCCGCGCCTGGACCTGCACATCCCGGCCGGACAGACAGTGGCGCTGGTGGGACAAACGGGCGCTGGAAAATCCACCCTGGCCAAACTCATCGCCCGGTTCTACGACGTCACCTCCGGAACGCTCACCCTGGACGGCGTGGACCTCCGCGACCTGGCCACCACCGACCTCCGCCGGAACATCGTCATGGTCACCCAGGAGGCCTTCCTGTTCAGCGGCTCGGTGGCGGACAACATCGCCCTGGGACGGCCGGAGGCATCACGCGCCGAAATCGAAGAGGCCGCCAAGGCAGTTGGCGCCCACGAATTCATCCTTGAACTTCCCGAGGGCTACGACACCGACGTCAACAAGCGCGGCGGCAGGGTCTCCTCCGGCCAGCGGCAGCTGATCAGCTTTGCCAGGGCGTTCCTGGCGCAGCCGGCCGTGCTGATCCTGGACGAGGCAACCTCCTCACTGGACATCCCGTCCGAACGCCTGGTGCAGGCCGGACTGGCCCGCCTGCTGGCCGGCACGGAAGCCAGACGCCGGACGGCGTTGATCATCGCCCACCGCTTGTCCACGGTGGAGACGGCGGACCGTGTCCTGGTGGTGCACGACGGGCGGATCGTGGAGGACGGCACGCCGGAGGAACTGATCGGCGGCGGCGGACGCTTCGCCGACCTGCATGGGGCGTGGAAGGACTCCCTGGTCTGACCCGCGTCCCGCCCCGGACCGGGCTGGATTTCGCATCGGGACCCGGAATCGGCTATCCTTGTAAAGTTGCTTTTGCAGCGGATCGGGATGTAGCGCAGCTTGGTAGCGCGCTTCGTTCGGGACGAAGAGGTCGCAGGTTCAAATCCTGTCATCCCGACCATAACGAAAAGAGGGTCTCCTTGCGGAGGCCCTCTTTTTTGTCTCGATGTGGTCACGGCCCGGCACCCCGGGGTTAAACGAGTGGCCCCGGAGCTGTTGCTCCGGGGCCACTCCCGCCTCCTGTGTGAGGAAGCTGTTTAAGCGGGATCAGGCCAGTTGCCAACGTACGTTGTGTAGGTAGTATCGGTCTTCTTGTCCTTCTTCACCTTTGCTGAGGCGGGATCAGGCCAGTTACCAACAGCTACCGACACACCCGAATTATCGGCGACGGAACCTGAAGCCAGGACGGCCGGAGCCGCCGCAGAAAAAGCCAGGGCCCCAGCCAGGACGGCCGCGGTTGCGATCTTCTTCAACATATAAGTTCCTCAATACGAGTCGGATTCGTTACAAAGCCAGCACTGTCCTTGTTGACACACATTGTAAAATATTTTCCACAGGGACTGTCAAGCATTCGGCAGCCCAAGTGTCCAGAAGGAGGAAACGCGTGGGCAACGGGTTCGGAGAAAAGCTCCGCGCGGAGCGCCTGGAGCGTGGACTGACACAGGCCGAACTGGGCAAGGACCTGTATTCACCCAGCTACATTTCGCTGCTGGAAACCGGCCGCCGGGAGCCGACAGCCGAAGTAATTGAAGAATTGGCACGCAGATTGGAACTGGCCCCCAAGGCGCTGGAGGCTTGGAGCCAGCCAATTTCCGTGAGCGACGCCGAGTACGTGCTGGCAGGCCTCTATGCCCGCCAGGCGTGGGACCTTCGTGATTATCCACTGGCGGCAAGCCACGCTGCCACGGCCGCGAAGATTGCCCTCGAGGGGCGGAACACCAGCGCCTGGTGGAACATGACCTATATGCAGGCCGAATGCCTCATCAAACAGGGAAACTGGCGCGAAGCCCAGAAGATCATGGAGCACTTGCTGGAGCACCCCATGGCCAGGGAATCCGCCGGCCTTGCCGTACGGGCACACCAGATGCTGGCGGGTATCTACCAGGGACAAGGCCAGCTGAGCCTTGCCGTGGACCAGGGGATCCAGGCAGTGGACCTCTGCAGGCAGCTTCCCAAGGGATCCACCCTGATCATCAACGCCCATCACGCGCTGATCGGGGCGCTTGCAGAAAGCGGACGGCTCGACGAGGCCTGGAAGTATTGCCAGGCCATGATCGACCACGTGGATGAGCTTTCCATGACGCAGCTCGCCGGCGAGGTGGCCTGGGTTGTGGGGAACGTTGCATTCATGCGGCATGACTACACGGAAGGCGTCAAACACCATGAGCGGGCAGCACGCCTGCTCTCCCCCGCCAATGACATCGAACTGTGGGCCCGGTTCAACAAGGCCTCCGCAGCCGTCCGGCTTTCCTCGGGCATCGTGGAGCCGGAGACCCTGTCGGCAATCGAACGTGCCGAACTGGCCTTGTCGATTGTGGGTGGGAACAAGTCCGATCAGCTGGAGGTCGCCTTCATCCGTGCCCGCTGGCTGTACCTGACCGGGGACATTGTGGCCGCCGTCGAAAAGCTGCGGGAAATCCACGCCGAACGCGCGGAGCTCGCCAAGCACACCGCGGGTGAAGTTTCCCTCCTCCTGGGCAAGTCCCTCAAGGCCGCGGGTGATACGGACGAAGCACTGGTGCATCTCGAGGAAGCCCAAAAGGCCTTCGCCACTGCCGGCGCCCAGGACCGGGTTCAACAGGCGCTGGACGCGATCCTCGAGATTAAGCTGGCGCAGAAACGCGCCGCCGCTGCGGCTGCGAAAGCCAGCTGACCAGGCCAGGTAAACCCGCAGTGCGGGGTTACCTGGCTTCCGGTTGTTCTAGGAGAACGCCTTCCCCGTGATCTTCTCGTATGCTTCGACGTAGCGGCTGCGGGTCCGTTCCACTACTTCAGCGGGGAGCGCCGGCGGCGGCGTGTCCGAGGCCTTGTCCCAGCCGGACTCCGCCGATGTCAGCCAGTCCCGCACATACTGTTTGTCGTAGGACGGCTGGGCCTGGCCCGGCTTGTAGGTGGCAGCGTCCCAGAAACGCGAGGAATCCGGGGTCAGCACCTCGTCGCCCAGGGTGATCGACCCGGAGGCTGCGTCGTAGCCGAACTCCACCTTGGTGTCCGCCAGGATGATGCCGCGCTCCCGGGCGATCTTTTCCGCCGTCGTGTAAATCTTCAGTGTCAACTCACTGAGGCGGCCCGCGATGTCGTCGCCCACCAGCGCCACTACGGCGTCGTAGGTGATGTTCTCATCGTGCTCCCCGATCAGCGCTTTGGCCGACGGCGTGAAGATGGCGTGCTCCAGCCGGGATCCGTCCACCAGCCCTTCCGGCAGCGGGATGTTGCATACGGTTCCGGAGGCCTTGTACTCCTGCAGGCCGGAGCCCGTGAGGTAGCCGCGTGCGATGCATTCCACCGGGAACATGTCCAGCTTCTTGCAGATCATGGCCCGGCCTTCAACCTCGGCCGGGACGCCGTCCTCCACCGTGGAGCCGAGCACATGGTGTTCCACGCCCAACTGGTCGAACCACCAGAGGCTCAGTTGCGTGAGGATGCGTCCCTTGTCCGGGATTTCGCTGGACAGCACATGGTCAAAGGCGCTGATGCGGTCGCTGGCCACCACCAGTACGCAGTCCTGCCCAACGCGCTGCAGGATGGATTCGTCGGCGGGCTCATAGAGGTCGCGCACCTTGCCGGAGTAGACGTGGGTCCAGCCGGGAAGGTCCAGTGTTTTGGTCGCGTAGCCGCGGTTCTCTCGGTTTTCAGTCATGTCAGGCCTTTGCTTTCACGATGGGCATCGAACCGGTGGCGCCGTAAGGAACCTTGATCTCGCCACGGGCGGCTTTGCGGGCGATGTCGGTGCGGAACTGCGCCCCGTCCAGCTGGACCAGCTCCACGCCGTCGTACGCTTTCTCGCGCGCCTCCACCAGGTCACTGCCCAGGGCGACAACCGCCAGGACACGGCCGCCGGCGGACACCACCTTGCCTTCCTTGTCCAGGGCGGTTCCGGCGTGGATAACGTGCACGCCGTCCAGCGCTTCCACTTTCTTGAGGCCACGGATCCGGTCACCGGTGCGGGGCGTGTCCGGGTAGTTTTCGGAGGCAATGACGACGGCGACGGCGGACTCCTTGGACCACCGCAGCTCCTCAGCCTTGTCCAGTTCGCCCTTGGCGGCGGCCATCAGCAGCGCACCGAGGGGGGTCTTGAGCCGGGCGAGGACGGCCTGGGTTTCCGGGTCGCCGAAGCGGACGTTGAACTCGATCACGCGGGTGCCGCGTGACGTGAGGGCCAGGCCGACGAACAGCACGCCGACGAAAGGGGTGCCGCGGCGGGCCATCTCGTTGACGGTGGGCTGGGCCACGCGTTCGAGGACTTCCTGCACCAGTCCCTCGGGGGCCCACTCAAGCGGGGTATAGGCACCCATGCCGCCGGTGTTGGGCCCTTCGTCATTGTCGAAGATGCGCTTGAAGTCCTGGGCGGGCGAGAGCGCCACCGTGTTCTGCCCGTCGCAGAGCACAAACAGGGAAACCTCCGGGCCGTCCAGGAACTCCTCGATGACCACGGAGCCGCCGGCGTCGAAGCAGGACTGGGCATGCGCCAAAGCTTCATCGCGGTTGCGGGTGACAACAACACCCTTGCCCGCGGCGAGTCCATCGTCCTTCACCACGTAGGGGGCGCCGAAGGTGTCCAGTGCCGATGCTGCTTCCTCGGCGTTGGTGGCCACCATGGCCATCGCCGTGGGGACGCCGGCTTCCGCCATGACCTCCTTGGCGAAGGCCTTCGAGGCCTCAAGCTGGGCTGCTGCCTTGCTGGGTCCGAAGACGGGGATCCCGGCTTCGCGGACGGCGTCCGATACGCCGGCGGCCAGCGGAGCTTCCGGGCCCACCACCACGAGGTCCACACCGAGCCGTGCGGCCAGCCCGGCGACGGCGTCGGGATCGTTTCCGTTGATGTCGTAGGTGGGAACCAGTTTGCTGATGCCGGCATTGCCAGGTGCCGCGTGGACCTCGGACACGTTGGGGTCGGCGAGCAGGGAGCGGACAATGGCGTGTTCGCGGCCTCCGGGGCCAATGACGAGTACCTTCACAGTGTCCAAGGGTACTTTGTGCACCCTCCCCGCTCCTAAGCTGTGTCCTCCCCCGCCTGGTCAATCCGGAGTCCCGCCCGCTCCGAACCATACATATGACAAAGCTGCGAAACAGGATGACAGGCGCCGGAACCATGGCCGCGTTGGCAGGCGTGGTGGCAGCCGCCGTCGTACTTGCCGTTGCGGAGCTGATTGGCGCATTTTTTACCGCCCGCGCCACCCCCCTCTTTGCCCTGGGGTCCACCTTCATCGACTTCACACCGCCGTGGCTCAAGGACTTTGCGATCGCCACGTTCGGCACCAACGACAAGACAGCGCTATTCGTGGGCATGGGCCTGACCATTGCGGTGCTCGCCTGCATCCTGGGCGTGGTGGCCTACCGGAAATGGGCCCTCGGCGTCCTGGGTGTGCTCTTCATGGGGGCCGTGATCGTGGCCAGCGTAGTGACCCGCGCCGGCGTGGGGCCCGCCGACGCCATCCCTTCGGTGCTGGGAACCCTGGCCGGACTGGTGGTCCTGCACCGCCTGATGGTGCCGCTGTGGGGGCTGAAGGCGTGGCCGGAAGCACCGGCGGATACAGCGTCCGACGGCGGCGAACGGCCTGGGGGCGTAGGCACCAGCCGCCGGCGCTTCTTCGCCACTGCCGGGATCACGGCCGTAGCCGCGGGCATCGCCGCCACCGGTGGGCGGCTGCTGGCTGCGGCGCGCAGCAATGTGGCCCAGGCCCGTGAAGCGTTGAGCCTGCCAACGCCGGCGAAAGCTGCAGCCGCCGTACCGGCCGGGGTCCAGTCCACGGTCCCCGGCGTCCCGCCGTGGCTGACGCCCACCGGCGAGTTCTACCGGATCGATACGGCTTTGAGCGTGCCGGAAATCAACGTTGACGACTGGGAACTGCGCATTCACGGGCTGGTGGAGCAGGAAGTGACGCTCACCTTCCAGGACCTGCTCGACGCCGAGCTCATCGAATCCCACGTCACGCTCACCTGCGTGTCCAATCCAGTGGGCGGCAACCTCGCCGGAAACGCCAAGTGGCTGGGCCTGCCCATCCGTGAGGTGCTGGCGCGCGCCAAGCCCAAAGACGGAGCAGACATGGTGCTGTCAAAGTCCATCGACGGCTTCAGCGCTTCCACTCCCCTTGAGGTTCTGCAGGATGACAGGGACGCCATGCTGGCCATCGGCATGAACGGTGAGCCGCTTCCGCTGGAGCACGGCTACCCCGTGCGGATGGTGGTCCCCGGACTGTACGGGTTTGTTTCCGCCACCAAATGGGTGGTGGACCTGGAGGTCACCCGTTTCGCGGACAGCAAGGCCTACTGGACCGAGCGCGGCTGGTCCGAGCGCGGCCCCATCAAGACGATGGCCCGCGTGGACGTGCCCAAGTCCTTCGCGAAGGTGCCGGCCGGGAAAGTCGCGGTGGGCGGCACCGCATGGGCCCAAACTCGCGGCATCAGCAAAGTGGAAATCCAGATCGACAACGGCGGGTGGGCGGAAGCCACCCTCTCCGCCGAAGCGTCCACCGTTACCTGGCGCCAGTGGTCCTATGAGTGGGACGCCACGCCCGGCCCCCACTACATCAAGGTACGGGCAACCGACGGGACCGGGGCGGTCCAAACCGACCAGCGCGCAGATCCCGTGCCTGACGGTGCGTCGGGCTGGCAGTCGATAATGGTCACCGTGCAGTAGGCCGCAGCCCGGAGTGCCCGGGCTTCTGCGGGGCTGGCCCATAGACTGGCAGTATGCCGCATAATCCGCATGCCACCTTCACTGTTGACTCCGCCGTCGAACTGGCCGTGATCGAACGCAGCGGCTTTGTGGAGTCGCGGCACATCGGTTCCGCCGTGCTCCTGTCCGCCGACGGCTCGGTGGTCACCGAACTCGGAGACATCAACACGCCCATCTTCGCGCGGTCCACGCTCAAGCCGTTCCAGGCATTGGCCGCCATGCAGTCCGGGGTTCCGCTGCGGGGCGCCCAGGTGGCCATTGCCTGCGGAAGCCACACGGGCTCCCTGGACCACATGGACGTGGTGGCGGGCATGCTCAAGGCCGCCGGAGTCCGTGAAGACCAGCTGCAGTGCCCCGAGGCCTGGCCGCAGGATGAAACGGCCCGGAACTGGCTGGTGCGCTCCGAAAAGGGCAAGTCGCGGCTGGCGTACAACTGCTCCGGAAAGCACGCCGCTTTCCTGTGGGCCTGCACGGAAAACGGGTGGGACACGCACAGCTACCTGGAGCCGAACCACCCGCTGCAGCAGCGCGTGCGCACCGTTGTGGAGGAATACACGGGTGAGAAGATCGCCCACCTGGGGATCGACGGCTGCGGCGCCCCCGTGGCGGCTGTCTCCCTGAAAGGCCTGGCCAGGGCTTACTCCCAGCTCGCCAAGGCTCCCGGGGACCAGAGCTTCAGCGCCAGGGCCGCCACCATCGCCACTTCGATGCTCGATTACCCATGGGCGGTACAGGGCCGTGGCGAGGCCAACACCCTGGTGATGGACGAGCTGGAGATCATCGCCAAGATCGGGGCAGAGGGGGTGCTGGCCATGGCCACTCCGCAGGGCGTGTCCGTGGCCGTCAAGATCCTGGACGGAAACATCAGGGCCACCTCGCTGGTGGCCCTGACGCTGCTCGCCGCGGCGGGGGCCGTGGAGATCCCGGGAGTTGCCAGCGCCCTGGAGCAGGTTGTGGAACCGGTGATGGGCGGCGGACGGCCGGTAGGAAAGATCCGCCTGGGCCCCGCTGTTTCCGCCCTCCTGGACTGACACCCCTTCCCACACCAGACATCAAAGGAAGGCTGACCGCATGGCCGTAGCCCGCCGTCGTATTGACGTCCAGCAAGGCAAAGCAGCACTGAACGCATGGCTGGAAGCTGCCCAGCCGTCGTCGGACGCTCCCTTGCCGCGAACCGTCCTGGCCACTGCCGTCAGGTACTCGCTGGAGGAGCTGACGGCGCGTGCACCGGGAAACTCCGTGGAGGTGCGCGTCCCGCCCTTCGGCGTCACCCAGTGCGTTGAGGGCCCGCGGCATACGCGCGGCACCCCGCCCAACGTGATTGAGTGCGACGCCGCCACCTGGCTTGCGATGGTGACGGGACAGATGGAGTGGGCCGACGCAGTCAGCGCCGGAAAGGTGGCCGCGTCCGGGCTGCGGGCGGACCTGTCAGCCCTGCTGCCCCTCTAGCCCCTCCGGCCCTTCGCGCTGCTCCGGCCCGGCAGAAGCCTTAGCCGCGGCCGATGAAGGGCATGCCCGCAGCGGTGACCACTACTGACCCCACGCTGGCCGAGGCCGGCATGTTGGCCATCATCAGTACTGCGCGGGCCGCGTCCGCCACCGGAAACATGGGCTCCACCTTGCGGCTGCCGTCTGCCTGCAGGGCCCCCGAGCCGACGCCGATGGTGTCCATGATGTCGGTGGCGGTGTTGCCGATGTCGATCTGCCCGCAGGTGATGCCGTAGCCCCGGCCGTCCAGTTCGATGCTCCTGGTCAGGCCTGTCATGGCGTGCTTGGTGACCGTATAGGCCACCGTCCGCGGCCGCGGTGAATGCGCCGAGATGGAGCCGTTGTTGATGATCCGGCCGCCCTGCGGTTCCTGCGATTTCATGGTCCTTACCGCCGCGGCGGCGCACAGCATGGACCCGGTGAGGTTCACGGCAAGGGTGGCGTTCCAGTCTTCCAGGCTGATCTCATCCACCCCGGCGGCGGGGCCGAACACGCCGGCATTGTTGAACAGGACGTCCACCCGCCCCCACTTCCGGCGCGCTGCCTCGAAAAGCCGTTCGACGTCGTCGCGCCGGGTGACGTCGCACGGCACCACCAGGGCCTCCGCGTGGCCGTCCGCCGTTTCAGCAAGTTGGGCCTCGCGGCGGCCGGCCAGCACCACGCGGTAGCCGTCGGCCAGCATCTGCCGGGCAACCTCCCGGCCAATGCCGGAGCCGGCCCCGGTCACTACGGCGACGCGTGCTGTGGGAAGGGAAGTGGTCATGCGGTCTCCTGGCCTAAAACTGCGCCGGCACGGCCGGCTTGTTCAGCGGCCAGCCTATGACGGTCTTGGGACGCGGCGCAGCGAAGGTCCGCACCTTGGAGGTGGAAAGGCCCATCCGGACCAGCGATTCGGCGATGGTTACGGCCGAGGCCACACCGTCCACCACGGGAACGCCTGCCCGTTGCCGGATCTGTTCGTCCAGCCCCGCCATCCCGCCGCAGCCAAGGACAATCACCTCGGCCTTGTCCTCAGTGACGGCCAGCATGGCCTGGTTGATGATTGCCTCAACGGCGCGTTCCGGTTCCTCCTCGAGTTCCAGGACCGCCATTCCGCTGGCACGGACGGAAGCACATCTTGCGTCCAGGCCGGCCAGCTTCAGCCGGTCCTCGATGAGGGGAACCGTCCGGTCCAGCGTGGTGACCACCGAGTATTTGTGGCCCAGGAACATGGCTGTGCCGGCGGCAGCCTCGGTGATGTCGACCACCGGCACGTCCAGCAGTTCCTGGAGCCCTTCCCTCCCGTGCTCGCCGTAGCCGGCCTGGATGACGGCGTCAAACGTTCCCGGGAAGGAGGTGACGGCGTCCATCACGGCGATGGCAGCCAGGTAGCTTTCGAAGTTGCCTTCGCAGGAGTCCGCGCCGAACCTCGGGGTGATTCCCACGATTTCCGTGCCGGGAGCGGCAACACTGCGTGCCGAGGCCGCGATGGAGTCCGTCATTGATTGCGTGGTGTTTACGTTGGCGACAAGTATGCGCATTGGGTAGGTCCTTGGCTTGTGACTGGCTCAGTGGGTACTGACGACGGCGATGGCTTCCCCGTCGTGGTCGTCCAGCCTTTGGTTGCGGTCGGCGATGAAGAAGTACAGTGCCGCCGCAATGCCCGCTGCGAAGAACCAGGCGAAGGGTGCCGCGGCAGCCAGTGCCGGTACGAAGGCGATCAGCAGGGCAAGGACGGCGGCCGGAACCATGGCGATGATCGCCCGGGGGTTGACGCCCTTCCTGTAGAAGTACGCGCCCTCCGGTGATGCCGTGTAGAGCTCCGGGACGTTGACCTTGCCACGGCGGATCAGCCAGTAGTCAGCCATGACGACGCCGAACAGCGGGCCGAGCAAGGCACCGAGGCCGCCCAGGAAGTACACGATGACCAGCGGGTTGTTGTAGAGGTTCCAGGGCAGGATGACCAGGCCGATGGTGGCGGAGACCATTGCTGCCTTGCGGAAGTTCAACCGCCGGGGGAACAGGTTGGTCAGGGCGTAGACAGGGGCGACGAAGTTGGCCATGAGGTTCACTGCGATGGTCAGGATCAGCAGGGCAAGGCACGCAAGGACCAGGAACAGCGTGTTGGGGATGGTCTGGACGATATCCGAGGGGCTCTTGATGATGGTCCCGTTGATTTTGAACTGGCCACCGGCCATGACCACCACGATGGCGCCGAACACGAGCATGTTGATGGGGATGCCCCAGAAGTTTCCGCGGACCACGGCCTTCTTTGAGACGGCTGAGCGGGTGAAATCGCAGAAGTTCAGGACGAAGGTGCCGTAGATCGAAACCCATAGGGCGCCGCCGGCGAAGATCGTGAGCCACATTTCCGGCCCTTCCAGGGCCTTGTTGGAGGACCAGGCGATGCTTCCGCCGGCTTCCACGAAGATCCAGACAGCCATTGCGGCCATGGTGGCCAGGATGACAGGGCCGGCGAAGGCCTCGTATTTGCGGATCATCTCCATGCCGAAGCTGACGATGACCAGCTGGACCACCCAGAGGGCCACGAATGCCATCCACCCCAGCGTGGACAGCCCCAGGAGGGAGTCCTGGTCCAGGTCGTGGAGGCCCGGGAACATGGCCACGAGCATGACGCGGAAGACAACGGACGCCAGGTACGTCTGAATGCCGAACCAGGCCACGGCCACCGCGCCGCGGAGGAGGCTGGCGATCTGGGCGCCCCTGATGCCGAAGCTGATGCGGCTCATGACCGGGAAGGGGACGCCGGTCTTCACCCCCATGAAGCCGGAAAGGGTAAGGAGGCCGAACAGCAGCGCGGCACCAATGCCGAGTGCCATCAGGATCTGCCACCCGCCCAGCCCCAATGCGAACAGCCCGATGGCGAAGGCGTAGTTGCCCAGGCTGTGCACGTCATTGGCCCACAGGGTGAAGATGCTGTAGCTCGTCCAGCTGCGGCCTGCGCGCTTGGTGGGGGCAAGGTCTGCATTGTAGAGGGAAGGGCTGATGCTCTTGCCGGAAGCCGCGCTGGCCGATTCGCACAGGGCTTCAACGCTGCCGGCCGGGTGGACCGGCCCGGCTGACGGCGCTGTCAGGTCCAGGTCCGCGTCAACGCCCGCCGATGGAGGGGTTTGCATAGGGGTCTCAATTCTTTGGTGGATTCCGTGTGGTGAGGCCGACCTCGGGTCGTTTCTGTTATTCCACATTGCGGAATCGAGATATTGAATAGTGAAATAAGAGTATGACCTGCGTCACGGGAACGTCAAGCAATGCCGGCATGGGCGGCAGTCACAAACCGTTTCTTCCTCCCGGCCTGCGCACTCTGCGGGCTCAGGGGCACCGGTCGCATTGACCATACCCCCGCGTCTGACTAATCTCATCTAGCAATAATGTTTTCTCGTAATATGAAAACTCAAGCCGAGCATTCGAAGATGAAAAGAGGCTGCCGTGGCTGCAGGAGAAGATACCTCCCATATCCTCAGCGGGTTGACTAACCAGCTGCCTGATCGTGATCCGGAAGAGACTGCCGAGTGGGTTGAGTCCCTGGATGCGTTGATCAGGGAACAGGGCACCGAGCGTGCCCAATACATCATGCGGAGCCTGCTGCAGCGCGCCGGCGCGCAGAGCGTCGGGGTGCCGATGGTGACCACCACCGATTACGTGAACACGATCCCGGTGGACCAGGAAGCCCAGTTCCCGGGCAACGAGGAGTACGAGCGCCGGTACCGGGCCTACATGCGGTGGAACGCCGCCGTCATGGTCCACCGGGCGCAGCGGCCCGATATCGGCGTCGGCGGGCACATCTCCACCTACGCCGGTGCCGCGACCCTGTACGAGGTCGGGTTCAACCACTTCTTCCGCGGCAAGGACCACCCCGGCGGCGGGGACCAGGTCTTCTTCCAGGGCCACGCCTCCCCCGGCATGTACGCCCGGGCGTTCATGGAAGGACGCCTCTCCGAGGAGGACCTGGACGGGTTCCGGCAGGAAAAGTCCCGCGAGGGCCACGCCCTGTCCTCCTACCCGCACCCGCGCCTGATGCCGCACTTCTGGGAATTCCCCACCGTGTCCATGGGCATCGGCCCGATGAACGCGATCTACCAGGCCCAGAACAACCGGTACCTGCACAACCGTGGCCTGAAAGACACCTCGGACCAGCAGGTCTGGGCGTTCCTGGGCGACGGCGAAATGGACGAACCCGAATCCCGCGGCCTGCTGCAGCTGGCGGCGAACGAAAACCTGGACAACCTGAACTTCGTGATCAACTGCAACCTCCAGCGCCTGGACGGGCCGGTGCGCGGCAACGGCAAGATCATGCAGGAACTCGAAGCGTTCTTCCGCGGCGCGGGCTGGAACGTGATCAAGGTCGTCTGGGGCCGGGAATGGGATGACCTGCTCACCCGCGACACCGACGGGTCCCTGGTGAAAATCATGAACGAAACCGTCGACGGGGACTACCAGACCTACAAGGCCGAATCCGGCGGGTTCGTCCGCGAACACTTCTTCGGCAAAACCCCGCAGACCAAAGACCTCGTCGCGGACCTCACCGACGACCAGATCTGGAACCTCAAACGCGGCGGCCACGACTACCGCAAGGTCTACGCAGCCTACAAAGCCGCCACCGAATTCAAGGGCAAACCCACCGTCATCCTCGCCCACACCGTCAAGGGCTACGGCCTGGGACCGCGGTTTGAAGGCAGGAATGCCACGCACCAAATGAAGAAGCTGACGGTCGAGGATCTCAAGGACTTCAGGGATTACCTGCGGATCCCCATCTCGGACGAACAACTGGACGCCGACCCATACCGGCCTCCCTATTACCACCCGGGCCTGGATGCACCCGAGATCGCCTACCTCCTTGAACGGCGGCGGGCGTTGGGCGGATCGGTTCCCGAGCGCCGCAGCCGATACAGTGCTGTGGAGCTTCCGGATGAAAAGTCCTACGAGGTAGCCAGGCGGGGTTCTGGCAAGCAGCAGGCCGCCACCACCATGGCCTTCGTCCGCCTGCTCAAGGATTTGCTCCGTGACAAAAAGTTCGGGGGCAGGATTGTGCCCATCGTGCCGGATGAATCACGCACGTTCGGCATGGATGCGTTCTTCCCCACCGCGAAGATCTACAACCCCGAGGGCCAGAACTACCTCTCCGTGGACCGCGACCTGGTCCTGGCCTACAAGGAATCCCCCGCCGGGCAACTGATCCACCCCGGCATCAACGAAGCCGGCGCCGTGGCAGCCTTCACCGCCGCCGGGACCTCCTACGCCACCCACGGCGTGCCCCTGGTCCCGGTCTACGTGTTCTACTCCATGTTCGGCTTCCAGCGCACCGGCGACGCCTTCTGGGCCGCAGCAGACCAAATGACCCGCGGCTTCATCATCGGCGCCACCGCAGGCCGGACCACCCTCACCGGCGAAGGCCTCCAGCACGCCGACGGCCACTCCCCCCTGCTCGCCTCCACCAACCCCGCCGTGCTCACCTACGACCCCGCCTACGGCTACGAAATCGGCCACATCATCCGCTCCGGCCTCGAACGCATGTACGGGCCGGACTCAACGGACAAGAACGTCATGTACTACCTCACCGTGTACAACGAACCCATCGTCCAGCCCGCCGAACCCGAAAACCTCGACATCGAAGGCGTCATCAAGGGCATCTACCTGCTCGCACCGGCAAAGATCGACGGCCCCCGCACCCAGATCCTCGCCTCCGGCGTCTCCGTGCCCTGGGCCATCGAAGCCCAGCGCGTCCTGGCCGACGACTGGAACGTCTCCGCCGACGTCTGGTCCGTCACCTCCTGGAACGAACTGCGCCGCGACGGCCTCGCCGCCGAAGAAGAAGCCTTCCTCAACCCCGGCCAACCCGCCCGCACCCCGTTCGTCACCCAGCAACTCGAAGGCGCCACCGGCCCCATCGTCGCCGTCTCCGACTACATGAAAGCCGTCCCCGACCAGATCCGTCAGTTCGTCCCCAACGAATTCGCCACCCTCGGCGCCGACGGCTTCGGCTTCTCCGACACCCGCGCAGCAGCGCGCCGCTACTTCAAGAACGACACCCACTCCATCGTGGTGAAAGTGCTGCAAATGCTGGCGGCGAGGGGCGAGGTTGAGGAGGGCGCGCCGTCGTATGCCCTGGACCGCTACAAACTCCTGGACGTCAACGCCGGCACCACCGGTGGCGCGGGCGGCGACGCCTGAGACGGGGAACCGCGCCAAATTCCGGAGGCCTTTGGGCCTATTGACGACGGTGCAGCTGCGGTCTGTACTTGCCCTGTAAGCCCGTCCCTGTTGTGTGAAGGAGCAGCGGTGGAGTCCGATGCTGCGGACGTCTTTTTGTAAACTCCTCGGAATTGACTACCCCATCATGCAGGCGGGAATGGGGCCCTTCGGGAGCGATGCAGCACTGGCTGCTGCTGTTTCCAACGCAGGCGCTTTGGGCAGCCTCGGCGGTGCACTTCGCACCGCCGAGGATCTTCGCGGCAGCATCCGGCGAATCCGGGAGCTCACCGGGCGGCCTTTCGCGGTGAACTTCACCCAGCCCTGGCTGCAGGGCCACCCCGAGTCCTTCGACATAGCTGTGGAGATGCAGGCGCCTGTGATTTCCATGGCGCTGGGCGATCCGTACGGGTTCCCGGCAATGGTGCATGCAGCGGGTGGCCTTTTTGTACAGCAGGTCCACACTGTCCAGCAGGCCCGGCTGGCTGCGGACCGCGGCGCGGACGTGATCATTGCCCAGGGAGCTGAAGCCGGCGGGTTCGGCGGGAGTATCTCCACGTTGGTCCTGGTGCCGCAGGTGGTGGATGCGGTGAATCCCTTGCCGGTTCTGGCTGCGGGTGGAATTGCAGACGGCAGGGGCTTGGCGGCTGCCCTCATGCTGGGCGCCCAGGGAGCCAATATGGGGACGCGTTTCCTGGCGTCGACAGAAGCATCGATCAGCGAAGGCTGGAAACGCTCCCTGGTAGCCGCCGAAGCCCAGGACGCCGTCAAGGTGGAGGTCTGGGACGATATCTTCACGAAACCGGGGAGCGGTGCCTTCGATGTGGTTCCCCGCGCCCTGCGGACCCCTTTCATAGATCAGTGGCAACCCAACCGGGCTGGAGCGGTGCAGCAGTCGGCCCGGCTCCAGGAAGATATTGGAACGGGAATCCGGGAGGGGCGGATGGAGGAGTATGTACCATTCACCGGCCAGTCCGCGGGGCTGGTCAGCAGCATTCTCCCGGCCGCAGGGATCGTGCAGGAGCTCGTGGCTGGAGCCGTTGGCGCATTGCGGCGTGCCCGGGAACTTGGTGTGTAAAAGGCCACCGCCTCGGAAGCACTACAGTGCAGCTATGACGAGCATGGATGCCCGCGGAACGGAATCGGCTGGCCCCAGGGTGACGGGCATTGTGCTGGCAGCCGGAGGCGGGACACGGCTGGGTTTGGGCCCCAAGGCCCTGTTGCCGTATCGCGGTCGGCCACTGGTTGAGGCCATCGCAGGCAGGCTGCTCGACGGCGGTTGCCGGGAAGTGGTGGTGGTCCTGGGGGCTGGAGCAGCTGATGTTGAGGCTGCTGCCCGTTTGGACCAGTGCCGCGTGCTGACCAACGTGGAATGGCAGTCAGGCATGGGCAGTTCCTTCCTGCTCGGGAACCAGGCCGCGGCTCCGCAGGATCACCTGCTGGTTGCGCTGGTGGACCAGCCTGGCCTGACCTCCGAAACCGTGGAGCGGCTGCTGGACCGCCACCGCCCCGGACGGATTACCGCTGCCGCCTATCGCCGACGCGACGGCCCCGGCGAGGGCGGGGACGCTGAACTCCAGCGCGGCCATCCCCTGCTCATCGACGTGACCCTGCGGGAAGCGGTGTGTGCAACAGTGAAGGGCGACGCCGGCGCACGCGGCTTCCTGCGGGCGCATCCGGAACTGGTGGATGAGGTGGATTGCAGCGACCAATCAACGGGTGAGGATGTGGATACCCCGGACCAGTTGGGGCTTCTCCGTTAGCAACCGAGGGTGGTCAGGCATGGGCGTGCAGGAACTTCTCAAGGGCATCCTCCCAGGGGGACGTGCCGTGGTGAACGATGTCGATGCTGCCCGGCTGTGGTCGTTCCGGCCACCTTGGTGGTTCCCAGTCCTGGTGTTCGCTTGTGTAGTGGCGGCCGGTGGGTGAGGTCCAGCCGGATGGTTCGTTCGTGGTGGCCGGGGTGGGTTTCCAGGCGGTGGTGTGCCGGAGCCTGTGGTGTTTCGGGCAGGGCTGTCCCAGGTTGCTGATGCCGGTGGTGCCGGCGTGGTGCCAGGCGAGGAGATGGTCGGCCTCCGTGTCCAGGGAGGTGTTGCTGCAGCCCGGGAACGGGCATTTCCCGTCCCGCATCCGCAGCCAGGCCCGCATGGCCCTGGGAACCCGGTAACTCTTCCGGCCGATCTCCAACGGCGCCCCGTCCCGCGGGTCCACCAACACCCGGTAGAACGAGCCCGCCCCGTCCGCGACCAGTCGCCGCGCCATCGACGCCGGCACCGGACCATACCCGTCCAGCATCGCCGGCTCATCGGTCAAACCCATCAGCGCGAACACCGGAACCGTAACCAGCACCTCGGCGCGGACCGATGGCGACTGGTGGCCAGTTCCCGATGCGGCGCTGGTCCCGCTGCCGCTGGTGCTGCCGAGGATGGCTGCGGCGAAACTGTCGGCCCGCAGCTGGGGCATGGTCCTGTCCTCGCCCGGCCCCTGCAAACCCCGTGCGGCAGCGGTGAGCCGGTTCCACCCAGACATGGCCTGGTCCGCGGGCAGGTACGCGCCCAGCCACGCCATCCCGTCCCGGTCCGCCCGGAACTCCACCCGCCGCTCCGCCACACCCCTCGCATGCCGCTTCTCGATCGATTCGGCGTGGTGGCGTTCCCGCCAGGTCCGGGCCTTGACCCGGAACCGGTGCGCCGGCAGCTCCCCAACCGGGCAGCCCCGGGCGGCGTCCTGTGCTTCAGGGTCCAGGAAATGCGCCTCCAACGCCGCCACCCCCGCCACATCAAGACCCGCCGTTTCGTCGCCCATCACCACCGCGTGCTGCCACGAGATCACCCCGGCCTGCAAAGCCTCCAAAGTCCGCGGCAAGCTGCTGGTCAGGGCATGGGACGTGGCCAGGAACGACGCCGCCGCCCGCGGACCCAACGCCAGCACGCACCCGATCTCCGCCGCGACCGCCATCTCCTGCGCCACCACCGGCACGTCCGGCCCCGCCACAGCATGCGCAGCCTCCGCGTACGCCACCGCAGCCTTCGCCTTCACCCCCGCAACCCGCGCCTCGACCTCCCGGGACTGGGCCAGAATATCCAGGCAGCCATCGGCCAGACCGGCCAGCGGATCAGAACCCGCATCAGCATCCGCGAACGCCTCCAGACCCGCCCCATCCACCTCAGCCTGAAGCACCGCAAGGGCAGCGCGAATCTCCTCGAACGCCCTCACCACCGCCGCCTTCCCCATAAACCCATCATGACAAGGGGGTCCGACATTCTGGCCGTGAAGAGTCAGGTCAATCCTGCAGCCTTCCCTCAAGCAACTCCTCGAGTCCCCGCTTGAAGCCGGACCGGCCGCCATGGGCAGGATGCCGGATCTTAGGGGCAGCCAGGCCGCTGCGCTGCAGGCTGTGCTGGGCCACATTTCCCACTGCCACGATGGAGCTGATCCCGAAGATCTCCGCGAGCTCCTGCCAGAAGGATATTCCGAGCTTGGTTTCCGAGGGTTTTGGTGTGCGGTTGGACAAGGGCTTGCCGGGCTGGTGGGGGTGCCAGGGGAAAGCACTCCAGAGCAGCGGTACGATGTCCACTTCTTCGAGGACTTGCCACAGCACCGTTGCAGTAGGTTCGGCGGCTATTCCCGCGGCGTCCGGCGGCAGCACATAGCCTTTGCCGGGGCCGAAGAGTCCAAACCTGTTGACGGGACCTTCGATGATGGTCCTGTTGGTGAAGGGCACGCCCGTGATCCGCATGCCCCTAAAGCCCGGGGCCTCACCCACCAGCAGTACCCTGGGCCGCCGGTCCAGCATTTCCTGCAGGTAGATCTCAAGGTTGCGCCGGCGCAGCTCATTCGCCGGGACGGAACGGTTGAAGAAGTTGTTGCAGGCCGGCCCGGCCTCGACGGCGGCCAGCCGCTCAACGAAGGCTTGAATTGCTGGCGCTGTCATCCGCCGGAGTGGTCCAGGACCGCCGCAACGCGTTCCGCTGCCGGTGCGTCCGCGCGGGACAGCCGGGCTTTCCGAAGGTTTTCGCGCACGATCCAGCGGACATCCTTGTCCTGGCTGGCTGCCCACCGCTCCAGCCGCGCGAAGCCCAGGGCAGGGGAAGCGGCCGCGGCAACGCTCCAGCAATAGCCGAGCCCCTGGCGCAGCACGCGGAATTGATCCAGCTTCCGCGATTCCGGGCCGGTTCCTTCGACCGACGCCGTGATCCGGTCGAGGGTTTCCACTGCCTTGGCTGCATCTTCCGGTACGCGGAGCAGCCGTGGTTCGCAGACCCCGGCTGCAAGGGCACGTTGGACCAGGGGCTTCCCGTCCACCCATTCCCTGGCCAACGCCCACAGTGCCCGCATGTCCGCGTCTCCCAGCCGCTGCAGGGCCATGGCAACACCTTCACGAACCCGCCAGCGCCCGTCCTCCGCCATGACCCTTAGTGTTTCCGCGGCGCGCTGGTCACCCGCGGCAAGCAGGCGGCCGAGGCCGACAGCAGCGCACATGGCAAGGTACTCGTCCGGACTGTCAACGAGCCGTCGGATGAGGCCGGGATCCGCCACGTCGGCGAACGCCGCAACCAGTTCAAGGTTGCCGCGCGGCCCCGGCAATCCTGACTCGGCGCGGAGGTACGCCTCCCATTGCGCCGACGGCAGCGCTTCCAGGACCGCCCGGTAGTCCGACGTCTTGGTCATCGTTCAACTCCCTGCCGCCCACAGGTGCTGCCTTACCAGCGGGGGTGGATGGCCTCACGGAAGTAGTGGTCGTAGATCCAGCGGACGCCGGCGTCGAACTCTTCGCTGATGCTGACCGTGGCCGCAGCGGCGTTCGCCCTGGCCTGATCCACGTTGCGCGCGCCGGGGATCACCGAGGTGACGCCGTCCTGCGCGGCAATCCAGGCAATGGCCGCCTGCGCGGTGGTGGCGCCCTCCGGCACCAGCTGTTCGAACTCCGCCACGGCCTTCAGGCCCAGTTCGTAGTCCACGCCGGAGAAAGTCTCGCCAACGTCGAACGCCTCGCCCTTGCGGTTGTAGTTCCGGTGGTCGTTCTCCGCGAAGGTGGTCTCTTTCGAGTACTTCCCGGACAGCAGGCCGGACGCCAGCGGCACGCGGGCGATGATGCCCACCCCCGCCGCTTTGGCGGCCGGAAGCACCTCGTCCAGCGGCTTGAGCCGGAAGGCGTTCAGGATGATCTGCACCGAGGCAGTTCCCTCGTGGCGGATGGCTTCGAGGGCCTCGTCCGTCCGCTCCACGCTGACGCCGTAGTTACGGATGGCGCCTTCGGCCACAAGGGTGTCCAGGGCGTCGTAGACCTCGTTGTTGCTGTAGACCGGGGTGGGCGGGCAGTGCAGCTGGACCAGGTCCAGGGTGTCCGTGCCCAGGTTTTTCCTTGAGCGGTCCACCCATTGGCGGAAATTGGCCAGCGTGTAGTTTTCCGGCCGCTGTTCCATCCGGCGGCCCATCTTGGTGGCCACCGTGACGCCGAGGCCCGGGTTGTCCGCCAGGAACTTCCCGATAGCCTGCTCACTCTTGCCGTCGCCATACACGTCTGCGGTGTCGAAGAGGGTGACCCCGGCCTCCACGGAGGCGGCGAGGATGGCCTGCGCCTGTGCCGGGTCCACGTTGCCCCAGTCCGCGCCGAGCTGCCAGGTGCCGAGCCCCACGATGGAGACGTTCCGTCCGGTCTTGCCTAAAATCCGCTGTTCCATCCCCTGACTATATGCAACGATGCAACCCGCAGTCAGGTTGCCCCGCTGCGAGCACCTTTTGGGCCTTCCGCACGCACGGTGCGGGCACGGCCCCGGGGTTATGATTGGGCGTGCTCGAGCTTGGGCATCAGCCCCGCCTCTTTCAGCCCCAGGTAGATGCGGTCCCGGGCAATTGGCAGCGACGCGAAGCGCACGCCCGTGGCGTTGCGGATGGCGTTGGCCAGCGCCGGCGCCACCGGGTTGAAGGGGCTTTCGCTCATCGATTTGGCCCCCAGCGGCCCCATCTTGTCGTTGGTGTCCGCGAAGTACACCTCGCTGCGCGGCACGTCCGCAAAAGTAGGGATGTGGTACTGCCGCAGGATGTCCGTGGTGACCTTCCCGGCGTCGTCCACCACCACCTCCTCGTAGAGCGTGGCGCCAAGGGCCTGGGCGATCCCACCTTCGATCTGGCCGCGGCACTGCCGCGGGTTGACCACCACGCCGGCGTCGGCCGCCTGCACGCTTTGCAGGATCTTCAGCTCGCCGGTGCCGCGGTTCACCGCCACCCGGAAGCCGTGCACATTGAATGCGACGGAGCGCGGAGTCCCGCCCCAGCGCCCCTCGGCGGCGAGTTCGACGCCGGCACTCTCCGCGGCCTGGGCCAGTTCAGACAGTGCCACGGGAGTCCCGTCGACCACCAGGACGTCGTCCTCAAGGACGCAGGCGGACGCCTGGGTCTGCCGGATGCCGGCGGCGAATGCACGGATCCGGACGGCCAGTTCCTCTGCTGCGGCGAGGGTGGCTTTGCCGGCCACTACGGTGCCGGCCGAGCCGAAGGCGCCGGTATCGTGCTCTACCAAGTCCGTGTCCGATTGCCGCACCGCCACCCTGGACGCTTCCGTGGAGAGGGCGGTAGCGGCAAGCTGGGCGTGCACCGTGGTGGTGCCGTTCCCGAACTCGGCGGTCCCGACGTCGGCCTGGTACGTTCCGTCCGGCAGGAGCCGGAGCCTTGAATGGGCAAAGTGGCCGCGCGGCGGCACGGTGTCGATCATGGACAGGGCCGTGCCTTCGCCCACCATCCAGTCAGGCCCCAGGTCCTCAAGGCCGGCCTGCCGGTAGCGTTCGCGGCCGCGGTCCAGGGCGTCCCTGACCAGGTCCAGGCATTGGTCCAGCCCGTAGCTGCCGTAATGGACGTCCTCTTCCGGGTCCGGCTGGGTGGACAGCATGTGGTCCCCTTCCCGGACCATGTTCCGGCGGCGGAACTCGAACGGGTCCATGCCGATCCCGGCGGCGAGCTCATCCATGGCGGACTCGACGGCGAAGATCATCTGGCTCAGCCCGTACCCGCGGAAAGCTCCGGACGGCACGGTGTTGGTGTACACAGAATGCGCGTCCACCTTCTTGTTCGCGCAGTTGTAGACCGCCAGCGATTCGCCGCAGCCGTGGAACATGACGCCGGGGCCGTGGTTTCCGTAGGCGCCGGTGTTGGTCACCACGTCCAGCTCCAGGGCCGTCAGCTTCCCGTCCTTGCTGGCTCCGGCCTTCAGCTTGATGGTGAAGGGGTGCCGGGTGGTGGTGGCGGTGAACTGTTCGGTGCGGGTCAGTTCCAGCTGGACGGGCCGCCCGAGCTTGAGGGCCGCGAGCGCCACGAGGTCCTCGGTGAGCACTTCCTGCTTGCCGCCGAACCCGCCGCCCACGCGGCCGGCCACCACATGCACCTTGTCCTCTTCCAGGCCGAAGATCCGGCACAGGGTGCGGCGGACCAGGAAGGGGACCTGGCTGGAGGTGCGCACCTGCAGCCGTCCTTCCGCGTCCACCGAGGCGATGGCAGCATGGGTTTCCAGTGCCACGTGCTGGACCCGCTGGGTTTGGTAGGTCTTCTCGTGGATGAAGTCGGCGGCGGCGAAACCGTCGGCCACGCTGCCCAGCTCCGAGTGGAGCTCCGC
Source organism: Arthrobacter sp. GmRoot5-12 (assembly GCF_059739365.1). Classification (NCBI taxonomy): domain Bacteria; kingdom Bacillati; phylum Actinomycetota; class Actinomycetes; order Micrococcales; family Micrococcaceae; genus Arthrobacter; species Arthrobacter sp. GmRoot5-12. Next base: position 2,621,399 of record NZ_AP046056.1, on the reverse strand, counting down.
CACCACGTTCCGCTCAGGCCGGGCGATCCGGGAGCCTGCAGCATCCTTGCCACCGTGGACCAGCGGGGCGCCGGGCAGCAGTGCAACCTGCGGTGAGAGGACCGCCGGGAGTTCCTCATAGTCCACCCGGAGGGCACGGACGCCGGCCTCCGCGGCGCCCACCGATTCAGCCACGACGGCGGCCACCCGCTGCCCAATGAACCGGACCACGTCATCGAGCACCCGGGTGTCATCGGGATCGTCCGTGAACAGCTCGTGTTGTGCGGTGGAGAACAGCTGTTCCGGGGCGTCTTCGGAGGTGAAGACGGCTACCACGCCGGGAACCCTCAGCGCCGCAGCCTTGTCGATGGACACCACCCGCGCGTGGGCATGGGGCGAACGCAGGATCTTCAGGTGCAGCAGGCCCTGCAGCTGTTCCCTCAGCTGCTCCGGCGGCACGTCCAGGGTGTACCGGGCAGCGCCCGTGACCACCGCGCGGCTGGCCGGCGCCGGGACGTCATCGCCCAGCCGGCCCGGCTCCGGATCCGGCTGCCCGTCCCCTGCGATGCCGGAGCCCGGCCCCTGGGGATCCGGGTGCCCGGCGTCCCCGCAGACGGCATCCGCGATGGCACGGTAGCCGGTGCACCGGCAGAGGTTGCCTTTGAGGTTCCGGGGCAGGTTCTCCTTCTGTTCATCTGTGAAGGTGGCGGCCGTCATCACCATGCCGGCCGTGCAGAAGCCGCACTGGAAGCCCTGGCGCTCCAGGAACTGCTGCTGCACCGGGTGGAGCTGCCCGTCGGGGCCGCCGGCACCCGCGAGCCCCTCGATAGTGGTGACGGCATGGCCCTCCGCCCGGACAGCCGGGTAGATGCAGCTGTGGACCGGGGTGCCGTCCACGTGCACCGTGCAGGCACCGCAGTCGCCGCCGTCACAGCCTTTCTTTACCCCAAGGTTTCCCTGCTCCCGCAGGAACGTGCGCAGGCACTGCCCGGGACGGGGTGCCGCGTCCGCGGAAATTCCGTTGATCTCGATGGCCATGCTCAGGCCCCTTTCGAAAGAGTTGTGGGCCCGGGCCCCGGCATCCCGCCGGTCCGGGGCGGCCAGAAGTCCCCGGACACAGCCAGTCCCGGCGTTCCCTGCGGCGCTGCCAGCTCGCCGCGGATTTCCTCGGCCAGCCGGTACGTCATGTCGCGGCGCCAGGCGGGCAGCCCGTGGATGTCGTCGTGGTAGAGCTCCGCCGGAATATGGTCATCGAGTCCGGCCGCCAGCCGGTCCGCGTCCGGCAGCGCGTCGAAGCGCAGCTGCACGGGCCGCTTGGTGGCGGCGGTGACGGTCAGCACCAGGGAGGTGCCGCCGTCGAGCCTTCCAATGAGCAGCACGCCGGACCGGCCCAGGTTGCTCAGGGACAGGCGGCGGAACGCCACGCGGGCGAAAAGGGCCGACGCCGGGAGGTGGACGCTGCGGAGCAGCTCACCGGGTGCCAGGGCGTTTTTCGCGTCGCCGGTGATGAAGTCCGCCACCGGAAGGGTGCGGCTGCCGCCATTCGGTGCGATGAGGGTGGCTGTGCCGTCCAGTCCGGCGCACAGCGAAATGACGGGCCCGGCGGGCAGCGAGGTGCAGAGGTTGCCGCCCACGGTGGACATGTTCCACACCTTGAAGGAAGCCACGAAGGAGTCACAGCATGCCCGGACCAGGTCCAGCGCCCGCCAGCCGCGGTCCGACACATCCGGAAGCCCGGGAAGGCTGTACAGCCCGGCGATGGTGCAGGTGGCGGCAAGCTCGATCCCGTCGTCGGTGACGGTGATCGGCGTCCAGCCTGCGGCGCCGAGGTCCAGGAGCCGTTTGAGCGGCTGGGGCCCGAAGGCGTAGCTGCCGTAGGAGAAAAGGACCGTCCCGCCGGCAAGCCAGGCGTCGCCGTCGCGCCATTCCGCGGGGTCGGTGGTGCGGACCACCGCCTCAATGGTGTTCATGTCCATGCGATCTCCTGCTTGTCAGAGTCTGTAGGCGCCGGCGTGGGCGCGGGGTGGGGGTGGATGGTGCCGGAGGTTTCGCGCAGCGGCAGGCAACTGGCGGCGCGGTTGCGGGCTGCGATGATGTCCGCGGTGATGGACACCGCCACTTCGGCGGGGGTGGCGGCACCAAGATCCAGCCCGATGGGTGAGTGCAGCTGGGCGATCCGCTCCGGCGGGACACCCGCGCTGAGGAGTTCGCCCACCCGCTGGAGGTGGCTCCGGCGGGAGCCCATGGCGCCAACGTAGGCGAGGTCCAGGGCCAGCGCGGCTTCCAGCAACGGGATGTCGAACTTCGGATCATGGGTCAGGACGGCGGCCACGGTGCGGTGGTCCGTCCTGCCCGCAGCCGCTTCCGCCGCCAGGTACCGGTGCGGCCAGTCGGCCACCACCTGGTCGGCGGCGGCAAAACGGGGCTGCCTGGCGAAGGCGGGCCGGGCATCAACCAGGGTCACGTGGTAGCCCAGCAGCTTCGCAGCCGGTACCAGTGCCGCGCCGAAGTCGTTGGCGCCGAACACCAGCATCCGCGGCGGGGCCAGCCGCGACTCCACGAGGACGGCGGACCCGTCCATAGGCTGCCCTGTCCGGTCTGGCAGACAGTCCCCTGCCCCGGGAATACTGACTAGGCCGGTGCCACCGAGGCGCAGGATGGCCTCCACCTGCAGTGCCGCCTCCCCCTGGAGGAAGGACAGCTCCGGGGATGCGGCCACGCCGGCCGTGGCGGGGTGGTGCAGTACGACGGCGGCGCCTCCCGGGCTGCCCAGCAGCCGTACCAGGGCCATGGGTTGGTCCGGGCCGGGTTCGGCGAGTTGCAGCAGGGCAGTGCGCAGCGGATGGGCGGGTTCGCCCGGAACCGCGGCGGGCACCGGCTGGATGTGGATGTCCAGCCGTCCCCCGCAGGTGAGCCCGGCGGCGAAGGCGTCGGCGGCACTGAACCCGTAGGACTCAAGGCGCGGGCCGCCGTCGTCCATTGCCTCCTGGGCGAGCACCACCACGGCGCCTTCCACGCAGCCGCCGGAGAGGCTGCCCAGCACCTCGCCGGATTCGGTGACCAGCATGGATGTTCCCAGCGGCCGGGGCACGGAACCGGACGCCGCCACGATGGTGGCAACGGCGAACTGCCCGTCTGCAAGCCGGTGCAGCCACGGGCCCAGCGAAGGGATCAGGTCAAGCATGGCGGCACTCCTTCTTCCGCGCGGCGGTGGTGTCCATTGTCGGTCCTGGCAGGGGCCGGGCCAAGGGTTGGCCCGGCCCCCGGTGTGGCTGGCGCAAGCTCAGCCTCCGAGCAGGTGGTTGATCGGACCGCGGGCGAAGTACACCAGGAACCCGATGCTCACCACCCACATCAGCGGATGGATTTTCTTCGCCTTGCCTGACGCAGCCCCGATGACGGCCCAGCTCACGAAGCCAACACCGATGCCGTTGGCGATCGAGTAGGTCAGCGGCATGGTGACGATGGTCAGGAATGCCGGCAGGGCCACGGTGAACTTGGTGAACTTGATCTCCCGGATCTGCGCCATCATCATCGCCCCCACCACCACCAGGGCGGCGGCCGCGACCTCGAGCGGCACCACGCTGGTGAGCGGGGTGAGGAACATCGAGCCGAGGAACAGCACGCCGGTGACCACCGAGGCCAGGCCGGTCCGTGCCCCTTCGCCGATGCCGGCGGCGGAGTCGATGTACACGGTGTTGGAGGAACCGGAGGTTGCCCCGCCCGCCACGGCGCCGAAGCCTTCCACGATGAAGGCCGCTTTCAGCCGCGGGAACGTGCCGTCCTTGCGGGCGACGCCGGCGCTCCTGGCCAGGCCGGTCATGGTTCCCATGGCGTCGAAGAAGTTGGTGAACACCAGCGTGAACACCAGCATGGTGGCGGCCAGGCCGCCGATCCGGGCGAACGAGCCGAACAGGTCGAACTGCCCCACCAAACCGAGGTCCGGTGCCGAGACCAGCCGGCCGGACAGGACGGGGGTGTTCAGGTGCCAGCCGCCGGGGTTGGTGGCGCTGGCCGGGCCAAGCTTCAGGACGGCTTCCACGACGGCGGCCAGCACGGTGGTGCCGACGATGCCGATGAGCAGGCCGCCCTGGACCTTGCGCGCCACCAGGATCCCCATGGCAAGGAGGCCGATGACGAAGACGAGCGTGGGTACCGAGGTGATGGAGCCGCCGTCGCCCAGTTGGACCGGCGGACCGCCTGCCGTGGGCCGGACGAAGCCGGAGTCCACGAAGCCGATGAAGGCGATGAACAGGCCGATGCCCACGGTGATGGCGGCCTTCAGTTCCTTGGGCACTGCCCGGAAGATGGCGGTCCGGGCGCCGGTGACGCCGAAGAGGACGATCAGGATGCCGTTGATCACCACCAGGCCCATGGCCTCGGGCCAGGTGACTTCCTGGATCACCGAGACCGCCAGGAAGGAGTTGATGCCCAGGCCGGCGGCAAGTCCGAAGGGCAGGTTGGCGATGAGGCCAAAGAGGATGGTCATGACGCCGGCGGTGAGGCCGGTGACGGCACCCACCTGGGCTGCGGATAGCCAGCCCCCGGCGACGTCGGTGGGGGCGTTGTCCGCGCTGAACCCGCCGAGGATGAGGGGGTTCAGGATGACGATGTACGCCATGGTGAAGAAGGTGACCAGGCCCCCGCGGAATTCGCGGGCAAGGGTTGAGCCGCGCCGGGTGACCTGGAAGAAGCGGTCCAGGAAGGATTCCGGGGCCGGCGGCAGCGGGACGTGCGGTCCCTGTGCCGAAGTGCGCGGCGCCCGCCGGGAGGTGCTGGTGGTTGGAGCCGGATGCTCCTCGTGGGAATGGTCCAGGATGGTCATCCCAGCCGCCTAGTAGTCGATCCTGGATTCGAGCGTGTTCCAGGTGTTGAACGGCTCCAGTGGTGCCGGGGCCTGGGGATCGCCCAGCTCCAGTTTGGATACCGGCATCAGGGAGTCCCTGTCCTGGTTTTCGAAGTATTCGTAGAAGACGGCGTCGTCAAAGCCGACGGAGGCGGCGTCGTGGCGGTCCGCGGCGTAGACCACGCGGCCCACCCGGGCCCAAAGTGCGGACGCCAGGCACATGGGGCATGGCTCGCAGCTGGTGTACAGGACTGCGCCGCTGAGGTCGAAGGTGCCCAGTTCGCGGCAGGCGGTGCGGATGGCGGTGACTTCGGCGTGGGCGGTGGGATCGTTGTCCGCTGTGACACGGTTGACGCCGTCGAACGTTTGGCCGTCCGCCGTGACGATCATGGCGCCGAACGGGCCTCCGCTGTTAAGGACGTTGGCCGTTGCCAGCCGGATGGAGCGGGCCAGAAATTGTTCGGCCGTGACGGTGGTACTCATGATGCGACTTCCTTTTGCCGGGAAGCCTGATGCCGTGCAGTACCAGTAGAACCAGGTGCGAACGGTTACCAGGCTTCAGCATGTGCTGTGAAGGTTAAGTTGCGCCTGGTAGATAGCTTCCCCGAGGAGGGGCGCCCGCCTTTGGCAGAATCGAGATTAGCACCGCTTTGTGGGCTGCGCCATAGTTTTCTGGAAATTTAATTTCGCAATGTGAAATCCATGTTTCGACGCCTTCACGTCGGATGCCGCCACGCAGTCACAATCACTTCCATTGACGCAGGTGGAGGCGTTTTCCTAGTCTGATCCCACCCGTCCTGCCCGCAGGTGGCGGGCACCTGGATCAGCAGACAGGGCCTCACTGAGCTGGAACAACTGCCACTGCGCCCAGAACAGGACATCCCATGCCCCAGCCCCATCCAGCGCCCGCCTCCCGCCTGTGGATCCGGAGCCCCCTGGCCGCCTTCACCGCCAACACTCTTGACGCCTCGGGTGGCGTGGTGGTCAACGGCGGAGTGATTGAAGAAGTCCTGGCAGCGGGGCAGAAGCCGGCCGCGCCCTGCACCGAAACGTTCGACGCCGGCAGCCACGTCCTGCTGCCGGGCCTGGTCAACACGCACCACCACTTCTACCAAACCCTCACCCGGGCCTGGGGTCCGGCGGCCAACGCCCCGCTGTTCCCGTGGCTGCAGAACCTTTATCCGGTGTGGGCCCGGCTGACGCCGAAAGACCTGGAACTGGCCACCACGGTGGCCCTTGCCGAACTGCTGCTCTCGGGCTGCACCACCGCTGCCGACCACCACTACCTTTTTCCCGCGGGCCTTGAGGACGCCATTGACATTGAAGTGGAGGCGGTGCGCCGGCTGGGCATGCGGGCCACCCTCACCCGCGGGTCCATGACGCTGGGAACGGACGACGGCGGCCTGCCGCCGCAGTCCACCGTGCAGGCCCCGGAAGTGGTGCTGGCGGACAGCGAGCGCCTGGTGGGCCGGTACCACGAGCGCGGCGATGACGCGGTGATCCAGATTGCGCTGGCGCCGTGCTCCCCGTTCTCGGTAACCAAGGAGATCATGGCCGAAAGCGCGGCCCTCGCCGGGCGGCTGGACGTCCGGCTGCACACCCACCTGGCAGAAACCCTCGACGAGGAGGACTTCTGCCGGGAGATGTTCGGGCTGCGGACGGTGGACTACCTGGACAGCGTCGGCTGGTTGACGGACCGCACCTGGCTGGGCCACGGCATCCATTTCAGCGACGCGGAGATCGCCCGGCTGGGTGCCGCGGGGACCGCGGTGGCGCATTGCCCCACCTCCAATATGCGTCTGGCGTCAGGCACCGCCCGGGTCCTGGAACTGGAAGACGCCGGGGTTCCGGTGGGGCTGGGCGTTGACGGTTCGGCATCCAATGACGCCTCCAACATGATCCTGGAAGCGCGGCAGGCCCTCTACCTCCAGCGGCTGCGGTACGGGGCCGACGTACCGGTGGAACGGGCCCTGGGCTGGGCCACCCGCGGATCCGCCGCGGTCCTGGGCAGAACCGGACTGGGCCAGCTGGCACCCGGGATGCAGGCGGACCTGGCACTCTTCCGGCTCGACGACCTGCGTTTCTCCGGCAGCCACGATCCCGTGGCCGCCCTCCTCCTGTGCGCCGCGGACCGGGCGGACCGGGTGATGGTCGGCGGGCAGTGGCGTGTGGTGGACGGCCAGGTTCCGGGATTGGACGTGGCGGGGCTCATCGCGGAGCACTCCGCCGCGGCACGACGCCTGATAAACGGCTGACAGGGATACTGGCCGCTGCTACCGTGGCGGCATGACTCCGTCAAAGACGCCGGCCGAAGTCCTGGATATCGAGGGTGTTGAGGTCCGGATCTCCAGCCCGGACAAGGTGGTATTCCCCCAGCCGGGGCTGACCAAGCTTGACCTCGTGCGCTATTACCTGGCTGTGGCGGACGGAGCGCTGCGGGGTGCGGGAGGGCGGCCGATGGTGCTCAAGCGGTTTCCCAAGGGGATCGACGCGGAGCCGTTCTTCCAGAAGCGCGTCCCGGAAAACCACCCGCCCTTTATTGACACCACCACGCTGCATTACGCGTCCGGGACCTCGGCGGAGGAGGCAGTGATCCGCGATGCGGCCGGCCTGGCCTGGGTGATCAACCTCGGCTGCCTTGACCTGAACCCGCACCCGGTCCGGGCAGAGGACCTGGAACACCCGGACGAACTCCGCGTGGACCTGGACCCCATGCCGGGAGTGGACTGGCCGCAGATCGTGGACGTGGCCTACGTGGCGCAGGAGGTCCTGGCGGACGTGGGCCTGGAGGGGTGGCCGAAGACCAGCGGTTCGCGGGGGCTGCACATCCTGGTGCGCATTGCCCCGGAGTGGTCCTACCGCGATGTCCGGCTCGCTGCGGAAACCCTGGCCCGGGAGGTGGAAAACCGCGCTCCCGGACTCGCCACGGCACGGTGGTGGAAGGAGGAGCGCGGCGAGAGCGTGTTCGTGGACTTCAACCAGAACGCCAAGGACCGCACCGTGGCCTCCGCCTATTCAGTCAGGCCGCTGCCCGATGCCCGGGTCTCGGCGCCGCTTACCTGGGAAGAGGTGCGCACCGCCAGGCCGGAACAGTTCACGGTGCCCACCGTCCTGGAGCGGTTCGCCGAGATCGGCGATCCGCATGCGGGTATTGACGGCGCGGTGGGCAGGCTCGATGGCCTCCTGGCCCTTGCCGAAAAACTGGGTCCCGCAGAGAAGGCACCGCGCGGCGGCAACGGATCCGGACGCCGGCAGTCGGTGATGCCGCTCATCGAAGTGGCCCGGACCAGGACCAAGCCCGAGGCGCTCGCCGCGCTCGATGAATGGAGGTCCCGGCACGCCGGAGTCGTGGCGGCCCTTCAGCCCGCCGATGTCCTTGTGGACGGGATGCGTGGATCCAGCTCGCTCTGGTACCGGGTGCGGGTAAACCTGCAGCATGTACCCGAGGCGGACCGCCCGCCCCAGGAGGAGCTCGTCGCGGACTACGACCCCTGGGCGGGCAAGCAGTGGCCCGGAGGCCCCGGCTCCTGACGCCCGGCCAAGGGTCAGCGGCGGCCGGGGTCAGCGGCGCCCGAACACCGGAAGGGCGCGGAGCCAGCGTGAAAAGCCTCCGGACCGCCGCTCGTGGTCGGCCGGAATGTAGAAGTCGGGATCACTGGCTCCGAAGGGCAGGTACAACTCCTGGCCCGGCGCCGGGAATTCCACAACCTGGTTCTGTTCCTGGGGGTTCATCTGCTCCTCCTGTTCCTATAGCGTTTCCGTATCTCGGAATTTATTTATTGCTATATGAAAAGTGTAGGTAGTGGAGCAGCTTGACGTCAACGGTTCCGTCAATGGTGCTCCGGGGCCGGCTGGGCATACGGCAGTCATAAAATGATTTTTGGCCTTGTGATGTACACCACCGGTTTGCGGAGGTACGCTGTTAGGCAACTCGTGGCGCACGTCACGTAACCTGGGAGCAGCAGGCAGGGTCGTAATGAGCTGGCATCAACGGATGCCGGCTCTTTTTTGTTGGGTCGGCTCCATCGGAAACGCGCATGAAATGCGCGCTTAATTTCAGTGATGGAACCTAGGTTCCACTTACCGGAAGTTGGGAAAAGACCATGAGCAGCAAGATCATCCTCGGCGAAAACCAGTACGGCAAGGCAGAAGTGCGCGTCGTCAAGATCACCCGCGACACCAACCGCCACGAGATCGAGGACCTGAACGTCACCTCGCAGCTGCGGGGCGACTTTGCCGCGGCCCACCTTGAGGGCGACAACGCCCACGTGGTGGCCACGGACACCCAGAAAAACACCATCTACGCTTTCGCCCGTGAGGGCATCGGCTCGCCGGAAGCGTTCCTGCTGCGCCTCGGCGAGCACTTCACGTCCAGCTTCGACTGGGTCACCGGGGGCCGCTGGGAAGCCGAGTCCTACGCATGGAACCGGATCCAGGCCCACGGCAGCGAACACGACCACTCGTTCGTCCGCAACGGCCAGGAAGTCCGGACCGCCGTCCTGGTCCGTGACGGGGCCACCAGCCACCTGATTTCCGGGCTGAAGGACCTCACCGTCCTCAAGTCCACCCAGTCCGGCTTTGTCGGCTACCCCCGGGACCGCTACACCACGCTTCCCGAGACCACCGACCGCATCCTTGCAACGGACGTTTCGGCCCGCTGGCGCTTCAAGACCGGCACCGATTTCAGCGCGCTGGACTTCAACAAGAGCTACGACGACGTCAAGGGCCTCCTGCTCGAAGGCTTCACGGAAAAGTACTCCCATGCACTGCAGCAGACCCTGTTCGACATGGGCGCCAAGGTCCTGGAGGCGCACAGCGAAATCGACGAGATCAAGTTCTCCATGCCCAACAAGCACCACTTCCTGGTGGACCTTTCCCCATTCGGCCTGGACAACCCCAATGAGGTCTTCTACGCGGCCGACCGCCCGTACGGCCTGATCGAGGCCACCGTCCAGCGCGAGGACGCTGCGGCGGCCCCGGCCGCCTGGTCGGGTATCGCCGGCTTCTGCTAAAGCACGACAACAGGTTTCGACGGGCCCAACCACCATTGGCGGCTGGGCCCGTCGAGGCCACCCCACAGCTTCACCTGTTAGCCAGACAACGTTAGCCAGACGATGACGTCTGCCATGAACCAAGAAAGTCTGCCATGAACACCAAGAAGAAACTGGCCACTGCAGCCGCCGAAAAAGGCGCACGGCCCGCCCGCCCCGAGGACCAGCTCCTCCCGATCGGAAGCATGTTTGCCTACGGCTTCCAGCACGTCCTCACAATGTACGGCGGCATCATTGCCCCACCCCTGATCATCGGCGCGGCCGCAGGCATGAACTCCCAGGACATTGGCCTGCTCATTGCGGCCTGCCTTTTCGTTGGCGGCCTGGCCACCATCCTGCAGACGGTCGGCGTCCCCTTCTTCGGTTCGCAGCTGCCGCTGGTCCAAGGCGTCTCCTTCGCAGGGGTCTCCACGATGGTGGCTATCGTCCACGGCGGCGGGGGCATCCAGGCCGTCTTCGGTTCGGTCATCGCGGCCTCCCTGATCGGACTGCTGATCACCCCCCTGTTCTCGAAGATCATCCGGTTCTTCCCGCCGGTGGTCACCGGCACGGTGATCACCACCATCGGCCTGACGCTGATGCCGGTTGCCGCAAACTGGGCCATGGGCGGCAACAACAAGGCGCCCAACTACGGCAGCGTTGCGAACATCGGCCTGGCAGCAGCCACCATGGGCATCGTCCTGCTGTTGAGCAAGGTGGGCAGCGCCGCCATCTCCCGGCTGTCCATCCTGCTGGCCATGGTCCTGGGCACGCTGATTGCCGTCGCGTTCGGCATGGCCGACTTCTCCAAGGTGGGCCAGGGCGGGATCGTCGCCTTCCCCACCCCCTTCGCGTTCGGACCGCCCACGTTTGAACTCGCCGCCATCATCTCCATGCTGATCGTCATCCTGGTCACCCTCACCGAGACCTCCGCAGACATCATTGCCGTGGGCGAGATCGTTGGAACCAAGGTGGACTCCAAGCGGATCGGCAACGGCCTGCGGGCGGACATGCTGTCCAGCGCCGTCTCCCCGCTGTTCAACTCCTTCACCCAGAGCGCCTTCGCGCAGAACGTAGGCTTGGTGGCCATCACCGGCGTCAAGAGCCGGTTCGTGGTCAGCGCCGGCGGCGTGATCCTGGTGGTCCTTGGCCTGCTGCCGGTCCTTGGCCGGGTGGTGGCCGCGGTGCCCACCCCCGTCCTGGGCGGTGCCGGCGTCGTGCTCTTCGGCACAGTTGCGGCCAGCGGCATCCGGACATTGTCCAAGGTGGACTACAAGAACAACATGAACCTGATCGTGGTGGCCGCCTCCATCGGCTTCGGCATGATCCCCATCGCCGCCCCGGCCTTCTACGACCAGTTCCCGTCCTGGTTCGGCACCATCTTCCACTCCGGCATCAGCTCGGCCGCCGTGATGGCCATCCTGCTGAACCTGCTGTTCAACCACCTCCGGGCCGGAAATTCGGACAACCAGTCCGTTTTCGTGGCCGGCACGGAGCGGCTGGTGCGCTCGGAGGACCTCCGGTGCCTGGCCGAAGGCGACCGCTTCGAGAACGGCAAGCTCATCGACTGCGACGGTAAGGAAGTCCCCATCCAGTCAGCCGGCAAGGCAACAGAGCACTGACCTTCCACGCAAACGACGACGGCGGCCCGCTCCGGAAAGGAGGGGCCGCCGTCGCGCGTGGTTGGCACCGCCCGCGCAGGGCAGGTGCGTCAGGTGCGGTTGAGCTCGCGGGAGATGGCCTCGGCCGCTTCGCGGAGGACCGGCACGGCCTTGTCGGCGAAGTCCTCGTCCACCCGGGATACGGGACCGGATACGGAAATCGCCGTGGGGGTGGGCGCGTTGGGCACTGCCATGGCGAAGCAGCGGACACCCAGTTCCTGCTCTTCCTCGTCAATGGAGTATCCCCGCTCGCGGATGAGCTTAAGGTCCGCCAGGAGTTCGTCCACGTCTCCGATGCTCTTGGCGGTAGGGGTGGGCATCCCGGCCCTGGCCACGATGCCGCGGACCGTGTCGTCGTCGAGTTGGGCCAGGATGGCCTTGCCCACGCCGGTGGCATGGGTATGGGCGCGCCGGCCCACTTCGGTGAACATGCGCATGGAATGCAGCGACGGCACCTGGGCCACGTAGATCACCATGTCCGAGTCCAGCACAGCCATGTTGGAGGTCTCCCCCAGCCGGTCCACCAGGATCTTCAGCTGCGGCTGGGCCAGGGCACCCAGCTGTTTGTTGGCACCCTCCCCCAGCCTGATGAGCCGGGGACCAAGGGCGTAGCGCCGGTTGGGCAGCTGGCGGATGTAGCCCAGCGACACCAGCGTCCTCAGCAGGCGGTGGATGGTGGGCAGCGGCAGGTCCGTGGAGGACGACAGCTCGCTGAGCGTGACGTCGCCGCCGGCATCGGTGATGAGTTCCAGCAGTTCGAAAACGCGCTCCACCGACTGCACCCCACCAGAGGCTTTTTCTGCCATTCCGTTGTCTCCTACGGCTCGGAATCCGACAACTCTTATCCGCATCGTGAAAAGAGTTGCTTAGAACACCCAAGATACAGCACGCGGGTTTCCACGGCGACGTTGGCCTCCGGTCGCAATCGGAGGGGTTGTGTTTCCATAAAGTAGATAATAATATCCATAATACGAAAACATTCGGATCCGAGCAGCAGCCGGCCCAAGGCCCAACAGGAGGACATTCAATGGCGAACCCCAGCCCCGGAAATTCGATCACCCTGCGCGTGGAAGCACCGTCAAGCTTCAGCGCCACCAGCGAACTCGCCGCAGCCGTGGGAGCCGCAGGCGCAGCAATCACCGCCCTGGACGTCAGCGAATCCCACCACGAGACCCTGGTGGTGGACGTCACCTGCAACACCACCGACGACGCCCACGCCGCCCGCGTCAAGGACGCCCTGGACGCGCTCGACGGCGTCACGGTCCAGCACGTCTCGGACCGCACGTTCCTGATGCACCTGGGCGGCAAGCTCGAGGTCGTCCCGAAGGTAGCCCTGCGCAACCGGGACGACCTCTCCCGCGCCTACACGCCCGGCGTCGCCCGCGTTTGCCTGGCAATTGCCGAGGATCCCGCGGCAGCCCGCAACCTGACGGTCAAGCGCAACACCATCGCCGTCCTCACCGACGGTTCTGCCGTCCTGGGCCTGGGCAACATCGGCCCCGCCGCAGCCCTCCCCGTAATGGAGGGCAAGGCTGCCCTGTTCAAGCAGTTCGCCAACGTGGACGCGTGGCCGGTCTGCCTGGACACCCAGGACACCGAAGAAATCATCATGATCGCCAAGGCCATGGCCCCCGTCTACGGCGGCATCAACCTTGAGGACATCGCCGCCCCGCGCTGCTTCGAGATCGAGAACCGGCTCCGCGAGGAGCTGGACATCCCCGTGTTCCACGATGACCAGCACGGCACCGCCATCGTCACGCTCGCAGCCCTGGTCAACGCCCTGCGCGTAGTGGACAAGAAGCTGGAGGACGTCAAGATCGTGGTCTCCGGCGTCGGCGCCGCCGGCTCCGCCATCATCCAGCTCCTCAAAGCCCAGGGTGCGCGGCACATCATCGCCGCCGGCCGCTCCGGTGCCATCCACTCCGGCGAGACCTACGGGGATGAGCACCGCAGCTGGATCGCCGCGAACACCAACGGGGAAGGCTTTGCCGGTAGCCTGCACCAGGCCCTCGTGGGCGCGGACGTCTTCATCGGCGTCAGTGCACCGCACGTGATCGGCGAGGAGCAGGTGGCAGCCATGGCGGAGAACGCCATCGTGTTCGCCATGGCCAACCCCACGCCCGAGATCGATCCCGTCATCGCGTCCCGGCACGCCGCCGTGGTGGCCACCGGGCGCAGCGACTTCCCCAACCAGATCAACAACGTGCTGGCATTCCCCGGCTTCTTCCGCGGCCTGCTGGACGCCGGAGCCTCGGACATCACACCGGACATGCTGGTGGCCGCCGCGGAGGCCATTGCCAACCGCGTGGCTGACGATGAGCTGAATGCCAGCTACATTATCCCCAGCGTCTTCGATCCCCATGTGGCTGCCGACGTTGCCGCAGCGGTGGCCGCGGCCGCCCGGTCCGCACACGTTGCAACGGCTGAACCGGCCGATTCCGCCTTGGAACCAGCAGCAGCACTGGCTTCCGCCTGACCGCCCGACGTCCAGCCAAAGGAAAGGACCAGAAATGGCCATCACCGTCACAGATCCCCGGCCCATCGCACGCGCAGAGGAGATCCTCACGCCCAAGGCACTAGCCTTCGTGGAGGAACTTCACAACAGGTTCGCCGGCACCCGCAACGAGCTGCTGGCGGCCCGCGCCGTCAAGCGGCAGCGGGTGGCAGAAACCGGCAAGCTGGATTTCCTCCCGGAAACCAAGGACGTGCGCGACGGCGACTGGAAGGTTGCGCCCGCACCGGCAGCCCTGCAGGACCGCCGGGTTGAGATGACCGGGCCCGCCTCGCCGGCGAAGATGGCCATCAACGCCCTGAACTCCGGCGCCAAGGTGTGGCTGGCGGACCTCGAGGACGCCAGCACACCCACCTGGGCCAACGTCATCGACGCCATCCTGAACCTCCGGGACGCCGCCCAGGGCACCCTCAGCTACACCTCGGAGGAAGGCAAGGAGTACCGCCTCCGCACCGACGCGCCGCTCGCCGTGGTGGTGGCCCGCCCCCGCGGCTGGCACATGCAGGAGAAGCACCTGCTGGTCAACGGCGAGCCGGCCGTGGGTGCGCTGGTGGACTTCGGCCTGCACTTCTTCCACATCGCCAAGCAGCTGGTGCTCAACGGCCAGGGGCCGTACTACTACCTGCCCAAGATGGAGAGCCACCTTGAAGCCCGGCTGTGGAACGACGTGTTCGTCTTCGCGCAGGACTTCCTGGGACTGCACCAGGGCACCATCCGCGCCACCGTGCTGATCGAGACCATCCCGGCCGCCTTCGAGATGGACGAGATCCTGCACGAACTGCGGGACCACGCCTCCGGCCTGAACGCCGGCCGCTGGGACTACCTGTTCAGCATCATCAAGTACTTCCGGGACGCCGGCGAGGAATTCGTCCTCCCGGACCGCGCGTCCGTGGTAATGACCGCGCCCTTCATGCGTGCCTACACCGAACTCCTGGTCAAGACCTGCCACAAGCGCGGCGCCTTCGCCATGGGCGGCATGGCCGCGGTGATCCCCAACCGGCGCCACCCGGAAGTCACCGAGGCTGCCTTCGAAAAGGTGCGGGCGGACAAGACCCGCGAGGCAAACGACGGCTTCGACGGCTCCTGGGTGGCCCACCCGGACCTGGTCCCCACCTGCCGCGAAGTCTTCGACTCGGTGCTGGGTGACAAGCCCAACCAGGTGGACAAGCAGCGCCCGGACGTCTCGGTCACGGCGGAACAGCTGCTGGACGTTTCCTCCGCCGACGGCCAGGTCACCGAGGCCGGCCTGCGCCTGAACCTCTACGTGGCTGTCGCCTACACGGCCGTCTGGCTGTCTGGAAACGGTGCCGTGGCCATCCACAACCTGATGGAGGACGCCGCCACCGCGGAAATCTCCCGCTCACAGGTATGGCAGCAGATCCGCAACAAGTCCGTCCTGGCCGACACCGGCAACACCGTGACCAGGGAACTGGTGGAGCGGATCCTCGCCGAGGAGACGGAACGGCTCCGCACGGAGTTCGGCGATGAAGCGTTCCGCCGCTACTACCAGCCGGCCAGCGAACTGATCGCGGACATCTGCCTCTCCGACGAGTACACGGACTTCCTCACCACGCCGGCCTACGAACTGGTGGGCTGAGGCATGGCCGCAGCATCCAGGCCCTCGCTGTCCGCAGGGGACCTCGCGCACATCGACGGGCAGCTGGCCGCCACCGACCGGCTGCTGGAGCGCAACTACCCGGGCGACGACGGCTCCCGCCAGCCCGTGCATACGGCCTACGTGCCCGCGGACCGGTTCACGCCGTCGTTCGCTGCCGACTGGGGCGCCCAGGCGCTGGCTGTGGCCAACGCCCACGGCGGCCTGGAAGCACTGGGCCGGCTCCTGGGCCAGGAAGGCAGCCTCGCCGAAGCAGTCGCCGGGCGCGTGGAAGCGAAGCTCACCAGCGAACCTATCGAGGACCTGCGCCTCGATTTTGAGGACGGCTTCGGGGACCGGGGCGACGACGCCGAGGACGCCGCCGCGGTTGCCGCGGCGTCCGCGGTGGCCGCCGCCGTCTCGGCCGGGTCCGCTCCCCCGTTCATCGGCATCCGCTTCAAGTGCTTCGAGGCGGCCACCCGTGCGCGGGGGCTGCGCACCCTGGACTTGTTTGTCTCCGGCCTCGCCGCCGCCGGCGAACTGCCGGAGGGCCTGGTCCTGACCCTGCCCAAGGTCACCACCGTGGCCCAGGCCCAGGCAATGGACTACGCGGTGTCGCGGCTGGAGGAAGTCCACTCGCTGCCCGCCGGACGGCTCCGTTTCGAGGTCCAGGTGGAGACGCCACAGCTGATCCTCGGCCCCGACGGCACCTCCCCGGTGGCGCAGCTGCCGCATGCCGTGCCGGGCCGGATCAGCGGGCTGCACTACGGCACCTACGACTACTCGGCGTCGCTGCAGATCTCTGCCGAGTACCAGTCCATGGAGCACCCGGTGGCCGACTTCGCCAAGGAGGTCATGCAGCTGGCCGTCGCCGGCACCGGCATCAGGCTCTCCGACGGGTCCACCAACATCATCCCGGTGGGCGACAACGTGGAGAACGCCTGGCAGCTGCACGGGCGCCTGGTCCGCCGGTCGCTGGAACGCGGCTACTACCAGGGCTGGGACCTGCATCCGGCCCAGCTTCCCAGCCGGTTTGCCGCCACCTATGCGTTCTACCGCGAGGGCCTGCCGGCCGCCGCCGCCCGCCTGCGGAACTATGTGGAGCGGACCGAAGGCGGCGTCATGGACGAGCCCGCCACCGCACGGGCCCTGGCCGCCTTCGTGCTCCGCGGCGTCCAGTGCGGCGCAGTCGGTGCGGATGAAGTCCAGGCGCTTGCCGGCGTCGGGATTCCGCAGCTCACCGCGCTGGCGCACCCGCGGCTCGCCACCACGTCAAACTCCTAAGAAAAGGACCTTCGTTCATGGGCAAGTACTACTACCCGCAAGGCGGCCTGCCGCCGCAGACCCACCTCACCACCGAGCGCGCCATCGTCACCGAGGCTTACACGGTCATCCCCAAGGGCGTGCTGACGGACATCGTCACGTCCAACCTGCCCGGCTTCTCGAAGACCCGCTCCTGGATCATTGCCCGCCCCATCTCCGGTTTCGCCACCACGTTCTCGCAGCTGATCGTGGAAATCGCTCCCGGCGGCGGGGCGCCGAAGGCGGAGTTCGAGGAAGGCGTTGAGGGCGTCGTCTTCGTCACCAAGGGCACGGTCAACCTGACCCTCGACGGCGAGCTGCACCAGCTGGAGGAGGGCGGCTACGCCTACCTGGCGGCCGGCGCGCAGTGGGGGCTGGAGAACATCTCCGACGACATCGTGTCCTTCCACTGGATCCGCAAGGCCTACGAGCGCCTGGAAGGCTATGAGGCCAAGTCCTTCGTCACCAACGAAAAGGACGTGGCGCCCACGTCCATGCCGGACACCAACGACGTCTGGAAGACCACCCGCTTCACGGACTCCAGCGACCTCGCCCATGACATGCAGGTCAACATCGTGACCTTCCAGCCGGGCGGCGTGATCCCGTTCCCGGAAACCCATGTCATGGAGCACGGCCTGTACGTCCTGGAGGGCAAGGCCATGTACCTGCTGAACAACGACTGGGTGGAGGTGGAGGCCGGCGACTTCATGTGGCTGCGTGCCTTCTGCCCGCAGGCCTGCTACGCCGGCGGCCCGGGTGAGTTCCGCTACCTGCTCTACAAGGACATGAACCGCCAGGTGAAGCTCACCTAGGAGTTTTCCGGCCTGTCCGGACAGGAGCAGGGGCGGTTACGGATTTCCGTAACCGCCCCTGCTTGTGTGTACAGACACCCGGGCATCAGGCGCCGGGGTTGAGGACCACCTTGATGCAGCCGTCTTCCTTCTTCTGGAACTTTTCGTACAGGGCGGACGCACCCTCCAGGCTGGAGCGGTGGGTGACCAGGTCCATGACGCCCAGCGGATCGGCGTCGTCCTCCACCAGCGGGATGAGCTGGTCCGTCCAGTTGCGGACATTGCACTGGCCCATGCGCAGCTGGAGCTGCTTGTCGAACATGGTCATCAGTGGCATGGGGCTGGCTTCGCCGCCGTAGACGCCGCTCAGCGACAGGGTGCCGCCGCGGCGGACCGCGTCGATTGCGGTATGCAGCACGGCCAGCTTGTCCACGCCGGCAGTCTCCATCGCTTTCTGTGCGAGCTTGTCCGGCAGGAGGCCAAGGGCCTGGTGGGCGAAGCCGGCCACCGGGGAACCGTGCGCCTCCATACCGACGGCGTCCACGATGCCGTTCGGGCCCCTGCCGTCTGTTATCTCCCGCAGTTCGTCGGCGACGCCTTTGCTGTAGTCAAGGGTTTCCACGCCGTGGCGGGCGGCCATTTCACGCCGCTCCGGGACCGGGTCCACACCAATGACCCGGTAACCGCGGTGGATCCCGATCCGGGTGGCGAACTGGCCCACGGGCCCCAGCCCGAAAACCGTCAAGGTGCCACCGGGCTGGACATTGGCGTACTCCACGCCCTGCCACGCCGTGGGCAGGATATCGGAAAGGAACAGGTAGCGTTCATCCGAAAGCTCGCTGCCCACCTTGATGGGGCCATAATCCGCGTGCGGGACGCGAAGGAATTCCGCCTGCCCGCCGGGTACGGATCCATACAGCTCGGAGAAACCGAACAGTGCCGCGCCGGAACCCTTCTCCTGAACCTGTGTGGTTTCGCACTGCGACTGCAGGCCCTGGCTGCACATGAAGCAGGAACCGCAGGAGATGTTGAAGGGAATCACCACGCGGTCGCCCTTGCGGAGGTTGGTGACGCCGCTTCCCACTTCTTCCACGATGCCCATCGGCTCGTGGCCGATGACGTCGCCCTTGTGCATGTATGGCCCCAGGACTTCGTAGAGGTGCAGGTCCGAGCCGCAGATGGCTGTGGAGGTGATCCGGACGATCGCATCCGTCGGTTCCTGGATGACGGGATCGGGTACTTCTTCAACGCTTACCGACCGTTTTCCTTGCCACGTCAGTGCTTTCACAGTCTCCCTTTCACTCTGTCCTGCCTCCGGGCTCTCTCCGGGGGCGTGCGAAGGGCGCCTGCAGGCACCCTTTCTTCGACGCTATCTGTTTTAGGGAAAAAAAGTAAGCATGCTGATGAAAACCTTGTGACCGCCGTCGACTGCTCCTAGCGTAGGAAGGGCAGGCAAAAGACAACGGGAAAGAGGAACGCCATGTCGCTGTACCAGCCGGAACCAGTCGAGATCTCCACCCGCATGCGTCCGGGCGAATGGACGGAAGAAACCCTGGCTGAGCTGGTCAGCACCTACCGCGCGCGGATCGCGGAAATGGGCGCGCCCGCAGCAGAGGTGGCCACTGACATCGAGCGGAATGACGACGGCTCGGTGAAGGTGGTGGTGTCGTGGACGAAGCCCGCCATCGCCGGCAACGAGGATTCGGTGCCCGGCGGCCAGCCGTTATGACCGCCGCCAGGCGTGGGTGCCGTCAAGCGGGGTGCTGTCAGGCGTTCGGCTGGAGCGCGAGCAGCCGGCCAATGGCACTTGAGCCCAGGTTTTCCAGCAGGTCGCGCGGTCCCTGGTAGACCTCCACCGCGCCGGCGTCACGCAGCTGGCCGGCCTGGATTCCACCGCAGGTCACGCCGATGGAAGGGATCCCCAGCGCCGCCGCCGCCTTCATGTCCCATACCGCGTCCCCGACGTAGACAACGTTTGCGGCATCGAGGCCGGTGGCCGCCAGGGCCGCCTCCAGGATGTCCGGCGCAGGCTTGCTTTCCTCCGCATCATTCGCGCTGGTGGCGGCATCAATGAAGGGGTCGGCGTCGAGGACGGACCGCATCACCTCGAGGTCGCGGTCCCTCGCCGAGGATGCCAGGGCCACAGCCAGCCCGCCCGCATGGCACCGGCCTAACAGTTCCTTGGCCCCGTCGAGGGCGCGGAGGGAGGGCCAGTGCGAGGCATACAGCGCGCCGTGGCTGGCCATGATGTCCTCATCCTCGCCGCGGTCGCGGCCGGACGGCAGGAGATTGTCCACCAGCCGGGCGCCGCCCATGCCAACGAGTTGGTGAATGGCCGCCATGGGCACGTCGTGGCCGTACTGGCGGAACGCCCCCCACCAGGCGACGGTGTGGATGTAGGACGAGTCGATCAGCGTCCCGTCAACGTCAAAGAGGACCCCCCGGCGCGGGCCGCCGGGGGGTGGAGTGGAACCCGGCATCAGCTCACCGCTGCCCGTCGTGCCTCCGGCGCTTTCTTCCGCCGGGCCGCCTCCTCCTTGGGGGAGTTGACGGGCCGCACGCGGTCGCGGATGACCGATCCGGCCCCGTCCAGGCTCTTGTCCCGGATCAGGCCGGTGCCGGCAATTTCCCGGGCCATCGCGACGCCCGCCACAGCAGCCCTCTTGGTGGGAAAGGTTACCGAGATGGCCATCAGGTTCCCGCTTCCGTCCATCATCCTGATCCGGTACCCGCCGTCGGGGGCATCAACGAGCTCAAAATATCCGGCCATAACTATCACTCCTCCATCAATCACGGCGCTGTGCTTGGGAGCACTCCATGAGGTATTAGTAAGTATACTTATCTATCCTGCGAAGGAGAAGTTCCAGCCCCGGTCCGCGCCGCCTCAGCGCGAATCCACCCCTTCAGGCGGAATGGGGCTGTCACTGCGCCGAACCGTATCCTGATGCAGCTCCAGGGCGCTAGTCACAAGGGCAAAATGGCTGAACGCCTGCGGCGTGTTGCCCAGCTGACGCTTGGCTTTCACCGCCCATTCCTCGCTTAGCAGCCCGACGTCGTTGCGCAGTTCCAGCAGCCGCTCAAAGAGTTCGCGGGATTCCTCATGGCGGCCCGCCCCCAAAAGCGCCTCCACCAGCCAGAACGAGCACGCCAGGAAGACGCCCTCGTCGCCCGGCAGGCCGTCGTCGCTCTGCTCCGGCCGGTACCGCAGCACAAACCCGTCCTGGGTCAGCTCCCGCTGGATTGCTTCGATGGTTCCCACCACCTTGGGATCATCGGGCGGCAGGAACCCCACCCTGGGAATCAACAGCAGGCTGGCGTCCAGCTCCGGACGGCCGTAGGACTGGACAAACGTATTGCGCTCCGCGTCGAAGCCGTTGGCCATGATGTCCTTGCGGATCTGGTCCCGCAGCAGCTCCCAGCGCTCCACGGGGCCCGGCAGGCCGGACTCGCGCACACCCTTCACCATCCGGTCCGCAGCCACCCACGCCATGACCTTGGAGTGGGTGAAATGCCGGCGCGGCCCACGCATCTCCCAGAGCCCGTTGTCCGGCTGGTCCCAGATGGTTTCAAGGTGCTCCATCAGCGCAATCTGCACGTCCCAGGCCTCGTCCGTATGCGTCAGCAGCGAGTTCCGGGTCAGCGCCAGGCAGTCAAGGACCTCACCCCATACATCCAGCTGAAACTGCTCAGCCGCCGCATTCCCGATCCGCACCGGTACCGAGTTCTCGTAACCCTTCAGCCACGGCAACTCCATTTCCGGCAGCCGCCGCTCGCCATGGATCCCGTACATGATCTGCAGGTCGGCGGGGTCGCCGGCCACGGCCCGGAGCAGCCAGTCCCGCCAGGCCGCGGCCTCCGCGGTGTAGCCGGCCGCCAGCAGCGCCTGCAGCGTCATGGCGGCGTCCCGCAGCCAGCAGTAGCGGTAGTCCCAGTTACGCTGGCCGCCCGGCTGCTCCGGCAGCGACGTTGTGACGGCCGCGACGATCCCGCCGGTAGGGCCATACGTCAGCGCCTTGAGCGTTATCAGGGAACGGACCACGGCCTCCCGGTACTTGCCCTTGACGGTGCATTGCGAGGACCAGCCCCGCCAGAATGCAAAGGTGCTGTCAAGGACTACTTCCGCGTCCACGGATACCGGGCGTCCCACATGGCTGGGCGCCCAGGTCAGCACGAAAGGTACCTTTTCGCCTGCATTCACGGTGAAGTCGCTGACAGTGTGCATGTTCTCGCCATGCAGGGGTGCCGGAGTGACCAGGTAGACGGCATCCGGACCGGCGATCGCGTGCAGCCCGCGCTTGTCCTTGCGCACCCACGGAATGATGTGCCCGTAGTCGAACCTCAGGACCAGTTCGCCGTGCATCCTGACGCTGCCGCTGATGCCTTCCACAATCCGGACGATGTCAGCGACGGAATCACGCGGCGGCATGAAATCGGTGATGCGCACGGTTCCGTCCGGCGTCTCCCACTCCGTATCCAGGATGAGGGTGCCCTCGCGGTAGCTCCGGCGGGTGCATTCACCCCCTCTTTCCGGAGCCAGCAGCCAGCGCCCCGAGTCCGGCGTGTCCAACAGTGAATTGAAGCAGGCAGGGGAATCGAACCTCGGGAGGCAGAGCCAGTCGATCGAGCCTTCCCTGCTGACCAGGGCTCCGGTTTGAAGGTCGCCAACAACCGCATAATCTTCGATTCGCGCCATGACATTACCCTGCCACACCCGGGCCCGAACGGAAGGGGAAGCCCGGTGTAGCCTGAGGCAAATGGGAATCCACATCGGCACCTCCGGCTGGAGCTACGACCACTGGGAGAACGTCCTGTACCCGCCCGGGCTGCCCGTGCGGGACCGGCTCCAGTGCTACGTCGCCGAATTCAGCACGGTGGAACTGAACGCCAGCTTCTACCGCTGGCCCAGGGATACCACCTTCGCCGGATGGAACAGGCGCCTGCCGCCCGGGTTCGCCATGTCCGTCAAAGCTCCCAGGGGACTCACGCACGCGCGGAAACTGTATTCACCGGAAGTCTGGGTGGAGCGGATTGCCCGCTGCTGGCACGAACTGGGGGACAAACGTGCCGTGCTCCTGGTCCAGCTGCCGCCCCAATTGGAGCGCGACGACGCCAGGATGGACTACTTCCTCGCTGCGGTTCCGCCGTGGATCAGGGTTGCCGTGGAGTTCAGGCACCCCAGCTGGGACTGCCCTGAGGTGTTTGCCCTGCTGGAGCGGCACCAGGCCGCCTACTGCATCATGAGCGGCGCCAACCTGCCCTGCATCCTGCGGACCACCGCCCCCTTCGCATATGTCCGGCTGCACGGACCCGACCACCAGCACCTCTACGGCGGCTCCTACTCGGACGCCGACCTCCACTGGTGGGCCGACCGGATCCGTGAGTGGGACGGCGCGGGCATCGATGTCTACGCGTACTTCAACAACGACGGCGGCGGGAACGCCGTGTGGAACGCCCGGACCCTCCGCGCGATCCTCGGCAACGGCTGATGCCCGCTGCCGCCCTGTGGCAGAGTGGTGGCATGGACTCGGCCCCGCAGAACCCCGACCAGGACACGGCACGCCCACCCCGGCGGAACACGAAGGGCCGCACCGCCCTGTCCGGAAGCCAGTTCTTCCGGCTGGCACACCGGTTGTCGGACGCGGTCAACGACGTCCGGATCCAGCTCGCCAAGCGGTGGAAGTTCGTGCCGCAGACCATCGCGTACCAGGGTTATGGCTCCACCACCCGGGTGCGCGTCCTGGGCAGGGTACTGCTGACACAGAAGCCGCCGCCCGGAAGCAAGGCCGAGCACGCGGCCAGGAACGGCAACCAGAACATCCGCGGCTGGCGGGCGTTCACGGGGGTGCCGTTGCAGTTTTCCGACGTCGAAATCACCATCGGTGATGTGGTCTCCCACGTCACGGCGGACCGGGGCGGGCTGATCGATACCGAGGTGGACGTGCAGCTGTCCCCCGGCTGGCACACTGCCGTGCTGCGGGCCGAGGGAACCGAGCCGGCGGAGGCACTGATCCAGGTGATCGCTCCGGGCGTGCAGTTCGGCATCGTCTCGGACATCGACGACACCGTCATGGTGACCGCCCTGCCCCGGCCCTTCCTGGCCCTGTGGAACACCTTCGTGCTCAGCGAACGGGCGCGCATGGCCACTCCGGGGATGGCCGTGCTGCTGGACCGGCTGACCATCGAGCACCCTGAAGCCCCGGTCATTTACCTGTCCACCGGCCCCTGGAACGCGGCCCCCACCCTGGCACGGTTCCTGACCCGCAACATGTACCCCAAGGGCGCGCTGCTGCTCACGGACTGGGGACTCACCCAGGACCGCTGGTTCCGCAGCGGCCAGGACCACAAGCACCGCAACCTGGAGCGGCTGGCCCAGGAATTCCCGGACATGCGGTGGCTCCTGATCGGCGACAACGGACAGCATGACGAGGCCATCTACTCCGCCTTTGCCGCCGAAAATCCGGACAAGGTTGCAGCAATCGCCATCCGGCAGCTGTCCGTCAGCGAATCCGTGTTCGCCGGCGGCCACTCCGAGGACGGCGACCACACCACCTCCCGCGTGCCGTGGATCTACTCGCCCGACGGCGCCGGCATCGCCAAGCAGCTGGCCATGCTGGACCTGCTCCGGGGCTGAACGGCTCCCGGCTGCGCAGCCTTACTGCGCGTTGGCACCCAGGGGTGCGCCGTCGTCGGGCAATTCACTGTCCAACAGCTCCGGAACCGCTGCCTGCGCGATGGCCGCCCCGGCCGCGGCAGCCAGGTCGCGTTCCTCGATGAGCTCCTGGAACCAGAAGTAGGACGCCTTGGGTGTGCGGTCGAGCGTTTCGAAGTCCACGTGCAGGAGGCCGAACGGCTGGTTGTAGCCGGCGGACCACTCGAAGTTGTCCAGGAAGGACCACACGTAGTAGCCGCGCAGGTCCACGGATTCGGCCACCCCACCGGGCGCCGTGGCCCGGAGCGCGGTTTCAAGGTGGTCTGAAATGTACTTCAGCCGCCGCTCGTCCGGGATGAACCTGGTGTTGGTGGACTTGTCCCGGACAATGATGTCCTCGAAGCTGGCTCCGCCCTCGGTGATGATCACGGGCGGCAGGTTGGGGTACCGCTCGGCCATCTCCTTCAGGGCCACGGCCATGTACTCCGGCTTGACCGGCCAGCCGTATGCGGTGACGTCCGCTTCCGGCCACGTCTCCACGTGGAAGGGCGTAGCGCCGTTTCCGGCCGCGCTGAGGTCGCTGCCCATGGCCTCGGCCATGCTGGCCGGCACGGCGCCGTTGCCCGGCCCAACGGCCACCTTGGTGGGCATGTAGTAGTTGAGCCCGTAGAAATCGAGGGGCTGGGAAATGATCTCCATGTCCTCTTCGGGATGTTCGAAGGAGCTGAAGAACTTGGCCGCGCGGATGAGGTCCGGGTACTTGCCCGTCAGGACAGGGTCCGCGTAGAGCCGGTTCTGCCCCAGGTCCATAAGTCCCGCGCTGATCTTGTCCAGCGGGTTGATGGAGTTGGGCACCATGGGTGAGTAGACGTTGGTCATGCCGATTTCGCCGGGCACCCGCGCCGCGCGAAGGGCCTGGACGGCGAGCCCGTGGCCCAGCAGCTGGTGGTGGACCGTGGGGAAGGCACCCAGGGCCAGCTCCTTGCCTGGGGAGTGCAGCCCCAGCGAGTAGCCGTTGGCGCTCACCGTTGCCGGCTCGTTGATGGTGACCCACCGGGCCACCCTGTCACCGAAGGCATCCGCCACGAGCGCCGCGTACTCCCCCAGCCGGTAGGCGGTGTCCCGGTTCATCCAGCCGCCGGCCTCATCCAGTTCCAGGGGCGTATCCCAATGGTAGATGGTGGCCATGGGCGAGATTCCGTTGGCCAGGAGCTCGTCCAGGAGCCGGTCATAGAACGCCATGCCTGCGCGGTTGGCCGGGCCGGTGCCGCCCGGCTGGATGCGCGGCCAGGAGAAGGAGAACCGGTAGGAGTCAACGCCGAGCTGCTTCAGGAGGGCCACGTCCTGCGGCATCCGGTGGTAGTGGTCCGTGGCCACCACCGGGCTGTGGTCCTCAACGATGGCACCGGGCCGGGCAGCGAACCTGTCCCAGCCCGCCGGTCCCCGCCCATCCTCGTCCAGCGCCCCTTCGATCTGGAATGCTGCGGTTGCGACGCCAAGCGTGAACCCCGGGGGGATGAGCGCTGCGAGGTCCTTGGCGGTGATGTGCATTGGGGTCCAGCCTTTGGTCACGGTAGTTAGGGTACGTCCCAGAATGTCACAGCGGAGGTCGGCTGACGAGCAGCAACTCCGCTCCCTGCGCCGGCAACTACTGGGTGCCGAACAGGAACTCCTTGGCGTGCGCCACTGCCTTGCGGAAGGCATCATTCCGGAGCGTCACCAGGTGTTCCGTGTCGTCGTCGGACGGCTCCAGGTAGCCGGTGTACCCGGGCCGCAGGACCCAGATGTCCCCGCCCGGCGGGAGGTAGAACACGCCGAAGGAACGCTGCTGCCTCTCATCGGCGGTCCATACCGGAACCACCGCCAGCGCAGCACCCGTGGTGGGGTTGATCCACTGTGCCCGCGGCAGAGGCTGTTCGTGCGCCTCCGGGTCCAGGAAGGGCGCGGTTCCCTCGCCCCACCGCTGCTCAAAGCGTTCGAAGAATGCAGGAATGAGGTGTGAATCGTAGCGCCGCCAGTCGCCCATGCAGTTTTCCGCCTCCTTGGATCAATGGCCCAGGGCCTGGATCAGGACCAGGGCCCGCTTTCCCACCGCACCGGGGTGACGCGGATGGGAGGTCCGGACTGCCCGCCACGGCTGCGGACTCTCCGGACCGGAATGATGGTGGGCGCAGCTGCCGCCAGCTTCCTGTCGTAGTCGGCGCGGCGCCCGGGGTCACGCAGCACGTTAAACGCCTGCATGATCCGGAGAAGTTCCTCCCCCTGTGCAGTGTTGCCCTTCTCCGCCGTCGTATCCCCCATGGTCTCCATGCCTTCGTAAGCCCGCCCGCCGTCCATATCCGGATGGTGGGTGCGCATGAGGGCGCGGTAGGCATGCGAGATTTCCTGGCGGCCGGCGTCCCGGCCTACGCCCAGGATGGCGTAGTAGTCGGGGAGATCAGTCATCCTGCCTCCTGTTTCGCCGGCGCCCCGCCCGGAGGGTCAGGGGCGCCGGCACGAAAGCATGGTCCTAGCTGCCGATCTGGTGCTTCTCGCCCTGCTGGGTCTGGATCTCGATCTTGCGCGGCTTGGCCTGCTCGGCAACCGGAATCCGCAGGGTCAGGACACCCTGGTCATAGCTGGCCTTGATGTGCTCGGTGTCCAGGGTGTCACCCAGGATCAACTGGCGGCTGAACACGCCCCGGGGACGCTCAGAGGCCACGAGCTCCACGTTGGGCTGCGTGGGGTCCTTGCGCTCCGCCCGGACGGTCAGGACGTTCCGCTCAACGTTCAGGTCCAGGGAATCCACGTTCACACCGGGAAGGTCGAACGCCACCACGAATTCCCCGTCTTCCTGCCACGCGTCCATGGGCATGGCTGCCGGGCGGGCGGAGGTTCCAAAGACCTGCTGCGTGAGCCGGTCCAGCTCACGGAACGGGTCCGTACGCATCAACATCATTTCCCACTCCTTTAGCTTCCAGGTGCTGGATCTGCAGCTACCCACCACCTCCTTTAATCTATGGTGGTGGATATAGATTTTTTATAGCACTCGTGCAAAACTGAAGCAAGGTACCAGCGGAAGCGATTTTTGGGAGAAAGAATGGCGGATCCTGAAGCAGGTCGGGCTGGCCGCTCCCCCGGTTCACGCGCCCTGTACGCCATCTCGGTGGCGGCGGAGCTCACGGGAACCGGACAGCAGAACATCAGGCTGTACGAAACCAAGGGACTGTTGACGCCCTCGCGGACGGCGGGCGGCACGCGCCAGTACAGCGACGACGATATTGCCGTACTGCTGCGGATCGGCGAACTCCTGCAGGAGGGGTTGAACCTGGCGGGCGTTGCGAAGGTACTGGAGCTGGAGGCAGCCATCGTGAAGCTGCACCGGGCACTCAAGCGGGCAAAATCGCGGCCGCAATAAGTGGGCCAGGAAGCGGCCCAGGAAGCGGGATCCGGTTCCTGGACTGCTCCCGGTAAGTTCCTACTCTCCGGTGGATTCGGCCCTTGACAGCTCTCCGGTGATCGGTTCCCCCGGAATCCTGGCCGTCCGCCACGTGTCAAGCGCGATGACCCCGGAGAGGATGAGCAGCGAGAGCGCGAACGACGCCAACGCATCCGTGGGCCAGTGGTAGCCAAGGTACAACCGGCTGGCGATAGCGAGGATGATGCCGATCCCGGCCCCGATGAAGCCGAACACCGCGGCACGCGGGTTCCGGCGCCGGGAGAAAATCAGGTAGGCGCCCACCAGCAGGAAGTCGCAGGCCCCCAGGACGTGCCCGGACGGGAACGAGAAGGTCTGGTCCGCGCCGAACAGCATCTGGTCCACGGGAGGGCGGGAGCGCTGGACGATGTGGAGGATGATCTGCGAGATGACCACTCCGGTCAGCATCGCGGAGGCGAGCAGGATGGGGCGCCAGGCGTGCTTGGCTGCGAATCCCCAGACAAGGATCACCACCAGCACGATGATGGGCAGAGCGATGGGGCCGAAAATCACCGCCAGGAAGATCATGATGGCAGTGACGGCCGCTGAACGGGTGGTCAGCAGCCAGTCATGCACGGGAGTGTCGGCAACGGAAAGGCCGTCGGCCTGCACCACGCTGACCAGGGTGGCAATGAAGAGTGCCAGCCCCACGACGGCCAGGATGATCGACGCGCGGTACAGGCCCCGCCGGTCGGCAGGGTCCACGTAGCGTTCCTCCACCACGAACTTCTCGTGGAAGGCGTGCCACCTTCCCGCTTTCCGTTCAGAGACTGCGGAACCTGCTGATTTCTGTGCCAATGTGCTGCCCGTCCCTACGCCGCGGAAGATGCGTGCCGTGATGAATGCCTAGGGTGAAGATTATCCCGGCCACGGCCCATTCACTCCATCAGGCGGCTAGAAAGAGCCGGTGGTGAACTGCCAGCTCCGGCTGGCGAGGGGGTTGCCGGCCACGTCCCGGATGCCGCTGGTCCCGCCCGTGAGGGTCACGGTGTACCGCGTCTTGGCGGCGAGGGTCTCCTGGGGGTCAAGGATCCACTGGTTGGTGGTGCTGTTGCGGTAGGCCGTTGCTGCCACCACGGCGCCGGTGGCCGGGTTCTTCAGGGTGAACGTGGTGGTGTTAACGCCCTGGACCGCCTCGCTGAAGGTGGCGCTGATGCTGCTGCTCCTGCGGACCAGGAGGGCGTTGCTGCCCGGCGAGTAGCTGGTGACGGTGGGCGCGGGGCCAGTGGTGAACGTCCAGCTGGTGGACGCCAGCGGGGTACCTGCGGCATCGCGGATGGCCGAGGCTCCTCCTGTCAGGATTGCGGTGTAGCTGGCATCGGGGGCAAGGCTTGCTGCCGGGTCAAGGGTGGCGGCCAGGGTGGTGGCGTTGTACGTGACGGTGGCCGCGATGCTGTTGCCGGCTGCATTCCTGAGCACGAACGTCCCGGCGCTCACGCCCTGAACAGCGGTGCTGAAGGTGGCCGTGACGTTCGTTCCAGCTGCCACGGCGGTGGCCTTGGCGGCCGGTGAAACAGACGTGACAGCGGGTGCAGGGGCAGGCGCAGGTGCAGGTGCCGTTGCCCCGGTGTACAGCAGGCGGTTCGGGGTTCCCGCGGAGGCGCCGGCGATGACGCCGGACGTGGAATTGGCTACCAGTGCCGCTGCTACGTCGGCCGGTGCCAGGGCAGGGTTCTGCGACAGCAGGACGGCGGCTGCTCCGGCGGTGTGCGGCGCGGCCATGGAGGTTCCGGACATGGATGCGGTGGCGGTGGTGGAGGTGTAGTAGTCGGAGGTGATGCCGACGCCGGGCGCATACAGGTCCACGCAGGACCCGAAGTTGGAGAACGAGGCCTGCTTGTCGGCGGAGTCGCTGGCTGCCACCGTGACAGCCCCGGGGACGCGGGCGGGCGAAGCGGTGCAGGCATCCACGGCGGAGTTTCCTGCGGCAACCACTGTGGTGACGCCGTCGTCAAGAACTGCCTGGATGGCGGCGTCCACGGTGCTGCTGGCCGCTCCGCCCAGGCTGAGGTTTGCCACGGCGGGGGTTCCGGCCGCATGGTTGGCGGCGATCCAGTCCAGGCCGGCCACCACGTCCGAGTTGTAGCCGGACCCGCTGCAGTCGAGCACCCTCACGGGCACCAGCGTGGCGCTCTTGGCGACGCCATACGTGGCTCCGGCCACGGTTCCGGCCACGTGGGTGCCGTGGCCGTTGCAGTCGGTGGTGCCGTTGCCGTCCGCCACCGCTGTCCAGCCTGCCGCAACCCGGCCACCGAAGTCGGTGTGCGATGCCAGGATGCCGGTGTCCACCACGTAGGCGGTCACCCCGGCGCCCGCCGCGGTCCACGAGTACGAACCGGAGAGCGGAAGGGTCCGCTGGTCTGCGCGGTCCAGGCCCCAGGGGGCGGGCTGCTCGGTCCCGGAAACCTTGACGGGGGCGTCGGGCTCCACGGACAGCACCTTCCCGGACCTGGCAAGGGCTGCCGCCTGCGCGGGGTTGGCCGTGACGACGGCGCCGCGGACTGCATGCTCGAAGGTACGGCCGACGGCGAGGCCCTGGCCGCGCAGCCCGGACACCTCGGCTGCGAGGTCGGCAGTGGCGGCGTACTGCACGATGTAACGGCCGGTTGCGGCGGCGGGGGCAGGAGCAGCAGCCGCCGGCAGGGACACGGTGGAAAGGCCGACGGCGGAGAGCAGCGCCGTGAGGGCCGGCAGCACGAAGAATCGGGTACGAATTTTGGGGTCCTTGTGGTGGCGGGGCAAGGGGGGATACCAAAAGGATAGGAGCCGGAAGCACACGGCTTCCGGCTCCTTGGATGATCCTTCGCGAACCCTCGGCGATTCCTGCGGACCGGTGGTTATCGCTGGCTTTCCACCGTGTTGGAGCCGGCCGCCACGTGGTTACGCCAACTGTGCTCGGGTTCGAAACCGAGCAGGCGCCGCGCCTTGTCGATGGACAGCATCGTTTCGTGCTCTCCCAGGTCCTTGGTGACCTTGACGCCGGGAAAGACCTCTTCCGCCAGGCTGGCGCTTGACCGGCTCATCACCGTGTCAGCGTTGGCGATGATGAAGGCTTCGAACCCTGGTTTGGCGTTCTCCAGCGCACGTACTACGGCCTGCGCGCCGTCCCTGCCGTCGATATAACCCCACAGGTTCCACTTCCGCAGCGTCGCGTCGGCGTCGAAGGAGGGGAATTTAGCGTAGTCGGCCTCGTCCATGACGTTGGAGAACCGCAGGCCGGTGATGCTCAGTTCGGGGTCCCACCGCGTCATCTCCACAGCCATCTGCTCCTCCAGCGTCTTCACCAGCGAGTAGGTGCTTTCCGGCCGCGGCGGGTACTCCTCATCCACCGGGATGTAGGGCGGGTCGATGTCGAACGGCAGCCCCAGGACCGTCTCGCTGGAGGCGTACACCACCTTCTTGATGCCGGCGCGCCGCGCCGCCTGGAAGACGTTGTAGGTGGACAGCATGTTGTTTTCGAAGGTGGCTGCGTCCGGAAGGATGCCCGGGGCGGGAATGGCACCCAGGTGCACCACGGCGTCGAACCCGTCATGCCGGTCATCAACGCCCAGCAGCGCGTCCACCACCTGGCCGTAGTTGCGCAGGTCAACCACCAGCAGTTCCGGGCTGCGGGCACCCGCACGGTCCAGGGTGAGGACCTGGTGGCCGTCGCCTGTCAGCCGGCGCACCACGTGCCGCCCCAGTTTTCCGCTTCCGCCTGTAACGGCAATTCTCATCACTGTTTCCTTTTGCTCGAGTGCGTTCACCGTGCGGTGTTTTCGGTCAGGACGGGGGTTGCGGGGCTGCAAGGAACTTTTCGACGGCGGCGATTGCCAGTGCAGTTATCCCGCCCGGGTCCCCGCTGCCGTTGACGGACACAAGAATGCCCCGGCCCGCGTACACCGAGACTACTTCATGCGTCTGGCGGTGGTAGAGGTCCAGCCGGCGCCTGAAGACGTCGATGGTGTCATCCGTGCGCCCCTGCTCCAGGGCGCGGCGGTGCATCCGCTGCTCCAGTTCCTCGTCGGGCGCCTGCAGTTCGATCACGGCGTCCAGCGCATGCCCCTGTGCCTCAAGCATGCGGTCGAGTTCCAGTACCTGTTGAGCTGTCCGCGGATAGCCGTCCAGCAGGAACCCGTGCATCGCGTCGCTTTCGAGGAGACGGTTCTTGACCAGCGCGTTGGTGAGGTGGTCCGGTACGAAATGGCCGTCATCCAGGTACCGGGCGGCCTGGTTCCCCAGGTCGGTCTGTTGGCTGACGTTGCTCCGGAAAATATCCCCGGTGGAAACGGCAGGGACCCGGAAGTGCCGCGCGAGGTGTTCGGCCTGGGTTCCCTTGCCGGACCCTGGTGGTCCAATGATGAGCAGCCTGGTCATGTTCCTGTCCCTCCGCCGCTGAGCAGCCCTTGGTCCCGCGGCCAGCCCGCAGCAGCACCGGCGCCTGCTTCATTGTGCCGGTATGCCCGGCCCCGCGCCAGCCTTTGCCCGCTCCGGGGCAGCCATATATGACGCTTTGGGCGGCACGGGGATGTATATACTTCTGGTTATCGGTTTAGCAGCAGGCCGTTGGAAAGTTCGTCGATCCAGCGACCATCACCGGCTCCCCGCCCAGTTGCGGGGTGTTGGCGTGTTGCCGGCTCGTTTTGACCTGAGCGAATGGCACCAGAAAATCGTGGCCAGCGAGTCAACAGCAAAAACCGATACATCCATCACTGAGCACCTGCATGAACTTGTCCTCAACAGCTCCGACGTTGAGGACTTCCTTAATGAACTGGCACAGGTCTCCGCACGCAATCTCTCCGAGCCCGGCGACGAAATGCTGTGCGCCATCACCCTCCTCCGGCAACGCAAGGCCGCCACGGTCGCCAGCAGCAGCCCGGATGCAAAGTCCATCGGACGGCTTGAACACAGGTACAGCGACACCCCGGGCCTCACGGCTTCCACGGCCCAGGAGATCGTGCACGCTCCGGACCTCACCGCGGATGGCCGCTGGCCTGAGTACGCCGCCGCCGCGACTGCCGAGGGGATCCGCTCCGTGGCGGCAGTTCCGTTCCGGCTTGAGGGGGAAACCAAGGCATCGCTGCTGCTGTACTCCCGCCGCCCGCACCGGTTCGAGGGCCGCGTGCTGAAGTTTGCCGAGGATTTCGTCAGCCAGACCTCGCTGGCGCTCCGCCTTGCGGTGCGGTTCGCGCACTACAGCGAAACGGCCGCGAACCTTCGGGCCACCCTTGAGTCCCGCACGGTCATTGACATGGCTGTCGGCATCATCATGGCCCAGAACCGGTGCAGCCAGCAGGAAGCCTTCGACATCCTGAAGACCGCTTCCAGCACCCGGAACACCAAGCTGCATGATGTGGCCGCGGCGGTCGTCAACGCCCTGGGCCAGGGCCCGGCGCGCACGCATTACGACGGATAGCGGCCATCTTTTGCGTCGGTCATGCCGGCAGCGTTCCCGCAGGTAGACTGGTGCCAACTTTTCGCCGGGGGGCTTGATGGAACAGCAGCGTGTTTGCCTTGTCGTGGAGGATGACGACGATATCCGCGGACTGATCGAAGTGGTCCTGTCGCGCGCGGGCTTTGAGGTCAGGATGGTGGGCACGGGGGCCGAGGCCATTGCCGCCGCGGCTGATCCCGCCATCGCCCTGGTGACCCTGGACGTTGGGCTGCCGGATATGGACGGGTACGTGGTGGCCCGCGCCATCCGCGCCCTTACCAGCGCGCCCCTGCTGTTCCTCACGGCCCGTTCCGAGCAGGACGACGTGCTGGCCGGCATGGCATCGGGGGCCGCGGGGTACCTCACCAAGCCTTTCCGTCCGCAGGAGCTCAGGGAGCTCGCCGTACAACTGGTGACACCGCCGCCGGTTTCCCAGGAGCCGCACATAACGGGCAAACCCGCCTGCTAAGTTCGCCTCCTGGAAATGAGGCATGACACCTCAGCGGACCGCGGTGGTGAGCAAACGGCGACGGCGGCATACCGTCGTCGCCGTTTGTCCGCTTGACCCCTACTGCGAAAGGAAGGCCAGCAGCGCTTCGTTGACCTCCGCGGCGTGCGTCCAGAGCAGGCCGTGCGGTGCACCCTCGATCTCCACGTACTCGGCACTCGGCAGGGCCTTGGCGAACAGCCGGCCGGTGGAATCGATGGGCAGGATGTTGTCAGCGGTGCCGTGCAGGATCAGCGCCGGAACATCGATCTTGGGGATGTCCTGGCGGAAATCCGTAAGCCAGGTGGGCTGCGCTGCAGCAGAAGCATGCGCTCCGGCGCCGGCAGCCAGGTTCCAGCTGGCGTTGACGGCTTCCTGGCTGAGCCGCGGGGTGCCCAGGAAGGTGTCGGAGTTGTAGAAGTTCTTGAAGAATTCGGTGAAGAAGGCGTAGCGGTCGGCGGTGACCGCTTCCTTGAGGCCGTCGAACACGTCCTGCGGGACGCCGTCGGGGTTGTCATCGGTCTTGAGCAGGAAGGGCTCCAGGGACCCGAGGAACGCCGCGCGGGCCACGCGGGCCGAGCCGTACGTACCGAGGTAGCGGCCCACCTCTCCCGTGCCCATGGAGAAGCCCACCAGCACCACGTTGTTCAGGTCCAGGGTGTTGAGCAGGGTGTTGAGGTCCGCTGCGAAGGTGTCGTAGTCGTAGCCCTCGGTGGGCTTGCTGGATTTTCCGAAGCCTCGGCGGTCATAGGTGATGACACGGTACCCGGCATCCAGGAGGGCGGCGGTCTGCTTTTCCCAGGATGATCCGTCCAGCGGGTAGCCATGGATCAGCACGACGGGCTGGCCGGAGCCGTGGTCCTCGTAGTAGAGCTCGATGTCAGTGCTGTTCTCGGTACCTACGGTAATGAAAGCCATGGAGGCAAGTTCCTTTCGAGACTGATCTGATCGGAGCAGCCCGGCGGAGCGCCGGGCCCTGCACCTCCTACTCTAGGGGGCGGCCCCCGCTCCAGCAGCCTCGATTCGTCGCGCCGTTCGCTGCCCGCGGCGGCCTGGATCCGCTGCTGTGAAATAGTGTGACACTATATGCGCATGAATGCAGATAGTAATGCTTGCCCACTGAAGGCGGACAGCCAGTACGTGGAATTGGCCGTGGAGGTCTTTGCCATGCTGGCGGACGCCACCAGGGTGCGGATCATTTTGGCCCTCCGTGACGGCGAGATGGCGGTGGGTGCCCTGGCGGACGTGGTGGGCAAGTCCCCCGCCGCCGTGTCCCAGCACCTGGCCAAGATGCGGCTGGCAAGAATGGTTTCCACGCGGCAGGACGGGACCCGGGTGCTCTACCGGCTGGAAAATGAACACGCGCGGCAGTTGGTGGCGGACGCCATCTTCCAGGCCGAGCATGCACTCGGCGGCGAACCTGCCCACCACCGCGCTCCCCACAAGCAGGTCCCCCACGACCAGAGCTTCGTCCACACCGGACAGGGGAACGCGTCGTGACCGGCCCGCACCGCGGGTCAACGCACGCCCACGGCCACCCGCACGGGACGGACCACGGCGACCACGGACACGACCACGACCACGACCACGGGCATCATCACCACACCGGCTTCAAGGGCTGGCTGATGGAGCTCTTCGTTCCGCACACGCATGACGCCGCTGATTCGATTGACGATGCCATGGAGGCCAGCACCGAGGGCATCAGGGCGCTGAAGATCAGCATGTTCGTCCTGCTGGCCACGACGGCGCTGCAGTTCCTGGTGGTCCTGTTCAGCAGTTCGGTGGCCCTGCTCGCGGACACCATCCACAACTTCTCGGACGCCCTGACCGCGGTGCCCCTGTGGGTGGCCTTCATCCTGGGACGCAGGGCCGCCACCCGCCGCTACACGTATGGCTACGGCAGGGCTGAGGATTTGGCCGGACTGTTCATCGTGGCCGTGGTGGCCCTCTCCGCAGTGGTGGCCGGCTGGCAGTCCGTGGACCGGCTGATCCATCCCCAGCCGCTGCAAAACCTCGGCTGGGTCATCGCCGCCGGCCTGATCGGCTTCGCCGGGAATGAGGCCGTGGCAATCTACCGCATCCGGGTTGGCCGGAGGATCGGTTCCGCGGCGCTCGTGGCGGACGGTGTGCATGCCAGGACGGATGGCTTCACTTCGCTCGCGGTGGTCATCGGAGCGGTGGGGGTCATGCTGGGTTTCCCGCTGGCTGATCCGATCGTCGGGCTGATCATCTCCGCTGCCATCATGGTCCTGCTGTGGGGAACGGTCCGCAGCATTGGGCGCCGGCTCATGGATGGCATCGAGCCGGACCTGGTGTCGCGTGCCGAAGCCGCGCTGGCGGCGACGCCGGGCGTCCTGGCAGTCCGGCACCTGCAGCTGCGGTGGTCCGGGCACCGGTTGCAGGGCTCGGCACGGATTGACCTGGCGGACATGGCATTGTCCCGGGCGGAAGCGGTCCTTGAAAGCGCCGAACACCGACTGCGTCATGCACTGCCCAAGCTGGACCACGTGCTCCTGGTTCCAGGCACCCGGCACTAAAGGCCGCCAACGCAGAAGTGACCCGGCCGGGCAGCGCCGGCCGGGTCACTTCCCGGGTTTTGCTTTGAGGCTTCTAGGCCCGCGCAGCCTTGACGGGCAGGGCCAGCTTGAAGACCTTGGCCCAGGACGAACCCACCTGCTTCAGCAGCGGGCCGGTGGTGTACTTCAGGCCATAGCGCTGGCAGATCTCGCGGACCTTGGGCGCCACCTCGGCGTACCGGTTGGAGGGCAGGTCGGGGAAAAGGTGGTGCTCGATCTGGTGCGAGAGGTTGCCGGTCATGAGGTGCATGAACTTGGAGCCCGAGATGTTCGCCGAGCCGATCATCTGCCGCACGTACCAGTCACCGCGGGTTTCGCCGTCAACCATCTCTTCGGTGAAGGTGTCGGTTCCTTCCGGGAAGTGGCCGCAGAAGATAACCGCGTGGGCCCACACATTGCGGACGGCGTTGGCAGTGATCGTGCCGAACAGCGCCTGCTTGCCGGATCCGGTCAGCATGGCGACGGCAGGAGTGGCCGCGTAGTCCTTGGTGAACTGGGTAACGACTTTCTTGCCCAGCGCCTTGAGGTCCTTGAGCAGGGCTTCCTTGGACTTGGTGCCTTCCTTGTACTCGGTCAGCTCGAGGTCGTAGATGGCGATGCCCCACTCGAAAACCGGCGCCAGGATGGCATTGAACAGCGGGTTGGCCAGGTTGATGGGCTTCCACGGCTGGTTCTCGTCCATGCGCAGAAGGTTGTATCCGACGTCGTTGTCCTTGCCCACCACATTGGTCCAGCGGTGGTGCAGGTCATTGTGGGTGTGCTGCCAGGACCGCGAGGGCGTGACGAAGTCCCATTCCCAGGTGGTGGAGTGGATGTCCGGGTCCCGCATCCAGTCCCACTGGCCGTGCAGGATGTTGTGGCCCAGCTCCATGTTTTCCAGGATCTTGGCCAGGCTCAGCAGGGTGGTGCCGGTAACCCAGGCGGCTTTGTTCTTGCTGACCAGGAGGGCGGCGCGGCCGGAAATCTCCAGGCCGCGCTGGATCTTGATCATCCGGCGGATGTAGGCAGCATCCTCGGCCCCGCGCTTGGCCAGGACCTCGTCCCGGATGGCGTCCAGTTCGCGGCCGAGTTCAGCTACCTGCTCGTCGCTGAGGTGCGCGGCGGCCGGCGGGCGGACGGTGGGGCTGCCGGATTCGGCGAGTTTGCCCGGGCGCGTCCGTGAGGTGCCGGCGCTGGCTCCTCCGGCGGCCGTGGTCTTTGTGGGTGAGATGACAGTCATACGGTACTGCTCCTCAGAGTTCGAGGTTGACGGGCCCGGCGGCTGCCGAGACACACGTTTGGATAAGTTGGCCTGGTTCGCCATGGATTTCCCCGGTCCGCAGGTCGCGGACCTGGCCGGCCAGGAGCGGTGTGAGGCAGCTGTGGCAGATGCCCATCCGGCAGCCGCTGGGCATCAGCACCCCGGCGTCCTCGCCGATGTCCAGGATGGGGGTGTCGCCGTCGGCCTCCACCTCCCGGTCCGAGGCTTCGAAGGTGACCAAGCCGCCGTCGTGCCCTACACCGGCGTTGAAGGTGGTGTTGAAGCGCTCGATCATGAGGTTGCCGGCGTCTCCGGCAACGGCGACGTCGGTCCCCGGCGACCGGGTGGTCAGCGCAGCGCGCTTCCAGAGGGCCTCGGCGTCGTCCAGGAAGCTGTCCGGACCGCAGGCGTAGGCAGCCCGGTCCTTCCAGTCGGGGCAGATTTCGTCCAGCTCCTTGGTGCTGGAGAAGTCCATCCGCCCCTGTTCACCGGTGTACCAGTGGGCCAGGCGGAAGTTGGGGAACTGGTCCGCGAGTTCGGCCAGCTCTTCACGGAACAGGCTGTCGCCCGGAGTGCGTGCGGAGTGGACCAGCACGACGTCGGCATCCGGACGCCGCGGCACAAGGGTACGGATCATGGACATCACCGGGGTGATGCCACTGCCCGCCGTAACCATCAGCAGGGGCCGGGGGTGCTCCGGAAGCACGAAGTCGCCCTGCGGCGGAGCCAGGAACAGGACATCGCCGGGCTTGGTGGTGCGCACCAGCGTGCCGGACACGGCGCCGACGTCCGTGACGGTGATGGCAGGATCCTTGCCTGCCGGAGCGCTGAGCGAATAGGAGCGCCAGTGCCGGACGCCGTCCAGTTCGACGCCGATGCGGGCCCACTGACCGGCAAGGTGCGCCTTCCAGCCGCGGCCGGGGCGGAAGAAGATGGTGGCCGACTGGGCCGTCTCCTGGACCACGCGGGTGACCACGCCGCGCAGTTGCCTGGCTGAGTAGACAGGGTTGAAAAGTGCCAGAATGTCTTCCGGCGCCAAAGGGGTGGTAAGCACTGAGGCCGCCTGGGCCAGCTGACGTAGCCGGATCATACGGTTAAGCCTAGAGCGGTGCGAGCCATATATCTCTCTCTCCGTCATATGACCGTTCCGCAGTCACACACTAGTTAAGGGCGCGAAGCCCCCACGCCGCACTATAAGAGTAACGGTTCGGTCTCACAAATTGTTCCCGCACCTGGTTTCCGCACCTTATTGGCGGCTCCAGCCCAGGGCCGGGGCGACGTGCCCGGCGATGTTTCCCAGCAGCTTGGCGTTG
The DNA here is from genome assembly GCF_059739365.1 of Arthrobacter sp. GmRoot5-12. Lineage (NCBI taxonomy): Bacteria > Bacillati > Actinomycetota > Actinomycetes > Micrococcales > Micrococcaceae > Arthrobacter > Arthrobacter sp. GmRoot5-12. The sequence goes on along the minus strand of NZ_AP046056.1, from coordinate 2,582,549 downwards.
AAGTCCACGCCCAATTGGTTGGGAACGGTCAGCAGCAGGGTGTCCGCTGCCTGCACTGCCGCATCGGCTGCGAGTTGTTCCGCCAGGAGGTCCGGCGCGCCCACGTAGCTCTTGCCGAACCTGGCAGTCAGTCCGTCGATAACGCCCACCTGGTCGCGGCCGTCACGAAGGGCGCTGCCGGCGAAGTAGTAGTTGTCCTCCTCATCCACGATGGGAAGGACGCTGCGGCTGACCGAAACACGCGGGGCATGGGTATGTCCTGCTGCCGCCCACGCGTCCCTGAACAGCTGGATCTGTTCGGCCTGGAGTTCATGGAAGGGGACACCGGTGTCCTCGGTGAGCAGTGTGGAGCTCATCAGGTTCATGCCCAGTTCCGCGGCCCAGACGGCGGTCTTCCTGCTGCCGGCGCCCCACCAGATCCGTTCCGCGAGGCCCGGGGACTGGGGCTGGACGGGGAGGAGGCCGGTGGCGCCGCCGGCGTACCTGGGGTCCGCCTCAGCCATGCCGGCACCCGTGATGGCCTTGCGGAAGACGGCGGTGTGGCGCCGGGCCATGTCGGCGTCGGTCTCCCCCGGCTGCGGCCGGTAGCCGAATGCCGACGCGCCTTCCCGGGCCGGCTCGGGTGACCCGCGGCTGATGCCCAACTGCAGCCTGCCACCGCTGATCAGGTCTGCCGCTGCAGCCTCCTCCGCCATGTACAGGGGATTTTCGTAGCGCATGTCGATGACGCCGGTGCCAATTTCGATCCGGCTGGTGCGGGCTGCGATGGCTGACAGGAGCGGGAAAGGTGATGCCTGCTGCCTGGCGAAGTGGTGGACCCGGAAGAATGCCCCGTCCACGCCGAGTTCTTCAGCGGCAACCGCCAGTTCGATCCCCTGGAGCAGGGCGTCCGCCGCCGTCCTGGTGCGCGAGCCCTGGCCGGGGCCCCAGTGGCCGAATGAAAGGAATCCTATGCGCTGCATACCTTGCCCAACTGTCCGGATACCGGTGGCATTCCCGGCTGGAAAGATGGCTCCGTGGGCATACCGGAGGAAACCGTCAGTATTTTCAAGGCCATTGTGTTGTTCGTGCTGGCCGCGGCAGCGGAGATCGGCGGCGCCTGGCTGGTGTGGCAGTCCGTCCGCGAAGGCAGGGACTGGTGGTGGGCCGGACTTGGCGTGGCCGCGCTCGGCGCCTACGGCTTCGTGGCCACCCTGCAGCCGGACGCGCACTTCGGCCGGATCCTGGCGGCCTATGGCGGGGTGTTTGTGGCAGGTTCCCTGGCATGGGGCATGGTCTTTGACGGCTTCCGCCCCGACAGGTGGGATATCACAGGCTCCCTGGTTTGCCTGCTGGGTGTTGCCGTGATCATGTTTGCCCCGCGGAGCGGCGGCTAAACTGGCCCGGTGACCAACAGTGAGCAGCCGCCCGGCCCGCCCCCGCGCGGAAAAATGGCCGAACGGCTGCTCCCCGGCGGCGAGGAACCGGACCCCCGCTTCACGCTTGCCAACGAGCGCACCTTCCTCGCCTGGATCCGCACGTCGCTGGCGCTGCTGGCAGGCGGCATTGCCGTTGAGGCGTTCACGTCCGGACTTTTTGTTGAGCCTGTCCGTAAAGGCCTTGCGGTCATCCTGTTGCTGCTGGGCATGATGCTCAGCGGTGGTGCCGCGGTGCGGTGGCTTCGGGTGGAGCGGAGCATGCGCACCAGGGCCCCGCTGCCCCTGCCGTTTTTTGTGCCCCTGTTGGCCGGGGCAGGTGCGTTGGCTGCCGCCGTCGTCCTGGTCTTTATCCTCTGGCGCTGAGCCTGTGGCAGCCCATGCTCCCAGCCCCCACGGCGATCCCGGCCTCCAGCCCGAGCGGACCGCCCTGGCATGGGGCCGCACCATGCTGGCGCTGGTGACGGCGAGCGCCTTCTTCCTGCGCTGGCTACCCGTCTACGGGTTACCCATCCTGATGCTGCCGGCGATTTCCGGCGGCGCCGCCCTTGCCATCTACCTCACGCAGCGCCGCCGGTACCGGGCCAGGTCCCATGGCCTGGCAGGCGAAAGCATCGAAGCGGACCTGCCTGCCGTGCTCTGGACCGCTCTCGCCGGAGTGGTCCTTGGCGGACTTGGCATTGTTGTGGTCCTGATCAGTCCGTAGAACACAGCCAGTTCCTAGAACACAGCCGGTTCCTAGAACATCGGCAGGACGAAGCCGGCCAGGAGCGCTACCGAGCCGATCGCCGTCAGGCAGCGGCCCAGGACCGAGGCTGTCCTGCCGGCTTCCTCCGGCGCGGTGGTCTGCCACTGCGTTGGGCGCTTGGGGTGGTAGTAGATGGGGAGGGTGTCTCCCGCCGCCATGTCCCTGATGTCGTAGGGAGACATGGGGGCGTTGTGGACCTGGTGCTTCCGGTCGAACCAGCGGAACCCCACGCCGGTGGAATCGGAGTACACCACGGCCTCGGCCACGTCCCAGGGGTGCACGAAGCGGCGGAGGAAGCCGGTGTAGAAAAGCAGTCCCAGCCCGGCGGGCAGGCACAACCAGGTGAGCACTTCCAGGATGGGACCTGCCATATCGAGCGCAGTGGGCATGAAGTTGATGGTACCGCGCGGGGACTGGTGGCTTCAGCACCTGATCCGTACGCTGAAGGTGACCGGTCCGGAGTTAGGGGAAGCCATGAATGATCAGGACATTTTGACGCACATCCAGGCCCTGGTGGAGGAGGAGCACTCGCTGCGCGAGGGATCGGGCAGCGGGCAGGCCCCGGACCCGGCGCGGTTGAAGTACGTGGAAGAAAGCCTGGACCAGTGCTGGGACCTGCTGCGCCAGCGCCGGGCCAAGAAGGATTCCGGGGAGAACCCGAACGACGCCGAGGCCCGCCCCATCAGCGAGGTTGAGGGCTACCGGCAGTAATGCGTATTGCCGTAGCGCAGATCATCAGCGGTGCAGACACCGCCGCCAACCTTGAACTGATGTGGGACTACGCCGCGCAGGCCAGTAATGCGGACGCGCAGTTGGTTGTCTTTCCCGAAGCGACGATGCGCGCGTTCGGGCACTCCCTCAGGGACATTGCCGAGCCCCTCGACGGCCCGTGGGCCAGCGAGGTCCGCAGGATGGCCCGGGAGCTGGAGATCACGATTGTGGCCGGCATGTTCACGCCGGGGAAGGACGGCCGCGTCCGCAACACGCTGCTGGTCACCGGACCCGGTGTGGATGCTTCCTACGACAAGATCCACCTCTTCGATGCCTTTGGGTTCACGGAGTCCAGGACAGTGGACCCAGGGGAAGGGCCGGTTACGTTCGAACTGGACGGGACCGTCTTCGGCCTTGCCACCTGCTACGACGTGCGCTTTCCCGGCCTGTTCACGGCAAACGCGAACGCGGGGGCGCAGGTGAACATCGTGTGCGCTTCCTGGGGCGCCGGGGAGGGCAAGGCCGAGCAGTGGGACCTGCTGATTCGCGCACGGGCGCTGGACAGCACCGCGTTCGTGATTGCCTGCGGCCAAGGGGATCCCGAAACTGTCGGCGCTGGTCCCGCCGGAACAGCACCCACGGGAATCGGCCACAGCGCGGTTGTGACCCCACTCGGCAAACCGCTGGTGACCCTTGGCGGAAAACCCGAACTCGCCGTCGTCGATATTGACCCCGCCACGGTGGCCGACGTACGGGCCAACCTGCCGGTCCTGGCCAACGCGCGCAGGTTCTGACCCTGTGAGCTGCCGTTCATAGCTCTGAAACAGAAGGCCAAGCAGGGTACGACGGCGTTTCTCACCTTAGGTGCGCTGCGTCGCCTGTGCCGGCGGGGAAGTTTTGGGAAGGTGCCAGCGTGGGTGGCTCCGGCCAGAGACGCCGTTTACATTCCCGAAACATACCGGATACGTGAACTTCACGCGGGAGCGATTTGTGTAACGTGCCTGCAACTTTAAGCGGCATTGACTGAAACACGCGACGCCAAAAATGGATCCCGGGGGAAATGCTTGGGGCCAAAACGGGCCCCGGACCAAGATCACGTTGCGAAGGGACCCGCCGGTGGAAATCACTGCCCAACACGTCTGGCTGATGATTTCGGCCGCCATGGTACTGCTGATGACCCCTGGGCTCGGCCTCTTCTACGGCGGCATGACCCGCGCCAAGGCCGCGCTGAACATGATCATGATGAGCTTCATCTCCGCCGGGATCGTGGGCGTGGTGTGGGTTCTCTGGGGTTACTCCATGACTACCGGAGACGGCATCCTGGGGCTCTTCGGCAATCCCTTCACGAGTTTCGGCCTGCAGAACCTGATGGGCTCGCCGGACCTCCTCAAGGCCGGTTACAGCGCCACCTTCGCCATCATCACCGTGGCCCTGATCAGCGGCGCCATCGCCGACCGCGCGAAGTTCAGCGCATGGGCACTGTTCGTTCCCGTGTGGATCACCCTGATCTACTGCCCTCTCGCCTACATGATCTGGGGTGGCGGGCTGATGAGTGCAGGCGGGGCCGTCACCGCAATCTTCGGCCAGGTCATCGATTTCGCCGGTGGCGCCGTGGTGGAAATCAGTTCAGGAACTGCCGCGCTGGTGCTGGCCATCATCGTGGGCCAGCGCCACGGCTTCGCTAAGGACCCCAATCACCGCCCCCACAACCTGCCCTTCATCATGCTGGGCGCGGCCATCCTGTGGTTCGGCTGGTTTGGCTTCAATGGCGGCGCCGCAACCAGCGCTGAACAGGCCGGCCTCATCTGGATCAACACGCTGGTGGCCCCCGCCGCGGCCATGCTCACCTGGCTCATCACCGAAAAGATCCGCCACGGGCACCCCACCTCCCTGGGCGCCGCCTCCGGCGTTGTGGCCGGCCTTGTGGCCATCACCCCTTCCTGCGCCAACGTCAGCCCGGTGGCAGCCATCGGCCTGGGCCTGGTGGCGGGAGCGGCATGCTGCGTATTCGTGGACCTCAAGTACCGGTTCGGCCTTGATGACTCCCTGGACGTGGTGGGCGTCCACCTGGGGGCCGGCCTCATTGGCACCCTGTCCCTGGGATTCATCGCCCTCCCCGTGAACGGCCAGGGCGGCGGCCTCTTCTACGGCGGCGGTGTCCAGCAGCTCATCGCCCAGACAGCCGCCGTCGTCATCACCCTGCTGCTGTCCGGACTTGGAACGGCGGTCATTGCGCGGGTCATCAACAAGGCGGTGGGCTTCCGCGTCAGCCACGAGGCCGAGACCGCCGGCGTGGACCTGTCCGAGCACGCCGAGACCGCCTACGCGTTCGGCGAGATCGGAGCAGGCTTCAACCCCCTGCGCCAGGCAGCTGCGCACATCCCAACCGCTGCTGCTCCCGCGGAGCGGCACGCCCGGGAAGACTCCTTCGCGTAGCTTCCACAGCCGCGGCCTAAGGATCTAGTCCGCAAGGATTTTGTAAAGCGCCCGGCGGGTTTCGTCCATCTTCTCGATCGCAGCAGCACGCTGTTCCTGGGTCACGCCGGTGCGGAACTGATGGATGGCGCCCAGGAGCTTGCCGATGCTTTGGTGGAAGTCCCTGTCGGCGCTGTCCGGTTCGGCGTTCCAGGCGTTCTCCATCTCCTCGGCATGCTCTGCCACATAGGCCCTGCCTGCGTCCGTGAGTGCGAACTCGGTCCCGCGGCCTTCACTGAGCGCCTCGATCAGGCCCTCATCCACCAACTGCTGGAGCGTGGGGTAAATGGATCCCGGGCTTGGCCGCCACATTCCGCCGGTCTTTGCGGCGATGGTCTTGATCAGTCCGTAACCATTGGATGGTGCCTCCGCAAGGAGCGAGAGGATGGCTGCACGGACATCGCCCCGGCTTGCCCGCCGGCCGCCCCGCCCGAAACCCGGGCCAAAGCCCGGCCCGAATCCAGGTCCGAAACCAGGTCCAAAACCAGGTCCGAAACCGGGACCAAAGCCCGGACCCCGGTGCCCGTGCGGTCCCCTGTGGCCCCTCCCCCGTTCGAAGCGGCCCTTGCCGAATTCCGGGCCGGGATTCCTGTCATCAAATATGCCTTTCATGGTGGCATGGTCCTTTCGTTTTCAGAAGCTCGCTGTTTTATTCAGCGATAGTTAACGATATGTCGGTAACTATCGCTTGGTCAATGGTTCGGTGTGACCAAATCCTGACCTTCCGCCCCTGTTTCGGCCCTTGGCAGGGGCGTATCCTGTTCCCACCTCACAGGACGAGGGCTGAGGAATGGTGAAGAAGCGGAAGCGCAGGGGCGGTTTTGGCGCGGCCCTGGGACGGGTCCTGGGGTTCCTTGCAGCGAGCGTCATGTGCGGCGTGCTGGCAGCCAGCCTGGTGGTTCCGGCTGTGGCAGCCGCCGGGATGGGCGTCAGTTCCTCCATTGGCTTCTTCGAAAGCCTGCCGGCGGAATTGACGGTGCAGCCGCCCTCGCAGGCTACGAAGGTCCTGACCGCCGATGGGCAACCGATCGCCACGTTTTACACGGAGAACCGTGTGCGGGTACCGCTGGACCAGATGTCGCCCTTCATCAAGACCGGCATTGTCGCCATCGAGGACAGCAGGTTTTACGACCATGCGGGTGTTGATCCGCAGGGGATCCTGCGGGCGATGGTGTCCAACCTGACCAAGGGCGGCGAGCAGGGCGCCTCGACCATCACCCAGCAGTACGTCACCAACGTCCTGAACGAGGCACAGCTCTCACAGGACAGGCCGGACGCGGTGGTGCTGAACGGGCAGAAGACCCTTGGCGACAAACTGCGGGAAATGAAGCTCGCCATCACGCTGGAGAAGAAGTACACCAAGGACCAGATCCTTGAGGGTTACCTCAACATCGTGTTCTTCAGCAGCAACGCCTACGGAATTGAAGCCGCGGCACGCTACTTCTTCAGCACCAGCGCGAAAGACCTCACCCTTCCCCAGGCAGCCTTGCTGGCCGGGCTGGTCAACAGCCCAACCCTGTACAACCCGGCCACCAACCCGGACAAGTCCATTGTGCGCCGCAACCAGGTCCTGTCCGAGATGCTGCGCCTGCGCAAGATCACCCAGGCCCAGCATGACGAGGCCGTGGCCGCTCCGATTGAATTGAAGATCACGCCCCAGCAGCAGGGTTGCGCCAATGCGGCCATCGCGCCGTACTTCTGCGATTACATCTCGCACCTGATCCTCAACAATCCCGCCTACGGCCCGACGGAACCTGAACGGGAACGAAGGCTGTACCGGGGTGGGCTCACTATCGTCACCACCCTGGACAGCAGGCTTCAGGCCGCCGCACAGGCCCAGGTTGACGGCACCGCAGGCGCAAATCCTGACCGGTGGGCAGCTTCGCTGGTAATCATCCAGCCCGGCAGCGGCAAGATCCTGGCGATGGCCCAAAACACGGTGTTCCTTCCGCAACCCGGCAAGTTCGACACCAACCTCAACTTCAACGTGGATGCCAAGGACGCCCAGGGCAACGACCTGAACGGCGCCGGAGGTTTCCAGCCCGGGTCCACCATGAAGCCCTTCACCTTTGCGGAGTGGCTGAACGAGGGAAAGTCGATCACCGCCGAAGTGGACGCCTCACGCCGCGTCTATCCCCTGGGGTTCCCGTGGAAGGACAGCTGCGGAAAGGTGCTGGGAGCCTACAGCACCGCGCAGGCAAACCCCGCCCTTGGTGCTGCCGACGACCTGCAGAATGCCGAGGACGGCTTCTACCGGCCGATGCCCGTCAACTACGGCCTGTACAACTCGATCAATACCGCCACCTTCGCCGCGGCGGCGCAGCTGGACTTCTGCGGCATCCAGAAGATGGTGGATGCCGTCGGGCTGCACAGTGGCCTCGACAGCACCCCGGTCAACATGCACCAGCTGGGCAACCTGCTGGGCGGAACCGGCGTTGCCCCCCTTACCCTTGCCAATGCCTTTGCCACTTTCGCCACGGACGGCCGCTTCTGCGCACCCATTGGACTGGTTGATGTCACGGATGCAGCCGGGGCGAAGCTGCCCGCCCAGGCCCCGGACTGCCACGATGCCGTCAAACCGGACGTAGCCCGCGGCGTCAACTCGGTACTGCAGGATGTCCTGAAGAAGGGCTCCGGTGTCTGGATCAACCCGAAGGTCCAGGACAAGGTCCCCACCGCAGCCAAGACCGGGACCTCGAACAACAACGGTTCCACCTGGGTGGTGGGATACACCACCGGCATGGTCACCGCTTCCTTCTTCGGGGATGCCCTGGAAGGCCAAAAGCGGCCAGGACAAAACGTGACCATCAACGGCACCTTCTACCCCCGGCTGGACGGATACATGATCGCCGGTCCACAGTGGGCCAACTACATGCTCAAGGTGGCGCCGCTTTATCCCGCAACCCCGTTCGCGCCGCCTCCCGCTTCGATGATTGGTCCCAGCCCCACCCCGAAGCCGTAGGCCCTGGCTTCAGCGGAGCGGCAGACCTCAGGGTCCGACAGCGACAGCCAGCCAAAAGCCCTATGTGGAAAACCAGCTGACCGCCGTTAACTGTCCCCACATCTGCCAGCCAGGTCCATGAGCAGTGGAACCCTTATTCCTGGCCCGTCCCCTTCCACAACCGCTTCCACCAGGAACGCTGGGGCTCCGGTTCGGCAGGAACTTCCACACTCCGCGCCGCACGCCGGCTGCGCCAGCGCTCCACTTCCTCCTCCACGTCACGGGTCTTGGTGACCACCGGCGGCCCGCCCTGCAGCTGGCGGCGGGCATCGATCACGCGCCGGTTGAAATCCTGAAGGAGGTCCCGGACCTGCTGCTCGGTGTACTGGGTATCCAGCTTGGCTTCGAGCTCAGCGTCCTCGGCGCGGAGCAGGATGGCAGCCGGGCCCAGGCCGCTGATATGTTCCCGCTGGATCAGCCCCTTGACCCACCAGTCGGGATCGTACGAGTCCCCCAGGCCGGGGATCGGTTTGCCCGCGTACTTGAGGTTGTCGAACTTGCCCTGTGCCATGGCGTCCCGGACCAGGTACTCGGCGCGGGCGGCATCACTGACTTTCCTCCGCTTCTCACGCTCCCTCTCGTCGAGGGCGTCCAGCGCGGCTTCCTCCTCGGCACTGATGCCGGCGCCGCGGAATGAACGGAGCTCCACTGCCCTCTCCAGGCGCTTCCGGAAATCCCCTGTCCCGCCGCTCATTGCTGCCACCGCCTTCCCTCGGCCTGAACCACCTTCCAGTATTTCAACGGGCGGCTTCCTTGTTCAACGGCAAAGGTGGGCGGACGACGGCGGGACGTCCCGCCGTCGTCCGCCCACCAGATGCTGTGGCGGGAGTTCGTCGTGGCAACCGTGCAGTCAGGCGTGGGCGTGCTCGGCGAGGATGCCGTCGATCTGGCCCACGGCTCCCTTCAGGCCCTCCTCCATGCCCATGGCCACCATCTGCTCCAACTGCTCCTCGGATTCAAAGGACGATTGGATGGTCATGCGGGTACGCTCCCCCAGCGGCTCCAACGTGACCGTGGCGTGGGTGACGCCCAGGTCGCCGGTGGGATTGCCGTCGTCGTCCGCGAACCCGTCGTCGAACTGCAGCGTCCGCGGGGCATCAATCGCTGTGAATTCCCACCAGCCGTGGGCCTTCTCCCCCTCCGGGCCGGTCATGTAGTAGTTGGCACGGCCGCCGGGGACGAATTCCAGTTTGTGGAATGTGGCCGGCCAAGTGGGTGGGCCCCACCAGCGCTCCAGCTGGCGGGGGTCCTCCCACAGCTGCCACACACGATCGACGCCGGCGTCGAACTCTGCGACCAGGGTGAGGGTCAGCGCCTCCGGGTTCTTGTCCATAGTGATGACTGCCATGGCAATGCCTTCCTAACCTTCAGCGAGAATGTCTGCCATCCTGGCGGCGCGCTGCCGCCAGATTTGTTCATATTCGTCGAGCAGCTGCCGGGCTTTCCGCAGTCCTTCATGATTGCCCCGCACGATCTGCTCCCTTCCGCGTTTTTCCTTGGTGACCAGGGATGCCCGCGCCAACACCGCCACATGCTTCTGGACGGCCGCAAAACTCATGGCATAAAGCGCCGCCAGGCCGGAAACGGAGTACTCGCCGACAGTCACCCGGCGGACGATGTCCCGCCTGGTGGAATCGGCGAACGCCTGGAAGAGGCGGTCCAGCTCAGTCTCAGTCAGCGTATCTACAACCATTTGGTTGTAGATTAGCCCTCAGTTGGACGTGCGTCAATGGTCCTGCCGTGGGCACCCCGGCCGTGCCGGTATCTTGAAGGCCATGAGCATCTTCCTCGCCGGGGCGGGCCCGGATCCGCTGGCATTCCAGGAGGTCTTCGACCGGTTCGCACTCGACGTCCGGGAACATGCCGGCCGCCGGACTCCCCGCATCGCCGTAGCCGTGCACCAACGCGGCGGCAACCTGCAGGAACTCGTGGCCGCCTGCGCCGAACCCCTCCAGGCCAGGATCGAGTGCGAAATTGCTGCCGTACCGCTTCCAGACGGCAAGCCTGCCGACCCCGGCGCTTTCGCGAAAGTCGATGCGGTCGTGGTGGGCGGCGGTCTCACACCGGCCTATTGGGAGGCCCTGCACCCCGCGGCCGCAACGATACGGCGCCTGGTTGCCGACGGCGCACCCTATCTGGGGTTTTCCGCCGGCGCCATGGTGGCACCCCGGCGGGCGTTGGTTGGCGGATACAAGGTCAACGGAGTGGAAGTTTGCGGCGAAGAGTGCTCGGAGGGCCTGGACTCAGTGGATTTCCGCGAGGGTCTGGGGCTGGCCGGGTTTTCCGTGGATGTCCATGCCGCCCAGGCCGGGACGCTGAGCCGTGCCGTGGGCGCCGTGGCAGCTGGCCTGGTGGAAAGGGCGGTGGCCATTGACGAGCAAACAGCCGTGGTTTTAGCGGCCTTGGGCGACGGGGACTACGACGTCATCGGCAGCGGCCACTGCTGGGACGTTCACCGAAGCGGAGGGACCGCCGTCGTATCCGTAAGATCTGCATACTGACCGGGCCGGGATCAGGTTGGCAACCTGCCGGCTACGAGTCGAAGTGCGTGCGGACGCTGGTGCCGGACAACTGCTCAATCAGTTCCTTGGCAACATCCCGGAGCTTACGGTTGCGGTTGCTTGAGACCTTGGTGAGGATCTCCATCGCCTCTTCCTGCGAGCATCGGTTCTGCGCCATGATCACGCCGCAGGCCAGATTGATGGCGGTCCTGCTCTCAAGGGCGGCTTCCAGGTCGTCGGCCCGGTTTTCGCTCGTGTTGATGCGCACGGAGAGCTGCATGGTGTTGTGGGCGGCACCAGCGAAACCAACTGCCTTATCGTATACATCAGCGGTGAACGCGTGGGGTTTGGCGGCGAAAAAGTTCAACGCCGCCCTTGCATCACCGGTTATCACCAACGGCACGCCAAGGCTGCTGCGCACGCTGTGTTCGGCCAGCTTCTTGTTGAAGTCCGGCCATCTCGGGTCTTCTGCGACGTCGTCAATCATGATCGGAGTCATCTCCCGGAGGGCACGGACGCAAGGCCCGTCGCCCAACAGCTGCTCTATGTGGTCGAGCTCCAGCGCACGGTCGCTGCTGCCGGCTGCAGTGGCAGGACGCCGCCGGACTTTGAGGGTGACAGCACACTCGATCGTGTCGTTCGCAGCTTCGGAGACCGCTGCGGCAGCCATGCCCGACAGCCCGGACAGGAAATCCACAATGCCCTCCGCGCCCACCAGGATTTCCTGCAGCTGACGGACCGACTCGTTATCTGCTGATGTCGACATGCTGCAATCCTACTGTTGCAGCCAAGCGGCGCGTGGAGACGCCAAGTGGTTAACATATGCTGGAGAGATGCCCCAGCACCTGCCCATTGACGAGCTCAGCATTGTGATTGCTCGGATTCAGGGATTGTTGCTGACAGAGGAAAAGGTGGGCACCGCGGTCAGCCTCCTGGCGCGGGCCGCCAAGGAGTCAGTCCCGGGCACCATCGGTGCTGGCGTGTCCCTGCTTGACTCCCGGGGCCGGCGGACCAGCAGCGGCTACACCGACGGGGTGGTGGAACAGGCTGACGCCGAACAGTACCGCCATGGCGAAGGTCCCTGCCTGACAGCCTGGGCGGCAGAGATTCCCGTCCTGGTCCAGGACCTCCACGACGACATGCGGTGGCCGCTATGGCGGGACTCGGTGCGGGAACTGCCCATCCGGTCAGTGGTGAGTGCACCGTTGATGGCCGGCAAGGAAGCGATCGGCGCCCTCAAACTGTATGCCGCCACACCGTCCGGCTACGACGAAACCAGCGTGCGGCTGATTCAACTGTTCGCCGGGCCGGCCGCGACCCTTCTGTCGCACGTCCAAGGAAGCGAAGCTCCGCGCAAAATGACGGAAGGGCTGCAGACTTCGCTCCACAGCAGGGATGTCATCAACCGCGCCTGCGGTGTGGTGATGGAACGCCTGGGCACGACGCACAAGGCGGCGCTGCAACAGCTGATGAACCAGGCGCGGAACGAGCGCACCACCCTGCTGAACATCAGCGAATCCATTCTGGCCGGGACGCCGGCGTCCGGGATTTAGGCAGCGCGGATGGGTTTCGATCCACACGAACCGGAACAAAGGCGCCGGCTCCGTGCAGCCCTCAGGGCAGCGGATATCTCCGTGTCGGAGCTGTGGTTGAAGTACTTTGGCATGTCCGGAGACGCAGGCGAATATGAGGTGGAGGCCTACCTGCAGGGCCTTCTCTCGCTGCCGCCGATCCAGCGCGACCTGCTGGCGCTTGCGGCGAACGAGTTGATTGACGAGCGGCCGCGGCCGCGTGCGCCCTACTCCAATGACTTCACATCCAGGCCGGAGGCCGCGGAAGAGGATGCGGATGGGGATGCGGAAGGGGATGACGACGGCGGCAGCGAACCAGGCGCCGCCGCGCCAAGCTCCTGAAGCAGCATCAGTGAGACGGGCATCAAACCCTGTTCGGAATCCCCTTTACAGGCGTAGTGTCGAATAAAGGATCACTGGCGCAACTAGGGATTGAGGCCTTATGGCCAACAACGATGCAGTCACCACCGCAGACCAGTATCAGGATTTATTGCTCAACACCCCGGAATTTTCGCAGTTCCTCCTGGGCCTTGCGACCATATCCGCGTCGCAGCTGGGGGGAGACGGGACGCCGGTGGCATGTACGGTCACCGTGGAGCGCGACGGCGCCCTGTCCACGTTTGCCTACAGCAGCGAAGAGGGCCGCCGGCTGGACGAGACCCAGTACGCCTTTGGCATAGGCCCATGCCTCGCCGCGCTCAGGGAGCAGCGCAGCGTATTGATCGACGACCTGCAGCTTGACCAGAGGTGGGCACCGTACACCTATGCCGTTGCAAAGCTGGGTGTGCGCTCGGTTTTGGAGGTACCCATCCGCACGGAGCCCCTTTCCCAAGCGGCCCTCAATTGCTACGCGCATGCTGTCCATGCCTTCGACCCCGAGACCGTCAAGCTGGTGGAGGACCAGGCGGCGTCGATGTCCCGCATCCTTCGGCTCGCCCTGCGGCTCCACGCCCCCGAGGTCTTTTCCGAGGACCTGCGGGCCGCACTGAAGTCGCGCGCGGTGGTTGACGCGGCCATTGCGCTGGTTATGCTCCAGGCCCGCGGCGGCCGGGACGGCGCACTGGACCTCCTCCAGGCCGCTGCCGCATCCGGCAACCGCCGGATCCAGGAGATTGCGCGGGAGATCGTGGCGAGGGGCAGCCTTAATGCCGATCCGGGTGGGGGTAAAAGATGAATGCCGAATGGACCGGCGGCCGGACCAGCTGATCGAAGCCGACGAGCAACGGCGTGGAGCAGCACTGCGCTTCCGTAACGCCGGAGTGGACTGTGCGCCCGCTCACAAGTGATGAGAATCACTCGCAATAATAGGGCATTTTGGTTGAGCAGGCACTTTCGTCATGGGCACTATGGAAGGGCAGGGCCGGACACATCGGCCCTTGACATCCTGGTGACGCAACGAGGCCCACCGGTGAGCACCGGCCACCGATCCTCTGAGCGCGGACAGGCCAATTGACCGGACGCAGCGCCGGCTTGATACAGGAAAGTCTGAACAATGACGTTTAATACTGCCGAATCCTTGACCCTGAAGATCTGGGACCGTACCTCACTCCACGAGACCCTCGATTCCGCGGTCAGCGACCTGTCGTCGCGCCACAACACCACCACCTGCCGCATCGATGTCACGTGCAGCGGGCCCAACACCTTCACCCTGAGTGTGCGCGGCGACGAGGCGGCACTGGCCCTCTAGGCACTCCCACCACCAAGGGGCGCGGACGACGCCGGGGAACCACCCGCCGTCGTCCGCGCTTTTTTTGCTGCCCCGCGGGGACGGGGGCCCTGACCGCACAACCTGGCGCAGCCCGCCGCCGCGGAACGGCGTAGCATTCGTGAGGTACGCGCAGCAGGACGGGGAGGAAACATGGATACCCAGCAAAAGCCCGGCCGGTTCAACCTCGGGTCCCTGGCAGTGCCGATCATCCAGGCACCGATGGCAGGCGGGCCCTCCACACCTCAGCTCGCGGCGGCTGCCACTGCCGCCGGCGGCCTCGGCTTCCTCGCGGCCGGATACAAGACCGCCGCGGCGATGCGCTCCGAGATTGAGACGGTGCGCTCACTCACCAGCCGGGCGTTCGGGGTCAACCTGTTCGTTCCCCAGCCGTCGGTCATCAGCCCGGCGTCCCTTCAGCAGTACGCGGCGTCCCTGGCCCCTGACGCCGAGCGCTTCGGTGTCAGCCTGGGCGAGCCACGGCATGACCATGACGACTGGGACAAAAAGCTCGAGGTCCTGCTGGAGCTCGCGCCGGCCGTTGTGTCCTTCACCTTCGACGTTCCCGCTACCGGCGTGGTCCAGGCCCTCCAAAAGCAGGGTGTGTATGTGGTCGCCACGGTGACGGACCGCGGCGAAGCGCTTCAGGCGCTTGAGGCAGGCGCCGACGCCCTGTGCGTCCAGGGCCCGGAAGCCGGCGGCCACCGCGGGACGTTCAAGGCGGATGTTCCGCCTCCCGAGGTGCCCCTGCATGGCATCCTCGAAGAGCTCTCCGACCTTGAGGTGCCGCTCATCGCGGCCGGCGGGATTGCCACGCCCGATGACACGCGGGCTGCCCTCGCCGTGGGTGCCGCGGCGGTCCAGGCCGGAACCGCCTTCCTCCGCGCGGATGAAGCGGGAACCAAGGCGGCGCACCGGGCCGCGTTGTCGTCATCGGAGCGGTTCACCACCACCGCCGTCACCCGCGCCTTCTCGGGCCGCAACGCCCGCGGCCTCTACAACGAATTCATGCGCCGCCACGACCCCGATGCCCCCTACGGCTACCCGGAGATCCACCACCTGACCACTCCCCTGCGGGCAGCGGCTGCAGCCGCCGGCGAGCCGGACTGGCTGAACCTGTGGGCCGGCATCAACTACCGGCATGCCGTGGACGGCCCCGCGGCGGCGATCCTCAAGAGCCTCGCCCCGTAGCGGGTTGATGCTTCTGCCACGGCTGCTGCTTCTGCCACGGACGACGGCGGGCCGGCCCCTTTCGGAGCCGGCCCGCCGCGCGGGGGTGGTGCTTTAGAGGGTGGCGGTGTCGATCACGAAGCGGTAGCGGACGTCCGAGGCAAGGACGCGCTCGTAGGCTTCGTTGATCTTCTCAGCCGGGATGACCTCGACCTCGGCGCCCAGGCCGTGCTCGGCGCAGAAGTTGAGCATCTCCTGGGTCTCGCGGATGCCGCCGATCATGGAACCGGCGAAGGAGCGGCGGCCGCCGATCAGTGCGAACGCATTGACGGGAAGCGGCTCGGCAGGAGCACCAACGTTGACCAGTGCGCCGTCAAGCTTCAGCAGGCCGAGGTAGGAGCTGATGTCGATTGAAGCGCTGACCGTGTTGATGATGAGGTCGAAGGAGCCGGCGAGCACCTCAAACGTGGCGGGATCGCTGGTGGCGAAGTAGCTGTCAGCGCCCAGGCGCAGGCCGTCTTCCTGCTTCTTCAGCGACTGGGACAGGACAGTCACGTCGGCGCCCATGGCGTGGGCGAGCTTGACGGCCATGTGGCCCAGGCCGCCGAGGCCGACGACGGCGACCTTCTTGCCGGGACCGGCGCCCCAGTGCCGCAGCGGTGAGTAGGTGGTGATGCCGGCGCACAGCAGCGGTGCGGCGACATCGAGTTCGATGCCCTCGGGGATGGTCACCACGAAGTCCTCGGTCACCACAACGTGGGTGGAGTAGCCGCCCTGGGTGATGGTGCCGTCGCGGTCAACGGCGCCGTACGTGCCAACGTTGCCCTTGAGGCAGTACTGTTCCTCGCCCTTCTGGCAGTTGGCGCACTCCTTGCAGGAGTTGACCATGCAGCCAACACCAACACGGTCGCCAACGGCATGCTTGGTCACCGCGGAGCCCACCTCGGTAACGATGCCCGCGATTTCGTGGCCGGGAACCAGCGGGTACTGCTGCGGGCCCCAGTCGCCGCGGACAGTGTGGATGTCCGAGTGGCAGATGCCGGCGAACTTGATGTCGATCATGACGTCGTGGGGACCCACCTCGCGGCGCTCAATGGTGGTTGCCACCAGGTCCTCCGTGGCGGACGGGGATGCATAAGCCTTGACGGTAGTCATGGTTCTCCTGTGATCTGTTGGGGGATAACTGAAATGCTACCGGGGTTGTTCGGATCAAACCCCGGAAAAGGTGGGGCCAGAGTGGCCCTGTTGTACCTGGTCTTGGCAGTCCTACCCTCCGCAGCCTGGCCAAGCCGGTGAAACGTCAGGGCCGGAGGAGCACCTTGATGGCGCGGCGTTCGTCCATGGCCTTGTACGCCTCTGCTGCCTGGTCCAAGGGGAGTTCGAGGTCGAACACCTTTCCGGGGTTGATGTCGCCACGGAGGATCAGGTCGATCAGCTCGGGAAGGTACTGTCGGACCGGAGCGGGACCGCCGTGCAGGTGGACGTGCGAGTAGAACAGGTCCCGGCCTGGCAGCGCCACGTCATGGGAGACACCGACGAAGCCCACATGGCCGCCGGCACGGGTGGCGTGGATTGCCTGCAGCATGGATTCCTGCGTGCCAACGGCCTCGATGACCGAGTGTGCGCCGAGCCCGCCCGTGAGTTCCTTGATCTTCTTCACGCCTGCGTCCCCGCGCTCCTCGACGATGTCGGTGGCGCCGAATTCGCGGGCCAGGGCCTGCCGGTCGGCGTGGCGGGACATGGCAATGATGCGTTCGGCGCCCATCTGCTGTGCGGCCAGGATCCCCAAAAGCCCCACGGCGCCGTCGCCCACCACCGCCACGGTTTTGCCTGGTCCCGCTTCGGCCGCCTTGGCGGCAAACCATCCCGTGCCCAGGACATCGGAGGCGGCAAGCAGCGACGGAACCATGCCGGCGTCGGGCATCTCCGGCGTGGCCACCAGGGTGCCGTCCGCCAGCGGGACGCGCAGGTACTCAGCCTGCGCACCGCCCACGCCCTGCCGGTGGACGCAGCCGCTTTGGTAGCCGGAGCGGCAGATCTCACAGGTGTTGTCCGAGGCGAAGAAGGAGCCAACCACGAACTGGCCGGGGCGGACATTCTTCACGTCGGCGCCCACTTCTTCGACGATTCCCACGTATTCGTGGCCCATCGGCATGGGTTTGGCCAGTTTGTCTGCGCCCCGGTAGGGCCAGAGGTCGGACCCGCAGACACAGGCGGCAACGAGTTTGATGACCGCGTCGCTGGGCTGCCTGATGGCGGGTTTGTCACGGTCCTCGACGCGCACGTCTCCGGGGGCGTGCATGATGGCTGCGCGCATGCTGGGTCCTCCAAGGGGTGGAAAGCTGAAAACGGACAATCCCATCAAACCCGGCCCGGGGAATGTTGGCGAGGGCCCTGCTGTAACTGGTTCTGGCAGAACCTCCTTAGGGCGATGCCGATGGTCGTAACGTGGTCCCCATGGATAACCGAGCCGAGGTCCGACAGTTCCTGTCCTCCCGCCGTGGGCGCATCACCCCTGAGCAGGCCGGCATCGAACCGTACGGCGGCCGGCGGCGCGTACCGGGGCTGCGCCGCGAGGAGGTGGCCCGGCTGGCGGGCGTCAGCGTGGACTATTACACCCGGCTGGAACGCGGGAACCTCAGCGGCGTTTCGGACAGTGTCCTGGATGCCATTGCCGGTGCCCTGGAACTGGACCGCGCGGAACACGACCACCTCTACGACCTGGCCCGGGCGGCCAACACGTCGGGCCGGAAGAGGGCTGCGGGCGCAGGCGGTTCCGCGCCCTCGAAAGTCCGGCCCGAGCTGCAGTACCTCCTGGACACCATCACCGGGGCACCTGCGTTCATCGGCAACAACCGGATGGACATCGTGGCCGCCAACACCCTGGGCTACGCCCTCTACTCGGACATGTACCGTGCCCCGTCACGGCCGGCCAACCACTCCCGGTTCATCTTCCTTGACCCCCGGGCCCACAACTTCTACACCGACTGGGACCGGGCCGCCAACACCAATGTGGCCATCCTCCGCCGCGAGGCGGGCCGCAACCCGCATGACAAGGGCATCGCCGAACTCATCGGTGAACTGTCCATGCGGAGTGACGAGTTCCGCACACTCTGGGCAGCGCACAACGTCCGCCGCCACTACGCGGGAACCAAGTTCTTCCAGCACCCCGTGGTGGGCCTCCTGGAACTGAACTACCAGGTCCTGGGCCTGGAAGAGGACCCCGGGCACACGCTCACCGTGTATCCCGCCACTCCCGGCAGCCCCTCCGAGGAAGCACTCAGGCTCCTGGCCTCCTGGGCCGTCACAGAGAAGATCGCGGACATGGCCCAGGGCCAAGTCCGCGCCTAGGCCACAGGGCTTCACCGGCCGCCGCCCTTCGCCCGCGACTCGCCGTCCAGTCACATGTACTCCCGTTGCGGTTCGTGGCTCCGCGTTGCCTGGCTTGTCCCCATTGGTCCGCGTTTGTCGGCCGGATGGCGCCATAAGTAGCGCCGTTTCGCAGCGTTTAGCCTCCATTGCGTGCTGCTGGCCAACGCCCTGCGGACCGTGCTTAAGTGTTTTCACGGCACCGGCCAGGCCGTAAGCACCAGCCCAAAGCGCGGGCACGCCGCCGCGCCGACGGCCCCACCCACCTCACACGTCCACCCGGGCACACACCCCGGGTGCCGTCGTCGTACCCGGAATCTTTTCCCGAAAGGAACACCATGTCCTTCCCAGCACCCCCGCCCCACTCCAGCCCCGGCTCCCCGGCATTCACCCGCCGCCGTGCGCTGGGCGCACTTCTGGCGATTCCCGCCGTCGGCCTGCTGTCCGCCTGCGGCGGGACCGCCACCGCAGGCGGAGCCCGCATCAGCCAGGGCGCCCTGGAACCGCTGGCTGCCTCGGTGCCTGCCGGGACCACCATCAAGGTGGGCGATCCCAGCATCAAAGTGGCGCTGGAACTGTCCGGCCTGATCAAGGACCTGGACGGCTTCACGGTGGAGTTCGCCAACATCTCCGGCGGCCCGCAGACCACCGAGGCGTTCCGGGCGAACGCCCTGGACGTGGGGTCCGTGGCGGACATCCCGCCCATCCACGCCACCTGGACCGGCCTGGACGTCCGCATCATCGCCGCGGGCTACCGCCAGGATGCCGTGAACCATCCCATTTATGAGCTGGGCGTCGCCCCGGGAGCGGGCATCAGCCGCCTGGAAGACCTGCGCGGCAAGAAAGTGGCCTACAGCCCGGGCCAGGCGCAGGGTGCGCTGGTGCTGCGGATCCTGGACAAGGCCGGGCTCAGGCAGGAGGACGTCAAGCTGGTGGAGCTGCCCAGCACCGGGGACGCCTACGCCACGGCGCTGGCCAGCAAACAGGTGGACGCCGCTCCCCTGGGCGGGGTCCAGATCAAACGCTACCTGGCCAAGTACAAGGCCGACCGCGCCACCACCATCCGCCACGGGCTGCGCGATGATCCCAGCCTCCTCTACTCCCCCGCCAAGGTCCTGGCCGATCCGGCCAAGGCCGCCGCCCTGGCCGCCTACGTGAAGGTCTGGGGCAAGGCGCAGCGCTGGATCGAAGACCACCCGGCGGAGTGGCTTGACGGCTACTACGTCAAGGACCAGGGGCTGTCCCGCGAGGACGGCCAATACCTGATCGATGCAACCGGCAAGCGCGACCTGCCCACCGCCTGGACCGAAGCGATCGCCAGGCACCAGGAAACCATCGACCTCCTGGCACGCGAGCAGAAGAAGCCGCAGCTGACGGCGGCCGAACTGTACGACACCAGGTTTGAAGCCCTCGCCGGCACGGCATTTGCGCCCGCCGGAAAGGCAGGTGCCGCATGAGCGCCGTACTGGACCGGCCCGTGGTGGCAGCCCACCAGGATCCGGCACCGGCAGGGCGGCCGGATGTGCGGCCCGCAGGGAAGCGGCTGGGGCCCGGACGACGCCGGCAGCTCGCCTGGGTGGGCCCGTCCGCCTTGCTGCTGCTGTGGACAGTCTCTTCCGCAACAGGGCTCCTGGACCCCAGGATCCTGTCCGAGCCCTGGACCGTGGTGGCCACCGCCGGTGAGCTCATCGCGGACGGCCGGCTCCAGGAGAACCTGGCCATTTCCGCCCAGCGCGCCGGCCTGGGGCTCTTCTTCGGCATCCTGGTGGGCGCCGTCCTGGCGCTCCTGTCCGGGCTGAGCCGGGTGGGTGAGGCCCTCATCGACGGGCCCGTGCAGATCAAGCGCGCCATCCCCGGCCTGGCCCTGATCCCGCTGCTGATCCTGTGGTTCGGCATCGACGAGACCATGAAGGTCCTCACCATCACCCTGGGCGTCTTTGTCCCGGTGTACCTGCAGACGCATGCGGGCCTGCGCGGCATCGACCTGCGCTTCGTGGAGCTCGCACAGACCGTGGGGCTCAGCCGGGCCGGCTTCATCCGCAAGGTGGTCCTCCCCGGTGCCCTGCCCGGGTTCTTCCTGGGCCTGCGCTTCGCCGTGACCGGCGCCTGGGTGTCCCTGGTGGTGGTGGAGCAGATCAACGCCACCAGCGGCATCGGCTACATGATGGAGCTCGCCCGCACCTACGGCCAGACCAACATCATCGTCCTGGGCTTGGCCGTCTACGGCATCCTTGGCCTCCTCTCCGACGGCATTGTCCGCTTCATCGAACGAAAGGCCCTCTCATGGCAGCGCACCCTGGCGGGCTGACCGCCATCGGCCCCGCACGTCCCGTACGTTCCGCCGTTTCCGTCCGGGACCTGGTCCGGGGATTCGGCCCGAAGGGAGTCCTGAACGGCGTTGACCTGGACATCGCCCCCGGCGAGTTCGTGGCCCTGCTGGGACCCAGCGGCTGCGGCAAAAGCACCCTGCTGCGCGCCCTGGCCGGCCTGGACCACGACGTCCGGGGCAGCGGCGTGATCAGCGTCCCGGACCGCGTCTCCGTGGTTTTCCAGGACTCGCGGCTCCTGCCCTGGGACAGCGTGCTGGGCAATGTCACCCTGGGCGTCCGGGAGCACGACGCCGAAGCCCGCGCCCGCAAGGCCCTCGCCGAAGTGGGGCTCGCCGGACGTGAAAAAGCATGGCCGCACCAGCTGTCCGGCGGCGAACAGCAGCGCGTGGCGCTGGCCCGTTCACTGGTCCGCGAACCCCAGCTGCTGCTGGCCGACGAGCCGTTCGGCGCCCTGGATGCGCTGACCCGGATCAGGATGCACGGGCTGCTCCAGGACCTGGTGGCCGCGCACCGCCCAGCCGTCCTGCTGGTCACGCACGACGTGGACGAGGCCATCGCGCTTGCAGACCGGATCGTGGTCCTGGACCACGGCCGCATCGCCACCGTCCGCCCGGTAACGCCGGAGATCCGATCCTCCGCCGATGCGGCCGGGCATGAAGCCCTCCGCCGCGGCCTCCTCACCGATCTTGGCGTCGTCGGCGCCACCCACTGAACCACCAGACCCGAAGGACTACCCATGACTTCCAACAACCCTCCCCGGCGCCGGCTCCACCTGAACGCGTTCCTGATGAGCACCGGCCACCACGAGGCCTCATGGCGGCTGCCGGAAAGCGATCCGCAGGCCAGCACGGATATTGGGCACTACAAGTTGCTCGCCCAGACTGCCGAGCGCGGCAAGCTGGACTCCATCTTCTTTGCCGACTCCCCCGTCCTGTTCGGCGAGGTGGGCCGCCGTCCTGCCGGCAAGCTCGAGCCCACGGTGCTGCTGACGGCGATCGCCGGCGCCACCGAACGGATCGGGCTGATCGCCACCGCGTCCACCACCTACAACGAGCCCTTCAACCTGGCCCGCCGCTTCGCGTCCGTGGACTGGGCCAGCGGCGGACGGGCAGGGTGGAACGTGGTGACCACGGCCGGCCCGGACGCCGCCCGCAACTTCGGCGTGGACGACCAGCCCGCCCACGCTGTCCGGTACGAGCGCGCCGCAGAGTTCATCGAGGTGGCGCAGAAGCTGTGGGACAGCTGGCAGGACGACGCCGTGCTGGCCGACAAGGCCGAAGGCGTGTGGGGTGACGCGGACAAGATCCGGACCATCGACCACGAGGGCAGGCACTTCAAGGTCCGCGGTCCCCTGAACGTTCCCCGCTCACCGCAGGGGCACCCGCTGATCGTCCAGGCGGGCTCGTCCGAGGACGGCAAGGACCTCGCTGCCCGGTACGCGGACGCCGTCTTTACCGCCCACCAGACCCTTGCCGATGCGCAGGAGTTCTACCGCGACCTGAAGGCCCGCACCGCGGCTGCCGGCCGTGATCCGGAGGCCATCAAGATCCTGCCGGGCATCGTGCCGGTCATTGGTGCCACGGAGGAGGAAGCCCAGGAGCTGGAGCGCGAGCTGGACCGGCTGATCAAGCCCGAATACGCCCGGATCCAGCTGGCCAAGACCCTGCGCGTGGACCCGGAGGACCTGCCGCTGGACCGGCAACTGCCGGACAACCTGCCCAGCGAGGATGAGATCGAGGGCGCCAAGAGCCGTTACACCCTGATCGTCCAGCTGGCGCGCCGGGAGCAGCTCACCGTGCGGCAGCTGATCGGCCGCCTGGGCGGCGGCCGCGGGCACCGCACCTTCACCGGCACCCCGGTGCAGGTGGCGGACGCCATCCAGGAATGGTTCGACGGCGGAGCGGCGGACGGCTTCAACATCATGCCGCCGGTGCTCCCGTCCGGGCTGGAAACCTTCGTGGACCAGGTGGTGCCCATCCTGCAGGAGCGCAGCCTGTTCCGGACCGAATACACGGGCCGGACCCTGCGGGAGCACTACGGCCTGCCACGGCCGGCCAACCGGTACGCGGGGGCGTCCGCCGCCGGCCTTGCCTCGATTGGATCCGCGTTCTGACTGCCGGGTCCATGAGACGGTGCCCCAGGCCGTGTGATACGAGGGCCCGGGAGGGGTAGTCCCTAGACTGGCAGTGAACATTAAGGCCAGGACTGGACGAAGGAGCAGGACATGAGCGGTGTAATCGTTGTAGGTGTGGACGCCAGCCCGTCCGCACGGAAGGCTGCGGAAGTGGCGCTGGGGCTGGCGGAGTCGCTGGGAGCGACACTCCATGTGGTGACCGCCTTTGAAATGGAGAACGCCGAAACCTTCGGGGTGGGCTCGGACAAGGTGCGCATCTCCAACGCGGACAGCTCGGAGATGGTGGCAAAGTCGCTCGGCGCCTCGCGGCCGGGAGTGGAGATTACCCACTTCGCTGCCCGCGGCAAGCCGGCCGATTCCCTCATCAAGGAAGCCATCCGCCTGGATGCCCGGCTGATCGTGGTGGGCAACCGCAGGATGCGCGGCATCGGCCGGCTCCTGGGCAGCGTCGCCAACAGTGTGGCGCACAATGCCCCGTGCGATGTCTACATCGCGAACACGTACGAGGACTGACCTGCCCCACACACAAGGAGGGCGGACGACGTCGGGAACTCCCGGCGTCGTCCGCCCTCCTTCTGCGCAACGGTCAGTTACGCCCCGTACTCCTCATCGGTCACGTGGCGGAGCCAGGTGACAACCTGTCCGTTCCCGTCGGCTTCCTGCATGGCGATGTGTGCCATGAACCGCTCAGGGGTGGCCCCGTGCCAGTGCTCCTCGCCGGGTTCGATGTAGACCACATCGCCGGGGCGGATTTCCTGGACCTCGCCGCCGCGGCGGGCCACCAGGCCGATGCCGTCCGTCACGTAGAGGGTCTGGCCCATGGGGTGGTGGTGCCAGGCGGTCCGGGCGCCGGGCGCGAACCGGACGTGCGCGCAGCCAATGGCTGACTGTTCATCCGGATTCCGGATCCCGTCGATCTGGACCGTACCCGTGAACCATTCCTTGGGCCCGGCCGCCGTCTGGCCGCCGCTCTGGGTGTACTTCATGTTCTCCTCCTGATGGTTCGGGTAGATGGGAAGGTGTGCGTTGGTCATGCTGTCTGCCCGGGGCCGGCAGGCGTGGCCCGGGACGTCACGAAGGCCAGGACGGACGCCGCCGCAAGGACCGCTGCGGCCACCAGGAAGGTGACGCGGTAGCCGGCCCAGTCGAACAGCACTCCGCCCAGCGTGGATCCGATGGCGATTGATGTTTGGATGACGGCCACCATCAGGCCGCCGCCCGCCTCCGCGTTGTGGGGCATCGCCTTCGCAATCCAGCTCCACCAGCCCACCGGCGCGGACGTGGACATCAGGCCCCACAGGCCCAGGAGAACCACGACGGCGGCGATCCACCCGCCGGAGGGAACGAGCGCTGCGGCAAGGACTGCCATGAGCGCCGGAATAAAGACCAGCGTCCGGTACAGTCCGGTGCCGAGAAACCGGCCGATCAGCAGGGTGCCTGCAAATCCCGCCGCACCGATGACCAGCAACACCAGGGACACCATGCCCGCATCGACGCGGGTCACCGTTTCCAGGAACGGGCGGACGTAGGTGAACAGGACGAACTGCCCCATGAAGAAGGCGCCGCAGGCGGCCATGCCCCAGGCAATCGGCCGGCTCTTGAACGCGGCGAAGATCCCGAAGATGTTTCCCGCCGCACGCGCCTGCCTTTGGACGTTCATGGACGGCAGGCTGATCCACTGCCAGAGAAGCGCGAGCACGGCCACCGGCACCAGGCAGAAGAACGCCCCGCGCCAGCCGATGACGGAGCCAAGGTAGCTTCCCAGCGGTGCAGCCAGCACGGTTGCGAGGGCGTTGCCGCCGTTGAAGATGGCCAAGGCCCGCGCCACCTGGTGGGCCGGCACCAGCCGCATGGCGGTGGCTGCCGACATGGTCCAGAACCCCCCGATCACCACGCCGATGAGGGCGCGGCCGATCATGAAGGGCAGGTACCCCGGGGCCGTGGCCACCAGCGCCGCGGAGGCGGCCATCAGCGCCGTCAGGCCCAGCAGCAGGGTCTTGCGGTTTATGCCTCCGGCCAGAGTGGACACGGACAGGCTGGTCAGGACGGCCAGCACGCCGGAGACCGCGATGCCCTGTCCCACCATGCCCTCGGAAACCTGCAGTTCCGAGGCCATCGGCGTGAGCAGGCTGACCGGCATGAACTCGGAGGCGATCAGCGCGAAGACGCACAGCGACATCGCGAAGACGCCTCCCCAGTGGGCCTGCTGGTGCCCGGGGATGCCTGGTCGCTGCTGCCCGCTGGTGTTGATGACGGTTGTTTCGGAGGCCATAGCCTCCATCAAAGCGCGCTTCCGAAGCCCTAGCGAGGGCCCTGCTGAAACGGGTCTTGGCAGACCCCCCTTACCGCAGCACAGCTGACGACGGGGCCTCCCGCCGCCCTCCCGTGGCCGCCACCGGGGGCTGCGGCTTGTACACCCAGGCCACCAGCACCACAGAGATGATCATTAGCAGGAACCAAGCCACGAGTTTCTCAAGGCCCACCGGGTGCCAGCCGTCCACCTGGCTGGGGTAGAGCCAGGCGCCGGACCAGGTGGCGATGTTCTCGGCGAGCCAGATGAACAGCGCCACCAGCAGGAAAGAGACCGGCAGCGGCATGTGGAACTCCCGGCGGAACACGCGGAAGTGCATGACGCACCGGCCATAGATGAGCACGACGGCGGCGAGCAGCACCCAGCGCAGGTCCCAGATGTAGTGGTGGGTGAAGAAGTTGGCGTAGATCGCGGCGGCGAGGACGGCGGTGATCCAGCGCCGGGGGTAGGCGGCGAACTTCAGGTCGAACAGCCGGTAGACGCGCACCATGTACGAGCCCACGGCGGCATACATGAACCCGCTGAAGAGCGGCACGGCCCCGATGCGCAGGAAGCCTTGGGCATCGTAGGACCACGAACCCACGTCCGTCTTGAACAGCTCCATGACGGTCCCCACAAGATGGAACAGGACGATGACCCGCAGTTCCCGCAGGGTTTCCAGCTTGAACGCCACCATCAGGATTTGGATGACGACGGCGGCGATCGTCAGGAAGTCGTTGCGCGCCAGGCCGGCAGTGTCCGGATACCAGATCCTGGCGGCCATGAGCACTGCCAGGAGCGCCGCGCCGAAGATGCAGGCCCAGCCCTGCTTGAGGCCAAAGACCACGAACTCAGTGAGTCTTGTTTTGCCGCCGCCGGCCGGAGCAGTTGCCAGGAACCTCCTGGCCCGTTCGTCGATCCGCTGCTCCACCGGTGGTGAACCGCGTCTGGGGCTAGGCACTGATCCCCTGGCGCTGGCTTGGCCGGGTGTTCCTCTTCAGGTCCCTGTCGAGTTCGCGCAGGCAGTAGTTCTTGAACCAGTACCTGATGCCCCGCGGCAGCCGCGGGTAGGCAACGGCCAGGATGCGAAAGGTGCGGTTGAAGCGCCGTTCGTGCCGGTCGCTCCAGCCGAGGCCGAAGTCTTTCCGCAACTGGTGGGGAAGGAGTCCGGCGGTGAGGAACCTGGCAGGGGGGATGATGGCCCGGTACCACAGGGCTGTGTGCTTGGGAAACAGCAGGCCGCGTCCAACGCGGACCCCGGGGGCCTCCGCGTGCAGGGTGGAGACGTGTTCGGCCCAGTAGCGGCCGAACTCCGCCCTGTCCTTGGGCCACATGCCCGGCGGAAGCTGCAGCGCGGTGCCGATCCGCGCGTAGTCCAGGTACATGGCGTCGGCAGCTGCATCGTCCAGCGGGCCGTAGATCTTCTCGATGATGGTCAGAGCGGTGTCGTAGAGTGTGGCCACCACCCAGAGCTGCAGTTCCGGATCATAGGCGTTGTACCCGGCGGACGTTTTGTCCGCAGTGCCGTGCACCGGAACATGAGCCCGGTTAACCCTGCGGCGGACCTCGTTAACCTGGGCGTCGTTTCCATAGACGACCGCGTAGACATACGTCAGTGTGCCTTTGAGCCTGTTGACGGGGCGCTCAGTGAACGTGCTGTGTTCCGCCACGCCCCGGCCAATGGCCGGATTGGCAAGCTGCAGCAGAATGGCCCGCCCTGCCCCAGCAAGCAGGATGCCTTCCGCCCGGTAGTCGGAAAATTCCTGCACCATGTCAACAGGGTACCGTCACGGCAGGACGGCAGGACCGGACCTTTGGCCCGTTGACAAGGGGCCAGGCCCACGTATCGTCCGGTCAGCGGTTTACCGGCCGCAGCGAGGTGATCATTCTCTTGATGTCCGCGCACTCGGCCGTGTCCCGGTACTTCCGCGCCAGCTCAAGGTACGGCAGTGACTGGTCGCCGGGTGTCGCGTTGATTTCCGGGTCGTAGGAGGCGCCGAACATGGCAGCGTTGGGCGGCCACCGGAAAAACTGGAAGATGGGGCAGGCGTCGGGACCGCTCGGCGGAGGGCCGGACGTAATGCCGTAGCCGGCCGCCGGGGTGCGGTACATGCCCGGCGCCGCGGCGTTTGCGCGGGTCTCGAACACGAACTGCGGCACCACGCCGCCCTGGACCAGTACCGGGATGTCCGCGCTGTCCAGGACTTCATACGGGTACCTCTCGGTACACGTGGAGCCGGTGGCCATGTTGGTCCGCAGCGTGGCCATCACCTTTCCGGCCTGGTTCCGCACCTCCGCAAAGGCCCCTCCGCCCTCCGCCAACTCCCCTGCCGGATCCTTGACGCTCCAGGCGGCAGGTAAGTCGAACGCCATGGCGCCATCCGCCGTCGTGAACGTGGTCCAGGCAGCCGCGGCAGAACCGGCCGCAGAAGTGCCGGGCGCGGCTGTTGGTGTGGAAGGGACGCTCGACGGCGTCGGCCCGGCGGCCGTACCGGTGGCCGTTGCTGACGTGGCGGCAGAGCCCGCCGTGGATGGCGAGGGCTGTGGACTTCCCGGCTGCGGTGAGCAGCCGGCCAGGAACAGCATTGCCAGGGCCGCTGCCGAAAACGCCGTGATGAGCCTGCGCACCACACCCTCCTTTGGGCCTGCCGATGACCCTTCAAGTGTGGCGCGCCGGGCCCGGGCGGGGGAGGGCCGGAGGACCTGCTTCTCCCCTTCCCCGCCGTGGACGCCTTACCGCTCTACCAGCGACACGTCCCGTACTGCGCCCTTGTCCGCGGACAGGGCCATGGCGGCGTAGGCGCGCAGTGCAGCGGAGACCTGGCGGTCCCGGTCCTTGGGCTTGTAGCCGCCGTTGACCTCCAGCTTCTCGCGGCGTTCGGCCAGGATCTCGTCCGAGACCTCAAGCTGCATGGAACGCTGCGAGATGTTAATGCTGATGATGTCACCGTCCTCCACCAGGGCGATGGCGCCGCCGGAGGCAGCCTCCGGCGAGATGTGCCCGATCGACAGGCCGGACGTGCCGCCGGAGAAACGGCCATCAGTGATGAGGGCGCACTTCTTGCCCAGGCCGCGGCCCTTGAGGAACGACGTCGGGTAGAGCATTTCCTGCATGCCGGGGCCGCCGCGGGGGCCTTCGTAACGGATGACCACCACGTCGCCTTCCTTGACGGTCTTGTTCAGGATTTTTTCCACGGCTTCATCCTGGGATTCGCACACCACGGCCGGGCCCGAGAAGGTCCAGATGGACTCGTCCACGCCGGCGGTCTTCACCACGGCGCCGTCGATGGCCACATTGCCGCGGAGCACGGCCAGTCCGCCGTCCTTGGAGTACGCGTGCTCCACCGAGCGGATGCAGCCTTCTGCGGCGTCGGTGTCCAGGGAGGTCCACTCGTTCGACTGGGAGAACGCGGTGGAGGAACGGACGCCGCCGGGAGCGGCGTGCCACAGGGCCTTTGCTTCCTCGGTGGCTTTGCCGCCCCGGATGTCCCAGTCATCCAGCCAGCCGTCCAGGTTATCGGAGTGCACGGAGTGGACGTCCTTGTGCAGGAGGCCGCCTCGGTTCAGCTCGCCCAGCAGGGCGGGGATGCCGCCGGCGCGGTGCACGTCCTCCATGTAGTAGGTCTTGTCCTTGGCCACGTTCGGAGCCACCTTGGCCAGGCAGGGCACCTGGCGGGACTTGGCATCCATCTCGGCCAGGCCGTAGTCCACGCCGGCCTCCTGGGCGGCGGCCAGCAGGTGCAGGATGGTGTTGGTGGAGCCGCCCATGGAGATGTCCAGGGCCATGGCGTTATCGAAGGCCTTCGCGGTGGCGATGGAGCGCGGCAGCACGGAGTCGTCGTCGCCGTCGTAGTAGCGCTTCACCAGCTCGACGACGGCGGCACCGGCCTTCTCGTACAGGGCCTTGCGGGCGGTATGGGTGGCGAGCACGGACCCGTTGCCCGGCAGGGACAGGCCGATGGCCTCGGTGAGGCAGTTCATCGAGTTGGCGGTGAACATGCCGGAGCAGGAGCCGCAGGTGGGGCAGGCGTTCTCTTCGATGAGGTTGATGTCGGCATCGGAGATGGACTCGTCCACGGCATCGGCAATCGCGTTCACCAGGTCCAGGGAGCGGACGGAGCCGTCGGTCAGGGTCACGCGCCCTGCTTCCATGGGGCCGCCGGAGACGAAGACCACGGGGATGTTCAGGCGCAGCGCGGCCATGAGCATGCCGGGGGTGATCTTGTCGCAGTTGGAGATGCATACCAGGGCGTCGGCGCAGTGTGCGTTGACCATGTACTCCACGGAGTCGGCGATCAGGTCGCGGGACGGCAGCGAGTAGAGCATGCCGCTGTGGCCCATGGCGATGCCGTCGTCCACGGCGATGGTGTTGAACTCGCGCGGCACGGCGCCGGCGGCGAGGATCGCGTCGGAGACGATCCGGCCCACGGGGGCGAGGTGGGTGTGGCCGGGGACGAACTCGGTGAAGGAGTTGGCCACGGCGATGATCGGCTTTCCGATGTCCGAGTTGGCGACGCCGGAAGCGCGCAGCAGTGCGCGGGCGCCGGCCATGTTGCGGCCATGGGTGACTGTTTTAGAGCGAAGTGCAGGCATGCCTACCATCCTGCGGGCTCATGGGCCGGGGTGGAAGACGCTCTTGCTACTAGTAGTAGGAGTACCAGAGTAATAGTATTTTCGGGTGAGTGATCCCGGACGGCGCAAGGAACTTGGCCTCTTCCTGCGCGCCCGCCGCGACCAGGCGCTGCGGGCCGACTATGGCCTGCCGCCGATCGGCCGCTCGCGCGACCGGGGATTGCGCCGCGAGGAGGTGGCTTTCCTCTCCGGTGTCAGCGTCACCTGGTACACCTGGCTGGAGCAGGGCAGGGACATCAGCCCCTCCCGACAGGTCCTGGAGGCCGTCAGCCGTGCGCTGCATCTTTCCACCACCGGCCTTGGCTATGTCCTGTCCCTGGGCGGGTATGCGTCCGCGGCGCCCTCCGGCCCCGCCGCCGATACTGCTCCGCCCCACATCCAGCGGCTGCTGGATGCACTTGATCCCAATCCGTCCTTTGCCCTGTTCCCGGACTGGGGCGTAGCCGGCTGGAACAAGGCCTATGCGGCGCTGTACCCCAACATCGCCACAGCGCCCCCGGCGGACCGGAACCTGCTGTGGCTGGTGTTCACCGACCCCTACGTCCGGGACCTGCTCCCGGACTGGGACACCACCAGCAAGCGTTTCCTTGCCGAATTCCGCGCCGAAACCGGACAGCGGCTGGGTGATCCGGACATCCAGTACCAGGTGGAACGGCTCAAGGAGGCAAGCCCCGAGTTCCGCCAGGGCTGGGACCTGTACGACATCCTGGGCTTCGAATCCCGCGAGCGGCTCTTCCACCACCCCGCCGTCGGAGTCCTCCAGCTGGAACACCACCAAGTGTCGCCTTCGGACCGGCCGGACCTGCACATCGTTGTCTACACGCCCGCCCCGGGCAGCGGCGCCGCAGCCCAGATGCAGTCCCTGATGACCACGGCTGACCAGTCGTAAACAACCGAAAGCGGCCGGCGGCGGGAACTCCCGCCGTCGGCCGCTTTCCTCGCCCGGGACGCTTGCCCCGGGCGCTACCCCAGGACGCTAGGCCAGCACCCCCTGCCGCACCAAGGCGGGCTGGAACTGTGCACCCGCGCCCGGGAATACCGGCACGTCGATCCGAGCGTGGGTGTGGACCTCCGTCACGGTTTCCTTGGTGTGCCGGGCAATCTGTTCCATGGTGGTTACCCACATGCCGTCCATCGCCTTAACCCGCTCGATCAGCTGCTCCAGCGCCACCGCCTTGGACGGCCGGCCGGAGATGAACGGGTGGTTGGTCAGCACGAAACAGCTGCCCTGGGAGTGGTGGGCCTCGGCTTCAAGGGTCCACATCTCCAGGACCTTGGCCGGGCTCTCGATCACCCCGCTGCCCGTCACGCCGGGATAGAACGCGTACTGCTCCCAGTCGTCAAGGGTCCAGTCCACCGGAATCTCCACAATGTCCCGGGGATCATCGGCGGCGACGGCGAAGCGGTAGGGGGCGTCGCCGTCGAGCAGGCTGGAATCGTAGAGGAAGCCGCGGTCGGCCAGCAGACCCGGCGAGTGCCAGTTCAGCTCCCACCACGGTGCCCGGTAGCCCACCGGCCGGACTCCGGCCACCGTGGCCAGGGCCTCAAGGCCCCGGTCGATGTAGCTTGCCTCGGTGGCGGCGTCGATGCCCTGCATGGGTTCGTGCAGGTAGCCGTGGTGCGCCACTTCATGGCCGCCGTCCACGATCTGCCGCACCACGTCCGGGTAGGACTCGGCGGTGAAGCCCGGGATGAAGAAGGTGGCCTGGATGTCCTGGCGCGCCAGGATGGCCAGGAGCCGCGGCACCGCGATTTTGGGGCCGTAGGACTGGTGGCTCATCAGGGACATGCGCCGGGTGCTGGTGGGGTTGTGGGCGATGGTGCAGGACTCTGCGTCCACGTCGAAGGTGAAGGATGCGGCGGCCTTGGCGCCGTCGGGCCAGGTGATGGGGTGCAGCGGGTCTGCGATGGCGGGCTGGTTCATGGGGAATCCTTTCGGCGGGCGCAGTGCGCGCCAGGTGCTGGGGAAGAAGGGCAGGGCCGTTTAGAGGGCGGGAAGGGCGGGCGCGCTGTCCGCTGCCTTGCCGTCTGCTCCAGGGGCGCTGTCCGCCGCCTCCTTGATGCGGGGCTGCAGGGCAAGGTAGCGGATGTGCTGCCGCGGCCCGAGGATGGCGTACACCCCGGCGCTGGTCAGTCCACCGGCCAGCCAGGACAGGTCCCAGCCGCCCAGCGCCACCGCGATGGGGCCCTGCATGATGGGGATCAGGCCGTACATGAAGAGCCACGTTGCGAAAATCCCGGCCACCAGGGAGATGACACCGGCCCAGTTGACGCCGGGCAGCCGCTTGGTGCCCACGGCGTCGAACAGCCGCTCCGGCTCGCCCGGCCAGCGCTTGTCCAGCCAGAAGTAGTGCACCAGCATGATGCCGCCCCAGGCGGCCACCCAGGCCACCAGGCCAATCAGCCAGGCGTCGAGTACCGCGGCGAAGTCCTCCTGGAAGATGAAGAAGACGACGGCGGCCAGCGAGAAGACGCCGACGAACAGGTTGAGCTTGCGGCGGCTGATGGAGATATCCAGTGCCTGGGTTGCGACGGAGAACGTATAGATGTTGAGGATGTTGGTGGCGATGGGGCCGTGGAGCACCATGAGCAGCACCGGCAGCGCCATGGCGCCGAAGTTGAGGACGATCAGCTTGCCGGGGTCGATCTCCCCGGAGTTGGTGGCCAGGCTGGCGCCCAGGACACCCAGCCAGACCACCGGGATGAACTGGCCAAGGACCGAGGCGAGGTAGACCTTCTTCTTGGGGACGCTGGTGCTGACGAACCGGGAGTAGTCCGCGGCGTAGGTGAACCAGGTGATGCCCCAGCCGATGCCGATGGCGGTCATGACGGCGCTCATGGCGGCGATCCGCTCCGAGCCTTCCAGGATGGCGCCGGCCGGTCCGGCGTAGCCCCAGTCGATGTCCATGCCGAACCAGGCGACGGCCGACATAACGGCCAGGATGAGGATGGTGGGCGGTACGGTCCATTTTTCGAAGGCCGCGATGGCCTTGTAGCCGAACCAGGCGATGGCTACCTGCAGGGCCATGATGAAGGTGGCGACGCCGATCTTCCAGGCGTAGTTGGGGGCTTCCGGGTCAACCCACCCAAGGGTTCCGAAGAGCGCCATGACCAGGTCCAGGATGATCCAGGTGTTCACCGCGCACCAGCCGATGACCAGGAGGGCCTGGATGGCGGCCGGGAGGTAATTGCCGCGCCGTCCGAATGCGGCGCGGGCCAGGACCATGCCGGTGGCGCCGGTCTTCTGGCCCAGGAGGACGAAGCAGCCAAAGAGCAGCATGCCGATCAGGTTGCCCAGGACCAGGACGGTGACGGTGTCCGCCAACCCGAGTCCCAGCTGGATCCCGAGTGCCCCCAGCACCCAGTTGATGGGTGCCAGGTTGGCGCCCGCCCAGATCCAGAACTGGCCGGAAACCTTGCGTGTGCGTGCTGATTCGGGGATGGGCTGGAGCCAGGCTTCGTGGTCCACGGCGTTGTGGTCCTGCGTGGCCTGGCCGGGCTGGCCGTGCGTGGCTGGTGAAAGCTTTTCTTGCATGGGGGCCTCCGTGAGGTGGATAAGTACCAAAAGGCTATGTGGCCCCCATCACAAGGAACAAGATACGATGTGTCGAACAGATTCCCCTACAACGTTACGGACTGTCGTGTCAGTGTTTCTTGGCGAAATACTCGCCCACCCCGCCCTCGCCGCCGCCGATCCCGTGGTCCATCCCCTGGGTGTGGCGGCCGACGCGCAACCGGTCCGCTGGGTCCACTCCAGCGAAGTGCTTGACATTGCACCCCTGCTCCGGGGCGGCGAACTGCTGCTGTGCGGCGGGATCACCCTGGCCACGGCCACGCCTGCCAAGCGGGAGGACTACGTGCGCGAACTGGCCCAGCGCGGGATTGCAGCGCTCGCCATCGAGACCGGTGGCGCCCTGCCGGAGATCCCGGCCAACATGCTCGAAAAGGCCGAGGAATATGGCCTTCCGGTGGTGGAGCTGCGCAAGGTGGTGCCGTTCGTGGGCGTCATGCAGGCCATCAATTCCCTGCTTGTGAGCGAGTCCGTGGGACACCTGCAGCAGGCTGACGCTGCCACCCGGGCCATGGCGGCGGAGCTGGCCCACGGCGCTTCACTCGACAAGATCCTGGGCGTACTGGCCGGCATCACCAGCTCCGCGGTGAAGCTCACCTCCCCCTGGGGAGTCACCATGGGCAGCGCCATGCCCGAGGGCTGGAACGGTGACATTGGCGCGGAAGCCGGGGCGGCGGCAGCTGGCGATACAGCGGACGACGGCGGCTCCGGGCCGGGCGGGCACGGCGGCTTTCACGGCAGGGCCGGCGGAACGATGATCACCGTGGACATTCCCGTGCGGGGTGTCCTCATGGGCCGCCTGGAGGTGCGGGTTCCGGATGCCGCGGACGTGGCCCTGGCGCAGGTGGCGGGGGAACGCGCCGTGGACATCCTGGGCCTGGCCCTGCTGCAGCACACGCCTCCCGGACTGCATGCCCTGGCTGGCGCCGAACTGATGCGGGCAGTCCTGAACGCAGCTCCGGAGTGGCGCCTTGAGCAGCTGGCTCCGGGTGCCGGCTTCCCCACGGACTCCCCCTCCGTGGTGGCGGCAATCCACGCCGCGTCACCGCAGGAGCTGCGTGGCGCCGTCGAAAGCTTCCTCAGCTCACGGCGCATTCCGTGCGCCGCCTATCTGGATGATGCCGAACTGGTGGTGATGATCGGCCTGCCCTGCGCTGACACTGTCGGTGAACGGCGGCAGCTTGTGGAATCGCTGAGGGGGCTGGAAGGGGACCATGATGCGGTGATCGCCGTCGGTCCCCTGGCCGGCGGCGTGGCGGAAGCCGCCTGGTCCCTGGCCGAAGCCCGCCGCACCCTGGAGGTGCGCCAGATCCGGCGCAGGAACGCGTCGGCGCGCAGGCGCTATCCGGCCCGCGGCCTGGTGGTGGTGGATGCGGAGGACGCTGCCGTGGAGAGCCTGTCCCTGACCTGCCTTGATGCCTCATCACGGGAGGCGTTCGTCAACCGGCAACTGCGGGCGGTCCTTGAGCATGATGCGCAGCGGCAGTCCCAGCTGCTGGAGACCCTGCAGGTGTGGCTGGACTCAGGCTGCAACACAGCGCAGTCTGCACGGGAACTGCACTTGGAGCGCCAGTCGATGCACCACAGGTTGCAGCGCATTTTCGAGCTGTGCGGCGGTGATCCGCGCGGCACGGGCCGGCTGGCGGCACTGCACCTGGCGGCCCGGATGGCCGGACTGCCCTGACCTGGCAGTACAAAGGGGAAGCCCCACCAGCAATGCTGAAGGGGCTTCGACTGTTTTGATTCCGTTATGACGAACATCATCTCCCGAACTTGCGGGAATCCTGGTGCTTCCTGCCTCGTCACCGGCAGACCACCTGGATCAGATCCACGGTGTGTTCCAGGGTTCCCTGTTGTCCGTTCCCGCCCTTCTTTCGAAGAACGTATTAACAGTGTTACGCCTGGTTTTGCGGGGACGCAAGAGCCAAATTTCCAGCGGAGAAAAGTGTTTAAACGCAGAACCTGCAGGTACCTTCGCGATCTCGCTAAGAGACGGCTCGGACATTCTCATGTCCTGAACAACCCGGCGTCATCTGATGGTTACCTGCAGGCACTTCCACTTTACGACCGGCCCCGGCACTCCACCAGAGGTAGAGCGCATTCCGCTTGAACTTTTGGTGTGCGTCCCCTCCACGCGCCCAGCTGCAGCGGCTGACAGGGCCCAGCTGAGCAGGCTCCAGGGGCATTACGCCTTGGATTGGACCACCAGGACAGCACAGGGGGCGTGGTTGACCACCTGGGTGGATACGGAGCCCATGTGCAGCCCTGGAAATCCCCCATGGCCCCGGGAGCCGACGACAATGAGATCCGCGTCCTTGGCGGCGTCAAGAATCGCCGAAGCAGGTGAATGGGTGTCTACGAGTTGCCCCGAAGCGGTCACGCCGCCATCTGCGGCGGCCTTCAGCGCCTCACCCTGGAGCGTCCGGGCGATGTGCTCCGGAGACTCTTCGGCGGCAATTTCACCTGCGGCCGTTTCCAGGACAGCCGGATACCACGCCATTGGCGGCTTGTTCCAGGCGGTGACGAAGCGGAGTTGGCCATTGCGTTGGCGGGCCTCATCCATCGCCCAGTCCAGTGCTGCCTGGGAGGGTTCGGAACCGTCAAAGCCGACAACAATCAGGAATGGACCAGTGCTGGTCATTCGTCTTTCCTTTCACTGCCCCGAGCCGTACTGGGTCAGAGGGATCAGGGTGCTTTCGCCGGGCCGGTTCCGCGGCCAAGCACAATCCCCACTGCGAGCATGACGACTCCCAGCACCACGTGGAGCCAGTTATCTGAGGTGTTCACCGGGATGAAGTTGGCCGAGGATGCCTGGTCAATCAGGAGTCCGTAGAGCCAAATAACCAGGTAGAGGGCGCCGCCGCCGATGAGGTAGTACTTCGACTGGGAGGCGGTCCTGCCCATGAGCAGGCCGGCTGCTCCAAAGAGGAGGTGAACAATGTTGTGCAGGATGGATACCTGGAAGACACCCAGGAGCATCGCGCCGGAGTCGGGGCCGGCGAAACTCAGTTCCGAATAGTTCGTGGTGACTCCAGGGATGAAACCGAGAACGCCCACCAGGGCGAAAACTGCTCCCGCCGCCAGGGCAGTGATTTCGATGGCCGTGCGGTGGTGACGTGCGCCTACGCCCGGATGTGCTGATGATGCAGACATGGCTTGCTTCCTTGTACGCAGGGAGGGAAATTGTTGTGTTTAAGTTCGGCTGCCGGGGTGGGGCAAGCCTCCCTATGGTTCCAGCTTCGAGCCGGGCGCGTCTTGCCTTCAGAGGCTTTAGTCCTCAGGTATCCATGAATTTCAGGGCTGTGCGTGAGGGCTCCGGGCGGGCGGGTCTTTTGCCCCTGCCAGCCCCGGCTGCACGGGTATTTACTGGATTGATACGGCCCCTTCCGGGCGTCCTCCGCACCGAATCTGGAGAGTTTTTGTCATGTCTGATCTGCTCAAATGGTCCCCCTTCGCAGCCTCCCGGTGGCCCTCCCCCTTCACGTCTGCCCTGCGCTCCCCGGCGGAGTTGCTGGACTCCATAGAGCGCATGTTTGAGTCACCGGCCAGCCCTGCCCCGATCAGGGTCGAAGAGTTCGTCGACGACAAGACCCTTGTGGTGCGTGCCGAGATGCCCGGCGTCGATCCTGACAAAGACATTGAAGTGACAATGGATGACGGGTTCCTGCGGATCCGCGCTGAACGCCAGGAAAAGGAAGAACACAAGGACAAAGGCAGCTATCGGTCAGAGTTCCGCTACGGGTCCTTCAGCCGGAACATCCCGCTCCCTGACGGGGTCAAGGAAGAAGACATCAAAGCCACTTACACCAACGGGGTCCTGGAAGTCCGCACCCCGTTGCCCGAGCAGGCCCAACCCACCGAACCGAAAAAACTTCCCATCACCCGCGGGTAACGGGCAGTGCCCCAGCCAAGGGACCAGCATCCCCCGACGTTGCAGTTCCTCGGTGCAACCGACACTGTGACGGGTTCCAGGTACCTGATCCGTTCACGCGGCCACCGGGTCCTGATCGAGTGCGGTCTGTTCCAAGGCTATAAACACCTCCGCGACCGTAACCGGGTAGCGTTCCAGGTCAGCCCCGCGAACATCGACGCCGTTGTCCTCACACATGCCCACCTGGACCACACCGGGTATGTTCCTGCCCTGGTCCGCGACGGTTTCAACGGCCCTGTCTATGCGACCCCTGGTACGGCAGAACTGTGTTCACTGCTGCTTCCCGACAGCGGTTACCTCCAGGAAGAGGAAGCCCGGTATGCGGACCGCACAGCATCATCAACACATCATCCGCCAGTGCCCCTCTACACTGCAGAAGACGCCGTCCGATCGCTCAACAGTTTCAGGACCCAGGGCTTCGACTCCCCGTTTTCCCTGCCCGGGGGCATCGAAGCGACATTCCTTCCCGCCGGCCACATCCTGGGCGCCGCACAGGTGCACCTCAAACTCGGCGGCAGGACGATCCATTTCACCGGGGATCTGGGCCGCACCCACGACCCACTGATGTACCCGCCCCGTGACCTTGAGCCCGTGGACGTACTGGTCACCGAATCCACCTACGGCAACAGGGCACATCCCGCGGGGAACCCTGAAACCGAACTGGGCGAGATCATCAGCCGGGTGGCCAAACGACGCGGCGTCATCATGATCGCTGCGTTCGCCGTCGGCCGGGCCGAAACAGTCCTGCTGCACCTCTCACGCCTTCTGGCCAGGAATGCCATCCCCTCCATCCCGATCTACCTCAACAGCCCGATGGCCATTGACGCCTCCGGTATGTACCAGCGCCACCGCGAGGAACACAGGCTCAAACAGCACGAATTCGAAAGCATGTACAAAGTGGCTACGCCCGTCCGAAGCGCTGACGAATCCAAGCTGCTCAACCTTCGCGGCGGACCCATGATCATCATCTCCGCCAGCGGCATGCTCACTGGCGGCAGGATCCTGCACCACCTCGCGGCCTACGGGCCGGACCGGCGCAACGCCATCATCCTCAGCGGATACCAGGCCGGAGGCACGCGCGGAGCATCGCTCGCCGCGGGTGAAAAACACCTCCGCATCTACGGACAGGACGTTGAAATCGGAGCAGAAGTCATCCAAATGGAAGGACTGTCAGCCCATGCGGATTCCGACGAGCTGATCCAATGGATGAAGACCGCTTCCCAGGC
Organism: Arthrobacter sp. GmRoot5-12; assembly: GCF_059739365.1. NCBI lineage: Bacteria > Bacillati > Actinomycetota > Actinomycetes > Micrococcales > Micrococcaceae > Arthrobacter > Arthrobacter sp. GmRoot5-12. The sequence continues at coordinate 2,543,769 of NZ_AP046056.1, read as the reverse complement.
GCCGGCCATGACCTACGTCACGCATGGTGAACCGGACGCCGCAGACACCCTCCGGGCCCGCATCAAGCGCCAACTTGGCTGGAAAGCCCGCGTCCCCGAGCACCTGGAAACCATCTCGCTCGAACACCCCAGCTAAAAGACGCAGAACACCGCCACGCCGCTTCAGGTTGTGGGGCGCCCGCCCAGGCGGGTGGTGACTTTGGCGGCGGCGGCCACGCAGGCCTCCCCCAGGCTTTCGAACTGTTCCTTCGATACCCGGAAGCGGGGGGCTGGGATGAGGACGGCGGCCACTATGTCGCCGCGGTGGTCCCGGACGGGGGCGGCGACGCCAACCTCGTCCATGGACGATTCGCCGTAGTTTCCCGCCCATCCCCGCTCCGCCACATCCTGGAGCCTGGCTTCGTAAGCTGCCAGTCCGGCGTCGTCCAGTCCTGGAAAGGTGATGGTTCCGCTGCGCAGCAGCTCCCGTACCCGCTCGGCCGGGAGGGTGGAGAGGAATACCTGGACGGAGGCGCTCATGGCGTCCCGGTAGCGCGCCCCCAAAGGCGTGGTGTGCTTGATCTGATGGTGGCTGGCGATCTGCTCCACGCAGATGGCCTCATCCCCGTTCCAGAGCATCAGCGCACTGGTTTCCCCGGTCTGCTCGGTCAATTGCCGCAGGACCGGATACGCCACGCGCCGTTCCTCCATCTCGGCCAGCAGCGGCCCGGCGACGGCGATGAGTCCCAGCCCCAGCCGGAACCGCTTGGTTTCGGGGTCCCGTTCCACCAGGTTTTCCTGCTCGAACGTGGCCAGGATCCGGGAGACGCTGCTCTTGTGCATGCCTACGCGGTTGGCGATTTCGGTGACGCCCAGCAGGGGTTCGTCAGCCGTGAAGGTGCGCAGGACGGCGATGGCATTGACGACGACGGAGGCGCCTTTCGCGTCCGTCCCGCCGTTGGTGCCGGTCCCGTTGCCGTTGCTGTCGGAGGTTTTTGCAGGAGTCATGGTGGACACCATCTTTCCTCATGGACGGCAGAGGCGGCGCCACGTGTCCGTGGCGCCGCCTCCCAGTGTGATGGTTATGCCTGGATGATGTTGTGTTCCGGGCCGAACGGGAACTTGGTGATGTTCTCCACCGTGTTGTCCTCGCCGATGACCAGGATGTCGTGCTCGCGGTAGCCGCCGGCGCCCGGCAGGCCGTCCGCCACCGTGATCATGGGTTCCATGGAGACCACCATGCCGGGTTCCAGGACGGTGTCGATGTCCTCGCGCAGTTCCAGGCCGGCTTCGCGGCCGTAGTAGTGGCTGAGGACGCCGAAGGAGTGTCCGTAGCCGAAGGTGCGGTTGGCCAGCAGGCCGTGGCTGATGTAGATCTCGTTGAGCTCGGCGGCGATGTCCTTGCAGACGGCGCCGGGCTTGATGAGTTCCAGGCCGCGGCGGTGCACCTCCACGTTGATGTTCCACAGTTCCAGGGAGCGTTCGTCCGGCTGGCCCAGGAAGAGGGTGCGCTCCAGGGCGGTGTAGTAGCCGGAGGTCATCGGGAAGCAGTTGAGCGAGAGGATGTCGCCCTGCTGCAGTTTCCGGGTGGTGGCCCAGTTGTGGGCGCCGTCGGTGTTGATGCCGGACTGGAACCACACCCAGGTGTCGCGGACCTCGCGGTGCGGGAACGTGCGGGCGATTTCGTGCACCATGGCCTCGGTGCCGATCAGGGCCACCTCGTACTCGGTGATGCCCTCGCGGATGGCGTTGCGGATGGCTTCGCCGCCCAGGTCGCCGATGCGGGCGCCGTGCTTGATGACCTCGATCTCCTCGGCGGACTTGATCATGCGCTGGCGCATGGCGTCCTGCGAAACGTCCAGGAGTTCCGCTCCGGGGAAGGCGGCGGCGATCTTCTCGCGGGTCAGGCCGGGGAGGAAGTCGTCCTCGACGCCCAGGCGGGAGGCCTTGACGCCGCGCTGGCGCAGTGCCTCCTGCAGGCCGAAGTAGAAGTTGTCGCGGCGCCAGTCGGTGTAGACGATGTTCTCGCCGTAGGAGGTGCGCCAGGGCATGCCGGCGTCGATGTTGGCCGTGACGGTGACGGAGTCGTCAGCGGTGACCACCAGGGCGTAGTTGCGGCCGAACGTGGTGTACAGGAAGTCGGAGTAGTACTTGATGCCGTGGTAGCTGGTGAGGATGACCGCGTCCAGGTCCTTGGCGGCCATGATCCGGCGGAGCCCGCCCAGGCGGCGCTCGAACTCTGCGTCGGAGAACGTGAGCTTGCCCTTGGTGCCGTTGTGCAGGACCTTGAGGCGCTCCAGCTCGGCGATGGATGAGGCGTTGTCGGCAGTGATGGTCACGGGTGTGCCTTTCTAATGGATGCAGCTGCTGCCAGGGCATGCCGCGGCAGGTGATTGCGCTGCAGTTGGTGTTGTTTGTGCGAGGGGTTGGTTGAGGGGCCTCTGGTCGCTCAGAGGTGTTTAAGGGGCTTCCGCGACGTTTCGGCGGCGAACAGCACGGCCACCAGGGATACGACAGAGGCCGCCACCAGGTACCAGCCGGGGGCCAGCTTGCTCTGCGTCAGGCCGATCAGCAGTGTGGCCATGAAGGGTGCGGTGCCGCCGAACAATGCATTGGACAGGTTGAAGCTGACTGCGAATCCGCTGTACCGGACCTTGGTGGGGAACAGTTCGGCAAGGAAGCTGGGCAGGGTGCCGTCGTTCAGGGTGAGCATGCCGCCCAGCAGGATCTGGACCAGCACGATGACCAGGAAGTTGCCGGTGTCCAGGAGCATGAAGGCGGGGACGGTCAGGAGGATGAACAGCACGGAGGCGGTGATCAGCATTTTCTTGCGGCCGAACCGGTCCGACGCGATGCCGGTCAGGAAGATGAATCCGATGTAGCTGGCCAGGGCGATGGTAGTGGCCAGGAAGGATTCGGTGGGCCCGAAGCCCAGTTCCTCGGAAAGGTACGTGGGCATGTAGCTGAGGATGACGTAGAAGCCGACGGCGTTGAGCAGCACTGCCCCGCAGGCAATGATCAGCTGCTTGCGGTAGGTCCGGAACATGTCCAGCGCAGGAGCCTTAGGCGCTGATTCAGCTTGGTCGGCCAGGGCGCGGAAAGCGGGTGTGTCCTCCAGCTTGGTGCGGATGTAGCGGCCGATCAGGCCCATGGGTGCCGCCAGGAGGAACGGCAGCCGCCAGCCCCACTCGTGCAGCTGTTCGGTGCTGAGCACAGAGCTGAGGAGCGCAGCGATCAGGGAACCCAGGAGCAGGCCCGCTGCGGTGCTGGCCGGGACCACCGCGGCGTAGAGTCCGCGGCGGTTGGCCGGGGCGTATTCCACCAGGAAGGCTGAGGCGCCTGCGTATTCGCCGGCTGCCGAGAAGCCCTGCACCACGCGGACCAGGAGCAGCAGGACCGGAGCCAGCATGCCGATGGTTGAGTATCCCGGAATGAGGGCGATGCAGAAGGTGGAGACGGACATGATGACGATGGAGAGCGACAGGGCTTTGCGCCTGCCCAGCTTGTCGCCGATGTGGCCCCAGAAGAAGCCGCCCAGGGGCCGGACGAAGAAGGAAATGGCAAAGACGCCGAAGGTTGCCAGCAGCGCGGTCTGCCGGTCGGCTTCGGGAAAGAATACCGAGGAAATGACGGCCGCGAGATAGCCGTACACGGCGTAGTCGAACCACTCGACGAAGTTGCCGATGAAGCTCGCCGTGACCACCCGGCGTCGAACGTCCTTGCTGGCCACCGGGTTGTCCGCGCCGTGGCCTGCCGCGGAAGGAGCATCAACGTCATTGGCAATGACTCCTGCGACGGGTGAGTTTGATTCGTTACTCATGGAACCACCAGTAAAAGTAGGAGTTGCAGCTGTTGCAACATGGTTGTTTCAAGATAGGCCGTGACGCGTGCCACAGTCAATAGCCGCCGATAAAGTTTCTTAGCTCATTCCACGGAGTGGCAACGCCGTCGCAGGACGAACGCAATCGGCCAGCAATGCCCGATTATGTTGCGTGAGGCGCAACGTTGTTGAGTTTTCGAGTGGCGGCGGAAAATCAGGTCCTAAGACACGGGCGAAAGCCGCCGACCTGCCGCATACTTGCGCCATGGACGACGCAGCGCGAAAACCGGACCGGATCCTGCTCGCGCTGGCGGGCGTTGTGGTGGTGCTGGTGGTGGTTGCGCTGGCCGTGGTATTTACCCGGGGTGAGCCGGCACCGCTGGATAAGGCGAGCCCCGCCGGAGTGGTCCAGCAGTACAGCAAAGCCGTGATCGACGGCGACATCCCCACCGCGCAGTCCTTCCTCACCGAGGGTGCCCGGAGCAGGTGCAGCGGGTCCTACCCGGGCGAACCGCGCCCTGCCCGGGTGGTGTTGATTTCGACGACGGAGCGCACCGATTCAGCCACCGTCAAAGTTTCGATCGTGCGGTCGTCACAGGGCGGACCGTTCGGCCCCTCAGAGTATGAGATGGAGGACGCCTTCTCGCTCCTCAAGGTGAACGGGACATGGATGATCGACCAGCCGCCGTACCCCCTGATGGCCTGCACCGTGACGCCGGTGAAGCAATGACGGCGCCGGCAGCACCATTGGCTCCCGCTCCCGCCAGCGGCCTGGCCACACTTCGCCGCCTGATCCTGTACGTTCTGCTGTTTTCCTTGGTGGTCATCACGGCGTCAGGCCTCAGCGGACTGCTGGAACGGCTGTTCCGAACGGCGTCTGTCCTGGCGGCGGGCGACGTGGCCGGGCTGGCCCTGTCGCTGGCCTTCACCCTGATCGGCGGCCCGCTGGCACTGCTTCTCTGGTGGTTCGTGTGGCGGAGGCTCGACGACGAATCGGAGCGGACTGCGCCCGGGTGGGGCCTCTACCTGACCGGTATGTACGCGGTCTCGCTCATCATCGGCACCACATCGCTGCTGGACCTCGCCTCATCTTTTGTTGATGCGAAGGAAAGCCAGTGGCAGTCCCCGTTGGCCAACGCCCTTGTGTGGGCAGCTATCTGGTGGTGGCACCGGTGGATGTGGAAGCACCCCCGCAAACCGTCATCGCACCTTGAGGACGTGCGCGCCGTCGTCGGCTTCGTCTTTGGCCTGTTGCTGGCCGCCGGCGCTTCGATTGCCGCGCTCAGTACGCTGTTGGATGTCGCCATCCGCGGTTTCACGGCCACCGCCACCTTTGAGCCGTGGTGGGTCGACGTCCTCCGGTCCCTCATTTGGGCCGCCGGCGGAGCAGTGGTGTGGTGGTGGCACTGGTTCCGGGAGGGTGGCCGGCGCTACCAAACAGGGCTGGTGGACGTCACCATCATCGTTGTCGGCATCTTCGTCGCCGGGATCTCCGCTTTGGGCGGGCTGGGTGTCATCCTGTTTGTCCTCCTGCGGCTGGCGTTTGACCGGAACGACCCGCTGAACGACCTGCTCGAACCGCTCGCCCCGGCCATTGCGGCCGCCGTCATCGGCGCCCTGGTGTGGCGGTACCACCGCACCACGTCCGTCCACCGATCACCCCGGACCCGCCGCGCCAGTCTCCTGGTGACGTCGGCCGTGGCGCTTGCCGCGGCCGCGTCCGGCATCGGAGTGGTGGTGAACGCGTTGCTGGCCGCTGCGGTATCGCCACTGGCCGGTGGTGCCACGCGCACCCTGCTCCTGGGCGGCATCAGTTCCCTCGCCGTCGGCGGCCCGGTCTGGTGGCAGGCCTGGAAGCCGAGGCACCAGCCGCGGACGGCAGCCGATATCCCTCCCGGCCGGCGCGTCTACCTGGTGGCGTTTTTCGGTGTCAGTGCGGTGGTGGCGCTCATTACGCTGCTGGTCATTGGCTACCGGCTCTTCGAATTCCTCCTGGGTGACGTTTCGGGCGGCAGCCTTTTGGACCGGATCCGGGCCCCGCTGGGCCTCCTGGTGGCGGCCGGGCTGGTGGCGGGTTACCACTTTGCTCTGTGGCGGCATGACCGGGCCCTGCTTGCCGCCGCCGCACCCATCCATAAACGGGTTATTGAGCGGGTCACGCTCATCAGCGGCTACGCGCCGGGAACCGTGGACCCGGAGGCGTTGGCACGTGGCATCGCTGATGCCACCGGCGGCGCCAAAGTGACCACGTGGCTGAGGGCAGACGACGGCGGCGCCGGACTTCCGCCGTCGTCCGTCCTTCCTGCCGGGGTGGAGGACATCGTCCCGCAGGTGGCTGCCGCCCTGGATGGCGTGGCAGCCCAGCATGTCCTGGTGCTGGCAGGGCCGGGAACCCGGCTGGAAGTCACGCCGCTGGTAGCAGCCGGGGCGGGGCCCTGGAAGGCAGCAACCACAGCGCGAACACGGACCGTTCCTGGTGCCGAGTAGCGTGATACTCAAGATTTGCGCAGTTTATCCCGCTGGTGGATTAACCCTCTTCCTTTGGCATTCCGGGGTGCCTAGGGTGGGCACACACGCTTGCCAAGGGGGATAAATGAAAAGCATCGCCGATGGTCCTCAAGACGCTGCAAACCAGGACGTGCAGCAGGTCGCAGCGCCCAATGCACAGGACTCACAAGGCAATGTCGCCGAGTGGACATCCGATTGCCTTCTCACACTGCGGAGCCCCATACGCTTCACCCGGGCCGATTGGCCCTAAGCCGCAACCACCCTGTTGAGGGGCGGGCCACCTGGACCACCGGTATGACTCCTTGAAGCCATGCGCCCAACACGGCCAGCGCACTGGACCAGGTTGTTACCTGCCGTTTCAGGCCCGTCCTGCTCGGTGAAGCACCTGCTCCTTGGCGTCGACGCCAGGGGCTTAGCTTGATGCGTCCCGCTCGATTTCTTCGGCGAGGTCATCCACTTCCTCAGGGCGGGCCTCAATGCCTGCTTCCTCGAACCGCTCCTCAAGGACGTGGGTAACATCGTCCTGGACGTGGCCCAGTTGGATGTCGTGGCGGACATCCTCGGCGATGCTTTCAGGCGTCTCAAGGTGCTCGGTTCCGGCCACGATCCCGTCGCTGCCGTCAAAGGGGTCGTTGGCGCCGCCCGCTCCTGAATCAGTCATACTCCATCGTTACCCTTCTCCTTCGGGCGGTAAACCTGCGGAAGGCGCCGAAGGGAGCGGACGACGGCGGGCGCGTCCCGCCGTCGTCCGCTCCCCCTAGGCGTCAGGAGACTTCGGCGAGGATCCCGTCAATGCGGGCCAGCAGGCCCGGCCAGCCGTTGCCCATGCCTTCTATGGCATGGCGGCCCATAGGGGTATCGACTTGGAAGCCCGCGTGTTCGAAGTGGAGGACGGTACCGCCGTCGACCGGTTCGAGCCGCCAGGTGATGGTGGTGTCCAGCTGGCCTTCGGAGAAGAGGAAGCTGATGGAGCTGCCCTCCTCCACGGCCAGGACCTCGCACTGCTGCCGGCCCCAGGCGTCCATGTCCATGGTGAAACGATGTCCCGCCACGGGCGCAATATCGCCGGGCGCCCACCAGCGCGCCAGCAGTTCCGGTGTGGTCAGTGCAGCCCACACCGCCGGGGCAGGGTGCGGGTAGTGGCGTTCCAGCCGGATGGCATTCTCGGTCATGACGGATTCTCCTCGTCCAGAAGGTCTGCCAGCGCGTCCAGCCGCTGGTTCCAGTAGTGCTCAAAGTTCTTTACCCAGCCGCCGACCTCGGCGAGGGCGGCAGGCTGGAGGTGGTACACCCGGTTCCGGCCCTGCCGCTCCTCGCGGACCAGCCCCACCTCGCGAAGCACGGCCAGGTGTTCGGACGCGGCGGGGCGGCTGAGGTCCAGCAGGCCGGTAAGCTCACCGGCCGTCCGCGGTCCCTGCCGAAGCTCGTCCAGGATGGTGCGCCGTGCCGGGTTGGCTACGGCGGCAAAGACATCGGGAAGCACACCCACAGTATATGTCGGAATTTTCCGACGTATCAAGGCGGGTTCCGCTGGGCGGCTCCGCTGGCTCGGGTCTGGCGGCGCCTTAGCGTCCGGGGTTCGCCCGCCGTCCCAACCGGTAGCCAGCCCAGAATGCGAGCACCAGCAGCCCGGCGGCCATGATGGCCAGGCCTATCTGGGTCCCCTGGGTGACGAAGGCCGCGCCGTTGGCGCTGAAGGGCGTCTTGCTCAGCGGCGCATAGGCAAACCAGCCGGTGAAGTTGCGGTTCAGGTACGCGATCAGGCAGCCAAGCAGCACCGCCGCAGCACCGAGCACTGGCACGACGGCGGCTGGAAGCTTGCCGCGTTTGGACGGTTGGCGCTCGTCAGGCATGTTGTTTTCCCCCATGCAGGCGAGTCTAGCCGGAGTAGAACTATTGCCGAGAAACCGTTTTCTGGATATGGTCCTTGTCAGCGCTCACAAATGTCGGCGGCATAGTGGCCCCGGTCCTGGGCGCAGTTCATTCCAATGACGGAAGAGAGAACATGCGAAAAAGCAGTACGCACTTATCCATGTCTGCAGCCATTGCCATTGCAGGAGCACTCCTCGTTGCCGGACCGGCAGGAGCTTCCCCAGTTCCAGTGGCGGATCCCACGGCCCAGACCGCCCAGACGCCGCTTGAGCGCCAGATTCTTCCCACTGGAAACGGCTGGGCATCCGAAGGTACTGGAACCACCGGCGGCTCGGCAGCAGAGGCCGCCAATGTTTACGACGTCTCCACAAAGGCGGAACTGTTGGCTGCATTCGCCACCGGCGGCAACCAGCCCAAGATTGTCCGTGTTCACGGCAGCATCGACGCCAACACTGCCGCGGATGGTTCGCCACTCACCTGCGAAAGCTACGCGGACGGCACGAACTACAGCCTGGCGCAGTACCTCGAGGATTTTGATCCGGCAACCCACGGCCGGGACCGCAAGCCGGAGGGCCCGCAGGAGGACGCGAGGCGCCTGGCCGCCGCAAAGCAGGCGAAGACCATCCGGTGGGACATCCCAGGCAACACCACCATCGTCGGTGCCACTCCCGGCAGCAGCATCACCGGCGCAGCCCTCCGCATCAACGGAGCCAGCAATGTCATCGTCCGTAACCTCACCCTGCGGGACGCTGCCGACTGCTTTCCCGCGTGGGATCCCACAGATGGCACTGAGGGGAACTGGAACAGCGAATACGACCTGCTGCAAGTCATCAACAAGGCCACGCACGTCTGGATCGACCACTCTGCTTTCACGGACGCCCCCAATCTCGACAGCTCCCAGCCGCTCTACTTCGGCCGCCCCTACCAGGTGCATGATGGCGCCGTCGATGTCACCAACGGATCGGACCTGGTAACCATGTCCTACAACCGGTTCTCCGACCACGACAAGCTGCTGCTGATCGGCTCCACCGATTCGCCCACGCGCGGGGACCCCGGCAAACTGCGGGTCACCATCCACCACAACGTCTTTGAAAATGTGGGCCAGCGCGCGCCACGCGTCCGGTTCGGCCACGTGGACGTGTACAACAACCACTTTAAGGTGACCGAAGACAGCGCCATCCCCTACGAATACAGCCTGGGCGCCGGGTTCAGCTCACACCTCTACGCGGAGGCGAACGCCTTCACGCTTCCAGCCGGCGTTGATGCGGCGGAGATCATCGGCCGCTACAAGGGAACGGCCATTACCACCACCGCCAATGCAGTCAATGGCAAGATCACCGACATTCGCGCCGAGTACAACGCCGCCGCGGCGCCCGCAGGCCAGCTGGCCGAGGACACGTCCTGGATACCTGCCCTGCGCACCCAGGTCCACCCGGCCCAGGCCGTGCCGGCACTGCTCAAGGACTCCACGGGCCCGGTCTTCACGGCCGGAGGCGACCTCTGATGGCTGCCATCCTGCCCAGCCGCCGCAGCGTCCTGACAGCGCTGGCACTCACCGCCGGCGCCGCAGCCTTCCCTGGAACGGGCATGGCGGCGGCCTTCGCCCAAGCTGGCCCCGACCCCACGAAACCCCGCAACAGGCCGGTCATCTTCGTGGTCGGGGACTCGACGTCGTCGGCCTACCAGCAGTCCGAGCGCCCCCGCGCCGGTTGGGGCCAGGCCCTGCCACTCCTGTTGGGGTCGCAGGCAACCGTCTTTGATTACGCATGGTCCGGCGCCTCCTCGAAGAGCTTTGCCGACACCGGGCTGCTGGACCAGGTGCTGACCTTGATGCAGGCGGGCGATTACCTGCTGGTCTCTTTCGGCCACAATGACGAAAAGGTGGCGGACCCAGCGCGCGGAACGCTCCCGGACACCACGTTCAAGGAGTACCTGGGCAGGTACATCGACGGGGCCAGGGCACGCGGGGGAAAACCTGTGCTGGTCACCCCGGTGGAACGCCGCCGCTTCGACTCGTTCGGCAATGCGAAGGACTCCCACGGCGCGTATCCGCAGGCTGTCCGGGAGCTTGCCGCCGCGTCCGGCACTCCTTTGGTGGACCTCACCGCGTCCTCGAAGCAGCTCTGGCAGCAGCTGGGGCCGGAAGGAACCAAGTCGCAGTTCCTTTTCCTGGCTCCCGGCGAGCACCCGCAGTACCCTCAGGGTTCGGAGGACAACACGCATTTCCAAGCCGCCGGCGCGGTGGCGGTGGCCCGCCTCGTGGCACGTGAACTGCAGTCCAAGGAGATCGTCCCGCCGGGCTATTTCCAGAACATCGATGCCGTCACGGAACCCCTGCTCGACATGTACTGGCCGGCCGAGCGGCCCATCGACGTCCCGATGACGCTCGACGTCGGACCCGGCAGGACGTTCGCTACCGTACAGGCCGCCGTGGATTCCGCGCCTGCGGGGAGCCTCCAGCGGGCCGTCATCAGGATCCAGCCCGGCACCTACCGCGAAGCCGTGCGGGTTCCGGCCGACAAGCCGCGGATCTCCTTCATCGGCCAGGGCGGACGTCCCGAGGATGTGGTGCTGGTCTTCAACAACGCGTCCGGCACCCCCAAGCCGGGTGGCAGCGGGAACTTTGGCACCTCCGGCAGCGCGTCCGTCCGGATCGACGGGCCGGACTTTGTGGCCCGGAACCTGACCATCAGCAACGATTTCGACGAGGCAGCCAACACGGGGATGAAGGACCGCCAGGCCGTGGCGCTGCACATCACGGCGGACCGGTCGGTGCTGTCCAACATCAGGCTGTTGGGCAACCAGGACACCCTGCTGGTCAACTCACCGGCTGCAGGCGTCCAGGCCCGTTTCTACTTTGACGGCTGCTATGTGGAAGGCGACGTGGACTTCATCTTCGGCCGCGGAACGGCCGTCTTCAGAGGCTGCGAAATCAAATCCCTGGATCGGGGTTCCACCACCAACAACGGTTACGTGACGGCGGGCAGCCAGGACCTGTCCATCCCGCACGGTTACCTCTTCGACCAGTGCCGGCTGGTGTCGGACGCGGCGAGGGACACCGTCCATCTCGGCAGGCCGTGGCATCCCAGCGGCGACCCGAAAGCCGTTGCCCAGGTCCTGGTGCGGGACTCCTGGCTTGGCGCCCACATCTCCGGCACGCCGTGGACGGACATGAGCGGCTTCTCCTGGCGCGAGGCGCGGTTCCATGAGTACAACAACCACGGCCCCGGCGCGCAGGTTACCCCCGACCGTCCGCAGTTGCCCGCGGCTGAGGCGGCCAAGTACACGACCAGGACCTACCTGCAGGGAAGTGACGGGTGGGCGCCGCAGCTCGCTGGTTCAAGGGCGGATTGCAGCGTGGTGCCTGCCGTTTAGTCCCGGGACGGGAAAGCCCGGTTCCGGCAGGGGAGCCGGGCTCTCGCAGCTTGCACGTCTCTCAGCCTGGATGAACTTGGCTCCCCTGTACTCCCGGTTCGAGGGTGTTGTCGTCTTCATACTCCGTAGCGTCCGCGAGGCGGCGCCCCGCAATGTACCCAAAGGTCAGCGCGGGGCCCAGGTTGATTCCGCCAGCCGGGTAGTGCCCACCCATGACCGAGGCCTGGTCGTTGCCCCCAACGTAAAGGCCGCTGATGGGCTGGCCCTGCGTATCCAGGACCCGTGCGTGATGATCGGCTGCGAGTCCGGCAAAGGTACCGAAGGATCCGGGGACAATTTTCACTGCGTAGAAGGGGCCCTTCTCCAGGGGACGCAGTGAAGGGTTGGGGGTGTTCCCGGGGTCGCCGCCGTACCTGTTGAACTCGGTCTCACCGCGGTTGAAGTCGGGGTCAATGCCCAGACGGGCATTGGCGTTGAAGGCTGCCACTGTGGCCGTGAGCCCCTGTGGATCAATCCCGCATGCTGCCGCCAGTTCCTCAAGGGTGTTGCCCTTCTTGAGGTAGCCGGACCGTATGTACGGGAAGAGAGGCACCGGCAGGGGTTTCGCCATGCCCAGGGGGAACTTCCGCACGAACGCGGCATCGGCGATTTGCCACGCCTCTACGGGCTCACCCTCGGGGGTCGCATTGAGCAGGCCTTCAACGTAGTCGTAGTAGCCGTTTGCCTCGTTGACGAACCGCTTGCCATCCCGGCGGACTCCGATGCTGCCCGGCTTGGCACGGTCCATGATGTGCGGAAACGTACCGGTCCGTCCGTTCCGGTACGGGACCAGCGACACCGGGCACCATGCAGCGGGCGACGCGACATCGGTCTCGAAGCGTGCCCCAATGGCCTGGGCCATGGTGATGCCGTCCCCGGTGGTTTCCTTCGGTGCCAGTGTCCAATGCTCCCGGCCCGTGGGGTTCCCGGGGAACAGCGCCTTGCGCCGGGAGATGTCATTGGGGAAGCCGCCTGCGGCCAGGACGACGCCGCGGGAGGCATCGATCTGCAGCTCACCTTGCGGGGAACTTACGACGGCGCCCGTCACCGTGCCGGAACCGTCGGTAAGCAGGTGCTTGGCTGGGGTGGAGACGCGGATTTCCACCCCCAGGTCATCTGCCGACTTCAGCAGGCGCCCGGTGAGGGCCGTGCCGTTGACAAGCTGCATGTTCCGGCGGTGTGTGAGGAGGTCCAGGAGGTGGAAGCCCACCCGCCAACCTGCATGGACGATGCCCCTGATGTTGCCACGGGAGGCGGAGAGGAATTTGGTCAGGTCAGGACCCGCCATGATCCCCATTCCAAGGAACGAGGTTTCGTAGAGCTGGTGGCGCATCTTGGCGCGCAGCTCTGGCTTGATCCGGCGGGCGTTCATTGGCTTGGGCCCCACTGAGCGGTGGCCGGCGCCCGCGCCCGGGGTGTTGCCGTAGATGTCCTTGATCTTGGTTCCCGGCACGAACTGGAGGCTTGTCTTGTTCTGGAAGAAGCCAACCATGTGCGGGGCCGCTTCCAGAAAGGCCTCTACCCGCTCCTCCTGATAGTTCCGGCCGAGACAGTGGCGCAGGTATGTACGGAACAGTTCCCGGTCCTCGGCGACGCCGTCGGCCTTGGCCAATGGATTTCCGGGCGTCCAGGCCCACCCCCCGGACCATGATGTGGCCCCGCCGCAGACCTCGGCTTTTTCCACCACAATGACCTTTAAGCCGTGGTAGGCAGCCGTGACGGCGGCGGACAGGCCGCCGGCCCCGGAGCCGACTACCAGGACGTCGCAGTCTATCGTCGGCAGGGCAGATGAAGGTGTTGTTGATGATGCAGTCATTTCGGTGCTTTCTTAATGGAAGAAGGTATCGGAGTCCAGGCGCGGCGGCGCGCCGGTCTCCAGGGCGTCGATGGCCTCAAGCTGTTCCGGTGCCAGGGCAAAGCCGAAAACGTCCAGGTTCTCGCGCTGGCGTTGGCCGTCCGCGGACTTCGGCACCGCCACCCGGCCGTGCTGGACATGCCAGCGCAGGACAATTTGGGCGGGGGTTTTGCCGAGCTGCCGCGCCGGTCCGGTCACCGCAGGATGGCCGAGGAACTTACCGTTGCGGCCCAACGGGCTGTAGGCGGCAGTGACTATCCCGTGCCGACGGTGCCAGGCCAGTTGCGCCGGCTGGCCGTGCTCGGGGTCCACCTGGACCTGGTTCAGCGGGACGGCAAGGCCTGCGTCCTGAACGAGCCGTAGATGCGCCGGCTTGAAGTTGGAGACGCCCCAGGCCCTGATGGAGCCGTCATTGACAAGTTCCTGCAGTCCTTCGCAGGCTTCGACGAACCTCCCCTGGGTTGGGTTGGGCCAGTGAACCAGGAACAAGTCCAGGTAGTCGACGCGGAGCCGCTTTACAGCCTCGCCGAAGGCATCACGCACTCCGCTGCGGCTGTGCCACCGGCTGTTGAATTTGCTGGTGAGGAAAAGGTCTCCGCGCCCGATACCGCTGCGGCGGATCCCCTCCCCCACCGCTTCTTCGTTGCCGTAGTTCTCGGCCGTATCGATATGCCGGTAGCCGTTGCCGATGGCCTGCTGCACCGCCGCTGCGGCGCCCTCACCAGTCAAGGGCCATGTTCCCAGGCCGACGAGCGGAATGCGCACACCCGGCGTAAGCTCCGCCGTCGTGATCTCGCTTGTGGTGGCGCTCATGTCGCGGCCACCGCGCGGACAGAGCTGTTCGGCTGCCTGCTGCCGGCCTGCGCCAGCACAGTGTCAACGCCTGCCTTGAGCCGGCGTGCCCAGCCGAGCTCGCCGAATTCCGCCACGCGCCGGTCCGAGGGCACCTCCGCACTGACCGGAAGTCCGGGCGGCACCGCGGCAACCGCCTCCGCAAGGCCGAACCCGCCCTCGCCGGGAATCCCGCGCTCAGACCGCGACTCTACGACCAGCGCCTCACGGCTGACCGGCCGTGCTGCCGGCCCGTCGCACAACTGCAGGAGCGGCACGAGGTCCGCGTTGGTGCGCAGCTCCTTCCACTGGGCGGCCGCGCCCGGACCGCTGCAGCGGTTGAAATGGAGGGTATCCACCACGATCCCGCAGCCCGCCTGTCGCGCGATGCCAGCTGCATGGGCGATGGAGGCGACCGGCTGGTAGGAGATCGCCTCCAGGGTGGGTGTGATGCCGAAACCTCGACCGTCCTCGGTCATCCGCGCCAGTGTGTCCGTCAGGCGGGTGCTGTCCGGATCGCCGCCGGCCACCGTCAGGGAACTGGCACCGAGTGCCTGGCCGGCTTCCATCATCCGCAGCCACGCGTCGCGCTGGTCGCTTCCGTCAAGAAGCAGGAATTCGATGTCCCGTACGCCGACGCCCGTGTCCTTGATCCGGGCCAGCGTTTCGCGCAGCATCGGTGAACCGGGCTGCAGATCGTAACGCCGTTCGGACGGCGTTACGGGCCGGACCCGGACGCCGACGAAATCAAAGCCCGCCCGGGCTGCCACGCCCACAAGTTCAGGCGGGGCCGTGTTCAGCAGGGACAGCTGTGCCAGGCCGATGGGCCTGTGCGCATTTCCGGTCATGACGATGCTCCGTTCAGGCTCAATTCGGTGTTTGCGGCGGCGCTGGACGCCAGCAGCCCGGCGATCCTCTGCGCTGCGTCATAGCCGCTCTTGACGGCGTTGGAGGCAATGGCCGGGGCCTGGTCCGCCACGGTCCCGGCCAGCGTCACCGGCACGGTGGCCTGGCGGCCCAGCTCTCCGTCCCGGATCCGCGCCGGGACGGACCCGTCAAGCGGAACCACGGAGCGCGAAACCAGGAGCGGTCCCGGCGCGTCCAGCCACTCCCCCTCGGGAGCCAGGCCCGGACCGCTGATCCGGACCCGGCCGCCGTCGTACTCTTCAATCGTCGAGCCGAGCCGGATCCGTACCCGTGGGTTGGCCTCAAGCCGGGGCACGGCCAGGATCTTGGCCCTCCGCCCGGATTCCGGCGCGATGGCCTCCTGCGGGCCCACCAGGAGCACAGCCGTCCCCCTGTGGGCCAAAGTGTCAGCGACGCTCATGGCGACGGAGTCCGCTCCCCAGATGGTCACGGCATCAGGGACTTCACTGTCTGACGGACTGGCGCCGAGAACCTCCGGGTGCTTGGCGAGCCACTCGCGGACATCCATAACGTTGGCGGAGTCTGCCCCGGTGAATCCTGCCGCGGGTCGGAGACCCCCCGTTGCCAGCACGACGGCGTCTGCTTCCATGCCGCGGACAAGGTCGTCCAGGCGGCCGGTATTCACGTGGGCCCCCAGCCGGACATCGATGCCCAGCCGTGTATTCTCCTCCGCGGACCATTCGGCAAAACGGTGGAAGTCCGGCGTGGACTTCATCCGCTCGGCGAGGGCGAACTGACCGCCCGCGCGGGCGCCGTCGTCGAGGACGGTCACCTGCGCTCCCGCTTCAGCAAGTTCCCGGGCTGCCGTAAGGCCCGCAGGGCCGGCACCCACCACGACAACGCGGGATCCTTCGCGAACGGCAGGTGTGGGAACGGGAACGCGGGAACGTCCCAGGGCCGGGTTAACGGTGCAGGTCACCTGGCCGAGCCCCAGGTTGTCGATGCAGACGTTGCAGGCGATGCAGGGACGGTAGCGGCCGCCCTGGAGGACGCCGCCGACGAAAGCCGGGTCGGCGTGGATGGCGCGGGCAAGGCTGACGAAATCGCAGGTTTCCTCCCGGAGTACTTCTTCGATGATGGCCGGGGAGTTCAGGCGCCCCGCCATCCCGAGGGGCAGGCCGAACTGTCGGTACGCCTTGGCGTAGTCAGCGAGGATTCCAGGTTTCCATTCGCCGGATTGCACAATCCATTCGCCGGCTTCGTAGCTGCCGGCGGAGAGGTCCAGGAAGTCCAGGTGCTCCAGGTGGGCCCTGGCGATGATGGCCACCTGCTGCTCGGCGGTGATGCCGTCCGCTGGACCTTCAACAACTGACACCCTCATGCCCACAATGGTGTCCGGGACAGCCGCCCGCACTGCATCGATGACCAGGTTCATGAAACGTTCCGGGGCGGCGAATTCATCCGTGCGGTGGTTGGAAATGGGCGACATGAACTGATGGATCAGGTAGCCGTGGGCGCCGTGGATGTTGATGACGTCGAACCCTGCTTGGACCGCCCGGCGGGCGGCGTGGGCGTAGGCTTCCGCCAGTTCGTGGCACTCTTCCACGGTGAGTTCACGCGGAACCTCGCCGCCGGCCACCTCGCACGCCACCGGTGAGGGCGCCACGTTCCGGAGACCGGACACGGCGGCCTGGGCGGTGCGCCCACCATGGTTGAGTTCGACGGCGGCCAGCGCGCCTTCCGCGTGCAGGGCGTCCGTGAGTCTGCGCAAACCCGGGATCATGGCATCACTGTGCAGGCCCAGCTGGTGGGTGCGGCCCTTGCCGTCGGCGCGGACATACGTGGCCTCGGTGGTGACCATCCCCAGCCCGGCCTTGGCGCGGGTCACCAGATAGTCGATGTACTGCTCGGTGATCCGGCCGTCGGCGGTTCCGTAATTGCGTTCCATGGGAGCGGAGGCGAGGCGGTTACGGAGAGTTTTTGGGGTGCGGCCGTTGCGGCCCAGGGTGAGCGGACGGGCGGCGTGGCGTGTGTTGGATTCCATGACGTTCCTTAGCCTGCAACCCGAACACGGGGCAGGGTATCTGACGGCAGTTGGGTGAAGTGGACGGGTTTGCCGGTACGGGACGATTCGTAAACCGCCAGCAGGATCCGCAGGGCCTTCGTGGCGTCCCGGCCTGTGATGGCCGGTTCGCCTCCTTCACGGACGGCCTGGACAAAATCCTTGACCTGGGAGGTGTGGTGGGGGATGAGTTGGCCATTGATCCTTTCCAGGGGAACGTTCCCCTGCATTCCTTCCGGGTAGGCTGGCTCGGTGCTGACCGTCCCGGATACTGCCCACAGGTCCACCCGCCCGTCGCTGCCTTCCGGGAATTCGGTGAGGGACGCGGAGGCACCGGTCTCCCCCGTGATCCTGACCTGCACGCCAAGGCTCGGGGACACCGCCGTCGACGCTTCAAGGGTGGCCATGGCACCGGAGGTGAAGGTAATGACGGCCGTCGCTGAGTCCTCCACTTCGATGTGCCCGCCGTGCTTGTAGGTGGTGATCTTCCCGTAGACCTCTGCCACATCTCCCATGAACCACTGCAGCAGGTCGATGTAATGGATGGCCTGGGTCATCAGGACGCCGCCGCCGTCGTTGGCCCACGTTCCGCGCCAGGCATCCCGGGAGTAGTACTCCGGTTCGCGGTACAACATCACCGAGCATTGGCCCATGATGGGCCGGCCCAGCGTGCCGTCGTCAATCGCTGCACGGATGCGCTGCGCGGCAGGCCAGAACCGGCGTTGGAAGAGGACGCCCAACTTCACACCGGCATCCCCGCAGGCCTTCACCATCCGCTCAGCCGATGCCAGCTCAATGGCGATGGGCTTTTCACAAAGAACATGGACGCCTGCCGCAGCGGCCTGCAACACCACATCCTCATGGGTGGGGTGCGGCGTGCAGACGGAGATGATATCCAGGCCCAGGTCCAGGAGCTCCCGGACGGTGTTCACTGCCGCCGGGATCCCCCACGCCCCGGCAGTGCCACGCGCACGGTCCAGGTCGATGTCGCAGACCCCGGCGATGGTGACGTGGTCAAGGGCGCGGAAGGCCTCCAGGTGGTTGCGGGAGATTGCGCCGCATCCTGCGATTCCAATCCGGAGAGGGCGGGCGGTGGGAGGTGGTGCGGTGTTCATCGACTGGTGCCGTCTTTCTGGTGCGGTGGGAAAGTGTGTGGGTCCGGGCGGCCGGCTGGTTCCGGCCTAGTAGGTGGCGCGGCCGCCGGACAGGTCGAAAACGAAGCCAGTGGTGTAGGAGGCCGCCGGCGAAATGATGAATTGGATGAGCGAGGCCGCCTCGGCGGGCGTGCCGAACCTGCCCATCGGGATTTTGGCGGCCTGGGCTGCCTGTTGTTCTTGCGGAACTTCGGCGAAGAGCGGGGTTACAACATTGCCCGGGGCGAGGGCGTTGACGGTGACCCCTGACAGCGCAAACTCCTTGGCGAGGGACTTGACCAGGCCCAGGATCCCGGCTTTGCTGGCGGAGTAGGCGGCCATGTTGGCCACGCCTTCCTTGCCGGCTGTCGAGGAAATGTGGAGCAGCCGGCCGTAGCCTGCTTCTGCCATTCGCGGCAGGACGGCCCGGGAGACGATGAACGCCCCGGTCAGGTTGATCCTGATGATGCGTTCGAAGTCTTCCACGGACATGTCCGCCGCAGGGGACACGGGACCCAGGATGCCGGCGCAGTTCACCACCGCGTCGAGCCCTCCCATGTCCTCCGTTGCGGCGGACACGGCCGCAGCAACGGACCTCGGGTTGGTGACGTCCATGGCCAGTGACGAGGTCCCGGCTTCTCCGGGCCAGGTGGCCGAGGGCAGGTCGGCGCCGACCACCGCCGCCCCGGACGCCCGAAGGCATGACGCCGTCGCACGCCCGATGCCGCTGGCTGCCCCGACCACCAGGCAGCGGGACCCGGTGATGGTGGCCGGTGCCTGGCGTGTCATCGGCTAACCGCCCGTCGGAAGTTGGCAAGCATGCGGTCAGCGTCTGCGGGAATCCCGGTGAAGAGTTCGAAGGCGGCGGCTGCCTGGCCAACCACCATGCGGCCGCCGTCAAGTACAGCGCAGCCCTTGCCACGCGCTGCCCTGATCAATTGGGTTTCGAGCGGCCGGTAGACCACGTCCGCCACCCACAGGCCGGGGTGGATGAGGTCCGGATCCACCGGTGTACCGGGGTGGCCTGTCATGCCGATGGGCGTGGAGTTCACCAGCCCGTCGGCCTCCCGGAGGCTTCCGGCGATGGCATCCGTCCCGCTCACTGACAGCTGGCTGCCCGGGAAGTGCCGGGCGAGCCTGGCGGCGAGATCTTCGGCCCTTGCCGGTTCAATATCAGCAATGACCAGGTTCCTGGTTCCGGCGCTGAGCAGCCCGAAGGCCACTGCCGCACCGGCTCCCCCGGCACCGATCTGAACCACCGAGCCGGTCGTTGCGGTCGGAAGGCCGGCCCGGAGACCGCCGATGAAGCCAACGTGGTCCGTGTTGTGGCCCACCGCCCTTCCGTTGTGGAAAGTGACGGTGTTGACGGCACCGAGGATCCGGGCTTCGGGTGAGAGTTCGTCGAGGCCGTCCTGCACCAGTTGTTTGCTCGGATGGGTGATGTTCAGGCCGTCGAATCCGAGGTCTGCTGCGCGCCGCACCAGTGCCGCGGACCGCTCTGCGGGTTCTCCGATGACGTCCAGATCGATGACTCGGTACGTGTAGGAAAGGCCCAGGCTATCGGCTTCCGCTTCATGTAGGGCCGGGGTCAGTGAGCCGCCGATCCCCGATCCGAGCAGTCCGACGACAAACCGGTGGCCGGTATCGGCTTCACGTGGTTGGAATGACCACAGGCCAGGCAGCGCGAGCTGGCTCATGCCTGCACCTTGGCGGTGGCTGCCGCAGGAATGGCGGACGACGCCGGGTGGCGCGCCAGGTCAGACTTCTTCAGTCCCAGCTGGGCAGTTGGAGTCTTGAAGGTCTCGGGTGCCATCAGCGCAGCGACCGCGGAGATGG
Source organism: Arthrobacter sp. GmRoot5-12 (assembly GCF_059739365.1). Classification (NCBI taxonomy): domain Bacteria; kingdom Bacillati; phylum Actinomycetota; class Actinomycetes; order Micrococcales; family Micrococcaceae; genus Arthrobacter; species Arthrobacter sp. GmRoot5-12. The sequence goes on along the minus strand of NZ_AP046056.1, from coordinate 2,523,592 downwards.
CACAGGCCACCGCGGCGAAGGTTGCGACCGGCACCCAGTTGGCTTTGTCCCCACCGATCAGCAGCTCGGAAATGACCGGGGCGAATCCGGCCAGGAGCAGTCCGAACATGAGGCTGATGGCCATGCCCGAGTACCGGACCCTGACCGGGAACTGCTCCGGGAAGTAGGCGGGGTAGATGGAGTTGGTGGACGTGTAGGCGACACCGATCAGCAGGATGCCGGTGAGGAAGATCAGCGGGACGTTCGCGGCGGAGAGGGCCATGAAGAACACGTAGATCATGCCGATCTGCAGCAGCAGCCCGGAGACGAAGACGGGTTTGCGGCCGATCCGGTCCGACAGCATGCCTGCCAGCGGACCCATGGCGACGGCGGCAAGGTTCGCGACGGCGATCACCGTCAGCATGAGTCCCTTTTCCACGCCGACCACCGAGGTGGCGTAGGAGAGGGCGAAGACGTTGATGATGGTGTTGATGATGGTGAACAGCGACATTGCCGTGACGCGGATGACGGTTGCCCAGTGATGCCGGAACAGCGTAACAAGCGGTACCTTGACCACTGCGTCGTGCTCTTTGACTTCCTCGAAGACGGCAGGCTCTTCGAGGAGGCGGCGGAGGATAAAGGCGATGACTGTGACTACTGCGCTGGCGAGGAAGGGGATGCGCCAGCCCCAGGAGAACAGCTGGTCTTCGGGCATGGATGCCACCGGAATAAAGACAAGGGTGGAAAGCACGATGCCGAACATGATGCCGCTCATCGTCCAGCTGGTGTAGAAGGCGCGCTTCCCGTCAGGGGCGTGCTCAAGGGTCAGTGAGCTTGATCCGGGTGATTCGCCGCCCGCCGAAAGTCCCTGCACAAGGCGAAGAACCACGATGAGGATGGGCGCTGCCATCCCGATTTGGCTATAGGTAGGCAGGCAGCCGATGAGGAAGGTCGAGGTACCCATTAGCAGCAGGGTCAGGAGCAGGACCCGCTTGCGGCCGAACTTGTCGCCGAGGTGCCCGCAGACCACTGCTCCGAGCGGGCGGGCGATGTAGGCGACGCCCACCGTTGCAAAGGACAGCAGCATGGCGGAGGGACCGGGCGCGAAGAACAGCTTGCCGAAGATCAGCGCTGCCGCGGAGCCGAAGATGAAAAAGTCGTAGTACTCAAGTGCGCTGCCCACGAAGCCGGATACGGCCGCGATTTTCGCGTTGTTTTTGGGGCGTGCTGGAGCCGATGTCGACACTGACATGGAGTTCCCTTTCTTGTGGTTCGCCGCTTGATGCGGCTGCTCCATCCAGTGTGGCTGTCATCACTTAGCTAGTCCACGACTAAAATGATCTATCACTATGCTGCTATTCCACTAAGTGGAGTTAGGTGTCGTCAGCGGGGAATCTCCGGAAAGATCTCCTCGACAACTCCGAGCACAGCGGCCAGGACGGCTGAATCGTTCTCCGCCGACCACGCGATGGCATGGTTCATGAAATGCGGTGGGTCATCCAGGGCCACGTATGTGGCTCCGGAGGGAATGATGCCCGCTATCCCGCTGCTCATCAGGGTGACCCCCACACCGGCGGCGACGAAGGTCAACACCATGTAGGGGTCTGACAACTCCTGGACGATGCGGGGACGGAATCCCGCCGCCTGGCAGGCCGCGAGCATCACGTCGGTCATTGACGATGAGCCATCCAGCGGCGGGGAAATGAAGTCGTCGGTTGCCAGTGACTTCAATGGGATGGACTGTTCCTGGGCCAGCGGATGGTCCAAAGGAAGTACCGCGCCGACTTCCTCACTGGCAACCAGCCTGGTCATCACCGACGCTGGCGGGGATTCGGGAAGGCCAACGAAAGCAAGGTCGAGAGCGCCCTTCGCGACGCTGGCCAGTCCATCAGCCGTTCGGACCCGGCTGGTGAGGTCCATCTTGATGTCGGGATAGCGACGCCGGACGGCGCGGGTGAGCGGCGGAAGAGTGAGATGGTTTACGGCACCTGAGAATCCAATCCTGATGTTGCCACGGACGCCCGCCTCCTCGGTCTGGGCCGCCTCCCGGGCAAGGCGCATTTCGTGGAGCACACGGTACGCCCGCGGCAGCAGGGCATACCCTGCCGGTGTGAGGGCTACGCTTCTGGTGTTGCGTTCAAAGAGACGCGTCCCCAGGTCCGCCTCCAGCTTCCGGATGGTCTGGCTCAGCGGCGACTGCGAAGTGTGCAGGCGCAGTGCGGCACGGCCGAAATGCAGTTCTTCGGCAACCGCAACAAATGCTTCCAGCCAGCGGATCTCTGTCATATCTTCAGAATTTACTCTTTCGTGCCTATTGCCGTGGGCGCGCAGCTTTCGCAGACACCGGCGCTCCCCCATGCGCAGGAACCTGGCCGGTCCCCAAGGACCGGGTTTAGGCTGGGCGGATGTTGACCATCGGAACCATCGTCCTCGGCGTCAACGACGTTGCCGCCGCCACCAACTTCTGGAACGCCGCCATCGGCTACGTCCCGCGGGAACCTGGCGACGACACGTGGGTGACCCTCGTGCCGGCGTCGGGCCCTGGCGCGGAACTGTCCCTCCAGCTCAGCGAAACGCCCGTCCAGGACCACCCGCGGATCCACCTGGACCTCTACGCGGATGACCAGGCTGCGGAGGTTGACCGGTTGGTCTCGCTGGGCGCCCAGCGGGTGGACTGGGACCTGTACCCGGATGACCCGGACTTCGTGGTCCTGGAGGATCCGGACGGGAACCGGTTCTGCGTCATCGACAAAAGCCCGCGATAGCGCCGTCACCGGAAACAAGCCCGCCGCCGGCACCACTACTTCCCGCGCGACACTGTCAACGCCGGCTACCTGCGGGAGAGCGGCAAAAACACCTTCTGGCGCGGCGTCACCATCGGAGGACTGGCAGTCAGGCAGGAAGGACGACGGCGGGTGGGCACCCGCCGTCGTCCTTCCTGCTTTGATCCCGGCCGTCAGCAGCGGGCGGCCGGGCTAGGAGTTCCGGCCGCCCGCGCGCCTGTCAGCGCTGGTTCTTGCGCGGCTTCACGATGTTGAGTATGCCGCTTTCATGTTTCGCTTTTTTGTCGGCCCGTTTTTCAAGAATCGACTTGCCGACCTTTTTGGCAGCGGAGCCCCTGGGAGATTTTCCGGACATCGGAATCACGCCTTTCCTTGCTTGCGATACCCGCCACCCTACGCCGTTTTATTTATTTATCCAGCCCTCCCAAAATCGCCCCACGCAGCCGCCTCCACCTGCCCTGCGGCGGGGTCTGGTCATTTTCGGAGCGGAGTACAAAAACATTAAATTGATGATTCTGCTGATTTGGGCATGGCGCCGAAATTTCCGAAATTGCCGCAGGAAAACCACCCACTCAACGCCAGAATTCAGTGAGCTGCGGGGCCAGCTTTTCACCGTGGCTGAACCCAGCCCGGGCCGCGGCCGGACGAAGTGACAGATCCATGGCGTTGGCGCCAAACATGTGCTCGGAACCGCTGTCCGGGAAGACCGTTTCCACCCTGCTCCCACCCGCAGTCAGCTCCGCCATCTGCGCGGTGAGCTGCATGCCCCATTCGAGCGGCATCCGGGTCCTGCCGCCAAAGGGCGAAAGCACCAGGACGCGCCCGTGCCCCGCGGCAAGGTCGGCGTTCTCGTTGCGCCGGTAGCCGCCGTCGATATAGCGCCTGTCCCCGATCCCGTAGGCGAACCCGCTGGCACAGCTGGCGGCGACGGCGTCCACCAGGTCCACGCCGCTGTTGCGGTCGAAGACGGCCGGTTCGCCGGTGCGGGCATCGACCGCCGTAATGAGCAGCCTGTGCTGCGGCCACTCCCGGATTGGCAGCCGGCTGGCGACGGTTTCGCGCCACCGCCCGGTGGCGTCATGCGCGGAAGCGAGGTCCAGCGCCAGCGCGCCCATCCTGCGGCGCATGTCGGCTGGATCTGCAGCTGAGGCGATGATCCGGTCAGTCCGCTCGAGGTGGTCGGACACCGGCCTGGCGGGACTCACCCCAGCAGCTGCTCCGGCCGGAGCCGTTCGTTGCTGCGGCGCAGCGTCAAGGACGGCCGCATAGAGTTCGGCGGGAGGGGCGCCGGCGATCTGGGCTGCAGCTGTTGACCCGGCGGAGGTGCCGATGACCAGCTCGGCGCCGGTCGCGTCCAAACCGGCATCCGCCAGCCCGGCGAGGACGCCGATCAGCCATGCATTTCCTGTTGAGCCGCCGCCGCCAAGGACCAGTGCGCGCCCGGAAGACACCGCGGAGGTGCCGTGCGGAGTTAAAGAAGGTGTTGAGTTCATGGGAGTCGCCCTTCGCGAATTGCCTGATTCGGCGCTCCCGGTGGCGACTAGTTCAGCCGCTCGATCGTGGACTGCGGGGAGCGCCCATTGCGGATACAGCATTCATGGGTCTCACCTCCTGCGGCCTGGTCACAATCATGGGAATCTTGGCACACCTGCGGGGCCGGGCGCAACGGGTAAATTTGTAGCGATGATTTTGATTGAGCGGGACAGCCCCGCGCGTGATGACGTCCGTCTGCTCCTGAGCGAGCACCTGGCGGACATGTTCGCCACCTCGCCGGCCGAAAGCGTCCATGCCCTGGACCATTCCGCGCTGTCCGCGCCGTCCATCTCGTTCTGGACCGCACGCGAGGACGGCGCGCTGCTGGGGTGCGGCGCCCTCAAACTTTTGCCCTCCCCCGCCGGCACCGCAAGGCACGGCGAGATCAAGTCGATGCGCACCACGGCAACGGCGCGGGGACGGGGTGTGGCCACCCTCATGATTCGGCATATCCTTGAGGACGCCCGTGCCCGGAACCTTGGGCACGTCTTCCTGGAGACCGGAACAGAGGATTACTTCGCGCCCGCACGGCGTCTCTACGCCCGGCACGGTTTCACCGAGTGCCCGCCCTTCGCCGACTACGTCCTGGACCCCAACAGCGTGTTCATGGAGCTGAGGCTCCAGGCGTAAGGGTAGACGCCCCCTTACCGCGGAAAGTGTTTGGGGGCGCCGCTGGATTCGCGGGGAATGAGCGTTGGAAGGGATTTCCGTATGCGCGGTTCCTTTCCGGGATTCACAATGAGGTCGATCGCGGTGGCGGCGATCTGGTCCAGGGGTACCCGCACGGACGTCAGGGGCGTGGAGAGCCTGGCAGCCAGGGGGATGTCGTTATAGCCCACGAGGGCCAGGTCTTTCCCTATCTCGATCCGGTGATGGTGCGCCGCGGCAATGACCCCCATGGCAATGTTGTCATTGGCTGCGAATATGGCTGTGGGTCGGTTTCCCGCAGTGTGTCCAAGCAGGGTTTCACCTGCCGAATATCCATTCTCGATGCCGTATCCGGCTGCGATCAGCCATTCTTCGCGCGGCTGTATCCCTGCTTCGCTCAGTGCTTTCCGGGCTCCTGCCAGGCGTGCGGTTCCGGTTGATGTGAAGGCGGGACCGGTAACAACGGCGATGTCACGGTGACCGAGGTCGATGAGGTGGCGTGCGGCGAGGTATCCGCCAATCTCGTCGTCTCCGAGCGCGGAGGGGCTGATACCGTCGGTGCGCAGCACCAGCGCATGGGCTACCCGGCGCTCACGCAGCCGCCGGGGGAGTTCGTCATCGAGGCGTGCCGTGGCGAGAATCAACCCGTCGACGTTTCTGTCCAGGAGTGTTTCGGCTGCGCGTCGTTCATCCTCAGGGTCATCCCCACTGGTAGCGACCATGGCGAAGTAGCCGCGGGAAGAGGCGGCCTTTTCGAGTTCTTCGAACATCAGGGCCATGACGGTGTCGCTCAGGCGGGGGACCAAGACACCCAACGTCCGGGTCTCGCCGCGGCGAAGACTGGAGGCGAAGGAGTTCCGCCGATAGCCGAGCTCCTCAGCGATTTTCCGGACGTGTATTGCGGCCGCTGAACGGGACGGGGTGCGTTCATCCAGGGCGCGGCTGGCCGTGGAGATGCTGACGCCACTGGCAGCTGCGACGTCCTTCAGGGTAACGATCTCAGCCGGTAAGGCCCGTTCCATCGCGGTTCTCCTCTTCAGCAAGGGTGTAACAGACACTCTATTCCTCCAACTTGCAAACGTTCCCTTGACAGTGAGCTGCGACACGTGCAAACTTGAAAACGTTCCTGCAAACGTTCCCATATTAGCGGAACTGCCAACTATCAAAGAAGACAAGAAGGTAGCTGTAATGACACTCGATCTCCGCGGACTCAGCCCCGCACCTGTCACCCCGTTCACCGAAGATGGCGCTGTCGACTTCGCTGCGATCCAGCGTCTGGGTTCGTGGCTCGGATCGATTGAGGGCGTGAAGAGTCTCGTCGTCTTGGGCCACGCCGGCGAAGGCACGTTCCTTACCGAAGAGGAGCAGCTGGACGTCATCCGCGCGTTCGTGGCGTCCACCGACGGCCGCATTCCGGTCGTGGCGGGCATCACGAAGGAGGGCAACAAGACCGCGGCCCTCGAGGCCAGGAAGGCCGTCGAAGCCGGCGCGTCAGCTGGTCTCGTCTACCCTTCGCACGGGTGGCTGCGCTTCGGATACCAGAAGGGTGCCCCGCAGTCGCGCTACCAGGAGATCTACGAAGAGTCCGGCCTGCCGCTGATCCTCTTCCAGTACCCCGATAACACCAAGGCGACCTACGACCTCGACACCCAGCTGGAGATCGCCGGCCAGGAGGGCGTCTTTGCCACGAAGAACGGTGTCCGCAACATGCGCCGGTGGTATACCGAGATTCCCGCACTGCGCGCCGCGTACCCCGAGCTGCAGGTGCTGTCCTGCCATGACGAGTACCTGCTCCCGACAATGTTCGATGTCGACGGTCTGCTCGTCGGCTACGGCAACATCGCCCCCGAACTGCTCGTCGAACTGATCGAGGCCGGCAAGGCGCAGGACTACAAGCGTGCCCACGCCATTCATGAGCGGCTGCTGCCAGTGACCAAGAACGTTTACCACCGCGGCTCCCACATGGAGGGCACCGTCGCCTTGAAGTGGGGCCTGGTGAACCGCGGTATCCTCGAGCACGCAACAGTGCGCACCCCGCTCCTGCCCCTGCCGGAAGGCGCCGAGACCGAAATTGCGGAAGCCTTCGCCGCCGCAAACATCGGCAAGGTCACCGCCACTGTCTGATCCACGGATCCTGAGGATGGCGGGGACAACTCCCGCCATCCTCCCCTAGGCTTTTGCCATCTCCACTCTTGGTCAATGAGGACCCCAGCACCGCGCTGGAGAAGGAGGACTCGCAATGCGCGAGCCGAACAACACCACCACCATGGCTGGCGGCCCCAACGCCGCCCGGATAAATGCAGAGCTCGTAGCCCGTCTCGAAAGGCTCCCGCTCACCCGGCGCCTGACCCTGATCCGCGTGATCATCGGGTCCGCCACGTTCTTCGACGCCTATACCGTCCTGGCCATCGCCTTCGCCATGCCGCAGCTGTCCACGGAATGGCACCTGACGGCCGGGGAGATCGGGATGATCCTGTCAGCCGGATACGTCGGCCAGATCTTCGGCTCACTCTTCTTTGGCCAGCTGGCCGAAAGGATCGGCAGACTTCCCGTCCTGCTCATCACCATCCTGCTCTTCGTCTCCATGGACGTCGCCTGCCTGTTCGCGTGGGGCGCCGCGTCGATGATCGTCTTCCGCTTCATCCAGGGCATTGGAACCGGTGGTGAGGTCCCGGTGGCCAGCGCCTACATCAACGAATTCGTTGGGGCGAAAAAGCGCGGCAGGTTCTTCCTCCTCTACGAGGTCATCTTCCCCGTGGGCCTCATGTTCGCCGGCATCGCCGGGTACTTCCTGGTCCCGGTGGTGGGCTGGAAGGCGATGTTTATCGTCGGCATCGTCCCCGCCCTGCTCACCATTCCCATGCGCTGGCTGATGCCCGAATCCCCCCGCTGGCTCGCCTCCCGGGGACACGTAAACAAGGCTGACATGGTTGTCACCATGCTGGAAAATGAAGCCCGAAAAGCAGGCCACGCCCTTTCCGAGCCCGTTGTGCGCCCCGTGGACCCGAAAGCGACCGCCCGGACCGACTGGCGCGAACTCTTCTCAGGCATCTACCGCAAACGCACGCTCATGATCTGGATGCTTTGGATCTGCGTCTACATGGTCAACAACGGCCTTATCACCTGGCTCCCAACGCTCTATAAGCAGACCTTCAACCTCCCGCTTCAGGCCAGCCTTGCCTACGGCTGGGTGACATCGGCAGTAGGCGTCGTGGCGTCCATCCTGTGCGCGCTCCTCATCGACCGCGTGGGCCGCAAGCGCTGGTACTCATGGGCATTCCTCGCCGCTACGGTCCCGCTGGTAGTGCTCACCGCCCTCGGCGCCGTCTCCGCCACGCAGGTTGTGGTGTTCGCCAGCATCGCCTACGCCATCCTCCAGACCATCTCGTTTTCCCTCTACCTCTACTCGGCCGAGCTCTACCCGACGCGTCTCCGCGCCATCGGCACCGGATTCGGAAGTGCCTGGCTTCGGGCAGGCTCCGCGATCGGGCCCATCCTGGTCGGCTGGATCGTGGACAACTACGGGGTCAGCTACGTCTTCACGGTCTTCGCCGCAGTCGCGCTCATCGGTGGACTGGTCACCATCTTCTTTGCCATCGAAACCAAGGGCCGGGTCCTCGAGGAACTCTCGCCCTGACCCGCACCACAACCACAAAAACAAGGAAACGTACGACGCCGGGTGGGCACCCGCCGTCGTACGTTTCTGTTTGCCAGGTCTACAACTGGCCGGTGGGGCCGCTGTCCTTGACTTCGCCACGCCAGCCTCCGGTTTCGGTGCCGCGCGATTCAACGAAGTCCTTGAACTTGCGCATGTCCGCCTTGACCTGCATCTTGTCGATCTTCAGCGCCGCGCCTGCCTTTTCGGTGACGGTTTCCGGGGCCCATTCGAAATGGACTTTGACCTTGGTGTGAGTAGCGTCCAGCGGCGTGAACCTGACGATACCGGCATGCGACTTGCCGTCGACGCTGCGCCAGGCGATCCGGTCATCGGGCTCCTGGTCGACAATTTCAGTGTCGAACTCCCGCCTGACGCCACCCACCTTGGTAACCCAGTGGTTGGTGGTGTCCGTCAGCTGGGTTATCGATTCCACTCCGGACATGAACCGCGGAAAGGATTCGAACTGGGTCCACTGGTTGTAAGCGGTACCCACCGGGACGGCGACTTCAACGGTCTCTTCAACCTCTTCGAAGTGTTCCATCTGCTTCCTCCTTATGACGGACGGCCGCAGCGACAGACCGGCAGCACTGGCCTTCCTGCCAGTCAGGCGGCCGCCACCCCAGCACGATAAGTCCGGCAGCTATCTGTGTCCAGAGCCTTGGAATTCCCAAGCGTACGACGGCGGGTGGGCGCCCGACGTCGTACGCTTCCGGTTGGTGCCTACCCGCTGAAGGCGACCTTTTCCCAACTCAGGACGTCCTCACCCGTGGCGCTGTTGCCGGCCACAGTGAAGCGCACATAGTCCACGGCGTTGTTGGCGCCGTCCACGGTGATGCGCCGCAGGTTGTCCGCTGGGGCCGAGCCGTAGATGCCCAGCCACGGCGATCCCGCGGCGAGGGGCTGGTTCTCCGCGAAGACGTGGCTGTCACCGTTGATGAGGTAGACCGGTGCGTCGAAGTGGTTGCTTTCCTCGACGATCGCCTGCACGATCCCGCGGAAGCCGGAGACGGTTTCGGGATTGGCGGTGGCGTCGGCCAGGAGGGAAGGGTCGAACATGTCGGCCTGCTGCATGAGCACCACCGCGCGCTCATTGCTGCGCCTGGCGTCGGCGAAGGTCTGGTGGATCTGGGTGATGACGGCGTCCGTCCGGTGCTCCACCTCCGCCAGCTGCTCTGGGGTGGGTTCTGTCTTGCCCAGGCCCGTCCACGGCAGGAGGGAGTTGTTGCTGCCCTGGACGTTCAGGACGGAGAAGGCCACCCGGTTCTTGGTGAAGCGGACGTCCTCGGGCAGGCCCAGGTTCGCCTGGGACTTCACCGGCATGGTGGCGCCGAGTGTCTTGCCGGGCTGGTTGAAGAAGACCTCCCGCAGTTTGTCCAGGCGTTCCAGCGGGTTGTAGGCGCCGTTGTTGGCGCGGTGGCAGTCCACCCATTCGTTGTCGCCAGGCGTGTAGACCAGCGGGTGGGTGAAGGTGTCGAACTGGGAGCGGATGTAGGAGAAGTACCCGTCGGAGCAGACGGAGGAGCCGTTCTTGATGTCGCCCACGTGTGCTACAAACTTCAGGTCCTTGTCGGCGTTGAGGTCCTGGATGCGGGACGGGAACTTGGCGATCTCGGTTGCGCCGTAGGGGATGTCGCCGATCGCGGCGAAGGTGAAGGCCTGGTTGTTGTCGCTGCTGCTGTCCGCAGCCTGTATTCCGGCGAATGCGGGCTGGGACGCAAGGAGGCCAAGCGCCAGGGTGAGTGCCGCCGTCGTAATTTTCAAAGTCTTTGTGGGCATGTGATTGCTCCTGTTTCTGCTAAATGCCTAGGCGCCGCGGGCGGTGAGGAACTGCTGGAGGCCGGCGAGGTCGTCGGTGTTGATGTGGTCCACGCCGGCGTCGGCCAGTTCGGTCCAGACGGCGTCGCGGGCGGCGCCGGGCTGGTCCGGGGTGGCCCAGAAGCGGACGCGGTAGCCGTTGGCGTGGGCCGTGGCAACGAAGGCGCGCAGCTTGGTCCGCTCGGATTCGGGCATGGGGCCCACGCCTTGCCAGGTGAAGAGCTTGGTCCAGTTGTCGCTGACCAGGGGCATCAGGGCGGCGGGGAGGCCTGAGGCGAGGTCCGTTGAGCGGCCGTCGTAGAAGCTGAAGCGCTGGGTCTGTGCCTGCATGGTGGCCAGTGGGCGGTTGCCGCTGATGACGGCGGTCACCGGGCCGGTCTTGACGTTGCCGTTGGTGTAGCGGCTCATGATGCCGCGGTGCTCGGACAGTTCCTGTTCGACGGCGGCGTAGGTGGCCTCGCCTTCGCTCTTGATGTCGATCAGGAGTTGGAGGCTGCCGTCCCACTGGGGGTAGACGCTGTGGCCGGGCTGGCTGCGGACCAGGTCCTGGAGCGGGTCGAGGTAGAGGCTCTCGAGCGTGACGCCCTGCTTGGCGTCGGCGAGGTCGTGGGCCACCCGCAGTTCGCCGTCCACAAGCCACACGTCCGCCTCGACGCTGGTGAAGCCGTGCTCCAGGGCGTCGAACAGGGGCTGGTCATGCTCGTAATCATTGTGGGCGTGTGTCCCGGCAAGCGGCTGGCCGACGACGACGGGAGCCGGCCTGGGTGCCTCAGCCGGGGCTTGAGTCTGCGCCTGGGCCGGGGCTACGGCTGTCCCGGCAAGGGAAGCGAGGATGGCGACGGTGGCGAGGGTGCTTTTCACGAACACGGAGTACTCCTGGTGCGTCGGGGATGTCTGCCCGGCCGGGGTGTGACGGGCGGAAGGGTGCCCGAACAGCTTGCTGTGCCTGCTGGAACGGTTTGGAGCGCTTTGGTTGATGGTGGGTAAACGGAAGGGAACAACAGGCCGGTCCCTACAGGACCGGCAGGCTGCTTCCAAGACCGGCACGGATGTCTACTTCACTTCCAGGACCGGCACGGATGATTGCTCCACGTGGCGCCGTGGTTGGACGCGGTCCTGGCTGTGCCGGGGCGCACACCAACGGAGCACGCCGACGGAGAGCATGAATACCCCGGCTATGACGCAGCCAGATAATCCACGCATACTGCTTCCAAGAGGCTTCCTTCTCCGGGCAGGAAGCCCGGCGGCCACAGTGGCGGTTCCCGGTCCGGTTGTTCGGCGTTGTATTGGCGCCCGGTGGGAGAGATCCAGCCGGGTGGTTCGTTCCTGGCGGCTGGTCCGGGGCTCCAGCCCGTTCGGTGCTTGAGCCTGTGGTGCTTGGGGCACAGCTGACCCAAGTTGCTGATTCCGGTAGTTCCGCCATGTTCCCAGGCTGTGAGGTGGTCTGATTCATTATCCAGGCTGGCGTTGCTGCAGCCGGGAAAAGTGCATTTTCCATCGCGCATCCGCAACCACCGCTTCAGTGATTCCGGGAGGCGGTAGCTGGTCCGGCTGATTTCCAGCGGTGCCCCGTCCCGGGGATCCACGAGGACCCGGTAGAACGAGCCGGCACCTTCCGTGACGAGCCTTCGGGCCATCGACGCCGGGATGGGTCCGTAGCCGTCAAGCTCGGCGGCCTCGTCCGCGGTTCCGAGGAGTGAAAACACCGGCACCGTGACCAGCACGTCGGCTTTAAGGGAGGGCGCCGCGCCAACTTCCTGGGCTGGATTGCCCAACAGCAACCCCGCAGCCACATCCGCCCTGAGCTGGGCAAGCGTCCGCGGTTCATCCGGGCCCTGCAGGCCGCGGGCCATGGCGGACATCCTGTTCCAGACCGCGCATGCCGTGTCCGCCCGCATGTACAGCGAGACCCATGCCATTCCGTCCCGGTCCAGGGAGTACTCCATCCGCCGGTCCCCTGCGCACTTCGCGTGCCTCGAATCCAGGGACTCCGGGTGATGCCGTTCCCGCCAGGAACGGACTTTCCGACGAAACCGGGCCGGCACCAATTCGCCAGCAGCGGCTCCCCTGGCCGCGTTCGGTGCCTCCGGGTCAAGGAAGTGAGCTTCCAATGAAGCGGCCGCAGCGGGGTTGAGGCCAGAGGTTTCGTCCACAAGGATCCGTGCGTGCTGCCAGGAAATGCTTCCGTCCTGGAGCGCATCCAGCGTCGACGGCAAAGAGCTGGTCAGCGCCTGGGCTTCCCCCAAAAGTGCAGACGCGGCACGTTCACCGATGGTGAGGACGCAGGCAACCTCTGCCACCATGCTCATTTCCCGCGCCGACGATTCATAGGCACTTTGCGCCGGCCCTTCCAACGCATCTGACGCCTCTGCGTAACCGGCCAGCAATTGGACCTTCGCCGCGGCTGTGGCAGCTTCGATCCGGGCCACCACCGCCAGGCCGTCCAGGCAGGACTCGGAAAGTTCCCGCAGAGGATCATGGCCAGCCATGCCGTCTCCACGAGCCGACGCTTCCGAGGAACGGGCAAGGACTCCGGCCAACTCGTTCACCAGTCCGGCCAGGGAGGTGACGGCAGCCGGCAACCCGGCCCTGCGTCCCGCGTCCACAACCGCTCCGGTTTCCATACCCAAATGCTGTCACTGGGGTCTGACAATTCGAGTTCCGATTCAACCTGTCCACCGTGCTGAGGCAAGCGATTGTGTTCATCAGGACATCGGCGCACACATCTCCAGCCATGGTTCTTCGGGGCCCATGCGCTGAACGGGGCGGCCAGGACTGTGCATCCGCGCCACCTGGCCTTGCCATCATCGGGAGGCAGACGTGGGAGGTATCCGTCAGTTGCCCGGGAGCAAACACTTGGGAAACTGCAGGCGAACTCCCGGACGGAAAGCCCAATCCGCTACTGGCGAGTAGGAATACTCGAATTATGAACACTTACACTCGTCGTCAAATGCTAAGGTCCGCAGCGGTGGTTGCGGCAGCAGGTGGCAGTGGCTCGCTTTGGGCCGGGACCGCCGCGGCCAGCGCGGCCGCAGCTGGTACGGGGATTTTCGCCTACGGTGTTGCCTCGGGCGACCCATTTCCTGACAGCGTGCTGCTCTGGACACGGGTCACGCCGTCACCTGAGGCCCTGCCCGGGAGCGGGCTGGGCCCGGAGGTCACGGTGGGGTGGGAAGTCGCGGCTGATGCAGACTTTAGAAAAATAGTTGCCCGCGGCATCGCCAACGCCAGCCCGGCCAGGGACCACACCGTCAAGGTTGTTGCGCCCCGGCTCTCCCCAGGCACCAGTTACTGGTTCAGGTTTACCTTGGGGCAATCAGTTTCCCCCGTGGGCAGGACCCGAACAGCACCCGCCGCCGGTACCCCCGTGGACCGGCTGAAGTTTGGCGTGGTGTCATGCGCCAACCTGCAGGCCGGCTATTTTTCCTCTTACCGCCACCTCGCCGCCCGCGGAGACCTCGACGCCGTGCTTCACCTCGGCGATTACCTCTACGAATACGGGCCTGGCGAATACCAGGCACGTGACGTGGTGGTCCGTCCCCACGAGCCTGCCCACGAAATGACGCAGTTGGCCCACTACCGCCGCCGGCACGCACAATATAAGACCGACCCGGACCTGCAGTCGCTGCACGCCGCCGCGCCGTTCATCGTGACCTGGGACGACCACGAATCGGCCAACGACGCCTGGAAGGGCGGCGCGGAAAACCACACTGAGGGAGCCGAGGGAGCGTGGGATGAGCGTTTTGCCGCGGCACATCAGGCCTACGCCGAATGGATGCCAGTGCGGTACGAACCTGGCGGCCAACTTTACCGGCGGTTGGACTTCGGTTCCCTGGCCAGCTTGTCCATGCTGGATTTGCGCTCCTACCGCGATCATCAGGCCGCCAACGCAGCCGACCCCACCGTCGGCAGCCCTGACCGCAGCATCACTGGCGCCGCACAGATGGACTGGCTCCTTGGCAACCTGAATTCCACTGGCCCGCAATGGAAGCTGGTCGGCAACCCGGTCATGATCACGCCAGTGCGCGTCCCGTCATCGCTGAGCACGGCCGAACTGGGCGGGGTGCAGAAACTTATGGGCGGCACCACCATCGACGGGGCGCAGATCAACGTCGACCAGTGGGACGGCTACGAGGCGGATCAGCACCGCGTCATCAGCCACCTGCGGGACAACGCGGTCAAGGACACTGTGTTCCTGACCGGCGACATCCACTCCGGCTGGGCATGCGACATCCCGGCCGATCCCGCCACCTACCCCGTCACGGGCGATTCCGTGGCGGCCGAACTTGTCTGTACTTCGGTGACGAGTGACAACCTGGACGACATCCTCAACGTGCCACCCCGTACGGCCTCCGTCGGCGTCGAGAGCGCCATCAAGGGGGCAAACCCGCACGTGAAGTACCTCGATTTCGACTCGCACGGCTATTCCGTCCTGGACGTCACGCCCGGCGGAGTGCGGATGGATTGGTATGTCCTCGCCGAGCGAACTTCCGCCGGCTCAGGATCCACCCTGTCCACCTCGTTTAATATCGCAGCCAACACCGGCAAAGTAACGCCGGCACAAGGAGGCCTCTCTTGAGCTCATCAACCCATCAGAACCCAGGACGCCGGCAGTTCCTGAAACTCGCCGCCGCAGGAGGTTCCGCCGTCGTGCTTTCCGCCGCCCATGGGGCGGCATGGGCAGCACCCGCCGCCGAACGTGTGCGAAGCTACGTGCTGGTGGTGGACGGCTGCCGCCCAGACGAAATCTCCACCACGCTGACCCCACGGCTGGCCGCGCTCCGGGCCGCTGGCACCAACTTCCCGGCAGCCCGGTCGCTCCCCGTCATGGAGACCATTCCAAACCACGTGATGATGATGACGGGTGTCCGTCCGGACCGCTCCGGGGTCCCTGCCAACTCCATCTTCGACAGCACGGAAAGTGTGGTCCGCGACCTCGACCGGCCCACCGACCTGCACTTTCCAACTATTTTGGAGCGTTTGCAGGAGCGCGGACTTACCACGGGGTCTGTACTCAGCAAGAAGTACCTTTACGGCATTTTCGGAACCCGAGCCAGCTACCGCTGGGAACCCCAGCCGCTTCTCCCGGTAACCGGCCACGCACCCGATCTGGCCACAATGGACGCCCTGCTGGCCATGGTCAGCGGGCCGGACCCCGACTTCGTGTTCACCAACCTGGGCGACATCGACCGGGTGGGGCACTCCGACCTCACCGGCACCACGCTGCGGGCGGCACGCGAGGCCGCGCTGATGAACACTGACCAGCAGGTGGGACGTTTCATCGATCACCTCAAGGGCACGGGCAAATGGGAGTCGAGCGTGATCATGGTGCTTGCTGACCACTCCATGGACTGGTCCATTCCCACCAATGTGGTTTCCGTCGACCTGATCCTGCAGGCACGCCCTGACCTCCAGGCCAACATCAGGATCGCCCAAAATGGCGGGGCGGACCTGCTGTACTGGACCGGTTCCGCAGCGGACCGCCTTGCGGGATTGGCCGCCGTCGAACAGCTTGTGGACGCGCATGAGGGAGTGCTGTCAGTACATAAGCACGGCGAACTCCGGCTCGGGGCCGAGGCGGGAGACCTGGTGGCCTATTGCCGGGCGGGCTGGCGCTTCTCCGACCCGTACGTGATCTCAAATCCGATTCCCGGTAATCACGGACATCCCGCCACGGAACCTATCCCCTTCTTCATTACCGGCGGCAGCCCCAAGGTAGTCGCGGGGGTTTCTTCGGATCCGGCCAGGACGGCCGACGTGGCGCCGACCATTGGCGCGATCTACGGACTCAACCCACCGGCCGGCGGCTATGACGGGGCTTCCCGGGCAGGAGCACTTGGGCTTTAAGCGGCCGGCATGGCACGCGGCCGCACAGCCGCGTGCCATGCCGTCACTCCTGCCGGAACGCCGGGATGCCCGTGATCCGCTGACCCAGGATTAGGGTATGGACCTCGTCCGTACCTTCATACGTTCGCACTGATTCAAGGTTGTTAGCGTGCCGCAGCGGCGAGTAGTCCAGGGTAATTCCGTTTCCCCCAAGGATGGTGCGGGCTTCGCGGCAGATGGCAATGGCCTCCCTGACGTTGTTCAGCTTTCCCACGGAGATCTGAACTGGCTCCAGCGTCCCGGAGTCCTTCAGGCGTCCGGTATGAAGCGCCAGCAGGGTCCCCTTTTGGATTTCCAGCAGCATATTGACCAGTTTTTCCTGCGTAAGCTGGTAGCCGGCGAGGGGCTTGCCAAACTGGAGGCGGTCGCTGGAATACGCCAAGGCCGTTTCGTAGGAGTCCCGCGCGGCACCCATAGCCCCCCAAATGATTCCGTAACGGGCCTCATTAAGGCAGGAAAACGGGCCGCTGAGCCCGCGGGCACCGGGCAGGAGCGCAGTGGACGGCAGCCGTACTTCATCGAGGCTGATGTCACATTGAATGGAAGCCCGCATGGACAGCTTCGAGTTGATGGGCGTCGCAGTGAAGCCGGGGGTGTCCGTCGGGACGATGAACCCGCGGATACCTTCGGTAGTGTTGGCCCAGATGACCGCAATCTGGGCGACTGAGGCGAGCCCGATCCAGCGCTTTGCGCCGTTGATGACCCAACCGCCGTCTCCGTCGGGCGCCGCGAAAGTTGCCATGCTGGAAGGATCGGAGCCGGCCGTGGGCTCGGTGAGTCCGAAGCAGCCGATCTTCTCGCCCCGCGCCATCGCCGGCAGGTGCTCGTTCCGCTGCTCCTCGGACCCCCACTTGTGGATGGCACTCATGGCCAGGGAACCCTGGACGCTGACGAAGGTCCGAAGCCCGGAGTCGCCGGCTTCCAACTCCATGGCGGCGAGGCCATACTCGACGGCGCTGCGGCCCGGGCATCCGTAGCCCTTGAGGTGCATCCCGAGGACCCCCAACTCCCCAAGCTCGGGAACAAGCTCGAGCGGGAAGTGGGCGTCCTCATACCACTCGGCGATGTTGGGCCGGATCCGTTCATCCACAAAGGCACGGACAGTGCTGCGCAGCTCCAGTTCCCTGGAGGTCAGGAGGTTGTCAAGGTTTAGCACGTCGTCGAAGACCAGGGCAGGTGCGGTTACGGTCACGGTGATTCTCCTGGCAGGTCAAGGGAAGGGTTGGCGTCAGCACGGGCGTACTTGCACCCGGTGACCCGAACCACTGTGCCAGCCTGATTGCCGTCAGATCCAATACCTAATAATGATTCCGGTTATGCCCCATGCGCATCAATGGACGATTCAGTCCGGCGATGGAAGGACCTCTTCCGACAGCCCAAGGACCTCGCGCAGCGCCGGGCTGGTGTTGTCCTTCCGCCAGACCAGCCGCAGTTGGATGGGGTCAACCGGATCATCAAGGGGAATGAACACGACACCCGGGTGGCTGAAGTTTTCCGGCACGGAGGACACTGTCAGGGCGACACCGATCTCGGCTGCCACCAGCGCCATAAGAGTCTGGGAATCCGGCGCCACCTGGGCAATCTCCACGACGTAACCTGCGGCACTGGAGAGCCTTCGAAGGTGGTCATGGAGGATGGCGCCGGGGTGCTCCGGCAACGTGACGAAAGGCTGCCCCGCGAGGTCTGCCATACGCAGCGAAGCCTGTCCGCCCAGGGGGTGGCTTTCATACAGGGCAACGACGAGCCGCTCGTTGGCCACGATCCGCGAGTCAAGGACAGCAGGAATGAAATTCCAGCGGCCCAGGCCGACTTCCATGGACCCGCTCATAACCTTGTCCATGGCCGGAAGGGCGAAATTGGAGCTGGACAGCTCAAAGTCGATTCCCGGGTGCACCTCCCGGACACGCTTGGCGAGCTTGCCAACCATGACATGCGAGGAAACCCCGGCAAAGGCGACCCGCACGCGCCCGGTTTCGCCGCGGCCCACCGAGGCGACCGCGAGGCGGCCCCGCCGGCACCCCTCGAGTATCTCGCGTGCCGGGCCGAGAAGGGCCTCACCCGCGGCGGTCAGCTGCACCGTGCGCGTGCTGCGGATAAACAGCGGCGCCTTCAGTTCGTGCTCAAGCCGCTGGATGGACCGGCTCAGCGGCGGCTGGGCCATATGGAGCCGACGCGCGGCCCGACCGAAGTGCAGTTCCTCTGCCACGGCGAGAAAGGCCCGGATCTGGTGTATCTCCACTTCCGCTCAGCTCCTGACCAGGTAAACGTCGTTGTTCATACGCCCAACATACCGAAGGCAGACCCAGCTGACATTGATGGCGCTGAGGTATCAGTCCGGCACCCAATGTGTATTGGACGCGAATCAGTCCGCTTGGGAAGGTAGGTGATGCACACCACAAAGCGGAGGAAGCAGATGACACAACCGATCAACGAACCGGTTTCCAGCGGACATAGTCGTCCCGCTGGCAGTGACGACAATCCTGAAGGTGGCGTCCTGGGCCGGGCCAGCGCGGGTCCCCTCGCCGGCGTTGTGGTGGCAGATTTCAGCAGGGTGCTGGCAGGCCCGTACGCCACCATGCTCCTGGCTGACATGGGCGCCACGGTGATCAAGGTGGAGGGACCTGAGGGCGACGACACCCGCACGTATATGCCCCCCGTACGGGACGGCGAGGCCACGTTCTTCCTCGCGGTTAACCGCAACAAACATTCCATTGCCCTGGACCTGAAAGACCCGGAGGACCTCAACGTTGCGCGTTCCCTGATCGCCAGCGCTGATGTCATGATCGAGAATTTCAAGCCCGGCAACATGGCGCGGCTGGGCTTGGATTACGCGTCCGCGGCCGAACTGAACCCGAACATTATCTATGCTTCCATCACTGGGTTCGGTACTGGAGCGGGCGCACATATTCCGGGGTATGACCTGTTGGTACAGGCCGCATCGGGGATGATGAGCCTTACCGGGGACCAGGACTCCCAACCGTACCGGGCAGGCATCGCGCTGTTCGATGTCATCACGGGCCTGCACGCTGCCATCGGCATCCTGGGGGCACTACACCACAAGGACCGGACCGGCGAGGGTCAGCTGGTGGAACTGAACCTGCTGACCTCGGCCCTGTCCGGAATGGTGAACCAGTCTGCGGCCTATGTAACGGGCGGTGTGGTACCGACCAGGATGGGGAACGAACACCCCAGCATGTATCCATACGCTCCGATGCAGACCGGGGACGGCACTATCATCATCGCGACGGGAAATGATGCCCAGTTCGTCCGGCTGTGCGAGGCGCTGGGGATTCCCGGAGTCGCCCGTGATCCAAAGTTCGTCACAACTCTGCAGCGCAACGCCAACCGTAACGAGCTGCGCGGCATCCTCCACGCCCAACTGGCCAGCCAGTCAGCCGACGAATGGTTCCGTGAGCTCTCCTCGGCAGGGCTGCCCTGCGCTCCGATCCAGGATGTCCGCGGCGGTGTGGAGCTCGCTGAACAGCTGGGGCTGAACCCGGTAGTGATGGCTGGCGACGGGCCCCGGAAGATACCCACGGTCCGCCATCCTGTCGAGTATTCCCTTACGCCGGTGGACTATTCGCTCGCACCCCCGGGATTGAACGAAAGCTCCCGCTTGGTGCGGGAATGGCTACTCCATCGGAAAGCCCTGGTCGATGCCTGAAACCTACCGGACCCGAGTCTGCCCACGATGGTCCGACCAGGACCTCAACGGGCACGTCAACCACGCCGCCGTCGTCACGCTCCTGGAGGAGTCAAGAATCAAATGGCGGTCTTCGATGCCGGGCATACGCCGAGCCGAAGCGACCCCCACGGTGGTAGCCAGCCTCGAAGTGAACTATCGGCGGCCAGTCCACCACGGCGAAGACCTGGAGGTTGAACTCGCGGTGACCAGGATCGGCACGAGTTCGTTCAGCCTGGAATTCAGGGGCAGCCAATTCGGGGCGGTCGCCGTAGACGGCCGTACCGTGCTGGTTTCAGTCCAGCCGGACACTGGCAAGTCCCGGCCCCTGGCGGAACACGAGCGCCACTGGCTCACCCTTTTCCAGCCTTCACATCGAACTGCAGACCCGCAGGGCAAATGGGTCCCCGATCACACACCACTGGAGCTCACTCAATGAAACGCGAAACGGCCGCGAACGGCACCGATTTTTACCTCATGGACGATTTCCTCAGCGCTGAGGACCGGGCGCTCCGGCTGAAAGTCCGCGCCTTCGTCGACAAAGACCTGCTGCCGGTCATCAACGGCTATTGGGAACGTGCCGAGTTCCCCTTCGAACTTGTACCCAAACTTGCCGGGCTCGGCATCGTCGGAACAACCATTCAGGGCTACGGATGCCCTGGGCTAAGCCGGCTTGCCGCGGGGATTGTCGCCGCCGAGGTCTCCCGCGGCGACGGTTCCGTCAACACCTTCCTCGGCGTCCAGTCCGGACTGGCGATGGGAACCATCAACATGCTCGGCAGCGAGGAGCAAAAGCAGCGCTGGCTTCCTGCCATGGCCGCCCTCGGCAAGATCGGCGCCTTCGCCCTGACCGAACCCGAGCACGGGTCTGACTCCGTGGCGCTCGAAACCAGCGCACGGCGCGAGGGGGACAGCTACATCATCAACGGGCGCAAACGCTGGATCGGCAACGCCAGCATGGCCGACGTCGTCATCATCTTTGCCCGCGACGAAGCGGATGCCAAGGTCAAGGCGTTCGTGATGGAGCGTAACGAGGACGGCAGCTTTCCAGAGGGGTATACCACCGAAGTCATCACCGGCAAGATTGGCAAGCGGGCGATCCTCCAACCGGACATCACCCTTGAGAACCTCCGGGTCCCGGCGGCCAACCGGCTCACGGAATGCCATTCGTTCAAGGACGTCACCAAGGTACTCACTTCCACACGCAGCGGCGCCTCCTGGGAGTCCTACGGCCACGCAATGGCCGCTTACGAGATCGCAGTGGACTATGCCAAGACCCGCCAGCAGTTCGGCAAACCAATCGGCAGTTTCCAGCTGGTGCAAAACAAGCTGGCCAACATGCTTGCAGAACTGACAGCCATGCAGCTGATCTGCTTTCGCCTTGCCGTGCTGGCCGAGGACGGCCGGATGACCGGGCCCATGGCCTCCATGGCCAAGATGCACACGGCCCGGATAGCCCGCTGGATCTGTTCAGAGGCACGGGACATGCTCGGCGGCAACGGAATGCTGCTGGAGAACCACGTGGCGAGGCACATGACCGACATGGAGGTCGTCTCCACCTATGAGGGCACGGACTCGATCCAATCCCTTCTCGTTGGCCGCGAGATCACCGGCCTCTCCGCCTTCAGCTAGCTCCCGGGCGGGCCCGACCCGGGCTTGCCAAAGCACGCTCCAAACACCAGCAAAGGAAATGTCATGAGCAATTTCACCAACCGGGTGGCAGTAGTCACTGGAGGGGCGCAGGGAATCGGCGCAGCCACCGCGCTGAAACTGGCCAATGGCGGCGCCACTGTCGCCGTCCTGGACCTCAACGAGGACCGCGCCAAGGACACCGCGCAGCGTATCTCGGACCACCCGGACGTCGTGGCGGCGGGCGGAAAGGCCCTTGCCGCCTGCTGCGACGTCACGGATGAGGCAGCAGTAGACCGGGTATTCGATGACATCCACCGGGAGTTCGGCCGGCTGGACATCCTGGTAAACAACGCCGGGATCACCCGCGACAACATGTTCTTCAAGATGGAGCGGCAGGATTGGGATTCGGTCCTGGCCACGAACCTCACCAGCGCCTACCTCTGCACGCGCGCTGCCCAGCGCTACATGGTTCCGGCCAAGTACGGCAAGATCGTCTCGCTCAGCAGCCGCAGCGCGCTGGGCAACCGCGGCCAGGCCAACTACGCGGCTGCAAAGGCCGGTATCCAGGGCCTGACCGCGACGCTCGCCATCGAACTTGGTCCGTTCAACATCACGGTCAATGCGGTGGCGCCGGGTTACATCGCCACCTCAATGACTGCCGCAACGGCAGAGCGGGTGGGGGCCAGCCCGGCCGAGCACCAGCAGGCGGTGGCGGAGCGAACCCCACTGGGACGTGTAGGCCAGCCGGAGGAAGTGGCAGCGGCCGTGGCTTTCTTCGCCGGTGACGACTCCTCTTACATCTCCGGCCAGACCCTTTACATCAACGGCGGGGCCCGCTGATGCCCGAGGCATTCCTCGTCGGGGGCGTCCGTACCCCGGTGGGCCGTCACGGCGGCGTGCTCGCCACTGTCCGTCCCGACGACATGGCCGCGCTTGTGCTGCAGGCCGCAGTGGACAGGGCCGGCGTCGATCCTGCCACCGTTGACGAGGTCATCTTTGGCTGTGTTAATCAGGCCGGTGAGGACAACCGTAACGTTGCCCGGATGGCCGCACTGCTGGCCGGGTTCCCGCACGCCGTACCGGCCGTGACCGTCAACCGGCTCTGTGCCTCCGGGCTAACAGCCATCAGCATGGCGGCGCAGTCGGTGCGCAACGGTGACGCCGACCTTGTGGTGGCCGGCGGCGTAGAGTCCATGACCCGCGCGCCGTGGGTGATGGCAAAGCCGGAGAAGCCCTACTCCAAACCGGGTGAACTCGCGGACACCTCAATCGGTGCGCGGTTTGTTAACCCGCGGATGGAGTCGGGGGCACTGTTTTCCATGCCCGAAACGGCAGAAGAGGTAGCGAAGCGGGAGGGGATTTCCCGTGCCGACGCGGACAGCTTTGCACTGCGCTCCCACAACCTGGCAGTGGCGGCGATCGACGCCGGCCGCTTCAGCGACGAGATAGTCCCTGTTCCGGTCACGGGCAGGCGGGGGGAAGTCTCGCTGGTAGTCACCGATGAGGGACCCAGACGCGGGTCAACCGCTGATGCCCTGGCCGCCCTCCGGCCGATCGTGGCGCCCCGCGGAGTGGTCACCGCTGGCAACTCCAGTTCCCTCAACGACGGCGCATCAGCTGTATTGGTCGCCAGCGGCGAGGCCGTGGAGCGCTACGGGCTCACGCCCCGGGCCCGCATCGTGACCAGCCAAGCGGCCGGTGTGGCGCCGGATGTAATGGGCATCGGCCCGGTGCCTGCGACACAAAAGGCCCTGGCCAAGGCGCGCTGGGACCTGGCCGAGGTGGGGGCCGTCGAACTCAACGAGGCGTTCGCAGCGCAGGCTCTGGCCTGCATTCGGCTGCTCGGAATGGATGAGGGAACCGTCAACAACGACGGCGGTGCGATCGCCCTGGGCCATCCCCTGGGCTCCTCCGGATCACGGATCGTCGTCACGCTACTGGGCCGGATGGAACGCGAAGACGCAAACCGCGGCCTGGCCACCATGTGCGTGGGCCTGGGCCAGGGCGTCGCCATGCTGCTGGAGAGGGTCTAAATGAAACTGTTCAAGGACGCCGCCGAGCTCGCCACCATGGCTGGCCAGGAAATCGGGGTGAGTGGATGGCATACCCTGGACCAATCCCAGATCCAGGCTTTCGCCGATGCCACCCTGGACCAACAGTGGATACACACGGACCCGGAGCGGGCAGCAGGCGGGCCCTTCGGGGCCACTGTCGCCCACGGCTACCTCAGCTTGTCGCTGCTGCCATACCTGGCCGGCCAGGTATACCGGGTCGACGGGGCCGCGATGATCATCAACTACGGCCTGAATAAGGTAAGGTTCCCGGCGCCGGCCAGGGTCAACTCACGCATCAGGGACCGGCTGACGCTGGCATCGGTGAGCGAGACGGCCAATGGGCGGCAGCTGCAGTTCAATCACCTGATCGAACTGGAAGGCTCACAAAAGCCTGCCTGCATAGCGGAGACTGTCTCCCTGCTCCCGAACTGAACTGCCCTTGAAGACCTTGCACCACCATCCGAACAATGACGTTTGCCTCCGGGCCTGCCGACAGGCTCTACACAAGGGAGAAACCCCATGGTCACAGAAAACCCAAACCTGAAATATGCCGCCGCTGAGCCGCAGGGCCTGGTATCGGAGCTGGAGGTGGCGCCGGCTGAACTGCGCCGCACCTCCATTTCGTCGTTCCTTGGTTCCGCCTTGGAATACATGGACTTTACGCTCTACACCCTGGCGGCAGCGCTGGTCTTCGGGCCGCTCTTCTTCCCCAACACGGACCCGGCGATGGCATTGATGGCGAGCTTTGCCGCCTTCGGTTCAGGGTTTCTCGTCCGGCCCCTGGGCGGGATCTACTTTGGCTACCTTGGCGACAAGTATGGGCGGAAATCCGTCCTGGTCATCACCGTGGGGATGATGGGTATCGCCACTTTGGGAATGGGTCTGTTGCCCACATTTGCCCAGATCGGGGTCGCGGCCCCAATCCTCCTTGTGCTCCTGCGGCTTATCCAGGGCTTCGGCGCGGGCGCGGAGCTATCCGGGGCCTCGCTGCTGCTGGTGGAATCCGCTCCTTCCGGTAAGCGCGGCTTTTACGGCGCCGTGGTGGCACTGGGAACTGCGACCGGTGTGCTGTTGGCCAGCGGACTGTGGCTGCTGCTCTCGCAGATGCCCAAGGACGATTTCCTTGCCTGGGGATGGCGTATTCCCTTCCTGCTCAGCGTCGGTACCACCCTAGTAGCGCTCTACCTTCGTCGCAGCGTGAGCGAATCACCGGTCTTCGAGGCGGTCAAGGCGCGGCGTGCCGCAGCACGTCTGGAAGCCAGGCAGCAAAGCATCTGGCGTGACGCCGCGGATGCCAAAAAGGCCTTCCTCGTCTCACTGGGTATCAAACTCGGCGAAAACGGTTCGGTCTACCTCGTCAAGGGCTTCCTTATCGGCTGGACGGTATCGGTGGTGAAAATGGACGCAAACCTCGTCACCACCGGTGTAACACTCGGCTCCGTCCTGGGCGTGGCCACAGTCTTGCTGACCGGGAAGCTCACTGACCGATTCGGCCGCCGCAGGGTCTGGCTCTGGCTCTCCGGATTCCAGTTTGCCTTTACGATTCCCGCGATGCTGATGATCGAAACGCGTAACCCTGTGCTGGTGGCCCTGGTCTTCGTCATCTTCGTTGGCGGTCCACTGCCGAATCTGTACGGCGTGGAGTCAACCTGGCTGGTAGAAATGTTCGGGTCCAAACGCCGCTTTTCCTTCATGACCACGGTCAAGGAAATCGGCGCCGTCCTGTCCGGCGGTCTCGGCCCCATCATTGCAGCCAGCGTCGTTGCTGCGACCGGGCCGGGGTGGATCCCGGTAGCCGGAATCCTCATGGCCTACGCTGCGATCGGTATTGTGGCAGGGTTTTTTGCGCCGGAAACCAGGGGCCGGGACCTCAATGCGGAGGCCGACGCTTTCTAAGCCCAGGAGCCGGGCCAGCGTGAACCTGGCCTTCTTCCGTTGGGGAAGGCGGACGACGACGGGACGGGACTTCCCGTCGTCGCCCGCCTGTGAGGCCTGCGGTGACCCCAGGTCCTAAACCTCCGCAACCGGCGCAGCGAACTGGGCCTCGTACAGCCGTGCGTAAGCCCCGCCGGCGGCCAGCAGTGATGAGTGGGTCCCCTGCTCCACGATCTGGCCGGCCTCCATCACCAGGATGAGGTCGGCGTCGCGGATCGTGGACAGGCGGTGCGCGATCACAAATGACGTCCGGTCTGACCGCAGGGCGCTCATGGCCTTCTGCACCAGCACCTCGGTCCGGGTGTCCACCGAAGACGTCGCCTCGTCCAGGATCAAAACAGAGGGCCGCGCCAGGAAGGCCCGCGCGATGGTCAGCAGCTGCTTCTCACCCGCTGACACGTTGGAGCCTTCGTCGTCCAGCACGGTGTCGTACCCTTCGGGCAGCGACTTCACGAACCGGTCCACATACGTCGCCCGCGCCGCCTCCAGGATTTCGTCCGAAGACGCAGCGGGCCGGCCGTAGGCAATGTTGTCCCGGATGGTCCCACCGAACAGCCACGTATCCTGCAGCACCATCCCCATCCGCGAGCGCAGGTCGTTCCGGGTCATGGTGGTGATGTCCACGCCGTCCAACGTGATCCGGCCGGCATCCAGCTCGTAGAACCGCATCATCAGGTTCACCAGCGTGGTCTTGCCCGCCCCCGTCGGCCCCACAATGGCCACCGTTTGCCCCGGCTCCGCCACCAAAGACAACCCGGAAATCAGAGGCTTGTCCGGCGAATACGAGAAGGACACGTCCTCGAACACCAGCCGCCCGCGCCCGGCACCATCAGGACTCTGCAAAGAAGCACCCACAGGATCGGCAGACTGTTCCTCCGTATCCAACAACTCGAACACCCGCTCAGCCGACGCAACGCCTGACTGCAGCAGGTTGGCCATCGAGCCGAGCTGCGCCAGCGGCTGGGTGAACTGCCGCGAGTACTGGATGAACGCCTGCACGTCACCCAACTGCATGGCCCCGGACGCAACCTGCAGGCCGCCCACCACGGCGATCCCCACGTACACCAGGTTCCCGATGAACGTCATGGCCGGCATGATCAGCCCGGAAATGAACTGCGCCCCGAAACTCGCCTCATACAGCTCCACGTTCTTCTGCCGGAACCGCTCCCCCACCTCGCGCTGCCGGCCGAACACCTTTACCAGTGCATGCCCGGTGTAGGTCTCCTCAATCTGCCCATTCAGCTCACCGGTGTTCTTCCACTGCTGCACAAACAGCTTCTGCGAGCGCTTGGCAATCAGCGCCGTGATCCCCAGCGTCAGCGGAATGGTCACCAGCGCGATCAGCGCCAGCGTCGGGGACAGGATGAACATCATCACCAACACGCCCACCACCGTCAGCAACGACGTCACCGCCTGGCTGATGGACTGCTGCAGGCTCTGCGAAATGTTGTCCACGTCGTTGGTCACCCGGCTGAGCAGCTCACCGCGCTGGATCGAGTCGAAATACCGCAGCGGCAGCCGGTTGATCTTCGCCTCGATCTTCTCGCGCAGCCCAAACACCGTCCGCTGCACCACGCCGTTCAGAACATACGCCTGCCCCCACATGAACGCCGACCCCAGCACGTACAGCACCAGCGCCCACGTCAGCACGCTGGCCAGCGCCGCAAAGTCGATCCCCGCACCCGGCGTCAGCGTCATGGCGCCCAGCATGTCCGCCTTCTGGTTCTCCCCCGCCGCCCGCAGCTGCGCAATCAGTTGCGCCTGCGTCATCCCCGGCGGCAGCTGCTTGGACACCACACCGGCGAAAATCAGGTTGGTGCCCTCGCCGAGCAGCCGCGGCCCAATCACCTGCAGCACTACGCCCGCCACGGCCATTACCAGCACCAGCACCAGCCAGAGCCGTTCCGGCCGCAGGGTGCCCAGCAGCCGTTTGGCCGAACCGCCGAAGTTCATCGCCTTCTCTGCCGGGACGTTCATCCCGGCAAACGGTCCGCCGTGCCCTGGGCCGCCGCGCGGCCGGGGAATGCGTACGACGTCGGCCTGGCCGGCTCCGGAGCCGGGCCCGGTTTTGGTGCCGCGAGCGGGACGGGTCCCCGGGTGTTGGGTGCTCATACCGTTTCCTCCGCTGCCAGCTGGGACGAAACAATCTCACGGTACGTCTCGGATGTCTCCAGCAACTCATGGTGCGTGCCGTGCGCAACGATCCTGCCGTCGTCGAGCACCATAATCTGGTCCGCGTCAACGATGCTGGACACGCGCTGGGCGATGATGACCATGGTGGCACCGGCAGTGCTGCGCTTGAGCGCCTGGCGCAGCCGGGCGTCGGTGCCGGTGTCCAGGGACGAGAACGAGTCGTCAAAGATGTAGAGCTCGGGCCGCTTCACCAGGGCCCGGGCGATGGCCAGCCGCTGCCGCTGCCCGCCGGAGACGTTGGTGCCGCCCTGCGAGATCGCCGCGTCCAGCCCATCCTCCATCTGCTCCACGAAGTCCCGGGCCTGGGCGATCTCCAGCGCAGTCCACAGCCCGTCCTCGGTGGCGTCCGGGTTGCCGTACAGGAGGTTGCTGCGCACGGTGCCGGAAAACAGGTATGGCCGCTGTGGCACCAGGCCGATGTGCCCCCAGAGCAGGTCCGGGTCCAGGTCCCTGACGTCCACTCCGTCCATCAGCACCGCGCCGGAGGTGACGTCGAAGAGCCGTGGCATCAGGTTCACCAGCGTGGTCTTGCCGGAGCCGGTGCTGCCGATGATCGCGGTCGTCTGCCCAGCGCGGGCGGTGAAGCTGATGCCTGACAGAACCGGCTGGTCGGCTCCCGGGTAGGCGAATCCGACGTCGCGCATCTCCAACTCGCCGCGCCGCTGCCTGCCGGCGAACGCCGCGCTGGTGACCGGGTTCTCCGGCGGCAGGACGCTGGAACTGGTGCCCAGCACCTCGCCGATCCGGTCCGCGGACACCGACGCGCGCGGGATCATCACCGCCATGAAGGTGGCCATCATGACGGACATGAGGATCTGCATCAGGTAGCTCAGGAACGCGATCAGGGTGCCCACCTGCATGGACCCGTCCTCGATCCGGAAGGCGCCGAACCAGATAACCGCCACGCTGGATACGTTCAGGATCAGCATGACGGTGGGGAACATGAGCGCCATCAGGCGTCCGGCGCGGAGGGCAACGTCCGTGACGTCCGTGTTGGCCTGGGCGAACCGCGCCGTTTCCATGTCCTCCCGCACGAATGCCCGCACCACGCGGATGCCCGCGAGCTGTTCGCGCAGCACGCGGTTCACGGTGTCGATCCGGGCCTGCATCTTGCGGAACAGCGGCACCATCCGCGTGACAATGAGCCCGACGGCGATCAGCAGCACCGGGACACACACGGCAATGAGCCAGGACAGCTGGGCGTCCTGCCGGATGGCCATGATCACGCCACCGATGCTGAGCATGGGCGCGGCCACCATAAGCGTGGCGGACATCAGCACCAGCTGCTGGACCTGCTGGACGTCATTGGTGGACCTGGTGATCAGGCTCGGGGCGCCGAAGCGGGTGACCTCCTGCTCGGAAAACTCGCCCACGCGGTCAAAGATGGCGCCGCGCAGGTCCCGGCCCAGGCCCATCGCGGCCTTGGCACCGAAGTACACGGCCACCACGGCGCAGGCAATCTGCGCGAGGGTGATGAGCAGCATGACGCTGCCCGTGGACATGATGTAGGCGGTGTCGCCGCGGGCCACACCCTGGTCAATGATGTCCGCGTTCAGCGTTGGCAGGTACAGCGACGCGATGGACTGCGCCAGCTGGAAAACCACGACGGCGACCAGCAGCGGCCGGTGCGGCCGCAGGTATTCGACAAGCAACTTCCAGAGCATACGTACAAGCCCTCACCTGACGGAGTGTCCACAAACGTGGTGCGAAGGTCAGTGTACGTCCGGAGGCTGGGACTTAACCGGGGGTTCGAGCCAGAACTTTCAGGGTTCACTGACGGCGTACGCGGGCCCTCCGAACAGCTCTTTGGGCCTCCTTGATCAGGGAATCAGGCTATCGGCGCGGTAGCGGTCGAACAGGGCCGTGAAGGAATCCAGCGTCCGCCGGTATCCCATGAAGCCGGCGTCCCGGCTCTTGCCCATGTCCGTCACCACCTCGATGCCGCGTCCCAGGTCACCGTCCGTGTGCCACCAGGATGCCACCCGGTCCAGCTCCGGCTCGCTGAGGTTGTGGTGGGCGGCGAGCTGCCGCCACTGGTCCCCGCGCCCCGCCATGGACTGCTCCAGGGGACGGGGCTCTCCCTGATACCCCTCCCACTCCACGCCGAAGTAGGCGGCGAGTTTCGGCCACATCCACCGCCAGCGGAACACGTCACCGTTGACGATGTTGAAGGCCTGGTTCGCGGCTTCCGGGGTGGTGGAGGCCCAGAGCATGTGCTCGGCCAGCAGACCTGCATCCGGCGTGTCAGTGAGGCCGTTCCATTGCGTCTCGGATCCCGGGAACACGAACGGCTGCCCGCTGTCCCGGCACAGGGTGGCCTGCGCAGCGAGCGTGAGGCCCATGTTCATGGCGTTGCCCACCGCATGCCCAATGACGGTGTGGGCGCGGTGCACGGACCAGGTGAACCCCTGCCGGGCCGCTGCCGCCCACAGCTCGTCCTCCTGGGCGTAATAGAAGTTCGGCACCGGAAGGCGCGGTTCTTCCTCATGGAAGGGGGTGTCCGGCATTTCCCCGGCGGCGTACGCCTCGAACGGTCCCAGGTAATGCTTGAGTCCGGTCATCAGGGCAACGTGGGCCACGGCCTTGCCCTGCAGTGCTGAGAGGAGATCACGAACCATGCCCGAATTGACGGCGATGTTCTCTTCCTCGGTGGCCCGGCGCGACCACGCGGTGAAGTAGACATGGGAGGGGTTCTCCGGACCAAGCACAGCCGCCAGGGAGGAAGCTGAGGTCAGGTCCGCCGAGAGCCACCGGACGCCAGGGCGCTCAGCTCCGGGCCTGCGGGACAAGGCAAGGACAGCCCAGCCTTCGCCAACCAAAGTATCCACCAGCGCGGACCCCGCGATGCCGGTGGCACCCACCACCAGGGCAGTCCGCCCGTTGCCCGCTGCTGATCCTGAACCCGCTGCTGTTCCTGAACCGATGGTCATAGTGCTCCTTCTGCTGCAGGGTTGTCCGACGACGCCCCCTTGCGACAAGCCCCAGCGTCAGGCAGATATTCCGCCGCTCAGTCGAGGTGTAGGCGGAGGGGGCTAGAAGCTGCCCTCCGTGTCAGGCTCAATCGCCCACGCAAGGCGGTGCAGCACACTTGCCGTCCGGCCCCGCAGGATTGACCAGGGTGACAGGCCGGGCTTCTTTACCCGAACCCTCTTGGGCGCACGCGGCAGCGCGCTGGTGGCAGTGTCGTCGCTCCTCGCAAGGAAGAGGGCTACAAGGCTTGAACCGTCCATGAAGTTGTTTCCTGAAATTTCGAGTGGTCCCACGCAAAAGGGTGGGAAGAAATGGAGAGTGCGGACTGACTGAGAGAGGACCCGCACGTTGATTATGGCTGGGGGCAGCGGCAGCCTCCCAACCGGTTGACCAACTGTTACGTTCCCTCACTTGGAGAACGGATCCCTCCTGGAAAAGAGGGGTTTCCCTCCCCCTCGTCTATGTTCCAATAGGAGGGTTGCACCGGCTGCCCGAGTCCAACCGCGGCCTCGGCCCAACGGAAGGAAGAAGCACATGACCGAACCCCAAGACCATCCCCCGGTCCCCACGCCCGGGAGCGCACAGGGCCTGGACCAGAAGGTTGAGGGTGGGTGCCCCGTAGCCCATGGCAGCGCCACGGCCCAGGGCAGCGAAAGTGAAAACCCGGCGATTGACACGCCGCAGCCCAAGGGGCACCGGCCACGGACCAACCAGGACTGGTGGCCCAACCAGCTGGACCTTTCCGTGCTGCACACGCACGGCCAGGCAAGCAACCCGCTGGGCCCGTCCTTCAGCTACCGCGAGGAATTCCAGAAGCTCGACGTCGAAGCCCTCAAGCAGGACATCAGCCAGGTCCTGACCACCTCGCAGGATTGGTGGCCGGCGGACTTCGGCCACTACGGCGGACTGATGATCCGCCTGAGCTGGCACGCCGCCGGAACCTACCGCGTCCACGACGGCCGCGGCGGAGCAGGTGACGGCAGCCAACGGTTCGCGCCGCTGAACAGCTGGCCGGACAACGCCAATCTGGACAAGGCCCGGCGCCTGCTGTGGCCGGTCAAGCAGAAGTACGGCCAGAAGCTCTCCTGGGCCGACCTGCTGGTCCTGGCCGGAAACGTTGCCCTGGAATCGATGGGCTTCAAGACCTTCGGCTTTGCCTTTGGCCGGGAGGACGTGTGGGAGCCCGAGCAGATCTTCTGGGGCCCGGAGGATGCCTGGCTCGGCGACGAGCGCTACGTCGGCGAAGGGCAGATGTCCGAAGAGGTCGGCTCCACCGAAATGGGCCTGATTTACGTCAACCCCGAAGGCCCCAAGGGCAACCCGGACCCGGTGGCCGCTGCCGCGTTCATCCGCGAGACCTTCAAGCGGATGGCAATGAACGACGAAGAAACCTTCGCGCTGATCGCCGGCGGCCACACCTTCGGCAAGACCCATGGCGCCGGCCCCGCCGATGCTCATGTGGGTCCCGAACCGGAAGCCGCCAACCTTGAGGCACAGGGCCTGGGCTGGCTCAGCACCTACGGCAGCGGCAAGGGTGGCGACACCATCACCTCGGGCCTTGAGGTCACCTGGACGGACAGGCCTACGCAATGGAGCAACCGCTTCCTGGAGATCCTGTTCGAGTACGAGTGGGAACTGGTCAAGAGCCCGGGTGGCGCCCACCAGTGGGTGGCCAAGGACGCCCCCGAGATCATCCCGGACGCCCACGATCCCGCTAAGAAGCACCGGCCCACCATGCTGACAACGGACCTGTCGCTGCGCTTCGACCCCGTCTATGAGGCGATCGGACGGCGCTTCCTCAAGAACCCGGACGAGTTCGCCCTGGCGTTCGCCAAGGCCTGGTACAAGCTGCTGCACCGCGACATGGGCCCGGTGGGGCCCCACATGCTGGGCCCGTGGGTCCCGGAGCCGCAACTGTGGCAGGACCCTGTTCCCGCCGTCGACCATGAACTGATTGACGACCAGGACGTCGCCTCCCTGAAGGCCAAGCTGCTGGATTCCGGCCTGACCATCCCGCAACTGGCCGGCACGGCCTGGGCCTCGGCTGCCACCTACCGCAAGACGGACCGCCGTGGCGGCGCCAACGGTGCCCGGATCCGGCTGGAGCCGCAGCGCAGCTGGGACGTCTCCGAACCGGAGCAGCTGTCCACCGTGCTCCAGGCCCTTGAGCGTGTCCAGGATGAGTTCAATTCAGCCCAGGCAGGCGGCAAGAAGGTGTCCCTCGCCGACCTGATCGTCCTGGGCGGCGCGGCTGCGGTGGAAAAGGCCGCTGCCGACGCAGGGTTCCCCGTGACTGTGCCGTTCCGGCCCGGCCGCGCGGACGCCACCCAGGAGCAGACCGACGTCGAATCATTCCAGTACCTGCAGCCGCGGGCTGACGGGTTCCGCAACTACCTGCGGCCCGGCCTGAAGCTCCAGCCAGAGACCCTCCTGCTGGACAAGGCCTACATGCTGGACCTCTCCGCGCCGGAAATGACGGCGCTGGTGGGCGGCATGCGTGCCCTGGGCACCAACGTGGGCGGCGCCGGCCATGGCGTGCTTACGGACAGGCCGCAGGTCCTGACGAACGATTTCTTCGTCAACCTTCTCTCACCAGGCACCAAATGGAAGGCGTCCGAGTCGGAGGAAAATGTCTACGAAATTACCGATGCCGCCACCGGTGAGCTGAAGTGGACGGCCACCCCCGTGGACCTGGTCTTCGGCTCCAACTCGCAACTGCGCGCCCTCGCCGAGGTCTACGCCAGCGACGACGCCCGGGAGAAGTTCGTCAACGACTTCGTGGCCGCCTGGACCAAGGTCATGGAGCTGGACCGCTTCGACCTGAACTAGACCCCTAAGTCAGGGCCGGCTGCACACCGCAGCCGGCCCTGACTCCTTTGAAGCGATTGTCAGGGTCCGGCGGGAAAGCTGATCACCGCGGTGGTGCCGCCGCCCGGCGTCTCTTTCAGGCTCAGCTCTCCACCGTGGGCTTCCACAACGCGCCGGGCGATTGCCAGGCCCAGACCCGAGCCGTGTCCGTCACCGTCCCTGTGGAGCCGGACGAGGGGTTCCAGGACGCGCTGCCGGTCCTCCGGGGCGATCCCCTTGCCGTTGTCCGCCACAAACACCGTGGTTCCGTGGTAGTTGGAAATACCGCTGATGCGGACCTTGAGGTCCCGGTCCGGGCTCCGGTAATTCACTGCGTTGGCCACCAGGTTCTGCAGGAGCGTGCGCAGCTGGCCGGGATCCACATGGAGCTTCATAGCCTCGGCGTCCAGGACGGCGCCACTGCCGAAGGACAGGCCCAGATCCTTGGCGACCTCTGCTGCCACCGTCTGGAGGGAGACCCGTTGCCGCTGGAGGGCACCGCCCATCCGGGAGTAGGTCAGGACGTCTTCAAGCATGGCGAGCATCCGGTGCCCGCTGGCATCGATGATCTGGAGGTACTCGGCCGCAGGGTGGTCGCCGTCCACCTCGTCCCCGGCCATCTCCACGTAGCCCAGCATGGTGGTGAGGGGTCCGCGCAGGTCGTGGCTGACACGTCCCGCGAACTCCGCCAGTTTGGCATTGCTTTCGCGCACTTCGCTGAGGGCGCTGTTCAGCTGGAGGGTTCGCCGCTGGAGTTCCAGGAGCTGGACGGCCTGGCGGGCCAGGATCTCCAGCATGCCCAGCTGGTCCTTCCCAGGGGTGCCCGGGGTATTGGCGAAGACGCAGAGGGAGCCCAGCACGAACCCGGACGCGGTCTCCAGGGGCACCGACGCGTAGAACCGCACGGAGGCGATCTCCCCTGTCACAAACGGATTCGATGCGAGGCGGGGGTCCAGGGATGCGTCGGGGACAACGGTTGGCTTCCCCGAAAGGAAGACTTGTGAACACATGGAATCTTCGCGGGCGCAGACGGCGGCCTCAAAGCCGACGGCCGCCACCTGCTGTTGCTGATCGGAGGTGACAACATTGATCACGCCGAAGGGGACGCCGCAAAGTTTGGCGGCCAACTGAACCAGGTTCTTCAGGGGTTCCGTAGACAGCTCGTCAGGGGTGTGCGTGGATCCTTCGTCAGCGGCAAAGGCGAACCCGTATTCCTGCAGCAGTTCGTCCCGCCCGGCCGGATCCGCGGGAGCTGCAGTTACCGTCTGAGTGCGCGCCATGAATTGTCCCCTTTCAGACCGCAAATTTGGGTCCGGGGCCGATAGTACAGGCCAGCAGCGATTTCCCGGGAACGCGCTCACCGTGCACGGCCGGAACGCAGGCACACCCGCAGCATAGGATCTTCTCATGGCCCAGCTCATCGCACCAGACGTCAGCCTCCACTCATCGTGGCTTGAGGCAGCGGCAGAGTTTGCCGGTGCCCGGCAGGACGGTGCGGGCGCAGACAGCTGGTCCCCGGACGATCTCATCGGTGCACAGGCGTTCAGCCGGTTCGTTGACGTCCTCATCAAAGACGCCAGGCCGGAAACGGTGCGGAAGCCCGGCTACGTGCCCTGCACCTACCTGTGGATTGTCGACGGCGGCACGTTCCTCGGCTCGCTGGCCATCAGGCACAGCTTGAACGACTACCTCCTCAACGAAGGCGGGCACATCGGCTACAGCGTCAGGCCCTCCGCGAGGCGGCGCGGCCATGCCGCGAAAGCGTTGGCAGACGCGCTTCCCGTGGCGCGGGCGCTGGGGATCGAACGGGTGCTCCTGACCTGCGACGAGGCCAATGCCGGCTCGAGGGCCACCATTGAAAAGAATGGCGGGCAGTACGAAGACACGCGCAACGGCAAGCGCCGCTATTGGATAGAGAACGCCTAGCCCATGGGGGGAAGCCCCCGCGCGAGTCTAGCTCCAGCGCAGGGGCCTCCAATGCTTCCTGCCGGGGAACTGACGTGGAAGCAGTTAAGAAATTACCGGTCGGTAGCCTGCCTAAATGCCCAAAACCGGCACCTTCGGCCAATCTTGAGCCAACCTTGAGCGGAGCTCACTGCGCGATCTCATCGGAACTCAGTCCGTTGGCCCCGCCGCGGCATCCGGATCCTCTTCCGGTTCAAAGGTGTTGGGCTCGGCGCCGTCGGAAATCCCGACGCCGTCCTTACCACCGGGGATCCCGCCGTCGGCATTGCCTTTGCCGGCCGCCGAGCCTTCCTGCGGCTCATCCCCGGGCAGTGAATCAGGTGAATTGATGGACATCGCTCCTCCTTCTGTGGCTGGGCCTCCACGCTAACAGCCCCCGACCCAAAAGGCGCCGGAAGGCGGCCATCTCCTGAAGTCAGCTGCCCAGTTCCGCGGCCCGCTGCTGCCTCAGGATGTAGCGCTGCAGCTTGCCCGACGGCGTCTTTGGCAGGTCCTCAACGAAGTGGACGCGGCGCGGGTAGGCGTGTGCGGCGAACTGCGTCTTGACCATGGTCTGCAGTTCGGCCACCAGGGCATCACTGCCGGTGGTCCCTTCCGCCAGGACAACATAAGCCTCCAGGACTTCTCCGCGCAGTTCGTCGGGAGCGCCCACCACGGCAGTTTCCAGGACCGCCGGATGGGTGGCCAGGACGCTCTCCACATCGAAAGGGCCAATCCGGTAGCCGGCCATGATGATCACGTCGTCATCACGGGAGGAGAAGAAATAGTAGCCGTCCGCGTCCACCGTGCCCGCGTCGCCGGTCAGGTACCACTTGGCGTCCGCGCTGAATCTTTCCGCCGTCTTTTCCGGTGCGTCCTGGTACCCCTTGAACCACATCATGGGGCTGTCTGCCACATTGACGGCAACCCGGCCCAGTTCACCCGGCGCGGCCGGCTCGTCGGCGTTGTCCTTGAGGACCGCACAGCTCCACCCCGGCAGGGGCCGGCCCATGGAACCCGGCCTGAGTTCCGTCCGCACGTCGTCATGCCAGGCATTGATGATCATCATCCCGTGTTCGGTCTGTCCGTAATGGTCCCTTACCGGAACCCCCAGCACCTCCCGGGCCCAGCTGATCACCTCCGGGGTCAGCGGTTCGCCGGCGGACGAGGCGCGCCCAAGGTGGAAGGGACTGAATCCGGCGCCGGCTTTCGCGCGCATGGTGCGGTACACGGTGGGGGCAGCCGCGAAGTTGGTGACGGAAAACGCATCCAGCACTTTGAAGCTGAGTTCCGGCGAGAAACCCGGGCGCAGCAGGAGGTTCCGCCGCCCTGCCGCCATGGGACCGAGGATCCCGTAGTACAGGCCGTAGGCCCAGCCGGGATCTGCGGCATTCCAAAAAACATCCTCGTCACTGACGTCCAGGCCCAGCTCGACGTACTGGCGGAACGCGGCCAACGCCCGGACGGGCACCGGCACGCCCTTGGGTGCACCGGTGGTTCCGGACGTGAAGATCAGCACCAAATCACCGTCACCTCCCACAGCTTCGGCCGCGATCCCCGGTTGCTGCCTGGCAAGGAGCGGCGTGAGCGCCAGGTCCGGCAGGGATGCTTCTGCGCCGGCAACCACGACGGCGGCCTCGGTTTCGTGGATCTTCGCCCGCTGGTCGGCGTCGGTGATCACAGCCTTTGCGCCGGAGGCTGTGAGGCGAAGCTCGATGGCCGGCCACGCGAAGGCGGTGAACAGCGGCACGTGGACGGCGCCGCGGCGCCAAATAGCCAGGAGCATGACCACCAGGTCCGCCGACTTTCCCATCAGGGTGGCCACCGCATCTCCCGGACCTATTCCCAACTCCGCCAAGGCGGCGGCTCCCCGTTCCGAGCGTTCCCGGAGCTCGCCGTAGGTGATGTCCTCGGCGGACAGGTCGGCAGCAACCACCGTAAAGGCAACGGCGTTGGGATCGTGGCTGTCACACAGGAGTTCGGCCGCACAGGCGTCGGCCGCACCGTAGGTGGCAAGAAGGGCATCAACGGCTGGGACCGGACGGGACATTCATTCTCCTTTGAACAATGTGACCTGGAACAGCGGCACCTGGAAACAGCGGCCTCTGTAACGCAGTGGAACAAACGTACTGCAGGTCAGCCCCTGGCGCCCGGCGGCCTGATGATGCGCCGCTGGGCAGCGGCCGCGATGGCGGCGGTGCGGTTGTCCACGCCGAGCTTGCCGTAGATGTGCACCAGGTGGGTCTTCACCGTCGCCTCGGAAATGAAGACCTGCCTGGCGATGGCGCGGTTGGACAGGCCCGTGGCCAGCAGCTCCAACAGCTGCACTTCCCGGGGGGTCAGCGAAGTGCCGGGGTTGCTGATCCGGTCCATCAGCAGCGCAGCCGCCCGCGGCGCCAGGGCCGTCCCGCCCGCCGCTGCCTGCAAAACCGCCTGCCGCAGCTGGTCCGGCGGCGCGTCCTTCAGTATGTACCCGCTGGCTCCCGCCTCGACGGCCGCCAGGATGTCCGCGTCGGTGTCGTACGTGGTGAGGATGAGTACCGGCGGAGCGGCGTGAAGTTTGCGGATCTCGGCAGTGGCCGTGACACCGTCCATCCCCTCGCCCATTTGCAGGTCCATGAGGACCACATCCGGCGCCTCGCCCAGCGCCGTCAGCCGGGCCAGTTCCTTCAGCGCAGCGGCCCCGTCAGCGGCCTCGGCGGCGATGGAGATGCCCTCGATTCCGGTGAGCATGGCACGCAGCCCGGCACGGACCACGGGGTGGTCGTCCACCAGCAGGACGCGCACCTCACCCACGGGGACCGCCGTCCAGCGGCAGCCGGATGGCCACCACGGTGCCCTCGCCGGGCGCGGACTCCAGTGCCAGCGTCCCGTTCAATCCGGTGACCCGCTCCCGCAGCGAGCGCAGCCCGAACCCGCTGCCGTCCGCTGGGTCCGCGGCACCGGCCGCAGCGGCGGGATCAAAGCCCGTGCCGTCGTCGTAAATGTCCATGGTCACCTCGGTGCCCAGGAAGGCAAGGGTGACGACGGCGTTCGCTGCCCGGGAGTGTTCGCGGACATTCGCGAGGCTCGCCTGAGCCGCCCGCAGCAGGGTCACGCGGACCGGCTGGGGCAGATCCTGCGGCTCACCGTCCACCTCCAGCCGGCACCGCAACGCCACCCCAGCGGCCGCGGCGCCTGCCTCCGTCTTGCCGCACAACCGGCGCAGGGCCTCCACCAAAGTGGTCCCCTCCAGCTGTGGCGAGGACAGGCCGCGGACGAAGCTGCGCGCCTCCGCAAGGTTGTCGGCGGCGGTCTGCTGCACCAGCGCCAGCCGTGAGGATGCGGTCGCGGCATCACCGTCGGCGAGGGACTGCTCCGCCGCCCGTCCCAGGAGCACGATGCTGGACAGGCCCTGGGCCAGGGTGTCGTGGATTTCCCGGGCCAGCCGCTCCCGCTCCGCCAGCATCCCGGCGTCGTGCTGGGACCTGGCCAGCTCCTGCCGCGTCCGGCGCAGTTCGTCGGCCGCACGCCGCTGGTTTTCGGCCTCGCGGTACAGGGCCGCGTACGCCAGCCCGGTGATTACCGAGAAGACCGCACCCAGCACAGGTCCCACCACGGCCGCGGCATGCGGCACCGGGGCGCCGCTGGCAGCCCACTGGGAGGCAACTACCGCCACCGTCATCAGCGCGATGGTCGGCAGCGCAGCCCGCCGGGGCAGCAGGTGCAGGTGCAGGAAGAAGATGGGGAACGCCAGCCACGCAAAGTCCGCACTCCCGGCAAGCAGCAACGCCCACAAGCCCGTGACCAGGGCCAGCCAGAGCAGGCCGTAACGGCGGGGGTTGAAGCCGATCCGGGCTTCCGCGTGGCGCTTTTCGAGGACCGTTCCGGCCAGGTACACAGCAGCGAGGACCACGGCGGCGCCCGCCCACAGCCAGCGCAGGGAACCACCGGACATCAGTATCCGGACCAGGGCCACGGCCAGCAGCACCGCGAACCCCGTGTGCAGGGTGACCCGCAGGACCCGAAGGATTGCCGCCGACGATGCATTTTCCAGCGCATTCAACGGCCCCGTCGCGGGGATGCCGCCGGCCTTTTCCGGTGGTTGCGGCGGGGGCGTGGCGGGCATTTCCCCAGCTTATGCCGGGACCGCCTGCAGGGGATCAACCGAACGGTTGACTCCCGGCTCAACCCTTCCATCCCGGAGGATCAACCGTCCCCGCGATGCCGCCGGGGGCAGCCCCCGGGAGAGTGGAAGGACACAAGAATCCACCCCTGCTGAGAGAAGAAACAACGTGTTCCTGGCAATCCGCGATATCCGCTTCGCCAAAGGCCGGTTCGCCATGATGGGCGGCGTCGTAGCCCTGATCACCCTCCTGCTGGTCATGCTGTCAGGCCTGACAGCGGGCCTGGCCGAGCAGTCGACGTCGGCCATCGACAAGCTGGGCGCGGCCGGCACCAGGCCGGTGGACACCATCGTCTTCGGCGCTCCCGGTTCCGCCACCCCCAAGGCGTCCTACACGGAAAGCTCCGTGACGGCCGCCCAGGTGGAGCGCTGGAAGAACCAGCCCGGCGTCAGGTCCGCAGAGCCGCTGGGCATTACCCAGACCCGGGCCCAGACCGTCAAGGGGTCGGGCACGGCCAACGTGGCGGTTTTCGGCGTTTCCCCGGGAAGCCCGCTGGCACCCGTTGAGGTGTCCGCCGGCACCGCGGTGCTGGGTACCTCGGTTGCGGAGGCTCTGTCGGCCGGCCAAGGCGACAAAGTCTCCCTGGGCGGCGTGGAGCTTTCCGTCGCCGCGGTGGTGCCGGATCAGTGGTACGCACATACCAGCGTGGTGTGGACGGCCCTGCCGGCGTGGGCCAGGGCAGCGCACGTGTCCGACGGCGGACAGCTGGCGACCGTCGTCGCCGTCACCTACGCCCCGGGGGCCACGGTGGACGGCGCCGCCGTCGACGCAGCCGCGCATACGGTCAGCACCTCACGCGCCGGGTCCTTCCAGGCGCTGGGCTCCTTCAAGAGCGAGAACGGGTCCCTGACCCTGATGCAGGCGTTCCTGTACGGGATCTCGTCACTGGTGATCGTGGCATTCCTGACCGTATGGACCATCCAGCGGACCCGTGACATTGCCGTGCTGAAAGCCATGGGCGCGCCCGGTGCCTACATCCTCCGGGACGCCCTGACCCAGGCCGCGATCGTCCTCACCGCCGGTGCCGCCGTAGGTGGAGCCGTGGGCGTCGCGGCCGGGTCCCTTGCCGCCCAGGCTGCCCCGTTCCTGCTGAACGCGGGCACCACGGTGCTTCCCGTCGTCGGGATTGTTGCCCTGGGCCTGGCCGGCGCCGCACTGGCGGTCCGCCGCGTGACCAAGGTCGACGCGCTCCTGGCGCTCGGCGGCAACTAATCCACCCTTACGAAAGGAACGCCATCATGCCCTCCCCCACCCCCGCTCCCCTGAGCCTGGTCAACGTCACCCTCGAATATCCGGACGGCGGCGGAACCACCACCGCCCTGGACCGGGTCAGCCTCACGGCCCCGGCCGGCCAGCTGGTTGCCCTCGTGGGCCCCTCGGGCTCCGGCAAATCAAGCCTCCTGGCCGTCGCCGCCACCCTGGTCCGCCCCTCCCACGGGCAGGTCATGATTGACGGCACCGATACCGGTGGCCTCAGGGACAAGGAGCTCACCTCGCTGCGCCGGCACAAGGTGGGCATCATCTTCCAGCAGCCCAACCTGCTGCCCTCGCTCAC
Source organism: Arthrobacter sp. GmRoot5-12 (assembly GCF_059739365.1). Lineage (NCBI taxonomy): Bacteria > Bacillati > Actinomycetota > Actinomycetes > Micrococcales > Micrococcaceae > Arthrobacter > Arthrobacter sp. GmRoot5-12. The sequence goes on along the minus strand of NZ_AP046056.1, from coordinate 2,482,312 downwards.
CGCCGTCGAACAGCTCATCATCAGCGACCACCTGCGCGGAAAGCCTGCCAAGGCGGCTCGGACGAAGGCCGCGGAACTGCTGGACGTCGTTGGCCTCTCCGCGAGCGCCAGGAAACTGCCGCACCAGCTCTCCGGCGGCCAGCGCCAGCGGGTGAACATCGCCCGGGCACTCATGGGCAGCCCCAAAGTGCTGCTGGTGGACGAACCAACCGCCGCTCTGGACCAGGAACGCAGCGCCTCGATCATCGGGCTCCTCCGCCAGGTGACCACCGGGTTCGGGGTGGCCACCATGATGGTCACCCATGACACCGAGTTCGTGCCGCTGACGGACGTGGTGGCCACCATGCGGGACGGCAGGCTGACGGCGCCGGTGCTGACGGGGGCGTAGGGGCCTCTGTCCTCACCCCAGGTGGTGCACCGTAAACGCCGTCAGGAACCCCACGGCCGCGGTGAGTCCGGTCAGGTTGTGGTGCTCCTCGAAGGCCTCGGGAATCATCGTGTCCGCCAGCATGGCCAGGATGCCGCCGGCGGCAACGGAGGTGATGAATGCGACCAGCTCATCCGGGGCGTCCTCCAGCGCCACATATCCCACCAGCGCTGCCACTCCGCTCAGGAGCGCAATGCCGCCCCAGAGCCCGAACACGTACCCCCTGCTCCGGCCCGCCTTCTTCATGCCGGCGGTGCCGGACAGGCCCTCCGGCACGTTGGAGATGAAGACGGCTGCCAGCATGGCAGGACTCACCGCTCCGCCGGCCAGCAGGCCGACGCCCAAGACCACCGATTCCGGGACGCCGTCCAGCAGTGCACCGACGGCGATGGCGGTGCCGCTGCCCGGATTGTCCTTTTCGGAGGGCTGCTGGTCCCCGGACCGCTTGCGGTGCTTGGCGCCGGCCCTGGCCAGGAGCACGTTGGCGCCCACGTACACCACTGCCCCCGCCAGGAAGCCCGCCACCGTGGGCCAAAGGCCACCGCCCTTGACCGCCTCGTCCACCAGTTCAAAGGCAAGGGCCGAGATCAGCACACCTGCGCCGAAAGCCATGACCGTCGAGACGATTTTGGAGGGGATGGACCACCGCCAGGACACGGCAGCTCCCAGGACCAGGGCAGCACCGGCACCGGTGCCCCATACAAGTGACATCAACCAGGTAGGCATACCTCTTCCGTCCCCAGCGCGGCGGCAATGAAACAAGGGGCAGCAGTGCACCCGGTCACCCTCCACGCGCAGAATTGATGGGATCTTGAGGCAAACCTTGCCATCCCTAGACATTGCAGGTCCACGCTTTAGCCATAGGACCAAACCAGCTTGTGGGGAGCAGGAAGTCATGGGAAGCAGAACAGCGTTGGACAACGAGGTCACAACCGTGGGAGGCGTGCTGACGGACAAGCAGCCGCTGGATTTCCACACGTTGGGACTGGCCGGGTGCATTGACCGGCTTACCGCCCCCCTGAGGCAGCGCGGGACCTCGGTCCACTGGGATACTCCGCACTGGGGCGTCGAGATCCCGGCGGACTGCGCGTCCCTCCTGTACCAGTCGGCCCGGGAGGCGCTCAGCAACGCGTTCAAATTCTCGTCCGCGTCCACGCTCAGCATCCAGCTGGCGGCTGTTGACCACGGCATCCGCTTGGTAGTGGCCGACGACGGCACGGGCTTCGACTGCATCCTCGCCAAGAGCGGGCGGCACCACGGCTACGGCCTGCGGCTCATGGCGGTCGCCGTGCAGGAAGCGGGCGGCGCAGTGGAGATCAGTTCCAGCCCCGGCCAGGGCACCAGCGTGACGGTGACGCTGCCGCTGGACTGACCCGCCGGCTCGCGATGCCGGCATAAAGACTCGGATGCCCGCCGTTGCTGGGACGGCGGGCATCCGTACGCCCTATGAAGACCCGCCAGGGAATCAGCGGGAAAGCTTGGCGGCGTCCGGTTCCAGGTCGCCGATGTGACCGGGCGCGTTGGCGGCCAGGACCCGTGCCACGAAGGCCGCATACTCTTCCATGTAGTGGCTGAGGAACTTGGCGGTGGACCCGTCCTTGACCTCGCCGTCGTCGCCGAAAACCTTGGGATCGTACTTGACGTAGGCCTCCGGCGCATTCAGCTGCGGTGCGTCCAGGAAGCTCAGGACGGCCCGCATGGAGGACTGCATCACGGCCGTCCCGATGCTGCCAGGTGAGGCGCCGATGATGCCGGTGGGCTTGCGGGCAAAGGAGTTGGTGCCCCAGGGCCGGGATCCCCAGTCGATGGCGTTCTTGAGGGCTCCCGGGATGGAGCGGTTGTATTCCGGGGACACGAAGAGGATCCCGTCCGCGGCCTCGATGGCTTCCTTGAGGGCCCGGCCCTCCGGCGGGAAGTCGGCGTCGTAGTCGTAGCTGTACAGCGGGAGGTCCTTGATGGGGATCTCCGTGAATTCCAGTTCCCCGGGCGCGAGTTTGATCAGGGCCTTGGCCAGAACCCGGTTGATGGAGCCGCTGGCCAGGCTGCCCACGAAATATCCGATCTTGTACGTTGCCATGAGTGGTCCTTTCCAACAGCCGGGCCGCGCCGGCTGGGTCGGTTTGGGTTGGAAATGGCGCCGTCCCAGCAGCCTGGAGGAGCGAAGAAACGGCGGTTGGTGCTCACTGCTTCACCAGTCCAGCACACAAGCCCTGCTGCGGCCAGAGTGCGTCGGAGGTCCTTGACACGTCATGGAGCGGAGCGCTGAATGAGGGGTACCGCGAACCAGCGCCACGAGGAGCAGCCATGACTGAAGATCGCTCACGGAACGACGACGACCGGGTCCACGCTGAATCGCCCGCCGAAGGCGATCCGGACGCCGATCCTGCCGACATCCGCGTCCACTCCCAGGACCCAGCCGAGGGAGCAGACGACGACGGGGACCCCGCCAGGAAATAGCCGCCCGGACGCCAGCCCCGGCCCAGCAGCCAACCGTCCCGCCTGGCAAAATCCCCTTGCACGCACGCCACCTGTCTACTACGTTGTAGGTCATCGAGAAAGCGCTTTCCCACTATCGGGACTTCCGCGCGCAGCAATCACCAGTGGAATTGGATGACATGACGGACAACACCCTCATCAGGTGGATCGACGGGCAGGCACCCGCAGAAATCAGCGGCGGAACCACGTGGGGGATGCCGTTCCCGCGCGGCACCGCGCAAGGTGTGGAGGCGTTGTCAGTTGCGGACGGCAGCGGCACGCCGGTCCCCAACCAGGCCTGGCCCCTGGCCACCTGGCCGGACGGGTCCCTGAAGTGGGCGGGCATTGCGCTGCCGGCAACGGACACGCCCTCGGACACCTATCAGGTGAGGGCCGACGGCGGCACGGCCGCCGAACCCAGCCAGCCGTCGTCGGCCGGCGCGTCCGTCACGGTCACCGAAAGTGCGGACACCCTCACCGTGGACACCGGCGTCCTGCAGATGGTGATCAACCGCGGCGGTTCCACCCTGTTCAGCACCCTTTCCCGGAACGGGCGGGAAGTTGCCCGGGACGCCCGGCTGGTCAGCCTGCTGCAGGACAGCGTCCCCGAGGGCGCGGGAACGGTTGGCCGGGACGCCTTCACCGGCGGGGTCACCGCCGTCGTCCTGGAACAAAGCGGCACCGTGCGGGCGGTGGTGCGGCTGGAAGGCAACCACCGTCCGGACACTCCAGAAAGCGGAAAGCGGGACTGGCTGCCGTTTGTGGTCCGCTTCTACTTCCATGCCAACGCCCGCAGCGTGCGGATGGTGCACTCTTTCATTTGGGACGGAGACGCGGACCAGGACTTCCTGGCAGGACTGGGCGTGCGGTTCACAGTGCCACTGGCGGCGGAGCTGCACAACCGGCACATCCGCATCGCCGGAGCCGACGGCGGGTTCCTCGCCGAGGCAGTCCGCGGCCTCACCGGACTCCGCCGCGACCCGGGCGAGGACGTACGGGAGGCGCAGATTAACGGCCGCCCCACTCCCCCGCCGGATACCTGGAACCCTGACGTCTCGACCCGCCTCCACCTGGTTCCCACGTGGGGCGACTACACCCTCAGCCAGCTCAGCGCCGACGGATTCGAGCTGCGCAAGCGCACCGCCGCCGGCCACGGCTGGGTGGGAATCACCGGCGGCACCCGCGCCGGCGGCTTCTGCTCCCTGAGCGATACCCGCGGCGGACTCGGGGTGGGCATCAAGGACTTCTGGCAGTCCCACCCGGGCCAGCTGGACATCCGCGGCGCCGCCACCGGCGAGGCCTCGCTCACGGCGTGGCTGTTCTCCCCCGAGGCCCAGCCCATGGACCTGCGTTTCTACCACGACGGCCTGGGCCAGGAAACGTTCGAGGAACAGCTCGACGGCCTGGAAATCACGTATGAGGACTATGAGCCGGGCTTCGGCAACCCTACGGGAATTGCCCGCACCCACGAGTTGACCCTGTTCGCTTACGATGCCACCGCGCCCACCGAAAGCCTCGCGGCCGACGCCGCCTCCGCTGCCACCCCGGCCCTGCTGCAGGCCACACCGGAGTATCTGCACTCGGCGGGCGTCTTTGGCGACTGGGATCCGGTGGACCGGAGCACTCCCGCGCGGGCCGTGCTTGAAGACCGGTTGGACTTCCTGTTCGATTTCTACGCCGGCCAGGTGGAACAGCGGCGCTGGTACGGCTTCTGGAACTACGGCGACGTGATGCACACCTACGACTTTGACCGGCACGTGTGGCGGTACGACGTGGGCGGCTACGCCTGGGACAATTCGGAACTGTCCCCCGACCTGTGGCTCTGGTATTCCTACCTGCGCTCCGGCCGGGCGGACATCTTCCGCTTTGCCGAGGCCATGACCCGGCACACGGGAGAAGTGGACGTTTACCACCTGGGTCCCTGGAAGGGGCTCGGCTCACGGCACAACGTCCAGCACTGGGGCTGCAGCGCCAAGCAGCTGCGGATCAGCACGCCGGCCTACCGGCGTTTCTACTACTACCTGACGGCGGACGAGCGCACCGGGGACCTGCTGACCGAACTGGTGGACAGCGACCAGAACTTCCTGGGTCTTGACCCCGTGCGCAAGGTCCGCCCGGATGCCGACACCTACCGTCCCAACCGCGGCGCACTTGGCGTTGGGCTGGGGACGGACTGGGGTTCCCTCGCCGCAACCTGGCTGACGGACTGGGAACGCACCGGCAACCCGCGTTCCCGCGACCGGCTGCTGGGAACCATGGCGGACATCGGTTCGCTCAAGTACGGTTTCCTCACCGGTGAAGCGCTGTATGACCTGGACAAGGGCCGGTTCGACACCGGCCGCGAGCAGATCCAGGTCTCACACCTCAGCGCGGTGTTCGGCCTGGTGGAAATCTGCAGCGAGCTGGTGGACCTGGTGCCGGACCCGGAGTTCGAGCGGGCCTGGCTGCAGTACTGCCGGCTCTTTCTGGCATCGAAGGAGGAACAGGTGGAAGCCGTGGGCCGGCCGCTCGACGGCATCCATCTCACCCAGGCCCACAGCAGGCTGACGGCCTACGCGGCGGCCAGGTTGCAGGACCCCGAACTGGCAGCCCGGGCATGGGAAAGCTTTGCCGAAGGCGGGGAGCACCTGAACCACGAATCGGCCTTCACCCTGCGGAAAATCGAGCCGCCCCACGTGCTGGCGCCCGTGGACGAGGCGCCGACGGTGTCCACCAATGACACCGCCCAGTTCGGGCTGGCAGTCATCCAGAACCTGGCGCTCGTGGGCCGGTACCTGGACTGACACTCCTGCGTGGCACAAAACCGCGACGGCGGCACCTGGCCGGGTGGCGCCGTCGTCCGTTTTCCCCCATGACCAAGTTGGACTCTGGAAACATCCAAGATCAAAAGGTATGTTAGTAAGCATGCTGATGATTCTTCCCGAGTCATTGGTTTCCGGTAGCAAAGCGAAGGAGACGTTATGAGCACGAAGGTGGAAAAACGCATTCTGGTGAACGTACCGGTGAGCACCGCTTATAACCAGTGGACCCAGTTCGAGGAATTCCCGCACTTCATGGGCGGCGTCAAGAGCGTGACCCAGCTCAGTGACGACCGGCTGGAATGGGTGGCCGAGATCGGCGGCGTCCGCAGGCAATGGGAAGCCAAGATTTTGGAGCAGGTCCCGGACCGCAAAGTTGCGTGGGCCGCGACCGAAGGTGCCACGAACGCCGGCGCTGTGGAGTTCGAGGACGTGGGAGGCGGCCAGACCTCCATCCGGCTGAGCCTCGAATACGAGCCCGAAGGCCTGATCGAGAAGGTGGGCGACAAGCTCAACGTCGTGGACCGGCAGGCGGAATCGGACCTGCAGAAGTTCAAGGAATTTATTGAGGACGAAGGCTACGCCAGCGGCGCCTGGCGCGGATCCGTCAATGCCGGCTCAGCTGTGGGCACGCCCGGTGTTGAACATGCAGGGGGCTCCCGCGGCGATTCCGGCAAGGCCGGCGTCTCCGGCAAGGTTGCGGCCGGCGTCGGCATCGCAGCGGCTGCGGGCGCAGCAGCGGCCATGGCTGCCAGCGGCAACAAGGAAGACACCGAAACGCGTGACGTGACGGTTACGCAGACCACTCCCGCGGTCCCGGCAGAACCGGTTGTGCCCGCGGAGCCCCTCACCACCGGCGCCACCACCGGCAGCGCCTACCCGGGCACGGGGACAACTGACACCACAACCCCAGGCACGACGTCGGGGGCCGGCTCCACCGGCTCGGTCGCCGACCTGGGCGATGACAGGATCGGCCACGCTTTTGACCAGACCAACGGCCTCGTGGACACCACCGGCGAGTCCGATGACACGGTTGCCGGCGAAAACCTGAGCGCCGGCGAACGGCGCGAGGACGACCGCAACGCCGACGGCGGCCTTCCGCCTGTGGGTGGCAACCTCGGCGGCCACTGACCCGTCCCAACCGAAGAACCAGCGCCGCCCGCCTTTCCCCCAAAGGCGGGCGGCGCTTTGCCGTCACTGCTTAGTTTGCGGCCCCCGGGATGACGGCGCCGTCCTGGATGACGAACTCAAGATGGTCAGCCATGTCGGCAAGCACAGCAATGTCCTGTACCGGATCAGCCGTCAGGACGAGCATGTCGGCGTCCGCTCCGGGCGCGATAATTCCAATTTCACCGGGCCTTCCCAGCAACTCGGCGGCCGTGGTGGTCGCGGCACGGATAGCGTCGATGGCCGGCTGGACCTTTCCCAGCAGCCTGAACTGTTCGTTCTGGTGACGATGCATGCCGCCCAGCAGGTCTGAACCGTAGACCAGCTTCACGCCTGCTTCGTGGGCCTGGGCAATGGCTTCAAGTCCACTGTTTAGGACAGAATCCACTTTGGCCCACATCTCCTCCGTCAGCCCGGACTCCCGGCCTTCTTCCTTCAGGGCCCAATATGTCACCAGGGTGGGCACCAGGAAGGCGTCCTTTTCCAGGAAGAGACGAAGGCTCTCGTCATCAAGAAGGTTGCCGTGTTCGATCGACCTGACTCCTGCCTCCAGGGCCCGGTTGATGGCGCGGGCAGTGTAGGCGTGCGCGGCGACGTACCGGTTGGCCGCCTCCGCTTCCTCCACGGCGGCCCGCATTTCATCGCGCGAGTACTGGGTGGAGTCGATGCGATCGGTGGGGGACGATACCCCTCCTGAGGCCATGATTTTGATGTGGTGGGCTCCCTTGCGGAGCTCGTCACGGGCCGCGGCGCGCACGGCGTCCACACCATCGGCAACCCGGCCGATCCCGCAGCAGCCTTTGCGGTTGGGCTCATGGTCCTCGCCGGGAAGGCGCATATCGCCGTGGCCACCCGTCTGGCTGAGGGCCCGCCCGCAGAAGTGAAGCTTGGGACCCTCAAGAAGCCCTTCGGCCTGCGCCTTCGCCAGGCCGAAATCTGCACCTGAAAGGTCACGGACGGTGGTGAAGCCCCGCCGCAGCATACCCTGCATGATTCGGGCGGTCTGCGCATACACATAGGAGGGCGGAGTCCAGGTCAGCGAACGGAAGTCCGCGCTCGAGGCCACGACGTGCACGTGGGCGTCAATGAGGCCCGGGATGACATATTTGCCCGTTCCGTCGATGATCTGCGCTTCTTCCGGAGCATCCGCACCCTTCTCTACACTCCTGATTTTTCCGTCTGCTGTGACTACGTCGGCGACCGAGAAGGTGCCGCCGTGAACGTCCAGGACACTGGCGTTCCTAATGACAAGTGGTTGGGTGGATTGAGTCACGGGCGGACTGCTTCCTTTCCGGTAAAGACGGTTTGGTCTGAATTGATAAAGGCCGATGCGATCTCTTCGGTCGCAGCGGACACAACTGCTGATGCGGTGCTGAGGCTCCGATCGGTGTACTTTCCTTCGGCATCAAGCAGTGCCAACACACCCACCACCGCACCGCCGGAGACCACGGGAATATTGATGACCGCACCGCATCCGAGGGACTGAATCAGGGCAACATCAGTAAACACTTCGGCCAGCGACTCCAGATCGGGTGCCAGGAATGGCTGCTGCTTAGCTATGACGGTTTCCAGCCAGCCTGCAGAGATTTCCACTGACTTTTCAGCACCCAGCGGGTACTCCTCTGGATGGCTGGTGAACACACGCCGCAATACGGAGTCTGCCTGCAGCCAACGGAGTGCGGTGAACAGGATGACTCCAGGATCCTGGCGCAATTCTCCGTAGACGGCCTGGAGTGCTGCGTCGACTTTCGATCCGTTCATTTGCCGCCTCCCACTGCGGCCGGGCGCTCCGGTTCAGTGCGGGCGTTGATATCTTCCAAGGACTTGCCCGCTGTCGACGTTCCAAAGATGACCACACCCAGAACGCCGACTGCCAGGACCACCGTGGTCATGGTGAAGACACCGCCGAAGCCCAGGGTTGCGGCGAACACACCGATGATGGACGGGGCCAGGATGCTTCCCACCCTGCCAACGGCACTTGCCAGCCCTACGCCGGTAGCCCGCATCCACGTGGGGAAAAGTTCCGGCGTGTATGCGTAAACGCCGGCGTAGGTGCCGTTGAGGAAGAAGGAAAGCGTTGCTGCCGCCACCAGGATCATCCCGGCATCGCTGGATTGGCTGAGCCAGAACGCGCTGAGGGCCGAGCCCGCCAGGTACAGGGCGATGGTGTTCTTGCGGTCGATGCGGTCGCAGAGCCAGGCGGCGGAGAAGTAGCCGGGGATTTGGGCCAGGTAAATGATGATGGAGTATTCGAAGCTCTTGGTGACCGTGATTCCGCGCCCCACAAGAAGGGTGGGGATCCAGGAGAAGAATCCGTAGTAGGAGAAGGTGATGACGAACCAAATCAGCCAGATCACGGCGGTCCTGCGACGGAGGGCAGGCGACCACATGACCTTCAGGGCGTTCCAAATGCTGATTTTTTGCCCATGCTTGGCAATATCCTCGACGCCTTCCTCCGCTGCCGGCAACTCCTTGCCTGTTGCGCGGAGGACCTTCTGCTCGAAGCCTTCAACCACGCGTTGGGCTTCCGCCGCACGGCCTTGACTCATGAGGAAGCGGGGTGATTCAGGCAGGCTGCGGCGCCACCAGAGGAGCAGCAGGATGGGAACTGCCGTGATGACCTGCGCCCACCGCCATCCGTCGTCGCCCACGGGGACGACGAACCGTCCGATGAATGCGGCGGCAACGAAGCCGAAGGAGAAGAACCCGGCCAGCGTCCCGATGAACCAGCCACGCCGCTTGGGCGGGATGAACTCTGAGAGGAACGGGGCGATGATGACGCTTTCCGCTCCAGCGCCGAGCCCTGCAAGGACACGTGCAACGAGGAAGACTTCAAAATTGGGCGCCATGGCAGCAACCACGGACATGGCGCAGTAGAAGGCAAGGGCCCACAGCATGACCTTCTTGCGCCCGAACCGGTCCCCCATCCAGCCGGAAAGAATAGCGCCAAAGAAGAAGCCCAGCGGCGCGGCGGAGCCAACCAGGCCCAGGGACGCCGTGCTGAGGCCCCAGAGTTCCTGGATGCGGGGCAGCAGGAAGGCCACGACCGCGCCGTCCATGCCGTCAAAGGAGTATCCAAGCCCTCCGATAAGGAGAAGCTTGTAGTGTGGACGACTGAGTGGGAGCCGGTCCAGGCGAGCTGTAAGAGACATGGGAATCCTGCCGAAGTGGGCCAAGTTGTACAGTTTTTTGAATTTGCACAGATCCGTGCATGTAGATTGAAGTTACGTGGATCACTTGCGGAGGTCAATAGGTGAAACAAGAAGTTAACAGCGCCACCTTGACCGAATGGCTCGACGGCCAGGCCCAGGGACGCAAGCTTGCAGCCCGGCAGCTGCAGGTACTGGGTGTCCTTCGATCCCAGCCCCGGCTGGCCTCCTACGGTTCAGTCAGCGACATAGCGGCCGCGGCATCGTCGAACGCGTCGACCGTGACCCGCACCGCCCAAACGCTTGGTTTCAAGGGGTGGGCTGAGTTTCAATTCGAGCTCCGCTCCCGGTTCCTCGCATCGCTGAGCGCAGTCGAAATCGCCGCCGAACACAACGGCCACGTCAGCAGCCCGGCGCAGGCCTCGCTGACCACCGATCGGTCCAACCTGGCGCACCTGGAGCGGACCGTGGATCCGGGCGTGGTCCATGCGGTTGCCGAGGCCATCGCAGGTGCGCGGCAAACCCTCATTATTGCTGCCGGCAGTTATGCCATTCCGGGTAAGGCGCTGGAACACAACGCCATCATTGCCGGGTACGACGTCAGGCTGTTCGACGCCGACGTGGCGGCACTGACCAATGCTGTGGCTCGCCTGACGCCGGACGATCTGGTCATTGCCATCAGCCTTTGGCGCGTCTATGACAGCACCGTCCGGGCCGTGGACATCGCACACAGTCTCGGCACCAGGATCGTTACCATCACGGACACCGCCAGCTCACCGGTTGCGGAACATGCAACGGACCGGATTGTGGTGCCTGCCGAAAGTGCGGGCTTCTTCCCCTCCCTGACGGGCGCAGTGGCGGCGGTGCAGGCTGTGGCTGTTGAGCTCGCTTCCTTGGATCGCGATCGGTCGACGCGGAGTATCGCGGCTTCGGAACGCACCTGGGACCAGATGCGGATCATGCACCCGCGGCCCAGTTCATAAGCTGCCCAATGATAGGACCGGCAGAGGTAGTCGTTCAGGTGGGTGGCCGGTGTATCGGTACTGATGTGCGCGCGGCTTCATCGGAACAACTCACGGTGATGTTCAGCGGTTCACGTCTTCTCTTTTCAGCGGGTCCTTAGCCTCTTTCGACCCGCCCTTCACACCCATAGCATCAGCGCATTAGAACAGCCGGATGCTTGGCAGCTTTTTGGAGGTGGAGGGGGAAGCAATGAGCGCTGACCGGAAACTTTCCCCGTGGAAAGGTCTTGCGCTTGTCGCGGCACAGGCCCTTCTCCTCGGAGGGTGCGCGCAAGGCGGTGCGCCTCCGTCACCAACAGCGTCGCCCTCATCCGAACCAATGCAGTCCCCCTTGTCCGGACCAACGCGGTCAGCTTCAGCCAAGTCGGGCAGTCCGGCCTGTGACCTGATCACACCCGAGATCGCCGTAAAGATCGATCCTGGTTTGGCCCAAATGGGCCCAGGGGGCAAACCGGCGGGGAGCCAGGGGTATGTGTGCAGTTACATGAGCAAGGCGGAGAAGGTCCTTGCGCTCACCGTTTCACTGACCTCACCCGCGTCGGCGGCGGAGATCGCCGAAACGAAAAAGACACCGGACTGCTCGGTCATTGAGGGCATCGGTGATTTCGCATGCATGCAGTGGTCGGGCTGGTTCCGCGGCGAGTCCGGCGGGGCGTCGGCAAACACGGTGCTCAAGGCTGTCCGCGGCAACGAGTCGCTCGACCTGCGGATCGTGGCCATGCCGCCAATGTCACCGGACACCCCGGGACCGGACGGCGACGCCGCGGCGCGCGCACTTGCCCAGGCCCTTGTCGAGGGCGGGTGGGGCAACGGGGCTGAACTCCGTGTACCGCCCGCCCCGCCCGTCGGTCCCCAGACTGAGACGAACAATCCCGTATGTGCCTTGGTAAGCGTAGACGCGCTCAAGCAGGCCTTTGGCACCACAACGCAGGCGCAGGTTCTCCCGGGTGAGGGTAACTGTCGGTACCAATTTGGTGCTCTGGGTACGCCCGGGGCGGACTCGCTCAAATTCGCCATCGAGCTCCATCAAGGCGGTGCGTCCGCGCTCTCGGGGCCTATGCCGCCTGATGGCCAAAGCATCGAAGGCGTTGGAGACAAAGCAATCCTGCTAATCCGATCAGACCCGGGCGGACCCAAGGCTCTCCGGCCGCCAAGTGATGTACCGGTTACCTACATGTCACTGATGGTGGCCCGCGGCCAGAACATGGCCATATTCGTCGCAGAGATCCTGATCTCACCAGCTGGACCCACCGAAGAGCAGGTTAAGGAACAGTTCGTCACCTTGGTCAAGGGGATCGACTTCTGAGACAGCCCCTGCCCGCCCCAACAAGCTCTGGGACGGAAACCAACAGGAGGAGGACCCCGATGCATCCAGAAGCCAGCAGCAAAGTGCTGGAGCCTTACGGCGGAAGGGCCGAAGACACAGCCATGGTCCGCAAGTCCTATGCCTTGATCACCCAACCACCGGCGTCTGGATCGACTCCGCCGATCCTCGGTCCGACCGAGCCAGGTGAATGCAACGTCTTCCACAGGTCGTGGCAGCACGAGGCGCAATTGGATCCCTCCATGGGCTTCGCGCTGGCCGAGATCTTCAACGCCGGCAATCGAGGCATGGGCATGGTTCTCTTTGATGTGCGGAGCGCGCCTCGGGAGACGCTCGCCAAAGCGGACTTTGACTACAGCCCGGAGCTGATGGCTCGCTGCGCCATGTTTGACCAGACACTTTCCTCAGCCAATGGACCCCAGAGGTTCACCATTCAACTTCTCCCTGGTCCGGACATTGGTGAGAAGGCGTACCTGACCAAGGAATCCTTCGACGGCAACGCTGTTGGGGTCGGGGCTCCGCGTCCTTGCCGGAACGGTGTCTCTGGACATGGGTGCCAACACAGGTGCGGCGATAACTGAGGAAGAGGCACTGACCCTGATGTCGCAGATAGCGCAGGAGTTTGTCGACGAGATGAAGAATCCTCACTAGCGTGAAGCATTCCGGCGGCTATTGGTGCCCCGCCGTGGCCGCCTTGCCGCGAGCCGGGAACAACTGCGCCCCCCGCCGCCAGACGGGCAGACGCTTAAGCACGCGCCGCGTTCCAGCGCACTGCGTCGGAACGGGGGCCCGTCGTCGTCCCACAGCACCCCTCCGCACCTATGGCAGCGCCAAATCTTTGGGCTCTGACCTCCCGATCGACGACATGAAAAAGGCGCGCCCCGAGTAGCTGAGCGCGCCCTTCCCGATCCTCCATATAGCCCTTCATCAGGCTGCATCTGCATGATGACTTCGCCGGAGTCCGGCGGCTTACCTGGCCTTGCCTGCGTAGAAGACAGCCGGTGAGGCCGGCGTCTGCATGCCCTCACCGATGAAGAAGCTGGGGTGCGGAGGCTGGTTGTAGCCGACCGTCTCGCGGGCCACGCCGGTCCGGTACATGGGGTCGTGCATCAGGGTGCGGAGCCGGACCTCGGTGGGAGAGGTGGTGGTGTAGATCCGCAGCTCGGTGCTGTCGGCGGAGGGGAACACCAGTTCCTCGCGCCAGTCACCCAGCAAGTCGGCCTGCAGTGACGGGTTGCCCTTGGTGCCGTTGTTGGTCCTAGCGCCGGTGGCTGTCAGGAGCCGGTCGCTGGTTTCGGTTTCCCAGTTCCACTTGGAGATGGTGGGTACGCCCACGCCTGCCTCGGCATTGAAGTCGTGGTCAACGATTTCCCGCAGCAGGTCGCCGTCCCACCAGGCCATGAAGTTGGCCGCCGGGATCTTGTCCGAAATCCGCTCGCCCTTGGCCGACATCAGGAACCCCGCCGGTGAGTTCCAGGCAGCGTCACCGCCCACGGCCCAGCTTTCCGAGCCTGGGAACCGGGGGTCGATGTCGCCGGTGGCGCCTCGGCCGGTGTCCTTGACAGCGGGAATGCTCCAGAGCACTTCACCGGTGGCGGAGTCGCGGAAGGTGGCACCGCGATTGCCGCTCGCGGACATGCTCTCGTGTACGGCGAACGTCTCAAAGCCCGGCCGCGAGGGGTCAAGGTCGCCGGTGTGGATGGCGTCCCCGTGGCCCAGCTTGGTGTTGTACAGCGGCGTGCCGTCGTCGTCGATCGTCATGGAGCCGAAGACGAACTCATCCCTGCCATCCTGGTCCACGTCCGCCACAGACAGGTTGTGATTGCCCTGGCCCTTGTATTCGGCCCCGGCCACGTCGGAATCGAACTTCCACCGCTTGACCAGTTTGCCGTTGACGAGGTCGTAGGTGACCAGGACCGTGCGGGTGTAGTAGCCACGGCTGAACATCATGGACGGGTGCTCACCATCGAGGTACGCCACTCCGGCAAGGAAACGGTCCACGCGGTTGCCGTAACCATCACCCCAGGCGGCTACGCTCCCGCGCGGCGGATCGTAAGGAACCGTGTCCATAATGGTGCCGCTGGCACCGTTGAACACAGTGAGGAATTCCGGCCCTGACAGGACGTAGCCGGCGCTGTTGCGGTAGTCAGCCGCAGCATCGCCAATGACGGTCCCCGCCGCATCGGTGGTGCCGTCCGCAGTCTTGAAAGCCACGTCGCCTTTGCCGTCGCCGTCGAAGTCATAGGCCAGCATCTGGGTGTAATGGGCGCCGGCACGGATGTTGCGGCCAAGGTCGATTCGCCAAAGCTTGGTGCCGTCCATCTTGTAGGCGTCCACGTACACATTGCCGGTGTAGCCGGACTTGGAGTTGTCCTGGGCGTTGGACGGGTTCCAGAGCTGGATGATTTCGTAGCCGCCATCGCCGTCCAGATCCGCCACACTCGAATCGTTGGCCGTATAGGTGTACGGCTTGCCGTCCTTGCTGACGCCGTCGGCGGGCTTGTCCAGTTTGATGGGCAGGTAGTTCTGCGCCAGCGGACTGAATTCGGCACTGAGCTTGTCCTGCCCGTTGCCGTTCCCGACCGTCTTGATGACGTACTTCGAGGCCGCCGTTCCCGCAGGATCCACATAGGTGGTGGTGCTGCGGATGGGCTCGTCGGTGATCTGGACGCCGTCACGGATGACGTGGAAGCCCACGCTGTCCTTGTCCAGGCCGAGCATCCGCCAACCCAGGGTGACGCCCCGGTCCGTGAGCACAGCCACGGGGGCACGGTCCAGGGTTTCCACCTGGCGTGTGGGCCCGGACGGTGCCGGGGCGGCGGGGCTGGCCTGGGCGGCCGGCCCGGCCTGGCCGGGATCAGCAGCAGCAAGCGGGACGCCAGTGAAAGCCAGTGCTGCGGCGAGCGTTGCCGCCGCTGCGGCCGGCGCGGCCTTCCAGGCCCTGCCCGCTGGGGATTGCGGGGAACACATTGAGGATTGTGCCAAAAGAACATCTCCTTTGATGCGGCGGCAGCTGAGTCTGCCGCACGTCAGTTTGGAACGTTTCATTCACGCCAAGGATCTCACTCCCGAGTGATGTGGAGGAGGGATGGAAGCTGCGGGGAAACGCTTTCTGCCCTTTAGGTTTATCAGCGCATGACAAATATGGTCAATAGTGTGACGGAAGTAATTGGGAGATTTTGTTCCATTGCGTTTGTTTCCCACCTCGTTGGATTCACTGCTTCCCCGTCGCCGCCTGCAGCAGCGGCAGGGTGCGGGTGGGCATGACTTCCACCAGGGACATGGCCGTGCTGGTGCGGACGACGCCGTCAATCGCCAGCATCGCGTTGGTGATCCTGTGCAGGTCGGCGGGGTCCCTTGCGGCCACCTTGGCGAGCAGGTCCGCGTCCCCGGTGGTGGCATGCATCTCGATGATTTCCGGAATGGTCTGCAGCGCTGCCACGGCAATGTCGCTGGCGGACTGGCTGATGGAGATCGAGATGAAGGCAATCAGCGGCAGGCCCAGCGCTTCCGTTCGCACCCGCTGGCTGAAGGGCGCCAGGCTGCCGTCGTTGACCAGCCGGCGGAGCCGGGCGTGCACCGTATTGCGGGCAACGCCCAGCGTCCTGGAGAGGGACAGGACCGTGGCCTGCGGATCCCGGTCAAGTGTGAGGAGGATCTCAGCGTCAAGGGCATCAATGCGGTGCATACTGAGCATTTTTCCACCCCTGCAGTCCCTGCGCACCGGATCTGTCCTCCTGCACACAGTTGTGTTGCGCAAACGTCCTGCGCTCCGGGAGCATGCTCTCCATGACCAGCACCCTTCCCGAAACCCAGGCACCCGAGGTCCGTACCGCCGTCGCCCAACTTCCCGCCTACGTGGCCGGCAAGAGCGCGCAGTCTGACCTGACCGCCGCCCTCGCCTCGAATGAAAGCCACTTTGCTCCCCTGCCGTCCGTCATTGAGGCAATGTCGGCCGAGGCGGGCAGGATCCACCGTTACCCAAGCATGGGTGCGGTGGAGGCGCGGGACGCCATTGCCCGGCAGTTCGGCGTCAGCGCCGGGGAAGTCGCCGCCGGACCGGGGAGCTCCGGCGTCCTGCAGCAGATCATTTCCGCAGTCTGCGGCCACGGCGACGAGGTGGTGTACGCGTGGCGCTCCTTCGAGGCCTACCCCATCCTGGTGGCAGTGGCGGGCGCCGTTTCGGTCCCCGTGCCGCTGCTGGCCACCGAGCAGCACGATCTCCACTCCATGGCCGCGGCGATCACGGACCGCACTCGCCTGGTCATCCTGTGCTCGCCCAACAACCCCACGGGTGTGTCCATCAGCCCCGCGGACCTTGAGGAGTTCCTCCGCTCTGTTCCGCCGCGGGTGCTGGTGGTACTGGACGAGGCCTACGTCGAATTCCAGCGCGGACCAGGCGTCGACTCGCTCGATTTCTACCGCCGCCACCCCAACCTGTGCATTCTGCGCACCTTCTCCAAGGCATACGGGCTGGCGGGCCTGCGGATCGGATACGCCATTGCCCGGCCGGAAATTGCTGATGGCCTCCGCCGGACGGCCGTCCCCTTCGGCGTGAACAGGATGGCGCAGGCGGCCGCGGTTGCTTCGCTGGCCGCCGGGGACGAAATTCTTGAGCGGACCGAGGCGGTGGCCCAGGAACGCACCCGGGTCATCGGTGCGCTACGGGACTATGGCTGGGATGTGCCGGACAGTCAGGCCAACTTCTACTGGCTGCGTGCCGACGATGATTTGCGTGTGCAGCTCCTGGACGCGTTGGCCGACGCCGACATCCTGGTGCGCGGCTACGCCGTGGACGGGGTCCGCATCACGCTGGCGGACCGGGCCACCAACGACAGGGTCCTTGCTGTCCTGGCCAACCGCGGGCGGTTCCTGCGTGAGGCGGCCGCGGCCCAGTGAGCACCACAACAGAAACACCGGCTGCCGCAACCCCTGCCCCAGCCCGGCACATGGAAGGGCCGACGGCGGCACCTTCAGCGCCGCCGTCGGCCGTCCGTCATTCCGTGGTTGAGGACGTCCTGGGCATCCTGACCGGCACCTTCGCGGCGTCGCTGGGGCTGTTCCTGCTCAAGTCGAGCGGGGCCGTGACGGGCGGCACCGCCGGCCTCGCACTGCTGCTCAGCTATTCGGTCGCACTGCCGTTTGGCGTCATCTTCTTCGCAGTGAACCTGCCGTTCTTCGCCCTGGCGGTGTGGAAGAAGGGCTGGAACTTCGCCCTCCGCACCGGCGCCGCGATCTCCCTGGTGTCCGTGATGGCCAGCCTGCACCCGGCGGCCCTGGGGTCCCTGCACATTGACCCCGTGTATGGCGTGCTGGGCGGAAACCTGCTCGCCGGCGTCGGCCTCCTGATCCTGTTCCGGCACCAGTCAAGCCTGGGCGGCTTCAACATCCTGGCCCTGCTGCTGCAGGAAAAGCTGAAATGGCGCGCAGGGTACGTGCAGATGGTGCTGGACGTGGCCATCGTCCTGGCGGCCCTGGCACTCGTTCCGCCCCTGATGGTGCTGCTGTCCGCGGCCGGCGCCACCCTCCTGAACCTGATCCTCGCCCTGAACCACCGGCCGGGCCGGTACCTGGGAAAGTAGGCGGCTCACCGGCTTTTTATTCCCTGCAGGCCGCTGAAATATCTGCGCGGGGACCTGCGTTGCCGCCCATATGACAACAATCGGAATCATCGGTGCAGGACATATTGGCAGCCAGGTTGCACGGAAGGCCGTGGAGCTGGGCTACGACGTAGTCATCAGCAACTCCCGTGGGCCCGAAACCCTCCAGGAGCTGGTTTCGGAACTTGGCCCCAGGGCGCGGGCCGCCACGCCGGCTGAAGCAGCAGCGGCCGGCGACTTCGCCGTGGTCACGGTGCCGCTGAAGAACTACAAGGACATCCCGGTGGAGCCGCTGGCCGGCAAGATTGTGATCGATACCAACAACTACTACTGGGAGCGGGACGGCAGGATCCCCGCCCTGGACAACGGCGAAGCCACCACCTCCGGTCTGCTGCAGGAGCACCTCCCGCAGTCAAAGGTGGCCAAGGGCTTCAACCACATCATGGCAAAGGACATCACCACGGACGGAACTCCGGACGGCACGGAAAACCGGCGCGCCCTGGCCACCGCCAGCGACTACCAGGAAGCCGCGGACCTGGTGACCCGGCTGTACGACGAATTCGGTTTCGACACGGTTAACGTGGGGCCGCTGTCCGAGAGCTGGCGCGTGGAGCGGGACCGTCCTGCCTACGTGAAGAGGCAGAACGCCGTTGAGCTGAAGGACAACCTGGAAAAGGCTGCGCGGACTGTCTGATTCGTCCCGTCCGACAACTGGCTGGCAGTGCCTACTGCCAGCCAGTTCTGTGTTTAACGTTTAACGGTTCCAGGCCGGTACCAGCACCACTTCGAACGGGCTGGGCGGCTGGTTGAACTGGGCGTTGACCGCGGCGAGCGTATTCCCGAACAAGGCGACCGTTGTAGGCACATTGAAGTCGCTGCTCTTGATCGTGTCCCGTACCTCACCGGAAGCCAGGTCGCCGGAGAGGTCGATGCGCGCTATCTGGTTCAGCTGGTTCTGGACGGCCCAAAGGTTGTCGCCGCGTACCAGGATGCCGTCAACATAAGGAACCTTGACGCCCTTGATCGCAGCGCTCTCCCCGGTCCTGGGGTCCACCGTGTAGAGGGCTCCGTTGAGGGAGTGGGCCACGATGAGCATTTTGCCGTCCCGCACGGCCGCAATGCCGTTGAGGTTGAACCCCTGTTTGACGTCCGCCGCCGGGCCACTGAGCTTGAGGGTCTTCACTTTGCCCAGTTCCCCGTCCCCGCCGACCGGCAGGAAGTAGAGCTCCGCGGCGGCTGAGTTGGTGAACCAGGCCCCGTCACTGGTGAGGGTGACGTCGTTGATGAACCCCTGGGCCAGGCGGATATCGGCAACCGGCTTGCCCGTGTCGGTGTTGTAGACGAATGCCTTGCCGGTGTTGGCGCCCGCCACAAACAGCAGGTGGTGGCAGGTATCGGCCTTCATCCCGGCGGCGGCGCGGCCTGCCGGTGCATCGATGAAGCGGGTTGCCGTGCCCTTGCGGATGTCGCCGCGGAAAATATCGCCCGTGGTGAGTTCCCCTGCATAGAAAGTCCTGCCCTCCCCTGCCGCGATGCCTTCGGCGGAGGTGGCGCCGTCGAGCACTATCTCCCCGGACGGTGGAGCAGCCGACGCCGGAAGGGCAGTGGGAAGAAGCAATGAAAAAGAGGCCACGAGCCCTGCGGCGGCACCGTGGCGTACTGGATGGCGCATGCTTGTTCCTTAGTCTGGGTCGATGCGCGCGGGGCCCATCTGCGGAAGCTCCGCACGATTGGTGCTGCCAGTTTAAGCGCATGTATTGGGCTTGCGAAGGCATCGGCCTACCCAATCTGCTTACAATCGAAACCTCTGACCACTACTGAGGGACCCATGAAGAAATTCGCCACAGCCCTGTTTGCCGCCGGCCTCGTTGCCTCCGCCACGGCCTGCTCCGCCACGCACCAACTGTCCACCGCTGAAACCTGCGAGCGGATCCAGGCCGTTGTGTCGAACCCCGCCAACAACGCCGGCAAGACGGGGATGAACAACCTCGCCAACCAGATCCGACCCATCCACGCCGTTGCCTCGGACGATCTCAAGCCCGCCCTGGCCTCGATCCTGGCGTACACGGACGAGCAGGCCAAGGAAAACCCGGACAAGGACAAGCTGGCCGATCTGCAGTCGGGCTACCAGGAAGCCGGCAGCACCTACAGCAAGTTCTGCGGCCAGGCCGGCGGCTAGACAATCTTCTGAAGGGACCGGCCGCCTGCGGGACAGGCGGCCGGTCCTTTCTCTTTCTCCGGCCTATCTCTGTCTCCGGCCTAGAGCGTGGCCGGATCCGTGTTGGCGCCGCAAAGGATGACGGCAACGCGTTCGTCCTTTCCGGGCACGTAGGCGCCGGAGGCGAGCGCGGCGTAGGCGGCTGCGGCACCGTGCTCCACCACGATCCGGTAGTCGTTCCACAGCGCGGAGCGGGCGGCGATGATCTGTTCATCGGAGACCAGGACGCTCCCGACGCCGCAGCGGACCGCGACGGAGAAGCCGATGTCGCCTATGCGGCGGGCACCCAGGGAGTCCGCGGCGACGCCCGATACCGGGACGTCCACCGGTTCCCCTGCCGCCAGGGCGGCGTGGAGGGTGGGCGCAGTTTCCGGTTCCACAGCCACCACTTTGGCAAAGCCTTCGACGGCGGCGGCTACTCCCGCCATCAGGCCGCCACCGCCCACGGCCACCAGGACGGTGTCCACGTCCGGCACCTGTTCCAGCAATTCGGAGCCCACCGTCCCGGCGCCGGCGGCAATTTCCGGCTGGTCGTAGGCATGGCAGTAGATGGCGCCGGTCTTCTCTGCGTGCGCAATGGCGGCCTGGTAGGCGGCCGCGTACTCTGAACCGCCCTGGACCACGGTGGCACCGATGGCCCTGAGCTTGCCGACTTTGACGGCCGGTGCCGCTTCAGGAACGAAGACCGTTGCAGGCACCCCGAGCTGGGCCGCCGCATAGGCGTTGGCCAGGCCCGCGTTCCCGCCGGATGCAACAACCACCCCCACGTCCGCCTGCAGTTCACCCCGTTCCTTGCTGGCCAGGATCCGGTTCAGCGCGCCCCGGGCCTTGAACGTGCCCGTGTGCTGCATGAATTCGCATTTGAACCAAACCGGGCCGGCGGCGGTGCCCGCATCCGCCTGCAGGACGGGCGTCCTGCGGACAAGGCCCGCTGTCCGCTGCGCGGCCTGGTCGATGTCAGCGCGGGTGATCATTGTCAGACTTCGTCATCCCAGGCGCCCGGCTCCGCCAGCGCCTCTTCGGGCTTCTGTTCCGGGTCGGCCTCTTCGCCGCCCACATACGATGCCGGGACCGTTCCGGCAGCATGGCCCTGCTGTTCCTCGCGGATGTTGGATGCTCCCGGCTGTTCCAGGTGCTGGCCGGACTGCGGGGCCTTGGTGACGTCGTCCTTGGTTTCGTCCTTGGCCCCGTCCGGGTCGCCCGGCCCGCGGAGGTCTGCGGTGTTCTGGGGATCGTCGCTGGAAACGGTCATGGTCCTGCCTTTCACCTGGGAACTGCTGTACCGGCCGGGGAACCCCCGACCGGCTTCCAGCCTACGGTCTGGAGGTAGTCGCCGGCCCGTTCCCGCGCGATTTCCAGCAGTGTTGAGTGGAAGGCAACCTCCGCCGTCGTATCCTGCTGTGGGTGGTGGCCGGCCTGGCCATCCTGGGTGTGATTGCCCTCGTTGCCGGCGGCATGTTCAACCAGGCGGCCGCCACGGACCCGGAGCCGACCATGACCGCTGTCCAGATCATCCCGCTGGTGATCCTCGTGGTGATGTTCGTCGTCGCCACCAAATGGCCGCTGAACATCGGGGTGATGGGACTCGTCGCGTCATTCGGCGTCGGCTATTTCATGCTCGGGATGTCTGACAAGCAGATCCTCGAGGAGTTCCCGGCCACCATCGTCCTCACCATCATCGGCGTCACCTACTTCTTCAGCATGGCCCAGCGCAACGGCACCATCGAGATCATCGTCAAGGGATGTGTGCGGATTGTCCGCGGCAAGACGATGCTGCTGCCGTGGGTGTTCTTCCTGGTCGCCGCCGCGCTGACCTCGCTCGGAACGTTCTCCCCGGCCGCCATCGCGCTGCTGGCACCGGCCGCGATCGGGTTCGCTTACGAATCGCGCATCCACCCCGTGGTCATGGGCGCCTTCATCATCAACGGCGCACACGCCGGCGGATTCTCCCCGCTGTCAGTGGCCGGCGTGCTGGTCCACAACATCGCACTGAAGAACGACTTCCCGATTTCCCAGGGCGGCCTGTTCATTGCCAGCTTCGCCCTGAACCTCATCCTCTCGGTGCTGACCATCGTCCTGTTCGCCCTGATCGGCAAACTGCGCGACGGTGCCAGCGGGCTGCACGTGGACATCGACACTTCCTCCGCCGGACGCCCGCACGGCCAGCAGATTCTGACGCTGGCGCTGATCGCGGCAATGCTGGTGTGCACCCTCGGCTTCCACATGCCCATCGGCTTCGTGGCCCTCTCCGCCGGCCTCCTGCTCGCGTTCGTCAACATCAAGGAACACAAGACCTTCATCGGCGGCATCTCCTGGTCCACCGTCCTGCTGGTGGCAGGCATGATCACGTACGTATCCCTGCTGGAGCACGTGGGCGTCATCGACACGCTTGCCGAGCACGCCCTGGCCCTGGGGGCTCCGCTGCTGATCGCCCTGGTCCTCTGCTACGTGATCGGTGTCGGCTCGGCCTTCGCGTCCTCCACCGCCCTGCTGACCGCCTTCATCCCGCTGGCCGGCCCACTCCTGGCCACCAGCTCGCTCAGCGCCTCCGGAACCGTGGCCGCGCTGGCCATCGCAGCCACCGTCGTCGACGTATCCCCCTTCTCCACGGACGGAGCACTCGTAGTGGCCAACGCCCGCGACGACGACCGGCAGCGCGTCTACAAGCAGCTGATGTTCTACGCAGGCGGCGTGGTGCTGGTGGCACCGGCACTGGCGTGGGCCCTGCTGGTACCCACCGGCATCATGTAGGTCCTTTTCCACCATCAGGCGGCCCGTCAGCATCTAGCGGCCCGCTTTGCTGTTCACTTCCTTGACCTGCCGCCCCGGACTCTGTCCCCCAGCTGTGAATTGCAGCTCACCCGGGACGTTGCGCCCTCCCCCGGCGTTGAACAAGGCGGCGGGAGGAGGCCGGATGATCATTGTGCTGACGGGTATCGACGGATCAGGGAAGTCGACGGCGGCCCGCGCCTTGGCGTCGTCGGTGCGGGCGGAGGGCGGCCGTGCGCTGCTCCTGAGCAACCACGCGGGCCGGCGGGTCATGTCCCTGCTGTCCGCCAGGCTGGGAGTGCGCCTGCCCGCCAAACTGGCCGACGCCGTCGAAACCGCCCTCCGGGTGGGCAACGTACTGGTATCGCACCTGCGCGCCAGCCGGTTCGACGGCCTGGTAATCATGGACCGGCACCTCCACTGCCAGCTGGCACTGCGGACCGCCAACGGATTGCCACGCGGCCGGTTCCTTCCGTGGCTGCTGGCCCGCCTGCCGGAACCGGACGCCATTTTCCATCTGGACATCGACCCCGTCGAGGCGCACCACCGCATCATTGTCCGGGGCACTGACTCAGAGAGCCTTGATGACCTCGCCGCATTCCAGTCGGGATACCGGGACCTGCCGGAGTACGCGCGCTTCGTGAAGCTGGACGCCTCCGTCCCCGCACAGCAGTTGATGGCCGAGTTGCGCTCACGACTCGACGGGGTCGCAGTCACAAACACTATTTAACATTCCACATAGCGGAATTTGGTTTTCCTCTTGCGGAATTAGTGTGACGAGGATTACGTTGGAAACGGCCCCGAAAACGGGCTGTTCCCGATTGATAGGCAAAGGTCAATGAAGATCCCAAACCCTGAGGCACTGAAGGCGAGTTCGGTGCCCGCGAAGAGGAAGCCGCTGTACAAGTCGCTCTTCTTCCAGATTCTGATCGCCGTCGTGGCAGGTGTCCTCATCGGGCATTTCTGGCCGGACCTTGGATCACAACTGAGGCCGCTCGGAGATGGCTTCATCAAACTCATCAAAATGATCATCGCGCCGCTGATCTTCCTGGTGATCGTTACCGGAATTTCAGCCGTAGGCGACGTCAAGGCGGTCGGAAGGGTTGGGGTAAAGGCCCTGCTCTACTTCACGGGAGCAACCCTGTTCGCCCTGGTCTTCGGACTCATTGTGGGAAACATCGTCCAGCCCGGAGCCGGCCTGAACATCGACCCGTCGACGCTCTCCCAGGCAGACCTGGACGCAAAGACCGGGTCCGCGGCACCCAAGGATGCAGCATCCTTCATTCTGGACATCATCCCGGCCAGCGTCATCGGCGCATTTGCCAGCAACAGCCTCCTGCAAGTGCTCTTCTTCTCAGTGTTTTTTGGTGCTGCCATCGTAGTGATCGGGCGTGAAAAGTGCCTGCCGGTCATCAACGTCATGGAAACCATCCTGGAACTGATCTTCAAGATCATGGCATGGATCATGAAGGTCGCCCCGCTGGGCGCCTTCGGCGCCATGGCATTCATCATCGGCCAGTACGGGCTGGATACCCTGAGCACCTACGCGGTCCTGATCGCAGCCTGCTACGGCGCCGCTTTGGTCTTCATCGGCCTGCTGTTCGTCGTGGCCTGGGGGTTTGCCCGGGTGCCGCTCTGGCAGTTCCTGAAGTACACGCGGGAGGAGTTCCTCCTGGCCCTGGGCACCGCATCAACCGAAGCGGTGATGCCCAGGATCATGACCAAACTGACCAACGCGGGCTGTTCCCGTGCCACCACCGGCCTTGTGGTGCCCACCGGTTACTCCTTCAACCTCGATGGCGCCGCGATCTACCTTTCGATCTCCCTGCTGTTCCTGGCCCAGGCCTTCGGCCACCACCTTGACCTTGGCCAACAGCTGGCCGCCCTTGGCGTACTGCTGCTGACATCCAAGGGCATGGCGGGGGTTCCCGGCTCCTCATTCCTCGCGCTTTCCGCCACTGCTGCAGCACTGGGTATCTTCCCGGTGGCCGGCGTGGCACTGCTCCTTGGCGCAGACCGGCTCATGGACTCAATGCGCGTCGTAGTCAACCTGCTGGGCAACTGTGTTGCCACCTTCGTTGTCTCGAAGTGGGAAGGCCAGTTTGACCACAGCGTCATGCTGCGCGCCTTCAAGGGTGAGATCACCAACCACGACTCTGCGATCCTGCTGGGCAAGGAAGAGGATTTTGAGGGGCAGGAGCTGCAGCGGCTTACAGCGGGACAGGACCCATCACCGAAGTTCCGGGGCGCACCAACACGGGAGGTCGTCTCCGAGTTGCCGGAAAACACAAGCGCCAGCGTCGGCTTGAGCGGCAAAGCCAAGTAGGGCGCCGGGCAACGAGAGAACGGGGCGGGCCAGGACAATAATTGTCCTGGCCCGCCCCGTTTCAATATTGCGGAGTTGGTGCCGCTACCGCGACGCCGTTGGGGAGGCCGACGACGAGGAACCGCTGCCCGCGGTCATCGTCGCCGACGAGGTGGACGAGGCGGTGGACGACGCCGAGCTGCCCGGCGATGACGTGCCGGAAGAACCGGACGAGCTGGTGGAGGTGGGGCTGGACGTTGCGCCGCCTTCGGCCTTCTTCAACACGTCGTTAATGAGCTCCTCAAGCTCCTTCTGGTCCTTGTCGCCCAGATCGGTGCCGCCCTTGGTGGCAACCACCAACAGGCGCCCCTGGGCAGCGGAAACCTGCATCAGCTTCTGCTGGTTGTCGCCGCTGCGGGTGCTGACGGTTGCGAAGGTCTTTTCAGCGTCAGTGTCCGCCTTCAGCTCCTGGCTGGAAACGTCGTACTTCTGGCCAAGGGCGGAGACCGAGAACTTGGCGCACTGGTTCATCTTGCCGCTGATGTCGCTCAGTGTCTTGACGGCGTCGGGGCCCTGGCTGCCGGACTGTGCTGACAGCGTGCGCGGCTGGTTGCCCTCGGAAAGCGCCACGGCTACGTCGCCGCTTTCCACCTTGTCCAGCAAGCCGGCGGTGGCAATGTCCTTGCAGTCCTTGGGGTCAATGGTTGCCGTGCTCATGAGCAGGTTGGCAATGTTTCCGCCCTGGTCAACCTGCTCCTTGGAGTACAGCTTGAGTTCGTTGCCGTCAGCGTCCTTCATGCCCGAAATGAGGTCGCGGAGCTCGTCCTCCGAGTACACCTTGGCGTTGGCGGTTTGGCTGGCAGAGGCGGATGCCGACGTTGTTGCCGTGCCTGACGGGCTGGCAGTTCCGCCGCCTCCTCCCGAACAGCCGGCCAAGGCCAGCATCGCCGCAGTTACCACTCCAAGCGCAGAAACTTTTCGCATCAGGGTTAACCTCCGAAATAGACAGCATGCTTAGTAGTTTCAAGCGTAAAGGGTGAAAGGCGGGACGCAAATAACGGAACGGTCTCAAAACCGGCGGGATTGACGGGCGCCGGGAGGACGCCAAGTGTCAGGCCGGGGGGTGGCCCGGCTCCTGGAGCTGCGGGTGCCGCCATGCTCCGCTGGCCTTCGCCTGGTGGCCGAGGCTTCGCGAGATGGCCCGCGCGGCGGCCCTGACCAGCGGCACCAGCTCATGCGCCGGCGTCTGGGCATCCGGGACCACAATGGACAATGCAGCCACTACATCGCCGGCAGCCCCATGAATGGGTGCGGCGACGGAGACAGTGCGGGAGGGATGGTCCCGCCGAACCACTGCGACGCCGGATTGCCTTACGTTTGCCAGGACACCGCGAAGCCGGGCCGCCGGGAGACTCCCGGCACCCGAAACACTGCCCGGCACCCCTGGGGGCGCCGGCTGCGAAAGCAGTTCCTGCAGCAGCTCCGGAGCGGCGTGGGCCAGCAGGACCTGCCCGACGGCGGTGGTCCCCAGCGGCATGCGTCCGCCAACCCGGTAAGCCACCTCCGTCGCGGTCCGGGAAGAGAGCCGATCGATCAGGACCGCGTCCGTGCCTTCGCGGACGGCAAGCAGCACGTGATGCCGGGTGACCTCGTACAGATCCTCAAGGTAAGGCAGGGCGATTTGCCGCACCCCGTGGCCCCGCGGCGAGAGCGAGGCAATTTCCCAGAGGCGCACACCCACCACGTAGCGGCCGTCCTCGAGGCGTTCCAGCGCGCCCCACTCCGTCAGGTGCCGCACCAGCCGCAGGGCCGTGGCAGGGGCAAGTCCGGCCTGGCGGGACAGTTCGGACAGATTCAGGGCACGGCGCTGTTCCGTAAACTGGGCAAGAAGGCTCAGAGCCCGCACCAGTACGGGCGTGCCCGGAAGACCCGTGGCGGCCTCTGTGGGCGCGGCGGCTGCCGCCCTGCCCGCTCCCGCCATCTCCGCCTCCATCCGTTGCGTCCTTCAAGACTGGGCGGTGTGGGCCCCGCCACAAAGAGGCTTTTCACCCAGTGAAAAGACCGTTCGCAGGGCTGCTGCAGCAGGCCAAGCTGATGGACGTCCCGCAGGCATACCGCCAGCGTCCCTTGACCCGATTGGAATCAATGATGAACTCCAATGCCCCCAGCAAATCCCTGGCCGGTATCTTCGTGCTGTGCTGGCTTGGCCTGCTCGCCGACGGCTACGACCTCTACGTCTACGGCGCCACCCTCCCCGCCCTGATCGGGCAGCCGCCCTTCAATGTCACGCCCGCCGCGGCAGGCGCGGTGGGCTCGTTGGCGCTGGTGGGGATGCTGCTCGGTTCACTCATCGTGGGTACGCTCACGGACCGGCTTGGCCGCCGCCGGATCTTTGTGTCCGCCCTGGCGTTGTTCTCGCTGGCCATGCTCGCCTGCGCCATGGCACCCAGCTGGGAGCTCTTCGCAGCGTTCCGCTTCATCGCCTGCTTCGGCGTGGGCGGCCTGCTGCCGACGGCGGTAGCCCTCACCAATGAATTCGCGCCGCCGGGGAAGAAGTCACTGGTCCTCGGTGCGGTGCTGACCGGGCCGGCAACGGGTACTGTTGCCGCTTCGCTGACGTCCCTCGCTGTCCTGGAGTCCAGTGGTTTCCGCCCGGTGTACGCGATCGGTGCCGCAGGGCTGCTGATCGTTCCCTTCGCCTGGTTCCTGCTGCCGGAGTCACCGTCGTTCCTGCGGACCCGGTCCCGCACCGCAGAGGCCGACAGCATCGAGGCCGCCTACGGGCTGCCCCGCACCACGGAAGTCCCGGCCACAGCCGTGCGGGTCTCTCCCACGCGCGCCCTCGTCGCCAACGGCACCGGCAAGACCACAGTCCTGCTGTGGGGCATCACTCTCCTGAGCCTGCTGACCATCTTTGGCGTCAGCACGTGGCTGCCGCAGATCATGCGCACTGCCGGGTTCGGCGTCGGATCCTCTGTGTCATTCCTGCTGGCCTACTCGGTGGGTGCCGTGGTCGGCACCGTCCTGGCATCTGTGGCCAGCCAGAAGTTCGGGCCCGGGCCGCTGGTGGTGGTGGGGTTCGCCAGTGCAGCGGCAGCCCTGCTCCTGATGTCCGCCAACCCGCCGGCCGCGCTCATGACGGTGCTCGCCGCCGTCGCAGGTTTCGGCGGCCTGGGCACGCAGAACATGATCAA
This sequence comes from Arthrobacter sp. GmRoot5-12, assembly GCF_059739365.1. Lineage (NCBI taxonomy): Bacteria > Bacillati > Actinomycetota > Actinomycetes > Micrococcales > Micrococcaceae > Arthrobacter > Arthrobacter sp. GmRoot5-12. The sequence goes on along the minus strand of NZ_AP046056.1, from coordinate 2,453,864 downwards.
CGACTACATCGCCCAGTTCTACCCTGCCGCCACCCGCGCCACCGGCCTTGGCTGGGCACTTGCTGTGGGACGCATCGGAGCCATCGCAGGCCCAACCTACGGCGCACTGCTGGTGGGCTTAGGCGGCGGCGTCCCCGTAGCCGCCATTGCCTTCGCGGCGCCCGCCCTGCTGGGTGCGGTGCTCATGCTCGCACTGCGCACCAGGGCAGTGCGGCAGCCTGCCGCGCCCCGCGATGCGGAACTGGTGCGCTAACGCCCGGCCCGGCAACAAAGGTGGCCGGGCGGCCCCCCGCGGCCCGCGCCTGTGGAATAATCCAAGCAGGTGGTCCGGACCGGACTTATCCAGCAGCAGGAGGGGCCTCAATTGTCCGCCACATCAAGGAGCACCGCCGGAGCGGCGGCCACGGCCATCAATAACACCCAGGTCCCCAAGCACGAGCAGCTGCGGTTGATCATACTCAAGCTCGCCAAAGAGGAACTGGAGCCCGGCGCCCGGCTTCCCAGCGAGCGGACGCTCATGGACTCCTACGGTGTCAGCCGCATTACAGTCCGCGCCGCCATCGGCCGCCTGGTCAACGAGGGGCACCTGGTCCGGGTTCCGGCGAAGGGTACCTTCGTGGCGGATTCCCCAGTGCAGTCAACACTCCACCTGGCCTCGTTCACGCAGGAAATGGAGGCGATGGGACACGTGCCCAGTACGGTGGTGCTGGTGGCCGAAGCGGGCGCTGCCCCCGCGGATACGGCAGAGGCGCTCAGCCTGCCGCCGGGCTCCGAGGCCATCCACTTGAAGCGCCTCCGCCTGGCAGACGGCCGGCCGGTCAGCGTGGATGACGCCTGGTACAACCCCGAACATGCCCGCGGCCTTCTGGACATCGACCTGACCGGCTCGGTTTACAAAGCCCTCGCCGCGCAGTTCGGGCACCAGATCGACAGGGCACGGCAGAGCGTGCGGTCCGAGGGCGCCCCCGCGGATGTGGGGGCGCTCCTCGGAACCGGCACGGGGGCGCCGGTGCTGGCCTTCGACCGGGTGTCCTATTCAGGCCCCCTTGCCATCGAACATTCACGTTCGTGGTACCGCTCCGACCGCTACTCGCTGAACATGGAAGTCCGGCTCTAGAAGCCAACCCCTAGTCCAGCGAGAACAGCTCCTGGCCGGCGGTGACCGTGCCGGCTCCAGTAAGCGTTGCCACGTCCGGCTTGGTATCGAGGACGACGACGGGACTCACCATCGAGTAACCTGCCGCAAGGGCGGCGGTGGGATCGACACGCATGACGGCAGCGCCGGCGTCGACAGTGTCGCCTTGGGCAATCAGAAGCTTAAAGCCTTCGCCTTTGAGCTTGACCGTATCGATGCCCACATGGGTGAGGACGCCGCGCCCCGAGGACTCAACCACAACAAAGGCGTGCGGCAGCAGCTTGACCACCTTTCCCGCTACGGGGGACACGACGTCGAACATCTCGCCCGCCGGCGGTTCCACTGCGGCCCCGGAACCCACCATCTGGCCGGCGAACACAGGGTCCGGGACTTCGGCAAGGCGAATTACGGTACCCGCGATGGGTGCCAGCACCACCAGGGACTGACCCACTAGAGGAGGTCCTCGATGTCTTCGGCCAGGTTGTCGGCCTCCGGGCCAACAATGACCTGGACAGCCGTGCCGGAGGTCAGCACGCCGTGGGCTCCGGCGGCCTTCAAGGAGGCCTCGTTCACGAGGGAACCATCTTTAACCTCCGTGCGAAGGCGGGTAATGCAGGCTTCAATCTCCACGATGTTGCCGGCGCCGCCCAGTCCTTCAATGATCTTTTCTGCTTTGGACATGGTTGCCCTTTCTGATGGTGCCCGCTGGGAGCACTGCTTCCTCACCGGGGCCGGCGGCCCAAGTGCGACCAATTATGGCTTCCACCACCGGCCTTTTGAATGGCCCGGCGGGATTTCCCATTGCCTTGACAGGTACTCGTGGGATGAATCACACTGAACTGGTCATAACCAGACAGTACCGGCTGGAACCCCTCCTTTACAAGCCCCACCCGAACCCGCAGAGGTGCAACCATGTCAACATCCGAGACCGCCGCCTTGGCTCCCGAAAAGAAGCCAAACAAGGCGTTTGCCACACTGCAGCGCCTGGGCCGCACCCTGATGCTGCCCATCGCCGTTCTTCCCGCCGCAGGCATCCTGCTGCGCATTGGCCAGGCCGACCTGCTTGGCGCCATTCCTGGATTCGAAGGCGGCGCCGCCGTCATCTCCGCAGCCGGCAATGCGGTCTTCACCTGGCTGCCGCTCATTTTTGCGGTGGGCATTGCCATCGGCTGGGCCAAGAAGGCCGATGGTTCCACTGCTTTGGCCGCCGTCGTTGGCTACATGGTGATCGACGGCGTCTTCAAGGCCATGTCCCCGCTGGTCCTGGCAGGACAGGTTGACCCGGCCGGCAAGCAGGCGATGATCAATTACGGCGTCCTGGCCGGCATTGTGGTGGGCCTGCTTTCCGCATCGCTGTGGCAGCGCTTCTACCGCACAAAACTGCCGGACTTCCTTGGATTCTTCAGCGGCCGCCGCCTGGTGCCCATCCTGACCTCCGTTTCCAGCCTGGTAGCCGGCGTCGTCCTTGCCTTGGCCTACCCGCTCTTCAACGCCGGCCTTTCCGCGGTGGGCCAGGCCGTGGCCAGCAATGCTGTTGCCGGCGGCGGCATCTACGGCTTCGCCAACCGCATGTTGATCCCCGCGGGACTGCACCACATCCTGAACTCCGGCGTCTGGTTCCTCATCGGCGACTACACCGACGCCTCGGGCCACCTGGTCCGCGGTGACCTCAACCGCTTCTTCGCCGGAGACCCCAGCGCGGGCATCTTCATGACCGGCTTCTTCCCCATCATGATGTTCGGCCTGCCTGCAGCAGCGCTTGCCATCTGGCGCCACGCCAAGCCCTCGCAGAAGAAGATCGTCGGCGGCATCATGCTCTCCACCGCGCTGACCGCCTTCTTCACCGGCATCACCGAACCGCTTGAGTACTCCTTCATGTTCGTGGCCTTCCCGCTCTACATCGTCCACGCCGTCCTGACCGGAACGTCCATGGCCCTGGTCAACGCGCTGGGAATCCATCACGGGTTCACATTCTCTGCAGGCCTGATCGACTTTGTCCTCAACTTCGGCAAATCACAGAACGGCTGGCTGCTCATCCCCATAGGACTTGGCTACGCGGCGATCTACTACTTCCTCTTCTCCTTCGTCATCAAGCGCTGGAATCTGCGCACCCCCGGCCGCGAGGACGACGAAGTCACCGTGGAGACCGACGCCGCCAAGTAGCGCCACCCCGTTTTCATCCCCATCTCCCGCAACTGCAACCGGAAGCACCCAGAGCGCATGGAAATCATCATCCTTCCCACCCCTGACGACGTGGCCCGCACGGCCGCTGATGCCATCGAGGACCAGGTCCGCCGCGGCCCGTCCGTCCTGGGACTGGCCACCGGGTCCACCCCGCTGGGCACCTACCAGGAACTTATCGAACGGCACCGCAGCGGCGGCCTGAGCTTCGCGCAGGCCCAGGCGTTCCTGCTGGACGAGTACGTGGGACTGCCTGCCGGGCATCCGCAGTCATACCACTCGGTCATCCGGGAGGAATTCACGACCAGCGTGGACTTCGGCGACGGCGCGGTCCGCGGACTGGACGGCATGGCCCGGGATCCGCAGGCGGAGGCCGCCGCTTACGAGGCCCGGATCGCCGCCGCGGGCGGCGTGGATATCCAGATTCTGGGCATCGGGACGGATGGCCATGTGGGCTTCAATGAACCCATGTCCTCGCTGGCCTCCCGTACGCGGATCAAGACGCTCACCCGGCAGACGCGCCTGGACAACGCCCGCTTCTTTGATGCACCGGAGGAGGTGCCGGACCATGTGCTGACCCAGGGCCTGGGAACCATCCGTGAGGCCCGGCACCTGCTGCTGCTGGCCACGGGGGAGGCCAAGGCAGAGGCTGTGGCTGCCGCCGTCGAAGGTCCCGTAGCGGCCATCTGCCCGGCGTCGGCCCTCCAGTTGCACCCGCACGTCTCGGTACTGGTGGACGAGGCCGCAGCCTCCCGGCTCGCCCACCGCGAGTATTACCAGGACACCTTCGGCCGGAAGCCGGCATGGCAGGGACTCTGAGCGGCAGGCTTGTGTCCGTGGAAGGCACCGCGCCGCAGTTTGAGCTGGCCGTGGAGAATGCCGACGGCGTCCGGCTGGCCGCCGCCGTGGGCGCGGCCCGGGTTGAACTGTGCGCCGCCCTGGCGGAGACAGAGGGCGTCACGCCAAGCATCGGCACCATCGGGCAGGCGTGCGACCTGGGCCTTCCCGTCCATGTCCTGGTGCGTCCGCGGCCGGGCAACTTCACCTATTCGCCCGGCGAGCTCGATGTCATTGAGCGCGATGCCGCTGCGGCTTTGGGTGCCGGAGCCGCGGGCGTGGTGGTTGGTGTCCTGGCATCCGACGGCGGCCCGGATGTCCAGGCAATCCGGCACATTGTGGCAGCAGCGCGGGCCGTGAGGCCGGATGCCGAAGTCACGTTCCACCGCGCGTTCGACGCAGCCCTGGCCGCCGGCCTGGACCCTGCCGGGGCGCTCTCCCGGCTGGAGCACGCAGGGGTGGACCGGGTCCTCACCAGTGGTGGGGCCCCCGACTGCGCCGCGGGGCTGGAGATGCTGCGCAGGATTGTGCGGCAGGGACGCCGGAGTGCTCCCTCGGTCCAGATCATGGCCGGTGGGGGTGTCACCCTGGCGCTGGTACCGTCGCTCCTTGAAGCGGGAGTCCATGCCGTGCACACCTCGGCGCGGCCCCGGGAAGGGGGCGGGGCGGGCGGGGACCGCGCCGGCGCCGCGGACCACGGACTGGCCGCCCGCATGGCTGCCGCCGTGGCGGCCGTGCCGCTGCCCCAACCGACGAACGAAGGACGGTAACCGATGGGCAAGGAACTGTTTCTTCGCGGCCGCATCGTCACCGCCTCGCTGGATATTGCGGACGGGGTGGTGGCGGCCGACGGCGGCCTGGTCACCTTCGCGGGCCCGGCGCAGGACTTCCCCGGGGTACTTCCGCCGGACGCACCCGGCGGACGCATCCTGGTGCCGGGACTGGTGGACGTGCACTGCCATGGCGCCTACGGTTCGGATTTCTCGGAGGGCGATCCCGACGGCGCCGAGCGGGCGGCACGCTACCTGCACAGCCGCGGGACCACCACGCTGCTGGCCAGCCTGGTTACCGGAGAGCCCGGGGACCTGGTCCGGAACCTGGAGATACTGCGGGAGCTGGCAGGCCTGGGGCTGATTGCCGGATCGCACCTGGAAGGTCCATTCCTCTCAGGCCAGCAGTGTGGCGCGCACGATCCCGTCCTGCTCCTGGAACCGGATCCTGAGGTGGTGGCCCGCATGCTGGCCGCGGCAGGGCCAACCCTGGCCTCCATGACCTTGGCGGCCGAGCTGCCCGGCGCCTCCGAACTTGCCGCCCAGCTTGCGGCCCGCGGCATCATCCCATCCCTGGGCCACACCGCCGCGGACCATGCGACGGCGGCAGCCTTCTTGTCGCGCGCGGCCGCGGCTTTGGACTCGGCCGGCAATTCCACCGGCAGGAACCGCCCAACGGTAACCCACCTGTTCAATGCCATGCCTCCGCTTCACCACCGCTCCCCCGGGCCAGTATCGGCGAGCCTCAGCGCAGCCAAGGCCGGGCAGGCTGTGGTGGAGCTGATTGCCGATGGCGTGCATCTGGCACCGGAAACCGTGAAGTTGGTGTTTGACCTTGTGGGGCCGCACAACATCACGCTGGTGACCGATTCGATGGCCGCCACCGGCCTGGAGGACGGACAGTACAGGCTGGGGTCCCTCTCCGTCACAGTTGCCGGCGGCGTAGCCCGGGTTGACGCCACTGGCGCCATTGCCGGCGGCACCAGCACGTTGCTGGACGTCATCCGCTCCTGCGTTGCTGCCGGAGTTCCGTTGCGGGATGCCGTCACCTCCGCGTCGGCAGTCCCGGCATCGTTGCTGGGTCTCTCGGCGCATGCGGGCGACCTGCGCGCCGGAATGCAGGCCGACGTCGTCGTTCTTGACCAGGACCTGAACCTGAAGGCAGTGCTGCGAAGCGGCGAATGGGTCACCGCACCCGGCTGAGCTGCATTGCGGCGATGGGCGTCTGCTGCCGTGGCCTACCCACGACCTATTATTGTCAGTGCCTCGTAGGACGATGTTTTTATGGAAATCAGTACTGACCTGGCGGCGGTGATGGAGGGCGTTCGTGCCTCCGTTGCTGCGTTGGATGTACTGGTTCTGGAAGACGCTTCCCTCGATTCAGCTGGTTTGGGGGCCGTCGCAGGTGCCGCTGTTGATGTGTTGCAGCGGCGGTACGAGTTGTGTCTGGAGCGGTTGGCGGCCGTGTGGCGGTTGGAGGCTCAGCTCGCGGCGGTCAAGGCGCGCGATGCGGCGGAGTGCGTCGGTTTCCAGCAGGCACTGCTTGCCCCTGACGCCCCGGTGGATGAGCGCATGTTTTCGGAGATGTCCGCGGTGGAGGAGATCGCCGGAGTCCTGACAGTGAGTTCTGGGGCGGCGGGTGCTTTGGTGGAGCAGTCCCGGCGGATGTGTTCATTGCCGCGGGTGATGGGTGCATTGTCGTCTGGGTCGGTGTCGTGGCAGCATGCCAGGATTGTCGCCGATGAAACCGAAGGCCTCACCCCCGACGGGGCTGCTGCCTTGGTGGCGCACTTCTTCGACCCCGACGCCCCCAACCCCGCCCGCGGCGCCGCGCCCGGTGAACTCGTCCCTGCCCGGTTCCGCGCCAAGGTCCGCGCCTGGCGGGAACGCCACCACCCCGAAACCCTCGCCAAACGCCACGCCAAAGGCGTCGCGGACCGGCGGATGGAATACACCCCGGACCGCGACGGCATGGCCTGGCTCTCGCTCTACCTCCCCGGTGACACCGCCTGCGCCATCTGGAACCGCACCACCGCCACCGCCCGCGGCCTCCAAGGCCCTGACGAGCCCCGCACCCTCACCCAACTCCGCCCCGACATCGCAGCAGCACTCCTCCTCGGCGCAGGAAACACCACGGCCACGGGTGAGGCTGCTGTGGGTGGGGCTGCACGGGCTACGGGTGATCCTGCGGGAACAACTACCGGGAGTAGCGGTGGTGTTGGAAAGGTTCCCACCCCGCGGGCCGATGTCCTGGTCACCGTCCCGTTCTTCGCCCTGCTCGGACTCACCGATGAGCCGGCCGTGCTGGACGGCCTGGGCCCCATCCCGGCGTCGATGGCGCGGAGGCTTGTCGCGGACGGGGCGGAGTCGTTCTACCGGGTCCTGGTCGACCCCCGCGACGGGGCACCCCTGGAGATCGGACGCACCCGCTACCGGCTCCCCGAAACCATCAAACAATGGATCCGCATGCGGGACCGGAAATGCACCTTCCCCGGCTGCAGCAACCACACCCCCGACAACCACACCGACCACCTCACAGCCTGGGAACACGGCGGCAGAACAGCCGTCCGGAACCTGGCCCAGCTATGCCCCAAACATCACCGCTTGAAGCACGCCCGCACCTGGACCCCCGACCCCGCCACCAACAACGGACCGCCCGGCTGGACCTCACCCACAGGCCGCCACTACAACCCCGAACACCAAGACCCCGAACCAACCCACTGGCCGCCAGGCACCCTCCCGGGGCAACGAAGCCTCCTAGAGGAAGCGCTCCTGGAGCGCCTCGCCGTCTAAGACTGGCCACGTAGGTTGAGACTGACTGTCAGGCTGCGGCGGAGCAGCGGTTACGCATGCCTGGTTTACTGCCGACGCCCATGTGGCTATGCAGCCTCGGGCGCTCCCCCAAGGCGGCGACGAAGTGGAATCCGCAAGGCACGCTCCCTGGCGGCCAGGGCCCGGAGCCGGGGCACCACCCCCATGGCCAGGGGCGGTCCGTGCCCGGGTGCCAGCAACCGCGGCCCCAGCTCCGCCAGGCGCCTGGCTGATTCCATGGCCAGCTTCCAGTTCCACGTGGTGTACCAGGGAGGCCCGGACAGATCCTGTCTTCCCGGCAGGAGCCCGCGAATCGAGTTCAAGTTGACCGTCACAACAGCATCACCAGTGATCAGGACACCGTCGCGGGATCGCCAGTAGGCCACGTGTCCGGCGGTGTGGCCGGGCGTTGGGACGGCGACCCACTCGGGTAGACCTGGCATTTTTCCGTCCCGGGGCAGGCTCTGCACCACGTCGGTGATGTCGCCTGCGGCTTCAACCCGCCGGCGTGCACGGGCCGGCAGGGACCACAGGAACGGGGCGATGAGCCACCGGTCCAACGGCATGGAGAACTCAGGGATGTACCGCCCGGCAGCCATGGGCAATTCAGCCTGGTGGACGAACACCGGGATGTCCCACCGCCGTGCCAGGGCCCCGGCAGCGCCCGAGTGGTCGGGATGGATGTGCGTCAGGAAGATGGCTGCGGGCGCAGTCCCGGATCCGAGCATGTCTTCCACAGCCTTGCGGACCGGCTCCGCACTGGCCGCCCATCCGCAGTCAACCATCACCCACGCGGAACCTGACCTCACAAGGTAGAGATTTGAGGCCATGGGCCCTGAACCGGTGGTCATGAGGACCACTCCGGAGGCAATCTCCCGTGGTTCTGAAATCCGCACCATCATGAATCACACCACTGGGTGGCGAAGCAAAGTGCGCAGCTTTTCCGGTGCGCTGCGTCGCGGATCGCCGAGGTAGATCTCATGGTGCCGCCCCCGGACCTTCAATCCGGCGGCCGTGATGGCCGCGTCCAGAAGGGCGATGGTCTGGCCTTCATCCGCGTAGGGACCGATATGGAGCGCCTGCGCGCAGCGGCCCTCTTCCCAACGCTCGAAGCGGACCAACTCCAAACTGGGAAGCCCTTTGGGACGGGCTTCTTCCACGGCCCGCTCAAGAAGGGCTTCATCGATCGGTTCAGGCTGCACCATCATGGCCTGCCAGCGCCATGACTCCCGGGCAAAGCCCCCGAGTCCCGTGAAGCCTGCGCTCACGGCTTCCGTCGGCTCCGTGTGATCCGGGGCCTCGAACCACCACAAGGCTTCGAGGGGCATCACTTTTGTCACCTCACCGGACTGCTTCTTAAGACCAAAGTGTGCCGCGTAGCTGACGGTAAACAACGCCTGCACCGCCCCGGCGAATGCTGGCCCATCAGGGTCCCCTTGACCCTGGACGACAGCGAAGAGCAGCGGAGGAACGTCCACGAAGTCGACAGTTCCTTTGCGGGTTTTGTAGAGAGACGCAATGTCCTGCCGGAGGTCACTCACCGTACACGCAGCCAACCCATGGAGCCAGTTTTCCCCGGCGTGACAGCAGCCAGTAGGGCCGAATGTCCTTACTACCCGTCCGCCCGCACTACCCGTCGGCCCCGGGCAGGCACACTTCTACGGTGTCCCCGGTGACGCGCGTTTCGAAGACCGGCTGCCTGGACGTGGCGGGACCGGCCTTCACTTCGCCCGTGCGCAGTGCGAACGTGCTCCGGTGCCAGGGGCAGACCACGCATGCGTCCCCGCCGACGTCCTTGATCTTGCCTTCGTGAAGCGGTCCGGAAAGGTGGCTGCAGACATCGGACAGCACATTGATGGTGGTGCCCTCGCGGTGGACCAGCAGCGGAATACCGGCCACGACGCGCTTATGGAGGCCGCCCTCCGGCAGTTCGGCCAGCGGGGACAGCGGATGCCAGCCGGAGGGAAAGCGGTGCGGAATCTCCTCGCTGTGGTTGACCCCTGCGGCTTGGCGGTAGGTCAGGTGCCCGCCAAGGAACCCGCCGGCGCCCACAGTGGCGAGCCCCAGGTACGCAAGCACCTTGCCGCCGCCCTGGCCGCCCCTGGCCCGCTGGACGAGTGATGCAATGTAGAGGCCGGTTGCCGTGACGTTAGCCGCCGCGTGCACCAGGCCCACCCGCTGCTGCTGCGGGTGCAGCTGCGACCAGTCCATGAGCCCGGCCAGCGCGGACGGAAGCACGCTTGCGGTGCCCACACCGATCAACAACCTGGCAGCTTTTTCGCCACCGGGAACGGCATCAAGCACGCCCGCCGAGACCCAGGCGCCAATCGGCACCTGGACAGCGAGGGGGTGGACCGGGTGGCCGATGGGGACGCCGTGCAGGATGTCCCGGGCCCACTGGGGCTTGATGACTTTCTTGACGGCTTTCCGGACAGTCCTGGCCAACGGGTCAAGCCATTCGGCATCTTCGAAACGGGTGACAAGCTCAAGTGCGGGCAACGGTTTCATGTGTCCTCCCTTACCCCAATCGCCGCAATCCACTCATCACAGAACACCCTGTCCAGGAGACCTGTTTATTGGGCAGGCTGCCTCCGGCGCCGTCAGCGCAGGGGTGACCCCACAACGGCAAACCGGTGGCCTCCCATCTCCCCTGAGAGCAGCGGCATCGCCTCGGCGATTGCGGCGCGCGTGCTGGCCAGTTCCAGCGACGCCTGGTGCGCTTCCGCGGATTCCCAGAGTTCGGAAACAAAGACGGTGTCCGGCAGGTCATCGTTGATGCCCACCTCATAGAGAAGGCAGCCGGCTTCCTTCATCCCGGGCTTGGGCCGGAGCAGGATGGCCACGAGGGCGTCGCGCTGGCCTGGCTTGGTTCCAAGAAGTCCCACATTGGCAAACGTCATGGGGACATTGTGCAGCATGGGGTTGAAGGAGGTGGTGAACTTACGGGACCACCGCCGGCGCGGCGGGCTCCGCAGGGACGCCGCCTGACACGGCGCTTTGGTGGGCAGGCCCGACGGCGGAGCGCGGCGCTTCCTCTTCCGGCACCTTGGTGGGGGCTGGCTGCCCGGCCGCTTCCGCCGTCGTACCTTCACCGGCAAATGCACGCAGCATGGCGGCGCGGTCGAACTGCCCTTCCCACTTGGCCACGACAAAGGTGGCCACGCAGTTTCCCAGCAGGTTCACCACGACGCGCATGGAGTCCATCAGCCGGTCGGCGCCCAGCAGCAGCGCGACGCCGGCCACCGGGAAGATGCCCAGCGCCCCGGCAGTGGCGGACAGGGCCAGGAAGGCGGAACCGGGAACGCCCGCCATGCCCTTGGATGTCAGCATCAGGACTCCCAGGGCCGCCAACTGCTGGCCCAGGTCCAGGCTGTAGCCAAATGCCTGCGCCAGGAAAAGCAGCGAGATGGAGAGGTACAGGGCGGCCCCGTCAAGGTTGAAGGAGTAGCCGGTGGGAACCACCAGCCCGGTGGTGGCACGCGAGCAGCCGGCGTTGGTCAGCTTGGTCATGATCCGGGGCAGTACGGACTCCGTGGACGCCGTCCCCAGCGCCAGGAGGAACTCCTCGCGCGTATATTTCATGAACTGCCACAGCGGCACCCGCGGGTAGGCCCACGCCACCACGAACAGCAGCCCGATGAATGCCACCGCGGCGCCGTAACAGGCCGCAATCAGCACAGCGTACGTCCCCAGGGAATCGAGGCCGTACTGGCCGATGATGAAGGCCATGGCACCGAAGGCACCCACCGGCGCTGCCCGCATCACCCAGGCCATGATCTTGAAGAACAGTTCCAGCACCGTTTCCATCAGGGTGATCACCGGCAGGCAGCGTTCACGTCCGACGACGACGATCGCCGCCCCGAAGAACACGGAGAAGCACAGGACCTGCAGGAGGTTGTTGCCGGCAAAGGCGCCAATGACGCTGGTGGGGATGATGCCCAGCAGGAAGGCTCCGGCATCCTTGGGCGGGGCGGTGGCGGTTTTGGCATTGAGGGCATCCTGGGACAGGGTTGCGGGGTCGATGTTGAGCCCGGCTCCCGGCTGCACCAGGTTCCCCACCACCAGCCCGAAGACCAGCGCGAACAGGGTGGCACCCGTGAAGTAGGCCAGGGCCTTGATACCCACCCGGCCCACGGCCTTCACGTCGCTGACCGCGGCGATGCCGGTGACGATGACCAGGAAAATCAGCGGCGCGATGATCATCTTGATCAGCTGGATGAAGCCGTCGCCCAGCGGACGGAGCCCTGCGCCGAGGTCCGGCCAGAAGTGGCCCACCAGGATACCCGCCACCACCGCCGCGAGGATCTGGACGAAGAGGGACCTGTACAGCGGTTTCGTGCGTGGCGCGGATGCCGGAACTTGCGGCTGCGGTGCGGGCGCGGTGGTCTTCATGCGGGGTGCCTGTTCGTTAGGGAGGACGTCATCCAGGAGGACGCCTGCTTCGGACGGCGGCGCCATCGGACGCCGCAGGATCACCCCAACGGTAGGAAACGGATGTTTCCGGAAAGATAAATCCGTAATGCGGAACTATTAAAGATGAAGCGTGCTATCCAGGGGACGTGTGCGCTGTTGCGGCGCAATGCCCGCTCACTCCGCGGCACCCAGGCTTCCGGCATGCACGACGGCGCCACTCGCCGTCGTGTCTTCCTTCAGCATCCAGCCCACCCGCTTGACGGTGCGCAGCATCACCGCACTTTCCACGATCTCGATGCCCGGCACCTTCTGCTGCAGCGCCAGTTCGGCGGACATGACATCCGCCAGCGTGTGGAGCCACATGATGATGACAAAGTTGGTGGGCCCGGTGGTGGAGGCACTCAACCGGACATTGCTGATGGTGCGGATCCCGGCGGCAGCCGCCTCATGCTGGCCCGCTGGTACGTTGACAAACCACTGGCAGGTCACCGGAAACGACGAATACCGCTGGGCGATCTCGCAGCGGAACGACAGGATGCCGCTTGCCAGCACGCGGTTCAACTGACGCTGCACGGTTGCCGGGTGCCGTCCGAGGGAGCGGGCCATCCCAGCCGCCGTCGCGCGGCCGTCCCTGGCAAGGAACGGCAGCAGGTCGAGGTGGCTCTGCGGAAGGTGGCCGGGCCGAGCGGAATCCGGAACAGCCGGGGAGCCAAGCGTCCGCAGCGTGGCCAACTGTGAACGGCTCAGGACATTCAACCGCCAGTCGTCGCCACTGCTGTGCAGCCGGGTGCACAGGGCCACCTGGTATTTTGTGAGCCCCTCAACCGCTTTGAGGCGGGTAATGATCTTGTCGCTGAACTCCTCCAGTGAACGTGTGATGACGGTCAGCATCAGGTCGCGGTTGCTGGCCGCCTCCTCCACCGTCACGATCTCGGGAACAGCAGCCAGTTCCGCCGTGACACTGTCCCGGCGGTTCATCTCGCAGTCCACCGCCACGTAGGCCAGGAGCATCTGCTTCGGGTCACCCGCCAGGTGCGCCGTCACCCACGCCGCCCCGCTTTCCGTCAGGCGCTCCCAGCGGGCCGCCAGCGTGGTGGCATGCTCGTCCAGTACCTTGGCAGCGTCCGTCCACCCCAGGCGCGGCGCGGCCTGCAGGACCTGGATCAGGGCAAGGTCATCCTCACTGAGCTCCATCGGACCACCTTTCTTTGATGCGCGAATTCTGCCCACAAGCGGCATTCCACGAATAATTCCAGCGCTTTCGTCTGATGTGAACCACGCCACTTCAGAATAGTCCACAAGCCCTGATGCCTATTTCCAAGGAGTGACACGTGCCCATAACCGACGACGCCAAGGACCTGCAGGAAGAGCTCATCCGGATCCGCCACGACCTGCACCGGCAGCCGGAAATTGGCCTGCACCTCCCCCGCACCCAGGAGCGGGTCCTTCAGGCGCTGGACGGACTTCCCTACGAGATCACGCTGGGCAAGGACACGACGTCGGTCACCGCGGTCCTGCGCGGCGGGCACCCGGGCGGGGAGCAGGGGAACGGCGGCAGCAGTGCCGGGGACAGCCATGCCGGGGACAGCGCGGTCCGCCCCGCCGTCCTGCTTCGCGCCGACATGGACGGGTTGCCTGTCCAGGAGAAGACCGGCGTGGACTTCACCTCCCAGGCTGACGGTGCCATGCACGCGTGTGGCCACGACCTGCACACCTCCATGCTCGCCGGCGCCGCCACCCTTCTGGCCGAGAAGAGGCACCAACTCCGTGGCGACGTCGTCCTCATGTTCCAGCCGGGTGAGGAAGGGTTCGACGGCGCCAGCTACATGCTCCGGGAAGGTGTCCTGAACGCCGCGGGCACGCGCGTCCATGCGGCCTACGGCATGCACGTGTTCTCCTCACTGGAGCCGCATGGCACTTTTTGCACCAAGCCCGGCGTCATGCTCAGCGCCTCCGACGGGCTGGAAGTCACGGTGCTGGGCGCCGGCGGCCACGGCTCGGCCCCGCACTCGGCGAAGGATCCGGTGACCGTGGCGGCAGAGATGGTGACTGCCCTGCAGGTCATGGTCACCCGGCAGTTCAACATGTTCGATCCCGTGGTCCTGTCCGTGGGCGTGCTCCATGCCGGCACCAAACGGAACGTCATCCCCGAATCGGCCCGCATCGAGGCCACCATCCGGACGTTCTCCGAAGCATCGCGCCTGAAGATGATGGACGCCGTGCCGCGCCTGCTCAAGGGAATCGCCGCCGCGCACGGGGTGGAGGTCGCCGTCGACTACCTGCAGGAGTATCCCCTCACCATCACCAGCGAGGACGAAACCCACACCGCCGAAAAGGTGATCACCGAACTCTTCGGCGAGCGCCGCCTCTCGCGCTGGGCCACCCCCCTCAGCGGCTCGGAGGACTTCTCCCGGGTCCTCGAAGAGGTACCGGGCACCTTTGTGGGGCTCAGCGCCGTGGCCCCGGGCGGCGATCCGGCAACCTCGCCGTTCAACCATTCACCCTACGCAACGTTCCACGACGGCGTGCTGGCTGACGGGGCCGCCCTCTATGCGGAACTCGCCATCTCCCGGCTGGCCGCCCTTTCGCAGGCCTCCTAGCCCGGCAGCACCGCCACCATGCCCCAACCCACCAGGAAGAAGACCATGTCCGTTGCAGCAACCAAGCCACAGACTGGACGCATGTCCACCGCCAAGACCGTCGTCGGCACCGGCATCGGCAACGCCGTTGAGTGGTACGACTGGGCCATCTACGCCACGTTTACCCCGTTCATTGCCAGCCAACTGTTCAGCAAAGCGGACCCGGCATCGGCCGTCCTGTCCACGCTGGCGATCTTCGCCGTGGGCTTCGTGGCCCGGCCCTTCGGCGGCTTCCTCTTCGGCTGGATCGGCGACCGGGTGGGCCGCAAGACGTCGATGACGCTCGCCGTCGGCCTCGCGTCGCTGGGCAGCCTGATGATCGGCGTCGCCCCCACCTTTGCCAGCGTCGGGGCGTTCGCTTCCCTGATGCTGCTGGTGGCCCGGCTGGTGCAGGGCCTGGCGCACGGCGGTGAGCTGCCGTCGTCGCAAACGTATCTGTCCGAGATGGCTCCCAAGGAGCACCGCGGCTTCTGGGCCACCCTGATCTACACGTCGGGGACGGTGGGCATCCTCTTCGGCACGCTGCTGGGAGCCGTGCTGAACATGGCCCTGAGCACCGAGGCGATGAACGCGTGGGGCTGGCGAGTGCCGTTCCTCATCGGTGCCGCCATGGGCCTGTACGCGCTGATCATGCGGTCGCGGCTGCACGAAACCGAGGCCTTCCAGGGCGAAGCCGTCACCGAAAAGCGCGCGCGGATCTGGCCGCAGATTGTCCGCTACCGCAAGCAGGCGCTGCAGGTCATCGGCCTGACCGTGGGCCTCACGGTTATTTACTACATCTGGGGCGTCGTGGCACCGAGCTACGCCACCACCGCCCTGAAGATCGACCGCGGCGAGGCATTGTGGGCCGGCGTCATCGCGAATATCGTGTTCATCGCCGCGCTGCCGGTATGGGGCAAGCTGTCCGACCGCATCGGCCGCAAGAAAGTCCTCTGGGCCGGCGCCATCGGCTCGGCAGTGCTGCACTTCCCCATGACCTGGCTCCTGAAGGATTCGGCCTGGCAGCTGGGGGTGTCCATGTCCGTGATGCTGGTGTTCATCGCCGCGAGCGCAGCCATCGTCCCCGCCGTGTACGCCGAGCTGTTCCCAACGTCCATCCGCACCGTAGGCGTGGGCGTCCCCTACTCCATCTGCGTGGCCCTGTTCGGTGGCACCGCCCCTTACCTGCAGCAGTGGCTGGGTTCCTCGCTTGGCGCGCCGCAGGTGTTCAATGCGTACGCAGTGCTGCTGCTGGTGGTCAGCGCGGCATTTGTGTTCACCATCCCTGAGACCAAGGGCAAGGACCTGACGCACTGACCGTCCCGCTGCCAAGAGGTCTCCGGCGAGCATTCCGGCGCCGGGGACCTCTTGTCGTTGTCAGCCGGCTTGTCGTTGTCAGCCGGCCGTTGGGGTGGCCCTGACGGCATTCGCGGCCCTGTCAGCGCTGATTTGGGCGTCAGTTCCGGAATCAAGGATGGTGTTCCGCGTTGACGCGGAATCGACCACGACGGCCGTCACGGCGAGGCCGTCGGCAGCGCCAGTGGCCAGCAGGGCGCCCACCTGGGCCTCGAAGCAGGAGTCACTCGACGAGGCATTAACGTCAAGGGCCACCACATGGTTGTTGGAAACGAAGTTGCCCGCCCCCTCCATCAGCCGGATGATGACCGGCGTGGCGCCGGCCGGCCGGACGCTGTGCGCGTCGATGACCTCGGAAAAGTGGTTCCCGATCACCGAGTTGCTGTTGCCGCTGACGCAGAGAAGCCCTGTGAGGTCGTCCAGTCCGTTCCCGACTCCCTGGAACGGGGTCCATGGCTCATGGTCGCGCAGGAAGTGGTTCGTGGCCACGAGGTTTTCCGAACTGTTCGCTTCGAGCACCACCATGCCGGGGTAGAACGAATGCAGGCGGTTGTTGGTGACGCTTGAGCGCGTGACGCCGTTGAAACGGATGCTGCTGGCACCCCGGGGGAAGACGTTGTTTGCGGTGACCAGGAGGCCGCCATGCTTCTCCGCGTAGATCGAGTGGCCCTTGAAGCCTGCCCCGATCAGGTTGTCAGTGATCTTTGACGCCTGCCCCCACCCGCGCAGTTCAATGCAGCTTCCGCATTCGGCGATGAAATTGTCGTGGATGGAAAGCGCATCAGCGTTGTAGATGGTCAGGGCGTTCTCGAGGTACACGAATCCCATGCCGTTGACGCGGAACGAGTCATTCGCGTTCGCCACATGGATGCCAGTCTTGCCGTTGACGTACGTGTTCTCCGGATGCATCCCCGAGCCGTCCGGGCTGAAGTGCAACCCGTCAATGCAGAAATTGGAGAACTCCACCGAGCTGATCCGCGGGTTCCCGGTTCGCTCCACGTAGAAGGCGGCGCCTTGGGATTCCCCGCTGCCGCCACTGAGGGGAATGTCCACCAGGATGCGGCTGCCGCCGGGCCACAGCTCGTGCAGGTTGGGCCAGTCGTCTTCGGGAACGTTGAACCGGATGCTGGAGGACGTAAACCCGTGTCCCGATCCCTGGATCTTGAGGAAGCTGATGTCGATCAGCACCTGGGTACGCAGCCGGTAGTCCCCCGGCGGTATGTAGATCACCGCGCCGGGTTTTCCGCCGCTGTTCGCATCGGTGGCGGCCTGCCGGTGCTTGATGTCATCGATGATGCTGTTGATGACTTCACCGACGTCCTCGAACGGGTCGCCGGCAGGCCACGTCGTCACGTCGTAGTAGTTGTTGCTGGACATGGCTTCTTCCCTTTGTGTTGTGGTGTTCATGGGGCCACCGGCTGATGCTCGGGAAGGTCCTCCCGCAGTTCCTCCAGTGTTGGAGGGTGGGCCCCTGGGCGGCGCACCGTGATGGCCGCTGCCTTGGCTGCCATGCGGCCCAGGGACTCCAGCACCGACGGTGCCAGCCCGTCTGCTCCGCGCATAAGCAGTCCGTAGATGAGGGCAGCCATGTACGAGTCGCCGGCCCCGATGGTGTCCACCACCGCCGACCTGACGGACGGTACTTCCACCCGTGCGCCACCTGTTGTGAGCAGGGATCCTTCCGCGCCCATGGTGACGGCGACGAGACCGGCCCCAAGCCCAACGATTCGCTGTGCGATGTCATCCACGGCCAGCCGCGGATAGAGCCAGCGGGCGTCCTCATCGCTGAGTTTCACCACCTCCGTGAACGGAACAAGTTCCTCGAAGACGGTCTTTGCCTCAAAGTGGCTGCCGAGCAGGGCTGGGCGGATGTTGGGATCGTAGGTGACCACGCAGCGCTCGTGGGACTGCTCAAGGAGCTCCCTGACTCCTTGCGCTCCCGGTGCCAGGAAGGAGGCGATCGAACCGGTGTGCAGGATTTTGGGAAGGACCGCCGGGGCGGTCCGTGGGAGGTCCCACCGTATGTTGAAGTCGTACTGGGCGGAACCGTCGGACGCCAGAACCGCGGTGGCCGTAGAGGTCGCGCCGCGGACCCGGGAACCCGGCAGGAGTTGGACTCCCGCGCTTTGGAGGTGCTGTTCGATGGCGGAGCCGTGGTGGTCGTCGCCGATCGAGGTGAACAATGCCGTGCTTGCCCCCAGCCGCCCGAGCCCATAGGCCACATTGGCCGGCGACCCGCCAGGGTGCTCCACGGTGCCCCGCGGCGTGACCACGATGTCCATGAGGGCTTCACCGACAACAACCACGTCGATGCCCTGCCTTGGGTCGGCAGCCTGCTGGACTGTTGGCATCTTTTTGGACCTTTCGTTGGGCGAGGGCGAACCGTTAAGCAAGTTCACTGACGGCGAGCTTGAGTATTGTTGCCGGGCCTCCGTCGACCGTCAGCCGGTTCTCCGTGTTGCCGGGGCCTGGGAAGATGAGATCGGTCAGGACCGTCCTGCCGCCCTGGGCGAAGACTTCGACCGAGCAGTGGTCCACGACAATCAGCAGCTTCAGGACACCGTTTTCAAGGTGGACCGGCGCGGACTCAACCGAAGCGAATTTCCCGTGAAAGCCAGTGTTTCCCGACTGCCTGCGGTCAAGGATGAGTTGGGCAGTTGCTGGGTCGTAACTGAGGATGGCGCCGGCGGTGCCGTCGCTGTTTCCGAAGAATTGGAACCCGATCCGGTCCGCCGTGCCGGGCAGTATGTCAGCCTCGATGACCTGGGCACTGCCGGGTACGGGGTCCGGCAGGCGGAGGGCTTCGTTCCGCAGCTCAACCGTTTCCACGGTCAGGTGCTCCCCTGCGGCGGGCAGTGCTCCCCCTGTGCCGGGTTCCGGCAGGACCGGCTGTTGGACCAGGCGGGCGCAGCCATCGACTGCGGTGAGACGCAGTTCGCGGGCCAGGGTCATGGAAGAGCGCCATGGGGCTGTGGGCAGTTCGTTGGCGTAGTCCCAGTTGTTCATCCAGCCGATGATGATGCGCCGGTCATCCGGGGCGTTGCTGAACGAAACGGAGGCGTAGCAGTCGCGTCCCCAGTCAAGCCACAGGCACTGCCGCAGCGCGGCCGAAGCCTCCGAGGGGTCCGGGACGGTACGCAGCCCGGCCGGAGCCACGAGGGAACCTGCGTCCGGAACGAACCGGGCGCCGTCGAACTGGCCCACGAAGTACTGGCCGCCGGATCCCCCAGCCACTGCGCCGGGGTTGACGTTGACGATCAGGACCCATTTGGTGTTGGCCGGGTCCCCGTCCACTGCGAGGGGAAAAAGATCGGGGCACTCCCAGTCACCGGCGTCGGCGTTGGCCGGGCCGAAATCACTCAGGAAATCCCACGACTTGAGGTCATCCGAACGGTAGAAGACCACCTGCTGGTGATGCGCTTCGACCGCGACCATGACCCAGTACGCGCCCAGCTCCCCTTGGTAGCGGAACACCTTGGGATCCCTGAAGTTCGCCGAATTCCTGGTGAGGACAGGGTTTCCGTCGTATTTCTGCCACGTCATGCCGCCGTCGGTGCTGTACGCGAGGGACTGGGCCTGCGTGCCGTTCAGTTCTGACGCGGCTTTGAAGGCACTGGTGTAGATGGCCACCAGGGCGGGTGCGTCCGCCGTGCCGAAACCGGCCGTGTTGCCGCGGTCCACCACGACGCTGCCGGAGAAGATGTCCTCCGTCTCGTCGCACGCAATCGCCACCGGGTGTTCCGTCCAGTGCAGCAGGTCACGGGAGGTGGCGTGGCCCCAGGACATGTTGCCCCAGACGCTGCCATAGGGGTTGTTTTGGTAGAAGAGGTGGTACAGGCCGTCGTGGAACACCAGGCCGTTGGGATCGTTCAGCCAGGTATCCCTTGCCGTGAAATGGATGGCAGGCCGGAACCTGGAGATTTCTGCCGGAGCTGTTTCCGGGCGGGCGGCATCAAGGCAACTGGACATGTCTGGTGTTCCCCTTGGGAAGTGGAAGGAGCTGGCTGCCTACTGGCGGGGCGCCGCGATGGAGTCGCGGCGCACCAGGGGGCAACTCAGGATGGTCGGGTGAAGGGCCATGAGGGAAAGGTCCGTCTTCCCCTCGACGGCGTCGATCAGGTGCTCGGTGGCCCAGGCACCCATCTCGTAGTGCGGCAGGGCCACGGTGGTGAGGCCCGGATAAAGGTTGGCGGCGATCAGTTCCTGGTCATCGAAGCCGACAATCGAAAGGTCGGCCGGGATGGACAGGCCCAGTTCGGCAGCGGCGCGATAGGCGCCCATGGCCATCCGGTCGTTGTAGCAGAACAGGCCCGTCGGCCGGTGGGCGCCTGCCAGGATGCGCCGGGCCGCTTCATAGCCGCCATGCACCTCGGAAACCTCGGACTCGACAGGTGCCGCGTCGCCGTCGAGCCCTGCTTCCGTCAGCGTGGCCCGGAAGGCCCGGAGCCGCTGACGGGTCGCGGGGACGTCGTCAGTGTTGTTGATGAATCCCACCCGGGTGTGGCCCGCTTCGAGGAGCGCGGTCACGGCCGCGCGGGCACCGCCTTCCTCATCCGGGATCACTGCGGTGATGTTTCCGCCGGTGGCCACGGAGTCCACCAGGACGGAGGGCACGCTGCCGAGGTTGGGCGGCAGTTCCACGTTGCGGTGGTACATGGTGGCGTAGAGGATTCCGTCCACCCGGCGGTCCAGGAGGGCCTCGACGTCGGCCTCCCGGGACTCCAGGCTGGCCGAGCCGGAGGTGTTGATGATCATCAGGTTGTACCCGCGTGCTTTGGCGGCCTCGTCGGCGCCGAGGATGATCCGCCCGGCGTGCGGCGTGGTGGCGATATCCTCGCTGACCAGGCCCAGCATGCCGGTCCTCTGCGTGCGCAGCGCCTGGGCCAGGCGGTTTGGCCCGTACCCCAACTGCTCGGCGGCGGACCGCACCTTGTTCCGGGTTTCCGGACTCACCCTGGCGTATGAGACGTCATTGAGGACATGGGAGACGGTGGTGACGGACACGCCGGCGGCCACGGCCACGTCCTTGATGCCGATGTTCTTGTTGCTCATCTGTCTCCCACGTCCTTATGGTCAGTGATGCCCCTGGGGCTACCAGTAGGCTACTCGTTGCTGGTGATCTAGCCCTTGACGGCGCCGAGGGTCATGCCCGCCACGATCCTGCGCTGCAGGAGCAGCGTGAGGAGGATGACGGGGATGGAATACACGGCGGCGAGGGCCGTCATGGATCCCCAGTCCAGGCCAAACTGCGTCTGGAAGTTCGCGATCACCACGGGCGTTGTCTGGGAGCGGATGGCCGTCATCAGTAGCGCGAACAGGAACTCGTTCCAGGAGGCCAGGAAGGCGAAGATGGCTGTGACCGCGATGCCGCCGGACACCACCGGGATCACCACGCGCCACAGGGCTCCCAGCCGGCTGCACCCGTCCACGGTGGCCGCTTCCTCCAGGTCCTTCGGCACCGCTTCGAAGAAGCTGGACATGAGCCAGATCGAGAGCGGCAAGGAAATGGTGGTGTGGGCGATGGACAGGGCAATGGGAGTGTCGGCCAACCCCATTGAGGCCATCATGGACGCCAGCGGGATTCCGATGGCCACCGGCGGCACCATCCGGGTCACCAGCGCGGCCATGATGAAGATCCGGCCGCTGAGGGTCTTGTACCGGGTGATGCCGTATGCCGCCGGCACCGCCAGCACCAGCGAAAGCACGGTACTGATGATGGCCGTCTGGATGCTGTTGATGAACGACGCCGGCACGCCGCTGCGGCCCAGCGCATTGGCGTAGTTCTCCAGCGTCCACTCCCGGGGAAGGATGGTGGGCGGCACCGCGATGGTGTCGATCGGCGTCTTAAAGGACGTGAACAGCAGGTACAGGAACGGGAACCCGTACAGCACCATCGCTGCCGCCAGGAGGACCCACAGCAGGGTACGGGTGCCCCGCCGGCCTGCTTCCAGGCCTTCCCGGTTCACACCGCGGCGCTTGCGTTCCTTGCCTGTGGCGACCGGCGCCGAAGGTGCCCCGGGCGCCATGGCCGTGGCCCCGCCGTCGTGCCTGACTCTTTCTGCGGTTCTCATCAGTTGTCCTTCCCTGGCCGCCAAATGGTGGATACCGCCACGAAGGCGACGGCAAGCATGGCCAGCAGGTAGAGGGTGCCCATGGCGCTTGCCAGCCCGGGGTCTCCGAACCGGATCATGGTCCGGTAAATCAGCAGGCTCATGGTTTCCGACGCGGACTGCGGGCCGCCATTGGTTTGGATGAGGATGGTGTCAAAGGCGCGGGCTGCGTCGATGCCGCGGACCACCAGGGCGACGGCGATGACCGGCCGCAGCAGGGGCAGGATGATCCGGAACAGCAGTGCCGGTGCGCGTGCACCGTCCAGCCGTGCTGCCTCGATCAGGTCACCGGGGATGTTTTGCAGGCCTGCGAAGAGCACCAGGCACATGAACGATGTGGTCAGCCAGATGTCAGGGACGGCCACCGAGTAGAGCACGATGCCCGGGTCCGACAGCCAGCCGATCTGGTTGGGGTCGGACAGGATCCCCGTCTGGTGCAGGAGGGTTCCGATCAGGCCGAAGTTGTCGATCATCAGGAATTTCCACAGCAGGCCGGCCACGATGGGGGCGATCATCAGCGGATACATGAAGACGGTCCGCCAGATCTGGGAGCTCTTGCCCAGCATGGTGAACAGCAGCGCCATGCCCAGGCCCAGCGCGAATTCCAGCGTGACCACCACCAGGGTGTAGGCAAGTGTCCGCCACCCTGCGCCGGTGAAGGCCTCCGAGGCGAAGGCCCTGACGTAGTTGTCCAGGCCTACGAACTCGCGGGGGCCGCCGGCAATCGGGGAAATCTTGAAGAAGCTGTCCGCCACCAGGCGGAACAGCGGAAAGGCCACAAAAACTGCCAGGAACAGCGCCGCTGGTGTCATCAGGAACAATGCGAAGCGGCGATCGGAGATACGCACGGTTTTCTCTTCCGCTGGTTGGGGCCGCGGCCGGCGCCGGTGAGTCAGGCGCCGGCCGCGGGGGTCTTACTTAAGGAGGTCCTCGATCTGCTTTTTGGCATCGGCGAGGAGAGTTGCGGAGTCACCGCCGGCGACAGCCTTCTGGAGCATGGGCACCAGCACGGTGTCCACGATCTGCTGCCACTTTTCGGTAGCGGGGCGCGTGGCCGTGGCCTTGCCGTTGAGGGTCTGGATCAGGGGCTTGAAGCTCTCATAGCCTGGCTTGTCCTGGTATTTCTCGAAGGCGGAGATGCGTGCGGCCAGGCCAAGATTCGACTCGATGCCCTTGTCGTTGTAGTCGTAGGCGCACTTGACGAACTTCTTGGCGGCGTCCGCGTTCTTGGTGGCTTTCGGTACGGACAGGTACCAGGGGCCTGGCACGCCGCCGACGCCGGCTGAACCGGCGATCATGGGTGCAGCACCAACCTTGCCGGCCACTGCCGAGTCCTTGGGGATCTGGCGGTAAGCGTGGGCCCAGAAACGGGTCATGGCCGTCTTGCCCTGGTTGAACAGGTTCTGCGCGGCAGCCCAGTCAACCTGTGCGGCACCCGAGGGCGCGTCCTTGACGAGGCTGGTGTAGAAGTCCAGGGCTTCCTTGTGGGCGGCGTTGTCGATGACCACCTTGTTGTTCGCATCCAGGACCATGGGCGAGCCGGCCTGCAGGACGTGGGCAAGCCATTCGGTTTCCACACCGCCCTTGACGTCGGTTCCGTACATGCCGTCCTTGGTGAAGAACGCGGAAATGTCCTGGTACTGCTTCCATGTTGTAGGGGCGGCGAGCCCGTAGCCGTACTTGGCCTGGAAGTCAGCCTTGTTCTTGGCGTCCTCGAACAGATCCTTGCGGTACAGGATGATTTCCGCGTTGGTCCAGGCGGGCATCCCGATGAAATGGCCGTCCACGTTGGCTTCCTTGACCAACGCCGGGAAGATGTCCTTCTTTGCCTCATCGGTAAAGAGTTCGTCAATGGGCTGGACGGCGTCCTTGAAGCTGGGCAGCCAGACGGAGTCCAGGGCGGCGACGTCGAAGGAGACGGTGCCGGAGGAAAATTCGCTGGAGAGACGGTTGAACATGCCGTCGTAGGGCAGTTCGACGAAGTTGACGTCGACGCCGGTTTCCTTCTTGCATTGTTCCGCGACGCCCGTCAGCTCGGCGTGGCCGCCGGCTTCCACCAGGACGTTTACGGTGCTGGTGCCGGCGCTCCCGGACGATGATGCCGGGCCCCCTGCGCCGCACCCGGAGGCAGCCAGGGCGACGACGGTGCAGATACCGCCGATTGTGGCGAGCCTGTTGATGTTTTTACGAGTGGACATCGCTGTCGACTCACTTTCTCTTGAACGGAAACGGAGAGACTATCGGGGCGAAAAATCGTTTTGCCAAAACGACTTGGCACTTACTTTAGGTTTCAGCAGGGAAAGGTGTCAAGTGTCACAGCGGAAGAACCGTCCGGGGAAAGAAGTCCCAAGAAAGAAGTCCCGGGAAGCCGCCTGCAGGTTCAGGCAGTGACCGGCAGCACCAGGAGATAGCCGGCGGGGAGCCCGCTGCTCCAGCGGCGTGGCTCCCGCACCACGAACTGGGTGGCCAGCTCCTCGGGGGTCAGCAGGCTGTTGGGAACAGGCGACGGGCCCCACTGTCCACTGCCGTACGGGTACAGCGGATCCAGGACGCGGATGCCGGTCACGGCGAAGTCGGAGAATTGCCGGGGGTCGCCGAGGGATTCGAACCCGCTCATCACCCAGGCGTGCCTGCCGCTCCACATGACCAGTCCCACCGGCCGGCCCGTGTCGGTAATGGCCCGGGCCGCCGTCCTCACCGCTTCCGGATAGTCGGGAATGCTTACCACCCGGTACGGTCCCATTCCCGATTCGGTGAGCACCTGGGCCCAGCCAAAGGGGTTGGCACCGTTGAACGAATCAGAGGAACGGGCGCGCGCCATCTCCCACAGTTCATTCTGCTGCGCACGGTCAGCCCAGGTGCCCCCGCCCGTATCGTCAATAAGGTTGTGCGCCATCTGGATGCTCGCGGCAACGCACCAGTCAAAGGTGTACTGCGGAACGAAGTCACCCTCCCGGTAGAGGTTCAGGGCGAACGGCTGCGGCACCGGGGCAGGGACGGGTGCCGGCGCCGGCGAAGGCTCCGAGGTGGGGAGGGAAGCCTGGACCGGAGCCGCCGGATCACTGGAAACCGGCGGGGCAGTAAGGGCCGCACCACCCGCAGCGTCCCCCGGCAGGCCGGTCTCCGCGGAGGCCGAAGCCGGAGCGGGAGCCGTGGCGGCCTCCTGCAGGCCCGCCACGGGAACACAGGCCGCAAGGAATCCGGCCAGGGCAACGAGCCAGGCCAGGAGACGCAGGCGGGCACCGGTGGTCATCGCTCGAGTCCATTCCTGTTGAGCGGGCTTACCTCATCCCAGTCTCCTGCCCCCGGCTCCCCTTGACTACCCCACCCCACCTTCCCTACACTTTTCATAAAGCAGAATCTAAATTCCACGAAGCGGAAACCGCAAGGGAGCCGGAAGCAAGGGAAGATAGATCAAAGCCCCTCCTCGGAAGGACCTACGATGACGTACACAGTGAACTGCTCCATCCTCCTCACGGAGCTTCCCCTGCTCGAGCGCCCTGCCGCGGCAAAGGCAGCCGGCTTTGACGCCGTCGAGTTCTGGTGGCCTTTCGAGACCTCCGTTCCGGCGGACAGCGAGATCACCAAGTTCGAGAACGCCATCACGGACGCCGGCGTCCAGCTCACCGGGCTGAACTTCAACGCCGGCAACATGCCCGGCGGCGACCGGGGCCTGGTCTCATGGAAGGGACGCTGCTCGGAGTTCAAGGACAACGTGGACGTTGTTGCCGGCATCGGCGGGCGCCTGGGCTGCAAGGCCTTCAACGCCCTCTACGGCAACAGGCAGGACGAATTCGCCCCTGAAGAACAGGACGAACTGGCTGTCAGGAACCTGGCGGCAGCGGCAGAAGGGGTTGCCCGCATCGGCGGCACCGTCCTCCTGGAACCGGTCAGCGGCGCACCCAGGTACCCGCTCCTCACCGCCGACGACGCACTCAGGGTCATTGCCCGCGTCAAGGCCGAGGCCGGCGCCGGCAACATCAAGCTCCTCGCCGACTTCTACCACCTGGCCGTCAACGGCGACGACGTCCCGGCCGTGATCGAAAACCACGCCAAGGACTTCGGCCACATCCAGATCGCCGACAACCCCGGCCGCGGCGCCCCCGGCACCGGCACCCTCCCGCTCGGCGAATGGATCGCCCGCAGCCGCGAACTCGGCTACGAGGGCTACATCGGCCTCGAGTACAAGGAACCGCAGGAGACGGCCTTCAGCTGGGCCATCCGCGAACGCATCGCCAAGTAGTCCCCACCCGCCCAACTAACTCGCAGTAGTTGTCGTTATGAGCGTTCAAAACGACAACAAATGCGAGTCAGTTGGGAAACCACGAACAGACTTTTCAGGAAAGAGAACCATCATGAGCAACGTTGCAGTCATCGGACTCGGAATCATGGGCCTGCCCATGGCCATCAACCTGGTCAAGGCCGGCCACACCGTCACCGGCTTCAACCGCAGCCAGGACAAGATCGACAAGCTGGTCTCCGAAGGCGGCAAGGGCGCCACCAGCATCGCGGACGCCGTCAAGGATGCCGACGTCGTCATCACCATGGTGCCGGACTCCCCCGACGTCGAGGGCGTGGTCAGCGGCAAGGATGGTGTCTTCGCCAACGCCAAGCAGGGCGCCCTCTGGATCGACGCCTCCAGCATTCGCCCCGACGTCGCCGTCCGCCTCGCGGCGGAGGCCAGGGAAGCAGGCATCCGCCCCCTCGACGCCCCGGTTTCCGGCGGCGAACAGGGCGCCATCGACGCCGTCCTTTCCATCATGGTGGGCGGGGACAAGGCTGACTTTGACGACGCCCAGGACGTCCTGAATGCCGTCGGCAAAACCATCGTCCACGTGGGCCCCTCCGGATCCGGCCAGACCGTCAAGGCAGCCAACCAGCTGATCGTTGCGGTCAACATCGAAGTCCTCGGCGAAGCCATCGCCTTCCTCGAGGCCTACGGCGTGGACACCGACGCCGCCCTCAAGGTCCTCGGCGGCGGCCTGGCCGGTTCCAAGGTCCTGGAGCAGAAGGGCCAGAAGATGCTGGACCGCAACTTCGATCCCGGCTTCCGCCTGGCCCTGCACCACAAGGACTTGGGCATCGTCACCTCCGCCGCCCGCGAAGCCAACGTGGCCATCCCGCTCGGCGCCGTCGTCGCCCAGCTCGTCGCCGCCACCGTCAACCAGGGTGACGGCGCATTGGACCACTCCGGACTCTTCAAGCAGGTCCTCCAGCTCAGCGGCCGCAAGTAACCCTCACGCAGCCCAGCCGGCCGCCCCGAAAACGGGGCACATTGACACGGACACGCCGGCCGCCGTCGTAATTTACGACGCCGACACTCCCAAAGTGCCCCGCGACCGCCGGGCCTTCCTTCAGCACACCCAAAAACAGACTTCCCAAGCTTTCAAGGAGCACCCCATGAGCAAGATGCGTACCGTTGATGCAGCGGTGGCCATCCTGGAAAAGGAAGGCGCCATCGAGGCGTTCGGCCTGCCAGGCGCCGCGATCAACCCCTTCTATTCCGCAATGCGCGCCCACGGCGGCATCCGCCACACCCTGGCCCGCCACGTTGAAGGCGCCAGCCACATGGCCGACGGCTTCAGCCGCGCCAAGGACGGCAACATCGGCATCTGCATCGGCACCTCCGGCCCTGCCGGCACCGACATGATCACCGGCCTCTACGCCGCCTGGGCAGACTCCATCCCCATGCTCTGCATCACCGGCCAGGCCCCGGTTGCCAAGCTGCACAAGGAAGACTTCCAGGCCGTGGACATCGAATCCATCGCCAAGCCCGTCACCAAGATGGCCATGACCATCCTGGAGCCCGGCCAGGTTCCGGGCGCCTTCCAGAAGGCCTTCCAGCTGATGCGCTCCGGCCGCCCCGGCCCGGTTCTCCTGGACCTGCCCATCGACGTGCAGCTGGCGGAGATCGAGTTCGACATCGATACCTACGAGCCCCTTCCCGTCGAAAAGCCCAAGGCCTCCCGCAAGCAGCTGGAAAAGGCCCTGGACATGCTGACCGCGGCCAAGCATCCGCTGATCGTGGCCGGGGGCGGCATCATCAACGCCGGCGCCTCCGCGCAGCTGGTGGAACTGGCCGAAACCCTCAACATTCCGGTCATTCCCACCCTGATGGGCTGGGGCACCATTCCGGATGACCACCGCCTGATGGCCGGCATGGTGGGCCTGCAGACCAGCCACCGCTACGGCAACGAGAACTATTTGCAGAGCGACTTCGTGATCGGCATCGGCAACCGCTGGGCCAACCGCCACACGGGCGGCCTGGACACCTACACCGCCGGCCGCAAGTTCGTGCACATCGACATCGAGCCCACCCAGATCGGCCGCGTGTTCTCCCCGGACCTGGGCATCGCGTCCGACGCCGGCGCGGCGCTGGCAGGGCTGGTTGAACTCGCCAAAGAGCGCAAGGCGGCAGGGTCCCTGCCGGACTACACCGCCTGGGTTGCCGAGTGCCAGGACCGCAAGGCCTCCCTGCACCGCAAGACGCACTTCGAGAACATCCCCATCAAGCCGCAGCGCGTGTACGAGGAGATGAACAAGTCCTTCGGCCGCGACACCATCTACGTGTCCACCATCGGCCTGTCGCAGATCGCCGGGGCCCAGATGCTGCACGTGTTCGGTCCCCGCAAATGGATCAACGCCGGCCAGGCAGGCCCGCTGGGCTGGACCGCCCCGGCAGCGCTTGGCGTGGTCCGCGGCAAGCCGGATGAGACCGTGGTGGCCCTCTCCGGAGACTACGACTTCCAGTTCATGATCGAGGAACTGGCCGTGGGCGCCCAGTTCAACCTCCCCTACATCCACGTGGTGGTGAACAACTCCTACCTGGGCCTGATCCGCCAGTCCCAGCGCGGGTTCAACATGGAGCAGAACGTGTCCCTGGCGTTCGAGAACATCAACAGCGCACACCTGTCCGAGGACACCCGCGGCTACGGCGTTGACCACCTCAAGGTGGCCGAGGGCCTGGGCTGCAAGGCCGTCCGTGTGGAGGACCCCAACGACCTCGCCGCCGCGTTCGACAAGGCCAAGGCGCTCATGGGCGAGTTCCAGGTTCCCGTGGTGGTGGAAGTGATCCTGGAAAAGGTCACCAACATCTCCATGGGCGTGGAAATCAACGCCGTCAACGAGTTCGAGCCCCTGGCCGAGACTGCCGCAGACGCACCCACCGCCATCCTGGCCCTGCAGGCATAACCATGCGCGTGGTTATCGCCCCGGACAAGTTCAAGGGTTCGCTGTCCGCGCCGGAGGTCTGCAGCCACCTGGAGCGGGGCCTGCAGCGCGGGGCCGGCGGGAACCTTGACGTGGTCCGGATTCCGGTGGCCGACGGCGGCGAGGGCACCCTCGACGCCGCCGTCGGCTCCGGCTTCACCCGCCGGAGCGCAACGGTCACCGGTCCCAGCGGGCAGCCCGTGGATGCGGACTTCGCCGTCCGCGGGCACGAAGCCGTCATCGAGATGGCCACGGCATCCGGGCTCGCGCTGATGCCGGGCGTCCGGAA
Organism: Arthrobacter sp. GmRoot5-12; assembly: GCF_059739365.1. Taxonomy (NCBI): domain Bacteria; kingdom Bacillati; phylum Actinomycetota; class Actinomycetes; order Micrococcales; family Micrococcaceae; genus Arthrobacter; species Arthrobacter sp. GmRoot5-12. The sequence goes on along the minus strand of NZ_AP046056.1, from coordinate 2,424,135 downwards.
CAGCGGCAGGCCGGGCTCGGCTGACGCCACCACAGCCACCAGCCTGGGCACGGGCCAGCTCATCAGGGCCGCCCTGGACGCCGGCTGCCGGCGGATCATCCTGGGCGTGGGCGGCAGCGCCAACACCGACGGCGGCGCGGGGCTCCTGCAGGGGCTTGGTGCCAGGTTCCTGGACAGCAGGAACAACGAACTTCCACCGGGCGGGGCTGCGCTGGCAAACCTGCACAGCATCGACTTCACCGATTTCGAGCCCCGGCTGGTGGACACCCGCTTTGTGCTGGCATCCGACGTCGACAACCCGCTGCTGGGCGCCCAGGGCGCCCCGGCGGTTTTCGGCCCGCAAAAGGGAGCCACACAACAGGACGTCGGCATGCTCGACGCCGCCCTGGCCAGGTTTGTCGAAGTCCTGGCCAGGGAAATCGGATTCCGCGCCGTCAAGGCTGCCGAGGCTCCCGGAGCCGGGGCAGCCGGCGGCGTGGGCTACGCCGCCATCGCCGTCCTGGCCGCCACGCGGCGGCCGGGGATCGACGTCGTCCTTGAATTCACGGAACTGGAGCAGCGGCTGGCCGGCGCCGACCTGGTGATCACCGGCGAAGGCAGCCTGGATGAGCAAAGCCTGCTGGGCAAGACCCCCATGGGTGTTGCCCGGGCTGCTGCGGCGCAGGGCGTTCCGGTCATCGCCGTCTGCGGCCGGACCACCCTGGACCAGGGCCAGGCAGCGGCCGCAGGATTCGAGGATGTTTACGCTTTGACGGCGCTCGAAACCGATGTAAACAGGTGCATAGCAGAGGCAGGGCCGCTGCTGGAGCAGCTGGGCACCCAAATCAGTGCGGGGCTGGCAGCCAACAGGCCTGCCGCCGCAAGTACCAAGGAGGACCTCCGTGTCTGAAGAACGTTTCGACCTCGTCATCCGGGGCCGGCGCATCCTGACCACCGCCGGCATCGCGCCACGCGAGGTGGGCGTCCGCAACGGCAAGATCGTGGCCCTCGAACCGCTCGGCAACGGCCTGGCCGGCGCCGAGATCATCGACCTCGCCGACGACGAGACGCTGCTCCCGGGCCTGGTGGACACCCACGTCCACGTCAACGAGCCCGGCCGCACCGAGTGGGAGGGCTTCGCCTCTGCCACCCGGGCCGCGGCAGCGGGCGGCGTGACCACCATCATCGACATGCCCCTGAACTCCGTTCCGCCCACCACCACGGTGGAAAACCTCAAGCTCAAGCGCGAGGTGGCCGAAGACCAGGCGTTCATCGACGTCGGGTTCTGGGGCGGTGCCATCCCCGGCAACAAGGCCGATCTGCGCCCCCTGCATGATGAGGGCGTCTTCGGCTTCAAGTGCTTCCTCCTGCACTCCGGCGTGGACGAGTTCCCGCACCTGGACGCGGACGAGATGGAGGAGGACATGGCCGAGCTCAAGTCCTTCGACTCCCTCATGATCGTCCACGCCGAGGACTCGCACGCGATTGACCGCGCCCCGCACCCCGGCGGCGACCACTACTCCACGTTCCTTGCCTCCCGCCCCCGTGGCGCCGAGAACAAGGCCATCGCCGAGGTCATCGAACGGGCCCGCTGGACCGGTGCGCGTGCGCACATCCTGCACCTGTCGTCGTCGGACGCGCTGCCCATGATCGCCAGCGCAAAGCGCGACGGCGTCAAGCTCACCGTGGAGACGTGCCCGCACTACCTGACCCTGATGGCGGAGGAGATCCCGGACGGTGCCACCGCCTACAAGTGCTGCCCACCCATCCGGGAGGCCTCCAACCGGGAGCTGCTGTGGCAGGGCCTCCTGGACGGCACCATCGACTGCATCGTCTCGGACCACTCCCCCTCCACGCTGGACCTGAAGGATCTGGAAAACGGCGACTTCGCCGTGGCCTGGGGCGGCGTCTCCTCGCTGCAGCTGGGCCTGTCCCTGATCTGGACCGAGGCTCGGCACCGCGGCATCCCGCTGGAACAGGTGGTGTCCTGGATGGCGGAGAAGCCCGCCGGACTGGCCCGCCTCACCAACAAGGGCCAGCTGGCGCTGGGCTACGACGCCGACTTCGCCGTCTTTGCGCCCGACGAGGCCTTCGTGGTGGACGTGTCCAAGCTCAAGCACAAGAACCCCATCACCCCGTACGACGGCAAAGCCCTGTCCGGCGTGGTGCGCAAGACCTTCCTCCGCGGCGCCGTAGTGGACGGCCAGACCCCCACGGGCAGGCTGATCCGCCGCGGCGGCGTCTAGGGAGACGCCATGGCAGTGGAAGCGCACTATCCGGGGGCGGGGGCGCGGCCGGGATTTCCTTCACGCAAGGCCGCCGCCCGCGGTCTCGCGGTGTGGGTGGTTCCGGCCGAAGGAACCAGCCCGGAACTCCTGCGCCACGCCGCCCAAATGGTCCTGGCAAGGGCCCTCGAAACTGCTCCGGAGGCGGAAGTCCATTGGCCTGCCGCCGGAGCCCCCACGTCCGCCGCGGAAGGAGCCGCAGCCGACTCCTCTCCGGCTCCCTCCGCGGCGGAGAACCCCGGCGCAACTGATGACGACGGCGGCACCCGCCTGCCGCCGTCGGCCGGCCCCGTCAGCCGGGTCGCCGTGGACCTCGCCGCCGACACCGTCCTGCTGGACGGCAGGCCCGTGGCCCTGACCGGCGTCGAATACAAAGTGCTGCGCTACCTGGTGACCCACCTGTCACGGACGGTGGGCCGCGAGGAACTGCAGGAGTTCCTGGAGTCCCTCGATTTCCCCGGCGCTACGGCACGCTCCATCGACGTCTACGTGGGCAGGATCCGCAAGAAACTGGGCAACGCCCGCCATGCCGTGGCAACTGTCCGCGGCGGCGGGTACCAGTTTGTGCCGGGTCCGCACGCTGCAGTTCGTGGACCGGCGGAATACTGCATATGACGCGCTGGTTTGTATCAGTAAGCGGCAACCCGCTTCACTTGATGTTTGGCCATCACTGACCGAGTCTTACAAAGGAACGCCATGAGCCCCACCCTGACCACCAAGCTTCAGCCCGGCACCCCGGCTCCTGAATTCACCCTCCGGGACGCCCAGGGCCGGGAGACCTCCTTGGCCGATTACCGTGGCAAGAACGTCATTGTCTACTTCTACCCGAAGGCCGCCACCCCCGGCTGCACCACCGAGGCCTGCGACTTCCGCGACAGCCTTGCCTCCCTCCAGGGCAAGGGCTACGAAGTCATCGGGGTTTCCCCGGATGCCCAGGAAGCCCTGGCCGGCTTCAGCGGCGACTTCTCCCTGACCTTCCCCCTGCTCTCGGACCCCGACCATGCCGTTGCCCTGGCCTATGGCGCCTGGGGCGAGAAGCTGGTCAAGGGCGAAATCCACGAAGGCATTGTCCGCTCCACCGTTGTGGTGGACCCCGAAGGCAAAGTCACCCTGGCCCAGTACCAGGTGCAGGCCGACGGCCACGTCGCCCGCCTCAAGGAGGCCCTGGGCGTCTAGGACGATCCATCACCTGCTGCGGGTTTTCCCCGACGCTTCCGCACGTGCTGCGGGAGCGTCCGGGCGTTTAACCACCTGCCTTCGCCTCCGCCGCCACGTGGGCATACGAAGCCGAAACCCGGCGGTAAACGGGAGTCAGGAAGGCCAGCAGGGCGGCCGCGATCATGATGATGCCGGCCACCAGGAAAACCAGGGCGATTCCGCGGGAGGTGCCCCCGCCAAGCAGCGGGTCCAGTCGGGCTGCACCTTCCGCTGACCGTGCGTACGGGATGATCCAGAACTGGGCAATGGGCGCGATGACGAACGCGGTGACCGGTGCGGCAGCGGACTCGAATGCCATGGCGAAGCCAAAAACGCGCCCCTGCCGCTCCAACGGCACCACCCGTTGGATGACGGTCTGCTCGGCCGCCTCCACGAACGGGACCAGCACCAGGTACAGCCAGATCCCCAGGATGTAGAGCCACGCCCACTCCCGCAGCGTGAAGACCGCACCCAGCACTCCCATGGCCGCCACCGCAACCAGCAGGGTGCGCAGGGGGTTGGCGCCGAGCCCGAACTTGCCGATCAAGGCGCCGCCGATGATGAACCCGGTGGATCCGACCGCAAAAACAGCACCCCACATCTGCACTGAGAACATTTCCAGCCCGTACGGATCCATCAGCGCCATGTACACGCCGCCGATGAAGTTGTTGAACGTGGAGAACAGGATCAGCGCGAACAGCCCCGAAATGGCCAGCACTGCCGCGAGCGAGCCCCTCAGGTCGAACCCGCCGCGGGCGTCTGTTGCCGCGGGCCGCACCTCCTCGGGCATCCGCAGGGTCAGCAGGTGGGCGAAGGCCAGCGCCGTGAGCACCAGCGCGACGGCGATGGTCCAGCCCATGCCCAGCAGACCGACGGACAATCCGGACAGCAGGGAGGTGACAATGAACATCAGCCCCTGCACCATCCCCACCAGCCCGTTGGCATTGGCACGGCGCTCCGGTTCGATCAGGATGGTGACGGTGGTGGACAGGGCAATGTTCCGCAGGTTCTCCACCACGGCGCCGACCAGGATGACCAGAGTGAAGATCCAGAACCATGCCTGCCCCAGGTCCAGCAGTGACGCGGCAGGCACCAGCAGGAACATCACCCCGGACAGCACGAACATGACCAGCGTGAAGCAGGCAGCGAAGCGCATCACGGCCAGCTTGCGGCAGCGGTCCACGAAGGTGCCGAAGCTGATGCTGGAGAGGGCAATCAGCAGCATGTACGCGCCGCCCACCACCCCGGTGGCAATCACGTTCCGCGTCTCCAGGTACAACCAAAAAGTCAGCGCGAACCACAAATAGCTGGTGGTGATGTTGGCCAGGGCTGTGTTCACCAGGATGCCGGTGAAGGTGCGGGAGCGCTCTGCCGGGCTCCGCAGGAAGGTGCCGGTGGAGTCGGAATCCGCAGCCGCCCTGCCCGGTTCCTGCTCGGTCATGCGTCCCAGTGTAGTGACGGCGCCCGCCTTTTGGTCCCCCCTGTTTCGCACGTGGGTGTGAGGATAGTTCCATGGCGATCGAGGTTCGTCCGGCAACAATTTTCGAGGACGTGAAGACACTGGTGGGGCCCAAACGGCCGGATGCCACCGTCTGCTGGTGCCTGAGCTACCGCATCCCGTCCCGCCAGAACGTCTCCCTCCGTGGCGGGGAACGCGGGGAGCTGGTCCGCCAGTTGGTGGCCCAGGATCCCCCGCCCGGCATTGTGGCGTACGACGGCGGCGAACCCGTTGGGTGGGCAGCGGTCCATCCGCGGGCGGACACGGCCTTTGCCCGCAACAGGAAGATCCCGCATGTGGACAACCAGGACGTGTGGTCGGTGTGGTGCCTGCGCGTCCGTCCCGGCCACCGCGGCAAAGGCATCTCGCACGTTCTGCTGGCAGGCGCCGTGGAGATGGCCCGCTCCTATGGGGCCCCGGCCATCGAGGGTTATCCGGTGGACAACAACGGCCGCAAGGTGGACCTCACCATGGCCTACGTGGGCACCCGGAAGCTGTTCGAGGATACTGGCTTCACCAAGGCTGCGGACACCACCTCGGTGCTCAACGGCTTTCCCCGGGTGCTGATGCGGCTGCAACTGGAATAACTGCGCTACTTCCGGTGCCAGTACTTTCGCCAATCGACTTCCATGGCCCACAGCGCCAGCAGCATCGCGTCCATGGTCATGAGTCCAGCCATCAGGTACGACCAACCGACAAACAAACTCACAGCAATCTCCTGACTATCCCCAGCCAATCGATTGCTGCTAAGTGTGGCACCTAGAGCGCCGCTACGGAATGCCCTCCACCCGCAGTCTTGAAAAGGATTCCCAGCCTGTGGTGCGCCTCGGTCTCGAGCTTGAGCCGGCGGGTCAGTTTCTCCACGTGCCGGGACATCTCCTCCCCCACGGGGAGCCGGTCTCCGGGCCAGCTGGAAACTTCCCGCGATTCGGCCAGCGCGTTCTCCAGTTCCCTGGCCGCTGCCCGCACTTTTCGTGAGTGGAAATAGAGGCGAAGCAATGCCTTGGCCTTGTCCGCTCCCCTCTTTTTGACTTGTTCCATGCTGCTTCCCCGCTCTCCGCAACCATGAAGCCCGCCGCGTGGCCCGTCGTCGGGCTTTTCCGCCTGCACGCTGCTGCGTTCCTTCGAGTGTGACGTCCGTTCCTCAACGTCCCGGCAAGCAGATGCCAAGATTTCCGCAAGATCTGCTGAGGGGGCCGCATACAACGTTTCTGTCAGCGAAGTCACCGGAAACTGTGGAGCCTAAGACATGCCCCGTGCGCCTTAATACTGTAGAAGTAGAGCTATGGTCTCTCCCCCCGAAACCCGCCGTGCCGTGGTCATCGAAGACGACCCCGACATCCGCGGGCTCCTGGTCCGCGTCCTGGTGAAGCAGGGTTTCGACGTCACCCAGGCCGGGGCAGGGCTCCCGGGGGTGGAGGAAGTCCGCCGCACCAGGCCGGACCTGGTAACCCTGGACCTGAACCTGCCGGACCTTGACGGGCTGGAGGTCTGCAAGCTCCTTCGCGAGTTCTCGGACGCGTTCATCGTGATGCTCACCGCCCGTGCGGACGAACTCGACAAGCTGACCGGCCTGGACAACGGCGCCGACGAATACATCAGCAAGCCGTTCAGCCCCCGGGAACTGCAGTCCCGGATCAATGCACTGTTCCGGCGCCGGCCCTCAGCCGCGGCGGAGTCCGCCGCCCGGGGCGAGCTGGAACGCGCCACCGAAGTGCAGCAAAGCCTCCTGCCCAAGGAAGACATCCGGGTTGACGGTTACGACGTGGGGGGCCTCTTCCGCCCATCCCAAAGCGTGGGCGGCGACTTCTACGATTGGTACCAGACGCCGGACGGGCTCCACCTCACTTTCGCCGATGCCATGGGCAAAGGCATGGGGGCGGCGCTGATCGCGGCAACAGTCCGCGCAGTGATGCGTTCCACGGGCCTGCGGCAGGACCTCGACGCCGGGTTCGGCGCCGCCAGCAAGGCGATCGCCGCCGACCTGGACTCCTCCAACTCATTTGTCACCCTGTTCCATGCCCGCCTGGACGCGGCATCAGGCAAGGTCAGCTATGTAGACGCCGGGCACGGCCTTGCGCTGCATGTCCAGCCGGCCGGACCGGCGGACCGCCTCCCCTCCGGCGGACCACCGGTTGGCGCCTGGCCGGGGACCCAGTGGCCGCAGGCGGGCCTGGAGCTGGCCCCGGGCGACTCGCTGGTTGTGGTCAGCGACGGAGTGCTGGATGTGTTCGGGTCAGTGGAGGACTTCACCGAGGCAGTGCAGCACGCAACGCAGTCCGCAGGTACGGCGCAGGAAGCCAGCAACTCCATCCTGGCCCTCGCCCCGGCAGAAACCGCCGAAGACGATGTCACCGTGGTTGTGGTCCGCCGCCTGCCCGTGGAGGTGCCGGCTTGATCCGCTTCTGGACCCGCGTGGTGGTTGTCCTGACCGTCCTGACCGGCCTGAACTACATCGCGTGGCGCTGGATGGCGTCCCTCAACTGGGACGCCTGGTGGATCGCCCTGCCGTTGGTGGTGGCCGAAACCTACAGCCTCATCGACGTCATGCTCTTCGGCATGACCGTGTGGAAACTGAGGATCCGCAAAGGCGCTCCCGCGCCGCCGCACGATGCAACCGTGGACGTCTTCATCACCACCTACAACGAAGACCTGGACATGGTCCTCACCACCGCACTGGCGGCCCAGAAGATCCGGCACCCGCACAGCACCTGGATCCTGGACGACGGCGCCCGGCCCGAGCTCAAGGCCCTGGCCGAACAGCATGGCCTGGGCTACGTCACCCGCAGCGAGGACTGGACCAAGGACCTCCCCCGCCATGCCAAGGCCGGGAACCTGAACAACGCCCTCATGGTGACCCACGGCGAGTTCCTGCTGATCCTGGACGCGGACCAGATCCCGGAGCCGGACATCCTGGAAAAGACCCTGGGCTACTTCAACAACCGCCGGGTGGCCCTGGTCCAAACCCCCCAATACTTCAGCAATGTGCCGGCCGATGATCCGCTAGGCAGCCAGGCGCCCCTGTTTTACGGTCCCATCCAGCAGGGCAAGGACGGCTGGAACGCTGCCTTCTTCTGCGGCTCCAACGCCATCCTTCGCCGCGAGGCCCTGATGCAGCTGGGCCTGGTGGGCTACGTCAAGGAGACCGAGAAGAGTATCCGCCGTGCCCTGGCCGCATCCCGGGCAGCCATCAAGCAGGCCCGCAAGTCAGCAGACGTGGACTCTCCCCTGGTGGCCGAGGTCCTCGACGAGGTGGAGGCAGCCACCCGCGAGGCCCAGGAGGAAGTGGACGCCGGCAGGCCCCTCAGCGAGGTCACGTACCGCGTCCGCCGCCGCGTGGATGCCGCCGTCCAGACCCTGGTCCAGGCCGACGTCGCCGCCCTGCAGGCCGACCTCGAAGAGATCGCCGCCATGGAACTGGCCCACGTGGGCGAGTCCGGCGTCCCGGTGGTGGCCGACGACGCCGTCCAGCGCATGTCCGCCCGTGACTGGTCGCCGCTGGGCGCCCTGGAATCCGTCCAGGCCGTCCTGGACGCGCTGACCGTGGAGCGCAGCGACGAGGCCCAGCCGGTAATGCCGCTGGCCACCATCTCCGTCACCGAGGACATGGCCACCGCCATGCGCATGCACGCCATGGGCTGGGAGAGCGTCTACCACCACGAGATCCTGGCCTACGGCCTGGCGCCGGAGGACCTGAAGACCATGCTCACCCAGCGCCTCCGCTGGGCGCAGGGCACCATCCAGGTGCTGCTCCGCGAAAACCCGCTGGTCCAGAAGGGCCTCAAGCTCGGCCAGCGCCTGATGTACTTCGCCACCATGTGGACCTACCTCAGCGGGTTCGCCGCGGTCATCTACTTCGCGGCCCCCATCATCTACCTGCTGCTGGGCATCCTGCCGGTCAGCAGCCTGAGCTGGGACTTCTTTATCCGCTTCATCCCGTTCATGGTGGTCAACCAGCTGCTGTTCGCCGTGGCCGGCCGCGGAATCCCCACCTGGCGCGGGCAGCAGTACAGCCTGGCGCTGTTCCCCACCTGGATCAAGGCATGCACGACGGCGGCCCGTAACGTGTGGTTCGGCCGTCCCCTTGGGTTCGCGGTCACCCCCAAGGCGCGCCAAAGCGGCGGACCCAGCTGGAGCCTCATCCGGCCCCAGATCGTGGTGTCCATCCTGCTTGCCGTCGCCGCCGTCGTCGGAATCATCCGCCTTGCCGCCGGGCTGGCGGAACCGCTGGGCACCCTGGTCAATGTTGTCTGGGTGGTTTTCGACCTGGTGGTCATGAGCATCCTGGTCCGCGCCGTGCTCTACAAGGGGTACGAACCGGCCGCAGAACCTGCAAACAGAGAGGAACCCTGATGGAGTTCAGTTACGAGGTCAAAGATTCGTACGCGGAAGTCAAGGCGGACGGGCGGCTCAACATGGTCTCCGCGCCCAAGCTGCGCGAGTTCGTCACGGATGTCATTGCCGGCGGGTCCAACCGGATCGTGGTGAACCTGGAAAACACCGCCTTCATGGATTCCTCCGGGCTGGGCGCGCTGATCGGCTGCCTCAAGGCGGCCCGCCAGGCCGGCGGCGACCTGCGGATCGCGGCGGTGCAGCCCCAGGTGAACATGGTCCTGAAGCTCACCAGCATGGACAAGGTCCTTACGGCGTATGCCACAGCCGAAGAGGCGTTCGGCAATGACTGAGGTCCTGGCCTCGCGCAGCTTCCGGGGGCCTGCTGCCGAGGACGCCATCGAAGCGGTCCACAACGACCTGGACAGCCTTTGGCTGGACGTTCCGTTCGTCAACGACATGGACCAGATGACGTTTACCACCGCAGTCATCGAGTCCGCCTCCAACATCGTCCAGCACGCAAGGCCGGCCGGGGACCGGGAGGTGGAACTGGGGGTGGAGACCACCGTGCAGCCCACGCTGCTGCAGGCCCGGGTGAGTGCCTACAACGCCAAGCCACCGTACGGCCCCATGGAGCCGGCCACGCCCGGCGACGACGCCGAGTCGGGCCGCGGCCTGGCGCTGATCGAGGCGCTGGTCACCACGGTGACCTTCGAGCGCCAGGGTGCCACCAACACCTGGGTCCTTTCCAGGACGTCCTCCCAGGATTAGGACTGCCCCTGCCGGAGCTGCGCGCCGCCGCTTGACACGGCCACGCGGCTGTTCTTGAATATTACGTATGCTGAAATAACAGTTCCATGATGCGGAAGCCTTGTTTGGGGAAATCCCCGAACAGGCGCCGGGTTCTCCGGCATCCGCATAGCCGTCACCATGGATGCCAGCATGACCATCGAGGAATACGCCAGCATGAAGCTAGCCGAATTCAACGCCGCCGGCTCCGCCGCGGCCCAGGCCACCCTCCGGCCCTGCATCGACGTCAGCCGCTGGGTGGAGGCGGTGGCAGCAGCCCGGCCGTTCGCCAGCCGGGACCAGCTGCTGGAGTTCGCCGCCCAGGCAGCCAACCCCTTCACTCCTGCGGAGGTTGACGCCGCCATGGCCCACCACCCCAGGATCGGGGAACGTCCGACGGCGGCCAGCACCGAGGCGTCCATGTCCCGTTCCGAGCAGGCCGGGGTGGATCCGGCCGATGCTGCGGCAGCAGAAGCCCTGGCCCGGGGGAACCGCGAGTACGAGGAGAAGTTCGGCCGCGTCTTCCTGATCCGGGCCGCCGGACGCACCGCTCCGGAAATCCTGCAGGCCCTGAACCAGCGGCTCGGCAATTCCCCGCAGGAGGAAGACACCATCGTGGCCCAGCAGCTGCGCGAAATCGCCGTACTGCGGCTTGAAGGACTGATCAGCGAATGAGCGTTTCCCACGTGACCACCCACATCCTCGACACCGGCGCCGGGCGCCCGGCGGCGGGGGTCGCCGTCGTCCTTTTGAAGAACGACGGCGGTACCTGGCGCGAGCTGGCCACCTCCAGCACGGACGCCGACGGCCGGGCGAAGGACCTGGGGCCTGAACAGCTGGAGCCCGGGCACTACAAGTTGAACTTCGCCACGGGCACGTACTACGCCGGCCTGCAGACCGCGACGTTCTTCCCTGAAGTGGACCTGGTCTTCGAAGTCACCGGCCCGGAGCATTACCACGTTCCTTTGCTCCTGAGCCCGTTCGCGTACTCCACCTACCGCGGCAGCTAGGCCGGCCTGGGGGCGCCCGGGTGTCAAGCGCGTTAACCCAATGTCACCGCCGTCACAGTTTCCGGCATAGGATCAGGAAGTATGGCTTCGAATAGAGACCCTGAATCCGATACCGATGCCGAAGGCGGCCAGTCCGGCGGCGTGCAGTCCGTGGAGCGCGCCCTGACCGTCCTGGAGATCCTCGCCCGGGAAGGGCACGCGGGCGTGAGCGAAATAGCCGAGGAAATGGGGATCCACAAGTCCACCGTCTCCCGGCTGATGGGATCGCTGGTGACCCGCGAGATGGTGCACCAGAACAGCGAGCGGGGCAAGTACCAGCTCGGTTTTGGAATCCTGCGCCTGGCCAGTTCCATCCCCGGGCGGCTCAGCCTGGTCCGCGAGGCACGGCCCGTCCTGGAAAGCCTGGCCGACGAATTCAAGGAAACCGTCAACCTCGCGGTCCTGCGCTCGAACTACGCGGTGAATGTGGACCAGGCCATGGGCCCGTCCACCCTGGCCACCTACGACTGGGTGGGGAGCCTCACCCCGCTGCACGCCACGTCCAGCGGCAAAGTCCTCCTGGCTGCCCTGGAGGCGGACGACCGGGACCGTATCCTCAAGGAGACGGGCCTTGCTGCCCGGACTGCCCGCACCATCACCAGCCGCAAGGAACTGGACGCACAGCTGCTCGAGGTAGCCGCCAAGGGGTACGCCGTGGTGCACGAGGAGTTCGAGATCGGCCTGAATGCCGTGGCGGTGCCGGTCTACAACCACCAGGGCACCGTGATTGGCGCCCTCAGCATCTCCGGCCCGGCCTTCCGGTTCGACCCCGAGAAGATTCCTGGCCTGCTCGAATCGCTCAAGGAAGCCGGGCTCCAGGTCAGCGCCAATATGGGGTACACGCGGAAATGACACAACAATGGCCCCGGGCAGTGCCCGGGGCCATTGTTGTGTCCCCGAACGGTTGGCCTGCCCTTTCGCCTATGCGGGAGCCGCTGCCGGCGCACTGAACCCGGACGCTGGAGCGCAACAACAAGCGCACTATGCAACAGCTCGGTCCGGCGACACAATGCGCCCCAAGAGGTTCACGCTGCCTGGCATCCTTGACTTTCAAAGTGACGTACAGCACTCTTGTTGCTTAGCGCGAACTCTGTTGATCTTTGCGGAACACCTCCCCCATGGGGCTCAAGGCCCTGCCACCGCTGGCGAACGGCCACGCGGCAATTCACCCCCGGATTGCTCTGCCCGATTCCCAGCACTAAACGCAAGCCCATGGACTAGCCAAAGGACCCGCTTTCATGGCCATTAATAGTGATCTAACCTCCGCCAAGCCAAAAGTGCCGCCTTCAGATGGCGCTCCCCCCGAGCCTCTGGACACCGACCAAGAGGAATCGACAGCCGCCCTTCCCGCCGTCAACGAACACAAGCAGATTCTGGCCGAACTGCGGCTGAGTAACAGGGAGCAGGCCGTCTCCCAGCGCCGCGACCGGAAGCTGACGCTGGACAAGGCCACGTTCGGCATCACCGGCGCCATTGCCCTTGCCTTCGTGGTGTGGGGATTTGCCGACAAGGACAGCCTGGCCACCACTTCCAAGGACGCCCTGGACTGGGTCATGGAATACACCGGCTGGCTCTTCATGGTCCTGGCGTCCCTGTTCGTCGTGTTTGTCCTGTGGCTGGCCATGGGCAAGTTCGGCAACATTCCGCTGGGCAAGGACGGCGAAAAACCTGAATTCCGCACGGTGTCATGGATCGCCATGATGTTCGCCGCCGGAATGGGCATCGGCCTGATGTTCTATGGGGTGGCCGAGCCGCTGTACCACTTCGTTTCTCCCCCGCCCGGAACGGTTGACGGGCGCACCCCGGCAGCCATCCAGACTGCCATGGCCACCTCGATTTTCCACTGGACCCTGCACCCCTGGGCCATGTATGCGGTGGTGGGCATTGCCATGGCCTATGGCACCTACCGGCTGGGACGCAGGCAACTGATCTCCGCCGCCTTCACCTCGTTGTTCGGCATCAGGACCGTTGAGGGGCCGGTGGGCAAGGTCATCAACATCCTGGCCATCTTCGCCACCCTCTTCGGTACCGCCGCGTCACTGGGTCTTGGCGCCCTGCAGATCGGGAGCGGCTTCACCTCGAACGGCTGGACAGGCGAGATCGGAACACCCGTGCTCGTGGCCATCGTGGCCATCCTGACAGCGTGCTTCATCGCCTCCGCCGTGTCCGGCATCAGCCGTGGAATCCAGTGGCTGTCCAACGTCAACATGGTCCTTGCAGTGGTCCTCGCCGCCATCGTCTTCGTGGCGGGCCCCACTCTTTTCATCCTCAACCTCATCCCCTCGGCGGTGGGCGACTATCTGCGCGACCTGGCCGAAATGTCCTCCCGCACCGAGGCCGTTGGCGACGAGGCGCTGCGGACCTGGATGTCCGGCTGGACCATCTTCTATTGGGCCTGGTGGATTTCCTGGACGCCCTTCGTGGGCATGTTCATCGCCAGGATCAGCCGCGGCCGGACCATCCGGCAGTTCGTCACCGGCGTACTGCTGGTCCCCAGCATTGTCAGCGTCATCTGGTTTGGCATCTTCGGCGGTACGGCCTTCCACATCCAGCAGGAAGCTGACAAAGCCGGCACGCCGGGCCTGATGACCGTCACCGACGGCAAGGCAACCATCGATTTTGACGGCGCCCTGTTCAACCTGGTGAAGAACCTCCCCCTGCCGGAGTGGATGATTGCGGCCGTAATTGTCCTGGCCATGGTCCTGGTGGCAATCTTCTTCATTACCGGTGCTGATTCCGCCTCCCTGATCATGGCGTCGCTGAGCTCCAACGGCAGCTCCGACCCCAAGCGTGCCCTGGTCATCTTCTGGGGCGCCCTCACCGGCGCCGTGGCCGCCGTCATGCTTTTGGCCGGCGGTGACCAGCCCTCCGAAGCGTTGTCGGGCCTGCAGCGGATCACCATCGTCGCTGCCCTGCCCTTCGTGATCGTCATGCTGTTGCTTTGTTTCGCCATCACCAAGGACCTGCGCAGGGACCCCCTTTCCCTGCGCCGCCGGCTGGCGGACTCTGTGGTGGAACGGGCTATCCGGGCGGGCGTGGAGCAACACCGGGGCGCGCAGTTCGACCTTGTGACAAAGCACGAGTGCGCAGAAGAGTGCGCCGATGGCCAGAGGTGCCCGGGCAAGGGGCAGGATCTGGAGAAGGCAGCCACACGTTAGGTAAACACCCGAATTTGGCCCCGGCGCATCATGCGCCGGGGCCAAATCCTTTAATGGCCCTGCGGCTAGGCCACCACCATGCAACCCTGCAGCTGGTAACCGGCCTCAGGCACCGGCTGCACTTGCCTGTCCGCGCACAAACGCCCCACGGTGGCCAGCACCTCACCGAAAACAGGGTCCGGCTGGAGGCGGCGGAGTTCTTCGGCGAGGCATTCGCTGAGGCTGCGGCGTGGGAGCGGGATCCGCTGGGCAGGGTGGCCGGGTTGGGTGAGTTCGGCGACGAAGCCTCCGGGGCGGAGAAGCTGAATCCGACCGTCGGCCAGCGTGAGGCTCACTCGGCCAAGGCCTGATCCTGCCGGTCCTGCAACCTTGTTCACAGGTACGTCCAGCGCGAGCTTGAGCCAGGCAGCCATCAGCAGCGGGCTGGGGGAATCCGGGGCGCCCTCCACCTCGGCGGCAAGCACCAAGGATGGGTCGACCTGGTCCAGGGCTGCTGCGAGCTGGATCCGCCAGTTGGTCAGTCGGGTCCAGGCGAGGTCGGTGTCGCCGGCCTTGTAGGTGCGGTGGATCCGTTCCAGTGCGGCCTGGGGGTCGGGTTCGTTCGCGGAGTCGGTGATCCTGCGGTGCGCGATCGCGCCGATGGAGGTCTCGCACGCGTTCGCGGGGGCGCCGTGCGGCCACCAGGCCACGATCGGGGCGTCCGGAAGCAGCAGCGCGGCCATCAGGGACCCGGACTCGTGGGCCAGTTGGCCATAGCCGCGCAGCACGATCACTTCCGAGGCGCCGGCGTCCCCGCCCACCCGGATCTGCGCGTCGAGCCGGTCTTCGGCGTCCTTCCCGGCGTCGGCGAGGACGATGATCCGGCAGGGGTGTTCCCGGCTGGCGTCGTTCGCGGCCTCGATCGCTTCTTCCTCGAGCCCGGACTTGGTCACGACCACCAGGGTCAGGACCCGGCCCAGCGCGATCACGCCGCCCTGCTCGCGCAGGGCCATGAGTTTCTTGGACACCTTCGAGGTAGTGGTGTCGGGCAGGTTAACGATCATGGCCTTCTCCAGGTTCGTCCGCCACGGAATGGGCTCGATGAGGGCATGGCACAGCGGCGGCCCCACCCCGGTCCAGGTGGAGCCGCCGCCGTATGCCAGGGCCTAGTTGATGGCAGCCTGGAGTTCCTTGGCGGCCAGAGCCGGATCTGCGGCGCCGTAGATGGCGCCGCCGGCCACCGCCACGTCGGCTCCTGCGGCCTGGACGGCTGCGATGGTGCTGACGTTCACGCCGCCTGCCACGGAGAAGGGCACCTGCGATTCTTCGCCCGCGCGGAGCAGTCCAGTCAGGTCGAACCCGGGCTTTGCCTGCTCGTCCAGGCCCGCGTGCATCTCGACGAACTTCGCACCCAGGGCGCGCACTTCCCTGGCCCGGGTGGCCTTGTCCGCGATGCCGATCAGGTCAACGACGACGCCCTTGCTGTGTGCCTTTGCGGCCTTGACGGCGCCCGCGATCGTAGAGTCATCGGCGGAGCCGAGCACGGTGACCAGGTCGGCGCCCGCCTTGAAGGCGATGTCGGCTTCGAGTTCGCCGGCGTCCATGGTCTTCATGTCGGCGAAAACCAGCTTGTCCGGGTGGGCTTCCTTGATGGCCGTAACGGCGGAGAGGCCCGCAGCCTTGATGAGGGGCGTGCCCAGTTCGATGATGTCCACGTATTCAGCGACCTTGCCGGCCAGCTCGAGGGCGTCCTCGACGGTGAGGAGGTCAATGGCTACCTGAAGTTTCATTGCTTCTTCTTTCTGTTGGGGTTTTGTCCAAAGGACTGGAAAGTCGGGAAAGGTCTATTCGAGGTTGGCGTGGCGCAGCCACAACTGCTCGGCGGGGACGTCGGCGTTGTCCCAGAGTGTTTGGAACACCGCCTCCGTTGCCACGAAGAGCACCTGTTCAAAGAGGCTCCCGGAGTACTGGCGGGAGACGCCCGAGCCGTGGTCGGTCTTTTGCTGGGCCGGGAGCAGCACGACGGCGTCAGCCAGTCCTGCGAGTGCCGAACCGGGGTTGGCAGTGAAGGCGACGATCCGGGCCCCCGCCTTGGCGGCGGTCTCGGCGGCCTTCACGATCCCCGACGTGCTGCCGGAGCCCGATGCGACGAGCAGAAGGTCACCCTTCCGGATGGCGGGGGTGGTGGTGTCCCCGGCCACGTGGACCACGAGGCCGAGGTGCATCAGCCGCATCGCTGCCATCCTCAGCACCAGGCCGCTGCGGCCTGCCCCGGCCACAAAGACGCGGTCGGCGTTCTCCAGCATCGAGACCGCCTGGCGCAGCCTGTCCGGGCTGATGCGGGCCGCGGTGTCTGCGATCTCCCTTAACACCAGGGAGATATTGCCCGTGATGGCCCCGCCGGTTGCTTCCACCGCGGGAGCGGTCAGAACGGTTGAGTCCATATCTCCTCCTTCATCGTGTACCTGGCATCCATCGTGCCGAAACGGGCGGGTAGGTGATACGCCAATTCGGGATGGTTTTAACCACCCGTTCGGGTAGTTCAGGACGGGATTCTTCGCGTAATCTGTCGAGATGATTGAGAGCACCCCGCCCGTTCGGCTGGTTACGGACTTCCCCGAAACCGCCCTTCCCTGGCCCCTGCTCCGCGCGGTGGCCCGGATCGCGGAGGCGCCCCTCTCCGCCATTGCCGAACGGCTGCACGAAGCTGTCCGCCCCTACACTGGCGGCGACGCCCTGGTGATCTTCACCGAGGAATGCACAGGACGCCCGCAGAAGAAGTCAGGCGACGGGGAGGTGGTGGCCCGGGTATCGATCAGCGAACTCCAGCAGCTGCGCGAGCAGGTGGCCGCTGAGGGGCCTTGGGCGGGAACGGCACAGATCGCAGGCAGGCAACGGCAGGCCTTCGCCCTGAGGTACGCTCCCAGCAACGCTTTGCTGGTCATTACCTATCCCGGGACGGCCGGGGGCCGGCAGCAGGCCGGGGACATGGAGAACCTGGACCTCGTGTCCTATCTCTGGGTAATGGCAGCACGCCGGATCCAGGAGAAGGTGAAGGATGCGCCGCCGTCCTACCTGCTGGAGTCACGGGCAGCATCCGCGGAACGGATCAGGGTCACGGGCGAGCTGGTGGACCTTCATTCCACAACCCTGGAAACCATCCTGGCGGCCGCACGGTCAGGCTCCCTGGATGACGCAACGGCACGGGCCACCGTCAGTGACGCCGCGGCCAAGGCGCTGGTGGAACTGCGCACGCACAATGACCAGACGGCAGAACTGGTGAAGGAACCGGTGGCCACCGCCTTCGAACGGCTTCGCGAGGATCTGCGTCCGCTGACCCGGTTCAGTGGGATCGACGTGCAATTCATCGAACCCCCCTTGAATGGCCGGGCGCTGCCCGGCGAGGTAGCCATCGCGGCGCGGGCCATCGTGCGCGGGCTGCTGTTGGCCATGATGGAGCAACCGGAAGTCCGCAGGGTGCGGACCCAGTGGGACTGCGACGGCGAAAACCTGCTGATCAATGTCCGGGACGACGGACGGGGCGGACTCTCGGCTGACGCCCCGAACATGGAACGGCTGCAGCGCAGGGTCCAGGCACTGGACGGCCGCATGGAAGTCGATCTCATGCCGGGGTGGGGCGCGGACATTTCCGTCACGCTGCCCCTGGACCCGCCTGCTTCTCCGGCAGACGTCTCGGGCTGGAACCTCGCGGCCCGGGAACTCGAGGTCCTCCAACTGCTGGCTGCGGGCCAACGCAACCGAAGCATAGCCGCCGCGCTCAACATCAGCGAGAACACGGTCAAGTTCCACGTGCGGAACCTGTTCAGGAAGCTGGGCGTGGCTTCGCGGACCGAAGCCATTGCGCTGGCCCACAGCCACGGACTGCGTTAGGACCTGCAGCGTCGAGGGCTAAGAACAGTCACACCCAGATCTGGTAGCCCGATTGCTTGTCGAAGATGCGCCGCGTGCTGATGCCCTCGGCGGCTATCCAGAGCACCGATCCATCCTCCGCAGCCTGGTCCACCACCCCGCTGGCCACGCACTCCCCCAGTAGCCACACCTCGACATTGCGGCCAGGCAGGCGCGCCCAGTCAGTCCGGAGGCCAAGGGCCTTTTTCGACGTGCCGCCGCCCTGGCCACGTTGTTGACGGTCAAGGCCGGTGGCTCTCCGCGGGGCTTCAAGGGTTGCCTGGGAATTCACTGGTCGCTCCGTTCGCCGGCGCCATCGCCGCTCATGGGAATCCAACTCTGATATTTGATTGATATATCAATCTGGATTCAGAGTATGGTGCAGGTCACACCCGATGTCAACAGACGCGCAGACCGGCCGGGACTAAGCCTTGAAGAGGGCCTCCCGGACCGCATGCTCGAATCCACTCACGTGGGCCTTGGCAAGCTCGGAGGCCCGCTCCTCATCCCCGTCAATGACGGCGCGGAGCAGATCGAGGTGTTCGCGCACGTGGTGGGACAGGTCCGGCAGGCGGTCGATGACCATGCACCAGATCCGCGTTGCCAGGTTGTCATAGCGGATCAGGATGTCCTCCAGGTGAGGGTTGGCAGCGGCGGCGTAAATGCCCTGGTGCACCCGGGCATCCAGCTGCAGCGTCTCGGTTACGGTTGCTGCGGCAACATCGAATGCCTCGACCTTCTCGAGCGTGGCACGCAGCCCGTCCCGAACCGCCGGGGATGCCACCCGGGCAGCACGTGCGGCAGCAAGGGGCTCGAGCTGGGCCCGGATTTCCGAGATGAAGGAAAGGTCGGTCACGTCCACCCTGGTGGCGAAGGTACCCCGCCGGGGGTAGGTCTTCACCAGCCGGTCCAGCTCCAGCCGCTTCAGCGCTTCGCGCACCGGAGTCCGCCCCACGCCCAGGTTCTTGGCAAGGAGCTCGTCATTCAGCAGCTCGCCGGGCTTGATTTCAAGGGTCAGCAACCAGTCGCGGATGCTCTCGTACGCGACGTCTGCCAGCGACTTCCTGCCGGCGTCGTCCGCCACCGCCAAAGCTTCGAATGCCATGCTGAGCCCCTTCTTCCCACCCAGAAAAAAACTATTGACCTCGCCTCGAGACCAGTATACGCTGACACCCAATCTAATATATCAGTCCGCAGCTTTTGAATATATCTAGAAGGAGGAGGGACATGACCCTCATTGAAACAGCTTCAGCAACCGCTACCCTGCCGGCGCTCAAGGAAGAGCAGGCGCAGAAGTTCGTGCTGACCTTGTCCTGCCGCGAGCAGGCAGGGATTGTGCAGGCCGTGACCACGTTCCTCTTCGAGCGTGGCTTCAACATCGAGGAACACCAGCAGTTCGATGACAGCCTGCGTGAGACCCTGCACCTGCGCACAGCGTTCTCCGGCTCCCCCAACTACACGCCGGCGATGCTCGAGGAAGAATTTGCGTCCATTGCAGGCCGGTTCGACATGAGTTTCAGCTTCCACGACAAGACCCAGCCGCGCGTTCTGGTGATGGTGTCCAAGTTCGGGCACTGCCTGAATGACCTGATCTTCCGCTGGCGCGGCGGCAGCCTTGGCGGCGAACTGGTAGCGGTCGTTTCCAACCACGAGACCCACCGTGCAATGGCGGAAGCCGCAGGGCTCCCCTTCATCTACGTCCCCGTCACACCGGACACGAAGGCCGACGCCGAACGCAGGCTGCTGGAGCTGGTGGAGGAGTACGAGGCCGACCTCGTGGTCCTGGCCCGTTACATGCAGGTGCTCTCCGACGATCTCTGCCGGGCGCTGGAGGGCCGGGCCATCAACATCCACCACTCCTTCCTCCCTGGCTTCAAGGGCGCACGCCCCTACCACCAGGCCTACGACCGCGGAGTCAAGCTGGTGGGCGCCACCGCCCACTACGTCACGGCGGACCTGGATGAGGGTCCCATCATCGAGCAGGAAGTCATCCGCGTGGACCACAGCTACGGCCCGGCGCAGCTGTCCACCGTGGGCCAGGACGCCGAGGCACTGGCCCTCTCCCGCGCCGTCCGCTGGCACTGCCAGCACCGCGTGCTGCTGGACCAGACCAGCACCGTGGTGTTCCGGTAAGCAGCCCTCGTCCGCAGACCTAACCCGTAAAGCAGCAGGAGAGACTTCCTTGGAATCGTCACCACGCATTGTCATTATCGGAGCCGGCATCGTCGGCACCAACCTCGCGGATGAACTCGTCACGCGCGGCTGGAACAACATCACCGTCCTGGACCAGGGACCCCTCAACATGCCCGGCGGCTCCACCTCGCACGCCCCGGGACTGGTCTTCCAGACCAACCCCTCCAAGTCCATGGCGCTGTTCGCCAAGTACACCGTGGAGAAACTGCTGTCCCTCACCGAAGACGGCGTCAGCTGCTTCAACCAGGTGGGCGGCCTGGAGGTTGCCACCACCGAGACCCGCCTCGCGGACCTGAAGCGCAAGCTCGGCTATGCGCAGGCATGGGGCATCGAAGGCTCCATTCTTTCCCCGGCAGAATGCAAGGAGCTTTACCCGCTCATCAACGATGAGGACATCCTCGGCGGCCTGCACGTCCCGAGCGACGGCCTGGCCAGCGCGGCGCGGGCGGTGCAGCTGCTGATCAAGCGCACCGAAGCGGCCGGCGTCAAGTACTTGGGCAACACCACTGTGACCGGCATCGAACAGTCCGGCAGGCAGGTCACCGGCGTCCAGACGCCCGACGGCGTGATCCCGGCAGACATCGTGGTCTCCTGCGCCGGCTTCTGGGGTGCAAAGGTGGGCGAGCTGATCGGCATGTCCGTGCCGCTGCTGCCCCTGGCCCACCAGTACGTCAAGACCACCCCGGTTCCGGCACAGCAGGGCAAGAACGAACTGCCCAACGGCGCCCGGCTGCCCATCCTCCGGCACCAGGACCAGGACCTCTACTACCGCGAACACGGCGACCGCTACGGCATCGGCTCCTACGCCCACAAGCCCATGCCCGTGGACCTCGACGAACTCGGCAGCTTCAAGCCGCATGAGATCAGCGAGCACAACATGCCGTCCCGGCTGGACTTCACCCTCGAGGACTTCCTCCCCGCGTGGGAAGCCACCAAGCAGATCCTGCCCGCCCTGCGCGAAAGCGAGATCGAGGACGGCTTCAACGGCATCTTCTCCTTCACCCCCGACGGCGGATCCCTCGTTGGCGAGTCCAGGGAACTCGACGGCTTCTTCGTGGCCGAAGCCGTCTGGGTCACCCACTCCGCCGGCATCGCGCGCGCTGTGGCCGAACTCCTGGTGGACGGCAAGTCCTCCATCGACCTGGGCGACTGCGACATCCACCGCTTCGAGGACGTGCAGCTGACCCCCGAATACGTCAGCGAAACCTCGCAGCAGAACTTCGTGGAGATCTACGACGTCCTGCACCCGCTGCAGCCCAAGCTCTCCCCGCGCAACCTGCGCGTCAGCCCCTTCCATGCCAGGCACAAGCAGCTGGGCGGCTACTTCCTGGAAGGCGGCGGCTGGGAACGGCCCTACTGGTTCGAGGCCAACGCCGAGCTCCTCAAGGAGATGCCCGCTGACTGGCAGCCGCCGGCCCGTGATTCCTGGTCCGGCATGTTCAGCTCGCCTATTGCCGCGGCCGAGGCATGGAAGACGCGCACCGCCGTCGCCATGTACGACATGACCCCGCTCAAGCGCCTCGAAATCTCCGGACCGGGCGCCCTGAAGCTGCTGCAGGAACTGACCACCGCGGAAATGAACAAGAAGCCCGGAGCCGTCACCTACACGTTGCTCCTGGACGAGCAGGGCGGGGTCCGCAGTGACATCACCGTGGCCCGCCTCAGCGAGGACACCTTCCAGCTCGGTGCCAACGGCAACATCGACACCGCCTACTTTGAACGCGCAGCCCGCCACCAGACAGCAAGCGGCAGCGCCGACGACTGGGTCCAGGTCCGCGACACCACCGGCGGCACCTGCTGCATCGGCCTGTGGGGCCCGCTCGCCCGCGACCTCGTCAGCACCGTCAGCAGTGATGACTTCTCCAACGATGGCCTGAAATACTTCCGCGCCAAGAAGGTGGTCATCGGTGGCGTCCCCGTTACCGCCATGCGCCTGTCCTACGTCGGTGAGCTGGGCTGGGAACTGTACACCAGCGCCGACAACGGACAGCGGCTCTGGGATGCACTGTGGAAGGCCGGCCAGCCGTTTGGCGTCATCGCTGCCGGGCGGGCCGCGTTCAGCTCGCTCCGCCTGGAAAAGGGCTACCGCTCCTGGGGCACGGACATGACCACCGAGCACGACCCCTTCGAGGCCGGCCTGGGCTTCGCGGTGAAGATGGCCAAGGACAACTTCGTCGGCAAGGCGGCCCTGGAAGGCCGCACGGAGGAGAACTCCGCGCGGCGCCTGCGCTGCCTCACGGTCGACGACGGCCGCAGCCTGGTGCTCGGCAAGGAACCGGTGTTCTACAAGGACCAGGCAGTTGGCTACGTGACCAGCGCCGCCTACGGCTACACGGTCAGGAAACCGATCGCCTATTCCTACCTGCCCGCCGAAGTTTCGATCGGCGACTCCGTGGAGATCGAGTACTTCGGACGCCGGATCGTTGCCACGGTGACCCAGGACCCGCTGTACGACCCCACCATGACCCGGCTCCGCGGGTAGTGCCATGATCAGCTCAGAGACAGTCAGCAGCTACCTCACACGCCTGGCCGCAAAACAGCCCACGCCGGGCGGCGGTGCAGCCGCGGCCCTGCATGCGGCCCAGGGTGCAGCCCTGGTGGCCATGGTGGCGCGTTACACCACAGGCGCCAGGTACGAACAGCACGCACCCCAGGTGCAGCGCATTACCCAGGCAGCAGACAATCTCATTACCGAGGCACTGCGCCTGGCCGACGCGGACGAACAGGCCTTCCAGGCAGTCATCGACTCCTACAGGCTGCCGTCCGACACGGATGAGTCCAAGGCCGCGCGCGCGGCCGGGATCCAGTCGGCACTCATCCAGGCTGCACAGACACCCGCCCAGCTCATCAAGGTCTCAGGCGACATCGTGGACCTCGCCACGGAGCTGTTCGACGTGGCCAACGCGAACGTCATCAGCGACGTGGCAGCGGCTGCCGATGCCGCCCGCGCAGCTGCCGCCACCGCGCGCGTCAACATCGACATCAACGTCGTGGCGGTCAAGGACCCGGAGGCACGCGCGCTGCTTGCCCGGCAGACGGACGGTATTGAGGAAAAGGTAGTCCTGGCGGCTGAGGCCCTCTCGGCCCGCGTGCGGGAAAGGATCCTTGGTTGAGCACCGCAGTACTTTCCGGAAAGCCTTTGGCCGGTTTGTTCCACAAGGAAGTGCAGGAGCAGGTCCGGTCGCTTGAACTGGACGGCGTCCGCCCGGTCGTGGCGGTGGTCATGGCGACCGCCGATGAGTCAACGCACTGGTACGTCCGCTCCATCGAGCGGGCAGCGGAGCGGGCAGGAGTGGGTTGCCGGATCATCGACCTGGGCCATGACGCAACGGAACCGGTGCTGGCCAGCGTCCTGCGGGACCTGAGCGCCGAACCGTCCGTGAACGGCATCATCCTGCAAACTCCACTGCCGCCCGGTGTCCGGACGGACAACCTGGTGGGCCTTATCGCCCCGGAAAAGGACATTGACGGCGCAAATCCGTTGAGCCTGGGTCGCCTTGCCGTGGGGCAGCCGGCCTTTGCGCCCGCCACCGCGCGCTCCGTCGTCGAAATCCTGGATCATTACCAGGTTCCCCTGGCGGGCAAGGGCGTGGTGGTCGTGGGCCGGTCCGCCGTGGTGGGCAAGCCACTGTCCCTCCTGCTGCTGGCACGCGATGCCGCCGTGACGGTCTGCCATTCCAGGTCGGGCCCTCTTGAGCGCTACACGAAGGATGCCGACGTCGTGGTGGTCGCCGCCGGACGCGCCGGCCTGCTGACCGGTAGCCATGTCTCCTCCCGGACGGTAGTGGTCGACGTCGGCACGAACGTCCTTCCCGACGGCTCGCTGGTGGGTGACGTGGACGAAGCCGGCGTCACCGGGACGGCAGCGGCGCTCACCCCGGTTCCCGGCGGCGTGGGCTCAGTGACCACGGCATTGCTGCTGCTTCACACCGTGGAGGCCGCACGCAGGCAAGTGTCTTCCCTGCCGCTGGCGGCCGGGCCCCTGGAGTCCCAGGTCCTGGAAGCCGCGGGCTAGGAAAAGCGCAGCGTTAGCAACGGGCGTCCCGTTTTCCGTGAAAGGTGCTTCGATGGGCCTAAGACCTGGGGAGGTATTCCTCATCGAAGCACCGTTTTCGGAAAACGGGACCCCGCAACCGGCATGGTGCCGGTGACTTAACAAGGAGGGGCCCCGGATGCCTGCCAATGGATTGACAGCCACCGTTTCCAGGAGCACGGCTGCGCCGGGTCCCATCCCGGAACGCGGGTGCATACCGTGGTCCGAAGCGCGCCATGTGGCCTTCGGTTCCGCCGGTCCGCTCCCGCCCGTGGCAGTCCCGCTCGCTGAAGCCAATGGACGCACGCTGAGCCGGGATGTCACCGCCCTCCAGGACCTCCCGCATTATGCCTCGTCCGCCATGGACGGTTGGGCCGTGAACGGGCCTGGTCCATGGCTGCTGGCCGGAGCCGGCCAGCACGCCTCCCCGGTGCCTGCAGGCAACAGATTCCTGCCTGCAAACAGTGCCGCCGTGATTGCCACCGGCGGCCTGGTACCGCACGGTGCCGATGCCGTCCTGCGGAAGGAAAGCGGCCTGGCCGTGCGGGACCCCAACGGCAACCACATCCTGGCGCTGCGTGCCGATGCGAAGCCCGGTGAGCCGTGCAGCGGCCAACACATCCGCCCTGCCGGGCAGGAAGCCCGGTCAGGGGACGTACTCATCCCTGCCGGCACCGTCCTTAATCCCGCGCACGTGGCCCTGGCTGCGGCGGCAGGGCACGACACCGTCCAGGTCCGCGCCCGGCCCGCTGCCGCCGTCGTACTCACCGGCGCCGAAGTGGTGACGCAAGGAATTCCGGGCCCGGGACAGGTCCGGGACACCTTTGGCCCGCAGCTCGGACACGTGGTTTCCCTGCTCGGCGGTGTTGCGGACAGCCCGCAAAGAATCGGTGACTCGTTCAGCGATTGGCTGGCTGCCCTGGAGAACCCGGTGATGCCCCATGGCGGGCACGCAGACGTGCTCATCACCACCGGCGGCACCGGAAAATCCGGCACCGACCATTTCCGTGCCGCCGTCGACGCCATGGGCGGGCAGTTGCTGGTGGACGGCATCGCGATGCGTCCCGGGCACCCGGCAGTGCTCGCCGCGCTTCCCGGCGGCCGGTTCGTCATTGGCCTGCCCGGCAATCCCCTGGCGGCCATGATGGCCCTCCTCACCCTGGGCGCACCGCTGATGGCCTCGCTTGGGGGCGCGCAGCTGCCTCCGTTGCAGCTCGTGATGTCCGGCTGCGACCTCGAGGGCGATCCGGGAAGGACACGCCTGGTCCCCTGCCGGTTCCTGTCCGGCCTTGCGTTCCCAGTCCAGCACACCGGGCCCGGCATGATGCGCGGGCTTGCCTGGGCGGACGCGGTCATGGCCGTTCCACCCCAGGGTGTAGATTCCGGGGGACCCGTTCCCGTGCTCCCGCTTCCGTGGGCAGCACCAGAAACCACAAGGACACCCGGAGCGGAGGCCACCATCCCACCCTGACGCACAGGCTTGCCCTGTTTACCCCCTCACCAGGCACTCGATATGGCAGAGGTCTCCCTGTCCCAGCGGTCAGGGCCTTTGGTGTGACCCGGAGTCCCCAGCAGGAGCGCCTACACACTTTGCCTTTAGGGGGTCACACTCTTGACATTGAATGTGAGCTAGCGCACGATTTTGTTGCATACAGCGAAGGTTGTTGATCATCACGGAACGAGGCACGCCCGGATACGCTCCTCCCGTCCCCCGGCTCCACCCGTGATGACTTTGGGGAACAGACGAACGAATTCATGATGGCCGATCCGAAAGGGGCCCTGGCCCGTGCATCGGCCGCACAACGCTGCCAGTATCCATGCGGCAGCGCCAGATCACCAAAGGAAACTGTCTATGACTATCAGGGATGGCAGCACCATCGATCAAAGCAGCGCGGGGCGCCGGAACCGGGGAACGACGCCGAAGCCTGTCCGTGGGTCCAGGAAACAGCGCTCTGGCACCTTCAGCGGTTTGCGCTGAAGCCGGAAGGGAACGAATCTCAATGATCAATCCAACCAAGACGACGGCCCCCGTCGACACCTCCTCATCAAAAGAGACCAGCTCCAAGTTCAAGCGCCGCTTCATGATGCGGCTTGTAGCGGTCTTCATAGGCGGGATGTTCCTCGACGGTTACATCCTCGGAATCATCGGCCCGGTCACCGGATCCATGCGGTCAGATCTCCAGCTCGACGCACTATCGCTGGGCATGATCGCTGCAGGCCCGCTGGCTGGTATCTTCATCGGCTCCCCGCTGGCTGGCTGGGCTACTGACAAGTTCGGACGCAAGCCAATGTTCCTGGTGGACATGGGCCTGTTCCTGGTCGCCTCAGGAGCCCAATTCTTCGTAACCTCTGGAGACGGCGCCGTGATCCAGCTGGCCATCATCCGATTCATGATGGGCGTCGCGATCGGCGGCGAGTACTCAATCGGTGGGCCACTGCTGTCAGAGTTCTCCCCACCCAAGCTCCGCGGGCGGTTGCTCGGGCTGACCCTGATCGCCTGGTACGTCGGTTTCATGATGGCATTCATCATCGGCACGCTCCTGCACGACGCCGGCACCCCATGGCGCCTAGTACTCGGCACGAGCACGATACTGGCATTCGTTCTGTTCCTCGCCCGCATGGGCCTCCCCGAATCGCCGAGCTGGCTCATTACTAAGGGACGGCACAAGGAAGCACTCGAGATCGCACACCGATATGTCGAATCGCCGCAGATGCACGACAGCATCACCGGAGAGATGGATCTGAGGATGCTCCAGGAGGCCCAAGCCGCGGAGAGTGGGACCAAAATCAAGAACGCCTCCTTCGGAATGCTGTTCTCGAGGCAGTACTGGCGCGCCACTGTCTTCACTGCAGGTTTTTGGTTCTGCGCGGTCACTCCGTACTTCGCGATCGCGACCTTCGCCGACGAGGTACTCAACCAATTCGGCTTCGGCGGCGGCTGGGCCGGTGGAGTCGGCCTGTCCGCACTTGCGGTCGCGGGCGTTGTCACCAGCGTACTTCTGATTGATAAGCTCGGCCGCCGAATCCTCACTGTGCCCGGGCAGTGGCTCTGCGCGGGCATCCTGCTGGTCATCGGAGTATGGGGGAACGCACCAGCGATCCTCGTGCTCGTCCTGTTTCTCGCCTTCTCCTACTTCAATGCCGGCTACACCACGATGACCCAGGTCTATCCGGCCGAGGTATTCCCCGGCCACCTGCGCGGCGTCGGTATGGGCTTCGCTGCGTCCTTCAGCCGGATCGGAGCCGCACTCGGCACCTTCGCCCTGCCATGGGCGATCGCCAACATCGGCATGGGCGCAACCATGGTCGTAGCCGCCGCCGTCGCATTACTCGGCGCAGTCCTCTCGCAATGGCTCGCGCCTGAGACGAAAGGGCGCACCCTCGCCGAGATTTCAGCAGACTTCTGCCACTGACACCGGGACCGCACGGACACACGCCGCCGGATAACCGGAGCTGCACCAAAGAGGCCTTCGCCGCACCAGCGGCGGGGGCCTCTTCGCCGCCTGTGATCACAGCACCGCCCATCCCCGCAACAAAGCAGGAAACCCTTGACATCCTATGTGAGCTGAGACACCCTGTTGCATATAGTGATGCGCGTTGCTCATAGCGAAGCGAACTTCATCACCCCGGCCAGGCGGATTTCAGCACCAACCAGGAGAACCAAGAATTATGAGCGCATCACCCCGCGTCGTCATTATCGGAGCCGGCATCGTCGGCACCAACCTCGCCGACGAGCTGGCAAGCCGCGGCTGGAACGACATCACCGTCGTCGAGCAGGGCCCGCTGGAGCTCGCAGGCGGCTCCACGTCGCACGCCCCTGGCCTCGTGTTCCAGAACAACCCGTCCAGGACCATGACGGAATTCGCAACCTACACCGTTAACAAGCTGCTCGCCCTGACCAAGGACGGCCAGTCCTGCTTCAACCAAGTGGGCGGCCTGGAACTGGCAACCACCCCAGAGCGCCTGGCCGACCTCAAGCGCAAGATGGGCCTGATGACCTCCTGGGGCGTCGAAAGCCGGATCGTGGACGCCGACGAATGCGAAAAGATCTACCCGCTGCTGAACACCGGCAAGCTTACCGACGGCCGCGAGGTCCTGGGCGGCCTGCTTATCCCCACCGACGGTATCGCCCTGGCGGCCCGGGCCGTGCAGCTGCTGATCGAGCGGACGCGCGAACTCGGTGTCACCTACCTCGGCTCCACCACCGTCACCGGCATCGCACGGGAGGGCAGCAAGGTCACCGGCGTCGAGACCTCCTCCGGTGTGATTCCAGCCGACATCGTGGTGTCCTGCGCAGGGTTCTGGGGCCGTGAGCTCGGCCGGATGGTGGGCCTGGAGGTGCCGCTGCTGCCGCTGGCCCACCAGTACGTGGTCACCACGCCCCTTGCCGAACTTGAGGGCGTCAACGAGCTTCCGAAGGGTGCCAGCAAGCCGATTCTGCGCTACCAGGACAAGGACCTGTACTACCGCGAGTGGGGCGACCGCATTGGCATCGGCAGCTACGCCCACCGTCCCATGCCCGTGGACATGGCTGCACTGCCCAAGGTCCCGGCCGGGGAGATGTCCGACCACCGCATGCCCTCCCGCCTGGACTTCACCCTTGAAGACTTCGTGCCCGCGTGGGAGGACAGCCAGGACCTGCTGCCGGCACTGCGCAGCACCGGAATCCAGGACGGCTTCAACGGCATCTTCTCGTTCACCCCTGACGGCGGCCCGCTCATGGGCGAGGCGCCGGACCTCGACGGCTTCTTCGTGGCCGAGGCAGTGTGGGTCACGCACTCGGCCGGCGTCGCCAAGGCCATGGCCGAACTGCTCGTCGACGGCCAGCCGCAGACCGACCTGCACGGCTGCGAGCTGACACGCTTCGAGAAGGTGCAGACCTCCGACGCGTACGTCAGCGAGACGTCGCAGCAGAACTTCGTGGAGATCTACGACGTCCTGCACCCGCTGCAGCCCCGCGAATCCCCGCGCGACCTGCGCGTCAGCCCGTTCAACGTCCGCCAGAAGGAACTCGGGGCCTTCTTCCTGGAGTCCGCCGCCTGGGAGCGCCCGCACTGGTTCGAAGCCAACCGCGGACTCCTGGCCGAACTGCCGGAAGAATGGCGGGCTCCTGGGCGCGACGAATGGTCCGCCATGTTCCACTCCCCCATTTCCGCGGCCGAAGCGTGGAAGACGCGCACCGCCGTCGGACTTTTCGACATGACGCCGCTGAAGCGCCTCTCCGTCGCCGGCCCCGGCGCCCAAGCACTGCTGCACCGCCTGAGCACGGGCAATATCGCCAAAAAGCCGGGTGCCGTGACGTACTGCCTGCTGCTGGCGGACGACGGCGGCATCCGCAGTGACGTGACCGTGGCCAGGCTGGCCGAGGAGGAGTTCCAGCTGGGCGTCAACAGCAACGTTGACTTCGACTACCTCCGGGTGGAGGCCCGGAAGCAGTCGGCCGCTGATCCTGCCCAGTGGGTCCACGTCACCGACATCACGGGCAGCACCTGCTGCATCGGGCTCTGGGGCCCGCTGGCCCGCGAGGTCATCGGCAAGGTCAGCGGGGACGACCTCAGCAACGACGGCCTCAAGTACTTCCGCACCAAGGAAATCTCCGTTGGGGGCATCCCCGTTACGGCCATGCGGCTCTCCTACGTGGGCGAGCTCGGCTGGGAGCTCTACACCACGGCCGAATATGGGCTGAAGCTCTGGGACCTGCTGTTCGAGGCGGGCCAGGAGCACGGCATCGTCGCCGCCGGCCGCGGTGCCTTCAACAGCATGCGCCTTGAGAAGGGCTACCGGCTGTGGGGCACGGACATGACGTCCGAGCACCACCCCTACCAGGCCGGCCTTGGCTTCTCCGTGGCCAAGGACAAGACGGGCTTTGTTGGTGCCGAGGCCCTGGCGTCGCTCCGCGAACAGCCGGCGGCCAAGACACTGCGCTGCCTGACGGTCGACGACGGCACGTCCGTGGTGCTGGGCAAGGAACCGGTGTTTGTGGCTGGGGAAGCCGTTGGGTACGTCACGAGCGCGGCGTACGGCTTCACCATCCGCAAGCCCATCGCCTACGCCTGGCTGCCCTCGTCAGTGTCCGAAGGGGACGCCGTGGAGATCGAGTACTTCGGCCGGCGGGTGGCCGCCACCGTCACTGCGGAGCCGCTCTTTGACCCGGGCATGGAACGCCTCCGCGGCTGACCAGCCCCGCCCAAAGGGTGGGTGGACCTGCTTGAGACCGGCAGGACCACCCACCCTTTTTGGTGCCTCGGGGAGGGCACTGATTCGCGCGGCAAAACCGTGTCGTAGACTCACCGGAGCAACAACAAATTTGAGGGAACAGGTGTTTGGGGGAACAGCGTGCTGACCAGGGTGTGGCCAGATGACATTCTGGCGTCACTGCCGTGATTCAGCAGCGCCCGGGCCGCCGCCCTTGGACGTTCGCCGCGGTCTGCGTGATGGTGACCTCGCTGACGCTCCTGTTGTTCGGCCCGTCCCTGGGTCCTCCCGCTCGCCGTCGACATACGCGGGAGGGGCAGCGACGGCAGGACTCATGATTGCGTACTGGGCCTGGCGCCTCCCCCGCCGTTCCCGCCGGGTGCAGCGCCATGACGGAGCCGTCGTTTAGCTCCGATCTCCCCTGCCGGTGAAAGGTCCGGCCGCTCCTCTTAATGTCAGACCCTCCCCCGATGATTAGTTCATGGGGAAAGCAGCGGTGGCCAAGGCATATGCGGATATCCGTGGTGCCCTTGCTGTGCTTCATGCCGAGGTGGAGGGGCACGGTCCCGAGCCGTTCTCGCCGGCTGATCCCTTGGCGGGGCTCGCCGATGGTTGCCTTGATATTCTTGCCGGGGCCCGTCAAGTGGAGGCAGGGTTCGCGGCGTTGAAGGCGAAGGCCGCGGTGACGTACTCGGACAGCGCCCATCGTGTTGCCGGGCCGGATGCTTCGGTGCAGGCGCAGGAGATGGCTGTCGCGGCTGAGGTCGGGTGTGTGCTGTCTCTGGGGCCGCGGGCCGCGTCGTCGTTCCTGGCCGCCTCCCACGCCCTGGCCACCACGCTGCCCCGGACGCTGTCGGCACTGGAAGCCGGGGACCTGTCGTGGCAGCATGCCCTGGCCATGGTTGACGAGACGGCCAGCCTTGATGCCGCCGGTGCCGCCGCACTGGAAGGGCACTTCCTGGACCCGGGCGCCCCGGACCCGGCACGGGGCTGCCCGGCCGGGCAGATGCCCGCGCACCGGTTCAGGGCCAAGGCAAGGATTTGGCGGGAACGCCACCATGCCGAGAGCATCGGAAAACGCCACGCTAAGTCCGTGGCGGATCGGCGGGTGGAGTTCCGGCCGGACCAGGACGGCATGGCCTGGCTCTCCGCACACCTGCCCGCCCACCAAGCCTTGGCCGGCTGGAACCGGCTCACCGCCCTCGCCCGGAGCATGCAGGGCCCCGACGAGCCCCGCAGCATGCCCCAGCTCCGGGCCGACACCTTCGCCGACGCGATTCTGGGCAGCGGCACCGCAACCGGGGATGTTGAAGACGGTGAAGCAGCACATGTCCCATCGCCACGGATCCAAGCGCAGGTGCTGGTCACCGTCCCGGTGTCCTCGCTGATGGGGTTGACCGATGAACCAGCCATGCTCGACGGCTACGGGCCCATCCCGCCGTCCATGGCCAGGCAACTCGTCGCCAACGGCGCCAGCTCGTTCTACCGTGTGTTGGTGGATCCGCGGGACGGGGCGCCGCTGGAGATCGGGCGGACCAGCTACAGGGTCACGGGCGCGATGCGGGCCTGGCTGCGGCTGCGGGACGGAAAATGCCCGTTCCCCGGTTGCAGCAACAATTCACTCGACAACGACGCCGACCACATCATCGCCTGGAACAACGGCGGCACCACCGGGATCTCCAACCTGGGACAACCCTGCCGAAAACACCACAAACTCCGGCACAGCACCGGCTGGACACCCACCCCGGCCACCAGGAACGAACCACCCGGCTGGACCTCACCCACCGGCCGCCATTACACGTCCGAACACCAGGATTGGGAACCACCATGGTGGCCCCAGTGGTTCAAACGGATAGTGGGACCCCCCGGAAGGTCACTCGGCGGCCCACCGGACCTTGCGTTCATTCCGCTGTCCCCGGGAGAAGAAGCCTTGGAACGGTTCCTCCACGCCCCCGTATGAGGACTGCTGCACCCCGGTCTGTTTTGGACGTGCCCCACGGTTCTACTGGGCGGACTGTATGCCGGGAGCATGGCCGGAACGCGGCCCACGTTTACCCCTTGCCGCCGTTATGACCCAAGTGTTTGGCTGTTGGCATGGCTGATGAAGAGGTATCCAAGAACGTTCCTTCCGACGAGCACCTGCGGCAGGATGTCGCACCCGGGTCGGAGGGGGAAGCCCAGGACCCACAGGACGGGCAGTTTGCCCCCGGTCAAACGAACGCCGGCCAGCAGGTGTCGGGGCTTGCCTCGGCCAGCGGTTATGGCAAGGACCTGCATCCGGAGGCCGAGCCCCACGGAAACAACCCTGTTTAGGCCGTAAACGACGGAAGAGCGCCCCCGCCTCCCCGCTGTTATCCAGCCGGGGACGCAGGGGCGCTCTGTCGCGCCATCTACACGCTGGCCTGCAGCAATCCTGCCTCTTCGGCCACCGCGTCCTCGCCCTTGTGGGGTTCGAAGCGGACGAACATGGCCTTGAAGCCGGGGGTGTTGGAGATGCGGGCCACGTTCTCCTTGTGGACCAGGGCGTTGGCCTCGGGGAAGTACGCCGCGGCGCAGCCCTTGGCAGTCGGGTAGGCCACCAACCGGAACTTGTCCGCGCGGCGGTCCACGCCCTGGAAGGTGCTGACTACGTCCACGAGTTCCCGGTCCTGGAAGCCCTGCTCGACGAGGTCGTCGGGGTGGATGAGGATCACGCGGCGGCCGCCGGAGATGCCGCGGTAGCGGTCATCCAGGCCGTAGAACGTGGTGTTGTACTGGTCGTGGCTGCGGATGGTCTGCAGCACCAGGTGCCCCGGCGGCGGGGTGAGGTATTCCAGCGGGCTGACCGTGAACCGGCCGCGGCCGATGTCGGTGGCGAAGGAGCGGGTGTCGCGGGGCGGGTTGGGCAGCACGAAGCCGTTCTGGGTCCGGACCCGGGCGTTGAAATCCTCGAAGCCGGGCAGCACGCGGGCAATGTGGTCGCGGATCACGTCGTAGTCCTCGGCCATGGCCTTCCAGTTGACGGGGTGGTCCGGGCCGAAGGTCGCCTCGGCCATCCGCGCCACGATGACGGGCTCGGCCAGCAGGTGCTCGGAGACAGGGGTCAGGCGGCCCTGGGTGGAGTGGACCACGGACATGGAGTCCTCCACCGACAGGAACTGTGCGCCGTTGGGGTGCTTGTCGTCCTTGTCGGTCCGGCCCAGGGTGGGCAGGACCAGCGAGGTGCGGCCGTGCACGATGTGGGAGCGGTTGGGTTTGGTGCTGATGTGCACGGTCAGGCCGATCCGCTGCATCCCGGCTTCCAGGGCCTCGGTGTCCGAGCAGGCGAGCGAGAAGTTGCCGCCCATCGAGACGAACACGTCCACCTCGTCGCGCTCGAACGCCTCCATGGATTCCACGGCGTCGTAGCCGTGGTGCCGGGGGGAGGTGATTCCAAACTCGCTGTCCAGGGCCTGCAGGAGCCATTCCTTGGGTTTCTCCCAGATGCCCATGGTCCTGTCGCCCTGGACGTTGGAGTGCCCGCGGACCGGGCAGGCGCCGGCGCCGGGCTTGCCGAAGTTGCCCTGCAGCAGCAGCACGTTGACCATCTCCTTGATGGTGTCCACCGAGTGTGGCTGCTGCGTCACGCCCAGCGCCCA
Organism: Arthrobacter sp. GmRoot5-12; assembly: GCF_059739365.1. Lineage (NCBI taxonomy): Bacteria > Bacillati > Actinomycetota > Actinomycetes > Micrococcales > Micrococcaceae > Arthrobacter > Arthrobacter sp. GmRoot5-12. The sequence continues at coordinate 2,389,922 of NZ_AP046056.1, read as the reverse complement.
GCAGAAGATGGACGCCTTGGACGCCACCAGCATCGACGCCACTTTCTCGATCTGCCCACGGGACAGGCCGGTGGCCCGCTCGGTCTCGTCCCAGTCCAGAGTCCGGCGGGCTTCACGGTAGGCGTCGAATCCGTCCGTCTGCGCGGCGATGAAGGAATGGTCGACGACGGTGCCCGGGTTGGCTTCTTCAGCCGCCAGGAGCAGGTGGCCGAGCGCCTGGAACAGCGCCAGGTCCCCGCCCACCTTGATCTGCAGGTATTCGTCCGCGAGCGGGGTGCCGCCGCCCACCACGCCGGAGACGGTCTGGGGGTCCTTGAAGTTGAACAGGCCCGCCTCTGGCAGCGGGTTCACGGCCACTACCTTGCCGCCTTTGTCCTTGCATTCCTTCAGCGCGGACAGCATGCGGGGGTGGTTGGTGCCCGGGTTCTGGCCGACGACGAAGATCAGTTCGGCGTCGTGGATGTCGTCCAGGGACACCGTGCCCTTGCCGATGCCGATGGTCGGGTTCAGCGCCGAGCCGGAAGACTCGTGGCACATGTTGGAGCAGTCGGGCAGGTTGTTCGTCCCGATGGACCGGGCGAACAACTGGTAGAGGAAGGCAGTCTCGTTCGCGGTGCGTCCGGAGGTGTAGAAGACGCAGCGGTCCGGGGTGCTGGCCCGGATGTGCTCCCCGATCAGCTCGAACGCCTCATTCCAGGAGATGGGCGAGTAGTGCGTCTCGCCCTCCCGGATCACCACCGGTTCGGAAAGCCGGCCCTGGTTGCCCAGCCAGTACTCGGTCTTGGTGGAAAGCTCGGCAATGGAGTGCCTGGCCCAGAACTCCGCACCTACGGTGCGCAGGGTGTTCTCCTCGGCCACCGCTTTGGCGCCGTTCTCGCAGAACTCGGCCGTCTTGCGCTTCTTGTCCGATTCCGGCCACGCGCAGCCCGGGCAGTCGAAGCCGCCACGCTGGTTCAACCGCAGCAGTGACTGCGCCGTGCGGGCCACCCCTGCCTGGGCGACTGCACGCTCCAGGGCAACCATGACGGCCTTGACGCCGGCGGCCTCGGTCTTGGGCTTGTGGACCTCAAGGTTGTCCTCATTGATGTCCGCGACGGGGGCGGGCTGCTTACCGAACTTCATCGTTCCAACTTCCTTACCGGCCTGTGTTGTTCGAAGGTGAGTGGTGTTCGAAGGCGAGTGGTGTTCGAGGGCCAGTGAAAAGCGCGCCGGGCCTCCCGGCGCGCCTTTCTCCGGCACGTCACCTTACTGAATGTCGCTTGCTACTGGGCTACCTTCGCCAGCGTTTCCTGCTCCGCGGCGATGGTGGTGTTCCCGCCGTGGCCGGTGCGGACCACGGTGTCGGCCGGGAGGGTCAGGAGCCGTTCGCGGATGGAGGCCAGGATGGTGGGGTAGTCGCTGTAGGACCGTCCGGTGGCGCCGGGGCCGCCGTTGAACAGCGTGTCCCCGGTGAAGACCGTCCCCTCGCTTTCCAGGTAGAAGCAGGTGGACCCGGGCGAGTGGCCGGGCGTGTGGATTGCCTTCAGGGTTGCCCCGCCCACCTGGAACACGTCACCGTCGGAGTGGTAGTGGTCCGGTGTGGCGTCCGGGTAGACCTGCTCCCACAACACCAGGTCCTCCTTGTTCAGGTGGATCGGTGCGCCCAGGGCATCGGCGACCTCGCGTGCGGCACCGATGTGGTCGTTGTGCGCGTGCGTGAGCAGGATGGCCTTCACCTTCCGGTTGCGGACCTGGTTGATGATCGCGGCGGCGTCGTGCGGCGCGTCGATGATGATGCATTCCTCGTCATTGCCCACGATCCAGACGTTGTTGTCCACGTCCCAGGTGCCGCCGTCGAGCGAAAATGTGCCGGAGGTGACCAGGTTTTCGATGGTGACGCTCATGCGGACGCCCCTGCCGGCTGGACCTCGACGACGGAGCGCAGCACCTTGCCCTCGTGCATCTTGCCGAACGCTTCCTCCACCTGGTCGATGGTGATCCGCTCGGACACGAACGCGTCGAGGTTCAGGTTGCCCTGCTTGTAGTGCGAGACGAGCATCGGGAAGTCGCGGGAGGGCAGGCAGTCGCCGTACCAGGAGGACTTCAGCGATCCGCCGCGGCCAAAGACATCCAGCAGCGGCAGTTCAAGCGTCATCTCCGGCGTCGGCACACCCACAAGGACCACGCGGCCGGCAAGGTCGCGGGCGTAGAAGGCCTGCTTGTAGGTTTCAGGGCGGCCGACGGCGTCAATCACCACGTCCGCTCCGTGGCCTCCGGTGAGGGCACGGATGGCCTCCACGGCGTCCTCCCGGCGCGAGTTCACGCCATGGGTGGCACCGAGCGACTTGGCCATGTCGATCTTGTTGTCGTCGATGTCCACGGCGATGATCGTCGTCGCACCGGCCAGCCTGGCCCCGGCGACCGCAGCGATGCCCACGCCGCCGCAGCCAATGACGGCCACGGATTCCCCGCGCTTGACCTCGCCGGTGTTGATCGCGGCGCCGATGCCGGCCATGATGCCGCAACCCAGCAGGCCCACCGCGGCTGCGTCAACGTCCGGGTCCACCTTGGTGCACTGCCCGGCGGCGACCAGCGTCTTCTCGGCGAAGGCGCCGATGCCCAGGGCCGGCGAAAGCACGGTTCCGTCCTCCAGGGTCATCTTCTGCGTGGCGTTGTGCGTGTTGAAGCAGTACTGCGGCTGGCCCTTGGCGCACGCGCGGCACTGCCCGCAGACGGCACGCCAGTTAAGGATGACCCGGTCACCCCGGGCCACCGAGGTCACATCCGGGCCAACGGCACTGACCACACCGGTGGCTTCATGGCCCAGGAGGTACGGGAAGTCGTTTCCGATACCGCCCTGCTTGTAGTGCAGGTCGGTGTGGCAGACGCCGCAGGTCAGGATGTCCACCAGGGCTTCCCCCGGCCCCGGATCCGGCACCAGGATGGTCTCCAACGACACAGGGGCGTCCTTCTCCCGGACAATGACAGCTTGAACCTTGTGGACCATTGTTCTTGTGTTCCTTTCCTGGACCTTGGCAGTCCGGTAAGTCGGCGACGTGTGCCAATCTAGCTGACGCAGCTGTTCAAGGACGGGGTCTTGGGCCTACCAACCCCTGAACAATTGCGTAATGCACAACAGAATGCACATAGCGCTACCTAGCAATATGACAGCGGCCACACCTCGTGTCAATAGATATATCAGTTGCAGGGCAGCGGGGCGATAGGCGTCCGGCATTGGCCGCCTGGGCGTTTTTGGTCGCCCGGGGCGCTCAATGGCGGCGTACGCCCCGTTATGTCCCCAAAATCTCCGGCAGTACGCTTGATGGCATGGCTTTTGAAGAATCCGCTGCCGAGCGGCGCGAAGTAACCGTCCGCCGGGCACCCAAGTACGTTCCCTTCCTGGTCCTGGGTGCGCTGGTGGGTGTTGCTGCAGCCGCAGTGGTTGCCTACGCGGTACCGGGCGATGCAACGTTCGACCCCGGCGCTGTCTTCGGATTCTTCCTGGTGATGTTTGCCGCGTGCGGCGCAATCCTGGGCGCCGCACTGGCGCTGGTCCTGGACCGCCGCAGCCTGAAGCGGCAGGACCGGGCCGTCGTGGAGGCCGTTCCCGACTCGGAGCCGGACACCGATCCCCAGGCGTAGCAAGTCACAAACGGGCGGCCGGAAAAGTCATACCCCATATCGTGAGATAATCGACCAGTGGCACGCGGCGATGGAAAACTTTCCCATGATCTTCTCCCCGGCGAAAAAGGCCCGCAGGACGCTTGCGGCGTCTTCGGCGTCTGGGCCCCAGGCGAAGAGGTAGCAAAACTTACCTATTACGGGCTGTATGCACTGCAGCACCGCGGTCAGGAGTCGGCGGGCATAGCAACCAGCGACGGCAAGCGGATCAACGTCTACAAGGACATGGGCCTCGTGTCCCAGGTCTTCGACGAGACCACGCTGAACACCCTGACCGGGCACCTGGCCGTGGGCCACTGCCGCTACTCCACCACCGGCGCCAGCCACTGGGCCAATGCGCAGCCCACCCTTGGCGCCACCGCCACCGGCACGGTGGCCCTGGCACACAACGGCAACCTGACCAACACCGCCGAGCTCAATGCCATGATCACCGAGCGCAACGGCGGCCACCTCACCGGCGAAATGAAGCAGGGCAACACCTCTGACACTGCCTTGGTCACCGCCCTGCTGGAGGGCGAGCCCGGCAAGACCCTGGAAGAAACCGCCACCGAACTCCTGCCCAAGATCAAGGGCGGCTTCTGCTTCGTGTTCATGGACGAGGGCACGCTCTACGCTGCACGTGACACCTTCGGCATCCGCCCGCTGGTCCTGGGCCGGCTGGAGCGCGGCTGGGTGGTTGCCTCCGAGCAGTCCGCCCTGGCCACCGTGGGCGCCAGCTTCATCCGGGAGATCGAGCCGGGCGAGTTCATTGCCATCGACGAGGAAGGCGTGCGGTCCAAGCGGTTCGCGGAGCCGACGCCGGCAGGTTGCGTTTTCGAGTACGTCTACCTCGCGCGCCCGGACGCGGCCATCGCCGGCCGCTCCGTGTACGAGTCCCGCGTGGAGATGGGCCGCCAGCTGGCCCGCGAAAACACGCAGCAGGCGGACATCGTCATCCCCGTGCCGGAATCCGGCACCCCCGCGGCTGTTGGCTACGCCGAAGAATCCGGCATCCCGTTCGCGCACGGCTTCGTCAAGAACTCCTACGTGGGCCGTACCTTCATCCAGCCCTCCCAGACCCTGCGCCAGCTGGGCATCCGACTCAAGCTCAACGCCCTTGAATCCGTGATCCGCGGCAAGCGTGTTGTGGTGGTGGATGATTCGATCGTCCGCGGCAACACCCAGCGCGCCATTGTGCGGATGCTCCGGGAGGCCGGCGCCGCCGCAGTGCACGTGAAGATTTCCTCCCCTCCTGTGCAGTGGCCGTGCTTCTATGGCATCGACTTCGCCTCCCGGGCCGAACTGATTGCCAACGGCGCCACCATTGAGGAGATCTCCCAAGCCATCGGCGCAGACTCGCTGGCCTACATCTCCGAGGACGGCATGATCGGTGCCACCCGCCAGCCGCGCGAACGCCTCTGCACCGCCTGCTTCACCGGCAAGTACCCCATCAAGCTCCCGGATGCGGACAAGCTGGGAAAGAACCTCCTGGAACGCACCGACCTGGGCGGCCTGAAGCCCTCCCCGTCCGCGCTTCCCGGCCAAACCGCCGCCCTGGCCGTTGACGCCACCGAGGACCCCGCTGAGAAGGCCGGGGCTACCGGCTGTGATCCGGGCCCGGACTCAGAATTCGAGAACCTGCTGACCGAAGCCGACCTTGTGCCCGACGTACCCGCCGCCACCAGCGCCGATAAGAAAGAGTCCGTATGACTTCCGTTAGCCCCGCCGCAAACAACTCCGGCATCACCTACGCCTCCGCAGGCGTGGACGTTGAAGCCGGGGACCGCGCCGTCGAGCTCATGAAGGATGCCGTCAAGGCAACCCACAACTCCTCGGTGATCGGCGGGGTGGGCGGCTTCGCCGGCCTTTACGACGTTTCCCGGCTGCTGACCTACAAGAGGCCGCTGCTGGCCACGTCCACCGACGGCGTGGGCACCAAGGTTGCCATCGCCCAGGCCATGGACATCCACGACACCATCGGGTTCGACCTTGTGGGCATGGTGGTGGATGACATCGTGGTGGTAGGCGCCGAGCCGCTCTACATGACCGACTACATCGCCTGCGGCAAGGTGGTCCCGGAACGCATCGCGGGCATTGTCCGCGGCATCGCGGCCGCCTGCTCCGTGGCCGGCACCGCCCTGGTGGGCGGCGAGACTGCCGAGCACCCGGGCCTGCTGGGCGAGCACGAATACGACGTTGCCGGCGCAGCCACCGGCGTGGTCGAGGCCGATGCCCTGCTGGGACCGGACCGCGTCCGTGCGGGCGACGTCGTGATCGGCATGGCCTCTTCCGGCCTCCACTCCAACGGCTACTCGCTGGTCCGCCGGGTCATCAACCACGCCGGCTGGGCCCTGGACCGCCAGGTGTCCGAACTGGGCCGCACCCTGGGTGAGGAACTCCTGGAACCCACCCGCGTCTACGCGGCCGATTGCCTGGACCTGGCCCGCACCTTCCCGGTCAGCGCCGAAGCGGCTGTTCACGGCTTCAGCCACGTCACCGGCGGCGGCCTGGCCGCCAACCTGGCCCGCGTCCTCCCCCAGGGCCTCGTGGCCACCGTGGACCGCGCCACCTGGGAACTGCCGGCCATCTTCAAGCTGGTCTCGGAGCTGGGCAACGTGCCCCTGGCGGACCTCGAGCGCACCCTGAACCTTGGCGTGGGCATGGTGGCCATCGTGTCGCCCCAAGCTGCCGACGCCGCCGTTGCCCGCCTGAACGACCGGGGCCTGCCGTCCTGGATCATGGGCACGGTCACCGAGGATTCGGACTCCATCCTGAAGTCCGGCCCGGATTACGTCCAGGGCGCCAAGGGCGTGGACGGCGGCGCTGTCCGCCTGGTCAACGCCTACGCCTAGCCAACTGCTGGAGGCTCCCCACTGCACGCGGTGGGGAGCCTCCACTTTTAAGCGACCTGGATGAGGTTCAGCACACCGCCCTGCGGGTCCTCGATGGTGGCCAGTGATCCCACCGTGGGACGGTCATCCGGCTCCACCAGGACTTCGCCGCCTGCTGCCAGGGCGGCCGCTGCCGCCGCGGCAATATCTGCCGCGCCAAAGTAGATCTGCCAGTCCGCTTCCTCGCCTTCGTCGGCAGGAACGATGCCGGCCACCTCGCTGCCGTCGATGAGCAGCGTGCTGTAGCTGCCGCCGTCGTCCTGGGGGTACTCGGTGACTTCATGGCCGAAAAGCTGCTGGAAGAAGCCGATGGCGGCCTGCGGCTCGGGTGTAAAGAGCTCAGCCCAGGCCAAGGCGCCCGGCTCGTTGAAGAGCCGGCTGCCGAAGTGGGTACCCGCCTGCCAGATCCCGGTGGTTCCGCCGCCGGGAGGGGCCAAAAAGCCCAGCACCCCGGTGTCGCCCACCGTCTCAGGCCCGAACTGGGCGGTTCCGCCGGCATGGCCCGCTTCCTGGAGCAGGTCCGCGGCATCTGCGGCCGCAAAGTAGACGTTCCACTCGGCAGCGGTGCCGGCCTCAAGCTGCAAGGGATTTTGCGGCGCAATGGTGGCCACCAACTGCCCGCGGACAAAGGCCTGCGCGTAGCTGCGGCCGTCCGGAGTGGGGAAGTCCTGGTAGGTCCAGCCGAACAGGCGGCCGTAGAAATCTTTGGCGGCATCAACATCGGGGGTCTGGAGATCCGCCCAGCAGGGCTCGCCGCTGGCGTACGTGGTCCGAACAGTCATGCGGTCAGGTTACCAACCAAACACGGAAAGCCCGCTGCCCTGCCGGTAATTCGGTGGGGCAGCGGGCTCCATGACGTAAGCGGCGCCACAGCAGCCGGGCCAGGGGCCACAGCAGGCTTGCGACAACTAGCCGATGCGACGGTTGTCTACCTCGTCGTCATCGTCATCCAAATCATCCGCGTACTTATCCACATAAGCCGAATAGTCCGGTTCGACCGGTTCATTCGAGTAATGGCTCGTTGAACGACTTCCAGGGCCCGTCAGCTCACGCTGAAGTGCCGAGTAGTCAGTGTTCGGGGAGTAGTACTTAATGTCCCGAGCCTGCTTGGTAGCTTTTGCCTTTTGACGGCCGCGCCCCATGGCGTGACCCCCTTTTGTACTTGGACCGGAGGTGGTCACCTTGGCGATCGGTGAGGCCCCGGAATGTTTGGTCAATTTGTCGTACACCTAGATTACATGCTTTCGGCGGGCCCCGCTTGCCGCCCGGCGCCCCGGACGGCCGGGTGGGGTACCATGATGCACCTCCTCCCGCGGGATTCCGGCATTTTTCTTCGGTAGAGTCGCTTAAGAACTGCCGATTTTATCTGGCCGTTGGCGAGCCGTGGCACCAAAACCCAGGAGGATGCGCACCCGTGAACCACCAGGACATCCCGCCGAAACCCGCTTCGCCTCCGCGGACCGGAAGCCTGCCGAAGATCCACAGTGGGACCGGTTCAGCCCCCGCCCCGGAATCCGTTACCTGGTCCCAGCCGCGCCATGATCCTGCGCCGGAAAAACACACCAACAGGAAGCCTGCCCTGTGGAAGGCGTTTCTGGTCGTCGTCATCCTCGCCGTTGCCGGCTCACTGGTGTGGCTTGCCGTCTGGTTGAACTCCTCGCCTGGCACCGATGCGGCAAAGAATGACGCACAGGGCGTGCTGCAAACCGCGGTCACGCCGCCGGCCACTCCCCAACCCCTTCCCCGCGAAGGGGTCGCACCCCCGGCGTACGCACTGGGTGACTGCTTCAAGGATTTCGATCCCCAGGCCCTGACGTCCACGCTGGTGCCCTGCGATACGGGCCATTCGGCCCAGCTGGTGGCCACCTTGACATATCCGGAAAGCGCCAAGTACCCGGGGGCGGAGCCGCTCAAGGCCAAGGCACTGGAAGTCTGCCAGGCGGCGAAACTCGGCCCGGCGGCGAAAAACTTCCAGCTCAACTACCAGCGCAGCTTCCCCAGCAGCACCAGTTGGGAATCCGGCGACCGCAGGGTTGATTGCTACGTCACGGCAGACACCGGCAATGTGATTAACGCGAGCGTGCTGCCCTGACGGTCAGCCCGCCAGGGCAGCACGGCCCGCTTCAGAGGCCCTGCGGCTAGTCCTTCCGCCGCACCGACAGTCCGGAACTGGGGGCGCCCGTCAACGCGTCCACGTTGCGCTCCGTCAGTTCCCCAAAGTCCGGCGCGGTATCAACCAGGACGGTGTCGCCGTCGCTGATTTCACCGGCGAGGATGGACTTGGCCAGCCGGTCGCCGATCTCGCGCTGCACCAGGCGGCGCAGCGGCCGGGCGCCGTAGGCGGGGTCGTAGCCGGACAGGGCCAGCCAGGCCTTGGCGCTGTCGGTCACATCGAGGGTGAGCCGGCGCTCGTGCAGCCTGCGGCCCAGTTCCGCCACGTGCAGTTCCACAATGTGCGCCAGCTCCTCCACCGTGAGGGCATCGAACAGCACCACTTCATCGAGCCGGTTGAGGAACTCCGGCTTGAAGGACGCGTTCACCGTGGCCATGACCGCATTGCGCTTGGCCTCGGCGTCCAGCGTCTGGTCCACCAGGAACTGGCTGCCCAGGTTGGAGGTGAGCACCAGGATCACGTTGCGGAAGTCCACGGTGCGGCCCTGCCCGTCGGTGAGGCGGCCGTCGTCGAGCACCTGCAGGAGGATGTCGAACACCTCGGGGTGCGCCTTCTCCACTTCGTCCAGCAGCACCACCGAGTAGGGACGACGGCGCACGGCCTCGGTCAGCTGCCCGCCTTCCTCGTAGCCCACGTATCCCGGAGGCGCCCCGACCAGCCGGGCGACGCTGTGCTTCTCGCCGTACTCGGACATGTCGATCCGCACCATGGCGCGTTCGTCGTCGAACAGGAAGTCCGCCAGGGCCTTGGCCAGCTCGGTCTTGCCTACGCCGGTGGGGCCCAGGAACAGGAAGGAACCCGTGGGCCGGTTGGGGTCACTGATGCCCGCCCTGGCGCGCCGGACGGCGTCTGAGACTGCGGCTACAGCCTTGCCCTGGCCGATGAGGCGCTTGCCGAGCTCCTCCTCCATGTGCAGCAGCTTCTGGCTTTCACCTTGCAGCATGCGGCCGGCCGGGATGCCGGTCCACGCGGAAATGACCTCCGCGATGTCTTCTGCCGTCACTTCCTCCGCCACCATCTGCGCGGACTTGTCCGTCACGGCGGCCTCCGCTTCGGCAGCGGCGTTCAGCTCGCGTTCCAGCGCCGGAATTTCCCCGTAGAGGATCCGCGAGGCGGTCTCCAGGTCACCCTCGCGCTGGGCCTTGTCCGCGGCGGACCGCAGCTCATCGAGCTTGGCCTTCAGGTCACCCACCCGGTTCAGGCCGGCCTTTTCAGCCTCCCAGCGGGCGTTGAGCGCGGAGAGCTCCTCCTCCTTGTCCGCCTTGTCGGCCCGGAGCGCAGCCAGCCGCTCCACGGAGGCAGCGTCGGTCTCGCCCTCCAGCGCGAGCTCCTCCATGGTGAGCCGGTCCACCTGGCGCCGCAGCTGGTCGATCTCCTCCGGGGCGGAGTCGATCTCCATGCGCAGCCGGGACGCGGCCTCGTCCACCAGGTCGATGGCCTTGTCCGGCAGCTGGCGGCCCGAAATGTAGCGGTTGGACAGCGTGGCTGCCGCCACCAGCGCGGAGTCGGCGATGGAGACCTTGTGGTGCGCCTCGTAGCGCTCCTTCAGGCCACGGAGGATGCCGATGGTGTCCTCCACGCTGGGCTCGCCAACGTACACCTGCTGGAAGCGGCGTTCCAGGGCCGCGTCCTTCTCGATGTTCTCCCGGTACTCGTCCAGCGTGGTGGCGCCGATCAGCCGCAGCTCGCCACGGGCCAGCATGGGCTTGAGCATGTTGCCGGCGTCCATGGAGGAATCGCCGGTGGCGCCGGCGCCCACCACGGTGTGGATCTCGTCGATGAAGGTGACAATCTGGCCGTCTGAGCCCTTGATCTCCTCCAGGACCGCCTTCAGCCGCTCCTCGAATTCGCCGCGGTACTTGGCGCCGGCCACCATGGAGCCGAGGTCAAGGGAGATGAGGGTCTTGCCCCGCAGGCTCTCCGGGACGTCGCCGGCCACCATCCGCTGGGCCAGGCCTTCCACCACGGCGGTCTTGCCCACGCCGGGTTCGCCGATGAGCACCGGGTTGTTCTTGGTGCGGCGGGACAGGACCTGGACAACGCGCCGGATTTCGGCGTCCCGGCCGATCACGGGGTCCAGCTTGCCGGCGCGGGCCATGGCGGTGAGGTCGGTGCCGTACTTCTCGAGCGCCTGGAAGGTGTTCTCGGGGTCCGGGCTGTCCACCTTGCGGTCGCCGCGGACGCCCGGCAGGGCGGCGAGAAGTGCCTCGCGGGAGGCGCCGGCGTCGCGCAGCAGGCGGGCGGCGGCATCGTTGCCGGTGGAGAGGCCCACCAGGAGCACCTCGGTGGAGACAAAGCTGTCGCCCAGACGGTCCGCTTCCTCCTTGGCGTGCTGGATGGCCTGCAGTGCGGGCCGGGACAGCTGCGCCTGCTGGCTGGAGCCGCCCGACGTGGCGGGCAGTGCCTTGATGGCACTGCTGGCCTGGACGCTGACGGCATCGGGATCGGCGCCAGTTGCGCGAAGCAGCGCGACGGCGACGCCCTCACGCTGGTCCATCAGCGCCTTGAGGAGGTGGGCCGGTTCCACCTGGGGGTTGCCGGCCGTCGAGGCGTTCATTGCCGCGGCGGAAAGAGCCTCCTGGCTCTTGGTGGTGAATTTGACGTCCAAAGAGAGCTCCTTTCGGGGGCTTGTTGACTAAGTTGAGTCTACTACGCTCAACTTTGGACGGCGACGTCCACTAGCCATGTTTGCCCACGGCGAAACGGCTGTCCAGAGCCGGAGGTCCCGCCGGGCCTGCTTGGACAATCGGCTGCCGGGACATACTCCGCCTAGGTCCCGTACACGGACACGGCCGCGGCCTTGACCACGAAGTGCACCGTCATGCCGGGGACAAGGCCCAGGTCGGCGGAGGCGGCAGGGGTGATGTCCGCGGCCAGGCCGCCGGCCCGGACGCGGATCTGGTCGCCGTGCGGCTCGAGGTCCGTGATGGTGACGGCAAACGAGTTCCGCGGGCTGCCGTGCGCATCGTCGAGGAACACGGAAACGGCCGACGGCGGGAACACGGCGACGCCGGGACCGCCCGCCCTGGGCAGCGGGCCAGGCTCCCCGGACGCCGCGGCGGGGACGGCTTCCTCGTCGTGGCCGGCAATCCGCAGGCCGTGGCTGGTCCGCACCCCCGCCCCGTCGAGGATGCCCGGAATGAAGTTCAGCCCGGCGAGCCCGGCGGCAAAGGAGCTGCGCGGCCGCTCCAGCACCGCCCGGGTGGGGCCTTCCTCCGCGATCCGGCCGTTTTCCAGGATGACCACCCGGTCCGCGAGCACCAGCGCGTCCAGTACGTCGTGGGTCACGATGATGGCCTGCCGGCCTGCGAGGACGCGCTTGAACAGGCGGCGCAGCAGCGGCGCGGAGTGGATATCCAGGGCTGCCAGCGGCTCGTCGAGCAGGAGGAGGGCGGGGTCGGCGGCGAGCGCACGGGCCACGGCCACGCGCTGGGCCTGGCCGCCGGACAGCTGGGCGGGACGCCGCCCGGCCAGTTCTCCGGCCTCCACCTCGGCCAGCCAGTGCAGCGCCTGCTCCTCCGCATTCCGCTTGGAAACTCCGGCGCTGCGGGGCCCGAACGAGACATTGTCCAGGGCATTCAGGTGGGGGAAGAGCAGCGGTTCCTGGGCCAGCAGGGCGGTGCCGCGGCGGTGCGGAGCCGCCCACGTACGTTTTCCGCCGTCGAGGTCAAAGAGGGTCCTGCCGTTGAGTTCGGCCCGGCCGCTGTCCGGCCGCAGGAGGCCCGCGATGCCGGCCAGCAGGGTTGATTTGCCGGCACCGTTGGGCCCCATGACGGCCACGGTTTCGCCCGGTCGGACGCTCAGGGCCACGTCGAAGCTGCGCCCGGCCACCACTGCGTGGAAGGACAATGTCACCGGACACCCCCTCCTGCCGGGGCCGGCGCCGTCGTCCTTTTGCCTGACCCGGAACGGCCCGGTGCCGGGCGCCGGTATGCAAGGGCAACCACCGCCACGGCGACGGCCACGAGTACCAGGGACAGGGCGACGGCGGCGTCCGGGTCCGTTTCGCGCTGCAGGTAGATTTCCAGCGGCAGGGTCCGCGTCACCCCCTGCAGGCTGCCCGCGAACGTCAGCGTGGCGCCGAACTCGCCCAGGCTCCGCGCGAAGGCGAGGACCGCGCCGGACGCCAGCCCCGGGAGCACCAGCGGAAGCGTGACGCGACGGAACACCGTGCCGGGGCGTGCGCCCAGCGTCGCCGCCACCGCCTCGTAGCGGGAGCCCGAGGTGCGCAGGGCACCCTCAAGGCTAACCACCAGGAACGGCAGGGCCACGAACGTCTGCGCCAGGACCACCGCGGTGGTGGAGAAGGCGATCTGCAGGCCGAGCACGTTCAGCGTCTGCCCCAGCAGCCCCTGCCGGCCGAACGTGTAGAGCAGCGCGATGCCGCCCACCACAGGAGGAAGGACCAGCGGCAGGAGCACCAGCGAGCGCAGCAGCCCCTGCAGGCGGAAGGTGTCCCGGGCAAGGACCAGAGCCAGCGGTACGCCCAGCACAATGCACAGCAGGGTGCTGGCGGCCGAGGTCCGCAGGCTCAGCCCAAGCGCGGTCAGCGACGGCCCGGAGGTCACCAGCGGGAGGAACCGCGGCCAGTCCACGCGGAGCACCATCGCCAGCAGCGGAAGCACGACGACGACGGCGGCCAGGACGGCCAGCGCGCGGACCCAGCCGGGGATGCCGGAGTAGGCCGGGCTTGGGGTGCGTGGCCGCACCATGGGCAGAAAGGGCTGCCGCCTTGCTGCCTGCTCCCGGGTCACTTGACGCTTCCGTCACCGGCGCCGGCCGGCCCAAACCCCGCTGCAGCGAGGACGCGCCGGCCTTCCGGACCGGTGACGAGGTCCAGGAAAGCCCGGGCGGCGGCCTTGTTCCGGCCGCCGGCGACGCCGGCGATCGGGTAGGTGTTGACCGCACTCCCTGATTCCGGGAACTGGATCCCGGCCACCTTGGACCCGGCGGACTTGATGTCCGTGCCGTAGACCAGCCCGGCGTCGGCCTCCCCGGAGGCCACCTTGCCCAGGACGTCCGTGACCGCGTTCTCCTCGCTGACCGGATTCAGCGCCACTCCGGCCGCCTCCGCGGCCGTGGCCGCGGCAGTCCCGCAGGGAACCTGCCTTGCGCAGGTGACCAGTTTGAGGCCCGGCCGGGCAAGGTCCTTCAGTGCGGTGATTCCTGCCGGGTTGCCCGGCGCTACTGCGATGGCGAGGGTGTTGGTGGCGAAGTTCCTGGCGGCGCCGTCCACCAGCCCGGCGTCCTGCACCTTCTTCATGTTGGCCAGGTCCGCCGGCGCGAAGACATCCGCCGGCGCCCCCTGGCTGATCTGGCTGGCCAGGTCCGAGGACCCTGCAAAGCTCAGGGCAACCGTGGTGCCGGGGTTTTCCGCCTCGAAGGTGCGGGCGAGTTCGGTGAAGGTGCCTTTGAGGGAGGCGGCCGCGAAAACGGTGATGGTGCCTTCCGGCTTGGCGCCTGAGCCGGCTGCGCTGTTGCCCGCGCTGTTCTCCTCGCCAGGGCCTGTGCCCTGGGCCGCTCCGCCCGCAGCGCAGCCGGTGAGGACGGCCAGCAGCAGCACGGCGGCCGGCAGGACAGCAAGCGAAAGGAGCCGCGCCAGGGAGGCGGACACCGCGGTACGCGTGGAGGTCCGGGTCATGCGGTGGCCCTGCCCTTCGGGGATTCGATGATGACCGTTGTTGCCTTGACCACCGCCGTGGCCACCGAGCCCGGTTCCAGGCCCAGTTCCCGCACGGCCTCGCTGCTCATCAGCGAGACCACCCGGAACGGCCCGCACTGCAGTTCCACCTGTGCCATCACCTTGTCCGTGATGACGTTGGTGACCAGGCCCACGAACCGGTTCCGGGCGGAGCTGCTCCCGCTCTTGGGGTCATCGGGCAGCTGGGCCAGCTTTTGCGCATGCGTCGCCAGCTCGAGTCCATCGACGGCGAGCCGGCCGGAACCGTCCCGGAGCGGGGTAAGTGTTCCGTGCTCCGTCCAGCGGCGGACGGTATCGTCACTTACGCCCAGGAGACGGGCAGCTTCAGAAACGCGGATAAGGGTCATTTCTTGATTCTAGTCCGCAGATGCGGATTAGGCCTCCGCTTCTGGGAGCATATGCAAAATGACTGCGTGCCCCGTGGCTGCGCGTCCCCTGCCCGAAGGGCGGCACTAGACTCCTTCCATGGCCATCTACATTGACCCGCCTCTGTGGCCTGCACACGGAACACATTTCTCGCACCTGGTCTCGGACTCTTCGCTGGATGAGCTGCATGCGTTCGCAGCTGCCGCGGGGATCCCGGAGCGGGCGTTCGACGGCGACCATTACGATGTGCCGGAACGCCGCATTGAGGAGCTGGTGGCGGCAGGCGCGGTCCGGGTGGAGGGCAGGGTGCTGGTCCGCAAACTGATCGCCAGCGGGCTCCGGATCCCGGCACGCCGGCGGAACAAGTCGCTGAAGGTCCCACTGCTGTCCCGCTGGGAAGCCATCATGCCGGGCCGTGACGCACTCTTCCTGGACCTGCTGGACCGATGGAGCGAACCACACCGCCATTACCACGGCTGCACCCACCTGCTCTCCGTCCTGGAGGCACTGGACCTGCTCACCGAACCGGGCCAGGCGCCGCGGACCGTGCTGCTGGCGGCCTGGTTCCACGATGCCGTGTACCGCGGCGCGGCGGGCAGGGACGAGGAGGAGTCCGCCCGGCTGGCGGAAAGCCGGCTGGCCGGGACCGGACTGCCGCCGGACGAGGTGGCGGAAGTGGCGCGGCTGGTCCGCCTCACGTCGGACCACCGGCCCGAACCAGGGGACCACGACGGCGCCCTCCTCTGCGACGCGGACCTCTCGGTCCTCGGCGGCGATCCTGAGGAATACGCCCGCTACCTTGCCGCTGTCCGCAAAGACTACGCGCACATCGGTGACGCCGACTTCGCAGCCGGCAGGGCCGCCGTCGTGCGCCACCTGCTGGAACTGGACCCGCTCTTTCACCACCCACGGGCCCGGGAACTGTGGCAGGACGCCGCGCACCTGAACCTGAAAGGTGAACTGGCATGAACGTTCCGGGCTCCGGTTCACGGCACACGCACTCCGCCAATGCCGCGCACCGCCAGCTTCCGTTCACGGTCAGGCTGGACTGGGGCCTTGATGGAGCCGGGACCGTGGCGTCCGGCGCCGACATTGCGGTGGTGGTGGATGTCTTTTCCTTCAGCACCTGCGTCAGTGTGGCGCTGGACCGCGGCGCGGAGGTGTTTCCCTACCCGTGGCGGGACACCAGCGCCGAAGACTTCGCCGCCCACCACCAGGCGCAGCTGGCCGGCCCGCGCGGCGGTGGCGGGCTGAGCCTCTCCCCCGCAAGCCTCCGCGCGGCAGAAGCCCTGGGAAAAGTGGTCCTGCCCTCCCCCAACGGGTCGGAACTTTGCCACGCGCTGGCCGGGGACGTACCGCTGGTGGCCGCAGTGTGCCTCCGGAACGCCGCAGCCACGGCCGACTGGGTGGCGGCGAACCTTCCGGAGGACGCGGTACTGGCGGTGGTTGCTGCCGGGGAGCGCTGGCCGGACGGCACGCTGCGGCCTGCGGTGGAGGACCAGATCGGGGCGGGCGCGTTCATCGCCGGGCTGGCGGCCGCCGGCAGGGGCGGCTACGAAGCCGGGGACGGCAGGCACGGCTACGCGCCGGAGGCCGTAGCTGCCATGGCCGTTTTCGAAGCCGCCGAACCTCGGCTGCGTGAGATGCTCCAGTTGTGTTCCAGCGGCCGCGAGTTGACCGGGGCCGGCTACCCAGAGGACGTGGACATCGCCGCGGAACTGGACCAAAGCGATTCGGTGGCCCTCCTGCGCAACGGGGCGTTCCGGCCGCTCTAAGGGGCTGCGGCTTCCACGGGTTTACGGATGCCGGAACCGGATGCAAAACTGCACGGATGAGCCTGCGCATCCAAGCCCTTGCCATTGATTCCACCGACCCCCGGGTTCCTGCTGCCTTTTGGGAAAAAGCGCTTGGCTGGCGCCGCACCCATGAAGAGGACGACGAGATCGTGCTGGAGCCGCCGGCAGGCAGCGCCGGGGACGGCGTGTTGCCGGACCTGCTTTTCCTCAGGGTCCCGGAGCAGAAGGAACTCAAGAACCGCCTTCACCTGGACCTCCGCCCGGAGGACCAGGACGCGGAGGTGGCCAGGCTGGAAGAGCTGGGCGCCCGGCAAATCTCGGTGGGACAGGGGGCAGCGGCAACCTGGGTTGTCATGGCTGATCCCGACGGCAACGAGTTCTGCGTGCTGCGGGCGATGCGCCCGGACGGATCCGCCTAGCGGTAGCGGCTGACGGGGTAGTTGCTCACAAACGGCGTATTGGTGGGCACGATCTGCTTGCCCAGCGGCATAAGGGATACCGGGATGAGCTTGAGGTTGGCGATGGCCAGCGGGATCCCGATGATGGTCACGGCCATGGCGAACGCGGTCACCACGTGGCCGATGGCGATCCAGATGCCGGCCACGAGCAGCCAGATCACGTTGCCCAGCAGCGAGAAGACACCGGTGCCGCCGGGCTTGTCCACCACCATCCGGCCGAACGGCCACAACGTGTAGGCGGCGATCCGGAACGAGGCGATGCCCCAGGGGATGGTGACGATCAGCAGGCAGCAGACCACGCCCGCGAGGAAATAGCCCAGGGCCAGCCACAGGCCGCCGAAAACCAGCCAGATGATGTTCAGAAGTGTCTTCATGCACCCATTCTGCCCCCAGCCCCTGCCACGCGGCGCTGGGGGACTCCCCTGATCCTGCCCTGATCCCCGGCCGGACTGCGGCGCCTACACCGTGGCGGCCGACTTTGCGGCGTGGACAAAGGCGCGGATCTTGGCAGGGTCCTTCACGCCCCGGGATGCCTCCACGCCTGAGGAAACATCCACTCCCCAGGCATGCGCGGCCGCTGATGCCTGGCCAACATTGGCAGCGTCCAGTCCGCCGGCGAGCAGCCAGTTCCGTCCCTGCAGCACCGGCAGGTCCGCCACGGAGGCGTAGTCCCAGGATTCCCCTGAGCCCGGCACCGCGGCGTCAATCAGGAGCAGGTCCTCGCCCCAGTCGTCGAACTCATCCTGGCCGGCACCCATGGTGACGGCCCTGACCAGCTTCATGCCGGCGTCGTGCACTGTTGCCACGTCCGCACGCGACCGCTGGCCGTGCAGCTGGATCCATTCCAGGCCTGCGGCCCGGGCAATGGCGATGGCGTCCGCCACGGGCTCATCCCGGAAGACCCCGATCGGGGAAACACCCTTGGGGACCCCTGACAGCAGGGAGGCCACCTGCGACGGCGAGACAACGCGGGGGCTCGCGGTGAGGACGAACCCCACGGCGTCCGCGCCGGCATCCACCGCTTCACGCACCGATTCGGGCGTGCTGAGACCACACACTTTAACGAACATTCCCGGCTCCTTCAGGCTGTTTTCGTGATGACCCCCCGCAGGAGAGTAGCAGGGACAGGGTACGGGCTGCGACGCGTGACCACCGCAGCGAACTAGGCTGGGCTGATGCAGATCATCCGCTTCGCTGAACTCAAGGCCGAACCATGGCGCAACGGCGGCGGGGTGACCAGGGAAATCGCCCGCCAGGGCGCGGCCGACGGCGGCTGGGACTGGCGTGTGAGCATCGCAGACGTGGCCAAGGCCGGGGACTTCTCCGCGTTCCCCGGCATGGAGCGGGTCCTGACGGTCATCGAGGGGGAATTGCTGCTGCTCACCGTGGACGGGGCGGAACAGCCCCTGGAGAAGTACCGTCCCTTCAGGTTCGACGGCGGCGCCGCCACCGCGGCCAAACTGCCCACCGGGGACATCCGGGACCTGAACGTCATCACGCGAGCAGCCGCCTTCAAGGGCTACACGTCCATCATCGAGCTGTCCAAGAAGCGCGCCCACCCAGTGTTTGAGGGCCAGCTTGCGGTGCTGCTGCAGGGGCAGGCGACGGTCAGCGACAGCGGAACCGAGCCGCTGGAGCTGGGCAGGTACGACGCCGTGGTGGGTTCCGACGCCGACTCGCCCGAGGTCCTGGGCCGCGGCTTCCTGGCCGTGGTGTCGCTCGATCCGGTTACAGCCGGGAACTGAACCCTTCCACCGGTACCACGGCGCCCCTCCGGCGCGCCTCCTCAGCCGCGAAAACCACCGCATGGCTGACCAATGACTCCTCCAGCCCCGACACCACTCCGGACCAGTCACCGCCGGCCAGGGCAGCGACCCAGGCCTGCACGAGTCCCCGGTCGCCGCCTTCATGCTTTTCGCCGGGCACCGTGGGGTCAGCGGCGGGGGCGGGGTAGGCGGTGGTGGTCCCGGTCAGGAAGTCATGGACCGATATGCTGCCTGCCTCGATGGAGATTTCTCCGTGGCTCCCGAATATCCTGGTGCGGCGCGGGCCTGCGGCGGTGAAGGCCGTGGCGGTGAAGGCGGCGGTGGTGCCGTCCTCGTAGTCGATGTTCACCACCTGGTGGTCCACCACGTCGTTGCCTCCTGAGTAGACGCACCGCCCGTAGGGCCCCGTTGCCAACGCCTTCCACAGCGATTCCGGTGTGCCGCCCGGGTCCACCACGTCGGCAAAATAGGCCCTGCCGGGGTCCGCAGGGGCACCGTCCGGCGGCCGGCCCGGCGCGTAGATGCGCAGGGCCGAATAGGGGCAGCGGGCTTCCGCCGGGCAGTCCGTGCAGCGCCCTGACGCGCCTTCCGGCGCTTCCTCCGGACGGAAATGCGACAGCCTGCCAAAGGAGGACACCCGAAGGGGCCGGCTTCCAATGATGAAGGAGAGCCAGTCGACGTCGTGCGTGCACTTGGCCAGCAGGAAGGGGCTGGACTCTGCCTCACGCCGCCAGTTCCCGCGGACGTAGGAGTGCGCGAAATGCCAGAAGCCCACGGGTTCCAGGTGCTGGACGGAGATGACCCGGCCCACTGCCCCGGCGGAGAGAAGTTGCCGCAGCAGGGTGGTCAGCGGCGTGTAGCGCAGGACGTGGCAGACGGCTGCCCTGATTCCCGATTCCTGCTGCAGGCGCGCCAGCTCCGCGCAGCCGGCAGGGTCGGGCGCGATGGGCTTCTCCAGGAGGACCGGGTAGCCGTGGGCTGCGGCGGCCGCAAAAGGCCTTCCGTGGTCGCGGTCCGGGGTGGCAATGATGATGCCGTCGGCAGGCAGCCGGGTGCGGAGCATGGCCTGCCAGTCCTCGAAGACACGCTCCGCCGGCACGTGGAGCTCCGCCGCGATGGCTTCGCGCAGGTGCCGTCGCGGCTCCGCGATCCCCACCACGGCGGCCCGGCCCGTGTCCACGGCAAGACGGGCATAGGCGGAACCCCGTGCACCGGCGCCGGCAATGAGGAGGCGCACCGGTGGTGCGGTGACTGGAATGGACGACGGCGGCGCCTCCACGGGTCAGCCGGCGTCAGGATCGGCGAGCCATTCCAGGGCAACGGCCGCCGTCCAGGACTGGTCCATGCTGCCAAGCGGCTCGCCGGTAAACGGTTCGTAGTACTCGGCGAAGTGGCCCTCCATCAGCTGGGCAAGGGAAGCGTCCCGCAGCCGCAGGTACCGTTCCCCGTCACCGCGCCTGCGCAGGCAGCCCGCCAGGAACCAGTTCATCACCGGCCAGACCGGTCCGCGCCAGTACTGCCGGGGTTTGAGGCCCTCATAGGTGGTGGAGGTTGATGCCGGCAGCGGGAAGGCCAGGCGCGGGTCGCCGGTCCAGTCCGGTCCTTCGAAGATGTCCAGCTGCCGCCGCAACAGGGAGTCATCCGCCGTGGAGATGAGCGGGGCGAACCCGGCCATCGTGGGCAGCCCGATCCATTCACCGGCCAGCACATCGCGGTCCCGCGCCAGCCCGGTTTGGTCATCCACGGTGGCGTCCACGCCCTCCCGGAACTCCACCGCCCACTCCCGCAACCGGGCCACATCCCCGCGCAGGCCGATGTGTTCAGCCAACACGGCCAGGTCCTTGTTGGCCGCGGCGAAGATCGCCGACATGAAGACGTCCTTGACCTGGAAGTCCATCACTTCCGGCAGCCGGGCGTCGTCAAACCGGACGTCGGCCATCTGCTGCACCAGCCAGAGGTAGCGGCTGTATTCCTCGTCGCTGGGCCGCTGGCTCCGGTCGGTGACCTTTTGCGTGTCCGTCCGGACAAAGGGCTCCATCGGCCCGGGATGGACCCTGGAGTATGGTCCGTCGAACCGCGGCGAGTTATCCATGCCGGACTCCCAGCCATGGTAGATCGTGAGCAGGCCCGAGCCGTCGCCACCGCGGCTGGTGCGCAGCCACGCATGCCAGCGGATCCACTGGGGCAGCGTCCGCCGGGTGAACTCTTCGGCGAGCCGGGCGTCCTCGCCGCCCGCCGCCGTCGCGCGCTCCACGATGCGGCGCAGCAGCGTCGCATGGACGGGCGGCTGGCAGATGCCGCTGGACTGCACCCCCTCGGGCGATGCTCCGCGCGTTCCCCACCGCTCCACGTCCGGGAAGTAGCCGGGGACGTCGGAGAACACGATGTGCGGAATCATCCCGCTTTTCCACTGCGCCGCGAGAAGGTAGTCCAGCTCCTGCAGCGCCCGGGCCACGCTCACCGTGGATAGGCCGGTGGCCACGAAGGCCGCGTCCCAGCTCCACATGTGCGGGTAGAGATTCGGCGCGGCGGTGACCATGGTGCCCAGGTCATTGGCGGCCAGGACATCCCTGGCCCGCTGCCTCATGTCCGCCAGGTCCCGAAGCGGAAAACCAGTCGCGTCCGCTTCGGCGCTCACGCCGTCAGCCCCAACTGGGTTTCCGTGTCGAAAAAGCGGAGGGCGCTTTGCTCGAAACGCAGTCCCACCGTGTCCCCCGCCGAAACCCGCGCTGTTGAGGGAACCTGGACCTTGACGGTCTGCCCACCCAGGTCCACGGTCAGCAAGGTGGCGTGTCCGAGCGGTTCCACCACCTCCACGGCCGCATCCAGGGAACCCTCCGCGCCCCGCTGCTCCAGCGAAATGTTCTCGGCCCGGATGCCCACCATGACCGCCGTGCCGCCGGTACGGGCCGCTGCCCGGGCCAGGAATTCGGGCGCCGCGATGCTCTGGCCGCCCACTTCCAGGCCTCCTTGCGGGGTGATCCGGCCGTCCAGGAAATTCATGGGCGGGGATCCGATGAAACCGCCCACAAACCGGTCGGCCGGCTCCTCGTACACCGTGATCGGGTGGCCGAGCTGGGCGATCTGGCCCTTCTTCATCACCGCCACCCGGTCCGAGAGGCTCATCGCCTCCACCTGGTCGTGGGTGACGTACAGCGTGGTGGAACCGAGCTGCTGGACGATCTTCTTCAACTCGGCGCGGAAGTCGAGGCGAAGAAGGGCATCCAGGTTGGACAGGGGCTCATCCATCAGCAGCACATCGGCGTCCATGACGATGGCCCGGGCAACGGCGACACGCTGCCGCTGGCCGCCGGAGAGGTTGGCGGGGTAGCGGTCCAGGTACGGGCTCAGCTGCAGCAGGTCCGCCGCCCATTTCACCTTCCGTTCCAGCTCTTCCCGGGGGACCTTCTTCATCATCAGCCCGAACGCGATGTTGGTGCGGACGTTCCGGTGCGGGAAGACGGCGTAGGACTGGAAGACCATGGACAGGTTGCGGTCCTGCGGGGGCAGGTAGGTCACGTCCCTCCCGCCGATGGAGATGCTGCCCTGGTCCGGGAAGTCCAGGCCCGCCACCATGCGCAGCAGGGTGGTCTTCCCGCAGCCGGAGGGTCCCAGCAGCACCATGAACTCGCCCTCGGCAACCTCGAGGGAGACGTTGTTCGTGGCCAGCTCGGTGCTGCCCGGGTAGGTCTTGTGCAGACCCTTGATGGAGATGTCAGCCATGGGACGGCCTCTCTGGGACGCAATCAGCGGATGGTGGAGCCCCACATGTTGGTGAGGTAGCGGCGCATGAAGAAGATGAAGACCAGTGCCGGGACCACCAGCAGGAAGCCGCCGGCGAAGCGGTAGGCAAGTGGCGATTCGGCGAGGGAGCTGAGGACCTGGGCGGGGAGGGTGCGCTGGTTCAGGGTCAGGATCGACGCGCCCAGGACCTCGTTCCAGGACATGACGAACGTGAAGATCGAGGCCGCCGCGATGCCGGGTATGGCCATGGGCAGCACCACTTTGAGGAAGGCCTGCACCGGGCTGCAGCCGAAGATCCGCGCCGCTTCCTCCACGTCCCGCGGAACACCGAGGAACACCGAGGCCGTAATCAGGATGGTGGTGGGCAGGGCCAGCGCCGAGTGGAGCAGGACGACGGCGAGCGCGCTGTCGTACAGCCCCGTCTGCAGGAAGAGCTGGGCCAGCGGCACGGACAGCACCACGATCGGCAGGGCGCGGGTGAACAGCAGGAAGAGCTGGTACGGCTCCCTGCCCCGGAAGGCAAAGCGCGCCACGGCGTATCCTGCCGGAACGCCGATGAGCAGCGACAGCACAAGCGTGAACACGCCCACCTGGACGGAGTTGATGAGGCCGCCCAGGATGCCGGTGGACTGCAGGAATGTCTGCATGGTCTCGGTGGAGAAGTTGTCAGGGATGAAGCTGAGCGGGAACTTCTGCAGCGATTGCCGGCTGGACATCGCGGCCAGGGCGATCAGGTAGATGGGCAGTGCCATGAAGAGCGTGATCAGGATGCAGGCCACCTGGAGGAGCACCCGGTTGCGGCGCTGCCGGGCCAGGGGCCGGCGGTCCACCTCGGGTTCGGGCCGGTCGGCACCGGCAGTGGTCCTGGCCGTCGTTGCATGGCTCATCGCGCCGCCTCCGTCTGGTCCCTCAGGAGTTTCAGGTAGCCCACGGCCGTGACCATGGAGACGAACATGACCACCAGCGCCAGCGCCGATGCCACGTTGGGATCCTGCAGGCCTGTGTACCAGCGGTAGGTCTCGCCCACCACCAGCGGAAAGTTCTGGCCGGTGAGGGCAAGGGCAACGGCGAATGTCTGGAAGGCCAGGATGGTCCTCAGGATCAACGCTGTTTGCAGGCTGGGACGCAGCAGCGGCAGGGTCACGTGCCACAGCCGGTTCCAGAAGCTGGCCCCGAAGACCCCGGCGGCTTCCTCGTAATCCTTGGGAATGGACTGCAGGCCGGCCACGACAATCACGAACACCAGCGACGTGGCACGCCACACCTCCGCAATGAGCACCGCCGCGAACATGGAGGGGTAGTTGTCATAGGCGAGCCAGGAGACGGGCTGCTGGCCCATGGATGCAAGGAGCGAGTTGAGGTAGCCGCGGTCCGTGAAGACCGTCAGCCACACCAGGCCGGCGGCGAGGTCGCTGACCGCGAGCGGGATGGCCCAGATGTAGAAGTAGGCAGACGCCCCCCGGGGCTTGGCCCGGATCAGCAGGGCCATCGCCAGGGCGAGGACGAACTGGATGGGGATCATCACCACGATGAGCAGGAGGGTGTTGCCCACCGAGGACCAGAAGTACGGGTCCTGGGACATCCGGGTAAAGTTCGCCGTCGTCAAGCCTTCGGGGCCGCCGAATGCCTGCAGGACGCCGCTGACCATCGGCCAGCCAAAGAGCAGCGTCATGAACACGATCGACGGGGCAATCAGGAGCAGGGCCGCGGAGCTTCCCCTCCTCCTGGGGGCACGGACCTTGGGCCCCGCAGGGGGAACGTGCGGCCTGGCTGCCGCCGGCGCGTCCGGTGCGGCCATCACGCGACCTTGCAGGGGGATGTCTTGGGATCCGGCGCCCAGCACGGGACGTTGAGGGTGTCCATGATCTTGGCCAGTTCCGCGCCCTGCTTGTCCAGCGTGGCCTTGACGTCCGAGTTGTTCAGGCAGATCTCCTGGAAGCAGTTCTTGAACAGCTGGGAGACCTGGGGGTCCTTGTCGCCCAGGCCCACGGGCGGCAGGGCGAGCAGGGCGTCGGAAGCCTCCTGCTGCGCCTTGACGGCCTTCGCTTCAAGGGCGATGCCGCCTGGCAGGTCGCCGCCGATGTCCGTCTTCACCACAGGGAAGAATGCGTTGGATTTCAGTGTCTCGATCTGCGCCTCGGGCTTGGACAGGGCCTTGATGAGCTCAAAGGCTTTGTCCTTCTCGGGGGAACCCTTCGGCACTGCCATGCCACCCACGATCAGGAGGTAGCCCCTGCCCTTGGGCCCGGACGGGGCCGGAACCATCTGCCAGTCGTCCGGCTTGTCCTTGACGGCCGTGATGAGGCGCGCCACGTGGTCCCAGGCCACCAGGACCTCGCCGTTGGCCAGCGGCTCCTGCATGAAGTCGTAGTTGGTGGACGCCGGATTCGTGTTGGCCCAAAGCTCGCGCATGTACGTCCAGGCGCTGACGGCGTCCTGGTTGCGGAAGGTGGTGATTTGCCCGCCCGTGAAGCTGGGCAGCAGGAAGCCCTGGTAGAAGCGGTGGTGGAGTCCCTTGGGGCCGGCGGGAAGGCCGAAGACGGGCCGGCCGTTGGCGTCCTTGGCCGCCTTGGCCCACGCAAGGTACTGGTCGTAGGTGAGCTTGTTGACGTCAGCTCCCGACGGCAGCCACTGCAGCGCCTTCTTGTTGATGGCCAGCACGTAGGTGGCCTGGATCCAGGGGATGTACCGGGGGACGTCGGTGCCCAGCTTGGCCAGCTCGGTCACATCCTTGGAGTAGCCCGCCGAGGAGAGGTCGTTCATGAGCGAGCTGAGATCCTCAAGCTGCGAGGCGAAGGGGGCCAGGTCACCGTGCAGTCCGCCTGCGATTCCCACCTCGACTTTCCCCGCTGCCAGCTGGGATTTCAGCGTGGTGTTGAATACGCCCGTGTCAACGGGGTTGTAGGCCACGCTGATGTCCCCCGCGAATTTCTTGAGCGTGGCCTCGTACTTCTGGCGTTCCTCCACCGGGGAGAACTGCGTGGAGAGGAAGCTGACCGAACCCTTGCCTCCGCTCCCGCTGGTATTCACCCCGCAGGCTGCAAGGACCGGACCGGCCGCCAAAACCGTCAGGCCCCCCTTCAGCAATGCTCGCCGGCTGACGTCGTGGTGGGCGGAAACGGACATTAGAGCCTCCTGGGGTGAAGGGCTGCTAGGTATTTTGTCTGATGATCGATCATAATTGTGTGATACAGATCGCGTCAATGATGGACGGGCCACGCCCGCGCCCGCAGTGGAAAGGAAGCCTGCCGCATGACGGAGCAGAGGACGCTGGTGGGCGAGACCGCCCAGCCGTCGCCGGGGCCGGCCACCAGCGCCGGGCATCTTCTCCAGCTCCTGCGCTCCAACACCGCGGGGTACAGCCGGGCGGACCTGCTGGAGATCACCGGAATGGCGCGATCCACCCTCTACGAGCGGCTCGATGCACTTTTCGCGGCGGGCCTTGTCTACGAGTCCACTCCCCTGCGCGCCCAGCGGGGCCGGCCGCCCCGCTCCCTCCGGTTCGATGACCGCGACAAGCTGGTGGTGTGCCTGGAAATCGGCCATACGCACGCCGGAATCCATCTCCTGTCCCTGAGCAGGGAGGTGGTGGCTTCCGTCCGCATCCCTGTGGAGATCGGGAATGCGCAGGAGGTGGTGGTGGACCAGGTGGTGGGTGAGGCGCTGCGGCTGCTGGACGGCCGGCAACCCGTAGGGGCAGGAGTGGGACTGCCCGCCCCCGTTGACCCCCTCCACCGCCTGGGCCTGGAGCGGACCGTCCTTGCCCATTGGGACCTGCAGCTTTTGCAGGAGGCCATGGAATCCAGGCTCGACTGCCCGGTCCTGCTGGAAAACGACACCCGGTCAATGGCGGTGGGGGAGGTCCGCGGCCCGCTCGACTCCCTCGTCGCGGTGAAGGTCAGCACCGGGATCGGCTCCGGCATCATTGTCCGGGGCTCGTTGGTGCGCGGCGCCCACGGGGCCGCCGGTGACATCGGGCATGTGCGCATCCCGGAAGCCGCCGGCTGCCGGTGCCGGTGCGGCAGGGACGGCTGCCTGGCGGCGGTGGCCTCCGGGCGCGCGCTGCTTGCCGCCCCGCAATTTGCGCATTACGGGTCGCTGCGGCGGCTCGTTGACGCGGCCGACGACGATCCGGACGTCCGTGCCGCAGTCGCAGACGCCGGAAGGGTGCTCGGACGCGTCCTCGCCGCCATCGTGGGAACGCTGAACCCCGGCCGGGTGGCGGTGGGCGGGCTGGTGGGGGTCCTCCCTGGTTTCCTGCAGGCCTGCCGGCAGCAAATCCTGGCCGATGCCTTCGAACCCTCGCTGGTGGATCTGGAGATCGTCCCTGCTGACAGCCGGAAGGCCACCGCAGTGGGCCTGTGCCGGCTGGTGGAGGAGAGCCTCTACGCGCCGGAGCGGGTGGAACAGCTGCTGGCGCAACGCGCCGGCTGAGAGCGCCGGTTGATCCGGCCGGCCACCGCGGGTGGTGAGGTTGGGCACCAACGTGGCCGCCCGCCGTCGTGCGTTGCTACGCTGGGATCCAAGGCTCCACCCCGAGCCTCCGGACGACGGTTCAGTACCCGGCACGCGACAAGACTGGCCAAAGGATCTGGTCATGGCGTGGTTAATCCTTCTTCTTTCCGGCGCGCTGGAGGCCGTCTGGGCAGCCGCCCTGCACAACGCCTCCCGGGCTTCCGGCCGCCGGCGCGTGGCCCCTGCCGCCCTGTTCCTTGTGGCCGTTGCCGCCAGCACCGGCGGACTGGCCGTGGCCATGCAGTCCATTCCCACCGGCACTGCCTACGCGGTTTGGGTGGGGGTGGGCGTGGTCCTGACCTCCGCCTATGCGATGGCCAGCAAGGTTGAACGTCCGACGGCGGCGCGCCTGCTGCTGCTGTCCGGCATCGCCGCGTGCGTGGTTGGCCTGAAGGTGGTGGCGTGATGATGAAGCGCCCGTTTCCCTGGCTGGTGCTCCTGGCCTCCGCTGTCCTGGAAGCCGTGTGGGCCACGGCGCTGGGCTTGTCCGACGGTTTCAGCAGGCCGCTGCCCACGCTCGTCTTCGCCGTCACGGCCGCCCTGAGCATGCTGGGCCTGGGCATGTCCATCCGCAGCATTCCGCTCGGCACCGCCTACGCCATCTGGGTGGGCATTGGCGCCGCATTGACGGTGGGCTGGGCGATGGCCACCGGGGTGGAACCGTTCAGCGTGGTGAAACTGCTGTTCATCGCAGGCATCGTGGGCTGCGCGGCCGGCCTCAAGGCGCTGCCGGCCAGGGACCACGCCGCCGCTGACTATCCCGTGGAGTCGAGCCGCCGCTGATCCCGGCGGTTAGGCTTTTGCCATGGACTCCCCCGAGATCACTGACGCCTTGGACGCCCTGCGGCACCGGGTAGCGCCCGGAACGCGGACCATCCTGGGCATCGCCGGGGCGCCGGGCTCCGGGAAGTCCACCTTTGCCGCCTGGCTGCAGGAGCAGTTCGGCCCGGGAATGTCGGTTGTGGTTCCCATGGACGGTTTCCACCTGGGCAACGCCGTCATCGAGGGGACCCCGCTGCGGCAGCGTAAAGGCGCCATTGATACGTTCGACGCCGGCGGGTACCTTTCGCTGCTGCGCCGCCTGGTGCGCCGGGACGAGGCCGTCGTCTACGCACCGGAGTTCCGCCGCGCCCTGGACGAGCCGGTGGCGGCTTCCATTGCCGTGCCGGCGGACGTCCCGCTGGTCATCACGGAGGGCAACTACCTGCTGGCGGACCAGGAACCGTGGAAGGAGGTACGGGCGCAACTGGACCAGGTCTGGTTCCTCGAGACCCCGCCCGCGCTGCGGCTGCAGCGGCTGGTGGACCGGCACGTATCCTTCGGGATGGACCGGAAGGCTGCGGTGGCCTGGGCCGGCGGACCCGATGAAGCAAATGCCCGGCTGATCCAGGCCACCCGCCCGGCCGCGGACCGCATCATCCCCTGGCTTTAGACAACCAATTCCAAGAGCAGGAAACGAACAGGAGCACCCATGGCAAACGCACCCACCGACCGCCGCGGCACCGTCCAGCTTGGCGACGGCCTGGCCGTCAGCCCCCTTGGATTCGGGGGCATGGCCCTTACCCCCGTATACGGCGAGGTTGACCCCGCCGAGGCACTGCGGACACTGCATCACGCCGTTGACGCCGGCGTCAGCTTCATCGACACCGCGGACATCTACGGCGGCGGCAGCAACGAGGAACTGATTTCCCGGCTGCTCAAGGACCGGCGGGGCGAGGTCCAGCTGGCCACCAAGTTCGCGCTGGTGGGCACGCCGACTGACGGCTACACGGACATCCGTGGCGACGCCGGGTACGTGCACCAGGCCGTTGAGCGGAGCCTGCAGCGGCTGGGCACCGACGCCATCGACCTGTACTACATGCACCGCCGGGACGTCAGGGTGCCCATCGAGGAAACCGTGGGCGCCATGGCGGAACTGGTCCAGCAGGGCAAGGTCAAGCACCTGGGCCTGTCAGAAGTGACGGCGCAGGAGCTGCAGGACGCGGCAGCGGTCCACCCGATCGCCGCGGTCCAGAGCGAATGGTCCATCTGGAGCCGGGACGTGGAACGCAATGTTGTTCCCGCCGCAGCCGCCCTGGGAGTGGGATTCGTCCCCTACTCGCCGCTGGGCCGCGGATTCCTCACCGGAACCGTCGATACCGCAAGCCTGGGCGAGAAGGACTTCCGGCGGAACATCCCCCGCTTTGCGCCGGACGCCGCAAGCGCCAACCAGGCGGTGGTGGACGCCGTCCGGGCCGTGGCGGACCAGCTGGCCGCCACGCCGGCGCAGGTGGCCCTGGCCTGGCTGCTCGCCCAGGGCAAGCGGCTCGGCCTGCCGGTCGTCCCCATTCCCGGCACCCGCAAGGCCGCACGCATCGACGAAAACCTTGGCGCGCTGGGCCTGGACCTCACCCCGGCGCACCTGGAGGCCCTCGACGCAGCGTCGGACGCCGTCGTCGGCTCCCGTTCAGCGGACCCCGCCTGGGTGTCCGAAGGCCGGGAATAAAGCCGCTCTCCAAAAACCCGTCCCTCACCCAACCCAAGGAGCCCCATGCCTGCCATCGTCCACTTCGAAGTCCAGATCGACCCCGCCCACCGCGAGAACGCCGCGAAGTACCTGTCCGAAACGCTGGCCGCCACCCGGGCGTGGCCCGGCAACCAGGGCATCGAAGCGCTGGTGGATGACGCCGACCCCTGCCACATCCTGGTGGTGGAAACCTGGGCCACCACGCAGGACCATGACGACTACGCGGCCTGGCGGAGAACACCGGAAGGCAAGAGCGCGCTGCATGAGGTCCTGGCCGCGCCGCCATCCAAGCAGGTCTACTCGACCACCCTGCCGCTGGACCTGTAGCCCGTGGCTGGACCAAAGCCCATGGAATCACTTCGCTACGACCTGCCGGCCCTGACCATCCGCAGCATCTCCGTCAGTGCGATGGACAACAACGTGTACCTGCTGACCACCAAGGAAAGCGGGGCACAGCTGCTGATTGACGCCGCTGACGATCTCCCTGCCATCCAGCAGCTGCTCGCGGACGGCGCTGCGGACACATCGGCCACGCCGCGCCTGGCGCTGGTCGCAACCACGCACCAGCACTGGGACCATGTCCGGGCGCTCAAGGGGCTGGTGGAGGCCACCGGCGCGCGGACAGCCGCCGGAGCGGACGACGCCGATGCGTTGCCGGTTCCCGTGGACGTGCGGCTTGGCCACGGGGACGTCGGCAATTTCGACGGCTTCGACGTGACCGCCGTGCACCTGCGCGGGCACACGCCCGGCTCGATCGCTTTTGTCTACCAGGATCCGGACGGCCCCGCCCACATCTTCTCCGGCGACTCGCTGTTCCCGGGCGGAGTGGGCAACACGCAGAAGGATCCCGGCCGGTTCACCCAGCTCCTGTCCGATGTCACGGAGCGGCTGTTCAATGCCTACCCGGACAGCGCCGTGGTGCACCCGGGGCACGGCAAGCCCACCACGCTGGGCGCCGAGCGGCCGCATCTGGAAGAGTGGCGCGCCCGCGGCTGGTAGGTACGTCAAACACAAAAAAGGCGGGCTCAACCGTGTGGTTGAGCCCGCCATTTTCATTGGCTAGTTCATTGGCTAGCGGCCGCGGCGTTCGTTCGACGCCGGGGCGGACGCGCGGCGCGGGCCGCTGCGGGCCGGACGGCCGGAGCCGCCGCCATTGCCTGCACTGTAGGAGCCGCCGGAGGTTCCACCGGTGTTGGAGGACCAGACAGCCTTGCTGCCGCCGGTTGCACCCGCACCTGAGCGCTGGCCGGATGCCCCCGCTGCTGCACGCTGGCCGGTTGCGGGGCGGCCGCTGCGCTGGCCGCCGCCGGCGGGGCGTCCGCCTGAAGCCGGACGGCCGGTGCCGCCGCGCGGTGCGTCGCTGCGGGTGATCCGGGAATCGCCCCGGCCCTCTGCTGCACGGCCGTCCGAACCGCGGCCGGCCGATGAGCGGCCACCTGCTGCGGGGACGTCGTTGCGGTGGGTCGAAGCGGTACCACGGCCACGGGCGTTGCGGCGGGCAGCGGCTGCTGCCACCGCGCGGTCCTCATTTTGCTCGGCATTGCGGTCGAATGCCGCGCGGGCTTCCGTGCGGCCCTCGAAGGCCACGGCCCGGCGCTCGGCGCGGGGAACATCGGTGCGGGCCGGTTCGGCCGAAACCTTGCCGCGTCCGCCCCGGCCGCCGCGCCCACCGGCAGACGGTGCAGCCTGGCGGCGTGCACGCTTGCGCTCAGCATTGGCACCGGTGGAGGTGCCGCCGCCCTGGCGGGGAGCCTTGGCGGCCATCAGAGCGGCGCGGGTGCGGGGGTCGACCTTGTCGGCGATCTCGCCCACCAGGTCGGCCACGAGCGGGGAGTTTGCCGTGACGCGCTCAAAGTTCACGTCGACGCCGGCAGCCTTCATGAGCTTCTTGACGTCGGACTGCTGCTCCGGGAGGGTCAGCGTGACCACGGTGCCGTCGGAGCCGGCACGCGCGGTGCGGCCGGAACGGTGCAGGTACGCCTTGTGCTCGGTGGGCGGGTCCACGTGGATGACCAGTTCGACGTCGTCGACGTGGACACCGCGGGCAGCGACGTCGGTGGCCACCAGGACGCGGACGTCGCCGTTGGAGAACTCGGCGAGGTTGCGGTCGCGGGCGTTCTGCGACAGGTTGCCGTGCAGGTCGACGGCGGGGATGCCGGCGTCGGTCAAGGTCTTGGCCAGCTTGCGGGCGTGGTGCTTGGTCCGCATGAACAGGACGCGGCGGCCGGCACCCGAAGCGAGCTCAACGATCAGCTGCTTCTTGACGGTCTGGTCGTTGACCACCAGCACGTGGTGCTCCATGGTGGTCACCGCGGCCTGCGGGTCGTCCACCGAGTGGGTGAGCGGGTTGGACAGGTAGCGCTGGACGATCTTGTCCACGCCGTTGTCCAGGGTGGCCGAGAAGAGCAGGCGCTGGCCCTGGCTGGGGGTCATGTCCATGAGCTTCTTGACCACGGGCAGGAAGCCGAGGTCGGCCATGTGGTCGGCCTCGTCCAGGACCGTGATCTCCACTGCCTCCAGGGTCAGGATGCGCTGGCGGATCAGGTCCTCCAGGCGGCCTGGGCAGGCGATGACGATGTCGACGCCGGCACGCAGCGCCTTTTCCTGGCGGGCCTGGGAGATGCCGCCGTAGATCACGGTGGTGTTCAGGCCGGCGGCCTTGGCCAGCGGCTCGATGGTGGCGTTGATCTGGGTTGCCAGTTCACGGGTGGGTGCCAGGACCAGGCCCATGGGGCGGCCGGGTTTGCGGAAGTGCTTGGCTTCCCGCTCAGCGAGTCTTGCTACAAGCGGGATGGCGAAAGCGATGGTCTTGCCGGATCCGGTCCGGCCGCGGCCCAGGACGTCACGACCGGACAGCGTGTCCGGAAGGGTCTTCACCTGGATGGGGAACGGTTCAACAATTCCCTGGGCGGAAAGGGTGTCTGCAAGGGCCTTGGGAGTACCGAGGGCAGCAAAAGTTGTCATGTAGTTTTTACGGTCTTTCAGGCGGTATCCATGCGGATATCGGCCCCCGATGCCGGTTGGACCAGGGGTTCGCCGAAGAAAAGTCAGGTGATCAACCGTGCCGCTGCAAATAAGGACAGCCGGCAGGGACCAAATGGAACGCGTTCATCGACGCAGGATGTGCCTCTCACATGAAGAAAGCCCACTCCCTGGAAAGGTTCTCCAGATCAGGAGCAGGCGGCATCACTGCACATCAAGTTCCTCCAGTCTAGCACCCCGCGGCCCTGTAACCGACCCCGGCGTTGCCTTCGGGGCTCCGGCGGGGCACTGTTGAGGCATGAGCGAACAGCCGGGCCGGCGCCAGGAGACGCAGCACGAGGAGACCCACCGGCATCACGGGAACGACGGCGGCGGCGCGCCGGAAGGGGGCGGCGGCGGCATCGATCCCGCAGCGGCATGGGACGAGCGGTACCGCACCAAGGCGCGGCTTTGGAGCGGAAAGCCGAACCCGCAGCTGGTCCGTGAAGCCGGCGGACTGCGTCCGGGCAAGGCGCTGGAACTGGGATGCGGCGAAGGCGCCGACGCCATTTGGCTTGCCCAGCAGGGCTGGTCCGTGACCGCCGTCGACGTTTCCGCCGTCGCCCTGGAACGGGCGCATTCCCACGAACTGGCGGAGCTGGCGCGGGAAAGCGTACGCGCGTCCAATGGCGACATCGCCAGCCGGATCACCTGGCAACTGGCGGACCTGACGCAGTGGCAACCCGGCACTTCCTTTGACCTGGTGACGTCCCAGTTCCTGCACTCCCAGGAACTGGACTGGCGGATCCCGCTGCGCACGGCTGCCTCCGCCGTCAAGCCCGGCGGAACCCTGCTGGTGGTGGGCCACCACCCGGACCGGCTGCCGCCCTGGGGCAACGACCACCACCAGCACCTGGACATGTTCTACACGGGTGATGACGTGGTCCGCGAACTGAAGCTCAACGGCCCCGGGTGGCAGATCGAGGTCCTCACCAGCAGGGAGCGGCCGGTGACCGGGCCGGAGGGGCAGGAGGCGACCATTGCCGACGTCGTCCTGCGCGCCACCCGCCTGCCCTAGTTCCCCGCGGGCTTCCCGGCGGTGACGCGGGGTGCCACCAGTGCCGCGGCGACGCCGATGGCCGCGGTGAAGGCGAAGACGCCCGCGAAGGACTGGGCCGCCGTCGTAAAGGCTGCGAAGACGAGCCCTGTGGTGGCGAGCGACAATGCCCCGCCGAGGGAATCGGAGATGGACATGGCGGAGCTGTTGAAGCCTTCGTTCTCCTTGGTGGACAGCGCCAGGGTCATCACGCTCAGGCGCGGGTAGAGCAGGCCCATGCCGCCGCCCGCCAGGACCCAGCCGGCGATGGCGACGGCGGCCGGCCAGTGCAGCGCGGTGGTGGCCAGGGCCAGGAGCACGGCCGCCAGGACCATGAGCGACCCCACCCGGACGGCGCGGAGATCCGGGAGCCGGGAGCCCAGCCGGCCCTGGACAGCGGCGGCACCGGCCCAGGCCAGCGCACCCCCGGTGAGGGTCAGGCCCGCCAGGGTGGGCGGGAATTCGTACCGGTCGATCAGCAGGTAGGGCAGATAGACCTCAGCGCCGAAGAACGACGCCGAGGCGAGGCCCCGCGCCAGGATCACGCTCGGCAGCCCGCGGCGGGCTGTGAGGGTACCGGCGGGCACCAGGGGCCGGACAGCCACCAAGGCAAGGACGACGGCGGCGGACGCCAGGAGTGCCGTGGCGGCGGGAAAAGCGGGGATGCTGACGTCGGCGGAAAGGTTCAGGCCCAGCACGGCGAGCGCGGCCAGCGCCGCCCACCCCAGGCGTCCGGGGGCCCAGGGCGAAGCAGTGTTATCCGGCGCTCCTGTCTTTTCGCGCTCTGCAAGCCCCCGCAGTACCGGGGCGATCATTGCCAGCGCCGGAATGACCAGGCCAACCACACCCAGAAACACCCAGTGCCAGCTGAAGACCTGGGCCACGACGCCGGCGGCGAAGGGCCCCACCAGCGAGGGAACCACCCAGGCGGCCGAGAATGCGGCGAAGATCCTGGGGTGCAGCGGCCCGGGAAAGAACCGCGCCACCAGCACGTAAAGCGCCACGGTGAGGGCGCCGCCGCCGAGCCCCTGGACCAGCCGGCCGGCAACCAGCATGGGCATGGAGCTTGAGGTGCCCGCGATCAGCAGGCCGGCCACGAACAGTGCCACGGAGGTGTAGAGCGGCATGGCCGGGCCGCGGCGGTCGGACCAGTTGCCCGCGCCCACCATGCCGATCACGCCGGTTGCCAAGGGTCCCGCAAAGGCCAGGGCGTAGAGGCTTCCGCCGTTCAGTTCCCGGCTGACCAGGGGCATGATGGTGGTCACGGCAAGGGATTCGAAGGCGGCCAGGAACACCAGGGCGCAGGTGCCGATGGTGACCCAGAAGTACGGGGGCCGGAAGATCCCGGTGGCGGGATGGGCGGCCGGGAGGGTGGAGTCGCGCACAGCGTTCCCTAGCCCACGTACCGGTCCCGGCCGGAGCGGTAGCCGAAGACCGCCGCGAGCAGGCCGACCACCATGAACAGGACTCCGGCGGGAATGAAGGACCCGGTGGCCTGGTGCAGCTGGCCCACCATGAGGGTTCCCGTGGAGCCCACCCCGTAGCCAACACCCTGCATCATGCCCGAAAGATGCGCGGCGGTATGCCCGTCGCGCGTGCGGAGCATGATCAGGGTCAGCGCGCAGGCGGTAAGGCTTCCCTGCCCCAGCCCCAGCAGCCCGGCCCACACCCAGACCAGGTCCAGCGGGCCCAGGATGCTCAGCACGAACCCGCTGCCGGTCATCAGCGCCACCACCGTGTTGATGGCGCGCTGGTCCCGGAACCTGGCGGCCAGTGCGGGGGCGAACAGGGAACCCAGCATCTGCAGCACGATGCACACGGCAACGATCAGCCCCGCGGTGGCCCCGTCAACACCCCTCTCGCGGAGGATGGGGGCCAGCCAGGCGAAGCCGCTGAAGGACATCATGGCCTGCAGCACCATGAAGATGGTCACCTGCCAGGCAACGGGTGAGCGCCACACGTTGACCCCGTCCCTGACCGCCTGGTGCCGGACGGTCCCCTGCCGAACGGCCACGGGAAGGAACAACAGAAGGACGACGGCGGCGGGCACCGCCCAGACCCACAGCGCCCTGGTCCACTCCCCCGTCGCGGTGTAGAACGGGTAGGTAAAGCCGGCACCGAGCGCGGCGGAGGCGCAAATCGCGGTGGTGTAGAGGCCGCCCATAAGTCCCAGCCGGTGCGGGAAGTCGCGCTTCACCAGGCCCGGAAGAAGCACGTTGCACAATGCGATGGCCGCGCCGCAGGCTGCCGTGCCCACCAGGAGGGCAGGCAGGTGGCCGGCGCCGCCCAGGGCAGCACCGGTGTCCACTGGCCGCAGCAGCAGCCCCGCGGTCAGCAGGGCCATGGCCCCCAGCAGCACCCGCTCCGCACCGAACCGGCGGGCCAGGACCGGCGCAAGCGGCGCGAACACACCCAGCAGGGTGACGGGAACGGTGGTCAGCACCACCACGGACCAACCCGGCAGCGCTGCCTGCGAGGTCACCTCCGGAAGGACCGCGGAAAGGCTGGAAAAGACGCTGCGCAGGTTCAGTCCGATCAGGACCAGGCACACCCCCAGATAGGCAAGGGCACGGCGGCTGCCCACCCGGGTGGGCTCCGCTGCCGGAAGCTCATCGATTTCTGCGTCCACGAGGGTGCTGGTGTCCACCACGCTGCTGCCTGTCCGGGCCCTTCCCCGGGCGTCGCCGGAGGCATCCCCCCGCCGCTGCTTCTTCGCTTCGGCATTCGTTGCGTCCGTCATGCGCCCATTCTTGCAGGGAAGCGCCGCCGGGAGTTTTCCACATACGAAGCCGGGTACCTTCCCGCACCCCCTGCAGCTTCATAGGTTGTAAGCAGCCGCGGCCCGGCAAATGGCTGGACCAACAAGCCGCACCAACTTGAGGGAGCATCATGGAAACGACGCCATCACAGGACCCCCACCCTCCCCTGCCCCCGGGCGTGCACGGCAATGGAGGGCCAGGCAACGGAGGAACAGGAAATGCAGGGCCAGGCAACAAGGGAACGAACAGCCTGGTCCTGGCGATTCTTGCCCCAGCGAGCATGTTCCTCACCGGGCCGCTGTCCATGTTCGCCATGTTGATGACCTACCCGGACGAAGGGCCGTCCCCAAGGCCGTGGGTAACCCCCATGGTGCTGTTCAGCCTGCCTCTCCTCTTCGCCGTACTGGCGCTGCGGCTGGCACTGCCTGCCCTGAAGGGGTCCCCGCGGGGATCGGGCAACTGGTCTGCCGCGGCAGTTTCCCTCTGCATCTGCGGCCTGGTCTTCGCCCTGGCCTTGGGCCCGGCACTCGACGCTATTGGCCTGTTCTGACCGCCCTGATCTTCCGCTGCCCCCGCGGCGCTATTCTGGAAGGGATGAGCGAATCCCCTGAAAACCCCCAGCAGCCGCATGTCCCCAGGCCCGTTACGCCCGGGACCCAGGCCTCCTTTGGCACCTACGGCGGCCGGCCTGTCAGCTTCGTGCGCCGCGGCACCAGGCTGCAGGGCCGGCGGCAGGCTGCCTGGGCAGAGCACGCCGAGCGCTGGGCCGTCAACGTTCCACGTCACGTGGCCAACACCTCGGTCCACCCCGACTACACCTTCGACGCCGCCGCAGAGTTCGGCCGGGAGGCCCCGCTTATCGTCGAAATCGGCTCCGGCCTTGGCGACGCCATCTGCCATGCGGCCGAACAGAACCCGGACACCAACTTCCTGGCCGTCGAGGTCTACACCCCGGGCTTGGCCAACACGATCATCAAGATCAACAGCCGCGGCCTGGACAACGTCCGGGTGGTGGAGGCAAATGCCCCGGAGGTGCTGGCCACCATGCTGCCCGAAGGCTCGGTCAGCGAACTGTGGGTCTTTTTCCCCGATCCCTGGCATAAGTCGCGGCATCACAAACGCCGGCTCATCCAGCCGGAGTTCGCCAAGCTGGCGGCCCGGGCGCTGAAGCCCGGCGGCCTGTTCCGGATCGCCACCGACTGGTCCAACTATGCCGTCCATGTCCGGGACGTCATGGCAGGCTCAGCGGACTTCGAGAACCTGCACACCGGCGAGCGCCGCGGACCCGAAAGCCCGCTCACCCAGGTGTGGCAGTCCGGCGTCGAATCCGTGGTGGGCGGCGCCCCCGTCCGCGAGGGACGCGCACCGGTGAGTACGGAGCACACCGGTCCCAACGAAGGCGTGGATGAAACGGGCGGCTGGGCTCCCCGCTTCGAGGGCAGGATCCGGACCAGCTTCGAGTCGAAGGCCCACGAGGCAGGCCGCCTGATCTTCGATCTCTGCTACCGCCGCCGCTGAGGGGTGCCGGGCGGCGGTCAGGCCACGCTGATCGAGGCCACGATCTCCTTGAGCATGTCCAGCCGGGGTTCGGCCTCCGGGTTCAGGTAGGGCCAGATGACCACCACGCCAATGAACCGCCCGCTTTCCCACACGCCCACTGTGGCCGCCACCTTGGCCGGCCCTCCGTCGTCGTCATATCCCACAACCACCGCATAGGCGGCCTTGCCGGGCAGGTTCAGCCCGCCCTCCGCCAGGAGGGTGCCGCCGCGTTCCTCAAGGTAGAACCCTGACATCAGGTGCGCCCAGCCGGTGGCCTGCGGCGCATCCTGCACCGAGGTATCGTCCTTGATCACCGTGACCAGGACGCCGCCCAGCAGGCCGTACTGCTCGCTGTTGGGCCCAGCCGTGGAATCATCCAGGACCTGGGTGTGCTCGGGAAAGTCTGCGGTGAAGCCCAGCGGGGATTCGATGTGCACTGACATTGGTTTCAGAGCCTCTCGAGCTTGGTGTCATTGGGGACTTTGTAGTATGTGGACACGTTGGTGGTGGACTGGTTCTCGGTCTTGACGTCCACCTCACCCACCTTGACGTCGAACCCTGCCTCGTTGGTGGCCGTCACCACGGAGTTCACCTGGATGGTGGCGGAGCCGGCCTCGTACAGGCGGGCGGCGTCGCGGGCGGCGCCTGCCTCATTCCCCAGGGCGACGTTGCGAAGGTAGCTGTCAATGACGGGCCGGTTCTCCGGTGAGTAGTCCACATCAATCTTCACCGTCCCCTGCGTTCCGGCGGTCACGGTGGAATCGAACTTGGCGGCCTCGGATTTCACGCCGGAGGTCACCCCCTGGGCCACGGTGCCGTCCATGGATACGGAGACTGACTCGATGTTGTTGCCCTTGTCCATGGTGACCTGCAGCCCGCCCTTGCCGGAGGCCTCGAAGACCCTGCCGTCCAGATTGAGCTTGCCCTGCGCCGCGACCTCGCCGCTGGCTGTGGAGGTACCGTCCGTGAGGTTCCGCTCGTACGCAAGGTCAAGCTTTGCCCCGCCGGACGCGGTGCCGGCCTCACCCTCGGCAGCCAGCGAAAACGTGCCCTTGGCCTTGTCCGTCTGCCCTGTGGAGCCGTTGTCCTTCGCCGCATCATTGATGGTGTCCAGGATGTATCCGGGCGGGTTGCCCGCCACGTCCTTGATCTCGCCGATGCTGTCCGGCGGGAGGTCGCGGTACATCTGTTGGCGCGCCGCCATCGCTTCCTCAACGCTGGCGAACGTGTACTCGCGGGAGACCTCCCCGGTCAGTGTTGCCCCCGCCGTTCCGGTGGTGTCGTTGACGCCCAGGCCCATATTTCCGTAAACCTTCATCGTGGCGGAACCGTCGGCGTTCTCCACCACTTCGGTCCCCACCTCGGCACCGCCATGGACCCAGGCCACCCGGGCCTCGATGGAGGCCTTCCCGGTCTCCGAGTAAACCGGAATGTCCGCCTTTGCCAGCTCCTGCAGGTGCTGCTTGGCCAGCTGCTGGGCGGCGGCGGGAATTCCGCCATCCATGCGCATCAGGTCCTCGGCGAAAGGGCCGTCGCTGCCTTCGCCCTCAATCAGGTATTTCCGGTCCGCGTCGGAGAGGGCGGCCCACCACTTCGCCTGCTCTTCCGGGCCGGCGTTAAGCATCCGGTCCAGCCCGGACTCGAGCTCCCGGCGGTGTTCTGCCGCCGCCCTGGCTGCCTCGGCCTTTTCCCTGAGCCATTCCCTGGCCTGCGCGGCCAGCGACGTCAGCCGGTCCCAAGCGCTGGTGCCGGACCCGCCGGCGGCCGACGCCTTTTCCTGCTCGTCGGCATGCTTCATCAGGATTTTCGAGTTCTCCCGCAGGCTGGCCACCACCTTGTCCAGGCCGGGCCGGTGGCTGGCACTCCACTCCTGGCGGAAGCGGTCCCCGTCCCGGCCCTTCCACGGCGCGGACTGGATCTGGCTGTGCAGTGACCCTGCCCGGCTGCTCAGCAGCGACGCTGCCTGGTCTGCCGCCTTGGCCAGCGCCCGCAACTGGCTGGTGTCTGCGCCGTAAAAAGTCATGGTTCCCCCGGGAAAGTGCGGTACGTGTCAATCGCTGGTCCTTATGGTTGCACAGGCTGCCGGGGCCCGGCGATGGGGATCCCTCCCCATCGCCCGCGGCTGCCTGTGCAACCGGGCATCGGGTGGCCGGTCTCCTGTGGAGCCGTGCCGGGCGGGCTGCTCGAGGCCGGCGGTTCCAGGCCGGCTGTTCGGGGCCCGGCGGTTCCCGGCCGGCTGTTCGGGGCCCGGCCGGCATGGCACGATTACCCGTGTAAGAAGGGCACGCACAGCGGCGCACAACGCGCCTGTCCAAAGGAACGACGATCAAAGAAGAACTGAAACAGGCCGTCGACACGGCAGAGGACGTCACCAATTCGCGCGTCCTCGAGATCCTGGCACGGTCCGGATTCGCAGCCAGCGGCATCCTGCACCTGCTGGTGGGTGCCATCGCCATCCGCCTGGCCATGGGCGGCACGGGCCACGCCGATTTCAGCGGCGCCGTTGCCGAACTTGCCACCATGCCCGTGGGGCCGTTCCTGCTGTGGGGAAGCTTCGCCGCCTGCGCCGCACTGTCCCTCTGGCAGACCGGCGACGCCATCTTCGACTTCAACCACCAGCCCACCAGGAAGAAGATCAAGAACAAGGCCAAGGCCGCCCTGCAGGCGATCGTGTACGCCGTCCTGGCCCTGACCCTGTGGCACTTCGCCATGGGCACGGGGACGGGCGATGACAACCGGAAGGCCGCCAGCGACTTCACCATTTCCATGATGCAGGCCCCTGGCGGGGTGGCGCTGCTCGTCCTGATCGGCGTGGCGGTGGCAGTCACGGGCGTGGCGTACGGCATCCGGGGACCAAAGAAATCGTTTGAGAAGCAGTTGCGGATGCCTTCCCCCGGCCCGGCCAGGACAGCGGTGACGGCCCTGGGGGTGGCGGGCTACCTGGCCAAGGGAACCGTGCTGCTGCTGGCCGGACTGCTTATCGCCATCGCCACGCTCAAGGAGCACCCTGAAGATTCCACCGGCCTGGACGGCGGGCTGCGGGCCCTCCGCGACCAGCCGCTGGGCCCCTACCTGCTGGCCGCGGTGGGAGCCGGACTGGTCTGCTACGGCGCATACATGATCATGCGCGCGCGGCTGGCCAAAATGACCAAGTAAGCCGTCAATCAGCATGGTTAGGTAGAGGCATGCCCCAGGTACGTGCCGAACGCTTGATCCGCATCGATCCGGAGACTGCCTTCGCCCTCTCCCAAACCACCGGGGACTTCCGGCTCAAGTGGGACCCTTTCATCTCCGCCCAGGGCTTCCTTGACGGCGCCCGGGCGCCAGGAAAAGGCGTCCGCACCCGCACCAGGTCCCGGCTTGGCCTGGCGATGGTGAGCCAGTATGTCTCCTATGCGCCGCCCCGCAACGTGGGCATGACCATGGTCTCCGGCCCCTGGTTCTTCACCAACTTCGGCGGCGGCTGGCGTTTCACGGCGGACGACGGCGGCACCCGGGCGGTCTGGAAATACACCTTTTCGTGCCGCCCGGCTGCGCTCCGGCCCCTCATGGAACGGATCGGCAGCCGGCTGCTGGGCTACGAGATCGAACGGCGGATCGAGGCCTTCGCCCGCGCCTGCGAGGACGAGTCACTGGTCGCGGAGTTCAGGGGACTCACACCCTAGGGAACGGTAATGACCGCCACCGCGTGCTGGGCGCCGTCGCGCAGTTCCACGCTTGAGATGCTGCCCAGCTGGATGGGGGTTGCCCCGGTGACCTTGACCTTCCCGCTCGGGGTGGCCGTCCAGGCGCAGGCACGGTCCTCCCCGCCGGCGCGGTCGCGCACCCACAGTGAAAGGGTCCCTTCCGCCGGGAGGCTGCTGCCGCTCACCGCAAGCTCGGTTCCCCACGTCTTCCGGGCCATGTCGATGTTGACCTGCAGCCCTCCCCCGGATGCCACCGAGTAGGTGGCGTCCGGATGCGGCGGCCTGGCGAGCATGGGACCCACCGCAAGTCCCACGGCCAGGCACGCGGCGGCAAGGGCACCTGCCAGCGCCGCCCACCGCCGTCGTAATGTCCGACGCCGGCGGCCCAGTTCGTCGAGCAGGCGGGCGGGGGTGGCGCCGGCACCCCCGCTGCCGCCGGGGACGGCGGTCAGCGCCACGGCGTCGGGGACCGGAAGGGAGTCAAGGAGCATGGGCACCTTCTCCAGCACCGCCAGTTCCCTGCGGCAGGCGCCGCAGTCCTGGAGGTGTGCCTCGAAGAGTGCGAGGTCGTCGGGATCCAGGCCGCCCAGGACGTAAGCACCCAGCAGGTGGTGGAGGTCGGTGTTCACCGCTCCACCCCCATCTCGTCCAGGATGGTGCGCAGTGCCCGAAGCGCGTAGAAGGCGCGGGATTTGACCGTTCCGCTGGGGATGTTGAGCTGGACGGCCGCCTCGTTGACCGTGAACCTGCGGTAGTGCAGGGCCACCAGGACGTCCCGGTGTTCCTTGCTCAGCCGCAGCAGCGCTTCCTCCATCAGGACCCGGTTGAGCATCTCGTCAACGCGGCCCATCACTGCGGCGGGGTCGGTAAGGCTGCTCTCCAGCGCCTCGTTCGGCCGGCGCTGGCTCCGGCGGTAATTGTCGATCATGATGTTCCTGGCCGTGCGGTACAGATAACTGCGGAAGCTGCCGTTGATGTCCGGCGCATGCTGCCAGACGCGCAGCACGGTTTCCTGCACCACGTCCTCCGCGAGCTGCGGATCCCGGATGGCGCTGAGCACGAACCGGCGCAGGGCGCTGCCGTGTTCACGGTAGATGGCTTCCACCACCTTGTCGTCAAGCGGCATCCCGCTTCCCCCGTCCCTGCCCGTTCACATCACTGCACAGCGTGGAACGCCACGGCATCCTGCGCTCCCGGCTGTTACCACGTTGGGCAGCAGGAAAAGGTTCAACCGGGCGGCTGCGGAGCGCGCCTGTGAACCATTCTTTACCTGGAAGCGTCGTAGGGGTTAGCGTCCGGCAATTCAGCTCCGGGCGCCTGCACCAGCATCAGCAGGAAACACCAGCCAAGGAGCACATCATGAAGCACCATGTCGGGCCAGGCCTTGCCATCCTGGCCCTGGCGGCAGCCCTCACCGGCTGCGGCAGCAGCACCGGGACCACTCCGTCGGCCACCAGCCCGGCCACGGGTGCCTCCAGCACCGCGTCCGCCACGGCTTCTTCGTCCGGCACCGCCTCAGCCTCCGCGTCATCGACCCAGGCGGGCGCCGCCGTCGACCTCAAAACGGCATCCTCATCCGCAGGCAGCATTGTGGTGGATGCGAAGGGAATGAGCCTCTACTTCTTCACCAAGGACACCAAGGACTCCGGCACCAGCGCCTGCACCGGCTCCTGCCTGGTCCAGTGGCCGCCGCTGACCACCACCTCGGGCTCCCCCGCGGGCGAAGGCGTGACCGGCAAGCTGGGCACCATCAGCACCCCTGACGGGAAGAAGCAGGTGACACTGAACGGCATGCCACTCTACTACTTCGCAAAGGACACCAAGCCGGGCGACATCCTGGGCCAGGGTGTGGGCGGCGTCTGGTACCTGTCGGACCCGTCGGGCGCGATGATCAAGGCAGCCGGCCAGGGCTACTAGGCCTGCAGGCCCACCGGTCCGGCCTACTTCAGGGGAACGTCCGGGACCTTGCCCGGGAGGGGGACTTCCGTGGGCACGGGAACGGGCAGCTTGGAGCTTGGTTCCAGGCCCTTCCTGACATCCTCCGTAACGGTGGCGGGCAGTGACGGCTCCGTAGCCGCGGGCTGCTGCGTGGCAGCCCCATGGCTGGGCGTGTTTCCGTGTGCCGGAACACCCGACGGCGCCGCACCGGCAGGTGCCGAAGCCGGGGCCGGTGCCGCCGGGACGGCGTCCGGGCCGCTGGTTGCCTGCGGGGCGGGCG
This sequence comes from Arthrobacter sp. GmRoot5-12, assembly GCF_059739365.1. Classification (NCBI taxonomy): domain Bacteria; kingdom Bacillati; phylum Actinomycetota; class Actinomycetes; order Micrococcales; family Micrococcaceae; genus Arthrobacter; species Arthrobacter sp. GmRoot5-12. The sequence goes on along the minus strand of NZ_AP046056.1, from coordinate 2,346,108 downwards.
CCGCAGGCTGTGGCGCGGGCACCTGCGGCATGTCGTGGCCGGTGGGTGCCGCAGTGGACCCTGTCACGAATGACGTGACGGCGTGGTTCAGCTGGGTGAAGGATTCCCGGAACCCCTGGTCCGAAGCAGCGGCAACGGCACCACCTGCCGCGAGCGAAGCGGCCACAGACAAGGTGGTGAGCGTGACCCGGCGCTTGGCCTTGCGGCGCGCGGCGAGTTCATCGGCCGGGCGGCCGGCCGGACGCGTGGACGGTGCCGCAGGTTCGGCGGCGGAGAGCACCGTGGTGGGGGCGGGGCCGGCAGCGGAAGTTCCCGCCATCAGGGCCGCGATTTCCGCGGAGGGCTCAGGGGTGCCTGCCGCGAGGGCGCGCAGGTTGACCAGGGCATCACGGAGCTGGCCGTCGTCGTCCACGCCGGCCTCCAGCAGGAGCTGGTCAACGGTCCCGTCGTTGCGGGATCCTGCGGTGTCACTCATGGTTCGCCTGGTTTCTCTTGAGCGTTTGGGCCTTGAGGTTCTGCAGGGCACGGCGCTGGAGCTGTTTGATGGCTCCGGCGCTCTTGCCCATGATGTCGGCCACCTGGTCGATGGACAGGTCCGCCACGACGCGCAGGGCCAGCACTTCCTGGTGTTCCGCGCTGAGGCCTTCCAGCATCGCCGCGGCCCCGGCGGTCAGTTCCACGGCCTGGTCCTCCGCGGACGGCGAGGTGCGGCCGTCCTGCTGGGGATCGTACGGTGTCAGCTGCGGCCTGCGCTCCAGCCGGCGGTAGTGGTCCACCATGCGGGCATGCGCGATGGAAAAGAGCAGGGACTTGGCGCCCGCCGAGCCGCCGGTGAGGCTGCCGATTTTGGGATAAAAGGCCAGGAAGACGTCCTGGGTGACGGCTTCGGGATCATCCAGACCGCGGGCCTTGAGGTAGCCGTGCACCGGCCCCGCGAAGGTTCGATAGGCAGCCGCGAACAACACGGCCGGATCGGTTCCGGCCGCGTTGTCGAATATGTCGATCTCTTCCTGGACCAAAGTGTCTAGCACCAGCGGCTCCTCCATCCCGGGATCCGGCCCGCGCCCTGTCCCGGTTTCCGGTACGGACTGCCAGTCTCCGTGGCCTTCCAGCTGCCTCTTTGCAGGCCTGGCGGGGGTGCACTTCCAAAGGCGTGCGCGCCCGGCCGGCTGCCTGGACTGCGGCCGCGGCCGGAGCGGCGGCCGCAGTCCAGACTAGCCAACGTGCCTTAGCGGGTGGAAACCGACGGAGCGTGCACGGTGTCGCCGTCCACGGCGGGAACGGCAGGAACGGCAGGAACAGCGGTTGCGCCGTCGGCACCCGGGACGGCAGGAACTGCCGGAACGGCGGGAGCGGACGGAAGCTCAGGCTTCTCAGCCTCGACGGCAGCGGAGCCCTTGGCCTCGGCCGCAGCCTTGGCAGCGGCATCGGCCTTGGCCACGACGTCGGTGCAGTAGCCCTCGATGTTCGCCTCACCCTGGGCTGCGATGGACAGCGAGGAGAACGCCTTGGAGGAAGCGTCCACGCCACCGTGGGTGTAGGCGGTGCACAGGCCCAGGGCCGCAGGACCGGCGGCGTCAACGGCGGTGTTGGCTGCCGCGGAAGCAGTCGCACCGGCGGTGACCTTGTCGTCGGAGGCCGCAGCCGAACCGGAAGCCGTGGCGGAAGCATCGGCGTCGGCGGTCTTCAGGGCACCGGTCACAGCTTCGGTCGCCGTGGGCGCCGGGGCGGCCTGGGCGTCAGCCGCTGCTTCGGCTGCAAGCTTGGGGGCAGGTGCGCCGAAGAGCTCGTGGGCGGTCTGCTGGGCCTGGGTGGGAAGGACGCCCGAGACGGCGGCGGCGCCGGTTCCTCCCACTGCCAGGGTTCCTGCAGCCAGGACTCCGGCGGCGACTTTGCTGGTGGCGAGAACGGTGAACACAGACATCTAACTTCTCCAAACCTAGACAACACATCGGATCGGGTCCGCCGGGCGGACCCATCACGGACTACATCGCCTCCGGTTGCGGAAAGGTTACGGGCGCCTCGAATTTTCTTTCTCCCTGGGAACCAGGGTTGCCGCGAGGCGCTGGATATACGGGCCCACTTCCTCATCGTCCAGCACCAGAAGGTCCGCCTGGGCGCGCAGCCAGCGGGCATTGAGGGCAGTGATGTTTTCGCGTTCCAGCAGCTCTTCAAACTCGCCGTCGAGCTCCTCCATCCGGAAGACGCCGTCGGGCACGGCACCGATGCCATCGATGCCGTCCAGGTAGGCGGCAGCTGTTTCGGCGGTCAGTGCGTCGTAGGCGTCCACGGCGCGGTTGAACAGGTCCAGGTGCGCGCCTGCGCCCATTCCGGCCATCCCCTCCCGGACCAGCGTGTCCATGGTGGACCGTGCGGCCGCCATGACGGCGTATTGCGCGAACCCGCCCTCCAGGGCCTGGCAAAGGTAGAAGTCCACAAAATAGCTGCGGACGGCCACGGGAGACATGTCCTCCGTGGCCAGCAGGGCGTTGTGCATTGCATCGATGATGGCCACGTTGGCCTCCACCACCTCCTCGTCCCTGCCTTCGATGCTGCTGCTGGTCAGGACGACGGGCTGCTGGCTGGTGGTCATGGCACTCCTTGCTGGGGTGGTGGTACGCCGGACGCCTTCACGCTACGGCGGCCGGGCCACGGCAGGATCGGCGGACAAATGAACGTCAAGCGAAGTTTTCGGGGCCGGCCGGGAAGGCGCCCGGCATGGGCGTGCCGCGGGGCGAACTAAGATGGATCAGATAACCACCCACCGGACCCGGCCCCGCCGTGACCTGCCGAAAGTAGCGCGTACATGCCATCCCAACCGGACGAAAGTGCGGAACTGGCAATACAGACACCCGCCATCAACGACCGCTCGTTGGCGGCCGGGCTGGCCTATGCCATGGCGAGCAGGGTCTCGGGAATATCGTTCGACGGCGGCACCGGCCTCATGCTGGGAAAGGTCCGGGGCGGTGCGGAGGTCCCTTATTCCACCACGGCCAAGCTGGTCCGGAAGGCGGGCGGCTGGAGCTGCACCGTGGGAGTGTGCAGCTGCCCGGTCCGCAAGGACTGCAAGCACGTGGCGGCCTTGCTGTTCGCGGCGGAGGACAACCCGTCCATCCGGGTGCAGCTGCTGGCGCCGTCCACCTCCACGCAGGTATCCCGCGCACCCTCGGCGGTCCTGTCCGACTGGGAACAGGCCCTCAGCCCGCTGATTTCCCAGCCCGGTTCAGCCCCTTCCACCAGCGGCGTTCCCCTGGCCCTGCAATTCGAGATCGAGGAACCGCCGCCGCATTTCTCCTACACGGGGCGCCGGGACCCGGTGCGCGGGGTGCGGCAGCTCAAGGCGCGGCCCGTCATCATGGGGGCCAAGGGCAAGTGGATCCGCGGCGACGTTTCCTGGAACACCCTGAACTACCTGAACTTCCGGCGCGAATCCAACCAGGCGCACGTGGAATGGCTGCAGGAGTTCCTCGCCGGCCACTCCTCTACCGCCAGCCGGATGCACAACTCCGCGGGACTGTGGCTGAGCCTGAACTCCTACTCGGGGAAGAACCTGTGGAGCCTGCTGTCCGAGGCCGGGAAGATCGGGCTCGCCCTCGTCCACTCGCGCGGCACCGGGCCGGTCCGGCTGGCCGAGGCCCCTGCCGCCGTCGGGCTTTCCCTGAGCCGGTACGGCACTCCGGTGGCGGACGCCGCTGAGGCCGGCACCACCGCCGGGACCTCCGACGGCGGGCTGGAGCTGTCGCCCACCATCACCGTGGAGGGCGCTGAGGTTGATCCGGCGTCGGTGGGCACCATCGGCCGGCCGGCGCACGGGCTGTTCTTCACATCCGGCGAGGCCGCGCTGCCCGGCGTTCCCGACCCCGACGGAACCATCACCCTGGCGCCGCTGGAGAACGGGCTCAGCGAGGAACTGCTGGCGTTCGTCACGGCCGCAAGCACCCTGCACATACCTGCCAGGGACGAGTCACGCTTCCTCACGGGCTTTTATCCAAAGCTCAAGCAGGCGGCCCGGGTGACGGCCCGCGACGAGTCGGTGGAACTGCCCGAACTGGCCGTCCCCACCCTGTCGCTGCTGGCCAATTACGGGGCGGACCACCGGGTGCGGCTGCACTGGGAGTGGCACTACAAGACCGGCAAGCTGGTCACCGCGCAACCTCTGTGGCGGCACCCCGGCGATGCGGGCTACCGCGATGACACGGCGGAGTCCCGCATCCTTGAGGGCATTGGCCGTCCGTGGGACGTGGTGCCCGCGCTGGGCGAGTCCGCCACGGGCGGCTGGGGCACTCCCCGGCTGGCCGCGTCGGCCGAACTGACGGGCCTGGACACGCTGGCCTTCACCGAGGAAGTGCTGCCGCGGCTGCGGGAGGCGCCGGACGTTGACGTGGAGACGGTGGGCGACATCGCCGACTACCGCGAGGCTGAAGAAGCCCCGGTGGTGTCCATCTCCACCAAGGCAACTGAGCAGCGCGACTGGTTCGACCTGGGCATCCAGATTTCCCTGGAAGGCCAGCCTGTTTCCTTCGCCGCCGTGTTCTCCGCCCTGGCCGCGGGACAGACCAAGATGCTGCTGCCCAGCGGCGCCTACTTCTCCCTTGACCTCCCGGAACTGCACCAGCTGCGGGCCCTGATCGAGGAAGCCAGGGCGCTGCAGGACAACAAGGATGCGCCGCTGCAGATCAGCCGGTTCCAGGCGGGGCTCTGGGATGAACTGGCACAGCTGGGAATCGTGGACGAACAGGCCGCGGCCTGGCGGTCCGCCGTGGGCGGTCTCTTGGAGGGCGGCACGGACGGGCTGCCGCTGCCCCCCACCTTGAACGCGGAGCTGCGGCCGTACCAGCTGGAGGGCTACAACTGGCTCAGCTTCCTGTACAAGCACGGGTTGGGCGGCATCCTGGCCGACGACATGGGCCTGGGCAAGACCGTGCAGGCCCTGGCCTTGATGTGCGCCGCCAAGGAGCTGGCAGCCGCGGCTGCTTCGTCCCTTGGGAATACCGACGGCGGGAACACCGACGACGGGAATACCAACGCCGGTGCTGCCGCTGCCGCTGAAAGCCGGCCCGCCGCCGTCGCGCCTTTCCTGGTGGTGGCGCCCACCAGCGTGGTGGGCAACTGGGCCCTCGAAGCGGCCCGGTTTGCGCCGGGGCTGACCGTTCGGACGGTCGGCGAGACCTTTGCCAAGAGCGGCCAGGAGGTGGCGGAGGCCCTTGACGGTGCCGACATCGTCATCACCTCCTATGCCTTGTTCCGCATCGATTACGAGGCCTACGCCTCCCGCACCTGGAACGGGCTGGTGCTGGATGAGGCGCAGTTCGTCAAGAACCACCAGTCCAAGGCGTACCAGTGTGCACGGAAGCTGCCGGCCGCGTTCAAGCTCGCCATCACGGGCACTCCGCTGGAGAACAACCTCATGGAGTTCTGGGCGCTGACCTCCATCGTGGCCCCCGGCCTGTTCTCCAGCCCCAAGCGCTTCGCGGAGTACTACCAGAAGCCGGTGGAAAAGAACGGCGACAAGGGGCAGCTGGAAAAACTCCGCCGCCGGGTCCGCCCGCTGATGATGCGCCGAACCAAGGACCAGGTGATCAAGGACCTGCCGCCCAAGCAGGAACAGATCCTTGAAGTGGTGCTGAACCCGCGGCACCAGAAGGTGTACCAGACGCACCTGCAGCGCGAGCGGCAGAAGATCCTGGGACTGATCGAGGACGTCAACAAGAACCGGTTCACCATCTTCCAGTCGCTGACCCTGCTGCGGCAGTTGAGCCTGGACGTGTCGCTGGTGGACCCGGCGTTGTCAGCGGTGCGGTCCAGCAAGCTGGATGTGTTGTTCGAACAGCTCGAGGACCTGGTGGCCGAGGGGCACCGCGCGCTGATCTTCAGCCAGTTCACCGGGTTCCTGGGCAAGGTCCGGGAGCGCCTGGACGAGGAAGACATCGAGTACTGCTACCTCGACGGCAGCACGCGGAACCGCGCCGACGTGGTCAGTGAGTTCAAGAACGGCAGCGCGCCGGTGTTCCTGATTTCGCTGAAGGCCGGCGGTTTTGGGCTCAACCTCACGGAGGCCGACTACGTGTTCCTGCTTGATCCGTGGTGGAACCCGGCGTCCGAGGCGCAGGCTGTTGACCGGACGCACCGGATCGGCCAGGCCCGGAACGTGATGGTGTACCGGCTGGTGGCCAAGGACACCATCGAGGAGAAGGTCATGGCGCTGAAGACCCGGAAGTCGCAGCTGTTTGCCGACGTCATGGAGGGCGATGCCCTGGCCGGCGGGGCCATCACGGCCGAGGACCTGGCGGGCCTGTTCAAGGAGTAGGGCCCGTCGTTATCGACGCGCATCCTGGTTTTCGACGCGCATCTTCACTGTCGCGGCCCACATCTTGGTAGCGCCAGGGAATCCGCGCAGCGCAAGTGCGTTTGCGCGTCGAAAATCGCAGCCTATGCTGGTGCCCAACGCAAACTACAACGTTGGAGAAATTGTGTCCCAGCACATGACTGCACCGCCGACCCTCCCCCACCTGCGTCCTGACGCCTTTGCCAACCCGTACCGCGACCCGGTGTGGGACGGCCCCACAGATCCCGTCCTGGTGGCGGACCACCTGCGGGACGAGTGGGTCCTCTTCTACACGCAGCGCCGCGCCACCGCTCCGGGGCTGACGGGGGTTGAATGGGTGCACGGCACCGGGATCGGCGTCGCACGGTCGTCCGACGGCGGCGCCACCTGGCGCTACGAAGGCACCGCCGGGGGACTTATCCCGCCCGGAACGGACCTTCCGGCAACCCTCTGGGCGCCCGACGTCGTACGCATCGGCGACCGGTGGATCATGTACCTCTCGGTCCTCGGCGGCAGGCGCACCGACTGGACCGGGACGGCCGGAATCGTCCAGCTCACCAGCCGCGACTTGGAGCACTGGGAGTACCTGGGCGCCGTGGACCTGGCCTCACCGCGGGTCATCGACGCCGCCGTGGCACGGTGCGGGGACGGCCGGTACCGGCTCTGGTACAAGGACGAAACCCGAGGCTCAAATACTTACAGCGCCGTGACGGAGACCCCGGCGGATCCAGCATCCTGGGTCCGCGAGGGCGTCGCGATCCCTGGCCGGCCGCACGAAGGGCCCAAGGTCTTCCGGCTGGGCGGCTGGTACTGGATGATCGTGGACGAATGGCGAGGCCAGGGCGTCTACCGCTCCCGCGACGCTACCGGAAACTGGACCCGGCAGGAGCACCTGGACGGGCTGATCCTCACGGCGCCGGAATCGGTGGACGGGCGGGCCGTCGTCGGACGCCACGCGGACGTGGTCTCGCTTGAGGGTGGGGACTCTGGCGACGGCGGCGCGGAGCGGGCACTGCTGGTCTACTTCACGCACCCGCACTGGAACGGCGAGGACATCGGCACCATGGCGCCGGACCCGCGCACCCGGCTGAGCCACATACGGGCCGCGATGCTTGAGGTGCGCGACGGCATCCTGGTCTGCACGGAACACTGAACACAGAAGGGCCAAACCCCGGAACTATAAGCCGGCGGCTGCCGGCACCGGTCCAAGGTTTGGCCCTGACTCGTGCGCTGGGGCGCGTGGGACACTCCGCGTGAACACTGCACCGGGCGCCGCCCCCAGCAGGCGGGCGCCCGGCAGCTCTTATGAGACGCGCTGCGGCGAGCCCAGTTCCACCGGGTCCTCGTCCGTCAGATACGCCAGCTCGGAGTGGGCCGCGAGGTCGATGCCGCGCAGTTCGTCCTCGGGCTTGATGCGCAGGCCGATGGTCTTGTCCAGGATCTTTGCCAGGACCCAGGTGATGCCGAAGGAGTAGACCAGGACCGTGACGGTGGCGAGGGCCTGGACGCCCAGCAGTTCAACCCCGCCGCCGTAGAACAGGCCGCTGACGGCGTTGGGTGCTGCGTCGGTGGCGAAGAGGCCGATGAGCAGGGTGCCCAGGATGCCGCCCACCAGGTGGACACCGACGACGTCGAGGGAATCGTCGAAGCCGAGCCGGAACTTCAGCTCGATGGCCAGCGAGCAGACAGCGCCGGCGATGGCGCCGATGGCCACCGCGCCCAACGGGCTGACGGCACCACAGGCGGGGGTGATGGCCACGAGAGCGGAGATCAGGCCGGAGGCGGCGCCCATGCTGGTGGCGGCACCGTGGCGGACGCGCTCCACCAGGGCCCAGGCGAGCAGGCCGGCGGATGCGGCCACAGCGGTGTTGAGGAAGACCACCGACGCCGACTGGCCGGCCGAGAGGGCGGAACCGGCGTTGAAGCCGAACCAGCCCACCCACAGCAGGCCTGCGCCCACCAGGACCAGCGGCCGGCTGTGCGGCTTGGCGTGTTCCACCTTGGGCCAGCCGGAGCTCTTGCCGAGGACCAGGGCCAGGGCCAGGGCGGCCGCACCGGCGTTCATGTGGACCGCGGTGCCGCCTGCGAAGTCGATGGCCTTGATGCCGTTGGCGATCCAGCCGCCAGCCGTGCTGCCGTCCGCCGAGTCGAATGCGAACACCCAGTGCGCGATGGGGAAGTAGACCACGGTGGCCCAGATGCCTGCGAACAGCATCCAGGCGCCGAACTTCATGCGCCCGGCCGCCGCGCCGGCAACCAGTGCCGTGGTGACGCAGGCGAAGAACAGCTGGAATGCGGCGAACAGGATGACCGGGATGGACGCTGCGTCATCCTTTGCCAGCATCTGCCCCATGCCGGGGAACTCGGTGACGTCACCGATCAGACCCAGCCCCCCAACCGAGTTGCCGAACGCCATCGAGTACCCGAACAATGCCCAGAGCACGGCCACCAGGCTGGCGCCGCCGAAGCACATCATCATCATGTTGAGGATGCGCCGCGACCCCACCATGCCCCCGTAAAACAGGGCCAGGGCGGGGATCATCATGCAAACCAGCGCCGAGCTGGCCAAAATCCAAGCGACATTTCCCGAATCCATGGGAAACCCCTTTCAAGATGCGAAGAGAGAACGGTAAGTTGCCGTCAGAGCCGCTCCGTGGAGGGACGCGGATGGAGAGACCACGTTCAGCGGAGGGGCGGCTGTTGCCGTCTGGTTCCAACTGTATGGCGGCTGTTTCTGGGTGGGTTTCCGGCGTGTTAAATGATCGTTTCGGTCATCCGCCACCGAGTTTCAGGCGTCCCGCCGCACGCAGGAGTTGCTGCAGAAACAGCCGGCAACAGGAAGCTATTTGGCGGAAATCGCCAGGAACTGGATGGGCAGGTCCAGCAGCTCCAGCGGTCCGTGGGGGCCTTCGCCGTCCAGCAGCAGCGAGTCGCCCGCTTCCATGGCGTATTCGTAGGAGCCGTGGCCGTACACCATCCTGCCGGAGAGCATGTAGATGAACTCGGTGCCCGGGTGCTGGAAGAGGGGAAACACGTCGGAGGCGTCGGTGAGGGTGACCAGCGTGGGTTCGATGGCGTCGGTGCGCCCTTTCAGCGTGCCCAGGACACGGTATTCGTGGCCATGCTGGGTTCCGCTGCGGACGGTGAGGCTTCCCTGGCCGCTCTTGGTGAAGGTGGCGTCCCGGTCCGTGTCCGCGCCGCGGAACAGCGCGGTCACGGGAACCTTCAGCCCGTCCGCCAGCCGCTGCAAAGTGGTGAGCGAGCAGGATGTGGTGGCTGTTTCCACCCGCGAGATCATGGCTTTGGACAGGCCGGTGCGGGCGGCAAGCTCAGCGGACGACAGGCCTGCGGCCGTGCGGTAGTGCCGCACCTGCGCCGCGATGACCTGTTCCAGGCGCCCGGCTACCTCGGCAGATCCGTCGCCGGCGTGCTGGTCTTCTGCGCGGTCCCCGGCCTGTTCGGTCATGTCAGCCATCTTAGGCGGGTGGACGGACGACGGCGGCGCTAGCCGATCGCCCGTGCCTCACCCAGCAGGCCGGAGAGTGAGTCCGCCAGGGCGAGCGCGCCGGCTTCGGCGTCCCAGTCTTCCACCAGTTCGTCCGGTGAATGCGAGACGCCCGTGGGATTCCGGACGAACAGCATGGCGGTGGGCAGGTGCGCGGCCAGCACGCCGGCGTCGTGGCCGGCGCCGGTGTCCAGCACCGGCGCGGAAGGCAGCAGTTCCCGCAGCCGGTCCCGCAGCCCGCCGTCGAAATGCACTGTGGGGCTCAGGGACTCCGTGCCCAGGCTCGCCGTGCAGTTTTCCTCGGCGGCAAGGACCTGGGCGTTGAGCCCGATGGCCTCCACCAGGGCCGCGGTGACCGAGTCCTCCGGGTGCCGGACGTCGATCCACAGGTCCACGCGGGAGGCGATGACGTTGGTGCCGCCGGGAACAGGCTGCAGCCGGCCCACGGTGGCACGGGCGTCACGGTATTTGCGGGCAGTGTCCCGGATGGAAACCATCACCTTGGCCGCGGCGATCATCGGGTCCCGGCGGTCCTTCATCAGCGTGGTGCCGGCGTGGTTCCCCTCCCCCGTGATGCTCAGCTTCCAGCGGCCGTGGCCCAGGATCGACGAGCCGATGGCCACCGGCTGGTTGAGGTCGATCAGCCCCCGCCCCTGCTCGACGTGCAGCTCCACGAACATCCCCAGCTGCTGCAGGGTCTTGTAGTCGGCTCCGATCAGCCGCGGGTCCTGGCCGTTTGCCGCGGCGACATCCGCATACGTGTTGCCGTCCGGGTCTTTGAGGTTGCGCGCCTTGTTGGCGTCCAGTTCCCCGGTGAGGAGCCGTGAGCCCAGGCAGGCCACGCCGAACCGTGACCCCTCCTCTTCCGGGAAGACGGCGATCGCCAGCGGCCGCCGGGGCCGCAAGTTCCGGGCCTTGAGGAGGTCGACGGCGACCAGCGCCGAGGCGACCCCCAGCGGGCCGTCGTACGCCCCGCCGCCGGGGACGGAATCGAGGTGGCTTCCGGTGGCGACGGCGTCTTTCCGCACTCCCGTTGCTGTGTCCCACCAGGCCCAGATAATCCCGTTGGCATCCGTGTGCACGTCCAGCCCGCGCCGGGCCGCCTGCTCAATGAACCAACTGCGGAGGTCCGTCTCGGCGGTGGAGAATACCGGGCGGGAGTAGCCGCCGCGGGAGGCATCCCTGCCGACGGTGGAGATGTCCTGCAGGAGGCCGGTAACAGTGGATGCGCTGGCTGCGGCGGAGGGCAGGGCCTCCGACGCCGGTGCTGTCTGGGAAATGCTCACGGTGTCCGTTCTAGGTGGTGAATGCTGTGGAAGAGGCGCTCCGGAACCGGTCCGGAACATTCCCGCTGCCGGTGGCCAGGTCCGCTGCCCACCGGCCGATCAGGGGTGCGAACTTTGCCCCGTGCCCGGAGCACGGCGAGACGACGGTGAGGTTGTCCACGCGGTCGATGAGGAAGTCCTCGTTTGGAGTGTTGGTGAACAGGCAGGTGGTTTCGGCGTACGGTTCCGGGTCCAGGCCGGGCAGGCAGCGGCGCACGTAGTCCACCACCCGTGCGCGGTTGGCCGGGTCCACCCGGCCCGTCTGGCCTGCCGCGGAAGGAATGAGCCTGCCGCCGTTGTATTCGGCGACTTTCTGGCCCGCGAACCCGGCATCCCGGCCCCCGGGCAGACCGTAGGCCTGGATGTCCGCCGCCTTGTGGATGAACGTCGGCCAGGGGCCCGCACCCGGGGCTGCGCCGCCGTCGTGGTCCCTGTACCGGAAGTGGAACGCCTGCTCCTGCCGGACGGTGATCGCCGGGAGCGCGGCCAGGAAGCCCGCCGGAAGTGACAGGGAGCCCAGCAGCTCCGGCAGCCAGCCGCCCGCGCTGACCACCACGTGGCCCGCGTCGAACGTTTCCCCGGTGGAGGAGAAGAGGCGGTAGCCGGTGCCGTCCCGCTCAATGCTCTCCAGGTGCCAGCCCGTCAGTAGCCGCGCCCCCTTCCTGACGGCGAGGGACACCATGGCGTTGACCGCGGTTTCGGCGTCGATCACGCCGGCGCCGGGGTGCCAGAGGACCTCCGTGTCGAAGGCGATCTGCGGCCACCGCTTCCGGGCGCCCGCGGCGGAGAGGAGTTCGTGGTCAATTCCGACGTCGGCGAGCACCTTGGCGAGCAGGTCCGGTTGCCGCCTGGACCCGTGGTCCACTGCCCCGAAAGGCGCGATCAGCTCCGTGCCGGCATCCAGGGCGAGCCTGTCCCACAGGACTTTCGAGTCCAGCACCGCCTGCGTGTAGAACGGGTCCGGGTAGGCGTAGCGGAAGATCCGGGCGGATCCGTGGGAACTGCCGTCGTGCGCGGCGGGGATGTCGCGTTCCAGCAGGGTGACCTGGTGGCCGCGGGATGCCAGTTGCCAGGCGGTGGCGGCGCCGGCCAGGCCGGCACCCACCACCACATAGTCGGAAGCCTCGGTCATCAGAAGCCCCCTTGGCCTGCCCCCGGGATCCAGCTGGTCCCGGCCAGCGGCACCCGGGCCATGGCGGCCGCCTCGATGGTCAGTGCCACCAGGTCCTCCGGTTCCAGGTTGTGCAGGTGCGACTTTCCGCAGGCCCGGGCGATGGTCTGGGCCTCCATGGTCAGGACGCGCAGGTAGTTGGCCAGGCGCTTGCCGGCAACCACCGGGTCGAGCCGGGAGGACAATTCGGGGTCCTGGGTGGTGATGCCGGCGGGGTCGCGGCCGTCCTGGAAGTCGTCGTAGAAGCCGGCGGCGGAACCCAGCGCGGAGTATTCGGCAGCGTAGCGGGGATCGTTGTCGCCCAGCGCGATCAGCGCCGCGGTGCCGATGGCCACGGCGTCGGCACCCAGGGCCATGGCCTTGGCGACGTCGGCCCCTGTCCGGATTCCGCCGGAGACGATGAGCTGGACCTTGCGGTGGACGCCGAGTTCCTGGAGGGCCTGGACGGCCTGCGGGATGGCGGCCAGGGTGGGGATGCCCACGTTCTCGATGAACACCTGCTGCGTGGCGGCGGTCCCGCCCTGCATCCCGTCCACCACCACCACATCCGCGCCGGACTTCACTGCCAGGGCGGTGTCGTAGTACGGCCGGGAGGCGCCGATCTTGACGTAAATGGGGGTTTTCCAGTCGGTGATCTCGCGGAGTTCGCCTATCTTGATTTCGAGGTCGTCCGGGCCGGTCCAGTCCGGGTGGCGGCTGGCGGAACGCTGGTCGATGCCCACCGGCAGGGTGCGCATCCCGGCGACGCGTTCGGTGATTTTCTGGCCCAGGAGCATGCCCCCGCCACCGGGCTTGGCGCCTTGGCCCAGCACGATCTCGATGGCGTCCGCCTTGCGGAGGTCGTCAGGGTTCATGCCGTACCGGGACGGCAGGTACTGGTACACCAGGTGCCTGGACTGGCCGCGCTCCTCGGGCGTCATGCCGCCGTCGCCCGTGGTTGTGGAGGTTCCCACCTCGGATGCGCCGCGCCCCAGCGCTTCCTTGGCGTTGGCGGAGAGGGCGCCAAAGCTCATGCCGGCGATGGTCACCGGGGTCTGCAGGTGCAGCGGGCGGCTGGCGTACCGGTCGCCGAGGACGACGTCGGTATCGCACTTTTCGCGGTAGCCCTCCAGTGGGTAGCGGGACATGGAGGCGCCGAGGAAGAGCAGGTCGTCGAAGTGCGGGACCTTGCGCTTGGCGCCCCAGCCGCGGATGTCGTACACGCCGGTGGCGGCCGCGCGCTGGATGTCGGCGATGGTGGCGCGGTCGAAGGTGGCGGACTCGCGCAGGCCAAGCTCAGCGATGTCAGGGGCGGGCATGGAGGTGATGGTCATGGGGGCCTCCTAGTAGGCAGTCGAGTTGTCGACGTGGAAGTGGTAGAGGTTCCGGGCTGAGCCGTAGCGCTTGAAGTCGGCCGGGTTGTCGGCACGGCCGGCTGCGGCCAGCAGTTCCGCGAGCTCGGCCAGATGCTCTTCGCGCAGCGGCTTTTCGACGCAGTCCGCGCCGAGGGAGGCCACCGTGCCTTTGACGTAGATCCGTGCCTCGTAGATGGAGTCGCCCAGGGCGTCACCGGCGTCGCCGCAGACCACCAGCCGGCCGGCCTGGGCCATGAAGGCGGACATGTGGCCGATGTTGCCGCCCACCACGATGTCCACGCCTTTCATGGAGATCCCGCAGCGGGCTCCGGCGTTGCCGTCGATGACCACCAGGCCGCCGTGCCCGGTAGCCGCGGCGGACTGGGACGCATCCCCCGTCACATGGACCTTCCCGGACATGATGTTTTCCGCCAGCCCGACGCCGGCATTGCCGTTGATGGCCACGCTCCCCTTTTGGTGCATCCCGGCTGCGTAGTAGCCGGCATGGCCGTCGATGGCCACCGCGATGTCCGCGTCGATGCCAACGGCCAGGCTGTGCTTCCCGCCGGGGTTGGTGACGGTCCAGGACTGGCCGTCTTCGGCGTCGTGGATGGCCTGGTTCAGTTCCCGGACAGAGCTGATGGCCAGGTCAACCACTGCCTGCCCGGCATCGGGGGCGGCCGTCGGGGCGAAAGTTTCGGGGGCCGTCAGAGTGACCATGTGTAGACCTTTCCGGGTTCCGGTTCAAAGATGCGGGCGTTGTCGATGCCGGGCAGCCCGGCCAGGGCACGGTATTCGGAGGCCATGGCCACGTAGTCGTCCGTTTCGGCGATGATGGCCGGCTTGCAGGCGATGGGGTCGCGGACCACGGCCATGCTGTCCGCCGTGGTGACCACCAGCGTGTAGAAGCCGTCCAGGACCTTACCCAGGTTCACCAGGGCTTCCTCGAGGGTGTCGCCCTGCTGCAGGCGGGAGGCTACGTATCGGGCGCCCACCTCGGTGTCATTCTCGGAATCGAACACCACGCCTTCGCGCTTGAGTTCCCGGCGGACGGTGGCGTGGTTGGAGAAGGAGCCGTTGTGCACCAGGCAGAGGTCGTCGGCCACGGAAAAGGGGTGCGAGCCCCCGGCGGTGACGGCTGACTCGGTGGCCATCCGGGTGTGGGACAGGCCCTGGCTGCCGGCCATCGCCTCAAGTCCGTGCTCGGCGGCGATCTCCATGGGATGGCCCACGCTCTTCATCACGGCCACGTGTTCGCCACGGCCAATGATGGTGGCGGCGGGCAGGGTTTCGCCGACGGCCTTCACCAGGAGGTCCGTCCCGACGCCGGCACTCACCAGGGTGGTGTCACCCACCACGCGGACGGCTGCTGCCGCGTCCAGCGGGAGGAGGCCGGCCACGCCGGCGGTGATGGCCGCCGGCGTCATTCCCTGGTCCTTGCCCAGGAGGCTGAGGGTGGAGGTTCCGGGAGAAACCAGGCCCGGGGTGTTGTAGACGGCCAGGCCGGCCGAGTCCGGTCCGCGGTCCACAATCTGGCAGAGCATGGAGGACAGCAGGGCGCCCATTTGGGGGTGCAGCGAGGGATTGCGCAGCTGCAGCGCGGCGATTCCGCACATGGAAAGTCCTTTTCTTGGATGTGTGGGTTGCTAAATCGAGGTCAGGTACGTGCGGATTTCCCAGTCGCTGACCTGGTTGTGCCAGCTGAGGAATTCCTCTTCCTTGGCGTCCGCGTAGTAGCCGCCGACGGCAGGATCCCCGCTGAGACTGGCCAGGATCACGGGGTCCTTCCGCAGTGCTTCCACGGCGTGGAGCAGCGTAGCCGGAAGGAGATGCGCGTCGGGTTTGGACTCTCCCGGCCCGGACGGCCGGCCCGGATCCAGGGACTTCTCCACGCCGTCCAGCCCGGCGGCAAGGGCGGTGGCGATGGCCAGGTACGGGTTGGCGGAGCCGTCGCCGGAGCGGAGTTCGATCCGTTTGTTGTCCGGCACCCGGATCATGTGGGTGCGGTCGTTCCCGCCGAAGGATGCCTTCCGCGGCGACCAGGTGGCACCCGAGGAGCTGGTGGTGGCGCCGGTCCGCTTGTAGGAGTTCACGGTGGGGGCGAGGAAGGCCTGCAGCGCAGGAGCATGTTCCAGGATCCCGGCGATGAACGAACAAGCCAGGCCGGAAAGCCCGAGGCCGCGGCCGCCGTCGTCCGTTCCCTCACTGGGGAACAGCGGATCGGAACCTGCCCACAGCGAAAAGTGGAAGTGCAGGCCGGTGCCGGTGCGGTCGGTGAACGGCTTGGGCATGAAGGTGGCGGTCATGCCGCGCTGCCCGGCCAGGATATTCAGGATGTAGCGGAGGGACACCACGCGGTCCGCCGTGGTCAGCGCGTCCGTGAAGTTGAAGTTCTGCTCGAACTGGCCGGCGGCGTCCTCGTGATCGTTCGCATAGTTGCCCCAGCCCAGGGAGTTCATCGCCTCCGAAATGGAGGTGAGGTGGTCGTACATCCGGGTGACGCCGCGGGCGTCGTAGCAGGGGCGGGGCGAATCGTCCCTGTCGTCGGCGGTACTCAGCGTCCCGTCGTCGTTTTTCTTCACCAGGAAGTACTCCACCTCGGCGCCCACCTTGGCCTGCATGCCTTTCTCCGCCAGGCCGGCCAACGTGTTCTTCAGAATGACGCGCGGGGCGTAGGGCCAGGGCTTCCCGCCCACATGCGGGTCGCAGTGGATGATGGCCAGGCCTTCCTTGATGAAGGGGACCGGGGTGAAGGACGCCAGATCGGGAACAGCGATCAGGTCCGGGTCCTGCGGCTTCTGCCCCATTAGGCCCGCGGCATAGCCCGCGAACCCCATGGCGCCGTCCTCGAGTTCAGCCGCGGCCTCCACCGGGACCAGCTTGGCGCAGGGCTTCCCGGTCATGTCCACGAACGTGGCCAGCAGGAAGCGGACGTTGTGGGCACGCGCAATATCGGCCAGGGAGATGGTTGGTTCTTCGGCCGGCGCGGGCGCCTTCAGCCCGCCTTCTGGCATTGGGGTCACAGCAGGGGTTGCGACACTCGTCATCGAAACATTCCTGTCAGGGTTGGCGTTAGCTATCAGTAAACCTTGTTGCACCAGATTAGCCAAGGAGTGATTTCGTGCGTCGGACAGGAAGGTTAAATGCATGTTTCAGCCGACGGGAAGGGATGGGCATGATGGGGCCGCAGCAGCCGGCCCGCCGCATCCGCAACGGCGGCTAAGCTGAAAATCGCAACCACGGGGTGGAGGGCGGCTTCGGCCAGTGGCCGCGGAAGGACGAATCGGAATGGCTCGAGCAACTGTGCAGGACGTCGCCAAAACGGCGGGAGTGTCCGTCGGCACGGTATCGCGCGTGCTGAATGGAAGCCCTGCCGTGAGCGCGTCAAGCAGGGAAAAGGTGGCCGGTGCCATCCGGCAGCTCAACTACCGCCCGCTCGCCTCCGCACGCGACCTGCGCCGCGACCGCACCATGCGCATCCTGGCGCTCTCGAAAAACCTCGAGTCCCCCGTCATCAGCGAAGCGTTCCGTGGCTTCGGTGACGCCGCGGCCTTGTCCGGCTATGTCAGCCTGATCGCCCCGACGTCCGGCGACCTCGAGCGGGAACAGCAGCTCGTGGACATGCTGCGCAACGGGTCCGTGGACGGATTGATCCTGTTTTCCCCCACCATGCCGGACGGCGACATTGAAGCGCTGGCAGAGCAGCTGAGCGTTGTCCAGGTCTGCGAGATCGTCGATTCCGAGGCAGCGTTCGGCGTATCCATTGATGACCGGCAGGCCGCCTACGACATTACGCGGCACCTCATCGGGACAGGCGCCCGGCGGCTTGCCATTATCGGCAACCGGGCTGCCCGCTCCGGCAGGCTGCGCGAACAGGGTTTCCGGGAGGCCCTGTCCGAGGCGGGCCTGGCCGCGGAACAGGGCCTGTTCGCCAACGGTGACTTCGATTTCCACGCCGGCCGCCGCCTCACCAGGAAACTGCTGGCCATGGACCGCCTGCCCGATGCCGTGTTCTGCGGCAGCGACACGGTGGCGGCAGGCTGCGTCCGGGAAATCATCGACGCCGACCTGCGGGTGCCGGACGATGTGGCGGTTGCCGGCTTCGATGATTCCATCCAGGCGGAGATGTGCATCCCGGAGCTCACCACCATCCGGCAACCGGCCTACGACCTGGGCCGCGTGGCCTTCGAAGCACTCCTCGAACGGATGACCGGCCAGGCCCACCGCCGCGGCCGGACATTCCTCCCGCACGAGCTCGTCATCCGGGATTCCACAAAGAACTGACAGGGGTTGACTCCCCGGGGCAGTTCCTGAAAGGATTTTGGAATCGATTCCAAAACCTCTGCGATCCACCCCCAACCATTTTGGAATCGATTCCATGACCCCACCCCAACGCCGCCCGGAAAAGGAAAGAACCTCGTGAACAACCAGCAAACCCCCGTCCAGCAGCCACCAGCGCCAGGAGGAAACCCGGAACTGCGCGTGGGCGTGGTGGGCATTGGCTGGGCCGGCCAGCAGCACCTCAAGGCCTATTCCGAGCTGGACGGTGTCCGCATCGTGTCGCTGGCCGGGATGGAGCAGGAGCTCCGTGACTCCCTGCAGGCCGAATACGCCATCCCCAACGGTTTCGCCGGATGGGAAGAGATGCTGGACCACGGCGGCCTGGACGCCATCAGTGTGGCAGTGCCCACCTTCCTCCACGCACCCATCGCCATCGCCGCCCTGGAGCGGGGAATCCACGTGCTGAGCGAAAAGCCCATCGCGCGCAACGCCGTCGAGGGCCAGGCCATGGTGGACGCCTCCCGCAAGGCAGGCCGTGTCCTGGACGTCGCCTTCAACCACCGCCGGCGCGGCGACATCCAGGCGTTGAAGGAAGTGATCGACGACGGCGGGCTGGGCCGGCCCTACTACGCCAAGGCTTCCTGGCTGCGCCGCTCCGGCATCCCGACGCTGGGAAGCTGGTTCACCAACCCCGAACTTGCCGGCGGCGGACCGCTGGCGGACATCGGCGTGCACGCGCTGGATTACGCCCTCCACCTCCTGGGCGAACCGAAGGTGCTGGCTGTCTCCGCCGCCACCCACTCGGAGCTTGGCCCGCAGGGCAGGGGCGGCGGCAGCCGGTATACGGCCCAGGCCACCAGCCACGCGTTCGAGGTGGAAGACTTCGCGTCAGCGTTCCTCCGGCTTGAGGGCGGCGGCACACTGCTGATCGAGGCGGGCTGGGCCACCTACCGGGAACAGGACGACCTGCTCGATTTCACGGTTTACGGCACCGACGGCGGCGCGGAGCTCAAGGTACACGGCGCACCCTTCCCGCCGGTCGGCCAGCTCCGGGTGTTTACCGACAAGGACGGCGAATCCGCAGACTACGTGCCAACTGTGCTCCCGGGCCGCGCGCATGACGCAGTGGTGGAAGACTTCGTTACGGCAGTGCGCGGCGGCGACGCCGTTTGGGCCGGGCATGACGGCTCCCTCGCGCTCTACCGTGCACAGATCATTGACGCGTGCTACCAGTCCGCGCTGGAGCAGAGGGAGGTTCGTCTCTAATGAACGGCAAACTGAGGATCCGGGTGTGGAACGAGGGCGTCCACGAGGCCATCAACGAGCCGTCGCACATCGGGGGGATCTATCCTGACGGCATCCACGGTGCCATTGCGGCAGGACTTCGTTCCTACTTCCCGGACGCTGACATCACGACGGCGGTCCTGGCCACCGACGACCAGCACGGCCTTGACGAGGAGGTGCTTGCGGAGACGGACGTCCTGCTCTGGTGGGGCCATATGGCCCACGCCGAGGTGGGCGACGCCGTCGTCGAACGCGTCCACCGGCACGTGCTTGGCGGCATGGGACTGATTGTGCTCCATTCGGGGCACTTCGCGAAGATCTTCACCAAACTCCTGGGCACCAGCTGCTCCCTCGCCTGGCGCAACGACGGCGGGCGCGAACTGGTCTGGACCGTCAAGCCGTCCCATCCCATCGCCGAAGGCGTGGACAGTCCCATCGTCATCCCCGAACAGGAGATGTACGGCGAGCTGTTCGACATCCCGGATCCGGACGACCTGATCTTCATCAGTTCCTTCGCGGGCGGCGAGGTGTTCCGCTCCGGCGTTACGTTCACCCGGGGCAAGGGCCGCATCTTCTACTTCAGCCCCGGCGACCAGGAGTACCCGGTGTACCACCACCCGCAGATCCAGCGGGTCCTGGCCAACGGCGTGAAGTGGGCCGCCCAGCCGGAGCTGGCCCGTTCAGCCCCGGCGGTGACCAACCCTGCCCGGGAGTGGTTCCAGGAGTAAAAGCGTCATTGACATCGGGTCCGTCCGGGAGCACATTGGGAGCGTCGCACACGGGGCCGGCAGGTTCTGGACGGGCACATCCCGCCCTGCCGGTCCCCTTTCCCGGCGCACACAGCCCCGGACGAACTCAATAACCACTCCTTATGAAGGAGCCAGAAATGCCCGCAGTAACGGTCACGGACCTTGCAACCAAATCTTTCGACGAGCCCGATGAGAAGCGCCGCCCACCCAAGACCCAGGTGGATGTGGTCAGCATTGGCGGCGCCACCCTTGGCCGGTTCACCTTCGAGCCCGGCTGGCGCTGGTCTGAAACCGTGAAGACGGTGGTCAAGACGGACAGCTGCCAGAACAACCATCTGGGCTTCTGCACCGGCGGCACCTTGACGGTGCAGCTCAACGATGGAACGCAGAAGACCATCCACGCCGGTGACGCCTATTCCATCCCGGCCGGGCACGACGCCTGGGTGGAGGGCGGCGAGACGTTCGTTGGGTATGAAGTCATCAGCGCGGCCGAGTACGCCAAGCCCGCCTGATTCTGCGGAAGCACGGCGAACCGGCAGGAAAGGGAGGTCCCCCAGACCTCCCTTTCCTGCCGCCGGGGCCCTACCGTTGAGGGGAACACGACGATCGGAGAGCAATGAAAGTCACCGTCATCGGCGGCAGCGGCCACATCGGTTCGTTCCTGGTCCCCCGGCTGGTCCGCGCAGGCCACGAAGTCACCAACATCAGCCGCGGCACCAGCGCCCCCTACACGGACACGCCCGAATGGCAACAGGTCCACCAGGTCATCGCGGACCGGCAGGAGGAAGACCGGGACGGAACGTTCGCCGAGCGGGTGTCCGCGCTCAAGCCGGATGCCGTGGTGGATCTGGTCTGCTTCACCCTCGAATCTGCGGCGGCGCTGGTGCACCGGTTGCGCGGCGAGGTGGGGCACCTGCTGCACTGCGGCTCCATCTGGCGCTACGGGCAAAGCCTGAAGCTGCCCATCCGGGAAGGTTTGGATTCCGCCGCAGCACCCTTTGGCGACTACGGCATCCAGAAGAACCGGATCGCGTTGATGCTCAAGGAAGAGACCGCCAGCGGAGGCCTGGCAACCACGTCGCTGCACCCCGGCCACATCGTCGGTCCGGGATGGCACCCCGTTGGCCCGCTCGGAAACCTGGATCCGTCCGTCTGGCAGACGCTCTCCGCCGGCCAACCCCTCCGGATCCCCGGCAGCGGCGCGGAACTGATGCACCACGTGCATGCCGACGACGTCGCCCAGGCTTTCGAAAAGGCCATCGCGCAGCGGGAGGCGGCCGCCGGCGAGGACTTCAACATCGTGGCCCCCACAGCCCTGACCGTGCGTGGCTACGCGGACATCGCGGCTGCCTGGTTCGGGCACGCCGCCGTGCTGGAGACGGTGACGTGGGACCGCTTCCGCGAAAACACCTCCCGGGACTACGCCGAGTCCAGCTGGGGCCACCTCTACCGCAGCCACTGCTTCAGCATTGAAAAGGCCGCGTCCGTGCTGGGTTATGCGCCCCGGTATGAGCCGGAGCAGGCCGTCTTCGAATCCATCCAATGGCTGGTGGAGCATGAGCGGCTGCACGTCGCCCGGCCCCTGGGCGTCCCCGCGGGCTGACTCCGGCCGGGCGGCACCCGCTAAACGGGCACCCGCCGGAGCCGTGCCACCAGCGCGGCGGCCAGCAGGGCTGTCGCCAATTCCAGTGCGATGACCAGCAGCAGTTCCGCCGCGCCGTCCGCAGGGGCAACGGACGACGGCGGGGCGCCGGCATGGGCGTGCCCCGCACCGCCGGCGGCCAGCAGCAGGAAGGCGTGCACGGCGGCCATGGCCACTGCAGCGGCGGTGACCTGGTGCAGGGCGCCCACGCGGCTGTGCCGCCAGATGTGGACCGCGCATGGCATGCAGATGGCGGCGAGTGCCAGCATGAGTACACTCAGCCACACCCCATGACGGCCGGCAGCGGCCAGCCACAGGTGTGCCGCGCAGCAGACGGCGGTGACCACGGCCACCAGCCGCGGATGCAGGACCGGGCCCCTGGCACCGGCCCGTCCTGCCGCCGTCGTGCTCCCTGCCGGCGCAAGGAGGTCAGTGGCAGGAGCCACCGCTGCCGCCCTCGGTGTGGCAGGCCGCAGCCTGCATGTTCGGATTGGCCGGGACATCCAGCACCGGGCTGCGGTCGAAGAAGCCCTCGGGACGGAGCTTGAAGCCCACGGTGTCCACGGGCATGATGGGCCAGTCCTCCACGCGGGGGAAGTGGGTGAGGCCAAAGGTGTGCCACACCACGATGTCCTGCCCGTCGATATCGCGGTCCTGCGCCACGTAGGCCGGCAGGCCCGCTCCCCCGGCGTGCTGGTTCACGAAGTCGCCCGTGGGGTAGCGCTCGTCCTCGGCGTAGCGGGTGACCCACAGGTCCTTGGTGGCGAACGCGGCCCGGCGGGCGATGGAGGAGCCGGGATCCGCCAGCAGGGTGGGCTGGTTGTGGGAATGCAGTTTGTAGCCCACGGGTTCGCCCAGCCGGTTCCGGGAGTCCGGGTTGGAGATGATCCAGGTCCGGCCGGTGCGCGCGTCGGCCTCCCGGACACCCTGTGATTCACGGGCCAGGACGGTGCGCCTGCGGGAGAAGGCATTGCCCCGCTCATTGCCGGGTCCCATGGGCTGGCGGACCACATCCTCCTCCTCCACGCGGTTGGTGAACCCGTCGATGGCCATGTCCAGCCGGGCACTGAAGAGGTGCTGATGGAAGGGCGCGCCCAGCCCGGGTGCCAGCTGCGAAATGTTATCCGAGCCGCCCTCGGGGAAGGCGGACGTGAAGACAATGCCGGTGGCCTTGGCCTCGAATTCGATGGTGCCGTCCAGGTAGAGGTACCAGTAGAAGCCGTAGTCGTAGTTGCCGATGGTGGTGAAGAAGGAAATGACCAGGCGCCGGTTGCGGCGGGTGTAGGTGACGCCGCTCCAGAGGTCCGAGTGCTTGGAGAGGATGCTCCAGTCCTCCTCGTGCATGCAGATGCCGTTGCGGATTTCCCGGGGGTTGCCAAAGGCATCGGAGATGACGGGGCTCAGGTAGGTGATATCGCCCAGGCAGTCGCAGCCCAGTTCCAGGGAGTTGGCGTACTGGCCCACCAGGTATTCGCCGGTGTCGAAGTAGTTCTGCCAGGACCGGACCGGTGACGGGTCACCGTACGGGACCACCATCTCGGCGATGGACGCCCGGTTGATGATGGGCCGCTTCCGGCCGCCGTCCTGGAAGGCAAGGTTGTGCAGGACCACGCCTTCGCGGACATCGAACCCCACATCCACGCTCCACTTTTCCCACTCCACGTGGTTGCCGCCCGTCACCGTGAAGCTGGGCCCCTCCGGCTGGGTAATGCTGATGGGTTTCTGGGTGGTCCGCAGCGGCCCGGTCAGTTCCGGGTCCGTGTAGTTGCCGTGCTCGGCCGGGATGGGCATCACGCCGAGGTCGATCACCTGGGTGACCTCCTTGCTGACCACGTCCACATAGGCCACCAGGCCGTCCACGGGGTGCGCCCAGGCGCTGTCCTCCGGGAACTCCTGGACGAATGCCAGCCCGCGCAGGATGCGCCGGCCCTTCTCCCCGGCATATTCGAAGACACCGGCGGACAGCGGAGCCACGCGGACTTTCTCCACGGCGAGACCGCGGTCCGCCAGCGCCTTGAGCCACCGTTCATCGGTGGCCAGCAGGGACTCCACCACTTCGAATTCCTCCTCCAGGACCGGCAGTTCGCCGGTCACCGCGGTGTCGAGTTCGACGGCGGAGGCCACCTTTTGGTGCGTGGCGGAGACAATGACGTCGCGTGGGGCCGCGCCGGAGACGTCGTGGATGAACACACGGAAGCGGCGGTCCGCGGTTTCCGGAGCCGCGCCGCGGGCGGGATCGAGCAGGCCAAGGTAGGCGATCCTGTGCTGCGGGCCCAGGTGGCCTTCCGCCTGCAGGATGGCCCGAACCTGCAGGATTTCGGCGGCGGTTGCCAGGCCAAAGGCGGAGACAGTTTCGGTTGGGGCAAGCGTCATGGGGGTGAACCTTTGTCCGGGCCGTTTCCGGCCACTGGGTTTATTTTCTATAGTTGTAGAGAATAAACGTCCGTAACATGGCTCACAAGAGGCTGGACCAATATTTTTTCGGGGAGTGGCCGCAGTGCCCAAGATTGTTGACCATGACGAGCGGCGCCTGGAACTGGTGGATGCCACCTGGCGGATCATTGCCCGGCAGGGTCTCGAAGGCGCCACCATGCGGGAGATTGCCATGGAGGCAGGATTCGCCAACGGCGCACTGAAACCCTACTTCCCCACCAAGGACACACTGCTGGAGTTCGCATTCAGCCATGTGTTCAACCGCACCAACCAGCGGATTGCAGAGGTCACGCAGGGCAAGTCCGGCCTCGCCGCACTCCGGGCCTTTTGCCTTGAAGTGCTCCCCCTGGATGAGGAGCGCGTCAACGAGGCACGGATTGTTATCCCGTTCTGGCAGAGGGCGGTCAACGATGCCGAAAAAGCCGGGATCCACCAGCGCTCCATGGACGAATGGCTGGCTGCCATCCGGCGCTACCTGGCGGAGGCGAGGGACAGCGGGGACGTGACCGCCGCCGTCGACGACCACGTCCTGGCCGGCCAACTTTTGAACATGCTCCTCGGCGCGCAGATTGAGGCTGCCCTTGCGCCGGAGGGCAGGACGGACTTTGGACACGCCGCCCAGCTTGAGGGCTACCTTGCGCTGCTCGGCAAAAATCCCGCGGGCAAATGAGCGCCATACTCGAAAGTATGCTTACTATTGAGGGGTCAGGTTCTGGTTCACACCGGAGCGAGCACGAACTGTAAGGAGCATCTCCATGGGTTTGGATGACAAGATTGGCAACGCAGCAGAGAAGCTCGGCGGCAAGGGCAAGGAAGCTGCCGGAAACGCCACAGGCGATGAAAGCCTGAAGGCCGAAGGCCAGACAGACCAGGCAAAGTCGGACCTCAAGCAGGCCGGCGAGCACGTCAAGGATGCGTTCAAGAAGGATTAATCGACGCTCGCGTAATGGGTGCAGCTCCAGCAGGAGCTGCACCCATTGTCGTTTTCAGGGGAATTCGGCTCCGGCGCCTTCGGCGGGCGGCCCGTTCCTCATGTCCCGCAGTTCCTGCAGCAGCTTCAACTGTTCGGCATTGATGTTCATGAGCATTTCTATCTGCGCCGCCGCCCTCACGTCCGTCTCATAGTCATGCTGCGCCATCGCCGAGGCAATGGCATCCTGGCGCTTGGCCGCGATCAGCAGGATGGCCCCCTGCAGGCCGGCCAGCATGGACAGGAAAAGGTTCAGGAGGATGTAGGGATAGGGGTCCCACGCACTGGTTGCCAGGACGTAGGAGTTCAGGGCGGCCCACAGCATCATGAAAGCCAAAAAGATGCCCACGAAGGGCCAGCTGCCCATCCCGTTCCGGAGGGTGTCCGCGGCCCTTTCGCCAGGGGTGAGCCCTTCCTTGTGCCGCCGGTGCCAGTTGACTCTGATGTCCGCCATGGACCCAGACTATGTCCCGCCAGCCCGGCGGCGCGGCTAGTGGATAAGACCCGACACGAGGTTGATGGTGGTGGCCAGCACGATCGCACCAAGGAGGTAGGACAGCAGTGCCTGCCGCAGGACGGTGGAACGGATGGCGTTGGTTTTGAGGTCTGTATCGGACACCTGGAACGTCATCCCCACAGTGAAGGCCAGGTAGGCGAAGTCCGCGTACCGGGGAGGGGTCTCCTCGTTGAAATCAACGCCGGTCCCGTCCCGGTAGTAAATGGCCGCATACCTCAGGGTGAACAGGGTGTGGACCAGGAACCAGGACAAGGCAATGCTGCCCAGGGCCATGGCCACGGTTGCGTCCTTGGTGTAGCCCTGGGCATTGGAGGCATCCGCCAGGATCAGCCCCACGCCCGCAAAGCTGGCCACCGTGGCCGTGAGCACCAGCGCATCCGAAAAGACCCGGCCCGGGTCCTCACGCAACGCATGGGCCGCGGTGGCGGCGGGCCCCAGGCGCCCAATGACGATCCACACCCACAGCAGGTACGTCACGGACGCAGCAGCCCAGCCAAGAGCGGGTGCGTATGCCCAATTGCCCCAAAAGCCCACCAGCAGGGCGGCAGCCAGGCCCACGCCCAGCATCACCAGCATCCTGAGCCGCGAGTGGTGCGCAGGGGAATTAAAGTTCCGCTTGATGCCCCCGGGGGCAGCTGCTCCGTCCATGGCTCGATCCTGCCACGGGAGGCTGCAGCCCACCTGTGAAGCGCGCGCCGGATTTACCCAGCGCGGAGCCGCAGTTTTATTTTCGCCAACTGTTGAAAAAAGACGGAGCCGGGGTTAATCTGGACTCACTGTGTCCCACGACACAGCCGGGGGAACGTCACGCTGCATACGTAACGAGGAACACCATGCCAGCAACAGCTCCAACCCGGGCAACGTCCGGACATGCACCGCAGGACCTTGTTTCCAGGGTGGCCGGCTCGTTCGACCACTGGAAGCACCTGGTGGCCGAATCCTTCGTGCCCCTCACAGCGCGGACCGACGACGTGGACGGCTTCCGGGGACAGATGCGTTCGCGGGTGCTGGACCGGATGTCCATCGTTGAAGTCACCGCCAGCTCCCACGAGGTCCACCGCACGCCGGCGTTGATCGCCCAGGCCCACGAGCGCTACTTCAAGCTGAACCTGCAGCTGGAGGGAACGGGCCTGCTGATCCAGGACAACCGGGAAGCGGTGCTTCACCCCGGGGACCTTGCCATCTACGACACCAACCGGCCCTATACCCTCGCCTTCGAGGAAAATACCCGGATCATGGTGCTCATGTTTCCCTGCGACGCGCTGTCCCTGCCCACGGATTACGTCGGCCAGCTTGCGGCGGTACGGATGGGCAGCAGCGGCCTCAGCGGCATTGTGGGCCAGTTCATCCGGCAGCTGTCGTCGAACCTGGATGTCCTGAACGGGCCCAGTGGATCCAGGCTGGCCACGAATGCCCTGGACCTGGTGTCCACCATGCTGCATGCGGAAATGGACATCTCCCCGGACAGGATGAAGCCGCAGGCACTCCTGGCCGTGTCGATCCGGGAGTACATCGAGGCCAACCTCTCCGATCCGCTGCTGTCACCGGCGGGAATCGCCGCGGCGCACTTCATCTCCACCCGGCACCTGCACAACGTCTTCCACGAGTCCGGCAGCACAGTTGCCGGCTTCATCCGGAGCCAGCGCCTGGACGGTGCCCGGCGGGACCTTCGGGACCCGCTGCACGCCGGAAAGTCCGTGGGCGCCGTGGCCGCCGCCTGGGGATTCCTGGACGCCGCCCACTTCAGCCGCACGTTCCGGGACGCGTTCGGGGTCTCCCCCACCCAGTGGCGCCGCGGCGGCTAAATCAAGCCCTGCTGGAAAAAGCCCTCCCGGATCAAGCCCTGCTAGATCAAGCCCTGCTAGATCAAGCCCTGCGCCAACATGGCGTCGGCCACCTTGATGAAGCCGCCGATGTTCGCGCCGAGCACGTAGTTGCCCGGTTCGCCGTATTCCTCGGCGGTTGCCGCGCACCGGTCGTGGATGCCCACCATGATGTCCGTCAGCCGCGCCTCGGTATGCTCGAAGGACCACGCGTCCCGGCTGGCGTTCTGCTGCATTTCCAGGGCCGACGTGGCTACCCCTCCCGCATTCGCCGCTTTGCCGGGACCGAAGAGCACCCCGGCGTCCTGGAACACCGCCACGGCGTCGCGCGTGGACGGCATGTTGGCACCTTCCCCGACGGCCATCAGGCCGCCGCGCACCAGCCGGGCGGCAGCACCGCCGTCGAGCTCATTCTGGGTGGCGCACGGCAGCGCCACCGAAGCGTCCACGTCCCAGACCGAGCCGCCGTCCACGTAGGCAACGCCCGGCCGCCGCTCGGCGTAGTCCTTGAGCCGCGCCCGCTGCACTTCCTTCACCTCGCGGAGCAGTCCGACGTCGATGCCCGCCTCATCCACCACGTAACCGGAGGAATCGGAGCAGGCCACCACGGTGGCGCCGAGCGACTGCGCCTTGGCGATGGCGTTGATGGCCACGTTGCCGGATCCGGAGACAACGACGCGCTGGCCATCAAAGGACGTCCCGCGGGTCCGGAGCATCTGCTCTGTGAAGATCACAGTGCCAAATCCGGTGGCCTCCGGCCGCACCAGTGATCCGCCCCAGGAGATGCCCTTGCCGGTGAGAACCCCGGACTCATACCGGTTGGTGATCCGCTTGTACTGGCCGAAGAGGTAGCCAATTTCGCGGCCGCCCACACCGATGTCGCCGGCGGGGACGTCGGTGTATTCGCCGATATGGCGGTAGAGCTCGGTCATGAAGGACTGGCAGAACCTCATGACTTCGGCGTCGCTGCGGCCGCGGGGATCGAAGTCGGAACCGCCCTTGCCGCCGCCGATGGGCATTCCCGTCAGGGCGTTCTTGAAAATCTGCTCAAAGCCGAGGAACTTGACGATCCCGAGGTATACGGAAGGGTGGAAGCGCAGGCCTCCCTTGTACGGGCCCAGGGCGGAGTTGAACTCCACCCGGAAGCCGCGGTTGATCCGCACGCGGCCGGAGTCGTCCGTCCAGGGGACCCGGAAGATGATCTGGCGCTCGGGCTCGCAGAGGCGCTCCAGGATCGCGGCTTCCAGGAATTCGGGGTGGCGGTCGTGCACCGGGCCCAGGCTTTCAAAGACCTCCACCACCGCCTGGTGGAATTCTGTTTCCCCCGGGTTCCGTGCCAGGACGGTGTCCCTAATGGCTTCCAGCCGTGCGTCCATGAACTTTTTCCTTACCGTTGCGCCGGGGCAGGAGCGGCCGCCAGGCAGGCAACATCGCCCCGATAGGTTTACGTTTCAACCTATCGGATTGCGACCGGGCGCCGTTAGCCGGGCGCCCCCACGTGCGCTAATCTCCACATTGTGACAGCAACCTTCCGCTATATGGGATTCCATCAGCCGCGTGACCGGGACAGGATGCCCTGATGCCGTACGTCTGCCTCCTCCTTTCGGGCGCCGCCCTGCTGGTCAACGGCCTCGCCACCCTTGGGCACCTCCCCCGCCGCGACGCCGCCGTCCTCAGCCTCGTCGTCGGGGGCACCCAACTGGCGCTCGGCGTCGTCCAGCTTTCCTCGTCCGGGGACGCTCCGGCGATGCTCCTGACGGCCGCCGGCATGTTCCTGTTCGCGGTGACCTACCTGTACTCGGGACTGGACCTGCTGCTGGCACTCGGGGGCCGTGGCCTGGGCTGGTTCTGCGGGATGGTGGCATTCTGCGGGCTGGTGCTGGCGGCCGCCTGGCTGACCGTTGACCCGCTGCTCGCGGTTCTTTGGCTGTGCTGGTCCGCGCTGTGGGCACTGCTGTTCGCCGGCATGGCCCTCGACGCAGTGCGGCTCGAACCCTTCACGGGCTGGGCCCTGGTGCTCACCAGCCAGGCGTCGGCCACGGTTCCGGCGCTTGTTGGCCTGGCCGGTCTCTGGCCGCGATCGGCCGCTGTTGCGTGGCTGGCCGCGTTGCTCCTGGCGGGCCTGTTCGTGGCAGCACGCACACTGGCCCGGCGCGGACAGAATGTTCCGCGCCGGGCCGGTGCCGGGAAGTCCCTGCCGGCTAAGTGAGCGCGTGGCCCAGGGTGGCAATGTGGTGGCGGCGCTGGATGGCCGATTCCACCAGGACGCCGGCCAGGAAGACCACCGGGACCGCCACCAGCAGGGCCGTCGCAGTCTCGGCGCTGCCGCCGATGAGGGCGGTGAAGTTGCTGACCACCAGGGACAAAACCCAGGCCAGCAGGACCGCCGCCAGGACGGGAGCGACGCGGGTCTGCCACAGTTGGGCGCCGGCACTTTCCCGGCGGAAGAACGCGACGACGGCCGCGGAGCACAGCATGTACAGCACCAGCAGTGCCGCCACGGCCAGGCCGCTGAACCAGGAAAACAGCGTCAGGACGGGATCCAGGGCCAGGATGGCGAAGGGCACCACCAGCACGACGGCGGTGGCGGACTGGACCCAGGCTGCCACGGCAGGTGCCCGGTGCCGGTTGGTCCGGGCGAGGACGGCGGGCATGGAACCACGCAGCGCCAGGGAGTGGAGGTAGCGGTTGATGCCGTTATGGAAGGCGATGATGCCGGCGAGCAGCGAGGTGACCAGCAGGATGCCGGCCACGATGCCCGCCCAGGGGCCGAACAGTTCCACGAGCGGGCCCAGGACGAAGGACGTGGCATCCCCTGATTCGAGCGCGGCGCCCGCGGCGTCCATCACCTGCGAGGGGCCGTAATAGCTGACCAGCATCCAGGAAATAAAGGCGAAGAACACCGAGATCACGCCGACGGACAGGTAGGTTGCCCGGGCCACGGTGCGGTGCGGATCCTTGGCCTCGGCGGAGTAGATGGCCGTGGACTCGAAGCCGAACATGGAGGCCACCGCGAACATGATGGCAACACCGGGAGCTCCTGCCCCGATGGCTTCCGGGGAGAAGGACGCGGCCACGCTGATGCCTTCCGGGCCGCCGCCATGGAACAGCACGGTGAAGCCGAACATCAGGAGGATGGCCACCTCCAGCCCCACCAGCACGGCCAGCACGCGGGCGCCGAGTTCGATGTTGAGGGAGCCCAGTACCTGGACGCCGGCCATGGTGGCCAGGGCCAGCAACCACCAGGGAATGTCCAGCCCGGCAGAGGCAAGGAGCCCGGAGAACGCCGCACCGTAGAGCCCGTACATGGCAGCCTGGACGGTGCTGTAGGCCAGCAGTGCCAGCCAGGCCGCGCCGGCTCCGGTCCGCCTGCCGAATGCCGCCGTCACGTAGGCGTAGAAGGCTCCGTTGGCCTGGATCTTCCGGCTCATCGCCACAAAACCCACGGCGAAGATCACGATGACGATGCCCACGATCAGGTAGGCGCCCGGGGCGCCGGCGCCGTTGCCCAGCGCTGCCGCGAGCGGCGCTGCGCCGACGATCCCCGTCAGTGGTGCCTGGGCGGACAGGACGAAGAACAGGATGCCCAGCACGCCGATGCTGCCGGCGCGGAGGGCCGTGGAATGCTCCTTTGCCGGAGCGTCAGTGGTCCTGGCCTCGGAATTCGAAATACTCATTGGATCCTTCTTAACGGTCATGAGTTCGGGAAAATTGCTGTGGGATCCAGCTTGGCAGCGGCGCCCGCTGCTGCTTTGTCCACCAGCGATGAGTTGTTGTCCGTCAGCGCAGTGCCGGTCCGTCCGCTGACAATCGATGCTGCTTCAAGCGCGGCCTCCATGCCGCTCTCGATGGCACCGTCAATGAAGCCGCCCCAGCCGTTGGCGATGTCAGAGCCGGCAAAGAGGACGTTTCCGTGCCCAGCCTGCAGGGCGGCCAGGTGGTTGGCCAGGAAGCCTGTCCTGTGCATCGGCCATGTCTCCCCTGCCAGCGGATCCGCCACCCAGTCGTGGGTGGCCACCTCCAGCACCTCAACGCCGGGCACCAGCCGGGCCAGCTGAGCCTGCACTGCGGCCCTGTCAGCGGCGTCGAGCTTCGACGCGTCCGGGCCGAAGCCGACGACGATCGTGTCGCCGTCGAGCGTGTATTCAGCCTGGAAGAAGTTCAACGGCCAGTCGGCGTTCCCCAGTGCGACAAAGGGTGCACGTTCGCCCCGGAGCCGGATCCATACCTTGACGCCTTTGGAGATCTGCCCGCGCCGGGCGCCGTCCGTTTTTGCCGGTGGCAGCGGGGGCTCGAACACGATTCCCGGGAGGACATGCATAGGCACCGTCACAATGGCCGTCTTTGCGGTCACCGTCCGGCCGCCGGTGCTGCGGACGGTCACGGAATGTCCGTCGTCGACGATCCCCGCTGCCGTGAAGCCGAAGTCCATGCCCGCCTGCGTGTCCTGGAGGATGGCGTTGGCCAGGGCCGCGGTTCCACCCTGGATCTTGTAGGTGGCGCAGGCTTCGAAGTTGACGGCCCAGTCACCGTTGGTCAGGGCCACCCAACGCAGCGCCTGGGTCAGGGCGGCGTCCTCCAGCGGACCATTGAAGTTCAATGCCCAGAACGATTCCAGGATGTCCCGCGCAGTCCCCGCGGGGAACTGCTCCCGGATCCGGTCCTGGACCGCGATGTGGTCGATCTCTTTGAAGTCATCGCTGGCCAACGGACTGAAGGGCTCGGGGAAGTAGCGGCGCGAGTCCTGGACGAACTGCGCATTGCAGGTGCCGATCAGTTCCAGAAGGTCGGCGGGGGCACCTGCCCGGCGGGCGCCGTCGGCCCACCAGAAGGCCTGCTGCGGCGCCGGGCTCGGAACCGTGCCGATGCCGTAGCGCTTCAGTTCGGCCCAAACGTAAGGCTGGGTCCAGTGCACCCACGTTCCGCCGATCTCAAGGTCCCGGCCCAGCCGGTGGTCCAGCCAGGTCCTGCCTCCTATGCGGGCCCGGGCTTCCACGATGTGCACGGACAACCCCTGCCGGTTCAGTTCCCGGGCAGCGGTCAGGCCGGCGAACCCGGCCCCCACGATAATGACGTCCAGGCCGTCGTTTTCCGCGGCGCTGCGTTCCTGATCCATGGGGCGGCCTAGGAGTAGACGAAGAATTCGACGGTGGGCGCCAGCACGGCCCAGCGTGTGCGTGCCCCTTTGTTGAAGGATGCGGCACCGCCGGCGGTGAGCTCATGCACATCCCCGCCCTCCACTTCGATGCGGAGGTGGCCCTCGATGATGTGGATGGTCTCGTCCGCCTCCATAACGAGATCGAAAGGCTCGGGCGCCTCTGTGGGGTCGACGTGCCAGTAGCCGCAGGCGAGGGCAGGCCGGCCGCCCTCGCCAAAGCGGCGGATCCACTGGACGCGGCCAAGTTCAAAGGGCTCATTCCTGGCGGGGTCAAAGGAGGACGAGGTGGTGAATGCAGTCGTTGTGGTCATAAGTGCTCCAAGGGAAGGGCCGGCTTGTTGCCGGGGCGGTCACCGGAAAACGGGACGGAAGAGGTTCGCCTGTGATGGGCATCACCCGATGGAAGCAATCTAAGCAATTGCTTAGTTTTAAGTCAATAGGGGATTTGAACCGGCCTGGTGCTGGCTAGACTCGTCGTCATGACTGCTTCAACTGCTCCCGCGGCGACTCCTGGGTACGGCAAAGGGCGTGAAGCCCTGCTGCGCGCCGCGGTGGACGTGGTGGCGCAAAAGGGCCTGCGCGGGCTTACCTACCGTGAACAATTCCCTGGTGGCACACCACTTCGGGTCCCGGGATGCGCTGATTGCCGCCGCGCTGCAATGGGCTTCGGAGCAATCCATCGCCGCGTCCAGGTTGCGGGAGGCAGCGGAGCAGGAGGGAAGCTTCACCGAAGCACTGCTGGAGCTGCTGCTGGAGGATCCCGGACTGCAGGTATTCCAGTACGAGATGATCCTGGAAGCACGCCGGCGCCCCGAGTTGGCTGGCCCGGTGGCGGAACTGTACGAAAACTACGTCAACGCACTTGCCGAGGGGCTGCAGGCTTTTGGCGTCCAGGGCGACGTCCGCATCGTTGCCCGCACGCTCTTCGCGGCCCTGGACGGACTGGTGCTGCAGTACCTGGCCGGGGTTGGGCGGGACCAGATTGCCGCGGCCCTTGAGGAGGTACACCGGGTTGTGCTTTCGCGGCGGGAGGCGTGAGCGGCCGCCACCGCCCGGGCACGCCAAAGCGCGGCCGGGCGCCCTTGGGGGCAGCCGGCCGCGCCGGTGATGTTTAGTTGTACCGGCCTACCGCAGCACCACGGTCCGGTTGCCCTGCAGCAGGACCCTGCCCTCGCAGTGCCATTTCACCGCGTTGGAGAGGGCCTTGCATTCCGTGTCGCGGCCGGCGGCCACCAGGTCCTCGGGCCCGTAGGTGTGGTCCACCTCCACCACCTGCTGGGCGATGATGGGTCCCTCGTCCAGTTCGGCGTTGACGTAGTGGGCGGTGGCGCCCACGGTCTTGACGCCGCGTGCATAGGCCTGGTGGTACGGCTTGGCGCCCTTGAAGCTGGGCAGGAACGAGTGGTGGATGTTGATGGCGCGGCCGTCCAGCTTCCGGGTCAGGTCGTCACTGAGCACCTGCATGTAGCGGGCCAGCACCACCAGTTCCACCTCCAGCCCATCAACCAGTTCCATGAGCCTGGCCTCGGCGTCGGGCTTGGTGTCAGCCGTGACCGGGATGTGGTGGAACGGGATGCCGTGCCACTCCACCAGGGCCTGGTGGTCACGGTGGTTGGACACCACCGCCACCACGTCAACGGGAAGTTCGCCGATGCGGGCCCGGAACAGCAGGTCGTTGAGGCAGTGCCCAAACTTGGACACCATGATCAGCACCCTGCGCTTTGAACCGT
Organism: Arthrobacter sp. GmRoot5-12; assembly: GCF_059739365.1. Lineage (NCBI taxonomy): Bacteria > Bacillati > Actinomycetota > Actinomycetes > Micrococcales > Micrococcaceae > Arthrobacter > Arthrobacter sp. GmRoot5-12. The sequence continues at coordinate 2,311,861 of NZ_AP046056.1, read as the reverse complement.
GGCGTTCAAGCTGCCACCGCATGCCGAACTTGTCCGCCACGGGAGCAAACGATTTCCGCAGGGTATCCAGCGTGGACTCGTCCCCCTCGGACACGAAGTGGACGCGCATGAAGAAGTGGCCCTCGGAGCGCTCACCGAACTGCTTGTTGTCGATGATGTCGCAGCCGTGTTCCAGCAGGAAGCCGGAGACGGCATGCACAATGCCGGGGCCCTCGGCGCAGTCGAGGGTCAGGACGTGTTCCACGGTGGTGGGCGCCTTCGGGGCGGGCATCTGGGTCTCAGTAACAGTCATGGCTCAGCACTCGATCACATTCACGGCGAGTCCTCCTCTGGAGGTTTCCTTGTACTTGGTTTTCATGTCGGCTCCGGTGTCGCGCATGGTCTTGATGGCCTTGTCCAGCGAGACCTTGTGGCTGCCGTCCCCGTGCAGGGCCAGGCGGGCTGCGTTGATCGCCTTCACGCTGGCGATCGCGTTCCGCTCGATGCAGGGGATCTGCACCAGGCCGCCCACCGGATCGCAGGTGAGGCCCAGGTTGTGCTCGATCCCCACCTCCGCGGCGTTCTCAACCTGGGCGGGCGTTCCGCCGAGCACTTCGCAGAGCCCGGCCGCCGCCATCGAACAGGCGGAGCCCACCTCCCCCTGGCAGCCCACTTCGGCACCGGAGATGGAGGCGTTCGTCTTGAACAGGATTCCGACGGCGGCAGCCGCCAGCAGGAAGCGGACCACGCCGTCGTCGTCTGCTCCCGGAACAAATTTCACGTAGTAGTGCAGCACGGCAGGCACGATCCCGGCAGCGCCATTGGTGGGCGCGGTGACGATCCGCCCGCCGGCCGCATTCTCCTCATTGACGGCGAGCGCGAACAGGTTGACCCATTCCATCGCCAGCAGCGGGTCCGCCGGCGCCTGGACGGGCGACGGCGTTGCTGCCGCCGCCTTTGCGGACGCCTCCGCCGATGCTGCGGAGGCAGTCAGCGTGCGGAACAGCGCAGGTGCGCGCCGGGGTACCTTGAGGCCGCCCGGCAGGATGCCCTCGGCGTTGCAGCCGTTCTCCACGCATTCGCGCATCACGGCCCACAGGCCCAGCAGCTTCTCCCGCAGTTCGGCTTCGCTGTGCCAGGTGAGCTCGTTGGCCAGCATGACGTCGGAGATGGACATGCCTTCGCGGCTGCAGATCTGCAGGAGCTCGTCCGCCGTGGAGAACGGGTAGGGCAGGACGGTGTCGTCCGCCACCACCTTGTCCGCGCCTTCCGCGTCGCCGTCCACCACGAACCCGCCGCCGATCGAGTAGAAGCTCCGCTCGTTCAGCACGGCTCCGGTGTGGTCGAAAGCCCGGAAGGTCATGCCGTTGGGGTGCGCGGGAAGGGACTTGCGGCGGTGGAGCACCACGTCCTCTTCCCAGTTGAAGTCCACGCGGTGCGAGCCGGCGACGTGCAGTTCAGCGTTGAGGGCCGCGGCCGCCACCTGGTCGTCCGCGGTGAACGTATCCACCGTTTCGGGTTCCAGGCCCTGCAGTCCCAGGACCACCGCCTTGTCGGAGCCGTGGCCGCGCCCCGTGGCGCCCAGGGAACCGAACAGTTCCGACTGGACGCGCACGGTGGATGCCAGCTGGCCGTCGCCCTTCAGGCCATCGGCGAAGAGCTTGGCCGCCCGCATCGGGCCCACCGTGTGTGATGACGAGGGCCCGATGCCAACAGAGAACAGGTCCAGGACGCTGAGCGCCATCAGGGGACCTCTGGCGAGGCGTACTCCCGCATGGCGTCCAGCAGCCACCGGCCCAGGAACTCGGCGAACGATGCCCGCGGGAAGATCCGGAAGGAGTCCTCACCGGTCTTCCACAGGATGGCGGGGATGTTGGCGATCTCCGTGGAGTAGGCGGTGCCGGCCTTGAACACCCGGGGGTGCAGGTCCAGCGAGCAGCCCTTTTCCAGGACCGCCCGGGCACGGGGGCCGGACAGTTCGAACGTGGTCCGGTTGGCGGACAGGTCCACCACCTGGCCCGCGCCGTCGCCCAGCGCGTCCCGGAGGGCGGGGATCAGGCCGCCGCCCAGGGACTCGTGTGCCTCGGTGGGTGCCACCACCAGGAATTCACCGGGTCCCAGCCAGAGGACCGAGGTGTCGCCGGAGCTGTCCACGGCGCCGACGCCGGCCGGCAGTCCGCCGGTGACGGCGGCCAGGCGCTGCGCGGTGTCCGATCCTGCCTGGGCCCGGAGACCCACCATGGTGAGGAAGGGCAGCTCCCTAAGTTCGACGGTGCCGGCCAGGGAGCCTGCCGCGAAGGCCTCCGCGAGCTGCCTGGCGGGGCTGACGCGGGCTGCGAGATTCTTGTCTGCGGCGGTGGGGGATGCTGCTGTTTCAGCCATCTTTACGGGTCCCTTCTGGGTCAAAAAGCACTGTTTCTGCAACAACCACGTCAACCAGCTGGTCGCCGGCGGCGGCCACCAGGGTCTCGCCGATGCGGTTGCGGCCGTTCTTGATCAGGGCCAGGCCGAAGGACCTGCCCAGCGCTGCGCTGTGGTAGCTGGAAGTCACGAAGCCTTCCATCGGCACCGGGCCGTAGGCCGGGTTGGTTGAGCGGCCCTTTTCCACCAGCTGGGTGCCTTCGGGCAGCCGGAGCGTTCCGTCGACGGGCAGGACGCTCACCAGGTGCTTGCGGTCCTCGCGCTGGGCATCGGCCCGGGAGTAGGAGCGCTTGCCGATGAAGTCCTTGGCCTTGGAGACAATCCATTCCATCCCGGCATCCTGCGGCGTGACGGTGCCGTCCGTGTCCTGGCCGACGATCGGGTAACCCTTTTCGGCGCGCAGCACGTGCATGGTTTCCGTGCCGTAGGGGGTGATGTTGAATTCAGCACCTGCGGCGGCCACGGCTTCCCAGGTGTTCAGTCCGTACCAGGCCGGCACGTTGATTTCGTAGGCCAGTTCACCGGAGAACGAAATCCGGCAGATCCGGGCCCGCACGCCGGAGGCAAGGATGGTTTCGCGGAAGGTCATGAACGGGAACGCCTCGGCCTCCAGGCCACCGTTGGCAGCCAGTTCCGGAGCCACCTTCGCGATGACTTCGCGGGACTTGGGTCCCACGACGGCGATGGTGCTCCACTGTTCCGTCACCGAGGTGCAGTGCACGTCCAGTTCGGGCCACTCGGTCTGCAGCCACTCCTCCAGCCAGTCCAGGACCTTCGCGGCGCCGCCGGTGGTGGTGGTCATGAAGTAGGTGTCGTCGTCCACGCGGAGGGTCACGCCGTCGTCGAAGATCATCCCGTCCGGCGTGCACATGACGCCGTAACGCGCCGAACCCGGGGCGAGCTTCTTGAACGCGTTGGTGTAAACCCGGTTCAGGAACTCCCCCGCGTCCTTGCCGCGGATCTCGATCTTGCCCAGGGTGGTGGCGTCCATGAAGCCCACGGATTCGCGGACGGCGGCGCACTCGCGGAGCACGGCAGCGTCCATGTCCTCCCCGCCCTGGGGGTAGTACCAGGGCCGCTTCCACTGTCCAACGTCCTCGAACAGTGCGCCCTTGGCGACGTGCCAGGGGTGGATGGAGGTGATGCGGGCGGGATCGAACAGTTCGCCGCGCTGGCGTCCGGCCAGTGCCGCAAAGGCCACCGGGGTGAACGGTGCACGGTAGGTGGTGGTGCCGATGTCGCCGATGCCGCGCGAGGCCTCGCCGGCCGTGCGGAGGGCCGCCGCGATCACGCCGATGGCGTTGACGCCGGAGGTCTTGCCCTGGTCGTTGGCGGTGCTGATGGAGGTGTACCGCTTGATGTGCTCCACGGAACGCATGCCGGCCCCGGTGGAGCGCAGCACATCAGCCACGGACTGGTCGCGCTGGAAGTCCACGAAGTGGTGGTGCCAGTCGTCGGGGGTGCCGTTCTCCCCCGGCACCAGCCAGAGCTGGCGGGTGGGGGCGGCGGCCTTGGGCTCAGCGAAAACGGAAGGCTCGACGGCGGATTCGAAGCCCGCGGCGATGGCGGCCCGCGCGCCGGCGGAGACGCCCTCGGCAAGGCAGTCGGCGGTGGCGAAGGAGCCGCGGCCGGAGCCGATGGTCTGCTGGTTGGGCACTTCGGTGCTGGGCACGAAGGCTGCCAGCTCGTCATCCCAGCGCAGCTTGCCCTGCCGCTGCGAGTGCAGGTGGACCAGCGGGCTCCAGCCGCCGGACACCGCCAGCAGGTCGCAGGCGATCTGCTCGATGCCGGAGGTGAGCTCGCCGTCGTCGTTGATGCTGCGGACGGTGACGCCGTCCAGCCGGCCGGATGCGTCGGCAGAGGTGTTGGCCACCGCGCTGCCGATCAGCACCCGGATTCCGGATTCGACGGCGGCAGTTGCCACGGCGGTCAGCGCAGGGCGGGCGTCCACCACCGCGGCAACCTTGACGCCGGCGGCGGCGAGATCGGCTGCGGCGGCGTAGGCACTGTCGTTGGTGGTGCTGATGACCACGCGCTTCCCGGCGGCCACGCCGTACCGGTTGAGGTAGGTGCGGACGGCCGATGCCAGCATGATGCCGGGGCGGTCGTTGTTCTCGAACACCAGGGGACGCTCGTGGGCGCCGGGCGCCAGGACCACCTGGTTGGCACGGATGTGCCAAATCCGCTGGCGTGACACACCGGGAGCCGCGGGGCTGCCCAGGTGGTCGGTGCGGTTCTGGACGGCGATGACGTAGTTGGCGTCGTAGGCGCCGAACGCGGTGGTGCGGTTCAGCACGGTGGATTCCGCGCCGGACACCAGCTCGGCTTCGACGTCGGCCACCCATTCCAGGGCGGGCTTGCCCTCGATGGTCTCTGCCACGCCCGGGGCCGTGGAGCCGGAGAGCAGGGAGCCGCCGAGCTCGGGCTGGTCGTCCAGGAGCATCACGCGGGCACCGCTGCGGACTGCCTCGCGGGCCGCGGCCAGGCCGGCAGGGCCGCCGCCGATGACCAGGATGTCGGTGTGGACGTACTTCTTGTCGTACTCGGCGCGGTCATCTTCCGGATCCAGCTTGCCCAGGCCGTTCAGCAGGGTGGCCTGCAGCCCGTCCACCAGCGAGACGGTGGTGGCAGGGAGCATGGACTCGGCGACGTGGCCGGGGAACCGGGCCTCCACGCGGACCAGAGCGTTGGCTTCCTCGACGCCGGCGGACATGATGCCGCGGGGGCGGTCCTCGTAGAGCGAGTTGCCTGCGGCGATGTGGCCGTTGGCCAGCAGTGCCGAGGCCAGGGTGTCGCCGGGGTGCCCGGTGAACTCCTCGCCGTCAACGGTGAAGCGCCAGGAAATGGTGCGGTCGATGCGGCCGCCGGTTGCCAGGCGGGCGTTCTGGGAAGTCACTTGGTCGCTCCTTCCGGGGCGGTGCTGGGGCTGAGGGGGGTGGTGCTCGCCGGGCCGGTGCTTGCGGTGCCGGTATCGGCTGCAGGCGGGACGGGCGCGGCCGGCCGCGGCACGCCCATCGGGTACACGGCCTGGATGTCGTAGCTCACGGTGTCGCGGAGCATGTTGAACCACTGGCGGCAGCCGGTGCTGTGGACCCAGCGTTCGGCGAAGATGCCCTTGGGGTTCTCGCGGTAGAAGAGGTAGCGGGACCATTCGGTGTCGCTCAGCTCGTACGGGTTCTCCGGGTACGGAACGTGGGCCTGGCCACCGTAGTGGAATTCGGTTTCGTCCCGCGGGCCGCAGTTGGGGCATGGGATCAGCAGCATGTGCGTTAGTCCTTTTCTGGTGGCGGCGGCTAGTGGGCCACGGCGGCGGCGCCGTGTTCGTCGATGAGGGCGCCGGTTTCGAAGCGCTCCAGCGAGAACGGCTTGTTCAGTGCGTGCGGGGCGCCGGTGGCGATGGTGTGCGCGAAGGTCAGGCCGGCGGCGGGCGTGCCCTTGAACCCGCCGGTACCCCAGCCGCAGTTCACGAACATGTTCTCCACCGGGGTCAGGCCCACAATCGGGGAAGCGTCCAGGGTGGTGTCCACGATCCCGCCCCAGGTCCGGAGCACGTGGGCCCGGGCGAAGATGGGGAAGAGCTCGACGGCGGCCGCCATCTGCTGCTCGATGACGTGGAAGGAGCCGCGCTGGCCGTAGCCGTTGTAGGAGTCGACGCCGGCGCCCATGACCAGTTCGCCCTTGTGGGCCTGGGAGACGTAGACGTGGACGTGGTTGGACATGACCACCGTGGGGTGGACGGGCTCGTGCAGTTCGGACACCAGCGCCTGCAGGGGGTGGGACTGGATGGGCAGCTGGAAGCCGGCCATTTCGGCCAGGACCGAGCTGTGGCCTGCGGCGCAGAGGCCCACCTTTTCGGTGTTGATGGTGCCGCGGTTGGTCTTGACGCCCACCACGCGGTCCCCCTCCTTCAGGAAGCCGGTCACCTCGCAGTTCTGGATGATGTCAACGCCCATTTCGTCGCATTTGCGGGCGAAGGCCCAGGCCACGTGGTCGTGCTTGGCGATGCCGGCGCGCGGCTGGTAGGTGGCGCCCATGACGGGGTAGCGGATGTTGTCGCGGATGTTCAGGATGGGGCAGAGTTCCTTGACCTGCTGCGGGTCCAGCCATTCGGCGTCCACGCCGTTGAGCTTGTTGGCGCCCACGCGGCGGATGCTTTCGCGGACGTCGCCCAGGGTGTGGGCCAGGTTCATCACGCCGCGCTGGCTGAACAGGAAGTCGTACTCGAGTTCCTCGGGCAGGATCTCCCAGAGCTTGAGGGCGTGCTCGTAGATGGCCGCACTCTCATCCCAGAGGTAGTTGGAGCGGATGATGGTGGTGTTGCGGGCCATGTTGCCGCCGGCCAGCCAGCCTTTTTCCAGGACGGCAATGTTGGTCATCCCGTGGTTCTTGGCCAGGAAGTAGGCGGTGGCCAGGCCGTGCCCGCCGCCGCCCACGATCACGGCGTCATAGGAGGACTTGGGTTCCGGGTTCCGCCAGAGGAAGTCCGGGTGCTCCGGAAGGTGCTGGGTGCTCACTGGGCGGCTCCAATCAGGTCTGCTTCAGCGTCGGCCAGGCCGGCGTCGGCGGTGAGGTGCGGGTAAAGGGGGAACTTTTCGGCCAGGGCCGTCACGCGTTCGCGGAGTTCGACGGCGGTGTCCCCGGGCAGGGTGCCCGTGCCGGCCGATGCGATCAGCGCGGAAGCGATGATGTCGGCCACTTCGGTGAACTCGGGGGCGCCGAATCCGCGGGCGGCCAGGGCGGGGGTGCCGATCCGGAGGCCGGAGGAAACCATCGGCGGGCGGGGATCGAACGGGACGGCGTTGCGGTTGACGGTGATGCCGATCTTGTGGAGGGCGTCTTCACCCTGCTGGCCGTCCAGTTCGGAGTGGCGCAGGTCCACCAGGACCAGGTGGACGTCGGTGCCGCCGTTGACCACGGAGATGCCTGCGGCCTGGACGTCCGGCTGGAGGAGTCGCTCTGCCAGCAGCTTTGCTCCCTGCAGGACGCGCTCCTGGCGTTCCTTGAATTCAGGAGCAGCGGCAAGTTTGAAGGCCACCGCCTTGGCGGCAACCACGTGCTCCAGCGGTCCGCCCTGCTGGCCGGGGAACACGGCGCTGTTGATCTTCTTGGCGTATTCCTCCTTGGCGAGGATGACGCCGCCGCGGGGTCCGCCAAGGGTCTTGTGGGTGGTGGTGGTGACCACGTCGGCGTACGGGACGGGGTTGGGATGCAGGCCTGCAGCCACCAGGCCGGCGAAGTGGGCCATGTCCACCATGAGGTAGGCGCCCACGAGGTCGGCGATACGGCGGAATTCGGCGAAGTCCAGCTGGCGGGAGTAGGCGGACCAGCCGGCCACGATCAGTTTGGGCTTGTGTTCCAGGGCCAGCGCTTCCACCTCGGCCATGTCCACGCGGAGGTCTGATTCGCGGACGTGGTAGGGGACCACGTTGTAGAGCTTGCCGGAGAAGTTAATCTTCATCCCGTGGGTCAGGTGGCCGCCGTGGGCCAGGGAGAGGCCAAGGATGGTGTCACCCGGGTTCAGCAGGGCGAACATGGCGGCGGCGTTGGCCTGCGCGCCGGAGTGCGGCTGGACGTTGGCGAATTCGGCGCCGAAGAGGGCTTTGACGCGGTCGATGGCGAGCTGTTCAATGACGTCCACGTGCTCGCAGCCGCCGTAGTAGCGCTTGCCCGGGTAGCCTTCGGCGTACTTGTTGGTCAGGACCGAGCCCTGGGCTTCCATCACGGCTGACGGAGCGAAGTTCTCCGACGCGATCATTTCAAGGGTGGACTGCTGGCGGTGCAGTTCCCGTGCCACAGCGGCGGCGACGTCGGCGTCAACCGTGGCGAGCGAGGCGTTCAGTACATCCTGCATGGTTCTCCTTCTGGGGCCCTTCGAAGTTACTGATCCATAACTGATCTGTAACTGATATATTAGAACTGACGTAATAGTATGTTGTAGATCACGCGGCAGTCAATAGCTACCTTGGGAGAGCTCGGAATGAGCGTAATGACAGAGAACCAGCTGGCCGGAGAAGGCGACCTCTCGCTCGCCGAGCAGGCCTACCGGCACCTTCGGGACCGGCTCATCATGCTCGACATCCGGCCGGGTGAGGCCATCAACGACGGCAAGCTCGCCGCCGAGCTCGGGATCGGCCGCACGCCGGTCCGGGAAGCGCTCAAGCGCCTGGAAGGTGACCACCTCGTCGTGTCGTACCCCCGCCGTGGAACGTTCGCCACCGTCGTCGACATCACCGAACTCGCGGACGTCTCCGAACTCCGGGAGTCATTGGAACCCCTGGCAGCCCGCCGGGCCGCCAAGCTGGCACCCCCTGCCCTGCGCAAGGAAATACGGGAAACCGCGGCGGCAATTGCCAGGATGGGGGCGGATGACGATCCCTATGACCTCATGCGGTATGACATCAAGGTCCACCGCCTCATCTACCGGGCCGCCGCCAACACCCACCTCGAGGACGTGCTGATCCGTTACGACAACCTGGCCACCCGCATTTGGTGCATGGTGCTGGAAAAGGTGCCGTCAGTGGCGGAGCACATCGCCGAACACGTGGAACTGCTGGAGGCAGTGGCCGACGGCGACTCGGACCGGGCGGGCAAGCTGGCCCTTGAGCACGTGACCAGTTTCGAGCAGGCCATCCGCAGCGTGCTTTAGGCTGTCCGCCCGCCCGCCTTTCAGGAACGGGGCGCCCGCGGAATGAACGCTGAGGGTTCACGCCTGATCCGCATCAGCGCCGACTCAATGGCACCCCGGACTACGGATTCCGCCCCGAGAGTGCTCGCAACCAGATCCGGCAGCGGCAGGCCGGAATCCGTGGGCAGCAGGCTGCGGGCGTGCTCCAGGACCGGTTCGATGGCGCGTGAGATCGCGCCGGCGATGACCACCCGCTCAATGTCAAGAAGGCTGGAGAGCACCACAGCGATTCGCGCCAGCCGCACCCCGAGCCTGGCGATGATGTCCTGTGCCAGCGGGTCTCCCGCGCGGGCCGCCTGGAAGACATCTTCGGCGTTGATGTCCCCCTCGGGTATTTGCCGCAGCACCGTCTCGCCATCGTAGGAATGGATGCGGGCACGCGCCCACTTCCGCGCAAGTGCTCCGAACCCGTCCGAGCTCCCCTCATCCGGCACGAACTTGCTGTCCAGCTCATCCAGGAACCGCATCTCCCCCGCGCCCCCCTGGCGACCCCGCAGCAGGCGCCCATCGACAATCAGGCCGGCACCAAACCGCTCACCCGACAGCAAGGTGGCCACGTTGGCTGACGGCTCCTGTGCCTGCTCCGCGATGGCGGCGAGATTGGCGTCATTTTCGACGATGACAGTGCCCCAAAGGTGCCCTGCGAAGCCGGAATTCATCAACTGCCAGAATTCTCCTCCGGCGGGAGACGCGCCGTTCGCGTCAATGGGCGCCGGGATGCCGACGGCCGTGAGCAGGACATCCTCCGGGGTGCATGAAACATCCTCAAGGGTCAGGCGGATCAGCTCCCGTGCATTCGCCACGCGGCCGGCGCGTCCCAGCGCGTGCGAATCAATGCTTTGGCGGCGCTTGCCCAGCTCGCGGCCGCGCAGGTCGGCAACGATGGTTGTGAAGTAGCCCTCCCCGGCATCCAGGCCCACAACCACACCCGCAGCTTCGCGCAGCTGGTACTGCCGCGCCGGCCTGCCCTTGAGCCTGCCGGCCTCGGTACGGGCGTCAGTCAATTCCTCCAGCCAGCCCGCATCAACCAGGCCGTCACAAACCCCGAGCACCGTGGCGCGGGTAAGCCCGGTGGCAGCCATGGCTGCTCCGGCAGTAAACACCTGTTCCTGGAGGGCGAAGCGCAACAGCGCCTCCGAGTTGATCTGCCGTAACAGTTGTGTCGAGCTCGCCGTATTTCCGTCCACCCCTTGACGATAGCCCCTGCGTCCCCCATCCTCATATAGGTCCTAAATATAAGACCCATATAAATTATCCGAGAGTCCAAGAGGAGCCGATGTTGCCACCTTTGACGTCCGCCGGGAGACACGTTTCCCGGCGCACTTTCCTTGCCGCTGCGGGAGGTGCGCTCACCGCTTTCGGGTTGGCCGGCTGCGCCCCGGCCAGTGCCAGGCCCACCATCACGTTCCACCAGTCAAAGCCGGAGGCAGTTCCATACTTCCGGGACCTGGCTGCGAAGTTCACCGACTCGCAGGACCGGGTGCGCGTCCTGCATGACATGGCGACAAATCTCTCTGCCAGCTTCGTCCGCAGCAGTCCCCCGGACCTCGGATGCCTCAACTACAACCTGGAGATGGCGCGGTTCATGGAGCGCGGGGCGCTCTCGGATCTTTCCGACCTCCCGGCAGCGGCCTCCATCCGGGACGACGTGCTGGACCTCACCAACTGGTATCCAACCTATGCCGGCCGCACCAGCGTCATCCCCTACTCGGTCATGGCGGCCTCGGTCATCTACAACCGCCGCATCTTCGAAGAGAACGGGGTGGCCGTCCCAACAACCTGGGATGAACTGATCGAGGTGTGCGAGGTGCTCAAGGCAGCAGGCATCACGCCGATCTACGGCACTTTCCGCGACCCCTGGACCGTGGCACAGGGATTGTTCGACTACACGGTGGGCGGCATGGTCAACGTGCGCGACTTCTATCAGAAAATGCATGGGATTGGCGAAAACGTCGGACCGGATTCGGAAGTTTCGTTCCAGAAAACGATGCTCGAGCCGGTGAAGCGCATGGTCCAACTGACCAAATACGTCAATCCCGATGCGGCAAGCCGCGGCTACGGAGACGGCAACACGGCAATGGCCCAGGGCCAGGCCGCCATGTACTTCCAGGGACCCTGGGCCTTTGGCGAGATCGAAAAGGCCGGCAAAGACCTGGATCTGGGAACTTTCCCGCTGCCCATGACCGGTGATCCCGCAGATCTCAAAGTCCGCGTCAACATCGACCTCTCGCTCTGGGTTCCCGAGGTCGCCAACGGGCAGCAGGGTGCCCGCGATTTCCTGCAGTACCTGATGCGGCCGGAGATCCAGAACCCTTACAACGCCAAATTCCTGGGTTTCGGGACGACCAAGGACGCGCCACCGGTGACCGACCCACGAATCGTCGAGATGCAGAAGTACTACGACGAGGGCCGCTTCTACATGGGCGCCTCACAGTTCATTCCGAACTCGATTCCGGCCGCCAACTACATCCAGTCGATCATCGGCGGCGCCGATGCCGAGAGCACGCTGCGCAGGATGGACGCCGACTGGGCCCGCCTGGCTTTCCGCGCTTAGACCCACACTTTCGATCTCTCAAAGCACGAAACGAGGACCATCCATGTCATCAATGACGAGACCTTCCACCAGGGTGGAGGTGACGGCCCCGGCAGCGGCTGGAACCACACGCGTGCGCAAAAGCCGCATTGATCCGCTCTACTATGTTTTCCTCTTGCCCTCGCTGGTGATCTTCACGCTGGCCGTCACGCTGCCCGCCGTTCTCGGGTTCATCTACAGCTTCACGAACTCCGTGGGCTTCGGTGACTTCGATTTCATCGGCATCCGGAACTTCATCGCGGTGTTCCGTGATGAAGGAGTCCTCGGCGCCTACGGCTTCACACTCGTTTTCTCGCTGGTCACCGTCATCGTCGTGAATGCCGTGGCCTTCCTCCTGGCCCTGGGCCTCACGTCCCGCGTCCGCTTCCGTGCCGCGCTTCGCACCGTCTTCGTCATCCCCATGGTGATCTCCGGCATCGTCATCGCGTTCGTGTTCCAGTACCTCTTCTCGAACTCGCTGCCCCTTGCCGGCAAAAGCATGGGAATCGAGCCGCTGGCCACCAGCCTTCTCGCAAACCCCCAGCTCGCGTGGCTTGCGATCGTCTTCGTCACGGCGTGGCAGTCCATCCCGAGTGCCATGCTGATCTACATCGCAGGGCTCCTCACGGTCCCCGCCGAGGTCTACGAGGCGAGTTCCATCGACGGGGCATCGCCCTGGCAGAACCTGCGGCACATCACCCTGCCGCTCATTGCGGGGTACGCCGTGATCAACACGGTCCTCGGCTTCAAGAACTACCTCAACGCCTACGACATCATCATCGGCCTCACCGACGGCGGGCCCGGCGTGGCCACACGAAGCGTCGCGATGTCGATCTTCCGCGGCTTCGAAGGCGGCGACTATGCCTACCAGATGGCCAACGCCGTGATCTTCTTCCTCATCAGCATCGTCATCGCACTCGTCCAACTTCGCTTCACACGTGGCAAGGGAGGGATCGCAGCATGAGCAGCGCACCCAGCATCATCCAGGCAGAACCCACGGCGGCCGCCAAGGGCCGCCGGCTACCCGCCGGGCCCGAACGCATCCAGTGGCCCGCCACCATCATCCTCATTGTCTGCACCCTCAGCGTGCTCGTCCCGCTCTACGTCACGGTCAGCATGGCCTTCAAAACCACTGGCCAGGCAGTAGACGGCAACGCGTTCTCCCTGCCAAGCCCCCTGACCTTCGACAGCTTTGCCCAGGCTTGGACACTCACAAACTTCCCCCGCGGCTTTGGAATTTCCGTGTTCGTGTCGGTGATCGCCGTTGCAGGGGAGATCATCGTTTCGGCCCTGGCCGCCTACGCCATCGTCCGCAACTGGGACCGTCGGCTCTTCCGCTGGTCCTTCTTTTACCTGCTCGCGGCAATGTTCATCCCGTTCCCCGTGGTGGCGCTGCCGCAGATCCAGCTCACGGGACTCGTCGGACTCGACAACCCGCTCGGGGTAGCCATCCTGCACATCGTTTTCGCCCTGGCCTTCAACACCATGCTCTTCACCGCCTTCCTCCGCTCGATCCCCCTGGAGTTGGAGGAAAGCATGCGGATGGACGGCGCGGGAACGTGGCAGGTGTTTTGGAAGCTCATCTTCCCCCTGCTGGGGCCCATGAGCGCAACCGTGGGCATCTTCGCCTTCATCGCGTCATGGAACGACTTCATGATGCCGTCACTCATCATTTCCGATCCTGAACTGCAGACCATCCCCGTGCTGCAAAAGATCTTCCAGACGCAGTTCAGCAACAGCTACAACGTGGCCTTCGCCTCCTACCTGATGGCAATGGCCCCCGCGATCATCGTCTACCTGTTTACCCAGCGCTGGGTCATGTCCGGCCTCACCCAGGGCGCCGTCAAGTAACTCCGGACCCACACACCTGATACAGCTGAAACTGAAGGAAGCAATCTTGCCCACCACCGCCACCCAGGCAACCCAAAGCCACCCCGCCCCCACGGCCGACCCCAACTGGTGGCGTCAGGCCTCCGTGTACCAGATCTACCCCCGCAGCTTTGCGGACTCGAACGGCGACGGCATCGGCGACATCAACGGCATCACCGCCAAGGTTCCTTACCTGAAAAACCTGGGCATCGATGCCGTCTGGCTGAGCCCCTTCTACCCCTCCGCACTCGCCGATGGGGGCTACGACGTGGACGACTACCGCAACGTGGACCCGCTGCTGGGCACGCTGGAGGACTTCGACGCGATGGCCAACGCCCTGCACGCCGCCGGCCTCAAGCTGATCGTGGACATCGTGCCCAACCACTCGTCGGACCGGCACCAGTGGTTCCGGGAAGCCCTCGCCTCGCCCAAGGGGTCCGCGGCGCGCAACCGGTACATCTTCCGCGACGGGCTGGGCGAAAAAGGCGAGCTGCCGCCGTCGGACTGGGACTCGGTGTTCGGCGGCCCCGCCTGGGAGCGCATCACCGAACCCGACGGCAGCCCGGGGCAGTGGTACATGCACATCTTTGCCAAGGAACAGCCCGACTTCAACTGGGACAACCCCAAAGTCCGCGAAGACTTCCTGAAAACCCTGCGCTTCTGGTCGGACCGGGGCGTGGACGGCTTCCGCATCGACGTCGCCCACGCCCTGACGAAGAACCTGGAAGAAACCCTGCCCACCAAGGCGGACCTCGAGGCCCAGGGCGAGGCGCTGTACCTCACGGGGCAGCACCCGTACTGGGACCGCGACGAGGTCCACGATATCTACGCCGAGTGGCGCCGCGTGTTCAATGAATACAACCCGCCGCGCACCGCCGTCGCCGAAGCCTGGGTCCATACCGACCGCCGCGCCCGCTACGCCAGCCCGGAGGGACTGGGCCAGGCCTTCAACTTCGACTTGCTGCAGGCGGACTTCGACGCCGCCCAGTTCCGGAAGACGATCATCAAGAACCTGGCAGAGGCCAAAGCATCCGGCGCGTCGTCCACCTGGGTGTTCTCAAACCACGATGTGGTCCGGCATGCCACGCGCTACGGCCTCCCCGCGTCCGAGCCTTCGGCCGGAGGTGACATCATGGCCGGCCAGGCGGGCAAGCGGTGGCTTCTGGCCGGCGGCAGGCAGGAAGATGTCGACGCCGAACTCGGCCTGCGCCGCGCCCGAGCCGCGTCCCTGCTGATGTTCGCCCTTCCGGGTTCTGCGTACCTGTACCAAGGCGAGGAACTGGGACTGCAGGAAGTCGGCAGTGAAATCCCGGACTCCGCCCGGCAGGATCCGGCTTTCTTCCGGAACAAGGGCGTGGAGATCGGCCGCGACGGCTGCCGCGTCCCCTTGCCGTGGACCTCGGCGGGCAGCTCATTCGGTTTCGGCCCCGGCGGCTCCCACCTGCCGCAGCCGGAATGGTTCGCGGGCAGCTCAGTGGAGGCCCAGGAGGGCAAGGGGGATTCAACCCTGTCCCTCTACCGCCGGGCGCTCGCCCTGCGGTCGCAGCTGCAAACAACAGAAGCGCTGGAGCTGCTGGAAACCGGCCGGGATGACGTCCTGGCCTTCCGGCGCCCCAACGGCTGGACCTCCATAACGAACTTCGGTACGGAACCCTTCGAGCTGCCCGCGGGCCAGCTGCTGGTCTCCAGCTCGCCACTCGAAGCCGGCCGGCTGCCCGGCGCTGCCACGGCGTGGCTGCGGTGAGCGCCCCTGCCGCCGGCTCCGGACTGGATTTCGGAATAGGAATCGATGTTGGCGGGACCTGGATTAAGGGTGCACTCGTCAACCTGGGCAGCGGCACCCCGGCCGGCGGTGTCCGCCGCCTGCGGACCCCGTCCAGCGGCAGGGTGGATGACGTGGCAGACACCCTGGACCAGCTCATCAGTGAGCTCCAATCCGAAAGCCCCGGGCACGGGAACCTGGCTGCCGGCGTCGCCATCCCCTCGATTGTCCAGCGCGGAGTGGCGCTGTCGGCAGCAAACATGGACGGCAGCTGGGTGGGACTTGATGTCCAGTCCTACCTGGAGTCCCGGCTTGGACGATCCGTTTGCGTCGTGAATGACGCAGACGCTGCCGGTACGGCGGAAGCCCTGTACGGCGCCGGGAAAGGCCAGCGCGGCGTTGTCCTGGTCCTGACCCTGGGGACGGGCATCGGATCCGCACTGCTGGTGGACGGCAGGCTCGTTCCCAATTTCGAGCTGGGCCACCTGGAAATCGGCGGCTGCAAGGCAGAGTCCCGGGCATCGGCCGTCGTCAGGGAGAACCAAGGCCTCACCTGGGTGGAGTACGCCGACCGGCTGCAGCAGTACCTGTCGCACGTGGAGTTCCTCTTCTCGCCCGACCTCATCATCATCGGTGGGGGCATTTCAGCGTGCAGTACCGAATACCTCCCTCGCCTCTCACTGCGCACCCCGGTCATTCCGGCCAGCCTCGAGAACGCCGCGGGCGTTGTGGGCGCCGCCCTTGCCGGCAGGCGGCTCAAGGATGGACAGGCTCAGTATGTGTGACATGGAATACTTCAGTACATGTGCGGCCGGACATCTCGGCGGCGGCTGGAAGGGGCAGTGGCATGCAGGAAACCGTTAACGAGGACGAAGAGGCGCGCCAGGCCGTCATCGCTTCACTCGCCCGGCAACGGGACCTCGGCCTCCCTGCGGATCCGGACTTTGACCGGCGGCTGGATGAGCACTTCCCCACCCTCCGCAGCCTGTTCCACTCGCTTTACGGCGCCCGGCAGGACTGGCTGGAGCAGCTGTCCGCCCTGGTGGTGCAGAGCGCGCGGTCGTGGCAGGAGCGCTCCCCGGAGCTGAAGGCGCTGGACGCCGAACGCGAGGAGGCGCCGGACTGGTTCCAGTCCAACGGCATGCTGGGCGGCGTCTGCTATGTGGACCGCTACGCCGAAAGCCTGGAGGGAGTGCGCAGCCGCATTCCCTACTTCAAGGAGCTGGGCCTCACCTACCTGCACCTGATGCCGCTGTTCCTGGCGCCCGAACCGCATTCGGACGGCGGCTACGCCGTGTCGAGCTACCGGGAGGTCAACCCCAAGCTGGGCACCATGGAACAGCTGCGCTCCCTCGCCGCCGAACTGCGCGCCAACGGGATCAGCCTGGTGGTGGACTTCATCTTCAACCACACCTCGGACGAGCACGAATGGGCCCGGAAGGCAGCCGCGGGCGATCCCGAGTGCAGCGACTACTACTGGATCTTCCCGGACCGGACCATGCCGGACGCCTTTGAGGCGAGTGTCCGCGAGATCTTCCCGGAGAACCATCCGGGGTCCTTCATCCAGATGGCGGACGGCCGGTGGGTGTGGGCCACGTTCCACACCTACCAGTGGGACCTGAACTACTCCAACCCCGGCGTTTTCCGGGCCATGGCCGCCGAGATGCTGTTCCTGGCCAACCAGGGGGTGGATATCCTGCGCATGGACGCTGTCGCCTTCATCTGGAAGCAGCTGGGGACGCCCTGCGAAAACCTCCCCCAGGCGCACACGCTGCTCCGGGCGTTCAACGCGGTCTGCCGCCTGGCGGCACCGTCGCTGCTGTTCAAGTCGGAGGCCATCGTGCACCCCGACGAGGTGGCACTGTACATCGACCCCGCGGAATGCCAGCTTTCCTACAACCCGCTGCAGATGGCCCTGATCTGGGAGTCCCTGGCCACCAGGGACGTGTCCCTGCTGTCACAGGCGCTGGAGCGCAGGCACAACATCCCCGACGGTACGGCATGGGTGAACTACGTCCGCAGCCATGACGACATCGGCTGGACCTTCGCCGATGAGGACGCGGCCGAGCTGGGCATCAACGGCTTTGACCACCGCCGCTTCCTGAACTCCTTCTACGTCAACCGGTTCCCGGGCAGCTTCGCCCGCGGCGTCCCCTTCCAGGACAACCCCAAGACGGGTGACTGCCGGATTTCCGGCACGACGGCGTCCCTGTGCGGGATGGAGGTTGACCCGGCGGACGCGGTGGAACGGATCCTCCTGGCCCATTCGGTGCCCTTCAGCACCGGCGGCATCCCGCTGCTGTACCTGGGCGACGAAGTGGGGCAGGTCAACGACTACTCCTACGCGTCCGAGCCCGGCCACGAGGAGGACAGCCGCTGGGTGCACCGGCCGCACTTTCCCGCCGAACAATACGCCCGCCGTGACGATCCCTCCACCCCCGAGGGGGCCGTCTACGCCGGATTGAAGCGCATGATCGAGGTCCGGGCGGGCACTCCTGAATTTGCCGGAACCACGCTGGTGGATTTCCGTACGAACAACCGCTCGGTGCTCGGCTACCAGCGCCCGGGCGGTCCGGACGGTGGCAGCACCGTCCTGGCCCTCGCCAATTTCAGCGACTCCGCCCAGACCCTCCCGGCGGAAACCTTTAGCGGGTACTCCCCTGCCGCCGTCGACCTTCTCTCCGAAGCCACCCTGCAACTGGACGACGGCATCACCCTCCTCCCCCGGCAGTACCTCTGGCTGCGCGTCACCCCCGCGTAGCACTCGCGGGCCCGTTTTCGCAACGGGCCCGCGCGCGTGAAAGCATACGGACCATGGCCTCCAAGATTGCGTACCAGGGTGAGCCCGGCGCCAACTCCAATATCGCGTGTCAGCAGATGTTCCCGGACATGGAAAGCGTCCCGTGCGCCAGCTTCGAGGACGCCTTCGAACTGGTGGCCGGCGGCGAAGCGGACCTGGCCATGATCCCCATCGAGAATTCCATCGCGGGCCGGGTGGCGGACATCCACATTCTGCTGCCGCAGTCCAACCTGCAGATCGTGGGCGAATACTTCCTGCCCATCCATTTCGACCTGCTGGGCATTCCGGGCAGCACCATTGAGGGCGCCACCGAGGTGCACAGCCACATCCACGCCCTGGGCCAGTGCCGGAAGCTGATCCGCGACCACGGCCTCAAGCCGGTCATCGCCGGTGACACCGCCGGGTCCGCCCGGGAGGTGGCCGAGTGGAATGACCCCCGCAAGCTCTCGCTGGCTCCCCCGCTGGCCGCGGAGATCTACGGCCTCCAGGTGCTGGCCTCGCGCGTGGAGGACGACCCCTCCAACACCACCCGCTTCGTGGTCCTTGCCCGGGAAACGGCACTGCCGGCCCGGCAGGGTCTTCCCGGACCGGCAGTCACCAGTTTCGTGTTCCGCGTCCGCAACGTCCCCTCCGCCCTGTACAAGGCGCTGGGCGGGTTTGCCACGAACGGCGTGAACATGACGCGTCTGGAGAGTTACATGGTGGGCAACGAGTTTGCCGCCACCATGTTCATGGCCGACGTCGAGGGCCACCCCGAGGACCTGCCGCTGAAGCTGGCCCTCGAGGAACTGGACTTCTTCACCACCGAGGTGCGGATCCTCGGCGTGTACCCCGCGGCTGACTACCGGGCGGCGGCCACCGCCTGACGTGGCTGTGCGGGCGCGGCCTTGAGCAGCGGCGCGAAGAACGCGCCGAGCTCGGCGGTTGCCGTCAGCGGCAGGACGTTGGCCACGTACTGGTCCGGGCGGACCACCACCACGGTGCCGTTGCGGTCCAGTCCGCGCAGGTCGAAGATGTCCGCCGTGGGATCGGTTGCGTACACCTTCTCGTAGTCGGTGAGCTTGAACGGGCCCACCTGCGGCTTGAAGACGGAGGGGACGGCATTGATGTCGACGGCGGTGTGCGGCTGCTGGTAAATGACCTTCAGATCGAACCACGCGTCCGGGTCGGCGTCCGCGGGTGTTGCTGCCAGAGGTGATTCCGGCGAGTGCGCGAACCACTCGGCGAGCTTGTCCGTGGTGGAGTCCGTTCCGGGCTGGGCCGCATCCGCGAAGACATAGATCCGCCAGCGGCCGTCAGCCGTGGCGTGGTGGCCCAGGTGGATGGGGTTGGTGTCGCCCACGCGGACTACCGGTGCCGACTTGAAACGCTTGCCCACGGGGAAGCCGGCGGCCAGGTCCTGGTGGTCGGTGCCGCCAACAATCAGGGACGGCGCGTACTGGGTCATGAAACCTGCCGGGAACTCGGCGGTCCGCACGTAGAAGTCCTCAAGGTCCGAGGGGTGCTCGAACTCCTCGGGCTTCTTGGCCATCATGGTGGACCACTCCTTGTCGAAGTCGATCAGGTTCCTGGCCACCACCTGCCGCTCCTCCGAGTAGGTGGTCAGCAGGCTCTCGGGGCTGCGGCCCTCCAGCACATGCCCCAGCTTCCAGGCGATGTTGAACCCGTCCTGCATGGAGACGTTCATGCCCTGGCCGGCCTTGGCACTGTGGGTGTGGCAGGCATCGCCGGTGATGAACACCCGCGGGGTGCGGGTGCCGCGGTCCGCGGGCAGGACGTCGTCGAACCTGTCCGTGAGGCGGTGGCCCACCTCGTACACGCTGTGCCATGCCACGTTGCGTACATCCAGGGTGTAGGGGTGCAGGATCTCGTTTGCCTTGTGGATGATCTGCTCGATGCTCGTGTTGCGGACGGCGTGGTGGGTGGCAGGATCCACTTCGCCCAGGTCCACGTACATGCGGAACAGGTAGCCGCCTTCCCGCGGAATCAGCAGGATGCTGCCCTTCTCGGCCTGGATGGCGCACTTGGTGCGGATGTCAGGGAAGTCGGTGACGGCCAGGACGTCCATGACGCCCCAGGCGTGGTTGGCCTGGTCCCCTGCCAGCGTACAGCCGATCGCCTGGCGAACCTTGCTGCGCGCGCCGTCGGCCCCCACCACGTACTTTGCACGGACAATCCGCTCCTGGCCCTCGTTGGGTCCGGCGGTGTGAAGCAGCGTCACAGTGACCGGGTAGTCGCCCTCGGTGGCGACGGTGAGGCCCTGGAAGTCATAGCCATAGTCGGGCTTGAGGCGGGTGGGTGAGTTCGCCGCAAACTCGGCAAAGTAGTCCAGCACGCGGGCCTGGTTGACGATCAGGTGCGGGAACTCGCTGATCCCTGTTTCGTCGTCGACGGCGCGTGCGGCGCGGATGATGTTGGCGTTGTTGGCAGGGTCCGGCTTCCAGAACGCCATCTCCGTGATCCGGTACGCCTCGGCGATGATCCGCTCTGCGAACCCGAAGGCCTGGAAGGTTTCGACGCTGCGCGCCTGGATCCCGTCAGCCTGCCCAATAGCGAGGCGGCCCGGCCGGCGGTCAATGATCCGCGTGGTGACATTGGGGAACATGGACAGCTGCGCGGCGGCGAGCATTCCGGCCGGGCCGGTGCCGACGATGAGCACGTCCACTTCCTCCGGGAGCTCCTCGGGGCGGTTCAGTCCGACGCCGGCTGCCGGCTTGATGCGCGGGTCACCGGATACGTATCCGTGGTGGTGGAACTGCACGGGCTTTCCTCACTTCGTTGTGGATGATTCACATCAGTTCGTGTTCTATATCAGAACAGTAGATTCGATAATCGAAAACTCTAAACTTGTTTTCCACTGTACGCCGGTTGTGACGCGGGCGACAAGTGGCTCCGGAAGTGCCGCAAAAACAGCCGAAACAAGGGGGTTGACGGAAGCTGCAAATCTATGGATAGTGATCGTATACGATTTCGTACCTGATGAGGAGACGTTTTGGAGCAGGTCAACGGCGACACCCTGGCAGCAGCACGCAAGGTGGTCGCGGTGCACATCAACTACCCCAGCCGGGCCGCCCAGCGTGGCCGCACCCCGGCCCAACCGTCCTACTTCCTCAAGCCTTCCAGCTCGCTGGCGCTCAGCGGAAGCCCCGTGGAGCGCCCGGCCGGCTGCGAACTGCTCGGCTACGAAGGCGAGATTGCGCTCATCATCGGCAAGGCCGCCCGCCGCGTCACGGTCGAGGAGGCCTGGAGCCACGTTGCCGCCGTCACCGCCAGCAACGACCTCGGCGTGTACGACCTGCGCTACGCGGACAAGGGCTCCAACCTCCGGTCCAAGGGCGGGGACGGGTTCACCCCTGTGGGCCCGGCACTTCTTCCGGCAGACGCCGTCGACCCTTCCAAACTTCGCATCCGGACCTGGCACAACGGTGAACTGGTCCAGGACGACACAACCGCTGACCTGCTCTTCCCCTTCGCCCGGCTGGTGGCGGACCTGTCCCAGCTCCTCACCCTCGAGGAGGGCGACATTATCCTCACCGGCACCCCTGCCGGCGCCTCCGTGGCCGCACCGGGCGACGTCCTGGAGGTTGAGGCGGGCACGATTGATGGCACCCTCACCACCGGACGCCTGGTCACCACCGTTGAGCAAGGCACGACGGCGTTCGCGGACTTTGGCGCCCAGCCCAAGGTTGACGACCTGCAGCGGGAGGAGGCCTACGGATCCCGCGAAGCCGCAGGGCTCCCTGCTCCAGCCAGCGCCCTCACCCCGGAACTGAAAGCCAAGCTTGAGTCGGTCGCCACCGCCACCCTGTCATCCCAGATGCGCAAGCGCGGCCTTAACAACGTCAGCATCGACGGCCTCCAGGCCACCCGCCCGGACCGGCGCGTGGTGGGCCTGGCCCGGACCCTGCGCTACGTGCCCAACCGTGAAGACCTCTTCAAGACCCATGGCGGCGGCTTCAACGCCCAGAAACGCGCCATCGATTCCGTCAACGAAGGCGAAATCCTGGTCATGGAAGCCCGCGGCGAAAAGGGCACCGGCACCGTGGGCGACATCCTGGCCCTGCGCGCCCAGGTCCGCGGCGCGGCAGCGATCATCACCGACGGCGGCGTCCGCGACTATACCGCGGTGGCCGGCCTGGAAATGCCCACGTACTTCGCCAACCCGCACCCCGCCGTGCTGGGCCGCCGGCACATCCCGTGGGACACGGACATCACCATCGCCTGCGGCGGAGCCACCGTCCAGCCCGGCGACATCATCGTGGCCGACTCCGACGGCATCCTGGTCATCCCGCCCGCCATCGCCGAAGAACTCGTTGAGGACTGCATCCAGCAGGAAAAGGAAGAGGCCTTCATCTTCGAGATGGTCAAGCAGGGCAACAGCGTGGACGGCCTCTACCCGATGAACGCCGAATGGCAGGCCCGGTACAAGGAATGGGCAGGCAACCGCCATGACTGAAACCGCCGTGGCCGGCGTGGCAGCCACTCCCGGCAGCAAGTCCCAACAGGCCTACCAGGCCGTCAAGGCACGGATCGTGGAAGGCACCTACACTCCCGGCTACCGGCTGGTCCTGGGTGCCATAGCGAAGGACCTGGGCTTCAGCGTGGTTCCGGTCCGGGAAGCGATCCGCAGGCTTGAAGCCGAGGGACTGGTGACGTTTGAACGGAACGTCGGCGCCACGGTGGCAGGCATCGACCCCACCGAATACCTCTACACCATGCAGACCCTCAGCATCGTGGAAGGTGCCGCCACGGCACTCTCCGCACCGCTGATCGACGGCCAGGCCATTGCCCGGGCCCGTGCCGTGAACCAGGAAATGCGCCAGTGCCTGGAGCACTTCGATCCGGTGCGCTTCACCCAGCTCAACCAGGACTTCCACAGCGTCCTGTTCGAACACTGCCCCAACCCGCACATCCTGGACCTGGTACACCGCGGCTGGAACCGGCTGGCCGCACTCAGGTCCTCCACCTTCCGCTTCGTCCCCGGCCGGGCCCGCGACTCGGTGGAAGAACATGAGGAACTCCTAAAGCTGATCGAGTCCGGCGCTGATGCCGACGACATCGAGAAGGCAGCCCGCCGGCACCGCACGGCGACCCTGGACGCTTACCTCGCCCAAACCAATTAGTACGAAAAGACCAGTTGTACGACGCGACCACTTGTACGAAGAGACCACAGTTAGGACTTCAACGATGACGACCTCAGTAGAAACCACCAAGCACTACGTTCCGGATGACCTGCCCAGCCACATCCAGCACTACATCAACGGCCAGTTCGTGGACTCAATCTCCGGCAAGACCTTCGATGTCCTGGACCCGGTGTCCAACCGCAACTACGCCACCGCCGCGGCCGGCCAGAAGGAAGACATCGACCTCGCCGTCGCGGCCGCCCGTGAAGCATTCGTGAACGGCCCGTGGCCCCGGATGAAGCCCCGTGAACGCGCCCGTGTCCTGAACCGGATTGCCGACGCCGTCGAGGCCCAGGAAGCCCGGCTCGCCGAACTCGAAACGTTCGACACCGGCCTGCCGATCACCCAGGCCAAGGGCCAGGCCCTCCGCGCTGCGGAGAACTTCCGGTTCTTCGCCGACCTGATCGTGGCCCAGTTCGACGACGCCATGAAGGTCCCCGGCTCCCAGATCAACTACGTCAACCGCAAGCCCATCGGCGTCGCCGGCCTGATTACGCCGTGGAACACCCCGTTCATGCTGGAGTCGTGGAAGCTCGCCCCGGCGCTGGCCACCGGCAACACCGTGGTCCTCAAGCCCGCCGAATTCACCCCGCTGTCCGCCTCCCTGTGGGCCACCATCTTCAAGGATGCAGGGCTGCCGGACGGCGTCTTCAACCTGGTCAACGGCCTGGGCGAGGAGGCCGGCGACGCCCTGGTCAAGCACCCGGACGTCCCGCTGATCTCCTTCACCGGCGAGACCACCACCGGCCAGACGATCTTCCGCAACGCCGCGGCCAACCTCAAGGGCCTGTCCATGGAGCTCGGCGGCAAATCCCCCTGCGTCGTGTTCGCCGACGCCGACGTGGACGCCGCCATCGACTCCGCCCTGTTCGGGGTCTTCTCCCTCAACGGGGAGCGCTGCACCGCCGGCTCACGCATCCTGGTGGAGCGCGCCATCTACGACGAATTCTGCGAAAAGTACGCCGCCCGGGCAAAGAACATCGTGGTGGGTGACCCCCATGACCCCAAGACCGAAGTGGGGGCCCTGGTCCACCCCGAGCACTACGACAAGGTGGCCTCCTACGTGGAGATTGGAAAGTCCGAAGGCCGGCTCCTGGCCGGCGGCGGCCGCCCCGGCCACCTGCCCGAAGGCAACTACATCGCACCCACGGTGTTCGCCGACGTCGCGCCCGATGCCCGGATCTTCCAGGAGGAAATCTTCGGACCCGTCGTGGCCATCACCCCGTTCGAGAACGACGACGAGGCCCTCGCCCTGGCGAACAACACCAAGTACGGCCTGGCCGCCTACATCTGGACCCAGAACCTGACCCGGGCCCACAACTTCTCGCAGAACGTCGAAGCCGGCATGGTGTGGCTGAACAGCCACAACGTCCGCGACCTGCGCACCCCGTTCGGCGGCGTCAAGGCCTCCGGCCTGGGCCACGAGGGCGGCTACCGCTCCATCGACTTCTACACCGACCAGCAGGCCGTGCACATCACGCTCGGCACCGTCCACACCCCCAAATTCGGCGCCTGAACCCAACCAGCTCGCATTTGTTGTCGTTTTGAGGCCTCAAAACGACAACTACTGCCAGTCAGTTGGGGAAGAAGCCCCCTTTCAAAGAAGAGAGACCATCATGACCAACTTCGTTCCCACCCCCAGCGTCCCGGCACCGGACATCGTCCGCTGCGCCTACATGGAGATCGTGGTCACCGACCTCGCCAGGTCCCGCGAGTTCTACGTCGACGTCCTGGGCCTGCACGTCACCGAGGAGGACGAGAACGCGATCTACCTGCGCTCCCTGGAGGAATTCATCCACCACAACCTGGTGCTCCGCAAGGGACCCATCGCCGCCGTCGCCGCCTTCGCCTACCGGGTGAAGTCCCCTGCGGAGGTGGATGCCGCCGAGGCCTACTACAAGGAGCTCGGCTGCCGGGTGGAGCGCCGCAAGGAAGGCTTCACCAAAGGCATCGGCGACTCCGTCCGCGTGGAGGACCCGCTGGGCTTCCCGTACGAGTTCTTCTACGACGTGGAGCACGTGGAGCGGCTCACCCAGCGCTATGACCTCTACTCCGCCGGTGAACTGGTCCGCCTGGACCACTTCAACCAGGTCACCCCGGACGTCCCGCGCGGCCGCAAGTACCTGGAGGACCTGGGCTTCCGCGTCTCCGAGGACATCAAGGATGCCGACGGCGTCACCTACGCCGCCTGGATGCACCGCAAGCAGACCGTCCATGACACCGCCCTGACCGGCGGCAACGGCCCCCGCATGCACCACGTCGCGTTCGCCACGCACGAGAAGCACAACATCATCCAGATCTGCGACAAGATGGGCGCCCTGCGCATCAGCGACCGGATCGAACGCGGCCCCGGCCGCCACGGCGTGTCCAACGCGTTCTACCTCTACATCCTGGACCCGGACGGCCACCGCATTGAGATCTACACCCAGGACTACTACACCGGCGACCCGGACAACCCCACCATCACCTGGGACGTCCACGACAACCAGCGCCGCGACTGGTGGGGCAACCCCGTGGTCCCCTCCTGGTACACCGAGGCCTCCCTGGTCCTGGACCTGGACGGCAACCCGCAGCCGGTCATCGTCCGCGAGGAAAAGTCCGAGATGGCGGTCACGGTGGGCGCCGACGGCTTCTCCTACACCCGCAAGGACGGCTCGCCCGAAGGCGACCGGACGGGCTTCAAGCTGGGAGTCCAGGTCTAGCCATGCTGGAGCCCACGACGATTGAGGCCATCGCGGACGAGCTGGTGGAAGCCGGCCGGACCCGCACCCCTGTCCCCCGCCTGACCGCCCGGTACCCGGAGATGACGGTGGAGGATTCCTACGCGGTGCAGCAGCTGTGGCGGCGCCGCAACGAGGACGCCGGCCGGACCCTGGTGGGGCGCAAGATCGGCCTCACGTCCAAGGCCATGCAGGCCGCCACCGGCATCACCGAACCGGACTACGGCGCCATCTTCGATGACATGGTGCTGGAGACCGGCTGCTCCGTTCGGTGGGACCAGTACACCCACCCGCGCGTGGAGGTGGAGCTGGCGTTCGTCCTCAGGGACGGACTCAAGGGCCCGGGCGTGACCATCTTCGATGTCCTGAAGGCCACCGACTACGTGGTTCCGGCCCTCGAAATCCTGGACTCCCGGATCGAGATGGAGGGCCGGACCATCGTGGACACCATCTCGGACAACGCCGCCATGGGCGCCATGGTGATCGGCGGCAACCCGGTCAAGCCGGACGCCGTTGACCTGCGCTGGGTCTCCGCCATCCTCTACAAGAACCAGACCGTGGAGGAAACCGGCGTGGCCGCGGGCGTGCTGGACCACCCCGCCAACGGCGTGCACTGGCTGGCCAACAAGATCGCCGCCCACGGCGACGCGCTCAAGGCAGGCGACATCATCCTGGCCGGCTCGTTCACCCGCCCACTGTGGGTGTACAAGGGCGACACCGTCCACGCCGACTACGGACCCCTGGGAGCTGTGACATGCCGTTTCGAATAGAAGACACCTTCCGCTCCGCCCTGGCTGCGCAAAAACAGAAGGGAAAGGCAGGCCGCCCGCTCGCCGGGATGTGGGTGTGCTCCGGCAGCCCGCTGGTCGCCGAACTCTGCGCGGGGGCAGGGCTGGACTGGCTGCTGGTGGACGCGGAGCACAGCCCCAACGGCCTCGAGTCCATCCTCGCCCAGCTCCAGGCCATCCATGGCTACCCGGTCCACACCGTGGTCCGGCCGCCGGTGAATGACACGGTGGTGATCAAGCAGTACCTGGACCTGGGGGTTCAGAACCTGCTGATCCCCATGGTGAATTCGGTGGCGGAAGCGGAGGCGGCGGTTGCTGCCACCCGCTATCCGCCCCACGGCGCCCGCGGCGTGGGCTCGGCCCTGGCCCGCGCCGCACGCTGGAACCGGGTCCCGGACTACCTCGCCCGGGCCAGCGAGACCATCAGCGTCACCGTCCAGATTGAATCGACGGCGGCCGTCGAGGCTGTGGAGGACATCCTCAAAGTCGACGGCGTGGACGCCATCTTCGTGGGCCCCTCCGACCTCGCCGCTTCCATGGGCCTGCTGGGACAGCAGGAACACCCCGAGGTGCGCGCCGCCGTCGAACACTGCCTGTCCGTTGCCAAGGCGGCCGGGAAACCCGGGGGCGTCAACGCCTTCGCTCCCGCCACGGCCGAGCACTACCTCGCCAACGGCGCGGACTTCATCCTGGTGGGCGCCGACGTCGCACTCCTCGCCCGCGGTTCCGAGGCCCTCGCAGCAAAGTACATTCCCCACGCCGACGGCGACACCCCCGCCAGCTACTGACCTTCCCTTCCTAAGGACTTCCCATGACACTTTCTGCGATCTCCCCTGCCTTTTCGCCGGAGCATGAAGCCTCGCTCCTGGCTTCCGTCCCCACCGGCCTGCTCATCAACGGTCAGTGGCGCGAGGCGTCCGACGGCGGCACGTTCGACGTGCACGACCCCGCCACCGGGGAGGTGCTCGCCACCCTCGCCTCCGCCACCAGCGAAGACGCCATTGCCGCACTCGATGCAGCCGACGCCGTGCAGGCGTCCTGGGCGCGCACCGCACCTAGGACCCGGGCGGAGATCCTCCGGCGGGCCTTCGACCTGGTGACCGAGCGGGCCGAGGACTTCGCCCTGCTGATGACCCTGGAAATGGGCAAACCGCTGGCCGAGGCCCGCGGTGAGGTCACCTACGGGGCAGAGTTCCTGCGCTGGTTCGCCGA
This sequence comes from Arthrobacter sp. GmRoot5-12, assembly GCF_059739365.1. Classification (NCBI taxonomy): domain Bacteria; kingdom Bacillati; phylum Actinomycetota; class Actinomycetes; order Micrococcales; family Micrococcaceae; genus Arthrobacter; species Arthrobacter sp. GmRoot5-12. The sequence continues at coordinate 2,283,870 of NZ_AP046056.1, read as the reverse complement.
GGAAACCGTCCGCGACTATGGCCGCTACCTCACCACCCCGGAGGGCAGGAACAAGATCCTGGTCCAGCACAAACCCGTGGGCCCCTGCCTGCTCATCACCCCCTGGAACTTCCCGCTCGCCATGGCCACCCGCAAGGTCGCCCCCGCCATCGCCGCCGGCTGCACCATGGTCCTCAAACCCGCCAAGCTCACCCCGCTTACGGCGCAGTACTTCGCCCAGACCATGCTCGACGCCGGCCTTCCCGCCGGGGTCCTCAACGTCGTCGCATCCTCCTCCGCGTCCGGGATTTCCGGCCCGCTCCTGAAGGACTCAAGGCTGCGGAAGGTCTCCTTCACCGGCTCCACCCCCGTCGGCAAGCGCCTCATGGCAGACGCCGCGCAGAACGTGCTGCGCACCTCGATGGAGCTCGGCGGGAACGCGCCGTTCATCGTCTTCGAAGATGCCGACCTGGACAAGGCCGTCGAAGGGGCCATGGCAGCCAAGATGCGGAACATGGGCGAAGCCTGCACCGCGGCCAACCGGTTCCTGGTCCACGAATCCGTGGCGCAGGAGTTCACCCGGAAGTTCGCCGCCGCCATGGGCGCCCTGCACACCGGGCGCGGCACCGAGGCGGCCACCCAGGTGGGACCCCTCATCGACGCAGGCGCCCGTGATGAGGTGCATGCACTGGTGAGCGCCGCCGTCGACGCCGGAGCAGTGGCCGTGACCGGCGGCGCACCGGTGGACGGACCGGGCTACTTCTACCAGCCCACCGTCCTGGCCAACGTGCCCAACCACGCGGCGATCCTTGGCCAGGAAATCTTCGGCCCCGTAGCCCCGGTGACCACCTTCAGCACCGAGGAAGACGCCATCCGGCTCGCCAACAACACCGAATACGGCCTGGCGTCCTACCTCTACAGCCGCGACTTCAACCGCCTCCTGCGCGTCGCGGAACAGATCGAATTCGGCATGGTCGGGTTCAACGCCGGCGTCATCTCCAACGCCGCCGCACCCTTCGGCGGCGTCAAGCAATCCGGCCTGGGCCGCGAAGGCGGCTCCGAAGGCATCGCCGAATACACCACCACCCAATACATCGGCATCAACAACCCCTACGCCGGGTAACCGCGGGGAAGAAGCACCTGCCGCCCTGGTCGAAAGGGTGGCAGGTGCTTCTTGACGCGGGTCAGCCGACGCGGGTGTAGCTGATCTCGGTCGCCCCCGCCGGCGCCGCGGGAAGTGTCACGTACGTGCCCTGGGCCCTGTTGCCATGTCCGGGAAGGGCTCCGGGCACCGTGACGTAGCTGCCCTCAAGCTTCGGCGATACCTCCGATCCGGATGGCAACGTAACGTAGCTGCCCCCTCGGGAGATGTCGGTAGGTGCTGTTGCGGGCGCTTCAGTGAGCTCGGACTCTACGGTCATGGTGTTCTCCTGCTTGTCGGGGGCGTCGACGACGCAAAACCCAGCACCTGTGCGCCGTGGCGCAATAAGGGCCGCGGTACCGCTGCTGGGCGTTTGACGGGGTCGTTTGCCTGGATCCGGGGAGGAGTTACCCGGCGGTTCTCGAGGGCTTCGCCGGCCTGATCCCCACCCTAAGGCTTAATCTGACAAGTTCACAATAAGGCCGGCCGATTTTACGCCGTTCCCTCTCCGCCAACAGTCCTGCGCACAAACACAAGAGCGGGGGGCGGGCACTCACCCAAACTGGGGAGTAACCCGCTACGCCGACCGGCTGGCGTCCTCGCCTACTCGATGTGGAGTATCCCTTGGAAACGTACGATGCACTTCTTGCCTCCATTGCCCCCGCTGCCGGCACTGGCCGGACCATCCTCAATCCGGCCACGGGCGAACCGGTAGGCGAAGCCCCCGTCCACAGCCTCGATTACCTGGAAAGCGCCGTGGCCGCAGCCGTGGCCGCGCAGCCAGCCTGGGCTGCCCTGGGCCACGACGCAAGGTCCGCCGCGCTGCTCAAGGCAGCCGACGCCGTCGAACGCTCCGCCGAGGAACTCGCCCAGCTGCTCTCCCGCGAGCAGGGCAAACCGCTGAACGGCCCCAACGCCCGCTTCGAAGTGGGCGCCTGCGTCGCCTGGCTCCGCGCCACGGCCGGCCTGCCGCTGGAACCGGAAACCATCGTGGACGACGGTGAGACCCGCGCCGAGCTGCATTACCGGCCCATCGGCGTGGTCGGGGCGATCGGCCCGTGGAACTGGCCCATGATGATCGCCGTCTGGCAGCTGGCGCCGGCCCTGCGCATGGGCAACACCGTCGTCGTCAAGCCCTCCGGCAACACCCCGCTCTCCGTGCTGGCGCTGGTCAAGGTCCTCAACGAAGAACTCCCCGAAGGCATCCTGTCCGTGGTGTCCTGCGGCCGCGAGGTGGGCGCCCGCCTCACCGACCACCCGGCGATCGGCAAGATCATGTTCACCGGCTCCACCGCCGGCGGCCGCGCCATCATCAAGTCCTCCGCCGACACCGTCAAGCGGCTCACCCTGGAACTTGGGGGCAACGACGCCGGTATTGTCCTGCCCGACGCCGACCCCAAGGCCATTGCCACGGACATCTTCTGGGGCGCCTTCCTCAACACCGGCCAGACCTGCGCCGCGCTCAAGCGCCTCTACGTCCACGACGACATCTACGACGCCGTTTGTGACGAGCTCGTGGCGGTCGCCAAGCAGATGCCCATGGGCAACGGCCTGGACGAGAACAACGTGCTGGGACCGCTGCAGAACAAGGCGCAGTACGACGTCGTGGCCACCCTCGTGGAGGCGGCCAAGGCTTCCGGGGCACGCGTCCTGCTGGGCGGGAACCCGGATACCAGCCAGCCCGGCTACTTCTACCCCACCACCCTGGTGGCGGACATCGACAACGACAACCCGCTGGTGGCCGAGGAACAGTTCGGCCCCGCCCTGCCGATCATCCGCTACAGCAGCATCGACGAGGCGGTGGAAAAGGCGAACGGGCTCGACGTCGGCCTGGGCGCCTCCGTCTGGTCCCCCAACCTGGAAGCAGCCCGGGAGGTCGCGGCCCGCATCCAGGCCGGAACCGTGTGGATCAACCGGCACGGCGCCGTGGACCCGCGCATCCCGTTCGGCGGCGCCAAGCAGTCCGGCTACGGCGTGGAATTCGGCGTGGAGGGCCTCAAGGCCCTGGGCGTACCGCAGGTGATCAACGGCTGATGTTGACGCGGGAGCCCGGCACGCAAGGTTGCCGGCGCCGGGCTCCCGGGGCTTCGCGGCGCTACCCCATGGCCGGGGCCGTGGACGTCCGGCCGGCGAACTGCCGGCGGGCCCACCGGGCAAGTTTCTTGCCCTTGCCCTTCCACCAGTTGTCCTCGTCCTGGTTGTGGTGGAACCGGAAAACAATGGCCACCAGGACAAACATGCCCATCACCACGTCCACCCAGGAGGACACCACCAGGGCGATGAAGACAGTCATGGCATTGGCCACGATCGACGGGATCGCCAGGGTACGGAAGACGGTGCTGGCCACGTAACGCCGGTGGGACCGCGGGACGGACAATTCACGGACCATGTCAAAGCAGACGCAGACCACAACAATGGTCTGCCCGATGGCCAGCAGGATCTGCCCCGGCAAGGAGCTGCTGAACGCGGCCACGGATTCCATCCCCGGGCTCATGGCCGGACCCGGGTTGAAGCAGCTTCGCTGAGAACCTTAAACACGAAAACCCCCAGAAATTGCGGAACCATCGCCGCTGATCCGGCGATGGTTCCATTCAAATTCCAGGGGGCTTTTCCGTCACGAGTAGCGGGTACTCATATTTGTCCGGGGCACCGGGAAACGCTACCTGCTCTCCGGCATCCCGTTATTGTCCGATCGCACTTATTGTCCGATCGCCCGGGGCCGCCACAACATGACCGCCTGTGACCGGGGCCGGGGGCGCTGGCCACGGGCCAGGCTCACCACATCGCCCGCGGCGCCGGCGGCGAAGATGCGCGAATCCACGGAACGCGGCCGCCGCCCGAGTTCCTCGGTGAGTTCAGCGATCCGGCTCTGGAGGGCTGCCACCTGGTTTTCGAGTTCCAGGATGCGCTTGATCCCCTCCAGCGACACACCTTCGTGCGACAGCCGCTGCACTTCCCGCAGCATGTTCACGTCACGCTGCGAATAGCGCCGGGACTTTCCAGGGGCACGGCTGGGCTTGACGATGCCAAGCCTGTCGTACTGCCGCAGGGTCTGGGGGTGCATGTCCGCCAGCTCTGCCGCCACCGAAATCACAAAGATCGGCTGGTCAGCATTGATGTCCACGCCTCACCTCCGCGCCTAGAGCCGGGCCTTGGCTGCCAGGCCCTCGCGAACGTCCGCCGACGACGTGGCCTCGGCGAACGCCTTGACCGCAGCTTCGGCGTCCTTGTTGAGATTCTTGGGAACCGCGACGTCGATCGTCACCAGCAGGTCGCCGGTGGCCTTGGGCGTCTTGACGCCTTTGCCCTTGACCCGCAGGGTACGGCCGGACGGCGTGCCTGCCGGGACGCGGACCTTGACCTTGTCGCCGTCGATGGTGGGAACTTCGATGTCCGCGCCCAAAGCAGCCTCCGGGAAGGTGACGGGGACGTGGATCCGGAGGTTGTCGCCGTCGCGCGTGTAAAACGCATGTGGCTGGACCGACACGGAGACCACCAGGTCACCATTGCCGGCAGGACCGGGCTGGCCCTTGCCACGCACGCGGACCTTCTGGCCGTCCTTGATACCCGCGGGAACCCGGACATCGATGACCTCGCCGCTGGGTTCACGCAGGCCGATGGTGGTGCCGCGGATGGAGCCGGCAAAGGAGATGCTGGTCGACGCGGTCCGGTCGGCGCCCTTCTGCGGGGCGCGCTGGAATCCGGGGGCGCCGCCGAAGCCGCCGAAGAGGTCGGCGAACTCGGGCGGGATGCCGCCGGCGGAGGGATTGAAACCACCGGCGTGCCGTCCGGTATTGCCGGTGAACAGGCCGCCGAACATGTCCTCGAACCCGCCGTTGGGGGCGCCGGCGCCGCCGGGAGCAAAGCGGGCCCCGCTGCCCATGGCCCGGATGGCGTCATACTGCTGGCGCTCATCCGGATCCGAAAGCACCGAATAAGCCTCGGAGATGTCCTTGAACTTCCTCTCGGAAGCGGCGTTCCCCGCATTCGTATCAGGGTGGTGCTGCCGCGCAAGCTTCCGGTAGGCCTTCTTGATGTCGGCGTCGGAAGCGTCCTTGGCAACACCAAGGATCTTGTAAAAGTCCTTGTCCACCCAATCCTGGCTAGCCAATGGCGTTTCCTTTCAAAGTACAAAAGCGTTAGGGCGAGATTACCGCTGAACGCCGGAGCGGATGAGGGGGCCCGGGCGGGACCCCCTCATCCGCGGAGGCGAGGGGCAACTAAGCCGGGACGGCCACGATCACCTGGGCTGCGCGGAGGACACGGTCGCCTGACTTGTAGCCGGAGCGGAGGACCTGGCTGACGGTGTCAACCTCGATGTCCTCGCCGGGCTGCTGGATCAGGGCTTCGTGGATCGTGGGATCGAACTCCACGCCGGTTTCGTCGATGCGGACCAGGCCGTAGGTCTTCAGCGCGTTCTCCAGTTTGGTGGCGATCGCGGCGAAGGGGCCGTCGGTGAGGTCACCGTGCTGCCGTGCGGCGTCGACGTCGTCCAGGACCGGGAGCAGGGAATTCAGGACGCCGATGACGGCCATTTCCCCTGCCACGGCACGGTCGCGTTCAACGCGCTTGCGGTAGTTGACGTACTCAGCCTGAAGGCGGAGCAGGTCGTTGCGCAGTTCGGCTGCCTCGGCGCCGGCGGACCCTGCGGGCGCACCCTGGGCCACGGATTCCTCGGCCGGCACGTCCACGCCGTTGAGAATCTCCTCGGCCTGGGCCAGCGCGTCGCCGTCGGAATCTGCTGCCCCGGCCCGGGAACCGGCCCCCGGCGCGGACTGGCCGCCCTCGGGGTGCCGGGCCTGCCCGGTCACCGGGTCAACCTTGCGGTTGTCCCGGATGACGGGCTCCTGGCCGTTGCCCTGCGTGTTCTGCTGGCTTGCGGATGTGTTGTGCTCTTCCTCGTTACCGTGGTGCGGCATGGGTTACTTCTTCGCTTCGTCTTCGTCGATGATTTCGGCGTCGACGATGTCCTCGTCCTTGGAACCTGCCGAGGCTCCGGCGGCACCTTCAGCACCTGCAGCACCTGCAGCGCCTGCGCCGTCCGGCGAACCGGCCTGGGCGTAGATGGCCTCGCCCAGCTTGGTCTGGGAAGCCTGCAGCTTCTCGAACGCGGACTTCACAGCGGCGTCGTCGGTGCCTTCAAGGGCCTTCTTGAGGCTGTCGACGTCGGCCTGGACCTCGGTCTTGACCTCTTCGGGCAGCTTGTCCGCGTTGTCGGCGATCAGTTTGTCCACGGAGTAGGCAAGCTGCTCGGCCGTGTTGCGGGTGTCGGTTGCCTCGCGGCGCGCCTTGTCCTCGGCTGCGTGCTCCTCGGCGTCGCGGACCATCCGGTCGATGTCTTCCTTGGAGAGGCTGGAGCCACCGGTGATGGTCATGGACTGCTCCTTGCCGGTGCCCTTGTCCTTGGCGGAGACGTGCACGATGCCGTTCGCGTCGATGTCGAAGGTGACCTCGATCTGCGGAATACCGCGCGGTGCCGGGGCGATGCCGGTGAGTTCGAACGTGCCCAGCGGCTTGTTGTCGCGGGTGAACTCGCGCTCGCCCTGGAAGACCTGGATCGCCACGGACGGCTGGTTGTCATCCGCCGTGGTGAAGGTCTCGGACCGCTTGGTGGGGATGGCGGTGTTGCGCTCGATCAGGTGCGTCATCACGCCACCCTTGGTTTCGATGCCGAGGGACAGCGGGGTGACGTCGATCAGGAGGACGTCCTTGCGCTCACCCTTCAGCACGCCGGCCTGCAGGGCTGCGCCGACTGCGACGACCTCGTCCGGGTTCACGCCCTTGTTGGGCTCCTTGCCGCCGGCCAGTTCCTTCACGAGGTCGTAGACGGCGGGCATACGGGTTGAACCGCCCACCAGCACGATGTGGTTGATGTCGGATAGCTTGATGCCGGCTTCCTTGATGACGTCGTGGAACGGCTTCTTGGTGCGCTCCAGCAGGTCCTTGGTGAGGTCCTGGAACTTGGCGCGGGTCAGCTGCTCGTCCAGGTGGACCGGGCCGTCGGGGGTGACGGAGAGGTACTGGAGCGAGACGTTGGTGCTGGTGGAGGAGGAGAGTTCCTTCTTGGCCTGCTCAGCTGCTTCGCGGAGGCGCTGAAGGGCGATCTTGTCCTTGGAGAGGTCGATGCCCTTCACCTTGAGCTGGTTCAGCAGGTAGTCAACGACGCGCTGGTCCCAGTCGTCGCCGCCCAGGCGGTTGTCACCGGCGGTGGCGCGGACCTGGATGGTGGAGAAGTTGTCTTCGTCCTTGCCGACTTCCAGCAGGGAGACGTCGAAGGTGCCGCCACCGAGGTCGAAGACCAGGATGAGTTCGTCTTCCTTGCCCTTGTCCAGGCCGTAGGCCAGTGCCGCGGCGGTGGGCTCGTTGACGATGCGCAGGACGTTCAGGCCTGCGATTTCGCCGGCTTCCTTGGTGGCCTGGCGCTCGGCGTCGTTGAAGTAGGCCGGGACGGTGATGACGGCGTCGGTGACCTTTTCACCCAGGTAGGACTCGGCGTCGTTCTTCAGCTTCATGAGGATACGCGCGGAAATTTCCTGCGGGGTGTACTTCTTGGCGTCGATGTCCACCTTCCAGTCGGTGCCCATGTGGCGCTTGACTGAAGCGATGGTGCGCTCGATGTTGTTGACAGCCTGGCGCTTGGCGATTTCGCCAACCAGGACCTCGCCGGACTTGGAGAATGCAACGACCGACGGCGTGGTGCGGCCACCCTCGGCGTTGGCAATAACGGTGGGCTCGCCACCTTCGAGAACGGAGACGACGGAGTTGGTGGTTCCGAGGTCGATACCTACTGCACGTGACATGTGTTGCTTCCTTCTTTCCTTGGAAACTGGTTGGCGCCCTAAGCATTGAGCGTTCTGCACTCAACTTTACTCAGGGCGCCACCGATGTCAATCCAAAGTTGAGTGCAGTCCGCTCAACTTTGGATGCCGCGCCGGATAACAGCCGCGGTATTCCTTGGATTTCCGGGCTTCTGCGCGCAGAATTACGACGCCGGAAGGCGGGTTCGCTTTAGGAGAACGCGGCGCCGGGCTACTCAGCGCTCCGTGTCCCGGTCGCCGTGCAGCGGGCCGCGCTCTTCCGCCGTCGCCTGGACCTGGCGGTCGGTAAGCCCTTCGCGGACGGCCTCCTCTGTTCGGGCGCCGCCGGCTGTGCCGGCCTCCCCGTAGTCGCCTTCCTCGTATTCGCCGTCGGCAAGGTCCCGCCCGGGCCCGTTGACGGTACCGCCGGCGCCATGGTCCGCGTCCACGTATTGCCCGCCTTCGCCCGCACCTCCGGCAGGGGCCCCAACTGTTCCGGCATCGCCGTAGTTGCCTTCCGGATACTGGTCGTCCCGTTCGCCCGCCGGCCTTTCCACGGCTCCGGCATCGCCATAGTCACCATCCACGTACTGCCCGCCTTCACCCTCCAGTCCGGGTGCGCTGCTTCCCTTGCGGGGCTCCTCGGCTGCAACTTCAGGGTTCTCGGTCATGGTGCATCTCTCCTTCGAGGCTCCGCGTCCATGCGGGCGCACTGGCAGTCTATCGACGGCCCGCGCGCACCAACAGGGCTTCGCCGGCACCTATCGGGAGGCCCCTGCCGGCAGGCCGGCGATGCCTGCCAGGACGGCGAGGTGATGGTCGAAGAGGTCAGCGGGCGCATGGAAGGTATCCGGCCCGTACTGGTTGAACACCTCGAAGCTGACCGCACCAAAGAGGGAGCTCCACACCAGGACACCCCTCGCCACCAGTTCCTCCGGAAGGTCCAGGCCAAACTCGGAACGGATGGCGGCAAGGTCCCTGCCCAGGGTTGGCGGCAGTTGTGGTGCGCCTTCGGCCGGAACTGCCAGCTGCCCTGCCCGGGAAGCTGCATCCAGGATGCCGATGAGGCTGACGATGACCCTGGTGCCCGGGCCCGCCGTGCGCTCCGCCGGGGCGCTGTAGCCGGGCACGGGGCTGCCAAAAAGGAGCGCGTAGCTGGCAGGCTCGCGCAGGGCCCATTCCCGGACCGCGCGGCCCAGCGCCCGGAAGCGGGCAGTGTGGTCATCCTCCGGCGCTTGGGCGACGGCGGCGTCCACCGCGTCCCCAAGCTCGCCGAAGGCGTCTATCAGCAACAAGGTCAGGAGCTCGTCCCGGCTCTCCACATAGCGGTAGACCGCGGAGGACACCACCCCGAGGTCCCTCGCCACCGCCCGCAGGGAGAGAGCGGCCGCACCGTGCGTTGCCAGGTGCTGCCGCCCCAGGCGGACGATATCCGCCACGGTTTGCGCCCGTGCCCGTTGCCGCGGGGTGAGGGGGCGGACAACAGTGCCGGCTGTTTTTTCGACGTCAGTCACGGGTCCAGCATGCCATAAACGAGAGCGCCGGAATCAAAAGAGAGCACCGCTCTTGACTTAGCCGGCTTATAGGGTCATGCTGTTTCCGAGAGCAGTGCTCTCGGAAACAGCAACAAGGAAGCCACAATGGCAGATGTGTACGTAGTAACCGGAGCGGGACCGGTGGGGTGGACGGTGGCCGAACAGTTGGCAGACCTGGGACGGCAGGTGCGCGTCCTCACGCGGTCGGGCAGCGGACCACAGCACCCGCTGATCGATCTCATCGCCGGTGACGCGAAGGATCCCGAGGTTCTGCGATCAGCCCTGGCCGGCGCCCGGGCAGTCTTCCACTGCATTCACGGCTCGGCGTACACCGCCGCGGCATGGCGGGCGGAGCTTCCCGCCGCCGAGCAGGCGGTCCTCACTGCGGCGCACCAAGCGGGTGCCGTCGTCGTATTCCCGGAAAGCCTCTACTCCTACAGCGAGCCGGACAGCGTGATGACGGAGGGCAGCCCGCGCCACGCTGCGGGCGGCAAACGCGGGGTGCGGACGGAGCTGCTCCGGACCCGCGAGGCCGCCACAACGCCAACGGTGAGCGTGGTGGCAGGCGACTTTTTTGGTCCCCGCGTCCGGATGGCGCACGGCGGGGAGCGCATGGTGGTGCCCATCCTGGCGGGGAAGAACGTCAGCGTGGTGGGCAGCTCACGGCAGCCGCACTCGTTCACGTACGTCCCGGACCTGGCCACGGCGATGATCGCGGCGGCGGACAGGCCCTCCGCCTGGAATGCCGTATGGCACGCCCCCACGGGTCCGGCCCTTACCCAGATGGAGCTGGCCCACGCCTTCGCCGCCGCGGCAGGACGGCCGGCGCCCAAGGTGCGCGCCCTGCCCGGCTGGACCCTCCGCACCGCCGGGATACTCTCAACCGACGCCCGCGAGCTGGCCGAGATGCTGTACCAGTTTGAGCGGCCGTTCATCATGGACTCGGCCGCGTCCCAGGCTGCCCTGGAAGTCGGTCCGACTCCGCTGGAAACGGCTGCTGCCGCCACCGTGGACTGGTGGCGGCAGCAGGGTTAGTGCTCCGAGGTTTAGCGCTTTGGCGCAGGGTCAGCGGCTGGGCACTTCTTCCAGCGGCTCGACGCCGGGCTCCCGCGGCCGGGCTGCATTCCCGCCGTCCGCGCGCCCCAGCTTGCTGGGCCACCAGATCTTCGGTCCGATGTCGTAGGCCAGCGCCGGCACCAGCAGCGAGCGCACCAGGACGGTGTCCAGCAGCACACCGAACGCCACTATGAACGCCAGCTGCACCAGGAACATGATGGGAATGACGCCAAGCGCTGCAAATGTGGCCGCGAGCACCACGCCCGCGGAGGTGATGACCCCTCCGGTCACCACCAGGCCACGGAGGATGCCGGGCCGGGTGCCGTGCTTGAGCGACTCTTCACGGACCCGGCTCATCAGGAAGATGTTGTAGTCCACGCCCAGGGCCACCAGGAACACGAAGCCAAACAGCGGAACCGTCGCATCCGCGCCCGGGAAGCCAAGGATGTTGTTGAAGACAAAGGCCGACACACCGAGCGCCGCCGCGTAGGAAAGCACCACGGAGAGCACCAGCAGGACCGGGGCCACGATCGAGCGCAGCAGCAGCATCAGCATGAAGAGGATCACCACCAGGACCACCGGAATGATGACCACCAGGTCGTGCTGGGCGGTGGTGTTGGTGTCCAGCGCCGTAGCGGTGACGCCGCCCACCAGGGCGCCGGGATCGACGGCCTTCACCCCGGCCCGCAGCGCCTTGACGGTTTCCTCCGCTTCCAGCGAGTCCGCCGCGTCGTTGAGGGTGGCGTTGATGATCACCTTTCCTTCGCGGACGTCCGGGGCGCTGGGAGCCCCGGGGGCTCCGGTGATGGGGACGCTGCCCGGGCCCAGCAGGTAGGCCTCGCCCACGCCGTCGTCCGCTTTCACGCGGTCCAGCACCTCGGCGGCCTTGGCCTGGTCAGCAATCACGACGGCGGGGCTGCCGCTGCCGGCGTCGAAATGGCGGGCCAGTGCGTCCTGGCCGTCGACGGCGTTGGAGGCGGTGAGGATGACGTCGGTCTGCGGTACGCCGTTGGCCTTCAGCTGGAACAGGCCGCCTGCCGCAACCAGCAGCAGGAGGACCGAAGCCACCCAGACGGTCCTGGGCCGCCGCGCTACCAGCGAACCGGTGGCACGCCACAGCCCCTTCTGGCCTTCCAGGCCCGTAACCAGTTCGGGTTCACGCTGGTCTGCAGGGAGGAGCTTGGGACGGAACGGCCAGAAGGCTGCCCGGCCCAGCAGGGCCATCAGCGCGGGCAGCAGGGTCAGCGCTGCGAACAGGGCACACAGGATGCCTGCGGCCGCCACCGGTCCCAGCGCCTTGTTGGAGTTCAGGTCGGAGAAGAGCAGGCACAGCAGCGCGATGATCACGGTGGCGCCGGACGCCAGGATGGGCTCGAAGGACGCCTTCCAGGCGTTCAGGACAGCCGCGGTGCGGTTGGTGGTGTGGGTGAGCGCTTCCCGGAAGCGTGCCACGAACAGCAGGGCGTAGTCCGTGGCCGCGCCGATTACCAGGATGGAGAGGATGCCCTGGCTTTGGCCGTTGAGCTGGATCCAGCCGGCTTTGGCCATGCCGAACACCAGCAGGATTGCTGCGCACAGGGCAAACACGGAGGTCAGCAGCACCATGATGGGCAGCAGCAGGGACCGGTAAACGATGAGGAGGATGACGAACACCGCGGACAAGGCCACCAGCAGGAGGATGCCGTCAATGCCGCCGAAGGCTGCGGTGAGGTCGGCGGCAAGGCCGGCGGGGCCGGTCACGAAGGTCTGGGCACCTGCCGGGGCCGCTTCTGTGACAGTCCCGCGGAGTTCCTTGACCGCATCCTTGAGCTCAACCGAGGACCCGACCGGGACCACGAACTGCACCGCCTTGGCGTCCTTGGAGGGAATCGGGCCGATCACCGCGCTGCCCAGCTTGAGGTCTTCAAGGCTGGTCTTGAGCGTGGCCAGCTCCCCCAGCTGGGCGGGAGTGAAAGCCTCGCTTTTCTCGATGACGATGATCCCCGGGACCTCATCCGAGTCCCGGAACTTTGCCTGCCAGTCCTGCGCCTCGGTGGCCTCGGCGCTGGCGGGCAGGAATGACGCCTGGTCGTTGGAGGAGACCTCCTCCAACCGGCCGAAGGTGGGGCCGCCGACCCCGGCGAGACCCAGCCAGGTCAGCACCAGGACGACAGGGACCAGCCAGCGCAGCCAGAAAGGGACTCGCTCCTTGGCAACTTTATTGCGGTTCATGGCGCCTTCCATCGATAAGCGGGCGGAGTAGTATTTGTTCCAGCATAGATTATCTCCACCATAGAGATAAGTGGCTGCCAAGCTTTTTTCGGCAGGTAGGGGACGAATGCCGGGCCTGCAGTAATATCCGTCAGTACGGCCGGACGGAAGTGTGGGCGTGGAACCAGGAAGGCAGGGAGGTGGGCATGGCACGCAAGACGTCAGCTGGCGCGGCACCAGGACCATCCGGCGGCCCTCCCGGTGGTCCGCCACACCCGCTGATCCGCCTCCTGCAGGAGTTCACCATGGAGGCCAACCGCTATGTGGATGTCGCCGGCGGCAGGAAGGACATGCACCGCACGGACATGAATGCCCTCGCCGTCATCATGCGGCACACGGCCGCCGGGAGCGTGGTGACGCCCGGGGTCCTGCGCAAAGAGCTGAACCTGAGCTCGCCTGCCACCACCGCCCTCATCGACCGACTGGACCACTCGGGGCATATCGTGCGCGAGCGGAACAGCACGGACCGGCGCCAGGTCCAGCTGAAGATGACCCCCAAGGCCTTCCAGGACGGGGGCGCTGTCTTCGCTCCCCTGGCCCAGCACATGGGCAGCGCCATGGCGGACTTCTCGCAAGACGAGCTGGAAACAGTCACACGCTTCATGACCGCAATGGTGGAGGCCACGGTGGCTGCCCGGAGCGAGTCCGCCGATGGCTAGGTGACATTCCCGGAAAGCGCAGGAAAGGGCCGTTTCGGATGTCCGAAGACGGCCCTTCCTGCTTCCCCCAATCAGGGCGGCGCCCGGGGACTAAGGCGCCTTGGGTCGAAGCGCCACCAGCCACCCGGCCCACTCGCGGGCCGCACTGAAGTTCCACGTCTTCGCCCCGCTTGGCCCCGCTGCCGCCTGGATGCCATCCGCAACTTCGAAGCGGCGCGCACCGGTTTCCACTGCCTGGGACATCCCGGCCGGCGAAGTCAGGGTCACGGAGCTTGAGTTGACGCTCATGCATCCCACAAGCATCGCGTTCGCGGCCGTGGTGGCCACCGCTGGAATGGTTCCCGACGATGCCGCCGCGCCCGAGCCGGACGTGGCAGCGGTGTCGGGCCCTGAGGCGCCGGAATACCTGGCGATGCCTCCCCCGCTCGTCGTCGAAGAGGTGGTCCAGGCATAATCCGCCGGCTCGGTCCCGGTGGCGACTTTGTAGTAGCCGTAGACCTTGGGGTTCGCGATATTGGTCACCGATGCCAGCACTGTCCACCCGGCGGGGACACCTGACGTTGCGATGGTACCGCCCGTGAGGGACACGCAGCTGACCAGCAGGTCGCCCTGGGCGACATTGGCCGGCTTGGGGATCCTGAGGGTGGTGGTTGCCGTGGTGTTCACGGCCTGGCTCACTGACTCGCGGACGATGGTGCCGCCGCCGCCGGTGTTGCCGGAGGTGACGCTCCAGGCCTGCGTGGCCGCCGTGGCGTCCGTATTGCCGGCGGCGTCGGTGGCCCACACGCTGAAGTTATGCGATGCAACCGCCAGTCCTGAGTACGTCTGTGGCGAGGTGCACGCTGTCCGCGCCGCCCCGTCCAGGCTGCACTGGAAGGTTGAATTGGCCTCACTCGAGGTGAATGCGAAGGAGGCACTGGTCGACGTCGTTGTCGCGGGCGGTCCGGAAGTGATGGTTGTCTCGGGCGGCGTGGTGTCCCCCGGCGGAGGCGGAGTGGAGGTGCCGGCCCCGATCTTCCGGGGGTCGTAGGCCGCATCGACGAGCAGGGCAGGTACGTAGGCGGCTGCGATGGACTGCCATGGTACGAGCTTGAAGTTCTGCTTGCCGGTGTCGTTGCTGGTGTCCTGGGTGACAAAGAAACCCTGGGGGAACGGGCCCCCAACCCCGAAGTTGGTGACGTCTATGCCGTCCATGCCCGTGACAGCATCGATTCCGTTACCGGCCGGGATGGCGAAGGCCCCCAATGGCCGGTTGTCGTCGCGGGAGTAGACGTGGAACCGGTTGGAGCCCTGGCTTGCTGCCAGCAGGTAGCCGGCGCCCCCGCTGCCGTAGTAGATGCTGATGCCCTTGATGTCCTGGACGATGTCCCCGCCGTTCTCGGTGGTGCTGACAACCTTCGTCCCCGCGGTTGAATCCCCGGGTTCAGCCCCGTACCGCCAGATTCCGCCGATATCCTCCTGCGCAATGTAGAGCCGCTTCATCTCGTCGTCGGCCACCAGGCCCTCGGTGTGGGCGGGGCCGCTTACAGTCCAGCTGCGCACGAGCTTGCCGGTGACCGATCCGGTGGAGCCGTCAAGCTCCCACTGCTCGACCTTGCCAACGTCAGTAACGTAGGCAAAGTACTTGCCGGTGTCCGGCGAGTGATAGAAGGAGAACCCGCGGGGTGTGGCGATGTTGGAGGTCGGCGCAAAGCTGCCCACCTTGGTGAGCGAACGGTCGGCCTCGTTGACCTTGTAGAAGTCAAGGCTCCGGACCCGGTTGCTGACACCCACCAGGCCCACTCGGCTGCTGCCGAGGGGAAAGTTGTAGCGGACGTCCACATTGTTCATCCGCCCATCGGGGTAATAGAACAGTTCCCGGCCCGACAGGTCATAGACCACCAGACCGTGGCCATCCGTGCTCTTGTCCGTGCCGATGATGGTGCTCTTCGACGGGTCGGTGGGATGGATCCAGATCGCTGCGTCGTCCGCAGCGTCCCCCGTTCCGTGCATTGGGGCAGTTTCCACCGTCGCATTCACCTGTGCCACGGCCGCGTTTGCCGCCGGGGCACCCAGTCCCGCGAGCAGTCCGGACAGCAGTCCGCCTACCGTCAATGCGGCAGCCAACCTCGATTTGAGCGTCACTCTTGCCTCCCCAATACTGGTTGCCGCACCTGTTCGGCGGCAACGGCGGTGTCATGGAACGTCCAGCGAGGTCAGGAGCCCGGCGCCGGCTGGAGGGCCATCGTATTCCCGGCCGCAGGCAGGGGGGTACGGGGATAGCACCCATACCTTCGGGCCCGCCTTCCGGGGGCTGCATGACGCGGACCGGGCGTCCGCTCGCGCAATGCAGGTTGGGGGTAGCGTTTGGTTATGAGTGCGCAGCAGCCTGAAGACGACGTTTACACGCACGGCCACCACGAATCGGTGGTCCGCGCCCATGCCGCCCGTACCGCCGAAAACTCCGCGGCGTTTGTCCTCCCGCACCTCACGCCTGGTAAGTCGCTGCTCGATGTGGGCTGCGGCCCCGGCACCATCACCTGCGACTTCGCCGCCCTGGTCAGCCCCGGCAAGGTCACGGGCCTGGACCGCTCACCTGACATCATCGCCCAGGCGCAGGCCCTCGCCACCGAGCGGGAAGTACCCAACGTTGAATTCGTTGCCGGCAACATCTACGACCTCGACTTCGCCGACGAAACGTTCGACGTCGTCCATGCCCACCAGGTGCTCCAGCACCTGACCGATCCCGTTGAGGCCCTCAGGGAGATGCGGAGGGTGGCCAAGCCCGGCGGCATCGTGGCAGTGCGCGACGCCGACTTCCACGGCATGAGCTGGTACCCCGCCATTCCGGAACTGGACGAGTGGATGGACCTGTACCAGCGGATTGCCCGCCGGAACGGTGCAGAACCCGACGCCGGGCGGCGGCTGGTCAGCTGGGCACAGGCTGCGGGATTCACCGACGTCGCCCCCACCAGCAGCAACTGGCTTTACGCCACCTCGCAGCAGCGGCGCTGGCAGGCGCGCGTCTGGGGTGAGCGGGTGCTCCACTCAGCCTTCGCCGAGCAGGCGCTGGAGTACGGGTTTGCCAACCCGGCCGACCTTGCCCGTATCTCTGCAGGCTGGCACCGCTGGGGCTCCACGGACGACGGATGGTTCCTGATCCCAAACGGTGAGGTCATCGCCCGGGCCTGATCCCTGGTTGCCCAGACAGCAGCACAGGGACTGAAAAAGGGGCAGCCAATTGCCACCGTAGGATTGTTCAGTGCAATTTTCCCTCTGGCTGGCCCTGGCAGGTGCCGGCGCCCTGATCAGCTTCACCCCGGGCGCCGGGGCCATCAACACCATGAGCAACTCGCTGAACGCGGGGTTCCGCCGGTCCATCTGGGGAATCCTGGGCCAGCAGGCTGCGCTGATGGTGCACGTCCTGATCGTGGCCCTGGGCGTCGGGGTGCTGGTGGCCAGTTCCCCCCTTGCCTTCAACGTGATCCGTTACGCGGGCGCGGCCTATCTGGTGTACCTGGGCATCCGCCAGTTCCTGAGCAAGCCCACGGTGGCCCAGGAGCAGGCAGCTGCCCTTCGCAACGAACCCGCGTGGTCCATTTTCCGGCGCGGCTTCTGGGTCAATCTGTTGAACCCGAAGGCGATCGTGTTCTTCCTCGCCTTCACTCCCCAGTTCATCCGGCCCGACCTGCCCCTGTTCACCCAGTACGCCGTGTTGACGGCAACAATCGTTGTCATCGACATCCTGGTGATGTGGTTCTTCTTTGCGGCGGCTGCCAGGTCATTCCAGCGCTTCACCAACACGGAACAGGGCCAAATGGTCCTCAGCAGGGTGTTCGGTGTCCTGTTCGTGGGTGTGGGTATCCTGCTGGCCCTGATCCACTGAACCAGGTACCCACCAAACTCGGCACCAGCGTGTGACGTACCCATTCGGGCGTTAGTCATGCATCTTTACAAACCCGTAAAACTTTGTGAACAGGCGGCTAGCCAAGAGCGTTCGGAAGCGCGCATGCTTAGGGGCATGAACTCAGCGTCGAGCGCATATCGCGTCATCACCGTCTGCACGGGCAATATCTGCCGGTCCCCCATGGCCGAGCTCATGCTCAAGGCAGCGCTTGAACGCGAGGGCCTTGACGGCCTGGTGGAGGTGGACTCCGCCGGCACCACCGGTTACGAGGCGGGCCGGCCTATTGATCCCCGCGCCGCCCGCCGGCTCGCCGCAACCCAGCTGGCCTCGGACCACCACGTGGCCCGAGAGTGGGAACCCGGGTGGTTCCGCGAGCGCGACCTGATCCTGGCCCTGGACATCGACCACTACGCCTGGCTCACCGAGGCGGCGCCGGACCGGGAATCCCTGGACAAGATCCGGATGCTCCGCAGCTTCGATCCCACCATGGCGGAGCGGGACCGCCTGGATCAGGGCATCGAGGACCCCTGGTACGGCGGCCACGCGGATTTCGACGCCGTCTGGCACCAGATTCATGCAGCCCTGCCCGGCCTGGTCCAGCACATCAGGTCCGCGGTCCTTCGGAACACCCAGCTGCAGCCGCACTAGGCACCAAAAACTCTTCAAAAGACGGTGCAATCCAGCGGCACCAGGAGTATTTTCTTGCTGCCTGGACGGCCTTCCCAGCACATCCGGCAAGTACGCATGGCTCCTCGCCACACTGGAAGAGGCAGAGTCTCCGGCTGGGCGACATGGCCCGACAAGGACCGCGCCCTGAAGCGTGCAGGCATCGTGCATGCCGGCGCCAACGCCGCCTGGCGAGGGCAGGGGCTGTCCTGCTGCTGGTGAGCGGGTTCCTGGGCGGCCACCTGAGCAGCGGCCGTCACGCATCGGCGCAGCAACTGCCCCGCGGGTGAAAGGGTGCAACGGAAAACGGTACGCTCTAGTCCATGAGCCCAGCCCCCGTCATCATCGCCATCGACGGGCGCTCCGGCGCAGGCAAGACCACCCTCGCCGTCGAGCTCGCGGCCCGGCTCCGGGCGCACCACAAGGTCTCGCTGTTCCACCTTGAGGACATCTACCCGGGCTGGGACGGACTGGCGGCGGGCATTGAACGCTACGTCTCCACGGTCCTCACCCCGCTGAGCCGGGGGCAGGCGGCCTCCTGGACCAGCTGGGACTGGGCTAACCACTACGACGGCGACGCCCGGGTGACGCTGCCTGCGGAGATCGTCATCGTTGAGGGAGTGGGGGCCGCCGCCGAGGCCGCCCGCCCCATGCTGGGCGCGGTGATCTGGGCGGAATCCCCGGACGCCGTCCGGCGGACCCGGGCACTGGAGCGCGACGGCGCAACATATGAACCGTACTGGGACCTCTGGGCAGCCCAGGAGCAAGAGTGGCTGGGCCGCGACGACGTCCCCGGCCACGCGGACCTCCGCGTCCGGAACCTCGCCGACGGCTCAGCCCCCGCGGACCTCCTCCAACTCCTCCCCTACCTGCCCGCCCTGGCTCCGGTCCTCGCCCCCGAGTTGTCAGCCCGCCGCGGCCTTCGCCTTCACGCCGAGCGCATTGAAGCCGCCCCGGACGCACCCACCCTGTTCCACTCACTGTATGGCGGCTCTGGCAACGCCGTCTGGCTGGACTCCTCCAACACAGGCAGCGGACCGGACAGCACGGATCCTGTACAGCGGACTGCCGCAGAGCGCAGCCGGTTCAGCATCATGGCGGACGACGGCGGCACATTCGGCCAGTGCGTCACGCACCGTGGCGGTGTGAGCCGGATCAGCGCCGGCTCGTCCACTGCCAACGTTCCCGGCCCCTTCTTCCGCTGGCTCGACACCGTCTGGGGCCGCCGGGCGGTGCGGACCCCCGAGGGCTACCCCGGCGAATTCACCCTGGGCTGGCTGGGCTGCCTGGGGTATGAGCTGAAACGCGAAACCGGCGGCAGCGATCTTTCCGCGCCCACGCCGGACGCAGCCCTGATCTTCGCGGGCCGAGCGGTGGTCCTGGACCACGCCGAAGGCACGGCCTGGCTCCTGGCCCTGGAGGCACCGGACGCCGGCGGGTGGCTGGTGGAGGCGCGGGCAGCCGTGGAAGCCGCCGCGGACCCAACGCAGGAAGCCGGCGGCAGCACCGGCGTCGTGCGTCCCACCACACCGCCCACTTTCCGCAGCCGGGACACCGGGGAACGGTACCGGGAGAAGATTGCCGCCGCACAGCATCAGATCGCCCAGGGAAACACCTACGAAGTGTGCCTGACCACCACCCTCGAAGCCACTGTCCCGGCCGGCTCGCTGGATCCATGGGCCACCTACCTGTCGCTCCGCAGCAGGAACCCGGCCCCGTTCGCCAGTTACCTCCGGCTGGGAAACGTTGCCGTGGCCAGCACCTCGCCCGAGCGGTTCCTGAAGATAGGGTCCGACGGCGGAATGCGCGCCGAACCGATCAAGGGCACCCGGCGCCGGGCTGCCGACCCGCAGGAGGACAGCCGCCTGCGGACGGACCTGGCCACCTCCGTCAAGGACAGGGCCGAGAACATCATGATCGTGGACCTGCTGCGCAACGACCTCAGCCACTTTGCCATGCCTGGCTCCGTTACGGTCAGCAGGCTTTGCGCCATCGAGAGCTACGCCACCGTCCACCAGATGGTCAGCACCATCGACGCCCACCTCCTGCCCGGAGCACCACGGGCAGAGGCGGTGGCGGCCTGCTTCCCGGCCGGCTCCATGACCGGGGCTCCGAAGATCAGCACCATGGCCATCCTTGACAACCTGGAGGCAGGGCCGCGGGGGATCTATTCAGGCGCCATCGGCTACTTCTCGCTCAACGCGGCGGCGGATCTCGCCGTCGCCATCCGCACCCTGGTGGTCAGCACGGCTGGCGACGGAACCGCGGAACTGTCGCTCGGCGTCGGCGGTGCCATCACCTCGGACTCCGACCCGGACGACGAATATGAGGAGATCCGCACCAAGGCCTACGGGGTGCTCTCCACCCTGGGGGCGGAGTTTCCCGAAGACTGACCCGGGTTTAGGGAGGTACGGCCGTCCTACTGCACCGTGGCCGTCAGCCGGGCCACGTTGTCCACATAGCGCGCGGCGAGCGGCCGGTTCAGCCAGTCCGCCAGCTTCAGCTCATGGGAGATGTCCCGGTAGGTGTCCTCCACGGCCCGCATCTTGTTCACGATGTCCTCGCCCAGGAGCATCACGGAGACCTCGAGGTTCAGCGAGAAGGACCTCATGTCCATGTTGCTGGAGCCCAGGACGGCCACCTCGTCGTCGATGGTGAAGTGCTTGGCGTGCAGCACGAACGGCGCCTTGTAGAGGTAGATCCGCACACCGGCCTCAAGGAGCGCCTCATAGTAGGAGCGCTGGGCGTGGTGGACCAGGAACTGGTCGCCCTTCTCGGACACGAACAGCTCCACGTCGACGCCGCGCTGCGCTGCCGTGGTGATGGCGTACAGCAGTGAATCGTCCGGAACGAAATAGGGGCTGCAAATGGAGATCCGGTGCTGCGCGGAGTAGATGAGCGTGTTGAAGAGCCGGAGGTTGTTTTCCGTGATGAACCCGGGACCGCTGGGCACCACCTGGGCCGTGACGTGGCCGGGCTCCGGATTCGCGGGGAGCTGCAACTGGTGTTCCAGGGATTCGTCGGTCTCGCTCAGCCAGTCGGTGGCGAAGACGACGTTCAGGGTGGTCACGATGGGCCCGCGCAGGCACGCCATCAGCTCCACCCACTCGCGGCCGGCCTTGCGGTGGCGCGGGTTGTTGTAGGACGGCTCGATCAGGTTCTGCGACCCCGTGAAGGCGATTTCGCCGTCGATCACCATGATCTTGCGGTGGTTGCGCAGGTCCGGCCGGCGCCACTGGCCATGGATGGGCAGGAGGGGAAGCATCCGCTTCCACTGGATCTTGCCGGCCCTCAGGCGCTTCAGCAGCTTCCGGTAGCCCTTGATGCGCAGCGTGCCGATGTGGTCGAACAGGAGCCGCACTTCCACGCCCCGCTCGGCGGCCTCTTCCATGGCCGTGAGCAGGTCGTTGGTGACGTGGTCGGAGCTCATGATGTAGAACTCGGCGTTGACGAACTTCTTCGCCTTCCGCACCGCGTGGGTCATGGCCAGGATGGAATCCGGGTAGCCGGGGATGAGGTCAACGGAGTTGTTGTCCACCATGGGCAGCGAACCCAGGGTGCGGTTGAGCTCGGCGGCGGACTTGACCCACTCGGGGCCGGGGTAGTCGCTGTCCACGTCCGAGAGGGCGGTGATGCCGGCCCGCACCCGGTCGTTGACCTGCTCCTGCTGGGCGCGGCGGCGGCTGGACAGCTGGAAGTTTCCAAACAGCAGGAACAGCGCGATGCCCACGAATGGGATAAAGAAGATGCCCAGGAGCCAGGCCATCGCCGTGGTGGGCCGCCTGTTGCCGGGGATGATGCCCAGTGCCAGGACCCTGATGACAAGGTCGGCGAAGCCCAGGAGCACCACAACCCACGTCGGCGCGGTGCCGGCAAGCGAAAAAGGCCACAACACGTCAATAACTCCCGGGGAGGTTGGGCCCCGGGGAACGGTTTCCGGCCGGGGCGCTCTGCCCAGCTTATCCGCGGTGCCGCACTAAGCTGGTGCCATGAGCTCTCCAGCCCCCGTGGTTCTCGTTTTCCTTGACCCCGCCTTCCCCGACGGCAGGGTGGCGGATGCCTCCCAGCCCCAGCTGCTGGTCACGGACCTTGGCGTCACGCGCGGTGACGGCGTGTTCGAAACCATGCTGGCCGTTGGGGGAACGGTGCGGAAGATGCAGGCCCACCTGGACCGGCTTGCCGGATCCGCCGCGGCGCTGGACCTGGACATCCCGGACCAGGATGTGTGGCGGCGCGCCATTGCCGCTGCCGTTGCCCGGCACCGTTCGGAGAACCCGCCGGCAGACCCGGCGGCAGATGAACTGGTGGTCAAACTGGTGGTGACCCGCGGTGTGGAAGGCGCGCCCGCCCCCACCGCCTGGGTCCAGGCCTCACCGGCCGGAGCTGCCGCCCGCCGCCAGCGGGAAACGGGCGTCGACGTCATCCTCCTTGACCGCGGCTACGACAGTGACGTGGCCGAACGGGCACCCTGGCTGCTTCTGGGCGCCAAGACGCTCTCCTACGCCGTCAACATGGCAGCGCTGCGCCACGCGCATAAACAGGGCGCCGACGACGTCATCTTCACGTCCTCCGATGGCCGGGTCCTGGAAGGGCCCACCTCCACGGTGCTGCTGGCGCATGTGGAGAAGTCCGACGACGGCACAACAGTGAAGCGCCTCATCACACCACAGCTGGACAGCGGCATCCTGCCTGGAACGTCACAGGGGGCTCTCTTTGCTGCCGCCAAGGCGGCGGGCTGGGAACTGGGCTACGGGCCGCTGGTGCCACAGGACCTCCTGGACGCAGACGCGGTCTGGCTGATCTCCAGTGTCCGCCTGCTGGCGCCCGTGAACCGGATTGACGGCAGGGAGATCGGCACCCCGTCTGTGCAAAAGGAACTGACCACAGAACTGAGCGGACTTTTCGCCGGCATCCATTAGCCCGCAACAGGCAGGGCCGGCCCTTTTCCCGCCCCGGCATCACCCGTAAGGTGTGCACCATGGACTCGCACAAGCTGCCGATCGAAAAACTGTCCTTTGACGACTGCTGGGAACTCCTTGACACCGACACGGTGGGCAGGCTGGCCATCGTGGTGGACGGACATCCGGAAATCTTCCCCGTGAACTACGTTGTCCACCTGCGCAGCATCGTCTTCCGCACGGCACCCGGCTCAAAACTGTGGGACGCGAAAATGGAACGCCCTGCCGCGCTGGAGATCGACGGCTACGACCCCACCACCGAACTGGCCTGGAGCGTGGTGGCGCGGGGCAATACCGGGATCATCGAAGACCAGGCCGTCAAAGATGCGGTGGACAGCCTTGGCCTGGAGCCGTGGCAGCCCGGCGAAAAGGCAAACTATGTCAGGCTGAACGCCAAGGCGCTGACCGGACGCAGGTTCCAGGTGAACCGCCCGGACGTCTGGAACACCCGCCTCCAGGACCGGCGCCGGGCGTCATTCGAATAGCGGCCGCTCAACGACCACGCCTTTACACGGCTGCTCCGTCAGGCGCTGGAGCCTGCCGCCTGCCGTGAAAGCTGGGCTTCCAGCCCGGACAGCAGGATGGTGAGCCCTTGGTCAAGCTCCTTGGCGCCGTCGTAGTCAGCCAACGCCGGCGCCAGCGCACGCAGCCGGGGGAATTCCTTCGCGGGCAGCCGGTGGAGCCCCAACCGCAGCAGCACCTCGTTCTCTTCCGGGTCCACCACGTACTCCTGCAGTTCGTTCAGGAGGTGCCCGTAGAGGAAGCCGTAGTAGGCGCGGTAGACGTGCAGCGCATCAGCCGGCTCGAATCCTGCTGCCACCAGCAGGGTCAGGATCTGCTCCAATGGCCGCAGTGTGCCCAGCGGACGCATGCCCAGCGGCGTGGAGAGGGGCCGCGTCACCAGCAGGGGGACAACGTTGGGATGCTTGAGCGCCAGCATCCGCAGGTTGTGGGCGATGCTCCGCAGCTGCGCTTTCCAATCCGGGTCCTCCGGATGAATCGGAAGCTGGTTGAGCACCAGCTCAGAAACCCCGTCCAGCAGCGCCGCGCGGTTCTCGGCGTAGCGGTACAGGCTCATCGGGTCCCGGCCAAGCTCCTGCCCCAGGCGGCGCATGGTCAGTGCATCCAGTCCTTCGGCATCAACCAGTTCCAGGGCCTTGGCCAGCACGACCTCCCTGCTCAGCCTGGCCTTGGCGGGGGTGCGGCCGGAAGCGTGCGGGGGATTCATGGTGTTGTCCTAGCGGTGGAAGTGGCGGCCCGGATTAATCGAGACGGTTGCCTTACTTGTAGTCTACGAGTAAAGTCTACATCGTAGACAGGCGCTGACGACGCTGAGGCCCCAGATGCTTTTCACGGGACCCAACCTATAGATTCGATGGCCATGTGCAGGGCATCAAATCTTGCTGCTGTAGCCGAACGGCGGCGCCGAGCACTTAGCGAAGGGAAGCCATCATGGCACATTCGCAGTTCGATACTTTTCTCCACGAAGCCACCTACCCCGACCACGCCGCTGGTTCCAGCATGGACCGCGACCGCCTCTACGGCCTGTACACCAGCTGGTGCTTCCTCAACCAGCAGCCGGCCGGCACCGAGTCCACCTTCTGGGCAGCCATGAAGCACCGGATCCCGCCGCGCCGCAACGGGCTGCGCATGAAGGGTCCTGCCGCTGCGGACTACATCATGACCAGCTACCCGGGCCTGGTCTGAGACCCCCGGATTCGTAAGAGGCCACCGGGCAGCCGGGTGGTACATGATCAAATGCTGTGGCACGCCCGTGCCGCAGCATTTTTCATGCCCCGGGCTAGGTAGGGATGATCCGGAAGAGGAACCTGGTGCGGACCATCACCCAGAGCAGCCCCAGGACCACGGCGTAGGCCACGGTGTTGAGGAGGATGCTTTGCTGCTGCAGGGCCGGGATGTTGGCCACGACGGCGATCAGCACCACGTGCATGATGAAGACGTACAACGTGGCCCGGCCCAGCGGGACCAGGAACCAGCCCAGGGCCCGGTCCACCGGTTTCCAGTAAGCGCTGAGGAATGCGTACGCAGCCACCACCAGGACCAGGACGTTGAGCAGCCGGCCCGGGGCCAGGTATGTCCGGCCGAAGAAGGCGTCATACATTGCCCGGTAGGACGCATCCGGCAGAAGCGCCAGTCGGACGTCATAGGCGTTGGCCAGGTAGGGGTTGCCCCAGGACAGGAAGGCCAAAGCGAACGCTGCCGTGGTGCAGGCAACCACCACCCACGTGTGGCGCGACAGCCACGCTGTGATGCTGCGCCGATGGTAGCCCGCAACCAGCCCAAGCACGAAAAGCACCTGCCACACCAGCAGCGGGAAGGAGTCCTCGAACTGCGAGGGCAGGATCCGGAACCTGGTCATGGCACCTGCCGCATACACGGCAACCGATACCGCCACGACCCAGATGGCCTTTCCGCGGTTCAGCGCCGCGAGGATCAGCGGGCTGACCAGCAACAGCACCACATAGAGCCCCATGACATTGAACTGCCAGGGACCGAACTGCAGCAGCACGATGGCCGGAAGCACCTGGGGCGGGACGGGGAACTGGAACAGCGATGACATGCCCGCATAGAGGTCGTAGGTCCGGCCGGCCCCGTTGTGCCCGGCGCCACCGGTCCCCTGGTCCACGAACGTGGTCAGGGCCTCGGTGTGGAAGAACGGGAGCAGGGACAGAAGGAAGACGCCGATCAGCACGGCCAGCGCCGTCAGGTAGAGCTTGCCGGCGCGGCGGGTCGTGAGGTCGACCACCTGCCCGAAGTCCTCCCTGGCCTTGGGCCCGTACACCATGCCCACCACCAGTCCGGAGAACAGGACGAACAGTTCCGCACCCGACACGAAGCCCACGGCCTCCTGGGTGAGCAGCTGGAACAGCGATGCCATGCCCAGGTGGTTCACCACCACAAAGACGATGGCCATCCCGCGCAGCAGATCGATGCGCGAGTCCCTGGCGGAGGGATCCTGGTAGCCCCAGGCCGTGGCTGCGTTGATCCGGCGGGGTATCCGCCACAGGGCCACCAGGAGGATGGCCATGGCGGCGGCAACAGTCCAGGCGGCAGCCCCGGAGAGCGTGTTGGCCCGGACGTAGGTGCTCCCGGATGCCACTTCGGTGACCGGCCCGGTGACCATTGGCGTTGCCTTCAGCCTGTCCAGGGCCGCTTTGGCGATGCCCGCCTGTCCCGTGAGCAGCCAGCTGATGCTCGCCACGCCGGTATCCCTGGTGCTGGTGCGCTCGTCCCAGACAACGGCGGCCGTCCCGGCAAAAGCTGGGGAAGTGGCAGTTCCCACCACCTGGTCCCACCAGCCCACCTTGATGTCCGCCTCCTGCGCGCCGCCGGACGCGGGGCTGTAGAAAGCAGAGGTCTGGAGGAGGAACGGCTTGTTGCGCCCCTCGGAATAGGTGCCGTAGAAGTTTTCGCCGCCGGAGGCCGTCAGCATGTCCTGGAGCTCGCCGGCCCTCGGCTGGGAGTTGACGGCGGGGCCGCCGGCCGTGTCGTCGTGATAGGCGGCCAGCCCCACCCAGTCCACTGCGTCGTCACCCGGGTAGTACGGGGCGTAGGCGCTGTCGCTTGAGTTCCAGGCCCCGTCGCCGTTCGTGTCCAGGAGGGAAAAGCCTTCGCTTCCGGGCTGCGGGGCATCCCGGTTGCGGTCAAAGGGGTAGTCCTTGCCCAGGTAAGGCGCCCACACCAAGGTGGGCCGGCCGCCGTCGTACGTCTTGAACGCTGCCGCCACAGCCCTGAAGGCCTGCCGGTACGCGGCGGGCTGCTGGCCCCAGGCCACCCAGCTTGCATTCATGTCCGGGGCGAACCGGATCAGCAGCTGCCCCTTGAGCCCGGACGTAAGGTCGCGCACCTGCGCTGCGAATGCTGCCGCTTCCGCAGTGCCGAGCTGGTCCAGGGGCACTGACGGCTTTACCGTGAGCAGGGCGTGGGCGCCTAGGGACGCGGCCTGCTGAAGGAAGCCGTCAAGGTCGTTCCGTTCCGAATCGCGGTAGGGGATGGTGATGTCGTGGCCGAAGACGGCCGGACTGGCACCAAGCCGGCCGCTGAAGCCTGCGGCGGTGTCCTCGCCCCACTCGAGCACCGCGCCCAGCCAGGGCTTTCCCTTCTCCGGCGTAGCGTCCGCCGCATGCGCCGGCGCAGCCGCCAGCAGGGCAAGGAGGCTGACGATGGCCGCGGCCAGGAACGCACCGATGGACGGCCGGCGGGTCCCGCGGATGGCGGCCTGGTGGCGCGATGTGTTTGCCCGCATGCTGACAGGACCCCCGGTGCTCATTGCTGTGACGACGGGGCGGCGCCCCGGTAAGAACTTTATCGGCCCCGCGGCCCCGGGCGGCACGTGGCGGGCCGCCCACCTGCGGCGATGTCCGCCGTCGCGCTTTCCTTCAACCCCGCGCCTCCCTTCAGCGCTGCTCAATTACGGAACATGACGACGGCGGCGGTGCGGCTTGGCGCGGCAGATGTTACGTTTTTGGGGAGTAATGAGTACCGGTGTGAAGCCCTGACTGGCCGGTCGGCAACCCTCCCTTTCGCGGCGGGGTGCCTCAGGTGAATACTCGGCATATCGACCGATTCGAGCTGCAAGCGTGAAAGAAGGAGATCCGTCGTGTCTGACGCACCTGCCCCTGACGAAAAATTGTCCTACCGCCTGATCACCGGCCCGGATGACCGTTCATTCTGCGAGCGGATCTCCACGGCCCTGGCCGACGGCTATGTGCTGCACGGCAGCCCGGCAGCCACCTTCAACGGCACCAGCGTGATCGTGGCGCAGGCAGTGGTCCTTCCGGCGGCAATCGCCTCGGCCGATGCCGCGGTTGCCACCGCAGTGGATGAACTGGACGCCGAATTTGAAGGCGAGTTCGACGGCGAGGGCCACGCATGAGCTACGCGGGAGACCTCACGCCCCAGGAAGCATGGGAGAAGCTGGAACAGGGCGCCATCCTGGTGGACGTCCGCACCGAGGGCGAATGGGCCCACATCGGCATTCCGGACACCAAGGCCACGGACAACGACCCCCTCTTCATCCAGTGGACCTTCCCCGGCGGCATCCCCAACCCCGACTTCATCAACGACCTCAGCCAGCAGGCGCCCGAGGACCGTTCAACCGAACTGGTGTTCCTGTGCCGCTCCGGCCAGCGGTCCATCGCGGCAGCCATCGCGGCCACCCGGGCCGGCTTCACCTCCTACAACGTGCTGGAGGGCTTTGAAGGCGAGCCGGACCGCTATGGCGAACGCACCGTCAACGGCTGGAAAAACCGCGGCCTTCCCACCAACCTCGGAAAGAACTAAGTGACCTTCAACCAAGACGCCCCCGGCTGGAACCCCGACACCCAGGCTGTCCGTGGCGGGCTGGACCGCACCAACTTCCAGGAAACGTCCGAGGCCATCTTCCTGAACTCCGGCTTCGTCTACGAATCCGCGGCAGCAGCTGAACGCGCCTTCACCGGCGAGGACGAACGCTTTGTCTACTCCCGCTACGGCAACCCGTCCGTGGCCACCTTCCAGGAGCGGCTCCGGCTGCTGGAAGGCACCGAAGCCTGCTTCGCGACGGCGTCGGGAATGTCCGCGGTATTCACCGCGCTTGGTGCCCTGCTGGCTGCCGGCGACCGGGTGGTGGCCGCCCGGTCGCTGTTCGGTTCGTGCTTCGTGATTTTGAACGAGATCCTTCCCCGGTGGGGCGTGGAGACCGTCTTCGTGGACGGGCCGGACCTGGACCAGTGGCGCGAGGCCCTCTCCGAGCCCACCACCGCCGTCTTCTTCGAATCCCCGTCCAACCCGATGCAGGAGATCGTGGACATCGCCGCGGTCAGCGAACTTGCGCATGCCGCCGGCGCCAAGGTGGTGGCGGACAACGTCTTCGCCACTCCCCTGCTGCAGCGCTGCGGTGACCTGGGCGCCGACGTCATCGTCTACTCCGGCACCAAGCACATCGACGGCCAGGGCAGGGTCATGGGCGGCGCCATCCTGGGCACCAAGGAGTTCATCGACGGTCCCGTAAAACAGCTCATGCGCCACACCGGGCCCGCACTCTCGGCGTTCAACGCCTGGGTCCTGACCAAGGGCCTGGAGACCATGAGCCTGCGCGTGAACCATTCCTCCGCCACGGCGCTCCGGCTCGCAGAGTGGCTGGAAGAACAGCCCGCCGTGAGCTGGGTGAGGTACCCGCTGCTCAAGTCCCACCCGCAGTACGACCTGGCGGCACGGCAGATGAGCGCCGGCGGTACGGTCCTCACGCTTGAGCTGGCTCCCTCCGGCGGGCGCTCCGGCAAGGAAGCGGCCTTCGCACTGCTGGACGGGCTGCGCATCATCGACATCTCCAACAACCTTGGTGATTCGAAGTCCCTGATCACGCACCCCGCCACCACCACGCACCGCGCCATGGGGCCGGAAGGGCGAGCCGCCATTGGGCTCAGTGACGGCGTGGTGCGGCTCTCGGTAGGGCTCGAGGACCCGGAGGACCTCCTCCGCGACCTGGAACAGGCACTCAAGCAGATCTAGCCGCGCGGGAAGCCTAGCTCCTCTGGGTCCGGGCGACGCGCTTCCTCACTCTCGATGCGCAGATTCCCTGGCGCGCACCAAATATGGGCCGCGAGGAGGAATCTGCGCGTCGGGAATGGATATGCGCGTCGAAGGTCAGCTCTGGCGGACCCGCAGCAGCTCGGGCGTGCCCTCCACGTCAGCTAGATCCAGGGCATCCCGCATGGTCACATTGACGGCCTGCCGCACCACGGCGCCGAACCCCATGTCCTCCGGGGGCGGTCCCGCCAGCGCCTTGTCCCGGGCGCGGCGCTGTTCGGCGGCTCCTGTTCCGCGGGCGATGATGTCCTCCACCCCCTGCCGTGCCAGTGCCAGCTCCCCCTGTTCGGACAGGACGGGAGCCAGGTAATCCACCAGGGACCGGACCACGTCCGCGGCCGGTGCGGGCCGGAAATTCCCAAAATCCAGGAGTTCACCGCTCAGCCCGGCGCTGCTGGCCTGCCACGAGGCCATCCGGAGGAGGACGGTGGGAACCGGCGCAGGATCCACGTCGGCCTGCCATTCCCTGCTGGCGGATTCCACCAGCGCCCGGACCAGCACGGCAATGAGCGCTGCATCCTCGGCACGAAGGCAGACGTCCGCCACGCGAACCTCGACGGTGGGGTGGTTGCGGGACAGCCGGGCGTCGAAGTACAGCATGCCCTCATCGAGCATGACGCCGCTTTCCAGCAGCCGCGTCACCACGCGCCGGTAGGCAGGGTACGTCCCGTAAATACCGGCCGGGCCCGCCGTGGGCCACCGGTTCCAGGCCTGGGTGCGGTAGCTTTCAAACCCGGTTGGAACGCCGTTCCAGAAGGGTGAATTGGCGCTCAGGGCCGTCAGCACCGCCAGCTTGTCGCGGATCCGGTCCAGGACCGCCACGCCCTCTTCGGGCGATTCGATGAACGTGTGCACATGGAAGCCGCAGGTCAGCTGCTCCTGGGCGGTGAGGCCGAAGCGCTCCAGCATTTTGGCGTACCGGGGGTCGGGCGTCGTGTGGGTGGTGGAGGCCAAGGGCGAGGTGGCGAGGGCCGCCACCCGGGCGCCATGCTTCCTGGCGGCCTGGTCCGCCAGGGCGCGGCCCGCGCGGATCTGTTCGAGCAGGCTCCCGTATTCGAGGCACGGACGGGTCTGGGTCTCGATCTGCTCAAGCTTCAGCTCGGCACTCAAGCCCATCTCGTCGTCGTAATCCGCCTGTTTTCCGGAGTGATGGACCTCCGGGTCCACGGGAAGATCGTCAGCCGCAACGCGGTGGCCGGCCAGGAGGGCGTCGGCCAGGGCAAGGGGTTCCCCGGACTCCGGATCAACGATCAGGAGTTCCTCCTCTACGCCAAAAGTACGCATACGAACATTCTGCGATACTTGTCCGGCATTCGAGGGGCCCCGGCGATTCATGACGAACCGTGAATGCTAGTCCTGGAAGTACTCCACCTTGGCGCCAATGGTGTTCAGGCGTTCCGCCAGGTCCTCGTAGCCACGCTCGATCACGTAGATGTTCCGCAGTTCGGACACGCCCCGGGCGGCGAGCATGGCCAGCAGCAGGCAGGCGGCCGGACGAAGCGCCGGCGGGCAGCCCACCTCGGCGGCGCGCCACTTGGTGGGCCCGTTGACGTAGATCCGGTGCGGATCCAGCAGCTGCACCTGCGCCCCAAGCCTGTTCAGCTCTGTCAGGTAAATGGCCCGGTTCTCGTAGACCCAGTCGTGGATCATGGTCTGGCCATCGGCGTTCGCGGCAATGACGGCAAAGAACGGCAGGTTGTCGATGTTCAGCCCGGGGAACGGCATCGGATGGATCTTGTCCTCCGGGGCATGCAGCTCGGAGGGCTTGGTGGTCACGTCCACCAGCCGGGTGCGGCCGTTGCGGGCCATGTACTCGCCCGAAATTTCCAGCTTCTGCCCCATCTGGCCCAAGGTGGCCAACTCGATTTCCATGAACTCGATGGGCACCCGCCGCACCGTGACCTCGGAATTGGTGACGATGCCGGCCGTGATGAGGCTCATCGCCTCGATGGGATCCTCGGAGGGGAAGTACTCGATCTCCGCGTCAATGTCGGGCCGGCCCGTGATCTTCAGGGTGGTGGTGCCCACGCCCTCGATGGTGACGCCCAGCATCTGCAGGTAGAAGCACAGGTCCTGCACCATGTAATTGGGGCTGGCGTTGCGGATCACGGTGGTTCCCGGCCGGTGCGCCGCGGCCATGATGGCGTTCTCGGTGACGGTGTCCCCGCGTTCGGTGAGGACGAAGGAGCGGTCCTGCGCGTCCGCCGGCGGAGCCTGGACCGTGTAGAAACCGGCCGTGGCTTCCACGGCAAGGCCAAACTGGCGCAACGCCTGCATGTGCGGTTCCACGGTGCGGGTGCCGAGGTCGCAGCCGCCGGCGTAGGGCAGCCGGTACTCCCGCGACTCATCCAGAAGGGGACCCAGCAGCATGATGACGCTGCGGGTCCTGCGCGCCGCGTCAACGTCCATGGCTTCCAGGTCCAGGACGGCGGGACGGCGAAGACGCAGGTCAGTGTCGTTAAGCCAGGTGCACTCGACGCCGATGCTGGTCAGCACTTCGACAATGCGGTTGACTTCCTCGATCCGTGCCAGCCGGCGGAGCACGGTGGTGCCACGGTTGATCAGGCTGGCGCACAGCAGGGCGACGCCGGCGTTCTTGCTGCTGTTGACATCCACGGCACCGGAGAGGGTACGGCCGCCCTCCACCCGCAGGTGCGTCATCTGCGGCTTGCCGACGTTGACGATGCTGCGGTCGAAGATCTTCTCCAGCCTCTGGATCATCTTCAGGCTCAGGTTCTGCTTGCCCTGCTCCATCCGGGCAACGGCGCTCTGGCTGGTGCCGAGCTCGGCGGCCAACTGGCCCTGGGTCCAGCCCTTCTCGCTCCGGGCATCCCTCAACATGGCGGCAACGTGCTCAGCGGTCTCCTGCGTCATACCCGCAAATATATCATAAATGAGTTAGGCGGGCCTTGATCGGGCACTGGTACGGGGCATCGGGGAAGCCTCTACCCACTGCATGCGATAGGAATCACCTGCGCCGGACCGCCAACATCAACTGCCCAGCCACACCATGTTCCAGGTCCCGGCGGCCAGGGCAGCAAATAGCGCGAGGCCGGCCACCAGGACACCGCCGGCCACCACCCCAAGGTCCAGCGCGCTGAACGTGGATTCCCGGGCCCAGGTCCGGTTGCCGCCGCCGAAACCGCGGGCTTCCATGGTCACAGCAAGCCGGGACGCGCGGCGGATGGCCTGTACCAGCAGCCCGAAACTCTGGCCCAGCGTGGCCTTCACCCGCTGGGCCACGCTGCCGCGCGAACCCACGCCGCGCGCACGCCGGGCCATCCCGATGGTCTGCCATTCTTCAGCCATGAGCCCCACCAGGCGCATCGCGGCGAGCGTTCCCAGGACAAAGCGGTGCGGCAGGCGCGCCTTCTGCGCCAGCGCGTCGGCAAGGTCCGTGGGATCGGTGCAGCTCATCAGGAGCACGGCCGGAAGGGCGATCGCAAAGCCGCGCAGGAGGAAGCCGATGCCCAGCTGCAGGGAACCTTCGCTCATGGACCAGATCCCGGCGTCGAGCAGGATCCGGCCGCTGTCCGGGGCCAGGATGGAGGTGCTCCAGCCACCCACGGCAGCGGCAAGGATCAGCGGCCAGCCGCGCTGCCACAGCAGGGACAGGGTGAGCCCGGCCAGGGGAAAGAGCAGAAGTTCAAAGACCAGGGCCACGGACGCCGAAACCCAGTCGATGGACAGCGCCAGGACGGCGGTGATCAGCAGGACGGCAGCGAACTTGCTTAGTGGATTGGCGCGGACCAGAAGGGCATGGTTGCCGCCCAGGGTGAGTTGCTGCCTCATGGCGCCACCGCTTCCGCCGCGGCCATCCGCAGTTCGGCCCCGCCCAAGGCCTGGGTGAATTCGGCGTCATGGGTCACGGACACCACGGCAGTGCCGGCATCCAGGAGCTCGGACAGGAAGGACGCCAGCTCGGCCCAAGTGTTGGCGTCCTGCCCGAACGTGGGTTCATCCAGGACCAGGACCTGCGGGCTGGCGGCAAGGACGGTGGCCACGGACAGCCGCCGCTTCTCGCCACCGGAGAGCGTGTAGGGGTTGGCGTCCACCAGCGCGGTGAGCCGCAGCCGCTCCAGCAGTTCGTCCACCCGATCCTCGCCGTGGCCCAGGTGCCGGGGGCCGAACAGCAGTTCGTCAAGCACCTTGCCGGTCACGAACTGGTGCTCCGGCTCCTGGAACACCGTCCCCACTCGGGAAATCAACTGATCCGCCTTCCACCGGTACGGGTCAATGCCGGCACCGCGGCTCAGGTCCATGGTGGCGGAGACCTTTCCGGACACCGGTTCCAGCAGCCCTGCCAGGGTCAGGGCGAAAGTGGACTTGCCGGCGCCGTTGGGACCCGTCACGGCGAGCGCCTGCCCGGCGCGCACCTGCGCGGCCAGGCCTTCCTGGACCGGTGACGGCGGAATCTTCCTTAAGCCCTTGCGTCGGGGACGTTCGCGGGCGACTCCCAACTGTTCGGCCGCGAGCAGGAGGTTTCCCGTGCCGGGGGCCGGGACCACCGCCCGGGCACGGGTTGCCGGGACGTAGCCGGGGACCCACACACCGGCGGCGGCCAGCATGGCCCGCGCCTCCGTGAGCACCCGGGCCGGCGGCCCGTCCAGGAGTACGGCGGGATCCGCGGCGGAGCCCGGCTGCAGGACCACGATCCGGTCCACCAGGTCCTTCCACACGGACACCCGGTGCTCCACCACCACCAGCGTGGCCCCGGTCTTGTCCAGGCACCGCGCCACGGCATCGCGGACCTCCAGCACGCCGTCCGGGTCCAGGTTGGCGGTTGGCTCATCCAGGAGGATCAGGCCCGGGCGCATGGCCAGGATGCCGGCCAGCGCCAGGCGCTGCTTTTGCCCGCCGGACAGGGCCGACGTCGGGTGGTCCAGCGGCAGGTGGGACAGTCCGACGTCGGCAAGCGCCTCGTGCACGCGCGCCCAGATTGCTTCCCGTGGGACGGCAAGGTTTTCGGCACCGAAGGCGACGTCGTCCCCCACCCGCGACAGGACCACCTGCGTCTCGGGGTCCTGCTGCATAAGTCCGGCGCGCCCGCGCTGGGCGCGGGGCACGGCGCCGTCAACCAGCAGCGAACCCGACTCGTCGGCGTCCCCCGCCTCGCCGCCGTCGTCGTTAATGTCCCCCAGCACCCCTGCGAGCGCATGCAGGAGCGTGGACTTCCCGGCACCCGAGGGGCCGAGCAGGAGCACCCGCTCCCCCGGGCTGATGTCCAGGTCAAGCGCATGGACGGCAGGCTTGGCCCTGCCGGCGTGCCGCCACCCCCAGCCCCGGGCTGTGACGGCGGCAGGGCGGACGGTGCCGCCGTCACGCTGGGCTGGTGCCATCAGGAGAAGACAGGCTCCGTGGCGGCCTTGCGCGAAGCGAAGGAGCTCAGCACGCCCGTACGCGCCAGGCCGCGCGTGGCCAGCCACGACAGGGCGCCGGCGAGAATGGCGCCGGAGAGGGTGGTCAGCACGATGTACGCCAGCTTGTCCGCACCGGAGTAGGCGATGTTCCAGCCCCACGGTGCGAACGAGTCATTCAGTCCGCAGAAGAATCCAGCCGCGGCGCCTGCCAGCAGGGAGACAGGCAGGTTGAACTTGCGGTAGACGAAGATGGCGAAGATGATTTCCGCGCCGAGGCCCTGGATGAAGCCGGAGAAGAGGACCGAGGCACCGTACTGGGACCCCATGAGGAGTTCCCCGGTGGCGGCCACGGTTTCACAGAACAGGGCGGCTCCGGGCTTGCGGATGATGAGCATTCCCAGCACGCCGGGAATCATCCAGCCGCCCGCCAGCAGCCCGGTCAGGGGCGGGTAGGCGGCATTCATGGGGGCAGAAAGCGCGGCTGCTCCCTGGTCCCACGCCCAGAAAATGACGCCGCCCGCGATGGCCACCAGCGCGGCGACCACGATGTCCACGACGCGCCAGGACTTACTGGTGGTCTTCTTGATTGCTGCAGTACTCATGTGATCCTCCTGGGAAACAGGAGGGGAAAGTGGACCCGGCTGACGGCTGTTGCCGTGCAGCCGCGGCACTTTGAGAACTCGACTCCCTTGCGCCGGTACTAACCGGATCAGGTTCGAGGGTCTGCGGCTGTCCGCACTCTCAGCGCCCACCTGCGGTGCCCGGCTTGTGCCAGGATGTCCGACGGCGGCGCTCCCCTGTCGTTATTAGTGGTGCTTTTGGATGGGTAAGGCTTTTTGAACTGCCCTTCCGGGCGTGGTCAAGTTTACACCTGGCGGGGGTAGATTGAGGGCCATGAGCGCCATTCCACCGGATGTGACCGGATTCGATCCCGATTCCGCCGACGCCCAGCTGGAGGGGTCGCTGGAAGCGTCGATTGCCCGCATCGAGGCGGAGGTCCGGGAGCTCCAGTTCCCCGGCTTTTCGCTGGATGACGCGTTGAACCTGGGCCTGCTCCTGGTGGAGCTGGGCAAGGAGCGGTCCCTTCCCATCGCCATCGACATCACCAAGGGCGAGCAGGTCCTGTTCCACGTCGCGCTCCCGGGCGCCACGCCGGACAACGGGCACTGGACCCGCGCCAAGCAGCGCACTGCCGCCCGGTACGAGGTGCCGTCACTTTTAGTGGGGCTGCGGGGCCGGCTGGGCGGCGGCCGGATCGAGGACAACGCCTGGTTCGACCAATCCCGGTATGCAGCCCATGGCGGCGCCTTTCCGATCTACGTCACCGGCGTTGGCGCCGTGGCCACGGTGACCGTCTCCGGGTTGCCGCAGCTGCAGGACCATGACCTGGTGGTTGAGGCGCTGCGCGACATCCTGGGGTCGTCGCTGCGGGATTAGGCGCCGGGGACCTGCCGCCAACAGGAAGCCTGCTTAGCTTTTATTAGTAATCATGCTTACTATATTGGTTCGCGGGTTTCGAGGAGGACAGGGCATGGGAGTCACCATGGGCGGTCCCGCGTTCGTTCCCGTCACCAGCGCGGCAGACCAAGGAGCACCATGAGAATCCCGGAATCCAGAGGCCCCCTCAGCAACGCCCTGTTCGCACTCCTTGCGCAGGCTCCGGCCGAAGCCGGGACGGGGCTGGACGGGCTGTACCACCTGGCGGCACGGCAGGTGGCCGGCACTAGTGACATCATCGGCGACGAGGACATCCAGCTGGCCCTCTTCTGCCTCTACGAGCTCCACTATTCCGGCCTGGCCGGCGTCTCCGACGACTGGGAGTGGGAGCCGGCGTTAATCCGGGTCCGGCAGCTGGTCGAGGCACCGTTTGAGGCAGCCCTCCGTACCGCCGCGCACCAGGCCGCCGCAGACTTCGAACTGCCTGCCGGTGCCCTGACCAGCGACCAGGTAGCCGACGTCCTGTTCGGCCTCGCAGCCACGGACACCGGGCCCAGCGTCTCCCGCTACGTCGCCAGGAAGGCGGGCCTGGACCAGCTCCGGGAGTTCCTGATCCACAAGTCGATGTACCAGCTGAAGGAAGCCGACCCGCACACGTGGGCCATTCCGCGGCTCAGCGGACGGCCCAAAGCGGCCCTGGTGGAAATCCAGGCGGACGAATACGGCGGCGGCCGCCCCGAGCGCATGCACAGCGCGCTGTTCGCCCGGACCATGCGCGGTTTGGGCCTCGACGTCAGCTACGGCGCGTACGTGGATGCCGTCCCCGCTGTCTCCCTCGCGTCCGTCAACCTCATGTCGCTGTGCGGCCTGAACCGGCGGCTCCGGGGTGCCATCACCGGCCACCTGGCGATCTACGAGATGACCTCCTCCCAGCCCAACCGGTTCTACGGCAACGGATTCCGCCGGCACGGTTTCGGCGCGGACATCACCCACTACTTCGATGAGCATGTGGAGGCCGACGCCGTCCACGAGCAGATCGCAGGCCGGGACCTCGCCGGCGGCCTCGTCGAAGCCGAACCGGAACTCCTCGCGGACGTCCTGTTTGGGGCCACTGCCGCCATGGCCCTCGACGGCCGGCTGTCCGCCCATCTGATGTCCTCATGGGAAGCCGGCGCATCATCGCTGCGGGCGGCCGTGCCGGCCGCAGCATGACTACGACGAAAGCGGTGCAGGCATGAAACCCGGACAGCATGGAACAGGATCGGACATGGACCACGAATCCGCCGCGGGCTCCATCGTGGTCTGCCCGGACGGGCCCCTGATCGTCAGGGGTGATTTCGAGATCGTCACCCCATCCGGGGACGCGGTGCCCCGCGACCGCAGGACCGTTGCGTTGTGCCGCTGCGGCGCCTCGGCCATCAAGCCCTACTGCGACGGCACGCACAAGATGATCAAGTTCCGCACCGAGCCGCCCGCGAAGTAGTCCAACAAGCCATTTAGTCCAACAACCCGCCTGCAGCACGCCACGGCCTTGCCCGGACCGGCACGGGCGTACGGCTAGGCTGGAGGCAGTCCGTTTTCCGCCCGCAAGGAGTAATAGGAATGAACCTTTTCATCAAGCTGCTCGGAACCGGGGTGAGCCTCGGCGCAGGCCTGGCCGGCACCAAGCTGGTCAACACCATCTGGGAGAAGACCACCGGGCAGAAAGCCCCCACCGGCAAGAACGAGGATGTCCCCACCAGCCTGCGTTCGGCGTTGACCTTCGCGCTGATCTCGGCGTCCGTCAGCGCCATCATCCAGGTGCTGGCCAACCGCGGCACCCAGCGCGCCATCACCCGCTTCGCCAAGTCGCAGGACATCGTCTAGCTCCCGGCATTACCCGCCGCCGTCGGGGCTGTCTTTCCGGGCAGCCTCGGCGGCGGCTTTTTGCACCACGGCCTCCAGCTCGTCGGCCGTGAGCAGCTCCCGGTGCAGGTGCTTGGTGCGGTACCCGGCGCGGCCCACCATGTGCGCGGACACCGGTACGGTGAGCAGCTGGAAGATCCAGGCAACCACCAGGACAGGCCATACCCACCATGTCCGCATCTGCAGTCCAATGGCCGCCAGCAGCAGGAACAGGCCCAGGACCTGCGGTTTGGTGGCCGCGTGCATGCGGCTCAGCAGGTCGGGGAAGCGGAGCAGGCCGATGGCGGCGCCCAGGGACATGAGCGCCCCCACCACCATGAATACTGCCGAGACGGCGTCGATCCAGCCGTCGGGACCGGACAAGTCAGGATTCATCGGGCTTCACCCTTCGGTCCGCCACAAAACGGGCCACGGTGACGGACCCAATGAAGCCGATGATGGAAATGGCCACCACCAGCATGAGGTTGTTCAGGTGCCGGTTCACGGCCATGTCGATGCACAGGGCTCCGGCCAGGATGGCCAGGAGGACGTCGGCCGCCAGCACCCGGTCCAGCAATGACGGGCCGCGGGCGATCCGCATGATGGCACCGGCCGCAGCAAGCGAGAAGATGACGGCTGTAACAGCCAGGACAACATGCATCACGTGGCGGCCTCCATTCGGACGGCTTCGAGTTCCTCCGGGCTGCCCATGATGCGGATCAGGCCGGCCTCGATGGACCGGACTTCGTTCCGCAGGCCCTCCACGTCCTGCTTGGAGGCGATGTTGAGCGCGTGCAGGTAGAGGGTGGATGTGGAGCGGTCCACCTCGACCACCAGGGACCCCGGGATCAGGGAGATCACGTGGCCGGTGGCGGTGACGATCAGGTCCTGGTGGCTGCGCAGCCCCACCGCAACGACGGCGTTGGTCACCTTGGGGCCGCGGACCGTGGCCAGGTACAGCACCTGGGCGCTGGCCACCACCACTTTGCCCACGAAGGCAAGCGCGAAGGGAACCGCGTAAAGGATGTTGAACCGGCCGCTGAGCTCCACCGGCGGAAGGTAGAACAGCCGGGCCACGCCCACTGCCAGCAGGGCACCGAAGAGGAGGTTCCCGGGGCTGAAGTCCTGCCACAGGGCGCCCCAGACAATCACCAGCCAGACCAGGAGAGGCAGTTCCTGGCGCAGGGAGATACGTTTGCGGCTCATCGCATACCTCCCACGGCAGGCGTGGCGGGAACCGGGACATCAGGGCCCAGGACTGACTGGATGTACGGGGTCCGGTCCAGCATGTCCCGCGCTGCCCGGTCCGAGAGCCCGAACAGCGGCCCGGCAAAGACGGTCAGGGCAACGCCCAGCGCCACCAGGCCCAGGGTGGGGCCCACCATGGTGCGCGGCAGGAGGGTCACGGTGTTCAGCTTGGCGCCCGGTCCCGACACCCGGGCCGGGCTGGCAAGGAGCACCGGATCCGGATGCTCAGCGTCGGTGGGCCTGCGCCAGAACGCGCGGTTCCAGACCCTGGCAACGGCCAGCAGGGTCAGGAGGCTCGTCACCACCCCGCCGATCACCAGGGCGTAGGCCAGTGGCGTGCCCAGCTCAACGCCGGCCTGCATCAGGCCCACCTTGCCGAGGAACCCCGAGAAGGGCGGGATGCCAGCGAGGTTCATGGCCGGAACGAAGAACAGCATCGCCAGCATGGGCGACAGTTTGGCCAGGCCGGCCAGCCGGTCCACGGAGGAACTCCCGCCCCGCCGTTCGATCAGGCCGGTGACCAGGAAGAGGCTGGTCTGGATGGTGATGTGGTGGGCCACGTAGAAAACCGCTGCGGCCAGCCCGGCAACGGAGGACATGGCCAGGCCGAACACCATGTACCCGATGTGGCTGACCAGGGTGAACGACAGGAGCCGCTTGATGTCGCTTTGGGCCAGGGCACCAAGGATGCCCACCACCATGGTCAGCAGCGCCGCCACCATCAGGGGGGTGTTGAGGGTGTCCCCGGGGAACAGCAAGGTCTCGGTCCGGACCATCGCGTACACACCCACCTTGGTGAGCAGCCCGGCGAACACGGCGGTGACGGGGGCCGGCGCCGTGGGGTAGGAGTCAGGGAGCCAGAAGGACAGGGGGAAGACGGCGGCCTTGATGCCGAAGGCCACCAGCAGCATGACGTGCAGCAGGGTCCTGGTGCCCTGGTCCAGGTCCCCGAGCTTGATGGCCAGATCCGCCATGTTCACCGTTCCGGTGGCGCCGTAGACCATGGCTATGGAGATCAGGAACAGCACCGAGGACACCACGGACACCACCACGTAGGTGACGCCGGCGCGGATGCGCGGCCCGGTGCCGCCCAGCGTCATCAGGACGTAGCTTGCCGTGAGCAGGATCTCGAAGCCCACGTATAGGTTGAAAAGGTCCCCGGACAGGAACGCGTTGGACACCCCCGCCACCAGGATCAGGTAGGTGGGGTGGAAGATCGAGACCGGGGCGTCCTGGTCGCCGTCGGCCATGCCCTGCCCGGTGGCATACACCAGCACGGCCAGGCTCACGGCGGAGGACACCACCAGCATCAGGGACGAGAACTGGTCCACCACCATCACGATGCCCCACGGCGGCAGCCAGCCGCCGATGGCCACGGCAGCGGTCCCGCCGTTCCACGCCGATGCCAGCAGGAGGCATTCGAGCGCCAGCGTCAGCGAGAGCAGGGCGATGCTCACCGCGCGCTGGGCCCGGGTATGCCGGATCAGCAGGAAGGTCAGGGCAGCGCCCAGGATGGGAAGTACGACGGCGAGCGGGGCAAAGCTTGCGATGTTCACTTTCCGCCTCCTTCCGGGCCGGAGTCGACGTTGAGTGAGCCGGGCTTTTCCTCCGCGGCAGCGTGTTCGGCGGGCATCTCCCGGCCGCCGGCCACAAGCGTGGCCACCGGCTGGTCCGTTTGCAGATCTGCGTTGTTGTTGGACGCTGCATGGTTTGAGACGTCCCGGCCGTCCGATCCCAGCATGGTGAGCGGGAACTCGGAGGTTTCCGCCGGAACTTCGGCGTCGTCCTCCGCGTCGAAGCTGGGGGTCGCCGCCACGCGGCGGTCTTCCAGGTCGTCCTGGATGTCGTCCTGGCGCGCCAGCAGCCAGGTGCGGTAGATGATGCCGAGCATGAACGCCGTGACGGCGAAGGAGATGACGATCGAGGTCAGGATCAGGGCCTGCGGGAGCGGGTCGCTGTAGTCCTGTGCCGGGGTGTCCTTGGCGAACAGCGGCGCCAGTCCTGCATAGCCCCCGGTGGCCAGGATCAGCAGGTTGGTGGCGTTGGCCAGGAGCATCAGCCCCAGCAGCACCCGGGTGAGGCTGCGTTCCAGGATGAGGTAGATGCCGCAGGCATACAGGGCGCCCATGACGATCAGCAGGGTCAGGTTGACGCTCATGCGTGGCCCTTTGCGGTGGTCTCGGCGGGGACGGTGTCGGGCTCCAGCGGGGGTTCCAGGTCCCGTTCAGCCTCCAGTTCCGGCTGCCCGGGACGGTCGATGTCCGGCTCGTCCTGGTGTGGGGCGGCCGCCGATCGTTCCTCCATGTGCTCGTCAATTTCGGCCCCGAGGCTGCGCAGCACGTCAAGCACCAGCCCCACCACCACGATGTACACCCCGATATCGAAGATCGTGGAGGTGACGAATTTGATGTCCCCGAAGACGGGCAGCCACACCTGGATGATGGCGGACTGGAACACCTGGCCGCCCAGCAGCAGGGGCACCACGCCGGACACGGCGGCCAGGGCCAGGCCGGTGCCCAGCAGCGCGCCGGCGCTCAGTGGCGCCGCCTCCCGCAGTTCGAAGCGTCCGCCTGCCAGGTAGCGGATGGTCAGCGCCAGGCCGGCGGTGAGGCCGCCGGCGAAACCGCCGCCCGGCAGGTTGTGGCCGGCCAGCAGCAGGTAGAGCGAGAAGATGATCATCGAGTGGAAGAGCAGCCGGGTGACCACTTCGAAGATGATGGAGCGCCGTTCGGGGGCCAGGGTGCGGCCCGCGACGATCCAGGGATCGCGGGCTGCGGCTGCGAACCTGCGGCTGATGGCCAGTGCCGCGCCGTCGCGGGAGCCGGGATCCACGCCGTGGGACCGTCCCACCGTGCCCTCGGCAACGGATGCGGACCGCTGCAGCCGGTCGCCGCGCCCGCGTACGAAGATCAGGCTGGCGACGCCGGTGGCGGCAAGCGCAAGGACGCTGATCTCGCCGAAGGTGTCCCAGGCGCGGATATCCACCAGGGTCACGTTGACCACGTTCAGGCCGCCGCCGCCCTCGTAGGCAAGCTGCGGGAACTGCAGTGATACGGGCAGGGCGGTCCGGGCGCCCATGGCGAAAATGGCCGCGAACACCATGGTGGCGCCGAAACCCAAACCGATGATGACGCGCACCACCCGGTATTTGCCGCCTGTGCGGTCCCGCAGTTCCGGCGGGAGGCTGCGCATGGCAAGGACGAACGCCACCAGGATGATGGTCTCCACCAGCATCTGGGTCAGCGCCAGGTCCGGAGCGCCCTGCAGGGCGAACACCAGGGCGATGCCGTACCCGGTCACGGAGACCATCAGCACAGCGAGGAAGCGTTTGTTCGCCTTGACGGCGG
Organism: Arthrobacter sp. GmRoot5-12; assembly: GCF_059739365.1. Lineage (NCBI taxonomy): Bacteria > Bacillati > Actinomycetota > Actinomycetes > Micrococcales > Micrococcaceae > Arthrobacter > Arthrobacter sp. GmRoot5-12. Next base: position 2,241,076 of record NZ_AP046056.1, on the reverse strand, counting down.
CCAGGGCGCCGATCACGATGCCCACCCCGGCCACAAGCTGCAGCGGGGAGTTGGGATCCACCAGGTAGACGTTCTGCGGCAGGGGGTTGCCACCCAGGAGGATGGCCGTGAGCGGCAGGACGAACGCCACGCTGAGGATCACGGCAAGGTAGAAGTACAGTGAGCCGCGCTGGGTCCGGCCGGTGATCCAGACGGCCACGTCGTCCAGGGCGCCGATGGTCAGCTGGTAGGCACGGTCGCCGTCCACCCAGGCCGGGACCAGGGACTGGACGCGGGCCACCGCGTTGCGGCCAAGATACATGGCCGCGCCAAGCACGAAGGTGACGGCCGTCAGCCCAAGCGCCGGGGTCAGTCCGTGCCACAGCGCAAGGTGGCCCGCCTGCGCGGCCGGAGTGCCGGCGTCGGGCGCTGTGGAAGCGAACAGCGCCGCGTACGGCTGGATCCAGGCCTCCACCGGCACGGGCCAGAGCCCGTACACGATGGTCAGGACGCTGAGGACGGCAGGGGCGGCGAGGAAGGAGGGCCGGATGGCTTTGAAGGGGATGGGGTCCACGCCGGGTTTGACCGCGAAGGCACCCCACATGAAGCGGGCGCTGTAGGCGAACGTGAGGATTGACCCCACCACCAGCCCAGCCAGGACCACCGTGCCCCACGGTCCGGAGTGCGGGTCCGCGGCGTGGTGCACGAACGCCTCCAGCACGGATTCCTTGGCGACGAAGCCGGCCAGCAGCGGAACGCCCGCCATGGACGCGGCACCGATGCCGGCCACGATGCCCAGCGCACGGGAGGAACGGAAGACCCCTGACAGCTTGCGCACGTCGCGGGTTCCGGACTGGTGATCGATGATGCCCACCACCAGGAAGAGCGTGGCCTTGAAGAGGCCGTGGGCCAGCAGCATGGCAAGGCCCGACAGCGCGGCGTCGGGCGTTCCCAGGCCCACCGTCATGGTGAGGAAGCCCAGCTGGCTGACGGTGCCGTACGCGAGGATCAGCTTGATGTCGGTCTGCCGCAGTGCCCGGTAGCCGCCCACCAGCATGGTGGCCAGGCCCAGGCCCAGGACCACGGGCTGCCAGTAGGCCGTCGCGGAGAATCCCGGAGCGAGGCGCGCCACCAGGTAGATGCCGGCCTTCACCATGGCGGCGGCATGCAGGTAGGCGCTGACGGGGGTGGGCGCGGCCATGGCGCCGGGGAGCCAGAAGTGGAACGGGACCAGCGCGGACTTGGTGATGGCACCCACCAGGATGAGCACGACGGCGGCACCCACCACGGCGCCGGACGGTCCGGACGCCAGTGTGGAAGCCTGCTCCAGGATGCTGGAGATACGGTACGTGCCGGCGGTGTAGCCCAGCATGATCAGGCCCACCAGCATGGCCAGGCCGCCGGCAGTGGTGACCATCAGTGCCTGGAGGGCGGACCGGCGGGCGGCAAGCCTGGTCCGGGCGAAGCCGATCAGCAGGTAGGACAGGATGGTGGTCAGTTCCCAGAAGATGAACAGCAGCAGCAGGTCATCGGCGGTGACCAGCCCGAACATGGCACCGGCGAAGGCCAGCAGCTGGGCGCCGAACGGGCCGAGGTCCTGGTCTTTCCGTTTGAAGTACCGGGCGCAATAAACCAGCACCAGGGCGCCGACGCCAAGCACCAGCAGTGACATCACCCAAGCCAGTGCGTCCATGCGGAAGGCGAATTCCAGGTGGAGGCAGGGGATCCAGTCCCAGGCCTCGGTGACGGCTCCTGACCCTGACCCTGAGTAGACGGGACCGTGCTGGAACACCAGCCAGCCGAAGGAAGCAGCCGGAACGGCAGCCAGCGCGTAAAAGGCGTTGCGGCCCCAGAGCCTGAAGAGGAAGGGCGCGAGGACAGCCACCGAAAAGTGCACGGCAAGGACTGTGATCACTGTATTCTCCGCAACGTCAGGAATTCGATTGTCAAAAGTTGGAGCAGGCGGCAAAAAGTAAGGTCCGGGAGGGCTCAGTTTATCAAGGCCCGTCGGGTGTCTTCCCCCGTCAGCGGCGCCACCGACGGCGGAACCCCGCCGTCAAAGGCCCGTGGTCCCAAGGGTGTTCGCCACCGGCGGATACGATGCATCGTATGAACAGCGCCAGCGCTCCGGGAGCAATGCAGCCTGCCTCGGAACTCGAAGCCGGAACCCGGAACTCCAGCAAGGGCCGCGTACTGGCCTGGGCTTCCTGGGACTGGGGCTCGGCGGCCTTCAACGCAGTGATGACCACCTTTGTCTTCACCGTCTACCTGACGTCCAACGCTTTCGGCGGCGAGGACAGTGCCTCTGCGGTCCTGGGCGCCGCACTTGCCGTTGCCGGGTTCGCCATCGCCCTGCTGGCGCCCGTCACGGGCCAGCGTTCGGACGCGGGGGGCCGGCGGAAGCTGTGGCTGGGAGTCAATTCGGCCGCCGTCGCCATCCTGACGGCCCTGTGCTTCTTCGTATTCCCCCGCCCGGAATTCCTGCTCCTCGGGGTATCGCTGATCGCCCTGGGCAACGTGTTCTTTGAATTTGCAGGCGTGAACTACAACGCCATGCTGGCCCAGGTCTCCACGCCGCAAAACATCGGAAAGGTCAGCGGCCTGGGTTGGGCAGCCGGCTATCTTGGCGGCATCGTGGCACTCCTGATCGTCCTGCAGCTGTTCGTCCAGCCGGCCTTTGACTGGTTCGGCGCGTCCACCCGGGACAGCCTCAACATCAGGCTCGTTGCCGTCTTCTCCGCCCTGTGGTTCTTCGTCTTCGCCCTCCCCGTCCTGTTTGCCGTCCCCGAACTGCCCCGGTCCGCACAGGCGGGCCGCCTGGGCTTTTTTGCCAGCTACGGGCTGCTGTTCCGGCGCATCAAGGCGATCTATGCCACCAGCCCGCACACCATCTACTTCCTGCTGGCCAGTGCCGTGTTCCGTGACGGACTGGCCGCCGTCTTCACGTTTGGCGGCATCATCGCTGCCGGTACCTTCGGCTTTGCCCTGTCCCAAGTGATCTTCTTCGCCATTTTCGGAAACGTGGTGGCTGCCGTCGGGGCGGTCATTGGCGGATTCCTGGACGACAAGGTGGGCCCCAAAGCTGTCATCACCGGGTCCCTGGCGGGCCTCCTGGTCGCCGGGTCGGCGATCCTGGCCCTGGGCAACGGGGACTATGTCTTCTTCGGGATGCAGTGGGCCGGGACCACCACGTTCTGGGTATTCGGGCTCTTCCTCTGCCTGTTCGTCGGGCCTGCCCAGTCCTCATCCCGCGCATACCTGGCCCGGCTCGCGCCGCACGGCGAATCCGGGGAGCTGTTCGGCCTTTACGCCACCACCGGACGGGCCGTCAGCTTCCTGGCGCCGGCGCTGTTCACCCTCTGCATCACCGTGGCCACCCCGCTGGTGCCGGCCGGGCAGGCACAGCGCTGGGGGATCCTGGGCATCATGGTGGTCCTCCTGGCAGGGCTCCTGGTGCTGCTGCCGGTGAAGTCGCCGGCCAAGGCGCCCATCGCCGTGGTCCCCGCCGCCTGAAAACACCTTCCGGGCAACGTTCCAGGCCCCGGCCAAGTGTTGCCAGGCAGACTAGGCTTGACCTATGAACGTGGACGAAACCAACCTTCCCGGCCTGGGCCGCCGGAAGGATTTCATGACCGCCTCCGGACGCCGCATCGGTGTGGTGGAGCGGCGGGAAGGCCAGACGGAACTCATCGTTTCCACCTGGGACGACCCCGACACCTGCCAGGCTTCCATTCCGCTCACCAGCGACGAAGCCGCCACCCTGGGCAACCTCCTCGGCGGCACGCACCTGGCAATGAAGCTCGCGGAAGAGCACAAGGACGTTCCCGGGATTGTCACCCGGCAGTTCTCCATCGCCGCGGACTCCCCGTTCCAGAACCAGCCCATGGGCAAGGCCTGCATCCGCACCCGCTGCGGCGTGTCGATCGTAGCCATCATGCGCGAGGGCGAGGTGCTGCCGTCGCCGGGTCCCGACGTCGTGCTGCACCCCGGCGACCTGCTGGTGGCTGTGGGTACCCAGGAAGGCCTCGACTCAGCGGCCGATATCCTGCGCCACGGCTAAGCCCTATGGACCCGTTGGCCCTGACCCTCATTGAACTGGGGGCCGTTGTGTTCTGCCTGGGGCTGTTGGCCAGGCTGGCCGGACGGATCGGAATGTCGCCCATCCCGCTCTACCTGCTGGGCGGATTGGCTTTTGGTGCGGGCGGCATCGTCAAGCTGGAAGGCATGCACGAGTTCGCGCATCTCTCCGGCGAGATCGGCGTCATCCTGCTGCTGCTTATGCTCGGACTGGAATATACGGCGTCTGAGCTCTTCACCGGCCTGCGGCGCTCGTGGCAGGCCGGCGTCCTGGACCTGGTCCTTAACTTCCTGCCCGGCGCGGGGCTGGCCCTGCTCCTGGGCTGGGGCGGCGTGGGCGCCATGGTCATGGGCGGCGTCACGTACATATCCTCATCCGGCATCGCCGCCAAGGTCATCACCGACCTCGGCCGGCTGGGAAACCGCGAGACACCAGTGGTGCTGTCCATCCTGGTGTTCGAGGACCTGGCCATGGCCGTCTACCTGCCCATCCTCACGGCAACGCTCGCGGGAGTAAGTTTCCTGGGCGGGCTCACCGCGGTGGGCATCGCCCTGGCGGTGGTCACCATGGTCCTCATGGTGGCGCTGCGGCACGGGCACCATGTTTCCAAGGCAGTGCACAGCGAGAATTCCGAAGTCTTCCTGCTCAACGTCCTGGGGGCCGCCCTGCTGGTGGCGGGGGCGGCATCGGCAATGCAGGTCTCCGCCGCCGTGGGGGCCTTCATGCTGGGCATCGCGATCTCGGGTTCCACGGCCCACAACGCCACCCGGATCCTTGAACCCCTGCGCGACCTGTTTGCCGCCATCTTCTTTGTGGCGTTCGGACTCAACACGGACCCGTCATCCATTCCCCCGGTCCTTGGCTGGGCCCTGGTCCTTGCTGCGGCCACCACCGCCACCAAGATGGCCACCGGGATTTGGGCCGCCAAACGCGCCGGCATCGCCAGGCCCGGCCGGTTCCGCGCCGGCGCCGCGCTCGTGGCCCGCGGCGAATTCTCCATCGTGATCGCCGGCCTGGCCGTTGCATCGGGAGTGGTCCCGCGCGAGCTGGCGGCGCTGGCTACGGCCTACGTGCTGCTGATGGCGGTGCTGGGCCCGCTGGCCGCACGTTACGTGGAACCGCTGGCCAGGCCGTTTATCCGGAGGCCGGCCGTCGCCCCGCAGCTCTAGGCGTTGGGGGCGCGCCGGCGGCCGTGCCGGTTCTGCCGGACACTGCCGCAGCTGAACGCTGGTGCGGCTAAATGCTGGTGCGGTGGAAGTTGAGGTGGCTGCGGCTTGCGGTCGGGCCGCGCTGGCCCTGGTACCGGTTGCCGTATTCGCCCTGGCCGTAGGGGTATTCCGCGGCCGAGCTGAGCCGGAAGAAGCACAGCTGCCCGATCTTCATCCCAGGCCACAGCTTGATGGGCAGCGTGGCCATGTTGGACAGCTCCAGGGTGACGTGGCCGGAAAATCCGGGGTCGATGAAACCTGCGGTGGAGTGCGTGAGCAGGCCCAGGCGGCCCAGGGATGATTTGCCTTCCAGGCGGGCCGCGATGTCGTCGGGCAGCGTCACGGTTTCATAGGTGGAACCCAGGACGAACTCCCCCGGGTGCAGGATAAACGCCTCGTCCTGCTCCACTTCCACCAACCTCGTCAGCTCAGGCTGCTCCTGCGCGGGATCGATGTGCGCGTACTTGTGGTTGTCGAACAGGCGGAAGAACTTGTCGATCCGGACATCCACGGACGACGGCTGGACCATCGCAGGATCGAACGGTTCCAGCACGATCCGCTGGGAATCAATTTCGGCACGAATGTCGCGGTCAGAGATCAGCACCGTCCCAAATTACCGTATCGGTTATCCACAGCCGCACTTTCCCGTTGTTGCTGTGGCCTCGTGGGGCTAATGTTGCGAATGAAAGCCGCCGGAATGGTCTCCCGGATGGCGTAACAGGGCTGGGGATGTTTGTGAATAAATTGGTGGCACCCTCTTTTATTGGCGTGCTCTGTGCGTGGGCACTGGTCTCTTCGTCGGCAGCAGTGCCTCCCGCGCCGCTGCCGTCCAGCCAGGCGGATTCGGCTGGCATCTCGCTGGCGGCTCCCGTGGTTCGGGGCGGAACATCCGTCGATGGTGACGGTTCCGCAGGACGCCTCACCCCTGCCGTGGACCCGGACATCCGGGTGGCCGCGCCCCTGCCGGCGGCCACAGCCACGCCAACTGCGGCGTCCGCGCCCGTGACAGCCGCTCCTGCAACAACTGCGCTTGTGCCTTCCACGGAAACGTCACCGGTGGCATCACCAACTGCCGTTCCGGCGGAGTCCGCAGCCCAGACGGTGTCCGTCCCTCCGTTGTGGGCGCCGGACCAGGAACTGGCTTCGCCGCCGGCCACCCGGCTGGCCACCCCTGAGTCCGGCACCGCGCTTCCCTCCACGGAGGCACTGGTCCCGGACTCGAATGCTGCAGCCATCCTCACCGTGTTCACCAGGATCAACGAATACCGGGTGGCCAACGGCCTGAACAAGGTCAAGTACCACCCCACGGTGGCGGGCATGTCGCAGGAATGGTCGGACAGCATCGCCGGCCGTGACGTGATCGAGCACCGGGCAAGTTTCTGGACCGATCCCCGCGCCCTCAGCCCCAACAACGGCGCCGGCGAGGTGATCGCCATCCGTACCGACCGCGACGCCGCCCAGCTGGTGGAATGGTGGAAGGGGTCGCCGGGCCACAACGCCATGCTCCTCGATCCACGGTTCAACGTGATGGGTGCCGGCATTTCCTACACCAACTCCACCTACCAGATCTGGGGCGTGGTGAACTTCTTCGGCTACACCACGCTGCCGGCGGGGACCCTGGATTCCCCGGGCGGCCGGGGATCAGGGGACGCTTTCCCGCCGCCGGCGCCTAGCCTGTGCGATGCACCCGCCAAGCACATGCCGCCCACGCTTAATCTCGCCGCCGCCGCGATCACAGGCCCGGCCGACATCGTGTCCGTCGACTCCGCAGGGCAGCTGCTGGACAGGGCATCCACCGGACCCCGCACCTATGCTCCGGCCAGGGTGATCGGCGCAGGGTTCAGCGGAGCGAAGGAAGTCTTTGTCACGGACTGGGACCGTGACGGCACATATGACGTCCTCACCCAGTGGACCGGCGGCGACCTCACACTGCACCGGGGCATCGCCGGGGGTGGGTTCCAGGCCGCCATCACTCTCGGTAAGGGCGGCTGGAACACGCTGACCCTGGCCGTGGGCGGCTGGTGCGCCAACAACCGGATGCCCCAGATCCTGGCCCTGGACGGGGCCGGGAACCTGTTCCTCTACGCCAACAAGGGCACCGGCGACATCGCGGAGCGGGCCACCGTTGCCACCGGTGTTTACGCTTCCCGGCTTTCGATGGTGGACTACGACGCCGATGGCTTCCAGGACGTGCTGGCGCTGAAAGCGGACGGCAGCGTGCAGCTCTACCGCGGGTGGGGCACCACCGCACTCCGTGCAGAGACGCGGCCCACCGTGGCCACCGGCTGGACGGACGTTACGGGAATCCGGGCGCTGCGCAACGTCACCGGGCTGAACTCCACGGGCGTGGCGCTCCGCCGCGCCAATGACACCGTGCAGTACTGGGACCTGACCGCGGGAAGCCTTGCCTCGCCGTCGAACCTTGCCGGACCCTGGACCGGGCAGCGGCTGGCCCAGTAGGCCGGGACTGCCTGCATGGGCTCAGATGGCCGGTTGGAGCTCCAGCACGTGCTTCAGCCGGTCCAGTTGGGCCACATCCGCGCTGACACGGCGCTGCAGCATACCGTCCAGGAAGCCGAACCTGCTGAAGAAACCGAAGCGCCCCTCGCGTTTGGCTTCCATGGCGAACCGGACGCGGGTTCCCGCGTCTTCGGTGCTCAGGTAATAGCCGCCCCAGCGGGTTGCCGGCCCGGACACAACGTGGAACTGGATTTCTGCGCCGGGGCGCACGTTGGTGATTTCCAGGTCCGCGGGAATGCTCAGGCCCGAACGGCCCGCCACCATTTTCCGGTAGACAGCACCCGCGGCCTCGGCCGGCCCCTGCACGAGCTTCACGCTGCGGACATCGTTGCGCCAGGAGGGAAGATTGGTGGCGTCGAGGAGGTACTGGTAGACGGCCATGGCGTCGCGTTCTATGAGGACCTCGTACTCTGCGATTGCCATGAAGATAGTTCCTGTGGTTGACGTGGGCTGCCGCAATAGCTGCCTCCCCCAACGCGGCCGCTACCCGGATCAGGTTAGCCAGCGCCCGGCGCCCAGACCCAGCCGACAGCGCCGACGTTATTGAAGAGTTACTGGATGACGTCCCGCGTTCAGGACACGGAAGCCGCGCAGCTTCGGGGTTGGCGGGGAGCCCGCAGATCTGCGCTAAGCTAAGTTCTGCCCCGCGCGAGTGGCGGCATGCGGCTGTAGCTCAATGGTAGAGCGCTAGCTTCCCAAGCTTGATACGCGGGTTCGATTCCCGTCAGCCGCTCTGTTTTCCCTCTTCCCACAGCTTTGCAACCCGTTACATTTATTGGGTCCCCGAGGGTCGGGGATTTGGTCGCTGGGTCCGGTATGACTTTCTTGCCCTGTCTTTGATGATCCGGGGGGTGTTGTCGCCGGGTTCGGAGGCACGCGTTGACTGCTGATAGGGACACGGCCGGCTCCTTCCGGTGGGGCCAGGTCTCTTTGTAACGTGGGTGCCAGCATCGGGTGTCGTGACTGCGGCCATGAGGGGTGCAAAGGAGCGCCGGATGGACGAAGGATACGCGGTCTACTGCGGACTCGATGTCGGCAAATCCGAACATCACGCCGCCGCTTTGAATGCCGCGGGCGAACGCGTCTTTGATAAGCCTTTGCCGCAGGACGAGGCGCGGCTGCGCGAGCTGTTCACAGGCCTGCAGCAGCACGGGCGGGTGCTGGTGATCGTTGACCAGCCCAACACCATCGGGGCGCTGCCGATAGCCGTGGCCAGGGACTGCGGCTGCACCGTGGCTTACCTGCCGGGCTTGGCGATGCGCAAAGCCGCCGACCTGTACCCCGGAAAATCCAAGACGGACGCGAGAGACGCGTTCATCATCGCCGAGACGGCACGTGCAATGCCGCACACGCTGCGGGCCGTTGACCGGGACAGCGAGGTGCTCGCGGCGTTGAAGGTGCTCTCCGGTTTCGACGCCGATCTGACCCACGAATGCACCAGGGCCATCAACCGCCTGCGGTCCCTGCTGCTGCAGATTTTCCCTGCCCTGGAGCGAGTCTTCCCCGGAACCGTGCTGACCCGGTCCCTGGTGCTGGAGCTGTTCATCAAGTACGCCGGGCCCACTGGGCTGCGCGCCGCGGGGCGGGGCAACGTCCTGCGGTGGGCCAGGAACCACAGCCGCAAGGACCCGGTGAACCTGGTTGACGCCATCTTCACGGCACTGGGCGAGCAGACGGTTACCGTGATCGGCACCGAAGCCGTCGAGCTGGTCATCCCCCGCGTCGCGGCACAGATCAAGGAGCTCAAACACCAACGCGGCATCGTGGCCGAGGAAGTCGAAAAGCTTCTCGATGACTTCCCTCATTCCCAGGTCTTGATGTCCATGCCGGGAGTCGGCATCAAGACCGCAGCGACGATACTCCTGACCATCGGCGACGCCGGCACCTTCACCTCCGCAGGACACCTGGCCGCCTATGCCGGCATCGCCCCGGTAACACGACGCTCCGGAACCTCGATCCGCGGTGAATTCCCTGCACGCTCAGGGAACAAACAGCTCAAGAACGCGCTCTTCAGATCCGCCTGGATCGCCAGCTGCCACCACCCGGCGTCGAAGGCCTACTACCAACGGAAACGGTCCCAGGGAAAGAAGCACAACGCCGCCGTGACTTGCCTAGCCCGGCGCCGCTGCGACGTCATCTACTCCATGCTCAGACACGGCACCTTCTACGAAGAAAAACCCGCCCAAGCCGCTTGACGAAAAGCATAGGGACACCCCCCGGCGCGTATTAGGTACAGGGGTGTAGGGTCGGTAGTCAGGAACCTTTTCGGTTCCGCTACAGGAGCAATCATGGCTGACAAGTCCCCGCGTCAAACGGCATCAAAAAAAACCGGCAAGTCCCTCAAGGAAAAGCGCGCAGACAAGAAGGCCGCCGCTGCGCCGGCCAGCTCCCTGGACATCACATCCAGCAAGGCCGCTAAGAAGAAGTGACAGGCCAACAGGCCCAGCTGAGCCTGGGCGTCCTGGCCACTACGCGGAAACCGGACGAGCGCCGGGTTCCCATCCATCCCCTGCATTTTGAGCGGATCGACCCCGAACTCCGCGGACGCATCATCCTGGAACAGGGCTACGGCGAGCGCTTCGGTGTTCCGGACAGCCACCTCTCCACCTTGGTGGGAAGAATGGCGGACAGGGAAGAGCTGCTGGCCGCGGCCGACGTCGTGCTCCTGCCCAAACCCCAGCCGGAAGACGTTGCCGACATGCGCGATGGGCAGGTCCTCTGGGGGTGGCCGCACTGCGTCCAGGACCGTGCCATCACCCAACTCGCCATTGACAAGAAGCTCACCCTCATCGCCTTTGAGGCGATGAACCACTGGGCCAGCGACGGTGGGTTCGGCCTGCACGTGTTCCACAAGAACAACGAACTTGCCGGCTACTGTTCGGTCCTGCACGCGCTGGCCCTGACCGGTTCCACCGGGGACTACGGGCGCCGCCTCAGTGCCGTGGTGATCGGTTTCGGCGCCACCGCCCGCGGGGCTGTGACGGCACTGAACGCGCACGGCGTCCACGACGTCCAGGTGCTCACCAACCGCGGTGTGGCTGCGGTGGGTGCCCCTATCCATTCGGTGAACATCGTGCAGTTTGACCACGACGCCGAGGCCCCCTTCCTGAGCCAGGTCATCACCGAGCGGGGCCGGGTTCCGCTGGCCCCGTTCCTCGCCGAAAGCGACATCGTGGTCAACTGCACGCTGCAGGACCCCAACAACCCCCTGACGTACCTGCGGCCAGAGGACCTGGCGGGATTCCGCCCGGGCAGCCTCATCATCGATGTCTCCTGTGATGAGGGCATGGGATTCAGCTGGGCCCGCTCCACTACGTTTGCCGATCCGATGTTTACGGTCGGGGACCACATCAACTACTACGCGGTGGACCACAGCCCCTCCTACCTCTGGAACTCCTCCAGCTGGGAGATCAGCCAGGCCCTGCAGCCGTTCCTCGAAACCGTGATGGCCGGTCCTGACGCCTGGGAAGGCAATGACACCATCGCGCGGGCCATCGAGATCCGTGACGGGGTCATCCGCAATGAAGCCGTGCTCCAGTTCCAGGAGCGCTCCCCGGAGTATCCGCACCAGGTTCTTCACATGGCGGACCGGCTGGCGCAGTCCTAGGCACCTGCGTGGCGGCTGACGATCCTCACCGGGTGGCCGCCTTTCAGGTCCATCCGGAGCTTCAATCCACCCTTGCGCGCCAGGACCACCGCCACCGTCATGGCCGCCAGCGCGGGAACACCGCCGGATACCAGCAGGGCAACGTGGGGATCGGCATGTTCGGCGATCCAGCCCAGCATGGGGCCGCCCAGGGCCTGGCCCCCGATCAGCACCATGATGTACAGGCTCATCACGCGGCCGCGGATGGCCATGTTGGAACTGACCTGCACCAGCTGGTTTGAGCCGGTAAGGAACATCAGGCACCAGAACCCGGACAGGACCATCACGGCCCCGAACCACACCATGGACGGGGCGAGGGTTGCGAGGCAGAGCATCAGGCCGTACATCCCCGCGCAGAACACCACGGACCGGAGGCGGAGCTGCCGACGGCGGGTGGACGCCACGGCGCCGGACAGGGCACCCAGTGCCACCAGGGCGTTGAGGAGTCCGTACCCGCCGGCGCCCACCTGGAAGATGTGGTCCGCGTAGGCGGCAAGCAGCACCGGCAGGCTCATGGCGAAGACCGAGATGAACCCTGCCATGAGCCACGGCCAGTAGATGGTGGGCTTGCTCAGGGCGTAGCGCAGCCCTTCCCGGAGCATGCCCTTGCTCTTGGGCGTCGGGGCGCTGACGTACAGCTGGTCCTTGCGCAGGAGCAGGAGCATGGTCACCGTTGAGCAGCAGGCCAGGGCGTTCGCCGCGAACGCCCAGCCCGCCCCTACTGCCGTCAGGAGCAGGCCCGCGATCGCAGGGCCGATCAGCCCGCCCAGCTGGAAGGTGGTGGAATTGACGCTGATGGCGTTCCGCAGATACTTGGGGCCGACGAGTTCATTGACGAACACCTGCCGTGCGGGCTGGTCAAGGACGGTCACCAGGCCCAGGACGCAGGCGATGACATAGACATGCCAGACCATGATGACGCCGGTGAGCGCCAGCAGGGCCAGTGATGCAGCCAGGATGGCGGCCATAGCCTGGCACAGGATGAGGATTTTCCGCTTGGCGAACCGGTCGGCGATCATGCCGCCCCACGGGCCAAGCAGCAGGGAGGGCATGAACTGCAGGGCCACGGTGAACCCGACGGCCGTCACCGATCCCGAGAGCTGCAGCACCAGCCAGTCCTGGGCGATGCGCTGCATCCAGATGGCAATGACGGCGATGAAGTGGCCCACGGCGAAGATCCTGAAGTTGGGCACCTTCAACGAGATGAAGGTGTGCTTCCAGGGAAGCTTTTCGGCGACGACGGCGAGCGGCTGGGTCTGGTTGTCCGGCGGCGGTGTGCCCGCGGCGTCGATGACTGGCTGGGAGACGGAGGCCGACGAAGGCGGTGGGGGTGCCACAGGAGTGTCCTCAAATTGCGGGCGGTCTGGGATGTCCTTAACGCTAGGCTGGCGGAGCAGATTATGGAGGCGTATGGTCCCTATAACTCGTATTGCGAAACGCAATAACCCATCCAGAGTGGAAGGCCCGGGAACCCACAATGTTTGAACCAGCCCAGCTGCGTTCCTTCCTCGCGGTGGCGGACACCCTGAGTTTCACCAAGGCCGCCGAGCGCCTGGGCCTGGCCCAGCCCACCATCAGCCAGCACATCCGAAAACTTGAAGCGGCCGCCAAACGCAGCCTGATTGCCCGGGATACCCGGGACGTCAGGCTCACGGACAACGGCGACGCCATGGCGGGTTTTGCCCGCAACATCCTGTCCGCGCACGACGCCGCCGCGCGCTACTTCTCCGGCTCGGCAATGCGCGGCCGCCTGAGGTTCGGCACCGCGGACGACCTCGCCATCACCGGGCTGCCCCGGATCCTGCGTGAATTCCGGCAGATCTACCCGCAGATCAACCTGGAACTGACCGTTGGGCAAAGCGACCAGCTGTACCGGAAGCTCAACGCCGGACAGCTGGACCTGGTGTTCGTGAAATGGGTTGCCGGCGCAAAGGACGGCACCGTGGTCCAGCACGATTCCTTCTCCTGGGTGGGGCTGGAGCAGACGGTGCTGGAGCCTGGGACGCCCGTGCCCCTGATCGCCTACCCTGCCCCCAGCCTCAGCCGGAAGCTGGCCATCGATGCGCTGGAAGCCCATGGCAGGACCTGGCGGATCACCTGCACCACCCGCCAGATCAGCGGCGTGCTTGCGGCAGTCCGGGCCGGCATCGGCGTGGCCGTGATGCCGACGTCGCTGGTGCCCGAGGACCTGAAAATCATCACGCGCCGGTTCGATCTTCCGGCGGTGGGGGATGTGGATTTCACGCTGATCCGCAACCCGTTGGCCAACGCCGAGGTGATCGACGCCCTCACCCAATCGATCGTCGGAAGGACCATTAACCGCCAAACTTAACTCCCTACCGGCACAAATTCCTGCATTTAGGGGAGTTAGGGGCCCGTGTCCATTGATAGGGGAGGTGCCATCCCCTATGCTCAATTACCAAGGTCAAGCAGCAGGCCGGTTCACTAAAACAAGCGCGCATCCGCATGCCGGAAAGCCGCGCTTGGGACAGGCAGCCAATGACGACAGCCAGGAACATCCATCTCGGTTCAGCGCACGCGCGCCCGTACAACACCGCACGGCCGTCCACCCGCCAGAACACCCTCGGAACCGGACACGCCTCCGTGGACTCCGGCTACGTGGGAAAACCCACCTGCGACAAATGCCGTACCGACGAGTTCGTCTACCTCGAATCGTATATTCCGCCCACCTACCGGCGTGACGGAACCGTAGCCACTCTTGGCGAAGTGGCGTACACCTGCACCCGCTGCGAGGAATTCTCGGCCCACAGCGTCCCGGCCACCTGGACACCACCGGGCTGGTATCTGGGCTAGCGAGACCGGCTAAACACACTGCTCTAAAGAGACACGGCCCTAAAGAAACACGGCCCTAAAGAGACACGGCCGGGCAGCCACCGTTCGGTGGCTGCCCGGCCATTCCTTGCGCCTGGCTCCGGCGCGCGGGTTTCAAGGGATCAGAGCCTCAATGGCTCAGATCAGCGCGTCCGACAGGTGGTTCGGGGTGCCGAACCGGTGTGCCGTGATGCTGACGGCCTGCTCGTGCAGGAACGGAAGCAGTTCCACGCGCCCGGCCTCTGTGACGGCGTGGGCATAGATGGCCACGTCCGGCCGGCCGCCGGTCGCATCGGCGAGCGCGGAAGCGTCGCCGCCGATCAGGCGGATGCGCGCACCGGACAGTTTGCCCGCGGAGGCGAGGCCTGCCGCCGAAGCCAGCCAGCCGGCGTCGGACTCCACCACTACGTCGATATCAAGGGCGGTGAGCACGGAGCGCAGCTGGGCGGGAAGTTCGACGGCGGTGGACACGGTGACTGCCGAACCCGCCTGCACGCCAGCCGCCACAGTCCGGACGAGGTGCGCCAGCGGAGCGCCTTCGGAGAGCCGGACAGTGACCGGCAGGCTCCGGTAGCGGAAGATGTTGCGCTCGGCGCTGAGTCCGGAGACGTCCTTGGCGGTGCCGAACTCCTCGGCCCACGCTTCGGCGTCGGAGGCCAGGGCGCGCTGGACGGACTCGAGCTCGGCGGGCTGCAGGGCGGGGCCGGCGGCGTTGACGATGCGCCGCACGCCGGGGTGGGTGACAGCGGCATTCGCCGAGGCCGTACCCGGCGCCCAATCGCCGAGCCCGGCCAGGTAGTTGGGGCCGCCGGCCTTGGTTCCGGCGCCGACGGCGGACTTCTTCCAGCCGCCGAACGGCTGGCGCTGCACGATCGCGCCGGTGATGCCGCGGTTCACATAGAGGTTGCCGGCCTGGATGGTGTCCAGCCAGATGCCCAGCTCCTCGGAGTTCAGCGAGTGCAGGCCTGCGGTGAGGCCGTACTCGATCTGGTTCTGGATGGCGATGGCCTCTTCCAGCGTGTCAGCGGTCATCACACCCAGGACCGGGCCGAAGAACTCGGTCAGGTGGAAGTAGGAGCCGCGCTTGACGCCGTACCGCACGCCGGGGCTCCACAGCCGCCCGGTGTCATCCAGCTTCCGCGGTTCCACGGCCCAGTTCTCGCCGTCGCCCAGGGTGGTCAGGGCGTTGAGGAGTTTGCCGTTGGCGGGCTCGATGATGGGGCCCATCTGGCTGGTGGGGTCCTGCGGGTAGCCCACCTTCAGGGACGTCACGGCGTCAATCAGCTGGTTGTGGAAGCGCTTGGACTTGGCCACCGAGCCCACAAGGATCACCAGCGAGGCCGCCGAGCACTTCTGGCCGGCATGGCCGAACGCGGAGTAGGCCACGTCCTTGGCCGCCAGGTCCAGGTCTGCGCTGGGCGTGACGATGATGGCGTTCTTGCCGCTCGTTTCAGCAAGCAGCGGCAGGTCCTTGCGGAAGGAGCGGAACAGCTCGGCGGTTTCGTAGCCGCCGGTGAGGATCACGCGGTCCACGGACGGGTGGCTGATCAGCTGCCGGCCCAGTTCCCGCTCCCCCAGCTGCACCATGGTCAGCACGCCCTTGGGCACGCCGGCTTCCCACAGGGCTTCGATCATCACGGCGCCGCTGCGTGCGGCCTGCTTGGCAGGCTTGATGACGACGGCGGAGCCGGCGGCGAGTGCCGCGAGGGTGGACCCTGCGGGGATGGCGACCGGGAAGTTCCAGGGCGGCGTGACAACGGTGAGCTTGGCTGGGACGAACGTGGCGCCGTCGACCGTGTCCAGCTTCCGCGCGGACTCGGCGTAGTAGTGGGCGAAGTCCACGGCTTCGCTGACTTCGGGGTCGCCCTGGTCGATCGTCTTGCCGGTCTCGCTGGCCATGACCTCCAGGAGGTCGGCCCGGCGGGCTTCCAGGATCTCCCCGGCCCGGTGCAGGATCTCGGCGCGTTCGTTGCCGGAGAGTTCACCCCAGGCCTTGCCCTTTTCCACGGCGTTGGCGATGGCCGTGTTGAGGGTTGCTTCGTCGTTGATGAACGCGGCCTTGACCGACGCGTTGCCCAGGGTGGAGGCCGGGACGCGTTCCAGGATGGCGCGGCCCCAGGTGCGGTTGGCCGGCAGCGCGGGATCGGTGTCCGGGGTGTTCTTGAAACCGGCGTGCGGCATGGGCTCCGGCGGAAGGTTGCGGTCCTGGCGCCGGTTGGGCAGCGGCACGCTGTTGTCCAGGGCGTCGAGCGAGGACAGGAAGCGCTGCTTTTCGCGCTCGAAGAGGCCTTCGTTCTCGCTGAGTTCGAAGACGGCGGACATGAAGTTTTCCTGGCTGGCACCTTCTTCCAGGCGGCGGATCAGGTAGGCGATGGCGACGTCGAACTCGGAGGGGTGCACCACGGGGGTGTAGAGCAGCAGGGAGCCCACGTCCTTCTTGACGGCCTCTGCCTGGCCCTGCGCCATGCCCAGCAGCATCTCGAACTCGATGCCGGACTCCACGCCGCGCTGCTTGGCCAGGAGCCAGGCGAAGGCGATGTCGAACAGGTTGTGGCCGGCCACGCCGATCCGGATGTTCTGGATCCGGTCCGGGTGCAGCGCGTAGTTGATGACCCGCTTGTAGCTCGTGTCCGAGTCCTGCTTGGTGCCCCAGGTGGCCAGCGGCCAGTCATGCAGGGAGGCCTCCACCTGCTCCATGGGCAGATTGGCACCCTTGACCACGCGGACCTTGATGCCCGCGCCGCCCTTGGCGCGGCGCTCGGCGGCCCAGTCCTGCAGGCGGATCATGGCGGAAAGCGCGTCCGGGAGGTAGGCCTGGAGCACGATGCCGGCCTCGAGGTCCTTGAACTCGGGCTTGTCCAGGATCCTGGTGAAGACCGCGATGGTCATGTCCAGGTCCTTGTACTCCTCCATGTCCAGGTTGATGAACTTTGCCTTCTTTCCCGGGCCGGCGAAGGAGTTTGCACGCTGGAAGAGCGGGGTGAGCTTTTCGACGACGTGTTCCACGGCTTCATCGAACGCCCAGGCGGAGTGCGGGGCCACGGTGGAGGAGACCTTGATGGAAACGTAGTCGACGTCGGGACGGGCCAGCAGCGTGTGCGTGCCCTCGAGCCGGCGGGATGCCTCGTGCTCCCCCAGGACTGCCTCGCCGAGGAGGTTGACGTTGAGCTTGATGCCGTCCTTGCGGATCTTGGCGATGGCCGGGCCCAGCTTGGCGTCGGTGGCGTCAACGATCAGGTGGCCCACCATTTCACGGAGCACCCTGCGGGCGATGGGGATGACCACCTGCGGCATGACGGGGGCCATGGTGCCGCCGAGGGCCACGGCGCTGCGCATGTACCAGGGCAGGAAGGCCGGAACCTTGGGGGCGAGCTTGGCCAGGTTGCGGGCGGCCACGTTCAGGTCCTCGGGACGGACCACGCCGTCCACGAAGCCCACGGTGAAGTCCAGGCCGTTGGGGTCCTTCAGCACGCCGGCCAGCTGCTCGGCGGAGGCGTCCACGGGGACCTTGGAGGCCTCGGTGAGCCAGCGGCGGACCAAGGCGACTGACTCATTGGCGAGGGCCTTTGCCTGGGGGACGTCGACGTCGACGGTCTGCGGTGCGGTACCGGCTGAAGTTGCTGGTTCCATTGCAACGTGGGTCATGATTTTTCCCGATCTTTCTTGCCGTGGGAGAAGGTCTTTCCACCAGTATGAGCTTCTACTCACATAAGATAAAGCGATCTTTTCCAACCAATACAGGTTAGGAAAACCGATGTTTTGCCGCCCTGGTTCCGCCCCCGCACGCCCGCTCACCTTTGACGCCCGAAACCTCAACGCCCGCTCACTTCCGGCAACAAACAGCGAACCCCCGCTCACTGGGTGAGCGGGGGTTCCCGGAAAACCCGCCGGATGTGAGCGGGCGTCCCGGAGGTGGGCTAGGCGAGGGGGCGGTGCAGCTCCACGAGCTCCTCATGGCGCGGGCTGTTGGGGTTCATCAGCGAGTGCTTGCGGCCGTAGCCGAAGTAGATGGCCAGGCCGATGATCAGCCACACCACGAACCGCAGCCAGGTCTCCCAGTGCAGCTGCAGCATCAGGAAGGCCGAGGCAAGGACGCCGAAGGCCGGAACCAGGGGCATCAGCGGCAGGCGGAACGTGCGTGGGGCGTCGGGGCGCTTGTAGCGGAAGATGATCACGGACAGGCAGACGACGACGAACGCGGCCAGGATGCCGATGTTGGTCAGGTCAGCGACCGCCTTGATGGGGAACACGCCGGCAAGGAAAGCAGACGCGATGCCGCCGATCCAGGTGACGCGCTGCGGGGTGCCGTGGCGGTCGGTCTTGGAGAACCAGCCGGGGAGCAGGCCGTCGCGGCTCATGGAGAACCAGACACGGGTAACGCCCAGGAGGAACGTCAGCATCACGGTGAGGATGGACAGCACGGCGAACACAGAGATGATGGTGGCGATGACCGGGAGCCCCACGGAGGTGAAGGCCGAGGCGAAGCCCGCCTTGGGGTCGATGTCCTTGTAGTTCTGCATGCCGGTGAGGACCAGGGTGGCGGCAACGTAAAGCAGCATGGCGATGATGAGCGAAAGCACGATGGCCTTGGGCATGTGCTTCTTGCCGTCCTTGGCTTCCTCTGCCGCGGTGCTCATGGCGTCGTAGCCGAACACGGCGAAGAAGACAGTGGCGGAGCCTGCCACCACGGGACCGAAGCCGCTGGGCATGAACGGGTTGTAGTTGTTGGTGTCGATGTAGAAGATGCCCAGCCCGATGATGAAGAGGATCAGGATGACCTTGATGGCCACGGCCACGAGTTCGAACCGGCCGAACGCCTTGGTGCCGCGGGAGAGGATCCAGGTCACCAGCAGGCAGACCAGGATGGCGGGAATGTTGACGATGCCGCCCTTGCCCTCGTCTGCGGTGGAGGTCATCCAGGTGGGCAAATGGATGCCGATGCCGGCGAGGAAGGCGTCAAGGTAGCCGGAGATGCCGATGGCCACTACCGCCACAATGGCAATGTATTCCAGCAGCAGGTCCCAGCCGATGAACCAGCCGATCACCTCGCCGAGCGCTACGTAGCCATAGGTGTAGGCGGAGCCGGCGCGCGGGATCATGCCCGCGAACTCCGCGTAGGACAGGGCTGCGGCCGCTGAGGCCAGGCCTGCGATCAGGAAGGAAATCAGTACCGCGGGCCCCACCCCGGGTGTTCCTTCGCTGCCGGCGGCCACCAGTCCCGCGAGGGAAAAGATGCCGACGCCGATGATTCCGCCAACGCCGATGGCGGTGAGCTGCCACAGGCCAAGGGACTTGAACAGTCCGCTGTGCTTGTTTTCTTCTTCGATGTCATCAATTGGCTTGCGCCGCATGATCGATTGGCTCATATCTTTACTGCTCATCAGGAACTCCTGCTTGGGGTGCGACCCCGCCGCGGCACGCCAAGGAAACTGGCTGTGACGGGGGTAACTCGGTTTCAACAGTATGCGTGCGCGGTTGCGTTAGATAAAGTGACTACTTCTAACCTATATTCATTAGTTTCAGTTAGGAATCCATCATGCTTGACGTCCGCAGGCTTCGGCTGCTCCGCGAGTTAAGCATCCGGGGGACGCTGGCAGAGGTGGCTGAGGCACTGCAGTACAGCCCGTCGTCGGTATCCCAGCAGCTGGCCCTGCTGGAGAAGGAAGTGGGCGTGGAACTGCTCCGGAAGACCGGGCGGCGGGTGCAGCTCACACCCCAGGCGGAGGTGCTCGTGGCGCACACGGCGCAGCTGCTGGAAACCATGGAGCAGGCCGAAGCGGACCTGGCCGCGTCCCTGACCACAGTCACGGGGACGGTGCGGATCGCCGTGTTCCAGTCCGCGGCGCTGGCCCTGATGCCGGACACCCTCACCCGCATGGCCACCGCCTACCCCGAGGTCCGGATCGAGATGATCCAGCGCGAGCCCGAGACCGCGCTGCATGAGACATGGGCGCGCGACTTCGACCTGGTCATCGCCGAGCAATACCCCGGGCACGCCGCCCCGCGCTATCCGGAGCTGGACCGGGTAAAGCTGACCACCGACGCCATCCGGCTGGCGGTCCCCCCGGCGTCCGACGGCGGCCCGGCCATTCGCGGAATCGAGGACACGGCGCACCTCGCCTGGGTCATGGAACCGAGGGGTGCCGCATCGCGCCATTGGGCGGAACAGGCCTGCCGCAGCGCCGGCTTCGAGCCCGATGTCCGCTTTGAGACCGCAGACCTGCAGGCCCAGGCACGCCTGATCGAGTCCGGCAATGCCGTCGCCCTGATGCCGGACCTGGTGTGGACCGGCCGCGGCACCACGGCCCAGCTGCTGGAGCTTCCCGGCAAGCCGCACCGCACCATCTTCACCTCGGTCCGCCGCTCCAGCGCCCAGCGCCCGGCCATCCTGGCCGCCCGGGAGACCCTGGCTGCGGCCGCCGCCGCAGTGGCAAGGGACGACGCCGGGTGACCGGTCGCCGTCGTACGCACCCTTCCCTGCGCCGCCACACAGCACGTCGTTGCGCAGGTGCGCACCCTGCGCAGCGATCCCCGGCATCACTGCGCAGCAGCGTACGTGACTCTTGTGTTTCCTGCGTCACTGCGGGCAGAAGGCCGCAGGTCTAGACTGGAGCCGTTATGAATCGAACAATGTTCAAGTCCAAAATCCACCGGGCCACCGTCACGCACGCCGACCTGCACTACGTTGGGTCGGTCACCGTGGACCTTGACCTGCTCGAGGCCGCCGACATCCTCCCCGGCGAGCTGGTGTCCATTGTGGACGTCACCAACGGCGCGCGGCTTGAGACCTACACCATCGCCGGTGAGCGCGGCTCCGGCGTGATCGGCATCAATGGTGCAGCGGCGCACCTCATGCACGAGAACGACATTGTCATCCTCATCACCTACGCCCAGATGACCACCGAAGAGGCCAAGGCCTACGAGCCCCGCGTGGTCCATGTGGATGAAAACAACCGGATGATCCAGCTGGGCAACGATCCCGCAGAGGGCCTCACCCCCGGGATGATGCGCCCCCCTTTCGCGCTTAACAACGCCACCCTGTAACCGGAGCGTGCAACCCGGTCCTTTACTCCAGTGCGCCCAAAAGGCTGATCCTTGCTAGGGGTGCTGGCCGGGTTCTTCGTGGTCTGGTGCATCATCCTGGTGGGATGGTTCGTGGGCCGGCGGAGGATCCTGGGCGACAACGCCCGGCCCGTACTCAGCGGCCTCACCTTCTTCGTCGCCAGCCCGGCGCTGCTCTTCGAAACCCTCAGCAAGGCCCGGCTGCAGGAAGTATTCGCCGAACCGCTGCTGGTTACCGCGGCGGCGGCCATCACCACCGCCGGCATCTTCTTCGCCCTCGCCAGGTTCTGGCTGAAGCGGGCGCTCCCCGAATCGCTGATGTCCGCCATGTCAGCATCGCTGGCCAACTCGGCGAACCTGGGTATTCCCATCGCGGTATATGTCCTGGGCGATGCCAGCTACGTGGCCCCGCTGCTGATCTTCCAGCTGGCGTTCTTCACCCCGATGTTCCTGATGATCCTCGACTCGAGCACCAGCACGCACCGCACCACTGCCCTGGGCTTCCTCCTGATGATCCTGCGGAACCCCATGATTGTGGGCTCCGGCCTGGGGCTGCTGGTGGCCGGTACCGGATTCCAGGTTCCGGCGCTGGTGATGGAACCCATCCACCTCATTGGCGGCGCGGCGATTCCCGCCATGCTGATCGCTTTCGGGATGAGCCTGAACGGCACCCGCCCGCTGCAGGCTTCGGCCGGGCGGCGCGTGGACACCCTGCTGGCGAGCGGCTTCAAGCTGGTGGTCCAGCCGGCCCTTGCCTATGTTTTCGCGCGCTTCGCGCTGGGGATGGACGGCCATGCCCTGTTCGCGGTGGTGGTCACGTCGGCCCTGCCCACCGCGCAGAACGTGTTCGTGGCCGCCAGCAGGTACCAGACGGGGCTCACCGTGGCGAAGGACACCGTGCTAATCACCACCGTGGTGGCAGTGCCGGCGATGATCGGCGTCGCGCTTTTGTTGGCATAAGCCTGTGAATCTGTTGAACCGCACACCCAGCTTGGAGGGCTGATGAACACTGTTCTTGACACCGTGGTGATCGGCGGCGGCGCCATGGGCTCCGCCGCCGCGTGGGCGTTGTCCCGCCGCGGCCGGCAGGTAACGCTGGTGGAGCAGTTCGGTCCCGGGCACAGGATCGGCGCATCCCACGGGGCAACACGGAACCTGAACCCGGGCTACCACCGGCCCGAGTACGTGGACATGCTGGCCGAGGGGCTGGCCCTGTGGGACGAGCTGGAGCAGGAAAGCGGCACACAGCTGCTGGCGCGCACCGGGATCGTCAACCACGGCCCCGGCGGGGACCTCCAAAAGGTTTCGGCTGCCCTCACCGCTGCCGGGATCCGGGCCGAGTTCCTGGACCCTGCCGAGGCGCATGAACGGTGGCGCGGCATCCGCTTCGACCAGCAGGTCCTGCACATGCCCGACGGCGGCCAGCTCAACCCGGAAGCCGCGTTGGCCGCCTTCCAGCGGCTGGCCACCGCCCGGGGCGCCGAGATCAGGCACCACACCAAGGTGGTGGACTTTGTGGTGCTCGACGACGGCGTGCGGCTGACGCTCGAATCGGCTGCGGGCACCGAGGTGGTTACGGCAGCGCAGGCAGTGGTGACGGCAGGCGGCTGGACCGGGAAGCTGCTGGATATTCTCTCCGGCAACGCGTCAGGCGTGGACGCTGGCGGGATCCGCCTACCCCGGCTCCGGGTGACGCAGGAGCAGCCTGCGCATTTCCGGGTGGCGGACGCCGGCGCCGTGTGGCCCGGCTTCAACCACTATCCGGGCCTGGACTACCGGGGCTGGTACTCCCCTGTCTATGGCATGCAGACTCCGGGCGAGGGCATCAAGGCCGGCTGGCATGGGGTGGGACCCGTGGTGGACCCGGACCACCGCGACTTCCGGCCCGAACCGACGCAGCTGGCAGCGCTGCAGGACTACGCGCGGCAGTGGCTCCCCGGCGTCGACCCCGATGACCTCGAGGCCATCAGCTGCACGTACACCACCACCCCGGACGAGGACTTCATCCTGGACCGGGTGGGGCCTGTGGTGATCGGCGCCGGCTTCTCCGGGCACGGCTTCAAGTTCACCCCCGTCATCGGACGGATCCTGGCCGACCTTGCCACCGGGGCCCGGCCCGCGCCGTCGATCTTCCGAGCCTCCCGGTAGTCATCCCCCGGCGGGCATCGCGCCAGCCGGCATTCCACTAGACGGCGCGGCCATGGCTGGAGCCGCCTTCGGGGCTGGACACGGGTTCCGGATCGACAGGTTCCTCCACAGGTTCTGCGGCAGGCTCCGCTGTTTCGGCCTTGACGGCGGGCATGGCCAGCACCGCCGCGACGGTCAGCAACCCGGCCACCAGCGCGGCCAGGAACACAGCCCCGGACGCGGCCACCACCGTGGCGGGGTCCCCCTCGCCGCCGCTGCTGCGGCCGTAGATGGCGTTGGCCACGGCACCGAACACGGCCACGCCCAGCGCACTGCCGATGGAGCGGGCAAACATGTTGGTGCTGGTCACCACGCCGCGTTCATGCCAGGGGACGCTGGACTGGGCGGCGATCAGGGTTGGCGTGGCCAGCAGGCCCAGGCCGAGCCCGACGACGAAGCAGCTGACGGCGATCAGCGCCACGTTGGGCGCGCCGGCGGTCAGTGACAGGATCAGCAGGCCCGCCACGGAAATGGCGATGCCGATCAGGGCCGTGGACTTGAAGCCGATGCGCAGGTAGAACCTGCCGGCCTGCGAAGCGCTGAGCGGCCAGCCGAGGGTCAGGGCTGCCAGGGCCAGGCCGGCCACCAGGGGCGAGGAAGACAGTGCTCCCTCCAGGAAGGTGGGCACGTAGGAGGTGAGGCCGATCATCACCGTGCCAACCCCGAAGGACACCAGGGCGGTGGTGGCCAGCAGGCGCCGCGATACCACCCAGGAGGGCAGGATGGGTTCGGCCGCGCGCCGCTCCACCAGGAGGAACGCGGCCAGCAGGACTGCGCCCACCACGAAGACGCCAATGCTGATGGGCGAATTCCAGGCCCAGGCCTGGCCGCCCTGGAGGGCGCCGAGGATCAGCAGGCCAAGGGAGCCGGCCAGGAGCACGGCGCCGGCGTAGTCCACCTTGTGCTTGGCACGTTCCACGTTTTCGTGGAGCGTGCGGACCAGCATCCACCCGGCCAGCAGGCAGAGCGGGACGTTGACCAGGAAGATGCCGCGCCAGATGCCCAGCGCGGAGAAAATGCCGCCCAGGCTGGGGCCAACCACCGAGGAAACAGCCCACACGCTGGCCAGGTAGCCCTGGACCTTGGCGCGCTCCTGCAGGGTGTAGATGTCGCCCGCGATGGTGATGGACACCGGAAGCACCGCGCCGGCGCCCAGTCCCTGCAGGGCCCGGAAGGCGATCAGCGACGGCATGCTCCAGGCGAAGCCGCACAGCACGGAGCCCAGCAGGAACAGGCCAATGCCGGTCAGGATGATGGGCTTGCGGCCCGCCATGTCCGAAAGTTTCCCGTAGATGGGTACCGTGACTGCCTGCGCCAGCAGGTAGGCGGAGAACAGCCAGGGGAAGGACGAAAAGCCGCCCACGTCACGGACGATCGACGGCACGGCCGTGGCCACGATGGTGGAGTCGATGGCCACGAGTCCCGTGGACAGCATCAGTGCGATGAGGATGGGTCCGCGTTCGGACCGGAACCCCACTCCCTGGGCGCGGGCGGTCGTCATCAGTCTCGTTTCAGTAATGTGGGTCCCTGTTACCTCCACTCTACGTACCCACGACGGGAGCCGACTATCTCCTGTCCTGGTGTTCGTCCAGCAGCCGGGCACAGCGGATGAAACCCAGGTGCGAGTAGGCCTGCGGATGGTTGCCCAGGTGGGTCTCGGTGCCGGGGTCGTATTCCTCGGGGAGCAGCCCGGTGGGGCCGAAAAGGTTCACCAGCTGGTCAAAAAGGTCCCAGGCCTCATCGATGCGGCCCACGGCCACGTACGCCTCGATCAGCCAGGTGGTGCAGATGTGGAACCCGCCCTCCAGGCCCGGCAGCCCGTCGTCGTACCTGTAGCGGAAGACCGTTGGCCCCACCCGCAGCTCCCGCTCCACAGCGGTGACGGTGTCCAGGAAACGCTGGTCCGTGACGTCCAGCAGGCCGGAGAGACCGATGTGAAGGACGGCGGCATCCAGGTCCGGGCTGTCGTAGGCAACAGTGTAGGACTTCGCGGACTCGTCCCAGCCCTCACGAAGCACTTCCGCACGGATCGTGGCTGCCGCCGGCGCCCAGGCCGGGTCCGGCTCCCGGCCGTGCCGCGCCGCGGTCCGCAGAGCGCGGTCCAGGGTCACCCAGCACATCACCTTTGAATACACGTGATGCCGTGCCGCCCGCCGGGCTTCCCAGATCCCGTGGTCCGGCTCATGCCAGCGGGCCAGGACCGCCGAGGCCATCTGGATCATCAGCTCCCAGTGGTCGTCGGCGAGCGCGCCCTCGCTTTCACTCAGCGAGTGGATGAGTTCGGCCACCGGCCCAAAGACGTCCAGCTGGACCTGGTGGTCCGCCGCGTTTCCGATCCGCACCGGACGGGAGCCCGCGTACCCGGGAAGGCTGTCGACCACGGCTTCCGTGGACAGCGGCGCGCCCGTCACCGAGTAAAGGGGGTGCAGCCATTCGGGGCCGGGTGCGTGTTCGAGGATCCGGCCCAGCCAGCCCAGGAATCCGGCCGCCTCCGCCGTGGAGCCCAGGTCCACCAGCGCATTGACGGTCATGGAGGCATCCCGCAGCCAGCAGTACCGGTAATCCCAGTTCCTGGTCCCGCCGATTCCCTCGGGCAGGGAAGTGGTGGGGGCCGCGAGTACGGCGCCCGTGGGTTCATGCACCAGGGCGCGGAGCACCAGCGCCGACCGCCGTACCAGCGAGGGCTTGACCGATGGCAGGGAAAGGTTCTGCACCCACTGCCGGGCATGGAGCGCCACCCGGGCCCGCCGTTCCGTCTCCCCGCCGGGGTCCGCGGACTGCGGTTCGGTGTCCCCGCAGCGGAGGTTGAGTACCACGGGCCCGTCCTGGAGGTTGACGGATGCCGTTGCCGTGGCATGGCGGCCGTCCGAGGTGATGCTGAACGCGGCGCCCGGCGCGAACAGGATGATGGGCTCCGAGGTGCCCAGCACATGCAGTTCCCCGCCCCGCACCTCCATGCTGAACGGGGCGTTGGCGTAGTCCGGCCGCGGAGCAAACGTGATCCTGGCTGCGCCGTGGCCCGTCAGCACCCGGACCAGGCTGGTGATGCCTTCCGGTGCGGGCTCCAGGTAGTCGGTGACCGTGACGTCCGCCCAGCGGGTTTCGACAATCATGGTGCTGTCCACGTAGCGCTGTCCCAGCACCTGGGAGGCTTTGACCGGTTCCACCGAGAAGTGCCCGGCGTCATCGCCGCCCAAAATGTGGGCGAACAGTGAACCGGAGTCCGGCAGAGGGTGGCTCATCCAGCAGATCTTCGCGTCGGGCGTCAGCAGCGCGGTGGAGGAGCCGTTGCCGATCATCGAGTGGCGTTCAAGGCCAACCGCGTCCTCCCCGAACAGCCACGCCCGCCGCAGTTCGAAGAGGAACGCCAGGACGCGGGCGAAGGATTGGGGGTCGCGGAGGCGGTGCGGTGCTGCCGTCTCGCCCGGGCCCACGTGCAGCCCGAGGTCGGGCCCGCGCAGGGTGGCGATGGCCAGTTCGTCGCTGGCGGCGTCCCCGGCGAACATGGCCGCGCTGGCCCCCAGCCGGGACCTGAGGGTCTCCAAGGCCTCGCCCTTGGACGGTTCCACCACGGACAGGTCCAGCACGGAGCCGTCCACAATGAAGAACAGCCCGTGGGCAGCAGCGATCTGCCGGGAAATTTCCGTCACGGTCGCCACCACGTCCGGCCGGGCCGGCCGGGTGTGCACCGAAACTGCCACCGGTTTGCGTTCGATCCAGATGCCCTCGTGGAAGCCGACGGCCTCGTTGAGGGCGGCATTGACCTTTTGCAGGACGGACTCGGTGGCCAGGGTCTGCGCGTGGGCGAACCCCATGTCCGCTTCGGCGCCGTGCGAACCGATGAGGTGCACCTCCGCGGGCAGCCGTGACACCGCTGCCAGGTCACGCAGTGAGCGGCCCGAGATGATCGCCGCATGGGTATTGGGCAGCGCTGCCAGCGCACGAAGCGCAATGGCCGCGCTGCCCAGCGGGAGCGTCTCGGTGGAAATGCCTTCGGCGTCGCACAGCGTTCCGCCGTAATTGCAGGCCACCAGGAGGCTGGGGACGCGGGCCAGCACCTTGAGTTCCGTGAGCAGGGCGGGGGTCAGCCCGTTGTCCGCCGCATCGGACTGGATGAAGGCGCGCAGCATGTCCAGCGGAAGGGACCGGGTGAGCAGCGCGGAATCCGCCACGCTCTGGTTCAATGGCGTCGGCATCCAAAACCCCTTTGAGGCACGGCCAGGCCGGGAACACAGCCGCACGGACGGTCCGCGGGCTACCGGTTGGCGCCCCGGGGTTCCGGGTGGATGACCCGGGGCACATCCCATCCTCAGCCCGGGCAGTTACCCCCGGAAGTCCCCTTCATTGCGTATGTGTAAAAGTCCGACCGACCGAGTGGCGTTGCATGTTGCGCACCGGCCGGCAAACCACAGCGGCTACACCCGGACCAGCCCGGCCGCGTCGGCCAGGAGTTCCACGGACCGCAGGCGCGCCTCCGTCCCCGGGCTCTGGTGCGCCACGATGAGTTCGTCTGCATCGGCGTGCTTTCCAAAGCTGTCCAGGTAGTCAATGACGACGTCGGGCGTCCCCACTGCGGAGTACGTCATCATTTGTGCCATGTGGCGTCCCTGCGGCGAGTCCAGGATCATGTCCGCCTCGTCGTCGGTGAAATTCGCGGCCGCCGCCGAAAAACAGGGAGACGCGGGCGCGCTTGGTGGCCTGGAACATGGCCTGCGCCTCGGACGCGGAGTCGGCGGCGATGACGTTGACGCCGGCGATCACGTGCGGCGCGTCCAGCTGGGCGGACGGTTTGAACTCGCTGCGGTAGATGGCCACCGCGTCCTGCAAAGCGGCGGGGGCGAAGTGCGAGGCGAAGGCGTAGGGCAGGCCCAGCTGCGCGGCCAGGCGGGCGCCGAACAGGGACGAGCCCAGGATGTACAGCGGCACGTTGGTCCCCTTGCCCGGGGTGGCCTCGACGCCCTCGATGCGGGTGGGGCCGGTCAGGTAGCCCTGCAGTTCAAGGACGTCCTGCGGGAAGCTGTCGGCGGACATCGGGTCCCGGCGCAGCGCCCGCATGGTGTTCTGGTCACTGCCCGGGGCCCGGCCCAGGCCCAGGTCGATCCGTCCGGGGTGCAGCGTTTCCAGGGTGCCGAACTGCTCTGCGATGGTCAGCGGGGAATGGTTGGGCAGCATGACGCCGCCGGCGCCCAGCCGGATGCTTTCGGTGTGCGCCGCCACATGGGCGATCAGCACGCTGGTGGCGGAGGAGGCGATGGAGGACATGTTGTGGTGCTCGGCGTACCAGACGCGCCGGTAGCCCAGCTTCTCGGCGCTCTGCGCCATGGCCACGCTGCCTGCGAAACTCTCCGCCGCCGTCTGGCCTTTGCCAATGGTTGCCAGGTCAAGGATGGAGAGGGGAAGAGTCACGTCAGGTGCCGGCCTTTCAAAATGTTTCGTAGGGGGGGGTGCCGGCCGGATTGCGGCGGGCACGTGATGCATAACGACGGCGGGCCCCGCCTTATTTCTGTGAGCTGGGGAATACTCAGCATACTGATGAGGTTGCCGCCCCTATGAGCCATGATTCAACGAAGCAGCTGGAACTGTCCGCAACGATCGACCTCAAGGACCTGGGAACCGTGCACCGGCTGGGTTTTGGTGCCATGCGCATTGTGGGTGACGGCGTCTGGGGTGAGCCCGCAGACCGGCAGGCCGCCGTGGCCGTGGTGCGCCGCGCCGTCGAACTCGGCGTGGATTTCATTGACACCGCCGACTCGTACGGCCCCAACATCAGCGAGGAAATCATTGCCGAGGCCCTCCACCCCTACAAGGAGGGGCTGAAGATCGCCACGAAGGTGGGCTTCACACGCACGGGGCCCAACAAATGGGTTCCCGTTGGCCGGCCGGAATACCTGCGCCAGCAGACGGAACTGAGCCTGCGCAAGCTGAAGGTGGACACACTGGACCTGCTGCAGCTGCACCGCATCGATCCCAAGGTGGACGCCGAGGAGCAGTTCGGCGTGCTGCGGGAGCTCCAGGACGAAGGCAAGGTCCGCGCCCTGGGCCTGTCCCAGGTGGGCGTGGCCGAACTCGAAGCCGCCGGAAAGCACTTCACGGTGTCCACCGTCCAGAACCGCTACAACCTGACGGACCGCAGCTCCGAGGACGTGCTGCGCTACTCCGAGGAGAACGGAATCGGCTTCATCCCGTGGGCGCCGATCTCCGCCGGCGAGCTCGCCCGGCCCGGCGGACCGCTGGATGAGGCCGCCAAGCGCCTTGGCGCCACCACCTCCCAGGTGGCCCTGGCCTGGCTGCTGCGCCGCTCCCCCGTGATGATGCCCATCCCCGGCACCGGCTCCGTGCAGCACCTCGAAGAGAACATGGCCGCCGCAGGCATCACGCTCGATGACGATACGTACGCGGAGCTTGAAGCGGCCGGCAAGTAGAGCATCAGAGACAGGAGAAACACCATGGCAAACATTTTGATGGTCGTCTCGGCCGCGGATTCCCTCACCATGAAGGACGGCAGCGAGCACCCCACCGGCTACTGGGCAGAGGAACTGGTGGTGGCCCACCAGACCCTGACGCAGGCCGGCAACACCGTCCACATCGCAACCCCCGGCGGCCGGAAGCCCACCGTGGACCAAGTCAGCCTGGCTGCCGAATCGGCCGGTGGCGAGGACCGGGCACAGGGCTTCCGGGACTACCTGGAAAAGATCGACGGCGAGCTGGCGCACCCGCTGGTGCTGGCCGCCGTCGACGCCGCAGCGTATGACGCCGTGGTGATGCCCGGCGGCCACGGCCCCATGGCGGACCTGTACCAGGACGCCGACCTGGGACGCCTGCTGGTGTCAGCCAACAGGGACGGCAAGATCATTGCGCCGTTCTGCCACGGTCCGGCGGGGCTGCTGAGTGCAACGGACGACGACGGCGGGTTCGCTTTCAAGGGCCGGCGTTTGACGGTCTTCACCAACGAGGAGGAGCTGGGCGGCGGGACCGGGGAGAACACCCCGTGGCTGGTGGAGGATGCGCTGAAGGAGAAGGGCGCGGTGATCGAAAACGGTGCCGCCTGGTCCTCCAACGTGGTCCGCGACGGCAACCTCATCACCGGGCAGAACCCGCAGTCCAGCGAGGACGTGGCCAAGGAAGTCCTGGCTGCCCTGAGCTAGTTCAGCAAGCACAAACGGCCATAAAAGAGGGGACCAGTTCGCAATGAACTGGTCCCCTCCTTGCGGCGCGCGTCATTGGGCGCCGGCCCGGCAGTGCTACTTCAGCTTGAAGTTCGCACTGATGAAGCTGCCGTCGTTCGCCGTCATGGTCAGCGTGTAGCAGCTGCCGGCCGTGGCGGGCGTCTTCCAGTTGTAGATGAACTGTCCTGACGTGGCGTCGTACCGCAGCGAGGTGTTGCCGGTGGCTGTGGTTTCGATGTCGTCGATCGGGCTCAGGAGCGAGCAGGCCACTTGCTTGGTGGTGAACTTGGCAAGTGCCGGATCAGTCAGCTCGGTAGCACCGGCGAAGATCTCGAACTTCGCCGGAACCGTGCTGCCGTTCTTCACCGTGTTCAGGACACCGTTCATGTCCACCGGCTGGTAGAACCCCTTCAGCGTCCAGGCCTTGACCGTGTAGGTCTGCTCCACCGTTGTGGTGTTACCGGCCAGGTCGGTTGCCGTTGCCTTGAGCGTGTGCGTCCCGTTCTTGGTGTCATAGCCGGTGACCGCGCAGCTGCCCGAGAGGCCCGAACCGCCGCTGTCCGTTGCCGTGCAGGTGGGTTTGGCGGCGGTGGAGCCAAAGAAGCTGTCCCCCACGATCGAGTCGAAGGAAACGGCGGGCGCCGTCTTGTCGACCTTGAAGGTGGCCGAGGTGGCGCCTTCAGGAGTGGTGTTGCCGGCGCCATCCGTGAAGGCCGGGCTGTTCACGGTCACCGTCCCACCCTCGCCGGTGGTGGTCCGTGACTGGGTTGCGGAGGCAGGACCTGACACGTCGTCAGTTCCTGTAAAGGTGGCAGTGACGTCTGTGTTGTACC
Source organism: Arthrobacter sp. GmRoot5-12 (assembly GCF_059739365.1). Classification (NCBI taxonomy): domain Bacteria; kingdom Bacillati; phylum Actinomycetota; class Actinomycetes; order Micrococcales; family Micrococcaceae; genus Arthrobacter; species Arthrobacter sp. GmRoot5-12. The sequence continues at coordinate 2,209,565 of NZ_AP046056.1, read as the reverse complement.
AGCCGTTGCTGTTGGCCTGCGTCGTGGCCCCGCTGTAGGCGACCTTCGGCGCGGTCTTGTCAATCCTGAACGACTTGGTGGTGGCCCCGGTGGGTGTGGTGTTGCCGGCGTTGTCGACGAAGGCAGGGCTCGGTACCAACACGTCCAAGCCCTCACCGCTGGAGGTTGCCGTCTGGGAGGAGACAGCCAGCCCCGATGTCTTGTCCGTGGCTGTAAAGCGGGCCTCGACGTCCGATACGTACCAATCGTTCAGGCCCAGGGTGCCGAACGCAACGTCGGCGTAGCTGACATCCGGTGCGGTCTTGTCGATTTTGTATGACCGGGAAACGGCACCAGCGGCGGTGGTATTGCCCGCGTTGTCGGTGAACGCCGGACTCTGGACCGTCACCGCCTCGCCTTCCCCGGCAGAGGTTACAGTTTGCGTTGCGGTGAGCGGTCCGGAGATCAGGTCCGTGGCGCTGAAGTCCGTCTGGACATCGGAGGTGTACCAGCCGTTGGTGCCGGCGGTTCCGGTTTCATCGGCGTAGCTTACCTCCGGAGCCGTCTTGTCGATCTTGAAGGTGTGTGAAGCCGCGCCCTCCGCGGCGGTGTTGCCCGCAATGTCAGTGAAAGACGGGCTGTTTACCTGGACTGCCGGTCCTTCGCCGGAGGAGGTCACCTTCTGTGATGAGGTCAGCAATCCCGAAGTGGCATCCGATCCGGTAAATGTGGCATCCACGTCGGACGTGTACCAGCCGTTGGTGCCGGCGGTTCCCGTTGCGTCTGTGAAACCAACCGTGGGGGCGGTGCCGTCCTTCTTCAGGTTGACGGTTTGAGTGGCCGCAGTCCCACCGGAGCTGGAGGCGGAACAGCTGAAGTCGGTAGCCACCTGGTCCGCGGCGATGGTCTGGTCCTGGCACCCCGTCTTGCTGAGGGTGCTCAAAGAATCGCTTTCTGTCACCGTCCAATGCAGGGCGACAGCGCTCTTGTACCAGTCGTTCGAGCCATCCGGCGTAGTGGGCGACAGGGTATAGGAAATGACGGGAGCCGACCCGTCAGTGATCCCGTAGGTAACGGAGCTGGCTACGGTGAGTCCGCCCTTGTCCGTGTAGCTGCAGCTGGCTTCCTGCGTGCCGACACCGCCGGCTCCGTCGGCGCCCGAGACGGCACCGAAGGTTGCCGGGAAGGAGCTGTTGCCGTCCTCAACGTCAGTCACGCTGCAGGTTGCGGCAGGAACGGCGCCCTTCGGATACGAGGCGCCAGCGGTGACGCCGGTGATATTGAGCTTGGGCGCCGTGTTGGACGGCGCGGGGGCAACCACGTTCACCGTGAACGTGGCTGGGGCAAGGTTGAAGGTTCCGCCACTGTTGTTGCTTGCCTGGCTTGCACTCACGGTGGCAGAACCGGCGCTGACCGGGGTGACGGTCAAGGACTTCGTGTCACCGCATGACGTGAAGGTCACCGACGACGGGGACACCGTGGCGACGGCAGGGTTGCTGGAGCTGAGGTTCAGCGTGAGCGTGGTTGCACCTGTCAGGTTGCAGCCGCTCTTGCCATCGCTGCCCGTAGGCGCCACTGCCAGCGTAGTGCTGCCGTTGGCACCGCCGACGTTGAGCGGCATCAGCTCTGCCACTGAGTCAACCGTGCCGTCAAGGTTGTTGAAAATGTCATCGGCGTAAGCCACCCCACCGCCCGCAAGCAGCATGCTTCCCGCAGCTACTGCCGCCGCTGTCCTGGTGCTGGTTCGCCTAAGCAGGCCCGTCCCCCCAGTTGCAGTCTTCCCACCCGGCGAATGATTCATGTTTGTGCCTCCCTCATTTGCCCGCAGCCCATCCGGGCCGCAGCGTATCTCACCGTAAGTTGGGGCACGGGCGGAGAACACGCGTAGTCACCACCTGTCTTTTCCGGCCGGGTACTCGTTTTCTGATGGATCTGTGACGCGCCATGGGGGTAGTGGCCCGGGCTGGGCTGAAATGTGACCGCCGCGGTCCTCCGGTTAACCGCCGTTACTTCCTGTATCCCAGCGTTTCGGGGGCTTTGATTCGCTGTCGGCGGCTGCCGGATAGTTGCTGCAACGCGCACATTCCGTTGCATCTCCACCCCCTTTCCAAGGAGGAATCATGGCCATCAAGCCCAAGCCGGCCGCCGTCGTTGCCCTGGCCGTCTCAGCCCTGCTGGGACTGGCTGCCTGCTCCGATCCCGGCGCCTCGGCGGCGACGGCACCGTCGTCGTCCGCCACCAACGCCAGTGGCAAGACCTTCAACCTGTCCCCGGATCAGAACCGCATCACAGCGACCAAAGACCCGTCCGCGGCGGCCCTGGTGCCGGAGGCCATCAAAGCGGACGGCAAGCTGACCGTAGTGACCACCGGCGGGGCGGCGCCGCTCAGCCTGTTCGCCACGGACAACAAGACCCTGATTGGCAGCGAGGTGGACATCGCCTACGCGGTGGGCGAGGCGCTGGGCCTGGACGTGGAGGTCCTGCCTGTGGCGTGGGCAGACTGGCCGCTGGGCGTGGAGTCTGCCAAGTACGAGGCCGTGCTTTCCAACGTGACCGTCACCGAGGCGCGGAAGGAGAAGTTCGATTTCGCCACCTACCGCAATGACCTGCTGGGCTTCTACGCCAAGAGCGATTCCGGCATCGGTGAAATCAAGGAAGCCAAGGACGTGGCCGGCAAGAGGATCATCGTGGGCTCCGGCACCAACCAGGAAGCCATCCTGGTGCGCTGGGACGAGGAGAACAAGAAGAACGGCCTGGCGCCGGTCCAGTTCCAGTATTACGACGACGACTCCGCCTCGAGCCTGGCCCTTCAGTCGGGCCGTGCGGACCTGACGTTCGGCCCCAACGCGGCTGCCGCCTACAAGGCAGCGCAGGACGGAAAGACCAAGCAGGTGGGCACGTTGAACGGCGGCTGGCCGCTGACGGCACAGATCGCCTTCACCACCAAGAAGGGCAACGGCCTGGCGGTGGCCGCCCAGGCTGCGCTGAACCACCTGATCGAGGACGGCACCTACGCCAAAATCCTGGACCGCTGGGGCCTCTCCTCCGAGGCCATCCAGAAGTCCGAGCTGAACCCGGCGGGGCTGCCCAAGAAATAAGGCAGCCTGCCGACGAAGGAATCCCCGCCCTGCCGGCAGCAGGACGGGGATTCTTCTGTTTGAGTGCGGATCCGCGAAAGTGCGCTCCCGGCCGGTTAGGCAATAGTCTGGCCAGATGGGGACCAGTGCCGTTAACTCCGGCGAACAAGTGGACAGGCAGACGCGCATACTCGAGGCGGCCATGGACCTGCTGTCCCGGCACGGCATTTCCGGAGTGAGCATGCGGTCCGTGGCGCGGGAAGCCGGCGTGGCGCTGGGCCTGGTCAATTATTACTACGACGACAAAACCACCCTGATCCGGGCAGCCCTGCGCCGGGTGGATGAGCATGACCTTCTGCTCGTCGCCCCCGATCCGTCCACGCCCCCGGATGAACAGCTGCGCAAGGCCCTGCGGCGGGTTGCCGGCGCCGACCTGCTGACCACGCGCTACCTGTCCCTGCGCCTGCACCTTTGGGCCCTCGCCCAGGCCGACGAGGACTACGCCCAGATCAACGCCGCCGCCTTCGACCGCTACATCGACGGGCTCGCAGCACTGGTATCCAGCGCCAGGCCAGGGCTCTCCTGGGAGGCATGCCGGGAGCGGGCATCGGACATAGTGGTCATCCAGAACGGCATGTGGCTGACCGCACTGCTCGGGGTGGACAAGGCCGCCATCCAGCGAAGTATCCAGCGCACGGAACAGATTGCCTTCGCGCCGGTCCAGGATGAAGGGGCCGGCGGGCAGGAGCCCAGCCCGCGCTAACCCGCCTGCTCCCGGGCGCAGACGGCCCGAAAGTAACATTGAACGAGTGTTCAAAAAAGTATTGAACACTCGTTCAGTGTGCATTACTGTCCTTCCTATGACTTACGCCACACCAACCCTGGACGCCGTCGAGAGCACCACAACGGACGCAGCGTCCTCCCTGTTCATCAACGGCGCATGGGAGCCGGCGGCATCCGGCGCCGTGCGCCAGATCCGCAACCCGGCAGACGGCGAGCTGGTGGCCACGGTCTCCGAGGCCGGCCGGGAAGACGCCGAACGCGCCATTGCCGCGGCCCGCGCCGCCTTCGACTCCGGCGCCTGGTCCTCCGTCCCGGCACCCGAGCGCGGGTCCTTCCTCCTCAAGGTCGCTGCCGGCCTGCGGGAACGGCGGGAAGAGTTCGCCCGGGCCGAGTCCCTTGACACCGGAAAGCGCATGGTCGAGAGCCGCATCGACATGGACGACATCGCCGCCTGCTTTGAATACTTCGGCAGGCTCGCCGGGCAGCAGGCCGGCCGGGTGGTGGACGCCGGGGACCCCGGCGTCGTGAGCAGGATCGTCTACGAACCCGTTGGCGTCTGCGGCCTGATCACACCATGGAACTACCCCCTGCTCCAGGCGGCGTGGAAGATCGCCCCCGCGCTGGCCGCCGGCTGCACCTTCGTCCTTAAGCCGTCCGAGCTGACCCCTTCCACCAGCATCATGGCCATGCAGCTGTTGAAGGACCTTGGCCTGCCGGCCGGCGTGGCCAACCTCGTCACCGGACCCGGCGCCGAGGCGGGCGCACCGCTCTCGGAACACCCCGCCGTCGACCTCGTTTCCTTCACCGGCGGCCTGGAAACCGGCAAGCGGATCGCCGCCGCCGCCGCAGCCACCGTCAAGAAGGTGGCGCTGGAGCTGGGCGGCAAGAACCCCAACGTGGTCTTTGCCGACGCGGACTTCGACGCCGCCGTGGACAACGCCCTCAACGGTGCCTTCGTCCACTCCGGGCAGGTCTGCTCGGCAGGCGCCCGGCTGCTGGTGGAGGAATCCATCGCCGAACGCTTCGTGGACGAGCTGGTCCGCCGCGCCCGGGGCATCCGGCTCGGCGGCCCCTTTGACGACGCCGCCGAGACCGGCCCGCTGATCTCCGCCGCCCACCGGGACAAGGTGCACGCGTACGTCCAGCGCGGAATCCAGGAGGGCGCTCGGCTCCGCACCGGCGGCGCGGCACCTTCCGGGGAGAAGTACGACGGCGGGTTCTACTACCAGCCGACCATCCTGGACCAGGTGCAGCGCGGCATGTCCGTGGTCACCGACGAGGCGTTCGGCCCCGTGGTGACAGTGGAAACCTTCCGCACCGAGGACGAAGCCGTGGCCACCGCCAACGACACCATCTACGGCCTGGCCGGCGCCGTCTGGACCCAGGACGCCGGCAAGGCGCAGCGCGTGGCGTCACGGCTGCGGCACGGCACCATCTGGATCAACGACTACCACCCCTACCTCCCCCAGGCCGAGTGGGGCGGCTTCGGCCAGTCCGGCGTCGGCCGCGAGCTGGGCCCCACGGGCCTGGCGGAGTACCAGGAAGCCAAGCACATCTACCAGAACACAAGCCCGCAGGTCACCGGCTGGTTCGCTGACCACGGCAAGGAGAACTAGATGCACTTCGACAACATCGAGGACCTCAGCGAGCGCTCGTTCGATTACATCGTCATCGGCGGCGGATCCGCCGGCGCCGCGGTTGCCGCCCGCCTGAGCGAGGACCCGGACGTGACCGTGGCCCTCGTGGAGGCCGGCCCGGACGACCGCAACATCCCCGAGATCCTGCAGCTGGACCGCTGGATGGAGCTGCTGGAATCCGGCTACGACTGGGACTACCCGGTGGAACCGCAGGAAAACGGCAACTCCTTCATGCGCCACGCCCGTGCCAAGGTGATGGGCGGCTGTTCCAGCCACAACTCGTGCATCGCCTTCTGGGCGCCACGGGAGGACCTGGACGAGTGGGAGTCCAAGTACGGCGCCGCCGGCTGGAATGCCGACGCGGCCTGGCCGCTGTACAAGCGGCTGGAAACCAACGAGGACGCCGGCCCGGACGCACCCCACCACGGGGACTCCGGCCCCGTGCACCTGATGAACGTGCCCCCGGCGGATCCTGCCGGCGTCGCTCTTCTGGACGCCTGCGAGCAGGCGGGAATTCCCCGTGCGAAGTTCAACACCGGCACCACCGTGGTCAACGGCGCCAACTTCTTCCAGATCAACCGCCGGGCGGACGGCACGCGCGCCTCCAGTTCCGTCTCCTACATCCACCCCATCATCGACCGGCCCAACTTCACCCTGCTGACCGGCCTCCGCGCCCGCCAGCTGGTGTTCGATGCGGCCAAGCGCTGCACCGGCGTGGACGTGGTGGACTCGGCCTTCGGCCGCACCCACCGGCTCTCCGCACATCGCGAGGTGGTCCTGTCCACCGGCGCCATCGACTCCCCCAAACTGCTCATGCTCTCCGGCATCGGACCGGCAGCACACCTTGAACAGCACGGCATCGACGTCCTGGTGGACTCCCCCGGCGTGGGCGAGCACCTGCAGGACCACCCCGAGGGCTTAGTCCAGTTCGAGGCAAAACAGCCCATGGTGCAGACCTCAACGCAGTGGTGGGAGATCGGAATCTTCACCCCCACCGAGGACGGCCTGGACCGCCCCGACCTGATGATGCACTACGGTTCCGTCCCGTTCGACATGAACACGCTGCGGCACGGCTACCCCACCACGGAGAACGGCTTCAGCCTCACCCCCAACGTCACGCACGCCCGCTCCCGCGGCACCGTCCGGCTGCGCAGCCGCGACTTCCGCGACAAGCCGATGGTGGACCCCCGCTACTTCACGGACCCCGACGGCCACGACATGCGCGTCATGGTGGCCGGCATCCGCAAGGCCCGCGAGATCGCCGGCCAGCCCGCCATGGCGGAATGGACCGGCCGGGAGCTCTCGCCGGGCGTCGAGGCGCAGACGGACGAGGAACTGCAGGACTACATCCGCAAGACCCACAACACCGTCTACCACCCCGTGGGCACCGTCCGCATGGGAGCGGCCGACGACGACATGTCGCCGCTGGACCCCGGGCTGCGGGTCAAGGGCGTCACCGGCCTCCGCGTCGCCGATGCGTCCGTCATGCCCGAACACGTCACCGTCAACCCCAACATCACCGTCATGATGATCGGCGAGCGCTGTGCCGATCTGATCCGCGCGGACCGCACGGTCGAAGACGCCATGGAAGAAAAGGAGCTCACCACGTCCCTCGCCTGAGCGGCAGGTCTTAGGGGGCCGCACTTCCCCAACAGCGGCGGCCCCACCCTCGTTATTCCGCCGCACCCCAGGGCGGCCGGTCCCATCGTGCTTTTCTGATCTAGGAGTCCATATTGGAACCCAGCAAGAGTATTGATTCAAGCGGCATGGATGAATTCGGCTACACCCAGACCCTTGACCGGAGCATCGGCAAGTTTGCCAGCTTCGCCGCAGGTGTCAGCTATATCTCCATCCTCACCGGTGTTTTCCAACTGTTCTACTTTGGTTTTTCCATGGCCGGCCCGGCGTACGCCTGGTCCTGGCCCATCGTGTTCGTCGGCCAGCTGATGGTGGCCCTGTGTTTTGCCGAACTGGCCGGCCGCTACCCCGTGGCGGGTTCGGTCTACAACTGGGCCAAGCGCCTGGCGTCCGGGACCTCGTCCTGGCTGGCCGGCTGGCTGCTGCTGTTGTCCTCCATCATGGCGCTGGGCTCCGTGGCACTGGCCCTGCAGATCACCCTGCCCCAGCTCTGGTCCGGCTTCCAGTTCGTGGGTGACGGCACGGGCCCCTACGACTTCGCCATGAACGGCGTGGTGCTGGCCACCATCATGATCACCATCTCCACCCTCATCAACGCGTTCGGCGTGAAGCTGATGACCAGGATCAACAGCATCGGTGTCTTCGTGGAGCTGATCGCGGCCGTGCTGCTGATCCTCGCGCTTGGCTGGCATGTGGTGCGCGGCCCGGAGGTCTTCTTCCAGACCAACGGCTTCGGCGAAGGCCACGACCTGGGCTTCTTCGGCGTCTTCCTGATCGGCGCCATGGCCTCCGGCTACGTCATGTACGGCTTCGACACTGCCAGTTCGCTGGGCGAGGAAACCAAGGATCCCAAGAAGACCGCTCCCAAGGCCATCCTGCGCGCCGTTACGGCATCGTTCCTGCTGGGCGGGGGAATCCTGCTCTTCGGCATCCTGGCCGCGCCGGACCTCGGCGACCCCCAGGTGGGGGCGGCCGACGGCGGGCTGCAGCACATCGTGCTCTCCGTCCTGGGCGGCCCGTTCGGCAAGGCCTTCCTGGCCTGCATCGTGGTGGCCGTGGTGGTCTGCACCCTGGCCGTCCACGCCGCCGCCATCCGCATGATGTTCGCCATGGCCCGCGACAACAACCTGCCCTTCAGCCGGCAGCTCAGCAAGGTGGATCCGGTCCGCCGGACCCCCACTGTCGCCGCCATCGTCATCGGAATCATGGCCGTCATCCCGCTGCTGGTCAACGTGATGCAACCGGCCATCTTCACCATCCTGTCCAGCATCAGCATCGTGCTGATCTACCTGTCCTACCTCCTGGTCACGGTTCCGCTGCTGCGCAAGCGGTTCCTGAGGAAATGGCCGCTGGCCGATGACGTTTCCGAGCCCGGGTTCTGCATGGGCAAGTGGGGCGTTCCCGTGAACATCCTGGCCGTCCTGTGGGGCGCTGCCATGACGGTGAACCTGGTGTGGCCCCGCCCGGAAATCTACAACTCGGTGCCGCCGTTCGAGTGGTACCTGCAGTGGGGCGGCGTGATGTTCGTGGCCGCCGTCATCATCGGCGGGACCCTCCTCTACCGCCTGAAGATCCGCCACCAGACAGGGGTACTGGCCGAGCACGCCGCAGCCGTGGCCGCCCACCCGTCGTCGAGCGCCACACGCGCCGCTTCCGGGGAGCACCAGCTGGTGGACGTGCAGGTCCAATAGGGCTGCTGCTGCAGCAGGGTCCGCTGCAGCAGTGCATACAAAGAAAGGGGCCGACGGCGGCACTCACGTGAGTGCCGTCGTCGGCCTTTTCTGCGCCTCCGGCCACCGCCATGTTGAGGCCCGTCGTCACACAAGGAAGCGGCCTCCTGATCCGGAGCGGCAACGCCCTACCCTTGACAGGTGACTTTGACTAAGATTCGTACCGCCGCCGCGGGCTCCCTCGCCGCCGCCGGTCTCCTGTTGACCCTCGCCGGCTGTTCCACCCCGGCCGCCACCCAGCCAAGCGCCTCTGCGCCCGCTTCCCCAGCTTCTGCCAGCGCCGCGTCCACCACAGCCGGCCCCTGCGCCGGGGTTAAGGTCATCGTCGATTCCGGCGCCCTGAAGCAGGCCGCTGCGGACACCTCCACCTGCGTGTCCGTGGACGGACCCACCGTGGCGTCCAAGGTGCTCGACGAGGCAAAGGTCAAGACCGAGGGCACCACCCAGTACCCCAACGAAATCGTGTGCCGCGTGAACGGCGTGCCCGCCGCCGACTTCGACATCAAGCACAAGGACGGCACCTACCGCGAAGAGTGCAAGGGCATGCCCGCCGCTTTCGCCTACTGGGGTCTCTGGGTCAAGCCCGCCTCCGGTGAATGGGCCTACGCACAGGAAGGCCTCGCCACCTTGAAGGTGAGCCCCGGCGAGAGCCTGGAACTGCTCTTCACGGTCGACGGCGAGCCGGCCGCGCCCGCGGCATGACCTTCCGGCCCGCGCCGTTGCGCGCAGCGGCAGTCCTCGCCGCTGTGTTCATCGCGGCGCGGGTCATTTACCGCGTCCTTTTCAATGGGGCGGGCACCGGCAGCCCGGTCCTGCTCGACCTTCCGCCGCTGCGGCTTCCCGCCCCGTATGCCCATGTAGTCTTCCTCGGTCCGGTCACCGCGCCGGGCCTCTGGCAGGCGGTGCTGTCCGCCCTGCCCATTGCGGCGACCATCCTCGGCTTCGGCCTGCTCAACGCGTGGGTTGATGTGTCCCGCGGCTTCGTGCGGCTGGCCCGCGGCGGCCCGCTGCAGGGCGTGGCCCGGATGCTGGTGGTGGCATGGGCGGCCCTCCCCGCCCTGTCCGACGCCGTCGCCTCCGTGCGCCTGGCGTTCCGGCTGCGGGGCGAACGCTTCGGCCCCCGCGCCCTGGTCCCCATACTGGAGCGCACCCTGGAGCACGCCGGGCGGGTTGCCGCAGCTTTGGAGCTGCGCGGTTTCGGGAGCCGGGCAGCGCACCAGCCAGGGCTCGACGGCGGCCCGCCGCTTATCGTCCGGAACGCACAGTTCCGGATTGGGGACACCTGCGTAAGGGTTGACGGGTTCGCGCCGATGCCCGGCTCCGTCACCGTGATCACCGGGCCCACGGGTTCCGGAAAGTCCACCATCCTGCGGGGCATCGCCGGCCTGCTCTCCCACGTTGACGGCGGAGCGGTTTCCGGCACCGTTCTCGCCGGCGGACTGGACCGCGCCGCCACACCGCCGCGGGACACCGCCCGCCTCATCGGCACCGTGCTCCAGAATCCCCGGGCGGCCTTCGCCACCACCCGGGTCCGGGATGAAATTGCCCTGGCCCTTGAGCTGCGCGGCGTGCCGACCGCCGCTGCGCAGGCGCGGGTGCTGGAGGTGGCCGGGCGGATCGGAATCCCGGCACTGCTGGACCGGAATGTCAGCACCCTCTCGGCCGGTGAGGCGACGCTGGTGGCCATCGCCGCCGCCGTCGTGGACCATCCAAAGCTTCTCCTGGCGGACGAGCCCCTGGCGGATTTTGATACGGCAGCCCGCGCACGCGTCATCGCAGTGCTCAACGCACTCGCCGGCGACGGCGTCTGCGTCATCGTGGCGGAGCACCGGGCGTCAGCACTCGCCCCCGTCGCCGATGCATGGTGGACCATTGATGGTGGCGCGCTGGTGCAGGGTTCTGCGCCGCCCGCGGCGCCGGTGCCTTCCGGTGACAGTCCGGCGCGGGAGGTGGCCGGCTCCGTGCCGGTGCTGACGGCGGCCCACCTCGCCGTGCACCACAAAGGTACGCCGCTGGTGCGCGACGCGTCCCTGGCCCTCCACCCCGGTGAAGTGGTGGCACTGGTGGGGCCGAACGGAGCCGGCAAGTCCTCCCTCCTGGTGGCGCTGACCCTGGGTGAGGGAGCTGCTGACGAAGGAGTGCTCGACGGCGGCCGGGTGGCCCTGGTGCCGGACGCCTCGGACGACCTCTTCACCAGCGACACCGTGTCCGGAGAGCTCCGTGCGGCCGAGCGGCGCCTGGCCCGTGGAAGGAGTGGCGCTCGTGGGAAGAGTGGTGCCCGTGGGAAGAAGGGCGGACAGCCCGCCCCCGGCTTTGCGGCGGCACGCCTGGCCCGGCTGCGGGGAGGCGTGCAGATTCCCATTGGCCACGAGCATCCCCGGGACCTCTCTGCCGGTGAGCGCAGGATCCTCGCCATCGCGCTGCAGACCATGGACAGCCCGCAGGTCCTCCTGATCGATGAGCCCACGCGCGGCCTGGATCCCGCGGCGCGGACGGCTGTCTCGGCGGCTTTGCGGGCGGCGGCGGATGACGGCGCCGCAGTCCTGATTGCCACCCACGACCTTGAGTTTGCCCGCGGCCTGGGCGCCCGGATCCTGCCGATGCGGGACGGCGTGGCGCCTGCAGCCAAAGCAGCCATCAGCCCCGAACCGCTTGTCCTCCCATCGCGGCCGGCAGCAACGAGGCCACAGCCAGCGACCCTCAACGAGCAGGCTGGCCCACGGGACGCTGTAAAGCCCCGGCGCCCCCGGATGCCGCGGGCGCTCGAGCTGGCAGTCCTCGCGGCTGCAAACCTGCTGGCCCTCGCGGCCTTCTGCTGGCCGCTGCTCGCCGCCGCCGTGCCGCAGGATGCCACCGCCGCCCTCCCCTACGCTGCGCTGGCCATCGCACCCGTGGCCGCGGTCGCCGTCGTGGTGTCCCTGGACGGGTCGGTCCGCTCGGCACACACGGTGGCACTGCTGGGCGTGCTGGCCGCGGTCGGTTCCGCTGTCCGGGTGGCGAGCACCGGCGTCGGCGGCGTGGAGGCGGTCTTCATCCTGCTGATCCTGGCCGGACGGGCGTTCGGCGCCCGGTTTGGCCTGCTCCTCGGCGCGGCCACCATCGCAGTCTCCAGTGTGCTGTGGGGTGGCGTTGGGCCGTGGACGCCCTTCCAGATCTTCGCCTGCGCCTGGGTGGGCGCCGGGGCCGGGCTGCTCCCCCGCCGGGTGCGGGGCAGGGCCGAGCTGTGGATGCTGGCAGGCTACGGCGTGGTGGCGTCCTATGTGTTCGGCCTGCTGACCAACCTGTGGTTCTGGCCCTTCGCGGTGGGCACCGGCACCGGCATCTCCTACGTGCCCGGCGCGCCGCTGGCCACCAACCTCAGCAGCTTCCTGCTCTACTCGCTGTTGACGTCGACGGCGGGCTGGGACACCCTGCGCGCCGTCACCACGGTGATCGGGATCGCCGTGGTGGGCCGCGCCATTCTCGCCTCGCTGCGGCGCGTGAAGCCGGTCTCCGGCGCGGGTTCCGGCGCGGCCGGCCACCGGGCCCATACACCGTCCCCACCCGCCCGGGACCGGCGCCAGCTCACACCTTGACGCAGGCCGGCGGGTTGCCTCCAGCAGACGAATTTGTGACACTGTTGTCCTCTGTTCCCCAGTGTTAGGCAATGTCTTGACGGGCATTTCAGGTTTCGCGACGCAGCCCGCGCGCTGACACTTCCCTGATGCCCCAAGGGCCGGCAAGTTCAGCGCTTCACCCGCTGAAACCACCCGGAGCCCGATGCCGATCCACGGCTTTCTTTCCCCTGCACTGATTTCCTGCCCCGCAGCATACGCCTGCCCATTCTCCGGGCCGCCGTGGCCGCCCACCGCCACGTCCCGTCCGCCTTAGGACCCGCGCCCTACGGACCTGACCTTGGCGAACCGCGGCCCAGCCGCCCAACATCCTGTCTTGGGAGCACCATGCCTGCAACAAAAAATCCATCCATCGTCCTCACGGACGTGCATTTCCGGTGGCCGGACGGCTCGCCGGCGTTGTCCGGGATCTCCGGCAGCTTCGGGCCCGGGAAAACCGGGCTCGTCGGAACGAATGGCTCCGGGAAGTCAACGCTGCTGCGACTCGTGGCGGGAACCCTCACACCGACGGCCGGCAGTATCACCACGGGAGCCGACGCCGGCTACCTTCCGCAGACCCTGACACTGCACAACGATGCCACCCTGATGGAGCTGCTCGGGATCAAGGACAAAGTCCGTGCCCTGCGGGCTATCGAATCCGGTGACGCAGCCGTGGAACACTTCGATGCGTTGGGCGACGACTGGGACATCGAGGCCCGTGCGGACGAGGCGCTGGAGGGGATCGGCCTGACCGGTGTCGGGCTGGACCGGCGCGTGGGCGAACTGTCCGGCGGGGAAGCCATGCTGGCCGCCATCTCCGGGCTCCGGATCCGGCGCACCCCCATCACCTTGCTGGATGAACCGACGAACAACCTGGACCGCCGGGCACGCTCGGCGCTCGGACGCATGCTGGCCGACTGGCCGGGCAGCCTGGTGGTGGTCAGCCACGACCTGGCACTGCTGGAACTCATGGACAGCACGGCCGAACTGTATGAGGGAGGGCTCACGGTGTTCGGCGGCCCCTACAGCGAGTGGCAGGCGTACCTGGACAGCCAGCAAGCCGCAGCCGCGCAGGCAACCCGTGCCGCTGAGCAACTGGTGAAGAAGGAAAAGCGGCAAAAGCAGGAGGCCGAATCGAAGCTCGCCCAACGGGCCAGGACGGGCCAGGACAGCTACGACAATAAGAAGGGATCCAAGATCCTGATGAACCAGCGGGCCTCTGATGCCCAGGTCTCAGCCGGACGAATGCGTTCCGGCATGGACGCCAAAGTGCAGGCCGCGCAAGCGGCCCTGGACGCCGCCGCAGCGAGGGTGCGGGACCAGGAGCGGATATCCCTGAACCTTCCCGACCCGGACGTTCCGCGCGGCCGGCGGATCGCGGAACTGCGGGGCACCAACCGCTCCTTCGTGGTGCAAGGCCCGGAGAAGGTGGCCATCACCGGACCCAACGGGGCCGGCAAGACCACACTCCTGGAACGCTTGATGGGCGGTGTCCCGTGCATCGAGGGCGAAGCCTGTGGAAGCCTGCTGACGGACCGCGCCGGCTACCTGCGTCAACGGCTCGACGGGCTGCGGGAAGAGGCAACAACCCTCGAAAACGTGCAGGACGCCGCGCCGGACGTGCCTGCGGGCGATATCCGCAACCAGCTGGCCCGGTTCCTCCTCCGCGGCGACAGCGTGAACCGGCCGGTGCACACACTCTCAGGCGGTGAGCGGTTCAGGGTTTCCCTGGCCCGGCTGCTTTTCGCCGACCCGCCGCCTCAAGTCCTGATCCTGGATGAGCCAACCAACAACCTGGACATCCGGAGCGTTGACCAGCTGGTGGAGTCGCTCGGGGCCTACGGCGGCGCCGTCATCGTGGTCAGCCACGATGACGCGTTCCTGAACCGGCTGGACCTGGACCTCATCCTCGGCATGGGACGCGACGGGTCGTTGACCGAGCTGGCCTCGCTCCCTGGCGCGGAATGACAGGAGGCCGTGGCCGGCAGCCGCCGACCTCACACCTTGAAGTACTTTGCCTCCGGGTGGTGGAACACGAACGCGTCGGTGGACTGTTCGGGGTGCAGCATCAACTCATCGCTGAGCACAACGCCCATGCGCTCGGGCTTCAGCAGCTCGGTGACCTTGCGGCGGTCCTCCATGTCAGGGCAGGCGGGGTAGCCCAGCGAGAACCGGGCACCGCGGTAGTCCAGCTTGAAGTATCCTGCCGTGTCCTTGGGCTCCTCGGACGCGAAGCCCAGCTCCTTCCGGATCCGGGCATGCCAGAACTCGGCCAGCGCCTCGGTGAGCTGCATGACCAGGCCGTTGAGCTCGTAATAGTCGCGGTACTGGTTGGCCGCGAACATCTTGGACGTGAACTCCTCGATCTTGGAGCCGGCGGTGACCAGCTGTACGGGCAGCACGTCGATCTGTCCCGATTCGCGGGACTTCACGAAGTCGGCCAGGCACAGGTGCCGGTCGCGGCGCTGGCGCGGGAAGTCGAACCGCAGGCGGTCGGTGCCGATGGGACCGCCTGAACCACCGTCCGGGGCGAGCAGGCCCGCGGTGCCCAGGACGCCGTCGGGATCCTCGCCGTGGTGAAGCACCACTACCTGCTCCCCTTCGGAGACCACGGGGAAGTAGCCGTAGGCGACGGACGCGTCCAGCATGCCCTCGCCCAGGATGCGGTCCAGCCAGTAGCGCAGGCGCGGGCGGCCCTCGCGTTCCACGAGTTCCTCGTAGGAGGCGCCGTCCTCGCCGCGACCGGGCTTGAGGCCCCACTGCCCCATGAAGGTGGCGCGCTCGTCGAGGAACGCGGCGTACTCGTGGAGCGAGACGCCGCGGACAATGCGGGTGCCCCAGAACGGCGGCACGGGGACTGGGTTGTCGGTGGCGACGTCGGACCGGCCGGGCATGGCTTCGGGCTCGGTGATTGTGAACTTCGCCCCGCCCTTGTGGATGCGCTTCTTCAAAGGCGGCAGCCCGACGTCGTCCGGTGATTCACCGCGGGCCACGCGCACCAGCGGCTCCATGAGGGACAGTCCTTCGAAGGCGTCCTTGGCGTAGCGGACCACGCCGTCGAACTGCTCCGCCAGGTCCTGCTCCACGTAGGCGCGGGTGAGGGCTGCGCCGCCCAGGATGACCGGCCATTTCTTGGCCAGGCCGCGGGACTGCAGCTCGGCGAGGTTTTCCTTCATCACCACGGTGGACTTCACCAGCAGGCCGGACATGCCGATCACGTCGGCGTTGTGCTGCTCGGCTGCGGCGATGATCTCGGCGATGCCCTGCTTGATGCCGATGTTGATGACCTTGTAGCCGTTGTTGGTGAGGATGATGTCCACCAGGTTCTTGCCGATGTCGTGCACGTCACCGCGGACGGTGGCGATCACCATGGTGCCCTTGCCGGAGGAGTCCGATTTCTCCATGTGCGGTTCGAGCAGGGCGACGGCGTTCTTCATCACCTCGGCGGACTGCAGTACGAACGGCAGCTGCATCTCGCCGGCGCCGAAGCGCTCGCCCACCACCTTCATGCCCTCGAGCAGGTGGTCGTTGATGATGCCCAGCGGGGTCATGCCCTCGCTGCGGGCCAGGTCCAGGTCCTCTTCGAGGCCCTTGCCTTCGCCGTCGATGATGCGCCGCTCCAGGCGCGCGCCGGTGGGCAGCGCGGCGAGTTCGGCGGCGCGCTGGTCCTTGAGCGCTGCGGTGTCGACGCCGGCGAAGAGGTCCAGCATGCTGGCCAGGGGGTCGTACGTGACGTTGCCGTCGGCGTCGTATTCGCGGCGGTCCCAGACCAGGTCCAGGGCCACCTTGCGCTGCTCTTCCGGGAGCGAGGCGAGCGGGACGATCTTGGCGGCGTCGATGATGCCGCTGGTCAGGCCGGCCTGGACGGCTTCGTGCAGGAACACGGAGTTCAGGACGATGCGCGCGGCGGGGTTCAGGCCGAAGGAGACGTTGGAGACGCCGAGGGTGGTGTTGATGCCGGGGTATTTGGCGGTGATCTGGCGGATGGCCTCGATGGTTTCGATGCCGTCGCGGCGGGTTTCCTCCTGGCCGGTGGCCACGGGGAAGGTGAGGCAGTCGACGATGATGTCCTCGACGCGCATTCCCCACTCGCCCACCAGGGAGTCGACGAGGCGGGAGGCGATGGCCACCTTGCCTTCGGTGGTGCGGGCCTGGCCCTCTTCGTTGATGGTCAGGGCGATGACGGCGGTGCCGTGTTCCTTGACCAGGGGCATGATGCGGGCGAAGCGGCTGTTGGGTCCGTCGCCGTCCTCGTAGTTGACGGAGTTGACCACGGGGCGGCCGCCGATAAGTTCCAGGCCGGCCTGCAGGACGGGCGGCTCGGTGGAGTCGATGACCAGCGGAAGGGTGGAGGCGGAGGCGAAGCGGCTGACGACCTCTTTGATGTCCGCGACGCCGTCGCGGCCCACGTAGTCGACGCAGACGTCCAGCAGGTGGGCGCCGACGCGGATCTGTTCGCGGGCGATATCCACGCAGTCGTCCCAGCGTTCCTCGAGCATGGCCTGGCGGAAGGCCTTGGAGCCGTTCGCGTTGGTACGTTCGCCGATGGCCAGATACGCGGACTCCTGGTCGAAGTTGACGTGCTGGTAGAGGGAGGCGACGCCGGCCTCGCGTTCTTCGGGGATTCTCGCCGGCGCGTTGTCTTCCTTGGTCTCCACGGCTTTGGCGCGGAAGGGGGCAAGGCGTTCGACGACGGCGGCCATGTGCTCCGGCGTCGTGCCGCAGCAGCCGCCCACCAGGCCCAGGCCGAATTCGCGCACGAACTGCTCGTGCGCGGTGGCGAGTTCGGTGGGGGTGAGCGGGTAGTGCGCGCCGTTGGCGCCGAGGATGGGCAGGCCGGCGTTGGGCATGCAGGCGATGGCGACGGAGGACTGCTTGGAGAGGTGGCGGAGGTGCTCGCTCATCTCGTCGGGGCCGGTGGCGCAGTTCAGGCCGATGGCGTCGACGCCGAGCGGTTCGAGGGCGGTGAGGGCGGCGCCGATTTCGGAGCCCATGAGCATGGTTCCGGTGGTTTCGACCGTCACCTCAACGAAGATGGGGAGCCGGACGCCGCGGGTGACGATGGCCTGCTTGCAGCCGTTGACGGCGGCTTTGGTCTGCAGGAGGTCCTGGCTGGTCTCGATGAGGAACGCGTCCGCGCCGCCGTCGATGAGGCCCTCGGCCTGCAGGGCGAAGGTCTGCTTGAGGTAGTCGTAGCTGGTGTGGCCGAGGCTGGGGAGCTTGGTGCCGGGGCCCATGGAGCCGAGGACCCAGCGCATGCGGCCGTCTGTTTCTTCCGCCGCTTCCGCGCGTTCCCGGGCGATGCGTGCGCCTTTTCTTGCCAGTTCCTCGATCCGGTCGTCGATGCCGTAGTCAGACAGGTTGGACCAGTTGGCGCCGAAGGTGTTGGTCTCGACGGCGTCGATGCCGGTGGCGAAGTAGGCGTCGTGGATGTCCGCGATGACGTCCGGGCGGGTGTCGTTGAGGATCTCGTTGCAGCCCTCGAGGTTCTGGAAGTCGGTTTCGAGCTGCAGGTCCCGGCCCTGGAGCATCGTGCCCATGGCGCCGTCGGCGATGACCACGCGGTGGTTCACGGCGTCCAGGAGCTCCTGGGAACGGGCGGGGCGGGGAACGGACTCGATGTCCAGTGCGAAACGAGGCATTTAATCAGGTTACGTGTGGGGGCGCCAACGTTGCGCTGTGTGTCTGGATGCTACGGCGGGGAGAGCGGACTTAGTCGAACGCAGCGTTGCAACGTCGCTGTTGCCGGCGGCGGTGCTTTGTCGTTACGCCTTTGTTTGAACGGGCGGCCCCATCATCGTCAGCGGACAGGCAGTGTTAGCAGAGGCACGAGTCTTTGATTGTGAGTAAGGCGGGGCCGTCCGGGGTGCAAGGTCGACAGAGGGAAGCATCCCGGGTCAAAGTAGTCTTTCGGCCTCTTCTTGGCTGACGACTGAAGCTAGCGAGCGCAGAAATGACTACTCGCACGGGCACGGGCCCGGCCGAGTTCCACAGGCCTCAGCCAACGAGTAGCTGAGAGGCCACATTTCGGATTAAACAACCTGTCCGGAGCTCGATGAATGCCTGTGCTTTAACTGCCACGTCGTGTCGTGATTCCAAACCAACTCGACTCCTATAGAATCACACATATGGCCTTGGGGATGCATGAGAAAAGCGAAGTTCGGGACTCAGAACTATCAAAATTGAGCAAACGAGTCTCAAAGCGTACTTATAACAGCTATACGCTGGCCATGAATCTCGTCAATCTGCGAGCATATCGAGATGCATATATCCGATTTGACTTTCCAGTAACCGCGCTTGTTGGTCCTAACGGCGGCGGGAAGACAACTGTTCTAGGTGCCGTCGGCCTCATATGCGAGGCCATACCTCCTCGTCGTTTCTTCGCCAAAAGTGGCGAGTATGATGCCAGCATGGTCGACTGGAAGGTCGAATATGAGCTACTCGAGAAGGATGCCAAAAGCAAAACCAGTAATACAACGGTGAGTCGCACTGCGAGTTATTTGAAATCCAAATGGAATAGAACTGCGATTAAACGTCCAGTCTTGGTCTTTGGTGTCACTCGAACAATTCCTGCGGCAGAACGACGGGATCTGTACCCGTTCATCGGCGGCTCGTTCAAAGGGTATAGCGAAGCTGTCCTTACTGATGGAACGAAGACCGCTGTAGAGCGAATCCTGGGTAAGGAAGCCGAAAGATACTTGCAGGTGGATGCCTCTCGTAAAGGCGATAAGAAACTCTATGCCGCGCGAACGGACCAAGGCGAAGCCTATTCGGAGTTTCACTTCGGCGCTGGCGAAGCGTCCGTGATACGGATTGTTGCCGATGTAGAAAAGAGCCCCGACGAATCTCTGATCTTGATTGAGGAGATTGAAAATGGGCTCCACCCCGTTGCAACGCGAAGGCTGGTTGAGTACCTAATAGCTGTTGCGCAGCGGAAATCGTGCCAAATCATTTTCACAACTCACTCAAATGATGCCCTTGCTCCGCTTCCCGATGATGCCGTTTGGGCTTGCAATAATGGCACCCTGTCCCAGGGGAAGCTCGATGTGGCCGCTCTACGAACGTTAACCGGAGAAGTCAAAGCGTCACTAGCAATCTTTGTTGAAGACCGCTTTGGCGAAGAGATGGCACTGGCCGCGCTGCGGCAGTACCACCGCGACGCCGGAGCAGATCTTATTGGCGTAGCAATCCATGGCGTTGGTGGGCACGGCAACGCCGCCAAGCTCGCGAAATCACATAATGAGAATCCGTCCATTAAGTTTGACGCAGTGGCCATTCTAGATGGTGATATGCGAGACCTTGTTGACCCTCAGAAGGCAGTAATTGCTTTTCCTGGTGATGGTGATCCAGAAGCACACGTTGCTCAGGCTGTCTTCGGGAAGTTGGATTCTCTTGCTGCCAAGCTCGCCGTCGGCCTGGGCCTTCCCTCGTCCTACCAAGAGCGCGTCAAAACTGTCGTCAAGAATCGGATGACCACAAACCACGATAGCCATACTGTTTTCGAGCAGATTGGTGAGGATTTGGACTTCACAGCCGGCTTGACGGTGGAACGGACTTTCCTCTCACTCTGGGCCGAAAGCCATCCAGAGGAGGTTCGGCAACTCTTTGAACCCGTCGCTCATATGATGCCGGGTGTCCGAATTTGCGAGGAAGAAGTTGCCAGCTGAACAACTCCTCGCCGCTCGACCAACAGCTGTCCAGTTTGAGCAGCCGGTTTCAGCAATCCTACTTCGGGCGCCCAGCGGCCAGGACCGATGCTTGAATGTCCTAATCCACCATGCGATCGGCTTCCATCACCAAGATGGGGTCGGCGTCGGGGGTCATTGAACGGCATGGCAGACTACATGAGCCCGTTATTTAGACGGGGCGCGGAAAGCTCGCCTCATACGGCTCTTGGTTGTTCTGTAGCGGAAGTGTTCAGGTAGTTCTACAAAAGCACTTTGGCGTTTCCCGGCCCCCACCCCAAAGCCGGCCCCAGCTTCCCCGCCATGTCCGTCAAAATCTGGACGTAGTCCTCGTGGTCGAAGCTGAAGGGGAGTGCGAAGGCCACCTCATCCACTTCCTGGAACCCTGCATGCGCGTACAGCTGTTCAGCGATCTCCTCGCTGTTGCCGATCAGATCAGCGGCGAACATCATTCCCCGCGGCCCCTGCGGAGAAGCCGTGCGCGGAGTGCGTTCGTCAACATACCGCTGGTACTTCTCCCGCTGGGCGGCCGACGCCGAATCAGTAGGGATCACCACCAGCCCCTGCGAAACCCGCGCCTGAGCATGCCCCGAGGCCAAAGCAGCCTCCCGGAAGGCCCGGATCTGCGACTGCTGGACCAAAGCGAAGTCCGGTTCCTGGTCCTTGTCCGGAAAGATTACGCTGCTGGACAGCAGGTTGAAGCCGTTGGACCCCGCCCACACCGCGGATTTCGTACTCCCGGCCCCATACCAAAGCCGGTCCCGCAGGCCGGGCGAATGCGGCTCCACCCGGTTGGAGAACTCCTCCACCACACCCTGCTTACCGGAAGACTCCCGCACCGGTTCCCCGGCAACCAAGCGCGCAAACCGCTCCACCCGGGCGTAGCTGAAGTCCTCCACATCCGCCGTGTCCGGGTACAGCTCGTGCTTCACCGTGTCGTACTGCATCGGCTCCCCCACGCTTACGCCTGGGTTGATGCGTCCACCTGCCAGCAGGTCCACGGTGGCCAGGTCCTCGGCCAGGCGCAGCGGGTTTTCCCAGCCCAGCGGCGTCACGGCAGTGCCAAGCTCAATGTGCGAGGTCCGTTGGCTGGCCGCCGCCATCACGGCAACAGGGGAAGAAATCCCGAACTGCAGGTGCCGGTGACGCAGCCAGGCGCTGTCGAACCCCAGCCGCTCGCCAAGCTCAATGATCTGCAACGTGGACTCGTGGCCCGCAGCCGGGTTTGCCGGATCGAACAAACCAATGGTCAGAAAGCCCAGCTTGCGCAGGGGACGGTTGGGGTGCGGCATCGGCTTCCTTCAAAGCGGCGGACGGGGCTGGTTTCAGACTAGGCGGAAGCCCGTTAAATGAACCAGCAAGCATTGACGCACATGACGGCCTTGTGGTTAGGCTCACCACGAGCCAGCGACGGCGCAGGCAAGGGGA
The DNA here is from genome assembly GCF_059739365.1 of Arthrobacter sp. GmRoot5-12. Lineage (NCBI taxonomy): Bacteria > Bacillati > Actinomycetota > Actinomycetes > Micrococcales > Micrococcaceae > Arthrobacter > Arthrobacter sp. GmRoot5-12. Next base: position 2,188,015 of record NZ_AP046056.1, on the reverse strand, counting down.
GGAATACATGTCACTGCAGGAAATCGAATTCACGTCCGCCAACGGCCGTGACACCATCCAGGCCTGGGTCTACGAACCCATCGGGCAGTCCAAGGCGATCGTGCAGTTGATCCACGGGCTCGGCGAGCACTCCCGCCGCTACCTCCACCTCATCTCCACCCTCGTGGACGCGGGATTCATCGTGGTGGCAGGCGACCATTCCGGGCACGGGCGCACCGCGATGCAGCAGGGCACGTGGGGCGACGCCGGCGAGGACGCCGCCAGCGTGGTGGTTGCCGACGAGGTCACCCTCCAGGCCAAGGCCAAAGAGGCGCTCCCCCAACTCCCCTACGTGGTGTTCGGCCACAGCTGGGGCTCCATGATCGCCCGCGGCATGGCCGTCAATCCAGGTGCGCAGCTTTCCGGCCTGATCCTCTGCGGAATCGCCGCCCAAATGCGTGGCATCGAGAAAAGCATCAACCGGCCGGAATTGGCACGGCTTGCCTCCGGCGAGCGCGCCGCGGAGCCCGCGCCTGAGGAACTGGTGGGCCAGTTGTTCGACGGTTTCCTGGGCCGCCTGGGAGAAGACGCCGGCCCCACCGCCTGGGTGGCGCTGGACGCCGACGTCGTCACCGACCACGGGAGGGACCCCTTCAACAACTTCGGCGCACCCCTGAGCGCACGGTTCCTGCAGGGCTTCGTGGACCTCTACGACCAGGTCACCTCGGACGACTGGTACAAACAGCTCCCCGCGGACCTCCCCGTGCTGATCCTCGCCGGCGACCAGGACCCCGTGACCAACTACGGCGAAGGCGCATACCACGTGGCAAACCGCCTTGCCGATTCAGGCCACGCGGACGTCCGCACCCGCGTCTTCCCCGGCGTCCGGCATGAGGTGCACAACGAACCCACCACCCGCGCAGAGACAGAGCGCGAGACGGTCGAGTTCATCCAGCGTGTCACCCAGCGGCAGGACTCCCCCAAACCGTCAGCTGCAGGCTGACGGTCCCCGAGAAAAGCACCCCGCTGGAAGGTTCGACGGCGGCACTCACCCGCCGCCGTCGTCGTACCTTCCAGCAAGGGGAGGCTCAGTCCGCTGCTGATTGCTCCAGCAGCCGTCGGATGCGTTCGACGGTTGGGTCGATGCCCCCTGTTGACTCGACCATCAGGCCGGATTCGTCGGTCTGCAGCTCCTCCAGGGTTTCCAGCTGGGACGTGAGCAGCGAGGCCGGCATGAAGTGTCCGGGGCGTTGGGTGAGGCGGTCCTGCAGTGCCGGCCTGTCGGCTTTCAGCAGGATGAACGTGGTGGCAGGCGCGGCCGTCCGGATGGCGTCCCGGTAGCTTCGTTTCAGAGCTGAGCAGGCAACAATGGTTGGTTTTTCGGTGTTGGCGGACAGCTGGGTACCCACCAGGTGCAGCCACGGCCAGCGGTCCTCATCCGTGAGGGGAACGCCCGAAGCCATTTTCTTGACGTTTGCTTCCGGATGCAGGGTGTCGCCATCGATGAAGCTGGCGCCGAGCCGGGTGGCGAGCGCCTGGCCCACGGAGGATTTCCCTGCACCGGAGACCCCCATCACCACGATGCTCTGGGGCATTACAGGGCGCCCTGGTGTGCGGTGCCGGCGGGAATGGGCGTCAGGCGGGTGACCTCGACGGGTTCGGCCAGGAGTCCTTCGAGGGATGCGTTGAGCCGCTTGACGGCGTCCCCCACTCCGTGGGCGTCGAGCAGCTCGGCGCTCTCCCATTTCTCAATCATGACGATCTGGCCGTTCGGCGCATCGTGGATGGCGTACAGGAGGCATCCGGTTTCCTCGTGGACCTCGGCGATGGCGGGCTTGAGGGCCGCGGCAACCTGGTCGCGGGCGCCGTCGTTGGGCGTGAAGACTGCAGTGACGACGATGGTCATGATGGTTCCTTTACTCGATTGCTGGTGATGCTCAGATAAATGCCTGTGTGGTCAAGGTCCCCAAGCCCCTCGGTGACCATTGCCTGGAATGCCGAGGTCAGGGTGTTGGCGACGGGCAGTGCGAGTCCGGCATCCGCGGCCGCCTCCGTGACAAAGCGCAGGTCTTTGAGTTGGTTTTTGGCCGAACCGCCGCCGTGGAAGTCCCCAGAGATCCAGCGGCCGCCTTTTTGCCGGAGGACTTCGGAGTTGGCCAGCCCGCCTTTGAGGATGGCCTGGACCTGGTCCAGGTCGAGGCCGGATGCCTTCGCCAGCGCCATGGATTCCGACAGGGCGGTGACCGTGGCGGCCACCACGATCTGGTTGCAGGCTTTCACGATGGCCCCGGCGCCGGCCTCCCCGAACCACATGACCGTGGAGCCGTAGAGCTTGAAAAGCGGCGTCAGCCACTCGACCGAACTCCGGGGGCCGCCGGTCATGATGCTCAGCCGCCCCTGCTCCGCTCCGATGGTCCCGCCGCTGAGCGGTGCGTCGATGACCACCACCCCGTAACGGGACTTGCAGTGGGCTGCGAAGGCGGCGACGGCGGTGGGGGACACGGTGCCGTGGATGACCAGGACAGGTTCAGCCACGCCTGCCCGCGCCCACCCCGCGAGCAGGCCGTCCTCGCCCGCCAGGAGTGCTTCGACCTGGGGCAGGTCCGGCAGAACGGTGAGGACAACATCCGCCGCGGCCTCCGCCGGCCGGAGCGCTACTGTCCCCCCTTCAATGGCTTCGGCTTTCTGGAGCGTGCGGTTCCAGAGCGTCAGGGGTACCCCGGCGTTGATAATGTTCCGGGCGATGGGGGCTCCCATGGGGCCGGTGCCGAGCAGCGAGACGGAGACACCGGGATCGAGCGCTGAGGGACGTCTGGTTTCTGTCATGGGTTAGAAGGGGATCAGGCCGGCGAGGGCGGGAAGGAAGGTGCTGAACCAGGGCACGGCGGCGAGGACGAGGAGGCCGACGAACACCGCCACCAGGTAGGGCCAGAAGTGTTTGAGGCTGTTTTCCACGGTTTCGCGGGCGGTGGCGCAGGCGACGTAGAAGCCAACCCCTGCCGGCGGGGCGAAGGATCCGATGCCCATGGAGATGATGAGGACCATGGCGTACTGCACGGGGTTGACGCCGAAGTCGGTGGCGATCGGCAGCAGCAGGGGCGCGAAGATGAGCACCGCTGGGAGGCCTTCGAGGAGCTGGCCCATGATGATCAGCAGCACCACCGTGAAGAGCATGAACAGGATGGGGGAATCGCCCAGCCCGGACATCAGGTCGTGGATCTGCTGTGAGACGCCGGCCAGGGCGAGAGTCTGCGCCAGGGGCGACGCCGCGGCGATGATGAACAGCACCATGCCCGCCGTCGTGGTTGTTTCACGCAAGGTGTCGCCCAGAAGGCGCCTGCTGCCGCGGCGGTAGGCTGCCGCGAGCACGAAGGCGTAGGCGACGGCGACCGAGGAAACTTCCGTGGGGGTGGCGAATCCGCTGAGGATTCCCACCACCATGCCTACGGGCAGCAGGAGCGTCGGCAGGGCGAAGAAAGTGGCGGAGCCCCGGGCCCGCCACGTGGCCTTGGCGCTTGGCACGCCTCCCTGCTTGCGCGCCCTCAGGAACACCAGTGCCATGACCACTAGGGCGAGGAAGGCTGCCGGCACGAAGCCTGCAAGGAACAGGGTGGTGGTTGAGATGGTGGTGATGGAGCCCAGGATGAGCAGGACGATGCTGGGCGGGATGGTTTCGCCCATAATGGCCGACGCCGACAGCACGGCGACCACTTCTCCACGCGGGTACTTACGCTCTTCGAGCATGCCGCGCATGGTGGTGCCCACTGCTGCGACATCGGCGACCTTGGAGCCGGAGATACCGGAGAAGATGTACATCGTCACCACCACCACCTGCAGCAGGCCGCCGCGGAGATGCCCGATCAGCGCATCGACGAGCTTGGCCAGCGGCAGGGTAAGGCCGGCCGAGTTCATGACCGTGCCGGCCAGGATGAAGAACGGGATGGCCAGCAGGACGAATCCCTTGGCTCCGGATGCCATGCCGATGGGGATGGCGCTTACGTCGGAAATGCCGCCGAGGTACAGGTAGATGCCGGAGGCGAGGGCCAGGACAAACGCAATGGGCAGTCCCAGGAACAGCAGGCCGAACAGGGCCACGAGGACCACCACGAGCAGGACGTTCGGTGAGGCGTAGTAGAACAGCGGCGGGGAGATCAGGACGACGGCGACGAGGGCGGCTGCGATTCCGGCACCGACGACGGCGGGTCGCCAGGCCTGGCGCCGAAGTTTGACCAGGGCAAACCAGGCGATGAGGACCATGCCCACCGAGAAGGGCAGGTTGACCCAGAACACGGGGAGTTGAAGGATCGGTGTCTTTTCCTCGACCTGCTGGACGAGGGTGGGCACGAACAGGGCGAGCGCGCCGGCGCTCATGACAAAGACGAGCCAGTCGACCAGCGCGGCGAGGTACGGCTTCCAGGTTGCGGGCAGGCGCATGATGAGCGCCTGGACGGACATGTGTGCGCCTTTCGGGTAGGCGATGGCGCCGCCGATGAAGGCAATGGTCAGCAGGGCAATCTCGGACACTTCCTGTGTCCAGAGCACCGAATCACCGGTAATGAGGCGGACGGTGATGTTCAGGAGGATGACCACGAGTTCCGCGAGAATCGCCGCTCCCACAATCCCTTCGAGCGTCTTGTCGAGCCAAGCTGCGCCGCTCCAGCGGTCTGGCACGTGGTCGTGGTGAAGGATTTCCTCCGCTTCGAGGGGAAGGACTTCCTCGTAGTCCTGGGGAGCAACGGTGGGTTTCATGGTTTTCCAGACTGTCGACATTGATAGCGGGATGTGTGTGGGGAGTGGGGTGTTGGCACGGGTGGGAGCCGCCTTGTGGGCTCCCACCCGTCCTTGCTACTTCTTGCCGGCGAAGGCGATGGCCTGGTCGAAGAATTCCTTGCCGATGAGCTTGGAGAACTCCGGGTAGAGGCTTTGGGAGGTGGCCTTGAATTCGGCGAGCCCGGACGCGCTGAGCTCGTTGGCCTTCATGCCCTTGGCTGCCAGTTCATCCAGCTGCTTCTTGGACTGTTCCTCGTCATAACCGGTTTTGAAGGTTGCCGTTTCCTCTGAAGCGGCGGTGAGTGCCTTCTTCTGGTCATCCGTGAGGGAATCCCACTTCTTCGATGACAGTGCCAGCACCCAGGCGTCGTTGATGTGGTTGGTCATTGAGACGTATTTCTGCACCTCGGAGAACTTGTTCGTCCAAGGGACCTCAATCGGGTTTTCCTGGCCGTCGATCGTTCCGGTCTGCAGGCCGGTAAAGACTTCCGAGAAGGCCATGGTGGTGGGGCTTGCGCCCAGCTTGCCGAAGAAGTCGGTCCACAGGGTGTTGCCCGGCACCCGGATCTTCAGCCCCTTCAGGTCGGAAGGCTGTTCAATCGGGCGCACTGAGTTGGTGATCTCGCGGCCGGTCCGGGTCAGGAAGGCGAGTGCCACGGTGTCCTTTGCCGCCAGCTTGTCCTTCAGGACCTTTCCAGGTTCTCCAGCCAGGAACTTTGCCTCTTCCTTGGTGTCCGAGAAGAGGTAGGGGATGCTGATGCCGTTCATTTCCGGCACCACCGAGGCGTAGACGGAGGTGGACAGGATGAGTCCGTCGAGTGATCCGCCCTGCAGCCGGGTCACGGCGGCATTCTGGTCCCCGCTGAAGCTCGTGCCGTTGGGTACCACGGTGACCTGGACGGAACCGTTGGAGGTCTTCTTGACCTGGTCGGCGAAGTGCTGGGCGGTGACGCCGACGGAGGACGTCAGGGGATCGGGGATGGAGAGCTGGATCTTGGCCACCGGGGCGCTTTGGCCGGCGGGGGTTCCGCCTGCACAGCCGGACAGCAGGGCGGCGGCCAGGCTGGTTGCCAGTACCCCGGTGATGGCGCGGGTCTTGAGGTTCATTCGATGCCTTTCTTCATTGGAAGGATGCGGTGGTACTGGTTCAGGAGACGGTGACGGGGGCGGAAATCAGCGCTTCGGTTTCGCGGCGGAGTTCCAGCGCTTGGGACAGGGAGTCATCAATGATGACATCGTCCCAACCAACGATCGCTCCCTTGGGCACATCGTTACGCAGCTCCACGTGGTGGGCCAGGGCGACGGGGAGGGCGCCGGTGGAGACCGAGTGCTTGGCGGAAACCAGCTTGCCCCACACCGTGAAGCCGCCTTCGCCGTCGAGGAATTCACCGGCCTTGAGGTCTTTCTTGGCGGTAGCGACCACATCGCCATAGAAGCCGACGGGCCCGCCGGTGGGGATGCCGCGGAGGGCTGCGTTGGCGATGGACATGTTCAGTTCGAGGCCTACGTAGTGGTAGGGGCGGTACAGGGCGGCGTACTGGCCGGTGGGGTCCGGGTGCCAGGGGTATTCGTTGAAGCAGCCGGAAACGTAATTGTTGGTTGCCTTGACGACGACGAAGACGCCCTCCTGGGTGTTGTGGCTGATCCAGCTGCCGTCGCGGTTGACGCTGGACATGACGTCAACGCTTCCTTCGTGGGCGAGGGAACCGCCGACGGCGGCCGGGCGGCAGATGGTGGCGATCTCTTCAACGTTGCCCGGTGTGAAGCTCAGGCCGGAATCGGAGGGGGCCAGCCCCGCGCCGTTGGCCACCGCCGCCATTTCGATGGCGGCCTTGGTGCCGTCGCGGAACGAGGTGTGCATGTAGGGGTTGAGCTGGCCGGAGTCGGTCAATTCCTTGGAGAACTCCCAGTTCTCCCAGACGTTGTCCGGGTTCATCTCGTGGTAGTGCTCCAGGTATTTTGCGCCCTTGCCGGCGCAAACCACATCAAAGCCGCTGGTGCGGGCCCAGTCGACGAGTTCCATGATGAGGGCCGGCTGGTCCCCGTAGGCCATGGAGTAGACCACGCCTGCTTCCTCGGCCCGCTTGGCCAGCGCAGGGCCGGCAAGGGCATCAGCTTCGACGGTCACCATGATGATGTGCTTCTTGGTTTCGATTGCCTTCAGGGCGTGCTTGATGCCGACGATCGGGTTACCGGTGGCTTCGACAATGACGTCGATGTCCACGTCGAACAGTTCGTCAGCGTTGGCGACGATGGCGGTGGAGCGGTCCTTCAGCGCCGTAGCGATATCGGGAGCTACCTGGGAGGCAGGCCAGTCCACCAGCTCGAAGGCCCCCTGCGCCCGCTTGACGTTGATGTCGGCAATGGCAACAACGTGGATGCCGGGGATGTTGTTGGCCTGCGCCAGGTACATGGTCCCGTAGCGGCCGGCGCCGATCAGTCCAACGCGGATGGGACGGGACTGCTGCTCACGCTCGCTGAGGAGTTTATGAAGGTTCACGGGAATCTCTCTAGGGGGTGCTTGGCCAAAGAAAAGCACCTCCGGCTCGCCGGATGGCACAACTTCTTTGTCGCTTTTTATGGGAAAACCGTCCGGAGTGGAACCGGTTCCACTTTTGTACCAGCTGCTGATAAGCTGTGTCAACGATCACCTTCCAGCCCGGCGTCATGAAGCAAACGGCTGAAAGAAATCGCGTAGGTCATAACCACGAAGGTCTTGTGTCTCAAGGAGGAGCGGTGCGCAAAGCGCCTACCATTCGCGACGTAGCGTCTGCTGCAGGAGTATCCGTCTCTGTGGTCTCACGGGTACTGAACCCGGAGTCGGGACCGGTCGCACCCGCAAAGAGGCAAGAGGTCTTGAGGGTCATCGATGAACTGGGTTACCGGCCCAGGGCGGCAGCGCGTGAACTCAGCGCCGGGCATGCACTCACCATCGGCCTGGTGGTCACCGATCTGTCCAACCCGTTCTTCGCCCGCCTGGCGGACAGGATCGTCTGGGAGGCGCGCAGCCATGGCGTGCAGGTGGTGTTGATGACCACGCAGGAGGATCCGCACCTGGAGGCGGACTCCCTGGATACGTTGCTGGACCGGTCGGTCAGTGGCGTCATTGCCACTCCCACCGGGGGCAACATCGAAAAATGGAGGCGCCTGCGCGACCTCGGCGTCAATGTCGTCTTCATCGACCGTGCCATCGAAGAACTCGAAGATGTCGATGTTGTCAGCATCGAAAACTTTGACTCGGGACAACGCTCAACCGAGCATCTCATCAGCCTGGGCCATACCCGGATCGGGCTGATCACGGGCCCGCTAACCACCTCCACCGGGAGTGCGAGGTTGAACGGCTACAGGGCTGCACACCGGAACGCCTCCCTGCCAGTAGACCCCACGCTGATACGTGACGTACCTTTTCGCGGGGACGCGGGCGGGGACGCCGTAGGATCGCTGCTTGCGATGCGCCAGCCGCCAACAGCACTCATCGTTGCCAACACGGCACAGGTGCAAAGTTCAGTCCGCAGGCTCGTCCAGATGGGCACTGACATCCCCGATCAGCTTTCGCTCATTGTCTTTGACGACAATCCCTGGACTGAGCTCACCTCTCCCCCGCTGAGCGTCATCCGCCAGCCGCTCGACATGCTCGCCGTTCACGCCATCGAGCTGGTGCTCGGACGGATGCAGGGGAAGCTCCCGGAGGGTGCCCGCCGCATCGAAGTCAAAGCGGACTACCTGCCGCGCAACAGCTGCGCGCCCGTTACCGCCCCGGTCGCGCGCTAAAGGCCTGCAGGGTCCAGCCCTGGAAGGACTCCCCCGTACCGTCAGCTGCAGGCTGATGGCCCCGGAGAAAAGCACCCGCAGCAATGGTCGACGGCGGAAATCACCCGCTGCCGTCGTCGAACCTTCCAGCAAAGGCAGCCCGGTACGTCAGGCCTGTGTCGCCTTCCGCCACCAGCGGGACAGGCGTGCGAACGTGGGCCCAGTGGGCGGCGGGATTTTGGCTGGGTCGGCGCCTGGCCGGCGTCGGCGCAGTTCCAGGGCCAGCGCCTCCTGACCGCGCGCCATCGCCCACCGGTGGTTCGCGGCAAAAGCCGGCTTGAGCAGCCAGCCCGGCCGCCGCAGCCCTACGGCCGCGGCGGCCGGGACCGGTAAACGTGCCCGGGCAGCAGCGGAATCCCCTCGAAGAGCTGGGGGACGGACACCAGCTTGTAGCCCTGCCCCTGCAGGCCCGCAATCAGTTCCTGCTGCCCGGATATTGTCGAGGGCTGGACGTCATGCATGAGCACCATCGCGCCGGGCGTGATCTCCTTCAGCACCTTGGGCACGAAGGCCGCCGGATTCTTGCTCTGCCAGTCCAGCGAGTCCACTGCCCAGATCATCAATGGTTTGCCCACTGCCGCCTGGACCGCTGCATCGGCCGCGCCGTACGGCGGACGCATCAGGGCCGGCGTGGAACCCGTGGCGGCCAGGATCGCGGCATCCGTCCGGTCCATCTCTTTCCTGATCGCGGGCGGTGACAGCTTGGTCAGGTAGGGGTGGCTGAAGGTGTGGTTGCCGATTGCGTACCCGGTCTCGGCAACCTGCCTGGCGGTGGCCGGGTTGGCGGTGGTGTTGGACCCGGTCATGAAGAACGTGGCCTGCGCGTCGTTGGCCTTCAGGATGTCCAGTAACTGGGGCGTGGTGCGGGGGTCGGGCCCGTCGTCGTAGGTCAGTGCAGCGCAGGGGACAATATCGCAGTTCACGTGCCTGTGGGCCGGGGCGCTTGCCGGGCGCGGTGCTGCGGCGGCGTTCAGCTGCCCCAGCACTTGGCGGCCGTAATCGCTGAGGGCAGCCGCCGTGTCTGCGGCATTCATCGTGGCCGTCACCTCCCGGCCGGGCATGCCGGGCTGCCCTGCGGAGACGGTTAGTTCGCCTTCCGGACTGAGGACAAGGTCGGTCGGGATTCCTTGAGGGGCGCGGGCGGCGATGTCGGCAGGGATGCCCGTCGCGCGTGCCTGGATGGCGGGGATGGACTCAGGCCTCAGCAGGTCGGTTCCGCTCCGGACCGCGCCGGAGGCCAGGTCGACATAAACGGTGGCGGACGCCATCGCGCTGACTCCCTCCGGCCCGGTGTCCGACACTCTTTGACGGACCACAAGCTCATTGCCCTTGGCTTGGACGGGTTTGGCCGAAATGACCATTTCCCGGCCCTGGTGCTGGCCGGCATTCAGTGCCATCGCGGGCCGGTAGCGGCCACCCGCCGGAGCCGCCGCATCCAGGAGTCCCAGCAGCCACGAGTCAATCTGGGCGTTGAAGGCGGGCAGCCCGTCAACGTAGGTCCAGGACGCGTGGACGTGGTGGTTTCCCACCTGGGCCGTCAAGGCCATCGGGTAGCCACCCGGGACAGCGGCCGGCTGATCCAGCACGTCCGACAATGGCGGTGGCATCGGCACCACCCGCGGCTGGCTGGAAACCCGGTCATGGGGCTGCAGCAGGGAAGGGGCCACCGCACTGCCAGCACCGCTGGCCAACACCGCCGCTGCGCAGAGCGAGGCAACTAACAAACGCAGGCAGGCAACAGCCACGCTCCCGCGGGTGCGCCCCATACCCAGCCCCATCGATCCGCACGCTCCTCAGGTGTTGACCTCTCGATTGTCCCTTACTACCAGGCCCACATGACGAAACCGGAGGCAGTTGCCTGGAACCGGGGAGCTGCGGCAGCCTAGATTGTCACGTTGAGTCCCGCTGTGTAGCCGGCAGCGGCGGAACCGGTCATCGTTGCCAGCTGGTAGATGCCGCCGTCGTTCCCGAACACGTTGTCCGACTTGAGCGTTGTGCGGGTCATGTTCGCGACGCTGCGCTCGTACCCGGGGGTGGCGTACACGTCGTCGCAGGCCGCCTGCGGCAGCGCGATCTGGGAGACGGCCAATACCTGCCCGGCGGCGGTGGCATTGTTCATGGACTCAAACACTTCGAAGTGGATGTGCGGCCAGCGCCCGGAGTAGGCGGCCGGGAAGATCGACGTGAACGTGACCTGCCCGTTGGCGTCGGCTTCCTGCACGCCGCGCAGGTAGTTCTCGTTCTTCAGGCTCGAGTCGTACATCGAGTATTTTCCGTCCCGGTCGCAGTGCCAGGCGTACACCGCGGCACCGGCCATCGGGGTGCAGCCCTTGGCGTTGTCCAGGAGGGTCAGGATGAAGGTCAGCGGAACGCCCTCCGCCTTTGCGGAGGCAGTCCCGAAGCTCGACGTGATGTCCTTCCGCACCACCCCGGATGCCTCCAGGACATTCGGCCCGTTGGAGCCATCCCCCGGATAGGGGCCTGCGGTCTCCTGCGGGATTTCCACGCCGCACTCGGCAATGGCCCGGGTCAGCGTCGGAGTGACGGCGGAGTCAGTGGTCGTGGCAGACGCGGAGGATGTGGCGGCCGCCGCCGTGCTTGATGCCGGGGAGACAGAGCCAGAGGTTCCGGCCGGCGTGCAGGCGGCGAGCGCGGCCACAGCACCGCCTGCGCCCAGGAACAGTCCCAGGGACCTGCGGCTTACCAGGGTGTTCAAGTCGAACTCCAGCCCCCGGTCGTGGTCGGGGTGCGGCTGGTCAAGGTCGGGCTGGCGGGGTGTGCGTGAAGTGGTCATGATGCAAGGAAACCGCACGGGGCTATGCCGTGGGCCGGTTGCTGCTGTGCCGTTCCTGTGCGTCCGGACGCGCGCTTCCCCGCACGAAACCAGCCCCGCAGATAGTACGACGGCGGCACTCGCCCGGCGCCGTCGTCGTCCGTTCCAGCGAAGCCGGCCCGGCGCATAAGGCGCCGGAAAAGCGAGGCGGGGCAGGCCCATTGGAGCCTGCCCCGCCTCTTTGCACCGGCTGACGCCCTGCGCCCGACTTTCGGGTTTCCTGTTGCGATGGAGTATGCAGGAACATCTGCCGGCGGGTCTGGTGCGGCCGCCCGCGGTCGCCGGCGGCCTAGAGCGTCCTGGGATCGTCGGCGTACATCTTCAGCCTGATGTTCAAGGCGTCGGACATGTGGCGGGCGGCGATCTCACCCGCGCGCTCGGAGTCGCCTTCCCCGATGGCGTCCAGCAGCTCGGCGTAGTCCGCCAGCACCACCGGCCACCTTCCCGGGTAGGTCAGGGTGGTGAGGGTGTACCGGCGCACCTGCTGGTCAAGGCGTTCCAGCAGTCCGATCAGCGACGGGCTGTGGGTGGCGTGCCACAGCTGGGCGTGGAAGGCGCGGTTGGTTTCGGCGAGCGCCCGGCCGTCGCTGGGGTCCAGCTGCTGCATCTGCGTCAGCAGCCCCGCGAGCAGCTGGCGGTCCAGGGCGGTTGCCTTGACGGCGGCCTTGGCAGCCGCGGCCTGCTCCAGGATGATCCTCGACTCGTAGATGTCGATGATCTCCTCGGCCGAATGCGTGCGGACCACCACCGCCTTGCCGCGCCGTTCCACCAGCCCGTCCTGCTCCAGCCGCTGCAGCGCCTCCCGCACGGGCGTCCGGGAAGCCCCGTAGCGCTCGGTGAGCTTGGCCTCCGTGAGCGGCTCGTCAGGGGCAAAGACGCTCGCGAGAACGTCCTCGCGGAGCCGCTGATGGATGGGACTGGCCACTTTTTCCTCTTTTCCGTTGCTGGTGGGGCTGCTGGGTTGCTTAGGCGATGGAGCCGGCCCGGCGGCCGAAGACGGCGCCCGCCGCAAGCCCGGAGCCGCCGGGGTAGTTTCCGCTGAACAGTCCGCCCAGCGCTTCCCCGCAGGCATACAGCCCTTCGAGCGGCTCCGCGTCTTCGGTGAGCACGCGGCCCCAGGTGTCCGTCTTGAGGCCACCGAAGGTGAAGGTGATGCCGCAGGTCACCGGGAAAGCGTAGAACGGGCCGGTGGCGATGCTGCGGGCCCAGTTGCTCTTCGGCGGCTGGGTGTCGGCCCGGCGTCCGTCCTTGACGTTGGGGTCGAAGGGCGAGCTGCCGGTGATCGAAGCATTGAAGTTGTGCACCGTCTCCTCCAAACCCTCGGGGCTGATACCGGCCTTTTGGGCCAGCTCGGCGAGGGTTGGAGCGGTGACCACCGAGACGCCCGGCATGTCGTACTCCTCGGCCCGCAGCATGGGGCGGGAAGAAGCGTCAAAGATCTGGAAGGCGGCCGAGCCCGGCTGGGCAAGGATGTCCCGGCCGTACTTCGCGTAGGTGTAGTTGCGGTAGTCGGCGCCCTCGTCCACGAACCGCTTGCCGTCGCTGTTCACCACGATGCCCAGCGGGTACCCCCCGCGGGTGAGCTGGTTGGTAAGCGCCAGGTTGCTCTCGTTCTCCGGGTGCCAGGCGTCCCAGGCCACGCTGTGGCAGGTGGACCAATCGCCGCCCCTGGCCGCCCCGGCGTCCAGCGCAGCGAGGATCATCTCCCCCGTGTTGCCCGGCGTGCCGCGTACCTTCGCGTTCTGCCAGCCCTCCCCCAGGTGCCGGCGGCGCAGTTCAGGCGAGGCTTCGAACCCTCCCGAGGCGAGGATGACCGACTCGGCCCGGAGCTCGCCTTCCCCGGTTGACGTGCGGTACCGGACGCCGCGCACGCGGCCGTCCTCCTGGATGAGGCCGGTGGCTGCGCAGTCGTAGATGACCTCCACGCCCATGCGCTCCGCGGCGGCGCGGTGGTCGGCCATGAGTCCCTTGCCGCCGCCCACGTTGCCCACGTGCAGTCCGCCCCAGAACAGATACCCGCCGTCCTGGGTCCGGTACGCCTGGCGCTCATACATCAGGCGGTATTTGAGTCCCATGCCCTGAAGCCAGCGCAAGGTCGGGTTGCTTTCGTTGACCAGGACAGCGGACAGTTCGGGGTCGTTGCGCCCTTCAGCGACCTTGGACAGATCGGCAAGGTATTCGGCAGCGGTGTACGCGGGGACTTCGCTGGCGGCGTGCCGCTCATCCGGTTCCACGAATTCGATGAGCTCCTGGAGCCCGTCGTGGGAGATGCGCGTGGCACCGGCGGTGTAGAAGCTGTTGCCTCCCGAGGCGGCTTTCCGCGCCTTTTCCAGCAGGACAACTTTGCGTCCACGCTCGGCGGCTGCAAGTGCTGCCGCAAATCCGGCGTTGCCGCCGCCCACTACCAAAACGTCGCTCTTGATCATCATCAATCTCCTCAGCTCCATCGCTGTACACGATTGTATACATAAGTATGCCGTCGCATGCAATGGGGTGGCGGCACATGCCTTGGGGGCATGGCAGGAGAGGGTGAGTGCCGGAGGTGGTGGCTACCCCAGGCGCGGGTGGCTGATTTCCTGGGCGTCGATGTACATCTGGATGCGGATGTTCTTTGCTTCGTCCATGTGGGCGCTGGCGATGCGGCCGGCCTCCTCCGCGTTCCGTGCGCGGATGGCAACCAGCAGCTCCTCGTGCTCCTTCAGCACGCGGTCCCAGCGCTCCTTGGTGGAGAGCGTGGTGCCGGGGTAGCGGATGAAGTGGACCAGGATCCGGTCGAGCAGGTCAAGGAGGGCGGCGCTGTGGCTGGCGGCCCAGATGCGCTCATGGAAGGTGCGGTTGGCGGCGGCCAGTTCAGCCGGAGTGGCAGCATCGAAATCAAGGGTGACCATGGCCTGGTGCGCGCGGTCGATCAGCATCAGGTCCATGTCCGTGTGCCGGAGAGCCGCAGTTTTTGCGGCCGCCTCCTCCAGGAAGGTCCGCACCTCATAGAGGTCCAGCATCTCCTCCGGGCGGTACTCCCGCACCTGCATGCGTGAACCGTAGCGCTCCACGAGCCCCTCGGTTTCGAGGCGCCGCAAGGCTTCCCTGATGGGCGTCCGGGAGACGTTGTACTTCTTGGCCAGGGCGCTTTCAACGAGCTGGGCACGGGGAGGCAGCTCCTGCGAGATGATGGCGTTCCTGATCATCAGGTAGGGGCTTGTCTCTGGTTGCGACGCCACGGGCGGCCTCCGGTCTTCATGCAAACAAGCGGCAGGACGCGCCGGCGCCATACCTTTAGCCGCAATTCTAGCGCACTGCATACCGTTCCGGCGGGCTGTGAACACCGTGCCGATATTCCGCACACTCTCCCGAAAAGCGCCAGGCACCCATAATGCCCTTCCTGTATTCATCTTTTGAAGACTGTTGCTTAAGTCATATGAACGGTATACCGTTTGTGACCAACGCCATACAGCAGGCCGAAACCCGGATTCCGGTTGGCCCCGCTTTCAACATTTACCCGGCAACTGCACACGGTAGCCCGGGGTTTTTCAGGAGAACCAATGACGCTTCTATTCAGGGAAGAGCCGCACGCCGGCACCCTCCCGGTCACCCCGGTGCCGGCCACCCTCGTCCGTGGCGGCACCAGCAAGTGCTGGATATTCCGGGACGAGGACCTTCCGGCTGACGCCCTGGAGACGGACCGTCTCCTCATCCGCACCTTCGGTTCGCCGGATCTCCGCCAGATCGACGGAGTAGGCGGCGCCTCGTCGACCACCAGCAAGGCGATCACCGTGGCCGGCACCGACCGGGACGGAACGGTCCGCTACCGGTTCGCCCAGGTGGCCATCGACAAGCCGGCAGTCGAGTGGGCCAGCAACTGCGGCAACTGCGCAACAGCGCTGGGCCTCTACGCGCTCCATGCCGGGCTGGTCGCTCCCACCGGGGAAGTCACCCGGGTCCCCATCCTGAACACCGTGACCGGGCTGCGCCTCGTTTGCGAGATCCCCACACCGGGGGCGCAGGTACCGGCCTACGGCGGGCGGCGCCTCGACGGCCAGCACTACCCCGGCGTCCCCATCGACGTCATCTTCCAGAAGTCCTCCTGGTCCAGCTACGGTGCACAGTTCCCCACAGGCAACCCCACGGATGACATCGAGGTCGACGGGAAGCGGTACCAGGCGACACTGATCGACGCGGGCGCCCCGGCTGCACTCTTTGCCGCACAGGACCTGGGGCTGGACGCAACCGCCAGCGAGGAAGCCTTGGAGGCACTGGTCCGGATCGCTCCGCAGTTGCGCGCTGCGGCCGCACGCCGGATGGGGCTGCCGCAGAACCTCAGCTCCATTCCGAAGGTTGGCGTCGTGGGGCCTCCGCCCGCAGGCGCAACCGGCGTTTCGGTCCGGATGATCTCGATGAGCGCGTTGCACCCCGCCATCGGCCTCACCAGCGCGGTCGCCGTCGCGGCTGCTTCGGGGACCGCAGGCAGCGTGGTGCAGCGCAACGTGGTTCCGGCGGCGGAGGCCGGACTCTTTATCCACTTACTGAAAGGCAAGACGGCGCTGGCATTGGATGCAGCCGATCCCGCTGAAGTCTCCTTTCAACGCTCGGCCCGCGTCATCAGCGAAAGCACCATCCTGGTGCCAAGTGACTGAAGAAACCCCTACAGGAAAAGCCAGCCCAAGGAATCAGCCATGAAAATCAGCATTCAAAACCTGCAGCTGAAGTACGGAAGCTTCACTGCCATCGAAAACCTCAACCTCGACATTGAAGACGGCGAGGCACTGGTCCTCCTGGGCCAGTCGGGCTGCGGCAAGACCAGCACGATGCGCTGCATCGCTGGCCTGGAGGAGCCCACCTCGGGGCGGATCATCATCGACGACGTTGTGGTCTTCGACTCCGAAAAGGGCATCAACCTGCCCCCGAACAAGCGCAACGTCGGCATGGTCTTCCAGTCCTACGCGGTATGGCCGCACATGACGGTTGCCCAGAACGTTGCCTATTCGCTCAAGCAGAAGAAACTCTCCAAGAGCGAAATCGATGAGCGCGTCATGGAGGCGCTCACGCTGGTCGGCCTGGAGCCCTACGCCGACCGCGGCGCCAGCCTGCTCAGCGGTGGCCAGATGCAGCGCGTGGCCCTGGCACGCAGCCTGGTCATGCGGCCCAGCGTGCTCATGCTCGACGAACCGCTCTCCAACCTTGACGCCCGCCTGCGTGACCGGCTCCGGGTTGAACTGCGTGAGATCCAGCTCCAGTTGGGGCTCACCTGCGTGTACGTCACCCACGACCAGCACGAAGCCTTCGCCCTGGCAGACCGCATCGCCTTGCTCCAGGGCGGCCGGATTGTGCAGATGGGCGCCCCGCAGCACATGTACGAGGCACCCGCCAGCGCCTCGATCGCCCACTTCCTGGGTGTTTCCAACATCATGGACTGCACCCCGGAGGGCACGGCCACCGGCGCCACCACGGCACGCATCGCCAACAGTGAGCTCACCATCCAGTCGGCGCAGCAGGCCAGTGATGCGGGCGCATCCCCCAAGGTCTGCATCCGGGCCGAGGACCTGCAGATCACTGCCATGCCCACCGAACACCCCAACTCGTGGCCGGGGACGGTACGCGTGGCGGGCTTCCAGGGGAACGACATCCGGTACGCGATCCAGCTGGAATCCGGGCCCGAACTGGACGCACTGGGCGGGCTGAGGCGCGGCGAACAGCACAAGGTGGGGGACCGCGTGTGGGTCACCGTCAACCCCCGCGAAGTCCAGATCCTGCCGGCTGAGGTCCTCGCATGAGCCTCAAGACCACCGAGGCGGCCAGCCGCGTCGAGGCCCGCCTGGCACCGAAGCCCGAACCCCGGAACTACCGCTCTGCCCGGACCCTTGCCGGCCTCCGGAAGAACACGTCGGGCCTGATCGTCCTGGTCATCCTCGGCGTCCTCATCGTCCTCCCCCTTGCCCTGGTCCTGCTCGCCGCGTTCTCGGACAGCGTTCCCCGGCCGGGCAGCATCTCCCTGGGCGGCCTGACGCTGTCCAACCTGGCGCTGCTGGCCACCCCGGAAGCACTCGGGGCCCTGGTCAACTCGCTCATGGTCGGCGCAGGCTCGGCACTCATCGCCCTGCTGATCGGCGCATTCCTGGCCTTCGTGTGCGCCCGCTCCGATGCGCCGTGGCGGAAGTTCATCTTCTTCATCGGCATGGCGCCGATGTTCATCCCCGCCCTGGTGGGCGCCCTGGCCTGGTCCCTGCTCTGCTCGCCCAGCGCCGGCTACATCAACATCTTCCTCCGCGACCTGGGCATTGACGCCGCCATCAACATCTACAGCCTCCCGGGCCTGGTGTTCGTGCTGGGAATCTTCTACGCCCCGTACGCCTTCCTGCTGCTGCACAGCTCGCTGTCGATGATGAACGCCGACCTCGAGGAGGCTGCCACCGTCCACGGGGCTCCGCTCCGCACCATGCTGCGGACCGTCACCCTGCCCCTGGCCCTGCCGGCCATCCTGGGCTCCGCCGTCCTGGTCTTCGCGCTGACGATGGAAAACTTCCCCGTGGCCCAGGTCATCGGCAACCCCGCCGGCGTGGACACGCTGCCCACCTATATCTACCGCCTCATGAGTGCCACTCCGGCCAAGAGCAACCAGGCTGCCAGCGTCGCCGTGATCCTGACCGTTGCGCTGATGGCCGTGACCCTCATCCAGCAGCGCATCATCAACAAGCGCAAATTCACCACCATGACCGGCAAGGGCAACCGTCCCCGGCAGGTGCCGCTGCGCAAGATGCGCTGGCCCTTCACCATCCTGGCACTGGCCTACTTCGCGGTGTCCGTCGTCCTGCCCATGCTCGCACTGCTCGCCGCGTCCATGCAGGCCACCCCCTTCGTGTCCTCGATGTCGCAGCTGCTGGAGGCCAATTCCCTCAGCTTCGCCAAGCTGATCGAAGTCCTCGGATCCAACGATTTCCAGCTCGCCCTCAAGAACAGTGTCCTGGTGGCCCTGATCGCGGCATTCGCCGGCACCACCCTCAGCTTCATCGCCTCGTACATCCGCTACCGCACCAAGTCCAAGGTGGGACGGCTGATCGAACTGGTCGCCATGACCCCCCTTGCCGTCCCCGCCATCGTGATGGGCATCGGACTGCTCTGGACCTGGCTGCTGCTGCCCCTGCCCATCTACGGCACCCTGGCGATCCTCGCCGTCGCCTGCGTTGCAGTGTTCATGCCCCAGGGCTACCGCGGCGTCTCCGCATCGATGCTCCAGATGGACCAGGACCTCGAGGACAGCGCGGTCATGCTTGGCGCCGGACGGACCCGGTCCGTCCTGGACGTCACCCTGCCCCTGATGCGCGTCGGCATCATGTCCTCGTTCCTGCTGTTCCTCATGCTGTCCATGCGTGAGCTCAGCGCCTCCATCTTCCTCTTCACCTCGAACACCCGGATCCTGTCCATCCTCGTGTTCGACAACTTCGACAACGGCCAGAGCCAGGCAGCTGCCGCCGTCAGCGTCCTGTACTGCCTCGTCATCGGAATCCTCGCCGTCATCGCCCAAAAAGTCGGCGGCGAACGCAAGACCAAGAACTGACCTCACCCACCTTTGAAAGGGACACCCACAATGAAGTTAGCGTCCAAACTTCCCGCCTTCACCGCAGCCGGAGTGCTGCTCGCCCTCAGCCTGGCCGGGTGCGGAAGCCCCGCCCAGAGTGCCGGCGTGGTCACTGCCACCGCAGCTGTGAACACCGACAACGGACTGGTGATCAACGGCGAATCCATCGCGGACAAGGACACCTACGAGAAGGCCAAGACCCAGACCCTGTCCCTCTACTCCGGCTACACCGATTCCTCTGAAAGCGCGCTGGTTGACGCCTTCACCAAGGACACCGGCATCAAGGTCAACGTCGTCCGGCTCACCCCGAACAAGCTCTCCGAACGCGTTCTCTCCGAACAGGGCGCCGGCAAGCTCAGCGCCGACGTCATCCGCACCTCCGACTACCGGATTGCCAAGTCCATGGAGGACGCCAAGGTCTGGAAGGCCTATGACGTACCCGGCGCCTCGGCCCTCAAGGACGTTTCCGTGGACGGCGGCCAGTTCACCCGCATGTTCAACTCCGTCTACACCCTGGGCTACAACACCCAGCTGGTGAAGGAAGCCGATGCCCCCAAGTCCTGGGCGGATGCCGTCGGCGGCAAGTGGCAGGGCAAGCTGGGCATCGTCCAGGGCGGCTCGGGCGGCAGCACCGCTGCGCTGAACAGGTTCATGGAAACCAAGATGGGCGGCGACTACTTCGCCAAGTACGCTGCGCAGAAGCCCAAGATCTACGACTCCCTGGGTGCTGAGGCCACGGCGCTGGCCCGCGGTGAAGTGGCCGTGGGCACGGTCACCATCAGCGGCACCAACATCTCGGCCGTCCAGGACAAGGCCCCGGTCAAGTTCATCGTCCCCGAGGAAGGACTCGTCTCGTACGACTATTACCTGGGCATGACGGGCACCGCCACGAACGTGGAAGCCGCGAAGGTCTTCATGAACTACAACCTTTCCAAGCAGGGCCAGCAGGTCTTTGCGCAGATCGGTGAATACCCGGTCCGCACCGACGTGGCACCGCCCACCATCATGGGCGTGACGCTCCCCGCCGTCGATTCCGGCAAGGTCTACCGCATGCAGAACACCGACGCCGTGACCTACGGCAAGGACGACCTTGCCAAGTGGAACCAGGTCTTCGGCTACACCAAGTAACCCCGCAATCCCGTGCCTGGGGACCCGGCCTCCGCCGGGTCCCCAGGCTTTTTTCATTCACCCGCCACCAGGAGCCCCGTGACCGCCGTCCACGTCCCCGCACTTCCGGTGCCCCGGAACACCTCGTCCCTGCTGGTCCGCCAGGACGGCAGGACCATCCTTGAACTCGGCGACACCACCCGCGCCAGTTACGTCGCCTCCGTGCGCAAAAGCCTGCTCTCGATCCTGTTCGGAATCCAGGTGGACGCCGGCACGGTCAGCCTCGACGCCACACTCGATGAGTTCGGTGTTGATGATGTTGGCGGCCTGCTGCCCATCGAGCGGACGGCCCGGCTCCGTGACCTGCTGACGTCGCGTTCGGGCGTCTACCATCCGCCCTCCAGCCCGGGCAGTGACGAGGATGTCTTCCCTTCACGCGGCACAAAAGCACCGGGGCAGTATTTCCTCTACAACAACTGGGATTTCAACGCCGCCGGCGCGATCTTCGAGAAGGCCAGCGGCCTGACCGTCTTCGAAGCGTTCCAGAAGCACCTGGCCGGTCCGCTGGGGTTCGACGACTACGACCCCACACGCCAGCGAATGCTCGGGGACGCCGGAAAGTCCGCCTTCCCTGCCTACCACCTCTTCCTCTCCGCCCGGGACCTGGCCAAGATCGGGATGCTGATGGCTGCCGGCGGCCAGTGGGAGGGACGGCAGCATGTCCCCCGGGAGTGGGTCCGGGACAGCGTGGCCACCTATGTCAGGCGCGCAGACATGGCGCCGGCCACCGGTTTTGGCAACTGCGACTACGGCTACCTGTGGTGGCTCCCCCGGGAATCCGGCCCGCAGTGGGAGGGGGCGTTCCTGGCGGAGGGCAACTACGGCCAGTTCCTGCTGGTCCTGCCGGCGATCGGGAGCGTCATTGTGCACCGGCGCTTCGTCAGCGACAGCTTCGCCGTCGCCCGGAACACCCACACGGCAGCTGCCTCGACGGCAGGCCCCGCTCCGGTGACCCACGCCGAATTCATGGACCTTGCCCGGGCGCTGGTTGCCAGGCCCCTGGCCCGGTAGGCGTCAGGAAAGGCACCGTACGACGGCGGCACCCTCCTTTGTCAGGAAGCTGCGCCCTTGGCGATGGAACGGAACACCTTGGTTGCCTGCTGCGCCGCGGGGCTGAGCCGCCGGTTTGCCAGGTGGGCCAGGAGGATCCGGCGCTTCGGCGATCCGGCGAGCGGGACCGCCACGACGTCGGGCCGCAGGGCCGTCAGCGCCAGCCTGGGTGCCAGGGCGATCCCGATACCGGCCGCCACCATGCCCTGTGTCTCCTGGTAATCGTTGGCGGCGAAGGCGATCCGCGGTTCGAACCCGGCGTCGCGGCATACCCGGCTGAGGACGTCGGCCACGGGGTGCTCGTCGCGCACCACCCATTCCTGGTCGCTCAAGGCGCCGATGCGGACCGAGCCCAGTTTCGCAATGGGGTGCTCCCGCGGTACCAGCAGCACTGTTGGATCGTTCATCAGCCTGACCAGGGCCAGGTCAGGGTCCTCGATCTGCTGCCAGGGATAGTCCCACAGCAGCGTCAGTTCGATTTCCCGCCGCCGCAGCCGTTCCAGCAGGCCGTCCCGGCGGGCACTGACAACCGTCACTGCCACCTCCGGGTGGCGGGCGCGGAACGCAAGCACAACGTCGGGCATCAGGGAGGCCCCGCCGGTGGGAAAGGTTCCAAGCCGGAGCTGGCCCCGCCGAAGGCCCGCGAACTCCCCCATTTCGGCACGGGCGGCTTCAACGGTCCTGTCGATGTCGTCGGCGTAGTGCAGCAGGGCGTGCCCCGCCTCGGTCAGGACCACGCCCCGGGGATGGCGCTCGATGAGGACCACGCCCATCTCCTGCTCGAGTTTGGCTATCTGCTGCGACACCGCCGAGGTGGTGAAGGAAAGGGCGGCAGCAGCCGAGGTCAGGGAGCCGGAACGGCCCACCTCACGGAGCACATGGAGCCGGTGGAGATCGAGGATTGCCATGCGCTGAGTTTAGCAAAAGTAGATAGTCGTCCATTTATTTGCGATTGTGCTGAAGGCTCCCATCCCGGATCGTAGAAGTACAAGGTGCTGTGAAGTAGAGCACCTGCAAGTTACGAGGGAGAAATACAGTGGGACTCAAAGGACATTGGTACCGGGGCGGCACCAGCAAGTGCTGGCTCTTCGATGCCAGGGACGTGGCCCTCCACGCCCCCGCCCGCGAGGAAATCCCCGCACTGCTGTCAGCCGCTTTCGGCGCAGCGGATGCGCGGCAGCTGGACGGCGTCGGGGGCGGAACGTCCACCACGTCAAAGGCTGCGGTCATCTGGGCAACCCCTGGTGCCGAGGCAGACCTCGACTACCTTTTCGCCCAGGTGGGGATCGGTGACCCCACCGTTGAGCTGGGTTCCAACTGCGGCAACTGCGCCACCGCCATTGCCCTGTTCGCCGTCCAGACGGGCATCGTTCCCGCCCGGGACGGCATGACCAAGGTCCGCATGCGCCACGTCACTTCCGGCGCCGTGCTCAGCGGAGCGGTTCCAACTCCCGGCGGCCACATTCCCAAGTCCGGCCTGGCACGGGTTCCGGGCAGCAGCGCCGCCGGTGTTCCCGTCAGCCTCTCGTTCCACGGCCCCTGGGGCCAGAACACCGGTGCACTCCTGCCTACCGGCAACACCGTGGACCAACTCCAGGTCAACGGCAGGACGCTGGGCGCAACGATGGTGGACGCCGGGGCCCCTGCCGTGCTCCTCGCAGCCGACCAGGCCGGCGTCGATCTTTCCTCAATGACGGACAACCTCACTGCCCAGCTGCCGGACCTCATCGCGGCACGGGCATCAGCCGGCCTCATCATGGGGCTGCGGAAGCCTGAGGATCCGCCGCAGAACGCTGTCCCGAAAGTCGGGGTTGTGGCGCCAGCCGGCGACTACATCGCCGCGGACGGAACAACCATCACCGCCGGCAGCCACGACGTGCGGGTGCGGATGCTGTCCATGCTCGCACCCCACCCGGCCATCGGCCTGACCTCAGCCGTGGCAGTTGCCCTTGCATCCTCGCTGCAGTCATCGGTCGTAGCCAACGCAACAGGGCAATCACCCTCCACCGGCACCGGAACTCCCCGCTTGCTGCGGGTCGGGACGCCCGCCGGCGTGATCACCGCCGAAATCATCACCGATGACACCGGCGCCGTCAGCGAAGTGGCCCTCCACCGGGCAGCCCGCCACATCGCCACCGCAGATATCGACGTGGCCCCGGCCGCCGAGCTGTCTGCCTAACACCCCTATCTCTTTGCCCCATCATTAAGGGGCCGCACCAACCAGGAAGTTGTTCAATGAAGATCAAATCCATCCTCGGACACCTGTATGTCCAGGTACTCATCGGAGTCGCCCTCGGCGTCGTTGTGGGCGCACTGTGGCCCGACCTCGGTTCGTCCCTCAAGCCCATCGGCGACGGCTTCGTGAAACTCGTGAAGTTCATGATCGCCCCCATCGTCTTCTGCACCATCGTCGGAGGCATCACCTCGCTGCGGGACACCAAGAAGGTGGGCCCCACCCTGATCCGTTCGCTTGGCCTCTTCTACGCGCTGACGGCACTCGCCCTGGCCCTGGGCCTGGCCGCGGTGACGCTGTTCCAGCCCGGCGCCGGGATGCACATCGATCCCACGCACCTGGACTCCTCGGTGGCGCAGAAGTACACCACGCAACTGCCCAGCAGCAACCCCGTGGACTTCATCCTCAGCATCATCCCCACCACCTTCGTTGGCGCCTTCGCCGACGGTGAGGTCCTGCCCGTGCTGGTCATTGCAATGCTGTGCGGCTTCGCCTTCAGCAAGCTCGGCGCACCGGGCCAGCTGGCCCTGAACGTGGTCAACAGCTTCAACAAGCTGCTTTTCATCATGTTCGGCTACATCATGAAGGTGGCTCCGCTGGGAGCCTTTGGGGCCATGGCCTTCACGGTGGGCAAGTACGGCGCCCACTCCATCGGAAACCTCGGCATGCTGATCCTTGCCTTCTACGCCGCCTGCATCGTCTTCGTGGTGGTCGGCCTGGGCATCCTGGCCAAGGTGACCGGCTTCAGCCTGTGGCAGATCCTGCGCTACTTCAAGGATGAATTCCTGATCGTCCTCGCGACGTCCTCCAGCGAACCGGTCCTGCCGCGCCTGCTGTCCAAGCTCGAACGGATCGGCTGCGACCGCAGCGTTGTGGGCCTGGTGGTCCCCACCGGCTACTCCTTCAACCTGACCGGAACGGCCATCTACCTCACCCTCGCCTCCATGTTCATCGCCCAGGCCTGCGACATCCACCTCAGCTGGGGCCAGATCCTGCTGATGCTCGGCATGATGCTGCTGACCTCCAAGGGCGCGGCGGGCGTCACCGGAAGTGGTTTCGTGGCCCTGGTGGCGACGCTGACGGTCATGCCCACCCTGCCGGTGGCCGGCGTGGCCCTCATCGTGGGCATCGACCGCTTCATGAGCGAGGCCCGTGCCCTCACCAGCACGGTCTGCAACATCGTCTCCTGCGTGGCAATCGCCAAGTGGCAGGGTGAGCTGGACATGGTCAAGCTCCGCTCCGAGCTCCAGGCGGGCTTCGTGCCCACCGAGGCGGAGAAGGTTCAGCTGGCCGAACCGGCCCTGGCCCACTAACCGGCCGCCAGGCCACCACCACCAGCGTTTGCCCGGGATCCCAGCAGGGGTCCCGGGCAAACCCCTGCAAGGGGTACTACTTCACAATCCGCACGGAAAGGACCCGAAATGAGTGAGCGCCAAACGGAACAGGAAACTGCAGAAGACTGCGACGCCGGCACCTGCTTCTACTGCCAGAGCCCGGAAACCGACTAGCGCCCCAGCCCTCGGGCCACGCCGTCAGCCTGGGCATTGCGAGGCAGGGCGGCAACAGGCCCTAGACCCACTGCTCCCACAGCGTCAGCTGCAGGCTGACGGTCCCGGACGAACCAGCCACAACGGAACCGGCCCCCGCGGAAGGGTCGACGACGGCACCCACGTTGCCGCCGTCGTCGTCCCTTCCAGCAAAAACAGCCAGCCGCATCAGCCGCATCACGCCCGGACCGCCTCAGCAGCCGCATCCGAAGAACGCACGGGCGTCTCCAGCCCAAGGTTTTCCCGCAGGGTGTTCCCGCGGTACTCCGTGGGGTACACCCCGCGTTCCTGCAGCTCCGGCACCAGGTGGTTGACGATGTCGTCCAGGCCGGAGGGAATGAGCCACGGCGAGATGTTGAATCCGTCCACCGCCCCCACCCGCGCGAACTCGGCCAGCTGGTCCGCCACCTCAACATACGAACCCGTGAAGGTGGAATCCACCCGTGCAGTGCGGGAGGTGACGAACTGCCGGATGGACAGCCCCTTGTCCTTGGCCTCGGCCCGCCACTGGTCCGCCAGCTGCCGCGCCTTGGCGCCGTGGAAGCCGCTGCCGCGGGTCTCGGACGTTTCCTCCACCACCGGATCGATCTCCGGCAGCGGTCCGTCCGGATCGTACGACGACAGCTCGCGGCCCCAGAACTGCTCCAGGTAGGCGATGGCCTGCTGCGGGCCGATCTGCAGGCTCCGCACCCACTCCTTCTTCTCCGCCGCCTCCGCAGCGGTGGGCGCCAGGATGAACTCACTGGCCGGCATGATCTGCACGGCGTTGGCACCCCGGCCAGCGGCCAGGGACCGCTCCACGAGGTCCTTGCGGAACTCCACGGCGTCGTCGAACTTGGGGTGCGCGGAGAAAATCACATCAGCCTGCCGGGCGGCAAAGTTGCGGCCCTCGGGCGAGTCGCCGGCCTGGAACAGCACCGGGCGGTACTGGGCGCTCCGCGGCAGCCGCGGCGTCACGTCCACCGTGTAGTGCTGGCCCTGGTGCACCACCCGCCGAGCAGGACCGTCCGGGGTTTCCCACGAATCCCAGATCCGCTTGGCCGTCTCCACGAACGCCTCGGCGTGCTTGTACCGGTCAGCGTGGTCAAGGTATCCCCCGCGGCGGAAGTTGGCCCCGGTCCAGGCGTTGTCAGTGGTCACGATGTTCCACGCGGCACGCCCGCCCGAGATCAGGTCCAGCGACGCGAGCCGGTGCGCCAGGTCGGCGGGATCGTTGTACGTGGTGTTCTGGGTGGCCACCAGCCCGATGTTTGTGGTCACCGAGGCCAGCGCGGCCAGCATGGTCTGCGCGTCCGGCCGGCCCACCACGTCCAGCGCGTGCGGGCGGCCCAGGTGTTCACGGAGGCGGAGCCCCTCGCCCAGGAAGAACGCGGCGAACAGCCCCCGCTCGGCGGTGTGGGCGATGCGGCGGAACGATTCGAAGTCCGTCTGCGAGCCCGATTCGGCGGCCTTCCAGATGGTGCCGGAGTTCACGCCCTGGAAGAAGACCCCAAACTGGATCTGGCCCGACGGCACAAAGACATCGGATTTAGCACGGTTGTGCTGTGTCACGGTGGTTCCCCTTACTTTCCCGCGCCGGCGGGCGCAGCGGCGTTGGATGCGGCGGTGGCGTAGCGGCTCACCGGGCGTGAAAGCCCCAGCAGGTCGCGGAAGGTGCCGTCCTGCACCAGCGGGCGGAGGACTCCGCGGCGGCGCAGTTCCGGCAGGACCAGGCGGCCCAGTTCCTCCAGGTCGACAAAGAGCGACGCCGGGTGCAGGCGCACGCCGTCGGCCTCCTTCAGGAGTTCCGTGAGGAAGTCCGTGAGACCGGCGGCGGAACCGGCGTAGTTAGCACGGCCGGAGCCAAAGCCAGCCACCCGCCCCGCCGCGGCCTGCCCGCGGGAGTCCAGGACGACGTCGAGCTCGGCGACCACCGCAACGGATGCCCCCACCCGAGACCGCACATCGCGGACCTCTGCCGCCAGCAGTTCGGCGGCAGGTGCGGACACCAGGACGGCATCCACGGCGTCCGCGGGAACCTCCCCCAGCAGGGACGCGGGCGCCAGCACGGGCAGCTGCCCCTGCAGCGGCCGCGGAATGATGGACGGTCCCTTCACGGAATAGCCGGCGCCGGCAAAATCGGCACGAGTCTCGAAATCGACCGCCGTATTAAAATCGACATAGTGCAGCTTGTCCACGTCGATGTACCGGCCGGTGGCCACGTCGCGGATCACGGCGTCGTCCTCCCACGAATCCCACAGCCGCCGGGACACCTCGATGGACGCCGCGGCCTCCTGACCCAGTGCAGCGCCGGTCACGGACGGGCGTCCGACGGCGGCAGCAGCCTCCGGCGATTCGGCTGCCGTCACGATCCACCCGGCCCGGCCGCCGGACACGTAGTCCAGGCTGGCCAGCTGGGTGGAGATGTGGAACGGCTCGGTGTAGACGGTGTCCACCTCGGGTACCAGGGCGATGGTCCGGGTGGCGGGCCCGGCGAAGGCCGCCCGCTGCAGCGCGTTGGCGCGGCCCGGAGCGGGTGCGTCGGTGAAGGTTGCTGCATGGAAGCCCGCGGACTCTGCTGCCAGCACGGCCCGGGTGAGGTGCGCGCCGTCCCAGCCGGCGCCGTCGAGCTCAAGGGCAAGGAACCCTCCCTGGCGGGTTGAAGAGATGCTCACTGCTGGTCCTGACGTTCGTAGGGAATCTTTTCGCCGGCCTCGATGGCCACCGGCAGCCGGTTCTCCGCCGGCGGCAGCGGGCAGGTGGCCAGGTCCGTGTACGCGCACGGCAGGTTCACGGCCCGGTTGAAGTCCAGCAGCACGGACCCGTCTGCGGCCGGCACCACGGACAGCGAGCGGTTGGCGGCATAAGTGGTCTTGCCGGAGGTCTGGTCTGTGAACAGCACGGACAGGGCGCCGGGGGCGTGGCCGTTGAATGCGGTCAGCGCCAGCTCCCGGCCGGCCAGCTTGAAGCGGATCTCGCCCGGCGCCTCATACACATGCTGGATGCCCTCGACGGCGGCGCCCACCGTGGTGGACCTCGGCGCTTCGAACGGCACATAGGTTCCGCGCACGGCATACGCGGCATCGTTCGAGTAGGCGGGCGTGCCCTGGTAGGCCTGCAACAGCGGGTTTTCCGGATGACGGGGCCGGACGATGTATTCGCCGCCGCGCTTGGCCAGCTCAATGACGGTCTCGCCGGACACCAGGTTGATGCCGCCGCGCTCCTCGATGGGGCCAAGCTCAACGGTGGCCCCGGACGCAGTGTTCAGCTCCCTGCCGTCCTGCTGCAGGCTGTCGCCCGGCTCCAAAAGGACGCGGACGACGTCGGCCGCCACGCTCCAGGTGCCCGGGGCGCCTTCCAGCCGGGCGGGTTCGCTGCCCAGCCAGTGCAGGTGGGTCACCGCCAGGAAGCCGTGCGGGTGGGCGCGGTGCTGTTCGTGGGCGGCGTGCCATTCCTGCCAGTCGGCGTCGAAGGATTCGAGGGCGGTTCCGGTGGATTGTGCGGTCATGATGCCTTCCCTGACGGGGCCGCGCCGGCCGATGCCTGCGTGGCCGCGAAGTTCTCTTCGGTGATGGTCTTGGATTCCGGCAGCGCTTCCTCGGACAGGCCCCAGCGCTCCAGCACCTTGCCGTAGGAGCCGTCCTTGATGACGGCATTGAGGGCCTCGGAAATGACCGGTGCCAGCCCGTTGCCGCGGAGGGTGGTGGCGGCCACCAAGGTCTCGGAGGGCCAGCCGGCGTTGACCTTGCCCACCACCTTCACGTCGTCCCGGGTGTTCTCGCGGTACACGGTGGACGGGTAGGGGGCGATGTTCAGGTCCGTCCGGCCGGAGGACAGCGCCAGGATGGTGTCCGCATCGGAGGAGTAGTACTGCAGCGTGGCCGGCGCCTTGCCCTTGCCCTCGAGCTCCTTGTTCCACGCCAGCAGGATCTTCTCCTGGTTGGTCCCGGACCCCACGGAGATCTTCAGGCCGGAGATGTCGTCCGCCCCCTTGATGCTGTACGTGGCGGACTTTTTGGCCTCGAAACCCATGTACGCGGCCCGGTAGCTGGCGAAGTCGAACAGCTTCACCCGGTCCTTGTTCACGCCCACGTTGGAGAACACAGCCTCAAAGTCGCCGGACTGGGTCTTCAGCGGCCAGTTCTCCCAGGACGTCACCTGCACGTCCAGCTCCAGGCCCAGCTTGTCCGCCACCAGCTGGGCGATGTCCAGTTCGGAGCCGATCGGCGTCTTGTCGTCGGTGGCGTGGAAGGACAGCGGGATGGACCCGGCGGTGGTGGCCACCGTCAGCTTGCCGTCCCTGCCGATCAGCCCGGGGACCTTGGCGGCGAGCGCCGCGTCCTTCTCGCCCCGGATCCGCTGCTGGTCCGGTGAGGTGTTGTAGACCACGCCGTTGCGTGCCGCCGTCGTCTGCGCTCCTCCGCTGGGGTTGCCGGCGGCGGAGGCGCCGGGGTCGGCGCAGCCGGCGAGCGCGGCGGTGCCAAGGAGTGCGGTGCCGAGGAGTACGACGGCGGGACGCGCCGCGAGGGCGCGGCTGCGGCGGAGGCCGCGGGTGGGGAAAGCCATGGGGTGGTCCTTAGATGTTGAAGGCCGGTTCCAGCACCTTGGAGAAGAAGCTCCGGGTGCGCGGTTCCTGGGGGTTGCTGAAAATTTCCTTGGGGGTGCCCTGTTCCACGATCTGGCCCTGGTCCATGAACACCACGGTGTCCGCCACGTCGCGGGCAAAGCCCATCTCGTGCGTGACGATGATCAGCGTGGTGCCGGACGTGGCCAGTTCGCGGATCACGTCCAGCACTTCGTTGACCAGCTCGGGATCCAGGGCGGAGGTGGGCTCGTCGAACAGCAGGATCTTGGGGTCCAGGGCCAGGGCCCGGGCGATGGCGACGCGCTGCTGCTGGCCGCCGGAGAGCTGGCGGGGGTAGGCGTCGGCCCGGTCCTTGAGCCCCACCCGGTCCAGCAGTTCCAGGCCGCGGCGGCGGGCCTCCTCCCTGGACCGCCCCTGGGCCACGACGGGTGCTTCCGCCACGTTCTCCAGGGCAGTGAGGTGCGGGAACAGGTTGAAGTTCTGGAACACCATGCCGATGTCGGTGCGCTGTTTCAGGATCTCCTTTTCCCGCAGCTCGTGCAGGCGGTCGCCGCGGAGTCTGTAGCCCACCAGCTGTCCGTCGATGGTGATGTGGCCGCCGTCCACCTTTTCCAGGTGGTTGATGGTGCGCAGCAGGGTGGATTTTCCGGAGCCGGAGGGGCCCACGATCACGGCCACCCCGCCCGGTTCCACGGTGAGGCTGACACCTTTGAGGACTTCGGTGGCGCCGAAGGATTTGCGGACGCCGGTGATTTCCACCAGGCCGCGGGTGGCTGTGGGGGCGGTAAGGGTCTCAGTCATCAGGGGTTCCTCCGGGTGGGCACTGCCGCGTGGGTGGCGAAGAATTTACGGGCCTTCTGCAGGGGCGTCAGCGGCAGGCTCCGCACCGCGCCCCTGGAGTAGTGCCGTTCGATGTAGTACTGGAAGACGCTCAGCACGGAGGTGATCACGATGTACCAGAGCGTGGCCACCAGCAGCAGCGGCAGGACCTGCTGGGTGCGGTTGTAGATGACCTGGACGGTGTAGAACAGCTCCGAGTAGGCCAGCACGTAGACGATCGAGGTGCCCTTGACCAGGCCGATGATCTCGTTGAACGCGGTGGGCAGGATGGCGCGCATGGCCTGCGGCAGCACGATCCGCGTGGAGCGGCGCCAGGCCGGGATGCCCAGGGCGGCTGCGGCCTCCAGCTGTCCCTGGTCCACGGACAGGATGCCGCCGCGGATGATCTCAGCCGAGTAGGCGGCCTGGTTCAGGGTCAGGCCCAGCACTGCTGCCGCAAACTGGCTGATCAGTGTGGTGGTCTGGACCTCGAAGAACCGGACGTCCGTGAAGGGGATCCCCAGGCTGATCTTCTCGTACAGGTAGCCCAGGTTGTACCAAAGGAGCATCTGCACCAGCAGCGGCGTGGACCGGAAGATCCAGGAGAACGTCCAGGACACGGAGACCAGCAGCGGCGACGCGGAGAGCCGCATGAGCGCCAGGATGAAGCCGAGCACGAACCCCAGGACGCCGGAGATGGCGGTCAGCTTCAGCGTTTCCAGCAGGCCGTTGACCACGGACTGGGCGGTGAACCACTGCGCCACCACACCCCACTCCCAGCGCGGGTTGGTGGCCAGCGACCATGCCACGGCCAGGACACCCAGGGCGACGACGGCAGTCCCCACCCAGCGCCACGGATGCTTGGCGGCCACCACGCGGTACGACGAATAGTCCGCGGGGACCCGTTCCGGGACGCCGGCCCTGCCCGGTCGCGCTGCCGGTGGCACCGCCGGTGACGCTGCCGCGGGCTGTTCCTGTTGCGGCTGTGCCGGTTGCGGCTGCTTTGACTGCGCCACCCTGGTTGCTGAACTCACGGGGCCACCTCACTTCTCATTCCTGGACTGGAGCCGGACTGCCCGGCGTCGGGGCGGCTCGCCCCGGGTGCTGGCTGCAAATCTAGGACCGGCCGGAACGGGCCAGCAAGGCGCATGGTTGCAATACTTCACGGGGCTTCGCACGGCGTCATGAGTCGGTTTTTTGCGTCCCTTAACGCGCCGTGACGCGGAGTTAACGGCCGTGACCAAGCGCTCGACCGCCGTCGTCACGGCTGCCTAGCATGGGCACTCCGACGGCCACTTCCGCGCCGTCCCCGCACCCACTCGCCGTCAGGAGAGCCCATGCCAGCCACCATCCCGGCCATCGTCTTCATCGGCGGCGGGCCGCGCACGGCAGGTGTGCTGGAACGGATCGCCGCCAACCGGCCGGACGTCTTCGCCGGGCCGCTGCAGATCCACGTGGTGGAGCCGCACATCCCGGGCTCGGGCCGCGTCTGGCGGTACGACCAGGACCCCGGGCTCCTCCTCAACTCCATGGCCGCGGACATCACCATGTTCACGGACCAGTCGGTGGACTGCCAGGGCCCCGCCGCGCCGGGTCCGGCGCTGGCCGAATGGGCCGCCGGCGTCCTGGACGCCTCCATCATCGACGTCCCGGATTTTCCCCAGCCGCTGTGGGACCAGCTGCGGTCCCTGACCGGCACCACCTTTCCCACCCGCCAGCTGCAGAGCCAGTACCTGGAGTGGTTCTTCCGCCGCGCCGCCAGGTCCCTGGGCCGCAGCGTCACGGTCCACCGGACCACCGCAGTGGGCATTACGGAACTGAAAGGCGGCGGCCACCAGGTTGGGCTGGCCAACGGCCGGACCCTGCACGCGGACATCGTGGTGACCGCCCTGGGCCACACCGATTCCCTCCCGGACGCCGTGTCCGCCGGCTTCACGGACTTCGCCGCCCGGCACGGCGGCTGCCACGCGGCACCCAGCTACACCACCGACGTCGACTACTCCCCCATTGCCCCCGGACAGGACGTCATCGTCGCCGGGATGGGCCTGGCGTTCGTGGACCTGCTGGTCCTCCTGATGGAAGGGCGCGGCGGCAGGTTCCAGGAAACGTCCGACGGCGGGCTGCGCTACCTTCCGTCCGGACGGGAACCGGTGCTGTGGGCCGGCTCCCGGCGGGGAGTGCCGTACCACTCGAAGATTTCCGCTGCCCTCCGGGGGCAGGCTCCAGGGCCGTTGCGGTTCTTTACGGCCGCCGCCGTGGATGCGCTGCTGCAGCAGCATGGCGAGCTGGACTTCCACCGGCATCTCTGGCCCCTGATCGCCAAGGAAGCCGGCTACTACTATTACCGCGAGCTTCTGACCGGAAGCCCTGAACGCGCCGCCATGGGCTGGGACGGGTTCGCCTCCGCCTATGCGGGATTGGACTGGTACAGCCCCGGGCGGAAAGACCTGGTGGCCGCAGCGGTCCCTGACGCCGGCCTGCACCTGGACCTGGAGCGGCTGGACCGCCCCTTCGACGGCCGCCGCTTCAGCGATCACGCGGAAGTCCAGGACGCGGTGGCCGGATACATCGAGCAGGACCTGGCTCTGCGGGACAGCCCTGACCACCCCGAAACCCTTGCTCTGTTCCTGGCCCTGCTGCACGTCTATATGGAGGTGGGGCGCGTAGTCCCGCCCGAGCGGCTGAACGCACGCTCGCAGCAGGTCATCCACGGCTGGTGGCACGGCTTCTTCAGCTTCGTGGACTCCGGTCCGCCGCCGCACCGGCTCCGCCAGGTCCTGGCGCTGCACCGGGCCGGCCTGCTGCAGTTCCTGGGTCCCGGCCTCCAGGTCTCCGCCGATGAGGCCACCGGGCTTTTTGTTGCTTCGTCCGCCCAGTCCGGGGTGATCGTCACGGCGAGGGCCCTGATCGAGGCGCGGCTGCCGGCCACGTCCGTGGCCCGCTCGCTGAACCCCGTGCTCGCCTCCCTGCACGGGAGCGGCCTGGGCAGCGAGCAGCAGCTGCTGACCTCCGACGGCATCCACTCCACCGGGAAACTCCTGGTGTCCCCGCAGCACCAGCTGGTGGGGGCCGGCGGCAAGCCGCACACCACCCTTTTCGGCGTCGGCCCGGGAACATCGGGCTGGGGCGCGGGCGCCTTTGCCCGGCCCAACACGAACGCCGCGCCGTTCCGCGAGAACGATGCCCTGGCCCGGACCATCCTCCGCACTGCCCGCGGCGTGGCTGCCGGGGATGTGTCTGCCCCGGCCGCCATGACTCCGGAACCAGCCGCCGCCGGACAGAACTGACCGGCAACAATAACGACCAGTGACAAGGAATAACCAGTGACCGCAGAACCACACCTTCGTCCCAGGCCGCTTGATCCCGCCAGCCTGGTGGTCCTCAGCCTGCCCATGCACGATCCGCGCGTCCGGCCGCTCCTGGACGAGCTCGCCGTCGAATACGACACCCGCTACGGGGACCTGTTCGGCCGCACGGCTGCCGCAGAGGAACTGAACCGCTACCCCGCCGCGGAATTCGAGGGACCGCACGGAGCCCTCCTGGTCATCCAGGAGGACGGCGATTCGATCGCCGGCGGCGCGTTCCGCCGGTATGACGAAACCACCGCGGAACTGAAGCGGATCTGGACGCACTCGGCCCACCGCCGTCGTGGTCTGGGCAGGCTGGTGCTGGCCGAGCTGGAAGCCCTGGCTGCCGCCCGCGGCTACACCCGGCTGTACCTCACCACGGGCCCGCGGCAGCCCGAAGCCAAGGACCTTTACCTCACCAGCGGCTACCAGGCGCAGTTCGACCTCGACGCCGATCCGGAAACCATCGGACCGCTGGCGTTCACCAAGGAGCTCGCCCCGGTTCCGCGGAATTCCCGGCCGGACTGACCGCCCGGCCACCGCCGCATCCGGGGCCGCCGCGGTTATGCTGGCGCCATGGCCTCCAAAACCACAGCAGAGAAGCTTGCCACCATCCAGAAGGGCTACACGCTCGAAGGCGCCACCATCGAGCTGGGGGCCGCCATCATCGACGGCGAGCTCCACAAGGACGCGCCGGTGCGGCTGCCGCTGGCCATGATGAACAGGCACGGGCTGGTGGCCGGCGCCACCGGAACGGGCAAGACCGTCACCCTGCACATGATGGCCGAACAGCTGTCCACAGCCGGCGTCCCCGTCTTCCTGGCCGACATCAAGGGCGACCTTTCCGGCCTGGCGACTGCCGCCGCCGGCAGCGACAAGCTCACCGCACGCACGCAAAGCATCGGCCAGCCGTGGCAGGGCAAGGCGTTTCCAGTGGAGTTCCTGGCGCTGGGCGGGGACGGCAACGGTGTTCCTGTGCGCGCCACCGTGTCCTCGTTCGGGCCCATCCTGCTCTCGCGCATCATGGAACTGAACGACACGCAGGAATCGAGCCTGCAGCTGGTGTTCTATTTTGCGGACAAGAACGGCCTGGAGCTGATCGACCTCAAGGACCTCCGCGCCGTCATCCAGTTCCTCACCTCGGACGAGGGCAAGGACCAGCTGGAGGAACTGGGCGGGCTGTCCAAGGCGACCGCCGGGGTGATCCTCCGCGAACTGGTGGGCCTCGAGGCGCAGGGGCTGGAAAAGTTCTTCGGGGAGCCGGAGTTCGATACCGCCGAGCTGCTGCGCACCGCCCCCGACGGCCGCGGCGTGGTCACTTGCCTGGAGCTGCCCACCCTGCAGACCAAGCCCATGCTGTTCTCCACCTTCCTGATGTGGCTGCTGGCGGACCTGTTCGAGGACCTTCCGGAGGCCGGCGACCTGGACAAGCCCAAACTCGTGTTCTTCCTGGACGAGGCCCACCTGCTGTTCAACGGGGCCAGCAAGGCCTTCCTGGACGCCATCACCACCACCGTCCGGCTCATCCGGTCCAAGGGGGTGGGCATCTTCTTCGTCACCCAGACACCCAAGGACGTCCCCGCCGATGTCCTGGGCCAGCTGGCCAACCGGGTGCAGCACGCCCTCCGTGCGTTCACCCCCGAGGACGCCAAGGCGCTCAAAGCCACGGTGTCCACGTTCCCGGTCAGCGACTACGACCTCGAAGAGACCCTCACCTCGGCGGGTATCGGCGAGGCCGTCATTACCGTCATGAACGAAAAGGGCGCGCCCACGCCGGTGGCCCTCACCCGGCTCCGGGCACCCGAGTCCTTGATGGGCCCCAGCGAGGAGACCCTGGTGCGCAGCACAGTGGCCGGTTCCGCGCTGCTGGGTAAGTACGGAACAGCGGTGGACAACCCCTCCGCCTACGAAAAGCTCACCGGCAAGGCGGCCGCGCCCACGGGTCCGGCGGCCGGACCTCCGGCCGGCGCACCCGAGGAGCCCGCCGCGTATGACGTTGACGCCGAGGCCCGCCGGATCGAGGAGGAAATCCTGGGCAGGCCGAGCAGCAGGCCGCCGCAGGTCTCCGTCCCCGCACCACAGGATCCTGAACCCGAGTACGGCGGCGCGGAGGACGGGGAGGCGCGTGAAACGCCACGGCGGGCCAAGGCCCCCCGGGCACCGCGGTCCCGGCAGCCGCAGTCGCGGGAGCCCGAGCCGCAACCGGGCGGCATGATGGGCGACCTCGGCGGAGTGCTCGGCGGCGCCCTGGGCGGCGGACTCAAGAGCATGGCACGGTCCATGGGCACCCAATTGGGGCGCGAACTGCTCCGCGGCGTGTTCGGCACATCGTCCCGGCGCCGCCGCCGCTGACCTTGCCGCGCCCACCCTGCAACGGGTGTCCCGGGAACCGCCAAGGCTCGTGTCAATGCCGGCCGGGCCACCCGCCGTCGGGCATTAACCGGGTGTTGCCCGGCAAGATAGGGGGGACGCCAACTTTAGTGTGCGTCCGCACTGCCGTTACTGTAAGGAACGTGCAGATGAGTCAAGCGTTGGTGAGGATCGCGGCCGGATGGCTGCTGGGCCTCATGCTTGCCATTGCCGGAGCCATCGTGGCCATCAACGTTGTGAACAACACCGTGGCCAGCCCGCAGCAGCCGGTACGGGAATACCTGGATGCTTTGAGGAGCGGAGACGGCGGGCGTGCACTCGGACTCCTGCGGGCCGCGGTCCCGCCCAGCAATGCTGCAATGCTGGATGGCCCCGGGCTGCAGACGGCGGCGTCCCGTGTAGCGAACATCAAGATCGGCGACCCTGAGGAACGTCCGAACAACCAGGTCACGGTGCCCCTGGAGTACACCATCGACGGCAGCCGGCTGCACACTGACTTCCTCCTGCAGAAGACCGGCACCGAGTGGCTGTTCTTCAACACCTGGGCGTTTGTCCCGTCCCGGCTGCCCACCGTTGATATCACCGTGGTCAACGGCAACGAGGCTGACGTCAACGGCGTCCCGGTCAATATGCCCAACGGCCGCAACTCCTTTGCCGTGTTCTACCCGGGCGAATACGAGGCGTCCCTGGACGGACAGTACTTCTCGGCACCCGCCACCAGGGCCACCGTCACCTCCAAGGACGCCCCGGTGGCGCCCCTCAACCTGTTGACCCAGGCCACGGACAAGCTGAAGAACGACGTTGCAGCCAAGATCCGGGAGTTCCTGGACGGCTGCGCGGCGGAGGCCGTCAAGGAACAGAAGCTCCAGCCGGACTGCCCCTTCTACTACACCAGCAACAACAGGGTCCAGGACGGCACCATCCGGTGGACCGTGACCAAGTACCCGGGTGTATCAGTGGAGCCGTTCGACGGCCGCTGGGTGGTGGCGCCCCTGGACGGCAAGGCCAAGGTGGAGGCGCTCCAGCAGAACTCGTTCACCGGGGCCTGGTACCCGCTGGACGCAGAGGTGGACTTCAGCTTCACCACCCGCCTGGACGTCTCCGGCGACACCGTCAAGGTCACCCCGATGCTGAGCTTCTAGGCCCTGCTTCCAAAGTGGCCCAGTTTTGGTCCCCTAGTTGACGTGCTGCCCGGAGTTTTAGACCCAGTCCTGTCGAAAACTGGGCTGGTTCGGCTGCGGCCACCGCAGCGAACCCCGCGCCAGCACCTCCCGCACCTGCGCCAAGACGGACTCCGGCGCGTAAACCACATCGTCGTAGAAGAATCTGAGCACGGGCAGGCCCCGACGTATTGCGGCGTTATCCCTGCGGCGGTCCTTCTTGTATTGCCGTGGCTCCATGTGGAAGGCGATTCCATCGATCTCGACGATGAGGAATCCCTCCAGGAGGAAGTCCACACGTCCTATTCCCTCGATCCACACTTGCGTCTCCGTGGCTATCCCGGCATCCCTGAACAGCACCCGGGCCAGGGTTTCCAGGAGGGAGTCCGCGCCACGCTCAACCTTGGACAGCACCTGCCGGGCCTTGCCGCATCGATTGCCATCCAAGAGGCGGAAGAGATGGCCGGGCTCAATGTCTCCGCGGTTATAGGCGCATTCCACCATGACCACGGATTCGAGTTCCGGCAGGCACAGCAGCGCGTGGAGCAGGACGTCGGGCAGTGCTGCAAGCGTCCTGTGCTGCGGCTGCTGGGTCAGGGGAAGCCTGTGGCTGACACATCGGGCTGCACTCCGCCCATTGCTGTGCCAGTAATGGGGCGTCGCGGCGGAACGCAGCTGCCATAGGCCGTATTTCGGGGCTGCGGAGGCACATGTCAGGAGACCGCGGGCCCTGCCGGCAGCCATCAGCTCCGGATCAGCGCCTGCAACGGCCAAGACGCCCCGCTCCAGGCGTACCACCTGGCCGCTCCGGACCGCCCGCCGAAGCGCCGTTTCCGTAGCCCCTGCGGCCAGCACGTCACGCCGCAGCAGTACTCCCCCGGCCGACCTGAGGATCTCTGTAGGGTCCATGAGGCCACAATGCCTGCCTGCCCTGGCCTGCGGCAGAAGTAACGGAGGCTATGTGGACAACGGCGCGTCCAGACTGGCCCAGTTTTCGGGGAGCAGAGACAGGACTGGCCCGGTCTTCAGGGCACGACGCTCTGAAAACCGGGCCAGTTCAGCAAAACCAGCGGAGGGTCAGTCCATTCCGCGCAGGTCCAGGACCAGTTCCGTGTCACCATCGGCCTGCAGGACCACGGGGATGCCCCAGTCCTGCTGGTACAGGTGGCAGGCGGCGTGGTCGGGGATTTCGCCGTCCTCGGTCTCGGGGCCGTCGCAGGCCGCGGCGCGGGCGGTAATGTGCAGCACGCCCTCGGGCACGTCCGGGGACAGCTCCAGGGTGCGCTGCAGTCCCACGGAGGTTCCGCCGCCGGAGACCAGCAGCCCGGGAGGCGTGGAGGAGATCTTCAGCTGGGTGGGGTCGCCCCAGCGGTCGTCGAGCTTCTGCCCCGTGGGCGCCGTGAAGCGGACGGTCAGGTCCAGCGCGCCGGGCGCCACCGGGCTCTTGGGCCGGTGGGTCTGGGAAGCGCCCTCATCCACCTGCTGTGCTTCCTTGGGAATGGGCACGTAGACGATCTGGTGCTTGTTGGCCTCCACCACTACCAGCAGGGGCTCGGAACCGGCCGAGTGGGTGTGGTCCACGATCACGTCGGAGGGCTCGGCCAAACCTCGTGCCAGGGTGGACACGGTGCCGGATGCGGGGTCGTAGCGGCGGACGGCACCGTTGTAGGTGTCCGCGATCGCCACGGAGCCGTCGGGCAGGACGGTCACGCCCAGCGGGTGCTGCAGGCGTGCGTCGGCGGCCGGGCCGTCGCGGAAGCCGAAGTCGAACAGGCCCTTGCCCACTGCAGACTCCACGGTGACCTTCCCGGAATCGTCAACCACCAGCTTCCGCAGTGCGGAGGTCTCCGAATCAGCCACCCAGATGTTGCCGTCGGCGTCCTCGGCCACGCCTGAGGGCTGGGCGAACCAGGATTCGTGCGCGGCGCCGTCCAGCAGGCCCTCAAGCCCGTTGCCCGCGATGATGTCCACTTCGCCGCCCACAGGGTCGAAGCTGAAGATCTGGTGCGTACCGGCCATCGCGACCACCACGGCGTTCAGCTTCCGTGACCACACCACGTCCCAGGGAGAGCTCAGGGAGACTTCGAGCGGGTGCTCGCTCAGCTTGCCCGTGAACCCCGCGGCGTCCTCGTCCACGCGGGCGGGGCCGGTCTCCAGCAGGCGTTGGATCCCATTGCCGGCCAGCGTGGACGCCTTGCCGTCCGTGAGGGACAGACCGCGCAGGCGGTGGTTGACGGAGTCAGCAATTACGACGTCGTAGCCCACCTTGGCTGCCACATCTTCCGGCAGCAGGACCAGGCCCTGGGGTTCGTTGAACTGGGCGGTGGCCGTGTCACCGGCGGCGGGACCGTCGGCATAGCCCTTGGTGCCCGAGCCAAAGGTTGCCAGCACCGTGTGGAAGTCGGTGTCCAGTTCCACCAGCCGGTGGTGGCCGGTGTCGGTGACCAGCCAGGTGCCGGACGTCGGGGCACCTGCGGACGTGCCGCCGTCGGACGCTGCCCCTGAAGCAGACCCGCGGCCGGCGGGCAGGAACAGCGCCTTGCCGGGGAAGCGAAGGGTGCCGGAGGTTGCCTCGGGCGCCACGTACGGGCCGGAGCCACGGTGGAGGGTGCCCTTGGCTTCGTGTTCGGCGATGAGCTCGGGGATCAGCACGGCGAGCCCGTCCGCGTGGCCCTCGCCGGAGAGGTGCGCCACGATGTAGCCCTCGGGGTCGATGACCACCAGGGTGGGCCAGGCACGGGCGGTGTAGGCCTTCCAGGTGTCCAGCTCTGGATCATCCAGGACGGGGTGGTGGATCTCGTACCGCTCCACGGCCGCGGCCAGCGCCACCGGGTCCGCCTCGTGCTCGAACTTGGGCGAGTGGACGCCCACCGTCACCAGGACATCGGAGTACTGCTCCTCCATCGGCCGAAGCTCGTCCAGGACGTGCAGGCAGTTGATGCAGCAGAAGGTCCAGAAGTCCAGCAGCACGATCTTGCCGCGCAGGGCCTCCAGGTCCAGGGTCTTGCCGCCGGTGTTCAGCCAGTTGCGGCCTACCAGTTCGGAGGCCCGGACCCGGGCATGCGTGCGTACGGTTTCGCTCATCAGCGTCCTTCCAGCTTGTTGCGTTCAGCCAGCTTGGCGTCGCGTTCGGCCAATTTGGCAAACATATCGTTGTAAGCGGTCAGATCGGCGTCGTTATTCCTGTCCGCCGCGCGGTCCACGCGTTTGGTCTCCCGCTGGTCGGACCTGGACCACATGATGGCGACGCCGATCGCCACCAGCAGCGTTGGCACCTCACCGATGCCCCAGGCCACCGCGCCGCCGGTCTGCTGGTCGACGAGGGCTGACGGTCCCCAGGCGCGGCCAAGGTTGCCGAAGTAGTCCGCGGCCAGCAGCCCGGTGCCGCCCATGATGGAGACCCCGAAGAAGGCATGGAAGCCCATGGTGGCCAGCAGCAGGAGCAGCCGCATGGGGTACGGCGCACGGCGCGGCAGCGGGTCCGTGCCGATCATGCTGAGCACAAAGATGTACCCGGTGAGCAGGAAGTGCAGGTTCATCAGTTCGTGGCCCACATGCTCGCGCATGGCGAAGCCAAACAGGTCCGAGTAGTAGAACAGCACGATCGAGCCGGCGAAGTTGGCAGCGGCGAACAGCGGGTGGGTGACCAGCTGCGAGAACTTCGAATGGACGAAGACCAGCAGCCATTCGCGCATCCCGCGTGAGCCGTCGCCGCGGGCGGGCAGCGCACGCAGGGCCAGGGTCACGGGGGCGCCCAGCACCAGGAAGATCGGGGCAACCATGGTCAGGGCCATATGGTCCACCATGTGCGCGGAGAACAGGACGCGGCCATAGACCGACGGCGGCCCGGACGTGATGAACGTCAGGACCACCAGGCCAATGACCCAGTTCAGGGACCGGAACCACTGCCAGGAATCGCCCCGGCGGCGGACCTTGGCCACGCCCAGGAAGTAGGTAGCCAGGCCGAAGAGGGCCACGCCCACCCAGAGCCAGTCCAGCCGCCACTCGGTCAACCAGCGTTCGGGCGTCAGCTCCGGGGGCAGCTCGTAGCCGCTGAGGATAAAGGCGGGCGAGGCATTGGCCGCCACTTCCGTTGG
The DNA here is from genome assembly GCF_059739365.1 of Arthrobacter sp. GmRoot5-12. Classification (NCBI taxonomy): domain Bacteria; kingdom Bacillati; phylum Actinomycetota; class Actinomycetes; order Micrococcales; family Micrococcaceae; genus Arthrobacter; species Arthrobacter sp. GmRoot5-12. The sequence continues at coordinate 2,146,699 of NZ_AP046056.1, read as the reverse complement.
CTGCGGCGGCGCCGAGCGGCCCAGGGCCACGGCGATGCCCGAGGTGGCACCCATGACCAGCAGCTCAGCCAGCACCAGCTGCCAGAGGACCCGCCGCGAGGACAGGGTGGAGCCCTTGCGGCCCAGCTGCGGGATGACCCACTGCCGGTGCATGAAGCCGATGCCGCCCAGGACCACCGCCGCGGCAGTCTTGGCCAGGATCAGCTGGCCGTACGCCGAGCCGAAGAGATCATGCCAACTGGTGACTCGGATGCTGGCGTTGATGATGCCCGAGGCGAAGACCAGCATGAACGCGAAGCCGGCCAGGGTGGAGAACCGCCGGAGCGTGGGTTCGGTGATATCCGTGGCTGCCCCGGCCTTGGACCCCGTGAGGATCCCGGACAGCAGGGCCAGGATGATGATGCCGCCCACCCAGGTGCTCACGCCCACCAGGTGCAGGCCGAGTGAGTTGATGGCGCCCTCGTGGTCCGAAGAGCTCGACGAGTGTCCGATCAGGGCGGTGGGGACCAGGCCGATGAGGGCCAGGATGAGGGTCAGGGCGAGGCCGCCCAGGGACCTGACGCCGAACAGCGCGGTGGTCACCACGGCGGCAATGATGATGACGGCAAGCCATGCCCGGCCCGTCTCGATGTCCGTCATGAAGTACACCAGGGCCTGGGTGAACGCGGGATCGCCGGACAGCCCCTGCCCTGCTACGTCGGCATAGGTGAGCACCAGGACTGCGATGGCGGACAAGGTCCACACGGCGCCCGCGACGGCCGCCACAGCGAGCACGCGGGTGAAGGCGGGATGTTCGGGCGCACCGCCGGCTGGTGGAGTTTCCCGGTCCCGGCCCCGCACGGCGCTGTTCCGGGGGTTCAGGTTTTTGGGGAGGATGCCGACGGCGAAGATCAGGCCTCCGACGACGGTCGCCAGGGAGACGTTATGGATTGCCTTGCTGACGGGCAGGCCCCACCGCACCAGGGCGCCGGGGTCGGCGACGCTGCGCGCCGCTGCAGCGCCGGAGAAGATCAGTGCTGCTGCAAGGGCCAGGAAGAGTGCCGCCAGGCCTGCAAGCTGCCAGGGCACCGGGATCCCCCGGCTTCCGGCGTCCCGGACCGCAGCTCCCTTGCCAGGATCGGACTGGGGCGCGGTGGAACGTGGAGTTGCGGCGGAAGACACCATTCCATTGTCCGCTACGCCTGCCTGCGCCGCGAATCCGGGTTGTATGCCAGTGAGCAGTTGGAGCCGGGGAACGGTTGGAGCCGGGCCGTTAAAGCAAAGGAGCGGCAACCCGATGGGTTGCCGCTCCTTGTTCCAGCCGGCTGCATGCCGGGAGGGACAAGCTTTACTTCTTGGAGACCGCAGCCTTCAGCTTGGAGCCGGCGGTCAGCTTGACGCTGTGGCCTGCTGCGATCTGGATGGTTTCGCCGGTCTGCGGGTTGCGGCCGGTGCGTGCTGCACGGTCAGTGCGCTCGACGGCGAGCCAGCCCGGGATGGTGATCTTCTCGCCCGCGGCGACAGAAGTCTCGAAAACCTCGAACAGTGCATCGAGGACGGAGTTGACGGCAGCCTGGCTGGTGCCGGCCTTGCCTGCTACCTCTGCAACAAGTTCACTACGGTTCTTAGCCATTTATGTCCTCCTGGACGATTCTGATTCTGGAGCCTGCACGCGGCATGCGCACAAGCCACTGTCCGAAAACTTACCAGCTTGGGCGCTTCCGGTCCGCAAATTCCGCGTGTTTCCGCGACTTTTTGAGGTTAATCACCGATTCCGGGGCCCATTTTCAGCCCTTGGAGGAAGGCTTTGCGCTTCCTGCCGGGTTTCCTGGGACGCCGCGTCCGGTTCCATGAAGGGGAGTTGGGGTTAAATGTGGGAGGCCCCAACCTGGTGGTTGGGGCCTCGACCAATGTGTGTCCGGCGGTGACCTACTCTCCCACACCCTCCCGGGTGCAGTACCATCGGCGCTGTGGGTCTTAGCTTCCGGGTTCGGAATGGGACCGGGCGTTTCCCCCACGCTATGACCGCCGTAACCCTTGTACCCGCCCGCCCGGTGTTTTGTTCGGGGGTGGGAAGTCTGGTGGTTACAACATTGTGGTGTTGTTATTCAGTTGTGTTGGTTCCGTGCCGTGACAACCCCGCGTGTTGGGGGGTTGTTGGTTGGGAACCACATAGTGGACGCAAGCAGAGTTTGTATGTATCTGTGTGGTGTAAGTTGTTGGCCTATTAGTACCGGTCAGCTTCACGAGTCGTTAGTCCTCGCTTCCACATCCGGCCTATCAACCCAGTGGTCTGGCTGGGGGCCTCTCACACCCGAGGGTGTATGGAAATCTCATCTCGAAGCGAGCTTCCCGCTTAGATGCTTTCAGCGGTTATCCCATCCGAACGTAGCTAATCAGCGGTGCACTTGGCAGTACAACTGACACACCAGAGGTTCGTCCGTCCCGGTCCTCTCGTACTAAGGACAGCCCTTCTCAAATTTCCTGCGCGCGCAGCGGATAGGGACCGAACTGTCTCACGACGTTCTAAACCCAGCTCGCGTACCGCTTTAATGGGCGAACAGCCCAACCCTTGGGACCTACTCCAGCCCCAGGATGCGACGAGCCGACATCGAGGTGCCAAACCATGCCGTCGATATGGACTCTTGGGCAAGATCAGCCTGTTATCCCCGAGGTACCTTTTATCCGTTGAGCGACGGCCATTCCACAATGTACCGCCGGATCACTAGTCCCGACTTTCGTCCCTGCTCGAGATGTCTCTCTCACAGTCAAGCTCCCTTGTGCACTTACACTCGACACCTGATTGCCAACCAGGCTGAGGGAACCTTTGGGCGCCTCCGTTACTTTTTAGGAGGCAACCGCCCCAGTTAAACTACCCATCAGGCACTGTCCCTGACCCGGATTACGGGCCGAAGTTAGATGTCCAAAGTGACCAGAGTGGTATTTCAACGATGACTCCACCCGAACTGGCGTCCGGGCTTCAACGTCTCCCACCTATCCTACACAAGCCACTCCGAACACCAATACCAAACTATAGTAAAGGTCTCGGGGTCTTTCCGTCCTGCTGCGCGTAACGAGCATCTTTACTCGTACTGCAATTTCGCCGAGTTTATGGTTGAGACAGCGGGGAAGTCGTTACTCCATTCGTGCAGGTCGGAACTTACCCGACAAGGAATTTCGCTACCTTAGGATGGTTATAGTTACCACCGCCGTTTACTGGGGCTTAAATTCTCAGCTTCGCCTTGCGGCTAACCGGTCCTCTTAACCTTCCAGCACCGGGCAGGAGTCAGTCCGTATACATCGTCTTGCGACTTCGCACGGACCTGTGTTTTTAGTAAACAGTCGCTTCCCCCTGGTCTCTGCGGCCCCGATCCCCTCCACACCGCAAAGGGTGTATCAAGGTTGGGGCCCCCCTTCTCCCGAAGTTACGGGGGCATTTTGCCGAGTTCCTTAACCATAATTCTCTCGATCGCCTTGGTATTCTCTACCTGATCACCTGTGTCGGTTTGGGGTACGGGCGGCTAAAACCTCGCGTCGATGCTTTTCTCGGCAGCATAGGATCACCAAATCCCCCCAAACGGGGGTCCCATCAGATCTCAGGCACCATGAGTGGCGGATTTGCCTACCACTCGCCCTACATCCTTAGACCGGGACAACCATCGCCCGGCTCGGCTACCTTCCTGCGTCACACCTGTTAATACGCTTGCCTCCCGGGATCAGGTCCTGCGCTCCACCAAAACCCTCACACCACAAGGGCGCTCGGGCAGGCTTCGGGCAGTTAGTATCCCCCGCTCAGCATGGGCGGTTTTTCGCCGGTACGGGAATATCAACCCGTTGTCCATCGACTACGCCTGTCGGCCTCGCCTTAGGTCCCGACTTACCCAGGGCAGATTAGCTTGACCCTGGAACCCTTGATCATTCGGCGGACGGGTTTCTCACCCGTCTTTCGCTACTCATGCCTGCATTCTCACTCGTGTAGGCTCCACCGCTGGTTTACACCGCGACTTCACCGCCCACACGACGCTCCCCTACCCATCCACACGCCTGAACCACAAGGGCTTAGCTAAAATGTGAATGCCACAACTTCGGCGGTGTACTTGAGCCCCGCTACATTGTCGGCGCGGAATCACTTGACCAGTGAGCTATTACGCACTCTTTTAAGGGTGGCTGCTTCTAAGCCAACCTCCTGGTTGTCTGGGCAACTCCACATCCTTTCCCACTTAGCACACGCTTAGGGGCCTTAGTTGGTGGTCTGGGCTGTTTCCCTCTCGACTATGAAGCTTATCCCCCACAGTCTCACTGCTGCGCTCTCACTTACCGGCATTCGGAGTTTGGCTGACGTCAGTAACCTTGTAGGGCCCATTAGCCATCCAGTAGCTCTACCTCCAGCAAGAAACACGCAACGCTGCACCTAAATGCATTTCGGGGAGAACCAGCTATCACGAAGTTTGATTGGCCTTTCACCCCTACCCACAGCTCATCCCCTCCATTTTCAACTGAAGTGGGTTCGGTCCTCCACGACGTCTTACCGTCGCTTCAACCTGGCCATGGGTAGATCACTTCGCTTCGGGTCTAGATCACGCCACTCACACGCCCTATTCAGACTCGCTTTCGCTACGGCTGCCCCACACGGGTTAACCTCGCGACGTAACACTAACTCGCAGGCTCATTCTTCAAAAGGCACGCCGTCACCAGAATCAGACTGGCTCCGACGGATTGTAAGCACACGGTTTCAGGTACTGTTTCACTCCCCTCCCGGGGTACTTTTCACCTTTCCCTCACGGTACTGGTCCGCTATCGGTCATTAGGGAGTATTTAGGCTTATCAGGTGGTCCTGACAGATTCGCACGGGATTTCTCGGGCCCCGTACTACTTGGGATACTCTCACAGGCGGTACAAACACATTACGGTTACGGGACTAACACCCTCTCTGGCCGGCCTTTCAAAACCGTTCACCTATGCGCGCACATCACACCCCACCAGCCCGGCAGAACTGGTATGGAAAGTCCCACAACCCCGACCATGCAACGCCCGCCGGCTATCACACATGGAACGGTTTAGCCTGATCCGCGTTCGCTCGCCACTACTAACGGAATCACTATTGTTTTCTCTTCCTGCGGGTACTGAGATGTTTCACTTCCCCGCGTTCCCCCCACGCACCCTATGTGTTCAGGTACGGGTCACCGAGTCACTCGCGCGCTCGGCGGGGTTTCCCCATTCGGACACCCTGGGATCACAGTCCGGTTATCGACTCCCCCAGGCTTATCGCAGATTCCTACGTCCTTCTTCGGCTCCTAATGCCAAGGCATCCACCGTGTGCTCTTAAAAACTTGACCACAAAGATCAAAAACATTTCTCGAGAGAACCACAGAAACCAACCACACCCCAACACCCAAAGGGCATCAACAGCGCAGCCAGATCCAGGTTCATTAATCTTGGAAATTGCTTCTTATACAAGATGCTCGCGTCCACTATGTAGTTCTCAAACAACAACCCCACACCACACACCCCACACACCCAAACAGGCGCACGGAACGTCACGGCAGGGAAACCAGAAACAAACAAACCCAGGGGAAAACCCCCGGCCCTGTTGCCTCAGGACCCAACAGTGTGCCAAACACTACCCAGCAACCCAAACCAGCCGCGTTCCAGAACACCCGCCCTCCCCCGAAGAGAAGAACAAAACATTCGTACTAACCACACCGGTCCGTGCCACCAGGCACCTATTTGTTGATATTCCACCCATGAGCACCCGCCACGGAACAATCGTCCATGCTGCGGGCTTGCTTCCTGACAACCCCCCACACCGGCATTCACCAGCACAGAAGAGTTGGAGGTGCTCCTTAGAAAGGAGGTGATCCAGCCGCACCTTCCGGTACGGCTACCTTGTTACGACTTAGTCCCAATCGCCAGTCCCACCTTCGACAGCTCCCTCCCACAAGGGGTTAGGCCACCGGCTTCGGGTGTTACCAACTTTCGTGACTTGACGGGCGGTGTGTACAAGGCCCGGGAACGTATTCACCGCAGCGTTGCTGATCTGCGATTACTAGCGACTCCGACTTCATGGGGTCGAGTTGCAGACCCCAATCCGAACTGAGACCGGCTTTTTGGGATTAGCTCCACCTCACAGTATCGCAACCCTTTGTACCGGCCATTGTAGCATGCGTGAAGCCCAAGACATAAGGGGCATGATGATTTGACGTCGTCCCCACCTTCCTCCGAGTTGACCCCGGCAGTCTCCTATGAGTCCCCACCATCACGTGCTGGCAACATAGAACGAGGGTTGCGCTCGTTGCGGGACTTAACCCAACATCTCACGACACGAGCTGACGACAACCATGCACCACCTGTAAACCAGCCCCAAAGGGGAAACCACATTTCTGCAGCGGTCCGGTTCATGTCAAGCCTTGGTAAGGTTCTTCGCGTTGCATCGAATTAATCCGCATGCTCCGCCGCTTGTGCGGGCCCCCGTCAATTCCTTTGAGTTTTAGCCTTGCGGCCGTACTCCCCAGGCGGGGCACTTAATGCGTTAGCTACGGCGCGGAAAACGTGGAATGTCCCCCACACCTAGTGCCCAACGTTTACGGCATGGACTACCAGGGTATCTAATCCTGTTCGCTCCCCATGCTTTCGCTCCTCAGCGTCAGTTAATGCCCAGAGACCTGCCTTCGCCATCGGTGTTCCTCCTGATATCTGCGCATTTCACCGCTACACCAGGAATTCCAGTCTCCCCTACATCACTCTAGTCTGCCCGTACCCACCGCAGATCCGGAGTTGAGCCCCGGACTTTCACGGCAGACGCGACAAACCGCCTACGAGCTCTTTACGCCCAATAATTCCGGATAACGCTTGCGCCCTACGTATTACCGCGGCTGCTGGCACGTAGTTAGCCGGCGCTTCTTCTGCAGGTACCGTCACTTACGCTTCTTCCCTACTGAAAGAGGTTTACAACCCGAAGGCCGTCATCCCTCACGCGGCGTCGCTGCATCAGGCTTTCGCCCATTGTGCAATATTCCCCACTGCTGCCTCCCGTAGGAGTCTGGGCCGTGTCTCAGTCCCAGTGTGGCCGGTCACCCTCTCAGGCCGGCTACCCGTCGTCGCCTTGGTAGGCCATTACCCCACCAACAAGCTGATAGGCCGCGAGTCCATCCAAAACCACAAAAGCTTTCCACCAACCACCATGCGATGGAAGGTCATATCCGGTATTAGACCCAGTTTCCCAGGCTTATCCCAGAGTCAAGGGCAGGTTACTCACGTGTTACTCACCCGTTCGCCACTAATCCACCAGCAAGCTGGCATCATCGTTCGACTTGCATGTGTTAAGCACGCCGCCAGCGTTCATCCTGAGCCAGGATCAAACTCTCCGTTGAAGTAAAACAAAAACAGACACAACCACAACCACCGGAAATAACGGCAGAAACAGCTGCACAAAATTTGAAACCAGCTAAAAACACCATGCACACCACGGGGTGGCGGCACAGCACAATCAACCAATTACATACATAATCGGTATCAACAAACTTGGCACACTATTGAGTTCTCAAACAACAGACACACCCGGCACCACCCAAACCAACGTCCAGGCTCGCTCCGGAGCAACTTTCCAAACTTACCCGGTTCCAACAAGCTTCGCAAATCAGCGTTACCGCGATCCACTCCACTCGAAAACCAGCCCCACCCGCGTCCGGCACGCCAAGAGGCGAACCATTTCCAGGCCGTTCAGTAAGGGGTTTGGCCGCTATCTTTCCGCTTCAGCGGCGGCGACTCAGAAAACAATACCCGCCCCCACACCCAACCGCAAATCGACCCCCGGGGGCCTCTTGTGCTGCCGGAAACCCCGGAATTCCGCGGTTTCCGGCAGCGTGGGCAAGTGATTTCCGCTTCTGAAGCTCGTTTGCTGTTTCTATGGAGTGGCTCACATCCGAAGAGGAGCCGAGGGAGTAGCCGAAGGGGGAGCCGGGACTTCCCTACCCCAGTACCTTGAGGACCACTTCGAAGTCGGCCTGCCTCGGCTTCAGCCGGTACGGCTCCAGAACGCCGGGGCCGCAGGCGGCGGTGCCAACGCCACGCATGAGATGGTCCACGTAGATGTAGCTCCGCCCGTCCGACACCAGATCCGGCCTGTGGTTTGCGGCATCCAGAGCCTGCATGCTGTACGGCCGGACTGTGAGGGCAAAGGGCTCGCCGGAAAGGTGCAGCTCCCTTCCGCCGGTGTGCAGGACAGCGGACCGCACGCCGGACCGGGCTCCCGACTCCTGGGGACGGACGTACTCAACGTCCAGCGCGGCAAGGGGCAGCTCGAACCATCCCGTCCGCGCACCCTGGCCGGTGTCCGGGTAGCCCTGGTGCGGGCCCTGGCCGAACCACCGCACCCCGGTGGTCCGGGAACCCAGCACCAGCTCCAGCCCGATCCGCGCCCATTCCACCTCGAAGCCGGCGTTGACCCAGTCCCCCACGGGCCTGACCTGCGTCCGCAGTCCCAGGGAGTCGGAGCTGGCGGTCCACAGGTAATCCACCAGCACACCGAACTGCTTGTCCGCGGCACCCATGCGCGTGCTGACGCGCAGGTACTCTCCGCCGTCAGGAGAAGTTTCCGCCCGGATGCCCAGCAGGCGGGTGTGGAGCCGGTGGAGTCCTGCGTCCTTCCACTGCGTCGCAAGGGGCCGTTCGTCCGGGCTTCCCCACTCGCGGCCGAGGTCGTTGTCGGTCGGGGGCCACCACAGGACCAGGCCGAACTTTTCCACGGGAAGTCCACCAATGGATGTGGGCATGCCGGTTGCCCGGTTGAACACCGCGGTACCCAGCTGCAGTTCGTCCTGGCCGGCCTCCACCAGGTCCCGGGCCTGCACCCCCGTGCCTGGTGAGGCAAGGCGGACAGCCTGCCCCCAAGCAACCTCGTGGCCTGCGGCAGCCCACCCAGTATCGTTGGCCAGCACAGCGCTGACGGTGAGCACCGCACCCGCGTCCTGCGCCAACCCCGCCACACACGCGGCAACCTCCGCCGGCAGCTCAACAACAGCCGTGGACTGCGCCGCAAGCGGCGCAACGGCCACCGTTCCCTCCAGCCGTGTCCCGCCGTCGTCCTCCACCTTGTACTCAAAGCGGTAGGCGGAGGTGTCCGCAAAGTCCTGCCGGTTCCGCAGCGTGAAGCTGCCCCATGAGGAGGAAACGTCAATGCCCAGAGGCTCGATGACCTTCTTGAAATCCAACAGCCCGGGACGGGGTTTGCGGTTGGCATCCACCAGCCCGTCCGTGACGAAATTGCCGTCGTGGACTTCCTCGCCAAAGTCCCCGCCGTAAGCGAAGTGTTCGCCGCTGCCCGGGGAAGGAACAAGGATCCCGTGCTCCAGCCACTCCCAGACAAAACCGCCCATCAGCCGCGGATACGTGTCGAACAGGTCCTGGTACTCGGTCATGCCGCCCGGCCCGTTTCCCATGGCATGCACATATTCGCACAGCACGAACGGCATGGCTCGGCGCCGAGCGTCCAGTTCGGCGTCCTCAAGCGCCGGCTCGATGCCCTGCCCGATGAGCGCCGTCTCGGCCTGGCTGGCATACATCCGGGAGTAGACGTCCACGTACGGTGAGGACCAGTCGCCCTCGTAGTGGATGGGACGGGACGGGTCACGGTCCTTGGCCCAGCGGGACATCGCCGCAAGGTTCCGGCCGGTGCCTGCCTCGTTGCCCAGCGACCACATGATCACGGAAGGGTGGTTCTTGTCGCGCTCAAGGGTTCGCTGCATCCGGTCCAGCAGGGCTTCCTCCCACTGCGGATCGTCGCTGGGGTTCTGTGCCCAGCCGGCGCAGTGGAAGCCGTGCGTTTCCAGGTCGCATTCCAGGACTACGTAGAAACCCAGCTGGTCTGCCAGCGCCAGGAACTCCGGGTGCGGCGGGTAGTGCGAGGTCCGGATGGCATTGATGTTGTGTTGCTTCATCAGCCGCAGCTCCGCCTCCACCACGTCCCGCGGGACCACACGGCCCAGCCGGGGGTGGTGCTCGTGGCGGTTCACTCCCCGGAGCAGGATCCGGCGGCCGTTCACCTTGAACTGGGCGTCCTCGATGACGAGGCTGCGGAAACCCACCTGCAGGGCAACGGTCTCGCCCGGGGTGCTGACCGTTGCGCCATAGAGGCGGGGAACTTCGGCGGACCAGGGCTGCACGCCGGGGACACGCTGCTCCGCCCCTGCTGGAAGTTCCAGGCCAAGTTCCGGAATGCGTACGACGGCGTCAATCGCCCGCCCGGCCCGGCTCACCTCGACGCGGAGCGTGCCCTCGCCCGTGCCCGGGTCATAGCCGGCGTGGACGAAGACGTCGTCGATGCCGTCCACCGGCCGCGCCTGCAGGGTGACGTCCCGGAAGATCCCCGGGAGCCACCACATGTCCTGGTCCTCCACATAGCTGGCGGCGGAGAACTGGGCCACCCGCACGGCCAGCGTGTTGGTTCCCTCGACCAGGATGCCGGACACGTCGAATTCGTGGGCCAGGCGGCTTCCGCGGGTGGTCCCGAGCTCCACTCCGTTCAGCCACACGGTTCCGGCCGAGTCGATGCCGTCGAACCGGAGCACGGCGTGCGGGAAGAACTCCGGGCCGGCCTCAAAGGTCACCAGGTGATCGCCGATGGGGTTGGCGTCCGGTGGGTAGGGAGGTTCCACCGGGAAGGGAAACTGCACGTTGGTGTAGGCCGGAGAGCCGTGCCCGTGCATGTTCCAGCTGGAGGGGACGGGCAGCGGGGTGAAGCCGGAGAGGTCATTGCCCTGCTGCCAGTCGTCGTGTGGGGCCGCCCGGATTCCCGGGCTCAGCCGGAACTGCCATTCTCCGTTGAGTAGGAGCCGGGGTGCGTCGGACTCCAGGTAGGCCCGCGCCGGGAGGCTTCCCCGGCCGGGTCCCAGCGAGGCTAATTCTGCGACGTCTGCGGCAGCCGGATCGAGTCTGCGGTAGGAGGGTCTGGTCGCCGGAGCGGAGCCGTGGCCGGCAGTTGCGGCAGGGGTGTGGGCTGGCATGGAGGTCCTTGAGGGGAGTTTCGGAAGTGCCTACGTGAACGTTCACGCAGTTGCATGTTTAGCCTATCCGCTCGGTCATGATTTGAGTAGGGGTCAGGCTGATTGCCGGAGGACCAGTTGGTGCTGCAGGGTCAGGTGGGCGCCTGGGGTGCGGTTCTGGATGGCACCTGTGAGTAAACCATCCAGGAGTCCGACGGCGGCGCGGCCCACGGCGCGCAGGTCCAGTGCGAGGGTGGTCAGCTCAGGTGTGAGCAGTTCCCCCAGCGGTATCCCGTCCATGCCGATGACGGCACACTCATTGGGGACGGAGGTGCCTGACTCCCGCAGTGCCTTCAAGGCGCCGGCTGCCATCAGGTCGTTGAAGGCGAGGATGCCATCGGGGCTCCCGCCCCCGGCCAGATGGAGGGCCACCGCCGACCGTGCCGCGGCCGCCGATGGCTGTGCCTGGAGGCGGGCGAGCTGGATGCCTGCCTCCGCTGCCACCGCGGCGGCGGCCGCGCTCCGGCTGCCGGCGGGGCCGCCCTGGTCCGAGTCCAGGAAGAGGATGCTCCTGCACCCGTGGGATGCGAGATGGCGGAGGGCGAGCCTGGCAGCGTGACGGTAGTCAAAGGAGATGCTGCCGGCGGTGCCGGCGTCCGGGGAGTCAAGGGCGACGACGGGACGGCGGCCCATCAGCGCCTGCGCCTCGTCCTGGTGGGGTGCAAGGTATCCGATCAGTGCATCCACCTGGGGCGCAAGCCGCGCGGCGGCGTCAACGGCGCTGCCGGTCCCGTGGCCGTAGTCGTCCACCACCACGTTCCAACCGCGCTCCGTGGCGGCCTCCACCACGCTTGAGGCAAAGGCCGGGAAATAGGGGTTGGTCAGGTCCGGGATGGCGAGGCCAACAGAGATCCGCGCGCCCTGCACAAGGCCCTTGGCGAAGCGGCTGGGGCTGTAGCCCATTTCTGCTGCGAGCTTTTGGACCCGGGCGCGGGTTTCCGCGCTGATGCCTGCCATGTCATTCATGGCCCGGGTGACGGTTTGGCGCGATACGCCTGCAGCGGCCGCCACATCCAGGATGGTTGCACGCCGGTCCCTGGGACTGGGCGTTCGGGGGGTCATAAACGGTAAGTCTAGGCGGTGGTGAAGGCCCGTTTTGATACCGGTGATTGGTGGGTTAAATGTGGGAGGCCCCAACCTGGTGGTTGGGGCCTCGACCAATGTGTGTCCGGCGGTGACCTACTCTCCCACACCCTCCCGGGTGCAGTACCATCGGCGCTGTGGGTCTTAGCTTCCGGGTTCGGAATGGGACCGGGCGTTTCCCCCACGCTATGACCGCCGTAACCCTTGTACCCGCCCGCCCGGTGTTTTGTTCGGGGGTGGGAAGTCTGGTGGTTACAACATTGTGGTGTTGTTATTCAGTTGTGGTGGTTCCGTGCCGTGACAACCCCGCGTGTTGGGGGGTTGTTGGTTGGGAACCACATAGTGGACGCAAGCAGAGTTTGTATGTATCTGTGTGGTGTAAGTTGTTGGCCTATTAGTACCGGTCAGCTTCACGAGTCGTTAGTCCTCGCTTCCACATCCGGCCTATCAACCCAGTGGTCTGGCTGGGGGCCTCTCACACCCGAGGGTGTATGGAAATCTCATCTCGAAGCGAGCTTCCCGCTTAGATGCTTTCAGCGGTTATCCCATCCGAACGTAGCTAATCAGCGGTGCACTTGGCAGTACAACTGACACACCAGAGGTTCGTCCGTCCCGGTCCTCTCGTACTAAGGACAGCCCTTCTCAAATTTCCTGCGCGCGCAGCGGATAGGGACCGAACTGTCTCACGACGTTCTAAACCCAGCTCGCGTACCGCTTTAATGGGCGAACAGCCCAACCCTTGGGACCTACTCCAGCCCCAGGATGCGACGAGCCGACATCGAGGTGCCAAACCATGCCGTCGATATGGACTCTTGGGCAAGATCAGCCTGTTATCCCCGAGGTACCTTTTATCCGTTGAGCGACGGCCATTCCACAATGTACCGCCGGATCACTAGTCCCGACTTTCGTCCCTGCTCGAGATGTCTCTCTCACAGTCAAGCTCCCTTGTGCACTTACACTCGACACCTGATTGCCAACCAGGCTGAGGGAACCTTTGGGCGCCTCCGTTACTTTTTAGGAGGCAACCGCCCCAGTTAAACTACCCATCAGGCACTGTCCCTGACCCGGATTACGGGCCGAAGTTAGATGTCCAAAGTGACCAGAGTGGTATTTCAACGATGACTCCACCCGAACTGGCGTCCGGGCTTCAACGTCTCCCACCTATCCTACACAAGCCACTCCGAACACCAATACCAAACTATAGTAAAGGTCTCGGGGTCTTTCCGTCCTGCTGCGCGTAACGAGCATCTTTACTCGTACTGCAATTTCGCCGAGTTTATGGTTGAGACAGCGGGGAAGTCGTTACTCCATTCGTGCAGGTCGGAACTTACCCGACAAGGAATTTCGCTACCTTAGGATGGTTATAGTTACCACCGCCGTTTACTGGGGCTTAAATTCTCAGCTTCGCCTTGCGGCTAACCGGTCCTCTTAACCTTCCAGCACCGGGCAGGAGTCAGTCCGTATACATCGTCTTGCGACTTCGCACGGACCTGTGTTTTTAGTAAACAGTCGCTTCCCCCTGGTCTCTGCGGCCCCGATCCCCTCCACACCGCAAAGGGTGTATCAAGGTTGGGGCCCCCCTTCTCCCGAAGTTACGGGGGCATTTTGCCGAGTTCCTTAACCATAATTCTCTCGATCGCCTTGGTATTCTCTACCTGATCACCTGTGTCGGTTTGGGGTACGGGCGGCTAAAACCTCGCGTCGATGCTTTTCTCGGCAGCATAGGATCACCAAATCCCCCCAAACGGGGGTCCCATCAGATCTCAGGCACCATGAGTGGCGGATTTGCCTACCACTCGCCCTACATCCTTAGACCGGGACAACCATCGCCCGGCTCGGCTACCTTCCTGCGTCACACCTGTTAATACGCTTGCCTCCCGGGATCAGGTCCTGCGCTCCACCAAAACCCTCACACCACAAGGGCGCTCGGGCAGGCTTCGGGCAGTTAGTATCCCCCGCTCAGCATGGGCGGTTTTTCGCCGGTACGGGAATATCAACCCGTTGTCCATCGACTACGCCTGTCGGCCTCGCCTTAGGTCCCGACTTACCCAGGGCAGATTAGCTTGACCCTGGAACCCTTGATCATTCGGCGGACGGGTTTCTCACCCGTCTTTCGCTACTCATGCCTGCATTCTCACTCGTGTAGGCTCCACCGCTGGTTTACACCGCGACTTCACCGCCCACACGACGCTCCCCTACCCATCCACACGCCTGAACCACAAGGGCTTAGCTAAAATGTGAATGCCACAACTTCGGCGGTGTACTTGAGCCCCGCTACATTGTCGGCGCGGAATCACTTGACCAGTGAGCTATTACGCACTCTTTTAAGGGTGGCTGCTTCTAAGCCAACCTCCTGGTTGTCTGGGCAACTCCACATCCTTTCCCACTTAGCACACGCTTAGGGGCCTTAGTTGGTGGTCTGGGCTGTTTCCCTCTCGACTATGAAGCTTATCCCCCACAGTCTCACTGCTGCGCTCTCACTTACCGGCATTCGGAGTTTGGCTGACGTCAGTAACCTTGTAGGGCCCATTAGCCATCCAGTAGCTCTACCTCCAGCAAGAAACACGCAACGCTGCACCTAAATGCATTTCGGGGAGAACCAGCTATCACGAAGTTTGATTGGCCTTTCACCCCTACCCACAGCTCATCCCCTCCATTTTCAACTGAAGTGGGTTCGGTCCTCCACGACGTCTTACCGTCGCTTCAACCTGGCCATGGGTAGATCACTTCGCTTCGGGTCTAGATCACGCCACTCACACGCCCTATTCAGACTCGCTTTCGCTACGGCTGCCCCACACGGGTTAACCTCGCGACGTAACACTAACTCGCAGGCTCATTCTTCAAAAGGCACGCCGTCACCAGAATCAGACTGGCTCCGACGGATTGTAAGCACACGGTTTCAGGTACTGTTTCACTCCCCTCCCGGGGTACTTTTCACCTTTCCCTCACGGTACTGGTCCGCTATCGGTCATTAGGGAGTATTTAGGCTTATCAGGTGGTCCTGACAGATTCGCACGGGATTTCTCGGGCCCCGTACTACTTGGGATACTCTCACAGGCGGTACAAACACATTACGGTTACGGGACTAACACCCTCTCTGGCCGGCCTTTCAAAACCGTTCACCTATGCGCGCACATCACACCCCACCAGCCCGGCAGAACTGGTATGGAAAGTCCCACAACCCCGACCATGCAACGCCCGCCGGCTATCACACATGGAACGGTTTAGCCTGATCCGCGTTCGCTCGCCACTACTAACGGAATCACTATTGTTTTCTCTTCCTGCGGGTACTGAGATGTTTCACTTCCCCGCGTTCCCCCCACGCACCCTATGTGTTCAGGTACGGGTCACCGAGTCACTCGCGCGCTCGGCGGGGTTTCCCCATTCGGACACCCTGGGATCACAGTCCGGTTATCGACTCCCCCAGGCTTATCGCAGATTCCTACGTCCTTCTTCGGCTCCTAATGCCAAGGCATCCACCGTGTGCTCTTAAAAACTTGACCACAAAGATCAAAAACATTTCTCGAGAGAACCACAGAAACCAACCACACCCCAACACCCAAAGGGCATCAACAGCGCAGCCAGATCCAGGTTCATTAATCTTGGAAATTGCTTCTTATACAAGATGCTCGCGTCCACTATGTAGTTCTCAAACAACAACCCCACACCACACACCCCACACACCCAAACAGGCGCACGGAACGTCACGGCAGGGAAACCAGAAACAAACAAACCCAGGGGAAAACCCCCGGCCCTGTTGCCTCAGGACCCAACAGTGTGCCAAACACTACCCAGCAACCCAAACCAGCCGCGTTCCAGAACACCCGCCCTCCCCCGAAGAGAAGAACAAAACATTCGTACTAACCACACCGGTCCGTGCCACCAGGCACCTATTTGTTGATATTCCACCCATGAGCACCCGCCACGGAACAATCGTCCATGCTGCGGGCTTGCTTCCTGACAACCCCCCACACCGGCATTCACCAGCACAGAAGAGTTGGAGGTGCTCCTTAGAAAGGAGGTGATCCAGCCGCACCTTCCGGTACGGCTACCTTGTTACGACTTAGTCCCAATCGCCAGTCCCACCTTCGACAGCTCCCTCCCACAAGGGGTTAGGCCACCGGCTTCGGGTGTTACCAACTTTCGTGACTTGACGGGCGGTGTGTACAAGGCCCGGGAACGTATTCACCGCAGCGTTGCTGATCTGCGATTACTAGCGACTCCGACTTCATGGGGTCGAGTTGCAGACCCCAATCCGAACTGAGACCGGCTTTTTGGGATTAGCTCCACCTCACAGTATCGCAACCCTTTGTACCGGCCATTGTAGCATGCGTGAAGCCCAAGACATAAGGGGCATGATGATTTGACGTCGTCCCCACCTTCCTCCGAGTTGACCCCGGCAGTCTCCTATGAGTCCCCACCATCACGTGCTGGCAACATAGAACGAGGGTTGCGCTCGTTGCGGGACTTAACCCAACATCTCACGACACGAGCTGACGACAACCATGCACCACCTGTAAACCAGCCCCAAAGGGGAAACCACATTTCTGCAGCGGTCCGGTTCATGTCAAGCCTTGGTAAGGTTCTTCGCGTTGCATCGAATTAATCCGCATGCTCCGCCGCTTGTGCGGGCCCCCGTCAATTCCTTTGAGTTTTAGCCTTGCGGCCGTACTCCCCAGGCGGGGCACTTAATGCGTTAGCTACGGCGCGGAAA
Source organism: Arthrobacter sp. GmRoot5-12 (assembly GCF_059739365.1). Classification (NCBI taxonomy): domain Bacteria; kingdom Bacillati; phylum Actinomycetota; class Actinomycetes; order Micrococcales; family Micrococcaceae; genus Arthrobacter; species Arthrobacter sp. GmRoot5-12. The sequence goes on along the minus strand of NZ_AP046056.1, from coordinate 2,129,884 downwards.
ACGTGGAATGTCCCCCACACCTAGTGCCCAACGTTTACGGCATGGACTACCAGGGTATCTAATCCTGTTCGCTCCCCATGCTTTCGCTCCTCAGCGTCAGTTAATGCCCAGAGACCTGCCTTCGCCATCGGTGTTCCTCCTGATATCTGCGCATTTCACCGCTACACCAGGAATTCCAGTCTCCCCTACATCACTCTAGTCTGCCCGTACCCACCGCAGATCCGGAGTTGAGCCCCGGACTTTCACGGCAGACGCGACAAACCGCCTACGAGCTCTTTACGCCCAATAATTCCGGATAACGCTTGCGCCCTACGTATTACCGCGGCTGCTGGCACGTAGTTAGCCGGCGCTTCTTCTGCAGGTACCGTCACTTACGCTTCTTCCCTACTGAAAGAGGTTTACAACCCGAAGGCCGTCATCCCTCACGCGGCGTCGCTGCATCAGGCTTTCGCCCATTGTGCAATATTCCCCACTGCTGCCTCCCGTAGGAGTCTGGGCCGTGTCTCAGTCCCAGTGTGGCCGGTCACCCTCTCAGGCCGGCTACCCGTCGTCGCCTTGGTAGGCCATTACCCCACCAACAAGCTGATAGGCCGCGAGTCCATCCAAAACCACAAAAGCTTTCCACCAACCACCATGCGATGGAAGGTCATATCCGGTATTAGACCCAGTTTCCCAGGCTTATCCCAGAGTCAAGGGCAGGTTACTCACGTGTTACTCACCCGTTCGCCACTAATCCACCAGCAAGCTGGCATCATCGTTCGACTTGCATGTGTTAAGCACGCCGCCAGCGTTCATCCTGAGCCAGGATCAAACTCTCCGTTGAAGTAAAACAAAAACAGACACAACCACAACCACCGGAAATAACGGCAGAAACAGCTGCACAAAATTTGAAACCAGCTAAAAACACCATGCACACCACGGGGTGGCGGCACAGCACAATCAACCAATTACATACATAATCGGTATCAACAAACTTGGCACACTATTGAGTTCTCAAACAACAGACACACCCGGCACCACCCAAACCAACGTCCAGGCTCGCTCCGGAGCAACTTTCCAAACTTACCCGATCAACCACCCCGACGCAAATCCATTTCTCAGGATTCCCATCAGACCAGAAGACGGTCCCCCACCAATTTCCGGCGCCCTAAGGAGCGACCAGAATTTGGTCTTGAATTTGGGGGTTTGGCCACCCGCGGTTACCAGCTCTTGACTGTCTCCCCCGCGGCGACTTAGAAAACAATACACGCACTCGTGGCCCACCGCAAACCGCTCATCCAATGGCTGCAATTCCCCGGGATTCCGGGGCAGGAACGGCCGTGCGGGGCACCCGCCGGCCTCCCGCCGTCGTAATTCCGCTGTGTGCGCTGCCGCACATCCGGCGGCCATCACGGCAGACACAGAAGGGCCGGCAACCCTAAGGTTGCCGGCCCTTCTCAAGCAGCTGGATTCAGCGGTGCTGGATTACCAGGAAGACTTGGTGATGCCCGGGAGTTCGCCCTTGTGGGCCATGTCGCGGAAGCGGACACGGGAGATGCCGAACTTCTGGAAGGTACCGCGGGGGCGGCCGTCGATGATGTCGCGGTTACGCAGACGGATCGGGGACGCGTTGCGGGGCAGCTTCTGCAGGCCCAGGCGGGCTGCTTCGCGTGCTTCGTCGGTTGCGTTCTCGTCAACCAGGGTCTTCTTCAGCTCGAGGCGCTTTGCAGCGTAACGCTCAACGATGACCTTGCGCTGCTCGTTGCGAGCAATCTTGGACTTCTTAGCCATGTTTAGCGCTCCTCTCGGAATTCGACGTGCTGGCGGATCTTGGGGTCGTACTTCTTCAGGACCATGCGGTCCGGATCGTTACGACGGTTCTTGCGGGTTACGTAGGTGTAACCCGTACCCGCGGTCGACTTGAGCTTGATGATCGGACGTACGTCCTTGTCCTTAGCCACTAGAGCTTCACCCCACGAGCCAGGATCTGGGCGACGACTACGTCGATGCCGCGTACGTCGATGGTCTTGATGCCACGTGCAGAGACCTGCAGCGTGACGTTACGGCGCAGGGACGGAACCCAGTAGCGCTTCTTCTGGATGTTCGGATCGAACCGACGCTTGTTGCGGCGGTGCGAGTGCGAAATGCTGTGCCCAAAGCCCGGCTCGGCCCCGGTCACTTGGCAGTGTGCTGCCATGACTTCTCCTCAAGAATTGAAAGTAATGATCCGCATATCTGCTGCTGGACCATGCTGCTAAGGGCGACCCAAAAATGCAGAAGGGCAACGGTTAGTCACGCAACTTGAGCCCCTAACTACCGGCCACCCTGGAGAAAATTACCGGGCAACCGGAGCAATTGCGCACGCTCCGCGCACTTAGCGCCTACCAAGTCTACGAGTTGGCGCAATTAAAGACCAATCGGGGGTCATCGGGTGTATAAGGGCCGCCGAAAGGTCACAGCGACAGGTTGGTCCTTTTCACAGCAGGCACATAGCTTCGCCAAGCACCTTGGATACATGAACACGCAGCTCCTGCCGGCATCTCCGGCCGCAAGCAGCTCCGGCCGCCCGGAGCCTTCATCACCTTCAGCGAAGAGGCCCGCCCGTGGCTGGTTTGCCCGGCAGTACCGGCAGCGCATGCTGCGGACGGACCTCCTGACGGTCATTGCCTGGGCCTCCGTTGCCGCCGCAATTGCCCTCTGGCTTGCCGACGGCGGGGCCACCGCGATCACGTCGCCGGCGTCCCTGTTCACGGCGGCGGGCATCGTGGCCGGGCTGGCGGGCATGGACCTTGTCCTGCTCATGCTGCTGCTGGCCGCGAGGATTCCCTTCATTGACCGCACCATCGGCCACGACCGCGCGCTGGAGTTCCACGGGAAGCTGGGAAAGCCTTCGCTGTACCTGCTTTTGGCACACGGCCTCCTGGTCGCGGCTGGGTACGGCATGGCTGAAGGACTGGATCCGTTCACCGAGTCCGTCAACCTTTGGGTGCAGGTGCCGGACATGTGGCTGGCGTTTGTCTCCATGGCGCTGTTCATCGCGGTCGTCGTCACGTCCCTGGTGGCTGTGCGGCGTCGTTTCCCGTACGAGTTCTGGTACGTGGTGCACCTCCTGACCTACGCCGCGGTTGCAACGTCGCTCCCCCACCAGTTCAGCGTGGGAGGCCTCTTTGCGGCAGGCACATGGCAGCGCTGGTACTGGCTGGCCATTTGCATCTACACCGGCGCTGCCCTGGTGTATTTCCGGGTACTGGAACCGGCACTGGCCACGGCGCGGCACCAACTGTCGGTGGCCCGCGTGGAGGCCGTGGCGCCGGGCGTGGTGAACATCGTCATGAATGGCCGGAAACTGGACCAGCTGGCGGGCACGGGCGGACGGTTCTTCATCTGGCGCTTCCTGGCTCCGGGACTGTGGTGGCATCCCCACCCGTTCAGCCTGTCCGCCGAACCCGTCTTCCATGGCCCGGACGGCCAGGGGACGCTGCGGGTCACCGTACGGAACCTTGGCAGCGGCTCCGCCCAGCTCCTGCGGCTGCGGAAAGGGACCAAGGTGGCGCTGGAGGGTCCCTACGGACTGCTCAGCACGGCTGCCAGGACCAGGAACAAGGTGGTGATGATCGGGGCCGGCATCGGCATCACACCCCTGCGCGCACTGCTGGAAACCACGCCGTTTGCTCCCGGCGAGGCGACAGTCCTGCTCCGCGGCCACACCGACCAGGAGCTGTACCTGGGCAGCGAAATCCTCGACCTCTGCCAGGCCAGGGGGGTCCGGCTCTTCCACCTCACCGGGCCGAGGGCCCACGGCCACTCCACCTGGCTTCCCGGGGACGCCGTGCGGAACGGCTACAGCCTCACCTCCTACGTGCCCGACATCGCGGATGCGGACGTCTACGTCTGCGGCCCGGCGGCGTGGGCGGCCAACGTCATAGCGGATGCCGGGAAAGCCGGCGTCTCCGGGGAACAGATCCATCACGAAAGGTTTGACTGGTGAAAATACGCGGAACAGTCGCAGCGGCCCTGGCCTCCGCCGGGATCCTCATGGCGGGATGGCAAACAGGCACCCAGGCAGGCGGCATCAGCACTGTCGCATCAAGCACGACGGCGTCAGGCACCACGGGCTCGACGGGTACGGGTACGTCCGGCTCCTCGGGCTCTTCGGGCACCTCGGCTTCCGGCACCTATAAGGGAACCGCCGTGCAGACCCGGTTCGGTCCCGTGCAGGTCCAGATCACGGTGGCCAACGGGAAGATCACGGATATCACCGCCCTCCAGCTCACCAACACCGATGGCAAATCCATCCAGATCAGCAACCGCGCGGCACCCCTGCTCCGGAGCAAGGTCCTCGCGGCGCAGTCGGCGGATGTCCAGACCGTCAGCGGCGCCACCATTACCAGCGACGCGTACCTGACCTCAGTCCAGGCGGCCATCGATGCAGCCCACCTCTAGCCCCCTGGACGCCGCAACCCCCGCCGCCATGCTGAAGGCCCGCACCTTTGAATGCATGGGCACGGTCATCGGGCTGACGCTGCCCGTCAGCTCCCCTGCGGAAGGGCAGCCTGGGCTCGATGAGCTGGCTGCCGCCACCGCCGTCGTCGAACGCCTTTTCCGCGACCTGGACGAACAATTCAGCCTCTACCGCCCGGATTCGGAAGCGGCCAGGCTGGCCCGCGGCGAGCTGATGCTGCGGGGCGCCTCAGCCCGGATGCGAGAGCGGTACGCCGAGGCGCACGAATGGCGGCTGCGCACGGAGGGCGCCTTCACCCCGGAACGGCCTGACGGCGTCCTGGACCTGTCCGGGATCGTCAAGGGTCATGCCATCCGCGAGGCGGGCACGTCGCTCCAGGCCCTGGGCCGGCACGATTGGTGCCTGAATGCCGGGGGCGACGTGTTGGTCAGCGGCTCACCATGCCCCGGCAGCGCCGAGCCCTGGAAAGCCGGCATCGTGGATCCGGCGGACCGCCAAACCCTGATTACCGGCTACGCACTGGGCGCGGGCAGCCGGCACAGTGCGATCGCCACCTCCGGCTCCGCTGAACGCGGTGAGCACATTTGGCGGGTGGGACGCGGCGCCGGGTTTGTCCAGGTCACCGTGGCCGCCGCGGACATTGTCACCGCCGACGTGCTGGCCACGGCGATCGTCGCCGGCGGAACACAGATGCTGAACCGCGCCACGGACATCTGGGATGTTGCCGTGCTGGCGATCCGCGCTGACGGCTCCATGCTGGCGACTCCGGCCTTCCATCCCGCCTGAGCCGCCCGCGCCCCACCGCCGCTACAACCGCTACAGCCGGGTGAGCTGGGCGTACTTGGGCTGCAGGTTGTCGCCGGACGACTTGCCGGTGACGCGCCGGACCACCCACGGCGCGGCGTACTCGCGGAACCACCGGGCGTTGGCGCGGAGGGCGTCGGCGCCGCTCAACTCCGGAACAGGGGTCATCGGCGGGACGTCGATGGAATGGTCGTACTTAAGGACCTCGAGGACGCGCTTGGCCATGTTGGCGTGGCCGGCGGCGGACATGTGCATCCGGTCGTGGGCCCACATGCCCCAGTCGTAGTACTCGCTGAAGCGCCAGTAATCCACCAGCAGGGCGCCGTGGTCCCCTGCGATTCCGCGGACCAGTTCGTTGTAGATGGCGGTGCGGCCGCGCATGGTGCCGAACACCTTTGAACCCCGGGCATCGAAACCCGTGAACATCACCACAGTGGCGCCGGTGGCCGCCAGCTTCCCGACGGCGTCGTTGTACTCCACCAGGAGGTCATCGATGTCCACGCGCGGGCGGAGGATGTCATTGGCCCCGGCGTAGATGCTCACCAGCGTGGGTTTAAGTTCGACGGCGGCGTCCACCTGCTCGGCCACGATCTGCCGAAGCTTCCTGCCGCGGATGGCCAGGTTGGCGTAGCCGAAATCCGGATCAGCGGCGCAGAGCTGCTCCGCCACCCGGTCCGCCCAGCCGCGGACCCCGTTGGGGCGGGTGGGGTCGTCGTCACCGACGCCTTCGGTAAACGAGTCGCCAAGGGCCACGAAGCGGGAAGTGAAATCCATGCGGTTAGTTTGCCATCCGTTGCCGGAAGCAACCAATGGCCGGTTATGTCGCTTGGTCAGGCTGGGTTTCGCGCAGGATCCAGTGGTCCTTGTCCAGGCGTCCCACCACTTTCTCGCCGATCCGCGCCAGGTCCAGCACATCCTGCCCGGTCAGGGCATCGAGGAACAGGTCGCGGACGTCCTCAACATGGCCCGGGGCCAGCCCAACGATGGTGGCCATGCCTTCCTCCGTGAGGTGCGCGGTGGTCACCCTTGCGTCATGGGGGTGGGGACGCCGCTCCACCCAGCCGCGCTTCTGCAGCTTGGTCACCACATGCGAAAGCCGGGACAGTGAAGCGCTGCTGCGGGCGGCGAGCTCACTCATGGGCAGGAACCGGTCGTCTGCCTCGGACAGCATGGCAAGGACCGTGTAGTCGAAGAGCGACAGCTTCCCGGCCGCATGCAGCCTGGTGTCGAGGGCCGCCGGCAGCAGCGTATTGATGCTCACCAGCGCCAGCCAGGCGCGGCGTTCGTCAGCGTTGAGCCAGCGGGGTTCGGTCATGGCCCCCATTCTACGATTGATCTTTCAAGTAGCTGGAAGCGGCACCGGTAGGCTTGCCCCATGTATGTTGTCTCCCTCACCTACCGCGTGCCGCAGGAGATCGTCGACTTCCACAACGACGCCCACATCGCCTGGCTGCAAAAGGCGTTCGACGACGGCGTCTTCATTGCCGCCGGCCGCAAGATTCCCCGCACTGGAGGGCTGCTGCTCTCGCAGGCGGAACGGGAAACCCTTGACGCGAGCCTTGCGCAGGACCCGTTCTACATCAACGGCGTGGCCGACTTCGAGGTGCTGGAGTTCCACGCCGGCCGGGTGGCCCCGGGGTTCGAAAACCTGTTGGACACCCCGCCCGCGCAAACCACCTAAGGTGACGCAGGCCGCTAGGGTGGGCTGCCGCCGTCGTACCCTTCTGCGGCGAGCTTCTTCAGGCCACCTTTCCGCGGCACCTTCACAGGCTTGGGCCAGCGCGGGCTGAGCCTGTCCCCCAGCGTCACCCCGCGGAGCTTGCGGCCAAAGAGCGGCAGGACCCAGTCATGGACCCAGCGCCGCTGGCGCCGTTCCCATTCGCGCAGGCCCAACCTTGGTGGTGGCTCCCAGTCCCGGGGTTTGATCTTGTGCGGCACGCCCAGCTGGTCCAGCACCTGCCCGGCCAGGTATTTGTGCCCGGCCTTGGACATGTGGAGCCGGTCAGAGTCCCACATCCTGGCGTCGTGGAAGGCATCCAGGCACCAGTAGTCCACCAGCACGGCCCCGTACTTTTCCGCGATGTCCCGCACCCGCTGGTTGTAGTAGGCGTTGCGTTTCTTCAACGGCTCCAGGAGCGCGGAAACCTTGACGTCGAACCCCGTGAAGAGGACCACTGTGGCCCCCGTGCCGGCGAGCTGGTCAACAAGCTGTTCATAGTCCGCCATGAGCGCGGGCATATCGGTCTTCAGGTCCAGGATGTCGTTACCGCCGGCGTACAAGGTCACCAGTGTTGGCCGCATCCGCAGTGCCGGCTCCAGCTGCTCGTCGATGATGTGCCGCAGCCGCTTGCTCCTGATGGCCAGGTTGGCGTACTTCCACCCTGGCTGCGCCTTGGCGAGCTTCTCGGCAACCCTGTCGGCCCACCCCCGCACCCCGTTGGGCAGCCGCTCATCCCGGTCCCCCACGCCTTCGGTGAAGGAGTCGCCAAGGGCCACAAACACCCGCCGCCCGGAGTCAGGAAGCAAGGATCCAGTCACCACCGCCCCAACGTAGCGGCGCTGGGAAAAGCAAGGACGACGCCGGGATGAACAGTAAGTGAGCGGGAGCTTGGGAAAGCGCTGCGGGATCCGGTGGAGCACTTATGGCGTCCGGGACCCGCTGTCCGTCTGCATTCCTCCGTAAACCGGACGGAACTCCCAGGTGTAGGAGCCGTCCGCTTTCAGGCTCATCCTCAGGTGGCCCCAGGTATCACTGAACTTCCGCTGGACGTAGGCCGGGTTGCTCGCGAACGATCGGAGGCCGATACCGCCGGTGGACACCTGGAACTGCTGCATGCCGTCGGGGACGCATTGGTCGGCGTTGTTCACCGGGCAGGTCCGCTCATAGTTGTGCTGGGACCCGGACAGCAGGACTTTCACCCGGTTGTTCCAGAACATGTCGATCCAGGGCTTCGCCTGGGTGAAGCGCGTGTGGCTGGATGTGTCGGACGTGAAATACGGGTCGTGGTAGACGGCCGCCAGATGCTTCCCCGCGGCCTTGGCCGCCTTCAGGTCAGCGTCCATTTCGGCGGTCATCGCCTGCGCCCGGGCCACGTTGTAGCGCCATGTGGCCGTGGGCGCCACCAGGATATGCCAGTTCCCCTTATCGAACGAATACCACTCCAGCGCATCCTGGAACCGGCCCAGAGTGGTGCTGGTAGCGGACTTGGTGGTGTTGACGCACTGGCCGTCCATGAACCGGTCCACGTCATCGTTCACACCCGGCTCCACATCGTGGTTGGGGCCCGTGGTCCAGTACGTCTTGGCTTTCAACCCGCCCCACAGCGTGTTCCACGCTCCAAGCGCCGAGCAGGTCCCCTTGTCGTACTGGAAGTCGCCGATGGCAAGGAAATTATCCAACGAACCATCGTTGAGGCCGCTGATGATGCTGGCAGCGTTCTTGCCGGACGCCGAACTCGTGGACGTATTTCCTGACGGGTTCATGTCGCCAACAGCGGCGAACTCGAAGGAATCGCCCGCCGGCGGCGTGGTAGGCGCCGGGGTTGGAGTCGGGGTGGGGGTAGGAGTCGGGGTGGGGCTCGTCCCGCCGGCGGCCGGGTAGACACGTATCCAGTCCACGCGCATTTCCGCAGCACCGTCAGCAGTGGAATCAGGGAACCAGTCCAGTTGCAGCGTCTGGTGCATACTGCCCGGAGGCTGGTGGTTGGGGTCGGTGTCCTCGAACCACTTCACGCCATCCACGTATCCGACCATCCCGGCGGGGGACCAGTCCACTGCGTAGTTGTGGAACTGGGTCACGTCCAGCGTCTTGCTGGCCCTGGTCTGGGAGTTGCTGCAGGAGAAGTGCTGGAAGAAGTTGATCACGTTCCAGGCGCCCGTTGTTTCCGCGTAATCCACTTCGCCGTCGCAAGGCCAGTTTCCGCTGTCCGGCCACAGGATCGAAACCATATGGTACTCATTGTCCCCCGACCCGGCGGCGCGGACTTCCCACCGCCCGTACTTCTGTTTGGCGAACTTCGCGGACATGCCGGCAGTGGTCCCGTCCGGGGTCCCGCTCATGACCATCTTGGAACCGTCCACTGTTACCTGCTGCGGGCTGCGGATGCCTTGGCCGGCGTGCCCTGCGCTGTTGTACACGCTCCATTTGGTAGCGTCCGGGGCTCCGGTGTAGTTGAACTCGTCCCCGGCCACAGGTGCGCCCCAGTTCTGCGTGGCAGCAGCCTGGACTCCGCCCGCGTCAGTGGGCGCGGGCGCAGGGGTGGAGGTAGGGGTGGGGGTTGGCGTCGGGGCGGGGCTTGTCACCACGGCGTCAGCGGCGGTGGTGACCACCAGCTTTGGGCGGAGTGCCGCGTCCAGGGCCTGGTTCGATTTGAAGCCCAGCCATTTCTGCGCGCTGGATTCGAGCCGGAAGTTCTGCTCGCCGCCGGTGGCGCCGACGCCCTTGGTAACGTCCCATTCCACCCAGGCCCCCGTGGCGAACCCGCCGGCCTTGGCCAGCCAACTCCCGCGGGCCGGTGCGTTGTTCCAGGTGACGCCCGTTTCGGCCCATGTGCCGCTGGTGGTGTAAACGTCCACAAACTCGGTCGACGTTGCCGCCGCCTCAGAATATGCCCGCAGCTTTGCCGAGACGACGTGTTCCCCGGCGGGAACCTGGACGTTGAACCGCAGGAGACTGCTCCGCGAGATGCTTGTCCGGCCCTCCGTGGACCAACGCACACTGGTCCCGAAGTTCTCCGTTGGCCGGTCGGCCTGGACATAACTGTCGGCGGTCGGCGCGAATGTCAGCGCTCCCACCGCGTTCGCCACGCTGCCCACTACGGCAAGTGAGGCGAGCATGACTAAGAGTGTCAGGACGGAAACAGCTGGCCGCAGGATAGTTTTCATGGAATGAGACCTTAATGTTCCAGTTGAAATATCCGAAGCATACGCGTGTCACACCCTGTGACACAGCAATTTCCTTAATTGGCAATTGCTGAAAATTTGTGTTACTGCGCGGAGGCGCCGAGCGGGCCGGGGTTAGCCTTCGGCTTTGCCCTGCCGCCAGTAACCCATGAAGGCCACCTGTTTCCGGTCCATCCCCACGTCGCGCACCAGGTAGCGCCGCAGGGCCTTGATGACGGCGGCTTCACCGGCGATCCAGGCGTAGAAGGGCATGGCGCCGGCGGGCATTCCGGGGTTGCCGGCGGCGCCGATGTCCCCCGTTTCGAGGCGTGCGGGGGTTTCCCAGAGGATGTCCGTGTCCACGTTGACGTCTTCGGGCTCCGGGCCGGCGCCGCCGCCGTCCGCTTTGATGCCCACCCAGCCCGGCACGGGGACTGCTGTGCGTACGGCCTCCTGCAGCAGCTGGCCGTGCGGCCGGGAGCGGCCGATGACGGCGCCGCGGGCAAGCCACGTGATCTCGATGTCCGCCGGGGACTGCAGTTCAAGGAAGTCGCCGGCCTGGGGAACCTCCAGGAGGGCGTGCCCGCTCATGTACGGCGGGAGGGTTTCGAGGATGGCGGAGATGGCGGGAACTGCGGTTTCGTCACCGGCAAGGAGGATGCGCTGGGCCAGGCCGGGCCGCCATTCGATGCCGGAGTATGTCCCGGCGGTGATGCAGTGGGCGGCACGGTTGTTGGGCCCGATGATGGTGAGGGCGTCACCGGGTTTGGCCTTCAGGGCCCAGTCCGCGGCCGGCCCGCTGTTGTGCGGCCCGTCCTTGTGCATCGCAAAGTCCACGTCGATCTCCGGATAGACCGCGTCCAGCCGCGCCTCACGGACGGTGTAAGTCCGCATCGAGCCGCGCACCTCCGGGTCCATGGCCAGCCAATCCCGATACCAGCCGGGCTGGCCGGTGTTGACGGCCGGCAACGGCAGCTGCGAGCCGTCCGGGGCCAGGGACGGAATCAGGAGCTTGATCCGGAGGTCCAGGGTGTGGCCTTGGACGCCGAAGTCACGCAGCGCGTAGCCACCGAACGTGATCCTGCGGAAGGTGGGGCTGAGCTGCTGGACGGAGGAAACGGTGACCTCAAAGGCGAGACTCATCGGCTGGGTGGTCATCGGCTGGGCACTTGCCGGTTGTGCAGTTGCCGTTTGTGTTCGGGCGGTGTCGCGGGTCGTCATGGGACGGGCTCCAGTTCGTAGGCAGTGTGGTGACGGCCGATGGGGATGATCAGCGGGGTGGCCGAAACGGGGTCCGGGATGACCCGGCTCTCCAGGCCGAAGACGTGGCGGACCAGTCCTTCCGTCACCACCTCGCGCGGGGACCCCACCGCTGTCACGGTGCCGTCCTTCATGGCGATGATGTGGTCCGCGTAGCGGGCCGCCAGATTGAGGTCGTGCAGGACGATTGCCACGGTGATACCCCGTCTGCGGTTGAGGTCCGTTACCAGGTCCAGGACCTCCACCTGGTGGGCCAGGTCAAGGTAGGTGGTGGGTTCGTCCAGCAGCAGGACGTCGGTTTCCTGGGCGAGTGCCATGGCAATCCAGGCCCGCTGCCGCTGGCCGCCGGACAGTTCGTCCACGTCGCGCCCGGCGAGGTCCAGCGTCCCGGTGGCTTCCAGCGCGCGCTGCACGGCGGCGTCGTCCTTGTCACTCCTGCTACGGAAGAAACCCTGGTGCGGGTAGCGCCCGCGTCCCACCAGGTCTCGGACGGTGATGCCGTCCGGGGCGGTGGGGTGCTGGGGAAGCAGGCCGAGGGTCCGGGCCAGTTCACGGGCCGGACGGGTGTGGATGTCCCTGCCGTCCAGGGTCACGGTGCCGCCGGCGGGCTTCAGGAGCCGGGACAGCCCGCGGAGCAGGGTGGACTTTCCGCAGGCGTTGGCACCCACGATCATGGTCACCCTGCCCTCGGGAATCCGGACGTTGAGCCCGTCCGCCACACAGCGCTGGCCGTACGTGAGCGTCAGGTCGCGTGCTTCGAGAACTGCCACGTCAGGCATCCTTTCGGTTGGCCGTGACCAGGAGCCACAGCAGGAAGGGGGCGCCGAGCGCGCCGGTGACAACACCCACCGGCAGGACGGTGCCGTCCAGGAACAGGGGGGCCAGGTTGGCGGCGACATAGTCTGCCGCCAGGACAATCAGGGCGCCCACCAGGGCCGACGCCGGCAGGCTGGCCTTGCCGGCGAAGCGGCGGGCGATGGGAGCGGCCAGGAAGGCGACGAACGACACCGGCCCTGCGGCCGCCGTCGCAACTGCCGCGAGCGATACCGCAATGGCCACCAGCGCCAGGCGTGCGGCATTGACGCGGACCCCCAGCCCTGCCGCGGCATCATCACCCAGTTCCAGGATGCGGAGCGGACCGGCGATGAGCACAACGGCGGGAACCAGCACCGCGAGCGCCAGGAACAGGACGCCGGCCCGGTCCCAGTTGGCGGAGTTCAGGGATCCATTGAGCCAGACCAGGACGTCGGCGGCAGTGCGGATGTCAGCGCGGGTCATCAGGAAGCTGACCACTGCGTGCAGGGCGGCAGCGATCCCGACGCCGGCAAGGACCAGCCGGTTTCCGGCGGCGCTCCCCCGGCCTGCCCTGCGGGTGGCACCGCCGCTGGAGATCGCATGGATCAGGCCTGCCACGGCCAGTGCACCCGCCAGCGCCGCCCCGGAAACCAGCGCACCGGAGGCGCCGAAGATGACAATCGCAACCACCGCCGCCGCGCTGGCCCCGGAGCTGATGCCGATGACGTCGGGGCTGGCCAGGGGGTTCCGCAGCATGGTCTGGAACAGGGCGCCGGCCAGCCCGAAGGCAGTCCCGGTCATGGTGCCGATGACGGCCCGCGGAAGCTTGTTCTCCATCACGATGAAGCTGGCGCCCGGAATCCTGGCGCCGCCCGTCACATGGTTGAAGACGATGGCGAAGAAGTCCGGGACGGTCACCGTGTAGCTGCCCAGCAGGACGGATACGAAAAACAGGAGCACGACGGCGGCGCCCAGCACGGCGGTCCGGTTGCCGGCCCCCTTGGCCATCACAGCCCGGCCCCCTTTCCGCGGCGGATCAGCCACACGAACACCGGCGCACCGATGAGGGCGGTCATGATGCCGGCCGGGACTTCGCCCGGCGGCAGCACCACCCGCCCAAGAATGTCGGCGGCCAGGAGCAGGACCGGAGCCGCCACCAGGGAGAAGGCCAGGATCCAGCGGTAGTCGGGCCCGGTGAGGACACGCACGGCATGCGGTACCACCAGGCCCACAAAGCCGATGGGGCCCGCCAATGCCGTGGCGGTGCCGCAGAGCAGGACGATGCCCAGGGCCACCAGGGCCCGCGAGGGCCCGACGCGCCGGCCAAGCCCCCGCGCGATGTCGTCCCCCAGCGCCAGGCTGTTGAGGGTGCGGCCGGCCAGGAGCACGATGAGCGCACCGGCGGCCAGGATCGGCAGGCCGGGCAGGAGTACGGTCCAGTCACGGCCCGCGATGCCGCCCACCTGCCAAAAGCGGAACCTGTCCAGGGTGTCCTGGCTGGAGACCAGGATGATGTTCATGAGCGAGGACAGTCCGGCGCTGAGCGCGGCTCCGGCCAGCGCGAGCTTGACCGGGGTGGCTCCCTCCCTGCCCAGCGAGGCGATGAGGTATACCACCACTGCGGCAGCAGCGGCCCCAATCAAGGCGAACCAAACGTAGCCGGAGAAGGTGGCCACACCGAAGATGTAAATGCCGGCGACCACCGCCAGGGCGGCTCCGGCGTTGACGCCAAGAATGCCGGGGTCGGCCAGCGGATTGCGGGCAACTCCCTGCATCGCGGCCCCGGCCAGGCCCAGCGAGCCGCCGGCCAGCAGGCCCAGGACCGTGCGCGGAATGCGGGCCAGCACCACGGCATGGTCACCGTTGGCGGGATCGAACGCGGAAAGGGCCTGCCATACCGTCGCAAGGGGAACCTCCCGTGCCCCTACGGCCAGCGATGCCCCGGCCACCAGCACCAGCACGACGACGGCGCCGGCCAGCCAGGCGGCTCGCGTTCCCGGCGCATCACCGCAGACGGGAGCAGCGGCTGCCCCGGCCCGCACCTGGGCGCCCGTGCCGGCGGCCGGACGTACCGTCGTCGTACCCATGAAGGCGCGGCCCCTACTTCACTGCATCCGCCGCCGTGGCCAACTGCGGCAGGAACGTATCCAGCGACCACGGCAGGCTCAGCGGCGACGACGCCGAGATGGACAGGGTCAGGGTGTTGTCCTGGTCGGCCACCAGGGCGCCCTTCCTGATGGCCGGGATCTGCCCGAGCAGCGGATCAGCCTTGATGGCCTCCGCGGTGGACGCGTCGGGAACCCAGGTGACGAAGATGTCCGACTGCAGTTCGTTCGCCTTCTCGGCGGACCAGGAAAGGTAGAACTCCTTGGAACCCTTGGAGTTCTCCGCGACCACATGGGCCAGGGTCATGCCGATTTCGGTGAGGAAGCGGGGACGGTTGTCGTTGGCGGTGTAGACGTTGACGCCGTCACCCCGGGCGGGCTCCAGGTTGCCGTAGATAAAGCTCTTGCCCTGGATCTGCGGGTACTGGGAGACCTTGTCCTTAACGGTGGCCTCGGTGTCGGAGACGAGCTTGGCCGCTTCCGCTTCCTTGCCCAGGGCCTTGCCGATGATGGTGGTGGAGTCCTGCCACGAGGTTCCGTAGGCCACTTCCGGGTGCGCCACCACGGGAGCGATTTCGCTGAGCTTCCTGTAGTCCTCCTCGGTGAGGCCGGAGTAGGCGGCGAGGATGACGTCCGGGGCGAGCCTGGCGATTTCCGTGAAGTTGATGCCGTCCGCCTCCGAGTACTGGACGGGGGCCTTGGCCGATCCGAATCCGGCCCCCAGCCTTTCGAGCGCCGCGTCCTTCCAGGGGGTGGACCCTTTGTCATTGCCACCCCACTCGTTCCTGGGGATACCGACGGGCACCACGCCGAGGGCAATCGCGACGTCGTCGTTCACCCATGAAACCGTCGCCACGCGCGCGGGCTGCTTCTCGATGGTGGTTTGGCCGAATGCATGGCCGATGGTCACCGGGAACTGGGTGCTGCTGCCGGTGCCGCCCGTGCCAGCCACTGAAGAGGCCGGACCCGTGCTGCAGGCGGACAGGGTCAAGGCTGCCGCGGCGAGCACCGCAGCCGCCTTGCCTGCGGAAGAGAAAAGCGTCCGGCGGGTGGAGAGAGGGCCGGAAAAGAGGGGGGATGTCACGGGGCTCCTTGGATCAGGCTGCTGGAAACTTAAGTAAGGCTAACCTATGTAAATGTCGATTACGCAACGTTTTTGTCACCTAATCCCGCAACGTGACAAAGGCCACATCCGCCGTCAGGTTCTTGGACAGGGCGGGGCACATTTGGCAGGATTGCCTTGCCGGCAGGGCACCCTTACCAGGGCACGCTGAAACAGAAACGGAACAACGGGAACAATGCGCATGCAAAAGGTCGTTCCGGCCGCCGCTGCCATGGGAAGCGGGGTGGCCGCTTTGGCCTGCTCCGCGGAGACTGACTGACTCCCCTGTTACCCCGGCCCGGCTTAGGGCCGCCCACCCTTTACGAAAGTTCAGCCATGCAATCAGTCACGCCCCAACAAATCCGTTCATCCTTCGTCAACGCCAGCCGCTCAGAAGCAGCCAA
Organism: Arthrobacter sp. GmRoot5-12; assembly: GCF_059739365.1. NCBI lineage: Bacteria > Bacillati > Actinomycetota > Actinomycetes > Micrococcales > Micrococcaceae > Arthrobacter > Arthrobacter sp. GmRoot5-12. Next base: position 2,114,092 of record NZ_AP046056.1, on the reverse strand, counting down.
GCTGACACTGCCCAGGAACTTCGACGCCCTGGACTGGGACAGCCTGGAGTTCCTGGGCTGGCGCGATGAAAAGATGCCGCTGCGCGGGTACTTGGTGGTTCCCGGCCCCAAGGGCCTCACGGGCATCCTGCTCCGGGCGCCCGAAGGAGGAGCCAGGAAGAACCGCTCGGTATTGTGCGAACTGTGCCGGGATGTGTTCTCGAAGGAGGACGTGCTCCTTTGGGTCGCAAGGCGCGCAGGCCAGTCAGGACGCGACGGCAACACCGTGGGGACCCTGATCTGCGCCGACTTCCTGTGTTGTGGCAACGTCCGCAAGGAACCGCCGGCCAACGAGATCAACCCCGATCCGGCGGCCGTCGTGGTACGCCAGATCCAGGGCCTGCAGGACCGCACCGCGCAGTTCCTGGCCCGCGTGCAGAATAAGTAGGCGGGCAGCGGAAGCCCTCCATCACTCCGGTGACGGAGGGCTTCCCCATGTGCCTCAGCGGTAGGAGAAGCTCATCAGCAACGCCTTCAGTTTTTGGCCGTCCCCGCCCCAGTACCACGCCTTCGCCGCCTCGTCATTGGCAAACGGCGGACCGGTGAACAGCACGTCTGCGGCCAAAATGCGGTCGCCGAGCATGACGGGCCCGTTTTGCACCTTGCCGTCCGGTGACACCGGCAATCCCGCCGTCAGCCCCATGCGGTACTCAACGGCACCATTGACGTGATCGGCGAAGAACGACGAATGGGGCGTGGGAACTGCGTGGCCCACCAGCCCCGGCACAGGGTCCGCCGCAAGGACAAACCTGGCATCAGGACCGGCCACGGCGTCACCCACCTGGCTGTAGTAGATGTTGACCCGCCCGGCGCCGTTGGCATCAATGACGGCGGCCGTTTCCACCGGGGGTGATGCGGAAACCTGCTCATGTACCACGCGCCAGTCCGCCGGATGGGCAAAGGACAGCCGGCCATCGGGGAAGGTATAGGTCACCATCCCGGCAGGAGTGGGCGCGGACGTGGGAGCAGGCGAGGGCGGCGGAACGGCAGTCTCCGTGGACGCGCCCCCGCTCCCTGCGGGGGCGTAGTCCGCGCAGGCGGCGAGGGACAGCGCCGCTGCGGCTGTTATCACAAGGAGGATTGGAGCGGGGTGCCGTGGGCGCATGGGGGTGCCTTTCAAGAGGACGCCATCGTTCTCTCGGAGAAAGTGCGGACCCAGCATCCTGCAGTACCTATGGGATCTACTCTGGCGAGGTGAGTTGGTAAAGCCCAGAGTGGCACAGCGAAAAGACCGGCCACCACGGCCGGAGCGATAAATCCATCAATTTGTTATATTGCTGGATCCGGTTTCAACGCAGGACGATATCCACCGGGTTTGCCTCGGAGCGCCAGGCTCCTTCCTCCCCCGGACGCGGCCGGATCACCGGGGCCGTGAGGACGCCGGAGCGGTTGGTGCGGCGGTCACGGAGGATCTCGGTGACGGAGCCCAGGTGCCGGGACAGATCGATGACGTTTTCCGGGGCGGCCAGCAGCAGCTGGAACCCGAATTCGTGGAGGGCCTTGATGCCGGCGCCGGCGAATTCCTCGGAGGCGAGCACGAACGCTTCGTCCATCATCACGGTGCCGTAGGTGGTGAAGCCCTGCTCGGCGATCCCCAGCTGGTAGCTCAGGGCCGCGGCCATGATGAACGCGGTGAACCGCTGCCGCTCGCCGCCGGACATGGAACCGGTGTCTGCGTGCATGAAGACCTCGGTCTTCGTGCCGCCGCCCTTCTTTTTGCCAGCCGCCGGGCCGGTCACTTCCCGGTGCTCCTTGCACTGGATGAACAGGTGGCCGCGGACGTCGAGCACCTCCGCCCGCCACCGCCGGTCTTCCGGCGCCTGCGAGCCAAGCCTCTTGACCAGGGTCTCCAGGGACTTGTAGCGCGCGGTGAGCTCGGCGTCGTCAACGTCCGGCCCCTCCCCCCTGGCGGCGTCCGTCCTGGCCGGCCGAGCGTGGCGGGCCTTCAAGGCGTTCTGGATGGCGTCCTTGAACTGCTTGGCAGTGGGCGGCAGCGTCTGCTTGATATCCAGCTCCAAGTAACTGCCCTCATGGAAGTTCACCTGGGAGAGGATGCCGTTGAGGGGCAGGATGCGGCTGGTGATGGAGCGGCGTTCCTCGTCCAGCAGGTGCAGCAGGGTGCTGAAGGATTCGTGCGTGCGCTGGTTGAAGAACTGCCGGAACTCCGCCTCCTGCGCCGGCAGGCCGTCGTTGACGATGGCATGGTAGCGGGCTTCGAATTCGCTGGCCGCGCCGATGCTGGTGCCGTGGTCCGCCGAAATGGCGCTGCCCCACTCCCGGACGAAGCCTTCGAAAATCCGGGTGAGCCGCTCGGCTGTCCCTTGCCCCCGTGATTCAGCAGTGTGCAGTTCGCCCAGCAGGGTGGTCCGGACGCGGTTGGCAAGGTTGTCCAGCTCGTGCATTTCGGTAACGTCGCCGAATTCCGCAAAGTACGGTTCCAGCGCCGTCACGGTAGCGTCCGACGGCGGCGCCTGGGCCAGGCGGTCACGCGCCGCTTCCAGCAGTGAATCCGCAGCCGTGAGCTGGCGGTCCAATGCCTTGTATTCGCTTTGCAGGACGGCCGCGGACTCGGTGCTGGTCTGGTGCTTTTTCCGGACCTCCTCGATGGTGGCGCGCAGGGGCTCCAGGTCCGCCTGCGCGGCAAGTGCGTCCTTGAGCCGCTGCTCGATCCTGGTGAGCTCATCGGCAGCAACGGCCGCGGACACCTGTTGCCAGGGCCGGTCGTCTTCGGCAATCCGGCGCAGGGCGTCGAGCTGGCGGCTCATGCCCTGGTGCGAGTCCTCGCGGCTCTGCGCCAGTTCGGCGGCCTTGGCCACTTCCTGCCGGAGGTCCTCCACCTGGCCGGCCACGAGTTCCAGCTTGGCGGCATTGTCGAAGCCCAGGACGTAGTCCTGGCGGCTGGTGAAGCGGTCGTCCTTCTCCACCGTGTGGCGGTTCCGCTTGACCACGCCGCCCAGGCTCAGGCCCTTGTCCAGGGCTGCCAGCTCGTCCGGGTCCTCCACGCAGGGGTAGGCAAAGTCCAGCGTGATGCGCTCACGGACCCACCCGCCGGCTTCGGCCGCCGCGCCGGACTCGAGGATATCCAGCTTGGTGAGCAGGTCGCCGTCGCGCACGTCCTCCACAGCGAGCGCGCCGCCGGCGAGCGGCTTGGAGACGTCCACTGCCCGCAGCGCGCCGCGGACGTTGTGGTCATTCAGGTAGCGGGTGACGGCGCCGAAGTGCTCACCGGGCACCAGCAGGGTGGTGGCCAGGCTGCGGAGCGCACGCTCGGCAGCGGGGCGCCACCGTTCCTCGCCGTCTGCGAGGTCCATGAGCTCGCCGGCAAAGGGCATGCGGTCTTCCGCAATACCGGTGGCAGCGGCGATGGCGGCACGGTTTTCAATGCTCGACGGCGGCAGCAGGGACTTGCGCGTCTTCAACGACACGAGTTCCTGCTCGGCAGCCGCCAGCTCCCGCTTGCGGCTGGCGTGGGCGTCGAAGGCCTCGAACCGCAGCTCCTGCAGGGCCTGCGAATCATCCTTCAGCTCGGCCGACCGTGCCGCCGCCTGCTCGTGTGCCTGCTCCCAGCCGGCCGCGCTCCACTCAAGCTGCAGCCCGGCGTCGGCCAATGCCTGCTGCGCCGCCTCCTCCACCTGGCGCCGCAGCTTCAGGCCAACCCGGGCGTTCTCCAGCGACTGCTCAATCGCGGAAATCGCGTTGCCGCCCTGGTTGTTGTACTCGGTTTCCAGCTGCCGCAGTTCCTTGGCCAGGTTGTCGCGGACCGCACGCTCGGCGCCGAGTTCCTTCGCCTTCGCCTGCGCCAGCTCGCGGAAACGGACCAGCGTCTTCTGGTGCACGGTGACGGCGAGCTGCTGCCTGTACGCCTCGAACTCCCCACCCACCAGCTCCCGCAGCCGGTTCGCGTCCAGCAGCGACTGCGCATATTCGCGGTTCAGTCCCGGCACCGGCGCCAGCTGGTCGCGCTGCTGCCGGACATCCTCCAGCCGCTGGCGGATGGACATCAGGTTGCTGAACTCCTCCACCACGTCATCGGCGGCGGCAAGGGTTGCCGGGGCATCCAGCACCTGGTCGCGGAAGAAGGTGTTGACGCTGCCGCCCAGGCCCTTGCCGGCCTGGATGACGCGCAGCAGGGGCAGGGCCTGGTCCGAGTTGATCCCCAGCAGCCGGCGGAACCGCTCCGCGAACGCCTTGTGCACGTCGAAGACCTGGGCGTGCGGGAAGATCGCCTCAAGCGCGCCCTTGGTGAACCGTTTGTCGGCGATGCCCTCAACCGCCTCAAGGTCCAGGGGCACGTTGTCGATCAGGTAGAACCGGCCCACGCTGGACTCCGTGCCGTTCTTGGGCAGGTCGAACAGCGCCGACACCGTCACCCGCGTCCCGGCGGCGTTGTCGAAGGTCAGGGCGACGGCGGACCAGGTGGCACCCGGGCGCTGGAACGCACTCGCCGAGCCCTCCCCCACCGCCTTGTCCCCCACCTTGCCGCGCATGTACGTGAAGGTGGTCCGCTTGTCCTCCACGGCACCGCCCGACCGCTGCGCCGCCGCCTCGTTGGACCGCGGCCGCGCATCGAAGACCCGCAGCATCGCGTCGAACAGCGTGGATTTACCCACGCCCGAGTTACCGGTCAGCAGGGTTCCGTCCCGGTCAACGTGCATGGTGTGCGCTCCATGGAACGTCCCCCAGTTGACCACCTGCACCAACGCAAGCCGCATCTGGCCCGGGTTGGTGACATCCCCCAGCGGGAGCATGCTTGCGATGGTCACTGGTCATCCTCCTCGGACGTGGTTCCGTTCGTCTCCGCGGCGGCTGTGTCCTCCAGGTCCAGGAGCGGCTCCGTTCCTGATTGGTCAGCCGAGGCGGCTACGAGGGCTTCGATGTGGGCCGGGATGTCGCCGACGTTTTCGAACGGCAGGGCCAGGGGCATGGCGTTGGAGATGGTGTAGACGTCGTCCAGTCCGGTGGGGAGCAGGAGCTGGCGGGCCAGGAGCTTGGTGATGGCACGGGTGACCACATCGGAGTCGCGCAGGGCGTCCTGCTGGCCGGCGGGCTGGTAGTGCGCCACCAGGTCCGTGATCTCCTCGCGGGTGATGGTGGGGTCGGTCTGGGCCGTGACGTGCCGGTCCAGCAGCAGGCGGAGCCGGAGCAGCACAATGGTTTCCACCCGGCTGAGGGCACGCTGCTGGCGCAGGATGCTGGACCGGGCGCTGCCGCCGATGACGTCCGGGTCCACGGGGCGAAGGACCGCGATTTTCCGCTCGTGGTCCAGCTGCAGGGTCAGGAACAGCTCGGACAGGCGGCTGCGCAGGATCACCTGGTTGTCCAGCAGTACCGTCCAGAGCTTTTCGTCCCGGCCGCCGTCGATGTACGGGCCCTTCAACAGCTTCACCAGGGCCTGGCGCACTTTCATGGACAGGACGCCGGTATCGCCGGGGAACAGGGCAGCGCCGTCGACGAAGGTATCGCGCGGGGACACTGCGAAGGGGCGCTCAACGCCCGGTGCCGCCCCCGCCCCTTCGCCGCGCGGCTGGTCTTCGATCAGCTCTGGGCCCTCAGTGTTTGAAACTTCAGTCATGTGGATCCTTTGCGAGCGTAACCACGGGCAGGTAGGCCCTGCGGGTGGAGCCGTCTATCTGTTCGAAGTCCAGGCCATCCCAGGCGCTGCGGTTGAAGTCGGCCCCGGCGTGCAGGGCCTCGGACAGCAGCGCGCGGATGGTGTTGATGTGCTGCTCTTCTGGCGGCAGCTGCTGCCAGGCGTCGGCGAGCGTGGCAGCCCCAGCCATGGCGGACCGGACGACGTCGGGCCTGGCCTTGCCCGTCCGCGGCGAGCGCACCCGGTCCGAGTCGGTAAACGCGATGGGATCGGCCAGCCTGGGTGGTGCCGCGAACTCGTCGGGGTCGAAGAGCTTCACCATGGACAGTGACTCAAACCCTGCGTTGTACAGGACGGGGCCGGGAACCAGGCCGGGCCGTTCACGCTCGTACGGGAGTGAACGGATGGCCTGTTCTGCCTCACGCAGGACCTTCCGGAGCCGGACCGACTGGCGGAAGTCGTCGCTCTGGACGTACGTGTTCAGGCTTTCGCTGAGCTTGCCGTAGATGCGCTGGATCTGGCTGTGCTGCTGCCGGAGCTCGGCCACCAGGTTCTTCAGTGTCTCCCGGTCGTCAGGTGACAGGTCATCCGCGAACTGGCGGCTCAGGACCTCCCCAATCGCGGACCGGAACCGCAATTGCTGCTGCGGGTCCTCCAGGAAGGCGGTAAAGGACCGGAACGTCCTGCCCTCCGGGCTTTGGCGGAGCCGCTTGTCCGCCTCCAGGACCTGGGCCATGGTGGCGCCCTTGGTCAGCGACTCCTCGATGATCTGGTTGCGCAGTCCGCCCACCAGTTCCTCGATCCGGTCGCGCATCTTTTTGTAGTCCGCGGGCAAACTGGCGGCCAGGTCCAGGATGTTTCCGGCGGCCTCCACGGCCTCGTCGTCGTCAAGCAGGCCGTCGAAGTCGCCCGTGCTGATGTCCTGGATCAGCTGCTGCCGCTCTTCGATTTCCTCTTCCAGGGCTTCGAGGCGCGCACTTTGGTCCGGGTTGGTCTCGTTGGCGAGCTTTTCCACGTCCCCCAGCAGGGTGCCCAGCCGGGAACCGTTCAACGTGGACCGCTCGCTGGAAAGGCTGTCAAGGAAGGCGAGCACGCGTGCTGCAGGCTCGGTGGCCTCGTAGACGATCTGGCCTGACTGGTTCCGCCGGGTCAGGAACTGCCGCCGGGTCCACTCATCCCCGAACGCCTTTCCGCTGGCCCCTCCGCCCAGGCCCGGATCCTGGCGCCGGAGCTCCTCAAGGAAGGAGTCGACGTCGGCATGGAATTCCTCGAGCGGCACCTGCGGCCGGGTGCGGGTGAAGGAAGCCTGGAGCACGGCGATCACCCAGGGCGCCGAACGCGTCAGTGCCCACGCGGGCCCCTTGGTGAGGAGTTCGAGGTCCCGGAGCCGGGCGCTGATGGCGTCAGCGGATGACCTGGCGGAGCGGGGCACGCACTCTCCTTGGACTGTTGAACGGGGGCTGAACGGGGACCGGGCAGGGGCGGCACGCAGGGGACGAACCGGAAAACTGCCAACTACAAGGTTAACGCAGCCGCCGCGACCGCTCCGTGACCTACCTGCCGGTAGCATTTCGATCCCATATCAACAGGCTCCCCCGCCCGTGCCGGGTCTGGCTGGCCGCGCAGCTGTCCCCCTACGCTTCTGCTACTGGTCTTCGCCACCGCAGTCTTATGCAAAGCAACGTCGCAGCAGGGGGATTCATGCAGTTCGATCTAAGCTCAGTGGAAACAGCCACCTTGGTCTTCATCGGGACGCTGGTGTTCGGCGCAGTCCTGGCCGCATTCGTCCTCTCGGTGGGGCTGGTTGCCCTGGTGCTGCTGGGGGTGGGCAAGCTCACCTGGATGGTGGTGGCCAATACGCTCCTGGCGGTGGTCCACGGGATCAACTCCGGCTGGGACCGGCTGGTCCACCGGGCCTCCACCGTGGAACTGCCCGGCGATTTCCAGGCGCAGCCATCCCCTAGCACCGGAACCTACCCGCGGGTAATCTTGAGGGACAGCTGAAGGGTTCTCCAACCCGGCGGATCCATGGCTACACCGGCCATTCCGGCCAAGGAGATAACCCATGACCTCCGCAACTGACAGCCAGGCCAAAGACGCCCCGGCTGAAGAAACCCCCGTCCCCGCCGGCAACATCGGCGCCGGAGCCACCGCCGAAGATGCCCGGGCCGTTGCCGAAGCCGCCCGTGAATCCGACTGGGACCGTCCCAGCTTCGCCAAGGGCCTCTATTTGGGCAGTTTCGACCTGGGCCTGGTCCATCCCTGGCCGGCTGCCGACCCCGCTTCCGTGGACAAGGGCGGGGCATTCATGGCCCGCCTCACGGAGTTCGCCAAAACCATGTCCGGGCGGGTCATTGAACGGGAAGCGAAGATTCCGGACGAATACATCAAGGACCTGGCTGCCCTGGGCGTCTTCGGGATGAAAATCCCGGAGGAATACGGCGGCCTGGGCCTCTCCCTGGTCTATTACGGCAGGGCCCTTGCCCTGCTGGGCAGCGTGCACCCCAGCCTGGGCGCCCTCATCTCCGCCCATCAGTCCATCGGCGTGCCCGAGCCGGTCAAGGTGTTCGGCACGCCCGAACAGAAGCGTGAGTACCTGCCGCGGTGCGCTGCCGGCGCCGTCACTGCTTTCCTCCTCACCGAACCGGACGTGGGCAGCGATCCCGCCCGGCTGGGCAGCACGGCAACTCCCACGGACGACGGCGACGCGTACCTTTTGGACGGCGTGAAACTTTGGACCACCAACGGGGTGATCGCGGAACTGGTGGTGGTCATGGCAGTTGTCCCGGCGCACACCGATCCGGACGGCACCAGGCACAAGGGCGGCATCAGCGCGTTCGTGGTGGAAATGGACTCGCCGGGCATCACGGTGGAAAACCGCAATGCCTTCATGGGCCTGCGCGGCATCGAGAACGGGGTTACCCGGTTCCACCAGGTGCGGGTGCCGGCCGCCAACCGGCTGGGCCGGGAGGGCCAGGGACTGAAGATCGCGCTGACCACGCTCAACACCGGCCGCCTGGCGCTTCCGGCGCTGTGCGTGGCGTCCGGGCGCTGGAGCCTGAAGATTGCCCGTGAATGGTCCAACGCCCGCACCCAGTGGGGCAGGCCCGTGGGTGAACATGAGGCAGTCGGCAAGAAGATCGCCTTCATCGCGGCCACGGCTTTTGCCCTGGATGCCGTGTTCGAACTCTCCGCAGAACTTGCCGATGCCGGGCAGAAGGATGTCCGGATCGAGGCCGCGCTCGCAAAGCTCTGGGCCACGGAAATCAGCTGCCGGATCGCGGACGAACTGGTCCAGATCCGCGGCGGACGGGGGTTTGAGACCGCTGAATCACTGGCCGCGCGCGGTGAACGTGCCGTAGCGGCGGAGCAGCAGCTGCGGGACATGCGGATCAACCGGATCTTCGAGGGGTCCTCCGAAATCATGCGGCTGCTGATTGCGCGCGAGGCGGTGGATGCGCACCTGGCTGCCGCCGGCGACCTTGCTTCGCTGGATGCGAGCATGGCGGACAAAGCGAAGGCCGCCGTCGGCGCCTCCGGCTTCTATGCAAAGTGGCTGCCCAAGCTGGTGGCCGGCGCCGGCATGGACCCCCGCTCCTACGGGGAGTTCGGCAGGCTGGCCAAACACCTCCGGTTCGTTGAACGGTCGTCGCGCCGGCTGGCCCGGCAGACCTTCTATGGCATGGGCCGGTGGCAGGCCAAGCTGGAGCGGAAGCAGGCGTTCCTGGGCCGAGTGGTGGATATCGGCGCCGAACTGTTCGCCATGACTGCATGCTGCTCCCGTGCAGAGATGCTGCTGAAAACCGCCCCGGAAAAGGCTGCCGGCGCCTACGAGCTTGCCGACGCCTACTGCGAGCAGGCCAGGGTGCGGGTGGACGAGTACTTCGACCAGCTGTGGCGGAACACCGACGATGCCGACCGGGCGTTGACGCGGAAGGTCCTCGCCGGTGACTACCTATGGCTTGAGGCAGGGGTCCTGGACCAGTCCGAAGGCACCGGCCCGTGGATCGCCGATGCCTCGCCGGGCCCATCCAGGAAGGAGGACCTGCACCGGAAATACCGGTAAAGCCGCAGGTCACAAAATAGTAAGCACGCTTGCTATCACCCGGGGCGGGTGGTTGAGTTGAGCCATGAGCAGCTCAACGGAACCAGAGAACCTGCCTCCCCGGCGTGCCCGGGAGGACGAAACCACCCGCAGCGGAAGCTACCGGGAGGCAGCCGCAGACGATGCCGCCACGCGCTCGATGGACCAGGCGCCGGCCGGCCAGCGGGAGCGGGACTACACCCGCGCCCCCGCCGCGGAGCGCGAATACCAGCCTGCCCCCACCAGGGCCACACCCGTGGTGGAACCGGTGGCAGACCCAACGCTTGCGAACCGGGAAACCGCCGTCGCGCGCCAGAAGGAGCGGTTTGGCGGCATCAAAGTGGGCTCGGCCTTCTTCGGCTGGCTGACCGCCACCGGGATGGCCGTGCTCCTCACCGCACTGGTGGCAGCCGCCGGAACCGCCGTGGGCCTGGCCAGCAACACCGACGTCAACGAGGCCGTGAACCAGGCGGCGCAGAACAGCGGCACGGTTGGCCTGGTGGGCATCATCGTGCTGCTGGTGATCCTCTTCCTCTCCTACTACTGCGGCGGCTACGTGGCCGGGCGGATGGCCCGCTTCAACGGCCTCAAGCAGGGACTCATGGTCTGGATCTGGGCGCTGATCGCAGCCGTTGTGGTGGCCATCCTGGGCCTGGTGGCCGGGCAACAGTTCAACGTCCTGGCCAACCTGAACAGCTTCCCGCGGATCCCAATCAACGAGGGGCAGCTGACCACCACCAGCATCATCGCCGCGATCGTGGTGGCGGTAGTCGCCCTTGTCGGCGCGCTGCTGGGCGGCCTGGCGGGCATGCGGTTCCACCGGAAGGTCGACCGCGCCGGCTTCACCCCGGACAGCGAGTTTTACGACGACGGGGAGTAGTCAGGCGAGGATGTCACCGTCCACATACAGCCACCGGCCATCCTCCCGGACAAACCTGCTGTTCTCGTGCAGGACCCCGCGTTCCCGGTTCTGCCGGTAGTAGGCCTTGAATTCGACGGTCCCTTCGGTATCGAAGGGACCGCCGTTGCTGGTGGACACAATGTCCAGGCGGCGCCATTCCATGGCCGTGTCCAGGTCCAGGCTGGCCGGTGCGGTGGACGGATGGTGGGTGCGCAGCAGGTAGTCCTCATCCAGCCGGACGAACGCACTATAGCGTGACCGCATCAGCTGTTCGGCAGTGGCTGCAGATGCGCGGCCGGAAAGGAACCTGCCGCAACATTCGGCGTACGGCTCCCCGGACAGGCACGTGCAGTTCGCGGACTCCATCGATTCGGTCATCCGGTGATGCTGCCATATCCGGTAACAGCTTCGCTACAACCTCGAACCGTGCCGGGCAGGCGGCGGCATCGCCTGATAAAAATCCGTATGGTGGAGAAGGAGCCTGCCGCCGGCCGTGAGTGCCGGGGCGGCCCAGGATGTTGATTGGAGAGGAGAGAAGACGTGGAGAACCCGGACACTCTCGTCCTCAACCTGACATTCCTGGGCACGGTGGGCGTTGCCCTCCTTATGTTTCTGGTCCTCTTCCTGCTGGGCGTTATCACCTTGGTGCTCGCGGGCCTGGGCCGGTTTGCCGCCCTTGTGCTGATGGCCTTGTTCGGGCGCGTTCCCGGCAGGAGGGATTCTCCCGGTACCGCCGGCGCCCCCGTGAATCCGGACCAAGCCCGCAGGCCGCTCCGGGCTCGGGCCTCCGCACTCAAGCCGGACCGGCTGAAAAAGTCGCTCCGCACCGCCGTCGAACGCCATCCCAAGCTTGCCGCCGCCCGCCATGAACCCCCGGTCCTCGCTGAGGACTGGGCCTCCGCGGTCGCCGAGGCCGACAAGCGCGCCCAGGCCAGGACGCGCGCCGCGGCGCCCGAAATCAAACTGTCGGTACGGGACCTTCCAGACCCGGCCGTCCCTGCCGACAAGGTGTCCGAGGTCGCCCCGCTGGTGGAGTCCGCCCTGCACAACCACCGGCCGCCGCATGAGCTGCCCAGGTCCTTCAAGAAGCCCCAGCCGCCTCATCCGGTACCGCCGCTGGATACCGGGTCCCTGGTTTCCATAGCCGGCCCGCAGCAGGTGCTCAAGGAGAAGGCGCAGGATCCGCGCCCCCAGCCGTAAGGGAGAAACGGCCAAGCCCTTACCCTGAGCAACCATCTGGGTTAGCGTGAACATATGGAATTCAGATACCTCGGAAACAGCGGCTTCAAAGTCTCGGAAATCACGTTCGGCAACTGGCTGACGCACGGCTCGCAGGTGGAAAACGACGTTGCCACCCAGTGCGTGCGGGCTGCCCTCGACGCCGGCATCAGCACCTTCGATACCGCCGACGTCTACGCCAACACAGCCGCGGAAACCGTCCTGGGCCAGGCCCTGAAGGACGAGCGCCGCGAGTCCCTGGAAATCTTCACCAAAGTCTTTGGCCCCACCGGACCCAAGGGCAAGAACGATCTTGGCCTGTCCCGCAAACACATCATGGAGTCCATCAATGGCTCGCTGCGGAGGCTGCAAACGGACTACGTGGACCTCTACCAGGCCCACCGCTATGACTTCGAAACGCCGCTGGAAGAAACCATGCAGGCCTTCGCGGACATCGTCCGGCAGGGCAAGGCGCTGTACATCGGCGTGAGCGAGTGGACCGCGGACCAGCTCCGGGAGGGCCACAAACTGTCCAAAGAGCTTGGCTTCCAGCTCATCTCCAACCAGCCGCAGTACTCCATGCTGTGGCGCGTGATCGAAGCCGAGGTGGTCCCGGCGTCGGAGGAACTGGGGGTCTCCCAGATTGTCTGGTCGCCCATGGCCCAGGGCGTCCTCAGCGGCAAGTACCAGCCCGGCCAGCCCGCTCCGGAGGGCAGCCGCGCCACGGATGAAAAGGGCGGCGCCAAGATGATCCAGCGCTGGATGCGCGACGACGTCCTGGCAGCCGTGCAGGAACTGAAGCCGATCGCCCAGGAAGCGGGCCTCTCCATGCCGCAGCTGGCTGTGGCATGGGTGCTGCAGAACCCCAACGTTGCGTCAGCCATCGTGGGTGCCTCGCGGCCCGAGCAGATTGCCGACAGCGTGGGCGCAGCCGGCGTGAAGCTGGAGGCGGAGGTCCTCAAGAAGATCGACGACGCCGTCGGTGGCCTTGCTGAAAGGGACCCCGCACAGACCAAGTCGCCGGCCACGCGGGAAGCGTAAGTGGCGTCCCCGTCGGAACTGTCCCCGTCAGAGCTCCCGGAGCTTGCGGTCACCGGGGCCACCGGAGGCCTGGGCGGAATGCTGGCGCGGCAGCTTGCCGCCTCCGGCTTCGCCCAGCGCCTGCTGGTGCGCGATGCCACACGGGCGCCACAGCTGGATGACGCTCATCCCGTGGTGTGTTCCTACGGGGACGGCGCTGCCTCCCGGCGCGCCCTGGAGGGGGCGAAAATCCTCTTCATGGTGTCCGCCGCGGAGGCCGAAGACAGGCTGCAGCAGCACTACGCATTTGTGGACGCCGCTGCTGATGCCGGAGTGGAGCACGTGGTGTACACGTCCTTTTACCGTGCCGCGCCGGACGCCACCTTCACCCTGGCCAGGGACCATCACGCCACGGAGGAGCGGATCAGGGCGTCCGGGATGCAATACACCTTCCTGCGGGACAACTTCTACCTCGACTTCCTGCCGCTGCTGGCCGGGGAGGACGGCGTGATCCGCGGGCCTGCCGGCGACGGCGTGTTCTCGGGCGTGGCCCGGGAGGATGTTGCCCGCTGCGCCCATGCGGTCCTGCGGGATCCGGCCATCCACAAGGGCAAGACCTATGACCTGACCGGTCCGGAGGAACTGACCCTGGCACAGGCGGCGGAGGTGCTGAGCACCGGGACCGGGCGCACCATCAGCTACCACCCCGAGACGGTGGAGGTAGCCTATGCGTCCCGGGCCTCCTACGGTGTGCCGCAGTGGCAGCTGGACGCCTGGGTCAGCACCTACACGGCGATGGCCGCCGGTGAGATGGCGGGGCTCTCGCCGGACGTCCATGGGCTGACCGGCCAGGACCCCATGAGCCTTGCCGAGTTCCTGACGCGGCCGGTGCTGTAGCGGGCTGTTTTATGCGTTGACGGGCGGGTGGACCCGGCGTAGACCTGTGGCGGGGACCTTTTACTCCGCCAAGCAGGGTTACTACGCCAAGCAGAATCGCACCGCCATGAATCACAGCAACCAGCAGTCCATTGGCCAGGAGCCGGCGGCAGGGCAGGCGCCGGTACTGTCCCCGGCCGCGCAGCCCGTGTCAGGTCCACTGACGCGTGAGGAGCTGCAGCTCGCCGCCCGGAACCATTCCTTGCCGCTGGAGGCGCTCCGCCGCGACGTCACGCCGCCGGGGCTTCACTACGTGTTGACCCACTTCGACATTCCAGACCTTGATGCTTCGTCCTGGCATCTGCGGATCGGCGGCGCAGTGGAACGTGCCCTGGAGCTGGGAATGGCGGCACTTCGCAGGGATCCGGCCATCACCGTCCCGGTCACCCTCGAGTGCGCGGGCAACGGCCGCTCGCTCCTGGAACCGCGGCCCCTGAGCCAGCCCTGGGTGCTGGAGGCGGTGGGCACGGCGCACTGGACCGGGGTGCCGCTGGCGTACCTCCTGGGCAAGGCGGGGGTGCTGCCGGACGCGGTGGAGGTGGTCTTCACCGGAGCCGATGCCGGGGTTCAGGGCGGCGTCCCCCAGCAGTACGCGCGGAGCCTGCCGATCCGTGAAGCGCTGCGTCCCGACGTCGTTCTTGCCTACAAGATGAACGGCACCGACCTTCCGCCGCAGCATGGGTACCCGCTGCGGCTGGTGGTGCCGGGCTGGTACGGCATGGCCAGCGTGAAGTGGCTGCAGTCCATCGACGTGGTCCGGGCGCCGTTCACCGGGTTCCAGCAGCAGTCCGCCTACCGCTACCAGAGTTCCGCGGACGACGCCGGCAGGCCGGTCACGCGGATCAGGGTGCGTTCGTTGATGGTTCCGCCGGGCGTTCCGGACTTCTTCACCCGGCAACGGTTCCTTCGCCCGGGCCCGGTCATGCTGGAAGGCAGGGCCTGGTCAGGGGAAGGCGCCGTGACCGCCGTCGAGGTGGGGATTGACGGCACCTGGCTGCCGGCCCATCTGGACAAGCCGTCCGGCGGATTCGCGTGGCGGAGGTGGAGCCTGCCCTGGGTGGCCGACCCCGGCGAGCACGTCCTGGCCTGCCGCGCCACGGACGTCACTGGTGCCACCCAGCCCCTGGAGCAGAACTGGAACTACCAGGGGATGGGCAACAACATGGTGCAGCGGGTCAGCGTGACGGTGGAGTCAAATTAGTCCTGCGTGCAAGGGTACGGCCGGTCAGGGTTACCGGGCATCACAGCAGGCTGGCCGGTGCCATGACCAGCGCGACCAGGGCCGTGATGGAGAGTCCCACAACAATCGGCCCTGCCACAAGCATCCACGTCGTGGCCCGGTAGCGGCGGTAGCCCCTGCCCCGCAGCCTTGCCGTCCACAAGGCTCCGTAGGCAATGCTGGCCACCACGTACGGGACGCCCAGGGCGGGCAGCGCCAATCCAATCCAGATGGTCGCCTGCAGGACTGCCGAAGTGCCGCCGGCATACATGTCCCCGGCTCTTGACGTGCCCATCATGAGCAGGAGCAGCAGAAGCAGCAACAAAATCGCGGCCAGGACCAGCAGGACCGTCCGGAACGTCCCCGCCCATGCAGGCAACGCAGGCCTTTGTGATGAATCCGGACAGGCTCTGGGGTCCTGGTGCTGGTGAGGGCGGTAGGGCTCCACGTTTCTCTCTTCCTGGCAGGTGCTCCAAGTCTTGCACGAGGCGCGGGACGGCACGACGCGGCCGCGGCTATACTCGGTGCCAACCATGACCAGCCTCCCCTCCTCCCCCGCCAGTGTCCGAATCGATGCCTGGCTGTGGGCCATTCGCGCCTATAAGACGCGGTCCGCCGCCACGGCAGCCTGCCGCGCCGGGCATGTCCGCCTCAACGGCAGCCCTTCCAAGGCATCAGCCACCCTCGTCACCGGTGATACCGTGACCGTCCGCATGCCGGGATACGAGCGCATCCTGGAGGTTCGGCGGCTGATCGCCAAACGTGTGGGAGCCGAGGCGGCATCGCACTGCTTTACCGACCACACTCCCCCGCGGCCAGTCCTGCCGGCACTTGGCCTGCCGCAACGGGACCGGGGCGCCGGGCGGCCCACCAAGAAGGACCGTCGCGAGATGGAGCGTTTGCGCGGCCCTGCGTGAGGAGCGTGCTGCAAAGGTCAACCGCCAGACTTGGTGCGCGCCTGCACGAGGTTAGCGAACGGCAACCGGCCGAATTCCGCCACGAAAGCTGAATGGCAGGCCGCTTCTGCGTCATTCAGTTGTTCCGCCGGGAGTTCTTTCCACGCAATGGCCAGTGATCCAGCATTGGCCAGCTGCCAGATCGCCCGCCCATCCCAGTGCCCGGGGGGCTTTCCTTGCCCGAAGTCCACAAACTCCTGGATCTGACGTCGCAGCCCCCGGTTACCTTTGCTTCCCGGCCCGGCCTTTCCGACATAGAGAACGACGGCGCCCTCTACCCACTCGGCGGTCAGAGCGGCGGCGGAGAGGGACGGTTCCTTCTTCTTGAAGACTCCTGCTGTGCTTTTCGTGAGGAAGCGCGGCTGGAAACCTTCCGGAGCCACGACGGTGAAGAGGCCTGTTGCCTGCGGGATCCTCATGGTCTCGAGATCCTGGATGGGCCGGAAGCCAGCGAAACCTTCGGCCTTCAGGCCCTTCCTGGTGAACTGCATAATCCATTGAACAGCATGTCCTCGGACGCTCACTGTTGCAGCCTGCCGTTTTCCACATAGGGCTTTTGGGTGGCTGTCGTTGTCGGACCCTGGTGGAAGACTTTGGTCATGGAAGCGGTTGGTGGGATGGCGGCAGTGCTTGGGGCGGAGCCTCGGGGGCTGTTGGCTGCTGGTCCGCCGCATCGCACGTTTGCTGTTACGGGTGTCAAGGATGGGCTTCCGTTCCCGCCTGCTGCGCCTTCGATTGGTGATGTCTTGAAGCTGCTCGCTTCTGTTCCGCTGGCTGCCGACAGCGCGGGGATGATCGACCAGATGCGTGGGCTGGAGGATTTGAAGTGCCTTGCCGGTGCCCGTCAGGCCGATACCGCGGTGGCGTTTGATCTACAGCAGCGGGGTGAGCAGGCCGCCGCCGGGGTCCCGGCTCATGAGCAGGGTGCCGGGGTCGCGGCGCAGCTCGCGTTGGCCCGGCGGGAATCCCCGGCCAGGGGGTCCCGGTTGCTCGGCCTGGCCAGAACCCTTCCCAGGATGCCGCGCACGTTCGCGGCGTTCCGGGCGGGCCGGCTGAATGAATGGCAGGCAACCCTGATCGTGAAGGAAACCATCTGTCTGTCAGCGGAGGACCGGGCCGGGGTGGATGAGGCACTCCCGCTGACACCGGCACCCTGGACGGCGCCGGCGACAAGGCCATCATTGCCGCGGTCCGGGCCGCCGCGTACCGGCGGGACCCGGCAGCGGTCGCCAAACGGGCCGCCCGTGCGGTCACGGAACGGACGGTGAGCCTGCGGCCGGCCCCGGACACCATGGCCTACCTGACCGCGCTGCTGTCCGTCGCCCAGGCCGTGGCCGCCTACGCCGCGTTGTCCCGCGAGGCGGATACGGTGCGTTCGGCCGGGAATGGGCGCTCCCGGGGGCAGGTCATGGCTGACGCCCTCGTCGAACGCGTCACCGGGACCCCTGGAGGCGTCAGCGGGGTCGAGATCCAGCTCGTGATGACCGACCGGACCTTCCTCCAGGGTGATGCCGAACCCGCACGGCTCCCCGGCTACGGCACCATCCCCGCCGCCTGGGCCCGGAACGTCGCCCTCACCGGCGCCGGCCACACCGAACCCAGCCTGTGGGTCCGCCGGCTTTACACCGCCCCCGGCAGCGGGGATCTGGTGGGCATGGATTCCAGGGCCCGGCTGTTCCCGGCGGGGTTGAAACGCTTCCTGCAGATCCGGGACGATACCTGCCGCACCCCGTACTGCGACGCCCCGATCCGGCACCACGACCACATCGCCGCCTGGCACGATGGCGGCTCCACGAGCGCCGGCAACGGCCAGGGCCTCTGCGAAGCCTGCAACCACACCAAGGAAACCCCCGGCTGGACCGCCCAAAAGGTGCCCGGCCCGCGGCATACAGTGGCAACCACCACCCCCACCGGCCACACCTACCATTCCACCGCACCACCACCACCGCACCACCACCACCCGGAACGCCACACCCCTGCTCGCCCGCCGGCAGGAGCACGATCACGCAACTCCCACGAAGAGTGGCTGGCGTTCGCGCATGAGGCCCCCTGACGTCGTCATTTACTCCCACAGCCCGGCCGGCCCAAATTTGGTGTGCCCACCCCTCCCCGCAAAAGCGTAGAGTGGCATAGGACGCCTGATTCTGGACGCCTCGCTGCAAAGGGAGAAATCGTGACGATTGATTGGGACGAAAAAAAGGCCCTGCTACAGGAACCAAATATCGCGAAGGTAACCCAGCTTTGCGATGAGCTGATGGAAAAGAAGCCCGGTTCCGTCGTCCCCTATATCGACCCCGTCCACGACGAAGACGAGTGCAGGATCATCAGCCTTCAGGCGAGCCCCGGCAAGGGGACGGAGTCCGGATTCGTCTCCCACAACAACGACGACGAAGCGGCCCGCCGAGCCACCCAGATCTACGAGCTCGCTGAACTGGATCCGCGCTACGTCATGCCGTGGAACGCCTACCCGTGGGTCCGCGAGAGTGGCAGCCCATCGGCCCTGAGTGTCCAGGAAAAGACCGACGGCCTGCGTCCTTTCCGGCAGTTCCTCAAAATCAATTCCCGCGTTTCGGCGATCATCGCGCACGGCACGGACGCCTCCACGTTCCTGACCCTGTTCGAGAAGACCTACCATTCATCGCTGAAGAACGCCGGCATCAAAATCTACAAGGCCTCTGCCCTCGGCGGCAGGGCCTTTGCTGTTTCCGAAGCCAAGCAGGAAGAACTGCTGGCCAAGAGCGTGGACACCTACCGTGATGCCATGCAGCGGGCAGGCATCCAGCACCTTTAGCGGACGGTTTCCCAGCTTTCTTCCAGCCGCGCAGGCGCATACTCGTAGGTACCCTGACCGGCGAGAGAACCAGGCTGACCTTGATGTCCCACCCCGACCGTTCCCATGAGGCAGGACCTCCAGCGGAGGCTGCAGCCATCCGCATGGCCGTGCTCCCCCAGCTTCGGCACTGGATTGCCGTGCCCGTCATCGCAGCAGTCCTGATTGTGGCAGGCGGACTGGCGCTGAGGTTCAGCCCGGCATTGACGTCAGCGGACATGTCCGTGGACGCCGAGCTGAGCCATGACCACACCGCACCCCTGACCGGCATGGCGATGTTCATCAATGTGGTGTTCAGCCCGGCGGGCGGGGTGCTGATGATCGCAGCCCTGTGCCTCTATCTGCTGCTGGTCCGCCGCAGCCCCGTTAACGCCGTCGCCACGGGCCTGGTTGCGGCCGGCGCCTGGGTGAGCAGCGAATTGTTCAAGGTGCTGGTGGCCCGGCACCGCCCGGACTCGACAGCCCTGTACAACCCGCTCATCCCGGAGCCGGGAACGGACAGCTTCCCCAGCGGGCATGTGGCGCTGGCTTCCGCGCTGGCCATTGCCGTCTTTCTGCTGGCCCGCGGCACCAGGTGGCAGCGGGCGGCTGCCGTCCTCGGAATCGCCGTGGCGGTCCTCGTGGCCTTCTCCCGTGTTTACCTCGGCGTGCACTACCCCACCGACGTCACGGCATCCTTCCTTACCGCAGCTACCGGAGCCGCGTTCCTGACCGGCCTGTGGAACCGCTTTGGGCTGTCACTGCTGGCCCGGGTCCCGTTCCTGGCAAAGCTCGGCCCCGTCCCGGCCCCGCAAGGCTGACCAGCAGCCATGACGGGCTTCATCGACGGCCTCCTAAACGTCAGCCCGCTTGTGGCATATATTGCCGTCTTCTGCCTGGTCTTTGCCGAGGACGCATTGTTTGTGGGCTTCGTGGTTCCAGGTGAGACAGCGGCCGTCCTGGGTGGAGTAGTGGCCAGCCGCGGTGAAGTGCAGCTGGGCGCGATGATGGCCCTGGTGGTCGCTGCCGCCATCATCGGCGACAGCGTGGGCTACGAAGTGGGCAAACATCTGGGCACGCGCATCATGAAGGCAAGAATGCTGCGCCGCCATGCCGGGAGGTTGGAGAACGCGCAGGACTTCCTCCGCCGCAAGGGCGGTTCGGCAGTCTTCCTGGGCCGCTTCACCGCCTTTTTCCGGGCCGTCATGCCCGCCCTCGCGGGCACGTCCCGGATGCCCTATGGCCGGTTCCTTGCCTACAACGCGGTGGGCGGCATGGTGTGGGGCATCGGCTTCGTCCTGCTGGGTTTCCTCGCGGGCAACTCCTACGAAGCCGTTGCCCAGGCAGCGGGCCGGGATCTCGCCGTCGTCATAGCGATCGTGGCGGTGGCAGGGCTCATCATCTGGCACGTCCGGTCACGACGGCGGCGCGACCGGCGGCGTGCGGCCAGCCGGCGGCAGGACTAGGGAGAGCTTGACAGCAACTGTGACCAGTGCCATATTTAAGGCGTGAACCTGTCAGACAGCCGGACAGCAGGACAGCCTGCATTCCGCCCCCTTGCCCGGCTGAGCGCTGCCGAGGCGGTGTTCAACGCCATCCGTGAGGACATCGAGTCCGGCGCGCTTCCGGTGGGAAGCAAGCTCAGCTCGGAGGCAACCCTCTCGCAGCAGTACGGAGTCAGCCGATCAGTAATCCGGGAAGCCCTCCGCTCCTGCACCGCGCTGGGCCTCACGGTCACCAGGACCGGCAAGGGCACGTTCGTCATTGCCAGCAAGGTGGCCAACGACCTCATGCTGGGGCAATACTCGGCGCGGGACCTGACAGAAGCGCGTCCGCACATCGAGGTCCCGGCTGCAGGGCTGGCAGCGGAACGCCGCACTCCGGAGGAGCTCGACGTCCTCCGCGGGATCGTTGCCGCCATGGCCACGGAAACCGATCCGGAATCCTGGGTGGCCCTGGACTCCAGCTTCCACGCCGCGATCGCACGCGCCAGCGGCAACAAAGTGTTTGCCAGCGTCGTGGCTGACATCCGCGACGCTCTGGCGCACCAGTCCGAGACCCTGAACATGGTGGCAGACCGCCAGCATGCCTCCGATATTGAGCACCAGCAGATCCTCGCAGCCATCGAGGCCGGCTCGGCGGAAAACGCCCGCGCCGCCATGGCCCAGCACCTGGAAGCCGTGGGCGTGGCCCTGGACTCCATCCTTAACAACTAGCCGTATCCAACCAAACCTTCCTAGGACTCCATGCCATCCCCCGTGTTTTCTGCTGCCCACACCGCTGCCCCGGCCCAGCTGGCCCTGCCGCAGCACGTCCCGCTGGTGGCCGCCACCCGTGACGGCCTGGTGGAAAGTGTCCACTACGGCTCGGCGATCGCCCTTGCGGCTGACGGTTCAGTGGCGGCAGCCGCTGGGGATCCCCAGACTCCCTTCTACCCCCGCTCTGCGCTCAAGCCCCTCCAGGCAGTCGCCCTGGTCCGCGCCGGCCTTGAACTCCCCGCAGACCTCCTGGCATTGGCCGCCGCAAGCCATTCGGGTGCCGCAGTCCACCGGGACGGCGCCCTGCGCATCCTGGAACTGCACGGACTCGCCCCCACCGACCTGGAAAACAGCACCGACCTTCCCTACGGCACCACCGAGCGTGAGGACTGGCTGCGGAACGGCGGGAACGCCACCCGGATCACCCAGAACTGCTCCGGGAAACACGCCGCCATGGCCGCCACCTGCGCCATCAACGGCTGGTCCGTGCAGGGCTACCTGGATCCCGCCCACCCGCTGCAGCAGCTCGTTACGCAGACCGTCACCGACCTGACCGGCGAGGAGCCGGCCGCGGCGAGCACCGATGGCTGCGGGACCCCGTTGTTTGCCCTGAGCCTGCGCGGCATGGCCCGCGCCTTTGGCCGGATCGCCCAAGCGGCCGCGCACAATGACGCCTTGGATTCGGGAAGTGCGGAGGCCGCCGTCGGGCTGGCCATGCAGCAGCACCCGCACATGGTGGCCGGGGAAGGCCGCGACGTCACCGAACTGATGCGCCTGCTGCCCGGCACCGTGGCCAAGGACGGTTTTGAGGGCGTGCAGCTGGTGGGCCTGGCTGACGGCAGCGCCGTGGCTGTAAAGATTTCCGACGGCGGCGACCGCGCCCGGATGCCGGCCACCGTCCGCCTGCTGGATGCGCTGGGCGTGGACATCGAAGCGCTCACCGGTATCGCCACCGCACCCGTGCTGGGCGGCGGCCACCAGGTGGGCCGACTGTTGGCCACCGATTTTCTTGCCCCTGTTTCCGCATAACCACCGTCCGAACCCGACAACGACGCCCCGTAAGGACCCCATGACCATCACCCAAACCACCGCAGACGTCCGGTCCGAGCACGACCTGCTCGGCGACCGCGACGTACCGGCCCACGCCTACTGGGGCGTGCACACGCTCCGCGCGGTAGAGAACTTCCCGATCACCGGCCAGAAGCTGTCCTCCAACATGCACCTGGTCCGCGGGCTTGCCGCCGTGAAACTGGCCGCCGCCCGCACCAACCGCGAGCTTGGCCTGCTGGACGCCGAACGCGCCGACGCCATCGAAGAGGCATGCCAGGACGTCCTGGCCGGACGGCTTGCCGACCAGTTCGTGGTGGACGTGGTGCAGGGGGGTGCCGGGACGTCGTCGAACATGAACGCCAATGAGGTCATCGCCAACCGGGCGCTGGAAATCCTTGGCCACCCCAAGGGTGACTACGCGCGGCTGCACCCGAACGACCACGTCAACCTCAGCCAGTCCACCAACGACGTGTACCCCACGGCCGTGAAGCTGGGCACCATCTTCGCCGCCAGGGAGCTGCTGGCTGCACTCGAAGAACTCGAGGATGCCTGCGCTGCCAAGGCCATGGAATTCCGCACCGTGGTCAAGATGGGCCGCACCCAACTGCAGGACGCCGTCCCCATGACCCTGGGCCAGGAGTTCGGCAGCTACGCCGTCACCATCGGCGAGGACCGGCTGCGCCTGGCGGAGGCAGAGCTGCTGATCCACGAGATCAACCTCGGGGCCACCGCCATCGGCACCGGCCTGAATGCCCCGGCCGGTTACGCCGCAACGGCCTGCCGGCACCTTGCGGAGGTCACCGGACTGCCGCTGGTGACCGCCGTCGACCTCATTGAAGCCACCCAGGACGTGGGCGCCTTTGTGCACCTGTCCGGCGTGCTGAAGCGTGTGGCGGTCAAGCTGTCCAAGATCTGCAACGACCTCCGCCTGCTCTCCTCAGGCCCCCGCGCCGGCTTCGGCGAGATCAACCTGCCGGCCGTCCAGTCCGGATCGTCCATCATGCCCGGCAAGATCAACCCGGTCATCCCGGAAGTGGTCTCCCAGGTGGCCTACGAGGTGATCGGCAACGATGTCACCATCACCATGGCCGCCGAGGCCGGGCAGCTGCAGCTCAACGCCTTCGAACCCATCATCGTCCACAGCCTCCACAAGAGCATCTCCCACCTGGAAGCAGCATGCCGCACCCTTACGGCCCGCTGCATCCGTGGCATCACCGCCAACACCGAACACCTGCGCCGCACCGTGGAGCAGTCAATCGGCCTGGTCACCGCATTGAATCCCCACCTCGGCTACGCCACCGCCACCGCCATCGCGCAGGAGGCGCTTGCCACCGGCAAGGGCGTGGCTGAACTGGTCCTGGAACACGGGCTCCTCACCGACGCCCAGCTCCAGGAACTCCTGAGCCCCGAACGCCTGGCAAACCTCAGCAAGTAGTCCCAAGTAGTCCCCACATCCCCAAAGGACACTCCCATGACAAATACTCCACTTCCTGACCACGTTATTGATGGTGGTCACGCGCATGCGTCCGAGACCTCCCTGCACGCGGAGGACAAGGGTTACCACAAGAACCTCAAGCCCCGGCAGATCCAGATGATCGCGATCGGCGGCGCGATCGGCACCGGCCTGTTCCTGGGCGCCGGCGGCCGGCTCAACGCCGCCGGCCCGTCCCTGGTCATCGCCTACGCGGTCTGCGGGTTCTTCGCGTTCCTGATCCTGCGCGCCCTGGGCGAACTGGTCCTGCACCGGCCCTCCTCGGGCTCGTTCGTCTCCTACGCCCGCGAATTCTTCGGCGAAAAAGCCGCATTCGTCTCCGGCTGGTTCTACTGGATCAACTGGGCCACCACCACCATCGTGGACATCACCGCCGCCGCCCTCTACATGCACTTCTTCGGCAACTACATCCCCTGGATGGCCGACGTCCCCCAGTGGGCCTGGGCGCTGACCGCCCTCATCGTCGTCCTGGCCCTGAACCTGGTCTCGGTCAAGGTCTTCGGCGAAATGGAATTCTGGTTCGCCCTGATCAAGGTCGCCGCCCTGGTCGCGTTCCTCATCATCGGCACCTACTTCGTCATCTTCGGCACCCCCGTGGACGGCCAACAGGTCGGCATCAGCCTCCTGTCCGACAACGGCGGGATCTTCCCCAACGGCCTGCTGCCCATGATCATCCTCATGCAGGGCGTCCTGTTCGCCTACGCCTCCATCGAACTCGTCGGCACCGCCGCCGGCGAAACCGAAAACCCCGAAAAAATCATGCCCAAGGCCATCAACTCCGTGGTCTTCCGCATCGCCGTGTTCTACGTCGGCTCCGTGATCCTCCTGGCCCTGCTGCTGCCCTTCACCTCCTACCAAAAAGGCGTCAGCCCCTTCGTGACCTTCTTCGGCTCCATCGGCGTCCAGGGCGTAGACGTCATCATGAACCTCGTCGTCCTCACCGCCGCCCTGTCCTCCCTGAACGCCGGACTCTACTCCACCGGCCGGATCCTGCGCTCCATGTCCGTCAACGGCTCCGCACCCCGCTTCGCCTCCCGCATGAACAAAGCAGGCGTCCCCTACGGCGGCATCGCCATCACCGCCACCGTCTCCCTCCTCGGCGTCCCCCTGAACTACCTCGTCCCCGCCGAAGCCTTCGAAATCGTCCTGAACATCGCCTCGGTCGGCATCATCATGACCTGGGCCACCATCGTCCTGTGCCAAATCCAACTCAAACGCTGGGCCGACAAAGGCTGGGTCACCCGCCCCTCCTTCCGCATGTTCGGCGCCCCCTACACCGGCTACCTCTCCCTGCTCTTCCTCATCGGCGTCCTCATCATGGTCTTCATCGACTCACCCCTGACCATGCTCGTCACCGCCATCGCCTCCATCCTCATGGTCGCCGGCTGGTACGCCTGCCGCACCCGCATCCGCCAAATCGCCGAAACCCGCGACGGCTACACCGGCATGTCGCCGGTGGTTGCCAATGCCCCGGCGGAGACCTTCAAAAAGTAGCTGCCCTGAACGACGGCGGCACCCAGGTCCTGGAAATCCAGGAGCCGGGTGCCGCCGTCGGGCGTTTAAGGCAGTGGCTCTTCTACTTTGACGGTTTGACCACCATGGCCGATCCGCCGCCGCGCCTGACCGGCTCGGCTGCCGCTAGTGTCCGGCCGTCCCCCAGGAATTCGATGGCGGTGGCCGCCCCGATCTCCGAGGCGGAGGAGAACGAGTCGCCCGATGGGGTCAGGGTGTGCCCGAAGCGCGACGTCAGTGCTGCGCCGTACTTGTCGATGAACGCCGGCTCAGCAGTGACGGCCTTGGTGTTCCGCTGTGAAGCACGGGGAGCGGCGATGGCGTCCGGGATGCTCATGCCCAGGTCGATGCGGTTGACCAGCGTCTGCAGCACCGTGGTGATGATGGTGGAGCCGCCCGGGGAGCCCAGGGCCAGGAACGGCTTGCCGTCCTCCAGCAGGATGGTGGGCGACATGGACGACCGCGGCCGCTTGCCCGGCTCGATCCGGTTGGGGTCGGCAGGGTCATAGACCGTGGAGAAGTCGGTCAGCTCGTTGTTGAGCAGGAACCCGCGGCCGGGAACCACCATGCCGGAGCCGCCGGTCTGTTCGATGGTCAGCGTGTACTCGACGACGTTGCCCCACTTGTCCGAGACGGTCATGTTGGTGGTGGAGATGTTTTCCGTGTCCTTCTCATCCGCGAGCGCAGCCGGTTTGACCGGGCAGGTGCCGTCGTAGGAGGTGACATCGCCTGCGGTCTTCAAGGGCTTAATAGCCGCGTGCATGGGATCAAGCTCGCAGGCACGCTCCTTGCCGAAGATGGGATCGGTCAGCGCCTTGGTGGGCACCTTCACGAACGCGGGGTCCCCCACGTACTTGGCACGGTCCGCGAAAGCCAGGGCGCTGGCCTCCAGGTAGTGGTGCAGCACGGCGGGCTGGTCAGCCTTGAGGGACGGGAGGTTGAACACGTCCAGGATGTTCAGCGACTCACCCACGGTGGTGCCGCCACTGCTGGAGGGTGCCATGCCGTAGACGTCATAGCCACGGTAGTTCACGTGGGTGGGGTCCTGGTCCAGGGCCTTGTAGTGCTCCAGGTCCTCCTCGGTCATGGAGCCTTTGGGCACAGGAAGCTTGGTGTCCGGAGACTTGGGCGGGTTCTGTACGGTCTTGGCGATCTCCTTGGCCAACGCTCCGTCGTAGAACGCGTCCATGCCCTTGTCTGCCAGCAGCCGGTAGGTGTCTGCGAGGTCAGGGTTCTTGAAGACCGAGCCCACCTCCGGGAGCTTCCCGTTATGCAGGTACAGATCCTTGGTTGAGGTGAAGGCTTCAAACCGTTTCTGGTTGTCCGCCGTCTGGCTCCGGAACGTCTCGTCCACCACGAACCCGCGGTCCGCCACCTGGATGGCG
Source organism: Arthrobacter sp. GmRoot5-12 (assembly GCF_059739365.1). Classification (NCBI taxonomy): domain Bacteria; kingdom Bacillati; phylum Actinomycetota; class Actinomycetes; order Micrococcales; family Micrococcaceae; genus Arthrobacter; species Arthrobacter sp. GmRoot5-12. The sequence continues at coordinate 2,087,623 of NZ_AP046056.1, read as the reverse complement.
GGTTCCAGCGCCTTCTTCAGGCTGAACTTTCCCCAGCGCTCCAGCGCGCGCTCCCAGGTGGCAGGCGTCCCCGGAACACCCACCGAGACGCCACTGGTGACAAGCTCGGGAGTGAACGGGTAGGGCTTGCCGGTGGCCGGATCGATGAACGCATCATGGGTAATCCCCGCCGGAGCCGTCTCGCGGCCGTCAATGGTGCTGACCTTTCCGGACTTCGCGTCGTAGTAAACGAAATAACCGCCGCCGCCAATGCCGGCGCTGTAGGGTTCGGTGACGCCAAGGGTGGCCGCAGCAGCCACGGCGGCGTCCACCGCGTTGCCCCCGTGACGGAGGACGTCAATGGCCGCCGCTGAAGCTTCCGGGTCCACGGTGCTGACGGCACCGCCGTAACCGGTGGCGGTGGGATTCTTGTCCGTGTGCCGTTCATCGGCGCCCTGTTGGTTGGTGGCAAAAGCAGGACTGATGGCCCCGGTGGTAACGCTCATAGCCAGCGCTGCAGTAACAGCTGCGAGCCGGCCTCCATAATGTGGCATGGTGGCTCCTAATTGGGGATTTGAGTGATGTGGGCCACGCTACTCTTCGGGTAGGGCACACTCAACGGCTCCGGAAAGGCAGAGTGCACCATGGCAGGATCCAAGCTCGCAGTGGTGGGCGCCGGGAGCGTCGGGACGTCGCTGGCGTACGCCGCGCTGATCCGCGGCTCCGCCAGCAGTATCGCCTTGTACGACGTCAACACGCCCAAGGCGGAGGCGGAAGCACTGGATCTTGCCCACGGCAGCCAGTTCGCCGCGGCGTCGGCCACCGTCACCGGCGGCGGGGATATCGCCGTCACGGAAGGCGCCGACGTCGTGGTCATCACGGCCGGCGCCAAACAGAACCCAGGCCAGAGCCGCCTTGACCTGGCGGGGACCAACGTCCGGATCCTCGAGCAGCTGATGCCGCCTCTGCTGGAACGTGCGCCGGATGCTGTCTATGTCCTGGTGACCAACCCCTGCGACGTCCTGACGGTGGCTGCCCAGCGCATCTCCGGGCTGCCACCGGAACGGATTTTCTCCTCCGGCACGGTGCTGGATACGTCCCGGCTGCGGTGGCTCCTGGCCCTGGAGGCCGGGGTTTCCGTTACCAGCGTCCACGCCAGCATGGTGGGAGAGCACGGGGACACGGAGTTCCCGTTGTGGTCCGGCGCCACGATCGGTCCGGTCCCCATCAGGGACTGGACGGTGGGCGGGGAGCGGATCTTCACGCCCGAATACCTCGCCGGCACCGCCCGTGAAGTGGTGCAGGCCGCCTACAAGGTCATCGCCGGAAAAGGGGCCACGAACTACGCCATCGGCCTGTCCGGTGCCCGCATTGTGGAGGCGCTGCTCCGGGACGACAACGCTGTCCTTCCGGTTTCCACTGTGCTGTCGGGGCTGTACGGGATCTCCGGCGTGGCGCTGTCCCTCCCCAGCGTGGTGGGAAGGGGCGGGGTGCACCGTGTCCTGGAAACGCCCATGGACGACGTCGAGCTGGCCGCCCTGCACCATTCCGCGGACACGCTGCGGAACACGATGGACATGCTGGGGGTTTGAGCAGCGGCACGTCATGCAACGCCACCGCAACCCCGCCCGGTGCCTGCTTCACATATGCTCACCTGAGATGTCCACGCTGGCTCGACCACGACTGGCTCAATGACGAACCAACAGGAGTAACGCATGACCAACTGGCGGATCAGGGATTTCCACTCGGCGGACCTGGACGGCATCCTGCACCTGTGGGAGACGCTCAAGGCCCACAACGTCGAACCCGTATACGCCCTGTCCGAGGTCCTGGCATCGTGCGAAAAAGACCATGCGGTGGTTGCGGTGCAGGGCGAGCAGGTGGTGGGCGCCGCTGTGGGACGGGCCGCGCACGACCAGGGCTGGATCGTGTTCCTGGCCACCCTTCCCGAGTACCGCGGCAGGGGCATCGGCACCTCGCTGCTCGCCGCCGTCGAAAACCGGATGGCCCCGCACGGCCTGAACAAGCTCTCCGCCCTGATGCCTGAGTCCGAAACCCGTGTGGAGGCCTTCCTGGGCCGCGGCTTCGCACTCAAGAAAAACCTGCGCTACTTCGAGCGGACCATTCCCGTCCAGCGCCAGGAGCTCGGCGCCCTGGGCCAGCTGGGCGGCCGCGTCCTGGCCCGCGACCTTTGGGAAAACGTTGCCGGCATGCGCAGGGAAAAGGAACTGCTGGAACGGCGCCTGGTGCTGCCGCTCGCCGAGGCGGACCTGGCCGATGAATTCGGCGTGGTGCCGCCGCGCGCCGTCGTCCTTTTCGGGCCTCCCGGCACCGGCAAGACCACCTTTGCCAAGGCCATCGCCTCCCGGCTGGAGTGGCCGTTCGTGGAGGTCTTCCCGTCCCGCCTGGCCGGCGACCCTCAGGGCCTGGCCGGCGCGCTTCGCGAGACCTTCCTGGAAATCGCGGAACTGGAGCACGCGGTGGTGTTCATCGACGAGGTGGAGGAGATCGCTTCCCAGCGCGCCGGTGATCCGCCGTCACCGCTGCAGGGGGTGACCAACGAGCTGCTGAAGATCATTCCCGCATTCCGGGAACAGCCCGGCAGGCTCCTGGTCTGCGCCACCAACTTCATCCGCGCCCTCGACTCGGCCTTCCTGCGCCACGGGCGGTTCGACTACGTCATCCCCATCGGGCTGCCGGACCGGCAGGCCCGGGAGGCGATGTGGCAGCGTTTCATCCCGGCGGCCGTGGTGGATGCCGTGGACGTGGAACTCCTGGTGGAACGTACCGAGGGCTTCTCCCCGGCCGACATCGAGTACGCGGCCCGCAGCGCCTCCCAGCGGGCGCTGGAAAAAGCCGTGTACGACGACGGCGGGCTGGCCTCCGGGGGCGACGTTTCCGTCCGCGCCGCCGTCAGGAAAGGTCCCTCCACCCAGGACTACCTCGACGCCATTGGTGATACCCGCACCACCGTGAGCGCGGAGGTGCAGGCGGACTTCCTGGAGGACATCGAAGCGCTGGGACGGGTCTAGTCCCCGGCTGCTCCGCAGGACGCCTGCAGGGCACCGCATGCAAGGACCTTTGCCCCTTTGCCCGGTTCCGGGCGGACGCCAGAGTAGTGGTCATGGCAAGAATCCTGATCCCGTACGGAACTTCGGAAGGGCAAACGGCCCGCATCGCCGACTACATCTCTGATGTCCTGCAGGCCCACGGGCACCAGGCCGACACGTTGGACCTCAAGCACGCAGACCACGACCTGCCTGACGGCTATGACGGCGTCATAGTGGGTGCTTCCATCCATGCCGGGAAGCACGAGGGCTACGTGGCCGATTTTGTCCGCCGGAACCGGTCCGGCCTGGAGCGCCTGCCGGCCGCCCTGTTCTCGGTCAGCCTCTCGGCGCACGCGGAGCCGGAAGAGGCGGAAAAGTACGTTGCGGAGTTCGAGGACAGCACCGGCTGGCATCCTGACAAGGTGGCGATGTTCGGCGGCGCCCTCCTCTACACCCAGTACGGATTCCTCAAGCGCATGATGATGAAGAAGATCGTCAGCGGCCAGGGCAGCCCGGATACGGACACCGGCCGCGACTACATCTACACGGAATGGGACGGGGTGCGGCGGTTCGCGGAGGAGTTCCTGGTCTACTTGGAGCGGGAGCCCGGGCCGGAATCGTAGCGGAGGTTCTCGTAGTCGGTGTCATCGGCCTCATCCAGCTGCGCGTCGAATTCCTCCAGCAGCCACGGATTGGCCCGAGCCAAAATCTTGCGGACCTCCTCCACCTCCACGGCTGCGTAAAGCACCGGCCTGGCGTCCCGGTACTTTGTCACCGGGGGCTTGTCCGGCCACTTCTCCGCCAGCGCCTGGACGCGTTCGGGCAGGGAGTTGTGCGCATTGTCGGCGATCTTGACCAGGGCGGCGTCATGGTCCCCGGCGATCTCACGGATGCCGGACTGGTAATCGTCGGGGTCGCTGTGCAGGCGGTTGGTGACGCGCTCGATGATGTCCACGGAGCGCTCGGGAACCCCCATGTCCAGCAGGGCCTGCCGTGTCATCGGTGTGTCCTCGGCGATGTCGTGGAGGTAACCCGCGATCCGGATCTCGTCGTCGAAGTCCGCCAGGGCATCCCCGACGGCAAGGACATGGTCCCGGTAGGGCCGCTTCAGCTTGTCCTTCTGCCGGTTGTGGGCAACCTCTGCGAGGACTTTGGCGGTCTCCACCGTGAACCTTGGCGTCCGGGCCTGGGCCGGAATGTGCTCGTCTGACATCTACCAAGCTTAGCCAGCGGCCGGGCGGTCCATCCCGGGCCACACCCAGGGTTCGCGGGGCAACCGTGCCGGGTCCAGGGCCTGCAGTGCGTGGCCCAGCGTTCCGGCGGGTAATCCCAGGGACTCCAGCAGCAGGTTCCGCACGTCGTGGGCACCCACCCCGGCCTGGGCGAGGTCCGCCAGCGTGACCGCTCCATCGCGCTTTGCCAGCCGCAGGCCGTCGCGATTCACCACCAAGGGAACATGCACATATTCCGGGACGGGAATATGCAGGAGCGAGGCGAGATAAGCCTGCCTGGGCGTTGAGGGGAGCAGGTCGTCGCCGCGGACCACCTGGTCTATGCCCTGCGCGGCATCATCCACCACGACGGCAAGGTTGTAGGCGGTTACCCCGTCATTCCTGCGAAGCACGAAGTCGTCCACAGCCCCGGTGAACTCGCCGTGGAGGACGTCCTGGACCGTGTATTCCCGCACATCCGCCCGCAGGCGGATGGCGGCCGGCCGCGTGGACCGCTTGTAGTCCAGTTCCGCCCGGTCCAGGTTGCGGCATGTGCCGGGATAGGCACCCTGCGGAGCATGCGGGGCGGACGGCGCCTCCTGGATCTCGCGGCGGGTGCAGAAGCACTCGTACGTCAGGCCGGACTCTTCAAGCCGTGTGATCGCCGCGGCGTAGAGGGGCCCGCGGTCGGTTTGCCGGACCACATCGCCGTCCCAGGTGATGCCCACTGCCGCCAGATCGCGCAGCTGCACGGCCTCCGCTCCTGCGCGGGCGCGGTCCAGGTCCTCCACCCGCAGCAGGAAGCGGCGTCCGGTGGAGCGGGCGAAAAGCCAGGCGAGGATTGCGGTCCGCAGGTTCCCCACGTGCAGCTCACCGGACGGGCTGGGGGCGAAGCGGCCGGCGGAGGTCATGGATCAACCCTAGACGGAAGCACACAAGAGCCCCTCAGCTACCGATGACTCCGGGAGGCGGGCGTCGGTAGCTCAGGGGCTCTTGCCGTGTTTGCAGAATGAGCGTGGTGTGAACAAGCGTCAATCAGCGGCGGCTTCCTTGCGGGAAGCGGTGTCCAAGTGCCGGGTGGTGTGCCGGGGAAACTGTAGCCTGCGCGGACCAGCGGTAGCTTTTGTCCTTGTTGCCACTATTCCAGCAGAGAACATACAGTTGGGACAATTGGCCCAACTTGAGTTGATCAGTTTGATCAATCCCTGAGGCCAGCAGCAACAGGAAGTGGTCAGATTGCAGGAACTGGACGCCACCGACCGGCGCATCCTGAATGCCCTGGACCAGGATCCGCGTGTCCCCATCATGGTGCTTGCCCAGCGGCTGGGCCTCGCGCGCGGAACCGTCCAGAGCCGGCTGGAGCGGATGACGGCATCCGGCGCCCTCCGCCCCAACAGCAGCCGGGTGCTTCCGGCGGCCCTGGGACGGGGCGTGGCCGCCGCGGTCAGCGCAGCGCTGGACCAGAGCCACCTGAACGAGGCCATCGCTGCCCTGCGTGAAATTCCCGAAGTCCTGGAGTGCCATGCGCCGGCCGGCGATACCGACCTCTTGATCCGCGTGGTGGCCAAGAGCCCCGACGACCTCTACCGGGTGTCGGAGGAGATCCGGCTCTGCCCGGGCATCGTCCGCACGTCCACCAGCATGTTCCTCCGCGAAGTCATCCCGTACCGGACCACCGGGCTCCTGGGGGACCAGGCCGAGTAGGCGGGGACCACAGGGGCACCACTCCCCATCGCCGCGCGGAGGATGCCCCGTTAGGCTGGCACGGAAGAGCCAACAGCGGGGGAGCCAACAGGGGGCAGCATGGCGGGAAACTTTTACGGCGGCGATGTGGCGCAGCTGCGGCAACTCGCCAAGGACCTGGCTGCCGGCGCCAACCGGCTCAACGTCCTGGGGCAGCAGCTCAGCAGCAGCATTGGTTCCGGCCTGTGGAAAGGGCGCGACGGCGACAGGTTCCGCAGCGAGTGGACGTCATCGCACACCAGGCTGCTGAGGTCGGCAACGGCAGGGCTGGAGTCGGCCGCCAGGACACTCCTTGCCAACGCGGACGAACAGGAGAAGGCCAGCACTGGTGGACCGGGAGGACCCGGGTCGGGCGGATCCGGGAGCGGAACCGCCCAGGACCTGACAGACAGACTGAAGGCCATGACCCCGGCCGAGCGGCGCGCCTACCTGCTGAGCGACGGGTTCCGCCAGTGGGCCCAGGCGAACCCGGAGGCAGCCAAAACCGCCATGGACGCCGCGGCGGACTCCGGCCTGATCAGCAAGAACTCCAAGGGCTACCAGGACTTCCTCAATTCCTACTGGAACCGGCAGGCGATGCTGGACATGGGCATTGATCCAGCCGACTGGGACACGTCAAAAGGTACGGAATACAACTGGGAGACCATCACCAAGGTCTACGACTTTTACGGCCAGGCCTACCTTGCCAACCCGGATCTGCAGTGGGCAGGCATGGCCAACATGATTGGCCCGTCCTTCGCCGGCGGATTCCGGGACATGGCCATGCTGCGGGATTTGGCTCAACAAATCACCGACAATCCAGCCTCGGACATCCCCCTTCCCGTCCTGGACCAGCTGGAACAGCTCGCAGGGATGACGGATGCGGAAATCCGCTTTTATGAAACCAGCATGCTGGACATGAACAAGGAAATCTTCCTGGACCAGGCGCGCCAGCACCAGGCGTATCTGAACGGCGGCATCGATGAGATCAACCGCCTTCGCGACTCCGGCGCCATCGACCAGGCCACGGCCAACGCGTGGGCGCAGATCGATTCGGGAGATCCCGACCAGGTCCGTGAAGGAAACACGGCCCTCCTGTACCGCGAGCAGAACGAAATTATCGCGGACGACTACGACAACATGCGCGGCCACCCTGGAGGCGAAGCCGTGACCTATATGGTGACGCTCGCCGGGGAACCCTCCATCCCGGGCGCCAAAAGCTACCCTGAGGTGTTTCCCTACAGTTTCAGCGTGGAAAGCCCCGGTCCCGAGAACATCCCCTTCACCAGCTGGGACAATCCCGCCCAGTTCCGCACCGACTTCACCACGGGCTTCCCCGACGGCAACATCGCCAACGCGGACCAGCGCTGGAACCTCATCCGGCAGGACACCCTCCCCGCTTACCAACATCTTCTGGCCACGGACCCGGACCGGGCGGCGCAGATCATCGGCTCCGACTTTGACGGCCGGGTGGACCAGTACCGTCCCACCAACAACATTCCCGGCATCATGGACCGGTTCCTTGACGGGTTCGACGCGGAGGTCCACCAGTGATTGCGCCCCGCCGATGCGCCGCACCCGGCGAACGGACCGCCGTCGTCATTGCCCTCGTTTCACTCCTTGTCCTGGCCGGCTGCAAAGCGCCAACTCCGGCCGATCCGACCACCGCCACTTCATCTTCTGCAGGGAGCCCCGTGAAAACCTCCGCTTTCTCCACCCTTGACGCCGCCGGCGTGGAAAGTATCCGCACCACCGGGACGGCCCGCCTGGATATGAGCTCGGGACGCCTGGAAAAGGACGCCGTCCGCGTCACCAAGGACAGTTACGGCCCCGAGATCAATACCCGGGGTTCGGGCAAGATCAGCCTCAGCATCCTGGCGCCCAACGGCGAAATAACCGCCGAAACGGACCGGATCCGTTTCAACACCACAGACCGGCGGACGGACTTCAGCGAGGTCACCTACTTCCTCACCGCCAGCTCACCTGACGAGTACTTTGAGCTGATCAGGGACGGCGTGCAGCGCTACGGGATAGCAGCGGAGCCGGCTGAAGAATGGATCAGCAGCACCCAGGCGGATCCTGCTTCCAAGAGCGATTTCTCCATCACGCCGGGAACAGGCACCGGACTGACGGTGAACTACGATCTCCGCTACGACGGCAGCAAGGACACGCAGGTGATCATCGTCCACATTCTGCCTGCCGACTGACTTGCGGACCGCGGGGACCTAGACGGGCGGGCCCGCGTTGGACTTGAGGTTCTTCATGACCAGCGTTGACGTCAGCCGTTCAACGCCGGGCAGCGATGTGAGCTCGGTGTCGTAGAAGCGCTGGTACGCCGGCAGGTCCTCCGCTATGACCTTCAGCAGATAGTCCGGGGAACCAAACAGCCGCTGTGCCTCCACAATGTTCGGGTTGTCCGCCACCCGGTTCTCGAAAATCTCCATGGTGGGGCGGTCCACCTGGCGGAGCGTGACGAAAACGATCGCCTCGAATCCCAGGCCCACCGCCGCGGGGTCGATGTCTGCCTTGTACCCGCGGATCACCCCGGACCGCTCCAGGTCGCGCAGCCGCCGGTGGCAGGGAGCCACCGTCAGGCCCACCTTCGCTGCCAGCGCGGTGGCGGTCATGCGCCCGTCCTCCTGGAGGTACCGCAAGATATTCCTGTCAATCTTGTCTATCACGCAATAAACATACTGCTGTCACCGCGGGGCGGGCGAAAACAGGACAGCACTTATGGCTGGATTCTCCCTATGGTTGCTCCTGAGAGCCCTTCGACAGGAGAAACCCGATGAACCCGCAGTTGTTCCTTGCCTTCCTGGTGGTTGCTGCAGCCCTGGCCTGCACGCCGGGGGTGGACTGGGCCTACACCATCGCGGCGGGCCTGCGGCAGCGCAGTTTCGTCCCCGCGGTTGCCGGGCTCTGCGGCGGATACGTCCTTCACACCGTCCTGCTGGTGGCCGGGCTGGCCGCCGTGCTGGCAGGCATGCCCGGGGTCCTGGGCTGGATTACCCTGGCCGGCGCGGGCTACCTGCTGTGGCTGGGGGTGGGAACCCTCCGGTCCTGGCGCGGCGCGAGCTTCAGCGCGGACGCGCCCGGCGCCGCCGGAATACAGGCCGCCGGAACACAGCTGCGCACCTTCCTGCAGGGGATGGGCACCAGCGGGATCAACCCCAAGGGCCTGCTCTTTTATGTGGCCCTCATACCGCAGTTCGTCAGCTCCGAGGCCTCCCTGCCCGTGCCGGTGCAGTCCGGGCTGCTGGGCATGACGTTCGTGGCACTGGCGGGCCTGGTTTACACGGTGGTGGCCCTGCTCTCGCGCTCCCTGCTGCAAAGCAGGCCCGGCGCCGCCCGGGCAGTAACGCTTGCCAGCGGCATCATCATGGTGGCACTGGGGGCCGTGCTGCTCGGCGAGCAGCTGGTGCCGTTCCTGGCCGGCCGCCCCCAGTAGCCGGTCCGGGTTCCTACTCTCCGCCGAGTTCCTTCCAGTCCTGCTCCCAGATCCGCCGCATCTCCTCATCCTTGCGGATGGGCGGCGGCGCCTCGAGTTCGCGCTGCGGTTCCGGGTCCCCGCGCCGGCGTCCCCAGTCGCGGGGATTCAGCGACCGCCGGCCCGATTCCAGCACGAGCAATGCCCGGTCCGTCAGCGCGTCGTTGCGGAGCACAAGGTGTGTCTTGCGGCGGCGCAAAACTTCGGCGATGGCCTGGTGCGCAGCCTCCAGCCGGCCTTCACGCCGCAGGGCACGGGCGCGGACCAGCAGCAGGGCAGCGGAGAGATCGTCCGCGTTCAGCAGCCCCTCCGTCCAGTCAATGACCGTGCGGCTTCGTCCCAGGGTGAGGGCCAGCGAGCAGCGCGCCAGGGCCATGGGAAGCGATGGCGGCAGCCCGCCCAGTGCGTCGAGCGCCGCTTCGGTGCGGCCCGTCTCGCGCAGCGCATGGGACAGGGCGAGGAACACCGATTCCTCGCTGAACAGCACGGGGATCTCCACCCGCTCGGCCAGTTCGATCCGGGTGACGATACGGGTGAGGTAGGTCGATGAGTAACGGTTGGCTTCGTCGTCATTGCGGGTGGCGAGCCCCCGTTGCAGGAGTTCCGACGCCCGCAGGTAGCCGCCGTGCTTGTACGCCAGGAGCCCGCCCATGAGGTAGCAGAGCCCCGCCCACCCGGGGTAGGCGCGCGCCAGGGTGATCAGGCGCTCCGGTTCGTGGCTGGTGAAGACGGCTTCATGAACCGCCTTGGCAGGCTTGGGCAGCAGCCGCTTGAGCCGCGGCACCTCGCCGTCGATGGAGAGCAGGGCAGGGTTGCGGCCGCCGAGGACGCCGGTCAGCAGGCCGCCCACTCCCCCGGCAAGGTCGTGGACAGGGGTGCGCAGCTGGGCCTGCCCGAACGGTGTGAGGTCGCGGTGGTCCCAGTAGATCGGTGCGGTCTCCCCGGCGCTCATCTTTCCATGCTAACCGGGAGGGATCTCCGGCTTCCCCGCCATGAACCATTCAGTAAAGGAGCGGGCACGGCCGGATCCATCAAACCTGATCACCCACAGATTGTCGTACGTGGGCCTGCCGCCCGAGTAGGTGGTGAGGCCCTGGACAAAGGCGGTGTCGCCGTCGCACCCCAGCAGTTCCCAGCTGAACGTCCAGTCGGCCGGCTCGTCACGTGCCGCCAGCCAGCCCTGGACGATCCCGTCCTGGCCGCGCCAGGGTTCGGGATCATGGGGACGCGTCTCGTAGAGCGCGTCCGGGGCAAACAGGTTGCGGATGTCATCGGCGCCGTTGCTGGTCCAGGCAGCCTGGTATTTTTCCATCCAGGCGTGGACATGGTCCCGGGCTGAAGCTGGCTGGGTCATACCTTGGTTGTACCCGGGCAGGGTCCGGGGCGCAATGGACTCAGCCGTTGGCGGCGGCGATCCACACACCAATGACCCAGGTGCTGGCGGCAAGGCAGGCCAGCCCGAACTCCGCGAGCATCCCCAGCCCGGTGGCCTTCAGCGCGGCCCAGCTGGACTTCGCCGCCGTCGAAAAATTCCGAGTCCGGAGGAACTCGCTGGCCAGCAGCCCGGCCGCGAAACCAACGAAGAGGCCCACCACAGGGATGATGAACATCCCCACCACGCCCGCCACGAGGGCCACCACAATGCTGCGGCTGGGAATGGCATGCTGCTTGAGCTTCCTGCCGGTGAGGACGGCACCCGCCGTCATCCCCGCGGCGACAAAGATCATGGCCACCGCAAACACGACCCACCCCGCAGACCCGGCGCCGCCCCAGATGGCCCACGCCAGCAGGCTCACGCCAATGAGGACGCTGCCTGGCAGGACGGGAATGATGGTGCCGGCCACCCCCACCAGGATCGCCAGGCCGCACAGGATGGTCACCACGGTTTCGGAGCTCATGGACTTCAGTCTAGGGCCGGCCCTTAACGCCCGACGGCGGTGCCTCCTTCGGGGAAGGAGGCACCGCCGTCGTGGTTTCTGCCGGAAAGGGGATTTACTCCGCTTCCACCGCCGCGGCGACGGCCGCGGTGACCGCCGGTGCCACGCGGGGATCCAGCGGGCTGGGGACGATGTAGTCGGCCGAGAGGTCCTCGGCGGCGAGCCCGGCGATGGCGCGCGCCGCTGCGAGCTTCATGGCCGGGGTGATGCGGCGGGCGCCGGCGTCGAGGGCACCGCGGAAGATGCCGGGGAACGCCAGGACGTTGTTGATCTGGTTGGGGAAGTCGCTGCGGCCGGTGGCCACCACGGCGGCGTACTTTACGGCCACCTCGGGCAGGACTTCGGGATCCGGGTTGGACAGGGCGAACACGATGGCGTCCTGGTTCATCGATGCCAGGTGCGCCTCGTCCAGCTTCGAGGAGGAGACGCCGATGAAGACGTCGGCACCGGCCAGCGCTTCAGCAGGTCCGCCGGTGATGCCGCGGGGGTTGCTGCGGCCGGCGATGTCGGCCTTCTTGCTGTCGGGGCTGGCAGCGAGGTCGGCGCGGCCGCTGTTGATGACTCCGCGGGAGTCGAGCAGGACGACGTCGGTGATCCCGGCTGCGAGCAGGATCTCGGCGACTGCGATCCCCGCCGCGCCGGCGCCGGACACCACCACCTTCAGGCCCTCGAGGCCGCGGCCGGTCACCTTGGCGGCGTTGGTCAGCGCTGCCAGGGCCACGACGGCGGTTCCGTGCTGGTCGTCGTGCATGACCGGGCAGTCAAGGGCTTCGATCAGCTTTTCCTCGAGCTCGAAGCAGCGCGGGGCGGAGATGTCCTCAAGGTTCACGGCGCCGAAGCTGGGGCGCAGGCGGACCAGGGTTTCCACGATCTCGTCCACGTCCGTGGTGTTGAGGACCAGGGGGATGGAATCAAGGTCGCCGAAGGTCTTGAAGAGGGCGGACTTGCCTTCCATGACCGGCAGCGAGGCGCTGGCCCCGATGTTGCCCAGGCCCAGGACGGCAGTGCCGTCGCTGACCACGACCACCAGGCGCTCGGCCCAGGTCAGGGTGCGGGCCAGTTCGGGCTTGGCGTGGATGGCCCGGCTCACCTCGGCCACTCCGGGGGTGTAGGCGATGGACAGGTCCCGCTTGTTGGACAGCGGAACAGTGCTGGTGACGGAGAGCTTGCCGCCCTGGTGGGCCGTGAAGATTTCGTCTTCGGTCAAGGCCGTGGCTGCTGAATCGTCGGTGGCTGTGATTGCGTCAATGGACACGTCGTTGTCTCCTGGTGCTGGCCGTGGGCACACGGCACATCGGGAACCGGGCCCTCCCGGGCCCAGGCGTGGAAGGTAGTGCGACAGGAAACCCAAGGGTGGCGGGTCCGCGGGAACGCCGGGGATGTTTCCGCCCTGCCGCTCCTGTGCCCCAATGGTAGGCAGGCCCGAAAGGGCTGCCGGGTCCTGCTTGACACAGCTTTAGCCTGACAAAACGTTTATGCAGGACGATTTGTGATCCAGATCACGGCATTATGGCGTATTTAATTGCCTTTTGGTCTAGACCAGTTACGCCGACCGGGACACTGTGAAGCCCGCCTCGGCCCCGGGGGACAGCCGACCGCACGCCTTTTTCAGGTCCTCCTCGGCTTCGAAGAGGGACAGTCGCCGGTTCCGGACGGACTGGACCAGACCAGTGACGGTCAGGAGGAGGACCCTGGCTCCCACGGCGTCGCCGCAGGCACCCGCAACGAGCTTTTCGCTGAGTGCATCAATCTCGCGCAGGAGTGCGGTGGTGTCCTTGTCCGGGTGGTACACGCCCCGGCTGAGGCATTGCTCCACCGCGGGCTGCATGACGCGCATGTGGAAGATTTCCATCAGCAGGCCGGACAGCGCCCGGCCCCGGAAGCGCGGCGACGAGCCCCGGGAACCGGCCTGCAGCTCGTCCAGCTGCTGCCGGTACAGCGCCAGCATCAGGTGGGTGGGGGACGGAAAGTAACGGTAGAGGGTTCCCAGTGGCACGTCCGCTTTTTCTGCGACTTCGGAGAGTTCCACGGCGTCAAGACCCGTGCGGGCGAACCCTGCGGCGGTGTCCAGGATCCGCGTGTAGCGGAGGCGCTGGCGTGGAGCGGAAGGCCGGGCGGCCATGGGCGGATGGTCTGAAAAAGTCTCGGGCATCAGCATTCCGGGGTTGTGTCGTAGGGACTGCGGCCAGGAGCGCCCCCACTTCCGTACCGCCCTGCAGCCCGGTTCAACTATACGGCACAGGCGTGTGCCCTAATTAGTCAGCGGCCTTAGTTTCGGGCACCGGCAGGTCAGTCGACGCCCTTGATTTTCACCACGAAAACGGCACCCAGCAGCCCGATGGCAGCCGCCGTGAGGAACAGCGTCCGGTAGCCACCCCAGTAGGCCACGGCCAGCAGCGCCAGTCCCGGGGCAACCACCTGCGGCAGCGAGTTGGCCACGTTGATGATCCCCATGTCCTTGCCGCGGCTGACGGCGAACGGCAGGACCTGGGTCAGCAGCGCAAAGTCCACGGCCAGGTAGGCGCCGAAACCGACGCCCAGGACGGCGGCGCCGGCGAGCGCGCCGGGCCAGACGGGAAAGAAGGCCATGATGGCTCCGGCCATGGCGATTGTGGCCGAGGAGGCGATGACGAACGGTTTCCGCCTGCCCACCCGGTCACTCCAGGGACCGGCCACCACCGCGGTGGCCATGACCATCACCGCGTAGATACCCGTCAGGACCAGAACCCCCGCGGCAGGATCCTCATGGCCTATGACGTCACGCAGGAAGAAGAGCAGGTAGACGATGGTCAGCTGGTTTCCCACGTTGACCAGGAAGCGCGTGAGCCAGGCCCAGGCGAAATCCGGGTGGCGCCGGGGACTGATCCAGAAACCCTTGAGGAAAACCCTGGGCCGGAAAGCCTCCAGCCCGGACTTGGGCAGGGCGGGATCATTCCGGTGGAACAGGTACGGCAGCACGGACACCAGCACGGCGCCCGCACACAGCCAGTAGCCCACCATGAAGTTGCCGGAGACCACTGCCCCGAAAACCGCGCCAGTGAGGATGCCAAGGGTCTGCCCCATGGCCGCGAGTCCGCCCACTCCCCCGCGCTGGATGACGGGAACCCGGTCCGGGACGGCGGCGGTAATGGCCGCGTACGCGGCATTTGCACCCAGCTGCACCAGGCACCAGAAAAGCACCATCAGGGCCACCGCGGCAGAGAAGGACATGGCCAGCAGCGCCGCCGTGGCCAGGACTGCCCCGGCCAGCACCCACGGGGCCCGCCGGCCGAACCGGGACGTGGTCCGGTCCGAGAGGGCACCGAAGAGGGGGTTGGCCACCAGCGAAACCCCCGCACCGCAGGCCGTCACCAGCGAGAGGATGGCTTCCTTGGAAGGCGCATCAATGCTGATGGCCTGCTGGCCGATGAACACGTTGATGGGACCGAAGAACGCCGCGTTGATGCCCACGTTCACCAGCACCAGGCCGGTGACCCAACGGGCGGTGACCTTCTGCACCGGCTCGGCGAGCGCCGCCGTCGCGGTTTTGCCTGCGGCATCATCCGGCGGCGCGGGCGTGTTGAACGGACTCATTGGCGTGCTCCCCCTGGTGCGGCCGGCTGGCGGTGGAATCAGACTATCGTGGGCGGTACCGGGCCACCGGGCACGCGGCGGTCAACGCCGCCCGGGGGATCACGTTGCCGGGTAACAAATTGCCGAGTATCGAGGAGAACCAGATGAGCGCACCCACCCCGACCGAAGGCACAGCGGTCAATACCGCCGACCTCTACGATGAGCGCGGCGACGAGCTGGCGTCCGTCTCCCTGCAGTTCCAGTCCCTGGGTGGCCGCTCGCACTTCAGCGGCCCGGTCCGCACCATTCGCTGCTTCCAGGACAACGCCCTGGTGAAGTCCACGCTGGGGTCACCGGGGAACGGGGCGGTCCTGGTGGTGGACGGCGGCGGATCGCTGGGCACGGCCCTGATGGGGGACATGATCGCCGAAAGCGCCGTGGCAAACGGCTGGGCCGGCGTCGTCATCAACGGCGCCATCCGTGACCGGCTGGCGATCGCGGACCTGGACCTTGGCGTCAAGGCCCTGGGCAGCAACCCCAGGAAGAGCCAGAAGGCGGGGGCCGGCGAGGTTGACGTGGATGTGGTGATCGACGGCGTGACCTTCCGCCCCGGAGCCATCGTCTGGTGCGATCCGGACGGCATCCTCGTGGAGCGCCAGCAGGAAGCCCGGCAGGGCGGGGAATAAAAACAACGAGTAAGATAGTTACTGAAAGCAACTATCGCTGCTTATATCTTTTCCTTCCCCTTGGAGCACCCATGTCCAAAACCACTGCCGCGCCCGGCCCCGGAGAAACCCTGACGCAACGCCAGATCGTCACCGTGATGGTGGGCCTGATGCTGGGCATGTTCCTGGCATCCCTTGACCAGACCATCGTCTCCACTTCCATCTACACCATTGCCAATGACCTGGACGGGCTCTCCCTGCAGGCGTGGGCCACCACCGCGTACCTGATCACCTCCACGGTCAGCACCCCGCTGTACGGCAAATTGAGTGACATCTTCGGACGCCGCCCGCTGTACCTGACCGCGATCCTCATCTTCCTGGTGGGCTCGCTTTACGCCGGCTCGGTCCACTCGATGACCGAACTCGCAGTTGCCCGCGGCATCCAGGGCCTTGGCGCCGGCGGCCTGCTGGCCCTGGCGCTGACCATCATCGGCGACATCGTCTCGCTCAAGGACCGCGCCAAGTTCCAGGGCTACTTCATGTCCGTGTTCGGCATCTCCTCGGTCCTGGGCCCGGTGGTGGGTGGGGCATTCGCCGGCTCGGCGAACATCCTCGGTTTTGACGGCTGGCGCTGGGTCTTCTTCATCAACATTCCCATTGGCCTTGCCGCGCTGACGGTGGTGTTCCTGTTCCTGCACCTGCCCGCCAAGCACCTGAAACAGAAAATCGACTACTGGGGCGCCGCCGCCATCACCGTGGCCATCGTTCCGCTCCTCCTGGTGGCTGAGCAGGGCCGCACGTGGGGCTGGACCTCCGTGAACTCTTTCCTCTGCTACGGCCTGGGTGTGGTGGGCATTGCCTGGTTCCTGCTGGCGGAGAAGCGCGCCGGCGACTACGCCTTGATCCCGCTCCGGCTCTTCCACAACATCACGTTCGGACTGTCCTCGCTGCTGAACTTCATCATCGGCATCGGCATGTTCGGCGCAATCGCCATGCTTCCGATGTACCTCCAGCTGGTCAAGGGCCTCACCCCCACCGAGGCCGGCCTGATGATGATCACCTTCACCGTGGGCATCCTGTTCGGCTCCATCACCGCCGGCCGCACCATCTCGGCCTCCGGCACGTTCCGCATCTTCCCCATCATGGGTACCGGCATCCTGACCGCCGCCGCCCTGGTGATGGGCTTCTCACTGGCAGTGGACACCGAACTCTGGGTCCCCGGACTCATCGCCGTCTTCTTCGGCGTCGGCCTGGGCTTCTGCATGCAGCCGCTCACCCTGGCCATGCAGACCTCGGTACCGCCGCGGGACATGGGCGTGGGAACCTCCTCCGCAGCGTTCTTCCGCTCCATGGGCGGCGCCGTGGGCACCGCCGTCTTCATCTCCATGCTCTTCAGCATGGCGGCAAGCCGCATTGCCGACGGCATGAAGGCCGCCACCACGGACCCGGCCTACCTGGCCGTCCTGAAGGACCCTGCCGTCGCGTCGGACCCTGCCAACGCCAAGCTCTATGAATTCTTCAAGAACGGCGCCTCGAACGACTCCCTGAACGACACCAGCTGGCTGCATACCGCCAACAGCACCCTCACCAGGCCCATCACCGAGGGCTTCGCCACGTCCATCGACACCGTGATGCTGACGGCCGCGGCGCTCACCGGCCTGGCGTTCCTCATCAGCTTCGCCCTTCCGCGGAAGAAGCTGACCGACCAGAAGGCATCCCCGCAGGACAAGGACAGCATGGAGATTCCGGCGCACTAGCCCGTAAGCGCACGGGTGGGACGACGACGGCGGCACAGCCCGCCGTCGTCGTCCTGCGTTAACGGGGCAAACGGCGCCAAGTGGAACCTCGGGCGGTGACGTGCCACACTGTTTAGCGCGTGTGCGCCGGCCATTCTGCCGGTACCGCAGCCGACGACGTCCGCACCGCATCCATAAAACCCCCAAACCCAGGGAGAACCATGCCCACTGCACAGGAGCAGACCACAACCGGGATACCGCGGCGGGTGATCTGGCTGGCGCTCGCGGGGGCGGTGGGCGGATTCCTCTTCGGCTTCGACTCATCGGTGGTCAACGGCGCCGTGGACGCCATGAAGGAAGAATTTGCCCTGTCAGAGGCCGTCACGGGCTTCGCCGTAGCCATTGCCCTGCTGGGCTGTGCTGCAGGCGCCTTCCTGGCCGGCAAGGTGGCGGACCGCTACGGCCGCATTCCGGCCATGAAGCTGGGCGCCCTGCTGTTCCTGGTCAGCGCCGTGGGCACGGGTTTCGCGTTCGGCGTCTGGGACCTGGTGTTCTGGCGCCTGGTGGGCGGCCTGGGCATCGGGCTGGCCTCCGTCATCGCGCCCGCCTACATCTCCGAGATTTCGCCGCGAAAGGTCCGCGGCCGCCTGGCTTCGCTGCAGCAGCTGGCCATCACTACGGGTATTTTTGCCGCGCTGCTGTCTGACGCGCTCCTGGCCACCAGTGCCGGCGGTGCGGACCAGGCCTTCTGGCTGGGCATTGAATCATGGCGCTGGATGTTCCTGGCCGCCGCCGTCCCGGCCGTCGTTTACGGTTGGGTGGCGTTCACCCTGCCCGAGTCCCCGCGGTTCCTGGTGTTCCAGGGCAAAGAGGACCAGGCCCGGGAAGTCTTTGAGTCCATCGCACCCACCGAGGATGCCGGTCGGCATATCCGGGACATCCGGGAAGCCATTGAGGAAGACAAGCTGGCCGGGCAAAAGGGGTCCCTCCGCGGCAAGGCCTTTGGCCTGCAGGCTGTGGTTTGGGTGGGCATCACGCTGTCGGTGCTCCAGCAGTTCGTGGGCATCAACGTGATCTTCTACTACTCCACCACCCTGTGGAAGGCCGTGGGCTTCCAGGAGAAGGACTCCCTGGCCATCTCGGTGGCAACCTCCGTCACCAACATCCTGGTAACCCTCGTGGCCATCGCCTTGGTGGACCGCGTGGGCCGCCGGCCCATCCTGCTGGCTGGGTCCGTGGGCATGGCCGTGTCCCTGGGCGCCATGGCCGTGGCGTTCTCCTCGGCAACAGGCAGCGGCGAGAACATCAGCCTGCCGGGCGCGTGGGGCCCCGTGGCCCTGGTGGCCGCCAACGTCTTCGTGATCAGCTTCGGCGCGTCCTGGGGACCGCTGGTGTGGGTCCTCCTGGGCGAGATCTTCCCGTCCCGGATCCGTGCCCGGGCGCTGGGCCTGGCCGCAGCGGCCCAGTGGGTGGCCAACTTCGTGATCACCCTGAGCTTCCCGGTCATGGCAGCGGGCTCGCTGCCGCTGACCTATGCCATGTACGCCCTGTTCGCTGCGGCTTCCTTCTTCTTCGTCATGTTCAAGGTCCCGGAGACCAACGGCATGTCCCTGGAGCAGGCCGAGACGCTGTTCGTACCCAAGGGCTCCGCCAAGGCCTAGCAACGCCCCATCACTTTTGGCGGCCTTCCCTGGAACGCCCCATCAGCTTCCGCAGGAAAACACCAAACCCTCCATCACATGCCGTGATGGAGGGTTTGTCCGTTGGTGCGCCGGCAGCGGCTACACGACGTGCGGTTCGTGCGAGGACAGGTAGGCCCGGCCGCCGAACGCGACCAGGATGGCGATCACCATGGCCACCGCCCCGGCAAAGAACGGGACCTGCGGGCCGAAGTGCTCACCGAGCTGCGCCGCCGCGAACGGGGCCAGGGCACCGCCCATCCAGCGGACAAAGTTGTAGCCGGAGGAAGCCACCGGCCGGGGCGAATCAGAGACGCCCATGGCCAGTTCCGTGTAGATGGTGTTGTTGATGCCCAGCAGCGCGCCGGCAACAATGACCAGGACGACGACGGCAGGCACCGAGTGCCCCGCGGCCAGTCCCAGCCCGGCCAGGTCCAGCATGAGGACGAACAAAGTGCCGGTCAGTACCTTCACCGCGCCGAAGCGGGTCTGCAGGACCGGTGCAACGAAGACGGAAAATACCGCCACGGCCACACCCCAGCCAAAGAAGACGCCGCCGATGCCGTACGCGTCCATGCCCAGGATGAACGGGGTGAAAGCCAGGATGGTGAAGAAGCCGTAGTTGTAGAACAAGCCGCTTGCCGCCGTCGTCCGCAGTCCCTTGTGACCCAGCGCCAGCAGGGGGTCCCGCAACCGCACCTTGCGCTCAGGCAGCGGCGTCCTGGGCAGGAGGGCGATCAGGGCGATGAAGGCGGCGGCCATGAGGACGGCGGTGCCGAAGAACGGGGCGCGCCACTGCCAGCCGCCCAGGAGGGCGCCGAGCAGCGGGCCGAGCGAGATGCCCAGGCCCAGTGCGGCTTCGTAGAGGATGATGGCGGTGCCGGCGCCGCCGCTGGCCACCCCAACAATGACGGCGAGGGCGGTGGCGACGAACAGGGCGTTGCCCAGTCCCCAGCCGGCGCGGAAGCCCACCAGCTCATCGACGCTGCCGGACAGGCCGGACAGCGAGGAGAACACGACGATGACGGCCAGGCCGATCAGCAGCGTCCGTTTGCCGCCGATGCGGGAGGAGACGAACCCCGTGATCAGCATGGCCAGCGCGGTGACCAGGAAGTAGCTGGTGAAGAGGAGGGAGACCTGGCTGGGGCTGGCGTCCAGGTTGGTGGCGATGGCCGGAAGGATGGGGTCCACCAGGCCGATGCCCATGAAGGCGAACACTGCGGCGAGGGCGGTGGCCCAAACCGCCTTCGGCTGTTTGAGGAATGAGGCCTTTTCGGCCGTCAAGGTTGATTCTGGTGCTTGCAGGGTTTCTGCGAGCTGGCCGTCCATGGAGGGTGCTCCTAAGTTCGTGGCTGGTTCAGTTCTGGAGGGATGCGTTGATTTTGTCGATGACCGGCAGGGCCTCCGCCAGGGCTTGGCGGTCCTGGTCGGTGAGCGTGCTGAGGATGGCGGCCATCACCTGGTTGCGCCGCCGGTTTGCGGAGTCGACGGCGGAACGGCCTTCGGGGGTCAGGATCACCCTGACGGCGCGGGAGTCATCCGGGTCCGGTTCCCGGCGCGCCAAGCCTGCGCGTTCGAGCTTGATGATCTGTTCGGTAGCGCTGGGCACGCGGACACCGAGGTTCCGGGCGATCTCACCGACGCGCTGGCCCTCGCCGAGCAGCATCTTGAGGGTACTGAGCTGGGCGGCGCTGAGTTCGCCGTCCGCGTCGAGGCGCCGGACCAGGTAGACGCTGTGCCGCAGGGCTTCACGGAAGGCGGCGGCAAGTTCGTGGAGCTGGGGATCGTCGTCAGTCATCGTTAGGTACCCTAACAGTTAGGGTACCTAACGGTCAAGGCCTAGAGGGCCAGCTTCATGCCGACGTGGCTGGCCTCGAAGCCCAGCTGTTGGTAGAACCGCTGGGCTGCCGAACGGCTATGGTGCGTTGTCAGCTGCATCAGGTCGCAGCCCCGGCGCCGCGACTCCGCGATGGCCCAGCCCACCATGAGCCTCCCCAGGCCCTGCCCGCGAAGGGACGCGGCCACGCGGACACCTTCGAGCTGCGAGCGCCACGCGCCCTGCCTGGAGATGCCGGGAAGGAAGCTCAGCTGGAAGGTTGCAACCACCGGCCCCTCCTCTTCCCCCTGCGGCACCCTTTCGCCGACGAGCAGGAGATGGGCGGGGTCGGCGTGGATCGCGTCAAAGGCGCGTTCGTAGGGTTCCATATCCTTCGCGGTCTCGCGGCCGGCGCCCAGGGCGTCGTCGGCCAGCAGGCGCACCATGTCCGGGATGTCGGCACGCGTCGCGTGCCTGAGGCGGAACGTCCCGCCGTCGACGTCGGCGGTGAGCAAAGCAGGCGCGGCATTTGGGTTCTGGTTCACCCGCCCAGCTTGGCACAGACAAAGAACGACGCCGGCACTTGGGTAAGTGCCGGCGTCGTTCTGATGGAGCGTCGCCGGAATTCCTGCAGGATCTGATGGAGCGTTGCGCTTGAGGGCGCAGGTAATGATGGAGCGTGTCAGTTGGCGCGTCAGGCGGGGGTGCCGGCCATTTCGGCCTGCCGCTCCTCGACGAGGGTGGCAACGGCGGCGAACAGCGGGTGGCCAGGCGCCAGCCCGGTGATTTTTGCCGTGGCGTCGGCGGGGCTGGTGGAGCGAAGGATTTCTGCCAGCTCCGTGGCCTCTGTATCAGCGGGGTCGTTGAACCGGAGCGCTGATGCGATGGCACCAAGCAGGGCCTCCGGCACCACGCCACGTTCGGCCAGCTCGGCGGCGGGGCCGATGAAGCGCTCGTTCCGGCTCAGCTTCCGCAGCGGAGCACGGCCCACCCGGTTGACGGTGTCCGGAAGATAGGGATTGGAGAACCTGACCAGGATCTTCTGGACGTAGGCTTCCTGCTCATCGTTGCTGAACCCGTGCTTGGCCACCAGGAGCTGCTTGGTTTCCTCCAGCACCGCCCGGACATCCTCCGCCACGTCCTGGTCCGCCATGGCGTCGGAGATCTTCTCCAGGCCCGCCTCGAACCCGAAGTATGCCGCCGAGGCGTGGCCGGTATTCACGGTGAACAGCTTCCGCTCGATGTAGGGCGAGAGGTCGTCCACGAACGTGGCGCCGGGAATGGCCGGAGCGGAGTCACCGAACGCGGTGCGGTCGATGACCCATTCGTAAAAAGTCTCCACTGTTACGTCCAGCCCCTGCCCGGCCTCCTGGTTGGGCACGATCCGGTCCACGGCAGTATTGGCGAACACTGCCTTGCCGTCCAGCACTGCGGCGGTGGCCCCTGGCTGGGCGGCCACCTCCTTGGCCAGGATGTCCGTGGCGTTGATGGCGTTCTCACAGGCCATCACCTGCAGGGGCGCCCGGCCGGGCTCCCTTGCGGCGATGCCCTTGGCGATCACCGGCGCCACGAACTTCAGGATGTGCGGGCCCACTGCGGTGGTGACGATGTCCGCCGTGGCGATCTCGGAGACCAGTTCCGCTTCCTGGGCGTTGGAGTTCAGCGCCCGGAAGTTGTCCACGGTCCGCACGGCGGGATTCTCCCCCACTTCGTGCACGGCGTAGCTGTCCGCTTCCTTGAGCCGGTTGATCAGGTCTTCGGCCACGTCCGCGAACACCACTTCGTAGCCGGCGTCATGCAGGAGCAGCCCCACGAAGCCGCGGCCGATGTTGCCGGCCCCAAAATGTACTGCCTTCACTATGCGTTGACCTTTCCGAAAAGCTCCAGGACTTCATCCTCGGACGTGGCGGCCTCGAGCCGGGCAACCTGTTCCTTGTTGGTGAAGACCTTGGCGATGGACGACAGGATGTGCAGGTGCTCGTTGTTGATGCCGGCGACGCCCACCACGAACTTCACCTGCTTGCCGTTCCAGTCGATGCCTTCCGGGTACCGGATGACGGAAACCGCCGACTTGCGGATGTGGTCCTTGGCGGCGTTGGTGCCGTGCGGGATGGCCAGGAAGCTGCCCATGTAGGTGGATACGGACTCTTCCCGCTCATGCATGGCGGCGATGTAGCCCTCATCCACGGCGCCACGGGCCAGCAGCAGCCGGCCCGCCTCGTCGATGGCGGCGTCGCGGGTGGTGGCCGAACCGCGCATGACCACGCTCTCGCGGGCCAGGATGTCGGAGCTGCCGGCGGCAGGAGCTGCCGCTGCCGCACCTGCTGCGGCAGGCGCTGCGTCCACCGGCGCCTCGGCGGCGTGCGCACCGTGGGCGGTGCCGGCGTCGGACGTTCCGCCTTCCGTGTTGCTCTCGCGGACCAGCTCGACGATCTCGTCGTACCGCGGGCTGCTCATGAAGTTGTCCACCGAGTAGTGGACGGCACTGGACGTGGCCGGCTTGGCCCGCTCGGTCAGGTCCTGGTGCGTGATCACCACGTCGTAGGTGTCGCTGAGGCTGGCGATGGAGGCGTTGGTGACCTTGACGTCCGGGAATCCGGCCGCCTTGATCTTGTTCCGCAGCACCGAGGCGCCCATGGCGCTGGAGCCCATGCCGGCGTCGCAGGCGAACACGATGTTCCGGACGGGTCCGGCCAGCACGCCCACTCCGCCGCGGCCGCCGGACGCGGCACCTGCGGAAGCGCCTGCACCTGCACCGGTCAGGGTGGAGGAAACCGAGCTCTTCTTGCCCTTCATTGCCTCCATGCGGGCGGTGGCGTCGCCCAGGTCTGTTTCGTCACTGTGCTTGGTGGTCTTCATGATGACGGAGGCCACCAGGAAGGATGCCGTGGCGGCGAGCACCACCGACAGGATCACGCCGAGGTAGCTGTCGCGGGACGTCTGGGCCAGCACGGCGAGGATGGATCCCGGAGCGGCCGGCGCAACCAGGCCCGCGCCGGTGACGGCCAGGGTGGCGATGCCGGTCATGCCGCCTGCGATTGCGGCCAGGATCAGCAGCGGGCGCATGAGCACGTACGGGAAGTAGATCTCGTGGATGCCGCCCAGGAAGTGGATGATCGCAGCACCGGGCGCCGACGCCTTGGCGGCACCGCGGCCGAAGAACATGTAGGCCAGCAGGATGCCCAGGCCGGGACCCGGGTTGGCTTCAAGCAGGAACAGGATGGACTTGCCCTGGTCCAGCGACTGCTGGACGCCCAGCGGGGTCAGCACGCCGTGGTTGATGGCGTTGTTCAGGAACAAGACCTTGGCAGGCTCGATGAAGATGCTGGTCAGCGGCAGGAGGCCGTTGTTGACCAGGAACTGCACCACGTTCCCGGCACCGGTGCTGAAGGCCGTGACCAGCGGTGAAATGCCGAAGAAGCCCAGCATCGCGAGCAATGCGCCCCAGATACCGGCAGAGAAGTTGTTGACCAGCATCTCGAAGCCGGGGCGGATCTTGCCCTCCCACAGCATGTCGATCTTCTTCATGGTCCAGCCGCCCAGCGGGCCCATGATCATGGCGCCGATGAACATGGGGATGCCGGCACCGACGATCACGCCCATGGTGCCGATGGCCCCCACCACGCCGCCGCGGACGTCATAGACGTTCTTGCCGCCGGTGTATCCGATCAGGAGTGGCAGCAGGTAGGTGATCATGGGGCCCACAAGGCCGACGTTGGGCTTCCCGCCGGTCTCACCGAAGCCACCGAGGACGGGTACGGGCAGCCAGCCCTTCTCAATGAAGAGGGCCGTGATGATGCCCCAGGCGATAAACGCCCCAATGTTGGGCATGATCATGCCGGACAGGAATGTCCCGAACTTTTGGACGTGCACGCGCGCGCTGGTGCGGGGTTTTGCAACTGTCTCTGTTGCCATGTGATTTCCTAACCTCATTCCTGCTGCTCCGCAGGAGTGGTCCGATGATTACGACGACGTACTGCTGGGTACTACGGGGGTCCGGGGCTAGCCGGCAGGGCTGGTGGAGATCCGGTGAAGCCATTCGAGGAAGAGCTTGAGTTCCGAGCTGGAAAGCTGGTCAGAGTGCGAAGCCTGAAGTGCGGCGTTCAGGGCGATCGCTGCCACCACCACCGAGGACTTTCCGGTGCCGCCCGGGGCCGGGCCGCTGGCGGGCTCGGCGGACACCGCGAAGATCATGGCGTCCCGGGTCATGGTGGACAGTTCGAGGTTGCGTTCGGAAGCGGGCTCCGCAATCAGCATCAGCGTCACGCCCACGTTGGCAGCCAGGATGGACCTGGCTGCCTCCCGGGGCTGGACGTTCAGCTGGCCCGCCGCCGCTGCCTTGTTCAGCATCTCCTCCATGAGCGCCTCAGCGTCCGCCACGATGGCAGGCCGGCTCTCCGGGCGGATATTGCCGAACATCACCAGGTACAGCTCGGGCTGGTTCAGTCCGAACTGGACGTGGTTGTCCCACATTCTCCGGATGTCCTCGATGGGCTGTCCGGAGGGGGCGAAATCCCTTTCGCCCGCGACATATTCTTCAAACCCTGCGGCGACGACGGCGTCGAACAAACCTTCCTTGTCACCGAAGTGGTGGTACAGCGTAGGAGCCGAAACCCCGGCCAGCTGCGTGATCTGGCGCGTGGACACCGGAGCCCCCGCGGATTTTGCCAGCAGTTCCGCGGCAGCACGGAGCAGCCGCATTTTGGGGGGAAGCTGGCCATCCAAACTCATAACCGCTACCCTAGCACCTATAGCGTTGCTATATGAACTGAATCACATACAATTTTTTCAGGCACGTTTCCCGCCCTGGACGTAGCAGTCCTCCGGCGGACCCGGCACGGCGCCGGGGGAACTTGGCGGGCCTGTCTACCGGCAGAGAATGAGGACCTTCAGTGCAGAACTTCCCAGGAGTAGGCGTCAGTCCAGGCCGCGTCATCGGCACCATCCGGCAGATGCCCAAACCGATCAGTGAGCCTCCCGCCGGTGAACAGCTGGCCCCGGACACCACTGCAGAAGAAGCCACCGCAGCACTGAAGGCCGCCGCGCAGGCCGTGCACGACGAACTGAAGGACCGCGCCGCCCATGCCACCGGCGACGGCAAGGCCGTCCTGGAGGCCACCGCCCTGATGGCCAAGGACACCATGCTGATCAAGGGTGCGGCCAAGCTGGTGGCCCGCGGCACCTCTGCCGAACGCGCCATCTGGGAGTCCGGCTCCTCCGTCTCCGAAATGCTGCACAACCTGGGCGGCTACATGGCCGAACGTGCCACCGACGTCCTGGACGTGCGCGCCCGCATCGTGGCCGAGCTCCGCGGCGTGCCCGCGCCCGGCATTCCCGCGTCCAACACCCCGTTCGTCCTGGTGGCCGAGGACCTGGCCCCCGCGGACACCGCAACGCTTGACCCGAACAAGGTCCTGGCGCTGGTCACCGCCGGCGGCGGCCCCCAGTCCCACACCGCCATCATCGCCCGGTCCCTTGGCCTGCCCGCCGTGGTTGCCGCCGTGGGAGTGGACGAACTGCCGGACGGCACCGAGGTGTACGTGGACGGCGCGGCCGGCCTCATCACTTCCGACCCCGACGAATCCCTCCGGGCAACAGCGGAAGCATGGGCCGCCACGGCGTCGCTGCTGGCTGAATTCACCGGCACGGGCGCGACGGCGGACGGCCACGAGGTGCCGCTGCTCGCCAACGTGGGCGGCGGCAAGGACGCCGAAGCGGCCGCCAAGCTGGGCGCCCAGGGCGTGGGCCTGTTCCGCACCGAGTTCTGCTTTTTGGAGCGCGACACCGAACCCAGCGTCGAAGAGCAGGCTGCTGCCTACAAGAGCGTTTTTGATGCCTTCCCCGGCAAGAAGGTGGTCCTCCGGACGCTGGATGCCGGCGCGGATAAGCCGCTGCCGTTCCTGACGGATTCCACGGAGCCCAACCCGGCCCTTGGCGTCCGCGGCTACCGCACCGACTTCACCACCCCCGGCGTCCTGGACCGGCAGCTGGAAGCCATTGCCCTGGCTCAGAAGCAGTCAGAAGCCGACGTCTGGGTCATGGCCCCGATGATCTCCACTGCGGAAGAAGCGGCCCGGTTCGCCTCCATGTGCGCCGATGCGGGCATCAAGACCCCCGGCGTGATGGTGGAGGTCCCCTCGGCGGCCCTCACCGCCGAGGCCATCCTCCGCGAAGTCAGCTTTGCCAGCCTGGGCACCAACGACCTGACCCAGTACGCCATGGCCGCCGACCGCCAGCTCGGCCCGCTGGCCAACCTGAACACCCCGTGGCAGCCGGCCGTCCTGCGGCTGGTCGGACTGACGGTTGAAGGATCCCGGGCGGAGGGCCACAACAAACCGGTGGGTGTCTGCGGCGAGGCCGCCGCCGATCCCGCCCTCGCCGTCGTCCTCACCGGCCTGGGCGTCAGCACCCTGTCCATGACGGCGCGGTCCCTCGCCGCGGTGGCAGCAGTCCTGAAGACGGTAACCCTGTCCGAAGCCCAGGACCTGGCCAAGCTCGCCCTGTCCGCGCCGAGCGCCACCGAGGCGCGCGCGTGGGTCCGGGAAAAGCTGCCGGTATTGGAGGAGCTGGGGCTCTGACGGGTCCGCGGCCACGCCGGCTGCGGCCGGGATAGGCTACGTCCATGGCATTGACAGCCCCCCGCGTCACGGCCGGCCTGCCCGCCGGCGAAGCCCGCGTCCTGACGCGCGCCCTCGAGGACAGCAATGACATCACTGTCTTCGTCGACGGAACGGTCCATCGGCTGCCCGGGCAGGCGCGGGACGCCGTCGTGGACCTCCTTGCCCGGCTGGGCCGCGGCGAAACGGTGACCGTGAGCAGCGTGGCGGAAATGCTGACCACGTCGCAGGCGGCAGAGCTGGCGGGGATTTCGCACACCTACCTGCGCAACATGACGGACCGCGGTGAGATCCCGGTGGAGTACCGCGGCTCGCACCGGCGGATCCGGCAGGCTGACATCATGGCGTGGCTCGAAAGCCAGAAACTTGCCGAACACAAGCGCAGGCAGGACAAGAACGCCGGCGCAGACGCTGGCCCGGGGGAATAGTGCCCATGGCGAAGGCCGGAGGCCGGACAAGCCCTCCGCTGCAGTCAGCCGACCTGGAAGCCCACGGGCTGAAAGGCCGGATCCTCTGGGCTGATGGAACACCTGCACCGGGGATGGAACGCGCGGACGGTTCGCGAGAGCCCGCATACATCCTCATCCACGGCATCGGCGTTTCCCACCGCTACCTCCGCCGCCTGCACGGTGAGCTCGCCGCCACTGCCCCCACCTATTCCCTGGACCTGCCGGGCTTTGCCGGCACCCCCAGGCCGGGGAGGCAGTTGTCCGTGGAGGACTACGGCGCCTTCATCGCGCAGGCTCTGAAGGCCAGCGGCATTGGCCCGTACATCCTGGTGGGACATTCGATGGGCGTCCAGTTCGCCATCGAGGCGGCACTCTGCGCACCGGACCAGGCACTGCGGCTGGTGTTGATGGGTCCCGTGGTCGATTCGCGGCACCGCAGCGTGGGGCGGCAGGGCCTGGCGCTGTTCCTGGACTCGCTCCTCCGGGAAAGCGCCTCCTCCAACTGGCTGGTGGTGTCGGACTACTTCCGCTGCGGTCCGCGATGGTACTTCACCGTGCTCCCCGTGATGATGGGCTACCCCACGGAGCTGCGGCTGGCGGGCATCAATGTGCCGGTGCTGGTCCTGCGCGGGAAACAGGACCCGGTGGCGGGCGCGGATTGGTCGCGCCTCCTCGCCCAGGTGGTGCCGCAGGGACGCTTTGTTGAGATCGACCGGGCAGGACACGTGGCCCAGCACCTGCGGCCACGGCAGGTAGCGGCCGCCATCATGTCCTTCAACGAGGCCGGTGCCTAACGCCAGGTCTGGGTACTCAGATCCTTGGCCTCGCCGCCCAGCGCCGCATCTTCAACGCGGCGTGCAGCTCCAGGCGGGGCATCCCCTTCAGCGGGTCCACCCCCAGCAGCTGCCGGATCCGGCCCAGCCTGTTGTAGATGCTGCTGCGGTGCAGGTGGAGCTTGCCGGCCACATCCTGCACGGACCCATCGTTGTCATACAGGAGTTCAAGGACCGGGATGAGCTCGTCGTTGCGGTCGTGGTCCTCGAGCATCCGGAAGTACACCGAACCGGAATCCGCCCAGGCCCCCACCCCTCCCCCGGCCGAAGCGAGAAGCTGGTAGACGCCCGTTGCGCGGATGTCCACCAGTTCACCCAGCTGCGGGTCCACGGCTGCCGCCTGCGCTGCCACCCGCGACTGCCGGTATGCCTCGGAGAGCTGGCGGGTCTTGGAGAAGCCCTCGCTGATGCCCAGGATGATCCGGTGGACCGGGCGGCCGGACCGTTTGGCCAGCTCCAGCTGGTAGTGGACCAGGACCTGGGCGTGGTTGGCCCGGCCCGTCGACTCGCGGAACAGCACCACCGAGTGGGTTTCCGTACCGGCGCTGAAAAGGGCGGCGTCCACGCCCACGGTTGCCTGGAGCGCTGTGGAGCGGTGGATCAGGGTGGACGCGATGGGGTCCGGGCCGCTGGCCCAGCCGTCCGCATCGAGGACCGTGACCATCTGCCACGGACCGCGGCCCTGGACTTCCTTCCATCCGGCCACGGCGGCCACGGCGTTGGGTTCTCCCGCGCAGGCGGCCAGGAACTCCCGCTCCCGGCCCCGCAGGAATTCGGATTCGGCCGTATTCGAATCGAGCAGGAGGCCGGACAGCAGCTCAAGCTCATGGTTCACGCCCGGCAGCTGGGTGAGGATCGCCGTCGGGCTTTCCTCCGCGGAGTCCTGCTGCACCCAGAGGTAACCCACGCGGAAGCCCCGCACCATGAGCGGAACGCAGACCCTGCCCAGCATGCCCAGATCAGGGTTGGCCGGGACCACAACGGGCCGCACGGCGGTGGCGATGCCGTGCGAGAGCTGCCACGCGCTCACGTCCGCCGGGACCTTTTTGCTCAGCAGGAAGTTCACCCGCACCCGGTCGGCGTGGGACTGGTTGGAGCTGTAGGCCAGCAAAAGGCCGTCCAGGTCCTCGAGGGACAGGCCGCGCCCCAGCTTCTGCGCCACCTGTTCGACGAGCTGTTCCACACCCTGCTGCTGCATGGGGCAACACTACTGCGCTGGAAGCTCTACAGACGAACGGACACGAGGCGACACCTGACGCTTCAGTGCTCGACACCTGTCGAGCACTGAAGCGTCAAAACCGCGGAATCACGGGGGTCCTTGGCATGGCTGCAAGCCCGCTCCGTGTCACGTGGCTCACAGCCGGATTTATCGTTGAAACACGAAATCCTTTCCGTTTTTTCGGCCCACCGGCCCCGCACACTGGAGCAGACGATGATCATCGGCGTCCCCAAAGAAATCAAGAACAACGAATTCCGCGTGGCCATCACCGCGGCCGGAGTCCACGAATTCCGCACCCACGGACACACCGTCCTGGTGGAGCGCGGTGCCGGCCTTGGATCAGGCATTACCGATGAGGAATACTCGATCGCGGGCGCCGAGATCGTTAACGAGGCGGACGATGTCTGGGCCCGCGCCGACATGGTGATGAAGGTCAAGGAGCCCATCAAGTCCGAGTACCACCGCTTCCGCAAGGGCCTGATCCTCTTCACCTACCTGCACCTGGCTGCCGAGCCGGAACTCACCCGCGAACTCATCAACTCCGGCGTCACTGCCATCGCCTACGAAACGGTGCAGGAAGGCCGCTCGCTGCCGCTGCTGGCCCCGATGTCCGAGGTTGCCGGCCGCCTCTCCGTCCAGGTGGGCGCCACCTCGCTGATGGCTCCGGCCGGCGGCAAGGGCGTCCTGCTGGGCGGCGTTCCCGGCGTGCGCCCCGCCAAAGTGGTGGTCCTGGGCGCCGGTGTTGCCGGCACCAACGCCGCAGCCATGGCCCTGGGCCTGGGTGCCGACGTCACTATCCTGGACATCAACATCAACCGCCTGCGCGAACTGGACGCCCAGTACCAGGGACGGCTGAAGACGGTTGCCTCCAACAAGTACGAGATCGAAAAGTCAGTGGTGGACGCCGACCTGGTGATCGGTTCCGTCCTGATCCCGGGCGCCAAGGCCCCCAAGCTGGTCACCAACGACCTCGTGGCCCGGATGAAGCCCGGCTCGGTCCTGGTGGACATCGCGGTGGACCAGGGCGGCTGCTTCGAGGACACGCACCCCACCACGCACCAGGAACCCACGTACAAGGTGCACAACACCATCTTCTACTGCGTGGCCAACATGCCCGGCGCCGTGCCCAACACCTCCACCTACGCGCTGACCAACGTCACCCTGCGCTACGCCGTGTCCCTGGCCAACCTGGGGGTCAGGGCCGCCTTCGACCGCGACCCCGCCCTCGCCGCCGGCCTGAACATCGCCGCCGGCCACGTGGCACACCACTCCGTGTCCGAAGCCCACAACCTGCCCCTCGTCAAGGACTGGCACGAACTGGTCTCCGCGTAAGCCCCTCCGTCGATTGCTCCCTCTCGCCCCTTTGCGCCCTCAAAACGGCGTCTACGGGGGCCCTGTGGGGAGCAATCGACGGGCCTAAGCCAGTTCGCGCGCTTTTTCCATGATTTTCAGGGCCGCGACCGCGTCCTCCGGGTCTACCGGGAGGGGACGGGCCGACGCGGTGCCGCCGTCGAGGATCTTGTCCGCCAGGATCCGGTAGAACTCGGGGTACGCGCCGCGTTCGGTGGGGAGCCGGTCCAGGTGGCCGTCGCGGCCCAAGAGGCCGGCCCACTCCGGCGCCTCCTGGCCGTAGGCGGGATCCAGGGGGCTGCCGCCGGCCGCCATGTAGGGCTCCTGGGGGTCCACACCGTTCTTGGTGAAGCCGCCTATCGAGCCCAGCACCCGGAAGCGCGGACCCTGCTGCGCGCACAGCATGTTCATGGTCAGGTGGCTGGTCACCCCCGAATCGTGCCGCAGGACCAGGAAGACGTCATCATCGGTCCGCTCATCCGAGCGCCGCGCCTTCAGCTCGGCGTGGAGCACGGCGGCCGGGCCGAACAGCTGCAGCGCCTGGTCAATCAGGTGGCTGCCAAGATCAAACAGGATGCCTCCCCCGTCGACGGCTGTGGCCCGGGCCTTCCAGGCTTTGCTGATGGCCGGGGACCAGCGTTCGAAACGCGACTCGAACCTGGTGACGCTTCCCAGCGACTGCGCGGCCAGCAGCTTTCGCAGCGTGAGGAAGTCCCCGTCCCACCGCCGGTTGTGGAACACCGTGAGCACGCGGCCCAGCTGCCGCGCCAGGTCGATCAGTTCCTGCCCCTGCCCGCTGGTGACCGCAAATGGCTTGTCCACCACCACGTCCAGCCCCGCTTCCAACGCTGCCTTGGCCAGCGAATGATGCGTCGCGGGCGGCGTCGCCAGGACCACCAGGTCAAGGTCGGCTGCCCGCTTAAGGACGGCGGCCCCGTCCCGCATTACCTCCACCCCTGGAAGCCTGGATGAGGCAGCCGCCCTCCGCCCGGCGTCGGACGTGGCCACGGCGTCCAGCGAGTAGCTGCTGTTGGCCGCGAGCAACGGCGCGTGGAACACGCTGCCGGCGAGCCCATAGCCGACGACGGCGGTACGGATGGTGCGCTGGTCGCCTTCAGTTCCGGTCATGGAACCAACGCTACCCCTGGCGTGGCGACGTCGAACAAGATCCGCACAACGCCGAAAGACGGCACCCCTGGTCACCAGGGGTGCCGTCTTTCGGCGTTGTGCGGCTACTGCCGCGGGAGGGACGTTACTTCTTTTCCCAGCCGATGGTGGTCCAGTCCGGAACCTGCGAGAGGCTCTTGAAGAGGGACGGGCCGTAGTTGGCCAGGCCGGTGCGGACGAAGGAGATCTGCGGGCCGTTGAAGACCACGCCCATGGAGTAGTACTTGGCCATGTGCTCCTTCTCCACATCCATGGCTGCCTTGTTGCGGGCGGCGTTGTCCTCGATCGAGGCGAGGTCGGCAATCTTCTTGTCCAGCTCGGCGTCGCCCAGCTTGTTCTCGTTGGTCTTGGAGTCGTAGTACTGCTTGACGGCATCGGTGGCGTCCGGACCAACCGTGTAGCCGGAGATGCTCAGGTCGAACTCACGGCTGCCCAGGACCTTGCCGAAGTCGGCGGAGGCGCGCTGGTCAATCCCGACATCCATGCCGCCGGCCTGGAGCTGCTTCTGGAGCGTCTGGGCCACTGCCAGGGTGGTGGGGTCGTCGCCAAAGTTGCTGATCTTGAAGGCGGCGGGCTTGCCGTCCTTCTCCATGATCCCGTTGGCGTTGGCCGTGTAGCCGGCGTCGGTGAGGACCTTCTTGGCGGCGTCCGCGCCGGTTTCCTTGACCGGGTAGTTGTCCTGGTAGTAGTCCGAGAACGGCAGGAGCATCATGGAACCGGAGCTGGGCTCCTCCCAGTTCAACCCGTTGAAGCGGACCTTGCGCAGGGCTTCACGGTCGACGGCGGCGAAGATGGCCTTGCGGACGTTGACGTCGGTGATGCGCTGGGCGTTCAGGTTCAGGCCGCCGGCAAACAGCCGCTGGCCGCGGCGGATGTCGGAGTCCTTGGTGCCGTCCAGCTGCTTGTAGAGGGAGATGGTGTTGGCCGACATCGCGTCAATCTCGCCGTTCTTGAACGCGGCGATCTGGGCGCTGGTTTCCAGCTGCCGGAAGGTCACGTTGGCAAGGACCGGCTTCTGGCCCCACCACTTGTCGTTCGGCACCATGGTGACGGTCTTGGCGGCGGTGTCGTACTGGTCCAGCTTGAAGGGACCTGCCATCCATTCGGGGTGCAGGTTGCCGTTGAAGCCCTCATTGAAGATTTCGGGGGTGTTGACGGCGGGGTGGATGAGTCCGAAGAACAGCGAATCCACCGGGAAGACCGGCTGGCTGGTCTTGACGATGACTTCCTTGTCGTTGCTGCCCGCTTCGACGGAGTCAACGAACTCGTAGGCGCCCGAGCTGACGATGTCGTAGCCGGCATCCGGGCTCTTGAGGATGTTCCAGGTGTTCTTGAAGGCCTTGACGTCGATCGGGGTGCCGTCGTTGTAGGTGGCCTTGGGGTTCACCTTGATGGTGATGGTCTGCTTGCCGTCCTTGACCACGCTGTCCACTGACTCGCAGAAATCCGTGTTCGGCGTGACCTTGCCCTTGAAGTCCACCTTCCAGCAGCCGCCCATGCCGCCGCCGTTCATGGCGACCGGGTTCATGGGAACCTGCAGCGCTGAGTTGTCCGCACTGTTGCCGTTGTTGGAGAACCCGTTGAAGTCCGGCCCGATGTTGCCCAACGGAAGGGTAACCTTGCCGCCCTGCTGCAGGTCGGCAGCCGGCTTCTCGTTGATGCTGATCAGCTTGGCCAGGTCGCTTCCCGACTCCTGTCCCTTGGCCGTTTCGGGGCCGCTGGCACCGCCACCGCCGCAGGCCGTCAGCGCCAGGGCCGCAGCAACAGCCGCAGCTCCGCCGATCCTGTTCAGTTTCCTCATGGTTTTCCCTTCATTGGTGCGAGTGGTGGTGCTTGTGGGTCGAGAAGTCCTAGGGCGCATGGTGGTCCGCCGGTTCGTGGACCACCAGCATGTCCTCATCCAGTTCCCCATCCGGAAAGAAGCAGGCGAACTGCTGGTCCGCGGCGGATGCCGCAGCTTCCAGGGGCGGTTCCAGGGTGAGGCACTTTTCCTGCTTGGCCGGCGGCAACGCCGCGAAGACAGGACAACGGGTGGCGAAGTTGCAGCCTTTGGGTGCCTGCAGCGGCGAGGGCAGGTCACCCTGCAGGATGATGCGTTCGCGGGTGCGTTCCAGCTGGGGGTCCGGAACGGGAATGGCGGAGAGGAGCGCGCGGGTGTAAGGGTGCCGGGGGTTGTCGAACACCCGGTCCACGGCACCGATCTCCACGATTTTGCCCAAGTACATCACCGCCACCCGGTTGGAGATGTGGCGCACCACGGAGAGGTCGTGCGCCACCAGCAGGTAGCTCAGGCCCAGTTCGGCGCGCAGGTGGTCCAGGAGGTTGATCACGCCGGCCTGGACCGATACGTCCAGGGCGGAGACGGGTTCGTCCAAAACCACCAGCTTGGGGTTCACGGCCAACGCCCGGGCGATCCCGATCCGCTGGCGCTGGCCGCCGGAGAACTGGTTGGGGAAGCGGTTGACGTGGTCCGGCTGCAGGCCCACGAGCTTCATCAGCTCCATGATCCGCTTCCTGGTGGCCGCCCGGTCCATGCCCGCGTTCTGCAGGGGTTCGGCAAGGACCTCGTACACCGTGAACCGGGGATCCAGGGCGCCGGTGGGATCCTGGAACACCATCTGGAGCTCGCGGCGCATCCTGGCTTTGGTCTTTGCGTCGGCAGCCTGCTTGTTGCTGAGCCCGCCGATCACCACCTCGCCGTCCTGGTCCGGATGGAACTCCATGATCTCCAGGAGCGTGGTGGTCTTTCCCGATCCGGACTCGCCCACGATGGAGAAGCATTCACCTTCGCGGATATCAAAGGTCACGCCGTCCACGGCCTTGACCGTGCCGATCCTGCGCTTGATCAAGGCGCCCCTGGTCAGCGGGAAATGCTTCCGCACGTCCTTGAGCCTCAGCACGGTGTCCCGCTGGGCACGGGGGATGGCGTCGAAGCGGGACACAGGCACCGGCGGGGCGGCGAACACGTCGTGGACATCCACAGTTCCGCCCAGCGATCCGGACTTGATGCAGGCGGCACGGTGCAGTGCGCCGCCGTCGACGGGTGCGAGGGCGGGCTCGCCGTCAAGGCAGGCCTCCGAGGCAAGGGGGCAGCGGGGTGCGAACGAGCATCCGGTGGGGGCGTGGAGCAGGTTGGGCGGCATTCCCTCGATGGGGACGAGCGAGGATTTCTCCGCCACGTCCACCCGGGGCACGGCGCCCAGCAGGCCCATGGTGTAGGGCATCCGCGGGTTGTAGTAGATGTCGTCCACGGCACCGGTTTCCACCGGCTTGCCCGCGTACATGACCATGATGTCGTCTGCCATCCCGGCCACCACGCCGAGGTCGTGCGTGATCATCACGACGGCGGCACCGGTCTCCTCCTGTGCCGCGTGGAGCACCTCGAGGACCTGGGCCTGGATGGTGACGTCCAGGGCCGTCGTCGGCTCGTCCGCGATCAGGACGCGCGGGTTGTTGGCGATGGCGATGGCGATCATGACGCGCTGGCGCATGCCGCCGGAGAACTCGTGCGGGAAGGCTTTCAGCCGTTCACGGGGGCTGGGGATCCCCACCATGGCGAGAAGCTCGACGGCGCGGGCTTCCTTGGCCTTCCTGCTCATGGAGGGGTGGTGGATGGCCAGCGCTTCGATGATTTGGGTGCCCACCGTGAAGACGGGAGTAAGGGAGGAGAGGGGGTCCTGGAACACCATGGCAAGGTCGTTCCCGCGGAATTGGCACATGGCCTTGTCGCTCAGCCCCAGCAGTTCCCTGCCGTTGAGCCGGACGGAGCCGGAGACCTGGGCCGCGGGCGGGAGGAGTCCCATGATGGCCAGCGAGGTGACCGATTTGCCGGAGCCTGATTCACCAACGATCCCCAGGGTCTTGCCGGGCATCAGGTCGAAGTCGACGCCCCTGACGGCGTGGACCACGCCGTTCTCTGAACTGAAGCGGACATTCAGGTCGCGGACGGACAGCACTGCGTCGGCAGGGGCGTGCAGTCCTGCCACGTGCAGGCGCTCCACGTCCGACCGGGCGGGTTCCATGGCTCCGGTGGTGGTTTCGCTGCTCATGCCGTCTTCTTTTCCGCGGGGATGGTCCGGGCTTTGGCCTTCCTGGCCTTGCCGGTGGAACTGGAGCTGGGGTCGAAGGCGTCCCGCAGGCCGTCGTTCATCATGGCCAGCGAGCCGGTCAGGAGGAACATGACGGTCAGCGGTACCCAGAACATCCAGGGGAAGGTCTGCACCTGGGAGGTGGCACCGCCGATCAGGACGCCGAGGCTCACGTCCGGGACCTTGATCCCGATGCCGATGAAGGAAAAGGCCACCTCGGCGAGGATGGCCGCCGTGACCCCGCGGGTGATGTCCAGGATCAGCAGCGAGCCGATGTTCGGAACCAGGTGGCGCCAGACGATCCGCCGCGGCGGCACGCCCATGTACTGGGCGGCCTTGACGAAGTCACGCTGCATGAGGGACATGGACATGGAACGGATCAGGCGGGCCGTCCCCATCCAGCTGAATACCAGCAGCACGATGATGAGCAGCAGCCATGAGGGAAGGTCCCGCTTGAGGCCCGCAGCGCCGCCGCTGGTGGCGACGGCCACCACCAGGAGTGCCGGCATCATGATCAGGGCCTCCAGGATGAACAGCATCACCTTGTCCACCTTGCCGCCGAAGTAGGCCATGCTGCAGCCGTAGACGGCGGCGATCAGGACCGACACGAGGCCTACCACCAGGCCAATCAGGATGGAGATCCTGGTGCCCTCGACGGTCATGGCGTAGAGATCGATTCCGGCCTGGGACGTACCGAGGAAGTGGTCGGCCGATGGCGGCATTCCGATGTTGAAGGGGTCGATGGTTTCCTTGTCCCACGGGGTGAAGAATCCCCCGATGAACGAGAAAACCGTCAGGGCCAGGAAGATGGCCAGGCCCGCCACTGCGGTCCTGTTCCGCAGGAAGCGGCGAAAGATAATGGTGTTTTTGCCGATGACGACGTCGGCGCTCTCCAGGTGCGCGTCCTGCGCCACGGCTGCCGGGTCAACGGCGTTCAGGTTGGTCATGGCTACTGCACCCGCACTCTCGGGTCGACAAGCGTGGTGGCGAAGTCCGCCAGGATGGCGCCCAGGGCGAAGATCACGGAGCCGTAGGCCAGGGTGGCCGTGGCGGCGTTGACGTCCTGCAGCGAGATGGCATCAATGCTCCAGGAGCCAACACCCGGCCAGGCAAAGATCTTTTCGGCAAAGAAGCCGCCGGCGAAGATGGCCGGGATGGTGAACGCGATGCTCTGGGCCACCGGAATGAAGGAGACGCGGAGGGCGTGCCGGGCGATTGCCTGGTTCCGGCTGAGCCCCTTGGCCCGGGCGGTGCGGACAAAGTCGGCGTTCACGTTGTCCAGCAGGTACTGCCGCTGCGCAATCTGGTAGGCGCCCCAGCCCACGAGTGTGATGGCCACCGTAGGCACCACGTAATGCGCGGCCAGGTCCATGGCCTGGGGCCAGCCGGCCGCTACGCCCGGTGTGGAGATGCCGGTGACGAAGAAGATCCGGTCCCCCACGGACTCATTGATGTTGATGGCTCCCAGCTGAACCAGGAAGTACGCGATGGGCGCGGGCACGATGTATGCGAGGTAGCTGTAGGACGTGATGACGCGGTCCTGGAACTTGTACTGCCGTGCGGCCGAATAGACGCCGAGCGCGACGCCGATAACCAGGGTAAGGATGATGGACGCCAGGAAGAGCCGGGTGGAGATCCAGACGCGGTCCCCAAACTCGGCGTTGATGTAGGCGCCGTTGGGGCTCCGGCCCCAGTCCCAGCGGGTGACGATCCCGGTGAGCCAGTCAACGTAGCGCTCCCACGGGCTGAGGTCCGGGTCCAGGCCTTTCAGCCGCATGGAGTTGGCCACCTGCTCCGGGGTGGGCCGGGGGATGCGTTCCTGCTCGAGCAGCGCCGGCTTGAGCGAGCTGACAGCCAGGAAGTATCCGGCGGATGTGGTGAGGAAGATCATCACCACATACGTGAGGCCGCGTTTGGCGAGGTACTTGAGCATGGGGCTATTTCTTTGGCCGCGCCGCCGGATGCTGGACGGAGGAACACTCCAATGTCCGATGTCGTGCCGTGCCGCTGGCCAAGTCAACCATCACTGCTGGATCCTTCCGTCGTCCCCGGACAAGCACGGGTTGTGCCGCCTCACCGGGTTCTGCACCAGCGGGTAGCTGGCCTCCCGCAGCCCCATGGGCAGGTCCTGGTGGACTATGTCGCGGGTCACATTCCAGAGGAAACTATCACAAGCATTCACCGGAAAAGCGCCGCAATCCCCCGAAATCAGGCGGGCCGTATCAGATCGTTATGAATAGTTCTGTGAAGTTGGTTTGACTGGACGCAAGGGCGTTCCACCGCGTAATCTACGCGCCGCCCGCCACGCGTGTGACAAGATCGCGCCAGGAAGTTGCCAGCCGTTCACTGGTGACCCCATGTTCGCGGACAAGGTGCAGGAGCCGCTCGGGGTCCAGGGTGGCATTAAGGGATCCGGCCATCAGCCACGGTTCGGGGGACTCGAAGCCGCCTTCGCGCAGGAGCATCTCCACGTGCCGGTTCCAGAGGGCGGCGGCCGGGACGTCAAACCTGCTGCGGGAGGCGTGTCCGGCAGCGAGGACCAGGTCGCCGTATTCCAGTACGTAAGCGATCCGCTCGGCGCCAAAGGCGATGAGCCGGTCCAGCGGCGCAGCCCCTGGGCCCAGGGGCGGCGGGCCGAACAGGACGCGGGCCTGGAAGGCGGCCTCCGAATCGTTCAGCAATGTCAGCATCAGTCCGGCGCGGCTGCCGAAGCGGCGGAAGACCGTGCCCTTGCCCACCCCGGCGTGCCCGGCGAGGCGGTCCATGGTGAGCGCCGCCGCTCCGCCCTGCGCAATCAGCTCCCGGGCAGCCAGCAGGAGACGTTCCCGGTTCCGGGCAGCGTCGCTGCGTTCCGCGGCCGTTACCGGGGTCATTCCCGGCCGCACTGGGATGGAACTCACACAGACAGTGTAGCCACCGGGAATATAAGCGGACTGCGGTCCGTTTAGTACGGTGAAGGCTCCATGAGCCTCTGTTCACCCGAACGCGGTCCCCGCCGCGACCCTAGCCAGGAGATTCCATGACCAAGAGCACAGTCCTTACCCTTGTCGGCAGCCTCCGCGCCGAGTCCACCAACCAGAAGCTGGCGGAAGCCATCCAGCTCAACGCGCCCGAGCAGGTGGACGTGGTGATCCACGAGAGCCTGGGCAACATCCCCTTTTACAACGAGGACCTGGACGTGGAAGGCCAGGTCCCGGCTGCCGCCGCGGCACTGCGCGCCGCCGCCGAAGAGGCCGACACCCTCCTGCTGGTCACCCCCGAACACAACGGCACCGTTCCCGCCGCCCTGAAAAACGCCATTGACTGGCTGTCCCGCCCCTTCGGTGCCGGCGCCCTGGCGGGCAAGCCGACCGCCGTCGTCGGTACAGCATTTGGCCAGTACGGCGGCGTGTGGGCCCAGGATGAGGCACGCAAGGCCGCCGGCATCGCCGGCGCGCAGATCCTCGACGACGTCAAGCTGGCCGTCCCGGGCTCCATGGTCCGCTTCGCCGAGGTCCACCCGAAGGACGACGCCGAAATCGTGGAGCAGATCAAGGGCATCTTCGACACCCTGGCCGCCGCAGCACCGGCAGCCTAACCTCCCGCGCCACTTGGCAGCTTAGGGAGCCCGGCAGCGCCCGGCATGCAGCTTTGCATGCCGGGCGCTGCCGGCTTAAGGGGCACTTCCCAGCCGTGACCAACTCTTGTCCCAACCGGTACCTTCCGGACATCTGCGCGGACCAGGGCCGCCGTAGCGTTAATCCACTGGACCTACCGGATGGGATTGCGTGCCGCATGGCAAAGAGACGGAGTTGGGGCGGCGGTGGCAGCGGCAGCCTGGCAGCGGCAGCAGGGTGCCTTGCGCTGCTGCTCAGCGCTTGCAGCGCCCCTCTCCCCCAACCGGAAGGGCCATCCGTGCCTGCCACCGGCGGAAATGCCGGAACCAGCGCAGCGCCGCTGGCCCTCCTTCCGGCGACGATGGAAAGCAGCCCTCCGGGGGCGGAGCAAGGAAGACCGGCCGGAAGGCCGCAAAGTACGCCCCAGGCAGCGGCACCCGCAGGTCCCCGGGCCAGCGCCGCCGCCACGGCCCCGCCGGTAACGGCCTACTTCGTGATGGTGGACGACGGCGGGAGGCACGGTATCCGCTTTGGCTGCAATGACAGCCTGGTCGCCTCCGCCCCACTGGCCGGCGCCGGGGATGGCCGGCTGAAGGCTGCAATCGCTGCGCTCCTTGACGGCGGACAGCAGGCGGATGGACTGTACAACGCGCTGGGCGGCTCCAGGCTGAAGTTCCTGTCCGGCAGCTTTGACGGCACCACGGTCACGGTCTACCTGGCGGGCGCGCTGAAGCCCGGCGGAACCTGCGACCTTCCGCGCATTGACGCCCAGCTCACCCAGACCGCCCTTGAGGCAGTGGGTGCAGTCCGGGCTGATATCTACATCAACGGAAAGACCCTGGCGGACT
Organism: Arthrobacter sp. GmRoot5-12; assembly: GCF_059739365.1. Lineage (NCBI taxonomy): Bacteria > Bacillati > Actinomycetota > Actinomycetes > Micrococcales > Micrococcaceae > Arthrobacter > Arthrobacter sp. GmRoot5-12. Next base: position 2,046,622 of record NZ_AP046056.1, on the reverse strand, counting down.
CCCTGAAACTGAAGTAGCCGGCCGCCGGTAAATCAGTAATAAACATATGTTGCTTTTAGAGCAACAACTGGCTGTATCCTGACTCTGTGACCCACGAGACACTTGACACCGCGGCAGGCACGCTGCCGGCGGAAGCCATTGATGCAATCGAGCGGGCGGCAACGTCGGCACACCGGCACGAGGAACTGTTCTCCGAGCGCGCGGCGAACATCCGGCAGTCGGCGGTGAGGGATGTCTTCGACATCTCCATGCGGCCCGGCTTGGTGTCGCTGGCGGGGGGAAGCCCGTACCTGCAGTCGCTCCCCCTGGACCGGCTCGCAGCCACGGCGGCGAAAATCATCGCGGAGGACGGCCTTACCGCCCTCCAGTACGGGGCCGGGCAGGGCACAGCGGAACTCCGGGCACAGATCTGCGATGTCATGGCTGCAGAAGGAATCCTGGATGCCCGTCCGCAGAACGTGGTGATCACCGCAGGTTCCCAGTCCGCCCAGGACGTTGCCACCAAGCTGTTCTGCAATCCGGGCGACGTGGTGCTGGTGGAGGACCCCACCTACGTGGGCGCACTGAACACGTTCGAGGCATACCAGGTCCAGGTGGAGACCGTGGAGATGGACCAGTACGGCCTGGTTCCGGAACTGCTGGAGGCGCGGATCGCCGCCCTGCAGCTGGCGGGCAGGAGCATCAAGTTCCTCTACACCATCCCCAACTTCAACAATCCATCCGGCATCACCCTGGCCCGGGAACGCCGGCAGCAGGTGGTCGATATATGCCGCAGGGCGAATATCCTTGTCCTCGAGGACAACCCTTATGGCCTGCTCCGCTTCGAGGGGGAGCCCTTGGCTCCCTTACGGGCCGCAAACCCAGACGATGTCATCTATTTGGGATCATTCTCCAAGATCTTCGCGCCCGGCCTGCGCATTGGCTGGGCCCTCGTGCCGGAGCACCTGCAGCGCCGCTACTACTTGGCCGCCGAAGCCGTGACGCTCTGCCCGCCCGCCCTGAACCAGATGCTTGTCTCGGCCTACCTGCGCGACTACGACTGGAAGGGACAGGTCGAGACCTACCGCCGGCTGTACGCCGAGCGCTGCCGCGCCATGCTGGCCGCCCTCAGGGAATACATGCCCGCGGGAACCACCTGGACCAACCCGCAGGGCGGCTTCTTCGTCTGGGTGACGCTGCCGGAGGGTGTTGATACCTACCCATTGCTGCACAAGGCGATCGATGCCGGCGTCGTGTTTATCCCCGGCGCCGCCTTCACGCCGTCGGACGAACCGTCCAACAAGCTCAGGCTCGCCTTCAGCGCCGTACCACCCGATGCCATCGCCGAGGGAGTGCGCCGGTTGGCGCCGGTGCTGCAGGAAGCCATCGCCGCGCTGTAGCGTAAGCCACACGAGTGCCGAAACCTAGCAAAGGAGCATGCATATGGCTGGAATCATCGTTGTAGGGGTTGACGGCAGCGAGACGGCGAAGAAGGCGGCGCAGTCAGCCAGGGACCTGGCTGCGGCCCTGGGCGCTTCCCTGCACGTCGTGTCCGCCTTCGACAGCGACCGGACCGAGGTGTTCGGCAGCGGCAGCGACCGCTGGATCGTCTCCGACGCGGACGCCGCGGAGCAGGTGGCCCGGACGGTGGCGGAATCGCTGGGCCGCGACATCACGGTGACGTATTCGGCAGCGCGCGGGCGCCCGGCCGACGCCCTCATCAAGGAAGCCATCCGCATGGACGCCAGGATCATCGTGGTGGGCAACCGGCGCATGCACGGCATCGGGCGCGTCCTTGGCAGCGTGGCCAACAGCGTTGCCCACAACGCACCCTGCGACGTGTACATCGCCAACACCTACGACGCCGACTGAACCGTCAGGACCGGCCGCCGGCGTAACGCCGGACACTCCCCGTGGTGGTGCATGTCGCTGCGGGGGGTGTCCGTTCTCACCGGCTGAAACCGGTTTCGCTGCGTTCTCCAACGATAAAATTGGAAAAGGCCCCAAAGGCGTGGACATTGACAAATCCACCCCCATCGAAGGGCTCCCCCTTGATCACCTTGCAGCGCCGGCAGCTCGTTGGCCACGACATCCTCCTGGCCCGCCACGGAAACCACATCTCCTCCATGCGCGTGGACCGGAGCAACGGCAGGGTAGTTGCGCTGCTTGACGACGGCAGCCTGGACAGCGCCCCCAACCTGATCGCGCCGGGACTCGAGCTTCCCCAGACCGTGCGGAGCGTCCTGCGCGAGGACTGGAAGCTGCTGGGCGCCTGGGCCGGGATGGCGGCCCTGATGGGCGGCCTGATGACCGCAGCCGCTGTGGTTCTGGGAACCACAGCTGATCCTGCCCTGCTTGAGGCCCTCACGGCCTACTCCGCGTACTAGGCGTTCAGCCCACCAGCCAGCCCTGGAGCAGCCACCAGATCCCGGCCATCACCACTCCGCCAAAGAGCGAACCTGCCACCACCTGCCCCGGGGTATGCGCCCGCAGGACAACGCGTGACCAGCCCACCGCCGGAACCAGGAGCAGCAGCGGGGCCCAGGCCGCGCCAAGCATCAGCACCAATACGACGGCGGCACAGGACACTGCAGCGGCATGGCCGCTCATTTTCCAGAACGGGCTGACGACTGCCAGCACGGCCACGCCGCCCACCACCGCCAGGACCATGGCGGTCACGCTCTGCGGGGCGTTCACGGTGTCCAGCACCAGCAGCCCCACGGCAATGCAGGCCAGCGCCATCAGCAGCACCGGGGCGCGCTGCCTGCGGTCGCTCACATGATGGTCCGTCACCTTCCCCAGCCTGACCAGCACCAGCAGCACCACAAGCGGAAGCACGCACACAAAGAGGGCCGCCAGCGCCCCGTAACCCATGGTCCCGGGGAATCCTGCCTCCGTCAGGGGGCTGATCAACAGCTGGATGCTCACCACCACCGGCGGCTGGAAGACCTCAGTCAGCCACCTGGCGGTGTGGTTCCTGGCCCGGATTGAGCCGCTGCTTACCGTCACGTCCTGGTCCGGGCCCTAGTCCAGCAGGAGCGCGGGCTCTTCCAGGATGGCTGCGACGTCGGCCATGAAGCGTGCGGACAGGTCACCATCCACCACGCGGTGGTCGAAGGATCCTCCCAAGGTGGTGATCCAGCGGGGAATCACCTCACCGTCCAGGACCCAGGGCTTTTGCTTGATGGTTCCGAAAGCAACGATGGCCACCTCGCCCGGGTTGATGATGGGCGTGCCGGTGTCGATGCCCAGGGCACCGATGTTGGTGATGGTGAGCGTGCCGCCCTGCATCTCGGCCGGCTGGGTCTTCCCGGCCCTGGCGGTGGTGGCCAGGTTGTTCAGCGCCAGCGCCAGCTCCTTCAGGGACAGGTCCTGGGCATTCTTGATGTTCGGGACCATCAGGCCGCGCGGGGTTGCGGCGGCAATCCCCAGGTTCATGAAGTGCTTGACATGGATTTCAGCGGTGTCGGAGTCTTCGTTGTCCACCCACGACGCGTTCACGCTGGGGTTCCGGGCCGCGGCCCAGATGACGGCCTTGGCCAGGATGAGCAGCGGCGAGACCTTGATGCCCTCGAAGTCCCGGGAGGCCTTGAGCCGCTTGACGAATTCCATGGTGCGGCTGGCATCCACGTCCACGAAGATGCTGACGTGCGGCGCTGCGAAGGCGGATTCCACCATCGCCTTTGCGGTGGCCTTGCGGACGCCCTTGACCGGAATCCGCTCCACGCGCTGGTCCTGCGGCTTTCCGGCCTTGCCCCAGAAGCCGTCCGCCTTGTCCAGCTCGGCATCGCGCTGAGACTGGTAGCTGACCAGGTCCTCGCGCGTTACTTCACCCCGTGAACCGGTGGCAACAACATCTGCCAGGTCGATGCCCAGGTCACGGGCAATTTTCCGGACGGGCGGCTTGGCCAGGACCCGGTTGACCAGGCCCGTGATGGTACCGCCAAGGGTAGGACGGTTGTCGACGGCCGCGGGTTCGGTGGCGGACACTGCAGCCGGCGTGCCCGGCTGGACAGGTTCAACCTGCGGGGCATTGACCGTCACGGCAGCGGCCGGCGCCGTTTTCCGCGGGCGCCGCTTGACCGCGTCGGCCTTGGGGCCGGACCCCACCAGCGGGCCGGCGGCCGGGGCACTTCCGCCAGCGCCGCCGTCGGCCGTTGTGTCCACTGCCGCATCCTGCGGGAGCTTGCCGTAGAGCGGCTGCACTGGTGCTTCCGGTGCACGGACGTCAGCGGGTGTGGGATCGCCGGACACGTGGTCGCTGACGCTGATGATGGCCGTGCCGACGTCCACGGTCACCCCTTCCCCCACCAGCAGTTCGGTGACCGTCCCGGCGAACGGGGACGGCAGTTCCACGATGGACTTGGCGGTTTCGATCTCGCAGAGGACGTCATTGATGGCGACGGCGTCGCCCGGTTTGACCTTCCAGGAGACGATTTCCGCTTCGGTGAGGCCCTCGCCGACATCGGGCAGGTTGAACTTGTTCAGGGTCATGGTGTCCTCAGTAGGAGAGGGCGCGGTCCAGCGCCTCCAGGATGCGGTCGATGTCCGGAAGGTAGTCTTCCTCCACCTTGGCAACGGGATAGGGCATGTGAAATCCGCCAACGCGGATCACCGGGGCCTCGAGCGAATGGAAGGCACGTTCACTGATGCGGGCGGCGATTTCGCCGCCGATTCCACCGAAGGTGGGCGCCTCGTGCGCCACGATCAGCCGTCCGGTCTTCTGGACGGAGGCGGTGACGGTGTCGAAATCGATCGGCGAGATGGACCGGAGGTCGATGACCTCAACGCTCCTGCCGTCCTCCGCCGCGGCGTTGGCGGCCGCAAGCGCCACGGGAACCAGGGGGCCGTAGGCAACAATGGTGGCATCAGTACCCTCACGCAGCACGTGGGCCTTGAAGGGGTCCTCCGAGGGGCCCGGAGCGTCAACGTCGACGTCGCCCTTGAGCCAGTAGCGCCGCTTGGGTTCGAAGATGATCACCGGGTCCTGGCATTCCACGGCCTGCTGGATCATCCAGTAGGCGTCGTGCGGGTTGGAAGGGGTGATGATGCGCAGGCCTGCCGTGTGCGCGAACAGCGCCTCGGGGGACTCGGAGTGGTGCTCCACGGAGCCGATGCCGCCGCCGTACGGGATGCGGATGACGACGGGAACCGTAAGGTTGCCGTGGCTGCGGGCGTGCATCTTGGCCAGCTGGGTGGTGATCTGGTTGAAGCCGGGGAAGACGAAGCCGTCGAACTGGATCTCGCAGACGGGGCTGTAGCCGCGCAGGGCCAGGCCGATGGCGGTGCCGATGATGCCGGATTCGGCCAGCGGGGTGTCCACCACGCGGTCCGGGCCGAACTCGCCGATCAGCCCGTCGGTCACCCGGTACACACCACCCAGGGGACCAATGTCCTCGCCCATCAGCAGCGACTTGGGGTTTGCCGCCAGGGTGGCCCGGAGGCCCTCGTTGATGGCCTTGGCAATGGTCATGGTGGTCATCAGTGGCCTGCCTTTGCTTCCTGCGCGGCGGCTTCTTCCTCGCCGGCGAATCCTGCGCTGTACTCCTCGAACCATGCCAGTTCCTCGGCCACCAGCGGATGCGCCTGGGCATAGACGTTGGCGAAGGCCTGCCGGATGTCCGGGTTTTCAAGATCATGGGCGGTGCGCCGGACATACGCGGCCAGCTCGTCGCCGTCGGCCTTGACCTTGGCGAAGAAGTCGTCGTCCGCCAGGCCTTCGGCACGCAGGTACTTCTCGAGCCGTGTCAGCGGATCCTTGGCCCGCCATGCGTCTTCTTCCGTCGACGGGCGGTACTTCGTGGGGTCGTCGGCGGTGGTGTGCGCGCCCACCCGGTAGGTGAAGGCCTCGATCAGGACGGGTCCGTTGCCCTGGCGGGCATGCTCCAGGGCCCATTCGGTGACTGCATGCACGGCGATCACGTCGTTGCCGTCCACCCGGATCCCCGGGAAACCATAGCCCTTGGCGCGGTTGGACAGCGGAACCCGGGTCTGGACGTTGGTGGGTACGGAGATGGCCCAGTGGTTGTTCTGGCAGAAGAACACCACCGGCGCCTTGTAGGAGGAGGCGAACACCATGGACTCGTGCACGTCACCTTCCGAGCTGGCGCCGTCACCGAAGTAGGCGATGACGGCGGCGTTCGGCTGCTCATTGGCCGCATCCGTGGCGGCGGCGAGCTTCTGGTCGCGCTGGATCCCCATCGCGTAGCCCACGGCGTGGAGGGTCTGGGCAGCCAGGACCAGGGTGTACAGGTGGAAGTTGGTGTCCTTGGGGTTCCAGCCGCCGTTGGAAACTCCGCGGAACTGGCGCAGGAGTTCGGCCAGGTCCACGTTGCGGGTCAGCGCGACGCCGTGCTCCCGGTACGTGGGGAAAATGTAGTCCTGCGGCTGGCTGGCACGGCCCGAGCCAATCTGCGCTGCCTCCTGGCCGGTCAACGGTACCCACAGTGCCAGTTGGCCCTGGCGCTGGAGGGCGGTGGCTTCAATATCGAACCGGCGGATAGCGGCCATGTCCCCATACAGCCCACGCAGGTCCTCCGGGGTCAGTTTGTCCGCGTAGCCGCTGAAGACCGGATCGCTGCCGAGCTTCCCGTCGGGGCCGAGCAGCTGCACCATCTGGGCCGCGGGCTCGCCCATGACGGCTTCAGCATCGGCTTCCCGCTGATCGTCTACCGCTGTTCCGTCGAACTCGGTGGAAGGCAGATGAGTGCCCATACCGTCTCCTTGCTTGCCGCATCCGGATGCAATGCAAATGTCGCTGGGATATATGCCTCAAAAGGAATACATTCCCTTTGCGGCATATACATTGGCTTACTGATCCTAACTTTATCTTCGGTAAGTAGCGGGAGGGCTACTTGTTAAGTGCTAGGAAGTTGCCGGTGCCTTTGTATAGTCGGCACACAACTGGAGGAACCGGGTGTTGGCCTCGGGTTCCCCGATACTGACCCGGACGCCCTCCCCGGGGAAGGCCCGCACGGAAAGGGCACGCGTCCCCGCCAGCTCCGCAAAGGCTGAACTTTCAGGACCGAGTGCCAGCCATACGAAGTTGCCCTGGGCATCCGGGACGGCCCATCCGAGCTCCTTCAGGCCGGCGGTTACCCGCGCCCGCTCGTCCACGAGCTTTTGTACCCTTTCCACAACCTGGGCGTAATTCCCAAGGGAAACAATTGCTGCGTCCTCGGCAATTTGGGACACGGCGAACGGGGTGGCGGCAACGCGGAGGTACTGCGTCAGTTCCGGTTGGGAGACGCTGTAGCCCACCCGAAGGCCGGCCAGTCCGTGGGCTTTGGAGAAGGTCCGCAAAACCACCACGTTGGGGTATTTGCGGTAGAGGTCGATCCCCTCAACGGCGTCCTGGGCCCTGACGAACTCCTGGTAGGCCTCGTCGATGACCACCACCACGTCCGCCGGCACGGAACGGATAAAGGCTTCGGTTTCAGCAGCGCCGAGTGCCGGGCCCGTGGGATTGTTGGGCGTGCAGAGAAGGATGACTTTGGTGCGGGCCGTTACTGCAGCCGCCATCGCTTCCAGGTCATGCCGTCCGTCCGCGGTCACGGGGATGCGCACGCTTTCCGCACCTGCCAGGCCCACGCTGATGGGGTACGCCTCAAAGGAACGCCACGCATAGATGACCTCGTCCGCCTTGCCGTCCTCGTTCTGGCCCGCAAAGGCAGCCAGAATCTGGTTCAGTGCGCCCAAACTCCCGGCGCCGGTGACGATGTCCTCGGCGGGCACGCCAAGGAATTCCGCCAGCGCCGCGCGGAGCCTGCTGCTCAGCGGATCCGGGTACCGGTTGAAGTCCCGCTGCCGGGCGATCGCCTCGAGGACGGCCGGAATCGGGGGCAGCGGGTTCTCGTTGGACGACAGCTTGTAGCTGGCCAGCCCGCTGACGGCGGCCGGTGGCTTTCCTGCAGCGTAGCGGGGCAGCCGCTCCAGCACCGGGCGGGGTGCAATGCCGCCTGCCCTGGTCTCAGATGAGGTCATGGCTTCTAGCCTACTTCCAAGCCCCCACGGGAATCGGGGGACCATGCACCGAAATTCAGGGCACGCTGCCGGCCGCACATCAGCACCTTGTGGAAGCATGGTGCCATGGGTTCATTCATCCTCCGGGTCATCGTCAATGCCGCAGCTCTTTGGGTGGCCAGCTGGATCCTGCCGGGCATGGACATCTCCAGCACGGCGGCATCGGATGCCGTGGCCCGCAGCGGTATTTCACAGGACACCGATGCCATCGGGATCGTCCTGGCCTACCTCTTCATCGGCCTCATCTTCGGGGTGGTGAACGCCTTCGTGCGGCCGCTGGTCAGACTCCTGGCGCTTCCCATCACCATCCTGACCCTGGGCCTGTTCGCGATCGTCATCAACGCCGCCATGCTGTACCTGACAGCCTGGATCAGCGGCTACACACCGGTGCACCTCACTATCGATTCCTTCTTCTGGACCGCCGTCCTGGCGGCGATCATCATCTCCCTGGTCTCACTGGTGGCAGGTTTGCTCCCGGGCGGCAGGCGCTGACCCCGGGTCCGGGATCCAGCCTCTAAGTAGGAAGGCGGGCGGAAACAGGTACCCGGCAGGTGCCGTTTCGCCACCCAGCTCCCAAAACAGCAGTACCCGCCACCCATGACCCCTGCCGGACGGGCCGCTTAGGCTGCGAACCGGGGCCTCCAGAGGCCCTGTTGCTGTCAGTTCCGGACCACGGGGGGCCCACGCATGAAGCCCATGAGATTCCTGCTTGCCGCCTGCCTGCTTTTGGCGTGGCAGGCAGGCCCGGCACAAGCAGACGCCGAAACAGGGCCGGCACCGCGGAGCATGACCGCGCTTGGCAACGACATCTCCTGGCCCCAGTGCGGCGCAGACCTCCCCGCACCCCCGGCATTCGCAATCGTGGGCGTCAACGGGGGACGGCCGGACACCGTCAACCCATGCCTGGCTGCCCAACTGGCGTGGGCGGACCAGACGTCGGATGCCGCCGGGGGAACTCCGGCGGCGGTGTACGTGAACACCGCCGCAACAGGACCGGTGGAGTCGGTGTGGTGGCCTGCGAGCAACAACTACCGTGGCATGGACGTCAGCAACCCCTACGGAGTGTGTGACGGCACGGGGGCACCTGCCTGCGCCTACGTGCACGGGTACGCCATGGCCGCCAATGACGTTGCCATCCTGAAGGATTCGGGCGCCGGGGAGCTGCGGCGCATGTGGTGGCTGGATGTTGAAACCGGAAACAGCTGGCTGTGGGACAAGACCGCCAATGCTGCGGAGCTGGAGGGCATGACCGCGTTCCTGGAGGGCACTGGCTTGGACGTGGGGATCTATTCCACCGGTTATCAATTCGGTGAAATTGTGGGGGAAGTGGGCCCCGGCAGCAACCTCTACCGGCTGAGGAACTGGCTGGCGGGTGCGGAATCCACGGACTCTGCCCGCGAATACTGCTCGGCTTCCCCCCTGGCGCCGGGCGGGACCGTCACGCTGACCCAGTTCACCGAAGGCGACCTGGACTACGACTACCGGTGCACAGCCGCCGTGCCGGCGCCGGCCCCGAAGCCCGCCCCGCAGCCGGACCCGCAGGGAAAGACGCGCACCAAGAGGTTCGCGGAAATGCACGCCGCCCAGATCTCCTGAGGCCCTGCCCTGCTTTGGCTGGATGCAAGTTTTACCTGGCACCCGGCTGCGGCCGCCCCGAAAAGGGGTCCCTGCGTTCCCTGGGAAGAGGAGGCGGTGGCGGCTTGGACAGGGAAAACCTGGTGGCAGTGGCAGCACCGCCGGCACCCAGGACCCCGCCCAGCACCGCCGTGGACTGGGCCAGGGACGGGTCCTTGCTGGCGCCCACCAGGCGGGCTGCCTCCTCATAGCCGGTGAGGCGGTGGCCCGGCCCCAGTCCGGCGTCTTCTCCCCCGCGCACGTAGAGGTCGTTGTTCACGGTCACCGTGACCTGGTTCCTGGCATCCCGGTTGTCCAGGCCATCGCTGCCGGGCACCCAGTCCGTGCGGTGTTCCAGGTGAAGAGTGCTGACATCGGGGGGAGGCGTTATGCGCGAAATGGGCGATCCCGCAGTCAGGACGTATTTCATGTCGTACTCCTTGAGGAACTCCTTGTCCGCCGCCAGGTTCATGGCATGGATTCCGCCCTGGCTGTACCCCACCGCAACGACGTCCGCTCCCGGCTCGGCGCCGGCCTCCCGGAGTGCCTGCAGGACTGCGGCATTCACCTGCCGGGAATTGCTGCCCAGGCCGTCGACGATTCCGGCAAGATCGAACGGGTTGGTGCCTTCGTCTTCGTCATGGACCTGGGTTCCCGGAACCACCACCACGTAGGCCTTTCCGCCTCCGTTGTCCACCTCGATGACTTCGATGTAGCCACTGCCGCGCTCCTCCACCAGCCTGACCCGTTCAAGCAGCCCGGCGGGGGTGGCGTCGAGGTCGATGGGCACGCGCTCTTCCTGCCTGGCCGTCACCGGGCCCGGACGCAGCGCGGGGTTGACGCCTTCGACCAGAGACTTGATCAAGGGAAGGGTGGTGACGGCATTGGCCACCAGCATCTCCATGGCATCCCCATTGAGGAATCCCGTCCGCCAGAAGTCCACATGCTTCCGGAGCTCAACGTCCGGATTCGACAGGCCCAGCATCCACTGCGTGTGGGCAATGGATTCGGCCATCTGGTAATCCCACCTGCAGCTCCGTACCTGGCCGCTGATCCGCTGGAGCTCCAGCCGGACCCTGAGGACCGCCTCCCTTGACTCCCCCACGGCAATAAGCGCTGCAGTCCCCGTGGTTCGCGGCTGGTTCTGGTACTCACCAAGCTCCCGCCAGACCGTGAAAAGCTCCGCCTCGATGGCGGCGAGACGGCCAGCGAGTCCATCGAGCTTCGCGGCCCCCGCATCCAGTTCCTCCAGCTGGACGGTGATTCCACCCACGCCACCGGAAATGGTCAGGATGCCGTCCGGGGGCGGTGGTGAAACGTGGATGGGACCTCCTGAACCGGAGGGCGTCACATCGGCCATCAGAACCGGCTGCCCGGCGAGCACTCGGCCGTCAATGCTGCGCTGGCGTGCGCGGCCACCGCGGCAGACGCCTCCCGCACCCGGTCAAGCGCCCTGCGGACCGCCACCGCCTGCAGGCTGACCGAATCGCGGTATGCCTGCCCGGCAGGTGATTCCCAGTTCGCCAACTGGATGTCGTGGAATCCTGCGAGCACCTCTTCCGCCGTGTGACAGCACTGCGCCACCCTTCGCCCCAGTTCCTGGACTTCAAGGCTGACGCCCAGCCCGTTGCCCCATATCCCGTCCGTCAGATCGTTCCCCATGCCAGCTTCCCGTCACGGCCTTCCCGGCCAGATGTTTCGCCATCTCCCTGCTGTGTCCAACGCTAGGCAGGCAGCCCCCGCGGGGTAAGCACCGCCGTCGGCTATGTGGACAAGTAACGTGGCTGCCCGGCTTAAGGCGGTGCCGGACTTCATGAAAGAATCAGCACATGCCTGAAACTGCCGCCACAGCTGATACCCGTACGCCCTCAGGACGCCTGGCCCTCGCCGCGTCATCGGAAAAAATCGCGCTCGGACCCCTGGACGGCCGTTACCAGTCCGCCGTCGCCCCCCTCGTGGACTACCTGTCCGAGGCCGCCCTGAACCGCGACCGGGTGGCTGTGGAAGTTGAATGGCTCATCCACCTGACCAGCAACAACGTCCTGCCGGGAGCCGGTCCCCTCAGCAAGGAGCAGCAGGACCAGCTCCGCGCCATCGTCACCGAATTCGACGCCGCCTCGGTAGCCGAACTCGCAGAGATCGAGGCCGTCACCGTCCATGACGTGAAGGCCGTGGAGTACTACATCGGCCGCCGGCTGCCCGCTATCGGCATCGAAAACCTGACCGCCATGGTCCACTTCGGCTGCACTTCCGAGGACATCAACAACCTTTCCTACGCGCTGGGCATCAAGGGCGCCGTGGAGGATGTGTGGCTGCCCGCCGCCCGCGCCCTGGTGGAACAGATCAGCAGGATGGCGGAAGACAACCGCGCCGTCCCCATGCTGTCCCGGACCCACGGCCAGCCGGCCACGCCCACCACCCTGGGCAAGGAGCTGGCTGTCATCGCGCACCGCCTGACCCGCCAGCTGGACCGGATCGAAAAGACGCAGTACCTGGGCAAGATCAACGGTGCCACGGGCACCTACGCCGCGCACGTGGCCTCCGTCCCGGGCGCTGACTGGCAGCAGGTGTCCCAGACCTTCGTGGAGGGGCTGGGCCTGACCTGGAACCCGCTGACCACGCAGATCGAGAGCCACGACTGGCAGGCAGAGCTCTACGCCGACGTGGCACGCTTCAACCGCATCCTGCACAACGTCTGCACGGATATCTGGAGCTACATCTCCATCGGCTACTTCGCCCAGATTCCGGTGGCCGGCGCGACGGGTTCGTCCACCATGCCGCACAAGGTGAACCCCATCCGCTTCGAGAACGCCGAGGCCAACCTGGAGATCTCCAACGGCCTGCTGGACACGCTGGGCGCGACGCTGGTCACCTCCCGCTGGCAGCGCGACCTGACCGACTCCTCCAGCCAGCGAAACATCGGCGTGGCGTTCGGCCATTCCCTTCTCGCCATCTCCAACGTGGCCAAGGGCCTGGAGCGCCTGGACGTTGCCGGGGACGTGCTGGCGGCGGACCTGGACACCAACTGGGAAGTGCTGGGTGAAGCCATCCAGATGGTCATGCGCGCGGAGGCGATTGCCGGCGTCGAAGGCATGGAGAACCCGTACGAGCGCCTCAAGGACCTCACCCGCGGCCAGCGCGTCGACGCAGCGCGCATGCGCGAGTTCGTTCAGGGACTGGGCCTTTCCCCAGATGCCGAGGCACGCCTCCTTGCCCTTACCCCGGGCAAGTACACGGGCATCGCTGACCAGCTGGTGGACCACCTGAAGTAGGCTCCGCACCAACGCAGAAGATTACGACGGCGGCGCCGGGCTCCCCAGGGCCCGGCGCCTTTCTGCGACCCCGGCGATGTGACGCCCGTTCCGGCCGTACGCCGGCAGCATTCCGGAGTGCGAAACTGGGATCATGAAGTTGCTCCTGATCCGCCACGGCGAAACCCCCGGCAACGTGCTGGGCCAGCTTGATACCGACCATCCCGGCCCTGGGCTGACCGAACTGGGCGAGCGCCAGGCGGAGGCCATGGCGCGGGCCCTGGCCAACGAACGCATCGGGGCCCTCTACGCCTCAACGCTGATCAGGACCCAGATCACCGCCGCCCCGCTGGCGCGGCTGCAGACCCTCGATGTCGAAGTGCTGGAAGGGCTGCACGAAATCGAGGCCGGATCGCTGGAGAAGCTCACCGACCACGAATCCCACAAGCGCTACATGGGGACGGTCATCTCCTGGGCCGCCGGGGACCTGGATCTCCGCATGCCGGCGGGTCCGGACGGCCACGCCTTCTTCGAACGGTTTGACGGTGCCATCGCCCGGGTGGTGGAGCGGGCCGAACATCACCAGCACGGCACCGTTGCGGTCGTCAGCCATGGTGCAGCCATCCGCACGTGGGCCGGGTTGCGGGCCGACGGCGTTGACCACGAGTTCGCCGCCCGCCATGTCCTTGCCAATACCGGGATCGTGGCGTTGGAGGGCGACCCGCGTGCCGGCTGGAACCTGATCCATTGGGACGGCAGCCCGGTGGGCGGCCTCGCCCTGGCGGACCCGACCGCCGAGGACCCGACAGGGCGGGACGCGGGCGCCCCCTAGATCTGCTGCCGGTGGCGCCGGGGAGAGAAGATGCGCATTGCCTTGCACGGGACGGCACCCGGCTCCACGCGCTGACTTACACGGCTGCGCTGGTCGTCCCCGCCGGGCCGGCTGTCTTGGGCCTGCACCGGGGCCGCGGGGATCAGCCGTGCTGCCATCCCCGCGGCGCTTGCCGCCGTCGGCCGTTCGACGGGATCCATGGCTGTCAGGGACCGCAGCAGGATGGCCCATTCACCGAGGTGGTCCGGAACATCCGGTGACCGCAGGGTCCTGGCCACAAGGGATTCGATGGCGGTGCCCGGAAACGCCTTGGAGCCGGTGAGAAGCTCCAGCAGGACCAGGCCCATGGCGTACACATCCCAGGAGGGGTCAGCCGTGCCGCCGGAGGCCTGCTCGGGGCTCATGTAATGCACGGTGCCGGAGGAAATTCCGGGCTCGGGAGCCGACCCCGCCGCGGCGGCGATTCCAAAATCGATGATCCGGACCGGACTCCTGCGCAGCCCGCTCAGCATCAGGTTGGCAGGCTTGATGTCCCGGTGCACAAGCCCGCTGGAGTGAAGGTGCGCCAGTGCACGGAAGAAACCCTGTGCCCAGAGTGCAACATCCCCGGGCCCCGGATTCTGCAGCCGGATGGTTTCGGCCAAGCTCGCGCCCAACGCAAGTTCCTCCACCAGAAAGGGGCGCCCGGAATGGCGCCCGCCGTCGGGCATGACGCCCTGGGCCAGCAGCCGCACGATGGACGGGTGGTTGAGCCCCGCCAGCACGCTTGCTTCATTGCGGATGCGCTGGTGCTGCTTCCGGCCGTTGACTGCCGCGATCTTGACTGCGGCATCAGGACCGCCCTCCAGGTCAACCGCACGGAAGACTTCGGCAGCGGACCCGCGGCCCAGGCGTTCCCTGAGCTGGTAGCGCCCGGCAATGAGACCGTCCGGGCCAGGTTTCTGCGGGCTGAGCGGCAGTACAGGCGCTGCCGTCCCGGCGATGCTCATGCTGAAAGGGCAGCAGAGGTGTGCGTGGCGCGGACATCGGCCGGCTGCCAGGCATCCAGCTGGAATCCGCAGGCGCAGCGCCACACGGGCGGAAGCTCCGTACCCCCTGCGTCGGCCGGCGTGAAGGTGTAGCTGGCGCGGTGCCATCCCACAGCCGGCGTCACGAGCTGCATGGCGGCACCACAGTGGACTGCCGGATCTCCCTGCGGCGCAGTGGTGCCGTCCAAGGTGGATTCCAGCAGGTCGCTTGTCAGGACCGCCCCGGCCAAGCGGGGTTCAGGCGGTGAAACTTCGGTGAAAGTAACCAACACACTCACGACTCCGTTGGGAAGCAACTTTGGGAACAATCGTAAGCTTACATATAACTAGTTGATCTAGCTAGTCCAGCTAGTGAATTTTCTGGTCCTTGCCTTCGGGCGCCTGGAGCGCGTCCGTCATCCGCTGGAGGAAATCGACCACGACCCGGGCCTCCTCCGCGGTCAGGCCTTCCGCCACCTGCATCATGCGCCGGTGCATGGCGCCGAGCGTCTCGCGGACCTCCTTGTCCGATTCAACGGTGGGGATGACCACCACGGACCGGCGGTCCGAGGGATGCGCCTCGCGGCGAACGTGGCCGCTGGCCACCAGCCGGTCGATCAGCGAGGTTGTGGAAGCGCTAGTAATATTGAGGAACTGGCTCAGGTCCTTGGGGACAACCTGCTTGCCTGAGGCCTGCACACGCAGCAGATACCGCAGCGCGAGAATGTCGGTTTCCCCCATGCCCATGGAGTCCCTGGTGGTGCGGCGGATTTCGGTTTCGGCCGCGCGGTAGTCGCGGAGCGACTTCAGCACCGCAGCACTGTAGTCCAGCTGCCCGTCGGGCCCGTACCAGTAGCCGGATCCCTCGTTGCCCATAGAAGCCATGGATTTATTTTAGACCAGCTGGTAACTAGGCTGCCAAGTAACCTGCCCAGCCGCGTCAACATCCGCGTTATCCAGGTGCTTACCGCCAGGAAACACCTGTGTAACTCCCCGCGCCTAGCCTTATCAGGCATACCCCTCCGGCGAATCGAGGCAGATATGCAGACCAACCCCAGGCTGAACATCCGGCAGGTCCCCTGGTCCAACCCCGTGGGCGCCGACCTCCGCCGCGCCCAGCAGGCCGAACTTGACGCCCGCTTTGGCCGGCCCGACCACGAACCCGGCCCGCCGCCGTCGGGCGCCGACTGTGCGGTGTTCCTGGTGGCGTACGACAAGGGTTCGGGGCAGCCTGTGGGCTGCGGGGGGCTGCGGCTCCTGGACGGATCGACGGCGGAAATCAAGCGCCTCTACGTACTGCCGTACACGCGGGGATCCGGGGTGGCCAGCTCCATCCTGGCGGCCCTGGAAGCGGAGGCCTTCAGGCAGGGCATTACCCGCATCAAGGCAGAGGCGGGGTCCGCGCAGCCGGACGGCCGGAACTTCTACGAGAATTCGGGATTCGAGGCCATCCCGAACTTCGGGCCCTACGTCGGGGTGGAACACTCGTACTGCTACGCCAAGAGCATCAATGCCCGCAGCGCGGCGCAAACCGCCATGGCCTAGCTGTAGAGCCTATGGCGCCGGTGCCGGCGCGCCGTCACACTGTAAGGGCGCACCGCCCCGTCGGCTAATCTCAGCCTATGGAAACAGCGGACATCACCTTCCGGACCCGCAAGTGGGTGCGGCCCGAGGACCTCAACGCCAACGGGACGCTCTTCGGCGGCAGCCTGCTGAAATGGATTGACGAAGAGGCCGCCATCTATGCCATCCTCCAGCTGGGAAACGGCCGCGCCGTCACCAAGTACATTTCGGAGATCAACTTCGTCAGCTCGGCCGTCCAGGGCGACCTCATCGAGATGGGCCTCACGGCCACCCGGTTTGGCCGGACCTCCCTCACCATGCGCGCCGAGGTCCGCAACATGATCACGCGGCAAAGCATCCTCACCATCGAGGAGATCGTGTTCGTGAACCTGAACCAGGACGGCAAGCCCGAGCCGCACGGCTACACGGAGATCACCTACGACCGGGACCGGATTCCCACGCACCACCTCAGCGGTACCACGGTCAAGGACTAACGTTCGCCCCCGGTTCACGCCGCGGGCCCCCAGAGTTTCCCCATCTGGTCCAAAGTGGACAGCCGGGCTGTTTATCGAATCGATAGGTATAACAGCCCGGTTTTTGTCATGCACGGCTATAGGCTGTGCGGACATGCTCCGATTCCAGTCCAGAAATGAGTCCTGATCGTGCGTAAATTGCAGACTTTGGTTGCCGCCGCCGTCGCCGTCACCCTCCTCGCCGGATGCGGTGGTGGATCGAACCCACCAACTTCAACGGGGGAAGCTTCCAAAGCTCCGCAAGGTGCTTCCGGGGACACCCTGGTTGTCTACACCAACTCCAACGGTGAAGGCCGGGGTGACTGGCTGGCCGCCAAGGCGGCCGAGGCCGGATTCAAGATTGAGATCGTGGGTGCCGGCGGCGCTGATGCCACCAATAAACTCATTGCCGAGAAGAACAACCCGATCGCGGACGTCGCATTCGGCTTGAACAACATGTACTTCTCGCAGATCAAGAACGAGGGCGCATTGGAGGCCTATCAGCCGGCGTGGGCAGGTGACGTGGACAAGGGACTCGGTGACGGCGAGACGTACTGGCCCCTCGTGAAGCAGGCGATCCTCCTTGGCTACAACTCTGACAAGTTCGCCAAGGATGCAGCACCGAAGGACTGGACTGACCTGTGGGCCAAGGATGAGTTCAAGAGCCGCTATGAGAGGGTCACCGGCCTGGGCACCGCCACAGCCCAGCTGGTCTTTGCCGGCATCCTCTCGCGCTACCGGGACGACTCAGGGGATTTGGGAATCTCCGATGACGGTTGGAAGCAGGTTGAGCAGTACTTCAAGAACGGAAGTCCCGCCGTGGCGAAAACCGACCTGTTCGCCCGCATCGCATCCGGTGAAGTGGACATGGGGCAGATGCCGTCCTCGATCATTGCCGATCGCGAAAAGTCCTTCAAGGTGAACGTCGACACGGTGATCCCTGCGGTTGGCGTCCCGCTGGCGGTAGAGCAGATCGCGCTGGTGAAGGGGACCAAGAAAAAGGACCAGGCGCAGAAGTTCATCGACTGGTTTGGCAGCGCCGAGGTCCAAGGCGAGTTCGCCCAGAAGTTCAACTCCATGCCGGTCAACAAGGGCGCCCAGGCAAAGGCCAATCCCGAGGTGGTGGGCTTCTTCGCGGATCTTAAGCAGCAGGACATCGACTGGGACTTCGTCCAGAAGAACATGGGTGCCTGGGTGGAGAAGATCGAGCTCGAGTACATGACGTAACCGTCCTGCCAGTCACCGTTCCGCTTTCCATCAGACAGGTATGCCATGATCCGCTTGGAAAACATCGAAGTTACCTTTGGCGATTTCACCGCCATTCCGCAGCTGGACCTGCATGTGCGCCCCGGCGAGTTCTTCACCCTCCTGGGGCCCTCGGGCTGTGGAAAGACGACGGCGCTGCGCACCTTGGCCGGCTTCATCCAGCCGGCCAAGGGTACGGTCCGGGTGGATGGAAAGGACGTGACCCGGCTTCCCAGCGACAAGCGGCAGGTGGGCATGGTGTTCCAGAATTACGCCCTGTTCCCCAGCATGAGCGTGTGGGAAAACATCGCCTTCGGGCTCCGTGTCCGGAAAGAAAAACCTGCCGAGAGCGACCGACTTGTGCGGGATATCGCGCGGCGCGTTGAGCTCAGTGATGCGCAGCTGGCGAAGAATGTGGCGGAGCTCTCCGGTGGCCAGCAGCAGCGGGTGGCCGTTGCACGGGCCCTGGTGCTGCGGCCCAAGATCCTGCTGCTGGACGAGCCCCTGTCAAACCTGGACGCCAAGCTGCGCCACCAGCTGCGCCAGCAGCTCAAGGACCTGCAGAGTGAATTTGGCATCACCACCGTCTATGTCACTCACGACCAGGATGAGGCACTCGCCATGAGTGACCGCGTCGCGGTGTTCAACAAGGGCGTCATCGAGCAAGTGGGGACACCCCAGGACATCTATGACCATGCCGCCACGGAGTTCGTCTGTAACTTCATCGGCGACAGCTCAACCCTGACTCCGGACTTTGTCTCCGAGGTGAACCAACTTTCGGGGGCCGGCCTCAGCACCGACGCCAGATCCTACCTCCGCGTGGAAAAGGCTTCACTGGACCGGCCCTCCGGCGGAGGCACCGCCGTCGGGCTTCCGGCCACTGTCGTCTCCCGCACCTATCATGGCCTCCACAGCCGCTACGTTGTGCGCAGCCACGGCGCGGACATCCGCCTCCTTGTCAGGGAGAACGGAGGCACGCACCCGGAGGCCGGCACGAACACCACCGTCTATGTCCAGCCTGAACACATCCTCCAGTACCATCCGGAAACCGGTGCGTCGCTGCGCCGGGACCGGGCAGTTGCCCTGCCATGAGCGCCAACGCCACTGTGCGCAGCATGGGCCGTTCACCCTTCGTCCTGGTGGTGGGCGTCATCCTCACCTGGTTCATCACCGCGTTTTTGGTCTGGCCCAACGTCAATATCCTGATTGCCACCTTCTTTCCTGACGGCAGCTTCTCGGGGCGCGCCGCGGAGAAGCTGTTCTCGTCGCAGCGGGCCATGAAGGCACTCGGCAACAGCTTCCTCCTGGCCGTGACCCTTTCCGTCACCGTCAACCTGGTGGGGGTCTTCATCGTGCTGGTGACGCACTATTTCCGGATCCGCGGCTCGCGCATCCTCTTCCTTGGCTACGCCTCCACCTTCATCTATGGCGGCATCGTGCTGGCTGCGGGATACAAATTCATTTATGGGGACAAGGGCATCGTCACCTCGCTGCTGGTCAAGCTGATCCCCGGAATGGACCCGGGATGGTTCTCCGGGTTTTTCGCCGTCCTGGTGGTCATGACCTTTGCCACCACCACCAACCACATGCTCTTCGTGGCCAACGCACTCAAGGGGATCGACTACCAAACCATCGAGGCCGCCCGGAACCTTGGCGCATCCCCCTGGACGATTCTTCGGCGCATCGTCCTGCCAATGCTCAAGCCCACGCTGTTCGCCGTCACCATCCTGTCGTTCCTGACCGGGCTGGGGGCTTTGAGCGCACCGCAGGTGCTGGGCGGCCGCGAATTCCAGACCATTACCCCGATGATCCTGACCTTCACCAACAGCCCCACGTCCAGGGACCTGGCAGCGCTGCTGGCAGTGATCCTGGGCCTGGCCACCATGCTGATGCTCGCCGTCATGTCCCGGCTTGAGAAGGGCGGCACCTACTTCTCGGTGTCCAAGGTGTCCTCCGAGCTGCAGAAGCAGGACATCACCAACCCCGCAGCCAACATGGCCGTCCACGCCGTGGCATATCTCCTCTTTGCCATCTACACGCTCCCGGTGGCCCTGATCGTGCTCTACTCGTTTGCCGACGGCGTGGCCATCCAGACGGGGCAGCTGTCGCCGGCCAACCTCACGCTGGACAACTACGTGCGCGTCCTCACCCAGCAGTCCGGGCTCCGTCCATTTGTCGTCAGTGTTGTGTACAGCGCCTCGGCGGCCGTTATTGCCGTCGGCGGACTGCTCTTCGTGGCCCGGCTGCTGCAGAAATACAAAAACTGGGTGGCCTCGGCCTTCGAGTACCTGCTGCACATTCCCTGGATCCTGCCGTCTGCGCTGCTGGCTTTGGGCCTGATCGTCAGCTACGACCACCCCAGCCCGCTGGTGGGCGGTGCCGTGCTCACCGGAACAACGGTGATCCTGCTCATCGCATTCGTCACGGTGAAGATTCCGTTCACCCTCCGGATGCTCAAAGCATCCTTTGCCTCCGTGAATTCATCGCTGGAGGAGGCTGCATCCATCATGGGCGCCAAGACGCTGTACGTCTTTCGGCGCATCCTCCTGCCGTTGGTACTCCCGGCGGCAGCAGCCATAACCGCCCTGAACTTCAACAGCCTGTTGGACGACTATGACACAGCCATCTTCCTGGCCCACCCGCTGGTACAGCCGCTGGGCCTGGTGATCAAGGCCAACACCGATGGCGCAGAAGGCACCGAGGGTATTGCCAACACGTTCGTCTACACGGTGCTCCTCATGATCATCACCGGCGTGACGATGTACCTGGTCTACGGCAGGTCGGGGCGCAGGCGGACCAGGAAACGACTGCCCGCGGTACCGCCCGTCCAGCAGGCTCCTGGAGGACTCCCCGGCGCCCAGGCCCCGGGCGGGGACGACGCAACACGGCCTGCCGCGGCCGTGCGCTGAATCACCTGCCGGCACTGCTGCCGACGGCGGCGCGTTTGTTGCGCCGCCGGGCCAGGTTGAGCAGGCCATCACGCAGCGGCTGGCCGCGTTCGGTGAGCGCGACGCGGCCCAGCGCCGAGGACGCCAGGCTCACCGCGCGGGTCCGGAACCTCCGCTGCCGGTCGTAGGCGCGCAGTGCCTGGTCTTCGGGCAGCGTGTTAAGCAGGTCTGCAAGTGTCACCGCGTCAACCAGCGACTCGCAGGCGCCGCGGCCAAGTGTGGGCATCATGGCATGGGCCGCATCACCGATGAGCGCAATCCTGCCACTGACGTAGGAGCCCAGGCGCGGAACCGTCCACAGGCGCTGGACCAGGCATTCCTCCGGCGTGGCTGCAGCAAGGGCGCGCCGGATGGCAGGTGCGTGGCCCGCATAGCGCTCCCTGGCCTGTTCCAGCGCTGACGGAACGTCGATCCCGTAGGGGCCAAGTCCGGACCGGTAACTGGCGTACCAGAAGGACCCGCCCCGGGCGGCGGCCATGCCGAACAGGTCCCCGCGGCCCCAGTACTCGCCCACCTCGTCCGGGGCAACTGGAGTAGGCAGGGTCCCGCGGAGGCGAGGTAGGGCGTCAGACGTGCGTCCGCGCCGGGACCCCAGGCCGTGCTGCGGACAACGCTGTGGACGCCATCGGCGCCAACCACCAGTCCCCCGTCCGCGGGCAGCCCCCGTATCTGGCTGGTGGCCCGGCGGACGCTCCCCGGGACGGCCGTGTCCAGGAGCCGCAGCAGGTCGGTCCGGGAAATGCCGAACATTTCCCCGGCATCGACCGTAACCCAGGGCTCCCCCTGGGCGTTACGTACCGACCCGCTCCCGAGCACCGGGCTCACCGCCCGCGCCTGGTCCAGTATCCCCAGCCGGGCCAGGGCGCGTTGGGCGTTGGGCCACATCCCGAGAGCGTTGCCGACGGCGGGCAGTTCCGGACGCTTCTCGTACACCGTCACGTGGAAGCGGTTGGGGTCCAACGCCGCCGCGAGGGCAAGCCCGGAGATGCCCCCGCCCACGATGGTGATCGTCTCCATACGCAGGATTCTACTACTTTTGTAGTGAATTGAAAGGAGTCCCACTAGACTGTGGCCATGCGCGACAGACGTACCCAGCTCCTTGATGCCGCGCTGTCCGTGGTGGCAAACAAGGGGCTGAAAGGCCTCACGCACCGGGCCGTGGATGCCGCCGCCGACGTGTCCGAAGGCACGACGTCAAACTATTACCGCAACCGGTCAGCACTGGTGGAAGGCGTCCTGGACCGTTTGCTGCAGCTGGACGCAGAGCTCCTGCAGCGCGTTGGCCCGGCCGGTCCCCCACGGGACGTCGACCAGCTGGCCGGGCAACTGGCCGCGATGGTTCTCGCGCTGGCCCGGCAGCATGCCGGCCTCACCAGGGCCCGGCTGGCCCTGTCCCTGGACCATCCGGAGGCGGTGACCGGCGGGCACCACCTGCTGGTGGGCGGGCTGGAACAGGCTCTTGCAGCCCTGGGGGTGGCTGACGCAGCAGCACGCGCCCGGGATATCGCGGACTACGGCGACGGGGTGCTGTTGCACCTGCTTACCGTCAGGCGCGACGAGCAGCCTGACGCTGCCGCCATCGCGGCGGCCGTCCGGCGACTGGCAGGCCCCTGAACCCACCCCGGCCGACCGCCGTCGTCCTTCTCCCGCGGCTTTAGGCGCCGCCGGGCCAGCCCGTGTAGGCCTCGGCCAGGTAAGCCATGCCGTGGCGGGAGGAGACCACCGAGTTCAGCTCGCCTAGCTGGCGCGCGCGGGAGAAATCGTCCGCGTCGGCGGGGGTGTGCAGCATGGTGGTCATCCAGTACGAGAACTGCTGCGCCTTCCAGACACGCTCCAGGGCCCGGTCGCTGTAGGTTTCCAGCAGGCGGCCGGAACCGGAGTTGTAGTGGCTGTCCAGCCCCTCGAAGAGGACCTTGACGTCGTTGATGGCAAGGTTCAGGCCCTTGGCACCGGTGGGCGGCACGGTGTGCGCGGCGTCGCCGGCGAGGAAGAGGTTGCCGTGGCGCATGGGGGTGTGGACGAAGCTGCGGAACGGCAGCACCATCTTTTCCAGGACGGGCCCTTCCTTGAGCTCGAAGCCGTTGCCGTTGACACGGCTCCGGAATTCGGCCCAGATCCTCTCGTCGTCCCAGTCGGCCACGTTCTCCTTGGGGTCGCACTGGAAATACATCCGCTGGACTGTCTCCGTACGCTGGCTGATCAGGGCGAATCCGTTGGCCGAGTTGGCGTAGATCAGTTCATCGGAGCTGCGCGGGGCCTCGGCCAGGATGCCGAACCAGGCGAAGGGGTACTCGTGGAAGTACCACTTGCGGTGGGCTTCCGGGATCTGGAACCGGCAGTGGCTGCGGGAGCCGTCGGCACCCACCAGGAAATCCGCCTGGATCTCGAACTCAACGCCTTCGGAGTCGGTAAACCGGACTTTCGGGCTGCCTTCCAGGTCATGGACAGTGGTGTCGGTGACGCTGTAGCGGACGTCGCCGCCGTCGTCCTTCCTCCGCGCGGCGAGGTCCAGGAAGACGTCCGTCTGCGGGTACAGCCAGACGGACTCGCCCACGAGGTCCTTGAAGTCGATGCGGTGGCTCTCGCCGTTGAACCGCAGTTCGATGCCATCGTGCCGGTCGCCCTCGCGCAGCACACGGTCCGAGACCCCGCTGTCCACCAGCAGGTTGACCGTCCCGTGCTCCAGGATGCCGGCGCGGACGGTGTGGGCAATCTCCTCGTGGCTGCGGACCTCGATGACCGTTGACTCGATGCCTGCCTTCGCCAGGAGATGGGACAGCATCAGCCCTGCCGGGCCGCCTCCCATGATGGCCACCTGGGTGGTGATGGTTTTTCGTGCCATGACTGCGTCTCGCTTCGTTGCGGGTCCCGCCACGGGCGGCACCGGACCGGTTTGTCTGCCATCAGTGTGGGGGAAGCCGGGTGACCGGCGTTACAGAAATTCCGTTGAATGGTTCAGGCGTCCGCAAGTTGCCGGGCAATGCCCCGGGCGGCGGTTTGCAGTGCCGGAACCAGTGCCTGCAGGCGCATCTCCTGCAGGGGCACCACGACGCCCAGTGAGGCTACGGCCCGCTGCCGGCGGTCCAGCACGGGCACCGCGATCCCCCAGGTGCCCGCATCCACCACGCCTTTCAGTTGCGCAAAGCCCTGATGGGCGGTCTCTGCCAGCAGCGCCCGGACGTCGGCCGGAGCCAGCCTTCCTTCGGGATCGGTGAACTGGCCCAGGTACTCCTGCTGCATGGCCTTGTCCTGGTGGGCCATCAGCGCCAGTCCAGCGGACGAGATATGGATGGGCATCCTGCCCGCTACCTGCGCCCGGTTGGCCACCGAGCCCCGGCGGGACAGCCGTTCCACAAAGAGCGCCTCCCAGCCATCCAGCACCGCGAGGTTCACGTTTTGGTTCAGGACCTGCTGGATGTCCTCCATAAAGGGCATGGCTGCCTGCCGGAGCGCCAGCGCCGGCGAGGCACGGTTCACCAGTTCCCACAGCCTGAGTCCAGGCCGCACCATCCCGCCGGGAGCAGTCTCCAGCAGTCCGTGACCTGCCAGCTGGCCCACCAGCCGGTGGGTGGTGGTCAGCGGAAGGCCTGCCCGCCCGGCAAGGTCAGACAACTGGAGGGCATTGACGTCCTGGGGAAACGCGGAGATCAGCCGCACGATCCGGTCCACCACGGAGTCGCCGGACGGGGAGTTGGCCAGCGTGAACACCTGCTTCCGTTGAATGGGAAAAGTTGTCCCAGATTACACCCGATAGTGATACAAACCTCACTGGGGATGTGGGCAATGCTGCCCACCCATTACCGGCAAAGCAGCCTGCCGCTCAAAACTCCTGGAAGATACACCGAGGTATTTCTATGTCATTTGCGCCATCCCAGCACCGTTCCAAGTGGCCAGTCTGGCTTTGCTGGCTGGCTATGGTTCTTGACGGTTTTGACCTGGTGGTTTTGGGCACCGTCATTCCCACACTGATCAAGACCCATGAGCTTGGCTTCGACGCGGTGGGTGCCACCTTGGCCGCCACAATCTCACTGGTGGGCGTTGGCGCCGGTGCCCTGTTCATCGCCCCGCTGTCCGACCGCTTTGGCCGGCGCCGCCTCCTGGTGGCCTGCGTCCTGTGGTTTTCGATCTTCACCATCGCCGTGGTGTTCGCACCCAACGTGGCGGTGTTCTGCGCCTTCCGGCTTCTTGCCGGGCTGGGACTGGGCGCCTGCCTCCCGGCCGCCCTGGCCTACATGAACGACTACGCTCCGGCAGGTACCGCCGGAAAGTCGACCACCCGGACCATGACCGGCTACCACGCCGGCGCTGTGGCCACGGCCTTCCTTGCCCTGCTGCTGATCCCGGACTGGCGGATGATGTTCATCGTGGGCGGGCTGGCAGGCTTCGCCCTGGCACCCTTCCTGTGGTTCAAGCTCCCCGAAACCCTTCCCCCGGCGGCGGCAGGAACAGAACCTGCCGCAGCCCGCACGGGCTTCCGGGACCTGGCACGGAAGCCTTATCCCTTGGTGGCGCTGGCCATCGCGGCCGCGTCCTTCATGGGGTTGCTCCTGGTCTACGGCCTGAACACCTGGCTTCCGCAGCTGATGGCCGGCGCCGGGTACACCGTCAGCACCGGCCTGGTTCTCCTGCTGGTCCTCAACGTAGGGGCCGTGGTGGGCCTGGTGATCGCAGGGATCCTGGCCGACAAACACGGCACCAAGCGTGTGGTGCTGCTGTGGTTCGGACTCTCCGCGGTTTTCCTGGCTGTCCTGAGCGTCAAGATCCAGAATGAACTGCTGCTCAACGCGGCAGTCTTTGTCACCGGCGTGTTCGTCTTCAGCGCACAGGTCCTGGTTTACGCATGGGTCAGCCAGCTGTTCCCGGCAACCCTCCGTGCTACAGCCCTCGGCTTCGCCGCCGGGGTGGGCCGGCTCGGCGCGATCATGGGCCCCGCCGTCACCGGCACGCTGGTCGCTGCCAACATCGCCTACCCCTGGGGCTTCTACGTCTTTGCGGCCGCTGCCGCGATTGCCGTGGTGGCGCTGGTGACGGTGCCGCACACCATCGCTGCGGTCCGGGAAGAAGCGGTCCGGGAAGCATCAGCCGCGGAACGTCCGTAACGGGTCACCACCCGCCCCTGCCCCTGGTGTTGCAGGGGCGGGCACAAGGCGGTCAGGCCGCCGTCGTCCTTTGCCTGATCCGGCGCCATGCGCCGGGCGCCAGCACCACGGCAATGCCGACGGCGGCGCCGATCACGGTCTCGATGATGCGGTCGCGCAGCAGGATGGAGGGTGACGCCGGGACCACCAG
Source organism: Arthrobacter sp. GmRoot5-12 (assembly GCF_059739365.1). Classification (NCBI taxonomy): domain Bacteria; kingdom Bacillati; phylum Actinomycetota; class Actinomycetes; order Micrococcales; family Micrococcaceae; genus Arthrobacter; species Arthrobacter sp. GmRoot5-12. Next base: position 2,020,360 of record NZ_AP046056.1, on the reverse strand, counting down.
CAGTGTTGAGACCAGCGCGAGGGGTGTCACGAAAACCTGGGCCAGAAGGTACTGGCGGATGATGAACATCTCGGCCCCGAACTGGCACAGCGCCATCACCAGCACGGTTTGCCACGGCTGCAGGCCCACCAGCAGCACGGCCGCGAGGACCAGCAGGCCCAGGACCGTGCCGATGATCCTTTGTATGCCGCGGCGCACCCGGTGCCTGGTGGTGTGGCCCACCAGCGGCACCACGGCAGCAACCATGGCCCAGTAGTTGTGCCCGAACCCCAGGCGCTCCCCCGCCCACGTGGCCAGCGTGCCGGCAAGGCCTGCGGCCACCAGGTAGCCGAGCCCTTCAACCCAGGCCGCGCGCTTCTCCGCGGGAGTGCGGCGGATGCGGGGCGGCCTGGCCCAGGGAGTCCTGTGGCTGGGAAGGATGCGGGACGAGAAGCCGACCAGCAGGGCGAACACCGTGGTCAGGACGGCCACCAGCATGCCCTGCCAGAGCGGCGGCTGGTTGGGAATGGATGCGATGGCGGCGAAGGCGAAGATATGGAAGAGCGAGCCGCCGGGGCGCAGCCTGAGCCAGGAAATGGCAACCGAACAGGCGCCGGCCACCAGCGTGGTGGCCAGGACCAGCAGCCACGTGTGGGTGGGGGCGTCCAGGCCCCAGGCGGGACCCATGCGCGCCGCCAGCGCCGCCAGGAGCATGACGAGCAGCATCAGCAGACCGGCGCGCAGCTGCAGGATAAACCGGACGGCGTGGGGTTCGCCGCGGCCGTAGATTCCGGTGAAGGCGCCGAAGGACGCGAAGATTGCCAGGTCCAGCCTGCCGAGCAGCACCAGCGTGATCAGCGGAACGAAGACGCCCACGGCGCACCTGAACGCGGGGTGGTGGTCCTTGTTGCCGGGGGCAATGCTGAACATTTCAGCAAACAACTTCACGGGCAGCGCCTTCCTGGGGTGGATTCTGACGGGCGGCCGCGCTGACGTTCCTGATAAATCCTACGGTGCGGGACCCGGAAGGCCCCCGGCGCGTTCCCATGAATGGAATCGGGAGGCAATGCGGTGGAAACAGCACCGCACCATGCTTGTGTCATGAAGCGCCCTGCCCACAACACACCCGCTGCCGAACTGCGCTGCGAGGTCTGCGGCCTGATGCCTGAGCCGCCCAAGGCGCGGCTGACCTTGGCGAACGTCGCCGTGATGCTGCCCATCGAGCTGCTGGTCCACGCCCTGGTGGTGGAGACCCACCTTCCCTATGTGGCCAAGGTCCTGGTGCTGACCCTGACGGCCACAGTCCTGGTGATCTGGGTGGCCGAGCCCTCGGCTGCCCGGATCCTGCTGCGCTGGCTGCACGCCCCGGCCCTCCGGCACCGGCGGCAGCTGGCGTCGGCGCCGTCCCTGTGGCGGGCGCGGACGCTTCTCCAGGACCGGCCCGGTTCGCTGCGGCGGATCACGGCGGCGCTGGCCCGGCTGGACACCAACATCCTGAGCATCCACGTCCACCCGGTACCGGCTGGGGTCCTGGATGAGTTTGTCCTCTCGGTGCCCGGGGACGTGGGCGAACGGGAACTGCTGGCGGCACTTCACGACGGCGGCGGCAGCAGTCCGCACGCCTGGCCCACCACCGCCCTGGCCATGGCTGACGGGCAAACCCGGGCGCTCAGCCTGGCAGCGAGGATCGCCGCCACCCCGGACGAACTCCCCCTGGCGGTGGCCGAGCTGCTGCACGCACGGATTGTGCCGCCGTCGGACGCCGGCTTCAAAGCGTCCGACGACGGGACGCACCTTAAGATCCCCACGGCCTGGCATGGCCCCATCACCTTCTCCCGGCCGGATGAGCCGTTTACGCCGGCCGAGTCCGCGCGGGCCCACCGGCTGGCGGAACTGGCCGAGATCCTGTCCCACCGGCCGGACGGATCCCCCACGGCGCGTTGAGCTTTCCGCGCTGCTGCCGCCCGGCCTTACCCGTGCGCGGCAGTCACAATCCGTCAGCAGGGCCCCTGCAGCGCCCGGCCGGCAAAAACCCTTGACAGTGGCCGGAGTCACTTCTACCTTTGATTTTGGGATCCCAAATTGGGATCCCAAAAGTGCATTTCACGCTCGACGCTCCGGATCGTCCAGCGGCCCCCTGCCGGCAGGCGCAACAACCCTGCCCGGCACGTACGTACAACGCACCATTCGCATCCTCCCCATCCGTAAACTTCCCCGTGAAGGAGAAGCTGTGTCCATCCCAAACACTGAAACAACGGCCACGTCCGACGAGGCCACCCCCGGCACTACCGAAACGCGCGGAAAGGACGGAACGCAACGGCGCACCTCCGTCCGCTGGCGGCTGTTCCTGCTGCTCCTGGTCCTGGTGTCCGTCAACTACATCGACCGCGGCTCCATCTCGGTGGCCCTGCCCATCATCCAAAAGGAGTTCGACCTCGCCCCGGAACTGGTGGGCCTGCTGCTCTCCGCCTTCTTCTGGACCTACGCCCTGATGCAGATCCCCGTGGGCCTGCTCATCGACAAGTTCGGTCCCCGCAAGGTGATGACCGCCTCCTGCGTGGGCTGGGGCGCGGCAACGGCCGCATCCGGCATGGCCGGCGGCTTCCTGAGCATGTTTATCGCCCGCCTCGGCATCGGCGTGACCGAAGCAGGTGTCATGCCCGCCGGCGGCAAGCTCAACGCCATCTGGATGCACAAGTCGGAGCGCGGCCGCGGTGCCACCATCCTGGACGCCGGCGCCCCGCTGGGTGCAGGCCTTGGCGGCATCCTCATCGCCGGCCTCATCGCAGCGACGGGCAGTTGGCGCAGTTCGTTCGTCATCGCCGGCGCCGCAACAGTCCTGATGGGCCTGGCCGTCTGGTGGTACGTCCGCGACAACCCGCGGCAGCACCGCGGTGTCAATGCCGCCGAAGCCGAGTACATCGAAGCGTCGCACGCTGCCGAGGATGCCGAAGCTGAGCTCGACGGCAGCCAGGGCAAACGCGCACTGCTCCCCTACCTCAAGTTCCGCTCCTTCTGGGCGATGTGCTTCGGCTGGCTCGGCTTCAATGGAGTGTTCTATGGCCTGCTGACCTGGGGCCCGCTCTATCTCGCCCAGGCCAAGGGCTTCGACTTGAAGACCATCGGCTGGTCCACCTTTGTCATCTTCGGTGCCGGCTTCGTCGGTGAAATCCTGGGCGGCACCATTGCGGACAAGTGGCGTGCGTCCGGCGCGTCAGCCAACCGGGTGATGCGCACCCTCCTGGGCATCTCGAGTGTCGTGGTGATCGGCGGCCTGGTGGGCGTCACCGTGGTCCCTGACCCCACCACCGCTGTGGTCCTGCTGTCCCTCGTCATGTTCTTCCTGCGCTGGGTGGGCCTGTTCTGGAGCATCCCCTCCATCCTGGGCGGCCGCACCAACGCAGGCGTCCTGGGCGGTGCCATGAACTTCAGCGGCAACATCTCCGGCTTCGTCACGCCGATCGCCGTCGGCCTGATCGTCGGAGCCACAGGTTCCTACACCTGGGCGCTGCTGTACTTCGTGGGTTCCGCGGTGATCATGGGCGCCTCAGTCCTGACGCTGAACTACAACAAGCGGCTTCCTGTCTAAGCTGACCCTCGCAGGGAAACTTGCAACCAACGCCCCGGCAGCCGGGAGCAGTGCCGTACAAAATCCGAATGGAGCATCATGCTGACCGCAGAAGAGACCCAGGACAAGGACCGCCCCCTCCGCGAGACTGTCCGGGACACCCTCCGCACCAGGATTTTCGAAGGACACTACGCTCCCGGCACGCGGCTGGTGGAACGCGACCTGGCAGCCGAATTCTCCGTCTCCCGGCTGCCGGTCCGCGAGGCCCTGCGCATGCTTCGCCAGGAAGGCCTGATCAGCGACCGGGGCGCCCGCGGGGCTGAGGTGAGCAGCCTCAGCCCCAAGGACGTGGAGGACCTCTTCGATGTCCGCCAGTCCCTGGAAGTCCTGGCATGCCGGCTCGCCGCCAAACGGGCCACCAAGGAGGACCTCGCCCATTTGAAGGGGCTGCTGGACGATGCGGAAACCTTCCTGGCCAAGGGATCAGTGATGGAGGCGCACCGCTCCAACAGCGAATTCCACGACGCCATCACCCGCATCGCGGACAACAACTTCCTCAAGTCCGCCCTGGAACCCCTCCAGGGCCGCATGCACTGGCTGTTCCGGCATGTCAGCGACCTGCCCGAACTCATCCGCGAACACCGCGACCTGTACACCGCCATTGCCAGCGGCGATCCGGACAAGGCAGCCGCCCAGTCCGCATCACACATTGGAAAGTACCGGGACCAGTTTCCCGAGGACTTCCAGAAGACCGAACCAGAATTCCACCGGAAGAGAAAATGAAACTCCTGGTCATCAACCCCAACATCAGCGCCGATGTCACCGCGCTGATTGAATCCGAGGCGCTCCGTTCCGCCTCCGCCGGCACCGAACTGCTGGTCAGGACTGCCGGGCACGGCGTGGAGTACATCGAGACCCGCTTCGAAGCCCTCATCGCCGCGGGTGCCGTGGCAGAGATCATTGCCGAACACACCCGTCCCGGCGCAGACCGGGTGGACGCCGTGGTGGTGGCTGCCTTCGGGGACCCGGGAATGCCGGCCCTCAAGGAACTGGCCGAGGTGCCCGTCATCGGGATCACCGAGGCCGCCCTGTGCGCAGCAGCACTGCAGGGCCACCGGTTCTCCATCATCGCCATCTCGGACCGGATCAAGCCCTGGTACCGCGAGTGCGTGGAGCAGTTCGGACTTGCCGGACGTCTGGCCTCCATCCGTTCCATCAATGACTCCCTGAACAGCATCGCCTCCGTCCAGCAGGACTTCAGGGAAACCCTGCTGGCACTCAGCCGGCAGGCCGTGGCGGAGGACGGCGCCGACGTCGTGATCCTCGCCGGCGCCCCGCTGGCCGGCCTGGCCCGCGACCTCACGGGGCAGATTCCCGTCCCTGTGGTGGATGGCATCTCCGCAGGCATCCGCATGGCCGAGGCCGTTGCCGCGCTGCAATCCGGGCCGCACCGCGCCGGCGCCTTCGCCCCGCCGCCGGCCAAGGACCGCAAGGGCCTGTCGCCAAATCTGGACGCGGCCCTTGCCGCCCGCCAGGAGCACGCCGGCACCCCCCAGCCCGCCGCCTAGCCAGAGCCCAACAACTTTAGGAGGACACCGATGTCCCACCAGCCACAACTCGTCATTGCCAACGCCACCGTGGTGAACAGCCACGGCCGCCGGGAGGCGCACGTCGTGGTCCACGACGGCCGCATTGCCCGGCTCGTCGACGCCGCCGGGCCCGTCCCCGCGGCGGACCGCACCATCGATGCGGCGGGCAAACTCGTGATCCCCGGCGGCGTGGACGGACACTGCCACGTGGCCCAGGTCACGGGGCGATTCCGCACCCTGGACGACTACCGGACCACCTCCACGGCAGCGCTGTGGGGCGGAACCACCACCATCATCGATTTCGGAATTCCCCGCGACGCCCAGGAAACCCCGCTCGCCGCCGCCCTGCACAAGAAGGAACTCGCCACGGAGTCCCGCTGCGATGTTGCCCTTCACGGCGCCGTGGTCACCTGGGACGAAACCGTCCCGTGGCAGCTTGAGCAGCTGGCAGCGGAAGGCGTCCGGTCGGTGAAGATGTACACCACCAACCGGGGCACCACCATGGCCGACGGCGACACCATCCTGAAGGTCATGCGGGAAATGGTCCGGCTGGACGGGTTGACGTACATCCACGCCGAACACGATCCCATCATCGCCGACTGCACCGCCCAGCACGCGGAGGACGGGCGGATCGGCATCGAACACCTGCACCGGACCCGGCCGGAACTGGCCGAGGAGATCTCGGTCAAGGAAACCCTGGCCATGGCCGAATACACCGGCGCCCCGGTGTACTTCGTCCACCAGTCCACGCCCGGGGCAGTGGACCTGGTGAGCGAAGCCCGCTCCCGGGGACTGGAGGCCTACTCCGAGACCTGCCCGCATTACGTCACGCTGGACGATTCCGTCTACGGATCCACCTTCCCCGAGTGGTTCGCCTGCTGCCCGCCCATGCGCAGCCCGGAAACCGTGGCCGCCCTCAAGGAGCGGCTGGTGTCCGGAGCCATCCACACCATGTCCTCCGACCACTCCTGCTACGACCTGTCCCAGAAGCGCGAGCGCACCGACGACGTGCGCGCCATGCCGCACGGACTGCCCGGCGTGGAGACGCGGATGCCGGTGACGTTCACCGCGATGACCTCCGCCGGGGCAACCGTGGAGCAGTTCGTGGAGGCTTTCGCTGCCGCGCCGGCACGGATCAACGCCGTGCCCGGCAAAGGCTGCATCGCCGAGGGGTTCGACGCCGACCTGGTGGTTTTCGACCCCGCAGAGGAACGCACCGTGAACGGCGCGGCCCTGCACATGGGAACGGACTTCTCGCCTTTTGACGGGAAGGCACTCACTGGCTGGCCCGCCGTCGTTGTTTCCAAGGGACGCGTGGTCCTGGACGCGGACGGCTTCCATGACCCCGGCGCCGTGGGCCGCTTCATCAACCGCACCGGCTTCCGGCAGCACCAGTCTGCTGCCCCCGAAGCTTCCCGACTCGCCGCCGCCCTCTAGGAGCCCCCATGCCTGCAAGCACACGCCCCCGCCGGATCGGCATGATCGTGCCGTCCTCCAACACCTGCCTGGAACCGCAGACCTACCGCATCCTGGGCGTCCGCACCGACGTCACGGTGCACTTCACCCGGATCCCAGTCACCCGCATCGCGCTCGATGACTCCTCCGACCGCCAGTTCGATCCCACAGTCATGCAGGAGGCAGCAGCGCTGCTGGCGACGGCGGACGTGGACGTGATTGCCTGGAACGGCACTTCAGGCTCGTGGCTGGGCCCGGCGCACGACCAGGAGTTGGCGGCCGGGATCAGCGGCGCCACGGGCATCCCCGCCACCACCTCCACGCTTGCCTACCTGGAAGCCTTCCGGACCTTCGGCACGGAGCGGATCGGCCTGTTCACCCCCTACACCGCGGACGTGAACCACCGGGTCATCGCCTGCTACGAGCGCGAAGGCATCAAGACCGTGGACCACCGGGCGCTGGGTTTGAGCGACAACGAGTCCTTTGCCCGGGTCACCGACGACGAGGTGCGCCCGGGGTCCCTGGAACTCGCAGCCAATGCCCCGGACGCCCTGGTGTACCTGTGCACCAACCTCTACGGGGCCAACATCGCCGCCGAAATCGAGGACAGCACCGGAGTGCCGGTGTTGGACTCCGTTGCCGTCACCCTCTGGCACGCTCTGAAACTGGCAGGCGCGCCGTTGCTGGAACCACGCTGGGGACGGCTGCTGGGCTAAACCGCCCTACATCCGCAAGGTCAGGGCGCCGGGCTCCATGGTCATGAGCACGTGCTTGCTCTCGCCTTCGTGGTCCCCGTCCAACTGGTAGTCGTCCTTGTGTTCCAGCGTGATCTCAACGGTCTTGCCCTGGAAGTACTCCACGGCGGTGTCCTTGCCGCGGCCCTTGCCGATCATTCCCGCCACCACGGAGAGCCACCCCAGCTTTCCGTGGTGGGGAGCCAGGATGGCGATGTCCAGCAGGCCGTCGTCCACCTTGGCATCAGGGAAGATTTCAAGACCGCCCTGGACCTTGCCGCAGTTGCCCACCATCACGCTGCGGACGCCCCGGTGCACCACGGGCTTGCCGTCGATCACCACGGTAGCCTTGACCGGTTTGCCGGGCAGGTTCCGGATGCCGGCGTCCACGTAGGCCAGCCAGCCCACCTTGTCCTTCAGGTCCTCGTTGGTGTCCGCCATGATGGTGGCGTCATAGCCCAGGCCGGCCATGACCAGGAAGAGCTGGTCCTTGTCCGGGTCGCTGCGCCGGGCCCGGACCACGTCGATCTTCCGCTCCGTGCCGATGAGGGCCCCGGCCATGGCGCCGTCGTAGTCGGTGACGTCCATGCCCAGGTTGCGCGCCAGCAGGTTGCCCGTCCCCAGCGGCAGCAGGCCCATGGGGGTGTCGCTGCCGGCCAGGACCTCGGCAACGCACCTCACGGTGCCGTCGCCGCCGGCCGCGATCACGATGTCCGCACCCTGGGCCAGCGCTTCCTTCGCCTGGCCGACGCCCGGATCCTCCTTGGTGGTTTCCAGCCAAATGGCTTCCCCCCACCCGTTTTCCACGCAGTGCTTGGCCACCAGGCCGCGCACGTCGATATCCACCGGCTTGGCAGGATTGACGATGATGGCGGCACGTTTGGGCGAAGTGGAGCTGTTGTCAGTCATGGCGTCCTCTGATGGCGGATGGAAAGCAAGCTTCTGAGAGAAGGGTAACCCGCCCGGTGCGCCGTTCCGCGCCTACAGGGCCTTGACCGCGCCCAGCACCTGGGCCAGGGAGTCCTTGGCGTCGCCGAACAGCAGCGATGTCTGGGGTTCATACAGCAGGTCGTTCTCGATGCCGGCGAATCCCGGGCGCATGGACCGCTTGAGGAACACCACCTGCCGCGCCTCCGCCACTTCAAGGATGGGCATGCCGTAGATCGGTGAGCCGGACGAAGTCTTGGCGGCGGGGTTCACCACGTCGTTGGCGCCCACCACCAGGGCCACGTCCGTCGTCTTGAACTGCGGGTTGATCTCGCCCATCTCCTTGAGCGACTCGTACGGGACGTTGGCCTCGGCCAGGAGCACGTTCATGTGTCCGGGCATCCGGCCGGCCACGGGATGGATGGCAAAATCCACTTCGATGCCTCGGGCCTCCAGGGCCAGGGCCAGCTCGGCGGCCGTATGTTGGCCCTGCGCCACGGCCAGGCCGTAGCCGGGGACGATGATCACCCGCTGGGCGTACCCCAAAAGGACCGCCACGTCCTCGGCCGAGGACGAACGGACCGGACGCTCGCTCACGGCGGTGGACCCCGCCGTCGAACCTCCCCTGAAAGCCCCGAACAGGATGCCCGCCACGCTCCGGCCCATGGCGGCGGCCATGGCCCGGGTGAGGATGGTGCCCGAAGCCCCCACCAGGGTCCCGGCCACCACCAGCAGGACGTTGCCCAGCACCAGGCCGGACGCCGCGACGGCCAGGCCGGTAAAGGCGTTCAGCAGCGAGATGACGATTGGCACGTCGGCGCCGCCTACCGGCAGCACCAGCAGGACGCCGGCGGCAAGGCCCAGCAGCAACAGCAGGACCGCAAGGGGCAGCGAGGCGGTGAGCACCACGGCCACGCCGGCGGCCACTGCGGCGAGCAGGACCACGGCCATCACCACCGGGAGGCCCGGGAACACCACGGGCCGGGTGGTCATCAGTTCCTGCAGCTTGGCGAAGGTGACGCCGGAACCGGCGAAGGAAACGGCACCCACCAGGAGCGTAAACACGATGGCCACGCGGACCCAGGGATTGCCGGCATGGCCCAGTTCCAGGAGGGCCACCAAGGCAGCCGCGCCGCCGCCCACGCCGTTGAACAGCGCCACCAGCTGGGGCATCTGCGTCATCTTCACGCGCCGGGCCACGGGTGCCGCCACCACGCTGCCCACCGCGATGGCGGCCAGGATCCAGGGGATGTTCTCCAGCCGGGCGGACAGGAACACCGTGACGACGGCGATCAGCGCACCGAGTGCGCCCACCAGGTTTCCGCGGCGCGCGGTCCGCGGGGAACTGAGCCCGCGCAGGGCCAGGATGAAGCAGACCGCCGCGACGAGGTAGAGCAGGGAGGTCCCGATGGGGTCGAGGAGGCTCATTTGCTGCCCGTTTCAGGCTGCACGGCACCTTTTGGGGCTGCGCCCTTCCTGGCATGGAACATGTGCAGCATCCGGTCCGTCACCACGAACCCGCCCACCAGGTTGGCGGTGGCAAGGACAACGGCGAGCAGCGCCACCGCCAGGACCCATGGGTCTGCTGCCTGGCCGGCCACAATGATGGCACCGACAAGGATGATGCCGTGGATGGCGTTGGCACCGGACATCAGCGGCGTGTGCAGGGTGCTGGAGACCTTGGACACCACTTCGAAGCCGACGAACACCGCCAGTACCGTAATGGTCAGCAGGGCTGTTCCGTCCATCAGAGCGTTCCTTCCTGCCGGGCCGCGGCCGTGGCCGGCTCTGCGGCGGCACGTGCGCGGGCGGCCAGCAGCTCCGCCGTGGGCTGGTGCCGCACCACGCCGTCGTGGGTGAGGCAGGCACCGGCCACCACTTCGTCGTCGAAATCCAGGGTGAGCCCGCCGGCACCGGCGTCATCCGGGCGCACCAGCAGGGCCAGCAGGTTGGCCACGTTCTTGGCGTAAAGACGGGAGGCGTCCGACGCCATCGCCGAGGCCGGGTCCTTCAGGCCCACCAGGGTGACGTGCCCCATTCCATCGGCGGTGGGGATGGGGATGTCCTGGCCCGGTACCGAACCCTCCACGTTGCCGCCGGACTCCGCGGCGAGATCAACCACCACCGACCCGGGCCGCATGCCCTGCACCATCCCGCGCGTCACCAGGAGGGGTGCGGGGCGCCCGGGGACTGCCGCCGTCGTAATCAGCACGTCCGACTGAGCCACGTGCGGCGCCAGCAGCTGCCGCTGCCGTGTGCCGGCATCGGAGCTCAGCTGCCGGGCGTAGCCGCCGGCCGCCTCCGCCGTCTCCAGGTCCAGCCGGATGAAGGTGCCGCCCATGGAGGCAACCTCGTCCGCGGAAGCCGGACGGATGTCGTTGGCGAAAACCCGGGCGCCCAGGCGCTTGGCCGTGCCGATGGCCTGCAGCCCCGCCACCCCGGCTCCGAGGACCAGGACCCTGGCGGGCGGAATGGTTCCCGCGGCCGTCATGTAGAGCGGGAAGAAGCGGGGCAGCCGGATGGCAGCCTCCAGCACGCAGCGGTAGCCGGCCACCAGCGCCTGCGAGCTGAGGGCGTCCATGGACTGGGCGCGGGAAATGCGGGGCACCAGTTCAAGGGCGAAGGAGGTCACCCCGTTGTCCGCGAGCGCCTGCACTGCCGGCAGCTCGGACGACGGCGACGCGAGCCCCACGGTGACGGCTCCCCTTTTCAGGGACGCGGCGGTGTGCGGGTCAAGGGGGCGGACATGCGCCAGGATGTCGAGGGCCGTGGTGTTGAGTTCCGGGACGACGGCGGCGCCGGCGTTTTGGTATGCCTGGTCGGCGTGCCCGGCGCCGTCCCCCGCCCCGGTCTCCACCAGGACCTCCAGCCCCATCCCGGCCAGCTGCCTGACGGTATCCGGCGTGGCGGCCACACGACGCTCGCCCTCCCGGCGTTCCCGCGGTATGCCCAGTTTCACCCGCCGACCCCTCCTCCTGACAAGCGATGCAGCGGCTCTGCTGCACGCAGTTGGCTAGAGTCTATGGCCCGTTCAGCTACGGCGGGAGTGGTGCGCTGTGCTTGTGTGGAAACAGTTACATGGCAAGCGGCCTTGAGTGCGGTCCACCGCGGGAGGGAGGGTCAGCCGCGGGTGGTTGGGCCAGGGCCGCCGTAATCGAGTGCGATCCGCCGCGCGGTCTCCATCAACGGGGGAAGGACTGACGCTTCAATGTCCTGGGCGGCGGCCCGGTGCGTCTGCAGTGAAACATTCGCCGCAGCCACCACCTCGTTCCCCCGCCGCACCGGCACGGCCACGCCGCGCAGGCCTTCCTCGAGCTCCTGGGAAACCATGGACCAGCCCCTTTTACGGGCCAGCTCCACTTCGGAACGCAGGTCGTCAATGCTGCTGATGGAGCGGTCGGTGTAGCGGTGCAGCTGGACTGTGCGGAGATACTCCTCAAGCTGCGCCGGGGGCATTCCGGCGAGGAGCACCCGGCCCATTGACGTCGCCCAGGCCGGAAACCGGGTCCCCACGGTAATGGAGACGCTCAACAGCCGCGGCGACGGCACGCAGGCAACGTAAACCACGTCGCCGCCGTCGAGGATGCACAAGGCCGTGGTCTCGTTCAGGTCCTCCGCCAGTTCCTTGAGGTGCGGCTGGGCCACCCCGGGAAGCGTAAGGCCGGCCAGGTAGGCCCGACCGATGTCCAGGGAACGGGCGGTCAGTTCAAAGGCCTGGCCCTCGGCGCGGAGGTAGCCAAGATCTGCCAGGGTCAGGAGGAACCGGCGCGCGGAGGCGCGGGTCATGTCGGTCCGGGCAGCAACCTGGGAAACAGTGAGCCGTGGCTGGTCGGCGGAAAAGGTTAGCAGCACGTCGAAGGCCTTCTCAACCGACTTCACAAAGTAGGCTGGCTGCTCCTCCATGAACGTTGCGGTTCCTCTCCCGACTGTCGGCGCCCCGGCACAGGGTCCGCCGGGCTTCAGCGCCTGTCCGATCATATCGGCCCGGTGGGCACTGGAGTGCGGGGGGGCGGCCCGCCGGTCAGGAGGCGGCCCGGATGCGTTCCAGCGTTTCCTTGAGCAGCCTCCCGGACTGCCCGTCGAGCCCCAGGAGCGGCACCATGGCCACCGCCTGTTCCCGCAGGTGCTCCCAGCCATCGATGCACCGGACTCCCATGCCGCGCGCCCGGGCCACGCTTGCAGTGGTGTGGCGGGCATACACGAAGTCATAGAGGACGGCGTCAGGGGCGAGTGGGCCGTCGCCCCATGCCGGACCGTCGGACATGCTTTTGCCGATGGGAGTGGCATTCACGATCAGGGAGGCATCGGCGGACAGCTCCTGCCCCTGCTGCCAGGAGACCGTCCGGGCGTCCATGCCGCGTTCCCGGGCGAGATCCAGCAATTCCGCCGCGGCGTGCGGGTCGCGGTCAGTGATGGAAACGGTCCCCAGATGCCCCTCCAGGGCGATCATCGCGGCCCTTGCCGCTCCACCGGCGCCCAGGAGGAGGGCGTGCCGTTGGTACTGGCCGCCCAGCAGCGCGGTCACGGCGGATATATCGGTGTTGTGCCCCACCAGCCGTGTGCCCTTTCGAACCAGGAGGTTGCAGGCACCGCTCAACAGGACCGGGTCTGTTGCCTCGTCCGCTGTTTCCGCCGCCCAGTGCTTGTGCGGCATGGTCACGTTGGCCGCCACGATGCCGGGCGCCAGGAGCCGCCTGCGGACCTCGTCGAGGTCGCCGCCGGCCGGCACATCCCAGGCATCGTAGGTCCATCCAAGGCCGAGTTCCTGGAAAACAGGATTCCAGAGGCGCGGGGACATGGCCTTGGAAGCTGCTGATCCGATCAGGACTAAGCGGGAGGGTTCCATCGTGAAGCACCTTTCCGTCGGCGTTGTGATTGGCGTCACCGACTAGTATCCTCTTTCTAGGCGCATTACGCACACATGTTCGCAATGCGTACAAATAGAACAGATCCCCCGCCTTCAGCGTGGAAGGAAAACCCGGACATGACCGACATCGCAGCAGGAGCCCAGGCCAAGCCGACGCCTGAGGCACAACGCCGGCTAAAGCGCGCCAAGAAGGCAGCGCTGGCCGCATTCCTCGGCGGCGCCCTGGAGTACTACGACTTCTTCATCTACGCCACTGCCGCTTCCCTCGTCTTCTCGAAGATCTTCTTCCCGGCGGGCGACCCCACGGTTGCCTTGCTGGCCTCCTTCGCCACGTTCGGCGTGGCATACGTGGCCCGGCCCTTCGGCGCCGTGGTGTTCGGCCACCTTGGTGACAAGATCGGCCGGAAGAATACGCTCGTGCTCACCCTGGTGCTCATGGGCAGCGCAACGTTCCTCATCGGCGCCCTGCCGGACTTCAACACCGCCGGCTACTGGGCACCCGCGCTGCTGGTCCTGCTCCGCCTGATGCAGGGCCTCTCCGCCGGCGCCGAGACGGCCGGCGCCTCCGCCCTCTCCACGGAAGAGGCTCCCGAGGGCCGGCGCGGCTTCTTCGCCAGCTTTGCCATGAGCGGCATTTCCGCGGGCATCGTCCTGGCATCCCTGGCCTTCCTGCCCGTGGCTGCCATGAGCGAGGCCGACCGCCTCGCCTGGGGCTGGCGGATCCCGTTCTGGCTCTCCCTGATCGTGCTCATCGTCGCCTACCTGGTCCGCCGGTCACTGGCCGAACCTGAGGTCTTCGAGGAAAAGCAGGAGCACGGTGAACTGGTGAAGCTTCCGTTCGCCAAGATGTTCCAGACCCACCCGGCGCAGTTCTTCCAGGTGGCGCTCATGTCCTTCGAAACGGTCACCAACACGTTCATGCAGTCATTCGGCCTGGCCTACGCCGTGTCCGTCGGCGTTCCCGCTTCCACCATGCTGTGGGTCAGCATCGTGGGCAACATCCTGGCCGTCTTCACCCAGCCCCTGACCGCGCGCCTGTCGGACACGTTCGGCCGCCGGCCCATCTTCATCATCGGCGTCCTGGGCTCCGGCATCATGATCTTCGTGTATTTCTCGGTGATCGCCACCGGCAACATCCCCATGATCTTCCTGACCAGCACGCTGATCACCGCCGGCACCTATGCCATGTCCAACGCGATCTACCCGGCCTGGTTCTCCGAGCTCTTCAACGTCAAGGTCCGCTACTCCGGCATGGCCATCGGGCTCCAGATCGGCATACTGTGCGCCGGTTTCACCCCGCTGCTCGGCACCGCCCTGGTGGGCGCCGACAAGGCGAACTGGGGACCGGCAGCCTGGATCGTGGCGGGCTCGTCGATCCTCGCCGTGGCCGGCGCCTGGTGGGCGCGCGAGACCGCCAAGACGCCGCTGCGGGAGCTGGGCAACCCCGTCCGGTAGGGGCATTCACAGCCCCAAAACGAACAGAAGAGGACGACGGCGGGAAGCACCCGCCGTCGTCCTCTTGCTTAACCTGGCGGCGCGGCGTGGCCCTGGTTGAGTGCGCAGGAACAGTCCCGGCGCACTCAGGCCAGGAGTGGACGCGCGGCTGGGGTTTTTGTTATCCGCGGGCGGTCAGGTCCGCGGAGATGAGTTTCGCGGTGGCCATGATCTCCTGCGCCACCGAGGCCAGGTAGGCTTCCCGGTCCGGTTTGGCCTCCACGGACTGGGCCTGCAGGGAGACGTTCACGGCGGCCACCACCTTGGGTCCGTCGTACACAGGAGCGGCAACGGACATCAGGCCCAGCTCCAGTTCCTGGTCCAGCAGGCACCAGCCCTGTGCACGGACCGTTTCCAGGACGGCCAGCAGTTCCTGGACGGACCCGAGGGCGCGGGGGGTCAGGGGCTTGATGTCGGCCGCGGCGAGATAGGCCTTGAGGTCCGACGCCGGCAGGTGGGCCAGCAGGACCCGGCCCATGGAGGTGGCGTAGGCGGGGAACCGGGTGCCCACGGTGATCCCGATGGTCATGATGCGGCGCGTGGTGACGCGGGCAATGTAGGCGATGTCGGCGCCGTCCAGCACGGCGGCCGACGTCGATTCGCCGAGTTTGAGGGACAGTTCCTCCAGGTGCGGCTGGGCCAGTTGGGGCAGCGACAGCCCGGAGAGGTAGGCGTAGCCCAGCTGGAGGACTTTGGCCGTCAGCGCGAAGGTCTTGCCGTCGGTGCGCACGTACCCCAGCTCCACCAGGGTGTGCAGGAACCGGCGTGCCGTGGCACGGGTCAGGCCCGTGCGGCCCGCCACCTCGGTGAGCGTCATGACCGGCCGGTCGGCGTCGAAGGCGCGGATCACCGCCAGCCCGCGGGCCAGCGACTGGACGTACTGGTCGCTGGCCTGCGGGGTTGGCTGGATATCGGTACCTGCGGCGTCGGTCATGGTAACCAATCCTAGGGCCGTCCTTAGCCGGCCGAGGCGGCCTTGAGCGGGACGGGGATGAGTTCCTGGAGTTCCTCGAGGGTGCAGCCAAAAGTCTCGCGGACGGTGACACCGTTGGGACCGGTGAGGAAGACGGCCTTGTCCGTGTAGACGCGGGTGACGCAGTTGACGCCGGTGACCGGGTAGGTGCAGGCCTCGACGATCTTGGAGGCGCCGTCGCGGGTCAGGAGGGTCATCATGACGAAGACGTCCTTGGCGCCGGTGGCCAGGTCCATGGCACCTCCGACGGCGGGAATCGCCCCGGGTGCGCCGGTGTGCCAGTTGGCCAGGTCACCGGTGGCCGAGACCTGGAAGGCGCCCAGTACGCAGATGTCCAGGTGCCCGCCGCGCATGATGGCGAAGGAGTCGGCGTGGTGGAAGTAGGAAGCGCCCGGGAGTTCGGTCACGGGAATCTTGCCGGCATTGATCAGGTCCTCATCGATCTCGTCGCCCTTGGCTTCGGGGCCCATGCCCAGCATGCCGTTCTCGGTGTGGAGGGTGATGTTCTGGTCCTCGGTGAGGTAGTTGGACACCAGGGTGGGCTGGCCGATCCCGAGGTTCACGAACGAGCCCGGGGCGATGTCGCGGGCCACGAGCCGGGCGAGGTCATCCCGGCCCAGGGGCGTGGCGGAGGTCTGGAGTGATGTTGCAGTGGTCAAGGTCAGGCCACCTTTCCGCTGGTGCCGGTTGCGCTGCGGTCTGAGGCCGGGACGCGGACAACCGTGTTGACGTAAATGCCGGGGGTGACCACGTTTTCCGGGTCCAGCGCCCCCGTGGGCACGATCTCGGAGACCTGCACGATGCTCTGCTTCGCGGCGGCAGCCATGATGGGGCCGAAGTTCCGGGCCGTCTTGCGGTAGACCAGGTTGCCCTTGCCGTCCGCCTTCAGTGCCTTGATCAGGGCGACGTCGGCGTGGATGGGGGTTTCAAAGACCTGGCCGCGGCCGTCAATGATCCGCGTTTCCTTGCCCTCGGCCAGCATGGTGCCGTATCCGGTGGGGGTGAAGAACCCGCCGATGCCTGCCCCGGCGGCACGGATCCGTTCGGCCAGGTTGCCCTGCGGCACCAGTTCCAGCTCGATCTCGCCGGCCTTGTACTTGGCGTCGAAGTGCCAGGAATCGGACTGCCGCGGGAAGGAGCAGATCATCTTCCGCACCCGGCCTTCCTTGATGAGCAGGGCCAGGCCCTGGTCGCCCTGCCCGGCGTTGTTGTTCACCACGGTCAGGTCCGTGGCGCCGCAGTCCAGCAGCGCGTCGATCAGTTCGAACGGCTGGCCGGCGTTGCCGAAGCCGCCGATCATCACGGTGGAGCCGTCCTTGATGCCGGCCACGGCTTCCTGGACGGTGTCAACAAAAGTCAGCATTACTGGTCCTTTCCAGCGGTGACGTTCTCGAGTACCACGGCCAGGCCCTGGCCCACGCCGATGCAGATGGCGGCGACGCCCCAGCGTTCGCCGGAGGCCTGCAGGGACCGGGCCAGGGTGCCCAGGATCCGGGTGCCGGAGGCACCCAGCGGATGGCCCATCGCGATGGCCCCGCCATGCCGGTTCACGATCGAGGGATCGATGCCCCAGGCGTTGATGCAGGCCAGGGACTGGGCGGCGAACGCTTCGTTAAGTTCGACGGCGCCCACCTGGTCCCAGCCGATGCCCGCCTTGGCGAGGGCTTTGTTCGCCGCCTCGACGGGTGCGTAGCCGAAGTACTGCGGATCATTCGCGTGCGCGCCGCGGCCGGCGATCCGGGCCAGCGGGTCCAGCCCCAGCAGCCCGGCGGCCGCCTCGGATCCGATCCACGCCGCGGAGGCGCCGTCGGACAGCGGGGATGCGTTCCCGGCGGTCACCGTGCCGTTCTCGGTCCGGAACACGGTCTTCAGCCCGGCCAGCTTCTCCACCGACGATCCGGCACGGATGCCTTCGTCGCGGACCAGGTCCGTCCCGGGCACCGGGGCGACCAGGTTGTCGTAAAACCCTTCATCCCAGGCGGCGGCGGAGAGGTTGTGGGAGGCCGCGGCGAACTCGTCCTGCGCCTCGCGGGTCACGTTGTACTTCTCGCGCAGCCGCTCGGTGGCCTCGCCCAGGGAGATGGTCCAATCCTTGGGCATGGCCTTGTTCACCAGCCGCCAGCCCAGGGTGGTGGAGGCCAGGGTCATGTCCCCGGCCGGGTAGGGCTTCTCCGTCTTGGGCAGCACCCACGGGGCACGGGACATCGACTCGGCCCCGCCCACCAGCACCAGGTCGGCGTCGCCGGCGTTGACCTGCCGCGACGCGATGATCGCCGCGTCCAGGGACGAGCCGCAGAGCCGGTTGACCGTGGTGCCCGGGATGGACACCGGCAACCCGGCCAGAAGGGTTCCCATCCGCGCGATGTTGCGGTTTTCCTCGCCCGCGCCGTTGGCGTTGCCGAACACCACCTCATCGATCCGCTCCGGATCAAGCCCGGGTGCCCGCTTCACGGACTCGCTGATAACGTGCGCGGCAAGGTCATCCGGCCGGACGCCGGCGAGGCCGGAACCGAACTTGCCAAAGGGGGTGCGCACGGCGTCGTACACAAATGCCTGGTTCATGGGGTTTTATCCGTTCCGGTGTTGTCCATGTCGTGGAACACCTGCTGTGCTGTCTTGAAGGCGGTGTTGGCGGAGGGGACGCCGCAGTAGATGGCGGTCTGGAGCAGGATCTCCTTGATCTCGTCCCTGCTCAGGCCGTTCCGGAGGGCGGCGCGGATATGCATGGCCAGCTCTTCCCAGTGCCCGTGCGCCACCATGGCAGTGATGGTGACGGCGGAGCGCATCTGGCGCGGGAGCCCCGGGCGGGTCCAGATACCACCCCAGGCGATCCGGGTGATCATGTCCTGGAAGTCCTCGGTGAACTCATCCTTGTTGGCGTTGGCCCGGTCCACGTGCGCGTCCCCCAGGACTTCGCGCCGGACCACCATGCCGCCGTCGTAAATCTCCTGGCTGGTGGCGCCGGGCTGGACCACGCCGTGCCGCTCATTTCCGCTCACTTGGCTGCTCCTTGGGATTCGGTCCAGCTGATCAGGCTGCGCATGAGATCGGCAACATGCGCGGGAGCCTCGGCCGGTGCCAGGTGCGCCACGCCTTCCAGCGTGACGGCAGTGGCGGTGCCGCCCCCGGCGGTGATGCCGGCTGCCACCTCGTCAGCCATGGCCGGCGTCGCCACGCCGTCCACCGCGCCGGCGATGACCTGGGTGGGGACGCGGATGCTGCCCAGCTGGCTGCGGACGTCGAAGGAGGCCAGGGCCTCGCAGCAGAAGGCGTAGCTGAAACGGTCGGCGTCGCGCAGGGCGTGCAGGAGCCGGCTGCTGAACTCGGGTTCCCGGTCCATGTAGCCCGGCGCGAACCAGCGCTGCGCCGAGCCCTGGATCATCACGGGTGTGCCCTGGGCGCGGACCGTTTCGGCCCGTTCCAGCCAGCCCTCCGGGGTGCCGATCTTCGCCCCGCTGTTCTGGATGGAGAGGCTCTTGAGCCGCTCGCCGTGCTTGATGCCCAGCTGCAGGCCCACGGCGCCGCCCAGTGAAACGCCGGCGTAGTGGAATGTTTCACCGGGGGCGATGGAATCCACCAGGTCCACCACGGCGTCCGCGAGGGCTGCGACGTCGAAGGTTTCGGTGGCTGCCGGAGAGACGCCGTGGCCGGGCAGGTCCCAGGCGACCACGTCGTAGTCATTGCCGAGCAGGGTGGCCACCCTGTTCCACAGGATGGAGGAGGTGCCCAGGGATGGGCCCGCCACCAGCAGGGGGTGGTCGCCAAGGGGTCGCTGGGGGGACAGCAGCGCTGCCTTCAGGGTTGGCTTAGCCACGGGAAGCTCCGTTCGCGTCGGTGGTCTGGGAATCAAAGTCGGGGAACGCCGCCAGGATGCGGCGGGAGATCTCGGCCGCCTGGCCCAGGTAGCTGCCGGGGTCCAGGAGCTCCTCCAGCCGCTGGTCGGGAACGACGGCGGCAGGGACGGCCTCGCGGAGCAGCTTCCGGTAGGTGGCGGCCTGGTCGGAAGGCGGTGCTTGAAGGGTCTCGTCCACCACGTCCTGCAGCTGCTGCTTGCCGGTGCGGCCGTCCTTCCCGTCCAGGAGGGGCGCCACGGCCGCGCTGACGCCTTCTGCCAGCAGCAGCGGCCCGGACAGGTCCAGGTTGCGGCGCATGGCGTCGGGGAACACCTGGAGTCCTTCGGCGAGCTCACGGATATGTCCGGCAGCGCCGAGCGTGAGCGCCAGGAGCTGGCGGAGTGCCGGCCATTCGATGTGCCAGGCGCCGTCCGGGCGTTCGTCGTTGAAGGTGGCGGCGGCCAGGTGCAGCTGGGCAGCCAGGCCGGGCGCCTGCAGTGCGGCGCTGCGGACCAGGACGGACAGGACCGGGTTCTGCTTTTGCGGCATGGCAGAGGAAACCCCGCGCCCGGGAGCGCGTGGCTCGGCAAGCTCGGCCACCTCGGGCCTGCTCAGGAACAGGACGTCCGCGGCGATCTTTCCGAACGCATCCAAAACCGAAGCCAGCCCATGCCCAAGGGACGTGATGGCCAGCCGGTTGGTGTGCCAGGGAGCCGCCGCGGGGGCCAGGCCCAGCTGGGCGGCCAGGGCATCGGCCAGGGTAAACGGGGTGGCAGTGGATCCGTCGGTCAGCACGGTTCCGGCGGCGAGCGTTCCCGCAGCCCCGCCGAACTGGACCGGGAACTCCAGGCCTTGCAGCTGCCGGCCCGCGGCGGCCACGCCCTGGAACCACTGCGCGGCCCGGAGCCCGAAGGTATAGGGAAGCGAATGCTGCGTCAGGCTCCGGCCCACGCACAGCGTCTGCGCATGTTGCCCCGCCAGGGCGGCCAGCGCCGCGGCGGTGCCTTTGAGGTCGGCCAGCACGGCGTGGACGGTGTTGCGGGCCACCAGCATGAGGGCGGTGTCCAGCACGTCCTGGCTGGTCAGGGAGGTATGCACGGCCTTCCCGGCACCGATCCCGGCGCTGTCCAGCGCGGCCACCTTCTTCCGGAGGTCCGCCAGCAGCGGAATGACCGGGTTGCCGCCGCCCTGGGCACGCAGCGCGATGTCGGCGAGGTCGTATCGCCCTGCCTCGGCAGCGGAAGCCACGACGGCGGCAGAACCGGCAGGTGCCAGGCCGGCCCGTTGCAGCACGGCTGCCCAGCCCGATTCGACGGCGAGGATCGCCGCCAGCACTGCCCGGTCCCCCGTCAGCGCCGCCACCAACGGTGACGCTGATACGGGACTGAGCAGGCCGGCGTCGGCCTCTTCCGCGAAGGCGCGCAGATCTCCCGGGGCGGCGTTGGTCACTGGAAGTCCAGGAAGACCGTCTCGCCCTCACCCTGGAGGCGGATGTCCCAGGTGAGGCCGCCGTCAGGGTCGCGGCGGGCGATGAGCGTCTTGCGGCGCTCCGGATCCAGCGAGCTGAGCAGGGGGTCGTTGGCCAGCGCCTCGGCGTCCTCAGGCAGGTAGATGCGGGTGAACAGCCGGTTGGTCAGGCCGCGGGCAAAGAGCGCCACGGAGATGAACGGCGCCGCGCCCGGTTTGGTGGGGCCGGGGTTGACCGTGGTGAACGTGAAAACGCCGGAGTTGCCCACGGCGCCGCGGCCCCACCCGGTGAAGGTGTAGCCGTCGCGGACCAGGGAGCCGGTGCGCTGGACAACCCTGCCGTCGGCGTCCGGCTGCCAGATTTCCAGGATGGCGTCCGGGATGGTGTGGCCGGCGCCGTCGTAGACGGTGCCCTGCAGGCGGATGGAGCCCGGGAAGCCGGGAGGCAGCAGCTCGTTGTCCTTCTCGAACGGAAGCGCATAGCCATAGAAGGGGCCAACGGTCTGGCCCGGGGTGGGAACAAGTTTGGTGCTCATTTTCCTACTCCTCGTCACCTTCTGCGCCGAGCGCCTCGTTTTCGGTCCAGGTCCGCTTGGGCCCGGTCAGGACGATGTCCCAGTTGTAGCCCAGGGCCCACTCGGGCTCGGTGAGGCTGTGGTCGTAGGTGGCCACCAGGCGGTCGCGGGCGTCCTGGTCCACGATGGTCTGGTAGATGGGGTCCAGCGGGAAGAGCTGGTCGCCCGGGAAGTACATCTGGGTGATGATGCGCTGGGTGAACTCCGTGCCGAACAGCGAAAAGTGGATGTGGGCGGGTCGCCACGCGTTCAGGTGGTTCTTCCAGGGGTAGGCGCCGGGCTTGATGGTGATGAACCGGTAGGAGCCGTCCGGGCCGGTGATGCAGCGGCCGATGCCGGTGAAGTTGGGGTCGATCGGGGCGGGGTGCTGGTCGCGCTTGTGGATGTAGCGGCCGGACGAGTTGGCCTGCCAGATTTCCACCAGCTGGCCTGCCACCGGGCGGCCGTCGCCGTCCAGGACCTTGCCGGCGACGATAATCCGCTCGCCCAGCGGTTCGCCGTTGTGCTGGATGGTCAGGTCGGACTCCAGGGCGTGCACGTCCTGGTGCCCGAACGCCGGCGAGTACAGCTCGATGGTCTCCGGATCCGCGTGGTGCAGGCTCTTGGTGGGGTGGCGCAGGATGCTGCTGCGGTACGGCGGGTAGTCCAGCCGCGGCTGGGTTTCCGGCTGGGCGCCGTCCTTCAATGCCCGCTGGTAGGCCTCGCCGATGGCGTTGATCTCTGCGCTGAGGTCCGCCTGTGACTCGATGGCCTTGTCCAGGGGCTGGTGGGCAGCCTTCGGTTCGGCCGGGGGCACGAGTTCCTCCGACTCCAGCTCGGCGGTGATGTCTTCCGGCATGGCTGGCTCCTTTCTGATCTGTTCGGTTTCTTGCGTCCGGGGTTGTGTGGTGCGGTCTAAGGCGTGCGGTGCAGCGAGTCGTACTGGACGGCGTGGCGCACCGGAGCATTGGGGGCGCCGTAGCCGTCGTAACCGCCGCGGCGTTCCACCATTTCGAAGAACACGCTGCCCACGGTGGCGGTGTAGAAGTGCAGGAATTCGCCGTCGGCGTCGCGGTCGAACAGCAGGTTCAGCTCCTGCAGGGTGGCCAGGAACCCAGGCTCCAGGTCGAACCGGGCGTCCAGGTCCTCGTAGTAGTTGGCCGGGATCTGCAGGAATTCCAGGCCCCGTTCCCGGGCTGCCCGGGCTGTGGCCACGAGGTCGTCCACGGCAAAGGCGATGTGCTCCTGGTAGGTCTTGCGGACCTCGCTCCGTGCCTGCTGGATGGGGGCAAGGTTGAGCACCAGCCGCACCGCGCCGTCGGAGGTCTGCATGACCTGCGAGCGCACCAGCCCGCTGGGACTTGGCACCTCCGCGAACGGCTGCGGCTCCAGGGCCAGGGCGCTGGTGTAGAAGAGGACAGCTTCGTCGAAGTGCTGCCACGGCTGGGCAAGATTGACGTGGTCGATCACGGCACTGGCTCCGGCGGACGGGTGCTCCAGCCCCTCCCCGAACTCGTGGGTCCACGCCGCCGTGCCGTCCGGGCTGCCCTGGCAGAGAAAGATCTCGGTGGAATCGGGCGCGGAGATGCCCTGGAAGACTTCCTCGTCCGCCTGCACCTTGCGGGCCACCACGGGGGCCTTGAGCTGCTGGGCGCGCGCCGAGGCAATCACGGGGGAATCGACGTCGAACCCCAGTGCGGCAATGGCCGGCTCGGCATGCCGGGCCGCCTGTTCGTTGATGATCACCCGGGCCTGGCCCATGGTCCACAGCTGGACGTCCTTGGTGCGGTGCCTGCCCTCGAAGGCGAAGCCCAGCTGGCCCAGGAGTTTCTCCAGCTGCGCGGTGTCGTCCGCCTTGACCTCGGCAAAGTTGAAGCCCGCGGGTTCGTTCACCTTGGGCAGGGTGGCAAGTTCCATGGGGTAACGACGGCGGAGCGCTGCTCCGTTGCCTGGTGCGGCTTCGGTACCGGCCAGCCATTTGGCGCTCTGTTCTTCAAGCCAGATGAGCGACCGCATGGCATCCACGGCCGTCCGCTCCACGTCCGACTGGCGGAAAACGTCATTGAAGACTTCCAGCGAGACGGGTCCGGTGTACCCGGCCCGGACCACGTGGCCCATGAACTTGGCCAGCTCAAACTGGCCCTCGCCCGGGAACACCCGGTAGTGCCGGCTCCAGGACAGCACATCCATGGAGAGCTTGGGGGCGTCCGCAACCTGGACGAAGAAGATCTTCTCCGGGTTGAATGCCTCAATGTGGGCGGTTTCCCAGTCCCGCGAGAGGATGTGGAAGGAGTCCAGGCAGGTGCCCAGATTGGGATGGTCAACCATCTCCACCAGCCGGTAGGCATGCTCGTAGTCGTTGACGTACTTGCCCCACGCCAGCGCTTCATAGGCCACCTTGACGCCGTGGTCGCCGGCCAGGTTGGCAAGCTGTGCCAGCTGCTCGGCGCGGAGGCCGTCGTCGTCGATGGTGGCGGTGGCAACGTTGGAGCAGACCAGGATGGTGTCCATGCCCAGGCGGGCCATGAGCCGGAACTTGGCCTCGGCCCGGCGGAGGTTGGCCTTCAGCAGGTCCGGGCTGACGCCGTCGAAATCCCGGAAGGGCTGGTAAAGATCCAGGCCAAGGCCCAGGTCGGCGGCCAGCTTGCGGACGTCCTCGGGACTCAGCGGGGACGTCACCAGGTCCTGCTCGAAGATCTCGATGCCGTCGAATCCTGCGATGGCGCAGGCCTGCATCTTCTCTTTGAGGGTTCCGGACAGGCAGACGGTGGCGATTCCGGTGCGCATCAGGCAGCCACCTCTTCCGCTGCCACGAGCTCCAGGAAGTGGGCGCGCATGCGGTCCGGGTCCGCGTCCAGGCCGGTGAAGATCCGGAACGCGTCCGCGGCCTGGCCCACGGCCATCCGGCCGCCGTCCAGGACGTCGCAGCCCTTGGCCCGGGCGCCGCGGACCAGTTCCGTGTCGATGGGGCGGTAGACGATATCCGCCACCCAGTGCCGGGACTCCAGCAGGTCCAGGTCCAGCGGCACGCCGGGGTGGGCGGCCATCCCCACGGGGGTGCAGTGAACCAGGCCGTCGGCCACGCGCATCAGCTGCGGCAGCTCCGCCGTCGTACCTGCCGTGACGGTGCTGTCCGGGAAGAAGCCCTGGAGCTCGGCGGCCCGGGCTGCCGCGCGTCCCGGGTCCACGTCCACCAGGTGCAGGGTCCTGACGCCGGCGGTCAGCAGGGCGTAGGCGACGGCAGATCCGGCACCGCCGGCACCGAGCTGGACCACGCGGTCCAGCGACGCCCCGGGGAGGCCGGAAGCCAGTGCCGCGGCGAAGCCGGAGAAGTCGGTGTTGTAGCCGATGAAGCGGCCGTCCCGGATCACCACGGTGTTGACGGCGCCCAGGCGGCGGGCGTCCGGGGAGATTTCGTCAAGGTACTCCAGGACCAGCTGCTTGCAGGGATGGGTGATGTTCAACCCATTGAAGCCCAGCGTCCGGGCGCTCTGCAGGATGCTGCCGACGGACTCGCCCGCCAGGCCCAGCTCCAGGAGGTCGATGGGGCGGTAGAGGTAACGCAGGCCCTGCACGTCACCTTCCCGTTCGTGCATGGGCGGCGTGAGCGACGGCGTGACACCGTCTCCAACCAGTCCCACGAGGTAGGACTCAGTTCGAATACTCATCCGTGCAGCTCCTTTGGTAACGGCACCGGCAGTGTCCATGCGGGGATGGGCTGCGCCGGTGATAGGGATTACAGTACAGCATTTGTTCACTTCTCGCACTACTGTTCGAGATACGAACCAAATATTTTGAGTAACGGCACAGGCGCCTTAGCCGCGCTGCGGAAGGCGTGCAGCCAACTCGGCTGCCGCATCGACCAGGACGGGGACGTGGGCCTCCAGCTCCTCGAGGCTCAGGCGGAAGACCGGAACGGCCGTCGCCAGGGAGGCAAAGGCGTGGCCCTGGCTGTTGAGCAGGGGCACCGCCACGGCACGCATGCCGGCCTCGTTCTCCTCATCCATGACCGCGTAGCCGCGGCGGCGCACCTCCTCGATTTCCGCCCGGAACGCGTCCCGGTCGGTGATGGAGCGGGCGGTGAGCGCCTCGAGCGGGAGTTCCGCGAGCAGCCGCTCCCGTTCCGCATCCTCGGCGAATGCCACCAGGGCCTTGCCGACGGCAGTGGTGGACAAGGAGCCCAGGTGGCCCGGATCGCTGGTGACGCGGAAGATCTGCGGCCCGTCCACCTTGCTGACGGTGAGGTGGTGCAGGCCGTCCCGGACGCTGAGGATGGTGGCTTCCCCGGTCTGCTCGGTCACCCGGCGCAGGATGGGCATGGCAGTGCCCGCGAAACCGTGGTGGTTGGAGACCCGCTGGCCCAGCTGGAAGATGCGCAGGCCCAGGTGGTAGCGGCGGCCGTCCGGCTCGTAGTCAACAAAGCCGTCACGGGTCAGGGATCCGAGCAGCCGGTAGGTTGTGCTGAACGGCAGTTCCGCGCGGCGGGAAATTTCCGCGGCGCTGGCACCGCGGGGTTCGTCCCCCAGGAGGACAAGCAGGCCCAGGGCCTTGCCCACCATGTCCGTGCGTTCCGCAGGACGCGCGCCAACCTTCGCCTCCGGGGGCATGGCGTTCACGGGCTCCGTGGCGGCAGGGGCAGCAGCGGATTCTTCATTGGCCGCTGTGGTTTGGTTCACACTCATGGCAATCATGTTGCCACAATGTGAGAGCTATTTCTAGATGGTGATTATTTTCTTGACAGGTGACTGCCCTCACAGTCATAGTTTCTATATCGCACAAGTAGCTCCCACCATGTGGCTACTGACGCCGGGTCTTCTTCCGGACTCCAGCCGCATCGCGCCCCGCCCGCACCAAGGCAGCGGCGGCTGCGACCTCCAGATCCATCCGCGACAATGTCGTCACACCAAAGGAACACCATGAGCCAGACACTTCCGTCCGCCGGGGCGGGTGCCCTCACCCGTGCCGGGACGCCCAGGAAAGCAGCCCTCGCCAGCTTCCTGGGCAGCGCCGTCGAATACTACGACTTCTTCATCTTCGGATCCGCTGCGGCGCTGATCTTCCCCAAGGTCTTCTTCCCCGATGCAGACACCAACGCTGCCATCATGTCCTTCGCCACCTTCGGCTTCGCCTACGTGGCACGTCCCGTGGGCGCCATCATCCTGGGCCACTTCGGCGACCGGGTGGGCCGCCGGAAGGTCCTGATGTTTACCCTGCTGCTCATGGGCGCGTCGACGTTCGTGATCGGCTGCCTCCCCGACTTCCACACGGTCGGCTGGTGGGCCCCGGTCCTGCTGGTGCTGGCCCGCCTGTGCCAGGGCCTCTCCGCCGCCGGTGAGCAGGCCGGCGCCTCGTCCATGACCCTGGAGCACGCTCCGGACAACCAGCGTTCCTTCTTTACGTCCTGGACCCTCACCGGTACCCAGGGCGGCCAGATCCTCGCCGCCCTGGTCTTCATCCCCGTCCTGGCCCTGCCGGATGAGATCAAGTACGGCATCGGCTGGCGCGTCCCGTTCTGGCTCAGCGCCGTCGTGGTCATGGTTGCCTTCTTCATCCGCCGCACGCTGCACGAGCCGCCGGCCTTCGAGGAAGCGCAGAAGAACGCCCAGATCTCCAAGCTCCCGGTGGCCGACCTCCTCAAGGGCCACTGGCGCGACGTCCTGCGTGTTGTCGCCTGCGCCTTCATTGCCGCCGTCTCCACCGTCTTCGGCACCCTGGCCATCAGCTACGCCAAGACCGTGGCCGGAGTGGACGGCACCACCACCCTGTGGCTCGTCGTGGGGGCCAACCTGGTGGCCCTGGGCACCCAGCCGCTCTTCGGGAAGCTCGCGGACAGGATCGGCCGCAAGCCCGTCTTCATTTACGGCGCCGTGGCCAGCGCAATCCTCACCCCGCTGTTCCTGCTCAGCCTGGAATCCCACAGCATCCCGTTGATGTTCGTTGCAGCCATCGGCTTCTTCTCCTTCGGCTACGCCGCCTCCAACGCCGTGTGGCCGTCCTTCTACGCCGAGATGTTCAGCACCAAGGTCCGCTTCTCCGGCCTGGCCATCGGCACCCAGCTCGGGTTCCTGATGGCTGGCTTCGCCCCGGCCATTGTGGCTGCGATGGGCGGCATCCAGGCGGGCGGCTGGGTCCAGATCAGCATCTTCACCGCCATCATCTGCGCCATCGCCGCCGTCTCGGCACTCACGGCCAAGGAGTCCTTCCGGACCCCCACCAACCTGCTGGGCGTGAAGTAGGCGCCGACGTCACACCAGCCCGGTTTAGAGCCGGAAAGCCCGCCATTCCCCCAAATGGCGGGCTTTCCTTCGTGAAAGATGGGCTGCTTCGGAAGCGTCCCGCAGGGCACTTACCCCCGCCCGGTCTCCAGCACCGAGGCCAGGTCAAAATTGACCGGTTCCTCCAATTGCTCATAGGTGCAGGACTCCGGGTCCCGGTCCGGGCGCCAGCGGTTGAACTGGGCCGTGTGGCGGAACCTGTCGCCCTCCATGTGGTCGTAGCGGACCTCCACCACCAGTTCGGGCCGCAGTGGGACGAAGGACAGGTCCTTCCCGGCGCTCCACCTGCTGCCTTCGGCGTTCCGCGGCGTCCGTTCCCCTTCTTCCTGCTTGCCCCACGCCCACGGGTGGCCCTCGAAGCCGGTCACCAGCGGCTGGAGTTCTTCGAACAGTTCCTTGCGGCGCTTCATGGGGAAGGCGCCGATCACGCCCACGCTCGCCAGGCCGCCGTCGTCCTTGTAGAGGCCCAGCAGGAGGGACCCGATAGCATCGGGACCGCTCTTGTGGAGGCGGTATCCTGCCACCACGCAGTCGGCCGTGCGCTCGTGCTTGACCTTGAACATCACCCGCTTGTCCGGCTCGTACCGGCCGTCCAGCCGCTTGGCCACGATGCCGTCCAGCCCGGCGCCCTCGAACTGTTCGAACCACTGCGCGGCCGTGGCTTTGTCCGTGGTGGCAGCTGTGAGATGGACCGGGGCGCTGCTGGCCGCGAGCGCCTTCTCCAGCGCGGCCCGCCGCTCAGAAAAAGGCCTGCCGGTGTAGTCGTCGTCGTCCAGCGCCAGCAGGTCGAACGCCACGAAGCTCGCCGGGGTTTGTTGGGCCAGCAGCTTCACCCGGCTGGCCGCGGGGTGGATGCGCTGCTGCAGGGTGTCGAAATCCAGCCGGTCGCCGGACGCACCGATAAGGATGATCTCGCCGTCCACCACGCAGCGCGGCGGCAGGTTTTCCTTCAGTGCCGCAACGAGCTCCGGGAAGTAGCGGGTCATGGGCTTCTCGTTGCGGCTGCCGATCTCCAGGTCATCACCGTCGCGGAAGATGATGGACCTGAAGCCGTCCCATTTTGGCTCGTAGCTGAGGTCCGCGCTTCCTGGAATGCCGTCAATGCCGCTGACGGCCTTGGCGAGCATGGGCGGGACGGGCGGCATCACGGGAAGTTCCATAGTGCCCATTCTTGCCCGGCCAGCGCCCTGCACGGTAGGGCGGCGCGGCGGCGGAGTGGTTTTCAGCCTGCCAGCAGCCAAACCACCAGCACCAGCACCGGCGCCGCGGCGGCGGTGGAGAGCAGGATGGTTTCCCGCGCCACCGCCACCCCCCTCCCGTACTTGCTGGCGAACAGGAACACGTTCTGGGCCGAGGGAAGCGCCGCCATGAGCACTACGCCCAGCAGCATGTGGTGGTCCAGGTTGAAGAGGAAGCGGCCGACGACGAACGCCACCGCCGGCATCACCGCGGACTTGAGTGCCGTGGCAGTGAGGATTTCGGCCGTGTGGCCGCCGCTTCGAAGCATCTTTGTTCCGTGCAGCGACATCCCGAAGGCCAGGAGCACCACCGGCACTGCAGCACCGCCCAGGAGCGTCAGTGGAGCCATCACCGGAGCCGGAAGCTGCACATGGAACGCGGCCAGGACCACGCCCAGGAGCGAGGCGATGATCATGGGGTTCCGGAAGGGCTGCGTCAGCATGAGCCGGGGCGAAAACCGGCCGGCCTCGGAGAGGTCCAGCAGGGTCAGGACCAGCGGGGCGAACAGGAGCAGCTGGACCAGCAGGACCGGAGCTACGGGAGTGGCGTCCCCCAGGGCATACAGCGTGATGGGGATGCCGATGTTGTTGGCGTTGACGTAGGAGCCCGCCATCGCGCCCACGGCCGTCTCCGCGAGCGGCCGCGGAAACCAGATCCGGCTGGCGGCCACATACAGGAGGGCCGTGATCGCCGCCGTGATCATGGCGAGCGGAACGTATGCGGAGAGGACCACGGAGAGGTCCGATTTCAGCACCACGGTGAAGAGCAGCACCGGGTTGGTGATGAAGAAGGCGGTCCGGGTCAGCGCCGAGATGGTGGGTTCATCGCCCAGGCCGCAGCGTGCGGCGATGTAACCCACGGCAATGACGACGCCGATCACCGCCAGTCCGATCAGCACACCGCCCACGTGGGGTACTTCCTTCCGCTCCCGCCGCATCCTGCCGCGCCGCAGGACAAAGTACTACAAGTCTCAAACTTATCGGACAAGCGGTCCCGACATTGCCAGGTGGGCCGCGTGACCCGCTGCCCCCGGTGTGCGCTGTGTGAAAAGATCAACCATGCACGCAATGCAGCACTCCAGCAAGCTTGAAAACGTCCGGTATGAGCTCCGCGGGCCAGTCCTGCAGGCGGCCAAAAACATGGAGGCCGAAGGGCACCGGATCCTCAAGATGAACCTCGGGGACACGGCGCCGTTCGGCCTGGAAGCACCTGAATCCGTGGTGGTGGACATGATCCACCACCTTCGCGGCGCCCAGGGCTACAGTGACTCCAAGGGCATTTTCACGGCGCGGACCGCCATCTCGCAGTACTACCAGACGCGTGGCCTGATGAACATCGGGGTCGAAGACATCGTGATCGGCAACGGCGTCAGCGAACTGATCTCCATGTGCCTCCAGGCGTTCATGGAGAACGGCGACCAAATTTTGGTCCCGGCACCGGACTACCCTTTGTGGACCGCCGCCGTGACCCTGACGGGCGGAAAACCCGTGCACTACGCCTGCGACGAGGCGGAGAACTGGTGGCCGGACATGGCCGACGTGGAGGCAAAGATCACCAGCCGCACCAAAGGCATCGTGATCATCAACCCGAACAACCCCACCGGCGCCGTCTACCCCCGCCACATCCTGGAGCAGTTCGCGGCGCTGGCCCGGAAGCACAACCTGGTCCTGTTCTCGGATGAGATCTACGAGAAGGTGCTGTACGACGACGCAAAGCATATCCACACCGCGTCCGTGGCTGAGGACCTGTGCTGCCTGACGTTCAGCGGACTGTCCAAGGCCTACCGGATGCCTGGCTACCGGGCAGGATGGGTGGCCATCACCGGACCGCTTGCCGCTACCGCCGCCTACCGTGAAGGCCTTGAGCTGCTTGCCTCGCTGCGCCTTTGCGCCAACGTTCCCGCCCAGCATGCCATCCAAACCTGCCTGGGCGGCTACCAGAGCATCGAGGCGCTGGTGAAACCCGGAGGCCGGCTGCGCGAGCAGCGGGACCTTGCCCATAGACTCCTTACCGCCATTCCCGGCGTGACCTGCGTGCCGGCGTCGGGCGCCATGTACCTGTTCCCGCGCCTGGACGCGGACCTGTATCCCATTGCCAATGACGAAAAATTCGTCCTGGACCTGCTCCGGGACCAAAAGATCCTGGTCTCCCACGGCTCGGCCTTCAACTGGCCCGCGCCGGACCACTTCCGGTTTGTCATCCTCCCCTCGGTGCTGGACATCGAGGAAGCCGTCCGGCGGATTTCCAGCTTCCTGGCCGCCTACCGCAACGGCACGGACGAATAACGCCGGGGACATGTAAGCAGAGGCAGGAAACCGCAGCGGCGCGAAGAACTAACCGGGCGCTAACCACGGGGAAACCGCTACGCAACATTCCCGGCCCACACTGGGTAGTGCAGGCAAGAGCCGGCACCAGCTCCAGCCAGGAGGCCCCCGATGTTGAAGAAAGCGACCACGCATGTAACCAGAGTCCGCGCCCTGGACCAGCTCCACCGCGGTGACGAAATCGAAGCCCGCCTCTCCGTAGGCCCTTCCTACGACGACGTGGTGATCCGCCGCGGCAGCGTGCAGGAAACGGCGCCCGGCATCGGGGTGGTGTGGATCCTGGACCGGATCACGGGGGTCCGGAAAGCAATCAATACGGACGAATGCACCGTCTGGCGTGTGGCATAGGGACCTGGATGCGGGGCTGCGGGCGTAGTCAGTAAGGACTGCCCGCCACCGGCCCGCCTCCCGGTTAGCCGCCGGCCACGGACTGGATCACCAGTACTTCCTGGCCCGGCGCCACCCTGGTATCCAGGCCCTGCAACCGCCGCACCTCGTCGCCGTTGACGTAGATGTTGACGAACCGGCGCAGCGCACCGGTTTCGTCACGGAGCCGCCGGCCCAGCACCGGGTAGTCGGAGGCCACCGCATCGAGCAGGCTTTCCACCGTCACCGGCCCGTCCGCGGGCGCAGTCAGTACGGACTGCCCGCCGGCCAGGGGCTGCAGGACGCTGGGCAGCAGCAAAGAAATCTCAGGCACCTGCCACCACGGCCGCCCTGACACACAGGACATCAGGCAGGTGGGAGGCCACCTCCCTGAATGTCTCCCCTTCATCCGCACTCGCATAGACCGTCCCGCCCCGCGTACCGAAGTACACGCCGGCGGGATCTGCGGTGTCCACGGACGCCGCGTCCCTGAGCACGCTGTTGTATTCGTGCTCAGGGAGCCCGGTGCTGAGCCGCTTCCAGGTGTTCCCGGCGTCGTCGGTGCGGTGGACGGCAAGCTTTCCGTCGGGCGGGATGCGTTCGCCGTCGGCCTTCAACGGAATAACCCAGGCGGTGCCCTCCCTGCGGGGATGCGTGAGCATGACGAAGCCGAAATCGGCAGGCAGGCCTTCGGCGATGGATGTCCAGCTGTCCGCATTGTCGTCCGTCCGGTACACCCCATGGTGGTTCTGGGCATAAAGGCGCCCTTCCACGGCGGCATCGGCGGCGATCTTGTGCACGCACTGGCCGAACTCGGGGTTGGGGTCCGGCATGAAGTAGGCCGAGATGCCCTTGTTGCGCGCCTCCCAGGAGGTGCCGCCGTCCAGCGAGCGGTAAACGCCGCCAGTACTCATGGCAACGTGCACCGTTTCCCCGGCCGGCTGGACCACGATCGAATGCGCAGCCGCCCCGCCATAGCCCGCTCCCCATTCGCTGCGGTGCGGGTGGTCCCACAAGCCGCGGTTCAGCTCGAAGTGCTCCCCGCCGTCCGTGGATTTCCAGACGGAGATGGGTTCGGCTCCGGCCCATACCACTCCGGGGCGGGACCCGGCGTCCGGATAGATCTGCCAGACCCGCTCCAATGCTGCCCCGGTGTCCTCTGGGAACTTGATGGCGCCCTGTTCCGGCTCGGTCCAGGTGGTGCCGAAGTCGTCGGAGTGGGCAACCGTTGGTCCCCAGTGCGGACTGCGGACACCCACCAGGATGCGCGTGCGGCCTTCCCTGGTATCGATCCCGATGCTGGGGATCTCCGCCATGAGGAAGTGCGGCCCGGTGAAGGACCACTCCTGCCGGTCCCGGCTCGTGGCAAGCCACAGCCCTTTCTTGGTCCCGATTGCCAGGACAAATGATTCTGCGGCCGTTGCCATGCGGACCATGCAACCACCGGATCAGTCACCGCGCAACGTTTCCAGGTGCGCAGGCTCCACATTCACAGAGGCAGGAGTCAGTCCACGAACTCCGACTGCGTCTGGATGAAGTCCCAGTCGGCGACGGTCAGCACGGCGGCGGGATTTCCGGGGTGCGGGCCGCCCGCCTCAGCGATGCCCTGGAGCACCGGAAGGGGCAGTTCCTCCGCATAAAGGTTTTCCCGCAGCCACTCTTTGCTGGCGAGGTCCAGGTCCAGCCACCACATAAAGATTTCCACGAAACCCCTCCTTGCGTCGCTTTAAACGTTAGGCGCGGCCCCTCCGGGGGACAAGGTGCTGCGGCCGGAAGCAGGTGTGTCCGGCCGGGTTTCAAGTACTGGCAGGTAACTTTCCCGGCCAACCCCGTTGAAAGACGAGTATCCCCTACTGGCGACTGCGCAAGGCGGCGCTCCTAGCCTGAAATCTCAAGCAAGCTGACCGTGCTGCTGGGGCATACGGCGTCACCGCTGGCCTTTCCTCGCCATGGTCCGTTTCACACATATATGGGGAGACAAAATGAAACGCACCTTTGCCACTCTTGGAGTAGTGGGTCTCGGCCTGATCAGCCTCACTGCGCCTGCCATGGCCGCCTCTGACCAGGTGGTGGTCTGCCACCGCGACGGAAGTACGCTGACTCCACTGGCGTTCAGCGTCAACGGCATCGGCGGACACGCCCAGCACACTGAGGACATCATTCCTCCGACGCCCAAACTGCCCGGCGGGCTGAACTGGACCAACGCGGGAAAGATCATGTACGTCAACGAGTGCGGCGCAGCGCTGCCGCCGGGTGAGGTGATCGATCCGGTGGTGACGCCTCCCGCAGAGCAGCCGCCCGTCGTCGTCGATCCCGTGGTGACGCCGCCCGTCGTCGTCGATCCCGTGGTGGAGCAACCCGTGGTGACTCCTCCTGTGGAGCAGGCGCCCGTTGTCGTCGACAATCCTGTGGTGGTACAGCCGGCAGCGGAAGCCCCGGCCGCAGTGGCACCCGCGGCCGTACAGCCAGCACCTGCCAAGCAGGCCGCTGCCGTACCGAAGGCCACACCCAAGGCCGCCCCTGCCGCGGCACCCGTCAGCGTCGGAACCAACCAGGGCTACAACGCACAGACGGCGGTGGGAGCACCCGATGGCTTGCCGGGCTGGCTGGTAGGCCTGGGAGCGCTTGCTGCCGCGGGGACCGTGGTGGCAGTACGGCGCCAGTCGCGTCCGCTGCACACTGCCGGCTAGCCGGAACACCGCCACCACCAGTGGCCCCCTGACAAGGAAGGCGTCCTGCCAGTGCCCGGCAGGACGCCTTCCTTCCACCCCCGCCAACCCGTGAGGAGCGCCATGCGGCAGGATCGAAGCCGGCACGCAGCCCCCAGCCGCGGGATGTGGCGGCGCATATGGCGCCGGTGGAACGCCGGTGACCTGGCAATCCTGTGCTGTGGCGTCCTCGCCTTCGTGTCATTCACCCTCGGCGCTCCCCTGTTCCACCCGGCACCGCCACTGGCAATCGGAAATGCCCCCGCTTCGGTTGCCCTCGTTCGTGGCGGCATTCCATCCGCCGCTGGGGCGGCTCCCATTGCGGAGACCGGCCTGCAGGACGCCGCAGCGGCACCCGACCAGGCAGCGGCAGCCCAGGCTCCTGGCGAAACAGCAACGGAAGCGCCTGCGGGACCGGAGCTTCCGGCGGCGTCCCAGCCGGTCCGCATCCGCTACCCGTCGGCCGCCTTCGATGTGCCCGTCCACCCGCTGGACCTGGACAGTGGGGCCCAATACAGCCGGACCATTGAACCTCCCGCCACCAAGGACGGCTACTGGCTCACGCCCTTCGGGGTTCCGGGCAAGGGCTCCGGCAACACCACCTACGTGATTGGCCACAGTTGGGACGGCGCGGATGCTCCCTTCAACCACCTCAGTTCGGCGGCGGCCGTTGGCGACCGCCTGGAGGTGGAAACAGTGGCGGGAACCATCAGCTACCGGGTGGACAGCGTCACGACCTACCTGAAGTCCAGCCTCAAGGACAGCCCCGTCTGGGACATGGTCCCCAACCGGCTGGTCCTCATCAGCTGCTACACCGAGGATCCGTGGGGCAAGAACGTGGTGGTCACGGCATATCCCAGCCTTCCCTAGGCCTCCGGACCCGCGCTCCGGAAGTTTGACGGGCCGAACGAACCTGTTCATGCAGCCGGTGCGGGCGGACAATTGCAGCATGACATGGGAAAACTTCGACGGCGCTCCGCTGCTGACGGGAATCATGCCCAAACAGCACCCGGAGGTTCTCCAGACCGCAGCCTCCCTGGCAGCCCGGTTGTCGGCGCCATTGGTCTGCGCGTACGTGGACGAAGCCAGCTACCTGGTGGAATGGGACCCGGCCCGCTCCGCCCACCGGCTTTCCCTGCACCCGGACGCAGATGACGACATGCTGGCGCTGACAACGGAGTTGAAGGCACAGGTCCAGGCTGCGGCGGACAAGGTGCCTTCCGACGGCGGGCCCCTGCAGTGGTCCTTCCGCACCCTTTCAGGCGATCCCGCACGGGCGCTGGCGCAACTGGCCGCCGAACTGGATGCCCCGGTCATCATCGTGGGCACCTCCGAGCGCGGCTTCACGCACCGGCTCTCGGAGGCACTCAACGGATCGGTCGGGCAGTGGCTAAGCCACCACCAAAGCCGCCCCGTGCTTGTGGTTCCATACCGGATGCCGGCCCATGAGGACAGGCCCTGAGCGGCGGATACCCGGGGAAAATACGCCTGGAAAAGGCGGGCTTAAAGTAAAGCGAAAGTACTTATTCGTGGTGCTGGCGCGCTGCCCGTACCTGCCAGTAAGCTGATTCAAGCAAGGCCGATCCACACGAGTGGAAGCCGGATTTGCCCAAAAGCTGCTCCGGAGTGCGTATCCCCCAATAACGCACTCCGGAGCTTTTTTTGTGCCCGGATACTGTCCCACGGACGGGTGGGAAGAGTTCCCGGATACCCCTAGGGGGTACTTGCGCTCATACCCCCAAGGGGTATAGGTTGGCTTCATGAACGCTATCGAAGAAGCCGTCGCGGCGGTAGCAGCCGCACCACCGGCCGCGGAGTCCGGCGTTGCAGCCCAACACGGTTACGCAGCCCAGCACGGTTATACGGAAAACAAGGACGCGTACCTTCGCCGCCTGAAGCGCATTGAGGGGCAGGTCCGGGGCATTGCCCGGATGGTGGATGAGGACAAGTACTGCATCGATATCCTCACGCAGGTTGCCGCCGTCACCAAGGCCCTGCACGCCGTCAGCCTGGGGCTGGTCGAGGAACACATCGGCCACTGCGTGGTGGGTGCAGCCTCCGAACCGGACCCGGCAGCACGCGCTGAAGCCATAGATGCCAAAGTCAAGGAGGCCGCCGACGCCATCGGCCGGCTGCTTCGCTGACACCCACCAACACCCGGATCCCGGCCACCGCCGTCCCAACTGAAGGAGCAAGCCATGAGCACCACCTCCCCCACCACCACGACCATCAGCGTCTCCGGCATGACCTGCGGGCACTGCGTGTCGGCCGTCAGTGAAGAACTTGAAGCCCTCGAAGGCGTTGAAGAGGTCAGCGTCGACCTGAATGCCGGCGGGGTCTCCACCGTGACCATCACCTCAAGCAAGGAACTCCCACCCTCCGACATCGGGGAGGCCGTCGCTGAGGCGGGCTACCTGGTGGTTGCCAACGAGGCCTAGAACCCCCTACACCGCGGAAAGCTGACATGAGCCACCAGGAACTGCTCCACCCACCGGGTACCCGGATCGTCGAACTGGACATCGAGGGGATGACCTGCGCGTCCTGCGTCAACCGGGTGGAGAAGAAGCTCGGCAAGCTCGACGGTGTGGCGGCCACCGTCAACCTGCCGCTGGAGTCGGCCTACGTGACGGTCCCCGAGGGCATCACCGACGAACAGCTCACGTCAACGGTCGAGGCAGCCGGGTACAAGGCGAGGGTCCGCCACCACAGCACTACTGGTGCGGGGGCGCGGCCGGTGGACCCGTCTACTGAGGTCCACGCTTCGAGTCTCCGCCCGCGCCTGGCCGCCGCTGCGGTGCTGACAGTCCCGGTGTTTTTGGTCAGCATGGTTCCGGCGTTCCAGTTCCCGCACTGGGGCTGGGTGGCGGCGGTCCTGGCGCTGCCGGTGGTCACGTGGGCGGCGTGGCCCTTCCACCGGGCCGCAGCAGTCAATGCCCGCCATCTCGCCTCCACCATGGACACCCTGGTGTCGCTCGGCGTGGCCGCCGCCTACTCCTTCTCCGCCTGGCAGCTGCTGGCGGACCCGCGCATGACGGAGCATCCCGGCATGGAAGGCATGTCCGGCGGCCTGTACTTCGAGGTGGCCGCGGTGGTCACCACCTTCCTTCTCCTGGGCCGGTACCTGGAGGCCAATGCCAAGCAAAAGGCCGGCGACGCCCTCCAGGCCCTGCTGAACCTGGGCGCCAAGGACGCCACCGTCCTGCGCGGCGGCCGGGAAGAGAAAATTCCCGTGGACGGTCTGCAGGTGGGCGACGTCCTGGTGGTAAGGCCGGGTGAAAAGATCGCCACCGACGGTGTGGTGGTGGACGGCGCCTCCGCGGTGGACGCCTCCCTGGTCACGGGTGAGTCCGTCCCCGTCGAGGTGGGGCCGGACAGCCGCGTTACGGGTGCCACCATCAACACCTCCGGCCGCCTGCTGGTCAGGGCAACCCGGGTCGGCTCCGAAACCACACTGGCCCAGATGGCGCGCCTGGTGTCGCAGGCCCAGACCGGCAAGGCCCCCATCGCGCGGCTCGCCGACCGCATCAGCGCCGTCTTCGTACCGGTGGTCCTGGCCCTCGCCGCCCTGACGTTCGTGCTCTGGCTCCTCGTCGCAGGCCCGGGCGCCGACGGCAGCCACCTGCGGCAGGCGTTCACGGCCGCCGTCGCAGTGCTGGTGATCGCCTGCCCCTGCGCGCTGGGCCTGGCCACTCCGGTGGGCCTGCTGACCGGAACCGGACGCGGCGCACAGCTGGGCATCCTGATCAAGGGCCCCCAGGTCCTGGAGGACACCCGCACCGTGGACACCATCCTGCTGGACAAGACGGGGACGGTCACCACCGGCGCCCTGGCCGTGGATGCCACGGCCGCGTTCCCCGGCTTCCAGGACCGGGATGTCCTCCGGCTGGCCGGAGCCGTTGAGGCCGCCAGCGAGCACCCGGTTGCGCACGCCATTGCGGCAGCAGCAGTTTCCGCCGCACGCCTGGCGCCCGCAGGGGACGACGGCGGCACCTCGCCTTCAGTGCACCTGCCGCCAGTCCAGGGGTTCAGTTCCGCCCCGGGTGGCGGGGTGTCGGGCACCGCCGAAGGCAGCCACGTGATGGCCGGGCGGGGCAGCTGGCTGGAGCAGAACGGCATTGCCCTGGACGGCGGCCAGCAGGCGCAGTTGGCTGCTGCAGAGGAAGGCGGCGCCACGGCCATCTGCGTGGCAGTGGATGGCACGCCCGCCGGCATAATCAGCCTCAGGGACAGCGTCAAGGAAGGGTCCGCCGCAGCGGTCGCCCGGCTTAAGGCGCTGGGCCTGCGGCCCATCCTGCTGACCGGCGACAATGCCGCCGTCGCCGCCCAGGTGGCTGCCGCCGTCGGCATCGCCGCGGATGACGTCCATGCAGGCGTCCTGCCGGAAGGGAAGGTGGCAGCAGTCCGGAAGCTCCAGGCGGACGGGGCCACGGTGGCCATGGCCGGGGACGGCGTCAATGATGCCGCGGCGCTTGCGCAGGCGGATCTCGGGATTGCGATGGGCTCCGGGACCGATGTGGCCATCGAAGCCGCGGACCTGACGGTGATGGGGAACGACCTCGCCCAGGTGGCCCAGGCCATCGAGCTGTCCCGGAAGACCCTGGGCACCATCAAGACCAACCTGTTCTGGGCATTCTTCTACAACGCCGTGGGGATCCCGGTGGCCGCCCTGGGGCTGCTCAACCCGATGATCGCAGGAGCTGCCATGGCTGCCAGCTCGGTGCTGGTGGTGGCCAACTCTCTGCGGCTGCGCAGCTTCGGCACGTAGCAGCGCGGGCTCAGGCCGCGCCGTAACGGACCGCGGCGCGCGCCCTGGCCTTGGCCGCTTCGGCCTCCCGGTCCTTCGGCGGCGCCTGCGTCACCAGGGAATCCAGCAGGTGCTGCGTGATGTGGGCTATCTGGTGCACGGCCTCATCAAAGGCCTCCTGGTTGGCCTTGGACGGTTTGGTGCTGCCGCTGACTTTGCGGACATACTGCAGCGCCGCCGCGTGCACTTCCTCGGAGGTGGCGTGCGGCTCAAAGTTGTGAAGGGTTCGGATATTCCGGCACATACCGCCATGCTAGGCTCTTCCAACGCCTGGGATCGACCCCTTTTCATGGTCCCTACCCGGCGTCCATGGGGAGCCCGGCATGGGCAGGGCTGCCCATCGACACTGTTTTGGGGGCCGGGATAGGTTTGAGGCAATGGATCTTCCGGATGAGCCGGGGGGCCACTGGGGAGCCGATCTGGTTCGGATCCACGACCTAACAAGGAGAAACTGATGGCTATTTGGGGTGCAGACGTTGAGCAGCTTCGCCAGCTCGGCAGCAAGCTTCAGGCAGGGGCGTCCGAGATCGAGACGCAGAAGTCCACTCTCACCAAGGTCCTGAGCGGCACTGACTGGAAGGGCCCGGACGCTGATAAGTTCCGCCAGGAGTGGTCCGGAACCCACACCACCATGCTTACCAAGGTTGCCGAGGCGCTGAAGGAAGCCGGCGCGCAGGCCAAGCGCAACGCCGAGCAGCAGAGCCAGGCATCGAACTAGGCTTATCGCCGCATTCCGGCAAGGGGCAGGGACACCAGGTGGTGTCC
The DNA here is from genome assembly GCF_059739365.1 of Arthrobacter sp. GmRoot5-12. Taxonomy (NCBI): domain Bacteria; kingdom Bacillati; phylum Actinomycetota; class Actinomycetes; order Micrococcales; family Micrococcaceae; genus Arthrobacter; species Arthrobacter sp. GmRoot5-12. The sequence goes on along the minus strand of NZ_AP046056.1, from coordinate 1,980,439 downwards.
CTGCCCCTTTGTGTTGGCGTGCGACGCCGGTGCCCGGCTTACGGGACCTGCGCTCCTAAGGGACAGGCTCGACGTCGTTCGCGTGCTCCAGCGGTGACGCCAGCACCTGGGTGCCCTTTCCGCCGTCGTAAGGAGCAATGGTGGCGGGGGAACGCAGCTCGTCGAGCCTTACCAGGATGACCCCGCCGACGATCAGCACCCCACCCAGGAGTTGGATGGTGCCCGGCAGTTCCCCAAGCAGCAGCCACGCCCAGACCACGGCGAAGAGGACCTCGGTGAGCGACACGAAGGACGCCACCTTGGAACCGAGGGCCCGGGCCGCCATGACGCCCGAGACGTACGCCAGCACGGTGGCCAGCACCACCAGCCCGGCAAGCGGCACCCACCACGGCGTAAGCCATGGGCCCAGGGTGGTGTCCGCAGTGCTGAAGGCCATGGGCAGCAGGCCCGTGGCGGCAGCGAGCCACATGGCGGCCGCACCCACCAGCAGGCCGCCGGAAGCCAGCACGATGGGCGGCAGCGTGTCATTTTCCTTTGCCGTGATGAAGAAGTAGATGGCCAGGCAGACCGCGGCAGCCATGCCCCACAGCACCCCCACCAGGTCAACCTTCACGGCTCCGGTGAGGTCAAGGACCAGTACCAGCCCGGCCAGCGACAGCAGCGTCCCGCCGGCCGTGAGGACGCGCGGGCGGCGTCGGCTGGCGGCCCAGAGCCACAGGACGATGATCACCGGGGCCAGGTACTCCAGCAGGAGCGCGACGCCCACGGAGAGCAGGGCCACTGCGTTGAAGTAGAACAACTGGCATGCCGCCACCCCGATGAGTCCGAACAGCATGATGGTGAGCCAGTTGTCCTTCAACTGGCTCCAGCGGCCCCTAAGCGCCCACGCCGCGGGTAGGGCAAGGATCAGGGCAGCTCCCGTCAGGCGGGCAGTCACGGCCGCCCCCGGGGACCAGCCGGTTTCCAGCAGCGACTTGGCGAAGGATCCGGACAGGCCAAAGACGGCGGAGGAGAACAGCGCGACGCCGAGCCCGGAGGCTTGGAAGCCGGGACGCCTGGTGGACAGTTCCGGGGTGGGGGTGTGGTTTTGGGCGGCAGGCACCGTTGCCTCCTGTCAGGAGTAAAGTGGGGTAATGCTCATGACACTACGCTCAGGCGCTGTAAGGAGTCAACATGGTTTTCGCCCCTGACACTGAAGTGGCGCTGCGGACGGTGGTGAACCTCATCAACACGGCCGCGAATGGCAGGGAAGGCCTGGCCTCCGTTGCGGACCTGGACAGCTTCCTGGCCGCGGAGGGTTTTTCCGGCTCCCGGAACCGGGACGCTGCGGAATTGGAAAGCGTGCGGCAGTTGCGCCGTGAACTGTCCGCGGTATGGACGGCCGGTGAGGACGCCGCCGTGGAAACCGTCAACCGGCTGCTGCGGGACGCCAACGCGCTGCCGCAGCTGATGAAGCACGACGGATGGGACTGGCACCTTCATGCCACGGCGCCCGAGGCACCCCTTGCCGACCGGATGAGCACCGAAGCGGCCATGGCCCTGGCTGATGTGATCCGCAGCAAGGAGATGGACAGGCTGCGGATGTGTGAGTCAGAGGACTGCGATGCCGCCGTGCTGGACCTGAGCCGCAACCGGTCCAAGAGGTACTGCGATACCGGCAACTGTGCCAACCGTGCGCATGTTGCTGCCTACCGGGCCCGCCAGGCTGCTGCGGGGTAGGGATTTTCCCGCGCTTTGTCCGGCTGCCGCCGGTAACGGCTAGCGCTGGGGAGTTTCGTCAGTGCCATCGCCGGATGCCGGCGGGTTCTGGTTGCCGGGAGCTCCGAAGCCATGGCTTGGCCCTGCGTGCGGGGATCCTTTGGGCGCCGAACTCAGGTTCACCCCTGATCCCTTGCCCAGGTGTTCGGCGTTCTCCTTGTAGCTCATGGACAGCATTGCGGCGATCACCAGGGTGGCGATGAAGGCGATGCCGGCTGCGGTGAACGCGAGGTCGAACCGGGGTGCACGTGCGCTTCCACCGGAGGCGAAGATCAACACTGCCACGAAGGCGACGACGGCCCAGAATGCCGAAAACATCAGCGGCCCCTTCACCGAGGTCCGCAGCTTGCGCGGTTTTCCTTGATGCTGGTCAGCCACGGTGGTTCCTCCCTGCGGGCGGCGCACGGCCGGCCCGGTTTACGAATTGCGGTGTCGCACCGAATTTTCTACAGAAAGTAGAAGGGCGCTCCCCCTAGTTTACGGCTTCCCTGCGCCGGCACGGGCATCGTGCCGCAGCGTCAGGCCGGAAAGCACCCACAGGACGCCGGAAATAATGGCGCCTCCACCGGCCACGCCCAGCAGGGCATGGGCACCGAGACTGATGAAGAACGGCAGGAGCACCGCGGTTCCAATCCCGATGACGCCGGAAGCAATCCAGTCGCGGGCAAGAACATGGCGGCCCCTGTGCTGCAGGCCGCAGGCAAGCTCCAGGATGCCGGCTGCGCCCAGGCCCAGGGCTGCGATCACCCCGAACAACAGGTCACTGTGCAGGAGGAGTACGGCAAAGCCTGCGCCGGCCAGGACCGCGCCGGCGGCGGACAGCAGCTTGCCGGCCGCCGAGTTCTGCGCGAATCCGGCTGCGGGGACGGTCCGTAGGGAAACCACACCGGCGGCCAGGAGGTAGAGTCCCCCGGCCCAGCCCATGACCTCCACAGACGGTGACGTCCAGAAGACCGTCACGGCGCCAAACACCAGGGCAGCGGCCGCACGGAGCAGGACCGGCTTCCAGAGGTCGTGGCGGGCGGTGGTTCCGGGAGCAGCACCGGCGGGGGTGGATGGTTGTGTCACCGGTCCAGTTTAGTGGGGGCAGCTGGAAGGTCTGACCGGGCCGCGTCAGGCAGAGCCCAGCACCATCCAGCGGTCGGACCGGGCACGCAGGCCCAGCGTCACGGCGCGCGCCGCCATATACCCCAGCGCGAAGGCAACCCAAAGCCATGCGAGCCCGGTGGTGCCGGTGGCACCGGACCAGGCAACCGCTGCCAGCAGCGGCACGTAGACGGCAAGGTTCACCAGCCCCGCCAGCGCGAGGTACCGCGCGTCCCCTGCGCCGATCAGCACACCGTCCAGGACAAAGACATAGCCGGCGATCGGCTGCCCGGCCGCCAGGATCCAGAGGGCAGCGGTGAGTGCCTGCTGCACTTGGGGGTCCGTGGTGAACAGAGCCCCGGCCCAGGGGGCTGCCGCTGCCAGCAGCAGGCCCGTCACCACGCCGAACCCCGCGCCCCAGCGGATCATCGTTCCGGTCAGCAGCCGGGCCCTGGCGGCATGGGACGCGCCGAGCTCCTTGCCAATGAGCGCCTGCGCCGCGATCGCCAGGGCATCCAGCGCGAACGCCAGGAAGGAAAAAATGGTCATGGCCAGCTGGTGGGCGGCAAGGTTGACCTCCCCCTGCGCCGTCACCACCAGCACCGTGGCCAGGATTGCGGCCCGGAGGCTGAGCGTGCGCAGCATCAGCCAGGATCCAACCCGCGTCATGCTGCGGATGCCGCGCCAGCTGGGGAGCAGGCTCACGCCCTGCCGCACTGCGCTGCGCCGCACCATCACCACATAGACAGCCGCCATGGCCCACTGGGCCAGGCTGGTGCCCACCGCGGAACCAGCCACAGACATGCCCAGCCCGTACACAAGCCACAGGTTCAGGACAATATTGACCCCGAAACCGGCCGTGGCCACCACCAGCGGGGTGCGGGTGTCCTGCAGTCCGCGGAGAACACCGGTGCCGGCGAAGATCAAGAGCATTGCCACCAGGCCCGGCATGGACCAGCGGAAGTAATCGACCGCAAAGGTCCGGACGCTGCCCTGGGCCCCCATCAGGTCAATCAGCGGTTCGGCCGCCGCGAAGCCTGCCACGGCGAGGACCACGCCGAGGAGCAATGCCAGCCACACGCCGTCGCGCCCTGCCGCAAGGGCCTTGCCCAACTGCCCGTCACCAATGGCGCGGGCCACGGCGGGCGTGGTGGAGTAGGCCAGGAAAACCATGAGTCCGACGGCGGTCTGGAGCACCGCAGATGCCAGCCCCACTCCCGCGAGCTGCGCAACACCAAGATGTCCCACAATGGCGGAGTCCGCCAGCAGGAAGAGGGGCTCAGCCACCAGCGCGCCAAAGGCAGGGACAGCAAGGCGGAGTATCTCCCGGGCATGGCCTTGGCGGCCGGCCACGGCGGAGGGGGCGGGGGCGGGTTGTTGGGGCACGCTGCCAGCTTAACCGCGGCCGCCGACAACACGTTCCGGAGATGAGAAAGCCCACAGTCCCCCAAAGAATAGTTGACACTTCAACCATTGGTCGGCAAGAGTGGTATCCATGAACCAGTTACGACTCACCACCACCGCCCTCACCGCCCTGCGCATCGTCCTTGGCTTCCTCTTCGCAGCCCACGGATGGCAGAAGTTCAACGAATGGACCATCGCCGGCACCCAGGCATCCTTCGCCAAAATGGGGGTTCCGGCAGCCGGGCTCGTGGCACCCGCCGTCGCCGTCCTGGAACTGGCGGGCGGCGTTGCCCTGATCCTGGGGATCCTCACCCGAGTGGTGGCCGCCCTCCTCGCCCTGGACATGCTGGGCGCCCTTTTCCTGGTGCACGCTCCCGCCGGCATCTTTGCCGCAAACGGCGGCTACGAACTCGTCCTGCTCCTGGCCGCCGCGGCATTCGCGCTGGCGCTCACGGGCGCCGGCCGGCTTTCCCTGGACCGCGCGCTCTTCGGGCGCAGCAACTCGCGGCTGGCCGCCCTCGCCTAGGATCACTTGTCCCACCGGGTGCGACGGCGGCAGGTCACCCAAGGTGGCCGGCCGCCGTCGGGCTTTAATCGCGGCACTCCCGCCGGGAAGTTTGTTTCGGGCCCAACCGGCCGGTAACCGTGGCCCTCAGTAAGATCGCAGCATGACTGAGACCGGCCGCGCCAACTCCGTGACCCTCCGCTTCCTCGCTGCCCCCACCGACGTGGGGCACAGCGGCTCCGTGGACGCAGGCACGGTGCTTGAGTGGGTGGACAAAGCCGCCTATGCCGCGGCAGTGGGATGGGCCAAGTCCTACTGCGTCACCGCGTACGTGGGAAACATCCACTTCGCCGATCCCGTCAACAGCGGCGACATGGTGGAGGTGGAAGCGACCATCGTCTACACCGGCCGGTCCTCAATGCACATCCATACCGTGGTTTCCTCGGGTGACCCCAAAGGCGGCCCTGCCACCATGCGCAGCCAGTGCATGGTGATCTTCGTTGCGGTCGGCCCGGACGGCAGGCCCATCCCGGTGCAGCAGTTCGAACCCCAAACCCCGGCCGAGATCGAGCAACGGGACCACGCGCTGGCCAGGATCAAGGTCCGCGAGCAGATCGTGGAAGCCATGAACCGGCAGGAATATACCGACGCCGGTACGGCCGAGCGGGTGACGCTGCGGTTCATGGCCGCCCCCACGGACGTGAACTGGGGCGGCAAGGTCCACGGCGGCATTGTCATGAAGTGGATCGACGAGGCCGCTTACGTGTGCGCTTCCCGTTACTGCGGCAGGGATACCGTGGCTGTCTTCTCCGGCGGCGTGCGCTTCTACCGGCCGCTGCTGATTGGCCATGTTGTGGAGGTTGAGGCCCGGCTGGTTTACACCGGGACCAAGGGAATGCACATCGCCGTTCATGTCCGTTCGGGCGATCCGAAAGGCCGTGAACTGGCCCTCACCACATACTGCCTCACCGTGATGGTGGCGCGCGACGACGAGGGCAACTCCGTGCCCGTCCCCGCCTGGGTGCCGGTCAGCGAGGAGGACAAGCGGCTCCACGCCCACGCCCGCGAACTCCTGGAGATCCGGGGAACAGCGCCCGGCAACCGCCTGCCGAACCACCTGCTGGCCGCCGCAGGGCCTGCCGGCGGGGGAACCAGCGCCCGCCGGGATACTTAGAAGCCGCCGCCGCCGGTATCGCCGGCCATGTTGGCGAAGCGGGAGTAGTGGCCCTGGAAGGCCACCACAATGTCCTTGGTGGGACCGTTACGGTGTTTGGCCACCAGGATGTCCGCTTCTCCGGCACGGGGTGATTCCTTGTCGTAGACGTCCTCGCGGTGAAGCAGGATCACCATGTCCGCGTCCTGCTCGATGGAGCCGGACTCGCGGAGGTCGGACACCATGGGCCGCTTGTCCTGCCGCTGTTCCGATCCACGGTTCAGCTGGGACAGCGCGATCACGGGGACCTGGAGTTCCTTGGCCAGGAGCTTGAGCGCACGCGAAAACTCGGAGACTTCCTGCTGGCGGGACTCCACCTTCTTTCCCGAGCTCATGAGCTGCAGGTAGTCCAGGATGACCAGCTTGAGGTCGTGCTGCTGCTTCAGGCGGCGGCATTTGGCCCGGATTTCCATCAGGGACATGTTGGGGCTGTCATCAATGAACAGCGGTGCATCATTCATCCGGCCCATGGTGGTGGCGATCTTGGACCACTGTTCGTCCTTGATGGTGCCCTTGCGGAGGTCCTGGAGACCAATGGTGGCCTCGGCAGACAGCAGGCGCATGGCGATCTCATTCCGGCCCATTTCCAGCGAAAACATGACGGTGGCGAGGTTGTTCTTGATGGCTGCGGAACGGGCGAAGTCCAGTGCGAAGGTCGACTTACCGACGGCCGGGCGGGCGGCGATGACGATCATCTGCCCCGGGTGGAGCCCGTGGGTCAGCTCGTCGAGCTCATAGAAGCCGGTGGGCACACCCGTCATGCCCTCTCCACGGTGGCCGGACGCCTCGATTTCGTCCACCGTGGACTCCATCACGTCCTTCAGTACCACGTAGTCCTCCGCGGTGCGGCGCTCCGCTACCGCGTAAACCTCCGCCTGCGCCTGGTTGACCAGGTCCTCCACCTCGCCGTCCGACCCGTACCCCAGCTGGACGATCTTGGTTCCGGCGTTCACCAGCCGGCGGAGCACTGCCCGTTCGGCCACGATCTCGGCGTAGTAGCCCGCGTTGGCTGCCGTGGGAACGGTCTGGATCAGTTCGTGCAGGTAGGCAGGGCCGCCGATCCTGTTGATCTCGGCGCGCTTGGTCAGCTCATCGGAGACGGTGACGGCATCGGCGGGCTCCCCCCGGCCGTAGAGGTCAATGATGGCCTCGTAGATGGTCTCGTGCGCGGGACGGTAGAAATCCTGCCCGCGGAGGATCTCAACGACATCCGCGATGGCATCCTTGGACAGCATCATGCCGCCCAGGACCGACTGTTCGGCCGCGATGTCCTGGGGAGGTTTCCGGCTGGCGTCCGATCCACGGGTTGTCTCGACAGGGTCCAGATGCGCGATTGACAAAGCTGCCGTCCTCAATTTATGCCCGGCCTGGCGGCCCGGCGATCCATCCTGTTCGCGGCACCCGGTAACCGGCTCCGCCACCTGCCCAGGTCTACCCGCTGGCCCTGACAATCAAGCGCCGGCGGCTCCGGATGCCCGGCTCCGCGGGAGTTATCCCCACTATCCACAGCTTTTCCACAGAGACCTGCAGGAGGCCGTGCGCCGGGCTGAAAACCGGTGCAGGCATACCCTGTTTTGACCGCGGAGAACAGGTACCCCGCTACGCTAACCGCCCTGGCGCCTGCCGCAAAGCCAGCATGCCGCAGTGGCTGTGGATAACCTGTGCAGTACGGGGCATACCTTGTGCACAGTCTGTGGGGAACACTGTGGATATCAAAGTTTTTTGTCGCCGCTTCCGCCTCTGACCTGCGGAAACACTTGGGACAGCATGTGGAGTAAATATTTCTTCCAAGGAATTTCATCCACAGGCCATTGCTGGCACCACTCGCGGAAAGCGGAGGTAAGGCCGGGCCGGGAGCACTTCGATCGGCGCTGTGGCACTACTCATATTCTCGTCAGGGAGTTTGACCCACACCAGCGGGGCGCTGTATGCGAAGCAGTGAATATGCTGTGGATAACCACGATCTGGATTAAGCTCTAGGTATGGGCGATCTACTGCTGGTGCTGTTGCCGGCGATAGTTTTGGTGGCGCTCATCTGGGGCATTGCCACAGCCCTGCGGCCGCGTGGTGCGGGCACCTCTGAAGCCGAAAAATACCAGCACGAACTTGCCGAGCGGTCTGCCCGGCATTACGCAGCCCAGGTCGAGGCGGCCACCGCCGCCCGCGCCCGGCTGGAGGCGGCTACCCACCCAAGCCAAAACAGGCAGCAGCGCATCCAACAGCAGGAACACGGCTGGGCGGATGACCAGCAAAGCAATCGCACCTGGCGAGGGCCAGGAAGTACATAGAACGGCTCGTGAAAATGGAATCGCTTGTGGTCCCGGTCCTTATCCTGCTCGCCGTGGTTGCGGGAGTCACCGTGGCCTACCGCGCGGCCACCAGGCGGAGGGCCGCACATACCGCCTCCCAGTCCCAGCCCGCTGCCACCCCACAGGAGCTGGCCCGGGCTGCGGCAGACCGGCTGTCGGAAGACGAACACCGGCGGCTTTATGCCCTGATTGCCCAGGGCCAGGCCATGGCTGCCATCAAGCTCTACTACGAAATCACGGGCGACGGGCTTCGGGCCTCCCGTGACGCCGTCGGGGCCCTGGCGGCCCATCCCCAGCCCTACCGGAGCCCCGAGTCGGCGCAGGCACCCGAGGCCGACGACGACGAGCCCCAGCGGTTTCCTTACCGCTACCGGGCGATCGCCAGCAAGGGCGACGTCACCCGCGAAGTGAGCAGCAACATGCTCAACGACGAGATCTATGGCAGGATCCGCACCCTTGCCCGCAGTGGCGACACCGAAGCGGCAGCCACTGCACTGTCCAAGCATTCTGATATCTCCATGAAGCAGGCCCGCGAGTTCATTGCGCTGCTGGACGACTGACACCTGCCAATTGAAACGGCTGTACGGCCGGGCTCCCATTCCTGCGAATGGGTCCCGGCCGTACTTGTCCTGTATGCCTTGCCTGGCTCAGGATGAAGATGGGCTGGCTGCCGCCCGCCTACCCGGCACCGCCGGTGGAATCGTAGTAGTGCCAGTACCGGCTTGTGGCATTCACGTCAGCGAGCACCAGCAGGCCGCTGTTGGCCGTGCCCCGCGCAACACTGTTGACGTTCTGCTTGGTCGACGTGACGTTATGGACGTACTGGTCGGCGTCAACGATGCGGGCCGTCTTGGTGGTGCTGAAGCTGATGTTGTCCAGGGACGTGGATTTCTCGTAGATGGCCCCGCCGGAACTCGTGCATACCCCGGCATTCGTTGTGCCACCCGGCTTCGGATAGGTAGCGAAGGTACGCAGCTTGCGCGCTGCCTCGTCGATCATGACGATCACCCTGTTCGGGCACTCAGACACTGTCGCAATCGTGTGTGCAGACCATGTCGACGTAGACGTATTCAGTGCCAGCAACTGGATCAGCGGCTGGGACGCCGAGGTGTACGAGGTTTTGATTGCGGCAAAAACCTTGTCTGTTGAGGCATCCAGCCACTTCAGGTTCATGTGGTCGTCGCCGCTCCGCTGCCCCTTCACCGCCGCCACAGGAGTGGTCCAGGTGGTCTTCGACGCTCCGTCGACGTGGTAGCTCCAGTACATGCCGTCAGTGGAGTCCCCCACCTGCCTGCTCCACATCACACCGATCTTGTTCCCGCTGAACGCGATGACCGCCGAGTTATCGTCCACGGACACATTGCTCAACGACGCCGGATGGGCAAACGGGGTGCCCCACGTGGCGCCGTCCGTGCCGGTGACGTTCATATAGATCCGATTGCCCTGCTGCCACGTGGCCCACACCCGGCCGGTTGAGTCCTTATCAATGGAGATGGTTTCAGTTTTTTGGTTGTTGATTTGGCTGGATCCCAGGCTCGTGTACGACTTGGTGCTCGAGTTGTAGCTGTACCGCCGCATAGTCGTGGGGAAGTTCGGTTCGGACGGCAGGCCGTCATTGACGAACCGGAAGCTCGCGACATACAGGGTCTTCCCGTCCCACAACACGTCATGGTGGGTGTTCGCCCGGGACTCCGTCACCACACCTGTACTCGTCCACGAACTTGTCGAGGCATTGAACCGGAAGATGCGGAAAGTGGAACTGCCGGCGTCCCAAAGGTTCCCCCACCAGGTCCCGTCGTTGAACCACAGCGAATTCGTCTGCCGCTTGGTCCCGGTGGGCGTTGCCGTCCCGGAGTGGGACGGGCCCTGGACGCCTACATCACCGGTAGCGGCGGAGGCGGCCAACGGCGCCACCAGACCACCAAGCACAAGCAGCAGCGCCGTCAGCAGTGCGGGAAACGCCAGTCGGCGTTGACGCATGCGGCGGCCCTCGGGACCGGCAGGTCCCCATCTAAGAAAGGGCCGGGAAGCCCCGGCACCCCGATCATGCTCGTCCACGTTGGATATTGGATGGTCTCTCAACTTCACTCCCCGGTGTTGAATTATCAGTCAACCCCCAGATTGCTCAGTGTTGGCGGTGGAAGGATCAATAGCAATCCCCGGACCGCCCCCTAAAACCCGCGGCCCGGGTCCCCTAACCCCGAAACCACGGGGTCCGGCACCGGGGGCGGCCGCCCGTGTGTCAGCGGTTCCCGGAAATCCCGGCCAGCAGCTGCTCGAAGGGAAGGGACTCCAGCGGGGCGGGCTTCCGGCCCGGTTGGGGCCCCTGCAGCAGAGTGGTGAATTCACCGGCTGCGCGGTCGATGCGGTCCGCCAGTGACCCCCCGCCCTCTTCAGCTGTTCCCCAGTCCTGGGGTCCGGCAAAGACGCCGGTTGCAGCCATGCGCGTGCGGAGGTAGCTGAACAGTGGCCGCAGCGCGTAGTCCAGGACCATCTGGTGCCGGTCCGTGCCGCCGGTGGCGCCCAGCAGGACCGCCTTGCCGTCCAGCGACTTCGGGTCGAGAACATCGATAAAGGATTTGAAAAGGCCGCTGAAGGAGGCGCTGAAGACCGGTGTCACGGCGATGATGCCGTCCGAGGCCTCCACCCCGGCTATGACCTCGGCCAGGCGTGGTGCGGCATAGCCGGTGACGAAGTTGTTGGCGATGTCCACGGCAAGGTCGCGGAGTTCGACGACGTCCACCTCCACCTCGTAGCCGCCGGCCCTGAGCTGGCGCTCGGCGGCAGCAGCCAGCTGGTCAGCCAGCAGCCGGCTGGACGAAGGTACGCCAAGCCCTGCGGAAAGGACGGTGATACGGCGGGTTTCCATGGCATTCTCCTGGTAATCGTTCACTTCAGCATACATGCGTTTGCATCTATACCTGTGAACTGCCGCCGGCAGCGAAGTATTCCCGGACGTGAACCCGGGCCGCTGCGTCAGAGCAGGACGCTTCCCTGGATGCAGGTGGCGGAGTCCCCGCCCACCCAGATGTCCCCGGCATCGGCAGTGATGTGGATGCGTCCGGCGCGCCCCAGGACGGTCCCCTGCGAGGCCACATATTCCTCCGGCGCCCTGCCGCTTCCAATGAGCCATTGGGCGGCGCCTGCATTGAAGCTGCCGGTGACCGGGTCTTCGGCCATGGCGTCGCCGGGCAGGAATGTGCGGACCTCAAAGTCGGCGTCTGCACCCGGCTCGTGCGGCCCGATAACGCCGATCTTCAGGTCGCCCATCGCCGCCTGGTCCGGATTCAGGGCCAGCACCTGGGCCGCAGAAGGCAGCAGGACACCGATCCATTCCGGACCATTCACCAGCCAGGACGCGTCAACGATGTCGGCAGCGGACACCCGCAACGCCGCGGCCAGTTGACGGCGGATACCCGCATCCACAGGCCCGAAGCGTGTCAGCGGCGGTGCCGCGAAAGCCAGCCTCCCGCCGTCGCGCTTTATCCGGACCAGCCCCGCAGCGCACTCCTGCACCACGTGGCCGTCAGACCGCGGCACTCCCCCGGCCTGCAGCCACGTATGGGCCGAGCCAAGGGTCGGGTGGCCTGCGAACGGAAACTCTTCGCTGCCGGTAAAGATCCGGACCCGGTAATCGGCGCGGGGATCTTCGGGAGGCAGGAGAAACGTGGTTTCCGAGAGATTGGTCCAGTTGGCGAAGTGCTGCATTGTTGCCGTGTCCAGCCCTTGGGCATCAAGTACGACGGCGAGCGGGTTGCCGCGGTAGGCCTGGCTGGCGAAAACATCCACCTGATGGAAGGGGCGGCTGCGTGGTGTCGGGTTCACCGGAGCAGGCTACCACCGGAAAACGAAAGACCCCCGCCGCCGGAGTCCGGCGACGGGGGTCTTCCGATGCAGTTGAGGACTACTTTCCTGCAACCACGTCGAGTTCGATCACAGCAGCAACGTCAGCGTGGAGGCGGACGTTGGCCTGGTAGGAACCAACCGACTTGATGTGGGCAGGCAGTTCAACCTTGCGCTTGTCGATCTTGCCGAGGCCGGCGGCCTCAACAGCGTCGGCGACGTCGCCCTGCTTGACGGTGCCGAACAGGCGGCCGGACTCGCCGGCCTTGACGACCAGCTTGACCGGCTTCGCGGACAGTGCAGCGGCCTGCTTCTGAGCATCTTCCAGGGAAGCGTGCTCGCGGGCAGCGCGGGCAGCCTTGATGGACTCAACCTGCTTCTCGCCACCCTTCGACCAGGTCAGGGCAAAGTTGCGGGGCAGGAGGTAGTTACGTGCGTAACCGTCCTTGACCTCGACAACATCGCCAGCAGCACCGAGACCGGTTACTTCGTGGGTCAGAATGAGCTTTGCCATGTTAGTTAATCCCTTCCTTAGCCGCGGCCAGCGCCGGAGTAAGGCAGCAGAGCAACTTCGCGGGCGTTCTTGATTGCCTGGGCGATCTTGCGCTGTTCCTGCACCGTAACGCCAGTGACGCGACGGGCGCGGATCTTTCCGCGGTCGGAGATGAACTTGCGCAGCAATGCTACGTCCTTGTAGTCGATGACAGTGATGTCAGCGGCCTTCAAGGGGTTGGACTTTGGTTTGGGCTTACGGAGTTCAGCCTTAGCCATCGTGGAGCTCCTATTCTAGGGAGCCCGTGGATATTGATCCACGGGATGGTGGTGGTCCGACGGCGGCAGTTCCCTGGGTGCCTTTCGGCTCCCTGGGAGGCCCCGCGCCGGACCGTTGTTTGGGTTTTAGAAGGGAGGTTCGGAATCGGGGCCGTTGCCCCAGCCGCCTGCGTTGGACACGCCGGGCGTAGCCCAGGGATCGTCCTGTGCAGCCTGCTGGTTGCCGCCGCCCCAGCCTCCGCCGGCGTTGGCGCCCTGGCTTCCACCAGAGTTGCCGCCGCCGAAGCCACCGCCGCTGTTGCCGCCGCCAAAGCCGCCGCCACCCTGTCCGCCGGAGCGCTGGGTACGGTTAACCTTGGCGTTGGCGTAGCGCAGGCTCGGGCCGATCTCGTCGACCTCAAGCTCGATAACGGTGCGCTTTTCGCCTTCTTTTGTTTCGTAGGAACGGCTCTTCAGGCGGCCGGTCACGATGACGCGCATCCCCTTGGTCAGGGATTCGGCAACGTTCTCGGCTGCTTCACGCCAGACAGCGGCGCGGAGGAACAGGGTTTCCCCGTCCTTCCACTCGTTGGACTGGCGATCAAAGGTGCGGGGGGTGGAAGCGATGGTGAAGTTCGCTACTGCCGAACCGGACGGTGTGAACCGCAATTCCGGGTCATTGGTGAGATTACCGATGACCGTAATGGTGGTCTCGCCTGCCATCTACTGCCTCCTTGTTCGATCCTGGGTGAAGAGTGCGTGTCCTGCGGGGTAAAGAATGAAGACGTGGTGCTGAATTACTCAGCAACAACCTTCTGCTCTTCGGGGCGGGTGATCTTGGTGCGCATGATGGTCTCGTTAAGAGACAGCTGGCGGTCAAGTTCCTTGGCGGTTTCCGGCTTGGCGGTGAAGTTCACCACGGCGTAGATACCTTCGGACTTCTTCTTGATTTCGTAAGCCAGACGGCGACGGCCCCAGATGTCAACCTTTTCGATGGTTCCACCATCGTTGGTGATGACGTTCAGGAACTTCTGAAGCGACGGCTCAACGGTACGCTCTTCGACCTCGGGGTCGATGATTACCATCAATTCGTAAGGACGCATATGTGAACCCACCTCCTTTGGGCTAAGCGGTTACGGCATTTCCGTAACAGGAGGTTCATTTGCGATTCCGTGCAATGCCTTGCCCCGGAACGGAGGCAGGACGCAGCACAGACTTCAATATCCTAGTGCATTTGGACCCGATAGGCGATTCGCGCTTGACTCAAGGCTAGTGCCGTGGTGCGCAGCCCAGGCAGCGGCGCGGCACGCTATGTGGAAAAACCGGGGCTGCTATCCACCCCGCCGCTGAAGCCCCTATTATCTGACACATGCGTCGACCCGCGATGGCCCTGGGGATGGCGGCACTGTTCCTGTCCGGCTGCTCGGCCAGCTCAGCCCAACCCATGACGGACTCTGCCATGAGCTCTGCCGCGGCAAGGCTGGGCTGGGGCACGCCGATCGCCGGCGACGAGTTCAATTACGCCGGGGCACCGGACGCCGCGAAGTGGTCCGTGTACGACAGTGACGGGCACGCAGGGAACGGCATACGCAGTCCCCGGCAGGTCACGGTGGATGGTTCCAGGATGGTCATTACCGGAACCTCGGATGGCACGACTGCGGGAATGAGTGCCAAGTTTGGCCTCCAGAGGTATGGCCGCTGGGAAGTCCGGGCAGCGGGCTCCGGGGACGATGAATACCATATGGTGTCGATCCTGTGGCCGGACAGCGGGCACTGGCCCTGTGACGGTGAAGTGGACTATGCGGAGACCACTGGTGACTGGAACCGCACCAATTTCTTCCACCACTTCGGATGCTCGAACTCTAAGACCTCTGTTTCCAAGCCCCTGGACGTCACGCAGTTCCACAACTACGCAGTTGACTGGTCCCCCGGCGGCATCATCGGCTACGTCGATGGCGTGAAGTGGTTTGAGGACAGCGACCCCACGCATCAGCCGCCGGGGTCGATGCACCAGACGTTGCAGCTGGACTGGTTTCCGGACGGCACTCCCAACGGTCACGGCGAGATGCGGGTGGACTGGGTTCGCGTCTACGCCCAAGGTACCCCCTCTACCTGACGCACCGAACGGGACAAACCCCCAACGTACTTAACGCCACGCCCGGACGTGCCCCTCCACCCCCAGCCCTGCGAAAAGCGCGCCATTCCCCACGTAGCAGGCGATGCAAAAGGCGAGTACTCACTACCGGTGTTTACCCGGGCGGCCTACCCTACGCTCGATTCTGCCGGCGGAGTTTTACGGCCGGGGGTTTCGAATCCGTCTACGGGCACTGGGTGGATTGGCCCGGGCCGGAGCTGTATTCGGCCGACACCAATCAGACAGGGGAGGACTATGAGCACCAGGCGGGCGAAGGCACTGCACTTCGACATTCACGGCCGCGTCACGATCAGCGTCGACGCAATGGCCCCCACGGCAAGGCAGCTTCAAAGCATGTTGGCGTGTTTCGCCTCCGACACGGAGGATCGGCAGCCCGACATTATTGTTGATGACCGCCCCGAGCCTATGCCGAATGCCGGCTTCGTCGAGCATGAGCTGGCGTACACGGACAACAGTGTGCGCTTCCAGGCTGACCGGGTCCAAGTTGTCAGGGGTGCAGAGCAATGGCGTATTCACGGACCCGGAGAGCTCTTGACCTCCGTGGTACCGGTTCTCGATGCCGCCATGATCTCCCGCGGGGCGGCCATGATCCACGCGGCAACGATGGCCTACCGGGGCCACGCCATCGCGCTGCCCGCGGCTGGCGGGACCGGTAAGACCAGCACCGCCGCCAAGCTGATGCGGCGTGAGGGCTGGTCGTTCATGGGTGACGACTGGGCATTCCTCGCCGAGGACGCAACGCTGCTTGGATACGCGAAGCCCATGTTCATTAAGCCGCATCACCGCGCAATCTACCCGCACCTGTTTGAAGGTGCGCGCAAGCCCCTCGTCCCCTCCCGGTTCTCCGGGAGCATCGGACGCCTCACCACTGTGGTGCACCCGTTCGTTATCCGTTATCCACGCCTGGCCGACTTCTCCCGACGGTGGTCGCCGGAGCACCGCATGGTCACCCCGGAGGCAGCGTTTCCCGGTCGGAAGGTGACCACCTCAGCACCGCTTGCGGCCGCCATATATGTGGAGCGCTACGAGGGCGCACGGTCACGGGTTGTTGAACGGACCACCGACTGGATGGTGGACCGCATGATCGGCAACTTCCATATCGAGATGGCGAGCTTCTCGCAGCGGGTCGTTACCGGCCTCGCAGCAAGCTCCGTGGTCCCGTGGCGCGAACACTTCGCGGCGAAAGGACTCGTTCTCAGCAAAGCCCTGGACGGACGCCCCTGCCACCTGTTCCAAGTCCCGGCCGCCTACTCCGCGGACGAGGCATCGGACGATATTGTCCGGCACCTGGACGAGCTGCTGCCGTCGATCCTCGACGAGCAGGCCTAAGGGGGATCACGGTGGGCTACAGCACAGCAGACGTCACCGCGGTCGTTCCGGCCCGCAACGCGGAGCAGCTGCTTCCGCGCTGTCTGGAAGCCTTGCGTCAGTCCGGTGTCGCGGAAATCATCGTGGTGGACGGGTTGTCCACCGACCGCACGGTCGAAATTGCCCGCGCTGCCGGCGCCCGGATCCTTAGTGACGAGGGCCGCGGCCTGCCCTGGGCCCGCACGCTTGGCGTCCAGAACAGCACCACCCGGTGGGTCCTGCTGGTGGATGCCGACGTCGTGTTCGGAGCCACCGGCGTCGCAGACCTGCTCATTGAGTTGGTGGAGGACGGATATGACGCCCTCCAGGCAGGCCTTGAAAGCGTCGCAGGACCCGGCTACTGGGGCCAGGCGCTGGCACATCACCATCGCACCGGGCGCAGCCGCAACTGGTTCGGACTCGTCGCCACGCTCGTAGACCGGGACCTGATGTTGGGCCTCGGTTTCGACGACGCATTCAAGTCGGGCGAGGACATCGAACTGCGGTGGCGGATGCGGCAGTCAGGGATGAAGACCGGGGTGTCGCAGCGGGTCATGGTCGAACACCGGTTTGCCGCCGACGACTTCGACTTCGCGCTTGACCAGTTCCTCATGGATGGTACGGGACTGGGCCGGATGGTCCGGAAGCACGGCTGGGGCGGCGCACGATTGGCGCTCCTGCCCGCCGCCGCCGCCGTTCGGGGAAGCGCTTTGAGCCTCGCCTCCGGCCAGCCTAAATGGCTTCGCTATTACATCGCCTTCTGCTGGTACAACTACGCGGGTATGGCGAGGGGTTTAGGTCGTGACGGCTGAACGGGAGATCGCTCCAACGGAGGCCCCACCCGTCGTCCGGCATTCCCCCCTGCGCAGCTCGCTTGGACTCGTCCTGGCCAAGGCTGCGCAGACGGGCACGGGTTTCGCATTCTGGGTCGTCGCCGCGCACGCGGCGATAGACCGTGAGGTTGGGTTGACCACTGCTGCGGTTTCGGCGGTGATGATCTGCACCCAGCTTGCGGTGCTGGGCACCGGTTCGGCCGTCATCGTCTCGGTGGGGCGGGGGGAGCCGCCGGCCCGGGTGCTGGACGCGGCGTTTGGCATCGTGGGGGTGGCAGGGACCGTGCTGGCCCTGGGCTACCTCGTGCTGGAGTTGTTCGTGGCGCCGAACACGGCCCCGATGTCGGTTCTCTTCTGGTTGACGTTCGTGGTGGCTGCCGTCACGGGAACCATGTGCACGGTGCTGGACCAGGCGCTCGTCGCGTTGGGACGCGGCAGCAGCGCAACACTGAGGTACACACTGGGCGGCATGGTCTCCCTTGGGGCCACGGCGTTGGTGGCGTTGCAGGCGGCCCACGCGGCTACGGCCGATGTGCTGATGGCCTGCTGGACCCTCGGTTCGGCCGTCTCGTGCATCATCGGTGGCGTCCAGCTGCGGAGATTGGTGGGCTATCGGCCACGGCCGTCCCTGCATCCCGGGCGCGGACGTTCATTGCTGAAAATGGGCATTCCAAACCAGCTCCTCACCCTCACCGAACGCGCCCCGGGACTGGTGCTGCCGCTCCTGCTTGCGCACTTGGTATCGCCGGAGGTGGCGGCCTACTGGTATCCCGCATGGATGATGGCCTGGGCTGCCTACACAGCTCCGATGCTTATAGGCATTGTCCAATTCTCCGAGGGAGTCCGTGAACCGGGCCGCCTGGCGGCCACCACCTGGGCAAGTTTCCGCTGGTCCCTCATAGTCGGTGGCCTCGCTGCGATGGTCCTCATCGTCTTTGCCCACCCGCTGCTCCATCTGCTCGGCGACAGGTACGCCAATGCATCCACCGGCACCCTGCGGTTGTTGGCCGCGGGAGTGGTGGCCTACGCAGTGCTGCAGGCCTACAACTCCGTCTGCCGGGTGCTCGGCCGCTATACAGAGTCGATCATCGTCGGGGTGACACTTGGCGCCGCGCTCTGCGTCTCGGCGCTCCTGGGCGCCGACAGTGGCTCCAGCGCCATGGCCCTTGCGTGGCTGGTAGTGCTCTCCGCCGGGGCCCTGGTCATCGGACTGCGGCTCATCGCAATTCTCCACCGCACCAAAAAGGAGGCATCATGACCAGCACGCTCAAGGAGGCCATCCACCGTCCCCAGGCGCGCTGGAAAACCAGGGATGTCTGGTGCGCCGCAGCGGGGGCGGTGTCGCTCGCACTTGCAGCGTGGGCCGCCTCCACCGTGGCACTTCCTGTGAACAGCGACCTTGGACTGGTCGGTGTGCTGCCCTACCCGTTCTGGGTGGGGGTCCTGATTCTCAACATCGCCTTCGTCGTGGCACTGCGGGGGGATGCCGCAGGCCCTGCACGCAGCCCGGTGATGCTGTGGCTCCTCGTGGTACTGGTGCTCATACTCTTCGGCGCCGCTGTCTTCGTGACGGACGTACCGCGCGGTGAAGTGGCGTTCCGCCACCTGGGCATCGCCGACGCGATGTCGCGCAATGTGGCCATCGATCCCAACATCGATGCGTACTTCAACTGGCCGGGATTCTTTGCCCTCCTGGCGACCGTGCTCGGAACGGCCGGCCTCGACCCCGTGAGCGTTGCCCTGTGGGCACCGGTGTTCAACGTGGGCCTGTGGCTCGTCGCCGTGGCCGTGGTGACACGGTACCTGATCAGCGATCCGCGCCGGCGCTGGCTGGTGCTCTGGCTCTTCTGCCTCGGCAACTGGCAGGACCAGGACTACCTCTCCCCCCAGGCCTTCGGCTTCTTCCTCTACCTGGTTGTGGTGGCCCTGGCACTGGGGCCGCTGGCAACGGAGCCTTCCCACTTCCGCGGGTTCCGGCGCGCCGACCTGGCAGCATGGTGGCGGGGCCGGTCCCCGGCCGAACCCCAGCCGGGGCGCCGGATTGGCGCCCTGGCGGTAACCCTCCTGCTGATCGTGGTCATTTGCGCGAGCCACCAGCTCACGCCGTTCATGGTGCTGATCGCGCTCACCGCCCTTACCCTGAGCGGACGTCTCTGGCCCAGCAGGCTGCCCCTGATCGCCGGCGTCGTACTGGTGCTCTGGCTTGTTTTTCCTGCAAGCACGTACCTCGCAGGCCATCCGCCGCTGGCGGACGCGGGCCTGCAGACCGCCATCGAAGCAAATGTCGTCGACCGCACCAACGGGACCCCTGGACATCTGCTCGTGGTGCAGGTCCGAATGGGCCTCACCCTCCTGCTCTGGGCCCTCGCCGCCGTTGGAACGTTCCGCGACTGGCGCAGGGGGCGCCTTGACATCCGCGTGCTCCTCCTGGCCGTCGCCCCGTTCCTGCTCTTTCCCGCGCAGTCCTACGGCGGGGAAATGCTCATCCGCGTATCACTGTTCGCGCTCCCCTTCGTTGCGATGCAGGCGTCATCGGTCCTGCTTCCCGGAAACGTGGGATACCGGCCTTCCTTCCGTGCTGCGGGAGCCCTTGTCCTCACCTGCATCCTGTTCGCCGTCATGACCGTGACAGGCCGTTTTGGCAACGCGCAATATGACGTCTTTACCGATGACGAGATGGCCGCCATCGCCGCCGTGGACCACATGGCGCCGCCCGGCTCTTCGATTATCTCGGCTGACCATCCCACACCGTGGCGCAACCAGGACTACCTGGAGCACCGATACCGGACCATTGAGGACCTCTGTCCCGCCGACCTGTCGGCCGAAACCTGCGGCCCCCTCATCTACGGTTACGCCAGGCACAATGCCGCCGGCGCCTACCTGCTGCTCCTGCGCTCATCGGAGTCGAGCCTGATCATCCAGGGCCAGACCACCGCCACGGGCCTCGGGGAGCTCGAGGACTGGCTTGATACGCAGGTCGGCGTGGAGCTCGCGTACAGCAATGCCGACGCACGCGTATACCGGGTGGGGCCATGACCGGCCGCGGAGTGAGCCGGCCCACCCTGGCGCTGGGGGTTGCCGCGGTGGTACTGGCCCTGGTCACGCTGGTCGGGTTGCCGACACCGCTGCAGACGGTCGCCGCCATAGCCATCCTTATCCTGCTCCCGGGCCAGGCACTGGCCCGGCTTATCCCGATTACCGACGTCCCGCTTGGCGTGCTGCTCGTCCTGGGACTGGGCCTGGCCACACTCACCGCAGTGTCCACGGCCATGTTCTACCTCACGCTGTGGTCGTGGCAGGCATGCGTCGTGACAATGGCCGTCATTACTGTCCTCGCATGCTTGGCGCGGGCACGTCAGGAGGTCGCATCATGATGGATCTGGCAGGAGTGCTGGCAGCTGCCGTGCTGCTCATCACCCTGGTAACCCTCGAGGTCCGGCGGCTTGGGCCCGGCAGGTCAACCACCGCACCAAGCACTGGATCAAGCACTGGGCAACCGGCAGCAGCGCCGGTTCCCCACAGCCAGTCCAGGAACAGCAGGATCGTCGTCGGCGTCATGTGGGCAGCCTTCCTGCTCCTTCTCTTCCCCCGCGTCCTTGGACTGCTTACGTGAACCTGGGGCGCGGGGCGCGATGGTTGCTCGTCAGCGACCTCCATCTGGACGTCACTGACGACGATCCCCGGAACCCCGGCAGGGTACTGCCGGGGTTCCTCCACCGCGAGGTGCCCGCCGCCCGGGGCATACAGCAACACCTTGTCTTCGTTGGTGACACTTTTGAACTCACAGGCCTGTCCGAGAACGAGAGCCTGGCCCGGCTTGACTCCATCTTCGAACGGCACCCGGCCACTCTCCGGGCCCTGGAGGCGTGCGTGGCGCGCGGGGTGCAGCTGCACTTCGTATGCGGGAACCATGATGTGGAGTTGGCCCGCCCATCGGTGGCCGCACGGCTGGCGGCGCTGCTGGCACCCGATGATCCCACGCGGGTCCGGGTGCACCCGTGGTTCCTCTATGTCCCCTCCGTGCTGATGGCCGAGCATGGACACCTGCATCACGCGCTGCACCGGATACCCGAGGTGCTGCGCACCGCCGTCAACGGCACTGACGGGCTGGATCTGCCGCCCCTCGCCGCCTGGCATGCCCATCCCACGCGGTCGCGCCTCAGTCGTGCCGGAGCTGTTGCCCAGGCCTGTTTGGCCTCGGAACGGGCGGAACGGCGCGTCCGCGGCCCGGCCTATGACGAGCTGCTCCAGACCGAGTCGCAGCGGCTCGCGCTCAACGGGACGGCAGTGCGGGAACTTGCACGCCTGTCCCGGTTCCGGACGGTGTCAGCGCTTCCCCTTACCGCGACCCGCATGGTGCTTGCTGCCACTGGACGCAATGTCAGTGGCGGGCAAGCTCCTGCGGCGGCAGCCCGGGTGGCGGGCATTCTTGAAGCACACGGTTCCGAAGTGGCCTGGTACATCTCGGCCCACACGCACCGCGCCCTTGAATCACGGCTGGAAGGTTCTCCAACCCGGTACATCAACACCGGCACCTGGTCGTCGGACGTCCGCGGCCAAGGTCCGGATCAGTTGGACCGCCAGGTCTTTCCCTACGCGCTGATCGATGTCGCCGACGACGGGGGTACCAGCGGCGGATTGCGGTACTGGCACCCGGACGCCGGCTGACCCCACTGCCGCAGCCCCTGAACGCAGCGCTTGTGCCGGGTTTGATTCAACCTCCACATTGGGAAAGACCTCTTAGTCGTTGGCTCTGTTTGGTTGCCACCAACGTTAAGAGGTCTTTCCCATGGACGGGACGGGCAGCGTCCTGGCTAGGTGTTCACCCTCACTGGACTTCCCGCCAGACTGCGCCTTGGGGAATTTCACTGCCCAACTGGGTTGTGGAGCTGTGCGCCAGCCGGCGGCCGCGGAGGTAGCCGGCGGAGGTGAAGGCCAATACCGCAAGGACGGATCCTGCCCGTCCCAGTCCCATGGGATTGTCGCCCCGGCTCCAATCGCGGATTCCCGAGAACACGGCGCGCGGCAGTGTGCTGCGGACATACCGCCGTTCGGGACCGAGGGCCCGTTTGTGCCCCACGACGTGGCTGACCTGTGCCTTGGAGAGGCCCTCCGACCAGGACCTGGAAAGCATGTAGCGCACAGTCCCACGTTCCTGCGGGACGTGATGCCGGACCAAGGCAGCAGGTTCGTAAACGATCCGGGAACCGGGTGCGCCCATGGTGGAGCGGATGCAGATCTCGGTCTCCTCGCAGCCAAGCGGCAAATTGCCTTGCCTGCCCAGCGCGATGTTGAAGCCACCAACCTGTCGGAGGACGTCGAGCCTGAAGGACATGTTTGCCCCAATGAGGTTCCGGACTTCGGAGGCAACCGTCGGCATTCCGCGGTGGCTGCATCCAACGATCCAGTCGAGTTCTTCACCGAAGTAGCCTGGGCGGCCCTGGTCCCATACAGGTTCGACGCGGCCGCCAACGGCCAGCACGTCGGGATCGTCGTAGAGGACAAGCAGCCGTTCCAGCCAGTTTGGCGTCGCCACCGCATCATCATCCAGGAAGGCCACGATGTCCCCCTCTGCGAGTCCGACGCCCGTGTTGCGTGCCCCTGAAAGCCCCGGAGGGCCTTCGCTCTCCACCACTGTCACGTCGTCGACAATTTCGAGGAGCCGACCGTAGAGGTCCTCGTTATGGTCCACGACCACCAGGATCTCCTGGGGGGCGACAGTTTGGGCGCGGACGGACTCGATCACGTCCAGCAAAAGCTCCCAACGGCGTTCGGTGTAGGCACAAATCACGATCGACACACTTGGACGGACAATTCGATCCAGCATGCTAAGCCCCCTGAACCAATGCAAGGATGCTCTGCGGGTCGGTTGGCGTCCGCGGAACGCTGACGTTGGCGTAGGCGTACTTGACCCGGCGCAGGGCTTCGGGCCGGGCGCCGGCCGTGGGTGCCTCCCACATGGTGCATTCGTGGGCCAGCTTCCTCAGGACCCGCCACCCATCACGGAAGGTCTGCAGGTTGGAGGCTCCCGAAATCCGGTCAAGCTCAATGCTGGGGACTTCCGCAATCCGGAGGCCGGCCCGTGCTGCCCGGACGATCAGTTCAGTTTCGATTTCGAATCCATCTGATTCGAGTTGCAGGATCTCAAGGCATTCACGCCGAAACGCAATATATCCGTAGCAAAGATCGGAGTAATTGCTGTGCAGCACCGCGTTGGCCAACTTGGTCAGCGCCTGGTTGCCGGCTTTCCGCAGGCGCGTGAGGTCCTCGGAGCCCCCACCGGTGACATGCCGCGAGCCCTTGACGAAGTCGTAGTCATGTTGCAGCGGGGAAACGAACCACCCGATCTCCTGCGGGTCCATGCTGCCGTCCGCGTCAAGCATGACAATAATGTCGCCTGAGGCGGCAGCGAACCCTGAGCGTAGGGCCACACCTTTCCCCTTGCGGGGCTCATTGACGATGACGAGATTGTCGCGGACCGCCTGGGCTACTCCCACAGTGTTGTCGGTGGACCGGCCGTCCACGATGATGACCTCATCAACGTAGGACGGCATCCTGCGCAGGACCCACGGAATGTTCCTGGCTTCGTTCAGTGTTGGAATGACGACGCTGACGGAGGCCTTACCGGGCTCCGTGCCCTGCATCGCAAGAGTAATTGGGAGCTGGATGGAAATGGACAAATACCTCACCACTTCATGACGTTTGCGGATAGTTAACAACGAACCCGCCCGCTTGGAAGCCGAGCGCGTCTTTGACGCTTTATCCGGTCATGGGTCTGGTCTCGGGCCCCAGCTCTCGTTAGCCTTTGACTCTGGCCGTGGAGAAAGCCTATTTCCACCCCTTTCGAGTGTCACCAGTAGCGAGTACTCAGTTTCTGCAGTCATATTTACTGCGATAAGGCAAGTACGGGGATTACGGGTGCAGGGTGATATTAGGTATAGGGGTTATTGTCTGCCGCGCGTTTTTAAGTACGGGGGTTATCATGCCGCCCTTCGTGGTTCATGCGATGGGGTGGCGCCGGTACTGCCGCCAATACTGCAATCGCCAGGCCCTGCAAGGCCCCAGCGTTCGCCGGGCCGGCCTTCAGCCACGCGGCCGGGACCTTGAGCAATTGTGGATCTAATCTTGATGCAATCCAGCGCAAATTTGTATGGTGCCATGTTTAGTGGCGCGTTATATTCGCTTGTAGCGGCCTACGCGTTGGGGAGCGCGGCCACCATTTGAACCGGCAGTACAAAATGCGGTCTCCTTCTTCGATGATTGGGGACCCCATGCCGCTTGTGGGCCGAAACAAAGAAATTGACCGGATTCTTTCTGCGATCCGTGGCCCCAAGGAAACAGCCTTGGCCATCGTCGGCGGCCGGGGCATAGGCAAGTCAGCCCTGTTGTCCGAAATTTCCTCTCTCTGCGAATACCGGTCCGTGTTCCTGGCCGCCAGCGCCGCTGAATCGGGCTGGCCCTTTTCCGGGCTGACCGCGCTGCTGAATGAGATGGATGACCCGGTCCTGAACGGGTCCGTCGACGCCCTCGGGGGTGGCAACGCCGGTGCCCTGACCGTTCCCGCTGTGTCCGGCATGCTGCTCAGCGGACTGCAGCGCCGGTCGTCAACGCGGACCATCATTGCGATTGACGACGCCGACAGCCTGGATCCGGCCAGTCAATCAGTCATTGGATTCCTGGCACGGCGACTGGCCGGCACGGAAATTGTCCTGTTTGCGGGCATGCGGGACGAGGTCCCGGGAAGCCCCTTCACCGGCCTCCCCGCCCTGCGCCTGGGTGCGCTGAGCCAGGGTGACACCGTGCGGATGCTGGAAAGCATGCCAACCAAACAGACCACGACGGCGGTGGCCCACGCGGTTGCCGCAGCCACCGGCGGCAACCCGCTTGCCGCCGTCGAACTGTACAGCGGGCTGGTGGAGAGGCACGCCGGCGGCAAGTGCGCACTGCCCATCCCGCTGTCCTCCACGAGCAGCCTTGACGCTGGACACACATCAGCGGTGGCCGCTCTGACTCCCGGCGCGAGCATGGTCCTGGACCTGCTTGCGCTCTCGTTCCGCAGTGACATCACCACTATCGGGAAAATCGACCATGAAGCGTGGCTTCACGCAGATGAATTGGTGGCTGCCGGACTGGTGCAGCGATCCGGACAACACCTGTGGATAGCGGACCAGATGCTGCGGGGCCATGTGCACGCGGCCATGCCACCTGACGTCCGCACCGCAACCCACCGCGCCCTGGCTGAAGCAGCACGGGGTACCGATCGACATGCCCGCAGCTGGCACTTGAGCTTCGCGGTGGTCTTGGAGCACGAAACTCCCTTCCACCTTCTCCGTCACGCGGTGCACCTGGTCCGGAGGGGCGAGGTGTCCTTCGCGGTGGAATGCATCGAGCGGGCCCTCGCCATCAACCCGGGCGAAGCGGAAACGGCGGCACGCCTCACCGGGCTGGCCGAGCTGCTCTTCACCCGCGGTGATCTGGTGCATGCGCGCCGGTACCTGGAGTGGGCGCAAGGGGTCACCCGCGACCCCAACTTGATTCTGCGGTTGACCGGCCTCTCCTTCGAGATCGATTTCGTCCAGGGCTTTGCGGTGCGCTGCAGCATGCTGCAGCGGCTGGTAAAGGAGTTTGGCCAGCACGATCCGGGGTATTCCGCTGGCCTGCTGGCCATCGCCGCCGTCTATTATGCCGAGCGGTGGGAACTGAAAGAGGCAGTTGAGCTGCTGCGCCAGGGCGGCGCGTTCCGCGGCTCCGCGTCCTTGCAGTGCCTGGCCATCGCCGACCATGCCGAACTGCTGGTCGAATCGATCAGCGGCGGAAGGGCAAACCCCTCCCGCCGCCCCGGGCAGGTCCGCAGCGCCCGGCCGGCCCGCCTCCTGCTGCGCGGCCGGGCGCTCACCTATGCGGAACAGTACGAAAGCGCCCGTGAAGCCTTCGCGATGCTCCGCAGCTCCACAGAACCGGACCACGCCAATTGGCGGGAAACAGCAGCCCTCATGGCAGTAGACAATGAGATCCGCGCCGGGAATGTGGCAGCGGCGGTCAGGCTGATCGACGAACTCGAGCTCTGCCAACCTGACCTGGAGTACCACCGGGGAGCCCGGCACCTGTTCCGGGTTTGGCGTGCCTACTCGTTGGGCGATGACGAACTCGCGCGTAACCAGGCCGCCAATGCCCTGGACTATCTGCGATCGGGAAACCACCCTGGGCTCACGGCACAGCTGGCGGCCTGCCATGGCCACTTCGCACTCCTGCGGGGTGACCTGGCGGAGTCCGTTGTCCAGCTGTCCAGGGCCGCGGAAATCGGTCTGGGGCTGGGCAACCCCACCCTGCTGCGCTGTGAGGCCGACCTGGTGGAGGTACTGGTCCGTCTTGGCCGGCACCGTGAAGCCACCCAGGCTCTTCAACGCCTGGAAAGCCGTTCGGCGGGGTTGCGCTCTCCGTGGCTGGTCATGGTGGTTGCCCGGAGCCGCGCCATGCTTGCGGACGGCGAGCAGTCCCTGCAGCTCTTCAAGCAGGCGCTTGAAGACAGGAACGGTCACAGGCTTGAGCGGGGCAGGACCCTGATGTGCTATGCGGAACGTTTGCATGGCTTCGGCAGGCTGCGCCACGCGCGGGAGGCCTTGCTCCGGGCCAAGGTGATGTTTGACGAGGCCGGGGCTGATGCCTGGACGCAGCACGTGGACGCCCTCCTGCTGGACGAACGGTGGGAGGCCGCCCGCCCGCAGGGCAACCCGTCAATGCTCTTGCTCACGGACCATGAGAGGGCGCTGGCGATGATGGTGGCCCGGGGGATGCGCAACAAGGAAATAGCCGGCACATTGTATGTTTCGGTCCGCACCGTCGAAGTACGCCTCACGGCCATCTACCGCAAGCTCGGCGTTGAGTCCCGCGCACAGCTGACTGCCCTGGCCGCCGGCAAGGCAACTCCGGCTGCGGAGCCGTACGTCCTGCCCGTCCTGTGATCCACAGGTCCCCGCAGTTTCCACATAGTCCCTGTTCCGAACCACATAGCCTTCGGTGTCGAGGCGGAAAGTGTGCCCCTGGCGAATAGCCTTGTCCCACGTTCAGAGGACGTCACGCGCCGGGAAAGGTACAGCATGGACCGGATTCCAGTAACGACACCCCGGCAGGCTGCTGCCGGCGCCGTCACGTGAGCGAACTGATCCTGATAGGTGCCAGCGGCCTGGCGCGTGAAGTCCTGGCCATGGTCCGCGGCAGCGGCCAGTATGACGTGGTTGGGCTGCTCGATGATGACAGGGAGATGGCCGGCGTCACCGTCGATGGTGCCCCCGTCCTTGGCAGCATTGATGATGCAGTCAACTACATGCACGCCTTCCTCCTGGTGTGCATTGCGTCCAGCAGGGAACGCGAAGCGGTGGTGTCGCATCTGGGCACCCTGGGGATCGGCGAGTCGAGGTACGCCAGTGCCGTGGATCCTTCCGTCCAGTACCCGGAAGGCTGCCGTGTGGGCCGCGGCTGCATCCTGCTGCGCAACGTAACCCTCACTGCCGCCGTGAGCCTGGGATCCCACGTGGTTGCCATGCCCTCAGTCACGTTCTCGTACGACGACGATGTCTCCGACTTTGCGACCTTCGCCGCGGGCGTCTCACTGGGCGGCGGCGCCAGGATAGGCAAGGGCGCCTACCTCGGATTGAATTCGAGCGTCCGGGAGAGGACATCCGTGGGAGACTACGCGACCATCGGCATGGGCGCGGCCGTTCTCAGCAATGTTCCCGACGGCGAAACGTGGGTAGGGGTGCCTGCCCACCAAATTGACCATGGTGGGTTCAACTACGGCTGGATCCGTTAGGGGTGTGCCCCCGCCGGCAAGGCCGCCGTCCGGAAGAACAGCTCCGTCACCGCGGCCAGGCGGTGTGGATCCTCAATCCCGCACAGCTCCCGGGCCGAGTGCATGGACAGCAGGGGAACGCCCACGTCCACGGTCCGGATGCCCAGCCGGGTCGCGGTGAGCGGCCCGATGGTGGAACCGCAGGGCACCACGTTGTTGGACACGAATTCCTGGTAGGGAACGCCTGCTTCGCCGCAGAGCCGCGCCCAGAATGCGGCGCCGAACGCGTCCGTGGCGTAGCGCTGGTTGGCATTGATCTTCAGCAGCGGCCCGCCGTTCAGCACGGGATGGTTGGCGGGGTCGTGCCGCTCGGGATAGTTGGGGTGCACGGCGTGGCCGGCATCGGCAGAGAGGCAGAACGACGCCGACAAGGCCTGCCGGCGTTGGCTCACCGTCGCGCCCAGGCCGTCGGAGATGCGCACCAGCACGTCCTCGAGGATGGGCCCGCAGGCCCCTGAGCGGGAGTTGGAGCCGATTTCCTCGTGGTCGAAGGCGGCAAGGACCGCAATCGGGCCGCCGGCGGCTGCGGACTCCGCATGGGCGGTCAGCGCTGCCAGTCCGGCATGCGTGGCGGAAAGGTTGTCCAGCCGCCCTGATGCGAAGAACTCCCCCTTGCCCCCGAAAACCGCAGGCGCCTGCGTGTCCGCAATGACGACGTCGTACCCGCCAATCTGCCCCGGATCGACGGATGCGCCGGCAACCGACGCCGCCAGCACGCCCAGCAGGTCGGAGTCTGAAGGACTTCCCAGCCCCCAGACGGGGTTCATGTGGCGCTGTTTGTCCAGGGTGAGGCCATCGTTCACGGCCCGGTCCAGGTGGATGGCCAGCTGCGGGAAGCGGAGCAGCGGCCCGGTGGCCGTGAGGTGCTCGGTGCCATCAAGCATCACCAGCCGGCCCGCCAGCCGCAGCTCCCGGTCCAGCCAGGAATTCAGCAGGGGGCCGCCGTAGATTTCCACCCCGGCCTGGAGCCAGCCGTGCGCACCCGTGGTGGGCTTGGGCTTGAGCTTGAACGACGGCGAATCGGTGTGCGCGCCCAGGATGTTGAAACCCGTGGCGGGTCCCGCGTCTTCGGGGACCACCCAGGCGATCAGGGCGCCGTCGCGGATGATGAAGAAGGAACCGGGCCCGGCCTCCCACGGCTGCAGCTCATCCAGGCGGGTGAACCCGGCTTCCTCCAGGCGCCGGCCCCCCTCATGCGCAGCGTGGAAGCTCGACGGCGATGCGCTGACATAGGCGCCAAGGTCCTGGATGTGGTCTGCAGCAGAGGGAGGCAAAGGCATGGTCCCGAGTCTAGCGCCGCGCCTACTCGACAGGTGCCGGCGCAGCCTCGGTTGCCACGTCCGGCCGGCCCGCGGCGGCCACGCCCTTCCGCCGGTAGCGCAGCACGCCCACCGCCACCACAACGGCTGCCAGTGCAATCGAAAGCAGCAGGGACTCCCGGGTGGACTCCACGATCACCATGCCGATCAGCAGGGCCACGATGCTGATGATCGCTGCCCACGTGAGGTAGGGGAAAAGCCACATCTTCAGCTGCAGGTCCTTTGCTGCGGCTCCCATGCGCTTGCGGAGGACCAGCTGCGAGGCGGAGATGACCAGCCAGACGAACAATGCGATGGCTCCGGAGGTGTTGACCAGGAAGAGGAACACCGTGTCCGGGGCAATGTAGTTCAGGCCCACCGTGACGAAGCCGACCACGGTGGAGGCGAGGACCGCGGCAGCGGGTACGCCGCGGCGGGAGATGCGGGTCCATGCCCGCGGTGCGTCACCGCGGGTGGAGAGTGAGAACAGCATGCGGCTGGCGGTGTAGAGGCCGGAGTTCAGGCAGGACAGCACAGAGGTCAGCACCACCACGTCCATGATGGTTCCGGCGCCCGGGATGCCGAACAGTTCGATGACCGCTACGTAGGGGCTCTTGGCCACCGAGGCCGAGTTCCACGGAAGCAGGGTGACCACCACGGCGATGGAGCCGATGTAGAAGACCAGGATGCGCCATACGGTGGACTTCACGGCCTTCTTCACGGCATCCACGGGGTTTTCTGATTCGCCGGCGGCGATGGTGGCGATTTCGGCGCCGAAGAAGGAGAAGACCACCACGAGGATTCCGGCCAGGACAGCGCCCGGACCGTTGGGCATGAAGCCGCCGTTGTTGATCAGGTTGCTCAGGCCGGGGGCTGGGACACCGGGGATGAGCCCCAGGATGGCGGCGGCACCGAAGACCAGGAAGAGGACGATCGCCGCCACCTTGATGGACGCGAACCAGAACTCGAACTCGCCGTAGGACTTCACCGAGCCGAGGTTGGTGAGCGTCAGCAGCACCATGAGGACAAGGGCCCAGACCCACTGGTCAATGCCCGGCACCCACCGGTGCATGATGGCTGCGCCTGCAGTGGCCTCGATGCCCAGGACGATGATCCAGAACCACGCGTAGAGCCAGCCGATGCTGAACCCTGCCCAACGGCCCAGTGCCTTGTCCGCATAGGTCGAGAATGAGCCCGTTTCCGGGTTTGCCGCGGCCATCTCCCCCAGCATGCGCATGACCAGGATGACCACCAGGCCCGCGGCAGCATAGGCGACGAGGATACCCGGGCCGGCCTGCTGGATGGCGGCACCCGAGCCGACAAAGAGGCCTGCACCAATGACGCCGGCGATGGCGATCATGGACAGGTGCCTGGGTTTCAGGGACTTTGAGAGTTGCTGGTCAGCATGCATGGAAGCGCCGTCCTGTTGGGAAAATAGCATGGGTTGAGCGACGTGCCTTGGTGGACCACCGGGGGACCGTGTGATGCACCACATCGTCGTTTCACCCTAGGTCGGCCATTATGCACCTTGCTTTGTGCACTCCAACAGACCTGGTTGCTCCCAACAGGACGTGCCTCCAAGCAGGAACCACCACGGGCAAAGAAAGTTTCCCGCCATGCACTTTTGTAATGTGCCGGAAACCACGCGCCGTCCCTCTCGCCGGGGGCGTCAGCAGTGGTTGGCCGCTAAACGTCCCGCCGCTTCAACAGGACTGCCGCAAGCAGGACGGGGATAATGACCCAGGCGCCAAGGACGAGGGCCGCCTGCCAGGCTTCCAGGGTGTCCGGAACATGCTGGGCCGCCGTCAGCGGATCAACGGTATTGCCTGGCAGGTACTTGCGGGCCTCCTTGAAGAAGTCCCCGGGAATGAGCTGGAAGGCGATGGGTGCCACGAAGAAGATGCCCACCAGGCTCATGATGCCGCCGGCGGAATTCCTGATGAGAGTGCCCAGGGCCATGCCGATGGCGGCGACGGCGGCCACATAGATGCTGTTGACCAGAAGGAGCTTCACCGACTGGGAACTGCCAAGGTCCAGCGTGAGGCCATAGTTGTCCAGGATGGGCACGGCCACCAGTCCTGCCACCCAGGTGGAGACGGCGGTAACCACGAAGGACGTCACCATGACCACCACGAGCTTTGCAGCGAACGCGGGAAGCCGCCTGGGCACGGCCGCGAAGGTGGACCGGGCCATCCCGGTGGTGAATTCCGAACTCATCAGGAGCACACCAAGGGACCCCAGGATCAGCTGGGCGAAGGCGATGCCGGAGGTGGGCACGCTGACGGCAAGATCGCCGCCCTGCGATGCCATCCGCGCCGCGGCCTGCGGATCCCTTGTGGCCGCGCCGGCGAACTGGCCCGTCCCCCACGCGGACAGCGCGCCGAACCCGACCATGACCACCGCCGTGGAAGCGAGCAGGATCAGCGTGGAAAGGAGGCTGCGGAACTTGATGACTTCCGAGTTGAGCACCCGGAAGAACGTGGGGCCGGGCAGGGCCCGTCCACCGGCACGGGGGCTGCGGCCCCCGGCGGAGGATGCGGGGTCAGGCGAAGACGTGGGTTCGGTGGTGGTTACGCTCATTACTTGCTTACCTCCGCGGCGGGCAGGGAGTGGTATTCGACGTCGTCCTTGGTCAGTTCCATGTACGCCTCCTCGAGGCTGGCGACGAGCGGCGTCAGTTCGTAGACCATGACGTGGTTTTCCAGGGCGGCCGCCGCGATGGTCCTGGGCTCCAGGCCCGTTACTTCGAGCAGTTCCCGCTCCGGGACGTCGATGGACGCGCCCCGTCCGGCGAGCAGCTGGTAGAGACGGTCGGGTTCGTCGGTACGCACCCGGACCCGTGCCTGCCCCTTGCCGGTGATGATGTCACGGATGGGTGCGTCGGCAATCACGCGGCCGCGCCCAATGACGATCAGGTGGTCGGCGGTCTGGGCCATCTCGCTCATCAGGTGGCTGGAAAGGAACACCGTGCGTCCCTGCCCTGCGAGGTAGCGGACCAGGTTCCGCACCCAGACCACACCTTCCGGGTCCAGGCCGTTGACGGGTTCATCCAGGATGAGGGTCTGCGGGTCCCCCAGCAAGGCTGCCGCTATGCCCAGCCGCTGGCCCATCCCCAGGGAGAAGCCGCCGGCCTTCTTGCGTGCCACGGCCTCCAGCCCCGTCATTTCAATCACCTCGTGCACCCGGGATTTGGGGATGCTGTGCGTGGCCGCCATGGCCAGCAGGTGGTTGTAGGCACTACGGCTGGTGTGGACCGCCTTGGCATCGAGAAGGGCACCCACTTCGCGCAGGGGTGCCTTGTGCCGGACGTACGGCAGGCCGTTCACGGTGACCGAGCCCGACGTCGGCCGGTCCAGTCCCATGATCATCCGCATGGTGGTGGATTTTCCTGCCCCGTTGGGGCCCAGGAAGCCGGTCACTTGCCCTGCCCTGACGGTAAAGCTGACGCCGGCCACGGCGGTTTTGGCGCCGTAGACCTTGGTCAGCCCGTTTGCCTCGATCATGAAGAATCCTTTGCACGGCAGCGCGCGGCTGCAGACGACTTTCGGTGGGTGTTCATGCCTTACGCTACCGATGCCCGGGCAGCTTTTTCCCGGAATCAGGGTTGATTCAGGGGAGAATCAGGGTAGTTACTTCCCCCACGTCCACGTGGTCAGCGGCGCGGGGAGTAATACGTCAGTGCCTTCGGCTGGATCCGGTACGCGACTCTGCGCACGCCGGCCAGCGCTTCGCCATCCACCGCCAGCGCCATGGGTGCGCCTCCGGCGTCGATCCTTACCTCGGTGGCCTCCCGCAGGTGGGTGATGCGGGAGCTTGCCACTGTTCCCGTCAGCACGGACCACAGCAGCCGCAGCCGGGCAAAGGACTCGTCAGCCGTGATCATCCGGACGTCCAGCACGCCGTCATCCATCACCGGCCGGAACAAGGGCGCATGGTCCCGGGGGTAATAACGCCCCCTGCCCAGATAGGCAATCCACACCTTGCGCACAACGCCGTCCACGGACAGGGTGGTTGGGGTGCCCGCCGCAAAGGTCCTGAACATGGCCACCACCCCTGCCAGCGGCTTCCCGAGCGCCGGTTGCAGGTGTTCCCGGCGGCGGACAAAGTTCGGATAAAGGCCGACGCTGGAGGTGTTCAGCATGACCATTTCGGAGACCTCCGGGCTTCCCGCCAGGCCCCGTTCCGCCGTCACCACCCCGATGTCCGCCAGGGCCGCTTCACCTTTGCTGGCCGCATCCACTGCATCCTTCAGGCTCCCTGTCCCCGCGTCGCGCGCAAAGTGGTTCAGGGTGCCGCCGGGCAGGACCAGCAGGGGAATCGAACGTGCGACGGCGGCGGCGGCAGCTGCGCCGACCGTTCCGTCACCGCCCCACACGCCCAGGGCGCGGGTGCCAGGGAAGTCGGCGGTGGCGGCGATCCGTTGCACCAGGTCCTCGTCCGGCTGCACGGTATTTATATGCGCTTTGGGAAATACTTCCTTGAGTGCTGACGCCGTCTCCTCCTTGAAGGATCCGCCCAAGGTGTTGACCACAATGCTCAGACCCTCGCCGCCCGGCAACTCAGGCGCACTGGTCCATGCCCTGGTCGTCTGCGGAATCGGCGGACGAACCGGCCACCAATGGCGGGTCACCAGCGCAGCACCGGCACCAAGGGCCGAACCGAAGAGGACGTCCGACGGCCAGTGGGCGCCGGTGTGAACCCGCGAATAGGCGACTCCCACGGCTGCGGGAGCCAGGGCAGCACCTACGGCCGGGCGGACCAGGCCTGCCCCGACTGCGAACGCTATCGCAGACGCCGAATGCCCCGATGGCATGGAGGAACTGGTGGGCTGTGGATGCACGAAGCGGAATACCGGAAGATGTTCGGGGAGCGGGCGGGTCCGGGGGAGCAGCGTCTTGAACACCACGTTGGTCACGGCGGAGGCCACCCCCTGGGCGATCAGCCCATGCAGTGCTGCCCTCCGCGTCTTGCCGGGAAACAACGCCAGGACGGCCGCCGCTCCCATCCAGAGCTTTCCGTGGTTGGCCGAGGCGGAAAGCCGGCGGAAGAACACATCGTGGTTGCCGCCGGGCAGGTTGGATACATGCTTGAGAAGGTATCTATCGAGGCGGCTGATCCAGCTTCTCCCCCGCGGCCTGGCGCTTTGCATGTGATCACCCTAACCCAAGGTCTAGTCCCGCTTGGCGGCTTCCTGCCCGGCGGCTTCCTCGACCGCGTTAAGGGGCCTCGCGGCACCGGCAAGAAGCAGCGCCACCAGGATGGGTGCCATGATGGCCAGCAGCGCGGTGTGGATACCGGTGAGGTCACCGAGGTAGCCCAGCAGCGGTGGTCCAGCAAGGAATGATATATACCCCAAAGTGGATACAACGGAAACGCGTGCGGCTGAGTGCCGTGGGTCATCGGACGCAGCGGACATGCCCATGGGGAAAGCCAGGGCGGCGCCGACGCCCCACAGGGCTGCACCGATGCCGGCCAGCCAGATATTGGGCGCCAGCACAAAAAGGCCCAGGCCCGCGGCCGCTGCGGCCATGCTGGCCCGCAGGACTGCCACCCGTCCGTATGCGTCAATGACTCGGCCGCCCAGGAACCGCATGGCGGTCATGGCCAGGACGAAGAGGGCGAACATGAGGGCGCCGGTGGATTCGGAGGCCGCGAGCCCGTCCACTGAGGCCTTGGCGATCCAGTCGTTGCCCGCTCCCTCGGTGAGGGTGGCGCCCAGGACCACGACGCCGATGAGCAGTGTCCTGCTGTCCCGCCACGCGGACGGTCCCTTGGCGGGTTTCGGCTCCCCCTCCACGGGGGCGGTGGAGATGTGGGGAAGGAAGTAGCGTGGCACGGTCAATGCCACCAGCACCACCACGGCTGCAATCGCCATGAGATGCAGCGGCAGGTCCACACCCAGGGTGGAAAGCCCTGCACCCACCAGGGCGCCAACGAATGCGCCGCCGCTGAAGGCCGCGTGGAACTGGGGCATGATGGTGCGACGGAGCTTGTGCTCCACGTCGGCCCCTTCGATGTTCTGTGCCACATCCCAAAGGCCAATGCCAATGCCAAAGAAGAACAGCGAAACCGCTGTTCCGGGAATGGACGTGGCCGAAAGCGACAGGGCGATTCCCACACCTGCGGCCGCCGCCAGCAAGCCCGCAAAGCGGACCGTTTTGGCGGTGCCAATCCTGCCGACCACCAGGCCGGCGGTGGGAAGTGCCAGCAGTGAGCCTACGGCCGTGCACAGCAGCAGCGTGCCCATTTGCCCCGACGTGATGTGCAGCGTCTGCGTAACGGCAGGGATCCTGGCCGCCCAGCTTGCGAACACGAGTCCGTTGATCCCGAAGACCACGAACGTGGCTGCGGCGGCGGCTCTCAAGCCTGCCTGCTGTTCCTTACCTGTACTGGAGCTCATACGTACACTACTTCCACAGAGTATTTTTTAAGGTCGGCATGGTCCTGGGCGCTGAATTGCCGGTCCGTCACGATGACATCCACTTTTTCCAGGCCGGCGACGAGCACCCGGGCGCTGGCCTGCCACTTTCCCGCGGAGGCGGCCACCACCACTCGTGCCGCAGCTTCCAGGCCGGCCTTCTTCACCGCGGCATCGTCGAGGTCGTGGGCCAGCAGGCCGTCGCGGAAGTCCACTGCGCAGGGCGTGACCACCGCGGTGTCAAAACGCAGGGACCTGATGTTGGACTCGGCCAGCGGTCCGCGGAAACAGAGTTCACCGGGCACCACGCTTCCACCCGGCAGCAGCAGGGCGGGGCGGGAGCCTGCGGCACCGTCACCGCCTGCAGCCGCATTGAGGGCCTGCAGGGACATGGGCATCAGGGTCACCTGCCGGCCGGCCGCTGCCCGCGCCACTTCGGTTGCCGTGCTGCCGCTGTCCAGCCAGACGTGTTCGCCGTCGGCCAGCAGGCCGGCCACGGCAGCTGCGATGCGCTTCTTGGCATCCCGGTCCTCCAGCTCCCGCTGTCCGTAGCCCGGGTTGCGGCCGTGGCCTATCAGGCTCCTGGCGCCGCCGTGGACCCTGCGGAGCACACCGTGGCCGGCCAGTACTTCAAGGTCCCGGCGGATGGTTGCGCCGGAGGCGGCGCAGGCCTGCATCAGGTCCTCGACGCTCACCTCCGGCTGCCGCCGGAGGATTTCGGCAATGGTCCTGTGCCGCTCGTCCGTTTTCATGAGCAAATGATATCAACTCATGATCATTTGCTCATGTGGTGGCCGGGACAGCTCAGCGGCTGCGCGCCACCCTCTGTTCATCCCACAACCGGCTCCGCCGACTCGTACACCTTCCCGTCGGAGCCGAATACCAGGAACCGGTCGAAGGTCCGGGCAAACCAGCGGTCGTGGGTGACCGCCAGGACAGTTCCCTCGAAGTGGTCAATGGCCCGCTCCAGCGCCTCAGCGGAGTGCAGGTCCAGGTTGTCCGTGGGCTCGTCCAGCAGCAGCAGGGTGGCACCACTGAGCTGAAGCAGGAGGATCTGGAACCGCGCCTGCTGGCCGCCGGAGAGTGACTCATACTTCTGTTCCGACTGTCCCGCCAGGCCGTAGCCGTCCAGGGCACCCGCGGCGGCCTCCCGGCCCAGCCCGGAACGGTGTTCATCGCCGCGGTGCAGGATTTCCAGCAGGGTCTTTCCCAGCAGGTCGGGACGGACATGGGTCTGGACAAAGAATCCCGGCCGGATCCTGGCACCGAGCTTGACGGTGCCTTCGTGCGGTACCTCGGCGATGTCAACATCGGACACGGGCAGGTGTTCGCGTTCGGGGTCAGTGCCGCCAGTGGCCAGCAGCCGCAGGAAGTGCGACTTGCCGGAACCATTGGAGCCCAGCACGCCCACGCGGTCGCCGAACCACACTTCCGTGGAAAAGGGCTTCATGAGCCCGGTGAGTTCCAGCTTCTCCGCCACGATGGCGCGCTTGGCGGTCCGTCCGCCCTTGAGCCTCATTTGCACGTTCTGCTCGATGGGCAGCGCCTCGGGCGGCCCCACTTCAAGGAACTTTGCCAGCCGGGTCTGGGCGGAATGGTAGCGGTTGGCCATGTCGGAGCGGAACGCGGCCTTGTTCTTGTACATGTTGACGAGTTCCTTGAGCTTGATGTGCTCCTCGTCCCAGCGCTTGCGCAATTCCTCGAACCGGGCGTTCCGGTCCGCCCGGGCCTCCACGTACGATTCGAATCCGCCGCCGTGGATCCACGCGGCGGCCCCGTTGATCCCCGGCTCAAGGGTGACAATGCGCCCGGCGGCGTTGTTCAGCAGCTCGCGGTCGTGGCTGATGAAGAAGACGGTTTTCCTGGAGTCATTGAGCTTCTCCTCGAGCCAGCGCTTGCCCGGCACGTCAAGGTAGTTGTCCGGCTCGTCCAAAAGGAGGAGATCGTCCGGGCCGGCGAACAGTGCTTCCAGCACCAGGCGCTTCTGCTCGCCGCCGGAAAGGGTCGACGCCGGGCGGTGCTGTGCGCGGTCAAAGGGCAGTCCCAGCGCGGCCATGCAGACCTCGTCCCAGACGGTCTCGACGTCGTAGCCGCCGGCGTCCCCCCAGTCCACGATGGCCTGGGCGTACCGCATCTGGGTGGGCTCGTCGTCGTCCTCCATCATGGCCAGCTCGGCGTCATCCACCTCGCGGGCAGCGGCTGCCAGGGCCGGGGGAGCGGCGGACACCAGGAGGTCCCGGACGGTGGAGCCGTCCCGCACCTGCCCCACGAACTGGCGCATGATGCCCATGTTTCCGGACCGCCCAATGACGCCCTCGTCCGGGACCAGGTCTCCGGCGATGATCCGGAACAGCGTGGTCTTCCCAGTGCCGTTGGGCCCGATGAGGGCGGTCTTGGTGCCGTCAGGGACCTTGAAGGTCACTCCGTTCAGGAGCTGGGTGCCGTCGGAGAGGAAGTAGTCGATGCCGGAAACGTCAATATGGGCCACACCGTCAATCCTCCCACGCCGGTCCCTTGCCTGGCGGGGTCCCCTAGCCGGCGGCGGTGAGGAACTGCTTCAGCAGCGGGCCGGAGGTGGTGGCGCCCAGGCCGCCGTCCTCCACGAAGACGGCTACGGTCAGGTCCCCGTGGACGGCCACGATCCAGGCGTGCGTCTTTGGCGGAGTCTCGGTGCCGAATTCGGCGGTTCCGGTCTTCGCCCCTACCGGTGCCCCGGGGACGCTGGACAGGAACCCTGCGTGGCCGGACGTGACGACGGCGCGCATCATGTCTGCCAGCGACGCCGCCTCCGCAGCCGTGATCGGCTTGTCCGAGGCGGTGGAGGGTGCCTCGGCAGCGGCGGTTGCGGACCGGTCGGCCGCGGGGGCAGTGGAACCTGCCGTTGTTCCGGCAGCGGGCGCACCGGCGTCGGGGTTGAGGACCAGCTGCGCGGCGACGGGGGCGCCCTTGGCCACGGAGCCGGCCATGATTGCTGCGGCCAACGGGGAGAGCAATACCTTGCCCTGGCCAATCATGGACGCTGCGTGTTCGGTGCCCTGCGCCTGCCCTGGAACGGAGCCCAGGAAGGCTTCGGCGCCAAGTTTCGGCGCCTCCACCGCCACTCCCATGGACGTGGCAGCGGCTTCAAGCTGGCCCTGCGACACCGAGTCGCGCTGGGAGATGAAGGCAGTGTTGCAGGAGTGGGCAAAGGCGTCCCGCAGGGTCACCGCGCCCAAAGAGGTCTCGGGGTAGCCTTCCGAGTTTTTGAAGGTCCGCCCGTCCACCGTGAGCGTGGGGGTGCACTGGATGGTGGAGTCGGGCGTCATCCCGTTCCGGAACATGGCCAGGGAATCCACCATCTTGAAGATCGATCCCGGGGCGTACTGTCCCAGCATTGCCGTGTTGTAGCCGTTGCTGCCGGGCCCGGAAGCCGCTGCCAGCACGGCTCCGGTGGAGGGTCGGAGGGCCACGATGGCTGACGCCGGACCCACCGGCTCCAGGATGCCCTCAGCCAGCGTCTGCAGCCGCGGATCGAGGGTGGTCTTCAGCGGCGTCCCGGGCTTGGGCTCCACCTGGAAGAGGACGCGGCGGGGGTCGGTGCCGGCGGATTGGATCTGTTCGCGCGTGAGGTCGGCCCGTTGCGCGCGGATGACGACGGCGTCCGATCCGCGGAGCTGTTCGTCATACTGCTGCTGGAGCCCTCCGATGCCCGTGACGTCCCCGGGGGCCAGGGCGCCATCGGACGCCTCGATTTGTTCCGCCGTCGCTTCCCCTACCGACCCGAGCACGGCCCGGGCAAACGTCCTGCTCGGGGCCAGGGGGATGGATGCCGGGATGCCGCGGGCGCCGGGAATGGCCTGGATCTGTGCATCGGTGATGGTCCGGCCCTCTTCGCGGAGGGTGATGGCGGAAACAAAGGCCTGGGCCCCTGCTGCCTTGACCTGCTGCACGTAGGCGGCAGGGTCCACTCCCACCAGGGCAGCCAGTTTGCCGGCGGAATCGGCGGGGTCTGCGCTGCCCAACTGGGGCTTGTCGATGCCCACATTCACCACGGGGCGGTAGGTCACCAGCGGGACGTCTCCGGCGCCCAGGATGTCTGCGCGCTGGGGGGTCTGGGATCCTTTGGTCACGATTTCGCTGTCCCCGAGGCCCGGTGCCAGGATGGCCGGATCCCAGACGGTGAGCCATTTATCGCCGGACTTCCTGAAGTTCGCTGCGATGGTGTACTTCCATTCCGCGTCGCCGAACTTCCAGGTGTAGTTCAGGGGTGCGGAGGCCTTGTCCCCGTCCAGCGTGAGTCCGCCTGCCTGGACCTCGGGCTTTTGCGGGTCCAGGGCCGCGAAGACCTGGTGCAGCTGGTCGTTCGCTGCGGCGGCGTCCTTGCCGTCGAAAGCCACGGACCCTACATCGAGCGCCGAGACTGCGCCGGCCAGCTGCCGTGCCGCGGCTTCCGCGCCGGACTTTCCGTCATCGCAGGCCAC
Source organism: Arthrobacter sp. GmRoot5-12 (assembly GCF_059739365.1). Classification (NCBI taxonomy): domain Bacteria; kingdom Bacillati; phylum Actinomycetota; class Actinomycetes; order Micrococcales; family Micrococcaceae; genus Arthrobacter; species Arthrobacter sp. GmRoot5-12. Next base: position 1,940,211 of record NZ_AP046056.1, on the reverse strand, counting down.
CAGCGAGGTTCCGATAATGAGCGCAGTTATGGCAAGCGAAAGTTTTGTTGTTTTCCCCATCGCGCCATTATCCCCCGGGCCGGCTGACATCAACGCCACGCGTGTTCAGTCCCGGGTCATGGAGCGTTATGAGAGCCCCAGGTCTGGCACCGGCAGTTTGAAGACGTCCTTCAGGGCGGACGTTGCGGCATGCAGCCCGGGCATGCCCGTCACCCCGGGACCCGGCGGTGTCGACGACGAACACAGGTAGACGCCCAGCAGCGGCGTCCGCCACGGGATGGGGGACACCACCGGCTTCTGGACCAGACCCCGGACGTCCATGATGCCGGCGCTGAAATCGCCCCCAATGTAGTTCCGGTTGTATTCAGCCAACTCCGCTGCGGTGATGACGTGTGATTCCACCACAAGATCGCGGAATCCCGGGGCGAACCGTTCCAGCTGCGCGGCAACCTGGCTGGTCATGTCCTTCGTCGAGCCGGAGGGAACATGGCAGTACGTCCACAGTGTGTGCCGGCCTGCAGGGGCGCGGCCTGCGTCGAAGCGGGACGGCTGGGCCACGAGCACATATGGCCGTTCAGGATGGCGTCCGGCACTGACTTCGTTTTCCGAGCGTGCCAGCTCGGCCCGCGTGCCGCCCACGTGCACGGTGCCGGCGTCGGAAAGTCCGCTGGCCTGCCACGGCACCGGCCCGGACAGGATGAAGTCCACCTTGCACGAGCCATTGCCGTAACGGAAGCGTTCCAGGGCCCGCCGGTAATGTCCGGGAAGTGATTCCCCTGCCATGTCCAGCAACCCCCGGGGTGCCACGTCCAGCAGCGTGGCGCGGGTGGCAGGAAGCTGTTCCAACCGGTCAATCGGGGTTCCGGTGTGGATGACTCCTCCGTGGGCGCGGATGTCGTCCGCGAGGGCTGCCGCGATGGATGCGGAACCGCCGCGGGGGATGGGCCATCCCACGGCGTGTCCCAGGGCACCAAGCATCAGCCCGGCTCCGGAGGCGGCGAGGGAGGGCAGGTGGGAGATGGCATGGGCGGCCACACCGCTGAGGAGGGCCGGCGCCAGTTCCTCCCGGAACCGAAGGTTCCACAGCCCGGTCCCTTGTTCCAGGGTCCGCAGGCCGTAGACGCCGGCCACCAGGGGGTTCCGGGGGATCCGGAGGAGTTGGTTTTGGGTGAAGTCCATGACGTCGTCAATGTGGCGGACCAGTGGCTCCATGAGCCGGCGGTACGCGGGTCCGTCCCGGCCCAGTCCTTCAACGGTCCTGTCCATCGATTGATAGGCCAGGGCTGCCCGGCCACCTTCCAGCGGGGAACCGAAGGACACGTCCGGGGTGATGAGGTCCACCCTTCGGGGCAACTCGAAAGCGCGGAAGAAAGGGGACGCCACAGCCATTGGGTGCACGGCGGAGCAGACATCATGGAAGTGCCCGGGCTGCATCAACTCCGTGGTCCGGGTTCCGCCGCCAATCGTCGCTGCGGCCTCGAAGACCTCCACTGACAGGCCGGCCCGCGCCATCACCGCGGCCGCGGAGAGTCCGTTGGGGCCGGACCCTACTACTGCCACATCAGGCACGGGACCCCGCCTTCGCCGCGCGGAATGAAGCCGGCAGCTTGAGCCGGATCCGGTCCGGCGCGTTGGAGAAGGGGCCGCCGTGGGGGTCGTCCAGGTGGTGGCGGCGGATGGGATCATAGGCGGGATCGTAAATATCCCAGACGACGCGTGCCATGAGATAGGCCACCGCGGCCATATGCGCGGCCACCGCCAGGACGTAGTAGGGCATGTCCAGGTTGTGCTGGGAGGAACCTGCGCTGGTCACCTGTCCAAGGTACATCCATATCGCAGCCCAATGCAGGGCTTCGATGCCCTGCCAGACCAGGAAGTCGCGCCACCGCGGCCGGGCCAGGGCCAGCAGCGGAATGAGCCACACCACGTATTGGGGCGAATACACCTTGCTGGTAAGGATGAAGGCCGCCACGATCAGGAAGGCGAGCTGCGCCATGCGGGGACGGCGGGGGGCCGTCAACGCAACAGCGGCAATGCCTGCACAGGCCACGGCAAAGAACCCGGTGGAAAACATGCTGACGGCACCGGCGCCAAGCCCGGACCAGCCCAGCCTGTCCGCCACCAGGTTGTAGGCAAACCAGGCTGAGCTGTACCCGGCGCCCCGCTCAGCGCTGTACTGGAAGAAGAAGGCCCACCCGGAAGGGTTGGCAGCCGCGAACGGCAGGTTCACTGCCAGCCAGGCGGCGGCCGCGCTGCCGCCGGCCACCAGCAGCGGGCGCCATCTTCCCGTGCGTACTGCAAGCAGCAGGATGGCGCCCAGCACCAGCAGCGGATACAGCTTGGTGGCCGTGGCGAGGCCAATCATGACCCCGGCGGGCACAAGCCGTTGCCGGGCAAAGAAGTACATCCCCAGGGCAAGCAGGCATGCGGCCCAAAGGTCCCAGTTGATGGTTCCGGCCAGCACGATCCCCGGGGCCACCGCCACCATGGCCGCATCCCACGGACGGCGGCCGGGCATGCGTGCTGTCACCAGCACGGTGGCCATGGCCACCGCCGCCAGCAGCACCGCGTTGATGTCAAAGTAGGCCAGGGCGCGGGCACCGGCCTCTCCGCCGGGTACCAGCCAGGCCGTCACACCCGCGATCAGCCCAAGGAGCACCGGGTATTCGAACTGGCTGCCGCTGCCCAGGATGGGAAAGATTCCCGCGGCCATGCCGCGGTTGCGGAACAATTCGGGGAAATCCGAGTAACACGTGGCATAGAACTGCGTGGGCGTCTCCCAGCCGTTGGCCCTGCAATAGCCCTTCAGCAGGACCCCCACCAGGGCTGCCAGGGCCGTGAGGACAATGAGCACCCGTTCCACCGAGTAGATACCGGGGGAGACCACGCCGGGATCTGTCCTGGATCCCAGCGGGCCGCCGATCACCTCGGTGAAATTCCGCAGCAGGGCATCGCTGCGGCTGGGCACTACGATTCGGGGCCGTCGTCCGCTGTCCGGCGACTGGGTCTCGTGCATGGCTTCGAGCTTACAGCCGGCCCCCTGCCGGGGGTTTGGGGGCCGGCCCTTCAGCGCAGGCCACCTATTTGCTGGTGCATGAGCACGAAAACGTCGTTCCGGTGCTGCTCCAGCAGGGCGCTGTTAAAGGAACTGCGGCGCTGCAGGGGCCGGGACAGGAGTCCCATGATTTTTTGCATCAAGGTAGCCACCTCCTTTCTTCGGTTATAAGGCACAAAAGTGCATGGCGAATTAGCACCCCTTTTCAGTGCGCAAAAGCGCGGAAATTTGGGCGCAAGGAATTTACCGAGGGAATTAGTGGAATTGCGCAGGAGCGCAGTGGCAGCGCGGACTACCGGGAGCCGGGAGTGAACCGCAATGCCGGTGGGAGAGCTGTGGCAAATGCGGGACTATGCGGCGCGAAGGGGAGGCCTGGGCAGCAGCAGTTCCCGGAAGTCAGCGGAGAAGCACGGTGGTCCGACCTGGACGGCCCGTCTTGGACATGGAGTCCCGCCTGGGCCTTGACGGTACTGGCACCGTGGCCCGCGGCCAGGTGGCTGGCGCCTAGCGGCGTCGCAGCAGGCCCGGGAGGTCCGCCGGCCGGCGGTAACCCGAGTTGACCGAAGCCACGCGCACAGGATCAGCAAAGGCCGGGAATGCATTGATGGAGGCATTCCATTCGCCAGTCAAAGTCATCATTATCCCAACCTCCTTTTCTACTGTCCGCTGCGTGGATTGCAATGCGGTCTTTGACCCCGGCAGATTGCCGTGGGGTCAGGAATAAAGGTACCCCAGGAATTCGCGGAAGACCAGCAATTTCCGGAGAAAAGAAGAAAACTTTTGAATAGGGGTATTTAGAGGCCCCAGCGGACAATGGCGGGGGTCTTCTTATCCCATCCAAGCGTGCAGACCTTCGCCGTGCCCAGGATGAAATGCCGGCCTTCCGTGGGCGGCAATTCCAGCCAGCGCGCGGTGAGGATCCGGGAGAAGTGCCCGTGCGCCACGATCAGCACATTGTCCATCCCGGATTCCAGGATCCGGCCGATGATCTTGTCCGCCCTGGCGGCAACCTCGTCGAGTGTCTCCCCGTTGGGCACGCCGTGGGTCCAGATCAGGTAGTCGGGGTTGTCCTTGCGGATCAGGTCCGAACTGATGCCCTCGTAGTCGCCATAGTTCCATTCGACCGCGAGCGGTTCATGCCGGGCATCGGGGAAGCCGGCGAGTTCGGCTGTCCGCCGTGCCCGCCGCAGCGGGGACGTGAGCACCAGGTCGAAGTCGACGCCGTCCAGCACCTTGCGGGCCTCCACGGCCTGCTGCTCGCCTTCCACCGTGAGGGGGAGATCGGTGAGGCCGGTGTACTGCCCGCTCTTTGACCATTCGGTTTCGCCGTGGCGGAGGATCCAGAGCTGGGGGCGCGGGGCAAAGGCGGGGTTGGTCACTTGGACTCCTCAACGGGTGAAGGTTCGACGGCGGCGGAAGAGACTCCAGGGCCGGGTCCGGCAGGTGCTGATTCAGGCTGTTCGGCCCACCACCGGAGCAGGCGCGCCTCAGCTTCCGCGGTGGGCAGTGGTCCGTGTTCCATCCGTTCATTCAGGAGGAACTTGTAGGCGCGGCCCACCACAGGCCCCGGTTTGAGTCCCAGCACGGCCATGATCCTGGCCCCGTCCAGGTCCGGGCGAACTGCGTCCAGGGACTCCTGTTCCCGGAGTGCGGCGATGCGGGCTTCGAGGTCGTCGTAGGCGAAGGCCAGGCGCTCGGCCTTGCGCTGGTTCCGGGTGGTGACGTCGGAGCGGGTCAGGCGGTGCAGGCGCTCCAGCAGCGGACCAGCATCGGTCACGTACCGGCGGACGGCCGAGTCGCTCCAGCCGGCGTCGCCGTAGCCGTAGAAGCGCATGTGGAGCTCCACCAGGCGTGCCACGGCCTTGATGGTGTCATTGTCGAACCGCAGCGCCTTCATCCTCTTGGAGGTGAGCTTGGCACCCACCATGTCGTGGTGCCGGAAGCTCACCGCGCCGCCCGGTTCGAAGCGGCGCGTAGCCGGCTTCCCGACGTCGTGCATCAATGCAGCGAAGCGCAGCACGAAGTCCGGTCCGGGCACCGGACCCTCCGCGTCGGTTTCGAGCTCGGCTGCCTGCTCCAGGACCTGGAGCGAGTGCTGGTAGACGTCCTTATGCCGGTGGTGCTCGTCGGATTCGAGGCGGAGGGCGGAAACCTCGGGCAGTACATGCTCGGCCAGCCCGGTTTCCACCAGGAGGTCGATGCCCGTCCGTGGCCGGGCACCGCAAATCAGCTTGACCAGTTCATCCCGCACGCGCTCGGCGGAGATGATTTTGATCCGGTCCGCCATGCCTGTCATTGCGTCCCGCACGTCATCGTGGACCGAGACGCCCAGCTGCGCGGCGAACCTGGCGGCCCGCATCATCCGCAGGGGATCGTCGGAGAAGGACGCTTCCGGCGCGCCGGGGGTGGCCAGCACGGAGGCGTGGAGGTCGCGGACGCCGCCGAAGGGGTCCACCAGCTCCATGGAGGGCAGCTTCAACGCCATGGCGTTAATGGTGAAGTCGCGGCGCAGCAGGTCATCAGTCAGCGAGGAACCGAACGCCACCACGGGCTTGCGCGAATCGGGATCGTACGCCTCGGCCCGGTACGTGGTGATCTCAATCTGGAAGCCGGCCTTGCGCATGCCAATGGTGCCGAAGGCGCGCCCGATTTCCCAGAAGTTGTCCGCCCACTTTTTGATCAGGGCCACGGTCTGGTCCGGCGTGGCGTCGGTGGTGAAGTCAAGGTCGGGGGAGGTCCGCCCAAGGAACAGGTCACGCACCGGACCGCCCACCAGGGACAGCTCGTGGCCGGCGTCCACGAAGCGCCGGCCGAGCTCCAGGACCACCGGGTCCACTTTGAAGTCGACAGTGTGGGAATCAATCTTGTGATGTGCGTGCGACATAGTTCCTTAAGCTTGGCAGAAACCAGCGCCGCGGCAGTCCAAAAAGCGTCACGATCCGGGCCAATTGACCTTCGCCGCCGGAAAGTGCGTCATATCCTGTCCATGTTGGTGTCATGTTCCGGTCATCACGGAAGGGCAACAGTCGTTAGAGTGGACTCCATGGCCCATCCAGTACCGAGCGCTCCAGGCAGGAGGACGAACGCACCATTGCCGTCGGCAATCGGGGCGCACGTTGCCCCTGCCCAGCAATCGGCACCGGCGTCGCTGCCTACGGTCGAGGAAGTCTCGGCCGGCGGTGTCGTGGTGGATACGTCCGACGCCGGGTTGAGGGTTGCGATCATCGCCCGCCTTAATAGGGGTGGCCGCCTCGAGTGGTGCCTGCCCAAGGGCCATCCGGAGGGCAAGGAAAACAACGAAGAGGCCGCGGTCCGTGAGATTGCCGAGGAAACCGGCATCGAGGGCACCATCCTGGCGCCGCTTGGCAGCATCGACTACTGGTTCACCGTCAGCGGCCACCGGGTCCACAAGACCGTGCACCACTACCTCCTGCGGGCCACCGGCGGCGAACTCACCATCGAGAACGATCCCGACCAGGAAGCCGTGGACGTGGCGTGGGTCCCCATCCAGGAACTTGCCCGGAAGCTGTCATTCCCCAACGAACGCCGCATCGCCGACCTCGCCCGTGACGTCCTGCCCGGACACCTCTAAGCCCGGACGCCGCCGTCGCCATTGCGGTGTTAAGTGCCGGTGGGTGAGACGATGAAGTCGATGTCAGCTACCAACTTTCCTTCCGACCGGTCCGGCCGGCCCGATGACGCGGCACCCGACGGCGTGCCCCCGGAGCCGGCCGCTCCGGACCTGGCCCAGCCCGTGGCCGCTGGCCCCAGCGAAACCCGTTCCAGCGCCATCATGGCCGCCGGAACGCTGGTTTCGCGTTTCCTGGGCTTCGGCAAGACCTGGATGCTCGGTACCGCCCTGGGCCTGGGCTCAACGGTCAATGACACGTTCATCAACGCCAACAACCTGCCCAACCTGATCTTCCTCCTGGTGGCCGGCGGCGTGTTCAACGCGGTCCTGGTCCCACAGATCATCAAGGCCAGCAAGGCTCCGGACAGGGGAGCGGACTACATCAGCCGGCTGCTGACGCTGGCTGTCCTGCTCCTGTTCGGCCTGACGGCCCTGGTCACCCTGGCAGCTCCCGGCGTGATCGAACTGACCACCCAGGGCTATTCACCCCAGCAAAAGGCCCTGGCGGTCACCTTCGCGTTCTGGTGCCTGCCGCAGATCTTCTTCTACGGCCTTTACGCCCTGCTCACCCAGGTCCTGAACGCCAACGGCGCCTTTGGCCCTGCCATGTGGGCGCCCATCATGAACAACCTGGTGGCCATCGCCGGCCTGGGCATGTTCATCTGGATTTTCGGCAGCAACGAGGTCAACCCGCACAACCTGGACAACTGGGGATCAACGCAAACGCTCCTGGTGGCAGGATTCTCCACCATCGGCGTGCTGTCCCAGACAGCCATCCTGCTGGTCCCGGTCTTCCGGCTGAAGCTCGGCCTCCGGCCACGGTTTGGCTGGCGCGGCGTGGGGCTGGGCCACGCAGCCAGGCTGAGCGTATGGACGCTCCTGACGGCCGCCGTCGGGCAGCTCGCCTTCCTGTACGTTATGCGCATCGCCACCATTCCCGGCGCCGAACGCATCCGCCTGCAGCAGGCGGGGGACCCGTCGGCATACACGCTGCCCGGCAACGCGGTCCTTGAAGTGGCCAGCCAGCTGTACCTGCTGCCGCACTCGATCATTGCCCTGTCGCTGGCCACCGTGCTCTTCAACCGGATGACGCGGGCATCGCAGGACGGCAACCGGGCTGAACTGCGCGATGCCCTCTCCCACGGCCTGCGGACCATGGCCGTGGCCACTGTGTTCGGGGCGCTGGCACTGTTTGCCCTGGCCGGTCCGCTGGGCATGTTCTTCTCCGGCGGACTGCGGCAGGACGGCGTCATGCTGGCCCAGACGCTCACCATCCTGGCCCTCAGCACTCCGTTCATGAGTGCCAACTTCATGATGTCCCGCGTGTTCTACGCCAACGAGGACGCCCGCACGCCGTTCTATGTCCAGCTGCTGCTCGCCGTGGTGTACGTGGCGGGGGCGTTTGCCATCCAGTTCCTGCCGGTGGGCCAGATCATCTACGCCATTGCCGTCCTCTACATGGTGGGCAACATCCTCTCGGTGGTCATCAGCGCGTTCTTCCTGCGGCGCATGCTGGGCCACCTCGACGGCCCACGGATCGCCAACTCCTACATCCGCATGGGGTACGCGGCCCTCGGTTCGGCAATCGCCGGTGCGGGCGCCCTGTGGCTCATGGGCAGCTACAACCCGGACGGTTTCGCATGGCAGAACCGGATCACTGCCCTGGTCACCGTCATTGTGGTGGGACCCGTCATGCTGGTGGTGTACTTCGTCCTTCTCAAGCTGTTCCGGGTCTCAGAGCTCACCGACATGCTCCGGCCCCTGCTGGGCAGGTTTGGCCGCGGCAGCCAGGCCCCTGCTCCGGACGCCGGGGACGCGCCGTCGTCCCCTCCCGCTGAAGCTGTGGACGGGGAGCGCGGCCACCGCCCGGAGCGGGCCACCACGTCCGTTGATACCGGCCTTATCCCCCGTATCTCCGGTGAATTCGACGCCGTCTCCTTCCGCGCCGGCCCGGACCCGCAGCGTGGGACGCACCGTCCGCAGATGTACGACGGCGGCACGGCCCAGGGTGCCGGGGACGCCTACCTGCCGGGGGAGGACCAGCCCGGCACCGCCCGCGGCGGCCTGCTCAGGGAACAGATCCCGCTTCCCGGCCGCCGCACCTACCAGGGGAAGCCCGGCGAGAACCCGTATTTCAAGACCAGGCGCAAGCGGAAAAAGTAAATTCCGTCCGGTCTGGCGCACGTCTTCTCCGCAGCCGTTTGGGGCGGATCGGCTAGGATCGAACAGGTACAGGGGTAGTTGCATTACGGGTTTGCCGTGCGCGGCACCCGAACGGCGGTTGCGTCATCAGACCGGCAATCCCGGACAGTCTAGGAGGAACACGTGTCCAACCCGATCGACGTCGGATCAGTACTGGGCGGCCGCTACAAGGTCACCGCCACAGTGTTGGCCTCGCACGACCACGATCTGGTGCTGGACGGTGTGGACCAGGTCCTCAACCGCCCGGTCAGCATCCTGGTTGCCGGCCCGGAGAACACCGAACAGGTTGCGCAGAGCGCCCGCGAAGTCGCCACCGGCGAACGTCCCGGCACCGTTCAGGTCCTGGACCTTGGCGTCACCGAGGACGCCACCTACCTCATCACCAACCACACATCCGCCGCCGACCTGCTGGACTTGGTGGTTGCGCCCAATCCGCCGTACGTGGAGCCATTCTTCACGGACACGCTGGGCAGTGAAATCTTCGGCCAGCCGCGGTCGCACGAGCCGGAGCCGTACGACGAGGAAGACCACGTCGACGCCGGATACATCAACTACGCCGATTCGCACCCCAGCCAGGTTGATCCATACCGTTCAGCGCCGGCCGTACCGCCCAGGCCGTCCGTTCGTCCCGCTGCCCAGCAGCCCGCCGCACCAGTGCGCGCTGCCGGGGCCGCTCCGGGCGCTGGTGCGGCCGCAGCGGCTGCTGCTGCAGCGGCCGGTGGGGCTGCAGGTGCTGCTTCGAACAAGGGAAACGGGTCCTCCCGGATGGATCCGGATGCCACCGCAGCGCAGCCGGTGGCAACCAATGCCCAGTCCCAGTCCGGACGCGCCAGCGCTGCGGAGGCGGACACAGGACCCAACGATACCGCTGCCGCAAGCACCCCACGGCAGCAGGTCCAGCCAACCGCTGAGGACCGGACGCCCAAGGTTTCCCTGTGGTCCGACGACGACTATGCGCAGTCAGGGGATCAGGACCACTACGAGGAGACCCACGAATCCCCGCAGGAATCGCATCCAGTCAAGGGGAAGGCAGCCCTCTTTGCACGTGCGGCTGCGCCCGCTACCGCCGGCGTCGCCTTCGCGGACCGTGCCGAGGATGACGACGACGATCGTGATGAGTCCGAAAACCAGCCCCGATCCATGCGCTGGCTGGTGGGCGGGCTCCTGGCCGTTGTGCTGATCGCCGGCCTGATCTTCGCCGTGACCAACCTGGGCAGCCTCTTTACGCCGGGGCCTCAGGCCAAGCCGACAGCTGGCCCCGCAACCACCAACTCCCAGGCATCAGCGCCTGCCACTCAGGCAGCACCGTCGGCGCCGCCCGCCGTTCCGCCGGCCATCGAGAGCGTCAGCCGGCAGGGGAACTTCGACTTCGCCGCCACCTTCGATGGCGATCTGGTCAAGGCCTACGACGGCAATGCCGCCAGCTACTGGTCCGATATGGAATTCGCCACGGAAAACTGGGGTGGCCTGGCCCCGCAGGGCGTCCCCCTCGTTGTGAAGCTGAAGAGCGCGGCCACTGTCTCCTCCATCACGCTCTCCCAGCTCGGGGGATCGGGGGGCAACATCACGGTCTACACCAATGACCGGCCCACCATGGACGGAGCAAAGGCAGTAGGAACCAACAGCTTCACGTCCACAGACCTGAACATGCCCCTTCCGGAACCGGTGCAGGCACAGTACGTGATTGTCTCCATCAATTCCCTTCCCAAGCTGGCGGCTCCCAAGACCCGCTACGGCTACGGTCTCCGGCTGGCTGAAATCAAGGTCCAGTAGGCGTCTTTCCGCCTGCGGGTGTTACCGGCGCTGTTACTGCCGCCCACCGGCACCCGCAGCGGGAATGTAGTCTGGAAAGAGCGCCCTGCGACGGCTGGTCCTCTGACTTCCCCGATGGTTCACCTTGCCCGGGCGCTGGAATATTCAGCACGCGGACACAGTTGTGCCATGTGGCCGGCCTCCACGGGGAGGCGAGTCGAACAAGGAAGAGGTTCACGGTCCAGTGACCATCGAAGAGAAGACGGCGTCCGGCGTTCGCGACGTCATCATTGTGGGCTCCGGCCCGGCGGGCTACACGGCCGCCGTCTACACAGCCAGGGCGAACCTCAAGCCTCTGCTGCTGGCGGGGTCAGTGACCGCCGGCGGGGAGTTGATGAACACCACCGACGTTGAAAACTACCCCGGCTTTCCGGAAGGGATCATGGGGCCGGACCTCATGGAGAACTTCGAGAAGCAGGCGGCACGCTTTGGTACCGAGATCCAGTTCGAGGATGTAACCACGCTCGAACTTGAGGGCGCCATCAAGACGGTGACCATCGCCACGGGGGAGACCTTCAAGGCGAAGGCGGTCATTCTCTCCACTGGTTCCGCATACAGGGAACTTGGCCTGCCTAACGAGAAGCGCCTGTCCGGGCACGGTGTCAGCTGGTGCGCAACCTGTGACGGTTTCTTTTTCAAGGATCAAGACATCGCCGTAATCGGCGGTGGCGATTCCGCCATGGAGGAGGCCCTGTTCCTCACCAAGTTTGCGAAATCGGTAACGGTTGTTCACCGCCGCGATTCGCTGAAAGCCTCAAAGATCATGGCGGACCGGGCACTGGCACACGACAAGATCAACTTTGTGTGGAACAGCACCGTGGACGATGTCCTGGGAACGGACAAAGTGACGGGTATTCGGTTGAAGAACCTGTTGGACGGATCTTTGTCAGACCTCGCAGTGACAGGTGTCTTCGTCGCTGTCGGCAACGATCCCCGTACGGACCTCGTAAAGGATGTCCTCGCGCTGACGCCTGAGGGAACCATCGCCGTGGAGGGTCGCAGCTCCCGTACCAGCCTTCCCGGCGTCTTCGCTGCCGGAGACGTTGTTGACCCTACCTACCGCCAGGCCATCACCGCCTCCGGTTCCGGCTGTGTCGCGGCAATAGACGTCGAGCACTACCTGGCCGACCTGCCGGCATAATCTGCCCCCACTGTTATCCGAAGAGAAAGATAAGGTTATGAGCAACGCTAAAGATGTAACTGACGCAAGTTTCGGCTCCGACGTTCTGTCCGCCGAAAAGCCGGTAATCGTGGACTTCTGGGCCGAATGGTGCGGGCCCTGCCGCAAGCTCGGACCTATCCTGGATGAGATTTCCGTGGAGTATGGTGAAAAGGTTGACGTCGTCAAGGTCAACGTAGACGACAACCCTGCCATCGCCGCTGAGTATGGAATCACTTCCATTCCTGCCGTTTACCTTTTCCAGGGTGGCGAAGTGAAGAGCACAGTTATCGGTGCCAAGCCAAAGCAGTTCTTCGAAAAGGAATTCGCAGACGTTCTCTCCTGAGCACCCCTCCCTGCGGTAGGCAGGAAGTGGGATCTGCACAAAGTTGGCCATCGCCCCGGGGCGGTGGCCAATTTTTTGTCTGCGACCATTGAGATGGGACGGGTAAGACAGGGTTTCACGTGAAACATTCGTTCGAGAGGGCATGAAACGCTTAGTCTGCACTACCAGGGCCTTTTCGCTGGCGACGTACTTCGTACGGGACTGTGGACCAACCATTCGGGCCGCACAACGGGTTACTGCCTCCAGCTACTAGTAGGTCGCGTTTCACGTGAAACATCCGTCTGGGTGGACTGGGTGCCGAACTTGAGTCATGCCGCCCTGGGGTAAGCAGGACTAGGCGACCGTAACTAGCGTGGCAATGAATTTGTGCGTCCCCCCTTCTTGAGAGCGTGCGAGCCGTGTTCGCCTCGCTTGACCACCCGAGAAATGGGATGGCGGTGTGGAGCTTTAGCTGCCCCCAATTCGGTGAGCAGCGATGAATCACGCTCGCCGCGATCCGGTGGGCTATTTCTGGTTCCGACCTCCTGTATGTCAGGCAGAGCACAACTATCGAACTATTCCCAAGGCCGCGAAGCTTGTTCGACCAGAGAATTCATTACGTGCAGCCGGAGACCCTGACGCGCGGGGAGGGTGGAGCTGCGGTCCTCCCAGCACTTCCAGGTCGCTTTGGAGCGTCACGAGGGGACGAAGTTGCAACCGGACCGAAACCGGCACAGTACGGCCAGGAATTCACCATCTTGACGCGGGGTGAAGGAGAACGGTGATAGTTCCCCGCTCCCAAACTATAGGCACAGCCGATCCTGGCCCGAACACAGAAAGTCGGGCATGATGTGAGGTGCAATTGTGGGCATGTACGGAATCTGACGTTTAGAGATGCTGGCCCAGCGAGGCCGCTGCATCTGTTGTCGCCCATGTCCGGGCTACAGTCGGTGCACCCTGGTCCTGCGGTGGGCCGTAGAGGTCTCACGTACTCCGGAACACTTGGAAATTCTATGGCAGGGCGTTAGCCATATTAGAGGCATCCAGGGCTCCGCCGGAGCGCAGAAGTGTTTCACGTGAAACATGACAAGCACAGGGGAGTGCGCGGCGTTTCACGTGAAACATCTCCACTCTCGGCCCGCGATTCAGACCGGGGACGGGCAGTAAGGGTAGCCCCGCACCACTGAAGGAGTAACGGAAACCCTACGGCGCAACGCGGTATGAGTATCGGTACGTAGGACCCCCTTGCTTCGTTTATCCAAGCGCTTATCCGACCTCGGTTACCGAGATGCCGCTATCACTTACTGGACGGTCGCGCACTGATCGATGCGACCGTCCGCCCCACCTCGCGGTCGGCAAAGGCAACAAGGATCGTACTAAGGGCCAAGCGCGGCAATCTCACCTGGTTCACGACGCATTCACACTGTGTGTGCGTTTCGACACCACGGCCTGGGGGCTCCAGCCGACGGCACAAACCAATGCAGCAGCAGCTAGACCGCCAGGCTGATGGCCCAGCGTGGACATGTGGATCGGAGCCCCCCGTTCAGCGCCCCACGAAACGATATCCACTGTGAATTGGAGCAGGGGCATGTCCCTGTCCCGGTCGGAAGCTCCACGCATTCGCGCCTGCGGCTTAGCCGCCCTGCGACCCGTCACCCCCACCGTGCGCGCAGAGTTGTACACAAAGTTTTCCACATGCCAATCGCGTCAGTATCCACATACTTATCCACAGCCGCTGCAGCTTCCGCAGATCTGATCCCCATCACATGGCAGACTTTACTGCTGGCATATCAGGAGTTGTCCGAGCGGTTATCCGTGTGCAAATGCAGGCCGAACGGTTCCGAGATGGGGAGGTGCGTCCACGAAAGCCACCAATCAACCAGTCGGGTGCTATCTCTCAGCGTACGCGGGTGCTGCAGACGACATTGAGGATCGTTTCACGTGAAACGCATACCCACGCTCCGAGCCGGATGGCGCGCGCGGCGGGAACGGTCGTCTTGGACCCCCGACTGACGGTTTAGCACATGGAGTCTTACCCACACCTGCCGCCAGAGTTATCCACACCGTTATCCACAGGGATATCCACCGATGAAATTGGTCACACAAGCCCGTGGCATCTCTGCTCCGCCGGCAACTGCGCCAAGGGAGCCATGGGACCTCCTGCCGGCCAACAGGACAGGGATATGTGCCACCCGCGATGGGGCTTTTGGTTAGTCACCTCTGGAAGCGCAAGAAGCCAGTACCGTGATGACCCTATCCAGCCCCTCTCCTGGTCCTCAAGAGCTTCGAAGCAGACCACCCTTTCGGCCGCGCCTCCCGGTACAGTGGCTGGTGCAAAGTAGCGCGCATACCAGTAGGACATTGCCGGTACGTGGCCACGACTGTGCCCCTTCCATTACGAGGTCACGCATCTGCAATCCGCGAGCCATCAACATCCAGGTGAATCCCAGCCCCGCACTCAGTGATCGGCGCCCACCCACTCAGCGACGGCGACACGTTCCAGAGAACAGCACCACATATGGCTCCGCTACCAAATAAGGCGGACTCGTCACGAAGAGACGACCAGTGGCCAGGAAACAATTATGGCGCCCCAGATAAGGCCGGAGGCCAAGCAGGCATCGAACAGCGGTGTGGGAGCGAGCACGCGAGGCGAAGGCCATAGAGTCCGCTCTACTCTGGTGGGGCCGGCATTACTGCTGGGCTGACGGATGACGCCTTCCAGTCGAGCCTGGTACCCATAGCAAGCGCACATGTTTCACGTGAAACGCGGAGCGTAGCCTTCCCGCAAGGGTCCAGCATCATCGGTATCAAGGATCCACGTCGTGGTCCACTGGCTCAGCGGGCAGCCGAACCCCATGGCAGCTGGCTGTTTCACGTGAAATGTCATGCTTGACTGACACCCGCGAGCAGCCGCGTGACGGTAACCCCGCGCACGTGGACGCGAACGCATTCCTAGATACGGGGGACCCTTGCATAGTGAACTTTTGCCTGCGCCATGGCTCCGGGGTATCACCAGGATTGAAGAAGTTCCATGGCTATAGTGCTATGACAGTCGGCCCAGGTCGTCCACGTCGAGGACGTCTACGAGATTCTCTGCGCACACGAGGTGTCAGGACCGGACGCACTCAATATGGCACTGGGCATGTTCCCGCAATTACCGAACCTGACGCCGATGTGCCGCTGAAGCGCGAAACGTCAAGAACCTGGGTCTTCCGCGAATCGGGGCGTCCATCGAAGCGCCCGGATTCTCGGTTACCAGCCGCGTTTGCCGAATATTTCAACCCAGACGGAAACCCCATGCAGAGCAAAACGCTCCAGCAATGGCGCTACATTCACCAAGATCTGGCAAGTCCTCCACGCGAGCGTCCAGCAGAAGGGTGGAGTGTGGCCGAGCGTGCAGTTACCGGACTTTGGCGGCAAGCCACAGATCACCGCAGCATCGCACTAAGCGGCCTTGCGGGGTGATTTGCGGAGCAATTCCACCGCAGAAGGCGGCGGGGCTCACCCTTGTTTCACGTGAAACAAGAACGAGGGTAACCAGCCCATGAGTCCTTGGCCCACCAAAGACCACACCACAACTGGCCGGCGCATAAAGGTCAGGAACACCGTTCTGTGACACCGGCACCGACGCCCGCGTCTAGCGTGGGCCCAGTATGGCGGATCTGCAACTTACCGCTGCGCACGTACATAGATGGAGTTGGGGCTGCTGTCCGGCCTCCCGGCGGCACTAAATCGGCCCCGTGCACGCCACCAATCTGACAGAACAAGTGCAGCCGCACCATGTACGCCGGCAACCCCGCGGAAGCCAGCCAGGAACAACCAGGAATAGGCAGGGTTCGGGGACTAGCTGGGGGACGGTTGAACGACACAACGGCCTGAAAACAGCCTCATCAACCAACCATGGGAACCACGGGCAATGATCACCAAAACAAAAAGGCCCGATTCGCAACGAACCGGGCCTTCTAACTTTGAATCAGTTGGTTGAACCTGGAGCCAAGACATCCATGATCCTGTTCAGGTCTTCTACGCTGGCGAACTCGATACTGACCTTACCCTTCCTGACACCAAGGGAGATTTTGACGTTGGTATCAAGGCGGTCCGACAGCGAGGATGCCAGGTAGTCCAGGCGTTCGTGCCGTGCTCCGGGACGCGGGATATTGTTCTTGGCGGGCTTGGCCGGATCCTGGTAGAGGGTAACCGCTTCTTCAGTAGCGCGGACAGACATTCCCTCTGCGACAATTTTCTGCGCAAGCCGTTCCATGGCTGCAGCATCGGGAAGGGAGAGAAGCGCCCTGGCATGGCCGGCAGACAGCACACCCGCCGCAACACGCCGCTGAACCAGCGGGGGCAGCTTCAACAGGCGGAGCGTGTTGGATACCTGGGGCCGGGAGCGGCCGATGCGATCCGCCAGCTGCTCGTGGGTGGTGCCGAAGTCTTCGAGGAGCTGCTGGTAGGCCGCCGCTTCTTCGAGGGGGTTCAGCTGGCTGCGGTGCAGGTTTTCAAGCAGCGCATCCCGGAGCAGGTCATCGTCCGTTGTGTCACGGATGATGGCGGGGATGGTTTCCAGGCCCGCTGCCTGTACGGCGCGCCAGCGGCGCTCACCCATGACCAGTTCATAGGGCTCGCTACCGGATTCGGTTGAGGTGCGGACCACAATTGGCTGGAGGACACCGATTTCGCGCACCGAGTGCACCAGCTCAGCCATGTCATCCTCATCGAAGACATTTCGGGGCTGCTTGCGGTTCGGATGGATGTCGGACACCGGGATTTCCGCAAAACGGGCACCGGGAACTTCCACCAGCTCAACACCGGATTCCTCCCGGAAGTCTGCACCGGCGGTCTCGGCCGGCACTGGACCGTCTTCGGCAGGGCTGTCCACAACCTCGGGGACTGCCGGGGTTTCAGCGGCGGGGGAGGATTCCGGGGACTCATTGGAGCTGGCCGCGGAAGTCTTCCTGGCAGCCGTCTTTTTCGCCGGAACTTCCGGACTTGAGGAAGCAGACTTCCTGCCGGCGCCGTCTTTGTCCGGCGCCGTCGTGGCAGCCGCTGCGTTGCCTGCCGCGGTGCGCTGGCCGCGAGCCGTGGCTTCCTTGTCCTGCGTTTTCGCGGGGGCTTCGGCTGCGGGTTGTTCTACCGGCTCAGTTTTCTTCCGTCCTTCGGGAAAGAACAGATCCACAGGCCGGGATACCGTCCCACCGTTGCCCGACCCATTGGTTGCGGCGGAACTCGGAATCAGCGCGCCAAGACCGCGGCCTAGGCCCCGTCGCTTCTCGCTCATGGGTAAATCCCTCCAGTGGTAGAGCCCCGGACCAGCCTGGCTCCGTGCGTTGCGGTATTGAAGATTTTAGCGTTCGGCTATTTCAGCGGCGGCTTCCAGGTAGGACAGTGCGCCACTTGAGGACGGATCATACGTCATGACTGTCTGCTGGTAGCTGGGAGCTTCGGAAATCCGCACGGACCGTGGAACCACCGCCGCGAGCACCTGGTCCGGGAAATGCTGGCGTACCTCTGCGGCCACCTGGGCAGCGAGGTTGGTGCGGCCGTCGTACATCGTCAGGAGGATGGTTGAAACAACGAGGTCTGCGTTGAGGTGCTTCTGGATCATCTCGATGTTCTTGAGGAGCTGGCTCAGGCCCTCCAGCGCGTAGTATTCGCACTGGATGGGGATAAGAACCTCGCTGGCGGCGCAAAAGGCGTTGACCGTCAGCAGGCCCAGGCTGGGCGGGCAGTCAATGAACACGTAGTCCAGGCGTTCTTCACCGTTCTTCTCGCGGGTCTTCGCGTAGACATCGATGGCACGCCGCAACCGCTGTTCGCGGGCAACAAGCGAAACCAGTTCAATCTCGGCACCCGCAAGATGGATGGTGGCCGGGGCACAGATGAGCTTTCCAATGTCCGGGCACGGGGCAACCACATCCGCCAGCGGGACGTCATTGATCAGGACGTCATAGATGCTGTCCACGTCGGCATGGTGCTCAATTCCCAGTGCGGTGGAAGCGTTGCCCTGGGGGTCGATATCGATGACCAGGACGTTCAGTCCGGCAGCCGCCAGGGCCGCGGCAATATTCACGGTGGTGGTGGTCTTGCCCACCCCGCCCTTCTGGTTGGAAACCGTGAAGATGCGGGTCTTGTCAGGACGCGGGAGCTGACGTCCCATCAGGCGCTCACGGCGCTTCGTCTCGTGGGCAAGCTCGCGGGCGATGGGACTTGAATCATCGATGGCGTCAATGACGTTCGAACGACCTGAGGAGGTTGTTTCACGTGAAACCGCACTGCTGGCGGACGCAGCACCAACCGTTTTAGGGTGATTACCACCTCTTCCGGGTGCCATTGCTATACCGGCAAGCCCGGACCCAGCGACAGAACGTGCCGACCCCAAGGACACAAACGGCGGGATCCGTTGTGCGGAGGCTTCACTACTGGTCACTGGGGCACACTCACTCTCGTTCAGCCAATTTTGCTGCCGTTGTCTAGCCTAACTGCTCCGACCCGCTGACAGCCGTCAGCGGGCCCGCATTAGGACTTCTTTTGGGGCTTGTTTACAACGATGCGGACCACCGTGGTGGGTTCCTCAAGGAGGTTGTCGCCCACCGTCAGCACGGAAGTCTCAATACCACCCAACTTGCGGATGGTCTTGGCAGCCTTCTCGATCTCCTCGCCGGCGCTGCGGCCCTTGATGGCCACCACTTCACCGTGGCCACCCAGCAGCGGGATGGTCAGGCCGGCGAGGTTGGTCAACGCCGATACCGCACGGGCTGTCACCACGTCAGCCTCCACCTGCCCCACGGCGAGCTCGGCGCGGGCGCGCATCACCGTGACATTGTCCAGGCCCAGGTCATCAACCACTTCCTGGAGCCAGATCACGCGACGCTCCAGGGGTTCAATGAGCGTGAGCTCAAGGTCGGGGCGCGCAATGGCAAGGCACAGGCCGGGCAGTCCGGCGCCGCTTCCGACGTCGGCAACGTGGCTTCCCTGGGCGATCTCGCTTTCGATGACGGCACAATTGAGCACGTGCCGGCTCCACAGCCGGGGAACCTCGCGCGGCCCGATCAGGCCCCGCTCGGTGCCGGACGTTGCCAGATGCTCCACGTAGCGCTTTGCCAGGTCCAGGCGGTCGCCGAAGATCTTCTCAGCAGCGCGAAGCTCTGCTGCCGTGATGTCAACCATGGTTATCGGGTCAGCATTCTCTAGTCTGCGGAAACAACAATGTGGCGTCCGGAGCCTTCGCCCTCGGACTCGCTGACCAGGCCGAGGTCGGCCACGGCGTCGTGCACGATCTTGCGTTCGTAGGCGCTCATCGGTTCCAGGGCGACGGACTTGCCGGTCTCCTTCACGGAAGCCGCTGCGTCTTCGGCGATCTTCTGCAGATGGCCGGTGCGTTCCTGCCGGTAGCCGTTGATGTCCAGGACAAGCCGGGAGCGGTTTTCCGTGGCGGACAGGACCGCCAGCCGGGTGAGCTCCTGGAGGGCCTCGAGGACCTCGCCGTCCTCGCCGACAAGGCTCTCCAGCCCATCGGCTTCCTCGTCGGCAACGATGGAAATGTACGTCCGGCCGTTGCGGACCTCGATGTCAATGTCGCCGTCGATGTCGGCGATGTCCAGCAGTTCCTCAAGGTAGTCGGCAGCCACGTCACCCTCTTCCTCGAGGCGGCTGGCGGCGGAGACCTTGGCGGACGAAGCATCCTGGTTCACGGGCTCGTCCTGATCTTCAATCTCTTCAGAAAGGGCGTGTTCGGTGCTCTCGGCTGACATTACTTCTTCTTCCTGTTCTTGCGCTGGGGCTGGACGCGCTGTCCCTTGGTCTCAAGTGCGGCGGCCGCGGCGGCGTCGGTTTCTTCATCCCGCTTGCCGGTGAGGACGGAAAGGGCGGGGAGGCCCTTGGCGGCACGGCGTTCGGCGAGGGCCTTGGCTGCGGGGGATCCCGGCGTCGGCATGCGGCGGATGACGAAGAACTGCTGGCCCATGGTCCACAGGTTGGTGGTGGTCCAGTAGATGAGCACACCGATGGGGAAGTTGATGCCGCCCACACCGAAGACGATGGGCAGGATGTAAAGCATCATCTTCTGCTGCCGCATGAACGGGCTGGCCATGGCCTCTTCGGACATGTTCTTGGCCATGATCTGCTTCTGGGTGATGAACTGCGAGGCCGTCATGGCCAGGATCATCACGATGGAAAGGATCCACACAGCAACCTGGTTGCCGCCACCCCCGCCATGCAGCAGGGAGGCAGACAGCGGAGCACCAAAAATGCTCGACGCGTCGAATTCCACAACCTGCTCATGGCTCATGGCACCGATGCCGGCGCCCTGGTCCTTTGCGGCGGAGATACCGGAGAGCACCTGGAACAGTGCAAAGAAGAACGGCATCTGGATCAGCATGGGCAGGCAGGCCGAGAACGGGTTGGTCCCATGC
This sequence comes from Arthrobacter sp. GmRoot5-12, assembly GCF_059739365.1. Classification (NCBI taxonomy): domain Bacteria; kingdom Bacillati; phylum Actinomycetota; class Actinomycetes; order Micrococcales; family Micrococcaceae; genus Arthrobacter; species Arthrobacter sp. GmRoot5-12. The sequence continues at coordinate 1,919,616 of NZ_AP046056.1, read as the reverse complement.
TTCTTGTACATGGCCATCTGTTCCTGGGCCATGGCCTGGCGGGACAGCTGGTCGGTCTTGCCCTTGTACTTGTCCTGGAGCTTCTTCAGGTCGGGCTGCAGCAGCTGCATGCCGCGCTGGGCCTTGATCTGCTTGACGAATACCGGGATCAGGGCGGCACGGATCACCAGCACGAGTCCGATGATGGACAAAGTCCAGGTCCAGCCGTTCGCAGCAGGCATCCCGATGGCGCTCAAGCCATCGTGGAATCCGATCATGATGATGGAAACCAGCCACTTGAACGGGGCCATGATTGTTCCAAAGAAGTCCATACTTATCCCTATTCGTCAGGCCGCACTGCGGCCTTCTTCATCAGTCCGAGCAACCAGGTACCTGTCCGGATTGTTCAGCACAACAATTGTGGGGGTCTGGCCTGCGGGCCATTCCCTGTGGCCGGCGGGGACGTGGTCCACTCCGCCGGCATTCCATGGATGGCAGTGGCCAAGGCGCCGGACCGCGAGCCAGCTCCCCTTGACGGCGCCATGGACAGTGACCGCTTCAAGGGCGTAGGCCGAGCAGGAAGGGAAGAATCGGCAGACCGGCCCGTACAAGGGAGAAACCACCTTGCGGTAGGCCATCAGCAGAAGAATGAGGACGTTGCGGGGCAGGTTCCAGAGGAACTTGCCGACGGCGGCAGGCACGTTGCGGAAACGGGCGACGACGGCGGTGGCGTTAGACACGCGTTGTCCCCTCCTGTGTTGTACCGGCCGAACCTGTCGCGGCAGCCCGTGGAGGGCGGCCAGCCAGCCGGTTCAGCGTGGATTCCAATGCAGCGTTGTAGTCCGACAGCAGCTGGTCCCAACTGGCGGACGCGGACGCCGGAAGCGCCCGCACCACAATAGCCAGTCCTGTACCGTGCTCTCGCAACGAGGCAGCAGCTGCTTCTCTCAGTCTCCTCTTAACGAGGTTCCTGACCACAGCGTTCCCTACACCCTTGGAAACAATGAACCCGATCCGGCTGGGTTCGTCGGCAGCAATGGCTGCCGCATATAACACTACGTTCCGGCGCCCATTGCGGACACCGGAACGTACGGTTGTTGAAAAATCGGTTGAGGTCCTCAAGCGGTTGCGGGCGGCCAGCACCTTAAACTCGCAAAGGGATGTCTACCGACAAGCCAGTTATCTAGGCCGACAGTTCGGTGCGGCCCTTGCCACGACGGGCTGCCAGGATGGCACGGCCGGCACGGGTACGCATACGAAGGCGGAAGCCGTGCTTCTTGGCTCGACGGCGGTTATTCGGCTGAAAAGTCCGCTTGCTCACGTTAGTTACTCCAGTGGATCAAAGGTGCGCCCACCCGATCAGTATGGGGAAGAACTGGCCGACGCTAAGTTTTGTATATGCACGCTTCCCCCGGCTGTCCGGACGCACTGCGCCTGGAGAGTTCAGATGGGGCCAAAAAGCGGACACAAAGGACTTCACAACGTTAGGGCAATCTGCAGGCCGGAGTCAAACCGGAAGGCGCCTTGGCGGCTGTCCCCAGCTGTGCCTAAGTATCCCCAACAGCCTGTGGATGAAGTGGCTCACAGGGGCGTTCCGGGAACCACAACAGTGTAATTATCCACAGCCGGATAGCCAGCTATCTTCTAGGCTTTTCATCCCCTAGAGTGTCCCAGTAGCCGATTATCCACGGACTGTGCATAACCCTGTGGATTAAGTGGGGCCAGCACCCTGGTTCCGGACTTGGGCTGCAGGCAATGCAGGCAAAGCAAGTTTTGAGGGAACCGATTGATGACAGTAGACGAAGCCAACCACGCCAATACTGTCGGAAGTTCCTGGCGCCGGGTTGTCAGCCTGCTGGAACAGGACCACCGCGTATCACCCCGCCAGAGGGGCTTTGTCATCCTTGCCCAGGCGCAGGGGCTCATCGGTTCCACCCTCCTGGTGGCCGTGCCCAATGAACTCACCCGGGAAGTGCTCCAGACCCAGGTCAAGGACGCCCTGGACGATGCCCTGCACAACGTCTTCTCCGAGGACATCCGCTGCGCCATCGACGTCGACACGGATCTGGTTCCCATCCATGAGGAGCCTGAGCCCGTCGTCGAGCCCGCCTACGCACCTGACCAGCTCATCGAGCAGAAGCCGCAGCCCATGCTGCCCAGCACGTCGCATGAATTCGGCCGGTTGAACCCCAAGTACGTCTTCGACACCTTCGTGATCGGTTCCTCGAACCGCTTTGCCCACGCAGCCGCCGTCGCTGTCGCCGAAGCTCCTGCCAAGGCGTACAACCCGCTCTTCATCTACGGTGACTCCGGACTGGGCAAGACCCACCTCCTGCACGCAATCGGCCACTACGCCCGGCGGCTCTACAGCGGGATCCGTGTCCGCTACGTCAACTCCGAAGAGTTCACCAACGACTTCATCAACTCCATCCGTGACGACGAGGGCGCCAGCTTCAAGACCACGTACCGGAACGTGGACGTGCTGCTCATCGACGACATCCAGTTCCTGGCGGGCAAGGACCGGACGCTGGAGGAGTTCTTCCACACGTTCAACTCGCTCCACAACAACAACAAGCAGGTAGTCATCACCTCGGACCAGCCGCCCAAGCTGCTGGCAGGGTTCGAGGACCGCATGAAGTCCCGGTTCGAGTGGGGCCTGCTGACGGACATCCAGCCGCCGGAACTCGAAACCCGTATCGCCATCCTCCGCAAGAAGGCACTGAGCGAGGGATTGTCGGCACCGGATGATGCCCTGGAGTACATCGCTTCCAAGATTTCCAGCAATATCCGCGAGCTTGAAGGTGCCCTGATCCGGGTAACGGCCTTCGCAAGCCTGAACCGCCAGCCCGTGGACGTGGCACTTGCCGAAATGGTCCTGAAGGACCTGATTACCGACGACGGCGCGCAGGAGATCACGTCCGCCCAGATCCTCCAACAGACGGCGGACTACTTCAAGCTCAGCATGGAAGAACTGTGCAGCAAGTCCCGGACCCGGACGCTGGTCACCGCCCGGCAGATCGCCATGTACCTCTGCCGGGAGCTGACTGACATGTCGCTTCCCAAGATCGGGCAGGAACTTGGCGGCCGCGATCATACGACGGTCATCCACGCCGACCGGAAGATCCGCGAACTGATGGCCGAACGCCGTGTGATTTACAACCAGGTGACAGAGCTGACCAACCGGATCAAACAGCAACAGCGCGACTCCTGAATCCACACCGCCCCCGGCACTCCATACCTTATTAACAGGGGCATGTGGATAAGCCTGTGGATAGTTAAGGGGACAAGCGCGGTTAATGGGCTTAAAACCCTTAAGCCGTCTGTGGATCGTTAAAAACCGGCTTTCACGTTGTCCCCATCCACACCCTGTTTAAAACCCAGTTAACGCACAGTCCGTGAACAGGCCTTAACCGCGGAACGGTGGGGCAGGACAGGGTTATCCACAGTTTCCACAGCAGTTATTAACACTACGAATCCCAAAAAATTGAATTCCCTCAAACAACAAGATCGATCCGAACACCCGGCGAGGGGGCCTGCCGGCCCCAAAGCGGGCCGGGCTGTACACCGGGGGATGGGTTAATCGAGGATCTTCCGGCTAAGCTGTCAGCAGCGCTCCCATCCCTGGGTTTCTGCGTGGTTGCGAGCTCGACGAACCATGCACCAGCCAGGGTGCGCCCCACTTCTTCCGGAGTTTCCCTGCGAAATTCCCGGGTTTACCTGGCAGCAGCAATGAAAGGCGGCACCCTTCCGTGAAGTTCAGAGTCGATCGGGACGTCCTGGCAGAAGCCGTCACCTGGACAGCCCGCTCGTTGTCTCCGCGGCCGCCGGTGCCTGTCCTCTCCGGCCTGCTGTTGAAGGCTGAAGCGGGAACGGTCAGCCTCTCCAGCTTCGACTACGAGACCTCGGCACGGCTTGAAATCACGGCGGACATCAGGGACGAAGGAACCATCCTCGTGTCGGGCCGCCTGCTCGCCGACATCTGCCGCAGCCTGCCTTCCGCTCCGGTGGATGTCGAAACGGATGGCAACAAAGTCACGCTCACCTGCCGCCGAAGCAGCTTCCACCTGGCCACCATGCCCGAAGCCGAGTACCCCCCGCTGCCTGCTCTGCCGGCCATCAGTGGAACCGTTCCGGGCGACGCCTTTGCCCAGGCCGTTTCCCAGGTCATCATCGCTGCGAGCAAGGACGACACCCTCCCCATCCTCACCGGCGTGCGGATGGAGATCGAAGACGACCTGATAACGCTTCTGGCAACGGACCGGTACCGGCTCGCCATGCGCGAAGTACCGTGGAAGCCGGTTACCCCGGGCATCTCCACCAGTGCCCTGGTCAAGGCCAAGACCCTCAACGAGGTGGCCAAGACGCTGGGCAACAGCGGTGACATCAACCTGGCCCTGTCCGACGACGACAGCCGGCTTATCGGCTTCGAAAGCGGCGGCCGCACCACAACGTCACTGCTGGTGGACGGTGACTACCCGAAAATCCGTTCGCTGTTCCCGGAGTCCACGCCCATCCACGCCACCGTCCAGACGCAGGAACTGGTGGAGGCCGTCCGGCGCGTCTCGCTCGTGGCCGAACGCAACACCCCGGTCCGGCTTGCTTTCACCTCAGGCCTGCTGAACCTGGACGCAGGCACCGGTGAGGACGCCCAAGCCTCCGAGGAGCTGGAGGCCCAGCTTTCCGGTGACGACATCACGGTTGCCTTCAACCCGCATTACCTGATTGAAGGCCTCAGCGTCATTGAGACCAAGTTCGTCCGTTTCTCCTTCACCACGGCGCCCAAGCCGGCTATGATCACGGCCCAGGCAGACGCCGACGGCGAGGACCAGGATGACTACCGCTACTTGGTGATGCCGGTCCGCCTTCCCAACTAGTCCCCATCGGCTCCCAGCCTTCGCACGCTCAGGCCGGGTCCCTCGCCGATGGGGCCCCAACCACCGCCACCCTCGCCTCATAGGCTCCCGCCATGCAGAAAGAGAACCCGCATAATGCACATTGGACTGATTGGCCTTGGCAAAATGGGATTCAACATGCGCGAGCGGCTGCGCAAAGGTGGCGTGGAGGTCACCGGCTATGACCGGAACCCGGACGTCACTGATGCCGCCAGCGTCGATGACCTGATCGCTGCCGTCCCGGTGCCCAGGATTATTTGGGTGATGGTGCCGTCGGGGGCCATCACGGACGCGGTAATCAGCGAACTCAGTGAAAAACTGGAACAGGGCGACCTGGTCATCGACGGCGGGAACTCCCGGTTCACCGAAGACCAGAAACACGGCGAACTGCTTGCCGCCAAGGGGATCCGCTTTGCGGACTGCGGCGTCTCGGGCGGAGTCTGGGGCCTGCAGAACGGCTATGGACTGATGGCCGGCGGTGACGCCGCCGACATCGAACGCGCACTGCCCGTCTTTGACGCCCTGCGCCCCGAGGGCGAACGGGCGGACAGTTTCGTCCACGTGGGCGGCATCGGTGCCGGCCATTACGCCAAGATGGTCCACAACGGAATCGAGTACGGCCTGATGCAGGCATATGCCGAAGGCTACGAACTGCTCGCGGCCAAGGACATCGTCACCGACCTGCCCGGCACCTTCCGGGCATGGCAGAAGGGAACGGTGGTCCGCTCGTGGCTGCTGGACCTCATGGTCAAGGCACTTGACGAGGACCCGGGACTGTCCTCGATCGACGACTACGTAGAGGACTCGGGCGAGGGCCGCTGGACCGTGGAAGAGGCCATTGCCAACGCAGTGCCCGCTCCGGCCATCACCGCCGCGCTGTTCGCCCGGTTCGCATCGCGCGAAGACACCTCTCCTGCCATGAAGATGGTTTCCGCGCTCCGCCACCAGTTTGGCGGCCACGCAACCCGTCCCGCCAAGTAGCACCCACCGGGAACCAGCAGCGTTCCCAGAATTGCCGAAAACCGCGTGTACCTGGAACACCTTTCACTGACCGACTTCCGCAGTTACGCCCAGGTTGACCTTGCCCTGGGCCCGGGCGTCACCGTCCTGGTGGGATACAACGGCATCGGCAAGACCAACCTCATGGAGGCCATCGGCTACCTGGCCACGCTCAGCTCGCACCGGGTGGGTTCCGATGCGCCGCTGCTGCGGTTCGGCACGGAGCGTGCCCTGGTGCGTGCCCGGCTGGTCCGCGGAACCCAGGTCACGGTCCTAGAGCTGGAAATCAATGCCGGCCGCGCCAACCGTGGCCGCATCAACCGCAGCAACCCGGTCCGTGCCCGCGATCTTCTCGGCATCTGCCAGACCGTCCTGTTCGCGCCGGAAGACCTGGCATTGGTCAAGGGCGATCCGTCCAACCGCCGCCGCTTCCTTGATGAGCTGCTGGCCAGCCTTATTCCGCATCATGCCGCCACCCGCAGTGACTACGACCGTGTCCTGAAACAGCGCAATGCCCTGCTGAAATCGGCCCGCGCCGGAAAATTCACCGCAGCGCATGAATCCACCCTCGACGTATGGGACCAGCACATGGCCCGCGCCGGCGCGGAACTGTTGCACGCCCGGCTGGAGCTGGTGGAACGGCTCCGCCCGCACCTGGCCCGCGCCTATGCTGAGCTCACGGACGCCACCAAGCCCGCCGACGCCACCTACCGTTCAACGCTCCAGAACCAAATGGACGACGACGGCGTCCCGGCCGGCGGCGTGCAGCGCGCCGCTGCCGGGGGTACTTCGGACGGGCAGGATGACCTGCGACTTCTCTCGGTGGAACAACTCACGGAACGGTATGTCCAGGCCTTTGCGGAGTCGCGGAAGAAGGAACTGGAACGGGGCATATCGCTGGTTGGGCCGCACCGTGACGAACTGGAGCTGATGCTGGGCCAGGCGCCGGCCAAGGGGTATGCCTCGCATGGGGAAACATGGTCCATGTGCCTGTCGCTCCGGCTGGCCTCGTACTACGTGATGCTGGACGATGCCCGGACCGGAGGCTCGGCGCCCATCCTCATCCTGGACGATGTGTTTGCCGAACTTGATGTCCAGCGGCGGCGTAAACTGGCGGCAATAGTCTCCGGCGCGGAACAGGTCCTGGTGACCGCCGCCGTCGACGCCGATATTCCGGAAGAGCTGTCCGGGCGGCGGGTGAAGGTCATCCCGGGAGGTATCGATGAGCACTGAGCAGGGCGGGGGGCCGCAGCCCGGCCGCGAGCCTGACAACATCGATGCCCCGCAGGCTGCGCTGAACCGGATGCGCGAAGCCGCGGCCGCGCGCGGTGAAGTCCGGCGCAGGGTGGCCCGGCCTGGTTCGCAGAAGGCCAAGGGCGGTATCCGTGACACGCGCGGCTTCAGCCAGTTCCACTCCACGGGCCGCGACCCCCTGGGCCTGGGAAAAGTTGTTGGCCGGCTGGTGGCAGAGCGCGGCTGGACGTCACCGGTGGCCGTCGGTTCCGTCATGGCGGAGTGGGCCACACTGGTGGGGCCGGAAATCTCGGCCCACTGCACTCCCGAAAGCTTTACCGACACCACACTCCACGTGCGGTGTGATTCCACTGCCTGGGCCACGCAGCTGCGGCTTTTGAGCAGCAGCCTCCTCGATAAATTCCGCCGGGAACTGGGCGACGGCGTGGTGACCAGCATCCAGGTACTCGGCCCCTCGGCACCCAGCTGGCGCAAGGGTGGACGCAGCGTCAACGGCCGTGGGCCGCGGGACACGTACGGATAGCCGGCACCCAGCTCTTGAAACTGCGCCCGAGGGCGTGTAGGGCGCTGTAAGGACCGCAGCGTGTATAGGCACCCGGAGGGCGTACCGCGGGGCCGCCCTAGGCGGGACCCAGAGCCTCGGAGGGCCATGTTCACTGGCGGCGAAGGCCCTCCGAATGCAGGGATCTGGACCTGTTCGCGGTAGAATCGATGCAGATAACTGGGCGCGGATGAAACGTTGACACCAGTCCGTTCTCCGCGCGCTATCCGCGTGCGGAGCGTGGAGCACCAACCGTCAGCAAGTCACCGGCGCCATAAGTTTGTGCCTGTTGGCGGGTGGCTTTTCCTTGGGAAAAGAAACCGGCCGGCCATCATCGAGAACAGAGGAGTCGCAGCGCCTGTGGCTAACGACAATACAGATATTCTGGCAGCAGATACAGCAGTCGAGGATGGCCGCACCCCTGATACCCCGGCTGCGCCCAGCACCCAAAGGGAATACGGCGCCAGCGATATCACTGTGCTTGAAGGCCTGGAAGCTGTCCGCAAGCGTCCCGGCATGTACATCGGCTCCACAGGGCCCCGCGGCCTGCACCACCTGGTCTATGAAGTGGTGGACAACTCAGTGGATGAGGCGCTGGCCGGCTACTGCAGCCATATCGAGGTGGTCCTTCAGGCCGACGGCGGCGTGAAGGTGGTGGACGACGGCCGCGGCATTCCCGTGGACATGCACCCCACTGAACATAAGCCCACCGTCGAGGTGGTCATGACCATCCTGCACGCCGGCGGCAAGTTCGGCGGCGGCGGTTATGCCGTCTCCGGTGGCCTGCACGGTGTCGGCATTTCCGTGGTCAACGCCCTCTCCAGCCGCGTGGACACCGAAGTGCGGCGCCAGGGGCACGTATGGCGGATGTCGTTTGCCGACGGCGGCAAGCCCCAGGGCAGCCTGGTTAAGGGCGAGGAGACGGACGCCACCGGCACCACCCAGACCTTCTACCCCGATCCTGCGATCTTTGAATCCACCGAGTTCGATTTCGAGACGCTCCGCGCCCGTTTCCAGCAGATGGCCTTCCTGAACAAGGGCCTGCGTATCACCTTGACGGACGAGCGCACGGCAGCCGACGACTCGGACGGCGACCTGGACCTCGACGACCTCAGCACCGAGGGTGAGGTCAGCGCAGAGCACCGCACAGTGGTGTACCAGTACGACGAAGGCCTGCTGGACTACGTCAAGCACCTGAACTCGGGCAAGAAGGTGGAGGTTGTCCACGAAGACGTCATCGCCTTCGAAACCGAGGACACGGAACGCCGCATCGCCCTGGAAATGGCCATGCAGTGGACCAGCGCGTACTCCGAGAGCGTGCACACCTACGCCAACACCATCAACACCCACGAGGGCGGCACCCACGAAGAAGGTTTCCGCGCTGCCCTGACATCCCTCATCAACCGGTACGCCCGGGAGAAGGGCATCATCAAGGAGAAGGAAGACAACCTCACGGGTGACGACATCCGTGAGGGCCTCACCGCCGTCATCTCCGTCAAACTGGCTGAACCCCAGTTCGAAGGCCAGACCAAAACCAAGCTGGGCAACTCCGAGGTCAAGGGCTTCGTCCAGCGCGTTGTCACCGACGGCCTGGGCGACTGGCTGGAGCGCAACCCAGGCCCCGCCCGCGACGTCATCCGCAAGGCGATCTCCGCCGCCCAGGCAAGGATGGCAGCGCGCAAGGCCCGGGACAATGCCCGGCGCAAGAGCCCGCTGGAGTCCTTTGGCATGCCTGGCAAGCTTTCCGACTGCTCCTCCAAGGATCCGGAAAAGTGCGAGGTCTACATCGTGGAGGGTGACTCCGCCGGTGGTTCCGCCAAGCGCGGCCGCAACCCCGAGACACAGGCCATCCTGCCGCTGCGCGGCAAGATCCTGAACGTGGAACGCGCGCGCCTGGACAAGGCCCTGGGCAACGCGGAGGTCCAGTCCATGATCACCGCCTTCGGAACCGGCATCGGTGAGGACTTCGACCTCGCCAAGCTGCGGTACCACAAGATTGTGCTCATGGCAGATGCCGACGTGGATGGCCAGCACATCACCACCCTGCTGATGACCCTGCTGTTCCGCTACATGCGTCCCCTGATCGAGAACGGCTACGTGTACCTGGCGCAGCCGCCGCTGTACCGGATCAAATGGTCCAACGCGCCGCATGACTACGTCTACAGCGACCGCGAACGCGACGCCAAGCTGGTGGCGGGACAGGCCGCCGGTCGCCGCATCCCCAAGGATAACGGCATCCAGCGCTACAAGGGCCTGGGCGAGATGGACTACACCGAGCTGTGGGACACCACCATGGATCCCGACCACCGCACGCTGCTGCAGGTGACCATGGACGATGCCCTTGCCGCCGACCAGATCTTCTCCGTCCTCATGGGCGAAGACGTGGAATCACGCCGCAACTTCATCCAGCAGAACGCCAAGGATGTCAGGTTCCTGGACATCTAAGGACCCGCTCCAAAGTATTCGGAACCAGACATATACCTGAAACGGAAAATAAAGAATGAGCGACGAAACCCCCGAGATTCCCGCCCCCGAGGCCGGGACTCCGGACACCGTTCTTGAAGGCGACGTGCTGATCGACCGTGTGGAACAAGTGGACCTGCAGACCGAAATGCAGCGTTCCTACCTGGACTACGCCATGGCCGTCATCGTGGGCCGTGCCCTTCCGGACGTCCGCGACGGCCTCAAGCCCGTGCACCGCCGAGTCCTGTACGCGATGTTCGACGGCGGCTACCGCCCCGACCGGTCCTTCAACAAGTGCGCCCGCGTGGTGGGCGAGGTCATGGGCCAGTACCACCCGCATGGCGACACCGCCATCTACGACGCCCTGGTCCGCCTCATCCAGGACTGGACCATGCGCTACCCGCTGGCCCTTGGCCAGGGCAACTTCGGTTCGCCCGGCAACGACGGCGCAGCGGCACCCCGGTACACCGAAACCAAGATGGCACCGCTCGCCATGGAAATGGTCCGGGATATCGACGAGGAAACCGTCGATTTCCAGGACAACTACGACGGCAAGAACCAGGAACCCACCATCCTGCCGGCAAGGTTCCCCAACCTGCTGGTGAATGGCTCCTCGGGCATTGCCGTTGGCATGGCCACCAACATCCCGCCGCACAACCTCCGGGAAGTTGCCGACGGCGTGCAGTGGTACCTGGCCAACCCCGGCGCCACCCGGGAAGAACTGCTCGAGGAACTGCTGGTGCGGGTCAAGGGCCCCGACTTCCCAACCGGCGCCACCATCCTGGGCCACAAGGGCATCGAGGACGCCTACCGGACCGGCCGCGGTTCGGTCACCATGCGCGCAGTGGTTGCGGTTGAGGAACTGCAGGGCCGCACCTGCCTGGTGGTCACGGAGCTCCCGTACCAGGCCAACCCTGACAACCTGGCCATCAAGATCGCCGAACTGGTCAAGGACGGCAAGATCTCAGGCATCGCCGACCTCCGGGACGAAACCTCCGGCCGCACCGGCCAGCGCCTGGTGATCGTCCTCAAGCGCGATGCAGTGCCCAAGGTGGTGCTCAACAACCTTTACAAACACACAGAGCTGCAGAGCAACTTCTCCGCCAACATGCTCGCCATCGTGGACGGCGTTCCGCGGACACTCAGCCTCGATGCGTTCATCCGGCACTGGGTAACCCACCAGATGGACGTCATTGCGCGCCGTACCCGTTACCGCCTGCGCAAGGCGGAAGAGGAAGCCCACATCCTCCGTGCCCTCCTTAAGGCACTGGACATGCTGGACGAGGTCATTGCCCTGATCCGTGCTTCCAACACCACCGAAGCCGCACGCGACGGATTGATGGAACTGCTGGATATCGACGAGCTGCAGGCCCGGGCCATCCTGGACATGCAGCTGCGGCGCCTGGCCGCCCTGGAACGCCAAAAGATCCAGGACCGGCACGCCGAACTTGAAGCCCTGATCGAGGAGTACAACGCGATCCTGGGCTCCGAGCAGCGCCAGCGCGAGATCATCAGCGTCGAACTGGGCGAAATCGTTGACAAGCACGGTGACGACCGCCGGACCAAGATCCTGATGGGCTTTGATGGCGACATGTCCATGGAGGACCTCATCCCCGAAGAGGAGATGGTGGTCACCATCACCCGCGGCGGCTACGTCAAGCGCACCCGCAGCGACAACTACCGGTCGCAGCAGCGCGGTGGCAAGGGTATCAAGGGTGCCCAGCTTCGGGGTGACGATGTAGTGGAGCACTTCTTCGTGACCACCACCCACCACTGGCTGTTGTTCTTCACCAACCTGGGCCGGGTCTACCGTGCCAAGGCGTACGAGTTGATGGAAGCGGGCCGGGACGCCAAGGGCCAGCACGTGGCCAACCTGCTGGCATTCCAGCCGGATGAGCACATTGCGCAGGTCCTTGACCTGAAGGACTACCAGCAGGCGCCGTACCTGGTCCTGGCCACCAAGAGGGGCCTGGTGAAGAAGACCAGGCTGGAGGACTATGACACCAACCGTTCCGCAGGCGTAATCGCCATCAACCTGCGCGACGGCGATGAACTGGTCTCCGCCCAGCTTGTGTCGGAAACCGACGACCTCTTCCTGGTGTCCCGCAAGGGCCAGTCCATCCGCTTCACCGCTACGGACGACGCGCTGCGCCCCATGGGACGTGCCACCTCGGGTGTGACCGGCATGAAGTTCCGTGAGGACGATGAACTCCTGGCTGCCGACGTGGTCACCGACGGCTCATTCGTGTTCGTCGTAACTGAGGGCGGCTACGCCAAGCGTACGGCCGTGGAGGAATACCGCCTCCAGGGCCGCGGCGGCCTGGGCATCAAGGTGGGCAAGTACCAGGAAGAGCGCGGGCACCTCGTGGGGGCGCTCATTGTCCAGGAGGAGGATGAAGTCCTGGTGGTCATGGAGGGCGGCAAGGTTGTCCGCTCCTCCGTTGCCGGTGTCCCGGCCAAGGGCCGTGACACCATGGGCGTCATCTTCGCCAAGCCGGACAAGAACGACCGGATCATTGAGGTGGCACGCAACAGCGAACGCGGTCTTGAGGACGAGGAATCCTCGGGGGATGACGTAACGTTGGCTGAAGATGGCGGGACCGCTGGGGAATCCGCCGAGCCAGCAGTGGCAGAAGAATCACCGGCCGTTGAGTCAGAGGACGCCTCGGGCGACGCTGAGCCGAACGAAGACAACACGGAGGTAACGAGTGAGTAATTCCGACTCATTTCCCAAGCCGAACAGTACTGTTCCCGACGGGAACCGGCCTGCAGGGGCTCCCCGCGTGAACGCCCCCGTACGTCCGCAGCAGCGGCCGGCAGCCCCTGCCGGCGCTCCCGGCCAGCGACCTGCTGTCCCGGGCCAGCGGCCGCAGCAGGGAGACCGTCCCGCGCAGCCCGGCCAGCGCCCCTTCCAGGGCCCTCAGGGGCAGCGCCCGGCACCGGCGGGGCAGCGTCCCGCCCAAGGGGCCCCGGGCCAGGGGACGCCCGGCCTGGTCAAGCCGGCGCCGAAGGCCAAGGTCCGCCGGGCCCGTCTTCTGATCAGCAAGGTGGACCCGTGGTCCGTCCTGAAGATGGCGTTCCTGCTCTCCGTGGCACTGGGAATCGTTACCGTGGTGGCCGCCATTGTCCTCTGGACTGTTCTGGACCTGACCGGGATCTTCGACCAGGTGGACAGCCTGCTCGGTACGCTCGCAGGTTCTGAAAGCGGCGGCTTCGAACTGAAGAAGGTGGCCTCACTGGGACAGGTCGCCTCGTTCGCCACCATCATTGCCGTGGTCAACGTCGTCCTGTTGACGGCGCTGTCCATGCTGTCAGCTGTCCTCTACAACATTTCTGCCACCCTGGTGGGCGGCATTGGCGTTACCCTCACCGACGACTAGGAAGCCATTTCCGCCGGCCCAAAACCGGCGGAAAGGCCCGATTTGAGATCGGGCCGGGGTGTGCTGTAAAGTCATGTCTCGGCCCGATGAGGGATCGGGGCGTATAGCTCAGGCGGTTAGAGCGCTTCGCTGATAACGAAGAGGTCCCAGGTTCAAGTCCTGGTACGCCCACGGAACCTGTGCAGGTTTCAAACAAGGGTCAGGGATGGATTCATCCATTACCTGGCTGGAACGGGGAGCATGTGAAGAAGTTGCTTGTACTGGCAGCGGCAATCGCAGGCATCCTGGTCTACCGGAAAGCACAGGAATCCGAAGCCCGGAAAACAGTCTGGAGCAAGTCAACCGATACGGTGGACTAGCCCGGGAGCCTGTCAGGGGCTCCACGGTTCTAGGGTATGATTGACGGGTTGCTTCTTATGGGGGCATGGCGCAATTGGTAGCGCACCTGCTTTGCAAGCAGGGGGTTCGGGGTTCGAGTCCCCGTGCCTCCACCATAAGGAAGTCCCGGTCAGCGGAAACGCTGGCCGGGACTTTTCGCTTTCCATCTCTGTCAGGGACGAGCTTCAGGGGGTTGCCGTGAATCTGATCATCGCGGCCCTCGGCGTTCTCGGCGTCGCCTCATCGGGCCCCCTGATAGCGGCCACACTTGGCGCAACCAGCGTCAGCGCCCTGGCCATTGCCTTTTGGCGGAACGCCATCGGAGCGGCCGTCATGGCCACGCCCACCCTGGTCCGGGAGCCCCGCCAGTTCGGCATGATTTCCCGCCGCGAGTTCGGCTGGTCGTCCCTGGCCGCGGTCGCCCTCGCACTGCACTTTGCCTGCTTCATCACTTCCCTGCAGCTCACCTCCGTAGCCGCCGCAACAGCCCTGGTCTGCCTGCAGTCGGCCTGGATTGCGGTCTTCCAGCTCTTCCGCGGCACCCGGCACCGCTGGCAGGTCCTGGCCGGTCTGGGCATCGCCTTCGGCGGGGTCGTTGCCATCACCGGCTTCGACCTCGGAACCTCACCGCAGGCACTCACGGGAGACCTGCTGGCGGTGGCCGGTGGCGCACTGGCAGGCCTCTACACCCTGGCCGGGGGCAAGGCGCGGCAAAGCATGACCACCGGAACCTACACCACGCTTTGCTACGGGATGTGCGCCGCCCTCGTGGCAGTACTGGCGCTGTTCGCCGGCCAACCCCTGGCCGGGTTCGAGCCCGCAGGCTGGCTGGGAATCGCAGCCATCACCGTCTGTGCGCAGCTGGTGGGCCACACCGCATTCAACCACCTGCTGGCCACCATGAGCCCGCTCATCGTCTCCATGATCATCCTCCTGGAGATCCCCGGCGCAGCGCTGCTGGCTGCCGTGTTCCTGCACGAGACCCTGCCGGCCGGCACGTACGCCGGACTCGGCCTGATCCTGGCTGGACTCGCCGTCGTGGTCCTGGGCCAGAGGGCCGCAATGGCAACGCGGCGCGGAACGGCCCCGCCACCGGACCGGCTCGCGGAGTTGGGGACGGACTGAGCTACTGCCCGCCGCGGCGCACGGGCTGGGCTGTGTTGACCGTGTGGATGGCCCGGAGGAGCTTGGCCGGGAAATATACCGAGAAGAAGACCACCATGGGGGCCTTCAACGCCATCTTCCTGACATTGTGGGCTTTATAGGTCCGGTCAAAACGGGTGACGTAGTAGCGGTAGTCGCGCGGGGAATCCTCCAGCCGGCGTGCCGACATCCCGGACACCATTTGTGGCCAGTACCGTACCGGAAGCTCATGATCGGCCAGGTGCAGGGACAAATCGATGTCCTCGTGCATTTCGTCCTTTTCGTCGCGGCAGGTCTCGGAGCGGATGGTCTCCCAGGCACTGGCCCGCAGGGCCATATTGGAGCCGAACAGGAAATGGTACTGGTGCTTGGCCAGCTTGAGCATCAGCTGGCGCATTTTGTCGTCGGCCTTGAGCCCAAAGCGGCGCATCGGCATGTCGTAGTACACCACAGGGCCCGTGGCAGCCTGGACGGACCAGTCAGCGAAAGCCTTCTGGACCTGCTCAACCCAGTCCGGTTCCACGATGGAGTCCGCGTCAATGCGACCCAGGATGTCCCCGGTGGCGCTGTCCAGACCGAAGTTCCGGGTGGGGATCAGTCCCTGCTCCCGGTCCTGGCTCAGCAGGATGATGGGACTTTCCGGGTACTCAAGCTGCATCTGGCGGACAATGTCGGCAGTGCGGTCTTTGGAGAGGTTGTCCACCACGATGATCTCGTGGGCGGGAACGGACTGGTAGATGGCAGCGATGAGGCACTGCCTGATCACGCTTTCCTCGTTGTAAGCCGGGATGACGATGGACACGCGGAGCTGTTCGGCTGCGTCGTTCAAGGCATCCCCAGAGGGTCGATTGGCTGGCATCACTACAAATCTAGCACCCGGGCCACCGCCTGCCTTATGCGGTGGCCGCGCTTCTGCGGCGGCCCGGGAGTCTGTGGAGGGCAGTCAGCAAAATCGGCGGGAGGAATGGCTCTGGTACGCAAAAGGGGCCCCGCGGTGAAACGGAGCCCCTTGGTGCGTTGCGGGAAAACTAGGCCTGGCTGCTGCCCTTGTCAGTCTCCGTGGCCGGTTTTGCGTCATCGGCTGTGCTCTTGGCAGCCTCCGAGGTGTCGGCGGCCACGTGCTTGGCCTTGTCAGCGGCGTCTGCGGACTTTTCAGTGGCCGTATCCGCTGCCTCACCTGCCTTCTCCGCTGCGGCGGCTGAGGCAGATCCGGCAGCAGAGGCAGCGCCGCCGGCAGCGTTTGCCGTGTTTTCCTTGACATCACTGACAGTGGTGGCGGGCACCGGGGCAGGAGTCGGCGTGACCGGTGAAGGAGTCTTCCAGGGGTCCTCCACAGGCTTGGATGCCTTCCACGCGGCGACACCGGCGGCAACGGCAGCAGCAACAACTCCGAAGACCAGCCAGCCGCGCTTCTTGGGCTTTTCGGGCTGGGCCAGCTGGAGTTCAGCGGCACGGCCGGCACCTGCTGCGGCTGCCTTCAGCTGTGCACCGGTTGCCTGGGCCTGTTCCTGGAGGGCGTGGATGATTCCCACATCGCCCAGCTTCTGTGCGACGGCATCCACCCGTGCCGGAGTGTTTTCCAGGGTGCGGTGGACTGCACCGGATGCCACGCCGATCTGGTCCGAAAGCTTGGGCAGGTATTCCACCACCACCCGGTCGCGCGCATTCAGGACAACGGGCGTGGCTTTGTCCAAAGCCTCGTGCAGCCTGGGTGACGCGCCTTCGACGACGTCATTGATCTTGGGGGCCAGCTGGGCCAGACCGTCCTGGATCCGGGGAGTCACGGTGGCAACACCGTCGGCCAGGGAGTGCGCGGCCGTCTTCAGACCTTCCTGGATCTTGGGAGAAGCGGTATCCAGGCCGTGCTGGAGACGGGGAACAGCCCAGTCCACTGCAGCTTCCACCCGCGGTGCCGCCCAATCCTTGGCATTTTCCACCGCACTGGTGACCGACTGCTCAAGGTCACGGGTAATACGATCCGATTTCTTCACAACTACCTCCCGATTAATGTGACGGTTCTGTCGCTAGCCTACGTGCCCAGATCACCCCGGGCTATTCACTCTGCGGATTTTAGGGGGATTTCACCCAGCGCGGAACTGCCCCCGCAGCCGTGGCCGCAAATAACCGACATGGGAGAATGGGGCCTATGACTGCCATCGCAACTGCAAAAGCAACCATCCACACCAGCCTCGGCGACATCGTGGTTAACCTCTTCGGCAACCACGCGCCCAAGACTGTCAAGAACTTCGTTGGCCTTGCCACGGGTGAACAGGCATGGACCCACCCGGAAACCGGCGAGGACAAGACCGGCACCCCGCTCTACAACGGAACCATCTTCCACCGCATCATCAAGGACTTCATGATCCAGGCGGGCGACCCCCTGGGCCGTGGAACCGGTGGCCCCGGCTACCGCTTCGACGACGAAATCCACCCGGAGCTGAGCTTCAACCAGCCCTACAAGCTCGCCATGGCCAACGCGGGAATCCAGATGGGCAAGGGCACCAACGGTTCACAGTTCTTCATCACCACCATTCCCACTGACTGGCTCCAGGGCAAGCACACCATCTTCGGTGAAGTGGCTGACGAGGAATCCAGGAAGGTCGTCGACGCCATTGAGGGTGTCCGCACCGGCATGGGCGACCGCCCGGTTGAAGACGTCACCATCAACAGCATCGACATCGAGCAGCTGTAACACCCCAGCATGAGTTACGGAATTCCGTCGGCCGAGCCGTCCGCCCAGGTCCCGGTCTGTCCCCGGCACCCGGACCGGCCGTCCTACGTGCGCTGCCAGCGCTGCGGGCGCCCGGCATGCCCTGACTGCCAGCGGGCGGCCGCCGTCGGATTCCAATGCGTTGACTGCGTCAACGAAACAGGACGTTCGACGCCGGAAGTGCGGACCGTCTATGGCGGCGCCGTTGCCACCGGCAAGCCATTGGCGACGTTCGGCATCATCGCGGCCTGCGTTGTTGTTTACGCACTGCAGATGCTCATCCCGGGCGACTTCGTATACAAGCAGTTCGCCTATAACAACATTTTTGTTGCCCCGCAGTACGGTGCTTTCGAGCCTTGGCGGATGCTGACATCAGCCTTCCTCCATTCCCCGGATTCGCTGCTGCACATCCTCCTGAACATGTATACGCTCTGGATTTTCGGCCAGGCCCTCGAACCCGTTCTGGGCCGCGTCCGGTTCCTGGCG
The DNA here is from genome assembly GCF_059739365.1 of Arthrobacter sp. GmRoot5-12. NCBI lineage: Bacteria > Bacillati > Actinomycetota > Actinomycetes > Micrococcales > Micrococcaceae > Arthrobacter > Arthrobacter sp. GmRoot5-12. The sequence continues at coordinate 1,901,391 of NZ_AP046056.1, read as the reverse complement.
CTGTACCTGATTTCAGCGGTTGGTGGTTCAGTCGGCTACCTGCTGCTCAATCCCGTGTTGGTGCCCGGCCAAGGGCTCGTGGGGCTGGTAGGTGCTTCCGGAGCCATCTTCGGCCTTTTCGGCGCCATGCTGTTGGTTCAACGGCAGCGCGGCGGCGACACCCGCCAGCTGTGGGTCCTGATTGCCATTAACGGCGTCATTGGCTTCCTGATCCCCCACATCGCCTGGCAGGCCCACCTTGGCGGCCTCATTACGGGCGGACTGTGTGCTGCCGTCCTCGCCTACACTCCGCGCGGACGCCGCCAGGGTGTCATCCAGGCCTTGGGGCTGGCGGCCGTGCTGGCCCTGCTCATCGCTGTGAGCTGGGTGCGGGTAACTCTCTAGGATCCCGCCCAAACCGCAACGGCACTCTGCCCCCGCCACCAATGGTGTCGGGGGCAGAGTTGTTTTCCACAGGGCTTATCCACAATGTTGGTAACTTACACAGCTGTAGTTCATATGCGCATCCTCCCGTTTAGGGCCTGCGTCCGGGGATGGCCTGGAAGGCTGCGCCGCTTTCTCCACATCTGTGGATAACCTGTGGGGATATTGCTGTGTGTAAGTGGATAAGCAGGGGATTCCACGGGATTTTGTGGACAACTACGCACCGGCAGCGTCATGTTGGCCCAGTGCACCACCCCGGAGGGGCGTTATCGACACCCTTATACACAGTGTTAATAACTGACAGAGGTGTAGTTTCCGCGTTGGAAAACCCGCGGGAGTAGGCGCAGCGCCCGGCGGCGGGAGGATTTCCACGGGCTTACCCACAGTTGTGGATAACTTGTGGGTATTGCGCTGTTGGTAAGTGGATAACATCCCCGGCGGGCTCTCCGCGTCCTGCCTATGATGGTTGCCTGCCAAGCCGTTCTATCGACAAGGACCCCCGTGAGCGTCACCGAGCATCTATACCTGGACAAACAGCACCCCGCTCTCTGGAAGTCAATCAGCGGCCTGGGCCTCAGGGTGCAGGAAGCAGCAGAGGAGGCTGGAATCGGGCGCGGCCTGCTGGAACTCCTCAACGTCCGGATCTCCCAGATCAACGGATGCGCCTACTGCCTGGACCTTCACGTGCGAAAGGCGGGCGAGGCAGGGGAAACCCCGCAGCGGCTGGCAGTATTGCCCGCGTGGCGTGACACGGCCTTGTTCACCGGCAAGGAGCGGGCGGCCCTGGCGTTGGTGGAGAGCATCACTGAACTCCCGGACCAGCGGACGCAGGAGCATGCGGAGGCGGCCGCCCGCGAATGCCTCACGGCAGAGGAATTTTCGGCCGTGAGCTGGGTTGCGGTGACGATGAACGCGTTCAACCGGGTTTCCATTACCAGCCACCATCCCGTCAAGCGGGACCGCCTGTAGCCTCCCGGACCCCCGGACCCCCGGACCCCGCGGGTATCCACCGGGCACGTAGGGATTATCCACAGGTATTCCACACTGTTAATAACCGCATCTGCCCGGCAGACTTAGCCTTATCAGCACGGCCCCGGGGGCCGGCCGCCACATCTGGAGCTGCCAGGGAGGCTTTTCCACACTGTGGATAACTTTCCCAACAGTTGGGGATAACGGTGTGCCACGGACCGGTTCTGCCCCGACCGGCCTCACACCTGCCAGACGCCGGAAGATCCCCGCCGATGGCTCGCCAGGAGGTGGGTGTCCACGATTCCCACCGCCTCCATCAGGGCGAACATGGTGGTGGGTCCCACGAAGGAAAAGCCGCGCTTCCTAAGTGCCTTGGACAAGGCAATGGACTCTGCAGACTGGGTGGGAATCTCCGCGGCAACCCGGGGCTCCGGGGTGCTGTCCGGCCGGAAGCCCCAGACAAAGTCCACCAGGCCGCCGTCGTTCCGAAGCTCCAGGGTTGCCTGTGCGTTCTTAACCGTGGCAAGGATCTTCAGCCTGTTTCTGATGATGCCCGGATCCTGCAACAGCCGCTCCACGTCCGCGTTGCTGAACAGGGCCACAGCGTCCGGATCGAAGCCGGCAAAGGCGGCGCGGAACGCGGGGCGTTTGCGCAGGATGGTGGCCCATGAAAGCCCGGCCTGGAAGCCCTCCAGGCAGATGCGTTCATACAGGCCCTGCTCGTCGGTGACGGGCATGCCCCATTCCTGGTCGTAGTAGTTCCGCATGAGCGGGTCCGTCGCGGCCCACGCCGGCCGCGCGAGGCCATCCTCGCCGATAACTACGCCGGCGGATTCGGGAGCCACGGCAGTCCTCCCCGGAACAGTCGCGGGACGCCGCTCAGGAGCGCCAGCGGGTAGTCATCAGGAAGCCGACGATGGCAATGCCAAAGCCGGCAACGATGTTCCACGACTGCCAGGCCTGCACAGGGAAGCGTCCCTCGCTGATGTAGAACGTGATGATCCAGAAGAGGCCAATAATCATGAGTCCAAACATGACCGGCTTGAACCAGACGGGATTGGGCTTGTAAGCCTGGGGGGAAGCCGGCTGGGCGGTGCTGGCGGTCTTCTTGCGAGGCTTTGACTCGGGCACTGGCTCTCCTTGGCGGGCTGGGCAAGACCGGCGCCCCGGGCTTGGTATCCTGCAAGAAGGAAATTTCCAGCGGTCTGCGCGATCTTGGTCAAATCTGGATTCTTACTAGCAGCCAATTCTAGCCGCAGTTGATGGGCAGCCGGTGCCCAGGGTAAACGCCCGGAGGAGAACGCGTGGTATTGCAGGAGAAGGCGGGGCCCGCCACTGCGCCCGCCCCCCGTCGTGCCCTGCTGCGCGGCACCATCCAGGTTCTGGGCGAGCTGTTGATAACCGCCGGCGTCATCCTCCTACTTTTTGTGGCATGGCAGCTGTGGTGGACCAACGTCGAGTCCGATGCCAGGCAGAGCCAGGTCATCAAGGAATTCGCCCAGGACCTGGGCACTGCCGCCCCCGCTCCCGCACCAACTGCGCCCGCCGCGGCACCCGCCGCCGGTGAGGATTTTGGCAAGCCCGTGGTGGGTACCGCCCCCGGCCACGCGGGAACGATCGGCATCATGTACATCCCCCGGTTCGGCCCCGGCTACACCCGCCCCATTGTCGAGGGGACCAGCCAGGATGTCCTGGACACCCTGGGCCTTGGGCACTACGGCAACACGGCCATGCCCGGTGCGGTAGGCAACTTTGCGGTGGCTGGGCACCGCCAGACGCACGGTGCAGTGCTGGATAACATCCACACCCTGGTGCCCGGCGACAAGATCTACGTCCAGACCAAGGACGGTTATTACGTCTACGTCTTCCGGAACAACCAGATTGTGATGCCTTCGCGCACGGACGTCCTGGAACCGGTACCCACCCAGCCCGGCGCCACGCCCACCGAAAGCTACCTCACCATGACCAGCTGCAACCCCCGCTTCGGGGCGGAAGAACGCATCATCGCCTACGCCCTCCTGGACAGCTGGCGTCCGGCTGCAGCGGGCCCGCCGGCCGAAATCGCGGCGCAGGTTGCGGCAGCCACCGGAAGGAACTGACTGTGTACGCCTGGATTTTCCGCCACCTGCCCGGACCGCTCTGGCTCCGGATCTTCATCTCGCTGGTTCTGATCTTCATTGCCCTGGTATTGATGGTCCAGTTCCTGTTTCCCTGGATGTCCCATTTCACCCAATTCACCGACTCGACGATTGGTTCCACAGACCAGCCATGACCACAACCAAGATCCTTGTAGTGGATAACTACGACAGCTTTGTCTACACCCTGGTGGGCTACCTCCAGGAGCTGGGCGCCGAGACCACAGTTGTCCGGAATGACGACGTGACGCTGGCGGAGGCGATTGAGCTTGCCAGCACCCGCGACGGCGTCCTCATCTCCCCGGGTCCGGGTAATCCTGCTGAAGCGGGCATCTGCATCGAGCTGATCAAGTGGTGTGGCGAAAACAGCGTCCCCATGTTCGGCGTATGCCTGGGCCACCAGGCACTGGCCGAGGCCTTCGGCGGCAAGGTGACGCACGCCCCGGAACTCATGCACGGCAAGACGTCCCAGGTGGAGCACATCGGCACCAGCGTTTTCGCCGGGCTCCCCTCCCCCATCACGGCCACCCGCTACCATTCCCTGGCCGCGGTCCGGGAGTCCATTCCTGACGTCCTGGAAGTCACCGCGCAGACCGCATCCGGCGTGGTCATGGGGCTGCAGCACCGGACCGCGCCGCTCTGCGGTGTGCAGTTCCATCCCGAATCGGTCCTTACCGAAGGCGGCTACCAGATGCTCGGCAACTGGCTGGAGTCCCTGGGCATGAAAGGCGCAGCCGCGCGGGCGGCGAAACTGAGCCCCCTCATCCAGCACTAGGCCGGCGCCCTCCACCAACCGAAAACAGGTCCAGGGAGGACGTCAGCCCTTCCTGGTGGGCTTCGGCGTGGGAGTGGGAGTGGGCGTCGGCGTCGCCGTTTCGGTCGGAGCCGGTGGGGGCGGAGCCTTGGCCACAACGATGCCGATGGTCTTTCCCTGGTCGACGGCGGCGTTGGCGGGGTCGCTCTGGTCCGTCACCTTGCCCGGCTCTACCTGGGAATTCTCCGCCTCCATCACCGACGGCACCAGGCCAAGCCCCTTCAGGGCCGCCTCGGCCTCATCACGGGCCAGGCCGCGCAGTTCGGGGACAACCACCTTGCCCGTGGAAACGATGAGTTCCACGCTGGTGCCGACGCCAACGCTTTGCCCGGGCGCCGGATTGGAGGTGATCACTATTCCTGCCGGAACGGTGGCGCTGTTGGCCGTGCTGGTTGACGGCGCGCCCACCAGTCCCACCTGCCGCAGGATATCCCGGGCGGCTGCCTCGGTCTTGCCGGGGATGCTGTCCGGGACCTTAACCGAACTGGGGCCCTCGGAGATGTTGAGGATGACCTCCGCCCCCGGCTCCAGTGACCCGCCCGCCGCGGGATCAGTCCCAATGGCGGTTCCCTTGGGCACTGTGTCATTCACCGCCCGCGCGATCCTGGGGCGCAGGCCGGCGTTGTACAGTGCCTGAAGCGCCGCGGTCTCCGTCATCGACGCCACCGAGGGGATTGACACTTTGGGTGCAGCGGGGGCTGGGCGGTTGACCGTTTGGTAGAGCCACAGGCCACCGCCTGCCAGTACCAGCAGGGTGAAGATCACCAGGGTGGCGATCCACGCACGACGGCGGGACTTTTGCCGGGTGGTCCGCTCACGTTCCGGAGGGAAGCCAAGCGGGAGCGGCGCAGCCGACCCGTAATCGTCTGCCCTGTATCCGCCCGGCCTGTACCCGTCCATCTCCTGCTCATCCGCAAGTTCCAGCGGACCTGCTGCTCCGTCGTCATGGAGGGAGGGGGCTGCCAGGCGGCCGGTGGGCGCGTCATCAAGGAAGTTGGTCCCCGATGCGGCGAACGCCTCCGTTGGCGGGGACGCTTCGGGAACGTGGTCGTTGGGATCGGTGGGCGCCTCGGACACAGGCACGGCAGGGACAGGGACCCCGGCCTTTGCCGCCCTCAGGGCGCGCCGGAAGGCTGCGGCATCCTGGAACCTGTCGGCCCGGTTCTTTTGCAGGGCCTTGGCCAGTACGGTGTCCAGGGCCGGTGACACATCCGGATTCAGGCTGCTGGCGGGCTCCGGAATTTCCCGCACGTGCTGGTAAGCCACGGACACCGGGCTGTCCCCGACGAACGGAGGGCGCGAGGTCAGCATTTCGTAGAGCAGGCATGCGGCGGAATAAAGGTCACTGCGGGCGTCGACGGTTTCGCCCCGGGCCTGTTCCGGTGACAGGTACTGCGCTGTTCCCACCACTGCCTGGGTCTGGGTCATGGTGGCGGAGGAATCGGCAATCGCGCGGGCAATGCCGAAGTCCATCACCTTGACGGAATTGCTGCCCGGGCAATACATCACATTGGCGGGCTTGATGTCCCGGTGCACGATTCCGGTTTTGTGGCTGTATTCCAGGGCGCCCAGGACCCCCAGGCAGTACTCGATGGCCTGGTCGATGCTGACCTCATGGGCGCGGATCAGATCGCGCAGGGTCTTTCCCTCGACGTACTCCATCACGATATAGGGCACGCGGACGTCCTCGCCGGTGCCGTCGTGGACCAGGTGTTCACCGGTATCGAAGATGGCCACGATCGAGGGGTGGTTCAGGGCCGCCACCGCCTGTGCCTCACGCTTGAACCGTGCCTGGAACTGCGGGTCGCGGGCCATATCCGGCCTGAGCAGTTTGATGGCAACAGTCCTGCCCAGGCGGGTGTCGGTTCCCCGGTAGACATCCGCCATGCCGCCCCGGCCAATGAGGCTGCCCAGTTCGTAGCGGCCGCTCAGGACACGCCGGTTGTCCACCGGCAGGCTGTCCTCCCGGTGCAACGGTGTGCGTGGTGACTCATTCACTGGTGGTCCCGACGTTTACGGCGTGCAGGTCGCAGGCGTTCCGGGCGTCTGGCCGGCCGCACAGGTTGGCAGGGGCGAGAGGGGCGTGGGGCCCGCCACGGGTGAGGACGTGGTGGGAGCAGGCGTGGGTGCCGCCGTCGTGGGCGCGGGCGATGGAGCGGTCGCGTAGATGACGGTAATCAGCGAACCCTTGGGCACCACGCCGGTCGGATTGAGCTCCAGGACGGTGCCGGGGGCGGCCGTCCGGCTCTCCTGCGGCAGGACCGTCACCTGGAGTCCCAGGTTGGCAAGGGCAGTCTGGACCTGGCGGTAGTCCTTGCCGAGGTAGGCGGCCGGGATCACGTTGACAGTGTCCTGGGTGGGCTCGGACGTAGGCGTCGGCGTCGGTGTGCTGCGCGTCTGCGTCGGCGTGGCTGACGCAGTGGTCCGCGTGGGCGTTGCCGACGACGGCGGCGCGCTGCTGGTGGTGATGCCGGATGTCGGGTTGCCGGAGGGCGAGAAGAGCCCCATTTGGTTCAGCAGGAAACCCACCAGCGCAAACAGGAGCAGCAGGATCAGGGCGACCAGGGGCCAGGTCCATGGACTGCGTCCCTTGCGCCGGGGCTCATCGGAGGGACCGTCGTCGTACGTTTCCTCCTCCTGGTCCCAGTTCCGCTCGGCAGCCAGCGCATCGGCCCGGGCCAGTGGCCCCTTGGGAACATCCCCGTCGGCGGAAGCGCCCGCGGCGCCCGCAGCCAGCCCGGCCGCGGCGCCCGCCGCGCCGGCACCCAGCACTGGAAGGGCTGATGTGGCAGCCGGAGTGGAGTCATGCTGGGCGCCAATGACTCCGGTGGGGGCAGTGGCAGTGTCAACGGGGGCCGTGATGGGCCCTGTGTCGGCGTCGAAAAGAAGCATGCCGGGAACGGCGGCGCGTGCTGCGCTGATGTCGCCGTTGCGGATGGCCTCCGCAGCCTCGGCCAGCTTGATGGCGTTGGCGGGACGGTCCTTGGGGTCCTTGGCCAGCATTGACATCAGGAGGGCCCGGACCGGGGCCGGCAAGGTCTCCGAAAGAGGCGGCGGAGCGTCGTTCACCTGGGCCAGGGCAATGGCGATCTGCGATTCGCCGGAGAAAGGACGGTGCCCGCTGAGGCACTCGTAGCCGATAACGCCGAGCGAGTAGATGTCCGAGGATCCCGTGGCGGTCTGGCCGGTCGCCTGCTCGGGTGCCAGGTACTGCGCCGTTCCCATGACCTGGCCGGTCTGCGTGAGGGGCACCTGGTCGGCGAGTCGGGCGATGCCGAAGTCCGTGACTTTGACCCGTCCGTCCGGGGTGATCAGGAGGTTGCCGGGCTTGACGTCGCGGTGGACCAGGCCCTGGGCGTGGGCGACGGCCAGGGCGCGGGCGGTCTGCGCAATGATGGACAGCGTGCGGTCCGGCGACAGCACTTGTTCGTGCTCGATGATGCTGCTCAGGGGCTGGCCCGGGACCAGTTCCATGACCAGGTAGGCCGAGCCTTCTTCTTCGCCGTAGTCAAAGACGTTGGCGATCCCCACATGGTTCAGCAGGGCAGTGTGGCGGGCCTCCGCACGGAAGCGCTGGAGGAATCCGGGGTCCCCCGTGTACTCCTCCTTCAGCACCTTGATGGCGACGATGCGGCCCAGGACGAGGTCTTTGGCTTTCCAGACTTCCCCCATGCCGCCGATCGCAATCCGCGTGGTCAGCTGGAATCTGCCGCCGAGGGTGATTCCGGTTGTAGGCCTCACTTATTCAACACCGCCTCAAAAATCTTCTTCGCGTTAGGACTGGTCAGCTGTGCGCCGGTGGTGATGTTCACGCCCTCCATGACGATCGTGACACTCACCTGCGGATTGTTTGCGGGCGCGAAGCCGGTGAACCAGGAGTTATTGGTTCCGTTCCCGAGCTCTGCGGTTCCTGTCTTGCCGGCCACCTGGACGCCGGGGACCGCTGCGCCCTTGGCAATGCCCTCGCTGACTGCGCTTGCCATCCACTCGGTGATCTGGCTGGCGATCTGCGGGGTGGTGGAGGTGCGCAGTTGCTGCGGCTGCGGTTCGTCGATGACACGAAGGTCCGGGGAGCGCAGGGTCTTGATGAGGTTGGGCTGCATCTGCTTGCCGCCGTTGGCGATGGCGGAGGTCATCATGTTGATCTGCAGCGGCGTGGCGCGGACATCCTTCTGTCCGATTGCCGACTGGGCAAGGCCGGGTGCGTCCAGGTTTCCGGGGAAACCATTGCCCAGCGCGTGGCCCAGCTTCAGCTGGCCGCCGACGTCCTCGCCGAAGCCGAACTTCTTGGCCTGGTCGGCGATGGCGTCGCGGCCAAGATCCAGGGCAATGCTGGCGAAGGGGGTATTGCAGGACTGCTGCAGCGCGAAGGCGAAGCTGGCGGTGTCCCTGGTGTAGCAGTTGCCGCCCGCGTAGTTGGGCAGTTTGTACTGGATGCCGTCAAAGGGCATCTCCGCCGGGTTGGGGAGGACACTGTCCTTGTTGTACTTGCCGGAGGCAAGCGCCGCCGCGGTGTCCACGAGCTTGAAGACCGATCCCGGTGCGAGCAGCTCCCCGGTGGGGCCGCTGACGTTCTGGTTCAGGTTGATGCCCGGAACCTTGACCAGCTCGTTCATGCCGGCGCGCTCCGCGGCAGCGTCCTGGGTGGCCACCACGTTGGGGTTGTAGGACGGCTTGGACACCATGGCCAGGATGGCGCCGGTCTTGGGGTTGGTCACCACAATCGAGCCGCGCTGTCCGTCCGGGATCAGGCTGTAGGCAAGCTTCTGAATCTGGGGGTCGATGGTGAGTTCCACGGACGCGCCCTTGGGCTGGTTGCCCAGGAAGAGCTGGCCCACCCGGTCAAGGAAGAGCTGGTCCGAGTTCCCGGCCAGTTCGGCGCCCATGGCCTGTTCCAGGCCGGTGGCGCCATAGTTCTTCGAGAAGTAGCCGGTGATTCCCGCATACAGTTCCGGCTGCGGGTAGGTGCGCTGGAACTTGCAGGTCTCCGAACCGGTTTCCACCGACTCGGCAACGGGGGTGCCCCCAACGATGATGGCGCCGCGGTCGTTGCAGTAGTTCTGCAGGATGGCACGCTGGTTCAGGGGGTTGGTCTTGAGGTCGTCGGCGCCTACCACCTGCACGTAGCTGATGGCCCCGAACAGCAGTGCAAACATGGCCACTGCGGCTACCCATGAATGCCGGATTGCCTGGTTCATGCCTGCTTCACCGCCTCGGTTGGAGTGTCAATGCCTGTTGCCGCTGCCGTCCCGGCCGGCGGCAACGGTGTAGTGTCCACCGGCCCGCGGGCCGCATGCGAGATCATCAGGAGCAGTCCCACAATGATCCAGTTGGCCAGAAGGGACGAACCGCCGGCCGCCAGGAACGGCGTGGTAAGCCCGGTCAGTGGAATGAGCCGGGTGACCCCGCCGATGACCACGAAGCACTGAAGCGCCACCGCGAAGGAAAGGCCGCAGGCGAGCAGCTTTCCGAACGCGTCCCGTGTGCCCAGGGCGGCGCGGAATCCGCGGGTGATCAGCAGCAGGTACAGCAGGACGACGGCGAACAGGCCGATGAGGCCCAGTTCCTCGCCCAGGGAGGCGATGATCATGTCGCTGTTGGCGAACGGGACCAGGTCCGGGCGGCCCTGGCCAAGGCCGGTGCCCACCAGGCCGCCGTTGGCCATGCCGAACAGGCCCTCGATGACCTGCCGGCTGCCGTTCTCGTAGACATCGGGGGAGAAGGCGTTGAGCCAGCCGTAGACGCGCTGCTGGACGTGGGAGAACACCTGGGCGGCCACGAAACCGCCGCCGAGGATCAGCGCCAGTCCAATCACCACCCAGCTGATGCGGCTGGTTGCCACGTAGATCATGACGATGAACAGCCCGAAGAAGAGCAGGGAAGAACCAAGGTCCCGCTGGAAGATCAGGACACCGATGCTGACCAGCCACGCGGTGATCATGGGACCCATGTCCTTGAACCGGGGAAACTGCAGGGGGCCGATCTTGCGGCCTGCCAGCAGGATGAGGTCACGGTTGGAGGAAAGATACCCGGCGAAGAATATGGCGAGCGTAATCTTGGCTACTTCGCCCGGCTGGAACGTCATGGGGCCAAACCTGATCCACACCCGTGCGCCGAGGATTTCGCCGGCGCTGATTCCCGGGACCAGGGGCAGGATCAGCAGCAGGGCGGACGCAGCCAGGGAAATGAAGGTGAACCGGCGCAGGATGCGGTGGTCCTTCAGGAAGAACACGACGGCGATGGCCACCGCCATGGCGATGAGGGTCCACCGGAGCTGGTTGTTTCCCGTGTCCTCGCCCGGAGCATCCAGGCGGTGGATCATCGCAAGACCCAAGCCGTTAAGGGCGACGACAATCGGAAGTATTACCGGATCGGCATACTTTGCGCGGAAGCGCAGGACACCGTGGAAGGCCAGGGCTGCCGCTGCCAGCAGGCTGGACTGGAACCAAAAGTCGGAATCGAAGGCCTTCTCCTGGTCCACGCCCACCATCATGTTGGCGCCGATGCCAACGGCAAGGGCCAGGAGCAGGAGGGCAAGTTCAACGTTGCGGCGGGGCTTGGGCAAAGTGCTTACCTGGCTCATTTGGCCGCCTCGCAGGTGATAGTCGGAGTGGGGGACGGAGAAGCCGCGGAGGGTGCGGGCGCGGCGGTATCCGGTGCGGGCGGCGGGGCGGCTGCGCTGGCGGGCGGCGCTGCACCTGCCGACGTGCCTGTGCTTGCCGACGGGGCAGGCGCAGTGGCGGAGGCAGATGGCCTGGGGCACTCCTCCTCGGGGGAGGTTGTTCCCGTGAGCTCCAGGTTCTTGACGATCCGCTGCGCGTCATAGAGGTCATTGGCGGGCACGGTCTGGCGGACCCGTTGCTGCGAGAACGGCGGGAGCGAGTCCATGCGGATATCCGTCACAGCCTCAAGGGAGGACAGCTGGATAGGTCCCAACCGTTGGGAGACCCCGTTGTAGATGGCCACCCGGGAATCGAATTCGCCGACGTAGTAGCGGGTCTGGGTCCAGGCGTACCCCAGCCACAGGCCGACGGCAACGACAACCAGCACGGCGGCTGCAACGGACCAGGCCACCCAGCGGCGCGGACGCAGCGTCGGCAAAGTGTCCTCGGGATCGACGGCCGGTTCTGCCTTATGGGTGAGGAGCGTGGCTGCCCGCCGTGCCACGGTACGTCCGGCCACGGTGGGGATGGAGCCCGATTCGGCGGCGGCAGCGGCAGCACCCACCAGTTCATGCGGGCGGGAGGCAAGTTCTTCGCGGAGGACTTCAGCGGAAAGATGTTCGCCCAGGTGGGGGTCTGTACTGCCGGCCTCGGAGGAGCCGGCCTCCGGATCCCTGGTGCCGCCGACGGCCGTCTTCTTTTCGGGCGCCCGTTCCTGCCCGGCATCGTCAGTGGCTGAACCGGACTTTGCCGGTTCCGTCCCGCCGGCCGGAACAGGGGACGCGGCGGTGGCGCCTTGCCCGCCAGCTGCCGCGGCAGCGGACCTGCCGCCCTGCACCGGCGGAACGATTTCGACGGCGGCCGTGCTGACGTCGTCGGGCGTTTCCTCCACGATGTCCACCATGACCACGGTGACGTTATCCGGCGAACCGGCCTCAAGAGTCAGTTCAACGAGGGTGTCAGCGCATTCGTGCAGGTTGTGGGTTTCCCGGACCGTCCGCTCCACGGCGTGCGCGGCGACGTAGTTCAGCCCGTCGGAGCACAGCAGCCACCGGTCGCCGGGACGGGCGTCCAGGGTGTCCAGATCGAGTTCGGGGCTGGCATCGACGTCGCCCAGGACCCGCATGAGGACATTCTTGTGCGGGTGCGTTTCCGCTTCCTCAGGCCTGAGCCGGCCTTCGTCGATGAGCCGCTGGACGAAGGTGTGGTCCACGCTGACCTGCTTGAATTCGCCGTCGCGGAGCCGGTAGGCCCGGGAGTCGCCGATGTGCGCGAAGTGCAGTTTGCCGTCTGCCAGCAGGAGGGCCGTCACGGTGGTGCCCATGCCGGCCAGCTTGGGGTTGATGTGCACCAGTTCGGAGAGCAGTGAGTTGGCGGTCTGGATTTCGTCGGCAAGGATCGTCCCGGCCTCATCGCCGTGGTCGGGGCTGTCCAGGTGGATCATGTCCAGGACGGTCGCGGCTGAGGCAACGTCACCGCCCGCGTGGCCGCCCATGCCGTCGGCGACGACGGCGAGGTGACGGCCCGCGTAGGCGGAATCGTCATTCTTCGAACGGATCCGGCCGACGTCGGACCGCGCCGCGAAGCGCATGATGAGGGGCCGCTGCGCCGGGCTGGAGCCGGTTGCGGGGTTTTCAGCCTCGGCCACGGTCACGGCCTCAATTCAATGACCGTCTTGCCGATTCTCACGGGGACCCCTGGCTCCACGGGCAGGGCACGGGTCAGTTGCTGGTCTCCCAGGTAGGTTCCGTTGGTGGAGCCAAGGTCTTCGATGAACCAACGGCTGCCCTGCGGGAAGAGCCGGGCGTGGCGGCCGGAAGCGTAGTCATCTTCCAGCACCAGGGTGGCTTCCTGGGCGCGGCCCAGCAGGATGGGGCTGGCCGCCAGGGGCAGGGTCCTGCCCTTGAGCGGGCCTTCGACCACCACCAGTTGCCGGGCCTGCTGCTTTACGGGCTGCGGGGTCTCGGCAAGTTCCGGGTTCCGGCGGACCTGGCGGGCGGTGGGCACGCCGGATGCGGCCTTCCGGCCCAACATGAGGTCCCGGCGCATGGCGGAGACGATGCTGAAGATGAGTACCCAGAGGAGCAGCAGGAAGCCGAACCGCAGCGCGGTGATGGTCAGGTCGCTCATGCGTGGCCACCCGGGTTGGCAGGAAGCAGGCGGAAGATGATCTTTGTCCGTCCCATCGTGATGGTGGAGCCGTCTGTGAGTTCGATGCTTCCGGAGACCTTCTGCCCGTTGACGTAGCTGCCGTTGGTGGATCCCAGGTCCACGGCGCTGGTGGCGCCGTTGGCCGTTCGGATTTCCAGGTGGCGCCGCGATACGCCTGTGTCATCAATGTGGATGTCTGCCTCGGACGACCTGCCCAGGACGATGGACGGGGCGTTCAGCGAATAACGCTGGCCCTCGATGTCCAGCACAGGCTGCAGCCTCACGGGCGGCCGGCTGGGAGCTGCCGGCACGTTCGGCCGGGGCGGCGTGGCGCCGCCGGAGCCTTGGGACTTTTCGGTGGAGGAGGCAATTTCGAAATCACCGGGGCGGAGTGCCGTTTCGCGGCGGAAGGAGATCCGGACGGGCCCCTGGAGGGTGTAGCCCTGGCTCCGGACGTGGTTGATGACCACGTCGCAGAGTTCTTCGGCCAGCGGCGTGCCCCACTCCTGTGCGCGTCCGAAGTCCTCATCGCTGAGCTGGACGTCGAAGACGTTGGGCACCAGCGTACGTCCGGCCGCAATGGTGATCGCTTTATGGTCCACCTCGCGGCGGAGCCTGCTGGCGATCTCCACAGGTTCGACCTGGGCCTTGGAACCGGTGGAGAAGACACCGCGGACGGCCTTTTCAATGCCACGTTCAACCTTGTCCAGCAGACCCATGGTTCTTCTCCTTTCCCCCCGGTTCCGGGGCAGTAGTTGTTGCTGACCAGCACCTGCAGGGCGGTCCGGCACTGCGCGGCGTGCCCGCCGGCAGCGGCCACTCCTACATCCGATACTACTGGGCACCCCTGCGAATGACCTTAATCCACAACGGCCGGGCGCCGGCAAAAGTTCAGATCCGTGACTGGTCCGGCCCCCACCCGCGCAAACCGGTGGCGGCTCCGGCCATCCGTCTCCGGCCGGTGAGGCCCCTCTGTTATGCCGCCTTCAAGGGCATGGGGAAGGGGTGCCGGCGGCCAATTGGTAATTTGCGGCATCTGTCCGTTATGCTTGATCTCGCTGCTTTTACGAGGCGCGGAAACGGGAAACCGGACCGGCTGAGTGGAAGAAGTTGCGCGCGAGTGGCGGAACGGCAGACGCGCTGGCTTCAGGTGCCAGTGTCCGAAAGGGCGTGGGGGTTCAAATCCCCCCTCGCGCACGCAAATGGTAAGGGCCCCAATTACACGATTGGGGCCCTTACCTATTTAACACCGGGCTGGGGTCTGGAAACGTCAGGGGCTTGTTCGCAGATCCGGCCCTCGAGGGCCTGGATCCGCGAACAGGCTTAGGACCCGGTGGTCCTGGCTGCGTCCTCCTGACTGGACGGGCGCGCCGACGCCTTGAACCGGCGTCGTGAGTTTGCCAGGTGGCAGCGCATGGCTGCCGCGGCCGCAGCCTCGTCACCATCTGCGATGGCGTCCCGGATGGACCGGTGCTCCAGCACCACCTGGTCGAAATGGTCCCGGGCGTAGTGTTCGACGCCGGTCATCAGGCGGGTTCGCGGCATGGCGATCATGGTTTGCCCCAGCGCCGCCAGGCAATCTGAGTAATAGGGGTTGCCGGATGCCGCCGCCACAGCGCGGTGGAACTCGAAATCCGACTTCATGGCGTGGGCAGGGTGGCCTGCGCTTTCGGTGAAGGATTCCAGTGCGGCGCTGACGGCCCGCAACTGGCGGTCCGTGCGGTTCCGCGCCGCCAGTGCGGCGGCTTCGGCCTCCACTCCCATCCGGAATGCCAGCAGGTGCAGCCGGTCCTCCGTGGTGGCCACCGGGCGGCCACCCGGCACTGCCGGGGGTACGTCGGTGGGGGGAGTGAGGGCGAAGCTTCCCCGCCCCCGCTCGGTTTCGACAAGCCCTTCGGCCTGGAGCCGGGTGAGGGCGGCACGGACGACCGTGCGGCTGACGCCAAAGTCGTTGATGAGCGTGTTCTCGCTGGGCAGCTTCTCGCCCGGCTGGATCACGCCGTCGACGATGCGGTTGCGAAGGTCAGCGGCAAGGTCCGCGGTGAGGTTCCGGCTCATGGCTCAAGATTACGCGCCGAACTCTACGCGCTCGGTGGTCCAGGCACGGGCCTGATCGCTGAGCGTGATGCCAAGGCCCGGGCGGTCCGGAACGATCATGCGGCCGTCTTTGGTTTCCAGCCGTTCATTGAACAGCGGGTCCAGCCAGTCGAAGTGCTCCACCCAGGGTTCACGGGGGTAGGCCGCCGCGAGGTGGAGGTGGATTTCCATGGCGAAGTGCGGTGCCAGGCCCAGCCCGCGTTCGTCTGCGAGGGCGGCGAGGCGCAGGAACTGGGTGATGCCGCCCACGCGCGGGGCGTCGGGCTGGATGATGTCGCAGCCATTGGCGGTGATCAAGCCCTTGTGCTCGGCCACGGACGCCAGCATCTCGCCGGTGGCAATGGGCGTGTCCAGGACCTGTGCCAGATGGGCATGGCCTTCGAAGTCGTAGGCGTCCAAGGGCTCCTCGATCCAGACCAGGTCGAATTCCTCGAGGCGGCGGCCCATCCGCAAGGCGGTGGCACGGTCCCATTGCTGGTTTGCGTCCACCATGAGCGGCACGTCCCAGCCGATGTGTTCGCGGATCCCTGCCACGCGGCGGAGGTCTTCCTTGCTGTCGGGAAGGCCAACCTTGATTTTGATGCCACCGATGCCTTCCTCGACGGACTGCGTGGCCCGGGCCTTAACTTCGTCCAGGGTGGCATTCAGGAAGCCGCCGGAGGTGTTGTACGTCCGGACGGAGTCGCGGTATGAGCCCAGGAACTTCGCCAGCGGCAGGCCTGCGCGCTTGGCCTTGAGGTCGTACAAAGCAATGTCGACGGCGGCGAGAGCCTGGGTGGCGACGCCGGACCGGCCCACCGAGGCACCTGCCCACAGGAGCTTGGTGTAGATCTTCGCGATGTCGTTGGGGTCCTCGCCGATGAGGCCTTCGGCGACTTCCTTGGCGTGGGCGTACTGCGCCGGGCCGCCCGCGCGCTTGGAGTAGCTGAAGCCGATGCCGGAGTGGCCCAGCTCCGTGGTGATCTCCGCGAACAGGAAGACCACCTCGGTCATGGGCTTCTGCCGCCCGGTGAAGACCTTGGCGTCGCTGATGGGAACGGCGAGGGGAAGGCGGGCGGTGGACAGTTTGACGTGCCGGATCAGATCAACGGTGCTCATAAGTTCTCCTGGAGGCGGGATAGGGCTCCTTCGCCCCACCTGCTTAGGATATAAGTATCAGACTTGTATTACAAGTACATCCGCCGGAGGTGTGGTGCGACACTCCCGGGCCGGAGCAGGAATAGTGGCGGACCGCTGCGCCGTTGTCGCAGGCATGAAGGCAATTACCTACAGCGAATACGGAAGCCCGGACGTCCTTGAATTGACCGAGAGGCCGATGCCGAAGGTGGGGCCGGGGATGGTCCTGGTCAAAGTGAAGGCAGCCTCGGTGAACCCCGTGGACTGGAAGATCATGGCCGGTTACCTGGATGCGGCAATGGACCTGCAGTTTCCCGCGATCCCGGGATGGGACGTGGCGGGGGTCGTCGAGTCGGTGGGGATCGACGCCCGGGCGTTCCAGCCCGGTGACGAGGTCATTGCCTACGGCCGGAAAGACTATGTCCATGGCGGAAGTTTTGCCGAGTACATCGCATTGCCGGAACGGCTGCTGGCCCGCAAGCCCGAGTCTCTGGGATGGAACGAATCGGCGGGGCTTCCGCTGGCCGGACTGACTGCTTACCAGGTCCTGAACCGCCTGGGCCTCGCGTCCGGTGAGACTGTCCTTATCCACGGTGGCGCCGGTGGAGTGGGGTCGCTGGGCATCCAGATTGCGGTGGCACTGGGTGCGAAGGTCATTGCAACGGCCTCCGAAAAGAACCATGAATTCCTCCGCTCCTTGGGGGCCGAGCCGGTTGCCTATGGGGAAGGACTCGTGGAGCGTGTTCGTGCATTGCGTCCCGCCGGCGTGGAGGTCGTTGCCGACTTCGCTGGAGGCAATCTTGAGGCGACGCTGGCCGTACTGGCTGAAGGGGGCAGGCATGCATCCATCGCCGACAGCGAAGTGGAGGAGCACGGCGGCACCTGGATGTGGGTCAGTCCGGTGGGAGCAGACCTGCAGGAGCTCGCCGGGTTGGTGGACCGGAACAACATCAGGGTAGAGGTTGCCAAGGTTCTTCCGTTGGCTCAGTCCGCGGAGGCTTTCCGCCTGAACATGGAGGGCCATACCCGGGGCAAGATCGTGGTGGCCGTGGACGGAGAAGCCTGATTCAGGGCTTTTGCGGCACGGCGGCCAGCGCTATGAACCGGATGTGGCGTCCTGTGTCCGCAGAGCCCCCAGCCCGGAGATCAGCGCATCAAGCCCCAGGCTGAAGGCGGTGTCGGCAGGCCGGCCACGCTCCCGGCCGGCTGCCGAACTGCGCACCGCGGCGGAGAAGTTGGGGGTGGAGCCGGCCATGGAGCCGGAATCGAAAATGTCCTCCGGAGCGGTGACGTCGTAAGCGGAGCCGAAGATGAAGGACTCCAGCGCCACGATGGCGGGGATGATGCGCTCCTGGGGGAAGCCGGCGTCGAAGAACCCCTTGCTCACGGTTTCGTACATGGCAAGGGTCTGCGGCGCGTCCGTCACGGGCAGGACGGCGATCACGGGAATCAGCGGTGTGTGCTCGGCGAAGACATCCCGGTAGCTCCACGCCCAGGTCCGGACGGCGTCCTCCCAGCTCCCGCCGCCGAAACCCGTAACGTCCACCAGGGACATCAGATGGTCCTCCACCAGCAGCAGGACGTCCTGCTTTGATGCCACATGGTTGTAGAGGGCGGAGGGAGCGACGTCCAGCACCTTTGCCAGGGCGGCCATGGTCAGCCCGTCATATCCCTTGCGGCTGATCAGTTCCAGTGCGGCTTCGGTAATTCCGGACTTGGCCAGCACGGCCGCAGACGGCCTGCCTGCCCGCCTCCTTTGTGCTCCGCCGTTGCTGGTGGAGCGTCCCTGTGCGGCTGATACTGCCGGCATTGCTGCCCTTTCGTCGATGTCCCCTGCATTATTCCACCCGGCACTTCCCCTCCCGGCAGGCACCCGCTATAGTTCTCATAAATGAATGGCATTCATTTAGTGGTCCCCGTCACTAAGGGGCCCAGAGAGGACATCATGCTGAACCTGAACCGCGACGTCGTGGTCGTCGGAGCCGGGCCGTCCGGACTCACCGCCGCCCGCGAACTGAAAAAGGCCGGCCTCACGGTCGCCGTGCTCGAGGCCCGTGACCGCGTGGGCGGCCGCACCTGGACCGACACGGTGGACGGTGCCATGCTCGAAATCGGCGGCCAGTGGGTTTCCCCGGACCAGACCGTACTCCTGGACCTGCTCCAGGAGCTGAACCTGGAAACGTACCCGCGCTACCGCGAAGGGGAGTCCATCTACATCGGCGCGGACGGCGCACCCGTGCGCTATACGGGTGACACGTTCCCGGTGGATCCGGACACCGCCGTCGAAATGGACCGTCTGGTTGCCCTGCTGGACGGCCTTGCGGCGGAAATCGGCCCCACAGAGCCCTGGGCGCATCCCAAGGCGCGTGAACTGGACACCATTTCCTTCCATCACTGGCTCCGGCAGAACTCGGGCAACGAGGAAGCGTGCAAGAACATTGGCCTCTTTATCGCCGGCGGCATGCTGACCAAGCCGGCCCACGCCTTCTCTGCCCTGCAGGCCGTCCTGATGGCAGCCTCCGCAGGTTCGTTCACCCACCTGACGGACGAGGATTTCATCCTGGACCGCCGCGTGGTGGGCGGAATGCAGCAGGTCTCGCTGCTGCAGGCGCAGCAGCTGGGTGACGACGTAATCCTTAACTCCCCGGTGCGCACCGTCAACTGGGAGCCGGATTCCGACGGCGGCCACCGGGTCACCGTTGAATCCGACCGGGCCACGGTCAACGCCCGGTTTGTGATCATGGCCGTACCGCCGAACCTCTACTCCCGCGTCTCCTTCAACCCGCCGCTGCCGCGCCGCCAGCACCAGATGCACCAGCACCAGTCCCTGGGCCTGGTGATCAAGGTGCACGCCGTCTACAGCACGCCCTTCTGGCGGGACAAGGGACTCTCCGGCACCTGCTTCGGGGCGGACGCCCTGGTCCAGGAGGTCTACGACAACACCAACCACGGCGATCCGCGCGGCACCCTGGTGGGCTTCGTGTCGGATGAGAAGGCGGACGCCGTCTTCGAACTCAGCGCCGAAGAGCGCCGGAAGGCCATCCTGAAATCGATCGCCGGCTACCTTGGCGACGAGGCCCTGGCGCCGGAGGTCTACTACGAGTCCGACTGGGGCTCGGAGGAGTGGACCCGCGGCGCCTACGCCGCCAGCTACGACCTGGGCGGACTGCACCGTTACGGCAAGGACCAGCATGCACCCGTGGGCCCCATCTACTGGTCATCGTCCGACCTCGCTGCCGAGGGCTACCAGCACGTGGACGGCGCGGTCCGCATGGGCCGGATTACCGCTGCACGCATCGCCGAGGTGGCAAAGGTGCCGGTGGCCGCCGGCTGGTAAATAAGCATGCTTACTAATAGGCTGGCGGCGGGGAGCGTCCCCGACTTTCGACGAACGAGGTGAGGCATGACTGACGCCCAGAGCATCAGCAAGGTTACTGAGATCATCAACGATTCCAGGATCGGGATGGTCACCACCATCAACGAAGAAGGCGCCCTCGTCAGCCGGCCGCTGGCCGTCCAGGAGGTAAAGGACGACGGCGACATGTGGTTCTTCACCGGCCTTGGCACTTCCCAGGTTGCGCATGTCCGGGCTGATCCGCGCGTGAACGTCGCCTTTGGCAGGAAGACCGAATGGGTTTCCGTGGCCGGGACCGCCGAAGTGGTCACAGACCGGGCAAAAATCCGTGAACTGTGGAACCAGGCGGTTGAAGCCTGGTTCCCTGATGGCCCGGATACCCCCGAGGTGTGCCTGCTGCGCGTCGATTCGGATTCTGCCGAGTACTGGACCAGCCCCGGCGGCACGGCCGCCACGGTGCTGCAGTGGGTGAAGGCAAAGGTCACCAACAGCCGGATGAGTGTCGGTGAAAGCGGCACCGTGGAGCTGTAGTTCCCGGGAGCGCCGGGTAAGCGAACGGGGCGGAGCGGCTAGGGCTGCTCCGCCCCTTTCAGTGCCTGCAAGACCGCCGGAAACAGTACGCCGTTCCTTCCCCAGACCGGATCCAGGATTTCCACGTACCAGGAGTCGGCCAGGAGCAGGGCCAGGGCATCATTGGTTTCCTCTGCCCAGTCCCGGATCTGTTCCTCCTCAACGGGGTTCTCGCTGGAGCCGAGCACGGTGGTGACTTCCGATCCGGCAAGGGTTACCGGGATGGCTGCACTGCTTGCCTCGCCCGGTGCATGTGCCACGGTCACCAGTTCGGTGCGGGTGGACAGCGCCAGCAGTTCACCGGCGGTGGCGGCGCTGCAGAATCCGGTGACGTACTCCCGTTGGGCCGCGGCCCCGTTACGGATGCCGGGCTGGGATTCCTTGGTGAACAACCCGTGACGGTTCAGCTCTGCCAAGTCTGTGGCGATGGGTTTGGTCTCGTCGTCGGAGCCCGGCGCAAAGTGTCCAGGCTGGTAAGAACTCCCGCCCTCCAGCCACCGGGCAGTCAGTTCGCCGGCCGCTTCCAGTGTGGTGGCCTGCCGCCAGACTCCGCGGTCCTCCAGCAGGCGGCCATACTGATCGTGGACAGGCAGTTCCTCAGGCTTCATCCTGGGATGCTACCGCCGGGCTCTCCGCTGATCCACCGCCGGCGACACAGCAGTTAACCTCAGGTGGCCTGCTCCGCAGGCAGCGCCGCCGGGATTCCCGCCGCCCGTTCCGCCGCTGCCAATGACGCAGCCAGCTTTCCGACGGCGTCCGGGTAACCCTTGTGCGCGGCCGTCCGCAACTGGTCCGCCGTCCGCATCGCCTTGATCAGTGCCGACGTTTCGGGCAGCCGCACGTCAGTCAGTGCCGGGTAGTCGATGCTGTACGCCGGATCAAGTTCGTAGCGCCGCCACCGGACCATGAGCTCGTCGTGATGCGCGCTGGCGGCCTGGTGGGCCGAACGCTGCCGCCGCCCTTCCCGGCGGGCGGTGCGCCAGGCCAGGAACCGGGGGCTGCCACGGTCGGCGGCGATGCCGGCAGCGGCAGCTGCCCCTGCCAACAGCAGTCCAGCCCACGGCGAGACCAGGGCGGGGATAATCAACGCGGGAAGGGCGACACAGGCACCCAGGAACAGGTCCCAAAACAGCTGATCCGGAGCCTCCGCTGCGTTGCCGGCCAGTGCGTTGCCGGCTGGTGCGCTGCCTCCGGAAGCCAAAGCCCGGCGTCGGACAACAAAGACCGTGGCGGCCACGCTGGCCACCAGCACGGGACCGCACAGCAGGACCGCCCACGCACCTTGAAGCAGCCCCTGCATCAGAGACTCCGCCACAACTGACATCCTGCACCTCCAGCGCCCAGCCCCCGGGCCGGAAGAGGCCGGGCTGGTCCTTCCATTGCACCGTCTCCCGGGCGCAGCGTCAATGGCGGAGAAGGCGTGCCACAACCTCACACCGTCAGAAGGGGCGGAAGAGGCGCTGCAGCCGCTGCTTGATCAGGTCATTTCCTGGTCCAAGGCACTGCAAACCGTCAGGAGCTGAGCGGTACGGTGAAGGCATGCGACTCAAAATGTGCAGCATCCACGTCCAGGACCCCGCCGCCGCCCATGCCTTCTATACGGGAACGCTCGGCTTCGACACGCTCATGGCCATGCCGGAGTACAACCTCTACATCATCAAAGACCCGGGAGCGGACGACAGTTCAGTAGGACTCCTCCTCGAGCCCAGCGACAACCCAATCGGCGCGAACTACATGAACGCCGTGCGCGAGGCGGGCCTACCCGCAATAGTCTTCGGGGTTCCCGATGTGCAGGCGGAATACGACAGGCTGGTGGCCGCCGGAGTCAGCTTCAAGACCCCGCCCACCACTGATCCGTTCGGGACCAGTGCGGTGTTCGACGACGGCTGCGGAAACTACATCCAGATCCACCAGGACTGAGGGCTACCGGGCCTGGGTGCGGTCCTTCTTCGCCTGCTTCTTCGCGGCCTCTTCCTTGACCCGCTGGGCCTCGGCGCGGACAGCCGCGTGGGTGGCACGTTCGGTGACCAGCCACTGCGGCGGAGCCTGCAGCAGCGCGGTGATTTCCGCCGTCGTCAGTGCTTCCTCCACGCCGCCGCGGGTTAGGCCGCTGATGGACACGTTCAGCTTCTGTGCCACCACGGGGCGGGGGTGCGGGCCGTTGCGGCGGAGCTCGGCGAGCCATTCCGGCGGGTTGGCCTGCAGTTCGGCGAACTCCTCGCGGGTGATGGTTGAATCCTGGAACTCCTGCGGCGTGGCCGGGAGGTAGATGCCAAGTTTCTTGGCAACGGTGGCCGGCTTCATGGACTGGGAGTTTGCAGAGGTCATGCTTCAAGGGTATCCGGGCGGCGGGTACTGTGAAGACGTGCCCTCCGACAATACCCCCTCGCCTGATGCCCAATCCGCCCCTGACGGGCCGGCCGACCAGGCGGCACCCCGGGTGCTGCGCATCGCATACGTGGCCGGCGTGACGCCGGGCAAATGGATCCGCCGCTGGGAAGAGCGGATGCCGCATATTCCCCTTGAGGCATTCATGGTCGACGACGGCGCGCAGCTTGGGAAGCTGCGGGACGGCGCGGCGGACATGGGTTTTGTCCGCCTTCCCATCGAGCGGGAAGGGCTCAGCGTCATACCGCTCTACGAGGAACAGCCGGTGGTGGTGGCGCCGAAGGGGCACGAGATTTCAGTGTTCGAGGAAGTGGCCCTGGCCGACCTGGCGCAGGAGTCATTCCTCGATGTTGCTGCCCTGGGCGGACCGGAGGCCGCGCTCCAGGTGGTTGCCGCTGGCGCCGGCCTGGTGGTCCTCCCCATGTCGGTGGCCCGCCACTTCAACGTCAAGGACACGGTGGCGCGCAGGCTCACCGGCGCGGACGGAACTGAGATCGCGCTGGCCTGGCCGACGGAGGCCACGGATGAGGTGCTGGAGGAGTTCATCGGCATCGTGCGCGGACGCACTGCCCAAAGCTCACGCCAGCCCTCGGCCCAGCCGGTCAAGGTCAAGAAGGATCCGAAGCCGGACCGCCGCGGCACCGGCGCCAAAAAGGCGCCCAAGGTAGCCCAGAGATACGCCCCCAACCCGGACAAGGGCCGGGGGAAAGGGTCCCGAAAGAAGGGCAAGCGCTAGGCAGGAGTCCAGGCCCGGCAACGACAAAGCCGGCCCGCGGGATGCGGAGCCGGCTTTGCTTTGGTACGTGGATACCCACGCGGGTTACGTGTTTTGGACGTGGTCTTTGGCGTCGGTGGCGCGGTCTTTGACGTCGGTGGCGGCTTGTTGGCCTTCGAGTTTGACGTTTTGGGCGGCGTCGGTGGCGGTGGCTTTGACGTTTTCCATGGCTTCCTGGGCTGGTTCCTTGAGGTCCTGGGCCATGGTTTTGGCGGCGTCGGTGACCTGGGTTGCCAGGGGCTGGGCTGCGGTTTTGAGCTGGTCCGCGGCTTCGCGTTCCTTCTGGCTTGCCGGGATCAGCGAGGAGACCAGGAGTCCGGCGCCGAAGGCGATCAGGCCGGCGGCGAGGGGGTTGCCGGCGGTTTTGGCTTTGACCTGGTCCGGGGCGGCGGAGACGGCGTGGCCGGCGTCGCTGAGTTTGGCTGAGACGGTGTCGCCTGCCTGGTGGAGGCTGTCGCCGGCGGTGTGCATGGCGTTGGTGGTGTGCCCGGCGCCGGTGGCGGTGGTGTCGTGGACCCTGGTGGTGGCGTTGTCTGCGGCGCCCATGATTTTCTCCTTGACGCCGGTGACGGCGTCTTTGACCTTGTCGGTTTGGCGGTGGACGATGTTGGACGGGGTGACCTTGTCTGCCACGGCGTCCACGTTGGTGCCCAGGCGTGCCCGGGTGGCTTCTATGTCTGCGCGGATGACGTCAGGGTTTTCGCTCATCGGTTTACCTCACCTGGTTTTAGGGTTGGGGGAATTTCTGAGAGGGTTTCCCCGGTTTGGGGCAGGCCTTTGATCTGCTTGAGTTCCTTGCGGCCGATGGAGGCCAGGACGGCGGCGATGATGGCCCAGATGACGGCGACGATCAGTGCGGACCAGCCCAGGGGCATGATGGCGCCCAGGGCCCACATCAGGGCCAGGGAGAGGAAGAGCAGGACGAAGTGTCCGCCGACGCCGGCGCCGGCGAGCATGCCGGCGCCTTTCCCTGCGCGGGAGGTGGATTGTTTGAGTTCGGCCTTGGCCAGTTCCACTTCCTGGCGCATCAGGGTGGACAGGTCCCGGGTTACGTCGCCCAGCAGCTCGCCCAGGGACGCGTTGTCCGCTTTCACATGCGCCGCACTCGGCGGCATTTCCGGAATCTGGCTACTCATTACAGGCCACCCGTGCCGCGGCGGCCAGTCCCGGAGGTTCCCTCGGTGCCGAACGCCTCGTCACCGGTGTACACGCCGTTTTCGGCCCGGTAGGGGTCGTCGTCGAACCGGAGCGGGGTTTCCTCCGCGGTACCCGAGGGAAGCGTGCTGGTGGATACCGGGGTTGCGCCTGTGACGGTGGGCTCATTGAAGAGGTCATCGTTACCCGCGGCGTACACGGTCTCCTGCCGCAGCGGCGCTACCGGTGACTGCACTGCCGGGGGTGTCTGCGCCCCGCGGTGCTGGCCCGGAGCCTGGACCTGCCCCTGCGAGTCGGGGGCGCCTGCGGTGAGGCCGCGGGTGAGGCGTCCGGCAAGGACACCGGCGCCGGCGGCGAGGAGCAGGAACGTGCCGGGATTGTTGCGGGCGAACCGCTGGACCTCGGTCAGGAGGTCACCGGGTTCCCGGTTCTCCAGCCAGGACGCGATGGAGGAGGTCCGCTCGGCTGCCTGCCGGACAAGGTCGCTGGCCATGCCCTGCTGGTCCGGGGCGCTGGCCATGCTGTGCAGCTGGCTGGAAATGTTGCGGATGCCCTCGGCGGCCTTCTGCTGCTGCGTGCCGGCCTGGGTGGTCAGGCCCGACTTGGCCTGGTGGAGCAGGTCCTGGGCATTGAGCTTGGCCTCGTGGGCCACATTCGCGGCCTCGCCCTTGGCGGTCTCCGCTACATTCTGGGCGGCTGATGCGGCTTCACCAGCAACGTTGGAAGCCTCTTCCTTGGCTGCCTGCGACTTGGAGGAATCGGTTGAAACCCCCGTGTAGGAGTCATGCTGGGGCGCTGTTTCCATTGCGCCGTACGGATCGGCAACACCGGGGGCGGCGGGGGTATGTGGTGTCTGGGGCCATTGGTTCTCTGTCATCATCGCTCTCTTTCAGAAAGGGTTAGCTGGCGAACAAGAACCAGCAGTGCTGGCAACTTAGTAAGCAAGGTTACTAATTAGATACTAAGCACACTTCCCATTTCGATTGCAAGGGGTAGTGGTGTTCAGCTTCCAATGGCTGCGCCTATGCAAGGGTGTGAAGGTGGGCGGTTAGTAAGCCTACTTGCGAATGTGTTGCTAAGCATGCTTATTGTAGGGGTGTAGCGACGCATGGTGACCAGCACTTTCGCCACCTACAGGAAGGCTGCGGCCGATGACCAGCAATCTCGATCCGGACGCCCGGAGCAGCTACCGCCTGATCACTCTGGCGGCACGGCTGATCCAGCGGCGGCAGGACGATGCACTGGCCCCCCTTGGCCTCACCCGTGCCGCTGTTATTGCATTGGAAGGCCTGATGGGGGGCCCACTGAACCAGGAACAGCTTGCCGACGCGATCAGGGTCCAAAGCCAGACGTTGGGCCGGGTCCTGACCCGGCTTGAATCCACAGGACTCATCACCAGGATGCGCCATGCCACAGACCGAAGGCAGCTGAAAGTGGAACTCACCGATGCCGGTGTTGCCGCCGTTGAAGCGGCGCGGGAGGCAGAGGTCAAGGCCTATCCTGACGATCCGGACATCGCATGGAAGGCGCTCCGCGAGGAGCTGACAAAGTTTGTCCGCGCCGCACCGCTCAGCCACGACACCGGCGTGGTTCCGTTTGCCCCTCCCGAACACCGGGCCGCGCACGGTCACCGGCCGCAGGCCGGGCGTGCAGGCGGCCTGCGGGGATGGGACCAGCCCCGCCAGAATTGACGGGAAGTCTAAAAAGCAGTGGCCGGACCTTTCGGACCGGCCACTGTTTTTGTCCAACCTTCGGCTTCCCGTTCCTCCTCCAGCAGTCCCCCTTGCACCAGGTGGGCTGCATAGGCCGATTACGACGACGGGACGCCCGGGCCCGGGGACCAGCGGAGCAGTGCCGCCACATCCACGCCCTCCGGCAGGACAGGTCCAGGGACCAGGAGAACGCGGGCGTCAGTCAGGGCAGCTGCCCGCAACAGGGCGGCAGGGGCCGGAACTTCGCCAAGTATTCCTGCCGCCAGGGCTTCCTCTTTGGCCGTGGCGATCCACGGTTCGGCATCCAAGGCCAGCATGGTCCGCCGGGAGAGGGCGGCGTCATCAAGGATCAGGACCTCAACCTGTCCCTGCTGGAGCGCGTGGACCACAGCTCCCGCCCCGTGGGCCGCTTCCGGATTTGCCTGGCCCTCCTGGACCGCCAGCCTGTCCATGACCGCCTGCTGTTCTTCAGCCCAGACCTCCGCCACCCGCTGGCTGACCTGGTCCTCCAGGTTGGCGCTGTCCGCCCCGGCAGTGTGCGTGTGGGAACCGACCTCCGACAACAGTGCCCTGCCGGCCTCGGAGAGGTTTTCCCTGACCAGCCCGCGGGCGCGGATATCGCCGGCGAGAACAATCAGCCGGGCGCCGCCCGCACTGGCCACCCTGTCTATTTCGCCCGCCACTTCGTCGGCGTTCCGGCGCCACACGTCCTCGGTGTGGTGCTGGAACCGCAGCTCCGACCAGCCGCCGCCATGGAATTTGTGAATGTGTTCGGACTCGCCCTCCACCTCCCGGACGCTGGCAGGGGCCCCCGCCCCGGCACGGTACAACCGGATTTCCCCATGTTCGCGGCTGACCTCGGCCACAACGTACGGAAACTCTTCGGGCTGGTGTTTCAGCAGCGGGAGCAGGTCCGGGACGGGCTCGACGACCATCCTCTCCGGCAAGACCAGCCGGCCCGGGAGCACCTCGTTGAGTTCGGCTTTCCCGCCGTGGACCAGCACGAACCTGGACACGGGGGAGGGCATCCCCGTTGCGGGCGTGAGGGCCTGTTCCATGGCGTCGATGTCAGCGGACGTTGCTCCCTGGGCCTCGAGCTGGGCGCGGGTGTTTCCGGCCCGGACGTCGCCGGCTTCCAGGCTGTCCACTGTTCCGGTTCCGGCATCCACGTAGGCTGTGCACCAGGGGCCGGGCAGGCGGTACAGGTCCGCGTATGCCTTCAGGCCGGAACCGTGGGTGGTATTGCCGCGTTCTGCCATGACGATCTCCTTCGCGCGTGACGTGGTGTCACAGGCTTATTGGTTCGTCACTTCACGCTAGCACCGGGGAAGAGGCGGCTGAAGGGTCTTCCGGCCCCCCGACAGTCAGCCCGTCCGTCAGGCCTGGCAGGCGTCCTTCAAGGCCCGGACTGAGTCTGCCGGCACCTGGTCTCCGGCTTCGGCGATCTGGCCCAACGGCGTCGTAATTTCCGCCGGTACCCCTGCCGTGCGTGCCGCCGAGACGAGCCCGGCCAGCGCCTGTCGGTCCTCCACGCTGACCAGGCCGTCCTGCACCACCGCGCAGATTTGCCGGTTGACTTCCTGTGCGGCGGCGGAGGCAACTTTGGATGCGGCATCGCTGGCGGCATTGCCCGCAGCCTCCTCCACCCCGCCACATCCGGTCAGCAGCAACAGGGCGGTGGACAGGGAGGCGGCAGTAACGACGGCGGCGCGGAAGGTCATCCCTCAAGCGTACCGGCGGTGCCTACCGGCGGGCCGGGACGCCGAGGATGCTGTCCAGGAGTCCGTTCCGGAACTTGCCCTCCGGGTCGTGCCCGGCGGCAAAGGAACGGAAGTCGGCGAAGCGCGGGTACAGCTTTTCCCAGTCATGGGCGTCCGCGGTGAACAGTTTGCCCCAGTGCGGGCGCGCCCCGAAGGGCCGGAGGGCGTCTTCCAGGAGTGGGAGGAAGGCTTCCACCTCCGGCTGCAGCGGTTTCCAGGTGAAGTGCAGGGCAACGCTCTGCTGGCGGTAGAAAGGGCTGAGCCAGAACTCGTCGGCGGCTCCGGTGCGGATCTCCGAGACGAAGAGCAGGGGTGCAAGTTGGCCGGCCAGCCCGCGGACTGCCTGGAGGGCGGCGGGGGCGTGCTCCAGGGGAAGGATGAATTCGCTTTGCAGTTCGTCCCCGTTGCTGGGAGTGAACTCGTGCCGGAAGTGCGGCAGCCGGTCCAGCCAAGGCCCGGGTTCGTCCAGCTGTGCAGTGCAATTCTCGGCGGACATGTCCGGCAGCGGGTGCCGGGGACGGAGGGCGGCGGTGGCACCAAACAGGTTGGCGGGTGGTTGCTCCCCGTCGAGTGCTTTGAGCCAGACCTGGTTGATCCGGTCGCCGGCGTAGTCCGTAAACAGGCTCACGCTGTAGGCGCTGGAGACGATGGCGGTGAAATCCGACAGGGCGTTGTCCCAGGGAAGGTCCTCCAGGACACGCTGGCGCACTGTGAAGCTGGGACGTACCGCCAGTTCCAGTCCGGTGACGATGCCCAGGGCGCCGATGCCCACCACGCTGGCAAGGAACTCATCGCCGTCCGCCCGGGTAAGTGTCACCTGCTCGCCCGAGGCCCGCACCAGGTCGATGGATTCCACGGCGCCGGCGAGGGACGGGTTGTCCACCCCGGAGCCGTGCGTGCCGGTCTGGACCGCACCGGCTACCGAAATGTGCGGCAGCGAGGCCAGGTTGTGGATGGCAACCCCGGACTCCTCCAAGGTCCGGCACAGTGCCCCGTAGCTCACCCCGCCGCTGACCCGCACGGTTCCCCGCCCGGCATCCAGTTCCACCTGCTGCGGCAGGGCATCGAGGAGGATGTGGACGCCGTCAGTGTCGCCCACCCGGTTAAAGGAGTGCCGGGAGCCCAGGGCCTTGACCCGCGGCGAGTCCGCCACGATGTCCGCCAGCTCCGCTACGGATTCCGGCCGCCGCACGTCCGCGGAGGAGTATTCGAGGTTTCCTGCCCAGTTCTTCATCGGGTGGCTTTCGTTTGACATCGGTTTCCTCCAACTGTCAGCGCTAACAATCTTCGCTGTCAAGGCGCTTCCACGGGACGGGCGGGGGCCGCAGGAGCGGCAGCATGCCAGTGCCCGGGCTGCTCAAGCCCGGCGGGGAGGAGGGTGGAAGCGCTGCCGTGGGCCGCGGTGATTTGCGCCTGGGTGAGGAAGAGCGCCCCGGTGAGGTCGGCGTCGTCGAGCCTTGCATCCCGCAGGTCGGCACCAAGGAGGTCCGCTGCCGTCAGGTCGGCGCCCCGGAGGTCCGCGGCGATCAGGCAGGCACCGCGAAGGTCCGCAGCGCACAGCGGCAGGCCGCGCAGGTTTGCTCCCGCGAGGTCGGCGCCCGGCGCCAGGCGGACCAGGCGCGGATCGTCGCCGAAGGGGCCGGCGCCGAAGTAGCCCGCGCGGACCTCCTCACTGACCTCACGGAGTGCGCTGCCCACCTGGAGGTGCAGGGATGCGATGTCGGCTGCGAGGACCTCCTCAAGGGCGCCCGATGCAACTGCCCTGACCTTCGCCTGCAAGCGGCGGACATCCTCCGCGGTATCCGGGCCGTAGGCTTTCGCCCCAGCCTGGGCCAGGAGCCACAGCATTTCGTGCAATTGGCGCAGGACTTTAAAGGCGGCGAACATGTCCGGCGCCGATCCCGGGTCTTCCCGCCAGCTGATGCCCCTGAACAGCCGCTGGCTGACTGCCTGGCCTGCGCCGAAGCAGTCGAAAACCGTGCAGCCCGCAAACCCGCGGGGCCGGAGCCGGTCATGGATGGTGCAGGAGAAGTCCGGCGCCAGGTTGGGGCATGGCGTGGCGGGCGGTTTGTCGATGGCGAAGTCGGCCGAGCGGGTGAACCCGAAAGCCGTGCAGCACAGGGCAAAGCACTGCGAACAGTCAGGCCGGAGGGCGGCCGGGCCGGTGGGGGTGGCGGCGGAAGGAGGGTTGGTGGGTTTCATGATTGCTCCCGAGGGTGGTTCCGGTAGGGGCGCGGGACGGAGGGGAACCCATGGTGGGGTTCCCCTCCGTGGCACGCGGAATCACCGTTCCTGCCGGGGAGGACGGGAACTGCGGACGGCTGGACATCAAAGGCAATGAAGGAGAATCACTGCGTCCAGAATATCCGCATCGGGCGGGAATGGTCAGTCGCTGTTCGTGTTTGCCGTGCCCTTTCCTGAGGCTTTTCCTGTGGGCGTGGTGCGCGGCGGTGGAACGCGGCGGCTCCCGGTGGCTTCGAAGGCCGCGGCCAGCCGCAGCACGTGGGTGTCACTGTAGGCGCGGCCGGCGATGGTGAGGCCAACGGGCATCACGATATCCGCAGCGATGCCCATCGGAACCGTGACAGTGGGGATGCCGAGGTGGCGGGGTACCAGGTTTCCATTGGCCACCCAGACGCCATTGCGCCAGGCGATGTCCGCCGAGCGTTCATTGGTATCCGCGTCGGCAGGTGCCACGTCGGCCGCCGCCGGGAACACCACGGCATCCAGTTCCAGCCGGTCCATCCACTCCTCCAGGTCCACCCGGCGGGTTTCCTCAAGTCCCGCCAGGCCTTCGGGCAGGTGCGGAATGTCGGCCAGGACGGGAACCCCGTTGTCGCGGATCCAGGAAGGATAGTCGGCGATGTCGTCGTCGAACCCGTCGTAGCGGTCCGGCAGCGCGCCCTGGGGGGCGGGGAAGATCGCGGAACCGTCGACGTCGGCAAGGCGGTTCAGCCGCGGGTCGCCGTTGGCGTCGAGGAAGTCATGCCACGCCCAGGCCGACAGGTCCACGATCTCCCGCCGCAGATACTCCGGCGACACCAGTCCGCGGGTGGCGATGGTGGGCGAACCGGGCCGGTCGCCCTCATAGTTGGACACCACGGGGAAGTCCACTTCCACTACTTCCGCGCCCGCGGCTTCCAGAGCACGCCGCGCCGCGTTCCAGAGGTCCAGGATGGACCCGCGCGTCTCGATCCGTTGCCCCGTGGGACCGCCGATGCCAGGTGCTTCGGCCATACCGGCGGCGGGATCGGCATTGATGTACATCCGGGGGATGCCAAGCCTTTGTCCTGCAAGCACGCCCGCGGCCGCCGAAGCGTCCCGGACCGCGAGGCCAACGTACGACGGCGGGCGGACGGCGGATGCCTTGGGCAGCGGGATCCACGGCTGGACGCGCCAGAAATCCCCGCGGGCCTCGGCGTCATCCGCCACCACCACATCCAGGACCTCCAGCAGGTCCGCCATGGTGCGGGTGTGCGGCACCACCACGTCCATGGTGGGTACCAGGGGCCAGTTGCCACGTACGGAGATGATGCCGCGCGAGGGTGTGTAGGCGCACAGGGCATTGTTCGACGCCGGTGCCCGCCCCGAGGACCAGGTTTCCTCGGCGAGGCCGAATGCCGCGAAGCTGGCGGCCGTGGCGGTACCGGAGCCGTTGGATGATCCGGAGGCGAAGGCGGCGGTGAGGTATTCCGCGTTGTAGGGGCTCTCTGCCCGGCCATATACGCCGCGCTGCATACCTCCGTTGGCCATGGGCGGCATGTTGGTGAGCCCGATCAGGACCGCCCCGCCTGCCCGCAGCCGTTCGATGGTGAAGGCATCCCGCTGTGCCACCAGGTCCTTGAAGGCCGGTGAGCCCGCGGCTACGGTAAGCCCCTTTACCTGGTAGCTGTCCTTAGCCGTGTAGGGGATACCGTCGAGGGGTCCCAGGGTGAAGCCGGCAGCGCGGCGCCGGTCTGACGCCTGTGCTTCGGCAACTGCATCCGGGTTCATCACGACGAGCGCGTTGAGGCGTATGCCGTGCGAATCATACTTCTCGATGCGGTCAAGGTAGAGACGGACCAGTTCCTCGCTGGTGACCTGGCCGGAGTCGAGGGCGGCGCGCAGCTGTGCGATGCCGGCCTCCACGACGTCGAACGTCTGCCCCACCGGCAGCGGAACCTGCGTTTCGGCGAGCTTCACAGTGTGCCTCCATCCTTGGCAGCCGGCTGCTGCTGCGTGATGCAGTGGATGCCGCCGCCGAAAGCGAAGATGTCCCTGGCATCCACCAGTTCCACGGTCCTGCCCGGATACGCGCGTTCCAGGATCCCCGCGGCGATGGTGTCGTTGGGATCGTCAAAGCTGCACAGCACCACCACGTCGTTGCCGACGTAGTGGTTGATGTAGGACCAATCCACCCAGCCATCAGCATCGCGCAACACCGTGGGTGCCGGGACGTCGATAATGCGCAGCGGCCGGCCCTTGGCATCCAGCTGGCCCGCGAGGACGGCCTTCAGCTGCAGGTAGACGGCATGGTCGGGGTGGGCGGGATCGTCCTGGCGGTGCAGCAGGATGGTGCCGGCGCCGGCGAAGGCTGCCACGATGTCCACGTGTCCCCGGGTGCCGAATTCGTCGTAATCCCGGGTCAGTCCGCGTGGAAGCCAGATTGCTTTGGTGGTGCCCAGGGCGGCGTGGACTTCTGCTTCAACCGATTCCTTGGTGGCGCCGGGATTGCGGCGGGGATCCAATTGGACCGTTTCGGTGAGCAGGACGGTCCCTTCGCCGTCCACATGGAACCCGCCGCCCTCATTCACCAAGGGGCTCGGCCAGACGGGAACTCCGGTGCCTATTGCAACAGTCCGGGCAACGTCCTGGTCCTTGGCCCACGCCGCCCACTCCTGGGCCCCCCATCCATTGAAGATCCAGTCGACGGCTGCCAGTGCGCCGTTGGGCTGGTGCACGAACGTGGGGCCGCTGTCCCGCAGCCAGGCGTCATCGAGCGGGACCTCCACGACGTCGATGCCGCTGCCGAGCCATTCCCGTGCGGCCGTGGCGTCCCTGGGGTCAGCCACCACCGTCACGGGCTCGTGCCGGGCGATTGTCTGGGCCACCGTGGTCCAGGCGGCCCGGGCCCGGTCAAGGGTGGGGCTGCCGATGGGGCCGAAGGTGTCGTTGGGTGGTGGAAACGCCATCCATGTGCGCTGGTGGGCCTCCCACTCTGCGGGCATGTGGCCTGCGGCGCCGGTGGATACGTGGTCAGGGGCGGCGCTGTCCCGGACTGCGGTCGAATAAATGAATGCCATTCATTTATTATGGGGACCGTACTGGCAGCGCGCAAGAGTATTTCGTTTCAGTCCCTGCCTGTCCGGTCCACCGCCGACAGGATGGCCTGGGCCAGTTGGTCCGGTTTGGTGAACTGCGGCCAGTGCCCGGTGGGCAGGTCGATGAATTCCACGTCCCGCACCTTGGCCAGCTCCGCCACGAAGGGATGGTTTGCCGCGATCCACTCCCGGAGCATGGCCGAGGGGAACCCGCACGAGATGACGGTGGCGGGAACGTCGTAGCGGCGCCCGTCATGCAGGCGCTGCCTGCCGTACGCCACGCCGCGGGGTTCGGGAACGGCGCGGGCGCGGAATGACCGGCGCAGCCGGTCGTTGAGGTCCACCAGTTCGGCGTCGTCAAAACTCTGCCAGGGCGGCAGCGGGACATCGTCCCCGTGGGCAGGCAACTGGTCGTTGATGACGCTGCCGTCAGCCAGCGGCCCGCTGTCCACGTAGATGGCGCGTTCCACCCTGTCCGGCCGCGCATCCACTACCCCGTGAATGATTGCCCCGCCGCCGGAGTGGCCCACCAGGACCACCCTGCCCGGCAGCCCGTCCAGGACCTCCACCACCGCATTGATATGGTCCTGCAGGCTGATGCCTGCGCGGCTGGCATCCACCGAGTCCTTGCCGGGAAGCGTGAGGGGATGGGGGCGGTGCCCGGCTGCTTCCAGGGCAGGTGTTACCCCCTCCCATGACGAGGCGTCCAACCAGAAACCGGGTACCAGGATGATGTCCATGACCGAACCCTACTCCCCACCCATGACACGGAATAGGCGTTCTCCTACCGCTTGCGCTTCCGGTCCTTGTCTCCGTTCCGGCTTCCGCGTTCGGAGGCCTCGCGCTCAGCCCAGCGTTGCGACTTCCCCGCCGAAACCACCTTCTGGTGCCACTCCCGGTGGTAGGCGCGCTGGGCGGCGACATCGGAGCGGCGCGCCAGCGCCGCCAGTTCCCGCTGCATCTTCAGATACGAGTTCCAGCGGCGCGCGGCCAGGACGCCGGTGTCGATTGCTTCGCGGACGGCGCAGCCAGGCTCGCTCCCGTGTGAGCAGTCAGCGAACCGGCAGCCGGCAGCCAGTTCCTCGACGTCGCCGAACATCCCGTCCAGGCCGTCCCCGGCATCGAACAGGCCAAATCCGCGCACGCCGGGAGTGTCCATCAGCACCGTCCCGTTGGACAGCGGGACCAGCTCGCGGACGGTGGTGGTGTGCTTGCCCTTGAAGTCTCCGGACCGCACTTCGGCGGTCTGCTGGACGTCGCGGCCCACCAGGGCATTGATCAAGGTGGATTTGCCGGCACCGGACGGTCCCAGCAGCACGATGGTTCCGCCCGGCGGAATCCGTGCCATCAGTTCGTCGATGCCGTCGCCGTTTTCGGCGGATGTGGTGACCACCTCCACGCCCGCCGCCTGAAGGATAACTTTTCCGACGACGTCGTCCGCCACCTCGGCCAGGTCCGCCTTGGTGATGATCACCAGGGGGGTGGCGCCGGAATCCCATGCGGCGACGAGGGTGCGTTCCAACCGGTTGTGTGTGAGGGGCCGGTCCACGGGCACCACCACGCCCACGGTGTCCATGTTCGCGGCCAGGACCTGCGCGGCGGACGAATCCTCGAAGGCACGTTTGCGGCTGAGTTCCGAGCGGCGGGGGAGGACGGCCAGGATTTGCCGGTCGCCGCCCCGGTTGGGGCCGATCCAGACCCAGTCTCCGGTGACGGCCGGCTCGCCCGAGAGCGGGTAGGGCAGGTGGAGGAGACCGTCATGGACCGCGACGAGCAGCAGGGTGCGGTCCACGCGGACCACCCGGCCCCGTTCAGTTGCCGGCGGACAGGGATGCTGATCGAAATAGCCGGCAACGGCGGGCGTGTAGCCGTATGCGGAGGGGCCGGGCAGCGGACGAGTGCCAGCAGCGCTGTCTGTTTCTGTGGTGTTGGTGGTGTCCAGGGGGTTGCCTGAAGAAGTATGCACGGTGGTTCCTTGGGCTGTCCCCGGTGCAGTGCGGGTGGACGCGCAGCGTCAGGAACCGCGAAGGCAGCCGGGAGGGATGGTGGGTGTGATGGATGCGGGGCGCCCAGGGCGCGCGGCAACTGCAGTCATCAAAACCACCTCCATTCCCTTGTGCGGTTTCCCGTCCTCCTGCCGGAAGCGGCGGGGCGGGACCGTCTCCCACTTTAGCGGCCCCCAACGCCGGAGGCTAGAGGTTGGCATCTTCCGCAGGGGATTGCCGCGTGCTACCGCCGAAGTTCCTGCGCCCGCTTCTGCCGTCCGCTGATGGACGAAGCGTGGCCGCAGTTGGTGCAGGTGATCAGGTATTTCCGGGACACAGTGAGGACAGGGATGAAGAACAGCGTGAACTTGGTGGCCTGTTCGTCCAGGGCATGGTGGACGAAGGCGCCGCAGTGCTGGCAGGTTGCCGTTCGGCCCGGCAGGGCCTTGTGGACGGTCTTGAAGCCGAAAAGGAGGAGCATGGGCGGGCCTTTCATTGCCTGGGTGGTACCTGCCACCCTAGGTGAGTTTGACGGCTGTCCTTCAGGGGTACGGACGCTTCTGTACGGTGTGCGTGGATGCCATACTGTGCTGGGCAACATCAGGCCTTCTGGGGGGACTTCTGGCACATGGTTCTGGACACGGCGACCCTGCGCATCGCTTTCGGCCTCATGGCCCTGGTCCTGGTGGTTCTCTTCTACTTTTCCGCCTACCGGCTGACGCGTTCGCCATACAGCGCCTGGTGGTGCGGTGCCCTGCTGTTCTTCCTGGCCGGATCAGGCTGCTTCCTGTTTGACGGCACAGTGCATCAGGTGTGGGCCAACCCCCTGGGAAACACCCTGCTGGTGCACGGCGGCGTTGCAGTGTGGGCCGGGGCGCGCTCCCTGCGGACCGTACGGCCTCCCAGGTGGGCCTTTACCGGCATTCCCTTGGTCACCCTGGTGGCCTCCCTGCTGGACCAACCCGCCACCAACACCTGGTCCGGCGGCACGGTGTTCCTCGCCGCCATGAGCCTGACCGTCGGATTGGCGTCCCGTGAGCTCTGGCGCCTTGAGCCCGGGTATTCGCGGGTCCGGATCCCCATGGCTGTGGCGGCCGGAGGGCTCAGTGTCTTCTACTTCTTCCGGTGGCTGGCGTTCCTGGTGGAGGGCCAGAACGGGCCTGTCTTCGTCACCGTTTTTGGGTCCGCCATCACCACCCTGGTGACCATGGTCCTGCTGGTGGTGGTGTCCTTCAGCATGGCGGCCTTGAGCACCGAACAGCAGACGCGTGCCCTGCGCGTGGTGGCCAGCCGCGACGACCTCACCGGGCTCCTGAACCGCAAGGCCTTCCTGGACCTGGCCACCGAGCAGTTGGCCGACCGCACCATCACCGGCGGCTCGGGAGCCCTGATCCTTGCCGACCTTGACCACTTCAAGACTGTCAACGACACCTATGGGCATGCCGCCGGCGACCTGGCGCTGCAGGCCTTCGCCGACGCGTGCGCTGCCACCGTGCGCTCCACAGATCTGACGGGGAGGTACGGCGGGGAAGAGTTCGTCATCCTGGTTCCCGGAGCAAGCGCCGAACGGGCCGAGACGATTGCCGAGGAGATCAGCAGGCGCATGGCCGGCGCGGACACGCCGGGCGGCATGGAGATGCCCACCGCGAGTTACGGCATTTCCACCTACGACGGCGTGACCTCCGATGTTGACCAACTTATCGCCGCAGCGGATGCCGCCCTGTACCGGGCCAAATCGCTGGGCCGGAACCGCGCCGCCCGCAGCGACGGGCTGCGGTAGCTTTACTGCCCAAAGCGGCACGGTTCCGGACAGCCGGCTACTGGGACTGGAGCGCGTCCGCCTGTTCGGCCAGGACGGTGAGGGCCACGCTTTCCGGCCGCTCCACCGTGCTCCGGATGCCGAACGTCATGCCGCTGCGTGCGGCTTTGAGGACGGATTCCATGACTTCCAGGACGTGGAAGGCAAGTGCGCCACCCGCCCTGGGCTCCTTGCCTTGCGGGGTGGCGGCAAGGTCCGCGATGCCGAACCCGCGTCCGGCGTCGACGTACCCTGCGGAGGCGGGAAGGGTCTCCCAGTCCTCGGCGCCGAGGGAGAACAGCTGGACGTCGCCGTCAAAGTGGTTCGGATCCGGCACCACCAGGGAACCGCGCTCGCCATGGATCTCGATGTTGGGCGACTTCGACTTCACGGCATCGAAGCTCATGAAGAGGGTGGACAGCGCACCGGAGGCGTGGACCAGGACGCCGGTCACGTGGGAGTCGATGGTGACCGGCACTTTCTCGCCCTGGCGCGGCCCCGAGCCGATGGTGCGCTCATTCCGGGTGTGGCTGGCCGCGCCCATCACGGAGACGACGGGACCCAGCAGGGTCACCAGGGCGGTCACGTAGTAGGGGCCCATGTCCAGCAGCGGGCCGCCGCCGGGCTGGTAGTAGAAGTCCGGGTTCGGGTGCCAGCGCTCGTGGCCTGGGGTCACCATGGTTGCCGACGCCGAGATGGGGGCGCCGACCAGCCCGTCGTCGATCGCCTTGCGGGCGGTCTGGATGCCGGTGCCCAGTACGGTGTCAGGAGCGCAGCCGACGGCGACGCCGGCCTCGCGTGCCGCGTCCAGCACCTGGCGCGCCTCCTCAGTCGTGGCAGCAAGGGGCTTCTCGCCGTAGACGCTCTTTCCGGCGGCGATGGCCTTCAGTGCCACCTCGGCGTGGGCGGCGGGGATGGTCAGGTTCAGGACAAGTTCGACGTCGTCCGCGGCGAGGAGTTCCTCCACGGAGATGGCGCGGACACCTTCGTAGCCATCCGCCACGGCCTGGGCACGTGCGGGGTCCAGGTCCGCCACGGCCACCAGGTCGATCTGGCTGAGTTTGCGGAAGTTCGCCAGGTACTGCGCGATGATGGCTCCGCAGCCAATGATTCCGACTTTCAACGGCTTGCCCACAGCAGGCCCCTTTCGATGATGGTGCGGACATTGGTGTCCTGGAGGATTTCGACCCGATGGCCGGGGGTGGCGACGAAGATGCGGCCCTTGCCCCACTGGCGGGTCCAGATGGCGGGGGAGGTCACTTCACGGTTCCATGGGTCCCATT
Source organism: Arthrobacter sp. GmRoot5-12 (assembly GCF_059739365.1). NCBI lineage: Bacteria > Bacillati > Actinomycetota > Actinomycetes > Micrococcales > Micrococcaceae > Arthrobacter > Arthrobacter sp. GmRoot5-12. Next base: position 1,862,943 of record NZ_AP046056.1, on the reverse strand, counting down.
CACGGACCTTCTGGGTGGTGGTGGCCAGGACATCGATGTAGTCGTCGGAGAGGACCCAGTACTGCTCGGTGACCAGGTCGAAGTCCTGGATGCCCCGGGTGATGGGGTGTTCGGCGGCCGCGGGCAGCATGTTGACGGTATAGGGCACGTAGTTGTCCGACTGCTCGCCGATGCACTCATCCGGGTGCTTGCCAGGGTGGCAGGCGAACTGGCCGCCGATCAGGTGCAGGTAGTCGGAGGTGTTCCGGTAGGAATCGGCGATTCCACCGTGCCAGCCGGCCAGGCCGGTGCCGTTCTCCACGGCGGCCCGCAGTCCGGCGAACTCGTCCTTTTCGATGGTGGACATGGTCATGCACTGCATGATGAGGTCCACACCGGCCATGTAGGCGGCGTCGGTGTAGACCTTGGGGGATTCCTCCACCCGGACGTCATAGCCGTTGTCTTTGAGATGGGGAATGAAGAGCTCGGTGGCCTCGTAGGGCTGGTGGCCGTCCCAGCCGCCGCGGACCACCAGTGCATTCTTTCGTTCTGTCATTGAATTTCCTTTGTTTGGCTACCGGCCTTGCGGGCCGGAAAGAGCAGGGGGTCAGCGGCTGGCGAAGGCGGCGTCGAACGCCGCTGCGGGCGGGGCGATGCGGGCCAGTTCCTGGACCATGGCAAGGGCCTGCGGGGCGCCGATGAGGCGGTCCATTCCGGCATCCTCCCATTCGATGCTGGTGGGGCCGTCGTAGCCAATGGCATTCAGGGTCCGGAAGATCCGGTTCCACTGCACGTCACCGTGTCCTGCCGTGACGAAGTCCCAGCCCCGCCGGGGATCCGCCCAGGCGAGGTGCGAACCCAGGCGGCCGTTGCGGCCATCCAGCTGCCGGACGGATTCCTTTACATGCACATGGAAGATCTTGTCCGCGAAGTCCTGCAGGAACATCACGGGATCCAGGTCCTGCCAGATGAAGTGGGAGGGGTCGAAGTTCAGGCCAAAGTTCGCCCTGTGGCCAATAGCCTCAAGGGTCCGTTTCGCCGTCCAGTAGTCGTAGGCGATTTCAGACGGGTGGACCTCGAGTGCGAACCGGACACCTGCCTCGTCGAAGACGTCCAGGATGGGGTTCCACCGGTCCGCGAAGTCCTGGTAACCGGCGTCGATCATTGCCTGCGAGGCCGGCGGGAACATGGCGACGGCCTTCCAGATGGACGAACCGGTGAACCCCGTCACGGTCTTGACGCCAAGCCGTGCGGCCGCCCGCGCGGTGTCCTTCATGGCCTCCGCCGCCCGCCGGCGCACCCCTTCAGGCTCGCCATTGCCCCAGACTTCCGCGGACAGGATGCCCTGGTGGCGCTCATCGATAGGGTCATCGCAGACGGCCTGGCCCGTGAGGTGGTTGGCGATGGCGAAGACCTTGAGGTTGTTCTTCTCGAGGATGTCCAGCCGGCCCTGGAGGTAGTTGTCGTCCTCCGCAGCCCGGCGGGGGTCCAGGTGGTCGCCCCAGCAGGCGATTTCCAGCCCGTCAAAGCCCCACTCGCCGGCAAGCCGGGCCACTTCCTCGAAGGGCAGGTCGGCCCACTGGCCGGTGAACAGCGTGATTGGTCGTGTCATTGGGTGTTCCTTGGTTTCTTGAAGCTGTAGGTCGCTCAGACTTTTTGCCACTGGCTGGAATTCGCGGCGCTGGACTCCACTGCGGCGAGGACCCGCTGTACCTGCAAGGCGTCGCCGAACGACGGTTCCGGTTGGCGGCCCTCGCCGATGGCCGTGACCAGGTCCACCACCTGGTGGGTGAAACCGTGCTCGTACCCCAGGCCGTGGCCCGTGGGCCACCAATGCCCCACGTACGGGTGCTCGGGCTCGGTGACGAAAATCCGGCGGAAGCCGGCGTCCGGCGATTCGGCCGAATCGTAGAAGGACAGGACGTTCATGTCCTCGAAATCAAAGGCGAGGGAACCCTTGGTGCCGTTGACCTCCAGCCGCATGGCATTTTTCCGGCCCAGGGCGTAGCGCGTTGCCTCAAAGACGCCGATCGCGCCCGCGGAGGCGCCGCCGTCGAACTTTGCGCTGAAGATGGCCGCATCATCAACGGTGACGGTCCCGCGGGGGTTGTCACTGCTGAGGTCGCCGTGGCCCCCAAGGCCCACCAGGTCGCCTGCCAGCGGACGTTCCCGGACAAACGTTTCCAGCATTGCCGACACCCCGCTGATGTTCTGCCCCGTGACCCACTGGGCGGCGTCGATGCTGTGTGCGCCGATGTCGCCCAGGGAGCCGGAACCGGACTTGTCCTTGTCCAGCCGCCAGGTCATGGGGGCGTTGGCGTCGGAGAGCCAGTCCTGCAGGTACTGGGCCCGGACGTGCCGGATGTCGCCAATCCGTCCTTGCTCCACGAACCGCTTGGCCAGTGCCAGTGCCGGGGTGCGGCGGTAGCTGAAGCCGCACATGGAGAAGACTCCATGCTTTGCGGCGGTCTCCGCTGCCAGTGTCATCCGCTCGGCTTCCTCCACGGAGTTGGCCAGCGGCTTTTCGCACAGCACGTGCTTTCCGGCCTCGAGGGCTGCGATGGCAATCTCTGCGTGGGTGTTGCCGGGCGTGCAGATGTCGATGAGGTCGATGTCGTCGCGCTCGATCAGGCGCCGCCAGTCGGTCTCCACCGACTCCCAGCCCAGCTTGTCAGCTGCCGCGCGGACGCCGTCGGCATTCCTGCCGGCGACCGCGGTGAGCTGTGGCTGCAGCGGCAGGTCGAAGAACCGTGGCGCGGTCCGCCAGGCGTGGGAGTGGGCGGCACCCATGAAGGCGTAGCCCACCATGCCGACCCGCAGGGGTTTGGCGGTGGTCATGGACGTGTCCTTTCTACTTGCTGAAGCCGGCCGTCAGGCCTGCCAGCAGTTGGCGGCGGCCGATGACGTAAAGCACCAGGATGGGCAGCGTGCTGAGCATCACCGAGGCGAGAACGGCCGGGATATTGACGCTGAATTCACCCTGGAAGCTCCACAGGCCCAGGGGCAGGACGCGCAGGCTGGGGCTCTGGGTCAGGACCAGCGGGAGCAGGAACCCGTTCCAGACATGCAGGCCGTTGTAGATGGCAACGGTCACAATAGCCGGGCGGGTCAGGGGCAGGGCGAGCCGCCACATGGTCTGCCACTCGCTGCAGCCGTCCAGCCGCATGGACTCGAACAATTCGTTCGGGACGTCGCGGATGAAGTTGGACAGGATCAGCACTGTGAGGGGGATGGCAAAGGCAATGGACGGCAGCATCAGTGCCAGCAGGCTGTCGTACAGGTTGAGCCGGATGATCATCAGGTAGATCGGGATGATCGTCGCCTGGAGCGGGATGGCCAGCCCCATGAGGAACATGCCGTTGACCAGCTTGAGGAACCTTCCGCTGCCCCGGACGATCGCGAACGAGGCCATGAACGAGATCAGCACCGTGGGAATTACGGAACCGAGCGTGACGATGACGCTGTTCATGAAATATGTGGCGAAGTCTTTCTCAAGGACCAGTTGGTAGTTCTCCAGCGTGGGCGAGGTGGGAACGGCCAGGGGATTCTGGCCGAAGTATCCCGCCTGCGTCTTCAGGCTGGTGATCACCACGTAGTAGATCGGGAGGATGATAATGGCCAGCCAGATCCACCCACCGAGGCCGCCGGGGATGTTGAGCCGCCTCAGCCGTTGGCCGAGTCCCTGCTTGGGTGCGGCGGAACCGGCCGTGGTTCCGGTCCGGGCCTCCTGCGAATTGCTTTTCAGGACGGTACTCACCCTACAAACCTTCCAATTGGCTGCCTTGTTTGTCCTTGCCGCCAAGACGCTGGAGGAACAAGGCCAGTGCAAGGCCGATGATGACGAGAATGACGGCGATGACGCTGGCCGGGCCCATGAGGTTGGCCCGGAAGCCCCGCAGGTACATGTCCAGGGCCAGGATCCGCGTGGAGTTTCCCGGTCCGCCGCCCGTGAGGACGAAGATCAGGTCGAAGTAGGTCAGCGAACCCACCACCATCAGCGTGGAGGACGTGATGATGGTGTATTTCAGCTGGGGCAGGGTGATGTGGAAGAACTGCTTGATGGTTCCGGCACCGTCGATCTGCGCTGCCTCGTAAAGGGACTTCGGGATCTGCCGCACCCCGCCCTGGTAGATGAGGGTGTGGAACGGGACGAACTGCCAGGCGATGACGAAGATGACCAGGCCTACGGCCAGTTGGGGTACCCCCAGCCAGTCCTGTGCCAGGAAGGGCAGCCCCAGGCCGGTTGCCAGGCCGAAATTCGGGTCCAAAAGGGCCTTGAAGGCGATGGCGACGGCGGCTGAGGACAGCAAGAGGGGCAGGAAGTACAGGACGGCAAGGGCAGCCCGGTAGCGCTGGCTTCCCGCCGTGAACACCCCCAGGAGCAGGCTGATGGGAGTCTGGACCAGCCACGAAACGATCATGATCAGGAAGGTCAGGCCCAGGGCGTTGTACAGTCCCGGATCCGCCAGCACAGAGAACCAGTTGTCCAGTCCAGCTGCCCCGATGGCACCGATTCCGTCCCAGCTGCTGAAGCTGAGGATGAGCACCCCGGCCAGCGGGATGACTGCGAACACCAGGAAGAAGAACAGTGCCGGCAGGGTCAGCCACGCCAGGGCGGCCCTGCGCTGTTCGGTCTGCTTGGAATCTTTCGCCCTCGTGGCGGCCCGCGGGGCAGTGGAGACGGCGTTGCTCATTTCCCTAGGGTGCCGTTCATGTTCTCGGCGAACTGCTGCGGCGTGATCGACTTCAGGAACAGCTGGTCGATGTTGTTCAGCAGGGCCTCAGCTGCGGTGGGGCTCAGCGCCTGGTCCCAGGACTGCTGGAAGTTGGGTGCGTTCTTGGCCATGTCGTAGACGAAGTTCAGGAACTCCTTGTCCGGGGAGGTGTTCAGCTTGTCTTCGATGCCGTTGACAATCGGCACGGAGCCGGAGTTGATGTAGGCGTCGACCACGGTATCGGTCAGGATCCCGTCCTTGAAGAACTTCTTGGCGGATTCCTTTTCCTTGTCGCTGGCCTTGGAAGAGATTGACATGTACGCCGCGGGGTTTCCGACGCCGTTCTTCGGGTCGCCCTTGCCGCCGGCAACCGTGGGGAAGGGGACGAAGCCCAGCTTTCCGTCCTGCACAAAGTTCTGGCCGGCCTTCTTCATGGCGCCATAGGTCCAGGAACCGTGCAGCATCATGGCTGCCTTGCCGGAGAACAGGAGGGCCTGGTCTGCCTGCGAGTCGGCAGTGATGGAGGAGAAGCCCTTGATGAAGCCGTCAGCAGAGACCAGCTCCTGGATCTTGGTGCCGGTCTCGATCACGGCCGGGTCCATCCAGGAATTGGGCTTGCCCTCGAAGATCGCCTTGAAGACGTCCGGCCCGCCGATGCGGTCCAGGAGGTATTCAAGCCACATCATGGAGGTCCAGCGCGACTGGCCGCCCAGGGAGAACGGGGCTACGCCCATGCCGTTGAAGGTCTTGACCAAGGACATGATGTCGTCCCAGGTCTTGGGCGGCTGGACGCCTGCCTTCTGGAACAGTTCCTTGTTGTAGAACAGCACGATCGGGGCGACGTACTGGTTGGGCAGGGCGTAGATCTTGCCGTTGACGGTGGCTGCACCGAACACGGACGGGAAGAACTTCTTCTTCAGGTCCGGATTATGGTCGAACCAGCTGGTGAGGTCCTCAACCTGGTTGGCCTCGGCGTAGGTCTTCAGGCCACCGCCGCCCCAGCCGTAGATGATCGTGGGTGCCTGGTTGGCGCCGATGGCGGTCTTGATCTTGGTCTTGTAGGCGTCGTTCTGGAAGTACGTGACCGTGATCTTGTCGGCGGAGTTTGCCGAGTTAAAGGCATCCACGGCTTTCTGCATGGTGGTCTGGTTCGGCTCGCCGGACAGGTACCACATGCTGGCGCCCCCGCCGCCGCTGGAGGCACCGGGGCCGGACGTCCCGCAGGCAGTGGTCGCGGCAACGGCAAAGGGAGTGAGGGCAGCGAGGGCGAGGAAAGACCGCCGGGAGGACTGGGGTTGCTTCATTGCTTCTCCATTGTGAATTTGCGTCGGGGTACGGGGCGTCAGCTCCGCCGTTCGTTCGAAACATTTCGAACGGTGATATAAGTCACGCTGTAAACTAAAGCCCTAATTATCGGCGGCGTCAAGGGATCGTAGAGGATCTTTTCTGTCTACTCCCTATGTCCCGGTGCTCTTGACCGGAGAAGGCCCCACTCTGCACAATGAAAGCGTTTCCCCACTTTCGAAAGATTGCGAACCGATGACGAGCAAATTGCAGGAGCGGACCAAACCTACGCTCGCTACCGTGGCCAGGCAGGCAGGGGTTTCGGCGCCTACGGTGTCCAAAGTGGTGAACGGGCGTGAGGACGTGGCCCCCGAAACCAGGGCCCGGATCCTTGCCGCACTGGAGCAGGCGGGCTACCAGTCGCCTGTCCAGCGCCGGGCGGCCGCCGAAAGCGGGACCGTGGTGGAAGTAGTGATCGACGTGCTCGACTCCGCATACACCATCCAGGTCCTCAACGGCATCCTGCAGTTCGCTGCCGCCGCCGACGTCGAAATCCTGGTCAGTGTGACCGGCCAGTCCACCCCCGCCCGCCACACCCCCGAGCGCCGGGCGCAGCGGATGCTCGAAGAGGGCAGGGCCGGGATGATCGTGGTGACCTCGGCCTTCAGCGAGGCGCAACTGCACGCGTTCAGGCGCCGCCACATCCCCGTCGTCGTCATCGACCCGCTTAACCCGCCCTCCGCCGACGTCGTCAGCGTTGGGGCCACCAACTGGGCCGGCGGCAAAGCTGCCACCGAGCACCTGCTGGGACTGGGACACCGCCGCATTGCCTACATCGGCGGCATAGAGGGCGCTGAATGCAACCAGGCGCGGCTGCACGGATACATGGCAGCCCTGATGGCACAAGGGATCAAGGTGGACCCCCAGTACGTTGTTTCCGGCGGCCGGTTCCGGACGGAGAGTGGGGTCAATGGATTCAAAGAGCTGCTGAAGCTTGACCCGCGCCCCACGGCGATCTTCGCCGGAAGCGACACCATTGCCCTGGGCGTCCTCAGCGAAGCGCGGCGCCACGGAATCAGGGTTCCCGAGGACATCAGCCTCATCGGCTTCGACGGCACCAACCAGGGTGAGCAGTCCGTTCCATCGCTGAGTTCCGTGGCCCAGCCCCTGGAGGAGATGGGGCGGGCGGCCCTAAGGTCGCTACTGCGGCAGGTGCAAGGCGAAGTCCTCGATTCCCACCGAGTGGAACTGGCAACCCAGGTAATCGTGCGGGAATCCACCGCCCCTCCCGCGGACTGAAAGACAACCATGAAAATCACCCATCTCGACACCGTGGTCGTGGACTTCTACCGGACGAACCTCATCTTCGTCCGGCTTACAACTGACGAGGGGCTCACCGGCATCGCCGAGGCGACCCTCGAAGGGCAGGAACATGCTGTCCTCGGGGCGGTGGCTGTCCTTGCCGAAGCCGTCAGGGGCAAGGACCCCACGCGGATTACCCAGACCATTTATGAGCTCAACCGCGACGCCTACTGGCGCGGCGGTCCGGTATCCATGACAGCCCTGAGCGCCCTTGAGATGGCGATGTGGGATGTTTCGGCGCGGGCCTTGGGCGTCCCGGTCCACCGGATGCTGGGGGGACAGGTCCGCGACCGGGTCCGCGCCTACGCCAACGGCTGGTTTTCCGGGGCCATCACTCCGGAGGATTTCGCCGAGGCCGCTGTACGGACGGTCGGCCAAGGCTTCCGCGGCCTAAAGTGGGACCCTTTCGAGGCCGCGGACCTTTTCCTGGAACCGCGGGACCTGGGGCGCATGCTTGAACCTGTTGAGGCAGTGCGGGCGGCAGTGGGCGACGACGTTGAACTGTTCATAGAAGGCCACGGCCGCTTTGATGTTCCCACCGCCATCCGGGTGGCCCGCGAACTTGAACGGTTCCAGCCGGTGTTTTTCGAGGAACCGTGCCCGCCGGACGGGATCGACGCCCTCGTGGAGGTGCACAGCAAGTCCCCTGTTCCCATTGCCGCGGGGGAGAGATGGATGGGCCGGAACACCTTCATTCCTGCCCTGGCCCGCAACGCCGTGGATTACATCCAGCCGGACGTCACGCACGCCGGCGGGCTGCTGGAACTGTCGTTCATTTCCACTCTGGCGGCAGCCCATTATGTGCCGTTCGCACCGCACAACCCCAGCGGGCCACTCAGCACTGCGGCAACCCTGCAGCTCGGGGCCACACTGCCGAATTTCCGGTACCTGGAGATCATGGCCACGGACGTGCCGTGGCGCAGCGACATCTCCAGTGAGCGCCTTCAGCTGACGGCAGACGGCGATGTCATGATCCCCGAAGGCGCTGGGCTGGGCATCGACCTCGACTATGACGCGATCGCGGAGCATCCTTTCACGCCGCATCCCATGCGGATCTTCAGCGACGTGGTGGCCGATATCCGGCCGCCGGACGCCCGGTCCTACTTCAACCTCGCAGGCGCAGGCGTCCGCTGACGCGTCGGACAACGAAAAAACGGCGGCGTCCGCCCGGCCCAATAACCGGACGGAGGCCGCCGCTGCGGGTGGGTGCCTAGCGCTTGACCGCCTCGAGCTTGAGCAGCTTGGCGATAACGCCGTCGAGTTCGGAGTCGTCGAAGATCTTCTTCCAGTCGTCCTTGATGATGCTGTCCTTGCCGTACCAGGGTTGGCTCCAGGATGGCGTGCTGCTTGACGGTGACCCAGTGCACGTCGATGACGGGAGCGTAGATGGTGCGGATGACGGCCTCGGCAGAGTCACGGGAGGCGCCGGACTTCAGATTGTTTCGCTTGGGAGGTGTCCGTAGAATCTGCCGCCGTCACGGCCACCATGCGATCGCATATGCAGACCGCGTCCCGGCGCCTGCTGGCCGGTTTCGACGCCTCGCAGTAGGTTCCCGCGTATCAGTTGAGCGAGGCCGCCAGCTTTTCCCGCTGTGGATCGTCGCCCGTCCGGCGCGGGCCCACTGAACCGCGGCGCACCAGGGTGGCCGTGAACTGCGCCGGAGCGGCGGGCGGCAGCCCCTCCATCTGGCGGATCAGTGCCTTGGCTGCCGCCACGCCCATGTTGTAGACCGGCTGGGCGATGACCGTCAGGGGCGGCGTGGTGAGCCTGGTCCATGCGAAGTCGTCGTACATCAGGAACGACACATCGGCCGGAATGGACAGGCCCAATTCCTGGATCGCTTCCACCACGCTGAGGGCAATCAGGCCGTCCGAAGCGACCACTGCCGTGGCCTGGTCCGGGCCCCGGAGCACTTCGCGGGTGATGCTGCGGATCGAGTCGGCATCGCCGGCATTCAACCTGACCAGGTCTTCCGGGAAGGGCAGCCCCGCCGCAAGGAAAGCGTCCCGCATCCCCTCGATGCGGTCCGCAATCTGGGAGGACTCCAGGGTCATGCCCGGCGTGTAGGGGGTGTCCGTCCGCAGTGTGGAGATGAAGGCGATACGCCGGTGCCCTGCCTCGAGCAAATACTGCGTAGCTTCCCTGGAAATCCGCACCATGTCCACGGCCATGGTCTCCACCTTGAGGTCGCCGGCGGTGCGGTCGATGAACACCAGGGGGCGTCCGGACCGGTGCACCTCCTGCAGGTGTTCGGTGTCCACTGATGATGCCGGGGCGACGATGAGGCCGTCCACCCGCTTGTCCAGCAACACCCGCACCGCGTCCACTTCCGCCGCCCGGTCCTCGTCGGTGTTGACCAGGATGACGTTGTACCCGGCCTTCTTGGCAGTGTCCGTGATGCCCCGGGTAGCAAGGCCGAAATGCGGGTTTTCGATGTCACCCACCACCACGCCGATGGTGTGCGATTTTCCGGTGTTCATGCTGCGGGCCAGCTCGTTGGGACGGTAGGAAAGCGCCTCGGCAGCGGCGAGGACGCGCTCGCGGACGTCGTCGCTGACCGCGCCGTAATTGCCCAGTGCACGGGCGGCCTGTGCCTTGGAGACCTGCGCAGCTTTTGCGACGTCGGCAACGGTTACGTCCCGCCGTCGTGCTCCATCACCGTTCATCTTCACCTTTCGACGGGGTTGTTGACGCCCCATGTGACATCGGCTACATTTCTATCAATCGATGTGAGTCCGGTCTCAATCCTAAGCTGTGAGACCGGACTCAACAAGAGCATCGACGACTTTCTTCGGCGGCCCTGACAGCACCGCCTTCCCACCAACGATTGGACAACGCTGTGAAGAAAAAGAATCTCCGACCTGCCGGATTTGCCGCGGCAGCCCTGGCCGCGGTCCTGGCGCTCTCCGGCTGCAGCTCCACCTCCGCCGCCTCCACCACAGAGAACAACCCCTACGGATTGATCCAGCCAGGCACCATCCGGGTGGCAAGCCTGGGTGACTCAAAGCCGTACACCTTCGCCGATGCCTCCGGAAACTTCACCGGCTTCGACGTGGAACTCTTCAAGGACGTGGCCCACCGGGCCGGTGTGGACAACGTGGTCTTCACCGGGCAGGACTTCTCGGGGCTCCTTGCCGCAGTGGCAAACGGACAGTTCGACGCCGGCGTCGCAGCCATCGGCATCACCGACAAGCGCAAGGAAACCGTGGACTTCTCGGACGGTTACCTGGCCGGCTACCTCACGGTCATCACCACCAAGACCTCCGGCATCACCAGCGCGGACGGGCTGGCCGGCAAACGCCTGGGCGTGGTCCAGGGAACCCTGCAGGAAGCCTATGCGGTGAAGAACTTCACCTCGGCCAGCCTGGTCCGCTTCCCTGACAACAACACCGCGATCGCCGCCGTGAACAGCGGAACGGTGGACGCGCATTTCCTGGATTACGAGGCCGCCAAGGCCTACGAGGAGCAGCACGGCCTGGTCAGCGCCGCGGACATCCCGTCCTTCGACGCCCCGGCCGGGTTCGCAGTGGCCAAGGGCAAGACGGCCTTCAAGGAAGCCCTGAACAAGGGCCTGGCCGCAGCCATGGAGGACGGCACCTGGAAGAAGCTCTACCAGAAGTGGTTCCCGGGCTCACCGATGCCCGAGCAGTACCTGCCCAAGGCCGAGCAGACCGCATCACCCTCGCCAAGCAAGTAGCCCCCAAGCATTATTTGCCGGGCTGTCAGGCCTTAGGGCCACCTGGCCGGGCGGGCCGCCGTACGCGGCCTGCCCGGCACCTCCCCTTCATCTACGTCTGAGAGCAATCATGGACTGGCTCAACACCATCATCCGTACCTTCTTCGACTTCGGCGCTATGGCCGAGGTCCTGCCCCAACTCCTGGCGGTCGGCCTGCTGAACACGCTGATCATTTCCATTGCCGCCACCGTCCTTGGCACGGTGCTGGGAATGGTGGTGGCCGTCATGGGCATCTCACCATCCAAGTGGCTGCGGGTCCCGGCCAGGATCTACACGGACCTTTTCCGTGGCCTGCCCGCCATCCTCACCATCCTGCTGATCGGCCAGGGCTTTGCCCGCCTGAGCCAGTCGATCTTCGGCCCGTCACCCTACCCGCTGGGCATCATCGCGCTGAGCCTGATCGCCAGCGCCTACATCGGGGAGATCTTCCGCGCCGGGATCCTCAGCGTGGACAAGGGCCAGGGCGAGGCCTGCCGTGCCCTGGGCATGAGCTACGCCAAATCCATGGCCCTGGTGGTGGTACCCCAGGGCGTCCGCCGGGTCCTCCCGGCCCTGGTGAACCAGTTCATCGCCATCGTCAAGGACTCCTCCCTGGTGTACTTCCTGGGCCTGCTGGTCACCGAACGCGAACTCTTCCGCGTGGGCCAGGACGCCGCCGTGCTGTCCGGGAACCTTTCACCCCTGGTGGCCGCCGGACTCCTCTACCTGGTGATTACCGTCCCGCTGACGCACCTGGTGAACCACTTCGACAACAAGTTCCGCACCGGCCGCCGCCGCGCCGCACCACCCACCAGCGGCCTGAAGGAAGTCAAGGAACTCGACGCGGCCTCGCCGCTCACAGCCGGGAGCAACACATGAACACCCCCACCCCCACCACCATGAATGCGGCCACCTCGGAGGAACAGTCGTTCCGCGGCTCAAGCCTGGAACTGCGCAACCTCACCATGGCCTACGGCGACATCGAGGTACTGCGCAACGTCAGCCTCACCGTGGCGCCGGGCACCACCACCTGCATCATTGGCCCCTCAGGATCCGGAAAATCCACCCTGCTGCGCGGCGTCAACCGGCTGCACGAACCCAAGAGCGGGAACGTCCTGCTCGCTGGCGACAGCACCCTGACCGTCAACCCGGACACACTCCGCACCCGCATCGGCATGGTGTTCCAGCATTTCAACCTCTTCCCGGACCACACCGCCGAGGAAAACGTGGCCCTGGCCCTCTGGAGCGTCAAAGGCATGCCCAAGGCCCAGGCCATGGAACGCGCCCGCCAACGGCTCGCCGAGGTTGGCCTCGCCGAACGCGCCGACCACCGCCCCCGTGACCTCTCCGGCGGCCAGCAGCAACGCGTCGCCATCGCACGCGCCCTGGCCATGGAACCCGAAGTGATGCTCTTCGACGAGGCCACCAGCGCCCTGGACCCCGAACTGGTCAAGGGCGTCCTGAACCTCATGGCCGGCCTGGGCCGCCGGGGCATGACCATGCTCGTCGTCACCCACGAAATGGGCTTCGCCCGGAAAGTGGCAGACCAGGTGGTCTTCATGGATGAAGGCGAAGTAGTGGAGGCCGGGACACCCGCCCAACTCTTCGACAATCCCCGCAGCGAACGCCTCCAGCGCTTCCTTTCCGAGGTGCTCTGATGGGTGCGGTTGCAGCGGCACCCATCCGGACCGCCGTCGTCGGTTTTGGAATCTCCGGCAAGGTCTTCCACGCGCCCCTGGTGGCGGCCAACCCGGACTTCTCGCTGGACGTCATCGTCACTGCCCAGCCGGAACGTGCGGCGGAGGCGGCACGCCTGTATCCGCAGGCACGGATTGCCGGCACCCCGGAGGAGCTGTTCACCCTGGCCGCGGACCTGGACCTGGTCATCCTGGGCACCCCGCCGCACACGCACTACGGGCTGGCCGCGACAGCCATCGCCCACGGCCTGCATGTGGTGGTGGACAAGCCTTTCGTCCCCACGTCCGCCTTGGGCGGGGAGCTGATCAGCAGGGCGGCCGACGGCGGGGTGCAGCTAACGGTGTTCCAGAACCGCCGGTGGGATGCAGACTTCCTCACCCTGCAGAAGGTGCTGGCGTCCGGAGACCTTGGCGGGGTCACCAGCTTCGAATCGCGGTTCGAATGGTGGCGGCCCGAAGGCTTCGGAAACTGGCGGGACACCGTGTCCCTGTCCGAGGGCGGCGGCATCCTGCACGACCTCGGCGCGCACCTGATCGACCAGGCCATCCACCTTTTCGGCCCGGTGGAACGGAGCTACGGCGAGACGGCCAACCGCGGTCCGCATCCGGACGCAGCGGATACGGAAGCGTTCGTGTCGTTGCTGCACGCCTCCGGCGTCCGCACGCGGCTCTGGATGAACGGCATGGCCGCCCAGGCCGGGCCGCGGTTCCACATCCTCGGTTCCCGCGCCGGCTACACCAAGTGGGGCCTGGACGGACAGGAACCTGCCCTCGCTGCCGGGACGCCGCCGTCGGACCCCGCCTATGGTGTGGAACCCCAGGAGCGTTGGGGGCTCCTGGGGGTGGACGGGGCAACGGCGGCCGTCCCCGCCGAACGCGGCGCCTACCCGCAGTTCTACGTCCAGCTGGCCGCCGCCCTGCACGGGAACGGGCCGCTGCCGGTGGATCCCGCCGAACCGCTTGAGGTGCTGAAGGTGATCGAGGGCATCCACGCCCTGGCCTGACGCCACACCCAATTTCCCCTGCTTTCCCTGACGCGTCGTCAGCGTCTTCCGCAACCACGAATTCCACAGAAAGGGACACCATGTCCTCTCTTCCAGCCACCAAGCGCGTTGCCGTCATCGGCGGCGGCATCCTCGGCGTCTCCACCGCGGTCCACCTGCTCCGCGAAGGAGCCTCCGTGATCCTGCTGACCGAACGCGGCCTCGCCAGCGAAGCCAGCGGCCGCTCGCTGTCCTGGCTCAACTCCGCCGGCGAACGGTCCACCCCGTACCACCAGCTGCGGGTGGCCGGCGTGGACCGCTACCGCACCCTCTTCGCCTCGGACCCCAGCCGCGACTGGCTGCAGTTTGGCGGCGGCCTGATGTGGAACGCCGCGGGGCAGGGCGAGGCCACCGCGGCCCGGCACGCCTACGAAAAGTCCATCGGCTACGACTCCCGGCTTCTCGCCCCCAGCGGTATCGCAGCCACCACCCCCGGCATCGATGCGGACGCCGTGCCGGAGAATGCCATCTTCAATCCCGGCGAGGGCTGGGTGAGCCTGCCGGACCTGATCGACTTCCTCATGGAGGAGTTCCACGCCCGCGGCGGCGAACTGGTCCTGAACGCGGGAAAAGCCTCCGTCATGGTGGAAGGCGGCCGCACCTCCGGCGTGGAGACAGCGTCGGGCGGGACATACCCGGCCGACGCCGTGCTGGTGGCCTGCGGCGCGGCGACGCCCGCCGTCGTCCAACCCCTGGGAGTGCACATCCCCAACGGCTCTCCCGTGTCCATGCTGGTGGTGACCAAGCAGGTGCAGCACGACGTGGCCGCGGTGATGAACACCCCGCGCGCAGCCTTGCGGCCCAACCCGGGCGGGACGTTTGCCCTGGACCACGACTGGTACGAGGAACACATTACCGAGCACGCGGACGGCTCCTTCAGCATCCCCGATGAGGTGGTCCAGGAACTGGCCGATGAGGCATCGAAGCTTGTTGCCGGCAATCCGGAACTCAAGCCCGCCTCCTGGAAGATGGGCTATAAGCCCATTCCCGGGGACGGCGAACCCGTCCTGGGCGAACTGGGCCAGGTGCCCGGCTGCTTCGTTGCCTTCACGCATTCCGGCGCCACGCTGGGACTCATTGCCGGTGAGCTCCTGGCCGGGGAAATCCTGACCGGCAGGAAGCACCCCATGCTGGCCACCTTCCGGCCGGGACGCTTCTCCTAAGCCGGGCTGCAAAGGGGCGGGGCCGGGCGGATTGCGGCTCCGCCCTTTTGCCTGTGCCGTCCGGGCTGGATGCCGTCCGGCGTGTCAGGCGCCCAAATGACCGGTGAGCCGGCGGTGGAATCCGGTGCTGCGCTCATCGAGGCCTTCGATCCTCACCGTGGCCCCGTGGTCCGCGTATTTCGTTTCAATGGAGTCGAGGGCGGCCACCGTCGAGGCGTCCCAGATCTGTGCACGGCTGAGGTCGATGGACACCAGGCCCGGATCGTCCGCGTAGGCGAAGTGTTCCACCAGGTCGTTGCTGCTCCCGAAAAACAGCGGGCCCACCACCTGGTAGCGGACACTCTCCCCGTCGCCGGCCAGGGTCCTCTCAACAGTGATCACATGCGCCACCCGGCGGGCGAACAGGACCATGGCCAGGATGACGCCGACGAGGACGCCGTAGGCCAGGTTCCCCGTCAGCACCACGACGGCGACAGTAACAGCCATGACCAGTGTCTCCGGTATGGGCATCCGCTTCAGGGTGGACGGTTTGACGCTGTGCCAGTCCACCGTGGTGACGGCAACCACCATCATGACCGCCGCGAGGGCCACCATGGGAATCTGCCCCATGATCGAGCTGAGCCCGGTCACCAGGGCCAGCAGGAACAGTCCGGCCACGAACGTCGAAATGCGGGTGCGGGCCTGGCCGGTCTTCACATTGAGGACGGTCTGCCCGATCATGGCGCAGCCGGCAATGCCGCCGTAGAAACCGGCGAGGATGTTCGATACGCCCAGCCCCCAGGACTCGCGTCCCTTATGGGACGGGGTGCCGGTGATGTCATCGACGAGTTTCGCTGTGAGGAGGGTTTCCATGAGGCCGACGAACGCCACGCTCAGTGCCGTGGGCAGGACCAGCTGGAAGGTGGCAAGGTCAAGCGGGAAAAGGAACGGGGTGATCCCCGGCAGCTTGCCCGTAAGGGGACCTTCGTCCGCGACGCTCGGAACGGCCACGCCGGCGATGATGACGATTGCCGTGACGGCCACGATGGCAACCAGCGGCGACGGAACCACCTTGGTGAAGCGCGGAAGGACGAAAATGATCGCGAACGTCAGGGCGAACAGGACGTAGGCGGGCCAGGGGACATTGAGGACATGGGGCACCTGCGCCATGAAGATCAGCACGCCCAGGGCGTTGACGAATCCGATCATCACCGATCTGGGGATGAACCGCATCAGCCGGGCAAGGCCGGCCAGGCCAAAGACCACCTGGATCACGCCGGCGAGCAGCACGGCGGGCAGGACGTACTGGACACCGTGCTGGTGCACCAGCGGGGCGATCACCAGGGCGACGGAACCGGCTGCGGCGGTAACGACGCCGGGCCGGCCGCCAAGGACCGACATCGCCAGGGCCAGCACGATGGAGGCGACCAGGCTCACCATGGGATCCACCCCGGCCACGATCGAGAAGGATATGACCTCGGGGACCAGGGCCAGGGTGGTGACCATGCCGGCCAGGACCTCGCGGGAGAGCTGCCGCGGGGAGCGCACGGCGGTCAGGACAGTGGTCGGTTGCCGGACGGGGCGGGGGCGGGCGGTGACGGCCAAGGAGCGGCTCCAGGGGACATGGCTCTCCTGGGAGAGCGGGTGTGCAACGTTTCTGCGCGCCACGGTGCGCACGGGTCCAGCCCGGCCATGGAAGACAATGGGGTGGGAAGGGAATGCGCCGGTGGCTTTCGGCTGCATAGGCAACACTACCCGCCAGGGTTTATGGAGGGGCAGCCAACCGCGATACGCAGTTCCGCAGCCGTTGCCAAACTGTGGCGCTTCCGCCCGGCCCGGCCCCGGGCGGAAGTAAGCTCGGCTGATAAAATGGCCGGGTTGCAGGGCGGCCATTTGAAGCTGGGGCGAGCAGTGCCGTAACAAGTCAGGGGACCACACAAACATGACGGCAGGCGGGTCACACCTCAGGATGTCGGAGAGCCGGCCGGGCACACCGGCCGGGGTTTCCGTGCCCGCCAAAGGCCGTGCCTACCTGGCAACCCTCGAAGGCTTTGTCGGCGCCCTCATGATGTTCGTCGGTTCCATCGGAACGGGCTGGATCGCCAACGGGTCGCCCATGATCCGGCAACCGGTGGTGATCGCACTCCGTACCGAAGGCTGGGGCGTGGCGGTATCCACCGTGCTGCTGACGGCCGGTGCCATGCTCCTGATGCGCTCCTGGCTTCGCCTGGGCCAGAGGCTGGGGGACTGGGGACAATCCTCCCTGCGGTCCGTGGTGGTGGCCATATCCGCCTGGTCCCTGCCGCTCTTGTTCTGCGTTCCGGTCTTCTCCAGGGACGTCTACGCCTATACGGGGCAGGGCCGCCTGGTCCAGGAAGGCCAGAACCCGTATGAGGTGGGCATTTCCACCCTCAACAACTGGTTCTCCCTGGGGGCCGACCCCGCCTGGGCGGAAAACCGGACCCCGTACGGGCCGTACTTCCTGTGGCTGGCGCGCGCGGTGGTGGGACTGACAGGAGCCCAGCCTGACGCGTCCGTCCTGCTGTTCCGCCTCCTGGCCGGCGTCGGCGTGCTGCTCTGCGTCATCTACGTGCCCAGGCTCGCCGAACTGCACGGGATCAACGGTGCCCGCGCGCTCTGGATCTCCGTGGCCAACCCGTTGTTCCTCATCAGCTTCGTCGCCAGTGCCCACAATGACGCCCTGATGGTGGGGCTCGCCGTCGCCGGCGTCTACCTGGCCGCCACCCGCCGCTACCTCCTGGGCGTCCTCCTGGTCACCGCCTCCATCGGCATCAAGCCCATCACCGTCCTGCTGCTGCCGTTCATCGGTGTGATGTGGGCGGGGCCCGCTGCCTCCTGGCCGCGCAAATTCCTGATGTGGGGTGCCACGGCGGGCATCAGCTTCGGCGTGCTGGCCCTGAGCGGCATCCCCTACAACCTCGGCATTGGCTGGACGTGGGCCATCATGGACCCCACCCCCGGCTACACGGGCTACTCGCCGTCGGGCTTCCTGGGCCAGCAGGTGGAGATGCTGGCCAACGCCCTGGGACTGCCCGGCGGAACGCTGGCCACCTGGCTGCGGACCGCCATGAAGTGGGCGGCGATCGCACTGGTCCTGCTGCTGATGTTCCGCGGCGACTACTCGCGGGCGGTGCGGCGGATGGCGCTGGCGTTCACCGCCGTCGTGATGCTCTCACCCATCATCCAGCCCTGGTACATCCTCTGGTTCCTGCCGTTCCTGGCGGTCACGGGAATCCGGGACGACTGGCAGATCCGCTCGCTGTACGTGGGCGTGACGTTCTTTGTGGTGTTCGGCGCCCAGGACCAGCTTTCGGTCTGGTCCTTCGTGGAACTGCCCATCGACGCCTCGTCCCTGGCCTTCTTTACGGCCCTGGCCTTCACCTTCTACCTGCTGGTCCTGGACGTCCATACCCGCAAGCTGCTCATCGAGGGCAAGCCGCTGGACGTTGCCCGGCGGGCCTGGCGGTGGGTGGCGGAGCGCCGGGCCGCGCGCCAGGCTGAGGCCCGTGCCGCCGTCGACCGGTCGTCCGGGGGCAGCTAGGCTCCGGCCGGCACCTGGGCTGACAGTTTCCGGCCCAACTCCGCGGTGCGCTTCACCGACCACCACAGCAGGACCACCAGGAGCACGTTGCGGGTGGTCAGGATGGCTGCCATGACGGGGTGCGCATGGATGAGCGGGGTGTAGAACAGCGGGTAGATCACGAACGTTGTCATGGCAATGCCCATCAGCAGGGCGGCCGGGACCTTCCAGCGCTCCCAGTCATGCGCCAGGCCGGCGATGATCACCGGTGCCAGCCAGATGATGAACTGCGGCGAGCCCACCTTGTTGAACACGATGAAGGCGGTAACCATCATGAGCGCGCCTTCGAGGAACAGTTCCTCGCGTTCGGCGCCGCGCCGCAGGGCGCGGACCAGAAGAATGGCCGCGGTGACGGCCGCAAGGACCAGCAGCGGCTGCATCAGGAATGCGGCGGTGCCGGCACCGGGGCCGTAGACCTCGGTGGAATTGATGGCGGTGTTGTCGGCCATCCGTGAACCGGCGATGTGGAAAACGCTCAGCCACACCCAGGGCGTGGAGAAGGTGGCCTCAAGCTGCATTCCGCGCTCGCCCTGGTTCAGGAGGAAGTCCATGATGTGCGGCAGCCCGCCGGTCAGCCACGTGCCCAGGCCCACCACCGCGGTGACGGCGGCGCCGGCGAGGACCACCTGGATCCGCTTGTGGCTGGCGATGACGATCGGGACCAGCACGGCTGCGGGCCAGACCTTGATCCAGGTGGCGATGCTGAGCAGGACGCCGGCCACGATGGGCCGTTCAGCGGCATAGAGCAGGGCGATCAGCACGATCGGCGCCGTGATGCCCTCCACCCTGGCGAAGCTCAGGTAGCCCATGAACACCGTGAAGAACAACCACCACCAGGCGGGGGCAATGCCCGTGACCTTCCGCGGGCCACGGGTGAGGTAGACCAGGCCGACGGCGTTGAGCGCCGTGATGATCAGGAACCACACCAGCAGGTAGAGGCCTGGGCCGGCGATGTTGGCCAGGAAGATGGGGATCTGAGCCAGCACCGGGTAGACCCAGGGGCTGATCTTCCCGGTGAGGTCCGCCGGGTTGTAGCCGTCCAGGGCCCACTGCCGGTACTGCTCGGTGTCGCTGAACGTATCGCCGTTCAGGAAAAAGGATGCCATCCAGCCCAGGAAGTACAGATGGACGACGGCGAAGCCCCACCAGACGCTGGATGGGCGGGCGAACCAGTCCACCACTTTTGCCGGGAGCAGTCTGGTGCGGACGGTCACCAGGCGGTCAAAGAACCTCGTGGAAATGTCAGGTCTCCTTGAGCGCGGGGGCGGGGGCTGCGGTCTTCTTGCCCAGCGTGTAGAGGCGCCGGACGCTCCACAGGAACAGGACCACCAGCAGGACGTTGCGGATTGTCAGTACCAGGGCCATCCAGGGGTTGTTGTGGCTCAGGGCGTCGTAGAAGAGCGGGTAGATGAAGTAGGTTGCCACGGCGATGGCGATCAGCATTGCCGCCGGAACCCGCCATTCACGCCAGCTGTGCGCCAGGCCCACCGCGACGGCGGGGCCGAGCCACACCATGAACTGCGGCGAACCCACCTTGTTGAAAACCACGAACGCGGTGGCCAGGGTCAGGGCCCCGGCCAGGAGCAGCTCGGTGCGGTCCACGCCGCCGGCCACCTTGTGCTGCTTTCCGTTGTGGAGCGCCCAGAAGGTCAGCCCGGCCACCAGGAGTGCCGCCAGCACCAGGAGGGGCTGCATCAGCACGGACATGGTGGCGGTGCCCGGGCCGTCCACCTGCATGGAGTTGATGTCCGTGTTCATGTACATGCGCGAGCCGCCGACGTTCAGGACGGAGAGCCAAAGCCAGGGGGTGGTGAAGGTGGCCTCGAGCTGCATGCCGCGGTCGCCCTGCTGGGTGAGGAAGTTCAGGAGCTTGGGGACGCTGCCCAGGGCTGCTGCCAGCGCCACGACGCCCGCCGTCGTCGCGATTCCTGCCAGCACCACCAGCAGGCGGTTCTTTACGACGGCGAAAAGGGCCAGCATGATGGCCGCCGGCCAGACCTTCACCCAGGTGCCGACGGCCAGCAGGACCGAGGCGACGAACGGGCGCTGGACGCCGTAGGCCAGGGCCACAAGGACCAGCGGGGCGGTGAGGCCGTCCACACGGGCGAAGCCCAGCCAGCCCATCAGGAAGGTGAAGGCCAGCCACCACCAGCCGGCGGGGATGGCGCTGGCGTTGCGGCCCCGCCCGGTGAGCTTGAGCAGGGCCCAGGCGTTCAGGAGCGTGGTCATGAGGACCCAGATGAAGAAGAACGGTCCCGGTCCCGCCAGGCCTGCGATGGCCATGGGGATGAGCGCCAGGATGGGGTACACCCACGGGCTGGGGCCGCCCCGGAGGTTCGCGTCGTTGAATCCCGCCATGGCCCAGTCACGGTAGATGAAGGTGTCGCTGAACGCCTCGCCGCGAAGGGAGAGGGAAGCGGCGAAGACCAGGAAGACAAGGTGCACCACGATGAATCCCGCCAGCAGGCCGCCCCCGGTGTTCAACCGGCTCCGCACCGGGGTGGGGAGCATGACGTTGCGGATCCTGGTGAGATGGCCGAAGAGAGCGTCGGTGGAAATGGCGGATCCTTGTCAGGTCGTGGCACACGTGTGGTGTCGTGCTGGTGGCTTGGTTCTGCCGCAGGGCTGGGTCAGGGGCAGCGGAGCCGTTCGGAAACAGCTTCCACTCCTGTCCAACTCTAATTCACGGTGCTTTAGCGCCCGTAATTGCTGAGGCAGGCTCGAGCCGTCACGCCTTGACCTGCGGCGACTTATTACTTGATTTTTCAAGTTGCTGGTGATCCATCCCTCGGGCATTATGAGCTGGGCACAAAGGTTCCCAAACTTCGCCTGCAGCCTTGGGGAGCGCAGGTGTTGGATATCACCCCCTACCCCCAACACACAAAGGCTAGACCCATGAACTTCCCGCTGACCCTCACCGTGTCCGACCGCCAGAGCATGGACCGCGAGCTCGACGCCGCCGTCGCTGCCGCCAAGGCCCACGCCCTGGACGGCAAGAGCCACGGCATCCTCGTTACCCGGCACGGCGCGAACAAGTTCACCGTTGCCCTCAGCGACGCGGTTCCCTTCGGCCTTACCCGCGAACACCAGGCCTGGTAGGTCCTGGCCTGGCGTTGGCGCCACAGGATCTTGACGCCAACGCCTGGTGCCGGCCGGGCTGTCCTTTTCTGCTGACGCTCGGATTTTTTACCTGACGGACTCTTCGGCCGCCGGCGGCACCTTCCCGCGGGAGCGTGCCCGCCGGCTGTGCCACAGCGGTTCCAGGGCGTCGAGCTCCTCCGGGGTGGCGTTCCGGAAGGGCGGGTCCGCGGGAAGGTGCGGTTCCTGCCGGCCCGTGCGCCGGGTGGCGATGAGGCTCGCGCCGACGGAAATGCCCAAAATGGCGGTGATGACGGCGAGGGAGACCGGCGTCGGAATGTAGTAGACGTCGATCTTGAGCGCCATCTTGATGCCCACCCAGATCAGCACCAGGGCCAGGCCCGTCTTCAGGTATACGAAGCGGTGGATGAGGTCCGCCAGCAGGAAGTACATGGCGCGCAGGCCGAGGATCGCGAACGCGTTGGCCGTGAACACCAGGAAGACCTCGTCCGTGACCGCGAAGATGGCCGGGATGGAGTCGACGGCGAAGATGATGTCCGTGACTTCAACCAGCACCAGGACCGCCAGCAGGGGACTGGCAAGCAGTGCACCGCCCTTCCGGATGAGGAAGCGCTGGCCATGGAAGGCGTCCGTCATGGGCACGTGCCGGCGGAACAGCTTCAATGCCCGCGACTTCCCGGGGTCGATGTGCTCGTCACGCTGCCTGAGCATCCGGTAGCCGGTGAAGAGCAGGAATGCCGCGAACAGGTAGAGGACCCACCCGGCGCTGGCGATGATCGCCGAGCCCGCGGCGATGAACAGGCCGCGAAACACCAGCGCCCCCAGGACACCGAAGAAGAGCACGCGGTGCTGGTACTCGCGGGGAACGGCGAAGAACGTAAAGATGATCGCCCAGACAAAGACGTTGTCCACGGCGAGCGACTTCTCGATGAGGTATCCGGCGAAGTACTGCTGGCCGAACTCCGCGCCGTACAGGAACCACACCAGTGCGCCGAATGCAACGCCGAACAGCACCCAGATCCCGGACCAGGCTGCGGCCTCGCGGACGCTGATGACATGGGCGTGGCGGTGGGCCACGAGGTCGACGACAAGCATGAGGAGGATGAATCCGATGACGGCGAACCACATCCAGAGGGGAACGTTCATGGGGCACCTGCTTCCAGTCAGTGACAACCAACTGGAGGTCTCTCCCGGCCGTCATGCGGCCCGCCCACCGGAAGGCTCAGGGGCCTCCGTACTGACGATGGACTGTGAAGTGGGGATACTCCCCTCCGTATGAATAATTTACAGAATCCTGGAGACGTTGGGTAGGTATGGAGAACACCAAACCTGGACCGGAAGGCGGATTCGATGGATACGAAACCCAAGGTGGCTGTGCTGGGGACGGGAATCATGGGAGCGGCCATGGCGCGCAACCTCCTGCGCGCCGGCCATGAGGTCTCGGTGTGGAACCGGGACGCGGCCAAAGCGGAACCGCTGGCCGCGGACGGTGCCCGGCATGCCGCTGCCCCCGCCGAAGCTGTCGAGGCAGCCGACGTGGTCCTGACCATGCTCCACGACGTTGCCGCGGTGGAGCAGGTCATCCGGAGTGCCGCACCCGGCGTCCGGCCGGGCACAACGTGGGTCCAGTCCACAACGGTTGGGGTGCAGGACGCGGCCGCTTTGGCCGCACTGGCCGGCGAACTTGGCCTGGACCTGGTGGAGGCGCCCGTTTCCGGAACGCGCGCCCCCGCAGAAGCCGGCCAGCTTCTGGTCCTCGCCGCCGCTCCCGAAGCAATGCGCCAACGCGTGGGGCCGGTCCTCGATGCCATTGGCGCCCGCACCATCTGGACAGGCGACGACCCGTCCAAGGGTTCCGCGGCCCGCCTCAAGCTGGTGGTCAACAGCTGGGTCATCGCGGCGTCCAACGCCGCCGGCGAAGTGGTTGCCCTTGCCCAGGCGCTGGGCGTCGATCCGCAGCAGTTCCTCGACGTGCTCGACGGCGGCCCGCTTGACCTGCCCTATCTCCGCCTGAAGATGGACCTCATCCTCAACGACCAGCTGGAGCCTGCCTCCTTCGCCGTGGACACCGCGCGCAAGGATGCCCACCTCATTGTGGATGCCGCCGTCGAGCATGGCCTGACCCTTGACGGCGCCGTTGCCTCCACAGCCCGGCTGGACCGGGTGGCCGGCCAGGGCCGCCGCAGGCAGGATATGGCAGCGGCCTACTACGCCAGCCGGTAGCAGGACCCCGCTCATCCTGGCGCGGACCGTCCGGGATAGCGCTTGCCCATTGACGTAACCGGCATCACCTCCTATATTGGATGAATCGATTCAAAGAGCTGCCACTCCAGTCCATGACGGACTGCGGCGGCGCAGACACCACCACGAACATCGGCTGAATTCCAGCGGTTCCGGTTCCTTGCCAATGAAGACGAAGGACATAAGCACATGAGCACCACCCCAACCCGCGTGGCCCTCCCCAGCCAGGGTGCCGGCACCGGTTCGCGGGACCCCAGAAAAGCGGCGATGAGCGGCTGGATCGGAAGCGCCCTGGAGTACTACGACTTCGCGCTGTACTCGCTGGCCGCGACCCTGATCTTCCCCACCATCTTCTTTCCCTCGGAAAACCCCACAGTCGGCATTATCGCCTCCCTGGCAACGTATGCCGTGGGCTATGTCTCCCGTCCGGTAGGCGCGGTTGTCCTGGGGGCCTACGGTGACCGGCACGGCCGCAAGAAGGTACTCGTCTTCGCGATGCTGCTCATGGGCTTTGCCACCTTCGCCGTCGGGCTCCTGCCCACCTATGGGCAGGTGGGCCTCCTGGCGCCCGCCCTCCTGGTGCTCCTTCGCCTGATCCAGGGCTTTGCGGTGGCCGGCGAGCTCGGCGGCGCCAGCGCGATGATCGTTGAACACTCTCCCGATGCCCGGCGAGGATTCTTTGCCAGCTTCAGCCTCCAGGGCACCCAGGTGGGCTCGATCCTGGCCACCGCCGTCCTGCTCCCGCTCGCGGCAGTCCTCCCCGCCGACCAGTTCGGCACCTGGGGCTGGCGCATCCCCTTCCTGCTCAGCGCCGTCGTGATCCTGGCCGGCTACTTCATCCGCCGCCGGGTCCAGGAACCGCCCGCCTACGCAGCACAGTCCGGCAAGCCCGAAACCAAGCGCTTCCCGCTCGTCGAACTCCTGCGAACGCGGCCGGGCGTCCTGGTCCGCTGCATCGCGATGACCTTCACCAACGTGATCGGCATGGCCACCCTGATCTTCGGCGTATCCTTTGCCACCCAAAAGGGCTACGGCAACGGCTTCTCCAGCAGTGAGTTCCTGTGGGTGACACTCGTGGCCAACATTGCCGCCGTCATGACCATCCCGCTGTTCGGTGCGCTGTCCGACAGGATTGGCCGGCGGACGCTCATGGCTGCCGGCGGGGTGGCGGGCGGCCTCCTGGTGGGCGGATACCTGTGGGCCATTGAACAGGGGAGCCTGCCGCTGGTCTTCGTCTGCGTTGTGATCGTGCAGGGCATCTTCTTCCAGATGTGGAATGCCACCTTCGCCACGTTCTTCCAGGAGCAGTTCCCCATGCGGATCCGCGTGACCGGGTTCGCCGTTTCGCAGAACATCGGGCTCATGATTGCATCGTTCTTCCCCAGCATCTTCACGGCGATTGCCCCTCCGGGCTCCACCAACGTTCCGTTCACCATCGGACTGGCCACGCTGGGCATCTGCCTCATCTCCGCAGTGGCCACCCTGATGTCCCCGGACACCAAGGGCAAGTCACTCGAGGACCTCGAGGTGCAGAAGGTGGCACCTGCCGGTACCGCCGGCAAGTAGTCCAGCCGCAGTGCATCCGGCCAGGGGCGCGCCACCGGGACAGGGGGAGGGGGCAGCGGATGCTGCCCCCCCTTGTGTTTTCGGGACTTGGGGCTACTTGTATAGATGTATACAAGTATGATGGCCGGGGAGGTACACCATGGCCGAATCACCTGCCCGGAACACCGGGGCACACGTTGTCTACGCCGAGCTGAAACGGCGGATCCTGAGCCTTGAGCTCAAGCCGGGGGAGCGCATCTACGAGCCGGCAATGGCCTCGGCCCTGCAGGTGAGCCGCACGCCGCTCCGGGAGGCCATCCGGCGGCTCATTTCGGAGAGCCTGCTGGAACAGCAGCCCACCGGAGGCGTGCTGGTGCCCGCGCTGGACGAGGCAGCCATTTCGGAACTCTACGAGGTCCGCGCAGCCATGGAGTCCCTCATGGCGCGCAATGCCTGCATGAAGGCAACGCCGGCTGACATCGAGGCCCTCGAAGGCATTCTTGAACGCAACGCGGCCATGGTGGCGTTCGCCGACGACGCGATGCAGCAGGGCATGGCACTGCACGCAAAGATCGCGGGCATTGCCGGGAACTCCTGGGCCCGCCGCTTCCACAACCAGATTTCAAGCCACATGGAACGGTACCGCCACTTCACCAACAGCACCCAGGAACGGCGCGACCAGGCCCTGGCCCAGCACCGCACCCTGGTGGCTGCCCTGGCCGGCGGCGACCCGGAGAAGGCAGCCAAGGTGGCGTTCGACCATGTCATGGGCGCCCGCGACGCCGCCGTCCAGGCCATGTCCGGCACCAGCGTCCCCGGCTCATGATCGGCGAGCTGGGCCGCCGCTCGGCCACTGCCCTCCTGGTCCACTCGGCGCTGATCCAGGCCGTCACCTTCCTGGTCCGGCCGGCGGCCACCTACCGCGCATTGGAGCTGGACGTTCCGGACTTAGCCCTGGGCATGCTGGCTGCCAGTTATGCGGTGTTTCCGCTGCTGCTTGCCGTCCCCACGGGCACCCTGGTGGACCGCCTGGGTGAGCGGCGGCTCATGGCGATCGGGGCCGCCGTCGTCCTTTCCTGCTCTGCCTTCCTGCTGCTGTGGGGCTCGTCGATCGTGGCGCTGGTGGCGGGAACCGCGCTGCTTGGTGCCGGTCAACTGGCCTGCGTGGTGGGGCAGCAGGCCGTGGTGGCCAATAATGCTGCCTCGTCCCGGATGGACTCCGCGTTCGGCTACCTGACGTTCGCCGCCTCCCTGGGGCAGGCCCTCGGACCGCTGGCGATTGCGCTGGTGGGCGGCGCCTCGGTCCGGCCCGACACCCAGGCGATCTTCCTGCTCTCGGTGGTCTTGAGCCTGGTGCTGTTCGCTGCCACGTTCGCCGTATCGGCGCACGTCAGCGGCGGCAGGAAGAAGGGAGCGTCCGCTGGCAGCAGCGCCAGTGGCGTCTCACTGCTGAGGGCTCCCGGCGTGGCCCGGGCGCTGGCCACCAGCGCCACCGTCCTCGCCGTGGTGGACCTGACCGTGGTTTACCTGCCCGCGCTCGGCGCCGACCGCGGACTCACAGTGGCAACAGTGGGTGCCATGCTGACGGTGCGCGCCGTGTTCTCCATGGTCTCCCGTCTCATGCTGGGCCGGGTGTCCCGGCGGATCGGCCGCATGAGGTTGCTGGTGGTGAGCCTGGCCCTGTCCACGTTTGCGCTGGCTGCGCTGGCAATCCCCATGCCCCTGTGGCTGCTGTTTGCCGTCATGGCATTGCTCGGGCTGGGGCTCGGCATCGGCCAGCCGCTGACCATGTCCTGGCTGTCGGCCCAGGCGCCGGCCGGGCAGCGGGGCAGGGCGCTGGCGCGGAGGCTCGCCGGCAACCGGGTGGGGCAGGTGGTCCTTCCGAGCGCCATCGGCGGCGTGGCGGCCGGGCTGGGGGCGGGTGGAGTCTTCCTTGCCTCGGCGGTTGTGGTGGGCGGGACGCTCCTGCTGCTCCGGGGCGTGCAGCTCGACTGACTGCGGATGCCCTCGCGTCACGCCGGGCATGCTTCGGAGGAATGGACGACGGCGGGACCACGTGTTTCCGGGGCCACGGCCACCTCAGGTGGGCCGAAAGCGCGCCGTGCGTGACGCCGTCGTGTGCTTTCCCTGCCGGCCGTTTCCCCGGGTGCCGTCAGTAGACGGAGCCCTCAAGCAGTTCCGCCAACCTGGCTGCCGCCCGCTTCAGCTCCGGAACGCCCACCTTCAGCGTGTCCTCGGAGGCGGCCTCCACGGGGCTGGTCAGCGAAATTGATTCCGTCGGCTGTCCTGACCTCCTGGGCAGGGCTACAGCCACCGACAACACTCCTGAAGCGCGCTCGTCGGCTGAATAGGCGTAGTCGGCATCCGCCGCGGGCAGCCGCGACTGCAGCTCCCCGAGCGTGAAGGCCTTGCCTTCATGGCCCGCTCCGATGGCGGCCTCCACGGCCTCCTGCAGTTCCTCCGCAGAGGCCGTTGCCAGCAGGATCTTTCCGGCCGCACCGGATGTCAGGGGCAGCCGCTTGCCCAGCGGGAGGTCATAGCGAAGCGGGGCCTCTCCATCCACCCGGGCCACCAGGATCCGTTCATAACCCAGGCGCGTGTAGAGGGAGGCGGTGAGGCCGGTCTGCGTCGCCAGCTGCTGGAGGACGGGCCGGGAAGAGACCACCAGGGGATCGTTCTCCAGGTAGCTCCTGGCGGCCGGGAGGACGGCAGGGCCGATCCGGTAGGACTTGTCAGTCTGGCTCACCATCCCGAAATCCTGCAGGACCCGAAGGATCCTCAGTGTGGTGGGCAGGCTCATGCCGCAGTTCCGCGCAAGATCGCTGAGCCGCTGCGGGCGTTCCGCCCGCTGCAGTTCCGCGAAGACCTCCAAGGCCCGGGAAAGGGAGCGCATGTTCGAGGACTTGGGGCTGTCCTCCGTCGGGCTGCCTGAAGTGGAAGTCATCGCCATCATTTCATTCTATGTAAGTTTCTTGCGCTTGACAGCCAAGGTGTCTGCTGTCACTATTTCTCAGTACGCAATATAGTTTCATTCTGTGAAACGCAATGACGCGCAGTGAAAAGGAAATCCATGACAACGGAGTCAGTCACGACGAAACCCGGAAGTCCCGTACGGGTGGCCCGCAGCGTGCTGGTAGGAATCGGTGCGTTCGCCGCCGTCGGCGTCTATGTCCTGGCCAGCTCGATCGGCCTGGGACTCTGGACCTCCCTGGGCCCAGGCCCGGGCCTGTTCCCCTTCGCCATGGGCGCAGTCCTCGCCGCCATGGCCGTCCTCTGGCTGTTCCAGGAACTCCGCAACCCCAGCGAAACCGCAGCCGGCGTTGACCGGGGCCTGGTGATCGCCGTCGTTGCCAGCCTGGTAATCCTTGCGGCCGTCATGGACCTGCTTGGCTTCCAGCTGAGCATGTTCCTGTTCCTGCTGTACCACCTGAAACTTCGCGGGCGCAGGACCTGGAAGTCCTCGCTGATCATCGCGGTGGCCGGAAGCTTCGGAGCGTTCTATGCCTTCAACTACGGCCTGAACGTCGCGCTGCCGGTGTCCGCCCTTCCCTTCCTTAACGCGATCGGACTCTAGACGTGGATACCCTCAACGAACTGGTCAACGGCTTCGCGGCCGCCATGACCTGGCAGAACCTGCTGTTCGCCTTCCTAGGCTGCCTCCTGGGCACCATCATCGGCGTGCTGCCCGGCATCGGGCCCGTGGCAGGCGTCGCCCTGCTGATCCCGCTCACGCTGAACATGGACGCCACCGGGGCGATCATCATGCTGTGTGCCATCTTCTACGGCACCGCCTACGGGGGAACCATCACCAGCGTGCTGCTCAACACCCCCGGCGAAGCAGCATCAGCCATCACCACCATCGACGGCTACGCCATGACCAAGATGGGCAAGGCCGGCGCCGCGCTGACCATCGCCGCCGTCGGATCCTTCGTTGGCGGAACCATCGCCACCCTCGGCCTGGTGGCGGCAGCCAAGCCGCTGGGAGAACTGGGCCTGCTGGTCGGCCCGCCGGAATTCTTCGCCCTGATGGTGGTGGGCATCTCGCTCCTGGTGGCCCTGGCCGGGAAATCCATGGTCAAGGCCGTCATCTCCGGCGCCCTGGGCCTGCTGATCTCCATGGTGGGCATCGACCCCGTGGCCGGTGCTCCACGCTTCACCTTCGGCATGGACCGGCTCCTGGACGGCGTCAGCTTCGTGGCCGTCATCGTCGGAGTCTTCGGCCTCTCGGAACTCCTGTCCTACCGCAAGGGCGACCAGCCCGCGGCGGTGCACGCCCCCAACCTGCGCTCGCTGCTGCCCACCGCCACGGAGTGGCGGCGCAGCGCCCCGGCGATGGCCCGCGGCACCGGCATCGGCTTCGGCCTGGGGCTCATCCCCGGCATGACCGGGTCTGTGTCCTCGCTGCTGTCCTACGGGGCGGAAAAGAAGTTCTCCCGGCACCGCCACGAACTGGGCAGGGGTGCCATCGAAGGCGTGGCCGGACCCGAAACGGCCAACAATGCCCACGCCAACGCGGCCCTGATTCCGCTGTTCACGCTCGGCATCCCGGCCTCGCCCACCATCGCCGTGCTGATGGGCGCCTTCCTGCAGCAGGGCCTCACACCGGGACCCACCCTCTTCACCGAGAACTCCGAGATCGCCTGGGCCATCATCGCCAGCCTCTTCATCGGCAACCTGATCCTGCTCCTGCTCAACGTCCCGCTCGTGGGGCTCTGGACCTCCATCCTCCGTGTCCCGTCAACAATCCTGACGGCCCTGATCCTGCTCTTCATGGTCATCGGCGCCTACACCATCAACTTCAGCGTCTTCGATGTCTTCGTGATGATCGGCTTCGGGCTCCTGGGCCTCGCCCTCCGCCACCTGGACATCCCGCTGGCGCCCATGGTGCTGACCCTGGTCCTCGGTCCCCTGATGGAGCGGTCCCTCCGTGAGTCGCTGGAGATCTCCCAGGGCGACTTCGGCATCTTCACCAGCCGTCCCATTTCCGCGGTCCTGATCGGCATCGGCCTGCTGATTGTCATCAGCCCGCTGCTCAAGCTCCGCAAGCCCAAGGCTCTTACCGAAGACCCCGAAACCTAAACCCCACCCGCACACCTGAACCCGCACACCTGAACCCGCACACCTGAACCCGCACCCCTTCAAAGGAGAAGACCTATGAAAACCCGCCTCCGCCTCACCGCCGCCCTTGCCGCGGCCTCCCTGATCGGCCTCACCGGCTGCGGCGCCAATACCGGCGCCACCAACAACAATGCCGCCAGCGACTTCCCGAAAAAGGGCAAGTCCATCGACCTCGTGGTCGCGTTCGGTTCCGGCGGTGCCGTGGACACAGCCGCGCGGCTCATCCAGCCCGTTCTCGAGAAGGAACTCGGAACCAACGTCGAGGTCATCAACAAGCCCGGCGCCGGCGGCCAGATCGGCTACACCCAGCTCACCAGCGCCAAGCCGGACGGCTACACCATCGGCGCCACCGGCTCGCCTTCCGTGGTCGTCTCGCCCCTGGACCCGTCCCGCGGCGCCAAGTACACCCGGGACAGCTTCCAGCCCCTGGGCCGCCAGGTCATCGATCCCACAGTCATCGCCGTCCAGCCGGACAGCCCGTACCAGACGCTGAAGGACCTCCTGGAAGCGGTCAAGGCCAAGCCCAAGTCCATGACCGCCAGCACCACCGGGCTTCAGACCGGCGAGCACTTTGCCCTGGCCCAGATCCAGCAGGCCACGGGTTCCGAGTTCGCCCCGGTCCACTTCTCCGAAGGCGCGTCGCAGGCAACCACCGCGTTCCTCGGAAAGCACGTGGACGTGCTGGTGGCGAACGTCAGCGACGTGAACGACCTCACCAAGCAGGGCAAAGCGCGGGTGCTGGGCGTCATGTCCGCGGAACGCGCACCCTCCCTGCCGGAGATCCCCACCTTCAAGGAATCCGGCTATGACCTGACGGCGGGAACCGCCCGCGGCTACTCGGCCCCGGCCGGCCTGCCCGCGGATGTGGCCAAGAAGCTCGAGGCCGCCATCCAGAAGGCCATCGAGGACCCCACCGTGGTGCAGAAGATGAAGGACCTGGGCCTGCAGACCAGCTACCTCAACGGCGCCGACTACAAGACGTTCTGGGCCGGCCAGGAAGAGGACTTCAAGGAAGTCCTCCCGCTGGTCCAGAAAAAAGACTGACCCCCACTGCCCGGAACGGAAAGATCCATCATGACAACTCCTGCCATTGACGCCATTGGCGCTGACTTCGCACGTCCCAGCAGCGACATCGTGGAAAGGCTCGGCAAGCTTCCCGCGGCCAATATCGGCGACGCCATGGACCGGCTTGGGGTGGCGGACTCCGCCATCCAGGCGGTCTGGCCGGGCGCAAAGCTCGCCGGCCCGGCGTTTACGGTGTGGACCCGCCCCGGAGACAACAAGGGCATCCACGCCGCCCTGCAGCAGGCCCGTCCCGGAGACGTCATTGTGGTGGCAGGGGGCGGCGATGAATCCCGCGCCCTGCTGGGCGAACTGATCGGGGAGCGCGCCATCAACCTTGGTGTCGCGGGATTCGCGCTGGACGGAGCAGCCCGCGACGCCGGGGCGCTGGCAGAGATTGGCATGCCCGTCTTTGCGAGGGCTACTTCGCCGGCCGGCCCCTACAAGGACGGTCCCTTCCGGCTGGGAACCGCCCTCGCGTTCGGCGGCGTCCCCGTCCTGCCCGGCGACGTCATCGTCGGCGACTCGGACGGCGTGGTGGTCATCCCCCGGGAACAGGCTGCCGCCGTCGCCGACGCCGCCGAAGCGGTCTTCGCGGACGAAACCAGCCGCCGCCAGGCCATCGTCGCCGCCCGCAACTGAACCTTCACCAAAGCCAAGAAAGAACAGAGCAAACCATGACAGCGTGCACCGTCATCGGCCTCGGCGAAGCCGGAGCCACCTACGCCGCGGCCCTGACCGCCGCCGGCCACACGGTTACCGGCTTCGATCCGGTGGCCCCCAGTACGCCGCAGGGAGTAACCCGGGCAGCAACAGCCGCCGAAGCATGCACCGGTGCAGGCATCGTCCTGGTGATGACCGGCGCTGCCGCGGCCCGCAGCGTGGCACAGGAGTGCCTTCCGGTCCTTGCCAGCGGCAGCGTCTACGCCGACTTCACGTCGTCCTCACCGGCTACCATGCAGGAACTGGGGCAGCTTCCCGGCAAGGCCGCCTTTGCCGATGTCGCCATCCTGGGACCGGTCGCGGCGTTGGGCGAGAAGACACCCCTGATGGTGAGTGGCCCCGGCGCCCAGGCCGTGGCCGACCTGCTGCGGCCGCTGGGAGTTGATGTTGAAATCACCGACGGCGGCCCGGGGGCGGCGATGGCGCACAAACTGCTGCGCAGCGTCCTGATGAAGGGCCTGGCATCTGTGGTGGTGGAAGCCGTGACGGCCGGCCGGGCGGCCGGCCTCGAGGAGTGGATCCGCGCCCAGATCGCCGGTCAGCTGGCCGGCGACGGGCAGGCCGTGATCGACCGGTTCCTGACGGGCACCGCCAAGCACGCCGTGCGCCGCTCCAAGGAGATGCAGGACACCGCAAGCTACCTCTCGGACCTGGGTGTCCCCGCCGAGATGACCAACGCCTCCGCCGCCGCGCTGGCCCGTATGGCGCAGACCTCGGAGCCGGCCTTGCGCTGACCGCGCAGTCAGGCACAATCAGGAACGGGTAATACACGTGACCATAACAACCGGCATCTTGCCGTCAGGAGCAGCATCATGATCGGCATTTGGGCACTCGGCGCCTACCTTGCCGTCATCCTGCTCTGGACCACGGCCTTCAAGCGGAGCGTGGGCGAAGCCATGATCCTTGGCTTCCTGGCCGTCCTTCCCTTCACCGGTGCCGCAGCAGCGGCAATCGGCTGGGACGCCCTGTACTCTGCCATCACCGACGAGATCGTGTACGCCACCATGGCGTTCGTCTTCATGGGCTACCTGCTGGACAAGGCCGGCGTGCTGGACCGGCTGATCGACCTGCTGAACTCCCTGATCGGCGGGGTCAAGGGCGGGCCGGCCTGGGTCTCCACGGTGGCCTCCGCAGGCCTCGGCGGCGTGGTCCACAACCAGGCGGCCATCGCCGCCACGGTGGGCTCGGTGACCATTCCCTGGATGGAGAAGTCCAGGCTGGACAAACCGTCAGCAGCCACGCTGGTGGCGGGGAACGCCGGCATGGGCATCACATTCCCGTTCAGCGCCTCGATGTTCGTCCTGGTCGGTTCCGCCACCGTGGGACCGCTGCTGGACATCAACGCACTGGTCCTGCCCCTGCTGTTCGGCGGACTGTGGTGCTTCCTGCACCGGCTGGTGGTCACTTGGCTGCTGGTCCGCAAGAGCGGGATGACCCCGCTGGACGCCGCGCACCGCCTGTCCGTCCGCTCGGCGTTCGGCCGCGGCTGGGCCACCCTGCTGCTGTTCGTCGTGGTGGCCGTCCCGCTGGTCATCACCACCGGCGCCATCGCCAAGAGCCTGTCGGAGTGGACGGGCGGGGACGTTACCAAGTCGGTCAGCGTCATCGTCTGGATTCCGGTGGTCCTCATCATCACCGGTCTCCTGCTGGGCAGGAAAACGCTGCCCCGCGACGGGCGCGGCTGGTGGGCGCTGCTCCGGGAATCCGCTCCGCGCTTTGGAATCGTGGGCGTCACCGTGGTGTTCGCCTTCGCCGGCGCCAACGCCCTGGCTGCCACCGGCCTGCCCAAGCAGATGACCTCGCTCCTGAACGGGATGAACCTGCCGCTGTGGCTGCTGGCCATCCTCATCGGCCTGATCGTCATCGCGGTGGCGGCCCCGCTGTCCGCCACCGCCACCATGGCCGCCGTGGGGACGGTGGGAGTGGCCACCCTGGTGGCCGCCGGGGTTCCGGCCACCACCGCGGCCGTGGCCGTGCTGGTGTTCTCGTCCTGCGAAGCGGCGGTCCCGCCCGGCGGCGCCCCGCTGTACGTGGCCTGCGGCATCGCTGACGTGGACCCGCTCAAGACCTTTGCCCGCCTGCTGACCCATTACGCCCTGCCGCTGCTGGGCATCGGCGTCCTGATCATCCTCGGCATCCTGCCAATCTAGGAAACATTCCATGAACACCATCCGAAGGGCCATCGAAGTCCTCTTCGTCCTGACGCTCGCCGCACTCCTGGGCGGGGGCATCCTGTTCGTCCTCGGCCAGGCCATTGGCCTGGTTGCGGGGCAGGCCCAGTGGCTCACCCTGCTCAATGACGCCATCAAGACACCCATCTGCATTGCTGCATCCGTCTGCGCCGTTGCCGGGTTCCTGCTCAGCTACAAGCGCCGCCAGCCCCAGGAGCAGCACCAGAAGGCCGGTGCACGGTGAATGCCGCTGAAGGAATATATCCGGATTTTGAAGGTCTGCTGCAAAGGGAGGGCCGCCTGGCCGGCACCTCCTGGGGCCTCTTTCCGCACCAGAGCCGCGGGACGCCGTCGTTCATTACACCCCAAGGTGTGCTGGATGCCCGGCAGTGCATCCGCACCGGAACGGTGTTCGGCCTGGACTACCCGGCTGACGCCTTCGATCCCGGGATGTCCCTCAAGCGCGGCGCCCCGCGGCACACCATCTACTCCTCGCACCCGGCGCACCGGGACGACTACCTGGACGGGTACTACCTTCAGGGGTCAACCCAGATTGACGGGCTCAGGCACCGCCGGGCCGATGATGTCGGTTTCTACAACGGCACCCCGGATGACCGGATCACCGAGGGCACCCCGGACCTCGGCATCCAGGAATGGGCGGAAAACCCGATTACCGGCAGGGGCGTGCTGGTGGACCTCGAGGGTCACCGGGACGAAGCAGGGGAGCCCATCGACCACGCGGGCGGGGAACCACTCACCCTGGACCTGGTGGAGTCCGCCTTGAAGGCCCGGTCCCTCAGCACCCAGCCCGGGGATATCCTCATGCTCCATACAGGCTGGTGCGAATGGTTTCTGGGTCTGTCCGCGGAGGACAAGCAGCGCATCCGCCAAAGCCGGAAGGCCTCAGGCATGGCGCAGTCCCGGGAGTTTGCCGCCTGGGCGTGGGATAACCGCTTTGCCGTCCTCGCCGCCGACAACTTCGCCCTCGAGTGCCTGCCCGCGGTCCCGGACAGCCCCTACCGGCATTCGGCCGCCAACGACAACGGCATGATGCACCAGCAGCTCCTGGCCAAACTCGGCCTGCCACTCGGGGAACTATGGAAGCTGGGACCGCTCGCCCGGCATATGCGCAGCACCGGCAGATGGGACGCCTTCATCACCATTAAGCCGCTGAACATCACCGGGGGCACGGGCTCCCCAGCCAACGCCACCGCCATCACGTGACGTGAGGAAGGGGAGCCGTCGGACGCCCTCCTAGGGAAGCCGTGACGGCCGCAGCAGGCTCGCCCGGCCCGCCTGGGCCGGGTCCAGCGGCACCGGGCTGACCAGCACGGCCGGGCCCCGGTGCAGCAATCCGCTGGACAGGGCACGGCAGCGGATGCCGCCGCGGCCCCGCATGGCCGGGTGCGCCCCCGGTGCCAGCATCCCGTTCATCCACGCGCACGGTTGGGCGTGCCGGCCGCCATGGAACGAAACAGCCGAGCCGCCGGACTCCAGCGCAAAGTCCTGCCCCAGCAGGGGGGCCAGCTGAGCGCCGCGGAGCACCACGTTCCGCCGGGTCAGAAGGGGATTGAACGGCCCGGCGCCAAGCTCCGCGGCGATGGCCTCAAGGGATTCGACGGCGAACAGGGTCACCGCGGCGTCCATGTGGGCGGCCTTCCCGAAGAACCTGTCGCCCACGATGCCCTTGCCGGCCACCACCTCTGCCGTCTGCGCATCAGTGGTGGGAACGTCCGCCGCGCCGTCCCGGGCGCGTCCGAAATAGGCGTGCGCGGGCGAGACCAGCAGGTGCAGGATCTCGACGTCATAGCAGTAGGTTTCGGGCATAGGCCCAGCGTAGGCCAGCGTTCAGCCACCCACGTACGTGGCCAGGTGCTGCCCGGTGAGCGTCGCCCGCCCGGCCACCAGCTCGGCCGGCGTGCCCTCGAAGACGATCCTGCCGCCGTCGTGCCCTGCGCCCGGACCGATGTCGATGATCCAGTCAGCATGCGCCATCACGGCCTGGTGGTGCTCGATGACGATAACCGACTTGCCGGAATCCACCAGCCGGTCCAGCAGGCCCAGGAGCTGTTCGACGTCGGCCAGGTGCAGGCCCACCGTTGGCTCGTCCAGGATGTAGGTGTCACCCGTCTCCGCCATCTGCGTGGCCAGCTTGAGCCGCTGGCGCTCGCCGCCGGACAGGGTGGTCAGCGGCTGGCCGAGGGTGATGTAGCCCAGGCCGACGTCCGCCAGGCGTTCGAGGACTTTGTGGGCGGCCGGGGTCTTGGCCTCGCCCCCGGCAAAATAGGCAAGGGCCGCGTCCACGGACATGTCCAGCACGTCGGCAATGTTCTGCCCGCCCAGCGTGTATTCGAGGACGGCGGGCTGGAAGCGGCGCCCCTCGCAGTCCTCGCAGGTGGACTCGACCGTGGCCATGACACCCAGCTCGGTGAAGATCACGCCCGCGCCGTTGCAGGTGGGGCAGGCGCCCTCGGAGTTGGAGCTGAACAGCGCCGGCTTCACGCCGTTGGCCTTGGCGAACGCCTTGCGGATGGGCTCCAGCAGCCCGGTGTAGGTGGCCGGGTTGCTGCGCCGGGATCCCTTGATGGCGCCCTGGTCGATCACGATCACGCCCTCGCGCCTGGCCAGTGAGCCGTGGATCAGCGAGCTCTTCCCGGACCCGGCCACGCCCGTCACCACGCACAGCACTCCCAGCGGGACATCCACGTCCACGCTGCGCAGGTTGTTCGTCGAGGCCCCGCGGACTTCGAGTGCCCCGCTGCGTTCGCGGAACGAATCCTTCAGCCGGGCCCGGTCGTCCAGGTGGCGCCCGGTGATGGTGCCGCTGGAACGCAGCCCGTCGACGTCGCCCTCGTAGACAATCTCGCCGCCGCCAGTGCCGGCCTTGGGGCCGAGGTCGACGACGTGGTCGGCGATGGCGATCATCTCCGGCTTGTGCTCCACCACCAGGACGGTGTTGCCTTTGTCCCGAAGCTGCAGCAGGAGGGTGTTCATCCGCTCGATGTCGTGCGGGTGCAGGCCGATGCTGGGCTCGTCGAAGACGTAGGTGACATCGGTGAGGGAGGAACCCAGGTGGCGGATCATCTTGGTCCGCTGTGCCTCGCCGCCGGAGAGGGTGCCGGCCGGGCGGTCCAAGGAGAGGTAGCCCAGGCCGATTTCGGCAAAGGAATCGAGGAGGTCCCGCAGCCCGATGAGCAGGGGACGGACGGAGGGCTCGTCCAGGTCGCGGATCCACTGCGCCAGGTCGCTGATCTGCATGGTGCAGAGGTCCGCGATGTTCTTGCCGTTGATCCGTGCGTTGAGCACCTCCGGCGTGAGCCGCGTCCCCCCGCAGTCGGGGCAGGTGGCGAACGTGACCGCGCGTTCCACGAACCTCTTCACGTGCGGCTGCATGGCCTCCACGTCCTTGGAGAGCATAGACTTTTGGATTTTGGGGATGATGCCCTCGAACGTGAGGTTGACGCCCTCCACCTTGATCTTGGTGGGCTCGGCGTACAGCATCGTCTCCAGCTGCTTCTTGGTGAACGTGGCGATGGGCTTGTCCATGGGCAGGCCCATGCCCTCGAACAGGCGCCCGTACCAGCCGTCCATGGAGTAGCCGGGGACGGTGAGCGCGCCTTCGGCGAGGGACTTCGACTCGTCGTAGAGGGCGGTCCGGTCAATGTCGCTGATGTTGCCCATGCCCTCACAGCGGGGGCACATGCCGCCCAGGTAGGTGACCTGGCGGACCACGTTCTTTTCCACCCGGCCGCCCTTTTCGGTGCTCATGATGCCGCTGGCCTTGCGGGTGGGAACGTTGAAGGAGAACGCGGTGGGCGGGCCGACGTAGGGTTTGCCCAGACGGCTGAACAGGATGCGCAGCATGGCGTTGGCGTCGGTGGCGGTGCCCACGGTGGAGCGCGGGTTGGCGCCCATCCGTTCCTGGTCCACGATGATGGCGGTGGTCAGTCCCTCCAGCCGGTCCACGTCGGGGCGGGCCAGGTTGGGCATGAAGCCCTGTACGAACGCGCTATAGGTCTCGTTGATCATGCGCTGCGATTCGGCGGCGATGGTGGCGAAAACCAGGGAGCTTTTGCCTGAGCCGGACACACCGGTGAATGCCGTGAGCCGCCGCTTGGGCAGCTCAAGGCTGATGTCCTTGAGGTTGTTCTCCCGCGCCCCCTGGACGCGGATCAGGTCGTGGGTGTCGGCGATATGGGTCCCGGCTTTCGTGGCCATGCCCTCATCGGTGGTGATGTCCGTGCTCAAAATGTCCCCCTTCTCCTGGAGCGGCGCGGAGGGAGGCTGCGCTGGCAGCCTCCCGTCGGCGTCGTCCGTTATATACGTGACTGGTTATATGCCTAGGCCTGCTGGTTGATCCGGACCGTATTTCCGGCGGGGTCGCGGAATGCGCAGTCGCGGATGCCGTACGGCTGGTCGATGGGCTCCTGGACGACGTCCGCCCCGGTCGCCTCCACCTTGGCGAACGCGGCATCCACGTCCGGGGAGGACAGGACGATGGTGGCGTAGGTGCCTTTGGCCATCATCTCCGTGATGGTGCGGCGCTCGTCGTCGGTGATGCCGGGGTCCACGGCCGGCGGGTGCAGGACGATGGAGACGTCCTTTTGGCCTGCGGGGCCAACGGTGATCCAGCGCATGGTGCCCTTGCCCACGTCGTTGCGGATTTCGAAGCCCAGGGCGTCGCGGTAGAACGCCAGCGAGGCGTCCGGATCGGTAGCGGGAAGGAAGGTTGAGGAAATGTTGATGTCCATGGCAGTCATGCTAGTAACGGCTCGGGGGCGGACGCTTCTCGATTCCTGACCGGTCTGGTGACCTGCTTCGCCACGCAGGCGGGGATGCCCGCCGTCGCGCTTTGCGCTTCCTGCTTGTAGATGCTGGGCGGCATCCCCACCAGTTCGCTGAAGCGGGTGCTGAAGGTTCCCAGCGATGAACAGCCGACGGCGAAACACACGTCGGTGACGCTGAGGTCACCCATCCGGAGCAACGCCATGGCCCGTTCGATGCGGCGGGTCATGAGGTAGCTGTAGGGGGATTCGCCGTAGGCGAGCTTGAACCGCCGGCTGAAATGGCCCGCGGACATATGGACGTCCCTGGCGAGGGATTCGACGTCGAGCGGCTGGGCGTACTCCCGGTCCATGCGGTCCTTGACGCGCCTCAACTGGGTGAGCTCGCGGAGGTAGGGATCGGAAGCGGGACTGGTGGTCACAGCTCTGATCGTGCTACGCGGCAGGGGTCTTGTCCACCCTTCGGGCGGTGGGGGATTCGGCGTCAAAGTGACCCTCGGCAGCGGGGTATGATTGTGCCGCTGCCAGCGCATGAGGTCCTCGCCCGAACAGGGCTCGAGGCAACGCAGAGCTGGCGAAACCAAACCCTGAATCACCATCTTCAGCCCTGCCCGGATACTGCGCAGGCACCACTTTGGAAGGACACCATGGAACTGCTGTGGGAAATTGCCGGCTGGGCAGGCGCTGTTGCGATTCTCAGTGCTTACCTTGCGGTTTCCATGGGCTGGCTGAAGGCAGGCAAGGGTTTCCAGACGGCCAACCTGTTCGGATCCGTTGCCTTCATCATCAACGGGACGCTGCACGGGGCATGGCCGTCCGTGGTTACCAATGTGGCGTGGTTCCTGATCTCTGCCGTTGCGCTGGTCCGCATGCGTTCCGAAAACCCAGCTGCTGCCGTCGAGCCGGCGCAGGTTCAGTATCCCGGTGTCCCCGACACCACCGGCCAGATGGCGGTTGTTGAGGCCTTGACCGGTTCCATGCCCGTTGTGGCTTCCAGGCCTATTGGGGGTTCCGCCCCGGTTGGAGCGGACGGGCCGCGCCTGGCGTTGTAGGGTTCGACGGCGGCCCGCGCGTGGGGGCGGCGGTTACAGCAAAGGGTGTGGCTGGTTTGTCAGATTTCCGGCCCGCCCGGTTGCCCGTTCCACGATTTCCTGGGCGATCGCGTGTACCTTGCGGTTCGTATCCTGGCTTAACTGGCTCAGGAGGTCGTAGGCCTCGTCGGCGGTGACACCGGTGCGCCCCATGAGGATGCCTTTGGCCTGCTCAATGACTGCCCGGCTGCGGGCTGAGGCGGCGACCGCCTCGGTGGCCAGTTGGTGCCGGTCGGTATGGATCGATGTGGTGAGGTCCACCACCACGCCCCAGACGCCAACAGGGGTGTCCCCGTCCAGGATGTAGTCCGCCGAGTAGAGCAGTTTGTGTTGACGGTCCTTGCGGTCCCGGATGGAAACGTAGATCGATGATGGGCCCCCAGCGGCTGAGACGTGGTCCCAATACGCCTGGACCCTGGGCCGGTCTGCCGGCTCGATGTGGGCCATGGCCATGTCCATGGAGGGGACAACCTCGCCGCGCTCATACCCGTAGATCCGGTACAACCCGTCCGACCAGCGGAAGATGCCGTCCGCGAAGTAGTACTCGACCAGTCCGGTGGGACAGTCGAGAAAGACATCATTCGGGATATCGACGGATCCAAGTCCTGGAAAACTGCTGCTGGAAGTCACTGAAGGGCCATTCGACGTGCTGTGTCCCGGCTACCCCCGGCCTGGACGTGAAAGCAACAGAATATAGCAGCGGCCCCCACCCCGCGGATCCCGCACGCATGAGTGCGGGATCCGTGGGGGCGTGGGCGGGACGGCGCCGGTTGTTACCTGGCGTCCTCTACGAGCACCAGGTCGCGGCCATTCGTTTCCGGGGTGACGAACGTGGTGGCGAACGAGATCGCCGCCAGGACCAGCGAGTAGACCGCCGGGACCAGCCAGGAGTGGTTGGTCACTGCCAGCAGTGCCACGCCGATCATCGGGGCGAAGCCGCCGGCAAGTACGGCGGACAGTTCGCGGCTGAGGGCCACGCCGGTGAAGCGGTGCTGGGAGCCGAAGAGTTCCGGCAGCAGGGCGCACTGCGGGCCCAGCATGGCCTGCACGCCGAGGGCGATGCCCATCACCATGACCACCCACACCAGGGTGACATTGCCCAGTGTGACCAGGTAAAAGGCCGGCAAGGCGATAACGGCCTGGAAGAGTGCGCCGTAGCGGTAGACGGGAACCCGGCCGAAACGGTCGGACAGGGCGCCGAAGGCAACAACCATTACCGCGGCGAAGCCCGCGGCAATCAACAGGCCTGTGGGGCCGATGAACTTGTCGCCGGCGAAGACACCTGCGGGCATGCTGATGAAGGACACCAGGAGCGCGGAATAGATGGACGAGTTGCCGTTTTCCCCCATCCGCAGGCCGATACCTATCAGCACGTTTTTCTTGGAATGCTTCCAGATCTGGCCCACAGGGTTTTTGGCCACGGCCTTGTGCTTCTCGAGTTCCTGGAAGACCGGCGTCTCTTTGAGCCGAAGCCTGATGAAGACGGCAATCGCAATCAGGACGACGCTTGCCAGGAACGGTACGCGCCACAGCCAGGCCTGCAGGACTGCCTTGTCCGCCAGCGCCATCAGGGCGAATGTCCCGGCGCCCAGGAGGGTGCCCAGCTGGATGCCGACGAACGGCAGGGACGCGAAGAAACCACGACGGCGGCGCGGAGCCACCTCCGAAATAAGGGTCGTGGCGCCTGCCTGCTCGGCGCCGGCGCCAAGGCCCTGCAGGATACGCAGGGCCACCAGGAGTACCGCACCGAGCATTCCCGCCTGTTCAAAGGTGGGCAGGAGGCCGATGGCGCAGCTGGACAGGCCCATCAGGCCGATGGTCAGGATCAGCACCATCTTCCGGCCAAAGCGGTCACCAATGTAGCCGAACACCACGCCGCCGAAGGGCCGGGCGGCGAAGCCGACGCCGTAGGTGGCGAAGGAGGCGATGACTGCTCCACTCTCACCCAGTGGTGCGAAGAAGAGCGGGCCGAAGATCAGGGCCGAGGCAAGGCCGTAGATGTAGAAGTCGTAGTACTCCAGGGCGGAGCCCACGGAGCTGGCAAGAGTTGCCCTTCGCAGCTGGTCCGGATCGACGACGGCGCCGTCCGCGGTGGCCTGCGGTGATTTAGTACGAGTTGTCACGAGAACTCCCTCTAACGCACTCCAGGCCCCCGTTGGCCTGGTGGGATAGCGACAACGCCCATTGCGTCGATCACTATGCTGAACACGATACAGCAAGTTGAACAACTGGCAATAGTCTCTGGCTGTTATATGTCGCAGAAGGCCGCCGCTTGGCGTTCAGCCCATCGGGTTGCCCAGCGAGTGGGCCAGTTCCTGCAGCTCCTTGACTATCTGGGAACCCTGTTCCGGCGTGTAGGTGGCTTTGAGGGCCGTGACGGACAGGCCCAGGCTGGGGCCGTGCGCGCCCCGCGTGGGAACGGCAACGGCCAGGCAGACCACGCCGGTGGTGGATTCTTCGTCCTCGAAGGCAAAGCCCTGCTCGCGGATTTCCCGCAGCTGCGCCTTCAGCTCCGCCCCTGTCCGTAAGGACTTTGGCGTGAGGACGGGCAGTTCTGCGTCATCGGGGAACATCTCCTCGATGTCGTGCACATTCAGCCGGGCGATCAGCGCCTTCCCCACTGCGCAGAGGGATACGGGCATCTTGTCGCCGATATTGGAGGTGAGCCGCACGGCCGGGTGGCCCTCGTACCGGGCAAGGTAAATGACGTTTGTTCCGTCCAACATGGCGATCCGGACCGTCTCGCGGGAAAGGACGGAGGCCTGTTCGCAGTAACGGTAAAACTCCTGGACTTCGTCCATGCGGCCCAGGTAGGCGGCACCCAGTTCCACCAGCTTGCGGCCAAGGGTGAACTCCGAGCCCTGCCTGCTGATCAGGCGCGCCTCCTCCAGGGCCAGCAGGAGATTGGAGGTGGATGACTTGGGAATTCCCACTTCGCGCGAGAGATCGCTGAGCGTCAGCCGCCCGGTTGCCGAGGCGGCCAGGGCATCCAGGACGGCCGCGGCGCGGGTGACTGCGGGCGCCGGAGAGGCGGTTCCCGATTTTTCGGATGACGCAGGAATGGGGGAATCGGCCATGATTCTCCTTGGGTTTGCCGGGGCGGGCTTCGCTGTTGTTCAGTCCTCTGAACGTTATCCATCTTAACGTCCTGCGACGCCCGCTGACGCCGGCCCGGCTCAGGCCACGCGGTTGCTCAGGGTTCCAATGCCCTCCACCGTGATGTCCACACGGTCCCCGGGCTCGACGGGAACCACTGTGGCGGGCGCTCCGGTCATCACCACGTCGCCGGGTTCCAAGGTCAGCCATGAAGTGACATAGATGAGGCAGTCCACCACCGAGGAGGGGAGGTTGAAGGTCCCGGAAGTGGCCTTTGCGGCCCCATTGACGTAGACGTCGATGGCCACCCTTTCGGGATCCGGGAGTCCGGTTTCTATCCAAGGGCCCAGGGGTGTGTAGTTGACGCCGGCCTTGCCCTGGAAGTTCCGCTCGTCCACCGCGTTCTGATCCACGTTGGTGACGTCGTTGACGCAGGTGTAGCCGAAGACGTGCTCCAGGGCGTTTTCCGCGGTCAGGTTGGCGGCGGTCCTGCCCATCACGACGGCGAGTTCACCCTCGGCATTGACCGTGCCTTGTCCACGGACCGCGGTGATGGCATCGCCCGGCCCGGCGATGGTGTGGACGGACTTGTGCCACGCCTGGATGGGCAGGGGATGGTCATTCAAAGTGCGGTTATGGCCAATGCCCAGGACGACGGCGGGCCTCACCGGGGCGAGGAATATTGCCTCGTTGTGGGTGGTGGCACCGCCGGTGTAGCGGAGGCTTTCCTCAAACGGGTCGACGATGTGGTCCCAGCCGCTGTCGCTCTCAACGGCGTACTGCGGACCAGCTGCTGTATTTAGTCTTGCGATGCGCACCGGTTCTCCGCCCCGTCCTAGTAGAAGTGGACCGTGTCCACGAGGTGGGGGAGATCCCCGCCGTCGAGGAAGGTGCGCAGGTTGCTGCAGAAGCGCTCGGTGATGAGTCGGTTCTCGGCTGCGCTGAGGGCCGAGGTGTGGGGCGAAACCATGACCCGGGGATGGTTCCATAGCGGGCTGTCCTGCGGCAGCGGCTCCACGGCGAAAACATCCAGGCAGGCGTAGCCCACCTGGCCGTTGTCCAGTGCCTCCAGCAGGGCGTCCTCGTCCACCACGGTGCCGCGGCCTACGTTAACGAACGTCGTGCCGGGCTTCATGGCGGCGAACAGTTGGCGGTTGAACAGCTTCTCCGTGTAGGCAGTGCCGGGCAGGGTGTTGACGACGGCGTCTGCCGTGGCCAGGAGGGCAGGAAGGCCGGCGTTGTCCACAACCTGATCGATCCCGTCGATGGGCTCTACGGACCGTTTGGTACCGCTGACCTTCATGCCCAGCGCCCGGGCGATCCGGGCCGTTTCCAATCCGATTTCCCCCAGGCCGCTGACCACGAGGTTGGAGCCGTTGACGAGCCGGGTGGGGACGCGAAGGGTGGGCCAGGCCTTCGCCGCCTGGTCCTGGGC
This sequence comes from Arthrobacter sp. GmRoot5-12, assembly GCF_059739365.1. Classification (NCBI taxonomy): domain Bacteria; kingdom Bacillati; phylum Actinomycetota; class Actinomycetes; order Micrococcales; family Micrococcaceae; genus Arthrobacter; species Arthrobacter sp. GmRoot5-12. The sequence continues at coordinate 1,818,038 of NZ_AP046056.1, read as the reverse complement.
AAGTCCGGAACTCCGCTTGAAGCCGTTCAGGATTCCCATCGCAGCGAATTCCGCGAGGGGCAGGGCGTGCACTCCGGCGGAGGTGGTGATCCTGAATTTCTGCAGGACGTCCTGGCTGAGGCCGGACGCCTTCACCGCTCCGCCCGCTCCCGCCGCCATGGCATGGATCCATTGCAGTCCGGGATTGTCGCGGGCGATGCGGGCGAGCCCAGCTGGGCTTTCGTTGGGGAAGCCGTAGAGCACTTCGGCGCGGTTGAGCATTGCCCAGTAGCGCTCCTCCTGCTCGTCGGTGCGTTTGAAGGCGGGATCGCCGGCGTGGTCGGCTGGATAGCGTTCCGGGGGCAGGAGGTCGGGCTCGTAAAGGACGGTAATCGAAGGATCAATGGCGCGAATCTGGTCCACAAGCTCTGCTTCGAGCGGGACGGCGATGGCTACGGTCGTACGGGAAGTCATATGTTCACTATAATGGATAACGTTCGGTAGGTTGGACTTCGTAGGACTTCTGTGAAGCTTGCGAGCCCTGACAGGCGCCCTGGTAGTTGGGCACCGAACTAACTGGTTCCCGGCTGGGACAAACCTTGGCTGCGTGTCAGGTTGGGATCTATAGAGGTTGGATTAGCACGTCAGGAAAACGGGTTTCCGACTTCAACCTGACGTAGCTCATACGCCTGGCTGACGTCAGGTTGGGGTGTGGTGTAAATAGGCGAAGTGGCTGTCTTGGGACTCGCGCCGGACAGATTAGTGGCGCGTTTGAGCAGGAGTTAGTCGCGGCCGAAAGGGCGTTCGCGGAGTGAGAATCCGAGGCGGTTGTAGAGCTGCGGATAGAAGCGGAATACTTTCGTCGATTGAGGCCTGCCAATAGAGCCTATATGGACGGCGTAACCAAGCTGTGGCGGCTTGTAGTCACCACGATCAATTCGCGAAACTCCCTGGTTGTGCCGCATGGCACTTCGGGGTCGACGCGAACGGTGTACTTCCCGAAATCGCGTTGTATGACCAAAATACCCTGCCGGGCGTTCAAGAGCGGCGGGAATGAGTCTGCTGATGGCACGATTAAGTTTGTCGTCTCTGCTTTGGGGCCCGTCCAAAGTGATGACTTCAAGAGAAAGTGGAAGCCGAGGGCTTGGAGCCATGCCGGCGCCCGTCAGTGAGAAGGCATCACTGACTTCCGGTTCTTGCAACTTGTAGGACACAAGTCCTCCTTGATTGGGTCGACGGGAGGTGCCGTCAGGGTTACCGGACGTTTGTGCGGGGAACACGATCTGCCTATCGTCCCCTCGGCTGGTAGAACGGAGGTCTTCACCCGAATACATATGAGGTTGAGTCCTCAGTCTTAGACTGCAAGGACTTCAGGGTGCGATCGAGGGCGAAAGCCTGGGTGTAGACGAACCCGCCTCTTCGGCTCGAGGCACGATCGCCACCCATGGACAGGAGGTGAGGGCAGGCGAACTTATGGCAGGGTAGCGCGGAGGCCAACAACGCCTAGGATGCAGCGGGCCGCCCCAAGAGCTTCTGGTACCTCTTACAGTCTTCCGGCCTCGGGGCGATTGCCCGTGTGCTGTGCTAACCCGCTGAACGGCCGCCGTCGACGAGCCAGACTTGTCCGGTAACGTGCGAGGCCTGGTCGTCATCGGCGAGGAATGCAACCACGTTGGCGACTTCTTCCGCTCGGCCGAGCCTGCCCTGCGGTATCTGCGACTCCAGCATGTCGACAAACGATTTAGGTGAATTCGCAAGGATCGGAGTGGCGATGGTACCCGGTCCGACCGCGTTAACGCGGATTCCCTTCTGGGCGTACTCCAGTGCGGCTGTGCGGGTGAGCATCACGTCGGCACCTTTCGAAGCTATGTACGCAATCGAGGTCGGGGTGGCGCGGAAACCGCCGACGGACGCCGTATTCACGATAGCGCCACCGTCGTTGGCCAGCATCAGTCGTAGTCCGGCCTGGAGGACCAGGAACTGTCCGCGGACGTTGACCGCCATCACTTTGTCGAATTCTTCAACCGGATACTCATGCGTCAGAGCCTGTGCTCCGCCGATGCCGGCGTTGTTGGCAAGAATGTTCAGCTTCCCGTACTCCGCCATTATCCATTTCTCCGTGGCGCGCACGTCTGCCTCATCTGCGACATTGAGCCTTCGTGCGATGGCCCTTTCGCCCAAATATTCCGCGATCTCGTCGCGGGCCTCGGAGACATCGGCGATGATGACTGTCGCCCCGTCTGCGTGGAGCCTCCTCGCTATCGCTTCTCCGATACCGGATGCCGCTCCCGTTACGAGTGCAACTTTCCCTGTGAACCGTGCCATGGTGATGTCTCCTTCGCCTAAAAATAGGCATTTATATAAGTTCTCTGGCCTCTGACAGGCCATGCACGGAAGAAAATGCTAGCCTCTGTGCTGCCATTAAAGAGGGCCCTATTTAGAGGCTGGTATGCGTGAGCCAGATATCCTGCCGTCGCACAGTGCGGCGCAGCCTGCGTTGTATCGGTGCTCCCTAAGGCGCCGGCATCGCGGCAAGACGAACTGCCCGGCTCCTCTCTTCTGGCCTACGTCTCCGTCACTTACCTGGCACTGCAACAGACCGGAATTCTCGAGATGGTCATCAAGCAGTTAAGGGGCTCTTCAGAATTGAGAGTGTAGTTTCGGTCTGAATCCGCCGGATTCCAGCAGCGATCTGGCGACATAGTTGGTGAGATTCCGGAAGCCGAGGGCAGATCCTCGTAGGTGTTCGAGTCTCCCATTGATCGCTTCACTTGGGCCGTTTGATGTGCCGGGTCGCTCGAAGTATGCCAGCACGTCCTGGGCCCGTCGTTTGAGGGTGCGCCCGAGAGTTCGGAGCTCGGTCAGCGCGGTGGGGACGCCGCTGCTGAGGGAGTCAATCACGGCTTGCATCATCTGCTGACCTTTGGCCCGGTCTGGTTCCCGGTAAGCGGCAACCATGCGCTGGTAGGCGCCCCAACTGGCTTCGACCTCAACATGCGTATCAGCGGTGAACAGGGTTTCCAGGCGTTGGCGTTGGTTCTCGGTGAGCAGGTCCGCGCCTGTGTGGATGGTCCGGCGAGCCGAATACAGCGGGTCCCCGGCCCGTCCGCGGTGCCCGCACGTCTGCTGCTGAACCCGCCGCCGGCACGAATCAAGGGCATCGCCGGCCAACCGGACGACGTGGAAGGGATCCATCACCGGGACCGCGTCGGGGAGTTCCTCGGCCGCGGCGCTCTTGAACCCGGAGAACCCGTCCATGGCCACGACCTCAACCCCGTCCCGCCATTCTTGGGGGCGTTCCTGGAGCCAGGTCGCGAAGGCTTGTTTCGAGCGGCCCTCGACCATGTCCAGCAGGCGGGACGGGCCCGTGCCATCGCGGATTGGGGTCAGGTCAATGATGACGGTGACGTACTTGTCTCCGCGGCGGGAGTGCCGCCACACATGCTCATCAACACCAATGACCTTGACCCCGTCGAAGCGGTGCGGATCATCGATCAAGACCCTCCGTCCTTCGGCCAGGACGGCCTTGTTCGCGGTATTCCAGGTGACGCCGAGTCCTTCGGCGATCCGGGCGACCGTGAGGTGCTGGCAGACGACGCCTTCCAACGCCCAGCGCAGCCCCCGGCGGGAGAGTTTCGCCCGCGGCTCGGCAGCCTTGGAAGTATCCTGCCGCCAGACGTGCCCGCACCCGGCGCAGCGGTAGCGGCGGATGCTGACCAGCAGTGTGGTCGGCCGCCACCCGAAGGGTTCATGGCCCAGCCGACGGGTCACCGTGTCACGGGGAACGCCCTGGCACCCGCACTTCCGGCACCAGTCATCAGGATCAACAACACGGCAGGCAAGGACGGCGCGGCCCGGGCGGACATGCTGCCCGGTCACTTCGAGTCCGAGTCCGTCGAGGCGGCAGAATGTGGTCAGGTCAGGGCTTTGGAAGGTAGCGTTAAACACGAGGGCCTTGCGGTAGAAAAATCACGATCTAGACAATCCGATTCTCTCCCAAGGCCCTCACCCCAGCCGAAACAACCTCCCCGCCCCGGACTTCTCACGCGGCAGCGCCGATTACACTCTCAATTCTGAAGAGCCAGTTAAGGACCGGCTCGGGTCCTATCCTCTGCGTTTTAAGAAGGGAAGTTGCTGGGGATCGATCCAGAGTTCGTAGCCATTGAATTTATCAATAAGCATTCTCGATTCGACGCCATCCTGCGCCAGCCATAGCATTTCGGCGGTTGCTTCTTCCACGCAACCGGTTCTGAGATATGTTCCCTCAAGTCGAACTTCCACAGTTGCCCCTCGGAGGTCGGACCAGTCATGGACTTGGTGTGTATAACTCGTTCGGAACCGAGAATCTTGAGGAACAATTTTCGGCATCCACGGAGTTCCAGATGGTGCTGCTGAACTCATGTCGCTTCCTAAGCTGCCCTGGATACATGATGAATCAACGGGTATGACTGCCCAAGTCCACGGGGACTCCGCCGCATGGGCCATTTGTGCAGGACGCGGAGATCCGCATTGCACGCTGCACTGGTGGTTGACGTGTAATGCGGATCCAGCGGGTTTGGCATATTAGGGCTTAACCAGGATTTTGACTTCTGAGGAGCGTCCGTCTCCTAGCAGGTGTTTGATGCCCTTTTCGACGACTTCGGAGAGGCTGATCGTGCTGCTGATGAGGCGTTCCGGTTTAATCCGGCCGTCGACGATGGCATCGCGCACTGCCTCAAATTCTTGTGCGGTGTAGGCGAACGAGCCGGTCAGGATCTTTTCCTTGAAGAGGAAAGGCATGACGTCCAGGGGTACGTCGTGATGAAATCCTGCAACGATAACTGCTCGAGCGGCGGGTGCGAGTGAATCTACTGCGACCTGAAGGCTCGCCTTTCCGACTCCGGAGGCGTCGAACGAAGCGTCGGCACCGCGTCCGTGCGTGACCCGCAATACGGCTTGTGCGACGTCTTCCTCGCGTGGGTCGATGACTAGGTCTGCGCCGAGCTCCAGCGCGAGCTGTTTGCGCACCTCGCTGAGTTCACTGACGATGACCGTTCCAGCGCCTTGGGCCTTAAGGCAAAGCAGCAGACTCAATCCGATGGGTCCGGCGCCGACCACAAGGGCCGTTCCGCCGTCGGGTAGGACAGCGGTGTTCACCGCGTGCCATGCGACCGCCAAGGGCTCAATGAGCGCAGCAATTTCGGGCGCAAATTCGGACGGCAGCTTGAAGGCGTGGTCCGCCGGCACGACAAGCGACTCGCTGAAACCGCCGCCCCAGCCGTGGATTCCAATAAAGGCGTAGTTGTCGCACATGTTGGGGTGCCCCGACAGGCAGGATGGGCACGTCCCGTCGGCAAAGTTTGGTTGCACCGCGACGAGGTCACCTATCGTGAGCGATTCGACATCGGCTGCGACCTCGACGACGTAGCCAGCGAATTCATGGCCGAGGCTGTGAGGGCCCGTTTCCCCAATTATTGGGTTTGCGTAGTCCCGCGGAACCGGCGCGTCTTGGTAGAGGGCCAAGTCGGATCCGCAAATGCCGGCGTAGGAGACATCTATACGGACCGTTCCGGGTCGTAGGTCGGGTCGTTCTACGTCCTCGATCCTAGCGTCTCGGGGGCCATGCAGGCGGAGTGTTCGCATTGTGATTCCTTCTTTGTGTTGTGCGTTGGACGCCGTGCCGGGTGGCGCGGCAGTGCGCTGACTGATTTCTCCGGTTGGGAAATCTGGTGCTCGGACTTTGGCTTCCTGGTACGGAGTAAGGAATTTTGTAGCCTGGTGTTCAGGTCAGAGACGTTGCGCGGGAAGTCGTGGCCCTGGGGTAGACCTGCGCGGTAATTCCTCCGTCTACAGGCAGCTGAACCCCTGTTATGTGCTGGGCCTGGTCGGAGACAAGGAACAAAACCGCCTCTGCGATTTCCTCGGGCTGACCCGCCCGTCCCTGGGGAACCGTTGCACCAAGGATGGCTTCTTTTTCAGCTATCGTCTGCCCGGGAGCGCCGGCCAGTGCCATCTTTGTTTTGATGTTGCCCGGAAGGATTGCGTTAACGCGTACGCCGGTCGTGGCCGTCTCGACAGCAGCGGTCTTGGTCAGCCCGATGACTGCATGTTTGGCTGCCGCGTACGCTGTACTGCCGGGTAAAGCGCCTGCGGAAGCCATAGAGCCGGTATTGACGACGGCCCCGGACCCTTGGGCCATCATGACGGGCAGCATGTACTTGAGGCCGAGGAAGACGCCTTTGACATTGATGGCCATGACTTTATCGAAACCGTCTTCGGGGTACTCAACCAGGGGCGCTTGCGGCCCGATGATTCCAGCGTTGTTGAAGAACGCGTCGATGGTCCCGAATTCCTGTTGTGCGCAGGTCACGTAGTCACGCACCTGTTGGGCGTTGGAAACGTCAGCTATGAAGACGATGGATTTCCCGCCTGCCGCCTGGATGTTTTCAGCGGTCTCTTGTAGCCCCGCAGCGTCAATGTCGACGAGGAGCACGGCTGCGCCTTCCCTCGCCAGTGCCATACTGGCGGCCCGTCCGAGCCCAGAGCCTGCCCCGGTAACAACAGCTCCTTTACCGGTCATTCTGTTCACTTTTATCTGCTTTCATGTTTGCGGCGGCGGCGGTGAGCAGGGCGTGCACGATATCGTTTCTGGGTTCAAAAGGTGCCGACCTGTGGATATCTGGGGACCTTGGCCAGATGGGGCCGGCGCGTCCTAATGCTGCTCCGGCCCCGCGGGAATTTATCCGAATAGGGGCCGCAGGTGGTCGTTGAGGAAGATGCCGTTTGGATCCTGCTCACGTCGGAGTGCGACGTAGTCGTCAAACTTGGGATAGGCGCTCTGAAGCTGCTCGCGGGTCATGAGATGGAGCTTGCCCCAGTGGGCCCGGGGTGCAAACGGCAGCAGCGTGTTATGTACGGCGCGCAGAAAAGGCCAGTAGTCGGTGCCCGGCATTCCAGCTACCGAGATCGTGGCTGATTTCCGCTGGTAGAACGGCGACATCCACGAGTCGTCGGCTTCTATTACCCGCATGAAGATCGGGTGGTTCTGCTCTGGGTGGGCCTCGCTCTGGCGCTGAACAAGGGCCACTGCTTCGAGGACGTCCTCGTACGGAACGGCGTATTCGAGTTCGTAGAACAATTTGGCGCCCTCGCCGATGGGCGCCGACAGCACGCGGTATGCGGGGCCCCGGCGGGCACCAAGCACATCGGACCATTCATTTTCTGGAATCTGGTCAATCTCGTTGGCCTGGAAGTAGACAGTCCGGTTCGCCATACTCTCGCCGTCAGGAGACGGAAGGCTGTATTCCTGAGCTGAGGTGTCGCTTTTGAGCCACATCAGGCCGTGATTACGGTTATTCGCAACCTCGTTCTCCCACGCATTCGCTGCGACATCCCAGTGCGGGAACTGGAACTTTTCTTCCAGGAAAAAGCGCGGGACAATGTTGAGCTCAACTTCAAGGAACACGCCCATGAGTCCGAGGCCGGTTTGAACGCCGTGGAGGCGGGGGTCATCTTCACCGATCTCGATGATCTCGCCGCGGCCGTCGACCAGACGCACCCAGGTCAGCATCGAGGAGAATCCGCGAAGGCCCCTGCCCGTTCCGTGCGTAGAGGTGTTCAAAGCACCAGCAATTGCTTGTTCCCAAATGATGCCCTGGTTGCTCAGCGACCAGCCGCGCTCCCACAATTCCGCCGCGAGGTTTTTGATCGTTGTACCCGCCCGGACCCGAACGCGCTGCTTCGTCTCGTCAATGGAAGTGATGCCCGTGAGCTTGTCGAGGTGCAGCAGAACGCCCTGCGTTGTCACCAGCGGAGAGAAGGAGAGGCTACTGCCCGCCGTGCGCAGGGTGAGGTTCTCGCGCAGTGCCACTCGGACGGCATCGGCCACTCCGGTCTCGGAATCAGGGTAAAAAGTCAACGCCGGGTTCGAAGTGAAGTTTTGGGCCCAGTTGGACCACGCTTCGTTTTCTTTTGGCTGGTCAGACATGATCGTCAACTCTGCCGGGTTGCTCGCCATCGTCATCGTTGGAGGCTCCTATTTTTGTTTAGAGGAGCCGAGTATCAAGGCTCCGTAGCCGAACAGCCCGTGCGGACTGCATGGACAACATTGGCACTAGCTGACGAGCGTTATGGTGTCCTATTTATCGGGTAGCAGGATGCTGGCCGCCCGGGTCTTCAAACGTTCGACAGGGTCCGGTTCCCCGTAAAGGTCCCGCGCCAAAGCCATCGCTTCGTCGAGCTCGCGCAGGGCGCGGTCTGCGTCCTTTGCGATGAGTGCCGCTGCTACGGCGCAGTGCCGCTCGTAGATCGTGTTGTCTTCCAACTGGATCTGCCCCGTATCCCGGTTTCGGCGGTAAGCGGCGAACGTGAGCGACTCCAGGACGTGGACGAACAACTCAAGTGCCGGGTTGCCGGTCAGCGCTGCGAGGATGGTGTGGAATCCGCGGAAGGCTGTGTGTTTTCGTTCGAAGAATTCGTCTGGTGCCTTGGCGAGTGTCCCTTCCCATTCCAGGAACTGTTCCAGGGTGCGGGCGTTGTCATTGTTCATGCGGTCGATGATCAGCGGCACCATCGACAGTTCGAGCGCACGACGCGCCTCAAAGGTGTGATTCGTCCGAACCCCGCGGAACCGGAGGTAAGGAATGGCCGCTTCAACAACCGCATCTGTTGAGGGTTGAGAAACCACCACCCCACCTCCCCGTCCGCGCCGGGTTTCAACCACGCCCTGCTGCTCAAGCATCCTGAGAGCCTCCCGCAACACCCCCCTGCTCACAGTGAAGCGGGCCATCAGGTCCGGCTCGGTTCCCAAACGCAACCCAATCGGCCAGCCCTCATTGCTGATCCAGTTCTGGATCCTTTCGGCTGTCACTGCGCCGGCCTTGTCGAATTCACCCGTTCCGATCATCTCTGACCTCCTAAATAGGACGTTATTTATGACCAGTATCACGCGTAGATTCATCAACTACAACGGCCCGAGTGGCTGGAAATAGGCTCCTATTTGACGGACAAGGAGGTTCCTCAATGACGAAAGAAACGAGCGACCTGAAGATCGGCGACCAGAAGCGCGTCGCCACGATCGACGCGGACACGCACCCGGACGTCCCCATGCACGAGATGATCGATTACATCCCGGAGCCGTGGCGGTCCAGGTACTACACCAACAGGGCCGCGGACGTGGAGAATGCCCGCCTTTTCTACGCGTCCCCGACCCCCGCACGGACTGACGCGCTGGTTACGGGCATGCGTCCCGGTGAAGACAAGCAGCTCTACGCCGAACAGGTCTTCCAGGAATCCAGCACAGACTACGCGATGCTTCTTCCCCTGACCCGAGCAAAGTGGTGGGACGCCGAATGGGAAACTGCCCGCTGCACTGGCATCAATGAGTACATTGCTGCCGACTGGCTGGGGTCTGCGAACAACTCGCACGGTCGCTACCGCGCAGGTATCCGCATCTCACCCGGTGACCCGGCCGGAGCGATCGCCGAGATGAACAAATGGGTCGGGCACGGGTTTTTTCCCCAGGTTCAGTTCGCACCGGAGGCGCTCGTGCATCCCATCGGGCATCCCCTGTACCGCCCGGTCCTGCGGGAGGCTGCCCGCCTCGGTCTGCCCATCGCGATGCACATCACGCGCGAAGGCTCGATGCAGTCGATGACTCCCGTCGGTTACAGCTCCTACCACATCGAAGTCATGGGCTCGTGGTCGCACTATTACGTCAACCACCTCGCCAGCCTCATCTTCGACGGTGTCTTCGACGAGCTTCCCGACCTGCGTGTGGTCTTCGTCGAGGGCGGCTTCAGTTGGCTCACACCGGCAATGTGGCGGTTCGACCGCTACTGGCAAGAGCTCGGCGCTGAGGTTCCCAACGTCAAGCGCCGCCCCAGCGACTCCATCCGCCAACAGATTCGGATCACCACCCAACCGTTCGAGGAGCCAAAGAACCCCCGGGACGTAATCAAGCTGATCGAAGCCGGCGGACTACAGGACATGCTGATGTTCTCGAGCGACTACCCACACTGGGACTACGACGACCCGCGCTTCATTGCCGGACGCCTCCCGGCCAGCTGGCGGGACAAGGTGCTGTTCGAGAACGCCCGTGAACTGTACAACCTGCCGGAGTTCCGACCCGTCGACGAACTCGACCTCACCGCCGACCCCATGACGCGGTACAGCCACGGCGTGAACCAAAACAAGGTCGACAGCTCGGGGCACGTCATCTCCCAGGTCAACACGCTCCAGGTCATGCACGAATTTGTGGGGTCCGACTGATGTCAGCAAATAACTCCACAACAGTCGGCTCGCGCACTGTCGTTGCCAAGATCGAAGACTTTCTGCCCGGGTCAATGGTCGTCGTGCCCGTCGGCAAGTTCGGCGTCGGTGTCTACAACATCGACGGCAAGCTGTCGGCAATCGCTAATTACTGCCCGCACCGGGGCGGTCCGATGTGTGTCGGGCAGCTCACCGGTGAAACGACGGCAGGGGAGGAGCCCTACTCGTCAAAATTCTCGCGCGAGAACGAGTTCATCAAGTGCCCCTGGCACGGGTGGGAGTTCGAACTCGAATCCGGGCAAGCCGCCGCCGCGAAAGTAAAGGTCCGAAGCTACGAAGTGGTCGTCGAGGACGGCTACGTGATTCTGCTTGGAGTTGCATAATAATGTCCGAAAACGCACCCATCATCGACACCTGCGTGACACCCTTCTGGCGCTCCGAGGTCGAGCCGCACCTGTGGATGTCCGAGCCCTGGGCAAGTAAGCGACACATGCCCGGTGTGCTTCGTCAGATGTACACCGCCCCTACCGGTAGCGCACCCTATGGGGAATACCTTGAGGAGGCTCGTCCGGAAGACGACGCGTCAGCGCTTCCCGGGTCTAGTCCTGCCAAGATTCTGGCGAAACTGGACCGGGACAACGCCCGCGTCGGCGTGCTGTCTCCCCTTACCCGTGGTCCGCAACCGGACGTCGACATGGCCACCGAACTGTGCACCGCCACCAACCAATGGCTTGCGAAATCCTGGCTGGACGCGCCCGAGTCCACGGATCGGTTCCTGGGCACCATCCGCGTCAACCCAACAGACCCCGATAAGGCGGTCGCAGAAATCGAGAAGTGGGCAGACCATCCACGTATGGTGCAGGTCGGGGTTCCGCTGGACGCGTGGCGCCCCTACGGCCACCGCAACTACTTTCCGATCTGGAAGGCTGCTGCGGAACTGAAGCTTCCCGTTGTCATACATGCGGACGGCGGTGCGGCGGCGAATTACAAGCCGACCATGGCCGGTTATCCCACCAAGCACATCGAGTACGCTTCCCAGGAGAACATCTCCGGCCTGTACCACCTGGCCAGTTTCATCCTGGAAGGAGTTGTTGACCGCCTTCCGGACCTCCGCGTCGTATTCGGGGACGGTGCCTTCGACCTGCTTATGCCGTTCCTGTGGCGGATGGACGGGGACTGGGGGATCTCCCGGCATGAAACCCCCTGGGTCAGCGACACGCCGTCCGAGCACCTGGACCATTTCCGCTTCCGCACAAGCCGTTTCGAAGCCCCGACAGACCAGGCATCAGAGAAGGCATGGCTGGAAGTCAGTCGGGCTGAAGAGCTCCTGATCTACGGCAGTAACTACCCGCACTGGTCCTCGATGAGCCCGGCCGATCTGCCCAGCGGGCTCTCCAGAGAGGGCCGGGAGCGGATCCTGTCCCGGAATGCCGCCGATCTCTACGAGCCTCGGCTCCGTGCGCTCGGGAACACCGCAGCCCTGAACGCCATCGGCGCTCAGGCAATCACCGGAAGCTAACCATGAGCATCTCAACATCCAGCACGGCAACGTCACTCGAAACCGAGATCGATGCCACGATCACCATGAAACGGGCTGCCGCCGATGGCGTCGCCGAAATCAGGTTGTCGGCAACGGACGGCTCGCTGCTGCCAGAGTGGACTCCCGGCGCCCACGTCGACTTCATCCTTGGATCCGGATTAGTGCGACAGTACTCGCTCGCCGGCGACCCCGGCGACCGCAGCCAATATCGGTTCGGCGTCCTGCTCGACCCGAACAGTCGCGGAGGCTCCCTGGAGGTTCACGGCTCACTGTCGGCCGGTGGAGAGATACGCATCCGCGGGCCCAGGAACAACTTCACCTTCCGCAACTCGGAAACTTATGTGTTCGTGGCTGGCGGCATCGGCATCACTCCTCTATTGCCGATGATCCGTGCCGCCGAAGCGAACGGTGCCAACTGGTCACTCTGGTACGGGGGCCGTACCCGCTCATCAATGGCGTTCCTTGAGGAGCTGCTGGCATATGGCGAGAGGGTCAACATTTATCCCGAGGACGAGAGAGGATTCATTCCGCTCAAGAACGTCTTGGCCGAGAGCGGTGAGGCACTCGTTTATACCTGCGGACCCGAGCCATTGTTAAATGCCGTAGTGGGGGCCTTCGATGCCGTGGGCAAGCCAGCCCGTGACCTGCACCTGGAACGCTTCGTTGCGCGCGATGTCAGTGACAGTCGACCAACAGGGACTTTCGAGATTGAGCTGGTCGAAAGCGAACTTGTGCTCACCGTTCCGGAAGATCAGACGATCGTCGATGTCGCCCGCGAGGCCGGCGTTCTGGTCTTTACCTCATGTGAAGAAGGGATGTGCGGCACGTGCGAAACGCGCGTAGTCAGTGGCACACCCGTGCACCTTGACTCGGCAAAGTCTCCCGAGCAGCACGATGAAGACCGCACGATGGCTATCTGTGTATCCCGATGCGCATCGGGCCGGCTTGTCCTCGACCTCTGAACGATCCCCGTGAAAGGTGGAGGGCTGCAGCTCGGTCCTTCACCTTTCACGACCCCTTGCCCAGACGTGGACATCAGCCCATGTCTACACCGTTTCGCAGACAAAGGAGTCAAAGAATGAGCGAAACTCGCGCGTGGACACAAGTCAGCGCTCCCGTGCTGATCGGTCTGTTGATGCTGGCGGAGATGAATCACGCGTTCGAGCAGAACATGATTCAGCTCGCCCTGCCGCACCTCTATGCCGACTTCGGCGATCCCGTCACTGTCGGATGGTCGATAACCGGATATGCTCTGGTCGCAGCGGCCACCGCCGCAACCGCGGGCAGGCTCGGAGACGTGCTGGGACGAAAGCGTGTGCTGATCGCCGCTTTGCTTCTCGGCACCGCGGGATCAATGGTTGCTCTCCTCTGGCCGACTCTCCCCAGCATCATTCTGGGCCGGGCGATCCAGGGAACCACCGGGGCCATCCTCGGGCTCGCCTTCGGCATCGCCCGCGAGCGGCTCGGTGATCGCAACCTGCCCATGGTGCTGTCTTTGCTCTCGGGTACAGCCCTCATCGGCGGGCCCATAGGCCAGTTTGTAGCCGGCCTCCTCATCGACGGGGTCGGGTGGCGGGCGATCTTCGCCTTCAGCGCCGGCCTCGCGGCACTTACCGTGATCCTCGTATGGATTCTGCTCCCCGCGAGCCCGGCCTCAGGCAAGCTCCGCGACGTCGACTTGGGAAGCGGGTTGATCTTTGCCGCCGCCGTCGCCGCCATTCTCCTGGGAATCACCCTCATCGGTAAGGCCAACGGAGCAGTAGTCATCGCACTCATCATGGCGGGTGCCGTTGCCCTCGCCGCATTTGTCGTTCTTTCGCTTCGTAGCCCGCACCCGGCAGTCGACTTCCGTACGTTTAAGGACGGCCGGGTAGCCGTCGCCCACACTATGATGCTGGTGATGGCTTTCGGCGTGCTGGCCTTCTGGCTTGTCCTCGTGGTCGCTCTACAGTCACCGCCGGGTGCAGGACTTGGTATGGGTCTCGGCGCAGCCGCAACCGCCGCAGTCATGGGTGCCGCCAGCATTCTCGGCGGTGCCCTTGCCAGCCCACTGTCCTCAATCCTTACTCGGAGATTCGGCGTCCCCACGGCGCTCGGCACAGGAAGCTTTTTCGTCCTGGCAGGAGCTCTGATTCTGCTGCTGTCACCCGTGGTCTCACCCCTCCTACTGGCCGTCGGAGGCGGAATCGCGATTATCGGGTCAGGCTTCCTCTATGCCGCAATCCCAATCCTGCTGATGACCGGCGTCCCGGTCGAACGCACAAGCGAAGCCGGCAACGTCAACCAGGTGATGAAGTCCGTCGGACTCGCCGCCGGGCCCCTCATGTTCTCAGCAATCCTTGCCTCACAGACTGTCACCCTGGGGGACAAAACACTGGCTGCCCCCGGGGCGTATGTCACCGGCTTCACCGTCCTCGCCTCTGCCGGCCTTATCCTGCTAGTTCTCACCGGCATTGCAGCTCGCGTACTTCGGCACAACAAGACAGCTTCCACCGCAGCGGCGGCTGCTCCGAATCACAGCGCAGAAGCTAATCATGTCCACTGACATCCCGCCCGGGAAGACCACCGACGGCTTCTGGGTCGCCAACGATGACATCGGAGTGCTGAGGGCCATCGAACGCAGCACCGCAGACTTCGTCGGCATTGACTGCCAACATGGCATCGAGGACCACACCCTTCGCCGAATGCTCGAAGTACCCAGCAGCGTTCCCCGCTACGTTCGTGTGGCTGACTCAAGCCCACAGAAAATCGGATACGCCCTCGACCTTGGTGCGGACGGCATCATCGTCCCAATGGTCAACTCTGTGGAGCAGGCACAGATGATTGCTCGAGCAGCCCACTACCCTCCCCGGGGAGAACGAAGCTACGGGCCTGTTTCGACATGGCTTAGCCGCGACGTGTCCGAGCTCGACTCGAGAGTCACCATCCTCGCCATGATCGAGACCGAAAGCGGGCTACACAATGCCGAAGCGATCCTCAACGTCGACGGCATCGACGGCTGCTACGTAGGACCAACCGACCTCGGTATCGCTCTGGGACACGGCGCAAACCAGTTCCCACCGTCCGAGCCCATGCGAGCCGCACTCAGCCTCATCGCCAGCGCCGCACAGCGGACGAGGAAAATTGCAGCCCTTCATGCAGGGGATGCAACGCTCGCCCACACCTTCCGCGAACTCGGATTCACCATGCTCACTCTTGCCAACGGGGAACGACTCGTAGCTGCAGGAATTGATCAACAGCTGAAGGCTTCAGGCGCCGAAGCTCGCTTCGCGACAATGAACTCACCTTACTGATGTCGAAAGATCCCTCCATGCCCCTGACCACTAAAAAATCCGACGTTCAGACCGTGCTCCAGCGATTCGAGCAATTTTGGGAAGCCCTGCAATGGGACGCGCTGGCCAGTCTGTGGGCGCGATCTGCGGATACCACCTACATGGCCCCGGAATTGGACGACATTCTGTCAGGTTGGACTGGCATCGCAGGTCACCTGGCGCGCACTCGTTCCAGGATCGTCGACGCTTCCGTCTCCATCCCCAGATCCTGGATTCGTGAAATTGCGCCGGACACGATGCTCGCGATCTTCGTCGTGAAATGGCGCATTCGCAGCATCGAATCCGACCAACCGCGAGTCGCTGCTGCCCGCGTCACTGCGGTGCTCCAGCTTGACGACGATGGCCAATGGCGGTTTATCCACTACATGGAGGAGTCCTATTACCTCCCGGACGCTGCTGAGCCGCCCAATCTCCTGGATGACCTTGAAGCCCCTTTTACCTCCTAGCTCATCCGAGCGACCTCGTCCTTCTCCTTCAACAGGACGAGGTCGGCCTCAGCAAAACCAGGAAGGACCCGTACCGCTCGGTGGTGCGGGTCCTTTTCTCGTATTTTCAGAGGAAGAAGGCCTGTCCTCTATGGGCTCCGCTGACACGCGGTCCGTCGCATATCCGGACTGCTGGCGGTCGGCCGGGGGCTTACCGCCGTGATGCAGAATTTCAGCCCCACCGGGGTAATAAATGCGTCGTGAACTGATGCGTTAGTGAAGGATGCCGGAGGACCTCCCTTAGGGATCGTCCTGAGGGTGGCAGCCCTTGGGACGGCGAATTGCTGCAGCTGGCCACCCCTAGGCACCGCAGCAAGGTTCTGCCGGGATCCATCGTGCTGCCCGCGCCTCAGCATTGAGGCCAGCAATTATGCCGTTCCTGCTATGGATACCTTGTTGGCGGAGGTAGGGGGCGAACTGTCGGTGACGATTGAAAAGTGAGCCATTGTGACGGCTTGGCGTCTAGCAGTCGTTGCAAACACCTGAGCGTTTTGGAGTTGCAATTGGCAGAGATGAAACGCCCACGAAATGGCTCATTTTTCGACCAGCGCTGACACGAACAGTCTCAGGGCCATAGGGAAGAGGGGCAACACTCGGATCGCTATCGCGAGGAGGTTGACACGGCAGGATCTCTCGAAGTGATCTCGCCCTCGCTGATGGGTTTCAGATCACGTGGTTTCAGGACCAAGTCGTTGCCGTGCGGTAAGTTGCAAGTTGCATGCGCGATACGATTGCCATTGCGTCGTGATGGCTCGGATTGGGCCAAGGCGGATGGGCCTCAGCGATTTCCCGAATCACTGCCGGATCAGAACGGGTTCCGACTAGTTGCGGGCGGGACCGCGGGTTCGACCGACCGCAATAAACCTTTGCGTTCGAGCTAGATCTGGAAATCTGGGCCGCCCCAGCTGAGCTCGCCCTGTCGTAACCTCGGTAACCGAGGACTCGCGCCCAGGGGCCAGTTCGCCCGTTCGACGTGGGCGTCGTCGTTTGCCGCGGCTCGCACGTTGCCACGCCGGCAGTTCAACAGGTGGCCCGGTGGAAAATCCACCTTTCTGCCAATGCATTCCGCAACTCATAGGCGCCCACCGGCCCGCTCGACCAGTCCGGTCAGGACCCGACCCTTTTGCGCGTGTAGGCCTGCATTTTCCGAAGTGGGTCTCGCGGGCGGCTACTCGGTTGAATTCCAGGTTGGTATCTGCATGTGCCCGCCCTGAACTTCGGATCGCGAAGAAGTATTGCCTGCGTGCGGCCGGGCATAACAGCCGCATACGCCAGTGCTTCAACACGAGCACCTGCCTCGGAAGGTGCTCGTGTTGAAGCATCGCAACAGCGCGCGACGAGGCGTAAGAAGGCGTTCAGCCGAAGCGTTCGTCGTGGGCGGGTCAACGTGCGCAAATCCCCGGTCATTCGGACGAAGCGGGTTCGGCTTGAGGCTCAGTCCTCGCAGATACTTACGACTTTCGCGGGGTTCTCAAAGAAGCGACGTATCGATCCGGCTTGTCTTAGAGATCTTCAGGTTTGCTCGGCGACCACGTGGCCATTCCTTCAGGAAGTCAGGTTGTGATTCGCTCCTCGATTGGCTCCGCGGCAGCTGTCTCCGCAAGGCGATTCAGGGCTCGCGGGCGTGTAGCCATGACCTGGAGGACCACCATAGCTGCTGCCGCTGCTGCGAAAAAGATGAAGTACATTGTGTAGCTGAGCGTGGCGTCGTAGATAAGACCACCGAGAGCTCCGACGACGGCGCCACCGAGTGCTGCGCTCACATTGATTGAAGCAAGAATGCTTCCGAACTCTTTCAGCCCGAACATCCGGGGGAGAATTATGGCGGCGTACATTCCCCCGAACTGCGTGATCGCGAGGCTTGCGGCGATGAAGATCGCTCCCCCCGTCCCGGATACGAATACCGCAATTGAACTGAAGACCATGACGCCCAGGCCGAAGAGAAGACCGGCGGAACTACCGCCGATACGGTCAGCCAGAGCACCATAAGCGAAGTTCCAGGCCATTGCAGCGAGGTTCTTCACGGAAAGAATAAAAGCGGCAGCGATGGCTGTAACGCCGCCAGCGGTCTCGAAGATTACGACCGCTTGTCCACCGAACCCCGTGGCCACACCGACGATCAAGAATACGGCGATGCTCACCAACCAGTACGAAGGCGTCCTCAATGCTTGTTTGAGTGTCATGCCTGCCGGTAATTCCACTGATGGCATGCTGACGACAGAGTTGGAAGGTGCTTCCGCTCCTGTTCCAGATGCCTCCCGGATGGCCTCCCGAACTTCGGCCGAGGAGGCATCAAGCCTCGTTCCCGGTGCGGGATCGTACGCGGTCAGTCCGTAGAATTCGGGTCGCTCAGGGATGAGCGCAAGAGCAGCAAACAGCATCACCGCAACGCAAACGAGCCCATGCACCAAGAGTGTCGGAGTGAAACCAGCCGACTCAATACCCCAGGCAATCGCCGGGGAGAGAGCAAGGGAAACCAGCGGGTAGGCGATGGAGGGATAGCTGATCTTCTTCCCAACACCGCGAACGAACCACCACATGATGACGGCCTGGGCTACGACGAATCCGCAGCCAGCCACACCCATCCCGAAGAGCAGGGCAGCGACATAGAGCAGCGGAAGCGAGGTCGAGAAAGCCATAAGGAGGAAGAAGGCCGCATAGCAGGAGATTCCGATCAGGAGAATTGAGCGGATTCTCATGCGTCGGAACATGGGCGCAAGGCTGAGGTTTGCGATTAAGCTGCCAATCGATGAGATAGAAAATAGCAAGATAATCTGGCCGACCGTTGCGCTGAACTGCACGGATAGCCCGCCGATGTAGTTCGAGAGCACGATGAAGGTGCCGAAGTTCATTGAAACTAGAAGGATGCACCCAATCAATGCGCGGTTGGCGCGGGTCTTTGCTTCTTTCATAACGATGCTCCCTTGGATCGCTAAAGTGTGAGGGCGTGGACGATTCCTGACAGACTCGTCAGAGCATGACGTAGCGATGCTGCTACACCATTTCAGGCTGAACAGAAAATAGGGTGCTATTTGAATAAAATAGCAACCCCCTTCTTCGACTGAGATTAGCCCTTGGGCGTGTGTAAAAGAGGCTCCTAATTTGAGGTGCGACCGCGTGCCCGGAAAAGTACGAGCGCGGCGAGGTACTGCGGTTTCACCGAACACGCCCCCGAACCCCCAGGGGCAACTCAGACTAAGAAAAGGGACTCCCCCTCGGTGCCGGCCCGGAGTTGAAGACTCATCGTTTCGTCACCTCCGCAATCCGATCACGAAGGGCTGCGACAGTCCCGGGCCTCTAGACGGCTGACGGCTCGATGCAGGCGTGGCCAGCCTGACGGCGGCGGAGGGACACAGCCTGTAGATCCGAACGATCCTCGTGCCGACCGTGGGGCGTTGGCGGCGACACCTTTTCAACCAGATCTTGGTTCAATGGGCGGGCGCCGGCCCTTCGCACCGGGGTGACAACAGACGCGGCCTTGGCAGGGTTCGCGAGTCAACCTACACCTAGGGGCGGCGAGCCGGCCGGGAGCTTCTGGCGCCACTTTGCTCATCCCGCGGCGCGCGGCGATGGTCCGCCTGCTGCGCTAACCCACCGATCGGCTTTGACGAACCAGACCTGTCCGGTGATATGCGAGGCCTGGTTTTCATCGGCGAGGAAAACAACGAATCTGGCAATTCGTCCGTCCGGGTGAAGATCGGACCGGCACCCTTTGAAGGTGCGGGGCCGCCGGGCTACTTGTCTCCTAGGTGTCGAGCCACCCAGGCAGTGCGTGCTGCGCGAGCTGCGCGGGAGACTGCGGCGTCCGGTGCCACGAAGTCGAAGCCGTGGATGCCTCCGGCCCAGACGTGGAGTTCTGTCTGCACGCCGGCCGCCCAGAGTGCACTGGCGTAGGCGACGTCCTCGTCCCGGAACACTTCGGCGGATCCGCAGTCGATGTAGGTGGGCGGAAGTCCGGTGAGGTTTGTGGCCCGGGCGGGTGCGGCATAGATGGAGACGTTGTCTGTTCCGCTGCGGTCACCGAGCAGAGCCTTCCAACCCATACGGTTGGTCTTCCGGTCCCAGGGTGGCATGCCGTCGTATTGTTCGGTGGAGATGGTCCTATCGCGGTCGTCGATCATGGGGCCGATCAGCAGTTGGCCGGTCAGGTTCGGGCCGCTGCGGTCGCGTGCGAGCAGCGCCGTCCCGGCGGCAATTCCGCCTCCTGCGCTGGCTCCGATGATCATGATCCTGTCAGGGTCGATGCCGAGATCGGTTGCGTGCTCGGCCATCCATACGAGTGCGGAGTAGCTGTCTTCGACCGGGTACGGGTCGGGGAACTCCGGAGCGAGCCTGTATTCCACGGTTACCATCACCGCATCATGCTCCACAATCCAAGGAAGTATTGGCGCCAGGCCGGTCGTCCGAGTGCCGGCCACCATCCCTCCAGCATGGACATGAAGGAAGCCCGGGCCGCGTCCGGCGTGATCAGACCGGGCGATGGTTGTGACGACGATTGGCCCTCCCTCGTAGCCGTCAATCGTGGTATCACGTTGCACGAGATTGTGCGCGGCGATTGTCTCCGGCATGACATCTGCCGGTGAGCCGGCGCGCATCATTGGGATCATTTCCTCGGTCATTGATGCCGGCAGTTGTTCGGCAAGAGCCGTGAGGACTTCCTGGAGAGCGGGGTCAACGGGGGGTCGGTCGGTGCGTTGGGACATGGTGTACTCCTGTTTTGGTTGGGGGTTCCTGCAAGTCTGCGGATGACTGGCACGACGGCTCCGGCAGTCGGATCAGAGACCGGAGCGCACTGCGTCTATCAGGGATGTGGTCGGGCGGCCGATCATTTCGCTCAGGGTGCGGTCAGAGGAGTCCAGGTACCCGGCTGCGATTGAAGCATCGATCGCGGCGAGGAGCTTCGCGGTCTTCGCGTCGAGTCCCATGGTGGAGAACTCGGCAATCAGTTGTTCCTCGGACAGCGCCCGGTACGTGACCTCGCGCTCCCAAATTTCCGCAGCTGCCGCTGCCAGATCTGCGTGGGTGAATGCCGTGTCGCCCGAGAGCTCAAGGGTTCGACCGAGATATGCGTCGTCGGTGATGGCAACGGCAGCGGCCTCAGCGAAGTCGGGGCGCGTTGCTGCGGCGATGCGCCCCCGCCAGCTGCGGATGTAATGACGCCCGTCTCTCGTGCTCGGATGACGGGTCCGAGATAGAGCTCCGTGTAGGAGTTGTTCCGCAAAATCACGGCGGGAAGACCTGTAGCGGTGATGGCTCGCTCTGCAGCGGCGTGTATGGGAGCCAGCGGAAGCGTGCTCTCAGAGGCGCGGTAAACGCTGGTGTAGGCAAGTGCGCTGACCTCCGCCGCGGCTGCAGCCCGAATGACCGCATCATGCTGTGTCACAGGTGTGTCAGGTTGGGAGACCGACACGAGGACAAATCGATCGACACCCTTTAGCCCCTTACTCAGTGTCGCCGGAACATCGTAGTCGAAGACGACGGTCCGGATGCCCCGCGCGCGCAGGTCTTCCAGCTTTCCCAGGGAGCGTGCACCGGCGATGAGGTCCGAGGCCGCAACACCGCGGGCAATAAGGCGCTCGAGGATGAGGCGGCCAAGGCGGCCACTTGCGCCGCTGACAAGGATGGTCATGAGGAATTCCTTTCGAAAGGGCAAAGCGACAGGCGGAACCTACGCCAGGTTCCGGTCAGTATTGCGTTGCATCGGGGCGGGCCGGCGGACGAACAGGACAACGAAGAAGTTGAGGCAGGCGATGACGAGCCCGGCAGTGAATGCAGCCTGCGCTGCTGAAACCGCCTGTGCGAGAGTCAACGAACCCGTATGGCTGGACCCTGCTCCCAGGGAGTACGCGGAGATGAGCACTGCAGTTCCGACGGCGCCACCGAGCTGCTGGATGCTTCCAAATGCGGCGCTGCCGAAGGGATAAAGGGCTGGTGTGAGCGCCGACAAGGCGGCCGTCGTCAGGGGGGTCCACATCAATGCCTGCCCAACGAACATGATGATGTTCGCAGCCACAATGAATCCAGTTGTGGTCTCGGAAGTCACCTGCATCATCATGGCGAATGACGCGGCCACGATGAGCGCACCGGAGATAACAAGCGGACGAGGCCCGACACGGTCATAGACCTGCCCTCCGATGGCCGAGACAATGGCTACAGTCACACCTCCGGGGATGAGGAGGAAACCGATGTTGAGCGGCTCGAGTCCGCGGATGCTGGTCAGGACCAGTGGGTAGATTACTCCGCTACCAAAACCGGTGAGGGTCAGTCCGAGCATCGCTGCGAGCGGAAGGACGAAGCCGCCGGCGCGGAAGATGCGGAGGTCGAGCAGCGGCTCACCACTGCGCTGCAAGATCGCCTGGCGAACGATGAATCCCGTTATCCCCATGACCCCGACGGCGATCGGCACGAAGAGCGGAACCACAGGGTGGCCGCCGATCGACTCGCCCATAGTTGCCAAGCCGTAGATGAGAGCCCCGAATCCGACAACCGACAGCATGACGGAAAAAACGTCCACCTTGCCCTGTTCGGGGGTGGTGACGTTTTTCAGCCTGAGTACACCGAGCACGAGCACGAGCAGTGCCAGTGGAAGCATGCCGAAGAAGAGCCCCCGCCATCCAAGCTGGGATAGGACCAGGCCAGAAATGCCCGGGGCCAGAGCCGGGCCGGCGGAGGTGATCACGACGACCATTGCCATGAACCGACCGCGGCGCTCCACGGGGACCAGTCGCATCGTGGTCGACATGAGCAGGGGGAGGAACACCGCGCTTCCGATGGCCTGGACGATCCGGCCGGTGAAAAGCAGGCCGAATCCGGGTGCGACGGCGCCGAGGGCAGTCCCAAGTATGAACAGCGACATCGATGTCAGGTAGATCGTCCGTAAGTGGAACGAGCGCATGATGTAGCCGGTGGTTGGTATCAGCACCGCCATCACCAGCAGGTAGCCGGTTGTAAGCCACTGAGCCGTGGACGCGGTTAGGCCTAGATCCGTGATGAGGGTCGGGATTGCGACTCCGAGCAGCATCTCGTTGGTAAGGACGATGAAGGCGGACGCCATCAGGATGCCTAGGACGAGCTTGTCCCCGCGGGAAAGGCCCGTCCTCGTGCGAACCTCCTCGCTAACCGGTGGAGCTGCAGCAGTCTCGGACGGGACGATGGGGTCCGGTTCCGAGCCCGGAACGGATGAGGTGACGCTTGTGGTCATGCGGGTGCTCGCTTCCTGAACGGGTTACCTTCCGCGCCGATCTCTTGGCCGGCTATAAACGGGGGGTGCCCCCATATATGTAAACGGAGTCATGCCCCGTTTAGCAAGTTACGTACATGCCGCTTTCGCCGCCAGCGAAAGGATCATCGCTAATGCACGAGCAGGGCACTGCATGGCGGGGCATCCTAAAATGGCCACCGAACCCGTCCGGCGTGCAGTCAGCAATTGCTTGGCCCGCCCCTGGGGTGGCTCTCGTGCCGCTCGCCCTACCGCGTACGCCTGCGGTTACAGGGCGTATAGTTTTGAGGTTGGTAGACGGCAGTGCTCCCGCGCGAGCAGGCTGTCGACGTACAGAATGCGCTCTAATGCGGTGTGCGGATTGGATGAGAGGCGAGCCCTGTGATTTATGCTGGCGGAGTGCAAAGCCGACGTCCCCGTGCTGATTCGGAGCGGAACCGTTCGGAGATCCTCAACCAAGCTGAGAAGCATTTCAGCAACCATGGGGTGAATGCCTCACTGGAAACAGTCGCGCGCAGTGCAGGTGTGGGTTCGGCCACCCTGTATCGTCACTTTCCCACGAGAGATGACCTGCTCGCCGAACTCCTGCAGGACCGTAACACTCGGCTCGATGGCGAACGCGCCCGCATTAAAACGCTCGCCGACAGCGGCGCCGCGCTCAAGCTCTGGCTGGCGGCCCTCGAGAGCTACTTCGCTGCCTTTGACGGCCTTCCTGAGCCGTTGCGCAACGCGTTGCTGGAAGAACAAAATCCACTCGCGACGACCTGCTATGGATTTATTGAGTACACCGACGAGTTCTTGGCCGCCGCCCAGCGTGACGGCAAGGCATCCCCTTCGGTGCGTGGCCGCGACCTTTTCCTCGCCGCACTAGCGTTCAGCTGGGTCCGGGGGGCCGCCCTAGCTGATGATTCATCGCTCCATCATCTCCACGATCTGATCGCCGAGGGCTACACCGCCAACGGGGGCGGCTGACGCTTCGACGCACGGGACGCTTCTATCGACATCGAGTGGACCTTCGATCCCATGCATAGGTGGTCCTGTCGGGCCGGACGTGCTGGCCGAATTGTCGACGCGCCACAACACTCTGCCGCCATAGGCAAGACCCTTCAAGCAGCAAAAGATGCCACAGCCAGTTAGCCCGCGGCCATGGACGGGAATCGCGTCCCTGGCGCTGTTTGGGCAGATTCCAAAAACTGCGGGGCTGCTGCGGGCCGAGCTGACGGCAGATCTCAGCAAGGCCTAAGTGCAGCCCACAGGGGCTTTGAGCTGTGATGCCGTGACCGAGGCCGGTCGCATGGGATCATTAGGAGGCCGTTCACAGTGAACGAGCGAGTGCCCTAACGCCGATAATGGAGATTCTGTAAGGTTGCGACTCCTTGCGCGTTTGGCCGCTACGCCATCCCGAGCGAGACCCGGTTACGTTCGGGCTGGATCTCAAGAATCTTCACGGAAATACTTTGCCCAACTTCAAACTTGCTCACTTGGTTCCCATTCATTGTCTGTGGCAGTCGAGAGTTGTGAATTAGTCCGTCGATTCCATCTCCAAGAGTTACGAAAACTCCAAAGTTCGTGAGGTTCTTGACTGTTCCCGCGATGGTGCTTCCGACCTTAAGCCGCGACCAATCTTCCTCATTTGGGGTTCTTCGCTGCTTCCTAGCCACCGAAGGCTTTTCCACGCCCTCCCGATTCTTTCGAGTATGATTCGCAGCCGTTTGAGGCGGGACCATTGGTGCGGCGCGAGAAGCAGACCTTCCCCGAGGCTCGGGAAGGTCTCCAACTACCTCTATGGCCTGCTGTCGGATCTGGTCCAGGTACCTCTCGTAAGCTTGATCAGCAAGAGCTCGATCGCGAATTAGAGTCCCTTCCTCCATCCGATAGCGCCGGCTGCTATCACCCCTGAATGAAAGCCAGTTGAAGCTTGTGGTTACGTAAAAGTCATCGCCGACTAGAACTTTGGCATGAGTGTTTTTCAACCTCACTACTGCCAATTGATTCTTTCTGCCGGCTGCTGCGTGAAGGCCGGCCAAAGCCGAGTCGATTTTCGGGTTGTCCTCGTAACCCCAAGCAATGGTCACTGGACACCTGTGTGCCAGCCTCTCAAGCTGGCGGATCCACTCTTTCGTTACCACCGCACTCGTTATCCATGGACTGATGATGAGCAGCCGCCTCCGGCTCTTCGTCAAAGCCTCATCGAGAATGAGCGGATGCTCGTATGTTCCTAACCACCGGACTGCCGCTGATTCAATGGTTTTCCCAGCCTCAAGCTGGTCGTCAGTTGTAGCACTAGCCCCGTCCGTCGCTTGTTCCACCGTATCGGCCAGGGCTTGTAGTCGGAGAACCTCGTCACGCCCCAACTTTTTGGCAGGCTCAGGGAAGCCGAGGGAAAGGTCGCTCGGTGGCAAGGGCTGCGGCCCCTCAACTCGGATACCGAGTCGTTCGGCGACGCCCATCCTTTCAAGAGCTACTTCGTGGTCCGGGCTCCAAATGCCGTCAATGTCGATGCCAAGACGAATTGAATCATTATCAATCCCCTTATAGATCAGCAGAGTGGCTTCCTTAAAATACCTCCGGTTCTCCGTGACGCCTAGCGCGCCAAGGATCCTGTTGACCTGGTTCCTGCCCGCCAAGATAGGGCCAAGGTTTGCTGGAGAGAGTTCGTCTATAGTTACCGGCTCACCTGTCGCCGGCGGCAGCCTAAAGAGGCCTTCCGTGTTCCTCGCGTCCCACTCACGTGTAAGGGATCTCTTTGTCCACGCGACAGGAGTGCGGGTAATCCGATCGAACATGACCGACAGGGTGACAACTTTGGGAGCTGCGGCTACTACGCCGTCCACGGCGTCCAGCCCAGGAGGCAATAGTTGAATGTTGCGCTGCTTGTTGTCCTGTGCCCGGTAATCGATCATCTCGAGTTGCAGCAAAGAACTGATTACGTTGGCCGTGTCGGTACTCTCAAGGCCTAAGAACCAGGAAAGCTCTTCTAGGGTGTTTATTCCCTTTGAGACCGCCAGTAGGGTGTATCGCTCCGCCACGCCAAGGTCAGTTGCTCGCTCTGCCAACACGTCGACGGTAAGTACGGAAGCCGGGATAGCGCAGGGCTCGGCGGCCACGAGGAGGTGGCCGGGAATTGCGTGGGCGTGTCGGCGGGCTGCTCGAACCAGTGCGTCAGTCACACAAACTCCATTCCACAGCCCTTGGCATTGCTGATGTGTTCAAGCACTCTCTTGAGTGGCCCATCCTTGGCAGCGCAGAACTCCGAGTCTCCTACAACCCACAGAAGTTCCCTCGCCCGAGAGAGCGCCACGTTGATGCGTCCTTCGCCGAAGGATTCAGCTAGGAACCCCATCTCGAGACGAGCATTGCTCCGGGTGACGGAGAAAATGACGACGTCGGCCTCCTGTCCCTGCACCGCGTCGATTGTCTTTACTTTGACCTCGAGGTGGGGAAGCCGGAGACTTCGGATCGCGCGATCCAGCATTAGAAGCTGTCGCTGGTATCCCGTGAGAACTAGAACCTCGACGGAGGCTCCGTCAAGTCGTCGGACCTCACCTTTGGCGACCTTTTCGTCGAGCTGGCGGAGGCGGTCGCACACGATATCAACCTCGACTGAGTTAGAGGAACTTCTAACCTGTGACGAGTCCTCATATCGTTTCTCTCGTCTGCTAGTCGAATACCAAACGACCCGAGATTGGTCACGAAGCGCATGTCCGTCTAGGGAGGGATGTGGGTCATGCACCAACTGCTCGCCGTAAAAGGTCTTGGAAATCAAATTCCCTATGGGAAGCGCCATTCGGTGCTGAGTGATGAGGCTGGCCCGACACTCTTGGGGTGATTCAGCCACCAAGATACTAAAGAGGGAATCAGTTCCAAGGAGTTCGTTGAGATCATAGGCTTCGACAATTTCAGGGTAATCCATGACCTCTTCGCGCATGGGTGGGAGTTGCTTAGTATCGCCAACGAGAACCCACCGCCTTGAACGGACCATCGGCACGAAGAGTTCAGTCGACGTCGCTCGGGAAGCCTCGTCGACGATACAAAGATCGAAGTCGATGTCGCGGACGTTCTGGTTGCTAAGGAAGCCCATACAAGTGCCAGCGATAACAGATTGTTTAGGTAAGAAGAGCAATTCAGCTGAACGGGGATCCTGGAGACTGGCGAGCCAATCTGCTTGGGCATGCATGATGTCCCTCAGATTTTCGGCCTCCGCCTGGCCGTCCAAACAGGATGTGGACAGTTGTGTGAGCCCACTTATGCTAAGCGGTACATCGACTCTTACACCCTGCCTTTCCACGTGGGCCTGAACTGCCTCTACTGCCGCATCAGCGGCCTGCTCAGCTCTCGTGAGCCGATCCCGCAGTTCGTCCGCGACGTCATCGTCGCCTGTCGCGGAGTCGAATGCTTCGAGCTCCTCTTGGCGGCGGTCCTTCAGTCTTAATGCGGCGGCAGCTTCCTCAGCAGCGAAGGCAAGGTGGAGGCGTGGGGCTGAGACCCCAGCCGAAGCAACGAGTTGTTCGAGTCCCTGCGCAGCCCGCTGCCTGACCTCCGCGATCCAAGCCCGCAACTTATTCGGTAGCAGTAGGTGAGCCGCGTCTACGGCAACCCGATCCTCACGTGTGGAAAGACGGACGATGCCAGATACACCGGCTTTGTCTAAGCGACTTACTGCGTTGTCCAACGCAACGTGCATCTGACTTACGAGCAGGATTCGGTCGTTTGGCCGGGCCTGAAGATGCTGTGCAACCAGCTCACATATAAAAGAGGTCTTACCAGTTCCCGGGGGACCTTCCACCAGAAAGAGATCCGGGGCACCGAGGGCGTTTGCCACCGCCACGCGCTTGTCATCGTCGAGGTTCACGTGCTGGGATGCAAATTCGACCGGACGAGAAGGGGAACTTCCTGATGGATCTAATACGAGACTCCGTAGATCCGTGCGGAGGCTTCGTTCGTCTCGGATGGCGCCGAGTGCTTCTCGTTGCCGTCGCACAGCCGAGGTAGAGGCAGTGCGGTTGCGGACGAGGAGACCGTCCTCGGGAAAATCGTCAGGATTTCCATTTATTCGGACGAGGGCTTCATCACCGTCAACCTCCTCCACGTTGCAGGGCACGTTGATCGTGGATGGACGTGAGTTATCGCGGGCCAGCAGATCCTGGTCAACGATGTCCTCGCGAGGTTCGTTGGTCAATCGCAGTTTCGCAGTGTTCCATGAACGGGACTCAAGGCTGTAACCGACCGGGTCTTCCAGCTTCCGGTCCAATTCCTCCTTAGCCTCGATGAGCCGTGACCACCCGTCGAGCCGCGCTTGGCGAAATCGTTCACTTTCACGGTCTTCAGCATCCTGGATGGCTTGGCTCAGAAGGCTACGCAATGCCCTGGCCGCTTGAATTGCAGCAAGCTGCTGCCTTGGTGGTCGTGCCGTCCAGATGTATTCGTCCGACGGAAGGAGTACTGCTCCGGGCATTCGCCGGCGGCGCTCCAACTCGTAAAAGTCACGGACGCCTGCTCGATTGCACACCATGCCCTGACTCGTGTGTTGCACATGAAGAAGCAGCTCGTCTCCTACAAGATCAAATTCATCGGGTGTAAGAGGTGCCCCCGGCCCTGGCATCGACACGGACCTGCGGGGCACGGCGTACGTCGCACTACCCATAAGGGTTTCGACAGTTTGCTCGGGGCTTAGGTCCAGACGTTCACGTTGCAGTTGCGCTCTTGCTTGCGGTGCAAGCGTCAGCACCAGCTGGGTCTGGGCGCGCCATTTCCTGCTTCTATCGGTGTGCATCTTCCGCAGCTCGAAGTCTAAAATCTGGCCGTCCTTCGGCCTGACGCTCGGGTCATTGCTCAGGCAGCGCTTCAGGAGATCCATGGCGCGGTCGGGGACGTCAATGCCGTCGCGACTATCCGAAAGTGCCCTGTCGATGTCCGAATACGTCTTTAACTCGAAAGGAACAAGACAGCGTAAAAGGGTTGCCGCCAGTCCATGAACATCCCTATTCGAAGCTGCCTTCGTTACTCGCTCAGGTGGTGCAAAGGGAGTTGAAGCATGATCGACAACTGTTGCATCACCTGGAGCTGCAACTTGGCTTTTGATCTTGCTGATACCAAAGTCAGCCAGAAGCGGCTTGCTCCCGTCCCAAAGAATGTTTGTTGGTTTGATGTCCCGGTGGAGCACATTCTGAGCGTGCGCGTGGGCCAGGGCATGTGAGAGGGGAAGCCCGACATTTTCGCACAAATCGTCCCACCCAGGGGGCTCATCGAGAGCCGCTAGCCAATCGACCAAGGTGCTCGGAATCCACTCGAGCACGATGTAGTAAACGCCCAACGAGGCGTCGAAACCCTTATCGAGAAGACCGGTGATATTCGGGTGATCGAGCCTGGCGAGGGCATCCGTCTCCCTATGAAAGAAGACAGTATTTATAGGGTCTTGCGTTCCTGGGATTACCTTGACGGCAACAAATCGTCCGTTGTCGACAAGGTCGACAGCCTTGAAAACGTCACCCTGTCCACCCTGCCGCCGACTACCAATAATTTCCGCGTACCGACCAGCGATGAACTCTTGCGCCATTCCCCCACCTTGAACCAAGAATACGTGTGCTTCATCATCCTAGATACAAGCACCGACAGCGCGGATTTCCAGGCTCCAAGAGGACAATTTGCGCAAACCTTGATGTCCATCCAGTCTTCAGGATTTGTCATCGTGCCAAGGGTATCGACCCAGGGGATGGATTGCGAGCAGGCAGATATAAGCTCAAGGCAGTAAATGAATTCGTTCCATCGTTGGGCGCAGAATTTGCTTGGAGCAGAGAAGCTTTCCGCGGGGGAGGAGACGGGCTTACTCCACTCTTGCTTGACGGAGGTATTGGCAGACGGTTTCCCTGTTGATTCCGTAGTCACGTGCAAGGACGACTTTCGGGATGCCATTGCCGGCGGGGTGGACGAGTTCGGCCGCCCGCTCCGGTGTGAGCGTCTTCTTCCGGCTCTTGTGGACGCCGCGCTGCTAGGCCAAGGCAATGCCTTCGCGCTGGCGTTCCCGGCTCAGGGCCCGCTCGAAGTCGGCGAAGGCACCCATGACGGCAGCATAAGGTTCGCCATGGGGGAGTCCTCGCCGGTGAAGACAGGATGCTCTTTGAGGAACTCCAACTGCACCCCTCGTTACGTAAGTCCCTGGACCAGTGCGCGCAGATCGTCGAGGTTCCGGGCTAGGCGGTCCATGCTGTGCACAACAACGGTGTCCCCGTCCCGGACGAACCGCAGCAGCTCGTTCAGCTGCGGCCGCGC
This sequence comes from Arthrobacter sp. GmRoot5-12, assembly GCF_059739365.1. Lineage (NCBI taxonomy): Bacteria > Bacillati > Actinomycetota > Actinomycetes > Micrococcales > Micrococcaceae > Arthrobacter > Arthrobacter sp. GmRoot5-12. Next base: position 1,787,966 of record NZ_AP046056.1, on the reverse strand, counting down.
GGTGTCCCTGCCGGAGGCCTTGTAGGTGAACAGCCGGTCCAGGACCTCGCCCTCCAGCTGACGTCGCTCATTCTGGTCAAGCGTGTTGACCCGCACGTAACCGATTCGCTGTCCATGCTCGCCGGCCTCCAACCCTTAGGTATGAACGAGTGTCAGCTCGGGCAAGGAAACACGTCAAGACTTCCGCGCAGGCGGACCGGCTCGCACCCGGTGGATTGTCCACGGGCGGCACGGCAAAGCCATCGCCGCTGATGCACGTGTCGGGACGCTCTTCCCGGGAAACAACGCCGCCATGGTGTACGTTGCTCTCTGGTCAGACAGGAAGCCGACAGAGAACAGAGAAGAGAACCGCCAAACATGGCTACCGACTACGACGAAGTCCGCTCCGACGTCAAGGAATCTCAGGAGAGTTCCTTGGAGGCGTTGAAGTCCGCCAGCGCTCCGGATGCCCGCAGCGTCGTCACCGAGCTCGATGAAGCGGACGCCCTGGACGAAGGGCTGACTCCCGGCGGGGAAATCGTCTCCGAGGAGCTCATCGTCCAGGTCATCCCGCAGGGTGCGGACGAGTTCACCTGCTCATCCTGTTTCCTGGTCCGTCACCGGTCCCAGCTGGCACGGCAAAGCAATGGCCAGTGGTACTGCATCGAGTGCGAAGGCTGAGCCCCGGAAACGGCAGAACCGGGCGGCCGACGGCCAGTGCACAAAGTCCCAAAATGATGCAACTGATGCAGTACGCCGTTCTCTACTTGACATAACGTCGGCTATCGGTCAGAGACGTTTTCTTAGCCGAGGCAGGGGAGTGGCTGCCTTCCGATCCTGGGCGGTCGCAGCCCAGGATCGGAAGCAGCACCTAGCGCTTTCCGTATTTACGGTGGACGGCTTGCTTGCTCGCGCCCAGGCACAGCGCGATGGCTTCCCAGGAAAGGCCGGCCTGCCGGGCCTTCCTGACCAGTGACGCTTCTGTTCGCCCGACTTCCTTCTGCAGCTGGGCGACCGCCTGCAGGGCTTCAGCCGGTCCTTTCCCGTCCATGGATGCAACCAAAGTCTTCATCCGATCCACCTCCATGCGTCAACATTAGTTGACGCCAGGGGGTGGGTCAACATATGTTGACGACCTGCCGAGCACTGAGGCTGTCTCGTGAACCCACGAGGAACGTGCGCGTGGACTGGACACCCGAGAGCAGGTGATCACTTCTGTTGGATGCCGGGCGACATCTTGCGCCGGCAAGCGGTCCCACGAGAAACTCGAGGAACGCGCGCTGAATTGATGAAAATTTGGACGGCGGGATACCAGGGAAAACGGAGGCAACGATGCCGCCGCTCCTGTCTGGCGGCAAAGATGCCGCCACAAGATCCCGCAGACGAAAGGATCGGAATGGCAGGAATGTTCGAACTATTTATCGACACCGAATCTGCGTTCAGGTTCCGGCTCACAGCACCAGATGGAACTGTCATGGCAGTGTCCAAGCCCTTCGATACCAAGACCGACGCCGTTGCCGGCATCGCCGCCGTGCGCGAATATGCCGGCATGGGACTGATCACCGACCACAGCACAACAACCACAAATGCGGCACCGCCGGCCACCTGGACTGACCCCGGCAGTCAAACTGACGATTCCCCGCGCATGCCAAAAATCGACTTCCACACCCGCGCCAGGGCGGTCCGCCGGGCCGTCTCGGGCCCCCGCTGGGCCGGGGCAATCCACAGCCTTTCCTGAACCGCCGGGGAGGGGCGCGGGGACCCCTCTCAGCGCCAGCTTTACACAAGATCAACTATCGGCCCTTAGGCCTTGATCAGAGTCTGCTGCGTCCGTCGGCCTCTTGTCCCAACATACGAAGAAGGTCAAGGGTGGTCATCCTCAGCTCCATAGGCGTGCTGGTAAAAGAACGGCGTCAGGTGGACCAGAGGAGTGCTGTCGACTTCTCGGATTAGCTGCCGTGCCTTCCCAATAACCTCCCAATCGTTCAGGGAATCTGGTTCAGGTCGCGGGTTCGATCCATATAAACGGCCGTCAAGGTACCTACCCCTACTTCTTCGTCATCCGATACCGTTCGATCTGCCGCAGCCGCCGCAGGAGGCTGTCGCGCCGCGGGTGCGGGACGGCGTCGGGCCCTTCCGCGGTGAGGTCGATGTGCTTGGTGCCGTACTGCCACAGGAGGAGGTCGTCCAGGAGCCGGTCCGGCCCGGGGGAGTAGCGGTGGTCCAGGGCCTTGCGGACCTCCGTGATGCGGTTGGCACTGAGCAGCCCGGCCAGCTGCATGGTCTGGTTCAGGCCGTGCGCGGCGAGGAGTTCGGCGGCCCAGCCCCAGTCGTCGTCCACCTTGCGGTCAACGTGGGGGAGCAGCGTGCGCCACACGTCCCGGATCCGGTTGGGCGTGAGCGGGGCGGCCCCTTCGCCGTCCACGTCCCAGAAGCTGCGGACTTCCTCATACCGTTCGTGCAGGTCGGCGAAGGCCGTCTCCACGGTTTCCAGCATGGCCGCGGTGGCGGTGAACTGCCGGTCGAAGTGCGGGGTCCAGGCGCGAGGGTCCTCGGCCTTGAACCGGATGTCGTGCTCGATCTCGCTCCATGCGTGGGCGAAGATGGTGCGGATCTGGCACTCGAAGAAGTAGCTGCCGTTGGGCTGCAGGTCCGGGTTGAAGACCTGCTGGTATTCCTTGACGGCCTCGTTCTGGATGGTGCGCAGGATGAGGTGGCGGCTGGAATACCCGTATGTGCCGCTCTCGATGGAGCCGATGTCCTTCTCGCGGTCGCCGCGGCAGTCAAACAGCTGCCGTTGGCGCTTGATGATGTTGGCCACGGCGGCGTTCTCGGCCGGCAGCTTGGTGATCACCCGGATGCCCACCATGTCATTCAGCGTGCGGAACGGGTCCGGAAACTTCAGGAGCCGCCGGCCGCCGGGTTCCAGCGGCTCTTCCGTGCGGGAGATCTTCTCCTTGAACGATTCCACCGTCTTGGTGCGGCCGGTGACAAACAGCGGCGTGACCTCGCTGTCCTTCAGCATGTCCCGCAGAACCAGCAAAACGTCCCGGGTAACCAGCTTCAGGGCAGGCCGGACGCGCTCATAGATCTCCACGTTGTGCTGCACCGACTCACGCAGCGGCTCGTCCAGGTTTTCCCAGTTACTCGGCATGGTCCCAGCTTACGGCGGGGGTCCGACAGGAAGCCTTTGGGCCCCCTACGTTTCGGCGGCCGACGTGGACCCGCGCACCACCAGGGAGCTCTCGAGGATGAGTTCCTCCTGCTCCAGCGGCCGGCCTTCCATCAGGCGGCGGAGCTGCTCCCCGGCCTTCAGGCCCAGCAGCGCCGCGGGCAGGTGCACGCTGGTCAGGCCCGGGCTGCTGGTAGCGGAGTACGGCAGGTCGTCGAAGCCGGCAACCGCCAACTCCTCCGGAATCCGGACCCCTTCCACCCGGGCTTCCTGCAGCACACCGTAGGCGTGGGTGTCCGTGGCACAGACGACGGCGGTCACCCCCTGGCGCTGCCAGTCCGGCCACGCTGCGGCAAAGGCCGCCGCGGCCTCGCCAACGTCGATGGTGGTGGCAGGGATATGCTGCGGATCCACCGCCATGCCCCGGGCGGCCGCTTCGGCCAGGAACGCCTCGCGGCGGATGGCAAAAGTTTCGGTTCCGGTCACGCTGTCCAGGTAGGCCACGCGCCGGTGCCCGGCCCCGGCGAGGTGGGCGGCCAACTCCCGGGCGCCCTGCGCGACGTCCAGATTGACCGCGGGAGCAACCGATTCCAGGCCGGGTGCGTCCAGCAGGACCAGGGGCCCGGCCACGGACAGATCGGCCAGGAAGTCCGCGTTCGGTGCGTCAACCAGGAGCCCTGCCGGCCGCAGGGACATCAGCTTCCGGACGTCGTCGGCCTTGGGGAATTCGCCCGAATCGGTGACGGAGAGCAGCAGCTGGTAGTTGGGCCCCAGGGATTCCCGCACCCCGCCGATCACCTTGGCGAAGAACGGGTTGGAGATGTCCGGCGCCACCAGGATCACGATTGAACTGACGCCCTTGGCCAGCGAGCTCCCGATGCCGTCCACCACGTACCCCAGCTCGGCGATGGCCTCCCGCACCCGGGAAATGTTGTCCTCGGACACCCGGCCCGCCGTCTTGCCGTTGGCCACCAAGGACACCGTGGCCACGGAGACGCCGGCCCGCGCCGCCACCATGGCTGCCGTCACCCGCCGGGGCCGCGCCCGCTGCTGCACCTGTTCCCCGGAATCCATACTTCGATCCTATCCGCCGCAGGGAACACCAGGGGCAGCAACGCATCAAGCGTTTGACGTGCGGCAACACCTCCCAACGTTAAGCGTTTGACGTCAGCCGCAAAAGCCTGCCATGATCACTCCCGGAATACTGAATCCCTGCCTCCCCGGCAGGCCCCAATGACGTGGAGAACCATCGTGGAACTAGATCCCCGGCCCGTAGACAGCCACCCAAAGCCCCGGAAGATCATCCTGGACTGCGACCCCGGCCACGATGACGCCGTGGCCCTGCTGCTGGCGCACGGCAGCCCGAACATTGAACTGCTGGCCGTCACCACGGTGGTGGGCAACCAGACCCTTGAAAAGGTCACCCGCAACGCCCTGGCCGTCGGCACCATCGCCGGGATCACCGGCGTCCCCTTCGCCGCCGGCTGCCCGCGGCCCCTGGTCCGCAGCATCGAAACCGCGCCGGACATCCACGGTGAAAGCGGCATGGACGGCCCCGCACTGCCGGAGTCCACCATCGAACTGGACCCGCGCCACGCCGTCGACCTCATCATCGACACCGTCATGGCGCACGAGCCCGGCACCGTCACCCTGGTCCCCACTGCCGGCCTGACCAACATCGCCATGGCCGCCCGCAAGGAACCGCGCATCGTGGAACGCGTCCGGGAAGTGGTCCTCATGGGCGGCGGCTACCACGTGGGCAACTGGAGCGCCGTGGCGGAGTTCAACATCATCATCGACCCCGAGGCCGCGCACATCGTCTTCAATGAAAAATGGCCGGTGGTGATGGTGGGTCTTGACCTCACCCACCAGGCGCTCGCCACCCCCGAGGTCGTGGAAAAGATCGCCGCCATCGGCACCACCCCGGCCAAATTCGTCACCGAGCTGATGGACTTCTTCGCCCACACCTACAAGGACGCGCAGGGCTTCGATCACCCGCCGGTCCATGATCCGTGCGCCGTGGCCTACGTGATCGACCCCAGCATCGTCAGCACCCGCAAGGTGCCGGTCAACATCGAACTGCAGGGCGCCCTCACGCTCGGCATGACCGTGGCGGACTTCCGCGCCCCCGCCCCCGCCGACTGCCACACCAGTGTGGCCGTGGACCTGGACCACGCGCGCTTCTGGGACCTGGTCACCGACGCGCTGGAACGCATCGGCGAGCCAATCACCAAAGGCAACGCGTCCGACGTCGAACGCCAGGCCAGTGCCTCCCTCACCGCCGGAGGGGTCAAGTAAATGACTGCCACGATGACCGAAACCAAGACCGGCCGCGGCAACGTCGCCGCCCTCATGACCGCACTGCTGGCAGCCTGCGTGGCCTTCCAGCTCAACGCCTCCATGCTCAGCCCCGCCCTGGTCACCATGGGCGAGGAGCTCAACACCGACCAGGCCGTCATCGGCCTCTCCCAGACCTGGTTCTTCACCGCCGCCGCCCTCTTCTCCCTGTTCCTGCCCCGGCTCAGCGACATCGTGGGCCGCAAGAAGGTCCTGGTGGGCATGATGGTGCTGATGGCCGCGGGGTCCGTCATCGCGGCGCTCGCCCCGGACGTCACGTGGCTCTTCGTGGGCCGCATCATCCAGGGCGTCAGCGGACCCACCGTGCCGCTGTGCCTGATCATGCTGCGTTCTGCGGTCAGCAACCCGCGGAAATACGGCACCCTGATGGGCCTCATCACCGCGGTCAACGGCGGCGTGGCCGGCGTGGACTCCTTCGTGGGCGGCTACTTCGCGGAGCACTTCGGCTTCCGCAGCATCTTCTGGCTCATGGTGGTGCTGGCCGCCGCCGCCACCGCCCTGATCATGGTCCTCGCGGCGGAAAGCAAGCCTGCCGCCGGCACCCGGATGGACTGGCTGGGCGTGTTCTTCATCGTGGTGGCCGTCGGCGCCCTGCTGACCGCACTGAACGAGGCCTCCAAGCTGGTGGGCGGCTTCTCCGCCACAACGCTGATGCTGAGCCTGGCGCTGGTACTGGTGTCCGCCGTCGCGTTCTTCGCCTTCTGGCGCACCGAACAGCGCGCCGCGCAGCCCATGGTGGAAACCGTGCACCTGCGCCAGCGCTCCACCTGGGCTCCGCTGCTCACCACCACGCTGACCATGACCGGCATCTTCGCCGTCATCAACGGCATCGTTCCCGCCTACGTCCAGGCCGCCAACCCCGGGTTCGGCGTGGGCCCCACCGAAATGTCGCTGATCATCCTCACCCCGTACGCCCTGCTGGGCTGGCTGGTGGGCCCGATCAGCGGAAAACTGGCTCCGGTCCTTGGCTACACCAGGGTGCTCCGGATCGGCCTCCTGGGCAGCATCGCCGCACTGGCGCTGATTGCCTTCCTGGGCCTGGACAGCCTGCCCCTGATGATCGCCGGCACGGTCTTGCTGGGCATCATGTACGCCGGTACGGTCAACATCATGCTCAACGGACTCGGTGTTGTCCTCTCGCCCGCCGGAAACCCCGGCTTCCTGCCCGGCATGAACGCGGGCGCGTTCAACCTGGGCGCAGGCCTCAGCTTCCTGATCCTGCCGGCCGTGCTGGTGGCGACGTCGGTACTTGGCGACGCGAAGGCCTCCTACCTCACCGTCGTGGTCGCCGGCTTGGCACTGACCGTCGCCGCCTTCGCCGCGTCCCTGCTGATCCCCAAGCCGGTTGAAGCTGAGGTGACCCCGTGAGTACCGCGGCCGGCAGCACGGGCCGGATCGTCGTCGTCGGCTCCCTCAACGCCGACCTCACCATCTACTGCGAACGCCTGCCGCAGCCGGGCGAAACCGTCCAGGGCAACGGATTTGCCGTGAACCCGGGCGGCAAGAGCGCCAACCAGGCGGTGGCCGCCGGCCGACTGGGCGGCCACGTCAGCCTGGTGGGTGCCGTGGGAAAGGACGCCAACGGGGCCATGCTCGAGGCCTCGGTGGCAGGGGCCGGCGTGGATGTGGGGCACGTGCGGACCTCCACTGAGCCCACCGGCGTCGCGGTCATCGCCGTGGACGCCCGTGGCGAGAACAACATCATCATCTCCGCCGGGGCCAACGGCACTCTGTCCCCGGCCGACGTCGCGGACGCCGGGGACGTGCTGGAGGAGGCCGCCGTGGTGAGCCTCTGCCTTGAGGTCGGCATGGACACGGTGCTGGCCGCAGCCCGGGCAGGGCACGACGCCGGCGCAACGGTCCTGCTGAACCTCTCGCCCTACGCGGAGATTCCGTCAGCCCTGGCCGGATTGGCTGACGTGCTGCTGGTCAACGCCCACGAGGCCGCGCTGTTCCTTGGTGTTTCCGTGCCGGGTGCCGGCGCGCCAGCCGACGAGTGGGAAGCGGCGCGGGAGCGGTTTGCCGCCCGGGGCATCCAGCAGGTGCTGGTGACGCTCGGTTCGCAGGGCTCCGTGGTGCTGGACTCGCTGGCGTCTCCCGGCTCCCGCGTGACGTCCGTTCAACCCACCCAGGTGCACGCGGTGGACACCACCGGTGCCGGGGACGCGTTCACGGGAGCAGTTGCCGTGCGGCTTGCGGCGGGGGATGCGCTCGCCGATGCCGCCGCCTTCGCCTCCGTTGCCGCGGCCCTGGCAACCACCCGCAAAGGGACCCAGGCAGCGTACCCGGACACGGCCGACGTCGAACGCCGCCTCCGCGCGTCCTGACGCCGCCGGCGGGGCCAGCCGGTGAGGCTAGGCCCTTGCCTGGGCCCGGACCGAGGCCCGCTCCACTGGCGGGCAGTGGATCTTGGCGGCCCCGTCTGTGGCGGCGTCGATGCCCAGGAGGGTCCGCACACCGGCCGCGCCCAGCTCATAGTGCGGCAGGGACACGGTGGACAGCGGCGGGCGAAGGTGGGCGGCGATGACCTCCTGGTTGTCGAAGCCCACCACCGCCATGTCGTCCGGGATGGACAGGCCCCGCTCCCGCAGGCCGTCGTACAGGCCCATGGCCATCCGGTCGTTGTAGCAGTACACCGCCGTCACGTCGCGCTTGAGGAGTTCCGCGGTTGCCGCGTAGCCGCCCTCCTGGTCCGGATAGGCCTCCATCACCAGCCCGGGATCGAACGCCACCCCGGCATCCTCGAGGGCTTCGCGGTAGCCGGCCAGGCGTCCGTCCTTGGCCGGAGCGGGAATGGTGGCGTTGATGAAGGCGATGCGGCGGTGGCCGTTCCGGAGCAGGATTTCGGTGGCGGAGCGGCCGCCCTGGACCTCGTCCGGAACCACGGCGCGGGTGCCGGGCTCGTCGGAGAAGCAGTTGACCAGGACGAACTCGGCTTCGCGCAGCGGCTCCGGGATCTCGGTCTGCCGGTGGAACCAGGTGGAGTACAGGATGCCGCGCACCTTGTACTCGAGCATCATCTTGATGGCGTCCTGTTCCAGTTCGCCGTTGCCCTCGGTGTTGGCGATGAGCAGGGCGTACCCGTGCTTCCACGCCTCGTCCTGGGCGCCGTGGATGATCTGGCCCGCGAAGGGGGTGGTGGCCACGCCGTCGGCCACGAGCCCGATGAACTTCGAAGTCCCGCTGACCAGCGTCTTGGCCATGGCGTTGGGCCGGTACCCGAGGGTGCGGATGGCGTCCTTGACGCGTTGCCGGGTCTCCTCGGCGATCCTGGCGCTCTTCTTCTTGTTGACCACCAGGGACACGGTGGCCGTGGAGACTCCGGCGGCTTCGGCCACTTCGCGGAGGGTCACCGGATGGGCGCGTTCTGGCATCCGCGGCGGTTGGGCGGTGGGCGCCGGCCCGCCTGGCTTGTTCTCCGTTGACATCTTCTGGCCTCCGTCTGGAGTATATCTGCCTGCCGTGGCCGTCATCCCTTGGTCGCCCCGCTTTCGAGGCCCTGGATCATGGCCTTGTTGAGCACCAGGAACACCAGCAGCAGCGGCGTGATGGTGACGCACACGGCGGCGAAGGTTGCCGTCCAGTCCACCTTGCCCATGGCGCCGATGTAGTTCTGCAGGCCCAGCGGAATGGTCTTCAGCTCCTCGGACAGGACGAACGTGTTGGCGAAGATGAAGTCGTTCCAGATGAAGATGCTGTTGACCAGCACCACCGTGACCACGGTGTTCAGGGACAGCGGCAGGGTGATCAGCCCGAAGATCCGGTAGGGCCCGGCGCCGTCCAGGGAGGCCGCCTCATAGGTTTCCTTGGGGATGTACTCGTAGAACGAGCAGAACAGGTACACGGACATGGGCAGGGAAAACCCGGCCAGCGGGATGATCATGGACTGGTACGTGTCCAGCAGGTTCACCGTGGAGTAGTCGATGAACAGGGGGACCAGGGCGATCTGGACCGGCACGATGATGCCGATCAGGAACAGCCCGCGGACCAGTTTGCTGAGCCGGAAGCCCAGCACCTGGATGGCGTAGGCGGCCATCATGCCCAGCAGGACGATGAGGATGTTGGCGCCCATGGTCACCACGAAGCTGTTGAGGATGTTCCGGCCCAGGTCGCCTGTTTCGAATGCCCTGGCGTAGTTGTCCCACGTCAGGGCGCCGGGCAGGGCGAAGGGGTCGCCCGTGGCGAAGTCGTGTTCGGTGCGGAGGCTGGTGAGGAACAGCCACGCGAGCGGGTAGACCTGCACGATCACGATCAGCATGATCAGCACGCGGGACAGGGTCCGGAACAGGTCCGGCCGGCGCCTGCGGCGTGGTGCGGCCGGCGTGGGCGGGACGACGGCGGCGGGCCGGGTGGGCGGGGCTGCCTGGGTGATCATGCGTCTGCCTTCCGCTTGAGCAGGAACAGGATGAGGCCGACGGCCACGAGGCACTCCACCACGATGAACACCGAGATGGTGCTGGCGTAGCCGAAGTCCGTGCTGGTGAACGCGGTCTTGTACATGTAGGTGGTGAGCAGTTCCGAGGACTGGCCCGGACCGCCGTTGGTCATCAGGTAGGGGATGTCGAAGCCGCGCAGCCCGTAGGTGGTGGCCATGATCGTGGTGGTGATCCACACCGGGCGGATGTACGGGAAACGGATCCTGGTGAACAGGGTCCACCGGGAGGCGCCGTCAAGGACCGCGGCTTCCTCCAGCTCCTTGGGCACCGCCAGCAGCGCCGCGTAGATGATGAGCATGTACAGCCCGGTGAAGCGCCAGCCTTCCGGCGCGGACACGGCCGCCAGGACGGTATTGACGTCCGAGAGCCAGGGCCGTTCCAGGCTGCCCAGCCCGATCCAGTGCAGGAGCTGGTTGAGCAGGCCTACCGGCTCCAGCGAGTAGATCCGCACGAAGAGGAAGGCGATGGCCGCGGTGGAGATCACGGCAGGCAGCAGGTACAGGGTCTTGATGAGCTCCCGTCCGCGGCGGAGGGAGGTAAGGAGGCTGGCCACCACCAGGGCACCTCCCAGCTGCAGGACCAGGCAGATGGCCAGGTAGAGGAGGGCGTTCAGGAACGCCCGCCAGAAGATGTCGTCCGCGGTGAACATGCGGAGGTAGTTCTCCAGTCCCACGAATTCCATGTCGCTGATGCCGTTCCAGGAGAAGAAGCTCAGGAACAGGGACTGGAGGATGGGGAAGAGGACGGCCGCGCCGTACAGCAGCAGCGGCGGGAGCAGGAAGACCAGGACTGAGGTCCTCGATCTGTTGGGAAGCATCCTGTTGGGGAGCATGGCTGGCCTTTACTTGAAGAACTTGGGGGCGTTCTGGGCGATGGTGCTGTCCATGGTCTCCGTGAACTGCTGGGGCGTGATTTCGCCCTGGACCAGCAGGACGAGCTCCTGCTGCAGCCGCCCGTTGGTGGTGGGGTCCAGCTGGGTGTCCCAGGGCATGGCCTGCTTGGCGCCCAGATCCTTGGCCTGGTCCAGCGCCTTCCGGTACAGCGGCGTGGCGTTGGCAGGAATGGCGGTTTCGACGTCGGTGGTGGGGGAGAGTGCCCCGGTGGCGGCGTATTCAGCGGGGTACTTCTGCAGGGCGAACTTAAGGAAGTCGCTCACCAGCGGATCGTAGGTCTTGGCGTTGACCGCCATGCCGATGCCCGACGGGGACACGAACTCGTTGGCCGTCGTCACCGAGCCGGCTGTGGTGGGCAGGGTGAAGAAGTCGATGTCGTCGCGCACGGCAGGGTTGAGCTTGTCCGTGGCCAGGCTGGGCAATTCCCAGGTGCCGATGTTGTACATGGCGGCCTGGCCGGAGGTGAACTGGTTCTGCGCGTCTGAATAGCCCTGCGCGGAGAACCCGTCCTGGAAGCACTTGGCCTTGCCCAGTTCCGCCAGCCAGTTGACGGTCTTCTGTCCTGCGGGGTCGGTGAACTTGGCCTCGCCCTTCTTCAGTTTCTGGACGAACTCCGGTCCGGCTGCCCGGAAGGGCTGGTAGGCGGCGTACCGTTCCAGCGGCCACTGGTCCTGGCCGTCGATGGCAATCGGCGTGATGCCGGCGCCGCGGAGGGCGGTGCACATGGCGGGAATGTCGTCCAGGGACTTGGGCACGGCCACCCCGGCCTTTGCCAGCAGCGCCTTGTTGTACCAGATGTATTCCAGCTCGTACTGGAACGGGATCATGTACAGGGATCCGTCGTCGAACCGCTGGTAGTCCAGGGCCCCGGGGCGGTATTTGTCGTAGATGTCCAGTGTCTTCAGCAGCTTCTCGGCGTCCAGCATCTTGCCCTGCTTCGCCAGCTGCTGCGCGAACGGAGTGGCGTCGGTGTCGAACAGTTCGGGCAGCTTGTTGGCCGCCGCCAGGGTTTCGAGTTTCTGGATGTAGGAGGGGCGGTCCGGGGTGGTGATCAGGTTCAGCTTGAAGCCCGGGTGGTCCTTGCCGTAGTCGTCGGCCAGCTTCTTCATGATGTTGATGACCGCGCCGTCGGCCGGGCGGGACAGCAGCCACGAAATTTCGCGGGGCTTGATCTCGCCGGTGGGGGCGACGTTGGTGGAACTGGTGGAGCTTCCGCCCCCGCAGCCGGTCAGGGCCAGGGCGGTGACTGCTGCGACGGCGGCAGCGCGGAACAGGTTCTTCATTGCGGCAATCTCCCTTGATTGGAGTGGATCATGTGGAACGGGTCAGGTGGAACGGAGGAGTGGTATTCAGTTGTCGGTGCGCTTGCGTACTTCGAGGTCGGTGACGGTAACGCATCCTTCGCCGGCGAACACGCCGATTGCGCCGGCGGGAAGGTCGTAGATCCGGGTGCTGAGCGCCACCTGGCGGTCCACGACGGCGACGCAGAGGTCCCCGTCCACCACCACTTCCAGCGTGTGCCGGCCGGGTGGAAGGTTGCAGGGGCGTTCGAGTTCGATGGCGAAGGGAACATCGCCGGACACGTGCCACTGGGCGTCGCCGGTGATGGTCCGGGGCCAGCGGTCGAACACCAGGCGCCCGCGCTTCGGTTCGAGGCGGAGGACGTAGGAGCGGTCACCGTCCGGGCTGGAGCGGAGCAGCATTCCGCATTCGGTGGTTCCGGCCTGGATATCGAACACCGCCCTGGCATGGAACTGGGCGGGCAGGTTGCTGGTGGCGACGGCGGCGCCGTAGCCGTCCGGCACGTCCAGCCGGAAGGGCAGCCCGGTTTCAAGCTCCAGCGGCACGTCGTCCCAGAAGCTGTCCACCAGCTCGTCGGCGAACCCGAACGCCAAAGTCCCGTCCGGGTTCTGCCGCGCCTCCAAGACCGCCATGGTGCCCGCCCACTGCCAGGCGCCGTCGTCGGAATTCCCTTCCTTGCTGGCAATCCAGCCGAAGAAGAACCGCCGGCCGTCCCGCTCTGCCGTCTTGGAGGCGTAGAAGGCGCGGCCGTCCACGCTGTCCAGGGCGGGGACGGTCCACGGGCCGGTGGGGCTCTTGGCCATGCGGTACCTGGTGGTGAAGGTTTCGGAGAATTCCGAGTAGACCATGTACCACCAGCCGTTCCATTCAAAGACGTCCGGGCACTCGTGGGTGATGTAGCGGCGGGGGTCCCAGAACGGGTCCGTGTGCGTCCAGGTCATCAGGTCGGTGGAGACGCACTGGGCGATGACGCCGCGGCGCCGCTCGGGCCCGTCGGAGTGGCGGGCGGCGAGCAGCATCCGCCACAGGCCGGCGGCTTCGTCGCGGAAGACGAAGGGGTCCCGCCAGTCAGCGGATTCATACCCGGTGGGTGCCCCGAAGGTGAGCCCGGGGTGCTTGGTCCAGGTGTCCATGCCGTCCGTGCTGGTGGCGTGCATGACCAGCTGCAGGGGCAGCCCGTCGGTGCCGAGGTTGGCGGGGTTCTGTCCGGTGTAGAACAGGTGGTGCACCCCAGACCCGTCGGCCACGATGCTGCCGGTGTAGCAGTTGAAGTCCGGCTCCTCCGTTGTTCCGTGGGGGAGGGCCACCCCGTGGTCCTGGAACTGGGTGAGGTCTTTGGTGGTCACCAGGTTCCAGGCGGTGCCCGGCTTGGGTTCGGCCCGGACTTCGTGAAGGTAGAACAGCCAGAACTCGCCGTCCTTCTGGAAGGGGATAAGGTCTCCAACCCAGGCATCGGCGGGCTGGAAGAAGACGGGATAGCTCATCAGCGGTGATGTCCATTTCTGCTAAAGCGTTTGATCACCACGAAGGTAGCGTGGAATGCGCCACTTGATCAAGCGTTTTAGCAAAAATACTTTCCCCGGTCGTTTTCGGCCGCATTGTGACGGGCGCCATTTTGCTGAAACGCTTGACCAGTCGAGTGGATGGACATTACCCTCTCCTGCTAAAGCGCTTAAGCACGGCGGTGAGTCCTGGGCTGACGAGGGTCCCGGCGCCGTCGAGCGCCCCGGCGATGACGCCGGCCATGAGAGGAAGTCAACGATGACCCACGCCCTGTCCCGCCGCCACGTCCTGCAAGGTTCAGGAGCAGGCGCGCTCGCACTGTTCCTGGGCAACGGACTGACCGTCCCCGCGCGCGCCCAAACCTCACTGCGGGCCGCCTACCACATGACTCCGCCGTCGGGCTGGCTCTGCGACCCGCAGCGTCCGGTTCACCTGGACGGCACCTACCACCTCTACTACCTGCATTCCGAGCAGAACAACGGCCCCGGCGGCTGGGACCACGCCACCACCGCGGACGGTGTGGCCTTCACGCACCACGGGGTTGCCCTTCCACTGCAGCCGGACTTTCCTGTCTGGTCCGGCTCCGCGGTGGTGGACACCGCCAACACCGCAGGCTTCGGAACCGGTGCCGTCGTTGTGCTGGCAACGCAGCCCACGGGCGGCATCCGCAAGTACCAGGAGCAGTACCTCTACTGGTCAACGGACGGCGGCTACACCTTCACCTCCCTGCCCGAACCGGTCATTGCCAACACCGACGGGCGTACGGCCGTTACCCAGGCGGAAATTGAAAATGCGGAATGGTTCCGCGACCCGAAGATCCACTGGGACGCGGCCCGCGGGGAGTGGGTGTGCGTGATTGGCCGGGCGCGCTACGCTGCCTTCTACACGTCGGTGAACCTGCGGGACTGGCAGCTGAAGCGCAACTTCGACTACCCCAACCACGCGCTGGGCGGCATCGAGTGCCCGGACCTGTTCCAGATGAAGGCCGACGACGGGACCTGGCATTGGGTGCTTGGCGCCAGCATGGATGCGTACAGCATCGGGCTGCCCATGACCTACGCCTACTGGACGGGAACCTGGGACGGTAACCAGTTCCTTGCCGACGACGTGGACAATCCGCAATGGCTGGACTGGGGCTGGGACTGGTACGCGGCGGTGACCTGGCCTGCGGCCGAAGCACCGGAGACGCGCCGCTACGCCGTTGCCTGGATGAACAACTGGAAGTACGCCGCCCGGGATGTCCCCACCGATGCCACGGACGGGTACAACGGACAGAACTCGGTGGTGCGCGAACTGCGCCTGGAGCGCCAGGCAGGGGGCTGGTACAGCCTGCTGAGCAGCCCCGTCAGGGCGCTCGCCGGCTATGCCACGGCCACCACCGGGCTCCCGGACCGGACCGTGGAGGGGAGTGCCGTCCTGCCCTGGAACGGCCGCGCCTACGAGCTGGAGCTCGACATCTCATGGGAGGCGGCCACGAATGTGGGGGTCTCCGTTGGCCGCTCGGCGGACGGGACCCGCCACACGAACATCGGCAAGTATGGGGCCGAACTGTACGTTGACCGGGCGCCCTCGGACCTCCCCGGCTACTCGCTGGTGCCCTACACACGGGCGGCGGCGCCCATCGACCTCAACGCCAAGTCCGTCCACCTGCGCGTCCTGGTGGATACCCAGAGCGTGGAAGTGTTCGTTAACGCCGGCCACACTGTGCTGTCGCAGCAGGTGCACTTTGCGGACGGCGATACCGGCATCTCGCTGTACACCGACGGCGGCCCGGCCATCTTTTCCGGCATCACCATCCGGGAACTGGCGGCCCCCGCGTGAAGGGCTAGGCCAGCGCGTCGAGGGTGACCCCGGTGTGGTCCGCAAGGCGGGCCAGGAGGGCGTCCTGGAACCGGGGGTCGGTGGCCGCCGGATGCGGCGTTTGCCGGTGCTGGTGGTACCAGTAGCCCCCGCTGGCCAGGGCCCCGGGATCATCACTGGTGGCCAGCCACTCCTGGGTCCGGTGCCCCAATTCCAGGTCATCCGGAGCTGACCGGCCGCCCATCCGCGTGGGTACCCAGCCGGGGTCGACGGCGTTGCTGGCGACATGCGGGACAAGGCGGGCCAGCGCTGCCGACAACGCAGTGACGTGCAGCTTCGTTGTGGAGTAGGAGGCCGTCGTCGTCCGTCCTGCCCAGTCCAGGCCGTCCAGGCCGGTGCTGCCGCCGCGGTGCATGCCGCTGCTCAGGTAGATGAGCCGGCGCGGGCCGGGAATGAGGGCGGTGAGCAGGTACGGGGCCACCACGTTCACCGGGAGCAGGGCCGCACCGTTGAGTACGCCCGCGTTGTGGATGACCGCGTCGATGCCGCCGATCGCGTTGGCCTGGTCCGCGATCTGCCGGACTTCCTGTGCAACCGCGAGGTCACCGGTGACGCAGTGCGCCCCGCGGTCCAGCAGGTGCTGCACCGCGGGGACGCGCCGGGAGGACCGCGCATGCACGATCACGTCGTGGCCGTCCTGCAGCAGCGTCTCCGCCGCGGCCAGGCCAAGCCCGTCGGTGGATCCGGTGATGAAAACGCGTGCCATGCGCGGCCCTCCCTGGTTCCTGGGTTTGTACCAGTATCCCGGTGTCAGGCGGCGTCGGTGGGGGCGGCGCGGTGGTCAATCGCAGCTGTCAGTTCGTCGATGCGCTCCATGGCTCCGTTGAGTTTCTCGACGGCGGCCCACAGGTCCGGATGCTGTTCGCGGACCTGGTCCAGGGTTGCACCGGCGGACCGCAGGGACCCGAGGTCAAAGCTGACGTTGGTGCGTGCCCCGGCAACGGCAGCCCGAAGGGCACCAAACGCGACCACGACATCCGCCACCAGCGACCGGTTGCCGTTGGTTGCCAGCCAGCCCAGGTCGTCGATGGCCCCGATGGCCCGTTCGCCCAAGAGGGCGGAGGACGCCGCGGCTTCCAGCGACGCGGAACGGATCGCCTCGTCCCGCTCCGGGCCCGGGTCCAGCCGGAAGGCGGCGCCGAACGCCTTGGAAGCGGACGCGTCGTCATCTGCCAGCCGCAGGGCTTCCTGGCGCAGTGCGTGCGCCCGGGCGCGTATCCGGGCCGGCTCCCCGCCGTCGTCCCCGCTGTAGCCGGCCACCATGGACGTCAGCGAGGCGGCGACGGCGAGCATCAGCCCTGTCCCCGCCCCTCCGCCGGGTGAGCCCGTGGATTCCGCCAGCGCGCGCGTCCAATCTTCCACCGTTGACCCTTGGGTGGTCACTGCAGGTTCCTCCATGCCAGGGACCGTGCCCAGAAAAGTGAGGGGCTAAACGGCAGGGCACGGCGGCACCGCGCGCTTCTGGCCCAGTTTTGATGGGCCTGGCCGCGGAAACACGGGGCTCTTCCGGCGATCCGGGCCGCTAAAGTGGGCCAGTGTGACGCGACGCTACCGCCATGACTACGGCGACGACCCCAGCCAGTGGGGCGAACTCTTCCTTCCCGATCTTCCGGTTGGCGGGAGGCACCGGGGCGTGGTGGTGGTCATCCACGGCGGGTACTGGCGCTCCACTTACGGGGCCGAACTGGGGGAGCCGCTGGCCAAGGACCTGGCGGAACACGGCATGGCGGCCTGGAACCTCGAGTACCGGCGTGCCGGCAACGGCGGCGGCTGGCCGGGCACCTTCCAGGACATCCTGGCCGGCATCGACAAGCTGGCCGACCTGGCAGCACCGCACGCGCTGGACCTGGGCAGAGTAGTGGCGCTGGGCCATTCCGCCGGCGGGCACCTGGCGGTGTGGGCGGCAGGCAGGAACAGGCTGGACGGGCTCGGACCCGCAGAGGGCAGCCAGGTGGAAAACAGCACCGACGGCGTCCGTTTCACCGGGGTGGTGAGCCAGTCGGGGGTCCTCAACCTGGGCGGGGCCGAGCGGCTCAGCCTCAGCGATGGTGCGGTGGCAAACCTGCTGGCCGGGCCGTCGTCGGAATTTCCCGGACGCCACCGCATGGCCGACCCCATGGCCGCGCTGCCGCTGGACATTCCCGTCTATGCCGTCCACGCGCTGGGGGACGACGACGTCCCCCTCAGCATGTCCACCACCTATGTTGAGGCCAGCCAGGCCGGACCCGTGCCGGCACAGCTGGTCAGGGTGCCGGGGGACCACTTCGCCCTGATCGACGTCACGGCGGAGGCGTATCTCACGTGCCGGGAACTGGTGGGCCGGCTGCTCCGCTGACACGACCTGCTGACCGGTCCGCTTTCTGGCAGAGTATGACCATGCTCACAGTGATCGGCGAAGGCCTTGTTGACGTTGTCCAGCGCGCCTCCGGAATTGAGGCCCATGTGGGCGGCAGCCCGCTGAACGTTGCCGTGGGCCTGGCCCGGCTGGACCATCCGGTGCAGTTCATCGGCCGCTACGGCCGGGACGCGTACGGCGATTCGGTGGCTGCCCACCTGCGCGCCAGTTCCGTCATGCTGCCGGTACCGCCGGATGAGTTGCCCACCAGCGTGGCCACCGCGTTGATTGACGACGACGGCGCCGCCACCTACACGTTCGACCTCACCTGGGAGCTCCCGGGCCTCGCGGACCGGCTCGGCTTCATGCTGCAGGGCACCACGCTGCTGCACACGGGTTCGATAGCCACGATGCTGATGCCTGGTGCCACCGAAGTCCTGGCCGCCGTCGAGTACGCCCACCCCTCGGCCACCATCAGTTTCGATCCCAACTGCCGGCCCAGCATCATCACCGACGTGGACTTCGCGCGGCGGCAGGCGGAGAAGTTCGTCACCCTGGCGGACGTGGTCAAGGCCTCCGACGAGGACCTGGAATGGCTTTATCCGGGGCAGGACGTCCTGGACTCGGCGCGGAAGTGGCTGGCCCTGGGAGGCTCGGAGGGGCCGGCGCTTGTGGTGGTGACCCGGGGCGCGGATGGGCCGTGGGGAGTGTGCCGCGCCGGCGAAGCGTCCGTTCCCGCACCGAAAGTTGACGTGGCGGACACCGTGGGGGCTGGGGATTCCTTCATGGCGGCGCTGCTGTCCGGCCTGGTGGACCGGGACCTGGACGGCGCGCAGAACCGCGGGGCGCTGCGCGACCTGCCCGCCGAAGGGCTGGCCGAACTCCTTGCGCATGCTGCCCGTGCAGCGGCTGTCACGGTGTCGCGGCCCGGCGCCAACCCGCCGACGCGGGCTGAGATGGACCGGCTGGGAACTGGCGAAGAGGGTTAGGAGTCGAATCGGCTGCTCCGCAAGTGCCGCTCTGAGGACTCAAAAGGACACCTGCGGAGCAACCGATGGAGGGAGGGCCTACTCCTTGCCAAGCCCCGCTGCCGAGGTCTTCCCGTCCGAGACGCTGTTGAGGGCCCGCAGATCGAAGATGCCGTTGATGTCCGCCTGCTTGGTGGTGCCGGCAGTCACGCCGTCGGCCAGGAGCTTCTGGTAGGTTCCGGCGAGCGGGTCCACGGTGAAGACGATGTTCTTCAGTGAACGGTCGATGACGTCGGCCTTCAGTTCGGCCCCGGCGGCTTCCTTGAGCGCGGCGTTGATGGCAGTTGCCTTTTCGTTGGCCGGTGCCGCGTTCAGCCACTCGACCGACTTCACATGCCCCTTCAGGAGCGCCTTGACGGTGTCCGGGTGGTCGGCGGCGAACTTCCGGTTCACGATCAGGATGGTGGTGGGGAACTCGCCCGGCTTGCCGGACAGTGTGCCATCCCACAGGTCCTTTTCATCGACCAGGACCTTCGCTCCGGCCGTCAGCACCAGCCGTGACGCCCACGGTTCAGGCAACCACGCGCCGTCGAGCTTGCCGTCCTGGAACAGCTTTAGGGTCTGGGCGTTCTCGGTGGGATTGATGGCCACGTCCCCGCTGCCGTCCACGTTGGTCTTGTAGCCCTGGGTGGCAAGCCAGGCCCGGAGGGCGACGTCCTGCGTGCCGCCGAGCTGCGGCGACGCGAGCGTCCTGCCCTTCAGGTCTGCAGCGGAGCCGATTTCCGGCTTGACCACCAGCTGTGCGCCGCCGGCCGCGGCACCGGCGATGATGTTGACGGATTCGCCCTGGCTCTTCACGAAGGAGTTGATGGCCGGGTTCGGGCCGATGTAGGTGGCGTCGATGGCGCCGGCGTTCAGCGCTTCGATGGCTGCGGGGCCGGCGTTGAACACCTGGGTGCTGAGCTTGGTGCTGCCCAGTTCATCGGCGATGAAGCCCTTGCTGACCCCTACCAGGGCGGGGGCGTGGGTGACGTTGCCGAAGTAGCCAAGCTTCAGCTCGGCCGCCGGGTTGCCGGCGGGCGCCACGTCGGCTGCCGGTGCAGCGGTGCCGTTGTTGACGGCGGAGGCGACGGCGGCACCCCCGCCGATCAGGGCCAGCGCGGCTGCCGCGATGCCGATTTTGAGGCCGAGCGGGCGCTGGGGCTTGGCTGACCCGCCGGCGACGATGCGGGTGGATGCTTGCTGGTTTTGCGGACTCTTGTCCTGCGGGTTTGCCATGGGGAAATCCTTTGCTGGGGCTGATGCTGAGACGAGATTACGGAGCGCCCGGCGGCCCCACAATCATTCGTGTCGCAGTGGTTCACGGGGAGACGCGAAGCCTCAATGCGGCGTAGCAGGGCGTTAAAAATCGTCGCGGAGCGTCTTGATTCGGCCCTCCTGGTGCCCCTACGCGGCCTTCACCAGGGGGAGCTCGTCCCAGTGCGTGGTGTAACGGGGCGAACGCATGTCCCGCTTCATGGTCCAGTCCAGGCCCGACTTGATGCCCGCATGCCCCAGCCCGATGGACCCCCGTCCAAACCGGCGGCTCACATCCTCAAGCAATGGCCCGATGCCGCGTTCCTCGTGCCGGTTCTCGAACAGTTCGAGCGGGGGCTGGTTTCCCGTGGGCCGCAGGTCGGTGAGCATCAGGCCCGCTTTGGCATATTTCAGTCCATCCCGGATATTGGGCAGCAGCGCGTGGGCGGCTTTGGTGAGCAGGAGTGGGTCCGCGGTGGGCATGGGCAAGGAGACGCAGACCGAAGGGTAGGCCTGTTCGTAATCCCTGAAGGGGGACGTGGCAGCGAAGGCCGTCAGCACTTTCGCCTGCAGTCCGTGCTTGGACAGCCTGGCGCTCGCCTGCTGCCCGTAGATGCTCAGAACCTCGCGCAGGCCGGCGGCGGTGGTCACGGGAGTGGCGAAGGAACGGGAAAATATCAGCTGGTCGCGGCCGACGCGCTCCTCCTCCATGGGAATGCACGGGGTGCCGCGCAGTTCCAGGACGGTGCGCATCAGCACCACCGAAAACTTGTCCCTGATCGCCACCGGATCCGCCCGGACCAGGTCCAGCACGGTGAAGATGCCCAACACGTTGAGCCGCTTCATCAGCCGCCCGGCAATGCCCCACACCTCGTCCACCGGCAACCGGCCCATGAGGGCCTCGCGAACGTCGGCCGGGACCGACTCCCAGAGGCAGACCCCGCCAAAAGCGGCGTTGTTCTTGGCCCACTTGTTGCAGAGCTTTGCCAGGGTCTTGGTGGGGGCGATGCCCACGCAGACCGGCACCCCCACGTGCCGCCGCACGGCCTCTTTCATCCTGCGGCCCAGGGCCAGCAGCTCGTCGGGTTTTCCCTTCACGCCCAGGAACGCTTCGTCGATGCTGTAAACCTCCAGCCACGCCGAGTACCTGCCCAGCAGCTCCATCACCCGGGAGCTGATGTCCCCGTAGAGCTCATAGTTGCTGGACTTCGCCACCAGGCCCCACTCCTTGGCCCGCGGCGCGAGCTTGAACCAGGGCTCGCCGGTGGCGATGCCCAGGGCCTTCGCCTCGGGGGAGCGCGTCACCGCGCAGCCGTCATTGTTGGACAGCACCACCAGCGGGCGGCCCTCCAGGGAGGGGTCGAAGGCGCGCTCCGCGGAGGCGTAGAAGCAGTTGACATCCACGTGGGCGATCTGCGGCATCCGCCGCATGAGCACCGGCTTAGGCATGCTGCTCCTCAAACGTGGAATATCTCAGACATGGTGCAGGCACCTGGTGGCGACACCCCAGATGGTCAGCTCGGACAGGGCGGGGACGTGGATATCCGGATATTTGGGGTTCTCCGCCTGCAGCACCACGCCGGTGCCGGTGATGCGGAGGCGCTTAACCGTCAGCTCCCCGTCCAGCACCGCAATCACCACACACCCGTCCTTCGGCTCCAGTGCCCGGTTCACGATCAGTTCGTCACCGTCGCTGATGCCGGCGCCCTCCATGGAGTCCCCGGTGACCCGGACCACGAAGGTGCTGGTGATGTCCTTGATGAGGTGCGCGTTCAAGTCGATCCGCCCGTCAAAGTAGTCCTGCGCAGGAGACGGAAACCCTGCCGCCACCGCCACGGGGGAGATCAGCACCGAGAACAACGAGGCGCCCGCATCTATCACGCGGGGACCGATAATAACGCCCACAACACACCTTTTATTCGAATATATGTTCGATAGTTTCAGTGTAGACCCGGAGGCTGACAACGGCACCACCCCGGCCGTCCCTGGACAGCCCGCGGACCCGAAGCGGCCGCCCCGGCGGCGACGGTGCACAAACCCCCACGTAGACTGGCATCATGCGGCTGGTAGCAAGCGATATTGACGGAACGATCCTTGGGCACGACGGAAAAATCAGCCCCCGCACCATCCGCGCCTTCCACGCCTGCCGCGATGCCGGCGTCGAGCTCGTGTTTGTCACGGGCCGTCCGCCGCGCTGGCTGCACCCCCTCGAGGAGCAGCTGGGCCACACGGGACGGGTGATCTGCTCCAACGGTGCCGTGGTCTGGGACCTGGAGGCGGACCGCCTGGTCTCCGCCCGCACCCTGGCGATCCACACCGTCCTGGAGGTCCGCGGCATCATCAAGGCGCTCCGCCCCGCGGCCCTGTTCGCAGCGGAAACGCTCACCGGATTCCATCTGGAACCGGGCTTCATCGAAAATGAATCCAGCGAGCTGCTGGCCGAATTCACCCCGGCCCCGCTGAAGGACACGCTCACCAGTGACGATTCGGTGGTCAAATTCCTTGCCATCGTCCGCGACGGCACACCCGATGATTTCCTCGCCGAGGTGGCACCCGCCGTCGAGCACCTGGCCGCGACGACCCACTCCTCGCCCGGCGTTGCCATGCTGGAACTCTCCCTGCCGGGGGTCAACAAGGCCGTTACCCTGGCCGAGTACGCTTCGGGGCTGGGCATTGACGCCGCGGATGTGGTGGCCTTCGGCGACATGCCCAATGACATCGAGATGCTCCGGTGGGCGGGTCACGGCTATGCCATGGCCAGCGGCCATCCGGAGGCCATCCGCGCGGCGGGGCAGCAGGCACCGCATTTTGACGACGACGGCGTGGCCCAGGTTTTGGAGGCGCGGCTCGCCTCCCTGGGCGTCCAGTTTTCCTGACCGCAGCAGCCCCCGTATTCACAGCTGCCGCTCACCTGGCGTTTACCTTCGCCCCCTAGCGTGAACCATGGAAAGCGGGCACTACTTACGCCGGCTCATAGGGGGCAACCATGGCAAGGAACGTCAAACAGCACATGGCCGATGGGCCGCACCGGCCAGCAACCCCGGCTCCGCACTGGAAGCAGCTGCGCCAGGGCGACCGGGTCCGCGTCCTGCTTTCTCCCGGTTTTGAGGCGGGCGGCGTGGTGGACACCATCACCGCCGACCACACGGCAGTCTGGGTCCACCTGGACGGGGGCCGCGGCCGGACGCTCCTGCACTGCGGCGACGGGGTGGACATTGTGCCATGCGGGGAAACCGACTGCGCTGACTGACCCGCCGGCCCCAACCCCGCGCGGCTCGGGTACGCTCACATTGTGACCCTGCCCTTTTTCGAGCACAAGGACGACGCCGGGCGGCAGCTACCCATCGCCATGGCCCACCGCGGGTTCTCGGCTGAGGGGCTGGAAAACTCGATGGCCGCGTTCCGCTCCGGCGTCGAACTGGGCTTCCGGTACCTGGAAACGGACGTGCACACCACGGCCGACGGCGTGCTGCTGCTCTTCCACGATGAAGCCCTGGACCGCCTGACCGACGGCAGCGGCCGCGTGGCGGACCTGCCGGCCGCGGACGTCGCCAAGGCCAGGATCAACGGCCGCGAGCCCATCCCCACGTTCGATGAATTGGTGACCCAGCTGCCACACGCCCGGCTGAACCTGGACGTCAAGGACTGGGGCTCCGTCCACAGCACGGCCGCCGCCATCGAGCGGCACCAAGTGCACCAGCGGGTGCTGGTCACCAGTTTTTCGGACCGTCGACGGCGGGCGGTGCTGAAACTGCTCAGCCGGCCGGTTGCCTCCTCCGCCGGCGTGTCCTCCAATGCCCTCTTCACCCTGCTGGGCCCCGTGCTTCCACGCCCGGTGTTCCACCGGCTCATGCGCCGGGTGCTCAGGGACGTCCATGCGCTGCAGGTCCCCGTCCGCTATGGACGGATCCCTGTGGTCACCGCCGGGTTCATCCGCCGCGCCCACGCCCTTGGCCTGGCGGTGCACGTCTGGACCATCAACGATGCCGCGGAAATGCACCGCCTCCTCGACCTGGGCGCGGACGGCATCGTCACGGACCGCGCGGACCTGCTTCGCGAAGTGCTCATGGAGCGCGGGGAGTGGCCGCAGGGCCACCCGCCTGCGCCGGGTTCCTAGCCTCCGGACGGCGCGGTGGCGTCGCCGGTAAGGCCGTCGCGGTCCGCCTGGCCAGGGTCAGTTTCGTCGGTGTCACCGCCCAGGGGACGGTTGGAGACCGGTGCCGGGGCAGCCCCTGTCTTGAGGCCGGGCGCCTTCTGCTTCTCCGCCTCCATGGCATTTGAACCTTCACTCAGGGACGAGTGGACTTCCACGTCGTCATTGGGGTTCGTGGGGTCGGGCACATCCATCTTCTCCGTCGGCTTGGATGTTCCGGCCAGGTCCTCCATGGCGTTTTCTGCTGCCTTGCCGATGCTGTCGCCGATTCCCATCTGACTGCTCCTTCCGACATTGCGTGCCGGCGCCCAGCGGCATACCGGCCCTACTCCTCCAGAATTATCAGCATGCTTACAATTAGTCCAGTGCTGGGGAATCGGACCGCAGCCGGAGAGGAAGGAAGACCAGCATGAGCACTTACCATCCGGAGAATGACCCCGCGAACCCCGACCGCCCGGGGAAGGAAGACGTTGGCGCCGCCCAGCCGCACCTGGCGGAGCAGCGCAGCAGGGAGGCGGCCGGTTCGCCAAACCCCGACCCGGCGGAGGGCAATGTCACCGGGCTGGAACCGGGCGGGGGAGTGCCCCCGGGAGAGACGCCGCCGGCAGAGGACCAGATGAGCCGGGACCAGGGCCACTCCGAATAGCGGTCAAATGGCAGGCGCGGCGCCTGGCGTCATGCCATGCGCCGCGCTGCTCGCCTTAGGTGTGAGCGTGGTGTGTGTCAGGAAGTCTCTTTGCCATGGCGGCCCCGCGACTCCCCTGGTCCCGCCAAATGGCGCTCCAGGCCGTCCACGTCCAGCCGCGTGTTCCAGTTGGCCCAATCCTGGGGCCGCACTGACGGCCGCCCCAGCAGGTAACCCTGGCCGGCGCTGATGCCAAGTTCGGTGAGGACCTTGAGTTCGCCCACCGTTTCGATCCCCTCAGCCACCAGGATGGTGCCGATCTGGTCGGTGAAGTCCACCAGGCAGGCCGACAGTGCCCGCTGGAGGCCGTCCTTGTCGACGTCGCCAATCACGTTGCGTCCCACCTTGAGGAAGTCTGGACGCAGGTGGATCATGCGGCTGAGGGCGCCGGCCCCGGTGTGGGTGTCATCGACGGCAATCCGCAGGCCCTTTTCCCGCAGTGGATTGATCGCGGAAATGAACTGCAGATATTCCTCTTCCGGAATGTCCTCGGTCAATTCGAGCACTATGCGGTCGATGGGGAGTTCAATATGGTCGAACAGTTCCGGCAGCCGCGGGTCCATGCAGGAGGTGGGCGAAATATTGAGGGACACATAAAGGTTGTCCGGCAGGTCGCGGGCTGCCGCCGCGGCGGATCCCAAAGCCGAGAACTCCAGGTTTGCGCCCAGGCCCACGGCCGCGGCCTCGGCGAACCACAGTTCTGCAGCGGCACCGTCATCGCTGACGAAGCGCGAGAGGGCTTCCGCGCCGACCACGGTTTTTCCTTCCAGGCCGTAAATGGGCTGGAATGCGGTCATCAGCATTTGGTTCTCGAGCAGGGCGCTGATCCGTGAGATGCTGCGGATGGCGTCCAGCTGCTCAGCGAACTGCGGCGGCAGGGTGGGCGCTGTGAGGCGCATGTCCCTGGCCGCTTCCAGTGTTTCCACGGTGTTGGCATCGCTGCGCCGGGTCTCCAGGAGATACTCCAGCAAAGCGCGTTCCGGCACGCCTGGATTCTCGTCGAGGCTCCTGCTCAGCCGTTGCCGGACAGCGGCTCCCGCAGGATCCGTATCCGCCAGCACGGCAGCGATAATTCCCCATGCCTGTACCCGAACCGACATTAGCAACGCCCCCAGTTGACGAAGTAATGACCCGATGGCCCAATAATGTTCAAATTTCCAAACGCCTTATTAAAGTACGGTGTTGCCAGACCTGAATTTCGCGGCGGCGAAAAACCAGACACCGCACGCTGATCGTATAACGGCGGCCACAAAAGCGCAGTAGTTTTGCGTTACTGGTTAGCGCTTTCCTGCTGGTCAGCCAGCAGTTGGGGTATCTGGTCCGGCGGAACCGGACGGCTGAAGTAGTAGCCCTGCGCGCTGCGGCAGCCAAGCCCGCGCAGGATTTCCGCCTGCTCAGCGGTTTCCACGCCTTCCCATACGGCTTCCAGCCCGCACGCCCGTACCAGCTGCAGCACGGCGGCCACCAGGGCGGGCTGGCTGGGATCGGTCTCCAGCCCGGTAATCAGCGTTCTGTCCACTTTGACCCGGTCCACGGGCAGCCGGCGGAGGTAGCTGATGGAAGAGTAGCCAGTGCCAAAATCGTCAATTTCGATGCCCACGCCCAGGCCGCGCAGCCCGCCCAGCGAGTACCGGTCCAGTTCATTGCCCTTGACGATGGCCACTTCGGTCAATTCGAGGACCACCTGGTCGGGCCTGACCCCGGTCTCCTGGAGCACGTTCCGCACGTCCTCGATGAACTGCAGGCTCTGCAGGTCCGTGGCGGAGATATTGACGCGCACGGAAAACGTGCTGTCCAGCAGGCACGCGTCGATCCAGGCCCGGAGCTGCCTCACAGCCGTCCTGAGCACCCACAGGCCCAGTTCCGAGATCAGTCCCGCCTCCTCGGCAAGGGGAATGAACTCGTCCGGCATGATGAAGCCGCGGGTGGGGTGGTTCCAGCGGACCAGTGCCTCCACGCCCTCGATCCGTCCCGTGGCGAGCTCCACCACGGGCTGGTAGTAAAGCGTCAGCGCGTCATCCTTGATGGCGGCCCGCAGGTCGTCCACCAGCTGGCTGCGGAGCCGCCGCATCAGCAGCAGGGCCGGCTCGAACCGGTGCAGCCTGTTCTGCCCTTCGGCCTTGGAGGCATACATGGCGACGTCGGCCTCCATCAGCATGTCCTCCGGGCTGTGGCCTTCACTGCCCACGCTGAGCCCGATGCTGGCACCGCAACGCACGCTGCGGCCGGGCAGTTCGATGGGTTCGGTGAGCGCGGCCAGGATGCGGTGCGCCACGATGGCGGCCTGGTCTGCCGACGCCGACGGCATGACGATCGCGAACTCGTCACCACCCAGCCTGGCGACGACGTCCGCCGCGCGGACCGCGGTCCGGAGCCTTTCGCCCACAGTCACCAGGACCTGGTCGCCGGCCGTGTGTCCCAGGCTGTCATTGATGGATTTGAACGCGTCCAGGTCCATCAGCAAGATGGCGGGGCCTTCATCCGCCGGCTCGCCGCCGGCCGCGGTGCGGGCTTCCAGGGCGGTGCGCAGTGCTTCGATCAGTGCGGACCGGTTGGCCAGGCCGGTCAGCGGGTCCTGCATTGCCATCTTCTGCATCTCAAGGTGCGCCTCGTGCAGCAGCTGGGTCCGGACCTGCACCCGCTGCTCGAGCTCCTCGTAGATGATCTGCAGGTCCTCGGCCAGGAGATTGGTGCCCATGATGATCGCGTCCAGTTCATCCCGGGCGGGTGAGACCTCGATCCGTGAGCTGAGGTCCCCGGAAGCCAGCCGGACAATACCTTCCAGCAGCTGCGAAAGCCGGGGATCGTCGTCGGCAAACATGGCAGGTCCTCCTTCGGCGCCTAGTTGGCCTGGACGTTGTCGGTGCCGAGGGGAAGGCTGACGGTGACAGTGGTCCCGGAGCCCAGGGTGGAGGCGACGTCGATCCGGCCGCCGTGGCGGTCCACGATGTCCTTGGAGATGGCAAGGCCCAGGCCTGTTCCCGGGATGGCGCCGTTCATCGCGTTGGAGGCGCGGTAGAACCTGGTGAATACGTGGTTGATTTCATCGCTCGAGATGCCGATGCCGGTGTCGGCGATGCGCACGGTGGCCCATTTGGAGCCGTCCGCGGCGGCATGGGACTCGCTGCCCACCTCGATCCGTCCACCACTGGGCGTGAACTTGATGGCATTGGACACCAGGTTGGTGAAGACCTGTTGCAGCTGCACTTCGTCCGCGAGTATCTCCGGATCCTCCGGAACGGGGTCCACGTCGATGGTGACGTTCTGCAGCGTGGCCAGCGGACGGAGCGCCGCGGCCACCAGATCCAGGGTCTGACCCAGCCGCACGGGTGCCAGCTGCATCGCGGCGTTGTCCAGCCCGCCGCGGGAGACGCTGAGCATGTCCTCGATGAGCGTGCGGAGGCGTTCGGTGTTGCGGACCACGATGTCCAGCATCTGGTGGACCTCCCGGGACACCGGATGCTCGGTGCTTTCCTGGATCATGTCCAGGTACGCCATGATCGAGGTCAGCGGCGTCCGCAGCTCGTGGTTCACCGTTGCCAGGAAGTCAGTCTTGGCCTTGTCGAGTTCCCTCAGCTGCTTGACCACCTGCTGCTGGCTGCTGATCAGGTGGCTTTGGATGAGGCCGTAGGCGGCGTTGCCGGCCACGTGCTGGATCAGCCCCAGTTCAGCGCTGGACCAGGTCCGGGGCCGGTCCATCATGGCGATCCAGATGATGCCCAGGGAGGAATTTCCTTCGCCGATGGGCACCGCCAGGGTTGAGGCGGCTCCAGCGATGGCGGGACCGGGGCCGGGCCTCGCCTCGCTGCGGGCGGCCGGTTCGTTTCCGTCGGCGGAGAGCGTCTCGGTCCCGGCCCAGAGCATGTCCGCCGTGGCACGGGCCTCTTCCTCGCGTGGAAGGGCGTCAGCGGGCAGCTCCGCGAGGCCCCGCCTGTGCCACGTGGCCGTGATTACGGGGACGCGGTGATCCTCGAAGGTTGCCAGGACAACGTGGTCGGCCTTGAAGGTGCGGCCGAATCCCGCGACGACGTGGTTGGCGATTTCCTGGGGGTCGTTGGTGGCGCGCACCGCGGCAGAGACTTCACGCAACTGCTCCCGGAGCGCTTCGGCTTCCTGCCTGGAGGCGCGGCGGCGGGATACCTGGTCGATGAGGACGGACGCGCGGTGCACCAGCTCCTGGGGTGCAGGCGGCTTGGTGATGCAGTCGTGGACACCTGGCGGGTTGGCAGCTGCGATCTCCGCGGGGCTGTCCAGGTCCACCATCACCAGGACCGGGGCAGCGGACGTGGTGGTGGACAGGACGCCGGAGAGGAAGGCATCGGCGACGACGACTGACGGTTCACCGCCGTCCAGCACCGCGGCGAGGCTGCCGGCGTCGGTGGCTTCGAGGACGGTGTATCCGGCGTCGCGCAGCGCGTGGGCGTTACGGGCCCTCCGGCCTGCGTCGGGATCGGCCACGACGGCCGTGCGGGGCAGGCGCGCGTCACTCGGGACAGCCGTCACAGTGCTCCCTTCCCTCCCAGTTGACTACATTCTAGGGGGATGCGGGCGAAGCGGGTCCACGGCGTGCGCACCCTTACCCCCGCTTTCCGCGCTGCCAGGGAGTTGTGGCACGCCGTAATGTTGCCGAAGGTCCGCCACCGGGACGGGCAGGACCATATATTTGAGCCGTGTCTCCAACAAAGTCGCCACGGTCCACCTGGCAGAAGTACCTGATGATCCCCAAGCTCATCAGGCTCTCACGCAGCGCCCCCAAGGACCGGCATAAGGCGTGGGACCGGTACTGGGCCGGCATTACTTCCACCGGTCCGGGCGGCGAGGTCCTGTGGGACTCGGGGAGCAACCATGAGTTCCAGGGCTACCAGGACAGCCTCCTTCGCTACCTGGACCCTGCGCTTCCCGTTGTGGACACCGGCTGTGGGCACGGCAGCTTCACCCGCGCGCTCGCCGGGATCTTTCCACAGGTCATCGGCGTGGACGTCTCACCCCATGCTGTTGCCCGGGCGCGGGCGGAGTCCGCAGGAATCGCAAACGCCGCCTTTGAAGCCAGGGACATGACGGCGGAGGGTGCTGCCGGGCAACTGGCGGAGTCCTTCCAGTTGAACCCTGACGGCGCCAACGTCTTTATCCGCGGCGTGCTGCATGTCCTCGATCCGGCCCACCAAACGGCGATGGTCGACAACCTGCGGATCCTGGTGGGCGGCCGCGGGGCGGTCTTCATGGCGGAAACCAACTTCCAGGGAAACCCGCTGGAGTACGTCACCCATCTTGGGGCAAGCACGCATGGCATTCCGGCGCCGTTGGAGCTGGCCATCCGCGGGCTTCCCATGCCGGGGCACTTCGGGCCGGAAGAGCGCGAACGTGCGTTCCCGGCGTCGGACTGGGAACTCCTTGAGGATGGCCATGTGGCCATCGAAACCAACCCGGTGACCGGCGTGCCGGGCCAGGACAGGGTGCCCGGGTATTACGCGGTGGTCCGCCCCCGCCGGTAGCCCTGGCAGTGGGGTGTTCGAACTGATTCCGCAGACTTCACGCATATCCCCGCAGCCCGGCCGCAGGCTGCCTTCCATCCCCTTGACAGGGGCCGGATCCGGAGGCTCTATGGTAAGTAGACTTACTAGTTAGCTGGGGATGGAGGGAAGACTGCCATGGCAGGAGATAAAGGCAACCGGATCCGCGATGCGGATGCCGCGGACCGCGAAGACGCCTAAGCCGCACCCGCGCCACCACGTTCGGCCGCCACCGGATCACCCTCCGGCGCCGCCACCCGACCGCCGGCGCAAGACCTACAGGAACCATCATGAGCAACTTCATTCCATCCGGCGCCCTGCGCCGGATGCTCCTTCCTCCCACCTATGGGCGGCACGTCACCTCCGCCACGGAGTTCACTATCCTCTCAGTGGAGGTTTGGGCATCCGGCCTGGTGGTCAACATCCACCTTCCCTCGGATGACGCGGCTGAACCGCACCTCATCGTGGAGGACCACTTCGGCACGGAATATACCCTGCAGGAATCGGCCACCGTCGGTTCCCGCAACCTGCAGGTGTTTACCCCGTCGGTGCCGCCCGGCACCAGGAGCCTGACCATCAGGTCGGCGGACGACGGCGGTGCCCGGCCGGTGGTGACCTTCGCGGTTCCGTTGATGGCCGTGCCCGAACCGCAGCCGGAGCCCCGGGAAGCCGGCGGCAGCCCGGCCACCGCCGCCGACGAGTCCTACCAGCCCGATCTCCGCCGCCCGGCCTGAACAGAGCCGGCCTGCCCGAACCAGAGCCGCCCTGCCCGAACCAGAGCCGCCCTGACAAGACCCGCCAGACCTGACGAAAGGCCCCGCCATGCCGGATACCAGCAACTTCACGCCCACCACCGCCATCGTCACCGCTTCAGACTCAGGAATCGGCAAGGCCACCGCCGTGGCGCTCGCCCGCACCGGCATGGACGTGGGTGTCACCTGGCATTCGGATAAGGCAGGCGCCGAGGGCACCGCCGAAGAAATCCGCGGCCTGGGGCGCAAGGCCGTGGTCCGGCAGCTGGACACCACCGAGCTCCACGCCGCTGCCGGCGTGATCGATGAACTCGCCGGGGAGCTGGGCGGCCTGGATGTCTTCGTGAACAATGCCGGGACGGGTGCGAGCACAAAGTTCCTGGACATGGGGATCGATGACTGGATGAGGATCCTGGACACGAACCTCAACGGCGCGTTCGTCTGCCTGCAGGCGGCAGCAAAGCGCATGGTCAAGGCCGGAAAGGGCGGCCGGCTGGTGGCGGTGTCCAGCGTGCACGAGTTCCAGCCGCGCGTCGGATCGTCTGCCTATGATGCGTCCAAGCACGGCCTGGGCGGCCTGATGAAGACGCTCGCCCTGGAGCTGGGCCAGTACGGCATCACCGCCAACACGGTGGCGCCGGGGGAGATTGCCACGCCAATGACGGGGCAGGAGGACCAGGACCCGACGACGACGAAGCGCCCCGGGGTGCCGCTGGGCCGGCCCGGGCAGGCCCGGGAGATCGCCGACGTCATCGCCTTCCTCGCCTCGCCTGCCTCCAGCTACGTGACCGGTGCGGCGTGGGTGGTCGACGGCGGGATGCTCCAGATGGGTCCGCAGGCGGGATCGCACATCACCAGCAACGACTGGCGCGAAGCGTAGGCCCCTGGTGCCTGTCGCTGGCTGTTCTCCTGAGCGTGGGGCAGTCACAGAGTCCATATCGCGGATCTGGCAAGCGCTTTCCGGCGGCTTGCTGGCATGATGGAGCGCATGCGCATTCTTATCGCTCCGGACAAGTTCAAGGGGTCCCTGACGGCGGCCGAGGCTGCCGCTGCCATCGCGGAAGGCGCCTTGCGGGTGTACCCGGACGCCGTCGTCACGCAGTTCCCCATTGCCGACGGTGGCGAGGGCACCCTTGAGGCGGCCGTGGCCGCAGGCTACGAAGAGCGGCTGAACGCCGTGGTGGGGCCCATCCTTGCCCCGCTGGGCGCTGCCTGGGCCATCCACAAGGCCGGGGACGGCAAGGTTACGGCAGTGATCGAAACGGCCCAGGCCTCCGGTTTGGCGGACATGGAACCAACGCCCGCCAACGCCCTGCGTGCCCACAGCTATGGCTGCGGCCAGCTCATTGCTGCCGCACTGGATGCGGGCGCCACCGAGATCGTCCTGGGCCTGGGCGGCTCGGCCATGACCGACGGCGGCAGCGGCGCCCTGCGCGCCCTCGGCCTGAAGCCCCTGGACGGCGCGGGGAACGTGGTGCCCCTGGGCGGCGGTTCCCTGGCGGACATCGTCGCCCTGGACACCACCGGGCTGGACCCGCGGCTGTCTGCAACCACGTTCCGCATCGCCGTCGACGTCCGCAACCCGCTGTACGGGCCATCCGGTGCCGCGCACGTTTTCGGCCCCCAAAAGGGCGCGGACCAGGACAGCGTGGAAATGCTCGACGCCGGGCTGCGCAACTGGGCGTCAGTGCTGCGGGAAGCAACGGGCCGGGACGTGAACGTCCCAGGCGCCGGCGCCGCCGGCGGCTTCCCGGCGTCGTTCCTTGCCTTCACCGACGCCACGCTGGAAGGCGGCTTCGCACTGGTGGCCGGACTGACCGGCCTGGCCGCGCAGCTGGACCAGGCAGACCTGGTGATCACCGGTGAGGGATCCATGGATTCCCAGTCACTCACCGGCAAGGCGCCGATCGCGCTCGCGGACGCAGCCCGGGAACGTGGAATTCCCGTCATCGTGGTGGCCGGCAGGATCCTGGTGACCCTTGAGGACCTTGCCGGGCACGGCGTGGTTTCCGCGGCGCAGCTGCTGGACGTCGCATCCAGCCCACAGGACGCTGTGGCGAACGCCGGCAAGTACCTGGCCTGGGCAACAAGCCAGGTACTCGAAGGGGCCTAGCCCACGGCCACTTGGGTGGGGCTGGTTGGATTGCCGGCTGGATTGGGCCGGGTGTTGGATCGGCCAGGTGGGCCGGGCCTTCAGGTCCCGGTCTCGTAGTGGGGTTCGGCAACTGGCTTCGATTCCGGGGACCCCTTCTCCCGGAGGTAGACCGACGCGCCCACCAGGACCGCGACGGCCAGGAACTCGCTTTGCCAGTTTTGGAAGGACTCAAACCAGAAGCGGCTGGTGCCCAGGTACTGCAGGTACGTGATGGCGGGCTGGCCATGGCTTTGCTGGTCCTGGTTGTACTCGTCCACACCGCCGGCGGCGTGCAGGAAGAACGAGCCAAGGAACAGGGAGAACAGCAGGATCGACAGTGAATGCTCGTACACCTTGAGCACCACTCCGCCCCGCCGCACCGGCCAGGGCGTGGCCTTCCGCAGGGCCGCCTGGCGGGGATCTTCATCCTGCGGCGCCTCCTTGCCCATTGGCTTGGATTCGGATGAGCCTTTCTGGAACAGGAACACGGTGAGGACCACGTACATGGCCATCTGCAGGAACTCCGATTCCCAGTTCTCGAAGGTGGCCTCGACGAAGGCGCCCGTGCCCAGGAACTCCAGGACCGAGACGGCGGGCTCCCCGTGGGCCTGCTGGTCTTCACTGTAGGAAGCGGCTCCGGAGAGGATCATGCCCACGAAGAACGCCAGGAAGCAGCCCAGGTTGGCCAGCAGCAGGCCATGTTCCCTTGCCCATTTGCGCATGTCTTACTCCTTGTCCGATGCTGGCGGGAGGATCCTGCCTGTAGCCCGCTTGTTCAGGCGGAGCGGAACGAAAACCAGCATGACCACCATGACGCCCAGGAGTGCACCCCCGGCCGTGACGCCGGCAGACCGCCCGGCGGCAACATCGAACACCAGGGCGGCTGTTCCGGCGCTCAGCAGGGCGATGCCGCCCAGTGCGATCTTGGTGATGCTGTCGGCGCTGGAGACCAGTGTTTCCTTGAGCCGCTTGCGGAAAAGCCGGCGGTGCACACTGACCGGGAGGAGGATGAAGGCCGTGGTGAGCGCGGCGATGACGACGTTGACGAGATACAGGCCAACCTCCCAGCCGTCCAGCTTTTCGAACCGCTGCTGGAACGGCAGCGTCAGCAGGAAGCCGGCCAGGATCTGCACCCCGGTCTGAAGTACGCGGAGCTCCTGCAGGAGTTCCGCCCAGTTGCGGTCAAGCTGCTCCTCGCGGGTTTCATTGCGTCCCGTCCGGCCCGTGTAGTCCTCAACCTCAGACATCGGCCCTCCTTCCTCTCCGGCCGCGGCCCAGGCTTTCTTTCTACTCCTCCCGTACCCAGAAACAAGGCAGGCCGTTGCGCGTGCTCCTACATTTGATAAGTTTACTGATTATTAGTCTTGGGCGGTGGACTTGGTCCTCCGCCCGGGATAGCTTCGAAGGGCCGGAGCACGGCGGGCCCTTCGCACCGACACAGGTCAACCGACACAGGCAGGCGGACTATGAGCGAGACCGACAAGCAGACAGACCAGCCGAAGGATCCGCGCGGCGGCTACCACTCGGACCCGTTTCCCGAGCAGGAACAGAAGCAGCCCGGGCTGACCGGCCCCATGGACCCCAAACCCGACCACGGGGAGCGCAGCTACGAGGGGCACGGCAAGCTCGACGGCAAGGCAGCCCTCATCACGGGCGGGGACTCAGGCATCGGCAAGGCTGCCGCCATCGCCTTCGCCCGGGAAGGGGCCGACGTCGCGATCTCGTACCTGCCTGAGGAGGAAGACGACGCGCAGGACACGGCGGAATGGATCCGGAAAACCGGCCGCCGCGCGCTCCTGCTTCCCGGTGACGGACGTGAGGAGGAGTTCAGCACCCGCATCGTGGAGGAGACGGTCTCCGGATTCGGCCGCCTCGACATCCTGGTCCTGAACGCCGCGTACCAGAAGAACCGCGAGAGCCTCGAGACGCTCCCCACCGAGGAGTTCGACAGGGTCTTCCGCACCAACCTCTACTCGCTGCTGTGGTCCGCGCGGGCGGCCGTGCCGCACCTGAAGGCGGGTGCCTCGATCATCACCACGGCCTCCATCCAGGCCTTCAACCCGTCACCCGGGCTCATCGACTACGCCATGACCAAAGCGGCGCAGGTGGCGTTCACCAAGGCCCTGGCCCAGGAACTGGGTCCCAAGGGGATCCGCGTCAATGCCGTGGCCCCGGGCCCCATCTGGACACCGCTGATCCCGGCCACCGAATGGCCGGACAAGCTCCCCTCCTTCGGGCAGGACACGCCGCTGGGGCGCGCGGGGCAGCCGGCCGAGCTTGCCGCGGCGTACGTGCTGCTCGCATCCGAGGACGGGTCCTACATTTCCGGTGCAGTCCTCCCGGTCACGGGCGGCAAGGGGCTTTAATGGGGGTCCCACCCGCTGGGGCATCCAGGCCGGCATCACCAGACCAGCAATATCGGCAACGAACAACAGGAGGAAGCATGACGCAGGAAAACCAGCAGGCTGAACCCGAGACGGCTCCGGGCGGCTACGGCACCCCCACGGCCGAGCAGGAGGCGGCAGGCACGCAGGGTGGCCAGCAGTCCGGCGGCGGCGCGTCCACGGCCGGCGCGGACACGAACGAACCGCAGTCGGGCGCGGGCCAGGCTCCCGTCCCGCACGACATGGATCTTCCGTCCAGCGCGGCCGAGATCGACGAGTCCAATGACGATTCCCAGGGGTCGGCGCCGGTGTCCTCGGAGTCGGGCCAGGAAGCGACGGGCCTTCCGGACGGCAGCGGAAACGACCTTCCGAAGGAAGAGTCGCCCAATGACGACGACGAGAGCTTCGACGCCGGATAAAGCCTCCTGACCAAAGGCCCCCGTTTCCGCTGCCCCCGGGCAGTGGAAGCGGGGGCCTTTGCGGTTCCGCCAAGGCGAATACATCCCGTCCCTCGGGGTACGGAACACGCGGAACCCCATCCCGTCGGCAGGCAGCAGCAAGCAGCCTGCGCTGCCGCCGGCACCAACGTCAACGCCAGGAAGGTGGACTGTGGGCAGGAGATCTTCCGAACAGTGGGCGCGGCCGCAGGACCGGCCGGACAAGGTGGCGGTGGACGTCCTGGTGCCCACCTGCAACCGGCCTGCCGAACTCGCCGTCACCCTCGCGGGACTGGCCGCACAGTCCGAGCCCGCGTTCGCCGTCGTCATCAGCGACCAGTCAGCCGGACAGCCGGCCTGGGACCATCCCGCTGCCGCCGCCATGGTGCGGGTGCTGCAGGCGCAGGGCCGGCCCGTCACGCTGCTGCGGCACCTTCCGCGGCGCGGACTGGCCGAACACCGCCAGTTCCTGCTGGACCAGTCCACCGCGGATCAGTGCCTCTTCCTGGACGACGACGTCTGGCTGGAGCCTGGTGCCGTGGAACGGCTGAGCAGTGCACTGGACCAGCTCCAGTGCGGTTTCGTGGGGATGGCACCGCAGGGCCTGTCCTTCCTGGACGACCGCAGGCCGGAACAGACGGCCTCCTTCCAGGCCTGGAACAGACCGGTGGCTCCGGAGCGCATCCGTCCGGGTGCCCCGGGTTTTGAACGCTGGCCGCTGCACAGCGCCGCCAACCTCAGCCACGTCAGCGCGGAGCTGTCGCTGCAGCCCGGCGAGTGGGTGCCCTACCACGTGGCCTGGTTGGGCGGCTGTGTGCTCTACCGCAGGGAGGCGCTGGACGACGCCGGCGGCTTCCGTTTCTGGAGCACGCTGCCTGCAGACCACGCCGGGGAGGACGTGGTGGCGCAGTGGCAGGTGATGGAACGGTACGGCGGGGCCGGGATCCTGCCGTCCGGCGCGGTCCACCTTGAATCGCCCACGACCGTGACGGACCGGCGGGTAGAGGCGTACGACGTGGTCCTGAACGAGGACGCTGTGTGACCAGGCCCTAGTGGCCCTGCGCGGTGTCCAGCGGGTAGGCCACATACGCGAACCGCTTCGAATCCGGCGCCCAGCTGTTGACGTTGAGCGTGCCCTGGCCGCCGAACGCCGGCCAGGTGTGCAGCGGCGCGGTCCAGTCGCCGGTGGAGACAAGGACGACGTCGACCGGCAGGTCTGCGGGGTGGCCCCGGGTTCCAGCGGGAAAGCGCACATAGCTGGCCAGGCGCCCGTCGGGGGACAGGTGCGGGAACCAGTCGACGGTGTCACTGCTGACGAGCCGCTCGAACTGGCTGCCGTCCGGGCGGACCCGGGCAAGCTGGGCATGGCCGGGTGCCGTGGTGAACGACTCCGTGTTGAGGTACAGCCAGTCGCCATCGGGTGAATACTCGGGCCCGTCGCAGTGTCCCCCGCCCACCTCCACGTCCCAGGGCGGGCCTCCGCCAGCGGGGATGGTGCGCAGCCGGCCGGGCCGCGTGAAGTCTCCCGCCGCAATGTCCACGTACGCCAGCCTGCGCCCATCCGGACTGACGCCGTGGAGGAAGTGGAAGGATCCGTCGTCGTCCGTGATCCTGGTGGCCCGCCCGCCTGCCAGTGGTGCGCGGTAGATGTGGCCGTCCTCGCCCGAGAGGAAGATGCTGCTGCCGTCAGGGTCCAGGACGTGGTCATTGTTGAGGTCCGGGGCGCCGGTCAGTGGGAGGGGCTCCAGCGAACCGGCCGCCAGGTTGAGCCGCCACAGTTCCCCGTTTCCGTTAAGGATCAGCGCCCGGCCGTCGAGGGTCCAGTTGGGCGCCTCGAGCAGCATGTCCCCGGTGCGGAAGACCAGCGAGGATTCGCCGGTGACCGACGCGGTCCACACCTCGCAGCGCTGGCCTGGTTGAAGGGTGCGGACCACGTCAGTTCGTCCTAGTCCTTGCTGCTGAAGGCGGCGTCGAAGCTGGTTTGGGAGGCGGGGAAGTCGTATTTTTTCAGGGCCGTGAGTGCTTCGGGGGCGCCGTGGAGGCGGTCCATGCCGGCGTCTTCCCATTCGATGCTGATGGGCCCGTTGTAGCCGATGGCGGCGAGGGCGCGGAAGGAGGCTTCCCAGGGGACGTCGCCGCGTCCGGCGGAGACGAAGTCCCAGCCGCGGCGGGGGTCGCCCCAGGGCAGGTGGGAGCCCAGGACGGTGTTGCGGCCGGTCTGGCGGATCTTGGTGTCCTTGCAGTCCACATGGTAGATCCGGTCCTTGAAGTCCCAGATGAAGGAGACGGGATCGATGCCCTGCCACATCATGTGCGAGGGATCCCAGTTCAGGCCGAACGCTGCCCGGTGCCCGATCGCTTCGAGGGTGCGGACGGTGGTCCAGTAGTCGTAGGCGATCTCGGAGGGGTGGACTTCGTGGGCGAAGCGGACGCCGCATTCGTCGAAGACGTCCAGGATGGGGTTCCAGCGGTCGGCGAAGTCCTGGTAGCCGGCGTCGATGACTTTTTCCGGGACGGGCGGGAACATGGCCACGTATTGCCAGATGGAGGAGCCGGTGAACCCGACGACCGTGTCCACGCCGAGGGCTTTGGCGAGCCGGGCGGTGTGTTTCATTTCCTCGGCGGCGCGGGTGCGGACGCCTTCGGGGTCGCCGTCGCCCCAGACTTTGGAGCCGACGATGGCCTGGTGGCGGAAGTCGATGGGGTCATCGCAGACGGCCTGGCCTTTGAGGTGGTTGGAGATGGCCCAGACCTTGAGGTTGTACTTGTCCAGGATTTCGAGTTTGGACTCGACGTAGCCGGGTTCGTCCCAGCGCCAGGCGTCCAGGTGGTCGCCGGAGACGGCGATTTCCAGGCCGTCGTAGCCCCAGCCGGAGGCCAGGCGGGCGACTTCTTCGAAGGGCAGGTCGGCCCACTGGCCGGTGAACAGGGTGAACGGGCGGGGCATGCAGGGCTCCTTGGAAGACGGGGGTGCTAGTGGCGGACGACGGTGAGGGTGCTCTTGTTGGCGGCGGATTCCTCCACAGCGTCCAGGACGTACTGGACGTTCAGTCCTTCTTCGAACGACGGCGAGGGCTGGTTTCCGTCCCGGATGGCCAGCAGGAAGTCGCGGACCTGGTGCGTGAAGGTGTGTTCCCAGCCGATGATATGGCCCTGCGGCCACCACGCGTCCAGGTACGGGTGCTCCGGCTCGTTGACCAGGATCCGGCGGAAGCCCTGTTCGCGGACCGGGACGGTGGCATCCAGGAAGCCGAGTTCGTTGAGGTTTTCCAGGTCGAACAGGAGGCTGCCCTTGTCCCCGTACACCTCGATCTGCAGCGAGTTCTTCCTGCCGGTGGCCACCCGGGAGACCTCGACTGAGGCGACCGCCCCGGAGGTGAGGGACAGCGTGGCCCAGGCGGCGTCGTCGACCGTGACGTCCTCGATGCCGTTCGTGCCGGGGCGGCGGCCCACGAAGGTGTTCAGCCGGCCGCTGACCTCGGTGACCTGGTCGCCCAGGAGGAACAGGACCTGGTCGATGGCGTGGCTGGCGATGTCCCCCAGCGCGCCGGATCCGGCGGTTTCCTTCCGCAGCCGCCAGGTCATGGGGGCCTGCGCGTCGGCGAGCCAGTCCTGCAGGTACGCGGCGCGGACGTGCCGGACCGTGCCCAGGCGGCCTTCGGCGATGAGCTCCTTCGCCAGTGCCAGTGCCGGGACGCGCCGGTAGTTGAAGCCGATCATCGACTGCACGCCCTTGGCCCGGGCCTTGGCCGCGGCGGCGGTCATGAGCTCGGCCTCCGCGAGGGTGTTTGCCAGGGGTTTTTCCACCAGGACATGCTTGCCTGCTTCCAGGGCGGCGATGGCGATCTCGGCGTGCATCCACCCCGGGGCGCAGATGTCGACGATGTCGATGTCGTCCCGGGTGATCACCGTGCGCCAGTCGGTGGCTGATTCTGCCCAGCCGTACTTGGCCGCCGCCTCGGCGACGGCGCCGGCGTCCCGGCCCACGAGGACCTTCTGCTCGAAGGCCGGGACGTCGAAGAAGCTGGCCACGTTCCGCCACGCGTTGGAGTGGGCCTTGCCCATGAAGGCGTAACCGATCGCGGCTACACCCAGCGGGCGGGGAGCCGGTTGGGAGGCCGAAGGTTCGGACGGGTGTGCGGGTGTGGTCATGATGCGTTCCTGCGTGCTTCCTGCTGGCTGGACTACGTGCTGGATTTAGAGGGTGGCGGTTTCCGGTGCCCAGTCCTCGGGGAGGGCGGGGGATACCGGGGCCGAGCTTTCGACGTTCACGAATGTGCCCGCATCGATGGACTCGGAGATCGAGACCATGGTGTCCAGGACGTGGTACGCCAGTTCGCCGGTGGCCCTGTGGGCTGTTCCTGCCCGCAGCGAGCGTGCCATGTCCAGCACGCCCATGCCGCGGCCGTTGGCGGGCCCGGTGGCCGGAACGGTGGTCCAGTCCTCGTCGCCGGCGCGCCAGAGCTTGATGTCGCCCGTGAAGTAGTTGGGATCCGGCAGCGAGATGGTGGCTTCGGTCCCGGTGATTTCCACGAATCCCATCCGGGTCCGGGGCGACTCGAAGGAGAAGACGCTGTG
Source organism: Arthrobacter sp. GmRoot5-12 (assembly GCF_059739365.1). Taxonomy (NCBI): domain Bacteria; kingdom Bacillati; phylum Actinomycetota; class Actinomycetes; order Micrococcales; family Micrococcaceae; genus Arthrobacter; species Arthrobacter sp. GmRoot5-12. The sequence continues at coordinate 1,747,231 of NZ_AP046056.1, read as the reverse complement.
TGAGGAGGCGCCGGATTCGAACTGCGCCATCGCGGAGACGTGGGTGGGCACCTCGACGGTGAACTCCTCGCCGGCTTTGGGCCCGGAACCGATCACGCGCACATCCTTGGCCTTGGACCCGACGGCGGCCACCTTGCGGATGGAGCCGAAGGCCTGGACCAGGGTGGTGAGGTAGTACGGGCCCATGTCGAACAGCGGGCCGGCGCCGTGCTGGAAGAGGAACGCGGGGTTGGGGTGCCAGGATTCCGGGCCGGGGGTCTGGAACGTGGTCATCGCCGTCAGCGGCGTGCCGATGTCGCCGCGCTGGATCAGGCGCAGGGCCGTCTGGATGCCGGCCCCGAGGAAGGTGTCCGGGGCGCAGCCAAGGCGGATCCCGGCGGCGTCGGCGGTCTTGAGCAGGCCCAGCCCGGATTCGCGGTCCAGGGAGAACGGCTTTTCCGTCCAGACGTGCTTGCCGGCGTTGACGGCGGCGGTGGCCACCTCCACGTGGGCGGCGGGAATGGTGAGGTTGACGATGATCTCGACGTCGGGGTGGTTCAGGGCCTTGTCCACGCCGCCCCACTCCGGGACGCCGTCCTCCTTGGCCCGGGCCTCGGCGGCTTCCTCGAAGAGGTCGGCGATCACGTGGACCTTGAGGTCCGGGAACGCGGTCAGGTTGTCCAGGTACTGCTTGCTGATCACGCCGGCGCCGATGACGCCAACGCCCACCGGCCCGGTGCGGGCCGGCTTGCTTGCGGGGGTGCTCACGCGTTGGCTCCTTCGGCTGCGGTGTTGCTGTCGGTGTCGCTGTTCAGGAAGGCAAGGCTCTGGGCGATGCCATCGAAAATGTCGCCGGCATAGTCATCGAACTCCACCACGCCCACCTCCAGCGACTTTGCTGCGGCGATGACCTCCATCACGGGCACTTTGCCCTGGCCTGCGGGCTGCTGGGCCTTATTGTCCTTGTTCAGGGGGCCGTCCTTGATGTGGATGAACTTGACCCGGTCGCCCAGCCTGGCCAGGAGTTCCACGGGGTCTTGGCCGCCCACGGCTGCCCAGTAGGTGTCCACCTCCAGGACCAGTTCCGGGTCCAGCAGGGATGCGAAGTACTCCAGGGCCGTGCGGCCCTCGATGGTGGACTCCAGTTCCCAGGCGTGGTTGTGGTAGCCCACGCGGATGCCGTATTCAGCACCCTTTTTGGCGGCCGCGTTGAGCTTTTCGGCGGTGGCCTGGATGTCTTCGGCCTTTTGCCAGTGCTCGGCGGGAAGGAAAGGATCAATGACGGTGGTGATGCCCAGTTCCTTGGCCGCCGCGAAGATTTCGTCCTGGTCCTGGCTCATCAGGGGCGCGTGGCCGGACGGCGCGGTGAGGCCGTACTCCTTCAGGGCGGCGCCGAGTTCCTTGGCGGTGGCCACGAAGTTGTACGGCTCAACCTGGGTGAAGCCGATCTCCGCCACCTTCCTGATGGTCCCCGGAAGATCCTCGGAAATGGCGTTGCGGAGCGTGTAAAGCTGCAGTGAGTAGGACATGGGTTTCCTTAGCGGTTCTGTAGAGGTCGTTGGGGTTGGGGTCAGCGGCCGGCGAGCGAGCCGCCGATGCCGCCCACGCTGAAGTATTTGTTCAGGGCGGCGAACACGATGACGGGCGGGAGCATCATGACCACGGCCAGGGCCATGACCGAGGTCCAGTCCGTTGCATTCTGCTGGAAGAAGGACTGCACGCCCATGGCAAGGGTGAAGATTTCATTCGAACGCAGGAACACGATGGCCACCAGGTAGTCGTTCCAGGCCAGGAGGAAGGCGAAGATCGCGGTGGAAAGGACACCGGGCAGGGAGTTCCGCAGGACCACCTTGGTGAAGGAGCCGAAAACGGAGCAGCCATCGATCCAGGACGCCTCCTCCAGGCTGATCGGGATGGAATCGAAGTAGGCGGCCATCATCCAGGTGGCAACCGTCATGGTGGAGCCGACGTAGATGATGGTCAGGCCCAGGAGGTTGTCCACCAGGCCCATGCCGGCGAACAGGATGAACAGCGGCACCACGGACGTGATGATGGGCAGCGACTGCATCACGAACAGGAGCAGTGAATATCCGGAAACTGCCTTGCTGCGGCCCCGGGAGAGGACGTAGCCGGCAGGTGCGGCCACCGCCACGGACACCACCACCGTGGAAAGGGTGGTGATCAGGCTGTTCTTCAGCCAGGTGGCGGCCAGGGTCTTGGAGAAGACGTTGCCGAGGTTTTCAAAGGTCAGGCCGGTGGCCGTGCTGTTCGGTCCGGGCGTGAAGGCCAGGAGGATGGTGACCATGATGGGCACCAGCACGATCCCCGTGATGATGAGGATCGCGGCGAACCGCCACCAGCGGCCGCGCTGCCCCGCCTCGGAGAGGACCCTGCGGCGTTTGCCGGCATCGACGCCGAGCGTGGGGCCGGATTCGGGATGGGCGTGGAGTACTGCGCTCATTATTCGACGCTCGACTTTCGGATCTGGCGGTACAGGATGACCGAGATGACCACCAGGGTCATGGTCATGAGGAAGGCGATGGCCACGCCGGGGCCGGTGGCGAAGTCCTGGAACACGGTCCGGTACGCCAGGACCACCAGGGAGGTGGTGGCGTTGACCGGGCCGCCGCCGGTGAGCAGGTAGATGGTGGGGAAGTCGTTGACGCAGAAGATGGTCATCAGGATCCAGCTGATGTAGTTGGAGCGGGCAATCAGGGGCAGGGTGATCTGGCTGAACTGCTGCCAGCGGCTGGCCCCGTCCATGCTGGCCGCTTCGTAGACGGTGCTGTCCACGGAGGCCAGGGCCGCGGAGATCATCATCATCATGAAGGGAAAGCTGACCCAGACCTTGAACACCATCACCGTGACCGAGGCCAGGGTGGGGTCCGCCAGGAAGAGCGGTGTGCCCAGGCCCAGGTTCCGGAACAGGGACGGAACCAGGCTGTCCGGGGTGGCCACCAGCCAGTTCCAGGCGGTGGAGGACACCACGACGGGCACCACCCAGGGCAGCAGGAGCAGGACCTTGAAGGTGTTGCCGGCCGGAATCCTGGTACGCAGGAGCAGGGCGAGGCCCAGGCCTACAAGCCAGGATCCGAAGACGCCCACAATGGTGAACCAGAGCGTGAACTGGGCGGCCTTCCAGAACGCCGGCGAACTGAGGACGGTGGCGAAGTTCTGCGCGCCCACGAAGTTGCCGGTCTGGAGCAGGTCCCCGTCATGCGTGGCCTGGACGGCGGCGTAGATCAGCGGGTAGCCGTGGATCAGGACAAGCAGGACCACGGAGGGAAGCAGGAGCCAGAAGAACGTCTTGGTGGCCTGCGCGGAGAGCTTGCTCCTGCGTTTACCGGGGGCGGACCCAGACCCGCCGGGGGCGAGTCCCCGGCGGGCCCGTGACAGGCCGGACTGGGTGGTAGTGCTGGACATGGGCGCTCGGTCCTACTTCTTCAGGACCGACTCGAGGCCGGACTGGAAAGTCTGCAGGGCAGTCTTGGCGTCGGCCTTGCCGGTGATGATGGTCTGGCTGAACTGGTTCAGTGCCTGGCCGCCGTCGAGGGCCGCCAGGTTCGCATTGAGCCGGCTGCCTTGGGCGGCGAAGGTCTTGGCAATGGGCTGCCAGTCCTTGACGATCTTGACGTTGTTGGGGTCGTTGGCGAACTCGGGGATCTCCGTGATCGACTTGAAGACCGGCAGGGCGGACATCAGCTTCTTCTGCCACAGCTGCTTGAGCTGGCCCAGGTAGTACACCAGGAACTCCTCCGAGGCTTCCTGCGACGGGGTGTTGGTGTACATCATGATGTTGTTCGGGAAGACGATCGTTGCCTTGTCGCCGTGCGGACCCTTGATGGGGTCAGCCACCAGCAGGTCGCCCGAGGTATCGCCCACACGCTGCGGAACGTTGACCTGGAACAGGCCGTAGCCTGCCTTGCCGTCCTTCCATTGGGCGGACATGTTGTCCGTGGTGTAGCTGACCGCGGCGGGGTCGACGATGCCGTTGGACACGAGTTCCAGGACGAACTCCATGGCCTCCACGTTGCGGTCGTTCATCAGGTCCAGCTCGCCGTCCTTGTTCCAGACACCGCCGCCGTTGTTGACCATCATCATGATCATGGAGTGGTTGGCGTAGTTGTTGCCCGCGCCTGCGCCGGTGGTGAAGCCGAATGCGCCCACCTTCTTCAGGGCCTTGCCCGCTTCCAGCAGGGACGGCCAGTCCGTGGGGAGGGCAACGTTTGCCTTCTCGAACAGCGACTTGCGGTACCAGAAGACGCGCATGTCCAGCTGCCACGGGACGGCCACGTAGCCCTTGTCCGACTTGAAGGGGTCCAGCACGCCGGGCAGGAAGTCGTTGAACTGGCCATTGGCCTTCAGCTTCTCGATCGCCTTGTCCGCGTACGCGATCTGGCCCTGCTGCTCGAACTGGAAGGCTTGGAAGCCCCCGCCGGTGGAGACAGCCGGGCCCGTCTTCGAGGCGATCGCGGAGGAGAAGGTCTGGTAGAAGTTGTTCCACTGGATGATCTGGTACGAGGCCTTGGCGCCGTTGGCTCCGGAGAAACCTTCCGCGATGCCCTTGGCGGCGTCGTTGTAGGCGGGCGTTGCCCACGGCATGTCCCAGAACTTGACCGTTCCGCCCGCGCCGCCTCCGCCGCCCTGCGATGCCGAGCCGCCGCCGCAGGCGGCGAGGAGGGGTGCTGCGGCGGCGGCAGCCGTCAGGCCCAGGAAACCGCGCCGGGAGAAGGGGCGGCGCTGTTCGGAAGTTGCGTTCATGATGTGTCCTTTCGGGACCGGCCGGCGCAGTGCGCCGTTGGTGCGGTCCTGCTCATCGTCGAGAGTGGAGGTGGGACTGGACTGCTGTTTAGGTTGCGTATCGGTGGGTCTGGTTACGTGGCAGCGAGGGTTGCGTAGAGGTCGGTCAGCCGGGCGAACCCGGCCAGATCGTCCGGCCGGGTGCCGGCGCCAAGATGGTCCTTCAGGCGCCGCCACGCTGACCGGTGGGCGGATTCGTAAAGCGTGGGAAGCAAAAGTTCGCCATGGGCTCCGGTGACCCGGACTTCGGCCGGCCAGGCGGCGTCCGGATCCGGGACCTGGACGTACACCCCGCCGTCGGCGGTGTAGAGGCGGATGTCGATGGCGGCCGGGCGGGCAGCGGTCAGCACGCCCTGGGCGGTGAAGGGCGCGCCGTTGGCCAGCCTGCCGGCCACCGTGTATCCCGTGGCGTCGCTGCGGAGGAGGCTTACGCCGTCGAGCGGTCCGCTGACGGCCAGCAGCGCGGCGAGGTGTTCGCCCAGGAGCCGCTGCGGGTCGGTGCCGGGGGCCGCCGTCGCAACGCTGTCCAGCAGGGACGCGCTGCCCAGGGTACTGCGCACTGCGTCGCGGGCGTCCGGGGTGCTGCCTTCCGCCACCAGGGCGGGGTTGGAGGCCCAGCGGAGGTCCAGGACGACGGCGGTTCCTGCGGCGTCAACCGCGGCGGCCAGTTCCGTGGTGTCCTCGGGCGCCGGGTTGGCCACCACAACGCCGCGGGCGCCGGCGGCAACGGCGTGAAGGGCTTCGGTGGTCCAGCCGGGTCCGCCTGCGACCACCAGGACGTCGGCCGTGCCCTGCCGGCTCTCCGGAGCCGGGCCGAAGGTTGCAGGCAGTGAGGCCACCGTTTGGGTAACCGCGCCCTCTTCCCGCGCGGCAGGTGATGCCGAGACCGTGTACTGGCCGCTCATGGCGTAACTCCTGCTTTTTCCGCGGCACCGGCATGCCCCGCCCCGGCGCTTGCTGCCGTGGCGTCGGCGATGGCGAGGGCAAAGGTGAGGTCGTCGATCAGGGTTTGTGCGGCGGGTGCCTGGCGGGTTCCCCGGGCAAGCCCGGCAAGTTCACGCCATTCGCCCTCATAACCGTTGTGGCCGTACGGGCCGAACGTGCGGGTATCGCTGCCGTTGCCGCGGGTGAGGGTGGCCACTGCGGAGCCGGCCTGGACATACGACGGTGTGAAGTCGATGTGAAGGGCCGCATCGTCCCCGATGGCCTCGAAGGTCCACTCGGGCTTCCAGGTGCCGTTCATGACGGCACGCAGTTCGATGACGCGGGTTGGGGTGCGCAGCGAAACGGCATAGCCGAACGGGCGGACGTGGAACACCTGGAGGACTTCGAGGTCCGTGAAGTCCGGGGTGAACCGGCGGACCAGCGGCAGGTCGTGGATGGCCAGGCCCATGATCCCGCCCCGGAGCGCGCACTTGATGACGTCCGGGTCCGAGTAGTCGGGCCGGCCTGCGGCCGGCCGCGTGACGATCTCGGTGGCGAAGTCCTCGAAGCGGGCATTGGGCGGCAGGACGATGGAGGAACGGATGGTGTGGACCTGCCCGGGAAGGTCGCCCCAGTTCTGTTCGGCCGCGAGCCAGCCGGGGTCGAAGGTGTGCATGGCCCCGACGACGATTGGGACCCCGGTTTCGGAGCTGACGGCCGAGATGCGGGCGGCCTCTTCGGCGTTCATGGCGAAAGGCTTTTCGCAGAGGACGGCCTTCTTGCCGGCCCTGCAGGCGGCGATGACCTGGTCGGCGTGGAACTGGTGGGGGCTGCAGATTGCCACGACGTCCACGGCGGGATCGTCCAGCAGGGCAGCCATGCTGGTGCCGGCCGTGGCGCCAACGCGGGCCGCCACCGACGAGGCCACGGCGGCATCCACATCCATGATGTGCCGTACTTCCAGGATGTCCTGGAGGCGGGCCAGTGCCGGGAGGTGGATGGCCTGCGTGACGGGCCCGGCGCCGAGGATGCCGACGCCGAGGAGCGGCCGGTCTGCCGGCGCTGCGTGCTGGGACGCTGCTTGCTGGGACAAGGTCAGTTACCTCTTTGTAAGCGGACTCTGGGGGTGTAAGCGGATTACGGTGCCGGAATCAGTGCGGCTGATGTTCACCATCGGATCCGCGAATGTGCCTTGAGTCACAACGTAGAACTACTTTTGACGCACGTCAAGCAAAAGTTGTTTGTTGCGCGTCATTCTTCTGATTGGTGACAGCAGAAAGTAAGAGTGTTATGACTTAGACATGACTTCAGTGACAGGTAAGCAGGCCGGAAAAGAGTCCGATGTCGGCAGCCTGTCGCGCGCCGGGGACCTCTTCCAACTGCTTCGTGACGGCCGGGCCCGCACCCGCGCCGAGCTTGCGCTGAGCACGGGTCTGGCCCGCTCAACCGTCGCCTCGCGGATCGATGCGCTGATGCTGTCCGGCCTGGTGGGTCCCGCGGGTGAGGCGCTCTCCAGCGGCGGCAGGCCGCCGTCGCGCTTTGCCTTCAACCCGTCAGCCCGCCTGGTGCTGGCCGTGGACGTGGGCGCCACGCACGTCATCGTTGCGGTGACGGATCTCGGCGGAAACATCCTGGCCGAACACCGGCTGGCGCAGCAGGTGGCCGACGGGCCGGAAGCCGTGCTGGACCAGGTGGTAGCGCAGGGCAAGGAACTGCTGGCGTCCACCGGACGGACCGTTGCGGAACTGGCCGGGATCGGCATCGGGCTGCCCGGGCCCGTGGAACATGACACCGGCAAGCCCGTCAAGCCGCCCATCATGCCGGGCTGGGACGGGTTCGACGTGGTCAGCTACGTCCAGCGCTCCCTGCCCGTCCACGTGCTGGTGGACAACGACGTGAACATCATGGCGCTGGGGGAGCAGTCCGCGCACTGGCCCGAACACAACAACTTCTTCTTCGTGAAGGTGGCAACCGGCATCGGCTCCGGCATCATCAGCAACGGGGAACTGCAGCGTGGCGCCAACGGCACGGCAGGCGACCTGGGCCACGTCCAGGTGGCCCGCGGCGCGGATGTCCTGTGTGCCTGTGGAAACTATGGGTGCCTGGAGGCGCTGGCGTCCGGTCCCGCCGTCGTGCGCTCCCTCCGGGACCAGGGACTGGACGTGGCAAAGGGCTCGGACGTGCTCCGGCTCGCCGCCGACGGCAACCTGCAGGCCATCCAGGCGCTGCGCCAGGCCGGCCGGGACATCGGCGAGGTTCTGGCCACCGTGGTGAACCTGCTCAATCCGTCCGTGATTGTGGTGGGCGGCAGCGTTGGCGAGACGGGCGAGCACCTGGTGGCCGGCATCCGCGAGGTGGTGTACCGGCGCTCCCCGCCGCTGGCCACCTCGCACCTGCGCATCAACGGCTCCCGCGCCGGGAGCCAGGCGGCGGTCCTTGGCGCAAGCAAACTGGTCACCCAGTACGTCCTCTCGCCGGCCGTCATCGAAGCCACGCTGGCAGGCGCCATCGCCGGGTAAAGCCGGGAATCCCCGGCCTACCCGGCGTGGGCTCTACGCCTCCGCCTCCGGCTCGGGCGCTTCGGCCAGGATCAGTGCCGTGCCGCCGTACGCGGGCAGCTCCAGGAAGAAGCTGTGCAGGTCATCCACCTGCCCCACCGTCTCGCCGCTGAACAGATCCTTGACGTTGGCGCCGGACGGCAGCTCGTTGGACTGGATGCTGCCGGCGATGTCCTGCCCGGAGAAGTTGAGCGCCGTGACCTGCAGGCTGCCGTCCTTCAGCCGGTTGACCAGCACCAGTGCGCTGCGGTTGGAAACGTCCGGGACGTCGAGCAGGGTGCCGGTGGCGATCCCGTTCTCTTCCCGCACGGCGAGGATCCGCTGCAGCCGGCGCGCGAACGAGTTCGGGTCCTTGAGCTGTTCGGGCAGCGGCCCGTACAGGCTGCGGGCCCGGGGCATCCCGGCGGACGAGGTGGTGGCGTCCGGACTGGTTCCCATGAGGTCGTGGGCGCCGCGGTTGATCCAGCGGGTATCGCCCTGCGAGGTGAGCTCGCGGACGCTGCTCCGGTCCAGGGCCAGGATGCCCGTGAGGTCCCAGCCGGAAAGGGCAAAGACGCCCGGCTGCAGGGCGTTGTACATGGCCAGGAGCAGGTGGACGTCCCGGATCTGGGCTTCCTGCTCCGGGGTGGTGGTGGACGGGTCCTTGATGCCCAGGGCCGCCATGATGAAGCTCACCGAGGTGCAGGCAATGCCGTTGGTGGTGAAGACGGCGTTGTAGGGCCCGTTTTCGCCGGTGAGCCGTTCCCGCAGGGTCTGCTGGACCTGTTCGGCCAGCTGCGCCCCGGTGAGTTCCTCGCCGTTGAGCTCGAACATCTCGTCCCGGTGCCCGGCGGCGAAGTGCAGGAGCTCGTAGGTGAGTTCGTCATGGTTCTGCAGGGCGTGCACCAGCGATGCCTGGTCCACGCCGATTTCCAGCGACAGCCGGAGGGTCAGCCGCAGGAACTCGGTATCGGCCGTGACCAGGGAGTAGTGGTACGCAGGCCGGGTGATGAAGTCGTAGGACAGGTCGGGGCCGGCATCGGAGGTTGCCTTGATGTCGTCGATGGTCAGGTTCAGCTCCTGGAAGGAGAACCCGCCCACCTTGCGGATCATGGAGCCGATGAGCTGGTTGGCTGCCTCGGACAGTGGGTGCCCCTCGGACCAGCCGGGTTGTTCTTCGGCGCTCTTCTCCACGCCCAGGAAGCCGTTGGCGTCCAGGCGCAGCGCCCCCGTGCCCAGGTCCACCAGCGAATGCAGGGCATCGCCCACCACCAGGCGCATTCCGGCGAAGGTGGGGTCCAGCCAGTTGATGGAGGGCTGGCCGGCCTTGAAGTAGTGCAGGTAGACCCAGCGGCGGGTCTTGCCGGTGGTATCCACGATGGGCCGCGTGGCGCTCCAGTTGGTTTCCTTCACCCCGGGTTCGTAGAAGATGACCCGCTGCAGCCTGCCGATGATGTAGCCGGCCTTCTGCAGCGCCTGCTCGGAGTCGGGGCTGAGGTTGACCGAGTCCGCCCCCTCCGGGACGTCCGGGAGCAGGTTCCAGTCCTCCTCCGGAATATCGATCATGTGGTAGATGCCGGGGTAGTCCCGGAAGTTCATTTCGGCCAGGCGGAAGTCCGCGCCCTTGCCGGTGTGGCCCGGGACGATGTCGTCGATGACTGTGCCGTCGTGCTCGGCGGCCACCTCGCACATCCGCCGGAACTCATCCTCGGTGCCGAAAACAGGGTCGATCGCCATGCTGATGCGGTCGAAGTGCCCGTCCACGCTGGGTGTGTGGGACCAGCCGCTGATGCCGCCGGCGAGCTTCACGGGCCCGGTGTGGATTCCGCGGATGCCGATTTCGCGGAACGCCTTCCACATGGCCGGATCGCCCAGGGCCGAAAGGAATGACTGGCCGGACGGGGTGATGAAGGACAGCGGGTAGGCGGTGAACCACACGGAGGCGCGTTCGACGGCGGCCCGCGGGTTGGGATGGGCGTACGAGTTCTGCCACATGCTGGCCTGGCCGGACAGCTGCCGGGCCAGCGTGTTCGCATCCCCGAGCATCGCCTGGTTGCGGAGCCAGTCCACGTACGCCGCGTTCCGCCCGTCGAATTCAAAGGACGGCCTGCTGCCGACGAACTGGCGCCGGCGCGCGATGGGCCGCAGCGCCTTTGGCCTGGCCGCGAAGAACTGCTCGTCGAAATTGACGTCCAGTTCCGTTGACGGCTCCGCAGCGCCCGCTTCCACTTCCCCTATGGGGGCGGCTGCATCCGCTTCCGAAGTGTTCCCGCTGGTGCCCGGCTCAGGCATAAGCTCCTCTTTCCATTGCTCGTTTCCGTGCTGGCATGGATGCTCCAAGACCCCTTGCCCAAGGAAACGTACCCAGGGCAACAGGGAGTATTCGGCGTTCCCTCTCCCGATGCTACTGCTCAGCGGAGCCGGTGGAGGGGACAAACGTGCCTGGGCTAGTGGATGCTTTGTCCGATGTCCCGGCCAATCTGCTGGAGGAGGGCGGTGGACAACCCTGGGTCTTTGGCGGAGTCCCGGCTGGTGTAGTCGGCCAGGGCGTACACCCGTGCCAGGGACAGGTCCGCCCAGCGTTCGCGGGGAAGCAGGGAACGGCCGGCGACGGCGATGATGGGCCGGGTGCCGGACCGGCGGGCCACGGCAGCCGGGAGCTTCCCGGCGAGGGTCTGCAAGTCGATGCTGCCTTCGCCCGTGATGACCAGGTCGCAGTTGTCCCTGCGGCCATCGAAGTCCAGCAGGTCCAGGAAGAAGTCCGCTCCCGATACCTGCCGCGCGCCCAGCAGCAGGCAGGCGAAGCCCAATCCGCCGGCGCTGCCCGCTCCCTCGTGTCCGGCCAGTTCGCGGGCGGAAGCAAATCCCGCGCCTTCCATCCTTGCCACGAAGTGCACCAGCCCGGCGTCCAGGCTGGCCACATCGGCCGGCACCGCCCCCTTTTGGGGCCCGAAGACGGCAGCAGCGCCGGCAGGACCGCATAGCGGATTGGAGACATCGCTGGCAACGATCAGTTCAGCCGCCACCAGGCCTGGAAGGGGGGAGCCTTGGACGGAGCGGATCCGGAAGAGGCTGCGCCCTGTCCCTTCAAGGCGGTGGCCATCGGTGTCGGTGAAGGTGTAGCCCAGGGCGGACAGCATCCCCGTGCCCCCGTCTGTGCTGGCACTGCCGCCCAGCGCCAGCACGATTCGTGCCGGGGCAAGGCTGAGGGCGAAGCGGATGGCTTCGCCGAATCCGCGGCTGGAGGAGTTGAGCGGGTCAAGGGTGCCGTGGGGCAGGAGCGAGATCCCGCAGGTGTTGGCCACTTCCACGACGGCGGTGACTCCGTCGAAGGCGATGGATGCCTGCACCTGCTGCCCCGTCGGCCCGGTGACCTGGCAGGTGTGCCGCGCGAACCCTGCCGAGACGGCGGCGTCCACGCTGCCGTCTCCACCGTCGGCCAGGGGGAGCAGGTCGCACTGGATGGTTCGGTGGGCCCCGGCGACGGACCGGAGTCCGGCCGCCAGGGCGTGTGCCACCTCATGGGCGGTCAGGCTGCCCTTGAATTTGTCGGGCGCGATGAGGGCGCGGAGGGAGGGGGTGGAAGTGGACATGTCAGACGGTCTCGGAGTAGGCGGGGCGGCGGTCGGCAGGGAGGGGATGCCCGACGCCGGCCGAATCCTTCCCTGGGGCAGGCACCTGGTGGAGGTCGTCGTCGTTGGGGCCGGCCCCGGCATGCAGTTCCTGAGCCTGAGCCTGAGCCTGAGTCTGCGCGGGCACAGGTTCCACGGTTTCGCCCGCAAAGACGCGGCGGACACGGTCGGCGTCGAGCGTGCGGTCCCACCAGGCGATGAACAGGGTGGCCACCGCGTTGCCGGTGAAGTTGACCAGGGCACGGCACTCCGACATGAACTTGTCGATGCCGAAGATGAGCATGATGCCGGCCGCCGGGATGGTACCGATGGTGGCCAGTGTGGCGGTCAGGGCAATGAAGCCGCCGCCCGCCACGCCGGCTGCGCCCTTGGAGGTCAGCAGCATGACGGCGAGCAGGCCCAGCTGCTGTCCGATGGTCAGGCTGGTGTTGGTGGCCTGGGCGATATAGAGGGCCGCGAGGGACAGGTAGATGGCGGCGCCGTCCAGGTTGAAGCTGTAGCCCGTGGGGACTACGAGGCCCACCGTTTCCTTCTTGACGCCGGCGTGCTCGAGCTTGCGCATCAGCCCCGGCAGGGCAGGCTCGGCAGTGGAGGTGCCTAGGATGAGCAGGTATTCCTCCTTGAGGTGCCGGATCATGCTGAAGATGTTCAGTTTCAGGAAGGCCATGACCGAGCCGAGGACCACCACCACGAAGAGGATGGAAGTGGCGTAGAAGAGCGCGATCAGGCCGCCCATGCTGGTCAGGGATGAGACGCCGTACTTACCCACCGCGAAGGCCATGGCACCGAATGCGCCAAGTGGCGCCGCTTTCATGATGAAGCTGAGGATCTTGAACATCACAGCGGTGAGGCGCTGGACGCCGTCAAGGACCGGGGCGCCCACCTTGCCCATGGCGTTCAGGGCGATCCCGAAGACAACCGCAATGAAGATGATCTGCAGAATGTCGCCCACGACGAAGGGCTGGACGACGCTGGTGGGGATGATGTTGGTAATGAACTGCCACCATTCCTGGTGCGCGCCGGCGTCGATCAGCTTGGCGGCCGAGTCGGAAGTCTTGATGGCGCCGGGGTCGGCGTTCACGCCTTCGCCGAGCCGGAAGATATTGATGGCCACCAGTCCGAATGCCAGGGCGCAGATGGTGCCGACCTGGAAATACGTGAGCGCCTTCAGCCCGGTCATGCCCACCTTCTTCAGGTCGGCGACGCTGGCGATGCCGCCCACGATCGTGAGGAAGACGATGGGTCCGATCAGCATCTTCATTGCGTTGACGAACGTGATGCCGATCGGTTCCATGGCAATACCGGTTGCCGGGGCAAGCCAGCCCACCAGGATGCCGATGACGATCGCTGTCAGTACCCAAAAGTACAGTTGCCGGTACCACCGGGTTTTCGGGGCCGCTGTTGCAGCTGCGGCGGTGCTGTTGTGGTCCATGATTCCTACCTCATTGTTGGAATGTCGCTGGAGGATGTTCTGGGGAAGAGATTGCTGCGGGGCGGGCGGCAGCGCTGCTTCACCGCCCGCCCCGGGCGTGGCACCGGCGACCGAATGGCGGCGCCGGAGGTTACTGCTTGCCTAGACAGCTGCCGGAGTGAGCGTCAGGGCCTTGATGATGGCTTCGGTGACGTCCTCGGTGTTTGCAGTGCCGCCCACGTCGCGCGTCAGGTGGCCCGCGCCGGTGGCCGCTTCGATGGCGGCTTCAACGCGGCGTGCTTCCCCGTGCAGGCCGAAGTGGTCCAGCATCAGGGCGGCGCTGGCGATGGCGCCGATCGGGTTGCTGATGCCCTGGCCGGCGATGTCCGGAGCGGAGCCGTGGACGGGTTCGAACATGGACGGGAAGCGGCGCTCCGGGTTCAGGTTGGCGCTGGCTGCCAGGCCCAGGCTGCCCGCCAGTGCGGAGCCGAGGTCGGAGAGGATGTCGGCGTTCAGGTTGGAGGCCACCACCACGGACAGGTCCTCGGGCTTGAGGATGAACTTGGCGCTCATGGCGTCCACCAGGACGCTTTCGGTCTGGACGTCCGGGTAGTCAAGGGCCACGCGGTTGAAGACCTCGTCCCACAGGACCATGCCGTACTGCTGGGCGTTGGACTTGGTGACGGAGGAAACCTTCTTCACGGTGCGGGTCCGGGCCAGGTCGAACGCGAAGCGCACGATGCGCTCGCAGCCCTTTTCGGTGAACAGTGCGGTTTGCAGCGCCACCTCGTTGCCGGGGCCGCGGCCGCTGAGGTTACGGCCGCCCAGGCCGGCATATTCACCCTCGCTGTTTTCGCGTACCACAACCCAGTCGAGTTCGGTGTTGTCTGCCTTGCGCAGCGGGGACTGCACGCCGGGGAGGAACTTAACGGGGCGGATGTTGGCCCACTGGTCGAAGTTCTGGGTGATGTTCAGGCGCAGCCCCCAGAGGCTGATGTGGTCCGGGACGTTTTCCCAGCCGACGGCGCCGAAGTAGATGGCGTCAAAGTCCTTCAGGGCTTCCAGGCCCTTGGGGTCCATCATCTGTCCGGTCCTGGCGTAGTACTCCGAGCCCCAGGGAAACTCGGTCCAATCGAAAGCGAACCTGCCGTTGGAGTTTTCGGCCAGCGCATCCAGGACGCGGCGGCCAGCGGCGACCACTTCCTTGCCTACGCCGTCCGCGGGGATCGAAGCGATGTTGAATGTCTGGTTGGCGCCCATGTGGCTACCTCCTCGTTGAGTGTGGGCAGTGTGTCCTGTTGCCGGGATCACGCTGCTTTTCTTCCTCCTCAAGTAGACGCGGCCCGCTCCATCAGCGTCCAAGACCAAGATTCGATCCAGCTGATAGGAACCGCCTATCGATCCAGTGATCAATGCTCCGATAACGCCCTTTTGAGCCCTAAACTGCGCTGCCGGAGCCGCCGATGGGTTGTGCCGCGGCTACTCCGCGTGCTGCCTGGCGACTTCCAGAAAGGCGGACGCCGCAGGGGTGAGGTCGTCCTTGCGGCTCAGGATGGCTACTTCCAGGTGCGAGACCGGTTCGATCAGGAGCGTCCGCAGGCCGGCCTTGTGCGCGGTGGGTGCCCACGAGGAAGGCATCACCGCATGCCCCACGCCGGCGAGAACGAGGGGGAGGATGGATGTGCGGTGGGCCACCTCCACCACAATCTCGGCTTCGATGCCCTGGGCCAGCGCATCGTCCACGAGCCAGCGCATCAGGGAACCGCGCTGGCTGGCGATGATGCGCTGGCCGCCAAGGTCCTCCCGCACAATCGAGTCACCGGAACCAAAAGTGTCCGCCTGCGGGTTAACGATGAGGATCAGGGGCTGCCGCTCCAGCGCCAATACTTCGACGCCGGGAACGCGGATGGCGGTGGGGGAACCGGCCAGTCCTATTTCCGTGCTGCCGCTGCGCACGGATTCCACCACTTCCTCCGGCGTGAACGCGGCCCCAACGTTCAGCCGGACCGACGGGTAGGTCTGGGTGAAGGCGGCAATCATTGAGGTAAGTGGTTCAATTCCCGGTGAGGGCATGGTGATGATGTCCAGCTGCCCGCTTCGGATGCCGCGAAGAGCCTGCACCGCGGACTGTGCCGCGGCCAGGTCCCGCATTACCAGACGCGCTGGACCCACCAACTCCCTGCCGGCGTCGCTGAGGACAGCCCGGCGGCCGATCCTGTGGAACAGGGGCACGCCCAGCTCCTTCTCCAGTCCGGCGATGGTCTGCGACAGGGACGGCTGGGCGATCAGCAGGTGCTCTGCCGCGCGGTTGAATCCACCGTGGTCTACCACCGCCAGGAAGTACTTCAGTTTCCGGGTGTCCAAAGCGGCTCCTCTCCGGCAGACCGATGCTGGGGTGCGCCTGAAGCCTACCCACGCCTGCCCCATTCTGCGAATCCCCCTTTCCCCCTTGTTTCGCCAACTTTGCCCACTATGGCGGCCAGCGGTCGTATTCTTAGAGCAAGGTTTTGCAGTGGGCCCGGTGCGCTGATAGCAGGGCTGGAGCATGGCCGCTGAACCCACGGGGCAGGTTGGCTGGGGACCGCTTCCAGTTACCCCGGAGCCGGTTTTCGACAGCAAGGACGTCGAAGACTACCTCCGGGACGTCACCCGCGACTTCATGGCGGGTATCAAAGGTGAGCGCCGCAGCATCAGCTGGGCGGCCACCCTCTTCCGCCTGGGCACGGCGCGGACCATCGCAGCCAGTACGGAGCAGGCACGCGAAGCGGACCGGGAGCAATGCTCGTTCGCTGACGGACCGGTCATGGAAGCCATGCGCACCGCAGAATTCGTCCTGGTGTCGGACCTGAGCCGGGACCGCCGCTGGCCGGGGTATTCCAGCGCTGCCGCGGCCCATGGGGTGCAGTCCCTGCTCTCCGTCCCCATCCTCACCGAAGGCGGGACCAGTGCCGCCATCAATCTTTACGCGCCTTTCCCGCACGCCTTCACCAGCGATGACCTGGTGCGCAGCCAAAGCTATGCCCGTGAGGTGGCGCGGGCCATGCATGTTGTGGTCCGGGTGGCCGAACGCGCGGAAACGACGGCGGGTCTCGCCGTCGTCCAAAGCTCCCTGGTCCTGGTGGACCTCGCCGTGCGCAGCCTGATGAACGAATACGGACTCACCCGGGAGGGTGCGCTGCGGTTCCTGCAGACGCAGGCGCTGCACCACGAGCTGGATCTCCGGGACGTGGCATTGAACGTTGTGGCCCCCGCAGGGATGGACCTCGGGGTTGGGCAGCCGTCGGGGCTGCGGCAGGAAACGTACGACGGCGTGGCGGAGCTCCCGCGGCCGTCGCCGGCGGGGCGGGACTTTCCAACCGGAAGGTCGGCCCGCAAGGACGCTGCGGCGGGGACGGAACCCCCGCCTGCTGCGGAAGGGAGGACAGCATGACCATCGGGAAACAGGAACTGCGCTCCATCACGGAAGGACCGGGCAGGCACCCCTGGCACCGGTTCGTCGCCCTGGGGGACTCTTACACCGAAGGGATCGGCGATCCCGAGCCGCACAGCCTGGGCGGCCTCCGGGGCTGGGCTGACCGCGTGGCGGAGGAACTGGCGGACAGCCAGCCGGACTTCGCCTATGCCAACCTGGCCATCCGCGGCATGCTGCTGCGGCAAATCCTCGACGGGCAGCTGGCACCGGCCCTGGCGTTGAAGCCCGACCTGATTGCCATGTCCGGCGGTGGCAACGACATCGTGTTCCGCCACGGCGACCCGGACAAGCTGGCGGAAAAGATCGACGAGGCCGTGGGTATCCTGGCTGACACGGGCGCCACCATCCTGCTGTATGCAGGTCCCGATTGGGGGAACACGCCGGTCTTCGGCAAGATCCGCGGCCGCGTGGCGGTCTACAACGAACATCTCCACAGGATCGGGGCCCGGCACCACGCCATCATGGTTGACCTTTGGTGCCTGCCGGAGCTGCAGCATGCGCTGATGTGGGACCCGGACCGGCTGCACCTGTCCCCGCTGGGCCACCATTCCGTAGCGGTGGCCACCCTCAACGCCCTGGGCGTACCGCATACGCTCAGGCCGCTGCAGCCGCGGCCGCTTCCCGCGCACGGCTGGACGCAGGCCCGGGCCGAAGACCTGGTCTGGGCCAAGCAGTACTTTGTGCCGTGGGTGCTGAAGCGGATGCGGCCCCACCAGGTCAGCGGGTTGGCGGCCAAGCGGCCGCAGCCGGTCCCGGTGTTCGGCCTTGGCCGTCCCGGTCCCTTCCCGCCCGGACATCCCGCGGCCAGGACCTCCGGACCGGATTATGACGGACAGCCTGGAGTGGACCCCGGGGTGGAAACCGGCAGGGTGGCTTAGCGCTTCCTGGGGGAGCGCTTGGCCGCGGCCTTCATCGCGGCCTTCGCTGCCGGAGGCAGTACGCCCTGCTCGGTTTCGGGTTCGGCCACCGTTCCGCGCGCCTTCGCGACGGCCTTCATGCCGTGGTAGATCACCAGGGCGGCAGCAGAACCCAAGGCGATGCCGGTGAACTTCAGGTCGCCAATGGTCCAGGTGTAGTCCGCGATGCCGATGATCAGGGCCACTGCGGCAGTGGTCAGGTTGACCGGGTTGGAGAAGTTCACCTTGTTCTGGACCCAGATCTTCACGCCCAGGATGCCGATCATGCCGTACAGCATCGTGGCGGCGCCGCCCAGCACGCCTGCCGGGACGGTGGCGATCAGTTCGCCGAACTTCGGCGAGAAGCTGAGCAGGATGGCGAACATGCCCGCCACCCAGTAGGCCGCCGTCGAATACACCTTGGTGGCCGCCATGACGCCGATGTTCTCCGCGTACGTGGTGGTGCCCGATCCGCCGCCCAGGCCGGCCAGCACGGTGGCAGCACCGTCTGCCATCAGCGCGCGTCCGGAGACGCCGTCGAGGTTCTGTCCTGTCATGGCGGCAACGGACTTCACGTGGCCGATGTTCTCTGCCACCAGCACCAGGACCACCGGGACGAACAGGCCCAGGACGCCGATGTGGAACTCGGGGGTTTGGAAATGCGGCAGCCCAACCCAGGCTGCGGCGTCCATCTTGTCGTACTTCACCTCGCCGCGGAGCATGGCCACCAGGTAGCCCACCACAACGCCAACCAGGATGCTGAGCCGGCCCAGGATTCCGCGGAACAGGACGCTGACCAGGATGATGGTGACCAGTGTGATGAGGGCCGTAATCGGGGCGGCGTCGAAGTTCTGCTTGGCGGCGGGGGCAAGGTTCAGGCCGATCAGTGCCACGATGGCACCCGTGACGATGGGCGGCATCAACCGGTTGATCCAGCCGGCGCCGAACTTCTGCACCACGGCCCCCACCAGGGCCAGGGTGACGCCGGCAAGCACCACGCCGCCCAGGGCGCCGGGGATGCCGAACTGCGCCTGCGAGGCGGTGATGGGCGCAATGAAGGCAAAGCTTGAACCCAGGTAGCTGGGCACCCGGCCCTTGGTGACCACCAGGAACAGCAGCGTGCCGATCCCCGAAAAGAACAGCGTGGTGGCGGGCGGCATCCCGGTGATGATGGGAACCAGGAAGGTGGCGCCGAACATGGCCACCACGTGCTGCATGCCCACGCCGATGGTCAGGGGCCACGCCAGCCGCTCATCCGGGGCCACCACCTGGCCGGGCTTGATGGTTTTGCCGGTGCCGTGCAGCTTCCATTTGATTCCGAGCATGCTCATGGGAAGGAATGCCTTTCAGGGGGTGCCGCGAGGGGGCGAAGATCAACTCGCTCCAGAATACCGCCAAGTGTTTGTGCGGGCCCGCTGTGGCCAAGGTCACCCGGCGTCACGGGAAGAGGAGGAAAGCAGTTGAAGTTGCAACTATGGAAAGCATCAGAGGCCACCCCTGCAGGCGGGCGGCGCAGCGAAAGGTAAGCCAATGACCATTGCCCACGAAGAAGCGGTTATCGATTCGGCAGCCGTGGACGCCATCTTTGCCCAGGCCCGCACCGCCAACTCCTTCACCGGCGAGGTGACCGAGGAGCAGGCCCAGGCCATCTACGAGCTCACCAAGTTCGGCCCCACCGCGTTCAACTCCCAGCCGTTGCGCGTCACCTATGTCCGCTCGGCTGAGGCCCGCGCCACCCTGGTGGATGCCCTGTCCCGCGGCAACCAGGCCAAGACGGCTTCCGCCCCGCTGGTGGCCATCCTCAGCTACGACACCGACTGGGCCGGCAAGTGGGACGACTTCCTCCCCGGCTACAACGCCCCCAAGGCCATGTACGACGCCGACCCGCAGCTCGCCGCAGCCACGGGCAACAACAATGCCCACCTGCAGGCCGGCTACTTCATCCTGGCCGTCCGTTCGCTCGGTTTCGCCGCCGGCCCCATGACCGGCGCTGACTTCAACGCCATCGACGCCGCCTTCTTCCCGGCCGGCGACCAGAAGAGCTTCCTGGTGGTCAACATCGGCCAGCCGGGCGAGGACGCCTGGGGCGAGGCAAAGCCCAAATTCTCCTACGACGAGGCTGTCCGCACCGTCTGACGCCCCATCACTTCCTGCGTCTTTTCTCCAAACGCCCCATCACCTGGTGATGGGGCGTTTGGGTTTTTTGGGCGGGATGTGATGGGGCGTTCAGAGGCGTGGAGGTGGGCCGGTGGGAGACTGGGCGTATGCCGATGCGGAACCTCATTTTTGTGGCCTTCGTGGAACCGGTGGCGGACGGCCAAGTTTTTCTGCGGACGGAGTGGCCGCTGCACGTCACCCTGGTGAGGTTCGACGCCGCCGCCACGGACGGTGCCGACGTCGCCCAAAGCATCGCCGCGCTTGCAGATGGGCCGGCCAACGCAGCGCTTGGCGCGGAGCTGACCGTGGGGGAGGACGCCGCCTTTGGCCGCAACGGGTCCGTCCCCGTCAACCTGGTGGAGCCGCACCCCGCCCTGCAGGAACTGCATGAGCGGCTGGTGCAGGTGGTGGTGGACGCGGGCGGCAGGATCCTCACGCCGCGCCACACGTTGTCCGGCTACCGGCCGCACGTCTCCCACCAGGCCACCCCAGGCCCGGACGCCAAGCGCCTCCACCGGGGCGACGCCGTCGTGCTTGACCGCGTGGCTTTGGTGGACATGGCGCCCGGCGGCGACCACGCCATCAGGCGCATCCTCCGGTTGTGGAGCCAGGAACCTTCGCAGTACTAGGCGATGACGCTGTCCACCAGCGCCTTGGCCTCCGCCTGCACCTGCTTCAGGTGTTCCTCGCCCTTGAAGGACTCGGCGTAGATCTTGTACACGTCCTCCGTGCCGGACGGGCGGGCCGCGAACCAGGCGTTTTCGGTGACCACCTTCAGGCCGCCGATGGGCGCGCCGTTCCCTGGCGCCTCGGTGAGCTTGGCGGTGATCGTCTCGCCCGCCAGTTCCGTGGCGGTAACGTCCGACGGCGACAGCTTGCCGAGTGCAGCCTTCTGCTCGCGGGTGGCGGCGGCGTCGATCCGGGCGTAGACGGGGGCGCCGAACTGGTCCGTCAGCCCCTTGTACAGCTGGGACGGGGAGCTGCCGGTGACCGCGGTGATCTCCGAGGCCAGCAGTGCCAGCAGGATGCCGTCCTTGTCCGTGGTCCAGACGCTGCCGTCCAGCTTGTTGAAGGAGGCACCGGCGGATTCCTCGCCACCGAACGCCCCTTCACCCGAGAGCAGGCCGGGAACGAACCACTTGAAGCCAACGGGCACCTCAACGAGCTTGCGGCCCAGGCTCTCGGCCACGCGGTCGATGATGGAGGAGGACACCAGCGTCTTGCCGATCACCGAGGCGGGGTTCCAGCCGCTGCGGTTGCGGTAGAGGTAGTCGATGGCGACGGCCAGGTAGTGGTTGGGGTTCATCAGCCCGCCGTCCGGGGTGACGATGCCATGGCGGTCGGCGTCGGCGTCGTTGCCCGTGGCCACGTCGAATGCGGGCTGGCCGGAGGCGGCGGCGTCGGACATCCGCTGGATCAGCGACGCCATGGCCGACGGCGAAGAGCAGTCCATGCGGATCTTCTCGTCCCAGTCCAGGGTCATGAAGGCCCACTGCGGGTCCACCGTGGGGTTCACCACGGTCAGGTCCAGGTGGTGGCGCTCGCCGATCTCGCCCCAGTAGTCCACGGACGCGCCGCCCATGGGATCGGCACCGATCCGGACCCCGGCATTGCGGATGGCGTCCAGGTTCAGTACGGACGGAAGATCGTCCACGTAGCTGCTCAGGAAGTCGAACTTGCCGGTGGTGTCTGCGGCCTGGGCGTCCGCCAGCGGGATCCGCTTCACGCCGCGCAGCCCGTTCTCCAGCAGCTCGTTGGCGCGGTTGGCGATCCAGCCGGTGGCATCCGAGTCCGCCGGGCCGCCGTGCGGGGGGTTGTACTTGAAGCCGCCGTCGCCGGGCGGGTTGTGGCTGGGGGTCACCACGATGCCGTCGGCCTGCGGGGCGCCCGGTGCGGCTTTCCGGTTGTAGGTCAGGATGGCGTGGCTCAGCGCCGGGGTGGGGGTGTAGCCGTGCCTGGCGTCGACGAGGACCTGGACGCCGTTCGCGGCGAGCACCTCCAGCGCGGAGTTCTGCGCGGGCTCGCTCAGTGCGTGGGTGTCCTTGGCCAGGAACAGCGGGCCGGTGACGCCCTGCGCAGCCCGGTATTCCACGATTGCCTGCGTGATGGCAACGATGTGCTGTTCATTGAACGAGGCCTTGAGGCTGGAGCCCCGGTGCCCGGAGGTGCCAAAGACGACGCGCTGGCCGGGATCACCCAGGTCCGGCGCAACGTCGTAATACGCGTCAAGAAGCGCAGTGATGTCAACAAGGTCCTGGGGTTGGGCAACTGTACCCGCGCGGCTAGCCATGGCTCCAGCATGCCAGAACCTGGCAGGAGTCCAAACGACCCGCCCATAATCCGGACCCTGTGACGCGCAATGTGCTCGTCAAACCAAGTAGTCCACCTGAGTACCCGGCCCGGAAAGTACCTATATACCGGCCCTTTGACGCCCTGCTACCTTTCAAAAAATTCCAGGAAACAAGGGAAAGGGACGGACGACGGCGGGCCGCCGCCGGAGTCCTGTCCGGCTAGGAAACGGGGACGTCCAATGGGGGCAGGAGACGGGGCAGCGGAGCAGTCCAGGCTGGCTGCCGAGCGCGTTGCGAGGCTGAAGCGCCAACTCGACCAGGCCGAACGTTCCACGAAGGCGTGGGATGCCGGCGCCGCAGGGGAGCGGGTGGTGGCCGACAAGCTCAGCGAACTGGTCCCGCGCGGCTGGTACGTCCTCCACGATGTCCACTGGCCCGGCCGGCCCAAAGCGAACCTTGACCACGTCCTGGTGGGCCCCGGCGGCGTGGTGGTGATCGACTCGAAGAACTGGACCGGTGAGGTGCGGGTGGCTTCCGGGGTGCTGTGGCAGGGCCGCTTTGCGCGGACCCAGGCAGTGGAAGGGGCCCTGGCCCAGTGTGCTGCCGTGGCCTCGGTGCTGACTCCGCCGCACCGCCGCCTGGTGCGTCCACTCATCTGCATGTCCGCGCAGCCCGACCTTTTCGGGGTGACTGAATCCGACGTTGCCGTGGCCGGTTCCCATCGGGTGGTGGGAGCCATCGAAGCGCTGCCGGCCGTGCTCGACCAGCAAACAGTGGTGGGCCTGTACGCGCACCTGGGCCAGCAGCTCACCCATGAACAGGAACCAGGCATCACCGCTTTTCGCAGCGTGCGGCCGGGAACCGTGGTGCGCCCGGCGGGAGCATTGCCCCCGGCCGGCCCCGCAGCAAATCCCCGCGGGAAGCCCGGCTCCCCGGACGAAACGGGCCGCAGCCAAAGTGCATCCCGGCACCCCGCAGGGCGGGCCCTCCCCCCGCGCGGAACGAAGGCAGGACAACCCACAGGGCACAGGGCGGGAGCGCCGGCCGGAACGCGGACCGGGGCGTCGGCGGGATCGGCGCGCCGCGGCAGGAACGGCAAAGCGCAGCAGCATGGCGGCACCAGTGGAGGGAAGCTTGCCCTGCTGGCGGCCTTCGTCATTTTTGCCGTCTATATCCTGCCCTACTTGGGCCGCTAGCCTCCGGCGCATCTCCTGGCAGCAGCCGGTCTTTTGCGGCCGCGCGGACCGCTCCGGTCATCCGGTTGAGCCGTTCCGAGTCCAGGGTCCAGGCCTGCCAGTACAGGGCCACGTCCTGGTGGGGGCCGTCCTCGAGCCGCACCAGGGCGCCGGACTCCAGCTCGTCCGTGAGCTGGAGCTCCGGAATCATCCCCCAGCCCAAACCGGCTTTGACTGCCGCGAGGAATCCCTGGGACGAAGGGACGGTGTGCGTTGGGGGAAGCTGCCGCAGGCTCCTGGCCGTAAGCAGCTGCTCCTGCAGGTTGTCTTTCGTGTTGAATTTCAGGACCGGTATTGCCGCCCAATCCACGCCGCCGGACACGGAGAACCGCCGGCGCAGCCCGGGGGTGGCCACCGGAACGTACCGCATGGAGCCCAGCAGTTCCACCCTGCACCCGCTCACCGGGACAGGGTCCGACGTCACCGCTCCCATGACCTCGCCTTCGCGGAGCAGCTGGCTGCTGTAGCCCTGGTCCTCGACATGGAGATCGAGGGCTGAGTCCTCCCACGCGGCGGCCTGATGCAGGACGGGGACGAACCACGTGGCCAGTGAGTCCGCGTTGACGGCCACCGGCAGCTGGGCCCGGGCCGGCGACCCTGCGCCCAGTGCCGCCGCCGTCTCCGCTTCCAGCACCTGCACCTGGCGGGCCATCCGCAGCAGCAGCGCGCCGGCGTCGGTGGCCGTGCAGGGCAGCCTTCGGCGGACCAGGACCTGGCCTACCGACGCTTCCAGTGCCTTGATCCGCTGGCTCACGGCGGACGGCGTGATCCGGAGCAGATCGGCCGCTGCCTCGAACGTTCCTTCGTCGATGACAGCCACGAGGGCCTTCAGGTGCTCAAGATTCATGAAGACATCCTAATGAATACCAAGAATCATTCATTTGCCTGTATACCATGCGGATCCTACTGTCAGTAGGTATGTGGACTGCCGGAATAACGGGAATGCTCACCGGGATGGCGCTGATCGTGGCGATCGGCGCCCAGAACGCCTTCGTGCTGCGCCAGGGCATCCGGCGCGAGCACATCGGGGCGGTGGTGGCCGTCTGCGTGGCCGGCGACGCCTTGCTCATCGTCGGTGGCACGGCCGGCATCGGGGCGTTGGTCACCCGGTTCCCCGAGGCGCTGGAAGTCCTGCGCTGGGCCGGCGCCGCGTACCTGCTGTGGTTCGCCGCGCGGTCCTTCATGGCGGCGGTTAAACCCTCCACCCTGGCGGAGCAGGCGCCCAAGTCGAAGAACTCGGTGATCGCCACCACGGCCGCCCTGACCTTCCTGAACCCGCACGTCTACCTGGACACCGTGGTGCTGCTGGGCAGCCTCGCCAACCAGCAGGGAGCCGATCTGCGCTGGGTCTTTGCCGCAGGCGCAGTCACCGGAAGCGTGCTGTGGTTCTCCGCCCTGGGGTATGGGGCACGCGCGCTGGCTGGAGTGCTCGGCAGCCCGCGAACGTGGCGCTGGATTGATGCTGCCATCGGTGTGCTGATGCTGGCCCTGGCCATCCGCCTGGTCCTGCACTGAAGTAGGCTGGAGCCGAGATCCGCAGGGGAGAAACCATGAGTAACCAGCAATCCCAGGGGCCTGACTACCAGCGTGACGGTTCGCCGTGGCCCAGCTACCGGCCGCCGGCCGAGTACGGACGGGGACAGTACGGGCAGGGACAGTACGGCCAGCCCCAGTACAACCCGGGCTCCTACAACCAGGGCCAGTACGGCCAGCCGCAGTATCTCGGCCAGCCGTCCTACTATGGCCGGCCGGTGGAAGCGAAGACCCTGAGCATCGCAAGCATGGTCTGCGGCATCGCCTCGGTCATCACGGGTTGGCTGTTGCTTCCGCAGTTTGCCGCCATCATCACCGGCCACCTGGCCCTCCGGCGCGAACCCTCCGGCAGGGGGATGTCCATCACCGGCCTGGTGCTGGGCTACCTGTGCCTCCTGGGCTACGGCGCCCTTTGGCTGCTGCTCATCATCGGCCTGGCGATCGCCGGCACCGCCGGTTCCAATACGGGCACCTTCTAGCCCTGGCCGGCTGGGAAAGCACGGCGACGGCGGCCGGGCACCTGCGCCCGTGCCGCCGTCGTGCCTTCTGCCGCCGTCGTGCCTTACCCCTTGACTGCTGCGGTGGCGGGCACCTCTACCGGATACCCGGGGTAAATGGTCTCCGCCGGCGCGCGGTTGGTGGCCTTGGCCCAGGGGTAGTAGACGGCCAGGGTGGCAACGATTCCCACCAGCCAGGAAATGTCCGCGCCGCCCAGCAGCTTGGTGACGGGGCCCGTGTACAGCGCCTGCGCCAGGAACGGGACCTGGATGACGACGCCGATTCCATAGGAAACCAGGGCGGCCACGTTCCAGCGGCCGTAGCGGCCGTCCGGGTTGTAGAGGGCGGGGATGTCCAGCCGGTCCCGGGAGACCTTGTAGTAGTCCACCAGGTTGATCACGGACCAGGGCGTGAAGACCATGAGCAGCAGGAGGACGAAGTTCTTGAACAGGTTCAGGAAATCCTTGCTGGCGAACAGTGCGATGAGCACGCTGGCGCCGATTACCGCCACGATGAAGGCAATCCGCACGGCTTTGGAGACGGTATCCCTCCGGTTGACGGCGGTGCTGATGGTCACGCCGCACATGAAGGCGCCGTAGGCATTCAGGCAGTTAACCGTCAGCTTGCCGGTGACGATCATCAGGTAGATGAAGATGGCGATCAGCCCGCCGCCGGCGAGATCGCCCATGTAGCCCACCTGGTTCTTCAGGAAGTCCCCGCCCAGCTTGGCGGCGGAGAGTCCGCC
This sequence comes from Arthrobacter sp. GmRoot5-12, assembly GCF_059739365.1. Lineage (NCBI taxonomy): Bacteria > Bacillati > Actinomycetota > Actinomycetes > Micrococcales > Micrococcaceae > Arthrobacter > Arthrobacter sp. GmRoot5-12. The sequence continues at coordinate 1,721,121 of NZ_AP046056.1, read as the reverse complement.
GGCCAGGGCGCCCAGGGTCATGGCCCACTGCGCCCCGCCCACCGAGCCGGCGAAGGTGTACCAAAAGGTCTTCCGTTCCGAGGTGTCCGCGGGAAGGTAGCGGGAGTAGTCGGCAACGTATGGGCCGAAGGTGAGCTGCCAGCCGGCACCCAGGGCAACGGCGGTGAGGAACGTGGGCCATTCAAAGCCCTTGACCATCATCACCTGGGTGATGTCGAACTTGGTGGCAACCGCCAGGGTCAGGTACAGGAAGCCTGCCAGGCCCAGTACGGTGGCGATGCGGCCCAGCGCGTGGATGTACTTGTACCCCAGGATGGCCAGCAGGGCCGTTGCGGCACCGAAGACCAGGATTCCGACGGCGGGCGCGTCCACTCCCAGCATGAGGTTTATCGCCTGCCCCGAGAGGACGGTGCCTGTTGAGGCGAACCCGACGTACATGAGGATGACCAGCACCAGCGGAATCACGGCCCCGTAGACGCCGAACTGGGCGCGGCTGGAGATCATCTGCGGCAAGCCCAGCTTGGGACCCTGGGCTGAGTGGAGGGCCATGACCGCGCCGCCCAGCACATTTCCCACCAGCAGGCCCACTATTGCCCAGAAGGCGTCCGCGCCGAACACCACGGCCAGGGCGCCGTCCACGATGGCGGTGATCTGGGCATTGGCACCAAACCACAGGGTGAACTGGCCGCGCGGGTGTCCGTGCCGCTCGCCCGGTGGGATCATGTCGATCGATCGTGCCTCAACGGCGGTACTGCCTCCGGCCATGGCCTAACTCCTCAGTGATGGAAACGTAGGGTCCATCACACCGGGTTTGGCGGCCGGCCAACACCCGCAACCGGGTCCTGCTGTCCGGGAAACCAGACGCCTCCGCGTGTCGCGCGGCCTGGCTAGCGGAGCAGCTCCACGTCCGAGACAAGCTCGATGTGCGCCAGCATGGCGTCCGCGGCCGCCGCCGCGTCCTGGGCCCGGACGGCATCGGCGATTTTCCGATGCGACGCCAGGGACTGTTCGGGCCGGCCGGGCTGCCCCAGCGACTCCATCCGCGTTTCCAGGATCATCTCGGCGATGAAGGCCATCAGCTGTGCCAGGACGGACGAGTGTGCTGCCGCGGTGATGGCCTGGTGGAACAGTTCGTCGCCGTGGGTGCCGCGGTCGCCGTCGTTGATTTCCCTGGCCATGACGTCCAGGGCATCGTCGATGGCGGCAAGGTCCTGGCCGGTCCGGCGTTCGGCGGCGAGGGCGGCAAGCTTCACTTCCAGGGTGCTGCGCGCCTCCACGATTTCGGGCAGCCGGCTTTGGTGCTCGCGCAGGCCCTTGATGACCGAGGCTACGCTGGGCCGCCGGGCCAGGACTGCGCCGGTGCCGTGCTGCACGTCGATGACGCCAAGCACTTCCAGGGCCACCAGCGCCTGCGCCAGCGTGGCGCGGGAAACCCCAAGCCGTTCGGCAAGGTCGCGCTCCGCCGGCAGGAGATCGCCCGGCCGGAGCTGGGCGGACTCGATGTAGGCGAGGATCTGCTCCACCAGCTGCTCGTACAGCCGGGGCCGCGTGACGCGTTCCAGGCCCAGCCGTGCTGTCTTCTCCACAAAGCCCTCCCTCGGGGTCGTAGGGACCAGAATACCTCCTTCGTCTATTGACAGATAGACTCACTGTCTAAGAGGCTAGTCCAGTGAGCCAGTAACTCACGTCACATTCTTTCTTTCCCCCAACGGAGGACCAACGATGTCCGCTCCTGTCTTATCGATCATCATCCTCGCGGCGATGTTCCTGCTCGCCACCGTCCTGCCCCTCAACATGGGCGCGCTCGCCTTCGTCGGCGCGTTCCTGCTCGGCGCCCTGGTGCTGGGCATGTCCACCAACGAGATCCTGGCCAACTTTCCCGGCGGCCTCTTCCTCACCATCGTCGGCGTCACCTACCTGTTCGCCATAGCGCAGAACAACGGAACCATCGACCTGTTGGTCCGCGGCGCAGTCCGCCTGGTGGGCAGCCGCGTTGCCCTCATCCCGTGGGTCATGTTCGCCATCACCGCCGTCATCACCGCCGTGGGCGCCCTGTCTCCCGCCGCCGTCGCCATCATTGCCCCCATCGCCCTGAGCTTCGCCGGCAAGTACAAGATCAGCCCGCTGCTCATGGGCATGATGGTGATCCACGGCGCCCAGGCGGGCGGCTTCTCGCCCATCGCCGTCTACGGTGTCACCGTCAACGGCATCCTGGCCAAGACGGACCTTGCCTTCAGCCCCACCGCGCTGTTCCTGTCCAGCTTCATCTTCAACCTGGTCATCGCACTGGTGCTCTTCGTGGTCCTCGGCGGCAGGAACCTCATGTCCTCCAAGGTGGGACAGTTCGTGGAGCAGGCAGCTGAGGCACGGATGGCCGTCAGCGTCGGCGCCAAAGCCGGCGCCGACGTCCCCTTCAAGGGCTTCGGCTCCGGCATGTACGGTCCCAGGGACCCCGCAGGCGACGGCGTCGCGGCCACCAAGGAGCGCAAAGAGCGGATTCCGCAGCTGGTCACCATTGCAGGCCTGATCGTGCTGGCCGTCGTGGCCCTTGGCTTCAAGATGGACGTCGGCTTCGTCTCCATCACCATCGCCATTGTGCTGGCCCTGGTGTCACCCGCAGCCCAGAAGGGGGCCATCAACAAGATCAGCTGGTCCACCGTGCTGCTGATCTGCGGCATGCTGACGTTCGTCGGAGTGCTGGAGGAAGCTGGAACCATCAAGTTCGTTTCCAGCGGCGTTGCCGGAATGGGAATGCCGCTCCTGGCCGCCCTCATCATCTGCTTCATCGGTGCCGTGGTATCCGCCTTTGCCTCCTCCACCGCCATCCTTGCAGCGCTCATCCCGCTCGCGGTTCCGTTCCTCTCCACCGGCGAGATCGGCGCCGTCGGCGTCATCTGCGCCCTCGCAGTGTCCGCCACCATCGTGGACGTCTCACCGTTCTCCACCAACGGCGCGCTGGTTCTGGCCAATGCCCCGGAAGGCGTGGACAAGGACCAGTTCTACAAGCGGATCCTCGGCTACAGCGGCATCGTGATCGTGGCCGGCCCCGTCCTGGCATGGCTGGCGCTGGTGGTGCCCGGCTGGCTCTAGCCGCCGCTGCCCCACACCGGCGGCCGTCCGCCACCCGTTCCAGAAAGGAAACCCAAACCATGAGCACCGAGAACCGCCAAGGCCCCCTGGCCGGGCACACCGTCGTCGACCTCAGCCGCGCACTGGCCGGGCCCCACGCAGGCATGATGCTGGCGGACCTCGGCGCCCGCGTCATCAAGGTGGAGAACCCCGGAACCGGTGACGACACCCGCGGCTGGGGGCCGCCCTTCGTCGGCCCCGAAGACGACCTCCAGTCCACCTACTTCATGTCCTGCAACCGCAACAAGGAGTCCATCAGCCTGGACCTGAAGAGCGGCGACGGGCAGGCGGTGCTCCGCGGCCTGCTGGAGCGGGCGGACGTGGTGATCGAAAACTTCCGGCCCGGGGTCATGGACCGGCTGGGCTTCTCCACCGCGGCGATGCATGAGATCAACCCGCGGCTGGTGATCTTGTCCATAACCGGCTTTGGCCACGACGGGCCCGAGTCCCAGCGCAGCGGCTACGACCAGATCCTGCAGGGCGAGGCCGGACTCATGTCCCTCACCGGGTCAGGGCCGGACGACCCCCAGCGCGTCGGCGTTCCAATTGCCGACCTGCTTTCCGGGATGAACGGCGCCTTCGGCGTGCTCGCGGCGCTGGTGGAGCGGACCCGGACCGGCCAGGGCAAGGTGGTACGCACGTCGCTGCTGGCATCGCTGATCGGCGTCCATGCCTTCCAGGGCACCAGGACCACCGTTGCAGGCGAAGTTCCCCAGGCCCAGGGCAACCACCACCCGTCCATCGCCCCCTACGGCCTGTTCAACTGCAAGGACGGCAGCGTACAGATCAGCGTCGGCAGCGAGAAGCTGTGGGCGTCCTTTGCTGCGGCCTTTGGCCTGGAGCCGGGTGCCCCCGGCTTTGCCAGCAATGTCGAAAGGGTGCGGAACCGTGCGGGGGTGATTGCCGCCGTCGAACGCGCCTTTGCCGGCTACGGTGCGGCGGAACTGCTGGCGAAACTGAACGACGCCGGGATCCCGGCAGGGAAGGTCCGCTCGCTGGACGAGGTGTACGCCTGGGAGCAGGTGGCATCCCAGGGGCTGGTGGTGGATGTGGACCACCCGCTGCTCGGAAAAGTGAGCCTGCCCGGCCCGCCGCTGCGGTTCTTCGCTCCCGGGGATGCGGCCGAAACCACCCCCACCCAGCACGATGCACCGCCGCTGCTGGACGAGGACGGGCCGGCAATCCGCGAGTGGCTGGGCCTGGCTTCTGCAACGGCGGGGGCCAAATAGCATGCCGACGAAGGAAAAGGTGCGGCACCTGACCGCAACCGAACTGCTGGACGCCGTGGTGGACCAGGGCTCGTTCGTCTCCTGGGACACCGAACCGGAACAGCCGGACGTCTCTGACGAGTACGCCCGCGACCTGGCAAAAGCGCGCGAACGCAGCGGCGCCGATGAGTCGGTGGTCACCGGCGCCGGCCTCATCCGCGGCCGCCGCGTTGCGCTGATCGTCAGCGAATTCTCCTTCCTGGCCGGCTCCATCGGCCACGCGGCGGCGCAACGGATCGTTGCCGCCGTCGAACGCGCCACCGCGGAGGGGCTGCCGCTGCTGGCCGGTCCTGCGTCCGGGGGAACCCGGATGCAGGAAGGGACGCTCGCGTTCCTGTCCATGGTGAAAATCACCGGCGCCGTCCGGGCGCACCGCCAGGCCGGCCTGCCGTACCTGGTCTACCTGCGGCACCCCACCACCGGCGGCGTCATGGCATCGTGGGGTTCCTTGGGCCACATCAACGTGGCGGAACCTGGGTCCCTGCTGGGCTTCCTGGGTCCCCGTGTGTACGAGGCGCTGTACGGCGAGGCGTTCCCGGAGAACGTGCAGGTGGCGGAGAACCTCTTCCACAAGGGACTGATCGACGGCGTGGTGGAACCCGGCGATCTTGCAGACCTGGTGGGCCGGGCACTGGACATCCTCTCTCCCGGGGGCCCGGTGGCTGCCCGCCCTGCGCCTCCCGAGACCCTCAACGTCCGGCCTTCAACAGTTGACGCCTGGACGTCCATTGGGATCTCCCGGCGTCCCCGGCGGCCGGACCTGCGCCAGCTGCTGAAGGTCGGCGCCACCGACGCTCTCCCCCTGAACGGAACCGGACAGGGGGAGAAGGACCCCGGGTTGCTGCTGGCACTGGCGCGCTTTGGCACCCAGTCCTGCATCGTCCTGGGCCACGCCCGCCCGCTTCGGAAGGACGCCGCCGGGATGGGACCGGGTTCCTTGCGGGAGGCGCGCCGCGGCATGAAGCTGGCGGAGGAACTGCGGCTGCCGCTGCTCACCGTGATCGACACCGCCGGCGCTGCTTTGTCGCAGGAGGCGGAGGAGGGCGGACTTGCCGGCGAAATTGCGCGCTCGCTGCACGAACTGATCGGTCTGGAATCGCCGTCGGTCTCCGTGCTGCTTGGCCAGGGCGCCGGGGGAGGTGCGCTGGCACTGCTGCCCGCGGACAGGACCATCGCCGCCCAGCACAGCTGGCTCTCACCGCTTCCTCCGGAAGGTGCCAGCGCCATCGTGCACCGGACCACCGCGTTCGCCCCGGCCATGGCCCAGGCGCAGGGAGTGAACGTGGCCGCGCTGTACGCGACCGGCCTGGTGGACCACATTGTGGATGAGCGGGACGATGCTTCTCTGGAGCCGCGCGAATTCTGCACCCGGATGGCCCGGGCGATTGAGTTTGAGCTGGGCTCGGTGGCCGGCGTTCCCGTGCCGGAACTCGTGGCTGCCCGGGCGCGGAAGTTCGCATCCCTCGGCGGCAGCTGACGGTTGCCACTTGGTCGTGGGGCACGCCCGGGAGGTGCCGGAGTATCGGTTCCGGCGCTTCCTACGGATGGTCCGGCACGTAGAGGGCCATAATGACGCCCGTGGCGGTGTGTTCGGCTTCGAGGAGCCGCAGCGGCGTTTTTGTTCCCCCGGCGAAAAGCTGGTGACCGTTGCCCAGCACCAGGGGATGGATCATGAGCAGGTACTCGTCGATTTGATCTGCCGCCATAAGGCTGCGGATCAGCACTCCGCTGCCCATGATCACGAGGTTCCCGGGGAAGGTTTCCCTGAGATCCTTCACAGCCGCCGGAACGTCCCCCCGAAGGAGCGTTGAGTTTGGCCACTCAAGCTTCAAGGCGGGGTCACCGGAGGCGACGTACTTGGGCGTGTTGTTCAGGGCGTCCTTGAATGGAGCGCCCTGGGCGTTCCATGACGACAGGAGCTGCACGTAGGTGCGCCGTCCAAAGAGGAAGGCGTGGCCGGCGCCCATGCGCCCGCCCATCTTCTGGACCGTCGCCTGGTCGGCACGCGGAACGGCCCAGCCGCCGCCGGTGAATCCTCCCCGGGGATCTTCGTCCGGGCGCCCCGGTCCCTGCATGACGCCATCGAGCGTCACATGGTTCATCACCACCACCTTGCCCACCGCGGTCAGCCTTTCAGTGGCGGGAAGCGCCCGCGGCGGCGGGCGGCACCCGCTGCCAAGGGACTACCTCCTGGACTGGACTCTGGTCCGGTGGGCGTTCCTGCGCAGCTGCAGGATGCGCGCTCCGCCTGCCACGGCCACCAAGACGCCGCCTGATACGGCAGCGATGAACAGTGCCATCCCCAGCGGGACGGACCCCTCAAAACCAAGGAACCGGACCAGGGCCTGGTCCTGGTTCTGCAGGATGAAGACGATCAGCAGGATCAGGAGCACCAAGGATGCCACTACACCTGCCCAGATGACTCCGGCGCGGGTGACCTTGCGTTCAGGGACTCCACGGCCCGTCGCCGCTGTCCCGGTGGCCGGTGTCCCCGTTGTTCCGACTGTTCCCCCCGCGTCCGGTGCGTAGGACGGCGCGCCGCCGTAGGTTGCGGCCCGGTCTCCCGATGGCTGCGCTGCGTTCGACGGCGTGGTGGCATCCGGTTCCTGCCGGCCTTCCGGCCCTGGCGTGTACTGTCCTGCGCTCATGTCCGTCCCCTTTCCCAAAATGCTAAGCATGCTTATTGTCTAACCATAGACGCCCCGGTTGACGCGGCACAACGACCGGTACCGCGTCCTGCGTTAGGAATTGCGTCATGACCGGCGCAATGACCGGCGCAATGACCTGCGCAGGAAAAGGGTGCGGGGGAGCCGTCGGCCAGGAGGGGCCCTCACGTGAGAACCCCTCCTTCCGGCAGTCTGGCCGGACCATTTTCGGTCCGGTCAGCCCGGCCCGGGTCTCACCGCCTGGGTCAGACCCTCTCCTTGCTCCGTTCGGCGGAGGGGGTGCGGGGCGCAGGCATCCTGCGCCAGTTGGGGAAGGCCCAGAACGTGAAGTCCGGTGCCTTGACCGGCTCCTCCGGAGTTTCCGCAGGGGCTTCCGTTTCGGCTTCAGGCCGGCGCTTGGTTTCTTTCCTGGCGCCCCACCCGAAGTCCTTGTTCGATGCGTAGCACATCACAGACCTCCTCATGGTGACTGCCCTTTAATCGTCCTCCTGATTGGCGGGGGAGTCGATACGCCAACCCAGTCCAGGGGCAACGAACGCACCAGAGGCCTCAGCGGCCGCAGGAGCAATGTCCGCGATTGTCAGGCGCCGTCAACCACGTCCTGTGCCTCCTGCGGGCGGTGGAACTCGCAGGGCCCCTGATGCCGGAGGGGGAGGAGGCAGGTCCGTCCCGTGGGCAGGTGGACCAGCGCGCACCGGCCGGTCATCGCCAGGTCTTCCCTGACGTTCGAGTTGCTCATGTCTGGACGTCCGTCGTCTGCCGTTATGGTGGCTTCGGTGCCTGGGGCAGGGTGTTCAACGTTCATGGTGGGGCAACTCCTCATCGGGCGGAGGGCGAATGGAGGGTGCTGAAAGGTGCTCCTTCAAGTGTGCGCCGCCAGGGTTACCAGCGGATTAAGCCGGTGTTAGGAGCAGGTCAACATCTGCCCTCCGGCGTGGAGCTTCCCGAAGTTTCCCTAGTAGCCCAGCTGGTGGGCCACCTGCAGGAGGAGGGCTTCGGAGCCCATGGGGCCAACAAGTTGGATTCCCATGGGAAGTCCACTGCCGGCGCTACCCCCGGTCCAGTGCACGGGAACGGTGATGGCCGGCAGGCCGCACACATTCACCATGGAGGACCACGGGGCGTATTCGCACTGCTTCCGGTAGTCGCCGTCGGCGTCCCCGGGCCACTGCGCCGACGGCCAGCGCTCCCCGCCATGCGCCGTGCCGGTGAACCATCCCACCGGCCGCGGCGTCTGCGCCAGGGCCGGCATCAGCATCAGGTCCCACTGCCCGTACTGCGCCACCGTGTCATGCTGGAACTGCCTCAGGAATGCCAGTGCCTCCGCGAGCTTGGCGGGGCTGCGCTGCTGTGCCCGACGGCGGAAGGTCCGCGTCAAGGGGGCCAGCAGAGCTTCACGCGTCGGACTGATCCTGGCTGCGCCCACCCCGGCGGTCCACGCCGTCGTGAAGGCATCCGGGTAACGGTTGTCGTAGCGGACGGATGCATCACCCAGGCTGTGGCCGGCGTGTTCCAGGAGGGCCTCACCGGCACGGAGCGCGTCCAGGGCTTCCTGTTCGGGCGTGAAGGGAAACGTGCCGGACCACGGGCTGTCCAGGGTGACGCCGATCCGCAGCCGCGGCGGCTCGTCTTGTTGCACTGCCCGGAGGTAGTGGTTTCCCGGGACCATGACGTCCATCATCAGCGCCGCGTCCTCCGTGCTGTGGGCAAGGGGACCGGGCACCACCAGCCGCGCGGGATCGCCGGCACTTTCCCCGGCTGCCACCAGCCCCCGGCCCGGCTTCAGGCCCACCAGGCCGCATGCTGCCGCGGGGATGCGGACTGACCCGCCGCCGTCGGTCCCCGGAGCGAAAGGCAGCAGCCCCGCTGCCACGGCCGCTGCACTGCCGCCGGACGAACCTCCCGAACTCCTGCTGGGTGCATGGGGATTGCGCGACGGCGGTGCGATGCGGTTTTCGCTGTAGGCCGTCAGTCCGAATTCAGGTACCTGTGTCTTGCCCAGCGAAACCACGCCGGCATCCTTGAAGAGGGACACCAGCGGAGCGTCGGCGGGGGCGGGTTTGTGGTCAAGGGCGGCACTGCCGTGCGTGGTCACCACCCCGGCCACGTCCGTCAGGTCCTTGAAGGCAAGGGGCATGCCGTGCAGCACAGGCAGGTCATCGGCGTCGGCGCGGGCATGCAGGGCATCGGCCGCCTTGGCCTGGTCCATGGCCTGTTCCGCGGTCACGGTGATGAAGGCGCCGAGAAGGGCGTTCCGCTGGCCGGTCCGGGCCAGGAAATGGGCGGCGGCCTCCGCGGCGGACACTGCTCCACTCCGCAGGAGGTCCCGCAGGGCCAGTGCCGAAAGCTCATGGAGTTCAGTCACGGAACCGGGACTCCGTTTGCGCACCGGCAGGCCGTTCCGTGCGGGCGGCCGGAGCCGGGGGTGCGGGGAGGGCGGCGGGCTGTTGGGACATGAAAACCTCCTTGGGCTTCACCAGCCTAACCCGGGGCTCTTTGCATACCTGTTCACGGTGGAAGGGGGCGGAAGAGCTAGGCTTAAACCTGAATCTGATCCGCCAAGACAGGACTCCGATGAGTGACTTCGATACCGTCCCCGTGCATGACATTCCCGCTGACGCGGTGATCCTGGACGTCCGGGAGGACTACGAATGGGTCGCCGGCCACGCTGACGGCGCACTCCACATCCCCATGGACCAGATCCCGGCCCGGCTGGGTGAGCTCGATCCGGACGAGGACCTCTATGTCATCTGCCGTACGGGCGGCCGCTCCTTCCGCGTTGCCCAATGGCTCACGGGGCAGGGATATTCCGCCATCAACGTCTCGGGCGGGATGGACCAGTGGCTGGAGGCCGGCAAACCTTTGGTTTCGGACAACGGACTCAAGCCGTTGGTGCTTTAGTGGCCGGTACTTCCCGCACCTACACGTTCCTGGGTCCGGAAGGCACCTTCACCGAGGCTGCCCTCCTCCAGGTACCCGATGCCCTTGAGGCGGTGAGGATCCCGGCGTCGAACGTCAACTCCGCCCTTGGGAAGGTCCGTGAAGGTGCGGCCGACGCCGCCATGGTCCCCATCGAGAACTCGGTGGAGGGCGGTGTCACTGCCACGCTGGACGCCATCGCCACCGGCCAGGAACTGCGGATCATCCGCGAGGTCCTGATTCCCATCAGCTTTGTCCTGGTAACCCGTCCCGGTGCGCGGTTGGAAGATGTCCGGCGCGTTTCCACGCACGGCCACGCCTGGGCCCAGTGCAGGCTGTGGATGGACAAGAACATACCCGATGCGGAATACGTTCCCGGCTCCTCGACCGCCGCCGCGGCCGTGGGGTTGCTGGCGGCGGACTGCCACTACGACGCGGCCATCTGCGCGCCGCTGGTGGCCAGCGAACATGCCGGACTGTCCGTGCTGGCGGAGGATATCGGTGACAACCCGGGTGCGGTCACCCGCTTCATCCTGGTGAGCCTGCCAGGGGCCCTGCCGGCGCGGACCGGTGCGGACAAAACCACGGTTGTGGTGCCGCTTCCGGAGGACCGTCCCGGAGCCCTGATGGAGATCCTGGACCAGTTCGCCAGCCGCGGCGTCAACCTCAGCCGGATCGAGTCCCGGCCCACGGGGCAGTACCTGGGACACTATTTCTTCAGCATTGATGCCGACGGCCACGCAGGCGAGGCGAGGGTGGCCGACGCGCTGGCGGGGCTGCACCGCATCAGCCCGGGGACGCGTTTCCTTGGCTCGTACGCCCGGGCAGACAAGCAGCAGACGCCGGTCCCGGCCTATGTCTCCGACGCGGCGTTCTCTGCGGCCCAATCATGGGTTGAATCCATACTCGATGCAGAATCCTTCGCAGGTGAAACCGGTTCCGCAGCTTCGCCCAGAGCGTAGGCAAATGGCTTGGGAACTACTTCCGCGGGCTGCGGACAATGCGTATGCTTGCTTGATCCACACGGGGTATGGCCCCTGACGAAGGGAGAGGGTCATGACCAGCAGCACTGAGAACGACGGCCAGGGGATGATCGTCAACCCCAAGCCGGCCGCTGACAACCAGGACTGGGACGGGGATGACGCTGACCGCGCCGACCGCCTGCGCTTCGAGGAAGAGCAGGCCATGATCCGCGAGCAGTCTGAAGCCCACGCTGCCGCCAAGGCGGCCGCCGATGCAAAGAAGCAGGCCAGCGCCTGAGCCGCGCAGCACTCTTGCTTTTGTCACGTAACAGCGCTGTCAGCGCTCTTTTGTCAACGCACCTTTGCTAACGCACCGCCGTGGCACTGCTGCCATGGACGTCCCGCTTGACCCGGACCAGGAGTGACCGCGGCAGAACCTGGACGGTGAGCTGCGTGGCTTCACCCGAGGTGTCGCCGTCGAGCTGTGTGGGCATGGGTTCGGGGCACTTGATCACCACCCTGCCTGACCGGTAAACGGTCATGATGGGCAGCTTGCCGCTGTGCTTGAACATGATTTTCACGTACATCAGCAGCCACCCCAGCGCGCTGCGGGGGCTCATCACCACAACGTCGAGCATGCCGTCGTCGATCATGGCCTGCGGGATCAGGTCGATGCCGCCGGGGACAAGGCCGCAATTGGCGAAAAGCACACTGCGGATATTCCTTACCTGCTCCGGGTTTCCGTCCAGCGCAATGGAAACCTTCTTTCGCCGGCCCGGCAGGTGGCGTACGCCCGCCTCCGTGTACGCGAGCCAGCCCACCGCCTTCTTCAACCCGTCATTGGTGTCGGCCAGGACCTCGGCATCCATGCCTATCCCGGCGATCACCAGGAAGATGTGCTCGGAGTAGTGGCCGGTCCGGGAGTTCTCGATGGCCATCCGTGCGGTGTCGATGTAGCGCTGGCGGCCGAACAGTGCTGTCTGGACGTTGCCGTGAAGGTCGTTAACATCCAGGTCCACGTTCCGCGCCAGCAGGTTGCCGGTACCCAGTGGAATCAAACCCATGGCAATGTCCGTGTGCGCCAGGGCCTCGGCCACCACCCGGACGGTACCGTCGCCGCCGCCCGCAAGGACGACGTCCGGCTTGCCGGCCAGGACGGCCTGCATCTGGGAAAAGCCGGGGTCCTCCGCGGTCGTCTCGAAGAAGACAGGCTCCTCCCACCCGGCTGCCAGGCAGGCGCGCTGGATGATTTCCCTCGCTTCCCCGGCCCGCGCCTTGATTGGATTCAGGACCACGGCCACCCGCTGCTGCGCCAGCCCGGAGTCGTAAACTTCCCCCGCCACGGTGCTGCGCATATGCAGTGCTTTGAGGCGGCGCACCCCCCACCAGCTGGACGTGGCGAAGGCAAGCGCCACCGCAATCAGCAGGTAGAGAATCCAGTCGCTCATGGTGCTTCAACAGTAGCCGTGCGGGCGGCGCGTGGGGGCACGCACCCTGCCGCCCGCCGTCGTGCGCGGTATTGGATACCCTTGTGTGGTGATCGACGTAAAAGACCTCAGCGAAAACCCGGAGAAATACCGTGCCAGCCAGCGTGCCCGTGGCGCGGACGAATCAGTGGTGGACGCGATCATCTCCGCGGATTCCGCCCGCCGCGCTGCCCTGATCCGCTTTGAAAACCTCCGCGCCGAGCAGAACGTGTTCGGCAAGAAGGTGGCGCAGGCCAAGGGTGAAGAGAAGCAGGCGTTGCTGGCAGAGGTCAAGGAGCTCGCCAACTCGGTTAAGGCTGCGTCTGCCGAGGCCGATGCCGCGCAGACCAAGCAGGAAGAACTCCTGCGCACCATCCCCAACCTTATTGAGGACGGCGTGCCCGAGGGCGGCGAGGACGACTACGTGGTGGTCAAGACCGTCGGCACCCCCCGTGAATTCCCGGACTTCGAGCCGCGCGACCACTTGGAGATTGGCGAGCTGATCGGTGCCATAGATATGGAACGCGGTGCCAAGGTCTCCGGTGCCCGGTTCTACTTCCTGCGCGGTGTGGGTGCCCGGCTGGAGATGGCCCTGCTGCAGATGGCCATGGACCAGGCCATCGAGGCAGGGTTCGTCCCGATGATCACCCCCACGCTGGTGCGTCCCGAGACCATGCAGGGGACCGGCTTCGATGTGAAGCACGACGCCGAGATCTACCGACTCGCCGAAGACGACCTTTACCTGGTGGGCACCTCCGAGGTTGCCCTGGCCGGGTACCACGCAGACGAGATCCTGGACTTCTCCAAGGGCCCCATCCGCTACGCCGGCCAGAGCTCCTGCTACCGCCGCGAGGCCGGCTCGCACGGCAAGGACACCCGCGGCATTATCCGCGTCCACCAGTTCAACAAGGTGGAGATGTTCATCTACACCACTGTTGAAGAGGCCGCCGCCGAGCACCAGCGCCTCCTGGCATGGGAAGAGGAAATGCTGGCCAAGTGCGAGCTGCCGTACCGCGTGATTGACACCGCTGCCGGTGACCTCGGCACCTCCGCCGCACGCAAGTACGACTGCGAAGCCTGGGTTCCCACGCAGGGCGCCTACCGCGAGCTGACCTCCACCTCCAACTGCACCACCTTCCAGGCGCGCCGCCTGAATATCCGTGAGCGCGTGGTGAACTCCGAGGGTGTCGCCAAGGGCACCCGGGCAGTGGCCACCCTGAACGGCACCCTGGCCACCACGCGCTGGATCGTGGCGCTGCTGGAGCACCACCAGAACCCGGACGGCTCCGTCAACGTGCCCAAGGCGCTGCAGAAGTACCTGGGCGGCCTCGAGGTCCTGCCGGTTCTCTAAGGGAGCTTTCATAAGCTTGTTCGCGGATCAGGACCTTCATGGTTCTGATCCGCGAACATGCTTAGGCCTGACGGTCGCTTGTCCACATACAGGCAGCGGACCGGTGACCGCGCTTCCATGGTCCAACATCCTGTTGGAATGGACATGCCACCCGGACTGATTGATACTGCCGCCATTCTCCGCACGGGCGCCGGCACCGACGGCGTGCACCGCGCCTTCAAAGCAGGGCAATTGGTGCGGATTCGGCGCGGCTTCTACGTCTCCACCGAGGACTGGCTCAACGCGCTGCCGTCCCGGCGCTTCGCATGGACGACGACGTCACTCGCCAGATCGGTCAAAGGTGCCGTTTTGTGCGGGCAAACGGCAGCGGTGGCGAGCGGTCTGCCGACGCTGGGAACGCCACCGTGCGTGGAGTTGGCGACTGCCTTGCCCGGCCGAAGCGGCATCAGGAAATCGCCGCTGTTGGTCCTGGGCGGGGACGGAACGGCCCAAGACGTGCGCCGCACGCGTTCCTATCCGCTTAGGTACCGGCTCAAGAGCGTGCTGGAACCTGTCCGCCATGGGGAGTTCCTCTGCACAGGACTCATGGAGACCACCGTGGATGTCATTTCCTCCACGAACCTGAGCCAGGCACTGGTACTCGCAGACGGGGCCGCCCGCAAACTCCTGGCCGACGGCCTTGTGGATCGTGGTGCCAGCCTTCTGTCCGTGCCGGGCATTGCCGCCGGCATAGCGGCTCTTCCGTCTGCGGCTGCCCGGCGCCGCGCGGAGCGGGTCGCTGCCCTGGCGAGCCCCGAGCCGGAGTCCGTTGGGGAGTCGTACAGCCGGGCCATCTTTGAGTTCCTTGGTTTCGAACAGCCCGAACTTCAACACGTCTTTAAGGACGGCAACGGCTTCATCGGCAGGAGCGATTTCTGGTGGCCTTCCCAGGGGGTGGTGGGTGAGTTCGACGGCAAGGGGAAGTACGTCCAGGCCGCCCTGCGTGACGGGATGACGGCTGACGAGGCCGTATATCGGGAGAAGCTCCGCGAGGACCGGATCCGGGCGCTGGGCCACGGCTTTGTTCGCTGGCGATGGGCTGACCTCACGGACCCCGGCCGGCTGCGGTGCAAGCTCCTGGCAGCCGGACTCCGCCCGCTCCTGGCAACCGGACTCCGCCCGGGCTGCGGCACGTCCTCGCCCGCGAATCAGAAGCTGGTTCGCTAATCAGAACCGTGAAGGCACGGATGTGCGAACGAGGTGAGGACTGTTGGTCCAGGGAAGACGGGGACTCGTCCGCCCCGGGGGATCTGCTGCGCGAGGGATCGCCGGGATGTGGGAATCCGCCGTGTTTACCAACAGTTCAATAAACCTGTGTCCTGCGTCCTAGCGCGTGTCAGTTACGTCTGGTTCACTATGTGGATGACAACGCTGACTGAAACCTCAGTCGCCGGCAACGATGACCGGCGAGACAACAATCCGAACAACAACACCAACACCAACACCCTCGGCTTCGCCGGTGTGGACCAGAAGTTCATGGTCGCCCTGGACGTGGACGGCACCCTGGTGAACCACGACGGCCACATGTCCCCTGATGTGCGGGAAGCCGCCCAGGCCGTGGTTGCAGCGGGGCACGAGGTGATGATCGCCACCGGACGCTCCCTGAACGCCACCCTTCCCATCATCGAGAAGATCGGAATCGAGCGCGGATACGCCGTCTGCTGCAACGGCGGCGTAACGCTCCGGCTCCACCCGGAACTCGAAAACGGCTACGAAGTGATCCACAAGGCCACGTTCGATCCCGCTCCGGCCCTGCGTGCGCTCCGGGAGCGCCTCCCGTCCGCCAAGTACGCACTCGAGGATGCCGACGGCAATTTCCTCTCCACCGAGCGGTTCCAGGACGCCAGCTTCGGGGTGGAGGCCGTGGGCGTGGACTTCCACACCATGCTGGAAGCCACCGCCGTCCGCGTGGTGCTCTTCAGCACCGAAAACACGCCGGAGGAGTTCAACGAGGCCATCAACCACGTGGGCCTGGCGGGAGTGACCTATTCGGTGGGATGGACTGCGTGGCTGGATATCGCTGCCGCAGGGGTGACCAAGGCCAGCGCCCTGGAAAACCTTCGGGTCCGCCTTGGTTTTGAAGAGCACCTCACCGTCGCCGTCGGTGACGGCCGGAACGACATCGAGATGCTCACCTGGGCCGGCCGGGGTGTAGCCATGGGCCAGGCTCCGGCGGAGGTGGTGGCCGCCGCTGATGAGGTCACCCATTCAGTGCACGACGACGGCGCCGCCCACGTGCTGCGCAGCCTCCTCTAGGCCGGGGTACTTCCGTCCGTCCCGATTCCGGACCGCGTCCTGGGTCAAGGCAGAATAGAAGCATGACCCTTACGACGTTCGCCCTCGTCCGCCATGGCCAGACCGACTGGAATGCCGAGCGCCGGTTGCAGGGAGCCACCGACATCCCCTTGAACGACGTCGGACGCGGCCAGGCGAGGGACGCCGTCGCCGTCCTTGCCCCGTACGAATGGGACGCAATCGTTTCGTCGCCCCTCAGCCGTGCCGCGGAAACCGCAGACCTGATTGCCGAAGGGCTCGGGCTGGCGGTTTCCCGACGCGTTCCGGAACTCACCGAGCGCAGTTTCGGCCCGGCCGAAGGGATGCAGGCCGGACCCGAGCTGGACGCGCTGCGCATTCCGGGCGGCTTCAAGGGCGCGGAAAGTGAAGACGAGGCCGCCGGCCGCGGCCTTGCCGCACTTGAGGCGCTGGCGGAGGAGTTCCGCGGCCAGCGGCTGCTGGTGGTCACCCACGGCACCCTGCTGCGCGTGAGCCTCAGCCGGGCCATTGGCCAGACCCTGGCGAGCGTGGACAACGCGGTGCTGAACCTGGCGCACCACCACGCGGTGGACGGCTGGAAACTGGAGTACTTCAACGGCGAGCCCGTGATGGCAGCCGCCGGCAACTAGGCCTGCCCTGAAGGTAACTAAAGAGAGCTGGCAGGACAGTCAGCTGGCTACCGGGCTTCGAGGATCAGTGCCAGCAACCTGGCAGCTGCGGGCCGGGCGCCGTGCTCCTCGTTCCACTGCGCCCGGGCCACCGCTTTACTGACGGCCTGGGTGGTGATGCCCAGTTCCTGCGCCACGGCTTTTTGCTGCCCCCGGACACCGGGGGTCAGCAGGTCCAGCACCCGCCATTCAGCATCGGAACGGTCACGCACGATATGGCCCAGCAGCCTGAGGATGGCCTCGGCGTCGTGGGCGACATCGGCCAGCGGTCCTTCCACCGCCACCGGGATCCGCTCCTTGCTGCTGCGGAGCCTGTCCACGGCCCGGCGCGCGTACACCAGACCGTGGCCGGAGGCGTCCTTGATCTGGTTGGGCAGCGGCTCATTTACCGGCCCCGCGCCGATCCCCACGTACCAGTGCCCGCTGCGAAGTGCGATCAGTGCGGCATCCACGGCCTGGTGCGGGCAGTCGACGATTCCCTGGACTTCGTCCTCCACCGACCGGTCGAAGTCCAGGCGCGCAGGGATGTGCCGCAGCGCCTTGAGCAGCTGCGGCACCTGGTCGCCGTCGCGCCGGCTGTCCGTCTGATTGATGGTCAACGTGAACATTTCTGGATCCACACTACCCGGAAGTAGGAACTACGGAACGGCCGATTGCAGGGCCCGGTTGCCGGTTGGGCAGGAGATTTTCCCGGCCCAGGCGAGCCCATGCCGGCTGGCGCGGGGTGGCAAGAGCGGAAAGCCCGTCGGCGGGGCTTGCCTGCCTGCCCCTCCATCTGTTGCCATGGGGGAACGGCCGCCTGCAGCGGCACACCCGACGTGAGGATGGTTATGGCCGGCAGCACTGGGCAGGATGAGATGCAGCAGGACGACGTGCAGCAGGGCGGCGCACGGCAGGAGGGGCCGGGGCAGGAAGACCTGGGCCTCGTCGACAAATGGTGGCGGGCCGCCAACTATCTTTCGGTGGGGCAGATCTACCTCCGGTCCAACCCCCTGCTGCGGGAACCGCTGCAGGCAGAGGACACCAAGTCCCGCCTGCTGGGGCACTGGGGCACCACCCCCGGACTCAACTTCGTCTACGCCCACCTGAACCGCGTGATCCGCCGCGACTCCCTGGAGATGCTCTTCGTCGCCGGTCCCGGCCATGGCGGTCCCGCCGTCGTCGCCAATGCCTGGATGGAGGGGACCTACTCCGAAATCTATGCCCACGTGGGCAATGACGAGGCAGGCCTGGCCGAACTCTTCCGGCAGTTCTCCTACCCCGGCGGAATCCCCAGCCACGCGGCCCCGGAAACCCCCGGCTCCATCAGCGAAGGCGGGGAGCTGGGGTACTCCCTGGCCCACGCGTACGGATCGGTGTTCGACAACCCGCAGCTGGTGACCGCCGTGGTGATTGGCGACGGCGAGGCGGAAACCGGTCCGCTGGCCGCCAGCTGGCACTCCCACAACTTCCTGGATCCCGCCGTGGATGGTGCCGTCCTGCCCATCCTGCACCTGAACGGCTACAAGATCGCCAACCCCACCATCCTGGCCCGGATGCCCCAGGACCAGCTGGACCAGCTGCTGCGCGGATACGGGCACCAACCGTACTTCGTCACGGTGGCGGACCCGGACGACACCGAAAAGGCGCACCGCGATTTCGCCGGCGTCCTGGACCGGTGCCTGGCGGATATCAAGGCCATCCAGGATGCCCACCGGCAGGACGCTTCCGGTGAAGAGGCGGGGGAGGGCGGACACCGCTGGCCCCTGATCGTGCTGCGCTCGCCCAAGGGCTGGACCGGACCCCGCATGGTTGACGGGCTGCAGGTGGAAGGCACCTGGCGGGCGCACCAGGTGCCGCTGTCCGAGGTCCGCACCAACGGCGAGCACCTGAAGCAGCTGGAGGAGTGGCTGCAGTCCTACCGGCCGGCGGAACTGTTCGACGGCGACGGCCGGCTCCGGCCCGACGTCGCCGAAGGTGCGCCCACGGGCGACTTCCGCATGAGTGCCACACCGCATGCCAACGGCGGATTGTTGAGGCGCGCGCTGAAGCTGCCCTCCTACCGCGACCACGCCGTGGAGGTTCCCAGCCCGGGCACCGAGCGGGTCAGCCCCATGGTTACGCTCGGATCCTGGATGCGGGACGTGATTGCGCAGAACATGGATAACTTCCGGCTGTTCGGCCCGGACGAGACGGCCTCCAACCGGCTGCAGAACGTCTATGAGGTCACCGACAAGGTGTGGCAGTACAGGATCGACGACGTCGACGAGCACCTTGCGCGCTCCGGCCGGGTCCTGGAGGTGCTGAGCGAGCACCTGTGCCAGGGCTGGCTGGAGGGGTACCTCCTCACCGGCCGGCACGGCGTCTTCAACTGTTACGAGGCCTTCGTCCACATTGTCG
Source organism: Arthrobacter sp. GmRoot5-12 (assembly GCF_059739365.1). Lineage (NCBI taxonomy): Bacteria > Bacillati > Actinomycetota > Actinomycetes > Micrococcales > Micrococcaceae > Arthrobacter > Arthrobacter sp. GmRoot5-12. The sequence continues at coordinate 1,702,000 of NZ_AP046056.1, read as the reverse complement.
ACTCCATGTTCAACCAGCACGCCAAATGGCTGAAGGTCTCCCGGAAGCTGCACTGGCGCCAGCCGGTGCCATCCCTGAACTACCTGCTGTCGTCGCACGTGTGGCAGCAGGACCACAACGGCTTCTCGCACCAGGACCCCGGCTTCATCGACCACGCCGTGAACAAGAAGGCCGAGGTCATCCGGGTCTACCTGCCGCCGGACACCAACACCCTGCTCTCCGTCATGGAGCACTGCCTGGCCTCCACGGACTACGTGAACATCGTGGTGAGTGGGAAGCAGCCCTCACCCGCCTGGCTCGGTCCGGCCGATGCCGCCAACCATTGCCGCCGCGGCCTGGGGATCTGGACGTTTGCCGGTTCCGAGGTGCCCGGCGAGGAGCCCGACGTCGTCCTGGCCTGCGCCGGTGACGTCCCCACCGTGGAGACCGTGGCGGCCGCCGAACTGCTCCGGAAGGGCGCGCCCGGACTCAAGGTGCGGGTGGTGAACGTGGTGGACCTGATGCGGCTGCAGGACGACAGCGAGCACCCGCACGGCCTCCCCGGCCATGACTTCGACGGGATTTTCACCGCCGACAAGCCGGTCATCTTCGCGTACCACGGCTACCCGGCGCTGATCCACCGGCTGGCCTACCGGCGGACCAACCAGCAGGGCCTCCACGTGCACGGCTATAAAGAAGAGGGGACCACCACCACACCGTTCGACATGGCCATGCTCAACGGAATCGACCGGTTCACGCTGGCTATCGACGCGATCGACCGGGTACCCGGCCTGGCTGAGAAGCACTCGCTCCTGCGCCAGGACCTGCAGGACCGCCGCAACCGGGCGCGCGAGCACACCCGCACCCACGGCGAGGACCCGGAGGAGATCCGGAACTGGAAGCTGGGCGGCTGACCCCCACCTAGTTGCGGAGTTCGTCCAGCGTGCAGGAGGGCAGGTGGATCCAGCCTTCGCTGCGCGCTGCCTGCGCATGGGAACCGTCCGGCAAGAGCGTACGACGACGGGCGGCGGCCCGGGCGGTCAGGGAAGCGATGACGGCGTCGAAGAGATCGTCCGAACCGGCCAGCGTGCCCCGGTGCCCGCCCATGTCCAGCCATGGCGCCTGCTCTTCGAGGGCCGCCAGCAGGAGGCCGAGACGTTCGGCTTCCGGGACGCCCCGGCCCTTGTAGCCGCGCCCGTTCAGGCCCCAGATCTTCAGGGATGCTGCCGGGTAGACCTCGGCCAGGCGTCCTGAGCCGTCACGCGCCTGTGGGCCGTGCAGGGCGGCGATCTTTGCCTGGATCACGGCGCAGCGCATGGCAGGATGGGCCAGCCGGTCGGCGGAGACGCTGAGCGGGATCAGCCCGGTTTCGCGCGTGACGAAGCGGTCGGTGTCCCGGTAGGCGAGCAGCCTCCGGCCGGCAATTCCGTCGTACTCGAGGACGGGATCGGCGTCGAAGTTCAGGTGCCCGGTAAGGAACGGGATCAGCGCGTCGGGCCAGCCCACCGGACAGTCGACGCCGGTCATGTCGCAGGAGCCGAACAGCTCCACGATGTCCTGGTCGTCCACGTCCAGGGCCAGGTGGGTGAGCCGGGCCGTATCTGGCTCCCACTCGATCACCGCGACGGCGGTCTTCCTGGTGGCCGCCGCCAGGTCCACGCCCAGCGTTTTCACGCTCTCAGGCTGCCTGATACTGCAGGACTCCGGTGATGCCGCCGGACTTCCCAAGGTCGGCGCCGCGGGCGAAACCGGCCCACAGGGCCCGCATCTTCCGGCCAGCCGCCTCCACGTCCTCCCAGCGGGCGCCGGCGATCAGTCCCACCCCGTCCCATGTTTCCCTGGTGCCGAGCAGCAGGGGCAGGTCCACGGTGTGGGCCGCGCCAAAGATATTGCCGGGGGCATGCCAGGTCAGGAGGTACCGGTGGGCGTTTCCGCCCGCTTTGGCGTGGCGCCGGGCGAACCGGCGCGTTGCCCGGCCGTACACGGTTTCGGTGACCACCCAGTCGATGGCACGCACGGCGTGCTGACCCACCAAGGGGATCCCGGCCAGCCGCATCAGTCGAGGGCTGCGGGGAAGGAACAGGCGCGCCTCCTCCGAGGTATGGCCGATCAGCACCTCGATGGCGGGCGCCGTCCGGTCCCACGCCGCTTCGATCCCGGCTTCCTCCGGGAGTGGATCGTGCCCGTACTGTGTGCCAAAGGGCATGGCAGCCAGCATGCCGAACTTTTTGGCCACCTGGGCGACCTGTTCCTCGACCGCCACCACGTCCATGGCCGGTGTCTGTTCGGTGACCGATTCGGCGGCGATGCCCATGGCGTGGTTCATTTTGGCCCGCCCGCGGGTGATGCCCAGCGGTGCACTTTGGATGATGGCGCGCTGGAAGAGTGTGGGCGCCTCGGGTGTGGCCATCAGGTGGGCGATCGCGTCACCACCGGCGGACTGGCCGAATGCGGTGACCCGGCGGGGGTCGCCGCCAAAGGCCTGGATATTCCGCTGCACCCACCGGAATGCCTCCAATTGGTCCAGGAGCCCCAGGTTGCCGGGACGTCCCGCGGGTGTGGCCAGGAACCCGAACAGCCCCAGCCGGTACGTCACGGAGACCACGATGACGCGGTTCTCGGCCACCAGCCGGGTGGGGTCGAAGATGGCCAGGTCCCCGGAGCCGGTGGTGTAGGAGCCGCCATGGATCCAGACCATGACGGGCAGTTTTTCGTCCGGCCTGACGTCGCCGGGCATGGTGATGGAAAGGTTCTGGCAGTCCTCGCTCCCCGGAAGCTCCCCGTATCTGGTGCCCAGGACGTCGTCGAGGAACGGCACGGGAGCCTGGGGGCAGGCAGGGGAGAGGGATGTGGCGGACAGCTCGGCGGTCCAGTCCGGGACCTGCACGGGCGGCTGGAACCGTGCGGCCGCGGCGTACGGGATCCCTGTGGCGCGGATAACCTCGCCGTCCCGCCAGCCGGCGACAGGGCCGCAGGGCGGATGGAACAAGAGCTGGGAAGTCAGTGCTGGCTCAGAACTCACAGCCCCACGATTCCACAGATTTACCTTTGTGGGGACAACGACAAATCCCCGCCTTCCGGACCTATCCCCCTTGCATGAAGCGGGGACTTGTCCGGCAGACGGGGATTCAGGGCCTGGCCGCCCTAAGGCGGTGGCCGGTGGAACCAGTGCGCCGGTGGAACCAGTGCGACGGTGGAACTAGTGCGACGCAGGCACGTAACGCTTGATGGAGGCTTCCAGCTCGGCTTCGGCCGCGGCGCGGTCGCCCCAGCCCTCGGCCTTGACCCACTTGCCGGGCTCCAGGTCCTTGTAGCGGGTGAAGAAGTGCTCGATCTCCTTGATCAGGAATTCGTTGACGTCGCTGACTTCCTGGATGTGGTCAAAGCGGGCATCCACGGGGACGCAGAGGATCTTGGCGTCCCCGCCGCCGTCGTCCGTCATGTTGAAGACACCGATGGGGCGGGACTCGACGATGACGCCGGGGTGCAGGTCGAAGTCCTGCAGGAGCACCAGCGCGTCCAGCGGGTCGCCGTCCTCGCCGAGGGTGTTTTCGAAGTACCCGTAGTGCGTGGGGTACTGCATTGAGGTGAAGAGGACGCGGTCCAGGCGGACACGGCCGGTCTCGTGGTCAACTTCGTACTTGACGCGCGATCCCTTGGGGATCTCGATGGTCACGTCGTGCTTCATGGAATGCTCCTCGGCAATTGCAGGGGGTGCGCGGCACACTTGACGGGCCCACAAAAAAGAGTGTCGGTGCCGCCGACTACTATTGAGGATATAGCGAGAGGCCCTGGAATCAGGAACTTGTGGGGAAATTTCAGGACTTGAGGACCAGCACCAGCATGACCAAAACAACCGGCCAGGAACCGTTGCGCGCGCATCGGTCCGGGCGCCCCGGCAGCCCTGGCCGGCCCCCCGCGGTAGGGCCGCGCAAGCCCTGGCCGCTGGCCCTGGCGGCCTTGATCCTGCTTGTCCTCGCCCTCCCGGGAGCCCTGCTGGTGGCCCCCGGATTCCTGGGCCCAGGGGTCTCTGGCGCCGGGGTCTTTGGTGCGGAAGCCCCCGAATCCGCCCCGGCGCCCCCCGTCTGGCAGCAGGCCCCCGCCACCCTGTCCGCCCCGCAGGCGCTCGCCCCGCTTCAGCAGTCCGCCCCAGTGCCCCTTCCGTCAGCGGTGGCAGCCCAGGTGGACCCGGCATTGAAGGCCGACGGCGGCGGTACCTTCACCGGCATGGTGCAGGACGCGCTCACGGGCCAGGTCCTCTTTGACCGGGGCGGCGCGGAAAGCCGGGTGCCGGCGTCGAACCTTAAACTGCTGACGGCGGTGGCCGCACTGCGCACCCTGGGGCCGGAGCACCGGTTCAGCACGAAGGTGGTGGAGGGCCCTGCTCCCGGCCAGGTGGTCCTGGTGGGCGGCGGCGACGTCCTCCTGGGCGCAGGGGAGTCGCGGCCAGGCCAGGCGATGGGCCATGCCGGCCTGGCCACGCTTGCAGCCCTCACCGTGCAGGCCCTGCAGGCCGCCGGTACTGCCGGTGACATCCAGGTGCTGGTGGATGACTCCCTCTTCACCGGCGCGGCGTTGAATCCGGCCTGGCAGAGCGGCGACGTGGAAGCGGGCGAAATAGCGCCGCTGTACCCCCTGGCCCTCAACTCTGCACGCTTCGACCCCGCCGTCACCACCGGCCCCCGGCCCCAGGATTCCTCCATAACCGCCGCGGAGGAGTTCGCGGCCCGGCTCCGTGCGGCAGGTGCCGGGGCCGGCCTCACCGTGGCGGCCGGCGTCGAACGCTCACCCGGCGCGTCCCAAGCCGCCGCCCCAGCCCTGGCGGCCGTGCAATCGGCCACCGTGGCTGAGCAGGTGAACCTGATGCTGCAGGTATCTGACAATTACCTTGCCGAAACCATGGGCCGGATGGCCGCGTTGGCCACCGGCCGGCCCGGAAGCAATGACGGTGCAACGGCCGTGGTCGCGGCCGAACTCGCGGCAGCGGGCATCCCCTCTGACGCCGTGAAGCTGGTGGATGTGTGCGGGCTGGCCATGGGCAACCAGGTTGCGGCCCGCCAGTTCACAGACGTGGTGCGGGCCATCAGCACCGGCGCCGACACCAGGCTGCGGGCCGCCCTGGACGGCTTTCCGGTTGGTGGCCTGTCAGGAACCCTGGACACCCGCTACGGGGATGCCACCACGTCCGGCGGTGCCGGCCTGGTTCGCGCCAAGACCGGGACACTGAACACCGTTCTGGCGCTGAGCGGATATGTGGTGGACTCCGACGGGCGGCTCCTGGTCTTCTCCTTCATCGGCAACGGCCTGACCCCGGGCGCGGCCGGCAACAAGGAAGCCCTGGACCGGGCCGCCACGGCGCTGGCGGGCTGCGGCTGCCGCTAGCACGGCTGCCATTGGTACTCCATGAGGGGGATTCTTCCTGCACTTCCAACGTGCGGGCCTGGACTGGGACGGCGCTTTTGGCCTCCTGTGCCGGGGCTGTGCAAGTTCGCCGGTCAGCGAACTTAAGGACGATCCCCAGCCTGCTGTGTTCTGATGGGAACCATGGAGTCCACTGCGCGCGAATCCGCATCGACGTTGTCCCCAACAGCCCAGTCCCTGATCAACTGGGACCTCGCTGCGTCTGCCGCAGCGCGGCTGGCTCCCGCCGGGCCGGAGCTCGATGAAAAGGCCATCGGGGAAGCGGTGGACAGCCTTCGACGGCTGGCGGACGCTTCCGTTCCGCACGTGCACGACATCACCGGCCTGGAGGCGGCGCGCGACCTTCGCGATTCCTCGGTGCTGGTGGTGGACCGCGCGTCCTGGGCCAAAGCCAACACGCAGAGTTTCGCGGTGATGCTCAAACCCGCCATGCAGAAGATGCTGGACAGCCGCCGCGGAAGCCTCAGCCCCGCTGCCGCCCAGGTCAGCGGCGCCATCACCGGCAGCCAGTTGGGCGCCGTGCTTGCCTTCCTGTCCAGCAAGGTCCTGGGCCAGTACGATCCCTTCGCGGCGCTGGCAGAAAACTCCACGGCTCCCGCGGCCGGCCGGCTCCTGCTGGTGGCCCCCAACATCGTGTCGGTGGAACGGGAACTCAACGTCACGCCCGAGGACTTCCGGCTCTGGGTCTGCCTGCACGAGCAAACCCACCGTGTCCAGTTCGCGGCCGCCCCCTGGCTGCGGCACCACATGCTGGAACAAATCGACGAACTCAGCGGCCACCTGCTGGGCAACGTCGACACCCTGATGGAGCGCGCCACCGCTGCTGCCCGCTCCCTGAAGGACCGCTCCGCCACCGGAAACACTCCCGGCCGCGGCGCCATCCTGGACCTGCTGCAGGATCCGGAGGAAAAGGCCGCCATCTCGCACCTCACCGCCGTCATGAGCCTCCTCGAAGGGCACGCCAACGTGGTGATGGACGCCGTCGACGCCAGCATCGTCCCGTCCGTGAAGACCATCCGGCAGCGGTTCAACGACCGCGGCAAGGACCGGGGCGTGATCGAGAAGTTCATCCGCAGCCTCCTGGGCCTGGACGCCAAGATGCGCCAGTACTCCGACGGCGCCCGCTTCGTCCGGGCCGTGGTGGACGTGGCCGGAATGGACGGCTTCAACAAAGTCTGGGAGTCCGTGGACCACCTGCCTACCGAGCCCGAAATCCACGACGCCAAGCTGTGGCTTGAGCGGATGGGTCACTGATTGACGGACACACCTGTACCCGGGACTGAGTGGCCTGCCGGCACCGCCGGGCCACGCAGCGGACGGCGCCGGCCCGGAAGGCTCGCGCCCGTCGTCGGGACTGCGCGCAGGATGCTGCAAAACGCGCTCGCCGATGCCGGATATCCCGGCCACGTCGTCGTGGCGTGCAGCGGAGGCCCCGATTCCCTGGCGCTGGCCGCCGTCGCTGCGTACTTTGCCCGGCGCGGGCATGTGGACGGACGCCCGCTGACCGTGGGAGCCGTGGTGGTGGACCACCAGCTGCAGGAGGGGTCCGGCGACATTGCCGCGCGCACCGCCAAGACCCTGGAGGAGCTGGGCCTTTCACCGGTTGAGATCCGCACGGTCACGGTGGCTGGTGCCGGTATGGGCCCAGAGGCCGCCGCACGCGAAGCCCGGCACGCCGCGCTCGAAGCCGCCGCGGCGGGACAGGGCGCCGGCGCCATCCTGCTGGGCCACACGCTCGACGACCAGGCGGAGCAGGTACTGCTGGGCCTGGCCCGGGGCTCCGGCTCCCGCTCGCTCGCGGGCATGCGGCCGTCCCGGGCAGGCGCCGGAAACAGTGTCCTGCTGCGCCCGTTCCTCGGCCTGCGCAGGGCGGACACCGAGGAGATCTGCGCGGTGGAGGACCTGGATCCCTGGCACGATCCCACCAACGCCGATCCCGCCTTTGCACGCTCCCGGACCCGCGTGGAGGTCCTTCCGCACCTCGAGGAGAACCTGGGCCCCGGGGTTGCCGAATCCCTGGCCCGGACTGCCGCCATCCTGCAGCTTGACGCCGACTACCTGGAGGCTGTGGCGGAAAGCACCTTCGCCTCCCTGGTGGAGCGGGACGGCGGCACACTGGCGCTGCCCGAGGAGGCGTTGCGTGCCCTGGCCCCGGCCATCAGGTTCCGTGTGATCGCCAAGGCAGCGGCCGACGTCGGCGGCCAGCAGCCCAGCTACCAGCGCCTTTTGGCGGCGGAAGCGCTGCTGCGGCGCCAGGGTTCGGCGGGTCCGGTGGAGCTTCCCGGCGGCGTCAGCGTGTACCGGCTGTCGCTGGCACAGCTGGAGGGATCAAAGGACGCCGGCGTGCCGGGTGCCCAGGGCGGCCCCGGTTCTGTTCCCCGCGAACGGGCGCGCTGTGGGAAGCTAGTATTCCGGTCCCAAAAACCGCCCGCAAAATAGTCGCACCCCGCATCTAAACAGGAGCCATTGGTGGATTCAAACGACGTCCAGGCAGATCTCAAGCACGTTCTCTACACCAAGGAGCAGATCCAGCAGCGGATCACCGAGCTCGCTGCGCAGATCGACAAGGACTACGAAGGGCGCGAGATCCTCCTGGTGGGCGTGCTCAAGGGCGCCGTCATGGTCATGGCTGACCTTGCCCGCGCACTCCACAGCCACATCTCCATGGACTGGATGGCAGTGTCCTCCTACGGTTCGGGCACCCAGTCCTCCGGCGTGGTACGCATCCTGAAGGATCTGGACACCGACCTGATGGGCAAGGACGTGCTGATCGTCGAGGACATCATCGACTCCGGCCTCACCCTGTCCTGGCTCAAGACCAATCTGGAGTCCCGCGGCACCGCGTCCGTGGAGATCTGCACGGCGTTCCGCAAACCCACAGCCGCCAAGGTGGAAATCGACGTCAAGTACGTCGGTTATGACATCCCCAACGAGTTCGTGGTGGGTTACGGCCTGGACTACGCCGAAAAGTACCGCAACCTTGACTTCGTGGGCACCCTGGCCCCGCACGTCTACGAGTAAGCGGCGCCGCACACTCCGCCGCCGTACTCCGGTAAAACCGCGCCATGTGGGCAACTCCTGGGCTGTCCCGGCACTGCTACGCCCACAGGGAACTTTTGCTTTTCGCTATGCGTGATGTACTCCGGACGGTGTATAGCTAGAAGCTGACGCAGCACCATCACGCGCGCAGACTACTCGCCGTGAAGCACTACCGGAAGGGACGGGGCCAGCCCCCGAACAGATGAAAGCTAAGAACTTCTTCAAAGGCCCGGGCATCTGGATCGTCGTTGTGGTCGGTCTGCTCCTGGTGGCCTTTGCAACGCTCGCCCCCGGCGGTGCCGCCCGCATCGATACGGACAAGGGCCTGGAACTGCTCTCCGGCAACAAGGTGGAGCAGGCCAAGATCTTCGACGGCGAGAACCGCGTTGACCTCACGCTGAAGGACAACCTGCAGGTGGACGGGCAGGACAAAGGCAAGAGCGTCCAGTTCTTCTTCGTTGACGCCCGCGCACAGGACGTGGTGAAGGCTGTCACCGACGCCAAGCCGGCCCAGGGCTTCACCGACCAGCCGATTGAAAGCAACTGGTTCTCCGGCCTGCTCTCCCTCCTGATCCCCGTCATCCTGCTGGGTGCCCTCTTCTGGTTCCTGATGACCCGGATGCAGGGCGGCGGCTCCAAGATCATGCAGTTCGGCAAGTCCAAGGCCAAGATGGTCAGCAAGGACATGCCGCAGGTGACCTTCGCCGACGTCGCAGGCGCGGACGAGGCCGTCGAGGAACTGCAGGAGATCAAGGAATTCCTGCAGGAGCCTGCCAAGTTCCAGGCCGTTGGCGCCAAGATCCCCAAGGGCGTGCTGCTGTACGGCCCGCCCGGCACCGGCAAGACGCTGCTGGCCCGCGCAGTGGCCGGTGAGGCCGGCGTCCCCTTCTTCTCGATCTCGGGCTCGGACTTCGTGGAAATGTTCGTCGGCGTCGGCGCCTCCCGCGTCCGCGACCTCTTTGAACAGGCCAAGGCCAACTCGCCCGCCATCATCTTCGTGGACGAGATCGACGCCGTTGGCCGCCACCGCGGTGCAGGCATCGGCGGCGGCAACGACGAACGCGAGCAGACCCTCAACCAGTTGCTGGTGGAGATGGACGGCTTCGACGTCAAAACCAACGTGATCCTCATCGCCGCCACCAACCGGCCCGACGTCCTGGACCCGGCACTGCTGCGCCCCGGCCGTTTCGACCGCCAGGTTTCGGTGGAGGCGCCGGACCTCATTGGCCGCGACCAGATCCTGCAGGTGCACGCCAAGGGCAAACCGATGGCGCCCGGCGTCGACCTGAAGGGTGTGGCGAAGAAGACGCCCGGCTACACCGGCGCAGACCTCGCCAACGTCCTCAACGAGGCCGCACTGCTCACCGCGCGCTCCAACGCCAACCTGATTGACGACCGCGCCCTGGACGAGGCCATTGACCGAGTCATGGCCGGCCCGCAGAAGCGCAGCCGCGTCATGAAGGAACACGAGCGCAAGATCACCGCCTACCACGAAGGCGGCCACGCCCTGGTGGCGGCAGCCCTGCGGAACTCGGCTCCGGTCACCAAGATCACCATCCTTCCGCGCGGCCGGGCCCTGGGCTACACCATGGTGGTCCCCGAAAACGACAAATACTCCATCACCCGCAACGAACTCCTCGACCAGATGGCCTACGCCATGGGCGGGCGCGTTGCCGAGGAGATCGTGTTCCACGACCCCTCCACCGGCGCCTCCAACGACATCGAGAAGGCCACCGGCACCGCCCGCAAGATGGTCACCGAGTACGGCATGAGCGAACGCGTCGGCGCTGTCCGCCTGGGCCAGGGCGGCGGCGAACCCTTCCTGGGCCGCGACGCCGGCCACGAGCGCAACTACTCGGACCAGATCGCCTACGTGGTGGACGAGGAAGTGCGCCGGCTGATCGAGCAGGCCCACGACGAGGCTTACGAGATCCTTACCGAGAACCGCGACATCCTGGACATCCTGGCCCTTGAGCTGCTGGAGCGCGAAACCCTCAACCAGTCCGAGATTGCCGACATCTTCCGCGACGTGCGCAAGCGCGACTTCCGCGAAGTGTGGCTGTCCAAGGAAACCCGTCCTGTCCAGATGGCAGGCCCCGTGGAGTCCCGCCAGGAAAGGGCGGAACGCGAGGCGCAGGAAGAGGCAAAGAAGGCCCGGCTGGACGAGCCTTTGGACGCCCAGCCGCCGCACTCGCAGGGCGTTCCGGAGGACGCTCCGTTTCACGGAGGCACCTCCGACTCGGGGCCTGACACCCTTCGCGGCTAAGCTTTCCCTGTGACTTCTTTCGACGACGACGACGTTCCCGCCTCCGCCGTACACCTGGCGGAGGACGGATCCCACCATTCGAAACGCGAAAAGGTGGACCGGCCGAGGATCGAGGCGGCCGTCCGCGAGATCCTCCTTGCCATTGGCGAGGACCCGGACCGCGGCGGCCTGCGCGACACCCCGAAGCGGGTTGCGAAGGCGTACGCCGAGGTCTTCGCGGGACTGCACCACGATCCTGCTGACGTGCTGTCCACCACCTTCGACCTGGACCATGAGGAACTGGTCCTGGTCAAGGACATCCCGTTCTACTCCACCTGCGAGCACCACCTGGTGCCGTTCCACGGGGTGGCCCACGTGGGGTACATTCCGTCCCACGACGGCAAGGTCACCGGGCTGAGCAAGCTGGCCCGCCTGGTGGACATCTACGCCCGCCGCCCGCAGGTGCAGGAGCGCCTCACCACTGAAATCGTCGAAGCGATGGTCCGCTACCTCAAGCCCCGTGGCGCCATCGTGGTCGTTGAATGCGAACACATGTGCATGTCGATGCGCGGTATCCGCAAGCCCGGAGCGAAGACCGTCACCAGTGCGGTCCGCGGGCAGCTTCATGACCCGGCCACCCGTGCCGAAGCCATGAGCCTCATCCTCGGAAGGTAACTACAGACCATGGATTCACTCGCTGCAGCCCCTGGAACGGGGCCCGCAACCTCCCCGCTGCCCATCCTGCGCAAGCCCCGCCCGGCCGCGCGCTTCGAAGGCCTGCCCACCGACCGCACCCTGGTCATGGGAATCCTCAACGTCACCCCCGATTCCTTCAGCGACGGCGGGAAGCACGCCACGGCGGACACCGCCATCGCCGCCGGCCTGCGGATGTTTTACGCGGGTGCGGACATCATCGACGTCGGCGGCGAATCCACCCGGCCCGGCGCTGACGACGTCAGCCCGGAAGAAGAACAGCGCCGCGTCCTGCCGGTGATCGAGGCCCTGGTGAAGGCCGGCGCACTGGTCAGCATCGACACAACGCATGCCTCGACGGCGGCAGCGGCGGTAAAAGCCGGCGCAGCTATCATCAACGACATCTCCGGCCTGAGCATCGAGCCCGAAATGGCCGAGTTCGTGGCGGCCTCCAAGGTGCCGTACGTCCTCACCCACCGCCGTGGGGACGCCCGTACCATGAACTCCCTCGCCGAGTACACGGACGTTGCCGGTGAAGTGGTGGCCGAGCTGGCAGGAGTCCGCGACAAGCTCTACGCCGCCGGTGTCAGCCAGGAACAGATCATCATCGACCCCGGCCTGGGGTTCGCCAAGAATGATGCCCAGAACTGGGAACTGCTGCAGAACCTGGACCAGCTGGACAGCCTGGGCCACAAGGTCCTGGTGGGCGCTTCCCGCAAGCGCTTCCTCGGCACCCTGCTGACGGTGGCCGGCAAGTCCGCCGCCCCGGAGGAACGGGACGGGGCCACAGCGGCGATCACAGCCATCAGCGCCTACCGCGGGGCCTGGGCCGTCCGTGTGCACGAGGTGGGGTCCAGCCTTGACGCCGTCAAGGTGGCTGCACGCATGGCCGCAGCATCCACGGCACAAGCCGTACCCAAAAACCAATAGGGCCGGGGGACCCATGGACAGGATTACGCTGACCGGAGTGACCGCCGTCGGCCATCACGGCGTCTTTGATTTCGAACGCCGGGAGGGCCAGCCTTTCGTGGTGGACGCAGTGCTCCACCTGGACTTCACCGAAGCGGCAAAGTCCGACGATGTGCGGGACACCGCGCACTACGGCGAGGTGGCGCAGCGTATCACCGACTGGATCACCGGCGAACCACTCAACCTCATCGAGGCACTCGCAGTGCGGATCGCCGACAGCCTCCTGTCCGAATTCAAGCTCCAGGCCGTGGACATCACCGTGCACAAGCCGCAGGCTCCCATCGCGGTTCCTTTCGGGGACGTGGCTGTCACCGTCCACCGGGCACTGGTCCCCGCTGGCCATGCCTTGGCCGGGGTGCAGACGTGAACGGGACCTATACCAAGGCCGTGCTGGCCCTGGGCAGCAACCTTGGTGAACGGAACGAGACCTTGACCGAGGCTGTGGGGGACCTGGTGGATCCGCCGGAGGTCCGGCTCCTTGCCGTTTCACCCATAGTCCAGACCAAAGCCGTAGGCGGCCCGGCCGGGCAGCCGGACTTCCTGAACATGGTCATCACGGTGGAAACCAGCCTGAGCCCGCAGGAACTGCTGGAACACTGCCAGGCGGTGGAGAACAAGCACCACCGCGTCCGCGAGGTCCACTGGGGGCCGCGGACGCTCGACGTCGACATCATCACCTACGGTGACCTCCGCAGCGATGATCCTGCGCTGACCCTGCCGCACCCGCGCGCCGCGTCGCGGGCTTTCGTCCTCTACCCCTGGTCGCTTATCGAACCAGCCGCTACGCTGGACGGCGAACGGATCAGCGCCCTGGCAGCCCGGGCAGAGGATTTCAAGGACCTGTCGCCGTTCGACGGGTTCGGCGACTTTGACGGCATGCCCACGGCGGGAGCGGTGGAGGAGCGATGAAGCCGATCAACCCGCTGCGCCTCCTGCTGATCTGCGTGATCCTCGCCGTGGCGGGCTGGTCAGCCACGGTAGTCACCAGCCGGTACAGCATGGCCACGCCTGTCCTGCCCGCCACAGCGCTGGCCACCATGGGCGTCATCGTTGCCATCACGCTGATTCTGGGTATCCGGGTGCTGCGGTGGCGCAACAGCCTCAAGCCCAACAGCACGGCCACGAAGACTCAGCTGGACCCCCTTCTGGCCGCGCGGACGCTGATTCTGGCACAGGCGTGCGCCTACGCTGGAACGGTGCTCCTGGGCTGGCACGTGGGCATCTTCCTGGACCAGCTGCGGATCTGGAGCCTGCGCAGCGACCAGGGCATCACCTGGCTGGCCCTGGCCATGGCCGGCGGCGGCCTGGTGATGATCGTGGTGGGGCTCCTCGTGGAGCGCTTCTGCAAGATCCCCCCGGAGGACGGCGACGCCAACAGCCTCGACGGGAAGAAGGGCCGCCCTGCCCGCGGGGAAGCCGCCGGGGAAGGCGAATATGCATACCGAGGCGATTGACCCGCCGGGTATCGCCTGGCAGCGGGTTTCACCGAAATACATCACAGTCCGCCTGGTGGAATGGGCCGTGGCCAACCTTGTCACCGTAGTGGTCCTGGCCGCTCCGCTGCTGTTTGTCCTCCTGGGCTGGTGGCGGTGGCCGCCGCTGTGGCTCGCCATCACTGTTCCGTCCGCCACGCTCCTGGCTGCCCTGTGGCGGCTGGTGCTCATTCCGCGGCAGGTCAGGGCCATCGGCTACGCCGAGCGCGACGAGGACCTGCTGATCCGGGGCGGGATCTTCTTCCAGCGCACCATGGCCGTCCCCTACGGCCGCATGCAGTACGTGGACATCGGCGTCGGACCCGTGGAACGCGCGCTGGGCCTGTGCACCGTGAAGCTGCACACCGCGTCACCCGGAACGAACGCACGCATCCCGGGCCTGCCGGCAGCGGAGGGCGCACGGCTCCGGGAACAGCTGGCCGCCCGCGGCGAAGCCAGGCTGGCAGGGCTGTGACCACTGACGGCCAGCTGCCCGGGCAGGCAGCGGTTCCGCCTGCTGCGGCCGGCCCGCAAACCAACGGAACGCCCGACGGCGAATGGCTGCGCGTGCATCCCGCCTCGCCGTTCGTCCGCGGCTGGGTTGCCCTGGCAGCCATCACGTTCTTCTTCGGCCGGGACCTCTTCGAGCGGACACTGCAGGGCCAGCCCGTGTTCGAGGAGGGGTTCGCCAGGCGCGCCCCATGGCTGCTGGGCGGCGGGGCCGTGGTGCTGGCCGTGGCGGTGCTGGGATTCGTGCTTACCTGGTACTTCACCAAGTACCAGGTATCCGGTGGCTACGTCCGGGTCAACAGCGGGCTCATCTTCCGCCAGCACCGGCAGGCACGGCTGGACCGGGTGCAGGCCATTGACATCGTGCAGCCCCTGCTGGCCCGGATCTTCGGACTGGCCGAACTCAAATTCGAGGTGGCCGACGCCGGCGAATCAGCGGTGCGCCTGGCCTACCTGAAGATCGATGACGCCCGCCAGCTTCGTGCCACCATCCTGGCGCAGGCTTCCGGAGCAGTCTCCGGCGCCGGTTCCCATACCGGTGCCGGCGCTGGTTCCGCCCCGGATGGTTTTTCCGGGGATAGTAAGGGGCCGGGACGCTTTCCCCAACCCGCACCCGAGGCGCCGGAAATCACTGTCCTCGCCGTGCCGCCGTCGCGCCTTCTCGGATCGCTGATCCTCAGCGAGCAAAGCGTCTTCATTGTGGTGGGCGGCATTGCGTCGGTGGTTCTGTCGGCACTGACGGACAACCGCGCGTTCTACTTCTACCTGGTGCCCGCGGCCCTGGGCCTTGCCGCCGGCTACTGGAACTATTTCAACAAGGGATTCAACTTCACCGCAGCGGTTTCGCCCGACGGCATCCGGCTGCGGTACGGGCTGCTGGACACCCAGGCGCAGACGCTTCCGCCCGGCCGGATCCAGGCGGTGAAAATCGCCCAGCCTCCGCTGTGGCGGCCGTTCGGCTGGTATCGGATGCAGGTGAATGCGGCCGGCTACGGGGTTTCCGGCAACGCCGTCGAGGGCAACACCAGGACCATCCTCCTGCCCGTCGGCAAGCTTGCCGACGTCATGGCAATGCTGTCGCTGGTCCTGCCGGACCCCGGGACGGACCGGCCGGAGCTGGTGTTCACCGCCGGGCTTGCAGGCAGGGATTCCGACGGCGGATTCGTCACCACGCCGCGCCGGGCCCGGCTGCTGGCGCCCCTCGCGTGGCGCCGGAACGGGTTCACGTCAACGGACACGGCCCTCCTGATCCGTTCCGGGCGGTGGTGGCGTTTGCTGGTGCTGGTTCCCCATCAGCGGACGCAGTCGCTGGCCCTGCACCAGGGGCCCCTGGCGCGCCGGTTCCGGGTGGCGGACCTGGCCCTGCATACAACCGCCGGGCCGGTAATACCTCGCCTGAGGCAGGCCGGGCTGGACGAAGCCAGGCAACTCTTCGACGACCAGTCAGCACGCGCACGGCTGGCCCGGAAGCGGCAAACCACCGAACAATGGTTGCGGCAGGTTGTTCCGGCAGTTGCGCCCACGCTGCCGGATGGCATGCAATTGGGCGTGCAATTGCCCGCCGGGCCGACCCCTGCCGCGCCGATGTCCCAGGCGGCGGCCGGCGAAACCCGCACCCACCACCAACAGGAAGGCCAGCAGCATGGCTAAGCCCGGACGACTCGGCGTCGGAATCATCGGCGCCGGCAAGGTGGGAGCCGTGCTTGGCGCGGCTTTGCGCGCAGCCGAGCACGCCGTCGTCGGGGTGTCGGCGGTGTCCGACGCAAGCCGGGAACGGGCTGAAGCGCTACTGCCCGGCGTGCCCATCCTGGAAGTGCAGGACATCGTTGAGCGCGCGGAACTGGTGTTGCTGGCAGTGCCGGATGACGCCCTCCCGGGCCTGGTGGAGGGCCTGGCGAAGCTTGGGGCATGGCAGCCCGGCCAGCTTGTGGCACACACTTCCGGTCGGTTCGGCGTCGGCGTGCTGCATCCCGTCCGCGCCGCCGGTGCCATTCCATTGGCGCTGCACCCGGCCATGACTTTCACCGGAATGAGCCTGGACCTCACCCGGCTGCTGGACTGCACCTTCGGGGTGACGGCCGATGCCGCCATGCTGCCCATCGCCCAGGCGCTGGTAGTGGAGATGGGGGCGGAACCGGTTGCAATCGCCGAGGCGGACCGGACGCTTTACCACGCTGCCCTGGCGCACGGCTCCAACCATTTGGTGACCCTGGTGGCGCAGGCGTCGCAGCTCCTGCGGGAGGTTGGCGTGGAGGCGCCCGAACGCATGCTTGGTCCGCTGCTGAGGGCCACGCTGGAAAACGCGCTGGCCTCAGGGGAGTCTGCGCTGACCGGCCCGGTGGCCCGAGGGGACGTGGGGACGGTCCGTGCCCATGCTGAAGCTCTGCGGGAGCTCGACGGCGGCGGGCACGGTGATGTGCTTGAGGCCTACCTTGCGATGGCCCGGGCCACTGCCCTCAGAGCAGAAGGACGCGGACTGCTGAAACCTGACCAGCTGAAGGGGCTGCACGAGGCCCTCGATCCAAAGGAGGACTGAATGTCCATTCAACTCGTCAAAACCGTTCACGAACTGCACGCGGAAAGCGCCAGGCTCCTTGGCGCCAGGCGCGGGACCTCGCAGGGCCTGGTGCCCACCATGGGCGCACTCCACGAAGGCCATGCCGCTCTGGCGCGCACCGCCGTCGAGCACAATGACGTTGTGGTGGCCAGCATCTTCGTCAACCCCCTGCAGTTCGGCGACGCTGTGGACCTGGACCGCTATCCCAGGACGCTGGACGCCGACCTTGCGCTGCTGGAGGAACAGGGTGTTGACCTGGTGTTCGCGCCGTCCGTGGAGGAGGTTTACCCCGGTGGGGAGCCGTTGGTCCGGATTACCTCCGGCCGCCTGGGGGAGAAGTGGGAGGGCGCTTCCCGGCCCGGACACTTCGACGGCGCCCTGACCGTTGTGGCAAAACTGCTGCACTACGGAATGCCGGCAGCGGGCCTTCCTTCCGGTTCCACTGACGGGGCTTCACAAGCAGGCGGCCTGCCGGCGTACCGGGCCTACTTTGGGCAGAAGGACGCACAACAGCTGGCCCTGGTCCGGCGGATGGCTGCCGACCTGAACTTTCCGGTCGAGATCGTCGGCGTGCCCACGGTCAGGGCGGAGGACGGCTTGGCGTTGTCCAGCCGCAACCGCTTCCTGTCCGACGCCGAGCGGGAGGCCGCGCTTGTCCTGTCCAGGGCCCTGCGGCTGCTGGAGGAGCGGGCAAACGCGCATGAGCCGCTGGACCTGGACTCCGCGCTGGCGCTTGTGAGGTCCCAGCCACTGGTGGAACTGGACTACTTCGAGGTAGTGGATCCGGGAACCCTTGAACCGTTGGCCGAGAACTGCCGCGAGACTCCCTTCCGGGGTGAGGCCCTGGCGCTCATCGCCGCCAAGGTTGGCCCGGTGCGGCTGATCGACAATATGCCGCTCAGTTCCTGACTTCTTGTTTCACTGGCCTCCAGCCGGGCTGAAGCGCCGGGAACGAGGATGGCGGGTTAAGGGGCAAGCCCGTCCTCGCTGGCCATCAGCTGTTCCAGGAGTGCTTTTTCCGGACGGCCGGGGTTGCGTGCAACGAACTGTCGAAGCCGTGCCCTGGAGAGTTCTTCGGCCGGATCCGTGCTGGAAAGCTGTTCGTCGATAATCTCCTGCGCCTGCCAGCGCAGGGATTCGATGGCGAACTGGCGGATCTCCACAGGAGTATCACTGGGGATCCACGGCTCGGGAGCCGACGGCACGCCTTGGACCGACCGCTCTACGGTCATAGTGGCCTCCTTGCATCAAGCTGCAGTGGCCGGGGAACCACCGCGACGTTCGAATGCACTGCACGTAGGACAAACACTACAACGGGGAAGACAAGTCTGTCTCATGACAGAATTACCCCATGGACGTGACGAACCCGGAGCCCGAAAATTCATCGTCCCCAGCATCGTCAGGGCCGGAATCGCCAGTGCCACCCCCAGCGGCGCCGGCTTCGCCGAGCGGCCAGTCGAGCCCGGAGGAACGGATCCTGTCCGTGGCGTACGAGCTCTTCTCGCGCCGGGGGATCCGGGCTGTGGGCGTCAACGAGCTCATCGAGCGTTCGGGTGTAGCGAAGGCGACTTTCTACCGGCATTTCCCATCCAAGGATTCGCTGGTCCTGGCCTTCCTGGAACGGCGGGATAAGCAGTGGACGGAGGACAGCATCATTTCCAAGGCCCGCAGCAAGGGAAGCACTCCCGTTGAGCAACTATTGGCGATCTTCGACGTCCTGGGCGACTGGTTCCAGCAGGACGATTTCGAAGGCAGTGCCTTTATCAATGTCCTGCTGGAGATGGGGCCCTCCCACCCTCTGGGCCAGGCGAGCATCGACTACCTGGCGAAGGTCCGCGGGCACGTCCGGGGGCTGGCGGAGGAAGCCGGTTTGGCCCGACCGGAGGAATTTTCGCGTTCCTGGCACATCCTGATGAAGGGCTCCATAACTTCAGCCACCGAGGGTGACCTCCAGGCCGCCCAGCGCGCCCAGCAGATGGCGCGCTGGCTCATCGAGCACCACCGGGCATAGCGCCTGACGCGACATAGGCGTCCGAGGCGAGGCATAAGGTACGACGCGATGCATTGCTCCGGCGCCACAGTTACTGCTGCCCGGCGCCAACGCGGTCCGGAAAGGGCGCGAATGGCGTGGTGTAGAAGTCTGCCCAGAGGGGGTCTTCGGGTGACAGGTCGTTGAGGTCTATGAAGGTGTCGTCGTCTGGTTCCCACTGTGGGTGCTCCGGGCCGGGATCTCCACCCGGGGTTGCAGCAGCGGGCATGGGCCATTGTGGCCAGTGGGTTGGTTGGGGGTCTTGGTGTTCGGGGTTGTAGTGGCGGCCGGTGGGTGAGGTCCAGCCGGGCGGTCCGTGTTCCGTCGCGGGATCCGGGTTCCAGGCGCGGGCGTGCTTCAAACGGTGATGTTTGGGGCATAGCTGGGCCAGGTTCCGGACGTCTGTTCTGCCGCCGTGGTCCCAGGCGGTGAGGTGGTCGGTGTGGTTGTCGGGGGTGTGGTTGGTGCAGCCGGGGAAGGTGCATTTCCGGTCCTGCATGCGGATCCATTGTTTGATGGTTTCGGGGAGCCGGTAGCGGGTGCGTCCGATCTCCAGTGGTGCCCCGTCGCGGGGGTCGACCAGGACCCGGTAGAACGACTCCGCCCCGTCCGCGACAAGCCTCCGCGCCATCGACGCCGGGATCGGGCCCAGGCCGTCCAGCGCCGCCGGCTCATCGGTGAGTCCGAGCAGGGCGAAGACCGGGACGGTGACCAGGACATCGGCCCGAGGGGTGGGAACCTTGCCCACACCACCAGTGCTCCCTGTGCCGGAAACGCTGCCTGCGCCCGTTCCCGCAGCATCACCAGTAGCCCGTGCAGCCCCACCCACAGCAGCCTCGGCCGTGGCCGTGGTGATTCCTGCGCCGAGGAGGAATGATGCTGCGATGTCGGGGCGGAGTTGGGTGAGGGTGCGGGTTTCGGTGGGGCCTTGGAGGCCGCGGGCGGTGGCGGTGGTGCGGTTCCAGATGGCGCAGGCGGTGTCACCGGGGAGGTAGAGCGAGCGCCAGGCCATGCCGTCGCGGTCCGGGGTGTATTCCATCCGCCGGTCCGCGACGCCTTTGGCGTAGCGTTTTTCGAGGGTTTCGGGGTGGTGGCGTTCCCGCCAGGCGCGGACCTTCGCGCGGAACCGGGCAGGGACAAGTTCACCGGGCGCGGCGCCGCGGGCGGGGTTGGGCGCGTCGGGGTCGAAGAAGTGCGCCACCAAGGCAGCAGCCCCGTCCGGGGTGAGCCCCTCGGTTTCATCGGCGACAATCCTGGCATGCTGCCACGACACGGCACCGGCTGACAGGGCAGCCATCATCGGCGGCAGGGAACACACCCGGCGGGACTGTTCCACCAAAGCACCCGCGGCCGCGGAACTCACTGTCAGGACTCCGGCGATCTCCTCCACCGCGGACATCTCCGAAAACATGCGCTCATCCACCGGGGCGTCGGGGGCAAGCAGTGCCTGCTGGATCTCGACCGCTTCTGCCGCGTCACGGGCCTTCACCGCCGCGAGCTGAGCCTCGACCCGGGAGACTGCCTCCAGCCGTTGCAGCCGGAGCTCATACCGCCGCCGCAGCACATCGACATCAGCACCAACACCGGACCCGGCGGCAAGGAAATGATCCTCACGGGTAAGAGCATCGAGGGCAGCAACAGAGGCAGAAACACCCTCCAACACCACCCCAACACCCGTGCCGATTCCCATACCCACATCATCCAGCGAGGCACTGACAATCAGGCCTGCCGACCAGCCCTGCCCCCAGGCTCCTGCCCGTACCCCAACGTCAGCCGCAGCCAAGGTGCCGCGAGCGTGCCAGCCCCGTGCCGCCGTCGTACGCCTTGTCGACACGCACATTCCTTTTCGCACCCCAAATATGCCGCGCGAAAGGGAAGATGCGCAGCGCCAAAAGATATCCGCAGCGAAAAGGGCGCCAAGGCACAATCCGCAGGACTCACGGCTCCCTATGCCGTGCGCAGAAGGAACCCGAAGGCCCGCAGACAACCCGCCAGCGTGCAGCCCCGTGCCGCCGTCGTCCTTGCCGGCGCAGCCGCCGTACCGAACGAAGCACGTACCCCGGACAGTAAATAGTCAGCTTGCTTATGACTTTCAACTTTCCTAGGCTGGAAAGCGTCAGGCAAACAACTCTCGAAGCGGGACCTGTGCGCCAAAAGCGTGCAACCGCAAGCATGAGGAGGATCAATGTCAGAGCACAGCATCGCAGGCAAGAAGGTGGCATTCCTGCTCACTGACGGCGTGGAGCAGGTGGAGCTCACCAGCCCCTGGCAGGCAGTGAAGGATGCCGGCGGCGAGCCCACCCTGGTGGCACCCAAGAGCGGCAAGCTGCAGGGCTACAACGGCACCGAGAAGGGCGACACCTTCGACGTCGACCTCACCGTGGCAGAGGCGAATGCCACGGACTTTGACGCCCTGGTGCTTCCCGGGGGCGTCGTCAACGCGGACCACCTGCGGGTGGACAAGGATGCCCAGAGCTTCACGCGCAGCTTCTTTGAACAGCACAAGCCCGTGGCATCCATCTGCCACGGACCCTGGCTGCTGATCGAGGCGGGAGTCATCAGGGGCCGGAACGTCACGTCCTACTTCACGCTTGAAACCGACCTGAAGAACGCCGGCGCCAACTGGACGGACCAGGAAGTGGTGGTGGACCAGGGCCTGGTGACCAGCCGGAACCCGGACGACCTCCCGGCCTTCAACAACAAGCTGGTGGAAGAGATCTCCGAAGGCCAGCACGCGGGCCAGACCGCCTGACCCCCAATGTTCCCTCAGGGTTGAAAAACCCGTATGGAGGAATTACTCCAGCGGGTAGAGTGTTTGCATCTGCAGCGGCGCCGGCCGTGCATCACTTCCAAAAACCCCTGAGGGAACACCCATGTCTACCGAAGTCTCTCCGAACGCCAGCGGCAAGCCCGTTCAGGGCGAAGGAATACGCGCTGAAACCCGCAAAGGAACCCAGTCCGCAGCGCCGGAGAAGATGTCCCGTGAATCGGTAACCATCATCAGCACGCTGCTGGTGGCGACATTCGTGGTGATCCTCAACGAGACCATCATGAACGTCGCCCTGCAGCGGCTCATGGTGGACCTTCGCGTGGACGCTCCCACGGTCCAGTGGCTATCCACGGGGTTCATGCTAACCATGGCGGTGGTGATCCCCACTACCGGCTTCATCCTCCAGAGCCTGTCCACGCGCGCCGTCTTCATGCTGGCCATGGGCCTGTTCGCGGGTGGAACGGCGCTTGCGGCGGTGGCTCCCGGGTTCGAGGTCCTGCTCCTGGCGCGCATTGTCCAGGCCGGCGGCACCGCCATCATGCTGCCGCTGCTGATGACCACCATCCTCACCCTGGTCCCGCTGGCCAAGCGCGGCGCCGTCATGGGCAACGTGAGCATTGCCATCTCTGTGGCACCCGCAATGGGTCCCACAGTGTCCGGCCTGATCCTGGAGCATTTCACCTGGCGCTTCATGTTCGTCTTCGTGCTGCCGGTTGCCCTGGCGGCGCTGGCCATCGGCGCCAAATACCTCACCAACGTGGGGAAGCCTGAAAAGGCCAGGCTGGATGTGCTGTCCGTCATCCTTACCGTCCCGGCCTTTGGCGGCCTGGTCTACGGGCTCAGCCAGATCGGCGGCGGCCATGGCGGCCAGGCCGGCCCCAGTGCCGGCGCCATCGCAGCCCTGGTCATCGGCGTGGCCGCCCTGACGGTTTTCGTCCTCCGCCAGGTGCGCCTCCAGAAAGCAGCCGCGCCGCTGCTGGACCTGCGCGCCTTCAAGTTCCGGATGTTCACCGTCTCCGTCCTGCTGATGGTGGTGGCCATGATGGCCCTGTTCGGCGGCGTCATCCTGCTGCCGCTCTACCTCCAGCAGGTCCGGGGCCTGGGTTCGCTGGAAACCGGCCTGGCATTGCTCCCCGGCGGCCTGGCCATGGGCCTGCTGGGCCCGGTCATCGGCCGGGCGTTCGACAAGGTGGGTCCGCTGCCGCTCACCATTACCGGGTCCGTCCTGATGGTGGTGACCCTCTGGCAGTTTTCAATGCTCGACGCCGGAACAGCGGTGTGGTGGATCGTCACCTTGCACGTTGGGCTGAGTTTCGGCCTCGCGCTGCTGTTTACCCCCGCCTTCACCACCGGGCTCAACCCGCTCCCGCCGCACCTTTACTCGCACGGCTCCGCGATCATGAGCACCACCCAGCAGGTGGCCGGTGCCGCTGGAACGGCGCTGCTGGTGTCAATCTTCGCGGTTGTGAGCGCGACGTCGGGACTCGTCGCCGGGATGAGCGCCGCCTTCCTGACGGCAACCGTCATAGCCCTTGCCGCCGTCGTGCTTTCAGCGATGATGCGCAAGACCGAAGGCGCCGGCGCGGGCCACGGCGCAGGACATTAGCCCAGGCCGCGCTAGCCGGCGAAGAAGTCGCTCAGTTCCTTGATCAGCCTGTCCGGGGCCTTGATGGCGCCGTCGTGGCCCAGCCCGGGCAGGATGGTGTAGCTGGAGCCGGAAAGCACGTCGTGGATCTGGCCGCAGGCGATGCCGAAGTAGGCGGGGCTCTTTTCGCCCACCACGATCAGCGTCTCCAGGGGGAGCGCCTGGAACGGTTCGGCCGGCATGTCGGCGGCAATGATGGCTTTGATCTCGCGGACTCCGGTGCGCATCAGCTCGCGCTGCTGCTTGCCCTCGGTGGTGCCGGCGGTCAGTTTGTTGGCCAGGGTCAGCATGGACAGCGGCATGCGCGATGAGAAGGAGCCGCCGGCTTCCAGCCCGCGCTGGATCACGGCGAGGGCGCGGTCATGGTCTCCTGCGGCGATGGCACGCTCGTACTCCACGATCCAGTCGGCCGTGACGCTGCCGTTCACCGAGACCGCGGGGTCGTAGACGGCCAGCCGCTCCACCGGAAGGGTCCGGGCCGCGTGCAGTGCGACGGCGCCGCCGAAACTGTGCCCAAAGACGTCGGTGCTGGAGGTGTGCTTCATCACCGTGTCCAGGTCCCGGATGTCCACGTCCAGCGTGTAGTCCTCGGGCTGCGGTGACGAGGATCCGCGGCCGCGCCGGTTGAAGGTGTGTACGGGCCGGCCCAGGGAGGCGCTCAGTTTCTGGGCGAACTTGGTGTAATCCGCGGCGGTCACCATGGAAGGCGGCACAACCACCACGCCCGAACCGGCAGAAGCAAGCTCAGCGCCGGTGGAGAAGAGCTCCACAGTGCCGCCGTCGGGGGTCCTGATGTTCTCTCGCGTCATGTTCCGAGCCTAGCCGAGCAAGCCGGGCGGGGCATCCCGGCCACCGGCGGCCCGGAGGTCAGGCAAGGCGGTCGATGATGGCCTGGCTCGCGGCGCGGATGGCCGGCAGCCGGTCCCCGAGCCCGCACAGGATCAGCCCGGCGTCGGCGGCCTGCAGTGCCGATTCGGCGTTGGCCGCGCCGTCCGCGCGGAGGTAGATCAGGGATTCGACCAGGCGGAAGGTGAAGTCGCCGCCGTCGGGTCCGTGCGGGGAGGCTGACAACCCGGCGCCCAGTTCCCCGTAGAGCCGCCTGAGTTCCTGGCGGTTGTTGAGGAACCGGGCAAAGCGGGTGCTCCGGACCTCGGGCAGGTGGTACAGCACGCCAAGGTTCCACCGGGCGCTGCACAGTTGGGTGCCGTCATAAAGCGCGACGGCGTGCAGCCGGCTTCCAGCCGGACTTTCGGTTCCAGGTGCGTCGGCAGGAAGCGCGGCCACCGAGCGTGCGAACGTCAGCCCACCGGACACCGTCCCCTCGAGGAGGTCCTCGAGGATGTCGTCCTTGGTCTTGAAGTGGTGGTACAGGGACGACTGCCGGATGCCCACCGCGTCCGCGATGGACCGGGTGGAGGTGCTGGCAAAGCCGTGGGTGGTGAAAAGCTCCGCCGCGGCGTCCAGGATTTCATCGCGGGCGGTGGCACCTGGCCGCGAGGGCTGCTGGTGGCGGGGGCGTCCCGGTCCGGCTGAAGTCACGGCCCCATTCTTGCATTGCCGGGCGCGGCGGAAATGACGCCCGGACGTTGTGAGGGGACGGAAATCTGCCGGAAACAGGATGTCTATCCGCCTTTTACAGAGGCGAAACTGTTTGGGGACATCCCGCTGGAAAACTATCAAGTGACCGGTAATCCGCAGCCTTCGGCCGAGCGCTGCAGTGCCGGGAGGCTTCGCCCCCAAGATCCCTTTCCAGCCCCGGAGATTCCCGATGACATCAACCGTTCTCCCTACCGTCCACCAGGACGACGCAGACCTGACGTCCCTTGGCTACCAGCCCACCCTCCACCGGAAGCTCGGCCGCTACGCTTCGTTTGCCGCAGGCTTCTCGTTCGTTTCCATCCTCACCACCATCTTCCAGCTCTTCGCGTTCGGCTACTCCTTCGCCGGGCCGGCCTTCTTCTGGACCTGGCCCGTAGTGCTGGTGGGCCAGCTGCTCGTGGCCCTGAACTTCGCCGAACTTGCGGCCCGCTACCCCTTGTCCGGTGCCGTCTACCAGTGGGCGCGGCGCGTGGGCGGGGAAGGCGTAGGCTGGTTCGCCGGCTGGTTCATGGCGATCGCACAGGTGGTCACCGCAGCTGCTGCCGCAATCGCCCTGCAGGTGGTCCTGCCCCAGCTCTGGGACGGTTTCCAGGTGGTGGGCGGCGACTCCGCGCTCAACACGGTGACCGGCGCTTCCAACGCCGTGGTCCTCGGCGCCGTCCTCCTGGTCGCCACCACCATCATCAACTCCCTGGGCGTGAAGCTGATGGCCCACGTCAACTCCGTGGGTGTCACCTGCGAGATCGTGGGCGTCGCTGCCGTCATCCTGGCCCTCGTCAGTGCCGCCCAGCGCGGACCCGACGTGGTTGCGGACACCACCGTGCTGCAGGGATCGGACCTGGGCGCCGTGGGAGCCTTCCTGGTCTCGGGGCTGATGGCCGCCTACGTCATGGTGGGCTTCAACTCCGCCGGTGAACTGTCCGAGGAAACCAAGGACCCGCGCCGCACCGCACCCCGGACCATCCTTTCCGCCCTCCTCATCTCCGGCATCGGCGGCGCGCTGATGATCATCACCGCCCTCATGGCAGCGCCCAGCCTCGACGACGGCCGCCTCGCCACCGAAGGCCTGCCCTACGTCCTCACCGCGGTCCTGGGCACCTTCTGGGGCAAGGTCCTGCTGGTGGATGTCGCCATCGCCATCTTCGTCTGCACCCTGGCGATCCAGACCGCCGGTTCCCGCCTGGTCTTCTCCATGGCCCGCGACGGCAAGCTCCCGGCGTCGGCCCTGCTCTCCTCCGTGCACCCCACCCGCGGCACCCCCATGTGGCCCTCCATCGTGATCGGCGCCCTTGCAGTCGCCGTGCTGGCCATCAACGTCGGCAACGCCGCCCTGTTCACCACCCTGTGCAGCGTCTGCATCGTGATGGTCTACCTCGCCTACCTCCTGGTCACCGTCCCGCAGCTGGTCAACCGCCTCCGCGGCGACTGGAACCGGGTGGGGCAGACCATGCCGGCAGGCCTCTTCTCCCTGGGCCGCTGGGGCCTTCCAGTCAACATCCTCGCCGTACTCTACGGCGGTGTCATGGTGGTCAACCTGGCATGGCCCCGGCCCGAGGTGTACGACCCCACAGGCGAGAACGGCCTCCTTCTCTGGTCCGCGCCGCTGATGGTCACCGCGGTGCTGCTCCTGGGCATCTGGGTCCGGAGCAGGAACCTGGCCGCCAAGGCCTGACCCGCGGCCCCGCATCCAAAAAACCACGCTTCCGCAAGCCACGCTTCCAAGACCTACAGGACTGACATGACACAGACCATCGAAACGCCAGCCGCCGGGACGGCCACCACGGCCGGTGCCCGCGCCCATGCCCGGGAACAGCACGGCAGGACCGCTGAGACCATGCGCCACGTACCGGCAGCGTCCGCGCCCGCGCACCTTCTGGCCGGACTGCCCGGAGTGGACGGGGCCGACGCCGCGTCCCCCACATGGGCGGAATCCGTCGCCTTTGGCCGCTACACCACCATGTCCCTGGCGCGCGGCACCCGGGTCCGGCTCACCGACACGGCAGGCGACGCCTGCGTGCACGCACTTCTGTACCGCGCCGGGGCCACCCACGAACGACTGAACGTCGCCGACACCGTCAAGGTCCCGTGGCAGGCCTACCCCGCCGCCGGGCACCCGCTGCTGTCCGATGCCGGCCGCCTGATGGCAACGATCGTGGCGGACACGTCGTCACGGCATGACGCACTCACCGGCGCCACCACCCTCGCCTGCAACACCGCCAAGTACGGCGCCGGAACCGCCCACAGCCCCTCCCCGGCAGCACGCGAACTGCTCACCCTGGGCGCCCTCAAGAACGGCCTGGGCACCCGCGACGTGGCGCCGTCCATCTCCTTCTTCAAAGGCATCACGGTCGACCCTGCCGGCAGCATTACCTTTACCGGAAGCGCCGGGCCCGGTGCCGCCGTCGAACTCCTGCTCCAGCTGGACACCGTGCTGGTACTGGCCAACACCGCCCACCCCCTGGACCCGCGCGCTGACTTTGCGGGGACCGCCGTCGACATCGTCGCCTGGCACGCGCCGCAGGACCTGGCGGCACTGGAGGCCGGCTACCTGGCCGGACCATTGGCCCCGGAACACCTGCAGGCCCTCCGCAACACCGAACACGACCTCGCCGCAAGGAACGCCCGATGAACACTGCCGTTGACACCACGCCCATCCCGGACGCCGCCGCCATCGCGCTGGCCCCTGGCGCCGTTGTACTTGATGAGTTCGTCGAAGCCCGCGGCCCCTGGTCTGCCGTGGTGGCAGCAGGCGACGTGCTGACCATCGTGGACCTGGAAGGCAACCAGGCGGTTGACTGCTTGCTGTACGCCGCGGCCGACACCACGGTGCGCTACTCGGCGGCAGCCACCATCGCCGCACAGCAGTCCATCGTCCTCACCACCGGTTCGGTCCTGCGCGCCGACACCGGCGCTGCCCTGATGACCGTCGTTGCAGACGAAGTGGGCGTGCACGACACCATCGGGGGCGCCTGCTCACAGGAATCCAATACCCTCCGCTACGGCCAGCACACCCGCGAACAGCACGCCTGCGTGGAGAACTTCCTGATCGAGGGCTCGCGCTGGGGCCTGGGCAAACGGGACCTGGTGTCCAACATCAACTGGTTCATGAACGTCCCGGTGGACCCGGACGGCGCCTTGGGCATCGTTGACGGCCTGTCCGCCCCCGGAAAGCGCGTGGCACTGAAGGCGGAGGTGGACACCCTGGTCCTGGTCTCCAACTGCCCGCAGATCAACAACCCGTGCAACGGCTTCAACCCCACCCCCGTCCGCATGATCGTCACCCGGCCGGAGGCTGCGCTGTGAACCCCTTTGACACGCCGAACACCTTCGACACACTGTTGATCGCCAACCGCGGCGAGATCGCGTGCCGCATCATTGAGTCCGCCCGCAGGCTGGGCCTGCGCACCGTTGCCGTCTTCTCCGAGGCGGACCGCGGCGCCAAGCACGTCCGGCTCGCCGACGAGGCTGTACTGCTGGGGCCCGCGCCGGCCAAGGAATCCTACCTCCGGGTGGACGCAATCCTGGCGGCGGCAAAGGAAACCGGCGCCGGCGCCATCCACCCCGGCTACGGCTTCCTCTCCGAGGATGCGGCCTTCGCCGAGGCCGTGGAAGCGGCGGGACTTGTCTTCGTGGGCCCCACCGCGGAGCAACTGCGCATCTTCGGCACCAAGCACACAGCGCGCGACGCCGCCCGGGCAGCCGGGGTGCCGATGATCGCCGGTTCAGGGCTGCTTGAGGACGTGGACGACGCCGTTGCGGCCAGCACCGCGGTTGGCTTCCCGTTGATGCTCAAGGCCACCGGCGGTGGCGGCGGGATCGGCATGACGGTCTGCCGCAACGAGGCCGAGCTTGTGGACAGCTTCCCCCGCGTGGCCCGCCTGGCGGGTGCCAGCTTCGGCACCGCAGGGGTTTTCGCCGAGCGGTACGTGGAGAACGCCCGGCACGTCGAGGTACAGATCTTTGGCGATGGCGAAGGCCGCGTGGTCAGCCTGGGGGACCGCGACTGCTCCCTGCAGCGCCGCCACCAGAAAGTCCTCGAAGAGGCACCCGCACCCGACCTCCCGGACGAACTGCGCGAAGAACTGCACCGCAGCTCCCGGGCCCTCTGCGCCTCCCTTAACTACCGCTCCGCCGGCACCGTCGAGTTCGTCTACGACTCCGCCCGCAAGGAAGCCTCCTTCCTGGAAGTCAACGCCCGGCTCCAGGTGGAGCACCCCGTCACCGAAGCCGTCACCGGGGTGGACCTGGTGGAATGGATGCTCCGACTGGCCCAGGGCGGCAGCCAGGCCCAGGCAGTCCTTGCGGACGTGCCGGACAGCCTGCCCGTGACCGGCCACGCCGTGGAGGCCCGCGTTTACGCCGAGGATCCGGCCCGGGGCTTCCAGCCCAGCGCCGGAACCGTCACCAACGCCGCCTACCCCACGGCGGCAGAAGCACGCGTGGACGCCTGGGTGGAAACCGGCACCGACGTTTCCACCAACTACGACCCCCTCCTGGGCAAGATCATCACCTCCGGCACTGACCGCACCGAAGCTTTCGACCTCCTCGCCGCAGCGCTGGGCAACACCCGGATCGACGGCATCGAGACCAACTTAGGGCTGCTCCGCGCCGCCACCGGCCTGGAGGTGGTTCGCAGCGTTCAGCACTCCACCAGCACCCTGGACAACGTGGGGGACCCGGAGCCGCGCATCACCGTGGGCCGGCCCGGCCTGCAGACCAGCGTGCAGGACTGGCCCGGCCGCACCGGCCTCTGGCAGATCGGCGTTCCGCCCAGCGGCCCCATGGACGATCTCTCATTCCGGCTTGGCAACACCGCGCTGGGCAACCCCGAAGGCGCCCCGGGCCTCGAGTTCACCATGACCGGCCCCAGCCTGACCTTCACCCACGCCACCACCGTCTGCGTTACCGGCGCCGAAGTGGCTGTGACAGTTGACGGAACGGAGGTGCCCGCCTGGACGCCCGTGACGGTCCCGGCAGGCGGAACGCTCGACGCCGGCACCGCAGCCGGCAAGGGCCTGCGCGGCTACATCCTGTTCCAGGGCGGCCTGGACATTCCCGAGTACCTGGGCAGCGCCTCCACCTTCACCCTTGGCCAGTTCGGTGGCCACGCCGGACGGGTCCTGCGCGCGGGCGATGTGCTGCGGACGGTCAAGCCTGCCGCCGGCGCACCCGAGGAAGCCGCCGCGGCAGCGGTGCCCCTCGACAGCCGTCCCGCCCTCACCTCCACCTGGGAACTGGCCGTGGCCGAGGGCCCGCACGGCGCCCCGGAATTCTTCCAGCGTGAGGACATCGAGGAACTGTACAGCGCGGAGTACGAGGTCCACTTCAACTCCGCCCGGACCGGCGTGCGCCTCACCGGCCCCAAGCCCCGCTGGGCACGCACCGACGGCGGCGAAGCAGGCCTGCACCCCTCCAACATCCACGACACCGCCTACTCGGTGGGTGCCCTGGACTTCACCGGCGACACCCCCATCCTGCTCGGCCCGGACGGCCCCAGCCTGGGCGGTTTCGTCTGCCCCGTAACCGTGGTGACGGCTGAACGCTGGAAGCTCGGCCAGCTGCGCCCGGGGGACAAAGTCCGCTTCGTGCCCATCAAAGCCAGCCAGGCGCCGTCGGCCAGGGACCTGGGACCCGGCCGCCAGCTGGTGCTCCCGGGCGACGCCGGCTGGTCCGGCAATCTTTCAGCGCACCTCCCGGCGGTGAGCCCGGCAGCCGGCCGTCCCGCACGCACGGTACGCGGCGACGGCGACGACGGCGTGCTGGGCCGGGTGCCGGAAGGTTCCGACCGGCCCGCGGTCACGTACCGCCGCTCCGGAGACGACAACCTGCTGGTGGAATACGGCGAGATGGTGCTGGACCTGGGCCTGCGCGCCCGGGTCCACGCCCTGCACCAGCACATCGAAGCGCTCCGGGTACCCGGCATCGTGGACCTCACCCCGGGTATCCGGTCGCTGCAGATCAAGGTGGACCCGTCCGTCCTCCCCACCGGGCGGCTGCTGGACCTGGTCCAGGAAATCGAGGCCGCCCTGCCCGCCAGCTCAGAATTGGTGGTCCCCAGCCGCACCGTCCGGCTGCCGCTGTCCTGGGACGATCCGGCCACCCGCGAAGCGATCGAACGCTACATGGCAGGCGTCCGCGACGACGCCCCTTGGTGCCCGTGGAACATCGAATTCATTCGGCGGATCAACGGCCTGGACTCCGTCAGCGACGTCTTCGACACCGTCTTCAACGCCGAGTACCTGGTCCTGGGACTGGGCGACGTCTACCTCGGCGCCCCCGTGGCCACCCCGCTGGACCCCCGCCACCGCCTGGTCACCACCAAGTACAACCCCGCCCGGACCTGGACGCCCGAGAACGCGGTGGGCATCGGCGGCGCCTACATGTGCATCTACGGCATGGAGGGCCCCGGCGGCTACCAGTTCGTCGGCCGCACCACCCAGGTGTGGTCGCGGTACGCCGGTTCGGCCCCGTTCGAACCCGGTTCGCCCTGGCTGCTCCGGTTCTTCGACCGCATCTCCTGGTACCCCGTCAGCCCCGAGGAAGTCCTCGACCTGCGCGCGGACATGGCAGCAGGACGCGGCCGCGGCGTGGAGATCGAGGAGGGCACGTTCTCCCTCGCCGAGCACGAACAGTTCCTTGCCGACAACAGCCAGTCCATCGACGCGTTCCGGGAGAAGCAGGGCGCAGCGTTCGCGGTGGAACGGCAGGCCTGGGCCGACGCCGGCGAGTTCGACCGGGCGGACGCGCTCGCCGCCGTCGTGGCCCCCGCTGTTGACGACGTGGTGGTTCCCGACGGCGGATCGCTCATCTCCGCACCGTTCGCCGCCAGCGTCTGGAAGGTGGACGTCAAGGCCGGCGACCGTGTCGCCAAGGGCCAGCCGCTGGTCTCGCTGGAAGCAATGAAGATGGAAACGGTCCTCGAAGCGCCGTGCGAGGGCGTGGTGCTCCGCGTCCTGCCGGCCGCCGGCTCCCAGGTGGTGGCCGGCGAGGCGGTAGTGGTCCTCGGCGCCGACTTGGGCCTTGAACTGGCAGACGACGCCCAGGAACTGGAAGAGGCAGCAGTATGAGCTCGGCAACCAACAGCAGTGCCACCAGTCGCGCCAAGGCGGCACTCGCGGCGCTGGAATCAGTGAACCGGCCTGAAATCTGGATCACGGTCCGCAGCGGCGAGGACCTCCTGGCGGAGGCTGCCGCGATCGACGCCGCCGTGGCAGGTGGCGCGGATCTGCCGTTGGCCGGGCTGCTTTTGGCCGTCAAGAACAATGTTGACGTGGCGGGCATCCCCACCACGGCAGCCTGCCCTGGCTTTGCCTACACGCCGGAAAAGGATGCGGAAGCGGTGGCCCGCCTCCGCGCCGCCGGTGCCCTGGTCCTGGGCGCCACCAACCTGGACCAGTTCGCCACCGGGCTGGTGGGGACGCGCAGCCCCTACGGCGCCGTCCGGGATTCGCGCCGGCCGGAGTACATTTCCGGCGGTTCCAGCTCCGGCTCCGCGGTGGCGGTGGCACTGGGACTGGTGGACATCGCGATCGGCACGGACACGGCGGGCTCCGGCCGGGTGCCCGCCGGGCTGCAGGGCATCGTGGGCATCAAGGCAACACTGAACGCCGTCTCCACGGAGGGAGTGGTGCCCGCCTGCCGGTCCTGGGACGCCGTCACCATCTTTGCCCGGCACCTGTCCACCGCCGAGCTGGCCATGGGCTTCATGGCCGGCAACTCCCGGTCCTGGCCTGCGGACATCAAACTGGCCGCGCCGGCACGTCCCCGCGTGGCATTTCCCGCCAGCCTGCCCGCATTGCCCCCTGAGTGGGCCGCGGAATTCCAGCGGCAGGTTGACCGCCTGCGGTCCAGCGGGGTGGATGCCGAAGCAATCGAATTCGACGACTTCCTGCAGGCAGCACGGCTGCTGTACGAGGGCGCGCTGGTGGCCGAACGCCACGCTGCGGTGGGGGCCTTCCTGGCAAAGCACGACGCCGGCACTGACGGCCAGGCGGGCATCGATCCCACCGTGGCGGGCATCATCCGGGCGGCCGGTACCGTTTCCGCCTCCCGGTACGTTGCCGATACCGCCCGGCTGGAGGAACTGCGGACCAGGGCGCTGGCCCGGATCGCCGGCTTCGATGCCCTCCTGGTTCCCACGGCGCCCTTCCACCCCACGCTGGCTGAGGTGGCCGCGGACCCGGTAGGCGTGAATTCGCTGATGGGCACCTACACCAATTTCTGTAACCTGTTCGACCTCTGTGCCGTGGCTGTCCCTGCCGGGGAAGTGGACGGCGCGCAGTTCGGCCTCACGGTGGTCGGCCGGACCTTCGACGATGCCGTGGCGGCCGATATCGCCCGCCGCCTGGAGCTAACCCCGGACGCTCCCGCCCTCTTCGCTCCGGGCGCAGCAGCGGAAGTTGGCCGCACCGGCGCCCACCCGTCGTCGTCCACGCCCTGGCCTTTGGCGGCGGGCGCAACGGCCGTGCCGCTGGTGGTGGTGGGTGCGCACCTCAAGGGCCAGCCGCTGGCACCGCAGCTGGAGGAACTCGGGGCCTCGTGGGATGGTCCGGTCCGGACCGCCGCACGCTACCGCATGGTGGCGCTGGACACGGTGCCGGCAAAGCCAGGCGTCTACCGGTCCGACGACGGCGCGGAACTGGTGGGGGAGCGGTGGCTGCTGTCCCCTGCGGCCCTGGGGACGTTCCTGGCCGCCCTCCCGGAACCCATGCTCCTGGGATCCGTGGAGCTTTCGGACGGTTCCAGCGCCGTCGGGTTCGCCTGTGATGCGGTTGCCGCTGCGGGCGGGAAGGACATCACGGCCTGGGGTGATTGGCTGGCGGACCGGAGCGTGGAACCGAAGCCGCGGACCGTGTGGCGGGACCTGGGGGAGGCGGCCCTGGCCGGGTTCAGCCGCGGCGAGCGGGGATAGTACCGGCAGCATCCGGGCGGGTTCCGCCGTCCGGATGCCCGCCCGTGAAATACGCCGCGATGTCGGTCACAAGCTCCTTGACGGCCGCCGGAATGGACCCGTGGAAGCACTTGGGGGAGAGCTGGTAAGTGCTGCCTGGAACTGCCTGGTGCAGCCGCTCCGCCGTTTCCTTGTAGCCCGGGCTGGTGGCCTTCTTCATGTGCGCCAGGGCGTGGCCCACCTTGCCGCCGTTGACGGCGTCCTCGAACCCGTCCAGCCACGCGGTGTCGATGCTGCCGTCGATGTTCACTGCTGCGTCGTACACCGCAAGCCTGTCCGGACCTTTGCGGTTCCGGTGAACTCCTGCACGGTGTTCAGCGCCACCGCTCCGCCCAGCCCTCTCCCAGGCCTTTCGCCAGGGCGATGGAGAACTGGCGGTAGATCAGGGCCGTGAGGAACGCGCCGCCGATCAGCAGCACCCGCTTTTGCCCGGGCGCGTCTTCGGTGCCGTAGCTGTACAAAGCCAGCCTGCCGCCGTCGTGCGCTGGAAGTACCCGTTCTTTCACCCGTCCATCCCAGGGTGTGAGCCTGCGGGCCAGCTGCAAGTCCTGGCACCCAATGCCCGGTAAACTTGATGATTGTGACTTCCCAAAACACCCCCTCGCCCAAGAACGCCCCGGAGCCCGTTGATGCCAGCGAGCAGATGCGGATCCGCATGGAAAAGCGCGCCAAACTTCTTGAGCGCGGCACGGAGGCGTACCCCGTGGGGGTGGAGCGGACGCATTCGCTCGCCGAGATCCGGGAAAAGTACGCCCACCTCGAGGCCGACGACACCACCGGCGACACCGTGGGCGTCACCGGCCGCGTTGTCTTTATCCGCAACACCGGCAAGCTCTGCTTCGCCACCCTGCAGGAAGGCGGCACCGACGGCAAAGCCACCCGCCTGCAGGCCATGCTGAGCCTGGCCAACGTGGGTGAGGAGGCGCTCGCCGACTGGAAGGCCCTGGTTGACCTCGGCGACCACGTGTTCATCAAGGGCGAGGTCATCTCCTCCCGCCGCGGCGAGCTGTCGATCATGGCGGACTCCTGGTCCATGGCCTCCAAGGCCCTGCGCCCGCTTCCGGTCCTGCACGCGGACCTGAACGAGGAAACCCGCGTCCGCCAGCGCTACGTCGACCTGATGGTCCGCGACGAAGCCCGCGAAATGGTCTACACCCGTGCCGCCATCACCCGCTCCATCCGCGAAACGCTGTTCCGGCACCGCTACGTGGAAGTGGAAACCCCCATCCTGAACCTGGTCCACGGCGGCGCCCTCGCCCGGCCGTTCGAAACCCACATGAACGCCTTCGACCAGAAGATGACGCTGCGCATCGCCACCGAGCTGTACCTCAAGCGCGCCGTTGTTGGCGGCATCGACCGCGTGTATGACATGGGCCGCGTGTTCCGCAACGAGGGCGTGGACTCCACCCACAGCCCCGAATTCACCACCCTTGAGTGCTACGAGGCCTGGGCGGACCAGTTCGTGATGGCAGAGCGGATCAAGGAGATCATCCTCGACGCCGCCGACGCCGTGGGTGCCGGACGCGTCCTTCAGACCGAGGCGGGGGAGATCAACCTCGACGGCGAGTGGGGCTGGCTGGCCGTCTACCCCGGACTTTCCGACGCCGTGGGGCAGGAGATCACGCCGGAGACGCCCGTTGAGGTGCTTCGGGAGATCGCGGAAAAGCACGACGTCAAGGCGGACCCCAAGTGGGACGCCGAAAAGCTGGCGGTGGAACTCTTCGGCGAAATCGTGGAGCCCACCCTGCTGAACCCCACCTTCGTCTACGACTACCCGCCCTCCGCCCAGCCGCTGGCCCGCCCGCACCGCGAGGACGGCCGCCTGATCGAGGCCTGGGACCTGATCATCGGCGGCATGGAGCGCGGCACCGCCTTCTCCGAGCTGATCGACCCCGTCATCCAGCGCGAACGGCTCACCGAGCAGTCCCTGCACGCAGCCGCCGGTGACGTGGAGGCAATGCAGCTGGACGAGGACTTCCTGCGCGCCCTGGAATACGGCGCCCCTCCCATGGGCGGCATCGGCCTGGGCATCGACCGGCTGGTCATGCTCTTCACGGGCGCCGGCATCCGCGAAACCATCCTGTTCCCCCTGCTGAAGCCCGAAGGGCACTGATCATGGAATACGTAGCGGTTATCCTGCCCTCCCTGGTGGTGGGCCTGCTGTTCTGGTTCGCCATGAAGGCAATCTTCAACGCGGACAAGGCCGAGCGCCAGGCGGAGGCCCGTGCGCAGGCTGAGGCGGATTCCCTGCCGGTGCAGCCCACGGACCGCCCGGGCCCCGAATCCAAATAGATAAACCCCCTTCTTTCCGGTTTTATCCCCAAGGAACCAATAGGCGCTTTGACGCGTTGCCAAGATAAGAGTCATAATTTTTTTGGGAAACATCCTGCTTTTCTGAAAACCCAAGAGGAAGACCTTTAATGGCACAGAAAGTAAACATCATCCTCGTTGATGATCTGGATGGGGGATCCGCAGACGAGAATGTTAAGTTCGGCCTCGATGGGGTCAACTACGAGATTGACCTGTCGGCAGCCAATGCCGCTGAACTTCGGTCTTCACTGGAGAGGTTCATCAACGCTGCACGCAAGGCTTCCGGAGGCCGCACCGCCCAGCGGGCGAAGGCTCCGGCCGGTGGCCGCAGCCACGATTCGGCGCAAATCCGGCAATGGGCCCGGGATAACGGCTACACCGTTAACAGCCGCGGCCGAATTCAGGCTGAAATCCAGGAAGCCTACCAAAAGGCAAATTCCTAGGTACGCGCGTGGCCTGACTAAAAAGCCCTGCTTCCCACCTTCGGGAGGCAGGGCTTTTTGGCTGGGTGCAGGTATTTAGCGGTACGGGCGTAATTACTCCCGCGCCGCAGCCGGGGATTCACCGCTGTGCGATTCACGGCGCAGCAGGCTGCCGGCAGCAAACTGCTCGGCGACATAGAACACGAAAGGCGGAATATCGCCTGTTTTCGCCAGTACCACTCCACACCCGGCACTGGCGAGGGCCAGCGCTGCCGCCTCCTTTTTCCGGTGCGGCAAGGTTGCCAGGGTGCCGGACAGGGACCCGAGCGCGAGCACATGCAGCCACGCATAGGCGTGGAACGGCCACGCCGGGAAGCGGCGCGCCGCGAAACGCTCCAGGTCCGACGCACGCATTGCAAGTTCGGACACAAATAACGGCGCCCCGGCGGCAAGTGCGACGGCGGCTGTGCCGGCGAGTGCCCTGCTCCTTCCGGGCGGGAGGGCCAGGGCCAGCCGGGCAAATGCCGCGGGCATGGCAGCCGTTCCCGCCGCCGCCACATGCTGTCCCGCAACCCACCAGCGCTGCCCCTTCCGGAGCATGTCCAGCCGCCGCGCAGCGTCGGGCTCCAGGTATACCCCCGGCACCGGGCTGATGCCGGCCAGCCAAACCGCGCCGGCCGCGAGGGCAACCCCCGCCGGGCGCCTTACGCGTTCCAGGTCCACCTGCGACATGTTCCCGCCCTCCCCGCTGATCCACGCTGCCCATGTTGCTCCCGCTGGAGCGGCCAAGGCCGCCGTTAGGGCCAAGAATGGCCCATCACCCGGCGCGGGACAAGGGCTTCTTGGAGGGCTCCTTTGCCCGCTGCTGCCCGGCGGCCGAAGTCCGTGGAAGGGGGCGCGGCAATATTCCCGGAAGACCCATGTTTCCCCTGTGGCGAACACGCTCCACAACTTCGGACCGGCCACGTAGCATCAAAGTACGTCGTAGCTAGGAGTGTGGCGAAATGTTTGAGCGATTTACGGACCGTGCCCGTCGCGTAGTTGTGCTTGCCCAAGAAGAGGCACGCATGCTGAACCACAATTACATCGGTACCGAACACATCCTCTTGGGTCTGATCCATGAGGGTGAGGGCGTTGCCGCCAAAGCTCTTGAGTCCTTGAGCATTTCGCTCGACGGCGTGCGCGAGCAGGTGCAGGAGATCATCGGGCAGGGCCAGCAGGCCCCCTCCGGCCACATCCCCTTCACCCCCCGCGCCAAGAAGGTGCTGGAGCTCTCGCTGCGCGAAGCCCTGCAGCTGGGCCACAACTACATCGGCACGGAGCACATCCTGCTTGGCCTGATCCGCGAGGGTGAAGGCGTCGCCGCCCAGGTGCTGGTCAAGCTCGGCGCCGACCTCAACCGGGTCCGCCAGCAGGTCATCCAGCTCCTCTCCGGCTACCAGGGCAAGGAAACCACCGGCGCAGGCGTCGGCGGCGGACAGCCCGAAGGCGCACCCGCCGGTTCCGTGGTCCTGGACCAGTTCGGCCGCAACCTGACCCAGGCTGCGCGCGAGAACAAGCTGGACCCCGTCATCGGCCGCGAGCAGGAAATGGAACGCGTCATGCAGGTCCTTTCCCGCCGCACCAAGAACAACCCGGTCCTCATCGGTGAGCCCGGCGTCGGCAAGACGGCCGTCGTCGAAGGCCTGGCCCAGGCGATTGTCCGCGGCGACGTTCCGGAGACCATCCGGGACAAGCAGCTGTACACCCTGGACCTCGGTTCCCTGGTGGCAGGTTCCCGTTACCGCGGTGACTTTGAAGAGCGCCTGAAGAAGGTCCTCAAGGAGATCCGCACGCGCGGCGACATCATCCTGTTCATCGATGAGATCCACACGCTGGTGGGTGCCGGTGCCGCCGAAGGCGCCATCGACGCAGCCTCGATCCTGAAGCCCATGCTGGCCCGCGGCGAGCTGCAGACCATCGGCGCCACCACTCTGGATGAGTACCGCAAGCACATCGAGAAGGATGCCGCCCTGGAGCGCCGCTTCCAGCCGATCCAGGTCAAGGAACCCTCCGTGGCGCACGCCATTGAGATCCTCAAGGGCCTGCGCGACCGCTACGAGGCGCACCACCGGGTCACCATCACCGACGGCGCCCTGGCCTCCGCTGCAAGCCTTGCCGAGCGCTACATCTCGGACCGCTTCCTGCCGGACAAGGCGATCGACCTGATCGACGAAGCCGGCGCCCGGCTGCGCATCCGCCGCATGACCGCTCCGCCGGAGCTCAAGGCCATGGACGAGCGCATCGCCAAGCTGAAGATGGAGAAGGAATCCGCCATCGACGCGCAGGACTTCGAAGGCGCCGCTTCGCTCCGCGACAAGGAACAGAAGATGATTTCCGAGCGCGCGGAGAAGGAACGCCACTGGAAGTCCGGCGGCATGGACGACATCTCCGAGGTGGATGAGGATCTCATCGCCGAGGTGCTGGCCAACTCCACCGGCATCCCCGTCTTCAAGCTGACCGAGGAAGAGTCCTCGCGGCTGCTCAAGATGGAAGACGAACTGCACAAGCGCGTGGTGGGCCAGGACGAGGCCATCAAGGCACTGTCGCAGGCCATCCGCCGTACCCGTGCAGGGCTCAAGGACCCCAAGCGCCCCGGTGGCTCGTTCATCTTCGCCGGCCCCACCGGCGTCGGCAAGACCGAGCTCGCAAAGGCACTCGCGGAGTTCCTGTTCGGTGAAGAGGACGCCCTCATCACCCTGGACATGTCCGAGTACTCCGAGAAGCACACCGTCTCGCGGCTCTTCGGTGCCCCTCCGGGCTACGTGGGCTACGAAGAGGGTGGCCAGCTGACGGAGAAGGTCCGCCGCCGTCCGTTCTCCGTGGTGCTGTTCGACGAAGTGGAAAAGGCCCACGCGGACCTCTTCAACTCGCTGCTGCAGATCCTGGAAGACGGCCGACTCACCGACTCCCAGGGCCGCGTGGTGGACTTCAAGAACACCGTGATCATCATGACCACCAACCTGGGTACCCGGGACATCTCCAAGAGCGTTGCCACCGGCTTCCAGTCCGGCACCGACACGCAGACCGGCTACAACCGCATGCGTGCCCGTGTGACGGAGGAGCTCAAGCAGCACTTCCGTCCCGAGTTCCTGAACCGCGTTGACGACGTCGTGGTGTTCCCGCAGCTGACCCAGGACGAGATCATCGAGATCGTGGACCTGTTCGTCACCCGCCTGGAGAAGCGCCTCAAGGACAAGGACATGGGCATCGAGCTCACCAAGGCCGCAAAGGTGCTCCTCGCAACCCGCGGCTACGATCCCGCCATGGGTGCCCGGCCGCTGCGCCGCACCATCCAGCGCGAGATCGAGGACCAGCTCTCCGAGAAGATCCTCTTCGGCGAGATCCACCCCGGCGACATCG
Source organism: Arthrobacter sp. GmRoot5-12 (assembly GCF_059739365.1). Lineage (NCBI taxonomy): Bacteria > Bacillati > Actinomycetota > Actinomycetes > Micrococcales > Micrococcaceae > Arthrobacter > Arthrobacter sp. GmRoot5-12. The sequence continues at coordinate 1,661,988 of NZ_AP046056.1, read as the reverse complement.
TCGTGGTGGATGTCGAAGGCGAAGGCGACGACGCGAAGTTCACCTTCGCCGGCAACGCCAAGCCGCGCATCCCGGAGATCGCCCCGAGCGTCTAGTCTCCACAGCCAAAGCCCCGCCACTCCGCAAGGAGCGGCGGGGCTTCCGCTTGTTAACCACCCCTCCGCCGGCTGGGTCCGGCGCTTTCATCCCTGGCTGGGTCCGCCGCCGGGGCCGGAGCGAACCCAGCCACGGAAAACGCACCCGGGCGCGCAGCCGGGCAGTGCGTGGCGGCTGTGCTCCAGGACACAAAACGTGTTGAATCGGGGGCATGGCTAACTTGGAACCGGCGATCCCGGATGAGCAACCACTAACCCCTTTCCACGACCTCGACCACTACCTGTCCATCCCGCGGGTAAGCGGCCTGGCCCTGAGCCCGGACGGCTCGCGGCTGGTCACCACCGTCAGCACCCTGAACGGCAAAGGCACCGAGTTCGCCACTGCACTGTGGGAGCTGGACCCGGCCGGGCAGAAGCATGCGCGGCGAATTACGCGCAGTGCCAAGGGCGAAGCCGGTGCCGCTTTCTCGGCCAACGGCGACGTCTACTTCACGTCCGCGCGTCCCGACCCGGACAGCCCCGACGAGGAGCCGGTGAACGCCCTGTGGGTGCTTCCGGCGGACGGCGGGGAAGCCAGGGTGGCCCTCAGCCGGCCCGGCGGCATCAGCAAAGTGCTGACGGCCAGGGGCGCGGACGCAGCGTTCGTCACCGCCGAGGTCCTGGCAGGGTCAACGGACGAGGAAGACGACGCCGACCGGCGCAAGTCGCGCAAGGACCGGAAAGTCTCTGCCATCCTGCACAGCGAATATCCGGTCCGATACTGGGACGCGGACCTGGGGCCGGGCCAGCCGCGGATCTTTGCGGTGGAAGCGGGGGAGGACAAGGCGCCCGGCAAACCGGCAACGGTTGACGCCACCGCCCCGCTGGTCCTGCGTAACCTGACGCCGGACGCCGGGCCCCGGCTGCGGGAAGCGGAGACCGTGGTCAGCCCTGACGGCAAGACCATCTACAGCAGTTACACCAAACCACTGGCCAAGGCGGACAGCAGGTCCGTCCTGGTGGCGGTGGATGTGGCATCCGGCGGGCTCAAGGTGCTGTTGGACCAGGAGGGAATGAGCTACTTCCCGGGTCCGGTCAGCCCTGACGGCCGGACCCTGGTGGTGGTCAGCGAAAGCGACTCCACCCCGCAGCAGGCCCCCGACATCAAGATGCACCTCCTGGACGTCTCCGGCGGGGCCGCCGGGAACGCCGCGGGCCTGCAGCCCCTGGCCCACGACTGGGACCGTTGGCCCAAGCCTGCAGCGTGGCTCCCCGATGGCTCTGCCCTCCTGGTCACAGCGGACGACGACGGCGCGTCGCCGGTTTTCCGGGTCAGCATTCCGTCGGCTGCCGCTGAGGTTGGCGTCACCCGGGTGACGCAGGACGCCGCGGCATATTCCGACGTCGTCATTTCTCCAGAGGGGCGGAGCGCGTATGCCCTGCGCAGCTCCTACGAATTTCCGGCCGAAGCCGTCCGGATCGACCTGGCCACAGGGGAAACAACCCGCCTCCCGGCTCCTGCGGAACGTCCCAGCCTCCCGGGGCGGCTGGAACGCATCGCGGCCGCCGCGGCCGATGGGTCCCGGGTGCCTGCCTACCTGGCCCTGCCGGAGGGCGCCTCCGCAAGTGAGCCGGCGCCGCTGCTCCTGTGGATCCACGGCGGTCCACTGGGATCCTGGAACGCCTGGACGTGGCGCTGGAACCCGTGGCTTCTGGCTGCCCGGGGATATGCGGTGCTGCTGCCGGATCCCGCGTTGTCCACGGGATACGGGCAGTCGTACATCCAGCGGGGCTGGGGCTCATGGGGGAAGGCGCCCTTCACCGACCTGATGGCCGTGACCGATGCGGCGGTGGAACGGCCCGACGTCGATGAGTCCCGGACCGCGGCGATGGGCGGCTCCTTTGGCGGGTACATGGCCAACTTGGTTGCAGGCAACACGGACCGGTTCAAGGCAGTTGTCACCCATGCCAGCCTGTGGGCCCTGGACCAGTTCGGGCCCACCACGGACGCCTCCCAGTACTGGCTGAAGGAAATGACCGAGGAGATGGCACTCGAGAACTCGCCGCACCTGCATGCGGAGAACATCGGCACGCCCATGCTGGTGATCCATGGGGACAAGGACTACAGGGTGCCCATCGGCGAGGGCCTGCGGCTTTGGTACGAGCTGCTGTCCAAGTCCCGGCTCGCGGCGGACCAGGACGGGCAGACCCCGCACCGGTTCCTGTACTTCCCGGACGAAAACCACTGGGTCCTCCAGCCGCAGCACGCCAAGGTCTGGTACCAGGTGGTGGAGTGGTTCCTGGCACGGAACGTCCTGGGCAAGGACATCGAACTGCCGGCAGAACTCGGACTCTAAGCTGTTGGATACTCCGGCTCGGAGGCTGGGGCATTTGCCGCTTGCTGCTCGTTCCTCCCCGCTGGCCCCCTGCCTCGCAAGCTCGGCCGGGGACCCTCACCAGCGTGGGCCCAGCTTTGACGCAAGCTACGCAAATGTCCCAGCCTCCTTCGCCTCGTAGGATAGCTCTGTGACCGACTCCTTCCACATCCGCCCAGCACGCACCAGCGATGTCCCTGCCATCAAGAAGCTGGTGGCGCCCCTGGCAGAGGAGCGCATCCTGATGGCAAAGGAGACGGTGGCGTACTACGAGAGCCTCCAGGAGTTCCGCATTGCCGAGTCCAGCGACGGCGAAATGATCGGCTGCGGCGCCCTGCACGTGATGTGGGAGGACCTTGCGGAAATCCGCACCCTCGCGGCTTCGGGCGAATGGCGCGGCAAAGGGGTGGGGCACGTCCTGGTGGAAAGCCTGCTGGAGGAGGCCCGTGCCCTCGGTGTCTCCCGGGTGTTCTGCCTCACCTTCGAAGTGGACTTCTTCAAGCGCCACGGCTTCGAAGTGATGGCGGACCAGTCGGCGGTGGACCCGGAAGTGTACTCGGAGCTGCTGCGCTCCCATGATGAAGGCGTGGCGGAGTTCCTGGACCTGGCCCGGGTCAAGCCCAACACCCTGGGCAACACCCGGATGATCCGCACCCTCTGACGCTGTTCCGCACCCTTCAATGCCAACCGCGGGAGCACGGGGGACTGCCGTATTGGCTTTACTCGAATTGATGGATAAACTACTGCAGGCCGGTATGTGGGGGGCCTCAGGAAAGGGACAGTCATTGGGGGCTGTCCCTTTGCTGCGTCCCGGGCCGGCGGTTCCGGGAAGCGGGCGGCAAACCCGGGCAGGAAGAACCTACCGCCACCTGCGATGACGGTAGTAGGGTCGGAAAACACACCCTTCAGGAGCACAGCCAGGAGCAACGCCGTGAAGAAACTCATCAACGATCCAAAATCCGTTGTCCAGGAAGCTGTCCAGGGCTTCGGCATGGCGTACGCCGGACTGGTGACGGTCAGCGAAGACCCCATCTACATCAGGCGCAAGGACGCGCCGGTGGCCGGCAAGGTGGGGCTGGTTTCCGGCGGCGGAAGCGGCCACGAGCCGCTGCATGCCGGCTACGTGGGGAAGGGAATGCTCGACGCCGCGGTGCCGGGGGCGGTGTTCACCTCACCCACGCCGGACCAGATCCTTCCCGCCACCCTGGCAGTCGACTCAGGTGCCGGCGTCGTGCACATCGTCAAGAACTACACCGGCGACGTCCTGAATTTTGAGACGGCGGCCGAACTGGCCGAGGCGGAGGGCGTGAGCGTCCGCACCGTCCTGGTCAATGACGACGTCGCCGTGGAGGACTCCCTGTACACGGCCGGCCGCCGCGGGGTGGGCGGCACAGTGCTGGTGGAGAAGATCGCAGGAGCCGCCGCCGAGCGCGGGGACGACCTGGACGCCGTCGCTGCCATCGGCGAACGGGTCAACGCCAATGTCAGGACCATGGGCGTGGCCCTGTCCGCGTGCACCGTGCCCCACGCGGGCACGCCCAGTTTCGACCTCGCAGAGGATGAGATCGAGATCGGCATTGGCATCCACGGCGAGCCGGGCAGGCACCGCATCCCCATGGAAAACGCGGACAGCATCACCAACCGCCTGCTGGAACCGGTCCTGGCTGATTTGAAGATCAGTTCGGGGGACAGGGTGCTGCTGTTCGTCAACGGCATGGGCGGCACACCGCTGAGCGAGCTGTACATCGTGTACCGGCGGGCCGTGCAGGTGCTCGCCGAAGCAGGTGCCACGGTGGAACGGTCGCTGGTGGGCAACTACATCACGGCCCTGGAGATGCAGGGCTGCTCCATTTCGGTCCTCCGGCTGGACGACGAGCTCACGGAACTGTGGGATGCACCCGTGCACACCGCCGCCCTCCGCTGGGGCGTGTGACCGTGGTCCTGGACGCCAACTGGGCCGTGAAATGGCTGACCCTGTGCGCGCAGGCCATGGCTGAACACCGCGTTGAACTGATCGAACTGGACCGTGCCATCGGGGACTCGGACCACGGTGAGAACATGGACCGCGGCTTCCAGGCCGTCCTGGCCAAGCTGGGCGAATCCACGCCGGAGACGCCCGGGGCGGCGTTGAAGATGACGGCCATGACCCTGATGTCCAAGGTGGGCGGAGCCGCCGGTCCCCTCTACGGCACCGCGTTCCTTCGCGCCGCCACCGCCTTCGGCGACGCGCCCGAGATTGATCCGGCAGGGCTGGCCTCTGCCCTGGAGGCTGCCCGGGACGGGATCGTGGCGCGCGGGAAGGCGGAGAGCGGCGACAAGACCATGGTGGATGCGTGGACGCCGGCAGTTGATGCGGCCCGGGCCGCGGCTGACGGCGACGGCACGGACGTCCTTGGCGTCCTGGTGGCAGCCGCGGAAGCCGCCGAGGCCGGGGCAGTGGCCACCGATCCCCTCATCGCAAGGAAAGGCCGGGCCAGCTACCTTGGCGAACGCAGCGCCGGCCACCGGGACCCCGGCGCTGTGTCCAGTGCGCTGATCCTGCGTGCGGCCGTTGGGGCGGCTGCGTGACCGTAAGCATCGTGGTGGTGTCCCACAGCGAAAAGATCGCCGACGGCGCCGTGGAGCTTGCCGCCCAGATGGCTCCCGACGTGGTGATCCTGCCCGCCGGCGGCACCGACGACGGCAGGATCGGCACCAGCCTGGAGAAAGTGCTCGCAGCCCTTGAACGGGCCGGCGATAAACAGCGCAATGCACAAGAGGCCGGCGCGGAACAGCCCGGAGTGCAGCCCGGCGGGAACGGCACAGTGATCCTGACGGACCTTGGATCAGCGGTGATGACGGCCGAAGCGGCGCTGGAGTTCCTGGAGGATGCCGCCGGCGTCCTGCTCGCCGACGCGCCGCTGGTGGAAGGTTTGGTGGCTGCTGCGGTTGCCGCCCAGGGCGGAGCCGATGTGCAGGCGGTCCGGGCGGCGGCTGAAGCGGCAGGCGGTCCGGCCCGCCGGCCGGAACCCGTACGGACCGGGGGAGCGGGGCAGGGACCTGTCAGCAGCGCCGCACCGGATTCCACCGGCGACTTTGAACTGGTGAACCAGGCCGGGATGCACGCCCGGCCGGCCGCGAAAGTGGCAGGGGGCCTGGCCTCGCTGGATGCCGAGGTCACCATCAACGGGGTGGATGGCGCGTCCATGACGGGGCTGATGACCCTCGGCGCCGGCAAGGGCACCGTGCTGCACGTGGAAGCGTGGGGGGCGGATGCGGAACGGGCAGTGGAGTACGTCGGCGGCCTGGTGCAGGCCGGCTTCGGCGAGCCCTAAGCCCGATGGCGGGTTCCTGCGAATAAGCTCGATGGCATGGAACGGCCGCTTGCAGAGAACCCCCAGGAAATCGAAGTGCTGGACGGCCAAATCTCCGTGGAGGAACTGCTCGCCGAACTCGGCTTCGATTGGAGCGCCCAGCCCGTGGGTGGCGGTCCGGCGGCCGGAACTGCCGAAGGCGAAACCTTCACCCAGCCCGTGCTGTTCTAGTCCGGTGCCGCCCGGTCCAGTTACCGGGATGCAGGCTGCTGGTGCAGTCCGGCGTCGTCCAGGACGACGGACGCAGACAGGACCTTGCCGCATTGTTCACCGAAGGGGTAGGCCACCTGCGGCCTGAATTCCAGGGTGCGTACCGGCAGTGCGGTTCCCTCCGGCGCTGCACCGGACACGGTCACCGTCATGGGCGATTCGGTCAGGGTATCCAGCATCAGCACAGCGGTCTTGGTGCCATCGGGCGAGGCAGTGGCCGAACAGGCGCCCTCGCGGCTGCACCCCGCGTCCACGGAAGTGCTGCCCGGGCGGAGTTCGACGTCGGACTCCTTGCAGGTGCCGTCCTGGCAGGCGCGGACGTGCAGCGCCGCCACCTTCGGCGAGTAGCCGGCGCTGACGGTGATGGAAACGGCGGTGGCCTGCGCGATCGCGGGGCAGGCGCTGCCGGCAGGCCCGCAGGCGGAGATAAGGGCGGAGATGAGCGCGGTCGTCAATGCCAGGAGCAGTCCGGGCTTGTGCATGCTTTCAGGCTACGTCGGGCGGGCCCGCGCAGGGCCGGATCGGCGTCAATTGGAGGCAGCATTGTTATGCCTCCACGGCCTAACCCAGCGGGAAGATGCCGATGAACCAGAACAGCGCGATGGCAAAGACCGAGAAAAACGCGATCAGGCAGCCCATGGCGGTGCGCGGCTCCGAGGAAACCTGCAGGGATTCGTTGGGGTTCTGCGGGTTGTAGGCCACCTCGATGAGGGCTCCCGGCACAGGCTGCTCCACCCCGGAGATCTCCGACTTGCCCATGAAGAGGGTGCCCTGCGGATCGGTGAACTGGTAGGTGGGGTAGTGGCGGAGGTTCCGGTTGGCGCCGCCCACGCCGCTGGTCCAGCCGGTGGTGCTGCCGGTGACGGTCGCCTGTACCTTGGGCCAGGCCGCCATCTGCTGTTCCTGGCGCTTGGTCCTGCGGGCCGCACGGACCAGCGAAAATATCGCGGCGGCAACGAACAATGCCCACACGATGTACAGAATGGTTTTCATGGCTCCCCCCGGTTCCGGTCACCAAGAAGTATGCCATCCCGGCCTGGCCCTTGAGGGTCCAGCAGGTCAGGCGGGGAGCCGGTAGCCGCCGTCGTGGATCTCGGCGAGGCCGTCCGCCAGCAGTCCCGCCAGCGCCCGCTCCAGCTGCTCGGGGGCGGAGTTGAGCCGGTGCAGCGCGGCGAGGGGCACGCCGATGCCCTCGGCGGTGAACCCAAGGTCGGCGGGCTCGCGCTGGAACATGTCGGCCGGCACGGGAGTTTCGGCCAGCCGCAGCACGGCCAGCACCGCACCGCGGACCTGGCGGTCAGTGCCGTGCCACGCCTGGCCTTTGGGAACGTACGACGGCGGGGGCTCACCCGCGGCGAGCCACGCACAGGAGTCTTTCACCGGGCAGGCAGCACACTTGGGTGCCCGGGCCGTGCACACCAGCGCCCCCAGTTCCATGACCGCAGCGTTCCAGCGCACGGAGGTTTCGTCGTCGTCCGGCAACAGGGCGGCGGCCAACCGCATCTCCGCAGCGGTCAGTGCAGGCGCGGGGAGCGCGACGCCGGACACCAGGCGGGCGTGCACCCGCCGGATGTTGGTGTCCACCACAGTCTCGCGGCGGCCATATGCGAAGGCGGCCACCGCGGCGGCCGTGTAGCTGCCCACTCCGGGCAAGGCCAGCAGTTCCGTGTAGGTGCCGGGGACATGGCCGCCGTGGTCCTCGACGATTGCTGTGGCTGCGGCGTGCAGGCGAAGGGCACGCCGGGGGTAGCCCAGCCGGCCCCATGAACGGACCGCTTCACCTGCCGGTTCGCCGGCCAGGCCGGCCGGCGTGGGCCACCGCTTGAGCCACTCGTGCCAGACCGGGAGGACCCGGACCACGGGGGTCTGCTGCAGCATGATCTCGCTGACCAGCACACCCCACGGCGAGCAGCCAGGTTCGCGCCAGGGCAGGTCCCGGGCGATTCCGGCGAACCAGGAGTTGATCCGGTGATGGAGCAACTCCAGGTCTGCAGGGCCGGTGGGAGCGACCGCGGCGCGGGCGGCGGTGGAGGTTTCAGTGTCGATGCCAACACTGTAGTGGATAGGTTCGGGCGGGCTGAAAACCGGGGTGTGACCAGTGCGATGGGCCTGCGGCGGCGTGGTGGCAGTGCAGATCCGGCGGCGTTCCCTAGCCTAGGAGGATGGGCAGGCAAGGCGATTCACCAGCACGCGGCACGGCATCCGGTTCCAGCAGCGTCCGGAAGCCCAGCCCCGCCGTGTACCGCCGCCGCCGCCTGGTTGTTGGCGGCGCGCTCCTGCTGGTGATTGCGCTCGTGATCAGTGGTTTTGCCCTGGCCGGTGCCTTCAAGGGCGGTTCGCAGCAGGCGTCCTCCACGCAGCCGTCTTCCGCCGATCCGGACACCTCCCAGGCTTCCCCGTCTGCTGCCGCCAGTCCCTCTGCGTCCGCGTCGGCAACCCCGTCCGCCACGCCGTCGGCCACTGCCTCCGCTGCCCCCTCCTGCAACCAGAACCTGGTGGCTGTTTCGGCGTCCACTGACAAGCCCGCCTATGGGCCGGGGGAAAACCCGATGCTCACCCTGAAGGTGACCAACGGCGGCACCGTCCCCTGTGAGGTCAACATCGGTACCTCGCAAATGGAATTCCTGGTGACCAGCGGTTCCGACCGGATCTTCTCGTCCAAGGACTGCCAGGCGTCCAGCGAGGACCTGGTGAAGGTGATCGCGCCCGGCGCCAGCGAAACCGCGAACTTTCCATGGAACCGGACCCGCAGTGCCGATGGCTGCAAGGCCGTGGCGGCGGCACCCGGCGGCGGTGGCGCTTACTACATCTTCACCGCCAAGCTTGGCTCGCGGGCCAGTCCAAAGGCCGTCTTCCAGCTGAACTGACGCATCCCGCCGGCATGGTGGGAGCGGGCCGTGGGGTTGGGGCTTGGGGTTACAGGAAGCGGTCCAGGAGGCTTGCTTCGGCCATCCGGCTGAGCCCCTCACGCACGGTGCGGGCGCGCTGGTCGCCGATGCCGTCAACGGTCATGAGGTCGTCAATGGTGGCCGCCATGAGGAACTGCAGGCCACCGAAATGGTCCACCAGCCGGTCCGCTACCGCCTTGGGAACCGCCTTCAGGCCGGACAGGAGCCGGTATCCGCGGGGCTGGACGACGGCATCGAGGTTTGCCTCGCCGCCCGCGAACCCCACGATCGCGGAGATCTTGCCGAGATCGATCAGCTCTGTCGGGCCCAGGCTGACCAGTTCGTTGACGGCCTTTTCGATGTCCTCCGCGGAGGCGTTGGGGCTGGCGTAGTCGCGGATGATCACGTCGCTGCCCGGTCCACGGCCCACGGTGAGCTCGTCGAGCTGGAGCGAGAGGAGCCGGCCGTCTTCGCCAAGTTCCAGGACGTACTGCGAGATTTCCTCCGAGATGCGGCGCACCATCTCCTGCCGCTGCAGGGTCACGGCCACATCGCGCACCGTCACCATTGCCTCGATTTCCAGGGCCGAGAGCGAACTGGTGACCTGGTCCAGGCGGGCAACATAGCGCTCCAGGGTGGCCAGGGCCTGGTTGGCGCGGGCAAGGACGTTTTCCGAGCCCTCCAGGACGTGCCGCAACCCGTTGACGTACAGGGCGATGATCTGCATGGACTGGCTCACGGATATGACCGGGACCCCGGTCTGCTTGGCCACCCGTTCCGCCGTGCGGTGGCGGGTGCCCGATTCCTGCGTTTCGATGCTTGAGTCCGGGACCAGCTGGACCGCGGCACGCAGGATGTTGCCGGCATCCTTGTCGCAGATGATGGCGCCGTCCATCTTGGCCAGTTCGCGCAGCCGGGTGGGCGAGAATTCGATGCCGATATCGAATCCACCGGAGCAGATGGAATCGATGGTGCGGTCGGAGCCGAGGACGATCAGTGCGCCGGTGCGTCCGCGGAGGATCCGTTCCAGGCCGTCGCGGAGGGGCGTTCCGGGTGCAACCCTGCCCAGAGTGGCCCTCAGCGATTCTTCGGGGCTCCGCGCCATAGGTTTTTCCCTTCAAAGGTGCGGACCGCCACCCGCAGGAATGCCGGCGTCCGCAGTTTGCCGGCAGGATCAAAAAGTGCACTGATTCCCGCAAGCTCAATGATAGGGGTAAGAAACCCAACTTCCGCACGGGCAAGCCCCAAAGTGCCCCATTAGGGGGTGCCCGGAACGGCGGCAAAAACGCTGGTTGGGGGCATTGCGGGGCAGCCACTTTCGCCGCTTTGGACCCCCGCCATTTTCAACCCTGCCCCGGCTTTGACCCTGCCCGGCCTTAGCTCTGCCTTTCAGCGGGTTGCTCAGGCGGAGGCTCCCAGGGGTGTGACTGTTCTGGTGCTGCTGTCCCAGAGCCGCGCTCCCGTGCAGCGGCCCTCGAGGCGCAGGTCCAGCAGGTCCACCGCCGTTCCGAGTTGATGGCCGGGAATACGCCGGGAGATGGTGACGTGCGGTGTCCAGGCCCCCGGACACGTCAGCGGCAGCGCCCCTGACAGGCCCTGGTGCAGGATTCCGTGCAGGTCCAGCAGGGGAGCAGTCGGCAGCACCGCGCGGGCAAGGACATATTTTCCTGCGCCGGCGGGAAAGACGACCGCTCCGGAGAAGGTGACATCCACGGGCAGCACCTCCCAGGGACCTTCCCGGGCGGCAACCAGATCCGTGCCTGCCGCAAGGGTGATGTGCGGGCTGTTGCTGGGGGAGGTATGCCCTGCCAGGCTGGGGAGGCCGGCGGCCGTGAGCCGCGCCCAGTCAGCCCTGACCAGGGATTCGGTGGGGCCGTCAAAGACCAACTCGATGCTGCGCATGAACCCATCATGCCGTTGCCGGGTATCCGTTGCCGGGCACCCCCATGCCTGCCAGGTTTTGCCGCCGCGGGGACGTCAGCGCTTCCGGTCCCTGAGCATCCGCTCCAAATCCCGGCTGACTTTCGACAGTGAAGCGGCACGGAGTGCTTTGTGTTCAGCCGCTGTTTGCACTCCCCGTTTCCGGGACGGGCCGGTAGGAAGGGCCGAACCCGGCGGCTGGGCCGCGGCGGTGCCAAGGACCGCACCCGCGTTGGCGCCCAGGTTGGTGGCCAGGGGGTCGAAAAAAAGGTTGCCGGTGAAAGTGGCGCCATGCATCATGCGCCCAAAGCTAACTGCCCCGCATTTCGCCGCCTTGAACGTCCGGTTTCGCCCGCGTTAAGCGGAACCCGTCCGGTTTGCAGCCCTGCGATAAACTGTACTTTGGCCGTTTGCCAATCACCTTCCCCGCCCTCGAGTCGCAGCGCAGTACCCGAAAGACACCTGGGCAGCCACAACCGCAGCGAAAGTAGCACCGTGTCCCAAGATGTCCTGACCCCCGCCCGGATCTCCGGTATCCACAAAGAGGCTGGCCGCCGCAGGACCTTCGCTGTCATCTCCCACCCTGACGCGGGCAAGTCAACGCTCACCGAAGCGCTGGCGCTGCACGCAAAGGTGATCGGCACCGCGGGCGCTTCCAGTGGCAAGGCCAACCGCAAGGAAACAGTCTCGGACTGGATGCAGATGGAAAAGGACCGGGGCATCTCCATCAGCTCCGCGGCCCTGCAGTTCTCCTACCGGGACACCGTCATCAACCTTCTGGACACCCCCGGCCACGCCGACTTCTCCGAGGACACCTACCGCGTGCTCGCCGCCGTCGACTGCGCCGTGATGCTGGTGGACGCCGCCAAGGGCCTGGAAACCCAGACCATGAAACTCTTCGAGGTCTGCAAGCAGCGCAACCTGCCCATCATCACGGTCATCAACAAGTGGGACCGCCCGGGCCTGGACGCCCTGGCATTGATGGACGAGATCACCGAGCGCACCGGGCTGCAGCCCATGCCGCTGACCTGGGCCGTGGGCATCTCCGGTGACTTCCGCGGCGTCTGGGACCTCCGCAACGACCGCTTCGCCCGGTTCCAGCGCAACAACGCCGGAGCGCAGATCGCCATCACCGAGTACTTCACTCCCGAGGAAGCGGCGGAAAACCAGGGCAGCAACTGGTCTGATGCGGTGGACGAGGCCGGGCTGGTGATTGAGTCCAACCTGGAGTTCGACGTCGACGCCTTCCACGCCGGCAGGGCAACCCCCATCCTGTTCAGTTCCGCTGCGCTGAACTTCGGCGTCAAGGAACTGCTGGACGCGCTGGTGGACTTCGCCCCGCCGGCAGCGCCCCGCCCCGACGTGGACGGAAACCCCCGTCCCGTGGAATCCCCGTTCTCCGGGTTCGTCTTCAAGGTCCAGGCCGGCATGAACAAGGCGCACCGCGACCACGTGGCCTTCATCCGCGTCTGCTCGGGCGTCTTCGAGCGCGGCATGGTGGTCACCCAGACCCGCACCGGCAAGTCCTTCGCCACCAAGTACGCACAGCAGGTGTTCGGCCGCGAACGCGAAGTCATTGACGAGGCCTACCCCGGTGACGTGGTGGGCCTGGTCAACGCGTCCTCGCTGCGCGTGGGCGACAGCCTGTTCCTTGAGAACCCGGTGGAATACCCGGCCATCCCGCTGTTTGCCCCCGAGCACTTCCAGGTGGCCCGGTCCAAGGACCCCAGCAAGTTCAAGCAGTTCCGCCGCGGCATTGAGCAGCTGGAACACGAGGGCGTCATCCAGGTGCTCCGCTCCGACGTCCGCGGTGACCAGGCGCCGGTGCTTGCCGCCGTCGGGCCCATGCAGTTCGAAGTGGTGGAGGACCGCATGGCGCACGACTTCAGCGCACCCATGCGCCTGGAACGCCTGCCCTACTCCCTGGCCAGGATTTCGACTGCGGATGCCATGCCCGCGCTGGCAAACGTCCCGGGCGCGGAGGTGCTGCTGCGGTCCGACGGCGAATACCTCGCCCTGTTCAACGACGTCTGGGCGCTCCGGCGGATCGAGAAGAACCACCCCGACCTGACGCTCGTGCCCATCGGCACCCATAACCCCGCAAAGTAGCCAACCATGACGGCAGTACAACCACGCGCGCTGGTCACCGGCGCCGGCACCATCAACCCGCTGGGTTCCAGCGTCAAGGAAACCTGGGAGGCCCTGCTTGAGGGCCGGTCCGGGATCGGGCCGCTGGAGCAGGACTGGGCAGGGCAGTTGCCCGTCAAAATCGCAGGGCAGGTCACCGCAGACCTTTCGGAGCACCTCAGTACCCGCGAGATGAAGCGGATGGACCGGTGCGGCCAGTTGGCGCTGATCGCGGCGCGCGAGGCATGGGCGCAGGCCGGCGCCCCCGAGGTGGATCCGGAGCGGTTCGCCGTGGTGATCGGCTCCGCTTACGGCGGGCTCGGTTCCACCATCGAGCAGGACCGGGTGCTGGCCGAATCGGGCCCCCGGAAGGTTTCGCCGCATACCCTCACCCGCCTCATGGTCAACGGTCCGGCCGCATGGGTGTCCATCGACCTTGGCGCCCGTGGCGGCGCCCGGACGCCTGTCAGCGCCTGCGCCTCCGGGGCCGAGGCGATTGTCCAGGCAGCCGAGATGATCCGCTCCGGTGCAGCCGACGTCGTGATTGCCGGCGGCGTGGACGCCTCCGTCAACGACCTTGTGATCACCGGCTTCTCCCAGATCCGTGCCCTGTCCACCCGGTCGGATGACCCCAAGCTGGCCTCGCGCCCGTTCGACGGCGGCCGCGACGGGTTTGTGCTCGCAGAGGGCGCCGGCGTGGTGGTGCTGGAGAGCGAGGAGCACGCCCGTGCCCGCGGCGCCGCCGTCCTTGGTGCCGTGGCAGGCGGAGCCGTGACCTCCGACGCGAACGACATCGTGGCCGCGGACCCCGCCATGCAGCGGCGGGTCATGCAGAAGGCGCTGGACTCGGCGGGCATGCGGCCGGCTGATATCGGATTCGTCCACGCGCACGCCACCTCCACCCCTGTGGGGGACCGGCTGGAAGGCCAGGCAATCAACGCCGTCTTCGGCGCTGACGTGCCGGTCACTTCCACCAAAGGGCATACCGGCCACCTGCTGGGCGGCGCCGGTTCCCTGGCCGCCGTCGTGGTCCTCGAAGCGCTGCGGACCGGGAAGGTCCCCGGGACGCTGAACGTGGAAGCGCTGGACCCGGAAGTGGACCTTAACGTCCTCACCGAAGGCACCCACCAGCTTCCGCCGGGTTATGCCCCGGCCGGGCTGGTGAATGCCTTCGGTTTTGGCGGCCACAGCGTGGCGCTGGTGCTTACCGCGGGTTAGGCCCTGCTGGGGAGCGGCGCCGTGTTGGGCAGTTCCGGCGTCTCGGGCGACGCCTCAGCCCCGCTGCGGCGTTCCTTCAGGAAGTAGACCAGGCCGGCTGCCGCCGCCGAAGCCGCAGCCAGGGCGAATAGTCCCGGAATGACGCTGCCGGTCTGCTCCTTGATGATGCCGAAACCGAAAGGTGCCACGAACCCGCCCAGGTTGCCCAGCGAGTTGATGATGGCGATGGCCGGAGCCAGCACCAGCGGGTGCAGTCCGGACTGCGGGATGGTCCAGAACAGCGGTGAGGCGCTCTTGAACCCCATGGCTGCTACGGCCAGGAACACCAGCGCCAGCCCGGGCGAGGCCACGGCCGCCGCGTAGGTACCGATGGCTGCCACCAGGAGCGCGACCACCAGCAGGGGCTTCCTGGACCTGGCCTTGTCCTGCCACTTCGCCGCGAAGTACATCGCGAACACGGCGCAGATCCAGGGGATGGAGGAGAGGAAACCTGCGGAGAGGTCGGTGGTCCCGGGGATCCGCTTGATGATGCTTGGCAGCCAGAAGGTGTTGGCGTAGATGGACAGCTGGATGGCGAAGTAGATGCCGCACAGGAGCAGGATCTGCGGGTTCAGCAGCATCTTCCAGCGGTTGACCTTTCCGCTCTCCGCCTTGGCGTGCCCGGCGTCCTCCGCATCGATGGCCTGGGACAGCGCGTCCTTTTCGGCGGGGGAGAGCCACCTGGCGTCGGCGATTTTCGCGTCCAGCAGGAAGAACACAGTGACGCCCACCAGGACGGACAGAATGCCCTCGAACCCGAAGAGCCACTGCCAGCCGCGCATTCCCAGGGCGCCGTTGAGGCTCAGCAGCATGCCGGCGATGGGGCCGGAAATCGCCGCGGCAACCGAGGAACCGGCTATGAAGACCGCCGTCGCCTTCCCGCGCTGGCCGGCAGGAACCCAGCGGGCGAAGTAGAAGATGACGGCCGGGAAGAAGCCGGCCTCTGCGGCGCCCAGGAGGAACCGCAGGACGTAGAACATGGTCTCGTTCTGCACGAACGCCATCAGGAAGGAGACGATGCCCCAGCTGACCATGATCCTGGTCAGCCAGACCTTGGCGCCGTATTTTTCCATCATCACGTTGCTGGGGAGCTCAAAGATGGCATAGGCGATAAAGAACAGGCCGGCACCGAAACCATAAGCGGCGGCGCCGATTCCCACGTCAGCCTGGAGGTGGTCCTGGGCGTAGCCGATGTTTGAGCGGTTCAGCTGGTTGCAGACCAGCATGACCAGCATGACCGGGAGCACGCGCTTGAAGAATTTCCTGGTGGCAGATGCCAGGTCCAGGACGGCGTTGTCCACAGACTTCATTGAATGTTTCCTTTGGGAGGGGTGTTGGCAAGGCGGGGGCCTTGGAGAAACTTACAGGACTTGCGGTTGCCGGCTTTCGTTACCTGCTGTCGTGGTCTGGCCCGTTACCTGACCAGGCACGGCCGCTTGGGGTCGAAGGACCAGCCGTCGATGTAGTACTGCATGCCGATGCTGTCGTCACGGGCATCCAGGCCGTGCTCAAGGTACAGCTGGTGCGCTTTGTCCAGCGCGTCCCGGTCCAGCTCGATCCCCAGGCCGGGAGCCGCCGGGACTTCGATGGCGCCGCCCTTGATCTGCAGCGGCTCCTTGGTGAGGCCCTGTCCGTCCTGCCAGATCCAGTGCGTGTCCAGTGCCGTGATCCCACCGGGGGCGGCGGCTCCGGTGTGGGTGAACATGGCCAGCGAGATGTCGAAGTGGTTGTTGGAGTGCGAGCCCCAGGTGAGGCCGAACTCGTTGCACAGCTGGGCCACCCGGACCGAGCCGTGCATGGTCCAGAAGTGCGGATCGGCCAGCGGGATGTCCACGGCGTTGCTGCGGATGGCATGCGACATTTCGCGCCAGTCCGTCGCGATCATGTTGGTGGCGGTCTTCAGTCCGGTGGCCCGGCGGAACTCGGCCATCACTTCGCGGCCGGAGAACCGACCTTCGGCGCCGCAGGGGTCCTCTGCATACGCCACCACGCCCTGCATCCGCTTGCCCAGCCGGATTGCCTCCTCCAGCAGCCAGCCGCCGTTCGGGTCGAGCGTGACCCTGGCCTCCGGGAACCGCTTGGCGAGTGCCGTGACCACGTCCACTTCGTCGTCGCCGGACAGCACGCCGCCTTTGAGCTTGAAGTCGGAGAAGCCATAGCGTTCCTGGGCGGCTTCGGCCAGCGCGACGACGGCTTCCGGAGTCATGGCCTCCTGGCGCCGGAGTTTTTCCCAGCGGTCCGACGGCGACTCCTCCACCAGGTACGGCAGGTCGGTTCGCGTGTGGTCGCCGATGAAGAACAGGTACCCGAGCATCGGCACGGACGCCCGCTGCTGCCCGTCGCCGAGCAGTTCTGCGACGGGAACACCGAGGAACTGGCCGTGCAGGTCCAGCAGGGCGGACTCGACGGCGGTGACGGCGTGGACGGTGGTGCGCAGGTCGAACGTCTGCAGCCCGCGCCCGCCGGCGTCCCGGTCCGCGAATCCCGCGGCGATTTCCCGCAGCAGGGAGCGGTACCGGGCCACGGGCTTGCCCTTGATCAGGACGCCGGCTTCCTGGATGGTGCCGCGGATTTTTTCGCCGCCGGGAACCTCACCGAGGCCGGTGCGGCCGTCCGAGTCGGTAATGATCACCACATTGCGGGTGAAGAAAGGGCCGTGGGCGCCGCTGAGGTTCATCAGCATGCTGTCGTAGCCGGCTACCGGTACAACTTCGATGGCGGCAATGGTGGGCTGGTTGCTCATGCGTTGCTCTCTGCTTTCTCTGCGGCGGAAACCACTTCGCCGTCGATGCGCCGGTTGAGGTGCCAGGGGTTGGCGTCCTGCAGGGCTGCCGGGAGCAGTTCCTGGGGGAGGTTCTGGTAGGCCACGGGACGCAGGAAGCGGTTGATCGCCAGGGTTCCAACGGAGGTGGTGCGCGAGTCCGAGGTGGCAGGGAAGGGGCCGCCGTGGACCATGGCGTGGCCGACTTCGACGCCGGTGGGCCAGCCGTTGACAATGATACGTCCCACTTTTTGCTCCAGGACGGGGATAAGCGGCGCCGCTGTTGGATAGTCCTGTTCGGTGAGCTGCAGGGACGCGGTGAGCTGGCCTTCCATCCGGCCGGCTGCCTGGAGGAGGTCCTGGATGGAGCTGTAGCGGATCACCAGGGACGCGGCGCCGAAGATTTCCTCATGCAGGACGTGGTTGCTGGTGAATTCGGTGACGCCCGTGCCGAAGATGGTGGGCGCCGGGGCGTTCTCGGTGGGGCCGGGAGTGCCCTGGCCGATAAGTTCGACGCCGGCTGCCGCGCCAAGGTTTTCCGTCCCGGCGTTCCAGGACTTGGCAATGCCTTCGGTGAGCATGGTCTGACCGGCGCAGGCGGACACGGCACGTCCGACGGCGGCAGCGAGTTTGTCCCCTGCCTCGCCTTCGGGGGCGAACAGGAGTCCGGGGGAGGTGCAGAGCTGGCCGGAACTTCCGGTGACGGCGGTGACGTACTGCTGTGCAAGGGCGTCGACGTCGCCCTCGAGGGCGCCCTCGAAGACAAAGACCGGGTTCAGTGACGACATCTCCGCGTACACGGGAATCGGCTCGGGGCGGGCGGCCGCGGTTTTCATCAGGGCGATGCCTGCAGCCTGGGAGCCGGTGAAGCCGACCGCCTTGATGGCGGGGTCCGCCACGAGGGCCTGGCCGATGCTGGAACCGGGACCGTAGATCAGGGAGAACACGCCGGGGTGCAGCCCTGCGTCCTTGACGGCCTGGGTCACCGCCTGGCCCACCAGTTCGCTGGTGCCGGGATGGGCGTTGTGGGCCTTGAAGACCACCGGGCAGCCTGCGGCGAGGGCCGAGGCGGTGTCTCCGCCCGCCGTCGAGAACGCCAGCGGGAAGTTGCTGGCGCCGAACACGGCGACGGGACCCAGGGGGAGCTGCCGCTGCCGGATGTCAGCCCGGGGGAGAGGGGTCCGGTCCGGGAGGGCGGGGTCGATGCGGACGCCGCGGAAGTCGCCTTGCCGCACCACGTCCGCGAAGAGGCGAAGCTGGCCGGTGGTGCGGGCCCGCTCACCGGTGAGCCGCGCCGCCGGGAGCCCTGTTTCCTGGCCGGCGCGGATGATCAGTTCCTCGCCCAGGGCGTCGATGTTGTCCGCGATCGCTTCGAGGAAGGACGCGTGGGTTTCCGGGTCAAGGGTGCTGAAGGACGGGAAGGCCTCGGCGGCCGCTGCCGTGGCGGCTTTCAACTGTTCTTCCGTGATCAGCGAGTAGGCGGGCTCCAGGGCCTGGTTGGTGGCCGGGTTGAACCCGCTGGTGGTTTTGCCTTCGCCGGTAACGGGCCGGCCGGCGATGAGTGAATGTCCGTTAAGGGTCATGGTGGGGCTCCTGTGTCTGCAGCGACGGCTAGGAAACGGTGGCGATCAGGGCTTTGAGGTCCGCGAAGTCCTGATCGTTGAGGTTCTGCAGCGGCGGCCGCACCGGGCCGGCGGGACGGCCCACGGCATCAAGGCCGGCTTTGACGATGGAAACAGAGTAGCCCTTCACGCGGTCGCGGATGTCCAGGTAGGGGATGACGAAGTCGTTGAGCTTCCTGTTCACCGCGGCCCGGTCCTGGTTGCGGACGTCCTGGTAGAAGTCCAGTGCGAACTGGGGGACGAAGTTGTACATGGCGCTGGAGTACGTGCTCATGCCGAGCTGCAGGAGGGGAAGGGCGAAGGTCTCGGCGGTCGGGAGGCCGCCCAGGTAGAAGAGGCGGTCGCCGAGCTTGGCGTAAACGCGGGCATCGTGTTCCAGGTCGCCCACACCGTCCTTGAAGCCGATCAGGTTCTGGTGCCGCTCGGCGAGGGTTGCCACCGTGGTGTCCCGGTAGATGGCGTTGGCCCGGTTGTAGATGATGACGCCCAGGGAGGTGGCCCGGCAGACCGCGCTGACGTGTTCCACGAGCCCGTCCTGGTCTGCCTCCGTGAGGTACGGGGGCAGGAGGAGGATGCCTTCTGCGCCGGCAGCCTCGGCAGCCTTCGCATTTTCGATGGCCTGCGCCGTGGAGCCACCGGCGGAGGCAAGGACGGGGATGCGGCTGCCCACCTCGTCGACGGCTGTCCGCACCACGTGCTCCGACTCGGCAGGAGTCAGGGAGAACCCTTCGCCGGTGCCGCCGGCCGCGAACAGGCCCGCCACCGGAAAGCTCGCCTGCCACGCCAGGTGCTTGCGGTAGTTCTCCTCATCGACCTGGAGCTGGGCATCGAACGGGGTCACGGGAAAGGACAGCAGGCCTTCCTTGAGCGTGTCCGCCAGTTCCTGGGGTGTGTACTTTGCCACGGTGTGGGTCCTCTGGGTGTGTGCGCCGCGGGCGGCAGGCTGATGTTTCCGTTCCCACAGTAGGAGTGCCCTCGATGCCTGTCTAAGTGCATTTTTATATGCGTTGATACCTTTGCTGCATTACCGTCTCGGGAGTGCCAATTACTCCATGGCGAACTCAAGGTCCCGGAGGAGGCGCGACAGCGCAGGATTGGTGACCCTCCGGTTCCACAGCGCATGCAGCTCCACCTGTTCGTGGTCGCCACCCTCCAGCGGGAGGAATTCAACGCCGCGGATACCTAGCATGGTGGCCGAGTGGGGCACGAAGGCCAGCCCGCGCTTGGCCGCCACCAGCGACACCATGGTGAGGATCTGGCTCACCGTGTGCACCACGTTGGTGTGGCGGATGGGGAGCATGCGCACCACCAGGTCATAGAAGTAGCGGGCCTGGGTGGCCGAGTGCATGATCAGGGGCTCATCGCTGAAATCGTCCGCGGCAATGCTCCGTTCCAGCTTCGTCAGCGGGTGCCCCTCGGGGACGGCCAGCATCATGGACTCGCGGTAGAGGAGATGCGAGTCAAAGGTCTCCCGGTCGAACGGCGGCCGTGCCAGCCCCAGGTCCAGTTCGCCCGTCAGCAGCCCGGCCAACTGGTCTCCGGTCACCAGTTCCTGCAGCTCGATGTCCACATCGGGGATGATGCCCGCGAGTTCCTCCAGCAGCGGACCCAGGATGCTGAAGCCGCTGGCCGCGGTGAAGCCTATCCGCAGGACGCCGGATTTGCCGGAAGCGATGCGGCGTGCGGTGACAGGTGCCCGCTCCGCGAGTGCCATGAGCCGGCGGGCCTCGTCCAGGAACGTCCGGCCGGCAGATGTCAGCTCCACTTTTCTGTTGTCCCGCTCCAGCAGTTCGGCGCCCACGGCCTTTTCGAGTTTCTGGATTTGCCGGCTCAGTGGCGGCTGCGTCATATTCAGGCGTTCTGCCGCCCTGCCGAAGTGGAGTTCCTCCGCTACGGCGATGAATCCGGCCAGTTGGTCGAAAGTGAACATGATGCCTTCCGGGTATCAAATGATGCAGATATGGGCTTAGACAGGCATCATAACTGCTCCCTACACTCAACACAGCGAGGCGGGGGTGACCCGCTTCACAGATGTACCGGGCGTCCCAGCCCGCACCTGCGCTTGCACCTAGGAGTCCCAATGATGCACTTCCCGTCCCGCCGCGCCGTTCTCGGAACGGCGTCGGCCTTCACCCTGCTGGCACTGACAGCCTGCGGCGGCAACGTTGCCGGCGGAGCCGCAGCCGGCAACCCGTCCAAGTACCCGGCCGGGCCCGTAACAATGACCGTGGGACAGGCCGCCGGCGGCAGCACGGACCTGATCGCCAGGGCGCTTGCAGACGGCGCCGCCAAGACCCTCGGAGCCCCGATGCCCGTGGTGAACAAGCCGGGCGCCAACGGCGCCCTCGCCACCAAGGAAGTTGCCGGCAAGACGGCCGACGGCCAGGAGCTGGTACTCCTCACAGCCTCCCTGATCACCATCACCCCCCTTGCCGTGAGCAAGGACGAGGCAGTGAACCTCGACGACCTGGACATCATCACTGGACTTTCGCAGGACGACTACGTGCTGGTGGCCAGCCAGGGCTCCGGGTTCAGGAGCTTCAAGGACGTCACCGCCGCCGGCCGGAACGTCACGTTCGGGACCACCGGCGTGGGCACGGGCAGCCAGCTGGCCCAGACCGTCCTGTTCAAGCAGGCCAACGTGCAGGGCACCGATGTGCCGTTCGACAGTGGTAAGCCGGCACTGACCGCCGTCCTGGGCAACCAGGTGGAGCTGGCCACTGTCCAGCTGGGCGAAGCCATGGCACAGATCCAGGCCGGAAAAGTCACCCCTCTGCTGGTCTTCTCCGAAGGGCGCAACAGCTTCCTGCCTGACGTTCCATCCGCCAAGGAAGCCGGCTACGACGTTCCCGTGGCACAGTACCGTGCGGTCGCGGCTCCCAAGGGCACTCCCCAGGAGGTCAAGGACAAGCTCGCCGCGGCATTCAAGGACACGTTCAAGACCGACGCCTACCAGGAGTTCAACAAGAAGAACCTCCTGACGCCCAAGGAGATCTCCGGCGAGGAAGTGGTAACGCAGTGGAAGGACTATGCCGCGAAGTACAAGTCCCTGGTGGAGAAGTACGGCATCAGCCTCAACGGGAACAAGTAACGGCCATGGGGACTACTCCAGCAGTGGCTGCCGGGCGGGGCGGCAGCTCCGCCCTTCCGCCCGGCAGTGACGGCCCGGAAGACCTGCCCGAGGCCCTGACCCCCGAAGAGCTGGCCGCGCAGTGGGAGGAGGAAAAGCCTCCCGCTGCAGGCCCGCTCGCCAACGCGGCCTCATCCCTGGTGGTGCTCGCCGTCGGAACCGCCGCCCTGGCGCTGTCAGTTTCCATGGGCCTTGGCACTCCGGAGAAGCCCGAACCGGGGCTGTGGCCCTTCCTGACCAGCTGCGTGATGGTGGCCCTGGCCATCTTCCAGCTGGTGTGGGGCCGGCACAACCGGGACGCGGAGAAGTTCACCCGGATGTCCTTCGCGCCCCTCACTGGCCTGGCCACGCTGGCCGCCATGGTGGCGCTGATGCCGTTGATCGGGTTCGAGATTCCCGCCCTCATCCTGTGCATCATCTGGATGAAGTTCCTGGGCAGCGAGACCTGGCGTTCCACCCTCGTGATCAGTGCCATCGTCGTCGCGTCCTTCTACGGGATCTTCGTGCTGGCGCTGGGCACTTCCATCCCCCACCTCTTCTAGGAGACCGCCGTGGATTTCCTCAATCCTGTGATCAACGGTTTTTCCGTCGTCCTGGAACCAATGAACCTTCTCTACTGCCTGATTGGCGTGGTGATCGGCATGCTGATCGGCGTGCTGCCCGGGCTGGGCCCGGCCGCCACCATCGCCATCCTGCTTCCGCTGACCTACAGCGTGGAGCCGGTCACCGCCATCATCATGCTCGCCGGCATCTTCTACGGCGCCCAGTACGGTGGCACCATCACGTCCGTCCTGCTCCGGCTTCCCGGTGAGGCATCCTCCGTGGTCACCGTCTTCGACGGGTACCAGATGGCCAGGCAGGGCAAGGCCGGCACGGCCCTGGGCCTGGCGGCCATTGGGTCCTTCATCGGCGGAACCGCCTCGATTATCGGCCTGACCTTCCTGGCTCCCGTGGTGGCGGGCTTCGCGCTCGACTTCGGACCCGCGGAGTACTCCGCGCTGGCGCTGCTGGGCATCCTGCTGGTGGCAACCATCAGCGGAGGCGCCAAGGCCAAGGCACTCATCGCGGCCGCCGTCGGACTCCTGCTCGCTACCGTCGGCCGCGATATCTTTACCGGCGAAAGCCGCTTCACCTTCGGCAGCCTGCAGCTCGCGGACGGGATCGACTTCGTGCCCATCGCCATGGGCCTCTTCGGACTGGGCGAGATCCTCTACAACCTCGAGGAGCGGCACCGGGCTGCCAAGGCGCCGTCGAAGGTCTCGAATGTCTGGCCCTCCAGGTCCGACCTCAAGCAGGCATCGGGAGCCATTACCCGCGGCTCGGTCCTGGGCTTCTTCCTGGGCATTCTGCCCGGCGGCGGCGCCACCATCGCTTCCATGGCCTCGTATGCCATGGAGAAGAAACGGGCCAAGCAGCCGGAGCGGTTCGGCAAGGGCGCACCGGAAGGCGTGGCCGGCCCGGAAACCGCGAACAACGCGGCGGCAACGTCGTCGTTCATCCCGCTGCTGACCCTTGGCATTCCCGCCAACGCCACCATGGCGCTGATGTTCGGCGCGCTGCTGATCCAGGGTGTGACGCCTGGCCCGCAGCTGGTGGAACAGAACCCGGAGCTCTTCTGGGGCGTGGTCAACTCCATGTACATCGGCAACATCCTGCTGCTGATCATGAGCCTGCCCCTGGTGGGGATCTTCGTCCGCATCCTCCGCGTCCGGGCAGCCATCCTGGCGCCGGTCACCGCCCTGATCACCCTGCTGGGGGCCTACACCATCAACAACAGCATGTTCGACGTGACCCTGGTGGTGTTCTTCGGCGTGGTGGGCTACCTGATGAAGAAGTTCGGCTTCGAGCCCGGTCCGCTGGTTCTGGCCTTCGTCCTCGGCGAGCTGCTGGAAAGCTCACTGCGCCGCTCCCTGCTGGTTTTCGGCGGCGACGCCACCGGCTTCTTCACCCGCCCCATCTCGGCAACACTGCTGGTGGTCTTCGTGCTGGTGGCCGTGCTGCCGGGCCTCCGCAGCATGCTGGCCAAGCGCAAGGGCACGACGGCGGCAGTCGCCTCCGCCACGGACAGCACCAACAACATCAAGGAGAAGGTATGAGCATCATCGTTGGGTTCGTCCCCACGCCTGCCGGCGAGGCAGCCCTCGCCGCCGGGATCGCCGAAGCGCGGCTCCGGCAAAAGGACCTGTACATCGTGAACTCCGCCCGCCAGGGGGCGCTGGTGGACAAGTCCGTGGCCCCGGAGGACGTCCTGGCCCAGGCCGCGAAAAAGGCGGCCGACGCCGGAGTCAATGCCACCGTCATCCAGCCGCCGTACGAGCACGACCTGGCGGACGAGTTCCTGGACGTGGCCAGGGAAGTTGATGCTTCGCTGATCGTGATCGGCCTCCGCCACCGCACCCAGGTGGGCAAGTTCATCCTCGGCAGCCACGCCCAGCAGATCCTGATGCAGGCGGACCGGCCGGTGCTGGCC
The DNA here is from genome assembly GCF_059739365.1 of Arthrobacter sp. GmRoot5-12. Taxonomy (NCBI): domain Bacteria; kingdom Bacillati; phylum Actinomycetota; class Actinomycetes; order Micrococcales; family Micrococcaceae; genus Arthrobacter; species Arthrobacter sp. GmRoot5-12. The sequence continues at coordinate 1,637,801 of NZ_AP046056.1, read as the reverse complement.
GTGAAGGCACGGGTGCGTTCTTAATGGGTCGGGGCTTCACGCCAGCGCGGCGTCGCTGACCAGGGCACTAAGGATGGGCAGCTGGCCCTTCACGAGCTTGAGCCGCGCCTCCTGCTCGGGGAACCAGCGGGCGTCGTCGATTTCGGGGTAATGCTGGATCCTGCCGGACCCCTTGGGCCATTCCAGCGGAAACGTGTTGCTGCTGATCACGGCCGGGGCGAAGTCGGCCTGGGCCGCGAAGACCGTGATGAGCTTTCCGGACGGTTGCCGGAAATCGCCCAGAAGCCGGTACTCGGCGTCCGGGGCCGCGGTGCCCATTTCCTCGGCGAACTCGCGCAGCGCGGCAGCGCGTGGGTCGTCGCCCTCGCTGTATTCGCCTTTCGGAATCGACCAGGCATGCGCGTCCTTGCGGGCCCAGAACGGGCCGCCCATGTGGGCGATCCACACCTGCAGGCCCTCCCGGGCGCCGGCGGGCATGGCCGGGTCCTGCCGGTACAGCAGGATGCCGGCGCTTCGAATGGGCATTGATCCTCCAAGAAAGCCGCTGGGAACAGGAAAGGAAGTTGCCGTCCGCCGTTAACGTGGAGTTCACGGCCCTGCTTTAGGTTATTCCTTCAGGCACTCTGCCAGGCACTCTGGTCGAAAGGGACGGGACCACTCATGGCCAACATTGCCGAGGTTTTGGGGCGGCTTACGCCCGAAGAAGTCGATGAACTCCGCAGCCTTGGGCCGCAGGGCCACCTGCCGCGGCATCTGGTGGATGCCCTGGACCGTGCCGCCGGGGGAGCCGGATCGGGCCGCGGCTATTACGTGGTGAACGGCAACGTGAGCGCCACCGGGGGCCCCCTCCTCGTGCTGCGCAGCGACGTTTCCAGCTGGCTGGCCGGCACGGGTTCCTGACCCACGTCGCCTGCCGACGGCGCGGTTCCTCCCGAGGGGCAGCACGGGAGCTCCCTGCGATGGGGGGTCAGGATTCCGGCAGGATGAATGTTGCCCTGGTACCCCGGCCGGGTTCACTCTCCAGGCTGATTGATCCGCCGTGGCCCTCAACAATGGTCTTGCTCACCGGCAGGCCCAGTCCGGCGCCGGGAATGGCGGTTTCACGCGACCGGGCCGAACGGAAGAACTTGCTGAAGGCCTGTTCCTGCTCCTCCACGGTCATCCCCAAGCCGGTGTCCGTGATGGAGCAGGCCAGGCCCTCCCGGGTCCGGAAGGCCCGGGCGGTGATCAGGCCGCCGTTGGGGGAGTACTTGATGGCGTTCGAAAGCAGGTTCCGGATCACCTGGCCGATCCGTGCCGGATCCATCCTGGCATGAAGCGGCTGCTCCACATCGAGCACCAGCTGCAGTCCGTTGCCGGCAGCCTTGGGCGAAGCTGCGTCCACCTCCCGGGCCACCAGCCGGGCAAGGTCCGCCTGCTCCAGCGCGAGGTCCACGCGTTCCGAGGCGACCGCAATGAGGTCGTTGACGAGTCCCAGCAGGTGTTCGGCATTCCGGCGCACCACCAGGAGCTCGTCGCGGATGTCCTCATGCCCGGGTTCGTCCAGGACCAGTTCCAGGTAGCCGAGGATGGATGTCAGGGGGGTCCGCAGCTCGTGCGAAACCGTGGCAACGAAGTTGTCCTTGGCCGCCAGCGCACCGATCAGGCTGGTGACGTCCACAAACGTGATGACGGCGCCGCCTTCCTGCCCGCCCGCCGGAGGAAACCCGTGCGAGCTCACGGAATAGGCGCGCTGGCGGTCCGCCGGGCCAGCCCAGTACAGCTCGTCAATGAAGGCTTCTCCCGCTGCGGCGCGGGCAGCGGGAAGCAGGTTTGCCGGCACTGGAGTGGAGCGGTCGGCGGACATCAGGGGTGCCTGGCCCCCTGCCGGGCCGATGACGCCGGCAAGGGCAGGGTCCGCGTGCATTGCCCTGTTTGCCAGCACCGTGTTCCCTTTGGCGTCCACCACCCAAACGCCCACGCCAACCGCCCTGAGCACTGCGTCGAGCAGGGCCTGCCGGCGGACGCTTTCACCGAGTGTTCGGCCCAGGTGCAGTTCGTTTTCCATGAGCTTGATCCGCTGGCGCCGGATGGTTGTGGCCATCACATGCGCGGTCACCGCTATGACTGACAGGACCAGGGGAAGGATCAGGGTCCTGATCATCGATCCCCCCAGCACCGGGGAGCCCTGGATAACAGACGGAACCACGGTACTGAGGACTGCCCCGGCCATGGCCAGGACAGGCATGTATGGCCGGTCGTGGACGGAGAGCCAGATGACGGGGAACACCAGCATGATGCTGAGGACGTTGAAGGGCGGGCCTCCCGCCTCACGGGTGAACCCGATGGCCAGGCAGTCGAGCAGCGGGATGACGGCGAACGCACCTGCAGGGAGCCGGCCCCAGGGTATTGCAAAGCACGCCGCGGCAATTGCCAGGTGGAAGAGCAGCGCCGCCACGAACAGGTTGTCGTCGAACGTCTCCGGGCTGAAGATTGCCGTGGCGATCACCACGAGTGCAACCGTGGCCGTGACCGGCAGCTGGCTTGCGGCCACGCGCTTCCGGATGCTCAGGCCTTCGAGCAGTCCGTCAATCCGGTCCGACACAACCGGCTGCACAGGTGCCATGCGTGCGCGGCCCGCACGGTCGGCGGTGCCCTGCTGTTCCTTGATTGCCATGCATCCCCCCGCGCAGAAACCAAAAGCCTCCGTCTGCAAGAAGGTTTTGCACCAACAGTACCCGCCGAAAGCCCTGCAGAAACCAGGCAGGGCGTTCCGTGGGCGCCGGCAATCTCCTGCCGCTATCCGATCAGGAGGCTGAGCGCTTCCGTGAGGTGTTCCACTTCCCGGACCGAAAACCCTGCAGGCACAGGGCCCGGGCCGGTGTGGCTGGCCGGGACCACGGCGTGGGTGAATCCCAGCCGGTGCGCCTCCTGGATGCGCTGGTTGATGCCTGGTACTGGCCGGACTTCACCTGCCAGCCCCACCTCGCCGAAGGCGATCAGCCGGACAGGCAGGGGCTTGCGGGCCTTGGCCGACGCCACGGCGAGGGCCACCGCAAGGTCCGTTGCCGGTTCGCTGAGCTTCACCCCGCCCACGGTGGCAACGTACGAATCGTCCTTGTGCAGCTGGGTCCCTGCGCGCTGCTGCAGCACGGCCAGGAGCATGGACACCCGGGAACTGTCCAGCCCGCTGGTGGCCCGCCGCGGCTGAGAGTTGGGGCTTTCCGCCAGCAGCGACTGCACCTCCGCCAGCAGGGGGCGGCGTCCCTCCATGGTGACGGTGATGCAGGTCCCGGAAACCGGATCCTTGGTGCGGCTGACGAACAGCCCGCTGGGATCGGCCAGGCCCTCGATGCCGTTTTCATTCAGGTCGAAGCAGCCCACGTCATCCGTGGGCCCGTACCGGTTCTTCACGGCACGGAGCAGCCGCAGCCGGGAGTGCCGCTCACCTTCGAACTGGCACACCACGTCCACCAGGTGTTCCAGCAGCCGCGGTCCGGCAATGGAACCGTCCTTCGTGACGTGGCCCACCAGCAGGGTTGTCATGTTCCGCCGCTTGGCTGCGGCAATGATGGAAGCCGCCACTTCCCGGACCTGGGACACGCCACCGGCACTGCCGTCCACGTCCGCGCTGCTGAGCGTCTGCACCGAGTCCACGATCAGCAGCCGCGGTTCGATCTTCTCCACCTGCCCCAGCGCCTGCCCAAGGTCCGTCTCCGCGGACAGGTAGAGGGATTCGGCGACGGCGTCGATCCGCTCCGCCCGCAGCTTCACCTGGGCGGCCGACTCTTCGCCGGTGACATACAGGACGTCCTGGGCTGTCCGCGCGAACTTGGCGGCAACGTCCAGCAGCAGGGTGGACTTGCCGACCCCGGGCTCACCCGCCAGCAGGATGACGGCGCCGGGAACCAGTCCGCCGCCCAGCACCCTGTCCAGTTCATCCACCCCTGTTGGCAGGAACGCCGCGGTGGTGGCGTCCACGTCCGCGATCCGCCGCGCCGGCTCCACGACTGTTGTGGCCGCGGTGGTCCGCGCCACCGCCGCGCCTGTTTCCTCAACCGTGCCCCATGCCTGGCACTCGCCGCAGCGGCCCACCCACTTCACGGTGGTCCAGCCGCATTCGGCGCATTTGTATGCGGGCGCCTTGGAGGCCCGGGAAGTCTTTGTTGCCATGCGTCCAACCCTAGTGGCGGGCACCGACATCGGGCCCACCCCGCGCTGGGCCCGGGCCCATCCCGCCTACAGTGCGGGCAGCACGTCCCTGGCCTCGTCCGCGTCCATCCCCGTGGCCTCCAGCAGATCCACCATCAGTGGCCGGAACAGCATCACCACCGTTTCGCCCTCCAGCCGCTGCACCTCCAGGAGTTTGGGGTGCAGGCGAAGGGCGATTTCGCTCAGGTCGCGCCGGGCCGTACGCAGATGGGCGCGGCGGACGCCGTCGTGCGATTCCGCAAGGCCCAGCGAAAGCTCATCAATCGCGGCAGCGGTCTCCTGCAGCACCTCCGCGATGCTGTCCGTGGCCTCGTCCGAGAGGGCGGCGTGGTTGATGGCGCTGGTGAGCCGCCGCGCAAAGACTCGGCTGTTGCGCAGGGCCAGGTCGATGAAGTCCAGCGACTGCTTGAGCCGGTCCAGTTCATCCCGGTGCCGGCGGTAGGCGGGCGCCAGCGTGGCAACTTCCCCGGAGGCCCGCAGCGACTGCCGCATGGCATCGACCAGGGGCTGGCAGTTCCTGCCGCGGATCAGCGCATGCCACGCTTGGGTAGAGTCGCTGTTGGCCAGCGCGGAGGCGCATTCCCGCAGCACTTCCGCCAGTTCGTGCAGCAGTTTCTGGACGTCGCGGCGTGGTTCCCGCCGTGGGTCCTTGGGCATGAGGATGGTCACCAGCAGGGCGCACAGGCCGCCCACCACCGCATCGATGCTCCGGGTGAACGGTCCGCCCGACGGCGCCGGAAGCAGCACCACCAGCAGCGACTGCAGGGCCAGTTGGGTGGTGAAGATGTTCCCGCTGTCAAGGAACCGCGCCAGCAGGATGGAGAAGAGCAGAACGACGGCGGCCACCCAGATTTCCCCGCCCAGCCAGTGCAGGAGCAGGTCGCCAACGGCGATCCCGATGGTGCAGCCCAGGCCCACTTCCATCACGCGCCGCAGCCGCGGTTCCCGCGAAAACCCGAGCGCGATCAGCGAGGAGGTGGCGGCAAACAGCGGGCCGGAGTGGCCCAGGACGTATTCCGCGAAGGCGTAGGCGCCCACCGCGCAGACGGTCATCTGGATGGCAGGGACGAACGAGTTGCGGCTCCGGATCAGGCCGGTCCGGACGCGGCTGCGCAGGAACCGTTGGGTTGCCGAGAGTCCTGCTTCGATTGCCATGGGTTCAAGTCTATTCAGTGGCGGTGGAGCACCCGGGCAGGCCACTACGGCCGGACCTGTGATCCGCGCAATGGTGACCCGGCATTTGTCAGCCAATATCCCGCCGTCGTTAATCCTCCGTTCACTTTGGACAGCCCATCCCGTTACCTGCAGCCCATAACTTACTGAAAGGTACACACCGTACGCATCGCGCAGCAGGGTTCTCCGGCCCTGTCCCGCACCTGAATAACCCTGGAAGGGGTACATCTAAGTGAAGGCACTCCGCTTCGGCCGCCACGCGGCTATCGCTGTCATCGCAGCCGGCGCACTCGCGCTCAGCGCCTGCGGTTCAGACAATGCCACGGGCACCGCTCCTGCCGGCAGCCAGTCCGCCGGCGGCACCAAGGTCACCGGCACGCTGACCGGCATCGGCTCCTCCGCCCAGGGCGCCGCCATGGACGCCTGGAAGACCAACTTTGCCTCCGCCAACTCCGGCGCCACCGTGCAGTACTCCCCGGACGGCTCCGGAGCAGGCCGCAAAGCCATCCTGGACGGCTCGGCCCAGTTCGCCGGCTCCGACGCGTACCTGAAGGATGACGAATACGCCTCCTCCAAGTCCGTCTGCGGCCCCGACGGCGCCATCAACGTCCCGGTCTACATCTCCCCGATCGCTGTGGCCTTCAACGTTCCCGGCGTCACGGACCTGAAGCTTGACGCCACCACCGTGGCCAAGATCTTCCGCGGCCAGATCACCAAGTGGAACGACCCCGCCATCGCCGCCCTGAACGCCGGTGTCTCCCTGCCCGACCTCAAGGTCACCCCGGTGAACCGCTCCGACGACTCGGGCACCACCCAGAACTTCACCGACTACCTGGCCGCCGCTGCCTCCGACGTCTGGACCGACAAGGCCGCCGGCGTCTGGCCTGCCAGCCTGCAGGGTGAGAACGCCAAGGGAACCTCCGGCGTGGTCAAGACCGTGACGGACACCCCCGGTGCCGTGACCTACGCCGACGACTCCGCCGTGAGCGGCAAGCTGGGCGTGGCCCAGATCAAGGTGGGCGAGTCCTTCACCAAGATCTCCGCCGATGCTGCCGCCAAGGCAGTGGACGCCGGCAAGCCGGTTGAAGGCCGCGCCGCCAACGACCTGTCCATCAAGCTGGACCGCAAGACCACCATCGAAGGCGCCTACCCGATCGTCCTGGTGTCCTTCCACGTCCTGTGCACCACGTACGACAAGCAGGAGACCGTGGACCTGGTCAAGGCCTTCGAGCACTACGTAGTTTCCGCTGAAGGCCAGAAGGCCGCAGCAGACTCGGCCAAGTCCGCTCCGCTGTCCTCGGACCTCGCAGCCAAGGCTGTCAAGGCGATCGACTCGATCAAGGCCAAGTCCTAGCCATCGCTGCGAAACCGGGTTCCCCGCCTGCCGGAAGGCAGTGCGGGGAACTTGGCTTTGCACCCTGCATTCCCAATCCAGCAACGACTCGAAGGGCCGTCGAATGACCGCCACCCCCCTGACAAGTACCCAAGGCGCCGGACGCGCCGGGGATAAAGTCTTTTCCGGCGCCACGCTGGCAGCCGGGTGCCTGATCCTTGCCGTCCTCTTCGGCGTCGCACTGTTCCTGGTTGTCCAGGCAGTTCCCGCCCTGACCGCGCCCGCCGACAAGATCCAGGGCGGCCAGGGCTTTTTCGCCTACATCTGGCCCATCGTGATCGGCACTCTCATCGCGGCCGTCATCGCACTGGTCATCGCCACCCCCATCGCCATTGGCGTGGCGCTGTTCATCTCACACTTCGCACCGCGCCGCCTTGCCTCCGGACTGGGCTATGTGGTTGACCTGCTCGCCGCCATTCCGTCCGTGGTCTACGGTGCTTGGGGTGCAGCGTTCCTGGCAAAGGAAATCTCTCCGGCGTACGTCTGGCTGGCGGCCAACATGGGCTGGCTTCCCATCTTCCAGGGTCCGGCCTCCACCACCGGCAAGACAATCCTCACCGCAGGCATCGTCCTGGCGGTCATGGTCCTGCCGATCATCACCTCGCTGTCGCGCGAGATTTTCCTGCAGACCCCCAAGCTGCATGAAGAAGCTGCGTTGGCCCTGGGCGCTACCCGCTGGGAAATGATCAAGATGGCAGTGCTGCCCTTCGGCAGGCCGGGCATCATCAGCGCCGTCATGCTGGGCCTGGGCCGCGCGCTGGGCGAAACCATGGCCGTTGCCCTGGTCCTGTCCTCCGGCGCTTTGACGGCCAGCCTGATCCAGTCCGGCAACCAAACCATCGCTGCCGAGATCGCCCTGAACTTCCCGGAAGCCAGCGGCATCAGGGTCAGCACGCTGATCGCCGCCGGCCTGGTCCTGTTCGTCATCACCCTGGCCGTGAACATGATCGCCCGCTGGGTCATCACCCGGCACAAAGAATTCTCGGGAGCCAACTAAATGACCTCCACGCTTACCCCCGTCCGCAGCAAGCGGTCGGCGCTCACCAAGGGCCAACTGCCCAAGTATGCCCCCTACGCCGTCCTGGCTGCGGCCCTGATTGTTGGCGCCGCCATCCTGGCCCTGGTCGGCTTCAATGCGTTCGGCTGGGGACTGGTCTCCGCGATCCTGTTCGCCATCGGCCTGGTGTCCTGGAGCGCAGTGGTGGAAGGGTCCCGCAAGGCCAAGGACAAGCTGGCCACCTGCCTGGTGGTGGGCTCGTTCCTGGTGGCCCTCCTGCCCCTGGTTTCGGTGATCTGGACGGTGCTGGTGAACGGCATCCCGGGTCTTATGGACCCCGGGTTCCTCACCACCTCGATGAACGGCGTCACGGGCGCCTATGACAACAAGGCCGTGGAAAGCGGCGGCCCGGTGATGGGCGGCATCTACCACGCCCTCCTGGGCACGGTGCAGATCACCTTGCTTGCCACCGTAATTTCCGTTCCGGTAGGGCTGCTCACCGCCATCTACCTGGTGGAGTACGGCCACGACGGCCGCCTGGCCAGGGCCATCACGTTCTTCGTGGACGTCATGACCGGCATCCCCTCCATCGTGGCGGGCCTGTTCGCTGCCGCGTTCTTCTTCGTGGTGGTGGGCCCGGGCACCAAGACCGGTGCGGTGGCCGCCGTCGCGCTGTCGGTGCTGATGATCCCCGTGGTGGTCCGCTCCAGCGAGGAAATGCTCAAGATCGTCCCCAACGAACTCCGCGAGGCCGCCTACGCCCTGGGCGTGCGCAAGTGGCGCACCATCCTCAAGGTGGTTATTCCGACGGCGATTTCAGGCATCGCGTCCGGCGTCACCCTGGCGATTGCCCGGGTCATCGGCGAGACGGCGCCCATCCTGGTCACCGCCGGTTTTGCCACCAGCATCAACTCGAACGTCTTTGGCGGCTGGATGGCTTCGCTGCCCACGTTCATCTACACCCAGATCCTCAACCCCACCTCGCCCTCCAACCCGGACCCGTCCTCGCAGCGGGCCTGGGGCGCGGCGCTGGTGCTGATCATCCTGGTGATGGTCCTGAACCTGGTGGCCCGCCTGATCGCCAGGATCTTCGCCCCCAAAGCCAGCCGGTAACCAGGCCCTCCCTTCCGCCATACCGCGGCGGATCCTAGACTTCAATCCATACCCAGTAAGTGAAGGAACTCCATGTCTAAGCGCATCGACGTCAAGGACCTGAACGTGTACTACGGCGATTTCCTTGCCGTGGAGGACGTCAGCATCAACATCGAGGCCAAGTCCGTCACCGCGTTCATTGGCCCCTCCGGCTGCGGAAAGTCCACCTTCCTCCGCACCCTGAACCGCATGCACGAGGTCATCCCCGGCGCGCGCGTCGAGGGTGAGGTCCTGCTGGACGGCGACAACCTCTACGGCCCCGGCGTGGACCCCGTCACCGTGCGTTCCCAGATCGGCATGGTCTTCCAGCGCCCCAACCCGTTCCCCACCATGTCCATCCGCGACAATGTGCTGGCCGGCGTCAAGCTGAACAACAAGAAGATCTCCAAGGGTGAGGCCGACGTCCTGGTGGAGCGCTCGCTCAAGGGCGCCAACCTCTGGAACGAGGTCAAGGACCGGCTGGAGAAGCCCGGTTCCGGCCTTTCGGGCGGCCAGCAGCAGCGGCTCTGCATTGCCCGCGCCATCGCCGTGGAGCCGCAGGTGATCCTCATGGACGAGCCGTGCTCCGCCCTGGACCCCATTTCCACGCTGGCCATTGAGGACCTCATCAATGAGCTCAAGGACCAGTACACGGTGGTGATCGTTACCCACAACATGCAGCAGGCCGCGCGGGTTTCCGACCGGACGGCGTTCTTCAACATCGCGGGCACCGGCAAGCCGGGCAAGCTGATCGAATACGGCGACACCCACACGATCTTCAGCAACCCCGTCCAGAAGGCTACTGAGGACTACGTGTCCGGCCGCTTTGGATAGGGCACTCCAGCGTTGGCGATCTACTGGCCGGTTTAGTACGCTCATCTAGATACTTTTGAATCTAGTAGTAAGTCAGCTAAAGGAGTTTCGCCATGACGCAGACGGCCAGCAACGCCCTGGGCCCACAGCTTACGGTGTCCGTCCCCGGGCCGGGCGCACCGGCCCGGGATGCCGTGCTGCCCGTGGAGGGCTTTGCCGCAGCCGCCGGCCTGGCAGGACCCCTTGCCGCCGGCCCCCTGGCCCCTGAGCTTCAACCACACCTCGGGCTGGCTGCGGCCGGCCTTGAGGAAGAGGGCGATGTCCTGTCGGAGGTGTGGCGCACCAGCTCCCACCTCGAAAGCATGCAGTGGGAACTGGACAACGCCCTGCAGTCCCTGCACCAGGCGGTCCGCAACGCCTCCGCGGCCGGAGTGGCACACCACGAACTCTGCACCGCGGCGAACCTGACCGCCGAGGAGCTCGCGGCCGTCCTGATGGCCGAAACCGATGGCCCGGCCGCCATCCAGCTCTGACCGGCGCCCGCCCGGGCCCGGGCGGGCTTATTCCGGAACTTCCAGCTGGAATCCGCAATGGCAGCGCAGGACCCGGGTGGGCAGGGACACCGCGTTGAGGCCACTGCCCGTGTTGCTGCTGCGATAGCAGAGCCGCTCAACCTCGTGTTCCGCTTCCTCCATGGGGTAGCCGCAGTGGATGTACTCGTCCCCGAAGAGGATCACTTTCGCCATCCAGCGGACCTGGTTCAGGGCGGCCGCCACGTCGGCAGCGAAGGCACTGTGTTCCTGGAACAGGTTGCAGTCGTTGCAGGTGTAGGAAACCGTGACAAGGTCCCCGCCGGCGGCGCCGATGGACGTGATGGCATGAATGGTCAGCTGGTGCCCGGTTCCGCAGGCCTCGCACTGAAGTTGCCGTGGCTGTGGCAGGGGGCGCCGGAAATACGGGGAAGACATGACGCCTGCTCTTTTCCGCTTTGTGCATCCAAGCCGCCGTGTTGCTGCAGCGGTTGCCCGTCCGCGGCCCTGCACGCGGCCCGGACGCCGGTCCCCGCACCTTTGGCCCGGGGCGCTTTTTTCGAATCTACGTCACGGGGGTGCCCCTGTACAGGGGAGCTCCACGCTCTGCTGCCAGGGCCCACCGGGGGTGGATTCGACAGGGGTGGACTAGGCAGAAACGGGGGACAGGGCCAGGGCCAGCACGAAGGCCAGGGCGCAGGTGGCCAGGGGCGTCAGGGCCCAGAGCCACAGGATCCTGATCACCAGCTTCCGGTTCGTTACCGAAAAATTCTGGTTCTCCCCGGCGCCCAGGGCCCCGGCGGTGACGGTATGGGTGGTGGAGAGCGGCCAGTGGAGCCCGATTGCGCCCACAAAGAGCATCAGTGCGCTGAAGGTCTGGGCCACCGATCCGCGCAGGGGGTCGATCCTGGTGAGCTTGTAGCCGATGGTGTGCGAGATCCGCCAACCTCCGAAGAGCGTCCCGGCGGTCATCATTACTGCGGAGAGTCCTGCCACCCACATGGGGATGCCGCCGTCGGAATAGCCTGCCGCCAGGAGGGCCAGCAGCAGTACCGCGCTGACGCGCTGGCCGTCCTGCAGGCCGTGGCCAAAGGCCACCGCGCCGGCGGCAACGGCCTGGCCCCTGCGAAAGCGCTGGTTCACCACATTGGGCTGCGTGTACCGGGCCACCCACGTGGCCGGATACACCAGCAGGAAGGAACCGCTGTAGGCCACAAGCGGGGACAGCACCAGGGGCAGCACCACTTGGAACAGCAGCGACTGGTCCACCCCGGCAACCCCCGGGCCGCCGATGGCAAGGCTGGCAAGGCCTGCGCCGGCAAGACCACCCACAAGGGCGTGGGTGGAGGACGCGGGGATGCCCCGCCGCCACATCAGCAGCCCCCAGGCGCAGGCGCTGGCCAGGCCGGCCACCAGGATGGTGAGCCCGTCGGCCCCGGCGGGAAGATGGATCCAGGTCTGGCTGGCGGCGACGGCAAGCAGGGCGCTCACCAGGGCGCCGACAAAGTTGAAGAACGCGGCAAGGAGCACGCCCACGCTGGGGGTGAGGGCCCGGTTCCGGACGGCAAGGGCCACTGAGGTGGACGCATCGCGGAAGCCGTTGAGGAAGGCAAACGCCGCCGCCAGCAGGACCACCGCCGCGAAGATGACTGCCGCCACCTCAGGATTCCTTGACGATGATGCTGCCTACCTGGGTGGCCACCCGCCGCATGTCCTTGGTGACCTCCACCAGCTGGTTGGCGATGTCCCGGTTGCGCGAGTACTGCGCCCATTTCATGTCCGCGATCATGTCCGCCACCCAAACCCGGTGGGTCCGCTCGGCACGCTTGGCCAGTCGCAGGATCTCGATCCAGTAGTCCTCAAGGTCATCCAGGTTGTTGAGCCTGCACATGGCGTCGACCGTCAGCTCGGCCTGCCGGCTGATGATCTCCAGCTGGTCCGCGGCGCGCTTGGGCAGGCGGTCCAGCTTGTACAGCGCCACCAGTTCCGCGGCGGCATCCATTTTCTCCATGGCCTCGTTGAGGTACCGGGAGAGGGCGTACATGTCCTCGCGGGGGAGCGGGTTCACGAAGCTGGTGCGCATGTGGGTCAGCAGGGCGAAATGCAGTTCGGCGGACTTGGCCTCGAGGTTGTGCATGTCCTCCACGAGGTTGCCGTGCTCGTCCGCGGGTACGCCAAGGATTTCGGCCAGGGTGGCGGTGGCCAGCACGATCTGTTGTGCCATCTGCGAGAGCAGGTTCAGCCCTGCGGGCTCCTGGGGGAAAAGGCGCAGCTTCACGTGTTTACCGGTCTCCGGGGACTTATCAAGGCGGGGGTCGCTGCCGTGTGACTTGACTCCGGCGCGCAACTGTCGCCTACTCTACCGGCCCGAAAGAGCACCTCTGAATTGTCCACCCTGAAGAGGGCAGAAAAATGGTGCCGAACCGGATACGCCTCTCGGCGGTAGGCCGCTCTAGGCGGCTAATTGTTGAAGCCCGGGGGTTTCGCGGCTCGGCACCGGTTTCAGTCTTCTACTTCACCCGGCCCAAGTCAATCTTGACAGCGGCGCCCTTGTTCGTCCCGAAAATAAGGGCCAGAGGGTGCCGGGCAGGCTCAAGCAACCAGCCCTGTACGGCCGGTTACCGGGTCCCGGCGGCCACTCAGTCCAGTTCGCCCAGGCGCCACGCGTTGGCGGCGTGCTCCAGGTCCTCGGCGGTCTTGACCAACTGGTGGGAGTTGCGGGTCAGCTTGCTGGCGTGTGCCTCGTTGGCGTGTTCGGCGCCGTCGGCAAGGGTGGCCTGGCCCAGCGCCACCACCCGGCAGAAGGCGGCGGACCGTTCCAGCGCGACGTCGAAATCGCCGTCGAACGCGCCGGAAAGGATTGCGTCGGCCATGGTGCGCATTTCCTCCGCGCCGGGTGGTTCAGCCGCGCCGGCCACCACGTTGGAGACCTGCGCGGTGTCCCGGCCCGCGCGGAAATACACGGAGATGCGTTCCGGATCCTGGACCGTGGCAGCGCGCAGCGCGTAAAGCCGCCATAGGGCGCCGGGAAGGGAGCGGGCCGGGCTCTCGGCCCACATCTCGGCGATGGCCTCCAGGCCCTGTTCGTCGGCAAGCTTCACGAGGCGTTCGGTGACCACCGGATCATCGCTGTCCCGGCCGTGGCGGACCAGGGCCTGCGCGGCGAGGTGGGCGGCCTCCGAGACGCGGGCGGGATCGGCCCCGCCGGCGAAGGGCTCGAAATCCATCGGGGCGAAAGGCTTGGGCTTGTGGTGCCGGTTGCTGCCGCCGTAAGGACTGGTTCCTGCTTGCTCGCTCATGCCCCCACGCTACTCCTGTGCCGCGGCGGAAATCGAGCGTCTGCGGCGCCCGGCTTCACCTGCGGGAAGAGGCGTCAAAAGGAGGATGAAAGCGTCCGACGACGGCGCCTGGGCCATGTGCGAAGCCGCCGGAACCATGGGTTAGAGTATTAACGTCCAGAAATGGATTGGGCCGGATGGGCAGACACAGCGTGTTTGGCTGGCCGGCAGGGGCCTTTAGCTCAGTTGGTAGAGCATCGGACTTTTAATCCGTGGGTCGTGGGTTCGAGCCCCACAGGGCCCACCGTTTACGCAGGCCAGAGGCATCCAGCCTCTGGCCTGCCGGTGGTTTCAGGGCCGTGGCCAACTATTGCGCGGGCGTCCGCGGGCCGGCCTGCAAGCGTTTGGGTGCCTCACGGCCGGGATGGCGATGCCGGGGGAATCTGGCTGACCAGCCCCAGGGTGTTTCCCTCGCTGTCCCGGATGAATGCCATCCACTCCTCCGTGCCGGCGGGCCCCAGCAGGCCGTCGTCGTGGCTGAAGATCACCCGCGGTTCGGCCACTATTTCCACTCCCCGGCCCTTGAGTTGCTCCACAGTGCGCTTCACATCGGGAACGCCAAGATAGAGAAGCGAACTCGGCGCGCCCTGCTCCAGCAACAGCCGTACGCCGTCAAGGTCGAAGAACAGCAGCCCGGGCGGATCGAACACGGCCGTGTATCTTGCCGAAAGCAAGGCGCTGTAAAACTCCGCTGCCCGCTGCAGATCACTGGCGTGTTGAGCGACCTGAACCAAGCGCATGACCCCCGCCTTTTCCCAACCGTTCGATGCGTCAATCCTGCTCGGAAAGCAGGTGTGCGGGCAAGGGATCCCACACCGCCGGGCCCTGACCGGTCCCATCCATTGCTCCGGCCCTTGGTAACCCCCGCCTCAGGCATGCACGATGTTCCCGTTGCGCGGCAGTCCGCCGCGGAACGAGAGGGGAACGCCGGAAGCCCGGGCTGGATCGGCGGAATCCATGGCCTGCACATGCAGATGCGGTTCCGTGCTGTTGCCGGAGTTGCCGCAGCGGCCTACCATCTCCCCGCACTCAACCGGCTGGCCGGGCCGGACGCGGACGCTCCCGCGCTGCAGGTGGCACAGGGCGATGAACACCGCGCCGCTCCCGATGATCACGTGGTTGCCTGCAAGGCCCGGCCATCCCTCCCGCACCCGCCTGGCCTGCGAAGCGGCGTAACGAATGGATGGAAAGCCGCGGAAGGCGGCATGGTCCGGCTCCCCGTCATGGGCGGCGAGGACAATACCGGAGGCTGGGGCTGTCACAGCCCTGCCAAACCCCACGAACTGCTCCGGCGGCTCGGGCCGGAACAGCGACGCCAGGGTGACCGGCGCAGACCGCCCGTTCCGGTCCAGCGGGGTGAAGTCGATGGCGTGGCTCGTGGCGAAAAGCCGTGTCCCGTGGCTGGGGATCCGGTTGGCGGGAGAATTCTGCACCAGCCAGGGACCGGTGAACGGATACTCCAGGTCCGCAGGGGTCGCCGCAGGCATGGTTTGGCGGGGCTTGATGGGTCAGCTGGCGGGATCGTACTGGAAGGCGCGCACTTCCTGTGCGCAGCGGCAGGCCGCGGCGATCTTCGCGGCCCAGTGCAGTGCGGCTTCGTAGCCGGGCAGTTCCAGCACTGTGTAGCCGCCTTCGATCTGCGCCGTCTGGGGGTAGGTGCCTTCGCTCACCGTACCGTCGCCGTCGACCATCACGGGCGGAACGCTCTCGTCGATGCCGCCGCCGAACACCCAGACGCCGGCGTCCTTCGCCTCCTGGACCACGGCATGCGCGGCGTCCGCTACGGCCTGCAGGCCACCATCCGGGATGTCCATGGCGCCGCTGGGAAACGAGATCAGGTATTTGGTCATTCTCACGGCTCCTTCGTTGGCAAGTCGATCAGCTTCATCCTTCCCATCGCTCCGCTGCCGCGCAAGGATTCAGGCGCGCTGTGCCGGCGCCCGGGGACGCCGCCGCGGGGGGCTGCAACAGGCACAATAGGCTCATGGCAAATACCAGCAAGGGCCGGATGCCGCGCCTGGAAGACGTGGCCAAGGTGGCGGGGGTCTCCCACCAGACCGTCTCCCGAGTAGTGAACAACCATCCCAACGTCAGCAAGGCGACCCGGGAAAAGGTGGAGGCCGCCATTGCCGAACTGGGGTACCGGCGCAACACCGCGGCCCGGAGCCTGGTCACCCGGCGCTCGCAGACCATTGGCGTGCTGGCAAGCGAGCTTTCGCAGTACGGCCCGGCCAACACCCTGCTGGGGGTTGAACATGCCGCCCGCAACGCCGGTTACTTTGTCAGTATCGCGGCCCTGCGGGAAATCAGCCGGGATGCCATCTCCAACGCCGTGGGCCACTTCATGGACCAGGCCGTGGACGGGATCGCCGTGCTGGTGCCGCACTCGGACACCCTCGCAGTGCTGGAGCAGATGAATCTTCCCGTGCCCGTGGTGGCAGTGGGCTCGGCCGGCAGCGCTTCCGTCAGCGGTGCGATGGTGGACCAGCGTGCAGGCGCCAGGCTCGCCGTCGAACATCTCATCAGTGAGGGGCACCGGCAGATCGGGCACATCGCCGGCCCGCCTGACTGGACGGACGGCGCTGAGCGCGCGGAGGGGTGGCGTGCTGCCCTCCGGGATGCCGGCCTGGATGATTCCCTGCTGGTTGAGGGGGACTGGAGCGCGGGCAGCGGTTACGCGATCGGCCGCAAGCTGGCCTCCGGACTCAGGGCCACGGCCATCTTCGTTGGAAACGACCAGATGGCCCTGGGCCTGCTGCGCGCGTTCACCGAGGCGGGGGTCAGGGTGCCCGACGACGTCTCCGTGGTGGGCTTCGACGACCAGCCGGAGGCGGGGTACTTCACGCCGCCGCTGACCACCGTCCGCCAGGACTTCGAGGAGCTGGGACGCCGCTGCATGGACATCATGCTGAAGGAAATCGAGTCGGGTGCCGCGGTGAGCTCCACTGTGGTCCCGCCGGAGCTGGTCCTGCGTGCCAGCACCGCCGCTCCAGCGCGCGCCTAGGCGGACGGCACCAAGCGCCAAAAAAATCTCCATGATTCTGCATCCAAATCCGGGGCTGCGCCGGTAGTAGGAGTGTCAGCAGAAAACGCCCGTCAGCCGGGCCGTTCAAGGAGATGGACATGCGCAACAAAATCTTCACCGCAGGTGCCGGTGCAGCAGCCATTGCAGCCGCAATCGCTCTGGCCGGTCCCGCCCACGCAGCAGACGGGGATGCCCAGCTGTCCGTGCTGCATGGCGTTCCCGGACTGACCGTGGACGTTTGGGTCAACGGTGACCGCACCCTGGATGACTTTGCCCCCGGAAGCCTTGCAGGGCCACTGGCCCTTCCGGCCGGCACCTACGAAATCGCCATCACGGCAGCCGATGCCGCCAACGCCTCCGCGCCGGCCATTGGTCCGGTGAGCGTCACCCTTGCCGCCAACGGAAACTACACGGCCGCAGCCCACCTCGGCGCCGACGGCAAGCCCACCGCCAGCCTGTTCACCAACGACGTGTCCCAAATTCCCGCCGGGAAGGGCAAACTGACGGTCCGGCACGCAGCCGCAGCCCCCGCCGTCGATGTCCTGGCAGGCGGCACCGCCGTTGTCACCAACCTGGCCAACCCGAACGAAAAGACCCTGACCCTGGATCCCGGCACCGTCCCGGCCGCGGTGGCTGCCGCAGGCACCACCACCCCGGTGATCGGCCCGGCCGACGTGGCGGTGGCTGAAGGTACCCACACCATCGTCTACGCCTGGGGCAGCCTGGCCGACCAGAACCTGAAGCTTGCAGTCCAGACCATCGAGGGCCTGCATTCCGCACCGGCCTCTGTGCCAGGTGCCCTTGACGGGTCCGCGGATGCCGGTGGAGCGGGCCCTGCCGTTGCCACCGCCGGGTTTGGCTTGGCAGCGCTGGCCCTCCTCGCGGGGGCGGTGGGCGCAGCCCGCGCGGTCCGCGCACGGCGGGCGGAACTGTAACCGGGCCAGACGCCCGCTGAAGGACCACACCGCAGGGGCCCGGCCGGCTACGGACGGGCCCCTGCACCGGCCCCGCCAATGGCCGGCATACATGGAAGGGAGGCGGCAGGCATGATGGCAGGCACGACGCCGGCACCCGGGTACCGCCGTCGCCATCCGGCAGGCGGCGCGGCCGCAGCGATGGTGGCTGCCGCGTTGGTTTTGTCCGGCTGCGGTCCTGCCGGTCCCACTGGTTCCCCCGGTCACACTGGTTCTGCGGGTCCCACCGGTTCTGCCGGGCAGCCGGCCCCCTCCACGGTTGCCGCGGCAACCGGCTCTCACGAGCCGGCGCCCTCGCCGGGGGCGCCGGCCCCTGCCGGCTCCGCTGTACCTCCCACCGGGGCCATCCCGGTCCGGCCCGCGGCTCCAACCGCCGCGGCGGTGGCGCCGGCACCAACATCACTGACCGTGGCGGGCACTGCCATCGACATGCCGGTGGTGCCCGGGGGAGTTTCCGGCGGGGGAGCGATGGAAATCCCTGACGCCTTCGACCGGGCGGCCTGGTACAAATTCGGTCCGGCCCCGGGAGCAGCCGAGGGAACGGCCGTCATCGCCGGCCATATCGACACCACGTCCGACCGGGCACCGTTCTCGGCATTGAAGTCCCTCTCGCCGGGAATCCTCATCCGCGTGGGCCGGGATGGGGCCGCGCCGCTCGCCTACCGGGTGGTGGGAGTGGAACTGATGGCAAAGGACAAGTTCGACGGCGGCGCCCTGTTCCGCCGGTCCGGCCCGCACGAACTCAAGCTGGTCACCTGCGGCGGCCGATGGCTGGACGAGCGGATGGACTACAGCGACAATGTCATTGTCACCGCAGTTCCTGCATGAACCTGGTTTCTGCATCACCGGTGGCCAGCCATGTAACTCGTGCGCCGACGCCGGGAAGGAGTTGCCTGTGACGCTTCCCGGGCACGCTTTCCGCGGATGGGATGACGCACTGACCGACTCCTTCCTGGCCGGGGATGAGCACGCCCTGGCAGCGGCCTACCGTGAGTTCGCGCCCCTGGTGCACACCCTTGCCCTGCGTTCCCTGCCGGACAGGGCAGCGGCGGACGACGTGACCCAGGAGGTCTTCATCCGGGCCTGGCGTTCGCGGAGTACCTTCAACCCGCAAGTGGCCAGGCTGCCGGCGTGGATCGTGGGAATCACCCGGAACGCCATCACCGATGCCCATTCGGCGGCAGCCCGGGAAGCACGCAAGGCCTACGCCGCGGCCGGAGCCGGTATGGGAGAAGACGCCGGAACGGGAACAGAGGCGGCGGAAATGCTGGCGGACAGGCTGCTCCTGGACGGCGAACTGGAGAGGCTGGGCGAGCCCCAGGGGTCCATCATGAAGCTCGCCTTTTACGAGGACCTGACCCACGAGCAGATTTCACGCAAACTGGGCCTTCCCCTTGGTACGGTCAAGAGCCACATCCGCCGGAGCCTGTCGCACCTGCGAAGCAGATTGGAGGTAGACCATGCCGCATCTTGATCCGGAACAGTTGAGCCTCCTGGCACTTTACGACGGCTGGGAGGACCCGGGTGCCCGGGAGCACCTGGCTGCCTGCCCCGAGTGCGCCGCCGATTTTGCCGCCCTGCGCCGCACGGTTGACGCGGTGAAGACCGCACCGGACACCAGCCGCCTGGCCGTGCCCGGGCCACAGGTATGGGCTGGAATCCACCGGGAACTGGGCCTTTCGGGGTCCGTGCGGGAGGATCCGCTGGCGGCGGACGCCGCCAAGGGAAACAGCGCGGGTCCGGCGGCCGCACCTGCGGACGCGCCGCCGTCGAACGTCATCCCTGTCCGCCGGCGGACCAAAGGTGCCTGGTGGCAGCGCCCCGGTACGTGGGTGGCAGCTGCAGCCGCAGCCGTCCTGGTGGTGGTTGGTGCGGTGTTGACCTTGACCCGTCCGCCCCAGCCCCAGCAGCTGGCCTCTGCCCAGCTGGCGCCGCTGGCGCAGCACTCCGCCGCAGGATCGGCCAAGGTGGTGACGGCGCCCGACGGTTCCCGCAACCTGGAAATCAGCCTGGACAAGGATGAAGCCAAGGGTTACCAGGAGGTGTGGCTGATTGCGCCGGACCTTTCCCGGCTGGTCAGCCTGGGCGTCATGAACTCCACATCCGGAACGTTCCAGGTGCCCAGCGGCCTGGACCTCTCCCAGTACCCGGTGGTGGATGTTTCCGACGAACCGATGGACGGCAATCCTGCGCACTCCAGCGTGAGTATCGCCAGGGGCACCCTGTCATCCTGACGCGGTCAGCCGCCGAAGTGTGAGTGCGGGGCACCTTCCGGCAACCGCTCCAGCAGTTCCTCCGCCACCTTGCGCAGCTTGATGTTCCGGTGGCTGGAAGCCTTGGCAAGGATGGAGAAGGCCTCCTGGTACGAGCACCTGTTCTGGGCCATGATCACGCCGCAGGCAACGTTGATGGAGGTGCGGCTGTCCAGGGCCGAACGGAGGTCGGTGGCCAGCGAGCGGGCGGAGTGCAGGTTGATGGCCATCTGCAGGCTCTTGGCTGCCAGGGCGGCAAAGGTGCGTGCCTCGGCGATGGCGCGCAGCGGGAAAGCCTTCGAGTCGTGCGCGAAGAAGGCAAGTGCGGCGGCGGTCCGGCCGGGGCCACTGCTGCCGATCGTTTGGTCATCTTCCGCGGGGTCCGCTTCCAGACGGAGCCGTACGGCAAGGGCACTGCCGAACCCTGATAACTGCAACTGCGACGAATAGTGCTGCCACCGGAAATCCCCGTTCCGCTGGAGCACCGCGACGGGGTGCCCGCCTGACATGACGTCAGTTACCGGCCCCTCGTCCATTTCCCGTTCCCAGTCCAGCATCCGCACTACTTCACCGGTGGTGCCCGTTATGGCAGGAGTCCGCTTGGCCTGGTGCAGCACCAGGCCGCAGCCCACGTCAATCCCGGCGGTGGCGGCCACATGGTCAGCCGAGGCGGCCACCAGCAGCCTAAGGGAATCGGAGAGGGTCTGGGCGTCGTTGACCAGGTCCAGCACGAGGGCGGGGTTTCGGGGTGCACCGCGTTCACGGCCGCGCGGCTCCGGATGGGGCACGCGCGTCCTGCGGGCGTTCGCTGCGGAAAGAGGGCCGGCGACGGCTGGGGGAGAGCCCTTGGTCTCAAAGGACTCCTCGTCGCCGGCCCCGCTTAGTACCCGGGTCCTATGAACCGGGAAGCCTGGGTTTACCTGTCGTGCATGCATTGCCAGTCTCACACCCCCTAGTGAGCCAAGTACCGGAAAGCAGAACAGGTCTTGTCTCTGTGAAAAACCTAATGGCCGTCCAGCCCCCAGTGGATGCGTAACCAGTACCTGTTTTTCCGATTAGGGAGTACTTGGGCGCGCCCTGCGGAAACCCCTCAGGCGTGTTGCCGCAGGTGGGAAGCGGGTCGCTTGGCGGCCCAGGGGTGAGGCCGCGCTGCCGCCCGGTCAACGGAGCACTTGACTCCCGAGGCGGGCCCCCCAACAATAGTTTCTATAACGTTGTAGAAACCAAGCCGAGGATGCCTTCGTGACCCAGCCAGAACCCGCCGCAGCAAAAATCACCGTCGACCCGTCGTTCACCGTGGGGCCGGTCCGCCGTCGTACGTTCGGTGCCTTTGTTGAGCACCTTGGCCGGTGCGTCTACACCGGCATTTTTGAACCGGACCACCCGGATGCCGACGACGACGGGTTCCGGAGGGACGTCCTCGCGCTCACCCGCGAACTGGGGGTATCCACCGTCCGCTACCCCGGCGGCAACTTTGTGTCCGGCTACCGCTGGGAGGACGGGGTGGGCCCGGTTGACCAGCGGCCAGTGCGCCTGGACCTGGCCTGGCACTCCACCGATCCCAACACGGTGGGCGTGGACGAGTTCGCCACGTGGTCCGCCAAGGCCGGCGTTGAACCCATGATGGCGGTGAACCTGGGCACCCGCGGGGTCCAGGAGGCGCTGGACCTCCTGGAGTATTGCAACATCGACGCCGGCACGGCGCTGGCCGGCCAGCGCCAGGCGAACGGTGCCCGGGACGGCTATGGCATCAGGATGTGGTGCCTGGGCAACGAAATGGATGGCCCCTGGCAGATCGGCCACAAGAACGCGCTGGAATACGGCCGCCTGGCCGCCGACACTGCCCGTGCCATGCGCATGATGCAGCCGGACGTGGAGTTGGTGGCCTGCGGCAGTTCAGGGCCCACCATGCCGACTTTCGGTGAGTGGGAACGCGTGGTTTTGACGGAGACCTACGAGCTGGTGGACCTGATCTCGGCGCACCAGTACTTCGAGGACTTCGGCGACCTGCAGGAACACCTCGCCGCGGGACACAAGATGGAGGCCTTCATCCGCGACCTCGTCAGCCACATCGACCATGTGAAGTCGGTCAAGAAATCTTCCAAGCAGGTGAACATCTCCTTCGACGAGTGGAACGTCTGGCACATGAGCCGCGACGAGTCCAAGGTGCCCACCGGCAAGGACTGGCCCGTGGCCCCCGTCCTGCTGGAGGACACCTACACGGTGGCGGACGCCGTCGTCGTGGGGGACCTGCTGGTCACGCTGCTCCGCAACACGGACCGCGTCCACTCCGCCAGCCTGGCGCAGCTGGTGAACGTCATCGCCCCCATCATGACCGAGCCGGGCGGCCGCGCCTGGAAGCAGACCACCTTCCACCCCTTCGCCCTGACCTCACGGCACGCCTCCGGCACCGTCCTGCAACTCGCCGTCGAATCCCCACTGGTCAGCGGCGGCACGACAACTGACGTCGCCGCCCTGTCCGCTGTCGCCACGTATGACGCGGACAAGGGCGAAGCCGTGGTGTTCGCCGTCAACCGGTCCGCCGGCCAGGCACTGACGCTTGACGCAGCCGTGGCCGGGCTGGGCGATGTCCGGTTGCTGGAGGCGGTGACCTACGCCAACAAGGACCCGTACTGGCAGGCCAGCGCCGACGATTCCACCTCCGTCCTGCCATCGGAAAACGGCACCGTGAAGGTGGACGGCGGGAGGCTCACCGCCGAACTCCCCGCCGTGTCCTGGTCCATGATCCGGCTGTCCGTGGACAGCTGACCCCCCCGGGGGCGGGAGGGCAGGGGCGCCCTTATGACGACGGCGGGCCGCAGGTGGGAGGATGGACGGCATGGAACTGCACATCACGGGCGATCCCGCCGCGGACAAGTTGTTGAGCGAGGACGACTTCGCCCTGCTGACCGGCATGCTGCTGGACCAGCAGGTGACGATGGAATCGGCCTTTGCCGGGCCCGAGAAGATCCGCAGCCGGATCGGGTCGCTTAAGCCGGAGGCCATCGCCGCGCAGGACCCCCAGGCGTTTGTGGAGATGTTCAAGGAACGGCCCGCCGTACACCGCTTCCCCGGTTCCATGGCCGCCCGGGTGCAGGCGTTGGCCGAGGCCGTCCAGAGCGAGTGGGACGGGGACGCCGCGGCCATCTGGACCAAAGGGTCACCGGACGGGGCCGAGGTGCTGCGCCGCCTCAAGGCCCTGCCCGGATTCGGCGAGCAGAAGGCGAAAATCTTCCTGGCCCTCCTGGGCAAGCAGCGCGGCCTGAATGCGCCGGGATGGCGTGAAGCCGCGGGACACTATGGTGAGGACGGCAGCTACCTGTCAGTGGCAGACATCGTGGACCCGGAATCCCTGGCAAAAGTGCGCGCCAGCAAGCAGGCCGCCAAAGCAGCGGCGAAAGCAGGAAAAGAACGCTGATGGCAGTCACCATGAACGACGTCGCACGGGCGGCGGGCGTTTCCCTCAAGACCGTTTCCAACGTCCTGAACGACTACGAGTTCATCCGTCCGGCCACCAAGCAGCGGGTGCAGGATGCCATTGCGGAGCTGGGCTACGAAGCCAACCTCACGGCGCGCAGCCTCCGGTCCGGCAAGACTTCCATGCTGGGGCTGGTCCTGTCCGACCTCTCCGCCCCGTACTACGCCGAGCTGGCGTCCAGGCTGATGAAGGCCGCTTCCCGCCGGGGTTACCGGGTGCTGGTGGAGCAGTCCGACGCGGAAGCGGCCGCTGAACTGGGCGCCCTGCAGGGGACGTTCCGGCAGCTCACCGACGGCCTGCTGTTCACGCCGCTGATGGTTGACGCGGAGGCCATTTCCGCGCGTGCCGGCAGCAAGCCGCTGGTGATGCTCGGCGAGCACATCATGGATCCCCGCTTCGACCTGGTCACGATGAAGAACGGGGAAGCCGCGGCGGCGCTCACGGCGCACCTGCTGGCCGGCGGCCGCCGCCGCATTGCCGTGATCGGGGCGAACGCCGGGGAGACCTCCGGCAGCGGGGGCCTGCGCCTGAACGGATACCGGAAGGCGCTGGAGGCAGCCGGCATCGCGTTCGACCCTGCCCTGGTGGTGCCTGCGGAGTGGCGCCGCGACACCGGCGCCGCCGCCGTGGCCGGCCTCCTGGCATCCGGCGTGGAGTTCGACGCCGTCTTCGGGCTGAACGACGTGCTGGCACTCGGCGCATTGCACGAACTCCTGATCCGCGGGGTTAAGGTGCCCCAGGACGTGGCCGTGGCAGGCTTTGACGACATCGACGAAGCCCGGTTCGCGTCCCCGTCCCTGACCACCGTCTCGCCGGGCATGGACGAGATCGCGGAACGGTCCATTGGCCTGCTGCTGGACCGGATCGCCGGGCGCGAGACATCCGGGGCGGGCGTGCACGTGGAGGCCGGGTTCGAGCTAAAGATCCGCGAGTCCGCGCCGTAGTTCCGGGCGGGCAGGTTTCGCCTGCTCCGCAAGCGGGTACGCCTATGCCACCGGTTCAAGAGACGGAAAGGTGCCGCCATGATTGCCCTCCTGGTCATCGGCATGCAGAACGCTTTCTTCGAAACCCCCGAACTGGCAGCCCAGCGGGAACGGGTGGTCAGCGAGTGCAACCGGCTGCTGGAAGGGTTCAAGGCCGCCGGCCACAAGGCGCTGCTGGTGGGCACAGAACACGAGCGGGACAAATCCACCTGGACCCTCAGCATGCTCGACGACGACCAGGGGTTCATCTTCCGCGGCAGTGAACAGGCCCAGTCCGTGCCGGGGCTCATCACCGAAGACCTGCCCCAGCTGAACAAGACCCGCGACAGCGCCTTCGTGGGCACCAACCTGCTGGCCCGGCTGCGGAACTGGGGAGCCGACCAGGTGGTGCTCGCGGGCGTCTCAACCCACAACTGCATTGCCCAGACCGCCGCCGATGCATTCGCGCACAACATCCGCGTGACGTATGCCAGGGACGCCATGGCCTCCGAAGCCGACCAGGACGCCGCCGACATGCTTCGCATCCTTTCCGCTACCTACCGCCAGCCCGTCCAGTCCAGCGGGGAGATCCTTTCCGGGCTCAGCAAGTAGGCCCCACCGGTCAGCAAACAGGCTCCGGATAGACCGGCCTGATGCTGCTGAAACCTGGCGGAAACGTGCCGGGTCTACGCTGGAGCCCACGCCGTTGGCCGTCGAAGGGAAATCCATGCATCTGATGCCGCGTGAGCAGGAAAAGCTCATGATCGTGGTGGCCGCGGACCTGGCCCGGCGCCGGCAGTCCCGCGGCCTGAAACTTAATTACCCGGAGGCCGTGGCCATCATCAGCTATGAACTGATCGAGGGCGCCAGGGACGGCAGGACCGTTGCCGATCTCATGAGCTACGGCACCACCCTCCTCAGCCGCGAGGACGTCATGGAGGGCGTGCCGGAAATGATCCACGACGTGCAGATCGAGGCCACCTTCCCCGACGGCACCAAGCTCGTCACCGTCCACAACCCCATCCGCTAAGGAGAGCCGCAATGATCCCAGGCGAGTACGTTCTCCGGCCGGAGCCCGTGACCGCGAACGCGGGCAGGGACGCGATCGAGGTGGCCGTGACCAACACCGGCGACCGGCCCGTCCAGGTGGGTTCCCACTTCCACTTCGCTGAGGCCAACGCTGCCTTGTCCTTCGACCGGGACGCCGCCTACGGCCGGCGCCTGGACATTCCCGCGGGAACGGCTGCGCGGTTTGAGCCGGGCGACTCCCGGAGCGTGCGGCTGATCGAACTGGCCGGGCGCCGCGAGGTGTTCGGGCTCAGCAACGCGGTCAACGGAAAGCTCGACGGCGGCACCCGCCAGGAAGGGGACGTCCAGTGAGCTTCGAGATCCCGCGCCGGCAGTATGCGGACCTGTACGGGCCCACCGCCGGTGACAGGATCCGCCTGGCGGACACCGACCTGTTCCTCGAGATCGAACAGGACCTCACCGTCTACGGTGAGGAAGTAGTGTTCGGTGGCGGCAAGGTAATCCGCGACGGCATGGGCCAGAACGGCCAGGCCACCCGCGACGAGGACATTCCCGACACCGTCATCACCAACGCGGTGGTCCTGGACTACACCGGCATCTACAAAGCGGACGTGGCACTCAAGGACGGGCATATCTTCCGCATCGGCAAAGCCGGGAACCCGCAGATCACCGACGGCGTGGACATCGTCATCGGGGCCAGCACCGAAATCATCGCCGGCGAACGGAAGATCCTCACTGCCGGCGGAATCGACACCCACATCCACTTCATCTCCCCGGACCAGGTGCCCACGGCCCTGGCCAGCGGGGTGACCACCATGATCGGCGGCGGCACCGGCCCTGCCGAAGGCACCAAGGCCACCACCGTCACACCCGGAAAGTGGCACATCCAGCGGATGCTGCAGGCGGCTGAGGGGCTGCCCATCAACATCGGGCTGTTCGGGAAAGGCCACGCGTCCGCCGTCGAACCTTTGGCCGAGCAGATCCGCGCCGGTGCCATCGGGCTGAAAGTCCACGAGGACTGGGGGTCCACCACCTCCTCCATCGACACCTCCCTGAAGGTGGCGGACGAGTACGACGTCCAGGTGGCCATCCACACCGACACCTTGAATGAGTGCGGATTCGTGGAGGACACCATCCGCGCCATCGACGGCCGCGTCATCCACACCTTCCACACGGAGGGTGCCGGCGGCGGCCACGCCCCGGACATCATCAAGATTGCCGGCATGCCCAATGTCCTGCCGGCCTCCACCAACCCCACGCTGCCCTATACGCGGAACACCATCGAAGAGCACCTGGACATGCTCATGGTGTGCCACCACCTCAACCCGGACATCCCCGAGGACGTGGCCTTCGCCGATTCCCGGATCCGGGCCGAAACAATCGCCGCCGAGGACGTCCTGCAGGACCTGGGCATCTTCTCCATCACCTCCTCCGACTCCCAGGCAATGGGCCGGGTGGGCGAGGTGATCACCCGCACGTGGCAGGTGGCGGACAAGATGAAGAAGCAGCGCGGGGTGTTGGAAGATCCCACCGCCGGAATCCATGGCAGCGCGGGCAGCGACAACTTCCGGCTCAAGCGCTACGTGGCGAAATACACCATCAACCCCGCCATCGCCCAGGGCATCGCCGACTCCGTAGGGTCGCTGGAGGTTGGCAAGTTCGCGGACCTGGTCCTCTGGGATCCCGCATTCTTCGGCGTCAAACCGGAGCTGGTGCTCAAGGGCGGGCAGATCGCCTACGCACTGATGGGGGACGCGAACGCCTCCATCCCCACTCCCCAGCCCCGCACCATGCGGCCCATGTTCGCCACGTTCGGCAAAGCCATGCAGCAGTCCTCCATCACCTTCCTGTCCCAGGCCGCGATCGACGCCGGGGTACCCCAGGAACTGGGGCTGGAAAAGGTCATCCGGGCCGTCTCCGGCATCCGGACCCTCACCAAGGCCGACCTCAAGTACAACGACGCCACCCCCGACATCCAGGTGGACCCGGAAACGTACCAGGTAACCGTCGACGGCGAGGACGTCACCTGCGAACCCGCGGACGTCCTGCCCATGGCCCAGCGTTATTTCCTGTTCTAGACCCCACCGGAGCCCCCACGTGATCATCGACAAAGTCCTCGGCAACCTGCACGACCTTCCGGACCCCGAAACCTACGCCGGGCTGCACCGGGAAAAGGTGGTGCTTCCCAGCTCCCAGCTGGTCAAACGCATCCAGCGCGCCACCACCGACCACGGAAAGGAAATCGGCATCCGCCTCCCCTCCGGCTCCGGGGACCTCCGCGACGGCGACATCCTCCACGTGGAAGAGGCCAACATGATCGTGGTGTCCGTGCTGCCCACCGACGTCCTGGTCATCGCACCCCGCACCATCTCCGAAATGGGCGTCACCGCGCACTCCCTCGGCAACCGCCACCTCCAGGCCCAGTTCTTCGACGCCGCTTCCGAATACGGGGCGGACGTCATGGTGTGCGCCTACGACCACACCGTCGAGGACTACCTCCGCCACAATGCCGTCCCCTACACCCGCCAGGAACGCGTCATGCCTGTACCTTTCCGCCATGCTGAGCACAGCCACTAACTATCAGCTGGCGCTTCAGCAGCTTGTCGATTCCGCTTTGCCTACCGGGGCGTTTGCGCACTCCCTTGGGTTCGAGACATACATCGAGCGGGAGCTCGTATCTGATGAAGAGTCCTTCGGTATCTGGCTCGGCGCGTTCATCGGGCAGCAGCTGACATACTCTGACGGGCTCGCCATCCGCTTTCTCTACGGGGGTGTTGATGTGGGGGAGCTGGATACTTTGCTCTCTGCGTCCCTGTTGCCCCGGCAGGTGCGGGAGGCGGGCATCAAAATGGGGCTTCGGTTGCTGGAGATCGGGGCGGAGGTGTTTCCGTCGCCTGCGCTGGAACTGTACCGGGACCTGGTGACCACGGGCCGGGCCGCCGGGCACCAGCCGCTGGCGTTCGCCGTCGTCGCCCGCTCCCTGGGCGTGCCGCTCCAGGAGGCGCTCGCCGCCTACCTCTTTGCCACCGCCACCTCCCTGACGCAGAATGCCGTCCGCGCCATCCCCCTGGGGCAGAACGCCGGGCAGCGGGTGCTGCGGAAAGCGCACGACGACGTTGCTGCCGCCATCGACAGCATCGCCCGCCTGACGCTGGACGACTTCTGCGCCGTCAGTCCGGGGCTGGAAATCTCGCAAATGCGGCACGAACGCCAACGTGCCCGGATGTTCATGAGCTGACCGTGCTTGTAAATACTGTGCTTTTGAGTCAAAGGAGGACATATGTCTGAACCCATCAAGATCGGCATCGGCGGCCCCGTGGGAGCCGGCAAGACCCAGCTCGTGGAGCGGCTCACCCGGCACATGAGCGGCGGGATCTCCATGGCCGCCATCACCAACGACATCTACACCATCGAGGACGCCAAGATCCTCGCCGCCAACGGCATCCTCCCCGTGGACCGGATCATCGGCGTCGAAACCGGCGGCTGCCCCCACACCGCCATCCGCGAAGACACCTCCATGAACACCGCCGCCATCGAGGAACTCAAAGCCCGCCACCCCGACCTGCAGGTCATCTTCGTCGAATCCGGTGGCGACAACCTCTCCGCCACCTTCAGCCCCGAACTCGTGGACTTCTCCATCTACATCATCGACGTGGCCCAGGGCGAAAAAATCCCGCGCAAAGCCGGCCAGGGCATGATCAAGTCCGACCTCTTCATCATCAACAAAACCGACCTCGCGCCGCACGTCGGGGCTGACCTGGCCGTCATGGAGCGGGATTCCAAGGAATTCCGAGGCAACAAACCGTTCTGCTTCACCAACCTGAAAACTGACGAGGGCCTGGACAAGGTCATCGACTGGATCCGGCACGACGTCCTGATGCTCGACCTGGCGCAATAGACATGGCAGTCGTGGACTTGCCCAAATCCGGCGAAGCCGCCGGATCCAGCCACGGACAGTCACCTATGGGGCGGCTTGAGCTGGGCATCACTTTGCGGGGCCGCCGGTCCCTTGCCTCACATCAGTTCCATGAGGGGGCCCTTCGGGTACTGCGCCCTCACTATCTCGATGACTCCGGGCAGGTTTGTTATGTCGTCGTGAATCCTGGCGGGGCGTATCTTGGCGCTGACCTCTTCCTTGTTGATGTTGAGGTCCAGGATGGGGCCGACCTTCTCCTGACCACCCAGTCCGCCACGAAGGTATACCGGACTCCCGGGTCCTTTGCAGAGCAGCGGATGACTGTGCGGCTGGGGGAGGGGGCGCGGCTGGAGCTCATGCCCGACCAGCTCATCGCCTACCGCCAGGCCAGTTACCGGCAGCGGACCTCCGTGACCCTGCGGCCGTCGTCGAGCCTGGTCATGGCCGAGGTAGTAACCCCCGGCTGGTCGCCCGACGGAGCCGCCTTCCGGTACCAGGAAGTCCGGCTGCGCAACGACATCCATATTGAGGCCGCTGATGGTGACCCGCAGCTGCTGGCACTGGACAACCTGCTGATCCGGCCGCCACTCCACGACGTCACCGGACTCGGCTTCATGGAGGGATACAGCCACCTGGGGTCGCTGGTGGTGGTGGACGCACGGGTGGACCAGGCGCTCGCCGACCAACTCCACGGCCTCACCGCCGGCCGGGAATCGCTGACCGGCATCTCCCTGACCCGCACCGTGGCAGGCACAACCGGACTGGTGCTGCGGAGCCTCTCCCACAGCACCGACGAACTGAACCTGCTGCTCCGTTCCTGCACGGACCTGCTCCGCGGACTCTGGTACGGCCAGGCCCCGCTAAACCTGAGGAAGCACTGATGACCAGCATCGGCATCCTCTACCGTGACCGGGACCTGCTGCCGCTCCGGACCCGGGTGCTGTTCACTTTCGGTGCGGTAGCCGCGCTCCATGCCGCCGCCGTCGTCCTTTTGCTAGCCGGGACCTTCGGCGCAGGAAGCCGGCCGCTGTCCTCGGGGCTGGTGCTCACCGCTTACCTCGCAGGCGTGAAGCACAGCTACGACTGGGACCACCTCGCAGCGATCGACAACTCCACCCGCAGGTTCGTTGCCCAGGGGCAGGACCCGGTGAGCGTGGGCTTCGCCTTCAGCCTGGGCCACAGCTCAGTGGTGACCCTGGCAGGCGTGCTGGTGATCGCCGGCGCGTCCGTGGTGGGCGGACTGATGCAGGACGGTACGGCCGGAAACCTGGTCCTGGGCCTGATTGGCAGTGGTGTGTCCGGCCTGTTCCTGCTGGCCATGGGACTGTTCAACGGCTCCGCGTTCACCCGCTCACTTTCTGCCTACCGGCGCGCCCGTGATGGCGCCACCATTGGCCACCGGGACCTGGCGCCGCAGGGGCTGGTGGCGCGGCTGCTCGCCCGTCCGCTGTCCCGGGTGCGCCGGCCGGGGAGCATCTATGTGATCGGCTTCCTGTTCGGCCTGGGCTTTGATACTGCCACCACCATCGGGCTGCTGATGATGGCGACGGCGGCCTCGCTGGCCGGGGTGCCGCCCTTCGCCTTGCTTGCGCTGCCGCTTGCCTTCGCTGCCGCGATGACCCTGTGCGACTCGCTGAACGGCATGGCCATGATGCGGATGTACCGCTCCGCGTTGGATGATCCCCGGCGGAAGCTCGGCTTCAACGCGCTGGTAACGGGCATTTCCGCGGTCTCGGCGCTGTTCATCTCGGTGATTACCTTGGCCGGGTTCTTCCACGCGGCCTTTGCCCCTGAGGATCCGCTGACCGCGTGGCTGGCGTCCGTCGACCTGGGCGACGCCGGCCTGCTGCTGGTGGCGCTGCTCCTGGCCGTGTGGGGCGGGGCCGGGCTGCGAGGGAAGGCACTTCGAAACACGTAGCAGGGCGCGGTGCGGCCTTGACTGCCGCACCGCGCCCTGCGGTGGTCCTGAGGGGGTTCTTTAGCCGAAGTCGGCTACGTAGCTGGGAACTCCGACGGCGTCGGTTGACACCGGTGCGCCGGTGTCATTGACCACGTGGTCCAGCGTTCCCGCGCCGAGGTTCACCGTCAAAAGGCTGTGCAGCCTCACACCCGGCGTTACCGGAACCTCAAAGCCACGGGTGGCGTGGATGCTTGGATCCACGTTGTTGTACACGTAGCTGCCGCCGCCCCACAGCTCGTGGGTTTTGACGGAATCTGCCACCTTGTAACCTGCCCAGCCCAGGACGCCGTCGTGCTGCCACGCTGCCTGGTTGGGCGCGTCGTAGGGGAGCTCATTCTGGAAGAAGACGGTCTTGCCGCCGTCGCCGTT
Organism: Arthrobacter sp. GmRoot5-12; assembly: GCF_059739365.1. NCBI lineage: Bacteria > Bacillati > Actinomycetota > Actinomycetes > Micrococcales > Micrococcaceae > Arthrobacter > Arthrobacter sp. GmRoot5-12. Next base: position 1,606,270 of record NZ_AP046056.1, on the reverse strand, counting down.
CCAGATGACGTTGTACTGCTGGTAGTGCTCCACGAACAGGCCCGTGGCGGTGACGTTGTTGCCGTTGACGATCACGCCGTTCGCGCCGGTGTTGGTGGTCCAGCCGACGCCGTTCCCATGGTCGGCGCGCCAGGCCCAGATGTGGTCCAGGAGGACGTTGTCGCTGTTGACTTCCAGGCTGACCGAAGCCTTGCCAACATGCGGGCCGCCGATGCGGAAGAACACGTCATGGAGCGTGGTGGGGTTGACCGGATCACTGAGGGCGGCGGAGTTGGCCGGCCCGCTCCCTGCGCCCTGGCGGGCCTTGCCGACGCGCATCAGGGCAGGTGACTCCATCTCTCCGGCATCTATGGTGACGGCGGCGACGTCGACACCAGGGACATCCGCCACCGTCAAGGGGACCGCTCCGTTGACGGCGGTGAGGGTCGCCATGCCCAGCCCGAGAACGACGGTTCCTGCCCGCTTGACCTCGATGCTTTGGTCAACGTCGTACACCCCCGGGGTCAGGAGGAGGTGCTTTCCCCTGGCCAGCTGGGAGTTGATGGCCTGCACTGAATCGCCGGGCTTCGCGACATAGAAGTCGGCCAAGGGGATGCTGCGGCCCTCTGTGGGACCGTTTTCCCACGTGGTCCCGGCAGAGTCCTGGCGGACGGCGGGCAGGAACACGTTGTACTGACCGGCCTGATCCAACGTCAGGTACGGCTTCTCGCGGCTGATCGGCGTGGCGGCCAGGGTGGTGTACGGCGGGTTCGGGAAGGACTGCGGAGGCGCCCCGTTTACGCCCGAGAACACCTGGTTCCACACTCCGTTGGACCAGCTGCCGATGCTGCTGTTGCGGACCAGGTACTGCTGCTGTGAGCCGTTGATGACGGCGCCCGTCTTTGAATCCGCGATGAAGCCGCCACTGGCGTACTGCGGCCCTGCCGTGCAGTAGTCCATGAGGGAAAGGTTGCCGCCGGTGATGTTGATCCGCCGCATGGGTGAGGCCTGCGAAGCCGCCCAGAAGTTCGCCGAGCTGCGGCAGCCTTCAAGTCCGGTGACGTTGATGGTGAGGTTGGACAGCGAACGCCAGAAGTTGTTCAGCGCGATGCAGTTGTCCGCGGACAGGCAGCGGTTGTAGACGTCCACGTGCCCGTTGATGGTGACGTCGGTGGGTGCAGCACCCAGCCCCGCAACCTCCGTGGAGTAGCCCACCTGGACAATCAGCGGCTGCTCCGGGGTTCCATAGGTGCCGGGTTTGAACAACAGGGAATAGCGTTTGGTCCCCATTTCGTCGTCCACCTGCTGCGCCGCGATGGAGTCCACCGTTGCCTGGATCCGGGCCACCGGCATGCTGGGGTCGAAGACGTACACATTGGGTCCGAAGGGGTGTTGCGTCGCCTGTGGAGGAGCCGGGATCGCGGCCGGCAGGGGGGCCTGGGGCGCGGCTGCCTGGGTCGGGGCCCATGCCTGTGGTGCGGCGGGCGACGCGACGGCCATTCCTCCTCCGCTGCCTATCAGGCCGGCCAGGAGGACCGCCGTGCCGGTGACGTGTCTGAGGGGGCTTTTCATTCGCCGCGGTTGCGGGCCGTTGGGCCTTTCGGCGCGCGGCGGTTGGGGCAGGTGGGCTAGCGGCATTGCTGGTCCTGTTCGTCGGTGGGATTCGTCGAGACGGATGTGGGCGGCGAAAAGACGCGGCCGTGGGAGCGCTCTCGTCGGGGAAGCCTAACACCGCAACGGGGTGTCGACAAGGGCATATGGGAGCGCTCCTACCTCGCCTTGACAACCATCTGTGAGATGGGACACCATTTGGTGAGAGCGCTCCCACCACGGATCGGCCTCCGACCCGTCCCCACCGCTCCCCAGCCCCACCGTCCATCGGACCAATGGGGCATTTCTGACGAAGGAGTCTTCCCCTGTGAAAAACCCCAGCAAGTTCTCCGTGCTTTCGGCTGCCGCCGCGTGCCTTGCCCTGTCGTTGACCGCGTGCGGTTCCTCATCGCCCGAGAAGGCAGGAGTCAACGGTGCAACGGGATCCGAGCCCGTAACGCTCACGGTCGGCACGTTCAACGAATTCGGCTATGAGGCGCTCTTTGAGGAATACAAAGCCCTGAATCCGAACGTGACCATTGTGCACAAGAAGGCGGCAACCACGAATGAAGCACGGGACAACCTCACGACGCGCCTGGCTGCCGGCTCAGGCTTGTCCGATATCGAGGCCGTAGAGGTGGATTGGCTCCCGGAACTCCTGCAGTATCCGGACCGCTTCGCGGACCTGAGCGACCCCGCTGTTGAAGGTCGCTGGCTGGACTGGAAGGCCGAGGCCGCCACAACCGCCGACGGCAAGCTTCTTGGCTACGGGACCGACTCCGGCCCTGAGGCCGTCTGCTACAACGCTGAGCAGTTCAAGAAGGCCGGCCTGCCCACCCAGCGTGAGGAAGTTGCCAAACTGCTGGGCACCACGTGGGACAGCTACTTCCAAGCCGGGAAGGCATTCAAGGCCGCCAGGCCGGAGTCCGCCTGGTTCGACTCCGCCGGGGCTATCTACCAGGGCATGAGCAACCAGCTTGACAAGGTCTACGAGGAGGAAGACGGCACCGTCATCGCCACGGAGAACCAGAAGGTCAGGGACACCTACAACCAGGTCCTCAAAGCCTCCACCGAGGACGGGCTGTCAGCTCATCTCAAGCAGTGGAGCGATGACTGGGCGTCCGGTTTCCAGACCGGCGCCTTCGCCACCACCCTTTGCCCGGGCTGGATGCTCGGTGTCATCGAGGGCAACGCGGCGGGGGTCGCCGGCTGGGACGTGGCCAACGTCTTCCCCGGCGGCGGCGGAAACTGGGGTGGGTCCTACCTGACGGTCCCCACCCAGGGCGCGCACCAGGCCGAGGCGAAGAAGCTGGCAGGCTGGCTGACCGCACCCGAACAGCAGATCAAGGCATTCACTGCCAAGGGCACCTTCCCCAGCCAGAAGAAGGCCCTGGAAAGCAGTGAACTGTTGGACCAGACGAACGGGTTCTTCAACGGTGCGCCCACCGGCCGGATCTTCGCCGAACGCGCCAAAGCCGTTGACGTGACGCCTTTCAAGGGAACCAAGTTCTTTGCCATCAACGACGCCATGCAGCAGGCCCTCACCCGGGTGGATGTGGACAAATCCGACGACGCCGCCTCCTCCTGGGAGAAGTTCGCCGCCGCGGTGAAAGCCCTCTAGGCATGACTGTCACCGACCGGGTCAAGCCCCAAAGCGCCGGGGGACAGTCCCCGCGTCCGGCGGGCGCGAAGAGTGTCCGGCGCCTGGCCTTCTCGCAGCAGGTCTCCAGGTGGGACGTAAAGCTGTCCCCCTACCTCTACATCTCGCCGTTCTTTATCCTGTTCGCCGTCACCGGTCTGTTCCCGCTGGTGTACACGGCATGGGTTTCCCTGCACAACTGGAACCTCATCGGCGGCCAGGGGAAGTTCACGGGCCTGGAAAACTACGCCTTCATCGTGGCCCAGCCCTACTTCTGGAACGCCGTGGGCAACACCTTCAGCATCTTCATCCTGTCCTCCGTTCCCCAGGTTGTTATCGCCCTGGTGATAGCGGCGGTGCTGGACGCGAACCTGAGGGCGAGGACGTTCTGGCGGATGGGGGTCCTGGTCCCCTTCGTCGTGGCGCCGGTGGCAGTAGGCCTGATCTTCAACAATCTCTTTGCGGACCAGTTTGGGCTGGTTAACGGGATGTTGACGGCGGCAGGGCTGGACCCGGTCCGGTGGCATTCAGAGTCCGTTGCGAGCCACCTGGCTATTGCCACCATGGTGAACTTCCGCTGGACCGGCTACAACGCGCTGATCTTCCTCGCAGCAATGCAGGCCATACCCCGGGATGTGTTCGAGGCGGCAACAATCGACGGCGCGGGCAGGCTGCGGCAGTTCTTTTCCGTGACCGTTCCCATGCTGCGGCCAACGGTGATCTTCGTGGTGATCACATCCACCATCGGTGGTCTTCAGATTTTCGACGAACCGCGGGTTTTCGACCAGTCCGGCCTGGGCGGAGCGGACAGGCAGTGGCAGACGCTGACCATGTACATCTGGGAACTCGGCTGGGGCCAGCGCAACTTCGGCAGGGCATCTGCCGTGGCCTGGCTGCTCTTCCTGATCATCGTGCTGATCGCCCTGCTCAACTTCCTCATCACCAAACGCATCGCAAGCAACGGAGGCCGCAAGTGAGCTCCATTCCCATGATCGAACAGTCCGCCGGGAAAGGGGCGGCCAAGGCAGCAGCGCGGCGCGGGCCAGGTACCCGGAAACAAAGGTCGGGCCACGGAAGTGACCGCCGGCCCGGCTTCCTCACCTACGGCTTCCTGGGCGCTGTCCTCCTGGCGTCCCTCTTTCCGCTATATTGGTCCTTCCTGGTGGGCAGCCACGACAACACCGCACTGAGCCGCGGCATCCCGCTGCTGCCTGGCGGGAACTTCCTGGCCAACGCCGCCAAAGTCTTTGACAGCATTCCGTTCTGGAAGGCAATGGGCAACAGCCTTATGGTCTCCTGCGTGACGGCGGCATCCGTCGTCGTGTTCTCCACCCTTGCCGGATTCGCCTTCGCCAAGCTCCGCTTCCGCGGCAGCAAGGCGCTGCTGGTGTTTGTCATCGCAACCATGGCCGTTCCCACCCAGCTCGGCGTAGTCCCGCTGTTTATCCTGATGTCCAAACTGGGATGGACCGGATCCCTCTGGGCCGTCATCATCCCCGGCGTTGTTACCGCATTCGGCGTCTTCTGGATGACCCAGTACCTGCGCGACGCCCTCCCGGATGAACTGATTGAAGCTGTGAGGATGGACGGTGCTTCCATGATCCAGGCCTTCTGGCACGTCGGATTCCCGGCGGCAAGGCCTGCTGCCGCCATGCTCGCGTTGTTCACTTTCGTGGCCACCTGGACGAACTTCTTCTGGCCGTTCATTGTCCTTGACCCTTCGAACCCCACCCTTCCGGTGGCCCTGCAGCTGCTCCAGGCGGCCCACTTCGTGGACTACTCCGTGGTCCTGGCCGGCGCAGTCCTGGCCACCATCCCGCTCCTGCTCCTCTTTATCGCTGCAGGCCGGCAACTCGTATCTGGAATTATGCAAGGAGCAGTCAAAGGATGAGTCCCACCCGACTTGAATTTCCGGAGGGTTTCCTCTGGGGCGCGGCAACAGCTGCCTATCAGATCGAAGGCGCAGCACACACCGGCGGCCGAGAGGACTCCATCTGGGATGTGTTCGCCCGGCTGCCCGGTGCCGTCGCGGACGGCCACAACGGTGACGTGGCCTGCGACCACTACCGGGTCTACAAGCAGGACGTGGCGCTCATGGGCAAGCTGCACATGAAGGCGTACCGGTTCTCCACGTCCTGGGCGCGCTGCGTGCCCGACGGCGTCACACCCAACCCGGAAGGGATCGCCTTCTACTCCCGCCTGGTGGATGAACTGCTGGGCGCCGGGATCACGCCATGGCTGACCCTCTACCACTGGGACCTGCCACAGGCACTTGAAGAGAAAGGCGGCTGGGCCAACCGGGACACCGCATACCGTTTCGCCGAGTACGCGGCCCTGATGCACAGCGTGCTGGGGGACCGGGTCCGCATCTGGACGACCCTTAACGAGCCGTGGTGTTCGGCTTTCCTTGGCTACGCTGCCGGCATCCACGCCCCGGGGCGTCAGGAGCCCCGTTCAGCCCTTGCTGCGGCACACCACCTTTTGCTGGGTCACGGCCTGGCGGTCCGGGAACTCCGGCGCCGAGACGCTTCAACGTCCCTGGGCATTACCCTGAACCTGACGGTCGCCGATCCCAGGGACCCCGGCAGCGCCGGCGACCGGGACGCTGCCAGGCGGATCGACGGGCAGTTCAACAGGATTTTCCTTGACCCGTTGTTCCGCGGCGAGTATCCGGACGATCTCCTGGCAGACGTCGCACACCTGGGAATGGCTGACCTGGTGCATGACGGTGACCTGGATCTTATTTCCACGCCGCTGGACCTGCTGGGCGTCAACTACTATCACGGTGAATCCCTCACGAAGGACCCGGCGGACCCCGGGGAACAGGCGGGGCAGGAGACGACGTCGGTCCCCGGGCAGGCAGCGCGCCCGGTGTCCTCCCCTTTCGTGGCGGCCGACGGGGCGCGGTCGGTTCCAAGGGGCCTGCCAAGGACGGGCATGGGCTGGGAGGTCCAGCCGGAGGGGCTGCGGCGCCTGCTCAACCGGCTGCATGGAGACTACACCGGCCCCGCCGGGATCCCCATCTACATCACCGAAAACGGGGCCGCCTACAATGATGTTCCCAATGAAGCGGGGTTCGTGGACGACCAGGACCGGTTAGGGTTCTTCGCAGCCCATCTCCAGGCCGTCCACGGGGCCATCGAAGACGGCGTGGATGTCCGCGGCTATCTCGCATGGTCCCTGCTGGACAACTTTGAATGGTCCTTTGGCTACCATCAGCGCTTCGGCCTGGTCCGGGTGGACTATCCAACCCAGAATCGTGTCCCGAAAGCGAGCGGTTTGTGGTACGCGGCGGTGGCATCCGGCAACGCCATGACGGCGGCCAGCAACCTCGTGCCGGCAACAGGTCAAGGTGTCGTATTGTCGGTGTAATGAACGCAAACTCCAGCCGCCCGGCCCCGGCAGGGGCGGGGCGGCCAAGTCCAACGCTGGAGGACCTGGCGTCGGCCGCCGGCGTGTCCCGCTCTACTGCCTCCCGTGCCATCAACGGCGGATTGAAGGTGAGTCCCGAAGCCAAAGCGGCCGTCGACGCCGCGATCGTCGCTTTGGGCTACACGCCCAACCGTGCTGCGCGGAGCCTGGTTACCCGGCGTGCGGGTTCGGTGGCCCTGGTGATCCCTGAACCTGATGCCAGGGTCATGATGGACCCTTATTTTGCTGCGGTGATCACGGGAGTCAACGAGGCACTGCGCGATACGGACCTGCAGCTGGTCCTGCTGATGTCCCGGGCAGGGGACGATTCTGCACGGACCATCCGCTACCTGCGCGGCGGTCACGTTGACGGCGCGATCGTGGTGTCCCATCACCGGGCGGACGACTGGGTGGAGACCCTGGGAGCCACCGGACTGCCAACCGTCTTCATCGGCAGGCCGTGGGACACGGCATCCGGGATTCCCTACGTGGACCTGGACAACTTCGAGGGCGGCCGGTTGGCAGCGCGGCACCTGGCCGGCATCGGCCGCACCAGGCTCGGAACTGTTGCCGGCCCTACGGACATGACAGCCGCCGTCGACCGCCTGGAAGGTTGGCTGCAGGGATTGCGGGAAGCCGGCCTCCAGCCCGGGCACGTCATCCACGGGGACTTCACGACGGCGGGCGGTGCGGAGGCTACGGAGCGCCTGCTGTCCACGGCGCCTGAGGTGGACGGGATATTCGCTGCGTCCGACCTCATGGCGCTTGGCGTCGTGGACACTCTTCGAAGTGCGGGCCGCCGTGTGCCCGGCGACGTGGCGGTTGTCGGCTTCGATAACCATTCCATCCAGGCGGCGAACGGCCTGGGACTGACAACGGTGGCCCATCCCATGGTGGAGATGGCTGCTGCGGCAGGAAAGCTTCTGGTCAGCGCCATCGGAAACCCCGGAGAGGCATCGGAACCGGTCATCTATCCGGCGGAACTGGTGGTGCGCGGGAGCACCGCCCCGTGACCCATTAACCCAGTCACCCAGTAACCCAGTAACCCGCGAGCCTACAGCCCCGGGTTAGGCGGCTATCCCGCCTTTGACTTTCCGGTGCTGCCGGTGCCGGGCCGGTGCCAGGCGTGAGTGGGCCCCGGCGAGGACCTCGCTGCCGTCAGGCACCGTGCTGTCGCTGTCCAGGTGGGCGCCGTGTTCGATCAGGACGCTGGAACCAATCCTTGAGTGGCTGCCAATGTGGACCCGGTTGCCGATCACCGTGCCCCGGCCAATGCGCACGCCATCGCCGATCACCGTCCGGTCACCGATCGTCGCGTCCCGGTCGATCCAGCTGCCGTGTCCAATCCGGCAGCCTGCACCCACCCTGGCCCCGTGTTCCACATAGCTCATGGAGCCGATCCTGGCGTTGTCGGCCACGATGGCTCCAGGTGCAATGAGGCCGCCGCCGTTGTCGTGGCGGGCATACCGGGTGACCTTGCCGGCGTCGTCCTCAACTGACACAAACTTTGCGGTCATACCATCCCTCGTTAACGCCGCGGTTATTTACCGCGCAGTAGGTTAACGGCTGGGAGTGCCGTGGGATTCCCAATCGGGAAGGTAAAGAGGCCGAAAGCTACGCCACCAGGTTGGCTGCCGCGGTGTCCATGTGTTCCAGGATGGTCTTGCGGGCCAGGGTGGCATCCCCGGTGTCGATGGCGGCGACGATGTCCTTGTGCCGGTCCACGCTCATGTTGCTGACGCCTTTTTCCAGGCCGGCGAACATGATGGACATCCGGATGGAGCCCTCCAGGGATTCCCAGGAGTGGAGCAGTGTTTCGTTGCCGGTGAGCCGGCACAGCGTGCGGTGGAATTCGAGATCGGATTCGATCCGCGCCTCAAGGCTGCCGCTGGCCGCGGCCTCCATGGCGTCAATGGCCTTGTGCAGTGATTCGGTGACCTGCTGCCGGTCCGGCAGTTCGCACAGGGTCCGGGCAGCCAGGGACTCCAGGGCGGCGCGGACGGAGTAAATGTCCCGGATTTCCTTTTCGTCCAGGTGCCGGACGGACAGCCTGCCGCGGGGGCCGGCGGACAGCAGGCCCTCCTGCTCCAGTTGGCGGAGGGCTTCGCGAAGGGTGCCGCGGCTGATCTGCAGCATCTCGGACAGCTCGGTTTCCACCAGGTGGCGGCCGGGTTCCAGTTCTCCGCTGGTGATGGCGGTCCTCAGCGCCGAGAGCGCCTGCTCGCGCAGGCTCTTCTTTTCCAGTCCCAGCAAGGGGGCGGTCAGTCCGGCCATGGCTTCTGTCCTCAATGTCATAAGTCGACTGTTTACAGTCGGTAGTAGTTTCGATAGTACGGCAGAATGCACGGCACCGGCTTAGGACCGGTGCCGTGCATTTTCCATCTGGTGCCTGGCCTTTAGCCGAGTTCGGCCAGGACCTTGGCGACGATGCGGTCTGTGGCCAGCCCGTAGCGCTCGTGCAGGGTGGGCAGGGCGCCGGCGTCCAGGAACTGGTCGGGGAGCGCCACGGGCACCACCCGCTTGCCCAGGCCCGCGGTGACGACGGCGGAGGCGACGGTTTCGAACAGTCCGCCCACCACGGAGTGGTTTTCCAGGGTGACGGCGAGCCGGTCGGTGTTGATCTCCTTGAGGACGGTTTCGGCGTCGAACGGCTTGATGGTGGGGGTGTGCACGACGGCGACGTCCACGTTGTGTGCCGCCAGCGCCTTGGCTGCCTGCAGCGCACGCATGGTCATCAGGCCGGAGGAGATGAAGACGACGTCGTTGCCGCCGCGCAGCACCTTGGCCTTGCCGAGTTCGAACGTGTAGTCGTACTCGTCCAGGACGGTGGGCACGTTGCCGCGCAGCAGGCGCAGGTAGGTGGGTCCTTCGGAGGCGGCGAGCTGCGGCACTGCCTGTTCGATGTCGATCGAGTCGCAGGGGTCCACGATGGTCAGGTTGGGCATGCCGCGGAAGATCGCCATGTCCTCCGTGGCCTGGTGGCTTGGGCCGTAACCGGTGGTCAGGCCGGGCAGGCCGCCCACGATGTTGACGTTCAGGTTCGGTTCGGCCGCGTCCAGGCAGAGGAAGTCGTAGGCGCGGCGGGCGGCGAACACCGAGTAGGTGGACGCGAACGGAACGAGGCCGGTTTCGGCCAGGCCCGCGGCGGCGCCGAAGAGCAGCTGCTCGGCCATGCCCATCTGGAAGAACCGCTCCGGGAAGGCCTTGGCGAAGATGTGCATGTCCGTGTACTTGCCCAGGTCCGCGGTCAGGCCCACGATCCTGTCGTTCTCCTGCGCGGCCTTGACCAGGGCGTGACCGAACGGCGCGGAGGACGTCTTCTGTCCCGGGTCCGCGAAGGATGCGATCATCGCCGAGGTCTTCAGCTTCGGCTTGGCCGCGGCTGCGGTATCGGGAGCCTCGGTGGTGGTGCTCATGCTGAAGCCTTTCCTTCATATCCGGCGGTGAGCTGCTCGCGGCAGGTCTGCCATTCGTTTTCTTCGATGCGCATGAAGTGCGCCTTTTCGCGGTCCTCGAGCAGGGGGACGCCGCGGCCCACCTTGGTGTCGCACAGGATCACGGAGGGACGTCCGACGGCGGCGGCCTGGGCGGCTGCGTTGTCGAACGCTGCCAGCAGCGCGCCGACGTCGTTCCCGTCCACCCGCTGCGTGTACCAGCCGAACGATTCCCACTTTTCGGTGACCGGCTCAGTCCGGAGCACGGTGTCGGTCTTGCCGTCGGCCTGCAGGGCGTTGATGTCCACCATGGCGGTGAGGTTGCCCAGCTGGTGGTGGTGCGCGCCCATGGCCGCTTCCCAGGTGGAGCCCTCGTCCAGCTCGCCATCGGAGAGGAAGTTGAACACCCGGGCGCTTGAGCCCTGGTAGCGCAGGCCCAAAGCCATGCCGACGGCGATGGTCAGGCCGTGCCCCAGGGAGCCGCCGGAAATTTCCATGCCGGGGGTGTAGGTGGACATCCCGGACATGGGCAGCCGCGAGTCGTCCGAGCCGTAGGTTTCCAGCTCCTCGACCGGGACGATGCCGGCCTCCGCCAGGGCGGCGTAGTGGCCGATGGCGTAGTGCCCGGTGGAGAGCAGGAACCGGTCCCGGCCCTCCCAGTGCGGGTCATCCGCGCGGAATTTCAGCTGGTCCCCGTAGACGGCGGCGAGCATGTCCGCGGCGCCCAGTGCCTGGCCCACGTACCCCTGGCCCTGCACCTCGCCCATGTTCAGGGCGTGGTGCCGGATCCGGTAGGCGGCGGCGCTGATCCTGTCCACACGTTCCGGGGTCACTGCGGTCTGCAGTGCGTTGTCCTGGACTGTATCTGTAGGCATTACTGGCTCCGTGATCGTTTGGTGCGTGCGGGTCATTCAGGCGTTGACGGTGTTGGGGGTGCTTTTGGTGGCTTCGTCGGCGAGCTCCCGTTCGCGCTTGCCCCAGGTTTCCCGGGTGGCGATGGCGGCCCAGAGGCCGATCAGGGCGTAGGCGCCGAAGAGCAGTGCCGGGCCCATCCAGCCGAAGCTGACGAACAGCAGGGTGGTGATGAACGGGGTGAAGCCGGAGACCATGGCGGAGATCTGGTAGGCCAGGCTGGCGCCGGAGGCGCGGGTGCGGGCCTGGAAGAGCTCGGGGAACCACGAGCCCTGGGCACCGGCGAGCGAGTTCTGGCAGACAGCGTACGAGATCACGATGGTGATGATGATGGCAATGAACAGGCCGGTGTTGACCAGCAGGAACATCGGGATGGCGAACAGTGCGGCAAAGGCGGTGGACCAGACGTACAGGGGGCGGCGCCCGATGCGGTCCGTCAGTGCTGCCCAGGCCTGGGTGGCGAAGATGCCGATGGCCGACGCGATGCAGAGGGCGATCAGGGTCTGGCTCTTGTCCGCCAGGTGCTGGCTGTTGATGTAGGAAATCATGTAGGTGATGGAGACGGCGTAGCCGGCGGTCTCGGCGATGCGCAGGCCGATGCCCTTGACGATGTTGCGCCAGTCAGTCTTGATGACCTCGACGATCGGGGCCTTGACGATGGTGCCGCTGTCCTTGACTTCATCGAAGACCGGGGACTCGGGAACCTTGGAACGGATGATGAGGCCCACGATCACCAGCAGGATGCTGGCGAGGAACGGGATGCGCCAGGCGAGTTCGTTGCCGAGCTGGACGCTGAAGAGGAAGGTCAGGTTGGCCAGCAGCAGGCCCACGGGGAAGCCGGCCTGGACGATCCCGGTGTACTTGCCCTTTGATTTCCAGGGGGCGTGCTCGTAGCTCATCAGGATGGCGCCGCCCCACTCCGCACCGAAGGCCAGGCCCTGGACGATGCGGACGAAGACGAGCAGTGCGGGGGCAAGCAGCCCCACCGCTGCGTAGGTGGGGAGCAGGCCGATGGCGAACGTGGCCAGGCCCATCAGGATCAGCGAGGCAACCAGGACGGGCTTGCGGCCCACCTTGTCACCAAGGTGGCCGCCGATGATGCCGCCCAGCGGACGGGCCGCAAAGCCGACGCCCAAGGTGGCGAAGGAGGCAAGCGTGCCGGTGACGGGATCGCTGCCGGGGAAGAACGCGGTGCCGAAGTACAGTGCGGCAGCGGTGCCGAAGCCGATGAAGTCATACGTCTCGATGACGGCCCCAACGCCGGATCCGATGGCAACTCGGCGGGCGTCCTTGGTGCCGTGCACCGGGCCGCGCATGGTCAGAGCATCTTTGCTCATGGTGGTTCCCTTTCGAAAAGCGGCTGAAGAAGTCCGCCGCTGTCGACTGTTAACAAACTGGTACGACCCAGTGTGACGCACATCATCTACACTGTCAACAGTCGACTTTCAGAGTTGACTGTTGACAGTTAACGCCACTACTGTGGTGTCCATCACTACCGCTCGGCACGATTCAAAGGATCAATGATGTTCCATTCCAGACTTGGGTGCTCATCCATCAGCTTCCGGCACCAGGACCTGGGCACTGCCCTGGGCACCATGAAGGGTCTTGGTTTCGAGGAGATCGATCTGGGCGCCCTGCCCGGGGTCTGCGACCACGTGCCGTACGAACTTGACGGGGCCGCCGTGGCGGCGGTGTCGCAGGAAGTCGTCGCCTCCGGTGTGCGGGTCCGTTCAGTGAATGGCGACATCGGGGACCTGAACGCAGTCCTCGACGCCGATGGGCAGGACGCCAGGCGGCGCCACCTGGACGCCCTGCTCACCCTCACGGCCAACATCGGGGCCAAAGCCCTGGTGCTGCCCTGCGGCGCCCTGGACCACAACCCGGTCCGGAGCGTCGAGGGAGACCTGGACCTCATTGCCGCGCAGCTCGCTGCTGCTGGCCGGCGCGCTGCAGAGTTCGGCGTCGAACTCTGGACCGAATCCCTGCACTTCCTGCGGTTCTGCTGGAACCTGGAACGTGCGGGACTGCTGGCCGACCGGCTGGCCGGATCCGGCGTCGGAATCGTCATGGACTTCAGCCACATCACCGCCGCCGGCGAGGACGTCCAGGCGTATCTTGACCGGCACCCCGGCCGCATCAGCCATGTCCACCTGCGCGACGCCGTGCCGGGGAACATCAACCTCAGCATCGGCAACGGCGAGGCCGACTTCGCCGGCGGCCTGAAGCGGCTGGCCGCGGACGGCTACACGGGCCACTTCTCCCTGGAACTGGAGACCCGGGACGTCACCCATGACGAACGCCCGGCCGCCGCCGCCAAGGCTGCAAGCTTCATCACCGACCTCATCTGAACTGAACAACCCAAGGAGCACCACCATGACCGCCATCCAGCGCACCGCCGTCCTCACCGGAGCAACTTCGGACCGGGGCATCGGCATCACCACCGCCCGCCGCTACGCCCGTGAGGGCTGGGGCATCGTCATCCTGGACCTTGACGGCGAGAAGTCCGCCAAGGTCGCAGCCGAAATCGGCAATGAATTCAACGTTCCCGCCTTCGGCCACGAGATCGACGTCGCCAACGAAGCCTCCGTCAGCGCAGCCCAGGCCGCCGTCGCCGCAGAGGTGGCCGCCGGCAACCTCCCGCCCGTCGGTGCCTTGGCCAACATCGCCGGCATCACCTCCCCGGTTCCGTTCCTGGAGACCACCCTTGAGCTGTGGCACAAGGTCATGGACGTCAACGCCACCGGCACCTACCTGGTGACCAAGGCGTTCCTGCCGGAAATGATCGAGAACGGCTGGGGCCGGATCGTGAACATGTCCTCCGTCTCCGCCCAGCGCGGCGGCGGCGTCTTTGGCAAGGTCCCCTACTCCGCCGCCAAGGCAGCCATCCTGGGATTCACCAAGGCCCTGGCCCGCGAACTGGGCGCCACCGGCGTCACCGTCAACGCCATCACCCCGGGTGCCGTGGACACCAACATCCGCGTGGGCAGCACCGAGGAGCAGGAAGCCGCCATCAACGCGGGCATCCCGCTGGGCCGGAACGCCACCACGGAAGAAGTGGCCTCCGTCATCACCTTCCTGTCCTCCGAGGACTCCGCCTACCTCACCGGCACCACCATCGACATCAACGGCGGCAGCCACATCCACTAGCAGCAACAGCTCCCAGACCACCCCGGATGCCGGAGAACCCCCATGACCAAAATCTTCAATGACCCCTCAGAGTTTGCCGAGGAGGCCCTGGCAGGCTTCTGCGACGTCCACTCCGACCTGGTTCGGCAGGTTCCCGGTGGCGCTGTCCGCCGGTACCGGCCGGCGCAGCCCAAAGTCGCCGTCCTGGCCGGCGGCGGCTCGGGGCACTACCCCGCCTTCGCCGGGCTGGTCGGCGCCGGCTTCGCCGACGGCGCGGTGGTGGGAAACATCTTCACCTCGCCCTCCGCCCAGCAGGCCTACTCGGTGGCCAAGGCCGCCGAGTCCGGCGCCGGCGTCGTCTTCACCTACGGCAACTACGCCGGCGACGTGATGAACTTCGGCATGGCCAGCGAACGCCTGGCCGCCGAGGGCATCCCCGTGGAGAACGTCCTGGTGACGGACGACATCGCCAGCGCCCCGCCGTCGGAATCCGCTAAGCGCCGTGGCATCGCCGGTGACTTCACCGTGTTCAAGGTAATGGGGGCGGCGGCGGACAACGGCGCGGACCTCGCGGAGGTGGTGCGGCTGGGCCGCAAGGCCAACGACCTGACGCGGACCATCGGCAGCGCGTTTGCCGGCTGCACCTTCCCGGGCGCCGACTCACCGCTGTTCACGCTGCCCGAAGGGCAGATGGGCCTGGGCCTGGGCATCCACGGCGAGCCCGGCCTGCACGACACGGACCTGCCTTCGGCGAAGGACCTCGGGCAGGAACTGGTGTCCCGGGTGCTCTCTGAAACGCCACCTCACGCCGGCAAGCGCATCGCCGTCATCCTCAACGGCCTCGGCTCCACGAAGCATGAGGAGCTCTTTGTCCTCTGGGGAGCCGTGGCGCCGCTGCTCCGCGCGGCCGGCTACACGCTGGTGATGCCCGAGGTGGGCGAGTTGGTGACCAGCCTGGACATGGCCGGCGTCTCGCTCACGGTCACCTGGCTGGATGAGGAACTTGAGCGGCTGTGGGTTGCCCCTGCGGAGACGCCCGCCTACCGCCGTGGCAACGCGGCCCTGGAGTCCGGGACCCGTGGCGTCGAGGAAACGTCCGACGGCGGCGCGGCCGCCGCTTCGTTCGTCGCCACGGACGCCTCCCGCGAGTACGCCGCCGCCTGCGTAGCGGCCATTGACGCCGCCCGTTCGTCGCTGCACGACGCCGAAGAGCGGCTGGGCCGCATGGATGCTATTGCCGGCGACGGCGACCACGGACGTGGAATGGTGCGCGGCGTGGATGCGGCAGCCGCCGCAGCGTCGGATGCCCTGGCCGGCGGGGCCGGCGCCGGGGATGTGCTTGCCGCTGCCGGTGATGCCTGGGCGGACAAGGCCGGAGGCACCTCCGGCGTCCTGTGGGGAGCGGCGCTGCGTGCATTTGGCGAGACGCTGGGCAACTCCTCGGCGCCCGAACCCGGTGCCCTTGCGGCAGCCGTGACCGCATTCGCTGACCGGATCATCCAGTTGGGCAAGGCCGAAACAGGCGACAAGACCATGGTGGATGCCCTGCTGCCCTTCGCTTCCGCCTTTAGCCGCGCAGTGGCCGAGGGCGTGGAAACGGGCCGTGCATGGCAGGAGGCCGCGCAGGAGTCCGCTGCTGCGGCGGAAGCCACCGCGGACCTCCTTCCGCTCAAGGGCCGTGCCCGCCCGCTGGCCGAGAAGAGCCTGGGCACGCCGGACCCCGGTGCAACCTCCCTGGCGATGGTCTTCGCCGTGGTGGGGCCGCACTTCACCCGCGCAACCGCTGCCACTGTGCAGGCGTCAGCGAAGTAATGGCAACGAAAGGAAACACCATGGGGCTGCGGCTCATTGTCGGCGCGGACGAGGCCGGCGTCGATTACAAGGACAAGATCCTGGCGGACCTGCGCACCGACCCCCGGGTCAGCGAGGTCCTCGACATCGGCGTCAACCGAAGCGACGCCCCGGACGACTTCACCAGGCCCTACCCCTACGTGGGCATCACAGCCGGCGAGATGATCCGGGACGGTGCCGCTGACCGGGCCATCCTCTTCTGCGGCACCGGAATCGGCGTGGCGATCGCTGCGAACAAAGTGGACGGCATCCGCGCCACCGCTGCCCACGACTCCTTCTCCGTGGAACGCTCCATCCTGTCCAACGACTGCCAGGTGCTCACCATGGGCCAGCGCGTGGTGGGCATCGAGCTCGCACGGCGGCTTGCGAAGGAATGGATCGGCTACACGTTCGATCCGACGTCGGCCTCCGCCGGGAAGGTCAAGGTCCTCACCGACTTTGAGGGCTGCTAGCGCTGGCGCTGAAGCTGGGCGGGCTTACCCGTCCAGCTTCGCGCGGAGCCCTCCGATGATGACGTCGAGCCCGAAGTCGAACGCATGGTTGCCGCGCTCCGCCGGAGGGCCGGCATGGCTGACGGCGCGCTTGAGCGTGGGATAGCCCTCCGCCGGCGGATCCCAGACGACGTCCGGCGCGGCCAGATCCAGGGCCGCGCCCAACGCAAAGCTGTCAATCGTGGAAATCGCCGACACCACGTCCCGGCCACGGAAACCGGCAGCCTCCAAGGCAAGCGCGAGGTCCTCGTAAAGCCCGATGACCTCGGGGTCGGTAATGGACTGGAGCACCATCAGGGGTGCCAGCCGCGGATGGCGGGCAAAGGCGTCCCGGTAGGCGCGGATCAGGATCCGCAGGGCACCTTCCCAGTCCTCATGGTCCACCGGCGGATACGGCTCCTCGGTGATGATGCGGTGCCTGAGCAGTTCCAGGATCTGGTCCCGTCCCGAGACGTGGTTGTAGATCGAGGACTGACTCACGCCGATCTTCCTGGCGAGTTTGGGAAAGCTGAAATCCCCGCTCTGGTCCACCAGTTCAAGTGCGGCCGTCGTAAGGGCCTCCACGGAAATCAATGGGAGGGGCGGGCGGCCCATCGGTTCTCCTCACTGCAGCTCTTGGACATCGGCTCCAGCCTAGCGGGCTGACACATATCCGCCCGTGCCGGCAAAACTATTGTGCTCTGGACCACTTGGTCCCATACTAAACGAAAGCCTTTCGTTTAAGTGGGCTTCAAGGAAAGGACAGAGCTGTGCCCGAGACCAAAACAAAACCAATTGCGCCGTCCGTGGATGGCGCACTCAAGCGCAATGCCCTGGGCACCGGAGGCATAGCCTTCCTGGTGATCTCGGCTGCGGCACCCCTGACAGTGATGGCGGGCGTGGCCCCGGTGGCGATCGGAGTAGCGGGCATCGGCGCCCCTGCCGGTTACCTCCTGGCGGGCATCGTCCTGACCCTCTTCGCCATCGGTTTCATGGCGATGACGCGCCACGTCAAAGCCTCCGGCGGCTTCTACACTTACATCTCGATTTCTTTGGGAAAGACCGTGGGGCTGGCGTCCGCCATCCTTGCGATCATCTCCTACAACTGCCTCCAGATCGGCGTCTACGGGCTCTTCGCCGTCCAGACGCATGACATGCTGCAGGTCCTCTTTGGGCTTGAGGTTCCGTGGCCCGCCATTGCCCTCATCGCCGTCGCGGCCGTCTGGTTCCTGGGATACCGGGGGATCGACGTGGGCGCCAAAGTCCTCGGCGTCCTCCTGGTCGCGGAAACAGGCATTCTCGGCGTGATGGGTGTGGGCATCCTCAGCAGCGGTGGCGCACACGGTATCAGCCTGGGCTCCTTCAGCCCCGGGCAGGCCTTTGGACCTGGCGTCCTGGCAATCCTGGGCATCTGCTTCGCCGCCTTCATGGGCTTTGAATCCACGGTGTTGTACCGCTCCGAAGCCCGCAACCCGGATCAGTCAGTTCCCCGCGCCATGTACATCGCGGTGGGCTTCATGTCCGTGTTCTATGCCTTCATCGTCTGGGCCGTCATCCAGGCCTTTGGCGACGACCAGGTGGTGGAAGCCGCTGGCGAACTGTCCGGCGGGATGTTCTTCCAGACCATAGGGCAGTATGTGGGACCCTGGGCTGAAACTGCCATGTACGTCCTGATCGTCACCAGCGTCTACGCATCACAACTGGCGTTCCACAACGCCATCAACCGCTATGTCTACATGCTGGCCAAGGACGGGGTCCTGCCGGCGTTCCTCGGCCGCACGCACCACCGGTTCAGGTCACCGCACCGTGCCGGGCAGCTGCAGACCCTGTTGGCAGCGGTGGTCATCACTGTCTGCGCCATCCTGAACGCGGACCCGTACCAGCAGCTCCTGATCTGGGTGAACACCCCGGGCATCTTCGGCATCGTGGGCCTCCAGGGGCTGGTGTCCGTGGCAGCATTCCTGTACCTCCGCCGGAACCCTGCTGCTGCCCGCAACAAACTTCTCGCCCCGCTCAGCCTCGTATCAGCGGTCCTGCTCTTCGGCGTCGTCATCCTCATCGCACTGAACATCGAACTCCTTACCGCGGCCGACGCCCTGACCAACACCATCCTGATCCTGGTTACGCCTGTGGTGTTCGCCGGGGGCCTGCTGGCCGCCCGGTGGCTGCGCCGCCGTCGTCCTGCCACCTTTGACCGCATTGGAAGCTTCGAAGCACATGAATGACATGAATCCTGACCTCATTATCCTTGCCGGCACAGTCCACACCATGGACGGAACACCCAACGGACCTGCGCCCCAGGCTGTAGCGGTCCGGGACGGGCACATCCAGGAGGTTGGAACGCGGCGCGACGCGCAGTCCTGGGGTCCGGCCGAGGTCATCGATTTCGGTGACGCCGTCCTTACCCCGGGGTTGGTCGACTGCCACGTCCACCCCGTCATGGGCCTGGACATGACACGCGGCTGCGACCTCTCCGGCATCACGGACCTTGCCGCCGTGCGCGCCTTGCTGCGGGCAGAGGCGGCGGCAACGCCGGCGGGCGAATGGGTCCGCGGCTGGGGACTCGACCCAAATGCCTTCGGGTCAGCGCCGCCGCACCGGGAGCTGATCGACGACGTCGTGGCCGGCCGCCCGGCCGTGATCCGGCTGTTCGATGCCCATTCCGCCCTGGCGAGCACGGCGGCGCTGGAGACCGCCGGCATCACCGGGCCACGGCACTTCGACCAGGCAGCCGAAGTGGTCTGCGACGGCAGGGGGAACCCCACCGGTCTCCTGCTCGAAGCCGCGGCTTTGGACCTGGTCCTGAAACATATGCCCCAGGAGACTTTCCAGGAACGGAAGCGCCGGCTGGGTGAGCTCTTTGATTCGTTCTCCCGGGCAGGCCTGACAGGCATCCATGTCATGGACTGCGGGGAGGGAACCCTGGAGCTCCTTGCCGCCCTTGAGAACGATTTGGCCGGATGCGGCAGGGGCCTGCCGGTGCGCGTGCGGGTTTCGCCATGGTGCATGCCGGGAAGCGGAGAGGCCGACTGGCGGCGGCTGGTGGAGCAGGTCAGGACTGCTCGGGGCTCCCGGTGGGAAGTGGCCGGAATCAAGCTGTTCGTGGACGGCACGGTGGACAACGGCACGGCCTGGCTTTTTGAGCCCGACAGCCACGGCCAGTCCGTCGCACCCTTTTGGCCAAGCCCGGAGGAGTACAACCGGGCCATCAGGTTCTTCGCAAGCCAGGGCATTCCCACCGCAACCCATGCCATCGGTGACGCCGGCGTGGCTGCAGTGCTGGCAGCGTTCGAGGATCTTCCGGCGGACCTGCCCCGGGCTCCGCACCGGATCGAGCACCTTGAAACGGTCCCGGACGGACTCATCCAAAGGTTCGCCGGTTCCGGCCTGATCGCCAGCATGCAGCCCAGCCACTGCACCCACTATTCGCGCGCGGACCAGACGGACAACTGGTCAAGGCGGTTGGGAAAAGAACGGGCGGACCGTGGATGGCGGTCCGCTGACCTCCGGTCCGCAGGCGTAACGCTCGCACTTGGCTCCGATTGGCCTGTCGCCCCCTTTCCGCCCCTTCCGATCCTCGCAGACGCGCAACTTCGGCGGCGGTCGGGCCACCCGGATGAACAGCCGATTGTGCCGGGCCAGGCGCTCACAGCACGCCAGGCGCTGGAAGGCTACACCTCGCACGCGGCCGAAGCTGCAGGGGAGCGGACGGTATCGGGCTCGGTAACGGTGGGCAAGCGCGCTGATTTCACCGTTTTCGACGTTGATCCACTGTCAACGGCCCCTGATGAGCTGGCGCAGGGTCACGTGCTGGCCACTGTGGTGAACGGCCTGCTGCAGCACTGTTCCGTGGGCGTCGCCGGCTAGCGGCGGCGGATTTTGCCCCAGGGGTTTTGCCCCAGCCCCCGCCGCGCGGGGGCTGGGCTTACGTGATCCCCCTTCCTAGACTGGGGTGATGATCACAGTCACCGGAAGTGTGGAAACCAACCTGTCCGCGGAGAAGGCCTTTGCCTTCATGAGTGAGTTCGAGAACACCCCCAAGTGGGACCCCAACACGCCCGTCATGGACAAAACCACCCCGGGGCCGGTGGCCGTGGGGCACAAGTACCATGCCGAGTCCGAGTTCCGGGGGAAGCGCCAGACCCTGGTCTACGAGGTCATCGAGCTGACCGACAACCACATCAAGCTGCGCGGCGAGAACAAAACCGTGACTTCCTTCGATTCCATCGACGTCACCCCCAACGGGACCGGTTCGGTGGTGAAGTACACGGCCGAGTTCAGCATCAAGGGACCGGCCAAGATCATCCAGCCCCTCCTGAAGCCCGCCTTCATGTCGCTGCGGGATCCGGCCCTGAACGGCATCCGGGACACCCTCAACGCGCTGGCAGCAGCCTGACGGCTTCGAAAAACTCCCTGATCTCATGGCGGGGGTCGGCTTCAAGCCGGGACTCGCCGTCGAGCACCATGGTGCGCCGCTGCCCTCCAACTCCCGGCCACGGAAGGCGTTCCGTGCCAGGTGTCCCGGTTCCGGCGAAGGCCGTCCAGGCCCGGCTCATGGCGTCGCTGAGGGACGCCGGTGCCTTGCCCCGTGTGAGGAAGGCGGCCTCCGGCGCGTCCAGGTGCCGGAAGACGAATGGGATGTCCAGGGCGTGGCAGGCCCCCAGTTTCCCGCCCATGGCCGGGCTGCGCCATGTGAACAGGTAGGCGAAGTCCTTCCCGGCGGCTCCTTCACCGGTCGCTCCGTGGGCCAACCGGCCTGCGGCAGCCGCCTGCCTCGCGTCCAGCAGCCGGTTGCTGGGCTGGCGGTAAAGGGAATCCGCGATGGCGGCTTCCAGGAGTTCCTTGCCTGACGGTTCCCTGCCCAGCACCCTGGTGAGCGCCTCCGTATAGCCGGGGGCAAGCGCCGGCGGCACCCCCGCTCCGCACAGCACGGCGGCCGCACGGTCCGGGTAGCCCGGGTCCGACCCCGTGTCCGGGCGCATCTCGACGGCGAATGAGCCCTCGTTCAGGTTGGTGCCGATCAGCAGGTCCACCCCGAAGTTGACCCCGTTGCCGATACTTTCCAGCGGTGGCAACGGAAGCGACGGCGTGCCCACCGTGGGCTGGAATGGCAATGGAACCGCGAAGGACTCCGCCGCAGCACGCTGTTCCAGGGCGGCCTGCGCTTCCAGCAGCCGCTCCACAGGGAGGGTCAGCAGTTGGTTGGCGGAGGAGGCATCCAGACCACACAACTCAAGGAATGTGGCGCTGATCCGCGCCGAGTCCTCCGGCCGGCGGCAGCGCTCGGCCGTGCCGCTTTGCATGATGGCCCGGCGGAAGAGCCCTTCCGACGCCGGCATGCCCAGCAGGGTGCCGATGGCTGCGGCGCCTGCGGACTCCCCGAAGATGGTCACGTTGTGCGGGTCGCCGCCGAAGGCGCCGATGTTGCGGCGGATCCAGCGCAGGGCCTCCAGCTGGTCCAGCAGGGCGAGGTTGGACGAATCGGCGTAACCGGGCCCCAGCAGGTCCGCCAGGTGCAGGAAACCCAGCGCGCCCAGGCGGTAGTTGATGGATACCAGCACCACGCCCGCCGCAGCCGCCAGCCGGGCGCCGTCGTACATTGCGTCACTGTTGGCGCCCATGAGGTAGGCGCCGCCATGGATCCATACCATTACGGGCCTGGCCGGGCCTTCCGTTGCCGGCGTCCAGATGTTCAGGTTGAGGCAAGCCTCTTCGCTCCAGGTGCGCGGCGTAGTGCCGGGAGGGGCATGGGACTCGGGATTCTGGGGCGCGGCGGGGCCAGGTGCGGTGCAATCAAGCACCCCGCTCCATGGCGATACCGGTACCGGCGGGCGGAATCGGTTGCTTCCCGACGGCGGCTCCGCGTAGGGGATGCCAAGGAACCGGTGGACGGTGGTCCCGTCAGTCTCAAGTGAATTGCCCAGGACGGATCCGTCCGGAGTGGAGAGGGGCGTCATGGTTGACAGGTTACGACACGGGCGAAGGTAGGCTGGCATCACCGTTCGGCAGTGGGCGGCCACAGAGGTGTGGCTTTTAACCAATGTCCGGGAGGTAAGACGCGTGCTCCATGCCGGCGTGCCTGAAGACGAGGATTTTGCAGACGTTGCCCTGCATCTCCAGGAGTCCTTCCTGCAGAACCCTGAAGTTGAGGCATTTCTCCAGGATCTTGCAGCCTACGCGGCGGCCCGGCTTGGCGGGGAGGGGCACGTGTGCTCCTGCGAAATCGTGGTGCTGCGGCCCAAAAAACCCGCGGCATGTGCCAGCAGCCACCGCAGTGCACAACTCCTTTGCCAGCTGGAGGCCACGCTTGGCGATGGTCCCGGCGCCACGGCCATGCGGGCAGGAAAGACAGTGCTGGTTTCCGACCTCCGGCGCGAAGACCGCTGGCCGGAGTACGTCCACGCTGTCCAGGAGCAGGGCTTCCGCTCGGTATTGAGTATCCCCGCGCTGCTGGAAGGCGATTCCCAAGGCGTGATTACGTTCCACTGTTCACAGCCCCTCGTCTTTGGCAGCCATGGCATCGGTGCCGCGGAAGCGTTTGTCCGGCAGGCCTCCAAGGGGCTGACACTTGCCCTGCGGATGCTGAAGCTGGAAGAGACCAGGGACGGCATGAGCGCCGCCATGCAGACGCGTACCGTGATCGACCTGGCAACCGGGGCCATCATGGCGCAGAACCGGTGCAGCCAGGCTGCGGCCTTCAAGCTGCTGCGGGACGCGTCCAGCACGCGGAACATGAAACTCCGGGATGTTGCGGCCGCCGTCGTCGCGTCAGTCGCCGGCGCCGCGGACACCTTCACCTACTTCGACGAGTAGGGATCCTTCCGTTCCGGGTCACGGTGTTCCGGCTGCAGGGTGGAAAGGGCGGAACCGCTGAGCGGAGCACGGAGCGGCAGGCCTTCGGAAGCGCAATGTTCGTTGACAGCCTGCGCCAGTGCGTCGCGTTCCTTCGTTGAAAGGGTGGCTTCGCCTGCGCAGTAGTCCCGGATGAGCTGTTCAGAGGCGTCCCCGCCCAGCCCAACGAACTCCAGCCACAACTGTGCCAGATCCAGCCGGTACTCCTTTATCAGAGCGCCGGTCAGGGCCTGCTGGTCCACGGCATCCATCGTCACGTCCTTGCCTTTGGTTGCACTTCTACGGTTGGGATTCGGAACCGGCGGCACCGTGGATGGGAAATGATCCAGGAAAATCCACAAGGGGAATTGACCCAGGCGGGCCGTGGGACCTTTGCCCCTAGGCAGGCAACTCCCGGAAGCAGTCAACTGGAGTGTCCGGAGCCGGCGAGTACACCCGGCGAGCACAACAGGCGAGCACAACAGGAGGCAGAGACCATGGGCGCATGTGATGTCTGCGGCAGCAGCGAGGGCCGCATGTTCACCGTCAATATGGGGAACCAGACAGGCACGTTCGACAGCTTCGAATGCGCCATCCACATGATGGCTCCCGCATGTGAGCACTGCGGTTGCCGGATCCTGGGCCACCCCGTGGAAAGCCAAGCAGGCATCTACTGCTGCCTGCACTGTGCCAAGGAAACAGGGAATCCCCACCAGGCCGCCAAACCTGAGCACTCCACGGTGGCCGTTCCGGCACACGGTGCATCAGCGGGTCAGGCCTAGTCCCGCCGGCACTAACGCAACAGGAAAAGGGAAGCCGTGGCCGGTAACGGAAGCTTCAGGATCGTGGTGGGCGTGGACGGTTCCGACCAGTCCCGGTCGGCAATGGACTGGGCCATCGAGGAGTCCAGGCTGCGCAAGGGTGAGGTCCAGGCGTTGACCGCCTGGAGCTTCCCTTATGTCAGCGATGCCCTGGGCACCGCCTGGGACTACGAGATCTTCCAGAAGGACGCCCAAGCGATCCTGGAGGCGGAGCTTGAGCGCATCAAGGACCAGGGCGTGACGATCACAGGACGGGTCGTGGAAGGCAACCCGGCAGCGGCACTCATTGACGCCTCCCGCGATGCCGACCTGGTTGTCGTCGGCTCCCGGGGCCATGGCGGATTTACCGGCATGCTGCTCGGCTCTGTATCCCACCAGACCATCCACCATGCGCACTGCCCGGTACTGGTCATCCGCGAGCCTGCCGCAGATTAGGACGGACCTTCCACCTTTCGGTGAATGGAAAGTGTCGTCGTGTGATGCTGCCTGCGCTGCAAGGCTTGCAGGATGGACATGATTCGGATTGAACCCCGGTGCCGCGTGATTGTCGACAACGACTGGGCCGGCGACCCCGACGGCCTGCTTGGACTGGCCCACCATGCCCTGTCCCCGGCAAACAGGATCGCAGCCGTCACAAGTTCCCTGACGAATCCGATGTTCGGGCTGCCGGAGGGCAGATCCCAGCGGGGCGCCTGCCTGGCCGGGGAACTGCTCCGGGTGCTCGAGCGCCCCGAACCGGCGGCGGTGCATCCCGGACCGGACAGCCCTTTTACCGGACAGCCACGGAGCTCCGCTGCGGCGGGCGCGATCATTGAAACCGCAATGACGGCGGATGACCTGCCCTTGATTCTGGTGTGCGCCGGTCCGCTCACCAATGTTGCGGACGCGCTCCTGCTGGAGCCGGGCATCGCCCGGTTGCTGACGCTTGCCTGGGTCGGCGGAGCCGCCCGGAACGACGACGAGTACAACTACTTCACGGACCCCGCCGCTGCGGACTTCGTGCTGGCGAACCAGGAGCTCGCAGTCTGGCAGTTCCCCGCCGAAACGTACCGGCAGATGGTGGCGTCCGTCGCGGAACTCGATCATGCCTTCAGGGTTGCCGGCCCGGCCGGCGAGTGGCTGTGGGAGCACTTCAACAGTCTTGAGGTGCCGGACTTCGTGAAATTCGGGCCGGTGTGGTGCCTTGGAGACAGTGCACCCCTGGTGGTCACCGGGCTGGATGACGTCACCTCGGTGTTCACCGAAACGTCCGCGAGGCCGTCCCGCCGGATTTATACGGGTGTGGACAGCCGGTTGGTTCTTGCGGACTTCTTTGCGAAGCTGCACCTGCACGCCCGGCGGCCGTAGACAAGGGCAAAAGGCCTGCGGCAGAGGAATGGCCCGGACTTCACAGGGAAGTCCGGGCCATTATGAACCACGCTTAAGCGGGTTGCGGCGCCCCGGCCCCGGCGTGCTCCCTGGCCAGGTTCCCCAGCCAGCGTGCGCTGTCCTTCGGCGTCCGCTCCTGCGTGGAGCGGTCCACGGCGATCAGGCCAAACTTGGGCCCGTAGCCGAAGATCCACTCGAAGTTGTCGAACGCGGTCCAGGCGATGTACCCTCGGACATCGATGCCGTCCGCAAGGCAGGAAGCAACCCCGTCGACGGCCGTCCGCAGGTACGCCACCCGCTGCGTGTCATCCTCGGTGGCCAGGCCGTTCTCCGTGACGATCACGGGGATCCCGGCGATCCGCTGGGCCTCGCGGATGGTGGACTCCAGTGCCTGGGGATAGATTTCCTCGCCCATCTGGTTGGTGGGCACGCCCTCCGGTGCGGGCGCATGGCCATCGGGGCCGTACATGGTGCGCCCGTAAGTCTGGATGCCCACGAAGTCGTCACCCCGGGAGGCTTTGAGGAAGCGTTCGTTGACGTCCCGGCGCACCCGGTCTGCAATCCCTTCGCCACCGGGCAGCGCCTGGATATCGGAGTTTGCGAGGGTCCACCCCACCTGGAGGTCCGGGCGATGGGCTTTGATGGCCTTGGTGGCGGCCCGGTGCGCCGCCACCTTGACCTGGAACCCCGCCTCCGTGGAGCAGAACTGGAACGGGGCAACAGTGCTGGCATCCACGCCCAGGCGCTGGGCGGCGGCCGCCCAGATGGGCACCGAACCGCGGTTCTCCGGGGTTTCCCCGCCGATGCCGAATGACTCCAGCAGCCAAGGGAGGTTCGGCTCGTTCAGGGTGCAGGCGACGCCGATCAGGTCACCCAGGTGGGCCATGACCCGGTCGCAGTAGCGTGCGAAGAGTTCGGGCGTCCGGCTGCCCTCCCAGCCGCCGATCCGGAGGAGCCACAGCGGTGACGTGAAGTGGTGGAACGTGACCACCGGGGTGAGTCCATGTTCGTGGCAGGCTTCCAGCACCCGCTTGTAGTGGTCCAGCGCAGCCACCGAGAACTGGCCTTCCTCCGGTTCGATCCGGGCCCATTCAACGGAGAACCGGTAGCTGTTAAAACCGAGGCCGGCGATCAGTGCGATGTCCTCGCGGTAGCGGTGGTAGTGGTCCACGGCGTCCCCGGACGGCTCCGCGAAGATCGTTCCGGGAAGGTGCTCCAGGAACCAGGTATCGCTGTTGACGTTGTTGCCTTCCACCTGGTGGCCGGCGGTGGCCACGCCCCAAAGGAAGTCGCGGGGGAACGGGTTGGTCATGGGGTTCCTTTCGTGATGGACGCGTGCAGGCGTCCGAGGCTTCGTTGCCTTCCATCCATCCTTCCGCCCGGCGTGACCGCCGCCACAATACCTTTTCAATCAATGACATTGTCATGTTTGGCGCCTGTGGCCCCGGCTGATTCTTGAAGGGAGCCGGCGAGCAGCCAGCCCCCACAACCGTTCCTCCGTCATCACATCAGAATGCAAAGGCGCACTACATGAAACTTCCGAACTCCACCGCCCGTGCGAGCTCCGCCGTTCTGGCCGGTGCCCTGCTGATGGGTTCCCTGGCCGCCTGCGGCGGCGGGTCCAGCCAGGCCGCCGCAAAGGCTGATACCAGCAGCCTCACCCTGGCCATCGACAGCGACTCAGCCTCCTTCGGGTTCGACCCGCTGCGCGTCTCCGCAGCCCAGCGCCAGTTCTTCGAAGGCCTCTACGACAGCCTGATGACCCTTCAGCCGGATGGTTCCGCAGGTCCGGGCCTGGCCAAGGACTTCAGCTACAACGCGGACAACACCGTCCTGACGCTGAACCTCAAGGACGACGTCACGTTCACCGACGGCTCCAAACTGGATGCCGCCCTGGTCAAGGCCAACCTGGACCGCCGCTCCGATCCCGCGCTGAGCGCCTACTCCGCCGTCGCGAAGGGCGGCGCCCAGGAAATCACCTCCGTGGACGTGGTCAGCCCCACCCAGGTGGCCCTGACCTTCGCCAAGCCGCAGCCCGGATTCGAGAAAAACCTGGCCTCCACCACCGGCATGATCGTGGGCAGGAACGGCGTCACCGACACCTCCAGCCTCGCTGCAACCCCTGACGGCTCCGGACCGTACACCCTTGACCCCTCCACCGTGAAGGGCAACAAGTACGTCCTGGTGAAGAACGACAAGAGCGCGGACGCCTCCAAGTACGCCTACAAGAAGGTGGTCTTCAGCGTGGTCCAGGACCCGCAGGCCCGCGCCAACGCCCTGGTCTCCGGCCAGGCCGACGTTGCCATGCTGACGTCCTCCACGGTGGACTTCGCCAAGTCCAAGGGCGTTGGCGTTTCCCAGATCGGCGGCACTGTGAACACCATGATTTCCTTCGACAAGATCGGCAAGACCGCACCGGCGTTCGCCCAGGAGAAGGTCCGCCAGGCCATTCAGTACGCCATCAACCGCCAGGCCCTGGTGGATGCCCTGCACAAGGGCGACATCCCTGCATGGAACGCCCTGCCCAAGGATTCGGCCGGCTTCACCAAGGACCTGGAAACCACATTCGCGTACAACCCGGACAAGGCCAAGAGCCTGCTGGCCGAGGCCGGCTACCCCAACGGCTTCGAGTTCACCATCATCGCCAGCGCGCAGACCCAGACGGACCTGCAGGCCGTCCAGAAGGACCTCGCCGCCGTCGGCATCACCATGAAAGTCAAGATGGCAGCCTCCACCGACGAAGCGTTCGCCGCCGTCGCCACCACACCCCTTGGCTACGCTCCCCTGAACTGGGACAACCCCGTCGGCGTGATGTACGGAGCCATTCTGAACGGCTTCACCAACGTGCAAAAGGCCACCGATGACAAGCTCAGCGCCGCTACCGGCGAGCTGGCCGCGGCCAAAGACGACGCCGCCGTCAAGGCAGCCGCCACCAAGCTGAACACCCGCCTGGTGGAGTCAGGCTGGATGATCCCGCTGTATGAGGCGTTGACCAACCAGGGCTACAACACCAAGAAGGTGGCCCAGGTGAAGTTCGCCGGCACCAACGCCTACCCGCTCCTCTCGTCCTACACGCCGGCCAGCTAATACCCGCACCTTCCCGCCGGGCCCTCCCCAAACAGGAGGGCCCGGCCGGGCAGGGCCTGACCGATGGAGGTCACCATGGCACTATTCATCACTAAGCGCCTGCTGATGGCGCTGGCCACCGTGCTGGTGGTTGCGGTGCTGGCATTCCTGCTGGTGCACGCAATGCCCGGCAGCCCGGGAGCCGTCTCCCTCGGCGCAGGCGCCTCCCAGGAAGCCATCGACGAGGTCAACCAGAGGATGGGCTGGAACGATCCGCTGTTCACACAGTTCTTCACGTGGCTTGGTTCCGCCGTCCAGGGCGACCTGGGCGTCTCGCTCATCGATGGCCGCTCCGTCAGCGCCGACCTCGCCGGCCGCCTCCCCGTCACAGCCTCGCTTGCCGCCGGCGCCACCGTCCTCAGCGCGGTCCTGGGCATCGCCCTGGGCGTCACCGCAGCGGTCCGCGGCGGCCTCCTGGACCAGGTGATCGGCGGCTTCGTTGGACTCCTGGTCGCCCTGCCGGCGTTCTGGGTGGGCGTCCTCTTCGTGTACCTGTTCGCCGTCCAGTCCTCCATCTTCCCGGCCACCGGCTACGTGCCGTTCGAGGCCTCACCGCAGGACTGGGCCCTGTCCCTGGCGCTGCCGGTGATCACCCTCGCCGTGGGCGGCGCTGCCTTCATAGCCCGCCAGACCCGGGCGTCCATGCTCGAGGCGCTGCAGCAGGAACACATCCGCACGCTGCGCGCCACGGCCACCCCCACCTGGAAGATCCTCTACGTCCATGCCCTGCGCTACGCCAGCCTGCCCATCGTGGCCGGCATCGCCCTGCAGTTCATCGGCCTGTTCGGCGGCTCCGTCATCGCCGAGCAGCTGTTCGCCATGCCGGGCCTGGGCCAGGCTGTCCAGACCTCCGTCAGCACCCATGATGCCCCCGCCGTCCAGGGCGTGGTGGTGATCGCCACCGTGGTGGTGGTCGCTGTCAACCTGGTGCTGGAGCTGGCCACCAAGTTCCTCGACCCGAAGTTGCGTGCCTCATGATCCCAACAGTTACCCCGGCCCCTGCGGACGCGGACCAGGCAGGAAGTACGACGCCGGCAGCAGCCCCCGCGCGCAACGCCGGCAGGGCGGCCATCACCAAGGTATCCCGGCACCGGCTGTTCACTTCGCCGGGCGCCGTGGCCGGCCTGGCCTGGCTTGCGGCGCTTGTCACCGCGTCGCTGACAGCGCCGCTGTGGCTGCCCTTCAAGACAGAGGACCAGGATTTCGCCTCAGTCCTCTCCGGCCCCACCGCCGCCCACTGGCTGGGAACGGACGAACTGGGCCGCGACATCCTCAGCCGGATCTTCGCCGCCGCAGCCGGCACCCTGGGGACGTCCATGCTCACGGTGATTGTCGGCGTCGGGCTCGGCACCATCCTGGCCATGCTTGCTGCCGGCACCGGCGAACGCGTGGAGGCCGTGATCAGCAGGGTTACCGAGATCATGATGTCCCTGCCGGGAACCGTGATCATCCTGGCCGTCATCGGCGCGGTGGGAACCAACATCCCAGTGGTTATGGCCATCCTGGGCATCCTGATGTCCGCCGGCATCTACCGCGTGATCCTGGGCCAGGCCAAGTCCCTGCAGTCCCAGCTCTACGTGGATGCGGCCAAGGTGGACGGCGTCAGCCCACTGCGGATCAGCCTCCGGCACGTCCTGCCCGGCCTGGCGAACACCATCGTGGTCCAGTCCGCGCTCATCTTCGCTGTGGGCATGCTCATCCAGGCCGGCCTCGCGTTCATCGGCTTCGGCCCGCCCATCCCGCAGCCCAGCTGGGGCGGCATGATCCAGGGCGCCTCACAGCACGTCTATGACGCCCCCTGGATGATGGTGCCCACCGGTGCCGTGCTGGCGCTCACCGTCCTCTCCGCCAATGCCATCGGCAATGCCCTGGGCAAGGCCCCCAACGCGGCCGCACCGCACCTGCCCTCCGCCGCGGCACGCCGGCAGCGCGCCAAGGCCGTCGCCGCCATCGCGGCGGGGGCGCCCGGATCGGAGGACTTGGCCGCATTGGACGGCGCCTCTGCCGATAAGGGGACGCTCAGCGTCCGTAACCTGTCCGTCGGCGTCGACAGTGCAGGTACAGGCACCGGCGTCCGCCTGGTCACCGATGTCTCGTTCGACGTCCAGCCCGGCACCGTCCTGGGTTTGGTGGGGGAGTCCGGCTGTGGCAAGACCATGACCGCGCTGTCCTTGTTGGGCCTGCTTCCCTCGGGCGTAAGTGTCACCGGCGGCCAGATCCTCTGGAACGGAAGAAACCTGGCAGCGGTGGCGGAGAGGGACATGGAAGCAGTGCGCGGCCGGGAGATCGCGCTGATCAGCCAGGAACCCATGCGCGCCCTGGACCCGATGTTCACCGTGGGGTACCAGCTCACCGCGACCATCCGCCGGCTCCGCGGCATGGGCAGGACCGAGGCCCGCCAGGAGGCGCAGACCCTGCTGGAAAAGGTGGGCATCGTGGACGCGGCGCGGATCCTGAAGACCTATCCGCACCAGATCAGCGGCGGCATGGCCCAGCGCGTGGCGATTGCCCTGGCACTGGCCGGGCAGCCGAAGCTGCTGGTGGCGGACGAGCCCACCACGGCCCTGGACGTCACGGTGCAGGCCGAAATCCTGTCCCTGCTCCGGACCCTGGTGAAGGACACAGGCATGTCCGTGGTGATGGTGACCCACGACCTTGGTGTGGTGGCGGACATCTGCGACCAGGTGGCCGTCATGTACGCCGGCCAGGTGGTGGAGAACGGCACAACCCAGGCCGTCCTGGACCACCCCCGCCACCCTTACACCCTGGCGCTCCTGGCCGCCGACCCACACGCCAACCACGCAGACGACATGCCGGAGCGCCTTGCCACCATCAGCGGACAGGTGCCGCAGCCCAAGGACTGGCCCACCGGCTGCCGGTTCGCGGCCCGCTGCCAGTTCGCCGGCTCAGCCTGCATGGAACCCGTTCAGCTGCTGCGCTCCGGCGCCGGCGAAGGGCTGGTGCGGTGTGTCAAAGCGGACCAGCTGGCCGTCGAAGGCATGGACTGGCTGGCCACGGACGTGCCCGCCTCCCGCGTTTTGGAGGTCACCCCCAAGCAAAACCCGATCGTTGAAAAGGACCCGGCATGAGCACCGCAGTGACCGAGCGCCAAGATTCCGCGGCTTCCTCCGCCGCCACCCCCATGCTTGAGATCAAGGACCTGGTGGTCCGCTTTGGACGGGGCCGGAAGGCAGCCGCCGCACCGGCCGCCGTCGACCATGTCAGCTTCAGCATCGCACCCGGGGAGACTGTGGGACTGGTGGGGGAGTCCGGATCCGGAAAGTCCACCATTGGCAAGGCAATCCTGGACCTGCAAAAGGTCTCCGGCGGCACCATCACCTACCAGGGCAAGGACATCACCTCCGCCAGCGCCAAGGAGCGCCGGGCCCTGG
Source organism: Arthrobacter sp. GmRoot5-12 (assembly GCF_059739365.1). Lineage (NCBI taxonomy): Bacteria > Bacillati > Actinomycetota > Actinomycetes > Micrococcales > Micrococcaceae > Arthrobacter > Arthrobacter sp. GmRoot5-12. The sequence goes on along the minus strand of NZ_AP046056.1, from coordinate 1,574,320 downwards.
GCGGGGAACTGCGTGCCGTCTTCCAGGACCCCAACTCATCGCTGAACCCGCGGAACACCATCGGCACGTCCCTGGCCGAACCGCTGCGCCTGCGAGGGGTTTCAGCGGCAGAGGCACGCGCCAAGGCCGGGGACATGCTCGAACGCGTGGGCCTGCCGCGGGACGCCGTGGACCGCTACCCCAGCCAGTTCTCCGGCGGCCAGCGCCAGCGCATTTCAGTGGCGCGTGCCCTCATCTGCGATCCCCAACTGGTGGTCTGCGACGAAGCCGTCAGCGCCCTTGACCTCTCCACCCAGGCGCAGGTGCTCAACCTCCTGGCCGACCTCCGCGACGAGCGGGGCCTGAGCTACCTGTTCATCGCCCATGACATCGCCGTGGTCCAGTTCCTGGCCCAGCGCGTGGTGGTGCTCTACCGCGGGCAGGTCATGGAAAGCGGACCTGCCGCGGCCGTCACCGGGAACCCCAGGCACCCCTTCACCCAGGCCCTCGTGGCAGCGTCCCCGGTGCCCCGGCCGGCGGAACAGGCCGAACGCCGCGAAGCCCGCGAATCGCTTGGCGTCCGCACCGGGGCGGCCGCGGTCCCCGGGCCCGGCGGATGCCCCTTCCGGCTCCGCTGCCCCCTGGCCACTGACCTGTGCGCCACCGAACGGCCGGCCCTGCGGCGTGTGGGTGCGGCGGATGTGGCCTGCCACTACGCCTGACCGGCACTTCTTCCACCTGCTTTTGACCAGCTTCCACCAGAACGGAACCCTCCTTCCATGACCTCCACGCCCTGGCACGCCGCCATGATCACGCCCCAACAGGACTTTGACGGCGCCCCCCTGCTCCGCAAGGAATTTACGCTCGACGAGGGCCACGGCGGCGTGGTGAAGGGGACACTCCGGGCCACCGCCCTCGGCGTCTACGAGGCATCCATCAACGGCACTCCGGTGGGGCCAGACGTCCTGGGCCCCGGCTGGAGTTCCTACGAATGGCGGCTGCGCTACCGCAGCTACGACGTCACCTCCCTGCTGGCGCCAACCAGCGTGCTGGGGGTGGAACTGGGCAACGGCTGGTACCGCGGACGGCTGGCCTGGCACGGGATGTCCAACCTGTACGGCAGTGAGCTGGGGTTCCTCGGCCAGCTGGACATCGAGTTCGACGACGGACACGTCCAGTCGGTCGCCTCTGACACCTCCTGGCAGGCAGGCCCCTCCGCCACCACCTTCAACGACCTCTACGACGGCCAGACCATCGACGCCCGCCGCCTGCAAAAGGGCTGGGCGGAGCCCGGCTTTGTACCCGGTGCTGACTGGACGGGTGTGCGTGGGCTGGCGTTCGACGGCGGCCGGCTGGCTGAGCCGGTGGGCCCGCCCGTGGTGCGTGCCGGCGTCGTGCATCCCGTGGAAATCCGCACCTCACCCACCGGCCGGACGCTGGTGGACTTCGGCCAGAACCTGGTGGGCTGGCTCCGCTTCACGGTGCGGGGCGAGGCCGGGCAGGCCATTACCGTGCGGCACGCCGAGGTCCTGGAAGACGGCGAACTCGGCGTCCGGCCCCTGCGGTCGGCCAAGGCCACGGACACGTTCATCCTCTCCGGCGGGAAAGACGACTTTGAACCCACCAAGACCTTCCACGGCTTCCGCTACGCCGAGATCACCGGCTGGCCGGGCGACCTCACCGATGGTGACTTGGAAGCCGTAGTGGTCCACTCCGACCTGGAGCGAACCGGCACCTTTGAGTGCTCCAACGAACTCGTCAATCAACTGCACCGCAACATCGTCTGGGGGCTGCGCGGCAACTTCCTGGACCTGCCCACCGACTGCCCGCAGCGCGACGAGCGGCTGGGCTGGACCGGCGACATCGCGGTCTTCGCCCCCACTGCTGCCTACCTGTACGACGTCAAAGGGTTCCTGCAGGACTGGCTGCTGGACCTGGCTGCCGAGCAGAAGGCGGCGAACGGTCTGGTGCCCATCACCGTGCCCGATGCCCTGAAATACTGCCCGCAGCCGCCCGAATTCCCGGCTCCGGAATCGTCCGCCCTGTGGAGTGAAGCCTCCGTGTGGGTGCCATGGGCACTCTGGGAGGCCTACGGGGACCTCAGCGTGCTGCGGAACCAGTACGAGTCGATGGCCTCGCACACCCGCCGGGTGGAGGGGCTGCTCTCGCCCACGGGCCTGTGGGACTCCGGCTTCCAGTTCGGCGACTGGCTGGACCCCGACGCCGCGCCGGACCAGCCATGGGCGGCCAAGGCAGACACCGGCGTGGTGGCCACCGCCTGCATGTACCGCACCGCGCGCCTAACCGCCCAGGCTGCCGGGCTGCTGGGCAGGCACGACGACGAGGCCCACTTCGAGGCGCTCGCCGCCCGGGTGCGTACCGCCTTCGCCGAGAACTACGTCGCTGCCGACGGCGCCATCCGCAGCGACTGCACCACGGTCTACGCGCTAGCTATCGCCTTCGACATCCTGGCCACCCCGGAGCTGCGGGAGTTCGCCGGGACCCGCCTGGCGGAACTGGTCAGGGACAACGGCTACCGCGTGTCCACCGGATTCGCGGGCACCCCGTTCATCACGCACGCGCTGACCGACACCGGCCACGTGGCTGAGGCCTACCGGCTGCTGCTGGAGAAGGGCTGCCCGTCCTGGCTGTACCCCGTGACGATGGGAGCCACCACGGTCTGGGAACGCTGGGACTCCATGCTCCCCGACGGCACCATCAACCCCGGCGAAATGACCAGCTTTAACCACTACGCCCTGGGCGCCGTTGCCGACTGGATGCACAAAGCCATCGGCGGCATCCGACCGCTGGAACCGGGCTACGCGCGCGTCCTCATCGCCCCGCAGCCGGGCCAAGGAATCGACTGGGCCAGGACCTCCCTGAAGACTCCGCACGGTGAGGTCCGGGTTGAATGGACGCTCGACGGCGGTGCGTTCCGCCTCGAGGCGGCCGTCCCCGACGGGGTGGCGGCCGACGTCGTCCTTCCGGACGGTGTGCGGCGCACCGTTGAGGGCGGCACGCACTCTTTCGAAGGGCGCGTTGCCCCCATGCCCGATTACGAGGCAAGCCGCTGATGGGCAGACAGGAGACGGTTCAGCTCCTGCGCCTCGATGAAATCCGGATGCGGGACCCTTTCATCCTGGAACCGGTTCCGGGGGAGTTTGTCCTGTTCGGAACCAGCGACAGGAACGTGTGGAGTGGCCCCGCCACCGGCTTTGACTGCTATACCAGCAATGACCTTGAACACTGGGAAGGCCCCTTTGCGGCCTTCCGGCCGCCAGCGGATTTTTGGGCGGACGCGCAGTTCTGGGCTCCGGAGGTGTACGCCCTTGACGGACGTTTCTTCATGTTCGGCACCTTTGCGACGTCAACGGGCAACCGCCCCCGGGGCGTCGCGGTTCTTGCCTCGGATCTGGCCACGGGCCCGTACCAGCCCTGGAGTGACGGAGCCGTGACGCCGGCGGCCGAACCGTGCCTCGACGGGACGCTGTATATCGACTAGGATTCCACCCGCTGGCTCGTCTACAGCCGGGGGACGGGGGGAACCGCTGATGCACCAGGGATCACTGACGGCGAGATGCGTGCCGTCCGCCTGGCGCCGGACCTGCGCACGGCAGCCGGTGAGCCTGCTCTCCTGTTCAAGGCATCCGCGGCGGCCTGGACCCGGCCGCTGCGGTTCCCGGAGGGGGTGGAACCCCCAAAGGACCTGAACCTTGCCGCAGATCCCCTGTTCACCGATGGACCGTTTGTTGTCCGTTCGCCGGAAGGGTCTTTGCTGATGCTGTGGTCAAGCCACGGCGAGGCCGGGTATGCAATGGGCATCGCCGAGTCGAAAAGCGGAACCATCAAGGGGCCCTGGATCCAGCAGGCGGACCCTGTGTGGTCCAGCAATGGCGGGCATGGAATGGTCCTTCGCACATCCGGCGGGCGTGACTATCTGGTCTTTCACGGGCCGAACGACACACCCAACGAAAGGGTCAGGATCACTGGCGTGGAAATCGACGGGAACAGCATCCGCGTCCTTCGATGAGGTGCAGCGGAGGCGCTGATCTGCAACGATGTGGCAAAAGATCATTCCCAGGGAGGACTCATGCCCTACACCGTGGATTTCAAGAACGTGTCCACCGCCGGTCTGGAATCGTCACCGGTAGCGGAGGCGTTGGCCGGGCTGCGCGCCAACGAGGCCCGCTACTACAAGAATAAATACGACCACGACTTCACGGTGGTCCCTGCCGGGGAAGCGCCGGAAGTGCTGGACTATGTGGACAACATCCTGTCCGCCGAGCGCAACCTGGTGATTGCCTCCAAACCCCTTGAGGTGTCCTCCTTCGAAGTGGACGGGTTGCGAATGGCGTACGTGTTCTACGAGTCAGGGCTGTCCGTCAACGTCATGTATGCCCTCGAGGATGGGGGCAAGCGGGCGGTCGGATTCAAGCTCTCGGACGGCATGGACGTTCCGGAGGAACTTGCGTCCAGCTTCAAGTTCGCCCGCCAGAAGTCCAAGCTTGCGGGCACCATCCGTGGCTCCTACTTCGTGATCAAGGGCCATTACTAGGCGGGAGCGCCGAAGAACGCGTTCCAACCATTGAAACCGGCCCCGCTGCAGGTGCCGCCGGAGGGCAGGATGGCTGGATGCACGCCAACCCCATCCTTGCCGGCTTCAACCCTGACCCGAGCATCGTCCGCGCGCCGGACGGCTATTACCTAGTCACATCGTCCTTCGAATACCTGCCGGGCCTGCCGGTCCATCACAGCCCGGATCTGGAAAGCTGGCAGCTGGTGGGCCATGTGGCCACGCGGGAGGAGCAAGTCCGGATTGCCCATGTCCCCACGCCCGGCGGCGTCTGGGCCCCGACCCTCCGCTACCGGGACGGCGTGTTCTACCTGATCGTCTCCGTGTTCCTCGGTGGGCGCGGTTGCGTTGTTTTCACGGCCGCCGATCCCGCCGGGCCATGGAGCGACGGGACGGTCATCGGGGCGGTGGACGGCATCGACCCGGACCTCGCCTGGGACGACGACGGAACTGCGTACGTGACCTTTGCCCGCCACCCGGACGCGATCCAGCAGGTGCGGGTGGACCTCGCAACCGGAGAAGCGCTCGAGAAGCCGCGGCCGCTGTGGTCCGGCAGCGGGCTGTATTCGCCCGAAGGCCCGCACCTTTACCGGCGCGGTGACTGGTGGTACTTGCTGGCGGCCGAGGGCGGCACGGACAGAGGCCACGCTGTGACCGTGGCACGGTCGCGGCGGCCGGACGGGCCGTTCGAATCCGCTCCGCACAATCCCCTCCTTACCGCCGCGGGAACCGGTTCGCCCGTCCAGAACACCGGGCACGCAGACCTCGTTGAGCTTTCCGACGGCGGAACAGCCATGGTCCTGCTGGGCGTCCGTCCGGTGGGGCTGGCGAAGTCGTTCTCACCGCTGGGCCGTGAGACGTTCCTGGCCGCCGTGGACTGGATCGACGGCTGGCCGCACGCCCGGATGCCCCAGCTCGGTGCGACGCCGCCGGAACAGCTTGAGTACGACTTCAGCAACGGTGCCGGGCTGGACGATCCGCGATGGATCGGTGTCCGCCGGACGCCCGCTGACTTCTCGGCACCCACCTCCAAAGGGCTTTTGCTTAGGGGCGAAGGCAACACCATGGGAGCGCCCAGGCCTTGTTTCGTCGCCCAACGCCAGCGCCACCTCGGGATGGAATTCAGGGCTTTGCTGGACATCGGCTCCGGTACGGGCGGCATCGCCGTGCGGAACGCCGAGGACAACTGGTTCGGCATCGAGGCCCGCCAGGACGGCGACGCCGTCAGGATCACGGCGCGTGCCGTCGTCGCGGGCTTTGACCGCACCTGGGAAGCAACTGTTCCGCCCGGTGACGTTGAGCTGGCAGTCGTGGCCAGCCCGCCGCCGTCGGACTTCCGCGCCGGCGCCGTGGGCGGCGACAGGATCCGCCTGCTGGTCCGCGGCGCACGGCCGGGCGGCAGCGCTGAAGGGGAGCTGCTCACGGAACTGGACGGACGGCACTGGGCCTTTGAAACTGCCAAGGCCTTCACCGGCAGGGCTTTTGGCGTCTTCGCGGTGGACGGCGAGGTCCTGGTCCGCCGCCTGTCCTACCGCGGCGGGGACTGACCGCCAAGCCGCCACGGCACCGGGAAGTTGTACGGGCGGCGCGTCAGGGACCGATGTGCCCGGTGTGCCCTCCAGGGGATACCGTGGCGCGGCTCCTGCGGGAATCAGCCGCAGCGTTTGTCACGCGGTCGGCGCCCGTACCGGCCCACTGCCCGTGCCGTTGACCGCGTGCATGGGCGTGAGTACTGTGGGCGCACTATCCGTCCGCCACATCGGCCGGCCGCCGATGCCTGGGGCGGGTAACGGTCCGGGCGCGCCGGCAAAAGGAGGAAGATGTCGTTCTTCCAGCTTTCGCTGATCGCCGCCGTCGCGCTCCTCGGACCTTTGCTGGCATTCCCCCGAACATGGCACCTTCCCACGGTGCTCGGGCAACTGCTGGCCGGCATCGCCATCGGACGCACCGGCCTGGGGCTGGTGGATTCCTCAGATCCGACGTTCACGTTCGTTGCCGACGTGGGGTTCGCCCTCATCATGTTCGTCGCCGGAACGCATGTGCCAGTGCGGGACCGTGCCCTCCGCCCCGCACTGGCCGGCGGCGCGCTGAGCGCCGCCATCGCCGCACTGCTCGCGGCCGCCGTCGGAACCGTCACAGCGTTCGCCTTTGGGACCGGCCATGCTCCGCTCTACATCGTCCTGCTCGCATCGTCCTCAGCGGCCCTGGTCCTGCCAATTATCGATTCCCTGCGGTTGACGGGCCCCAAGGTCCTCACGATGACGGCGCAGGTGGCCGTGGCGGACATCGCCTGCATCGTGGCGCTTCCGCTCGCCGTCGACCCGCCCAATGCTCCCAGGGCAGCAATCGGGGCGGCCGGCGTCGCTGCGTGTTCCGTGGTGTTGTTCTTCTTGCTTCGCTGGCTGGAGGATAGTGGCACCCGCAAACGCGTCCACGACGTGTCCGAGGACCGGAAGTTTGCCCTGGAACTGCGGATCCAGCTTGCCTTGCTTTTCGCGCTCTCCGGCCTTGCCGTGGCAGGTCACGTATCCGTCATGCTCGCCGGATTCTCCTTCGGATTGGTTGTGGCGGCGGTGGGTGAACCGAGGCGGCTGGCACACCAGCTTTTCGCCGTGAGCGACGGCTTCCTGGGGCCCGTGTTCTTCGTCTGGCTGGGCGCATCACTTGACCTGAGCGCCCTCGCCGGCAGTCCCACGATGGTTCTCCTCGGATTCTGCCTGGGACTGGGTGCCCTGCTGGTCCACGGAAGCCTGCGCCTGCTCGGCCACCCGCTGCCGCTCGCGATGCTCTCGGCATCCCAGCTGGGCGTGCCGGTTGCCGCTGCCACCATCGGCTCCCCACTGGATCTCCTGGTGCCCGGAGAAGCCTCGGCGATGATCCTCGGCGCACTCATCACCATCGGGGCCAGCGCGGCAGCAGGCTCACGCGCGGCCCACACCTTTGCACGGAACACCCCGGCCTCGGCCGCGTAGGGCCGCTACCCCTGCGAGTGCGTCCGGCTGCCGGCGCTGACGGCAGCCTGGTGCCCCAGGTTCCTGGAGACGGCGCGGGCGGCCGCGCGGACAGCGGGGGCCAGTACGTTCGGGGGAGTGGACCCGTCCGGGACCACGATGGACAGTGACGCCACCACGGAGCCCTGGGCGTCGAAGATGGGGGACGCCACGGAGACGGTCCGGGACGGGACGGTACGGCGGATCATCGCAATCCCGGTGCGCCGCACATCCGAAAGGGTCCTGCGCAGCTGGCCCTCCGGCATCTCCGGCACTCCGGGCTCGTTTTCCGGCGGCCGCTTCAGGATGGTCTCCTGGAACTGCTGGTCCGCGCCCGCCAGCAGCACCAGCCCGATCGCCGTGGACCGCAGGGGCGCCCGGCCACCCACGCGGTACGCCACCTCCGTGGCATCCTTCGCGGACAGCCGCTCGATCAGCACCGCCTGCTCGTTGTCCCGCACCGCCAGCAGCACGTGGTGCCGGGTGACTTCGAACAGGTCCTCCAGGTAGGGAAGGGCAATTTCCCGCACCCCGTGCCCGCGGGGCGACAGCGACGCCACTTCCCACAGCCTGACCCCCACGACATACCGGCCGTCGTCGAGTCTTTCAAGCGCACCCCATGCCACCAACCGGGCGATCAGCCGCAGTGCGGTGGGCGCGGGCATGTCCGCATACCGGGCGAGTTCCGAGAGCGTCAGTGCCCGCCGCCGGTCGGAGAAGACGGCGAGCAAGCTCAGCGCGCGGTCGATGACGGGTTCGCCCTGTTTGGGCCGCTTTCCGCGGGCAGGCGGGGTGTCCGGGTCCGGAATGACAGTCATGGCGGTGGTTCCTAGCGCTGATGCATTGGTGAGCTGCCCCACAATACTATTTCGACCAATGAAAATGCTGTGTGGGTGACAGGAGCACGCCAACGAAGCTGGAACTCCCAGCACCCGCACCCCAGGAGCCCTGCCGCATGACCGCCCCCACCCGGCTTCGGGCCGAGCACCTGTTAGAAGCGATGGGCCTGACCATCCGGGAGCCCAGGCTCAGCTGGACGCCTCCCGGCGGAACCACAAGCCAGGCGGCATACCGCATCACCGCAAGCAACGGCTGGGACACGGGGAAGGTCGAGTCGGCCGCCTGCAGCGGCATCCCGTACGGCGGGCCGGCGCTGCGCTCGCGGGACCGGTTCGAGTGGCGCGTCCGCACCTGGGACAGGGACGAAAAAGGCACCGAAACACCAAGCGGCTGGTCCAGCCCCATGCCGGTGGAGCTGGGGCTGATGCATGCCGAGGACTGGACGGCGCAGTGGATCGGGCCAGACGAGCCCCAAGTTCCGGCGCCAGGAGACCGGCCCGGCTACGCCCTCACCAAGACCTTCACCCTGCCGGCGGTCCCGCAGAAGGCCCGCGCCTACGCCACCGCGCACGGCATCTATGAGCTATTCATCAACGGCCACCGCGTGGGCGACCAGCAACTCACCCCAGGCTCCACCAGCTACAACACCACGCTCCAGGTCCAGGCCCACGACGTCACCGCCCTGATCCGTGAAGGCAGCAACACCGTGCGCGCGGTCCTCACCGACGGCTGGTACCGCGGCACGTTCGGATACACGCGCGACGCCGACATGTACGGAACGCACACGGCCTTCCTGGCGCAGCTCGAACTGGAGTCACGGGCCGGCAGGCAGGTCATCGGCACCGACAGCTCGTGGCTGGTGTCCGCCACGGAGATCCTCAGCGCCGACCTTATGGCGGGCCAGGGCGTGGATTTCAGGAAGGCCGACGGCGGCAGCGCACCTAAGGCGGGCAACGGCGCCCCGGTTGCCCGCGCACCCCGGCCGTGTTCCGCCGTCGTCCGTCCCGGCAGTTTCACCGCACTGGCCGGACCCCTTGCGCCGCCCACCCGGGTGGCGCAGGAACTTGTTCCGGCGTCCATCACGCGGCTGGCCAACGGCAGCCAGGTGGTGGACTTTGGCCAGAACATCCACGGCTGGGTCCGGCTCACCAGGCTCGGCGCACCGGGCGAAACCGTCACCCTGGAATACGGCGAAGCGCTCGGAGCGGACGGTGACGTCAACCGGGACCATCTACGCCCCCTCGACTTCCGTGCGCCGGGAGCCTTCCGGGACGCAGGCCAGGTGGACACCGTCACCGCCTCGGGTGCCCCCGGGGAAGTCTTCGAACCCCGGCACACCACCCACGGCTTCCGGTACGTCTCGGTCCAGGGCCTCGCCGCGGGCCTCCAACCGGGAGACATCACCGGCTGCCTGGTGCGGACGGACCTGGAACGTATTGGCACCTTCAGCTGCAGCGATGCGCGCCTGAACGCACTGCATGACATCGTGGAATGGAGCTTCCTGGGCAACTCCTGCGAGGTCCCCACCGACTGCCCTCAGCGCGAGAAAGCCGGCTGGACCGGGGACTGGCAGCTGTTTGTCCCCACTGCCGCATACCTTTTCGACGTCACAGGCTTCTCCCGCAAGTGGCTGCGCGACGTCCGTGCAGACCAATGGGACAACGGCGTCATCACCAACATCTCGCCGTCCCCCGGGCCCGCGGCCACCTGGGCGGAGTTCATGGGCTTCACCAACGGGTCCGCCGGCTGGGGCGATGCGGTGGTGATGGTGCCCTGGGAGGTCTACCTGGCGTCAGGGGACGCCGGGATCCTCGCCGAAAACTGGGAGGCCATGCAGCGGTGGCTTCACTTTGTGCAGGCTACCGCCGAAACGGAGCGGCACGCCGCGCGCGCCGCCTCTAGCGCAGCGCCCGCGCCGCACGAGCGGTACCTGTGGGACACCGGCTTCCACTTTGGTGAATGGATGGAACCGGACGGCCCCGAACCTGACCTGTTCGCCGCCCGCAGCGCCGACCACGGGATCGTGGCCACGGCCTACTACCGGCACACCACGGATGTGATGGCACGAATCGCTGCTGTCCTGGGCCTTGATGCAGAGGCCGCCGAGCTCGCGGAACTTTCACACCTGATCCGGGACGCATGGGAGACGGAATACCTTGATTTTTCGGGCAGCGTAATCCAAGCCACGCAGGCCAACTGCGTCCGCGCCCTGGCCTTCGACCTTGTCAGCCCCGAACACCGCCCCACGGTCACCTCGCAGCTGGCCGCCCTGATCCGGAACGCCGGCACCCACCTGGGCACCGGCTTCCTGGCCACGCCCTACCTGCTCCCGGTCCTGGCGGACAACGGACAACTGGACCTGGCCTATGAACTCCTGATGCAGGACTCGGAACCGTCCTGGCTGACCATGGTGGACCGCGGCGCCACCACCGTGTGGGAGTTGTGGAACGGCATCGATGCCAACGGCACGCCGCACCAGTCGCTCAACCACTACAGCAAGGGTGCCGTGGTCTCCTTCCTGCACCGCTACACCGCCGGCCTGCGGCAGGCGCCCGGAAGCGCAGGCTGGGAGCGCATCATCATTGAGCCCCGCCCCGGCGCCGGCCTGGCATCCGCCTCCACCTCACACATGGGGCCACGGGGCCTGATCCAGGTGGCCTGGACTGCGGCGGAAGGAGCAATGGACGACGGCGTGCTGACGCTCACAGCCACGATTCCCTCCGGCACCACCGCGGAGGTGCGGCTCCCCGGCGCGCCGGCCGCCGTCGTCGGGCCGGGACACCACATTTTCCCTGCCGCCACCGGCCCGGGCACTGCACAACCTGCGCTGATGAGGAGCACACTATGACAGTGGATGACGCTACCGGGGTACTCGACCTGTCCCCTTCCGACATGTCGCGTTCTGACATATCCCGTCCCGACACCTCCCGTCCCGGAGGCAGGAAGGTTCCGCCGTTCCCTGTCTTCGATGCCCCGGGCACGGCGGAGCAGGTCTCGGACGTATCCTCCGTGCACCGTGAAGTCACCTACGCCCGGGCCATCGGATTCCGGCCGCTGAAGATGGACATCTGGCTGCCCCGCAAGGCCTTTGGGACCACGCCGGTGGTCCTCTGGGTGCACGGCGGAGCGTTCCAGCTGGGCGACCGCCGCGAACTGCCGCCCACCTTCGCCCCCGATTCCGTGTTCCGGCTGCTCAACGAGGCAGGCATCGCCTGCGCCACGGCAGACTACCGGCACTCGCTGGAGGCGCCGTTCCCGGCACAGCTCCACGACCTCAAAGCCGCGGTCCGCTACCTCCGGGAGTTCGCCGGGGACCTCAGCATCGACCCGGACAGGTTTGGCGCCTGGGGCGAATCAGCAGGCGGCCACCTGGTAGCGCTCCTGGGACTCACCGGCAAGCGCGAAGACCTGGAGGGCGGTCTCGGTGCGCAGGGGCACCCAAGCAGCGTCAGCGCCGTCGTCGACTTCTACGGCGTGTCTTCGCTGGTGGACATCCCGCCAATAGTCACCCCGGACGGGCTCTTTCCCCCTTCCTTGACTGCCGCTGTCCCGCCGGGAATGTCGCTGCAGCCCGAGCAGATGCTGGTGGGCGGGTCGGACGACCCGAAACTGCTGGCCGCGGCCAGCCCCGTCAGCTACGTATCGGCGGATGCCGCCCCGTTCCTCCTGGTCCACGGCGATTCGGATGGACTGGTCCCGCACTCGCAGACCGAGCTTCTGGCCGCCGCGCTCGCCGGCGCCGGCGTGGAACATGACGTCATGACCATCACGGGCGGCGACCACTGCTTCTTCGGCGCCGAGGACCAGTTGGATACCATCCTGGCCACAGCCGTTGACTACTTCTCACGGAAGTTGGGAACACCATGACACCCCGCACAAAACCAGACGTGGCTTCCCCCGACGCCACCCCGGCCGGCCCACAGGGGGAGGCCGCCGCCGGTTTCGCTGAGTACCTGGCCAGCCCGGAAGGACCGCAGTTCCTTAACCCGGACGCCGTTCGCTCACCCGGGCCGGACGTCCCCATCCGCGCCGTGACGGCCGACGGCCGGCACGGGCCGGTGGCCATCCGGATCTACGGGGAACCGGCCGGCGCGGACAGCCCCGCCCTCGTGTGGCTGCACGGCGGCGGATTCGTCAGCGGCAGCGTGGATAGCCCGGAGTCGGATTACCTGGCGCGGGTGCTCGCTAACCAGGGCACGCCGGTGCTGTCCGTGGACTACCGGCTGGCCCGCGACGGCGTGTCCTTCCCCATCCCGCACGACGACGCCCTGGCCGGCTGGTTTTGGGCCCGGAAGAACGCCGAATCCCTGGGGCTGGATCCGGACCTGCTCTGCCTGGGCGGTGCCGGTGCCGGTGGCAACCTGGCGGTGGGCGCCGCGCTCTACCTGATTGACGCCGGAAAGCCGCTGCCCGCCAAGCTCCTGCTGGCCTACCCCTTCCTGCACGCGGAACTCCCGCCGCCGGCCGGGGGACTGGATCAGCGGGTCATGGCCGGGCTGCCCCGGCACCTGCGGTTCACCGTGGAGGACTGCATCCGGACGGCCGAGAACTACGTGGGCGGCCCCGTCAGCATGGCATCGTCCTATGCGATGCCCGGCTACGCGGACCCTGCCGGACTGCCGCCCACGGCCCTGCTCGCCTGCGAGTACGACGACGCCCGCGGCTCCACAGAGCTGTTTGCTGCTGAGCTGGAACGCGCAGGGGTTCCGGTGTCCTGCTTCCTCGCCCAGGGCGCGGTCCACGGCCACCTCAACCACACCGCCGGCCTGCCGGAAGGGCAGGCGGCCCTGGATTTCCTGGCGGGTGAGCTGCTGGCAGTCCGGCGGGCGTAACGCTTCCGGCGTCGGCTGGTGCTGCCGGCACCTGGCTTACCCGGGGTTGGCCGCGCCGTCGTTGACGGAAGCATGGCTGCTGGACCAGATGTCACCCATCTCCTCGGTGGACTGCTCCACAATCCGGCTCATGGCGGCATGCGCGGCGGCTGCCTGGCCCCGCTGGATGGCGCTGGCCACATCCACGTGCATCTGCAGTGCCTCATGGTCCGGAAGATGGGGCATCAGGCCGTGCTGGGTCCGCCCCGCCAGCACTTCCGCCACGAGTTTATGCAGCTGCGAAAACATCAGGTTGCCGGAGGCGTTGAGGACAGCGGCATGGAATTCGATGTCCAGGCGCAGGAAATCTTCCTGATCTCCCCGCTGCCCGGCGGCCCAAAGCCGGGCTGCCATGGAAACAAGGTCGCTGGCCTGGTCGAGTGAAGCGCGCTCGGCCGCGAGCCGGGCGGCCTGCGGCTCAATGGCGCCGCGCAGTTCATTCAGGGCCCGCAACTGCTCCAGCCGCTTGGCCGAGGCCAGCCGCCACCGGATCACCTGGGGGTCATAGAGGTTCCAGCTGGCTTCCGGCTGAACCACCGTTCCCAGTCGGCGGCGCGATTCCAGCATGCCCATCGACGACAGGACACGGGTGGCCTCCCGGATCACGGAGCGGGACACCTTGTGCTGCGCCTCCAGCTCATCCAAGCGCAGGATCGAATTCGGGGCCAGCGTTCCCTCGGCAATGGCGAGCCCCAGGTTCTCGACCAGCGATGAATGCAGGTCCGGGGACAACGCCGCCTTTGGGATGGTCATGAATAAATCATATGGGGGCATAGCAAGGTCTTGTATATGTCTGCCTTATTTGTTTATGCTCGCTGAACACAACAGACGTAACGAGGCGTCTGTCACCCGCCCGCGAAGCTGCGGGCCTGAAGGCAAAGGAAGTCGTAATGAAGCGGCATTCAATTGTGAAGTACGCGGCAATTGCCGCAGCGATGTCGCTGGGGCTGACCGCCTGCAGCGGCGGCGGAGGCGGCAGCGACCAGGCCAAGCAGTCCGGCACCGTCCGTGTCACCCTGGCCAACCACGTGTGGACCGAGGGCATCAAGGCCGCGATTCCGGAATTCGAGAAGTCCAGCGGGCTCAAGGTGGAGCTGACCCAGCTCGGCGAGGACCAGCTCTCTGACCAGTACAACGTCAAGCTCAACGCAGGCAGCGACGAGATCGACGTGATGATGTACCGCCCGCTGCAGGAAGGCAAGGCTTTTGCCAAGAACGCTTACCTTGCGGACCTGACCAAGAACGTCTCATCGGACTCGGGCTGGGACTGGAAGGATTACCAGGAGGGCCCGGTCAAGGCCACCACCGTTGACGGCAAGGTGGTTGGTGTTCCGATCATCACCGAGCGCGAAGTCCTGTACTACCGCAAGGACCTGCTGCAGGCCGCAGGCCTCCAGGTCCCCAAGACCATGGAGGAACTGGAAGCGGCGGCCAAGGCCATCAAGGCGTCCTCCCCTGACACCGCAGGCTTCGTGGCCCGCACCGGCAAGTCCGCCGCGGTGACCCAGTTCTCCAGCTTCCTGTACAGCTTTGGCGGCGACTTCATGGACTCCAGCGGCAAGGCCTCCGTCAACACCGACGCCGCCAAGAAGGCCTACGCCTACTACGGCGGCCTGATCCGCAACTACGGTCCCGCCAACGTCAGCACGGACATGAGCTGGCCGGAGGCGATGGCCATCTTCACCCAGGGCGGTGCCGCCTTCTACACGGAGGCAGATTCGCTCTACAAGAACGCCACAGACCCCGCCAAGTCCAAGGTTGCGGACAAAGTTGGATTCGCTGCGCTGCCTGCAGGTCCCGCCGGTTCCAAGCCGTACAACATCCCCTCCTGGGCGCTGGGCGTGAACCAGAACTCCAGCAACCAGGACAACGCCTGGAAGTTCATCCAGTGGGCAACCAGCAAGGAACGCACCCTGGCAGCCCAGAAGGCCGGCGTCCCGGGCCCGCGCACCTCCGTCTGGTCCAACCCTGACGGAACCTCCACCTACCCGAAGGACCTCGCCGACGCGATCTCCGCCAGCGCCAAGAACGGCGTGGGCCACGACCGGCCCGAGGTTGTCACCGTAGGCAAGGCACGCGAAATCGTGGGCGCCCCGATTGTCGCCACGATCACCGGCGGGGACGCCGCCGCAGCGGCAAACGACGCCCAGACTGCTTTCCAGACCTTCCTGGACAGCGAAAAGAAGTAGGACACCGGGCGCCTATCGCGCACCAACATCCCGCCGGGACGGCCCATGGCCGTCCCGGCGCGGCCCACTTCACCCCCAAACTCCTTAGGTGAACCATGTCTGTATTGAATCCTCCCCGCAGCGCCCGCACCCGCCGGCCCGGTGGCCCCGCCGGTGCCGGGGGGAACTTTTCCGCCTGGGCCAACCGGCACCGAAAGTGGCTCTTCGCGGCACCGGCAATGATCTTCGTCGGCGTCCTGATCATCTTTCCGCTGGCCTGGACCGTGTACCTCAGCCTTACCGACTCCCAGGGATCCGTGCGGGCCCCAACGGAGTTCATCGGGCTGCAGAACTACATCACGGTCCTCAGCGATACCGAGCGTTTCTGGCCCGCCGTGGGCCGCACCCTTTCCTTCACTGGCGTCGCCCTGGCCTTCGAAGTGGTGCTGGGCATGGGCGTGGCGCTGCTTCTGTGGCGGCCCTTCCGGGGTGAAAAGTGGGTCCGGGTGGCCATCCTGCTGCCGCTCGTGGCCACACCCGTAGCGGTGGGCATGATGTGGCGGCTGATCTTCGATCCCAACATCGGCTTCGTCAACCAGCTCCTGGGCATGGTGGGCATTCCGCCCCAGCCGTGGCTGTCCGGCCAGGACACCGCCCTGGGCACCACCATCTTCATGGACGTGTGGCAGTGGACCCCCATGGTGGTCCTGATCCTGCTGGCCGGGCTGACCTCGCTGTCCGACGAACCGGACGAGGCCGCCCGCGTGGACGGCGCCAACGCCTTCCAGCGGTTCTTCTACATCACGCTGCCCCTCATGATGCCCACCGTGATCGTGGCCATCCTGCTGCGCGGCATCGATGCACTGAAGACCTTCGACATCCTTTACGCCACCAAGGGCAAGGGCGGCGGCTCGTTCCACGAAGTGGAGACGCTGAACGTCTACGCCTACGGACTCAGCTTCGACTACAACCAGTACGGGCTCTCCTCGGCGGTGCTGATCCTGTTCTTCATGATCATCATCGGCTCCATGTGGCTGCTCACCATGCGCAAGAAAGCGGTAAGCAAATGACCGTCATGACAGATTCCGCCGCCACCGCCGCGGACCGCCGGCCCCCGCGCCGCCGCAAGCCCCTGGCCACGCGCGCCTACAAGGTGTTCCGGGTCGTCGCCCTCATCCTTGTGGTGCTGTTCCTGCTTGCGCCGCTCTTCTGGATGCTGCTGGCATCGCTGAAGACCAACGTGGATATCTACGACACCGGCAAGGCGTTCCTGTTCTCGCCCACCATCGAGAACTACGCCAATGTGCTGCAGCGCAACAACTACTTCGTGTTCATCTTCAACAGCTTCTGGGTTGCCTTCGTCTCCACCGCGTTGTCAATCGTCCTCGGCGTCCCGGCTGCCTACGCCATGAGCCGGTTCACCATGCACCGCTCGGCGCTGGTGGTCCTGATGGGCAGGGTCATTCCCGGCGTCTCGCTCCTGGTGCCTTGGTACTACGTCTTCTCCAACCTGCGCATGGTGGGGAAGTTCGAGGTGCTGATCCTCAGCCACATGTTCGTGGCCCTCCCGCTGATCGTGTACATCATGATGAGCTACTTCGACTCGCTGCCCCTGGAGCTGGAGGAATCAGCCGAAGTGGACGGGCTTACGCCGATCGGTGCGTTCCGGCTGATCACGCTTCCGCTGGCGGTGTCCGGCATCGCCACAGCCGGCATCCTGTCCTTTATCTTCTCCTGGAACAACTTCATGTTCGCGCTGGTGCTCTCCGGCTCCAAGACCAAGACCCTGCCGGTGGCGATCTTCGACTTCGTCTCCTACGCCAGCATCGACTGGGGCGGGCTGATGGCCGCGGCGACTGTTGTCACCATCCCCATCATGATCATTGCGCTCTTCACGCAGAAGTACATCGTCTCCGGCCTGACCGCCGGCGCCACCAAGGGTTAGGACCGCGGCGTGACCGTCATCAGCCGGATCGAAACATTCCTTGTTCCACCCCGCTGGCTCTTTGTCCGGGTCGAGACCGAAAGCGGCATCGTGGGGTGGGGCGAGGCCACCTGCGAGGGACGCAGCGAGACGGTGCGCACCGCCGTCGGGCAACTCTCGGAGCTGCTCATCGGACGGGACGCCCTCCGGATCGAAGACCACTGGCAGGTGATGACCAAGGGGTCCTTCTACCGGGGCGGACCCATCCTTGCCAGTGCCGTCTCCGGCCTGGACCAGGCGCTGTGGGACATCGCGGGCAAGCACTTCAACACTCCGGTGCACCAGCTGCTGGGCGGCCACGTCCGCGACCGCATCCGGATGTACGGCTGGGTGGGCGGCGACGAGCCGAACGAGGTGGCGGACCAGATCAGCGCCCAGCTGGACGTGGGCCTCACTGCCGTCAAAATGAACGCCAGCGGACGGATGAGCCCGGTGGCGTCGGTGGCAGAGATCGACGGCGTCATCCGCCGTGTTGCCGCGGCCCGGCAGGTCCTGGGCGACCACCGGGACGTCGCCGTTGACTTCCACGGCCGGTTCAGCCTGGCCAACGCCAGGCGGGTGGCCCCCTTGCTGGAACCCTTCCGGCCCTTCTTCCTCGAAGAGCCCGTGGTGCCGGAAAACACCCACCTGCTCCGGGAATTCACCGCGTCCACCACCACCCCGGTGTCCACGGGGGAGCGGCTGTACAGCCGGCAGGAGTTCCTGCCGGCGCTGCAGGCGGGCATCGCGGTGGCCCAGCCGGACCTCTCCCATGCCGGCGGCATCACCGAGGTCCGGAAGATCGCGGCCCTGGCCGAGGTCTATGAAGTCCAGCTGGCACCGCACTGCCCGCTGGGACCGCTGGCGCTGGCCGCCTGCCTCCAGGTGGGCTTCGCCACGCCCAACTTCCTCATCCAGGAACAAAGCATCGGCATCCACTACAACCAGGGCGCCGAAGTCCTGGACTACGTGGTGGACAAGACGCCGTTCAAGTTCGTAAACGGCCACATCGAGCGTCTCACCGGGCCCGGACTGGGCGTCGAAATCGACGAGGCCGTGGTGCGGGCAGCGGACAAGCGCGGCCATGCCTGGCGCGGACCTGTGTGGCGCCACCCCGACGGATCCTTCGCAGAATGGTGAATCCCATGACATCCCAAAATCCAGCCGTCACCTCCGCCGGCCTGCTGGCCGGCATCCGGCAGTCGCGGCTTGTCGGCATTGTCCGCGGGAACGACGGCGGTGCTGCCGCCAAGGCGGCGCTGGCCGCCATGGAGGAAGGCTTCCGGTACGTGGAGATCGCCCTCACCACGCCCAACGCGCTGGAGGCAATCCGCGAGGTCCGCGCGGCTGCGCCGGCCGGCTGCCTGGTGGGCGCCGGCACCGTCCTGAGCGAGGCCGACGTCGAACACGTCACCGCTGCCGGCGGCCAGTTCATCGTCACCCCCTCCCTTGCCCCCTCCATCAGCGAGGCGGCCAGTGCCGGCATCCCGGTCCTGGCCGGCGCGCTGACCCCCACCGAGGCCTATGAGGCGATGGAACGCGGTGCCACCGCCATCAAGCTTTTCCCGGCATCGATCGGCGGGCGCGGCTACCTGAAGGCAGTCCGCGATCCCTTCCCGGACATCCCCTTCATCGCCGTGGGCGGCGTGGGCCTCGGCGAGGCGGCCGGGTACTGGGAAGCCGGGGCGATCGCCGTCGGCCTGGGCGGTCCGCTGTTCGGCAGCGCAGCCTCCGGCGGCGACCTCACGGAAATGCGGGAACGTGCCCGCAGCTTCCTGGCCCTTGCGGCCGAATTTGCTGCCCGTGCCGGAACCGGGACCCCTTCATGAGCGTTTGCCTGATGACCTTCGGCGAGTCCATGGTCTCACTCCGCGCCGGCGGCCCCCTGGCGAACGGCGGCACCCTGAACATGCAGGTGGCGGGGGCAGAATCGAACGTTGCCATCGGCGTCGCGCGGCTTGGCCACAGCGCTGCCTGGGCCGGGACGGTGGGCGCGGACCCGCACGGCGAGTTCATCCTTAAGCAACTGCGCGGCGAAGGCGTCCAGCTGCACCACACCGTGCATGCGGACCGGAGCACCGGGGTGATGTTCCTGGAGCAGCGCACCGCCGACCTCAGCCGGGCCTTCTACTACCGCGCCGGATCGGCGGGAGCCACCATCTCCCGCGGCCAGGTTGCTGCGGCCCTGGATGGCGGAACACGGATCCTGCACCTGACCGGCATCACTCCGGCACTCAGCCCGGAAGCGCGGGACGCGGTGGAGTACGCCGCGGAACGGGCTGCGGCTGAAGGGCTGGTGGTATCCCTGGATGTGAACTACCGGAGCAAGCTCTGGTCCCGCGACCAGGCGAGGGCCGTGCTCGGCCCCCTGGCCCGGCACGCCACCATCGTCATAGCGTCCGACGACGAACTCGACCTGGTTGCCGTCCCGCAGGACGGAAACGGGGAGGCGACGCCCCCGGCCGATGAGGTCCGTGCGGCCGCGCACCTGTTGGACTTGGGGGTCAGCGAAGTGGTGGTGAAGCGAGGCGCCGCGGGGGCCGCGGTCCATGCAGCCGACGGCCTTCTTGAAGCTCCGGCCATCCCGGTGACGTGCGTGGACACCGTTGGGGCCGGGGACGCGTTCACCGCCGGTTACCTTTCCGCCCTGCTCGACGGCGAAGACGTCGCCGGCCGCCTCAAGCGCGGCATCCTCGCCGGCGCCTTCGCCGTCAGCACGCGCGGCGATTGGGAGGGCCTGCCCCGCCGCGAAGAACTCGCCCTGCTCGACTCCGCCAGGGGCAGTACCCAGCGCTGAGAAACTGCCCACCCCAACGGGAAATTCCCATCTACCCAAAGCCCCTACCCGAAAGCCAGCTGTGAAGATTATTGCCGCCGATGTGTTTGTGACCAGCCCCACCCGGAATTTTGTGACCCTCCGGATCACCACGGACGACGGCGTGACCGGCATTGGCGACGCCACCCTGAACGGGCGCGAGCTCGCCGTCGCCGCCTACCTGAAGGAACATGTGGCGCAGTTGCTCATTGGCAAGGATGCGCACCGGATTGAGGATACGTGGCAGTTCCTGTACCGGAGTGCGTATTGGCGGCGGGGTCCGGTGACGATGGCGGCGATCGCTGCGGTGGATATGGCGTTGTGGGATATCAAGGGCAAGGTGGCCGGGTTGCCGGTGTACCAGTTGCTGGGTGGTGCGTCGCGGAACGGGTTGCGGGCGTATGGGCATGCTTCGGGTGCGGATATTGAGTCGTTGTTTGATTCGGTGCGGGAGCATCTGGAGTTGGGGTACAAGTCGATCCGGATCCAGACGGCGATCCCGGGGATCAAGGCCGTGTATGGGGTGGCGGCGCAGGCGCAGGCGTCGGGGGAGCGGTATGACTATGAGCCGGCCGGGCGGGGTGCGTTCCCGCAGGAGGAGGACTGGGATACCCGGGCGTACCTGCGGCACCTGCCCACGGTGTTTGAGGCGGTGCGGAACGAGTTTGGGCCGGAGATCCCGTTGCTGCATGACGGGCATCACCGGATGACGCCGATCCAGGCCGCGAAGCTGGGCAAGGCGCTGGAGCCGTATGACCTGTTCTGGCTGGAGGACTGCACGCCGGCGGAGAACCAGGAGGGGCTGCGCCTGGTGCGGCAGCACACCACCACGCCGTTGGCGATCGGGGAGATCTTCAATACGGTGTTTGACTTCCAGACGCTGATCAAGGAGCAGTTGATTGATTATGTGCGGGCGGCGTCCACGCACTTCGGTGGGATCAGTCCGTTGAAGAAGGTGATGGATTTCGCGGCGCAGTACCAGATCAAGTCCGGTTTCCACGGTCCGACCGATATTTCCCCGGTGGGGTTCGCGGCGCAGCTGCACGTGGGGTTGGCGATCCATAACTACGGGATCCAGGAGTACATGCAGCACTCGGCCAAGACCAACGAGGTCTTCGAGCAGTCCATGACGTTCGTGGACGGGTACCTGCACCCGGGCGACAAACCGGGCATCGGCGTCGAATTCAACGAAGAAGCCGCCGCGGCCTACCCCTACCAGCAGGCCTACCTGCCCTACAACCGCCTCGTCGACGGCACCGTCCACGACTGGTAAGACCGCCACGACTGGCAAGGACCGCCACGACGCGTGAGGCTGGCCACGACCTGCAAGCCGCTGCTTGCGGGGGCGCCCTAACCCTTGAGCCGGAAGGCCCGGCTCTCCCCGGCGAGTTCGGGGGCGAGCCGGGCTACCGTCTCCTCCGCGTAGGAGGCAGCCCTCTCCATCAGTGAGTTGTAGAGGGTGACGAAAATTCGGCGCGCCTCGAACAGTGGAAAATCGTGGGGCAACAGGTCCGGAGGCAAGCCCGGGTCCTCCCAGGGGAAAGCGCGCCACGCATCCATCACCTCGGTCCTCAGCCGGAAGGCCTCCTCCCCGCTCAGGCGCTGGGCGTCAAGTGTCTGGGCCTTCCCACGGTAGGCATCGATAAAGGGTGCGTACTGCCCGCGGAGTTCGTTCAGGTCCCAGGCCTCGATCAACGGCCGGCCGCGTAGTTCCTCCTCAGGCGTGCGGAAGATGGCATAGTTGTCCACGCCCAGATGCCGGCAGGAGTCCTCCAGATCCTGCACCGTGTCCCACGCGGAAACCCAGACCGCGCCGTACAGCGGAGCGAAACCAAGCCACTTGAGCCGGCTGCGGAGCAGGTCACGCACCTCCCTGGAACTCTCGGGAACGGTGAAGGCCATGACAGTCCACATTCTGTCCCACCGGCGGTCCTCGGAACCGAAACCACTGACCTGGCCCACACCCACGTCGAGGCGGGCCTGGGCTTCCGGCGTGAAGCGGTAACGGGACGTTCGTCCCGCGCTCGACTGTTCCAGCACCCCGCGTCCGGCCAGGCGGCTCAGCGCCGTAGAGGCGGCCGACGCGCTGACGCCCAGTGCTCCCGCCAGGGCCACGATCAGTCGTGAGGGCAGCCATCCGGTGTACTCCCGCCAATAGTCCGCCATCATCGTCACCACCAGGTGCTGGGAAGCGGATCCCTTCAACGGCCGCGGGAAATTGACCTGCTCGGCGGCAACGCGGTGTGCGGCGGGGTCGCCGGAGTGGACGTGGAGGTTGCTGGTCACGGTCCATCTTCTCAGGAGGAGAGGGAACGGCAAATTGAACCTTGCAGTTTTCTTGACGGCCGTTGCGATAAGCGCATAATATCTATCCAAGTGATCCGGCCCACACCCCGCGCCGGTAGCTTTTCCCGCCGCAGGAGCGAGTCAGGCCCTGCTTCAAAACTTTCCAGGAGATCCGCAATGACCGCAGGTCCCGGTCCGCTGACGCCGTTGTCACCGGACACCGTTTCCGTCCCCGCCACAGCTTCCAAGGGCAACGCCAACGCCCGCCGTGCCGCTGCCGCAAGCTTCATTGGCAGCACCCTCGAGTACTACGACTTCTTCATCTACGGCTCTGCTTCGGCGTTGATATTCAACAAAATCTTCTTTCCCGGCATCGACCCATCCCTGGGCATGGTCCTTTCCATGGCCACGATCGGCATCGGCTACGTGGTGCGGCCCCTGGCCGCCGGCGTGATTGGCCACTTTGGTGACCGCATAGGCCGCCGCCAGATGCTGGTCCTGACCCTGGTCCTCATGGGAGTCGCCACGTTCCTGATCGGCTGCCTTCCGCCCGTGTCGGTGATCGGCGCCGCCGCCCCGATCCTGCTGGTACTCCTGCGCGCACTGCAGGGGGCTTCGGCCGCCGGCGAGTCCGTGGGTGCCGTGACCATGACCATGGAACACGCCCCTACCCACAGGAGGGCCTTCTACGCCAGCTGGGTCAACACGGGAGCGGTGGCCGGCATCATGCTGGCGTCGCTCGCGTTCCTTGCGGTATCGCTGCTGCCGCAGGACGATTTGCTCGCATGGGGATGGCGCCTGCCGTTCCTTGCCAGCATCCTGGTTGTCGTGGTGGGCCTGTACATCAGGCTCCGCCTCCCGGAATCGGAAGTGTTCGAGGCCGCCAAGGAATCTGCGGGCGCCCAGGAACTGCCCATCAAGGTGGTCCTGCGCGACCATTGGGCCACCATCCTCAAGGTGATCCTGTTCGGTCTCTGGAGCGTCGTTTCCTCGGTGTTCGCGGCCTTCGGTCTTGCCTACGCCGGCAAGCTCGGAGTCCCCGCGGCCGTCATGCTCACCGTCACTATCGTCACCGCGGCCCTGGGCATCGTCGTCCAGCCGTACGCAGGCATCCTGGCCGACCGGATCGGACGTAAACCGGTGTTCATCACCGGCAACATCGTCTGCGCGGCGTCGGTGTTCGCGTTCTTCTGGTCGATCAGCGCCGGCTCCATCCCGCTGATCTTTGCCACGGCCATCCTCTTCATGACCGTCGGCTACGGCATGGTCAACCCGCTTGGCCCATCCATGACCGCGGAAATGTTCGAAACCAGGATCCGCTACACCGGAGCTGCCACTGCCTCCCAGCTGGGGCTCGTCGTCACCGGCTTTGCTCCCGCCATTGCCGCCGCCATCGTCCAGCCCGGCCCTGACGGGTGGCTGCCCGTTGCCTTTTTCACGGCCGCCTGCTGCCTCGTCTCCGCCGTCGTGACCGCCGTGTGGGTCAAGGAGACCTACCGGACCCGGACCGAAGACCTCGGCAAGCAACCCGCCTCCGCGGCCTAGCACCCCCACCCAAACGAAAGGCACCCACGTGCGCTACCTTGTCGTCGTCGACGGCGATGTTGAAGCAACCATGACCGACGGAACCATCCTCCGGTCCACCGTCTACCGGCCGGACGCGCCGGATGAAACCTTCCCGGTGCTGCTCACGCGCACGCCCTACGGGCGGGACCTGGCGGTCAACTCGGCGTACTTCAATCCGCTGACCGTTGCGGCGGCCGGGTACGTGGTGGTGATGCAGGACTGCCGCGGCAGGTTCGGCTCGGACGGCAGGTTTGAGCCTTCGGTCAATGAAGCGTCCGACGGCGCCACAACAGTGGAGTGGGCCGCGCGCCTTCCGTGGTCCAACGGCAGGGTGGGCATGTGGGGCCGGTCCTACTTCGCGGAAACCCAGTGGCGTGCCGCCCGGCAGTCCCCGGCAGCGCTCAAGGCCCTGGCGCCGGGGGTCTCGGCGGGCGGCAACGCCAACAACGGTGCGCTGTACAGGGGCGGTGCCCATGAGCTGGGCAGCCGCCTGGCCTGGGGGCACGCCTCGATTTCCCTGAATGAACTGATGCGGGAACATGCTGACGATCCCGAGCGGCGCGCGAAGGAGCTCCAGGAATGGCTTGCCCTGGACACTGGATTTGCCGATGGTTCCTGCTACGGAGTCCTCCCGCTGCGGGACCTGGAACCCAGGCTGGGCACCTTCCTTCGCAACGAGGTCACCCCGTCCGCGGGGGAGGGGCCGGGGAGTGATTTCTGCCGGTTGTGGGATGCCGCTTCCGATGCGGCGGTGCCGCTGCCAACGCTGCACATCGGCGGCTGGTTCGATATCTTCGCCCCGAACACGCTGGACCAGTACCGCCGCCAGGCGGTCCTCAGCAAGACCTTCCCCGGCATTGAACCCCGCCTCATCCTTGGCCCCTGGACACACACCAACCTCACGGGCGGGTACCCGGACATCCACTTCGGCGCAGCCGCGTCCTCCGGCATCGTCGATGGCCGCGGAGATCTGTCGTCCCTCCACACGGCCTGGTTCGACGCCGTCCTCAAGGAGGACGGAGCGGCCATCGCCGCGGTCCCCAAGGTGCTGCTGTATTTCCTGGGCGAGAACCGCTGGCGCGGCTTTGATGAACTGCCGGTTCCCGCCGGGCAGAGGTCGTGGTTCCTTTCCGCCGAGGGGGACCTGCTGGACCAGGCGGGTGTGGACGGAAACGTTGAGTACGCCTACGACCCCCTGGATCCCGTGCCCACTACGGGCGGGGCCACCATGCTCGCCGGCGCCTTTCCCGCGGGTCCGGCGCGGCAGGACGCCGTCGAGGCGCGC
Organism: Arthrobacter sp. GmRoot5-12; assembly: GCF_059739365.1. NCBI lineage: Bacteria > Bacillati > Actinomycetota > Actinomycetes > Micrococcales > Micrococcaceae > Arthrobacter > Arthrobacter sp. GmRoot5-12. Next base: position 1,548,984 of record NZ_AP046056.1, on the reverse strand, counting down.
ACCGACGTCGCCGTCTTCACCACGGAGCCCTTCACCGAAACCACCACCATCTTCGGTGCCGTCACCGCCACCTTGTTTGCATCTTCCAGTGCCGTGGACACGGACTGGGTGGTCCGGCTTTGCAGGGTGTCAGCGGACGGGGTTTCCCTGGGGATTGCCGACGGGATCGTCCGGGCGTCCTGGCGCGATGCCTATGCGGAAACCGGGCTGTTCGAGGAAGGGCATCCGCCGTCTCCCATCGAGCCAGGCCAGGTCTACGAGTACACCATCAGCCTTTGGGAGACGGCTCTGACGCTCGCCCCCGGGGAGCGCCTGCGCGTCCAGGTCACGTCGAGCTGCCACCCGCGCTGGGACCGCAACCTCAACACCGGCAAACTGGCCTACGAATCGGGAGTTGCCGTGACCGCCAACCAGCGTATCCACGTTGGCGCCTCCCACCCCAGCCGCCTGACAGTGGGCCTGCTGTGAGCGCACCTTTACGGCCGCGCCTGGAGTTCCTGACGGAGCTGAACGTAACGGTGGAAACACCCATTGATGTTGGGCCCGCCCCCACCGGCCACCGCAGGATCATACCGATCACCGGCGGAACGATGACGGGGCTCGCCCTCCGCGGCACGGTGCTGCCCGGCGGCGCGGATTTCCAGACCCTGCACAGCCCGGAACTCACCGAGCTTGATGCCCGCTACGTTGTCGAGGCGGAGGACGGGGCATTGATCCACGTGCACAACAACGCGCTCCGCCACGGCTCAGCGGCGGACATTGCACGCCTGAACCGCGGCGAGGAGGTGGACCCGGGTGCCATCTACTTCCGTTGCTCCCTGCGGTTCTCCACGGCCTCCGAAGAGTGGGCATGGCTCAATCACGTGATCGCCGTGGGCACTGGTGAGCGCTACCCGGATTCGGTGCGGATCGCGGTCTTCATCGTCCGCTAGGCACTGTCCCGGCCGGGCATTGCGGAACCCGGCCGGGACGGGCACTACGACTTAGGCCTCCGCGCCCCACAGCGCCTTGCGCAGCAGCCGCTTCAATTCCTGCGACTCCTCCCCGGACAGGGTGGAAAGCTGGTCCAGTTCCGCCGCGTCCAGCGCAGCGCGGGCCTTGGTATGCATCCTGCGGCCCTCGGCCGTGGAGACGATGATCTTGGCGCGCCGGTCTTGCTTCCCCTGCGCCCGCTCCACCAGTCCGCGGCGTTCCAGGTCGTCCACCAGCGTGACCACCTGGCTCGGGTCCAGGCTGAGGAAGTCGGCAAGCTCCCGCTGCGTCGGCTCCAGCCCGCTGCACGCCAGTGTCAGGACTGAGAAGGAGCGCTCCCGCAGGCCGAAGTCCGCCAGTGCCTTGTTGTTCAGGACCGAGCCTGCGGCATGCAGCTTCGCCAGCAGCAGTCCCACGTCACCGCCGATCCTGGCTGCCGCAAGGCGCGGGATCTGAACGTCTGTGCCCAAGGTGGCCATCACAACTCCGGTACTGGTAAAAAACAATCGTTGACTTTTTCAATGATCCGTAATTTCATTGAATCCAACAAGGATCTCACACCGCAGTGGGACCACCCAACGGCTTCGGCCGGCGCATGCGAAGGAGCAGGCCATGAGCTTGAACGGCAAAGTTGCAATCGTCACCGGGAGCGGGCAGGGCCTCGGCCTCGCCTACGCAAGGGAACTGGCCCGCCAGGGTGCCGCCGTCGTTATCAATGACGTCAACGCTGAAACCGCCGCGCAGGCCGTGGCCCGGATCGAGGCCGACGGAGGCCGGGCCACCGCTGTGGTGGTTCCGGTGGGAACCACGGACGCGGCCAAGGCCCTGGTGGCCGGCGCCGTCGACGCGTTCGGACGGCTGGACATCCTGGTCACCAACGCCGGGATCCTGCGGGACAAGTCCCTGCTGAAGATGACTGACGAGGACTTCGACCTGGTCATCAACGTGCACCTCAAGGGCACCTTCACCTGCGTCCGGGAGGCGTTTGGCTACTTCAAGGAAAACAACGTGCAGGGCCGCATCATCACCATCGGTTCCCCCACGGGCCAGCGCGGCAACTTCGGCCAGACCAACTATGCTGCGGCGAAGGCCGGGATCGTGGGCATGGTCCGCACCTGGGCGCTGGAAATGAAGAAGGCGGGCGTGACGGTCAACAGCGTCATTCCGGTGGCCGCCACCGCCATGACCAAGACCGTGCCGTACTTCCAGAAGGCAGTGGAGGCGGACGAGCGTGGCGAGGCCATGCCGTCATTCTTCCGCCATGACCTCGGCTTTGGAACGGCCGACGACGTCTCCGGACTGGTTGCCTTCCTCGCCTCCGACGAGGCAGCCAACATCACCGGCCAGGCCATCGGCGCCGGCGGTGACCGTCTGCAGGTCTGGACCCACCCGGAAGCGGCCACCACGGAATACCGCGACGGCGGCTGGACCTATGAGGCCCTGCTGGACAACGCCGGCCAGCTGTTCAACCGGGACACGCTGCAGGGCTACGGCGAGGAATTCCTGCCGCTGCCTGCAGAACTGCAGCCCGAACCGGTCCAGGCGCGCTGATCATGGCAGACCGATACGAACTGGGCATCGACCCCGCCAAACTCGAGGCGATCGACATGCACGTACACCTCGAGGTGGACAGCTGCGGGCACGGGTCGCTGCCTGAGGCATTGACCGAAGCATCGGCCAAGTACTTCAAGGCTGAAGACCGCACACCGTCCCTGGACCGTATCGCCGAGGTCTACCGCGGACTGAACATGGCCGCCGTCGTCTTCACCGTGGACGCCCGCACCCAGCTCAAGCATGAGCCCAACAGCATCCCCGAACTCATCGCCGGCGCCGCCCGGAACAACGACGTACTGATTCCGTTCGGCAGTGTCGACCCGCGCACGGGTGAGGACGCCATCGCCGGGGCCAAGCACCAGGCGGTGGAGCTCGGTGCCCGCGGCTTCAAGTTCCATCCGTCCCTCCAGGGCTTCGACCCCTCGAACGAGCGCTTCTACCCCCTGTGGGGGACGCTCCAGGAACTGGGCCTGCCCGCCATCTTCCATACCGGCCAAAACGGCATGGGAGCGGGCCTGCCCGGCGGGTATGGCATCAAGCTCGCTTACTCCAACCCGTTGCTGCTGGACGCCGTGGCCGCCGATTTCCCGGGCCTGCAGATCATCATGGCCCACCCGTCGGTGCCGTGGCAGGACGAGGCAAACTCCATCGCCACGCACAAGGCCAACGTCTTCATCGACCTCTCCGGCTGGTCGCCCAAGTACTTCCCGGAGTCGCTGGTCAAGGCCTCCAACTCCTACCTTCAGGACAAGGTGCTGTTTGGCACCGACTTCCCGCTGATCACCCCGCAGAAATGGCTGGGAGCGTTCGCCGACCTCCCGCTGAAGGACGAGGTCCGGCCCAAGATCCTCAAGGACAACGCGGTCCGCCTGCTCGGGCTGGGCGGCTGACATGGGCACGCTGACGACGGCGGATGCCGCCCTGGGTGCCCGGCTTTACGAAGCAGCGGATTGGTACGACGCCGAGTCCCTGCTCACGCTCGAGGAGCGCCAGGTCCTGTCCCGGCTGCGGTCATTCCTGGACGCGGAAGCCAGGCCGCTCCTGGCCGAGTACTGGGAACGCGGCGAGTTTCCCGAACAGCTGGCGCGGCCGCTGATCGACCTGGACCTGATGGAACCGGCCGGGCTCACGGCGGACGGACCCGCACGGGGCATCTACCAGGGCTTCCGGATCTTTGAACTTGCCCGCACCGACGCGTCCCTGGCCACCTGGTACGCCGCCCAGGCCGGCCTGTTCCGGACGGCCATCCGCGTGGGTGCCTCGGCGGAACAGCAGGCCGAATGGATGCCCAAGGTCATCGACTTCTCGCTCAAGGGCGTCTTCTCGCTGACCGAACCCGGGTCCGGTTCGGACATCGCCGGCGGACTGTCCACCACCGCCCGGCGGCAGGCTGACGGCAGCTGGGTCCTTGACGGCGCCAAGCGCTGGATCGGGGGCGCAGCCACCGCGGACGTCCTGGCCGTGTTCGCCCGGGACGCCGCGGACGGGCAGGTCAAGGCCTTCCTCGTGGACCGCGCCGCGGACGGAATCACGCTGGAAAAGATCCACGGAAAGACGTCGCTCAGGATGATGCAGAACGCCCACATCACCCTCACCGGTGTCCGCGTCCCTGAGTCGATGCGCCTGCAGAACGTGAACTCCTTCAGGGACGTCGCCGCGATGCTCCGGGCCATGCGTTCGGACGTGGCCTGGATCGCCACCGGCATCGCCGCCGGCGCGTTCGAGGCCGCGCTGGCCTACGTCAACGAACGCCGGCAGTTCGGACGCACCCTTGGTTCCTTCCAGCTGGTCCAGGAAAAACTGGCCCGCATGCTGGGGAACGTCACCTCCGCCCTGTCCCTGGTGGTCCGGCTTACCGAGCAGCAGGCCAAAGGCATCTACCGTGACCAGGACTCTGCTTTGGCAAAGATGCAGACGTCCCTTTTCATGCGTGACACCGTAGCCCTTGCCCGCGAGGTGGTGGGCGGCAACGGCATCACGCTGGCCACGGATGTGGCCCGCTTCCACGCCGACGCCGAAGCCGTCTACTCCTACGAGGGCACCCACGAGATCAACGCCCTCATCATCGGCCGCGCCCTCACGGGCGAAAGCGCCTTCAACCGCTGAACCACCCACCCGCTGAACCTAACTTCCACACCCAACAAACAACTCCCAGGAGGCAACGATGCCCAATCTCGTCGTCGATTTCGACACCCTGCTCACCCTGTCCGGCAAGGACCTCGGCACCACCGACTACCGCCAGATCACCCAGGAACAAATCAACCTCTTCGCCGACGCCACCGACGACCAGCAGTGGATCCACACCGACCCCGAACGCGCCAAGGACGGCCCGTTCGGCGCCCCGATCGCCCATGGCTTCCTGACGCTGTCGCTGATCATCCCGTTCTGGGGCGAGCTGTTCGACGTGGACGGCGTCACCACCAAGGTCAACTACGGCCTGGACAAAGTCCGCTTCACCTCCCCGGTGACGGTCGGCTCCAAGGTCCGCATGCAGGCCACCATCGCCGAGGTCACCGAGGTCAAGGGCGGTGCCCAGATCAAGGTCAACGCCACCATCGAAATCGAAGGCCAGGAACGCCCCGCCGTCGTCGCCGAATTCCTCGCCCGCTTCTACAAGTAGGCCGCACTACCGGCAGTAACCCCTTCACCACGCCGGCGGCACCACACGGCGCCGCCTCTTCAGGCAACCCCAAAATCCCCTTCCCTCCGTACCCCATTCCCCAAACCCTAGGAACAGCCATGTCCGGACACACCACGCTCGCACCCGCGGGCACGGCCGCCAAGCGCAAGGAAGCGCGCACGGTCATCCTGTCCAGCTATCTGGGCAGCACCATCGAGTTCTACGACTTCCTGCTGTACGCCACGGCCGCAGCGGTGGCCTTCCCCAAGGTCTTCTTCGCCGGCACGGACGAATGGGTGGGCGTGGTGGCGGCCTACGCCACCTTCGCCGCCGGGTACGTGGCCAGGCCGCTGGGCGGCATCATCTTCGGCCACTTCGGTGACAAGGTGGGCCGCAAGGGAATGCTGATCATCTCCATGGCCATGATGGGCATCGCCTCCACCCTCATCGGCCTGATTCCCGGCGCCGGCGTCATCGGGCCGTGGGGCGCCGTGATCCTGGTGCTCCTGCGCGTCTGCCAGGGCATCGCCGTCGGCGGTGAATGGGGCGGTGCCGCGCTCATGGCCCTGGAGCACGCCGACCCCAGGCGGCGCGGTTTCGCCGCCTCCTTCGTCAACGCCGGCGCCCCCACCGGCGCCGTGCTGGGCACCGTGGTGATGGGCATCTTCTCGGCATTGCCGCAGGACGCGTTCCTGGCCTGGGGGTGGCGGGTGCCGTTCCTGCTGTCCTTCGTGCTGCTGATCGTGGGCATGTTCGTCCGCCTGCGGGTCTCGGAGAGCCCGATCTTCGCCGAGGCCGTGGCCAAGGAGGAGGCCCAGGCAACCACCAAGCGCAAGATCCCGCTGCTTGAGGTGCTGCGCCGCCCCAAGGCCCTGATCATGATCATGTTTGCCGGCGCCGCCGGGTTCGGCCTGCAGGTGGTACTGCCCACGTTCTCAGTGACGTATGCCGTGTCCAAGGGGGCGCCGCAGCAGGGCGTGCTCTACGCCTTCGCCGGAGCCTCGGCCATCTCCATCATCTTCGTCCTCCTGGGCGGCCGCCTGTCCGACCGTTTCGGCCGCAGGCCCGTGATGATTGCCGGACTGGCCCTGTTCATCGCCTACCTTTTCCCCATGTTCGGCATGCTGGGCTCCGGCAACGTCGGGCTTGTCTTCGTGGCCTTTACCGTGGCACTGGTCCTGCACTCATCCCTGTACGGGCCGCTGGCAGCCTTCGTCTCCGAACAGTTCGGCACCACGTCCCGCTACACCGGCGCTGCGGTCGGCTACCAGCTGGCCACCCTGATCGGGGCGGGTTTCACCCCCGGCATCCTGGCCGGGCTCTACAAGGACTCCGGCCAGAGCATCGTTCCCGTGGTGGTGTTCCTGTCCGTCATGGCCCTCGTCTCGATTGTCTTCATCGCCCTGACGCGCGAGTCTAAGAACAACGACCTCACCACGGTCCGTTAGGAGAACCATGGACAACAACGGAGTTGGATCCTGGCTGCACCGCCGCCGCCGGAAGTCAGGCGCCAAGGCAGCCATCCTGTCCGGAGCCCGCACGCTGAGCTATGAAGAGTTGGCCGACAGGACCGACCGCCTGGCCAGCGCGCTCCGGGACAGGGGAGTGGCAAAGGGCGACCGGGTGGCCTACCTGGGCGAGAACCACCCTTCCTTCGTGGAAACGTTCTTTGCCTGCGGCCTGCTCGGTGCCATCTTCGTGCCGCTCAACACCCGGCTGGCTCCGCCGGAACTGCAGTTCCAGCTGCAGGATTCCGGGGCCCGGCTCCTGGTCAACGCCGGCGCCCTGGAGGCGTCTGCCGCTGCTGCCCTGGAAGGTACGGGCGTCACCCACCGGCTGGTTGTAGCGGCCGACGGCGGGACGGAACCTTCCGCCGGCACCTCACCCGCCGCCGTCGTTCCCTGTGAGGTGGCACCCTACGAGGAGGCGCTGCAGGCTGCGGCACCGGATCCCGCCGACGTGCCGGTGGGGCACGATGACGCGGCGATGATCCTCTACACCTCCGGCACCACGGGCAAGCCCAAGGGTGCCCTGCTGACCCACGGGAACATCACGTGGAACTGCATCAACACCATCGTGGACATGGACCTGAACCGAAACGATGTGGCGCTGATGATCTCGCCACTGTTCCATGTGGCGTCGCTGGACATGGGCCTGCTGCCGATGCTGCTGAAGGGTGCCACCGTGGTGCTTGAGGCGAAGTTCGATCCCGCCAGGGTCCTGGACCTGATCCAGAAACACAAGGTGACCACCCTCAACGGGGTGCCCACCACGTTCCAGCTCCTCTGCGAGCATCCGGGATGGGAGGCGGCGGACCTCAGCTCCCTGGACAAGCTCACCTGCGGCGGCTCCGCCATCCCCCGCCGCGTCCTGGATGCGTACGAGGACCGCGGCATCGGCTTCACCAGCTGCTACGGCATGACCGAAACAGCGCCGGGCGCCACCATGCTTCCAGTCGACAGGTCCCGGGACAAGGCGGGCTCGGCAGGCCTGCCGCACTTCTTCACGGACGTCCGGATCGCCGACCCGATGGGCGGTGCAGTGGCCCCGGGCGGGGTGGGGGAGATCCAGATCTCCGGCCCCAATGTGATCAAGGAGTACTGGAACCGGCCGGAGGCCACCGCCGCCAGCTACGCGGACGGGGCCTGGTTCCGCTCCGGGGACATGGGCTACCGGGACCAGGAAGGCTTCCTGTTCGTCTCGGACCGGCTCAAGGACATGATCATCTCCGGCGGGGAAAACATCTACCCGGCCGAGGTGGAAGCCGTGATCGCGGAGCACAGGGCTGTCAGCAGCGTGGCGGTCATCGGGGTTAGCGATGACAAATGGGGCGAGGTTCCCCAGGCCATCGTGACCCTGCGGGAGGGCGAATCGCTGACGGAGGAGCAGCTGCGCAGCTTCCTGGACGGCCGGCTGGCCCGGTACAAGATTCCCAAGTCGCTGGTGGTGGTGGCGGACATGCCCCGCACGGCCAGCGGCAAGATCCGCAAGATGGAGCTCCGCAAGCAGCTCTGAGCACCAAAACGGGGCAGGTGCCCGCTGGCCCGTATGGTTCCGCCGTTGTTACCGTTCACGGTCATCAATTGGCGGAACCATACCAGCCGGTGACAGCATGGTTGGATGCTTGAGGCAACTAAATCCCATAATTCCCCGGACGGGACACCCGTCAACCCTGCGCTGCAAGCGGAGAGCAAGATCGCCCGCATCGCGGTGACGGTGTTTCCCATCCTGGTGGTGGCCGCAGGTGTCATCGGCTTCCTGCTCCCCGGGGTCTTCAAACCCATGGCGCCCAGCGTGCCCTACCTGCTGGGCATCATCATGTTCTGCATGGGCCTGACCCTGACTCCGCCGGACTTCGCCGCCGTGGCCAAGCGTCCGTGGGCGGTGGCACTGGGCATCGTTGCCCACTACATCATCATGCCCGGGGCCGGCTGGCTGATCGCCGGCGCCCTCAACCTCGAGCCCGAGCTGGCCGTCGGCGTCATCCTGGTGGGATGCGCACCCTCCGGTACGGCCTCCAACGTGATGGCGTTCCTGGCCAAGGGCGATGTTGCCCTCTCGGTGGCGGTGGCATCCGTCTCCACCCTGATCGCCCCGATCGTCACCCCGCTGCTGGTCCTGTTCCTGGCCGGTTCCTACCTTCAGATCGACGCCGCCGGCATGGTCCTGGACATCGTCAAGACCGTGCTGCTGCCGGTGGTGGCAGGCCTGCTCGCCCGGCTCTTCCTCAAGAAGCTCGTCGCAAAGGTGCTGCCCGCACTGCCGTGGGCGTCCGCCGTCGTGATCTCCCTGATCGTGGCCATCGTGGTGGCCGGCAGCGCCGGCAAGATCATCGGGGCCGGCGCCATTGTGTTCCTTGCCGTGGTGCTGCACAACGGCTTTGGCCTGGGCCTGGGCTACCTCGCCGGCAAAATCGGACGCCTGGACGACAAGGCGCGCCGAGCCCTCGCCTTCGAGGTGGGCATGCAGAACTCCGGCCTGGCGGCGACCCTGGCCACCGCCCACTTCAGCCCGCTGGCGGCGCTCCCGTCCGCCGTCTTCTCCCTGTGGCACAACATTTCCGGCGCCATCGTGGCTGCCTGGCTCGCCCGGCGCCCGCTGCAGGAAAAGCGGGCCTGACCAGCGCCGTCACGCTCCACGGCCCGGAAGCCGGCCTGTTTCCATCCGTACTTCGTGGGTACAGGACCGGGTAGGGACAACGTCGTTCCCGATGTTGCCTGCCAGTTCCGGACAGGAGATGGACAGATGGCTCGGATTGACCGAATAGCTGAACCATGGGGGACAAGGACACCGTACGGCAGTGGCGGTGAGTGGCCGGTGAGGGTGGACACCCACCTGGCCGAAGGGGTGGCCCCGGAGGGCGTGGACAGGTGGGTCCAGACGGCGTCCCTCCTGCACTCCAACGGCGACGCCATGGACATCGCGGTCAAGGACAACCGCATTGTCGGGGTGCGCGGCCGGGCTGTGGACCGCGTCAACCACGGCCGGCTGGGACCGAAGGACCTGTACGGCTGGCAGGCGAACGCGTCAGCCGACCGGCTAACCACGCCCCTGATCCGCGAGGGCGGAAAGCTGGTGGAAACCGACTGGGACACGGCCATGCAGCGCGTGGTGGACCGTTCCAAGGCGCTGCTGGCCGAACAGGGCCCCAGCGCCATTGGCTTTTACACCACGGGCCAGCTCTTTTCCGAGGAGTACTACACCTTGGGGACCCTGGCGCACGGCGGTATCGGCACCAACCACGTGGACGGAAACACCCGCCTGTGCACTGCCACTGCCGGAGAGGCGCTGAAGGAATCATTCGGCTGCGACGGCCAGCCCGGCTCCTACACGGACGTGGACCACGCGGACGTGATCGCCCTCTACGGGCACAACGTGGCGGAAACCCAGACCGTCCTCTGGACCAGGATGCTGGACCGCCTGGCCGGACCCAACCCGCCCAAGATCATCTGCGTGGATCCCCGCCTCACCCCCGTGGCCAAGGCGGCCACCCTGCATCTGGCGCCACGGCCGGGCACCAACGTGGCCCTGATGAATGGGATCCTGCACGACATCATCGCCAACGGCTGGGTGGACCACGAGTACATCAAGGCCCACACGGTGGGGTTCCCGGAGCTCGAAAAAGAGGTCAGGAACTACCCGCCCGCACTGGTGGCGGAGATCTGCGGCGTCCCGGCGGAGCAGATCTCCGAAGCCGCCCGTATCATCGGCCACGCCGAGCGGCTGCTGTCCACGGTGCTTCAGGGTTTCTACCAGTCCAACCAGGCCACCGCCGCCGCTGTCCAGGTCAACAACATCAACATCATCCGCGGCATGCTGGGCAAGCCAGGCTGCGGCATCCTGCAGATGAACGGCCAGCCCACCGCGGAGAACACCCGCGAATGCGGGGCCGACGGCGACCTGGCCGCCTTCCGCAACTGGTCCAACGACGCCCACATCCAGGACCTCGCCAGGGTGTGGAACATCGACCCCATGTCCATCCCGCACTACTCACCGCCAACGCACGTCATGCAGATGATGCGGTACGCGGAGGACGGCTCCATCCGGATGCTGTGGGTCAGCGGCACCAACCCCGCCGTTTCGCTGCCCGAACTGAAGCGGATCCGCAGCATCCTGGAACAGGACCGCCTGTTCCTGGTGGTGCAGGACATCTTCTTGTCCGAGACCGCCCAGCTGGCCGATGTCGTGCTTCCAGCTGCGACCTGGGGCGAAAAGACGGGCACCTTCACCAACGTGGACCGTACCGTCCACCTGTCGGAGAAGGCCGTGGACCCACCCGGTGAGGCCCGGCCCGACCTGGAAATCTTCATCGACTACGCCCACCGGATGGGCCTGCAGGACAAGGACGGGCAGCCGCTGATCAAGTGGCACGATCCAGAGTCCGCCTTCGAAGCGTGGAAGGAATGCACCCGCGGCCGCCCCTGCGACTACACCGGCATCACCTATGACAAGCTGCGCGGCGGCTCCGGCATCCAGTGGCCGTGCAACGAGGAAAACCCGGACGGCACGGAACGCATCTACGCCGACGGGAAGTTCTGGGCCCACCCGGAATACTGCGAAACGTACGGCCGCGACCTGATCACCGGGGCGCCCGTGGAGCCGTCCGAATACAAGGCCCTCAACCCGGAGGGCAAGGCCATCATCAAGGCCGCCGAGTACATGCCGCCGCACGAGCTGCCCAGCCGGGACTTCCCGCTCCAGCTCATCACCGGCCGCACGCTCTACCAGTTCCACACCCGCACCAAGACAGGCCGGGCGCCGGAGCTGCAGGCGGCCGCGCCGGACGTCTGGGTGGAGTTGTCAGCGGACGACGCCGGCGCGTACGGGATTGCCGAGGGCGACCTTGCAGAGGTGGAGACACCCCGCGGTTCAGTCCGTGCCAGGGTGCGGATCAGCGGGATCCGGAACGGGGTGCTGTTCCTGCCGTTCCACTACGGCTACTGGGACACCAACGGCGGCCACCGGCCGGACGGCCCGGGCCGGGCGGCCAATGAGCTGACCATCACGGACTGGGACGCCGCCTCCAAGCAGCCCATCTTCAAGACAGCGGCGGCGCGCATTACCCGGGTTTCCGGCGGTGACGGGCCGTCCCTGGCGCCCACCACCACGGCGTCGGCTCCCGTCGGCGACTTCCCGGAAGAGGCCAGGACCAAGGGGACCGCCGCCGCCCTGGCTGACGAAAAAACCGGCACGGCAGGAGGGGCACGATGAAATTCGGGCTTGTACTTCAGGAAATGCACCGCTCCGAGAACGACCTGGCACACCACCTGCTGGTCATCTCGGAGCGCCACAAAGTGGACCACGAGATCTACCATCTGGCCCGTGACCTGGCGCGCTGGTCCCAGCAACACGTGCGGGACATCGCGGAGATCGGCAGGAACTACGGCCAGGACCTGGACCCGGAGTCGCGCGGCGAAGCGGGGCTGATGGAGACCCTTCGCGAGAAGGGCAGTGAGATGGTGGGCCGGCGTCCGGAAACCGGGATGCTGCTGCTGCGGGACCTCCGGGAGCTGTACCTGATGGCGTGTGGGGTCTCGGCCGACTGGGAGCTGCTGGCCCAGGCTGCCCAGGGAATGAAGGACAAGGACCTGCTGGCCCTGGCCGAAAAGTGCCATCCCCAGACGATCCGCCAGATGAAGTGGGCCAACGGCAAGCTGAAGGAATCCGCCACCCAGGTCCTGGTCAGCTGAGGGGCTTGGTCAGCTGAGGGGCTGGGTTAGCTGAGGTCCCGGTCAGCTGAGGGGCCTGGTCAGCGGGTTATCCCGCCTCACGGGCTTCCTGCAGGTGAGCCACCAGTGCCTGCATCTGCTGCACCGTCCACGGCAGGTCCTTGCTGAGTTCGGCGCTGTTGTCGCTCCACATGGCGCGGGCGGCCGCCTTGGTGCCCTCGCTGCTGTGGAACCGGGAGCCCAGCTCATCCCAGCGGCGCACCAGCTCCCTCGCCTCCGGGCTGTTGGCAGGGACACCGGCGTCCACCTGGCGCAGGCCCTCCTTGACCATCCCGGCCCATTCGGTCCGGGATTCCTCAGTGGCTTCCGGGCCCAGCCGTTTGCGCTGTTCCTCGAGCTCCCGGCGCTGGTCCTCGGTGAAGTAGTTCTCGAACATCGTCATCCTTTCCAAAACGGTCATGAAATAAGCAGGGGCGGCGTCCCCCTGGTTGATGCGGCCCAGCAGGTCCCTGATGGTCCGCTGGAGCTGCCCGAGCTGGAGAGCCTGCCCGTCCAGTGCGTCCAGTTGGCGCTGCAGGAGATCCCGCATGGACTCCGGACTGCCACCCGACCGGTCCAGCACGGCGGCGATCCCGCCCAGCGGCACCCCCAGGCTCCGCAGGGCCCGGATGCTGTAGAGGCGCCTGAGGTCCTGGCCTGTGTAGCGGCGGTGGCCTGCCGCGGTCCGGGCGCTTGCCTGGAGCAGCCCGATGCTGTCGTAGTGGTGCAGCGCCCTGACAGTGACCCCCGTGGCCGCGGCCAGTTCGCCAATGCTCCAGCGCGGTTCATCCAGATGTTCCATACCGCCAACGGTAGGACCTAACGCCGCGTCAGGTTCAAGTCCTGGGACGGCGCTCCTTGAACAGACGGCGCTCCTTGAACAGAAGGCGCTGCTCGAACAGAAGGAAGGTGCAGCCGAAGGGGTTTCATTCAGTGAAACCGGCGGCGCGTCCGGAGCCGTCCATGGCCCAGAGTTGAGTCCATGAACGCGGAGCCCGGGATTGGCCCGCTCAAAGGCACACAGGACAGAAACGGCGCGGCATACATGGAGTCAACGATGACGGTACTGCGGATCCAACGGGGGATCGAGTTCGCCCGGCCCCAAAACGCAGTCCCGCTGCTGCTGGACCTCTACCTTCCCGGTACTCCCGGGGAGGGCCCGGACCAGGACGGACGCCCTGCCGTGATCCACTTCCACGGGGGCGGCTGGCGGATGGGTGAGCGCTCCTCGCTGGGGCCCGGGGTGGACGGTTTCGGCCTCAGCCCCATCGAACAGCTGGTGGACGCCGGGTTCGTGGTGGCCTCCGCCGACTACCGCCTGACGGACGTTGCCACCTTCCCTGCCCAGCTGCTGGACGCCAGGGCGGCGGTCCGCTGGCTCCGCGCCCACGCTGCCCACTATGGCGTGGATCCGCGCCGGATCTACGCCTGGGGCGATTCGGCAGGCGGCCACCTGGCCGCGCTCCTCGGCCTGACTGGCGGATCCTCCCAACCGGCCGGCACCCTGGACGCCGGCACCCTGGACGCCGGCACCCTGGACCGCGACGGCGGGGACCAGGTTGCCGCCGTCGTGGCCTGGTACCCGCCCACGGACGTGGAACGCATGGGCGAACAGGCCAGGACGGATGCCATAGCCCGCGCCGATGACCCCGGCTCCCGTGAAGCGCTGTTGATCGGAGCGCAGCCGGCCGACGCCCCGGACAAGGCCAGGGCGGCCAGCCCCCTCACCTATGTGCATCCAGGCGTGCCTCCCTTCCTCCTGATCCACGGAACGGCGGACCGGTTCGTCCCCGTGGAGCAGTCCACCAGCCTCGCCGCAGCGCTGGAAGGTGCGGGTGCCGCCGTCGAACTTCTCCTGCTGGAAGACGCGGACCACATGTGGCAGCTGCCGGACGGCGGCAGCTCGGCGGCCGGGCAGGCAACCGCCGCCACCATTGATTTCCTTTGCCGGCAGGCAAAGCAGCACTGATTTCCCCACTTCCTTCGGTGCGCCATGCGCCCGGAACACACCCGAAAGGCACCTCCATGCAGTTCATTGGCATCACGCACCACGGCGAACCCTGGGCAGCAGCGCTCGCCGGTTCCCGCGTCCTCCCGCTGGCACCCGTCGCCGGCTTCTGGACCGACGCGGAAGGCTGGCAGGACAAAGCGGCATCGTTGGTTGCGGGCGCGGCAGAGCATGACGCGTCCGACGCCGGCGCCTGGCTGGAGCGCGGCACCGTCACCGAAGTGCCGCTCGTCCCGGCGTCCGCACGGGTCATCTGCGTGGGCCTGAACTACAAGGCGCACGTGGCGGAAGGCAGCTTCAAGGACCAGGAACTGCCGCCGTACCCCACCCTGTTTGCCCGCTGGACGGCGTCCCTGTCCGTGGGCAACGTCCCGGTTCCCGTCCCGGCCGGCGAGTCGGGACTGGACTGGGAGGGCGAAGTGGCCGCCTACATCGGCCGGCGCGTCGAGTCCGCGGATGAGGTAACAGCTGCCGGCGCCGTCTTTGGTTACTCCACCTTCAACGACATCACCTCCCGCAGGGCCCAGAAACTGACGTCGCAGTGGACCCTGGGCAAGAACGGCGACTTCAGCGGACCCCTTGGTCCACTGGTCAGCCGCGACGAGGTGGGCGACTTGCGGGACGGCCTGCAGGTGCGCACGCGCGTGAACGGAATCGAAGCCCAAAACGGCAACACCCGCGACATGATCTTCTCCGTCCCGGCCATCATCGCGCTCATCAGCCAAACGTTCACCCTGCACCCGGGCGACGTCATTGCCACCGGAACACCGGAAGGCGTGGGGTACGCCCGCACCCCGCAGTGGCTGCTGCAGCCCGGTGACACCGTCGAGGTGGAGATCGAGAAGCTCGGCACCCTGACCACGCCCGTGGGCGATCCCTCCCTCCGGAGCCGTGCCTGATGAGCACGTTCCCGAACGCCGGCCCCGCGGACATCCCGGAGGAGGCGCGGGTCCTGGTTTCCGGCGGCGGCCCCAGCGGGCTGTTCCTGGCCCTGGACCTGGCATCCCGCGGGATCCCCAGCACCGTCATCGATCCCCGGACCGCCGTGGACCCCAGCCGCCCCCGGGCCAAGACCACCAATGCCCGCACCATGACGCACCTGCGCCGGCTGGGCCTTGCCGGCGCGCTCCGGAAGGCTTCGCCGCTGCCGGTGGACTACGCCCAGGACGTCATCTTCTGCACCGCGCTCACCGGGCCTTCCGCACATGAACTCCGCCGGTTCCGGCACGCCTTCCAGCTGGTTCCCGGCACATACGGGCCCCAGCCGGAGTGCGGCCAGCAGGTGCCGCAGCCGGTCCTCGAAGAGGTGCTCCGCGCCGCCGTCGCGGACAACCCGCTGGTCACGTTTGTGACCGGGTGGTCCGTCCAGGAGGTCCAGGAGGTTCAGGGGCCGGGCGCCCGCGGAGACGAAGGCGGCAGCCATCACGCCGGACTTTCCCACGCCGCCGCTCCCGAAGATGCCGCTGATCCGGAAGGCGTGGCAGCCACGGCGCCGTACGCCGTCGTCATCGCCGATGTTTCCGGTACCTGCCGCACCATCCGCGCGAACTACGTTATTGGCGCCGACGGCGGATCCTCTGCGGTGCGCCGCAGCCTGGGCATGCGCCTGGAGGGCGGCTCCGCAGCCCTGTCCAACATCAGCATCCTGTTCCGGTCACGGTCACTGGCCTCCGCCGTCTCGCTGGATCCTGCCGTGCAGTATTGGGTGGTGGGATCGGAGACCTCGGGAATGGTGGGGCCCATGGACCGCACCGACACCTGGTGGGCGATTGTCCAGGGCGTGGATCCGGCCGTGACCGTCACCGCCGCCGATGCTGCCGCGATGGTCCGGGCGCTGGTAGGCACTGAGGTGGACGTCGAAGTGGTGGCCACGGACCCCTGGACTGCCCGCATGCTGCTGGCCCCGGAGTACAGCCGCGGCAACATCTTCCTGGTGGGCGACGCCGCCCACCTCAACCCGCCATGGGGCGGCCACGGCTTCAACACCTGCATCGGCGACGCCGCCAACCTGGCCTGGAAGCTCGCCGCCGCCGTCAACGGCTGGGCAGGCCCCGGCCTCCTGCCCAGCTACGGGGAAGAACGCCGGCCCGTGGCAGCCCGCACCATCCGCGACGCCGCGGAGAACGGCAAGGCCCTGGCGTACCATTTTGCGGACCCGCACCTGGCGCTTGCCGGGACCCGTGGTGACGCTGCGCGCCGGGCTGCCCACGACGCGCTCGCCGTGAAGCAGAGCGAGTTCGACTCCCTGGGCCTGGTCCTGGGCTACTCGTACGCGGAGTCGGCCCTCGTGGTTCCCGACGGCCTGCCAGTCCCGGCCGAAGACCCCATCCGCTACGTACCGTCCGCCAGCCCGGGCGCCCTGCTGCCGCACGCATGGCTGGCGGACGGCACCTCCCTGTACAGCCATCTGGGCACCGGATTCACGTTGCTGGTGGACGCCGGCGCGGCAGGCGCGACCGCGGCTGAAGTCGCCCAGCCGGTGTTGGCGGCCGCCGCCCGGACGGGCGTTCCGGTGACCGTCGCCGTCGTCGGACCTTCCTACGACGGCAGGCCCCTTTCCCACGTGTGGGGCGCCAACGCCGTGCTGGTCCGCCCGGACCAGCACGTGGCCTGGCGCGGAAATTCCGCCCCCGCCGCGGGCGCAGCCCTATCCGTGGCGGCCGGATGGTCGCCCACTTCCCTTGAGAACACCAGGAGCAACCGTGTCGACGCCGTCATTCCGTGATTACCTGTTTCCCCCGGACCACCCGCGCGTGGCGGACATCCGGGGCCTGAACGCCCGCGAGTACGCAGAAGCTGCCAAGACCGACCCGTTCGCCGGGCCCATGATCGAAGGCTGGCAGAAGCTTTACCCGCAGCCCTTCACCGGCATCACCAGCGACGGCGTGCGCCGGGAAGGCCTGTACCCGCTGGCACCGGCCCGGCCCGGGGAGGAAGCGCCTGCCGCGGAGATGGTGGCCGCGGCCCGCAAGCTGCTGGGCACCGTCACTGCGGACCAGGCGCGGAAGCTCAGCTACGCCGTGGATGCGCCCGAGTGGCAAAGCTGGGCCAACCCCGAATTCATGCAGCACGATACCGGGCTGCGCCTGGATGAGCTGGAACCACCGGTCCGCGACGCTGCCCTGGGCGTGGTGGAAGCAAGCCTGAGCCCGCAGGGGTTTGAGCTGGTGCGGAACCTGATGCGCATCAACGGGTTCCTAGGCGACCTGGTGGAGCTGCCGCTGCTCATGAACGAGTTCAGCTACAACTTTGCCCTCTACGGCGAACCGTCCGAGACCGAACCGTGGGGGTGGCAGCTCTTCGGCCACCACGCGGCGCTGAACTGCCTGGTGGCGGGGACGCAGCTGGTGGTGTCGCCGGTGTTCATGGGCGCCGAACCGGACATGATCGACGCCGGCCCGCACCGGGGCGTGAAGGTGTTCAAGGAGCGCATCGCCCTGGCCCGGCAGCTGATGGGCGCGCTGCCCGCCCAGCTCCGGGCTGGCGCCACCGTCTACGCGTCGATGGTGGACCCGGCCATGCCCGAAGGCCGCCTCCACCCGGGCGACGAGCGGCACCTCGGCGGGTGCTTCCAGGACAACCGGGTGATCCCCTGTGAGGGCATCCCCGTGCGGGATATGCCCACGGAGGCCCGGGAACTGCTGGACGCGGTGGTGGATGACTTCATCGCCTACCTGCCGGACGGGCCCCGCGCCGCACGGCGCCGGGAGATCCAGCAGCACTACGGTGAATCGTTCTTCAGCTGGATCGGCGGCTGGGAGGGGGAGGAGGCCTTCTACTTCCGCCTGCAAAGCCCTGTGGTGGTGCTGGAACTGGACCACCACACCGGCGTGTTCCTCAGCAACGACGAACCTGCCCCGTTCCACATGCACACCGTGGTCCGCACCCCCAACGGCAACGACTACGGCCGCGAACTGGTCAGGCAATACCCATCGGCTGCTCCGTAACTGCCGTTTTGAGTGTCCGGAACGGCCGCTACGGAGCAATGGAATGATGACAAAGCCAAGGCCCGGATTTCCTCTCGGAAGTCCGGGCCTTCTGTGTTGGATGTGGTTTAGGGGATGTCCAGGGCCGCGCGGCGCTGCGGCGGCGGGCCCACCACGGTCAGGTCCATCTCGGCCTGGGCACGCCCAAAGCCTTCCAGGTCCATGTAAGGCTCGCCGCCCTCGGTGTACATGTAGTCCTCCGTGGGCTGGTTGAAGTACTCGAAGAACCCGTTGAACACGGACGGCGTCAGGAACCCCACCATCTGGGTGTTGTGGGCATCAAACGCGAACGAGTGGATGGTTCCCGCAGGGGCGTGCACAAAGTCCCCCTTGGTCAGCAGCATTTCCCGGCCGTTGGCGTACAGCCACATCCGGCCCTCGGTGCACAGGAAGTTTTCCGTGTGCTGTGAGTGGAAGTGCAGCGGGATGTAGGGGGACTTGGCGCCCTTGGTGTGCACGGCGAAGTAGCTCGAACCGGTGTTGGCCGGCCGGGACAGGTAGGTGAACATGGTCTGGTAGCTGACCAGTCGCTCACCCTCCCCGGCACTCAGGAAGTAGGGGCTCTGGGCAGGCGGGAGGCCGGCGTCGTTCTTGAACGACGGCGCCACGCGCTGGACGTCGGGGAAGGTGATGCCGAACTCGGCGCCCACCTCGGCCTGCTCCTGCAGGCTGGTCTTGTGTCCGGCGCGCACCGGCGGGACGTGCGAATCAATGGGCGTTCCCACCCGCTCGTAGTACTTTTCGCCGCCGCCGGGCGTCATCCAGTTCAGGAACCGGGTGTAGTGGCTTGCCATCCGGTAGGCGTGCGGGGTGTTCGGCGGGATGACCACCGAGTCTCCGGAGGTGAGGATCCTGCTCTCGCCGGGCAGCCAGACGTGCAGGATCCCGTCGAAGACGTAGAGGGTCTTGTGTTCGATGCTGTGGCTGACAAAGGGGGATTCGGCCCCCATTCCGCCGGAGATGTAGGCCGCGCTGAAGATGCCGCCCGTATCGGCGGCGCGGGCGATGACCGTTACTAACTGGCCGTTGATTTCGTAGCGCGCGCCCTCGCCCGACGCCATGTAATACGGGACTGCCTCTCCGGGCAGCACGTTGGCCGCCGGGAGCTGCTTGTTCATTTCCTCAACGCTGAGGGACATGGTTTCCTTCTTTCCAGTCGGCCGGCCTTTGCCGGAGCGTGACCTACATCATGGCTGTCCATCGCTCCGGCCACGAGTGCAGATTCCAATGGTTGGAAACCGAACGCAGTTGGCCGTCGTGCCCCTGCTAGCCCTCACATTCCTTGCAGTACTTCTTGCCATCCTTCTCGCGCGCCAACTGGCTGCGGTGGTGGACCAGGAAGCAGGACATACAGGTGAATTCGTCTGCCTGCACCGGGACCACCTGGATGAGGAGTTCCTCGTTGGAGAGGTCCGCGCCGGGCAGCTCGAAGCTGTCCGCCAGGTCCGTTTCGTCCATGTCGGGAGCTGCCTCCCGGCGGCCGGACTTATCGGACTTCAGCTCCTCCAGGGCGACGTTCGGCTCTTCCTCGGGCGTGACCCGTGGAGCGTCGTAGTCAACTGACATGTGGTGTGTTCTCCTGTCCAGCTGCTGATGTCCAGATTGTTCTGGACAGATCGACAACGCCGGACGCGGGCAACAAATTCCCGTGCCCCGGCATCCGGCGCCGCCCCGGCATGCGGCCCGTGCGGCGGGCATGAACGGTGGCGCTCACCGGAAGTCAGTCCCCGCCAGGCCGGCACAGGCGTCCCACAGCCGCCGCCGCGCCTCCGGGTCAGAACCCATGCCGGGGGTGGGAAGCTCTTTCCGGCCTGCCCACAGCTTGCCGGTCAGCACCGCCGCCTCGGGTGAGGTTGCCAGCCAGAGCGGCGTGTCGGCAGCCTTCTCTGCCGACTTTCCCAGGGTGTTCGTGATCCACCGGAACGGGCCGCCCACGTCCTGCAACAGCCCCGTGTTCTTCACCAGTCCGGGATGGACGGCGTTGACCACCACCCCTGTTCCACGCAGCCTGGCGGCGAATTCCTGGGTCAGGAGGACCCGGCCCAGCATGGTGGGCGGCGTGGAACGGAGGAAGCTGTATTTCCCCTTCGCCGTCTGCAGGTCATCGAAGGGGATCCGGACATTGCCGTACTTGGACGCGATGTTGATGACGCGCGACGGCAGGGCGGCGGACGCACCCTTCCTGAGATCGTCCAGCAGGAGCCCGGTGACCAGGTAGTAGGACATCACGTTGGTGGCGAAGGTGAGCTCCAGCCCTTCGGCAGTTTCATGGCGTTCCTTGCGGAACACGCCGGCCGCGTTCACCAGCACATCCAGCCTGCCGTGACGGGAGCGGAACCCGTCCACGGCAGAGCGGATCGAAGACTGCAGAGACAGGTCGCAGGCCAGCGGCTCAAGCTCCGCGCCCGGAACGCGGGTCCGGATATCGGCCATCGCCGCCTGGGCACGCGCCACGGTCCGGCCCACCACCACGACAGTTGCGCCTTCGCGGGCAAGGCCGGCAGCCACTGCCCGCCCGATCCCACCGGTGGCACCGGTCACCAACGCAATACGCCCGTTCAACCGTGCCATGCCCATCGCCTCCAGCGAGTCCGTGTTCCGGGACTATCCCAGCACTATCCGGTAGATCTGGCCAGAGCCTTCCGGACCGGACTCAGGTGCCCGGGCCGTTACGGTGCAGCGATGCCCCTGGTCAGCTTGCGGATCCCGTCGTGCTTCGGGCCGGGGGCCGCGGCCGTTGAAGTTTTGGTTGGCGTGCTGCAGCCAGCCGGAGCGGCCCTGGCGACAGGAAGACCTCTTAGTGGTTGGCTGTTGGTGCCGCCACTAAGAGGTCTTCACTTGTTCACAACTGAATCAACGTTGTGGGACGTTCAGCGAGTCCGTGATCATCTCAAGGGAGATATCCCGTCATCCCGCTTTTGGGTCTAACCAGCGAGGCCGCGGGCAGCTGAGCTTGGGGACATGGCCGCGGCCGTGAGGACGGACGTTTCCCGTTCGCTCTGCTGCACCTCGTCGAGCTCCTTGAGGGTGTACTTTCTGGTCTCCTTGGCGGTCAGGGCTGAGGCTCCGGCCAGGACCATGAACCCGAGCGCGACCATGGACGGTCCGACCCAATCTTTCAGGTCGGGGCCAGCGAGGGCTGTCGAGAGAACGGGGCCGATGACGCCCGAGATGGCGAAGCCGACCTGCGTCCCAAGGGCGAGTCCGGAGACGCGCAGGCGGCCGGGGAACATCTCCGCGAAGAATGACGGCCAGGACGCGTTCACCATTGAGTAGAAGAGGGAGTAGTTGATGATGCCGAACAGGAAGATCAGCGACCAATTCCCGGTCGTGATTGACCACAGGTAGGGGACCATCGTGACGCCCACGCCGCCCGTTGCGATGAGGAACATCGTCTTGCGGCCGATCTTGTCCACAAGGAATCCTGCGAGGGGCGTGATGCCGAGGGCGATCACGGCCGAGACGGTAGTCGTCAGGAGCATGGTCGGCTTATCCAGCTTGTAGCCGGCGGTACCGAATGCCACCGAGAAGGTCTGCATCATGTAGCTCGTGCCAGCGATGAGGGCACAGAACACGATCCGCAGCACGGCACGCCAGTGGAAGCGCAGAAGATGCCGGAGGGGAGCAACGTTCACCTTGGCGGCCTGGGCCTTTACGAACTCCGGCGGCTCCTCGATGTGGCGGCGGATCAGGTAGGCAGCGACGACTACGAGGGCGGAGGCCCAGAACGGCAGCCGCCAACCCCAGCTCAGCAACTGCTCCGAGGGCATGGCGGCGATCGGGATGAAGACCAGCAGGGTAAGCAGTGTGCCGGAGGAGGAACCCAAGGTGGTGAAGCTCGCGAGGAACCCGCGCCGGCCTTCGGAAGCATGCTCCAGGCTCATGGTGATGGCACTGGGCTGCTCGCCGGAAAGGCACAGTCCCTGGATGACGCGGATCAGCACGAGCAGGACTGGAGCAAGAGGCCCGATTTGGGCGTATGTGGGGAGGCACCCGATCAGGAAGGTGCAGCCGCCGATGCCGAACAGTGTGATCATCATGACGAACTTGCGGCCGCGACGATCGCCCAGCGGCCCCAGGATGAGGGAGCCGAGGGGGCGCACCGCGTAGCCGACCGCGAAGGTGATCATGGCGAGCAGTACGCTGAGGCCCTGGGGCAGCTCGGGTGAAAAGAAGAGCACGTTCAGAACCAGCGCCGACGAGGTGCCGTACACCGCGAAGTCGTAGTACTCCAACGTCGTACCGATCCAGGCCGCGATTGCGGCCTTGACCGGGGTCTTCCTGGGAAGTGTGGTTTCTGTCATTTCGTCTCCGTGGGTGATGGGTGAACACCGGTTGCCGCTAAACCTGGGCTCTCGGAAAGAGATCTTGAGTGGAATGTCCTGTTGGTCCTGCTGTGAGCTCTCTCGCAAATCGTGTTTACGGCTTTGCGGACCGGCCTCAAACATCAAGTTAACGTTTGCGGTATGGGTCACACAAAGTCGGCTTTTATGTACCTACATAGCGATTTGTTATGGCTTGGAGTCGAAGGACCGGAGACCTTGGACAACACGGAAGCTCGCCGTGGAACGGGGATGGGAGGGCGGAAGGCCCGCCGGCCGGGGATCAGGCGGGACGATTACTGCGGCTGGGCACACGCAAGCCGACGCCCCTGGTCATTTTGCGGATTTCGTCGGACTTAAGCCCGCTTGCCCCGGCAAGTTGGTAGTCGTCAAGGAGCCGGGATTTCCTGGCCAGGGCCAGAACCTGCGTTCGTTGTTCTTCCGCGTCGCTCCGGGCGCCTTCTGCTGCCGCCAGCTCCGAAGCCAATCCCGCAATGAGGTGAAGATGCCCGCTCCGGGTTTGGCCGGACGGGTACAGCTCGCCGCGTGCCAGCGCGGCAGACCGGATACTTGCTGCAGGCTGTCCGGCGGCCTTCGCGACGGCGGCAACCTTCACGCCATCGCACACGGCCTGGGCAAGGCAATCACCCAACTCGGCGGTGAGGGCACGTACCCTGCTGGACCGAAGTGCGAGGGTCGTCCTCAGCTGGGCCAGCATGGCCAGGACTTGTTGGGCTCGGGCCGTGGCGGGGTCCGGCTTCGGGACGCCGCGGTACCGGTACGCTGCCACGCCGGCCGCGCCCGTGCCGGTCCTGGCTGAACGCGGAGGTATCCGATCGTGAATTTTTCTGCCGGGCACCTCTGCTCCTTGTCTCCGTTGGTGTTCGCCTGCCCGCGCGGCTTCCCGCCCGTCGGACGTGGAGGCGTCGCGGGGGCCGGCGGTGTGCCTTCATTGGGCCCGTTATCCACCCTGCAGGTTACGCCCCGGTCAAACCGGCAGGGCAATACCGAAAGTACTTGGAGCAATAGGCGAAAGTTCTAGGTGCTCCGTCATAAGGGCTGCTTATCTGTCCACGCACTTTAGGTCTTATCCAAGGGGGTGGCTCCTTCCCTAGGCTCAAATGAACCACCCCCATCCGTACCGGAAGCCTGGAAGACACCATGCCTGAATTCGTGCCCGCATCACGCGTAACCCGTATCAAATCCTCACCCAGCGTTGCCGCGGCGGCCCGTGTCCGGGAGCTCAAGGCCGAGGGCCGCCGGATCCTGGACCTGACGGTCGGCGAGCCGGACTTCGACACGCCCCAGCACATCAAGGACGCCGCCTTCGCGGCCATCGACCGTGGTGAAACCAAGTACACATCGGTCACCGGGACGCCCGAACTGCAAAAGGCCATCCTGCAGACGCTGCACCGCAAAACAGGGCAGCAGTACACCGCCGGCGAAATCACCATCGGGGGAGGCGGCAAGCAGGTCATCTTCACCGCGTTCATGGCCACCCTCGATCCGGGCGACGAAGTTGTCATTCCAGCGCCGTACTGGGTCTCCTACCCGGACATGGTGCTCGCCAACGAAGGCACCCCCGTCATCGTTTCCTGTGGTGAGGACACCGGTTTCAAACTAACCCCCGAGGCACTGGCAGGCGCACTGACGGAGCACACCAAGTGGGTCATCCTCAACACGCCCTCCAACCCCACCGGAGCGGTCTACTCCCGCCAAGAACTGGCAGGCCTGGCCGCCGTCCTCAAGGACCACACTGACGTCTATGTCCTCACCGATGAGATCTACGACGAGATCCACTTCGGCGAAGAGCCCATAACGGGTCTCGTGGCCGTTGCCCCTGAGCTTAAGGACCGCGTGCTGGTCACCAACGGGGTCTCCAAGGCCTACGCGATGACCGGATGGCGGCTGGGTTACGCCGGCGGCCCGCCGCCCCTGGTGGCTGCCATTAACAAGCTGCAGTCCCAAATGTCCTCCTGCCCGTCCTCGATCAGCCAGGCGGCTGCCGCCGCGGCACTCACCGGAGACCATGCGTTCGTCCGCGAAAGCGTGGAGGTGTACCGCGAACGGCGTGATGCGGCAGTCGCCGGGCTTAACGCGGTCAATGGCCTGCAGTGCGCGACGCCGGAAGGCGCCTTTTACGCGTACGTCAACTGCGCCGGGGTCATCGGCAAGACGACACCCGACGGCAGGCGGATCAGCAACGACGAGGACTTCACGTTGTATCTCCTGGAAGCGGCGTCCGTTGCCGTCATCCAGGGTTCGGCGTACGGACTAAGCCCCTACTTCCGGATTTCCTATGCCACCGGCCTGCCGGTGATCGAGGATTCCATCGCTGCCATCGAAAAGGCCGTCAGGGCGCTGGCCTGACCCAATCACTGCTTTGCCCACGCTTTCTACAAAACAGGAGCACCTCATGATCCATGTCAAAACGAAATTCGACCGCCCTTCCGAAGATGCCGTTCAGCGGCTCTCCAAGTTCTCATCTGCCACCGTGCATGAAGCACAGGGCCGCAAAGGTGCGCTGAGTTCGAAGATCAAGCCGATTGACCGCAGCATGTCCTTCTGCGGCCCCGCCGTCACCGTGGTCTGTGCACCGCGGGACAACCTGATGCTTCAGGTGGCCATTCACTACGCCAAGCAGGGCGACGTTGTCCTGGTGGCAGCCGGTGAGTACGAGGAAGCCGGGACATTCGGCGATGTGCTGGGCAACGCCATGAAGGCGAAAGGCCTGGCGGGTATGGTTACGGATTCAGGCGTCCGCGACACCAAGGACCTGATTGAACTCGGATTGCCGGTGTTCTCCGGCAGTGTCTGCATCAAGGGAACCGTCAAGGAAACCATTGGCCCGATCAACCATCCCCTGGTGTTCGGCGGCGAAATTGTCTACCCGGGCGATGTCCTGCTGGGTGATGGCGACGGTGTGGTGGTGGTCCGCAAGGATGAGATCGAGGAAGTCATCAGGCTGTCGCAGGCACGCGTGGACGCTGAGGACGACCTCATCCGCCGCTACAAGGAGGGTGGCACCACCATCGAGTTGTGCAAGCTGACCGAGGTCCTGAAGGCAAAGGGGCTGCTGGTGGAAGACGCCGAATTGGAGCCCGCGCTGTAGCTCACACCGATGGGGTTAAACCACAGAGGCCCGGAGTTCCTTCTGGAACTCCGGGCCTTCTGTTGGCCGCCGGCGGGGCGGTGGTTCAAGCCACCTCAGTTGATCCCGGGAAGAAGGTACGCAGGCGGCCCCACCTGGGAGTCGTCCAGGTACCACATGGTGGATCCCCGCTTGCCCGGCGGCATCATGCTGCCCTCGAAGACAAACACCGGATCCGAGGCAGCGCCGTCCTCGGCCCGCCAGAAACCATTGGTGGGGCAATGCGAACCGGTGCTGGCCTTAAGCTGGATCCTTCGTTCCGAGGATTTCCGGTATTGCAGGCTGGTGATCTTTTTCATGCTGGGCTCCAAGGGAATCATTTGTGCCGGGTAAACGCCGTTGGCGAACCTTTATGGCTTTTATCCTAGGACGCAGCAAATTCCATGGATAAGACTAATGGAGCGTGACCTGATAAGGGCCGCTTATGATGCATCCGCGCCAGCGGAGGGTGTTCCGCTGGAAAGCGGCTGGTATTTGCTGCGCAGCATTTCCTGGAGCATTTCCTTCAGCACCAGCAGAACGGCGGAACCGGCCTCAGAGAGCGGTTCGTGGTCCGGAGTGCACAGCGCGATCTTGCACTGGAGTGCAGGCCCGGTGATCCGCAGGACCCGGAAGTCCTCCTCATGGAACAGGGCATCCGCGGCCGACTTTGGCAGGATGGTCGCACCCAGGTCGCTGCGCAGCAGCCGGGTCAGGGACGGCACCGATTCCACTTCCCCCACCAGGTGCAGCGTGAGGCCCTTGCTGTCGAAGCCCGCCTCCACCACCTGGCGGAGGGTGTGGATCCGTTCGGGCAGGAACAGGCCCAGCGTGGCCGCCGCTTCCAGGGCGATGGTGCCGGCCCCGGGATCCACCGGAAGCTCCCGCGCGGCGTTGACCACCAGGTACAGGTCCTCGACGATGAGGGTGGTGAATTGCACACCCCGGATGGGCCCCGGTTCATAGATGAGGGCCATGTCCAGCCGCCCGTTCTTGATGGCCTCGCTGAGTACGCCGCCGTATATCTCCGTCAGGTGCAGCACGATGTCGGGGTAGCGCCGCCCTACTTCGCGGATAATCCGCGGGGTAAGGCTTGAGGCCATGCTGTAGGGAGCGATTGCTATGGAGACGCGCCCGGAAGGTGCCGCTCCTGAAGCTGCCACATCGATCCTTGCCTGCTCCACTTGGCGCAGGATGGTTTGGGCGTGCCGGTAGAGGGTATGGCCGGCCGCCGTGGGCTCCACGCCCTGCTTGCTCCGGATCAGGAGCCGCTGCTTCAGCTCCGTTTCCAGGGCCGACACCTGCTGGCTCAGCGCCGGCTGGGCGACGTGGAGGGCGGCGGCCGCCTTGGTGATGCTTCCTGAGTCGACGATCTTCACGAAGTACGCCAGCTTCCGGGTGTCCATAGCGCTCCTCTTTTCCAGCCGGGGACGGCACAGCATGCGGGGTCATACGTTGGCGCTATGGCGGGACAGGCAATACGTCTTTGTGTGATCCGAGTCTCGGGCATAGGTTAATTGCAGATGACTTTTCCAATGACCAGATCATTCTATCCCGGCCCAAGCCATCGCCGGTTTTGATGCCGGCATATGTTTTGTGCATAAGCAGGAAAAAATTTGTTGGAAAAGCCAGTCTTGTTGTTACGAAATAAGGGCCGCTTGAATTTTTCGGGGTCGCCAATAGCGCCCCTAAAGGTCATAACTGTTCCCTATAGCGTGATACCGCATTCGTCTTTGTGTGGCTCCAATCCCGATGCCACACTGATTTACACCCGCAGCACCAGCAGAGGAAGGCCCGCAATGCCCACAGTTGATCTCGTAGCGGATCTTGGTGAAGGTTTTGGCGCCTACTCGATCGGCGACGACAACGCCCTCCTGGAAATCGTCTCCAGCGCCAACATCGCCTGCGGCTTCCACGCGGGGGACCCTGACATCATGGACGCCACCGTGGCTGAATGTGTCAGGACGGGAGTCGGCATCGGCGCCCACCCGAGCTTCCCGGATCTTCGCGGCTTCGGCCGCCGGGCCATGGACCTCACGGCTGACGAAGTCCGCAACGATGTGATCTACCAGCTGGGTGCCCTGTCGGCGTTTGCCGCCTACCACGGCGGTACCGTCTCCCACCTGGCTCCCCACGGCCGCCTGGGCAACCTGGTGGCCACCCGCGCGGACTACGCCCGAGCCGTAGCAGATGCCGCCGCCCGGGTGGACCCGAAGCTGATCATCCTGGCGCAGGACGGTGAACTCGCCACTGCGGCGGCGGAGCG
The DNA here is from genome assembly GCF_059739365.1 of Arthrobacter sp. GmRoot5-12. Taxonomy (NCBI): domain Bacteria; kingdom Bacillati; phylum Actinomycetota; class Actinomycetes; order Micrococcales; family Micrococcaceae; genus Arthrobacter; species Arthrobacter sp. GmRoot5-12. The sequence continues at coordinate 1,520,918 of NZ_AP046056.1, read as the reverse complement.
CGGCCTGCGGGTGGCCATCGTTGGCATCGCGGACCGCGCCTACCAGGATGACGGGACTCTGGTGCCGCGCAGCCGGCCCGGCGCCGTGATCCACGACCCCTCCGTCATTGTCCGGCGCACTGTGCGGATGGTGACCGAAGGACTCATCGAAACAGTCTCCGGCAGCGACATCGCCATCCATGCCGACACGGTGCTGCTCCACGGCGACAATCCGGGCGCCGTCGAACTTGCCCGCCTGGTTCGCAGCGAACTGATCGCCGCAGGCGTCACCATTGCCCCGTTGGCACAAGTGCTCGCCGCAAAGCAAAAGGTTTCCTGACCATGGCCGCCCCAACGACAACCAGCCGGACAATGCTGGACATCTACGAGTCAGGCGACGCCGCCCTGCGTGTGGTGGCACAGGCCGGTGACGCAGAAGCCAACTGGGCCACGGTCCACTCCCTGGCCGGCTGGCTGGCGACCGCCGGCGTCGAAGGCATCCATGGCGCCGTTCCCACCTACGACTCCGTCCTGGTCGAATTCGACCCCTACCTCACCTCCGCCCGCCAGGTCAGGGCGTTCATCCTCCTGGGGATGCGCCAGCTGGACTTTGTTGGCACCACCCTGCGCGAGCCGCGCCGCTTCGAGGTACCGGTCGTGTACGGGGGCAGCTACGGGCCGGACCTGGAAAGCGTGGCAGAGCACCAGGGCCTGGACGTCCAGGACGTGATCGCCCGGCACACGGCCAAGACCTACGTCATCCGCTGCCTCGGAGCGCCGGCAGGCTCGCCCATGATGGACGGACCAGACTTCCCGGTCCCCGTCCCCAGGCTCAAAGACCCGCGGCTGTCCGTACCCGCCGGTGCAGTATCCGTGGCCGGACGCCAAGCCGTGATCGCGCCCGCCGTCGCACCAGGAGGCTGGTGCGTCATCGGCCAGACCCCCCTTACGGTCCTGGACGCAGCACGCGAACCCCTGGTGCCCTACGTCCCCGGCGATGAACTGCGCTTCTACCGCATTCCCGCGGAGGACTTCGGAAAGTACGAGGGGCAGTTCCTGGAGGCCCGGCCATGACCGGGTCACTTATCGTCCTTCAGCCCGGACACTCCGTCGTCACCGACCTTGGCCGGACGAAGGGTCCTGCATTCGGACTTCCCGTCAACGGCGCCCTGGACCAGTTTTCGGCCAAGGCCGCGAACATCCTGGCCGGCAACGGGGACAACGATCCGCTGCTGGAACTAACCGCCCTGGACTTCAGGATGCGCGCCACCACGGACCTGCTGATCGCCGTGACCGGCGCGCCGCTGGACCTCTCGGTGGGCGGCCGCGACTGCCCCCAGTGGGAGCCCGTCTCCGTACGGGCCGGCGAAACAGTGGCGGTCCGCGGAATCCGCACCGGTCTCCGGGCCTACATCGCCGTCCGCGGATCCTTCACTGTCCCCACGCTGCTGGGCAGTTGCGCACCGGACACGGTCGTGGGCTTCGGACTGAAACTTGTTGAGGGCACCCGGCTTGCAACGCAAAAGACCACCGCGCCCCTCACTCAGCCATACTTCGGCTTGCCCCTGTTCCGGCTGGGGCTGGCAAAGCCGGAATTCACCACCCACCCGGTCATCGACGTCACCGACGGGCCGGACGTAGCCGAATTCGGCGACACCGCAGACCTGCTTTTCACCACGCAGTACACCGTGAGCCCCCGAAGCAACCACATCGGACTCCGGCTCGGCGGCGCACTTCCCGAACGCCAACTCACCTCCGAGGTCCTCTCCCGCGGTGTCCCGGTGGGGGCCATCGAGGTTCCGTCCCGGGACGAACTGCTGGTCCTGCACCGGGGACGCGGCGTTACGGCGGGCTATCCGGTCCTGGGGGTCGTCACAAGCCGCTCCCTGGATGTCCTGGCACAGTCCAGGCCCGGACACACCGTCACCTTCAGAAAGACAACCGTGGCTGAAGCAACAGCCATGCACCGCACAGCCTGCCTGGAGCTGGACAGACTCCGGAACACCGTGAACACAGTCTTTGGACTCCTGGGGGTCGGCGCCGGCCAGCGCTGGCACGAACTCAGCCCGGCGTCAGGAGCCTGAACATCATGAATGCCCGTCCCACCGCCCGGGACCGCACCCACAAACCGCTACGCGATCCCTAACCCCCTGCCAACCACTACGCCCAGCCCATTGCCGGACCTAAGAGCCCCGCCATTTACCACTTATTGGAGTCCCTGTGCCTTTTTCCGACTACACCACAGCCCTCGTCACCGGAGCGTCCACCGGCATGGGCGCGGCCATCGCCGAACGTCTCGCCAAGCGCGGATTGACCGTGCACGCTGTGGCCCGCAACGAGGAACGCCTCGCCGAACTGGCCGACCGCACGGGAGCAGTCCCGCATGTGGTGGACCTGACCGACACCGCCGGCCTGGCCGGCGTCGTCCGCGACCTCAAGGTGGACGTCCTGGTGAACTGCGCCGGGGTCTCCCGGACCGGCAACATCCTGGACTCCTCCGAGCAGGACATCGACGAACTCATCGACGTCAACCTCCGCGGCCTGCTGCAGCTCACCCGGCTGGTGCTGCCCGGCATGGTGGAGCGGGACCTGGGCCACGTGGTCAACATCAGTTCGATCGCCGGGCTCTACAACTTCTACGGCCACACCGCGTACCACGCCACCAAGGCCGCCGTGCACCAGATCTCCCGGCAGTTGCGCAACGACACGGTCGGCAAGCGCATCCGCGTCACCGAAATCTGCCCCGGCCGGGTGGAGACCGAAATCTTCGGCCGCAACCTGGGCGGCAGCCCCGAGGCCATGGAAGAAGCCTGGCAGACCTACTACGAGGGCTACGAGTCGCTCACCACGGACGACATCGTCAATGCCCTTGATTACGCCATTGAAACCCCGCGCCACGTGAATGTGGGCATGCTCGAGCTCATGCCCACCTTCCAGGTCCCCGGCGGACTGACCTTCGACCGCCGCGACGCATAACGATCCGCCCGCAGCACCTTCCCACCAACCGATAGGCCTTCAACGATGCAGCACGTGCAAACCGTCAGTTTCCCCGAACCCCAGCTCCTGGCCGATTTGTCCCCGCTCCCGGAGGGACTGACGGGAGTGGTGTGGGACATGCAGGTGGCCCCTGACGAGGCCCACGGAAGCATCGACGGGGTCATCCTGCCGTACCTCAATGCCGGCGCGGTCCTGGCGAACCTTGGCAAGGTCCCGGACCTGAAGTTCGTGCAAACTCAGTCAACAGGGTTCGACGGCGTCCGCGAGGCAGCGGGTCCGGCCGCCGCCGTGGCAAACGCCTCGGGCGTCCATGCAGCTGCCACCGCGGAGCTGGCCGTTGGCCTCATCCTCGCCAAGCTCCGCGGCATCGACCAGGCCGCCCGCGATCAACAGGCCGAACGCTGGAACCCGCAACGCCGCCAGTCGCTGGCCGACCGGAAGGTCCTGCTGCTGGGCATCGGCGGAATCGGGAAGGAGCTGGCCCGCCGCCTGGAGCCCTTCGAAGTCACACTGACCCGGGTGGGAAGCGCCGCACGGACCGATGCGGACGGCCAGGTCCACGGTCCGGATGAACTCGTGGCGCTCGCCGCCGGCCACGACATCCTGGTCTCCGTCCTTCCCCTCACCGAGGCGACCCACCACCTGGTGGGAGCCAAGGTCCTGGCCGCCCTGCCGGACGGCGCCCTGGTGGTCAACGTCGGCCGCGGCGCCGTGATCGACACCGACGCCCTAACGGCTGAAGTGGTGTCCGGCCGCCTGCACTGCGCCATCGACGTCGTCGACCCAGAACCGCTGCCCGCCGGCCACCCGCTCTGGTCGTCGGAGAACGCCCTCATCACCCCCCACGTTGGCGGCAACGCCTCAGCGTTCGAACCACGGATCCTGAAACTCCTGAAACGGCAGCTTGAGGCCCTCGCCGCCGGCGACACCCCGGTCAACCTGGTGCAGCAGGGACCGTTCGCATGAGCTCACTGTTTGACCTCACCGGCCGCGTCGCATTGGTCACCGGCTCCAGCCGCGGCATCGGCTCGTCACTCGCCCGGGCACTGGCCGACGCCGGTGCCACGGTTGTGCTGAATGGCATCAACCCGGAGCGGCTCAAGGAAGCCGAAGCCGCGCTCGCCGCCGACTTCCCGGCCGGCCGCATCGCCAGCATCGCGTTTGACGTCACCGACGGCGAGGCGGCAGCCCGCAGCATCGCGTGGATCGAAGAGCACGTGGGTCCGTTGGAGATTCTGGTGAACAACGCCGGGATCCAGCACCGGGTGCCGATGCTGGACCTTGAGGTGGCGGATTGGGAGCGGGTCATTTCCACGGACCTGACCAGTGCGTTCCTGGTGGGGCGGGAGGCGGCCCGGCACATGATTCCGCGCGGCCGGGGCAAGATCATCAACATCTGCTCGGTGCAGACGGACCTGGCCCGCCCCACTATCGCCCCGTATGTTGCCGCCAAGGGCGGGCTGCGGAACCTCACCCGGGCCATGACGGCCGAGTGGGCCGCTTCCGGCCTGCAAGTCAACGGGATCGCGCCGGGGTATATCCACACCGAGATGACGCAGAACCTGGTGGACGACGAACAGTTCAATACCTGGATCCTGGGCCGCACCCCGGCCCACCGCTGGGGCACGCCGAAGGACCTGGCCGGGCCCGTGGTCTGGCTGGCCTCCGACGGGTCGGACTTCGTGAACGGCCAGACCATTTTCATCGACGGCGGAATGACGGTGGTGGTCTGATGCCCGCGAACACACCCGTCCAGCCAGGCCCCAACACGCTGCCCGCCTCCGGGCCGGCCGTGGTGGCCCACGCCGCCGGGGACCTCCGGATCGATGAGGTCCCGCTGGCCCTGCCGGCGGATGACCAGGCCGTCGTCGAGGTCTTGTACGGCGGCATCTGCGGCTCGGACCTGCATTACTGGCTGCACGGCGCGGCCGGGGAATCCATCCTGAAGGCACCCCTGGTCCTGGGCCACGAAATCTCCGGCGTGGTGGTCCGCGCCGCCGCCAACGGCCAGGGACCGCAGCCCGGAACCGCCGTCGCCGTCCACCCCGCCACCCCGGGACCTGGCGCGGCCAGGTACCCCGCGGACCGGCCCAACCTCTCACCCGGCTGCACCTACCTGGGCAGCGCCGCCCGCTACCCGCACACCGACGGCGCATTCAGCCGGTACGTGAACCTGCCCGTCCGGATGCTGCGGGCCCTGCCCGAGGGCATCGACCTGCGCACGGCCGCCCTGGTCGAACCCGCGTCCGTGGCCTGGCACGCGGTCTCCCGCGCCGGGGACGTGGCCGGGAAGACCGCGCTGGTGATCGGGTCCGGCCCCATCGGTGCCCTCGCTGTCGCGGTCCTCAAACGCGCCGGTGCAGCGCACATCACCGCTGTGGACCTCCATCCCAAGCCGCTGGAGATCGCCAAGGCCGTCGGCGCGGACCAGGTCGTCAACGCCGCAGACACGGAAGCGATCGCCGCCGTGGAGGCGGACGTGGTGATCGAATCCTCCGGCAACCACCACGGACTGGCCTCCGCCATCCGCGGCGCGGTGCGGGGCGGGACCGTGGTGATGGTGGGGCTGCTGCCCACCGGCATGCAGCCGCTACCCATCTCGCTGGCCATCACCCGCGAACTGGACCTCAAGGGCTCCTTCCGCTTCAACGACGAAATCGACGAGGTCATCGCGGCGCTTGCCGACGGGTCACTGCACATCGACCCCGTCATCACCCACCAATACCCCGTGGAGGACGCCCTGCACGCCTTCGAGGTGGCCAAGGACTCCACCAGTTCCGGCAAAGTCCTCCTCAGCTTCGACGGGAACGGGGAGGAACGGTGAACGCCCCGTTGCCGCCCCTGGTGGTGATGGGCGTGTCCGGCTCGGGGAAATCCACCATGGGCTCCCTGCTGGGCCTGCGCCTGGACATGCCATTCTTCGATGGCGACGATTTCCATCCGGCCGCCAACAAGCAGAAAATGGGCGCCGGCAAACCGCTCACGGACGTTGACAGGGAGCCCTGGCTTGGCACGCTGGGGGAGCTGCTCGCAGGAAAGGCCGACGGCGTCACAACAGTCCCGCCTATCGTCGCCTGCTCAGCGTTGAAGCGCCGCTACCGGGACCTGCTGCGCAGCGCAGCGCCGGATGTTGTCTTCATCCACCTGACCGGAAGCGCGGGCACCATTGGCGCGCGGATGGAAGCCCGCGCCCACGAGTTCATGCCGCGGACCCTGCTGGAATCCCAGTTCGCAGCCTTGGAGGAACTGGACGAGGACGAGGCCCACCTCCTGGCCGATATCACCGAGCCCCCGGAACTCCTGGTGGAACGGCTGGCCACGGAGCTCCAGGCCGTGTCCGCTAAGACGGTCCGCACCGCCTGATTCACAAACGGGTGTTCCGCCCTTGTGGTGGTAGTAGGTAGACTGGCCTACCTACTACCACCGCAAGGAGCCCCATGCCTGTGTCACGCGCTTCGGCGACCAGCCGCCGCCCCGCCCGGGTGCTGCTGCTTGAAGCGGCAGCGCGCCTTTTCTATGCCCAGGGGGTGGCCGCCACGGGAATCGACACCATCACTGCCGCGGCGGGCGTTGCCAAAAAAAGCCTCTACAACAACTTCACGTCCAAAGCGGACCTCGTGGCCGCCTACCTGGAAGCACGGCATGAGGAGTGGCTCGGCCTTTACCGGACGCGGCTGGAAAAGGCCGGGACCCCGTCGGAGCAGGCACTGGCGGTCTTCGACGCCTACCTCGACCACGCAAATGCCGCCTACCAGCACGGATTCCGCGGCTGCGGGCTGCTCAACGCGGCGGCTGAACTGCCCGCAGGGGACCCCGGGCGGACTGCAGTGCGGCTCCACAAGGAGGAAGTGCAGGAACTCCTGGCCCGGCACGTCACGGCACTGTTGCCCGGGAGGGAGGGGCAGGCGCCTGCCGTTGCCGCCCACTTGGCCTTCCTCCTCGAAGGTGCCATGGCCAGGGCAGGCCTGGAGGGCGGCGACGTGCCGCTGCGGCAAGCCCGGGCCATCGCCGGGCAACTGCTGGACGCCTTGTGAACAACAAGCCAAACCATCAGCAGGCCCAGCCCTGGGGAGCGCTCTCCATAGTGGCGGCATCCATCCTCTGGGGAACCACCGGAACAGCGGCCACCTTCGCGCCCGCCGTGAGCCCACTGGCCATCGGCGCGGTGGCAATGGGGCTGGGCGGACTGATGCAGGCACTGTACGCCGCACGGCACATTGCCGTTCAGTCGGGCAGCCTGCTTGCGCGATGGCGCCTGGTATCTCTCGGTGCCGTGGCGGTTGCTGTCTACCCCCTGGCCTTCTACAGTTCCATGCGCCTCTCCGGAGTGGCCGTGGGTACGGTGGTTTCCATCGGTTCAGCTCCGGTAGCGGCCGCCCTGATCGAACGTTTCGCGGACGGGAAGCCGCTGAGCCGACGCTGGATTCTCGGGGCGCTGCTGGGAATTGGCGGCGCAGCCCTGCTGTCCCTTGCCGGGCACTCGCCGGCAGCACCCGCACATGGGGCTGCTGGCGCCGGGGCTGATTCCTGGAACTCGACTTCCTTGACTTTGACTTCCTTGGCGCCGACGGCGGGAATCCTGCTGGGGCTGCTGGCCGGAACTACTTATGCTCTGTACTCCTGGGCGGCACACCGGCTGACCGGTGACGGGGTCTCTTCACGGGCGGCCATGGGCGCCGTTTTCGGACTCGGCGGGCTCCTCCTGGTGCCTGTCCTTGCCGCAACGGGACGCCCGCTGCTGGAGTCCTGGACCAGCGTCAGCGTCGGCGCCTACATGGCGGCGGTCCCCATGTTTGCCGGGTACCTGCTGTTCGGGTGGGGCCTGGCCCGGGTAGGGGCGAGCACGGCCACCGGCATCTCGCTGCTCGAAACCGTGGTGGCCGCCGTCCTGGCCGTGCTCGTGGTGGGAGAACGGCTCCCAGCACTTGCCTGGCTTGGCGCCGCCGTCGTCCTGGCAAGCATGTTCATCCTGGCGCCGCGGCGGCAAACTGCTGCGGCACCCGGGGGCCGCGCAGGTGCACCACCACGGCCATCAGCCGGTGGTCTGCCGGCCGCCGCTCCGGGCCAGCACCGTGGGACCGAGCAGCAGGCAGGCGCCCAGCCCCAGCAACAGAATCCCTAGCACCACCGCACCGGGAGCCGGCAGCCCGGCCCCCGCGATAATGAGCACCACACCAATCAGTGCCGCCGCCATGCCCGGGAACAGGCCTGCGGGGAGACGGCGTGCCGGATAGCCGGACAGCAGTTCCATGGCCAGGTGGGGATCGTCCGCGATCAGCCCCAGTTCCAGCTCCTTGAGCAGGCGTCGCTCCTCATCGGACATTGGCATGGCAGGCCCCGGCTTCCTTGGGCGGCGGTATCGGTATCGACCGTAGGAGCCTTCTACCGGTTAGTCAATAGTCCGGGGTCCGGGCTGGAAGCCGCCTACCGGCGTCGTAATTCCGCGAACTCGATGGACGGCACGATTGCGCCCGCGTCCCGCTCCACAAAGTTGGTTCCCGGCGGCACCAGGTCGTCGATGGCATCCAGTACGGTCTCGCCCAGCTGGACATCCGCCGCGCGCAGGTACGCCCGGAGGTGTTCCTCGCTGCGCGGGCCGATGATCACGCTGCTGATGGCGGGATGGGTCAGGGCAAACCCCACGGCCAGGTCCACCAGGGACATTTCCAGCTTGTCCGCCAGCCGGGCCAGCGAGTCCGCGGCCAGCAGCTTCCGCTCGCTGGATGGCCCGGAGATGTCGTACCGGCCGGGCAGTGTGTGGACCCGGGTGGGCGGCTTGCCCGATTCGAGGACGAAGCTGCCGGACAGCCAACCGCCCGCGAGTGGGCCGTAGGCCAGCACGCCCAGGCCATACTGCTGGGCGATGGGCAGGACGTCCCGCTCGTTGCCGCGGACCAGCATGGAGTACGGAACCTGGTTGCCCAGCGGCGGGATCAGATGGTTTGTGGTGGCCAGCCACTGGGCCTCCACCAGCTGGGCCGGCGTGAACACCGAGGTCCCGTAGTACAGGATCTTGCCCTGGCGGATCAGGTCGTTGAGGGTGGTGATGGTCTCCAGGACGTCGGTGTTGTAGTCCGGCCGGTGCGCCTGGTACAGGTCGATGCGGTCCGTCTGCAGGCGCCGGAGGCTGCCCTCCACGGCCTGGGTGATCCAGCGCCGCGAGTTCCCGGAGTGCGCCGGGTTGGGGCTCATCTGGCCGTGGAACTTGGTGGCCAGGAAGACATCGTCCCGGCGGCCGCGGAGGGCCCGGCCCACCACCTGTTCGGACTCACCCTGGGAGTAGACGTCAGCGGTGTCGATTGCGGTGATGCCGGCGTCCAGGGCTTCATGGATGATCCGGATGCTCTCGTCCGCGCCGGTGGGGGCGCCCTGGGAGCTGCCGTTCCCCTCGCCGAAGTTCATGGTGCCAAGGGTGAGGGGACTGATGGGGGTTCCCGACCGTCCTAACACCCGCAGTTCGCTCAGGCTCATCTGCGGCCTCCTCCATTCAGTTGCCGTGCCTTGGATCGTCACGAGGCTACACAGATTCGGCAGGCCGCCACAGATTCCCGCCTTAGTCCTTCTCTTTTCGTCGTACGGAGTAACCGGCGCCCCGCAAATGACGTTTTGTGGCGCGCACGCGGCACTCCATAGCGCCTATATTGAGGGATGGGCTCCTTCAATAGTGACGGCCAGTTCGTCCAGTTGCATGACATCATCATGGGCAGCGGCAATGTTGCTGATTTCCTGACTGAGCTGTCCTCTGTTGCAGCCTCCGCCGTCAGCGAGGACGCGGGCGTGTTCGTCGAGTGCGGCGTGACCCTCCAGCGCCGCAAACGCAGTGCCACCATTGCGGGCAGCAGTGAACGCGCCGTTGTCCTGGACAAGCTGGAGCAGGTCCTGGGTGAAGGTCCGTGCATTGCGGCGCTGGAGGCCATGAAGCCCGTCATCCTTTCCAATGTGGAGACCGATACCCGCTGGCCCAAGTACCAGAAGCTGCTGGCCGAGAACGGCTGCCGCAGCGTCCTGGGCGTCCCGCTTGCCCTGGACGGGCACCAGTCCGCCGCGTTGAATTTTTTCGCTTCGGAACCGGACGTCTTTGCTGACGAAGTCGTTCGCAGGGCTGAGGGGTTTGCTGACCTCGCGGGCCGCGCATTGAGGCTGGCACTGCGGATCGCCGACGCCCAGAACCTGGCGGACGACCTGAGGGCCGCAATGGCCAACCGCACCACGATCGACCTGGCGTGTGGGGTGATCATGGCCCAGAACCGGTGCAGCCAGGATGAAGCCATGGCCCTGCTCACCAAGGCGTCCAGCCACCGGAACCAGAAGCTGCGGGACCTTGCAGCGGGAGTCATCGGCCGGGTCAGCGACGGAGCCGTGACCACGCACTTCGATCCGTAACGTCCGCCTCCGGAACCCGTCCTGATCCGCCTGGATGCCGTCCCGGTTTCGCCTCCGCGCCGCCCTGCAATAATCTGAACCAACGGTTGTGCACGGGGGTGTCAGCGCCCGGTACAACAGCACTGTAAGTTCCGGGACCATCACAGACGAGGCGGACACCCATGACGGCTTCAGACCAGCAGCACGCACCAGGCCCAGCGATCCCAGCAGGCCCTCCCGCCGCTGCGGCCGGGCCGGTCGATCCGCACCTGCTGCAGCAGCTGGCCGACGCGCATGGTGTGGGTACGTCCTTCCAGGGCTGGGATGGGCTGCCGCATTCCGTTGCCCAGGGGACGCTGGTCAAGGTGCTGGCAGCCCTCGGTGTCGAGGCACACACCAACAGTCACATTGAGGCTGCCCTGGCCGAAGCCGAACTGGCGCCGTGGCGGCGGATGCTGCCGCCCGCCGTCGTCATTAAGCAGGGCGAACCGGCCCAAGTGCCGGTCCACGTGCGTGACGGCGCCACCGCGCGCCTGACCGTCACCCTGGAAGGTGGAACCGGACAGCGCGAAGCGGTCCAGCAGGATGTCTGGGTCCAGCCCCGGGAGGTGGACGGCGTCTCCACGGGACGTGCCACCTTCGCCCTTCCCCAGGACCTGCCCTTGGGCTGGCACACGCTGCATGTCGAGTCGGAGGGCGCTATGGCCAGCGCCGCCCTGGTGGTAACCCCTGCGCGGCTGGCCACGGCAAAGCCGCTGGAGGAACGCCGCGGCTGGGGGCTGGCCACGCAGCTGTATTCGGTCCGCTCAAAGCGGTCGTGGGGCATCGGCGACTTTGCGGACCTGGCGGACCTGGCCGCGATCAGTGGTGCGCGCGGCGCCGACTACGTGCTGGTCAACCCGCTGCACGCGGCCGAGCCGGTACCGCCGGTCCAGCCGTCGCCCTACTCGCCGTCCACCCGCCGGTTCTTCAATCCGCTGTACATCCGCATCGAGGCCATTCCCGAGCTGGCATACCTCCGGCCGCGGAAACGTGCGGCGCTGGAAAAGCTGCACGAGGAAGTGGCAGGGCTGAACCGGGAAGGCACCCGCCTCGACCGCAATGCCGTGTACGCGGCCAAGCTGCAGGCGCTGGAAATGCTTTATCACACGCGCCGTTCACCGGCCCGGCAGGCCGCCTTCGATGAGTTCTGCCGCAGCTCCGGCCGCGGCCTGGAGGACTTCGCGCTCTGGTCAGCCATCCGCGAGGACCTGGCGCCGGACGACCCCCTGTGGACAGACCCCGAGTGCGCCATCGGAACACCGGAAGCCGAAGCCCTCCGGGAGAAGCTGGCGGACCGGATCGGGTTCCACCGCTGGCTGCAGTGGATCTGCGACGAGCAGCTCGAGAACGCCCAGAGGGCCGCGCTCCGGTCGGGGATGCGGCTGGGCGTGGTGCACGACCTTGCAGTAGGCGTGGACCACAGCAGTGCCGACGCCTGGACGCTGCGCGGCGTGCTGACCCCGAACACCAGCGTGGGCGCACCTCCTGACATGTACAACCAGCAGGGGCAGGACTGGGGCCAGCCCCCATGGCACCCCGCACGCCTGGCCGAGGCCGGATATGAACCGTTCCGCAACATGCTGGCCAACGTGCTAAGGCATGCCGGCGGCATCCGCGTGGACCACATCCTGGGACTCTTCCGGCTGTGGTGGATCCCCATGGGGAACGCTCCGGGGGATGGCGCCTACGTCCGCTACGACCACGAGGCCCTGATCGGCATCCTCGCGCTCGAGGCGCACCGCGCCGGTGCCGTGGTGATCGGGGAGGACCTGGGCACTTTCGAGCCCTGGGTGCGTGACTACCTTGCGGCCCGGGGGATCCTGGGCACGTCCATCCTGTGGTTTGAGTACGACGGCGATTCGCCCCTTGCGCCCGAAAAGTACCGCACGCAGGCGCTCGCCAGCGTCAACACCCACGACCTGCCACCCACCGCCGGCTACCTTGCCGGGGACCATGTGGGGCTCCGGAGCCGGCTGGGGCTGCTGGAACGGTCCGAGCAGGAGGAGCGCGCGGAGCACAACGCGTCTTTGGAGAAGATGTTCGCCCTGCTGCGCGAGCGCGGGTACCTCTCCGAGGGTGCCGCCGGCGGCGTGGAGGGGCAGCCGTCCGAGGAGCACACCATCGAGGCGCTGCACCTGCTGCTGGCCCAGGCGCCGTCGGTCCTGCTCGGCGTGGCCCTGGTGGATGCGGTGGGGGAGCGGAGGGTCCAGAACCAGCCCGGAACCACAGAAGCCCTGTACCCCAACTGGCAGGTGCCCCTGGGGGGGCCGGACGGCAAACCCGTCTACCTTGATGACCTCCCCGCCAACAAGCGGTTCAACTCGCTGCTCGCGGCGGTGGAGGGAGCCCTGCGCCGGGCCTAAGCGGCTCTCAAGGCAACAGGCCCCGCCGCTTTTGTAAGCGGCGGGGCCTGTTGCCGTAGTTGCTTTGCCTGGTTTGCCTTGTTCGGCGGGTGAACTAGTTAGCGGCGATCACATGGGTGAAGTGGTCGTACCGGAAGGTGACCGGGCCGCCGTCGTGCTCAAACACTATGTTGGCACCCGGGGAAGCGCCGCCGGCCCCATAACTGATGTCCCAGCTGCGGTTCAGGGCCGCCTTGAACTCGTAGCTTCCCGCAGGAAGGTCCGGAACGGACAGCTTCCACACGAGGTCTGCCGGGTCCAGCACCAATTGCGCCTGGTTACAGGACGGCTCCCAGTCCGAGGCGCAGCCCAGCTCGCTGTCCATGCTTCCGGCTGCCGCCACGGCGGCCGGCTGCTGCGAGGCGTAGACGGCGCTGAGCAGGTGGGTGCTGTTGTCATAACGGAAGGTCACCGGGCCGCCGGGATGGTCCAGCACGATGTTCTGCCCGTTTAGCTGGCCGTCGGCGCCGTAGTTTTCGTCCCAGCCGCCGTTGAGCGCTGCCTTGTATTCGTACTTCCCGGCCGGCAGGTCCACGGTCAGCCGCCAAATGCGGTCCGCCGGGTCCAACACCATCCGGGCCTGGCTGCAGCCTGGATCCCATTGTGCGCTGCAGCCCATCGCCTGGTTCAGTGATCCGGCCACCGTGACCGAGTCGGGCTGCGGGGCCTGGCCCACCGTGACAGTCCTGGTTTCGCTGGTGACGTTGTAGCCGGTGCCGGTCATGGCCGCCCGATATTGGACCTTGGTGCCGTCCGCCAGCCCGGTCACGTCGTCGGTTGCTGAGTAGACGGGCGAGGACGAGTCGGTGCCCACCGCGGTCCAGACCCCGCCGCCAACACTGCGCTCGAAGGACACCACGTGGCTGGCCTTCTCCGGGTCAGCGGTGGCGCTGAGCTCAACCTTGCCTTCCACGCTGCTGCCCTCCGCAGGCTTCTGCAGGGTCAGCACGGGCGCGGGTACGGCCGCGGAGCGGCTTTGGCTGGTGGCGGAATGCCCGCCGTTGTCCAGAACGGTGGCGCGGTACTCCAGCGGTGTGCCGGCATCCAGCGCCGCGACGTCGTGGAAAACCTGGTACGGAGCGGTGTCGTCCGTGCCGATCGGCTGCCACGCGCCGCTCGCCGTCCGGGCTTCAAAGGTGACCTCGTAGAACGAAGCACCGTCGACGTCGGCCGTTACGTTGATGCGTCCGTTGTCACCAGGCGCGGCGGCCGGCTGCCGGAGGGCGACGGCGGGAGCCTCCTTGGAGTGCGGAATGCGGCCCGAGGATTCGTAGACGACGGCGGAAAGCGGCGGCACGGTCACGGTCAGTTTGGCGTCGTCAGAGGTTTTGGCTTCATCGGCGCCTTCGCCGTAAACGCGCATGTAGCTGCGCTTGGCGATGTAGGTGGGGACTTCCACCGTCTGTGTCTGGGTGCTGTTGTTCAGTGCCACCACGTATTCGCGCTGGTCCTTGGCATCGGTGCGGGAGAAGGCGTAGATGCCCGGCCCGTCAGCGGCGTAGCGGTGCTGGTGTGCGCCATTCCGCAGTGCCGGGTGCTCCTTGGTGAGGGCTGCAAGCTCCCGGATTTTGGCGTAAAGCGGGTGGCTTGGGTTGAAGTTGTCCGTGGCGTGGGTGGCGTCCGTGCCCAGCAGGTCGTCGTCCAGGTAGTCCGGGACTTTGCTGGCGAAGAGGGTCTGGCGGGCATCCTGGTCGCCGCCCGGGCCGGTGAAGCCCTGTTCGTCGCCGTAGTACACCACCGGGTTGCCGCGGGAGAAGTACATCAGCTCGTGGGCCAGCTCGTCGCGTGCCACCTTCTCGGCATCGCCTGCGGCGGGGTTGTCCTGGGCGATAAAGCTGCCGATGCGGCCCATGTCGTGGTTGCCCAGGAACGTGGGCAACTCATAGACGTTGGAATCGGCGTCGGTGTACCAGTCGTCACCGGCGAAGAATGCCTGGAGCGCCTTGGCGTCCTGGCTCTTGGAGGCAAAGTTGCGGGCGGCATCCTGGAAGGGGAAATCCAGCACGGCCTGCATCTTGTTGCGGGTGGTGAACTGGGAAGTGAAGCTCTTGGTGGTGTCGAAGACCTCGCCGAACATGAAGAACTCGTCCTTGCCGTGCTCCTTGGCGTAGCTGAGGACGTTGGGGCCGAATTCCTGCCAGAACTCGTGGTTCACGTGCTTCATGGTGTCGATCCGGAAACCGTCCACGCCAAAGTCGCCAATCCAGGACTTATAGATGTCCTCCATGCCGTGCACCACGGCGGGGTTTTCGGTGAAGAGGTCATCGAGGCCGAAGAAGTCGCCGTACATGGAGTCCTCACCCGTGAAGGTGGTGTCGCCGCGGTTGTGGTACAGCGTGGGGTCGTTCAGCCAGGCGGGAACCTTGAGGTTTTCTTCGCCCGGTGGCAGGACCGGCTTGTAGGGGAATGACGTGTTGGCGTCCAGCCGGGGGAAGGTTCCGGTGCCGGCGTAGTCGCGGTCGTCGAACGCTTCGCCGGAGGCTGTCTTGTAAGGGACTGCGTCCTTTGAGATGTAGCCTTTCCGGTTGCCCTCCTGGTAGCCGATGACGTCGGCAGTGTGGTTGGTGATGATGTCGAAATAGACCTTCATGCCGCGGGCGTGGGCCTCGTCGATCAGGGCCTTGAGCTCACCGTTGGTGCCCAGGTGGGGGTCGATCTGGGTGAAGTCGGTGACCCAGTAGCCGTGGTAGCCGGCCGACTTGTCCTCGGGCTGGACCGCCTTGTTCTTGAAGCTGGGGGTCAGCCAGATGGATGTGGTGCCCAGGCCCTGGATGTAGTCGATCCTGCTGCGCAGGCCGGCCAGGTCGCCGCCGTTGTAGAAGCCCTTCCTGGTGGGATCGAAGCCGGAGACCATGGGATCCGGCCCCAGGCCGCCCTGGTCATTGGCGGTGCTGCCATTGCTGAACCGGTCTGCCATGACGAAGTAGAAGTTCTCGTCCGTCACGGGACCGCGGAGCGAATGCAGGGCGGTGGAGGATCCCTGGCCCTGGGCGCCGGGATTCTTGGAGCCTGAATCCTTGAGGCCCACCGCGGCATGGGCCGGGAGGACTGCTGCGGAAACGGCCACCGCAGCGGCAAGGAGGCCGGCCGCCGACCTCGCCGTGATTGCCCGGCCCGGGGCCCGGCGGCGGGTTGTGGGGTGCTGTGTTCCTGCGGGCTTTGCCTGCAGTTGGGCGCGTGGGGGCGCGCCGGGAGGGGTGCGGAATAACAAGGGTGAGACCTTCCTGGGAAGCAGCGCTGCTGTACAGGCTTGCCGTTGACAAGGGATGCGGCAGGAGGGTTCGAAGGACAGCATGCAGACCTGTGAACCAAGTCACAACTGTAAGCGCTTGCGCTGAATTACTCCAGCGTCTGGGGAAGAGCTAGGGGAGGAAGCCGTAGCGGGCATCGCAGTTAGCCGGCGGACACCAGGGCAGTGGGAGAGGGGGTGCGAAGATCATGAAGCACGGGGCCGGGGAGCCCGGTGACGGGATCCAGTTCAAACGTGGCAATGTTGTCCGACCGTTCGTGGGCCACGTGCAGCCAGCTGCCCCGGACCATGTGGTGCCGCGGCCAGTCCCCACCGCTGTCGAAGTCCTTGACGGGGATCAGTTCGGTGCCGCCGGCTGCTACTTCCAGGACGCTGATGAGGTTGGATCCACGCACGCCGGCGTAGGCGAAGTTCCCCTGCGGGCCAAGGCAGATTTCGGCGGCCGAATCACCGTCCTGGCTGCCGCCCGCAGTTGCAGGTCCGCGGAATATCAGCTCATAGGTGCCGGCCTCGGGCCGGACCACGAAGACCTCCACGGAGTACTCCGACACAATGAAGACGTTGCCCGTGGGGTGCTCCACCATGTGCCGGGGACCGGTGCCGCAGGGGAGGACCACCTCGTGGTCGGCTACCAGGCCGGTGCCCGGCTCATAGGTCCAAATGCGGAGGGTGTCGTGGCCCAGATCGGTCGTCATGATGCGCCCGTCGCGCAGCATCAGGCTGGCATGGGCTCGGCTCGGCCTGGGGCTGCCGGGGAAAAGGCCGGCGTGGGGGTCAACCGACGGTGCCGCGGGGAGCCGTGCCGTCATGCCGCCGTCGTCATCCAGCTCGTAGAGCAGGACCTGCCCGTCACCCCAGCATGCAGCGGTGACAAACCGGCCCTCCGGGTCCACGGCGACGTGGCAGGTGGCCTCTCCGGCAGGCTCCGGTGCCCCGGACAGTTCCAGCGCAAAGTCACCCCGTCGGCGGTAGGCCTGAACCATTTTGCGCTGCTCCGCCGCCGCGTAAACCAACGGCAGCGTCGGGTGCACGGCCAGGAACGACGGCGACTGTGCCTGGACTGCCGTGCCCAACCATTCAAGGCTTCCGTCCTGATGCTCCCGCACGGCCCCGATGCCATTGGCGCGGCCGCCGCCGTCGGGGGTGTAGGTGCCGATCCAAAGAATGTTGCTGGCTGTTCCCGTGGTCATTAACCCATCCTGCCAAGAGTTGGCACCCATTCCCGAGCACAAGGCCACCTATTAGCATGGGATTTCCAGCAGCGGACGAAGGAGGTGGATCCCATTACCGCAGTCACAGTTTTGGGCATTCCCGTTCGGTGCCGTCCGGAGAGCTTGGCCTAGCCGCCATGGGGACGCCCGTCTTCCCACCGAAAGGCGTTGCTGTGCCCCCTCTCGACTCACGGACTGCCGGCAGTCCTGCCCCGTCGCCGGTCTTCGAAGGCATTGTCTCCGCATTGCGGTCCGCCGGCTGCGTTTTCGCGGAGGAAGAGGCCCGCCTGCTGCTGGCGGGGGCCTCACTTCCCGGCGACTTAGCGCGAAATGTCCGGCGCAGGGTGGAAGGCGTCCCCTTGGAACTCATCCTGGGCTGGGCCGAATTTGCGGGCCGGCGCATTCTGGTGGAGCCCGGTGTCTTCGTGCCGCGCCGCCGTACCGGGCTGCTGGTAAATGAGGCCCTCGCCCTGCTGCCGGCGACGTGGCCGGAGGGGCCCCGGCGGAAGCCCGCTGTTGTAGTGGACCTCTGCTGCGGGTCCGGAGCCGTGGGAGCGGCCATTGCTCATGAGGCGCCATGGACGGAGGTGCATGCGGCGGACATCGATCCTGTGGCCGTCCGGTGCGCCAGGCGGAACGTCGGGCCCGTGGGCGGCCAGGTTCACGCGGGGGACCTGTTTGATGCCCTGCCGCGTGAACTGCGTGGCCGCGTCCGGGTGCTCGTGGTCAATGCTCCCTACGTGCCCACGGAGGCAATCCGCACCATGCCCCCCGAAGCGCGGTTGTACGAACCTGCGGCATCCCTCGATGGCGGTCCTGATGGACTGGACTTCCACCGACGCGTCGCCGCCGGGGGCATCGGATGGCTGGCTCCCGGCGGGCACCTGATCATCGAAACCAGCCAGCGGCAGGCATCCGGCACCTCCGCGATCCTGGCCGCCGCCGGGTTCGGCACCCGGACAGTCCATTCGGAGGAAGTGGACGGC
Source organism: Arthrobacter sp. GmRoot5-12 (assembly GCF_059739365.1). Taxonomy (NCBI): domain Bacteria; kingdom Bacillati; phylum Actinomycetota; class Actinomycetes; order Micrococcales; family Micrococcaceae; genus Arthrobacter; species Arthrobacter sp. GmRoot5-12. Next base: position 1,502,689 of record NZ_AP046056.1, on the reverse strand, counting down.
ACCGTGGTCGTCGGGCTTGCGCGGGCAGAGACGCGCTGACTCCGCTCTTCGCTCCCCAGTCGCTTCCCAGTGTTCGGCCTGCCTGCTGAAGGGCCGAGCCAGCTGTGTCCATCCCGCCGCCATACCTTCACGTGACGGTCTTCGTAGGGCGTCGGAAGAACCCCAGGACCGGCCCGTCTGCGTTATCTATTCGTCTTGGGGTTGGGGTGGTGGTGGTTTGAAGTAGTGGTTTTGTTGGGGTTTTTGGATGGGGTCGATGTGGGGTGGGGGGATGAAGGTTGGGGTGTGGTTGGTGGTGGTGATGGTCCATTGTTCTTTGTGGATGAGGTGGTGGTGGTGGCTGCAGAGCAGGACGCCGTTGTTGGTGGTGGTGGGTCCGCCGTGTGTCCAGTAGGTGATGTGGTGGGCTTCGCACCAGGGTGCGGGGATGGTGCAGTTGGGGAAGGCGCAGCCTTGGTCTCGGGTGGTGAGGGCGGTGCGTTGGGCGGGGGTGAAGAGGCGGGTTTTGCGGCCGAGGTCGAGGATTTCGCCGTTGGTGCCCAGGAGTGCGGGGATGATGTCGGCGTCGCAGGCGATTTTGCGCAGGGTGGTGGCGGCGACGGGGCCGGTGAACGCGAAAGCCCCGGTCCCTGCCTCTGTCCCTGTGCCTGTCTGTGTCCCTGGTGGTGCGGGTATTCCCGGCCGTTCTCCTGTCGCTGTTGCTGTGGTGTGGGTGGGGAAGAGGTCCCGGTAGTGGATGGTGGCGATGATTTGGGGTTTGTTGCCGCCGGTGGTGGGCAGGGTGTTGGTGGCGAGTGCGGTTTTGGCGGCGGTGATGATGCCGTCGAGTTGTTTTTGGGCGCGGGTGCGCCGGTCCAGGTCCGGCAGGTCGGGCGGGGCCGGCTGGGCGGTGTGGTCGGTTGCGTTGTTCGCCGTTGGGATGTTCCCGGTGCCGGTGCCAGTGCTGGTGTTTGGGGTGGTGGTGCGGGGGTTGGTGGCGGTGTTCATGACGGTGAGGAGGTGTTCGTATTGGTCGGTGGTGGCGAAGATTTCGAGGTGGTGCAGGCCGTGGCGTGGTTTGCGGATGAAGGCGCCTTGGGTGTGGCGGAGGGCTTCTTCGGTGGGTTCGGTGCCGTCGGCGTCGATGGTGTCGGTCCAGCGTTGGGCCAGGCGGGTGAGGAAGTCGGGGTCGGTGGTGGTGGCTGCGGTGGTGAGGTGCTCTTCGATCCGGTCCAGGGTGTGGGGGTGGTGTGGTGTTGGAGCCGGTCCAGGGTGGCGTTGATGAGGGTCGCGGCGTGGGAGGACACGGCCGGTGCCTGGAGGGTTCCGGTGGGCGGTTGCGGGGTCCTGTCCGTGGCGGGGTGGGGTGCGAGGGCGGTGGCGAGGTGGGGCCGGGTTGGCGGGAGTGGTTCGCCGGTGAGGCTGGTGCGGGGCAGGGTGTGCTGGGCGAGGGTGAGGCGGCGGCGTGCTTCGCGGATGGGGATGCGGAGCCTGAGGCGGAGGAACTCTGCGGTGTTGCGGCAGCCGTCATCGGCAGGGGAGGGCACGGCAGGGTGGGTGGTCCTGACCGCGGCCTGGGTGATGGCTTGGGTGCGGGTCCGGTCCACAGTCAGGGCTGAGATGAGTTGCAGATACTCCACGGTGCGGGCAAGGTTCTCGACCCGGGCGGCGTAATCGGCGGCCTCGACATAGGTGGCTGCTGCCAGGAGGTCCGGGGCGGCCAGGGCGGCGGTGGCGAGTTCTTCGGCAAGTGCCCCGAGGATGGCAGGGCCGGATCCCTCCCCGCCGGGGACGGCGCGAAGGCGGGCCGGACTCGTCCGCCGGCTGCCGGCGTCGTCAGCGTTCCCGCCGAGCAACCCACCGTATAACCCGCCGAACGGCCCGTCCAGCTGCTCCCCAATGGCCTCCATAACCCAACTCTGCCAGCCACCACCGACAATCAAGAGCCCCCAAAACCCCTATGTGGAAAACCCGGCAGGGCGGCAATGCAGGCCGCGTTAAACGCTGCCGGCCGCCGCGTCCCCCAAGGATCGCGACGGCCGGCAAGGCGATTCAGTTGTAGCACAAAGCCCGCATCTTCCCATGTCATACGCACTTCCATGCGTAATGATGAGGGCGGAAGCGGGAATCAGGCCTTTGTGCCCGTCCCGTCGGACGTACCAAGGTTGGTGGTGTCCGGGTGCGTGCTGTGGGCCGGGATGTGGTCTTCGCCCAGGCTGTTGGCATCGCTCCCTACGGAAGAGGTGGTGGGAGTACCTGTGGAAGGCCCGGATGACTGGCTTCCGCTGGAGCTGCCCTCCCGGTGCATCGCAGAGCCAATGACCGTGCCTGCCCGGCGTGCGGCTTCACCCAACTGGTCCGCAACCTCGGGAGCCTTTTCCTTGATGGCCTCGGTGGCCACGGATACCTTGTCCTGGACCGGCTTGCTGTCCCAGATGCCGGCTGCCCGGGCCTTGAGCTTGTCATAGGCGGCACGGCCTGACCGCGAGCCGAGGACATAACCTGCGGCAACGCCTACACCCAAAAGAAGCTTGTTTTTCACGATGAACTCCTGCTCTGCGAGAAGGTTGTCAGTCCCGGCCGGCGTATCGGGCGCCCGTTACCGGAGAAAAAGAAAGCCGGCCTGGGGATGGTGTCCCCAGGCCGGCTTCCTGGCTTGCCCCTACAGTTATCCGCGGGCGCTTCGCTTGGTGACCATGCCGTAGATGGCAAGGACGATCAGCGAGCCGACGATCGCCAGCAGCCACGTCTGGATCGAGAAGAACTCCTGCAGTCCGCTGCCGAAGATCATTCCACCCAGCCAGCCACCGAGGAAGGCGCCAACGACGCCCAGGATCAAGGTGATGACCCAGCCGCCACCCTGCCTGCCCGGGAGGATCGCCTTAGCGATCGCACCAGCAATAAGTCCGAGAATCAGAAATGCAATAAATCCCATTTGTTGCTCTCTTCCTGCTTAGAGGAGGCCTCCGGGTTCCGGAGGCACTTCATCCTTCTGCCCCAATAGTAATCATGCTTACTATCTATTTGCCAACCCCGTTTTTGGAAAAAGGTGCAGTTCAGGAGTGTTTTAGTGCCCGGTTTTGTCTGAGTCGTTGCCCGCGCCGGGGCCCTCGTCGAGGATCGATAATTCCGCTAGATCCTGCGGGTCCAGGGCGAAATCGAACACGTCCAAATTCTCTGCCATCCGCTCCGGGGAAGCGGTCTTGGGAATCGTTACCAATCCGTTTTGTATGTGCCACCGAAGGACCAGTTGGCCGGGTGTTTTTCCATGCTTTTCGGCCAACTGGGTAAGGATGGGAGCACCCAATAAGCTGGCGCCCGATCCGCCAAGCGGGCTGTAGGATTCCGTGACAATCCCGTGGCGTGCGTGGAATTCACGTTCTGCGGTTCGGGTGATTGCGGGGCTGAGCTGGATCTGGTTCACCGCCGGAACCACATCAGTCTCCGCCATCAGCCGTTCCAGGTGCGCGGGCTTGAAGTTGGACACCCCGATGGACCGGACTTTCCCCTGTGCCTGCAGCCGTTCGAACGTCTGCCACGTGGAGACATACTGGTCCCGTCCCGGCAGCGGCCAGTGGATCAGCAGCAGGTCCACATAATCCAGCCCCAGGCGCTTCAGGGATCCATCCAGGCCCGCCACAGCGCGGTCGTGGCCCTGGAATTCCCCGTCCAGCTTGGTGGTAATGAAGAGTTCGCTCCGGTCCACCCCGCTGGCGCGGATGCCGTTGCCCACGCCGCGTTCGTTGCCGTACTTCACGGCGGTGTCGATGTGCCGGTAGCCGGCTTCCACGGCGTGTACGACGGCGGCAGCCACCTGTTCGTCGTCCAGCGGCCAGGTGCCAAGCCCCAGTTGCGGAATCCTGTTGCCATCATTGAGGTCGATGAGGGGTGCAAGTGTCATGCCATCAGTCTGCCCTCCCACGGCCGTTCCTGTCCCTAGGCGGGCTCCTCAGCCAGCTTCCGCTTCAGAATCTTCCCGCTGGGCCCCAGCGGGAGTTCGGAAAGAATCCTGATCACCCGAGGGTACTTGTACGCCGCGAGCTGGTTGCTGGCGAAATCCATCAGCTCCGTGTCGCTGACGGTTGCCCCGGCATCCAGCACGATCGCCGCTGCGATTTCCTGCCCGTGGACGTCATCGGGGATGCCGTAGACGGCAGCACTCACCACAGCCGGGTGGGTCAGCAGGATTTCCTCCACTTCCCTGGGATAGACGTTGTATCCGTTGCGGATGATCATGTCCTTCTTGCGGTCCACGATGGTGAGGTAGCCGTCGTCGTCCTTCGTCCCCAGGTCACCGGTACGGAACCAGCCGTCCACCACCGCCTCCGCCGTTGCCTCCGGGCGGTTCAGGTACCCCTTCATCAGCAGGTGCCCGCGGATGACGAGTTCACCGAGTTCCCCGTTGGGCAGCAGCTCAATGCTCTCCACCGTCTCCGGGCGGGCGATTTTGATGTCGACGCCCCAGATCGGGATCCCGATCGTTCCGGGCCGCGGCGCCGTGCCCACATGGTTGAAGGCCGCCACCGGGGAGGTCTCCGTCAGGCCGTAGCCCTCATGGATTTCCACCCCGAAGACGTCGCGGAACTTGTCCATGACGGCCAGTGGAAGCGATGCTCCGCCGGAGATGCCGTAGCGGAGCGCCGTGGGCCGGTCCGGCACCGTCTTGGCGGCTTCCAGGAGCGCCACATACATCGTCGGTACGCCCAGGAAGATGTTGACGTTGTGCCGTGCCAGCAGCTTCAGGGCGTCCTCGCCGCTGAAGCGCGGCATAAGCACGATGGTGGCCCCGGCGCGCAGTCCGGTGTTGAGGACCACGGTCTGTCCGAAGGTGTGGAAGAGCGGCAGTCCGCCGAAGAGGACGTCGCCAGGCCGGAAGTCCATCACGCTGGTCAGCAGGACACTGGTTTGTTCCACCAGGGCGAAGTGCGTGCCCAGCGCGCCCTTCGGTTTACCGGTGGTGCCCGAGGTGTACAGGATGGTGGCTGTATCCGACGGGCGGCACGGCTCATACGTCCGGATCGGCTCGGTGCGGGCGGCCTCCGCTTCCAGGCGGGGGAACCCGCCGTCGTCGGGAGCCATCACGGTCAGCACGTCAATGCCGTTGGCCGCCGCGCCGGCGGCCCCCTCCGCCAGCAGGGGAGCGGCGCAGACCAGCAGCTTGGAACCGCTGTCCTGGAGGACGTACTCGATTTCGCGTGCCTTCAGCAGGGCATGCACCGGGACAACGATGGCGCCGAGCGACAGGATGGCGTAGTACACCCGGGCGAAGTCCGGGACGTTGGGGATCAGGACGGCGACGGCGTCTCCCGGGCCGATGCCGCGGGCCCGCAGGGCTCCGGCGTAGGCCCGGGTCTGGCTCCAGAGGTCGGCGTAGCTGACCTGGTCCTCCCCAACGACGAGGGCAATGCTGTCCGGAGTCCTTTTGGCTGATTCAGCCAGGACGGCTGCGACGGAGATGGTGGCGAAGCCGTCGGCGGAGTGGGTATTGGTCATGGCGTGCTTCTTCGGTGGGAGGGTCATGCTTTGAGGATGAGGGCGTCGCCCTGTCCGCCGCCGCCGCAGAGGGCCACGACGCCGGTGCCACCGCCGCGGCGCTTCAGCGCCAGCGCCTGGTGCAGCACCAGGCGTGCGCCCGAGGCGCCAACGGGGTGGCCCAGGGCGATGGCACCGCCTTCGGCGTTCACGGCTTCGGGGTCGATGCCCAGGTCGTTGGCGGACTGGATGAGGACCGAGGCGAACGCCTCGTTGATTTCCACCAGGTCCAGTTCCTGGACCGTGAGCCCCTCGTCCTTGAGGGCGCGTTCGATGGCCCGGGCAGGCTGGGAGTGCAGGGATCCGTCCGGTCCCGCCGTCTGGCCGTGTGCTCCGATCTCGGCGATCCACTCCAGCCCTGCGGCAATGGCGGCCGCCTTGCTGGCGATGACCAGGGCTGCGGCGCCGTCGGAGAGGGGAGACGATGAGCCGGCGGTGATGGTGGCCGTCTCCTCCTTGGAGAACGCAGGGCGGAGCTGCGCCAGTGATTCTGCCGTGGTTTCCGGACGGATGCCCTCATCGTGTTCAAGCGTCACGGCAGGGCCCTTCCGCTGGGGCACCTGGATGGGGGCGATTTCCTCGGCCAGCACCCCGGCGGCCCGGGCCGCTTCGGCGCGCTGGTGGGAGCGGGCCGCCACGGCGTCCTGCCCGGCACGGGTGATCCCGCGCTCGGCGTTGCCGGCGTCGGTGGCCTCGCCCATCAGCTTGCCGCTCACGGGGTCCTGCAGCCCGTCGTGGTTCAGGGAGTCGAGCATGGGAGCGTCGCCGATGACGACGCCGGCGCGAAGCCCGGGGACCAGGTGCGGTGCGTTGGTCATCGACTCCTGGCCGGCGGCGACAATGAAGTCCGCTTCCCCCGTGCGGATCATGCGGGCGGCGTCGATCACGGCCGTGAGGCCGGACAGGCAGAGCTTGTTGATGGTGATCGTGGGAACGTCCCAGCCGATTCCGGCGGCCAGGCTGGCCTGCCGGGCGGGGCCTTGCCCGGCACCGGCCTGGATGACCTGCCCCACGATGACGGCGCCGATCTGCTCCGGGGCAACGCCTGTCCGTTCGAGGGCCGCCCGGATGGCGTGGGCGCCGAGCTGGCTGGAGGAGAAGGGCGTGAGCCCGCCGCGGAACCGCCCGAACGGGGTTCGGGCGCCGCCCAGGATGACGGGGATGTTGGCGTTCTGGTTCAAGAACAGTCCTTTCGGGGATGCGGGGCGGAGATCAGGCGAAGGCGGACATGCCGGTGATGCCCCGGCCGATGATCAGGGCCTGCACAGTCTCGGTGCCTTCGTAGGTGTGGATGGCTTCGATGTCGGCCAGGTGCCGGGCCACGCGGTTTTCCAGCAGGATGCCGTTGCCGCCCAGCAGGTCGCGCGCATTGGACGCTATGCCCCGGGCGGTCCGGGTGCAGGTGTACTTGGCCAGCGACGCCTGCTCCGGGGTGAGTAATCCGGCGTCGTCCAGCCGTGTCATCTGCACCACCATCAGTTGCATGGTGGCCAGTTCGCTGAGCATCCGGGCCAGCCGTTCCTGCACGATCTGGGAGGCGGCCAGCGGCCGCCCGAACTGCTTGCGCTGCCTGGCGTACTGCACGGCAGTCTCGTAGCAGGCGGTGGCGTGCCCGACGGCGGACCAGGCCACGCCCAGGCGGGTGGCCAGGAGGACGCGGGCTGTGTCCTTGAAGGTCCGGGCGCCCGGCAGGACGTTCCCTTCCCGGACAAAGACGTTTTCCAGCCTGATATGGGCCTGCCAAATGGCGCGCAGGGCCAGTTTGCCCTCGATTTTGGTGGCGGTGTAGCCGGGGGAGTCCTGCGGGACCAGGTAGCCATGGACCTGGCCGTCGTCGCCGCGGGCCCACACAACGGTGACGCCACCTACGGAGCCGTTGCCGATCCACTTCTTTTCGCCGTTGAGCAGGAAGCCGCCGTCGGTACGGGTCGCCGTGCTTTCCAGGGCCACCGAGTCGGAGCCGTGGGTGGGCTCCGTCAGGGCAAAAGCGGCGTACTCGCTGCCCCTGGCGATCGGCGGGAGCCAGCGCTCCCGCTGCCCGGCAGATCCGCATTCCGCCACGGACCGCAGGGCCAGGCCGCCCTGGACAGCGATCATGGTTGCCACGGAGCCGTCACCGCGGCTGATCTCCATGTTTACCAGCCCGGCGGCCATGCTGCTCATCGGCGCGAAACCATCAACCGCCACGCCGTCCCGCAGCAGGTCCAGTTCGCCAAGGCGCCGGAGCAGGTGCAGCGGGTACTCGCTGCGTTCCCAGTAGCCGTCGATGACGGGGAGGACCTCATCCTGGACGAAGCGGCGGGCCCGGTCCCAGTACGCGCGGTCCTCATCGCCGATGCGGGTGAAAACGGATGCGGGGTCAGTCCCGAGGGCCTCGGTCAGAAAGTAGTCCGGCTCCATGGTGCCTGCAGGAAAGCCTGCGGGGCTTTCGGTGCGGCCGGACACGTCGGTCCGCGACGTCGTCGTCATTAATCTGCATCCTTTGAATCAGTGGCGGGAAGCATGTGGCTTGCACCACACCGACTAAGGATGCCTTGAAACTCAGTTCCACGTCAAGAAACTGGGTACCACGGAGGGATGCAGCGGACTAGGGAAGGGCGTCGAGGACGGCCTGGGCGATCGCCTCCCTGCCGGCCTGGCCCGGGAGAACGGTGACGACGACGGTCGGCGCGGGTTGGGCGGTGGCGGCGGCACCAAGGAGTGCAGGCCGGAACGTTTCTGAGAGGGCACGAAGTTCGGCCGCGAGGGCTGCAGCCCTTTCCCGGTCCCCAACGTCGGTTTCCCCGGCGCCGGGCGAGGCGCGCAACCACTGCCGCAGGAAGGCGTTGTGCACGGCCACCACGGCTGCGGCGAAGGCCACGGCCTTGTATCCGCTCCGCTGGTCCTCCGGCAGCCTGTCGTTCAAGTATTTCAGGAATGCCCGCTCGTACCGGTGCGACGTGACCAGTTCGCGGTCCCTGAGGGCCGGAACCGCCTGCAGCAGTCCATACCGGGCCCGGGACGTATCGCGGTTCCGCATATGGTGTTCGAAGACCAGCAGTGCCGCGTCCGCGACGGCGGCCAGGGGCTCGAGCCTGGATTCCGCGAGCCGGTCATTCACCTGGCGCAGGATCCGTTCGTGGTCGGCGAAGACCACGTCCTCCTTTGACCCGAAGCGTCGGAAGAACGTGCTCCGGCTCATGCCCGAGGCCTCGGCAAGCTCCTCAACGGACGTTGCATCGAAACCCTGCGAGGCCAGGAGCGCGATGGCGGCGGCGACAGGCTTATCGACGGGCTGTTCGGAAGGGGGCAACGTCATGCGCCGAAATTAGCACAGCCGGCAGGCATCGCTGGCCCGCCGCTGGATGCGGCGGCCCCAGCGATACCGGCGACGCAGGCTCAGGCGCCCTGGCGGGACCAGCCGGTGAGCTTGTCCGAAAGCTGCATATAGGCTTCGTCCACCTGCTGCAGCTCCGGGTGGCTGTCGTACCAGTCCACAATTTCCCGGGCCCCGTCCGCGAACGGGATGGTTGCGGTGTAGTCCGGGACCAGGGACTTGATCTTGGTGTTGTCAAAGACCACTGAATGGGACCGGTCGCCCAGGAGGTTGGAACCGAGTTCCTGGTCATGGGCGGCGATGGTCTCGGACGCCACGTGCACCAGTTCCGGCTCCCGGATCCCAGCTGCCCGGGCGAACAGCCGGTAGATCTGGTTCCAGGGCAGGTACTCGTCAGAGGTGATGGTGTAGCTCTCGCCCACCGCCTGCGGCCTTCCGAGCAGCCCGACGAACGCCTTGGCGAAGTCCTTGCTGTGCGTCAGCGTCCACAGCGAGGTGCCGTCGCCGTGGACCATGACGGGCAGGCCGCTGCGCATCCGGTGGATGTCCGTCCAGCCGCCCACCATGGCGATCTTGGTGCGGTCGTAGGTATGCGACGGCCGGATGACTGTCAGGGGGAAGTCCTGCTCCCGGTAGGCCCGGAAAAGCAGTTCCTCGCACGCGATCTTGTCCCGGGAGTACTGCCAGAAGGGGTTCTTCAACGGCGTCGACTCCAGGATAGGCAGCCTGGTGGGCGGCTTCTGGTACGCGGAGGCGGAACTGATGAAGACGAACTGGCCAGTCCGCTCCCGGAACAGGTCCATGCTTGTTTGCGCCTGGTCCGGGGTGTAGGAGATGAAGTCCGCGACGGCGTCGAACTCCCTGCCTCCCAGGACCTCCCGGACCGACGCCGCATCCCGGACGTCCGCGTGCAGCACTTCGGTCCCGTCCGGGACCGGCCGGGTGGACCGGCCCCGGTTCAGGATGGTCAGCCGGTGGCCGAGCTCGACGGCCCGTTCCGCCGCCGCGGTGCTGATGACGCCGGTGCCGCCGATGAAGAGGATGCTCCGCGGCGCCACCGTATCGGCAACAGGCGGGGTTACCACGCGTAGTCTTCCGGCGCCGTGCGGTGTCCCGGGAAGATGTCGTCCAGCCGCTTGAGCGCGTCGTCATCGAGGGAGACGTCCAGGGCGCGGATGGCGGCGTCCAGCTGTTCCTGGGTGCGCGGGCCGACGATCGGGGCGGTCACGGCAGGCTGGTGCAGGAGCCACGCCAGGGCAACGTCGCCGGGCTCATGGCCCAGTTCATCGGCGAAGTCCTCGTACTGGCGGATCTGGTCCTGGTGCTTCTTCAGGGTTTCGGCCGCCCGTCCTTCGGTCCGCCGCACGCCCTGGCGTTCCTTCTTCAGCACACCGCCCAGCAGCCCGCCCTGCAGGGGCGACCAGGGGATCAGGCCGAGGCCATATTGCTGTGCCGCCGGGATGACTTCAAGTTCCACCTGGCGCATGAACAGGTTGTAGATGGACTGCTCGCTGACCAGGCCGGTGTAGTTCCGCCGGCGGGCTGCTTCCTGGGCCTGGGCGATGTGCCAGCCGGCAAAGTTGCTGCTGCCCGAGTAGAGGATCTTCCCCTGCTGGACGGCAACTTCGATGGCCTGCCAGATCTCGTCCCATGGCGTATCACGGTCAATGTGGTGGAACTGGTACACGTCGATGTAGTCGGTCTGCAGCCGCTTGAGGCTCGCATCCAGGGCCCTGCGGATGTTCAGTGCCGAGAGCTTGGATTCATTGGGCCGGTCCGTCATGGTGCCGTACAGCTTGGTGGCCAGCACCGTGTGTTCGCGGCGCTCGCCACCCTTGGCGAACCAGCGCCCAATAATTTCCTCGGTCCAGCCGCGGTGGTCTGCACCGCCGTACACATTGGCGGTGTCGAAGAAGTTGATGCCGGACCCGTGCGCGGAGTCCATGATGCTGTGGGCGTCCGCTTCCTCTGTCTGAGGCCCGAAGTTCATGGTGCCCAGGCAGAGGCGGGAGACTTTCAGGCCGGAGCGGCCAAGGTGCGTGTACTGCATGGAAAATCCTTTCGGTGGCGGAGCGTTCCGGTGGCTGGGTTGCCGGACGCTACATCTGGGTGAAGGCGGCGACGGCGGGATCGGACCCGATGCGGGCACCGGACTCCAGTGCCGTGATGGCGGCCAGTTCGTCCTGGGAAAGCTGCAGGGATGAGGCTGCGAAGTTTTCCCGGATCCTGTCCGGGTTCGCCGACTTGGGAATGACGATGTTTCCGCCGGCAAGGTGCCAGGCGAGCACAACCTGGGCTGCCGTGGCGTTGTGGGCATTGGCGATTGCCGTGACGGCGTTTCCGTTCAGGTCCCCGCCCTGCCCCAGCGGACTGTAGGCCTCCACCGCGATGCCCAGGCCCCGGCACTTGGCTGCGAGGTCCACCTGCTGGTAGCTGGGGTGCAGTTCGATCTGGTTGACGGCCGGAACGGTTTCAGCCGACTGCAGCAGTGTGTCGAGGTGGTCGGAGAGGAAGTTGGAGACGCCGATGGCGCGGATTTCCTTGTTCTCGTACAACCGCTCCATCTCCTTCCAGGCCTGGACGAAGAGCCCCTGTGAGGGGACCGGCCAGTGGATGAGGTAGAGGTCGATGAAGTCCAGGCCCAGTGCCTTGCGGCTGTTCTGGAACGCTTCCTGCGCCCGGCCCTGCTCGCCGTTGCGGAGTTTGGTGGTGACGAAGATGTCCTCACGTGCTATCCCGGTGGCGGCAAGTGCCGCCCCAACCCCTGCCTCGTTGCGGTAGGCCGCGGCGGTGTCAATGTGGCGGTAGCCCGCTTCCAGCGCGTCCTCCACGGTCCGCTGGGTGTCCTCCGGAGGGACCTGGAAGACGCCGAAGCCAAGCTGCGGGATGGTGACGCCATTATTCAGGGTCAGGTTCGGGGTCAGCTCTGACATGGTGTGCTCCTTGGAAAGTCTGGTGCTGGGATTTAGGGCCGGGTGGTGCGGGGGTATGACGCCGTCCAGAAAGCGGTTTCCACCGGCTCACTCCCGAGCCTATGCACTTTTCGCCATCAAGTCAGCAGGCAAGGCTGTTCCTGTTTTTCCTAGGACTGCCAGTCCTACCTTCGTTGTAGAGGAGGGCAGTCATCGCAGGCAGAATGGTCTGCATGGGTCAAAGCGCGGAGTTCGGAAAGTTCCTCAAAGCCATGCGGTCCCGGTTGAGCCCGGACGTTGCCGGAACGGGTCCCAGCACCGGGGCCCGACGGGTTCCGGGGCTGCGGCGGGAGGAGGTGGCGCGGCTTGCCGGCGTCAGCACCGACTATTACGTGCGGCTGGAGCAGGGGCGGAACATCCACCCCTCGCGGACGGTCCTGGATGCAGTGGGCAGGGCGCTGCGCCTGGACAGCAGCGAACACGCGCACATGCTGGACCTGCTGGAGAACTGCGCCGGCGCTCCCCGCGAACCCGGCGCGAACACTGCGCAGGGTGTCCGCCCGGCGCTGCGCCAGCTCCTCGACGCCGTGGGGGAGGTGCCCGCGATGGTGCTGGGCCGGCGCAGCGATGTCCTTGCAGGCAACCGGATGGCCTTCCTGTTGTTCACGGACTTCCCTGCACTGCCGCCCGCGGAGCGGAACCTGACCCGCTGGACCATCCTGGACCCCGCAGCCCGGGAACTGTTCAGGGACTGGAAGACGGTGGCGGCGGAGGCCACGGGATCCCTTCGGCTGGACGTGGGACGGCACCCCAACGACCCCCAGGCCAGCCACCTGGTGGGCGAGCTCGCGGTCCACAGTGAACACTTCCGCCAGTGGTGGGCCGGGCACCGGGTGGCCACCCGCTCGGCCGGCACCGTCCGGCTGCACCATCCCGCGGTAGGGGACCTGGAGCTGAACTTCGAAAACCTTGTCCTGCCGGAGGATCCTGATCAGACGCTGCGGGTGTACTCCGCGCGGCCGGGATCGCCGTCGTCGGACGCCCTTGCCCTGCTGGGCAGCCTTGGCGCGGGGACGGACGTCCGCCCGGACCGCGACCCCGCGGCGGTGGGCGAAAGCGGTGAAGCGGGCTGAAAGCCGCCGTGCTCCTGTACATTCGTCCAGCGAAGGGCGGTGATTCTGGCCAGCCGCCCATTGGCTGTTGACCAGGCGTTTCCTAGGGTGGGAGTACACGTTTTCCCTGCCCAGTCTTCACACCCAGGATGGTCTCAACGATGAAACGCATCGCCCTGCTGAAGGAGCGCCAGGCGTCCGCCGGCGCCGCTTCCACCGCCACCGGTTCGCACTGCCCGGTTTCGGGTCTTTGGAGCCCGGACCTCGATCCGCACACGGTCCTGTCCTTCTTTGAGGGCCACGTTTTCCCCGCGTTCGACGGCGTCCCAACAGTCTGGCGGCGGCGCAGCCAGGGCACAGCGAACTAGGGCGCCTTAAAGCAGAACTGACCCGCAGTCACCGTCGTTGAAACCAGGTTTCGCGACGATGGCTGCGGGTCAGTTGCTTTAGTCAGTGCTCTTCCAGGCGGAAGCCAATCTTGATGGTGACCTGCCAGTCTGCGATCTTCCCGTCCTCCAGGTGGCCGCGGACCTCCTTGACCTCAAACCAGTCAAGGTTCCGCAGGGTCTGGGATGCCTTGGCAATACCGTTGCGGACGGCGTCATCCACGCCCTGGGTGGAGGTGCCGACAATTTCAGAAATGCTGTACGTGTGGTTGGACAACTTCGCTCCTCGTGATCATCGTTGCTCCCGGTTGCGGGCCGTCCCTGAAGCCTAGTGGGACTGCGGGAGCGTTGAACAGACCCTGTCCACGCGCCGGCTACTTGGCTTCCAGCACCAGTTGCTTCAGGTCGTCGAGGGTTTGCTGCATGTGGGCGTCCATGGCCTGGCGTGACCTGGCTGCATCGCGGGACTCCAGGGCCTCGGCAATGTTCTGGTGATGGCCGATGGCGTGCTCCTGGATTGCCGGAACGGCAGAGGTCTCAGTCCGGCGCTTTTCCAGCACGCGGTGCAGCGGCTCGAACAGGACCGATACGAAGACGTTCCCGGATGCGTGCAGGATGACGTCATGGAAGGCCAGGTCTGCCTCCACGAAGGCCGCGACGTCGTTGATGCTGTGGGCGGCCTTCATTGCCGCGATGTAGTTGAAGAGGGCCTTGATGTCCTCCTCGGCGATCCGTCCGGCCGCAAGCTCGCAGGCTCCCGTTTCGAGCATCCGGCGGAGTTCGATGAGCTGGATGGAGGCGTCTGCATCATTTTTGCCCTCGGACGCGGCCCGGAGCACGGCTTCCAGCGAAGCCCAGCGGCTCAACGGGTTGACGAATGTTCCCCGGCCCCGCTCCACGCTCAGGATGCGTTGGGCCTGCAGCGTCTTCATGGCTTCGCGGACGGTCATTCGGCTGACCTCGTGGCGGGCACTCAGTTCGTGCTCGCCGGGAACGGTGGAACCGGGTGGAAACTCGCCTTCGATGATGCGGTCCAGCAGTTCGTCCGCAACCACGCCTACCAGTGACTTCCGTGCCATGTTGCCCCCCGATCCCTGTGCCCGGCCGACGCCTGGCGGATATGTCAGACAAGTGTACTTGCGCGTCCGTATGCCGTGTGCCACACTAACATTCAAATGCAAGATGTCAGACATCTTACAGTTACCCTTACATCAGGATCCGTCCGCCCGGATCGCTACACAACGGAGTGCACTGTGACGCTTGAAGCAGACGTTCTGGCCGCCTACCCGGCTGACATGGAGATCCCCGCCGGGCTGGTTGCCGGCGCGCTGGCCGCTTCCAACGCGGAGGTTCCCCGTGTCCTGGTAGTGCTCGACGACGACCCGACCGGCACGCAGTCCGTGGCGGACCTGCCCGTTCTCACCCGCTGGGACGTGGAGGACTTCACCTGGGCCTTCGGCCAGGACAAGCCCGCCGTCTACGTCCTCACAAACACCCGCAGCCTCGACCCGGCAGAGGCCGCGGCCCGCAACGGCGAAGTGGTCCGGAACGCCCTGGCAGCAGCAGGTTCCGGCCTGCGCCTAGGCTTCGTCAGCCGCAGCGACTCCACCCTCCGGGGCCACTACCCGCTGGAACCGGACGTCATCGCAGCCACTGTTGCCGCCGTGAGCGGGGAAACGACCGACGGCGTTGTCCTGGTTCCCGCATTCCCCGAGGCCGGCCGGCTCACCATCGGCGGCGTCCACTACATGCGCGGCACCGGCAACGCCAAGGGCACCCTGGTCCCCGTCTCCGAGACCGAGTTCGCCAGGGACGCCTCCTTCGGCTTCAGCACATCCGTCATGGCCGACTACGTGGCGGAAAAGTCGCAGGGCAGGTTCCCCGCAGACTCCGTGATCGTCCTGGACCTGAACATCATCCGTGCAGGCGCCGCCGCGCAGGACCCGGCCATCTCCGCCAAGGCCATTGCCGATGCCATCGAGCCGGCCACCGACTCCACGCCCATCGTGGCCGACATCGTCACCGAGAACGACTTCCGGGCACTGGCCCTGGGCCTTGAAGAAGCGGAACGCCGCGGCAAGAACCTCCTCTACCGCGTCGGCCCCCCATTCGTCCGCGGCCGCATCGGCCAGGAAATCCGCACCGCGCTCACGGCCGAAGAGGCCTATGCCGGCAACACCCCGTCAGAGGCGGGCGGCCTGATCGTGGTGGGCTCGCATGTTGGCCTCACCACCCGGCAGCTGAACGTCCTCACGGCCCAGCACAGCTCCGCGCGCATCATCGAGATCGACGTCGAAAAGCTCCTCGGCGCCGAACCGGACGCCAAGGCGCACCTGGACCAGACGGTGGACGCCGTCGTGGACGCCCTCCGCGCCGGTGACGTCATCGTCCACACCAGCCGCCTGCTCATCAAGACGGACGACCCCGCCGAGAGCCTGCGGATCGCCCGGACCGTCTCCGCCGCCGTCGTGGACGTGGTCAACCGGACCCTGAAGACCTTCCCGCCGCGGTTCGTCATCGCCAAGGGCGGCATCACCTCCTCCGACGTCGCGGCCCACGGCCTGGAGATCCGCCACGCCATTGTCCGCGGCCCCATGCTGCCCGGCATCGTCAGCCTCTGGGAACCGGTGGACGGACCTGCCAAGGGCATCCCGTACATCGTGTTCGCCGGCAACGTTGGCGACGACGACTCCCTGGCCCAGGTCACCAGCAAACTCAGCAACACCTTCTGATCCCCACCCGGCACGAACCCTGATTCCCGCAAGAATTCAATGGAGAACACCATGACCAGCAATTACACCGTCACCGTCCTGGGCCTTGGCGCCATGGGCCTGCCCATGGCCACCCGCCTGGCATCCCAGCTGACCGTCCACGGCTTCGACATCGCCGGGCCCCGCCTCAAGCTGGCGGAAGAAGCCGGCATCGCCACCTTCACCACGGCACGCGAAGCCGCCAAGGGCGCCAACGCAGTCCTTCTGGCCGTCCGCAACGGCGAACAGCTCAACGACGTCCTCTTCGGCGAGAACGGCGTGGCCTCCGTTCTCGAGCCGGGCGCCGTCGTGATCCTCGGCAGCACCGTGGGCACGGACGCCATTCCCGCCACCGTGGCCAAGCTGGCCGAATACGGCGTGGACCTGGTGGACGCCCCGCTGTCCGGCGGACCCAAGCGCGCCGGCGAAGGTGACCTGCTGATCGTCGTGGGCGCTTCCCCCGAAGCCCGCGAGAAGGCCGCCCCGGCCCTGGACCTGCTGGCCTCCACGCTCACGGTGGTGGGCGACAACCCAGGCGACGGCCAGGCCCTGAAGACCGTCAACCAGCTCCTGTGCGGCGTGCACATTGCCGCTGCCGCCGAGGCCCTGGCCCTGGCCGACGCGCTGGGACTGGACCAGGCCAAGACCCTCGCCGCCCTGGAGGCCGGCGCCGCAGGTTCCTTCATGCTCTCCAACCGTGGCCCCCGCATCCTTGAGGCCTACGACGAGGACGGCGCCGAGGTCCTGTCCCGCCTGGACATCTTCGTCAAGGACATGGGCATCGTGGGCAAGGCCACCCGTGCCGCCGGCCTGGCAGCCCCCGTTGCCGCCGCCGCCGAGCAGCTCTACCTCCTCGGCCAGGCCCAGGGCCTCGCCGCCGCCGACGACTCCGCCGTCATCAAGGTCGTTGCGCCCACAAAGCGCACCAAGTAGGCCCACCCGGCAGTAGGCCCCCAAACGGTGCGACGACGGCGGTCCCCCCTCCGCCGTCGTCGTACCTCCCAGCGCTGCCGGCTTTGTTCCGCAGCGTTCCATCCCCGCCGTAAGACCTGATGCCCGTCTGCCCCGGACGGCACGTCAAAGGAGACATTTTCCCGTGAACCACCTCATGACCCCGCTGATACAGCGGGCGGCCGACGCCCCGGCCATCAAGCCCGCCGTTGAGCTGGGCACCCCGGTACTGCTCACCATCGCGGCGGTGGGCATTGCCATCCTGCTGGTGATGATCATCCGCTTCAAGATCCAGGCCTTCGTGGCCCTGCTTACCGTCAGCATCCTGGTTGCCGTGGCTGCCACCATCCCGCTGCAGGACATCTTCACGGTGGTGTCCGGCGGCGTGGGCAGCACCATGGGCAAGGTGGCCATCCTGATTGCGCTTGGCGCCGTGCTGGGCCGGATGATCGAGGTGTCCGGCGGCGTCCAGTCCCTCGCGGACCACTTCACCCGCAAGCTGGGCGCCAGGCGGGTGGCCGTAGCGCTCACCGCCGTCGGCTTCCTGGTGGCCATCCCCGTCTTCTTCGAAGTCGGCATCATCGTGCTGGTGCCCATCGTGTACGCCTTCGCGAAGATCGCCAAGGTCCACCCGGTCAAGTTCGGCCTGCCCATGGCCGGCATCATGCTCGCTATCCATGTGGCAGTCCCGCCGCACCCCGGGATTGTGGCCGGTGCGGGCGTGCTCGGTGCCGACATCGGACTCATCGCCCTGATCTCCCTGCTGATCTGCATCCCGCTGGGCTTCCTGTCCTACTGGGTTGCCGCCATCATGAACCGCAAGGACTACGAACTGCTGCCCGCCGTCAAGGCCCAGGTGGAGGAGTTCGGCTCCGACTCGCTGGTCAAGGTGGGCCACGACGGCCCCGGTGCCGCCGCCATCGCACCTCCCCGGCCGGCCCTGATCATCTTCCTGATTGCCGCGCCCATCGTGCAGATCCTCCTGGGTACCGCCGGCACCCTCATCCTCCCCAAGTCCCACCCCCTGTATGGCCTGGCGTCCTTCGTTGGCAACCCCTTCCTGGCGCTGCTGGTGGCAGTAGCGCTGTCCTTCTTCCTGCTGGCCGTCCGCCGCGGCTGGTCCTTCAAGGAAACCGGCGAAATCTTCGAAGGCTCCCTGCCCCCCATCGCCTCCATCCTGATGGTGGTGGCCGCCGGCGGCGTGTTCGGCAACGTCCTGCAGGTTTCCGGCATCGGTTCCGCGCTCTCCAAGACCCTGGACACCCTGGGCGTACCCCTGCTGCTCCTTGGCTTCATCATTTCGCTGGCGCTGCGTGCGGCCCAGGGTTCAGCCACGGTGGCCATCGTGACCACCACCGGCCTGCTGTCCGCAGCGGTCAGCGGCGGCGGCTACAGCCCGGCGCAGATCGCCGTGATCGTGATCGCCATCGGCTTCGGCGCCCTGGGCCTGTCCCACGTGACGGACGCCGGCTTCTGGGTTGTGGTCCGCTACTACGGGCTCACCGTTTCCGACGGCCTGAAGACCTGGACCGTGCTGACCACCGTCCTGGGCCTGGCCGGCTTCGCGCTGACCTTTGTGGCCTGGATCCTGGTGGGAGGACTGGGCGCCTGATGCAGACCCGACTGGACCACCTGGTCACCTCCGCCCTGCAGCAGGGTTCCGCGGTACCCGCTTTCACCTGCTACGACTTCACCACCGCGCTGGCCGTGGTGGGCGCCGCAGAGGAATCCGGCCGGGGCGTAATCCTGCTGGTGGCACCCAAAACCGCCGCCACCGCGAACGGACTCCGGCTCATCGCGGCGCTGCGCGGCCTGGCCGACGCTGCCGCGGTGCGTGTCGCGGTGCAGCTCGACCACGCCTCCGACCTCAAGGTCATGGCCGACGCCGTCGCGGCAGGGGCGGATTCCGTCCTCGCCGACGGTTCATCCCTTCCGTATGAGGAGAACATCTCACTTGTCCGGGCGGCCCGGGCCCTGCTGGGCGCCGACGTGGTGCTGGAAGCGGAACTGGGCGGCCTGGCGGGCGACGAGGACCGTGCCTTCTCGGCCGAGCAGCCGGCAGGCCGGACAGGCGTGGACGTGGCAGGGCTGACGGACTCGGCGCAGGTGGAGGACTTCGTAGCCCGCACCGGTGCGGAACTGCTGGCAGTGGCCGTTGGAAATGTCCACGGCAAGTACAAGGGTGAGCCGCGGCTGCGCTGGGACGTGCTGCAGGACATCGCGGCGCGGGTCCACATTCCGCTGGTCCTGCACGGCGCCTCCGGCATCCCCTCCGGGGAGCTCGTCAAGGCTGCGGCCATGAACGTGGGCAAGGTCAACTTCAACACCGAGCTCCGGACCGGGGTGCTGGCCACCCTCCAGGACCAGCTTCCCGCCCACCGCGCGGACGGGGAGAACCTGCAGGGCCTGCTGGCCACCTGGAACCGGTCGGCCAAGGGCTTTGCCGCCACCACGCTGGCCACGCTGGCACGCTGACGTCGCAGCAGGCGCCGCCGCTGGATTGGCGGACCCCACAGGGAGGCTAGGATCAAGCAATGGTCCTGGCCTCCCTTCTTTCTGCCTTCCTCGCCGGCGCGCTGCACGTCTTCATCTTCACCATGGAGTCGCTGACCTGGACACGTCCTGCCACCTGGAAGCGCTTCGGCCTGGCCTCCCAGTCCGATGCCGAGACCACCAGGCCCATGGCCTACAACCAGGGCTTCTACAACCTGTTCCTGGCCATCGGGGCATTCATCGGCATAGGACTCGTGGCGCTTGGCGGCCCGGGATCGGCGCAGGACGTGGCAGGGTGGACGCTCATCTTCAGCTGCTGCGGCTCCATGCTGCTGGCGGCCGCCGTCCTGGCCTTGACCGGGCGAAAGTACCTCCGCGCCGCCCTGACGCAGGGCACCACACCGTTGGTCGCCGTCGTGCTGGGACTCCTGGCAACGCTGCAGTAAGGATCCACAACCGGCTTAAGTCCTTAAATCCGCGCGGCCGCCGGGGGCACAATGGTGGCATGGGCAGCGTCAAGTCCTTATAGGCCCCCATGGGAAGCGCCGGGACGCGGGGGACAGTAACCGGAACGGACACGGCAGACCGTGATCCGGCCATCGACCTTGTCCGCTTGGTCTGCCTGGTCCTGGTGGTGGTGGGGCACTCCATGATGGTCAGCCCGGTCCTGCACCCTGATGGGACCGTGACCACCGAGAACACCCTGGCCGAGCAGGACTGGTTTGAGCCCGTCATCTGGATCTTCATGGTGATGCCCCTGTTCTTCGTCACCGGCGGCATCACGGGCCTGCAATCCTGGCGCCGGCTCAAGGCAGGCGGCGGGACGGCGGCCCAGTTCATCCGTGCGCGCCTCCTGCGGCTGGTCCGCCCGGCCACGGCGCTGCTGGCAACCATGGTGGCGGGCCTGTCCGCGGCAGCCGCGCTGGGCGTGGACCGGCAGGTGGTCCAACTCGTGGCCACCGGGGCGGGCATGCCGTTGTGGTTCCTGGCAGCCTACCTCGCGGCGCAGTTGAACATTCCAGTCCTGGCGGCGCTCCACCACCGCGCGCCCTGGCTGACCCTTGCGCTGCTGGCCGGCCTGGTGGTTGCCGTGGACTGCTTCAGGGGGGCGTTGCCGGACCTTGCCAATGTCAACCTGGTGTTCGTGTGGTGCGCCGTACAGCAGCTGGGTTTCCTGGCCGCCGATGGCTACCTGGCCCCGCTCTCCCGCTCCGGACTTGTGGGCGTCGCGGTGGCGGCACATCTGCTGCTGGGGCTGGTGACGGGGCTGGGCCTGTACCGCGGCAACATGCTGGTCAACCTCAACCCGCCCAACCTGACCCTGGTGATCCTGGGCGTTTCCCAGCTGGCGGTGATGGAACTGGCGCGGCCCGTCCTGGCACCCCTCGCCGGGATCCGCTGGATCGCCCGGCTCCTGCAGCTGGCGGGTGCCAGGTCGCTGACGGTCTACCTGTGGCACCTGCCCCTGTTGGGCGCCATGTCCGGGTTGCTGCTCCTGACGCCGGTCCCCAAACCGTCGTCCGGTACCGCTGGATGGTGGTGGTCGCGCCCGCTGGTGGTCCTTGCGCTGGTCCTCCTGCTCCTGCCGGCGACCGCAGCCTTTGGCCGCCTGGAGGAACGGACGACGGCGCCCCAGGCCTTCCGCTGCAGGCCCGCCGCCGCCGGGGCCGCCGTCGTGGTGGTCTTTATTCCCGTGGCGGACGCCGCCCTCAACGGCCTCTCACTGGGCCTGCTGGCAGCGGGTACCGTGTGTTTCACCGTGGCGATCCTCCTGCTGGGCGGTTTGCCGCTGCGGCGGCGGAGAGCCGTCCCCGGGGGCCGGAAGCGGGGTCCGGGGAAGAGGGGCCCACGGGGCATTGCCAGCGGCGTGAAGTAGTGCCAGTGTCGAACCATGACCGAGAACACCGCGTCCACGGAGGACACCTTCACCGCCAATGTCTCGCTGCAGCGCAATGACGCCGAGCACCGGTATGAGCTTCTGGTGGATGGAAGGCTGGCTGTCAAGGCCTTCTTCCGCGACCTTCCCGGGCACATCGACTTCACCCACACCGAGACCGGTGAGGAGTTTGAAGGCCAGGGCCTTGGCAAGGTCCTGGCGCATTTTGCCCTGGACGACGTGGTGGCCACCGGGAAGCGCATCATTCCGCACTGCCCGTTCATCTCCAGCTACCTCCGCAAGCACGAAGGCTACGGCCAATTCGTCGACTGGCCGGAACGCTGAGCGGAACTAGCTGGCCAGGGCCTGGTCGGTGACGGGCATGGCGGCGCCGGGATCGTCGATGGTGAAGCCGCAGGCGCACCGGTAGGTGACTACGCTCTCCGGGACGGACCCGGGCCGCATGGCAACGATGGAGTTCCCGTCGACGTAAACGGGCTCCCGGACCGGCATCTCCGCATGGTCTACGCGCTGCATCGGCATACGGCAGTGCATGCGGGAATTCAGGGTCATGAGCAGCCCAGCGTCCACGGGTACGGGTACGGTGGTGGCCAAGAGCTGCCCAGCTGCCTCGCTGCGTTCCCCAAACGCCGTCAGCTGGTTTTCCGGTGCGGTGGTCATTATGTTCTTCCTTGGGCTTTTCACGGAACCGCCGGCGTTGGCAGCCCCGCCGCGAACTGCTTGCGGAGGTTCATCTACGCCATAAGCAAAGCATGCTTACTAAATAATGCACAAGTCAGGGCCGCCCATACAGTGGTTGTCCATCCCGTGGTTAGGCTTGCAGCATGACGCCTACCACCTCCCGAACCACAGCACTCGTCACCGGGGCCAGCGCCGGGCTCGGCCACGAATTCGCCAGGCAGCTTGCCGCCCAGGGGCATGACCTGGTCCTGGTGGCGCGCAACGCGTCGCGGCTGGCGGAAACAGCAGAGGACCTCCGTCGCCGGTACGGAATCACGGCTGAGGTGCTTCCCGCAGACCTGACGGACGATGACGACGTTGCCGCCGTCGTCGAACGCCTGGAAGACACCAGCCGCCCGGTGGGAATCCTGGTGAACAACGCAGGGATCGGCCTGCTGCACAACTTCGAGGACAACCACGCGGCAGAGGAGAAGAAGCACCTGAAGCTGCACACGGAAACGGCCATGGTGCTGACACATGCGGCGCTCAAAGGCATGCTGGAGCGCGGGCAGGGCAGGATCATCAACGTGGCCAGCGTGGCGGCGTTCCTGCCGCGCGGCACGTATTCGGCGGCCAAGGCCTGGCTGGTGAGCTTCAGCCGGTGGGCCAACCTGGCTTACCGCAGCCGGGGCATCAAGGTCACGGCGGTCTGCCCCGGCTTCACCCACACCGAGTTCCACGACCGGATGGGGATGGACAAGTCCGTGGCCCCGTCCTGGACGTGGCTGCGGGCGGATCGGGTGGTCCGTGAAGGGCTGGCGGACAACGAGCGCGGCAAGGCCGTGTCCATCCCGTCCAAGCGCTACAAGGTGGTGGCAGCGGTGGCCAAGGTTGCTCCGGCGCGGCTAATGGCGGGGCCGGCGCGGAAACCGAAGTAGCGCCGGGAACGCGGCAGGCGTGCGGGCGCCGGGGCGGCGGACAGCCACCACCACCAGGATCCCCAGCAGTGCGCCCACCAGTGTTTCCACCGCTCGCTCAAGGATCAGGACCTGCGGTTCGGCAGGGAAGGCCAGCTGGGTCATCAGCAGAATGACCGGCGTGAACCAGACCATCGCCAAGCCATAGTGCCGGGTCATGAACAGCTCGGTGGCGAACTGGAAGAGGATGACCAGCAGGGCCAGCACCGTGGCGTGGTGCACCGGCTCCTCAAAGGCGGGGTAGAGCGCAGCGAGCGCCCAGGGGCCCGGAAGAATGACGACGGCGGTAACCGCCAGGCCAAGGAACGTCCCCACGATGCGGTGGACACCGCGCCGGACGCTGCTGGGCAGGTCTGCGCCGGCGAGCGGTACGGCGGCTGCGGCCATGGCCCAGTGCGGGTGGCCGCTGCCGCTGATGACCCCCACGGTCCCGGCAGCACCGACGGCCAGGGCGTACCTGGCAGCGTGGACGGCCAGTTCGCGCCGTCCCGCCGACGAGCGGGCCGGCACGCTCCTGGTGGCGCCGGGTTTCCAGGCCCTCCGGCGCATCCAGCCGCTGAAGCCGATCAGTATGGAGAAGAGCGCGGACCCGCCCGCGATGAGTATGGCGGCGTACCAGGGGACTGTGGTGGGAACGGAGGCGCAGGCACCCAGGGCAAGGATGCCGAAGAAAGGCCCGTTCGGTTTCAGGTGTACCCGGTCCGAGTACACCGAGCCCACTCCAGCCAGCGTGGCTTCCACCGCCACCAGCCACCAAGAGTGGATGTGGTTGATGGACAGCGTCACCCCCACGGCTACCCCGGTGAGCAGCACCAGGGCGGCCTGGCCCTGATGCCGGAGCCGCAGCTGGTGGGGTTCTGACCGGCCGTACATGCCGGTCAATGCGCCGAACACGGCGTAGATCATGAGGTCAGTCCGGCCCGCGGCCAGCAGGAGCAGCGACGGGACCGCCACGCTGAGGGCCACGCGCAGGGCGGCAAGATGGTCGTTGTTGGCAGGTTCAAGCCGGTGCAGCGCGCGGACCTGTTCCATGACGCGCTTCATTTTCCCGACCTGTCCTGTCCTGTTGTCCTGCAGCGGCCCGGGGGCCTTTGGGAACGTATCACCGGCACCGGACGGAGTCATATTGCCGGCAGTCACACTTGGACATCCGGCAGGAACGCCAAGGCCCGTCCGGCGTGCTTCCCCCAAGGAAACACGCGGGACGGGCCTGTGAGCGTGGGCTACAAGAGTGCCCGGGCGGCCGGCGGGATTATGCTCCCGCCGGAACCTTCCGGCCAGCCTGGGCGTCGATGCCGTCCTGGGTTTCAAACGGCAGTTCATCCAGGTCGATCAGCGGGTTCTCATCCTGGGTGGCCACCAGTTCCTTCGCCTCCGCCTGGGTGTCCACGCTGGGCATGGAGCCCGGCAGGGGACGGTTGGCGGATTCCTTCAGGAAGTAGATGGCGATGGCGCCCACCAGGGAGGTTGCCATGAGGTAGTAGGCAGGCATCATGTCGTTGCCCGTGGCGCTGATCAGGGCTGCCACGATGAACGGCGTGGTCCCGCCGAAGATGGCCACGGCGAAGTTGTAGGCAATGCCCATGGCTCCGTAGCGGCTGGACGTGGGGAACTGTGCCGGCAGGGCCGAGGCCAGGTTGGCCACGTAGAAGGTCACCGGGAAGGCAATCAGCGAAAGCCCTGCAAGGGTGGACCAGATCTGCCCAATGCCGATCAGCATGAATGCCGGAACAGCCAGGACGATGGTGCTCACGGCGCCGATCCAGAGCACCGGACGGCGGCCGATCCGGTCGGACAGCTTGCCGGTCAGCGGGATGCACAGGCTCATGACCACCAGCACCGGAATGGTGAGCAGCGTGCCGTGGACTTCGTCGTAGCCCTTGGACTCCGTCAGGTAGGTGGGCATGTAGGAGGTGAGGGCGTAACCGGCGGTGTTGGCAGCGGCCACCACCACCATGGCAACGATGATGGGGCGCCAGTAGGCCTTGACGATGCCCACAGGTCCCTTGGCCGTTGCGGTGTCTCCGGCGGATGCATTCTTGGCGTTTTCTTCCTGGGCATCAAGGGTTGCCTGGAACTGCGGCGATTCCTCGATCTTGCTCCGGAAATAGACGGCGATCAGGCCCAGCGGACCTGCCACCAGGAACGGGATGCGCCATCCCCACTCCTCCATGGTGTCCTGGCCAAGCGTAAGCTGCAGGACGGAAACCAGGGCGGCGCCAATGGCGAAGCCGAGGTAGCTGCCCAGGTCCAGGAAGCTGGCGAAGAAGCCGCGGCGCTTGTCGGCCGCGTATTCGCTCACGAACGTGGTGGCACCGGCATACTCGCCGCCGGTGGAAAAGCCCTGGACGACCTTAAGGAGCACCAGCAGCGCGGCGGCCCACAGTCCGATCTGTGCGTACCCGGGCAGGAGGCCGACGGCGAAGGTGCTTGCCGCCATGATCATCAGCGTGGTGGCCAGGATCTTTTGGCGGCCCACCTTGTCGCCCAGCCAGCCGAAGATGACGCCGCCCAGGGGGCGGGCGATGAAGGTGGCGGCGAAGGTTCCCAGCAGGAACAGCGTCTGGGTGGTGGGGTCGGACTCGGGAAGGAATACCGGCCCCATGGTGGTGATGAGGTAGCCGAAGACGCCTACGTCGTACCATTCCATGGTGTTGCCAACAATGGTTCCGCCGAGTGCCTTTTTGAGCATGGGCTGGTCCACCACGTTGACATCTGATTCCTTGAGCCGGCGGCGCGGCAGCAGCCTGGGCTTCTTGGCAGCCACGGGGGCTGCCGGGTCTGTTCCGCTGGCGTTCCTGGCGCCTGCTGGAGAGTCGGTCCTGCTTCGGTCTGTGGGCATTTGGGCAACTCCTATGGAGGTCATTTGCTTGCGACTTGTAGCTGCCCCGCTCTGGGCAGGCCTTCAATTTTACGGGATTTCTGTAGCGCGCCGGCAGTTCAATGGCGTAGAGTCCGCCCTTTTGGGCCACTCCAGGGGTGGATTCCGCAATTTTTTGTGCCGCGTTTTCCCGCGCCATTACTGGGAAGCACGCTGATCAACGGCGGTGTTACCAAAAATTTTCCGTCCGGAACCGTTTCAGGTCCCATTTTTGGGTGATGGCGGCCGCGAAAGTGACCGGGGCCACGGCCTTTGGAGGGGGTTCACAGGACCCCGTGGCATGCCTATGGTAGAGCGATGAACACACCTCTTTCCGGGTAACAGTCCGCGCGCGCCCGGACGCTTTTCGTTGGCGTTTCGTTTCAAGGAAGAACGAAGGAAAGAAGGGAAGAACCACAATGGGTGAACAGTCCAACCAGTTCCATATCAACCCCGAGGTGGCGGACCACCTTGCGGCGGCCATGGATGCGCCGGTGGCCCCGGGCCCTGCGGTCATGGGCACCGGCCCGATGGAGCAGCAAAGTGGATGGCCGGACGGCTACGGGAAGCGCCGGCATCCCAAGGACCGGGCTGCCGGCCATGGCCGGATGGGACATGAGGCGGCCGTGACCGCCGTCCACCGCACCGGCCGGCCGCAGATGCCGCACTCCTCGTAACCGGCACCTAAAGTAACCGGCACCTAAAACCGCCGTCGACCCGCAAATTACCTGGCGCCCCCGAAATCTGGCGGGCGTCAGGTAATTTGCGCGTCGTGGGGTGGTTGGCGCGTCGAAAACCCGGGTCAGGCTTCCCGAACCACTTCGGCCGGGTCCTTGTCCACGCGCCAGCCGCGCCACCGGGGATGCCGCAGCCTGCCCTGCCCGGTCCATTCGCCGTAGGTCACCTCGCCCACGAGTTCCGGCGAGACCCAGCGGGCGTCGGCGGCGTCGGGGCGGGGGACGTCATGGAACGGCGACGTCTTCCGGCCAAGCCGCTCCACCGTCTGCCGCAGTTCCGTGAGTTCGCGCATGCTGAAACCGCTGCCCACCCTGCCGACGTATTGCAGCTTGTCGCCGTCGGGAATTCCCACCAGCAGCGACCCCACCGTGTCCTGGCGTCCGCCCTTTCCCGGCCGCCAGCCGCCCACCACCACTTCCTGGGTCTGTTCTGTCTTGAGCTTGATCCACGTCCGGGTCCGCTGGCCGCTCACGTAGCGGCTGTCCGTCCGCTTGGCCATGATTCCTTCCAACCCAAGCTCCTGCGCGCTTTCCATGAGGAGGTCCACAGGTTCGTCCAGCACCATGGAGAGTTCCACGGGGCAGCCGGACGGGCGGAAGAATTCCTCCAGCCGGCGCCGCCGGGTGCTGAGCGGCTTGCGCCGGAGGTCTTCTCCGTTGTCGAAGAGCAGGTCGAACAGCATCAGCTGGACCGGGATGGTGGTGCGGGCTTTGGCGACGTCGGCGGCCCGGGTCAGCTTCATCCGTCCCTGCAGCAGGCCGAAGTCGGGTTTCCCCCCGGGCCCGACGGCGATGATCTCACCGTCCGCCACGAAAGGGTGCTCCGGCCAGCAGGCCCGGTCCGTGAACTCGGGATAGGTGCGGCTGACGTCGTTGCCGTTGCGGGAGAAGATCCGGACCCTCTCCCGGTCTGCCACCAGGATGGCCCGGACGCCGTCCCATTTGAGCTCGTACTGCCATGCGCTGCCCTGCAGGTCACTGGTGTTCCCGGAGGTGGCCATCATGGGTTGGTATTCCAGTGGGTCTGCGGGAGCGCCGTTGGCAGGGTCCACAGTTTCAGCAGGCGCGGCGGCCGGTGCAGGGTCCACTGCGCCTGCTTCCTGCGACGGCTCCGTCGCTGCCGGGGCCGCGTGCCGCCGTCGTCCGCCTTGATGCTCCTGGTCCATCAGGTGGACCAGCCATTGGCTTTCGGCGTCCTTGCCCTGTCCGCGGCCCGTATGGATAAGCGCGATCTTCCTGGTCCCGCCGAGGCCGCCGCCCTCCGACCCGGTCAGGGTGACGATGACTTCCTTTCCGTTGATCCACTTGTGCAGTTCGTACGTGCCGGTGTCCCAAATGGTCATGACGCCCGCCCCGTACTGTCCCTTGGGGATTGTGCCGTGGAAGGTGAGGTAGTCCATGGGATGGTCCTCGGTCTGCACTGCCAGGTTGTTCTTGGCCCCGGACTCCGGAATGCCCTTGGGCAGGGCCCACGACACCAGGACACCCTCGTGTTCCAGCCGGAGGTCGTAGTGCAGCCGGCTGGCGTGGTGCTCCTGGATCACAAAACTGTTGCCACCGGCGGGGATGCCCGCGAAGGGTTCAGGCGTTGCCTTGGGATCGCGCATGGAACGGTACCTGCCCAGGCGGGGATCGCCGTCGTGGGATGCCTCCCCCTGGCCGGGGCCGCCGTCGGGAGTGCCGTCAGCGCCTTCCGCAGCGCCGGCTGCGGCACGGGCCCCGGCATTGACGACGGCGGCGAAAGGGTCCTTGCCGTCGCGCACCCGGCGCAGGACCTCCTGGTAGTCCAGGTGCTTGAGCCCCTGGGATGCGATTTCCCGCCAGGTCCGTGGTGCGGCCACCAGGGGCGTGGGCCGGCCCCGCAGTGAGTAGGGGACCACGGTGGTCTTCGCGGCGTTGTTCTGGCTCCAGTCCACCAGTACCTTTCCCGCACGGAGCGACTTCTTCATGTCGCTGACGGCGAGGTCCGGGTGGTCCGCTTCAAGGGCCCGGGCCAGTTCCCGGGCGAAAGCGGAGATCTGCTCAGAGGTCTGCGTCCCGTCCAGCGCCGCGTAGAGGTGGATGCCCTTGCTGCCGCTGGTGACCGGCACCGGGTCCAGGCCCACATCCTGCAGGATGGACCGCGCCAGGAGGGCCACCTCGCGGCATTCGGGCAGCCCGGCCCCCTCGCCCGGGTCCAGGTCGAGCACCAGCCGGTCCGGGTTGAGTTGGTTGCCATGCGAATCCACCCGCCACTGCGGTACGTGGATTTCGATCGAGTTGATCTGGCCGAACCAGGTCAGGGTGGCGGCGTCGTTGACCAACGGGTAGTAGATGGTCCGGTCCTTGTGGGTGATCGCCGCCCGTGGCAGCCAGCCCGGCGCTGAATCCTCCAGGTCCTTCTGGAAAAACACCTCACCCGGCTTGTCCGCGGTGCCCACGCCGTTGACCCACCGCTTGCGCGTGGCGGGACGGTTGGCCGCCGCCGGGATCAGGACGTGGGCCACCGCGGCGTAGTAGGCCAGCACGTCCGCCTTGGTGGTGCCGGTCTCCGGATAGATGATTTTGTCCAGGTTGGTCAGCGTCAGTTCGCGCCCCGCTACCCGGACACGTTCCCTACTCCCGGCCACGGGGCTTCACCTCCGGCCCGCTCTGATGTTGACTGTATGAATGAGAGCCATCTGGAAAGGTGCCATCGCGTTCGGGCTGGTCAACGTGCCCGTCAAGGTCTACAGCGCCACTGAGGATCATGACATCAGTCTGCACCAGGTTCACAATGCCGACGGCGGCAGGATCCGTTACCAGCGCCGGTGCGAAGTGTGCGGCGAGGTGGTGGACTACTCGGACATCGAGAAGGCGTTCGAGGAGGACGGCCGCACGGTGGTCCTGTCCAAGGATGAACTCAAGTCCATTCCCGCGGAGAACAGCCACGAGATCGAGGTGGTGCAGTTCGTCCCGTCTGAGCAGCTCGAACCCATGATGTTCGAGAAGAGCTATTACCTGGAGCCGGACTCCAAGTCGCCCAAGGCCTACGTGCTGCTCCGCCGGGCCCTGGAGGACACGGACCGGGTGGCCATCGTCCAGTTCGCGCTGCGGGAGAAAACCCGGCTGGGGGCCCTGCGGATCAAGGACGACGTGCTGGTGCTGCAGTCCCTTCTCTGGCCCGACGAGGTACGGGAGGCGAACTTTCCCGCCCTGGACGCCGACATCAGGATCTCCGCCCAGGAACGGGACATGTCCGCGGCGCTGGTGGAGTCGATGGCTGCCGATTTCGACCCCACGTCCTTCACCGACGAGTACCAGGTGCAGCTCCGCCAGCTCATCGAGGCCAAGCTCGAACAGGGTGAATCGCTGGACACGGAGGAGACCTTCGGCGTCGAAGCCGGTGAGGGCGGCAAGGGCGAGGTCATCGACCTGATGGAGGCCCTCAAGCGGAGCCTGGACAGGAAGCGTGGCGGCGGCGAGGCCGCTGCCACGGGGACTTCCGACGACGAAGCAGATACCGGGGAGGAGGAGGCCGAGCCCGCCAAACCGGCGCGGAAAGCGTCCGCGAAGTCCCCGGCTCCGAAAACCGCTGCCGCCAAGTCGAGCGCAGCCAAATCGACGGCTTCCAAGTCAACGGCCGCCAAATCGGGTGCAGCCAAATCAACCGCCTCCAAATCAACAGCGTCTAAATCAGCGGCCAAGTCCACGGACACCAAGTCCACTGGAACCAAGACCGCAGAAAAGCCTGCGGCCAAGGCCACCAGGGCGCGCAAGCCTGCCTGACCCGGGCGCCCAGCCGCAATCCTGCCTTTACAGCGGCCTGTATCGCGTCCACAATGAGTCGCATCGCAGCCTCCGCTGTGCCAACAGTGTGCTGTCGCCCATTTTGAACGGACACGTAGAGGGGCACGGACATGGACAACCAGACCGACGTGATGGACGCTGACCGGGAGCTGAAGAAGAAGCACCGGGCCATGTGGGCGTCAGGTGACTACCCGGCCCTCGCCGATGAGATGCTCCTGGAACTGGGCGCCGTCCTCGTCGAAGCCTCCGGTATCAGGCCGCGCCAGCGGGTCCTCGACGTGGCGGCAGGAACCGGCAATGCAGCCATTCCCGCAGCCATGATGGGTGCCAAAGTGGTGGCCAGCGACCTCACCCCCGAGCTTTTCGAGGCGGGGCGCCGGGAAGCCGCGAACCGCGGCGTCAGCCTGGAGTGGCAGGAAGGGGACGCCGAAGCCCTGCCCTTCGGCGATGCCGAGTTCGACGCTGTGATGTCCTGCATCGGCGTCATGTTCGCGCCGCACCACCAGGCGGCGGCCGACGAGTTGCTCCGGGTGTGCAAGCCGGGAGGGTCCATAGGGCTGCTGTGCTGGACGCCGGAAGGGTTCATCGGGCAGATGTTTACCGCGATGAAGCCGTTCGCTCCACCGCCCCCGCCGGGTGCGCAGCCGGCGCCGCTGTGGGGGAGCGAGGAGCATGTCCGCGAACTGTTGGGCGACAGGGTTACCGAAATCCATACCCGCAAGCAGAACCTGGCGGTCAAGAGCTTCCACCAGCCCGCGGACTTCGTCAGGTACTTCAAGTCCCATTACGGCCCCATGATCTCCGTGTACAAATCACTGGGCGAGGACCAGGACAAGGTCAAGGCACTGGACCAGGCCCTCACGGAACTGGCGGACTCGTTCGGCGACGCCCACGGCGACGTGCCTTTCCAGATGGAATGGGAGTACCTGCTCTTCACGGCCAGGAAAGCCTGAGCCATGGCGGAGAACCATGTGGCAACGTCCGCCAGCACCATCAACGCAAGTCCTGGGCGGGTGTGGGAGGTGATCACGGACCCGGCTGCCGTAAAGGAGTTCATGTTCGGGACCACGCTGGAGACCGACTGGAACGTTGGAAGCCCCATCACCTGGCAGGGCGAGTGGGAAGGAAAGGCGTACCAGGACAAAGGCGAAATCCTGGCGGTTGAACCGGGACGGAAACTGGTCCACACCCATTTCAGCCCGTTGTCCGGCCAGGAGGACGAGCCGGACAACTACCACACACTCGAATGGACGCTCGAGGACCAGGGCGGCGCCACCCGGCTGACACTGGCCCAGGACAGGAACCCCACCGAGGAAGCCGCCGCGCACTCGAAAGCCATGTGGGACAAGCTCCTGGCCGACGTCAAGGCGCTCGCTGAACGCCGCTGACCCGCCCTCCCTTGGAACCAACGCTTAACCGGGGTGCCCAACGCTTAAAAGCCAAGCGGCCGCCGTCGGATGTTCTTCCAATGGGGGAACATCCGACGGCGGCCGCCGGCTTGTGTGCTGCCCTCAGGCAGCGTGGCTGCTGCTAGGCGTCGTGGTCCGTTTCCAGGATCTGCACCAGGTGGTCCAGCGCATCGTCCGCACCGGCACCTTCGGCGCGGAGCACCACCACGTCGCCGTGCGACGCGCCCAGGCTCATAAGGGACAGGATGCTGGCGGCGTCCATCGCCTCGTCGACCGGCTCGCCTTCACGGGCGATGGTGATGTCCAGGTCGTACTCGCCGGCTGCCTCTGCAAAGATGGCGGCGGGGCGGGCGTGCAGGCCCACGCGGCTGGCGACGGTTGCGGTGCGTTCTGGCATTGTTGCTCCTTAGTCTTTCGGCGTGCTGAGGGTTCAGCGGCCGGTGGGGTATGCGGCTAAGCCGGTTCAGACGGTTACGGGAACCGGTTCAACCGTATCAACGGTCTTCTTGACTGCCCAGCGCTTCAGGGCGATGACCGACAGCGCGGTGATTACCGTACCGACGGCGATTGAGACGACGAACATCAGGAAGTTGTCGATGGCGAAGAACACGAAGAGTCCGCCGTGGGGCGCCTTGGACCCGACGCCCGCCGCCATCGAGATGGCTCCGGTCACGGCCCCGCCCAGCATGCTGGCGGGGATGACGCGCAGCGGGTCGGCTGCGGCGAAGGGGATTGCACCTTCGGAGATGAAGGAGGCCCCCAGCAGCCAGGCGGCCTTGCCGTTTTCCTGCTCAGCCAGGCTGAAGAGCTTCTTGTTCAGGACGGTGGAGGCCAGTGCCATGGCCAGCGGGGGAACCATGCCGGACGCCATGACGGCTGCCATGATCTGCCACGGTGCCTGGTTGTCCATGGTTGCTGCACCCAGGCCGGCGACGGCGAAGGAGTAGGCAACCTTGTTGACCGGTCCGCCGAGGTCGAAGCACATCATCAGGCCCAGGATTACGCCCAGGGCGATGGCGCCGGCGCCGGTCAGGCCCGACAGCCACGCGTTCAGGCCCTTGGTGATGGCCACGATCGGTCCGCCAAGGATGACGAACATCAGGCCGGAAGCCACCAGGGATGCCAGCAGCGGGATGATGACCACCGGCATCAGGCCGCGCAGCCACCGGGCCACCTGCAGGCGGCCCACCACGTGGGCGATGTAACCGGCGAGCAGGCCGCCGACGATACCGCCGAGGAAGCCGGCTCCCATGAATCCGGCCACTGCACCGGCAACGAAGCCGGGGGCGATACCCGGACGGTCAGCGATCGCGTAGGCGATGTAGCCGGCCAGCGCCGGGACCAGGAAGCCCAGTGAAAGCGCACCGATCTTGAACAGCACCGCGCCCAGGTAGGCGCCCAGCGGGCCCCAGGCGTTGTCAGGGAACTCGGTGGGCAGGTTGAAGAGGCTGTTCTGGACCACGATGTTGTCTGCGTACTTGGTGATCAGGTAGCCGCCCATGAGGAAGCCGAGGGCGATCAGGAGGCCACCACCTGCCACGAACGGAATCATGTAGCTGACACCGGTGAGCAGGGCCTTCTTGAGCTTCTGCCCGATGTGCTCGCCCTTTTCCTCAGCCTCGTGCTCGGCCTGCTCCTCAGCCCCGAAGTGCGGGACGCGCCGGGCATTGGGGTTGTCGGCTGCGGCGAGCGCTTCCTGGACCATCTTGTCCGGCTCGTCGATGCCGCGCTTCACGGGGGCGTTGATGACGGGCTTGCCGGCGAAGCGCTCCTTGCCGCGCACGTCAACGTCCACGGCGAAGATCACGGCGTCCGCCGCGGCGATGACGGCGGGGTCCAGCGCCTTGGCGCCGGAGGAACCCTGGGTTTCCACCTGCAGGTCCACGCCTGCTTCCCTGGCGGCTGCCACGAGGGAATCGGCCGCCATGTAGGTGTGTGCGATGCCGGTGGGGCATGCGGTGACGGCGACGAGGCGCTTCGGGCCCTTGCCGGCGGAACCTGCCGATGCCCCTGCGGGCGCACCGGCAGCAGCCGGGGAACCGGTTGAACCGACGCCGGCGCCAACCGGGACTGCGTCAGCGGGGGCGGGTGCGGCGTGTGCGGCCGGCTTGTCAGCCAGTGCGCCTTCGACCAGTTCCACAATCTCCGTTTCCGATGAAGCGTTGCGGAGGGCTGCGGTGAAGTCCTTCTTGATCAGGGACCGTGCCAGCTTGGACAGCAGCTTCAGGTGCTCCTGGTCCGCGCCGTCCGGAGCGGCAATGAAGAACACCAGGTCTGCCGGTCCGTCCTTGGCGCCGAAGTCCACCTTCGGGTTGAGCCGGGCCATGGCCAGGGTGGGCACGGTGACCGCTGCAGAGCGGCAGTGCGGGATGGCGATGCCGCCGGGGATTCCGGTGGCCGTCTTCTGCTCGCGGGCGAAGGCGTCTGCGAACAGGCCTTCGACTTCTGAGGCGCGTCCGGCGGCAGCTACCTTGCTTGCCAGATGCCGGATCACCGTTTCGGGGGCATTGCCCAGGTTCTGGTCGAGCTCGACCAGTTCCGTGGTGATGAGCTGGGTCACTGTCAATCCTTTCGAAGGGCCGTGATGGTTACGGCATCCGGGGTGGTTTGGTTTACTGCCGGAACAGTGGAACCCGGCAGGGAGGCAGCGGCGGCACCATGGGCCACCGCCTGGCGAAGGCAGTCGGCAGGGGCGGCGCCCCGGCCGTGGGCAAGCAGGTAGCCGGCAAGAGCGGAATCGCCCGCGCCTACCGTACTGACCGCGGCGACCGGCGGGTGCGTGGCCAGCCACGCGCCGTCGGCCGTAACAAGGACAGCTCCCTTGGAACCGAGAGTTGCCAGCACAGCACCCACACCGGAACGTACGACGGCGGCTGCGGCGGCCGCGGCAGCAGCCGGGTCCGCTTCCAGTTCGTCACCGGAGGCCGGGGCGAAGCCGGCGGCTGCGGCCAGCTCCGCCAGTTCCTCGGCATTGGGCTTGAGGAGGTCCGGTTTCCCGGAACCTGTGGTTGTTCCGCCGCCGGTGCCTGGTCCGCCGCTGGTTCCGGCGTCAGAGGCGCCGTTGCCAGTCAACGCGGCGGCCAGGGGCGCCCCGGAGGAGTCGACGGCGATCAGCGGCGCAGTGCCGTTGCCCGCCTCCCGGATCCGCCGGGCCACCGTGGCGTAGAAGTTGTCCGGGAATCCAGGCGGCAGCGAGCCGGCCAGGACCACCCAGCTGGCACCGCGGGAGCTTTCCAGCAGCAGCTTGACGAGGGCTTCCTGCTGGTCGGCGCCCAGGACGGGGCCGGGTTCGTTGATCTTGGTGGTCACGCCGCCGGGCTCGGTGAGCGCCACGTTGGTGCGCAGCGGCTCATCGATGGGGAGCGAGACGAAGGGAACTGCGCTTTCACGCAGGCCGGCGAGGACGGGATCGCTGTCCGCCCCGGGGAGGACGGCAAGCGACTCCAGGCCGGAAGCCACCAGTGCACGGGAGACGTTGACGCCCTTGCCGCCGGACTCCTGGCGGACGGAGACGGCGCGCTGCACTTCACCCCTTTCCAGCGGGCCCGGGAGGGCGACGGTCCGGTCAAGGCTGGGGTTGGCCGTGAAGGTGATGATCATGCGACCACCACGTCTACGCCGGCATCTTCCAGGGCGGCTGCGAGCTCAGGTCCGGGTTCACTGTCTGTGATCAAGGTGTCCAGATCTTTCAGGGAGGCGAACTGGACCAGGGTTTCCGTGTCCAGCTTGGAGGAGTCGGCCAGCACCACAATGCGGCGTGCCGACTGGACGAAGGCTGCCTTGACGGCTGCTTCTTCAGGATCGGGAGTGCTGACGCCAAAAGTGGCGTGGATGCCATTGGTGCCGATGAACGCTATGTCGGGGCGGATGCGGGCGGCGGCGTTCACGGTTGCCTGTCCCACGGCCACCTGGGTGATTCCGCGGACCCGGCCGCCCAGGATTTGCAGGGCAACGCCGGGGACGTTGGAGAGCTTGCTGGCGATGGGGACGGCGTGGGTGATGACCACCAGTTCGTGGTGGGGTCCGTTCCCGTCGGAAGGTTCGACGGCGGTGCGCCGCGCCAGCATGTCTGCCAGCACCTCGGTGGTGGTGCCGCCGTCCATGAGGACGCTGGCGGACGAGTTCCGGGGGATCAGGGCCAGGGCGGCTTCGGCAATCCGGATTTTTTGGTCCGGCCGCTGGATGGCCCGGTCGGTAACGCTTTCCTCGGTGGTGCTGAAGCGGTCTGCCGCTACCGCGCCGCCGTGGACTCGGCGGACAGTGCCGGCATTTTCCAGGGCTGCAAGGTCCCGGCGGACTGTTTCGGTGGTGATACTGAAGCGCTCAGCCAGCAGGGTCACACTGACCCGGCCGCTGCCGGCGACAAGCTCGGCAATCTTTTGCTGGCGCTCCTCGGCGAACACGTACCCTCCGTTGCGTAGGTCCTGCTGTATCTGTTGCCTTGCGGGTTCCCGACTTCGACGTGACTGGCATCACATCGATGTTGAGTTACTTGACTTTATCTTTGCTTCTGTTGGTTTGTCAATGGAAACCAACATGAAACAATATTTGCGTTTCTTGGGGGGAGGTGCCGGGAATGGCGAAAGCCGGGCTGGACAGGTTCTGTCCAGCCCGGCTTTCCGGGTTTTCATCGCCGCCTCTCCGGGCACCTGCCCCGAATTGCGCCTTGCTTAGACGCCGCCGTCGCGGCTTTCGTGCCGGGTGATGCGCTCGCCGGTATTGGGGTCAATGACGGAGCGGGACTCGCTCACGCGGCGGCTGCGGCCGGGGGAAGCGAGGATGAGCGAAGCGATCAGTCCGATCACGCCCACGGCCATCAGGATGTAGCCCACCAGCTGCTGGTCCACGAATGGAATCAGTCCTGGAGCAACGGCCCAGGCAAGGATGGCGCCGAGGGCGATGAGGAAGATTGACGAGCCGATTCTCATGACTTGCTCCTTAGGGCCGCGTCCTGCGCGGCGCTGGTAGGGCCTGACGGAAAGGTGGTGCGTACACTTCGAAAGCTAAGCCTGCTGTCTGTCAAGCGTCACGCTACCTCCCTGTGATTCCGGATTCAACGACCCGCCCGGGACGGCGCGGTTCCATGGCTAGGCTTGTCCGGTGGAAACAGTTGTGTGGTCCAGGCCGGAAGGGCAACGCGCCGGCACTCCCTTACTGGTGATGATGCATGGATACGGGACGGACGAGTCGCGGATGGTGCGCCTGTTCGAGTACCTGCCGCAGGAGTTCACCTTCGCGGCACTGCGGGCCCCCATGCCCATCGGCGACCACTGGGGCTGGTTCCTGCTCGACTACTTCCTGGCCAACGACTTTGCGGACGTCATCTCGGCCGCCAACGCGGTGCACGCCTGGATCAGTTCCGTCAAGGACCGGCACAGCAGCGTCAGCCTCATGGGGTACTCCCAGGGCATGGCCATGGCCAGCACCCTCCTGCGGCTGCATCCCGAAGACTATAAGGCCGTCGTGGGGCTGTCCGGCTTCGTACTCAACAACGAGCTCCTCTCCGTGATGGATTCGTTCGAGGCCAAGCCGCCGTTCTTCTGGGGCCGGGACAAGGCGGACCTGGTGATTAACGAAGACGCCGTTGCCTACACCGCCGAATGGCTCGAAAAGAACACGCTGTTGACTGCCCGCACCTACCCGGGGATGGGGCACGCCATGTCCAAGGCGGAAATGGTGGACGTCAGCGCCTTCCTGCGCCATTACGTGCTGCGCTGACCCCTATGCTGCTGCATGGCCGTGGGCAGTTGTGTGAACGGCTAAAAAAACATTTGCAAGTCAAATTTGCAAGCGCTTACACTCGTCTACGGCCATGATCGGTCCTGCAGTGGGCGGGCAAGGAAGCGATGCTGTGCGCAAATGCGCCGGCAGCACCTTCCTTCAGGCTGTCCCGGCAGGGCCGGTAGTCCGCAACCCGAGAGGACACCGCACTGCTGATGACACAACAAACTGCAGCTGATACCGCCGCCTGGACCGGCGCGGCAGCAATCCTGTTTGACCTGGACGGGGTGCTGACGCCCACGGCCACTGTGCATGAGCGTGCCTGGCAGGAACTGTTCGACGGATACCTGGCCTCGCAGCCGGGGGTCTCCGGTTACAGCGAAAGCGACTACTTCGACCATATCGACGGCAAGCCCCGCTTTGACGGAGTGCGCGACTTCCTGGCGTCCCGGGGACTCACGCTGCCGGAAGGCCCGCTGGATGACGACCCTTCCAATGACACGGTCCAGGGCCTGGGCAACCGGAAGAACGCGATCTTCAACGACATCGTGAGCGCCGGCGTCGAACCGTTCGAAGGCTCGGTGCGCTTCCTCCAGGCTGCGCTTGAGCGCGGACTCAAGGTCGCCGTCGTCTCCTCCTCCCGCAATGCCCCCGCCGTCCTGAAGGCCGCCGGACTCAGCCACCATTTCGCCGTCGTAGTGGACGGGGTGGTGGCCGCAGAGCGTGGCCTCCCCGGAAAGCCAAGCCCGGCCACCTACGAATACGCAGCCAAGCTGCTGGACCTGGCCAGCTCCGGGTGCGTGGTGGTGGAAGACGCCGTGTCCGGCGTGCAGGCCGGACACGCGGGATCGTTCCACTCGGTCATTGGCGTGGACCGGGGCGCAGGGCGGCAGACGCTGCTCGATGCCGGAGCCACCCTGGTGGTCAACGACCTCCAGGAACTTCTTCCCTAAACCCGCCGCCAGAAACCCCGTTGCCTTCCCCCGGGCAACCCCTGCTGCTTCCCCGGCAGCACCAATTCGAATACCGCATTCCCCCGAATACTCCGTGCCGGCCCGCCCGCCCGCACGGCATCGCCAAAAGGACCCCGACCATGGCACTGATCACTGCGGACCGCGAACGGTTCCCCGACACCCCCTGGCAGCTCGTTGAAACGCGCCATGAATCCGAAAACGCGGGAACGCTTGAGACCCTGTTTGCCCTGGGCAACGGGCACCTGGGCATCCGGGGTGCCCATTGGGCTGCGGCCGACGCCGAACTCCCGGGCAGCTTCATCAACGGGCTGCACGAAATCTGGGACATCAAGCACGCCGAGAATGCGTTTGGGTTCGCCCGGACGGGGCAGCGCATCCTCTACATCCCGGACGCCAACAACTTCACCGTGGTGGTGGACGGGGAAAGCCTGAGCCTGGCCGAATCCGAGGTCGTCGACTACCGGCGCAGCATCGACTTCTGCACCGGCATCTACGAATGCCGCATCACCTGGCAATGCCGGTCCGGCGCCGTGGTGACCACCACGGAACGGCGGGCCGTTGGCTTCGCCTCCCGCGGCAGCCTTGGTATTTCGCTTGACGTTGCCACGGACCGCCAGGTCTCCCTGGACGTCACCTCCTCCGTCATCAACCGGCAGGACCAGCCGGTGGAAGACCACTCCGTGCATGATCCGCGCCGCGCGGGCCGCCACGCCGGGCGCGTGCTTTTGCCCGTGCGGCTCGACGGCGGCGATGGCTCCCTGCGCCTGTCCTGGGAGGCCTCCGAATCAAAGCAGCGCGTGGGGATCGCGGTTGACCATTGGACGTCCCCCGGGCACCAGCCGTTCGAGACTCTGGTGGACCAGGATGACAGCAGCGTCCGGTACGTCCTGGCAGTGGATGCCGCCGAGCCGTTCCGGCTGGAAAAGAGCGTCAGCTACGCCGCCGGCCGCACGGTGCAGGACCCTGACGTCGACGCAGCTGCAGTGGCCGAAGAGGCGCTGCGCCCGGTGAATGACATCTTTGCCGAGAGCGAAGCCCATTTCCGCGGCTACTGGGCCACATCGGACATTGTGGTTGAGGGCGGCGGGCCCGGCCTGCAGCAGGCTATCCGGTGGAACCTGTTCCAGCTGGCGCAGGCCACCGCGCGCGCCGATGTTGCCGGCATCCCTGCCAAGGGCGTGACGGGCTCGGGTTACGAGGGGCACTACTTCTGGGACCAGGAAGTGTACCTGTTGCCGTACCTCACCTACACCAATCCCGACGGCGCCCGGCAGGTTTTGGAGTTCCGCCACGGCATGCTGCCCGAAGCCAAGATCCGCGCCAAGGAGCTGAGCGTTGACGGCGCCCTCTTCCCGTGGCGCACTATCAACGGGCTCGAGGCCAGCGCCTATTACGCCGCCGGCACCGCGCAGTTCCACATCGCGGCCGCCATCGCCTTTGCCACCAACAGGTACCTCTGGGCCACCGGCGACGCCGCCTTCCGGGAAGGAATGGGTGCCGAGCTGCTGATCGAGACCGCCCGGATGTGGATCTCCCTGGGCTTCTTCGGCAAGGACGGCCTCTTCCATATCCACGGCGTCACCGGCCCTGATGAGTACACGGCCGTGGTGAACGACAACCTGTACACAAACGTGATGGCCCGCTTCAACCTGCGTGCCGCCGCCGCGCTTGAGCATGCCGAAATCACCAACGAAGAGCGCCAGATGTGGGAAGCCGCGGCCAGCCGGATGCAGCTTCCGTTCGACGAGCGGATGCAGGTGCACTCCCAGGACAATGACTTCATGACCCTGGAGGCCTGGGACTGGACCACGCCGCGGTCCAAGTATCCGCTGCTCCTGCACTTCCACCCGCTGGTGATTTACCGCCACCAGGTCCTCAAGCAGGCCGACACGGTGCTTGCCATGTTCCTGCAGTGGCAGGATTTCACGGCGGAGGAAAAGCAGCGCGCCTTCGACTTCTACGATCCCATCACTACGGGCGACTCCACCCTGTCCGCCTGCGTCCAGGGCATCATGGCCGCCGAGGTGGGCTACTTCAAGGAGGCCCTGGACCACTTCACCAACGCCGTGTTCATCGACCTCGACGACACCCACGGCAACACCATCGACGGCGTGCATATCGCGTCCACAGGCGGCGTATGGAGTTCCCTGGTGTGCGGTTTCGCCGGACTGCGCGACCAGGGCCCGGTCCCGTTTTTCGATCCGCGCCTGCCCGGACAGTGGGAAGGGCTTGCCTTCCACCTGAAGATCCGCGGCCGCCTGCTGCTGGTCCGGCTTTCTGCCGACGCCATTACGCTCACGGTCCAGGAGGGCGAACCCCTGGAGGTGGACGTCCGCGGCCAGCGGTTGATGGTCACGGGCCAGCCCGTGCAGGTGCACCTGGAGCGCATCCCGGAGCCGGAGCCCACGGTCTTCCCGAGCGGACCACCGACGGCGAGCATTCCCGTGGTGCGCGGCAGAAGCTAGGTTCACGGGTGCGTGCAGGGGCTCCTTAGCCTGCCAGGAGGGTGGCGGCTTCCTGGCGGGTGGTGCCGGAGTCCTGGATGCCGTCGGCGATGTGGGCGAGTTCGGCGGGGATGTCGCGGCCTTTTTTGCGCATGGCGGTGGCCCAGAGCCGGCCGGCGCGGTAGGAGGAGCGGACCAGGGGGCCGGACATGACGCCGAGGAAGCCGATTTCCTGGGCTTCGTGCTGGAGGTCCACGAATTCCTGGGGTTTGACCCAGCGGTCCACGGGCAGGTGCCGCTCGCTGGGGCGCAGGTACTGGGTGATGGTGATCAGGTCGCAGCCGGCGGCGTGGAGGTCGCGGAGTGCTTCGCTGATTTCTTCGCGGGTTTCGCCCATGCCCAGGATGAGGTTGGACTTGGTGACCATGCCCAGGTTCCGGCCTTGGGTGATGACGTCCAGGGAGCGGTCGTAGCGGAACGCGGGGCGGATCCGCTTGAAGATCCGGGGCACGGTTTCGACGTTGTGCGCGAAGACCTCGGGGGCGGAGTCGCAGATGGCCTTGATGTGCTCGGGTTTGCCGGAGAAGTCCGGGATGAGCAGTTCCACGCCGGTGCCGGGGTTCAGTTCGTGGATTTTGCGGACGGTTTCGGCGTAGAGCCAGACGCCTTCGTCTTCCAGGTCGTCGCGGGCGACGCCGGTGACGGTGGCGTAGCGCAGCTGCATGGATTGGACGGAGCGGGCCACCTTGGTGGGTTCGAACCGGTCCAGGGGTGAGGGTTTGCCGGTGTCGATCTGGCAGAAGTCGCAGCGGCGGGTGCATTCGGAGCCGCCGATCAGGAAGGTGGCTTCCTTGTCTTCCCAGCATTCGAAGATGTTGGGGCAGCCGGCCTCTTCGCAGACGGTGTGCAGGCCTTCCTTTTTCACCAGGTTCTTGAGTTGGACGAATTCCGGGCCCATCTGGACCTTGGCCTTGATCCACTCCGGTTTGCGTTCCACCGGGACCGCAGCGTTGCGCTGCTCAATCCGCAGCATCTTCCGGCCTTCAGGTGCCAATGTCATGGTTGTTTCCTTTGCTTGCTTGGGGATTCGCGGCAGGTTGTTGCCGGTCAGCATTCGACGACGTTGACGGCGAGGCCGCCCATGGCGGTTTCTTTGTATTTGGAGGACATGTCCTTGCCGGTTTCGCGCATGGTGATGATGACTTCGTCCAGGGACACGCGGTGGGTGCCGTCGCCCCAGAGCGCCATTTTCGCGGCGTTGATCGCTTTCGCGGCCGCGATCGCGTTCCGTTCGATGCAGGGGACCTGGACCAGCCCGCCGATCGGGTCGCAGGTCAGGCCCAGGTTGTGTTCCATCGCGATTTCCGCGGCGTTCTCCACCTGCGCCGGGGTCCCGCCCATGACCTCGGCCAGGCCCGCGGCCGCCATCGAGGACGCCGACCCCACCTCGCCCTGGCAGCCGACTTCGGCCCCGGAGATCGAGGCCTGTTCCTTGTACAGCACCCCCACCGCGCCCGCGGCCAGCAGGAACCGCACCACCACAGCGTCCCGGTCCTCCTGGGTGGCCTTGTCCATGCCCGGGGCGAAATGCAGGGCGTAGAACAGCACCGCGGGGATGATCCCGGCCGCCCCGTTCGTCGGGGCGGTGACCACCCGCCCGCCGGAGGCGTTCTCCTCATTCACCGCCAACGCCACCAAATTAACCCACTCCTGCCAATACCTGGCATCGAACGGGCCCGCGTCCCACGCCGCATCCGTCTCCTCGACCGGGGCGCCCGCGGATTCCTTCTTCAACCGGTCGTACCAGTCAGGGGCGCGGCGGCGGACCTTCAACCCGCCCGGCAGCACCCCTTCCCGCCTCAACGAGGCGGCCACGCAGCCCTCCATCACCGACCAGATCTGCAGCAGCCCCGCCCGGATCTGCTCCTCGTCCCGGGAGACTTTTTCGTTCACGAGCATCACGTCGGCGATGCCCAGCCCGGTCACCGCGCAGTGCCCCAGCAGCTCCGCCGCGGTCCGGAACGGCAGCGGCAGTTCCTGTTTGGACGCGTCCAGTTCCTGCTGCGCCGCGTCCTCCTCGCCCTCCCGGACGATGAACCCGCCACCCACCGAGAAAAACGTCGCCGCATGCAGCACCTCCCCGGCCGCATCAGTGACCGTGAACGTCATCCCGTTCGTGTGCCGCGGCAACACCGTCAACGGCCGCAGCACCATGTCCTTCACCCCGTACGGCAAGGCCACAGCACCGGCCAGGTTCAGGACCCCGGTCTCCGCGATCGACGCCAGCCGCTCCTCCACCTCGGCGGGCAGGATCAACTCCGGATGGAACCCCTCCAACCCCAACAAAACGGCGGTCATCGTCCCATGCCCATGACCCGTCGCCGCCAACGACCCATACAAATCAACCCGCAACCCCGCCACATCACCCAGGACACCCAGGCCCTTGAGCTCCTCAGCGAACACCGCAGCAGCCCGCATCGGCCCCACAGTATGCGAAGACGAAGGCCCAATCCCGATCGAAAACAGGTCAAAGACTCCGACTGCCATAACTAAATCCTTACTGAAACTGTGGTTCGGTTGGTGTGGCCGGGCTGGGGTGGAGCGGGCAGGACATCCTCTGCATGCTCGGTCGCGAAGACGCCCGCTAAGCGGACGTGACGCTCCCTTAGACGCACGCTGCCGGATGCCCCGCCCACTCCGAGGGTCTGTCACCAAGGCGACATGCCCACGAGGGGCCGGCGGAGCCGGACTTTTCGAAAGCCTGCGTCAAAGCGACGAAGGAGCAGCAGGCGTGAAAATGTCCGGTCCGCCGGGCCCGTTAGCGATCACGATCCCTTAGGACAGGGGTGCCACGCCCGGGTAGAGCGGGTGCGCCGAAGCCAGGACCTCGACGCGGTGACGCAGACCGGAGAGGTCGGCGTCGGCGTCGGCGATCAAAGCTTGGGCGATGATGTCCGCAACCTCGCGGAAGGCGTCCTCGCCGAACCCGCGGGTGGCCAGTGCGGGCGTGCCGATGCGCAGGCCTGAGGTGACCATGGGCGGGCGGGGGTC
The DNA here is from genome assembly GCF_059739365.1 of Arthrobacter sp. GmRoot5-12. NCBI lineage: Bacteria > Bacillati > Actinomycetota > Actinomycetes > Micrococcales > Micrococcaceae > Arthrobacter > Arthrobacter sp. GmRoot5-12. Next base: position 1,458,760 of record NZ_AP046056.1, on the reverse strand, counting down.
GAAGGGAACGGCGTTGCGGTTGACGGTGATGTCAATGGCGGCGAGCCGGTCTTCGGCCTGCTGCCCGTCGAGGTCGCAGTTGCGCAGGTCGACCAGGACCAGGTGCACGTCGGTGCCGCCCGAGATCACGCTGATGCCCTTGGCGGTGACGTCCGGCTGGACCAGGCGTTCCGCCAGGAGGCGGGCACCGGCAAGGACTCGCTCCTGCCGCTCGCGGAACTCTTCGGACGCCGCGATCTTGAACGCCACGGCCTTGCCGGCGATCACGTGTTCCAGCGGGCCACCCTGCTGACCGGGAAACACAGCCGAGTTGATCTTCTTGGCGATGTCGGCGTCGTTGGTCAGGATGATGCCGCCGCGCGGACCGGCCAGGGTCTTGTGCGTGGTGGACGTGGTGACGTGGGCGTGCGGCACCGGCGACGGGTGCAGCCCGGCCGCCACCAGTCCGGCGAAGTGCGCCATATCCACCATCAGGTAGGCCCCCACGGAGTCGGCGATCCGGCGGAATTCCGCGAAGTCCAGCTGGCGGGCGTAAGCGGACCAGCCGGCCACGATCAGCTGAGGCTTGTGCTCCTGGGCCAGCCGTTCCACCTCTGCCATGTCGATGGAGTGGGTGTCCTCGCGGACCTGGTACGGGACCACGTTGTAGAGCCTGCCGGAGAAGTTGATCCGCATGCCGTGGGTCAGGTGGCCGCCGTGCGCCAGGTTGAGGCCCATGATGGTGTCGCCGGGCTTGATCAGGGCGTGCATGACGGAGGCGTTGGCCTGTGCACCGGAGTGTGGTTGGACGTTGGCGAACCCGGCGCCGAAGAGGTCCTTGACCCGGTCGATGGCGAGTTGCTCGATGACGTCCACGTGCTCGCAGCCGCCGTAGTAGCGCTTGCCGGGGTAGCCTTCGGCGTACTTGTTGGTCAGGACCGAGCCCTGGGCCTGCATGACCGCAGCGGCCGTGTGGTTCTCGGACGCGATCATCTCCAGGCCGTCGCGCTGGCGGCCAAGCTCGTCGTCAATCTTCGCGGCAACCTCAGGGTCCAGGATGGACAGGTCGGCGTTCAGGCTTGGGGAGGCCACCTGCTCGAAGGCGCCCACTTCTGCCGGGGCGCTCACAGCTCGCCGCCGTTTGCTGCTGCGTATTCCTCTGCCGACATGAGCGGGCCTTCCTCGGTAACGGCCACCTTGAAGAGCCAGCCCGCACCGTAGGGATCGCTGTTGATCAGGGCGGGGTCCGTGACCACGCCGTCGTTGATCTCGGTGACCTCACCGGTCACGGGGGCGTAGAGGTCGGAGACGGATTTGGTGGATTCCACCTCGCCGCAGGTCTCGCCGGCCGTCACGGTGGAGCCGACCTCGGGGAGGTCCACGTACACGATGTCGCCCAGGGCGTCGGCAGCAACGGCGGAAATCCCGATCCCCGCGGGGCCGGATCCGTCAACAGCAACCCACTCGTGCTCGGCGGAGTACTTCAGTTCAGAAACAACTTTGCTCATTGTCTACTTTCCTTCTCTTCAAAACCTGTGGTGGTTGGGCGAAATCGATTTACTTCTGGCGCTTGTAAAAGGGGAGGGGGACGACTTCGAAGCGCTCGGGCTTGCCGCGGAGGTCGATGTCCAGGACGGTCCCGACTTCAGCAAATTCAACGTCGACGTAGGCCATGGCGATGGGGTATCCGAGGGTGGGGGAGGGCTGGCCGGAGGTTACTTCGCCCACCAGGGTGCCGTCCTTGAGGACGGGGTAATGGGCGCGGGCAGCGCGGCGTCCGGCACCCTTGAGGCCCACCAGCTTCTGCCCGATGCTTGAACCGACTCCTGCGGCCTTGATGGCGGCCAGGGCGTCCTTGCCTACGAAGCCGCTCTCCTTCGCCAGCGACACCACGGGGCCCAGGCCGGCCGCGTAGGCGTTGACGTGGCGGGAGAGTTCGTTGCCGTAGAGCGGCATCCCGGCTTCGAGGCGGAGCGAGTCGCGTGCGGCCAGTCCGGCTGGAACCAGGCCGGAGCCTTCGCCGGCCTGGAGCAGGGCCTCCCACAGTGCGGGGGCGTCCAGGTTGGGAACGTAGATCTCGAAGCCGTCCTCGCCGGTGTAGCCGGTCCGGGCCACGAGCAGGTCCTGGACCGTACCGTTGACGGCGATGCCCACCTCGACGGCGGCGTAGTACTTGAGCCCGGTGAGCAGTGCGTGCTGTTCGGCCGGGACCAGCGTCAGGAGGATCGCTTCGGAATTCGGTCCCTGGACGGCGATCAGCGAGGTGTTGGCGGAGGCGTCCTCCACAGTGACGTCGAAGGCGGCGGCGCGTTCCAGCAGTTCCTTGGCCACCACTGCGGCGTTGCCCGCGTTGGGCACCACCAGGTACCTGTCCACGCCCTCTTCGGGGGATGGCCGGCGGTAGGTGATGAGGTCGTCGATGATGCCGCCATCGGCGTTGCAGATCAGCGAGTACTTTGCCTTGCCCACGGCCACCGCGGACAGTTTGCCGGCAAGGGCGTAGTCCAGGAAGGCGGCGGCGTCGGGGCCGGTCACCCAGACCTCGCCCATGTGGGAGAGGTCGAACAGGCCGGCCGCCCTGCGCACGGCATGGTGTTCCGCGAGTTCAGACTCGTACTTGAGCGGCATCTGCCACCCGCCGAAGTCCGTGAACGAGGCCCCGGCCTTCTTGTGCTGCTCGAAAAGAGCGGTGTAGTTCTCAGTCATTGGAAGTCCTCAGTTCTCAAATTCGGCTGTGCTGTCCTCGAACGCTTCGAGGGGCGGGCAGGAGCAGACCAGGTTCCGGTCGCCGGCGGCGCCGTCGATCCGGCCGACGGGCGGGAAATACTTGTCCTGGCGGAGCGAGGCAACGGGGAAGGCCGCCTGCTCCCGCGGGTAGGCGCGGTCCCAGTCAGAGCTGACGACGGCGGCGGCCGTGTGGGGTGCGTTGCGCACCGGGGATGCCTCCAGGGTGATGTCGCCGCTGGCCACCTGCTGGATCTCGCCATGAATGGTGATCATGGCCTCGATGAAGCGGTCGATCTCGGCCAGGTCCTCGGACTCGGTGGGCTCCACCATCAGCGTGCCCGCGACAGGGAACGAAAGGGTGGGGGCGTGGAAACCGAAGTCGATCAGCCGCTTGGCCACGTCCTCGGCCGTGACTCCCGTCTTCGCCGTGAGTTCGCGCAGGTCCAGGATGCACTCGTGCGCCACCAGCCCGCCTTCACCGGTGTAGAGGACCGGGAAGTATTCGTTCAGGCGGGACGCGACGTAGTTGGCCGCCAGCAGCGCGGACTTGGTGGCCTCGGTCAGGCCCTCACCGCCCATCAGCTTCACGTACGCCCACGAAATCGGCAGCACGCCGGCCGAACCGAACCGGGACGCCGAGATCGCCACACCGTGCCCGGCTTCGTGCGCCGCCTTGTTCGCGTCGCCCGGCATGAACGGTGCCAGGTGCGCCTTGGCGGCAACGGGCCCGACGCCGGGTCCCCCGCCGCCGTGCGGGATGCAGAAGGTCTTGTGCAGGTTCAGGTGGGACACGTCCCCGCCGAACTGGCCCGGCTGGGCCAGCCCTACCAGGGCGTTGAGGTTGGCGCCGTCGATGTAGACCTGGCCGCCCGCGGCGTGCACAGCGTCACAGACTTCGCGGACATCCCCATCGTAGACACCGTGGGTGGAGGGGTAGGTGATCATGATGGCCGAGAGGACGTCCTTGTTGGCCTCGATCTTGGCCGTCAGGTCGTCGTGGTCGATGGTGCCGTCGGCAGCCGTGGCCACGACGACCACCTTCATGCCCGCGAGCACGGCGGAGGCGGCGTTGGTGCCGTGCGCCGAGGCCGGGATCAGGCACACGTTGCGCTGCTGCTCGCCCCGGGAATGGTGGTAGCCGCGGATCGCGAGCAGCCCGGCGAGTTCGCCCTGCGAGCCCGCGTTGGGCTGGATGGACACCTGGTCATACCCGGTGATCGTGGTCAGGTCCGCTTCCAGGCCGGCGATGAGTTCGCGCCAGCCTTCGGTCTGGGAGTCCGGGGCGAACGGGTGGATCGAGGCGAACTCCGGCCAGGAAATGGCTTCCATCTCGGCCGTGGCGTTCAGCTTCATGGTGCATGAACCCAGCGGGATCATGGTGCGGTCCAGCGCCAGGTCGCGGTCCGAGAGCTTGCGGATGTAACGCAGCAGCTGGGTTTCAGACCGGTGCGTGTTGAAGACCGGGTGCTGCAGGTAGGCCGAGGAACGCAAAATAGTGTCGGGCAGTTCGAATCCCTGGGCGTCACCCACCGGACCGGCGCCAAAGGCGACGGCGACGGCGGAAAGTGTTGCCGCCGTCGTCGTCTCATCAACGGAGACGCCCACCGTGTCCGGATCGATGAAGCGCAGGTTGATGCCACGGGCTTCAGCGGCGGTGATCACCTTGGCGGCCTTGCCCGGAACGCGGACGGTGAGGGTGTCGAAGAAGGAGTCCGTGACCAGTTCGCGGCCCAGTGACGTGAGTGCTGTTGCCAGGACCCTGGCCTTGTGGTGGACGGTCTCTGCGATCGCCTTCAGGCCGTCGGGGCCGTGGTAAACGGCGTAGAAGGAGGACACGATGGCCAGCAGCGCCTGGGCGGTGCAGATGTTGGACGTGGCCTTCTCGCGGCGGATGTGCTGCTCGCGGGTCTGCAGGGCCAACCGGTAGGCAGGCGTGCCGGCGTTGTCCTTGGAGACGCCCACGATCCTGCCCGGGAGGGTACGTTCCATTCCCTTTTGGACGGCCATGTAGGCGGCGTGCGGCCCCCCAAAGAACAGCGGCACGCCAAAACGCTGGGTGGAGCCGACGGCAATGTCCGCCCCCTGCTCGCCCGGAGGTGTGATCAGTGTCAGGGCCAGCAGGTCCGCAGCCACGGTGACCAGCGCGCCCCGGTCCTTGGCAGCGGCGATCACGGCGGATTGGTCCCACACGCGGCCGGAGACCCCGGGCTGCTGCAGCACGACGCCGTTGATGTCGCCGTCGGGCAGGCCCTTGGACAGGTCGGCGACCTCCACCTCGAAGCCGAGCGCCTCCGCCCGGCCCAGCACGATGGCGATGGTCTGGGGGAGGCAGTCGGCGTCGAGCACCGTCTTGCCGTCCTTCGCTGCCTTGGACTTGTTGGCGCGGCGCATCAGCAGCACGGCCTCGGCCACCGCCGTTGCCTCGTCCAGCAAGGAAGCGTTGGCTACCGGGAGCGCCGTCAGGTCCTGCACCATGGTCTGGAAGTTCAGCAGCGCCTCAAGCCGGCCCTGGGAAATCTCCGGCTGGTAGGGCGTGTAGGCGGTGTACCAGGCCGGGGATTCCAGGATGTTGCGGCGGATCACCGGCGGAGTCACGGTGTCGTAGTAGCCCTGGCCGATCATCTGGACTGCCGTCTTGTTCTTGGCGGCAAGCTTCCGCAGTTCCGTGAGGACTTCAACCTCGCTGAGGGCGTCGGTCAGCTTGAGCGCAGTTTCCTGGCGGATGGGCGCGGGGACGGCCACGTCAACCAGGCCATCCAGGCTGTCGTAGCCGATGGCCTTGAGCATGGTGTCGATGTCGGCCTGGCGGCGCGCGCCGATATGGCGGTCAACAAACGATGTTGGATGCGAATGAATCGTCATGAGGAACTCCAGATCTGGCCGGCCGAACGTGGCACGGCGTGGGATGGGTTCCTCCCCGCTCTGTATTGGACCTGAGAGATTCCGCGTTGCCTGCTGTTGGCAGGGGACCGCTTGCACCGTCGGTGAACCAGGCAGAAGCCTGATTGCTTTCCAGAGTCGCCTCGCCGTGACGGTACGGGGGCCTGAGAGATTCCTGGGGAGGATTTGCTCCTACGGCGCCTGACCGGTGTTTCGCCGGGAGGACTCTCCCGTCACAGCTCGAAAGGCTTATTCAAATGTGGGTGATTCGGCTCACAAGGTACCGGGATAGACCCGTCCGTGGCAAATCGGGCGGCTTCCGTGCGGGGCTCGAGGGGCACGTGACGCCGTTCTTCCCCGCTTGTGTCGGGAGGGGTTTGACATTCGATCGTGACGGACACCACACTGAACCCCGGGAATGGCGCCGCCGGTGGCTGGCTCAGCGTATCCGGAGCAGCCCACCAGTCGGTGCCTGTCCCATTGCATGACCGGCCGTGGCCCAAAAAGCCTGCGGCTTCCAACTGAATACGCCTTCGACCTGCGGCGGGAGAGCCCTGCCGGGTACATCCAGCAGGCGCCGTAGGAGCAAACCCTCCCCAGGAAACTCTCAGGCCCACGTACCGCCGCGGACAGGCAACTCTGGAAAGCAGCCGGGCATGACCCTGGCTCACCGGCGGTGCAAGCGGCTTTTGCTGCGGAAACTCTCAGGTCCACTACAGAGCGGGGAGGAACCAAATCTTTTGCGGCACCCAAAAGCCGCTTTATCGATGGAGTTCCTCATGGCGATTCATCCCCCCACGTCCAACGGCGAACCAGCCCGCAGCCAAGGCGCTGCCACGGCAGCCCGCAGCGAGCCTCCCCACCTGGAGCGGCAGCTCACCAACCGGCATATCCAGCTCATCGCCATCGGCGGCGCGATCGGCACGGGCCTGTTCATGGGTTCCGGCAAGACCATCTCCGCGGCCGGCCCATCCGTGATCTTCGTATACATGATCATCGGCTTTATGCTTTTCTTCGTCATGCGGGCCATGGGTGAACTGCTGCTCAGCAACCTGAACTACAAGTCCTTCAGTGATTTCGCCGCCGATCTCCTGGGGCCGTGGGCCGGATTCTTCACCGGCTGGACGTACTGGTTCTGCTGGGTGATCACCGGAATCGCGGACGTCATCGCCATTGCAGGGTACTCAAAGGAACTTTGGCCGGCGCTGCCACTTTGGATCCCGGGCCTGGCCACGGTGGGCATCCTGCTCCTGCTGAACCTCGCCACCGTCAAGGCGTTCGGCGAGACCGAGTTCTGGTTCGCCCTCATCAAGATCGTCGCCATCGCAGCCCTGATCATCGTGGGACTCTTCATGATCTTCACCGGTTTCCAGAGCGACGCGGGCACCGCAAGCTTCACCAACCTGTGGAGCCATGGCGGGTTCTTCCCCAATGAGTTCATGGGCTTCGTGGCCGGATTCCAGATCGCAGTCTTCGCCTTCGTAGGCATCGAACTGGTGGGAACCACCGCCGCCGAGGCCAAGAACCCCGAGCGCACGCTGCCCAAGGCCATCAACGCCATCCCCGTCCGCGTGCTGCTCTTCTATGTCGGTGCGCTGGTCATCCTGATGGCGGTCACCCCGTGGACCCAGTTCGCCGCCGGCCACAGCCCCTTTATCGGGATGTTCTCCCTGGCCGGCCTCGGCGCCGCGGCCACGGTGGTCAACCTGGTGGTCCTGACTTCGGCGATGTCCTCCGCGAACTCCGGCATCTACTCCACGTCCCGCATGGTCTTCGGCCTGGCCCAGGAAGGCGATGCCCCCGGTATCTTCAGCCGGCTCTCCACGAGGAAGGTGCCCAGCAACGCGCTGTTCCTGTCCTGCGTCCTGCTGCTGTCCGGCGTCGTACTCATGTATGCCGGCCAGGATGTTGGCATGGCCTTTGAAATGGTGACCACCGTGTCTGCGGTCTGCTTCGTCTTCGTCTGGTCGATCATCCTCGCCAGCTACATCTCCTTCCGGCGCCGCCGGCCGCACCTGCATGCGGCGTCGAAGTTCAAGATGCCCGGTGGCATTCCCGCCGTGTGGGTGGTGTACGCATTCTTCGCCTTCGTCCTTTGGGCCCTTACCACCCAGCCCGACACTCTCGTTGCACTGCTGGTAACCCCCATCTGGTTCGTCATCCTGGGCGTGGCTTGGGCCATTCTGCGGCGCCGTCCCGCCCACCTGGCCCGCTTCGAGGTCTTCCGTGCCGAGCTTCAGGCAGACCAGGCCACTGCCGCGCGCAGCGGCGGCCAGGACGCCGGGGCGGCGGGGCGCGAGGTCCAGCAGGCCGGGAAGTAACGTCCGACGGCGGGTTGCAGCGGCGGCGGTGAGGTGCAGGTACCGCATCCTGCCGCCGCAGCCCGCCGGACGAAGCCACGGCCCGGAAGTTAAGCATGCTTAGTGTCTATCCACATAGGATGGAAAGGCACGGCAGCCTAGCCGCTGCAGGTCGATTTGAATGAAGGTGACCATGGCCCGGCGCAGCAACCCCGCAGTACGCATCGCACAGGAAACCGCCCACAACGCAATGTTTGACGCCGAGGGCAAGCCCAAGCCCGGCGTCCACAACATGCTCCTGAAAGCAGTGCAGATCCAGCGGCCCCTGGTGGTTGGCTACATCCGCAGGCTCCAGAAGAGGCATCCGCGGGCGACGGCCGCGCAGCTGGCGGACATCGCAGAGCGCGACTACCTGCGGGCTGTTGCCGGAGGGGGAGCCCTGGTGGGTGCCACCGCCGTCGTCCCCGGCGTTGGAACCGTGGCGTCGCTGGGACTTTCCGCAGCCGCCACCGTTGGCTTCCTGGAAGCCACAGCCCTGTACGCAACATCGCTGGCTGAACTGCACGGCATCCGTCTGACCAACCCGGAAAAGGCCGGCACCATGGTCATGGCCATCATGCTCGGCGAGGAGGGCACCGCCCTGCTGGGCACGCTCAGCGGCCAGGCATCCGGCGGCGCCACCAACACCTGGGGCAACGCGCTGTCCAAATCCATGGTGGTGCCGGGTTTCGGCAGCGTCCGGAAGAGGATCCAGCATGCCTTCCTCAAGAACCTGCTCAAGCGCCAAGGGACTGCCTTGTTCGGGCGGGCCCTCCCGTTCGGCATAGGGGCCGTTGTCGGCGGAGCCGGTAACCTCGTGATGGGCCGTGCGGTGGCCAAGAATGCCCGGGAGGCGTTCGGGCCGATGCCGGACACCATTCCCGGGGAGCTGACTTCCGCTGCCGGGCCGGACAACCTGACGCTGGAAGGCAACATCATTGGATCTCAACGCTGACGTAGGCCAATCATTCGGCTCCTGGACCGCGGGAGGCGATCCGGCGATGCTCCAGCTGGCAACCAGCGCCAACGTAGCCTGTGGCCTCCACGCGGGGGATCCCGTCACCATGCTCGACAGCTGCAGGGCCGCGTACGAACTTGATGTCACCGTCGGTGCGCACCTGGGCTACCGGGACCTGGCCGGCTACGGGCGCCGCATGCTTGGCATGAGCTTCGACGAGCTCTTCGGGGACGTGCTGTACCAGCTGGGCGCGCTCGACGGGGTTGCGCATGCCGTGGGCGCCTCCGTGGACTATGTGAAGGCGCATGGAGCGCTGTACGACACCACGATCCATGACGCCGAGCAGGCCTCCGCCGTAGTGGCTGCGGTCAACGCCTACGATCCAGGCCTTCCGTTCCTGGGCTTCCCGGGCTCGGAGCTGCTGAAGCAGGCCAAGGAAGCCGGGCACCCGGTGTTCGTTGAGGCTTTCGCCGACCGTGCCTACCTCGCCGACGGCAGCCTGGTGCCGCTCTCCGAGGACGATGCCGTCCTGTACGACGTCGATGCGGTGGTCGAACGGGCCGTCCGCCTGGCCACGCAAGGCGAAGTGGTTGCCGTGGACGGATCCGTAATTGCGGTACGGCCCGACTCCCTGTGCATTCACGGTGGGACCCCTGACGCCGTAGAAATGGCGGCCCGGATCAGGGCAGGACTTGAGGACGCAGGCGTCGCACTGGAGTCCTTCGCGTAGGAGCCTGCAGCCGTACGGCGGGCCGACTTCTTTCAACAATTCCAGCGTCACTCCAGCCCTCCCTGCCGCCGTCGTACGCCTTATCGACACGCACATTCCTTTTCGCACCCCAAATATCCCCAGCGAAAAGGAAGATGCGCAGCGCCAAGATGAATCCGCAGCGAAAAGGAAGATGCGCAGCGCCAAGTCCACCCGGGACCTACAGCAGCGGAAAACTACCCAAAGATCAGCTGCGCCACCGTGAAAATCCCCAGCCCGGCCAGGGACCCCACCACGGTGCCGTTGATGCGGATGAACTGCAGGTCCTTACCCACCTGGAGCTCGATCTTCTGCGAGGTTTCCTCGGCATCCCACCGCGCCACGGTGTCCGTAATAACGCCTGCGATGTCCGAACGGTAGGTGCGGACCAGGTACCCGGCGGCGTCACCGATCCATGCGTTGACCTTCCCGGCCAGTTCGGGGTCGTCCACGAGCCGTGACCCAAAATCGCGCACCGCAGCCTTGAACTTGATGGTGAGTTCGCTGTCCGGATCATCCACGGCGCCCAGCAGCGCGTTCTTGACCGTTCCCCAGGTCCGCGAGGCCAGTTCGCGCACTTCGGGGTCGCCCAGGACCTGCGCCTTGATGTCTTCCGCGCGCGCAATCATCGCGGGGTCATGCTGCAGGTCCTGTGCCAGGTCGTTGAGGTACTTGTCGATTGACTGCCGCACCTGGTGGCGGGGGTCAGCCTGGACGGCACGGACGAACTTCAGGATCTCGATATAGACCTTGTCGCCCACCAGTCCGTCCACGAACTGCGGAACCCACGTGGGGGAGCGGTCGGACACCAGGCGGGTGACGGTTTCGTGGTTGTCGTCCACCCAGTCCGCCGCGCGGTCCACCAGCAGGTCCACCAGCGTGTGATGGTGCCCGTCATGGAAGATGCGCTCCGCCAGCCTGCCCACGGGAGGTCCCCACGGCGGGGTGAGCAGATGCTTGCGCACCATGCCCTCGATGACGGCCTGGACGTCGTCGTCATTCAAAACCTTGAAGGCGCCGCGGATAACGGCGGCTCCCTCCTTGGCCACGCGTTCGGCACCACCAGGGCCGGCCAGCCAAACGCCGGCCCGCCGCGCGATGTTGACGCTGGCCAACTTCTCCTGGACCACCTGCTCGGAGAGGAAATTGGTCTCCACGAACTCGCCCAGCGAGGCCCCGATCTGGTCCTTCCGGCGGGGAATGATGGCGGTGTGGGGAATCTTGATGCCCATGGGGTACTTGAACAGGGCCGTCACGGCGAACCAGTCGGCCAGCGCGCCCACCATTCCGCCCTCGGCCGCCGCGCGCACATACTGCAGCCACGGGTAGTCCTTCTGCAGCGCGAACGCAAAGACAAAAATCACGGCCATGGCGATCAGCAGGCTCAGCGCCAGCAGCTTCATCTTCCGCAGCGCTGCCGCTTTCTCGGCGTCGCCGGCACCGGGCTGGCGGCTTACGACGGCGCCTGCCGCCACAGTGCCAGGGCGCACCTGCTGTGCGGCCTCGGCGGGGGGATCCTGCGTGGTTGGCCCAGTAGTTGCCTCAGAGTTCACCTGCATGTGCCAAGCCTAGCCCCGAAGGCGGGGGCCGGTCGGCTACCGTGTGTCCATGACAATTGACGAGTCAGTGCCGCAGCGGCCGCTGGTCTTTGCCCATCGTGGTTCCAGCGGCGCATACGCCGAACACACCCGGGCCGCCTACCTGCAGGCATTGGCTGACGGGGCCGACGGGGTGGAGTGCGATGTCCACCTCACCCGGGACCAGCACCTGGTCCTGCTCCATGACGCCAACCTGGACCGGACGTCGGACGGGACCGGGCCGGTGGCTGAACGGACCCTGCGCGAGCTGCACCAGCTGGACTTCTCATCCTGGAAGGGGGTCCGCATTCCCGAAGAGTATGGAGCACGTTCGGAACAGCTGCTGACCCTCCCGGAGCTGCTGGACATCCTCCGCGGGGCGGGCCGCCCGGTGAAACTCGCCATCGAGCTCAAGCATCCCAGTCCCTACCAGCTCAAACTGGAGGACCGCGTGCTGGAGGTGCTCCGCAGCGAGGGCTGGGACCCGCAAAGCTCCACCGTGGACAACGTGGCCGTGACCTTCATGAGCTTCAGCCCGGACTCGGTCCGCCACCTGCTCCAGTCCGTCCCGCCGCAATACATCTGCCAACTGGTGGACGACCTCACCATCCATGAGATCCGCGGCGGGCTGGGCCTGGGCCTCATTACGGGGAGCGCCGTCGCCAACCTCATGAAGGCCACCCAGCTGGAGGGTGAACGGATCCTGGACGACCGGGAAGTAGGAATGGCCGGCCCCGGCATCGACTACGTCAGGGAGCGCCCGGCCACAATCCGCCGATGGCTGGACTCCGGGCGGCGCTTCCGGGTGTGGACCGTGGACTCCCCGGAGGATGTGGCACTTTGCCAGGAGCTGGGCATCCACGAGATCACCACCAACGTGCCGGCCCGCGTCCTGGACCAGCTCCACGCAGCCTCTCCGCAGGGAAAGTAGGGCGGACGTGGACGCGCACCACGTCAATCCGTTCCCGTATTCGCCCCGACGCTGGTGGGGCGGCGCCCTCGACGTCGAAGGCCTGGCACTGTACTCGGTGGGAGCCGCGGCGGAAGCGCTGAACCTGTATGCGCGCACGCCCGGCCGGTTCAGCACTACGCCGGCGCTTACCGCGGCTGCCTTCGATTCCTTCGGCCACCTGCGGATTGCCGGACGCAAGCCACAGGGCTTCGCGCCCCTGTCGGGCTTCCGGCAGACCCGCGATGGCTGGATCCGGCTCCACGCCAACTACCCGCACCACGAGCAGCGGCTGCTGCGCGCCTTGGGAGCCGCCTCCGCGGAAGGGGCGGAACAGGCTCTTCGTTCCATGGCGGCGCTTGAGGCTGAGGCCGCCATCCAGGGCCACGGCGGGATCGCTGCGGCCGTGAGGACGCGTGACGAATGGCTTGCGTCCGGCATGGGCCGGGCGGCGGGATCCGGACCCTGGATTGCCGTGGAGCATACCGACGGCACCACGGCCGGTCTGGGACTGCAGGACTTTGCCGCGGCGGCTACTACGGCAGGCGGCGAGGGCATCGGTGGCGGCAACAAACCGCCGCTGGAGGGGCTGCGGGTCCTGGACCTGACCCGGGTGATTGCAGGGCCGGTGGCCACCCGCCTGCTTGCAGCATTGGGAGCCGATGTCCTGCGGATCGACCCGCCAGCCTTCCCGGAAATCGAAGACCAGTTCGTGGACACCGCGTTCGGCAAGCGCAGCGCGGAAGCCGATCTGGGGCTTCCGCAGAACCAGCACAGCCTCCAGCAGCTCCTGGCCCGCGCCGACGTCGTGGTCACGGGTTACCGGCACGGCGCCCTGGACCGTTTCGGGCTCAACCCGCGGGAACTGCTGGCCTCGCACCCTGGGCTGGTGGTGGTCACCCTCAACAGCTGGGGGAGCGCCGGGCCATGGAGCGGTATGCGCGGTTTTGACAGCATTGTCCAGGCCGCCTGCGGAATCGCGCACGTGTACGGGAAGGACAATGACGACGGCGGGTGGCGCCCGGGTGCCCTGCCTGTCCAGGCGCTGGACCACGCCACAGGATACGGGGTGGCTGCGGCGGCCGTACGCCTCCTGGACCGACGCCGGGCGGCTGGGATGGGTGCCTGTGCGCACCTGTCCCTTGCCCGCACCGCCGAGGAACTGTTTTCCCTTCCAATGGGCACCGAAGCAGGGGACACCGAACCAGGGGTCACTGACGGCCCGGCAGAGCTACCCGGACCCCGCTACAACTCCATGGACAGCACCTACGGGCAGCTCCGCTACGTCGGTCCACCGTTGCTGGACGCGGGCCGGCCGGTGGACTACCTGTCCCCGCCGCCCCCGTATGGAAGCTCTCCGCCCGCCTGGAATTGAGGGACCTTGCCTCACAGGCCGGTTTCTGGCGGCCACCGTGGCTGTGATTGAGTGGTTCCATGCCTCTTCCCTGGTCCGGTCCTGCAGTCAGGGGCTTGTCCGTACCGAACTTTTCCCTTCAGGGCCCCGCCGTTCAGACCCTGTCCGCGGCTGCCATGGGAGCCCTCCTGCTGGCCAGTGCGGGCAAGCACTTCAGGGATCCCGGCTTCTACCGCGACGTCGTTCCGGACTACCTCTGCCGCCGGGACGCGGAACCGGATCCGGAACCCGGTGCGGCCCACACTGTGGTGCCCAACCATCCTGTGCCCAACCATCCCCTGGCCGTCCTGTCCCGGGATGAGTGGATCGCCGTGAGCGGACTGCTGGAGCTGGCCGCCGCCGTCGGAATCCTCCTCCCGCCCACCCGGAAGCTGACCGCCACCGCCCTCACAGCGATGTTTACCGCATTCCTGGCGGGACACGCTGACGCACTGGCGAAGGCTTACGGTCCGCAGGGTACGCCCCGCCGGCGGAAGATCCACACCGTGCGGTTGCCGCTCCAGGCACCGTTGATCCTCTGGGCCTGGAGCCTCCGGAAGCCCATCCAAAAGGCACGCAAACCTGGAGGCTGGGTGTGAAACTCCTGGCCTCGCCGGCGGTCAGGGTGGGGATTTCCATCAGCATCGCCACCGGCCTTTACGGGGTGTCCTTCGGAGCGCTCGCAGTGACCTCCGGGCTCAACCTGTGGCAGACCATGGCCCTGAGCCTGCTCCTCTTCAGCGGTGGTTCGCAGTTCGCGTTTATTGGTGTGGTGGCAGGTGGAGGTTCGGGCATCGCCGCAATGAGCGCAGCAACGCTGTTGGGCATGCGCAACGGCATCTACGGCATGCAGTTGAACGCACTGCTGCGGCCCACCGGCTGGCGTAAGTTTGTCGGCGCGCAGCTGACCATCGACGAATCAACGGCCACCAGCACGGGCCAGACGGACCCGGCCGAGCAGCGGCGCGGATTCTGGACTGCAGGGATCGGCGTCTACGTGCTGTGGAACCTCTTCACCGCCGTGGGCGCGCTCGCCGGGAGCGGACTGGGCGATCCCAAGCAATGGGGGCTCGACGGAGCCGCGGTGGCCGCCTTCCTGGCGTTGCTCTGGCCGCGGCTTAAGGGCCGCGAACCCATTGCCATCGCGGTGGTATGTGCGGTGGCCACCGTTGTCGCCGTTCCCTTCGTGCCGGCGGGGGTGCCCATCCTGGTGGCCGCCCTGGTGGCCGCGCTGGTGGGCTGGTTCAGCCACGGCCGGCGCGACGAGGGCCTTGAGCCGGACGTCGAGCCCTATGGCGGACACCGTGACCATCACCCTGGCCGGCAGCAGGACGCAAGCCGCCCGTATCCGGGTGCGCAGGGGAGCGAAGGCGCGGATCCGGGGGCAGGCGCATGAGCCTGTGGATCTGGCTGCTTCTTGCCTGCGCGCTGGCGTACGCCTGGAAGATCGTTGGCTACTTCGTGCCCGCCAGGTTCCTCGAGGACCCGCGCACATCCCGGGTTGCGGGCACCATGACCATCGGCCTGCTGGCCTCCCTTACCGTGGTGAATGCCGTCGTGTCTGGCCAGGGACTCGCGGCTGACGCCAGGCTGGGGGCGCTTGCCGCGGCCGCACTCGCGCTGGCGTTCCGCGCACCCTTCCTGGTGGTGGTCATCGCCGGGGCCGGCACCGCTGCCCTGCTGAGGGCATTGGGCTGGAGCTAGTTTGGCAGGCGTCTGCATAAATTAGTGATGCGGGTCACTTCCCCGGCCCGGCGGCGGCTGTACTATGAAATCGGCTTATGCAGTTGGCCATGGCATTCCTACGAACGGCGACCATGGAAAATCAGCTGTATCCCGCAGGCGGCTTGGCGGGCAGACCCCGCCACAAGGACGCCCGACGGCGGGCAGGCCTCCCAGCCAAACGCTTCTTCAGGCGCTTTTCCCGCCTTTCGGACGTGCCGGAAGAGGACCTGGAAATTCTCGCCCAAAGGCTCCGGGAGGCATTCGACCTGGACCCGTCGTCGTCCGTTCCAGCGCTGCAGGCCCTGGTGCGTCAGGAACTCCGCAAGCGGGCAGACGCGGGCAACGCCTAGCGGGCCAGCATCGCGGGGCCAGGTGTGGTGGACTGGAGGAGATGCAGCCCACACCAGGCGGCCACCAAAGGAGGAATCGAGATGGACGAACAGTCACGGCCTGATAAGCCGCAGGACGGCCAGGGCACAGAGGACACCGAAGGGAAGGCTGGGGAAGCGCGCAGCGCCGGAATTCCTGCCGCTGAGCAAACCGGCAAGCTGCGGCCCGCCTACCTGGACCCCCGCGGCTCCGAGGCAACGCGTGAATTACGGGACACTGCACGGCGGCGCCGGGATGCCGAGGAGAAACTCCAGCAGCACCTGATGGAGGCGAAGCACCACATCCCCAACGAGTTCCATGAGCACCATGACCACGAACCCCAGTCACACGGGCATCCTGAGCCAGGACAGCCATCAGAACAGCCCCGGCCCGGCACCCAAGGCGGAGAAACCGGCACTGGAGAAAACGGGGAAAATCCCTGACGGAACGCTCCCGATACCGGGGAAACACTCCTGACAGCCGGGCAGCGCCGGCCGGCTGTCAGGGGCTCGATACAGCGGTAGCTACGCCACGCCGTGGGCTGCGCCGTCGGGCGAGACCGACCTGCGGCAGCTTTCTTCCACGCCCATCTCGTACCACACCTGCGCGCCGAACTCGGGCTCGGGGGTATCAAGGTTTTGGTACAGGGCGTCAAGCAATTCGACGAGTTCCGCGGTTGTCAGCGCAGGGAGGACTTCTTCCGGCCCGCGGGCGTCAGTGAGGTAGTGGAAGAGTTTTGATCTGGTCATCGCAGCGCGGCGGTTGCAGGGTGGATACGCAGGAAAAGTTCCATGGGTCGCTCCATCTCGGACTATTCGAGGCTGGCTGCCTAACCCCGCTCTGAGTTTATTGCACGTGTTGTGTGCCGACAATGGTGCCCCCGGGGATGCCGGGTGCGGCAGCAGGGACGGGCACCAGCACGGGAAGCGGGCGTGGCGGGCGGACCGTACGGATGGCGTCCTCGACCAGTGCCAGCGGACGGCGCCATGCATCGGAGCCCGGCTCCATGGTGTCGACAACGCCGATCAGCATGGCCAGCAGCCGGAACATGTCCGTCATGGTGATGTCCGTGCGCAGGCTTCCCTGGCCTTGCCCGCGCACCAAAAGGATGCTGATCGACTCCATGAGGGACCCGGTAATGCCGGTGAGGAGTTCGCGCCGGCCCGCCACAGCGCACAGCAGGTTGGCGTCGTCGCTTGCCGCAGCCATCAGGGCCTCGAGCACGCGCAGCAGCCCGGCAGCGGCATCGATATCGGCCAGGGCGCCGTCCATGACGGGATCCACGGTAAGCCGGAGCTGCCGGTTCAGTGCCGCCAGGACCAGTTCTTCCTTGTCCGCGAAGTTGCGGAACAGGGTTGCGGGGCCAACGCCCGCGGTGGATGCGATGGTTTGGAGCGGTACTTCCGGGCCGAACTCCCGGAAGCACTGGCGCGCCGCCGTGATGATTTTGTCCACGTTCCGCGCTGCGTCTGCGCGGAGGGGCTTACGGGCGACTGCGAGGCTCATGCCCAAAAGGGTAGCAACGGAGTCTTCGGCCACCATGGTTACTCCGGGGTAGGAGCTTATGTGACGGCGCGCTCCCGCGTTTGGGCCTGCGGCAGTCCGGGGACCGCGTGCGAAACTTGGAGGCATGTTGCTTGCATTTTCTGTTGCTCCGTCAGGCGTTCCCAGCGAAGGTTTCCGGCCAAACGATGCGTCCGTGCACGACGCCGTTGCAGCCGCCGTGAAGATCGTCCGGGAATCCGGGCTGCCCAACCAGACCGATTCCATGTTCACCACCATTGAGGGTGAGTGGGATGAAGTGTTCGACGTCGTAAAGCGCGCCACCGAGGCGGTCGGACGCTACGGCAGCCGCGTCTCACTGGTGATCAAGGCCGACATCAGGCCCGGTTACAGCGGCGAGTTGACGGCAAAGGTGGACCGCCTCGAAAACGCCCTGGCCCAGGAGTCCTAAGCCTGTCCTGAGCCTCCGCGCCGGGGCTGGCGTGGGCCCGGCTGAAGTGTCTGGACCGCCGGAACGCCGCGTGCCAAACTGTGCCCATGTTCGAGCACAAACCCCGGCCGGA
Source organism: Arthrobacter sp. GmRoot5-12 (assembly GCF_059739365.1). Taxonomy (NCBI): domain Bacteria; kingdom Bacillati; phylum Actinomycetota; class Actinomycetes; order Micrococcales; family Micrococcaceae; genus Arthrobacter; species Arthrobacter sp. GmRoot5-12. The sequence goes on along the minus strand of NZ_AP046056.1, from coordinate 1,441,050 downwards.
ATGGATTGCCACCGAGGAGTTCCTGTCCCGCACTGTGGTGCATCCGGACGAGGCGGTCCAGCAGGCCATCCGCACTGCGGCTGACGCCGGCATGCCGGCCATTGAGGTGGCGCCAAACGCCGGGAAGCTCCTGAAGCTCCTGGTCCAGTTGTCCGGCGCCCACCGCATCCTGGAGATCGGGACCCTGGCGGGTTACAGCACCATCTGGATGGGCCGCGGCCTTCCCCACCACGGCAAGCTCGTCACCTGCGAATACCTGCCGCAGCATGCAGAAGTGGCGTGGGCCAACATCGACGCCGCCGGCCTGGGTGAAAGGGTGGAAATCCGGCTGGGCCCCGCGCTGGAAACCCTGGCTGCCCTCGAGGAAGAGGACAGGGAGCCGTTCGACTTCATCTTCATCGACGCCGATAAGCAAAACAACAGCCGTTACCTCGACTGGGCCGTCAAGCTGGGCAGGCCGGGTGCGGTGGTGGTCCTGGACAACACGATCTGGGAAGGGGCCGTCCTGGACCCGGACATGGACCCGGTCAACGGGCCAGGAATCATCGACGCACTCCGGCTGCTCGGCAACCACCCGCGCCTGGACGCCACTGTCATCCAGACGGTGGGTTCCAAGGGGTGGGACGGGTTCGCGCTGGCGCGCATCCTCCCGCAAAAACAGTAAGTAAGCTGTGGAGATGCGTCCGGCGCAGTGCCGGGCATCGTAGAGGGAGGGCTTTTTGCACGCGGCACCTGCTCCTGTACTCCTGGACTCCACGCCCGCAGATTTTTCGCCATGGGTTCCGCTGGTCGAATCCGTCGGCGCCGCAACGGGTGACGTCCCTGCCCTGCTGGCCCTTGCCGTCGAGGCCGGGCGGACGTGGCCGCTGCCCGGTGAGGGGCGGACCGCCCTGTTGTGGGAACTCCTGGCTTCCGTGGCTGCCACCGATGTGGCCGCGGCCCGGGTGCTTGAGCCGCACCTCGACGCCGTCGCCATTCTTGCCCAGGCTGCCCACGCAGCTGAGCCCGGACACCCGTTCCCGGACGGGAGCGGCGATGCCGCATGGGGCGTCTTCGCCGCAGAGGCACCGGGTGCCCGGCTCGAAGCGCATTCCGCAGGTGCCGGCACCACCCTCAGCGGGTCCAAGCCGTGGTGTTCCCTCGCCGCGGCCTTGGACTGCGCGGTGGTCACCGCCCACACGGACGACGGCGGCAGGGCGGCCTTCGCGGTCAATCTTCGCCATCCCGGCGTGGCATGTGAGGAACCGGAGTGGATCGCGCGCGGGCTCCAGGAAATCCCCAGCGGAACAGTTCACTTCGACCAGGTCCCGGCGAGCCCCCTGGGTGGTACCGGCTGGTACCACAGCCGGCCTGGCTTCGCCTGGGGCGGGATAGGCGTGGCTGCCTGCTGGCTGGGGGGAGCAGTGGGCGTGGCACGGGACTTCCGCAACGGCTTGCTGGCAGGGGCCGAAGCGGGGCGGGAGCCCGACCAGGTGGCACTTGCGGCGCTCGGAGAGGTGGACCGCACGCTCTCGGCTGCCCTGCAGTATCTTGCCCGGACCGCAGCGGGCATCGATGCCGGCACCCTCGGCTCCGCCGGCAACCACAGCGCGTGGAGCGAAGCCCAGCGGGTCCGCGGAACTGTTGCGGCCGCCGTCGAACGCGTCCTTTCCCTGGTGGCTTCCAACCGGGGTCCAGGTCCGCTTGCCTTTGACGGGCCGTACGCCAAGAGGATGGCCGACCTGGCACTCTACGTCCGGCAGCATCACGGGGCACGGGACGATGCCCAATTGGGCCGGCTTGCGCTCAAGGGGGACTGCCCGTGGTGACCTTTTCGCACGCTGACCAGGGAACCGGCGAGGCCGCCTGGGCCGTGAGCGGCCTGGACGCAGCACCCGAGCTGCCGCTTGACCCCGCCGAACTGGCCGGCATGCGCTTCGTGGTCCTGGCGGCGCATCCGGATGACGAGACACTGGGGGCCGGTGGGCTGATGGCCTCCCTGGCGGCGCTGGGAGCCGAGGTGGACGTCCTGCTGTGCACGGCAGGGGAGGGGTCACACCCGGATTCGCCCACCACCTCCCCGGAACAGCTGGCCCACACCCGGCTGGCTGAATTCTCAGCGGCCCTGGCCGCACTGGGCCTGGCGGACCGCTGGGCATTCCTCGGGCTGCCGGACCGCGGACTTGGAGAGCATGCCGAAACCATCGCCAAGGCTGTCCGGGAGGCCGCCCGCCGGCTTCCCGGTGATCCCGACCGGCTGGCCCTCGTGGCACCGTACCGGGCCGACGGGCATGGTGACCACGATGCGCTCGGTGCAGCGGCGGCAGAAGTTGCGCGGCAGGACGGCCACGCGCTGCTGGAATACCCCATCTGGTTTTGGCACTGGGCCGCACCCCAGGTGCCGGAATGGCGGTCATGGCTGCGATTCCACCTGGATGAACCGGCCCGGGCGGCTAAAAGGCGGGCCATGGCGGAGCACGCAACACAGGTGCAGCCCCTGTCTCCGCTTCCCGGCGACGAAACACTCCTCAGCGGGCAATTCCTGGCGCACTTCTCACGCCCCTTTGAGGTCTTCGCCTGGACGCCGGCGCCCACTGCATCCGCGCAGGCGCATTCTAGCGATGACGCGGAACTGGTCTTCGACGGCGTGCATGGTGGCTCCACGGATCCCTGGAACTACACCGGGAGCTGGTACGAGCGGCGCAAGCGGGCGCTCACCCTTGCTGCCCTCCCGGAGGAATCCTATGAAAGCGGCCTGGAAGTGGGCTGCTCCATCGGGACGTTGACAGCCGGGTTGGCTGCCCGGTGCCGCAAGATGTTGGCGGTGGATGCCAGTGGAACCGCGGTCCACCGGGCCAGGCAGCACCTTGCAGGCTGCCCCGGGGTCCGGGTTGAACACTGCGTCGTCCCCGGGGCATGGCCGGGCGGAACTTTTGACCTTGTGGTGGTTTCGGAGGTTGGTTACTACCTGTCCGCGGGTGAGCTGGGCCAACTGTGGGACCGGATCGAAGCGTCCCTGAACCCGGGCGGAACCCTGCTCCTGTGCCACTGGCGGCATCCCATTGCAGGCTGGGAACTCGACGGCGACACCGTCCACGCGATGGCCCGGCAGCGTCTGGGCTGGCGGACCGCAGGACTGTACCAGGAACGGGACTTCGTATTGGAACTCATGGTGGCCCCCGGCCACAAAGCGTCGGCATGACGGTCACGGCTTCAGGGGGAAGCAGCGCTGCCAACAGCATCCGGCAAGTTGCGGTGGTGATTCCCGCGCACAACGAGGAGCAACACCTTAAGCGTGCGCTGACCGCAGCCCGTGACGCGGCAGACCAAGCCGAGTCGGACCTTACCGGCGTACGCGTGCAGGTGGTGGTTGTCCTGGACAGCTGCACGGATGGCTCCGCTGCGGTGGCGGCGGTCTTCGCTGCTGAGGACCCGCGGTACATGGTCCTGCCGGTGGACTTCCGGAGCGTGGGCAAGAGCAGGCAGGCAGGGGCCGAAGCCGCGCTGGAGAACGCAACCAGGCGTTCTCCTGCGGGTGGATCCACGGCAGGTTCTTCGCTGCGGCACGTTTGGCTGGCCAACACGGATGCCGATTCCTGCGTTCCGGAAAACTGGCTGGTGCGCCAACTGGAATTGGCCGCCGGGGGCGCCGACGTCGTCCTTGGATCTGTGGAGCCTGATGGCCACGGCATGCCCCACCACCTCGCTGCCCGATGGCATGCCCGGCATGTTCCAACGGAGAACCACCCCCACGTGTACGGTGCCAACCTTGGGGTGCGTGCCTCGTCCTACCTTGCGGCAGGCGGGTTTCCCGGGGTTGATTTCGATGAGGACCGGGCTCTGGTGGACCGGCTTCGCAGCAGCGGGGCGAGCATGGTTGCCACGGACACAACCCGGGTTCTCACCTCCGGAAGGACCGTGGGGCGGGCGCCGCGGGGGTTTGCCGCCTACCTCCTGGCACTGGCCCAGCCATAGCCGGGACCCTCAACGGCGGGGCAGCATGGGATGCAGAAAGGGCTGCTGCCTTCCGGCAACAGCCCTTTACGGTGCGGACGCAGGTTCCGCGTGCAGGCCTTATACCAAGTCCGGAGCGCTGGCTACGATGTAGTCCGCCGCGGCGGGTCCGGTCATGGAAAGGTTGTTGCTGTCCGGGTTGATCCCGGCATCGTGCATGGCTTCCCAAAGCGCAGCCGGCGGCTGCAGTTCAGCTTTGTGCAGGAGGCACCAGCTGGTGTAGAGGCCGTACAGCTCGTCGCGTCCCAGGCCCAGGCCTGGCTCCCTGTCCGCGACAACTGCTTCGGAAAGAAACTGTTCAAAATGGGTAGCAGGCATGTCCGCTCATAAGGGTTGACCGTGGTGCCGCCGTCTGCTTCAGCGGACCTGCCGGTCTCCAAAGGATCCCGGCGAGGTATTCAAGAAAGTATTGCAGTTCACTGCGCTTTGTCCAGTCAGGGCCTGACCCCCGGGGGGAGGCTGAGGGGGCCGACGGCGACTGGGGGGACTGGCCTCGGTCTCAGAAGAGGCCATCTCACCGCCGGCCCCGCATTGCCCCGGGCCGCATGCCACCCGGGAAACCTCAACAGGACCTCCAAGATGAATTTTCCTCCATCTTGAAGGTCCTGCCTAGTCCCTCTTCCGGTAGCCGGACCGCGCCCGCTACGCCTTCCCGCTTGGCCGGCCGTCGTCGTCGGACTCCCCGTTGCCAGCGCGGTGCTGTACCTTCTCGCGGACCCTGTCGCGGTGCCGCTCACCGTGTTGGCCGCCGTCCTGGCCATTGCCGGCAGGCTGCCCGTCCTGGCTGTCGGCGGAGCCGTTACCGCCGTTCTCCGAGGAGTACTTCTCCCGGAGTTCACGGCCGTGCTTGATGTCTTCCTCAATCTGCTGCTGCATCTTTTCGCTCTTTTTGGTATCCCGCGGGGGCAACTGGATGGTCTCCTCCGCCTTGATGCCGGCCTGGAGCTGGCGCCCCCGCTCGACTTCGGCGTCGAACTCAGCACCGAAGAGCAGGGACATGTTCAGGATCCAGAGCCAGAGCAGCATGATGATCACGCTGCCCAAGGCGCCGTAGGTCTTGTTGTAGTTGCCGAAGTTACCCACGTAGAAGCCGAAGCCCAGCGAGGCGATCAGGAACACGACCAGCGCGATTCCGGAGCCCATGCTCATCCAGCGGAACTTGGGCTGCTTGACGTTGGGCGTGGCGTAGTAGAGGACAGCAATGATGGCGATGATCAGGACGATCATGACGGGCCACTTGGCGATGTTCCAGACCATGAGGAACGGGCCGCTGAGGCCGATGAGCCCGCCCACGGCCTCGGAGACCGGCCCGCTGAGGACCAGCATGCCGGCCAACAGTGCCACGATGACCACGGCCAGGAGGGTGACGGCCAGCATGGTGCCACGGAGCTTCACGAAGGCGCGCCCTTCATCCACCTCGTAAACCCGGTTCATCGCCCGCCCAAAGGCGCCAACATAGCCGGATGCCGACCACAGGGCGGTGGCAAGGCCGATCACCAGGGTGAGCCCGGCCGCCGGGGCACTCGTCAGTTCCGAGACGGGACCGCTGATCGTATTGACGGTCTCGGCAGGAGCGAAGCCGCGCACGATTTCCAGCAAGGCATTAGTGGTCTTCTGGGGATCGCCAAAGAGGCCAAGAAGTGAGACCAGTGCCAGCAGGGCGGGGAACAGCGACAGGACCGCGTAGTAGGTCAGGGCTGCTGCCAGGTCGGGGCACTGGTCCTTGCTGAACTCCCGGAGGGTCTTCCTGGTGATGTATTTCCAGGACGGTTTGTCCAAGTCCCTCGGGCTGGTGGGTTTCCTTGCGTCGTTTGGATCCGGAGCCTGGCCCGCCTTGGCGGTACTGGTCTCGGAATCGTCGTGAGTGGCCATGGGGTGTCCTCTCAATCAGGGGCGAAACGAACAGGCCGGCCCGCGGAGTGGCGGTGCCGGCCTGCCGAACGAAACTATTGCCTTACGGTGCGGTGCTGGACTGATCAGGTGTTTTGGACGTGGTCTTTGGCGTCGGTGGCGCGGTCTTTGACGTCGGTGGCGGCTTGTTGGCCTTCGAGTTTGACGTTTTGGGCGGCGTCGGTGGCGGTGGCCTTGACGTTTTCCATGGCTTCCTGGGCTGGTTCCTTGAGGTCCTGGGCCATGGTTTTGGCGGCGTCGGTGACCTGGGTTGCCAGGGGCTGGGCTGCGGTTTTGAGCTGGTCCGCGGCTTCGCGTTCCTTCTGGCTTGCCGGGATCAGGGAGGAGACCAGGAGTCCGGCGCCGAAGGCGATCAGGCCGGCGGCGAGGGGGTTGCCGGCGGTTTTGGCTTTGACCTGGTCCGGGGCGGCGGAGACGGCGTGGCCGGCGTCGCTGAGTTTGGTCGAGACGGTGTCGCCTGCCTGGTGGAGGCTGTCGCCGGCGGTGTGCATGGCGTTGGTGGTGTGCCCGGCGCCGGTGGCGGTGGTGTCGTGGACCCTGGTGGTGGCGTTGTCTGCGGCGCCCATGATTTTCTCCTTGACGCCGGTGACGGCGTCTTTGACCTTGTCGGTTTGGCGGTGGACGATGTTGGACGGGGTGACCTTGTCTGCCACGGCGTCCACGTTGGTGCCCAGGCGTGCCCGGGTGGCTTCTATGTCTGCGCGGATGACGTCAGGGTTTTCGCTCATCGGTTTACCTCACCTGGTTTTAGGGTTGGGGGAATTTCTGAGAGGGTTTCCCCGGTTTGGGGCAGGCCTTTGATCTGCTTGAGTTCCTTGCGGCCGATGGAGGCCAGGACAGCGGCGATGATGGCCCAGATGACGGCGACGATCAGAGCGGACCAGCCCAGGGGCATGATGGCGCCCAGGGCCCACATCAGGGCCAGGGAGAGGAAGAGCAGGACGAAGTGTCCGCCGACGCCGGCGCCGGCGAGCATGCCGGCGCCTTTCCCTGCGCGGGAGGTGGATTGTTTGAGTTCGGCCTTGGCCAGTTCCACTTCCTGGCGCATCAGGGTGGACAGGTCCCGGGTCACGTCGCCCAGCAGCTCGCCCAGGGACGCGTTGTCCGCTTTCACATGCGCCGCACTCGGCGGCATTTCCGGAATCTGGCTACTCATTACAGGCCACCCGTCTGGCCGCCCCGGCTGCGGTCCTGCGTGAGGGGGTCGTTTGCCATGGGATCGTCGGCGAGTGCGCGGTCACGCAGCGGATCGTCCGAGAGCTGGTTTCCGGACCACGGTTCTTCCACCAGCTGCGGGCTGTCCAGGCCGCTGGCCGGCCCCGCTGCCTCCGGATAGCTGCTGCCCGGTGCACCGCCGTCGTAACCGGCCGTAGTGGTGGCCGGGCCGGGGAGCTGGACCGGAGGCGGAGGAACGGTCCCGCCGGCAACGGGGCTTGTCTGGTTGTACTGGCCACCGTAGGGGGTGCCGGAGTACTGGCCGGACAGGCCGGATGTCCTGGTGCCGGCAGAAGTGGATGAAGTGTCGGGGGCGCCTGCGGTGAGGCCGCGGGTGAGGCGTCCGGCAAGGACACCGGCGCCGGCGGCGAGGAGCAGGAACGTGCCGGGATTGTTGCGGGCGTACCGCTGGACCTCGTTCAGGAGGTCACCGGGTTCCCGGTTCTCCAGCCAGGACGCAATGGAGGAGGTCCGCTCGGCTGCCTGCCGGACAAGGTCGCTGGCCATGCCCTGCTGGTCCGGGGCGCTGGCCATGCTGTGCAGCTGGCTGGAAATGTTGCGGATGCCCTCGGCGGCCTTCTGCTGCTGCGTGCCGGCCTGGGTGGTCAGGCCCGACTTGGCCTGGTGGAGCAGGTCCTGGGCATTGAGCTTGGCCTCATGGGCCACATTCGCGGCCTCGCCCTTGGCGGTCTCCGCTACATTCTGGGCGGATCCGGCAGCGGTCCGGGCCACATCGGCTGCTTCTTCCTTGGCAGCGTCTTTGCGCGAGGACGCAGAGGTGTCACCGGTGGTGGGGTAGCCGGTTCCGGCCTCGCCCGCGTATGGGCTGGCGGTTGACGGGAAGGTGGTGGCCTCCCGTTCACCGGGGATTCCTGTGCTGCCCGGAGGAGTCGTGTAAGCGGGGTCCTCGGGCCATTGGTTCTCTGTCATCTTCGCTCTCTCTTTCCAAGAAGGCCGGTTGTTGATCAAGAACCAGCAATACTGGCCGTAAAATGATAAGCATGGTTACTAATAAAAAGTAAGTACCCTTGCTAAGCGAGTTATAACCGTTCCAAAAATGTCAGCCGGAATGGCGAGGGCCTGCCCGGTCACAACGAAGTGGAAAGTGGTGGGAAACATGGATACAGCTCCATGGGTTTGGGTGATAGTTGCCATCGTTGTCATTGCACTGATCGTGGTGCTCCTTTTGGCCGGCGGAAAGCGCCGGAAGGCCCTCCAGCAGAAGCGGGACCAGGAGCACCGGGAAAAGGCGGCAGAGATCCGGCGTGAAGCCGAGAACATGGAAATCGACGCCCGCGAGAGGGAAGCCAAGGCCACCCGGGCACGCGCCGACGCCGAACAGGCACAGGTCGACGCGGCGCGCCTTCGGCAGGAAGCCGAGCAGCGGGCCCATGAGGCGCAGGCCCTGCGTGGCGACGTAGCCAGCCACACCCGGAAGGCGGACGAGCTCGATCCCGACGTCGGCCGGGATGGCCGGCGGGACCAGGCGGCGGGCCCAGACGGCCGCCAGGCGGAATACGGGAATGCCGGCCATGACGGGCGTGGACCTGCCGACGCTGGTGCCGGCCGGGCTACGGGCGGGGACGCGGGATACGTGGAGGGCCGACATGCCGACCTGCCACATGACGGCCGCGGCAGCCGCGGCACGATTGACGGCGGAAACGAGTCGGATATGCCGGTGGGCATGACTGGCGCCGAATCCGAGCGGAGGCGTCATCGCGATGAGACTGGCACCCCGGGAAATACGGGCACTTCGGAAAATCCAACTAGTTCGGAAAATCCAGACACCCCCACGGGACGTGATGCGCGCGGCAGGGAAAACCCGCGTATCTAAGGTCCGCAAGCGGCCGCAGGCGGCGGCCGCAGTGGTTGAGCCCGGGGTCTTAAGCGCTAGGGCCGCCGCGGCTTGAGGACGGGGGAAGGGCCAACGCCTTCCCCCGTTCCCATGCCAGCGAGGACTTCCTTGACGGCGTCTATTGATGACACCCGTGGTTCCCACCCCAGGATCCGTTGTGCGCGGCTGGTGTCCATGATGGGCGCGCCCGCCGCCATCTCCACCCATCCGGAATCCGTGGGCTGGATACGTGCCCGCCACGTCAAGTCCACCACGGCGTGAAGCAGCCGCATGGGGATGGGGAGGATCCTCTTGGCGCCCAGGATGCGGCCCAGTTCCTGCGGGGTCAAAACCGGCTCGGCGGCGATGTTGAAGGCTCCGCTGGCCCGCTGGTCCACCACCCGCCAGTAGGCCTCTGCCACGTCGTCCGCGTGCACGGCCTGGAAGACCAGGTTGTCCGGGACCGGCAGCAATGGAACCCAGGGTTTGCGGGGTACGAGCTGCGAAAGAACCCTTCCCAGGAAGTACCTGCCAATTTCACTCCCTGTGTTTCCCTGGAAGATGAGGGCCGGCCGCAGCCTGGCGACCGAAATCTCCGGTTCAGCGGCGGCGAACTGGTCAAGGAGCTTTTCCTGCTCGGCTTTGTGGCGGCTGTAATGCGATCCGGCCATCCCGGTGGCGGGCCAGGACTCGTCCCTGCGCCGGTCTTTGTCCGCCTTGCTGTAGGCGCCGACGGACGAGGCGCAGACAACCTGTTTGACGCCCATCTTTCCGGCAGCGTCGAGGACATTCCTGGTGCCTGTGACATTGGTGCGGTGCAGGAGGGGCAAATCGCGGTTCGGCTGGATCTGCCACGCCAGGTGGACGACGGAATCAACCCCTTCGAGCGCCTTCTCGAGCAGCGGCCTGTCCTGTTCCAGGCCCACGTCCAGGCTGTGCCACTGCACGCCGCTGTAGGGGTCCCGGGACGTGTCAGGCACCCTCCGGCTGATGCCAACCAACTGCAGGCTCCCGGGCTTTCGGGCGACGTGGCCCTGCAGGTTGCGCAGCAGTGCTGTTCCCGCGTTTCCGCTGGCCCCGGTGATGGCAATGCGCATGCCAACGACTCCTTTGCACGCTTGGACTGGTTGCGGGCCCTTCAGGACGAGCCTACAGCGGAGAAGCATTGTTTTATAAGCAACCTTATGATTTGCTGCTTCTAAGTCTTGCCGCAGGCTTTCGGAACCAGACCGAGGGAAACCAACACTCATGCCCGAATCCTTTGCCGCATTTGCCGTGGACGCTGCCCCTGTCCGCTGCCAACAGCCCGAACCGGCACAACAACCCACTCCTCCCGCAACCTCAGGACGGCTGCGGGAAACGTTTGAAAACGAACTGGTCCTCCGGTACCTGGACCTCGCCGAGGCTTTGGCCGCCCGTTTTGAGGCCCGCGGCCGGGAGCGGGCAGACCTGAACCAGGTGGCCTACCTTGGCCTGGTCAAAGCGGCCCGCGGCTTTGACCAGGCCAAGGGCGAGAGCTTTCCGGCCTACGCCGCGCCCACCATTACGGGCGAACTCAAGAGGTATCTCCGCGACCGGACCTGGGTTGTGCGCCCGCCACGCCACATCCAGGACCTGAGGACGCGGCTGTTCCGTGCAGAGCCGGAACTGACCCAATCCCTGGGCCGGAATCCCAGCGTCGCCGAACTGGCCAGCGAATTGGGAAGCGACCCGGCTGAGGTGCAGGAGGCCATCTCGGCATCCAGCAGCATGCACCCGGACTCCCTTGACGCCGCGAACCCCAACTCGGATGCCCCGTCCATCGGCGACGTCCTGGCAAGCCCCGAGACGCCCCTGGAACGGCTTGAGGAACTCGCCTGCCTGCGGGACGCCATGCAGGACCTGGATGACTCGGACCGGGAGCTTTTGTACCGGCGCTACTTCTGTGAGGAGACGCAGGTGCAGCTGGGGAAGCGGTTGGGGATGTCCCAGATGCAGGTGTCCCGCCGTTTGGCCAAGGTGCTGGTGGAACTGCAGCGGCGCCTGGAGGCCGGCGCCCAGTTCGGCGCGCCGGAGGATGCCGCCGGCAACGGGACCTCATCCCGGGTTGTGCCGGCAGGCCGGACAGCCAACCACCCCGCGCCTTTCCGCCGTGCCCGGAACGGGCACACCGGCGCAGGTGCCGGCCGCCGCTTCGGCGGTGCGGGGACCAGGTAAAGCCCGGCCTTCGACCGGACCCGCGCAGTCAACGGACGACGGCGGGTGGCGGCCGCGGAAGCACATCATCGCCGGCTGCCGGGAGGGGCTGCGAAGCGCCCCGGAGGGAGTGCCTGCAGCAACAGGCATCCTATCTTGCCTGTTCAGCCGCCGAAAGGAAACACGCTCCTGCGGCTGAAAGAGGCCGTGGCCCTGTTTAGGAGCATCAGCAGGAGGGAACTGTTTGGTCATGGGAAGCTCTGAAAGATCCAAGCTCCGCGCTGTCCTGTTCGACCGGGACGGAACCTTGGTGATCGATGTGCCCTACAACGGGGACCCCGGCAAAGTACGGCCAATGCCCGGCGCCAAGGCCGTGCTGGACAGCCTGCGGGCGGAGGGTATCGCCACCGGCGTGATCAGTAACCAGTCGGGCATTGCCCGCGGCCTGATCTCGGCCGGGGACGTGGCAAGAGTCAACGCCCGGGTGGAAGAACTGCTGGGACCTTTTGACGTGTGGGAAGTCTGCCCCCACGCGGAGCAGGACGGCTGTACATGCCGGAAACCCGCTCCGGGGATGGTCCACAGCGCCTGCCGCAAACTTGGCATCCATGCCTCGGAGGCCGCCCTGATTGGGGACATTGGCGCCGACGTCGGTGCTGCCGAAGCGGCCGGCGCCACCGGAGTCCTGGTTCCCACCCCCGTGACCCGTGCCGAGGAGGTGGCTGCGGCGCGGCTGGTTGCTTCCGACCTGGCGTCCGCCGTCGGCCTGCTGCAGGGGACGCCCTGATGGGGCGCGTCCTGGTGGCCCGGCTGGACAGCATGGGCGATGTCCTGCTGGCAGGTCCGGCCGTGCGGGCGGTAGCCAACGGCCGTGCCCAGTACGGCGGCAGCACCAACCACGTGGTGATGCTGTGCGGCAGGCAGGGTGAAGCTGCGGCCGCGATGCTCCCTGGCGCCGCTGAGGTGTACAGCTGGGACAGTCCCTGGATCATGAACCCGGCGCCCGGGATGACCGGGCCGCACGCCGACCGGCTGATCGAGTATGTCCGCAATTCCCGGATCACCGAAGCAGTCATCCTCACGTCCTTCCACCAGTCGCCGCTGCCGCTGGCCCTGTTGCTGCGGCTGGCAGGAGTGGAACGCATCACCGGCGCCTCCACTGACTACGCCGGCTCCTTGCTGGATGTCCGCCTCAAGCCGGGGGAGGACTTCCCCGAAGACCAGCCCGAGGCGGAGCGGGCACTGGGCATTGCCGAGGCCGCAGGTTTCCGACTTCCCGCGGGCGATGACGGGAAGCTGCGCGTGAAGTCCGGTCCGGACGTGACGGGCCTGGTGGGTGACGAACCGTACGTTGTGGTCCACCCCGGAGCCGCTGTTCCCGCCAGGGCGTGGCCCCCGCTGCACCATGCCGCCGCCGTCGAACTCCTCCAGGGTGCCGGGTACCGGGTGGTGGTGACCGGCGGACCCGGCGAGGAGTCGCTGACCGCCACGGTGGCCGGCCCCTCTGCGGTGGACCTCGGCGGGCGCACCGACCTGCCCACCATGGCCGCCGTCATGGCCGGAGCCGATGCGGTGGTCAGCGGGAACACCGGACCGGCCCACCTGGCAGCTTCGGTGGGCACACCCGTGGCGTGCCTGTTTTCCCCTGTGGTCCCGGCCATCCGGTGGGCGCCCTATGGCGTGCCCCTGGAACTCCTCGGGGACCAGAACGCACCCTGCCGTATGTCCCGCGCCCGGCTTTGCCCCGTCCCGGGCCACCCCTGCCTCGACTCCGTATCGCCGGAGGAAGTGGTGGCAGCGGTGGAACGCCTGATCAGCGGAGTGAGCTCCTTCAGCACCCATGTCAGCACCCGTAGAAAGGCCCGCAACAGATGAGAATCCTGCTCTGGCATGTCCACGGTTCCTGGACGGACGCCTTTGTCCGCGGCCGCCACGAGTACCTGCTTCCCGTCCTGCCCGGAGGCGGCGCATGGGGCCTGGGCCGCGCCGGCAGGGACTGGCCGGAATCAGTGCGGGAGGTGGACCTGGCGACGCTCCACCCTGACGCCGTGGACGCCGTCGTCCTCCAACGCCCGGAAGAGATCGATGAGGTGGTCCGAACCCTGGGCCGGATGCCCGGCGTCGACCTTCCGGCCGTGTTCGTGGAGCACAACACGCCCAAAGGCAACTTCCCGGACACCAGCCACCCGCTTGCGGACCAAACCAGCATCCCGGTGGTCCACGTCACCCACTTCAACCGCCTGGCCTGGGACAACGGCTCTGCTCCCACCACGGTGATCGAGCACGGAATCCCGGACCCTGGCCAGCTCTATACCGGTGAACTGCCGGAACTGGGGGTAGTGGTCAACGAACCGGTCCGCCGCGGCCGGGTCACAGGAACCGACCTGCTGCCGGCCTTCGCGTCGGTGGCGCCGCTGCAGGTGTTCGGCATGAAGACAGAGGGCCTGGCGGCAGCCACCGGAATCGAGGCTTCACGCGTGACGTCCCGGGGCGACCTGAAGACCCGGGACCTGCACCGGGAACTTGCCCGCTGCCGGGTCTACGTCCATCCCATGCGCTGGACCTCGCTGGGGCTGTCCCTCCTGGAAGCCATGCACCTGGGCATGCCGGTGGTGGTGCTTGCCACCACCGAGGCCCCACGTGCCGTGCCGCAGGAAGCCGGCGTGGTCTCGGCCGACGTCGACGAGCTGCTCCGTTGCGCGGCGCGGCTGGTGGCCAATCCGGATGAAGCCCGACGGCGGGGAGTTGCCGCCCGGGAGGCGGCGCTGGAGCGTTACGGCCTGGGCAAGTTCCAGGACCGCTGGGATGAGCTCCTGGCGGATCTGCGGAACCGTCCGCGGCACCCCGTTAACGAGCGGCCGGACGAGCGGATCCTCGTTCCGGCGCGGGAGAGGAAGACACCATGAAGATCGCCATGATTTCTGAACACGCCAGTCCGCTGGCGGCACTGGGCGGGGTGGATGCAGGCGGGCAGAACGTACACGTTGCCGCGCTGTCCGAGGCCCTTGCCAAGCGCGGCCACCACGTCACCGTCTACACCCGCAGGGACGCAACGGAGCTTCCCGCACGGGTCCGGGTGGGGCGCCGGTTCGAAGTGGTCCACGTGGACGCCGGGCCCGCCCGCCACGTGCCCAAGGACCAGCTGCTGCCCTACATGGGCGACCTCGCGGACGGCGTGGCCAGGGACTGGGGGCATCGGCCGCCGGATGTGGTGCACGGCCACTTCTGGATGTCCGGCCTGGCAGCCCTGGAGGCGGCCAGGCGGCCCGATGCCGGATACCGCGTGCCCATGCTGCAAACGTTCCATGCGCTGGGCACCGTCAAGCGGAGGCACCAGGGCGCGGAGGACACCAGCCCGGAGGCACGCCGCTGGCTGGAACCCGGCGTGGGACGAGCTGCCGACCGGATCATCGCCACCTGCTCAGACGAAGTTTTCGAGCTCAAGGCCATGGGTATCGCCACCGGCAAGATCTCCATTGCACCCTGCGGCGTGGACCTGGGCTTCTTCTCTGCAGAGGGGCCGGTGGCAGCCAGGAAGCGCCGCTACCGGATCTTGTCTGTGGGGCGGCTGGTGCCACGCAAGGGTGTGGACCTGGTGATCCGTGCGCTCCCGTACCTCAAGGCGGCGGGATTCGACGACGTCGAACTCCTGATCGTGGGCGGGGGCGGCGACACGAACGTGATGCACGCCGACCCCGAAATCCGGCGCCTGCTGGACCTCGCCGCCGGGCTGGGCGTGTCTGAACACGTGACCCTGCAGGGGCAGGTGTCCCGCGCGGAGATGCCCGGCATCTTCCGCAGTGCCGATGCCGTGGTGTGCGCACCCTGGTATGAACCGTTTGGCATCGTGCCGCTGGAAGCCATGGCATGCGGCATTCCGGTGGTGGCAGCAGCGGTTGGCGGCCTCCGGGACACGGTGGTTGACCACACCACCGGCCTGCACGTCCCGCCGCGGGACCCTGAAGCCATTGCTTCGGCACTGTCACTGCTGCTGGAAAACCCCGCCCTCAGGACGAAGCTCGGCCAGGCCGGGGAGCGGCGCGCGCGCACCCGTTACTCCTGGGACCGGGTGGCAGCGGAAACCGAAAAGGCATACCAGCTGGCCATGGCCGGTGCCCCGGCCAGCGTTTCGGCCGGGATCGTACCGATGGAAGGAGCCGCCCTGTGACTGCTGAATCGTCCCTGCGTGAAGCAGACCTCCGTACCCTGACCGCAGCACCGGCCCTGCCCGCTGTGCTCCCGGGCGCCACGTTCGTGGATGCCGCCAGCGCCGAGGCCGTCCGCACCCACCTGGACAACGTCATTCCGGCGCTTGATTCGCTCCGCAGCCAGTCGGGCCGGCTGGCTGCCTGGGGCGTGGAGCTGGCACAGCGCCTGCTGCGCGGCCAGCGGCTCCTGGCCGCGGGCAACGGCGGCTCAGCCGCGGAGGCGCAACACCTCACCGCCGAACTGGTGGGCCGGTTCGACAGCGAGCGGGTCCCGTTCTCCGCCATTTCCCTGCACGCGGAGTCATCGGCGGTCACCGCCATCGCCAACGACTACGGGTACGACGAAGTCTTTTCCCGGCAGGTCCGCGCGCATGGCCGCTCCGGTGACGTGCTGATGCTGCTGTCCACCAGCGGCAAGAGCCCCAACCTGCTGCGCGCCGCGGAAGCGGCCTCCCGGCTCAACGTGACCACCTGGGCGCTCACTGGCTCCGGCCCCAACCCGCTGGCGGACGTCTGCGACCAGGCCGTCATGATCGACGCCCGGAACGCCAACGCCCAGGAAGGGCACCTGATCGCCCTGCATGCCGTGTGCCGGGCCTTCGACCTTGAGGTTGCCCGGCACACCCCGTCAGTGGTCCCAGGGTTCCCCAGAGGTGGCCGGCCATGAGGATCGTCGTCGTGGGAGACGTGATGCTGGACGTCGACCTTTCCGGTGAGGCCACCCGGCTCAGCCCGGACGCCCCTGTTCCCGTGGTGGACGTTTCGGCTGTCCGCCGCCGCGCCGGCGGCGCAGGCCTGGTGGCGCGCATGCTGGCCCAGGACGGCTGGCCCGTCACGCTGGTGACGGTCCTTGGCAACGACGACGCCGGCAGCCAGTTGCGTGCGCAGCTGGCCGGCGTGCGGCTCGTCGCGGGCAGCAGCAGCTATCCCTCGCCCGTCAAGACCCGGGTCCGGGCGGGTTCCCATCCGGTGGTCCGCTTCGACCAGGGCTGTGAAAAGACGCCGGTCCCGGAGGTCAGCCCCGCCATGCTCCGCGCCGTGGAAAAAGCCGGCGTGGTGATCGTGGCGGACTACGGCCGGGGACTGGCAGCCAACCCGCAGCTGCGCGACGTGCTGGCCCGGCTCGCGGACAGGGTGCCGGTCATCTGGGACCCGCATCCCTCGGGGCCCGAACCTGTGCCCGGCGTAACCGTGGTGACCCCGAACATTTCCGAGGCCACCAAGGCGGTGCAGTCCGGTCCGGGGAAGGGCTCCGCCCAGGCGGATTCCGCAGACCCAGCCGCAGCCGTGGCAGGGGTCCTGCTGGAACGCTGGCGCAGCCAGGCGGTGCTGGTGACCAAAGGCGAGGAAGGGGCCGTGCTGCTGCAGCGGGGCGGTACCGCCGCCCGTTCCGTTCCCGCGCCGAGGGTGGAGGCCGGCGATCCCTGCGGGGCAGGCGACCGGCTGGCAGCCAGCCTGGCGGTGCACCTCCTGGCCGGCCGCGACCTGCCGGATGCGGCGGCCCTGGCGGTCCATGACGCCGCCGATTTCCTGGCCGCCGGAGGAGTGTCGGCCCTGCCCGATGCCGGTGGGGAAGATGCCGCCCCCGGACATCGCGGGCCGGCTCAGGCGCCCGGCCGGCGTACCACCGAACCACTGCTCCTGGCCCGTTCGGTCCGTGAAAACGGCGGAAAAGTGGTTGCCACCGGCGGCTGCTTCGACCTGATCCACGCCGGCCACGTCCGGTCACTCACCGCAGCCCGGGAGCTGGGGGACTGCCTGGTCGTGTGCCTCAACTCCGACGATTCGGTGCGCCGGCTCAAGGGGCCGGAGCGTCCCATCATCGGCCAGCATGACCGGGCCGAGCTGCTCCTGGCGATGGAATGCGTGGACGCCGTGATGGTCTTCGACGAGGACACACCGGAAGCCGTCCTGGACCGACTGCGTCCGGACATCTGGGTCAAGGGCGGCGACTACAAGGGCGCCCGCCTGCCCGAGACGGACCTGGTGGAAAGCTGGGGCGGCCGCTGCCTCACCGTCCCCTTCCACCCGGCCCGCTCCACCACCGGCCTGGCGGACGCACTCGCCAAGGTCAGCTGAACCTCCCTGCCCATCGACTTGTTTTCCCCATTGAAAGGAACACCATGACAGCAGAACCAACTGCAACCGCACCCACCAACCCCGGCCGCGTCCTGGTCACCGGAGGTGCCTCCGGACTGGGGGCCGCCGTCGTCGACGCCGTCCTCCGCTCAGGCGGCACCCCGGTGGTCCTGGACCGCGACATCAGCAGCGTCTCCGGGGTGAAGGCGTTCGAAGTGGACGTCGCCGACCGCGCTGCCGTGGAGAAGGCTGTCCTGGAAGCCGCCGAAACCCTGGGCGGCCTGGACGCCGTAGTCACCGCCGCCGGAATCGACCGCTGCGGCAAGCTCGCCGACGTCGAAGCCAACGAGTGGGAAAAGGTCATCGGCGTCAACCTGATGGGCACCGTTTCCGTGGTCCGCGCCGCCCTGCCCTACCTCAAGGAAACCCACGGCCGCGTAGTGACCGTGGCATCCACCCTGGGCAAGCGCGCCGTGGCTGATGCCACCGCGTACTGCGCCTCGAAGTTCGGCGTGGTGGGGTTCAGCCACGCACTGGCCGCGGAAACCGGCGGCGAAATCGGCGTCACCACCATGATCCCCGGCGGCATGAAGACCCGGTTCTTCGACGACCGCACCGAGCAGTACAAGCCGCAGGACGACTCCCGGCTCAACGACCCCGCCAACACCGCGCAGGCCATCCTGTTCGCACTCAACCAGCCCACCGGCTGCGAGGTGCGCGAGATGCTGATCTGCCACGAGGAAGAGGGCTCCTGGCCCTAAGCCGCCGCCGGCCACAACTACGCTGCCATCCGCAGTTTGCACAAGCGACATATCCAGCACCGACACATCCAGCACGGAAAGGCGGGAGGAACACCATGCCCACCACAGCCACCGAAACATCCGCAGGCCATGAGACAGTCCAGGGCTCCGGCATCACCATCCAGGACCCGCGAACCGGTGAAGTGCTTTGGACGGTGCCCGAAGCGGCGCCCGAGGCCATCAACCACGCCGTGGGTGTGGCCCGCAGCGGTGCAGCAGCGTGGGCCGCAACCGCACCGGCCGAACGGGGCGCCGCGCTGCGGGCAGCCGCCAAAGCCCTTGATGCAGCCGCGCGGGAGCTCGCGGGGCTGAACGCCAGCGAAACCGGCCGGCCGGAGGATGAGGCCCTGGCCGGCATCGCCGCCGGGGTTTCCACCCTGGAGCAGTACGCGGAACTTGGCCCGGTCCACCGTGGCCACAGCCTCCGCGGCAACCGGCTCGCCTCCGACTACACGCTGGCCGAACCGCGCGGCGTGGCCGTCCTGCTGACCCCCTGGAACGATCCGGTTGCCGTTGCCTGCGGGCTGATCGGCGCCGCGCTGGCCACGGGCAACACGGTCATCCACAAACCCAGCGAGCGGTGCCCGCGGCTTGGGGAGGCGCTGGGCGAAGTGCTGGCGCCGGCCTTCCCTGCCGGGGTATTCCAGACCCTCTCCGGTGGCGCAGGGGTGGGAGCGGCGCTGTCGCAGGCCGTGGACGTCATAGCCCACGTGGGGTCCAGCGCCTCAGGCGCCCGCATTGCCCAGGCCGGAGCCCTTACCGGCGCCCACGTCATCAGGGAAAACGGTGGCAACGACCCCCTGCTGGTGGACCGCGACGTGGATCCCGGGTGGGCTGCCCAGCAGGCAGCCATCGGAGCCTTCAGCAACAGCGGCCAGATCTGCACCTCCGTGGAACGGATCTACGTCCATAGGGACATTGCCGCCGAGTTCTGCAAAGCCCTGGAGGCCGAGGCAGCGCTCCGGAACAGCAGCGGCAGCGTGGGGCCGCTGGTGGACCTGCGGATGCGCGACGCCGTCCACGCCCACGTCGCCGAGGCCCTGGCCCAGGGCGCCCGCGCGGTGGAGGGCGGTGCCCTCCCGGCCGGCCCGGGTTCCTTCTACCCGGCCACCGTCCTGCTCGGCTGTACCGAAAGCATGCAGGTGATGGCGGAGGAAACGTTCGGCCCCGTGGCTCCGGTGCAGGTGGTGGACACGTTCGACGACGGCCTGCGCCTGGCGTGCAGCGGCAGGTATGGATTGGCGGCCACCGTCCTAAGCAGCAACCTCGCGCACATCCAGCAGGCGGTGGCTGCGCTGCCCGTGGGAACGGTGAAGGTCAACGAGGTGTTCGGCGGCGCCCCCGGCGGAGCAGCCCAGCCGCGCGGCGAGAGCGGGGCCGGGTTCGGCTACGGGCCAGAGCTCCTGGACGAATTCAGCCAGGTCAAGGTGGTGCACATCGCGGCCCCGCCGGCGGCCGGTTCCGGCGACGGCCCGGATACCATCATCAACACTGACGACCGGGACCTGCCGTGAACGCGTCCCCGGAATCCATCGACCTGTCCACCCAGCGGGCACTGTCCGACTGGCTCCCCGGCCGGCTCGCCGCGGAACAACCCTCCATCCTGGTCATCGGCGACGTGATGCTCGACGGCTGGTGGAGCGGCAGCATCGAACGGCTCTGCCGGGAAGCGCCCGCCCCCGTGGTGGACATCCAGTCCCGCGAATCGGTCCCGGGCGGCGCGGCCAACACCGCCATGAACCTGGCCGCCCTGGGAGCAAAGGTCTCGGTAGCCGGAATCATCGGCTCGGACGACGCCGGCGAAGACCTCCGTGCGCAGCTTGCCGCCGCCGGCATCGACGTCCGGCACCTGCACACCCACCCGGACATGGTCACCACCACCAAGATCCGGATCAGCAGCGGCGGCCAGGTGATGCTGCGCCTCGACGACTCGGCCGGCGCTGTCCCGGCCGACGCCCTGGCCGCGCTCGCCGCCTCGGTGCGTGCCGCCGTCGAACGCCAGGACGCCGTGCTGGTGTGCGACTACGGGACCGGCGTGGTGGCGGACCCTGTCAGCACGGAACTGGCGCGCGTCCTGGGACCTGACATCGCCGGCGAAAACCGTCCGCTTGTGGTGGTCGACGCCCATGATCCGCGCCCCTGGGCTGCCCTGCAGCCCCACCTGGTGACCCCGAACGCGCAGGAAACCGCCCGGCTTCTGGACCGGAAACTGCCGGAAGGGCAGGCGCGGGTGGAGGCGGTGTCCGCGGAGTCCGCGGCCCTGCTTCAGGCAACCGGCGCCCGGGCCGTGGTGGTCACCCTGGACCGGGACGGAACCGTGCTGTTGATGCCCGACGGCGTGCGGCACCGGACGTGGGCCCGGCCCGCCGCGGAGAAGCAGGCATCCGGGGCAGGGGACACCTTCGTGGCGGCCCTGACGCTCTCCCGTGCCGCCGGGCTGCCGCTGACCGCCAGCCTGGACCTGGCCCAGTCGGCCGCCGACGTGGTGGTCCACCAGCCCGGCACGTCTGTGTGCAGCACCGCCCAGCTCAGCCGGTACCTGGAGGCCTTCGCCGATACCGCCCTGAGTGCGGACGAACTGGAACGGCAGATGGAAATACACCGCGCCCAGGGCCAGCGGATCGTGCTGACCAACGGCTGCTTCGATGTGCTGCACAGCGGCCACACCAGGTACCTCAACCAGGCGAAACAGCTGGGCGACATCCTGGTGGTGGCACTGAACAGTGATGATTCGGTGCGCCGGCTCAAGGGCCCCGGCAGGCCCATCAACACCATGGCGGACCGTGCAGCCGTGGTGGCGGCCCTGAGCTGCGTGGACTATGCGACAGTGTTCGATACCCCCACGGCCACCCCGCTGATCCGCCGGCTCCGGCCCGAAGTCTATGCCAAGGGCGGGGACTACACGCCGGAAATGCTGGAGGAGACCCCTGCGGTGGAAGAGTACGGCGGCCGGATCGCCATCCTTGATTACGTGGCTGAACGGTCCACCACCGCCGTGGTGAAACGGATCCGCGACGGTGAAGGCGCAGTGCCTACCAACTAAGGTTGAAGCATGACTGAAGCGTGGCACGGGTAATGGCAAAACGCGGAAGGTCAGGGGGCCGGAACAGCATCCGTGCGGTTGCAGGCGTGGTGGAGGTGCCTGCGGGCTCCCGCCAGAGTGGTCCGGTGGAGGGTGTCTACTACATCGATACCGGTGACTGCGAGCTGGTGGCGGACCAGGACAACTCCACGGGCTGGCTCCTGAAGATCAACGGGGTCATGAGCTCGCACATCGACCTCGCCGATCCCCTGTTTTTGGACTTCGAGTACATGCGGTGGATGGCGGCGCTCATTGAATCCCGCTGGCCGCCGTCGGACGCATCGTCGGCAAAGCTGCGCGGGCTGCACCTGGGCGGCGGCGCCTGCTCCATGGCCCGCTACTTCGCCGCAGCCTACCCGGACGCCCGCCAGGTGGTGGTGGAACTGGACGGCAAGCTCGCGGAGCATGTCCGCAACTGGTTCGACCTTCCCAAGGCGCCTTTGCTCCGGATCCGGGTAGGGGAGGCCCGCGCCGTGACGGAGACCCTGACGGCCGGCACCCGGGACTTCATCATCCGCGACGTCTTCGCCGGCGCCCACACCCCGCGCCCGCTGACCACCGCCGAATTCAATGCGCACGTCAAACGGGTCCTGGCCCCGGGCGGCCTGTACGTGGCCAACTCCGGCGATGCCCCCGACCTCCGGAATGCGCGGGAGGACGCGGCCACCATTGCGGCAGCCTTCCGGCACACGGTGATCATTGCCGACCCCGCCATGCTGAAGGGCCGTCGCTACGGAAACATGGTGATGGTCGGCAGCGACTCGCCCATCGTGGACGACCCACAGCTGCGGCGCAGGCTCCTGGGCGGAGCCGTCCCGGCCCACCTCTGGGACGACGCCCAGGTCCGGGCGTTCGCCGCCGGAGCGGCAGTCCGCCACGACCCGCCGGCGCCCCCGGAAGCCTAAGCCCGGCCCAGGAGCGCTTCGCGGTAATCCGCCATCCGTTCCCGGAGGGCCTGCACCACCGCGGCAACCGCGGGCCGGCGCAGCGAATCCGGGCGCAGGACCAGCCAGTAGGGGAGCAGTTCGCCGATCTCGTCGGGCAGCAGCCGGACCAGGTCATCGTGCAGGTCCGCCATGAAGCACGGCAGGAACCCGACCCCCGCCCCGGCCCGGGTTGCCTCCACGTGCACGAACACGTTGGTGGAGGTGAGGCCGTCGCGCATGGCCGGAACCAGCCGCCGCGGCGCGTCAAGGTCATCCACCTGCAGCATTGAATCCACGAAATACACCAGCGGGTGCCCGTTGAGTTCAGCCACGGTGGCCGGTGTCCCGTGCTCCGCCAGGTAGGCGCGGGACGCGTACATTCCCAGCCGGTATTCACCCAGCCGGATGGCCTCCGCCCGGTGCACCTGCGGCTCGCCCACCACCACCTCGATGTCCAGGCCGGACCGCTGCTGCAGGGCACGGCGGGTCATGGTCACCACTTCCACGCTGAGGCCCGGATGGTCCCGGCGCAGGCGCGCCACCGCTGGGGCTGCAATGTAGGCGCTGAAGCCATCGGTGGCGGTCATGCGTACGACGCCGGTAATCGGGTCGGGTGCCTGGCCTGCCGGTCCCAGCGTGCCCAGCACCGCTTCCACCTGTTCCGCTGCCCGCACGGCCCGTTCGCCGAGCTCCGTCAGTTCCCAGCCGCCTGCTGCCCGGGACAATACCCGGCCGCCGAGCGCTTTCTCAAGGGCGGCGATCCTGCGGGACACCGTGGTGTGGTTCAAGCCCAGGGCCTGGGCCGCCGTCGTGAACCTGGCCGAGCGGGACACTGCCAGGAGGACCAGCAGGTCATCGGGGTTCGCATTCATATCTGCAATTGTGCACACGTTTCGTGCCGCTTTGGGCATTGAAGTGCCTGGTTTGTGCAGCAATACTCATCTGAGTCACTTGTGCTGGAGATCACAGCGCGTGTCAATGTGGACACTAGGAGAAACCATGAGCGTAGAGCAGCGCCCCGCCAACGAGGCCGGGCATGCACCCAAAGGATCAGGACTGAAGAAGATCGTCGCGGCCTCCATGGTGGGGACGGTGGTGGAGTGGTACGAGTTCTTCCTCTACGCCACCGCCGCCACCCTGGTCTTCGGCAAGTACTTCTTCCCCGCCACCGGAAACGAGCTCGACGGGATCATCCAGGCCTTCCTCACCTACGCCGTGGGCTTCATTGCACGCCCGCTGGGCGGCATCGTGTTCGGCCAGATCGGTGACAAGCTGGGCCGCAAGCCCACGCTGCAGCTCACCATCGTGATCATCGGCGTCTCCACGTTCCTGATGGGCTGCCTCCCCGGCTTCGCCGACATCGGGTACCTGGCCCCCGCACTGCTGGTGGCCCTGCGGTTCATCCAGGGCTTCGCGCTGGGCGGCGAATGGGGCGGAGCAGTCCTCCTCGTGGCAGAACACAGCCCCAACAAGACCCGCGCCTTCTGGTCCAGCTGGCCCCAGGCCGCCGTCCCGGTGGGCAACCTGCTGGCCACCCTGGTGCTGTACATCATGTCCACCACCCTCAGCAGCGAGGCCTTCCTTGGCTGGGGCTGGCGCGTGGCCTTCTGGCTCTCGGCCGTGATCGTCTTCGTGGGCTACTACATCCGTACCCACGTCAGTGAATCCCCCATCTTCCTCGAAGCCAAGGAACTGGTGGAAAAGGAACAGGCCGTCAGCTACGGCGTGTTCGAGGTGGTCCGCAAGTACCCCAAGGGCATCTTCCAGGCCATGGGCCTCCGGTTCGCGGAGAACATCATGTACTACCTGGTGGTCAGCTTCGCGATTGTCTACCTCAAGAGCGTGCACAAGTACGACACGTCATCACTGCTGCTGGCACTGCTGATCGCGCACGTCATCCACTTCGCCATCATCCCGCAGTACGGCCGCCTGGCGGACCGGATCGGCCGCAAGCCGGTCTACCTCGCCGGAGCCATCCTGGGTGCCACCTGGCCGTTCTTCGCCTTCCCCATGTTCGACACCCGGAACGCCGTGGTGATTGTCCTGGCGGTGACCATCGGACTGTGCCTGCACGGCCTCATGTACGCCGGCCAGCCGGCCATCATGGCCGAGATGTTCCCCACCCGCATGCGGTACTCCGGAGCCTCCCTGGGTTCCCAGGTCACGTCCATCTTCGCCGGCTCCCTGGCGCCGCTGCTGGCCACCCAGTGGCTCAAGGACACCGGCTCATGGGTGCCCACCGCCATCTACCTGGTGGTGGCCTGCGCCATCACAACCGTGGCCGTCCTGAGCCTGAAGGAAACCAAGGGCATTGCCCTGGAAGACGTGGACAAGGAAGACGCCGCCCGCGAGGGACTGCTCAGCCCCACGCACGGCTGACCTGGCCACCATTGGACCGATGGAACCCGCTGGACCGCGTAGGCGTACAAAAGGAGAACTGCAATGGAGGACACGTTGAATGGACGCAAGGCGCTGGTCACCGGCGGTGCCAGCGGAATCGGGGCGGCGTGCGTGCGCGCACTTGCCGCGCGGGGAGCGAAAGTGGTGGTGGCCGACGTCGACGCCGCCGCGGCGGCGACGCTCGCCGATGAGGTGGGCGGCACCGCGTGGGGCGTGGACCTGCTGGACGTTGACGCCCTGGCCACCCTCAGCCTGGACTGCGACATCCTGGTGAACAATGCCGGTATCCAGCGCATCAGCCCCATCGAGGACTTTGAGCCGGCAGATTTCCGCCGGCTCATCACCCTCATGCTGGAGGCGCCCTTCCTGCTGATCCGGGCGGCGCTGCCACACATGTACGCGAACAACTTCGGCCGCATCATCAACCTCTCGTCGGTGCACGGGATCCGGGCCTCCCCGTTCAAGAGCGCCTACGTTTCCGCCAAGCATGGCCTGGAAGGTCTGAGCAAGGTGACGGCGCTGGAAGGCGGGGCTCACGGGGTCACGTCCAACTGCATCAACCCCGGCTACGTGCGCACGCCCCTGGTGGAGTCGCAGATCGCCGACCAGGCCAAGGTTCACGGCATCCCCGAATCCGAGGTCCTGGCCAAGGTGATGCTCACCGAGGCGGCCATCAAGCGCCTGGTGGAGCCGGAAGAAGTGGCGTCCCTGGTGGCCTGGCTGGCTTCCGCGGACGCCGGAATGGTCACCGGCGCCAGCTACACCATGGATGGGGGCTGGTCCGCGCGGTAGCACCCGTCGGGCCCCGCGCCTCCTATTCCAGGGGTTTGACCAGCCGGTGGTCGAAGAAGAAGACGCCGTAGGTCGTCTTCACCCCCACCGAACGCCGGTCCCGCCACACGACGACCCCTTCGCGCCTGCCGCTGAAGGGGTCGTCGCCTATGACGGTGTCACCCACCCGGTAAGGGGACCGCGGACTGAAGGCCTCCAACATCAGTCCCAGGACCTGTCCCAGCGCTTCACCCACGCTGACGGGCTGGCCCAGGCGGGAAAAATCCTGTGCGTAGTCGTCCCTGGCCATGTGACCAACTCCTCCAGGCGGCAGTCTGCCGCCCGCTAACGGTGCTGGTTGGCCGAACGCTCCCAGCGGAGGATGGTCCTCCCATTCCGGCCGCCACCGTACGCCCACGCTAGGCGCTAATCACATCAGCAACATCAGTAACAGGTACTCAAGTTCTGAGGGGGGCATTACCTGCCCAGGCCGGCTCCGTTGATGATGTCCTCGGCGTTGTCGAATGCCCACGCAACCAAAGGCACCAGGAGAGCGCTCAATTCGTAGCCCCGCTCCGTGAGGCTGTAATCCACGCGGGGCGGAATGACCGGCTGGGCGTTCCTGCTGACCAGGCCATCACGCTCCAGGGTCTTCAATGTCTGGGCCAGCATCTTCTCGCTGATTCCCTCGGCCCGCCGCCGCAAGTCACTCCAGCGCTGCTCACCCTCGGACAGGGAAAGCAGGATCAGGACTCCCCATTTGCTGGTGATGTGGTCCAGCAGGGTCCGGCTGGGGCACCCGGCGGGGAACACGCCGTCGGCAAAGGCCTGCGGGAGGGGCGACGCGTGAGGTGCTGTTTCCATGCCTCCAGCTTACCCAAAGCCGGGTACCTAACTTTTGGGTTAGTACCTTACTTCAAAGTGCGTACTCTCTGTTGGGAAGTTCTGCCTACTGGCCATGGTTGTGCCCTCTGACAGAGAAAAACTCCCGAAAGGAACCACCGTGAGCATTGTTGTTACAGGCGCCACCGGACAGTTGGGCCGCCACGTTCTTGAAGCCCTCCTGGAGCGGGGCGTACCCGCCGCGGATATCGTGGCCGCGGGCCGGTCGGTGGAGAAGCTCGCAGACTTTTCCGCGCGCGGGGTACGCGTGCAGCACATGGACTATGCCGACCCTGATTCCGTGGCCGAAGCACTCAAGGGCGCCCGGCGGGTGCTGCTGATTTCCGGCAGCGAAGTGGGTCGGCGGGTGGAACAGCACCGCACCGTGATCAACGCCGCAAAGGCCGAAGGCGTGGAGCTGCTGGCCTACACCAGCATCGCCAATGCGGACACCACGGGCATGCTGCTGGCGGATGAGCACAAGGCCACGGAGGCGCTGCTGCGCGAATCCGGCGTCCCCTTCGTCCTGCTGCGCAACGGCTGGTACCTGGAGAACTACACGGAACAGCTGCCGGGCACCCTGGCCCAGGGAGCGCTCGCGGGCAGTGCCGGAGAGGGCAAGGTCAGCGGGGCCGCACGGGCCGACTACGCCCACGCCGCAGCAGCGGTCCTGGTGGCCGATGGCCAGGCCGGCAAGGTCTACGAGCTGGGCGGCGACGAGGCCTTCAGCATGGCGGACCTGGCGTCCGAGATCACTGCAGCCACCGGAAAACCCGTCCGCTACAACAACCTGCCCACCGAGGATTACGTTGGCCTGCTCACCGGTGTGGGTGTTCCCGAGGCTTTTGCCGGGATCCTGGCTGATTCGGACCTGGGCATTGCGCGCGGCGATCTCCTGGTCAGCACCGGCGACCTGCGCAGGCTGATCGGGCGCCCGACGACGTCCCTCGGCCAGGCGGTACGGGCCGCCGCTGCTGCGGGCTAGGGAGCGCCGGCCAAACGAGGCATTGGACTGACAGGGCAGTGGCCTGACAGGCGCCGGCCTAACGGGGCACAACAAGAGGTGCCCGGTCCGTTCGGGGACCGGGCACTTCTTGCTTCAGTACTCCTGCCAGGGCAGGTGCAGTCCTAGGTTTTGGATCCGGTTAGGGCCAGCGTTCCGCCGAGGCCGATCATCATTGCCCCGCCGACCGCCTCCACCGCGGGGACGCGCCGCGGTGAGCGGACGAACCACAGCCGCGCCCACCCCGCCGCGATCGCCCACACGCTGTCCGAGACCAACGCGATCAGCAGGAAGACAGCACCCAGCAGTGCAAGCTGGAACGGAATGTTGCCGGCAGGGTAGTCCACGAACTGCGGCAGGATCGCCACGAAGAACACCACCGACTTCGGGTTCGTGGCGCCCACCACCGCCCCCTGGCGCACCAACGTCCACGGAGTGGAGGCCGGCGGCGGCGCAAGCCGCCGGGAACCGTGCCCCCGGCGGACAATGGTCCGGATCCCCAGGAAAACCAGGTAAGCGGCACCTGCCAGCTTCACGATGCTGAAAAGAAGCACGGACTCGGCCACCACCACACCCACGCCAAGGGCCACGGCGATGACCTGGACCACCTGGCCCGTGGCATTTCCCAGGACGGTAAGGACGCCGCCGCGCCACCCCAGCGCGAGGGAACGTCCAATGACGAACAGCACGCTGGGGCCCGGGACGGCGATCAGGATTACGGACGCCAGGGCGAATGCCACCAGGTTGGACATTGGAACCATGGCTGATTGTAGCTCCGGTACGGGCGTCCGCAGCCGGCTGATTCCGGCTTAGCTGCCCGTGCCTGCCCCGACCACCGGCAGCGGCGAGGTCTCGTCCTCAAGGTGGGCCCGGCGTCGGCCGTCACCCTTGATCCACAGGCAGTAGGCCATCACCAGCAGTCCCAGCCATGCCGCGCCCACGTACAGGGCGATCCGGGTGTCCTCGAACGCGCCCAGGATGGCGATCACCAGCACCATGAAAGCGATGGTCAGGACGGAGGCGGCGGGCCACCACGGCGACGGGAATTCCGACGCCGGCAGGCCCCCGCGGGCGATTTCCCGCTTCATTGCAACATGGGACGCGAGGATCATCACCCAGACCCAAACGGTGGCGAAGGTGGCAATCGAGGCAATCACCAGGAACACATCCTCAGGAATAACGGCATTGAGGACCACTCCCACCAGGAGGATTCCCGCCATCATGACCACGGTCATCCACGGGACGCCGTGCCGGGAGACCTTGCCGAAGGCGGCCGGTGCATGGCCCTGGCTGGAAAGCCCGAAAAGGATGCGTCCGGCGCCGAAGATATCGCTGTTGATGGCTGAAAGCGCGGCCGTGATCACCACGGCGTTCAGGATGTGCGGTGCCGCCGGGATGCCCAGGCCGCTGAAGATCTGCACGAACGGGCTGCCACTGGTGCCCACCTGGTCCCACGGGAAGAGGCTCATCAGGACTCCGAGCGTGAGGACGTAGAACAGCAGCACGCGCACGGGCACAGTGTTCACGGCCTTTGGGATAACCTTTTTGGGGTCAGCCGCCTCGCCGGCCGTGATGCCCAGGGTCTCGATGCCGCCGAACGCGAACATCACCACGGCGAACGATGCCAGGAGGCCTTCGAAGCCGTTGGGGAACAATCCGCCATGGTCAACGAGGTTGCCCAGTCCCGGAGCCACGGCAGTGCCGTCGCCCTGGAAGCCGAACACGATCAGTGCAGCACCGCCCGCGATCATGGCGATGATGGCCGCCACCTTGATCAGCGAGAACCAGAACTCAAGTTCGCCGAAGACCTTAACGCTGAGCAGGTTCAGCGCGGCGAGGAAGCAGATGACGGCCAGGATCCAGATCCAGCGGTCCACCTGCGGGAACCAGAAGCCCATATAGATGCTGAAGGCCGTGACGTCGGCGATCGCCACGATGGCCATCTCGAAAACGTACGTCCAGCCGGTCACGAAGCCGGCGAGGGGGCCGAGGTACCGGCTCGCGTACTGGCTGAAGGAACCCGATACCGGGTGCCGCACGGCCATTTCGCCCAAGGCGCGCATCACCATGAACACGGCTGCGCCGCCGATGATGTAGGCCAGCAGAACTGCCGGCCCGGCTTTCTGGATGGCGGAGGCTGAGCCATAGAAGAGGCCGGTGCCGATCGCCGAGCCCAGCGCCATGAAGCGGATGTGCCGGACGTTCAGCCCGCGGTTGAGGACATGCCCCACGCCGGCAGTTGGCTTGTGCGTTTCCGCCGCGGTTTTGGTCCGGGTTGGGGTTGGAGCTGGTTGCATGCAAATACCTTCTCGTCATTGGGAGGGGAGCCGCTAACCAGCAGACCATTTTCGCAGGCACCGTGATCAGGCTCACGGCGGGTTGCTGTCTTTCATTTCAGACTGTTCGCAGCGCCCTTTCGCTGCGGATATCATTTGGCGCTGCGCATCTTACTTTTCGCGCCGGATATTTAGGGCGCGAAAAGGGATATGCGTGTCGATAAGGCGTACGACGGAGCGAATGTCCGGTATTTCAGACACGGTGACTCCGAACGGGGTTCAAACGACATCTCAAGGGGCGCAAGCTTAAGTACGGGATACCGGACAGAGCTAGCCAGAAAGACCCTTCCAGCCGATGAGCACTGCACTAAGCGCCGAAACAGGGGGCGCCGGGAACCAGGCGCCCCGGGCATCCGTCAAGGCAACGTCAAAAGTTCCTGCCGCAGAAAACACCCTGCGCATCCTCAAGCTGTTGGCTTCGCGGCGTGGCCCCATGGCGGCGTCGCAGATCGCGTCCAGCCTGGACCTGCCCCGCTCCAGCGTCTACCACCTGCTGGGGGTGATGGAGGCCAATGGCTTCGTCCTCCATTTGCACGAGGAACAGCGCTACGGGCTGGGCATCAGCGCTTTCGAGCTCAGCTCCGCGTACTCGCGCCAGGAGCCGCTGTCCCGGTTGGGCCGCCCACTGCTTGCCTCGCTGGTGGACGCGCTTGGCGAGAGCGCCCACCTCGCCGTCCTGCACGGCCGCGACGTCCTGTACATCGTGGAGGAGCGGGCCAAGAACCGCCCGTCCCTGGTCACCGACGTCGGTGTCAGGCTTCCCAGCCACCTCACTGCCAGCGGCCGGGCCATCCTTGCCGCCCTGCCCAAATCCCAGGTGCGCGCCCTGTACCCCAACGCTGCTGCCTTCACTGCGCGGCACGAGGTGGAGGGGGCCATCATGAAGTACTCCGCCCTGTCCTCGCACCTGGACCAGGTCCGCCAGCGGGGCTACGCCACCGAACACGGCGAGGTGACCCCTGGCTTCGGCTCCATTGCCGCCGCGGTCACCGACCATTTGGGGTGGCCTACCGCGGCCGTCGCGGTCACCTTCCTGGAGGACAAACTGCCTGCTGACGAGTGGCCGGTACTGGCGGCCCGGGTGCAGAAAGTAGCCGACGAACTCTCGGTCCGCATCCACGGCCGCCCGGTCAAATGAGCGCAGCCAAACAACTGACGGCGCTGGTCTGAAATACCGGACAGCACCCCGCTAAAACCGCTGTGAAGCCCGTCCTCAAAGGGCTTTAGTTGATACAGAACTTCTTCGAAACCTCAGACACCAAGAAAAGGAGCCCATCATGGCACCCGCCGATTTCACCACCGGGGCCCGCCCGGTCAAAGCAGCCCGCGGCACCGAGCTCACCGCCAAGTCCTGGCAGACCGAAGCGCCGCTGCGCATGCTGATGAACAACCTGGATCCCGAGGTCGCCGAGCGCCCGGACGACCTGGTGGTCTACGGCGGCACTGGCCGCGCCGTCCGCTCCTGGGCAGCGTTCGATGCCATCACCCGCACCCTGGAGACCATGGAAAAGGACGAGACCCTGCTGGTCCAGTCCGGCAAGCCGGTGGGCGTCTTCCGTACCAACGAGTGGGCCCCGCGCGTGCTGCTGGCCAACTCCAACCTCGTCGGCGACTGGGCAACCTGGCCCGAATTCCGCCGGCTCGAGGCCGAGGGCCTCATGATGTACGGCCAGATGACCGCCGGCTCCTGGATCTACATCGGCACCCAGGGCATCCTGCAGGGCACCTTCGAGACCTTCGCCGCGATCGCCCGCAAACTCACCGGGGACGAGAACGGCACCCTCGCCGGCACGCTGACCCTGACCGGCGGCTGCGGCGGCATGGGCGGCGCCCAGCCCCTCGCCGTCACCCTGAACGAGGGCGCCTGCCTGATTGTCGACGTCGATGAGACCCGCCTGCGCAGGCGGGCCGGCAAACGCTACCTGGACGAGGTGGAAACCGACCTCGACGCCGCCATCGCCAAGGTCCTCAAGGCCAAGGAAGAGCGCCGCGGCTGGTCCGTGGGCTACGTGGGCAACGCGGCCGAGGTCTTCCCGGAGATCCTGCGCCGCCACAACGCCGGCGAGCTCACCGTGGACATCGTCACGGACCAGACCTCCGCGCACGATCCGCTGAGTTACCTGCCCGAGGGCATCACGGTGGAGGAATGGCACCGCGAGGCCGCGGCCGACCCCGAAGGCTTCACCAAGAAGGCCCAGGCCTCGATGGCCAAGCACGTCCAGGCCATGGTGGAATTCCAGGACGCCGGCGCCGAGGTGTTCGACTACGGCAACTCCATCCGCGATGAGGCCCGCAAGGGTGGTTACGCCCGGGCTTTCGAGTTCCCTGGCTTCGTCCCTGCCTACATCCGTCCCCTGTTCTGCGAGGGTCTGGGCCCGTTCCGCTGGGTGGTCCTCTCCGGTGACCCCGAGGACATCCGCGTGACTGACGAGGCCATCAAGGAGCTCTTCCCGGAGAACAAGCACCTGCACCGCTGGATCGACGCCGCCCAGGAACGGGTTGAGTTTGAGGGCCTGCCGGCGCGCATCTGCTGGCTCGGCTACGGCGAACGAGCCAAGGCCGGGCTGCTCTTCAACCAGCTCGTCAAGGACGGCAAGGTCAAAGCTCCCATCGTGATCGGGCGAGACCACCTGGATTCGGGCTCCGTCGCCTCCCCGTACCGCGAGACCGAGGCCATGGCGGACGGCTCCGATGCCATCGCCGACTGGCCAATGCTGAACGCCCTGCTCAACACTGCCTCCGGCGCCACCTGGGTGTCCCTGCACCACGGCGGCGGTGTGGGCATCGGCCGCTCCATCCACGCCGGGCAGGTTTCCGTCGCCGACGGCACCGACCTCGCCGCGCAGAAACTCGAGCGCCTCCTCACCAACGACCCCGGCATGGGCGTCATCCGCCACGCCGACGCCGGCTACGAACGCGCCCTCGACGTCGCCAGGGAACGCGGCGTCCGCATCCCCATGAATGAAGGCAAGTAGAAAATGACTGTTACGACACACGAACCGCTGACCGTCACCCTCGGGTCCGTCGGCGTCACGCCCGGGGATCTGCTCGCCGTCGCACGCCACGGCGCGAAGGTGACCATCGCGCCGGACGCCCTGGAAACCGTCGCCAAGGTGCGCGCCCACATCGATGACCTCGCCGCCAGCGACGTCCCCGCCTACGGCATCTCCACCGGGTTCGGTGCCCTGGCCAACCGCCACATCCCGAATGAACTGCGCACCCAGCTGCAGAAGTCCCTCATCCGGAGCCACGCTGCGGGCATGGGGCCGGCCGTGGAGCGGGAAGTGGTCCGCGGCATCATGTTCCTGCGCGCCAAGACCCTCGCCTCCGGCCGCACCGGCGTCCGCCCCGTGGTCCTGCAGACCATGGTGGACGTCCTCAACGCCGGCATCACCCCCGTGGTCCGCGAGTTCGGCTCGCTGGGCTGCTCCGGTGACCTGGCGCCACTGTCCCACTGCGCCCTGGTCCTGATGGGCGAAGGGGAAGCGGAAGGGCCCGACGGCGTGACTTACGGCGGGCGGGGAGAGCGGCCTGTCGCTGAGCTGCTGGCAGAACACGGCATCGAGCCCGTCACCCTCGCCGAAAAGGAGGGCCTGGCCCTGGTCAACGGCACCGAGGGCATGCTGGGCATGCTCCTGATGGCCATCGCCGATCTTCGCCAATTGCTGTCGACGGCGGACATCACCGCCGCCCTCAGCGTCGAGGCGCTGCTGGGCACCGACCAGGTATTCCTGCCCGAACTGCACGCCGCGCTGCGGCCCCACCCGGGCCAGGCGGCAAGCGCGGACAACATGCTCCGCGTGCTGTCGGACTCTCCCATCGTGGCGTCGCACCGGGTGGGGGACTCCCGGGTGCAGGACGCCTACTCGCTGCGCTGCGCCCCCCAGGTTGCCGGTGCCGTCCGGGACACCGTTGACCACGCCGAATTGGTGGCCACCCGGGAGCTGGCGGCAGCCATCGACAACCCCGTGGTCCTTCCCGACGGGCGTGTGAGCTCCAACGGCAACTTCCACGGCGCGCCTGTGGCATACGTCCTGGACTACCTGGCCATCGCCGTCGCCGACCTCAGCTCCATCGCTGAACGCCGGACCGACCGCATGCTGGATCCTGCCCGGTCGCATGGCCTGCCCGCCTTCCTCGCCGCTGACCCCGGCGTGGACTCCGGGCTGATGATCGCCCAGTACACCCAGGCCGGCCTGGTTTCGGACAACAAGCGGCTTGCCGTTCCGGCCTCCGTGGACTCGATTCCGAGCTCCGCCATGCAGGAGGACCATGTCTCCATGGGCTGGCATGCGGCACGCAAGCTGCGCAAGGCGGTGGAAAACCTCCGCCGCGTCCTGGCCATCGAACTGGTGACCTCGGCGCGGGCGCTGGACATCCGCTCGCAGCTCTCGGGCGGGGTCCTGACGCCGGGGCCCGCGGGTACCGCTGTCGTGGCCGCGCTCCGCGGGGTGGTGGAGGGGCCGGGGACGGACCGGTTCCTGTCGCCGGAACTGGAAGCGGCTGACCGCCTGGTCGCCTCAGGTGACGTGCTCCGGGCAGCCGAATCCGCCGTCGGGCCGCTCGCCTGATACCGAAGAATCTTCAGCGCCTACTGACCGTCCGTCCGAAAGGTGGAATTTCCGGCGCCACGGCCCACCGTGGCGCCGGGAGTGTAGTAGAACTGAAGATGTAGTGAAAGTCACATCAAAGAAGCTGTGGCAGCAGAACGATACAAAGGGGTAGAAGTTCAAATGAAAGCACGTGGGGCAGTCCTGTCCAGGCGCAATGCCCATTCCGCCGCGGTATCCAACTGGAAGGCCCTCAAGGCCGGGGACCGCGTCGAGATCATCAAGCATGCGCATGTGGTGGCAGCCGGGGAGGTGGAAGAGGTGTCCCAAAGCGGCAACGTCCTTTGGCTGGTTCCGGCCGGTCCGTCAGGCCCCGCGGAGAAGCAGCTTTTCCTGAAGTCCGACGGCGTGGAGGTCCGCCGCGGCTAGCAGTCCCGCAAGCAGCAACAAAAAATCCCCGCACTGCCGTATGGCGTGCGGGGATTTTTTGTAGGCGTGGTCAGACCGCGAAGGACTCGTACGTTTCGCCGAAAGGTACTGATGCGTCCAGGGCTACCGTGTAGCTTCCCGGGTGCAGCCTGGTGACGCGGATGCCGCACTCGGCATCCTTCGCTGCCACCCCAATCAGTTCGGCCACCGCCTCTTCCAGTCCTGCGTGGACCTCGCTGGCGCTGGAGAACTCCAGGCTGATGGACCGCAAAGCAGGTCCTTCGGTGGGCTTGGCGGCGGTGGGGATCCGCTCCAATGTGGCTGTAGTCATGTACTGCACTTTCTGTGTTTCGTGCCAAGATGGCTCAACCATTCTACCGACTGCTCCGGTTAGATGTCAGATGACTGTCCTTTCGGGCGCTGGATGTGCAGTCACAATGGCGTCCGTTCGCGGGATCGCAGCGAATCAACGACCATGGATCTCGGGGCCCAGGGGCCCTGGAAGCACCCGATCGATACGGCTTGAGGAGAATTCGGTATGAAGATCATGCGCCTGGGCGAAAGCGGCAGCGAGCAGCCTGCGGTCCTGGTTTCCCCGGCGGACGGCATCGACCGGTATTTCAGCCTGTTGCCCCTCACCGCCGACGTGGACGGGGAGTTCCTTGCCGGGGGCGGACTGGACAGGGTGCGGGATGCACTGGAGGCCGGGGAACTGCCGGTTTTGGCGGGCGCCGCTGCGCTTCGGGTTGGTTCCCCCGTGGCCCGGCCCGGTTCGGTGGTGGGCATCGGGATGAACTACGCCGCCCATGCCGCCGAATCGGGTGCCGAACCGCCAACGGTTCCCGTCGTCTTCCTCAAGCCCAGCAACACCGTCACCGGACCCTGCGACCCCGCCCCGCTTCCGCCGCACTCCACCCAATATGACTGGGAAGTGGAACTGGGCATCGTGATCGGCAGCGAAGCCAGCTACCTCGGGTCCGTCGACGAGGCGTCCAAGTGCATTGCCGGCTATGTGACCGCCAACGACTTCTCCGAGCGGGAATACCAGTTGCCGGGAGCGGCGGGGCAATGGACCAAGGGGAAATCCCTTCCCGGGTCCACGCCCCTGGGC
This sequence comes from Arthrobacter sp. GmRoot5-12, assembly GCF_059739365.1. Taxonomy (NCBI): domain Bacteria; kingdom Bacillati; phylum Actinomycetota; class Actinomycetes; order Micrococcales; family Micrococcaceae; genus Arthrobacter; species Arthrobacter sp. GmRoot5-12. The sequence continues at coordinate 1,405,345 of NZ_AP046056.1, read as the reverse complement.
CCCTGGCTGGTTCCGGCGGGGGAGATCGACGGCGGCAACCTGCGGCTGCGCAGCTGGGTGAATGGTGAGCCGCGCCAGGATTCGTCGTCATCGGAGCTCATCTTTGATGCGCCCTCACTGGTCCACCACTGCAGCCAGTACATGCGGCTTGAACCGGGTGACGTGATCCTGACCGGGACGCCGCAGGGTGTGGCCCTCAGCGGCCGTTTCCCCTACCTCCAGCCGGGCGACGTGGTGGAGGTAGAGGTGGACGGCCTGGGCCGCCAGCGCCAGGAGTTGTTCCGGGCACGGGCGGCCGTCAGAGCCTAGGGTTACTGGCCCGCTTTTACCGCCAGGACCGGGCAGTCCGCCTCCAGCAGGATGCGCTGGGATGTGCTGCCCATGATCAGCTTGCCCACCGGGGTGCGGCGGCGCAGGCCGATCACGATCAGTTCGGCGTTGTGCTCCTCCGCGGCGTCCAGCACCTCGGCCGCGGCATCATGGCCGCGGACGGGCCGCTTGATCAGGTACTCGATGCCCTGGCCGGCCAGCCGCTTCTCGATGTCCTGGATGTCGCCGTCCTGCGCAAAGCGGTTGTCCACCGGTGCTTCGCCCTTTGAGGAGTTGATCAGCACCAGGGTGCTGTTGCTCTTCCTGGCCTCGGTGATGGCCTGGGTGAGGGCGGCTTCGCCCTCGGGGGTGGGGACGTATCCCACAACGACGGTCATGGAGTCTCCTTTTCTGCTCGATGCGGGTAGTGGGATCTGGCGACGGGGCGGGCCTGCTCAGTCGCTGTAGTCAGCTGCGCCCGAATTGGCGGGAACCAGCGGCCTGCGGTCCGGACGGCTGCGCCGGTACAGCTTGTAGGCAAAGGGCCAGAGCAGGATGAGGCCAATGATGACATAGATCCCGACGGCGATCGGCTCGCTGAAGAGCCCTGCCGGGTCACCCGCGCTCAGCTGCAGGGTCTTGCGGAGCTGCCCTTCGATCCGCGGACCCAGGATCACGCCGAGGATCAGCGGCAGGACGGGAAGCCCGAAGCGCCGCATCATGAAGCCCAGTGCGCCCAGGACCAGCAGGATCACCAGGTCGAACGCCTGCAGGTTCACCGAGTAGGCGCCCAGCGTGGCGAAGAACAGGATGCCGGCATACAGGTAGGGGCGGGGCAGCTGCAGGAGTTTCGCCCACATCGGTGCCAGCGGGAGGTTAATCAGCAGGAGCAGCAGGTTGCCAATGAAGAGGCTGGCGATCAGCGCCCACACAAGGGGCCCTTGGCTTTCGAAAAGCTGCGGGCCCGGCTGGATGCCGTAGCTGGTGAAGGCGGCGAGCATGACGGCGGCGGTGGCGTTGGTGGGCAGGCCCAGTGCCAGCATGGGGGTCAGGGTGCCGGCGGCCGCCGCGTTGTTGGCTGCTTCCGGACCGGCAACGCCCTCGATGGCACCCTTGCCGAACTCTTCGGGGTGTTTGCTGAGGCGCTTTTCCGTGACATAGGAGAGGAAGGTTGGGATCTCGGCGCCGCCTGCCGGCAGTGCGCCGAACGGGAAGCCAAAGGCGGTCCCCCGCAGCCAGGGCTTCCAGGAGCGCTTCCAGTCGGACTTGCCCATCCAGGGCTGGCCCACGGGAATGGCATGCAGGGGGGTACGGCGCAGGTGCGCGGCCACCCAGAGGGCCTCTCCCACGGCGAAGATGGCCACGGCCACCACCACGATGTCCAGGCCGTCCGCCAGGAGCGGCTGGCCGAAGGTGAGGCGGCGCTGGCCGGTCACGGAGTCCATGCCCACAAGACCAATGGCCAGGCCCAGGCCCAGGGAAGCAAAGCCGCGCAAGCGCGACGAACCGAGTACGGCCGTGACCGCCAACAGCGCCAAGACCATGATGGCGAAGTAGCTGGGTGCACCAAGGCTCACTGCGAACTTCACCACGATCGGCGCGCAGACGGCCAGCAGCGCCGTGCCGATGGTGCCGGCGACGAACGAGCCGATGGCCGCCGTCGCAAGCGCCTGCGCCGCCCTGCCCGCCTTGGCCATCTTGTTGCCCTCGATGGCGGTGACCACGGAGGACGATTCGCCGGGAGTGTTGAGGAGGATCGAGGTGGTGGAACCGCCGTACATGCCGCCGTAGTAGATGCCGGCGAACATGATGAAGGCGCTGGTGGGTTCCAGGGCATAGGTGACGGGGAGCAGCAGGGCAACGGTCATGGCCGGGCCCAGGCCGGGGAGGACACCGACGGCGGTGCCCAGGACGACGCCGATGACGGCGTACAGGAAATTCATGGGGGTCAGGGCGGTGGCGAAGCCGTCCATCAGGGAGGACCAGACGTCCATTTAGAGGATTCCTTCCAGGAGGCCGGCCGGCAGCGCGATGCCCAGGCCGAGGTAGAAGCCGTAGAAGGTCAACAGGGACAGGGCCACGGAGATCGCGCCGTCCCGGACGTAGCGGCGGCTGCCGAGGGCCAGGACGCTGCCCCAGAACAGGACGGTTCCGGAGATCACCCAGCCGGCCCAGTCGATCAGCAGGATGTTCAGGATGAAGGCGCCGGCCAGCGGCAGGACGGTCTTCCAGTCGGCGGGGTGCGTGAGGTCGACGTCCTCGCCGCCCTCAGCCTCGCCCTTGCCGCCGCGCAGGACGTTGACGGCCAGCAGCACGGCGCAGACCACCAGCATTCCGGCCACGATGAACGGAACGGTTTTGGGACCCACCGGGTCGGACTTCGAATACGGGGTTACCAGGCCGTTGGCATCCAGGAAGACCAGGACGCCGGCCGCCCCGAGCAGGAGTGCAACTCCCAGCTCGGAGCGGCCTTTGAGGCCTGTGGTCAGGGAGGTCACGCCAACCCAAGCTTGGTGAGGACGTCCGCCACCCGCTTGTCCTGCTCGGTGAGGAAGGTCTTGAACTGGTCACCGGTGATGAAGGCATCGGTCCAGCTGTGGGTCTTCAGCGCTTCCTTCCAGCCGGCCGTGCCGTGCATCTTTTCCAGGGCTGCGATCAGGGATGCCTTGTCCTTGTCGCTGATTCCCGGAGGGGCCACGACGCCGCGCCAGTTGGTGAACACCAGGTCGATGTTGGATTCCTTGAGCGTGGGTGCGTCCACGCCGTCCAGGCGCTTCTCGCCGCTGGTGGCCAGGACCCGGACCTCGCCGGATTCGATCTGCTTCAGGTACTCGCCGGCGCCGGAAGCGGCGAAGCCCAGCTTGTTGCCCAGGATTGCGGGCAGGAGGTCGCCGCCGCCGTCGTAGGCAACGTAGTTGACCTTGGTGGCGTCGATGCCCACGGCCCCGGCCAGCTGCATGGGCAGCAGGTGGTCCGGGCCGCCGGGGGAGGAGCCGCCGCCCACGGCGATGGAACCGGGATCGGCTTTCCAGGCCTTCACCAGGTCATCGATGGTCTTGTACGGGGAGTCCTTGCTGACCATGATGGCGCCGGGCTCTTCGATCAGCCGGGCCAGCGGGGTGGTGTCGGTCAGCTTGGACTCGGACTTGTTGGTGTAGCTGGCGCCGACAACGCCCAGGCCCATGAGCATGGCAAGATCGCCGTTGCCCTTCTCGTTGACCACGCGGGCCAGGCCCACCGTGCCGCCGGCCCCTGCGAGGTTGAAGACCTCGGTGTTGGTGGAGATCTTCTCGTCGTCGAGAACCTTCGCGGCGGCGCGGGCGGTGGTGTCGTAACCGCCGCCGGGGGTGTTGGGGACCATGATCTGCAGGCCGGTGATGGGTCCGGCGGCGGCGCCGGAGCTTTCCGAACCGGTGGAGCTCTTGCTGGTGGCACCGCAACCGGTGGCCATCAGGGCGATGCCGGCGGCAACGGCGGCAATTCGCAATGCGCGGATCTGGCGCATGTGTTCCTCTTCTCTCGAACAAATCTGACCGGCATCGGCTGCCTTGCGGTTCCGATGCCTTGTGGTTCCGATGCTAGGGGCGGCCGTGACGCCGATCACTCTTGTGTACGCAGAGAAAGTTGTGTTCATTGCGTTCACGTTTCCAAACCCCCACAACGGCCCGGCCGCGGGCTTTGGGATATAGTTCCCGGTACCAACCCCGGCCCTGGGCCCGCGCTGCTGCGCGCATAAGGGGCCAGCCAAACCCGCCGGACAACTCCCGGCCCAACCAGCAACTCCAGGAAGACCATTGTGACTCGACGACGAGGAATGTCCCTCGCGGGGCAGTACCTTCTGCTGCAGTTGCTCATTGTCCTGGCCGTCCTGGTGGGCGTGGTGGCCATCTCCCTGGCCCAGTCCGCGGCCGCCTTCGAACGGATCGAAGGCAGGCGTGCCCTGTCGGCCGCGGAAGCCCTGGGCGGCAACCCCGTGGTGCGCGAACTCCTCCCGGACGCCGAACCGCGCGGCGGGGCCGTCCTGCCGTCGGTGGCGGAATCCGTCCGGATCGTCTCGGGCTCCTCCCGGGTCGCGCTCGCGAAACTGGACCGCACCGTGGTGGCGTCCTCGGACCCCAGCCTGCTGGGCGAGCCGCTGGAGCTCGGCGCCAGCCGGGTGATGGAAGGCAGGGCCTGGACCGGAGTGGTGGGCGGCACGCCGGCCCCGCTCCTCTCCGCCCACGTCCCGGTCCTGGACGATACCGGCCGCATGATCGGGATCGCCTCCATCAGCCGCAACTATCCCACCGTGCTCGAGCGGCTGGGCGACGCCGTCCCCAACCTCCTCACGTACCTGGGCGTCGCCAGCGTCCTGGGCATTGCCGGCTCCCTGCTGCTCTCGCGGCGGGTCAAACGGCAGACTCTCGGCATGGAACCCAGCGAAATCACCAGCCTGGTGGAGAACCGTGAAGCCATGCTGCACGGCCTCAAGGAGGGTGTGGTTGCGCTGGACCTGCACGATCGGATCACGGTGGCCAACCACAGCGCCCGCGCCCTGCTCGGACTCCCGCCCGACTGCGTGGGCAAACGCGTGGCGGGCCTCGCCGTCGAACCCGCCCTCAAGGAAGTCCTCACCCGGGACCAGCCCGGGCCTGACCAGCTGGTGCTGGTGGGGGACCGGCTGGTGGTGATGAACCGGGTGCCCATCCAGTCCCGCGGCCGGGTCATCGGCTCGGTCACAACCCTTCGCGACCGCACGGAACTCTCCGAACTGGAGCAGGAACTCGGCACCACCCGCACTGCCACGGACACCCTGCGGGCCCAGGCGCACGAGTTCGCCAACCAGCTGCACGTCATTTCCGGCCTGATCCAGATCGGCGAGTACGACTCCGTGGTCCAGTTCGTCAACGGTGCCACCGTGGACCGGACCCGGCTCAATGACGAAGTGACCGGCCGGATCAAGGATCCCGCGCTCGCTGCCCTGCTGATCGCCAAGTCCAGCCTCGCCACCGAACGGGGCGTGGCCCTGCAGCTGCACCCCGACTCCGTGCTGGACCCCGTTGATGACGAGTTGTCCCGGGACCTCACCACCGTGGTGGGGAACCTGGTGGACAACGCGTTCGACGCCGTCACCGGGCTTCCGCAGGGAGCCGTCACGGTGCGGGTGGAGGGCAAGGCAGGGAAAGACGTCGTGGTGACGGTGCGGGACAATGGTCCCGGCGTTCCCGGCAGCTCCACGGACCACATCTTCCGCCAGGGCTTCACTACCAAGGAACCGGGCCCGGCCGGCAGCCGCGGTTTCGGGCTGGCGCTGTCCCGGGTGGTGTGCCGCCGCAGTGGCGGGAACCTGGCGGTGGCCAACGATAATGGGGCTGTCTTTACCGCCGTGCTGAAACGAGGGAGTACCCAGCCATGATCAAGGTCCTGATCGTCGATGACGACTTCATGGTGGCCAAGGTGCATGCCGGCTTCATCCAGCGCACGCCGGGCTTCGCCGTGGTGGGTGCGGCACACACCGGGGCCCAGGCCGTGGCGGAAACCGAACGGCTCCAGCCGGACCTGGTGCTGCTGGACATCCACCTTCCGGACATCAACGGCCTTGACCTGATGCAGCGCCTGCGAGCGGTGGCACCGGAGCTGGACGTGCTGGTCATCAGTGCCGCACGGGAGGTGGAGACCGTGCGGAAGGCGCTCCGGGGCGGCATTGTCCATTACCTGATCAAGCCTTTTTCGCAGACGGACCTGCAGGAGCGGCTGGAGCACTACCGCAATGCCTACCAAGGCCTTGACGCGTCCAAGGACGTGGCCGAGCAGTCGGACGTCAACCGGGTGTTCGGCCTGGACCGCGCCGAACGTCCGCTCCCCAAGGGCTGCAGCATCGAGACCCTGAAGCTGGTGGAGGCGGCATTGAACGCTGCCGCCGGTGACGTGTCAGCCGCAGAAGTGGCCCAGGAACTGGGCACTTCCCGCGTCAGCGCCCGCCGCTACCTGGAATACCTGCACGACGAAGGCACCCTGGAGGTGCGGCTCAAGTACGGCGTGGGACGGCCGGAGCGCCGGTACGTCCTGAAGGGAGCCTGATTCCGGGCTGCGGCGTCTTTCAGCGCAGCAGCGTGTCCACCAGCCGCGCTGCGGTTTTGGCGGTCCGGCCGTCGATATCGAAGGCCGGGTTCAGCTCCGCAACGTCCAGGTGCAGGAGCTTCCCGCTCCGCGCCACCTGCCGGCACACGGCGGAAATAACAGGCAGCGGCACGCCGTAGGCCGCGGGCGCGCTCACCCCGGGCGCCACGGCCGCGGGCAGCACATCCAGGTCGATGGTCAGGTACAGCACGTCGATGTCCGCCAGGAAGGCGTCCACGAAGTCCCGCACCCTCTCTGCGTCGCAGTCCTCGTCCAGCAGGTACCGAACGCCCAGCGTCCGGGCGGTGTCGAACAGGACCCGGGTGTTGTTCGGCTCCGAGATGCCCACGACGGCGTAGCGGAATTCCCGCCCGGCGTCCGCTTCCGCATGGGCCATCTGCAGGAACGGGGTCCCGGAACTGGGCACCGGCTCGTCGCGGAGGTCGAAGTGGGCGTCAAGGTTCAGGACACCAAGCCGCTGCCCGTTGCGGACCGCCGACGAGGCGCTGACGCCGAGGTAGCTCGCGTAGGCGGTTTCGTGGCCGCCGCCCAGGACAACGGTCTGGTGGCCGGCGTCCAGCAGGGCCGCCACTGCGCGGCCAAGCCGTTCCTGCCCGGCTTCCAGGTCTTCCCCCGGCACCGCCACGTCGCCGAGGTCAGCCACCGTCCGGTCGAGGTGGAAAGCGAGCGGGCCCAGCGCCTTCCGCAAGGCTGCGGGGGCGGCGGACGCTCCGGTGCGCCCCTTGTTCCGGCGCACGCCCTCGTCGCTGGCGAAGCCCAGCAGGGCCACGGGCCTGCCGGTCGCCGTACCCCCCGTACCCGGCGCACCCATCCGGTCCCCCGCACCCGCCGTGGTGCTGTCCAGCGCGTCAACTGCCTGCCACCATCGGCGGTGGCCGGGACCGTCGCCGTCGAACCTCCCGGTCCAGGGCTGGGGCGGGACATCGACGGCGGGGAGCTGGAGGGACATGACTCAAGCTCACCGCATGCGGGGCACGAAAACCAGCAACGCCGCCGTCGTCCTGTCCGGGATCCAAGAACCCCCTAACTCCAGGACCCGGCTTCCAGGTACCCGGACTTCTTACTGCGCCGGGGATATGCCGGGTGCAGGGGTTATGGTGAGAGCAGTCCGCCCCATCGAAGCGTGGCGTGTCCGCTTCCGGATCCACGCAACCATTCCAGGCTGGAGAGCCTTCCCCATGTTCGAAGCCCCAGACATCCTCTTTGCCGCGGCAGGCATCGCCGTCTTCATCGCCGCGGTCCTGCCCAAGCTGCTGCGCGACATGCCGCTGTCCATGCCCATGGTTTTCCTTGGTGCCGGGATGGGGGCGTTCGCGCTGATTCCATCGCTGCCGGACCCCAACCCGGTGGAGCACGGCGATTTTGTCATGCACCTTGCGGAGGTCTGCGTGATCATTTCGCTGATGGGCGCCGGACTGGCCCTGGACCGGCCGGTGGGACGCAAGCGCTGGTCCACCACGTGGCGGCTCCTGGGCATCGCCATGCCGTTGTGCATCCTGGGGTTGACGCTGCTGGGCATGTGGTTCCTGGGCCTGGGGCTGGGCGCGGCCCTGCTGGTGGCCGCCAGCCTCGCCCCCACGGACCCGGTCCTCGCGTCCGAAGTCCAGGTGGGCGAGCCCGCGGACCAGGATGGCCATACCGACAAGGAGGATGAGGTCCGGTTCGGACTCACCTCGGAAGCCGGGCTGAACGACGGGCTGGCTTTCCCGTTCGTGTACCTGGCCATTGCCATCAGCGTCGCCGGGGCAAGCCCAACTGCCTGGTTTGGCGAATGGTTCGGGCTGGACGTGCTGTGGCGGCTGGCCATCGGGCTGCTGGTGGGCTTCCTCACCGGCAAGCTGCTGGCAAGGGTCTTCTTCTCCGCCCATGCGGAGAGCTTCAGGCTGTCCAACCACTCCGAGGGGTTCGTGGCCCTGGCGGCGACGTTCCTGGCCTATGGGCTGACGCAAATGGTGGCGGGCTACGGATTCATCGCGGTCTTCGTCTGCGCCGTGACCATCCGCGCAGCTGAACGCACCCACGGCTACCACCGGGTGCTGCACTCCTACGTGGAGCAGCTGGAACGGCTCCTGACGGTGGTGATCCTGGTCCTGCTCGGCGGTGCAATCGCCCGTGGGCTGCTTGAAGGGATTGGCTTGGGGGAAATGCTGGTGGCGCTGGCATTCCTGCTGGTGGTCCGGCCGCTTGCCGGCTGGCTGGGCCTGCTGGGCGGCAAGACCGGGCCGCGGGAACGCGTGGCGCTCTCCTTCTTTGGCATCCGCGGCATCGGGTCGGTGTACTACCTGGCCTTTGCGCTGGGCGAAGGCCACTTCACGGACCAGGCACACTGGCTCTGGTCCTTCATCGGGCTGGTGGTGGCGCTGTCCATCGTGATCCATGGCGCCACCACCTCGCCCCTCATGAACCGGCTGGACCGGCTGCGCGAAAGGAAGGCGCTGGCGGTGTCCGGCGACGAGGGACTCGCGCCGAACACCCCTGTATAGCTGCATGCCTGTGCAGCTATACAGGGGTCTAGCTACATGCCCAGTGCGGCCTCGATGGGCCCGATGGCGAAGAACAGTGCGAACGCCGCGGCCACGGCCCACATCAGCGGGTGGATGTCCTTGACCCGTCCCTGGACGGTGCGGATCAGGACGTACGCGATGAAGCCTGCGCCCAGGCCGTTGGCGATGGAGTAGGTGAACGGCATCAGGGTGAACGTCAGGAACGCCGGGATGGCGATGCCCCAGTCCTGCCAGTCGATCTTGCCCACCTGGGACACCATCATGAAGCCCACCACTACCAGCGCCGGGGCCACGGCCTCGAACGGCACCAGGTTGATCAGCGGGGTGAAAAACATGGCCACCAGGAACAGCAGGCCGGTGACCACCGAGGCGATACCGGTGCGGGCGCCTTCGCCGATGCCGGCGCCGGCCTCGACATAGATCTGGTTGGAGGAGACGGAAGCGCCGCCGCCGATGATGGCGCCGAGTGCGTCCACCTGGAGCACGCGGTCGACGTCGGGAATGTTGCCGTGCTCGTCCACCGTCCCGGCCTCGTTGGCCAGGCCCACCATGGTGCCCATGGCGTCGAAGAAGATGCTGAGCAGGATTACGAAGGCCAGCAGGGTGGCGGCCACGAAGCCGAGGTGTTCGAAGGCGCCGAAGGGATTGGCCTTGCCGATCAGGGACAGGTCAGGGGCGGCCCAGCCGGAGAACGCCGGCGCCACCAGGGACCAGCCCTGGGGGTTGAAGTTCTTGCCGTCGAAGCTGGGTCCGATGTGCAGGGTTGTCTCAAGGATCACGGACAGCACGGTGGAGGTGATGATGCCGATCAGGATGGCGCCCTTGATCTTGCGCACCACAAGGGCGATGGTCAGGATCAGGCCGAAAACGAACACGGCCGTGGGCCAGCCCAGCAGCTTGCCTTCGAAGCCAAGGCCAACGGGCACCGTGGTGCCTGCAACGTCCGGAATGCGCCGCACGAATCCGGCGTTGACCAGCCCGATCAGGGCGATGAACAGGCCGATGCCCACCACGATTGCCGTCTTGAGGCCGTCCGGCACGGCCTTGAAGACGGCGGTCCGGAAGCCGGTGAGGACCAGGATCAGCATGGTGACGCCGGAGAGGACCACCAGGCCCATCATGTCCGGCCAGCTGAGTTCCGGGTTTGTGGCCACGGTGACGGCCACGAAGGCATTCACGCCGAGGCCGGTGGCCAGCGCGAAGGGGTGCCGGCCCCAGGCGCCCATCAGGATGGTCAGGATGCCTGCCACGAACGCGGTCACGGCGGCCACGGCGGTGAAGCCCAGTGTGGTGCCGTTCGAGTCCGGACCGGACAGGATCAGCGGGTTCAGCACCACGATGTAGCTCATGGCGAAGAAGGTGGCGAACCCGCCGCGGATCTCGCGGGAAAGGTTGGAACCGCGCTCGGTGACCCTGAAATACCGGTCCAGGGCAGAGCCTTGCTTAAGCATTAGTCCTCCGGGGAAGTGTGTGGGGATACCTGCATCCTAAGGGGGCGGCAGGGAATGGGCCGGCAAATGCGCCTAGTCTGTAAGGAAGCCAACACAAGGAGCAGCCCAAACATGCGCCACGTCCGCCGCCGACTGCTGGGCTTTGTGCCCGGTTTCTTCGTCCTCTCCGTTGTCCTCGCCGCCGCGATGCTGGGCCTGGCGGGCCCGGCCAGCGCCCATGATGCCGCAGAGTCCACCAGCCCGGCCCAGGGTGCGGCGCTGCCGGCGCCGCCCGGCGAGGTTTCGGTGACCTTCAGCAACAAGCCGCTGGGCATCGGCTCGTCGTTCTCGGTCAAGGACGCCGGCGGTACCGAATGGGCTGAGGGGTCCGTGCAGATCGTGGACAACGTGGCCACCCAAAAGCTTCGGCCAGGCGGCCCCGCGGGGAAGTACACCGTGGCATGGCGCGTGGTCAGTTCGGACTCGCACCCCATTGAGGGCACATTCACTTTCACCGCGGCCACAGGCGACCCGTCCGCAACGGCGGGCCCGGCCAGTCCGACGGCGGCGGGTGCAGTTCCGGGAATGGGTACAGCACAGCCCGGGGTTACGGAGGAGCCGTCCGTGCCTGCCAATGCCGGCGAGCCCTTCCAGTGGAGCATCGTGATTTTTGCGGCCGTTGCCGTGGGGCTGCTGGTGGCCCTCGGTGTCCTGGCCCGGCGCCGGCTCACAGGCGACGGGGATGACGGGGACGGCATGGATGCCGGGGAGGACGGCCGGGGGTAGCCCGGCCCGGGGGTGCCGGCCGGCTCCGGCCTGGCGGCGGGCAGGGCTGTCAGCAGGTCAGCACCGCAAAGCTGCCCGTTGCCGGGAAGGCGCCGCCGGACGGGTGGCCACTGCCCGGATTGACCTTGGCGGAGATGGCCTGGCCCACCGTCTTGGCCTGGCGCAGTACTTCCTTGGGCGACGGCGTGATCAGCTCACCCACTCCCACCAGGTAGATGCCAATGGCCCGCATGGCCGCTGCCACGTTCCGGCCTACGGCGATCCCGAAGTCGTTGAGCATGCGCCGCAGCTGGCTGTGGGCGCACCTGGTCAGGACGATGTGGTCGGCCACCAGGATGCCGGTGGGGGTGTGCACCTGCCATTGCGGAGCGGCGCCGTGCCCGGGTCCCTGGAGCATGGTCAGCTGGACCGCGCGGGTTGTGTTCCGGACGTCCACGCTGTGGCTTGTGGCGTAATTGCGCAAATGGCGCAGGATCTCGTTGCGCTCCCGGAGGGTGTCGCTGTCCGCCGCGTCGCAGCGCTGCAGCGATGACGTGTTTGCGGGTTGCCCGGCGCCGAGGATGTCCAGCCCGTCCACCACAATGGAGGCCACGCGGTGGCGGCGCAGTTCTGCGGCCACGGCAAGCCCGGACAGGCCCGTGCCAATGATGACAGTGGTGGTCTGTTCGGTCTGGGCATCCCCAGGCATGCTTGACACTACAGTTTCCCTCCTTCGAAGCTTTCGGCAGGTGCCGGCGTCCTCGCCGGCCCGCGTCCCGTTACCCCCAAGTACGGCCGCAGCGCATGGCCCGGGACAGTGCGCGCAGGAAGCTGCGGTTGGCGTCCCGGACCAACAATGTCCTGAAGACTACAGAACAAATGCGGCCGTGGATAGCCCAATGAGGAAAACGTTTCTGATGACATGAAGGCGCTTTCCCAGCCGCTCCGGAGGGCCTGTGGATAACCCGGCCTACCCGCCCCTGAACAGGCTTGCTAAGCCCTGGGGGACGGAGAATAGTGGGAATCGGGAACGGCCCTTTTCCTGCCGGTGCCGCTGGGGGCCGGGATGCACGGGGAGTGGTCCGTTTTCTGGCAGAATAGCCGCAACATCAGGCGTATCGCGAGGAGGCGGCCCCCATGGGCTCACGAGAGTTGCACCCGGACCAGGCCCGGGACGGTGGTGGTGCGTCACCCGCTCCCCACGGCATCGTGGTGGGCGTGGACGGTTCGGACCATGGCCAGTGCGCCTTGGTGTGGGCCGCGCGGGAAGCCCAGCGCCGCCGTCGTCCGCTCCATATCGTCACCGCCTATTCCGTGCCGATCTTCGCCGCGTCCGGACTGGACGGAGGCTATGCCACGGTGGACGATTCCGTCATCCGTGAAGGTGCCGAGGCCATCGCCAAGCAGGCTGTTGAAAAGGTTTCCGCTTACGACATTGATGTCAGTTCCTCCGTAGAGAACGGCGACGCAGCAGGAGTCCTGCTGGAAATCTCCGAAACCGCGCAACTCCTGGTGGTGGGCACCCGCGGCCGCGGCGGCTTCGTGGGCCGCCTCCTGGGATCGGTCAGCAGTGCCCTGCCTGCCCATGCAAAATGCCCCACCGTGACGGTCCCCTTGTTCTGTTCGGACCGGCTCGGTGAAACCACCGAGGACCGCCGCGTCAAGGCGGAGCAGGCCAAGTCCGGCCACCGGCTGGTGGAGAACGTGGTGGTGGTCGGCGTCGATGGCTCCGAGCAGGCACGCGTTGCCGTCCTCGAAGCAGCCGACCAGGCCGAACGGCTGGGTGCCTCGCTCCGCGTGATCTGTGCCGTCCCCCAGTACAGCGGTTCCCTGGCCTGGGTTCCCGCACCCATGGACCGGAAGGCATTGTTTGACGATATCCGGGTCACCCTGGAGGCCGGCATGGCGTGGCTCCGCAGCCACTACCCGCACCTGCGGGCTGACTACGAGCTGAAGGACGGTTCGCCGGTGGACGTGCTCGTGGAGGAAAGCCGGCACGTGGAACTGGTGGTGGTGGGTACCCGCGGCCGCGGGGGCTTCACCGGAATGCTTCTGGGCTCAACGTCCGATGGCGTCCTGCACCATGCAAAGGGCCCGGTCATGGTGGTCCCGGACCGGGAAGACCCCCGCCTGGCGGACCGTGCGCGGTTCGGTCCGATCCTCGGCGACGCCGCCTAGCCGGCACCGGACAAACAGCAAGGCATCCCCGGAATACCGCCGCTCGGATAAGGCATCTGGGACATGGAGCAGCCAGGGCTGTCAAAAGTCGGCACCAGCACGGACGCCGGGCTGGTGCTGGACCTGCGCCGGCTCGACGCCGGAATGCTGGGCTTGGCGGGTGGCAAGGCAGCCAACCTTGGAGAGCTGTTGTCCGCAGGGTTGCCGGTCCCGGAGGGTTTCTGCCTCACTACCGCTGCATACCGGCAGGCAACCGGCGCCCCCGACTCCCTGCCTCCCGCGCTGGCCGGGGTTTATGCCACCCTGGGGGACGCCGCCCGGTCCGGCGTTACGGAACCGCATGACGTGGCAGGGCTGGCTGAAACAGCCCGTGCCGCGATCCTGGCACTTCCGCTTCCGGCGGCGGTTTCCCGCGAGGTGGAACAGGCGTACGCGGCCCTGGGACCCGATGTTCCGGTAGCGGTCAGGTCCTCGGCCACCGCAGAAGACCTGCCATTCGCCAGCTTCGCCGGGCAGCAGGACACCTACCTCAACGTCGTCGGAGTGCCTGCCCTGCTTGAGGCCGTCCGCAACTGCTGGGCGTCGCTGTGGACGGACCGGGCAACCGCCTACCGGGCAAGCCTGGGGATCGATCCGGCCGGCGTTGCGCTCGCGGTGGTGGTCCAGCGGATGGTGGACGCGGACGCTGCCGGCGTCATGTTCACGGCGAACCCCCTGACCGGCCGCAGGCGGCAGATCGTTATCGATGCCAGTCCCGGCCTGGGCGAGGCCGTCGTCTCAGGCGCCGTCAATCCGGACCACTTCGTGGTGGACGCCCTGACCGGAAGGGTCCTGGAACGGAAACTGGGAGATAAGGGCGTGGCGGTACGCCCCCTTCCCGGTGGCGGGACGCAAACCCTGAAGGTTCCCGCAACCAGCAATGCTGCCTGCCTGACGGACAGCCAACTGGCTGGACTGGCGCGCCTTGGCCTCGAGGCCGAGGATCATTTCGGCGCCCCGCAGGACACCGAGTGGGCCATCGACCGTACCGGGGCCCTGTGGCTCACCCAGTCCAGGCCGATCACCACCCTCTACCCCGTCCCGGAGAGCAACGGTGCCGCGGGCAGGGTCCCCCAGGGCAGCCCCGCCGCAAGCGGTACCAGGGCGTATCTCTGTTTCAGCCTGGCCCAGGGGCTTACCCGCCCGCTGACGCCCATGGGCCTTGCGGCGCTGCGGCTCGTCGCCTCCTCCATCGCCCAGGCTGCAGGCTTCCCTGTTCCGGACCCCCGTGGCGGACCGTCGCCCTATGCCGAGGCCGGGCAGCGGATCTACGTCGACTTCACCACTCCCATCCGCAGCACCGTGGGCCGGCGCCTTGTACCCCGCGTCTTCGACATCATGGAGGCCCGGACAGCAACGGTCATGCGGCAACTGTTCGACGATCCCGCCTTTTCGGTGACCACGAGGACGCCTTTCGGGCTGCTGCATCACATCGTTCCCGTCGCAGCCCGCGCCAAGGTTCCCGCCACGCTTCTCCGGGCGCTGGTCCGGCCCCGGGCAGCGCTCCGGCGGCTGGACCGCTTCACGCGCGACTTCGAGGCATCCCTGGGCTCCGAAGACAGTGCCGGCGCGCCGGCACGCCTTGACCACGCCGAATCCCTCCTTGGGCAGCGCCTGTTCCCGATTGTTCCGGCAATTCTTCCCCTTCCCGCCCTGGGGTTCGCCATGCTCGGCGTTGCGGGAAGACTGCTGGGTGGCAATGCCTGGGCTGAGCTGCAGCCCGTGATCCGTGGCCTGCCCAACAACATCACCACCGAAATGGACCTGGAGCTGTGGCACCTTGCCAAGGAAATCCGGGAAGACGTTCAATCACGAACCGAACTCATGGCAGGCGATCCCACCGTCCTGGCAGCCGCGTACCAGGCCGGACAGCTGCCCGCACGCCTCGATGCGGGCCTCACCCGGTTCCTGGACGAGTACGGCCACCGGGCAGTGGGCGAAATCGACGTTGGACTGCCGCGATGGTCCGAAGAGCCGGCACACATCCTGGGCATCCTCGCCAATTACCTCAGGCTCGAGGACCCGGCCCTGGCGCCTGACGCACAGTTCAGCAAGGCCGTGGAGGACGCGGAAACGCAGGTGGACCGGCTCGTTGCCCGCGCCGCCGCCCGCGGCAGGATCCGGGGAAGGCTGGTGCGTGCCGCGCTGCACAGGGCACGGCTGTTCGCCGGCCTGCGCGAGCTGCCAAAGTACCAGCTGGTGACCGGCCTCGGGGAAGTCCGCCGGCAACTGCTGCTGGTGGGCGGGGAGCTGGCCCGGGCGGGCGTCATCGAACAGCAGGACGACGTGTTCTTCCTGGACTTGGTTGAAACCAGGCAGGCCTTGTCCGTGGACGCCGACGGCGGAGCGCCCGTCCAGGACTTTCGCGCACTCGTGGCCGGCCGCCGCGAGGATTACGCCCAGGAGCTCAGGCGCCGGCATATTCCCCGGGTTCTGCTCTCGGATGGAACCGAACCCGAAGCGGTGCGCACCGCCGTCGGCGTCACCATGGAAGGAATGCTGACAGGCAGCGCAGCCTCGGCAGGAACAGTGACCGCTGCCGCGCGCGTCATCCTGGATCCCGTGGGAGCCCGGCTTGAGCCGGGCGAAATCCTGGTTGCCCCTTCCACGGACCCCGGCTGGACGCCGCTGTTCCTCACTGCGGGCGGGCTGGTGATGGAAATGGGCGGAGCCAATTCCCACGGCGCAGTTGTGGCCAGGGAGTACGGGATACCTGCGGTGGTCGGAGTCGCGGACGCTACCGGGCTGATCAGGACCGGCCAACAAATAACGGTCGACGGCGGTGCGGGCACCGTAGTGCCGGAACGGCCCGGCCGGCAGCAGGATGGGGGCGCTGCGGGTGACACCGATCCACCTGCACCGGCGTAGTCTTTACCTATGGGCTCCAACACGCTGGATTCCAGCGGACCGTCGCAACGAAACAGCATAATGAACCGCCGGGCATGGCTGCGGTGGCTGCCCGCCGTCGCGGCTCCGCTGGCGATCGCTGCGGGCGCCTTGGCCGGCTCCCTTCCGGCCGGTGCCAGCAACCCACTTCCGGCCAAGACGCCGGCGCAGGTCCTGGAGTTGGCGGCAAGCCACCAGGTGCACACGTTCTCAGGGACAGTGGAGCAGTCCGCCGACCTGGGGCTTCCGGAGCTGCCCGCCACCGGGAAACCATCCGGTCCCGCGGCCGCGGGGAGTGCCGCATCCGTGATTGAGCTGCTGTCCGGCAAGCACACCGCGCGCGTCTACCTGGACGGCAAGGACAACGCCCGCGTGCAGGTGATGGACCAACTGGCTGAACGTGACGTGGTCCGCCACGGCAGCGACGTCTGGTTCTATTCGTCGAAGGACAACACAGCCGCACACTTGACCCTGCCGGAGCATGCCCAGGATCCATCCCGGGCGAAGGACCATCAGTGGGCAGGTGGGATGCCGACGCCAGGCGACCTGGCACAACGCTTCCTGTCCAAGGTTGAACCGACCACGGCCGTTTCGGTGGGGCCGGACGTTTCCGTCGCAGGACGGGCTGCCTACAACCTGCTGATTGAGCCGCGCACCGACGCGACCCTGGTGGGTAAGGTGGCCATCGCCGTCGACGGTGAAAACGGCATGCCCCTGTCCGTGCAGGTGACCGCACGCGGAGCGGACACCCCGGCGTTCCGTTCCGGGTTCACCAGCCTTTCGCTGGAGGCTCCTGACCAGTCCGTCTTCACCTTTACCCCGCCTCCGGGCAGCACGGTCAAGGAACTTCCCGTTCCGGACAAGCCCCATGAGCCCGCAGACATGCACAGCCCCGACGGCATGCATCCCGGTGCCACTAAAGACGTTTCCGTAACCGGCGCCGGATGGGAGACCGTGGTGGGCACGGCGCGTGGGTCTGCTGCCGCTGCCGAGTCGCTGCTGCAGGACCCGCTGCTGTCCCAGGCCGCCGTTGCCGTCCCCGGCGGCCGGCTGCTCTCCACCGCCCTGCTCAACGTCCTGGTCACGGACGACGGCCGGATCTTCGCAGGAATGGTGCCGCCGGAGCGGCTGCAGGCCGCAGCAGCAGCGGCCCAATAAGTGTTGGGTGGACGGGGGAGTGTTGGCCGGACGGGGGCCGGCCCGGTGAGCGCGGGGTTGGCGATCGAGACCCGGGGACTCAGCAAGCACTTTGGTCGGCAGGCCGCCGTCGACAGCGTGGACCTGGCCGTCCCGCACGGGAGTGTCTTCGGCTTCCTGGGGCCCAACGGCTCCGGCAAGACCACCACCATCCGGATGCTGCTCGGCCTGGCGGCCGCATCCGCGGGGACGGTTCACCTGCTGGGCCAGGAGATGCCCGGCAAGCTCCATAATGTGTTGCCGCGCGTGGGCGCCCTGGTGGAAGGCCCCGCCTTCTACCCTTTTCTGTCCGGCGCCGCCAACCTGCACCGGCTCGACGCCGCGGGCCCGCACACCGTGCCCGCCACACGCAAAGCGAGGGTGCAGCGGGCGCTGGAGCGCGTGGGCCTGGAGCACGCCGCCGGCAAACGGGTGCACGCGTACTCCCTGGGCATGAAGCAGCGGCTGGGCATCGCCAACGCCTTGCTGTCGCCACGGGACCTGCTGGTACTGGACGAACCCACCAACGGGCTGGACCCGCAGGGCACCCGGGAAGTCCGGAACCTGGTGCGGTCGCTGGCGCATGAGGGCACCACCGTTTTCGTGTCCAGCCACCTGCTGGCCGAGGTGGACCAGATGTGCACCCACGCTGCCGTCATGAGCGCAGGAAAGCTCGTGGCACAGGGGCCCCTGGCTGAGTTGCGGCAGGCCGGCAGCACCCGGCTCCGGATGGTAACGCCCGACGGCGGTGCGGCCCGGCAGGTCCTCGCGCGGCTGGGGCTGGTACCGGAACCTGGACACGCTGAACCCCGACAAGCTGAACCCCGACAAGCTGAACCCGGACCCACTGAACCCGGACCCACTGAACCCGGACCCACTGAACCCCGACCCGCTCAACCCGCGCGGGCGCGGCCGGACGGCGAGACGATCGTTGCGGCCATGGTGGACGGTGCCCAGCCGCCCGCGGTGCTTCCCGAGGACGTCGTGGCGCACCTGGTCCAGGCCGGCGTCCGGGTCCGGGGATTCGCCGTCGAGCGTGAAAGCCTTGAGGACCGCTTTGTTGCCCTCACGGGGGAAGGATTCGACGTTGCCCAGTAGTGTTCCCGCGGATCTTCCGGAGGCTGCCGGAACAGCCCGGCCGGCCGCAGTGCCGCGCAGTTCCGGGCTGTCCCTGTTGGGGTCGGAGCTCAAGGTCCTGTTCGGGCGCCGGCGGACCTGGGCGCTGCTCCTGGCGCTCGCTGCCATTCCGGTCCTGATTGCCGTTGCCGTGAAGGTCTCTTCCGCGGTCCCGCCCGGGCGGGGACCCGCCTTCCTTGACCGGATCACCCAGAACGGCCTGTTTGTGGCCTTCACCGCCATGCTGGTTTCCGTGCCGCTGTTCATGCCGCTCGCGGTAGGTGTGGTGGCGGGGGATACGATCGCCGGGGAGGCGAACCTGGGCACCCTCCGGTACCTGTTGGTGGCACCGGCCGGGCGGGTCAGGCTCCTCCTGGTCAAGTACGCGGGCGCGCTGGCCTTCTGTATCGTGGCCCCGTTGACCGTCGGTCTTGCCGGCGCTGCCATTGGCGCGGCACTTTTCCCGGTGGGTCCCGTGACACTGTTGTCCGGCGGGGTGGTCCAGCCGTCCGAAGCTGCCCTGCGCATCGTGCTGATCGCTGCCTACCTGGCGGTGTCACTCGCCGGCCTTTCGGCGATCGGGCTTTTCCTGTCCACGCTGACAGTGGTGCCGGTGGGAGCGATGGCCGCCACCGTGGTGGTCTCGGTGGTCTCGCAGGTCCTTGACCAGCTTCCGCAGCTGGAGTGGCTGCACCCCTGGCTCTTTAGCCACTACTGGCTTGGTTTCGGTGACATGTTGCGTCAGCCGTTGGTGTGGGATTCCTTTGCCAGCAATGCGCTCCTGCAGGCCGGGTATATGGCAGTGTTCGGGGCGCTCGCCTATGGCCGGTTCGTCACCAAGGACATCCTGAGCTGAGGCAGTCAAGCAATCTATCCGTGGAAGTCAACCGCACCGTTCAACCGCACAGTTCAACCGCACAATTCATCCGTGCCGCCTAGTAGCGGGCCGCGTAGGGGTAGAGGTCCATGCCCACCATGGAGCTGATGGTGGACACGGTGATGCCTTCCTGCGGGTTGAGTGCCTGCACCACCTGGCCGTTCCCGAGGTAGATGGCCACGTGGTAGAAGTTCGGTGCCGAACCCCAGACCAGCAGGTCGCCGCGGCGGGCCTGCGAAATGGGGACGTGGACCGGCGCGGCGGCATATTGCTGTGAAGCTGTGCGGGGGAGGTACTTGCCGGCTGCGGCGAAGGCGTTCTGCACCAGCCCGGAGCAGTCAAAGCCGTAGGGACCGGTACCGCCCCACTGGTAGAAGTACGGCGCGCCCACCTTTCCCAAAGCGACGGTGATGGCTGCCTCGTAGGTGCCCGAGCCGGTGGCAGGGGCAGGGGCAGGGGCAGGCGCCGGTGCAGGCGCGGCGGGTGCGGGTGCCGGTGCAGCGGGTGCGGGTGCTGGTGCGGCGGGTGCGGGTGCGGGTGCGGGGGCAACCGGAGCAGGAACGGGGGCGGGTGCAGCCGGGGCAGGCGCAGGGGCGGCGGGGGCGGGAGCAGCCGGGGCAGGCGCTGCCGGAGCCGCCGGGGCCAGTTCCTGCCCGCGGCTGTTCTGGTTCGCTGCCTGATTCTGTGCTGCCTGGTTTTGGGCGGCATTGTCCTGCGCAGCTTTTTCCTGGGCGGCCTTGTCTGCGGCGGCGGACAGGGCGGCAAGCCGCGCCTCTTCACGCTGCCGTTCCAGGGCATCCACGCGGGCCGATTCAAGGGCCACAGTGGTGTTGCGGAGCTGCGCCAACTGGTCCACCAGGATGGTCCGCTGCGCTTTCGCGTCGGCCACGGCCTTGGCCTGCGCGGCATTGGCCTGTTCCGCCTGGGACTTCCGTTGTTCAGCGGTCTTCGCTGCGTCGTCTGCGGCTTTGGTGGCGTCGTCGGCAGCTGCCGTCAGGGACCGGTAGGCGGTGGCCGCGGTGTCCGCCGCTTCGAAGGCCCGGCTGCGGCTGGCCGAGAAGGCCTCGAGCGTGGCTGCCTGCTGCAGGCTCTCGCTGCCGCTGGCAATGGTTCCGAGGGTCGGGTTCAGGCCGCCGTTGCGGTACAGGTCCCCGGCAAGCTGCCCAACCTGCTTCCGGGTCTTGTCCTGCTGTTCACGGGCGGACGAGGCTTTGGCTGATGCAACGGATGCCGCTTCGGTCCTTTGCTGCAGCTCCACCAGTGCCTCGCTGTACGAGTTGTTGGCCTGCATGGCCACGGCAAAGGCTGCCTGCTGGGCTGCGGACGCGTCGGCAAGGATGCGCTCGATGGCGCCGACCTGGTCCGCCGTGGCGGCCTCACTGGCCTTAGCCGCGGCGATGTCCTCCGGCGAAGGGATGTCAGGCGACGCCGGAACGGCCAGTGGAGCGGACGGCGCCGGTACAGCGGCTGCCGGCGTTGCCGCGGATGCAAAAAGGACGACGGCGGCGCACAGCACGGCGGTCCTGCGGCCGGATCCGGATAAAGCCATCTGCAGAGACCTCGCAACGTTAAGGCCGGGAGTGAGGTTCTGGATGCGGCACGACGATGCCCCTCAGCTGCCCCCAGCAGTCCGAGGTTACGTGACCCTCTGCACATTAGCAACAGCAGTCACACCAATAACATAAACCACAACAGTGTCATTAGGGGCGGTTTTGGTCCGGTGTGTCGTGGTCGGCCGGGGTCAGGCGTGCTGGTGCGCCTCATGCTCGGAGTGGCTGGCAGGTTCCAGCTGGAAGGTGCAGTGGTCGGTATCGAAGTGGGAGCCCAGGCAGGTGATGAGCTTGTCCAGCAACTGGTCGGCGCCGCGGGCATTGAGCACCCCGTCCTCCACCACAACGTGGGCAGAGAAGACGGGGACGCCGGACGTGATGGTCCAAATGTGGATGTCATGCACATCCGTCACACCGGCCACCGAAAGGATGTGCTCGCGGATCATCTGCACCTCCACCCCTTTGGGACTGGCTTCCAGGAGGACGTCCACCACATCGCGCAGCAGGCTCCACGCCCGCGGCAGGATCATCAGCGCGATCAGGACGGAGGCAATGGTGTCCGCCGCCTGGAAGCCGGTCAGCATGATCACTGCGGCCGCGATGATGACGGCCACGGAACCAAGGAGGTCGCCAAGGACTTCCAGGTAGGCGCCGCGGATGTTCAGGCTCTCATCCTGTGCCGTGCGCAGGATCACGAGCGAAACCAGGTTGGCCACCGCACCGAGGACGGCGGCAAACAGCATGATGTCCGTCTGCACCTCCGGCGGCGCACCGAACCGGCGGACCGCCTCCGTGAAGATGACCACGGAGATCACGATCAGGATCAGCGCATTGGCGAGGGCGGCCAGGACCTCAGCGCGCTGGTAGCCGTACGTCCGCTGGTTGCTCGCCGGGCGGCCCGCAATCCAGGAGGCCAGGAGCGCGATGGTGACACCTGCCGCGTCCGAGAGCATATGTCCCGCATCGGCGAGAAGGGACAGCGATCCGGACAGCACAGCCCCGATGATCTGGATGACCACCACGCCAAGCGTGATTCCCAGGACGGCCACAAGGCGTTTCCGGTGCCGCCCCGTGGCGGTGATCCCATGGCTGTGGCTGTGGTCGTGTCCCATGCTTACAAGGCTAGCCCCAGCCCAGCTCATGCAGCCGGTCATCGGAAATCCCGAAGTGGTGGGCGATCTCATGCACCACCGTTACGGCCACCTCGTGGATCACATCGTCCCTGGAACCGCAGATCTCCAGGATGGGTTCGCGGAAGATGGTGATCCGGTCCGGCAGCGAACCGGCGTCCCACCAGGAATCGCGTTCCGTCAGCGGAACCCCTTCGTACAGTCCCAGCAGCACGGTGTCCGGATCTTCCCCCGGCCCCGGCACGTAGTCGTCGTCGATGAAGACGGCCACGTTGTCCATGGCCCGGGCCAGCCTGTCCGGAATGCTGTCCAGGGCATCCTGGACGGCTGCCTCGAACTCGTCAGGGGACATGCTGAATTCCGGCGGTTCGTGCGGGCCGTCGGGAATGATGGGCAGTCCCGGCGGAAGGCTGGCTGGCATACCCCGACTTTAGCGCCGAAGCGGCCGCGGGGCGCCGTGGACCCGGCTCCGCCGCCGGGTGAGCCCCACCCCCACCAGGCATACCAGCCCACCCACCAGTCCCAACGCCGAGGGGATTTCACCAAGCAGCAGCCAGGAGATGAAGACCGTGGTGCCGGGGACCAGGTATGTGGTGGCGGCCAGCTTCCCGGCGTCCACCAGTGACAACGCGTACGCCCAGGTGGTGAAGGCGATGGCGGTGGGGAACACCCCCAGATACACCAGCCCCAGCGTGGCCTGCGGCGGAGCCGCCTGCACCTCGGACACCAACTGCCCGGCGAACGGCAGGCAGCACACTGCCCCCACCACAATGCCAAACCAGGTTGCCTGCGCCGCCGGGAACTTCCGCACCACCGGCTTCTGGATGATGACGCTGACTGCGGCGAGCACCGCGGCAAGGAGGCAAAGCGCCACTCCGGCCAGTTCCGCCGTCGAACTTTCCCCCGTCCGTGGCTGTCCGGAGCCGAGGGCGATCATTGCTACGCCGGCGAAAGCCACGGTGCTGCCGATGAGCAGCCAGCGCGGGAAGCCTTCCTTGAGGAAGATGCCGGCCATGATGGCCACCAGGATGGGGTTGACGTTGATCAGCAGGGCGCTGGTGCCGGCATCAAGGATGTGCTCGGCGGCGTTCAGCGCCACGTTATAGCCACCAAACCACATCACGCCATAGGCGAGGATGGGCAGCCATTCCCGTCCCCGCGGCAGCATCCGGCTCCTGAGCAGTTGCGGCACCACCAGGAAAGCCAGCACGACGGCGGCAATCGCCAGCCTGCCCAGGGTCAGCGGGCCGGGGGAGAAGTGGGGGCCGATGGCCCGGATGCCCACGAACGCTGAGGCCCACAGGACCACCGTGACCACCATGGCCGCCACGCCGAGGGCCTTCACGGGCTTTCCTGCTGCAGTGGCGGACGTCAGGGGTTCATGGGCGGGGCTGGTTGGCGGCATGGGACAAATCTACGGCCGGATCGGACGCCGGGCTGGCGGAAATCGGCCATGTCGGCAGCGGTGGTAACCGTGCCTGCGCCTTCCAGGGCCTACTTCGAACCGGCCCAGGCCAGCAGTTTGTCCGCCGGCCAGGTGGTGATGATCCGCTCGGCAGGCACGTTGTTGCGGGCGGCCCGCTCGGCACCGTACTGCAGGAAATCCAGCTGCCCTGGTGCGTGCGCGTCGCTGTCGATCGAGAACAGGCAGCCGGCGTCCAGCGCCAGCTGGATCAGCGCATCGGGCGGGTCCTGCCGTTCCGGTCGGGAATTGATCTCGACGGCCACGTTATGCTCCGCGCAAGCGGCGAACACTTCCGCGGCGTCGAATTCCGACGGCGGCCGGGTTCCGCGGGTGCCCTCCACCAGCCGCCCGGTGCAGTGGCCCAGGACGTTGGTGTGCGGGTCCTGGATGCCGCCGAGCATCCGGGCGGTCATGGTCTTCCTGTCCGCGCGCAGCTTCGAATGAACGCTCGCCACCACAATGTCCAGGCGGTCCAGCAGCCCAGGCTCCTGGTCCAGCTGGCCGGACTCCAGGATGTCCACTTCGATCCCGGTCAGCAGCCGGGTGTTCCCGCCGTTGCTGTTGATCGCTGCCACCACGTCCAGCTGGTCCAGCAGGCGCCCGGCCGACAGCCCGTTGGCGATGGTGAGGTTGGGGGAGTGGTCGGTCAATGCCAGGTACTCCCGGCCCAGCACCTCCGCTGCCGCCACCATCAGCTCAATGGGGGAGCCGCCGTCGGACCATTCGCTGTGGCTGTGCAGGTCGCCCCTCAATGCCCCACGGATTTCCGTCCCACCGGAGGCCAGCGGCTGGGCGCCCTTCTCCCGGAGGTCGGCCAGGTAGTCGGGGACCTCGCCGTCCACAGCCTGCCGGATCACCGCGTAGGTCCGGTCGCCGATGCCCTTCATGGACTTGAGCCGGCCGGTCCGGGCCCGGGTGGCTACTTCCTCAGGGCCAAGGGGGCTGATGGCCGCCGCCGCTTTGCGGAAGGCCTGGACCTTGAAGGTGGCGGCGCGTCCGCGCTCCAGCCAGAAAGCAATCTCATTGAGCGCTGCGACGGCATCCATCCGTCCATCTTGACCCGTGCGGCGGCCCAACGGCGCGGTTTTTCGCCGATTTTGGATAATTCCTGCGGAGGCCCTATAGTTTTAGAGTCCAGTTCGGAGAAACGCAAAGGACAAAGACGGAAAGCCTCGCTTGACGCCTTTTATTTTGTTCCGAACGGGTTCTGGCCCCCATCGTCTAGCGGCCTAGGACACCGCCCTTTCACGGCGGCGGCACGGGTTCGAATCCCGTTGGGGGTACGCAAGGAACTGGTCAAACAGGCTAAAAAAGTCTGGTAGGCTGGAAGCCTTGAAAAAAGCGGTAGAGATACTGCGAAAGCAAGAAACGCAAGGCCCTGTAGCGCAGTTGGTTAGCGCGCCGCCCTGTCACGGCGGAGGTCGCGGGTTCAAGTCCCGTCAGGGTCGCTCTGATTGTTGGAAGAAATTCCGGCTGTCATGGTGACTAGTCACCTAGGCTCTGTAGCTCAGTTGGTAGAGCGTTCGACTGAAAATCGAAAGGTCACCGGATCGACGCCGGTCGGAGCCACCACTGGGAAGCATCAGTTCTTCGGAACTGGTGCTTTTCTTCATTTAACCGCCATTGGCCAGCCGCTCTTCAAGTGCGTTCCGTGCCCTTGTCCAGGTGGATGGCCCCGGAGCAACTGTCCGGCGCCCGCCTCACCTCCGGCGCACCAACCGCGGCATTGGCACGCAAAATCGAAACCGACACCCTTGGTCGCCTGCGCAGCCCACATTTGCGTATCGATACGGAATATGGGCGGCGCCGGCGAATGTGCGCGTCATGCTCAGGTGGGCCGGCCTTTAGGGATCGTGCGTGCCCGGCGCCACCAGGACGAGCGGACTGCGGCGGCGTGGCCTGCGCAACAAATCGCTTGTCTTGCCAGGAAAAAATCGCGCCGCCCTGCAACATTTGATTATTGCCAAACCGATGTGGCACGCGCGCGCGTTGGCTTGCGTAAGCGCTTGCACCCTACTCGGCGGTAGCCGTTTTTGGGCTGTGAAACAGGGTTTGAACTGCATCCGGCGCCCGTTCTAGCGTGGAGCGCGGCGGAGGGAAAGCATGCTTTCCATCGGCCGCAGGGCCCCACCCAGGTCCTGATCCCCCCAGCACAACGGCGTCCCCGGCGACGCCTGAGGTGTTACCGGGCCGCGGTTGTTTTCGGGGTCATGGGCACATGCCCGTCTTCCACGAACAGTTACAACTCCGCGAGAAGAGCAAGAAATGCACAAGCACCCCCAACACCGGCTGCTGCGGTGGCGCCCTGCCGCCGCAGCACTGGCCGCAGCCGTTGCTGCCTCGGCCTTCCTGGCCGTCCCCTCTGCCCAAGCCAACGAGCCGTCGGACCCGCCGACGGTCGGGCAGCTGCCGGCCCCCACTCCCGGTTTCGCCCTCCCCACCGAGCACACGCAGGAGGCCTTCGACCCGGCGTCGGACTTCACCTCCAAGTGGACCCGCGCAGACGCCAAGCAGATCATGGCGCAGAGCGATCCCACGGTGGCTCCCGGCCAGAACTCCATGAGTCCCGCCGTCACCATGCCGGAGATCCCCCAGGATTTCCCCGCCATGAATGACGACGTCTGGGTCTGGGACACCTGGTCCCTGACGGATGAAAACGCCAACCAGATCAGCTACAAGGGCTGGGACGTCATCTTCTCCCTTGTTGCCGACCGCCACGCCGGCTACGGCTTCGACCAGCGCCACTGGAACGCCCGGATCGGCTACTTCTTCCGCAAAACCAACGCCGACCCCGCCAAGGACAAGTGGAACTACGGTGGCCATCTCTTCCTGGACAACACCTCCATCGGCAACACCGAATGGTCCGGCTCCACCCGCCTCATGCAGGGCGACCACGTCAACGTCTTCTACACCGCCACCACCTTCCACGACGTGGCCGAGCGGAACGCAGGTGGCGGCGGGATCGCTCCTGACGCTGCCATCGCCAAGGCCCTGGGCAACATCCACGCTGACAAGAACGGCGTCAGCTTCGACGGCTTCGAGCACACCAAGCTGCTGGAACCGGACGGAAAGATGTACCAGACCAAGGCGCAGAACCCGGGCTTCGCGTTCCGGGACCCGTACACGTTCGCCGACCCCGCCCACCCGGGCAAGACCTTCATGGTCTTCGAAGGCAACACCGCCGGCACCCGCGGCGATTACCAGTGCAAGGGTGAGGACCTCGGCTACCAGCCGGGCGACCCCCAGGCAGAAAGCGTTGGCGACGTCCAGAACAGCGGCGCAAACTACCAGACCGCCAATGTGGGCCTGGCTGTAGCCGACAACAAGGACCTCACCAAGTGGTCCTTCCTGCCGCCGATCCTTTCGGCCAACTGCGTCAACGACCAGACGGAACGTCCGCAGATCTTCATCCAGAATGAAAACGGCAAGAACAAGTACTACCTGTACACGATCAGCCACCAGTTCACCTACGCGGCCGGCATGCGCGGCCCCGACGGCGTCTACGGCTTTGTTGGTGACGGCGTGCGCTCGGACTACCAGCCGGTGAACAACAGCGGCCTGGCCCTCGGTTCACCCACCGACCTCAACCTGCCGGCCAACAACCCAAGCGGTACCATCTCCGGGCAGCAGAACGGTCGCCAGTTCCAGGCATACTCGCACTACGTGCAGCCTGGCGGACTCGTGCAGTCGTTCATCGACAACGTCAACGGCGTGCGTGGCGGATCGCTGTCACCCACTGTCAAGATCAACTTCAGGAACGGCGTGACCCAGGTGGACCGCAGCTTCGGCCAGAACGGCCTCGGCCCGTTCGGCTACCTGCCCACCAACGTCAGGGTTGGCGGCGAAGGCCTCTACAAGTAGGACAGCCTGCACAGCTGAATAGACCGCGGCTTCTGCCGCACCGCCGCTGACACAGGCGGCACCGCTCAGGCGGGAATGTCCTTGGGGGCGTTCCCGCCTGGGTCCTTTAAGTCCAGGCCGGTCGGCGGGCCGCAGAGTTTCCAGCGCATGTGCCGCACCCTGGGGATAGGGTGGAAACAACAGAAGGGGGAGTGCCTGATGGAATACCAGAACCCACAACCCGTGGTGCCAAACCGTCCTTCCGGAAGCCCGGCTCCGGGGCCGGGCCGGACGATAATTTCCGAGACTGCCGTGGCAAAGGTGGCGGGAATCGCCGCGCGGGCGGTTCCCGGGGTCTACTCCCTGGGTTCGGGCCCGTCCCGTGCCTTGGGCGCGATCCGCGACGCCGTCGGAAGTTCTGACCACGCTGCGGGCGTCCACGCGGAAGTGGGCGAAACGCAGGTAGCTGTTGATATCACCCTGGTGGCAAGCTACGGCACACCGCTGCATGCATTGGCCAATAATGTCCGCGCCGCCGTGTACCGCGCAGTTGAGGAACTGGTGGGGCTGCAGGTCATCGAGGTGAACGTCGAGATCGCGGATGTCTACGTTCCGCCGCCGGTCAAAACAACCGCGCCGTCTGCTCCCGAACGGGAGGCGCTGCTGTGAGCCTCACGATTGCAGGCACCGCCATTGGCGCCTTCGTGGCGTTTATGTCCCTGCAGTTCGGACTGTGGGGTTTCCTCGTCTCCCTGCTCTTCATGGCAATCGGAGCGCTCCTGGGCCGTGCCGCCGAAGGGAAGCTGGACCTGCGCGGGGTGTTCGATGCCATCACCGGCCGGCGCTCGTCCTCATGAGCTCGCCCGCGCCCGTTGTGCGTGGGCAGGCGCTCAGCGGCCATAACCGGATCAGCACCCAGGCCTTGACCAGCCTCGCCAAGGCTGCTGCGGCCCAGGCGTTGGGCGTCGACGCCCAGGACGTGCGGGCGGACTGGACGGACGACGACGGCCTGCTGGCTTTGTCCCTCGTCACCCCTATCGGCGTCCCGCCGTTGCAGTCCGTGGTGGCCAACCCTGCACGGGTGGACGCACTCGGCGGGTCCATCTGGGACCGCGCCGTCAGGGCCAAGGAAAGCATCCTGGCAACGGTCTCGGAATTGAGCGGTTCCCGGCTGAGCCGCGTGGACATCCGGATCAGCGGGGCAAGGATCAGTACAGAAGGGCGGGTACGGTGAGCAGCAGTGTGGAAAGCCGCCCGGTGAACAGCGGACCGCGCAGAAGCAACGGACCGGACATGCGCAGGGTGGTGTACCGCGAGACCCATTCCCCGCGGGCGGTGGTGTCGGTTGTTGCCGCCGCCCTTGTGCTTGTGCTGGCCGCTTACGGCGTCCTCGAATCGGGAGTGCACGCCGTGGGCCAGCCCGCGTGGCTGATTGAGCCCCAGGTGGCGGCGCAGCGCATCGTGGATCTTCCCGCCGGAACCTCGCCGCTGCTGCTTGCCGCGATCGGCGGCGTGCTCGCCATGGTGGGGCTGATCTTCCTCCTCAGCGGCATCCTCCCGGGAAAGCGCGCCCGCCATCTGCTGGCCGGCGGACGGGAGGAAGGGCTTCCGGCGGTGGTGGTGGACGACGAAGTCATCGCTTCCTCCCTCGCCCGCCGGGCACGGCTGGCCGCCAACGTCACGCCTGAACAGGTCATGGTGATTGTCTCCCAGCGGCAGGTTCTGGTGAACGTGCGGCCCACCTCCGGTGTACCTGTGGACCAGGACAGGGTGCTTGAAGCCGTCCGCGACGAGCTGGACCAGATGCTGCTGGAACCGGCGCCTGTTCCCCGCGTCAATGTCACTCCTTCGGGGGTGATCGGAGCGTGAACAGCACACCGGCGCTGCTCAACCGCATCCTGCTCACCCTGCTGGGCCTGATCCTCCTGGGGGCGGGCGTCCTGCTGTTGCTGCTGGCGACCGTTCCTCCGGTTGCCTCCTGGTGGCACTCCTGGTCCGCCGGGGTGTGGAGCGGCATCAACCGGCTCTTTGACGCCACCCGGTTCCCCGGCCGGCCGGAAAGCTGGCTGTGGATTGTGGTGGCACTGGCGCTGCTGGCATTGATGGGCCTCATGGTTGCCTGGATTGCCCAGCAAGGAAAGGGCCGGTCAAACCTTCTGGCCGCCGAATACGATCCCGGCGACACGCCCGGCGACGTCCGGATCGGCGGCGGGGTGGCGGAACA
Source organism: Arthrobacter sp. GmRoot5-12 (assembly GCF_059739365.1). NCBI lineage: Bacteria > Bacillati > Actinomycetota > Actinomycetes > Micrococcales > Micrococcaceae > Arthrobacter > Arthrobacter sp. GmRoot5-12. The sequence goes on along the minus strand of NZ_AP046056.1, from coordinate 1,375,736 downwards.
AGCGCTGCGGCACGCCCTCGAGGGACGGCCGGACCTGGCCGGTGCCACCGTCACCACCTACGACGTCAAGGGCTCTCCCGCGTTGAAGGTGCGTCTCCTGCCGCGCCAGGGCGTGGCACCGCACCTGCTGGCAGTGGAGGTCGCCGGGCTGCTTGACGCGATGGAAGCTGTGGTGGGCAAGGAAATTCCTGTCCTTATCCACATCGGGGCGGGCGCGCGGACCCGCTTCAGCCGGGCCGAGCGGGTCCGCTGAACCCATTGCCAACCGTAGGCTGCCGCGCCCGCGGTGCCGCTGCGCCAGTTGCGCAGCGGCACCTGCCCGCTTCATCCTTTGCAGCTATATCCGTTGCAGGTACACGGTGCAGTCCACAGGAACCTCTGTCATCCCGGTCCAGTCGTCGGCCGGTTCGGGACCGCTGGAGAGCACTACGGCATAGCCTTCGGGCACGGGGGCCGAGGCGAAGCCCATGTTGGACAGGACCACCACCTCCCCGTTCCGGAACGCCAACAGTCCACTGTCCGGTGCGTGTTCGTCCGTCCACTCCACGCTGCCGCTGCCCAGGTGCCGGGCTGACCTGAATGCAAGGGCGGCACGGTAAAGCTCCAGCGTTGAGCCCTCCTCGCCGTCCTGCTGATCGGCGGCCAGGGGGCCGAAGCTTTCCGGCTGGGGGAGCCAGGGCTCGGGAGCTTCCCCTGACAGTGCTCCGGAGAAACCGAAGCCGGGTTGATCCCCTGCCCACGGCAGCGGGACGCGGCAGCCGTCCCGGCCGATCTCGGCACCGTCGGTCCGGAAGAAGGTAGGGTCCTGCCTGGCCGAGTCGGGAAGGGTGGTGTGCTCCGGGAGGCCCAGCTCCTCGCCCTGGTAGAGGTATGCCGAGCCCGGAAGCGCCAGCGCGACCAGTGAGGCGGCCCGGGCCCGGGCAAGTCCCAGGGCTGCGTCGGGCTGTTCGTCCGCGGCGCCGATGCCCTTGGGGAAAGTAGTGGGATCTTTGAGCCCAAACCGGGTGCTGTGCCGCACGGTGTCGTGGTTGCTGAGGACCCACGTGCACGGAGCACCCACGGATGCTGCCGCTGCCAGGGATGCGTCGATGGCGTCGGCCATGCGTTCGGCGTCCCAGCCGGCCAACAGGAAATCGAAGTTGAAGGCCTGCTGCATCTCATCGGGCCGGACATACCGTGCCAGGCGCTCGGCAGGTTCCACCCAGGCCTCGGCCACCATCATCCGGTCACCGCCGTATTCGGCCAGGACCCGGTTCCAGTCCCGGTAGATGGCATGGACCCCGTCCTGGTCGAAGAACGGCGACGGCGGGTACATCGGGGAGACGGCCCGGTGCGGTTCCTCGGCATCGGTGTGGGCATGCGGGGCGTCGCCCGGCAGGTGGCTTTCCAGGCGCGGAGCGGAGGTTCCTTCCACCATCGCCGCCACCCCATCCCAGTCCGGAAGACCCGCTTCCTTTACCAGGCCGTGGGCAACATCCACCCGGAAGCCGTCCGCGCCGCGGTCCAGCCAGAAACGCAGCACCGAACGCATTTCCTCCTGCACTTCCGGGTTCTCCCAGTTCAGGTCCGGCTGCTTGGTGTCGAAGAGGTGCAGGTACCACTGTCCGGGTGACCCGTCGGCTTCGGCCACGCGGCTCCAGGCCGGGCCGCCGAAGACGGACTTCCAGTTGTTGGGCGCCCGTCCGCCATCCCCGGACCCCGGCACCTCATCCTTGCCGTCCCGGAAGATGTACCGGTCCCTTTCCGGGCTTCCCGGCTCCGCCGCCAGCGCTTCCCGAAACCACGCATGCTCATCGGAGGTGTGGTTGGGAACCAGGTCCACGATCACCTTCAGTCCGCGGCGGTGAGCTTCCTGCAACATGGCGTCGAAGTCGGCCAGCGACCCGAAAAGCGCGTCCACTTGCCGGTAGTCCGCTACGTCATAACCGCCGTCGGCCTGCGGCGACTTGTAGAACGGGGACAGCCAGATGGCATCCACTCCCAGCCCTTCAAGATAGGGGAGCCGGTCCAGGACACCGCGAAGGTCGCCCATCCCGTCGCCGTTGCCGTCGGCAAACGACCGGGGATAGATCTGGTAGACAACGGCGTCTGTCCACCAGGAGGGCATTTGGCGGGGCGCCGGAACGGTTGGGTCGGGCATTTGGTTCCCCTCTGATAACTTTTTGATGTAAACGCTTGCATTCCCGACAGTCACCTTACTAGTGTGATGGTCACCACATCAACCTCACCTAGCAAGCGCACTGTCGACTTACTTGTCACTCAGCGAGGAGCTTCAAGCTAATGAAAACCCCGAGATTCCTGCTTCCGGCGGCCACTGCCGGCATCCTGGCCCTTACGTTGTCCGCCTGCGGCGGCGGAGGTGGAGGGGGTACCACGGGCGGCGGTGGAGGCAGTGACGCTGACGCCAACCTCGATGCCCGCGGCCCGATCACCTTCGTCCAGGGCAAGGACAACAACAATGTGATCCGTCCCCTCATCGATAAGTGGAATGCGGCCCACAAGGATGAGCAGGTCACCTTCAAGGAACAGACCGACCAGGCAGACCAGCAGCACGACGACCTCGTCCAGCACTTCCAGGCCAAGCAGTCCGACTACGACGTCACCGACGTGGACGTCGTCTGGACGGCAGAGTTTGCCGCCAAGGGCTGGCTGCAGCCGCTGAAGGACAAGATGGCGGTTGACACGAGTGCCATGCTTCCGGCCACCGTGAACAGTGCCACGTACAAGGGCACGCTTTACGCTGCACCGCGCACTTCCGACGGCGGCATCCTCTTCTACCGCAAGGACCTGGTACCCAATCCGCCCAAGACCTGGGACGAGATGATGGGCATGTGCTCCATCGCCAAGCAGAACAACATCGGCTGCTACGCGGGACAGTTCAGCAAGTATGAAGGCCTCACGGTCAACGCGGCCGAAGCCATCAACTCCGCCGGCGGCTCAGTCCTGGACAAGGACGGCAAGCCCAGCCTGAACACCGCTGAAGCCAAGGCCGGCCTGGGGAACCTCGCCAAGGCCTACGCGGACGGCAACATCCCCAAGGAAGCAATCACCTATAAGGAAGAGGACAGCCGCCAGGCGTTCCAGAGCGGCAAGCTCCTGTTCCTGCGCAACTGGCCCTACGTTTACAGCCTCATGAGCACTGAAGGCTCGTCGGCTGTGAAGGACAAGTTCGGCATGGCTGCCCTTCCGGGCAAGAGCGGCCCCGGTGCATCATCACTGGGTGGCCACAACACCGCAATCAGCGTGTACTCCAAGCACAAGGCCACTGCACTGGACTTCGTGAAGTTCCTGACCTCGGCCGAGAGCGAGAAGTTCTACGCTACGCAGGGCTCGCTGGCTCCGGTCCTTGGATCGCTGTACACCGACCAGGAACTTGTAGCCAAGCTGCCCTACCTGCCGGTCCTGAAGACGTCCATCGAGAACGCCGTGCCGCGTCCCGTGACGCCGTTCTACCCGGCCGTGACAAAGGCAATCCAAGACAACGCATACTCCGCAATTAAGGGAGAAAAGCCCGTGGAAACCGCACTTTCTGACATGCAGAAGTCCATCGAATCCGCCGGTGCGGGATCGTAGTTCTGCCATGGCAACCGAACTAGGCCCGACGCCGGTCAAAGCACCGGCGTCGGGCGGTACCCCCGTCCATCACGCGCCCAAGGGTGTGGGGGAGGACAACAGGATCGCCAGCCAAGGACGCTGGGCATCCTGGCTGCTCGCTCCCACCATCATTGCCTTGGGCATTGTCATTGTTTACCCCATCATCAGCGCCATCGTCATGTCCTTCCAGAAGGACGCCGGCCTTGACCCAGCCACCGGCCTGTTCACCGCGGGTGGCCCGGCAGGCATCCAGAACTATGTGAACTGGCTCGCGCAGCAGTGTTCGGCGCCGACAGGCGGAACAGTCGCCTGCCCGCCTGGCACCCTGGGCGGCCAGTTCTGGTCCGCCACCGCCACAACATTCTTCTTCACCGTCGTCACGGTCGCGTTCGAAACGGTGCTTGGTTTCTGGATGGCCATGATCATGGCCCGCGAATTCCGCGGCCGCAGCCTGGTCCGCGCAGCTGTCCTGGTGCCGTGGGCCATCCCCACCGCCGTGACGGCCAAGCTCTGGTTCTTCATCTTCGCCTTCGAGGGCATCGCCAACAAGCTGTTCAACACCACCATCCTGTGGACGGGCAGCGAGTGGCCGGCCAAGTGGGCTGTGGTCATCGCTGACGTCTGGAAGACCACGCCGTTCATGGCTTTGCTGATCCTGGCAGGCCTGCAGATGATCCCGGCTGAAGTGTATGAGGCCGCCAAGGTGGATGGAACCACTGCATGGCAGCGGTTCCGGCTGATCACCCTGCCGCTGGTTAAGCCGGCGCTCATGGTGGCGATCCTGTTCCGTACCCTGGATGCACTGCGCATGTTTGACCTGCCCTACATCCTCACCGGCGGCGCCAACAACACCACCACCTTGTCCATCCTGGTCATTAACCAGATCAGGCAAGGCTTCAACTCGGCGGCCGCACTGTCCACCATCACCTTCATCATCATCTTCCTTGTGGCCTTCATCTTTGTCCGCTTCCTCGGGGCAAACGTCGTTGAACAGAGCGGCGCCACAGGAAAGGGGAAGAAATGACCACGGCAACGGCAGACGCCTCGGCGCTGCGGGCAAGGCAGGACAAGGGCCGCAAGGCTGCGCAAAACCGGGAAAAGTGGGCGCAGGGCAGGACCTACATCAGCGCGGCCATCGTGCTGCTCTGGTGCCTGGCGCCGGCCTACTGGATGGTGGTGACCGCCTTCCGCGAGGTCGGGTTCACCTACGACACGTCGATCCTTCCCACGCACGTGACCCTGGACAACTTCAGGACCGCCTTTGATACGTCATTCGGCAACAGGTTCGGCCAGGCGCTGCTCAACAGTGTGTTCATTGGTGGCGTGGTGACGCTCGTGTCCCTGCTGATCGGCGTGTTCGCCGCCTACGCGCTGGCCCGGTTGAACTTCCGGGGCAAGTTCCTGGTGCTCGGCTTCATCCTGGGAGCTTCCATGTTCCCCGGTGTTGCCCTGATCACCCCGCTCTTCCAGCTGTTCACCAACATTGGCTGGATGGGCACGTACCAGGCGCTGATCATCCCGAACATCTCCTTCGTGCTCCCGCTGACGGTCTACACCATGACCTCGTTCTTCCGGGAAATGCCCTGGGAGTTGGAAGAATCGGCGCGCGTTGACGGCTGTACCCAGGGACAGGCCTTCCGCAAGGTCATCATGCCCCTGGCAGCGCCGGCAATCTTCACCACGGCGATCCTGGCCTTCATTTCCTCGTGGAATGAGTTCCTGATCGCCAGCCAGCTGTCCAGCGACGCAACCCAGCCGGTGACGGTGGCCATTGCCAACTTCGCCGGTGCACAGCCCAACCAGATCCCGTACACGGCCATCATGGCCGCGGGCACCATCGTCACCATCCCGCTGGTGATCCTGGTGTTGGTGTTCCAGCGCAAGATCGTCGCCGGCCTTACGGCTGGTGCGGTCAAGTGACGCCCAACGGTTCCCGCCCCCGCACTCCGGGGGCGGGAAACCGCAGCCGTATGGTCCGCTCGGGCGAAGACTTCGACATCATTATCGGCTTCCTCGCATTTTGGGCCCTTGTCCTCCTGGTGGTAACCGTGTGGATGGAAGTCACAGCCCAACCGGCCCTCGGCTGGGCCCTGGGCCTGCTGGCAGCACTGCTGGCGCTGTATGGAATGGTTCGCCTGCGCCGAAAGCTGCCGGCCCGCAGGTAAGGGAGCCCATGCGTCGGTTCCCCGCCATAGTTATCAATGCCTCGCCGTGGAATGGGAAAATACAGGGCGGGCGTAACGCAGGGCCTTTCGGCCCCACGCCGAAGAGGAGTTAAAGAGGGGACACGGTGGCACGGACAACGGAAAGGTCCCAGCGGGGCGGCCATAACGGCGTCAGCATCGAGGACGTGGCGGCAGCCGCCGGAGTCTCAACAGCAACTGTCTCCCGGGCTGTACGCGGCCTGCCCCGGGTCTCGCCGGCCACCCGGGAAAAAATCCTGGAGGTGGCCGGAAACCTGGGCTACGTTGCATCGTCCTCCGCCTCCGGCCTGGCCACGGGCCGGACCAAGACCATCGGTGTCCTGGCCCCGTTCGTCAGCCGCTGGTTCTTCTCCAAAGCAATTGAGGGCGCCGACCGCGAGCTGCATGCCCGGCACTACAACCTCTCCCTGTTCAACCTCGGCGGCCACGGCAGCAACCGTGAGCGGCTCTTCAGCAAGACCATGGTCTACAAGCAGATCGACGCCCTGCTGGTTCTATGTATGGCGCTCAGCCACGAAGAGATCGAGCACCTGCAGAAGATCGACATTCCGCTGGTAGTGGTGGGAGGCCACGTGGAGGAATGCCCCTACATCGGCATCGACGACTACGCCGCCGCCTCAACAGCGGTCCGGCACCTGATCGACCTGGGCCACCGGGATATTGCCCTGCTGCATGGCGACGACGAAACCGACCTGAACTTCGACGTCCCCCGGGTGCGCATCCTGGCGTTCAAGGACGTGATGGCCGCGGCCGGCCTGCCCACCCGGCCGGAATGGGACGAATGGGGGGACTTCACGGTCCGCAGCGGACAGGAAGCCTTCCGCCGCCTGTGGTCCCGTCCCGGACAGAAGCCCACGGCAATTTTCTGCGCCTCGGACGAGATGGCCATGGGAGTCATCTTCGAGGCCAACCGCCTGGGCGTCAACGTCCCCGGCGAACTGTCGGTGGTGGGCATCGACAACCATGATTTCGCCGATGCCATGGGTCTGACCACGGTTGGGCAGCGTCCCGACGAGCAGGCCGAGCTGGCCACCAAGATGCTCCTGGACGAACTGGACGGCGAGATCGGATCCGTCCACTCAGCCGTCGCGCCCCATGAACTCATCATCCGGCGCACCACAGCGCCCCCCAGGAACTGACGCGTCAGGACGCGCGGGCCAGCTGCCGGATGGGGATCCAGCGGGACGCGAGCCTGCGGTAGGCGGCCGCAGCCCCGGTCATGTCACCCTCCGCCAGGCACTCGATGCCCAGCCTGATATCCATGGGGGATTCGTCCGGGTAGACCTTGTCTGCCACGGCGCCGTAGTCCAGTTCCACCATGGAGTTGACGTGGAACAGTTCAAGCCACTCCGTCAGCTGCGCCAGGTCGTCAAGCATGTCCAGGTCCGGGGCGGCGAGGGCCAGGTTGGCCACCGCGTAGCGGGCCCGTTCCAGGGCATCGGTGATGGGCGCCCAGACCCGAACGGTGAGGATGCGCCCAGCGGCCTCCACCACATCCTTGCGGTCCGACTCCATGAACAGCGAGAACCAGCTGAACGGGATTCCCCAGGTTGACGCCCGCGTATGTACCCGGATGGATCCGTCCCGGGCCTTCACCTGGTCGATCCGTTCCTGGTGCCGGTCACGCTGCTCCTCCGGGATCAGCAGCTCGGCCAGGGGGCCATGGATTCCCTCCATCAAGGCGTTGGCCGCCAGTCCGGCGCGCAGGACAAGCTGGCTGGGGCAGTACAGGAGGACGGGCTCGGCGTCGGCGTCAGCACCGTCGTCGGGCGCTCCACCCTCCGGGGCCGGCACGGTGGTGACGCGCACCAGGTCCGTGCGCCCCGTGGGGAAGGGGTCCCCGCCGGAGCGGGTGATGCGGCCCAGCGAGGCCAGCAGTTCAGCGTTTTCGACGGCGGCACGCGGGACCGCCCGGGCCCCCGCGGCCTTGATGGCCGGACGCTGGTCCTCCGGAAAGGCTTCCAGGGGTTCGTAGACGCGCAGGGTTGAGGAAAATGGCAGGCCGGCCTGGCCCCGATAGAGGTTTCCCGTCATTACGGTCTCCTTGAATGGGTCCAGGATGCAGTCATCAGTCCGCCAGTTCCACCAGCACGGGAGCGTGGTCCGAAGCGCCCTTGCCCTTGCGTTCCTCGCGGTCGATCGAGGCCCCGGTGACGCGCGCGGCCAAGGCGGGGGAGGCCAGGATGAAGTCGATCCGCATGCCCTCCTTCTTGGGGAACCGCAGCTGGGTGTAGTCCCAGTAGGTGTAGACGCCGGGGCCCGGCGTGTAGGGGCGCACCACATCGGCGTAGCCGGCAGCTTCGAACGCGTGGAACGCCTCCCGTTCTGGCGGGCTGACGTGCGTTGCGCGGTTCCGGATGAACAGGTCGATGTCCCAGACGTCGTCATCGAAGGGCGCGATGTTCCAGTCACCCATCAGGGCCACCTGTGCCTGGGGGTTGTCCGTGACCAGGGCCTGGGCGTGCGTCTTGAGGCTTTCCAGCCACTTGAGCTTGTACGGCATGTGCTCGTCGTCCAGCGAACGGCCGTTGGGGACGTAGAGGCTCCAGACCCGGATGCCGCCGCAGGTGGCAGCCATGGCGCGGGCTTCCTGCACGGGATCTTTGCCCGCCTTGCCGAACGAGGGCTGGTCCAGGAACGTCCGCTCCACGTCTTCAAGCCCCACCCGGGAGGCGATGGCTACGCCGTTCCACTGGTTCACCCCGAAGTGGGCCACCTCGTAGCCCATCCGTTCAAAGAGCTCCCAGGGGAAATTATCGTCCTTGCACTTGGTCTCCTGGATGGCCAGGACGTCGCAGTCGCTGCGCTGGAGCCAGGCTTCAACACGGTCGGCGCGGGCACGGAGCGAATTCACATTCCAGGTAGCTATCTTCACGGTTCCTAACTTACCTTGGCAGCCGCAGGGCGGGTAAAGCCTTGGCCGTCCCCGCGGCCGCGATCCGCCGTGGTTGGTTCCGGGCGTGAAGGGGCGGGTATATTCGCAACAGAATGACCTGGATCACTCATCCGGCCACCATGCGAAGGAGCACCCAGCCGATGACCGCAGCCAAGGACAGCACAACGGACAACGCGGCAGGGGACGGAAGCGCGGACGTACTCTTTGAACGCCGAGGCCGGCTGGGCGTGATCACCCTCAACCGGCCCCGGGCCGTCAACGCACTTACCGCGGGAATGGTGGAGCTGCTCCTGCGGCAGCTCACCGCATGGGCAGGGGACGACGGCGTGGCCACCGTCCTGGTCCAGGGCGCCGGGGAGCGGGGCCTGTGCGCGGGCGGGGACATCGTGGCCATATACCGGGACATGCTGCACGGCGGGAACAGGACGGCCCACTTCTGGCAGACCGAGTACCGCCTGAACTCGCTGATTGCCCGGTACCCCAAGCCGTACGTCGCCCTCATGGACGGCCTGGTCCTGGGCGGCGGGGTGGGCATCTCCGCGCACGGGGACGTCCGGGTGGTCACCGAGCGGACCAGGATGGGGATGCCGGAGACCACCATTGGCTTCGCGCCCGACGTCGGCGGGACCTTCCTGCTTTCACACGCACCAGGCGAGGCGGGAACCCACGCGGCGCTTACGGGAGCACACCTGGCAGCCGGGGATGCCGTGTTCCTGGGCCTTGCCGACCACTACGTTCCGTCGAACGCCCTGCCGCGCCTCGTGGCTGCGCTGGAGAAGGAAAGCCCGGAAGACGCCGTCGCCCGTTATGCCGGGCAGCCCCCTGCCTCCATGCTGGCCGGGCAGCGGGAATGGATCGACTCCTGCTACGCCCCGGACGATGCTGGAGAGATTGTCCGGCGCCTCCGGGCGTGGACCGGGCCCGGACGCGACGATGCCGCGGAAGCCGCCGCCACGATCGAAGCCAAGTCACCCACCTCGGTCACGGTCACCTTGGCGTCGCTGCGCCGCGCGGCCGGCCTGACCCTGGATGAGGCCCTGGCCCAGGAGTACCGGGCCGGGATCCGCTTCCTGGCCGCACCGGACTTCCGCGAAGGAGTCCGCGCCCAGGTAGTGGACAAGGACAGGAACCCGCAGTGGAAACCTGCCACGTTGGCCGAGGTGCTTCCCCCCCAGGTGGAGGGGTTCTTCCAGCCCCTGGACGGCGGGGAACTGGACCTCCATGTCCCGTCTGAGCTGCACCCCCGGCTTGAACCGCACTCCAACCCCGACCTGCAGATGAAGGAGACGGACCATGACTGACAAGAGCAGTGTGGCCTTCCTGGGCCTTGGACACATGGGGCGTCCCATGGCCCTGAACCTGGTCCGCGCCGGTTACCGGGTTGCTGGTTTCGACGTGGTCCCTGAAGCCCTGCAGTCGGCCCGTGCACAGGGTATTCCGGTGGCAGGGAGCGCCGTGGAGGCGCTGGCCGGTGCCGACGTTGTCCTCACCATGTTCCCCAGCGGCCGCCACGTCCTGGACGCCTACGTGGGCGGTGCAGACGGACCCGGGCTGCTGGCAGCGGCGCCGGCGGGGACGATGTTCCTGGACTGCTCCACCATCAACGTCGACGAGGCCAGGGACGCCGCCCGCCTGGCCATCGCAGCAGGCCACCGCTCCGTTGACGCCCCCGTTTCCGGCGGCGTGGTGGGGGCCGAAGCAGGCACCCTGACCTTCATGGCCGGCGGCGACGGGGCTGACTTTGAGGCGGTGCGGCCGCTCCTGGAGGTCATGGGCAAGCGGGTGGTGCACTGCGGCGGACACGGAGCCGGCCAGGCGGCCAAGATCTGCAACAACCTCATCCTGGGCGTCTCGATGATTGCGGTCAGCGAGGCCTTCGTGCTCGGCGAAAAGCTGGGCCTGACCCACCAGGCCTTGTTCGACGTCGCTTCCGCCGCGTCCGGCCAGTGCTGGGCGCTGACCACCAATTGTCCGGTGCCCGGACCGGTTCCCACCAGCCCCGCCAACAGGGACTACCAGCCGGGCTTTGCCGCAGCGCTCATGGCCAAGGACCTCAACCTCGCCGTCAACGCCCTGGACAGCACAGGGGTGGCGGGACAGATGGGAGCGCTCGCCGCCCGGATCTACGATAGGTTTGCCGCGGAAGGCGGCGCGGGCCGCGACTTCTCGGCCATCATCACGGACATCCGCGACGCCTCCGGGCAGCATGCAGCGAGGCAGCAAGAGCCGGTGGCGGGGGAGAGCACCGGCACGGAAATGCCGGGCCGGCGAGGGACCACAACAGCACACGACGACGGGAGCCCCGAATGACGGAGTACGCCAACATCCTGGTGGAGCAGCAGGGCAGGGTAGGGCTGGTAACCCTCAACAGGCCGTCGGCGTTGAACGCGCTGAACAAGGCCACCATGGAGGAGTTGGTGGCCGCCGTTACCGCCATGGATTCCGATCCCGGTTTGGGTGCCGTGGTGATCACCGGCTCGGGCAAAGCGTTCGCGGCCGGAGCCGACATCAAGGAAATGGCGGACCAGGGCTACATGGACATGTATGCCGCCGACTGGTTCCGGGGCTGGGAGGACTTTGCCCGGCTGCGGATTCCCACCATCGCTGCGGTGTCCGGGTTTGCCCTGGGCGGCGGCTGCGAACTGGCCATGATGTGCGACCTCATCATTGCCGGGGACAACGCCAGATTCGGCCAACCGGAAATCAACCTCGCCGTACTCCCCGGCATGGGCGGCTCGCAGCGGCTCACCCGGGCCGTGGGCAAGGCGAAGGCCATGGACATGATCCTCACCGGCAGGTTCATCGAGGCGGAGGAAGCCGACCGGTGCGGGCTGGTGTCCCGTGTGGTTCCGGCGGCGGACGTCGTGTCCGAGGCACTCAAGGTGGCAGGGGTGATTGCCGCCAAGTCCAAGCCCGCGGCGATGGCTGCCAAGGAAGCTGTCAATGCCGCCTTTGAAACCGGGCTGGCCCAGGGGGTGTTGTTCGAACGGCGGCTCTTCCACTCCCTGTTCGCCACGGAGGACCAAAAGGAAGGCATGGCGGCGTTCGCCGAGAAGCGCCAGCCGGAATTCAAGCACCGGTAACCCGGGCGCAGGGGACGGGACGGGCGTATGTGGACAATCTTGACCGGTGCAGCCAGCCCCACTGAGGGACTCACCGGAATCGTCGGGTTTGCGGCGAGGGCCATCGACACTTTGGGGGAGTGGGGCGTGGGGGGCTTTACGCTCGCCGAAACCGTGGTGCCTCCCATCCCCAGCGAGGTGATCCTCCCCCTGGCGGGATATCTGGCCAAGCAGGGCTCCCTGAACCTTTTCCTCGTTTTTGCCACCAGCACCCTTGGCGCTTATCTGGGGGCGCTGTTTCTCTACTGGCTCGGCGCCAAGCTGGGGCTGGAGCGGTCCATCCGGTGGTTGTCCAAACTGCCCTTGGTGGACCGCGAAGACTTCGAACACGCGGCAGGATGGTTCCGCCGCCACGGCAGGTCATCCATCTTCTTCGGCCGCCTGTTGCCCGGCGTCCGCAGCCTCATCTCCCTTCCGGCGGGGGCGGCGGCCATGCCCTTTGCCACCTTTACCCTGTTCACCCTGGCCGGCAGCGGGCTGTGGAACGGCGCCCTCATCGGCCTGGGCTACCTGCTGGGCACCCAATACAGGCTGATCGAGGAGTACTCACGCTTCCTGAACTATGCCGTCTACGCCGGATTGGCCATTGCCGTGGTGCTGCTGGTGGTCCGGCGGACCCGGCGCGCCAAGACTGATCGGGCGGGCGCCGGCAGCTCCAAGACCAGCCGCTAGGCTGCCTTCCGCCTCTGCCCTACAGATACTTCTCCGCAAAACTGCGAAGGGCCGCCCGAACGAAGCCCGCCCCCTCCACTCCGCCGTAATTGGCGGCGAAGCGCGGGTCTTCCACGTACATGTCCGCCAGCCCGAGGACGTATCCCTTGACATTCCCGCTGTTTCCGGCGGCCGGAGTCCCGGGGATGGACCTCAGCCAGTCGACGTGCCGCGTTGCCAGTTCCCGGGCCTCGGGACCGTCCGCAGCAACGCCGGAGCGGGCGGCAGCCTTCCAGTCGTTGCCAAGGGTTTCCACCTTGGACATCCACTCCTGCTTTTCGTCCGAAGCCATGCCGCGCCACCACGCGTCGGATTTTGCGTAGGCCTCCTTGCCCCACCGTTCCTCCACCTCATCCTTGTACTGGGTGTGGTCGAAGCCGTCGAACATGTCCTCTGCCATCAGTTGGCCTCCTGCCCTTACTGTTTCAATGGTTCGCCGCACGGATTGCATTTGCCGTGCCAGCCGCTGCTGCTCCTGTCCGAGCCACTCAAGATGACGGGTGAGCGCGGTGACCGGGTCAGCCTGCTGGTGGAAGACCTCCGCGATGGCCGGCAGGCCCAGGCCCAGCTCCCGCAGCAGGAGAATGCGCTGCAGTTGGAGGAGGGCGGCGCCGTCGTAATAGCGGTAACCGTTGCTGCCCACCCTGCTGGGCTTCAGCAGGCCGATGTCATCGTAGTGGCGCAGCGTGCGGCTGGTGGTGCCGGCCATCCTGGCTACGTCCTGGATGGACCAGTCCGTGCCAGTGTCGGGGATGTCTTCCATGCTCCGAGCCTAGGGTTTGACGCTGCGTCAAGGTCAAGGTCAAGGTTTGAAATTGTCACCGCGCCTGCCGGCGGCGCCTGGCCTGGGCCACCAGCCGCGTGAAAGCGAAAACAAACACTGCCTCGATCACCAGCATGAGGCCCGCCAGCAGCCACTGCTGCCGGCTGATGAACACAATGCACCCGGTCAGGGCCAGGATGGTTCCCAGCGCCAGGGCGTAAACGGCAAAGCCGACCGCCACCCGGGCGCTGCGTACCCCGGTGCGGAAGCCGAAACCGTAGGGCTCCCCGCCGGGCTGGCCCGGCACGCGGTCCGGTGCAGCGGGCCCCAGAGCGTCAAACTCCTCCCACGGATCCTTGTCCCTGTCCTGGTCCTGTCCGGTCATGGATCAATTATCCCAAAAGGGGAAACCGGAGGACTGGCCCCGGGAACGCGTGCCCCACAAAACCCCCACATAAAAGCAGCGGCCCCTCCAACCTGAGCTGGAGGGGCCGCTGGATGGGGTCCCGGCAGGTGCCGGTGGCCGCCGAAGACTTAGAGCGGGCGGATGTTCTCTGCCTGCGGGCCCTTGGGGCCTTGGGTCACATCGAATTCGACCTTCTGGTTCTCGTCCAGTGAGCGGTAGCCGCTGGTTGCGATTGCCGAGTAGTGGGCGAAAACGTCAGCGGACCCGTCATCGGGGGCAATGAAGCCAAAACCCTTTTCGGCGTTGAACCATTTAACTGTGCCTGTTGCCATGGCTGCATTCCTTCATGTGACTCTGATTCTCTCCCCGGGGAATCATCCCGGAGTGCGCGGGAGTTAGTCCCCGCAGTCCCAAACGTACGGGGCACAGGGCCCGGGTGCAAGGGTAAGGGCCATAAACCGCGGTTACCGCATGCCCTCACGGCGTATCGCGGTGGCAATAGCGGCCGCCCGCGTATCCACTCCGAGCTTTGCGTAGATGTGCGCCAGGTGGGTTTTGACGGTGGCCTCGGAGATGAAAAGCCGCCGCCCGAGTTCCCGGTTACTGAGGCCTTCAGTGAGCAAACTGAGCAATTCTGCCTCCCGGGGGGTGAGGACTTCTTCGGGGTTGCGCAGCTGCTGGAACAACCGCGAGGCCACCGGCGGGCTCATCACGCTCCTGCCCTGAACCGCGCCGCGGATGGCGGCAAAGATTTCCTCCGGGGCGGCGTCCTTCAACAGGTAGCCCATGGCGCCGGAATCGACTGCGCGGACAATATCGGCATCCGAGTCGTAGGTGGTGAAAACCAGGATTGCCTGCCCGCTGTTGAGATCCCGGATCCGCCTGATGGCCTCGATTCCATCCATGCCAGGGCCCATGGCAAGGTCCATCACCACCACAGCCGGGAGGTGCGCATGCACCAGCTGCAACGCTTCCTCTCCCGAGGATGCCTCCGCCACAACCGCCAGGTCAGGCTGGGTTCCCAGCAACGCGCGCAGCCCGCTCCTGACCACAAGGTGGTCGTCCACCAGCAGGACCGTGATGCTGCTCATGCGCCCTCCAACGGCAATTGCGCCGCCACGATGGTCCCCTCGCCAGGGGCACTTTGGATCGAGAATATGCCACCCAGCTGCTCCACCCGCTGCCGCATGGCCCGCAGGCCGTAACCTCCGGCCGTCGACGGCGGAGCTGCCGCCGCCGGATCAAAACCGGCGCCGTCGTCGTAGATGTCCAGGGTGACGGCGTCCGGCAGGAAGCCCACCGTCAGGGCAGCGACTGAAGCCGCAGCGTGCAGCGCGGTGTTGGAGGCCGCACTCTGCACCACCCGCAGCAGTGCGTGCCGGATGTCCGGTGAGACTTGCCTGGGGGCTCCTGTCACCACAAGGGTGGCTTCCGGCAGGTATTGCCGGGCAGCCAGCAGCAGCGCCTCCGGCAGCGGCGTTGATTCCAGCCCGGGGGAAGCAAGCTCGTGGACCAGGCTCCGGGTTTCCGCCAGGTTGGTGCGGAGCAGGCTGGTGGCCTGGTGGAGATCCTGCTGCGCGGCGCCACTTGGCCAACCACGCCCCGCGGCTTCGAGCAGGAGCAGGCTGCTGGCGAGCCCCTGGGTGACGGTGTCGTGGATTTCCCGGGACACCCGCTCCCGTTCGGCGATGGTGCCGGCACGGCGTTCACTGGCCGCCAGCTGGCCTTGGGCCTGGGTGACCTCCGCATGCAGGCGGCGCTGCTCCTCGGCGTCGTGCTGTATCCGGTCATAGATGAGCGTCAGCATGACGCCTACGGCCACAGGCCCCAACAGCATGGCAAGGTCCGTACCGTTGCCCAGCCGGAACAGGCCGGCCGCGGTTGCCAGGGTGATGCCGCCCGCCAGGACGTAGGACGCAGCACCGCGCAGGGCACTCCTGCACAGGAAGAAGAGGGCGAAGGAACACCAGGCGAAGCTCGGTGCTGCCACCACCAGGACCGCCCAGACAGCCACCAACGCGACCATCCACGGCGCGCTGTGCCGGTCCCGCAGCGAGAGCAGGGCCACGACGGCGTACAGCAGGCAGGCGGCGGCGGCGAGTCCCAGGACCAGGACGTTGTCGGAAGGGGAATGCCGCATGACATAGCGCACCACCGATGCCACCAGGAGCACCGCGAAGCCCAGATGGACGGCGGCCTCAATGCTGCCCAGGCGGCCCTTGGGGGTGGGCGGCACCGGACGGGACGCGCCCCCGGCGCCCCCGGCGGCAACGGCGGCCGCCAGGCCGGTGGCCGGGGTGGAATCTTTGGCAGGCATGCGGGATCCGGATCTCGTGGTGGGAAGCACTGCCTTCCATGCTAGGGCTCCACGCCTGCCGGGTTCCTCAGCCTTTTGGCTGATACGGCTGGCCTTTCGGGCCAGCAAGGGGCAGCCGAAGGCCCGATGCCACGCCAACCGCTGCCGAGAAGGATGGAAACCGGCAACAGCACACCTACCAACCCAAGGAACGCACCATGAAGAAATCCCACAAGGCACTCACAGCCGCCGCAGCCGCAGCAATCCTGGTCACGGCCGGAGCCACGGCAGCCGCCAACGCCGGCACTGGCCGCGTCAGCGGCACTGAAGCGCCCGCCGTCGTGCCCGCCGTTGACGTGCAGCCGGCGCCGGAGACTGTGGTTCAGCAGAACCGTATCTCCGCCACAGCCTCCGCCCAGGCCGTCGTCGCGGCACTCGCCAAGTGCCAGGCGGACAAACTGCCGTTCGTCACGGTGGCGCTCGTTGACCGCTTCGGCACCGTCCAAGCACTGCTGCGGGGAGACAATGCCGCGGCGCACACCATTGAGGCCGCCAAGGAAAAGGCCTACACCGCAGCAGCTTTCGGCACCCCCACCAGCGAGCTGGCCAAGCGCATCAATGGCAATGGCCCCTCGATCGCAGACTTGCCGGGCACCCTGTTCCTGGCAGGCGGAGTCCCGCTGAAGGTTAACGGCGTTTCCGTGGCCGGCATCGGTGTGGGCGGGGCGCCCGATGGTGCCCTTGACGAAGCGTGCGCCACTGCCGGCGCCGAGTCCATCGCAGGCACTGCGAAATAGGCTGCGGTCCGCCGTCGTGAAAGCAGCCCACGACGGCGGCCCGGCCCCGGACAGTTACACGGCCTCCAGGATGCTGACGTAATTGGCGATGCCCACGCCGCCCATGTTCTGCACGGCTGCCCGGCGCGGGGCCGGGAGCTGCATGTCGCCCGCGGTGCCCGTGAGCTGCATGGCCGCCAGGACGTGCTGGGACACGCCGGTGGCACCCACAGGGTGGCCTTTGGACTTGAGGCCTCCTGAGATGTTGATGGGAAGTTTCCCGTCCTTGTAGACCAAGCCTTCCTGGAGCGCCAGGGCGCCCTGGCCGGGTTCGGTCAGGCCCATGGCCTCGTACATGAGCAGCTCAGCGATGGTGAAGCAGTCATGGACTTCGGCCAGGTCCAGGTCCTCAATCCCGACGCCGGCCATCGCCAGGGCACGCTGCCAGGACACCCGCGTGGCTTCGAACGCCGTCGGGTCCCTGCGCGCCGCGGGGAAGAAGTCGTTGGCCTGGCCAAAGCCGGCGAGCCGTACCGGTGCCGTGAGGCCTCCGGTTGGCGAAGTGGACAGCACGACGGCGGCGGCACCGTCGGACACGGGGGAACAGTCGGTCCGGCGCAGGGGATCGGCCACCATGGGGTTCTTGTCCGAGACGGTTTGGCAGAACTCCTCGCCGAGGTCCTTGCGGAGCTGGGCGTACGGGTTGTCCACGCCGTTGCGGTGGTTCTTGGCCGCGATGGTACCCAGGACGTCGCCCAGCTTCCCGTCAGCGTCGTAGCGTTTGGCGTAGTGCCTGGCCACTTCCGCGAAGAGTCCGGTGAACCCGGTGGTGGAGGGCCTGCCGGCCATGTCGTAGTCGGCGCCCAGCAGCCCGGCGCCCACCACATCAGCTCCCGCGTGGGTCATCTTTTCGGCGCCGATCACCAGGACCGTTTTGGCGGTTCCGGCGAGCAGTGCCTTGGTGCCCTGCTGGAAGGCCGCCGAGCCCGAGGCGCACGCGTTCTCCACGCGGGTGGACGGGACGTTGGCCAGGTCCGGTGACACCTGCAGCGCCAGGGAGGATGGAAACGCCAGCGGCATCATGCCGGAGTTGAACTGTCCCACGTAGATTTCATCGATCCGGGCCGGCTCAATCCCTGCGCTGCTGATGGCGTCCGTGGCCACCTGGACGATGAGGGATTCCAGGGTGTCGTCGGTGAGCTTCCCAAACCTGCTGTGACCCCAGCCGGTGATCAGGACATCCTTGCCGAACTGCTTTTTGAGGCTCATGCCGAGGCTCCTTCCAAGGTGGTGGCTGGATCGAGGGAGGGGGCGACCTCAAAGCCGGCTTCGGTCTTCTCCCGGATGTCCTCCACGGTGACCCCCGGTGCCAGCCTGGTCAGCGTGAGCTGCCGCCCGCCGTCGTCCTTTTTGTGAAGGTCGAAGACGGCGAGGTCGCTGATGATCCGGTCCACGCAGCTGAGCCCGGTCAGCGGCAGCGTGCATTCGCGGACGATTTTGGCGGTGCCGTCCTTGGCGTTGTGTTCGGTGAGGACCACCACGCGCGGTGTTCCTGCCACCAGATCCATGGCACCTCCCATGCCTTTGACCATCTTCCCGGGGATGGTCCAGTTGGCCAGGTCGCCGTTGCCGGAGACCTGCATGGCGCCCAGGATGGCCACCTTGACGTGCCCGCCCCGGATCATGCCGAACGAGGTGGCGGAGTCGAAGATGCTGCCGCCCGGCAGGACCGTGACGGTCTGCTTGCCGGCGTTGATGAGGTCGGCGTCCTCCTCGCCCTCGTACGGGAACGGGCCCATGCCCAGCAGCCCGTTCTCGCTCTGCAGCACCACCCGCACGCCCTCGGGCAGGTTGTTCGCCACCAGCGTGGGGATGCCGATCCCCAGGTTTACGTAGTCGCCGTCGTTCAGTTCCTCGGCCGCAATCGCAGCCATTTCATCCCTGGTCCATCCCATGGGTTTTCTCCTTTGGTCGTCTTGGCTGTAATTCAGTTGGGTATTACCGGCGGCACGAACTCGAACGTCATTCCCAGCAGCCAGGCGAGCAGCAGGACCACCGGCAGGTGGAACAGGAACTGCTGGAACGTGAAGCCCACCAGGTCCCGGGCGCGCAGGCCCAAGACGGCCAGCAGCGGCAGCATGAAGAACGGGTTGATGAGGTTGGGCAGGGCCTCGGCCATGTTGTAGATCTGCACGGTCCAGCCGAGGTTCATGTTCACGTCGGTGGCGGACTGCATGACGTACGGTGCCTCCACCAGCCACTTTCCGCCGCCGGACGGAACGAACATGCCAAGAAGTGCCGTGTAGATGGCGATGATGACCGCGAACGCCCCGTTGCCGCCGATGCTGGTGAAGAAATGGGCCAGATGCTCCGACACCGAGAGGCCGCCCGCGCCGGTGGCCTTGGTCAGGATGGCCGCCATCGCGGCATAGAGCGGGAACTGGACCAAAATGCCTGCGGTTGCGGGCACGGCCTTGGTCACGGACTGGAGGAATTTGCGCGGGGTTCCGTGCAGCACAAGCCCCAGCATCAGGAAGACCAGCAGGTAGCCGTTCAGTGAACTGACCACGCTGAGGATGGGCAGGGTCAGGAGTTGGGACACCAGCCACCCCAGCGTCAGAACCCCGGCCAGGACGGGGAGGACCCTGCTGTATTCGAGCCACTCGCCGGGGCGCGACTTTTCGGCCGGCGGTTCGGGCTGGTCATCAAGGTCGACGCCGAGGTCTGCCGCGGTTTTGACGGCGCCGCCCGTGGGGGCGGAGAAGTGGGCAATGACGGTGGTCAGCAGCATCAGGATGACCAGGGTCAGCAGGGACTGCCAGGTGAAGATGGTGGTGCCGAAGTCCAGGACGCCGGTGATCTTCAGCAGCGCCGGGGGAATGGAGGCCTTTGTGGCCTGGAGCTGGGCCGCGGAGGAAGACATGCCCAACGCCCAGACGGCGCCCAGCCCCATGAAGGCCGCTGCCCCGAGCGCCCGGTAGTCGACGTGCAGATCCGCCCGGCGGGCCACGGCACGCGCCAGGAGGCCGCCGAAGATCAGGCTCAAACCCCAGTTCACGAACGACACCGACATGGACATCACGGCAACGAAGCTGACGGCGGCGCGCGCGGAGTTTGGCACCTGCGCCAGTCGGTCAATCAACCGGGCCACGGGCGGCGAGGTGGCCACCACGTAGCCGGTCAGCACCACCATGGCCATCTGCAAAGTGAAGGCGGTGAGGTCCCAGAAGCCGTTTCCGAAGGAGTCCACCACTGCCTTGGGAGAGGCGCCGATGGCGAGTGCTGCGATGGCCACCAGCAGCACGCCTGCCAGGGCGAAGATGTAAGCGTCCGGGAACCACTTCTGCGTCCATCCGGCCAGCTTTTCAGCCATCAGGGCCAAGCCCTTCTGGCGGACGTCCGGTTGGTCGAGCTGGCTGGTGGCCATGGCGGTGTTTCTCTCCATTGAGTGATGTTCTTCCGTTGTTGGGGTGGCCGGCGTCGGAGGCCGGTCAGGCGGAGACGAGGCCGGCGCGCTGCCGGACGGTCCGCTGCTCGATGTCCTTGACCCGGTCCGACGCCTGCACCAGCCGCTGGACGAAGACGCCGGGGGTCGCAACGTGGTTCGGGTCCAGCCGGCCGGGCTCCACGATCACTTCCGCCTCGGCGATGGTCAGTGTGCCGGCTGTGGCCACTACGGGGTTGAAGTTCCGGGCCGTGTAGCGGTAGATGAGGTTGCCGTCCGTGTCAGCGGTGTGGGCACGGACAAGCGCGACGTCGGCCCGGATGGCCCGCTCCTGGACGTACGTTTCGCCGTCGAACACCTTGTGCGGTTTGCCTTCGGCAACCAGGGTGCCCACGCCGGTTTTGGTGTAGAAGGCAGGGATGCCGGCGCCGCCGGCGCGAAGCCGCTCGGCCAGGGTGCCCTGCGGAGTGAATTCCACCTCCAGCCTGCCGGCAAGGTACTGCTCGGCAAACAGCTTGTTCTCGCCGACGTAGGACGCGATGACCTTGCGGACCTGGCCCGCCTCGATCAGGATGCCCAGCCCCTTGCCGTCCACGCCCATGTTGTTGGACACCACGGTGAGGTCCCGGACGCCGGAATCACGCACAGCTTCGATCAGGTCGGCCGGAATGCCGCTCAGGCCAAATCCTCCTACGGCGAGGGTGATGCCGTCCTGCAGGGCCCCTTCCAGGGCGCTGGCGGCGGAAGCTTGGAGTTTCTTCATGTCGTCTCCTCGTTGAGCACGGTGGTGTCCACTAAGTGGATGCCGGGGATCTGAGTCTGGAGACTACGGGCGCATTATTGCGCCTGTCAAGGACCACGGCGTGGCCTATTTACAGTGTGGACAGTACGATGGCGTGTATCCATATTGTGGACATTAGGAGGGTTCATGGCCATGCAGGTGCAGGGCGCGCAGGTGGTAACGCGGATCGCCGGCCTGCTGCGGCTGGTGGGCAGGAGCTCGGAGGGAATGCCCCTGGTGGACCTCGTGCGGGAATCCGGCCTTACCCGTCCCACGGTCCACAGGCTCCTGACGTCCCTGGCCGCGGAAGGCCTGCTGGACCATGATCCCGTGACGGGGAACTGGGTGCTGGGCCCCGAGATCCTCCTGATGGGCTCGGTGGCTTCGGCGCGGTTTCCCCTGGAGGACATCGCCCGGCCCAGCCTCCGCCGGCTGGCGCAGGCCACGGGCGAGAGCGCCTTCTTCTCCATCCGCCGCGGCGCCGGGACGGTCTGCCTGCTGCGTGAGGAAGGCAGCTTCCCGGTCCGCTCCTTCGTCCTGCACGAGGGTGTCCGGTTCCCCCTTGGCGTCGCGTCGGCCGGGACGGCCATCATGGCCTTCCTGCCGGAAAGCGAGCAGGAGGAAATGCTGGGGCGCTGGAGCGAACACGCGGGCGAGTTCGCCGGGAACCATACTCCCGAACTGGTGCGGAAGAACCTGGCCCGCACCCGGCTGGCCGGCTATTCGGTGAACCCCGGCCTGGTCCTGGAGGGAAGCTGGGGGATGGGTGCGGCGGTGTTTGACCGCTCCGGGAAACCGGCTTGGGCATTGTCGTTGACGGGCATCGAACCACGCTTCAAGCCGGAACGGCAGGAGGAACTCGGCGGCCTCCTGATGGCGGAGGCGCACCGGATTACGCAGCAGCTTGGCGTGGGCGGCGGCGGCGGGCGGCGGCCCCGCTGAGCCTCCCCGGCTCTGGCCGCGAACGACGACGGCGGGCGGCACCTTCCGGTGCCGCCCGCCGTCGTTCTCCCCGAAGACGTGCTCCCCAAAGGTGGGGAAGTCCGGCGAGGCTGCCTAGAGGCCCACGCGGGGCTCCTCGGGGCCCTGGTCCTTCCACCACGTGTCAAAGATGGTGACCGGCACGGTGCGCTTGTGGCGGGTCCGGAGGTACTTCTGTTCGATGGAGTCGGCAACGGCGTCCGGAACCTCGCGGCCTTCGAGGTAGTCGTCGATCTGGTCGTAGCTGAGGCCCAGTTCGTCCTCATCGGTTCGGCCTGGCCGGTCATCGAGCAGGTCGGCGGTGGGTACCTTCTCCCAGACGCGCGCCGGCGCTCCAAGTTCAGCCAGCAGGGCGCGGTTCTGCCGCTTGTTGAGGCCGAACAGGGGCAGGATGTCCGCGCCGCCGTCGCCGTACTTGGTGAAGAAGCCGGTGACGGACTCGGCGCCGTGGTCGGTGCCAACCACCAGGTAGTTGTGCTCGCCCGCCAGCGCATACTGGGCGATCATCCGGGTGCGGGCCTTGGTGTTGCCCTTGTGGAAATCGGAGATCTCCGAGCCCACGGTCTTTTCGAACTCGTCTTCAAAACCGTCCACGGCGGCGGAGATGTTGAACGTCCATTCCGTCTTGGCCTTGATGAAGTCCAGGGCTGCCTGGGCATCTTCCTCGTCGTGCTGCACTCCGTAGGGAAGGCGGACGGCCACGAAATTGGCTTCCACGCCTTCGGCCTCAAGCTCATCCACCGCCAGTTGCGCAAGCTTGCCCGCCAGGGATGAATCCAGGCCACCGGAAATGCCCAGGACAAAGCCCTTGGTGTGGGTTGCCTTCAGGTATTCCTTGAGGAACGTGACGCGTTTGCGTACCTCCCCCGCGGGATCGATCCGGGGCTGAACGCCCATTTCTTCAATGATTTTGGCCTGGAGTTCGCGCATGTTGTCCAGCCTAGCCAGCACTGTCAACAACCCTCAACTGTTCCGGGCGGCCCCTGCGCGGCGTAGCGTAACTGCATGGAGCGGACAGGGTGTGCCGTGGTGGGCGGAGGCCCCGCGGGAATGATGCTGGGACTGCTGCTGGCCCGGGCCGGAGTGCAGGTGACCGTCCTGGAGAAGCACCGCGACTTCCTGCGCGACTTCCGCGGCGACACGGTGCATGCCTCCACCATCCGCCTGATCGACGAACTTGGCCTGGGCGCGGGATTCCGCAGCCTGCCCCAAAGCAGGCTGAACAACGTGGCTGTTCCGGTCCCCGGCGCCGGCCTGGTCACCCTGGCGGCCTTCGACTCTTTGAAGCCCCCGTACAACTACGTGGCCATGATGCCGCAGTGGGACTTCCTGGATTTCCTCGCCTCGGCGGCCGCTGCGGAACCGACGTTCAGCCTGCTTATGGAGAGCGAGGCCACCGGCCTGGAGTTCAACGGCGGCCGCGTCACCGGAGTGCGCTACAGGGCCACGGGCGGGGCCGGGCCGGGGGCGGAACACGTGCTGCATGCAGATGTGGTGGTGGCCGCGGACGGGCGCCATTCAGTGCTGCGGGAGGCGGCGGGAATGCGCACCAGGGAGTACCCGGTGCCGTTCGACACCTGGTGGTTCAGGCTCCCGCGCCACGCTTCCGAGCAGGGCGAAGTGGCGGGTGTGGTGCCGTCGTTGGGTGACGGGGACGCCATGATTGCCCTGAACCGCACCGACTACTACCAGCTGGGGTACCTCGCCCCCAAGGGCTCGGATGCCGGGATCAGGGCCGGCGGCGTGGAACGGTTCCGGCAGCGCGTGGCGGCACTTCGTCCGGATCTCGCCGACCGCGTCGACTCCATTCGCAGCCTGGACGACCTTCACTGGCTGGACGTTAAGCTGAACCGCCTGCAGCGCTGGTACACCGACGGATTCCTGTGCATCGGGGATGCAGCCCACGCGATGTCACCGGCCGGCGGCGTAGGCATCAACCTGGCCATCCAGGATGCAGTGGCGGCCGCCGAACGGTTGGCCCCGGACCTGCGGCGGGGCCACGTGCGGGCCAGGACCCTCGCGGCAATCCAGCGCCGCCGGCGCATGCCTACAGTGGTGGTCCAAACCGTGCAGCGCATCATGCACAGGGTGGTTTTTGTTCCGCTCTTCGCCGGGAGATTGTCCGGGGCGACCCTGGCCGGCGATGGTGCCCGGACTACGCTCTCCATCACGCGGATGGTCTTCTTCATCCTGCGCCACAACCCCGTGGTCAGGCGTGTCCTGCCGCGCGTCATCGCCTTCGGGCCCCGCCCCGAGCACGCGCCAGGCTTTGCCCGCCCACTCACCGTCCGCCCACCCACTAAACTTGAGCCCATGACTTCGCCCTCTGACACTGCGGTAGACACCGCAGCTGCCCGCGCCCGCCTGCTCGAACTCATCAAGGAACTCGCCGTGGTCCGCGGCAAGGTGATCCTCTCGAGTGGGGCCGAGGCTGACTACTACATCGACCTCCGCCGCATCACCCTGCACCACGAGGCCTCCAAGCTGGTGGGCCAGGTCATGCTCGCCCTGGCGGACGACGCCGGGATCGACTTTGAGTGCGCCGGCGGCCTCACCATGGGTGCTGACCCGGTGGGCACTGCAGTGATGCACGCTGCCGCTGATGCCGGCCGTGCCGTGGATGCTTTCGTGGTCCGCAAGGCCCAGAAGTCCTACGGCATGGGTCGCCAGGTGGAGGGCCCCTCCGTTGAAGGCCGCAAGGTGCTGGTCCTGGAGGACACCTCCACCACGGGCGGTTCCGCGCTGACGGCAGTGGAAGGCGTCCGGAAGGCCGGCGGCAACGTGGTTGCGGTGGCAGTGATCGTGGACCGTGACACCGGTGCCAAGGAAAAAATCGAAGCCGAGACCGGCGTTCCATACCTGTTTGCGTTCAGCAAGGACGAGCTGGGGCTGTCCTAGGTCCTGCTGCGGACCCGGGAAATCGCCTGGGAACAAGTATGCTGGCCGTTGGCCGGGCTGTTGGCGCTGCTTTATGATGTCCTTTATCACTTTTCAGTTGCTTGGAGATCATGCATTTGCTCCCCCCAGAACAGCCTTTGAGCGCAACCGACCAGGTCCAGAACCTCATCCTGGAAAGCGCTGATTTTGAGGACTTCCTCAACGAACTGGCCCGTTTCTCCGCCCACCAGATGGCAGGCGACGGTGACGACGCCCTGTGTGGCATCACCCTGCTCCGTGACCGCAAGGCGGCCACCATCGGGTGGAGCAGCGATTCGGCGCGGGAAGTGGACGAAATCCAGTACTCCTTGTCTCAGGGCCCCTGCCTGACTGCTGCGGAGGAGGAACGCGAAGTCCACGTTCCCGATCTGCTGGAGGAGAACCGGTGGGGTCCCGATTACGCAACGGCCGTTGCCGCCCATGGCCTGCGTTCGGTGCTTTCCCTCCCGTTCACCCTGCAGGGCGAGGCCAAGGCGGCCCTGAACCTCTATTCCGATGTTCCCCGGAAGTTCGAAGGACGGGCCACGGCAAGGGCCCGGGACTTCACCCGTGAAATTTCGCAGGCCCTGCGCCTTGCCGTCCGGTTCTCCCTGCATGCGGACAGCGCGTCGAACCTCCGGGCCACGCTGGAGTCCCGCACCATCATCGACATCGCCGTGGGCATTGTCATGGCCCAGAACCGCTGCAGCCAGGCGGCTGCCGTCGAAATCCTCACCGAGGCATCCAGCAACAGCAACACCAAGCTGCGGGACATCGCCAAGTCCCTGGTGGACTCAGTGGGCGGAGCCGGTGCCCGGACGCACTATGAGGAGCCGGGAAAGGTAATCCGCGCGGCCCGTTCCTAAGGGTTGGGTTGTGCAGGGGCTCCCGCGGAGGTTAGGCTTGCGGAGGTTGAGCCGTCGGCCATAGACCTCTTTTGGAGTACCTATGGACCGAGCATTAGACGCAGTTGTTAATTTTGATGTCCCTGCAGACATCGTCCGGATTGAAGTCCGGGGGAGCCTTGACAGCGGTTCCCGCCCCCACCTGGTCCACATCATCCGCCGTGTCCGGCGAATGGGCATCCGCTGCCATATTTGCGTTGACCTCTCAATGGCGGACCTGGTGGAGTCAACCGCGCTGGCCGGCCTGCGCAGCGACCTGAATGCGCTGGATGCCAACGCGCTGCCGGGAGCCTGTGGTGCAGGCGTTTCCCTGCAGCTGGTACCCGCTGCCCACAATGCTTCCTTGAACCGGCCATCCGGCGAGCAGCCACTTCCCCTGGACGGCGACGTCCGTGAGCTGTTCCCCGGAGGCCGCTTCGCCGGGGAGTATCCACACCTTCCTGTCATGTGGATCGAGGAGTTGTACGGGCCGCCCCTTACGGAATACTCCAACGAGGAGCTCCTTGCGGCCAGTGACGCGCTCTTCGCGCTGCTCGACAATCCAAACACCCAGGACAGTGCCGACCTGCTGGGCCGCTACAACGACATCGGCCTGGAGATCCATCGCCGCCGGCAGGAACCCACGTCCCCAATCCCCGCCGCGGAGGGCCAGGCCGCCTGCTGACCCCAGCGTCACCGAACGGTTACCCCCGCCCGTTGCGGCGGTACGTTTGGGTGGGTTTACGGTAGGAGTGTGCCGTATGAGGGGGAGGTAAGTCCGCAGGGCGGGCGCGGGGTTTCCCACGCCCGGCTGCTGGCGGAGGCGGCTGCGCTGAAACGCTTTTCGCGGCGCACGTTCCTGGCGGGTGCAGGGGCGTCCGGGCTGCTGGCTGCCGACATGCTGGTGACCCGCGAGGTCCAGTCGCAGCGCCGGACCACCAGGATCCTCAGCGTTGCGGACGACTTCGCGGACGCCTATTACCCGGATGCCAGCTGGTTCCTGTTCCCGGGGTACAAGACCAGCTGGGAAGAGGCACAGTGGATCCTCAACACCCTGCGCGGGGCGCTGAACAAGCGCGCCCGGCTCGCCGCCGTCGGATATTCCAACCTGGGGCTGAACATCACGGAGGTGGTCAACGCGATCACCGACTACATTGCCGAAGAGAAGATCACCAAGCTCTTCTTCTACGGGCACAGCTTCGGCGGGATGCTGGCCACCCAGGTGGCTGCCCGACTCCTTGCCCTGCAGGGAGTCCAGGTGCAGTTCATCCTCCTGGACTCCAGTCCCTACAGTGCGCACGACGTGCTGGACCAAAGCTGGTTCGACGGCGTGGTGTTCCTTTACGAGCGCGGCGTCAGGTTCCCGTCCACGCTGCGCGGTGGGTATGAGCTGGGTGAACGGATCATCCACAAGGACGAACGGAGCTGGCGGCAGGTCCTGGACCAGACCCTGGAGCAGCTGTCCCCGATCGCACCTTCCAGCGTCCTGATCCAGACCGAGTCCGCGTATATCTACCACTTCGAGGGAAGCCAGTTCGCCGGGAAGCTGGGCACGGCCAAGATGGCCTATATCGGGAACCCCAAGGACAGGACGGTCGACTACGAAACCGCGGCGGAAACCTGGGCCGTGGTCTTCAAGGACAACATGGTCTCAAGCAACCTGCAGACCACCGGCGCGGCACCCGCCCACGCCAGCCCCGGCTGGAATCCGCAGGTCTACCGGCCCCTGGTGACGGAACTGCTGGACGGGTTCTTCCCGCTGCCCCGGGGCGGCTCCCGGGTGAGCATCTTCTAGTCCTAGATCTGGTTCTTCAGGTCCGCCACGGAGTTCAGCACCTGGTTGGGGCGGAACGGATACGCGGCAATGTCATCCTTGTGCGTGATGCCGCTGAGGACCAGGACGGTGTGCAGGCCCGCTTCCATGCCGGCGATGATGTCCGTATCCATCCGGTCACCGATCATGGCGGTGGTCTCGGAGTGTGCATCGATCTGGTTCATCGCGGAGCGGAACATCATGGGATTCGGCTTGCCCACAATGTACGGCTCGCGGCCGGTGGCCTTGGTGATCAGGGCCGCGATGGCACCGGTGGCGGGCATGGGGCCGTCCTTGGAGGGGCCGGTGGCATCCGGGTTGGTGGCGATGAACCGGGCACCTGCAAGGATCAGCCGGATGGCCATGGTGATGGCTTCGAAAGAGTACGTGCGCGTCTCGCCAAGCACCACAAAGTCCGGGTTCTGGTCGGTGAGGATGAAGCCGGCCTCATGCAGCGCCGTCGTGAGCCCCGCCTCACCGATCGTGTAGGCGCGGTTGCCGGACTCTGAGCCCCGCACCTGGTCCTTGAGGAACTGCGCCGTGGCCAGCGCCGAAGTCCAGATGTTTTCCTCCGGAATTTCCAGGCCGGAGGAACGCAGGCGGGCGGCAAGGTCGCGCGGGGTGAAGATGGAGTTGTTGGTCAGCACCAGGAAGCGCTTGGACGTATCCACCCACCGCTGGATCAGTTCCGCGGCGCCGGGGATCGGCTGGTTCTCGTGGACCAGGACGCCGTCCATGTCCGTCAGCCAGCACTCGATCTCCTGGCCGCTGCGGTAAACCGCGGGGTTTGCTGCTACCTGGTCTTCTTCTGCCACGTTTACCTCCACCGGTGATGAATGCTCCAGTGCTCCAGTCTAGTGTTGAGGGGTGAACCAAACGCCCGGCCTGCCAGACGAACCCCGCCACGAGCCCGGGGAGGCCGAGCCCGCAAAGGCGGAGGTCGGCGTCGGGCCCTGGGAAGGCGAACTGCCCGAAGGCGACCACTGGGACCCTGACCTCCTTGCCGACGGGGACCGCCGCAACGTCCTGGACAAGTACCGCTACTGGAAGCACGAAGCGATCGTGGCGGAGCTCGATTCCCGGCGGCACAACTTCCACGTGGCCATCGAGAACTGGCAGCACGACCTGAACATCGGCACGGTGGTGCGCACCGCCAACGCCTTCCTCGCCAAAGAGGTGCACATCATCGGCCGGCGGCGATGGAACCGCCGCGGCGCCATGGTCACCGACCGCTACCAGCACGTCCGCCACCACCCCACGGTCGAGGACTTCGTCCAGTGGGCGCAGGGGGAGGGGCTGGCGATCATCGGCATCGATATCTTCCCGGACTCGGTTCCCCTGGAGACTTACGAGCTGCCGCGCGACTGCGTGCTGGTCTTCGGACAGGAGGGCCCGGGCCTGACCCCCGAAGTCCACCAGGCCGCCGCCGCCACCCTGTCCATCGAGCAGTTCGGCTCCACCCGGTCCATCAACGCCGCCTCGGCAGCCGCCATCGCCATGCACGCCTGGATCCGGCGGCACGTGTTCAACCAGCACGTCTGAGTGTTACTGAGCGGTGACCCGAAACACCCTCGTGGTCCGGGAATGGCTAGGATGGTGCCTAGCCGTAAGCGGTCTACTTGAGGGTCTTCCACCCACAGACGAAACTCAGCAGAGGAGCCAGCATGCCCATTGCAACCCCAGAGATCTACTCCGAAATGATCGACCGCGCGAAGGCGGGCGGCTTCGCATACCCGGCCGTGAACGTCACGTCCTCGCAGACGCTCAACGCAGCGCTCCGCGGCTTCGCCGAGGCGGAGTCCGACGGCATCGTCCAGGTTTCCACCGGCGGTGCGGCCTACTGGTCCGGCGCATCCACCAAGGACATGGTTGCCGGTTCCCTGGGCTTCGCAGCCTTCGCCCGCGAGGTAGCCAAGAACTACGGCGTCAACGTCGCCCTGCACACTGACCACTGCCCCAAGGACAAGCTGGACGGTTTCGTCCTGCCCCTGCTGGCTGCTTCGGAGGCTGAGGTCAAGGCCGGCCGGAACCCGCTGTTCAACTCCCACATGTGGGACGGCTCCGCCGAGACCCTCCAGGAAAACCTGCGCATCGCCCGCGAACTGCTCGGCCGCACTGCTGCCGCCAAGATGATCCTCGAAGTGGAGATTGGCACCGTTGGCGGCGAGGAGGACGGCGTGGAAAACGCCATCAACGACAAGCTGTACACCACCGTTGAGGACGCCCTGGCCACCATCGATGCCCTTGGCTCCGGTGAAAACGGCCGCTACATCACGGCCCTGACCTTCGGCAACGTCCACGGCGTCTACAAGCCCGGCGGCGTCAAGCTCCGCCCGGAGATCCTCAAGGACATCCAGGCCCAGGTGGGTGCCAAAATCGGCAAGGACAACCCGTTCGACCTCGTGTTCCACGGCGGCTCCGGCTCCTCCGACCAGGAAATCGCCGACGCCGTCTCCTACGGCGTGATCAAGATGAACATCGACACCGACACCCAGTACGCCTACACGCGTCCGGTGGCTGACCACATGTTCAAGAACTACGACGGCGTCCTGAAGGTGGACGGCGAAGTGGGCAACAAGAAGACCTACGACCCCCGCGTCTGGGGCGCCTCCGCCGAAGCCGGCCTGGCGGCCCGCGTGGTGGAAGCCACCAAGCAGCTCGGTTCGGCCGGAAAGACCTTCTAGATGTCGGACGAGTTCCGCCGGAACCTGATGGGGCCGGAGCCCACTCTCCTGCCTGCCGAAACCGAGGTGAACGCGCAGCTTGAGGCCGGCCAGGAGGCCCTGGACCTGGTGGCGAAGCACCCAACGTCCTCGCTCCTGTGGGCCGTCCTGGCTGAGGAGGCGTGGACGGAAGGCCGCACCATCGACTCCTACGCCTATGCCCGGGTGGGTTACCACCGTGGACTGGATGCGCTGCGCCGCAACGGCTGGCGCGGCGTGGGGCCCATCCCCTGGGAGCATGAGCCGAACCGCGGGTTCCTGCGGGCCCTCTACTCCCTGGGCCGGGCCTCGTCGGCCATCGGCGAGGCTGAAGAGCCGGAGCGGATCGAGAAGTTCCTGAACGATTCCGACCCCACGGCAAAGGCAGCCATCGAGGGCGAATAACTCCCTGGGCCCACGCCCGCACTGTTTCCTGGTGCAGATTGCCAGGGAGGGGTTCGGGCTGCGAACGACGGCGGGCGGTCACCTTTCAATGAGAAGGTGACCGCCCGCCGTCGTATCCGGCCTGGAATGCGCCGTCCCTCGTTTCGGTTAAAAGAATCGAAGGGCCAGGGGCGGAAAGGAGGAGCTGCGCGAAGCGTGGGAAAGCAGGAGAAAGCGCGTCTCAGGTTCTGTGACTACTACTCGTGGATGTCGTACGCCGACTTCACCACCTGGGTTGAAGCCGAAGACGAATCGGCCCCGGGAATTTCGTTTACCGAGTCCGATGCCACAGGCTGAGCGGCGCAGGTCTTAAGGTTTGGCAATACCCGTGCGGGCCATGGCGTCTGCATAGGCAGTGCGCATGTCCTCCAGGTACTCCTCCTGGCGGGCCGGGGAACCGGCGAAGGCGCGGCCGCTCAGCGAGCGGACCTTGTAGGTCTTCAGGCCGCGGCGCCAGAGGAGGGGCACCTCGGTCTTCAACAGCAGGTTGGCCAGGCGGTTGGCTTCGGTGCCATGCGCCACGATCACCGAGGCGCGGGGGACCAGGGCCAGGAACTTCAGCAGGGGCTTCAGGCCTGACTGGATCTGGTCCGGAGTGAACTTGCCGTTGGGTTCGCCCGGGACGTGCCAGGGGTGGACGTTCCACGGCATGACGAACTCCGGGCGCAGGCCAAGCTTCCACTGGATCCCCAGCATGCGGGTAACAGCGTCCTGGTCGCCGGGGGTGATGAACCCGGACGGATCCACCTCGCCGATGTTGGAGAACAGGCTGATAATGCGGCATTCCTCCACGTCGTGCATGGGGTCCACGTAGGGCACCACGGTTCCGGGCTTGGCCTCCTGCAGGGAATCACACAGTTCGTTGACGGCGGCAACGCTGGGTTCGTAGCGGCGGCTCATGAGCTGTTCGTGGAATGTTTCGGGTGCCAGGGCTGTCATGAAGTGCTGGATCTCCTGCGGGGATTGGCGTTGCTGCCGCCACGGACATGGGCGCACGGCGGCACGGCACATCAGTGGCGGTTGATTGGGGTGGACCAACTCCTGGTCGGCCTACTCCAGTTTAGCAAGCCCAGGCAAGCGAAACGCCGGCCGCCCCTTCCGGTGATGGAAGGCACAGCCGGCGCGTCGGTGCGGGAGCGGCTAGAAGAGGCGCTTCGAGGCGCGGCGGGCACCCTCACCCAGTGCCTCCAGCTTGGCGAAGGCGATCTGCGGGTGCACCCTGCCGCCCAGGCCACAGTCGGTGGAGGCAATGACGTTCCCGCGGCCCACGAGGTCCGCAAAGCGGACGATCCGGTCCGCCACCAGGTCCGGGTGCTCCACCACATTGGTGGCATGCGAAACAACGCCCGGGATGATCACCTTGCCCTCGGGGAGCTTTGTGTCCTCCCACACCCGCCATTCGTGTTCGTGGCGGACGTTTGCCGCTTCAAAGGAATAGGCGCCGGCGTTGACCTGAAGCACAGAGCCGATGATGTCGGCGAACGGGATGTCCGTGGTGTGTGGGCCGTGCCAGGATCCCCAGCACACGTGCAGCCGGATCTGCTCCTGCGGCAGCCCGCGCAGCGCCCAGTTGGTCGCTTCGACGCGCAGCTGGATGAACTTCAAGTAATCGTCCAGGGACGGCTCGGGATTGATCTGGTCCCAGCTTTCGGCCAGGGACGGATCATCGAGCTGCACCGTAAGGCCGGCCTCGATGATGGCCTTGTATTCCTCCCGCATGGCATCAGCGCAGGCGTAGACGAGTTCCTCGTCGCTCTTGTAGTACTCGTTGGCTACCCGCGCGCATGAGCCGGGGGAGAGGGAGGCCACGAAGCCATCCGTGAGGCCTGCGGCGGCGAGCCCGGTCTTCAGGTTCCGGATGTCCGAGGCCACCAGGTCCTGGCCCGTGTAGGTTAGCGGTCCGGCGATCTTGGGCTGGGCAACACTCCTGCGGTGGGTGAGGATGCCGGATGCGGGATCGCTGTAGGCCTCGTTGAAGGCCTGCCGGTCGCGCCGGTCCGGGAACGAGGTCAGGACAACGTTTCCGGGGGACGAGCGGCGGACGCCGGACTCGGCCCAGCGGTCCACGGTGGTTGGCTCAAGGCCCCCGAGCCGGGCGAAGGAGTAATTCCACCACGCCCCGTAATCCACCGAGCTGGACATGGTGTGCGCGTACTCGCCGTCGTTGGGGATGTCGATGCCAAGGTCCTTCTGGCGCTGCACCACGTCCACTACGGAGGCTTCGAGGAGTTCCAGGAATTCCGGCGTGATGCCGTCGGCTTCCTTGGCGGCGTTGGCCGCAATGAGTTCAGGGGTGCGGGGCAATGAACCGGCGTGGGTCACGCGGATATGGTCGGTGTTCTGGGACATGCTGGAATCTTCCTTTCCATCGGTCCTGGCAGTAGCACCTTCGGCCGGCAGGAGTCTGCCGGGACGTGGTTGCTGCGGCGTCATTGAGCCAGGTCTCTCGGCCGCTCCGGATGGTCCACTCCCACCTAAAGCGACAGCGTGGCGGCGGGGCAACTCGGTTTCATAATGTGGCGCGGCAGCGTCCGTCGGAGCGCGTCCGCACGATTCCGCCGGAGAAAGCGACAGTTGATAACATTTAATACACCGACTTGACTTTAATTAGTAAGTAATGATGATGTAGAAACATCGGTCTTTTGGGGGAAATACCGATAATCCCCCATACCCGTGTCCCGGTTCCTACCGTTCGGGGTTTAATTCTAATTTGGGGGAAATCATGGTTGAATCAACCAGCGCTAAGCCGCGCTCGCAAAAGGCTAATAAAGTCCGCGCTATTCTTGCCGGCGGCCTTGTCTTGGGGATCGGCGCAGCCTTCACTCTCGCTGCGTGGACGGACAACGAGTGGGTCTTCGGCCAGAGCGGGAACGGCGGCGGCCCGGGTACCAAGGTCTACCACATGCAGCAGAACACGTGGTCCGGTACTTCAAGCGAGGCGGTTTGGGCTGACGAGCCGACTGCTCCCGGTGGAGCCCTGACATTCAGCGTCAATGCTGACGATCTCGTGCCGGGGTCGACGGTCTACGCCCCGATGCAGTTGCGGGCTTCCGACAAGTCCCAATCATTGGTGGCCACGCTGACGGGGGCTGCCCGGCTCGACGGAACTGATTCAGCCACCAACTCTGCAGCGCTGTACGGTGCTCTTCGGTACCAGCTGAAGAAGGAGGTGGACAAGGACCTTTGCAACGCCACCAACTTCTCCTCCAATGGAACTGATCTTGTTCCTGTTGGCTCGACCCTGAACACCCGTTCGGACACTCCGATCAACCTTCCGGCCGGAGCTACGGACGCAGCTGCGGGCACACCTGTGAGTCTTTGCTTCGCAATGACGCTCCCTTCGAATGCAAGCGTTGATCTTCAGGGATTGCGGACCACCCCCTTGTGGACCTTCAGCAGCACCGTAGGCCAGTCGTAGCCGCCACCCGTGCTTCGGATGTCCGCCAGGCGTGAGTCCGGGTTCCGGGCGGCGGCCGTGCCGTCCGGAACCCGGCTCCCGCCGGGTGTGGGAAGCGTGGCCCGGGGGTTCAGGGAGGTATTGCTTTCCGTCGTTGCCCTGCTGGGACTGGCATGCATCCTCTCCCTGGTCCTCGGCCTTTTCTTCAAAGCGTCCTTCGTCGTTTTCCGTACGGGATCGATGGAGCCGCTCTATCCAGTCGGTGCGCTGTCCCTGACCGTGCAGGTCACCGCCAAGGATCTCGTCCCGGGCGACGTCGTGTCGGTCCGCCGGGATGCGGCGACCGCCCTGGTGACCCACCGCGTGGTGGCAGTTGACCCGCCCAGTGTGGAGGGGGCCACAGCGTCGCTAAGGCTTCGCGGCGACGCTAACACTTCGGATGACCCGTTGCCCTACGAGGTGGCCACGGCGCAGAAGGTGCTGATCACCGTTCCCGGCTTAGGAGCTTGGGTCATGGCTTCACGGGGGCCGGAGTTCCTGGGTGCAGCAACGCTCGCTGTGACCGTGCTGGTGACATGGGCCTACTGGCCGAGACACGGTGCAACTGGCCAGGCGGAGGTCGACGACGAACCCCCGGCGAAACCACAACAGTAAGGTCGTAAATGACATGGCGGGAGCCAGCTTCAGGCGCGTCGCAAGAGCCGCGGGGGTTATCGCAGTTTTGCTGGCCACCGCTGCGCCCGGCGCAGCGGTGGCTGACGAACCATTGGTTCCGGTTCCGGAGACAGGAGCGGCAGGCTTCCTGTCCCTTTCTTCGTCGATGTATCCATTGGCCCTTCCTGCGCTTCAAGCAGGGGAGTCCTTCAGTTGGCAGATTGGCATTTCGGTGGACCAGCCCAGCGGTGAGTCGACGCTGCAGGTGACTGCGGACGGTGGGCTTGCCGGCACAGGGACCTACCTGGTTTCCGTGGACGAATGCGACGTCGCCTGGCAGGGAAGCAGCGGCCTGGGCGGGGATTTGCGCTGTCCCATCGGTTCCACGCCGCGCATAGCGCCGGTGACGCTGGCCGAACACCGTCAGGACGTGCTGGTTCCCTTGCGGGATCTGCGCGGCGGCCCCTCACCTTACCTCCGCTTCATCCTTTACCGGCCCGCGGGTTCGCAGGATCCACCGGACACGTCGCTGACCTTGGGCATTGGGGTCACCGCTGCAGGCATTGACGACGCCGTGACCCCGCCGGGGCAGCGGCCGCCAGCACCGCTGGCGAACACAGGGACGGCGGTGCTCCAGGGACTGCTCGCGGGCTGCGGCCTCCTGCTGCTGGGCGCGGCGGCCGTAGCTGCCGGCCGCCGAACCAGGGCCCGGACCGGGAGAACATCATGACATCTCCGCGCAGGAACCTCCTCCACCGCGCGGCCAGGAACCCGCGCACCTCCCTGGCGATAGCAGCGGCGGCTGCGGTATGCCTGGCGGCAACCACTACGGTCACCACGGCGGCGTGGGTGGACAACGAATGGGCCGCCGGCAGCGTAGGCGTCGGCTCTCCGGGGGACTGCGCCACCAACACGCTCTTCAGCGGCGAGGCATCGGCCACCCAGCTCACGGGGAGCGTGCTGGGCACAGACCTGAATTCCGTAGCCGGAGTTGAGGGTCTCACAGTCACCAACGTCGACGGTGCGGTGTCACCGCTGCCTCTCACGGCTACTCCGGTGACAGGCGTTCCGGACGCCTTCATCAGCAAGCTGCCTGTCACGGCCCTTGGCGCTAATCCGGTGACGGCGGGCCTGGGGCTGGGGCTCCCGGTTGGTGGCCTGGGCACCTATACGCAGTGGGCGCAGGCGCAGGACAGCGGACAAACCCGCGCTGCCGCCGGGCTCGTCACTGACCAGTCCGGGGCTGTGGACGTGGGCGGGACGGCCACCGGAGCCAACACTGCGCCGCAGGCTGCCACGATCTCGCTGGGCAACGTCGTGCCCGGGTCGCTTGCCGGCGTCACCCTCGACGTCGGGGCCGTGGCGTCCTCCGCATCGGTCCAAGCGTGCGACCTGATCAACGGCTGGCCTACGCTGGCTGCAACTCCCGCCGTTGCGCGGGAGTACGGTATCGCCAGCCTCAACCTAAGGACCAGCGTCCCTGCGATTGGGGCTCTCAGCAGGAGCGGAGAATCCCAGCTCGACGATGTGCCGAACCAGTTGACGGCTTTGGTTGCCCCCGGTGCCTTGACCACCGCAATCTCCAGCGGCCTGAACTCCTTGCTTGATCCTGTTCTGGGACTGCTGGACAGTTCGGCCTCCACAACGGCCACTTTGTCAGCTCCCAGCCTTGGCGCAGTGCGCGCCCTCATGGAAGAGACGCTGGTCGACAATGAGAATACGGTCGCTGTCGACCTCGCGGCCGGTACCGTCCGGATAGACATTGCAGCGCTCACCGATGGGACGCTGGGACTTAACCGTCAAGTGGCAAACCACACGGTCCTGGACAGCACCGTGACGGGGAAGGCCACTGCCAAAGTCACCCAGCTCCTGAACCAGTGGGAGATTCGAGTTGCGGATGCCTTGACTGCGGCCATACGTGAGGCCACAATCGAGTCCCGCTCTGTTGTGACTGTGGTGGGCACCCTGGGCGTGCCGGTGGCCGAGATTGTCGTTGCTACCGGCCCGTTGAAGCTGAATGACTTCCTGGCCGGTACGGCCCCTCCACCCCTCGTCACCTCCAAGCTGCTGGGGCTCGGAATCGGCGGAACCCTTCTGAACATCATCCTCAGCACTCTGACCAACGGTGCCAATGGCGTGATTCAGGACGCCCTTCGAGCGACGATCTTCACAGCAGGCCTGGTGCCGCAGGTGGGGGCGGGTATCGATGCGCTGGTCGTTGATGCGGGAACAGCCGTCGGCAACCTGCTGTCGTCGATCAGCTCCCTCGTCTCCGTCCACGTAAACGTCCAACCTGACAAACCCTGGGCCGGGGTAAAACCCGCTGACGTATCAGCCAAAGCAGGGGAATACAAAGTGTCGGCTGTAAGGATTGGCGTGATTAATGATCCGGAACCACTGAGTCTTTCGCTTGGCACTTCTTCCGCTGGGCCGGTAAATTACCGGCCTTCGTGATTTTGCTGTCCGCGCGGGAACTTTTTCGGCATTTCAATCGTTACTGGCATTGTTTTGAAGTGCTTCCGATATTAAATACGACTGTCAAATTAATTGACAGAATTTCGCATTATTGCTTGGATTTTGTCACAGTCCGCGATGGGGGACATGGCGGCTGGACCCACTCAATGCACTCGAAAGAGGTACCGCACGTGAAAATATCCCTGTCTTCTTTCAAGGCCCTCGCCGCCGCAGGCGCCCTGTCGCTCGCTGTCGTCGCAGCAGGTCCGGCGCCCCTGGCCGGCGCCGTAGGCGAAGGGCCTTCCTACGACGGCAACGGCCAGATCACCACGTCGAAGCTGGCCACCTACGACCAGATGGTCTCGTTCCTGAAGGACCAGGATGCGCGCCAGCCCGCCATGGAGCTGGAGGTCATCGGCCAGACCGTCAAAGGCCGCGACATCCACCTGGTCAAGTACACATCGGACCCGGCCAAGCCCACCATCCTGTATTTGACCCAGCAGCACGGCAATGAACAGCTCACCACCGAGGGTGCCTTCGAGTTCGTCAAGCACCTGGGCACGGGCAAGTCGGCAGGCATCCTGGACGGCGTGAACATCCTCATCGTGCCCATGCTCAACGCGGACGGTGCCATGGGGGATGTCAACTTCTCCCTGGACGACTACCTTGCCAAGGGGGACCGCCACCTCACCCGCTACAACGCGGAGGGCGTGGACCTGAACCGGGACCATGTGGCCAAGGTCCAGCCGGAGACCCAGGCGCTGCACAACAACGTGATGCGCAAGTACCGCATTGACTACATGATCGACCTGCACCACCAGGGCACCCGCGCCGAGCGCGACGGCAAGCTGGTTTCCGGCTCCATCCTGTACCCCACCACCCCGAACGCCGACCCCTCCGTCGTCGAGAAATCAAAGCGGCTCGGCGCCGTTGTCTTCAACAACGTTGACTCCACCGGCTGGGGCCACCTGGGCAGGTACCAGGGCGGCAGCGCCGAGACCATCAGCCGCAACGGCATCTCCGTGGAATACGGCATTGCCACCCTGCTTTTCGAGATGCGCGGCATGTCCGACCACTACCTGGATGGTTACGCGCTGGGGCAGCGGAGCAATGGTTACCTGATCAAGCAGACGGTCACCACGCTGGCCTCCACCGCCGCGGCCATCGCGGATGGATCCATTGCCGACGCCGACACCTCCTTCTGGGACACGCTCGCCGAGCAGACGTCCCGGCCCTCGGGGGAGGCCGAGGACGAGTAGGAGGCCCGGCGCCCGCCGCGGCCCATATTTGCGAAAGGGCCGCGGCGGGCCACAACAGTGGACAAAGTGCCCCATCGGCTAAACTTGGGTGGTAAGAGCCCCGGAACTCTTGCTTCGCCGTGCCGTGCTGCGGCTGTGCGAAGGCCGGTATGTTCGGGGCATTCTCATGAACGGCGCTGCATGGGCCCGCCACCAGATGGCTGGACCCGGGCAGCCCGAACGAATGGGGGAGGATCCCATGCCAGCAATTGTGATCGTAGGAGCCCAGTGGGGCGACGAAGGAAAAGGCAAGGCCACCGACCTTTTGGGCGGCCGTGTTGACTACGTCGTCAAGCCCAATGGCGGCAACAATGCCGGGCACACCGTCGTCGTAGGCGGTGAAAAGTACGAACTCAAGCTGCTGCCGGCAGGCATTCTCAGCCCCAACGCTGTTCCCATCATCGGCAACGGCTGCGTGGTGAACCTCGAAGCCCTCTTCCAGGAAATCGATGGGCTCCAGGCCCGCGGTGCGGACACCTCGAAGCTGCGGGTTTCCGCCAACGCCCACCTGGTGGCCCCGTACCACCAGGTCCTGGACAAAGTGACCGAACGCTTCCTGGGCAGCCGCGCCATCGGCACCACCGGCCGCGGCATCGGCCCCGCCTACATGGACAAGGTGGCCCGGCTGGGCATCCGCGTCCAGGACGTCTTTGACGAATCCATCCTCCGCCAGAAGGTGGAAGGCTCGCTGCGCCAGAAGAACGAACTCCTGGTCAAGGTCTACAACCGCCGCAGCGTTGTGGTGGACGAGATCGTGGACTACTTCCTGTCCTTCGCCGAGCGGCTCCGTCCGCTGGTCATCGACAGCACCCTGGTCCTGAACACCGCGCTGGACGAGGGCAAGGTGGTCCTGATGGAAGGCGGCCAGGCTACGTTCCTGGACGTGGACCACGGCACCTACCCGTTCGTGACCTCCTCCAACCCCACCGCCGGCGGCGCGTCGGTTGGCTCCGGCATCGGGCCCACCCGCATCTCGCGCTCCATCGGCATCATCAAGGCCTACACCACCCGCGTTGGCGCCGGCCCGTTCCCCACGGAACTCTTCGACGAGATGGGCATGTACCTGCAGAAGACCGGCGGCGAATTCGGCGTCAACACCGGACGCCCGCGCCGCTGCGGCTGGTACGACGCCGTCCTGGCCCGGCATGCCTCCCGCGTCAACGGCTTCACGGACTACTTCGTCACCAAGCTGGACGTGCTCACCGGC
Organism: Arthrobacter sp. GmRoot5-12; assembly: GCF_059739365.1. Taxonomy (NCBI): domain Bacteria; kingdom Bacillati; phylum Actinomycetota; class Actinomycetes; order Micrococcales; family Micrococcaceae; genus Arthrobacter; species Arthrobacter sp. GmRoot5-12. The sequence continues at coordinate 1,335,992 of NZ_AP046056.1, read as the reverse complement.
ATCGAACAGATTCCCGTGTGCGTGGCCTACGACGTGGACGGCGTCCGGCACGATGAAATGCCCATGACGCAGACCGAGTTCCACCACGCCAAGCCCATCTTCGAGTACTTCGACGGCTGGACCGAGGACATCACCGGGGCACGCACCCTGGCGGACCTGCCGGAGAACGCCCGGAATTACGTGCTGGCCCTTGAGAAGCTCTCCGGAACCCGGTTCTCCGCCATCGGCGTGGGCCCGGACCGGGACCAGACCATCGTGGTGAACGACCTCATCAACGATTGACACCCCCAGGGCAGCATGACGACGGCGGCAGGCCACCTTTGCGGGTGGCCTGCCGCTTGTGCGTCCCGGGACGTTCGGCCCCGGGTGGAAAAGCAATTTACACAGGCTTAACGCGCACGGTCTTGTGAGGCTGCACGCGTACCGGCAAGACTCGGTAGTACCCCCTGGTGCCCAAGGAAGGATCGTCATGGCCGGAAAATTTGAAGCATTCATTGACGCTGATTCGTTGTTCCGGTTCCGGCTCCTGGCCCCGGATGGCGCAGTGGTGGCTGTCTCCGGGCCGTACCATGACAAGCAGGCCCTGGCGGCAGGGATCGCTGCCGTGCGTGAGTGCGCCGGCACCGGCCTGGTCACCGACCTCTGTCCCGCCGGGGCCGTATCCCGTCCCGCAACCGTGCCCGTAGCGGCAGCCGCCGCCGTTCCCGCGGAGCTGCCCTCCGCCGTCGTACCTGTCTGTAGCGACGAGCGCCTGCCCGCCAGGCTGCACTTTTTCGCGCTGGCCAAGGCATCGCGCAGGCAGGCGACGCCGCCCCGGTGGACCAGGGCAGCTGCCCGCTGACAGCCGCGGAACGGCTGCCAAAGAAAAGTTTTTGAAATCGCGTAACCCTTTGGGGGTGCGCAGCGATTACCCCTATGAAGTGCCGGTCTGGAACCTGTCCCCCATCACGTTCCAGACCGGCTCTTTTGTTTTCCGCCCAGCCGGCTTCAGGTGCCGGGAGCCCGCAACGGCCCGCTTACCCGGCGCCGTGGCGCTTCCGGCAGCGGTTGTTACTGAAGGGTAAAGTAGGGGCAGCGTTCCGGATGTACTGAGCGTTCACCTTGCCAACTCCCTCTTTGACGGAAAGCACTACGTCAGTGACCGATGCACAGACAGACGAGGCTCCGGACCAGCCAACTCCCGGGACCGCTGCCTTCAGCCTCGTCTACAAGACGTACGCGTCGCAGGTGCTGGGCTATCTCACCGCCCGGGGAGTCGAGGATCCGGAGGCCGCCATGCAGGAAGTGTTTCTTTCCGTCCTGCCCAGGCTCGACAGTGTCCGCGGAGGGGATGCGGGGCTGCGTACCTTCATTTTCTCCGTTGCCCATGCCCGGATGGTGGACGACCACCGCCGCCAAAGCCGAAGCCCGCTCAAACTGCCGTTCGAGCCAGAGCTTGACCAGCGCCAGGACAGCTCAGCGGAAAAGCTGGCGCTGGAGCGCATCTCACCCCGGGAAGTCCTCGGGCTGCTGGACGGGCTGCCGCAGGACCAGCGGGACGTGCTGTTGCTTCGCCTGGTGGGTGGCCTGACAGTGGAACAGACCGCGGAAACCATCGATAAGAGCGCCGGTGCCGTGAAACAGCTCCAGCGGCGCGCGCTGCTGAAACTTCGGGAACTTGCGGCAGTGAAGGAGTATTTCACGCCATGACGTCCGCTTCGGATAACCTCATCGCCCTTGTCGACGACATGCTCCAGGACGCCGGTGCAGCCCAGGATGCGGAACTCCGTGACACCCTGGTCGCACTGGGCGCCCTGGCCTCACTGCCCGTACCCGCGCCCACCGGCGAGCTTGCCGCGATGCTGGCAGCGGGAGGTCCGGCAGAAGACGCCACTTCCGGGAATCTCGAGGGTGAGCAGCGGGTTGAGCAGCCGGGTACCCACCGGGGTGCGCGGCCGGACGATGAACTGGCGCGCCGCCGCCGCCGTCGGCACCGCCCCACCGCGCTGGGCCTGGTCCTCGTGGCGGGAATGGGGCTGGGCGTTGGCGGAGTAGCCGCCAGCTCCACCGCTCCCGGAGGCAGCCCCATTGAGCACGTGCTGACGGAATGGATGCCGTGGAACCATACGACCGACGCCGCGTCGGCCGCCTCCTCCACCGACGGCGGGCCAGACGTGGCCGCGGAAGGGGAAGTCACCCAGTCCGGCGCAGCTGCCGCACCGGCTGGGGCTGCGGACGCGTCACACCGTGCGTCCCGTTTCCTGCGCGATCCTGCCGGCCTGTTCGGCGGCACCCGCACGCCGGCGTGTGCCGGCCCCGCCAAGCACGACGCCGGCACAGGTCCAGGGAACTGCGGGGCCGAACCCGGGGCTGCTGCAGTGGGTGGAGCCGTCGGCGGCATGGATGGCCGCGGACGGGCTGTGCCGGCGGGAACCCCGGCGGATCCGGCTGCGGCCGGACCGGGCAAGGCCGGGGCGCCGGCACCGGCTACTGTGGCAGGCGGCGTGGACCCGGCCGGGACGGCGCAGAAGGCGGCCGGTTCCGCTGCCACCACCGGCCGGGTGCCGGGCCAAGGCCAGCCACAAAACCCAGGGACGCAGGAACCAGGGACACAGGGCGCAGAGGGTTCAGAGTCGCAGGGCACAGGCCCCAAGGCCGCCACCCCGCTGAAGTAGCTGAAGCATGACAGGACGGGCAGCGTAGGCTGATCCCATGGGCCACACGAACGATCCCGCAGTCATCGAACGCCTTCTGCGAACCAAGGGCCGGTGGGCCATCGTCGGACTCACCACCAATGAGTGGCGCTCCGCCTACGACGTCTCGCTGATGATCCGCGACCGGCTCGGCATGGAGATCATCCCCGTCAACCTGAACGGCGACACTGTCCACGGCGAACCCGGCTATCGCACCCTCGGCGACATCCCGGCGGATAAGCAGCCCATCGACGTCGTGGACTGCTTTGTGAACTCGCAGAAGGTGGGCAGCGTGGTGGACCAGGCCATTGCCGCCGGGGCGAAAGCCGTGTGGCTGCAGCTGGGGGTCATCGACGAGGCAGCGGCGGAACGTGCCAAGGCGGCGGGGCTGGACGTGGTGATGAATCTGTGTCCGGCGCAGCTTGCCTGGAAGTACAACCTTTAGCGCTTCATCAACTCCGGATAGTGCCGTTCGGTCACGTCCGGGTGTGCCCGCATCCGGCCCTTGAGCATGTTGAGGCCGAACGATGCCAGGAGCGGGTTGTCCGGATTGTCCGTGATACCCCGGGCAGCCGCCTTTAGCTCGGGTGCCAGGGGGACGGGCTCGATGACCGCGTCGAGCCGCGGCGACCAGAAGAACGGCACCGAGTACCGGTCGACGCCCGGTGGCGGTGCCTGGACGCGGTGGATGGTCGCCGCCAGGTATCCCTCCGTGGCTACTTCGAGCATCTCGCCAAGGTTCACCACCAGTGCCCCCGGCAGGGGCTCCACAGGCAGCCACTGGGTGGTTCCGGGCGGCAGCACTTCCAGACCGCCCACGTTGTCCTGCAGCAGGAGGGTTACGAAGCCGTAGTCCGCGTGCGAGCCAACGCCCTGGTCCCCGGCCGCTTCCACCACGCCGCCCACGTAGTGGACCAGCTTGCCCATCCATGCCGGTGAATCCCGGAAGGGCCCGTCGAAGTAGTCCTCCGGCAGCTGGAGCGAAACGGCGATCGCCCTCAACAGTTCCATGCCCACGCCGGACATCAGCTCCGCCCACTCCATGGCAGCAGGCTTCAGCTCGGGGAATGTTTCATCGGGCCAGAGATTGGGACCCTGCAGCAGCCAGTAAGGCTGGCTGTCCGGGTAGTCCCGCACCGGCTCGCGCTCCGGTGAATAGTCGATCTGCTCCCGAGCGTCGGCCCGGCCCTGGGTCACCTCGGTGCCCATGCGCGTGTAACCACGGAAGTGGGGGGAGAGGCGGTTGTCCAGCTTCATCCGCTCCTCAAGGGGCAGGTCGAAGAAGCGCTGAATAGTGTCCAGGAGCTCTTCGGCCTGTCCCGGGCGGCCACCATAACCGGTGACCTGGAAGAACCCGATGTCGTGGGTGGCGTGCCGCAGCTGGTCGATGAACTCCGGGCTGAATGTGCCGTCGGCCCGCCGGGCGGCACGCAGGTCCAGAACAGGTATGGCTCCCTGGTCGCGTGACATGTTCGCAGACTAGCACCACGCAGGTCTGCTTTATAGGCTTCCCTTATGGACCCAAGTGCGCTGCGGAAGATCTGCCTTTCGTTTCCCGGAGCCTATGAGGATTATCCGTTCGGACCGGAGACTTCGGTCTTCAAGGTCCGTGCCGGGACTGCCGGGGGAGCGCGGCACGAGGCTAAACTGTTTGCCCTGTCGTCCATGGACGAACGCGATTTCTACGTGAACTTGAAGTGCGAGCCGGCCCTGGCCGTGCAGCTGCGCGCGGTACACCCGGCAATCACCGGGGCGTGGCACATGAACAAGACCCACTGGAATGGTGTGCGCATCGACGGGTCGCTGCCGGACGGGATGATCCGGGACATGGTGGAGGACTCCTACGACCTTGTGGTGTCAGGCTTGAGCCGGAAGCAGCAGGAGCAACTGGGGTGGGCACGCCTCGAAAGGGCAGGCGGCGATGATTGACGCGGGAAGACTTGGCTATCCGGGAATTGGCGGCACGGAGCACGGCGTCGCGCCAGTGGGGTACGACCGCGTCCTTGAGGAAGCCCGCCTGGGTACCGGCCTTGGCGTCTACCGGCGCGTGGCGGACGGCATCCTGGGCTGGGAACTGCAGCGGAGGGCTGGCCTCACGGTGCGGGCAGACTCGCCAAGGGCGGTGCCCGGGGCACACGTGGTGAGCGGTTTCGGCGTCGGGCCCTTCCGCCTGCCCGCGCCCTGCCAGGTGGTGTGGGCGCGGGAGCCGGCACCGGACGGTGTTCCCCAATCCGCCGGGTTTGGCTACGGGACGCTGCCCGGCCACCCCGCCCGTGGCGAGGAATCCTTCGAGGTGGAGATCAACAGCCACGGAGAGGTGTGGCTGCGGATCCGTGCTTTCAGCAGGCCTGCCAACTGGTTCTACGCCGCCGGCGGCCTGGTCACCCGCGCGGCACAGCGCTACGTTACTTCCCGGTACATTGAAGGGGCACGCACCCTCGCCGCGGAAGGAACATCCCAGTGATCTTTATCGTCGTCAAGTTCAAGGTCAAGCCCGACTGGTCCGGGCGCTGGCTCGATCTGGTGGCAGACTTCACCCGGGCTACCCGGGAGGAGCCGGGCAACCTGTGGTTCGACTGGTCCCGAAGTGTGGACGATCCCAACGAGTTCGTCCTGGTGGAAGCGTTCAAGGACGACGCCGCGGGAGACCATGTCAACAGCGGGCACTTCAAGAAGGCCATGGCCGACATGCCCCAGGCACTCGCCGAAACACCCAGGATCATCAGCCGCCAGCTGGACGGCGAAGGCTGGGACCTGATGGGTGAGCTCACCATCGAGTAAAGACAGGGGCGGCCATGTGGATCGGCTGGATCGAGTTCGACATCCTCCTTGGGGACGTGCAGAGCCTGAAGGAAAAGCGCTCCGTCGTCAGGCCGCTCCTTGCCGAGCTCAAACGCCGCTTCGAGGTGTCAGTCGCCGAAGTCGGGGACCATGCCCAGTACCGGCGCTCGCAGGTCGGCGTTGGCCTGGTGGCAGCTGACCGGGCCCATCTCGTGGAGGTGCTGGCCGCCGTCGAACGTTTTGTGGCAGCCCGGCCGGAGTTCGAGCTGCTCAGTGCACGGCAGCGGGAGCTGCACAGCGAGGACTGAACCGGTCCTTAAATGCGGACGGACACCCAAAGCCCTCTCTATGGGCTTGAGTGTCCGTCCGCGTTCTGTGGGGCCTAGCCGAAGTACTTCGGCAGGGTCCCTTCGTGGGCTTCGCGGAGCGCGTCCAGGGACAGGCCCTCCACGCCGTTGATCTCCAGCTTGCCGCTGGCCGCGTCCACCACGCCGATGCGGGTGTGGGTGAAGCCGCGGGCGGTGCACATGTCCGTGAAGCGGACTTCCTCGGAGCGGGGGACGCCCACAACGGCACGGCCCTGGGACTCGGAGAACAGGGCCGTGAACAGGTCCACGCCGTCCCGGTCCATGACGTCCTGCAGCGCGATCCGGGCACCCACGCCGTAGCGCAGCGAGGACTCCACCAGGGCAGCCGCGAGGCCGCCTTCGGAGAGGTCGTGGGCGGAGTCGATCATGCCGTCGCGGGACGCGTTGATCAGGATCTCGCCCAGCGCGCGCTCGGCCTCGAGGTCCACCTTCGGCGGCTGTCCGCCCAGGTGTCCGCGCATGTTGGCCCATTCGGAACCGTCCAGCTCGGCGCCCGTGGTGCCCAGCAGGTAGATCGCCTGGCCATCCTCACGCCAGCCCGACGGCGTGCGGCGCGCAACGTCGTCGAGCTTGCCCAGGACTGCCACCACCGGGGAAGGGTGGATGGGCGTGGTGCCGGTCTGGTTGTAGAGCGAGACGTTGCCGCCGGTGACAGGGATGCCCAGCACCATGCAGGCGTCGGACAGGCCGCGGATGGCTTCGGCGAGCTGCCACATGACGTCCGGGTCCTCGGGGGAGCCGAAGTTCAGGCAGTCGCTGACGGCCATGGGGATGGCGCCTGCGGTGGCTACGTTGCGGTAGGCCTCGGCCAGTGCCAGCTGCGCGCCGTGGTACGGGTCCAGGTAGGTGTAGCGGCCGTTGGCGTCGGTGGCCAGGGCAACGCCCAGGCCGGTTTCCTCGTCCACGCGCACCACGCCGGCGTCGTCGGGGAACGCCATGGAGGTGTTGCCGCCCACGTAGCGGTCGTACTGGTTGGTGATCCAGGACTTGGAGCACATGTTCGGTGACGCCACCAGTTCGGTGACGGCCTTTGCCAGCTCAGCGGGGGCGGCCGGGCGGCCGGCGTCCTGCACGGAACCGGTGAAGGTGTCCGCCTGCACGGCATCCTGCCACTCGGGGCGGGCGAACGGGCGGTCGTAGACCGGGCCGTCGTGCGCCACGGTGCGGGGATCGACGTCGACAATCACCTCGCCTTCCCAGGTGATGATCAGGCGGCCGGTATCGGTCACCTCGCCCAGCCAGGAGTACTCCACGGCCCATTTGTCCATCACGGCCTCGAACGCTTCCACGTTCTCCGGGGTGACAACGGCCATCATGCGTTCCTGGGACTCGGACATCAGGATCTCGCCCGGGGTCAGCGTGGGGTCGCGCAGCAGGACGGAGGTCAGCTCAACCTGCATGCCGCCGTCGCCGTTGGAGGCCAGCTCGGACGTGGCGCAGGAGATGCCTGCGGCGCCAAGGTCCTGGATGCCTTCCACCAGCGAGCCCTTGAAGAGCTCCAGGCAGCACTCGATGAGGACCTTCTCGGCGAACGGGTCGCCCACCTGGACGGCGGGGCGCTTGGAGGGCTTGGTGTCGTCGAAGGACTCGGAGGCCAGCACCGAGGCGCCGCCGATGCCGTCGCCGCCGGTGCGGGCACCGAACAGGACCACCTTGTTGCCCTTGCCGGAGGCGTTGGCCAGGCGGATGTCCTCGTGCCGCATGACGCCGACTGCCAGGGCGTTGACCAGCGGGTTGCCCTGGTACACGGAGTCGAACACCATTTCGCCGCCGATGTTCGGCAGGCCGAGGGAGTTGCCGTACCCGCCGATGCCCGCAACGGCACCGTGCATGACGCGGGCGGTGTCCGGGTGGTCGATGGCGCCGAAGCGCAGCGGGTCCATGACGGCCACGGGGCGGGCGCCCATGGAGATGATGTCGCGGACAATGCCGCCGATGCCGGTGGCCGCGCCCTGGTAGGGCTCAACAAACGACGGCGAGTTGTGCGATTCAATCTTGAAGGTCACGGCCCAGCCGTCCCCCAGGTTGGTCACGCCGGCGTTTTCGCCGATGCCCACCAGCATGTCCTTCTTCATTTCCTCGGTGACCTTCTGGCCGAACTGGCGCAGGTGGTTCTTGGAGGACTTGTAGGAGCAGTGCTCGCTCCACATGACGGAGTACATGGCCAGTTCCGCGCCGGTGGGGCGGCGGCCCAGGACCTTGACGATCTCGTCGAACTCGTTCTGCTTAAGGCCGAGTTCGGCCCAGGGCAGTTCCGTGTCCGGAGTCTTCGCGGCGTGCTCGACGGTGTCGATATTGAACTTCTTGGTGGTTTCCGTGGTCACTTGTCGCCTCCCACAATCTTGTTCAGGACGGAGGTGAAGAAGCCCAGGCCGTCGGTGTCGGAACCGCCGATGCCGTCCAGCGATTCGGGCCCGAAGCCCGGCTCCACGGCGTGTTCGGGGTGCGGCATGAGGCCCACCACGTTGCCGGCGGCATTGGAGATGCCGGCGATGTCGCGGCGGGAGCCGTTCGGGTTGAAGCCCACATAGCGGAAGACAACGCGGCCCTCAGCCTCAAGGGCGTCCAGGGTCTTCTCGTCCGCGATGTACTGGCCATCCTGGTTCTTCAGCGGGATGGTGATCTCCTGGCCCGCCTGGTAGTCCAGGGTCCACGCAGTGTTGCTGTTCTCGACACGCAGCACCTGGTCGCGGCAGAGGAACTTCAGGTGGTCGTTCTTGATCATCGATCCGGGCAGCAGGTGCGACTCGGTGAGGATCTGGAAGCCGTTGCAGATGCCGAGGACCGGCAGCTTGGCATCGGAGTTGGCGGCGTCGATGATTTTGGACATCAACGGCGCGAAGCGGGCAATGGCGCCGGCGCGGAGGTAGTCGCCGTAAGAGAAGCCGCCGGGGATGACCACGGCATCCACGTCGCCGAGCTGGCTGTCGCCATGCCAAAGTTCGACGGCGGTGCCGCCCGCAAGGCGCACGGCGCGGGCGGCGTCGCGGTCATCAAGGGTGCCGGGGAAGGTAACGACGCCGATGCGGGCGCCGGCGAGGCGCGGCTCCGCCGCGACTGCGACGGCTTCGCCGATCAGGGGGAGTTCAGTCATGTCAGGCCTCGACGACCTCGACGTTGACGACATCTTCGATCACGGGGTTGGACAGGAGGGTCTCGGCGGCGTCGCGGGCCTGGGCCAGGATTTCTTCGGTCACCTCGCCGTCGACCGTCAGTTCGAAACGCTTGCCCTGGCGGACAGAGCTGAAGCTGGTGAAGCCCAGCCGGGGGAGAGCGCCGACGATCGCCTTCCCCTGCGGGTCCAGAATCTCGGGCTTGGGCATGACGTCAACAACGATCCGGGGCATCCGGCAACTCCTGTGCGTGAGCTTGGGTAAGGGCGCAGCGGAGTGGTGCCGTCTCACGCCGTACCGGGGTTGGGGGGACTGTTGGTCACCTGCGTTGGTTCACCATGAGGTCGGGCGCTCCGCGAGCTTGCCTTACCATTCTACCGGGCCGGGCGCACCCCTTTGCATCCGGCCTCCTGGGCAGCCGGGCGGCCGGGAATGAACCGGGGACGGGGGCGCCCCTGGGCGGGGTTATGGAGTTGCCGGAGGGCGTTCACTAGAGTTGCTGAATGGGAGAAAATTCGAAGTCCGTGCTGTTGCCGATGGTCGCCGCGGCCGTGTTCGCCGGCCTGGGCAGGATGGTGTTTCAAAAAGTGAAGGCGGACCGCCTGGCCCGGGAGACGCGGGTAGCCGGTCCTGTGGATGAAAAAACCAGGCAATGGATCAGTGACGTGGTGCGCACTCCCCGCCAGTAGTTTCGCCTGCGGTCTCTCGTTTGCCAGGGCGTCCTTCGGGGCGCCCTTTTCCATGCCTGTTTCCGGGTCCTGCGGGCCAACGCCCCACCCCGTATGACAAGCGGAAAATTCTCGAATGTGCCCTATGTCATATCGTGCTCTCAGTCTGTACCCTGTGAACAGTCTGGTCTCAGCAAATTACAAAATCTGTAATTCCCTCTGCAGTTCCAGTCGTTCGGGCTGTCCACCAAGGCTGGGCGGTACATCGTGAAAGGGTTGCACGTGAAATCAACTGGAAAGAGCCCCTCGCGGGCTGGGGGCCTCCGGAAAGCGGCCGCACTGGCCGTCGGGTTGCCCCTTCTCCTTAGCTCCATGGCCGTGGGTCCCGCGTCGGCGGCACCCGGCGGCCAAGGTACGGAAAATGCCTCCTCCACTGCGAAGGACAGCCAATTCAAGGACGGCCGGTACATCGTGGTGCTGGCCGGCCCGGCTGCCGCGGCGTACGAAGGGGGAGTTGCCGGACTGGGAGCCACCAAGCCCCAGCAGGGCAGGAAGCTCGACGCCGGCAGCCCCAACTACAAGGCCTACGACGCCCACCTTCGCAACCAGCAGCGTGAAGTCGCAGCGGCGCAGGGTGTCAGCCCCGCAAAGCAGTACACCGCAGCACTGAACGGGTTCACTGCCGAGCTGACCGCAACGCAGGCGGCAGCCTTGTCCAAGGACAACCGCGTCCTGGTGGTTTCACCCGACGTCGAAAACAAGCCTGACTACACCACCACCGACTTCCTCAAGCTCACCGGCCCGGACGGCGCATGGGCCCAACAGTTCGGCGGCCAGGCAAACGCCGGCAAGGGCGTTGTGGTGGGTGTCATCGACTCGGGGTACGCACCGGACAGCCCCTTCCTGCAGGGCGAACCCGTGAAGCCACTGCAGGGTGACCCGCAGGTGGGCGTCCCGTACCGCACCGGCGATGGCAGGATTGCCATGCTCAAAGCGGACGGCACCACCTTCGAAGGGGAATGCCAAAAAGGCGAGGGCACCGGGGCCGGGTTTGACGGCTCGCTCTGCAATACCAAGGTCATCGGCGCCCGATACTTCGCCGATTCCTTCCTGCAGTACGTGGCGCCGGGAAACCGTGCCCCGGAAGAGCAGATTTCCCCGGTGGACGTTGGCAGCCACGGCACCCACACCGCCACCACGGCGGCGGGCAATGCCAATGTCGAGCAGGTGATCGATGGAACCAGCTTCGGCAAGAGCTCGGGAGTGGCCCCCGCAGCCAAAGTCTCGGTGTACAAGGTCTGCTGGGAGGACACCAACCCGGACACGGGCGGCTGCTACTCCTCGGCGTCGGTCGAGGCCGTGGACGCAGCCATCAAGGACGGCGTCGATGTCCTGAACTACTCCATATCGGGCAATAACAACAGCACCACCGATCCCGTGGCGCTGGCGTTCCTGAACGCGGCTTCCGCAGGTGTCTTCGTTTCGGCTTCGGCCGGCAACTCCGGCCCTGCGGCCTCCACCGTGAACCATGCCTCACCGTGGCTGACCACCGTGGCTGCTTCCACCTTCCCCAGCGACCTGCTGGGAACGGTCAAGGTGTCCGACGGCTCCCTGTACCGCGGAGCGTCCATTATGAAGTCGGAAGTGGCGGACAAGCCCGTTGTCCTTGCCGCGGCCGCCGCGGCCGCGGGTGCGGCAAACCCGAACCTCTGCGGCCCGGGGACCCTTGACGGCTCCAAGGTGGCCGGCAAGGTTGTGGTCTGCGACCGCGGCGTGGTGGACCGCACCGCCAAGAGCCAGGAGGTCCTGGACAAGGGCGGCGTGGGCATGATCCTGGTGAACCTCACCAGCAGCTCGGAGGACGCAGACAACCACGTTGTTCCAACTGTCCACGTCAATGCCCCCAAGAGCCTGGAGCTGAAGTCCAAGCTGGAAGCCAATCCGGCGCTGACCGTCAGCCTGGTCAAGGGCGACCTGACCGGCCTGCCACCAGCCGCGGCACCCCAAATCGCGGGCTTCTCGTCCCGCGGGCCCACCCTGGCATCCGGCGGCGACCTGCTCAAGCCGGACATCTCCGCCCCGGGCGTCAACGTCCTGGCCGGTGTCTCCACGATCGGTAACGACGGCGACCAGTTCGGGTTCATGTCCGGCACCTCCATGGCCGCACCGCACATCGCCGGTTTCGGTGCCCTGGTCCTGGGCAAGCAGCCGAAGTGGACCCCGGCAATGGTTAAGTCCGCCATGATGACCACCGCCTACCCTCTGGTCAATGCCGACGGTTCGCCCAACACCGACCCCTTCCAGGGCGGCGCCGGCCACATCGATTCCACCCGCGTCCTTGATCCCGGGCTGGTCTACGACTCCGGGATCCAGGACTGGCTCGGCTTCCTGAACGGGCAGGGCGTTGACACCGGAGCGCCGCAGGCCGGCAGCATTGCCGCCCGCGACCTCAACCTGCCCTCCATCGCGCTGGGCAGCCTGGTGGGCGAAGTCCAGGTGAAGCGCAAGCTGACCGCCCTGGTCCCGGGCATGTACCACCCCGAGGTGAACATGCCGGGCTTCAACGTCAACGTCGAACCCAAGGCGCTGAACTTCGCCAGGGCCGGCCAGACCCGTGAAGTCACCGTCACCATCCGGAACGTCAGCGGACCGGTTGGCAAGTTCAGCACTGGAAGCCTCACCTGGAAGGGCCCGCGGACGGTTACGTCCCCTATTGCCATCCGTCCTGTTGATGCCCAGATTGCCCCGTCGTTCTCCTTCAGCTCGGCCACGGGCACCGGCAGCGGCACGATGGAGCTCGTATCCGGCTCCGACAACCCCATCGCCGTCGGCGTGGAGGGCCTGGCACCACTGAGCCAGACCGCCATCACCAAGACCCCGGGCGAGTACGCGGCCACGAATGACGCGCACAACGCCCTGCTCCAGGTGAAGGTGCCGGCCGGTGCCTCGTTTGCGCGGCTGGGCATCCAGGCACAGTCGAACGACGTCGACTGGGACATGGTGGTCTACGCACCGAACGCGTCGGGCGGGTTGACGGCCACCCAGGTGGCCACTGCCTCGGCCAGTGAATTCCTGGACCTGGAGTCGCCGCGGGCGGGCACCTACTATGTGGTGGCCAACCTTTACGCCACGCCGGACAACGGGCCGGCCACCGCATCCGTCCAGGCTGTGACCTTCGCCGGTGACGCGGGCAACCTCACGGTGAACCCAAACCCCATCGTGGCGCCGAACGGAACCGCCACCTCGGCGACCCTGAGCTGGACCGGACTCCAGGAGGGCTCCTACCTCTCCCGGCTGAGCCTTGGCAGCAACGGCATCAAAACCTGGGTGAACGTGCAGGTGGGACAGGGCGCTGCCCCCGCCCCGGCCGGCGCTCCCCGGCTTGACCTGGCCCAGGCGGTACCCGCAACCTGATCCGGAAGGCATGGGGGGAGGTCCCGGGCGGCTATCAGGCCGCCCGGGACCTTTTTACGTTCCTGCCGGCGGGAAGGCCAGGCAGCGGAAGGCTAAGTGGCTGTGCCGCCCAGTAAAGGTGCCATGGCCTTCCATCGGGCGATCTCGCAGCCGTCGTTGCGGGTAAAGGTCGAGTTGACGTGGCGCCCATGGAAAGTTCCGGTGACCGTGGCAACCTGCGGGCCGCCGTACTGCTGGGTGCACAGCTTGGGAGGACCAGGTTTGGGGAAGAAGATGCCTTCACCGAACCGCTCCACGGCGGCGAGGGCTGCTCCAGGTCGGGGCAGGGTGGTCCCGGCTGCGGGGGCGCCATCCGTGGCTACCAGCCGGAACACATGCTCCGGCGCATCGGGGGCCTCGCGGATTCGGATGGTCAGGTCGATCAATGCGGCGCTCCGTCCGACACGGCCCCGATTTCCGCGGCGAGCCGTTCCCGCAGGGCCCCCGCTTCCGTGGCGAAGGCACGCTGGTGCTCGACATAGGCGGCCTTGCCCTGCGGCGTCTCGATGGGGATGGCCGGATAGCCCCAGCCAGCCAGATCGTACGGGGAAGCCTGCATATCCATGGCCCGGATCCGCCAGGACAGTTCAAAGCAGTCCATGACCAGTTCACTGGACAGCGCAGGCAGCAGCTTGTACGCCCACTTGTAAAGGTCCATGTTGGCGTGCAGGCAGCCCGGCTGTTCCATGTGGCGCTGCGTGTCCCGGCTGGGGGAGTGTTCGTTGAGCGGGATGGCGTCGGGGGTGTAGAAGCGGAACGCATCGAAATGGGTGCAGCGGATCCTGTTCTCCTCCACCACCCGGTCGGTGCCGGCCGCTCCCAGCCGCAGCTGCAGATACTCATGCCGGAGGTCGAATTTGTCCTGGCGGTACACCATGGCCCACTCGTGGAGGCCGAAACAGCCGAACTGTGCCGGCCTGGCCGCCGTCCCCCGGAGGATGATGCCGGCAAAGACCACGGCATCCTTGCGGTCGGCCAGGAAGGCGCGCCGATCGAAGGTGGCCGCGGTGCTTCCCGCGGCCAGCCCCAGGGAGGCGAGCTCGCCGTCGTCGAGCATCCTGTAATGCTTCCACCCCAGCCGCGTGGCTGCCTGGGCGCCGGTAAGGACCGCTCCGGCGCCGGGGTGCCAGCGCTTCAGCTGGCCCGGCTTCTGCGTGTAATAGGTGAAGAGAAAATCCTCCACCGGGTGTTTTTGGCCAGCGGACCGTCGGGCCAGGTAGGGATCGGCGTAGCGGCTCACGCGCTGCAGGTGGGCTTCTTCCCTCGCCTGGGCGTTGTCTGCCGCCAGGAGCTTAAGAGGCTCCACCGGCGGCACCCAGCACGTCCTTGGCAGCGTCCCACGCACTGATTTCGCATCCGTTGGTCCGGGCAAAGGAGGAGTCCACGGCAACACCGTCAACCATGCCCGTCACGGTTGCCTTCTGGGGGCCGCCGTACTGCTGGGTACAGGGTTGGGAAGTTCCCGGGGCCGCCGGGGACAGGATGGCTGGGTTGGCTTTCAGCGCTGCGCAGGCCGCGGCAGCGTTGGGGTGGCTGCTTTCCGCGGCAGGGGTGCCGGCGGAACAAACCAGGGTGTAGTCGAGTTCATCCGCGCCCTGGGACGGCACCACCGTGATGGCGAGTTCAGCGTTTCCCTGCCCCGGGCCGGCACTTGGCCGCGACGTGGTGGGGGCGGGAGCCGGTACCGACGTTTCGGTGTCCGGGGAAGGAGTAGGGGAGCCGGCGGATGAGCTTCCGGCTGCGGAGGTGGAGGGCGCAGGTGAGGCGGACGTGCCATTGTCAGGAGTGCCGCTGCAACCGGTGATTAGCCCGGCGCCAACTGCCAGGACCGTTGCGAGTATGCGGAAACTACGCATCAGGCTTCCTCTCCTTGGTCTGGTTATTCTAGTCGCTTGACGCCCTGCCGACGTGCCCGGGACGGGTCCTGCCGGCACTTAACGGGACGTCGCAGCGATCAGGCCCATCATGGACGCGTGCAGTTCCGTCACCTGCTCCCGGGTCAGCCCGAGCCGCTCCATCATGGTCCCCGGTACCTTGAGCGCCTGCTGCCGCAGGGCGGCACCCTTGGCCGTGAGTTCGACGGCGAGGGCGCGCTCGTTTCCGTCCGCCCGGTGCCGCGTGAGCAGGTCCGCTGCCTCCAGCCGCCGGAGGAGCGGGGAAATGGTGGCCGGCTCCTGGGCAAGGGCCTCGCTGATGTTCCTTACTGTCCGCGGGCTGTCTTCCCACAGGCAGAGCATCACCAGGTATTGCGGATGGGTGAGGTTGAGCTTCTCGAGCACGGGTTTATAGGCCCCCACCACACTGCGGGCAGCCACCGTGAGGGCGAAGCAGAGCTGGTGCTCCAGCAGCAGGTCGTCCTCCTGCACCCCGGATGGCCCTTCTGCAGAGTGTTCTTCCGTTTGCGCTTCTGCTGCGGCGGTCATACGTCCTCCATTGTTAGTGCACTAATCATTAGTGTACATTTGTTGGAGGTGAACAGTGAGTGGAAGGAAGCCTCTTCATGGGCAGGGATAAGTCCGCAGGCAAGGGCAATGCTTCCCAGCGCTTCATGCGCGCCACAGGCAAGCTGCGGGCGGTTTTCGGCCCCGCCAGCCGCACCGCGCTGGCGCACGACATGACCGAAGAAAACCGTCGGCTGCTGGTCCAGCGCCAGGCGGAAACCCAGCAGTGGGAAACCATCACCAGGCCGGACGGCAGCACTTACGTGGTGCCACGGAACCCCGAAGACCGGTCCCTGCGCTAGCAGCCCGTTCCGCCGCGAACAGGCGCCTTTTTCCTGCCCCGGGTCTAAAATAAGGGCACTGGCTCCTGCCGGAGCCTGCTGCACTTTCGCCCGAGGTCCGGGAAGGGGGTGGAAAACAGTGGCACATGTCCTCAGCGGTTTCATGAGCCTGACTGACAGGCTGCGCTTTGTCTTTGGTCCCGCCACCCGGCTGGATGCCGATGCGCCTGTAGTGCACAAGCATGATGAGTTCGAACAGGCCTCCGAAGAGGAACTCTCGCACTTCGTGGTCGAGACCGATTCAACCGGCCACCACTACGCGGTGCGCCGCGAAGACCTGGAACGCGAAAGCTAAACCTGTCCAGGCGCACGGTAAGACCAAAAAGCCGGGCTGCCTTTCCCGTGGGAGGAGAGGCAGCCCGGCTTTTTCGTTGAGTCCTTAGCGGCCGGTGCCGCCGTAAACCGTCGCTTCGCTTTCAGTGTCCAGCCCAAACGCCTTGTGGATCACGCGGACAGCCTCATCCAGCAGGTCGGCGTGGGTCACCACGGAAATGCGGATTTCCGAGGTGGAGATCATGTTGATGTTGATGCCGGCGTCGGACAGCGCCTTGAAGAAGGTGGCGGAGACGCCCGGGTGGGAGCGCATGCCGGCACCGATCAAGGAGAGCTTGCCGATCTGCTCGTTGTATTCAATGGCCTCAAAACCGATCTGGTCCTGGGCAGCGTGAAGTGCGGCCAGGGCGTCCGCGCCTTCAACGATGGGCAGGGTGAAGGAGATGTCGGTCTTGCCCGTGCCATGGGTGGACACGTTCTGGACGATCATGTCGATGTTGGAGTGTGCGTCGGCGATGACCTGAAAGATTGCGGCGGCCTTGCCGGGGATGTCGGGGACGCCGACCACGGTGACCTTCGCTTCGGAACGGTCATGCGCAACGCCGGAGATGATTGGCTGCTCCAAGGCAACTCCCTCTTGAGTGGTGATCTTGTCGTCGGCGCTGGGGATGACCCAGGTGCCTTCATGCTGGCTGAATGAGGAACGGACGTGCAGGGGGACGCCGAACCGGCGGGCGTATTCCACGCAGCGCAGGTGGAGGATCTTGGCACCCGAGGCGGCGAGCTCCAGCATCTCCTCGCTGGAAATGGTGTCGATCTTCTGTGCCGACGGGACCACGCGCGGATCGGCGGTGAAGATTCCGTCCACGTCGGTGTAGATCTCGCAGACGTCCGCTTCGAGGGCAGCCGCCAGAGCCACCGCCGTCGTGTCGGAGCCGCCGCGGCCCAACGTGGTGATTTCGTTCGTGGCCCGGCTCATGCCCTGGAAGCCTGCCACGATGGCGATGTGGCCCTTGTCCAGGGCGGTGCGGATGCGGTGCGGGTCGACGTCGATAATCCGGGCCTTGCCGTGGATTCCGTCGGTGATCATGCCTGCCTGCGATCCGGTAAAGGACTGGGCGGAGGCGCCGAGCTTGTTGATGGCCATAGCCAGCAGGGCCATGGAGATGCGTTCACCGGCCGAGAGGAGCATGTCCATTTCGCGGGCGGGGGCGGAGTCGGTCACCTGGGCAGCGAGGTCCAGGAGTTCATCAGTGGTGTCACCCATGGCTGAGACGACTACAACTACCTCGTTGCCGGCTTCCTGGGCATCCACGACGCGCTTTGCCACGCGCTTGATCCCGTCGGCGTCCGCAACGGAGGACCCGCCGAATTTCTGCACGATGAGCTGTTTCGTCACCGCGCCGGCGGCGGGGGCCACCTGGGGCTGGGTTGCGTTGTGCACTTCGGCAGTGGGCGTACTCATGCGCGTACCTTCATTGGATCAATTGGAGTTCTGGGAAACCAGGCAGCCTGACGCCGGGACGGCGCGACTTTCCTCCGACAGTTTATCGCCGCGCCCGGAGCGGCGTTGAATTGTGACCACATACCGGCCACGACACGGTTCCTATGGACAGGCCCGGGGTGGTGGACCACGATGGGACCAGTTACCCGGCTTCACGGGCCGCAGCCCGGACCTTGGCAGGCACAGGGCCGGGGGTCCTTTGGAGATATGGAGGATTCCGTAGTGGCCGACGACCCGCAGCCAACTGCAGGAATGCCCCAGGAGCCGCTTTTTGAGCCGATCGGCCCGGACGCGGATAAGCGCGGCGGGGAAAGCGCCAACGAGGGCCTGGATACCGGCCGTTCCGGGTCTCCACGCCCGGGCTTCGCAAGGACAAGCCTGGTCAAGGGACTGGCCGACTGGCTGGTCAGCCTGACAACCATCCGGTTCTGGTTTACGGTGGCGGCCGCGGTCCTGTGCACGTGGGCTGCTGCCGGCTCCGTGGTCCTGCTTGCGCCCCTGGGCGGCGGGGCCGGTCCGGAGGTCTTTCCCCTGCTGGTCTACTCGCTGGCGTCAGCCCTGATGCCGGCGACCGCCACTTTGCCCGCTGTTGCCTGGGGCGTGCGCGCGGAGGTCAGGTTCCGCGGCATGAGGGGGCGTACCGGAGGTTTTGCCCTGTTGGCGGTACTGCTGGCCACGGCTTTGCGGGGACTGGTGTTGGCAGCTGTTGTTCTCGGTGTACTGCTGGTGCAGGCCTGGATTGCGGACGCTTCGGGGGCAGTGGCGGCCGTTTCTGCGGGCGTCGTCCTGGTGGAGTGCGGGGTGTTTGGTGCCATGGGCGCCGGGCTCTTCGCATGGGCTGGACGTCCGCGCCTGGCGAATGCCGCCGGCGGGTTGCTGGCCTTGGCCTTTGTGGCAGGGGCCCCGGCCGCAGCCATCGGATTGTTGCCCCTGGTCCGGGCGGAGGAACGTGTCACGGTGGCGCTGAATGTCGAACGGGCGCGCGACGGAACCCACGTGGCCTTCCGATGCTCCGAGATCGAGGCCGGCATCAGCGAGGTTTACCACACCGAGCGTCTGATGTGGCTCCCGGCGCTGAGCCCGCCCGTCCTGTTCCTGATGGCTGGGGCGGAGGCAGACCGCGCCGGCCAGGTCCTGGGATGGGTGCCCGCAGCGATTCAGGAAGCTGCGGACGGGATGCAGGTGCCATGCGTGCAGGGGCAACCGCGCAGCCGGGACGAGCCCCGGGCGCCCCTGCCCGGGATGGGGCTCCTTGGCCAGGCGGCGATAGCCGGCGCAATCGTGGCGGGAGGTTACCGCGCAGCGCGGCGCCGCGACGGGGCACCGGGTGATCCGGCTTGAAGGGCGTGCTTCGGAAAACCGGGCGCCTGCGCTCAGCCCAGGGCGTTGCGCCGGCCCTCGAAGGCGCGGCCCAGGGTGACTTCGTCCGCATACTCCAAGTCACCGCCCACGGGCAGGCCGGAGGCAAGACGGGTGACGGCTATGCCGATCGTCTTAAGCATGCGGGCCAGGTAAGTAGCCGTTGCCTCGCCCTCAAGGTTGGGATCGGTGGCGATAATCACTTCCTGGATTTCGCCGTCGTTCAACCGTGTGAGCAGCTCGCGGATCCGCAGCTGTTCCGGTCCCACGCCGGCGATGGGATTGATGGCACCGCCCAGCACGTGGTACCTGCCGCGGAACGAACGGGTGCGCTCCACGGCCAGGACATCCTTGGATTCCTCCACCACGCAGATGATCGCGGGATCACGGCGCGGGTCGCGGCAGATGTTGCACAGTTCCTGCTCCGTGACATTGCCACAGACCGTACAAAACTTGACCCGCTCCTTGACGGTGGTGATTGCTTCCACCAGCCGCTTCATATCCTGGGGGTCGGCTTCAAGGATGTGGAACGCCAGCCGCTGTGCGGACTTGGGGCCCACCCCCGGAAGGCGTCCGAGCTCGTCGATCAGCTCCTGGACAGCACCTTCGTACACGTTTCCCTCTTTAGTTTGGTGTGGATGGCGGGTGGAACACTCAGTTGGTCATGGCTGCGGGGCTGCCCGCCGGCGGTCGACCTTGCCGGCCGTCAATAGCGTGGCGTGACCGGGCTTCCGTCCAGCGACCGCTCCTCGATCAATTTTCCGCCCAGGATGCGTTCCACGGCAGCCCGGCCGAAGACGCCGGACTCCTCGATCGTTTCATCGTCGGCGCTGGGCACGTCCTGGACATAGGAGCTGGGTGCGGACGCGGCCCTGGCCGGTGCCTTCGCCCGTCCTGCCTCAGCCTCTGGGCTGTTGGACAGCCGCTGGTAGAGGCTTTGCCGCGTTTCAGTCCGTCCGGCCACGGGTGCAGCCGCCGCCGGCTGGGGACGGGAGGGCGCAACCGCTGCCTTGGCCACCGGGGCGGCTGCCGCCGAGGCCATGGCGAATTCCGGCGCGGGAGCGGAGGCGGGGGACTGCGCCGGGTAGGATCCCGCGGCGGGCGCGCCGCGACCGGGGCCGGAGACTGCCCCCGGGGCGGAACCTGCGATGGAACCCGTACTCGTGCCCGAACCCCATCCCGCTGCTGCGACAGGGGCAGGGGCAGGGGCAGGGGCCGCGGCCGCGGGTGAAACGGGGATGGAGGGCGGTACCTGGGCTGTTGCAGGGGCGTAATGCGGAACGTCGGCCTGTGTTCCGATGTTGTCGGGTACAGAGCCGGGTGCGGGGTTGGCACCCACGTTGCTCTTGTCTCCGACAACCCAGATGCCGGGGGCCTGTTCCACAGCCCGCGTCCAGGGATCGTGGGCCGGACCCGCATCTGTGCTGCCGGGCTGGGCAACGCTGTCCGGGGTGGAACCACTGGTTGCTGCCTCCCGGGGGCGCGCAGCGGCGTCACCGCGGGAGCCTGACGGTTCCTGGCTGCCGCCCACCTCGGGGGGTGGTGGCGTTGCCCGGTTGCCGGACGGCGTGGCGGGCACCCAGTCCATCGGGGGTTCCTCATCCAGCGGGGGAGCGTCCTCATCCCGCGGCGGGCCCCAGTCGTCGTCGGAGTAGGAGTAGTCGCCACCCGCTGACGGGTATGGGGATTGGCCGGCGTCCGGGCCTGAGGTGCCGGCGGCTGTTCCCGGGCCCTGGGCGCCGGGACGGGAGGGCTGTGCGTCCCCGTGGCCGCGCACGCCGGCGTCGGTCACCGGACCTGCGCCTGGAGAGCCGGCCACAGCGGGAGTCCCCTCCGGTACGGCTTCCGGGCTTGCGGCAACAGCTGTGCTCCCGGAGCTTCTGCCAACAGCGGGACCTTGGGCAGGCACCGGGTTCCGGGCAGCGGCGGGGCTCTCAGGGCTTCCGCCCGCCGGAGCCGCGGGTGGGGCGGCTGTGGGAGCCTGCGCCGGCGGGACAGGCTGCGCGGGGGCAGGAGCAAGCCCCCAGGCAACGTCAGCTGAAGTGGCCGGAACCACCGGGCTGGACGGCACTTTTGGGTTTGGCTCAGAGCTCGTTTGGCTGGTGCCGCCGGAAACCGCGTTGATCTGGCAGTCGATGCCGACGGTCTTGTGGATGGCCTGGCGCAGGTTGTCCGAGTGGTCCGCCCTCCCAAAGGCGCCCGCGAGTCCCGGCGTGGTGAAGGACAAGGTCACAACACTGCCGTCGAAGGCGCTGACCTGCGCGTTGGGCTCAACGAGGGCCCAGGTGCTGCGCTTGATTTTGGACAGTACCTGCAGGACATCCGGCCACGCCCTGCGGAGGACCTCCACGTCACCCATGGCCGCGGGAGCCGCAGGGGCGGGCCTGGCGGGCGCCTCCTGGTGCGGCGGCGGCACCGCTGCCTGGGCGGAAGCCTGCCGGTCCTCCGGAGACCGGGATGCGGCAATGGCTGGCGTTGCTGCGTTGCTTGGCGGCGCGGCATTGGCTTGCGGTGCTGCGCTGCTGGACGGCACGGCATTGCTTTGGGGCGCTGCGTTACTTTGGGGCGCTGCCTGGCCGGTGCGTGCGGCGGCGGGGCGCTCCGGTGTCCCGAGGCGCGCCGGGTCCTCGACAGGCCAGTCATTGGTGCTTACCCGCGGCGGTGTCAGCGGGCTCCGGGGCGCGTCAGTGCCAGGCCGGGCGGGCGCGGCCTGGGCCGGAGTGGACTCGGCAGCGCCGGGCCGGGTGGGTTCGGATGGCGTGGGGAGGGCTTGGGCCTGTGACTGTGGTGCCGCCTGAACGGAAGGGCCGGCCGCCACCGCTGGGTGCAGGGGCTCGGGCGAGGAGGTGCCCGGGGTGGCGGCGGCAGGTGCGGCTGCCGGCACTGCCGTTGCGGGAGCAGCCTGGGCCGCCGGAGCGGTGACGTCGTTCCCTGTGTAGTTGAGCCGCCGCTCCACCCGGTCAATGCGGGCCGCCATGCCGCGCTCATTCTGTTCCGAGCTGGGCAGCAGGATCCGGGCACACAGCAGTTCAAGGTGCAGCCGCGGGGACGTGGCTCCGGTCATTTCGGTCAGGGCCGTGTTGGTGACATCCGCGGCCCGCGAGAGTTCGGCGGCGCCAAGGTTGTGGGCCTGGTTCTGCAGGCGGGCGATCTGGTCCGCGGGCATTCCCCTAAGGATGGCGTGCGCACTTTCGGGCATGGCCTGGACAATGATCAGGTCCCGGAAGCGCTCCAGCAGGTCCTCCACGAACCGGCGGGGATCGTGCCCGGTCTGGATGACCCGGTCCACGGCGCGGAAGACTGTGGCGGCGTCGGAGGCGGCCACGGCCTCCACGACGTCGTCCAGCAGCGAGGCATGGGTGTAGCCCAGCAGTGCAACGGCGAGCTCATAGTCCAGTCCATTGGGTCCGGCGCCTGCCATGAGCTGGTCCAGGACGGAGAGCGAATCACGGACGGAGCCGCCGCCGGCGCGGATGACCAGTGACAGGACGCCGGGGGCGACGGGAACGTTTTCCTGGCGGCACAGGAGCTCAAGGTAAGCCATCAGCGGCTCGGGCGGCACCAACCGGAAGGGGTAGTGGTGGGTCCGGGAGCGGATGGTTCCGATGACCTTGTCCGGCTCCGTGGTGGCAAAGATGAACTTGATGTGTTCCGGCGGCTCTTCGACGATCTTCAGCAGGGCGTTGAACCCGGCGGAGGTGACCATGTGGGCTTCGTCGATGATGAAGATCTTGTAGCGGTCCCGCACCGGGGCGTAGGTGGCGCGCTCGCGGAGGTCCCGCGCGTCGTCAACACCGCCGTGGCTCGCCGCGTCAATCTCGATGACGTCAAGGGAACCGGAACCGCCGCGGGCCAGCTCGACGCAGCTGGGGCAGGTTCCGCAGGGGGTGTCCGTAGGGCCCTGGGCGCAGTTGAGGCAGCGTGCCAGGATGCGGGCGGACGTGGTCTTGCCGCAGCCCCTGGGGCCGGAAAAGAGGTAGGCGTGGTTGACCCGGTTTTTCCGCAAAGCCGTCATCAACGGCTCGGTGACATGCTCCTGCCCGATAACGTCAGCGAACGAGTCGGGACGGTATCTGCGGTACAGGGCGGTAGTAACTGTCACAGAGAAAACCCTACCAATCCGGGCCGACATCATGCCGCCCTGTGGGGGAATAGTAAAGACCCCCCATGCACCCGCCAGAGCCCGTCTACCCTTGCTACCTTCCGGTCCTGGGGGAGTTCAACAGGATGACGCCACATGAGGGGCCGCGAGCTACTTTACCCGAACATCCGGCTCGACTCGAATCGGCCGTCGCCTGCTGCCCGGAGCCCGCTTCTGGGGAACAACACAGTGCCGGAAGCTATTCAGACGGCGGTCTTCATTGCTTATCCCGCCGGCAGCCGCGATCATTGGTATGTACACCGATTGGGGCAATCTCAAGGTTGTGAGCTGCGTGGCCTGGCTGAACGGGACGGACCCGGCAGCTCAACGGTGCATCGGGGAATGGGCGCGTTGGGGGCGTCCATTTCCAGCTTAAGGGCGATGCGCAGGCGTCTCCGGGCACGGGCAGGGGAGCGCGGAAATCCTGCTCCGAACAGCCCAATTGGGCGATGCGGAAAAGTTCAGGTAATCTAATACCTGCTTTTGATTCAGAAGCAGTTGGAGAATTCGCCTAGCGGCCTATGGCGCACGCCTGGAACGCGTGTTGGGTTAACGCCCTCGGGGGTTCAAATCCCCCATTCTCCGCCGGTTAAGAACCCGGCCCCGGTGATTCCGGGGCCGGGTTCTTGCGTTTCCGCCGTCATGGGCTCCTGGTCGTGGACCCCCTAGGCCATGTCCGCCAAAGGCTCGCCCAGCCGCCTCAGGCGCTGCCTCGCAGCCAGTTCGCTGGGACCCATCCGCCGGCGAAGCCCGCCCAGGGCAAGATGGACGACGCCGAGCACCACCTTTGTGCCCAGCCTCACGGGCAGGGGGAAGGGGCCCAGCCGTGGAACGGAAAGCCCGAGCATCTGGCGGTACCGGGGTTCCAAGCTGTAGACGGCGGCCGCAAACAGGATCCGGTAACCGGGCTTTAGCAGGGGATGCAGCGGAGCGTTGCGGATGAACTGAACCGTTTCCTTCACCCTGTCGTCCGCGCGCAGGACGCCCTGCGTGTACCACTGGTCCAGCTGGCCGCGCATCTCCGCCTCGGTCAGCGGCGGGTTGTCCACTCCCATCAGCCGCCCGGCCTGGGCCCACTCCCGGACGTAGGCGTCCGGGCCGCCAGGAATGGGTCCGCCCCAGATCTTATGGGCTGCCAGGAAGCCATCCGTGAAGGCGATATGGATCCAGCCGGCCAGCCCGGAGTCGTTGGCACTGTAGGTGCGTGTGCCGCCGTCGTTGTCCTTGTAGGTGCCCTGGACCGGCTCATGGAGCCGGCGGACACGCCGTGTTGCCTCCTCGGCGGCCGCCGTTGAGCCGTATGTCACCGTGAAGATCCACCGGATGGTGTTGGCCAGCCGGCGCAAGGGGTCTTCCCGGAAGTTGGAGTGTTCGTGCACTCCCGCCAGGGCACCGGGGTGCAGCGACTGCATGAGCAGTGTCCGGATCCCGCCAACGATCGGCGTCATGGAGCCATGGACTGCCCAGACGGCCGAGCCGGGCAGGTGGTAGCCGGCGTCGTCGCCTTCCGCCAGCCGCAGCGACCAGTCCGGTGGTGCATCAGCCTTCCCTGAAAAGGTCTTCTTGATTTCGTCCTGCCATGTACGAAGGACATTGCGCATGAGACATTGTTGCCCATTTCTGCAGGGGCACCGCGACCAGCCTCCTGAGCAGCGGAAACTCCCAACCCCCTAACGCCCGCAAAAAACCCGCAATGTGCACCCATGGGGTTTCCACCCCTGCGGTGCTGTGGTCCCATGGGACATACCGTCGAGACAACGGGCGGCAGGCCACGACGTGGAGTCAGTCACTTGGGCAAGAATCCAGCGCCCGGCACCAGAAAGCCGGCCCAGCGTAGCTTTCCCCCCGTTGCACGCGCCGTCGCCGCGGCGGGGGTGCTGGCGGCGTCCGTTTATGCCGTCAACCTTTCTGCCGGCCCGGCAGGGCCCGTGCAGTGGACGGGATCAGTTGCGGGCACCGGGACCGAGGGTGCTGCAGTCCCCGGCGGAACATCCGGCGGGAACAGCATCGAGGAAGCGCAAAGGGAACCCGGTCCGCCGGCGTCGGACCAGGTCGGCGCCGGCGCCCTTCCGCCGGCCATCCTGTCCAGTCCTCTGGTCACCCTGGCTTTCCCACATACGGCGATAGGAAGTACGGGCGCAGATGCCCCGGCGGCCCTGACAGTAGGGCCGGCGGGCACGGGCAGGCCCGGAGCCGGCTTTTTGATGGCCCCGCTTCAGCTCCTCGAGCCGAGTTCGCCGTTCGGCTTCCGGGTCAGCCCGATCAGCGGGACTGCTGGTGATTTCCACCTGGGCCAGGATTATGCAGCGGCCTGCGGCATGCCCGTCCACGCAGCCGACGCCGGTGTTGTACGCGCGGCCGGATGGCATCCCTGGGGCGGCGGCAACCGTGTGGAGATCGATCATGGCGACGGCCTCATCACCACCTACAACCACCTTGAGTCCATCGGCGTCCATACGGGCGATACAGTGCAGGCAGGCCAAGTCATCGCGCGCGTTGGTACCACCGGATGGTCCACGGGCTGCCACCTGCATTTCGAGGCCATCCTGAACGGGCGGTATACAAACCCCCTCAGATGGAGCTTCCTGCAGCCCCGCACTATGAACTGGGCCCTTCCTGCCGACATGGTCTCCTATGCGCCCGGCCAGGGGCTGTCTGCCGGCAGGATCAGCTGGACCATCCCCCTCCGGGTGGATCCGGGCGGAGAAATCCCCGCTGCCGGGCTGCAGGTTTCACCCTTCCCGCCACTCCTGCCGCTTGCACCGGCACCTGCGCCCTCGGAGGCGACGGGTGTAGTGCTTGCGCCCCCTGACGCGCAATTGACGTCGACGGCCCCGCCACCCGCTGAACCTTCGGGGAGTGCCGCGTCGCCGTCGCCCACGGACCCCGCGCCCGGCCCGTCGCCGTCACCGACCGACCCGGCAACTCCGACGGCCTCGCCCAGCCCGTCGGACCCGGCAACTCCGACGGCCTCGCCGAGTGATCCAACTGCCTCGCCCAGCCCGACGCCGTCGCCGACTGACCCGGCAACTTCAACGTCAACTCCGACGGCCTCACCCAGCCCGACGCCGTCGCCGTCGCCCAGTGACCCTGGTCCAACTCCGACGCCGACTGAACCATCGCCCACCGCTCCAGCGGCCGCTACCCCAACCCCGGCGCAGACAACCCTCGAACCGGCCCCAACCCCGAGCCCGGCGCAGACAACCCTCGAACCGACACCAACCCCGACCCCGACCCCGACCCCGAGCCCCACGCCAACCCCAACCCTGGCGCTTCCGCCGGCAGAACCCGAGCCCACGGCAACCACCTCGTCAACCATGACGCCAAGCGCGACGGCCACCACCCCGCCGGCCTAGGAAATCTTCACTTTGGACCCGTACGGTGGGACGTCGGCAACGAACTGTCCATATGAGCAACCTTCCGCAGACCCGACGGCATGCGCCGCTGTATCCCATCCCGCTGGTCCTCAACGACGGCACCCGGACGGACTTCAGCCAGTTCAAGGGAAAAGTGGTGTTGGTGGTCAACGTGGCCTCCAACTGCGGCTTCACCCCCCAGTACGCCGGATTGGAGGCCCTTTACGAGAAGTTCCGGGACCGCGGATTCGAGGTCCTGGGCGTTCCGTGCAACCAGTTCGCAGGGCAGGAGCCCGGAACCGACCGCGACATCGCGGAGTTCTGCGAACGCAATTTCGGGGTCACGTTCCCGCTCACCGCCAAGGCCGATGTCCGGGGCAGGAATCAGCACCCGCTCTACACCGAGCTCACCAAGTTCAAAACGGGGCTGCTGCCGGGGCTGGTGAAGTGGAATTTCGAGAAGTTCCTGGTTAACCGCGACGGCGAGGTGGTGGCCCGCTTTGCCCCCACCGTTGAACCGGACTCGGCCGAGGTCATCGACGCGGTCGAGCAGGAGCTCGGATAAACGCGGTCTGGCCGAACCGGGTCTGCAAAAGCGCAGTTCTTCCAACTTTTTCCACATCAGCTCCGGCGATTTACCCCAAGTTTGCCAAATGTCTGATTGGATAAATATTACTGAAGGGTACAAGGGAAGAACGGCTTCCCACCGACCATAGAGGTAGCAATGGAGCACATCGAGGCCGAACACCCCCGGCCACGCCACTTCCTACTCCACCTGAGCGATCCCCACCTGTTGGGAGGTCCAGACCCCCTCTACGGAACTGTCGACAGCGAAGCCAGGCTCATCCAGCTCTTCGACGAAGTCAAAGCATCCGGCGCAAGGCCGGAAGCCGTCATCTTCACCGGCGACCTCGCTGACAAAGGCGATCCCCGGGCCTACGTGAAACTGCGGGCCATTGTGGACCCTGCCTGCAAGGAGCTCGGCGCCCAGGTCATCTGGGCCATGGGAAACCACGATGACCGGGCCAACTTCCGCAAGGGCCTGCTCGACCAGCCCGGCAGCGACGAGCCGGTGGACCACAGCTACTTCATCAATGGGCTGCGCGTCATCACGCTGGACACCACTGTGCCGGGCTTCCACCACGGCGAACTGAGCGGCGCCCAGCTGGACTGGCTGGCCCGGCAGCTGGAAACCCCTGCCCCGGACGGCACCATCCTGGCCCTCCACCACCCTCCGGTCCCGTCCGTGCTTGACCTTTCCGTGCTTGTGGAACTGCGCGACCAGGCCTCGCTGGAGGCAGTGGTCCGCAACTCGGACGTCCGCACCATCCTGGCCGGCCACCTGCACTACTCCACTACGGCCAGCTTCGCCGGCGTCCCCGTCTCGGTCGCTTCCGCCTCCTGCTACACCCAGGACCTGAACGTCCCGGTAGGAGGCACGCGCGGGCAGGACGGCGGCCAGGCCTTCAACCTGGTGCACGTCTACGAGCACACCATCGTGCACTCCGTGGTCCCGCTGGGCGCTTCACCAACGGTGGGCGAGTACGTGTCACCCGAGGAAACGGCCCGGCGGCTGGAGGCTGCGGGGATCCGGATCCCGGAGACCACCAAGCAGCGCGGCAACGCCAAGCTCGGAGCGTCCACCAGGCGGTGACTACAGCCTGGACCGGGCTACTTCTCCCAGGGCGCCTTGATGGGGAAGTACCTTTCCAGGAAGTCCGTGACCACTTCGGCGCGCTCGTCCGCGCTGATCTCCGGGAAGCTCCCGTCGTTCAGGCAGAAGAAGTCCATGTTCCGCTTGGCCAGCAGCTTGGGCAGGTATTTCAGCCCTGAGCGCATGGTGGTGTCAACGTAGCGGACCTTGGCGGCTGTCTGTGTAACGGCCCGGCCGGTGAGCAGTGCGTAGTAGTGGTAGAACGAGTTGGTCACGGAGATGTTGTCCGCAGCGCGGAAGCGGCTGGCTGCCGTCTTGCTGAACTCCGCGGGGAACTCCTCCTCCATCTGGGCCACCACGCTGCGCCGCAGCGGCGCGGCGGTGTGCTCCAGGTGGCGGGTGGTGATCCGGCCGAACCGGTTCCACAGGAGCTTGCGGTTCACCCTGGCGGCATTCTCAAACCCGCTGCGCTCAGCGGCGTTCTCACCCAGGCCGATCCTGGTTTCCGCCTCGATGAACTTGGTGATGCCGCCGGGCGTGAAGAACATGTCAGGGCCCACGGGGCGGCCAAAGAACATGTCGTCATTGGAGTAGAGGAAGTGCTCGGACAACCCCTCGATGTGGTGCAGCTGGCACTCCACGGCCTGGGAGTTGTGGGTGGGCAGCACGGAGGGGTCAGCGAAGAACTCCTCGCTGCGGACTATGGTGACCGACGGGTGCTCTGCCAGCCAGGCAGGCGCGGGGGAGTCGGTGGCGATGAAGATGCGGCGGATCCACGGCGCGAACATGTACACGGACCGCAGCGCGTACTTGAGTTCATTGATCTGCCGGAACCGGGCCTCGTGGTCGTCACCTTCGCCCAGGACGACGCCCTGCTGCTGCGCGCGGCGGGCAGCAATGTATTCCGGGGAGCTTCCGTCCACCCAGGAGAAGACGAGGTCGATGTCGAAGCTGATGTCGCTTGCGTGGTCGGCGAACATGTTCTCGATGGTGGGCCAGGTATGGCCGTAGCGTTCCACGGTGCCGCGGACGGCGTCCTGGCGCAGCAGGGTCCTGCGGGTCAGCGAGTTTTCGATGGGAAGGATGAGTTCCTCGCCCTCGAAGGACCAGAGTTCGATCTGCACCCCGGCAGAGGCGCCGAACTCGAAGCCGCCCACCGGCTCCACCCGGGGCCGGTACAGGCGGAAGATGCGGCCCTGCCGGTTGGGCGAGAGCTCCCCGTCGGCCACCAGGACAGACGTCTTCTTCTTGGCGTCCACGGTCATGGAATAGAAGGGCTCGTCCCGGCACGCCTCCACCAGGGCGGCCCGGAGCTTCTTCCGGTCCTTCCAGTCCAGGGCCAGGACAGGGCGGTCGTTGTTGCCACGGACCAGCAGATAGTTGAGGCCCGCGTTCGCCAGGACATTGCGGAGGAACAGCAGGTCCTCCACCATGGCCTGGTACGGAGTCCTGGTGTCATTGATCAGGGCAAAACGGCCCTTGTGCCGGATGACATCGGGGCGGTGCCTGAGCCGCTGCTCTGCCGCCGGAGACGTGATCTCGGCGTGAAATTGTTCCTCCACGGACGCCTGGCCGCCGTAGTAGACCTCGTCCTGGACCGGTGCTTCTGTAATGGTTGTCTCCGAGCTGGTGGAAGTGGGCATTCTTAACTGCATGATAGTCCTGCTGGAGTAACGGAAGGTTTCGGGGCCCGGTTGAAGCCCCTTGGCGACGTTTCGACGGCGGCCCGGCAGGGGGCTCAGGCGTCCAGCGCCTCACGCCAGCTGCGCAGGAAGGCCCCGCCGGCGTCGTCGTGGATCACTGTTTCCTCCAGCCCGAGGTCCGCTGCGGTCAGCACCGGATAGGGCTTGGCCGGC
The DNA here is from genome assembly GCF_059739365.1 of Arthrobacter sp. GmRoot5-12. Lineage (NCBI taxonomy): Bacteria > Bacillati > Actinomycetota > Actinomycetes > Micrococcales > Micrococcaceae > Arthrobacter > Arthrobacter sp. GmRoot5-12. Next base: position 1,306,012 of record NZ_AP046056.1, on the reverse strand, counting down.
ACACCGTCCGCCGGCCGCACATCCACGTGCTTCACCGGGTGGTCGTTATGGTGCAGCCAGTCCGCCATGGCGTAGTCGGTGCGGGAATCGCCCACCGTCCGCCACGCCTGCGGCGTGATGCCCTGGGCCGCCAGCAGCTCCACCGCCCGGCTGGCGCCAAGATCCTTCCCCAGCCGCACCGACTCGATGTCCGTGGAAATGATGGTGGGGTCCACGCGGTAGTCCACCTCGTCGTCGGAGTTCGGTGCGTGGTGGTCCAGGCGGACAACGCCCAGCCCGTGGCGCCCCATGAGCGCCATGGCCTCGGCGTCGAAGAGCTTCTGCTCGGCCAGGTAGTCCGCGCTGGGCACATCGATGTGCTGCTCCACGGACACCATGGCGCGCTTGGTTTCGTCGAAGAACATGTGGGCTGCATAGTCCTCCGCCACCAGCCGGCGGATGTCGTCGCCGTACGCCGCCGGAACGGCAAGCTCCCGGTCCACGTGGATGGGGCCGGGGCCGGCAGAGGTGTAGCTGAACCAGACCGCACCCTTTTCGCAGACGGCATGGATGACAGTTCCGGCTGGAATGCCGGCGGCGATCATCGGTTCCATGACCTGCTCGCGGATGAAGGCGTCGGAACGGCCGGTGTTGAAAATGACGGGGATGCCGGCTGCGGCCAGCGCCACCAGGTCCAGGATGATGTCCGGTTTGACGTCCCGCGTCAGCGGGCTGGCCACGGGGCCGTCCACGTCAAGCAGGAGCGCCAGCGGCGGCGCGGACGGCTGGCGGATTCCGGGCACGGGCGCGGCAGGGGACTCGGATACTGTCATGGTTCCATTCTGTCAGCACGGCAGGCGCTGCCGCTGTGTGTCCGCCCTACGGCCGGGGCGCATGGCATATGGTCACTGTTTGGCTACAACCTGGCGCCGGTCCGCCCTGCCACTTTCGCTGGGGCAGCGCGGTGCCTACTGTGGCATGGTGATATTCAAAGCTGTGGGCGAGGGCCGCCCTTACCCCGACCATGGTTACAGCACCCCCAAGCAGTGGGCGTCGCTGCCGCCGCGACCGGTCCGGCTGGACGAACTGGTCACCACCAAGCGCACCCTTGACCTGGAAGCGCTGCTGGCGGAGGATTCCACATTTTTCGGCGACCTGTTCCCGCACGTAGTGCAGTACAAGGGGACCCTCTACCTCGAGGACGGCCTGCACCGCGCGGTCCGGACCGCCCTGCACCAGCGCACCGCGATCCACGCCCGGGTCCTGGTGCTCGATGGCTAGGGGGCGGCCGAAGGACCCGAGTGTCCTTCATGGCCACCATGTTGTTTCCGGCCCTGAGCTGCGCGCCGCCATGGAAGCGGCCGCGGATGCCGATGAGACCGCCCGGGTCCGCCGCCGCGTGCTGCACGGGGTGGTGCTGGTCCTCCTGGCAGGCCTGATCGCCGCAGGCATCATCATTGCCATGGCCATCATCAACGGCCGGTTGAAGATCCCCGCCGCCGAGCCCGCCCCGGCACCGGTTTCCTCCTGCCCGGCCTCCATGTTCGACTACGTACCCAACGACAAGATCAACCTCAACGTCTACAACTCCACCACCAGGGCCGGGCTGGCGCGCTCGGTGGCGGACGAGTTCCTGGCGCGGAAGTTCGTGGTGGGGAACGTCTCGAATACCAACGCCGGCTACCGGGGTGTGGCGGCCGTGGTGTCAGGTGCGGGCGGACAGTCGGCGGCATTCACCGTGCAGCGCAACGTGCCGGGGTCGGACTACTTCCAGGACGGCAGGACCGACGCCAGCGTGGACGTGATCCTGGCGCAGGACTACAAGGCACTGGTCCCGCCGGATCTGGTGGACCAGACGCCGGGAAAGCTCAGCTGCCCCCGGGAAAGCCGGCGCATAGCGGACACCAACAGACTGCCTGTCACCCCCGCGGCCTGACCTCCAGCCAGCCGGTCCTTAGCCGGCCACTGCGGGAAGCTGCGCCACTGCCGGAAGCTGCGCCGCTGGCGGAAGCTGCGCCACCCGGATGGGCCGCCCGTCGTCGTCGAACCGCGCACCCGCACCCAACTGGATGAAGCGCACCGTCCTGGCCACGCGGGCTTCCAGCTCGGCCGGCTCGTCGCTGCCCCTGGCCGCACTGGAGGACAGGGTCCCCAGGATCAGCTGGGACTGCTGGCCCACGTCCGCCACCGGCAGGTACCCCTGCTCCATGCCGTCGCGCAGGATGTCCTGCAACAGGACGCTCAGCTCGCCTACATGGTCCGAGAGCTTGGCAAAGGACGACGGCGACAGCACCGCCCCCATGGCAGGTCCGGGCGGGAGGTGGCGGCGGCTGAGGTCAACCACCTGGGCGCGGACGTACAGGGCCAGCCGTTCCACGGGGTTCTCCAGCCGGGCCAACGATTCACGCAGGTCGGAAAGGAACTTCTCGGTCTCATCCAGGGCGTAGGAGATCAGGAGTTCTTCGATGTCTGCGTAGTAGTTGTAGACGGCCGTGCGGCCCACCCCGGCATGCCTGGCCACGTCTGTCATGGTCAACCCCGGGAGGCCATGGGTGAAGAGGAGTTCCCCAAAAGCGGTGAGGATGCGCCGCTGGGTGTCCGCGCGTTGTTCGGCATTGCTGGCCGCTGAAATCCTGGGCATGCAGACACTTTACCGCGATGTGTCAGTAAAAGGCGCTACACCGCGCAGCCGTCGGGGCCGCAGGCGCCGCCGTCGGAGGAGTTGACCAGGACCAGCGGGTTGGCAGCCTGCCAGGCCTGGGCGAGGGCGGCGGTGAACGTCTCCGCCGGCTGGGCTCCGGACAGCCCGAACTTGCGGTCGATCACGAAGAACGGCACGCCGCTGATGCCCAGGCCCTGTGCCTCCTGGACGTCGAACCGGACCTCGTCCGTGTACTTGTCCGTGGTGAAGAGCTCCTCCACCTCATCGGACGGCAGGCCAAGATCGTTGCCGAGGGAGGACAGGTATTCCCGGCTGCCGATGTCCTTGCCGTGCTCGAAGTGGTCGCTCAGGAGGCGCTCCTTGGCCGCATCCTGCCGGCCGTGCGCCGCTGCAAGGTGGATCAGGCGGTGCGCGGTGAAGCTGTTGGCCACCACCACTTTGTCGAAGCGGTAGTCCAGGCCTTCGCCTTTTGCCTGCTCCGCCACGTGCTCAAACATCTGCGCGACCTGCCGTGACGGCATGCCCTTGCGGCTGCTCAGGTACTCCAGCTCGGTCCCGTCGTAGTGTTCCGGCAGGGTGGGATCCAGCTGGTAGCTCCGCCACACCACCTCAACGGCGTCACGGTGGGGGAATGCTGCCAGGGCCGCCTCGAACCGGCGCTTCCCGATGAAACACCACGGGCAGGCAACGTCAGACCAGATCTCAATCTTCATGCCTTGCACAACCGGGCCGCGCCTGCGGCCATTCCGCCGGCGCCTTATGAGATGGCACACATCCGCTCTTGTGGCCGGGGCAATCCTGGGCAATAGTCGGAGTTAGGTGAAGCAGACGCCAAACAAAATGAGAACACCACGGGACCCCAACGGTCCCGCGGGTTGATGCGCCTGGCGGCTGGGGAGCTCGGGCCCCTTCCCTGGAGGCCAGACATGCGAATTGGACTGATTGCGGGACCCTGGATTCCCATCCCTCCGTTGACTTACGGCGGCATCGAAAGGGTGGTGGACACCCTGGCGCGTGGCTTCGCGGCCGCCGGACACCAGGTCCTGCTCGCCGCCCCTTCCGAAAGCACATGCCCCGTGCCGCTGGTGCCGGGCATGCGGCCGGCGTCCCGGGACGAGCTTGGCTCAACCATGTCCGAACTCAGCCACGTGATCCGGGCCTACAAGGGGCTGCAGGACGTGGATATCATCCACGACCATACGCTCGCCGGCCCGCTCTACGCCCACCGTCCGGCCAAGGTTCCGGTGGTCACCACCATCCACGGCCCGCTCCACAAGCAGGCAGAGGACCTGTACCGGGCCATGGCGCCGGATGTGGCAATCGTGGCGATCTCCCGCGACCAGGCTTCACACGCTCCCGAGGTTCCCGTCACCCAGGTGATCCATCACGGCATGGACGTTTCCACTGTCCCGGTGGGAAGCGGCCGCGGCGGTTACCTGTGCTTCGTGGGGCGCGCATGCCATGACAAGGGGCTGCTTGAGGCCATCACGATCGCCCGCAGGGTGGGCATGCACCTGAAGATAGCGGTCAAGATGCGGGAGAAGGACGAGGTCCGCTACTTCCGGGAGGTCATCGAGCCCATGCTGGGCCCAAACGAGGATTTCGTGGGGGAAGTGGACGATGCCGCCAAGTACCGCCTGATGGGCGAGGCCACGGCCTTCCTCAACCCCATCCAGTGGTCCGAACCGTTCGGCCTGGTGATGATCGAGGCGCTGGCCACGGGCACTCCCGTCGTCGGGACGCGCATCGGTTCAGCGCCCGAGATCGTGGAGCATGGCCGGACGGGCTTCCTGGGGCAGACAGAGGATTTGCCCGGCTTCGTTGAGGCAGCAGCCGGCTTGAGCAGGGAACGGTGCCGGGCATCAGTGGAGGAGAGGTTCAATGCCCAACGGATGGTGGCGCAGCACCTGAGGCTCTTTGATGAACTGCTGGCGGGCAGATTGCCCGGAGGGGTTCCGGATGCCGCGCCCGTGCACCAAAATCGTTAAGGGGGCGGGCGGCCTTCCGGCTCCCCGGCAGCAAATCGCCTGAGAAGGGAGTCCTTCATGACCGCCTGGAACGAAGACAACGAGGCCTCCGGGTCGGACGTCGGCGCCGTCACCGTCCTGGAGGGTTCTTCGTTTTGCATATCGGCCGGAACCGGTGACATCAGCCCAGACGCCGGCACGAACGGCGCGTTCTTCCAGGACACCCGGATCATCTCCCGCTGGGTGCTGCGCATCAACGGCTCGATGCGGGAGCCGCTGTCTGCCCAGCGGCCGCATCCGTTCGAGGCCACGTTCGTTGGCCGTGCCGCGTGGCCCGGGGGCAGGTTCGACAGCCCGTTGGTGGTCCGTCAGGTCCGCCACATCGGGCCCGGCCTGCAGGATGACATCAGCCTGGAGAATTACGCGGCGGAGCCTGTTGAGTGCGACATCGAACTCCTCGTGGATGCGGATCAGGCCGATCTCTTCGACGTTAAGGGCGGGCGGACCACCGGCCCGGACGATACAACGCGCACCGTGGTGGATGGAAAGCTCATCATCGAGGCATCACGGCATGGCCAGCAGCGGGGCTCCGCCATCGGGGCACGGGGTGCAGAGGTGGACACGGACGGGTTGCGTTTTCACATCACCGTCCCTGCCCGGGGCAAATGGGCCACCAGCGTGATTGTGGTGCCGCTGGTGAACGGGGAGGCGCCGGAAAAGCCCTTCAAGGAAGGGCAGCTTCCGCACCACCGGGAAGGTGTGCGGCGGCATCTGGCCTGGGAAGAGAACGTCCCGCGGATCAGCGTCGAGGACGCAAGCTTCCAGAACGTGCTCAACCGGAGCCAGAGCGATCTTGGTGCCCTGCGGATCTTCGACGCCCATCACCCCGACCGCGCGGCCGTAGCCGCAGGTGCGCCCTGGTTCATGGCGTTGTTCGGACGGGATTCGCTGCTGACTTCCTACATGAGCCTGATGGTCAACCCGAACCTTGCGCTGGGCACGCTGCAGACCCTGGCCGGGATCCAGGGGAAGAAGGTTGACCCGGACTCAGAGGAGGAACCCGGCCGCATACCGCACGAGGTCAGGCTTGGTGTCACCGCCGGCCTGTCGTTGGGCGGCACCGCGTATTACGGCACCGTCGACGCAACCCCCCTGTTCGTCTCCACCCTGGGCGAGTTGAGCCGGTGGGGGCTCTCCCGGGATGCGATCCAGCCCTTGCTGGCGCACGCGGACCGGGCCCTGGAATGGATCGAAAAGTACGGCGACCGCGACGGCGACGGCTTTGTGGAATACCTTCGTCCCAACGACCATGGCCTGGTGAACCAGGGCTGGAAGGACTCCTGGGACGGGATCAACTTCGCGGATGGGACCATCGCGGAGGCGCCGATCGCCCTCTGCGAGGTCCAGGCTTATGTGTACTCCGCCTACCTGGGCAGGTCCTTGCTGGCCCACTGGAGCGGCGATTCGGGGCTGGAACAGCATTGGGCCGGAAAGGCGGCAGCTTTCAAGGAGGAGTTCAACAAGAAGTTCTGGCTGCCGGACAAGGGGTACTTCGCGGTGGCACTGGACAAGGACAAGCGGCATGTTGATGCGCTGACCTCCAACATTGGCCATTGCCTATGGACGGGGGTGGTGGACGAGGACAAAGCCACGTCCGTCATGGAGAACCTGATGTCCCCGCAGATGTTCACGGGCTGGGGCATCCGCACGCTGGCGTCGGACATGGGCGCCTACAACCCCGTCAGCTACCACAACGGCTCGGTGTGGCCACACGATACCGCGCTGGTGGCCACCGGGCTGATGCGCTACGGATTCGTGGACGAAGCCAGGCGGGTGGCCTTGGGCATCCTCGACGCTGCCGAGCACTTTGACGGCCGGCTGCCGGAACTGTTCTGCGGCTTTGACCGCGGCGAATTTCCCGGCCCCGTTCCGTATCCCACCGCTTGCTCACCGCAAGCCTGGGCTGCGGCCGCGCCGGTGCAGCTCGCCCGGATCCTGCTCCGGTTCGACCCCGTCTTCACCCGCGGGGTGGTGCACCTCGCACCGATCCTGCCGGAGTCCGTGGGCTCGTTCCGGGCGGAAAACGTCCTGCTGGACAGCAGCCGGGTGACCATCAGCGCCGCCGGATCCACCGGCACCATCGACGGTCTCCCGCCGGGGCTGAAACTCCTGGACGAACCGCGTCCGCCGCTGGCCTACCCGGTGGAAAGGGTGGGCGCCGGCGCGAACGCCAGCAGGCTGCACTGACAGCGGCGCTGCTAATCAAGGACCTGGACCGCTACGGCAGTGCGCGCTCCAGCACGAAATCATGCTCCACTGTGCTGCCCAGCCGGAAGGATTTGGTACCCACCCTCCGGAAGCCGGACTTTTCATAGAAGCGGATGGCGCGGGCATTCTGGCTGTTGACACCCAGCCATGCCCCGGCGCCGCCGGACGCTGCGGCAGCCGCCAGGCTGGCATGCATGAGTTCGGCGGCGGCGCCCAGTCCGTGGTAGTCCGGGTGGACGTAGCATTTGCTGATTTCCACGGACGGCAGCAGGGTCAGGACGGACGCCACATCCGGATCCGCGGCTGGCCGGTCCACCAGCAGGCTGTAGCCGTTGAGCCGGCCGTCCGCGTCGATGACCAGGATGGTGGTGTCCGGGTCCGCGAGGTATCCCTTGAAGTGTTCCTCGCTGAGCGTGTTGGCCAGGTGCGCGGCGATGTCGGCAGGTGACGACGACGGCGGGCAGGCCAGCGGAAAGGTGACGGAAGCCAGGGCGGCGAGCGGGCCGGCGTCGTCCGTTGTTGCCCTGCGGATGGTGTGGGTCATGCGTTTCTTCCAGGTCAGGCGGTGAGGGTCCGGATGGGGGCGCCGGCGAGCCAGGCGGTGATGTCCTCAAGGGCGCCGCCGTAAAACAGCCGGTAGCTTTCCTGGGTGACGTAGCCCAGGTGGGGGGAGAGCACGGTGTTCGGCGCGGCCAGGAGCGGATGGCCGGCCTGAAGGGGCTCCTGGTCGAAGACGTCCAGGGCGGCGCCGCGGATCCACCCCTGGTTCAGCGCCGTGACCAGCGCGTCCTGGTCAACCAGCGGGCCGCGGGCGGTGTTCACCAGGATGCCGTCCGGGCCCAGCAGCCGCAGCTCGGCCTCGCCCACGGTGTTCTCGGACCGCGGGGAGAGCCGCAGGTGGAGGGTGGCGACGTCGGCTGCCGTGAAGAGCTCCTCCTTGGACACCAGCCGGGCGCCGGCCTGTGCGGCGTCCTCAGCCGTGAGATTCTGGCTCCAGGCCACCACGTCCATGCCGAACGCCTGCCCGTAGGCGGCCACCCGCCGGCCGATCTTCCCCAGACCCACGATGCCCAGGGTTTTGCCGGCGAGCTCCACCCCCACCGTCGACTGCCAGGTGCCCGCCCGGAGCGAGTTTTCCTCCGCCGGCAGGTGCCGGGCGATAGCCAGCAGCAGGGCCCAGGTCAGTTCCGGCGCAGCGGAGGGCGAACCCGGCGTACCGCACACCGTCACCCCGTGTTCAGCAGCTGCCGCCAGGTCGATGGAGGCGTTCGCCATCCCGGTGGTGACCAGCAGCTCAAGCGCCGGCAGTTTTTCGAACACCTCACGGGGGAAGGCCGTCCGTTCGCGCATCGCGATGACCATGGTGGTGTCTGCCAGCGCCGACACCAGCGCATCCGGGGATGTGAAGGGCTCCCGGTAGGACGTCACGGTGACATCCTTCGCCTCCAGGGCCGCGAAGTCGGCGAAGCCGTGGGCCACGTCCTGGTAGTCGTCGAGGATGGCAAGGCGGTGCGTCATGGCTGTCCTTCGCGGTGTCCTACGTCCTTGGGTCACGTTCATCGTATGGCAGGGTGCCTGAAACTCCCGTCACGCCGGGCATGATAGCAATGGGAGTGATGAATCCACGCCCATTCCCGATTTTGCCCCTGTGAGCGGCCACGTCCTCTCCCGTGTCCCGAAGAGTTGGGTCCTGCTGGCCTGCATCGGCCTGCTGGCGCTGAACCTCCGCGGCCCCTTCGTCGCCGTCGCGCCCCTGGTGGACCCCATGCAGGCGGAACTGCACTTTTCGCCGGTCCTGCTGGGACTGCTCACCAGCATTCCGGTGCTCTGCTTCTCGCTCGCGGCTCCGCTGGCGTCCCTGGCCGCCCGGAAATTCGGGGCCGAGTTCGCGGTCACGCTGACCATCCTGGGCGTACTGGCGGGCGTGCTGGTGCGCTCCGCCGGGGGCCCGGTGCTGGTGGTGGCCGGCACGGTGGTCATCGGGTTGGCCATCACCGTGGGGAACATCGCGGTGCCGCTGATCATCCGCCGTGATTTTGCGCCGCGCCGGCAGGGGACAGCGATGGGAATCTACACCGCCGCCCTGAATATCGGGTCCTTCCTGACCTCGGTGGCCATGGCCCCGCTGGCGGCCGTGACGGGGTGGAGGCTGGCCCTGGCCGCCGTCGCCGTCCTGGCAGTCGCCGCGGTGGTGGTGTGGGTCCTGGCCGTGGGACCGCGGACGGCGTTCCTGGTATCGGGGGACGACGGCGGGGACGCGCCGCTGCCCCGGGCGGCCGGTTCGGGCTGGACCACCTTCGGCCTCACGGCCGGCTTCGGCGGCCAGGCGTTCTCCTACTACGGCGTCACGGCATGGTTGCCCAGCTACCTCCACGACGAGCTCGCCATGTCCACGTCCGAGGCGGGCGCCGCGTCCTCGATCTTCCAGATCCTGGCCATCGTGGGCGGCCTCGGCGTGCCCTTCGCGGCCAAATACATGAGTACGACGGCGGTGGCGGTCACCCTGGGTACGTTGTGGCTGGCGGTTCCCCTCGGGCTGCTTTTGCTGCCTGAGCTCTGGTGGCTGTGGTCCACGTCCGGCGGCATTGCGCAGGGCGGCGGCATTACCCTGATCTTCATCGCCATCATCAAGCTGGCACGCGACCAGGCTTCCGCCGGCCGGATGTCCGCCACCGTCCAGGGCCTGGGCTACTGCCTCGCCGCAGTGGCCCCGCCGCTGGTGGGCTTCGTCCACGACAGCTCGGGATCATGGACTCCCGCACTGCTGGTCATCCTGGTGTCGGTACTGGCCTTCTTCGTCAGCACTACCCTGTCTGTGCGGAAGGTGCCGAAAGGGCGCTGAGGCGGGCGTCCGCCGTCGAACGTTCCGCCACTCAAACGCCCGCCCACTTTCTTTGGGAAAGCGGGCGGGCGTCTTGGTTTTCCCGCACCAAGTGAGCGGGGGTGTGGCGGTTGCTCCGTCGCCGGGCCGGCGCCCCGGATTTCGGGGGGCCTGTTGCGGAGGGCGTGCCGGCCCGGCGGACGGAAGTGTGTGGTGCTGGTCCCTGGCTAGGCTGCGGCCAGCTCCTCGACGGTGGCCTTTTCGCGGGCCTCGGTGAGGTAGCGGGCGTAGGCGGGGAGGGTGAGGAAGGACGGGAACTCACGGGCCAGCGTTACTTCTTCGAAGATGTCCCGGGCGTCCTCGAAGCGGTCGCCGTCGAAGCGCTCCAGCCGGGCGAATTCCTCGTCCAGGAGTTCCACCACCCATTCGTGGCTGATGATCTCGCCGTGGTCCGTGATGGCCCGGGCGTAGATCCACTGCCAGAGCTGGGACCGGGAGATCTCGGCGGTGGCGGCGTCCTCCATCAGGTTGTGGATGGCCACCGCGCCGTTGCCGCGCAGCCAGGACTCGATGTAGCGGATGCCCACTTCGATGTTGTTCCGAATGCCCTGCTCGGTGATGGTGCCGGTGGTGGCGGCCACGTTAATCAGGGCGCGGTCATCGGGGGTGACGTCCTCGCGGAGCCGGTCCAGCTGGTTGGGCTTGTTGCCCAGGACGCCGTCGAAGACTTCGCGGCAGACGGGCACCAGGTCCGGGTGGGCTACCCAGGAACCGTCGAAGCCGTCGTTGGCCTCGCGGGTCTTGTCCGCACGGACCTTTTCGAGGGCGTTGGCGTTGGCTTCCGGGTCCTTGCGGTTGGGAACGGCCGCGGCCATGCCGCCAATGGCCATGGCGCCGCGCTTGTGGCAGGCCCTGACCAGCTGTTCGGTGTAGGCGCGCATGAACGGCTGCGTCATGGTGACCTGGCCGCGGTCCGGGAGGACGAAGCGGGGGCCGCGGGTGCGGAAGTTCTTGATCAGGGAGAAGATGTAGTCCCAGCGGCCGGCGTTCAGGCCCGAGGCGTGGTCGCGCAGTTCGTAGAGGATTTCCTCCATTTCGAAGGCCGCGGTGATGGTTTCGATGAGCACCGTGGCGCGGATGGTGCCCTGCGGGATGCCGAGCAGGTCCTGGGCCAGGATGAAGATGTCGTTCCAGAGCCGGGCTTCGAGGTGGTTCTCGATCTTGGGCAGGTAGAAGTACGGGCCCTTGCCCAGCGCCAGGAGGCGGCGGGCGTTGTGGAAGAAGAACAGGCCGAAGTCCACGATGCCGCCGGCGATGGGCTGGCCGTCGATGAGCATGTGCTTTTCCGGCAGGTGCCAGCCGCGGGGGCGGACCACGATGGTGGGCAGGTCACCGGCGGGGCGGAGCTTGTATTCCTTGCCTTCTTCGCTGGTGAAGTCGATCCGGCGTTCCAGGGCGTCGGTGAGGTTCAGCTGGCCCTTGATGACGTTCCGCCAGGTGGGGGTGGAGGCGTCCTCCATGTCCGCGAGCCACACCTTCGCGCCCGAGTTCAGGGCGTTGATGGTCATCTTCTTGTCCACCGGGCCGGTGATCTCCACACGGCGGTCCTCCAGCCCGGGTGCCGGGGGAGCCACCCGCCAGGACGGATCATTCCGGATCTCCTCGGTCTCCCGCAGGAAGCGGGGGTCCGCCCCGGCGGCAATGTCGGCCCGCCGTGCCCGCCGTGCCTGCAGCAGCTCCTGCCGCCGCTCAGCGGTGGCCCGGTGCAGCTTGGCAATGAAGGAGAGGGCGTCCGGAGTCAGCACCTCGTCCTGCCGGCAAATGGGCTGGGCGGTCAAGGTAATGCCATTGATCGTGAAGCTGTCAGTAAAGCTGTTCATTTCAGTCTCCTTAAAGACGAAAGGGAAGTTCGACGGCGGGTAGCAGCAGGGTGGCGACTGAGGCACGAGGCCGAGGAGCCGGTGTCGCGGCAGCCTGCGTAAAAGGGGCCCTGCGTCCGGCCTCGGCGAGTTCTACGAGCCCAAGGCCGGACGTGGGGAATAGCAGGCAGAGCGATGCCGGTCCGAAGGCCGGACGGAAGCGCCGCCGTCGTAAGCGTTAGTGGAACTGGCCCTCTTCGGTCGATCCGACCAGGGCGAGGGTGGAGGCGTTGGGGTTGAGCGCCGTGGAGATGGTGTCGAAGTAGCCGGTGCCGACTTCGCGCTGGTGCTTGGTGGCGGTGTAGCCGCGGGATTCGGAGGCGAATTCCTTTTCCTGGAGCTCGACGTAGGCGCTCATGCCTTCACGGGCGTAGCCGTGGGCGAGGTCGAACATCGAGTAGTTCAGGGCGTGGAAGCCGGCCAGGGTGATGAACTGGAAGGTGAAGCCCATGGCGCCGAGTTCGCGCTGGAACTTGGCGATGGTGGCATCGTCCAGGTGCTTGCGCCAGTTGAAGGACGGCGAGCAGTTGTAGGAGAGCATCTGGTCCGGGAACTCGGCCTTGACGGATTCGGCGAACTTGCGGGCCAGCTCCAGGTCCGGGGTGCCCGTCTCCATCCAGATCAGGTCGGAGTACGGGGCGTAGGCCTTGGCGCGGGCGATGCAGGGTTCGATCCCGTTGCGGACCTTGTAGAAGCCCTCGGCGGTGCGCTCGCCGGTGATGAATTCCTGGTCGCGTTCATCGACGTCGGAGGTGATCAGGGTGGCTGCCTCGGCGTCGGTGCGGGCAATGACGACCGTGGGGGTGCCGGCGACGTCGGCTGCCAGGCGGGCGGCGTTCAGGGTGCGGACGTGCTGCTGGGTTGGGATCAGCACCTTGCCGCCGAGGTGGCCGCACTTCTTCTCCGAGGCGAGCTGGTCCTCCCAGTGAACGCCGGCCGCGCCGGCCTGGATCATGGATTTCATGAGTTCGTAGGCGTTCAGCGGGCCGCCGAAGCCGGCCTCGGCGTCGGCGACGATCGGCACCATCCAGTCCTCGACCGTCTGGATGCCCTCGGAGAACTCGATCTGGTCCGCCCGGAGCAGGGCGTTGTTGATGCGGCGGACCACCGTGGGAACGGAGTTGGCCGGGTAGAGCGACTGGTCCGGGTAGGTGTGGCCGGAGTTGTTGGCGTCGGCCGCCACCTGCCAACCGGAGAGGTAGATGGCACGCAGGCCTGCCTTGACCTGCTGCACGGCCTGGTTGCCCGTCAGGGCACCAAGGGCGTTGGTGTAGCCGCCGGTCTTGTGCTCCTCGGTGAGCTGCTTCCACAGCTTCTCCGAACCGCGGCGGGCCAGGGTGTGCTCTTCGGAGACACGTCCCCGGAGACGGACGACGTCGGAGGCTGAGTAGTCCCGGGTCACACCTTCCCAGCGGGGGTTGGCGGCCCACTCGAGCTCCAGGGCGGCGGCCTGCTGTTCGGGCGTCTGCTGGGTGGGCTCAAATGCTGCAGTCATCGTTGATCTCCTTGATTGAGCTCCGGATGGGGTAGGTGGGAACCGCGCCGTTGCGGTTCACACCGGCTTTTCCGGTGCGGTGTTTCTTTCCGTAGCAACTACTTTTCAGCACTTCCAACCCCCTTTCTAGAGAAAAAGGGTGGAAAGAAATGCAGTTCTTCACGTATTCTTCAGAAATGTCACCTTCAAGCTGGAACAGGGACGTTTCCCAGCCGTCGTCCACCGCCGCCCCGGAACTGGACGTCATTGCCCTGGGTCGCCGCGTCCGCCATCTGCGCAAACAAGCCAGGCTTACGCTCGATGACCTGAGCGCCGCCGTCGGCACCGCTCCCAGCCAGCTCAGTTTGATCGAAAACGGCAAACGTGAACCCAAGCTGACCCTGCTCCAGCACCTCGCGGGGGCGCTCAATGTCACCATCGACCAGCTGCTGGGGGCCGAGCCGCCCAGCCGCCGCGCCGCCCTGGAAATCGAGCTGGAACGGTACCAGCGCGGTCCGCTCTACGAATCCCTGGACCTGCCGAAAATCCGCATCAGCTCAAGGCTGCCGCTGGATGTGCTGGAGGCCCAGGTGGGGCTGCTGCATGAGCTCGAACGGAAGATGAACGAGCAGGTGGCCACCCCCGAGGAAGCCCGCCGCGCCAACGGGGAACTGCGGGCCATGATGCGGGAACGTGGGAACTACTTTCCGGAGTACGAAGCCGAGGCCCAGAAGGTCCTCAAGGAGGTGGGCTACACCACCGGTCCGCTGAGCCAGCACGTCATCGCAGATATCGCCGCGCACCTCGGTTTCACCCTGCACCACGTGGGTGATTTGCCGCATTCCACCCGCTCGGTGACGGATTTGAAGAACCGCAGAATTTACCTGACCCAGAGCCAGCGGCAGGACCACGACCCCCGCTCCGTGCTGCTCCAGGCTCTTGGCCACTACGTCCTGGGCCACGAAACGCCCCGGAACTACGGCGACTTCCTGGCCCAGCGGGTGGCCACCAACTATTTCGCCGCCGCCCTGCTCCTGCCCGAGCAGGCCACCGTGGAATTTCTGCAAAAAGCCAAGGCGGCCAAGGAAATCGCCGTCGAGGACATCCGGGACGCGTTCGCTGTGTCCTACGAGACCGCCGCGCACCGGTTCACCAACCTGGCCACCAAGCACCTGGGCATCACCACGCATTTCCAGAAGACACACCAGAGCGGCATCATCTACAAGGCGTATGAGAACGACGGCGTGAACTTCCCCCAGGACCATACCGGCGCCATTGAGGGCCAGCCGTCGTGCAAGGCGTGGACGTCGAGGGCGGTGTTCGACGTGCCGGACAAGTTCAGCGCGTACAGCCAGTACACTGATACGCCGTCCGGGACCTACTGGTGCACCGCCCGTACCGAGCGCTCGGCCGCCGGGGAGTTCTCCCTGAGCATCGGGGTCCCGTACCAGCACGTGAAGTGGTTCCGCGGCCGGGAGACCACTGCGCGGGCCACATCCAACTGCCCGGATCCCACCTGCTGCAAGCGGCCACCAGCCGAACTGGCCACGCAGTGGGCCGGCAACGCGTGGCCCTCAGCGCGGGCGCACTCGCACCTGCTCGCCGCCATGCCTCCGGGAGCCTTCCCGGGCGTGGACGAAACCGAGGTGTACAGCTTCCTGCAGGCCCACTCGGGGAGCTGAACAACGCCCGCTCACTTCTGGCAGCTTGTCGCTGAACGCCCGCTCACTTTCTTGGCCAAAGTGAGCGGGCGTCGGCGTAAGTGCTGCCAAACGTGAGCGGGCGTCGCCGTAAGTGCTGCCAAATGTGAGCGGGCGTTTGGTTAGCCGTGCAGCGCCCGGTACGCGTCCGCCGCGGCCGGGTGCAGGGGGACCCCGGCGGTGTTGATGAGGCTCTCGGCGCTGAGGAACTGCACGCCCAGGCTGGACTGGGGGATCAGCTCGGCGGCCGAATGCACCAGCAGCTGCACCGTCCGCTCCACGGTGGCATTGTCCAGGTCCCGGCGGCACAGGAGCAGGTTGGGAGCGCCCACCGTCCACACCGCCGGCACTCCGGGATAGCTGCCCTCCGGGATGAGCACGCGGTCGTAGATGCCGCCGTACCGCCGCCGCAGTTCCGGCAGCAGGCCGGACAGGTCCAGAAGGCCCAGGGCCACCTCCTGCTGTGCCGCGGCGATGGCGGCAGTGGGAACGCCACCGGACCAGAACAGGGCGTCGACGGCCCCTGCCTTGAGGGCGGCGATGCCGTCGTTCAGGCCAAGGTTTTCGACGGCGGCGCTTCCGGCCGGGGGCGCCGCGGCACCCGTTGAGGTACCCAGTCCCGCCGCTTCGAACAGCCGCGGCGTGGTCAGCGACGTGCCGGAGCCGGGCTGGCCCACGGCAACCCGGCGTCCGGCCAGACCGGAGATGTCCCGGATGCCGCTGTCCTTCCGCACTACACAGTGGACATAGTTTTCGTACACCTTGCCGATCGCGGCGATCCCGGCAGCATCAGGGCCCGGCTCCTGGCCCGCAGCGTCCGCCAGGGCAACGGCAAACGCGGCGCGCCCAGCCCGCAGTTCCGCGATGTTGTCCAGGCTTCCCCCGGTGGTCACGGCCCTGGCGTGCTGCGCCAATCCGTGGCGTTCCAGGGCAGCGGCCAGCAGGGTTGCGAACTCAAGGTAGAAACCGCCCGGTTCGCCGCCCGCCACAATGAGGCTCTCCGGCCGGTCCCCGCCGGTGCAGGCACTGAGCGCAGGCGGCAGGCATGCGGAGAGTCCGACGGCGAGGGCTGACTTGAGCACGGAACGCCGCCGTGGGTGGGCGGCAGCACCGCCCGGGGCGCCAGGTTCACGCACGGGCACCATCCCTGCCGGACCCAACTGCCAGCTGGGCCGCCGATGGGGTGGGGAACCGGATCCGGGCCGCGAGACCGTGGGGGGCCGCTTCGGCCAGCACCAGCCGGGCCCCGTTCGCGGCGGCAAGCTCGCCCACAATGGTCATGCCCAGTCCGGTCCCCGGAACCGAAGAGTGCCTCGGAGACCGCCAAAACCTGGTGGCAGCCGAGGCGCGCTCGGACTCCGAAAGCCCCGGCCCGTCGTCGGAAATCTCCACCACCACCGCGTCCTTTTCCGTCCGCACGGCAGCGGTGACGGTGGCACCCGGGGCGTACTTGATGGCGTTGTTGAGCAGTTCGCCGGCCATCTGCGCCAGTTCTGCCGGGTGGCAGGCAACCAGTGCCGCCGGCTGCGGCGCCGCGGCAAGGACCAGCCGGCAACCGGCCTGCTCCGCCAGCGGTGCTGCCCGCTCCAGCTCCCCCTGGAGGATGGGAAACGGGTCCACGGGCTGGGCGGCCGCATGGTCTGCGGGAGTGCCGGACGCCCGCAGGTACCCTTCGGATGCCCTGTGCTCCGCGGCGGCGAGCTTCAGGACCCCGTCCAGGATCTCCTCCACCCGCTCAAGCTCCGTCAGGGCGCGCTCGGCGGCGTCGTGCTCGCGGGCGGTCTTCAGCTCGAGCTGGAGCAGGTCCAGCCGCAGCCGGAGTGCCCCCACCGGGTTCCGCAGCTGGTGCGACGCGTCCGCAATCAGCTGCCGCTGGGCCGCCATGCTGGCGCTCACGGTCCGTGCCATCGCCGTGAAGGACCGGCTCAGTTCCCGCAGTTCGGGCGGTCCGTCGTCCGGGAGGCGCCCGGCCCGCCCGGTCCGCTCCAGCTCGTGTACCGCTGAGTCCAGCCGCAGGACGGGCCGCAGCACCCAGCCGGTGACCCGCGCGGCGCCCACCAACAGCACGGCGGCCAAGGCAAGCGCAGCGATACCCACCGCGAGCCACCGCTCCCGGAGCTTTTGCTGCGCCGTGCCGGCGCGGACGTCAAGGACCACGGCGCCCAGGACCTGGCTGGCACTGCCGAAGGGCCTGAAGATGACGCGGGAACTGGAGCCGAAGGGCTCCAGCGGTTCCAGGGATGTGTTGCTCACGTTCAGCCGGGCAAGGGACAGGGCATCCTGCACGTCGGACCGCCCTGCATCCAGGCCGCCTGACGCCAGGATGTCCTGCTGGACCCGTACTACGATTCCTTCCCCGTAAAGCCCGGAATAGGTGTCCATCTCCCGCTGCAGCCGCACGGTGTCGCCGTCGCCTGCGGCATCAAAAGCGACCTGCGCCAGCCGGTTCAGGGACGCCGCCCGGTTGATCTGGAGTTCCTGCGTCAGCTCGCGGGAGGCGGACCCCAGGATGGTCCCCGAAATCAGGAAGACCACCACCAGGCAGAGCACGCTGAGGACGCCCAGCACCCGGAGCCTCATGCGCCGGCCGCCTCCACCCGGTAGCCCACCCCGCGGACATTGATGATGAAACCGGGTTTCTGCAGTTTTGCCCGCAGCCCGGTGAGGTGCACGTCCAGGGACCGGGAAGAGGCCAGGAACGCATCGCCCCACAGGGCGTCCAGGATCTGCTCACGCGTGACCACAGAGCCGGCATGCCGTGCCAGCAGTGCGAGGAGTTCGAATTCCGTGGCCGTGAGGGGGAGCGGGTCACCGCCCTTGGATGCGGTGCGCCGGTTGAGGTCGATGGCAAGGTCGTCCAGGACAATAACGTCCTCCTGCGGTGTCCCGCGGCTCCGTCCCGCCCGCCGCGTCACGGCTTCAATCCGGGCCAGCAGCTCCACCAGCTTCACGGGCTTAACCAGGTAGTCGTCGGCGCCGGAGCGGAGCCCGAGCACCACGCTGCGTTCGTCGTCGCGGGCGGTCAGGATCAGGATGGGCACGTCGGTGACCTGCCGCAGCTTGCGCAGCACCTCCAGCCCGTCCATGTCCGGAAGCCCCAGGTCCAGGAGGATCACCTGGAAGTTCCGGTGCGAGAGCAGCGCGTCCGCACCCCGGGACAGCCGCCGCGGGTGATGGCCGGCGCTTTCGACGGCGGCGGTCAGGGCACCGGCCATGGCGTCGTCGTCCTCGACGATCAGCACGTCCATGGCCATCTTCCTTGCTGTAGTGCGGTGTCCGGTTCACCCCCGCTTGGTGAGATTACCGCGTGCCGGCCCGATTTGCCCGGCTGCAGCGGGCAGAACAGCGGGGCCGGGCGCCGAATCCTAAGGAAGTGTTAGGAAATGCCCCACGACGTTGGTTGTGCGGTGGATCACCCATACCGTGGATGAGGCCCTCCGCTGCCGGAGGCCGCCGTCACTACAAGGAGGAACTCGCCGATGAGCACCCAACAGACCGCACCCCCATCGGAGGCAGCCCAGACCCGACGGGCCGTGGGCAATATCCTGAAGGGCTCCGCCGGCAACCTTGTGGAATGGTATGACCTCTACGTCTACACCGTCTTCGCCGCCTACTTCCAGGCCCACTTCTTCAACTCCAAGGACGAGCTCCAGGCGGGCCTCGAAGCGATGGCCGTGTTCTCGACGTCGTTCCTCATGCGCCCCATCGGCGCCTGGTTCTTCGGCCGGTACGCGGACCGCAAGGGCCGCAAGGCGGCGCTCACGCTCAGCGTCACCATGATGTCCGCCGGCTCATTCGCCATCGCGGTGCTGCCCACGCAGGACGTGATCGGCCTGTGGGCCATGATCCTGCTGGTGCTCATCAGGGTGATCCAGGGCTTCTCGGTGGGCGGTGAATACGGCACCAGCGCCACCTACATGTCAGAGGCGGCCACCACTAAGCGGCGCGGATTCTTCTCCAGCTTCCAGTACGTCACCCTGATCGGTGGCCAGATGCTGGCTCTGCTGGTCCTGGTGATCCTGCAGAACGCCATGCCCAAGGGCGACCTCAACGAGTGGGGCTGGCGGATCCCGTTCGCCATCGGCGGCGTGGCGGCCCTTGTTGTCCTGTGGCTGCGCCGCTCCATGGAGGAGACCGTCTCCGCCGAACAGATCAACGCCGCAAAGACTCCCGCCGTGGCCGGCCAGGCCCAGCCGGGCACCATGAAGCTGCTGTTCACCGGCTACTGGAAGCCGCTGCTGGTCTGCATTGGCATCACCCTTGGCGGCACCGTGGCCTTCTACACCTACACCAACTTCATCCTGAAGTTCATGAACGATACGTCCGGCATCGCCAAGACCGACACCTCCGTGATCAACTTCTGGGCCCTGTTTATCTTCATGCTGCTGCAGCCCGTCTACGGCATCATCTCGGACAAGGTGGGCCGCAAGCCCCTGCTGCTCTGGTTCGGCATCACCGGTGTGCTGTTCACCTGGCCGCTGCTGTCCACGCTGGCCGGCACCAAGGATCCATTCACCGCGTTCCTGCTGATGATGGGCGGCCTGCTGATCGTGGGCGGCTACACCTCCATCAATGCCCTGGTGAAGGCCGAGCTCTTCCCGGCCTCCATCCGTGCCCTGGGCGTGGGCCTGGGCTACGCGATCGCCAACTCCCTCTTCGGCGGAACCGTGCCGTTGATCGGCGCCGCCTTCCAGAAGTCCGGACGGGAGGACCTCTTCTTCACGTACGTCACGGTGGCGATCGCCATCTCGCTGGTGGTCTACATCTTCGCCCTGAAGAACAAGAAGGCCACGCACCTTGACGCCGAACAGGGCCACGCATGGGCATCCAACGCGGCCGACGGCGAAGAGCGCGTGGGTGCCGGACGGTAGCCTTTAGCGGCACCCGGGGGCCAGCTCCCCAAGGAGGCGTACGACGGCGGCTGCCAGGCCGCCGTCGTACGCCTCCTCTGCATGCCCGTCAGGTGCCAGCCCAGGTGGGCGGACTATATTGGGCCATGTCAGCCACCACCACAAACGCGGGAGTCTGCACCCATGGCCAAGGAACTTGCCACCCAGCTCATCGAACAACTCCAGGCTGCCGGCGTGCAGCGGATCTACGGGATTGTGGGTGACAGCCTCAACCCGATCGTGGACGCCGTCCGCCAGACGGGTGGCGCCGCGAAGGGCGGCATCGACTGGATCCACGTCCGCCATGAGGAAGCGGCCGCCTTTGCCGCGGCTGCAGAGGCGCAACTCACCGGCAAGCTCGCGGTCTGTGCCGGATCCTGCGGCCCCGGGAACCTGCACCTGATCAACGGCCTCTACGACGCCAACCGGTCCGGCGCGCCGGTGCTGGCCATCGCCTCGCACATTCCCAGCAAGCAGATCGGCAGCAGCTTCTTCCAGGAGACCCACCCGGACCGGCTGTTCAACGAGTGCTCGGTGTATTCGGAGCTGGTCAGCACCGCGGAGCAGGCGCCCCGCGTGATGCACAGCGCCATCCAGCACGCGCTGGGACTCGGCGGAGTCGCCGTCGTGACCCTTCCAGGTGACATCGCCGGCCTGGAAGCCACGGCACCCACGCCGCTTCCCGCCACGTTCCGGCCGGCCAGCCTGGTCCCGGACCCGGCAAGCGTCCAGTCGCTGGCGGACGCCATCAACGACGCCGGGAAGGTGGCCATTTTCGCCGGTGCCGGCGTGGAAGGCGCCCACAGCGAGCTGATGGCGCTCGCGGAGCTGGCGAAGGCGCCGGTGGGGCACTCGCTCCGCGGCAAGGACTTTGTCCAGTACAACAACCCGTTCGATATCGGCATGACCGGGCTGCTGGGCTACGGTGCCGCGGCGGAGGGGATCGAGGACGCGGACCTGCTGGTCCTCCTCGGCACGGATTTCCCGTATGACCAGTTCCTGCCCGACACCAGGACCGCGCAGGTGGACCGGGCGGCGCACCGGCTGGGCCGCCGGACGGACGTGGACATCGCCGTCCACGGCGAGGTGCTCCCCACCCTGCGCGCACTGCTGCCGCTGGTGAAGGCGAAGAAGAGCCGCCGGTTCCTGGACCAGATGCTCAAGAAGCACGACCGGCTGATGAACAAGGCGGTGGGCGCCTACACCCGCAAAGTGGAGAAGAAGCAGCCCATCCACCCGGAGTACGCGGCCTCGCTGCTGGACCAGGTGGCGGCGGAGGACGCCATTTTCACGGCCGATACCGGCATGTGCAACGTCTGGACCGCGCGCTACATCAACCCGCTGGGCACCCGCCGGCTGATCGGGTCCTTCCTGCATGGCTCCATGGCCAACGCCCTCCCGCATGCCATCGGGGCCCAGTTGGCCAACCCGGGCCGCCAGGTCATCTCGGTTTCGGGTGACGGCGGGCTGTCCATGCTGCTAGGCGAGCTGATCACCGCGGCCGCGTACAAGCTGCCGGTCAACGTGGTGCTGTTCAATAACTCCACCCTGGGCATGGTCAAGCTGGAGATGCTGGTGGACGGGCTGCCCGACTTCGGCGTGGACGTGCCGGACGCCAACTATGCGGCCGTGGCCAAAGCCCTGGGCTTCCATGCCGTGCGGGTGACCGATCCTGCGCAGATCGAGTCGGCGTACCGGGAGGCCTTCGCCCACCCGGGCCCGTCACTGGTGGAGCTGATCACCGATCCCAAGGCGCTGTCCATCCCGCCCAAGATTTCCGGCTCGCAGGTGATCGGATTCGCCACCGCCATGTCCAAGGTGGTCCTGAACCGCGGGGCGGGCGAGGCCGTGAGCATGGCCCGCAGCAACCTGCGCAACATCCCCCGGCGCTAGCCACACGTCGAGCTCGCCGGAAACTGCCGGGTTCGCCGCAAATTCCCGGCGATCTCGAGGGTTTCCGGCGAACCCGACGCGGGGAGATCGGTTCTACCGGACGCCGCCCTGCCAGAGGGCGTCGAACGGGGCGCCGGAGGCTACGCGGTTGCGGATGCCGGCGGTGACGAAGTCCTTTGCGGTCCGTGCAGCCTCCAGCGGGCTGGCGCCCTTGGCCAGCTCCGCGGTCACGGCCGCGGCGAGTGAGCAGCCGGCACCGGAGACGGCAACTTCGCCCACCTTCGGGGCGGTGAGGACTTCCAGGGTTTCGCCGTCGTAGAAGACGTCGACGGCGTCCGGGCCTTCCAGCCGAACCCCGCCCTTGGCAAGAACTGCCGCGCCGCTGAGTTCGTGGATGCGGACGGCGGCGGCCTTCAACGACTCGATGTCGGTGATTTCCAGGCCGGACAGGGACTCCGCCTCGAAGTGGTTGGGCGTGACGAACGTTGCCAGCGGCAGGATCTGCGCCTTCAGGGCCTGGTCCGTGTCCAGCGCGTGCCCGGGCTCCTGGCCCTTGCAGATCAGCACCGGATCCAGGACCACGTTGGCGAAGCTGTTCTCCTGCAGGGCAGACGCCACCGTGCTGATGGTCGCGGGGCTGCCCAGCATGCCGATCTTCACGGTGTCCAGGGCGGAAGGGGCGCCCGACGCCGGACCGTACGCCGCCGTCGTCGCCTCCAGTTGGTCGGCAATCACCTGTTGGTCCACCGGCACGAAGCGGTGGTTCCAGCTGTCCTTGGGGTCGAAGGACACGATGCAGGTCAGGTTGGCGATGCCGAAGACGCCCAGTTCCTGGAAGGTCTTCAGGTCCGCCTGCGCGCCGGCGCCGCCGGTGGCTTCGGAGCCGGCGATAGTGAGGACGACGGCGGGGCCGGCGGCGGACAGCGTTGCGTCAGGGGTAGCGGAAGTCATGCACCCATCCTGCCACCCGCCGTCGGACGCTTTCCCTGTGGTGCCGTACAGGGCGCCGGGACGTCATATGGTCAGGGTTCCAGCGGTGGGCCGGGCTTCTGCGCAGCCACGGGTTCCCGCGCGGGCGCGTCATGGATTGTGACGAGGCCGGACACAGCTGCCCGCCCCAGCGCCGCGCAGCACCCCGTCCATAGGACCATGCCCCACATCGCGGACCAGTGGCTGCCTGTGATGAACATGAGCGTAAGCATCCCGGTTGCCAGCCCTGCCACGCCGACGGCCAGGACGTGCAGCAGCTGGTTGCGGACGGTCCGCATGCAAATCCCGGCAGCCAGCGCCAGGGGCATTCCCAGAAGCAGTGCGGCGAGCGTTCCGTAGAGATAGCCGGGGACCCCCAGTGGGAACCCGAAGACCAGGACCGTAAGGCCCGCGCCGGGAAGGAACGCGCCAGGACCGAAGGTGACGCGGAGCGGGCGGCTCATTCCCGGCCCTTGGCGATCTGGAGCAGTGCCCGGCCCAGCTCCGGCTGGCTGTAGACGAAGCCCGCGTCGAGGAGTTTCTGCGGCTGGACCCACCTGCTTTTGAGCACAAGCTCGGTTTCGGTGCGGATCAGGACGGCCCCTGCACGGAGGAGCCACGCAGGGGTGGGGAGCCCAAAGCGGGCGCCGTAGGCGCGCCGCACCAGGCGCATCATTTCCCGGTTGCTCACCACGTCCGGCGACGCCACATTAACGGGTCCGGTGACGTCGGTCCGCATATGCAGGAAGCGGATGCTGCGGTACAGGTCCTCCACGTGGATCCAGCTGAACTTCTGCCTGCCGTCGCCCATGTGGCCGCCCAGGCCCAGCCGCGCCAGGTTGGCGAACGGCGCCAGCGCGCCGCCGCCGCGGCCCAGCACGGTGGCGATCCGCAGCGGGATCTTCCGGGTGGCCGGCGTGGTGGCCGCCGCGAGGGCGGCCTCCCACGCTTTGGCCACGTCCACGGAGAACCCGGAGCCAAGCTCGCCGTCGGTTTCAGGCTGGGGGCGGTCCCTGGCATCGCGGTAGATGGTGCCGGTGCTGGCATTCAACCAGGTCGACGGCGGCTCCGGGCATTGTGCGATGGCACGCCCGAGCGCCTGGGTGGTGGCCACGCGCGAGTCCATGATGATCGCCTTGTTCCGCCGGTTGTAGCGGCAGGAGACGGACCGTCCGGCGAGGTTCACCATCAGCCCGGCGCCGTTGAGCACCCGCACCATGCCGGCGTCGTCATCCCATCCGGCTGCGGCGCTGCCCGCTCCCTTGCGTCCAATGGTGCGCACGGTCCATCCGTCTTCCTGGAAGCGCCGGCGAAGGTACGTGCCGATGAAGCCGGAAGCCCCCGCCACCACAACGGTCTTTGTGCAGCCCATCTTTTCCCCCAATGTTTCTTCTCTAATCGCGGATGCTGCGGCCCAGGTCCAGGACGTCGTCCAACACCTTGCTGACTCCCGGGATGCGGGCCAGAGCGAGACCGCGGGCAATGAGTGGGGCCGCGCCGTCCACCAGCCTCCTGGTCCGCCTCTGGCTCTCCGAGGCGTCATAGACCCAGAAGAGGGTGATGCCCATGTAGCAGAGCCACAGCAGCTCCGGCAGGTCGGTCCGCAGTTTCTTCGGTACGCCGGGCCGGGCCCCATCCACAGTGCGCCTGAAGATGTCCAGGGAGGCCTCGCGCGCAGGCGTGGACCGTGCTGAGAAGGGGTTCACCGGTGATGTTGGCCGGATTGCGGTGGCAACGAAGTCCGCACCGAACCGGTGGTAAGGGGCCATGACGTCAAGGCCGGCATGCAGCGTGGCCTTCAGGCGCTCAGTCAGGGAAGCGGTCCCGTCCAACGCTTCCGAGGCCCGCGCCGCGTGCTCTGCCTGCACCTGGATGTACAGCTCGTGGACCAGGTCATCCTTGGACGCGAAGTAGTAATAGGCGTTGCCGACGGAGACGCCTGCCCCGGCGGCGATGGCGCGCATGGTGGTCTTCTCGAACCCGATATCTCGGAACATGCGCAGCGCCGTGTCCGCCACCAGCTGCCTGGTCTGTTCGCTCTTCGCTGCCATCGGCATCCCCATTCTTTGAACATGTTCAAAAGGACTGTGCCACAGTAGTTGAACATGTTCAAAAACTGTCCGGTGCTAATCAAAACTTCTCCTTGGGGAGCTTTGCCACGCGGCCCGGTGCGAGAAAGGCACGAGTGCTGGCGTTCGGCCCCATCGTCACCGACGGCGGCTTCTTCCTCTTCCCGCTGGCTTACATCCTCGGCGACGTGATCAGTGAGGTCTACGGCTTCAAGGTGGCCCGCAAAGCCATTTTCACCACATTTGCGCTGTCCGTCTTCGCTTCCCTCTGCTACTGGGTAGTCATTGCGCTCCCCGGATTCGACGACGAGTACGGTGCCGCCAAGCAGTCCGCCCTGGAAGGGGCGCTTGGCCCCGTGCCACAAATCGTCCTGGCCTCCCTGCTGGCATTCCTGGCGGGGCAGACCATCAATTCCTGGATCCTGGTCCGGATGAAGGCCCGCACCGGGGAGAAGTCCCTAGGGGCGCGGCTCATGGGATCCTCGGGCGCCGGGGAGTTTGTGGACACGCTGATCTTCTGCAGCATCGCCGCACCCGTCATCGGCATCGCCGACCCCGGCAGCTTCGTGAACTACGTGCTGGTGGGTTTCGTCTACAAGACCGTGGTGGAGTTCCTCTTCGTCCCCGTGACCTCGCTGGTCATCAACTGGGTCAAGCGTCGCGAGCCCAGTTACGGCGTCGCGGGCCACGCCGCGGAAGCGGTGACAAACGCCGCATAGCTGCCGCCCGGCGTCGTACGTTCCAACTGCTGATCGCGTGGGATCGCCGGAAAGCTGCCGGATCGCCGGAAATTACCGGCGGCCTGGTCCCGTTCCGGCGATTTGGCGCTCCGGCGGCGTGGCTACCGCCCAAGTGCGGCAAGGACACGGGCTTTGAACTCATGTTCACGGAAAAGGTCGGCCCATGTCAGGCGAAGGAAAGTCCAGCCATTCTCGGTGAGGGCCTTCTCGCGCTGCCGCTCCTGAAACAGCACCTCAGCCGTTGGCCCATAGTCGAAGTACTTCGTTTTCCCGTCGAATTCGAGTGCCACCTTCTTATCCTTCCAGGCGAAATCCAGCCGGTACCGGCCGGCACGTGTTGCTACCAACACTTGAGGCTCCGGCAGGGGAAGTTTCAGCCGCGTCAGGAGTTCGCGGGTTAGTGTTTCACCAGCTGACTCCGAACGTGGATCTGCGTGGGTAAGGGCGCGCCGGAGAGTCCGGACCCCGCGGCGTCCCTCCAGGCCCTCGGCCATGCTTTCCAGGAGGGCTTTGTCGGCCCCAAGCCGGAGGGCGTGATCGGTGAGCACCAGGGCCTGCCGGTAACCCAGCATCATGGCGCAATCCACTACCGTCCGCTCCAGCGAGGTCGCCCTGAGGCCGCCGAGGGTTACCACCTCCGACGCTGTCCACGGCCGGGTATGGCCACGGACATCCTTGCCGAGCCGCTCGCTGGAAGGGTTCCCCGGCAGCAGAAGGTGGATCGTGTCATCGACTGCCCACAAGTGCAGACCGTGCAGCCGGGCGGCAGAGGTATGGCTGTACACATAGCCGCCCGCAGACCTGGTCAGCGTCCCGTGCGCGTGGGCGCGAATCAACTGCTTGCTGCGGACGGGACTTGTCTGCTTCTCCCACAGCTCAGCGCGGATGTAGCAGCCGTGGCGAAGACGTACCAGCTTCCCGTGGAGGACCAATGCCTTGATGGCCCGGGAATTGAGGCCCCTCTCATGCAACTGCCCCGTCCGCCACAGGTTGCCGGTGCTCGGAAGGGAGGGGAGGCGGACTGGCGGCTGGGGTGTCATCCCGACAGGATCCTGCCGCTGCGACAGCTCAGGAAGGCGCCGCCGTCGTCATGTGGAAAACCTTCCAGGACCGTCCTGCCTCCCGGGATCGCCGGAACTCGTCCGGCTCGCCGCAACGTTCCGGCGATCCGGCAGCTTTCCGGCGAGTTCGACGGCGGCCGGGTCAGCCCTTCAGTGTCCCGTCCAGGAGGGCACGCAGCTCACGGAAATGGCGTTCGGTGGCATCAGGGTGGAAGGCCGACGTGTCCGCCATCGTGTACCCGTGGGGCGCCCCTTCATAGATGACGTTGGACGCCTCGAGCCCCGCAGCCTGGAGCGCCTTGCCCAGCCGGGCGACGGCGTCGGGAGCCATGCTCCGGTCATGGTCCGCGTGGCCGAACACGAACCGGGCCCGTGCCTTCCCGAGCCCAAGGTGCGGGCTGTCCGGCTCGTCAGTGGCCAGTCCGCCGGCGTGGAAGCCGCCGCAGGCAGCCACCACTTCAGGGTGGGAGGTGGCGGTGCGCACAGCCAGCCGGGCGCCCATGCAGTAGCCCACGGTGCCGATGGGGCCGGGGGCGACGCCGTCCAGTGCCGCCAGCGCCGAAATCCACGCGTCGATGTCCGGCAGCGCCTTGTCAGGAGTCAGGCGGCCAATCCGCGGGAAGGCGGCCCTGCCCGCCGCTTCCCGGCCTTGCTGGGTGGTCATGTCCGTGGCGGGGGCGAGTTCGGCGGCCGTTCCGTCCCGGTAGAAAACGTTGGGGGCCAGCACCACGTAGCCCCAGTCGGCGATGCGCTGGGCCATCTCCTGGATGCGGGGGCGCAGGCCGAAGGCGTCCATGTAAAGGATGACGCCGGGAAAAGGACCGGTTCCGGTGGACGGGCGGGCCACCAAGGCCTCTGCAGTACCTTCCGCGGCAGGGATATCAATGAGCATCCGGCCAGCCTAGCGGACGTGCCTAGGAGTAGTACCGGCCCAGGGTTTCCGCCTTGAAATCGAAGAAGGTGCCGGACGCGATGGCCAGCCGGGCGTCATCCACCATCTTCACCACGAACCGCTCGTTGTGGATGGAGATCAGGGTGGCGGACAGCATCTCCTTGGCCTTGAACAGGTGGTGGATGTACGCCCGCGAGTAGTTGGCGCAGGCGTAGCAGTCGCAGCCTTCCTGCAGCGGCCCGAAATCGCGCTTGTACTTGGCGCCCGAGAGATTGAACCGGCCGTCCGGGGTGTAGAACGCGGAATTCCGGGCCACCCGGGTGGGGGAGACGCAGTCGAAGGTGTCGGCACCGTTTTCGATGGCCGTGAAAATGTCATCCGGCTCGGAGATCCCCAGCAGGTGGCGTGGCTTGTCCTCCGGCAGTTCCTCGTTGCACCACCGCACGATGGTGCCCAGGTTCTCCTTCTCCAACGCCCCGCCGATCCCGAACCCGTCGAACGGCATGGCACCCAGGTCCCGGCAGGCCTTCCGGCGAAGGTCCTCGTACTGGGCGCCCTGGATCACGCCGAACAGTGCCTGGTACGGCTTGCCGGCCCGTGCCTCCGTGAGGCGGAAGTGCTCCTCGAGGCACCGCTCCGCCCACAGGCGCGTGCGCTCCAGCGACTCCTCCTGGTAACCGCGTGAGTTCTGCAGCGTGGTGAGCTCGTCGAACGCGAACATGATGTCCGCCCCGATCTGGTGCTGGACCTGCATGGAGATCTCGGGGGAGAACCGGTGGCGGTCCCCGTTGAGGTGGCTCTTGAACCAGACGCCATCGTCGTCGATATGGGCCAGGCGTTCCTTGCCGGGGGCCACGGCATCGTCCGGTCCGGGCGCGCCCGCGGCGGCCACAGTCTTCATGTCGATGACCTTCTTGAACCCGGAGCCCAGGCTCATCACCTGGAATCCGCCGGAGTCCGTGAAGGTGGGGCCCGGCCAGTTCATGAAGGCACCCAGGCCGCCGGCCTCGTCCAGGATGTCCGGCCCCGGCTGCAGGTACAGGTGGTAGGCGTTGGCCAGCAGCGCCTGGGCGCCCAGGTCTGCCATGGATTCCGGCAGTACGGACTTCACCGTGGCTTTGGTCCCGACGGCGATGAACGCCGGCGTCTGGATTTCACCGTGCGGCGTGGTGATGGTGCCGGTGCGGCCCAGGAACTCCCCGCCGTTTTCAGCCGTCCGGGCGGCAGCGGGCGGACAGGTCTCCGCCAGGCGGGTGCCCACCGTGAAGGAAAACTGTGACCGGGTATCAGGCAGGGCAAAGGCGGGATCGGCAGGCACGGTACCAGTGTGCCAGCAATTGGCGCTGCCTCAATAAACCAGCCGGCGCCGTCAGCTGACCGGTTCCGAGTCCGGGTAGTTCCTGGAGCGCCACGAATCCCAGGCGGACCGGATGGCGTCAACCTTGCCGGCGCCCAGGTCGTAGGTGGAGGCGATGACCAGCGACCCTTCACCCTCTGCCCGGACGTCCTTGATGGCGGGATGGTCGGCCACCACCAGCAGCCCCTCGCCATGCTCTGCGTAGCCGTGCACGGTGAGTCCCACCTGGTGGCTGGTCCGGTACCAGACCTTGCCGCTGATTTCCTCTCCGGTATCCAAGGTGACCTGGTACGGCTCGCCCGGGGCAGGGAGGTCGGCCAGCCCCAGCTTCTCGATCGCGGAGCCCTTCCCCTCTGTCAGGTGCAGGAACAGGGTGTGCCGCTTGCCGTGCGGGTGGCGTTCCAGGGCAAAGCGGAGCTGCTGCAGGAAGGTCAGCCAGCCCTGGGTGATGTCCTCGTCCCAGGCAGCCCACTCGGAGTCGTGATCCATGGCCCCGCGGGTGACGCTGACCCGGGTTCCGCCGGCCACCGGGTGAAGCTCGAACGTGTCCCCGCCGTGGACGGTGAGGCTGGTATGGTCCGCGGATTCCTCCACGTCGCTGGAAAAGTAGATCTCCTTGATCTCGGACTCCAGGTCCTCGGCCTGCCAGCCGTGCCACTGGGCTACCTTGGACGGTTCACGCAGCATGGTCCAGACCTGCGGCGCGTCGGCGTTGATCACTACGCTGAGATTGTTGGTCATAGCCCCGAATGTACAACTCCGGCTACGCCCCGGGTAGGGGTAATTTCCCCCGCCCCGAAGCCGGTCCTGCGGTCAGGACCGGACAGCCTCCAGCTCATTGCTGATCCGGCGTTCCAGCTCGGGCATCCCGATGGTTTCCGAGCCGCCGTGGGCCCGCAGGAACAGCAGGCTTTCCAGCCGCAGCAACCGCCATTCACGCTCGGCATCGTGGTTGGAGTTGTCGATGGAGCGGAAGATTTCCTTGTCGTACAGGTTGGGTTCGTTGAGTGAGCGCTGCCGCACCTTGGCGGCCATGCGTGCCTTGAACGCATCCGTTTCCTGGTTTTCCGGGGTGCGGATCAGCTTCTCGTAGACCTCGGCGCGTTCGTCCTGGCCGTCCTGCCGGCAGATGTAGCTGGCCAGGGCGAGGGAGGCCTCCACCGAGGTCCACCGGCCGGGGTTCCCGTCATAGGGCAGCACGGTGAGGAGGTCAGCCACGGCCAGAGCCCCGTCGGCATCCTTGAGCGTGATGAACAATTCGTGCGCCAGGTCGGTAAGGTCCTTCAGGCAGCTTCCGGACTTGAAGTTGACGCCCTTGGAGAGCCGGTCGGCCAGGAGCAGGACGCCCTCGGCATCCGGGTGGGCCTCGGCGGCGGCTTCCACCACGGACTCAGGGGTGCCGGCCGGAGCCGGGATGAGGGCGAGTTCCTCCTCGCTGGGTCCGGTCGCCGCGGGCGGTACCGGCGGCAGGGGAGGTACGACGACGGCGGGCGCCACGGTGATGGGCCCGGTCCCGGCGGTTTCCACCGGGGGTGTGGCTTCCGGGAGGTCAGCCGGCAGCGGCAGCTGGGTGACGTCGTCGTGCGTTCCGTCCACAACGGTGACGGTGGCACCTATGGCGACCCGCAGCGTCCCGCCGCCGGAGAGGCTTGCCAGCACCAGTGCCGGGGAGCCGAAATCGTCCCGCTCAAGCTCCACCTGGTCGATTTCGGCGGTGCGGTGGCCGTCCGGAAGGAGGATGTGGGTGCCGGTGGTCAGAGATCCAGCCTGCTGTTCACGGTGGTGCCTGGCGGCTGGTGATTCGGTCATGGGAGTCCTTAAGTTCTCTTGCGGTCCGCCCTACAGTCTACAAAGGCGGGCGCCTAAAACCGGGGACCCCCAGGTCCCGGCGCGGATGTCAGAAGCCCACACCTGCGAACGCCAGGGCCTGCCGGATGAGGCCGCCGCGGCCGCCCGCGAACTCCATCTGGACGCCAGGGCTGAGGACTTCCTCGGGGGTCATCCATGTCAGTTCCAGGGCGTCCTGGCGGGGTTCGCACTCGCCCGTGACCGGGATGATGTAGGCCAGGGACACGGCGTGTTGCCGCTCGTCGGTGAACCCCGTCTGGGACGGTGCCGGGAAGTATTCGGCCACCGTGAACGGCACGGGGCTGAGCGGCAGCTGCGGAAACGCCAGGGGGCCCAGGTCCTTCTCCATGTGCCGCAGCAGGGCGGCGCGGATGGTTTCGCGGTAGATGACCCGGCCCGAGACCAGGGACCGCACCATGGTCCCGTCGGCGTCGGCCTGCAGCAGCGTGCCCACCTCGTTGACGTATCCCAGCGGATCCAGCCTGACCGGCACGGCCTCCACGTACACCATGGGCAGCCGCCCGCGGGCCTCAAAGAGGTCTTCTTCAGAGAGCCAGCCGGGATTCGGGTCAGGTGTGCGCACGTTCATGGTTAAGTTCTACCCCATGGGGCGGTGCTGGGAGATCCAGAGCGTGGCGGGCGCGTTGGGGCTGCCCACGTCCGGATTGTCAACGTGAAGAGTGCTCCCAAAGGCTTCCTCGGTCAGGCTGGCCGGGAAACCGGCACCGGCGAGGCGCTCCCGCAACGGTTCCAGCCCGCCGTCGTATTCGAAGCCCAGGCCTGAGCGCGGGGGCCCCGACGCCGGGCGCACCAGGAGGACGCCGCCGTTCTTGGCCGTGAAATCGGCGGTTTCGTCGTTGTCCGGCACCGGCCGGGGACGGGCGCCGGCGTGCAGCAGGGTGCGGATGGCTGCCTCCGGGTCCGGGGTGTACCAGACGCCGGCGACGGCCAGTGCGGGATCGGCATCGGCGCACTGGGCGCCGTGGACGGCCTTGTCCGCCAGGAAGCTGAATCCGTCCGGCGCGGTGACCCGGCAGGCCTCACCGTGGTCCGTTGCGACGAGTTCGGCCGGCTGCGTTGGTTCCTCTTGCGTTCCGTCCGCCTGCGGTCCGCCCTCCTGGGCGGACAGGTTGGTGCGGCGGGCGAACTCCGCCACGTCGCCCACTTCCACCCCAAACACGGTGCGGCCGTCCTGGCCGGACCCTGCCTCGGCGCCGTGCAAAGCCAGGCGGCCTGACGCGGAGTCGAAGACCTGCCACCCGCCGTCGTCCTCTGTCTGGACCATTCCCAGGGCGGTGAGGAACTGCTTCCAGGGCTCG
Source organism: Arthrobacter sp. GmRoot5-12 (assembly GCF_059739365.1). Lineage (NCBI taxonomy): Bacteria > Bacillati > Actinomycetota > Actinomycetes > Micrococcales > Micrococcaceae > Arthrobacter > Arthrobacter sp. GmRoot5-12. Next base: position 1,274,185 of record NZ_AP046056.1, on the reverse strand, counting down.
ATGCGGGACGTGAAGTGGACGGGACGGACTCGGAGCATGGCATTGTCCTTGATGCTGGTTGACGGGCGGCAGTGGGTGACGGCTGCTGTATGGCCATGATGCCACCGGAAGCGCCGGCGCACACAGGGCTTGTGGCCTGGGATTCTCCGGGCAGAATGGGGCCATGGCCGATGACCTCGAGGAACTGCTGGTACCTGACGCTGCCGCCTGGCGTGCATGGCTGGAAGAAAACCACAGGACCAGCCCGGGAGTGTGGCTGGTCCTGCACAAGAAGGGCGGCACGGTAACCGGCCTGGACTACCCGGCGGCGCTGGACGAGGCACTCTGCTTTGGCTGGATCGACGGGCAGCTGCGGCGCCGGGATGATGAAAGCTCCTTCCAGCGGATGACGCCGCGGCGTCCGCGGAGCGTCTGGTCCGCCCGGAACGTGGGGCACGTTGCGCGCCTGGAAGAGGAGGGGAAAATGACCGACGCCGGCAGGGCGGCGGTGGAGTCGGCCAAGGCGGACGGCCGCTGGGACGCAGCGTACGGCGGGCAGGCCGACGTGGAGGTTCCGGCAGACCTGGCTGCCGCGATTGCCGCGAACCCCGAGGCCCAGGCGATGTTCGACGTCCTCACCAAAACCAACCTGTTCGCCCTGGTGTACCGGACCAATTCGGCCAAGCAGGCAGCCACCCGGGAACGCCGGATCGCGGGGTTCGTGGAGATGCTGGCCCGGGGCGAAACCCCGTTTCCGCAGAAGAAGCGCCCTGCCGGCCAGGACCGGCAATAGTTCATGACGCTCCGGGATTCGGTTCCCGGGCGCCGGGCCGGTAAAATTGACGGTTCACTTGCGCTGGTGCCGTTCCCCGAACCCGGGGGACGGCACTTGTGCGTTCAGCGACGGATCGACACAACATGCCATCCACCTTTTTCAGAACCGCGTTTGCAGCCCTTCGGCGGCGGCCCCTCCTGTGGTCCGTGGTGGCCGCGGTTGCAGCCCTGGCCCTGGCCGGTTCGCTGGTGCTCGTGGGAAATGCCCAGCGTGACGACAGCCGGCCGGCCGGGCAGCCCACGGCCGCACCCACGGAATCTTCTCCGGCTCAGGATCCCGGCTACCGCCCCGCCTACCACCTCAGCCCGGACCAGCGCTGGATGAACGATCCCCAGCGGCCCTTCCTCCTGGACGGCGTCTGGCACTATTACTACCTCTACAACGCTGACTACCCGGACGGAAACGGCACCGAGTGGTTCCACGCCACCAGCACGGACCTGGTGCACTGGAAGAACGAGGGCGTGGCCATCCAGAAGTTCCGCAATGGCCTGGGCGACATCGAGACCGGATCCGCGGTGGTGGACACCGAGGGGACGGCCGGGTTCGGCAAGGGGGCGGTGGTCGCCGTCCTCACCCAGCAGCACGACGGCGTCCAGCGCCAGTCCCTGTTCTACTCCACGGACAAGGGCTACAGCTTCCAAAGCTACGGGCAAAACCCCGTGATGGAGAACCCCGGCGCCGAGCACTGGCGGGATCCGCGCATCGTCCGGGACGACGCCAACAACCAGTGGCTGATGCTGCTTGCCGAGGGTTCCAAGATCGGCTTCTACACCTCGAAGGACCTGTTGCAATGGACCTATGTGTCGGGTTTCCAGAAGGACGGGCTGGGCATCCTGGAGTGCCCGGACTTCTTCCAAATGGATGTCGACGGCGACCCCGCCAAGCGCACCTGGGTCCTGGCGGCGAGCGCCAACGGCTCCGCCGAGGGCCGCAGCACGGGGCTGGCCTACTGGACCGGCGGCTTTGACGGCAAGGCCTTCACCCCCGAGGGCAGCCATCAGTGGCTCGACGGCGGCCCGGACTTCTACGCGGCCGTCACCTGGGAGGATCCGCGCCTGGACGACGGCCGGCGGACGGCCTCCCGGCACGCCATCGGCTGGATGAACAACTGGGCCTACGCCCGGCAGCTGCCCACAAAGGACTGGCAGGGGGCCGCCTCGGTGGTGCGGGACATCAGCCTCACCTCCGAGGGCGGCCGCCCGGTGCTGGCGTCATCGCCCACCGCCGGGCTCCGGTCGCTGGAGGGGGACCCGGCGCACCTGCAGGCCGGCAGCATCGGGGACGGGCAGCCGCTGCCGGTTCCCGAGGGCGGCGCCTTCAAGGTCGACGTCGAACTGGAGAAACCCGGGAACGGGACCGGTGAAGCCCGGCTGCTCCTGCAAAGCGGCGGGAGCACCTACGCCACCATTGGCTACGACTTCACTGCCGGGCGGGCCTATGTGGCCCGCGACGGTGACACGGTGGCAGGCGGCCAACGGAAGGCCGCCGACCCGGCAGCCGACACCGAGTACCGGCAGCCGCGTTCCGTCCAGCTCCGGCCCACGGGGGACACGGTGCACCTCACGGCATACGTGGACCGCTCATCGATCGAGGTCTTCGTCGGCGGGCAGTCCCTGACCTCCCTGGTGTTTCCGCCCGCGGGCCCCAGGGAGGCCCGCCTGGCGGCCGACGGCGGGGTGCTGCTTGGGGCCGGCACCGTCACGCCCCTGGCCGGCATCCGTTAGCCAGCGGTTGGCGCGCTGCCGTCGGGACTTGCCGCGGTGACTGCCGCGGCAACTGCCGCGGCAGCCTCCAGCGTCATCCACGCCTGCAGCTGCGTGGAAAGCTCGACGGCGGCGCCCGGGGGATACGCCTCAGCGGCCGGGTGGGCGGCATGGATGGAGAAGATGCTGGTGCCTTCAAGCCGTGCCCTGGCCTCCCCGGCGCCGACGGAGCGCCGGCCGGACCAGAACGCCTCCGCGGTGTCCGTCACCAGCCGGGCAGCCGTGGCACGGGTGGCTGCGGGCAGCCGGGTGTCGGCTGCCGCGAGCGCCAGGTAGCGGCAGAGGATCCCGGTGAAGAGGCCGCCGTCGCCCGTTCCTTCGCACCGGAGCACTGGGCTGTCCACGGCCGTGAGCTTCATGTTTACCGCGTCCACCAGGGCTGCCGCCCGTGCGAGGTTGGCGTCGCCGCCCAGTTCCAGGAGGGCCCCCAGCACGGGACCCTGGTTGTAGGTGTACACGGCGCGTTCCACCACCACGCCGCCGGCGGGGTCCGGGCGCACACCGTCCAGGTACAGGCCCTGGTCCCGGTCGAAGAGGGTGGCGTCCAGCCAGTCCAGCAGCGCCTGCGCCTTGCCGCGCTGCCCGGTGCGGGCGTAGAACAACGCCACGGGGGCCGTGGCAGGGGTGTTCTTGAAGTCCCGCTTCTTGCTCCAGAACGTGCCGCCGCCCAGGTCATCGGTGCATGCGGCGTCGAACTGCAGCGTCAGCGATGCGCGGACCGTGGCGTTGCGGCGGCGGCCGGGGCGCCGTGTCTCCTCAGCCAGCCCGTCCAGCCTCAGCGTTGCCAGCGCCAGCCACGCCATGTCGTCGTAGTAGCTGTTCACGAAGGTCAGGGCGTTGCGCAGCCTGATGCCGGTGACCAGGCGCGAGGCCAGGCGTCCGGCGCTGGGCCGGTCCGGGCCGTTGAACCGGGCCGCGGGGGTGGCTCCGCCGCCCAGCTCCCGCCGGCCGGTATCCACCAGGCAGTCCACGTAATGGGCCTGCCACCAGTAGTGCCACGGGAGGACCAGGCCCGCGGCCGGCCGGACGCGCCGGAGCGCCGCGAGCCACCGTCCCAGCCGCCGGCCGCCGGGCTCCTGTCCCTGCTCCGCCGCAGGCTGGTCCTGCCCCGCCGGGTGCTTGCCCTGCCACAGCACGGCGCCCAGGTGGGTTCCGGGCAGCAACAGCAGTTTCCGGCCGAACAGCGTGGTCACCGACTGGGCCGCGTGGTTCGCCCTGTCCTGCCAGGCGGTCAAGGAGGTGCTGCTGGAGGTCATGCCGTCCACCCTAACGGGGCACACGCAGCCCGGGCGCGTGCGGCGGTGGCGCATTTCAGTTAACATTCATTAACTGTTGCTCGAGGCCGCGCCGCGGCATGGGGACACGCATCAAGGAGGATGTATGGACATCAAGGGCTGCGTCGCACTGGTGACAGGCGGTGCCTCCGGGCTGGGAGCTGCCACGGCGCGGAGGTTGTTCGACGGCGGGGCCTCCGTAGTGCTCGTTGACCTCCCGTCCTCCAACGGGCAGGCAGCCGCGGACGAACTCAACGGCCGGGCCGAAGCCGGCCAGTCCGCCGTCTTCGCCCCCGCTGACGTGACCAGCGAGGCGGACGTGCGGGCCGCCGTCGGGACCGCCGCAGGGATGGGGCCGCTCCGGATCGTGGTGAACTGCGCCGGGATCGCCACCCCCGGAAAGGTCCTGGGACGCGACGGCGTGCTGCCGCTGGAAACGTTCAGCCGTGTCATCCAGGTGAACCTGATCGGCACCTTCAACGTCCTGCGGCTGGCGGCCGAGGCGATGGTGGCCACCGAGCCTGCCGTCACCGCGCTGGGCGGCCCGGAGCGCGGCGTCATCATCAACACCGCCTCCGTGGCGGCCTTTGAAGGGCAGATCGGCCAGCCTGCATATTCCGCGTCCAAGGGGGCGGTGGCCGCCATGACGCTGCCCATCGCGCGGGAGCTGGCGCGCTCGCTGGTCCGCGTGGTCACCATTGCGCCGGGAATCTTCGAGACCCCCATGATGGCCGGCTTGCCCCGGGAGGCCCAGGACTCGCTGGGCGCCCAGGTTCCGCACCCGTCCCGGCTGGGCAAGCCGGCGGAGTACGCCAGCCTGGTGGCGCACATCGTGGACAACGCCATGCTGAACGGCGAAACCATCCGCCTTGACGGTGCCATCCGGATGGGGCCGAAATGAGCGCGCCTGACGTGTCACAGCTGCCCGCGGCGGACTTCTTCGCCGTCGAATCCCTGCTGGGCCAGGCCGAGAGGAACAAGCTGGCCGAGCTGCGGGACTTTTTGGCCGCCGAAGTGGCGCCGTACGCCGGGGACTGGTGGAACAAGGCCGAGTTCCCCGCCCACATCCTGCCCAAGCTGGCTGCGCTGGAACTGAGCACGCCCGCCCACCGCGGCTACAGCCACCTGTTCGCCGGGCTGGTCATTGCGGAGATGACCCGGGTGGACACCTCCATCGCCACCTTCTTCCTGGTCCACCACGATCTCTTCGTTGAGTCCCTGCACACCTTCGGCAGCGAGGACCAGAAGCAGCGGCTGCTGGCTGACGCCTCGGAGCTGCGCACCACGGGCGCCTTCGCCCTCACCGAACCCCTGCACGGGTCCGACGTGGCGGGCGGCATGGAGACGCGGGCACGGCGGATATCGTCCAGCACCGGGGAGCCGGACGACGGCGGCGACACCTGGGTGCTCAACGGCGCCAAGCGGTGGATCGGCAACGGGACATTCTGCGACTACATGCTGGTGTGGGCACGGGACGAGGGGGACGGTTCCGTGCGGGGCTTCGTCGTGGACGCCACCCTGCCGGGGGTAAGCCGGAGCAGGATCGAGAACAAGATCGCGCTGCGCACTGTCCAGAACGCGGACATCGTGTTCCGGGAGGTCCGGGTACCGGAGGCGGACCGCTTCAGCGGGATCAACAGCTTCGAGGACACCAAGGAACTGCTGCGCAGCTCGCGGATCATGGTGGCCTGGCAGACGGTGGGCCAGCAGCTGGCGGCGTTCGACGTCGCCCGGCAGTACGCCGTGGAACGCGAGCAGTTCGGCCGCCCGCTGGCACACTTCCAGCTGATCCAGCAGCAGCTGGTGACCATGCTGGGCAACGCCGTGGCCAGCATGGCCATGATGGCCGGGATCGCCAGGCTGCAGGACCAGGGTGCTGCCGACATGCCGCAGGTGGCGCTGGCCAAGTCCTACCTGAGTGCCAGGATGCGGGAAACCGTGGCGCTGGGCCGTTCCATCCTGGGCGGAAACGGCATCGTCACCGATTACCGGATGGCCAAGATCTTCGCCGACGCCGAGGCCATCTACACCTACGAGGGATCGTTCGAGGTGAACACCCTGATCGTGGGCCGGGCCATCACCGGGATCTCCGCCATCTCCTAGGCAGGGTACGGCTGCTTCTCGCCTGCCTCCACCCGGATGTCCAGGCTGTTGTTCCTCACCGGCATGGGGCAGGTGCCGTAGGGCGTGAAGGCGCTGGGGTAGTTGATGGCCCGGTTGAAGTCCAGCACCACGGTCGCCCTGCCCGAGGCATCGTGCCGGGGCCTGGGCATGGAGAGTTTCCGCCATTCGTCAGTGGTGTCGCCGTTGGTCTCGTCATGGAACGTGACGGTCAGGGCGCCGAGCTTCTCTTCCTCCGCCTGGAGCCGGAACTCATGGTTGCTGCCGGGCAGCCTGAACACCACTTCCCCCACGCTGCGGTGCACGCCGTCCACCAGGGGGTTCGCGGTGCTGATCGGCACGTCCACCGGGGCCGGGTAGGGCTCAAACCGGCCCGCCACCTCCCAGCCCGGGTTGTACGGGTAGGTGGGGACGCCGTCAAACCCGGTGAAGGCCGGAGATGCAGAGTCCCGGGTGCGGATGGCGTACCGCCCGCCGCGCATGGCCAGTTCCACCACCACCTGGTCCCCATTGGGGCCGCCGAACTGCACCCACATCAGCGACTCCTCGTCCGCCAGGACGGCGGACACCGTGCCGTCCACCTTTTCCCCCGTCTCTACCAGCGTGAGCCCGTCCGACGGAGCAGCGGTGAGGAACGCCGCGGTGCCTCCGGGGTCCGTGGACCACAGGCCCGGGGCCAGGTCGACGGCGGCGGGGGCGTCTTCGAGCCACTGGAACGAGGTGAGGGTGAGCCAGCCGTGCGGCGCTGCCAGGGCTTTGTCCCGGCTGGCGCGGAAGCGCTGCCAGCGCTCGACCTTGGCGGCGGGGGCGTTAGCGGGGGTGGCTGGGGTGGTGGCCATGGTTCCTTCCGGTTGCGTTGCCCCCGCTACAACCGCAGGCATGGACGGTTCATTCCGCCGGACGGACGCCGGCAACCCGCTGGGCATCCCGGATTCCAGCTGCACGGTGGTCCGCCGGGGTTGAATGGAGGGGTGGACATCCTTGCCGGAGTGAATCGGGAGTGGCTGGCGGCGCTTACGTGGCTGGCGGCGCTGGTTGCCGGCGCCATGGTGCTGGCATGGCGACGCAGGCGGGCCGACCTCGCCGCGCTCGCCGCCGTCGTCGTCTTCATGGCAGCCAATGTTGGCGCCGGCATCTACGTCCTGAACCACCTGGCGGACGGGCGCTGGGGCGGGGACGCGCAAGCCAAGCTCGTTCCGCCGCCGCTTTCCGGGACCCCGGTGGTGGGCCGGTTCCTGGAGCCGCTTGATGGGGCCCTGGCGGGCATGGCCGGCGGGGTCAACGACTTCATCGACTTCCGCGCTGCGCTGCCTGTGGCCCTGGACTTCTTCGCAGCCGCCGGCTGGGCCCTGGCCGTTTCGGTGCCGGTGGGGCTGGCGGCCGCCGCCGTTCAGGCGGGGAGGGCCCGCCGTCGTAAGGCTGACGATGCCGCCTGGCGCAGCGAGGTGGAGCAGCTCCGCGTGGAACTGGACGCCGTGAAGCGCCATGTGGGGTACCGCGACATCTTTTGAGACGGATTCCACTGCTGCACCGCACCGGGGGTAGCATCTTTAGCTAGTAACGTGGCTCACAGTATCCAGCGCAGTGTACGAGCCAAGTCCATAACCCTCGAAAGATTGCTTCAATGGCACACACTGCAACAGCGCCCGAAACAGATCTCGCCTCCGAACTGCGCGCGGACGTCCGCCGCGTTTCCACCCTTCTGGGGGAATCGCTGGTCCGCCAGCACGGACCCGAACTCCTGGACCTGGTGGAGCAGGTCCGGCTCCTGACCAAGGAATCCAAGGAAGCAGCCCGCGGCGGTGCACATGCCACCGGCCCCTGGAGCGCGCACGACGTCGTTGCCCAGGTCCGTGAACTGCTCGGATCCCTGCCCATCGAGCAGGCAACCGACCTGGTGCGCGCCTTCGCGTTCTACTTCCACCTGGCCAACGCCGCCGAGCAGGTCCACCGCGTTCGCGGCCTGCGGACCCGGGCCGAGAAGGACGGCTGGCTGGCCAAGACTGTGGCGGAGATCGCCACCCAGGCCGGCCCCGGGGTGCTGCAGGAAGTGGTCAACGGGCTGGACGTGCGCCCCATTTTCACGGCGCACCCCACCGAGGCCTCCCGCCGCTCCGTCCTGGACAAGATCCGCAAGCTCTCCGACGTCCTGGCCCAGCCCACCGCCGAAGGGTCCACCGCACGCCGCCGGCAGGACCGGAAGCTGGCCGAGATCATCGACCAGATGTGGCAGACCGACGAGCTGCGCCAGGTTCGGCCCACCCCTGTGGATGAGGCCCGGAACGCCATCTACTACCTGGGCGGCATCCTCACCGATGCCATGCCGGAGATGCTGTCCGAGCTCTCCGAGCTCCTGGGCGAACACGGCGTCACCCTGGCGTCCAAGGACGCCCCCATCCGGTTCGGCTCCTGGATCGGCGGCGACCGCGACGGCAACCCGAATGTCACCGCCGCCGTGACCCGCGAAATCCTGCAGATCCAGAACCAGAGCGCCATCCGGATCAGCATCGGCATGATCGATGAGCTGATTTCCATCCTGTCCAACTCCACGGCACTGGCAGGCGCGGACGAGGCATTGCTGAAGTCCATCGATGAGGACCTGAAGAGGCTGCCCGGCCTGGACAAGCGGGTCCTGGAGCTGAACGCCCAGGAGCCGTACCGGCTGAAGCTCACCTGCATCAAGGCCAAGCTCATCAACACCGGCAAGCGGGTGGCCGCAAACTCCAACCACGAGCACGGCCGCGACTACAACGCAACCGATGAACTCATGGCAGACCTGCAGCTGCTGGAACTGTCGCTGCGCAACCATTCCGCCGCCCTGGCCGCGGACGGGTCCCTGGCCCGCGTCCGCCGCGCTATCGCCTCCTTCGGCCTGCACCTGGCCACCCTGGACATCCGCGAACACGCAGACCACCACCACGACGCCGTGGGGCAGCTGATGGACCGGATCGGCGGCCCGGGACTCCGCTACGCCGAACTTAGCCGCGAGGAACGCTTCGAGGTCCTGGGCTCCGAGCTGGCCTCCCGCCGCCCGCTGTCCGGCCACCCGATCAAGCTCGACGGCGCCGCGGACGGAACCTATGACGTCTTCCGCGAGATCCGCCGGGCCCTGCGCATGTACGGCCCGGACGTCATCGAGACCTACATCATCTCCATGACCCGCGGCGCCGACGACGTCCTGGCCGCCGCCGTGCTGGCCCGCGAAGCCGGCCTGGTGAACCTTTTTGGCGACAAGCCCTACGCCAAGCTCGGCTTCGCGCCGCTGCTGGAGACCGTCGAGGAGCTGCGCGCCTCGGCCGAGATCGTGGACCAGCTGCTGTCCGACCCCTCCTACCGCGAACTGGTGCGGCTGCGCGGGGACATCCAGGAAGTGATGCTGGGCTACTCGGACTCCAACAAGGAATCCGGCGTGATGACCAGCCAGTGGGAGATCCACAAGACCCAGCGCAAACTGCGCGACGTGGCCGCCAAGCACGGGGTGCGCGTCCGCCTGTTCCACGGCCGCGGCGGCTCCGTGGGCCGCGGCGGCGGGCCCACCTACGACGCCATCCTGGCCCAGCCGAACGGCGTCCTGGAAGGCGAAATCAAGTTCACCGAGCAGGGCGAAGTCATCTCCGACAAGTACTCCCTGCCCGAGCTTGCCCGGGAAAACCTGGAGCTGTCCCTCGCCGCCGTGCTGCAGGGTTCGGCCCTGCACCGCGATCCGCGGACCTCGGAGGACCAGCGCGAGCGTTACGGGCACGTCATGGAGGCCATCTCGGATGCCGCCTTCGACCGCTACCGCAAGCTGATCGACCACCCGGACCTGCCCGCCTACTTCATGGCCTCCACTCCGGTGGAGCAGCTGGGTTCCCTCAACATCGGCTCCCGCCCCTCCAAGCGCCCCGACTCCGGCGCCGGACTCGGCGGCCTGCGCGCCATCCCCTGGGTGTTCGGCTGGACCCAGTCGCGCCAGATTGTGCCCGGCTGGTTCGGCGTCGGTTCCGGGCTCAAGGCCGCCCGCGAGGCCGGACATTCCGCCCAGCTGGTGGAGATGATGGACCACTGGCACTTCTTCCGCTCGGTGCTGTCCAACGTGGAAATGACGCTCGCCAAAACGGACATGGACATCGCCGGCTACTACGTGGCCACCCTGGTCCCGGAGGAGCTGCACCACCTGTTCCGGAGCATCCGGGACGAGTATGAGCTCACCGTTGCCGAGGTCCGGAAGCTGACCGGCGAGAACCTGCTCCTGGACGCGCAGCCCACGCTGAAGCGCTCGCTGGAAATCCGCGACCAGTACCTGGACCCCATCAGCTACCTGCAGGTGGAACTCCTGCGCCGCATCCGTACCGAAGCCGGGATCAGCGGAGCGGAAATCGACGAACGCCTCCAGCGGGCCATGCTGATCACCGTCAACGGCGTGGCGGCGGGCCTCCGCAACACCGGCTAGGCACACGCCCGCTCACGTTTGGCGGCTTTCCATGGAACGCCCGCCCACCTCCCGTCCGGAAGGTGGGCGGGCGTTTCGGGTCCAGGAGCAGGATGTGAGCGGGGGTGTGGATAGGGTTGGAGGCATGCCTTCCTTCCAGACCCGCCTCAAGATCACCGGGCTGCGGCCGGGCAATCCGCCGGAGGCTGTCATGGACGCGGCCGTGGAGGCGCTGGGCACCCGCCACCACGTGGAGGCGCACCAGCTCCAGCTCGCCGGCGGCGTGCCGCAGCTGAACCTGCGCTTCCTCGTCGAAGCCAGCGGGTACAGCGGCGAGAACCGGCAGGCGGTGGAGTCGGCAGCCATGATGCGCGACGCCGTCGAACGCGTTGCGCTGACAGGCTCGCTCAGCGTGCTGCGGCGCAGCCGCGGCAAGTGGCTGCCCGTCTAGCCTGCGTCGGGGATCGGCTCGTCCTCCACCGGCGACCGGTCACCGCGCCGCCGGGTGACGATGATCCCCACGACGGCGCCGATCACCAGGCCAACGGCCACGCCGATGAGTGAGCTGGCCCAGAACGGCAGCTTGGTGGCCGAACCGGTGAAGTAGCCCAGCCCCACCAGCCAGCATGCCCACAGGACCGCCCCCAGCCCGGCGCAGAGGCTGAAGCCCCGCACGGAGACGTTCGCGATCCCGGAGGCGGCCGATGTGGCCAGCCTGCCGCCGGGGATGAACCGGGCCCCGATGATGGTGCCGTAGGTGGATGAACGGCCCGCCTTGGCCAGTCCGGCGTGGATGCCGGCGTGGACGCGGCGGCCCCATTTCCAGCGGTCCAGCACATGGCTCAGCCGCCGCCGGAAGAGCTGGAACACCACCATGTCTCCCATCCAGGAGGCCAGGGCGGCCAGGACAAGCACCAGGAACACGTTGGCCCGGCCGTCGGCGGACAGCGCGCCTCCGGTAATCACCACCATCTCCGACGGGATGGGCGGAAAAATGGCGTCGCCGATCACCACCGGGATGACCCAGAAATAAAGGGCCGCCCCCCAGCTGTCAATGCCGCCGAAGTCCATTGCCACAAGGTACCGCACTTGGGAAACTGGCGGCATGCGGATCTCGGTTCTGCAGGGCGACATTACGCAGCGGCGGGTGGACGTGGTGGTGAACGCCGCCGACCCTTCGCTGCTGGGCGGCGGGGGAGTGGACGGTGCGCTGCACCGGGCCGCCGGGCCGGAATTGCTGGCATCGTGCCGGGAGCTGCGTGTCACGGCGCTGCCGCACGGCCTGCAGACCGGGGCCGCCGTGGCCACGCCGGCCACGGCCTGCAGACCGGGGCCGCCGTGGCCACGCCGGCGTTCCGGCTGCCGGCCCGCTGGGTGATCCATACGGTGGGACCCAACCGCCGCGCCGGACAGACCAACCGTGCGCTCCTGGTGTCCTGCTTCAGCGAAAGCCTGCGGCTGGCCGACAGGTTGGAAGCCGGGGAGCTTGCCTTCCCGGCCGTGGGGGCCGGAGCCTATGGGTGGCCGGCTGCGGCGGTGGCGCAGGCGGCGCTGGAGGCCGTTGATGGTTTCCGGGCCTCGCATCCGGCAAGCGGCCTGGAACTGGTGGAGTTTGTGCTGCACACCGCGGACGTGGAGGCGGTGTTCAGGGACGTGTTGGGGCCGCTTCGCTGAGTTCCAGGCTGCTGCGGTACTCCACCGGCCGGCCGGAGATCGGATCCACGAACCGTATGCCGCGTGCCAGCAGCTGCAGCGGTCTGGCGTAGTCGTCCGGGGCTTTGTCCAGCAGGTCCGGGTAGAAGGCGTCGTTCACGATCCCCAGCCCCAGTGAGGCCATGTGCACCCGCAGCTGGTGGGTCTTTCCGGTGTGCGGTTCCAGCCGGTACCTGGCCAGGCGCGGCCTGCCGCGGGCACCGGTGCCCGCGGCAACCGCCGCCGGGCCGCCGTCGAACGTTTCCAGCCGCTCAATCCTGGTTTCCGCGTTCGGCTCGCCGTCGATGACCTCCGCCAGCAGGTAGCTGCGCGACTTGGTCATCCGGTTGCGCACCACCACGGGGAAGTCGACGGCGGGATGTCCCGGCGCGGGCTCAGCGGCCGAGACGCACTCGTATTCCTTCTGCACCTGCCGCTTCTCAAAAAGCACCTGGTACCTGCCGCGGGTCTGAGGGTTGGTGGAGAAGAGCAGGACGCCGGCGGTCATCCGGTCCAGCCGGTGCATGGGGATCAGGTCCGGCAGGTCCAACTGGTTGCGCAGGCGCACCAGGGCCGACTCCTGGATGTACGTGCCGCCCGGGGTGGTGGGCAGGAAGTGCGGCTTGTCCACCACCAGCAGGTGGTTGTCCTGGTGGAGGATGCTGATTTCCACGGGCAGCCGCGTCTCCGGCGGCAGCGTGCGGTAGTACCAGATAAAGGTGTGGTCCTGCAGCGGAGTGGCGCGGTCCAGGGGGACGCCGCCCTCGCCAACGATCTCGCCGGCGTCGAACCTGTCCTCGATGCCCTGCGGATCGATATGTCCCCAGCGGTGCATCATGTAGTCCATTGCGGTGTGCCACGGACCCTCTTCCGGAAGGCGCAGGCGGGTGGCGTTCACGCCGTCGCGCACGGGAAGGGGGGATTGCATCACCCGCCCATTCTACCGGGGCGGCCGTGGCCCTCCGGGGCTGGGTCCAGCCTCCACCGACGATAAAAAAGTTATTGACAATAAAAGTTGTCGGTTGCGATAGTGGAGGCATGCAGGACATCGCAGTCATCGAGGACCCGGCCACGGCCGAGGTATCCCTGGACCCCATCCGCACCCGGATCCTGCGCGAGCTGGTCCAGCCGGCTTCCGCCACGCAGCTGGCTGTCCGTGTCGGCCTGCCCCGGCAGAAGGTGAACTACCACCTCAAGGCGCTGGAGCGGCACGGGCTGGTGGAACTGGTGGAGGAACGCCGCAAGGGCAATGTGACCGAGCGGGTCCTGCAGGCCACGGCGGCGTCCTACCTCATCTCACCTATCGCGCTGAATGAGGTGTCCCCGGACCCGCGACGGTTTGCAGACCGCTTCTCCGCCTTTTGGCTGCTGGCGCTCGCGGGCCGGATGGTCCAGGAGGTGGGCAAGCTGATTGCCGGCGCCGCCGCTGCCCGGCAAAAGCTGGCTACGTTCGCCATTGATGGCGAGATCACGTTCCGCACCGCCGCGGACCGGGCAGCCTTCGCCGAGGAGCTCGGCACCGAGGTCACCCGGCTGGTGGACAAGTATCACGACAGCGCCCCGTCACCACGGGGGCGGCGGCACCGGCTCGTCGTGGCGCTGCACCCGGCCCTTAAAGAAACCGGTGCCCCCACGGCAACCAACGAATCCCATCCAGGCAAGGAGCAGGACAAATGACCGACAACCGCAACTTCGAAATCGTCTACGACACGGAGCTCCCCGGCACGCCCGAGCGGGTGTGGGAAGCGGTGACCAATGGAACGCCCGCATGGATGTTCCCCACGGACCAGTGGCCGGACGTCAGGACGGTGGAGGAGTACCCGCACCACCTGGTCTCCCGGATGGACGGGCCCGACGGCTGGTTCAACCAGTTGGAACATGTGCTGGAACCGCTGGACGGCGGCCGGGCCCGGCTCCACTACGTCCACAGCGGCATCTTCGCGGACAACTGGGACCAGCAGTACGACGGCGCCAGCCGCCACACCGAGTTCTACCTGCACACGCTGGGCCAGTATCTGAAGTACTTCGACGGCAGGCCTGTGGTGTTTACGGACGTCCAGGCACCGGCGGCATCCCAGGCCCCCGATGGTTTCATCCGGCTTCGCGAAGCGCTGCGTGCCGGCGCGGCCGGGCAGGGCGCTGCGGTGGATGTGGAGCTCGACGGCGTGGGCCGGCTGACAGGCGAGGTGGACTTCTCCAATGAGCACTTCCTGGGCGTGCGCACCCCGGACGCCCTCTACCGGTTTTTCGGCCGCAACGCATTCGGTGCCCCTGTTGGCATGACCGTGCACGACTTCAGCGGCACCGCCGATTCCGCGACCACGGCCAAGGCCTGGGGCGGTTTCCTGGAGCGCGTGTACGCGTAACTGCCCCTAACGTTCTGTGTGGCGCTCCAAATCGCCGGAACGGTGCGGGATCGCCGTACCGTTCCGGCGATTTGGCACCGTTCCGGCGATTCCGCTGGCGGCCGGTCGCGGCGGTTCCGGCGATTCCGACGGCGGCCAGTCCGGGCCCGGGTCAGGCGATGGCGACGGCGGGGGCACGGGTGAGCGAGCGCCGCAGCTGGGGAGCCGAGTCCAGCTTGTCCTGGGCGGCGCGCAGCGCCAGCACCGCCGTTTCGAGCTTGTCCGGTGGAAGGGCGAACGGCACCCGCAGGTTGCGTTCGAACGCGCCGCCGATGCCGAACCGGGGTCCCGCCGCCAGCCTGACCCCGAAGTCCGGCGCGAGCACTGTCATTGCCGTGCTGATGGGCGTGGGAAGCCGGCACCAGATGGACAGGCCGCCGGCTGCACGCGTGGTGCGCCAGGTGGGCAGATGTTCGGCCAGGAGGCCGAGAAGTGCTGCCCGGTTGCCGCGGAGGGTCTCCAGCAGCGCGGGCAGCGGTTCGTCCAGGGCCCGCACCAGGTGGGCGGCGGCGAGCTGTTCCATGACGGGTCCGCCCAGGTCCAGGGTGGTGCGTGCCGCGGCAAACCGCTGGATCATCGCTTCCGAGGCCCGGATCCAGCCGGTGCGCAGGCCGCCCCAATGCGACTTGCTGAGGGATCCGATGGACACCACCGTGCTGCCGAAGGCGGCCAGTGGAGTGGTGGCGACGCCGTCCAGGTTCAGTTCACGGAGTGTCTCGTCCGCCACCAGCACGGTTCCGGCAGCGGCGGCGGCGCGGACCAGCCGCCGGCGCTGGGCGTCCGGCATGATCATGCCCGTGGGGTTGTGGAAGTCGGGGACCAGGTAGGCGAGCTTTGGCTTTTGCTGGGCCATGGCCGACTCCATGGCGGGCAGGTCCCAGCCGGACTTCGTGAAAGCCACCGGGACGGCACGGCAGCCGGCCGCCCGGATGGCATCCAGCGCGTGCGGGTAGCTGGGGTGTTCCACCATGACCCGGTCCTGCCGGCCTGCCAACGTGCGGATGATGATGGTCAGGGCATGCTGCGCGCCGGACGTCACCATGATCTGGCCTGCCTGGGTGGGCGCCCCGGCTGCCGAATACCTGTCCGCAATCGCCTGGCGCAGGGGCATTAATCCCAGGGCGTCGTAGCCGAATCCCGGCAGCAGGGCGGGAAGCTCCGTCAATGCCGCGGCGAAGGCCCGGTGCACCACCTCGCCGCTGGCAGGCAGGGCCGAATAGGCAAGGTCGATCAACCCTTCCGGTGCGGTGAGGCCAGGTGCGGTAAACGGTTCGGCCGGCCGCGGCTGCGGACCGTAAAGCGCCCGGCCGAACGGCGTGAGTTCGGGGATGCGCGTCTTGCCGCGGCTGCCCTGGCCGCTGCTGAGGAAGCCCTGTTCCCGGAGGCTGGAGTAGGCGGCGGTAACGGTTGTCCGGCTGATGCCGAGGGCTGCCGAAAGGGACCGTTCGCTGGGCAGCGCGCTGTCCAGGGCCACACGGCCATCCAGGATCAGGAGCCGAACCACATCGGCCAGTTCCCGGTAGGCCGGGCCGGTGCCGTTGTTCCAGGTGCCAAGCAGGCGGGACAGGGCGGTGGCGCTCAAGGTGGTGGACATGTAGCCAGTATCTCAAACTGGCTATGTATTCCAATGCCAGTTGCATGGAATGGTTGTTTGCATGATGACCCGCAGACTCCTCCAGCTCTTCACCGGCCTCGCCATGTACGGCATCTCCCTGGCCATGTTCATCCGCGCCGGGCTGGGGCTGGACCCCTGGGACGTGTTCCACCAGGGGCTGGCGAACCGGACGGGTCTGAGCATCGGTGTGGTGGTCATCGCTGTGAGTTTCCTGGTGCTGCTGCTCTGGATACCGCTCCGGCAAATGCCCGGCTTCGGCACTCTCTGCAACGCGGTCCTGGTGGGCGTATTTGCGGACGTCGGCCTGGCCCTGATTCCTGCCGTATCCCACGTGGCCGGCCAGGCCGGGCTTCTTGCCGGGGCCGTCCTGATGAACGGTGTGGCCTCGGCCTGCTACATCGGGGCCGGTTTCGGGCCGGGTGCCCGCGACGGGCTGATGACGGGACTGGCGCGCCGGACCGGGTGGTCAGTCCGGCTGTCGCGCACGCTGATTGAGGTGTCCGTGCTGGCCATCGGCTGGCTGCTGGGAGGCTCGGTGGGCGTGGGCACGGTGGTCTACGCCCTGGCCATTGGTCCGCTGGTCCACGTGCTGCTGCCGCGCTTCATGGTTCCTGCCGCCGTTCCGAAGACCGACGGCAAGGCACGGACCGCTATGGCTCCGGAGGGCTGCGCCTGACAGGACCACCTGCGCCTAAAGATCAACTGGGTACGGGCTGGCATTTCGGGCAGAAGTAGATGTCCCGCTCCTCCTCGCCGTTTGGCTTGCCCAGGAGTCCGCGCTGGATGGGCGTGCCGCATTTCAGGCAGGGCTGGCGTTCCCGGCCGTACACCCAGTAGCCGGGCCTGCCTGCCATCCTGCCCACCGGCATGCCGCGGGCATTCAGGATGGTGACGCGGCGGCCGGGCCCGAGGTTCACTTCCAGAAGCTGTTTGGCATCGGTCATCAGGGTCCGCACGTCCGTGACCCCGGAAACCGGCGTGGCGGGATGCACCCCGGACAGGAAGCACGTTTCGCAGCGGTAAATGTTCCCGATGCCTGCGAGGTTCCGCTGGTCCAGCAGGGCAACCCCCACCGGCACCTCAGGGCGCGAACGGATGCGCCGTTCCGCCTCGTCCGGGTCCCAGTCCGGGCCCAGGAGGTCCGGGCCGAGGAATCCCACGATGGAGTCCTCATTGGCTGTGGCCACCACTTCCACAATGCCAAGGGAAAAGCCGACGGCGTCTGCCACGGCGGTGCGGAGCACGCACCGGGCGGTGAATCCCGGCTTCCGCCACCTTCCGCCAGGCGGATACACCTGCCAGGCGCCTTCCATCTTCAAGTGCGAGTGAATGGTCAGCCGTTTGTCCTCCGGGCTGACCACCCGCATCAGCAGGTGCTTGCCCCTGGGAACCACCTCGGCAACGGTCCAGCCGGCCAGGTTGAGGGTGGCGAACCGGGGCACGCGGAAGTCCGAGGCGAGCAGCGTCTGTCCGGCTAAAGCCTGGTGCAGCTGGCGGGCGGCCCGCCAAACCGAATCGCCCTCAGGCACGGATCCTCAATCCCTTCGGGGTGGAGTAGGCGCCGGCGGAGCTGAGGGCAGCGGCCACCGGGGTGTCCAGGATGCCGTGCCCGTTCACTTTCTCCATGATCAGCTTGTCCACCGCACCGCGGGTGACCACCCCCACCAGCGCGGCACCCGCCGCCGCCAGGACGGCCTCGTCATCGCTGAAGGCCAGCAGGGTCTTCCCGCCACGCTCGACGTACAGGACCAGCGCACCGTCCACCAGGACCACCAGCGCGCCGGCCTTCCGGCCGGGACGGTGGCCGGTTCCGGCGTCGTCCTGCAGCGCGGGCCAGGGGAGGGCCGCACCGTAGGGGTTGGCGGGATCGGTGGCGGCGAGGGCCAGGGCCACCGGTTCGGCCTTCGCCAGCTCCGTGTCTTCCGAGTAGGAGCGGAGCCGGTCCACGGTCGCCGGAACAGCGAACTGGGCGGCACCAAGATGTTCGATGAAGTACCCCCGGCGGCAGCGGCCCGCCTCCTCCAGCCGGGCCAGGACCTTGTACATCAGGCCGAAGCCGCCCACGATCTGTTCGGCCATGACCGAGCCCCGGGTGACCACGCCATAGCGGTCCAGCAGGAGTTCCGCCGTGGCGCGGGCATGGATGGTGGGATCGAGTTCAGGCTCGGGAAGCGCCGCCCACCGCCCGGCGGCGGTGGGCGGAGTGGCGGCACCCTGCGTTCCATACCGGCCGCCGGCCAGCCCGGGGGAGCCCATCAGGCCGGTGCCGTGGGAGCGGCCCAGCCGGCTGAGCCGCGGCGCCCTGGCACGTGGTGCCCTTGCCACCTGGCGGTGGGCCGGGTGGCCTCCCGCGATCAAGGCCCGGACCGGGGCGAACGTGTCACCGGTGATCCTGCCGGCCCATGCGAGGTCCCACAGCGCAGCCACCACCTCCTGGTCGCTCAGCACGGCGTCCATGCCGCCCGCCACTTCGGTCAGCTGGCGGAAGAAGTACCCGCCGCCGTTGTTCCGCAGGTGGTCCAGGAGCCGCTGGCCGGCGTCCCCCGGTTCAAACTCGGGCGATGGGTTGAGGGTCAGTTCCACCGAGTCCGCCAGGTGAAGGCTGATCCAGCCATCGTTTCCCGGGAGCGCCCCGGCCCCCGACCACAGGACTTCACCTGCAGCCATCAGTTCATCCAGCATCGCGGGCTGGTAATTGGATACCCGTGTGGCCAGCACCAGGGGCTCCCAGGCTGACGCGGGGACGGGCACCCCTGAGAGCTGGTCGATGGCGGTGATGATGCCGTCCAGGCCGCGCAGCGAGGGCTGGCCGCGGCCGCCGCCGGGAGTCCTGACATGCTGCCACGCGGGCAGGAAGCGTCCGTAGGCGGCAGCGTCCACCGGCTCCACTTCGGCACGCAGCGCGGCCAGGGAACGACGGCGGAGCTTGCGCAACACCTCGGCGTCGCACCATTCGCTGGCGATAGTGTGCGCAACGTCGGGGACGGGAGCGCTGGCGGCTTCATCGGCTGGCGGTGGTCCGGCAGGTTCGCCGGCCTCCGGCGGCGCGGTTTCGGGCGGGGTGACGTGGGGCCGGAATTCCCCCTCCACCACGCGTCCATCCGCTGCCAGGCGTTTCAGGGCCGTACCCACCACAGCCACACCGAGGCCCAGCCGGGCAGCGGCTTCGGCAGCGGTGAAGGGCCCATGGGTCCGGGCATACCGGGAGACAAGGTCGCCCAGGGGATCGGCCACCGGCTCGATGAAGGCCAGCGGAACGCCCATGGGCAGCGGAACGCCAATGGCGTCGCGGAGTCGGGCTGCATCCTCCACGGCGGCGAAGCGTTCAACCCCGCCGATGTTGACCTTGATGGCGCGGTTGGCGCGCTGGAGCGCGGCCAGGTGGGCCGCCGCCTCCTGCACGGTTGCCGCAGCCTCGACTGGCGGAGCGTCACCGGGCTCGGGCACCTGGATTGCGTCCCCTGCCGGCTGTGAACCCTGGAGCCGTGCCGCCGTTTCCCCAGCCGTCAGCGGGCCCAGCAACCGCAGGAGGTCCGCGACGCCCTCCATGCCCCGTGCACGCCGGTCCGGGGCCAGCCGCTGCAGCTCGCGTTCGGTGGCCTCGATGACTTTGGCGTCCAGGAGTTCGCGCAGTTCCACCCGGCCCAGCAGCTCGTTCAGGAGGGTGGAGTCCAGGGCCAGGGCGGCGGCCCGCCGTTCGGCGAGCGGGGAATCGCCCTCATAGAGGAACTGGGCCACATAACCGAAGAGGAGGGACTTGGCGAACGGCGAGGGCTGTTGGGTGGTGGTCTGCAGGATCCGCAGCTCACGCCGTTCCACGGACGCGGCGATGTCCTTCAACGCCGGCAGATCGTAGACGTCCTGCAGGCATTCGCGCACTGTTTCCAGCACGATGGGGAACGTGGGGTACTTCCTGGCCACGTCCAGCAGCTGGGCCGACCGCTGGCGCTGCTGCCACAGCGGCTGGCGCTTGCCCGGGGTCTGGCGGGGCAGCAGCAGCGCACGGGCGGCGCACTCCCGGAACCTCGAGGCAAACAGGGCGCTGCCGCCGACCTCTGCCGTGACGATCTGCTCGAGTTCCTCGGGATCGAAGAGGAACAGCTCGGCGCCGGGCGGCTCGTCCTCCATCATGGGCACCCGCAGCACGATGCCGTCGTCGGCGGCCATGGCGGAGCCGTCCAGTCCGTAGCGCTGGTGCAGCCGTTGCCCCACAGCCAATGCCCAGGGCGCGTGCACCGGCATGCCGAACGGGCTGTGCAGGATCACGCGCCAGTCGCCCAGTTCGTCGTGGAACCGCTCCACCACCAGGGTGGTGTCGCTGGGGACCACCTCGGTGGCCTGCTTTTGCTCGTTGAGGTACTGGATGAGGTTGTTGGCGGCGAAGTCGTCCAGGCCGCTGGCCTTGCAGCGCTCGGTGGCAGGGCCGGCGTCGGACGCGGACAGTTCGCGGACGAAGGCGCCAAGTGCGCGGCCCAGGTCCACGGGCCGGCCCAGCGAATCGCCCTTCCAGAACGGCAGCTTTCCGGGCTGCCCGAACGCGGGGGAGACCAGGACGCGGTCGTGGGTGATGTCCTCGATCTTCCAGCTGGTGGCGCCCAGGGCAAAGACGTCGCCCACCCGGGACTCGTAGACCATTTCCTCGTCCAGCTCGCCCACGCGCCGGCCGCCCTTTGGTGCGCGCGCCGGTTTGCCGTCCCCGGAGGGGGAGGCAGCACCCTCCTGTTCGGTGCCGATGATGTAGACGCCGAACAGGCCGCGGTCCGGGATGGTGCCGCCGGACGTAACGGCCAGGCGCTGGGCTCCGGGCCGCCCCTCGATGGTGCCGGCGTTGCGGTCCCAGATGATCCGTGGCCGCAGCTCGGCGAACTCGTCGGACGGGTAGCGCCCCGCCAGGAGGTCGAGGGTCGCCTCGAATGCTGACCGGGGGAGGGAAGCAAAAGGCGCCGAGCGCCGGACGGTGCTGAACCACTCCTCCACGTCGATGCTGCCCAGGGCGGTTGCGGCAACGGTCTGCTGGGCCAGGATGTCCAGCGGATTGGCCGGGATGCTGAGCCGCTCGATCTTGCCACCCAGCATCCGCTCCACGGTGATGGCTGTGTGGACCAGGTCTGCCCGGTGCTTGGGGAAAAGGACGCCCTGGGAAATCTCGCCCACCTGGTGCCCGGCGCGTCCCACCCGCTGCAGGCCGCTGGCCACGGACGGCGGCGACTCCACCTGCACCACCAGGTCCACGGCACCCATGTCGATGCCCAGTTCCAGGGACGACGTAGCCACAACGCAGCGCAGCCGCCCGGACTTGAGGTCGTCCTCGATGAGCGCGCGCTGGTCCTTGGACACGGAACCGTGGTGGGCGCGGGCCAGGACCGGATCAGCGCCCGCGGAGCTGCCGGCCTGGGCCATCATGTGCGCAGGGGTGGCGGTTGAAGCGGGAATGCCCGACGGCGGTCCCCCCGGCGTGCCGGGCGCGCCGGCCTGCCCTTCCGGGCCGGGATCGTCCCAGCCCCCGCCGACGGCAATCAGCTGGCGTTCGGCGTAGATCTCGTTGAGCCGCGCCGTGAGGCGTTCGGCAAGCCGCCGGGAGTTGGCGAAGACGATGGTGGACTGGTTGGCCAGCACCAGGTCCACGATCTTTTCCTCCACATGCGGCCAGATGGAAGCCTGCGGCTGCAGCCCGGAAGCCGGGCCGGAGTCGAACGCCCCTGCCGCGCCCTGCAGGTCCGACATGTCCTCCACGGGCACCGATACGGTGAGGTCCCAGTTCTTCCTGGCCGGCGGGGCGACGATCTCCACGGGGGCTGAACCGGCCAGGAACTGGGCCACCAGCTCCCGCGGCTCCACCGTGGCGGAAAGCCCGATGCGCTGCGCAGGCTTGGGCAGCAGCGCGTCCAGCCGCTCCAGGGACACGGCAAGGTGGGCCCCGCGCTTGGTCCCGGCCACGGCGTGGACCTCGTCAATGATGATGGTGTCCACCTCGGCAAGGGTTTCGCGGGCCTTGGAGGTGAGCATGAGGAACAACGACTCCGGGGTGGTAATGAGGATGTCCGGCGGGTTGGTCAACAGCGTCCGGCGGTCCGCAGCGGGAGTGTCCCCGGACCGGACCCCTACCGTGATCAGCGGGGCGGGAAGTCCCAGCCGCTTTGCCGTCTGGGTGATGCCGATCAGCGGGGACCGCAGGTTCCGTTCCACGTCAACGCCCAAAGCCTTAAGGGGCGAAATGTAGAGGACACGGGTCTTGCGCTTTGGCGCCCGGGCCCGCTTGCCTTTTGCGGGCGCTTCGGCAGCGGCGGGATCAGGGGCCTGGAACGCCGAGGCGAGCAGCCTGTCCAGCGCCCAGAGGAAGGCCGCGAGGGTCTTTCCGGAGCCGGTGGGGGCCACCACCAGCGCATGCGATCCTGAGGAGATGGCGTTCCAGGCCCCGGCCTGCGCAGGAGTCGGCTCGGAAAACGCGCCAAGGAACCAGTCCCTGGTGGGCCGGCTGAACTGGCCCATGGGGGCGGCCGCACCGGAAACACTGCTGCCGGCAGGACGCTGTTCCTGGTTCATGCCTCCATCATGCCGCAAGGCACTGACACCCGACTCCCGGGCGGCCGGGGTTCCGCCCGAAGCCGAACATCACCCCGTCCACCCCCGGGATTTCGGCCAAGGCAGACGGCAGCCCTGCAGGGCCTCGGCCGGCAAATCCCTGTTCAATAGCTGATCAATTCCTGTTCAAACAGTTTCGGACTCCGGCAGGTCCTTGGTGGCCGGGCCTTCAAGCAACCTGCCCTGGTTCGTGAAGCGGGACCCGTGCAGGGGGCAGTCCCACGTCTGTTCGTTGTCGTTCCAGTGCAGGATGCCGCCCAGGTGCGTGCAGACCGCCGAGAGCCTGCAGGTGGTTCCTTCCACGGTGGATACAGCCACCGGCCGGTTGCCCTCGCGGTAGACCTTGCCCTGGCCTTCAGCCGGGACGGCGGCAGCAGCACCCGCAGGACCAGGTGTCCCGGCGGCCGGGCCTGCGGTATCAGGTGTTGCGGGGGCAGGCGCTGCGGGAACGGTGGCTCCGCGGGTTCCCCGTTTGAGGCC
Source organism: Arthrobacter sp. GmRoot5-12 (assembly GCF_059739365.1). NCBI lineage: Bacteria > Bacillati > Actinomycetota > Actinomycetes > Micrococcales > Micrococcaceae > Arthrobacter > Arthrobacter sp. GmRoot5-12. Next base: position 1,251,028 of record NZ_AP046056.1, on the reverse strand, counting down.
GTCAATCCTGCGGCCCTCAGTGGTCACTTTCCCCCAGTCGGAGGCCATCCTCGCGGCAACGCCGGCGTTGAGCGCCACGGCGGACAACGCACCTGCCGGCGATGTAATGCGGTGATGGATCGTGTCCGCCCAGGGCACCTGGCCGCCCAGGATGTCCGCCGAGATGCCCAGCGCGGCGGCGACGGCGTTGGTCATTCCCCACTTGTTGTAGCCGGTGCCGAAGTAGATCCGGCCCTTGCCGCGCGGGAGCTTTCCGAAGAAGGGCATGAGGTTGGTGGGCATGTAGTCCTGTGCCGACCACGTGTGCGTGGTGACCGCACCGGGGTAATGCCGGCCCGCCCAGTCGAGCAGCCCGGTGAGGTGCGCTTTCTCTGAGTCCGTCCGCCCCACGTGATGGCCGTGACCGCCCACAAGCAGCAGGTTCCGGCCGTCCACCTCATAGTCGCGAAGGGAGTGCGTGGGCTGCTCAACGGAGATATACATGCCCGGCGGAGGTGCCTGGTCCTCCTGCAGGGCAAGGGCCGCCGCGTAGGAGCGGCTTGGCTTCAGCTTGGCGAAATAGAGGCCGCGGTCCAGGACGGGGATTCCAGTGGCAAGGACGACCGTGTCCGCCCTGACACTGCCACGGTCGGTCCTGACGGCGGAGGGCGCATCACCGGTGACGTCCCGGAGGCGCACGCCGCTGACGATCCGGCCGCCACGGCGGCGGATGTCCGCCACCAGTGCGTCGAGGACCTCCATCGGGTTGATCTGGGCCTGGTCCCGCAGCCGGGCGGCCCCGTGGACGGGAAACGGCAAACCCGCGTCGCGGACGTAATCCACGTCCAGCCCGGCAGTGGTGGCGGCGCTGACCTCCTCCCGCAGCTTTTCCGTTCCCTGTGCTGACGCAGCATAGGTGTAAGCGGTGCGGCGCTGGAAGGGCACGTTGTGCTCCTCCAGGTAGCGCAGCAGCCAGGCCTGGCCCTCCCGGTTTCCGTCCACGTACGCCTGCACCTGTTTCTGCGAATACTGGCGGGCCAGCCGGGACAGGAACGTGCCCTGCAGCAGCGTTACTTTTGCAGTGGTGTTGCCGGTGGTCACGGCCCCCGGCCGGCGGGCCTCCAGTACCAGTACGCTTTGCCCGGAGCGGGCCAGCAGCAGTGCGGCGACCAGGCCGGTGAGGCCGGCCCCCGCCACCACCGTGTCATACCTGGTGTCCGGTTCAAACGGATCAGAAATGAAGGGATCCCTGCGGTCCAGCCAAATCGACGTCATGCCAGTCCAACCTGCCTACGGTCCACGGCCCTCGCAGGCCAGTTTGTGCCTCCCTCCATTCCCGGTTCCCTCCTGGGTCAGGTCCCGGGGTCAGGCGGGCTGGAACGCTCCAATGCTGAGCAGTGTGATGTTTGCGTTGCCGCAGGCCCGGGTAGGTTGCGGGAGGAACAGGGAATCGGTGTCCTCGGGCGGATAGATCCGGTAGCCGGCAGCATCCACGGGGGAGCAGTCCATGTAGTTGCCTGCCTGCGTGTAGCGCAGCACCGCAGTGGCCATCTGGCCGGGGGCCAGCAGAACGTCCACGACACCTGCGGACTCATCCCGCGTGGCGGGGGCGCCAATGGGGGCGCCGGCGGCGGCTGCCACCAGGGAGACGCCCGGGAAGCCCCTGAGGATGCACGGCTCGGAGCCGCTGTTGGTGAGGTTGAGCTTCATGTAGACACTGCCGGCAGCGCCGCCACCGGACGGATCCGTGGCCGCCGTGAGCCCGGCCGCCTTGCACAGGCCCGGAGTGCCGGCAGGGCTGACGGGGGACGGGGAAGCCGGCGTCGACGTGGCCGGCGCCGAGGACGCCGGAGGCGCCGTTGACGCGGTCGGCGAGGGGGACTGGCTGGCCTGCCCGGTGGCGGGCGCCGTCGTAGTCTGGGACTGCGGCTGGCTTGGACCGCACGCGGTGAGCAGCAGCGCTGCCGCTGCGGCCGCCGTCGTCATGGCAAACCCCTGGGAAATTTTCTGAGACCTCATGGGACCACCTTCGCGGTAGCCGTTGCCCGCGTCAACGATGCCACCTGCAGTAGGGGCAATTTGATGCCCGGATCGTGATGATCCGGGCACCAATTACGACCCTAGGGCTTGCCGGCCGGCTCCCGGCCGGCCGTGCCGGCGGCAGTGTTGCTGCCCGGCGCGCGGAGCCTGCCCTTGCTCCGCAGCAGTGCCGCCCCGCCCAGGACCAGTCCGCCCACGCCGGCAGCAAGCCCGGTCCAGCTGCGCGCCTCCGCGCCGCTGTCCGTCCCCGCCGCCTGTCCGGTGCCGTGGGCAGCTCCTGCCGCGCCGTGGGCGTCCGCGCTGTCCGCCGCCGTGATGGTGAGCGAGGGGGCGGGGGCTTCCAGCCCGTGGGGGTCCTGGCCGTCAGCGGCGACCTGGGACCAGTCGGTCTGGCCGCTTTCGCAGGTCTGCAGCGTGGGGAAGTTCAGGGTTGTCCCGGCCATGTCCGGCAGGTGCACGGAAAGGACCAGGGCGTCGCGCAGTTCGGGGCTCAGCGGCGTCTTGGCCGTATAGACGATCTGGCTGGTCCGCTGCGTGATGGCGGTTCCGTCCGGGAGCTTCCGGGGTTCGGCGAACTGTTCGGTCACCTTTTCCGCTGTCCAGTTGGGGTTGACCGTGGGTTGGGCGTCATTCAATTCCGGGGGCAGCGTGATGGCCACCTTCGTGGTGGGGGACGTGCCGCAGCCGTGCGGAATGCCGAACGTCAGCAGGGCATAGGAACCGGCGCCGGTCTTGTCCGGGGTCACGCCAACATGCGCTGAGGCGCCGCCCGCCGCGGCGAGCAGGAGAACGGCTGAGCCTGCGGCGGCTGCGGATGCGGTCAGGGTACGGCGAAAAAACGGGGTTGTCATGGGTTGCCTTTCTGGCGCACACCACTGATTCAGGGCGTGCAAAATGTGTACCCCGACGCCGGGCGGAAGGCCGGTGCGGGGCTTTAGCAGGGAAGCACGACGGCGGAAGGCGGGCCGCGCCGGCTGTCCTGGCGGACGTTGCGCCAGGGGGAGCGGTGCAAGGGAACGTGCCTGAACAGTCCGTTGAGGCGGACGGCAGGGACAGGTGCCACCGGCCCGGGAAGGCCGGCAAAGGGCCGCAGCCAGTCGGCCAGTGCCCACAGGGCAGCTTCGCCTTTGGCGAGGAGGAGGGCGCAGCCCAGCGTGGCCGCCGCGTGCGCTGCGAGCATCAGTGGTGCCAGCGCGGGATTCGCGGGACTCAGGTGCTCCGCCAGGGGAGCGAACGCTGCGAACCCGGCCAGGGGGACCTGGTGCAGGTGGGCCGCCGCCGGCGCACCTGCTGCGCTCTCAAGGGGAGCGGAAAAGGCGGTGAGAAGCTCGTGCAGGGCCAGCTGGCCGCCGCCCAGGAGCGCGGCCATGGCCGGAAACGCCAGCCGAAGGCGGGTTGCGGCCGTGCTGGCCAGTGCTGTCAGGGCCAGCACGGCCAGGAGGATGCCCGGGGCCGGAAGGCGGCCTCCGCCAACCACGTGGGCGCCGCCGGCGAGGGCCAGGGTGCCGGCGGCCAGGGTCGAGGCACGGAGGAGGTGGAAAGGGACCTGCGGGAGGGAACCACGCACGGCTGCTCCTCCTGTTGTCCGCCGGCACTGCAGGGTGCAGGGCCGGTTCCGCCTACGGGTCCGGAGCCGGTGCCCGGACCCTCAAGATTCTACCGGCCCCTTAGTCAGTCTCCGGCCCGGTGCAGTAGGGGCAATCGTCCGGGCAGTCCGTCATGCCGGCACCCCTGCCAGGTCGTAGCCGTCGGCGATATGGAACAAGCGCCGGCCTCCCGCGGGGGCTGCCACCCACACCACGTCGCCGTCATCGGTCCGGGCATCCACCAGGCCGCTGAAGGCGGCGTGCCCATCCCTCCTGAGTTCCACGCTGTCGCCGACCTGGACGGCGTCCCAGCGGACAGGGCTCTTTACGCGGCTCGTCATTGAAGTCACGGATATTCCTTTGAAGAGGCTTGGCCGGGGCGGCTGCTGCGGCCCCGGTGATGCCATCAAACCGCTGCGCCACGGCGCGGCTCAATGGAGGAATGGCCACGGGTTCCGGTCCCTTGTTGTGCATCCCTCCAGCAGAGACCCTGTGCCGGCATGGAGCGGCAGGGTTAGACTGCCTGCATACGTGTTGGCGATCGAAGGAGAAGTTCATGGACTACACCGGAAGCCAGTCGGAGAAGGCCGTAACCGCCGGGGAACTGGGCCGCAGCCACATCGGGCAGACCATCAGCTTCAAACCGAACGAGTTCACGGTTGTGTTCGGCAAGCTCGCGGGCATCGCCCGGACTGAGGCCATGGTCTACCTGTCGCTGACGGGGGTTGGAAACGGCACCCACCTGAAGGACGAATATGACCTGCCGCTGACCCATGAGGTCTTTGTGCCGGTGGACGTCATCACCAACGCGGAATCCACCATCAAGGACCTGTTCGGCAAAGTCCAGGAAAACCTCCGCGGGGCCGGCCACAAGGGTGGCGAGGACCGGACGGACCGGCTCTAACCGCCCGCAGCAAGAGCAAGGAAGAAGGCCGGCACTTTCGTGCCGGCCTTCCCCTTGGCCTAGTACGCCTTGACCCGCTGCTCCACCACGAGATGGATGAGGGCGAATACGCCGTCCCGGTCAATCGCTGCCAGGGCTGCATCCAGCGCTGCCGGGACATCTCGGTCCTCGGTCACCGTGACCCCGAATCCGCCGAAAGCCCTGGCCATCAGCGCAAAGTCGGGGTTCTTCAGCTGGGTACCGGAGACGCGCCGGGGATAGTGCCGCTCCTGGTGCGTGCGGATGGTGCCGTACTCCTGGTTGTCCATGACCACCACCAGCGGGGTGGCCCCGTACTGGGCAGCCGTGGCCAGCTCCTGCCCGTTCATGAGGAATTCGCCGTCCCCGGCGATGGTGACCACGCGCCGCTTCGGTTCGGCCAGGGACGCTGCGATGGCCGAGGGGACGGAGTAGCCCATGGACCCGTTCCGCGCACTGATCATGGACGCGTAGCGGCGGGTGGGGAAATACCGGTGCGCCCAGTTGGTGTGTTCACCTGCACCGAACGTCACCATCGCATCCTCCGGCAGCCGGGGGACGAGGTTGGCCATCAGGGTGTCCATCCGGGCCTGCCCTGCCGCCGGGGCAGCAGGAGGCAGCGTGGCAAAGCGCTCCTGCTCGGCGCGCATCCTGGCCGTCCAGGCCTTCCACTCTTCCTTCACGGGCAGGCTGATGCCCTCCAGGCCGCGCACGAACGCTTCCGGTTTGGCCAGGATCTGCCGCGACACCGGGCCGGACCTTCCCCGCAGCGACGGGTCCACGGTGACCAGGAAATTTTCCTTGTTCCAGTCCTGCCGGCAGACGAAACCGTCCGTAATGACGTCGCCCGGCACCGTTCCCACGAAGACCAGGAGGTCGGTCTCCTCCAGCAGGTCGTAAGTGGGGCGCGGCCGGCCATAGCCGATCGGTCCCACGTAGGACGGCGAATCGAAGGGCACTGTTCCCTGCGTCCGCCATTCCGCCGCGGCCGGGATGTGGTGCCGTTCCAGCCAGGCGGTGAGCTGGTCCGCGGCCTCCTGCGTCCAGTCGTTGCCGCCGGTCACGAACAGCGGCTTGGACGATTCCGCCAGCGCCGCTTCCAGGGCTGACGCATCAGCGCTGCCCATCCCGCCTGCGGCCACGGGAATCGCAGGATGCAGCGCAGGGCTGACCTCCCGCCGGATGACGTCCTCGGGCAGGCCCACCACTACGGGCCCGGGCCGGCCGCTCATTGCCGCAAACATGGCCTCCGCCACTATCTCGGAGGCCCGTTCCGGGTGGTCAAGGACCATCACCCGCTTGGCGCCGGTGTCGAACCAGGACTTGATGTCGAATTCCTGGAACGCCTCGCGGTCCCGGTGGGCAAACGGGATCAGGCCCACGAAGAGCAGCATCGGCGTGGAGTCCTGCCAGGCGGTGTGCAGCCCTACGTGGGCGTTGGCCGCGCCGGGCCCCCGGGTCACCATCGCCACGCCCGGGCGCTGGTTCAGCTTTCCGTCGGCTTCCGCCATGTACGCGGCACCGCCTTCATGGCGGCAGACGATGGTTTCGATCTTCGAGTTGTGCAGGCCGTCCAGCACATCCAGGAAGCTCTCGCCGGGAACCACATAGGTGCGTTCCACGCCATGCGCCACCAGCGAGTCAACGATCACGTGCCCCGCGGATTTCAGGGCGGGCGCCACGGTGTCCTGGTGATGGACGACGGCGGCGGGCCGGGTGGGGGAGGAGGTCAGGGTGGGCTGCGGCTCTGGTGTCATGTTCTTTCTTTGGCTCGGAAGGTTGGCGGAAGGGATGGGGTCAGGAGATGGGGGTGCGGTTGGCGATGACGGGGGACTTTCCGGTGTAGCCGTCGCGGGTTTCGGCGATTTGGCGGATGCGGGTGCGGCAGGCGTACCAGCCGGCGACCATGAGGATGGAGGCGATGGCGGTGACGAGCATGGTCAGGGGTGAGTCGATGAAGACCATGATGAGGACGCCGATGAGGAAGAGCAGGGAGAGGTAGCCGGTGTAGGGGGCGCCGAACATGCGGAAGGAGGGGCGGGTGACCCAGCCTTTGTCGGCCCAGCGTTTGAGTTGGATTTGGCACAGGACGATGGTGGCCCAGGTCATGATGATGCCGACCGAGGCGATGTTCAGGACGATTTCGAAGGCTTCGGCGGGGACGAGGTAGTTCAGGGGGACGCCGAGGAGGGAGACGGTGGCGGTGATGGCGATGCCGCCGTAGGGGACGCCTGCTTTGTTCATGCGGGAGGCGAAGCGGGGGGCGGAGCCGTTGACGGACATGGAGCGCAGGATCCGGCCGGTGGAGTAGAGTCCGGCGTTCAGGGAGGACAGGGCGGCGGTGAGGACGACGAGGTTCATGATGACGTCTACGCCCTGGACGCCGATGGAGCCGAAGAAGGTCACGAAGGGGCTGACGCCTTTTTGGTAGGAGGTGAAGGGCAGCAGCAGGGCCAGGAGGATCACGGAGCCGACGTAGAACACGGCGATGCGGAAGACCACGGAGTTGATGGCCTTGGGCATGATTTTTTCGGGGTTTTCGGTTTCGCCGGCGGCGGTGCCGACGAGTTCGATGGAGGCGTAGGCGAACAGGACGCCCTGCATGAGGATGATCATGGGCAGCAGGCCGTTGGGGAAGATCCCGCCGTTGTCGGACAGGAGGCTGATGCCGACCTGTTGGCCGTCCACGGGGGTGCCGAAGATGACGAAGTAGGTGCCGATGATGAGGAACGCGACCAGGGCGGCGACCTTGATCAGGGCGAACCAGAATTCCATTTCGCCGAAGACCTTGACCGAGACCAGGTTCAGGGCCAGGACGACGATGAGGGCGGTCAGTGCCCAGGCCCACTGGGGGACGTCGGCCATCCAGGGGATGTAGTTGCCGAAGAAGTGCATGTAGAGGGCGGCGGCGGTGATGTCCACGATGGTGGTGGTGGCCCAGTTGATCCAGTAGAACCAGCCGGAGACGAACGCGGCTTTTTCGCCGAAGAATTCGCGGGCGTAGGAGACGAACGAGCCCGAGGAGGGCCGGTGCAGGACCAGTTCGCCCAGGGCGCGCAGGATCAGGAACGCGAAGAACCCGCAGACCGCGTAGGCGATGACCAGGGACGGGCCCGCGGCGTTGAGCCGGCCGCCGGCGCCCAGGAACAGGCCGGTGCCGATCGCGCCGCCGATCGCGATCATCTGGATCTGCCGGGGCTTGAGGTTCTTGTGGTAACCCTTGTCCTCCGCGTGCAGGGAGGTCTCGGACGCATGCGCGTGACCACCATCAATTATGTGGTCGAAGCCAACCTCGTCATTGGGGTTGTTGGGCATGGGTATTTCCTTTCGATCCGGGGAAGATCTGTCTTGGATGGGAAAAACTAGAAAACTGACCAGCCGGTGCGGTCGGAGAGGTCGGCAAGGGCTGCCGTGCCGGCGAGGGAATTGCCCTTGGCATCCAGGCGCGGGCTCCAGACGCAGATGGCGCACTGGCCCGGCACGATGACCAGTATTCCGCCGCCCACCCCGCTCTTTCCGGGCAGGCCCACGCGGTAGGCGAATTCGCCGGCGGCGTCATACATGCCGCACGTCAGCATGATGGAGCCGATCCGCTTGGCCTCGCTCCGGGACAACACGGTGCCGGCGGCTCCCTGTCCGTCATTGGCAAGGAACAGGCCGGCCTTGGCCAACTCCGCGCAGGTCATCATGATCGAACACTGGCGGACGTAATTCTCCACCACTGATTCCGCAGGCTGCGTGAGGTTCCCGAAGTCCTTCAGGAAATGCGCCAGGGCAAGGTTGCGGCTGCTGCCGGCCAGTTCACCGGCGGCAGCTGCCTCGTCAATGAACGGCCCCTGTCCCCGGCTGTCCGCCTGTCCCTGGTGACCCGCTTGTCCGGTCAGGAACCGCAGGAGGTGCGCGGCGGCGTCGGGCGTCTCCTGCATCAGATGGTCGGTGACCACCAGCGCCCCGGCATTGATGAAGGGGTTGCGCGGGATGCCATGTTCGGCCTCGAGCTGAACCAGGGAGTTGAAGGCTGTTCCGGACGGTTCGCGCAGCACCCGAGACCACAGCCGGGCGGACCGGCCGCCCTGCAGCGCCATGGCCAGGGTGAAGACCTTGGAGATGCTTTGGATGGAGAAGGGGACATCGGCGTCACCGGAGCAAAAAACGTCACCGGACGTGGTGGCGACGGCAATGCCAAACCGGTCGAAGGGGACCTTGGCCAGGAAGGGGATGTTGCGGGGTACTGCACCCGTTTCCTTCCGCGGACGGTGACGCCGGACGATGTCCTCGAGGAGGATGTCCAGGGGTGGTGCGCCGAGTGTTGTGGTCATTTCCTGCCTGAAGTGTCGTAGGAAGTGGAGGCCCACTCCTGGAGGTGGAGCAGCGCCACCAGGGAATCCCTGGGGCTGCCGAAGTCGAGGCCGGTCACCCGGGTGGCTTTGGCCACCCGGTAGTAGACAGTGTTCTTGTGCAGGTTCATCCGCCTGGCGCATTCGGCGACGTCGAAGGACGCATCGAAATACGTGCGGAGGGTGTCGGCGAGTTCGGCGTCCTCCTGGAGGAGCGCTGCCAGGCCGCGGTGGCGGAACGGTGAGGTGTGGAAGTTCCGCACCGCCTCGCGGTAGAGGATTTCCGCTTCGAAATCGCCCACCGCGGCAACCGTGCCGGGTTCTGCCGTGCCCACGCAGGCCAGCAGCGCCTCCGTCACCCCGGTCACCGTATGGAGGGACAACAGGTCCGGCACCAAGGGGCCCACGGCCGCGAATGGACTGATGCCGAGGTGCTTGCGGGCATCCCGGACGATTGCCTCGGCAAGGGAACGCAGCCCCGATTCCGCGGTGCTGGACTGCAGGTCAGGCACGATGATGGCGGTGTCACCCTTGAACTGGCCCACGACGGCGGTGGGCTTGTACGCGGCCGCGTGGATGGAGGCGAGATTGGCAAGTTCCCCGTGCTTGAGTGCGGCGTCGTCGGCGCGCGAGTCGGCGTCGGACATGCCGATGAGGATGAGGGCGGCGGGACGTTCCGAAGGGATTTTTCCGCTGTGCGCGCTGGCGGCGGCCTCCGCGGGACCTGACAGGATCCGAACAATCCGGTCCTCCCGCATATGGACGGACTGCTGGTTGCGGTACCGGATCAGTTCGGCCGAGACGCGTGCCGCGGATCCCGTGAGGACATACTCAACGTCCGGGCCGAAGCCGGCTCCGGTCTCCTGGAGCCAGATGTAGCCCATGATCCGTTCGCCGGCAAAGAGCGCGATGGCCACCCGTTCCCGCAGCCCGTCCTGGGGCCGTGCGGGTACCCGGACCGGCTGCCGGGTGCGGTGCAGTTCGCGGTAGGCGCCAAGATCCTTGAGCAGCAGTTCGTATTTGCGGGGGCCGCGCCGGGCCAGGATGGAAGCCTTGCGGAGTTCGTCGATGTCATTGGTGACGGTGGAGTAGGCAAGGACCTTGTTGGCCGCATCCTCGATGAGCACGTGGCTGGACGTGAGCCGCGCTGTGGTCTGGGCGATCGCGAACAGGTCTTCCTCGAGCAGGGTCAGCACTTCGCTCTGGTAGCTGCGCGGCTGGATCCGGTCCTTGGCAATGGAGAGCAGGCGGTCCCAGTCTGCTGCCGGATCCACCAGCAGCAGTCCCGATCCGGCTGCGCGGAGGAGTTCTTCCGCTTCCGCCAGGTCTTCGCGCTGGCCCTTGACGGCGACCACCGGGGGCGGGTCCTTCAGGAGGCGCCGGAGGGCAGGCAGCGCCGAACGGCCACGGACCCCGATGAGCAGGACAAAGGCTTTGCCGGCCTGGGCTGCTTCATCGTCGGCGTCGACGATCAGGAACCGTTCGATGTCCGTCGCCGAGGGGGCCGGGCGAAGGATGAGGCTGGCGAAGCCGAGGGGAAGATCCGAGAGGATGTCATCCACCGTAACCGCGGCCATGGGTTGTCCTTTTGCGTCGATCCCACCGGACGGCTCTGTCCGGTCACCTCATGCTATCCAGCGTCCTGGGCTGATTTTATGGAACCTCCTCCAAGTCCAGGGGATCCTTTTTAGGCTCCAGCCTGAGGCGACGCACCGCACGTGACGGGACATGCGGGCAGGAACGCCGAAAGGCGGGCCAGCCGGTGCTGGCCCGCCTCTGGTGCGGTGCTGTGGCGGGTGCCACGGCGGCCTGTCAGATCCAGGCCGGTGCCGGCGGCGCCGGGGTAGCTGCTTCGCCGTCGCGCTTCGCCGTGGTTCCGTCCGTGCCGCGGCCCGCGGCCCACTGGGCGATGGCGGCCAGTGAACCGGACACCACGGTGGGCGACAGGGCGGCGGTGTCCCCAAACGACAAGCCGGTGCCGTCCACTGTGATGAGGAGCCCGGCGTCGGTGCCGCGCGCATGCCAGGCGCCGGTGATGTCCTTGAGCAGGCGTTCCAGGACGGGTGCAGGGATGTCCTTGAAGGTGGCCCCGTTGTCCAGGTCCACGGCGTGGACCCAGACTTCGCGGGTGCGCATCCACACGGTCTCTTCGGCCGGGACGGTCCTGCCCTGGACGGTTTTGACCTTGTGGTGCCAGTTGGCGGCGGGCAGGTCGCGCCATTCGACGTTCAGGTGCACGGCGGAGTGGTCGAACAGGTTCCGCAGGGCGATGGGACTGAGGGTGGACCCGAAGTCGATCTCGTGGTTGCGGACCTCAACGGAAGGGTACATGGGTGTTTCCACCCCGGTGGCCGCCCACTCGACCAGACGGGCGATGGCCCTGGCGTTGTAGCCCACGTGGGCTACAACGTGGCGGCGGGTCCAGCCGGGCAGCAGCGAGCCCCCGTCCAGTTCCGCGTCGGGAAGCTCGTTGAGCTTGCGGGCGAAGAACGCGGTGCCGCGCCGGGCCTGCAGCAGCCCCTCGAGCAGCACGGGGTCGCTGGCCTGGTCGTGCCGGGCAACCATCAGGCTTCCTTGACCACGCGGTTGGTCAGCTGGCCCAGGCCCTCGATGGTGGTGACCAGGACCTGGCCCTCCTGCAGGTAGCACTTGGGGTCCTGCGCGTGGCCCACGCCGCCGGGGGTGCCGGTGGCGATGACGTCGCCCGGGTTCAGGGTGATGATGGTGGAGATGTAGGAGACCAGGTATTCCGGGGTGAAGACCAGGTCGCTGGTGGGGGTGGACTGCTGGACGTCGCCATCCACGGCCGAGGTCATCAGCGGCCCGGGGGTGAATTCGTCCTTGGTGACCAGGGCCGGGCCGAACGGGGTGGACTTCTCCCAGGTCTTGCCCTGCAGCCACTGGATGGTGCGGAACTGGTAGTCGCGCATGCTGATGTCGTTCAGCACGGAGTACCCTGCGATGTGCCCGGCAGCCTCTGCCTCCGGGATGCGCCGGCCGGCCTTGCCGATGACGACGGCGAGCTCGGCTTCCCAGTCCACGGTGTCCGATTCCTGCGGCAGCGCGAGGTCATCGTTGGGCCCGATCAGCGACTCGGCGTACTTGGCGAACAGGGTGGGGTACTCGGGGACCTCGCGGCCCATCTCCTTGATGTGGTTGCGGTAGTTGTGGCCCACGCAGATGATCTTGCCCGGGGAAGGCACGACGGCGGCGAGGTCGGCGCCGTCGAACGCGTGTGTTGCGCCGTTGGCATCCTTGGCGATGGTTTCCCAGTTGGGGTCCTGCAGGAGTGCCCCGACATCGGAAAAGCCCGGGACTTCGGTGAGGGTCTCGCCGTCCTGGCGTGCGGCCTTTGTTCCGTCGGGAGTGCGGAGGGTGAGGAGTTTCATTACTTGGTGCGTCCTTCGATGTAGGTGCGGTTGAAGTTCAGGCGCTCGAAGATGGGGGCGTCGCTGAACCGGAACAGATCAAACTCAGTCCCGGCTTCCAGGGACCATTGCTGCCAGGACGGGACGACGAACAGGTCGCCCTTGGCCAGGACCCTGGTTTCGCCGTTCAGGGTCACGGATCCGGTGCCTTCGAAGACCTGCCAGACGCTGGAGCCCACCTCGCGGACGGTCTCGGTCCAGGCGCCGGCCCGCAGGCGGTGGAACTCGGCCCGGATGGTGGGCATGACGTCCCCGCCCGTGGTCGGGTTGGTGTACCGAACGGCGGCGTGGCCCTGTGACACGGTGGCCGGGTGGCCCTCGTCCTCGAGGAGCAGCTGTTCGCGCAGGGCGGCGTCGGTGTACTTCCACCGGTACGCCGCGATGGGGGAGTTGGTGGTGTCATCGAGGCCCGAGAGCGGGCGGAGTCCGGGGTGGGCCCAGAGCCGCTCGGAGCGGGAGATGTCCGGGGTGGCCTCGTCGGTGACGCGTTCGGTGCCGAACTCGAAGAACCCGGCGTCCGCGTAGTGCACGAACGGGATGTCCAGCCCGTCGATCCACGCCATGGGCTCGTCGGTGTCGTTGTGGTGGCCGTGGAAGTTCCAGCCCGGGGTGAGCAGGAAGTCGCCGCGGGACATCCGGACAGGGTCCCCGTTCACCACGGTCCACACGCCCTCGCCCTCGACGACGAACCGGAACGCATTCTGCGAGTGGCGGTGCTCCGGGGCCGTTTCACGGCCGCCCAGGTACTGGATGGCCGCCCACAACGTCGGGGTGGCGTAAGGCGTGCCGGCCAGGCCCGGGTTGGCCAGCGCAATGGCGCGCCGTTCCCCGCCGCGGCCCACCGGCACCAGGTCCCCGGCGCGGGCGGCCAGGGGGTACAGGTCATTCCAGCGCCAGACGTGCGGCACTGCTTTCGGGGACGGGACCATGGGCATCAGGTCCGCGATCTCCGTCCACAACGGAATCAGGTTTTCCTTATCGAAATCCCGGTACAGCTGCTCAAGCTGCGCAGCCTCCTCCGGGGTGGGCCCGGGAACGTGGTGTTCCTGCGCCACGGATTCGTGCGTTTGTTTTTCAGCGCTGATCGACACTGGCCTTCTCCTTGCGTGCGGACTGACTGCGACGTGGATTCGACCCTAGGGAAGATCTGCTGTGATCCCCAGCATATTCTGGCATGCAGAATTCCTTCGGCCCTGCCGGTCAGCTTCCGGCTGCCCCGTCCGCCGGATTGGCCGCGATGTCTATTTCCAGCTGGCGCCGGGTCTCCATCATGACGCCCACCAGCCCGGCGTCGAACAGGGGCCGGAACCGTGCCACGGGAGTGGCCACGCTCAGGGCGCCCACCACCATGCCCTTGCCGTTGTGCAGGGCCATCCCGAAGGCGCTGATGCCCTCCTCGGTACCCTCGAAGTTGGCGGCAAATCCGTTGGCGCGGACGGACTCAAGCTCGCGCAGGAACGCGGGGTAGTCGGCGTCCGGGATGTAGTCTCCGCCCAGTTCCGCGTTGGGGCTGCGGAACAGCTGTTCCAGCACGGCGGGATCGAGCTCCGCCAGGATGGCCTTCCCGCCCGAGGCTTTATGCGCGGGGAGCAGGGTCCCCTGCCGGTCCCCGACGCGCAGGATGTTGGTGCTTTCCACCGTGTCCAAAAAGCGGACTTTTGTGCCCACCCGGATCATGAGGTTGACGGTCTCGTTGGTGCGCGCGCACAGCAGTTCCATGTGTGGCCGGGAGATGTCCCGCAGCTGGCGTGTCCAGCTCAAGCCCGCCGGGCCGGCGCCCATCGCGGGGCCCGGCACATACCGGCGCGTTTCATCCTGGACCGCGAAGCCCCGGTACACCAGCATGGCCAGGAGCCGGTGTGCCGTGGACGGCGCCACGCCGAGCTCCGCCGCAGCGTCCTTGAGCCGCAGGCTGCCGACGTCCCGCAGGAGCTGGAGGAGCTGCAGGGCGTTATCCACCGCTTCGATGGAGTAGGTGGGCTTCCGCCGGGCAGGAAGATTCTGCATGACAGAATAATATGGGCGCGCTGGTATGACTGCCAGCACAGTGGTGGGATGAATCACACAACTTCCGCTGCAGCGCCGCAGCGCACGGCCGCCCCCAGCTCGGGCGCAGGCCTTTCCGGGTTCCCCCGGCGTTCCGTACTTGCCGTCCTGGTGTGCTGGCTGCTGGTCGTTTTCGACGGCTACGACCTGATCGTCTACGGCACCGTCCAGGGCTCACTCATCAGCGACACCGGCTGGGGCCTGACCAAGGCCACGGCCGGGACCATCGGGTCCATGGCCTTTGTCGGCATGATGATTGGAGCGGTCTTTGCCGGCCGTATGTCCGATACCTGGGGCCGGCGGCGCACCATCATCGGCTGCGCCATCGTGTTTTCCGCGTTCACCATCCTTTGCGCCTTTGCCCCCAATGCGCCGGTCTTCGGCGGCCTCCGCCTGCTGGCCGGCATCGGACTGGGGGGCCTGGTGCCCTCAGCCAACGCTTTGGTGGCCGAACTCGTGCCGGAAAAATGGCGGTCAACCATCGCCACCCTGATGATGTCCGGCGTTCCCATCGGCGGCTCCCTCGCCGCGCTGGTGGGCATTCCGCTGATTCCGGCCTTAGGCTGGCCCATCATGTTCCTCGTGGCCGTCGTCGCCCTGGTGGTAGTGATCCCGCTGGGGTTCCGCTACCTGCCGGAAACACTGGCACCCAAGACAACCGGCGGTAGCACCGCGAAGGAGTCCGTGGGATTCGGCTCCCTGCTCCGGGCGCCTTACCTTGGCACCAGCCTGCTGTTTGCCATCGGAACCCTGGTGACCCTGTTCGCCTGGTACGGGCTGGGCACCTGGCTGCCCAACCTGATGCAGCTGGCCGGGTACAACCTTGGCTCCGCCCTGACGTTCGCGCTGGCGCTCAACCTGGGCGCCGTGGCTGGCTCGGTACTGACCGCCTGGGCCGGCACAAGGTTCGGGCCCATTCCCACGGCGATTGCGGCAGCGGCGGTGGCCGCCGTCGCCCTGGTGGTCCTGGTGTCCGGGCCGCCCGTCGCCGTCGTCTATTTCATGCTGGTGCTTGCCGGCGTGGGAACGCACGGCACCCAGTGCCTGATTATCGCGGCCGTGGCCAGCCACTATCCGGCACACCTCCGCGGTACTGCCCTTGGCTGGGCACTCGGCGTGGGCCGCATCGGGGCAGTGGCCGCACCGCAGGCCGGCGGGCTCCTGCTCGCAGCGGGCCTGGGCGTCAACTCAAACTTCCTGGCGTTTGCCGGAGCAGCCGCCGCAGCAGCAGTCCTGCTCGCAGCAGTCGGCATCAAAATCAAGAAATCAACAGCAGTAGGAGTTTCCAATGTCTAACGTCAAAGCGTCCACCGACGTCCTCGTGGTGGGCGGCGGCATGGCCGGGCTTGCCGGAGCGCTGGCGCTTCGCGAAAACGGCGCCGACGTCACCCTGGTTGAAGTGGCACCGGCCTTCGGTGAAGTGGGTGCGGGCCTGCAGATGGCCCCCAACGCATCCCGCGTCCTGAAGCGCTGGGGCCTGCTGGAGAAGGCGCTGGAAATTGGCGTCCAGCCCAAGCACCTGGTGTTCCGCGACGCCATCACCGGCGAGGAGCTGACCCGCCAGACCCTGGGCGGTGAGTTCGAGGAGCGCTACGGCGCCCCCTACGTCGTCATCCACCGCAGCGACCTGCACCGGATCCTGCTCGAAGCCTGCCAGGAAGCCGGCGTCACCCTGGTGAACGACGTCCTGGTGCAGAAGGTGGAAACCGACGGCGACCGGGGCCGCGCTTACGCCGCCAAGGGCGAGGTCTTTGAAGCCGACGCCATCCTGGCTGCGGACGGGCTCAAGTCCACCTTGCGCGGCACCGTTGCCAATGACGGTCCGGTGAATTCGGCCTACGTGGCGTACCGCGGAACCGTGCCCATCACCGAGGAGACCCCGGCCGCGGACCTGGAGGACGTCATCGTCTACCTGGGACCGGACTGCCACCTGGTCCAGTACCCGCTGCGCAAGGGCCAGCTGCTCAACACCGTGGCGGTGTTCAAGTCCCCGTCCTTCGAGCGCGGCGAAGAGCAGTACGGCGGCGTGGACGAGCTCGAGGCAGCCTATAAGGACTGCGTCCCCGCCGTGCAGGAAGCCCTGAAGAACCTGGCCACCGGCATCCGCTGGCCCATGTACGACCGCGACCCCATCGAGAACTGGGTTTCCGGCCGCATGGCACTCATCGGCGACGCCGCCCACCCGATGCTGCAGTACCTGGCCCAGGGTGCCTGCCAGGCGCTGGAGGACGCGGCAGTCCTGCAGGACGTGGCCCGCGAAAAGGTCTTCACGCCCGAGGGCATCGACGCCGGCGCCTGGGAAGCTGCCTTCCGCGAGTTCAACGAAGCCCGCGCCGCGCGGACGGCCCGAGTGCAGCGCACCGCCCGGATCTGGGGCGAGTCCTGGCACGTGGGCGGCGTGGCACGCATCCTGCGGAACATGCTGTTCAAGAGCCGCGGCGACAACAACTTCCAGTACAACGACTGGCTGTACGGGCGCGGTGAGCCGGGCGTTCCCGCGGAGGTTCCGGCCGGGGTTCCGGCCGGGGCCAGGCTGGTGGAAGCCTAAGCACTGATTTTCCAGGGCGGGCGTACGACGGCGGGTGGCTGCCGCCGTCGTACCCCCGCCGGAGCGGCCCCCACCTGGACCCGCGCCAGCGGGGCCATTCCAGGCAGGAAGTCGTTGACGCCATCGCCCGCCGCGGACGTCTGGGGGGAAATGAGCCTCGCCTTCCTATAGTCGTGCAGGGCCTGTGGACTCCCGGATGGTCAAGTGGGTGGGCATGACCGCCAGCTGCCGGGCGGCTCTTCCCGCCAGCGGGTTGAGCTGGGCCAGCAGCATGGACACCGCCACCCGGCCGGCCTGCTCGATGGGACTTGAAATGGTGGTCAGGGGCGGGTTGCAGAAGTCCGCGCCGAAGATGTCATCGGACCCGATGATGCTCATGTCCTCCGGGACGCGGATGCCGCGGGCCTGGAGGCGCTGGAGCATGCCGATGGCCAACAGGTCGTTGAAGACGATGCAGGCAGTGGCACCCGTCCTGACCGCCGCGTCCGCCGCGGCAGCCCCCGACGTCGTCTTCGGGGTGTAGGGCCCGATCCGGTGGACCTCCATACCGCGCCGTTTCGCGTCCTCCTCGAAGACCTTCCACCGCATCTGGTTTGACCACGACGTGGGTGGTCCGGCGACGTAGCAGACCTTGTGGTGGCCCAGGGAGGCCAGGTGTTCCAGGGCCTGGATGATGGCCGACGGCGTATCGATCATGACCGTGGGAGCGCTGGTGGAGGCGCGGTTGAAGGTGACCAGGGGCTGCGTCCGCGAGACCTCCGCCAGCTGGGCGTCCGTCAGGCGGGAGGCAGCGAGAATGAAACCGTCGGCGGATTTGCGCATCTTGTGCAATGCATCGAGTTCCACCTCGTTGGATTCTTCAGTGTCCACCAGCAGCTGGGTGTAACCGGCTGCCTTGAGCTGGTGCTGCGTGCCCCGGATGATGTCGAAATAGAACGGGTTGGTGATATCGGGCACCAGCACCGCCACGGCGTTGGTGCGCCCCGAACTGAGTCCCCGCGCCTGGGAGCTCGGCACGTAGTTCAGCTCCGCGGCTGCCTCTTCGATCCGCTGCCGGGTCCTCGCATTGACCCGGTCCGGCCGCGACAGGGCACGTGACACCGTGGAGGTGGCCACTCCGGCCAGTTCCGCCACGTCGCGGATGGTGGGCGGCCGGTTTGCACTGGCGTTAAGGTCTAGCGCACCGCGCGTGGTGGCTTCGACGGGTAGATCAGCCATAACGCTGGACCTTTCCTCGCTGGCTGGACGAACCGCCGTCGACAATTAACGCCGGCGAGGCCCCTGACTCTGTAGCCTTAATCCCACCATTTTTGGCAACTTTTGGCAACCGCTTGCCGGAGTTGTTGCATCCTTCCTAGACTGGCATTCGAGTCGCCTGCAGTGATTTCCGCCACAGGACGGATGTGGCCATGTGGGTGTCCTAGAGGAGAAAAACAATGAGGTTTAAATCGACTACTGGGCTTGCGGCGATTGTTACGGCTGCAGCACTGGCCCTGACCGGTTGCGGTTCGGGTTCCGGGACTGGCGGGGGAGGGTCCACGAATGCGGACGGCAAAGTGGACGGGACGGGCAAGACGCTGAACGTCCTGACTGGCGTTCTCAGCCAATACCCCGAGCAGCAGAAACAGTGGCAGAGCGATATTGCAGCCAAGTTCAAGGCTGAAACCGGGGCCGACGTGAAGTTTGAAACCTTCGCCTCGGCCAACGACGAGCTCACCCGCATCCAGACTTCCGTGGTCTCCGGCCAGGGGCCGGATGTCTACGGACTCGGCACGACCTTCACCCCCACGGCCTATGCCACCAAGGCCTTCGTCACCCTCTCGGATGACGACTGGAAGAAGGTTGGCGGCAAGGACCGCTTCAACCAGGCTGCCCTCGGTATTTCCGGCCCGGACAAGGACCACCAGGCCGGTATCCCCTTCGTCAGCCGCCCGTTCGTGATGGCGTACAACAAGGACCTGCTCGCCGCGGCCGGCATTGACAAGCCCGCAACCAGCTGGGACGAGCTCGCAGCCCAGGCCAAGAAGATGACCAAGGCTGATACCTATGGCATCGCCACGGGCTACAAGGACAACTATGACCCCTGGAAGTTCATCTGGGCCATGTCCGTCCAGGCCGGAAACCCCTTGGTCGACGGTAACAAGCTCAAGATGGACGACCCCACCGTCAAGAAGGCCTACCAGACCTACTTCGGCTGGTTGACCCAGGACAAGGTCGTTGACCCTGCTTCCGTCGGCTGGAGCAACAGCAACGCCGTGGCGGCCTTCGCCAGCGGCAAGGCCGGCTACCTGATGATGACCACTTCCAGCTCCATCCCCACCCTGGACAAGTCCGCAGTTGCCGGGAAGTACGAGTACGCCCTGATGCCCACGGTCGCACCGGGCGAGACGCAGTCCAAGTCCGATGGCGAGGCCGCCAGCATCCTCTCGGGCGACAACCTGGTGGTGGCTGATTACTCCAAGCAGAAGGACCTTGCCTTCGCCTACATCAAACTGATCACTTCCAAGGACGAGCAGTTGAACTACCAGAAGACCTTCGGCGACCTGCCTGCAAACGCCGAAGCCCTGGCCGCTCTGACAGACCCCAAGCTCAAGCCGGTGGCTGACGCCGCCGCCAAGTCCAAGGCCACACCGTTCACTGGCGCCTGGGGCGATATCCAGCTCGGCCTCCTCAACGTCACCGTGCAGTCGATCCCGGACCTGGCCGCGGGCAAGGTGGACGAGTCAGCACTCGAACAAAGGATCAAGGACGCCCAGAACAAGGGCCAGGCTTCCCTGGACCGGGCCTCCAAAGGATAGGTTCTGATGTCAACCGACGCCTCTCATGAAGTCCGGCCTGCGGTGGATTCCGCCGCGGGCCGGGCGCCCCGCGATTCACACGACGCCGGGCAACAGCCCGGCCACCAGGGCGGCCTGCGCCGCAAGGGAATGAGCGAACGCAACCGGCCGCTCTGGATGCTGATCCCGGGTGGGGTCCTGATGATCATCATCATCGTGGTCCCGCTGCTGCTGGGCATCTACATGTCCGTCCTCAACCTGGACCAGTACACCCTGCGGAAATGGATCAGTGCGCCGCTCATCGGAGCCGAAAACTTCGTTGAAGCGGTGACGGCATCGCCCTTGCTGCACGCCGTCTGGCTCAGTGTCAGCTACTCGCTGCTGGCCATGGTGGTGACGCTGCCGCTGGGCATCGCCGCCGCGGTGGCCACGCAGAACGCGTTCAAGGGCCGGGCAGTGATCCGCTCGGTTTTCCTCATCCCGTACGTCCTCCCATCCTTCGTGGTGGCCACCGTCTGGCGCACCATGCTCCAGCCCGGCGGGATCGTGGACGAGGCCTTGGCCACCGTGGGGATCCACGTGGGGCTGTGGCTCAACGGCCCGCAGACCTTTTGGACGCTGGTACTGGTCCAGATCTGGGCATCGTGGCCGTTCATCTACCTGCTGGCCCTGTCCGGCCTGCAGTCGGTGGACCATGAGGTGCACGAAGCGTCGGCACTCGACGGTGCGCTGTGGTGGAACAAGCTCCGGTACGTGGTGTTCCCGTACTTGAAGGGCCCGCTGGCTCTGGCCTTCCTGATCGGGATGCTGCACCACATCAACAACTTCACCCTCCCGTTCGTGCTGTTCGGCGTCCCTGCGCCGGCCGACGTCGAAGTCCTCCCCATCCTGACCTACGTCACCAGCTTCCAGAGCTTCCGCTTTGGACTCAGCGCCGCAATGGCCTTCATTTCCCTGGTGCTGATCGCCATTCCGCTGTTCGTCTACCTCCGTGCCGTCAAGCTTGACGACGCCGAAACACCAGGAGCGAAGAAATGAGCACCACGACAGCCACCCGGCGGAGTGCGTCAACCGTTGATGTTGACCGTCCGGGCTCGCACCGCCAGCATGAGGTGCTCCGGCTCCTTCCGGGCCCCCTGCTGGTCATCATCCTGGTATTCCTCGGCGCACTTGTCCTGATCCCTGTGCTGTACATCTTCCTGGCTTCGGTGAACTCGGACATCGGGGTGGCCAATGGCGAGTTCTGGCCGTCCTCAGTCACATTCGATAACTACTCGAAGATTTGGACCAGCGTTGGCCTGGCCACCGGCCTCACCAACAGCGTCCTGGTGGCGGGAGCAACCGCGGTGGTCTCCGCAGCGATGTCCATCTCCACTGCGTTCGTCCTGGTCCGCTACAGCTTCCGCGGCAGGCTGACCATCCTCCGCGGGCTGCTGGCACTGCAGTCGGTGCCCGGAACCCTCATGGTGCTGCCGGTCTTCGTCCTGTTTTCCTCGGCGGCAACCTACCTCGGCATACAGGTGATCGGAACCCAGTGGGGCCTGTTCGTGACCTACCTCACCTTCGCCATGCCGTTCTCCACCTGGGTGATGGTCACCTACCTTCGCGGACTTCCCAAGGAACTTGAAGAAGCAGCACGGATCGACGGCGCGTCCCACCTTGGCGTCCTGTTCCGGATCATCCTTCCGCTGAGCTGGCCCGGCATCGTGGTTTCAGGCATCTTCGCCTTCCTGCTGGGCTGGAATGACGTGTTGTTCGCCTCGGTGATGACCCGCCCGGAAAGCCAGACGGCCGCCGTCGCACTCCAAATCTTTGGTGCTTCGCAGGAAGGCGGCGCCATTCCGTTCTACGGCCAGATGATGGCGGCGGCATTGGTTTGCGCCGCTCCTGTGGTCATTCTTTACCTGATTTTCCAGCGTTACCTAGTAGGCGGGCTCACCGCCGGAGGAGTTAAATAACCATGGTTTCGACCACCCAGGTCACGTGGCAGCTGTCAGGCTTCGGCGACGAGATCGACGACGACCCAGCGGTCCAGATAGCAGTGCTGCAGGCCCTCGGCGCCAACCACATTGAAGTCCGCAGCGCCTGGGGCACCAACATCGTGGACCTGAGCGATGAACAGCTCCAGTCCCTGGCGTCCCTGCTGGCGGAGAAGGGCATGAAGGTCTCCGCCGTCGCTTCCCCCATTGGCAAGGTGGACGTCAGCCTGCCGGTGGAGCACGAAGTGGAACGGCTGCGCCGGGCGGTCAACGCCGCCAAGGTCCTGGACGCCAGGTACATCCGCATCTTCTCCTTCTACTACGGCGAGTCCGTGCAGGTGGAGTCCATCCGCGATGCCGTCATCGAACGCATGCGGGCGCTCGCCGATGTGGCTGAGGAAGCGGGCGTGATCCTGCTGCACGAGAACGAGAAAGACATTTTCGGCGACGTACCAGACCGCGTCCTGGACATCATCGAAACCGTCAACTCGCCCGCGCTGAAGGTGGCATGGGATGCCGCGAACTTCGTCCAGGTGGGGGTCAAGCCCTTCGATGAGGGATACGCCAAACTGCGTCCGCACCTTGAGTACCTGCAGGTCAAGGACGCATTGTTCGAAAACGGCCACGTGGTGCCGGCAGGTGAAGGCGACGGGGATGTGCTCCGCACCGTGGAGGCGCTGAAAGCAGACGGGTACCAGGGCTTCGCCTCCCTGGAGCCGCACCTCGCCGGTGCCCACGGACTGGGCGGTTTCTCCGGCCCCACCGCGTTCGGCATCGCAGCACGCGCCTTTGCAAAAGTCACCGCAGAAGCAGGAGTCCAGACCGCATGAGCACCCTTAACGTAGCCATCACCGGATGCGGCGTCATCGGGCGCACCCACGCCGTAGCCCTCGAGGCATTTCCGGAAGCCCGGATCGTGGCACTGGTGGATGCCATCCCGGCCGCCGCCGAGGCCCTGGCGGACTTTATCGAACAGCGCGGCGGCCAGAGGCCGGCGCTCTACAGCACACAGGCGGAGGCCTTTGCGGCTGAGGACATCGATCTTGTGGCCCTGGCCACCCCCAGCGGCCTCCACATCCAGCAGGGCCTGGAAGTCCTGGCCGCCGGTAAGCACGTGGTGATCGAAAAGCCACTCGACGTTGACCTCACCCGGGCCCAGGAAATCGAAGCCGCAGCCAAGGAAGCGGCCAGCAAGGGGATTGTTGCCTCGGTGATCAGCCAGCACCGGTTTGACCAGTCAAGCGTCGCCGTTGCCGACGCTGTGGCCAAAGGACGTTTCGGGCGGCTGACGTCCGCCATCGCTTCCGTGGCTTGGTGGCGCAGCCAGGGGTACTACGACTCCGGCGACTGGCGCGGCACCTGGGCCATGGACGGCGGCGGTGCGCTGATGAACCAGGGCGTCCACACGGTGGACCTGCTGCTGTGGTTCATGGGACGCCCCGTTGAGATCCATGCGCACACCGCCAGGCTTGCGCACGAACGCATCGAGGTGGAAGACACCGCCGTTGCCACCATTACCTTCGAAAACGGCGGCCTGGCCGTCCTGCACGCCACCACCGCTGCCTACCCGGGGCTGACCGTACGCGTCCAGCTCATGGGGTCCGAGGGCTCGGCGGTGGTGGACAACGACCGGCTGCAGTACTTCCACAGCAAGGACGCGGGCGGCGAGTCCGCGGACATGGGCCTTCAGGGCGGGGGCAACCAGGCGGAAGAGGAACTGGCCAAATACCCCGAGGAGGACTACAAGGCCGCGGACCCCACCGTGTATCCGGCCGGCCACGTCCGGCAGTACCGGGACATCCTGGGCGCCATCGCCGGTGGGCGGCAGGCCGGCGTCACCGTCAGCGACGCCGTCAACGCACTCGCCGCGGTGCGTTCCGTCTACGTTTCGGCCACGCTTGGCCAGCCCGTCCTCTTCGACGATGTCCTGGCCGGCAAGTACAACGACCTCGAAGTCCGCACCGGCGGCACTTCGGCAGAAAGCGCCTGAGCCATGAAGTTTTCAGTATTTACCGCATCAACCCCCGAATGGACCCCCGACGAAGCAGTGCAGCACCTGGCCCGGCAGGGCTGGGATGGCATTGAGTGGCGGATCACCGACCAGGCCGACGCTGCCGAGCCGGGCTTCTGGGCCGGCAACAAGGCCACCGTCCCGCTCACCGGCATGGAGGACCACCTGGACCGGATTGCCGCCCTCACATCCGGCGCGGGCCTGGAATTCTCCGGCATCGGGGGATACGCACGGTGCGACAACCATGCGGACGTTGACCGGATGCTGGCCGCCACTGCCAGGCTCGGCGCCGGGCAGGTCCGGGTGACCACCCCTCCGTTGGGAACGGCCGTCTGGGGGAACGAACCGGCCAGCGGTACCCCGTACCCTGAGCTGTTTGCCGGTGCCCGCCGTGACTTCGAGTGGATCGCCGAACGGGCTGCCCACCACGGCGTGAAGGCACTCGTGGAACTGCACCACCGCACCATCACCGCTTCGGCCTCGTCCGCGCTGCGGCTGCTGGACGGACTTGATCCGCGGCACGTGGGAGTCATCCATGACCTCGGCAACCTGCTGATCGAAGGCCAGGAGGACTACCTCCCCGCGTTCCAGCTCCTGGGCGACTACCTGGCCCACGTGCACGTCAAAAACGCCGTCTGGGTCAACAGCGGCAAAACCGACGACTCCGGTGCCGCCATCTTCCGGAACGAGTGGGCGCCGCTGCGTTCCGGCCAGGGCAGCGTGCTGGAGTACTTCAAGGCACTAGCGGCCCATGGCTATGACGGCTGGGTGACGGTGGAGGACTTCTCCACCGAACTCCCGCTGGCTGAACGGACGGCAGATAACCTTGACTACCTCCGCTCCGCGGCCGCGCTGGCGGGACTTTCCGTCCCCGCAGGGAGGCGATGACCCGTGGGAACGCCGATTGCGGAACACCCCGACCGGCTGCTGCCGGCTGATCCCGGTGTCCGGAGCATCGCACGGTCACTGTTCACAACTGTGGAAGGGCTGCCCATCATCTCCCCGCACGGGCACGTGGACGCTGCGGTCATCGAGCAGAACACCCCTTTCCCGGACCCGGCTGCCCTGCTGGTCACCCCGGACCACTACGTCACCCGGCTGATCCACGCCGGCGGGGTGCCCATGGACCAGCTGGGGCTGGGCAGCCAACCCGCCGCGTCACGGGAGGGCTGGCGCCACTTCTGTGCCGCCTGGCCCACCTTTGAGGGAACGGCATCCGGTTACTGGATCCGGCAGGAGTTCGCCCACGTGTTCGGCCTGGCGGAGGAACCGTCCCGGGAGAACGCGGACCGGCTTTACGACGCCCTGCAGGCCAAGCTCTCTGAGCCGGGCTTCCGGCCGCGCGAGCTGTTCAAGGAATTCAACATCGAGGTGCTGGCCACCACGGATGATCCCCTGGACTCACTGGACAGCCACGCCGCGCTGCACGCGGACCCATCCTTTGCCGGGCGCGTCCTGCCCACCTTCCGCCCCGACCAGTACCTGAACATGGCGCACCCGGCCTGGCGGGACAACGTGGACCGCCTGATCGCTTCGGCGGGGGATGGCGCTTCGGGTTACGCCGGGTACATCAAGGCGCTTGAGGCCCGGCGCAGGCATTTCGTGGAGCGGGGCGCCGTCTCGGCCGACCACGGCGTTTTCACTCCTGCCACCCTGAAGCTGGACGACGCCGAGGCGGAGCGGCTTTTTGAGCGCGGGCGCAACGGCCAGGCGGATGCAGCTGACAGGGAAGCCTTCGAAGCGCACATGATCTACCAGATGGCGCGGATGTCCGTGGAGGACGGCCTGGTGATGACCGTCCACCCCGGATCCTTCCGCAACCACCATGCCCCCACGTTCGAGGCGTTCGGGGCGGATACCGGCCACGATATTCCTGTGGCGGTCAACTACACCGAGGCCATCCGGCCCCTGCTGCAGGATTTCGGGACCGCCAAGGACTTCCACCTGGTCCTCTTCACGCTCGACGAGACGGTGTTCTCCCGGGAACTTGCCCCGTTGGCCGGGTTCTACCCGTCGGTGTACCTGGGAGCGCCGTGGTGGTTCCTGGATGCGCCGGACGCCATGCTCCGTTTCCGGTCTGCCGTGACGGAGACGGCGGGCTTCTCCCGGTCCTCCGGCTTCATCGATGACACCCGGGCCTTTTGCTCCATCCCGGCCCGCCACGACACGGCCCGGCGGATCGAAGCCTCCTTCCTGGCGCGGCTCGTGGCCGAGCACCGGGTCACCGAAGAGCGCGCGCACGAACTGATCGTGGACATCGTGGACGCCTCACCCCGCCGGGTGTTCAAGCTGTGAGTGCCCCCTTTACGTCCCCTCCGTCGGCCACGCCGCCCACTGCGGAGCTTCCACGGCTGAACCGGACGCTCCGTCAGGTGCCCAAGGCGCCGGTCCGCATTGTCCACCTGGGGCTGGGCGCCTTCCACCGCTCGCACCAGGCCTGGTACACCCAACAGGCATCAGATTCCGCCGGCTGGGGGATCGCCGCCTTCACTGGCCGCCGGCCGGATGCGGCCCTTGCCCTGGCTGAACAGGATGGTCTCTACACGCTGGTGGAACGCGCAGACGAGGGCGACTCCTTTACTGTCATGGGCAGCATCGTGGAGGCCCTGGACGGTGCGGACATCGAGCGGCTTGCCGCCCTCGTGGCTGCACCGGAGACCGCCCTGGTAACGCTGACCATCACCGAGGCCGCCTACGGGTTGGGTGCGGACGGCAAGCTGGACACCAAGGCGCCCGACGTCGCCGCCGACCTTGCGCTGCTGGGTTCCGGCAGCGGACGGCCCACCACGCCGTTGGGACGGCTGGTGCTTGCGCTCGCCGCCCGCCGGGAAGCCGGTTCCGGGCCGATCGCGATTGTCTGCTGCGACAACCTGTCCAACAACGGCACGGTGGCACGGCAGGCAGTGGCGGGGTTTGCCGGGGCCTGGGATTCCGAATTCGCCGCGTGGGTCACGGGCAATGTCAGCTTCGTGAGCACATCCGTGGACCGGATCACGCCCAGGACCACGGAAGGGGACCTCGCCGTCGTCCGGGAAGCCTGCGGTTACGTGGACAATTCCCCGGTGGTGGCTGAACCCTTTTCAAGCTGGGTGCTCAGCGGGGACTTCCCCGCGGGCCGCCCGCGATGGGAGGACGCAGGTGCCCTGTTCGTCCAGGACATCGAACCCTACGAGAACCGGAAACTGTGGCTGCTGAACGGCGCACACTCACTGCTGGCTTATGCGGGCCAGTTGCGGGGTCATGCGACCGTCGCGGAGGCATTGGCCGACCCCTGGTGCAGGCGGGCAGTGGAGGCTTTCTGGGACGAAGCAGAAACGAACCTTGCCGGCCCCGCCGACCTGCGGATACCCGAGTATCGGCAGGCTCTCCTGGCCCGTTTCAGCAACGCGAGGATCGCCCATAACCTGGCCCAGATTGCCATGGACGGCAGTACCAAACTTCGGATGCGCGCTGTCCCGGTGCTGCAGGCTGAACGCGCCGCCGGACGGTCCGGTGCCGCGGCGGCGCTGATGATTGCCGCATGGATGGACTACAGTGCCACCGCGTCCCCGTTCCACGACCCTCTGGAGCAGGCCGTGACAGCCGCCAACCGGCTGCCAGGCACTGAGCGAACCAAGGCGCTGCTGGCAGTTGTCGACCCTGCCTTGGCAGGGGATGCCGGTGTGGTGGGACTGGTGGAAAGCCTGTGCGGCACCGCTGCCGGGCGTTCCGCTTCCGAATAATCATGAGTCAAATCTGCCCGGCACGTGCGCGTGCCGGGCAGATTTTGTGTGAAACGAAATTATGGCAATTTTTGGCAACCGGTTGCCACTGGGTTTGCCGTTTCGTTAGTATTACTGCCGGAGCAACACCCGGCGCGCCCACGCGGCCCGCACTTCTTCTCTTGGCCACCACCGCAATGACGCGTTAGGACTCTCAGAATGAACAGGCTGACCAAGCTCAGCATCCTCGGCTATGGCGCGGGGGATCTTGCCAACAATCTTGCATTCACCCTCTCCACTACCTACCTCCTGCTGTACTACACGGACGTCGCCGGTATCTCAGCGGCGGCAGCAGGCACCCTCTTCCTCCTGGTGCGCGTCTTTGATGCTTTTGCGGACATCTTCGCGGGCCGGATCGTTGACCGCACCTTCCACAGGAAGCTGGGCAAGTTCCGCCCCTTCATCCTCTTCGGTGGCCTTCCCCTGCTGATCATGAGTGCCCTGACCTTCTCCGTCCCGGCGGACTGGAGCCATGACGGCAAGCTTGCGTATGCCTACCTGACCTACGCCGGCCTGGGCCTGGCATACTCCATGGTCAATATCCCGTACGGCTCGCTGGCCGGCGCCATGACGCAGCAGCCGGCGGAGCGTGCCAAACTGGGCGCTGCCCGCTCCTGCGGTTCACTCGTTGTGGGTTCCGGCCTGCTGTTCTTCATCACGCCGCTCACCAAACAGGGTGCCGCGCAGCTGCAGCCACTCTTCACCACGCTGACCATTGCCTTCGTGGTGGTGGGCATGGCGCTCTACCTGCTGACCGTCTTCACTACCCGGGAAGTGGTCCACCGCGAGGTTCCCAAGGTGACCTTCAAGCAGTCCCTGGCCACCCTGAAGGGCAACCGTCCACTGCTCATGCTCTGCATTTCATCCCTGCTGATGCTTACCGCCAGCACGGGGCTGTCCACCATCCAGGTCTACTACCTGCGGGACGTGCTGCAGAATGTCAGCCTTGCCCAGCCCATGGCCGTCATCAACGTGGTCCTGGCCGTGGTGGTCATCGTGCTCACGCCGGCCATGGTCCGGCGCTGGGGGAAGAAGGCCCTGTACCTGGCAGCCGGAGGCCTGGTGGTGCTCGGTTCGCTGGTGGTCATGCTGGCCCCGCACTCGTTGACCTACCTGGCCTTCACCGGGCTCGTCATCAGCCTCCTGGGCGTGCAGATGATGAACATCGTGGTGTGGGCACTGGAGGCGGACACTGTGGAGTATGGCGAAGCACGTACGGGTGTCCGAACCGAAGGCATCATCTACTCCCTCTTCTCCTTCACCCGGAAGATGGGCCAGGCGCTGGGCGGAGCCGTCATGGCCTACGCCATTGCCAGCGCCGGCTACGTCCGGTCGGACAGCGGCCAAAGCGAGGCCACCATCCAAGGGCTGCAGCTTGCCGCAGGACTGGTGCCCCTGGTCCTCTGTGGGCTGGGCATGGCCATCATGAAGTTCTACAGGCTCACTGACACTGCCCACGCGGAAATCGTCGCCGAGATCAAAGCCCGCCAGGCTGTAGCCGCCGCCGGTACAAGCCGGCAGGCCGCCACCCACGCGGAACTCCACTGACCACCGAAAACACTCCTTCACGCCACAACGCCCCCTCCGACCGACCGTCTCCGAAAGGACCAGCTGTGAAAATCATTGCCGCGGAAGTGTTTGTGACCAGCCCCACCCGAAACTTCGTGACCCTCCGGATCACCACGGACGAGGGCGTGACGGGCATTGGCGACGCCACCCTGAACGGCCGCGAGCTCGCCGTCGCCGCCTACCTGAAGGAACACGTGGCGCAGTTGCTCATTGGCAAGGATCCGCACCGGATTGAGGATACGTGGCAGTTCCTGTACCGGAGTGCGTATTGGCGGCGGGGTCCGGTGACGATGGCGGCGATCGCTGCGGTGGATATGGCGTTGTGGGATATCAAGGGCAAGGTGGCCGGGTTGCCGGTGTACCAGTTGCTCGGTGGTGCGTCGCGGAACGGGTTGCGGGCGTATGGGCATGCTTCGGGTGCGGATATTGAGTCGTTGTTTGATTCGGTGCGGGAGCATCTGGAGTTGGGGTACAGGTCGATCCGGATCCAGACGGCGATCCCGGGGATCAAGGCCGTGTATGGGGTTGCGGCGCAGGCGCAGGCGTCGGGGGAGCGGTATGACTATGAGCCTGCCGGGCGGGGTGCGTTCCCGCAGGAGGAGGACTGGGATACCCGGGCGTACCTGCGGCACCTGCCCACGGTCTTCGAGGCTGTGCGGAACGAGTTTGGGCCGGAGTTGCCGTTGCTGCATGACGGGCATCACCGGATGACGCCGATCCAGGCGGCGAAGCTGGGCAAGGCGCTGGAGCCGTATGACTTGTTCTGGTTGGAGGACTGCACGCCGGCGGAGAACCAGGAGGGGCTGCGCCTGGTGCGGCAGCACACCACCACGCCGTTGGCGATCGGGGAGATCTTCAATACGGTGTTTGACTTCCAGACGCTGATCAAGGAGCAGTTGATTGATTATGTGCGGGCGGCGTCCACGCACTTCGGTGGGATCAGTCCGTTGAAGAAGGTGATGGATTTCGCGGCGCAGTACCAGATCAAGTCCGGTTTCCACGGTCCGACGGATATTTCCCCGGTGGGGTTCGCGGCGCAGCTGCACGTGGGGTTGGCGATCCATAACTACGGGATCCAGGAGTACATGCAGCACTCGGCCAAGACCAACGAGGTCTTCGAGCAGTCCATGACGTTCGTGGACGGGTACCTGCACCCGGGCGACAAGCCGGGCATCGGCGTCGAATTCAACGAAGAAGCCGCCGCGGCCTACCCCTACCAGCAGGCCTACCTGCCCTACAACCGGCTCGTCGACGGCACCGTCCACGACTGGTAAGACCGCCACGACTGGCAAGGACCATACAATGATCAAACATCGCATTATCGTCATGGGCGTCTCCGGCTGCGGCAAGACCACCATCGGTGACCTCGTCGCCCGCGAACTGGGCGTCCCGTTCGTTGACGGCGATTCCCTCCACCCCGTGGAGAACGTCGCGAAAATGGCTGCGGGCACACCGCTGACGGACGAGGACCGCTGGCCATGGCTCGCAACGGTGGGCAGCAAGCTGGCGGCTGCGGGCGACGGTGGGCTGGTCCTGGCGTGTTCTGCCCTGCGCCGAAGATACCGGGACGCCATCCGGGAACAGGCCCCGGACACCGTCTTCCTGCACCTGGACGGCAGCAAGGAGGTTCTGAAGGCGCGGACCGAGGGACGGACCGGGCACTTCATGCCTCCCGCGCTGCTGGAATCCCAACTCGCCACACTGGAACCTCTGCAGGAAGACGAGCGCGGCGTGGTGGTTGACATCGCCGCACCCGTTCAGGACGTGGTGGCGGAGGCACTCAAGGGGATTGCCGCCGTCGTACCTCCTGCCAAGGGGGCCGCGGGCACCAGGCCGCGCCAGTTCGACGTCGACCTTGCGGCAGCGCCATTCATGCTCGACGCCGGCGCGATCGCCTGGGTGGAAGGCACCATTGGTGCCATGACGCTCGAGGAAAAGATCGGGCAGCTGTTCATCAACCACAACAACGACTACTCGCCCGGATACCTCGACGGGGTGCTGGAAAACTACCACGTGGGCGGCATGCGGTACCGGCCCGGCCCGTCCGCCGCCGTCCAGGAACATATCCGCTACGCGCAGTCCAAGTCCCGGATTCCCTTGCTGATTGCCTCCAACCCGGAGATGGGCGGGGCCGGCAGCTGCGACGACGGCACGTTCGTATCCACGCACCTGCAGGCAGGCTCGCACCCGGACAGGAACATCGCCCGGCAGATGGGGCAGGTGGCAGGCGTGGAGACGGCTGCCCTGGGCTGCAATTGGGCCTTCGCGCCGATCGTGGACATCCACTACAACTGGCGGAACACCGTCATTTCCACACGGTCCTTCGGCAATACGCCCGAGGTGGTGGTGGAGCGCGCCAAGGAGTACTTCGACGGCATCAGCGAATCACCCACTGCCTGCGCCATGAAGCACTTCCCGGGCGACGGCATCGACGAGCGGGACCAGCACGTGGTCACGTCCTACAACACCCTCGGGTACGAGGAATGGAACCGGACCTACGGGCACGTGTACCGGGAGATGATCGCGCACGGCGTGCAGTCCATCATGGTGGGCCATATTGGGGCGCCGGAGGTCTCGCGGCATTTCCGGCCGGGTCTTCCTGATGCCGGGATCCTGCCGGCCACGTTGTCCCCGGAACTGCTGCAGGACCTGCTGCGCGGCGAACTGGGCTTCAATGGCCTGGTCCTCACCGACGCCTCGCAGATGGTGGGCCTGACGCAGGCGATGAAGCGGAAGGACCTGGTTCCGGCAACGATTGCGGCCGGCTGCGACATGTTCCTGTTCTTCCGGAACCCCGCCGAGGACTTCCAGTACATGCTGGACGGATACAAGTCTGGGGTCATCACCGAGCAGCGGCTGCACGACGCCCTGCGGCGGATCCTCGGACTGAAGGCATCCTTGAGGCTGCACCTGAAATCCGCTGACCAGTTGGTGCCGCCGGCCGAGGCGCTGGCCGTGATCGGCAGTCAGGCGCACCGGGCGATTGCGGCCGAGATCGCCGACAAGACCGTCACACTGGTCAAGGACACGGCAGGGAACCTGCCCATTACCCCCGGGACTCATCCGCGGATCCGGTTGTACGGCATTTCCGGCGGCGCCGACTTCACGCGGGCAGATCCGCTGGCCTACCTGGACGTGGTGAAGGAGGAACTGGAGGCCGCCGGCTTCGAAGTGTTCTTGTACCGGACGGCTGAACAGCGCGAGGCGGCGGGGGAGACCGGGGTGAACTTCATGTCCGTCATCTCCGAGGAAGCCACCGGGGACTACGCGGAAAAGTACGACGCCGCATTTGTCTTTGCCAACGTCAAGGGCTTCGCCCAGGAGGCCGCCATCCGGATCAAGTGGTCCTCGCCGATGGCAGCCGAGATCCCGTGGTACGTCACGGAGGTGCCCACGGTGTTCGTGTCCCTCAACCAGCCGAACCACCTGATTGACGTGCCCATGGTGAAGACGGCAATCCACGCGCATGCCGGGACTCGGGAAGCCATCCGTGCCGCGGTGGAGAAGATCCAGGGCAAGTCCGCGTTCCAGGGAACGTTCAACGAGAACGTATTTTGCGGGTCGTTCGACACCCGGCTTTGAGCAGGTACTGAAGAAGGAGGCGCCGCCGCAACAGCGGTGGCGCCTCCTTCATGCCCGGAAGGCCAGGGCTGGGTTCCGGAGACCGCCACGTTCTTCGGCGCACTGCCTGATGACTTCGTGATGGGTGGTTGCCAGGCAGTTGCCTGAATGGGACGTCAGTCGTTGCAGGGCGGCCGCAAGGGGGGCCTTGGACTCTGTGGCGCCCAGATGATGGTTTGTAGGCTGCAAGGCATCGCGGAACCACCTCAACCAAAGGGAGGCGTGCCATGAGCAGCACGGCGTCGGATGTCCTGGCCTTCATTCGGCCGAAGACAGGCACGAATCATTCATCCACCCCTTCCCGCCGCCGGCTTTCCGGATTCCTTGGTGCTGCGGCCGCTGCCGGGTTTCTCACGCACGCCCTCGTGCCGCGTGCCCTGGGGACATGGGGAACCACGGAGCCCGAAAGAACAATGCCCCTTCCGGGGGACGAATTGATTCCCGATCCCGAGGACATCCAGACCATGGCGGTCACTGTCTCCGCCCGTCCCGACCAGGTGTGGCCCTGGATAGTGCAAATGGGTGTGGACCGGGCGGGGCTGTATTCCTACACGGCGATGGAGAACGGATTGCTGCACCTGGGTGTTACGAACGCGGACCGCATTCATCCGGAGTGGCAGGACCTGCAGGTGGGGGACATCATCGCCTTCACGCCGGAAGGTTACCCGGGCGGCCGGCGCGGGCCGCGCGTGGTGGAGTTGGAGGAGGGCCGACACCTTGTTCTGGACTCAAGCCCTGGTGCCCCGCCCGGAAAAGTGACAGGAACCTGGCAGTTCGTCCTCCACGATGCAGGTGCTGCCGGTACCAGGCTGCTGCTCAGGACGCGCACGGGCCCGGGACGCCCTGCCGGGCTTCGTGTGACGGACTTCCTTCTTCGACCCGGCTACCTGGTCATGGACCGCGCCATGCTCCTGGGCATCAAAAAGCGCGTCGAGACGGAAGCGCAGGGGCGTCCGCCGTTGTCGACCCCGCAGTGACGCCGTCCTGGACGTGGGCGCCTATATGGGCTCGGCGTAGTGTGAAGCAGTGGACTTTTCCTGTGTGATTGCCGAAGGTGTTGTGCTCCGTCCCGTCCGGGCGTCGGACGCAGAGGCGCTGGCAGCGGCGTTTCAGGAGAACCGGTCATATCTCGCCCCGTGGGAGCCTGTCCGGCCTGAGGAGTTCTACACCGTCCAGGGCCAGCGGGACGTGGTTGAAGGGCGGCTTGTTGAACTCGATTCGGGCACGGCACTTCCCATGGTGCTGGCACAACATGACGGTATCGTCGGGCTGCTGACCCTCAGCTCAATCGTGCGTGGCGCATTCCAGAACGCGCACGTTGGTTACTGGATTTCCCGCACAGCCCAAGGGAAAGGGCTTATGACGGCGGCAGTAGCGGCGGCCGTCAATATTTCACAGGCTGCATTGGGACTTCACCGACTCGAGGCAGCAACCCTGGTGCACAACACGGCGTCGCAAAGAGTGCTGGAAAAGAATGGCTTCGTGGCCTACGGCACGGCCCCCGACTACCTCCGGATAGCCGGCAGGTGGCAGGACCACCGGATGTATCAGCGGATTCTCTAATCCTGCGGAGACCGGCAGTGACGCCAATGCTCCCGG
This sequence comes from Arthrobacter sp. GmRoot5-12, assembly GCF_059739365.1. Taxonomy (NCBI): domain Bacteria; kingdom Bacillati; phylum Actinomycetota; class Actinomycetes; order Micrococcales; family Micrococcaceae; genus Arthrobacter; species Arthrobacter sp. GmRoot5-12. The sequence continues at coordinate 1,216,825 of NZ_AP046056.1, read as the reverse complement.
CAGCATCCGTGGCTGGCCAGCATGTGCGGCTTCGCGGCAGGACACAGGGGAGGGAGTTCGATGCACCATCGCCGCGTGCGAAGATGTCGCCGGACTCCCGGCTGAACAGGACGGGACGAATTCGATGCCTGGAGGACACTATGCGCGCGATTGTCATGAACAGCATTGCCGGGCCGCTGGCGGTTCACGAGGTCGACGCCCCGGAGGCGCCTGCCGGCGGTGTGGTGATCACCGTCGTGGCCACCGGATTATGCCGCAGTGACTGGCACGCATGGGTAGGCCACGACGACATCGCTCTGCCGCACGTTCCAGGCCATGAGTTCGCCGGCGTTGTGGCCGTGGTTGGTTCGGGTGTGACCAGATGGACGGTTGGCGACCGCGTGACCGCACCCTTTGTGGAAGGCTGCGGCGCCTGCGAATGGTGCCTCGGCGGCAACGCGCAGGTCTGCCCGGAGCAGCAGCAGCCAGGCTTCACCCATTGGGGTTCCTTTGCCGAGCAAGTTGTGATCCATGCGGCCGACAGGCAGCACCCGACGCTGTTTGGATTTTTGGTGACCTTCTTTGGGTTGCCTGGGAAGCCAAAAGCGAAGCGAAACCGGCGGGCAGGGTCTCGGCGCGTCATGCACGAGAAGCAACCTCCCATTTGACGTTCACTTCTACCAAGCGCGGCGAACGAGTTCCGGAGGCGTCTTTTGCTTGTTTCGTAACGCCGCACAAAAGCGCTGATCCGGGCGCCAGAGCTGTGGTTGCAGATAACGTGTTCCTGCTGCCTCTTCACGAACCGGGAACGCTGCTATCGCGTCTGGAAAAAGTTTGGGCTACTGCGCGTTCTATAGGCGACGGTCCGGACGAGTTGACTGTGCTTGAGCTCTTGGCGAAGGAAGGTTGCCTTCCCAGCCAGTGGATCGCCAACTACACGAAGCATCCGCTCAAGCATGCCGTGGAAGCGAAGGCTAAAGCCGCTGCGGAAGAAAAGACTGACGAGGCGGAGCCAGGCGTGCCCGCTGTGGAGGAAGCGGTTGTAAAGGAGGAGCCTGAGGCGAAGGGGCCAAAAATACCCGCTGACCCTGGTGTGATTGCCGAACCTGGACTTGCGAGTGACGGGCAGGAAAACGCCCAGGACAGCGACTGACCCCTCATGTATCAGGGCCCGTTCCCTGCTGCCATAAACACGATATTCGTTCCCTGAACGAAACGGCGCTCCGCGTCCCGCGTTACACGTTCGGGGATCTATGATGGTCACGTAGTAGCCACCGGATAGGCAGAACCTTCGGAGCTTGCAGCACGGAAGGTTCACGGGGCCGTATGCCCCTAAATTGTTGAGGAGTGCAATGACCGATAGGCTGGAAGACCTCACCGTTGACGAGCAAGTGGCACGCATGAAGCACATTTCAGATGTCATCTCCGGCATCGTCAAAGCTCAAGGTGGAAGGATGCTGCTGAAGGATTCTCGTATTCAAGCGGCCCAGCAACTGAAGACCACAGTGGACGAGGTCGACTACGGAGTGGTCTACGGGGAATCAACTCACGCGTTGTCCGTCCCGAACAGCGGCGTTTACATCACCGCGGTGTCGCAGTAACTGCTTAGGACGCTTAGTCCACGACGATTGGGGGGAGCCGCGTGCGGCCTCGTTTGGATAGGCTGGCCGACGGCTCGCTTGTAGTAACCGAAAAGAAGACAGCTCGATACAGCAGGCTCCTGAACAGCAGATCCAGCGAGCACGATATGCGCACGGAAACGGAGAAGGACCGCGGCCGCATAAGCTACTCGTCGTTCCTGCGCCGGCTCTCGGGCGTCACCCAAGTGGTTTCGCCTAACCTCGACACCCCCAGGCTCCACTCACGTGAATCCCACTCGCAAAAGGTGGCACTGGTCTCCCGCGAGATCGCAGAGCACATCACGCGAAAAGCCCTGGCCGATGACGACATTGGGCGAGTAGTTGCCGGATTCGGAGGGCTGGACGTATCAGCCACAGAGACTGCAGGTCTTGCCCACGACCTTGGACACCCGCCGTTTGGTCACGTCGGCGAAGTTGTACTCAACGAACTGCTGAGGAGCCGGGGGGTTGAAGACGGCTTTGAAGGTAACGCTCAATCGTTCCGAATTGTGACGCGCCTCGACACCCGCCGACTCGATGCACCCAAGTCCGGACTTAACCTCACCGCTGTGACGCTGGCAGCGATCCTGAAGTATCCGTTCGTGTGCCCCGACGACAAGTTGCTCGACGGGGCCGATGCCGAAAAGGCCGCGTCCGTTCCTCCGAAGTTTGGTGCGTACCGGTCGGACATGGACCAGTTCAACCGGGTCATGGGTTGCACCGCTTCGGATGTTCGCGGCGCCAGGCAGTCGTTGGAGGGGTCCATCATGGACCTCGCTGACGACATCACGTACGCAATCCACGACCTTGAGGACTTCTATCAGGAAGACGCTATAGATTTCGACGAAGTGGTTAGGGATTTGGAGCAGGCCACGGCTGACCTGCCTCAAACTTCACTTAGCGACGTAGGGCCGTCCAGCCGGAACCCTTTTGTTGCTGCTGCCTTGAAGCTTCAGAGTGGCTACCCGCAGTTCTTTGATAAGAGCCTTTACGTAGAGAAGCTGGAAGCGACAAGACTGCTGCTGGAAACTGGCGGATTTAAGGGTCGTTACCGGGGTGGCCGTCTGCAGGCGAACAAGCTGCAAACCAAGATGTCCGTGCAGATCGCATCGTTCTTCGACTCTATTCGTGTTACTGCCGAACCGCCTTGGACCGGCGGGCCAAGCGTCTACCTTGAAAGTCAGGCATGGCATCTCATGCAGTGCCTCAAGACGATCACAAGGCGCTATGTCGTCGACACACCCAAAATTGGTCTCATTCAGAGAGCTCAGCGGTCCGTGTTAACAGAGCTTTTCAACGGCTTGTGTGACTGGGTGGAGTCGAAGCCCTTGTTTGCTGAATTACCGCAGCCACTGGCCGACTACCTGGAATCGGCAGGAAAAGCTGGGCAGCGGCTGCCGGCGAACCTCACGCCCGATCATTACCGGGCAATCGCAGACTACATTTGTAGCCTTTCGGATCAGGAGTGCTACGCGAGGTCGAGTTGGATTCGCGGCGTTGAAGTTCCGGGGCTCGCGCTCGTTCGCTAATGAATGCTCACCGCCCGGGCAACGTTTGGTCTTAGACAGTGACCAAGTCACGGACGTGAATCCAGATATTGAGGCGTGCGAGCTCGGCGGGCGTGCCATCCTTTGTACGGGCCACCCATGCTGCCGTGGGGTTTTTGGACGCTGTGACGACCCATTCCTCGGGTAGCGGGTCGGGTCGCGTCCAGAGGGGGCGGCGGATGGTGAGCCCGTCGCATTCCATGCCCACAAGTGCAGCGAACAGGGTGTCCCAGCGCATCGACCCTGTCGATCCGGGAGGTTCTAAGAATTCGCGTCGCTCAGCTTCCGAGGCAATCCGGAACTGTTGAAGTGTTGCCAACATCGTTCGTATGGCGAAATCGACGTCTCCCCGCTGTAACTCCCGCCGGATCAGCGTGGCGGCTGCAGGTGCCGTAAATGTTTTGATGGCCATGTCAAAAGAGTAGCGTGGGCTCCTGTCCCCATTTCGGGGCCCACAACAGGCCGTCCCAAACCTAAAAATCCTAAAGGAACCTAAAGGGCCTTGTTGGGAGGCGGTGGTCCTGATTGCCAGACCGGTACTGCGGCGAACAACTTCATCGGCTGTCTGGAACCCAGCCTGTAGGTCGATAGTAGGGGAGTGGGGGCTTTCGGTACTGATTGCACCCCACTCCCCGTGTCAGAGAGGGATTAGAGACTACGCTTTGGTGGTGATGCTGCTACTGAGTGCGTGGTGGCGGTCCAGCCTTCGTCACAGCCTCACCTGTGGGTAGTCTCTTCCCGCTGCGGCTACCAGTTCGAGCTGTCGGGGCCGCGACGTCAGAGGTTGACAGTAAGTGTACTGCCCAAGAGTGGTCGGTACACCCGGACCCATGCGTTGTGATCGCCGCCAACGCTGCAATGGACGGTGAACCAGGCCCACCCTCCGCCGCTGGGGACATTAGTGAAAGTAACGCTATATCGGGCTGGCATGCCGTACTGGACCGATGTGTGTCCCTGTGTGTTGAGCTCGCCGTACACCGTCGCCTGCTGTGGTCCCTGTTCCCAGCAGCCGGATTTGCCGGTCACTGTCACGGTAGCGCTCCCCGGCCAGGCGAGGGCAGGAGCGGCAGTTACGACAGGTGTCAGTAATGCCGCGGACGCCAACGCTACTAGTGCAGCCGTTCGGCGAATTGACGTATTTTTGCGGGTGGAGCAGTCGGTACTCATTTCGAAAAATCTCCTTCTTCGGAAAAACTAAAAGTGAGGCTCGTTGGAATTAGGGGCTATGCGTCCGCGGCGACCTGCCACGTAGCGATAAGTGATCGCTACGGGAACGTCTCGAATTCCTCGCGCGGTCCAAGCGGCAAAGATTTCGAGAGCCGGAAGGTGACTTATGCCTGGGGAAGGCACGAGCTGCTCCCACAGTGCCGCGTCACGCCTCGTACTGCTTGATGTCCAGTTCTGGTGGGAAGTCCGTACTTATCGTTGGCAGAACCACGTGTACGGGTTGTACCGGTTCCACAGACCTGGATAAGCTCCGGGCCCGTATTGAGTTACGCACTCACGGTTCACATCAATGCCGTACGTGTAACCCCAGGGCCACCAAGGCAGCTGAGCGCAGCGCCACGAGTACGCGTCATTGGGGTTTACTACGACTGATCGTAAGCCGAACAATGGATACTGGACGGAGCAGGCCCGTTGCATGTCCACGCCTCCCAGGTACGTGGATGCGGATGCGGGTGCGGAGGCGCTGAGTGTTCCTGCCACTAGAGCTCCGGAAGTCATCCCAAGTGTTGCAACTAGCCTGATCCGCTTCTTGAATTTCGGGACGAAGCTATTGCTGGATAATGACGGCTGGGCGATTTTGTCATTCATGTTGCTTCCTTCAGAAGGGCCGTTTGGCACCGGCGCCAGGGATGATTAGCGGACCGAAGTCCGTGCGTCGACGGCGGTATTGGCGGCCGCTGTCATGCTTTCTGAGACCCGTGGAGGTCTCAGATCCGGGAGGACGAGGGAGCTGTTTATCATCCGTTCCAGCTACGGATGTTGTTTGTCCGGCCCGTGATTTGATTGATGGTACGAGTGGGCGGCGGCTTACTGAAGGTCCGAAAGCCGTTTGGGGGCGGATTGTCCGCAGAAGTGCGTACGTAAGCCCATGCTTGGGCGCCGGCCGGGCCAGGCTCTTCGAATCAGAAAATTTCCACCAAGGTCGGCTCGTCGGAGTTCTCGGAAGAGGAGGCAAAGATAGTCACAGCGGAAGACCCACTCACGGGTTTGATGCGGACAGTAACGGTCCCTGTCTCGGCTTGGTCAAGCACTGTGATGACCTTTTCAGAGGCCCGGGCAACAAGACCTGGAGACAGCTCCTCCTTACCGTCGTCGATAAGGTGAACGGTCACCCCCCGTTTTCTGGCCTTTTCAGCGGCAGCCAGGACGTTGTCTGTGGCAAGGCTGCGACCACGGACTTCATCCCGCAGCCGGGCTTCGACAAGGGTGTATTCCTGGCGCGCTACTTCGTCGGGAATATGACCAGGGCTGCAGATCTGTTCTAGTGCGGGGCCTGCGACGCTTCGAATGTGATCCATCCATTGTGTTCGGGCAACCCCGAGGGCCTGCTCTGCGGCATAGCGGTCCACAGAGGTTCGGGCGTCAGTTGCATATTGTGTGATCAGCCGGTCATTGTTGCGCAGGAAGTGGTTGACCCCGGTGGCCACCGCCAGCCATCCGATCGTCGCAATACTCATCAACATGCCACCGATCCATCCAATAGCGGCTCCGGAAGACCAGATGACGGTCATAGCAACAGACAACACGCCCCCAACCCACGAGAGGAAAACCCTCCCGCGAAGATTTGTCACAACTAACAGGGTGTACGACGCCGCGGTGTGCCAGGCGGCATAGCCGGGCCACACGACCTTGGGTAAGACACTGTCAACCAATAAGGCCATGAGGATGACGCTTCCAACGGCTGTAGCAGCCCGCCAGATGGGGAGTACTTGAGGCGCGGGCCTAAGAACAATGACCGTAGCCGTTACGTAGAGCGCCATCGCTGCAAGGGAAGGCCAAGGGCTGCTCACCTTGTCAAGGCTGAGCAGCCCTACGACGATATGAACACTTGAAAAGAGTGCGCACAGAACGGTCAACATCCGTGCTGCGCTTGTAGCAATCACGTCGAGGCTCCTTCCCACACGAGGTCAATTTCCGTTCCGGTGCCCGGCATGGATCTGACCGTCGCGGATCCTCCCACGGAATGAAGCCTGCCAAGGATTGAAACACGGATACCAAGCCTGCGGTCCGGGACCGAGGATTCATCGAAGCCCCTTCCGTTGTCCTTGATCTGAACGCGGATTTGACTTTGGTCGGAGTGCTTTAGTGCCACGACGTTTATCCAGCAGTGTCGTGCTCCCGAGTGGCGAGTTGTGTTGCGGACGGCCTCTGTTGTGGCTTCGAACAACGCCCTGGCCACTGCGGGGGGAAGGGTGACATTCGCTGGTGAGTCGCAGGTGACCGAGACTGTAAGATCGCCGTCGCCGTCGTCGACAGTAAAGCGTATCCGCGCGACCAAGTCCGTTATTGTTTCGAAGGAGCTGCTCTCGGCACCAGTTCCATATAGGTCAAGACGTTCGAGGGCGTCCCGAGCCAACAGTGAGCTGGCGTCGTACTCATCAATGGACCCAGAATTGGCCGCAGTTAGCAGCGCAGCCATCACGCTGTCGTGGAGGAGTCCGTCAAGTCGTAGCCGCTCCCGACTTAGGGCTGTCGCGGACGCGGCCAACGTGTATCGCCGGATGGCCTCGTCGGCGGCATCGTCCAGTCTGACCGCAGCTTGTCGGAGGATGCCGATGGCCGAGCAGATGACTAGTGCCAGGATGGTTGCAAAGATCGTGTCTTCCCCTGCCCACACCCTCGATGTCCACTCGACCGGAGCGGTAGTGCGGAGGACGATAAATGCTGCCCCAGTTGCGAGAGCGCAAAGACATCCCGTAGTCGTGCCTGCAACGAAAGTTACCCAGACGGCGCTCACATTATGGCCGCCCATAACCATGGAGTGCCGATTTCAGGCGGGGGGTCAGACGGTGCAGCAACGTGCCAAAGCGTAAACTCCACCAATACCAAAACGAGCAACAGAACGTGCGTGGTTCTATGCGACCGACCATGAATTGAGGCGATTACTGAACAGACAAAAACGCTAAGGACCCCATACAGGAAAATGGCAACCCACCACGAACCTGTCCCCTGAACTTGGGCGATAACGAGACCCAGTGCCTGCACAAGCAAAACCAGTGAGAACGCACTGATTCCGCTCCCCAGCAACCTCTCCGTCGCCTTTGCCGACGCCCCGGAGGGGGGCCCTTTCGGCACCCTACTCCTTCCGTCCAGGCAATATGGGCGGCAAGACTCCGTCTTCCACGGCCCGACGATATAGCTCTATTTTCGTCCCAGCCGGACGACCCACTTCCTCGTACTTTTCTCTTATCCTGTCGATGTATTTCTTGACCGTACCTGAAGCAACGTTCATGCGCCGAGCAACCTGGTACTGGGAGAACCCTGTGGCATACAGGCCGAGGCACTCGGCTTCCCGTGCAGATAAGTTCGCCGCGAAACCCGAATCGGTCTCGATGGCGGCCGCCAATTCCTGGTTATCGATCGACTCACCGGCCGCCACCCTTCTGAGCTTGGATAACGTTTCAGCCATCGGTTCGGACTTGCGTGAAACTCCCATCGCTCCGCTGGCCAGTGCCAGCTGAAGGGACCGAACATCATCGCCGAGCGTATAGATGAGCACCTTGTAGCCAGCCTCGACGAGGCGTCTAACGTTTTCTCCCGGCTTTGAACCGTCGGCTAAGGAGAGATCCAGGGCGACTACGTCACAGATATCGGGACCGGCACCCAAAAACGCGTCCACCGTTGACGCGACGCCCTTGATGCTCACAGGAGGCATGTGTTCGGGAGATTCACGGATTGCAGCGTGAGCGAGACCAATCCTTATCGCCTCGTGGTCATCAATTATCCCTGCACGAATCACATTCGGATCCACGTCTCTTACCATTCGCTATCAGGCCGACATGACTTTTACGTTGAGGGTCCGGCTACTCGCTGCCAGCGGCCACCGCAATTGTGGGCTGTCGCCGGGCACGCATCTTATGCAACTGGCCTTGGGCTGCCAGATCCGATGGATTCGCAGTACGGTCAGGATCCGGTGAACTTGAGCGAGCGGCCCGGTTTGCGGGTGAATACAGCCGGCACAGCCGCCGCCCAAGTCGTGACGCGTGCTCGCACGTGCGACGCAAGGCAAAAGGAGCGGTCATTGCACTCGCCCTTTAGTAGTCTGGGGGCGGCGTAATCTGATGATCTCTGACGCCAGAAATAACGACAGGAAAGCCTTTAGCCTCTGGAACGGTCGAATTGAAGGCGACCTCATAGACGGTTGTAGGCGTGAAAAGGCCAGAAGTTGAGGCTGCAAGGACTACGCCTCTATTGGTCCGGACTACGTGCGGTTTTCCTTGCGTCTTTATATCCACATGTGCGAGCACCTTGTCGCCGACTTTGAAGACCATGATGTTCCTCCTCCGCTCGGCGATGCCCCAGCCATCGCGGTTTCCGGCAATTCTAATCGCCCGAAGGGTTCCTCGCAGTGAGCGTGCTGGTGGGTTACTCAAAGAAGAGGCCAACCGGTGTGGCAATTGCTAGTCCACCAGGAAACGAAGGCGCTGGCGCTGGCGGCCCGGGGCTAGTCTCCCAGCGGTGTGCGGTCTGCCAGTTAGTCCTGAGACAGGTGTTTCACGGCCCTTAACCCGTTCCAGACGAGCGCGGCTGCGACCACGACGGCGAAAACGCTCATGTGCCGATGTCGTGGTTGAAGGCTGAGAACTTGTGATTCATCGCTAGGGCGGGTGTCGCCTCCCGCCGCTTCCCGCGGTGACTCTTGCTCCAAGTTCGTGCTGGCCATTGCCTCACGGAACTCCTTGTAGCCGGGGCCTGCTGTTAGCAAGACGGAGCCCAGACCAGCGAATGTCCAAATTGTCGGTTCCCAGAGCGGCATGAAAGATTCGGTACCGATATCTGAAATGCTTCCTGCTACCGATATGCCGCCGAATATCGCCCAAAACCAAACCATACTTCGAGAGGTGGTTGTTCCTTTCACATAGTTGACCGCCGAGGTTTTCGCCCGCGTCAGGCTGAACGCCCAGCAAAAGGAGACCATGACGGAGATCCAGGCTAGCCCCAGAACGGTGAGGGCCTGCACTTTGGTGTCACCGTCAGGATGATTCAGTACACCGGTGAAGACGACAGCTATGAGCGCCGCGACCGGCAGATATACCCAGACGCTTTTGCTGTCATCAGGCAGTTTGAACTGCTGGTCAGAGCGTTGTGGCGTGTAAGTATTTTCGTTCACTACATGACTCTAGGGTCGTCTGAGGTCTTTGCTGTGCATTGCATCGTCGGGAAGCCATGCCCGGAACTGTGGCCGGGAGAAGGGCTGGGTCCGGGCTGGCGCTCGGAGACGAGTGCAAACCGGACGTCACTAGTGCGGTCCTAGTGTTTGCGGCCTGACTGCTGGCGCTGAGGAGAAGGCGACGGGCTTGCACAGGAGGGCGAGTTGGTGACGATGTTCCCGATCAGACGTTCGGCGCACCGGAGGACTTCAACGCCCAGCTTTCGGCATGGTTGCCGAAGGCCAACGCCCGGCTACCTCACCAGTGCGAAGCGAATCCGTAGAACTGATACTCAGGGCGGTAGCTCGCATTCCTTCCGATGTGATGGCGCGGCTGCCCAAACGGTCCCTAGACACCCTCCAATTTTTGGAGCAATCAGAGCATGCACTTGGTACCGGCGAGATCGCAGACGCGCTGCAGCAATCCCGTCCTACAACGCTTCGCCAGCTTCGAGCGTTGCAGGACGAGGGCCTAGTCGTCTGGTCTGGAAACAGTCAACGCGACCCTCGAGCTTCATGGGCGGCCAATCGATAAGTGGGCTCACACTGTTTAGAGTAAGTTTCGAGTACCTTCGCGTACCTGTGTCCTTGCAGGTGTTCGCAGACTGACATCCGTTTTGAGTTAGTTCTAGTAGTTTCGTATCCAGCTCTTTGAGTGGTTCGCTGCCATACCCTTGAAGAGCCGAACGCACTGAGGAGCTGTCCGCATTCAAGCTGGAACTGGCAATCGCGCTGGCTGCACCTGGAGGTCAACACGCACAGACCGCGGTACCCGCCGGGACACGAGGGAGTAGCTGGGCAGGGCGCTATATCGCGTTGGGAAAGCCTTAATGCATATAACCCGCTCGCCAGTCGCATCGCAGACTTATACCCTTGCTACAGAAACTCGGCGACTTGGGCGGGCCACGCCGTGGCCGATGTCGTTCTCGGGTTTCACAACGTCATAGTGAGCCATAAATCCTTGCCGGCGAGCGGAATGTTCACCTGGGCCTGTGCGACGATCAAATCGAACAGCATGCCGTTGCGCCTATGACCAGACCGTACCTTGAAGTTTCGAGTCAAGGCCATTGTGATTTTCGTAGGGTGTTTCCCTCATTTTAATGAGCGCTTCCTGACTCAAAACCTCGTGCGCAGGCCACATGCGCGACAGGCCTTCAGCTCGTGGAAAGTTGTTCGATCTTCTAAAGTCAGCGGCGATGTCGCCTAGATCCGGGTTGCGCCAAGACATCAAGCTGTAGAGGGCAGAGAGGAACAGCGCCAAAGGCGTTACTTCATCGCTGGAACTCACATGGGTGTGGGATGTCGTGATACTTTCCCCGTGCCAACAGGAAGCAGGGTTCCACCAAGCTGCGTCCGTGCCCTCTTCACCTGCTGCACCAAGATGCTCCTGGTAATAAAGGGTCCTGGTCCACGTTCCCAAGTCGGCCACGCACACTAGGTCAATGCTCTCGGACGGGTGCTTGACGTGCTCAAGATCATTTGCGTAAAGACGCTCGTTGATGTTGTCTTCAGGCCTGGAAGCAGGAAATTTCCAAGAATGCGACGTTGCAAGCACACCGAACACATATGGCTTCCATAATTCTGTGCGCGCATGGCCATCGTTGCGCGACACAACTCGTTGGAGAAGGACACTCTGGGTTGCCGCTTCGTCCAATCCCTCCGGCCTTAGAGTAAGCTTCGTCGAAAAAGCCGCCGCTATGCCCCCCGACATCACTTCATGTCGCTGACGCAACATTTTCGGATATCCCGGGTTGAAGATCACGATGTCTGTTTCGAATGGTTGGGCATCTGGGTCATTGGGCCCGATGATGTACTTCCGTGTACCTACCTCGTACTGCGGGGGGAGCCAGTTTTCAAGGAACCTCTGCCAAAGCATTTCGTTGCCATGGCCCACTTCTTGTGTCCTGCCGGACTCCGCCGCTTTCGCGTACAGTTCCTCATAATCTCGCTGGATGTCCCGACCTGCTGCCAAAAGCCATTTGTGATGTGCGTGCCCCATATCAATCAGTCTTCCAGATTCTAGGCATACGGCCGGGTCCCGCGGAGCCCCGAGGGGATGGCACGGGCCAGCAGCATGCCTGTCAAACGATCCGATCAAGGCTCAAGGTATCGATTCCCGTCGCCCGGTGGAGATTCTTTCTACGAGCTTGGCCATGCAGACTCACAATCACGAAGGGTTGTACCTGATGGGATCGCAGAGATGGAGGCACGTCTAGCAGATATTCGAGCCGAGCAAATCCCATCTCTGGTCAGCGTCCGTTGTGAAAGGTGCCGTGGCCAACGCCTGTGTCAGTTGAAAAAATAGGGGTGGTGAAAGCCTGCGGGGTACGCTGTGCATAACAAGGTAGCCGACGGGGGATACATGGCCAATACGAAGAAGTCCGAGCAGGACGTGTCGATGCCTGCGGTCCCTACGGTGACGATCTATCAGAACCCTGACCACGTCAGTGGCATCTTGCAGCAGCTATTCCGTCAGCCGCTGGTTACCGGTGACACCGTTGAAGACGGTGGAACCAGTCAAAGTGCCTCGACAAGGTCTGTGGAAGGAACAGGGGAGGTTAAGGGCCGGGTGGGCTGGTTCGGTTCCAGCGCCGAAGTAGCCAGCAGGCTTGCGGCGGCTGCCGGAAACTCCCATACAGATTCCACTTCCGGGAAGCGCACGTCGGTATGGGAGTATACGCAGGCCTACTATCTTCACGTTGTTCGCGAGTCATTGAGAAGTTTCGGGTTGTTGAAGACAGTCACGAGCCTTTCGGAAGCTTCGAAGCTCAAAGTCGGGGACTTCGTGGAATACACGGCAGAATTTTTACCGGACCAAATGGCTGTTTTCCTTGATGTGCTCACGCCGGAACTTGTCTCGGCAATAGTCAGGTATCAGGTCAAACAAACGGCGATGGAAGCGTTCGTCAACGACCAAGACTGGGGCAACTACGATTCTCGCCAAGCCTATTTCGAAAAGACCAATGTTCGGGTTCAGACACAAACTGAGCTTGCGGAGGCTGTGACACGAGCTGTCAGAACTGACTTCCGGAGTGATGAGACCAAAGAGTTTTTCGGCCAATTGGGGCCAGATGATCAGGAGGCTGTAACGGCCATCACAATGTGCGATCGATCAAACTTCACCGTGGAAGATACGGACAGGATTCTAGATGGACGCTTCACAGTCCTCGGTAAAGTAACGTCAGAAATTGAACGCGATCGTCCTGCCCTCGAAAGAAATAAGCTGCTTAGTTCGATCCCAGCTGAAAGCATCGATACGCTGATAGATCAGATGCAAGAGAAACTCGACGCCGGCATCAAGAAGGCCCGAGTCACCGGAGAACTCGCTTTCGACCCCCGGATCTCCGCGAGAGTTGACGGATCTTCGTTCAAGGTAGTCCCCGTCGCTATCTATATCTGAGTCTGTACCAAAATCTCTGGCCGATGACTGCGTTAACCCTCGACCGGGGCTGGCAACGAGAGCAGGCCGGCGGTCCTGCCGTTGGCACTGCCAGCAAAGCGAGTCTTTCGGTGATACGACGCTACAGCAGCTGACGAGGGCTGCGAGCAGAGAATTGAGCAACGCCATCAGTCGAAAGTCCTATGTACGTGTAGGCCGGTCGTACAGGGCTCGCCCGCGTGATCCAGGCAGATGGGATGCGGATGCCCCGGCTGAACCGGGCACTAATTTCCACGCTGTTGCAGTGTACAACCAGAACTTGACGGGTCCGCATTTGCTGCCAGCACAAGCAGGTTAGCCTTTGCCTTCAATCAGCTTCAGGTTGGATCGGGTGTCGGTGCGACCTACTGAGCAGTGACGATGTTTCCGATAAGTCGTTCGGCTTCTGTCAGATAGTCCAGGCGCATGAGAGCTTCGCCTCTGAGGATTTTCACGTTGCGGTCATAGGTGAGAGATGACATGGAGGAGTACTTAGCAAGCGTCAGCCCCAGTTCCGCCGCTCGCGCACGCACCTTGTAGGCGAATTCGTGTTGCATTTTTGAGGCGGCGAGTTCGTCTTTTTCGCGGGCTGACGAAACAGCAATCCAGGCGATATCGGGCTTTTTCCCAAACTCCAGGGGATTTTTTGCGTAGAGCTTGGGAGCGTATTTTGCTGTGCTCATCAGGTCCGTCCATTAAGTCCGCAAGACATGAACTCATGGTAGTGTCCATTTGACAGGGCACAACTCACTCGTGTAGTATTACACACTTTTTGTCGAGTTGCAAAGGTGTGTGTAGTGTTTCTGCACTCAAATCGGCAAAGGAAGGATTAGGACCCGCCACATGAAAAGCCGCCCGAAGGCGGCACAGAAAAGACTGAAGGCTCCCATATCAAAGATGCGTTGGCGCGCAACTTCCGGGAGCCCTCAGGTAAACGTCTCTAGTCGGGGACGTTCTCAATGCTACCCACTTTCGGAGTGGCAAGCAACGCGTGGTTTCTGTGCGCCCAATAAGCCCTTCCAGAACAAGCGGTTTTCGCTTACCTATTTCGCTTTCAGGCTAGGGGGACACCCCCAGTCGACAGCGCGCTCCATAAGCCTTCGATCCAACTGTGGAGCCGGTTGTGAGTGAAGCGGCCAAGGTAATTGAGGACTACAAGCCGCGCCTCGGCAGTGGACCCAGCGAGGTTTGGGACGAAATCGGGCCCTTCGTTCGCCAAGTCGCGCAAAGGATGGATCACCTTTCCCCAGTGACGGTAAGGGTGTACATCCAGGCGGTCGCCTACTATGTGCACTCTGCGTATGAGGCTGGTTCTCCCTTAGACGTCGAGCGCATCTTTACGCCATCCAGAGTCGAGCGGTACATAGAAAAAGAAACCGCTCACCTGGTTCCCAGCTCCCGCGCTACACGGCGGGCGGCACTGGCGAAAGTCGGACGCGAGGTGACTAAGAAGGCTCCGTGGGTGCCGCTTGGGCGAGAGTTCACTATGAGCCAGCTCCAACCCCCGTACACTGAGGCGGAAGTTGAGCGGTTCCTTCAGATGGCGTCCCAACAGAGTACGCCGTTCAAGACCCGGGTTGCTCTGGCCCAGCTATGCCTGGGACTCGGCGCCGGCCTTCAGGCAAAAGAGTATCTGAGCGTTGGACAGGAGAACCTGGTCCTCAATGGCGACGTCTTCACGCTGGACATTCCAGGCGATCGAGCCCGCAAAGTCCCCATGCACCAGCGTTACGTCGATCTGCTTCTGGCAATCGGAGAGAAGCATCCGGGGGAGCCTTTCATCGCACCCGTGGACGGCATGGAAATGCGTGAGCGTTTGGACCGTGTTCTTCGCGCACCCCATTACGCAGGAATCACGAGACCGACAACGAACCGGCTGCGGACGACGTGGATGCTTCGGATGCTACGAAGCGGATGCAACCTTGCCGAGGTCCTTTACATGTCGGGACTACAAGGAACGAAGTCCCTCATTGATCTGGTTCCCTACATTCAGTTCCGCGACGTGGAACAGTGGTTCACACAGGCGGCCACATTCCATGACTGAAGCGATCGACGTCCGCTACCTCGACAACCCGCCTTGGGAAACGGCAAACCAAGTCTACGAAAGTACACTGCAGTGGGTTCGACGGCTAAGAATCCCCGCCAAGGTTTTAGAACGCGAAGCCTCACGTCCGGGCCCAAAGAGGAAGATTCCCTACGAGGCGGTTCTTTTCGGCGCTATGTACCACCACAGACTGCGCCAGCCAAGCCATTTTCATGTTTCTGCCATCGCCCAGGAACTGCAACAGCTAACCCTTGCGCAGAAAGATGAACTGGGGATCGTCGGGAGGGCTACCACGAAAAACGTATGGTTATCCCAAGAATCGCTCATCAAGCAGTTGCGTACGCTGTCCCCGGATCAGGAGCCCTACGCCGACCCGACAACGGGGGAGTTGCTGGAAGGCAGGCACTACCCATCTGAGCAGCTGACCTCCCTGGAAGTCTTAATCAATCTCATGCTCAGCGCAGCCACACCCGAATCTGTGCTTGCGCCGAAGGGCGTAGCCATCGACGGAACGGGCGTTGAAGCCTATGCGACACCCAAGTGGACCGACGTCAAGGAAGACAGCGCCCACACCCCTGCAAATACAGCAAAGCCAGCCAAAGGCAAGTCCAAAGCAAAAGGGGAGCGTGCATGGACCTCAGCAGATCCAGACGCCCGCTTCGGTAAAAAAACTGCCACAGGGAACCACCCCAATGAAATGTACCTCGCTCGGTTACGAAGCCCACTTTGGGGTAGACGCGTGCCCGAAAGGATCCGTGGATTCCCCGCGCGTGCTCAGAACCTTCAACCTGGTACCCGCCGGCTCCAGCCGAGCAACCGCTGCCCTGGACGCGCTGGACATACTGCGGACAACATCCGCGGATCGATACCAGCTGACCACAATCTACGCCGACCGCGGCTACTCAATGTTGAAAGCCGTGAATTGGCAACTGCCTCTTTGGAAACGGGAGCTCCGTCAGGTTATGGATCTAGCGTCAATGCAACGTGGTCAAGGGGCAAGCCCGCATCCCGACACGATCTTCATCGACGGCGGCCTCTTCACAACGGCGATCCCCGAAAAGCTAGTTGACATTCCGTCACCAGCAGCAGGGAACATCAGTGCCGAGGAAAGTGAAAGAAGGGCAAAGCTTTATGACGAGCGGAGCCACTACGCCTACCACCCCCACGGAGCTCAAAACCCTGAAAACGGGCATCAAAGATTCAAAGGCCCCGTAAACGCGAACAAGCTGCGCTGTCCGAACAATGGCCACTCAATGCGGCTGAGCTACGACAACCCCGAAACCGACTGCATCCCAGGTGAACCCTGCGGCTGCGCAGGGACACTCACACTGACACCCGACGAGCACGCACGCGAATCCCAGTGGCCCCTCTTCGGGACAACAGCTTGGTGCAAGCTATACGGCTCAAGGAACGCCGTTGAGTCATTCAACGCCGACGTCCGAACGAACAAGCTCAGTTGGCGCCGCGGCTACACGAAAGTCTTTTCGCGAGCACGCACCGCGCTGCTCCTCGCTGTCACCCTAGCCTCACTCAACTTCCGGATTGTCCGGGACTGGAGTTTCAGGCGGCGCGTGCAGAACCTTTGGGGAGGAGAAGCTTGGGACTTCGGTCCAGAACCGAAACAATCCCGCCAACGCCGAACCCGAACCATCGAAGATCGGGAAGCCGGCTAACAAGCCACCGCAACCATTTACCTCGACGTTGGAAGATGTCGAGGTCATACCCATGCAAAAAAGAGACTGTATGCGTGTTGCCGCCCAACCAATTGGGTAGTGCTACACGCTGCGGGAGAATCTCCCGGAGTAACTGCGCCCGCATCCCGTACCCCTGGAAGCCGAAAACCCCCGGGGCTGCTGCCCCGAGGGAATTCGTAATCACTATGCTGGAGGATTCGTAAAACCTCCTATGGCGGTGACGGTGGGATTTGAACCCACGTTGGCTTTTACACCAAACAACATTTCGAGTGTTGCACCTTCGGCCGCTCGGACACGTCACCAACCTCAATAGGGTACCGGAGCATGGCCTGCATCCCCAAACGGACGCACAGTGGGTGCCTATTGAGGGTTTCATCCAACCCAGCGCTGCCTGGGGGATGGGCGTTGGAGCAGGATCATAATTGTCGGACCCCCTTGCCATGATGGGTTTATGGGGAAGGCGGCGGTGGTGAGGACGTTCGAGGAGATCCGTGCTGCCCTTGCTGTGCTTCAGGCTGAGGTGGACGGGGCGGGTCTGGAGGCGTTCGCGGATGCTGATGCGGGTTCTGATCCGCTGGCCGGTCTGGCCGATGGCTGCCTGGAGATTCTTGCCGGGGCCCGGGAGGTGGAGGCGCGGGTTGCGGGGGTGAAGGCGAAGGCTGCGGTGGCGTACGCGGAGGCTGCGCATGCTGTGGCGGGGCCGGACGTGCCGGTGGTGGCGCAGGAGATGGCGGTCGCGGCGGAGATCGGGTGCGTGCTGGCGTTGGGTCCGCGGGCGACGGCGTCGTTCCTGGCCACGTCCCACGCCCTGACCAGCAGCTTGCCGCGGACTTTGGAGGCGTTGCAGTCCGGGACCCTGTCGTGGCAGCACGCGGTAGTGATGGCCGACGAAACGGCGAGCCTTGATGCGGCGGGGGCGGCGGCGTTGGAGGCGCATTTCCTGGACCCTGAAGCACAGGATGCCGCCCGGGGCTGCCCGGTTGGGGAGCTGCCGGCGCACCGGTTCCGGGTCAAGGCCCGGACCTGGCGGGAACGCCACCACGCCGAATCGATCGAGAAGCGGCACGCCAGGGGTGTGGCGGAGCGGCGGGTGGAGTTCCGGCCGGACCGGGACGGGATGGCGTGGCTGGGCGCCTACCTGCCCGCGGACCAGGCCATGTCTGGGTGGAACCGGCTCACCGTTGCCGCACGGGGCCTGCAAGGGCCGGGCGAGGACAGGACCATGCCCCAGCTGCGGGCCGACAGTTTCGCCGCAGCGATCCTCGGCAGCGGCAACACCCGGGGCGGCAGCACCAGCCTCACCAGTGCCAGTGCCAGTGCCAGTGCCAGTGCCACTGCCGGCGTCGTGGCTGCTGCGGGGCCGGGCGCCGGTGCCGGTGGCACTGACGGCGCCGGGCCGGCACGCTTGCCATCGGTCCGCGCCGAGGTCCTGGTTACGGTTCCGGTGTTCGCGCTGATGGGCCTGACCGATGAACCGGCGATGCTGGACGGGTATGGTCCGGTGCCGGCGTCGATGGCGCGGCGACTGGTCGCGGACGGGGCGGGCTCGTTTTACCGGGTGTTGGTGGATCCGCGGGACGGGGCGCCGTTGGAGATTGGCCGGAAGAGTTACCGGGTTCCCAGGGCGATGCGGGCCTGGCTGCGGATGCGGGACGGGAAATGCCCGTTCCCGGGCTGCAGCAACACCTCCCTGGACACGGAGGCCGACCATCTCCTCGCCTGGCACCACGGCGGCACCACCGGAATCAGCAACCTGGGACAGCCCTGCCCGAGGCACCACCGGCTCCGGCACACCACCGCCTGGAAACCCACCCCGGCCAGCACGAACGAACCACCCGGCTGGACCTCGCCCACCGGCCGCCACTACACAAGCGAACACCAGGACTGGGAACCACCAAAGTGGCCACCCGGGTTCCTGCCCGGCGAACGAAGCCTCCTCGAGGAGGCACTGCTTAAACACCTCGGCGTCTAAGCCGAAGCTGCTGCACTGCCGCGTCTTCAGTCCGGTCCGCCCGCGCAAGTTGCGGCACGTCCGCCCGGGCCCCTGCCCGTCCGCACATGTTCCGGCAGGTCCACGCCCCGCCGCCCTCTGCACCTGCACCTGCACCTCCTGACGCCCTACCCGCCCCCAGCAAAGGCTCCTCAAGAAGGGCTGGCACGGACGCCGCCGCGCGGCACCAAACCCCGCCATCCGCCGTCGGACTTTCCCCGCCACCGCGCGTCCGGTTAGATTCATCAGCAAGATGACAAATTCACAGACTCCGATCCACGCAACCGCTTACTGGACCACCGCCAAGGAACACGGCGAGCTCAGGGCCGAAGAAGTGCCCGCGCCGGGGCCGGGCGAAGCTTTGGTGCGTGCCCTGTACTCCGGCATCAGCAAGGGCACCGAAATGGTGGTCCACGCCGGAGCCGTGCCGCCACGTGTCGCGGAAGAGATGCGTGCCCCACGCCAGGAGGGAACGTTTCCAGGGCCGGTGAAATTCGGCTACCTCTCGGTGGGAGTCGTGGAGGAAGGTCCTGAGGAGTGGAAGGGCCGGCGCGTCTTTTGCCTGAATCCGCATCAGGACCTCTATGTGGTGCCGGTGACCTCTCTAACCAGGGTTCCCGACAGCGTTCCATCCCGGCGGGCGGTCCTCACCGGCACGGTGGAAACCGCAGTCAACGCCCTGTGGGAAGCCGGGCCTCGGCTGGGCGACCGGATTGCCGTTGTCGGAGCCGGCCTGGTGGGCGGCATGGTGGCTACGCTGCTGCGCACCTTCCCGTTGCAGCGCCTGCAGTTGGTGGACCTCGATCCGGGCAGGAAAAAGCTCGCGGACACCCTGGGCGTGGACTTCGCACACCCCGATGACGCCCTGGCGGACTGCGACATCGTGTTCCACTGCTCGGCCTCGCAGGAAGGCCTGGAGCGCAGCCTGCAGCTCGCCGGCGATGAAGGCGAAATCATCGAAATGTCCTGGTATGCCAACCGTGAGGTCACTGTGCCGCTGGGGGAGGACTTCCACGCCAGGCGGCTGTCCATCAGGGCGAGCCAGGTGGGCATGGTGGCGCGTTCCCGGCGCCACAGGCGCACCAATGCGGACCGCCTGGACCTGGCCGTATCGCTGCTCAAGGACCCCGTCTTCGACGCGTTCCTGACGGGATCGTCCCGGTTCGAGGACCTGCCTGGCGTGGTCCAGAGCCTGGCGGACGGCAGCCTGGAAGCCCTGTGCCACGTCGTCGAATACCCTGCCGGCAGTCCCGCGCCCAGCCAGCCACCCACACCCCCAAAGACTTGAGGTAACAATGTTCAGCCTGACCATCCGCCGCCACTTCATGATTGCCCACAGCCTTCCCCGTGAGGCTTTCGGCCCCGCCCAGGGCCTGCACGGTGCAACCTTCGTCGCCGAGGTGGCCTTCCGCCGTCGCGCCCTCAATGCCGACGCGATCGTCCTGGACATCGGCGCCGCCGGGACCATCATCGAGGAGGTGCTCGCCGGCCTGAACTACCGCAACCTGGACGAGCACCCGGACTTCGAGGGCAAGCTCAGCACCACGGAAGCCCTCGCCGAGTACATCGCCCGGAAGGTGGCCGCAGAGATCAAGGACAACGACGACGGCCGTGAACTCGCAGGACTGGAGGTCACCCTGCGCGAGAATCCTGACGCCTGGGCCACCTTTTCCCTGGACCTCACCGCGTAGCAATGCGTCCCATCCGGCTGCTGGTTCCCGGCAATATCCGCCACAGCTCAGGCGGCAACGTCTACAACGCGCGCCTGGTTGCGGGCCTGCAGGAACGGGGCGCGGAGGTGGAGGTGGTTGCCGTGGAGGGCAACTGGCCGGACGCCGGCGCCAAGGAACGACGCCGGCTGGGCACCCTCCTCGGAGCATGGGAACCTGAGGCACACCACGGGGACGCAGTGGCCATCGTGGACGGCCTGGTGGCGGTAGGTGCCCCGGATGAACTCGAATACGCCGCGAAGGCGGGCGGGGAAACATGGGTCCTGGTGCATATGCCCGTTGAGGAAAGCTCCGGGGCTGCAGCCCTGGAACGCGAAGCGAGAGCCCTCCGTGCGGCAACCGGCGTGATCTGCACCAGCACGTCGTCTGCATCCCTCCTCCTGGAAAGGGGGCTTTCCCGGGTCACCGTTGTCCTTCCCGGCGTCAACCCCGCACCCCTGGCCCAAGGATCCAGGCCGCCGCACGTGGCGGTCATCGCCGCGCTGCTGCCCAACAAGGACCAGCTGCTGTCCGTGCATGCCCTGGCCCGGATCCAGGACCTTGAATGGACTGCGTCGTTCGTGGGCTCCGAGCAGGCGGACCCGGACTACGCACGGGAGGTCCGGGCTGCCATTACTGCCCACGGGCTCCAGCGGCGGGTGCAGCTCACCGGCGAGCTCATTGGCGAAGCCCTGGAGGCCGAATGGGCGCGGACGGACCTGACCCTGCTGGTGTCGCGGCTGGAGGCTTTCGGCATGGCCGTCACCGAATCCCTGGCCCACGGCATTCCTGTTCTGGTCCGTGCCGGGACCGGGGCGGTGGAGGCGCTTGGCATGGGCGGGCTGGGAACGGCCGACGGCGAACCCCGCCTTCCGGGGGCAGTGCTTACCCTTCCAGACGGCGGACAGGAGAGTCCCGGCCGCCTGGCCAATGCCCTGCGGGGTTGGCTGGTGGATGGAAAGACCCGGGAAAAATGGCGTTCAGCTGCGCTTGATGCGCGGACCAGGCTGCCGGGATGGAGCGAAACAGCGCAGGACGTGCTGGCCCTCCTGGAGGGACCCGGCGGACACGGGGAGCGGCAGGGCTAGAGGCTGCTCCGGTGGGCGGCGAAAAATTCGCGCAGCAGTAAAGCGCACTCTTCCCCGCGGACCCCGGGATACACCTCAACCCAGTGGTTCAGCCGGCGCTCGCGGAGGATATCGAATACCGATCCCGCAGCGCCGGCCTTCTCATCCCAGGCCCCGAACACAACCCGGGGAATCCTCGCCAGGACGATCGCGCCCGCACACATGGCGCAGGGTTCCAGGGTGACCACCAGTGTGCAGTCGGACAAGCGCCACCCGTCGCCCTGGCCGCCGCCGAGCCGTGCCCGTTCCCGCAGCCGTCCGGCCGCCTCCCTGATGGCCACCACCTCGGCGTGGGCTGTGGGGTCGCCCAGCTCCTCCCGCTGGTTGCGTCCCGAACCCAGAACGTCGCCGTCGGGCCCTATCACTACGGCGCCGATGGGCACGTCCTCCGTGTCGAGCGCACGGCGGGCCTCCGCCAGGGCAAGGCCCATCCAGGCCTCGTGTTTCTTTTCGGGCAAGGGCATGGCTCAATGATAGTTTCGGGGTTAGTCAGGTTACTTGCCGATGCCGGGAGGCACCATGGACACTCTTCGGGACCGATTGGGTATTTGGTTCAAACCCTATGCGGCGTTGATCCTCACCATCCTTGTGGGCGGTGTGGTCATCGTGTCCCTGGCGCTGCTTGGGGCAGAGGTCTACGACGATGTGGTGGACTCCGCTGGCCTGGCCAACCTGGACAAGCCTGCCCTTGCCTTTGCCGAAGGCCTCCGCAGCCCCGGCCTTGACTCCTTTGTCACCGGTTTCACCAACATCGGCGGCGGCATCGGGATGCCCATCCTGGCCAGCATCCTCACCGCGTGGTTGACCTTCCTGAGCCGGAACTGGCGTCCGCTGGTCCTGATCGGCGGTGCAGCGGCAGCGTCCGTCACCGCCACCACGTTCGGCAAGAAGCTGGTGGGCCGTACCCGGCCCGACCATGCGGACGCCGTCCCCCCTTACGAGGATTCGCCATCCTTCCCCAGCGGACACACCCTGAATACCACCGTGGTGATCAGTCTGGTGATCTACCTCATCTGCCTTCAGTTCCACACCATGCGGGTCCGGGTTACCGCCATCACCGCCGGCTCGATCTTCATCATCGCCATGGGCCTGAGCCGGGTCTTCCTGGGCCACCACTGGCTCACGGACGTTATGGCCGGCTGGATCCTGGGCCTGGCCTGGGTGGCAATCGTTATCCTGGCCCACCGGCTGTTCCACCTGGTCCGAAGGCGCGAGCACGCAGGGGCAGCGCCGTCGTTCGACCGTCCCATCGTCCGGGACGTGGTGGCCGAGGAACTGCACGACGGCGAACACTCCGGACGCGGGAAGGGCAGCGCCGAGTGATAGTTTTGGGGGATGCGCACTCTCGTTGTTGACCACCCCCTGGTCGCCCACAAGCTCACTGTCCTGAGGGACAAGAACACGCCGTCGCCGGTCTTCCGCCAGCTGACGGAAGAGCTGGTGACCCTGCTGGCCTACGAAGCCACTCGGGAGGTCCGCACCGAGCCCGTCACCATCGAGACGCCCGTCAGCACCACCGTCGGCACCGCCTTCACCAAGCCCACCCCGCTGGTGGTTCCCATCCTGCGCGCCGGCCTGGGAATGCTGGAAGGCATGACCAAGCTGGTTCCCACCGCTGAAGTGGGTTTCCTGGGCATGGCCCGGGACGAGGAGACGCTGGACATCATCACCTACGCGGAGCGCCTGCCGGAGGACCTCACCGGCCGCCAGGTTTTCGTCCTGGACCCCATGCTGGCCACGGGCGGAACCCTGCGCGAAGCCATCAAGTTCCTGTTCAAGCGCGGCGCTTCCGATGTCACCTGCATCTGCCTGCTGGCCGCCCCCGAGGGCCTGGCGCGGCTGGAGGAGGAACTGTCAGGGGCCAACGTGCACATCGTCCTGGCCTCCATCGACGAGAAGCTCAACGAGAAGTCCTACATTGTCCCCGGGCTGGGCGACGCCGGCGACCGCCTCTACGGCATCGCCGGGTAGCGCTGCTGCCCTGTTTGAACGGGCTCTTTCCCAACGGGTGTCCCGCCGCTAGCCTGTGCGGATGGACTGGAAACTCGAGCTTGTCTTTGTCCCCGTATCCGACGTTGACCGTGCCAAGGACTTCTACGTCAACAAAGTGGGCTTTAACGCCGACTACGACGAGCGGCCGTCGGACTCCATCCGCTTTGTGCAGTTGACGCCGCCGGGCTCGGCCTGCTCCATCTGCATCGGCGAAGGACTCGTCGACGCCCCGCCCGGCACGGGCTCCAACCTGCAGATGGTAGTCGACGACATCAATGCGGCGCATGACCAGCTCAAGAGCAACGGCGTGGATGTCAGCGATGTGGACGTCCAGGACTGGGGCCACTTCGTGTACTTCGCCGATCCGGACGGAAACAAGTGGGCTGTCCAGTACATCCCGTGGCGGAACGCCGGGCAGGGCGCTGGCGGGAACACCGGACAGGGCGCCGGACCGGGCGCTGGTTAACCAAAGCGGCGGGCCGCATCATGATGATGCGGCCCGCCGCTTTGGTGCAGTTCCCCCGGCATCGCTGCCGCCGGGGGGAGGAGTGCCTAGTACCAGTTGTGGGCCAGGTGGAAGTTCAGGGCACCACAGGGCGACTGGTAGCTCTTCTTGATGTAGTCCAGGCCCCAGTTGATCTGCGTGCGGTAGTTGGTGAGGTAGTCCGCGCCGGCGCTTGCCATCTTCTCAGCGGGCAGGGACTGGACGATGCCGTATGCCCCGCTGCTGGAATTGGTGGCCGTGGTGGTCCAGTCGGACTCCTTGGTCCACAGCGTCTGCAGGCACTGCATCTGGTCCGGTCCCCAGCCAAACGCCCCCAGCTGGCTGGCGGCGTACGCTTGGGCGCCTGCAGGATCGTTAACCGCGACGGCGCGAGCCGGCTCAGGTGCGGGGGCGGGCTCAGGCGCCGGGGCCGGGGCAGGCGCTGCGGGTGCTGCCGGTGCCGCTGCGGGGGCCGGTTCCGCTGCCTGCGGTGCCACGCTGATGGCAGCGGGCGCGGGGCTTGCTGCCGGGTTGGAGCGGATCTCGCTCTTCTCGATGCTCATTTGAGCGTCGGACGCCGACGTGGAAGGGTTGGACGCGGTGGATGACACCGGAGTCATGCTGCTGGTGGCCTGTCCTGCCGCGCCTACCCCCACCAGCACCGCGCACGATGCTGCAAGGACGGCGGCGCGCTGGCCCAGGGTGGTCTTCTTGGCCTGCTGCGCGGCCCTGTGTTTAGCCTTGGCCTGCAGCAGGCGTGCTTCTGCCGTGTTTTTGGACATGATTGATCGCCTCTCACACCTGCGGAGTTAGCTGTCGGGTTCGGATGAGGGCATCCGGCCGTACGGAAAGATCACGTACTGGCTTAACCCCAAGGGCATTCAATGCCCGGGACGGTGGGTCCCCCGCCTCTGCCGTAGCTCAATCGGAATCCGGGGAAGCGGCAGAGCTTGGCGTCGACCCGGGATATGCGGCCCGAACGGGGGCCGCACCCAATCGACGCTACAGGAAGTGCACGCGAAAGTCACATTTAGGTAACGGAAGTCACGATCCTCAGCGCGTTGATTTGCCGGATTCCCCGTTCGTAACCTCGGTCCCATTGGGGTATGGCCGCCCCATTTCATGAGCGCAGCGCGCCGACCGTTACAGTTCCCGTTACCCAGCCAACAGGTAGACGGTGGTGCCGCCAATGCTCTGCGCCGTGAAGTTGTTCGCCACCCACTGGGCGATCTGGGCGGCAGCGTCCGAACCGGTACTGGCCCGGATGGTTCCGCCTGTGATGAAGTAGTGGATCTTTCCCTGGGACACCAGATCCTGGAACTCCGCCAAGGTAGGGGCGGGATCTGTGCCGTTGAACCCACCCACCGCCATGACCGGCAGTTCCGTTGCCAACTGGTAACCGGCAGCGTTGTTCGAACCCACCACTGCCGCTGCCCAGGTGTAGCCTGAGGCGCCATTCCTGAGTGCTGCCACGAGTTCCGCGGACGGCGTTGGGGCGCCCAAGAGGCCTCCCAAGGCCCCGCCTCCGCGACCACCGGCAGCAGCGGTTCCGCCGGGAAGTGTTCCTCCGGACGCGCCCTGCTGGCGGGCCGTGCTTCCCTGGGTTGTTGGCTGCCTGGTGCTGCCTGTCCCGGTCCCGCCAAGGCCGGTCCGGCCAGGGCCCGTCCCGCCAGGGCCGAAGCCCGACGACGGCCCGGCACTGACTATCGCCCCGCTGTGCGTTGTCGACGCCGTGGAAAGGGAGTACGCCAGCGGCCCGGTGAGCGACGCCGCAATGGCGAGCGCCGCCGTCGTCCGCTGCACGGCACGCCAGCGCAGGAACCTGCCGAACGCCACGCCCGCTGCGGCCGCCAAGCCTCCGGAAAGGACCAGCCAACGCAGCCCCGCGCCGTAGGCGGACGTGGTGCCAAGCAGCTGGAAGGCCATCAGGGCGGCCGCGGCCACCGCTGCGGCCAGCAGGAGTGCGGCGGGTGGCTGCTGCCGGTGCTGCCACAGGAGGACCGTGCCCAGCCCCGCAAGCCCGGCGATCCCCGGCGCCAGCGCCACGGCGTAGTAAGGGTGGATGATGCCCGCCATGAAGCTGAAGACCAGGCCCGTCACCAGCACCCACAAGCCCCAGATGATGACGGCGGTGCGGACCGCATCCGTCCGCGGTGCCCGCCGGCCCAACCACAGCAGGCCCGCCGCAAGGATCAGGGCGGACGGCAGCAGCCACGCGATCTGGCCGCCGAACTCGCTGTTGAACATCCGGAGCAGCCCGGGATCTCCCCAGCCGTTGCCGCCGCCCACACTGCCGGTCTCGTCGCCCGTCAGCCGGCCCAGCCCGTTGTAACCCAGCGTGAGCTCCAGGATGGAGTTGTTTTGCGATCCGCCGATGTAGGGACGCAGGCCGGCCGGCGTCAGCTCCACCGCCAGGAGCCACCACCCGGCGGAGGCCACCATGGCCGCTCCCGCCGCGGCCAGCCGGAGCAGGCGCCGCGGGAGCCTGTGCGGGCCTGCCAGCGCGTAGGCGATGGCGAATCCCGGAACCACCAGCAGGACCTGCAGCTGCTTGGCCAGGAAGCCGAAGCCCAGGAACACTCCGGCCAGCAGGAGCCAGCGCAACCGGTCCTCCTGGACTGCACGGAGGACCGCGTAGGCGGCTGCCGTCATGAGCAGCACCAGCAGGGCGTCCGGGTTGTTGAAGCGGAACATCAGCGTGGCAACGGGGGTGAGGGCCAGGACGGCTGCGGCGATCAGTCCTGCGCGGTGCGCCAGCCGTGGATCGGCCGTGGCAGGCGCCGCGGCCCGCCGTACGGCCAGGTAGAGCAGCCAGGCGGTGCCGACGCCCATCAGCGCCTGGGGGACCAGGATGCTCCAGGAACTGAGGCCGAAGATCCGGACGGACAACCCCATGACCCACAACGACGCCGGCGGCTTGTCCACCGTGATGGCGTTGGCGGCGTCGGAGGAGCCGAAAAACCAGGCCGCCCAGTCCTGCGATCCGGCCTGGGCCGCGGCGGAATAGAACGCGTTGGCCCAGCCGGATGCTCCAAGGTTCCACAAGTACAGCACGGCGGTCCCGGCCAGCACCGCTGCCAGTTCCAGCCGCCGCCGGAGCGCCCGCGGGTCCGGCCGGAAGCGGGCCGGGACAGGATGATGCGCGGCGGCAGGAGCACCGGCAGGGTGTCCGGTGTGGACCGACGCAGTGTGGACGGACACTGGGTAGTGGCTGGCCATTGAGTCCTACTTGGTGAGTTGGTACACGGTGGAGTTGCCTACGGTCTGGGCCTGGAAGTTGGCCTGGACCCAGGCGGCCACCTCTGAATTGCCGCGGCCACCCATGCCGCCGCCTCCCATGCCACCGCCTTGGATGAAGTAGCCGATCTCGCCCTTGGCCACCATGTCCTGGAACTGGGCGAGCGTGGGGTAGGGGTCCCCGCCGTTCCAACCGCCCAGGGCAATGACGTTGGTGTTCGTGGCGAGTTCCAGGCTGGCTGCCTGGCTGGCGCCGGAGACGATCGCGGACCACTTCGTGGTGGTGGCCTTCAGGAGTGCCGCCACCGCCGCATCTGCGGATCCTTCGCCCGGGCCCCCGGCGCCGCCGGCGCCCCCGGTACCGCCGGGGCCGGCTGCGCCGTCGATGCCGCCGAAGGGATCGAGTCCACCCGCGCCGTTGGCAGCGTCAGTGGCGGCCTCCCTGCCGTCAGCCCGTGCGCCGCCGAATCCAGCGGCACGGTTGCCGAAGCCACCCGCGGACGAACCCGCCGGGCCCGACGTCGGAATGGAACCGGAGTGGGCGGAAGCAGCGGTGGCGAGGGTCCACCCCGCTGTCCCAAGACCGCCGGCCAGGAGGGATACGACGACGACGGCGGCCGCACCGGCCCGGCGGAACCGTCCGGAGGCGCCCAGTTTCGAGGTGCCCGGTTTTGAGGTGCCCAGTGCATCGAGGCGGAGGAGGATTGCGGCGGCGGCGAGGACGCCGAGCACGATGATGGCGACCCGCAGCCAGGGGAGCCACGACGTGTCGCGGCCCAGCAGGACTGCCGACCACACAGAGGTGCCGAGGACGGTCACGGCGAGGACGATCCGGGCCGGCCAGTAGCTGCGGCCACGCCAGAGCTCCACTGCGCCTATGCCCACCAGCGCTGCGATCGCCGGCGCCAGTGCCACTGAGTAGTAGGGATGGACAATGCCGCTCATGAAGCTGAAGACACCTCCGGTGACCACGAGCCAGCCGCCCCACAGGATCAGGGCCGCGCGGCCCGGGGAGGTGCGTACTTCCCGGCGCGTGAACCAGAGGCCTGCCACCAGCAGGACCAGGGCGGCGGGCAGAAGCCACGAGACCTCACCGCCAAAGCTGGTGCCGAACATCCGCAGCAGCCCGGCCGCCCCGCCGAATCCGGCGTTGCCGCCGCCGAAGCCGCCTCCGGGACCGCCGGCAGCAGCACCCCCGGCCCCGCCGGGCATGCCCTCGCCGGAACCGGTGAGACGGGCCAGTCCGTTGTAGCCGAACGTCAGTTCAAGGAAGCTGTTGGTGCTGGACCCTGCCATGTACGGCCGCTCGGAGGCCGGTGTCAGCTGGAACAGGGCGATGTAGCTGCCGGCAACCACGACGATTCCGCCCAGCGCGCCAAGCAGGTGCACCAGCCGGCGCCCCACCGGCGTGGGTGCGGCCCACAGATAGGCCAGTCCCAGCGCGGGAACAATCAGGAAGCCCTGCAGCATCTTGGTCAGGAATGCCAGGCCAACCACGGCGCCGGCGGCCACCAGCCACTTCCAACCCGCCCTCTCAATGGCGCGGGTGGTGAAGTAGGCAGCAAGCACCAGGCACAGGGTGAGCATGGCGTCCGGGTTGTTGAACTTGAACATGAGCGCAGCCACCGGCGTCAGCGCCAGGGCAGCGCCGGCCAGCAGGCCTGCGGCAGGTCCCGAGACGCGTTTGACGGCCAAGTAGAGGAACCCGACGGCGGCCACCCCCATGAGTGCTTCCGGCACCAGCATGCTCAGTGGTGAAAAACCGAAGATGCGCCCTGCGAGGGCGGGGATCCAGAGTGCTGCCGGCGGCTTGTCCACCGTGATGGCGTTCCCTGCGTCCAGCGAGCCGAAAAGGAACGCCGTCCAGTCCTTGGTGCCGGCCTGGATGGCGGCTGCATAGAAGGAGTTTCCGTAGCCGGTTGCTGCCAGGTTCCACAGATACAGGACCGCCGTGGCTGCCAGGAGCCCCACGGCGGAAGGCCTCACCCAGCGGGGCTGCGCACCGAAGGCGTAGCGGGTCCAGCGGGGTGCGGTATCGGCCGCCCCGGGGGAGGAGGCAGCGTGGCCGGATGGCGACGGCTGCCGGCCGGCGGGTGAGCCGGCGTCCGCCGGCGAAATGGTGGAGGTCATGATGCTGCCGTTTCTGTCGAAGTGGGGGCGTCTTTGGTGGTCCGGTTGCCGTGGTTGCCGCGGAACACCCAGAGCCGGAACAGCAGGAACCGGACCGCCGTGGCTGCCAGGTTCGCCGCCACAACGGTGAGGACTTCCACCCACCGGTCAGGCGTCGTCGTCCGGTGTACAAAGGCGAGTGCTCCGGAGGTGAGCAGCAGGCCGATGCCGAACACGATCAGCCCTTCGAAGTGGTGCCGGACCGGGTTGCCGCCCTGGATGCCGAACGTGAAGCGCCTGTTGGCGCCAGTGTTGGCCACGGCGGTGATCAGCAGTGCAAGGAAGTTGGCCAACTGCGGGTCCATGAATCCCCGGCAGAACACGAAGATCAGGAGGTACGCCAGGGTTGAGGCGGCGCCAATCGCGGCGAACCGGACCAGCTGGCCGAAAAGGCTGCTGCCGCGTGTCTGCTCACCGGACCGCGAGGACGCCGGGATCGGACCCCGTGCCAGGGCTGCGCGCAGTTCCGGGACCGGGATGCGACCGTAGACCAAGTCGCGGGTGAGCCGGGCCATTCCCCTCACGTCGGCCAGTGCTGTGCGTACCACGTCCACGCTGGAATCGGGATCGTCGATCCAGTCAACGGGGACCTCATGGACACGCAGGCCGCAGCGTTCGGCGAGGACCAAAAGCTCGGTGTCGAAGAACCAGGAGTTGTCCACGGTGTAGGGCAGGATCTGCTGGGCGACGTCGGCGCGGATGGCTTTGAACCCGCACTGCGCGTCGCTGAACCGCGCGCCCATGAACGAGTGCAGCATCATGTTGTAGCTGCGTGAGATGAACTCCCGCTTGGGCCCGCGGACGACGCGGGAGTTGCGGGTCAGCCGGGTGCCGATGGCGAGGTCCGAATGCCCGGAAATCAGGGGCGCCAGCAGCGGCGGCAGGGCGGCGAGGTCGGTGGAAAGGTCCACGTCCATGTAGGCCAGCACCGGTGACGGGGAGGCCAGCCACACTTTGCGCAGGGCGTTGCCGCGGCCCTTCTCATCCAGGTGGACCGCCACGAGCTCAGGGAACTCCCGGGCCAGCCGCTCGGCGATCTTCAGGGTTCCATCCGTGCTGGCGTTGTCCGCCACGGTGATCCGGAAGCTGTGTGGAAAGGTATCCAGCAGGTGCCCGTGGAGCCGGCGAAGGCATTCCTCAAGGTCACGTTCCTCGTTGAAAACGGGAATGGTCACGTCAAGGACGGGGACGGTGGTACGGGTGTCCACGGGT
Organism: Arthrobacter sp. GmRoot5-12; assembly: GCF_059739365.1. Lineage (NCBI taxonomy): Bacteria > Bacillati > Actinomycetota > Actinomycetes > Micrococcales > Micrococcaceae > Arthrobacter > Arthrobacter sp. GmRoot5-12. The sequence goes on along the minus strand of NZ_AP046056.1, from coordinate 1,186,228 downwards.
GCGCGCCGCGCGGCATGTCCGCGGGAAGGAAGGCCCGCCGGGGCCACCGCGGCGTCCGGCAGGGTTCCTGAAGTGGAGTCGGTGAGAGTCATGGATCAACAGTGGCGCCGCCGGATTTGAGGGCTTTAGGCGCAACCTGTGATGTGCCTGTGTAACTGGCGCTGTGCAACCGGCGCTGTGCAACTGGCGCAGTGCAGTTGGCGCGGGCTTGGCCTTCAGTGGCCACCGCCCTGTGCGTGTGTGGCGGTCAGGCGGCGGCGGGTCCGGGCACGGGAAGGCGGACCGCAAACTCGGTCCTGCCTGGCCGGGACACCAGTTCCACCGTGCCTCCGTGGGCCATGACGATGGATTCGACGATGGACAGGCCCAGGCCCGACGAGCCTTCTGAGCCTGAGCGGGCGGCGTCGGCCCGGGTGAAGCGCGAAAAGATGTTGCCCTGGAATTCGGCGGGGATGCCGGGCCCGTCGTCGGTAACCGTCACCACCACGCTCCCATCGGCCGAGCGCATCAACCCGGTGGTTACGGTGGTGCCGGCCGGTGTGTGCTTCCGGGCGTTGGACAGCAGGTTGGCCAGCACCTGGTGCAGCTGGGTGGCATCCCCGCGGACCGTGACGGGCTCATCGGGCAGCGTCAGCTGCCACGTGTGGTCCGGGGCCATGATCTTTTCATCGCTGACGGTTTCCACCACCAGCTGGGTAAGGTCCACATCGGTGGTTTCGGTTGCCTTGCCCTCATCAAGCCTGGCCAGCAGGAGCAGGTCCTCCACCAGCGCGGTCATGCGCTCGGACTGGCTTTGGACGCGGCCCAGTGACTTCCGGCCGTCCTCGGTAAAGGTCTCGGTCATGCGCATCAGCTCGGTGTACCCGCGGATGGCGGTCAGGGGCGTCCTGAGCTCATGGGAAGCGTCCGCAACGAACTGGCGCACCTTCATCTCGCTGCGCTGCCGGGCCTCCAGGGCGCTGGAGACGTTGTCCAGCATCAGGTTCAGGGCATGGCCCACGCTGCCCACCTCGGTGGTGGGATGCGCTGCGGACGGCGGTACGCGCACGGCAAGCGCCACCTCGCCGGCGTCGAGGGGCAGTTTGGAGACCTTGGTGGCGACGTCGGACAGCTGTTCCAGCGGACGCATGGTCCGGCGGATCAAGGCAGTGCCCGCAAGCCCGATCACGACCAGGCCGCCCAGTGACACCAGCACCATCGTGAGCACCAGCGAGGCCTCGGTGCTTTGTTTCGTTGCCAGCGGCAGGCCGGTGATCACCACGTCGCCGTAAGGGGTGGCCGTGGCCATCAGCCGGTAATCGCCGTTGGACAGCTTGCGGTCCACGGGAAGGCCATTGCGGGGCAACGCCTGCAGGGTGGCCACATCGGCGGAAGTCAGCGCCGTGCGGGTGGCATCGGAAGACAGGAAGCCCGCCTCCCGGCTGACCTGGCCGCCCACCACCCGTGCGTTGAGCGTCCCCACACTCTGGCCCCGGGCATCGAGGGGGTCCGGTCGGCCGGACGGGTTGCCCTCCGGCGGCCGTCCGCGGGAGGCCAGCATCAGCTGCGAGTCCAGCTGGTTGGTCAGGACCACATCCATGGAGGCGTAGCTGACCACGCCGATGGCGCTGGAGATGGCCACCAGGAGCGCCATGGAGAGCAGGATCAGGCGGGTGCGGAGGTGCCAGGTGGACGGGTTGAACCAGGACCGGCCGGTGGGCCGGGGGACACCGGAAAGAGACACGCGTTTCCTTTGGCTAGTCTGCGGGCTTGATGACGTAGCCTGCTCCGCGCACGGTGTGGATCATCGGCGGATGGTTGGCTTCGATCTTCTTGCGCAGGTAGGAAATGTACAGTTCCACGATGTTCGCCTGGCCGCCGAAGTCGTAATCCCAGACATGGTCCAGGATCTGGGCCTTGCTGACCACGCGCTTGGGGTTTTCCATCAGGTACCGGAGGAGCTCGAACTGTGTTGCCGTCAGCTGGATCCCTTCCCCGGCACGGGTGACTTCACGGGTGTCCACATTGAGCACCAGGTCGCCGACCACCAGTTCGGCAGTGTCCATGGCGGCCACGCCGGAACGCTGCACCAGCCGGTGCAGGCGCAGCAGGACTTCCTCCATGCTGAAGGGCTTGGTGACGTAGTCGTCCCCGCCGGCGGCCAGTCCCACAATCCGGTCCTGGACGTCGTCTTTGGCCGTCAGGAAGAGCGCAGGCACCTCCGGCGCAAAGGCGCGGATCCTGCCCAGCAGCTCCACGCCGTCGAACCCCGGCAGCATGACGTCCAGCACCAGGACATCCGGGTGGAAGTCCTTGGCGAGCTTGACGGCAGTGGGACCGTCCGCTGCCACGGCCACGGACCAGCCCGCCATGCGCAGGCCCATGCTCATGAGCTCGGACAGGCTCGGCTCGTCATCCACCACCAGGGCACGGATCGGCGACCCGTCCGGGTGGGTGAGCTGGGGAAGGTTGTTGGTCATGGAGTGCGGGGATGCCATGGGACAACTCTCCGATCTGTCGGTTTGCCGACGCTTTGCCGTTGCTGTGCTCCAGCTGTGAGGTCCAGCCTAGCCACCTGAACCCAACGCAAGCTCTGCCCTGGGAATGCGGCCCCGAAGGTCACAGGCAGGCTTGGCCTGCCGCACAGCCGCCGCACAGCATGGCGGCAGACCCTGTTGGAACAACAGCATCACCACCATCAGTTTCAACTTCTTGGAGAAAGCCATGGATCAGCAAGATGACCGCGCCGTCCCCGGGGCATCGGGGCAACCCGGCGCATCAGGACACGCGCCCCAGCCGGCTCCAGTCTGGGGCGGGGCAGCCGACGGCACCGACCGCGATGGGGCAGCCACAGGATGGGGTGTCCCCACAGGCAGTACCAGCGGCCGCGGGGAGCCGGCCCGATCACCCCAGGGGCAGCCTGTGCAGGGTTGGGGTTCATCCGCTTCCGCTGCGCCTTCCGCAGGCTGGGGAACGACGGCGGCACCTGGCCAGGCGCCAAACGCCGGCGGTGGGTGGGGCGTGCCGCAGCCGTACGCCTCCGGCACGTCTTCCCGTTCCGGGAAAGGAAACTGGACCGCGAAGAAGGGCCTGTTGGTAGGCGGCGTGGCGGTGGTTGTGGGCGCCGCGGCCGGTGCCGGCGCCTACGCTGCCGGAAACGGTGCCACTGCGGCGTCCGCGAACAACGGCCAGGGCACAGGTGCCGCGGGCCAGTTGGGCCCGGGAGGACAAAGCGGCATGACCGGACAGGGCGGCATGATGGGCCCCGGCGGCCAAAGCGGCATGGACGGCGGCATGGGCATGGACGGCGGAATGGGCATGGACGGCGGCCCCGGTGGCCTGGGGATGGGAGCGGCCGGCCTGAACGCTGCCGTCCACTCCGAATACGTGGTCCTCCAGGATTCGACCTACGTGACCATGGCGGGCCAGACAGGCACGGTCACGGAGGTTTCCGCGACCTCCCTGACCGTCAAGAGCGGGGACGGCTTCTCCCGTACCTATGCGGTCGGTTCCGGCGTGCAGGTCACGCAGGGAATGCGGCAGCGGGGCAGTGCATCCACCAGCAGCACGCTCAGCATGTCCAACGTGACCACGGGAGCGGGCGTCCGGGTGACGGCCGTGAAGGATTCGGACACCTACACCGCCCAGACCATCCAGCTGGCAACATCCGGCACGGCAACCACTCCGGGCTCCGGAGCAAGCAGTAACTGACACGCAAAGACGAACGGGGCGAACCATGTGGGCCCGGGCACCCGACGGTCCCGCGGCAAAAAAATTCTGGAGGAGAGGGAACGTCGGCTGGACAGGAGAGGAGCCTGTCCAGCCGATTCTATGTCAAACGGTTGAATTTCAGAGAGATTCGGTCAAATCTGATTCGAGCGAATAATGTTCTGCAAACTGGTAGATAGAAGGCCGTTCACCGGATAAGCATCGAAAATAAATCCCTCTTCCGAAATAGTGATCTACCGCACAATCCTGCGGTTCGTCTCACAATGCGGACGATTTGGTCCATTGTTACTTGCAAGTTGGCATTGTTACGCTGCACACTTCCAATGTGAACAAGAACTCAACAGCACCTGCAGCCGCAGAATATTGGCCCAGCACATCCGCTGCTGCCGACATGCGCTGTTGTCGAATGCACGCCTGACCTTCCCACCCAACGAAGTTCTTAGGCATTCGCCCCCAAGCCCAGCGTCGGGCGCCCATCCCCGGTTCCTGTGACGGGGAAGCCAGCATTCGAGCCGCGAAAACGGCCATTTCACATTGAGGTAAGCATTTCATGTCAGTTGCATCCGGATACGTCCACATCTCAGTCCGTAACGCCGCCAAGGCAGGCCAGCCCTCCGGCCTTCGTCCCGGTTTCGGCCCGCGCCCGGCACTCGCTCCCTCCACTCCCGGAAGCAGCTTCCCCGGCCAGGGTTTCGCCCCGCAGGGATACAACCCCAACTCATACGGGCAGCTCCGCGCCGTACATCCCGCAGACTCCGCGCCGGTGACCGCTCCCACCCCCGTCGTTCCCGGCGCCAACCAGGTCCGCCCTGTCGCCAACGAGAACGTCGCCCGCGGATTCGTCCTCTACATGGGCATCGACGAGGAGACCGCGGCAGCAGCCGGAACCTCCATCGCCAAGCTCGCGCAGGAAATCCGCGCATACGCCCAGTCGCTGGTCTCCGGCGCCGAAAGCTACGCCGCCGTCGCAGTAGCCCCGGCCGGCACCCCCGGTTCCGCTCTCGACGTCGTCCGTTCCACCTTCGGCGACCCCACCGTGAACTCCCGCCAGCGCTCGGAAACCCCGCGCCCTGCCCAGCCGCAGGAACCGCGCCCCTCCGGCGTGCTCATCGACCTCGCCCGCCGCGAAGTCCACCTCGACGGCGAATCCCTGAACCTGACGTTCAAGGAGTTCGAACTCCTCAACTACCTCGTCGAAAACGGAACCCGCACCGTGGGCCGTGACGAACTGCTCGAAGGTCTCTGGCGCAACGCCGAAGAGGTTCCCAACGAGCGCACCATCGACGTCCACATCCGCCGCCTCCGCTCTAAACTGGGCCGCCTCGCCAACACCGTTCGCACCGTCCGCGGCCAGGGCTACCGGTTCTACGAGCACCCGGAAGTTGTTGTCTGGGCCGCTCCGGAGTACTCGATCTAGTTCCTCTTTACGGGAGGCGCCCGCCCTCTGGGGGTCCTTGTGTCACTGTGGGCATGCTTTGGTGCGGTTCTCTGTTGCTGAGGCCTGTATTTGCGGGCGCCCTCTGCTTTTGCTGGGGCTAGGCTTGGGCCATGAGTTCGCACCATGTCCGACGCCTTGTGATCATGCGCCACGCCAAGGCCGACTGGCCCGGCGGGGTGGCCGACCATGAGCGGCCGCTCGAGGAGCGCGGGCACAGGGAGGCGCCGCTGGCCGGCCGCTGGCTGCTCAAGCACAACATCGTCCCGGACTTCATCCTGTGCTCCAGCGCGCTGCGCACGCGGCAGACCTGCACCTGGGTCTGCTCCGAACTCGGTGACAAAGCGCCGACGCCCAAGCTGGAAGACGGCCTGTATGCGGCCTCGGCCCTCCGGATGCTCACCGTGGTCAACCACGTGCCGGACACCGTGACCACCCTGATGGTGATCGCGCACCTGCCCGGCGTGCAGGACCTGGCCATGCACCTCGCCTCACGCGACTCCGACCACGACGCCTACATGGACGCCGCCACCCGCTTTCCCACCAATGCGCTTACGGTCCTGGAGACGGAGAAAACGTGGGCGGAACTCGATGGGCAGGATGCCCGGATCACCCGCTTCAAGGTGCCCCGGGCCCACTAGCCCCAGCCTCACCAGCTACCGGGCTCACTGGCTCCCAGCCTCACCGGCTCCTGGCCCATCCGCCGCGATGCCGCGCAGCAGCGCCGCGACGTGCCTGATGCCCGGACTGGCCGTCATGGTCCTGCGATGGACCAGCCCCACCTGCCGCGCCTGGACCGGATTGACCACTGGAATTGCGACGACGTCCGGAGGCAGCGCCGGGCGTCCCAGCCGGGGCACCAGGGCAACCGCCACGCCCTGCTCCACGAAAGCGATGTGCGTGGCAAAATCCGGATCGTAAACCCTGATGTCCGGAACCCGGCCCAGGTCGGCGAAGATCCGCAGGAGCGCTTCATTGCAGATCGCGCCGGCCGGCGTACTGATCCAGCGCTCGTCGACAAGCTGGGCAGGGTCAACTTCTGCCCTAAGCGCGAGTGGATGCCCGCGGTGGACCAGGACATCGGCCACGTCCTCGCACAGCCACTCCAGCGCCAGGTGCTCAGGGATCACCAGCGGCACGGAGTTCCAGTTGTGCACCAGGCCCAGGTCGGCTTCGCCGTTGGCTACCCTGGCCACGGCCTCGCGCGGGTCCTCCGCCAGGACGGAAATGTCGAGCGCCGCCCCCGACTGCCCAACCTGGGCCAGCAGAGGCCCCAGCAGTCCGCGGCAGGCAGTGGAAAACGAAACGATGCGGAGGCTGCCGCTGGGCTTCGCCGGGTCTGCCAGCAGCGTGGACTCCAACTCCTCCAGCTCTGCCAGGATGCGCCGCCCATATGCTGCCAGGGCCAGCCCCCGCTCGGTGAGCAGAACCCCGCGGCCGCGGCGTTCCAGGACGGCGAAGCCGCCCTCTTTCTCCAACTTCTTCACCTGCTGGGACACGGCGGACGGGCTGAATCCCATGGCTTCCGCCGCCGCAATAACCGTCCCATGCTGCTCGATTGCCGCAAGGGCGCGCAGCGACCCGATGTCGATCATGAAGAAAACGTACACGATCCAGTGCTGAATTACGCGCTGGTGCTTCATTGATACCCCTGCCAGAGTGGGAGCGTGAGCCTGCGCGAATCCCTCCTTGCCGTCCTTGTAGCCCTGCTGTGGGGCCTGAATTTCGTGGCCATCGACATCGGGCTCCACGCAGGCGGCCGGAATTTTCCCCCGTTGCTGTTCGTCGCGCTGCGTTTCGTCCTGGTGGTTGTCCCCTGGATCTTCTTCGTCAGGAAGCCGGACGTGGGCTGGAAGGCCATTATCGGCGTCGGACTTTTCATGAGCGCCGGCCAGTTCGGCCTTCTGTACCTTGCCATGGCGCTCGGCATGCCGGCCGGTCTTGCCTCGCTGGTGCTTCAGGCACAGGTGCTCCTGACCGTCCTGCTCGCCGCCGGGTTCCTGCATGAGCGGCCCAGCGCACGCCAGCTCGCGGGTGTCGGGCTGGGGGTAGCAGGACTCGCCCTGGTGGCCGTGGGACGAAGCGCCGTGGCACCGCTCCTGCCGCTGGTCATCGTCCTGGCGGCGGCACTGTCCTGGGCAGCCGGAAACGTCATTGCCCGGAAGGCCAGGGCTGCCTCCGGCCTGGGGCTGGTGGTCTGGTCCGGCGCTGTGGTGCCACTGCCGCTGGGGGCGTTGTCGCTGGTGGTTGACGGGCCGGGCGCCGTGTGGGACTCGCTGTCCAATCTCCAGGGGCCAACCATGCTCAGCGCCCTCTACACCGCTGTTTTCGCCTCATTGGTGGGCTACGGAATCTGGAACCGGCTCCTGGCCAGCCACCCGTCGTCGGCTGTTGTTCCGTTCACCTTGCTGGTCCCCGTGGTGGGCATGAGTGCTGCGTGGCTGGTGCTCGGGGAAGTGCCGTCGCCAACGGAGCTGGCGGGCGGGCTGCTCCTCCTGGGCGGGGTGGCGACGGCGGTGCTCACCGGTGCAGGCAGGCGGCGTCAGCGCCGGGAAGCGGAGCCGCTCCCGGACCTGGGTGCCGGCCTGGCTGAGGAGGAGGCGGACGACGACGGGCGCCTGGCGGCGGTCGAAGAGCCGCCGGACGGTCTACGGGTGACGGAGGCCCGCTGAGGGGCGGAGGCCTGGTTGCCTGAGCGCGCGGAGGGGCGCGTTGCCTGGGGACTTCCGCGCCTGGCGGAGGAAGGCCTGCGGGCCGGCATTGCCTGGCCCCTTCCCGGCCATAAGGCACCCAGGAAGAGGATCCCGAACGTTCCGGCAAGGGCGCAGGCGGCACCCAGGAAGTAGTTGTCGGGGTCGTCCGTGGGGAGTGGGGTGCCCAGGAATGAGGACTGGCCGCTGAACGCCAGCTCCCACGTGCTGACGAACGCCAGGGAGAAGCCGAGTGCCATGGCGGTCCCGGCGCCCGCGGCCAGCAGGGCAAACCGCCGCCGCCTGACCAGGATCTCGGCAAGCGCGCCGAGGTAGGCCAGCCCCAGGACGCCCAGGAAAGCCAGGAAGACCGGTTCGGCCAGTGTCATCGCCGTGAGTACCAGCAGCCCCGCAGCGACGACGCCGCAGATGACCGCGAACTTTCCGCTCTTCCCCGTATGGCGCATGTGCTCCATCATCCCCGAGGAGCCGGCTCCTTGAGGACGTAGCCGCGCATGATGGCCATGATTGCTGCAACACTTTGGTCACGGGTGCGCTCGGGGTTGTAGGTCTGCCGGTCCAGGCCCACCACGAAGCAGGCCCCAAAGATGGCCGTCTCCAGGCTGCCCCGGGACACCGATTCGTCCACGGGATAGGCCTTGGCCACCCTCTCCACGGCCTGGCCAATGACCTCCAGGAGCTCGCGGCGCAGGACCGAGAAGGTGCCCTGCCATTCGCTGGGGATCCGCCAGTTCTCGCTGACCCACAGGCGGGCGAAGGAAGGGTATTCGGCCATGAAATCCATGGCCTGGCCGATCATCGCTTCCATGGCCAGCAAGGGGTCCCGGCCGGTGCCTTCGCTGTCCGCGGCCTCGAGCAGCTGCGCCTTGAGGATGTCCACACCGTGCCGCAGAAGCTGCGCGATCAGCTCCGATTTGCTGCCGAAGTTGTAGTAGACGGTGCCCTTGGAGACCCCGGCCGCCGCTGCGATCTCATCCACCGTGACACTGGCCGCGCCGCGCTCGCCGATCAGCTCCATGGAGGCATCGAACAGTTTCTGGCGGGTGGCGTTGGTGCGGGCGGGCCGGAGCCCTTTGCCCGCGGCCGTGGGTTCGGTGCTCATACCGCGATCTCCGGTTTCAGTGTCTTGAGCGTCCAGTATTTGTTCTTGCGTACTGCGAGGGTGGACATGGCCGCCCCCAGCAGGGTGTAGCCCAGCAGGCCCGCCAGCGTGGGGGCAATCATGGACAGGTCACCGCCGTAAATCAGGTGCCGCATCCCGGTCACCACGTAACCCATGGGCAGGACCTGGTGCACCACGTGCAGCGGCTGCGGGGTGGTCTGCCACGGGAACGTGCCGCCGGATGACACCAGCTGCAGGACCAGCAGGATGAGCACCACCAGCTTGCCCGGCGAACCCAGCAGCGCCACCACACCCTGGATGAGCGCGCTGAACGCCATGGCAGCGGCGAGCATGAACAGCCACATCAGGACCGGGTGCGCCGGGTCCAGGCCCAGGGCCACGTCCACCACCAGGGTCAGCAGCGACGCCTGCACCACCGAGACCAGCAGGAAGGGAAGCCAGCCGCCCAACGCGATCTTCCACGACGGCGCGTTGGAGGCCAGTGCCCGCTGGGTGATGGGGCGCATGGCCTGGACCAGCATGAAGATCCCGATCCACAGGGCGAGCGTGAGGAAGAACGGCGCCAGCCCCGCACCGTACGATCCGGCCTTGGCCTGCGAGACGTTGCTGACCGCCACAGGATCGGCCATGACCTGGGACAGGTTGCTCTTCTGGGCATCGTCCGGGTTGGGGACCTGGCCGGCGCCCTTCCCGATCTCGTCGGCGAGCGTACCGGACCCCGTCGCGGCCTGGGCCGCTCCGTCGGACACCTGCGCCGCCCCCGTATCCACCTTCCGTGCTCCGTCCGCAAGGCCGGCGGCACCGTCGACGGCGGACTGCTCACCGGCTGCCAGCGCGGCAGCGCCCGTGTGCAGCTGGTCAGCCCCTGCCGAGGCCTGCGCGATCGCGTCCCTGAGGGCCGGCATCCCGGCTGCCAGCTGGGCTGCGCCGACACTGACCGCCTCGGAACCGCTGGCCAGCTGCTGGACCTGGGCCGCATCCGTCTGGATCCTGCTTTTGGCCGCTGCCACGGGGCTGGATGCCGCGGCGGCGTCGAAATCCGCCAGCACCTTGTCCGCCTGCTCCTGCGTCAGGACGCCCGAGGCGACGAGCCTGCTGTTGGACTCCACCACCCGGGAGCGCAGTCCCTGGTCCGCTGCCTCCAGCTGCGCCGCCACATCCTGGACCTTGGCGTTCAACTGGGCGTTCCCGGCAGCCACCTGGGCGGCGCCGGACGCGAGGGTCTGGGTATCGGTTGGCAGGGTGGCCGTCTTGTCCTTCAGGACTGACAGTCCGCTGCTGAGCTGCCCCGCGCCGTCGGTCAGCTGGTTGGCGCCGTCCCGCAGCTTCAGCTGGCCGGCGTACAACTGGTCCGCCCCGCTGCTCAGGGCCGAGGTCCCCTCGTGGAGGGTGACCGTTCCGTCCCTGAGCGTGGCCACGCCGTCTGCCAGCCGGGTGGCACCGTCCGCGGCCTGGACCATCTTGGAGTGGATGGTGCCGAACCCGGTGAGCAGCTGGTTGGCGGTCTCCTCACCCACCTCCTTGGCGACACTGGAGTGCACGGCAGTGGTCAGCTTGTCCACGATCGTGCTCAGGAGGTAGTTGTTGGCGTCGTTCGTGGTCACGTTCAACATGGCCTGGCTGGCCGAGTCGAAGCTGCCGGGCGATACCAGGTTGGCCGAAAACTCCTTGGGGATCTTCAGTGCGAAGGCGTACTGCCCGCTGCTCACACCCGCGTCGGCCTCCGTGGAGCTGGCCACCGGCACCCAGTGGAAGACATTGCCTTCCACCAGGCTGTCCGCCACTTTTGTTCCGGCCTCAAGCCGGCTGCCGTCCGCCGTGGTTGCACCCGCATCCTCCACCACCAGGGCTGCGTCCAGGTTGTTGAGGTGGCCGTACGGATCCCAGTTCGCGTAGAGGTACACCGCGCCGTAGAGGAGGGGGACCATGGTCAGCGCCAGAATGGTCAGCTTGGGGAGCAGGCCGCCGGTCATGCGCTTGAGTTCGGAGCGGGCCAGCCGCAGGACAGTCACTTGGCAACCTCTGTTTCGAGTGGGGTTTCCTGGTTTTCCGGGTCCGGCCCGGCTTCCGCGGCAGGGGCCGGCTCCGGGGCGGCGTTGCCGATGGCGGCGACGGGCCCCTCCCATGAGCCGGGGACGGCGCTGACGGCCGCAACGACGGCAAGCGGCCGCCCGCCGTCGTACGCCAGCTGCTGCAGGCGCGGCAGCCAGGTGAGCTCATCTGCACTGTGGCGGTCCGGGGAATCCACCACCAGCAGGTCCGTGCGGGGGTTGGCCAGGGCCAGCGCCGTGAGGAGTTCGAGCCGCCGGCGGGGTTCAAGCTGTTCCGTCCAGAGGCCCGCGATGTCCTCGAACCGGTTGACCTTGAGCCACGGGCCGCTGAGCAATGCCCCACGGTAGCGCCGGGGTATCAGGGCCAGGTCCTCGGTCACCAGGTCGCGGACGCTGAGGTGTTCTTCAGGTTCATTGACGCCGGGGGAGTCCACCAGGGCCGCTGCCAGGCGGAGCGGCTTGGTCCGGGAACTGTTGTCCCAGCCGACCTGGCCGCCCGAAGCCTTCATCCTCCCGCTGAGCAGGAGGGACAAAGCGGTGCGCTGGTCCTGGCGGTCACCGGTAACGAGCAGCAGTTCGCCGCGGCCCACGGCCAGCGAGGTTGGCGGAAGCAGCGGGTCCCGGCGTCCTTTGGCATGGAGCTGGAGTGCTGAGAGCAAGGCTTGCCTTTCGCAGGAATGGTCTGCATCAAGGCTAACCGAACTGACTGGTCAGTTCAAATAAGTGTCACAGGCCGTACTTCTCCAGCAGCCGGAGCCACACCTCGCTGATGGTGGGGTAGGAGGGGACGGCATGCCACAGGCGGTCCAGCGGCACCTCGCCCACCACGGCGATCGTGGCCGCGTGCAGCAGTTCCGCCACGTCCGGGCCGGCGAACGTTGCGCCAAGGAGGACCCGTCGGTCTTCATCAACCACCAGCTGGGCCCAGCCTTCGTAGTTCTCCGAATGGAGCGACGATCCGGCCACCTGGATGGGCAGCTCCACCGAGGATGCGCTGTACCCGGCCTTCCTGGCCGCCTGCAAGGTGCGTCCCACGCTGGCCAGCTCGGGGTCCGTGAAGACGACGCTGGGCACGGCGTGCTGGTTGGCCGTCTGGGCGAAGCGGGTCCACTCGCCGGGCGTGCCCTTGAGCTCGCCCCTGGCCCGTGCGGCAATGGCGTCAGCGGTGGCCCGCGCCTCGTACTTGCCCTGGTGGGTGAAAAGGTTATGGCCGGCGGCGTCTCCCACCGCGTACAGCCAGGGTTCGTCACCGGGGGTTCCCTGGACCAGGCCGGAGGTGTCCGTGGTGAGCGAAAGGTGCCCGGAGCCGTCCGGCTCGAACCCGACGCTCTCCAGGCCCAGGCCTTCGAGGGCCGGATGCCGGCCCGTTGAGACCAGGACCTTCTCGGCCGTGACGTCGGTTCCGTCGCCCAGGCTGACGGTGAGGGTGCCGTCGCCGTTCTCGCTGATGCGCTTGGTGGCGGTGTTCAAGCGGAGTTCGACGCCGTCCGCGCGCAGTCCTGCCGCAACCAGTGCCGCGGCCTCCTCCGGAAAGTTGCCCAGCAGCCCGCTGCGCGCCACCAGGGTCACGCTGGAGCCCAGGCGGGCGAAGGCCTGGGCCAGTTCGGCGCCGGCCACGCCGCCGCCCAATACTGCCAGGCGCTCCGGAACCTCGGCCGCCGATGTGGCTTCACGGGTTCCCCAGACCTGTACATCCTGCAGACCGTCGATGGGCGGGGTGTTGGGGGTGGAGCCGGTGGCGAGTACTACGGCATGCCGCGCCCGCAGCAGGTGGCGGGTACCGTCCAGGCCTGCCACCTCCACCGCCCTGGGGGCGGTCAGCCATGCATGGCCGCGAACCAGGTCGATGCCGGTGTCCTCCACCCATGAGACCTGGCTGTCGTCCTGCCAGTTGGAGGTGAAATAGTTTCGGCGTTCCAGGACGGCCGCGGCATCGAGGGTACGGGTGACTGCTTCCTTGGCGCCCGGCGTCGTCTGTGCTCCGTGCAGCGCGGTGCCGGGCCGGAGGAGTGCCTTCGATGGCATGCAGGCCCAGTAGGAGCATTCGCCGCCCACCAGTTCCGCTTCCACGAGTACGGCGGTGAGCCCGCACTCCACAACGCGGCCGGCCACGTTTTCCCCCACGGCGCCTGCGCCGATAACAACAACATCAAATTCGCGCTCAGCGGCGTCGGGCATCATGTGCAAAGCCTAGCCGGGGATCACGGGCCCGGCTGCACAAAAAAGGTCCGCACCGGCGAGCCGGTGCGGACCTTGTTGGTGCGCCCAAAGGGATTCGAACCCCTGACCTTCTGTTCCGTAGACAGACGCTCTATCCAGCTGAGCTATGGGCGCATTCCGTGTCCCGGGAGAAGAACCGCTCTCCCCGAACCTCGAATTACTTTACGCGAGCAGGGCCCGTAGTGCCAAATCGAACCGACTGTAATCTCCGCAACTAGACCGGTATAGGTGACCTTTGTCACTTAATCGGCGTTTTTGCGGGAATAATTCCTTGATTTTCCGCGGAATTCACTTTTGGTGACCGGAGATGTCAGTCAAGCTCCCCAAAAACTCCACTGGTCCGGACCATAGCATTTAGCTCACACCGATGAACCCGAGGAAGGGAACTGCAATGGGCGATCTGGCGCAGAAGCCGCTGCTTGAGAAAGCACCCACCACACATGCCGGCCTGCTGGCATGGGTCGAAGAGGTTGCTGAGCTTACGCAGCCGGACCGCATTTACTGGGTTGACGGGTCCGAAGAGGAAAACACCCGCCTTACCGACGAGCTTGTTGCTGCCGGCACCCTGACCAGGCTCAACCAGGACCTCTTCCCGAACTCCTTCGCTGCGTTTTCCGATCCCGCCGACGTCGCCCGCGTCGAGGAACAGACCTTCATCTGCTCGGAAAACCGGCGTGACGCCGGCTTCACCAATAACTGGATGGAACCGCGGGAGATGAAGGAGAAGCTGCGCGGGCTGTTCGCCGGTTCCATGCGCGGCCGCACCATGTACGTCATCCCGTTCGTCATGGGCCACCTCGACGCAGAGGACCCCAAGTTCGGCGTGGAAATCACCGACAGTGCCTACGTTGTCGCTTCCATGCGCATCATGGCGAACATCGGCACCGAGGTCCTGGACAGGATCACGGCCACCAACGCCTTCTTCGTTCCCGCCCTGCACTCCCTTGGCGCCCCGCTGGCCCCCGGCCAGGACGACGTGCCGTGGCCCTGCAACCCCGACAAATGGATTGTCCACTTCCCCGAAGAGCGGTCCATCTGGTCCTTTGGCTCCGGCTACGGCGGCAACGCCCTCCTCGGCAAGAAGTGCTACGCCCTGCGCATCGCCTCGGTCATGGCGCGTGACGAAGGCTGGCTGGCCGAGCACATGCTCATCCTCAAGCTCACCTCGCCGGAGAAGAAGAACTACTACATCTCCGCGGCCTTCCCCTCGGCCTGCGGCAAGACCAACCTTGCCCTGCTCGACCCCACCATTGAAGGCTGGGAAGTCGAAACCCTTGGCGATGACATCACGTGGATGCGGATCGGCAAGGAAGGCGAGCTGCGCGCCACCAACCCGGAGGCCGGCCTCTTCGGCGTCGCCCCCGGCACCGGCTGGGGCACCAACCCTAATGCCATGCGCGCCATTGCCAAGGGCCACAGCATCTTCACCAACGTGGCATTGACCGACGACGGCGGTGTCTGGTGGGAGGGCATGACGGACGAGGTGCCGGCGCACCTGACCGACTGGCAGGGCAACTCGTGGACCCCCGATTCCGGCCGTCCCGCCGCCCACCCGAACTCCCGGTTCTGCACCCCCATCTCGCAGGTGGACATGCTCGCCGAGGAATACTACAGCCCCGACGGCGTGGAGCTCTCGGCCATCCTGTTCGGCGGCCGCCGCAAGACCACCGTTCCCCTGGTCACCGAGGCACGGAGCTGGACCAACGGCATTTTCATGGGGTCCACCCTTTCCTCCGAGACCACGGCCGCTGCCGCCGGACAGGTGGGCGTGCTCCGCCGCGATCCGATGGCCATGCTGCCGTTCATCGGTTACGACGCCGGCGACTACCTGAAGCACTGGATCAGTGTCTCTGGGAAGGCCAACCCGGAGCGCCTGCCCCACATCTTCCTGGTGAACTGGTTCCGGCGCACGGCCGACGGCGGATTCGCCTGGCCCGGCTTCGGTGACAACGCCCGCGTCCTGAAGTGGGCCATCGAGCGGATCGAAGGCAAGGCGGACGCCGTGGAAACCCCCATCGGTTTCGTGCCTGCCGGCCATTCACTGGACCTCACCGGCCTTGACCTCACCCACGCCCACGTCGAGGACGCCGTCCGCGTCGACCGCGAGGAATGGGACGCCGAGCTGGCCTCCATCGAGGAGTGGTACGCGAAGTTCGGCGACTCCCTGCCGGATGCGCTGCATGCCGAGCTTGAGTCCCTCAAGGAACGCATGGCCAAGCACTAGCAGCGGCCGGATTCGCGTACCGCGGATGCAACAACGGCGGCCCCGCACCTTTCCGAAAAGGTGCGGGGCCGTCGTCGTCGTGTGTCTGTTTCAGCTGGCGAGCCAAATGTCCGGGCCGAAGACCTCGTAGTGGATCCTGGTGGCCGGGATGCCGGCGTTGATGGCTTCATTGCGGATGTTCTTCATGAACGGCAGGGGGCCGCAGAGGTAGAGGGAGGCGTCCGCCGGAAGGTCCACTTCGCGCAGGGACATGAACCCTTCCCGGGCGCCCTCCGCCGGCTTCTCCAGCCACAGCTGCAGTTCCGCGCCGTCCAGGCGTTCGACGTCGTCCGTCATCTGGCTGCGCAGGGCCCAGCTGTCCAGGGTGCTTTCGGCGTGCAGCACCAGGACCTGCCGGTCGGAGCCGGATTCGGCGAGGGAGCGGAGGATGGAAGCGGTGGGGGTGCAGCCGATGCCGGCGGAGGCGAGGACCACGGGGCCGTCGCCTTCCTTGAGCGTGATCTCGCCGTAGGGGTTGGAGATCTCGACGACGTCGCCCACCTGGACGGTGTGGTGCAGGACGGGGGAGACCTCGCCGCCGTCGTCCAGTTTGGTGGTGAAGGTGCGGCTGGTGCCGGCATCGCCGGAGAGGGAGTACTGGCGGACCTGGCGCAGTCCGTCGGGGAGGGCCACCTTGACGCTGATGTACTGGCCGGGCAGGGCGGGGGTGACGGGGGTGTCGTCGGCGGGCTCCAGCGTGAAGGTCATGGACCCGGTTCCTGCCGGTGCCTTGGCTGCCACCCGCCAGGGCGTCCACATTTTGTCGTTGGCCTGCGCGGCGTAGAGGCCCTTTTCGAGCTTGATCAGGGCGTCCGCCATGAGCCAGTACACCTCGGTCCAGGCTTCGGCGATTTCGGGAGTGATCACCTCGGCCAGGTCTTCGGCGATTGCGGCGAACAGGTGCTCGTAGACCACTTGGTACTGCGGCTCCGTGATGCCCAGGGAGGCGTGCCGGTGGGCGATGCGCGACAGGACGGTTTCCGGCAGGGTGCCCGGGTTGTTCACCAAGTGGGTGGCGAACGCGGCGATGCTTCCGGCGAGGGCCTGCTGCTGGTTGCCGGAGCGCTGGTTGGAGCGGCTGAACAGGCCATCCATCAGTTCGGGGTGGGCCGTGAAAAGGCGGGCGTAGAAGTTGGGGGTGATGGATCCGATCCTGGAACCGACCAGCGGCAGGGTGGCCTCAATGACGGGGCGGGACTTGTCCGAGAGCATCTGAACTCCTGAGGTAATGGCCGGGGCCTTCGTCCGGCCGGAGGAAAACTCATATTTGAAATACGAGTATTTCTGCCTCAGTTCTACACCTTGTAGAAGTTTGAAATCAAACCGGGAGCCTGCGCTCGGATAGGCGGGCTAAAGCCCCGGCCGGAGTCCGATCATTTGGAAGACCGGGGCCATTTGGCGGGCGTGGGGGAGTTCCCCAATCACCACGGAGTCCAGTTCCGCGTAGAATGCTTCGCGCGCACGGGCCAAGGCGACGCGCAATTTGCACTCGTTGATGAGCGGGCAGTTGCCGCCAGGCGCAACACAATCGGCAGGATCGGTGCGGGTATCAAGCTGCCGCAGGATCTGCCCCACCGTGGCGATGCGGCCCGCATGGCTGAGCCGTGAACCGCCGGAGCGGCCCCGGACAACCTCGATCAGGCCCATGCTCCGCAGCTTGGCCATGGCCTTGCTGACATGGTTGTACGGCGTGCCCACCGAATCCGCGATGCTCTGCGTGGTGAGCAGCGTGCCGTCCGGAACGGCTGCGAGCACCATGAGTGCTCGCAGGCTGACGTCGGCGAAGGCATTGATCTTCATGGCTGCAGGACCGGTCTAGTCCACCCAGATCGCGGGCTCGCTGGCATCGGCGCCCAGCTCACCGAATTCCCAGGACTGGGTGGTTGCGTTGGCGGAATATGGCAGCACGGCCGCAAACAGGGATCCGTCGCGGTGCTCGGCGGCCACATGGATGGCGTCCGAATCCTCCTCCACCAGGAGGATGTCGCACACCACCGCGGCGGCGCGGAAATCGTCCCGGTTCTGGCGGAGGAGGGCCTGCAGGTCGTGGATCATGGCATCCGCGTCGAAGTCCCCGTCCGCGCCGTCGGCGGCATCAGCAGGTGAGACGGCCACCAGCCGCACCTCGCCGTCGTTCTGGACGGTCAGCGCGAAAGGCAGGAAGCCGCCGTTGCGCTGGAGCTGCTCCTGGGCCGCGCTGACGCCCGTGCCCAGGAGATTCTCCAGGTCAGTTGCCGTGGCCTCGGAGACGGACTCGCGCCAGCTTTCCTGCCCGCCGGACCCGTCCAGTGGCCGCGCAGTGTGGTCAGCCATCCGATGCTAGGCCCGCACCAGGGACAGCACACGGTCGCGGATGCGTTCCATGGTGGCCCGGTCCGTTGCCTCGGCATTGAGCCGCAGGAACGGTTCGGTGTTGGAAGGGCGCAGGTTGAACCAGTAACTGCCGTCGTTGGCCGTGAACGTGCTGCCGTCCAGGTTGTCGATGGTGAGGTCCTCGTCAGCGAAGGCCTGGCGCACCCGCTCCACTGCTGCCGGCTTGTCCTCCACCTCGGAGTTGATCTCGCCGGAGCTGACATACGGCTCGTATTCGCGGGCCAGTTCGGACAGCGGGCCGTGCTGCTCGCCCAGGGCTGCCAGGACGTGCATGGCGGCCAGCATGCCGGTGTCAGCGTTCCAGAAGTCGCGGAAGTAGAAGTGCGCGGAGTGCTCGCCGCCGAACACTGCGCCTTCCTTTGCCATGACTGCCTTGATGAAGGAGTGGCCAACGCGCGTGCGGACGGCGCGGCCGCCGTCGTGCTCCACCAGTTCGGCGACGGCGCGGGAGGTCAGCAGGTTGTGGATGATGGCCGGCTTTTCCTCGCCCTGGGCCTTGGCGCGGGCGATCTCGCGGCGGGCCACCATCCCGGTGATGGCCGACGGGGAGACGGGCTCGCCCTTCTCGTCGATGACGAAGCAGCGGTCGGCGTCGCCGTCGAAGGCCAGGCCGATGTCCGCACCGTGTTCGATGACCGCGGCCTGCAGGTCGCGGAGGTTTTCCGGCTCCAGCGGGTTGGCCGGGTGGTTGGGGAAGGAACCGTCCAGTTCGAAATACAGGGGAACGATGTCGAAAGGCAGCTTGGGCAGCAGGGCGTCGCCCAGGACGGCCGGGGTGGTCAGGCCGGCCATGCCGTTGCCGGCATCCACCACCACCTTCAGGGGGCGGGACGCGGAAAGGTCCACGAGCTTGCGGAGGTACTCGGAGTAGTCCTTGAGCACGTCGCGGACACTGATGAGGCCCCGGGTGCCGCCTGCGGGAATGGACCCGGCATTGAGGTACTGCTCCGCGAGGGCCTGGATGTCCTTGAGGCCGGTTTCGGAGGAGATGGGGACGGCGCCTGCCTTGGCCATCTTGATGCCGTTGTATTCGGCGGGGTTGTGGCTGGCGGTGAAGGTTGCCCCGGCGCGGTTGAGGAACCCGCAGGCAAAGTACAGCTCATCGGTGGAGATCAGGTCCAGCAGTTCCACGTTGGCACCGCGGGTTGCCGCTCCGTTGGCGAAGGCCTTGGTGAACTCGGGGGAGGAGGGGCGCATGTCCCCGCCCACCACGATGGTCTGGCCTTCGAGCTGCAGGACATCCACGAACGCGGCCCCCACGGCTTCGACGATTTCGGCGGTGATCGACTCGCCTACAATCCCACGGACGTCGTAGGCCTTGAAGGATGCCGAAAGGTCAAATGTCGTTGTCTGTTCGCTAGTCACGGGCTTTATCTTACGTGGGCAGGGCTTCCGGCCAATGTGGATTGGGGAGCTCTTTCGTAACAGGTCCGCTATGCGGCCAGGTTTCCACATAGCAGCCGCCGGCTGTGCAGGGTGTCGGAGGGTGCTGGGATACTGAACCAATGGCCGATAACCAGTACACGTCCACAGTTTCCGCTACCGCCGTTGCAGACATGGCAGCTCCCGGCACACCGGGCACCGCCACCCATGCCGAAGCGCTTGAGGTCCTGCGGGGCCTGGTGGGTCACCCGGACGCGGTCTTCCATGACGGGCAGTTCGAGGCCATTGAGGCACTGGTCGACGGCGGGCGGCGGGCTTTGGTGGTGCAGCGCACCGGCTGGGGCAAGTCGGCTGTGTACTTCGTGGCATCCCTGCTGCTGCGGCGCCGGGGTGCCGGGCCCACGCTGATCGTCTCGCCGCTGCTTGCCCTGATGCGGGACCAGGTTGCTGCCGCCGCCCGGGCAGGGGTGCGCGCCGTCGCCATCAACTCCGCCAACCAGCTGGAGTGGGACGCCGTGCGCGGGCAGTTGGCCGCCGATGAGGTGGATGTCCTCCTCGTCTCGCCGGAGCGGCTGACCAATCCCGCGTTCCGCGAGACCCAGCTGCCCGAACTGCTCCGGCGGACCGGCCTGCTGGTGATCGACGAAGCCCACTGTATTTCCGACTGGGGCCACGACTTCCGCCCCGACTACCGCCGGATTGCGGACCTCATCACGCGGCTGCCGGATTCCGTCCCGGTCCTGGCCACCACCGCCACGGCCAACTCACGCGTGGTGCACGATATCGAAGAGCAGCTCGGTGAGGGAGTCCTGACCATCCGCGGCTCCCTGGGCCGTGACTCGCTGCGGCTTGGAGTCCTGTCGCTCCCTGACTCCAAGGAACGGCTGGGCTGGCTGCTGACCCACCTGGCCGATCTCCCTGGCAGCGGGATTATCTACACCCTTACCGTTTCCGCGGCCGAGGACACCGCCCGCCTTCTGTCAGAGGCGGGGCACACCGTGCTCGCCTACACCGGACGGACCGATCCCGCGGACCGTGAACGGGCCGAACAGTTGCTCAAGGACAACCAGGTCAAGGCGCTGGTGGCCACGTCCGCCCTGGGGATGGG
The DNA here is from genome assembly GCF_059739365.1 of Arthrobacter sp. GmRoot5-12. Classification (NCBI taxonomy): domain Bacteria; kingdom Bacillati; phylum Actinomycetota; class Actinomycetes; order Micrococcales; family Micrococcaceae; genus Arthrobacter; species Arthrobacter sp. GmRoot5-12. Next base: position 1,165,853 of record NZ_AP046056.1, on the reverse strand, counting down.
CTTCGACAAGCCCGATCTTGGCTTCGTCGTCCACCTCGGTGCGCCGTCCTCGCCCGTCGCCTACTACCAGCAGGTGGGGCGCGCCGGACGTGGTGCCGCCAACGCAGACGTCCTGCTGCTCCCCGGCGCAGAGGACCGGGAGATCTGGCAGTACTTCGCCACCGCGTCCATGCCGTCCCAGGAGAAGGCCGGAGCCGTGCTGACTGCCCTGGCTGAGGCTGGAACTGCCCTGTCAACGGTGGCGCTGGAAGCCAGGGTGGACCTTCGCCGGACCCCGCTCGAGCTGCTGTTGAAGGTGTTGTCCGTGGACGGTGCGGTGGAACGGGTGGGCGGGGGATGGCGGTCCACCGGCCAGCCCTGGGTTTACGATGCGGAACGCTACGGGCGCATTGCCGAGGCACGGGTGGACGAGCAGGACTCCATGGTGATCTACCAGGACACCGCAGGCTGCCGGATGGAGTACATCACCTCGGTCCTGGATGACGAGACGGCCCGTCCCTGCGGGCGGTGCGACAACTGCGCCGGCCGGTGGTTCCCGGCAGACGTGGCAGCCGATGCCACGGCGGCGGCCGGCCAGACCCTGAGCAGGGCCGGCGGCGTCCTTGAACCGCGCCTGCAGTGGCCCAGCGGGATGGACCGGCTGGGAGTACCGGTGAAAGGAAAACTCAAGCCGGCAGAGGGCCTTTCGGAGGGGCGTGTCCTGGCCCGGCTGACGGACCTGGGGTGGGGTGGTGCCTTGCGGGAGCTGTTTGCCGCCGGCGCGGAGGACCGGCCGGTCGATCCCGGCATGCTCCAGGCGTGCGTGCAGGTCCTGCGTGAATGGGGGACCGGCGATGCCCGGAACCCGGGCTGGAGCGGCGCGGGAAGGCCGGCCGCCATTGTGGGGATGCCGTCCCGCAGCAAACCGCAGCTGGTGGGCTCGCTGGCCAGGGGGATTTCCGAGATCGGGCGGATACCCTACCTTGGCGATCTGCAGCCGGCGCACGGCGGTCCCACCGGCGGCCGCGGCGGAAACAGCGCATACCGGCTGGCGGGCGTGTGGGACAGGCTGGTGGTGGGCCCGGAGCTCGAAGCCGCCCTTCAGTCCGTCCAGGGCCAGACGGTCATGCTGATTGACGACCTCGCCGACAGCCGGTGGACCCTCACCGTCGCGGGGCGCGCCCTTCGGCAGGCCGGGGCGGGAGCGGTGCTTCCCCTGGTTTTGGCCCAGGCCGGCTGACGGCTGCCCCCGCATGGCGGGGGAGCAGGATGCTGTCCGCGGTGCTGGCCAGCATCAGGACGGCCATTGCCACAAAAGCGCCGCGGAAGGGCCCGGCGGGGTCCTGCGGTCCGAGGGCCAGCCCGTCAAAGGTCCGGATAAGCAGGGCTGCCACCGCGATACCCGAGCCGGTGGCCAGCTGTACCAGGGTGGCCGACACCGTGTTGGCGGAGGTCAGCTGTGCCGGCGGGATGTCGGCGTACTGCACGGAGGCATAAGCCGAGAAACCGATGGAGCGGAAGGCCCCGCTGCACACCAGCAGCACGAACATCAACGCCTCAGGGGTCTGCGGTGTCAGCAGGGCACAGAGGGCGAAGGTGACGGCGGAGGCCAGCGAGGCGAACACCAGCATTGCCTTGAAACCGAACTTCCGGATCAGCGGGGTAGTGGCCGGTTTGATCCCGATATTCCCAATGAACACGGCCGCCACCAGCGCCCCGGCATGCAGGGGAGACCAGCCGAACCCGGTCTGGAACATCAGGGGCAGCAGGAACGGCACTGAACTGATGGTGACCCGGTATATGAACCCGCCGGTGGCCATGGCCCGGAAGGTCCGGGTGCGGAAGACCTGCAGGTTGAACAGCGGATGGGGAGTCCTGCGCATCCAGAACACGGCCCCGGCCAGAGCGGCAACCCCGGCGGCGGCACTGATCCCGGCCCAAGGCAGTTCAGGATGGCTGCTGGCCAGTTCCAGACCGGCCACGAGTGCGCCCACCCCCACCGTGGTCAGGGCCATTCCGGGCCAGTCCAGCCGCCGGTGCGGATCTCCCGGAGCCGGGGGGACCAGGCGCAGGGCGGCGGCAAACGCGGCGGCACCAAGGGGAATGTTCACCAGGAAGATCCAGTGCCAGGAAAGGTACGTGGTGAGCGCGCCGCCTACCAGCGGCGCGAGGACGGGTGCCAGGAGCCCGGGCCACACCAGGAAGGCGGTGGCACGCAGTAATTCGGATTTCGGCGTTCCGCGCAGGACCACCAGGGTTCCCACCGGCACCATCATGGCCCCGCCAACGCCCTGGGCGATGCGGCTTAGCGTCAGCGTGGCAAGGTCCTGGCTGAGGGCGCAGGCCAGGGAAGCGAGCGTGAAGATGGCGATGGCCGCGCAGAAGATCCGCCTGGCGCCGAACCGCTCCGCCAGCCAGCCGCTGATGGGGATGCCGACGGCTACCGTCAGCAGGTACGCGGTCATGGTGATGTTGACGTCGGCGGCGGGGATGGCGAAGTCCGACGAAATGCTGGGAATGGCCGTGGTCAGGACCGTGCCGTCCAGGAATTCCATGAAGAACGTTGCCGCCACCAGAAGCGCCAGGCGTGGATTCCATGCCGCCCGGCCCACATCCGGTTGGTTTGTGTTGCTGCGTGCCGCCATGCGCTAATCCTGCCACTGCGGCAAAGCCTGCGCGCCCAGCGTCCGGCTACCGGACAGCGTTTTCCGCGGACCGGGCCCACGCCCGGCGTATCAGAAGCTTGTTCGCGTTTCCGAACCTTCAAGGCGCTGATTCGCGAACGGGCTTAGGACTGGCCAGGGGCACCCTGAAACGCAAAAGGCCCCGGTCCAGGACCGGGGCCAAACGCGGAGACGGGGGGATTTGAACCCCCGGTCGAGTTTAACCCCGACCCTTCATTAGCAGTGAAGTCCATTCGGCCGCTCTGGCACGTCTCCAATTGCTATTCCTAGCCCACCAAGGATACGCAGATCCGGCCATGCAGTGCAAAACGGTCCCCGCCACGGCCGCGGGCATGCCGGCCGGGGCCCCGGCGTCCTATGGCAATCGTTGCCCGGGGCGGACGATGCGGATTTCCGGGAGGCCGGAACCGGCCCTCCGGACAGCCAGCCAGGGGCCCACGCCGGTCAGCCTGCCAGCGCCTTCCACAGGAAGTGCTGGCTGCGGGCCTGCAGCGCGGCAGCCTGCCGGTTGTCCGAGGCGCCGGCATGGCCGCCCTCCAGGGCTTCGTGGAACCAGACGTTGGGGATGCCCATGGCCAGCATCCGGGCTGCCATCTTCCGCGCCTGCACGGGGCCAACCCGGTCATCGGAGGTTGCTGTCCAGATGAAGGTCTCCGGGTACTCCACCGCGTCCTTGAGCAGGTGGTAGGGCGAGAAGGTCCTGATGTACTCCCACTGTTCGGGAACGTCCGGGTCACCGTACTCGGCGATCCACGAATGCCCGGCGGAGAGCTTGGTGTAGCGGCGCATGTCCAGCAGGGGCACTCCGCAGGAGACGGCCCTGAACAGTTCGGGGTACCGGGTGAGCATGTTGCCCACCAGGAGGCCGCCGTTGGAGCCGCCCACGCAGCCCAGGCGTCGGGGCGAGGTGACGCCGCGGGAGATGAGGTCCCGTGCCACGGCCGCGAAGTCCTCGTAGGCCCGGTGCCGGTTTTCCTTCAGTGCCGCCCGGTGCCAGGCGGGCCCGTACTCCCCGCCGCCCCGGATATTCGCCACCACGTACACTCCGCCGCGGGAGTGGGGCGCCTTCCCGCCGTCGCCGCCGGACAGCGTGGTCCGCCGCTCCAGCCATGCCCGGCCCACCGTGCCGCTATAGGACGGCGTCCGCGAAACCTCAAACCCGCCGTAGCCGGACAGCTGGGTGGGGTTCTGCCCGTCCAAAGCCAGCCCCCGCGGAGCAATCTGGAAATACGGAACCCGGGTGCCGTCGTCGGACACTGCGAAGTGCTGCTCCACTTCATAGTCAGTGTCGGCAAAGAACGACGGCGAGGCCTTGATTGCCGCATGCCGGCCCACCACGCCGGACGTCCCGGCGCTGTGGTGCTCCAGGGTGCCGCGCATGAGCGTGGTGGGGGTGGTGAAACCCGTGGCGACGAGCCAGAAGTCGTCGCCGGCGCCGCCGTCGGCTGGTCCGTCGTCCTCGTCGTCCACGGCGTAGGCATTCACGTCATGCAGCGGTGGGCAGGCGTCAAGGAGGGTGGCCGCCCAGCCGCAGTCCGTGGTGCCGGCGGGCCTGGATGGATCCAGGACCCGGATTTCCGAGGAAACGTCCCTGAGCAGGTTCAGCAGCAGGAAGCTGCGGGTCCAGCTCCAGGACTGCAGCGATGTGTGGTCATCGGGGGTGAACAGCACGGTGAGCTGCCGGCTCCCGGCGAGGTAGTCCTCGAAGTTTGCGGCGAGCAGGGCGCCGGAGGGGTAGGTGGTTCCGTCGAGGACCCAGTCCTGTTGCGGGCGGAAGAGCAGCCATTCCCGGTGCGCGCTGACGTTGACGTCGGTGGGCACATCGATCGGCGTCCAGTCACCGTCCCGGAGCACAAAGTTGGTCCGGTTGAAGAAGTCGATGTAGTCAACAGCGAAGGTGCGCTCAAATCCGGGTGTGGAATCGTGCGCCGCGACGGCCATCATGTGGTCCTCCGGCACGTCGAAAAGGCGCGGGGCAGCGGCCAGGGAACCGCCGCGTTTGAGGGTCACCGCTGTGCGGGCGTAGGACGACGCGGTCTTGGGCAGGCCTTCCGCGGTGGAGGAAACCAGGAGTGTGTCGGCATCCAGCCACGACACGTTGCCCTTCGCCGTCGGCAGGTCGAACCCGCCCCGGGCGGGGTCAACGAAGCCGCGCGCCTCGACGTCGAACTCGCGGTAGCGGTTCGCGTCGCCGCCGTCGGGGGACAGGGCCAGCAGCGCCAGCCGGTAGGGGGCTCCGGCCGCGGGGCGCAGGAACGTGGCGCCGTGGAACACCCACTCTTCGCCTTCGGTCCGGGACAGCTCGTCCACGTCCAGCAGGACGTCCCAATCGGGGGAATCGGTGAGGTAGCTCTCCCAGGTGGTCCGCCGCCACAGGCCCTTGGGGTTCTGGCTGTCCTTCCAGAAGTTGTAGTACCACTCGCCCCGCTTGCCCACCATGGCGATCCGGTCCGTGGAGTCCAGGACCTCCAGGATGCTGGTCTCCAGTTCGGCGTACCCGGCGTCCTCCAGCAGGTCCTCGGTCCGGGAGTTCTGCTCCCTGACCCAGGCCAGCTGTTCCTCGCCGTAGATGTCCTCCAGCCACACATTCTCGTCGACGGGCACGGGCGCAGTTCCCTGGGATGCGGTGCCGGAGGTGTCCTGGCCGGGGCCGGGAGCGGAGGCTTGATCAGCTGCTGTGGTGGTCATGCGCCCCATCCAAACAACATCCCCCAAGGCTGGCAAGTCAAGCGTCCGGCACATCCTCCGCTTTCAGCCCGTACGCTGGATGCCGTGGAATTATCGCAGAGCAACCGGGCCGTCATTATCGGCGGCGGCCCCCGTGGCACCAGCGTGCTCGAGCGGCTGCTCGCCCACGCCGCCGCGGCCGGAGGCCCTGCACAGCTGCACATCGACGTGGTTGACCCCTACCCGGCGGGCCCGGGGCACGTGTGGCAGCCCGGCCAGTCACGGCTGTTCCTCATGAATACGCAATCCTTCTACCCCACGCTGGTTCCCCAGGAACCGTCGCTGCCGGCGCCCGTGGCCGGCACCACGTTCGACCAGTGGCGTGCCCGGCAGCAGCGGGATCCGCTGCCGGCCCTCACCGGTGAGGAGCGGGCGGAACTGGCGGTGCTGGGGTCCAATGACTTCCCCAGCCGCGCCCTGTACGGCCGCTACCTGAAGTGCATGCTGGAGGAGCTGCTGGCCAAAGCTCCCAACGGCGTCACGGTCGAATTCCACGAAACGTCGGCTGTGTCCGTGCGTCCGGTGGGGGACGGAATGTTCGACGTCGGCCTGGCCGCCGGGGCTGCCCTCCGCGCCAACGCAGTGGTGCTCGCCCTGGGGCACATCCCGTCCCGGCTGAATCCGGAACAGCGCGGCCTGCACGCCGCGGCCGAGCAGCTGGGCCTGCAGTACTTTCCCCCTGCCGTGCCCGCAGACGTGGACTGGACACGGATTCCCGCGGGGAAACCCGTGCTGGTCCGCGGGATGGGCCTGAACTTCTTCGACACGATGGGGCAACTCACCGAAGGCCGCGGCGGAAAGTTCGTGTCCACGGGAAGCCGCCTGGAGTACGAACCGTCCGGCCAGGAACCCCTGATCATCGCGGCGTCCCGGCGCGGAACCCCCTACCGTGCAAAAGCAGCCCTCAACGGCTATTACGCCACCTCCATCACGCTCCGCTACCTCACCGAAGCCGCCCTGGAGCGGCTGGCCAAGGCCGGAATCCGGCCCTCGTTCGACCACGACCTGTGGCCCCTGCTGCACCGCGATGCCCTCTGGGCGTACTACTCAACCCTGGTGCGCTCGCAGCCGGGGGCTGTCCCCGATGCGGCGGCTTTCCTGGCAGCGCTGGAGGAAGCCCTGCAGCCGCACGCCCACACCGCCGCCAACTGGGAAGACGCCGTGGAAAGCGTCCTGGCCGTCCACGTTGGTCCGCGGCACCGGCTGGACCTACCGGGCCTCGCGGCCCCCTTGGCGGGGCGCTCCTTCGCGTCCCGGCGCGAGCACGATGCCGCCGTGGTGGAGTTCCTGCTGGACGATGCACGCCGGTCCGCGCTCGGCGAGGACGACCCCGTCAAGATGGCCATCGGCGCCCTGCACCACGGGCGGGCCCTCCTCAAAACGGCGGTGGCCGACGGCGGCATCACCGATGAATCATGGGTCGCCGGGCTGCGCGGCTGGTTTGAATCCTTCGTGGAAGGCCTTGCCAGCGGGCCGCCGGCGCTGCGCGCCGAACAGCTCGCCGCACTGGCCAGGGCAGGGGTGGTCAGCTTCGTTGGACCCGACCCCAAGTTCGGCGTGGACCGGCAGTCCGCGATGTTCACGGCTTCCTCGCCGTGGGTTGCCGGTCCGCCGGTCCTGGCACGGACCATGGTGGAGGCCCTTGCGCCGGGCAACAGGGTGTCGGCCAATGATTCGCCGGTCCTGGAGCAGATGCTGTCCGATGGGCTGGTGCGTCCACGGCTCATGATGACCGCAGAAGGTGCCCCCGTCGAGTCCACGGGCCTGGACGTGGAGCCCCACCCGTACCGCCCACTTGCCTCCAACGGGTCCGTGACGGAAAACCTGTACGTGCTGGGCCTCCAGTTGTCCTCCACCCAGTGGGGCACGGCCATCGCGGCCGAAGCCCTCCAGCCGGGCAGCCCCGCCTACCGCAGCGGCCAGCGCACCCTCAGGGATGCAGACGAGATCGCGGCAGCCATCCTGCGACGCTGACCCGAACTCCCTGTCACGCTTGACCGGTAAGGCAGCAGCGCCCAAAACACAAAACCCCTGGCGGCCGGTGCCGGCTGCCAGGGGTTTCCAGTGCGGAAGGTAAGAGATTCGAACTCTTGGTACGGGGTTACCGCACACTGGTTTTCAAGACCAGCTCCTTCGGCCGCTCGGACAACCTTCCTCAGCTAGTAGTGTTTCATAGGCACTTGCCTGCAACAAAACAGGAGCGGGAAGGTGCCCGGTGCACACTTGTTGCAGCCAGGATTTGAGTCAGGAACGGGAGAGGTCCATGAAAGCCGTCTACATATCGGAACCGGGCGGCCCGGAAGTGCTGGAAGTCCGGGACGTGGATGCGCCGGTGCCTGGCCAGGGCGAAGTGCTCATTGACGTGGTGGCTGCGGGCCTGAACCGGGCCGATGTCCAGCAGCGCCGGGGTTTCTACCCGCCGCCTCCCGGTGCCTCCGAGATCCCCGGGCTGGAAGTTTCGGGCCGGATCGCAGGCTTTGGCCCTGGCGTCAGCAAGCCATTTTCGTTGGGGGACAAGGTGGTGGCCCTGCTGGCCGGCGGCGGCTATGCCCAGCAGGTGGCGGTTCCGGCCGAGCAGGTACTGCGGGTGCCGGACGGGGTGGACCTGGTCACAGCGGCCTCGCTGCCGGAAGTGGCCGCAACGGTCTATTCGAACCTGATCATGACGGCGCAGCTGCAGCCGGGGGAGACCGTCCTCATCCACGGCGCCACCGGCGGGATCGGCACCATGGCCATCCAGCTTGCCAAGGCCTTTGGCGCCAAGGTGGCCACGACTGCCGGCACTGACGAGAAGGTGGGCACCGCCAAGGCGTTCCTTGGTGCTGACATCGCCATCAACTACGCCGAGGAGGACTTCCCGGAGAGCCTGCGGCGGCAGAACGATGGCTACGGGGCGGACGTCATCCTGGACGTGGTGGGGGCCAAGTACCTCAAGCAGAACGTGGAGGCCCTGGCCGACTACGGGCGCCTGGTGGTGATCGGCCTGCAAGGCGGCACCAAGGGGGAGCTGGACCTGGGCCTGTTGCTGAAGAAGCGGGCAGCCGTGGTGGCCACCGCCCTGCGGCCCCGGCCGGTAGCGGAAAAGGGTGCCATCATGACTGCGGTGCGGGACGCCGTGTGGCCGCTGGTGGCTGACGGCCGGATCCGTCCGCTGGTCGCCAAGACCTTCCCGCTGGACCAGGTAGCGGCAGCCCACCGCTATTTCGACAGCGGCGACCACGTGGGCAAGGTCCTCCTGGTCATGTAGGAACCCCCGGTTGCATACCCGGTATTGCGCCGGGGCGTCAGTCGGGGCTAGGCTGCCTATACGCGGTATGCACGGGTCTTGGGGGCTCGTGCATACCGGTTGGAACCAGCCCGGGGGAGCACAATGTCCATTCGCCACAGCCTCCTTGCCCTGTTGCAGGACCAGCCGCGCTACGGCTACCAGCTGCGGGTCGAGTTCGAGAACCGCACCGGGGCCACGTGGCCGCTGAATATCGGGCAGGTGTACACCACACTTGACCGGCTGGAGCGCGATGCCCTGGTGGCCAAGGAGGGCGACGACGGCGAAGGGCACGTGGTGTACAGCATCACCCCTGCCGGCAAGGACGAGGTGCGGAACTGGTTTGCCGCCCCCGTGGAGCGGAACAGCCCACCACGCAACGAGCTCGCCATCAAGCTTGCGCTCGCCGTTACCCTGCCCGGGGTCGATGTCCAGGCCATCATCCAGGCCCAGCGCGTGGCGTCCATCCGCGCCCTGCAGGACTACACCAGGGCGCGCCGCGATACGGCGGCAAACCAGCGGGCCACGGATACTGCCTGGCTGTTGGTGCTCGATTCACTGATCTTCCAGACCGAAGCGGAAGTCCGCTGGCTGGACCTTTGCGAGGCCAGGATGGTCCAGCAGGCGCAGGCCACGGCGGCAATTGGAGCCCGGAAATCCTCCAACGGGGCCACGGAAGACACCCCGCTCAACGCGGACATCCGCCGGTGAGCGTGCAGGGGCCGCAGCAGGTCCTTGAACTCGCCAGGGTGGGAAGGACTTTCGGGCACGGCGCGACGGCGGTCGCCGCCCTCCGCGACGTTGACCTCACCATTTCAGCTGGGGAGTTCGTCGCGGTCATGGGCCCGTCGGGCTCCGGCAAGTCCTCCCTTCTGGCCATTGCCGGCGGACTGGACCGGCCGACGTCGGGCGCTGTCTACGTTGAGTCCACGCCGCTGGCCGGGCTGGGCCTGAACGAACTGGCCCGGCTGCGCCGCCGGGCCGTGGGGTACGTCTTCCAGGACTTCAACCTGGTTCCCACGCTGACCGCCGCGGAGAACGTGGCGCTGCCGCTGGAACTGGACGGAACTTCCACCAGGAAAGCGCACCGGCAGGCCGCCGATGCGCTGCGGCAAGTGGGGATTCCCGAACTGGCGGACCGGTTCATGGACCAGATGTCCGGCGGCCAGCAGCAGCGCGTCGCGATCGCCAGGGCCATCGTGGGCCAGCGGCGGCTGATCCTGGCCGATGAACCTACAGGTGCATTGGATTCGACAACGGGCCAAGGGGTCATGGAGGTCCTGCGGGCCCGTGCCGACGCCGGAGCGGCCGTCATGCTCGTCACCCACGAAGCCAGGCACGCCGCCTGGGCGGACCGCGTGGTTTTCCTTCGGGACGGGCGGATCATCGACCAGGCCGCCGCCATGCACGATCCCACCATGCTGCTCACCCAGGCCGGTCTCTGATGCCGGTGGACCTTGCTCCGGCGCCCACAAGCCGCCGGAGCAGCCTTCGGGTTGCCCTGCGGCTGGCGCGCCGGGACATCACCCGCCACAAGGGGCGGTCCCTCCTCATCATCCTGCTCATCATGCTGCCCGTGGCCGGGATGACGGGTGCCGCCACCCTCTACCAGAGCTCACAGCGGACGCCGGGTGAAATCGTCACCTACGAACTGGGAAACACCCAGGCCAGGTTCAGCGTCCTGCCCGTTCCCAGCGCGGACTCCCTCCAGGACCCGCTCAATGACGGTGTGGTCGCCTCCAGCACCGGCCGGTTCGATCCTGAATTCCGGCGGACCGACCCGCTTGACGCCATTCCCGCGGGCTACGATGTGCTGCCGCAACGCCTGCTCCAGCTGACCACCGGCGTGGGGGAAGCACTTGTTTCGCTGCAGGGCCGCGAAGTGGATGCCCTCAATCCGGCCTTCACCGGAAAGTTCAGCCTCCTGGCGGGCCGGCCCCCGCGCGACGGCACGGAGGTGCTGGCGTCGCCCGGGCTGATGACGCGCTTCCACCTCACTTTCGGACAGGAATTTACGACGTCGGCAGGCACCTTCGTGCCGGTGGGCACCATTCGCGATGCCGGCCTCCCGGACGGCACCAGCTTCCTGTACCTGCAGGCAGGACAGGTACCCTCTGACCTTGCCAAGGGACCGCAGACCCGCCAGTCCGTGTCCTACTACCTGGTGGGTCCGGAGCCGGTCACCTGGCCGCAGGTCATGGAAGCCAACAGTAAAGGCGTGGGCGTGCTGTCCCGCAGCGTGGTGCTGGACCCGCCGTCCCGGGAGGAACGGACCGTTGCCGGTTCCGTGCCCCGGGATGATTCCACGGAAGCGGTGGCTGTCTACGCCGGGTTCGGCCTGATCGGCGCCCTGGCGCTGCTGGAGGTGGGCCTGCTGGCCGGTGCTGCCTTCGCCGTGGGCGCCAGGCAGCAGGTGCGTGAGCTGGCACTGCTGGCATCCTCGGGTGCGGAAGGCCCCGCCATCCGCGCTGTTGTCACCGCGGGTGGACTCTGGCTGGGCGGCGTTGCCGTTGCCGCCGGAGCCGCGGTGGGGCTGGGAGCCGCTGCCGTCGTCGTCCACGTGGTCCGGTTGCACGGCTCGGCACGGCTGGCAGGGCTGCATCCGGATTTCCTGCTGACACTCGCCGCCATGGCCATGGGGCTGGCATCCTGCACCATCGCGGCGATGGTACCTGCCCGCCAGGTTTCCCGTCAGGCGGTGCTGGGTGCCCTCAAAGCCGGCCGGGCACCCTCCGCGAAGCCGCGGCGGGCACCCCTGGCCGGCGCCGGGGTGCTGGTACTCGCTGCCGGGCTGTTGGCGGCGGGCTGGCTGTTGGGACGGTCCACCAACGATCCGGACCGGCTGGCGGAGCAACTGCCGCTGGTGGTCACGGTGCTCATCCTCGGCGCCGTGCTGGCGGTTGTTGCCCTGGTGCTGCTGACCGGCTGGCTGGTCCTCCGCCTGACCTCCCGCATCCAGTGGATGCCGCTGTCACTCCGGATGGCGGCCCGTGATTCGGCCCGGAACCGCGGGCGCAGCGTTCCCGCGGTGGCCGCGGTACTCGCCGCCGCCACCCTGGCAAGCGCCGCCCTGGTGCTCTCCGCCAGCCAGCAGGCAGGGATGCGGGAATCACATTACTGGGGCGCCCTGGAAAACCAGGCGTACCTGCCGCTGGTGGTGGACCCGCCGGCGTCGGCCGATGGCAGCAGGAAGCCGGCCGTCCGGGTGGATGTCCCTAAGCTCTCCTCTGCGGTGGCAGATGCCCTGGGCACCGTCGAATCGACGCACGTGATCACGGCGCCGGAGAGCCTGCGCAACTGCCCCGAGGGCCCGGCTGATCCCGGACTGCCGGCGCGCACGGATACGTCAAACTGCCTGCTGTTTTCGCTTGCCAGGCCGCAGGCAAATGAATGCCCGAGGACTCCCAAGGGAAGGGTGTTGGACCCGGGCGACTGGCGGTGCCGCGGTTCCATGGTCAGCGAACAACCGTCCGGCCGGGCCATCCTGGTGGGCGGCGGCGAGGAGATCCGGGCGGCGCTGGGCCGCAGCGCCACCGCCGAGGCAACGGCGGTGCTGGACGCCGGCGGGATGGTGGTGACGAACCCGGTGTTCGTCAGTGATGGAAGGGTACTGCTCGAGGGAAAGGACGTACGGACCCAAGAGCCGGCATCCTCGGGGCCGGGCACCGTCCCCTCAACCGTCAGGAGCGACTCCCTTGCCGCGGCAGTGCTTGAACCGGCTGTCCCGGTGCCCTACTACGGCGTTGTCTCGCCGGAAACCGCCGAACGCCTGGACCTCCGCGCGGCCCCGGCCGGACTGCTCGTGCAGCTCTCTGCCTACCCCTCCGAGGCTGAGGCAGATGCGGCCTCCGCTGCGGCCGCCGCCGTCTACGGGCAGCCGGGCATGACTTTCCAGGCGGAACCGGGCGTTTCGCAGGTAAGCCAGTGGATCACCTGGTCCATCGTGGCCGCGGCTGCGCTGATCACCTTCAGCGCGGCGGGCATTACGACAGGACTCTCCATGGCTGATGCCCGGAAGGACCATGCGGTCCTCGCCGGCGTCGGGGCCTCGCCAAGGCTGCGCAAGGCCCTTGCCGGGTCGCAGGGACTGTTCACCAGCGGCGTTGGAGCCGTTCTGGGGACGCTGGCAGGAACGGTGCCAGCGGTCCTGCTGGTCCTTTCCACGGACATGCGGACAGCCCTCGAGGTTCCCTGGCTGCACCTGTCCGCGCTGCTGGTGGCAGTGCCCTTGACGGCGGCAGCGCTCGCCTGGGCCTTCACCCGGTCCGGGCTGCCCCTGTCCAGGCGCAGCCTGGCGGAGGGGCATTAGGTCAAAGTATTGGGTCTTTTTGATCACCGGGATCAGGCCTACCGTAGGTGCACGAGCCGCCCGCCCGGGCGGTGGAACTTACGGAGGAACTTCATGACGACCCATGTTGCCGACTGCAGTGTCACCCGTTGTTCATTCAACGACCATGAAGGCTGCACGGCCCATGCCATCACCGTGGGGGGAAGCCAGGACCACGCATCCTGTGCCACGTTCATCGAGACCGGCATCCACGGCGGCCTGCCCAAGGTCCTCGCCGACGTGGGAGCCTGCCAGCGGGCCGAGTGCGTCCACAACGACCACCTGATGTGCAACGCCCCGGAGGTGCACGTCGGGCCGGGAGCCGACAACGCCGACTGCCTCACCTACGCCCACGCCTGACCGTCCCTGCCGCCATGCGAAGGGCGAAGGCTCCCGTCCGGAATCCGGACGGGAGCCTTCGCTTTTGCCGCAGCCCGCCGTCGTACGTCCGTCACCGCTCATTCAGCGCCGGACTGCCGCCGCTCGCCGCACAGGCCGGCGCCGCGCCGCCGTCGGACCCTTTTGGCAGGATCGGCGTTGGTAGGGTGCCCAGTAGCAAACGAGGGAAAACTCTCAAGGAGGAGACATGGCCGGAATGCCTGACCAGCGGAACAACGGATCCCGGGCGGAGGGCGGGTTGGCGACTGACCCGAATCTTCCCCCGCCCGCTGTGGACGAGGCACGGCTCGACGCCGAAGACCGGAGGTGGACGCCAGGCAAGATCGCGCTCTGGGCAGCAATCGCCCTCCTCGGCGGGGTGGCCTGGTTCATGCTGGCGATCGTCCGCGGGGAAACCGTCAATGCCATCTGGTTCGTCTTTGCCTCCGTCTGCACCTACCTCATCGGGTACCGCTTCTACTCGAAGGTGATCGAGCGCTACATCACCAAGCCTGACGACCGGCGCGCCACCCCTGCCGAATACAAGGCAGACGGCAAGGACTACGTCCGCACCGACCGCAACGTCCTGTTCGGCCACCACTTCGCCGCCATTGCCGGCGCCGGCCCTCTGGTGGGGCCGGTCATCGCGGCGCAGATGGGCTACCTGCCCGGCACCATCTGGATCATCCTCGGCGTCGTCCTTGCCGGGGCCGTCCAGGACTACCTGGTCATGTTCTTCTCCATGCGCCGCGGCGGCCGGTCGCTGGGCCAGATGGCCCGCGAGGAACTTGGCGTCATCGGCGGCACGGCCGCCCTCATCGCCACCCTGCTCATCATGGTGATCATCGTGGCCATCCTGGCGCTCGTCGTCGTTAATGCCCTGGGCGAAAGCCCGTGGGGCGTGTTCTCGGTGGGCATGACCATCCCCATCGCCCTGTTCATGGGTGTCTACCTCCGTTACCTGCGCCCCGGCAAGGTCATGGAGGTCTCGATCATCGGCTTCGTCCTCCTGATGGCGGCCATCATCGGCGGCGGCCTGGTGGCGCAGACCCAATGGGGCGCCACCGTGTTCCACCTGGACAAGGTCACCATCGCCTGGGGCCTGATCGTTTATGGCTTCATTGCTGCGATCCTGCCCGTATGGCTGCTCCTGGCTCCGCGCGACTACCTCTCCACTTTCATGAAGATCGGCGTGATCGTGATGCTCGCGCTGGCGATCATCGTGGTCCGGCCCGAAATCACCGTCCCGGCCTTCAGCGAATTCGCCGGCCGCGAGAACGGGCCCGTGTTCTCCGGCGCACTGTTCCCCTTCCTGTTCGTGACCATCGCCTGTGGTGCGCTGTCCGGTTTCCACGCCCTGATCTCGTCCGGCACCACCCCCAAACTGGTGGAGAAGGAACGGCAGACCCGGTACATCGGCTACGGCGGCATGCTGATGGAATCCTTCGTGGCCATCATGGCGCTGGTGGCAGCCATCTCGATTGACCGCGGCCTCTACTTCGCCATGAATGCCCCCACGGCGCTGACGGGCGGCACCGTGGAAACGGCAGCCACCTGGGTCAACGGCCTGGGCCTGAGCGGCGTCAACATCACCCCCGGCCTGCTCAGCGAAACCGCCGCCAACGTTGGGGAGCAGAGCATCGTCTCCCGCACCGGCGGCGCACCCACGCTGGCCGTGGGGCTGGCGCACATCATGCAGCAGTTCATCGGCGGGACGGCCATGATGGCGTTCTGGTACCACTTCGCCATCATGTTCGAGGCGCTCTTCATCCTCACCGCCGTGGATGCCGGCACCCGCGTTGCACGTTTCATGCTGCAGGACTCGATCGGCAACTTCGTCCCCAAGTTCAAGGAAGCCTCCTGGCGGCCCGGGGCCTGGCTCTGCACGGCCATCATGGTGGCTGCCTGGGGTGCCGTGCTGCTGATGGGCGTGACCGATCCGCTGGGCGGCATCAACACCCTGTTCCCGCTGTTCGGCATCGCCAACCAGCTCCTGGCCGCCATCGCGCTGGCTGTATGCCTGGCCATCGTCGCCAAGCGCGGCACCTTCAAGTACCTGTGGATCGTTGCCCTGCCGCTGGCCTTCGCCGCCGTGGTCACCATCACCGCCAGCTACCTGAAGATCTTCTCGCCCGTCCCTGCCGTGGGGTACTTCGCGAACAACGCCGCCTTCAGCAAGGCGCTGGCGGACGGCAAGACCGAGTTCGGTACCGCCAAGACCGTGGCCGCCATGGAAGCTGTGGTCCGCAACACGGCCATCCAGGGCTGGCTGTCCGTGATCTTCGTGGTGCTGAGCATCATCGTGATTGCCACGGCGGTGCTGGCCACGGTCAAGGCATTCCGTGACAGGGCGGCCGGCACTGCCACCACGGACAACGAGGACCCGGCGGTTCCCTCGCGCGTCTTCGCCCCCGCCGGACTGGTGCCGACGACGGCCGAACGTGAGTTGGCAGCCGAGTGGGACAGGGTGCCCGCAGACGCACGGCTTGAACGGGCCAGGCACTGATGGGCACCGGTGTGGCTTTGGTGGCCAATGGCTTCCGCGGGTTCGCCCGCTACCTGGGCGGCGTCATGGGCGCGGACGCCTACACTAAGTACCTCGAGCACCACAGGGCAGCCGGGCACCAGGAGGAGCCCCTCAGCGAACGCGAGTTTTGGCGGGACCGTACGGACCGCCAGGACAACAACCCGCAGGGCAGGTGCTGCTGATTGGGCTTGCTGATTGAGCCGGCAGCGGACAAGCCCGCCACAGGCGTTCACGGGTGGACTCCGGGCGGATGGGCCGTGAGAGTATGAACGCATGAGCGATCCCAACGACACTCAGGCAGCTGAGGACCTCCCGGTAGAAGGCACTCCCGTTGACGACACCCAGGACCCCGTGCAGATTCCGTCCGCCGCGGACGGCAAGCCCAGGGGCAGCAGCCTGCAGGATCTGGTGGACGAGCCTGCCAAGGTGATGCGGATCGGCACCATGATCCGCCAGCTTCTCGAAGAGGTGAAGTCCGCGCCGCTTGACGACGCTGCGCGGGGCCGGCTGGCCGCCATCCACGCCCGCTCCATCAAGGAGCTGGAGGACGGGCTTGCGCCGGAGCTGGTGGCAGAACTGGACAGGATCAACCTGCCCTTCTCGGACGACGCCACGCCCTCCGACGCCGAGCTCCGGATCGCCCAGGCGCAGCTGGTGGGTTGGCTTGAGGGCTTGTTCCACGGGATCCAGACCGCCATCGCGGCGCAGAACGCCGCCCGCGAACACGCCGCCGCGCAGCTGCAGCTGCGTCAGCTGCCGCCAGGCACCATGATTGCGCCCGGCGTCGTCATCGGCGAAAACGGCGAGCCGCAGCGCGCCCCGGCCGGAGCACGGCCGGGGGCGCAGGCACGGCCCAACCAGCGTGACGAACCGGACCACGGTCCCGGGCAGTACCTGTAGGCTCCGCTTGGGCTTTTTCAGCGCCGCACGGCAGGGGCGCAAGGATGATGTTGAACTGGGCAAGGGGTTGTGGCGCCGCGCGCACGACCGCTTCCAGCGGGGACTTGACCGCTTCCACCAGGTGCTCGAAGGGGTGGAGGACGACCAGCTGTACGGGGAATTGGTGGATATCGCCAACGAACTGGCCGGCCTCCTGCAGCGTGTCCGGACGGTATGCATGGAAGCGCAGCGGCGTGCGCCCAGTGACGGCCTGGACATACCGGCCGGCCTTGCGGACGTCCACAGGTCCCTCTCCAAGGCGGGCAATTCGCTGGCCACCACGGCTGAGGCGGCGGCAATGCTGCGGCTCGCCGTGGGGCCGGTACCGGTTGGTGCGGTGTCGGTCCGGCGCCGGGCTGAGGCGGTGTTCCAGCAGGTGAACGACGCCGAGAGGCAGCTTCGCGGGGAGTAGCTGGACCGGTGCCGCGCAAATATTCCCGGTTTGGGACGTAAATATCGCGGTTACGCGTGTGGCTGACATCGAACCAAACGGGAGCCTGAAGCGGGGGACGTTTGGCAGGATGAAGAGATGACTTCTTCACCTACCTTGACTTTCAACGACGGAAACACGATCCCCCAGCTCGGCTATGGTGTGTGGCAGGTTGAGGACGGCGTGGCTGAAAAGGTTGTCCGCCAGGCCTTCGAAGCCGGCTTCCGGCACATCGACACGGCGAAGATCTACGGCAACGAGGCAGGCGTTGGCCGTGCAATCGCCGGCTCCGGCCTGTCACCGGAACAGATCTTCATCACCACCAAGCTGTGGAACGCGGACCAGGGGTACGAATCCACCCTCGCCGCCTTCGAGGAATCCATGGACCGGCTTGGCCTCGAAACGCTGGACCTCTACCTGATCCACTGGATGCAGCCCAAGCAGGACAAATACGTGGACACGTGGAAGGCGCTGATCGAACTCCAGAAGCGCGGCCGGGTCAAGTCCATCGGTGTCTCCAACTTCACCGCCGAGGGCCTGCAGCGCCTGATCGATGAAACCGGAGTGGTTCCGGCCATCCACCAGATCGAACTGCACCCCTACTTCAGCCAGCGTGAACTGCGGGAATTTGGAGCAGTAAAAGGCATCCTGACCCAGGCATGGTCCCCGTTGGGCCAGGGCGGGGAACTGCTGCAGGACCCTGTTGTTGCGTCGATCGCTGCCAAGCACCAGGCGACTCCCGCCCAGGTGGTCATTGCGTGGCACCTGGCCATCGGCAACGTGGTCATCCCCAAGTCCGTGACTGAGTCCCGCATCAAGGAGAACTTCGCGGCACTCGAGGTTTCCCTGGACGCCGGGGACGTTGAAGCCATCAACAACCTGGACCGCACCGCCGGCGGCGAGGGCCGCATCGGACCCGATCCCGCGGTCTCCGACTTCGCGTAACCCGCGACCGGCGGTGCCGGCCCAACCGGCCGGGGACCTCCGCCGAACCAACGTCAGCCCGTGCTGCCGGCAACCGCCAGGCAGCGCGGGCTGACGGCTTTAATGCGAGGCTGGCGCCCGTAACCGGCGTGGCTGTCCTGCCTGGTTTGCACCCTGGTTGGCGGAGCTGGGCCGCGGCTGGCCTGGGCAGTGGACCGCGGGGTTTTTGGCTGAACCGGTCAGGCGGCGATTCGGACGTGCTCCACGGTGACGGCGTCCACCACGGCCCAGCTGTCTTCGCCGTGGCAGTGCCGGGAGGCGAAGCGCTCGGCCTCTTCGAGGGTGTCAAAATACTCGGAGCGGGCCCGGCCGCAGTCGGCGTCGAAGTACGTTACGTGAAATTCCTGTACGGCTTGGTTTTCCATAAATCCAGTGTGCAACCGGGGTCTGACATTCACCGGAAGCAGCGCCGCGTGTTGTTGGGATTTGCCAACCCGGCTGAAGCCAGGCCGCGCACCTGGCGGGCTAAAGGGCCCGTGGATCCGGGACTGCGGCGCCGGTGGCCCGCACCTTCAGCACGAGTGCGGCCACGGACAGCATTGCCAGCCCGCTCCATGTGAGGGTTCCGCTCCATATCTCGGGCGGGAAGCTGAGCGCCCGGTCGTGAAGCGCCACAGTAGCGAAATAGGGGGCCCAGAAGACGACAGGTGAGAGGCCTGCCGCGGTCAGGAGCCGCGCGGGACTGTCCGGGACCGGCCGCGCCACCGCCCACACCACTCCTACCAGGAGTGAACCGGCCAGGGCAGCCGGCAACAGCCAGGCATCCCGAAGGGCCACCATGATCTGCAGGGCTGCGGAGGGGACCAGCACCATCGCCGCCGGCACCAGGGCCGGCAGCCGCCACCGCAGCGACAGCAACAGGATGGGAACGAAGAGCACGAACGTCGAGACCAGGAATGTCGCCAAGGAGACCATGATGCTCGACGACGTTGGACCCGTCACCGCCGGCTGGGTCCCGGCGGGGCCGGAGTACGTCTGGATGAGGCCATGGCGGGAGAAGACCGCAAACTCCTGCAGGATGAAAGCTGCAACCATGCCGGCGAGCATCGCGCTCACGAACGCCGGCACCAGCCGGGCCCACGGCCGGGCAGGTGAGTGCCACGCTGCCGAGAAAGGTGCACCAAGAATGAGGAAGCCGCCGGTAGCCAGACCCAGGTGGGACGGGCTGAACAGGGCGCTGATGTTCTGCTCAATGCCGAACACCGAATGCCAGGCGAAGTCGCCCAGCCCGGAAGCAAGGAAGAGGAGTACGCCGGCGGCGGCTGCCCCATAGCCGGCAGGGACTGCTTCCCGCCACCTCGTCCCCGGGGCGTGCCGGCGCCAGGTCAAGGCGCCGATCCAGAGGGCGCAGGCGGCGAAGCCTGAGTAGAGGATCGCGTGCCACGGTGTGAAGAACGTCTCCAGGCCGCGGAGGTTGTTGTGCGCCCAGCCGTCAACGTAGGTCCCCGTGAGGAGCCAGACGCCGGCCGCGAGGGTGACGGCGTCTTCCACGGCCGTGGTGGGACGGTGAACCGATACCGGCGGGATCGCAAAGGCGTGTGCTGCTGCGGCGTCCATAGCTCCACAGTAGGTCCCGCCGATGCCCGGGGCGAGAGGGCATGCCAAGTAGTTGGCGCCCCTCAGGTGCTGGCCAGGCGGAGTACGCGTTCCTGTGCCAGCATGGCCGTGCGGCTGGCTTTGTCGGCCGCCCGGACCGCCTGTTTCGCTTCTGCGGTGGTGGCGGCGAGCCGCTTCCGGGAACGGTCCAGGCTTTCCTCGGCGGCCTTGAGCCGGTTTCGAAGCTCAGCCGTTTCCTGCTGCAGTAACGCGATTTCCGCACGTGTCTGCTCCTCCCGGTCCTGCAGCTCGCCCGCGAGCCGGGAGGCCTCTTCTTCAGCGGCCTGGGCCTCGGCCAGCGCGGCCCTGGCCCTTTCCAGCGCCGGCGGCGAGGCCGGCCGGGGAGTCTGCCGCACTGCCTCAAGCCGGGGCTTGGCGGGCTTTGGCTGGGTGTGGTGCTCCGCCGTCGTGCGTGTCTTTGCCGCTGTTGCCTTTGGCCCCGCTGCCTGCGCCTCCGTTTTCGTCTTTGGAGCCGGGGGAGCACTTGCGCGGGCGGTGGCCGGCGCGGCCGGGAGCAGCCCGGGGAGGGCCACCGCCCCGTCCAGGTCGACGTCGTTGATGCCGTCGGCTGACAGGACTTTCAGCAGCCGGCCGCTGCCCACCGCAGCCGCCGCACGCTCGTCTGCCGTCAGTGCCCGCAGGGTCTCCTCAACGTCGGCGGCCATCGCGTCGCTGATGGAGCGGCCCTGCTCCTGGGCCACAGACCGGGCAGCGTCGACGGCGTCAGCCAGCATGGTGCGGCGCTCCCGGCCCAGTTCGCGCAGGGCGGGCGCATCCAGCGAGTTCTGCGCTGCCCGCATGCGCTCGCCAAGTCCGCGAAGCGCGGCCAGCACGTCCGGCCGGTGCCGTGCCAGCATGTTGAGCGCCCACGCGGCGACGGATGGTTTCGGCAGGGCGCGGACCGCTGCCCCCAGTTCCTTGTCCTGCCGCCCGGCGTCCTTCGCAGCGGCGGTCCTGGCCGCTATGAAGTCGTCCAGCGTCCCGCCGTACAGCCTGTCCGCAATGTCCGCCAGGGCTTCGTCTTCCATGCCGCCATCTTAGGTGCCGTGCTCCCGCCGGCGTCCGGTCCCGGCGGGCGCCGGACGCCGGCCGCCCTGCCAGTGGCCTCGGCACTCTGTTACTCATCGGCCCGGAGGGGTAAGTTGCACGAATGGACGATTCATACCAGGTCATCGTGGTTGGCGGCGGATTCGCCGGAAAGACGGCGGCTGAGGAGTTGGGCCGCAAGGGCGTCCGGGTGCTGTTGCTCGATGCCAACAATTACCAGCAGTTCCAGCCGCTCCTGTACCAGGTGGCTGCATCCCAGATTGGCGTCTCGGCGGTCACCCGGCCGCTCAGGTCGGAGTTCCGCAAGGTCAACAATGTCCGCGTCCTCACCGCGGAGGTGACGTCTATCGATGCGGCCAACCGCACCGTCACCACCGCAGACGGCTCCAGCTACCGGGCCAGGATCCTGGTCATCGCCACCGGGGCCGTACCGAACTTCTTCAACACCCCGGGCGCCGAAGAGCACGCCTACCCGCTGTACTCGGTGGCGGACGCAACGCGCCTGAGCGCCGCGATCACTGCTGTTTTGGACGAAGCTGACCGCGAGCCCGGGGCGGAAGCCGACGTGGTCGTGGTGGGCGGGGGTCCCACTGGTGTGGAAACTGCAGGCGCCTTGGCGGAGAACGTCAAATACATCGTGCCCAAATACTTCTCGCCGGGGCTGGCTGCCCGGTGCCATGTCCACCTGGTGGATATGGTTCCGAACGTCCTTGCCGCGTTCTCCGAAAAGTCGCAGGCGTATGCGCGGGACCGCCTGACCAAGCTGGGCGTACAGCTGCACATGGGCCAGCCTGTTGGTGAGGTCCGCCCGGACGGCGTGACCCTCAAGGACGGCACCGTTATTCCCGGCCGGGTGGTGGTGTGGGCCGGTGGCCTCCAGGCCGGCCGGATCATTACCGGGTCCGGCCTGAAACAGGGCAAGGGCGGCAGGGTGGACGTGCAGGCCGATCTGACAGTCCCTGATTTTGACGGCGTGTACGTGCTGGGGGACTCCGCCAACATCACCGATGCCACTGGAAACAAACTGCCGCAGCTCGGGTCGGTTGCGCAGCAATCAGGCAAGTGGGCGGCCCGCAATATCTATGCAGACCTTACCGGCGGTGTGCGCCAGCCTTTCCGGTACTGGGACAAGGGGTATATGGCCATGGTGGGACGCGGCGCAGCGGTCGCGGAGCTGGGGCGCCGCCGCCTGCAACTGCAGGGCCCACTGGCGTTCGTGTCCTGGCTGGCGGTCCACCTGGCCCTGCTGCCCGGATTCCAGCAGAAAGTCAGGGCGCTGTTCTCCTGGGCCAACGGCTACATCACCCACAGCCCGGCCCAGGTGGTGGTGGGCAGGCCGGATTAGTTCCCGGCGAAACCCGGAAGGTGGCGCCCGCCATCGCGCATCGACGGGGTCCTGCGTTCGCTAACGTATGGATCAGCACCTACCCGGCCGGGGGAGCTGCGGAGGCATGCTCAGGGCAGATGGGTGAAGGAGATTCCTGCTGCCAGCAGCTTGTCCACCGCCTGCTTCACGCCTTCCGCCGTTCCGCCGTTGGGGTGGTTTCCATGGCAGATGACCACATCTCCGGCCCGGGCCTTTCCCACTTCTTTGGCGACGACGGCGGCGGGATAGGTGGCGCCGCCGTCGCCATTGATGCTGAAGCCTGCCGGCTTCACGCCCAAGGTATTCAGGATGTCCACGGCGATGTCATCCATGTACGCGGTGCCCGGGCGGAAGTACCGGGGACGCTTGCCGGTGATGCCGGCCAGGACGCCGTCGTTGGGTATGACCTCGTCATAGACTTCCCCCGCGTTCCTGGTGCCCGGGATGCCGTAGGCCGTGTTGCCGGCGGTGGACAACGGCTTATGGGACGTCCCGTGGTTGGCGATCTCAAAGAGCGGATCCGCTGCCAGCTGACGGGCCGTGGCCGGGTTGGCTGTGATCCACCGCGAATTCAGGAACAGCGTTGCCGGGACGTGCCGTTGGCGCAGGGTATCAATCAGCACCTGATCGTAACCGCTGCCGCCGGGACCGCCGCAAAAGTCGAAGGTGAGGGCGATGCCCTGTGATCCGGGCGGCAGCCGCGTTAGGACGCCGGGTGCCTCCAGACCCCAGTAGTGGGCCTGGCGCTTCGCATAGGTTTCGATGATCTGTGCCCGGGCGGGCACGGTGCCTGCAGGCGTCCTGGATGCCGGCCCGTCGCCGTCGGAGCCGGTATGCGACAGCGGCGCGGAGCCGTCCGCCGGACCGTTGGCGGTGTCCGCGGACGTGTCCTGTGCCGCGGAAGGGTGCCCTGGTTGCGGCTGCAGGTCGGGCACGGCGGCCGACAACGTCAGCACGGCTGCCAGGAGGATGGTCCTGCGGGCGGGTCCTTTCCCGTCCTGGTTCATGTGCCGGGGTGCGTGCTGGTTCACCCCTGGGATCCCCCCAACGCCGCGAAGTGGGCGCTTGTCCTGCCCCGCCGGGCCGGGCCTCCGGGGGTGTACGGCAGGAGGTGGCCGAAGCTGCTTGCATGTGCCGCGGCGCGCGGAACAGCAGCCTGGAAGCGGGTGGTCATGTGGGGAGGATACCTTGGCTTTCTTGCCGTTCCCTGAACCTCGCACTGCACCCGGGGTGGCGGGCGTAATAAAGTGCGGATCCGGGCCTGGCGGTGGCAGCTCGGCGTCCCGGTTCGGGGCAGGCCGTTCCTGAGTTCCCTTCCCTGGGCGGCCCGGACAGGAGCGGTTGTCAGGGCGGCCCTGAAGGTAGCTGACCAGGTTCGGCGGCCGGTAGGGGACGCCGGAGCGCCCCCTTCACGTTCAATCCTGCGGACACCGGCTTGGCCTCCGCGCCGCGCTCGTCAGCCGACGTGAATGCCTGGCCTTGCCGCCTGGTCGGGTTCAATCTCGCGGAGGATCTCCCGCACCAGCGGCGGGGTGTCACCCTGCCCGAGGAAAAGATAACGCATCAGGTGCGCCACCGGGCTTCCCTCGGACCACTCGAAATAGCACTGCGGCTTCACGCCGGTGGAGTTCCGCATCGCCAGCAGGACCGCCGCGATGGCATTTGGCACGGCCGGGGACTTCACCCTAAGCACCCGGTAGCCCTCGACTTCAAGACCTTCGACCCGGAGCGTGTGCGTGAAGTCCGACGGGTCGGAGATCTCGACCTCGAGAAAGATAACGTCGGCTGGGCCCGGAACCGGGTTCAGCCCCCGCTGTTCGTACTCCTTCTCGGCGTACTCAGCCTTGTCACCGCTTTGCTTCTTGTTGGCGATGATGTGCAGCTCGCCGTCGAAGGCAATCGAGTCTGTGATGAACTGGCGGGCGGCCTCATCGAATTCAATGGTGTCCACGCGCAGTTCGGTGGAGCGGGTGACCCGCGAGATGAGCGAGACCGCGATGATCCCGGCGATGAAGAACGCCGAGATGACGATCCCGTCCGGTTTTTCGAGGACGTTGTCGCCCAGGGCGTACAGCAGGATCAGGGTCAGGATGCCGAAGCCGACGGCCCCGGCCCTGCTCCGGCGCCGGAGGGCCGAGACCGTGACGGCGACCGCCCCGGAGACCATCATGGCCAGGATCCCGGTGGCGTACGCGCCGGCCTGGGCGTTCACGTCAGCGCGGAACGCGATGGTGATGCCGATGCTCAGGACGGTGTAGACCAACACCACGGGGCGGACCGCGCGGGCCCATTCCGGTGCCATTCCGTAGGCGGGCAGGTACCGCGGCACGATGTTGATCAGCCCTGCCATAGCGGACGCGCCGGCGAACCAGAGGATCAGGGCGCTGGAGATGTCGTAGACGGTACCGAACCCGGCTCCGAACAGGTCGTGGGCGAGGAACGCGAGGGCGCGTCCGTTGGCCTGTCCACCCTCCTCGAATTCCTTGGCGGGGATCATGACCGTTGTGATGAAGCTGGTGGACATGAGGTAGACGCTCATGATGAGGGCGGCCGTGGTGAGCAGCTTGCGGGTGTTTTTGACCCGGGAGGCCATCGCTTCCTCGGGTGTGCGTCCCGTGGCCTTGATCAGCGGCATCATGGAGACGCCGGTTTCGAAGCCGGACAGGCCCAGGACCAGCAGCGGGAAGGCGATGATGGCAGGGCTGACCAGCCCGATCGGGCCGCCGCCGCTGGAGAACAGCCGGTCGGTCCAGCCGCTGACCAGCGACGGATCCGCGGCCAGGTGGAGGAACCCAGCCACCACAACGGCGGCATTGAGGAGCAGGTAGATGGCCACCAGGGGGATCGCCACACCTACAGCTTCGTTGAAGCCGAGCAGGAACACCCCGCCGAGGATCAGAAGCAGGATCACGGTGATGATGACGGCGCTGCCCTTGAGGGCCTCGGGGATGAGCGGGTTCTCGAGCAGGTGGACGGTCGCGTCAGCGCCGGAGAGGGTGATCGTGATGATCCAGGAGGTTGCGACGAAGCCCAGGAGCAGCAGGACGAAGAACTTGCCGCGCCAGAACGGCAGCAGCTTCTCCAACATTGCCACCGATCCTTGCCCGTGGGGGCTTTCCTGCGCGACCCTGCGGTACATGGGAAGCATCCCCAGCAACGTCAGGGCCACAATCAACAACGTGGCCAGTGGGGAGAGGGCGCCGGCAGCCAGGGCGGCGATGCCGGGCAGGTAGGACAAGGTGGAGAAGTAGTCGACTCCGGTCAGGCACATGACCTTCCACCAGGCGTTGGGTTTATGGTCTTCCTTGGCCTCCGGGCCGGCGGGGGCCACCTGGTTGGCGAGCAGCCAGCGGACCAGGGGAGCCTGGTCCAGGCTTGAGTCCTGCTTCAGGGAGACCTGGGCCGGAACCGGGTGGTCAGAAGGGGGTGTCATTGAGGACTTTCTATTGATGACCAGGGTGGTCGGCGACGAATCGAAGCGCACGAACGGGCCAATTCTAGTCCGGGTCTGTACGTGGAACTGGGGTTACGGGGCGTCCATTGGGCATGTCCCACAGCGGCGGCGGCTGGTCCGGGACGGGTTGCGCAGTGTCGGTGATTGGCCCGCCGACCATGAGCAGATGGTCAGGTGTGGAGTTCGCGCCAAAGTCGCTGCAGCAGTTTTCGGGGAACGCCCCCGGTTCGTGCGAAGTAGGCGTAGAACGGCGCGTTGTGGTGGTTTCAGCGGCAGCTCGCTCCCGTCAATAGCCCTGGCGGACTGACGTCCAGGGCCTGCTTGGCGCACGTTCCGGGCGGCCAGCACTGTCTTTGGATCGTGGCCGGGAGGGGTTCCCATCATGTGCCCTGCCCTCAGGCAGTACTACCCGCTTAACCAGCGAAAAACCCCGGAAACCCCTGAAAACAGGGGCTGTCCGGGGTTTATCCCGAGCTTCCTATCAGAATCGAACTGATGACCTTTTCATTACGAGTGAAACGCTCTACCGACTGAGCTAAGGAAGCACCGCACCAAATCCCCCGGACGAACCGGGCGCTTCATGCAAGAGTCAACTGTAATAGAGTCCCGCCGCCCCGGTCAAAATGGCCGGCGTGACGCTGCTGCGACCCTCAGCACACCGTATTGTCGGCCGGCAGCTTGCCGCTGACCAGATAGTTGTCCACGGAATCCTCCAGGCAGCTGTTGGCCCGGCCGTACGCGGTGTGTCCTTCACCCTTCCAGGTCAGCAGGGAGGCGTTCCCCAGCTGCTTGCGCAGTGACGCTGCCCATTCAACGGGGGTTGCGGGGTCGCCGGTGGTGCCGATGACCACGATGGGGGAGTCGCCGCTGTACTCCACCGCCGCCGGCGTGCGGACGTTTTTGTACGGCCAGTCTGCGCAGATGGTTCCGCCGTAGGCAAAGAAGTAGCCCAAGGTGGGTGAATCCTGTTCCAGCCGCTTTTCCTCCGCCCGCATGCCCGCGGCGTCCGAAACCATGGGGTAGTCCAGGCAGTTGACCGCATTGAAAGCGAGCGCCGAATTGGACGTATAGGAGCCGTCGGGGGCCCGGTCGGCACCGATATCGGCAAGCCGGAGCATGAGGCTGACATCCCCGGAGACGGCGGCCTCCAGCGCTTGGGTGAGGGCCGGCCAGCTTTGGTCGTTGTAGAGCGGGGTGATCAGGCCGCTGACGAACTGGGTTGCATTGACCAGCCGCCCGTCCTTGGCCGTGCGGGGTGTCTGCCGTATGGAGTCAATGAGGTCCCGGATCTGCTGAACGCCGGAGTCGACATCACCGCCCAGGGGGCACTTGGTCTGCTTCTGGCAGCTGGCCACGTAGCTGTGGAGCGCCTTTTCGAAGGCCCGGGCCTGGCCGCTGGTCAGGTCCTCATTGCTGATTGACGGATCGAGGGCGCCATCGAGGACCATCCGGCCTACGTTGTCCGGGAAAAGCGAGGCGTAGGTGGAGCCCAGGAACGTGCCGTAGGAGTACCCCAGGTAGTTCAGCTTGGAGTCGTTCACAACCGCGCGGAGCACGTCCAGGTCCTTCGCGGCGCTGACGGTGTCGATGTGGCCCAGGACGGGGCCTGTTTGTGACGCGCACTGGGTAGCGATTGCCTTGCTGTCAGCCAGTGCCGCCGCCAGCCCGGCATCGGTTTCGTACGCGTAGATCTTGGCCCGGGCGGCGTCGCGTTCGGCGTCCGTGGCACAGGTGACCGGAGCGGAGCGCTTCACGCCACGCGGATCGAAGCCCACGAGGTCGTAGGCGTTGCGGACAGCCGCTGAAAAGTGGGTTCCGGCAGCGTCTTTGACAAAGTCGTAACCGGAGGCGCCCGGGCCGCCGGGATTGACCAGGAGGCTGCCGGTCTTCTTACCGGTGCTGGGTGCCCGGAGCGCTGCGATCTGGATGGTGTCGCCGCCGGGATTGGCGTAATCCATGGGCACGTTCACCTTGGCGCACTGGAATTCCCCTTCGCAGGGCTCCCACACGATTTGCTGCGAGTAGAACTTTTCCAGCCCTGCGGGAGCAGACGCCACGATGGAGGGGTCAGCCTTTGCCGTGGCAGCTTCCGGCGGGTTCTTGTCGCCACCAAGGAGACTGCAGGAGGCCAGGACAACGGCCACGGCCATTGCTGCGGCGGCGCGGACAGCGACCGTCAGGGACCTGCGGCTTGCGGGCAGGGGGCGGGCAGTCATCGGGTCTCCTTGGAGGGCTGTATCAGGCTGGCAGCCATGGACTCAATGGTCAGCAGCGGGGCAACGTTGGTGGTGGTGATGCGTTCACGGGCTTTGTTAATGGCGTCCATGCGGGCCAGCGTGGCTTCCGGCGTAGAGCGGGCTGCGAACTCTTCCAGCTCACTCCTCAGCTCAACGTTGACCAACTCCACGGCGTTCCCAAGCTGGATGATCAGGACGTCGCGGTAGAAGGACAATAAATCCGTCAGGGTCCGGTCCAGGGAGTCCGTGATGGATCTCTTGGCCCGCCGCTTCTGGTCGTCTTCGAGCTGTTTGAGCTGGCTGCGCATGGCCGGGGGGAGGGCGCCGGTTTCCGGTGCTCCCAGCGTCGCCAGCAGTGCGGCCTTCTCTGCTGCATCGCGTTCCTCGTTGGAGCTGTTGGCCTCCGCAGTGGCGATCTTGACCAGCTTGTCCGCCATCATGACCGCCGCTGTTACGCCGCGCAGCCCCAGCGGGAAGCGGACAGTCTCCAGGCGGCGTTCCCTTGCCGCCGGATCCCTGGCCAGCCTCCGGGCGATGCCCACATGGCTTTGGGCAGCGCGGGCGGCCTGCTCCGCAAGGGCAGGGTCCACGCCGTCGCGCCGGACCAGCAGCGCTGCCACGTCCGACGCGGGCGGCAGCCGCAGGGCAACGCTTCGGCAGCGGGACCGGATGGTCACCAGGACATCGGCCGGGGACGGCGCGCAGAGCATCCACACGGTCCGCGGCGTGGGTTCCTCGATGGCCTTGAGCAGCACGTTGGTGGTCCGCTCGGCCATGCGGTCGGCGTCCTCCACCACGATGATCCGCCACCGCCCGGACGACGGCCGGTTGCCGGCGGTTGCCACCAGTTCGCGGGCCTCGTCAATAGTGATGGTGACCTTCTCTGTGCGCACGAAGGTCACGTCCGAATGCGTTTCACCCAGGATCGTGTGGCAGGCCTGGCACTGTCCGCAGCCACGCTGGCCCACGTCCTCCTGGTCGCAGTTCAGTGCGGCCGCGAACGCCTTGGCGGCATTGGAGCGGCCGGACCCCGGCGGACCGGTGAACAGCCAGGCGTGCGTCAGGCTTTCGCCGCTGGCGGCTTGGCGCAGTTGTTCGACGACGGCGGGCTGGCCCTGGAGGTCATCCCAGACGGTCATGAGTCACCGCCGTCCGTGGCTGCTGCGGCGGCAGGAACGGCAAGGAGGGTTTCCACCCGGGCGAGGATCTGAGCGGCAAGGTCTTCCACCGGCAGGTGGGCCGGGAGGACCAGGTACGACTCCGGGCGGTCCGCAGCAAGGCTAAGGAAGGCCTCCCGGATCCGGGTATGGAACTCGTCAGCCTCGGATTCCAGGCGGTCTTCCGCTGCCTGGCCGGCAGTTCGGCGGCGGCGGCCAAGTTGGGGGTCAACGTCCAAAAGGACTGTGAGGTGGGGCTGGAGGCCCGATGTGGCCCACTCATTGAGGGAACGCACCGCGTCCAGGCCCAGGTTGCGGCCGGCACCCTGGTAGGCCACCGAGGAGTCGATGTACCGGTCCGTCAGGACGATTTCACCGCGGCCAAGAGCCGGGCGGATTACCTGGGTGGCGTGCGCGGCCCGGGAAGCCGCAAATATGAGGGCCTCGGTGTGCGCGTCGATGTCACCATTGCCGTGGTCCAGCACAAGCGACCGCAGCTTCTCGCCAACCGGGGTGCCGCCGGGCTCCCGGGTGCGCAGCACGGTGTAGCCCAGGGACTCCAATGCTGCCGCAAGCCGGCCGGCCTGGGTGGACTTGCCTGCACCATCGCCACCCTCGAACGCGATGAATACGCCGGCCCTCTGTTTGTTCACTTCTCAAGCCTACCGAGGGGTACCGACTTTTCCCGATCCGTCGCTACCTCGAAGGCGGCAGTCCGGTGAACGGCAGCCGTCCACAAAACGACACCGCTTTCCGGCGGATCCGGCAGGAACAGTACGCTTTTCACCATGAGTCTTTCCGAGCACCAGGCCGCTTCCCTTTCACCCGAGACCGTGGTGGTGGCGGCCGGGCGTCCGCCGCGGGAAAGGGACCAGCCGGTCAATCCTCCGATCACGCTTTCCTCCACCTACTTCGGTACCGGTCCGCTGGGTGACGGCGACCGGGGTTATGGCCGCTATTCCAACCCCACCTGGGATCCCTTTGAGGAGGCCCTCGGCCAGCTTGAAGGAGCTGCCCTTCCCGGACTGCTCTACGCGTCGGGGCTGGCGGCGGTCAGTTCCGCGCTGTCCCTGATCCCTGCCGGCCGCGTGCTGGTCATGCCCAACCACAGCTACTCCGGCTCCCTGGTGATGGCGACGGAACTTGCCCAAAAAGGGTTCATCGAACTCCGGACCGTGGACATTGCCGACACGGACGCCGTCAAGGATGCCCTGGCACCGCAAGGCCCGTCGGCGAAAGCCGCGGCCATGCTGTGGCTGGAAAGCCCCACCAACCCCATGCTCGGAATAGCGGACATGCCGGCCGTCGCTGAGGCCGCCCATGCAGCCGGGGCAATCGTCGTCACTGACAACACCTTTTCCACGCCACTGGTGCAGCAGCCCCTGCAGCTCGGATCCGACGTCGTCCTCCACTCGGTGACCAAGTACCTCGCCGGGCACTCCGACGTCGTCCTTGGCGCCCTGGTTACTTCCAATCCGGACATCCGGTCGTCGCTGCTCCACCACCGCATCATCCACGGCGCCATCGCGGGTCCCTTCGAAGCGTGGCTCGCACTGCGGGGTCTGCGGACCCTCGCGCTGCGCGTGGAACGGTCGCAGGAGTCGGCAATGATCCTGGCGGAACGCCTCGCCGCCCACCCCGCCATTGATTCCATCCGGTTCCCCGGGCTCGATTCCGACCCCGGCCATGCCCGCGCCAAGGAACAAATGCAGGGCTTTGGCTCCATTATCTGTGTCCAGGTGGCACCCACGGCGGGCCTGGGCGGCGCCGACGCCGCGGACAAGCTGGTGCAGGCGTTGGAGCTTTGGCTGCCGGCCACCTCCCTGGGCGGGGTCGAATCCCTGATCGAACGGCGGCGCCGGCACTCGGCGGAACCAGCCAGCGTCCCCGAAAACCTGGTTCGGCTGAGCGTCGGGGTGGAAAATGTTGAGGACCTGTGGGCTGACCTGAAGCAGGCGCTGGACACGCTGGAGGGCTAGGCTGGGCTTGTGGACGGTCGAATAATTATCGCGTACGTAGAGCAGGCAGTGTTCTTTATCCTTGGCCTGGTGGCCCTGGGGCTTGAACTGTGGGCGTTCGTGGACTGTGCCAGGCACCGGGCCAACGCCTTCGAAGCCACGGGCAAGCGGACCAAGACGTTCTGGCTTGCCCTCACCGGCGGTGCGTTGCTGGTGGGCATCATTTCGCTGTTCGGCGCCGGTGGCGGCATTATCAGCACCCTTGGCCTCTTCGGGCTCGCCGCCGTGGTGGCAGCCTCCGTCTACCTGGCCGACGTCCGTCCCGCAGTGAAGGACGCAGGCCGCGGCGGCAGCCGCAACATGGGCCCCTACGGCCCCTGGTAACCAGGTTCCACGGCCGCCCAGTCCACCGTCAGCTCGCCCAGCCGCCACCTGGCCGGCCCGTCCTGCACCGGCCACCCGGCCTCGCGCAGGGCCCGGCACATGCCGACCCAGCGCTGCCTGTTGCCGAACGAGGCGAGCGGCGCGCTCCCAAGCCATGCGCGGTCCATCGCCTGCATGAAGGCATGAACAGGTTCGCCAGGGACGTTGCGGTGGATCAAGGCCTTGGGAAGCCGCTCGGCCACGTCCGAAGGCAGGTCGAAGCTCCCGAAACGGACCGAGATGCTCAGCGACAGCGGACGGACCCGGTCGAGGGTCACCCACGCCACGCGCCGCCCGATCTCGTCGCACGTGCCGTCCACGAATATGCCGCCCGGCGACAACCTGCCCTGCACCAGCTGCCAGATGCCCCGGACATCAGCTTCCTCGTACTGCCGCAGGACATTGAAGGCGCGGACCAGGACAGGATGGCCGGGAACGGGCAGCTCGAAGCCGCCCAGGTGGAAGGTCAGCCCGGGCCGCTGCAGCGGAAGCGCAGCGCGGACGCGCTCCGGTTCGATCTCGATCCCGCAGACCCGCACGTCCGGCCGGACAGCGGCGAGCCTTTCATGGAGTTCGACGGCGGTGGCTGGTGTTGCGCCGTAGCCCAGGTCAATGACGAGCGGGTCAGCCGCCGACCGCAGGCGCCAGGCCTGAGGTCCGGCCAGCCAGCGGTCCACCCGGCGCATCCGGTTGGGGTTGGTGGTGCCGCGGGTGACGTTGCCCACCGGACGGCCCTGCCGGGCGGCGGATGTCCTGCCGGATAGTTGCGGGGAGTTCACCCGTTCAGCCTTTTGAACCACCGCACAACCCTATCCCTGGCCCTGGGGGAAGCGGGCCCCACCGCGGCCTGGCTTGTAACGCTGGGCGGGCGGCAACACTGCTCGGCTAGGATGAAAATCATGACTTACAAGCTGATTCTGCTGCGCCACGGCCACAGCGAATGGAACGCAAAGAACCTGTTCACCGGCTGGGTGGACGTTGACCTGAACGACCAGGGCCGCGCGGAAGCAGCGCGCGGCGGTGAGCTGCTGGTGGAGAACAACATCCTTCCGGACGTGCTCTACACCTCCCTGCTGAAGCGGGCCATCAACACCGCGAACATCGCCCTGGACAAGGCCGACCGCGGCTGGATTCCGGTCAAGCGCGACTGGCGCCTGAACGAACGCCACTACGGCGCGCTGCAGGGCAAGGACAAGGCGCAGACCCTCGCCGAATACGGCGAAGAGCAGTTCATGGAATGGCGCCGTTCCTACGACACCCCGCCGCCGCCCCTCGACGACAACTCCGAGTTCTCCCAGGCGCACGACCCCCGTTACGCGGGACTCGGCGATGCCCTGCCGCGCACCGAGTGCCTCAAGGATGTCCTGGTGCGGCTCCTGCCCTACTGGGAATCGGACATCAAGGAGGACCTCAAGGCAGGCAAGACGGTCCTGGTGACCGCACACGGCAACTCGCTGCGTGCCCTGGTCAAGCACCTCGACGGCATCAGCGACGAAGCCATCGCCGGCCTGAACATCCCCACCGGCATCCCGCTGGTGTACGAACTGGACGAGGACTTCAAGCCGGTCAAGCCCGGCGGAACGTACCTGGACCCCGAAGCTGCCGAAGAAGCCATCCTGGCAGTGGCAAACCAGGGCAAGAAATAGGACATTAAACCCGTACGACGGCGGGCCGGTCACCTCAGGTGACCGGCCCGCCGTCGTCCGGCAGCTTGGGTGTCAGCTGTGTTCTGTCCCGGTGGGCTGCCATGCGCCCGTGACCAGGTAGGTCACCTTCTGGGCGACGGAGACGCCGTGGTCGGCGAAGCGCTCGAAGTAGCGGCTGGCGAGGGCCACGTCCACGGTGGTGGCGGGGGACTCGTGCCACTCAGGCGCGGCGATGGCCTTGAAGACGCTCAGGTGCAGGTCATTGATCGCCGTGTTGGCCTTGAGGATGTCCCTGGCCACCTCGAGGTCGCGGCTTTCAAGCAGGACGGTCAGCTTGTCGGCGATCTCCTGGTCGAGCTCGGCCATCCGGTTGAAGGTCTCCGTCATGGACTCCGGAATCACCGTGGAGGGGTAGCGGAGGCGGGCCAGCTGGGCGATGTGGCGGGCCAGGTCGCCCATCCGCTCGAGGGACGCGCTCATCCGCAGGGAACCGACGATCATGCGCAGGTCGCTGGCGACAGGACCCTGCAGTGCCAGAATGTCGATGGCCCGCTCATCGAGGCTGTTCTGCAGGAAATCGATGCGCGCGTCCGCGGCGATGACATCCTGCGCGAGGTCCACGTCCGCTACCTGGAACGAGGTAGTGGCCTTGTTGATCGCTTCGCTGACCAGTCGGGAGATCTCCACCAGCTGGTCACCGACCTGGGTGAGCTCTTCCTGAAAAACCTTACGCACGTAGGCGTCCTTTCCTTGGAACTCCCGCCGGCCGCTGCAGGGCAGCAGGAATCGTGTCGCCATTAGGCGCTCTGACCACCAACTCTGTCATCGCCCGGTAAACGATTATGCCCACACAGATGAACGTTAGTTGAACCGTTGGCCGGATAGGCCGGAAGTCGGCAGGGGGCTTAGGGCAAGAGCATAAAGTGGAGCTGTGGATCCTATGCTCATTGGTCTGGTTGCCGGCCTTATCGGCCTGGCGCTTGGCACGTTCGGCGTGCTTGCCTACCGGGTCAGCGAGAAGCAGCGCGAGCTGCTGGAGATCGACGCCGGGGAGCTGGCACTGCCGCCCGGCGCAGCGGAGGTGCTCGCCGTCGTCGGACGCGCTTTTGTGGTGCTGGACGACGTGGACGGCGTGGTCCGGGCCAGCCCCGCAGCGTACGCGTACGGCCTGGTCCGCGGGCACACCGTGGTCCACAGGGAACTCCTGGACATGACCGCGGGAGTCCGGCGGGACGGCGTCATCCTGGAAAAGCAGCTCGAACTCCCGAGGGGGCCGCTGGGCAAGGGAACCATCATCGTCCAGGTGCGGGCGGCCATGCTGGGTGAGGAATACATCCTGCTCCTCGCCGATGACCGGACGGAGATCACGCGCACCGAAGAGATCCGCAACGACTTCGTCGCCAACGTATCCCACGAACTGAAAACCCCCGTGGGTGCCATCTCGCTGCTGGCCGAGGCGCTCGAATCCTCCGCCGACGATCCTGACGCTGTCCGCCGCTTCGCCAAGCGCATGCACAAGGAATCCGCCCGCCTGGCCGCCCTGGTCCAGGACATCATCGAACTCTCCCGTCTGCAGGGCGCCAGCGTGACCCAGCAGGGCGGCCCGGTGGACATCAACGCCGTCATCGCCGAAGCCGTGGACCGGTCGCAGCTTCCCGCGGAAAGCAAGAACATCAGCATCGTGGTGGGCGGCCGCACCGAGGGCAAGGTCTTCGGTGACCAGGACCTGCTGGTGACGGCGCTGCGAAACCTTATCGACAACGCCATCCGCTATTCACCCGACAACACCCGGGTGGGGATCGGTGTACGTTCCAGGGAAGGCGTAGTCTCGATTTCGGTGACGGACCAGGGCGAGGGGCTGACCCCTGAGGACCAGGAACGCGTGTTCGAACGCTTCTACCGGGTGGACGCCGCCCGTTCCCGCCAGACGGGCGGTACCGGCCTGGGCCTGAGCATCGTGAAGCACGTGGCGTCCAACCACGGCGGCGAAGTGACCCTCTGGTCCCAGCCCGGGCAGGGGTCCACCTTCACCCTCCGGCTGCCCGAAATGGAAGGCCAGGACGGCGAGGACGCGCCGGCCGGGCCGGAAGCACCGGCACAGGCGCCGGAAAAACCCAGTCTTACCCACCTACCCCGCGCCGCCGGCACAACAGATCGAGGAGCCAGCGCTTGAGCAGGATTTTGATTGTCGAGGACGAGGAGTCGTTCAGCGATCCCTTGTCCTATTTGCTGGGCAAAGAAGGGTTCGAGGTGGAGGTGGTGGACAACGGCCTTGATGCCATCACCGAATTCGACCGTAACGGCGCCGACCTGGTGTTGCTTGACCTGCAGCTCCCGGGCCTCTCCGGCACTGAGGTGTGCCGGCAGCTCCGCCAGCGCTCAAGCGTCCCCGTCATCATGCTGACCGCCAAGGACTCGGAAATCGACAAGGTGGTGGGCCTGGAACTCGGTGCTGACGATTACGTCACCAAGCCCTACTCCTCCCGTGAACTGGTGGCCCGCGTCCGGGCGGTATTGCGGCGCCAGGGGGAGCCTGAGGAGCTGATTTCCTCAACCGTCCAGGCCGGTCCGGTCCGCATGGACATCGAACGGCACGTGGTGAGCGTGGACGGCCAGCAGGTCCTGCTTCCCTTGAAGGAGTTCGAGCTCCTGGAGATGCTGCTGCGCAACTCGGGCAGGGTGCTGACCCGCGGCCAGCTCATCGACCGCGTCTGGGGCTCCGACTACGTGGGCGATACCAAGACCCTTGACGTCCACGTGAAGCGCCTCCGCGGCAAGATCGAACCCGATCCGTCCGCTCCCCGCTACCTGGTGACCGTCCGCGGCCTTGGGTACAAATTCGAGCCGTAGGCCGTACCGGGACTCCGTCAGCAGGCATAACAAAAGGGAGGAGCCAGTGGGCTCCTCCCTTTTGTGTCCGGGGTTCCGGCGCCTGCTTAGCGGCTCGTGGCGGTCGCGGTGGCAGTAGCCGGGGCGGAGGCGCTCGACGTGGCGCTGGAGGTTGCGCCGGCAGAGGGGGTGGCGGACGAAGAAGCGGACGACGAGGACGTTGCCGAAGCGCTCGGCGTAGGTACGTAGTCCTTGTACTCCTCCAGCGTGGCGTCCAGGACGGGAACCTTGACGGTGTTGCTGACGTTGGTGCCGTTCTCGCTGATCTTGACGTCCACCAGGGAGCCGGGCTGGCCACCAGTGGTGCTCAGGATGGCTTCGTCGGACTTCTCGTTGAGGAGCGTGTACGAGTTGGCCTTCACCGGTACCTCGGTCTGCGAGCCCTTGGCGCCGTTGACCGTGAGCTTCACGTCCTTGGAAGAGGAGTTGTAAACGGCGCCGATCAGGCGGCCGGGCTTGTCCTCGCCGGTGGAAACAATCAGGATGTTCCGCAACTGCAGGGGACCGAGGTCCGCGCGGATGCCGTCCGAGGCGGAGTACTGATGGCTGGTCTGCTGGGGCGTGATGTAACCGCAGCCCGCGGTCAGCAGGCTGGCGCCAAGGGCAGCAGCCGTCAGTGCCAGTTTGCCGCGCTGGGCCCGGTTCATCGCAGTGGAACGCACGTCACGTACTCCTCGAGAAATTTGAAGTCTTTTTCAGCCCATAGCCTATCCGCATTGAGGGGCAAACGAGGATTCGGCGGTGTCACATCCACTGTGGGAGCGCTCACCTGATGCACTAATCCTCCCATCCGTCAAGGGGGTGAAGGGGGTTGATTGGGCCCATTTTCCGCGTATTTTCGCGGTTGGAGGCCCTTTCTCCGGCCGGTCATATGCCTGAATCGTGATAAACTGGTCTGCGGGAAAGGGGAAATGTCCACATGGTATTTGAGGTCGGCGAGACAGTAGTTTACCCTCACCACGGTGCTGCGAAGATTGAAGAAATCAAGATGCGCACCATCAAGGGCGAAGAGAAGATGTATCTCAAGCTCAAGGTGGCTCAGGGTGATCTGACCATTGAAGTTCCAGCAGAGAACGTTGACCTTGTTGGGGTCCGGGACGTAGTGGGCAAGGAAGGCCTGGAGCACGTGTTTGATGTGCTCCGCGCCGAGTTCACCGAGGAACCCACCAACTGGTCACGCAGGTACAAGGCAAATCTGGAGAAGCTTGCTTCCGGTGACGTCATCAAGGTGGCAGAGGTCGTTCGCGACCTGTGGCGCCGGGATCACGACCGGGGCCTTTCCGCAGGCGAGAAGCGTATGCTGGCCAAAGCCCGTCAGATTCTGATTTCAGAACTGGCGCTGGCTGAAAAGACCGACGAGGAGAAGGCTGCAAGCGTTCTCGACGAGGTCCTGGCTTCCTAAGAATTTAGCCCCGGCGGCACGCAAGTGCCGCCGGGGCTTCTTTTTTTGGCATCACCCGCCGGTGTCCAAGCCGCCTGACCGCAGTGGCGGCGTCGTAGGCTAGTCCGCATGAGTGAATCACCCACGCGCCTGGTCACGGCCGTCATCCTCGTGGCCGCCGGTTCCGGGCAGCGCCTCGGCTACGGCATGCCCAAGGCCGCTGTTCCGCTCGGCGGCGAGCCCATCCTGATACATGCCCTGCGGGGCATTGTCGCGTCAGGAGTGGCCAGCCAGGTGTGCGTGGCGCTGCCTGCCGGTGACCAGGGCCTGCGGGAGTTGTGTGACGACTTCCGTGGCGAGCTTGCCGATGGTGGTCCACTCCTGACGATTGTCGACGGCGGAGCCACCCGGGCCGACTCCGTCCGCGCAGGCATCTCGGCACTGATGGACGGCATCGAGGCGGTCCTGGTCCACGACGCCGCCCGCGCGCTCACGCCCGAATCCGTTTTCCACCGCGTCTCCGATGCCCTTGCCGCCGGCGCTGCCGCCGTCATTCCGGCGCTGCCCGTGGTAGACACCGTCAAAACGGTGGCCGCCACTACCGGGGAGGACGCGGCCTTTGCACCCGAAGTTGTCACGGGGACAGCCCGCCGCCAGGAGCTCCGGGCCGTGCAGACGCCCCAGGGTTTCCGGATCGGCGCGCTGCTGCAGGCGCACCAGGCCGCACAGTCCCTGGACCAGCAGCAGTCCGCGGCCGTCACCGACGACGCCATGCTGGTGGAGATGCTCGGCACCCCCGTCCATGCCGTCCGCGGATCAACGCAGTCCCTCAAGATCACAACGCCCCTTGACCTGATCTTCGCGGAAGGGCTCCTGGAAGGCCCGCTCGGCGCCCGGTGGGTGGAAGGATGAGCGCGGAGATGGTTCTGCCGCGCACCGGGGTGGGAATCGACGTCCATGCCTACGCGCCGGAAGACTCGCCCCGGCCCCTCTGGCTCGGTGGACTCCTATGGCCCGGCGAACGGGGCCTCGCCGGGCACTCAGATGGTGACGCCGTCGCCCATGCGGCCGCGGACGCCCTATTCTCGGCCGCCGGTATCGGCGACCTTGGCACCCACTTCGGTACCGACCGCCCGGAGTTCGCCGGCGCATCCGGCGCCACCCTCCTGGCCGAAGCCGCCCGGATTGTCCGGGCAGCCGGGTTCGAAATTGGCAACGTTGCGGTGCAGTTCGTGGCCAACCGGCCCAAGTTCGGGCCGCGCAGGGAAGAATCCCAAAAGGTCCTCAGCGAAGCCGCAGGCGCCTCTGTGGGCGTCACGGCAACCACCAGCGACGGCCTGGGATTCACCGGACGCGGGGAAGGCATTTCGGCGGTGGCCACCGCGCTGGTGTACCCCCAGCAGCCCCAGCCCATCAGCTAGTCTGGAGCGGTGACCCTGCGCTTCTATGACACCGCCTCCGCCGAAGTCCGGAACTTCGTCCCCATCGTCGACGGCAAGGTCAGCCTCTACTACTGCGGCGCCACCGTCCAGGGCATGCCGCACGTGGGGCACATCCGCTCCGCCATCGCCTTTGACCAGCTCACCCGCTGGCTTGAGTACCGGGGCCTGCGCGTCACGGTCGTCCGCAACGTGACGGACATCGACGACAAGATCCTGGCCAAGTCCGAGGCTTCGTTCGCGCCGGACTTCAGCCCGGAGGTGGGCGAAGTGCCTCAGGAGGAATGGTGGGCGCTGGCGTACCGCTACGAGCAGGAATTCCTGAAGGCCTACGACACCCTTGGCGTCTCCCGGCCCACGTACGAACCCCGGGCCACCGGACACATCCCCGAGATGCATGCCCTGATCCAGCAGCTCATTGACCGCGGCCATGCCTATCCTGCCCTGGATGATTCAGGGGACGTGTACTTCGACGTCCGTTCGTGGGACACATACGGCGCACTGACCCGGCAGAACATCGATGACATGCAGGCAGCGCCCGACGCCGACCCCCGCGGCAAGAAGGACCCCCGCGACTTTGCGCTGTGGAAGGGCTCCAAAGAAGGGGAGCCGGCCACCGCCAGCTGGGCTTCGCCCTGGGGGGCAGGACGGCCCGGCTGGCACCTTGAGTGCTCGGCCATGGTCACCAAGTACCTGGGTACCGCATTCGATATCCATGGCGGCGGCCTGGACCTGCGCTTCCCGCACCACGAAAACGAGATGGCGCAGTCACAGGCGGCCGGACACCCGTTCGCCAACTTCTGGATGCACAACGGCATGGTGACCTACCAGGGCGAAAAGATGTCCAAGTCCATCGGCAACACCATCAGCCCCGCGGAGATGCTGGAACTCGCGTCGCCGCGGGTGGTGCGCTACTACCTCGGCCAGGCGCACTACCGCTCCATCCTGGACTACCGGCCCACCTCCCTGCAGGAGGCCGCGGCCGCCGTCGAACGCATTGACGGCTTCATCAGCCGGGCCGTGCGTGCACTTTCCTCTGACGGAACCTACACCCTTGCCGCGGACGGGCTTGTTCCCGAGGCGTTCGAACGCGCCATGGATGACGACCTGAACGTCCCCCAGGCGCTGGCAGTACTCCATGACACCGTCCGCTCCGGAAACACCGCCCTCACTGAGGACCGGCTGGAGGACGCCCGGCAGGCGCTGCACCATGTCCACGACATGCTCGGGGTCCTGGGGCTGAACGCAGTCGAAGGCTCCGCTGCCGCGGCAACCCGGGAGGCCGAGGCCCTTGGCGTGCTGGTCGAAGCGCAGCTTGCCGCCCGCGCGGCTGCCCGGGCCCAAAAGGACTGGGCCGCCTCCGACGCCATCCGGGACACGCTCAACCAGGCCGGCGTCGTGGTGGAAGACGGCCCGGACGGCGCCACGTGGAGCCTCAAGCGGGACTGATCCCTACCCGCCCCAGGGGACGGATCGCTTGCCGGCGCCGCCGATTTTTCTTCGGTCAGTAGACTGGTAGGCAGATTCAGTCAACACAATCAAGGGTGGAACATCATGGCCAACAATGGTCGCCGATCGGTTAAAGCGAAGAAGGGCCCAACCATCGGAACCGGTGGCCATGGCCGCAAGGCCCTCGAGGGCAAGGGCCCCACGCCCAAGGCCGAGGACCGTCCGTACCACAAGGCACACAAAGCCAAGCAGCTGGCCGAGCGCTCCGCTGCCAAGCGCGGAACCGGTGCCCGCAGTGCCGGTGCCGCCAAGTCCGGACCCAAGGGCCGTGCCACCGAGGAAGTGGTGACCGGACGCAATTCGGTCGTAGAAGCGCTCCGCGCCGGCATCCCTGCCAAAGCACTGCACGTTGCCATCCGCATCGAGATGGACGACCGCGTCAAGGAATCCCTGAAGCTCGCCGCCGAACGCGGCATCCCGCTGATGGAAACCGGCAAGGCGGAACTGGACCGGATGACGGACGACGCCGTCCACCAGGGCCTGGTGCTGCAGATCCCGCCTTACGATTACCAGGACGCCTACGAACTGGCCGAGGAAACTGTGGAGAAGTGGAAGAAGGGGCACGTCGCCAACGCGCCGCTCTTCGTTGCACTGGACGGCATCACGGACCCCCGGAACCTGGGTGCCATTATCCGCTCCGTCTCCGCCTTCAGCGGCCACGGCGTGATCGTGCCCGAGCGCCGCTCGGTGGGCGTCACCGCCTCGGCCTGGAAAACCAGCGCCGGCGCGGCGGTCCGCGTGCCCGTGGCCCGCGCCTCCAACCTGAACAACGCCCTGAAGCAGTTCAAGAACATGGGCATCTTCGTCCTGGGGCTCGACGGCGACGGCGACGTTTCGCTGCCTGACCTCACCCTGGCCAAAGAACCGGTGTGCATCGTTGTGGGCTCCGAGGGCAAGGGCCTGAGCCGCCTGGTCCGTGAGAACTGCGACCAGATCGTCTCCATCCCCATCGATTCCGCCATGGAGTCACTCAACGCGTCGATGGCCGTGGGCATCTCGCTGTACGAGGTCTCCCGCCAACGCGCGGCGGGGTAAGTACTTCCAGCCCGGTATCCCGGGATGGTTACCCGGCGCCGCTGTGGCGTACGGGCAGGTCAGGTGCCGCTGGCGGCTACTATTTAGGTGATGGTCATGCCGCTCTTCGACACTGCTTCCGCCATGGATGCCTCCTCGGCTGTTCCCCTCGGTGTCAGCGTTCCGCGCGCTGATTCCGGCGGTACCCGCCACCACGCCGGCGCGCGCGCCAACGTCGCCTGCCTTGCCCCCGGGGTGTCCAGCCTGGACATCGTGTACTGCCCTCCGGGCGGCCAGTGGCGGGTCCAGACGCTGCCCAACGTTACGCGCGGCGTCCATCACGGCATTGTCGAGGACCTGCCCTACGGATCGCACTACGGCTTCTGTCCCACGCCGGACCGCCAAACCCTGCCCTCCGGGCTTCCTGCAGGCAATGGGAACGGTTCCGGCAGCCAGCCCCTGCTCCTGGACCCCTATGGCCGGGGAGTGGACCAGCGCGACGGCGTCCTCACCAGCGTCCGGACCGCAACCGACTTCGACTGGGGGTCGGACGAACGCCTGCGCCTTCCCTGGCGCAACACGATCGTGTACGAAGCCCACGTCCGTGGCCAGAGCATGCTCCATCCCGACGTGCCGGAAGAGCTGAGGGGCACCTATGCCGGCCTGGCCCACCCAGCCGTGGTGGAGCACCTGACCAGCCTGGGCGTTACCTCCGTCCAGCTCCTGCCGGTGCACTTCCACGTCGATGAGCCGCACCTGCAGGACCTGGGACTGACCAACTACTGGGGGTACAACACCGCTGCGTTCTTCGCCTTGCACCCCGGGTACGCCACCCGGGCCGCCCGGGAGGAAGGCCCGCAGGCTGTCCAGGATGAGTTCAAGGCCATGGTCAAGGCACTCCACGAGGCCGGGCTGGAGGTCATCCTCGACGTCGTCTATAACCACACCGCCGAGGCCGGCCCGGGCGGACCGGTCCTGAGCTTCCGCGGACTGGGGGAGGACACCTACTACCGCGTGGACGGTCACGGCAGGTACATCGACACGACGGGCTGCGGCAACACGCTGAACTTCGCGGACCAGCGCGTGGTCCAGCTGGTGACCGATTCCCTCCGGTACTGGGTGGACGAATACCACATTGACGGGTTCCGGTTCGACCTGGCCGTCACGCTCTGCCGGGACGCCGCGAACGAATTCGACCCCGAACATCCTTTCCTCACCGCTGTCGCCGCCGACCCCGTGCTGTCCGAGGTCAAGCTGATTGCCGAGCCCTGGGACATTGGCTACGGAGGCTGGCAGACAGGCCGCTTCCCGCCCGGATGGGTGGACTGGAACGACCACTTCCGGGACGCCGTCCGTACCTTTTGGCTGGCAGACCGTGCCGCCATCGACACTGGCGGGCACGGCGGGACCATGGCCAAACTCGCCGACGCCCTGTCCGGTTCCGCCAGCCTCTTCCAGGCGTCCGGCCGGTCACGCCTGGCATCGGTCAACTTCGTCACCGCCCACGACGGCTTCACCATGAACGACCTCGTGTCCTACGACCGCAAGCACAACGAGGCCAACGGCGAAGAGAACAGGGACGGGCACGGGGACAACCGCAGCTACAACCACGGCGTGGAGGGCCCCACCGAGAACGGTGTGATCCTCGCCCGGCGGGCGCAGTCGCGGCGGAACCTGATGGCATCACTGATGGTTTCGCTGGGGGTTCCCATGATCACCGCCGGGGACGAGCTCGCCCGGACGCAGCAGGGGAACAACAACGCCTATTGCCAGGACAATGCCATCACCTGGCTTGACTGGACCATGACGCCGGAAGCGCACGAAATGCTGCGCAGCACCAAACGGTACATCCGCCTGCGCAAGGAGTTCCTGGCTGCCCAGCCGCATGATTTCCCGGTGCGGGACGAGCAGTCCTACCTCTACTGGTTCGACCAGCACGGCCAGCCCATGTCCGCTGAACGCTGGAACGATCCGCACCACCGCGTCATGCAGCTCCTGCTGGGTGACGACGGCGGCGAACTGGCCGGCCTGGTGGTAGTGAACGGCAGTGCCTCGGACGTCACGGTCACCCTGCCGGACGCCGGGAGGAAGAATCCAAGCCTGTTCGAGCTTCGGCTGACCACCTCGCCCCGCCACAAGCAGCGGCAAGGCATCCAGGTGGCTTCGGGGGAAACCGACCTGGCCGAGGCCAACTCCATCAGCATCTACCGCACGTAGCTCACATGCGGAACCGCTCCATCCTCCCCCTGCTCCTGGCCGTGCTGGTAGTGCTGGCCATCGTGGCGTTCGGCGGTGCCGGGCTGCTGGGCCGGCAGACGGAAGGCACGACGCCGGAAACTGCTTCCAGCCGCACCCCCACACCGGGCGGAGCGGCAACGTCCCCGGCAGCGAAGCAGTCCCCGCCGCAGCGGGGCGCGAACCCGTCCAGCCTGCCGGAGATCAGGGAGTCTGCCCTTCCCGTGGAGGGCCGCCGGGTGCTGGGGCTGATCCGGGCGGGCGGTCCGTTCCAGTACAGCCAGGACCAGCAGGTGTTCGGCAACTTCGAGCGGGTCCTGCCGGTCCGGAACCGTGGCTATTACCGCGAGTACACCGTCCCCACCCCCGGCGAACCGGACCGGGGCGCGCGGCGCATCGTGGCCGGTGACGGCGGGGAGAAATATTACACCAGTGACCACTACGCAACGTTCAAGTACATAGCGGAAGGCAGCTAGCGCAACCATGAGAATCTTCTCCGGCGACACCTGGACCCTGGAAGAGCTGCAGGAACAGGTGGCGGATGCCGGCCGGCGCAGCGTGGTGGTCCCACCC
The DNA here is from genome assembly GCF_059739365.1 of Arthrobacter sp. GmRoot5-12. NCBI lineage: Bacteria > Bacillati > Actinomycetota > Actinomycetes > Micrococcales > Micrococcaceae > Arthrobacter > Arthrobacter sp. GmRoot5-12. Next base: position 1,121,689 of record NZ_AP046056.1, on the reverse strand, counting down.
GCGGACAGCAAACGTGCCGTCCTGGAAACCTTCGGTGAGGTCCTGGATTTTCCCGAACACTATGGCGTGAACCTGGACGCGCTGAACGACTCGCTCCACGACTTCGCGGACAGCATCACCGACAATGGCAACCCACCCGTCACGGTCCTGTGGCAGGTGGCTGCCCCGTTCCGCAGCGACAGGTCGTTCGGGATCATCTGCGAAATCCTGCAGGACGCCGAACGGTACGCGGGCAATGACCTTGCCGTCACCGCCGTCATGCTCTGACCCGGCTCCCGTCCTGAAAGTCCCGTTCCTCCCCAAGGGACCGGGCACACGCGGCTAGCCCTCCGGTCGCTCCTCGTGCGCGGCATAGGTGTCCAGCAGCGCAGAGGCCCGGCCGCCGTCGTCCTCCGCTGACAGCCCTTTCCGCATGCTCTCCGCCTTCTGGCGCCCGGCCGGGAACGGCGGAAGCAACGGGACCTCGGGGTCGGTCAGTACGTCGATCACCACGGGGCAGTCCGCGGCGAAGGCCTGGTCCCAGGCGTCTGCGATTTGCTCCGGGTCCTCCACCCGGATGCCCCTCAAACCCAGCAGTTCCGCGTAGCCGGCGAACGGAAAATCGGGAAGCTCCTGGCTTGCGGCAAACCTCGGCTCGGCCTCCGACTCACGCTGCTCCCACGTGACCTCGGTAAGTTCCCGGTTGTTGAAGACGCACACCACGAACCGTGGGTCCTGCCACTGGCGCCACCTGTGCGCCACCGTGACCAGCTCGGCCACGCCCAGCATCTGCATGGCACCGTCCCCGGCCAGGGCCACGAGCGGGCGGTCCGGATGCGCCAGCTTGGCGGCAATCCCGTAAGGGATGGCGCAGCCCATGCTGGCCAACGTCCCGGACAGGTGCGCCGGGACGTTCAGGGGCAGCACCAGTTGACGGGCATACCAGTAAACACAACTTCCGACGTCGACACTCAGCTGGGCGTTCTCCGGCAGCCTGCCGTTAAGCTCACGCACCACACGTTCAGGATTAATGGGGCTCGCCGCAACTGCAGCCCGGTCTGCCGAGAGGATGCGCCACCGGCTGACGGCCTCCTCCACATCTGAACGCCATTGGGTGCGTGGGCGGTGTTCCAGCCGTTGGTTCAAGGCTTCCAGGGCGGACGCGGCGTCTCCCGCCAGGCCCACCTCCACGGGGTAGCGGTTGCCGATCTTCTTCTCGTCAATGTCGATCTGCACGGCGCGCGCGGCCCCGGGCGGCGGGTAGAACTCGGTCCAGGGGTCGTTGGAACCCACTATGAGGAGGGCGTCGCAATTGCCCAGAAGGTGGGCACTGGCCGTGGTGCCCAGATGCCCCATGGTTCCCACCGCGAAGGGCAGGTTCTCATCCACGTAGGGCTTGCCCAGGAGGCTGGTGGCGATGCCGGCCCCAAGCTTTTCCGCCACGGCAACCACTTCCTTGCCGGCGTGCCTGGCACCCTGGCCCACCAGGAGGGCTACCCTCTCTGCGGAATTGAGGAGGGCAGCTGCGGCGGCCAGGTCTTCCCCGCGGGGGCTCTTGGCCGCAGCACTCCAGGAGGGGGCTGTGACAACGATGCCGTGCTGCTGTTCCAGCTCCGGGGCAGGCGCGGACTGCACGTCATGCGGAATGATGGCCACGCAGGGGGAGGAGGTTGCCTTCGCCGTCCGGAAGGCACGGTCCAGCACCATGGGCACCTGCTCGGGCGCGCTCACCAGCTGCACGAACTGGGAGGCGACGTCGTTGAACAAGGCGTTGAGGTCGATTTCCTGCATGTAGGCCGAACCCAGCACGGTGCGGCTCTGCTGCCCCACGATGGCCACCACCGGCACGCCGTCCAGCTTCGCGTCGTACAGCCCGTTGAGCAGATGGACGGCGCCGGGGCCTTGGGTGGAGGTCACCACGCCCACTCCGCCCGTGTACTTGGCATGGCCCACGGCCATGAAGGCCGCCGACTCCTCATGCCGGGCCTGGACGAACTCAACCCGTCCATCGGTGCGGCGCAGGGCACCCATGAATCCGTTGATGCCGTCCCCGCTGTAGCCGAAGACCCGCCCCACACCCCACGTGGTGAGGCGCTCCACGATCACATCCGCTACCGTACGTTCGGTCATTGCGCCCTCCTGCGTCGGGTTGGTCCCTGCCTGCCCAGGAGCCGTACCCATCGGAGCGGCGGGCTAAGCGTTGACGATCAGCCCCAGCTCCGCCTTGGAGGCCAGTGCTTCATGCCGGGGCAGTACGCGGACGGTGTATCCGAACGGTCCGGAGCGGTCGATCACCAGCGAACCGCTGAACAGGTGCCGTCCGTTGCCAAGGTCCTCCTTCACCTGCAGCTCCATCATGGTGATGTCTGCCAGGGCGTCGTTCTCTTCGGCCCGGCCATAAGCCACTTCCACGCAGACATCCTCGGGGGTGAGGGCATTCAGCGCTATGTAGGCGTTGACCTGCAGTGTGTCGCCGATCTGCGGATCCTCGGACACACCCACGGAATCCACGTGCTCCACGTGCACCTGGGGCCAGGCCCCGCGGACCTTGGCCGACCACGACGCCAGGGCACGGGCCTGGGCATAGGAGTTGGCGGTGGCGCTGCGGCCGGCTTCGGCGGCGGGGCGGTACAGGATGTTCACGTAGTCGCGGAGCATGCGCTCCGCGGAAACGGCCGGACCCAGGTGGGACAGGGTGTGCTTGATCATGGACACCCAGTGCGTGGGGACCTTCTCGCTCCTGGTGGTCGAAGGCCCGGCAGCTCCTGCCCCCTCGGATACCGTGCTCCCGTAGAAGCGCGGTGCCACCTGCGTTTCAAGCAGCTCGTACAGCGCCGCCGCCTCGATGTCGTCGCGTTCCTCGGGGGAGGCGTCGTTGTTGGCGGTGGGAATCGCCCAGCCGTTCTCGCCGTCGTACATCTCATCCCACCAGCCGTCCAGGACGGACAGGTTCAGCGAGCCGTTCAGCGCCGCCTTCATTCCGGAGGTCCCGCAGGCCTCCAGCGGCCGCAGCGGGTTGTTCAGCCAGACGTCACAGCCCGGGAACAAGGTCCTGGCCATGGCGATGTCGTAGTTGGGCAGGAACGCGATACGGTGCCGCACCTCGGGATCGTCCGTGAAGCGCACCAGGTCCTGGATCATTTTCTTCCCGGCATCATCGGCAGGGTGCGACTTTCCAGCGATGACCAGCTGGATGGGGTGCTCCTTGTGCAGCAGCAGGGCCTTGAGCCGGGCAGGTTCGCGCAGCATCAGGGTGAGCCGTTTGTAAGTGGGCACCCGGCGGGCAAAACCGATGGTCAGCACATCCGGGTCCAGGACGCTGTCCGTCCAGCCCAGCTCGGCGTCGGCCGCGCCGCGCTTCTTCCAGGCAGCGCGCAGCCTGCGGCGGACGTCCTCCACCAGCGCAGCCCGCATCTCCCGGCGAAGCGCCCAGACATCGGCGTCGCTGACGTTGTAGGCCAGGTCCCATTTGCCCAGCGCTTCCGCCTCGCTGCCGAACTGGTCGCGGGCCAGTTTGGAGATGCGGCTGTCCACCCAGGTGGGCACGTGCACGCCGTTGGTAACCGAGGTGATGGGCACCTCGGAGTGGTCGAAGCCCGGCCACAGGGCGGAGAACATGCCGCGGGACACTTCGCCGTGCAGTTTGGCCACGCCGTTGGCGCGCTGGGCAAGGCGCAGGCCCATCACCGCCATGTTGAAGACGGACGGGTTGCCGTCCGCATAGTTTTCCCTGCCCAGTTCCAGGACCCGGTCCAGCGGCACCGCGGGAGCCAGGCCGGCCTGGAAGAAGTGGCTGATCTGGTTGATTTCGAACCTGTCAATGCCTGCCGGGACGGGCGTGTGCGTGGTGAACACCGTGGAGGCACGCCCCGCGGCCAGTGCTTCGTCGAAGCTCAGGGCCTGTTCACCGGACATCAGCTCCTGGATGCGTTCGATCCCAAGGAACCCGGCGTGCCCTTCATTGGTGTGGAACACCTCCGGTGCGGCGCAGCCTGTCAGCTTCTGGAAAGCGCGCAGGGCCTTGACGCCGCCCATGCCGAGCAGGAGTTCCTGCTGCAGCCGGTGGTCGCCGCCGCCCCCGTACAGCCGGTCCGTGATGCTGCGGGCGGCATCGTCGTTGCCCGGCACGTTGGAGTCCAGCAGGAGCAGGGGAACGCGTCCGACGTCGGCACGCCAGATGTGTGCCAGCAGCCGCCTTCCGTTGGGGAGGGGGAGTGAGATCTGCAGGGCCTTGCCGTTGCCGTCGGGGGACGGCTCGCGGAGCAAGGTCAGGGGCAGCCCGTCCGGATCCAGGACCGGGTAGGTCTCCTGCTGCCAGGCATCGCGCGAGAGTGATTGCTTGAAATAACCCGCCTGGTACAGCAGGCCCACCCCGATCAGGGGAACACCCAGGTCCGAGGCAGCCTTCAAGTGGTCACCGGCCAGGATGCCCAGGCCGCCCGAATACTGGGGGAGGACCTCGGTAATGCCGAACTCGGGGGAGAAGTAGGCGATGGAGGCTGGGGCGTCCGGGCCCAGGCCCTGGTACCAGCGGGGCTCCTCAAGGTACCGGTCGAGGTCCTCTTCGGCAGCCCGCACCCGGTCCACCACTGACTGGTCCGCGGCGAGCCGCTGGAATTCCTCGCGGCTGACCATTCCCAGGAAGCCGATGGGATCCTGCCCGCTTTCCTCCCAGAGGCGCGGGTTCAGTGCCGCGAAAAGCTCCCGCGTGGGCCGGTGCCAGGACCACCGCAAGTTGCTGGCCAGCCTGGCCAGGGGCCGGATGGGCTCGGGGAGGACTGTACGGACCGTAAACCTGCGGATTGCCTTCACCTGCGTCACACTAATCGACAACATGCGCGGCTGGAACCAGCTTTCGGTTTCTTTTGGGTAAATGACAGGGGCGTGAAGAAATTGGGCCGCGGCGCGAGGAATTTTAGTGAGCACGCTTAGCAATCCTGGCCATTTCTCGCTAACGTCGAGCCTGTGACGACTAACTCAGGAACCAGTGCCGCATCCACCAAAATGCCCCAGCGCCGTATCACGGAGGGCCTTCGGTTCGGGCGTTTTCCCATTACCGCAGTGCAGCCCGTCGTCGAGGGCGGCAAGTTTCCGGCCAAAGCCCTGCCCGGCGAAGCCATCGTGGTGGGCGCCACCGCCTTCCGCGAAGGGCATGACCAGCTCGGTGTGAGCGCCGTGCTCCTGGACCCCTCCGGCGCGGAGCGCCAGCGTGTGCGGCTCGCGCCGCCCCGCGGGGAACGCGGCATGGGAACGGACCGCTGGGAAGGCGTGCTCACGCCGTCGGAAACCGGGAACTGGTCCTTTGTGATCGAAGCCTGGCACGACCGCTACGGCACCTGGCACCACAACGCCGAGGTGAAGATCGACGCCGGGATCGACGTCGAACTCATGCTTACCGAAGGTGCCAAACTGCTGGGCGAAGCGTCCACCGAGGACTTCCGGGACGAGGTGGACCGGGCAGCGCTGCGGCACGCCTCCGACGTCCTGGCCGACCAGTCCCGCAGCACCGAGGAACGGCTCGGGGCAGGGTTCAGCCAGGAAATCGCTGACATCGTGGCCCGGCAGCCCATCCGGGAACTGGTGACGGTTTCCGAGAAGTTCCCCCTCCTGGTGGAGCGGGACCGCGCCGGCCGCGGCGCCTGGTACGAGTTCTTCCCCCGCTCTGAAGGCGCGGTCAAGGACCACAACACGGGCGCTTGGACGTCAGGAAACTTCCGGACCGCGGCAAGGCGGCTCGACGCCGTGGCCGCCATGGGCTTCGACGTCCTGTACATGCCGCCCATCCATCCCATCGGCGTGCAGCACCGCAAGGGACCCAACAACACCCTGGTTGCCGGCCCCAATGATCCCGGCTCGCCCTGGGCCATTGGAGCCAAGGAGGGCGGCCATGACGCCATCCACCCCGACCTCGGTTCCTTCGAGGACTTCGACGCCTTCGTGGCGCGGGCCAACGAACTGGGCCTGGAAGTTGCCCTGGACCTTGCGCTTCAGGCAGCCCCGGACCACCCTTGGGTGGAGTCCCATCCGGAATGGTTCACCACCCGGGTGGACGGCAGCATTGCCTACGCCGAAAACCCGCCGAAGAAGTACCAGGACATATATCCGCTCAATTTCGATAATGATCCTGAAGGGCTTTCCCGGGAAATTCTGCGGATTGTCCTGTTGTGGGTCAGCCACGGCGTAAAGATTTTCCGGGTGGATAACCCGCATACCAAACCGGTGTGGTTCTGGGAATGGCTTATTGCCGAAGTGAATAAAACGGTCCCGGGCGTGGTGTTCCTCGCCGAAGCGTTCACCCGCCCCGCCATGATGCACGCACTGGGCAGGGCCGGCTTCCAGCAGTCCTACACCTACTTCACCTGGCGCAACACCAAGAAGGAGATCGAGGCGTACTTCGACGAAGTCAGCCACGAATCCCCGGCCTTCTTCCGCCCCAACTTCTTCGTCAACACCCCGGACATCCTGACCGAATACCTGCAGTACGGCGGCCCCGCCGCGTTCCGGATCCGGGCGGTCCTTGCCTCCACCGGAAGCCCGCTCTGGGGCGTCTACGCCGGCTACGAACTGTACGAGCATGTGGCCCGGCCCGGCGCCGAGGAGTACATCGACAACGAGAAGTTCGAGTACAAGGCCCGCGACTGGGACGCCGCAGCCGAGTCCGGGCGCTCGCTGGCACCGTACATCACACGGCTGAACCACATCCGCCGTGACCACCCGGCGCTGCTGGACCTTCAGAACCTGACGGTCCACCAGAGCACGGACGAATCCACGGTGGTGTACTCCAAGCACAAGACCCTTCCCGACGGGACCAAGGACACCATCATCGTGGTGGTCAACGTGGACCCGCATGTCACCAAGGAAAGCAGCGTGGTGCTGGACCTGGCAGCCCTGGAGCTCGATCCGCAGGACCGCACCCCGGGCGGCGGCTTCTACGTTGACGACCTGATCTCCGGCCAAAGCTGGGAGTGGGGCGAGTACAACTATGTGCGGCTCGACCCGCACGTGGAACCGGCCCACATCCTGAGCGTGAGGAGAATGCATTCGTGAGTTTTAATCCGCAAAGTTCCGGCCACTTCACCCCAAAGAGCACGTTCGAGCTAAATGCCCCTGGCCTCCAGCATGACCCGCTGTGGTACCGCAAGGCCGTGTTCTATGAAGTACTTGTCAGGGCCTTTGCGGATGCCAACGGCGATGGGTCCGGGGATTTCTCCGGGCTCATCGACCGGTTGGATTACCTGCAGTGGCTGGGCGTTGACTGCCTCTGGCTGCCCCCGTTCTTCCAGTCACCGCTGCGCGACGGCGGCTACGACATCTCCGACTACAACTCCGTCCTGGACGAATTCGGCACCATCAGCGATTTCAAGCGCCTCGTGGCAGAAGCCCATGCCCGCGGCGTCCGGGTGATCATCGACCTGCCCCTGAACCACACTTCCGACCAGCACCCGTGGTTCCAGGAATCGCGGAAGGACCCGGACGGCCCTTTCGGGGACTTCTACGTCTGGAGCGACACGGACGAGAAGTACCAGGACGCGCGCATCATCTTCGTCGATACCGAGGAATCGAACTGGACGTTCGATCCCATCCGCCGGCAGTTCTTCTGGCACCGGTTCTTCAGCCACCAGCCTGACCTGAACTTCGAAAACCCGAAGGTGATCGACGCCGTCTTCGACGTTGTCCGGTTCTGGCTGGACCAGGGGATCGACGGTTTCCGGGCAGACGCCATCCCCTACCTCTTTGAGGAAGAGGGCACCAACTGCGAGAACCTCCCGGCCACCCACGAGTTCCTCCGCCGGCTGCGGGCCATGGTGGACGAAAGCTATCCCGGCCGCGTCATCATTGCCGAGGCAAACCAGCCGCCCACCGAAGTGGTGGAGTATTTCGGCACCGTTGAGGAACCCGAATGCCACATGGCGTTCCACTTCCCCATCATGCCCCGCCTCTATTACGCGCTGCGGGACCAGAAGGCCGCTCCCATCATCGAAACCATGCGCGACACCCCCGACATCCCCGAGGGCGCGCAATGGGGAACATTCCTCCGGAACCACGACGAGCTGACACTGGAGATGGTCACCGCCGATGAGCGCGCGGCGATGCTGGGCTGGTACGCCCCCGACCCCCGGATGCGGGCGAACATCGGCATCCGGCGCAGGCTGGCACCGCTGCTTGATAATTCCCGCGCCGAGATCGAGTTGATCAATGCCCTCCTGCTCTCGCTTCCGGGCAGCCCCTTCCTGTACTACGGGGATGAGATCGGCATGGGGGACAACATCTGGCTTGAGGACCGCGACGCCGTCCGCACCCCCATGCAGTGGAACCCGGACCGGAATGCCGGCTTCTCCCATGCGGATCCCGGCAAGCTGTACCTGCCGCCCATCCAGTCGCTGGTCTACAACTACGGCATGGCCAATGTCGAAGCGGAGGCTGCCCACTCCGGGTCCCTGCTGCGCTGGACCCGGCAGATCCTCAGCGTCCGCAAGAACCACCCGGCTTTCGGACTGGGCGGGTTCAAGCACGTGGAGGCGGACCACGACGCCGTCCTGGCCTACCTCCGTGAACTGCCGGACAGCAACCCTGCGGGCGTCGATGGAGAAATAATTTTGTGCGCCTTCAACCTCTCCCAGCACCCCGTCGCCGCCACGCTGCGCATTCCGGAATATGCCGGGCGCGGGTTGCGCGACGTCTTCGGTGGACAGATCTTCCCCGGCATCGGCGATGACGGCACCCTCACCCTGACCCTCGGAAGCCATGACTTCTTCTGGCTCCGCATGCGGTCGGCGGGGTCCAATCCGTCGTCGCCCTTCACCCAGGCCATGCCCATCCTGTCGATAGAGAACTGAGATGAACCAGCCAATCCTCACTCCCGCCCTGACCGCGCTGCTCAAGGAATGGCTGCCGCAGCAGCGATGGTTCCCCGTCAAGACACCCGATTTCGCCATTTCCCAGGCCGGCAGCCTGGGCCTGGAGGATCCCACCGGGCACGCCGCGCTGGCCGTATTCCTCCTCAACGTCACCATGGAGGGGCCCGACGGCGGCCCGCGCAGCGCCGTGGTCCAGGTCCCCTTGAGCTTCCGCCCGGCACCGGCCGGCGGCATGGAACGGGCGCTGGTAGGCGAAGCCGCGGGAATGGATCCAACCCGTCCCTGGGTCTACGACGCTGTCCACGACCCCGACTTCGTAGGCGCCTGGCTCGACCTCATCCGGGACGGGTCGAAGGCCGCGAGCGGCAGTGCCACCGGATTCCGGGTGGAAGGGCCGCACCGCCTGCCCACTGCCAAGGGCGTGGTGAAGGTGCTCTCGGGGGAGCAGTCCAACAGTTCAGTCATCGTGGACGACGGCGAATCTGCCGCCATGGTGAAATTCTTCCGCGTCCTGTCGGACGGGACCAACCCGGAGATTGAAGTCGGTGCTGCCTTGACCAGGGCCGGCACAGCGGAAGTCCCCGCCACCCTGGGCTGGGTCCGCGGGGAGTGGCTCGGAAAATCCGGTAACGCCGGACAAAGCAGCCGCTACGTCCAAGGTGAGCTTGCGGTGGCCCACGAGTTCCTCGCCGGCGGCCGCGACGCCTGGCGGCTGGCGGTTGACGCCGCCCGCTCCGGCACCGACTTCACGGCAGAAGCCCGCGCCCTGGGCGCGGCCACCGCAACGGTGCACAAGCGGTTGGCGGAGGCACTGGGGCAGTCAGCCGAGCCCGAACCCGGAAAGGCGCCAGGAGCTGCTGTTGCCCAGCGTGTCCGCGCTGCTTGGGCGGAAGCCCGTGCCGCCGTCGGGCCTTACGATGACGCTCTGGACGCCCTGCTGGCCGGCCTGGACAAGGTTCCCGCCGGGCCGCTGCAGCGCATCCACGGCGACCTCCACCTGGGCCAGATCCTCCTCGTGACCGGACAATCCGGCGACCAATCGCGCTGGGCCATCCTGGATTTCGAGGGCGAGCCCCTGCGGCCCATCTCCGAACGGAACGTCCCGGACGTACCACTCCGGGACGTGGTGGGAATGCTGCGCTCCTTCGACTACGCGGCCGGTGCGGCGCAGCGCGAGCAGGAAGGTGCACAGGTCCCGGACAGCTGGGTCGACGATTGCGCCGATGCCTTCCTTGCCGGGTACGCGGGGGTCATTCCCGGCACGGTGGACCGGACCTCGCCCCTGTTTGTGGCATTGTGGCTGGACAAGGCGCTGTACGAAGTTGTTTATGAAATGCGTAACAGGCCCGACTGGGTGGCGATTCCAGTAAACGCCTCCAGGCGGCTCCTAAGCGGTAACGGTGCCGGCGATCAGGCCGGTGCAGCATCGGAAGGTAACAAAATGACAGGCTCAGCACGAACTGACCAGCCGGGGGTGCCGCTGCACGTGGATGAAGGCACCCTGGGCAGGATCGCGAACGGTGAACACCACGCCCCCCACTCCGTCCTGGGCGCGCACCTGGACGACTACGGGCATGTCACCATCCGCACCGTGAAGCATCTTGCCGAAGCGATCACCGTGGTCACCCAAGCCGGTGAAGTGCCAATGCAACACGAGGCACACGGCGTTTGGGTTGCGGTCCTGGATCCGCAGGACCAGGGCCACGTTCCCGACTACCGGCTCTCGGTCACCTACCCGGGCAAGGACCCGGTGACCATTGATGAGCCCTACCGCTACCTGCCCACCGTAGGCGAAGTGGACCTGCACCTCATTGGTGAAGGCCGGCACGAAAAACTGTGGCAGGTTCTCGGTGCCCACGTGCGGCACTACAAATCATCGCTTGGGGACGTCAACGGTGTGTCGTTCGCCGTCTGGGCCCCCAACGCGCAGGCCGTCCGGGTCAAGGGCGATTTCAACGCCTGGGACGGACGGGAAAACTCCATGCGGTCGCTGGGTTCCTCCGGTGTCTGGGAAGTGTTCATTCCCGGCGTCCCGGCAGGTGCCTGCTACAAGTACGAGATCCTGACACGGGGCGGCTACTGGGTCGAAAAGGCCGATCCGCTGGCCTTCGGCACGGAGGTGCCACCACTGACGGCGTCCCGGGTGGTGGAACCTTCCTACGCCTTCAAGGACGACGAATGGATGGAAGCACGGGCCAAACGGGACCCGCACAACTCGGCCATGAGCGTCTACGAAGTGCACCTCGGGTCCTGGCGGCTGGGCCTTGGCTACCGTGAACTCGCCGACGAACTGGTGGAGTACGTCAAATGGCTCGGGTTCACGCACGTGGAATTCATGCCCGTCGCGGAGCATCCGTTCGGCGGTTCCTGGGGTTACCAGGTCACCTCCTACTTCGCACCCACGTCCAGGTTCGGACATCCCGACGAGTTCCGCTACCTGGTGGACGCCCTCCACCAGGCGGGCATCGGCGTGCTGCTGGACTGGGTGCCTGCACACTTCCCCAAGGATTCCTGGGCATTGGCCCAGTTCGACGGCGAGCCTCTTTACGAGCACGCGGATCCGGCGCTGGGGGAACACCCGGACTGGGGCACCCTGATCTTCGACTTCGGCCGCACCGAGGTCCGGAACTTCCTGGTGGCCAACGCGCTGTACTGGCTGGAGGAGTTCCATATCGACGGCCTGCGTGTGGACGCTGTGGCCTCCATGCTCTACCTCGATTACTCCCGCCAGGAAGGCCAGTGGCGGCCCAACCGCTTCGGCGGAAGGGAAAACCTGGAAGCCATCTCCTTCCTGCAGGAAGTCAACGCCACCGTCTACAAGACACACCCCGGCGCCGTCATGATCGCGGAAGAGTCGACGGCCTTCCCGGGCGTCACCGCTCCCACCAGCCACGGTGGCCTGGGCTTCGGCCTGAAGTGGAACATGGGCTGGATGCACGACTCCCTCAAGTACATCTCCGAGGATCCCTTCAACCGCAAGTGGCACCACGGAACGGTCACCTTCTCCCTGGTCTACGCCTTCACGGAGAACTTCCTGCTGCCCATCAGCCACGATGAAGTTGTCCACGGCAAGGGCTCCATGCTCCGCAAGATGCCGGGCGACCGCTGGCAGCAGCTGGCCAACCTCCGCGCCTTTTTTGCCTACCAGTGGGCGCACCCCGGCAAGCAGCTCATCTTCATGGGGACCGAGTTTGGCCAGGAAGCGGAGTGGTCTGAGCAGCACGGACTGGACTGGTGGCTCGCGGACATCCCCGCGCACCGCGGACTGCAGCTGCTGACCAAGGACCTGAACGAGCTGTACGCTGCCACACCCGCCCTCTACACCCAGGACAACGTTCCTGCGGGTTTCCAGTGGATCAACGGGGGAGACGCCGACCGTAACGTCCTGTCCTTCATCCGATGGGACGCCGACGGCAACCCGGTCGTCTGCGCCATCAACTTCTCCGGTACGCCGCACGTCGGCTACACCCTTGGAGTTCCCACGGCCGGCGCATGGATCGAGGTCCTTAATACGGACCACACCACCTACGGCGGATCGGGTGTGCTGAACAGTGGAGAGCTGAAGGCCACCAACGAGGGACAGGATGGCCAGCCGGCCACCCTTACTGTCACGCTGCCCCCGCTGGGAGCGTCCTACTTCAAGCCCGGGGCCGCATCGGCTGACCAGGCCGACGGGAAGAAATAACGGCAGATGCAGTAAGCGAAAGGCCCGGAATCCGCGTGGTTCCGGGCCTTTTGGCTGCCCGCAGGACGCCCTCCGGCAGCGGACTGGCGATCCGTAATGAGTGGTGGTAGAGTTTATTTCCGCGCTGCTCCACGGAGTCAGACGGAAAACCGAACCCCCCAAGCTAACGCTGAGGATGGTCGCGGACGCCGGTTTGACACGAGAGAGATCAGCCGGTAAGTTTGGAAAGTTGCTCCGGAGCGAGCCTGGACGTTGGTTTGGGTGGTGCCGGGTGTGTCTGTTGTTTGAGAACTCAATAGTGTGCCAAGTTTGTTGATACCGATTATGTATGTAATTGGTTGATTGTGCTGTGCCGCCACCCCGTGGTGTGCATGGTGTTTTTGGCTGGTTTCAAATTTTGTGCAGCTGTTTCTGCCGTTATTTCCGGTGGTTGTGGTTGTGTCTGTTTTTGTTTTACTTCAACGGAGAGTTTGATCCTGGCTCAGGATGAACGCTGGCGGCGTGCTTAACACATGCAAGTCGAACGATGATGCCAGCTTGCTGGTGGATTAGTGGCGAACGGGTGAGTAACACGTGAGTAACCTGCCCTTGACTCTGGGATAAGCCTGGGAAACTGGGTCTAATACCGGATATGACCTTCCATCGCATGGTGGTTGGTGGAAAGCTTTTGTGGTTTTGGATGGACTCGCGGCCTATCAGCTTGTTGGTGGGGTAATGGCCTACCAAGGCGACGACGGGTAGCCGGCCTGAGAGGGTGACCGGCCACACTGGGACTGAGACACGGCCCAGACTCCTACGGGAGGCAGCAGTGGGGAATATTGCACAATGGGCGAAAGCCTGATGCAGCGACGCCGCGTGAGGGATGACGGCCTTCGGGTTGTAAACCTCTTTCAGTAGGGAAGAAGCGTAAGTGACGGTACCTGCAGAAGAAGCGCCGGCTAACTACGTGCCAGCAGCCGCGGTAATACGTAGGGCGCAAGCGTTATCCGGAATTATTGGGCGTAAAGAGCTCGTAGGCGGTTTGTCGCGTCTGCCGTGAAAGTCCGGGGCTCAACTCCGGATCTGCGGTGGGTACGGGCAGACTAGAGTGATGTAGGGGAGACTGGAATTCCTGGTGTAGCGGTGAAATGCGCAGATATCAGGAGGAACACCGATGGCGAAGGCAGGTCTCTGGGCATTAACTGACGCTGAGGAGCGAAAGCATGGGGAGCGAACAGGATTAGATACCCTGGTAGTCCATGCCGTAAACGTTGGGCACTAGGTGTGGGGGACATTCCACGTTTTCCGCGCCGTAGCTAACGCATTAAGTGCCCCGCCTGGGGAGTACGGCCGCAAGGCTAAAACTCAAAGGAATTGACGGGGGCCCGCACAAGCGGCGGAGCATGCGGATTAATTCGATGCAACGCGAAGAACCTTACCAAGGCTTGACATGAACCGGACCGCTGCAGAAATGTGGTTTCCCCTTTGGGGCTGGTTTACAGGTGGTGCATGGTTGTCGTCAGCTCGTGTCGTGAGATGTTGGGTTAAGTCCCGCAACGAGCGCAACCCTCGTTCTATGTTGCCAGCACGTGATGGTGGGGACTCATAGGAGACTGCCGGGGTCAACTCGGAGGAAGGTGGGGACGACGTCAAATCATCATGCCCCTTATGTCTTGGGCTTCACGCATGCTACAATGGCCGGTACAAAGGGTTGCGATACTGTGAGGTGGAGCTAATCCCAAAAAGCCGGTCTCAGTTCGGATTGGGGTCTGCAACTCGACCCCATGAAGTCGGAGTCGCTAGTAATCGCAGATCAGCAACGCTGCGGTGAATACGTTCCCGGGCCTTGTACACACCGCCCGTCAAGTCACGAAAGTTGGTAACACCCGAAGCCGGTGGCCTAACCCCTTGTGGGAGGGAGCTGTCGAAGGTGGGACTGGCGATTGGGACTAAGTCGTAACAAGGTAGCCGTACCGGAAGGTGCGGCTGGATCACCTCCTTTCTAAGGAGCACCTCCAACTCTTCTGTGCTGGTGAATGCCGGTGTGGGGGGTTGTCAGGAAGCAAGCCCGCAGCATGGACGATTGTTCCGTGGCGGGTGCTCATGGGTGGAATATCAACAAATAGCGGCTGCGTGTTTTTTTGTCTTGTCTAGTACGAGCCAGTGATGGTTCTGGAACGGTGGGCGCGGGGATGCGTGGTTTAGTGTTTGGCACACTGTTGGGTCCTGAGGCAACAGGACCGGGGAGGGGTTGCTGCGGCTTTGGTCGTGGTGGTTCCTTGTCGGGTTTGTTTGTTTCTGGTTTCCCTGCCGTGACGTTCCGTGCGCCTGTTGTGGGTGTGTGGGGTGTGTGGTGTGGGGTTGTTGTTTGAGAACTACATAGTGGACGCGAGCATCTTGTATAAGAAGCAATTTCCAAGATTAATGAACCTGGATCTGGCTGCGCTGTTGATGCCCTTTGGGTGTTGGGGTGTGGTTGGTTTCTGTGGTTCTCTCGAGAAATGTTTTTGATCTTTGTGGTCAAGTTTTTAAGAGCACACGGTGGATGCCTTGGCATTAGGAGCCGAAGAAGGACGTAGGAATCTGCGATAAGCCTGGGGGAGTCGATAACCGGACTGTGATCCCAGGGTGTCCGAATGGGGAAACCCCGCCGAGCGCGCGAGTGACTCGGTGACCCGTACCTGAACACATAGGGTGCGTGGGGGGAACGCGGGGAAGTGAAACATCTCAGTACCCGCAGGAAGAGAAAACAATAGTGATTCCGTTAGTAGTGGCGAGCGAACGCGGATCAGGCTAAACCGTTCCATGTGTGATAGCCGGCGGGCGTTGCATGGTCGGGGTTGTGGGACTTTCCATACCAGTTCTGCCGGGCTGGTGGGGTGTGATGTGCGCGCATAGGTGAACGGTTTTGAAAGGCCGGCCAGAGAGGGTGTTAGTCCCGTAACCGTAATGTGTTTGTACCGCCTGTGAGAGTATCCCAAGTAGTACGGGGCCCGAGAAATCCCGTGCGAATCTGTCAGGACCACCTGATAAGCCTAAATACTCCCTAATGACCGATAGCGGACCAGTACCGTGAGGGAAAGGTGAAAAGTACCCCGGGAGGGGAGTGAAACAGTACCTGAAACCGTGTGCTTACAATCCGTCGGAGCCAGTCTGATTCTGGTGACGGCGTGCCTTTTGAAGAATGAGCCTGCGAGTTAGTGTTACGTCGCGAGGTTAACCCGTGTGGGGCAGCCGTAGCGAAAGCGAGTCTGAATAGGGCGTGTGAGTGGCGTGATCTAGACCCGAAGCGAAGTGATCTACCCATGGCCAGGTTGAAGCGACGGTAAGACGTCGTGGAGGACCGAACCCACTTCAGTTGAAAATGGAGGGGATGAGCTGTGGGTAGGGGTGAAAGGCCAATCAAACTTCGTGATAGCTGGTTCTCCCCGAAATGCATTTAGGTGCAGCGTTGCGTGTTTCTTGCTGGAGGTAGAGCTACTGGATGGCTAATGGGCCCTACAAGGTTACTGACGTCAGCCAAACTCCGAATGCCGGTAAGTGAGAGCGCAGCAGTGAGACTGTGGGGGATAAGCTTCATAGTCGAGAGGGAAACAGCCCAGACCACCAACTAAGGCCCCTAAGCGTGTGCTAAGTGGGAAAGGATGTGGAGTTGCCCAGACAACCAGGAGGTTGGCTTAGAAGCAGCCACCCTTAAAAGAGTGCGTAATAGCTCACTGGTCAAGTGATTCCGCGCCGACAATGTAGCGGGGCTCAAGTACACCGCCGAAGTTGTGGCATTCACATTTTAGCTAAGCCCTTGTGGTTCAGGCGTGTGGATGGGTAGGGGAGCGTCGTGTGGGCGGTGAAGTCGCGGTGTAAACCAGCGGTGGAGCCTACACGAGTGAGAATGCAGGCATGAGTAGCGAAAGACGGGTGAGAAACCCGTCCGCCGAATGATCAAGGGTTCCAGGGTCAAGCTAATCTGCCCTGGGTAAGTCGGGACCTAAGGCGAGGCCGACAGGCGTAGTCGATGGACAACGGGTTGATATTCCCGTACCGGCGAAAAACCGCCCATGCTGAGCGGGGGATACTAACTGCCCGAAGCCTGCCCGAGCGCCCTTGTGGTGTGAGGGTTTTGGTGGAGCGCAGGACCTGATCCCGGGAGGCAAGCGTATTAACAGGTGTGACGCAGGAAGGTAGCCGAGCCGGGCGATGGTTGTCCCGGTCTAAGGATGTAGGGCGAGTGGTAGGCAAATCCGCCACTCATGGTGCCTGAGATCTGATGGGACCCCCGTTTGGGGGGATTTGGTGATCCTATGCTGCCGAGAAAAGCATCGACGCGAGGTTTTAGCCGCCCGTACCCCAAACCGACACAGGTGATCAGGTAGAGAATACCAAGGCGATCGAGAGAATTATGGTTAAGGAACTCGGCAAAATGCCCCCGTAACTTCGGGAGAAGGGGGGCCCCAACCTTGATACACCCTTGCGGTGTGGAGGGGATCGGGGCCGCAGAGACCAGGGGGAAGCGACTGTTTACTAAAAACACAGGTCCGTGCGAAGTCGCAAGACGATGTATACGGACTGACTCCTGCCCGGTGCTGGAAGGTTAAGAGGACCGGTTAGCCGCAAGGCGAAGCTGAGAATTTAAGCCCCAGTAAACGGCGGTGGTAACTATAACCATCCTAAGGTAGCGAAATTCCTTGTCGGGTAAGTTCCGACCTGCACGAATGGAGTAACGACTTCCCCGCTGTCTCAACCATAAACTCGGCGAAATTGCAGTACGAGTAAAGATGCTCGTTACGCGCAGCAGGACGGAAAGACCCCGAGACCTTTACTATAGTTTGGTATTGGTGTTCGGAGTGGCTTGTGTAGGATAGGTGGGAGACGTTGAAGCCCGGACGCCAGTTCGGGTGGAGTCATCGTTGAAATACCACTCTGGTCACTTTGGACATCTAACTTCGGCCCGTAATCCGGGTCAGGGACAGTGCCTGATGGGTAGTTTAACTGGGGCGGTTGCCTCCTAAAAAGTAACGGAGGCGCCCAAAGGTTCCCTCAGCCTGGTTGGCAATCAGGTGTCGAGTGTAAGTGCACAAGGGAGCTTGACTGTGAGAGAGACATCTCGAGCAGGGACGAAAGTCGGGACTAGTGATCCGGCGGTACATTGTGGAATGGCCGTCGCTCAACGGATAAAAGGTACCTCGGGGATAACAGGCTGATCTTGCCCAAGAGTCCATATCGACGGCATGGTTTGGCACCTCGATGTCGGCTCGTCGCATCCTGGGGCTGGAGTAGGTCCCAAGGGTTGGGCTGTTCGCCCATTAAAGCGGTACGCGAGCTGGGTTTAGAACGTCGTGAGACAGTTCGGTCCCTATCCGCTGCGCGCGCAGGAAATTTGAGAAGGGCTGTCCTTAGTACGAGAGGACCGGGACGGACGAACCTCTGGTGTGTCAGTTGTACTGCCAAGTGCACCGCTGATTAGCTACGTTCGGATGGGATAACCGCTGAAAGCATCTAAGCGGGAAGCTCGCTTCGAGATGAGATTTCCATACACCCTCGGGTGTGAGAGGCCCCCAGCCAGACCACTGGGTTGATAGGCCGGATGTGGAAGCGAGGACTAACGACTCGTGAAGCTGACCGGTACTAATAGGCCAACAACTTACACCACACAGATACATACAAACTCTGCTTGCGTCCACTATGTGGTTCCCAACCAACAACCCCCCAACACACGGGTTGTCACGGCACGGAACCACCACAACTGAATAACAACACCACAATGTTGTAACCACCAAACTTCCCACCCCCGAAAAAAACACCGGGCGGGCGGGTACAAGGGTTACGGCGGTCATAGCGTGGGGGAAACGCCCGGTCCCATTCCGAACCCGGAAGCTAAGACCCACAGCGCCGATGGTACTGCACCCGGGAGGGTGTGGGAGAGTAGGTCACCGCCGGACAGACATTAAGCAGGGCCCTGACAAGGAATGTCAGGGCCCTGCTGCTTTAACCGAACAGCACAAAGAGGATGCCCTGCCTCCGGGCGGACTCTACCCCCGGGCACCGCTGCCCGGGGGTAGAGTAGTCCCTCATGAGCAGCATCTTCAGCCACCCGCAGGACCCTTTCGAAGAAGCCGGACAGCGGGCAATTGAGCCGCTGGAACCGGTGGTCAACACCGTAGTCGTGCCCGGTCCCGTGGCCCGGGCTTTCGTTGGTTTCACGGAGCACACCCACCTCTGGTGGCCCCTTGAGCAGCACGGTGTCTATGGTGCCGGCTCCTACGTGGAGTTTGAAGAGAACCTCATCCTCGAAACAGCCGATGACGGCCGCACCAGTATCTGGGGAACCCTTGATGACTGGCAGCCGCCCCTGTCCTTCCATGCCACCTGGCATCCCGGCACTACGGCGCTGTGGTCCACCGAGCTCCTGGTGGCGTTCCGCGCCCTCGGCGGCGGAACTGAAGTCCGGGTCTTCCATGAAGGGTGGGAAGGCGCCGAGGATCCTGCCGCCGCGCGTCAAGAGTACGCGGAGGCGTGGCCCCGGATCCTGGACAAGTATGCGCGGTTCATGGGCGCCGGGGACGCCGCAGAGGACAGCTCGCCTGGAGGCGTGGCCTAGCCCCGCCCCGCGGCCTTGTCCGGCGGCACGGCGGTGCTGTTCCGGATCACAAACTCCGTAGGGTATTCCTGGTCCCGCGCTCCATCCGCCGCCAGGCCGCCGTCGGAACCTCCGCCGTCGGAACCTGCGCCCTCGGAACTTCCACCCGCATTGTCCAGCAGGGCCAAAGCCGTGGCAGCCGCCAGCCTTCCCTGTCCGCGTGGATCCTGGCTGATGGTGGTCAGCCCAAAGGTCTCTGCAAGTTCGTGCCCGTCAATCCCCACGACGGAAAGGTCCTGTGGGACCTGAAGGCCGAAGTCCCGGGCGGCGAGCATGATGCCCACGGCCATCTCGTCGGACGCGGCGAAGACTGCGGTGGGGCGGTCAGCGGAGGTGCCCAGGAGCCGGCGGCCCGCCGCGTACGCGCCCTGGATGGTGAAGTCGGCCGTGGCCTGCCACTCTTGCCGCACCGTCAGCCCGGCTGCTGCCATAGCCGCTGCAAAGCCCTTCTGGCGCAGCTGCGGAAGGTTGAAGTCGCGGTTCAAGGCCGCATCCCCGGTAACATGCGCGATCCGGGTATGGCCCAGCCCGATCAGGTGCCGGGTGGCCATCATGGCCAGGCCTTCGTCGTCGATCCTTATGGTCGAGGCGCCCCGCAGCGCCCCGCCGATGCCCACAATCGGACGGTGCACGGCGAGCAGCTGGCCGATCTCTTCCTCGCTGAGTACCAGCGCCACCGCAATGACGGCGTCCAGGCGTTTCCGCAGCAGGAAGTCGTTCAAAATGCTGCTGCGGTGCTCCGGCTGCTCTCCCACGTTGTACAGCGTCAGGTCGTAGCCGGCGTCCAGGAGGGCTTCCGAAACGCCCTCCAGGACCGAAGAGAAATACCAGCGCTGGACGTTGGGCACCACCAGGCCGATGTTGTGGTTCCGCCCGGAGGCGAGGCTGGAGGCGTGGTAAGAGGGGACGAACCCGAGTTCCCGTGCCGCCTCCTGCGCAAGGCGGCGGCTCCTGGAGGAGACGTTGGACTTGCCGCTCAGCGCCCTGGAGACGGTGGCCACGGACAGGCCGGCCCGGCTGGCAACTTCTTTGATGCCCGCCATGGTCAGCCTGCTGCTGTGATGCGGATCCAGGCGGTTTCGCCCGAAGCCAGCAGTCCTTCCGTGCCGGACGTGGTACTGCGGATAAGGACGCGGCCCGCAGGTATCTCCAGCGGCTCGTGGTTCAGGTTCATAACCACCAGCGTAGTGCCGTTGAGGTAGCCCAGCGAGGACCCGGTGCACCAGTCCTCGGCCCAGGACAGGGATCCCCGGCCCAGGTCCAGGTCGCGGCGGCGTGCCAGGGCGTCGCGGTAGAGGGACAGGTGCGACGACGGCGATTCCGCCTGCAGGTCCCTCGCCAACCCGCCAAAGGAAGCGGGAATGGGCAGCCATGGTTCATTTCCCGAACCGAAGCCCAGGTGTTGTTCTCCGGCACGCCAGGGCAGCGGCACCCGGCAGCCGTCACGGCCAAGCCGCTGCCCGCCGGTCCGGGCGAACGTGGGGTCCTGGCGCAGGTGGCTGGGGATGTCGATGCCGTCCGGCAGCCCCAGCTCCTCGCCCTGGTAGAGGTAGGCGGCACCGGGCAGTCCCAGCATGAACAGCGAGGCAGCAGCTGCGCGCTGCCGGCCGAGTTCCTCATCCGGCTGGGGATCGGCCGCCCCGATGCCGTCGCCGTGCCGTGGGCCATGGCCGTTGTAGCCAAACCGGCTGGCATGGCGGACCACATCGTGGTTGGACAGCACCCATGTGCTCGGGGCGCCGACGCCGTCAAGGACGGTCAGGGAATCGGTGATGACCGAGCGCAGCCGGTAGACGTCCAGGCCCGCATGGAGGTAGGGGAAATTGAACGCCTGGTGCATCTCGTCGGGCCTGACCCAGTGGGCCAGCCGGTGAAGGTCCACGCTTGCCTCGGCGCAGAGGATCCGGTCCGGGCCGTACTCGTCCAGGATCAGCCGCCAGTTGCGGTAGATGTCGTGGACGCCGGGTTGCCCGAACATGGGTGCCTCGTGGCCGGGGTACCCGTCGCTGTTGCCGCCATCGGCCCGGCCGCCCCAGGCGGGCAGGCCCGGGGCCTTGACCAGGGCATGGGCTACGTCCACCCGGAAACCGGACACGCCGCGGTCCAACCAGAAACGCAGCACGCGCTCGAACTCGGCGTGGACGGCGGGGTTGTCCCAGTTGAAGTCCGGCTGGGAGGAGTCAAAGAGGTGCAGGTACCACTGGCCCGGCCGGCCGTCGGCGTCTGTTACCCGTGTCCAGGCAGATCCGCCAAAGTGTGACTGCCAGTTGTTCGGTGGCTCCTCTCCGTCAGGCCCGGTGCCGTCACGGAAGATGAACATGTCCCGTTCGGGGCTACCGGCCGGTGCCGCACGGGCTGCCTGGAACGCCGGATGCTGGTCCGAACAGTGGTTGGGCACCAGGTCCACGATGACCCGCAGGCCCAGGCGGTGGGATTCGGCCATCATGACGTCGAAGTCGGCGAGTGTGCCAAAGATCGGGTCAACGTCGCAGTAGTCGCTGACGTCGTATCCGGCGTCACGCTGGGGGGAACGGTAAAAGGGTGACAGCCAAACAGCGTCGACACCCAGGTCCGCCAGATGCGGCAGTTCCTCGGTAATTCCCGCGAGGTCTCCCACGCCGTCACCGTTCAGGTCCCGGAATGACCGGGGGTAGACCTGATAGATCACGGCAGAGCGCCACCAGCCGGGAGCGGTATCGGCAGCGTGGATGAGCGTCAGGGGGCCAGTGGCAGCTGAGGTGTCCTGGGTCACAGTATCGACAGACATGAAAGCCAGCATAGCGGCGGACGGGCGATAAATGAAAACGCTTCCATATATGTTTCGCCTAATTCTGCACGAACTTTCGAGGCTCTGCAGTCCAACAACTGGAAGCGATTGCACGCCGGCATATCCAGAAGACCGGAGCGTCGCACGCCCTAGACTGGGTAGACATGTCCGACGACGGGTGGAGGCTTTGTGGGAAGCATCGTTGACGAGCTGGAGGCCATCCTGGCGCCGGGACAGCTGGATGTCAGCGAGGTCTCGCTCCGGCGGTACGCCATCGACCAGGCCCCCGTCATCGATTTCCAGCTTCCCCTGGCGGTGGTGTTCGCCGAATCAGTGGCCGACGTGCAGGCGGTGGTGAAAACCTGCGCCGGCAGCGGAGTGGCCATTGTCCCCCGGGGTGCGGGTACAGGCGTTTCCGGTGGTGCCCATGCCACCAGGAACTGCATCATCCTTTCGCTGGAGCGGATGAACCGGATCCTCGCCCTGAACCCAGACGATGAGACAGCCATGGTGGAGCCCGGCGTGGTGAACGCGGTCCTCAACGAAGCCGCAGCAGCGCACGGCCTCATGTATGCCCCCGATCCGGCCAGTTTCCGAAGCTCCACCATCGGCGGGAACGTGGCCACCAATGCCGGCGGCCTGCGCTGCGCCAAGTACGGGGTCACCAGGGATTCGGTCCTGGCACTGGATGTGGTCCTGGCCGACGGGTCCCTCATCCACACAGGCCACCAAACCTTCAAAGGCGTGGCGGGCTATGACCTGACGGGCCTCTTCGTGGGATCCGAAGGAACCCTGGGCGTCGTCGTCGGAATCACCGTGCGCCTGAAGTACCTGCCACGGGAAGTCCACACCGTGGCCGCCTTCTACCCGGACTTCAGGATGGCTGCCGCAGGCGTCCTTGCCGTAGGCAAGGCACGCGTCCAGCCGGCAATCATGGAACTGCTCGACGGCGGTACCCTGGCCCAGCTCGACGACATCCACGGCTCCGACCTCACCGCCCGCGGAAAATCACTCCTGCTGGTCCAGACCGACGGGTTTGGCGCCGCCGCGGAAGCGGAGGTTGTGCGCCAGGTCCTCCGCGCCGGCGGGGCAACGGTGACTACTGAGGCAAGCGTCGAGGCGGAGCGCCTGGTGGAACTCCGCCGGCACAGCAGGGGGACGGAGGTGGACGACGAGTACCGTGTAGGCGAGGACGTGGCCGTTCCCCGCTCCCGGTTGGTGGACTACGTCGCGGAACTCGAAGCCATGGCCGCCAGGCAGCAGGTACACCTCAAGGTGGTGGCCCACGCGGGTGACGGCAACCTGCACCCCACATTTTGGATCGACCGGCAGGGGGCAAACGTGGACTCCGCAGCCATGCAGCGGCTGCAGGCGGCACTGGACGAGTCCATCACCGCGGCGCTGGCGATGGGCGGCACCATCACCGGTGAGCACGGAGTAGGGCAGTACAAGCTCCGGTGGCTGGGACAGGAGCAGCCGGAACCGGTGCGGGAGCTCCAGCGCAGGATCAAGGACCTGTTCGATCCCGCGGGGATCCTCAACCCCGGTAAGGCGATCTAGGACTCAGTCGTCCGAATCCGGGTATTCGTCCACCGATTCGTCTTCGCCGTAACGGGACTCCTCGGTCTCCACCTCAAGGATTTTCAGCAGCTCGGTATCAGGGTTCAGCATGATCGCGGCCTCGTCCCGGCGGTGCCGGAGGATCGAGTCGATGTAGGACTGGACAGCTTCCGCCAGCGGAATGTGGCGCTCCTGCTTCTCGGACATGTACCACCGGTGCTCCAGGACCTCGTGGACCACCTCGGCGTGCTCCAGTTTGCCGGACAGGTCCCGGGGAATGGCGCGCACGATCGGTTCGAAGATCTGGCTGACCCACAGGTGGGCGCTGTATTCCTCATCCATGTCCGGGTTGTTGTCCGCCCGGAAGGAGTCCATGTCATTGAGGAGGCGGCGGGCCTGGTTCTCCTGGGCGTCCAGGCCGGTAAGCCGCAGCAGCCGCCGCTGGTGGTGCCCCGCGTCCACCACCTTGGGCTGGAGCTGGATGGTGGAGCCGTTCTGGGTGGTCTTTATGGCGTATTCCTCGACGTCGAAGCCGAGTTCGTTCAGGCGCCGGATGCGGGCGCTCACCCGCCAGCGTTCGCCCAGCTCAAAGGATTCCTTCTCCGTCAGCTCGGCCCACAGCCGCCGGTAGCTGTCCATGATCAGCTCACTGGTGGCCACGGGGTCCACCTTTTCCTCGATGAGACCGCCATCCAGGAGGTCCATCAGCTCGCCGGCGATGTTCACCCTGGCGATCTCAAGGTCGTATTCGCGCTGGCCGGTGGAGAGGTCGGGGTAGAGCTCACCGGTTTCGGCGTCCACCAGGTAGGCGGCAAACGCGCCGGCGTCGCGGCGGAACAGGGTGTTGGACAGCGAGACGTCGCCCCAGTAGAACCCGATCAGGTGCAGCCGCACCATGAGCAGCGCCTGGGCGTCGATGAGGCGGGTCAGGGTGTCCTTGCGCAGCATCTGCGAAAACAGTGCGCGGTACGGCATGGAGAATTTCAGGTGCCGGGTCACCAGGACGGGGTTGAGCGGGCGTCCGTCAGGGGTGGTGCGGCCGGTGATCACGGCCACGGGCTCCACGCAGGGGACGTCCAGCCGGGCCAGCTTGCGCAGCATGTGGTACTCGTGCCGGGCCACATGCTCGGAGGTTTCCTTGATGGCAATCACCGAGCCGCCAAGGTGGGCGAAGCGCACGATGTGCCGGGAGATGCCCCGGGGGAGTGCGGCCAGGTACTGCGCCGGCCACTCCTCGAGGGCGATGTGCCAGGGCAGGTCCAGCAGCTCCGGATCCGCCGCTGCGGCGGTGATGCTCAGCGAGGAGGCTACCGAAGCGGCCTTGTTCTCGTCGGCGCTGGCGGCCACGAACCGCGGGAGCTTACCCACCTGGGCATAGTCTGTGGGTTCGTCATGCCACTGGGCGCTGTGTTCCTCGGTCATGGGCTCAATTCTTCCGTACTCAGGGCAGGGACGGTAAATCCTGGGCGGCCATGGTTAAAGGCCGACGGCGGCCCGCACCGTTGCGAAAAGGTGCGGACCGCCGTCAGTAACGCGCGTGGGTGGGCCCACGCCGGCAGGGTTCCCTGACCGAAGCGAAGCGAGGTTAGGGTGCCGGTGGGGAGTTTAGTCGCCCAGGCGCAGGCCGGTCTTCGTGTCGAAGAGGTGCACATGGCCGGACTGCGGACGGACGTAGATGACCTCGCCCTTCATCGGGGGGCGGCGGCCATCGACACGGGCCACGATGTCGTGGTCCTTGCCGTCCAGCGTGGTGTGGCCGTAGACGTAGGCGTCGGCGCCGAGCTCTTCAACGACATCCACCTCAACCTTCAGGCCTTCGCCGTGCGGAGCGGTTTCCAGGTCCTCGGGACGGCTGCCCAGCGTAACCGTGGAGCCGTGTGCCTCTTCGAGGACGTCGCGCGGCACGGGGTAGACGGTGCCGCCGAACTGGACGCCGCCGTCGACGACGGGAAGTTCCAGCAGGTTCATGGCGGGGGAGCCGATGAAGCCTGCAACGAACACGTTCTTGGGCCGGTCGTAGAGGTTGCGGGGGGTGTCCACCTGCTGCAGCAGGCCGTCCTTCAGCACGGCGACGCGGTCGCCCATGGTCATGGCCTCGACCTGGTCGTGCGTGACGTAGACGGTGGTGACGCCCAGGCGGCGGGTCAGGGATGCGATCTGGGTGCGGGTCTGGACACGGAGCTTGGCGTCCAGGTTGGACAGCGGCTCATCCATGAGGAAGACCTGGGGGTTACGGACGATTGCGCGGCCCATGGCAACACGCTGGCGCTGGCCGCCGGAGAGTGCCTTCGGCTTGCGGTCCAGGTACTGCTCAAGGTCAAGGAGCTTTGCGGCTTCGCGGACGCGCTCGGCGCGCTCTTCCTTGGAGACGCCGGCGATCTTCAGGGCGAAGCCCATGTTGTCGGCCACAGTCATGTGCGGGTACAACGCGTAG
Source organism: Arthrobacter sp. GmRoot5-12 (assembly GCF_059739365.1). Taxonomy (NCBI): domain Bacteria; kingdom Bacillati; phylum Actinomycetota; class Actinomycetes; order Micrococcales; family Micrococcaceae; genus Arthrobacter; species Arthrobacter sp. GmRoot5-12. Next base: position 1,095,793 of record NZ_AP046056.1, on the reverse strand, counting down.
TTCTGGAAAACCATCGCGATGTCGCGGTCCTTCGGCGGAACATCGGTGACGTCACGGTCACCGATCAGGATGCGGCCTGCGTTGACGTCCTCCAGGCCTGCGAGCATGCGCAGGGAGGTGGACTTGCCGCAGCCGGAGGGTCCAACGAGGACCAGGAATTCGCCATCGGCGATGTCGATGTTGAGCTTATCGACGGCGGGCTTATCTGTGCCCGGGTACAGACGCGTAGCGTTATCAAAAGTAACTGTAGCCACAGTTATCAATCCCTTCACCGGCAGGTACGTGCCGGACGATCCGTTGTGAATGGTTCATGTTTATTCAGTTGTGTTCCCACAAAATGCTCCGCGGCTTTGCGCGGAGCACCACGTGACGCCGCACGGTTGTTGTGCGCCACATCACACCCAAGAGTATGCCAGAAGTTGCTTCTTTTACCGCAAATGTTACGGATGTCACATGTGCTTCCTGCCACGGGCTATCCGGAAGCGGCCTGGGGGTCTTCCTCGGCGACGGCGATGCTCCGCTCCTGGAGCAGGGCTTCCAGCAGCTCCGCGATATGGACAGGCGCCTCCACCCGGTATTGGGCCTGGGTGAAATCGAGGCCAACCTTGACCCCTACGTCGCCTGGTTCAAGCCGGCCGAAAGCGTCCTCGTCCGTCACGTCATCACCGGCGAACAGCACGGCAGTGGCCCCGGTGGCCTGCCGCAGGAAGCTGACGCCTTCGCCCTTGGAGGCATTGACCACGGAGGTCTCCAGGACGCGCTTGCCCTCCTTGAGGAAGACGCCCTTTCGCTCCTGGAGCACCGACCGGGCTGCTGACACCGCGTCCTCGGCCACGTCATCCGCAGCCAGTCGGGTGTGCAGGACGACGCCGGCGGGCTTGTATTCCAGGGACGTGCCAGGCGCCTCCGCGACGATAGCCGCCAACTCGGCGCGCACCTCTTCAAGGAGGGTCTTCTGGCCGTCGTCCAGCGTCAGTTCCGTGGAGCCCGGCCCAAGCCAGGCTTCGGCCCCATGGCTGCCAATCAGCAGGGTGTCCACGGGCGGAGACGCCACCTCCCGCAGGCTGGCGAGGGCGCGCCCGGAGATGAGTGCCGTCGTCGTGCGTGGAAGCACGGCGAGCCCCGCGAGCGCCGCGGCTGAGCGTGGAAGCGGCCGCGCATCCTGGGCACGGCCCACGATCGGGGCCATGGTCCCGTCAAAGTCCATGGCCACCAGCAGGTGCCCGGTCCCGGCGATCCGGTGCAGCGCTTCCCGCAGTTCTGGGGTGAGTGCCAGCGCTGCCTTGGTGTGGCCGTCAGGAGTCATCGCGGACCACCTTCTCGTTCAGTGCGTTCAGGAAGTCGGCGGACCAGTGGTCCACGTCGTGTTCGAGGATTTGCTTCCGCATGGCCCGCATCCTGCGGCCGGACTCCCGCGGCTGCATCTCCACGGCACGCATGATGGCGCTCTTGAGGCCGTCGATGTCGTGCGGGTTCATCAGCAGTGCCTGCTTGAGCTGGTCGGCTGCGCCGGCGAACTCACTGAGGACCAGCGCGCCGTCGTTGTTGGTGCGCGCCGTGACGTATTCCTTGGCGACCAGGTTCATGCCGTCCCGAAGGGCCGTGACCAGCATGACGTCGGCGGCAAGGTACAGCGCCACCATCTCCTCCACGGGGTAGCTGTGGTGCAGGTAGCGGACGGCGGTGTTCTCGATGGTGTCGTAGGTGCCGTTGATGTGGCCCACCGTGCCCTCCACCTCCTCACGCAGGAGCCGGTACTGCTCGACGCGTTCGCGGCTGGGGCTGGCCACCTGGATCAGGGTGGCGTCTCCAACCGAGAGCTTGCCGTCTGCCAGGAGCTCCTCGAAGGCTTTAAGCCGGTGCCTGATGCCCTTGGTGTAATCCAGTCGGTCGACGCCGAGCAGGATGGTCTTCGGGTTCCCCAGATCCTGGCGGATCTGGCGGGCGCGCTCAATGATGTCCGGCCTGGCGGCTAACTCGCTGATGTGCTTGACGTCGATGGAGATGGGGAAGGCCTGTGCCCGGGCAATGTGTGTGACCTGCCCGTCCTGGCCCTTTACGTGGACCTGCTGCTGCTTAACGCTGGCACCGAGGAAACGGCGTGCGGAGCGCATGAAGTTTCCGGCATCGCTGGGCCGCTGGAAACCCACCAGGTCTGCGCCGAGGAGTCCGTCGATGATGGCCTGGCGCCACGGCAGCTGGGCAAAGATCTCCGGCGGAGGAAACGGGATGTGGTTGAAGAATCCGATGCGCAGGTCCGGCCGCGCCTCGCGCAGCATGCGGGGCACCAGTTGGAGCTGGTAATCCTGCACCCACACGGTGGCGCCTTGGTCCGCATGCTGTACGACGGCGTCGGCGAACCTGCGGTTGACCCTTCGGTAGGCGTCCCACCAGGTGCGGTGGAACTCCGGCGGGGCAATGACGTCATGGTAGAGCGGCCAGAGGGTGGCGTTGGAAAACCCCTCGTAGTACAGCTCCACGTCGTCGTTGCTGAGCTGGACCGGGACGAGGTCCATGCCGCCGTGGCTGAAGGGTTTGACAGTCTCGTCCGGCGCGCCGTGCCATCCGACCCAGGCGCCGTCTGTCTTGGTCATCATGGGGGCCAGGGCGGTCACCAGTCCCCCGGGGGAGCGGCGCCAGCCAGACTCGTCATCACCGGCATCCCCTGCCGCGACCCGGTCAACAGGCAGCCTGTTGGAGACCACCATGAAGTCGTACTTCGTATGGCCGGCATGGCTGGGACCGGAGCTGCACGCCGTTGCTTTGCCGGCGGGTTTTTCCTGGACGGGTGTTTGCATTGCTGCCCCCTGGGGTTGCTTGTGCCTCTTAGCCACCCTAGCCGGACGGAATCATCGGGGCTATTCGTCCGTTGGTCAAGCCGGTGGAATGGTTGAAACCGCAAGCGCTCAGCTTTCTCCCCTAAAATGTTGGAGTGCCACGAAGTGGTCCCCCTACGTCGACCGACCCAAGGAACTCATGAGCCCCGCAAACGAAGTACGTAAGTCCAAGGCTGAGCGAACCGCGGAGGCGCGGGAAAAGGCGCGCCTGATCAGGGAAGAGCAGCTGAAGAAGGACAAGCGCAACAAGCTGCTTATCGGCTGGGGCATCGTGGCGGCAGTGGTGGCCATCCTGGTGGTGGTGGCGCTGGTGGTGACGAACAGCCTCAAGCAGAACGCCCCCATAGCGGACCAGGGCCCCACGCCTGCCAACGCCAACGTGCATGGCGGCGTCACTTTGCTGGCCAATACGGATGTGGCCAAGTCGGAACCGGCCACGGTCGATGCCGCCTCCCTGGGGGAAGCGCCGAAGACGGCGCCCGCCGAGGTAGTGGCTCCCGGCGCCGAAGCGGAGGCAGGCAAGCCGGTCAAGGTGGTCCTCTACATCGACTTCATCTGCCCCATCTGCAAGAACTTCGAGACCCAGTACAACGACCAGCTCACGTCGCTGCGCAACGAAGGCAAGATCACCGTTGAGTACCGGGCCCTCGGATTCCTGGACAGCCGGTCCACCACCAACTACTCATCCCGGGCCGCCAACGCAGCAGCGTGCGTGGTCAACGAATCCCCGGAGAAGTACTCCGATTTCGTCAACGCATTGTTCGCCAAGCAGCCGGCGGAAGGAAGCGCAGGCCTTTCCGACAGTGATTTGAAGAAGATGGCGTCCGACATGGGTGTCAACATCGGTTCCTGCGTCGATGACAAGACCTACCGCCCGTTCGTGAAGTTCGCCACGAAGGAGGCCGCGGCCATCGGCGTCACCGGTACGCCCACCGTGTTCGTGGACGGCAAGCAGTGGGGCAAGGGCGACAGCGCGCAGACGCCGTTCCCGGACTTCCTGCAGGCAGCCATCGCCGCCAAGGGCTAAGGATTCCCAGCCAGGGCAGGGGCCCGCTCCGGACCGTTTCCGGGGCGGGCCCCTGCCGCATTCACCGCCGGTAGTCCGGCGTTTTTACGCCCGGCGGGAGTTGGGCTAACCTTATCTAGCGCCTTCACGGTGCACGCCCGCAGGGGCGCGCCTCCTTAGCTCAGTTGGCCAGAGCACCGCTCTTGTAAAGCGGGGGTCGTCGGTTCGAATCCGACAGGGGGCTCCATTCAACCTCCGGGTTTAAGCTGGATCCATCCACATAATCAGCGTGCTGACTAAAGGAGGATGGGTGCCATGCCCAAGACCGGCAAGAACGATCATGCCCGCAAGGAAGAACTTCCTTCCACCCTGCAGCGTTCTGAGCAAAAGGCGCAGGACACATTCGCCAAGACCTATGATTCCGCCCTTGAGTCGTACGACCAGGATGAGCAGCGGGCGGCCCGCGCAGCATACGCATCCCTGAAGCACAGCTACGAGAAGGTGGGCGACCACTGGGAGCCCAAGGAAAAAAGGGGCCCGTCGGACAAGCGCGCAGAACAGGGCATCCGCTCCTCCGAACCCACCGCGGGCGGAGTCAACGCCAATGCGTCCAAGGACCACCTCTACAAACTGGCCAGGGAACTGGACGTCAAAGGCCGCTCGAAGATGGACAAGGGTGAATTGGTCAAGGCCATCCAGAAGGCCAACGACGCCGCCACCCGCAAAGCCCGCAGCAAATAGCCTGTGCTCTTGCCGTCCTGCCGTCCAAGGTGTCGAATCAGAGGGACACGTCAGGTCGGGTCGGCGATGATGCCAGGAGGTTCCAATGTCGGTGAAGAGCACCAAGGAGTCAGCGCGGGCGGGAGGCGGCAGGAACGGGCCTGAGTCAAAGCGCGCCGACCAAGCCACCGGCATCGCGGCCCAGGACCCGGCGCGGATCCGGAACGTGGCCCTGGTGGGTCACTCGGGCGCCGGGAAAACAATGCTGATCGAGGCGCTGCTGGCAGCCAACGGCATGATCACGCGCAAAGGCTCCATCGCCGACGGATCCACGGTCAGCGACTCGGACCCCGCCGCGGTTCACCAGCAGCGCTCCGTCACCCTGTCCCTGGTGCCCCTGATGGTGGACGAGACAAAAGTGAACCTCCTGGATACACCGGGCTACCCCGACTTCATTGGTGAGCTGCGGGCGGGGCTGCGCGCCTCCGATGCTGCCCTCTTCATAGTGTCGGCCGTGGACGGAATCGACGCCACCACCACCGCCCTGTGGGGCGAGTGCGCGCACATGCTGCTGCCACGCGCCGTCGTGATCACCCGGCTGGACCACCCGCGGGCAGATTACGACGGCGCCCTGGCCGCCTGCCGCAAAGCGTTCGGCGACGGCGTGCTGCCGCTGTGTGTCCCATTGCCCTCAGCAGAGGAGGCCGCCGGGCCGCTGTCCCTCCTGGGCCTGCTGTCCCGGGAGGTAACGGACTACTCCTCCGGCGAGGCAACCCCTGAAGTCCGGGCCGCCACGCCGGATGAACTCGCGGCTGCCGGGCCTGCCCGGGGCGCACTCATCGAGGGCATCATCGCCGAAAGCGAAGACGAAACGCTGATGGACCGCTACCTGGAAGGCGAGGACATCGACACCGGAGTGCTCGCAGCAGACCTGGAAACCGCCGTCGCACGTGGCTCGTTCTTTCCCGTGCTGCCCACGTCCGCCGTCACCGGGCTGGGGACCGCCGAACTGCTGGACCTGCTGGTCCGCGCCTTTCCGCCGCCAGGGGAGCGCAGCCTGCCGGACACCACCGACCTCGCGGGGGAACCGGCCGGAAGCCTGTCCTGCGATCCGTCCGGCCCCCTCGCCGCCGAGGTGGTGCGCACCTCCAACGATCCCTTCCTGGGCCGCATCTGCCTGGTGCGGGTGTTCAGCGGCACACTCCGGGAAGACTCGCCGGTCCACGTGGGCGGCCACGGCCTGGCCGACCGGGGTCACCAGGACCATGACACCGATGAACGGGTGACCCATATCTACTCACCGCTGGGTGCCACCCTTCGCCCCGTCCCCTTTTGCGTGGCGGGGGACATGTGTGCCCTGGCGAAGCTGGGCAGCGCCGAAACCGGCGACACCATTTCCGCCCGGGAAAGCCCGCTGTTGCTCGCCACGTGGGAAATGCCTGAGCCGCTGCTGCCGGTTGCCGTGGAAGCCGATTCCCGCAGCGACGAGGACGCGCTGGCCCGCAGCCTGGGCCGGATAGCGGCGGGAGACCCCACCTTGCGGGTGGACCGGAACGCCGAAACGCATCAGCTGGTCCTCTGGTGCATGGGCGAAGCGCACGCGGAGGTGGTCTTGGACAGGCTGCGCGAACAGGGAGTGAAACTGCACACCGTGGACGTGGTGACGCCGCTGCGGGAAACCTTTGCCACAGCCGCCTCCGGCCACGGCCGCCATGTCAAGCAGTCCGGCGGACACGGCCAGTACGCCGTGTGCGACATCGAGGTGGAACCGCTGGAGCGCGGCGCGGGGTTCGAGTTCGTGGACAAGACGGTGGGCGGCGTGATCCCGGGAACGTTCATCCCGTCCATTGAGAAGGGCGTCCGGGCCCAAATGGACAAGGGCGTCGCCGCGGGCTTTCCCGTAGTTGACCTGCGGGTCACCCTGGTGGGCGGCAAGGCCCACAGCGTGGATTCGTCGGATGCGGCGTTCCAGGCGGCCGGGGCGCTGGCGCTCCGGGAGGCCGCGGCAGCAGGAAGGATCCAGCTGCTGGAGCCGGTGTCATCCGTCTCCATCACGGTCGCCGATGAACATGTGGGCACAGTGATGAGTGATTTGTCCGGCCGGCGGGGACGCCTCACCGGCACCACCTCTTCCGGTGAGGGCCTCACGGAGATCAGCGCCGAAGTCCCGGACCAGGAACTCCTGCGGTATGCGGTGGAACTGCGGGCGCTGACCGCCGGCACCGGGCGCTTCCGCCGCCAGTACCTGCGCCATGACCCCGTACCCCCGAATTACAGCCCATCCTGAGCCCGCCATGGCAGGAACAGATACAGGGAACGGCCGCCGGTGAACGCCGCAGCACGAAAGATCCAGACCGTATACCTGACGCTGACGTTGGGCAACACCCTTGCGGCGTCGTTCATTTGGGGCATCAATACGCTGTTCCTGCTCGACGCCGGGCTGACCAACCTGGAAGCCTTCGCTGCAAACGCCTTCTTCACTGCCGGGATGGTGCTTTTCGAGGTTCCCACCGGGGTAGTCGCGGACAGCTGGGGGCGCCGGACCTCCTTCCTGCTGGGCACCGTAACCCTGGCAGGATCCACCTACCTCTATTACCTGCTGTGGCAGTTGTCCGCACCGTTCTGGTGGTGGGCCGGGGTGTCGGCGCTGCTGGGGCTTGGCTTCACCTTCTTTTCGGGGGCAGTGGAAGCCTGGCTGGTGGACGCCCTGCACTTCTCCGGTTACGACGGCGGCCTGGAAGCGGTCCTGGGCCGCGGCCAGATGGTTTCCGGGATCGCCATGCTGGCAGGGTCAGTGGCCGGCGGCGTCATCGCGCAGGCAACGAACCTGGGCGTGCCGTTCCTGCTGCGCGTCGCGGTGCTGGTGGCAATGTTCGCGGTGGCCTTCCTGCTCATGCACGACGTCGGCTTCACCCCGGAGCGTTCGGCCCACCCGGTGCAGGCCACGCGGGCTGTCCTGCGCGCCTCGCTGGACGGCGGCCTGCGGAACCCGCCGGTGAGGTACATGATGCTGGCTGCGCCGTTCACCGAGGGCGTGGGATTCTATGTCTTCTATGCCCTCCAGCCTTACCTGCTGCAGCTTTTCGGAGATCCCAGGGCCTACGCCATCGCAGGCCTGGCAGCGGCCATTGTTGCCGGCGCGGACATCCTGGGCGGCTGGCTGGCTCCGCTGGTCCGGAAACTGGTCCGCCGGCGCACCACCGTCCTGATCATTTCAACCATCACCAGCTCGGTGGTCCTGGTGGTGCTCCTGGCCACCAGCATCTTCTGGCTGGCACTGGTGCTCCTGGCACTCTGGGCCGTGGTGGCTTCCGCCGGAACCCCCGTGCGCCAGGCCTACCTGAACGACATGATCGGCTCGAAACAGCGGGCAACCGTCCTGAGCTTCGCCTCGCTCATGGGGTCCAGTGGGGGAGTGGTGGTGCAGCCGGCGCTCGGCAGGGCCGCAGACCTCTACGGCTACCCGGCATCGCTCGCATTGGGCGGCGCGGTGCAGCTGCTGGCGGCACCCTTCATCCTCCTCAGCCGCCGCCGGCGCTCGCCGGCAGATGTTGCTACCGGGCTCGCGGCAGCGCCCTGAGCCGCAAAGACCCGGGCCCCGGACGCGTCGTCCAAGGCCCGGGTCTGCACGGAGCAGCGCCGCGGCCGCGGTAGCCGCTACTTGACGCCCACGGTTTCGCTGGCCGCCGGCGTCGGCTTTTCCTCGGCGGGCGGGGGCGTAGTCTTCAGCTTGAACCGCTTGCCGAGGTCACCACCGCCGCCGCTGCGGTTCTTGTTGAAGATGTCGAAGCCGACGGCGACAAGGAGTACCAGGCCCTTGATGAGCTGCTGGTAATCGGTGCCCAGGCCCAGGATGGACATGCCGTTGTTGAGCACGCCCATGATCAGGCCACCGATCATGGCTCCCGCGACTGTTCCGATGCCACCGGTAACGGCGGCGCCGCCGATGAAGGCCGCGGCGATGGAGTCCAGTTCGAAGCCTGTTCCACCGGCGGGCTGCGCCGAGTTGAGCCGCGCGGTGAAGACCAGGCCTGCCAGTGCGGCGAGCACGCCCATGTTCACGAAGAGCCGGAACGTGACGGCCTTGGTCTTGATGCCTGACAGTTCAGCGGCGTGGAGGTTGCCGCCGATGGCGTACGTGTGCCGCCCGAAGACGCTGTTGCTCATCAGGGCGGTGTAGGCGATCACCAGGACCGCCAGGACCACCAGGACGATCGGCGTGCCGCGGTAGGAGGCCAGCAGGAAGGTGATGATGAGCATGAGCAGCGCCGTGAAGGCGGTTTTGATGACGAACCAGACCAGGGGTTCGCTTTCGAGATCGAACTTCCTGCGGATCCTGCGCTCCTTGAGGGCCTGGATCAGCAGTGCCACCGTAGCGCCGACACCCAGGATGACGGTGAGCCATTCCAGGACGGAGGTGCCGCCGGAGATGTCCGGAAGGAAACCGCCGCCCAGGGCCCGCAGTTCGGCGGGGAAGGGGGTGATCTGCTGGTTCTTGAGGGTGATGAGCGTGAGTCCGCGGAAGATCAGCATGCCCGCCAGCGTGACGATGAAGGCCGGGATCCCCACATAGGCGATCCAGTAGCCCTGCCAGGCGCCCACAAGGGCACCCACCACCAGGCAGGCAGGGATTGCGGCCCACCACGGCCAGCCCCAGTGCACGATCATGACGCCGGCCACCGCGCCGATGAACCCGGCAACGGATCCGACGGAAAGATCAATGTGCCCGGCGATGATCACCATCACCATGCCGATGGCCAGGATGAGGATGTAGCTGTTCTGGACCACCAGGTTGGTGACGTTCTGCGGTTCCAGCAGGATCCCGCCGGTCAGCCCCTGGAACAGCAGGACGATCAGGATCAGGGCAACGAAGATGCCAACCTGGCGGAGGCGGCTGGTGAGGAATCCGAGCGATTCTCGTAAGGCGGACATTTCGCTATTCCTTCTCTTTGGTCATGTAGTGCATCAGGGTCTCCTGGGTGGCCTCGGCGATGGGGACTTCGCCGGTGATGTGGCCGGCGGCGAGGGTGTAGATGCGGTCGCAGATGCCCAGGAGTTCGGGAAGTTCCGAGGAAATGACGATCACGGCTTTTCCTTCGGCCGCCAGTTTGGCGATGATCGTGTAGATCTCGAATTTTGCCCCGACGTCGATCCCGCGGGTGGGTTCATCGAGGATGAGCACGTCCGGGTCGGAGAACATCCATTTGCTGAGCACCACCTTCTGCTGGTTGCCGCCGGAGAGCTTGCCGGTGATGGCGGCCACCGAGGGCGCTTTGATGTTCATGCTCTTCCGGTAGCCGTTGGCCACCACGGTCTCCTGGTTCTTGTCCACGAAGCCGCGTTTGGCGAGCTTGCGCAGCGCTGCAAGGGAGATGTTGCGCTTGATGTCCTCGATGAGGTTCAGGCCGTAGTGCTTGCGGTCCTCGGTGGCGTAGGCGATGCCGTGGCGGATGGCGTCGGAGACGGTGGAGGTGTTGATTTCCTCGCCGTACTTATAGACCTTGCCGGACATTGCGGTGCCGTAGGTTCGGCCGAAGACGCTCATGGCGAGTTCGGTGCGCCCGGCGCCCATCAGCCCGGCAAGTCCCACCACCTCGCCCTTCCTGACATGCAGGTTGGCGTTGCGGACCACCATGCGGCTGTGGTCCTGGGGATGCCGGACGGACCAGTCCTCGATCCGGAGGACTTCCTCACCGATGTTCGGCTCGCGGTCCGGGTACAGGCTCTCCAGGTCGCGGCCCACCATGCCGCGGATGATGCGTTCCTGGGTGATCTGGCCTTCATCGAGCCGGAGGGTCTCAATGGTTTTGCCGTCCCGGATGATGGTGACGGCGTCGGCCACCTTGCGGATTTCATTGAGTTTGTGGCTGATGATGATGCTGGTGACCCCCTGGCCCTTCAGATGGAGGATCAGGTCCAGCAGGTGGCCGGAATCCTCGTCGTTGAGGGCGGCCGTGGGCTCGTCCAGGATGAGCAGCTTCACTTCCTTGGACAGCGCCTTGGCGATCTCCACGAGTTGCTGCTTGCCCACGCTGATGTGCTGGACGGGGGTGACGGGGTTTTCGTCGAGGCCCACGCGGGCCAGCAGCTTTGCTGCCTCCAGGTTGGTCTTGCGCCAGTCCACCCATCCGTTGGTGGCCTGTTCATTGCCAAGGTAGATGTTCTCAGCGATGGAGAGGTACGGGCTCAGCGCCAGTTCCTGGTGGATGATCACGATGCCCCGCTTCTCGCTGTCCGAGATGCTGGAGAAGTTGCAGGGTTCGTTTTCGAAGAGGATTTCCCCTTCGAAGCTGTTGTGTGGATAGACGCCGGACAACACTTTCATGAGCGTTGATTTGCCGGCGCCGTTTTCGCCGCAGATGGCGTGGACCTCTCCACGGTTCACATCGAGGGTGACGTCCTGCAGCGCTTTCACGCCGGGGAAGGTCTTGGTGATTCCTCGCATTTGAAGAATGGGTGTGTTCATCGTCAATTCCCACTGACTGGTCGAAGCTTGGCCGTCCTGCTGCTGCAGGAGGTTGCGGGCGGGGCTGCGGCCGGATGGAGGTCCGGCCACAGCCCCCGGACGCTGACTACTTGACGTCGGCGTCGGTGTAGTAACCCGAGTCGATCAGTTCCTTCTTGTAGTTGTCCTTGGTGATGATCACGGACTTCAGCAGGAAGGCCGGAACAACCTTGACCTTGTTGTTGTAGGTCTTGGTGTCGTTGGTTTCAGGTTCCTGGCCCTTGAGGACGGCGTCGACCATCTTGACGGCCTGTGCGCCGAGCTGGCGGGTGTCCTTAAAGATGGTGGAGTACTGCTCGCCCGCGACGATGGACTTCACGGAGCCCTTTTCGGCGTCCTGGCCGGTGACCACCGGAAGGCTTCCCTTGGCGTAGCCGCCGGTGCTGGTGAGGGCGGAGATGATGCCGATGGACAGGCCGTCGTACGGGGAAAGGACGCCGTTCAGCTTGGTGCCCGAGCTGTAGGCGGAGGTGATGATGTCCTCCATGCGCTTCTGCGCCACGGGTGCCTGCCAGCGAAGGATGGCGGCCTGCTCAAACTTGGTCTGGCCGCTGGGGACCTTCAGGGTGCCGGCATCCATGTAGGGCTTGAGGGTGTCCATGGCGCCGGTCCAGAAGAAGTTGGCGTTGTTGTCGTCCGGGCTTCCGGCGAAAAGTTCGATGTTGAAGGGGCCCTTGCCGTCCACCTTCTTGCCGCTCGCGTCGACCAGCCCCAGGCCGGTCAGCAGCGAGGTGGCCTGCTGGACGCCCACGGTGTAGTTGTCGAACGTGGTGTAGTAGTCCACGTTCGGAGTGCCGTTGATAAGGCGGTCGTAGGCGATGACCTTGACGTTCTGCTCCTTGGCCTTGGCCAGGACGTCGGTCAGGGTGGTGCCGTCGATGGCAGCGATGATCAGGGCCTTGGCGCCCTTGGTCAGCATGTTTTCGATCTGCGAGACCTGCGTGGGGATGTCGTCGTTGGCGAACTGGAGGTCCGTCTTGTAGCCGAGGTCTTTCAGGGACTTCTCAACATTGGCGCCGTCGGCGATCCACCGTTCAGATGTCTGGGTTGGCATCGAGATGCCAACCAGCGAGTCGCTGGGCTTCGCTGCGCCGCTGGATTCGCTGGTTCCGCCACGGGAGCCGCAACCGGTGGCTCCCACGGTCAGGGCGAGGACAAGGGCCACCGCGCCCATGAGTTTTTTGATTCTCACCATAATCTCCTTCCGCGGCAGCATTGCCGCGAAGTGTTGTTGGGCCGGGAAGCAACGGTGCTCCCGGTCCTGGCCACATGGTTGATGTGTCGGTTCAATATAGACTGATTTGTGAACGCTAACAAGAGCCTTCTCCCGGAAACTCCGAAATCTTTCGATGGCGTTGACTTCTTCTTTGTTAGCGTTCACACTTGCTGCAGCACTTAGCTCGACCCTGACCCTACAAAACCGGTAATGAGGCCGCTTGCCTCCCGGATGGAGGCAACCCCATGCCAGATGCGCTATTTACTTCCAGCTCCGACCCCCGCCACGACCACTGCGTGGTCGGCGTGGACTTCGGGACCCTGTCCGGCCGCGCCGTGGTGGTGCGGGTCCGCGACGGCAAGGAGCTTGGGAGCGCCGTCCATGAATATCCCCATGCGGTGGTGACCGGCTCCCTGCCCGGTGACGTGGCGGGCGACGACGGCACGCGGCTTCCCGGCGAATGGGCGCTTCAGGTGCCCAACGACTACCGGGACGTCCTGCGCACCGCCGTTCCTGCCGCGGTGGCTGACGCGGGGATCGACCCGGCCGCCGTCGTCGGCATTGCCACCGACTTCACCGCCTGCACCATGGTGCCCGTGAAGGCCGATGGCACGCCGCTGAACGAATTGCCGGGCTATGCCAACCGCCCGCATGCCTACGTGAAGCTCTGGCGCCACCACGCCGCCCAGGGGCAGGCCGACCGGATCAACCGGCTGGCGGCCGAACGCGGCGAAGACTGGCTTCCGCGGTACGGCGGCCTGATCTCGTCCGAGTGGGAATTCGCCAAAGGCCTGCAGCTGCTGGAAGAGGACCCGGAGGCCTACGCCGAAATGGACCACTGGGTGGAGGCGGCCGACTGGATCGTCTGGCAGCTGTGCGGCCGCTACGTCCGCAACGCCTGCACCGCCGGCTACAAGGGCATCTACCAGGACGGGCGGTACCCCTCGGAGGATTTCCTGGCCGCCCTGAATCCGGACTTCAAGGACTTTGTCAGTTCCAAGCTGGAGCACACGATCGGGCGGCTGGGGGACGCCGCAGGGACCCTGACGGCGGAGGCTGCAGCCTGGACCGGGCTGCCGGAGGGCATCGCCGTGGCCGTGGGAAACGTTGACGCCCACGTCACTGCCCCTGCTGCCAAGGCCGTGGAATCCGGCCAGCTGGTGGCTATCATGGGCACCTCCACCTGCCATGTGATGAACGGCAGCGAACTGCGTGAAGTGCCGGGAATGTGCGGGGCAGTGGACGGCGGCATCGTGCCCGGCCTGTGGGGTTACGAGGCCGGTCAGTCCGGTGTGGGGGACATCTTCGGCTGGTTCACCAGGTACGGCGTCCCGCCCGAATACCATGAGGCTGCCGGGGACGCGGGGCTGGGAATCCACGAGTACCTCACCGGACTGGCGTCGCGGCAGGCCATCGGGGAGCACGGCCTGATCGCGCTCGACTGGCACTCGGGCAACCGCTCGGTGCTGGTGGACCACGAGCTGTCCGGCATCGTGGTGGGCCAGACCCTTGCCACCCGGCCCGAGGACACCTACCGTGCCCTGCTGGAAGCCACGGCCTTCGGAACCCGCACCATCGTGGACGCGTTCCGCGACGCCGGGGTTCCGGTCAGGGAATTCATCGTGGCCGGTGGCCTGCTCAAGAACAGGCTGCTGATGCAGATCTACGCGGACGCCACCGGCCTGCAGCTGTCCACTATCGGCTCGGAGCAGGGCCCGGCCCTGGGATCGGCCATCCACGCCGCCGTGGCCGCGGGTGAATACGCGGACATCCGGGAAGCCGCCGCCGCCATGGGCGCCGAACCCGGCGAGGTCTACACGCCGATCCCGGAAAACGTTGCCGCGTACGAGGAACTGTTCCAGGAATACAAGGCACTGCACGACTACTTTGGCCGCGGCGGCAATGACGTGATGCACCGGCTCAAGGCCATCCAGCGCAAAGCCGCTCGGGCCAGCCTGCCCGGCTCCGCCGCCGAACCTGCCGTGGGGGTCTCCGCATGAGCACCGACACCGGGATCCTGGAAACCATCGCCCGGATCCGGGAGGACGTGTGCGCCCTGCACGCTGAGTTGACGCGCTACGAACTGGTGGTGTGGACCGCAGGCAACGTTTCCGCCCGGGTGCCGGGCACCGACCTCATGGTTATCAAGCCCTCCGGGGTCGCCTACCAGGACCTGACCCCGGAGCAGATGATCGTGACGGACCTGCACGGCATGCCCGTCAGGGGCACCAACGTCGGTGGCGGCGGGACCGTGGACTGGGGCAACCCGCCGCTGTCGCCGTCGTCGGACACCGCAGCGCACGCCTACGTGTACCGGCACATGCCGGAGGTGGGGGGCGTGGTGCACACCCACTCCACCTACGCCACTGCCTGGGCTGCCCGGGGGGAGGCCATTCCGTGCGTGCTGACCATGATGGGCGATGAGTTCGGCGGCTCCATCCCGGTGGGCCCATTCGCGCTGATCGGGGACGACTCGATCGGCCACGGGATCGTGGAGACGCTGAAGAACTCCAATTCACCGGCGGTCCTGATGCAGAACCACGGCCCCTTCACCATCGGCAAGGACGCCCGCTCCGCGGTGAAGGCCGCCGTGATGTGCGAGGAAGTGGCCCGCACCGTCCACATCTCCCGCCAGCTGGGCGAACCGCTGCCCATCGACCAGGGCTCCATCGACTCCCTCTATGCCCGCTACCAGAACGTCTACGGCCAATAAACAACACAGGCCAGTAATCCACGGCGCCGTCATTACACAACTTCCCAGGAGAATCCATGAGCACCGCAGCAAGCACCTCCCTCGACGGCTACGAGGTCTGGTTCCTCACCGGCAGCCAGCACCTGTACGGGGAGGAGGTCCTCAAGCAGGTGGCCGCCCAGTCGCAGGAGATCGCCAACCAGCTCAACGCCAATTCCGCCGTCCCGGTCAAGATCGTCTGGAAGCCGGTCCTCACCGATTCGGATGCCATCCGGCGCACCGCCCTGGAGGCGAACGCCGATGATTCGGTGATCGGTGTGACCGCCTGGATGCACACGTTCAGCCCGGCCAAGATGTGGATCCAGGGCCTGGACCTGCTGCGTAAGCCCCTGCTGCACCTGCACACCCAGGCCAACCGGGACCTGCCGTGGGCGGACATCGACTTCGACTTCATGAACCTGAACCAGGCCGCGCACGGCGACCGCGAGTTCGGGTACATCCAGTCCCGCCTGGGCATCGCCCGGAAGACCGTCGTCGGGCATGTCTCCAACCCCGAGGTGGCACGCCAGGTGGGCTCCTGGCAGCGCGCCGCCGCCGGCTGGGCCGCCGTCCGCACCCTTAAGCTGACACGCTTCGGGGACAACATGCGCAACGTCGCCGTCACCGAAGGCGACAAGACCGAGGCGGAGCTGCGCTTCGGCGTCGCCGTGAACACCTGGTCCGTCAACGAGCTCGCGGACGCCGTGCACGGCGCGGCGGAGGCCGACGTCGACGCGCTGGTGGCGGAATATGCGGACCTTTACGACGTGGTGCCGGAGCTCCGCGCAGGCGCGGCCAGGCATGAATCGCTGCGGTACGGCGCCCGGATCGAGCTGGGCCTGCGCAGCTTCCTGGAGGGCAACGGCTCCGCCGCGTTCACCACCTCCTTCGAGGACCTGGGCGCCCTGCGGCAGCTTCCCGGCCTTGCGGTCCAGCGGCTCATGGCCGCCGGCTTCGGCTTTGGCGCCGAAGGCGACTGGAAGACCGCCATCCTGGTGCGCGCCGCGAAGGTGATGGGTGCCGGCCTGCCCGGCGGTGCCTCCCTGATGGAGGACTACACGTACCACCTGGAGCCCGGGTCCGAGAAGATCCTGGGCGCCCACATGCTGGAAGTTTGCCCCTCCCTCACGGCGTCGAAGCCGCGCCTGGAAATCCACCCGCTGGGCATCGGCGGCAAGGAGGACCCGGTCCGCCTGGTGTTCGACGCCGATGCCTCCCCGGGCGTCGTCGTCGCCCTGTCCGACATGCGGGACCGTTTCCGCCTGGTAGCCAACGCCGTCGACGTCGTTCCCCTGGACCAGCCGCTGCCAAACCTGCCCGTGGCCCGCGCCCTGTGGGAGCCCAAGCCGGACTTCGCAACCTCCGCAGCAGCCTGGCTCACGGCCGGCGCAGCCCACCACACCGTGCTCTCCACCCAGGTGGGCATGGACGTGTTCGAGGACTTCGCCGAGATCGCCAAAACCGAACTGCTGACCATTGACGACGACACCACCATCCGGCAGTTCAAGAAGGACCTGAACTGGAACGCCGCCTACTACAAGCTGGCAGGCGGGATCTGATCCAATGGCACGGCTGAGCTCCCGGCGCCCGCCACGGACAACAAACCCGTGACGCACGGCAAACCACGCCGGCTGCCGAGGCTTGAGGACGTGGCGGAGCTGGCCGGGGTCTCACACCAGACCGTGTCACGGGTGGTCAACAACCACCCCAACGTGAGCCCGGGGACGCGGGAAAAAGTGGAAGCGGTGATAGCCCGGCTCGGCTACCGCCGCAACACCGCAGCCCGGAGCCTGGTCACCCGGCGCTCGCAGACCATAGGGGTCCTGGGCAGCGAGCTCTCCCAGTACGGTCCTGCCAATACATTGCTGGGCGTGGAACGCGCTGCGAGGGACGCCGGATATTTCGTCAGCGTCGCCGCGTTGCGGGAGGTCAGCCGGGACGCGATCCTGGACGCCGTCAGGCACTTCCTGGACCAGTCGGTGGACGGCATCGTGGTGATCGTTCCGCACCTTGAGACGCTGGCCGCCCTGGCGGAACTTCCCATCGGGGTCCCGGTGGTGGCCGTTGGACCCGAGGGGAATGACACTGTTGGCGGCGTCAGGGTGGACCAGCGCCGCGGGGCCGAACTCGCCGTGCGGCACCTCATTGGGCAGGGGCACGTCAGGATCGGGCACGTCGCGGGCCCGCAGGACTGGATCGATGCCGTGGCGCGTGCCGACGGCTGGCGGTCCACCCTTGCCTCCGCAGGACTCGAGGCGGACCTGATCATCGAAGGTGACTGGAGCGCCGGCAGCGGCTACGCCATCGGCCGGCGGATCGCGGCCACCCGCCGGGCCACCGCCCTTTTCGTGGGCAACGACCAGATGGCCCTGGGAGTCCTGCGCGCCCTGACCGAGGCCGGCATCAAAGTGCCGCAGGACGTGTCCGTGGTGGGCTTCGACGACCAGCCCGAGGCCGGCTATTTCAGTCCGCCGCTGACGGTGGTCCGGCAGGACTTCGAGGAACTGGGCCGGCGGTGCATGCAGATGATGTTGACGGCGTTCAGCGGCGCGGAAGGACCCCGGACACTTGTCGTGGAGCCGGAACTCGTCCTGCGCAGCAGCACGGCACCGCCCGCCTGAAGAACCCGCCTGCCGAATCCGGCCGGAGATCCTGCCGGCAGCTGATTTAATCCGGGGGAGACCGGCGCGAAACTTGGCCACAACAATCGCTGCGTAGTTTTCAGTGCATGACGGCTACCTTGCTCATCCGGCTCCGCGACTGGCTGCTGGACACCTTCACCTACGAATCTGAGTCCAGTGCCGCCGGCGCCATGGCCGACGCCACCCGGTGGGGCTGGCTTCCGGCCTTGAGCGGAGTGTCCCTCGGTGCCGACCAGGCCCGGTCCGGGCATGCAGGAACAGCGGGCGGAAGCGGCAGAATGTCTGCTTAGCCACACTATTGCGCCGGTAGCGCGATAATGCCCTAAACTGCTGCACTGAGGTGCCTGAAATGGCGCTGCGCAGCAACGAAAGTGAACACGCTATGGCTACCGATTACGATGCTCCACGCAAGCAGGAAGAAGAGTCGCCGGCCGACTCTCTCGAGGCCCTCCAGGCGTCACGGGGCGGCAACGCGCAGACCGCGGTTATCGATGTCGACGAGAACGACACCGCTGAAGGCATCGACCTGCCCGGCGCCGATCTGTCCAATGAGGAACTGACCGTCATTGTGGTTCCCGAGCAGTCCGATGAGTTCACCTGCTCGTCGTGCTTCCTGGTCCGGCACCGCTCCCAGGTTGCCCGTGAAAAGGACGGCCTGAAGTACTGCCGCGACTGCGAAGGCTGAGTGTCTTCCTGATTTTTGCCGGCGCCGGCCACCTCCCCGAGGTGGCCGGCGCTGCTTTGTCCCCGGACGCCGTCGTTATCAAAATGCCCCCTCGTTTCCCGGTCCGGACACTCCTACGCTGGAAGCATCCAATGGTCTTTAGTCGTGGATGGCACTGCTATGAAGAAGTTCCTCACCTGGCTCGCGGCAATCCTGTTGGCTTCCGGGCTGGGAATCGTGGTCCAGGCGCCCGCCTCGGCGGCGCCCTACTGCGGCCTCACATGGGGCTCCCTTGCGAAGACCGGGCAGGATACGGGGACCGCATCGGTCACCAATGTCCGGACCGGGCAGCACTACTGCTTCGACCGGCTGGTGGTGGACCTCAACGGGCCCGCCGTGTCCTACACGGTGCAGTATGTGCCGCGGATTGAGCAGGAAGGCTCCGGGGCCTTCATCCCGGTACGGGGCGGCGCGCGCCTGCATATCAGCATCAAGGCGCCGTCCTACGACCAGAACGGCAACCCCACCTACAACCCGGCGGACAAGGCTGAACTCAGCAACGTGGCCGGCTACCAGACGTTCCGCCAGGTGGTTTCGGCCGGAAGCTTCGAGGGGTACACAAGTCTCGGTCTGGGCGTCCGGGCCCGCCTGCCGTTCCGGGTCTTCACCCTGGCCGGTCCCGGTCCGGGCTCGCGCCTGGTGATCGACGTGGCGCACTACTGGTGAAAACGAAAAAGGTGCCGTGCCCCTGATGGGGGCACGGCACCTTTTTCGTTTAGGCAGCGTTGTGGCGGCCTTCAGCGATCTATTCCGGCACTACCAGCGCGGGGGTGTCCCGCTTGAGGGTTTCGCCGCGGAAGAAGCCGGGGTGCGTGCGGGACATGACCAGCATGACGACGGCGCCCAGGGCCAGGATGCCGATGCCCAGGATGAACACCAGGCCCACGCCGAAGACCTCGGAACCACTGCCGAACTCCGGCGCCAGGCTGTCCACGGCGGTCTGGACGAACACCACGAACAGGCCCACGCCGCCCACCACCGGGCATACCAGCCGCAGCAGGAAGTGGCGGGTGCTGTTGAACAGGCTGTGGCGGAAGTACCAGGTGCAGGCCAGCGCGGTGAGGCCGTAGTAGAAGCAGATCATCAGACCCAGGGCCAGGATGGTGTCATTCAGGACGTTTTCGCTGACCACGTGCATCACCGCGTAGAACCCGGCGGACAGGATGCCGGCGGCGATGGTGGCGTAGCCCGGCGTCGCGAACTTCCTGCTGATCCGGCTGAACGGTTCAGGCAGGGCGCCGTAGTGCGCCATTGCCAGCAGGCTTCGGGACGGCGACATGAACGTGGACTGGAGGGAGGCCGCGGAACTGGACAGCACGGCGAGGGACATCAGGATGGCGAAGGGGCCCATGATGGGGGAGGCCAGGGCCGTGAAGATGTTCTCTTGGTTGTCGGCGTTGTTCAGGCCGTTGCCGGTGTCCCCGACGCCGGCGAACATCATGGTGGCGATGCTGACCAGGAGGTAGATGGCCAGGACGATGACGGCGGTCAGGGTGCCGGCCAGTCCGGCCGTCTTCTGGCCGTTCGCTGTTTCCTCGTTGACCGTGAGGCACACATCCCAGCCCCAGTACACGAAGATCGACAGCGAGATGCCGGCGGCAATCTGGCCGAACGTCTCGATCTTCGTGACGTCGAACCAGTCCCAGCTGAACGGGATGGCCGTTTCGGACGTGGACCAGTTGGCGAAGGCCATGGCGACGAACAGGCCCAGGACCAGAAGCTGGAAGCCCACCAGGCCGTACTGCACCACCTTGGTGGTGTGCAGCCCGCGGTAGCTGACCCAAACAGCCAGCGCCACGAACACGAAGCAGGTCAGGACGTTCAACGCTTTGTTGCCGGCCAGGTCTGCCAGTTCCGGTGAGCCGGTGAGCTGGGACAGGAAGAGGTAGAAGAAGTCGACGGCGACGCCGGCCAGGTTGGACAGCACGATGATGTTGGCGGCCAGCAGGCCCCAGCCGCCCATCCAGCCGACCCAGGGGCCGAAGGCTTTGGTCACCCAGGTGAAGGTTGTGCCGCTGTCCGGGGAGTCGGCGTTGAGCTCCCGGTAGGCGAGCGAGACCAGGATCATGGGGATGAACCCGATCAGGAAGATGACTGGCAACTGGAGTCCGGCTTCATTGACGGTGGGTCCGAGTGCGCTGGTGAGGGTGTAGGCGGGGGCGATCGTTGAAATGCCCAGGACGACGACGGCGAGGAGCCCGAGCTGCCCGCCCTTGAGGCCTTTGGCGCTGACGCCGTCCGCGGACGGGGCGTGGGCGTGCGGACCGGGTTTGGCCGTACTGGTGCGGATTGTCTCTGTCATGGCACCACTTTCTGGAAGGCTGTGAGACGGAGGTCACTATATGAATGGCGTTCATTTAGTATGGGGGTGCCGGACCTGTGATGCAAGACGCAATATGAATCACATTCGTTTATGACTTCCTTTCCAAATTAGTAAGCTCACTGAGAAATTGCCGAAAGCCCTGCCGCCGCTAGGTGCTCGGCTGGTAGCGTCGGCCGTATTGGACCACTTGAGGAGGACGCATGAAAGCTTCACCGACACTGACCAACAATCTGCAGGCTGTCCTGGCCGACCTGATCGAACTGCACGTCCAGGGCAAGCAGGCGCACTGGAACATCGTGGGCACCAACTTCCGCGACCTGCACCTGCAGCTTGATGAGATCGTCGACGCTGCCCGCCAGTTCGCCGACGACACAGCCGAACGAATGCGCGCCCTGCATGCACTCCCGGACGGCCGCAGCTCCACCGTTGCCGAAACCACCAGCCTGGCCCAGTTCCCTGAGGGGCTGATCAGCACTACGGATGCCATCGAGCGGATCGTTGCCGCCATGGAAGCCGCCGTGGGCACCATGCGCAAAGTCCATGACGAGGTGGACGAGGAGGATCCCACCTCCGCGGACCTCCTGCACGAGTTCATTGCCCGGCTGGAGCAGTTTGCCTGGATGGTGCAGGCTGAAAACATGAAGCCGACCGCCAAGGTCACAGCCGCCGACTCCAAGTAGCCGGCAGTCACCCGCCTGGACCCTTTGGGCGCCTGGTATCGGAATTGATCCGGTACCAGGCGCCCTTTTTGTTTCGCTTGGTCAGGCCGCTTTCGGCACCTTCCGCAGCACGACGGCGGCGAGGACTGCCGCCGTCGCCATCAGTACCAGCCCAATTGCCGCAGTGATGTGCACGCCGGAATCAAACGCTGACGCCGCAGCGTCCCGGACGGTGTCCGATAGGGAAGCGGGCAGCAGGTTTGCTGCTTCCACTGCGCCGGCAAGTGTTTCCCTCGCGCTGTGCAGGGAGGAGCCGGGCAGCATGCCGTCAAGGCCTGCGGGCAGCCGCAGGTTCTGCTGGTAGGACGCCGTCAGGATGGAGCCCAGTACCGCCGTGCCCAGCAGCGACCCCACCTCGTAGCCGGTCTCGGAGATTGCCGCGGCAGCGCCTGACTTCTCCGGCGGCGCGGACCCGAGGATGAGGTCGTTGGAGATGGTTTCGGCCGTACCCACGCCCAGTGCAAGGACCAGCAGGGCTGCCAGCAGCAGCGAGGGGCCGCCGTCGTGATTCCCGAATGCCACCATGGTGTAGCCGGTGGCACTGAACGCCAACCCCGCAGCCACCACGTATCCCGGGCGGATCTTGCGGACCAGCGGCACCACCACCAGGCCGGCCACCACCGTGGCGGCCAGTGCCGGGATCATGGCAACGCCGGCTGCGGACGGCGTCATTCCCTCGAGGAGTTGGAGGTGCTGGGCGAGGAACAGGATGAAGCCGTTGAAGGAGAACAAGGCAAGGATGTTGGCGCTGATGGCCATGCTGAACACCCTGTTCCGGAACAGGGACATGTCCAGCAGGGGGTGCGCCAGCCGCTGCTGCCGCTGCACGAACACCGCCCCCATGGCCAGGCCGAAGGCGATGGCGCCCAGACCTGCCGCCCCTGGACCTTCGGTGGCAACTGCCTTGATCCCGTAGACAACGGGCACCATGACCAGCATGGAGAGCAGGATGCTGGGGATGTCCACCTTGCCGGGTGCCGGATCCTTCGATTCCGGGATGAGGGCCGGTCCAAACGCCAGCAGGGGGAGCATGAGGGGGACCGCCACCAGGAAGACGGCACCCCACCAGAAGTGCTCCACCAGCCAGCCGCCGAAGATCGGACCCAGGGCCGCGCCGCCGGAGAATCCGGCGGCCCAGATGGCGACGGCCAGCCTGCGGCGATTGGGCTCGGGGAAAATGTTGCGGATCAGCGACAAGGTGGACGGCATCAGCATGGCGCCGAAGAATCCCAGGGCGGCGCGGCCGGCGATGAGCCATTCCGGCGCGGGCGCAAAAGCCGTCGCAACGGACAGCGCGGCAAAGCCGATGCTGCCAAGGATGAGCAGCCTCCGCCGCCCAATCCGGTCGCCGAGGCTTCCCATTGATACCAGCAGCCCGGCCAGCACCAGGGGGTAGGCGTCAACGATCCACAGCAGCTGCACGCCCGTGGGTTCCAGGGCCCGGGCGATGGCCGGCAGCGCGAACGTCAGTGCGGTGTTGTCCACCGCCACCAGCAGCACGGGAAACATCAGGAGCCCCAGCGCCAGCCAGTCGCGCCACGGAGGACGCACGGAAGTGCTGCTTGCCTGCCCGGTTGCCGAACTCTCGATGGAAGTGGTCATGAGATAACTATACCGTCCGGACGGTATAGTTTAAAAATGCGATGGTTTTCCTCATTCCTGCACGGGGGAGGGCATGATGGAGGGCATGCCCCGAAAGCCTGTTGCCCGTGACGCGGTCCTTGACGCCTTCGAGTCCCTGCTGATTGAAGTGGGTGAGCGGGCGGCCACCCTCGATGCCGTGGCTCGCAAGGCCGGCGTATCCAAAGGCGGCCTCCTCTACCACTTTCCCAACAAGGAAGCCCTGATTGCCGTGTTGCTTGACCGCCTGGAGGGCCTGGCGAGCGAGGATGCCGATGCCATGGCGTCGGCAGCTGAAGGCGCCGCGGCCTACTTCATCCGTTCCTCGGTCTGGGCGGATACCCCTTTGGACCGTGCCATCGTGGCCGCCACCCGGCTTGCAGAGGTGGCCCACGAGGAGACGCGGCGCCGCTTCGCGGCCATCCAGCAGCGCTGGCTGGACGAAATTGCTGCGGATGTGGGACCTGGGCTGGCCAAGGCAGTCCTCTATATGGGGGACGGCCTGTACTTCAACGCCATGCTGTCCGTGGCCCCTGCGCCGGCTGGGGGAGCGGCCGCTGACGTGGAGGAACTCCTGGCCGCGCTGGAACGGCTCCGCAGGTAGCTCCGTCATTTGCCGGGAGGGGTTGCCGCGTAGGACAATAGAAAGTTGTGAGGGCTGTCACCGGCCTTCATGATCCAACAAATGAATAGCCTTTGATCTGCGGCGGGAGAGTTCTGCCGGAAGTACAGGCAGGCGCCGTAGGAGCAAATCCTCCCCAGGAATCTCGCAGGCCCCCGTACCGCCGCGGCGAGGCACCTCTGGAAAGCAGCAGGCAGTCTTATTCTCTTTTGGAGAGGTAGGGACTGTTGTGCTCACCGACGGTGCAAGCGGGTCCTGCCCAGGCAGGGAACGCGGAAACTCTCAGGTCCAATACAGAGCGGGGAGGAACCCGAATAGCTGTGGCGTACCCTTCGCCGCCTGAGTAAATGGAGTTCCTTCGTGTCGGTTACCCCAGCCTCCACCACTTTCGTAGACCGCCATATCGGCGCGCGCCGCCAGGCCGACGTCGACACCATGCTCAAAGCCGTAGGCTACGACTCGGTCGATTCCCTTGTGGACACCGCGGTTCCCAAGGTCATCCGCCAGGACACCGCCCTTCGCCTGCAGGACGCCCTCAGTGAGGTTGAAGTCCTCACGGAACTGCGGAAGCTTGCCGCCAAGAACAAGACGGCGGTGCAGCTGATCGGCCAGGGCTACTACGACACCGTGACTCCACCGGTGATCCGCCGCAACATCCTGGAATCCCCGGCCTGGTACACCGCCTACACGCCCTACCAGCCGGAGATTTCCCAGGGCCGGCTTGAGGCGCTGCTGAACTTCCAGACCATGGTGCAGGACCTTGTGGGCCTGCCCATCGCCAACGCTTCGCTGCTGGATGAAGCAACGGCCGTGGCCGAGGCCGTGCTGCTGATGCGCCGCGCCAACAAGACCAAGCCCGCGGCAGACGGCAAGACCGTCCTGGACATCGACGTGCTGCCGCAGACCATCGCCATCGTGCTGGGGCGTGCGGAGGCGCTCGGCTTCGAGGTGGAGGTCGCCGACCTGTCCAAGGGCCTGCCCGAGGGCGACATCAACGGGATCGTGCTGCAGCAGCCCGGCGCTTCCGGCCGCGTGTGGGACCAGTCCGCGGTGATCTCTGCAGCGAAGGACCGGGGCGCGCTGGTCACGGTCGCTGCGGACCTGCTGGCCCTGACACTGATCACACCTCCGGGCGAGCAGGGCGCGGACATTGCCGTCGGCTCAGCCCAGCGTTTTGGCGTGCCGCTGTTCTTCGGCGGCCCCCATGCCGCCTACATGGCTGTCCGCAAAGGCCTGGAGCGTTCCTTGCCTGGCCGCCTGGTTGGGGTGTCAAAGGACGACGCCGGCACGCCTGCCTACCGGTTGGCCCTGCAGACCCGCGAGCAGCACATCCGCCGCGAGAAGGCCACGTCCAACATCTGCACCGCCCAGGCGCTGCTGGCCATCGTTGCGTCCATGTACGCCGTTTACCACGGCCCCGACGGACTGAAGGCGATTGCCCAAACGGCGCACCGCCACGCCCGTAGCCTGGCGGCCTCGCTTGCGGCCGCCGGCGTCGAGGTGCTGCACACGAGCTTCTTCGACACCCTTACGGTCCGGGTCCCCGGACGGGCTGCTGGCATCATCGCCGACGCCGAGGCGCGGGGCATCAACCTGCGCAGCGTCGACGCCGACACCGTAGGCATCGCCCTCGATGAAACCACGACGGCGGCCATCGTCGCCCAGGTTGCCGACGTCTTTGGCGCCACGGTTGCCGAGGTCCAGGGCGAGGGCCAGGGCTTTGGGCTGGAGGCCGCCGTCGAGCGTTCCTCCGACTACCTGCAGCACCCGGTCTTCAACACGCACCGGTCTGAAACCCAGCTGCTGCGTTACATCCGCAAGCTCTCGGACCGCGACCTGGCGCTGGACCGCACCATGATCCCGCTGGGTTCATGCACGATGAAGCTGAACGCCACGGCCGAGATGGAAGCCATTTCCTGGCCGGAGTTCGCCTCGATCCACCCGTTCGCCCCGGACTCCCAGACCGAAGGCTGGCGCGAACTCATCGCCGGCCTGGAAGCGGACCTGACCACGATCACCGGGTATGACCAGGTGTCCATCCAGCCCAACGCGGGCTCGCAGGGCGAGCTCGCCGGGTTGCTCGCGATCCGCGGCTACCACCATTCCCGGGGCGAGCAGCAGCGCAACGTGTGCCTGATCCCGGCCTCGGCGCACGGCACCAACGCCGCCTCCGCCGTGCTCGCGGGCATGAAGGTGGTCGTCGTGGCCACGGCTGCCGACGGCACCATCGACCACGACGACCTGACGGCCAAGATCGAGGCCAACAAGGACGTCCTCTCGGCCATCATGATCACCTACCCCTCCACCCACGGTGTCTACGATGGGGATGTCCGCGAAGTCTGTGACGCTGTGCACGCCGCGGGCGGCCAGGTCTACATCGACGGCGCCAACCTCAACGCCCTGGTAGGGCTGGCCCAGCCGGGCCAGTTCGGCGGGGACGTGTCCCACCTGAACCTGCACAAGACCTTCTGCATCCCGCACGGCGGCGGGGGACCCGGCGTCGGGCCCGTTGCCGCCAAGGCGCACCTGGCACCGTTCATGCCGGGCGACGCGAACAAGGCGGCGCACGAAGCCGGGCACGGTGTGGCGATCTCGGCGTCCCGGTTCGGTTCGGCCGGTGTGCTGCCGATTTCGTGGGCGTACGTGAAGCTGATGGGCGGTGAGGGCCTGACCGAGGCCACCAAGTCCGCGCTGCTGGCGGCCAACTACGTCGCGTCCCGCCTGAACGAATACTTCCCGGTCCTGTACACCGGTGAAGGCGGGCTGGTGGCGCACGAGTGCATCCTGGACCTGCGCGAACTCACGGCGAAGACGGGAGTCACGGCCGAGGACGTGGCCAAGCGGCTGATCGACTTCGGTTTCCACGCCCCCACCCTTTCGTTCCCTGTCGCGGGCACGCTGATGGTGGAGCCCACCGAGTCCGAGGACCTGGCCGAGATCGACCGCTTCATCGAGGCCATGATCAGCATCCGCAAGGAAATCGACCAGGTGGCCAACGGCGACTTTGCTGTAGCGGATTCACCCCTGCGCCGCGCACCCCACACGGCGGCCGCCGTCGTCAGCTCTGACTGGGACCGCGCCTACCCGCGGGAGCAGGCGGCGTTCCCTGCCCACCACAAGCAGGACAAGTACTTCCCGCCCGTGGGACGCATCGACGGCGCCGCCGGGGACCGGAACCTGATCTGCTCCTGCCCGCCGCTGGAAGACTTCGAAAACTAAGGACCGGCGCCATGACCGAGAAATACACCGCTCTTTTCGACGAGCACAAGAAGCTTGGAGCTTCCTTCACGGACTTCGGCGGGTGGCAGATGCCGCTGAAGTACAGCTCGGAGCTTGCTGAACACCATGCCGTGCGCAGGGCCGCCGGCCTGTTCGACCTCTCCCACATGGGCGAGGTCTGGGTGACCGGCCCCGGCGCCGCCGCGTTCCTGGACTACGCCCTGGTGGGAAAGATCTCCGCCATGGCCGTGGGCAAGGCAAAGTACTCGCTGATCTGCAATGAGGACGGCGGCATCGTCGACGACCTCATCACGTACCGACGCCCTGCCGCGCAGGATGGTACCGACGTCTTCCTGGTGGTGCCCAACGCGGGCAATGCCGCCGTGGTAGCCGCTGCCCTGCAGGAACGGGCCGCCGGGTTCGATGTTGTAGTGGAGGATGCCTCAGCCCGCACGTCGCTGATCGCCGTCCAGGGCCCCAAGGCCCAGGAACTCCTGCTGCGCCTGGTCCCGGCCGCGCAGCACGCACTGGTCACCGAGCTGAAGTACTACGCCGCCGTCAGCGTGCCGCTCCTGGTAGGCGGCGCCGGAAAGGAACTCCTGCTTGCGCGCACCGGGTACACGGGTGAGGACGGGTTCGAAATCTTCGTGGGCAACGACGATGCCCCCGCGCTGTGGCAGTCACTGATCGCCGTCGCCGACGACAGGGAACTGACCCCGGCAGGCCTCGCCTCCCGTGACTCCCTGCGCCTCGAAGCGGGAATGCCCCTGTACGGCAACGAACTGTCGCTGCAGGGCGACCCGTTCGCCGCCGGCCTCGGCCCCGTCGTCGCGCTCTCCAAGGAAGGCGACTTCGTCGGCAAAGCCGCCCTGGCCGCCAAAAAGGAAGCCGGAGCCGGCAGCACCTCCGGCCGCCGCCTCGTGGGGCTCAAAGGCCAGGGCCGCCGCGCCGGACGCGCGCACTACCCCGTCCTCAAGGACGGCGCCACGGTTGGCGAAGTCACCTCCGGCCAGCCGTCGCCCACCCTTGGCTACCCCATCGCCATGGCCTACGTCGACGTCGAATACTCGGCACCCGGCACCGCCCTCGACGTGGACCTCCGTGGCAAGGCGGAGCCATTCGAAGTCGTCGACCTCCCGTTCTACAAACGCCAAAAGTAAGCCCTGTACCGCACCGTGGCCGGGCTTCGGGTCCGGCTCTGCCGGCCCCTGGTGCGCATGGACCGGTGTGTCGAGGCTGACAGGACGTACAGGAAGTGGGTTGAGCGGCAACCGAACCAGATTTAGTTAGGAAATACCCCGTTATGGCTGTTGGTGTCTTTGACCTGTTTTCGATCGGGATTGGGCCTTCGTCTTCGCATACTGTGGGGCCGATGCGGGCTGCTGCGGTGTTCGCTGAGGAGCTCAAGGGCCTGGGTGTCCTGGGTGATGTGGCGGGGTTGCGGGTTGATTTGTATGGGTCGTTGGCGGCGACGGGTCATGGGCATGGGACGATGACCGCCGTTTTGTTGGGGTTGGAGGGGTTCCATCCGGAGTTGATCCTGCCCGCCGAGGTGGAGGAGCGGCTGGCCTCGATCGCGGAGACCGGGGTGCTGAACCTGGCCGGTGCTGTGGCCTTGCCGTACGGGGTGAAGGACATGGTGCTGCGGCCGTTGACGGTGTTGCCGCGGCACACGAACGGGATGACGTTCACGGTCACTGATGCGGCCGGGGAGGTGCTGCATGCGGCGACGTTTTTCTCGGTGGGTGGCGGGTTCATCGTCCGGGAGGGCGAGGAGGACGCGGCGCAGCAGGAACTGGACGCGTCCAAACAGGAACTGCCGCTGCCGTTCCGGACCGCGGCGGAGCTGCTGGGGCACTGCGCGGCGACCGGGTTGGGCATCGCCGATGTGATGCTCGTGAACGAAAAAGTCTCCCGGGACGAGGAGCAGATCCGGGCGGGGCTGCTGCAGATCTGGTCGGTGATGGAGGGCTGCGTGGCCGCCTCGTTGAGGCGGGCGGGGGTGCTGCCGGGCGGGTTGAAGGTCCGCCGCCGCGCCCCTGACTGGTACGACCGGTTGAAGAAGGAATCCGCGGGCGGCCCGGTCGAGGAGACGGATGCGGCGTGGGACGCGGGCCCGTTCGATGCCAGGTATTGGCAGGAGTGGGTTAATTTGGTGGCGTTGGCGGTGAATGAGGAGAACGCCTCCGGCGGGCGGGTGGTCACCGCCCCGACGAACGGGGCGGCCGGGATCATCCCCGCGGTGCTGTTCTACGCCCTGCATTTCGCCCCGGGCATGGACAAGGCCACCCAGGAGGACCGGGACGCTGTGGTGGTGCGGTTCCTGCTGGCCGCGGGCGCGGTGGGGGTGCTGTACAAGGAACAGGCCTCGATCTCCGGGGCCGAGGTCGGCTGCCAGGGCGAGGTGGGGTCGGCGTCCTCGATGGCGGCCGCGGGCCTGGCCGAGGTCATGGGCGGGACCCCGGCGCAGGTGGAGAACGCCGCGGAAATCGCGATGGAACACAACCTGGGCCTGACCTGTGACCCGATCGGCGGGCTGGTCCAGGTCCCCTGCATCGAACGGAACGCGATCGCGGCCGCGAAAGCGATCAACGCCGCGAAAATGGCGCTCTGGGGCGACGGCACCCACCGCGTGTCCCTGGACGAAGTCATCATCACCATGCGCGAAACCGGCAAGGACATGTCCTCCAAATACAAAGAAACCGCCATGGGCGGCCTCGCCGTCAGCGTCGTCGAATGCTGATCCCCACCTGGCAACGCGACGCCACAGGCCACGCGGAGACCATCGCTTAGTTATGCGCCGCGGCCCACCAGTTCAGGCTGGCCGCAAACACCAGCCATGACACGTAGGGCAGCAGGAGCAGCCCGGCCGTGCGGCTAATGGGACCAAAATACGCAACGGTTACTGCGACGGCGGCGATCAGGGCAAGGATGATGGCCAGCCCCAGCCACAGGGCCGGCGTGCCAAGGGCGGGGTAAAGGGCGAAAAACGCGGGGGTCCAGGCAAGATTGAGGACCAGCTGGACGGCGTAGGCGGCCATTGCCGGGCGTGTCCTGCTGGTCCGCCGGCGCCAGACCAGCCACGCTGCGACAGCCATTGCCGCATAGAGGACGGTCCAGACGGGACCAAACACGCCGTTGGGCGGGGACCAGGGCGCCTTGTCTGCGGTGGCGTACCAGCCGGAGACATTGGCCGCCGAGGCCAGGCCGCCCAGCGCCGCCACCAACAGTGACGCCACCAGGAATCCGATAAGCGCGGCCACCTGCACCCCGGCGCTGTATGGCTGTCCGTCGCTCCCCGTGCGGGCTGTAGTCTCTTCCCCATCCGGCCTCATGCCTACACCCTTGTTGACCGCCAACAGCGGCGTCAAGCGGGCATCCTGAACCCGGATGCCGCCCGTGCACCGCCGGTCGGCGAAAAGCCGGAAGCACATCAGGCTTTAGACTTGAGGCTGCATGTCCGCACGCACCCAGAACTACCGAAACCGCGCACAGACCCGATTGGACAAGGCCCCCTTGCGACAATTCACCGCACGTTTTGCCACCGCCGAGGAAATTGAAAACTGGGACAAGCACGTCACGGCCAATCCGAACGGCGGCAATATGCTGCAGTCCGCCGCCTATGCATCGGTCAAGAACGGAAGCGGCTGGAAAGTCCGGTTCCTGGTGCTGGAAAGCCCCGGAAACTCCAGCTACAACCTGGTGCTGGAGAAGAGCTTCCCCGTCCTGGGACGGTTGTGGTACCTGATCAAGGGCCCCGACCTGGCCGA
Source organism: Arthrobacter sp. GmRoot5-12 (assembly GCF_059739365.1). Lineage (NCBI taxonomy): Bacteria > Bacillati > Actinomycetota > Actinomycetes > Micrococcales > Micrococcaceae > Arthrobacter > Arthrobacter sp. GmRoot5-12. The sequence goes on along the minus strand of NZ_AP046056.1, from coordinate 1,065,139 downwards.
TGCAGCGGACCTCGGCCCCGTCCTTGAATCCGTTGCCGCGTTTGTCCGCGGCAGGAAGCTGAATGTCTTCACCATCAAAGTGGAACCGGACATTATCGACTCCGACGAGGTGCAGAAGGAACTGCGCGCGGCCAACCTGGTGAAAGCGCCCAATATCCAGTCCAACGACTCCACCGCCCTGCTGGATATCTCCGGCTCCGAAGAGACAGTATTCAAAGCCATCTCCTCGCGCGCCCGCAATGCCATCCGGCGTGCCGAACGCGAAGGCTGCCAGGTGGTCCGGCAGGAACCCGGACCTGAAACCTACCGCGCCCTGTACGACCTGATGGTCAACACCGTCAGCGCCAAGGGATCCATGCCCCTGCGCAGCTACGATTACTACGCACAGTTCTGGGATGAGTTCAGCAACCGCGGCCAGGGCAACTTCTTCTTCACCTACGAGGACGGAAAGCCCAGCGTGGGCGCATTCGTCATCAACTACGGTGCCAAGGCAACCTACAAGGACGGCGGTTCCACCCAGAACCGCAAACAGTACGGTGACTCGCACCTGGTCCAGTGGGCGGCCATCCGCCGGATGCAGGAACTCGGCTGCACCGAGTACGACTTCTGCGGCACGCCTCCAGCTGCGCGCATCAAGGACAAGACCCACAACCTTTACGGAATGGGCATGTTCAAGACCAGCTTCACCAAGACAGTGACCGACTTCGTGGGCTGCCACGACTACGTCCTGTCCCCGCTGCGGCACCGGCTTTGGGTCAAAGGCGGCGAAAAGATCTTCCGCCGGATTGAAACCGCACGGACCGGCCAGCAGTTCTACTGACCTGCAGCCGCCAGACCCGCAAAGCTCCCGCGACCCCCGCCGGGCCAGCACGCCCGCGTGCCGGCCGCCCCGAACACCGCCCGCCCATCGCGCGCCCACCAGGCCGCGAAGAGTCCAGAAGAAGGTCACCCCTTGAATCCAGTTTCCGCCGCTACCGGGCTTGAATACGCCAACCTCAGCGACGCCGACTTTGAGGCCTTCGCCCTGAAGCACCCGCAGAACAGCTTCCTACAGTCCATTGATTTTGCCCGTTTCCAGCGAGCACGCGGCCAGCAGGTGGAACTCTTCGGGGTCCGGCGCAACGGGGAACTCGTGGCGGCAGGAAAGCTCAACTACACCACAAACCGCCTCGGCTACACCGTCTGTGAATGCGCCAAGGGCCCCCTTATGGACTACACGGACCGGAACCTGGTGGGCGCCGTCGTCGAGCTTCTCCGCAAGCACGCGGCAGGCCGCAAAGCCGCTGAACTGCGGATCTCGCCGAACGTCAGGTACATCGCCCGGGACGCCGACGGCGCCGAGCACCCCGACGTCGAGGACAACCGGCCCCTGGTGGCCGACCTGGAACGGCTGGGGTTCGAGCACCAGGGCCTGGACATGAACTTCGTCAACGTCAACTGGATGTTCATCAAGAACCTGGTGGGCATCCAGGACGCCGAAGAACTGATCATGAGCACCAGCTACCGGACGCGCAAAGCCATCCGCAAAGCGGAAAAGAACGGCGTCTTCCTGGAACAGGCCACCCTGGACACCCTGGACGACTTCTACGGGGCCCTGAGCCGGGCCGGTGACGAAAAAGGATTCGTCTACCGCGAACGCGCCTACTACGAACACCTGCTCCGGACTACCACCCCGGAATTCACCAAGCTGATGATGGCGAAGATCGACATCCCGGCCTACCGGAAATCCATCACTGAGCGCCTGGCAACGGAGTCAGCCACCGCAGCAGATCTCCGCCGTGAGGTGGAGGAGACCGGCAGCAAAAAGAAGGCCAACCGGCTCAAAGTGGTACAGGACCTGGTGGACAGCTACGAGCGGAGCCTGAAGGACATCGAAAGGTTCCCCGACTCCGTGGGGACGGCCACCGTGGCAGCCATCCACTTCGTTTGCTACGGCGATGAGGTGGTGTGCGTCATCGGCGGCACCGTCCAGGACTACATCTACTTCAACGGCGCAACCTCCCTGTACTGGGGAATGATGCTGCATGCCCTCGAGAAGGGATACCCGCGGTACAACTTCTACGGCACCTTCGGCATCTCGGGCCAGGACGAGGAAGGCCACGGCGGCTACGAATTCAAGAAGGGCTTTGGCGGCGAAGTGGTCCAGTTGGTGGGAGACTTCGTCGTGCCGGTGCGGCCCGCCGTCTTCCATGCCAACAGGCTCGCCAGGTCCGCTGCGGCCGCCGCCCGCACGCTGCTGGGCAAGTTGCCGCTGAAGCGTGCAGCCTGACCGTCCATAAACCGCGTACAGGGAGGAAGCGGGCATGACCGAACGGCACGAACGGCCAGGGCACAGGCCAAAGACTGACGGCCTGCCCAAGACTGAACCGCTGACCCCTGCGCAGCTTCGGCAGGACGCTGCCGCCAAGAGGATGCTGCGCCGCCTGGTGCAGGGCGAGAATCCACCAACCGCCCCGTTGAGCATCGTGGACCGGCTGGCGGGGAGTCCCTACGCCAACCCCACCATCCAGGTGGGTGGCGTGGACACCTCCGCCCGGAAGACCCTGGATTTCGCCCTGCACCTGGCCGAGACCATGTTCCGGTATGGCGCCGGCGCCCTGGAAGTGGAAACCAGCATCATTGCCGTCACCGCGGCCCTGGGGCTGAAAAACATCGAGGTGGACATCACCAACCAGTCCGTGGGTATCAACTACGCACCCAAGGACCAGACGCCGATCGCCCTGCTGCGCGTGGTGCGCTCCTGGACCAACAACTATGCGGGCCTGGCCAAGGTGCACCAACTGGTCACGGACATCGTGGCCGGCGGCGTGGGCCGGGATGAGGCGATCCGCCGGCTGAACGAGGCCATCACCAGCCCGAAACCCTATCCGCGCTGGATGGTCACGGCCGCCTTCGGCATCTTCGCCGCCGTGTTCGTTGGCGTGCTGGGCGGCGGTCCGGTGTCCTCGGCAGTTGCGTTCGTGGCCAATATCGGCATCAGCCTGCTGGCCCGGCAGCTGGGACGCTGGCGCGTACCGGACTTCTTCATCACCGCCAGCTGCTCTTTCGTGGTCACCATGCTGGCGCTGCTGCTCTGGCAGTTCGGGCTCACCGCATCGCCGTCCATCGTGGTGGTGGGCGGCATCCTGCTGCTCCTTCCCACCGGGCGCCTGGTGTCCTCCGTGCAGGATGCCATCAACGGCTTCCCGGTGACGGCGGCCGGACGGTTCCTGTCCACGCTGCTGACGTTCGGCGCCATCGTGGCAGGGATCGCTGTTGCCTTCGTGGTGGGGGAGCTGACCGGGCTGCAGCGCATCGACGTTACCCAGACCTTCCCGCCCGCCTACGATCTGTGGGTCCTCATCATCTTCGTAGCCGCCGCCGTGATGGCCATCGGCATTACGGAACAGACCACCTGGAAGCTCCTGCTGCCAACCGCAGCCGTAGGCGTGGCGGGCTACCTGGTGCTGCTGGGCTGCGGCCTGCTGGGCATCGGGGACCGTTTCGCCCCTGCCATGGCCGCCGTCGTCATTGGCCTGCTGGCACGGGTGGTGGCGCTGCGGATGGGTGCGCCGCAGCTGGTGGTGGCAGTTCCCGCAGCCCTGATCCTGCTGCCCGGCCTCACGATATTCCGGTCCATGTACGTCCTCACCGTTGAGGAGTCCGAGATCCTGGCCGGCGCCGGAGGAATGCTCAGCGCCGGTGCCATCGTGCTGGGAACGGCCGGCGGGATCGTCCTGGGCGACGTGCTGGCCCGGCCCCTGACCCGCAGCCTGGCAAGCAACGAGCGGCGCCGGGCGCGCCGCCGCTAGATCTGGCCGACCGGGAGCTTTTTCTCGGCCTGGAACACGTCCTCCACGCGGCCCTGCGCCCAGTAACCGGAGAGGGACACCTGCCGGCGGTCCAGGCCGCGCTGCTTGAAGAAGATTTCGCGGAGGGCCTTCATATAGCCGCGTTCGCCATGTGCAAACACATCCACGGTGCCGGTGGGCCATTCGGCCTCCGCCACCGCCCTGACCAGCAGGTCGCTGGCACCTGCCGGTGTGCCGTTGCGGGCCAGCCAGGTAATCTCCAGCCCGGCAGGGGCGGAAACGGACTGGATGTCGGCCTCGGAACCTACCTCCAGGAAGGCAAGCCCGGTTGCCTCCGCGGGCAGGGCCTCGATGCATGCGGCGATGGCAGGAAGCGCTGCCTCATCACCGGCGAACAGGTACCAGTCGGCCTCGGGGTTGGGGTTGTAGGCGCCGCCGGGTCCGGTGAAGGTCAGTGTCTCGCCCGGCTGTGCCCCTGCCGCCCATGGACCCGCCAGGCCCTCGTCGCCGTGGACCACGAAGTCGATGGCGAGTTCGCTCGCCTCCGGATCTACCCAGCGCAGCGTATAGGTGCGGGTGAACGGCCACTGCTCGCGCGGCATGGTTTCCCGGACGGCCCACAGGTCCAGCGGGGAGGGGTAGTCAACCCCGGGCTGCGGGAAAACGATCTTCACGTACCGGTCCACGAAGCCGTTGTTGGCGAAGTCGCTGAAGCCCTCCCCGCCGGCCACGATCCGGACCATGTGCGGGGACAGCTGTTCCTTGCGCAGCACGGTCAGGGTGACCTGGGGGCGGCTCTTCTTCGTGGCGCTGGTGGCGGCGGGGACGGTGCTCATAAGGCAAGCCTAAGCTAGGGCGACGGCGGGAGTTCCCAGGTTACGGCCGTTGCACCCTGTTCGCGCAACAGTTGGTTCACCCGGCTGAATGGCCTGGAGCCAAAGAACCCGCGAGAGGCGGACAGCGGGCTGGGGTGCGGGCTGATGACGGCGGGGGCGCCTGCCAGCAGCGGCTGGAGGCCCTCCGCCCCCTTGCCCCACAACACCGCCACCAAAGGCATCCTGGACCCATCCGCGGCCCGGCGGCATGCCAGGGCGGTGACGGCCGCCGTCGTAATGTCCTCCCAGCCTTTGCCCCGGTGGGACCCAGCAGATCCTGCCCTGACCGTGAGTACCCGGTTCAGGAGCAGCACGCCCTGCTCCGTCCATGCCGACAGGTCGCCATGGACGCGCGGCGGAATGCCGAGGTCCGATTCGAGTTCGCGGTAGATGTTCACCAGGCTGCGGGGGAGGGGGCGCGTGCGGGCATCGACGGAAAACGACAGCCCGACTGCGTGCCCCGGGGTGGGGTAGGGGTCCTGGCCCACGATGAGGACCTTGACGTCGGCGAGCGGCTGGCGGAAGGCGCGCAGGACGTTCGACGGCGGCGGCAGGAGTTGGTGCCCGGCCGCCTCTTCGGCAGCCAGGAAGGCCAGGACCGACCGGAGCTTGCCCTCCACTCCCTGCAGGGCCGCGGCCCAGTCCGGCGCCATGAGCTCCGCCAGGGGCAGGTCAGCCAGGTCAGCGAAGCGGGTGCCGTCCGCCGGGTCCTGCTGCAGCTCGAACAGCGCATCCGATTCAAACATCGTTCCATTCTTGCAGGCCGTCGGGGGACGCCCGCCCGCGGCACCGGGCCGGTGCAGGCGCGGGGCGCGAATGACACCGGTGTTATTCGACCGGTAGCATGAGGGTAAGACATTTACCGTAACCAGCGAAGGAGTGTGCCGTGGCGGAACCGGCCCGGGAACACCTGCCGGAGCAGGATCCACGGAAGTCCCTTTTGGCGGATTTCACCCTCCGTGAGTCCTCCCTCTCCGAGCGCGAACAGCAGATGCTGGCCCTGGAACGGCAATGGTGGAAGTACGCAGGGGCCAAGGAGCAGGCCATCCGCGACCTCTTTGACCTCTCCGCGACCCATTACTACCAGCTCCTGAACGCACTGATCGACCGCGAGGATGCGCTGGCACACGATCCCATGCTGGTGAAGAGATTGCGTAGACTACGTACGTCGCGCCACCGTGCGCGCACTGCCCGGCGCCTGGGATCCGACGCTTAACAACCCCCAGGCCGGGACAACAGCCGCAATCAACAAGGATGTCCTTCCACCATGACCAGATACGCCCGCGATGAATTCGACAAGGTCCCGGAGGCCGCGTCGCGACAAGGTGTCCACCGGACGGCCTCGGCCCCGTCCCGGGTGCGGCTGTGGCCCATCCTGGTAGTGGGGATGGCGGCCCTTGCCATAGGGCTGGTGTCCTTCCTGATCCTTCCCAAGCTGGGATTCAGCGCCACCGCGAGCCAGGCATCGGCGAGCGTGGAGTCAGCTCCGCTGGCCGGAACCGGAACCACTCCATCGGCCACGCAGGCATCCGCGCCTCCTGCTTCGCCGTCTCCGTCTGCTTCGTCTGAACCAACCCAAAGCAGTGACCCGGAGCCCCAGGCCACACCTTCCGCCACCCGGGAGGCAGCCGTCGACAGGACGCAGGCAGTGGCGGTTTACAACGCGGCAGGCACGGCAGGGCTGGCCAGCCGGGTGGCCGGAACCGTCCAGGCGGACGGATGGCGCCTCGGCCAGGTAGGCAACTGGTCCGGCGCCCCGCAGAAATCCTCCGTGATCTTCTACTCCGGCCCCCAGCAACTGGCAAACGCACAGGCGCTTGCCGGGCTGCTCAACATCCCCACCGTGGTGAACAGCACCGAATTCCAGGTGCCGCTCGTGGTGGTGCTTGGCCCCGGATACCGCTAGCCGCACCCGCTCCGCCCACGGCTGCATAACCCCAACGGAAAGAGTTGTTCATCATGGCACTGGGAACCGTCAAATGGTTCAACGCTGAAAAGGGCTATGGCTTCATCACCGTTGACGGCTCCGGTGATGACGTTTTTGTCCACTGGTCCGCGATCCAGGGGGAGGGCTACCGCGCACTGGATGAGGGGCAGAGGGTGCAGCTGGAAGTCGGGGAGGGCGAAAAAGGTCCCCAGGCAGAAAACGTCCGGCCCGCCCAGTGATGCCGTTTTACCGTTTCCCGGTCCGCGGCCGAGCGGCGCTGGCCGTTTCCCTGGGGGCAGTCCTCGCGGTCACAGCATGTTCGGGCGCCGGCGGCAACGCCAGGGTGGACCCGGTCGAAGCCTCCGGCGATGGCGTCCTCCGGGTGGGCCTGATCCTGGACAACACCGGCGGCAATGCCTTCCTTAATGCGCCCCAGCTGGCGGCCGCCAAGCTGGCCGTCCAGGAAATCAACGCCGCCGGCGGACACAAAGGCCGGCCGGTGGAGCTGCTGCTGGCGCATCCGGACCAGGAAGCCGCAGGCCAGGCCAAGGACCTGGTGGCCGCCAAGGCGGACGTGGTCATTGGACCCACCGATTCCAGCCACGCGGCCGCCGCCGTGGACATCCTGTCCCACGCACGCATACCCCTCATCTCGCCGGCCAACACCGCTGCCGCCCTCTCCGGGATCGCCAGCGGAGGCTACTACTTCCGCACGGCCGCGGCCGACGTCGCGCAAGGTCCTGTGCTGGCCAAACTCGCCAAGGACGCCGGGGCCGCCAGCATCACCGTGGTGTACCAGGAAGGTGCCTACGGCAAGGACCTGTCGGCTGCCGTCACGAAAGCCGCGCAACAGTCCGGCCTGACGGTCCTGCCCGGAGCCGCCTTCAAGCCCGGCGCCGCCGCCGAAGCCGCACGCTCCGCAGCCAAGGCCAGCCCTGACGCCGTGGTCCTGGTTGCCCGGGAAGGGGCGCAGGGCGCGTTGGCCGAGCTGAACAACTCCGGCCTCAGGGGTTCAAAAGTTCTCCTCAGCGATGGCGCCTTTGCCCGCTACGGATCAGGGCTCGCCTCCCGGACCCTGGACGGCGCCCGCGCCGTCGTCCCGGGCCAACTGCCCACCGCCGCCTTCCAGGGAAAGCTCCTGGCCGTTGATCCTTCCCTGAAGGACGTCTCGTATGCTGCTGAAACCTACGACGCCGTTACCCTGGCGGCCCTGGCGGCGGCAAGGGCCCAGGACGATGCCGGACGCTCCATCGCCGCCAACCTGGTTCCGGTTTCGGGTGGCGCCGCATCAGGCAGGACCACATCCCAGGGGATGCCCTCCGCAGGGACACCTGCCCCGGGGGCAACGGTCCCGCCCGCCCCGTGCCTGACGTACAAGGAGTGCCTGGGCGGCCTTGCTGCCAATCCGGACATCAATTACGACGGCGAGTCAGGACCGGTTGCCTTCGACTCCAACGGGGATATCACCACCGCCGTTTTCTCCGTATTCACCTACGGCCCCGAGAACAACCCCACCCCCACCGGCCGGGAGACGGCCGGACATTCAAGCTGATCGCCCTGGGCGAAGCCGCTGCCCCTACCCGCCCGTCCGGCGTCTTTTCGCTTGCACTCTCACCTGGGGAGTGCTAATTATTGAGTTAGCACTCTGACGTACCGACTGCTAAAGCAAAGCCTGGTTCCGGCCGGCGGCGCGGGGCACCGGACGAGGAGCGAAAGAAACACCTCACTTCAGTGAGATCCCCTCCCGGAGGCATACAGAGGCCGCCGTCAAAGGATCGTCCGTCGCGGGCACTGCAGCGAAGGTTCATTCTTAACGACTGTCCCGAAAGGACTACTGCCGTTATGGCCAAGATCATTGCATTTGATGAAGAGGCACGCCGCGGCCTTGAGCGTGGCCTGAACACCCTCGCCGACGCCGTTAAGGTCACCCTCGGCCCGCGTGGACGCAACGTCGTCCTCGAAAAGAAGTGGGGCGCCCCCACGATCACCAACGATGGTGTTTCCATCGCCAAGGAGATCGAGCTGGACGATCCTTACGAGAAGATCGGCGCTGAGCTGGTCAAGGAAGTTGCCAAGAAGACCGACGATGTTGCCGGCGACGGCACCACCACGGCCACCGTCCTGGCACAGGCCCTGGTCAAGGAAGGCCTGCGCAACGTTGCCGCCGGCGCCGACCCGCTGTCCCTCAAGCGCGGCATCGAGAAGGCCGTCGAGGCTGTCACCCGCGAACTCCTGGCTTCCGCCAAGGAAATCGAAACCAAGGAAGAGATCGCGGCCACCGCCTCCATCTCCGCCGGTGACGACGAAATCGGTGCCCTCATCGCCGAAGCCCTGGACAAGGTGGGCAAGGAAGGCGTTATCACGGTCGAGGAGTCCAACACCTTCGGCCTGGAGCTCGAGCTCACCGAAGGCATGCGCTTCGACAAGGGCTACATCTCCGCCTACTTCGTCACGGACGCCGAGCGCCAGGAAACGGTCCTTGAGGATCCGTACATCCTGATCGTCAACTCCAAGATCTCCAACGTCAAGGAACTGGTTGCTGTCCTGGAAAAGGTCATGCAGTCCAACAAGCCGCTGCTGATCATTGCCGAGGACATCGAGGGCGAGGCCCTGGCCACCCTGATCGTCAACAAGATCCGTGGCACCTTCAAGTCTGTCGCCGTCAAGGCTCCGGGCTTCGGCGACCGCCGCAAGGCCCAGCTGGCCGACATCGCCGTCCTCACCGGCGGCCAGGTCATCTCCGAAGAGGTTGGACTCAAGCTGGAGAACGCCGGCCTGGAACTCCTGGGCCAGGCCCGCAAGGTTGTTGTCACCAAGGACGAGACCACCATCGTTGAAGGTGCCGGCGACGCCGACCAGATCGCCGGCCGCGTTTCCCAGATCCGCGCCGAGATTGAGAATTCGGACTCCGACTACGACCGCGAGAAGCTGCAGGAGCGGCTGGCCAAGCTGGCCGGCGGCGTTGCAGTCATCAAGGCCGGTGCCGCCACCGAGGTTGAGCTCAAGGAGCGCAAGCACCGCATCGAGGACGCAGTCCGCAACGCCAAGGCTGCAGTTGAAGAAGGCATCGTGGCCGGTGGCGGCGTGGCCCTCATCCAGGCCGGTGCCAAGGCATTCGCCAACCTGCAGCTCTCCGGCGACGAAGCAACCGGCGCCAACATCGTCCGCGTTGCCATCGACGCCCCGCTGAAGCAGATCGCCTTCAACGCCGGCCTCGAGCCGGGCGTCGTGGTGGACAAGGTCCGCGGCCTGCCCGCAGGCCACGGCCTGAACGCAGCCACCGGCGAATACGTCGACCTGCTGGCTGCCGGCGTCAACGACCCCGTCAAGGTAACCCGCTCTGCCCTGCAGAACGCGGCTTCCATCGCTGGCCTGTTCCTCACCACCGAAGCAGTGGTGGCTGACAAGCCGGAGAAGAACGCCGCCCCCGCAGGCGGAGACGACATGGGCGGCATGGGAGGCATGGGCGGCTTCTAAGCCCTCCTGCCGGGACCTCTCCCGCCAACCGCAAAGTGCGGCCCCCTCGTTTGCGAGGGGGCCGCACTTTTGTGCCGGAGGTTTTGTTCCCGGCCACGGATGCGGCCTGTGCCGGCTTGGCCGCCCGGACAAGGAGCTGTGGGAGGGGAGTTACTTCCGGGCCGAATCCAGCATCCCCTGGACTTCCTTCTTGAAGGCTTCCGCCGCGGCCTGCGGGGTCATCCGGTCGTACAGCACTTCATCCGTGTACCTCCTGATGACGTTCTGGACGCTCCCTGCACCCACGGGCGGGACAGGCGGTGCGTCCTTGATGTCCGGGGCTATGTCCTTCAGGAATCCAACCACGGTGGTGTCAGCCGGCTTAAGCTGCGGGGTGATGCCCGAAACGATGTCCGGATTGGTGGGGACGCCCCTGTCGGTCATCAGGATGGCACCCGCCTCCGGACTGTTGGTGAGGTAGTTGATGAACTCCGCGGCCTGCTGGGAATGCTTCGAACGGGAGGATGCAGACCAGAACATGGTGGGCTTGTAGTACATGCCATTGCCGGCCGAGGCGCCGTCGACGCTGGGGGCCCGCAGTATCTTTATGCTGCTGCCGGTGGTGGCTTCAAGGGAACCAAGCTGGTTGGTCCACCACCAGGCCATGGCCACCCGGTTTGTTCCGAACAGGCTTTCCTCCAGTCCTGCCCCTGCATCCTCGGTTGCCACGGTGGCCGCCGGGCTGGCCTTGGAGTCGCGCTGTTCCTTGATCCGTTCCCAGAAGGACGCTGCAGTCGCGGCTTCAAAGTCGAGCTTGCCGTCCCCTGAGTACAGATTCTCGCCGTGCTGGCGCAGCCAGATGATCAGGTCGGCTTCGTTGCTGCCATAAGCGGCCCCGTAACTCTTCCCGTCACCTGCTGCGCTGATCTTCGCCGCCGTGTCCACGAAGTCTTTCCACGTCCAGGTCTTGTCGTCCGGCACGGGCACTCCCGCTGCCTGGAACACTTTCGTGTTGGCCATGATGACATAGGCGTTCCGGCCTGTGCTCAACCCGTACTGGGCGCCGCCGTACTGGCCCGACGCAAGCGCTTCCTTGTCCAGTTTTGAGGTATCGATGCCGTTTTGCCTGGACAGGTCCATCAGCGCCCCGCGGCCGCCGTATTCGGCGATGTATTTCTGGTCCATCTGGACGACGTCGGGCGCATCGTTGGCGGCGGTCTTCGTTGCCAGCTTGTCCCAGTAGCTGGACCATTCTCCCGGCTCCGCTTTGATCTTGATGTTCGGGTGCGATGCCTCAAAGGCCGCGATGACCTTGTTTGTCTGTGCGTTCAGGTATTCATTGCCCCACCAGGCGAACCGCAAGGTCACCTGGCCGTTGTCGCCTGAACCGCCGGGGGCCCCGCAGCCGGTGGCCAGGATGGAGAGTGCCAGCGCGGCCGCGCCCAGCTGGAAGCGGCGCCGGCTTACGACTGGAATCGTCATTGATGTTCCTTCCGGATGGGCTCCTTGTGCGCCGGGGTCGCCGTGATGCGCTGACCGGCGAAGATCAGAAACCGTTTTCTCGAGTGATGAAGTGATTGTGTCGCGCCCGGCATGCTCACGTCAAGAAGTTTCGGTAAGCGTTTTCCCAACCCCTGTCGCTTCGGCCGTCAAAGTTGCGCTTACGACCATTCGCACAGCCCGCTGCCGGGGCACCGAAGGGGTGCGGCAGCCCGGCCAGGCTGGGATGCTGTGGCGTCGGTCCAATGTCGGTGGCTTCTGGCAGGATGGTTTGGTGACGATTATTGCAGCGGCTGATGGTTCGGCCTTGGGAAATCCCGGTCCTTCCGGCTGGGCCTGGTATGTGAATGACGATTGCTGGCGGGCCGGGGGCTGGCCGCACGGGACCAACAACCAGGGTGAGCTGATGGCTGTCCTTGACCTCCTGCGCGCCACCGCCCACCTGCCCGGTGAGGACCTGCGCATCCTTTGCGACAGCCAGTACGTGATCAACTCAATTACCAAATGGATGCCGGGCTGGAAGCGCAAGGGCTGGCGCAAGGCAGACGGAAAACCCGTCCTGAACGTGGAACTGTTGAAGGAACTCGACCGCGAGCTGGCCGGCCGGGTTTACACATTTGAGTGGGTCAAGGGCCACGCCGGCCATGAACTGAACGAGGCTGCGGACGAACGGGCCAGGGCCGCGGCAACGGCGTACCAGCAGGGCGTGGCAGCCAGGTCCGGGCCCGGGTTCCCCGGCGGACACCACCCTGGCGCGCACCACGCAGCTGCACACCACGCAGCCGCACACCAACCTGCTGCGACCCCATCCGGCTCCGGACATGCCGCCGACGGGCAGCCCTCCGGTATTGGCTTCCCGCCCGCCACCCTGGACATCCCGACCGCTGCTCCTGGCCGCCCGGTACCAGGGGCCGGCGGCGGCGCACCGGCCGCGGGCGCCGGCAGGCCGCGCGCCACCCCTGAACCGCTCCCGGCCTTCGATGAACTTGACCTGTTCAGCGAACTGGACAGCGACGCCCTTGACATGGCCGAGGCAACGCAACAGGCCGGCGCCATCCCGCCTGAGGCGCTGGTGGAAGAGCTCGAACGTGAGCTGCTGGGCCCACTGGTGCGGGGGGATATCGGCCGGACAGCTGTCCTGCTGCACCCGGACTTCATGGAGATTGGCAGCTCGGGAAGGGTCTGGACCCGGGACGCCATGATGATGGCCCTCGAAGAGGATCCCGGTGAACGGACCGATATCGAAATCCTGGGCGCTGACCGCATCGGCACCAGCGCGGTCCTGCTGACCTACCGCAGTTTCGCCCGCTCAGGCACCACGCTGCGCAGCTCGCTGTGGGTCCTCGACGGCGGCCGGTGGCGGCTACGGTTCCATCAGGGAACGCCGGAAGCGTAGGCGAACCGTTCAGCTCACACGGGCGTCAGCTGAACCGCTGCGTGTTTCCCTGCTCCGCCTGGGCATACGTGGCCGCTGCAGAGGTCAGGGCCGCGTTGATGGACGCCAGCGACGCCTCCACCCGGCCCTGGGTGATGGTCCATTCGGTGATGAGCGCCTGGAAGTTGGTGGCCGCTGCACCGCGCCATGATCCCTGCAGTTCGTCGAGGCCACGCTTCATTGCGTGCACGTCCGCGCTGATCCGGTCCACGGTGGCCTGGACGTTCGCGGACTTCAGCTGCAGTAATTCGGTGTCGACGGAAATAATGCTCATGGCTGTGCCTTTCGATACGGCGGGCGGAGCGCCCCCGCGCCCGGCGGATCCGGGCTGCTGGGACGAGCCTATGGAGCAGAACCGGGCGGCAGCCATGGCCGGAGGACTATATGTGGATAACCGACCCGTCGCTGCCCTTGGCCCCTGCGGCACTGCGGGCGGTGGTTTCCTGCCCGTCCACGCCGCCAGTGCGGGCGGAATCCTCACGCCGCGGAAGGCTCACCACCAGCGTGGCGCCGCCGCCGTCGGTCTTTTCCACCCTTACCGAACCGCCGTGCGACCCCACGATGGCCGCCACGATGGCGAGCCCGAGGCCGCTGCCGCCCGTCTCCCTGGTCCGGGACGTGTCAGCCCGGTAAAAGCGTTCAAAGACCTTGGCTGCGTCCTCTTCCGAGATACCCGGCCCATGGTCCCGGACTTCGATGATGGAACGTTCTTCGCCGTCCGTCCCGCGGACCCCGACGGCGACTTCGATGGGGCTGCCCTCCGGGGTATAGCGCAGGGCATTGCCCACGAGGTTGCCCACCACCTGGCGCAGCTTGGCCTCATCCCCAAGGACCGGGGCCGGTGCCGCCGGACCGCCGTCGAGCCCGGTGAGCGTGATCAGCCGGGACCGGTCGCTGGCCTGGGTATCAACCACGGCGTCGTGCGCAATCAGTTGCAGGTCCACGGGCTTCTGCTGCAGCGGCCGCTGTTCGTCGAGGCGTGCCAGCAGGAGCAGGTCCTCAACCATCGAACCCATGCGCTTGGCTTCGCTTTCGATCCGACCCATGGCTGTGGCCACGTCTTCGTCCGTCGCCAGGGCGCCGTGGCGGTACAGCTCGGAGAACCCGCGGATGGTGACCAGGGGAGTGCGCAGTTCGTGGGACGCGTCGGCGGCGAAGCGGCGCATCCGTGCCTCTGAGGCGGTCCGTGCAGCGAACGCGGTCTCGATGTGCGCCAGCATGGCGTTCAGCGAGCTGCTCAACCGGCCCAGCTCGGTGGCAGGGTTCTCCACCTCCACACGGCGGGAGAGGTCACCGGCGGCAATCGCTGCCGCAGTCTTCTCCACGCGGGCCAGCGGCCGGAAGGACCTCGACACGGTCCAGCTGGCAATAAGCGAGGCCAGCAGCAGCGTCAACAGGCCCACCCCGGTGACCACCAGAGTGGCATGCTTGAGGACATCGTCAACGCTCTCCAGGGGCAGGCCGATGACCACAACTGCGGTGGTCTGGCCGTTCTGGACGGTCACTGCCACCACCCGCCAGTTTTCCCCGTCCGTTCCACGGACCTGGAAGGGAACCAGCCCGCGTGCCTGCGCCTGCTCCACGGAGATGGCGCTGATGTCCGGGTGGTCGTCCGGATCACCGCCGAAGGTGTACGGCTGCTCACCCGGGGCGAAGAGCATCAGCGAATAGTCGGTGGGAATGGAGCTGGGCGCCTGCAACTGCGTGAACGAGCGCTGTTTCCGGGCAGAGTCGACGGCGGCATTCAGCTTGTCGTCCACCTGCCCCTGGAGATAGCTGTGCAGCAGCGTCAGTGTGACCGCTCCGGTCACCGTCAGGGCCACAATCAGCAGGGCCATGATCATGGCCACCAGCTGCGACCTGAGCGAGGCCGACTTCCACCGCTTCAGCAAGGTCAGCGCTTTTCAGCCGTCCGGAGCACGTAGCCCACGCCGCGCTTGGTCTGGATCAGGGCCGGCGCCTCCGGGTCGATGTCCACTTTCCGCCGAAGGTAGGATATGTAGGACTCCACGATGGACGCGTCGCCGTTGAAGTTGTACTCCCACACATGGTCCAGGATCTGCGATTTGGACAGCACCCGGTTGGGATTGAGCATGAGGTAGCGCAGCAGCTTGAATTCCGTGGGGGAGAGCTCGATGACAGTGCCCCCGCGCCGCACCTCGTGGGCGTCGTCGTCGAGTTCGAGGTCGTCAACGCGGATCACCGCATCGTCGTCCAGCAGGGGCTGCGTCCGGCGCAGGACGGCGCGGATCCGGGCCACCACTTCGTCGAGGCTGAAGGGCTTGGTGACATAGTCGTCACCGCCCACGGTGAGGCCGGTGACCTTGTCCTCGGTGTCGTCCTTCGCGGTCAGGAAGAGGACCGGGAAGTGCTTCCCGGCGGCACGGAGCCGGCGGGTCACGGTGAAGCCGTCCATGTCAGGCAGCATGACGTCCAGCACGGCCAGGTCAGGGGCGTGCGTGTCGGCCGCGGCGAGGGCATCGCGCCCGTTGGCAGCGGAGACCACTTCAAAGCCGGCGAACCGCAATGACGTGGAGAGGAGCTCGCGGATGTTGGGTTCATCGTCGACGACGAGCAGCCTGGCTTCTGGACCGTTCTTGTTCATGTTCCCATCATGCTCCCAGTCTCTGGGAGTTGTCTGGATATTCGTTGTGAGCATGATGAAGGCCCGCTTGGGCTTACCAGTCCATTGTTCCCGGCTCGCCTTTGAAGGGACCCACCACGCGGCTGGTGATCCAGCCACCATAGAAGCGGCCCGGCTGCGCCTGCACCCGTTCCCCGTCAACTTCGCAGAAATCCATCCTCCCGGCGTAGACGGCCACCCGCCCGGCGAGCGCCTCAAACCCGGACGCCGGCTCGGGGTAGGACCAGGCAGCGCCGTCCGCCTCCTTACCCCCGCCGCGCACCGTCAGGTAATTGGCCGCGCCCTTGAACTCGCAGAAGCTGCTGCCGGCAGCAGGCTCCAGCGCGCCGGAGACGAATGCTGACTGCCGGACGTAGTACACCGGTGGATGGCTGGTCTCAAGAACGCGCAGCGAGTCGGTGGTGTCAAGGATCACCTCGCCTCCAAGGACGATGCGTATGCGTTCCGTGCTGCGTTCGATCCGGGGCGGGCGGGGGTAGTCCCAGACCGATTCCTGGCCTGGCCCGGGGACCGCGGGAATGATTCGTGGACTCATGCTTCCAGTGTGCGTCGCAGACCGCTGTTACGCACCAGGGAACCCAATTCACGGCAAGAACGTTCCGCGCCCCGCATCTTCCCCCGCCCTGCGGCCGGGAATACAGTGATGCTTGCCGGGCGGTCAAGCCCGGCACCAGCGTTCCAACGGATCACCGGCTGCCGCCTCGTCCCGTCCCTGGTGGTCCCGCGCCAACAACGGTAGTAACCCGATAGTTCCTGGCCCATCGAAGGGGATAGACCATCATGACTGACCTGAGTGCTTCTGAAAACGCAGCTGTAAACGAACGCAGCATCCGGGATTGGGCAGACCTTGCCGAGGAGATGTGGTCCTATCTCACCGGCAAGGGTGCTGCGATCAACTACCAGTTCGTCGATATGACCATTGAAGTTCCACGCGACATCGGCCCGGACGCGCCGCGCGCCACATGGAAGCTCAACGGCGGCCTGCGCGTCACCACCAGCGACAGGGATGCCGCCGGGTCGGACGCGAACCGCGGCTGACGGACATGCCCCAGTACCGTCTGGACGTTGATCTGGACTTCTCCTACACGGACGAGTCCGGTGCCGTCACCTCGGGCAGCGCCAGGGCCGCCGGCACCGAGGTAACAGTGTCCCTGGAAGGCCTGGCGCCGTTGACCGGCGGCGGGCTGCCCTCCCTGGAGGAGATCAAACCGCTGGCGGAGCTGCTGGCCCGCAAGGGGGTGAGCATCACCGTGGCCGGCCCCGGCGGAAACATCCTCAGCCTGGGCAACGTGGCCAGCCCTGCCTCCCAGCGGCTGGTCACGCGTTCCCCCCACATCAAGCTCGGCAAACTCGGCTCCCTGCTGCCGTTGGTCCGCCAGGGCAGGCGGAGGCCCAAAGGAATGCGGCTGCTGCCGCCGTCGACGCCCTTGCCGCTGGTGCCCACTGTCCAGCGGAAGATCACCCGCCGCATCACCACCACCCACTACGCCAGGGGCGGTGGCCGGCCGCGGCTGATCTTTGTCCAGGACGCCGCCACCTGGACCGGGCAGATTCCGCGGGAGGTGGCCCTCACGGCAGACGTTACAACGATAGGGAGCGGCGCAGGCGCGGACGTCCGGCTCGAGGGCCTGGCGGAGCTGCACGCCGAAATCAGGCACGACGGGCAGGATGAATACGTCCTGGTACCGAACGGTCCCGTCAGCGGCAGCGTCTCCCGGACGGGACCATCCGTCCTGCGGACCGGGGCAAGGATCCAGATGGGGCAATGGTGCCTGGCCTTCTTCCGGGAGGAATTTGCGGACCACGGCCGTCCCTACGGCGGCCGCAGCGGCGGGGAACTGGCCTACGAACGCCCGCAGTTCGATCCCAGAACGGGCACCATGGAGCGCGACAGTTCCGAGGGCGTGACGTGAACGGCGTGCACGCTGCGGGTCAGTCCGCGGCGTGCACGTCCTTGGCGTCCATGATCCGGTAGGCATACCCCTGCTCGGCCAGGAACCGTTGGCGCCTGGCAGCGAACTCCTGGTCCAGGGTGTCCCGTGCCACGAGTGAGTAGAAGCGGGCCGCCCTGCCGTCCTTCTTGGGCCGCAGCAGCCGGCCCAGCCTTTGCGCCTCCTCCTGCCGCGAGCCGAAGGAGCCTGAGACCTGGATGGCCACCGAGGCCTCCGGCAGGTCGATGGAGAAGTTGGCCACCTTGGACACCACAAGGGTCTGCAGCTCCCCGGCGCGGAACGCGTCAAAGAGCTTCTGCCGTACCTTGACGGAGGTATCGCCCTTGATCACCGGTGCCTGCAGCCGCTCGCCCAGATCGTCCAGCTGGTCAATGTACTGGCCTATCACCAGCAGCTGCTCGCCGGCGTGCAGCGCCACCAGCTGCTCCACCACGTGTGTCTTGGATTCGGAGGTGGCGCACAGCCGGTATTTGTCCGCGTCGTCGGCCATGGCGTAGGCCACGCGTTCGTCCTTTGGCAGGTCGACGCGGACCTCCACGCAGTCGGCCGGCGCGATGTAGCCCTGGGACTCGATGTCCTTCCAGGGTGCGTCATACCGCTTGGGTCCGATCAGGCTGAACACCTCGCCCTCGCGCCCGTCCTCCCGGACCAGGGTGGCGGTCAGCCCAAGGCGGCGGCGGGCCTGCAGGTCGGCCGTCATCCTGAAGATCGGTGCGGGCAGGAGATGGACCTCGTCGTAGATGATGAGTCCCCAGTCGTGGCCGTCCACCAGTTCCAGGTGGGGGTAGATGCCGCCGCGCTTGGTGGTGAGCACCTGGTAGGTGGCGATGGTCACCGGCCGGACCTCTTTCAGGGCGCCGGAGTATTCGCCCACTTCCTCCTCTGTAAGGGAGGTGCGCCTGAGCAGTTCGTCCTTCCACTGCCGGGCGGCCACGGTGTTGGTGACCAGGATCAGTGTGGTGGTGGAACCGGTGGCCATGGCCGCGGCCCCCACCAGGGTTTTGCCGGCGCCGCAGGGCAGCACCACCACCCCGCTGCCGCCCGCCCAGAAGTTTTCGCTGGCCAGGCGCTGGTAGGGCCGCAGTTTCCACCCGTCCTCGTTGAGGGAGATCAGGTGCGGCGTGCCGTCCACGTAACCGGCCAGGTCCTCCGCCGGCCAGCCGAGTTTCAGCAGCAGCTGCTTGAGCTGCCCACGCTGGGAGGCATGCACCACCACCGTCTCGCCATCGATCCTTGGACCCAGCAGCGGTGCGATCTTTTTGGCCCGGATCACTTCCTCCAGCACGGGGTAGTCATCGGTCCGCATGACCAGTCCGTGGCGCGGGTCCTTTTCGAGGCGGAGGCGTCCATACCGGGACATGGTCTCCTCGACGTCGATCAGCAGCGAATGCGGAACCGGGAAACGCGAGTACTTCAGCAGCGCATCCAGCACCTTCTCCGCATCCAGCCCGGCGGCCCGGGCGTTCCACAGCCCCAACGGGGTCAGCCGGTAGCTGTGCATGTGCTCGGGCGCCCGCTCCAGCTCGGCGAACGGCGCAATGGCGTGCCGGGCCTCGGTGGCCAGCTCATGGTCCACCTCGAGGAGGATGGTTTTATCGCTTTGGACGATCAGGGGTCCGTCGGTCACGCGGGGAATCCTTTACTGGCGCAGTTCCTCTGCGGCCTCAATGTCGATGATGCGATGGACGGACAGGACCCGCTCGGTGTCCTTGGCAGGATCGAACACGCGGACCCGGCCCCCGCTCACAGAAAGCGGAACAACAATTTCCAGGCTTGCATTCCCCAGATTGTCCACCACGTTCATGTGGATCCGCTGCTTCAGCCGGATGGCCCGTTGCAGTGCCTCAAGCCCCAGCTGGGTTGCTGCCTCGCCGCCGGCGGCGGTACCGGGGTGGTGTCCGACGGCGGGGCCCGGCCGCCGCAGGACGTCCAGCTGGGCGTCAACCTCCTCCGCCGCGGGCGCCATCCGCGGGGCGGTATAGACGGGACGCAGGCTTTCCTGCGGTACGGAAGACCGGCGGACGTGGGCGGCGGGTTCGACGCCGTCCACAGAAGGGGACAGGCCCAGGCTCCGAAGTGCGGCGGCGAGTTCGCGGGGCGGTGCCGACGACGTGAGGACCGTGGGGGAAAGGCGGGCCAGGCCGAGCTGCGCCGCTTTGGGCCCCGCCAGCAACTCGCGGAGTGCGGCTTCATCATCGCTCTGGACAAAGCTTGCGGCCTGGCCCACCCGGAGCTGGCCGTGCCGGGAGGCCGTGTCCTCCACCAGGTACTCCAGCGGCTGGGGGACAGCGGTGGCGGAGTGTTCCCGGAGAAACGCCAGCAGGCCTGCGGCGTCGTAGCCCTCATCGAGTGCCCGTTTGATGGACGTCGCCGAGAAGCGGTAGATGGTGGCCGGGCCCTGCCCCTCGGCGTCCGCCATGACCAGGAGCTTTTCGGTCAGGGCTGGAGCGAGGTAGCCGGGGGCAACGGCGGTCAGGTCTGCCTGCAACAGCACATGGTTCAGGGCTGCCGGCAGGTGCTCGCCAAGGATGGCAAGGGCAGCATCGGGCTGGTCTTCGGCGAACGCGCTTCCGAGTTGGCTCAGCGCACCTGAGCCCACCAGGCCCAGCATCTCCGCCTCGGCGAGGACTCCCCGGATGAGGGAACTGAACCGCCGGGCCATCCGCGGCTGGGACCATTCCGCACGCTGCAGGACCGCGGCGGCATCCAGCACGGGCACGGTGCCGTCCGGTCCTGCAGCTTCGAGCGTGAGTTCGTGCAGGATCTCCAGGATGCGCTTGCGGACCACCGGGGCGTCAGGCCGCTGCGCACCGGCGGACAACGCCGGGATGGTGGCTCCTGACGGTCCCCGGGATGGTGCTGCCGCTGCCGTGTTCATGGGCTGGCCCACCATCGATGGCACGCGCTCGCTGGCCAGCCAGGCGTTGACCAGCCACAGCCATTGTTCCTGCCTCGGCAGTACCAGCCATTCCAGCTGCGGCGGCTGCACCCATGAGGACGAGTCGACGTCGAGGCGGATCAGGCCCGCCAGGCCGCACAGCTCCAGCAGCCGGCCCGTCACGCCCTGGTCGACGCGCAGCTGGTCGGACAGGCGGCGCATCTCGCGTATCCCCACGCCTCCGCTGCGCAGCGTGGCCAGCGGGTTCTCCCTGACGGCATGCAGCAGTTCGGAGACCAGCCGCAGGGTTTCCGAGATGGCGCTGAGCGCTGCATTCCTGCGCAGCGCCGCGGTGGTCCGGCCAAGTTCCGGGACCGGCGGGGACAGGGTGAAGTCGTCGATGATCGCCCCGCCGCGCAGGGCCAGCCCCACGCTGTGCGGCAACTCCACGTGGGCGGCATCCAGCGGAACCAGCAGCCCGCGCGCAAGGAGCCAGTCCACGGGCCCGACGTCGGCACCCTCCGTGGTGACCGACGCTTTCCGTTGCGCCTGGGGGACGGCACCCATGGCCCAGTTGCGGAACCTGGCGAGCAACGCCGTCGTCCGTTCCGGGGCGTTGGCGAGGATGTCCCGCAGTGCCTCGGGGGAGGAGGTCCAATGCTGGAGCGCCAGCGCCGCCTCCATGGGCGTGCTGGCATCGTGGATCGCGAATCCACCGCGGTGCAGTTCGGAGACCAGCTGGACAACCCGCTGGGCGAAGGCCGGCTGCAGGCGGACCAGCTCCGTGTAGCTGCGGCCCAGCCCGGCGGGATAGATTCCCACCACATCCTTGAGGGAGCCGACAGGGAGGTAGTAGTGGTGCCCGGCAGCCTGGGCGGGGGCGCCATGCGGGGGGACCGCAGGATGCGCCAAAGCGAGTTCCTGCAGGGTGTCCATGATCTGTTCGATGACGGCCAGGGATGAACCCCGGATCAACTGGTGCAGGCCCTCCGCCGAGGCGCTGTGCCCGGTGTCCGTGTTGGTGCACAGATGGAGGGTCTCAAGCACCTGCATCTGCGGCCGGGTGAGGCGCTCCAGCGCACGCTGGACGCTGACCCGTGAACTGGCACGCGCCGCCAGCGCGGCGAAGTCCGGAACAGAGGGGGAAATGAGGTCCGGCCGCGCGGCGAACAACACGCGCAACGAGTCGTCGCTGCGCGCCTCCAGGTCCTTGCCGAGCGCTCGAATGAGGGACATCAGTCCAACGTTACCGCGGCTCCCGCTTCCCCGCCCGCCGCCGGGCGGCAACGCCGTCCAGGACCACCAGGAGCATCAGGATGAAGGCCGCCGGCAGGCCGTAAAGGGCCGAGTAGGTGACCCAGGCGGGGGCGACCGTGTTGGCGAAGGCAAGCGCCATCACAGTTCCCACAGCAATGAGGGACAGCACGGCTATAACAGCGGCGAGGACCATCAGCGGCCGCCGGTAACGCAAGGGAGTCATGGACGTAACGCTACAGCGGCAGCAGCGCCGCAAGTGAAAGCACCGGGAGCTTGCGCCCGGGGCGGAACGGTGCGGCCGGAAGCGTGATTAGGGCACGCGGCAGGATAACCTTGAAGGATACAGACCAACACGGTTTGCGCTGGCCATACCTTGAACCCGCACAACAATGCGGACGCGGTGGCAGCCGGCCGTGTCTCATGACAGCAGAACGAAGAAGGTTGATTACGTGCCTACCGGCAAGGTCAAGTGGTATGACAAGGACAAGGGCTTTGGGTTCCTCGCGGGCGAAGACGGCCAGGAGGTCTTCCTGCCCAAGTCGTCGCTGCCCGAGGGCGTGACGGAACTGAAAGCGGGCACCCGGGTGGAGTTCGGGGTTGCGGACGGCCGCAAGGGCGCCCAGGCCCTGGGCTTGCGGGTGCTGGACAAGACCCCGTCCATCGCCAAGGCCAAGCGCCCCAGCGCGAAGGACCTCGCCCCGCTGGTTCAGGACCTGGTGACCGTCCTGGACAACCTGTCCGGAACCTTGTCCAAGGGCAAGTACCCGGACGGCAACAAGGGCAAGGCCATTGCTGCCGCCCTGCGTAAGGTTGCCGACGAGCTGGACGTTTAGGCTGCCCATGGACCCCCAACCTGATCAGCCGGGCACGCCAGTGCAGGAGCAGGCTGCCAAGACCCAGCCCAAGCGCAAGGCAGGCGTGCCCGTGTGGCGCACGGGCAAGCCCGATGCTTTCCTGGCCGCGGCGGTGGACACCGCCCGGGCTGCAGTGGAGGGCATCACTCCGGCCGGCACCATCGGGCCGCACCTGGCAGCCAAGAGCGAGGGCGACCGGCTGGTCACGCACCTGTTCGAATCCCGGCTGCCCGGCTATGTGGGCTGGCAGTGGTATGCGGTACTGACCCGTAACTCGCGCTCCAAGGTGGTCACGGTCAACGAGTTGGGCCTGCTGCCGTCCGGGGACTCCGTCCTGGCCCCGGAGTGGGTGCCGTGGGCCGAACGCGTCCGTCCCGAGGACGAACAGCAGCAGGAGCCGGAACAGCAGGAACCGGAACAGCAGGAGCCCGGGCAGGGGACCCCGGATGGGCTTCGGGCAGCGGAGCGGGAACCCGGGGATGAAGGGCCGGCCGACGACGGCGCGGAGCCTGACGCCGAAACAAGGACTTCCTGACCACAAACAAACGGCGCCGTCCGGGGGAAACCCGGGCGGCGCCGTCGTGCTTTAACTGTGGTTACTTGCGCAGCTCGGGTTACTTGCGCAGCTCGCCCACCACGTAGTCGATGCTGGCCAGCAGGGCGGAGACGTCGCTGGGCTCGATGGCCACGAAGGTGGCGATGCGCAGCTGGTTGCGGCCCAGCTTCCGGTAAGGCTCGGTGTCCACGATGCCGTTGGCGCGCAGGACCTTGGCCACGGTGGCGGCATCAATCGATTCGTCGAAGTCGATCGTGGCGATCACGTTGGAGCGTTCCTCGGGCTTGGCCACGAACGGGGTGGCGAAGCCGGACGCTTCCGCCCAGCTGTAGATGCGGCCGGCTGAATCGGCCGTCCGTGCAGCCGCGAAGTCCAGGCCGCCGTTGGAGTTCAGCCACTGGACCTGGGCATTCAGCGTCACCAGCGTGGACAGCGACGGGGTGTTGTAGGTCTGGTTCAGGCGGGAGTTATCGATCGCGGTCTGCAGGTCCAGGAAATCCGGGATCCAGCGGCCGCTGGCCTTGATGCGCGCGGCGCGTTCCAGCGCTGCGGGGGAGAACAGGCCAAGCCAGAGGCCGCCGTCGGAGGCAAAGTTCTTCTGCGGGGCGAAGTAGTAGACATCGCTCTCGGCAACGTCCACGTCCAGTCCGCCGGCCGCCGATGTGGCGTCCACGAGGACCAGTGATCCCTCGTCGGCTCCGGCTACCCGCTTGACGGGGGCGGCGACGCCGGTGGAGGTCTCGTTCTGCGGCCAGGCGTAGACGTCCACGCCGGCCTCGGCCTTGGCTGCGGGCCGGGTGCCGGGCTCGGACTTGATGATGGAGGAGGCTTCCAGGAAGGGCGCCTTGTTGGTGGCGGCGGCGAACTTGGACCCGAACTCACCGAAGGACAGGTGCTGGGCCTTCTTCTCCACGAGGCCGAAGCTCGCGATGTCCCAGAAAGCCGTGGAGCCGCCGACGCCGAGGACCACCTCGTAGCCTTCCGGGGCGCGGAAGAACTGGCTCAGCCCTTCACGGACCGCTCCGACCAGGTTCTTGACCGGGGCCTGCCGGTGCGATGTGCCAAGGATCGTCTTGGAAGCTGCTGCCAGCGCGTCGATCTGCTCCTGCCGGACCTTTGACGGGCCGGCTCCGAACCGCCCGTCCTGGGGCAGGAGGTCGGCGGGGATCGTGATGCTGGTGTCGCTCACAGGTGCTCCAATTCGGCGGGGACAAAAGTTTGGTCCGGAAGGGCGGGCGGTCGGTGGCCGGCAGCGCCGGTGGCTGCGCTGCGGGCCATTCCCATTCTGCCTGAACCGCCGCCGGGGGCGGGAGCCAGGCCCGTCATAGTCCGGACAGTGAGACGTGCCGTCCCCGCGCAGCCCCTCGGGGCGCGGCTATTCGGACAAAGTCAAAATAGGCTAAGCTTTCCCCCGGACTACTTTGCGCGAAGAGGCGATACGGTGGGACAACGCAAGGTACTGCGCTCGAGGAGCTGAGCTGGATGACGGATCTGATCGACACTACGGAGATGTACCTCAGGACCATTCTGGAGCTTGAGGAAGAAAACATCGTTGCCCTTCGGGCCCGTATCGCCGAGCGTCTGCGCCACTCCGGTCCCACCGTTTCCCAGACCATCGGCCGCATGGAGCGGGACGGGCTGGTGGTCGTATCCGGCGACCGGCACCTGGAACTCACGGACACGGGCCGCAAGCGCGCCACGGAGGTCATGCGGAAGCACCGGCTGGCCGAACGCCTGCTGGCAGACGTCATTGGCCTGGACTGGGCCTACGTCCACGACGAAGCCTGCCGCTGGGAACATGTCATGAGCGAGCGCGTTGAGCGCCGCATCTACGAGATGCTGGACCACCCCACCGAGTCGCCGTACGGCAACCCCATCCCTGGCCTTGCGGCGCTGGGCGGCCAGGCGGGGCCCGGCTTTGCCGACGGCGCCATCAGCCTGGTGGAAGCGATGAAGAATTACGGGCCCGCCTCCGGAGTGACCATCAGCCGCCTGGCGGAGCCGATCCAGGTGGAACCGGAACTGCTGGCGCAGCTGGACGAGGGCGGTATCCGGCCGGGTGCCGCCGTGGCGCTGGAACGCGTGGGCGAATACATCTCCGTGCGGGTCCCTGGAATCGAAGGCGCATTGGAGCTGCCGCCCGAGGTTGCCGCCCACGTCTTTGTGGCCATCAGCCAGCCCTGATCGGGGCGCCCATACCCCACAGAGGGGCAACCACGCAAAGGTAACGGAATTGTTACCTAGGGTCTTAAGCCCCTATAGTGGAACCAAGCGTTGATACATAAGCGTTACCTGATCCGGAGCCGAGCTCTGCCAGCGGGCCAGGTGCACGAGTCGTTACTGGCAGAGGCGGGGGAACCACAAGCGGCAGCGGGGGACTGCCTTGGGGTGAAGTCCGTCAGCAGCAAGCCTCTCCAGTGAAGGATTCTTCCGGGAATACCCCCTGTGCAGAAGCTTGCCTAAGGCGGACCGGGTCTTTGATCTCTCTGACCCGAATCCGACAGCTAACTCCGCAGGCTTCTTCCAGAGAGGAACCCTTCTTGACCATGCAGACCTCCCGGGGCCGCCGCCGCGCGGCCGGCCCCCCTTCGGCACCCCGGGTTGCCGAAGTTGTCGCAGCGGAGCGCCCCCGCGACCTGCATCGTGACGCGCGCCGCCGCCGGGGTCCCTTCCGGCAGATGACGGAGTTTGCCGCCGCCAGCGGTATTGGCCAAAAAGCCGGCATTGCCCTTGCCGCCACAGGCCTGGTGCTGACGGTCACGGTGCCCGCCACGAGTCCCGTCATGGCCACGGATGCCGCCGGCAGTGCCCCCATGGCCGCGTCCGCCGTCAGCCCCCAGCCCCAGATCTCGGCCGATGTCGGAGCACAGATCGACTTCAGCCGGTCGGCCGTGGTGACCCAGGCCGACCCGGACGGGAAGCTGAAGCAACTCCTGAGCGCCCAGTCCGCCGGCTCCGTCACGCGTGCCGCTTCGGCCGGCACCCTGGCTGCACCCCTCGCCTCCCTCACCACCGCTTCCCCCTTCGGCTACCGGGTCAGTCCGATCACCGGAGGCTCCGGAGACTTCCACCGGGGCCAGGACTTCGTGGCGCAGTGCGGGACCTCGGTCCTGGCCGCCGCGACAGGTACCGTGACCTTTGCCGGCTGGCACCAGTTCGGTGGCGGAAACCGCGTGGTCATTGACCACGGCAACGGGCTGGAGACCACCTACAACCATCTCTCGTCCTTCAACGTCAAGGTGGGCCAGACCGTCTCCCGCGGGGACGTGGTGGCACTGAGCGGTACCACGGGCGCATCCACTGGCTGCCACCTCCACTTCGAGGTGCAGGTCAATGGCGAAGTTGTCGATCCCATGGGCTGGCTGTAGCCAAATGGTTGCCCGCTCTCACATGTCCGCGACGCGCCGTGACCTGAATGTGACATTGAAGCAAAACTGCTGTACCGTCTAACTCGCGTCAACTTTTCCGAAGTTGACGCTCTTGAGTGGATTGCCTAACTCTGCCACCGCTCAAGGTCCGTTCGCATTTCATCGTCTGGCAGGGGCGGGGGAACCAATTTTGGCCTTCATGTTCAGAAGGCCTTGGGGTTAAGTCACAAGCTTCCCAGGAAGCAGCGTGGCCGGGTGACTCCCATCCGAATCCGACAGCTCACCTCGCAGGCATTGGGAGAGGCTACCTTCGTGTCTTCACGCCATCATTCTGCGCGCCACCGTGCGCAAACGGTTCGCACCAACCCCCTGGACGCCATGTCCAAGGCCGTCAGTGCAAATGCCGGGACCGTAGGCCGCCAGGCTGCCGTTGTGGCAGCGGCTTCCGGCCTCATCCTGAGCATGGGCCTGCCCGCCACGGCAGCTGACACCACGGCCGGTGTCTCTGCCTCCACCGAGTCCGGCTCGTCCCAGGCAGCCCTCGCTGTCACGGCCGCACCCACGGCCACGGTGTCCTTCGAGCGTCCGGTCGTCAAGACCACCGCTGCTCCGAAGGTGGAAGCGGTGCGTACCCAGTCCACGGCCTCGGCGAACCGCGCCACCACTGCAGGCCAGGAGGCGTCTCCGGCCGCCAAGACGGCGGAGACCGTATCCGCTGCGGCAACCTCGGGCATCGCTGCCATCGCCTACACCGGCATCGGCCACTCCTACGTGTGGGGCGGCACCAGCCCGGTCACCGGCTGGGACTGCTCCGGGTTCGTGCAGTGGGTTTACGCCCAGGCCGGAATCAGCATCCCCCGCACCAATGCGTGGAGCATCATGACTCCCACCTCCACCCCGCAGCCGGGTGACCTGGTTGTCCAGAACGGTGGCGCGCACGTCGGCATCTACGTCGGCAACGGCATGATGATCAGCGCACTCAACCCCTCCCAGGGCACGCTGCTCCACTCGCCTGCAGCCACTGGCACCTCCTCGTACTACCACTACGGCAACTAGTTCTTGGGCTTAACGCTCCAAGGGCTATTTCTTTGCCCAAGGCTTTTTCGCTAGAAACCACATCCCCGTTCGGGACGCGCCGACGTACCCCCAAGATGCCGGCGCGTCCAACAACCTTCGCCTGCCTACAAGCGGTTTGAGGGAAAAACGAAAGAGAGAACTGATGACGACTCGTGCCACCGCACGGCATCGCGCCGAGGTCACCAAAACCAACTCGATCGCTGTTATTGCAAAGGCCGTCAGCGACAACGCAGGCGGCATGGGCCGCCAGGCTGCGGTTATCGCTGCCGCTTCCGGCCTGGTCCTGACCAGCGGCATCGCGGCCAACGCTGCCGACGCCAACGTCAAGCGTGATTCCGCTCCGGCGTCCGCACTGGAAGTTGAATCCGCAATCGACGCCCCGATTTCCGCGGCTTCCACCATCGCCATCAGCTACGAGAAGCCCGCTGTCACCACCACGCCGGCTCCCGTCGCCGAGCCTGAGCCCCAGGTCGAGGTGCAGGAAGCTGCTCCTGCCGCCGAGCCCGTTGCGGCTCCCAAGGTCACCGCCAAGGTTGCCACCGCTGCTGCTCCGGCCGCTCCCGCTGCCCAGGCTTCCGCCAGCGGCAAGGGCGCTGCAATCCTCTCGGCCGCCTACGCCCAGCTCGGCGTTATGCAGGACTGCACCATGCTGGTCACCAACTCGCTGGCCGCCGTCGGCATCCACTTCCATGACTGGCCCGCCGGCTACCTGTCCCTGGGCCGCACCGTGAGTGCAGCCGAAGCGCAGCCGGGCGACCTGATCTACTACGCTGACGGCGGCGCGGGCATGGCCCACATTGCTGTCTACGCCGGAAACGGCATGGCAGTCCACGGCGGCTACAACGGAAACCAGACTGTGGTCTTCAGCGCAAACGTGGGTTCCGGCCCCGTGTTCATCCGCGTCAACTAAGCATCCCAAGGCAGGCCTGAACGGCCGCAGGCCTGGCAATGCCCCCAAGGACCCCCGCCATCCCGGTGGGGGTCCTTCGCGCTTAATCGGCCCGCGCCGCCCGCGGCCGACCCTCCCGCGGTGTCCAGCCGTTGTCCTGCTCCAGAGTGGCGATTACCCGATTCTGCACTTCTTTGTTTACTCTTGTGATGTCGATCCATAGCCCGGACATGCCGAGGGCAGCCGGCCCTCGTGCCCCTGACGGGTGCGGCCGTGAAGAGGTAAGTGCATGCGCACTCTCGTTCTGAATGCTGGATATGAACCGCTGGCGGTTATTACTTTCCGCCGGGCGCTGGTGCTTGTGCTCACAGGCAAGGCAAGTGTGGTGGCCGAAGGTGACGACCCCGTGGTGGGCCCTACTGACATTCTGGGCCGCCCGTCCGTGATCCTCCTCAACCGCTACATCCGGCCCCGGTACAACCACTCCACGGCCGTCAGCCGCAGGGGCGTACTCCGGCGCGACGGGCATAAATGCGCCTACTGCGGGAAAGCGGCGCACACCATTGACCATGTTCACCCCAAGTCCCGGGGCGGGGCCGATTCGTGGGAGAACCTGGTGGCCGCCTGCCTGCGCTGCAACAACGTCAAGGGCGACCACACTCCAGCGGAGATGGGATGGACCCTGCGGTTCGTGCCCGAACCGCCGCACGGAACCATCTGGCAGATCAAGGAACTGGAGAAGCCCACGCCGGCCTGGGACCCCTTCCTGCTTCCGGAACGCGCCGCCTGACACCCCGCGCTGCCTGAGTTGCCGTGATGCTCCGGTGCGCCGGACGTTCTGACCCGCAGTGCGGCCCCTACGCTGCCGGTCGCTAGGCTGGGGGAGTGGAAGTGAACGGGCTTGCCTTTGATGCCGTGATCCTGGCCGGGGGGAGGTCATCGCGGCTGGGCGGCGTACCCAAGCAGTCGCTCGTCTTCCAAGGCCAAACCCTCCTCGAACGCGCTGTCGCTGCCGCCGCGGGGGCCCGGCATGTGGCAGTTGTGGGCGAGATGGCTTCCCTGCCAATCTGGCCTCCCAACCTGCTGAGCTGCAGGGAGCAGCCGCACTTCGCGGGCCCGGCGGCAGCCATAGCGGCCGGGCTGGATGCGCTGGCGGACATCGGCGAGGGTGCGCCCTACCTCTTGGTGCTGGCCTGCGACATGCCGCTGGCATCCCAAGCGGTGGCAGCGCTTCAGGAAGCTTTGCAGATGTCCACGGCGGCCGACCCGGCAAATGTCATGGCTGCCGAAGGCGACCGCCCACAGCCACTGGTGGGTTTTTACCGCACGCCTGAGTTAACAAAGGCGTGCAGGGACCTCGCTGCCCGCGGGGCGCTGGTCAACGGCTCTGTCAGGTCGCTCCTTGCTAATCTGGACGTGCAGCTTGTCACAGTCCCTGCCGGGTCCACCTCCGATGTGGATACCTGGGATGACGCTGCCGCGCTGGGGATTGCCGCCGGGAACCAGAGCGAACGCCAGGACCGGCAGACGGGCGGAGCAAACGTGGGAGGCAATTCGTGAAGAGCCAGGACGAAACTCTGGAAGAGTGGTGCAGGGCACTTCTCCAGGCGTACAAGCTTGAGGACGTCCAGGTGGACGTCAACGCGGTGCTGGCGCTTGCGGGCGTCGCCGCCCATGCTGTGGTCCGGCCAGCCGCTCCGCTCACCACTTTCATCGCCGGGTTCGCTGCGGGCCTGGCTTCGGCTCCCGGCAGGGAGATGGACGCTGAATCAATGGATGCGGCCCTGGCCGTTGCCCGCACCCTGGCAAAGGACTACGAGGCTGAGGCTGCCGCCGGGACTCCCGGCGAATGACCGCTGAACCCCAAAGCGATCCGGAAGCGCCACCTGGCAGCGAAGCGGAAGGGCCGGCCGGCATAGCTGGACCCGGACCCACTGGACCCGGACCCACTGAACCCGGAACCACTGACTCCGGCGCAGTCCAAGCCGGGACGGCGGAAGCAGGGCATGCGGGCCAGCACCATGCCGCCCACACGTGGGAAGAGGCCCGGCAGGCGGCGTTCGACGCCGCAACCCCCATTCCTCCCGGACCAGTGGCACTGCGTATCGCGTTGGACCGCAAACTGGACCAGGACATTGTGGCCCTCCAGGACATGCCCCACTATGCGTCCTCGGCCATGGACGGCTGGGTAGTCAACGGAAGCGGCCCCTGGATCCCGGTGGAACCCGGCACCCGGCTGGCACCGCACCAGGCCAGCCCCATCGCCACCGGCGGCCTGATTCCTGCAGGCGGCAAGGCAGTTCTTCGCACCGAGAGCGCAGTCCTTGGCCAGGACGATGAAGGACTCCCACTCCTGATGACCGGAGGCAAGGCCCGCCCGGGCGAGCCCCGCGCGGGAGAGCACATCAGGAAAGCCGGGGAGGAAGCCCTGGAAGGGGACATCCTGGTCAAGGCGGGGGTGGAGCTCAATCCCGCCCACCTGGCACTTGCCGCGCTGGCAGGCTACGACGATGTGCAGGTCCAGGGAAAGCCCGTGGTGCGCCTGGTCCTGACAGGGTCCGAAGTGGTGGAACGCGGCACGCCGGCCCCGGGCCAGGTCCGCGACACCTTCGGCCCGCAGCTGCCGGACGTCGTCGCCATGCTGGGCGGCATACCCGGCGGGCAGCAGCGAATCGGCGACTCCTATGACGAATGGCTTTCGGCGCTCGAAGACGTACTGCCGGACGTGCCGGACGCGCCGGACCTGCCGGCCGACGTCGTCATTACTACCGGTGGCACCGGGCGCTCGGGAACGGACCACCTCCGCAGGGCAGTGGCCGAACTCGGCGGCCGGCTCATCATCGATGGCGTGGCCATGCGGCCCGGCCACCCCGCCGTGCTCGCCGAACTGCCCGACGGACGCTTCGTTTTGGGGCTTCCCGGCAACCCGCTCGCGGCCATGATGGCCCTTTCCACTGTGGGGGCCCCGCTGCTGGCCGCACTGGGGCACCGTCCCATGCCGGCGGTGGAGGAGGTGCCGTGCGGGACCATGATCGAGCCGGACCCCGGGCGTACCCGGCTGATGCCGTTCCGGCTGCTGTACGGCATGGCGTCCCCGGCGCAGCATACGGGGCCAGGGATGATGCGCGGGCTCGCCGCCGCGGACGGTGTGCTGGTAGTGCCACCGCACGGCGTGCAGCTCGGCGAGCCGGTGCCCGCGTTCGCCCTGCCATGGGGGCCGCCAATACCTCCTACCCAGGACGGCCCGGCCAAAGCCAAGCCAAGAAGTGCCGCACGGACAGGCCAGCCCAAGGGTAAGCCGGCACCCAGCGGACCCGTGGACTGGAGCGCCCTCCTGGGCTGAGGCGGCCCCTGTTGGTGCCATGATGGAGTAATGAACAAGCAGGGTGGAACATGGGACGCGTAACCCAGCGCCGCAAGGTGCACAAGTATGTCCTGGACGGTTCGCCGGGAGCCCTGGAGTACCCGGTCCGCCACCGCGAAGACGTCCTCGCCGTCGAGGAACCGCTGGAGATCCGGCTGGGAAAGCTTTCCTATTCGGTCACCATGCGAACCCCGGGGGACGACTTTGACCTGGTGGCTGGATTCCTGGTGTCCGAGGGGGTCATATGGGCCCCCGAACAGCTGGTTTCGCTGCGATTCTGTGCCGGCGAGGACGAGAACGGTGTCCAGACATTCAACGTGGTGGAGGCCCAGCTGCGGCCGGATGTGCCAGTTCCCGACACCGGCCGCAACGTCTACACGTCCAGCTCCTGCGGCATCTGTGGAACGGACTCCATCGAAGCTGTCCAAAAGTCCTCCCACTTCAGCCCCCGGACGGACCCGTTGACTGTGGACGCGGAAGTCCTGGCCGCCCTGCCGGGGATGCTGCGGAAGTCCCAGCGTGTCTTCGAGGACACCGGCGGCGTGCACGCGGCAGGCCTGTTCAGGATCGATGACGACGGCGAGCCGCAGCTCCTGTGCCTGCGTGAGGACGTGGGACGCCACAATGCCGTGGACAAGGTGGTGGGCTGGGCACTGCGCGAGGGCCTCCTGCCTCTTACCGGAACCGTCCTCCAAGTATCTGGCAGGGCGTCCTTCGAGCTGGTCCAGAAAGCATCCCTTGCGGGCATTCCCGTCCTGGCTGCCGTGAGTGCCCCTTCCAGTCTTGCCGTGGAACTGGCCGAGGCGAACGGCTTGACGCTGGCGGGTTTCAGCCGGCACACCAGTTTTAACGTCTACGCCGGGGTCTCGCGGATCCTGCGCCCTGCACCAGCCGTGCCCAGTGGCTAGGGGGTCAATGCAAGGCTGGGACGTGCCTGCCCCGGGCAGGGGGTTGGATGCAATGCTGCCGGAGGGTAGATTTGTCCATCGAATGGACGCGATGATCCAGCCCCGAGCCTAAAGAGGACTTATTTTGCATGACGACCGCAGGATCACGGAAGTCCGCTTGGCCAGGTTTGTGCGCGAGCGCATCGCCCCTGCCGTCTACAGCCGGACGGTCCCGCTTGCCCTGAGCAGTTGGGAGGCCCCCGGTGAACCGGTCCCCGCGCTCGAAGCGATGCGGCAGGAGTTCCAGCCGCAGGAGCACGGCTCCGCCTGGGGCCGGCCGTGGGGGACCACCTGGCTCCGGCTGCAAGGGGAGGTGCCGGAATCCTGGGGCGGCGGCCCGGAAACCACCGTGGAGGTGGTGGTGGATCTTGGGTTCACCACCGAAGCGCCCGGGTTTCAGTGCGAGGGCATCGCCTGGCGGCCTGACGGGACCATCATCAAGGCCATCTCACCCCGCAACCAGTACATTCCCCTGAAGCTGCTGGGCGGCGGCATGGCCGTGGACTTCTACGTGGAGGCGGCCGCGAACCCGGACATGGCGCAAGGCTGGACCTTTGCCGCCACCCCGCTGGGAGACAAGGCGACCGCCGGGGGAGCACCCCAGTACCGGCTGGGCAACATCGCCATCGCTGAACTCAACCAGTGCGTGTGGGAACTCCAGCAGGACGTGTGGACGCTGGCCGGCCTCATGGAACAACTCCCCCTGGAGCTTCCCCGCCGCCATGAGATCCTCCGGGCCTTCGAACGCATGATGGACGTGATGGACCCTGACGATGTTGCCGGGACCGCGCCGGCAGGACGGCAGGAGCTCGCCGAAGTCCTTGCCCGCCCCGCCTACGCATCCGCGCATCAACTGGTTGCCACGGGCCATGCCCACATCGACTCGGCCTGGCTCTGGCCGGTCCGTGAAACCATCCGCAAATGCGCCCGGACGTTCTCCAACGTGGTGGCACTGATGGATGAAGACCCGAATTTTGTCTTCTCCTGTTCGTCCGCGCAGCAGCTGGCATGGATCAAGGAGCTGTACCCGGAGCTGTACAGCCGGATCCGGGAAAAGGTCCGGGCAGGCCAGTTCGTGCCCGTCGGCGGCATGTGGGTGGAATCGGATACCAACATGCCCGGCGGCGAAGCCATGGCGCGGCAGTTCGTGGAGGGCAAGGGCTTCTTCCTGGCGGAGTTCGGCATTGAGTGCAGGGAGGCGTGGCTCCCGGACTCGTTTGGATACAGTGCCGCCCTGCCCCAGATCGTGAAAGCCGCGGGCAGCCGCTGGTTCCTTACCCAAAAGATCTCCTGGAACCAGACAAACAGGATGCCGCACCACACCTTTAATTGGGAGGGAATCGACGGCACCCGGCTGTTCACCCACTTTCCGCCAGTGGACAGCTACAACTCGGACCTCAGCGGCAGGGACCTTGCCCACGCCGAGCGCAACTACCGGGACCACGGCCGCGGAACGGTGTCGTTGGTGCCTTTCGGCTATGGCGACGGCGGCGGCGGACCCACCCGCGAAATGCTTGCGGCGGCTGCCCGCACCGCGAATCTGGAGGGATCGCCCAGGGTCAGGATCGGCTCTGCGGAGAGTTTCTTCCGGCAGGCCGAGGAAGACTACCCGGCACTGCCTGTCTGGGTGGGCGAAATGTACCTGGAGTTGCACCGCGGCACGTACACCAGCCAGGCGCGGACCAAGAAGGGCAACCGGCGCAGCGAGCACCTGCTGCGTGAAGCGGAACTGTGGTGTTCCACGGCTGCAATCCGGTCGGCCGGCGCATACGACTATCCGGATGCCGAGCTCAAGCGGCTCTGGCAACTGGTACTGCTGCAGCAGTTCCACGACATCCTTCCCGGCAGCTCCATTGCCTGGGTCCACCAGGACGCCGAGCGTAACTACCAGGCCATCGAAAAGGCGCTTGAAGCAATCATCAGCCAGGCAGCTGCCGCCATGCTGGGCTCCGGGGACCGGCAGTTCCTGCTTAACGCTGCGCCGCACGCAAGGAATGGAGTGCCCGCCCTTGCGGCAGCGGAACCAACGCCGCTCCCTGGGCCGGTGCTCGCCACGCCACACCACGGCGGCTACATCCTGGACAACGGGATTATCCGGGTCGAGGTGGACGCCGATGGACTCCTCGCGTCCCTGCGTGACTACGCCACCGGACGAGAGGCCATCGCCCCTGGCCAGCGCGGCAACCTGCTGGAACTGCACCGCGACACCCCCAACGAATGGGACGCCTGGGACATCGACGAGTTCTACCGCCGCAATGTCACTCCGCTGGTCCACGCGGAGTCGGTCCGGCTGGCCAATGCAGACGGCAGCGCCGTGGTGGTGGTGGAACGGCTGGCAGGGAGCTCGCCGCTGACCCAGCGCATCACATTGGCCCCCGGCAGCCCGTCACTGGAAATCACCACGGCCGTGGACTGGCAGGAGCGCGAAAAGCTGCTGAAACTCGGCTTTGCCCTCGACGTGCGGGCAGACCGGTCAGCTGCCGAAACACAGTTCGGCCACGTCTTCAGGCCCACCCACACCAACACCTCCTGGGAAGCCGCGAAGTTCGAAATCTGTGCCCACCGGTGGATCCACGTGGGGGAGCCCGGTTACGGGGTGGCGGTGGCCAACTCCTCCACGTACGGCCACGACGTGGGCAGGAGCATCAGGGAATCCGACGGCGGAACCACCACTACGGTGCGCCTGTCCCTGCTGCGGGCTCCTAAGTTCCCCGACCCCGACGCCGACCGCGGACACCAGGAGTTGACGGTGACCGTCCGCCCAGGTGCTGACATTGCGGCCGCCGTCCAGGAAGGGTACCGCACCAACCTGGCGCCCCGGCTGGTCAGCGGCGGCACCGCGGTGGAGCCGCTCTTCTCCGTCAGCAATCCGGCCCTGGTCATTGAAGCGGTGAAGCTGGCCCAGGACGGGTCGGGCGATGTGGTGGTCCGGCTCTATGAATCGTTGGGGCAGCGGTCCGTGGGAACTCTCACAGCCAACTTCCCTGTCAATGGCGTGGTGTCGACGGATCTCCTGGAGCGTGCCGCCGAGGCGCCCGGAATTGTTCCGGCAGATACCGGTGCCGAGCTCGCGCTCCGGCCGTTCCAGTTGGTGACATTGAGGTTTGCCAGGAAATAGGATCAGTGTCCCTTGGGGGCCAGGGTCCTTAAATAGGCTGAGTGGGGGCGGTCCCCAACGATCCGCCACCACTCATCCCCCCAATGCGTGCAAAGGCCCCCGGGGCGGCCTGCGCTTTGGAATTTATCCCCGTTCGAAAACGCTTGGCAGCCCCGCCTTCACACATTCATGATTGTTTCACATTCTAATGATTTTGTGAAAGCTCACGAAGGTCACATTTCGGTAGATGTCCTCCGGCGTGCCGCAGTCCGCCGGTTAACCACCCTCGAGGCCCAGATCAGGGCCAGCCCAACGACGAAGCACAGCACGGCCGTGTAGTTGATGATGAATTCTATCTGGCCGAGGCTGGGCGGGATAAGAGGGAAGAGCAGCGTAAGGGCCACCGCCACTCCGCCCAGGGCCAGTAACGCAGCGGCGATGCGTACCAGGACCGGCAGCCGTTCCCGCACTGCCCGCACCATGGCCGGCACGAGGACCAGGGCGACGAAGGCGGGATAGGCGCGTCCAGCCGCACCGTAGTACTCAACCAGCGCGAAATGACGCGCATCCTTACCCGAGATGGCGCTTAGTCCTGCCGATGACCCGGCGGTGTCCATGGAGAAGAACAGTGAAATCACGACAGCCGAGACAGCGAGCAGGACGATGATGCCGGCCCTTCCGGTTATGAGACGGTAGGCACTGCCGGCACCGAAGCCCCTGGAAATGCGGATACCCATGAAGAAGATGGCGCCGAAAATGACGAAGCGCAGCAACAGGTTTGCCAGGTTGATCCCGCCCAGCGCCTGGTCGATGACGATGTACGGCCCCTGGATGCTCAACAGGATGGCCAAGGTCATCAAGGCAAAGATGCCGAAAAGGGAGCGGTTTTCTCCTCTGAGTGTGCTGGGGACGCGGGCCACCGCAATAAGGGCGCAAATGGCCAGCGTGCTCCATTGAAGGGTTTCGATCATCCCAGGTTCTCCCAAATCTTTTCTGTCTGCGCTTGGTCCTGCTCCTGGCGGCGCAGTACTTTGCCCATTGCCTGAAGCCGGTCTCCAGCAAGGGCTGTGAGTTCTCCGTCGGTGAGGCTGTCCAGCGCCGCCTGCCGGGCACCGGGAGGCCAGCCGGCCTCCTCCTCCGTAATGATTCCCGTGGCCACCAGTCCGCCGGCGGGTCCCACTCCGGCCGCCAATGCCGTCGCTAAGGCGAGCTCCGGGGACAGCCGGTTGGCGGTCAACTGGGCGGAATAGTTTTGCGGCGCCACTCCCGTGGAGGCGGACACGCGGTGCCGGACCTCGCCGTCGTCTACGGCATCGACCCAGTTCTTCACGGAGGTGGCGTGCGGGGCAGGAGTGAGGGCGGGAGAGGCTGCTCCCCGGGCCGCGTCCATTGCGGGGCGGGCCAGGAGCGCCCGCAGGAGGTCCGGCGTGGAAATCTGGCTGACCAGCTCGCTGCGGGTGGGTGGACGCGGCGGGCTTCCCAGGGCGCTGTAGGCGTCAAACCCAGACAGTGCGTCGACGGGGTTGATGTTGTACGCGCGGCTGATGCTGACCACCGTGCTCACGGAGACTTTGCCCCGGACCAGCTGCTGGGCCAGCGTGGTCCGCTTGATTCCGGAGACCCTGCAGACGTCTGCAGTGCTGGCATCTGGCGCGATGCCTTGCAGCCAGCGCTGGAACGCCTTGGCAGGAAGGGTCATGGAGTGCTCTCTGCAGAACGGGTGGTGAGGACGATTTTACCGTGCCGTCCCCGCCCCGGCCGTGCCGCCGATTTTGCCCATGGTCCACCTTCGCCTATAGTTGATGGTCGAGCCCGCTGGTCCGTACACCCCCCAAGTCCGGACCAGCGGGTTCTTCTATGTCCTGCAGCCCCAGCGGCGCCGCGGCCCGGTTTTCGCCGCCTCTGCCGGCCGTCGGCGGCTGTCCGGGCAGCGGCGAAAGGACGATTCGATGACTGCAACCCTTGTTGCAAAGGACATCTCCGGTGGCCACGGCCACCGGGTGCTCTTTTCCGGGCTCTCGCTGACGGTTGCCCCCGGCGACGTGGTGGGCGTGGTGGGTGCCAACGGTGCCGGTAAATCGACGCTGCTGCGCCTCCTGGCCGGTGTCGACCAGCCCCAGCAGGGCTCGGTCAACCTTGCGCCGTCCGATGCCTTCGTTGGATGGCTGCCACAGGAGCACGAGCGCATTGCCGGCGAAACAGTGGCGGCCTACATTGCCCGCCGGACCGGCTGCGCGGAAGCGACCGCCGACATGGAGTCCACCGCGGAAGCACTCGGTTCCGGCGCTCCGGGGGCGGATGACGCCTACGCCCGTGCCTTTGACCGCTGGATGGCCTCCGGCGCCGCTGACCTGGACGACCGTGTCCCGGCGGTGCTGGCAGACCTCGGGCTGGACGCCGGCGCCGATGCGCTGATGACGGGTCTTTCGGGCGGCCAGGCCGCCCGGGTGGCCCTGGCGGCCCTCCTGCTGAGCCGCTTCGATGTGGTGCTCCTGGACGAGCCCACCAACGACCTCGACCTCGCGGGGCTGGCCACCTTGGAGGACTTCGTAACGGGGCTGCGCGGCGGCGTGGTGCTGGTCAGCCATGACCGCGAGTTCCTGGCGCGCTGCGTGACCCGCGTCGTCGAACTTGACCTGGCACAGAACAGTGTGGCTGTCTACGACGGCGGCTACGACGCCTTCCTCGAGGAGCGCGCGGTGATGCGGCGGCACGCCCGCGAGAAGTACGAGGAGTTTGCCGCCACCAAGGCAGACCTGGTCTCGCGGGCACGGACGCAGCGGGAGTGGAGTTCGCAGGGCGTTCGCAATGCCATGAAAAAGAACCCCGACAACGACAAGATCCGGCGCGCCGCCAGTACTGAATCCTCAGAAAAGCAGGCCCAGAAGGTCCGGCAGATGGAATCCCGGATCGCCCGTCTGGACGCGGTGGAGGAGCCCCGGAAGGAATGGCAGCTCCAGTTCAGCATCGGCCAGGCACCGCGCTCCAGCGCCGTCGTCGCCACCTTGCGCAAGGCCGTGGCACGCCAGGGCGACTTCACGCTGGGACCGGTCAGCCTCCAGCTCAACGGCGGCGAGCGCGTGGGCATCACCGGCCCCAACGGCGCCGGCAAATCCACCCTCCTGCGCCTGCTGCTGGGCACCCAGGCGCCGGACGACGGCGATGCCTCCATGGGTGCCTCCGTCGCCGTCGGCGAAATAGACCAGGCCCGCGGGCTGCTGGACGGCGCCCTGCCGCTGGGCGACGCTGTCGAAGCGGTGCTGGCGGACTGGAACAGTGCCGACGTCCGCACGCTCCTGGCCAAGTTCGGCCTCAAGGCGGACCACACGTCGAGGACCGTGGATTCCCTGTCACCGGGTGAGCGGACGCGGGCTGCCCTCGCGCTGCTCCAGGCCCGCGGCGTGAACCTGCTGGTGCTGGACGAACCCACCAACCACCTCGACCTGCCGGCCATTGAACAGCTGGAAGAGGCCCTTGAAAGCTACGACGGAGCGCTGCTGCTGGTCACCCACGACCGCCGGCTGCTGGAAAACGTTCGACTCGACTACCGGTGGCACCTGGAAAACGGCACGGTCCAGGAACTCCACCACACTGCAACCCAGGAGAAACACCCATGAGCATGGACCGCGTAGCCTGGAGTTCGCTCTACAACATCAGCACCGCTAAGAGCGCTTCGAAGCCGTTTTCCAAAGAGACCCTGAAGCGGGTGCTGGCCTTTGCCGCCCCCCACAAGGGGAAGCTCATCGCCTTTGTGCTCTCCTCCATTGCGGCTGCCTTCCTGGCCGTCGCCACCCCGGTGCTTGCCGGCAAGGTGGTTGA
The DNA here is from genome assembly GCF_059739365.1 of Arthrobacter sp. GmRoot5-12. NCBI lineage: Bacteria > Bacillati > Actinomycetota > Actinomycetes > Micrococcales > Micrococcaceae > Arthrobacter > Arthrobacter sp. GmRoot5-12. The sequence goes on along the minus strand of NZ_AP046056.1, from coordinate 1,025,453 downwards.
CGCCATCATCGCCAAGACCGGCGTTGACACGGTCATCTGGCTGGCAGTGCTGATCGCCATCGTGGCCGTCGGTGAGGCCGGGGTGGGGCTCTTGACCCGCTGGCTGTCCTCGACCATTGGCGAGGGCGTCATCGTGGACCTGCGCACGCGGGTGTTCGACCACGTGCAGCGGATGCCCATTGCCTTCTTCACGCGGACCCGCACGGGCGCGCTGGTCAGCCGCCTCAACAACGATGTCATCGGCGCCCAGTCCGCCTTCGCCGGAACCCTTTCCGGGGTGGTGAGCAACTCGGTGGCGCTGGCCCTGACGCTGGCCGTGATGCTCAATACGTCGTGGCTGGTGACCGTCCTTGCCATGGTGCTGCTGCCGATCTTCCTGATTCCGGCCCGGCGCATGGGCTCCAAGCTGGCTGACCTGCGCCGGGAAGCTGCCGCGCACAACGCCGCCATGGGCACCCAAATGACCGAGCGGTTCTCGGCGCCGGGCGCAACCCTGGTCAAGTTGTTCGGGCGTCCTGACGAGGAATCACGCGAATTCGCCGCCCGCGCGGGCCGCGTCCGGGACATCGGCGTCCGCATGGCGATGCTGCAGTTCACCTTTGTCACGGCCCTGACCCTGGTGTCCGCGCTTGCCCTGGCACTGGTGTATGGCCTGGGCGGCTGGCTTGCCCTGGGCGGCCAGCTGGCACCCGGGGATGTGGTGGTGCTGGCACTGCTGCTGACCCGGCTCTACGCTCCGCTCACGGCCCTGTCCAACGCCCGGGTGGAAGTCATGAGCGCCCTGGTCAGCTTTGAACGCGTCTTCGAGATCCTGGACCTGCAGCCGCTGATCCAGCAGAAGCCGGACGCGAAGCCCGTTCCTGCCGGCCCCGTGTCCGTCGAATTCGACAACGTCCGCTTCGCCTACCCGTCCGCGGACAAGGTCTCGCTGGCCTCGCTGGAGGAAGTCTCCACCCTGGACACCCGCGGCGGCGAGGAAGTGCTGCACGGCGTGAGCTTCCGGGTGGAACCGGGCCAGACGGTGGCGCTGGTGGGTTCCTCCGGCGCCGGCAAGTCCACTATCGCCCAGCTGCTGTCGCGGTTGTACGACGTCGACTCCGGCGCAGTGCGTCTCGGCGGCACTGCGCGGGGCACCGGGCTGGACGTGCGGGACGCCACCTTCGATTCGCTGCGGGACACCCTGGGCATGGTGACCCAGGACGGCCACCTGTTCCATGAAACCATCGCGTCCAACCTTCGGCTGGCCAAGCCCGACGCAACCGAAGAGGACATGTGGGACGTGCTGCGGCAGGCACGGCTGGAGACGATGATCAGGTCCCTGCCGGACGGGCTGGAAACGGTGGTGGGGGAGCGCGGCTACCGGCTTTCCGGCGGCGAACGCCAGCGGCTGACCATTGCCCGGCTCCTGATCGCGCAGCCCCGCGTCGTCATCCTCGACGAGGCCACCGCTGCCCTGGACTCCACGAATGAAGCCGCCGTGCAGGCAGCCCTGGGCGCCGCACTCGAGGGGCGGACCGCCGTCGTGATTGCCCACCGGCTGTCCACCGTCCGCGCGGCCGACGCCATCCTGGTGGTCGAGGGCGGCCAAATTGTGGAACGCGGAACCCACACGGAGCTCCTGGCCGCCGGCGGCCGCTACGCCGAGCTCTACCGGACGCAGTTCGCGGAGGCCACCGCCGTGGCCCAGGAGTCCGTCCCCGAGTTTTAGGGTTGATCAGTTAAGCCTGCGCGGCTCCCGGGACTGCCCGGGCGGCGAGCAGGGGCAGGATGTGGTCCGTCAGCAGTGGCGCCAGGTCCCGGGCCTGTCCGGCGCCGGAAGCCAGGACGTCCAGGTCCAGCCAGCGGATCTCGGCAATCTCAGCTGAAGGGTGTGCTGACCAGGTGCCCGGAGCGGTAAAGACGGTGGCTTCAATGTCAGTGGCGGCCTCGTTGGCTGCGTCGGCGATCCACACGCCCATCAACACCAGTTCGCGCGGGTCGATGGTGATGCCCACTTCTTCCTCAAGCTCCCGGGCTGCGGCCTGCACAGCTGTCTCGCCCGGTTCCGGCTTGCCGCCCGGGTGCATGAACATGGTGGTGCCGCGCTTCCGCACGGTCAGCAGGCGGCCGGTGTGGTCGAACACGCAGACGGCGGAAACCACGATGCGGTGTTTCATGCCGGTGCCTGCGTCCGCACCAGGTGTGAAGTCAGCAGCAGGTCCTTGCGCGGACCGGTGACATCCCAGCTGTAGCTGAAGTGGTCAGGGTCCTCCAAGGTGTAGGTCACCCGGTAGGTATCGGGATCACACCAGTGGCTGTCCAGGTTGGCTTCCGGCGTGAAGCTCATCCGGTGGAAGGGGCGGCCATCGGGGAAGAAGAAGTCCAGCGCGTCAGGGCGCCCGGTGGTCCGCAGCAGGTACTCGCGTGAGGCGGGGCCGGAAAAAGCAGGCCAGCGCATGGTGCCTTCCTCACGGAAGGCCAGGCCGTCGTCGTCCGTGGGGATGAAAAGGACGACGCCGGTAAAGGTTCCGCGGGTGCCCTCCGACCTGTCCAGCAGGTCGCGCTCCACCAGCCAGCGGCCCGGGTGGGTGTTGTGGCTTGTGGCGCCGGCCGGCTGGTTGCCCAGGAGGTAGGCGCGGAGGCTGGGCTCCGGGAAACGGGAGTTCAAGTGCCCTCGATTGGAATCGAACCAACGACACCGGCTTTAGGAGAGCCGTGCTCTATCCACTGAGCTACGAGGGCGGGCATCCGGTGGTTCGGCGGGGCCGGTCCGTCCGGACACGGTTACAAGCATACAAGGTGCCGGGCCGTACTACGCTCATGGCATGAGTCCAGCCCCCACTGCCGCTCCCGCCGCCGCCTTCATTCCGAACGTTGCGTCCACCCGGCAGTACATCGGTGCCTGGGCAATCCTGAGCGTGCTGCAGTATTTCGCCGCGGAGGCAGCCGTGGCCATGGCGTGGGCCGGACCCCGTCCATACGACCTGCGGACCGGATACATCAGTGACCTCGGTGCCCTCCACTGCGGGACGTTCTCAGGCCGGGACGTCTGCTCACCCCTGAACTGGCTGATGAATGCCTCGTTCGTGGTCCAGGGCCTTGGCCTGCTGGTGGGGGCGGTGATGCTGACATCCGGGCTGCTGCGCGTGGCCGCCCGCCCCGGGACCCGGGTCGGCTGGAGCCGCAGGGGGCCCTGGCTCGCGGCCGCCGCGGTCCGCCTGCTCACCGGAGCCGCCGGGGCAGGAACGGTGGTTGTGGGACTGGTCCCGGAGGACGCCGGCTCACCCTGGCATTATGCCGGCGCCGTCACGTACTTCGTGACGGGTGGTGCGGCCCTCCTGGTCCTGGGACTCCTGTGGCTCCGGAAGACCGGGATGGCGTGGTTCCTGGTGGCCTGCGGCGGCGTGTCACTGGCCGCGGTGGCAACCGGCGGGCTTACCCGCATGATGGTTCCCGAGCCCGGGACGCTGGAACGGCTCATGGGGTACCCCGTGACAGTGGGCATGGCCGCCGCCGGGCTGGTCATTGCACAGCGGGTGCACCGGCACCGGAAGGAACAGCGGGCGGCGGCTGCGGCGGCCCGGGTAACTGCCGGCTAGGTCTCGTTCCGTTTCCGGCTGTTCAGGAACACAGCCGCGGCCCCGGCCAGGAGGCTCAACACCAAAAGCACCCACCCCGCCACCGTGAGGCCGGACGCCAGGGCAACCTGGCCAGCGTCGGGACCTTCCGAGGCCATCATGGCGTCTACGGCCACGTTCCCCCACAACCGGACCACAACGAACAGCATGGGCAAGGCCCACAACGCCCAGCGCAGCCCCTTCCGTGCCACATTGGTCCCGATGAGCAGCAGCCACGTGAAGCCGAAGATCAGCGGGAAGAGGGTCCCCGCGGTCTTGTGGACGTAGTTCAGCTGGCCCAGGGCATCGCCGTCCATCGCTGCCTGCAGGCGGCCGATGTAGCCGGGCTCGAACCCGCCCACCAGCGAATCGGGCATGGCCAGGCCCTTGGTGAGCTGGGTGAGCTGGTCCAGGGTCAGCAGGTGCAGGTACCAGAACAGGAACAGGCTTGCCACCACGCCGGCAACCACAATCAGGTTGCTGTTGCCCTGAGCCTTCTGCGGCGTCCGCGCCGTGGTGGGGTTCACCACAGGTGGAAGGTGGTGCTGCGGCACAACCGCTTTGTCGCCGTGCTTCTTGATCCTCTGGGCAGGGGTTTTGGCCATGGCACCATTATCCCGCCCCATAAACTGAAGCCATGACCACTGGCCGACACAGCGCAGCTGTTCTTGATCCCGCACTGGACGACTACGAACTGGCGGCCGCGCTGGTCCGCGAAGCCGGGCAACTGGCGCTCCTCATGCGCATGGCCGGCCTGCAGTCGGAACAAAAGACCTCCGTCTCGGACGTGGTGACGGCGGCGGACCACGCCGCCGAGGCCTACGTGCTGGAGCAGCTCCAACGTTGCCGGCCGGATGACGGCATCCTGGGTGAGGAAGGCGCCTCCGTCCAGGGAACCAGCGGCCGTACCTGGGTGATCGACCCCGTGGACGGCACCTACAACTTCCTGCACGGATCCACCTACTGGTGTTCCGCCATTGCCCTGAAGGACCGCGATGATGTGCTGCTGGGCGCCGTCTTCCAGCCGGAGGAGGACAAACTGTGGCTCGGCGGCCGTGACCGGCCCGCCACCCTGAACGGTGGCCTCCTCACCGGTTTCAGCGACGACGGCGGCAAACGCAACGCCACCAGCGTCGCCGAGCTTGGGGCCGCCACCTACATCCACCCCACCTGGCTGATGGATCCCATGTGCGCCATGCCCTGGCACGCGGCCGCCACCTCCGCCGCGTCCCTCCGCATGCTGGGATCCGGGTCCTGCGACCTGGGCCGTGTCGCAGACGGGCAGCTGGGGTGCTGGTTCCAGCACAGCTGCCCGGAATGGGACTGGCTGCCGGGCAAGGCGATCGTCCGGGCGGCGGGGGGCGCCGTGGACACAGTCCGCGTCAACGGGCTGGAGTGGTTCCTGGCAGGAGGAACGACGGCGGTTCAGGAGTTGCGTGCAGCCCTTCAGTCAGGCTCGGTGGCCTGAGGCGGTTGCCGGCACTGGTTCACGGGTCAGCGGCAGTAATCCACAGGCTGGAAGGCGTTGTCGATCCCACCGCCTAGACTTGTATGCACCATGGATATGTTGTTTGACCCGTACTCTGACGGACCGTTCAAGGCCGCTCCTGCCGCCACCGCCCGCACCAGGACGGTGCCGGAAGGCGTTGCCACCACGGCCGGGCCCGGCGGAATGCCGGGCAGCCAGGCCGGCTGGCAGCAGAACAACGGGGACCGGCACGACCCGGACCGGAACAGCACGGACAGGCACGACGGCGGCCGGCACCAAGGCAGCCACCGCCCGGACGCTGCCCAGCTGCTGGAGGGGCTGAACCCCCAGCAGGAGGAAGCGGTCAAGCATGCCGGGCCGGCGCTGCTGATCGTCGCCGGTGCCGGATCCGGAAAGACCCGGGTGCTCAGCAACAGGATCGCGTACCTGATCGCCACCGGCCGTGCCCACCACGGCGAAATCCTGGCCATCACCTTCACCAACAAGGCCGCCGCGGAAATGCGGGAGCGCATTGAGGCGCTGGTGGGCGGACGCGCCAAGATCATGTGGATCTCCACGTTCCATTCCTCCTGCGTGCGGATCCTGCGGCAGGAAGCGGCCAACGTCGGCCTGAAATCCAATTTCTCCATCTACGACTCCGCCGACTCCCTGCGGCTGGTCACCCAGGTCTCCAAGGCCCTGGACCTGGACCCCAAAAAGTTTGCGCCCAAGGCCATCCAGCACAAGATCTCGGCGTTGAAGAACGAGCTCATCGACGCCGATTCCTTTGCCTCGACAGCCAATTACAACGACCCCTTCGAACATGCGGTCGCGGACGTTTACAAGGGCTACACCCAGCGCCTCCGGCAGGCCAACGCCATGGACTTCGACGACCTGATCGCCGAGACCGTCTACATGTTCCGTGCCTTCCCCGCGCTCGCCGAGTCATACCGCCGCCGGTTCCGCCACGTGCTGGTGGACGAATACCAGGACACCAACCACGCCCAGTACGCCTTGGTGCGGGAAATCGTGGGGGAGGGCCCGGGCGCGTCGGAACTCACCGTGGTGGGTGACTCGGACCAGTCCATCTACGCCTTCCGGGGGGCGGACATCCGGAACATCGTGGAGTTCGAAAAGGACTACCCGGAGGCCCGCACCATCAAGCTGGAGCAGAACTACCGCTCCACCCAAAACATCCTGAGCGCGGCGAACTCGGTCATCTCCCGCAACCCCAACCGTCCGGAAAAACGGTTGTGGACCGCCGAGGGCGAAGGCCACAAGATCATCGGCTACGTCGGCGAAAATGAACACGACGAAGCGCAGTTCATCGCCAAGGAGATCGACCGGCTCCAGGACGAGGAAAACCTGCGCCCCGGCGATGTTGCCATCTTCTACCGGACCAACGCCCAGTCCCGCTCCATCGAAGACGTCCTGGTGCGCGTGGGCCTGCCGTACAAGGTGGTGGGCGGCACCCGCTTCTACGAGCGGAAGGAAATCAAGGACGCCCTGGCGTACCTGCGCGTCCTGGTCAACCCGGATGACGACGTCAACCTCCGCCGTGTATTGAATGAGCCCAAACGCGGCATCGGCGACCGCGCCGAAGGCGCCGTCGCGGCCCTGGCCCAGCGTGAGCGAACGTCGTTCATGGAGGCGGCCCGCCGCGCCGACCAGGCGCCCGGCATGGCCACCCGGTCCGTCAACGCCGTCCTGGGCTTCGTGAAGATGCTGGACGACCTGGCCGAGGTTGCCTCCGGATCCGGAGCGGCCGCCGCCCTGGAAGCCGTCCTGGAACAGACGGGCTACCTTGCCGCGCTGCGATCCAGCACCGATCCGCAGGACGAGTCCCGCGTGGAGAACCTGGCTGAACTCGTGGCCGTAGTTCGCGAGTACGAGCAGGAGAACCCGGAAGGAAGCCTTGGCGCGTTCCTGGAACAGGTCTCCCTGGTAGCGGACGCCGACCAGATCCCGGATGCTCCCGGCGCGGACATCGACGCCGCCGTCGCCGAGGCCAAACGGCTGGGCGTGGTGACCCTCATGACCCTGCACACGGCCAAGGGCCTGGAATTCCCCGTGGTCTTCCTGACCGGCATGGAGCACGGCCTCTTCCCGCACCAGCGCTCCGCCACCGACCCCAAGGAACTGGCCGAGGAACGACGCCTGGCGTACGTGGGACTGACCCGTGCCCGCAAGCGGCTCTACGTGACCCGGTCCGAGGTGCGCAGCATGTGGGGCCAGAGCCAGTACAACCCCGCCAGCCAGTTCCTCGAGGAAATCCCGGCGGAGCTTCTGGAATGGAAGCGTGAAGGGACCAGCAGGCAGGCCGGCGGCTGGGGCGGCGGTTCCATCGGGTCCGGCCGGTACAGCGGGTCCTTCTGGGGCGCCGGCACTGCCCGTGGCGCGGCAGCGGACTCCTCGGCGGGATTCAACGCCGACGTTCCGGCGTTCATCGCCAAGAACCGGGTGCAGCCGCAAAAGGAAATCATCGCCGTCAGCGTGGGAGACAAGGTCAACCACACCAGCTTCGGCAACGGCACGGTCCTGGCGCTTGAAGGAGCGGGGGACAAGACCGTGGCCAAGGTGAAGTTCGACGTCGGCGAGAAGCGCCTGTTGCTGCGGTACGCGCCGCTGACCAAGCTCGACGCCTAAGCCGCCCCCGGCCGGGCATAATGGAGCCCATGCGACGGAATGTCTGGGGGATGCTCGCCGCCCTTCTCCTCCTCATTGCTGTCACCGCCACGGGATGCAGCGTGACCACCAAGGACCCCTCCTACGTTCCACCGGCCCCGCTGCCGCCCATGGAACAACTGGAAAAGGCGCCCTTGGCCGACGCCAAGACATACTCCAGCGGTGGCGGCGTCCTCTCCTTCATCACCGCGGACCGCACCATCGCCTGTTCATTGACGTCCGCGCGCGGGGACCACGTGAACCTGCCGTACCAGCAGAACCGCTACGGCGACGCTGCCAACAACAAGCTGCCCATTGTCCCGGTGGCCCACTGCGAGCTGGCCACCTATCAGCCTCCCCAACCCGGGGACGTTAGGGATGACTGCGCCGGAACCCACCTGGGCTACCTGGGCGGCGTGGCCCTGCTGGCCCCGGACAGTGCACGCTACGGCGAGTGCCGCTCCGGCGTCACGTCGATGGAAGCGGCCTACGGACCCAAGGGGACCAAGGCCGGCCCGCTGGCCCAGCTGCCTGTGCTTGCGGACGGTCAGAACCTCGAACGGAACGGGCTGCGCTGTTCCGCCTACAACGGCGGCGTGGCATGCGGAAACGTCTCCGCCGGCGTCGGATTCTTCATCTCCCCCGAACGTTACGAACTGGTCCCGGGCCCCGCCAAAAGCAGTGCATCCCCGCAGGCAGAGGGCCCAAAAACCCCGTAAATCCGCGGTTTTTCTACGCTCCATAGAATAGTGTGCTTACTCACATAAGAGGTAGTCTGGGACGGCCCGGTCCCTCCAAAGGACTAGAGTTCCCCATGGAGCATTACGCCGCGTGGCTCGTTTCCAGACAGGCCGCCGGTGCGTGCAATCCGCAGCCCGGTCATCGTCTTTTCGGATGGTGTCCGACTGTACAGAAACTACTTCGACGTAGAAGGACACTAAACCGTGGACCTGTTTGAATACCAGGCGCGCGATATGTTCGAGGCGCACGGTGTACCCGTGCTTGCCGGCATCGTGGCGTACACCCCAGAAGAAGCAAAGGCAGCCGCCGAGAAGATCGGCGGCGTAACCGTTGTCAAGGCACAGGTCAAGGTAGGCGGCCGCGGCAAGGCCGGCGGCGTCAAGGTGGCAAAGTCCGCCGACGAAGCGTTTGAGCACGCCACCAACATCCTGGGCATGGACATCAAGGGCCACACCGTTAACAAGGTGATGATTGCCCAGGGTGCGGACATCGCCGAGGAATACTACTTCTCCGTCCTGCTGGACCGGGCCAACCGCAACTACCTGGCCATGTGCTCGGTTGAGGGCGGCATGGAAATCGAACAGCTCGCCGTCGAACGCCCCGAAGCGCTGGCCAAGATTGCCATCGACCCCGCCGTGGGCATCGACCAGGCCAAGGCGGACGAGATCGTCGCAGCTGCAGGCTTCGCCGAGGAACTCCGCGGCCAGGTGGCAGGCGTCATCCTGAAGCTCTGGGACGTCTTCAAGAAGGAAGACGCCACCCTGGTGGAGGTCAACCCGCTGGTCAAGACCGGCAACGGTGACATCCTGGCCCTCGATGGCAAGGTTTCCCTCGACGAGAACGCCGACTTCCGCCACCCGAAGCACGCGCAGCTCGAGGACAAGGACGCAGCGGACCCGCTTGAGGCCAAGGCAAAGGCGCAGGACCTCAACTACGTCAAGCTCGACGGCGAAGTAGGCATCATCGGCAACGGCGCCGGCCTGGTCATGTCCACCCTCGACGTCGTGGCCTACGCCGGCGAGAACCACGGCAACGTCAAGCCCGCCAACTTCCTGGACATCGGCGGCGGAGCCTCCGCAGAGGTCATGGCCGCAGGCCTGGACGTCATCCTGGGTGACGAGCAGGTCAAGTCCGTGTTCGTCAACGTCTTCGGTGGCATCACCGCGTGCGACGCCGTCGCCAAGGGCATCGTTGGCGCGCTGGCCGAGCTGGGCCACTCCGCCAACAAGCCGCTGGTAGTCCGCCTTGACGGCAACAACGTCGAGGAAGGCCGCCGCATCCTCACCGAGGCCAACCACCCGCTGGTAACCCTGGCCGCCACCATGGACGAGGGCGCCGACAAGGCCGCCGAGCTCGCCAACGCAGCTAAGTAAAGGGACGCACCATGTCTATCTATCTGAACAAGGACTCCAAGGTCATCGTCCAGGGCATCACCGGCGGCGAAGGCACCAAGCACACCGCGCTGATGCTCAAGGCGGGCACCAACATCGTCGGCGGCGTCAACGCCCGCAAGGCCGGCACCACGGTCCTGCACGGCGACAAGGAAATCAACGTCTACGGCACCGTCAAGGAAGCCATGGCGGAAACCGGCGCCGACGTCTCCATCGTCTTCGTGCCGCCGGCATTCACCAAGAACGCCGTTGTGGAAGCCATCGAGGCCGGCATCGGCCTGGTCGTGGTCATCACCGAAGGCGTCCCCGTCCAGGACTCCGCCGAATTCTGGGCCCTGGCCCAGTCCAAGGTGGATGCCGACGGCAACCAGGTCACCCGCATCATCGGCCCGAACTGCCCCGGCATCATCACCCCCGGCGAAGCGCTCGTTGGCATCACCCCGGCCAACATCACCGGTAAGGGCCCCATCGGCCTGGTTTCCAAGTCGGGTACCCTGACCTACCAGATGATGTACGAACTGCGCGACCTGGGCTTCTCCACCGCCATCGGCATCGGCGGCGACCCCATCATCGGCACCACGCACATCGACGCCCTGGCCGCGTTCGAGGCTGACCCCGAGACCAAGGCCATCGTGATGATCGGCGAAATCGGCGGCGACGCCGAAGAGCGTGCAGCCGACTTCATCAAGGCCAACGTCACCAAGCCGGTCGTCGGCTATGTGGCCGGCTTCACCGCGCCCGAAGGCAAGACCATGGGCCACGCAGGTGCCATCGTCTCCGGTTCCGCCGGTACCGCCCAGGCCAAGAAAGAAGCCCTCGAGGCTGCCGGTGTCAAGGTCGGCAAGACGCCGTCCGAGACCGCCAAGCTGCTCCGTGAGGTCTGCGCAGCCCTCTAGCAGTCCTGCACAACGCGGGGCCACCCGGCCCGGTTCCCCTTTGGGGGCCGGCAGGGCGGCCCCGCGTTTGCTGTTTAACCCACCTGACCGTTTGACGCACGACGACGGCGGGCAGCGCGCGCCCGAGTGCGTCGAGTAATGTTGAGGAAGGAAAATCAGGGCGCCTTGCGCGCGCAGGCAGGGGATGACGGATGGCAGAGAAGCGACCGACCCTGGTCGACGCCGTCGTCGACAAGGTCCTTGAGCACATCCTCAGCGGAGAGATCAAGGCCGACGACGCCCTGCCGCCTGAAGCGGATATCGCCAAGGAGTCCGGTGTCAGCAGGCTGACGGCCCGCGAGGCGATGAAGGTATTGAAAGCGCAGGACGTGGTGTACGTCCGGCGCGGCCTGGGCACCTTCGTCAACCCGCCCGAGCGCTGGACCGGACTGGACGCCATCATGCGCGCAGCCTCCAGGGGAGTGGCCTCGGACCAGGTGGCACTCCGTTTGCTCGAGGTCCGCCGCATGGTGGAGACCGGCGCGGCCGAACTCGCTGCCTCCCGGCACCGGCCGGCTGACCTCGCCGCGCTGCAGGACAGCGTGGAGCAGATGGAAGCGGCCCACCATGCCGGCGACGTGGACGCGCTGACCGTGGCAGACATCGCCTTCCACGACACCGTTCTGCGCGCGTCCGGCAACCCGTTCGTGCCGGCCCTGCTGGGCCAGCTGTCCACCCTGCTCTACGCCATGCGGCGCGAAACCTCGGCGTTCCCCGACGTGCAGCGGCACGCCATCCACCACCACAAGATGGTCCTGGCCGCCATCGCCGCCGGAGACCCGGCCACCGCCCGCTCCACCATGGATGCACATATCACCCAGACTTTCGAGGATTACGAGCACTACCTTGCCGTGTCCAGCCGCAGCGGAGCCGCGGCCCGCTAGCCGCCTGTCCGGGCCCGTCCCATCGGGGTATTCCCTGTCAGCGGCATCCCCACCAGGCCGCGTCCGCAGCCGTGTTGACGCTCCCGTCCCCTGTGATTAGAATCTCATACAGACATCAGACATCTGATATCACCCCCAAAAAATGCCGCCAGCCAAAGGAGTCGTTATGCGCGCGCATTCCCTTTTCGAGGGTCCCCACACCACCCTGGGAGGCCTGCGATGACCTCCCGTGCTGCTGCCCCCGCTCTCAGCGAGCTGGGCGAGACCACCCTCCGCAAGGTTCGTCGGAGGCTCATGCCCCTGATCGTCCTCCTGTACTTCATTGCCTACCTGGACCGGAACAACGTTGGTTTCGCCAAGCTCGGCATGCAGGGGGACATCGGACTGACCGAGGCCGCCTACGGCCTGGGCGCCGGCATCTTCTTCCTCGGCTACGCACTGCTTGAGATCCCGTCGAACGGCGGCATGTACCGCTATGGCGCCCGCAAGTGGATCGCCCGCATCCTCATCAGCTGGGGCATCTTTGCCACCGCCATGTTCCTGGTGAACGGTGAAGCGACGTTCTACATCATCCGCTTCCTCCTCGGAGCCGCCGAGGCAGGCTTCTTCCCGGCCATCCTCTTCTACCTGACCCTGTGGTTCCCCGCGGCGCAGCGCGTGACGGTGCTGGGCATCTTCATCCTGGCCCAGCCCATCTCCAACGCCCTCGGCGCCCCGGTGTCCGGCATGCTCCTGAACCTGGAGGGCGTGGCAGGCCTGCACGGCTGGCAGTGGCTCTACATCCTGGAAGGCATTCCCGCCATCCTGTTGGGCATCATCACCCCCTTCGTCATGACGGACCGGCCCGAACACGCCAAGTGGCTCAAGCCGGAAGAGCGTGAGTGGCTCTCCAACACCATGAGCGCCGAACTGGCCCACAAGCAGAAGTCCGGCAACCACAACTTCCTTGCCGGATTGAAGGACCCCCGCACCATCGCATACTCGGCCCTGTACTTCGGCCTGGTATGCGGCATCTACGGCCTGGGCCTCTGGCTGCCCACCATCGTCAAGGCGCTGGGCAAGTTCGACTCGACCCAGGTGGGCTTCATCGTCTTTATCCCGTACGCCATCGCTGCCGTCTTCGTCTACTTCTGGAGCAAGCGCTCAGACCGCACCGGCAACCGGGTATGGCATGCCAGCATGAGCATGGTGCTCGCCGCCGTCGGCCTCCTGGGCGCAGGCTACCTGCTGCCGGTCAATGCCGTGCTCGCCATGGTGTTCCTGACCCTCGCGGCCATGGGCATCTACTCCGCCATCGCGCCGTTCCTTGCCATGCCCTCCGCAGCCCTCACCGGTGCTGCAGCCGCCGCCGGCCTCGCCATGGTCAACTCCCTTGGCAACCTGGGCGGCTTCGTGGCGCCCTACATCGTGGGCATCCTCAAGGACGCCACCGGAAACAGCCAGAGCGGGCTGGCCTTCCTGGCCGCCTGCCTCGCCGTGACCGCCGCCGCCACCTACCTTTACGCACGCAAGCGGCCGGAGGGTGTCTCCGCCCCCGGGGTCACAGTTCCTGCCGCCGAAACCCACTAGGACGCATCAATGACTACACAGCACACCTTCCCCGCAGAGCGCACCGCTGTCCTCACCGGGGCAGCATCTGCCCGCGGCATTGGCCGGGCAACCGCTGACCGGCTGGCCAGCGAGGGCTGGTCCATCGCCATCCTGGACATCAATGCCGAAGACGCGAAGGCCGCGGCTGCCGAAATCGGCTCCAGCCGTGCCGTCAAGGCCATCGGCGTGGGCGCCGACGTCTCCGACGAGGCATCGGTTGACCGCGCCATCACGGAAATTGAGGAGGCGCTTCCGCCCATCGTCGGACTGGTCAACCTGGCCGGAATCAGCTCACCCACCCCCTTCATGGAGACCACGGTGGCGGAATGGGACAAGGTCTTCGCCATCAACATGCGCGGCACCTTCCTTGTTTCCCAGCGGGTCCTCAGGGGCATGATCGAGCGCGAACTCGGGAGGATCGTCAGCATCTCCTCCATCTCGGCCCAGCGTGGCGGCGGCACCTACTCCAAGGTGGCCTACAGCGCCTCGAAAGCCGGCATCCTCGGTTTCACCCGTGCGCTGGCCCGTGAAGTGGGTGAACACAACATCACCGTGAACGCCATCGCCCCCGGTCCGATCGACACTGACATCATGGGCGGAACGTTGACGGACGAGCGCAAGGCCCAGATGTCCGAGGGCATCATGATGGGTCGGGTGGGAACCCGGGAGGAAGTGGCGGCGCTGATCGCATTCCTGCTCAGCGAGGACGCCGGCTACATTACTGCCGCCACCTACGACATCAACGGCGGCCTGCAGGTTTCCTGACCACCGGTTTCCGCTGGTGCAGTGCTGCCTGCCGGCCGTACGGCACCAGCGGGACGTGTCCGGGGACACCCCATCCCACGCGCTCCCGCACATTTTCCGGCTATAGGATTTCTACATGGCAACCAAGAACCAGGCCTCCGGCGGCGTGAGCAGGCAGGTCCTCGCCGACCACGTTTACGAAGCGCTTCTTGTTGCCCTGATGGACGGCCGGCTGGAGGCGGGAACCCCGGTCAGCATCGACGGGATGGCCAGGGAGCTGGACGTTTCCCCGACGCCGGTGCGCGAAGCGCTCGCCCGGCTGGAAGCGACCGGGATGGTGCGGAGGATGGCCCTGCGCGGCTACCGTGTGGCACCGCTGTTCTCCCCGGAAGAACTGGCCGACCTGATGGACGCCCGCCTGGTGATCGAACCGGCCAATGCCTTCATGGCCTGCAAGCATGCTGACCCGGAACTGACCGGGCAGCTGGAGCAGGCCATCGAGGACCTCAAGGCAGCCCCGCGCGGTCCATCCTTCACGGAGTTCCGCGCCTACTGGGAAGCCGATGAACGGTTCCACCGGCTCATCGCCGAGTCCGCTGACAACCAGTTCCTGCTGTCCGCATATAACGCCCTGGGCGGGCAGGTGCAGCGCTTCCGCTTCTTTGGCGGCCTGGGCGTGACCGATGCCGACTACGCCATTGCCGAGCACACCGAGATCCTCAAAGCCTTCGAGACCGGCGACGCCGATCTTGCCCGGCAGAAAATGATCGACCACATCGAAGGCGTCAAGCAGCGCTCGCAGCACGACAGCGAAGTGCGCAGCTAGCACGCACGCCCGTGGGCCCAATATGGCCCGACTTTTTCACCAACCTCCGCCCGGGAGGAACAGAGAGGCCCTTGACAGGGCCTCGAATAGCGTAGATCCTATAGGAAATGCGATTCTAAATTTGGAGTGACAATGCCGTACACCGCTGAAAACTGGCCCATCGCTGCTGCCCTGCTGCAGTTCCCGGGAACAAGGCCGGACGGGACCACCGCCCAGGAGGCCCCCGCCAGCGACTGGCAGCAGGTCTTTGAAGAAGTCGCAGACGCCGGCTTCAGCAACGCCGACCTCACCGACAGCTGGGTGCGGCCGGGCGATCTCTCAAGCGCCCGTCTGGACGAACTGAAGGCCGCGGCCAGTGCCGCCGGCCTCGGGCTTCCCTCCATCTCCGCCATCCGCCGCAGCGTGATTGAGGAAGGCAAGTGGGAGGAAAACCTGGCCTACACCCACCGGACCATCGACGCCGCTGCGCAGCTCGGTTGCGAGGTCGTCTCCATCGGCCTGCACCAGGCCATCACCCCGGAGCAGCAGAAACAGCTCTGGTTCTGGACCGTTGAAGGCCACAAGGACCCGGTAGCGGACAAGGAAACCTGGAACAACGCCGTCACCCGCATCCGGGAGGTCGGCAAGCACGCCGCTGAACTCGGCCTCCTGGTGTCCCTGGAGATGTACGAGGACACGTACCTCGGCACTGCTGACTCCTCCGTGCAGCTCGTCCAGGACATCGACCTGCCCAACGTTGGACTGAACCCCGACCTGGGCAACCTGATCCGCCTGCACCGCCCCATCGAAGACTGGCGCGAACTCGTGCACAAGACGCTGCCCTACTCCAACTACTGGCACGTCAAGAACTACATCCGCGACGAGGACCAGGCCCGGAACCACTACGTCGCCATGCCGGCGCCCATGGAATCCGGCCTCATCAGCTACCGCGAGGCCTTCCAGTTCGCCATCTCGGTGGGCTTCCAGGGCATCATCTGCACCGAGCACTACGGCGGCGACGGCCTGAGCGTCACCGCCGCCAACCAGGACTACCTGCGCCGCCAGGTCCTGCCCAAGCGCGATGGCTACACCCTGGGCACCAGCATGGTAGCGCAGGGCCGGCAGGCCCCGGCGGCTGTCCCCGCACGCTAAGCCACGGCAGGCTTCCCAACCGATCCAACCGGTTCAACGAGGAATCATGACAAAGATATTTGACGATCCAGCGCAGTTCGCAGACGACGCCATCGACGGTTTCGTGGCCGCCAACCGCAAGTATGTGGCGCGAGTCGACGGCGGCGTTGTCCGTTCCACCGAAACACCAGAGGGCCAGGTGGCAGTGGTCATTGGCGGCGGTTCCGGCCATTACCCCGCCTTCGCCGGCCTGGTGGGGGCAGGGCTCGCCGCCGGAAGCGCCTGCGGCAACATGTTCGCTTCCCCCTCCGCCGGGCAGGTGTACCGCGTGGCCAAGGCATCCCAGACCGGCGGCGGCGTCCTCCTGAGCTACGGCAACTACGCCGGCGATGTGCTCCACTTCGGCCAGGCCCAGGAGAAGCTGAACGCTGAGGGCATCGAAACCCGCACCGTCCTGGTGACTGACGACATCGCCAGCGCGCCCCTCGAGGAGATCGGCAAGCGCCGCGGCATCGCCGGCGACCTGACGGTCTTCAAGGTTGCCGGCGCGGCGGCAGAGGCCGGGCTGGACCTGGATGAGGTGGAGCGGCTTGCCATCAAGGCCAACCACCACACCCGTTCGCTGGGCGTGGCGTTCGCCGGCTGCACCCTCCCCGGAGCATCCGAGCCCCTCTTCACCGTGCCGGAAGGCATGATGTCCGTGGGACTGGGCATTCACGGCGAACCGGGGATTTCAGACCTGCCCCTGCCCAGTGCCAGTGAACTGGCCAAGCTGCTGGTGGACGGGCTTTTGAAGGACAAGCCGGAAACCGCAGGCCACCGGGTAGTGCCCATCCTCAACGGACTGGGAACAGTCAAGTACGACGAACTCTTCCTGTTGTTCGGCAAGATCGAGGCCCTGCTCACCGCTGCCGGACTCGAGATCGTTGAGCCGGAGTGCGGTGAACTGGTGACCAGCCTGGACATGTCCGGCCTGTCATTGACGCTGTTCTGGCTGGATGCGGAACTGGAGAAGTTCTGGGCCGCGCCGGCTGACACCCCCGCCTTCCGCAAGGGCAACCTGGCCCCGCGCCGGGCACGGGCCGTCGAGTCCCTGGCCGAGGCGGCCACGACGCCGGGGCTGGCAGCCACGCCGGCGTCCACCGCGCTGGCTGCCACGGCGGTGGGAGTGTTGAAGGAAGCCCGGTCCGTCGTCGTCGAACACGAGGAGGCACTCGGGAAGCTGGATGCCATCGCCGGGGACGGCGACCACGGCATCGGAATGCGCCGCGGAGTGGATGCTGCCGTTGCTGCCGCGGAGAAGTCCCATGCCGGCGGTGCCGGCCTGGAGGAAGTGCTTGCGGCGGCGGGGGAGCAGTGGGCCGAGCGTGCCGGCGGTACCTCCGGGGCCCTTTGGGGCGCGGCGGTCACCGCCGTCGGCAGGACCCTGGGCAGCAAGGACGCCTACACCGCGGCCGACGCAGCGGCGGCCGTCAATGCCCTCCGCGACGCCATTGTCACCTTGGGCAAGGCCGAGGCGGGAGACAAGACCATGGTGGACGCGCTCCTTCCGTTCGCCGAGACCTTCACCAAAGCAATTGACGACGGCGGCAGCCTGGCCGGCAGCCTTCGTGCGGCAGCGGAGGCCGCCGCCGAGGCCGCTGACGCGACTGCCGGACTCAGCCCCAGGAAAGGCCGGGCGCGCCCGTTGGCCGAGAAGAGCCTGGGCCACCCGGATCCCGGCGCCGTTTCGTTCGGCCTCATTGCCCGCAGGGTGGCCGAGTACGCCGCCACCATCGAAAGCCACTAAGGAGAATCGCATGACCGAACACACCCAGCAAGGCTGGCGCATCGTCGTCGGCAATGACGAAGCCGGCGTCGAATACAAGAACGCGCTGCGCGAGATGCTGGAGGCAGACCCCCGGGTCGCCTCGGTGGAGGACGTGGGCGTGGGCGCCGACGACGCTACTGCCTATCCGCACCTTGCTGTCGCCGCAGCCCGCAAGGTCGCAGCCGGAGAGGCGGACCGTGCCCTGCTGATCTGCGGAACCGGCCTCGGCGTGGCCATCTCGGCCAACAAGGTTCCCGGCATCCGGGCCGTCACAGCACACGACAGCTACTCAGTGGAGCGTTCCGTGCTGTCCAACAACGCCCAGGTGCTGACCATGGGCCAGCGCGTCATCGGCCTGGAACTGGCCAAGAAACTGGTGGGCGAGTGGCTTGACCACCGCTTCGATGAAGACTCCCCATCCGCGGCCAAAGTAGACGCAATCTCCTCCTACGAGGACGCGTCGGAAGGACTTGAAGACAAATGAGCAACCGCAACATCGCCGTCGTCGGCTCAGGCTATATGGGCGGCGGGATCGCCCAGGTCCTGGCACTCGCAGGAGCCCGCGTGGCACTCGCCGACGTCTCCGCTGAAATCGCGCAAAGCAACTACGAACGGCTCCTGAAGGAGTCCGACGAGTTCGTCGCCGCCGGCCTGTTCCCGGCCAACGCCACCGACCTGCTCAAGGAAAACCTCTGGGCAGCCAAGGACATCGAAGAAGCCGTGGCCGGCGCCGAGTACATCGAGGAGGCAGTGCCGGAGATCCTGGAGATCAAGCACGCCACCCTGGGCAGGATCAGCGCCGCCGCCCGCCCCGAGGCCATCATTGGTTCCAACACCTCCACCATTTCCATCGCCAAGCTGGCCGAGGTGGTGGACAACCCGGAGCGCTTCCTGGGCGTCCACTTCTCCAACCCGGCACCATTCATTCCCGGCGTGGAAGTCATCCCGCACGAGGGCACCTCCGAGGCCACCATCCAGGCGGCCCGCACCATCGTGGGGGAGACCGGCAAGGAAACAGCCACCGTCAAGGACGTGACCGGCTTCGTGCTCAACCGGCTCCAGTACGCCCTGTTCCACGAGGCAGCCCAAGTGGTGGAGGAAGGCATCGCCACCGCGGAGGACGTGGACACCCTGGTGCGCACCACCTTCGGCTTCCGGCTGCCGTTCTTCGGGCCGTTTGCGATTGCCGACATGGCGGGCCTGGACGTATATGCGTTCTGCTACAAGTCCCTCCAGACCGGGTTCCCGGAGCGGTTCGCCACCCCCAAGATCCTGCAGGAAAAGGTCGACGCCGGCCAGCTGGGCACCAAGACCGGTTCCGGCTTCCTTGACGTCCCCGCAGACCGGACCGCAGCCCTGGTTGCCTACCGGAACAAGGCGTACGTCGCCATGCAGAAGCTCATCGAAGAGCTGGGCCCTGCCCCGCTTTCCTGATCCGAAGGAACACCTCCATGACAGCATTTCCCACAGACCGCACGGTGATCGTTACCGGCGCTGTCTCCGAACGCGGCATCGGCCGGGCCGCCGCAGACTACCTGGCAGAGCGCGGCTGGAACATCGGCGTGATCGACATCGATGACGCCGCCACCAAGGCCGTGGCCAAGGAGCTGGCCGAAAAGTACGGAATCAAGGCCCACGGAGCAGGCGCAGACGTCAGCAACGAAGCGTCGGTCCGGGCGGCCATCGACGAGATCGAGGCCGAACTTCCGCAGCTGGTGGCCCTGGCCAACATCGCGGGCGTCAGCTCCCCGGTGCCGTACCTGGAACTGGACGCCGCCGAATGGGACCGGGTACTCAGCATCAACTTGAACGGCGTCCACTACGCCACCCGCCGTGCCGCCGAATCGATGGTCAAGAACCAGCTGGGCCGGATTGTGAACATTTCCTCCGTCTCCGCCCAGCGCGGTGGCGGAACCTTCAGCAAGACCCCGTACTCCGTGGCCAAGGCCGGCGTCATCGGCCTGACCCGCGCCACCGCCCGTGAACTGGGGGAGTACGACATCACTGTCAACGCCATCTCGCCCGGGCCGATCGACACCGACATCATGGGCGGCACCCTGAGCGAGGAACGCAAGGACGAGCTGGTCAAGGACCTGGTGGTGAACCGCGTGGGCAACACGCGCGACATCGCTGCCGCCATCCATTTCCTGATTGGCGAGGACGCCGGGTATATCTCCGGCCAGACGCTGAACGTCGACGGCGGACTGTACATGCACTGACGGGCTCCGTTTCCCTTCGCATCAAGAAGACCGGAGCCACCACCAACATGCGGGCCGCCGGCCCGCGGAAACCACCACGTCACCACTCGAAGGAGAGTGTTGTGTCCGAAACCACCGCAACATCCAAGGAACTTCTGGCCCGGCCGGTCCTGAAGTCCGCGATCTTCAAGGCGGCCCGCCGGCTCATGCCGATGCTGGTCATCCTGTACGTCGTTTCGTTCCTGGACCGCACCAACGTCGGCTTTGCCGAGGCGGCCCTCGGGGCGGACAAAGGAGTGTCCGCCGCAGCCTTCGCCCTGGGCGCCGGCATCTTCTTCATTGGCTATGCGATCTTCGAGATCCCCAGCAACCTGCTGCTCAAGAAGGTCGGCGCCAAGATCTGGCTGGCGCGCATCGCCATCACCTGGGGCATCGTTTCGGCGTGCTTCGCCTTCGTCCAGGGCGAGACCTCGTTCGTGATCCTGCGTTTCCTCCTCGGCGTGACCGAGGCCGGCCTGTTCCCCGGCGTGATCATGTACCTGGCCGAATGGTTCCCCAACAAGGTGCGCGTCCAGATGTTCGCCATCTTCTACCTGGCCCAGCCGTTCTCCCAGATGATCGGCAACCCCCTCTCCGGCTGGCTGATCAACATCGGCGACCAGGTGCCGGGCCTGCGCGGCTGGCAGGTCATGTTCTTCGTCGAGGGCCTGCTCGCAGTCCTGGCCGGCATCGCCGCCTTCTTCTTCCTGATCAACGGTCCTGAAAAGGCCAAGTTCCTCAGCCGGGAGGAGAAGTACGCGCTCAAGGAAGTCATGGCACTGGAAGACAACATCAAGGACCAGACCGGCCCCCGCGGCATCCTCGCCGCCATGCGCAACGGCCGGGTCTGGTACTTCACCGCCATCTACTTCTGCCTGCAGATCGCCGTCTACGGCGTGACGTTCTTCCTGCCGCAGCAGGTGTCGTCCCTGACCGGGCAGAAAGTGGGCCTCGCCGTCGGCCTGCTGATCGCGGTCCCGTGGTTCTTCGGCATCTTCTCCTGCTACTTCATCGGCCGGGCGGCTAACACCGTTGCCAAGCGGCGGAAGTTCGGCACCATCCTGTTTCTCTCCACCGGCCTGTGCATCTTCGGCTCGGCCTGGGCGGGAACCAACCACCAGCCGGTCCTGGGCATGATCTTCATAACCCTGGCAGTCTGCAGCTTCCTCGCCGTCGGTCCGGTGGTCTGGTCCTACCCAACCGCGTTCCTCGCCGGATCCGCAGCAGCTGCCGGCATCGGCCTGATCAACTCGCTGGGCAACCTGGGCGGCTTTGTGGCCCCGATCCTGCGGACCGCCGTCAACGAGGCCACGCACTCGCCCACCGGATCCATGGGTGTGTACGCCCTGGGCGTCCTGCCCTTCGTGGCCGCCGCAATGATGTACGCCACCAAGCGGTTCAAGAACAAGGCCGACGACCTGCTCGACTGAGCCCGTCACAACACATCGCAAGGAACTTCATGCGCACCTCCGGCAGCAGCACAGGCAACGGCACCGTCCACATCGGCGTCAGCACCAAAATGTACCTGGGTTACCAGGCAAGCCTGCGCTGGCTGTCGGAGGTGCGCTCCGTTGTGGACGAAAGGCCCGGGCTGGGTGCGCATTCCGCCAAGGACGCACCGGTCCGGGTCTTCATCATCCCTTCCTTCCCCGTCCTGGAGCCGGCCACACGGATCCTGGCCGGCTCACCCGTCCTGCTCGGCGCCCAGAACTGCGCCTGGGGGGACGGGCCCCTCACCGGGGAAGTCAGCCCCGGCATGCTGGCCGAACTGGGCGTCCAGCTCGTCGAGATCGGCCACGCGGAACGCCGCAGCCTGTTTGCCGAGGACGACGCCGTGGTGGCACGCAAGGTGCGTGCCGCCGTCGACAGTTCCCTTACCCCGCTGCTTTGCATCGGTGAGCCGGACAGGCTCGACGCCGGTGCTGCCGCCGACTTTTGCGTGCGGCAGGTCCACGCCGCTACTGGCGGCGACCCCAGCCTCCTAAGCTGCCTGGTCCTGGCCTACGAACCTGTATGGGCTATCGGTGCTCCTGCACCCGCCCCGCCGCAGCACATCAACTCCGTGTTGACCCTGCTCCGGGCCGCACTGGGCCCGGACTGCCCCCTGATCTATGGCGGCAGTGCCGGGCCAGGGCTGCTGCCGCAGCTTCCCGCAGCGGACGGACTCTTCCTGGGCCGTTTTGCGCACGACGCCGCCAACCTTGGCCGCGTGCTGGACGAAGCCCTCGCCCTGGCTCAGACCCGCGCCCCGGCCAGCAATTCCTCCAGCCGCTCGTAGCCCTCGCTCAGGCCGCCCTCCATCCCGGACTGGGCCATGCCGTCGCGCGCCTCCTGGCTTGGGTAGACGGAGTGGCCCCGCAACCGTGTCCTTCCGTTGCCCAGGTCCTCAAACGTCATGAAGTCCAGGCTGACCACATCCGGGTATCCGCCGAACTCAAAGGTCTGGATGGCGAATTCGTTGTCCCGGACGGTGTGGAAGAGGCCCTTGAACTCGTAGGCCACACCGTCCGGTCCTGTGTGCAGGTAGCGGTAGCTGCCGCCGGTGCGGAAATCGTAGTGGTCGATCTCCATTTTCAAGCCCCGCGGGCCCAGCCACTGGACAATCAGGTCCGGTTCTTTGTGGGCGCGGAACACGTCCGCCACCGGGAAATCAAACTCGCGCTCGTAATCGATGAAGGGGACGCCCTCAGGGACGCTGAGTTTCAGGGAATTGCTCATCATGACTCCTTGGAGGATTTGTCGCCGCTGTCCGCAGCGTTTGACCTAAGAACGGCGTCGAGGCTGCGGAACTGGCCTTCGCGGACCAACCGGTACCGGTCAATCCAGGCGGTCAGCTCCTCAAGCCGCGCCGGGTTCAGGTGGACGGGCCTGCGCTGTGCATCCCTGCTTCGGGTCACCAGCGCTGCCTGCTCGAGTACCTGGATGTGTTTCGAGACCGCCTGCTTGGAGATCTCGAACGGTTCTGCCAATTCGTTCACTGTTGCCGGGCCCCGGCTGAGCCGGGCGATGATGCTCCTCCGCACGGGATCTGCCAGGGCCATGAAGGCCGAGTCCAATGCCGCACTTTCAGGGTTCATTGCCTGCCCGTTTCTAATCAACCTCCAGGTTTATCAACCTTTAGGTTGTTTAACCATAAGGGTCCCAGGGTAACGATTCAAGACCCGCGTCTTCCGGGATTCCGGCTACGTGGAAAACAGTGCCCGGTGGCTGGTCCTTCGGCTTCGGCTGCGCGCAGTACGCACGGGAGAGTTGGCCGTCGCTAAAAAGTAGTTCCGGCACCCGCAATATTGGGACAGGGGCGCCCGGCAACTTTACTTGTAAGTATGTCAGTACAAACTTTTGACAGGACATTGGATCTAAGGCAAAGTAGTGCCTGTGGCCCGCGCCACGGCCTGCCAGTCCCGGAACTCCTGCCCCGCGAAGGATCCGCGTTCCACACCAGAAAGGTCCACGATTCCCGTGACCCACGAGCTTCTTACGATCGGGCGCATCAGCGTTGATATCTACCCGAACGACATCGGGGTTGGCCTGGAGGACGTTGATTCCTTCGGCAAATACCTTGGCGGTTCACCGTCCAACGTCGCGGTTGCCGCCGCCCGCCACGGACGCCGCACCGGGGTCATTACCCGGACCGGGGATGATCCGTTCGGCGCCTACCTGCACCGCGAGCTGCGCAAGTTCAACGTCGATGACGCCTTTGTTACCCCGGTGAAGGACTGGCCCACGGCGGTGACCTTCTGCGCGATCAGGCCGGCCACGGACGAGTTCCCGCTGTACTTCTACGGCCGGTTCCCCACGGCGCCGGACCTGCAGATCAAGGCTGAAGAGCTGGACCTGGACGCCATCCGTGAGGCCGGGATCTTTTGGTCCACGGTGACCGGCCTGTGCCAGGAGCCCTCGCGATCAGCGCACATTGCCGCGCATGAGGCGCGGCCGCGGACCGGGCTGGCTGAGGGCCAGTTCACCATCCTGGACCTGGATTACCGGCCGATGTTCTGGGCTTCCGAGGAGGAGGCCCGGGCCGAGGTTGCCAAGGTCCTGCCGCACGTCACGGTCGCGATCGGCAACGACAAGGAATGTGCCGTGGCAGTCGGCGAGGGGACTCCCGATGAGCAGGCGGACCGCCTGCTCGCTGCCGGCGTGGAAATCGCCGTCGTCAAGCTTGGCGCGGAAGGCGTGATGGCCAAGACCCGCACCGAACGCGTGGTCTCCGCGCCCGTCCCGGTGGAAACCCTCAACGGCTTGGGTGCCGGCGACTCCTTTGGCGGCGCCTTCTGCCACGGACTCCTCTCCGGCTGGCCGCTGGCACAGGTCCTGGACTACGCCAACGCCGCCGGCGCCATCGTCGCCTCACGCCTTTCCTGCGCCGACGCCATGCCGACGCCGGAGGAGGTCACCTCGCTGCTGGCCGAACGCGGCCGCGCGGTTCCGGGCGCCTCGATTCCCGAAGGAGCAGCACTGTGACCCTCACCTCTCTTGCTTCCAACAACGCTGTGGACGACGATCCGCGCCGCTATGAGCACCTGAGCACTATACGGCTGGAAGACCCTGGTGCCGTGGCCCGGGCGGCCAAGTCCCGCCGGCGCCACCCCGGCCTGAAGTCGGGGCGGCAGAACTTCATCGTCGCCGCCGACCACCCCGCCCGCGGCGCCCTTGCCGTCGGCAGCGACCCCGTGGCCATGGCTGACCGGCGTCAGCTGCTGGACCGGCTGCAGATCGCCCTGGCCAACCCCGCCGTCGACGGTGTCCTGGCGTCCCCGGACATCATGGACGACCTGCTGCTGCTGGGCGCCCTGGACGGCAAGCTGGTCTTCGGTTCCATGAACCGCGGCGGCCTCTCCGGGCTGGTCAACGAGTTCGATGACCGCTTCACCGGCCACACCGCCGCCGCTCTGGAGGCCCTGGGTGCTGACGGCGGCAAGATGCTCACCCGCATCTGCCTGGGCGACCCCGACACCGTGGCCACCCTGGAAGCGACCGCGAAGGCCATCGATTCGCTGGCGGAGCGCAAGCTGATTGCCATGGTGGAACCGTTCCTGTCGGTCCGGGAAAACGGCCGCGTCCGCAACGATCTGTCCACCAACGCCGTGATCAAGTCCATCGCCATCGCAGAGGGGCTGGGCTCCACCAGCGCCTACACCTGGATGAAGCTTCCCGTCGTGGCGGAGATGGAACGCGTCATGGCCGCCACCACCATGCCCACCGTCCTGCTGGGCGGAGACCCGGATGGGTCCCAGGACGAGGTCTTTGCGTCCTGGCAGGCGGCACTGGCGCTCCCGGGCGTCCAGGGCCTCACTGTTGGCCGGACGCTCCTGTACCCGGCCGACGGCGATGTTGCCGGTGCCGTGGCCACGGCCGCCTCACTGCTGAACCACACCACGGAAGTATCGGAGTAGCCTCCCCATGGACACAACAGGAACGCGCAGGATGACGGTGGCCCAGGCCGTCGTCGAATACCTGTCCAAGCAATACACCGTCGACAAGGTGGGCGGTGTGGACTACCGGGAGCGGCTCATCCCCGGCACGTTCGGTATCTTCGGGCACGGTAACGTTGCCGGTGTGGGGCAGGCCCTGAAGCAGTACCAGCAGCTGGACCCGGCCATCATGCCGTACTACCAGGGCCGGAACGAACAGGCCCAGGCGCACCAGGCCGTGGGGTATGCCCGGCATACCCGCCGCCGCCAGACCTTCGCCATCAGCACCTCGATCGGCCCGGGGTCCTCCAACCTGCTGACCGGTGCCGCTTTGGCCACGACGAACCGGCTGCCGGTGCTGCTGCTGCCCAGCGACACGTTCGCCACCCGCGCGGCAGACCCCGTGCTGCAGCAGCTCGAACAGCCCTACGCCTACGACATCACCGTTAATGACGCCTTCCGGCCACTGTCCAAGTTCTTCGACCGCGTCACCCGCCCGGAACAGCTGTTCTCCGCGTTCCACCACGGCCTGCGTGTCCTGACGGATCCGGCGGAGACCGGCGCCGTAACCATCTCGCTGCCTCAGGATGTCCAGGCCGAGGCGTTCGATGTCCCCGAGGAGTTCCTGGCCGAGCGGGAGTGGCGGATCCGCCGCCCCGACGCGGACGACGACGACATCGCCCGTGCCGCCGCGGCCATCCGTGCCGCGAAGCGCCCGCTGATCATCGCCGGCGGCGGCGTCCTCTACGCCTACGCCAACGACGAGCTCGCAAAGCTCGCCCAGCTGACTGGCATCCCGGTAGGCAACACCCAGGCCGGCGTCGGCGTCCTGCCCTGGGACCACCAGTTCAGCCTGGGTGCCATCGGCTCCACCGGTACGACGGCGGCCAACGCCATCGCTGCCGACGCCGACCTGATCATCGGCATCGGCACCCGCTACGAGGACTTCACCACCGCGTCACGCACAGCGTTCCAGAACCCGGACGTGCGCTTCATCAACATCAACGTTGCCCCGATCGACGCCTACAAGCACGGCACCACGCTGCCGATCGTCGCCGACGCCCGCAAGGCACTCGTCAAGCTCAACGCAGCACTGGGCGGCTACCGGGTAGGCGCCGACCTGGAGCAGAAGGTCGCCGCCGAGAAAAAGCGCTGGAACGCCACTGTGGACGAGGCCTTTGACACCCGCTACACCCCGCTGCCGGCACAGAACGAAATCATCGGCGCCGCCAACCGGGCCATGGACGCTGCGGATGTGGTGATTTGCGCGGCCGGGTCCCTGCCCGGGGACCTGCACAAGATGTGGCGTGTCCGGGACCCGTTCGGCTACCACGTCGAATATGCCTACTCCTGCATGGGCTACGAAATCCCCGGAGGCCTCGGGGTCAAGCGCGCAGCCCTGGCCGAAGCCGCGCGCGGCGGCGAGCAGCGGGACGTCGTGGTGATGGTGGGGGATGGCTCCTACCTGATGATGCACACCGAACTGGTCACCGCCGTCGCCGAACGCATCAAACTGATCGTGGTCCTGATCCAGAACCATGGATACGCCTCCATCGGCTCCCTGTCCGAATCCCTGGGCTCGCAGCGCTTCGGCACCCGCTACCGGGCCCTGGACGAAGAACAGCACAGCTTCGACGAAGGGGACACCCTGCCGGTGGACCTTGCCCTGAACGCCGAGTCCCTGGGCGTGAAGGTCATCCGGATCGAACCCGGCGAGAAAGTCATCGCCGAACTGGAACAGGCCATCCGCGACGCCAAGGCCGCCCCCGAGGGCAGCGGGCCCATCCTCATCCATGTCGAGTCCGACCCGCTCCTGGACGCACCATCCTCCGAGTCCTGGTGGGACGTCCCCGTCTCCCAGGTCTCCGAACTGGATTCCACCAAGCAGGCCTTCCATACCTACGTCGACCACAAGTCCCGCCAGCGCAAACTGCTCGGCTAACCCTCCTCCAGACACCACCCCCTCAAGGAAGAGTCCCCATGACTGCCACCACCCAGACCACCGATACCCAGACCACCGATACCCAGACCACCGTGATCAACCACTTCATCAACGGCGCCGAAACCGCCGGCGCTGGCGACCGCACCACCCCCGTGTACAACCCGGCCACTGGGGCCGTGACCGGCGAGCTGCGCCTGGCCAACCGCGCCGACCTTGACGCCGCCGTCGCCGCCGCCCGGAAGGCTGCCGACAGCTGGGGTGACATCTCCCTGGCCAAGCGCACCGCCGTCTTGTTCAAGTTCCGCGAACTCGTCGCCGCCCACGTGGACGACCTCGCTGAACTAATCACGACCGAGCACGGCAAGGTCCTCTCCGACGCCAAGGGCGAAATCGGCCGCGGCCTGGAAGTCATCGAGTACGCCTGCGGCATCCCCACCCTGCTCAAGGGCGACTACTCGGACCAGGTCTCCACCGGTATCGACGTGTTCAACTTCCGCGAGCCCCTCGGCGTGGTCGCCGGCATCACCCCGTTCAACTTCCCGGTCATGGTGCCGCTGTGGATGGCCCCGATGGCGATCGCCACCGGCAACGCCTTCATCCTCAAGCCCTCCGAGCGCGACCCCTCCGCGTCCCTGCTGCTGGCCAAGCTCTGGAAGGAAGCCGGCCTGCCCGACGGCGTGTTCCAGGTCCTGCACGGCGACAAGGAAACCGTCGACGGGCTCCTGACCCACCCGGACGTGGACGGCATCTCCTTCGTCGGGTCCACCCCGATCGCGCAGTACGTCCACGAAACCGCCACCAAACACGGCAAGCGCGTCCAGGCCCTGGGCGGGGCGAAGAACCACGCCATCATCCTGCCCGACGCCGACCTGGACAACGCCGCCGACCACCTCGCTGCCGCCGCCTTCGGCTCCGCCGGCGAACGCTGCATGGCGATCTCCGTCGCCGTCGCCGTCGGGGACGCCGCCGACCTGCTGGTCAAGAAAGTCGAAGAACGCGCCCTGGCCGTGAAGGTCAACAACGGCACCGCCCCCGACGCCGAAATGGGCCCGGTCATCACCCCGGCCTCCAAGGAACGCATCGTACGGATCGTCACCGAAGCCGAGGCCGCCGGCGCCGCCATGGTGGTGGACGGCCGCGACCTGGTGGTCCCGGGCCACGAAGACGGCTTCTGGGTGGGGCCTACCGTGATCGACCACGTCAAGACCGAAATGACGGCTTACACGGAAGAGATCTTCGGACCCGTCCTCGTCGTGGTCCGCGTCGACACCCTCGAAGACGGCATCAAGCTGATCAACGCCAACCCCTACGGCAACGGCACCGCCATCTTCACCTCCTCCGGCGCCGCCGCCCGCAAGTTCCAGCGCTCCGTCACCGTCGGCATGATCGGCATCAACGTGCCCCTCCCGGTCCCCGTGGCCTACCACTCCTTCGGCGGCTGGAAAGCATCCCTCTTCGGCGACAAACACATCTACGGCCCCGAAGGCGTCTCCTTCTACACCCGCGGCAAAGTCGTCACCTCCCGCTGGCCCGAAACCCACCACGCCTCCGAAGCCTCCTACAACTTCCCGTCCAACTAACACCCAGAGAGACAACGCTGTCATGACTGAGAACAAGCTGATCATCGGCACGGCGCCGGACTCCTGGGGCGTCTGGTTTGCGGACGATCCGAAGCAGACCCCGTGGGAACGCTTCCTCGACGAAGTGGCCGAGTCCGGCTACAAGTGGATCGAACTTGGCCCGTACGGCTACCTTCCCACCGACCCGGCCCGCCTGGCGGAGGAACTCAAGCAGCGCGACCTGAAAGTCACAGCCGGCACCGTGTTCACCGCCTTCCACCGCGGCGTGGACCAGTGGGAGACCGCCTGGGAGCCGGCCCGCAAGGTCGCCGAACTCACCGCGGCAATGGGCGGCGGGCACATCGTGGTCATTCCGGCCATGTGGCGCGACGACGTCACCGGCGAGGCCGTGGAAAGCGGCACGCTAAGCGACAAGGCCTGGAGCGACCTGTTCGCCGGCCACAACCGCCTGGGCAAGACCCTGCTGGAGGACTTCGGCCTGAAGCAGCAGTTCCACTCCCACGCTGACTCCCACGTTGGCGCGCAGGAGGACATCGAAACGCTGCTGGGAGCTACCGATCCGCAGTACCTGAACCTCTGCCTGGACACCGGCCACGCGGAATACTGCGGCGCCTCCAGCCTGGAGCTCATCAAGAACTACCCTGACCGCATCGGCTACCTGCATTTGAAGCAGATCAATCCGGACATCCTCAGGCGAGTCAACGAGGAAAACATGACATGGGCCGCGGCCAACCTCGCCGGCGTCATGACCGAACCGCCGAGCGGGCTGCCCGACCTCCGCGCCGTCATCGAGGCCGTGGAAGCCCTGAACCGCCCCATCTTCGGGATCGTGGAACAGGACATGTACCCGGTGGCCTTCGACGTCCCGATGCCGATCGCCAAGCGCACCCGCAACTACCTGCTGACCTGCGGCTCCCGCACCGCCGTCAACTGACCTCTTCCTGCTAACGCCAAAAGGACCAAACAATGACTGAAACCCTCCGCGTCGCCGTCATCGGCGCCGGCCGCATGGGCGCCGACCACATCCAGCGCCTCAACAAGCGGATCCATGGCGCCGAAGTGGCCGCCGTCGTCGACGTCGACCTCGCCCGCGCCGAGGCCGCCGTCGAAGACATCCCCGGCGCAGTCGCCCTGGCCGACGCTGACGAAGCCCTCAACAACGGCGACGTCAACGCCGTTCTCATCGCCACCCCGGGCTTCCTGCATCAGGACATCCTGCTCAAGGCCATCGCCAGGGACATTCCGATCCTCTGCGAAAAGCCGCTGACCCCGGACGCCGAATCCTCCTGGAAGATTGTCGAAGCCGAAGTGGCGCTGGGCCACCAGCGCATCCAGGTGGGCTTCATGCGCCGCTTCGACGCCGAATACGCAGCGCTCCGCTCCATCATCCGCAACCATGAGCTGGGCGAACTGCTGATGCTGCACCACCAGCACCGCAACCCCAACACCCCTGAGGGCTTCACCAACGAGATGCTCATCAATGACTCCGTGGTCCACGAATTCGACGCCAT
Organism: Arthrobacter sp. GmRoot5-12; assembly: GCF_059739365.1. Classification (NCBI taxonomy): domain Bacteria; kingdom Bacillati; phylum Actinomycetota; class Actinomycetes; order Micrococcales; family Micrococcaceae; genus Arthrobacter; species Arthrobacter sp. GmRoot5-12. Next base: position 995,010 of record NZ_AP046056.1, on the reverse strand, counting down.
CCGGTTCTTCACCGGCGAGGAAATCACCAGCATCCAGGTCCGGCTGGGCAAGCCCACCCGCAATGCTCCCAACGGCCAGCACGACCCCCAGCACGTCCTGATCGAGACCGAGTCCGGCGTCCTGGCGGACGTCGAGATCTACGTCAACGCCAAATTCGGTTACGAGGTGGCCACCCAGGCCTCCTTCGAGGACGGCATCGTCAGCATCGGCGGCGACAAGGGTCCCTACACCCGCAGTTCCGGCCGCTGGGGCGGCAGCGTCACCCCAGGCTTCGAAGAGCGTTTCGGCGCCGCGTACGACGTCGAAATCCAGTCATGGGTGGACGCTGCACTGAGGGGCGAAATCGGTGGCCCCTCCGCCTGGGACGGGTACGCCACCGCGGCATGCTGCGAGGCAGGCGTCGAGGCGCAGAAGAACGGCGAAAAGGTCGCCGTGAAGCTGGCTGCGAAGCCCGACCTCTACAAGTAGGACAGGAGAAGGGGACGGAGGGGAAAACGACCATACAGCAGCCCGGCAACCACCAGTGCGCCCTGCGGACCGCCACGATCATCTCCACCTTTGGCGGCCTGCTGTTTGGCTACGACACCGGCGTAATCAACGGCGCGCTGCCCTATATGCAGCAGGATCTGGGCCTCACCCCGCTGACCGAGGGCCTGGTGACCTCGTCCCTGTTGTTCGGCGCCGCGTTTGGCGCCCTGTTCGGCGGCCGCCTGGCAGACCGCAACGGCAGGCGCGGGATGATCATGGTCCTGGCAGTCGTCTTCCTGCTGGGCACCCTGGGCTGCACCTTCGCGCCGAACACCGAAGTGTTAATCGCCGCGCGGTTTATCCTGGGGCTTGCCGTGGGCGGGGCATCCGTTACCGTTCCGGTCTACCTGGCCGAGATATCGCCGCGCGACCGGCGCGGCCGGATCGTCACCCAGAACGAACTCATGATCGTCACCGGGCAGTTGCTGGCCTTCATTTTCAACGCCTACCTGGGCAACTCCTTCGGCGAATCGCACGGTATCTGGCGCTGGATGCTGGTCATCGCCACCCTGCCGGCCATCGCGCTGTGGATCGGGATGAACGTCATGCCCGAGAGTCCACGCTGGCTGGCCTCCACCCCGTTGAAGATCCGTGGGCTGGGCATGGGCGCGTCGGCCTTCCTGCTGTGGATCGTGAACTTCCTGATCGGCTTCGGCTTCCCGCAGCTGCTTGCGGCCATCGGGATCTCCAGCACGTTCTTCGTGTTCGCCGTGCTGGGTGTTGGCGCCATCGCCTTTGCCGCCAAATACGTGCCCGAGACCAAGGACAAAAGCCTGGAGGACCTGGAGCACTACTTAAAGAATGTGGCCGGCAGCAAGGCCGGGGCCGCCGCGGCGAAGGTTCCCTGACCGGACCAGAGCCCCGCTGCTCCTTGCAAAGCCCCTATGAGGATCCTCAAAGGGGCTCTGCTGTCCTATGCGCGCGCATGCAGCCCGGGCAGTGCGTCAACCAGCGGTGCGAGTTCCGGCATGGCCATCGCGCGGCCGAGGGCCCGCTCAAGCGTGGCATCGTGGACGGGCCGTGCTTCCTCAAGGAGGCTCAGGCCGGTGGGCGTCAGTTCCGTATAAATTCCACGGCGGTCGTCGTCGCACAGGATCCTGGTCAGGAGGCCGCGGTCCTCAAGCCGGTTCACCAGCCGGGTGGTGGCGCTGGGGCTGAGCGCCGTGGCACGCGCCAACTGCTGCATCCGCATGTGCCAGCCGTCCTGCCGGCTGAGGGCGTCCAGCACTGTGTACTCCACCACGGAGAGCTTCGACTCTGCCTGGAGGGAGCGCTCCAGCTCGCCTTCGATCAGCCCATGCAGGGCCGCCAGGGTGCGCCAGCCCTGGGCGCGGACCTCGACGGCGTCGTCCTTGATGCCCATGGTTGCTCCTTTACGAATTGTCCCGGCGGGAGAGCCCTCCGGCAGCCGCGGGTAGAGATAGTTGCTTGCGCGGCATATTTGCATGTGCAACAATAAATACCGCGCCTGCAAATATCTTAGGCGCCTTCCACTTCACGGAACAACCACACGTACAGCTCAAAGGAGCATTCGCATGCCTGTTGGCCTGATAGCACTCGCCCTGGGCGGGTTTGGCATAGGACTCACGGAATTCGTCATCGCCGGCCTCCTCCCGCAGGTGGCAACCGACTTTGGCGTCACCGAAGCGGAGGCCGGCTGGTTCATCTCCGGCTACGCACTCTCCGTGGTGGTGGGCGCGCTGGGCCTGACGGCAGCCGTGACGCGATTCCAGCGCAAGCCCGTACTGGCCGCACTGCTGGTCCTGTTCATTGCCGGAAACCTGCTTTCCGCCACTGCTGACGGTTACTGGCCAATGATGCTGGGCCGCGTTGTTGCCGCCCTCTCGCACGGCGCCTTCTTTGGCATCGGGGCAGTGGTGGCGGCCGGCATGGTCCCGCCCAGCAAGAAGGCAGGCGCCATCGCGCTCATGTTCACGGGACTGACCGCGGCCAACGTCCTTGGCGTGCCGTTCGGGACGTTGCTGGGCCAGGCGGCCGGCTGGCGTGCCACCTTCTGGGCCATCACGGTCATTGGCGTGGCTGCGCTCGCCGGCATCCTGGCCCTGGTTCCCAAGCCGGCCCGTGAAGCGGGGCAGGCGGGAAGCCTCCGCTCCGAGCTTCGGGCCTTCCGCTCCGGCCAGGTGTGGCTTTCCATCCTGGTGACCATCCTCGGCTTCGGCGGCATGTTCGGCGCGTTCACCTACATTGCGTACACCCTCACCGAGGTGTCCGGATTTGCGGCCTCCACCGTGCCATGGCTGCTCATTGTCTTCGGGGCGGGCCTCTTCGCCGGGAACACCCTTGGCGGCAAAGCCGCAGACCGCAACGTGGACCGGACGCTCGTGGTGGTGCTCGCCGCGCTGGCCGTGGTCATGGTGGTGTTCGCTCTGACGGCCGCCAGCCCTGTCCTGGCGGTCATGTCGCTGGTCCTGATGGGCGGCTTCGGCTTCGCCACCGTGCCGGGCCTGCAAATGCGCGTGATGAAGTATGCCTCCGGGGCTCCCACCCTGGCCTCCGGCGCCAATATCGGTGCCTTCAATGTGGGCAACGCCCTGGGTGCCTGGCTGGGAGGGGTCACCATCACCGCCGGCCTCGGCTACACCTCACCCATCTGGGCGGGGGCCGTGATCACCGTTGCGGGCCTGGCCGTCATGGCGTTCGCCGCCGCCGCGGCCAAGCGGGAACGGCAGCTTGAAGGCCAGGTGCCGGTGCCTGTCGAGGAGCTGGCCAGCCGCTAGGCGGCGGGGTTCCTTAGGCACCGAACGGAAGCCGCGGGTCGATGTTTTGGGTCTCCCAGGTCTGACGCACCCAGCCATGGTGGGGATCGTCGCTGATCAGCCATTCCCGCACCGGGCCCGGACCTGCCATGACGTTGAGGTAGTAGAGGTCGTAGCCGGGCGCGGCCATCGCCGGGCCGTGCCAGCCGTAGGGGACCAGGACCACGTCGCCGGTGCGCACCTCGGCCGACACATCGATGGGCCGCTCATCGGAGGCGTAGACGCGCTGGTACCCGATGGCGTCGGCGTCGGGTGGCGCTGCGGAGCCGGACGCCACCTGGGTTTCGAAGTAGTAGATCTCTTCGAGCTGGGTCTCGCCGTCCTTTTCCTCGTCATGCTTGTGGGGAGGGTAGGAAGACCAGTTCCCTGCGGGGGTGAGGACCTCGCAGACGATGAACCGGTCGGCCTCCAGCGCTGCCGGGGTGCCGAAGTTGTGGACCTGGCGCGAGCAGTTGCCGGCGCCGCGCAGTTCCACGGGGGTCTCCGCGGCATGGACCAGCCGGGTGGGGTAGGAGGCTTTCGCGGGGGCCGTGGCCACTGCCACCCTGCCGCCGTCGGCGGAATTGATCCTCACGGCGCGTCCGGCGCCGGAATAAAGGACGTCGCTGGGCCCGGAGAAGACCGAGGGCCGGCCCGCCAGGGGATAGTCGGTGCCGTCAACCGTCACGGTGAAGGCCCCGTTGAGGGGCACCACGATCCGTTCCTCGTCCGCGGCGGAGAGTTCGACGGCGGCACCGGCCGGCACCGTGGCCACCTTCAGGCCGGTGTGCGCCCAGCCGTCCACGGCGAGGGAGGAGTCGGAGGTTCCGATCGAAATGTCCCATTTGCCGTCAGCGGCGGTGCCCAGGGGGTAAACCCAGTTGGTCATGGAGTTGGCTCCTTGGATTATCGCTGTACGAGAGTCATTTCAAAACTGTAGGAATCGGCGCGGTACACGTGGTGGCCCGTTTCCACGCGCCGCCCGGTGTCGTCGACGGCCGTACGTTCCATGGTGACCAGCGCGGATCCCGGCGTCGTGTCCAGCATGGAGGCCTGGTAGTCGTTGGCATTGACGGCGCCGATGCGCTGGTTGGCCAGGCGGAAGTTGACCCCACCGCGCCGGAGGATCGAATACAGGCCTTCAGCGGCGAGCATGGCCTCATCCATTTCCGCGATATCGTCCCGAACCCAGTTCTCCATGAGGGCCAGCGGATTGCCGCCTACCTTCCGGAGCCGGGTGAAGTGATAGACCTTTGAGCCTGCCGGAAGCTGCAGTGTTGCCCGGGTGGCGTCGTCGGCTTCAACGTGGGAGAAGCTCAGGACTTCCGTGGTGGGTTTCTTGCCGTCGTTGGTGAGGTCGTCGTAGAGGCTGGAAAGCTCGAGCGGACGGCGCACCTGGCTGGAGACCACCTGGGTTCCCACGCCGCGTTTACGGACCAGGAGTCCGGAGCGGACCAGCTCGTCCATGGCCTTGCGCATGGTGGGCCGGGACAGGTTGAGCTGGGCGGCCAGGTCGATTTCGTTCTCCAGCCGGCTTCCGGGTTCCAGCACCCCGCTGTAGATGGCCGCTTCGATGCCCTGGACCACCTGGTGGTACAGGGGCACGGGAGAAGAGCGGTCGATGCTGAGTCCCAGATTGTTCGCCACGGTGCGTTCCCTCATGTTCATGTCTGCGCGTCCGCCCGACCGGCGCCTGCGCCAGTGGCGCACTGCCACCATATGTTCGCTTGATAGGACATACTCTTCTTCCATGATCGTAACAGGCGCTACTCCCGGGTCAAGGGAGGCAGGCAGAAGCAGGCGGGGTGGCAGGCTTCCGGTCCCCGGGAGAATTTGAGAGGCAACAAGGTCCGGCCAGCGTTGCGTTGCGTGGCCTAGGCTGGCTCCATGATGTGGACTGGAAGGCGGCAGCCGTGAATTTCGCCGGAAGCCTTGGTCCCCGTCCCCGCAACCTCGAGGTCCAGGATCTGGCCAGCTTCGACCGCCTGGTGGCCGGCGGCGCAGTTAACCTGCATGGCTGGCACGCGCAGTCGCTGGACCTGCGGGGCCGGTCGGCCGCCCTGAAGAGCGTCACCGTCGAAGGTGCCATGTTCCTCGGCTGCCTGTTCGACGACGGCATGGAAGGCAACCTGCGCAGCCGCGGTGCCCTGATTTTTCCCCGGCTGGAAGGCGTCCCCTTCGACCCATACCGGGCATCGCTGTACTCCCCGGCTGAACTGTATGCCGGACTGGCATCGTCTCCCTACGAGGAACTGCCGGACGCCCGCATCTACCACTGGAGCATCCAGTCCGGCCAGCGGCGCCGCGTGGATGCGACCCTGGCCTCTGCCCTGCACGACCATGCCATCGGGGACGCGCTGGAAGAGCTGACGGGGTCGGCGGCCTGGACCCGCCGCTCCATCGTCGGGGTCATGGGCGGCCATGCAGCGCCGCGCGGCAGCCTGGAGTTCGCGGAGGCGGCACGGCTGGGCAGGCTCCTGGCCCTCCAGGGGTATTCGGTGGCTACCGGCGGCGGGCCCGGCGCCATGGAGGCGGCCAACCTGGGCGCTTACCTGAGCCAGGCGTCCGACGGCGACCTGGACGCAGCGCTAGGCACGCTTGCCGCGGTCCCCGGGTTCCGTCCCTCGGTGTCGGCGTGGGCACGCGCGGCGGCGGCCGTCGTCGAACGCCATCCGGGCGGGACTGCATCCCTGGGGATCCCCACCTGGTTCTACGGGCACGAACCGCCCAACTACTTTGCCACGCACATCGCCAAATACTTCGCCAACGCCATCCGGGAGGCCATCCTGCTGGAACTGTGCCACGGCGGAATCGTCTTCCTGCCCGGAGCAGCCGGGACCGTCCAGGAGATCTTCCAGGACGCCTGCGAAAACTACTATGGCGCCCGCGAGAAAGTGGCGCCCATGGTGCTGGTGGGGCGGCGCCACTGGGAGCAGGAGTACCCGGCCTGGCCCATGCTGCGCAGCCTGGCCGCCGGGCGGCCCATGGCGGACTACATTCACCTGGTGGATACGGTGGATCAGGCCGTGGAGGTCCTCCGGGGCTGAGCCCTATCCGACGGCCGTGCCGAAGAGCAGGCCCAGCAGGTAGGTGATGCCGGCGGCGCCGAGGCCGATGGCGAGCTGGCGCAGGCCGCGGGTCAGCGGGGAGGTGCCGGACAGCAGGCCGACGGCGGCACCGGTGGCCAGCAGGGCGATGCCCACCAGCACCCCGGCCACCACCAATGCGGCGACCCCGGTCAGGCCGAACAGGAACGGCAGGATGGGCACGATGGCGCCGGAGGCGAAGAAGCAGAAGCTGGACAGCGCCGCACCCCAGGCCGTCCCCACGGCCTCGTGCTGGTCCTCTTCCTCCGGCAGGTCCGGCTGCAGGGACAGGCTGGGGTCGCAGTCGCAGGACAGCAGCCCCATGCGCTCGGCCACCCGGTGTTCCGCCGCCTCGCGGGACATCCCGCGGGCCAGGTACACCAGGAGGAGTTCGTTGTGTTCAAGGTCCAGCTGGGGCGCGGCCGCCAGCGTGATCTGCGTGGGGCGGGTGGCCGCCAGCAGCTCGCGCTGGGAACGCACGGAGATGAATTCCCCGGCGCCCATGGACATGGCACCGGCCAGCAGCCCGGCGATGCCGCTCAGCAGCACCACGGTGCTGGCCACGCCGGACGCCGCCATGCCCATCACCAGGGAGAGGTTGCTGACCAGGCCGTCGTTCGCGCCGAAGACCGCTGCCCGGAACGTACCGGCCAGGCGGTTGCGGCCGCGGGTGGCCAGGCCGCGCACCACTTCCTCATGGATCTGCTCATCGGCAGCCATGGCCGGAGTGGCGTTGGGGTCCTTGGCGTAGGGGGAGCGGCCCTCGGCGCGCTGGGCGAGGGCCAGCACAAACACCGAGCCAAAGTGCCGCGCCAGGAACCCCAGGAACCGGCTTCGCGCCGAGGCCCTCTTTGGTTTGCCCGCGTGCTCTCCCAGGAGGGCCAGCCAGTGGGCCTCGTGCCGGCCTTCGGCCTCGGCCAGGGCCAGGAGGATGTCCCGTTCCTCCCCCTCGCGGTTCTGGGCGAGGTCCCGGTAGACGGCTGCTTCCGCGCGCTCGTCCGCCAGGTATTGGCGCCACCGTTTGATGTTCGACGGCGAGGGCTGGCTTTGCGGGGTGCCGGCGGCCTCCGGGTGCGGGGTCCGGGAATTGGACCCGACGTTGTTGGACTGGGCGTGCTGCGACACTGGTAACTCCTGGGCTGGAAAGGGCATGTTTATCGCGCCTTTGCCTTGCCAGCGTACTGCGTATTTCCGCGGTTTTTTGGCTGGCCAACCTCGCTGGGAACTTTCGGTATGCCTTAAAACCGGGGCCGATACCGCCCCCGTTGGCCACTCTTCCGGGCGCCGCCACGACTATTGACCCGTCCGCCCGGCGGGTGCTGTGATGAAGGTGTGGCGCATCCTGCGCCCTCCCCTAAAGAGCACGTCAGGCGAATAACGGAGGTTGAATCATGAGCACCACCGGACAGCACCCGGACATGCCGCACCTGGACGCCGTGGAAGCGGACCCCGCCTACGATTACGCCGAGGATGCACCGGTAGACGATGCGGACGCGGAGGACGGGGTCCTTGATGAAGGGGAACCGGTGGTCCAGCCGCCACCGATAGTCATCGACGCCGAGGACCGCGAGGTCCCGCTGGATGACGACGAGCCCCGCGACACTGAGGGGTAGGGACCCAGGAGGGTAGGACTTACGACGGCGGCGCCTCCTTGCGCGTGAATGCGAAAGGAGGCGCCGCCGTCGTGCTTAATGCTTGGTCAGGTCAGCGGCCGGCGAGGACTTCCTCGGGCGCTTCTTCCGGCTCCTGGCCGGCAACACGAAGCTGCCAGGCCCGCATGACGGCGGGGTCCGTGGGGCGGGTGAGCAGCGAAGCCGTGATGTAGACAACCGCGGAGGCGATCAGGCCGTAGTAGATGGGCTCGTTGGCGTATATCCCGTCCAGCGGGGCCTTGGCGTTCACTTCCAGGATGATCATGGTGCCGAGGGTGATGACCGAACCGACAGCCATGGACGCGGCGGCAGCCACGCCGGTGCCTCGCTTCCACACCAGGCCGCCCAGGATGGCGACCAGCAGGCCGCCCACCAGGATGTCGTAGGCAATGGTCAGGGCCGCTACCACGTCCTTGGTGATGATGGCGATGACGATGGCCACAATGCCCAGCGCCAGGACCCAGATGCGGTTGGCCTTGACGTCGTGTTCCGGGTTTTCGGTGTCGCCGGTGTTGACGTCCTTGCCGAACCAGCCGGCAACGAACGGCAGGACGTCGGCACGGGCAACGGTGGCGGCGGCGATGAGGGCGCCGGACGCGGTGGACATCATGGCAGCCACGGCGGCGGCCAGGACCAGTCCGCCGATGCCGACGGGGAGCAGGTTCTGGGCCACCTCGGCGTAGACGTCGTCCTTCGCCGCGATCTTGACGTTGGCCAGGGCCACGTTGGCGGCCATGCCGATCAGCGCACCGGCCACGCCGTAGAGCATGCAGTAGATGCCGGCGGTGGCGCCGCCCCAACGGGCCACCCTTGGGGTCTTGGCGGTGAACACGCGCTGCCAGATGTCCTGGCCGATCAGCAGGCCCAGGGTGTAGACGACGAAGTAGGTGATGATCGTCTGGACGCCGATGCCGTCCATCTGGAAGAAGCTGGCATCCACGCGGCTGCGGATCCCGTCGAGGCCGCCCGCGGCGTTCAGGGTGAAGGGGAGCATGAGGAAGAAGATGCCCACCGTCTTGATCACGAACTGGACCTGGTCCGCAAGGGTGATGGACCACATGCCGCCGATGGTGGAGTACACCAGGACGATCGCGCCGCCGATGGCGATGGCCAGCGCCCGGTCCAGGTTGAACAGTACGACGAAGATGGTGGCATAGGCGCCGGTTGACGTGGCGCAGAGCATCAACGTGTACGCGAGCATGACGATGCCGGAGGCTTGGGTGGCCTTGCTCCCGTAGCGGAGGGTGAGCATCTGGGACACGGTGTAGATCTTCAGTTTCTGGATGGTCCCGGCGAAGAGAAGGCTCAGCAGCAGGACGCCGGCGCCAATGGCCACCACCAGCCACATGCCGGAGATGCCGAACTTGTAGCCAAGGCCCACGCCGCCCACCGTGGACGCCCCGCCGAGGACGACGGCGGCCATGGTCCCGGTGTACAGGAACGGTCCCAGGCGACGGCCGGCAACGAGGAAGTCGCTGTTGTTCCTGGTGCGGGATTTGCCCCACCAGCCGAAGGCCAGCATTGCGAGCAGATACACCACCACGGTGGCGATGTTGATGGCACTTGCATCCATAGTTGGCTCCTTGGAGCTGTGGGCCGGGTGTGGTGCCGGGAGCGACGGCGCCCGGCACCGCCGCGGACGAACGGAGAGGGGTTCCTGGTATTGCCTTATAGGCAACAGGAGTTTCCAAAGACTAGAGTGTGACGGTTGCAACAGTCAAGGATCGGAACGCCGGTGCCGCTCCCGTGTGGCATGCGCGTGTCACAAAAGCGCCGCAGATTAGTATGGCTCGAGAGTGGAGCCGGACTGCCGGCCATGAAAGGTTCGTAGATGAAGGCACTGCCAGTTGAGCCCAGTAACGTCCCTGTTGCCATCGGCTCAAGGATCCGGGCCGCCCGGCAGTCCCAGCGGCTCACCATCGAGCAGGTTGCCGATGCCACCGGCCTGACAAAGGGTTTCCTCAGCAGGGTGGAGCGGGACCTGACCTCACCGTCGGTGGCCTCACTGGTGACGCTCTGCCAGGTCCTGTCCATTTCCATTGGCGACCTTTTTGCGGCACCCGAGACCCACTTGACCAAGCGGAACGACGGCCCCCGGATTTCGCTCGGCGGCCAGGGCATCGTGGAGCGGCTCCTGACGGCGCGCTCGGAGCGCAGGGTCCAGATCATCCAGGCCGTGATCGAGCCGCACGGCCGCGGCGAGTCCGAGCTCTATGCGGTGGACTGCGACGTGGATGTGCTGCATGTGATCAAGGGGTCCATCAAGCTGATCCTCACCAACGAGGAATACGACCTGAGCACCGGCGACACCGTAACCTTTCCCGGCCGCGAACCCCATACCTGGGTCAACCCCACGGACAAGCCCGTAGAGGTGCTCTGGGTCCTGGTGCCCGCCGCCAGCCGCTGACTTGTCCTCGGGGTTCGGGGGTAGGTTTGGTAAACACCTGATGCTCTAGGGGAAACAGGAGTGTATGATTGCAGTCACACCTGTCCCTTACCTCCTCGAAGGAGAGGCCTCCATTGGAAGAGCTGCGCATTGAAGCCAACGGCAACCTTGGCCCCATCGATTCATCCCGGATTCCCCGCTATGCCGGAGCTGCCACCTATGCCCGTCTTCCCCGCCTGGACCAGGTGGCCAAGGCTGACGTGACCGTGGTGGGGGTGCCGTTCGATTCAGGTGTTTCCTACCGCCCCGGGGCCCGTTTCGGCGCCAACCATGTCCGCGAGGCCAGCCGGCTGCTGCGTCCCTACAATCCCGCCTGGGATGTCAGCCCGTTCGAGAACATCCAGGTGGCCGACGCCGGCGACATGGCCGTCAACCCGTTCCACATCAACGAAGCCATCGAAACCATCCAGCAGAACGCGCTGGACCTCACCGCCGCCGGGAGCAAGCTGCTGACCCTGGGCGGGGACCACACCATCGCGCTGCCGCTGCTGCGGGCCGCTGCCGAGCGCGCCGGCGGGCCCATCGCCATGCTCCACTTCGATGCCCACCTGGACACCTGGGACACCTACTTCGGCGCCGAATACACCCATGGCACGCCCTTCCGCCGCGCGGTGGAGGAAGGCATCCTGGACACCGAAGCCATCAGCCACATCGGCACCCGCGGCCCGCTCTACGGCAAGAAGGATCTCGACGACGACCACCGCTTTGGGTTCGGCATTGTCACTTCAGCGGACGTCTACTACCAGGGCGTGCTGGAAACCGTCGCCAAGGTCCGCGACCGGATCGGCAACCGCCCGCTCTACATCTCGGTGGACATTGACGTCCTGGATCCGGCACACGCACCGGGCACCGGCACGCCGGAAGCAGGTGGCATCACCAGCCGCGAACTCCTGGAGATCATCCGCGGCTTCCGCGGCATGAACCTGGTGGGGGCCGACGTCGTTGAAGTAGCGCCCGCCTACGACCATGCCGAAATTACCGGTGTTGCCGCCAGCCACGTGGCGTACGAACTGGTGACCCTCATGGCGGACAATGCCGTTCCCGGGAGCCGCTTCGGAGCCGAAACGGGCTACCAGGCGCAGGCCCTGGGCCAGGAGGCCCGCCGTCCCGCCGGTTTCGCCGCGGCCACCAAGGAGTAGAGCGGTGACCGAACTGGCGGCACCCGCCCCCGCGGAGGTAAGGGGTGCCCGCAATGGCGGGGACCTCGTCGTCGAGACCCTCGAAGCGTTGGGTGCCAAGACGGTGTTCGGCATCCCGGGGCAGCATGCCCTGGGACTGTTCGACGCGATGGGACGCGGCAACCTGCACTTCGTCTCCTCCCGGATCGAGAACAACAGCGCCTTTGCCGCGGACGGCTACTCCCGCGCCACCGGGGAAGTGGGTGTGCTGTTCCTGTCCACCGGCCCCGGCGCGCTGACGTCCCTGGCCGGCCTGCAGGAGGCTTACGCCACGGGTGTGCCCATGGTGGTGGTGGCCAGCCAGATTCCCTTGGAGGGGCTGGGTGCCCGGCGCAAGGGCATGCTGCACCAGCTTGATGACCAGAAGGCGTCGGCGGCGAACGTGACCAAGAGCCAGCGCCTGATCCAGCATGCCTCGGGCATCCCGTCCGCCATCCAGGACGCCTGGACCGAGGCCATCTCCTCACCGCAGGGCCCGGTCTGGCTTGAGATTCCGCAAAACGTGCTGCTGGATCCCATCATGGTGCCTCCGGTGGAGGATGCCCTGGCGGAAGCAGCGGACAACCCGCCGCGCGTTGAATTGGTACGCGAGGCCGTGAAGTGGCTGGAAGCAGCCAGGCGCCCGGCAATCATTGCAGGAGGCGGGACCCGCCGCGGCAAGGCGGAGAAGTCCCTGCTGTCCATCGCGGAGAAACTCCGCGCTCCCGTGATTTGCACGCCGGGCGGCAATGGCGCGTTCCCCTGGAACCACGAGTTGTCCCTCCAGGCCTGGATCGAGGACCGCTACATGACCGACGTCCTGGAGGACGCCGACGTCCTGGTGGTGATCGGCTCCTCGCTGGGCGAGGTGACGTCCAACTACTTCACGTTCGAACCACGCGGGCGGATCATCCAGATCGACGCCGAACCGCGGGTGCTGGAATCCAACCGGCCTGGCCTTGGCATCCGTGCCGACGCCGGGCAGGCGCTCGCGGCCCTTGATGAAGCACTGCAGCCCGGCAGGGCCGCGGCCCCGGACTGGCATGGTGCCACCCCGGAGTCGCTGGTGCAGGAATCGCTCGCCAAGGTCCGCGCCCGGCTGGAATCCCAGGACCTGGGCAAGGAACTGAAGTTCATGGCCGACATCCGCGAGGCCGTGCCGGCGGACATGCAGACCTTCTGGGACATGACCATCGCCGCCTACTGGGGCTGGTCCTGCTGGGACGCGCGGCAGGGGCAGTTCCACTCAGCCCAGGGCGCCGGCGGCCTGGGCTTCGCGTTTCCCGGCGCCATTGGAGCGGCCGTGGGATTGGAAACCCAGGGGAGGCCGGGCCGGGTACTCGCCGTGTCCGGCGATGGCTCCTCGATGTATTCCATCGCCGAACTGGCTACGGCGAAACAGCACAACGTGCCGGTCACCTGGCTGATCGTGGACGACGGCGGCTACGGCATCCTGCGTGAATACATGGTGGGTGCCTTCGGCAAGGCAACCGCTACCGAACTGGCCCGCCCGGACTTCGTCAGGCTTGCCGAGTCCTTCGGCATTCCCGCCACCCGGGTTGCCCCGGAGGATGTGGGGGACGCGCTGAAGGCGGGTTTCGCCGGGGACGGGCCCAACGTCGTCGTGGTTGAGACGCTTTTGAAGATGTTCGGGCCCACCCACCTGGACGACTGATGTAGCCAATAACGCTCACACGCTCCCTCACTTCTGCCACAACGGCTGAAGTGGGGGAGCGTGTGTGTTTAAGGGCCAGCGGCAACAACTTCGTTTCCCTAAGCAACCTTTTCCTGATACAGTTGCTTGCAGCAACTAATTCTTTAGGGAGGATCATGTCTGTCGCACCGGCCACTGCAGCCGACCTCGTCAGCAACATCTATGACCTCCAGCGCGCATTGCGCTGCGTCACCATGATCAACATCAAGGGCCAGGACACGGGCATCGCCCTCCAGGGCGTGCTCAAGTTCATCGGCGAAGGGGAGACCCGTGCCGCGCACCTGGCTGAGCGGCTGGGGGTCAGCCCTCCGGTGCTGAGCCGGCATGTGGCGGAGCTGGCGGACGCGGGCCTGGTGGTCCGCACCCCGGATCCGGACGACGGCCGGGCCCAGCTGCTGGCACTCTCCCCGCGCGGCAAGGAAAAGCTTGCGGAGTTGGTGCGGCGCCGGGCGGAGACCCTGCAGGCCTACCTCGCCGACTGGAACGAGGACGACGCCGTGGCAACAGCCGCGATGCTGAGCAAGCTCACCACATCCCTGAAGAATTCCATCCGGGCAAGGGCGGCCGGAACCACCATTGAACACGAAACGCAGGAGTCCATTAATGGCTAACGTCACCGCCGCCGCGGACCAGGAACAGGAGCGCCAGCGCCAACGCAGCGCCAAACAGGAGTCGCGGCAATCCAAGCGCCACGAACCCGGCGCACCCATGAACCACCGGCAGATCATGGAGGCCCTGACCGGTCTCCTCGCTGCCTTCTTTACCGCAATCCTCAGCAGCACCATCGTGGCCAACGCGCTGCCCACCATCATGTCCGAGCTCAAGGGCACCCAGACGGACTTCGCGTGGGTCATCACAGCCGCGCTGCTGGCCAACGCAGCAACCACCCCCATCTGGGGCAAGCTCGCCGACCTCTTCGACAAAAAGGTCCTGGTCCAGCTCAGCATCGTGATTTTCGTGGCCGGCTCGGTGATGGCAGGCTTCTCCGAAAACATCCCGTTCCTGCTCACCGCCCGCGTGATCCAGGGCATCGCCATGGGTGGGCTGACTGCCCTGGCCCAGGCGATCATCGGCTCCATCATTCCGCCGCGTGAACGCGGCAAGTACTCCGGCTACATGGGTGCCGTCATGGCCGTCGGTACCGCCGGCGGACCGCTGCTGGGCGGCTTCATCGTGGACAGCTCGCTTGGCTGGCGCTGGACGTTCTTCGTCTGCGTGCCGCTCGCCGTCGTCGCCCTGATCCTGCTCCAGGTCACGCTCAAGGTTCCGCACATCAAGCGCCCGGCCAAGATCGACTGGCTCGGTGCCATCCTGCTCACCTCCGGCGTCAGCCTGCTCCTGGTCTGGGTCTCCTTCGCAGGCAAAGCCGACTACTACGACTGGTGGTCCTGGCAGACCGCGGTAATGGTGGGCGGCGGCGTCCTCCTGCTCGCACTGCTGGTCCTGGTTGAATCCAAGGTCTCGCAGCCGATCATCCCGCTGAAGATCATCTCCGAACGCACCACCGCGCTGGCCATCGTGGCATCCGTTGCCGTGGGCGTGGCCATGTTCGGCTCCTCCACCTTCCTGGGCCAGTACTACCAGGTGGCCCGCGGCGCCACGCCCACCGAGGCGGGCCTGCTGACCCTGCCCATGATCGCCGGCAACCTGGTCGGTTCCGTCCTGTCCGGCCAGCTGATCAGCCGCTACGGCAAGTGGAAGCGCTTCCTGATCGGCGGCACCGTCCTGCTGATCGGCGGCTTGGCGCTAGCCGGAACCATGGACCACACCACCGAACTCTGGCTGACCGGCCTTTATACCGGCATCTTCGGCATCGGCCTGGGCATGCTGATGCAGAACCTGGTCCTCGCCGTGCAGAACACGGTCCAGGCCAAGGACATCGGTTCCGCGAGTGCCTCCGTCGCGTTCTTCCGCTCGGTGGGCGGCGCCATCGGCGTGTCCGTCCTGGGCGCCGTCATGGCCAACCACGTCAAGGACCTGGCCACCGATGGACTGTCGAAGCTGGGCATCCAGGCTTCCGGCAACAGCGGCGCCAGCATGGACCTCAAGGACCTGCCCGCACCGGTCGCGGACATCATGCGGGCGGCCTACGGTGACGCGACTGCCGGCATCTTCATGATTTCCGCGGTCGTGAGCGCGGTTGCCCTCATCGCCGTGATCTTCATCAAGGAGGTGCCGCTGCGCAGGACCGTGGACATCACCCCCGAGGCCACACTGCAGGCCAACGCCGCCGGCGAAGCCGGAATGACCGCCATGACCGGCCAGCTGCCCGTGGTCCCGCCGGCCGGGAACGCCCCCGGGAACGGACTGCCCGCAAGGAGTGCCACACCTGCGGGGCTGGGTTCAGCGCCGGCAAAGATGTACGACGGCGGTGCTGCCGCTGCTGCGGCGGCGTCCGGGCGGGTGGCCACGGAGGACTTCGAGGAAGTCTTCGCCAGGAGCTTCCGTTCCGAAGGGCTGGACCTGCGCTCTGCCGACACGATGGACAAGGCTGCCGACGCGGTGGCCAGCGCCGCCGCCACCCTGCAGAAACTGCAGGACACCCAGCACCTGCTGGCCCGCCAGCAGGCGGAACTGGGCGGCCTGGTGCTGGACATCCAGGAACAGCTGCGCTCCCAGCAGGACGTGGCGGCCAGGCAGGCGGCCACCGCGGCAGAGCTCAGCAGGATGCAGCGCAAGCTCCTGAAGGAGCGAAAGATCCAGGCAGCGGCCGCGCTGTACCTGGCAGGGCGCGGGAAGCACAGTGCCGCAGCGCCTGACGCACCGTCAGCCGATGCCCTGTCAGCCGAGGCTCCGTCCGCCGGGGCCGGCTCCTAGCAGCGCCTGGCAGGCCATCGACAGCAGGGCGCGGCCCCCCGCACCGGCAACACCAACGCCGCAGCCCGCACTGGGAACACCAACGCCGCAGCCCGCACTGGGAAGACACTTCCCGGTGCGGGCTGCGGCTTCTACTGCGGACTGCGGGGAATGCCGCTGCCCATGGTGCCCCCGTAGACTGGCCCTCCACCAGTGGCTCCGGCCGGAAAACCTGCTTCCAAGGGGACCCAATGTCGGTGGGCATCACTAGAGTTGAGTCCATGCTCCTCACCCTTATACGGCGCTACTCCAAACCGTATTTGCCGTACATCCTGGCTGTCCTCGTTTTCCAGCTCGCGTCCACCATTGCCGCCCTGTATCTGCCCAGCCTGAATGCGCAGATCATTGACGAAGGGGTGGCCCGCGGAGACACCGATTTCATCTGGCGCACCGGTGCAGTGATGCTCCTGGTGGCCTTCGCCCAGATAGCTGCGGCCATCGCCGGCGTCTACTTCGGCTCCAGGACGGCCATGGCGGTGGGCCGCGACCTGCGCCGCGCGGTGTTCCGCAAAGTCACCAGCTTCTCCGCCAAGGACGTCAACGCGTTCGGCGCTCCCACGCTCATCACCCGCGGCACCAACGATGTCCAGCAGGTGCAGATGCTCCTGCTGATGGCGCTGAACTTCATGGTCGCCACCCCCATCATGTGCATCGGCGGCATCGTCATGGCGCTGCGTGAGGACATCAACCTCTCCTGGCTGGTGTGGGTGTCCGTCCCGCTGCTGGCCGTGGTGGTGGGGTACCTGGTGGTCCGCCTCATGCCGCTGTTCCGCTCCATGCAGCGGAAGATCGACCGGATCAACGCCGTCCTGCGCGAACAGATCATCGGTATCCGCGTGGTCCGGGCCTTCGTCCGCGAACCGTATGAGACGGACCGGTTCGGTGGCGCCAACAAGGAACTCACGGACGTCTCCCTCCGCATCGGCGCCCTGTTCGTCCTGATGTTCCCGGCCATCAGCATGATCCTGCATCTGTCCACTGCCGCTGTGCTGTGGTTTGGCGGGCAGCGGGTGGACGCCGGCGCCATGCAGGTAGGGTCGCTGACCGCATTCCTGCAGTACCTGCTGCAGATCCTGATGGCCGTCATGATGGGCACGTTCATGGCCATGATGATCCCGCGCGCCTCAGTCTGTGCTGACCGCATCGGCGAGGTGCTCGGCGTCGAACCTTCCATCCACGACCCCGAGCGTCCCGAAGCCCCGGCCTCCCTGCAAGGCGTGGTTGAGTACCGCAACGTCACGTTTGCCTACCCGGGAGCCGAGTCCCCGGTGCTCAGCAACATCAGCTTCACTGCACGCCCCGGCCAGACCATCGCCATCATTGGGTCAACCGGTGCCGGCAAAACGTCCCTCCTTTCCCTCCTGCCGCGGTTGTACGACGCCGCAGAAGGCCAGGTGCTGCTTGACGGCGTCCCGGTGGACAGGCTGGACCGCGCGGAGATCACCAAACGCGTCGCCCTGGTGCCGCAGCGTCCCTACCTGTTCTCCGGCACCATCGGGCACAACCTCCGGTTCGGCAAGACCGAGGCGACCGACCAGGAACTGTGGGATGCGCTCCGGACAGCCCAGGGTGAATCATTTGTCCGGGAAAAGAAGAACGGACTCGATTCCCGGATCTCGCAGGGCGGCACCAACGTCTCCGGCGGCCAGCGCCAGCGCCTGTGCATCGCCCGCGCGCTGGTGACCAAACCGCGCGTCTACCTGTTTGACGACTCCTTCTCCGCCCTGGACGTTGCCACCGACGCCCGGCTCCGTGCCGCCCTCAAACGCACCACCTCGGACGCCACGGTGATCATCGTGGCCCAGCGGATCTCCACCATTACCGAGGCTGACCAGATCCTGGTCCTGGACAACGGGCGGATCGTTGACCGTGGAACCCATGAGGAACTACTGGAAACCTCACCCACCTACCAGGAAATCGTCGAATCCCAGCTGAGTGTGGAGGAAGTGGCATGAGCCCGCGCAAGAAGGACTCCAGTCCCGTGGAAGAGACGCCAATGTCCGTCCAGCCGCCCGCGGGGGAGGCACAACCGGGCGCAGGGCAGCCGGAGGATGACGACTACGTCGAAGAGGAGTTCCAGCCCACCGAAGCCGACGGCGGCATGTTCGGTGCCATGCCGGCCAAGAAAGCCGAGCATTTCTGGCCGTCTGCCAAACGTCTCATGGGGCTGCTGAAGCCCGAAGCGCTGGGCATCTATGCCGTGGTGGGGCTGGTGGTCATCTCCGTGGTCCTCAACGTCATCGCCCCCAAGATCCTGGGCCAGGCCATGGACGTGATCTTCGCCGGGGTGGTTGGCAAACAACTTCCCGCCGGGGCCAGCAAGGAGCAGTTCGTTGCCGGCCTCCGGCAGCAGGGGCAGGACAACTTTGCGGACATGGTGGCCCGCATGGAACTTGTGCCCGGCACCGGCATCAACTTCGACAAGCTCACCATGCTCATCGCCATCGTGCTGCTCATGTACTTCGTGGCGAACATCTTCATGTGGCTGCAGGGGTACGTGCTGAACCGGATCGTCATGAAGGTCATCCGGCGGCTGCGCGATGACACCGAGGCCAAGCTGAACCGGCTTCCCCTGAACTACTTCGACACCCGGCAGCGCGGCGACGTGCTGTCCCGGGTGACCAACGACGTCGACAACATCCAGCAGGCACTCCAGCAGGCCTTCGCCCAACTGGTCAATTCCGTGCTGAGCGTGGTGGGCATCGTGATCATGATGTTCATCGTCTCCTGGCAGTTGGCCCTGATTGCCCTGATCGCGCTTCCGCTGTCCGGGGTGGCCGCTGGCCTGATCGGAGTCCGGAGCCAGAAGCTCTTTGCTGCCCAGTGGAAGAACACCGGGTCATTGAACGGCCAGATCGAGGAGTCCTTTTCCGGGCACGACCTGGTCCGCGTCTTCGGCCGCGATGCGGACATGCTGGCCCGGTTCGAGGAACGCAACGAGGCCCTTTACAAGGCAAGCTTTGGGGCGCAGTTCGTGTCCGGAATCATCTTCCCCGTCATGCAGTTCGTCTCCTACTTGAGCTACGTGGGCATCGCAGTGGTGGGCGGCCTGCGGGTGGCATCCGGCGCCATGTCCCTGGGTGATGCCACCGCGTTCATCCAGTACTCCCGTGAGTTCACCCAGCCCCTGGGCCAGATGGCGGGCATGGCCAACATGCTGCAGTCCGGCGTGGCATCCTCCGAGCGCGTCTTCGAATTCCTGGACGCCGACGAACAGGACGCCGAGACCGCCACCGAACACCTGCCGCCGAAGACCGACGGGCATGTGGACTTCCGGAACGTCACCTTCAGCTACACCCCGGACAAGCCGCTCATCGAGAACCTGTCCTTCACGGCAGAGCCCGGCAACACAGTGGCGATTGTGGGGCCCACGGGCGCCGGCAAGACCACGCTGGTGAACCTGGTTATGCGGTTCTACGAGCTCAACGCCGGCTCCATCATGCTCGACGGCGTGGACATTACGCACCTCAGCCGCTCCGAGCTGCGCTCCAAAGTGGGTATGGTCCTCCAGGACGCGTGGCTGTTCGGCGGCTCCATCTACGACAACATCCGCTACGGCAACCTCAACGCCACGCACGAGCAGGTGATGGCCGCCGCGAAGGCCACCTTCGTGGACCGCTTCGTGCGGGCGCTGCCCGAGGGCTACAACACCGTGATTGACGAGGAGGGCAACAACGTCAGCGCCGGCGAGAAACAGCTCATCACCATCGCCCGTGCTTTCGTGGCGAACCCCTCGCTGCTGATCCTGGACGAGGCCACCAGTTCCGTGGACACCCGCACCGAACTCCTGGTGCAGAAGGCCATGGCCGCGTTGCGCTCGGACCGCACGAGCTTCGTCATCGCCCACCGGCTCTCCACCATCCGCGATGCCGATACCATCCTGGTCATGGAAAACGGACAAATCGTGGAACAGGGCAACCACCAGCTGCTGCTCGATGCCCGGGGCGCCTACCACCGCCTCTACATGTCACAGTTCGCGGGTGCAGATGCCGGAGAAGTACCGGTGGACGATTCGACGGCGGTGCGCAGCTGAGCGCCCAGCAGGCCGAGGCAGCCCAGCAGCTGCAGCGGCAGGAAGACGGACGGGAGGCCGCGGAAGGGGCCGGGCCGGACGGCGGTAAGCGCATTGAGGTCCTGGTGCCGATGCGCTGGGGAGACATGGACGCCTACGGCCATATCAACAATGTCCAGATCGTCAGGATGCTGGAGGAGGCAAGGATCGCCGCCTTCGGGCCGCCCCGGGGCGCGGGTCTGCCCGGTGTGGAGCCGCCGGTATCGCTGTTCAACGACGTTCCGGCCGGAACCATGGCGCTGGTGGTGGATCACAGGATCCGCTACGTCCGGACGCTGGAGTACCGCAACATTCCGGCGGTGGTGCAGCTCTGGATCGGCGCCGTCAAGGGAGCCAGCTTCGATATCCACTACCTGCTCCAGGACCCCGTCACCCGCGAGGACTGCGTGAAGGCGAGCAGCCACCTGGCGTTCGTGGACGAAACGACCGGCCGGGTGCAGAGACTCAGCCAGGAACAAAAGGAACGGATGGCCCCCTACAGGCAGTAAGCCTCTGGACAGGGCCGGTCTGGACACACTGGACTGGAACAACCAGCGAACGGTGAAAGGAAGCCCCGATGGCTAAAAACAAGATGGCCAAGAACAAGACCCATGGCCGCCGGAACAAGAAGACATGGAAGGAAATGTCCCCATCCGGCAGGGCGGGCATCATCCTTACCGCGATCATGCAGGTGTCCCTGCTGGTTGCCGCCCAACGGGACATCTCGCGCAGGCCCGCCGAGCTGATTAACGGCCCAAAGGCTGTTTGGCGGGCGGCCTCGTTCATCAATTTCATCGGCCCCATGGGGTACTTCGTCTTCGGCAGGAAGCGGCCCGCCACCGGCATTTAGCCCGGCATGGCGGATGGGCGGCCGGACGGTTTGGAGCGGCCGCCCAGCTTGACCCTGTAAATTTGGAGGCATGACCCCCACTGCCACTGTTGCCATGACCCGCGCCCTCGGCATCTCCAAGGAGATCGAGGATGCGGCGTGGTTCGTGCTGGGGCCCGGTCTCCAAGGCAAGGCTTCACCCCTGGACGGCCGCACCCGGACCTGGTCGGTTCCGGCGGCCGCGGAGTTGCTCGACCGCCTGGACCGGGGCATCGCCGACTCCAAGGCCCCGATGATGACCAACCTCCGCGAGAACCTGGAGGGCGCCACCCGCGGGGCCAAGCAGTTGGCCGTGGAGCTGCTGTTCCTGCAGTCGCTTCCGCTGGCCCACGAAGTGAAGTCGTTGAAGGTCAAGCGCGCCCGCGTGGCCGAGGCCGCGGGCTGGCTTGAGCCGCCGCTGGAGCTTCCCGAGGAGCTGTACGCCGGCATGACGGACCACGGCGTGATCCGCGACCGGACCGCCGAATTCAACTGGACCATCTGGGACCACCTGAAGTGGCTGTGCCGGTTTGTGCAGAACGTTGCGCAGCGGCCGGCAAGCGTGGTGCAGGCGGCCATCAAGGACCCCGTGCAGTTCCACCGCCTCGCTGCATCAACTCCCGACGATCAGCCCGCCATCCGCCGCAGCATTGAGTTCCTGGCCTGGCCCAGCTACTTCGAGCCGGTGGTGGCGGACGTGGAGCGGCAGGAAATCCGGGACGCGTTCGCGTCGCTGGTGGGCGGGGCCAACGGCGACAGCGAAGAGGACATCACGGCGGACATCCACCGCATCCGGCTGCACCTGGACGATCAGGCGGGCCAGCGCACGGACTGGTACTCCCGCCAGCTGGTCAGCCAGTGGCGCAAAGTGGGCGACCCCGGCCGGCGGGCCTGGCTGCTCCGCACGCACAGCGACCACGCCGAGCTGCTCACGGCCTGGCACGGCGAGGAAAAGGTGACCCTCGACGTCGAACATCTCCGGCACCTGGACCCCGGCGTCACCGCCGGCCTGGTCCAGCACGCCGTGGACGAGGACTACAAACACCTTGGCTACGTGGAACGCGAGGACACCAAGACTGCGGTGTTTGCCTTCCTGACCGTCATGAAACCGGGTGACCTGGTGCTCTACCAGCACGCCGGAACTGTCCGGCTGGGCGGCGTGCTGGGGGAGCCCGAGTACAACGACGACAACCGCCGGCTGCGGCGTAAGGTGCGCTGGTTCGACGACGGGCACACCACCACCAGCCTTCCCCGGCACGTCCAGCGCCAGCTCGCCACCCCCGGCATCGTGGTGGACGTGACCCGGGTGGTCCAGGCGCTGCAGGCGCTGCTGCCTGCCGAGGCGGAAACCGAGCCCGACGGCGACACTGACGGTGCCGCCGTCGTCCAGCCTGTCCAGGAGGGCTTCCGCCCGCTGACGCAGGAATTCGCGGCGTCGCTGCACATGGAGCTGGAACCGCTCCAGGAGATCGCGGACCTGCTGGAGGAGAACCGCCAGCTGGTCCTCTACGGCCCTCCGGGCACCGGCAAGACCTACCTGGCCAAGCACCTCGCCGCCGAGCTGGCGGACGACACCACCGACGAGCGCGTCAAGCTGGTCCAGTTCCACCCGTCCTATGCCTACGAGGACTTCTTCGAGGGCTACCGGCCGGACAAGACGGACGAGGGCCAGGTGTCCTTCAAGCTGGTGGCTGGCCCGCTGCGCCGCCTGGCCGAGGAAGCCGCCAAGCCCGGGAACGAGAAGAAGCCGTACTTCCTGATCATCGATGAGATGAACCGCGCCAACCTGGCCAAGGTGTTCGGCGAGCTGTACTTCCTGCTGGAATACCGCGACGACCGGATCTACCTGCAGTACAGCCCCAACGAACCGTTCACGCTGCCGGACAACCTCTACATCATCGGCACCATGAACACTGCGGACCGCTCCATCGCCATGATGGACGCAGCCATCCGCCGCCGGTTCTCCTTCATTGAGCTGCACCCGCAGACCGAGCCGGTCAAGGGCTCCCTGCTCCGGTTCCTGCAGGCCCGGCAGCTGGACACCACCCCGGCGCTGCTGCTGGATGCGCTGAACGGTGCCATCGACGAGTGGGACCGGGACCTGATGATCGGGCCGTCCTACTTCATGAAGCCGGCGGCCCAAACCCCGGCCGGGCTCCGCCGGATCTGGAAGTATGAGCTGATGCCGCTGCTGCAGGAGCACTACCACGGCCAGCTCACGCGGGCGCAGCTGGAGGAGCGCTTCGGGCTGGACCAGCTGCTGGGACGCGTTGCAGCGCGCTGATCCCCGGGCGTCCGTGCGGCACCTGGTCCTGGACGAGCTGTCAGGCGGCCTGGTGGAACGGCTGGACGCGCCAAGTGCTTCCTTCCTGAACTCCAGCGGGCTGGCCAAGGCATCCCCCATGGGCATGGGGCTGTACCGGATTGAACCGGTGGGCAAGGTGGGCTCCGTCCGGACCCCCACGCTCCAGCTGGACGTCCGGCCCAAGGACAGGCTGGGGCTCAGCCGGCTCCTCTTCCTCCTCAGCTATGCGGGGGATCAGGGCTTCCGGCCGGACCTGGTGGCCGCTGACGAGGACCGGGACCTGTGGAGCGCCCTGGCCGAGTCGCTGGCGCAGCTGGCCGAACGGGCCCTGGGCCGTGGTGTCCTGCAGGGCTACCTCACCGTGGACGAGTCGCTGCGGACGGTCAAGGGACGCATCCGGATTTCGGACCAGATCTCCCGCCGTCCCGGGATGCTGGTTCCCCTGGAGGTCTCCTACGACGAGTTCACCGAGGACATCGCGGAAAACCGGATCCTGCGCGCTGCGCTGGAGCGGATGGGGCAGGTGCCGGGGGTACGGCCGGAGGTGCTGGGCAGGCTGCGGCAGCTGAAGGGAAAGCTCGACGCCGTCACACGCCTTCCGTCCGGGGCGCCGGTGCCGCCGTGGAAGCCCACCAGGATGAACCTGCGCTACCACGCCGTGCTGCGCCTGGCGGAGCTGATCCTGCGCAACGCGTCCGCGGAAGCGGGGGAGGGCAGGCAGCGGACGGCCTCGTTCGTGGTGGACATGGCCCAGGTGTTCGGGGACTTCGTGGGAACCGCACTGCGGGCGGCGATGGCCGCGTATCCGGGGGAGCTTCGGCTGCGGTACAACGCCCTCCTCAGCGAGGCGGTGCGCGACTCGGACCGCCTGTCCGTGCGCCCGGATGCTGTCCACCTGCTGGGTGGGCGGCCGGTGGTGGCGTACAACGCCAAGTACCGGGCCGCGTCGGACGCCGGTGCGTCCCTCACCGCAGACCATTACCAGATGCTGGCGCACTGCACGGCGCTGGCCGTACCCACCGCCTGGCTCGTCTATGCCGGCAAGGGCGAAATGAAACTCCGCCGCATCCTTAACACCGATATCGACATCGTGGAGTTCCCGCTGGATCTCAGCCAGCCGCCGTCGGCCATCCTTGCCTCCGTCAGGGACCTCGCCCGCCAGTCCTGGGGCGAGGTGGTTTCCCACCCGCGTCCTGCCCCCGCAGGCCCGGCCAGGTAACCCCGCGGGCGCGGGGCCGCTACACCGGCACCCGGAACATGAAGGTGGTCCCTTCACCCAGCGTGCTGTCGACGCCGATGGTGCCGCCATGTGCCTCGACGATCGCCTTGCTGATGGGCAGGCCCAGGCCCACGCCGGGGATGGCGGTGCGGCGGACGCTGCTGGTGCGGAAGAACTTGGCGAACACTTCGGAGGCGTCCTCCGGGCTCATCCCCATGCCGGTGTCGGCCACGCGGCAGGCCACGTGGCCGTCCTCCTGCGCCAGCGACACCACCACCTCGCCGCCGTCCGGTGAGTACTTGATGGCATTGGACACCAGGTTGTCCAGGACCTGGGAGATCCGGGCGCTGTCCACGTGAGCTTCCAGGCGCTCCGGGGTTTCGGCCCGCAGTTCGACGCCGGCGGCGGCGGCCCGCGGCATCGCGGAGGAGACGCTGCTGCGCACGAGTTCGGCCACATCGACGGCGTGGGGCGTGACGATCAACTGGCCGTTCCTGCTGGACAGCAGGTCCGACACCAGGGTCAGGAGCCGCTCGGAGTTCCGGCGGATGATCTCCAGCATCTCGCGCTGCGGCCCTTCCAGCTCATCGGCCAGAAGGATCTCCACGTACCCGAGGATGGAGGTCAATGGCGTGCGGAATTCGTGGGAGACGCTGGAGACGAAGTCGTCCTTGGCGGTGAGCGCGTTCACCAGGTCCGTGACGTCGCTGAAGACGATGACGGAGCCGCCGAGGTTGCCATCGGAATCCTTCATGGCGCGTGCCGTCGTGACAAAGGCCCGCTGTTCTTTCCCCTCGCCCAGCCAGACGAGGTAATCGGTGAAGGTTTCCCCCAGGACAGCCCGGCGGACCGGCCGCTCCTCCACGGCGACCAGCGTCTTGCGGTCAGGGCCGAAGACCAGCAGCTGTGACTCGTTGGGGTCCGCGATATTCTTTGGCCTGGCCAGTTCATGGTTGGCGCGCTGTTTCCGGTTCATCAGGACGTCGTGGCCGTCGGCGTCGACGGCAAGGACGCCCAGGTGCACGGTTTCCAGCACGGTGTTTAACAGGGCCTCCTGGCGCTTGCTGATGCGCAGGTTGGCCCTCAGCTGCTCGTCTTTCTCCTCCAGCTGCGTCTGCTGGCGCATCATGCTCAGGGTCAGGACGCTCACTGAGACGCCAATGCCCAGCATCATGACCGGCAGCAGGAGCGACCGGGCAAAGTCCTGTGGCGTGTAGTTTCCCTTCACGAGCAACGGCACCCAGATAATGGCCAGCGGTCCCAGGAAGGAGAGCCACAAGGCGGCCCGCGGGTAGTAGCCCG
This sequence comes from Arthrobacter sp. GmRoot5-12, assembly GCF_059739365.1. Lineage (NCBI taxonomy): Bacteria > Bacillati > Actinomycetota > Actinomycetes > Micrococcales > Micrococcaceae > Arthrobacter > Arthrobacter sp. GmRoot5-12. The sequence goes on along the minus strand of NZ_AP046056.1, from coordinate 969,069 downwards.
ACGCGCAGAGCCAGATGACCGGGAACACGGCCAGCAGGCTGATACCCGCGAGGCTTTCCTGTCCGCCCTCCCGGCCGGCGGCGATCGAGATGAAGTCCAGCAGCGGGATGGCCAGGAAGCTGGTGTAGGGCAGCCGCTCCCAGGGGATGAGGTAGCACAGCGCCATGATCGCCAGCTGGGAGATGAGGAACGTGACGAAAAGGGGGTTGTCCATGGTGTCCGGGAAGAACGCCCAGACCAGCAGGGCCGTCAGGATGGTGGTCACGAACAACGGCATCTGGCTCATGGCCACCCGGTCCGTCAGCCGGTACTCGTGAAAGGGCCGCTTGAAAAACCGCAGCCGTCCGGAGGACCAGGCTGTGGGGTCGCTCATGGGGTGGAAGACGCGGATGTGGGGGTTTGCAGGGCCATACCAGCAGGATATCCGCAGCCAGCTATACTTCTGACGTTGGCACTGAGGGGGCTCTATGAGTGAGGCACGTGTGGGTCTGGTCATCGAGGATGACCACGACATTCGGGAACTGGTTCGCACTGTGCTGACCCAGGCTGGATTCGACGTCTCGGTCGCCAGCGGCGGCGCGGAGGGCGTCCTGATGGCAAAGAGCCTGAATCCTGACGTCATCACCCTGGACCTGGGGTTGCCGGACATCGACGGATTCGAGGTGTCGCGGCAGATCCGCGAGTTTTCGGATGCCTACATCGTGATGCTCACGGCCCGCACCGAGGAACTGGACACCCTGATCGGGCTCGAGTCGGGTGCGGACGACTACCTCACCAAACCGTTCCGGCCGCGCGAATTGCGCGCCCGCGTCGCGGCCATGATGCGGCGGCCACGCTCCGTTCCCGAGCCCGGCGAGGTAACGGTGGATGCTTCCCAAGACGGAACTGCCCACCCCGAGCGTGGAAACTTCAGCCACAACGGGCTGGAACTCAGCTACGCGTCCCGCACGGTGGCCGTCGACGGCAAAGAGATGAACCTGACCCGAACGGAGTTCGAACTCCTGTACGCGCTCCTGGAAGCCGGCCGGACGGTCCGGACCAAGTCCGACCTGGTGCGCAGGCTTCGGGATGAGGATTACGACGTCGGCAGTTACATCAGCGAGGCCGACGAACGTTCCGTCGAGGTCCACATGGGAAACCTGCGCAAAAAGCTGGGCGACTCGCCGCAGCAGCCGCGGTGGCTGCAAACAGTCCGCGGAGTGGGTTATCGCTTGGCGCCCGGGCAGCACTGAGCCTGCAGCCGGTGCGTGGTTTGCCTGCTGCACTGGGTGATGGGCCGCAGGTACGCGGCTGCCAGCCTGGGCAATGCCACCGTCATGTCAGCGTGTCGCGCCTCGGCCCGGATCTCGTTCTCCAGTTCCAGGGCAAGCCCCGCCAGCCGCTCGGCTCCAACCATCTGGCTTGAGGTCTTCAAGCTGAGGACGGCATCCATCGATCCGTCGAGGTCTCCGGTGGTCAGGGCAAGCCGCAAACGGGCCAGCCGTTGTGGCAGGTACTCGATGAAGTTCCCCACGAAGACCCTGCTGTAGCCTTCTTCCTCCTCAAGCTCTTCCCGCAGCCGGTCCAGGACGGACTGGTCTACCAGCGGCCTGGGCGCATCATCTGAAGTGCTCATGACACTCCTTTCTGCTGGAATTGCTGACTCGGAAAACAGGGTGGTAATGCGGAGGTGCTTCGTCTTTTTTCAGGTTAGGACCGTTCCCTTTACCTTGCAGAAGACTCGGCAAGAATTGTGGTTTTCTTGATGGGAGTGCGGTTTGCTGCCCATAGGATCAAGGCCAGTGCTTTCCGCATTGACGTCAACAGCGGCCCAAAACCGCCTTCAATCTGGGGATAGATTGCCGTGTTCCGAACGCTCAGGACCTTATTTGCCGCGCTCTTAATCGTGGCTGGTTTGGCCGTGTCCATAATCCAGCCGGCCAGCGCAGCCACTTCACCTCAAGTTATGCTCAACCCGGCTTCCGGTCCGGCCGGTTCCGCGGTGACCGTTACCGGAACAGGGTTCAAGGTCTCCACTACCGGGACAGTGATTGTGGGTTCCACGACCTTCGCGTTCCAGACCACATCGACGGGTGCTTTCAGTACGGGGATCACCATTCCAGCGGCGTCAACCGGAAACCTCACCATCACTGCCAAGACCTCGTCCATCAAGGCTTCCGCGATTTTCGTGGTTCAGGCTGCCCCGGCTCCAGCACCAGCGCCCGCCCCGCAGCCGCCCACAGTCAGCACGGCTCCCTTGCGCTTCGGAGTGGCAACCGCCGGGGGAGCGCTGGCCGGCACCGAGCTTGACGAGGTGGCCACCCTGGCCGGGGAAAGTCCCTCGATGGTCATGATCTACAAGGATTTCCTGCAGTCTCCGCCAATCACCGAGATGGATGCGGTGCGCTCGCGGGGTGCCACGCCCCTGGTGACCTGGGAGCCGTGGGCTTGGGGCGGCGGGGTGGAACAGCCGGCCTATTCGCTTGACCGGGTGGCTGCCGGTGACTTCGACGCAAATATCACCCAGTGGGGCCAGTCGCTGGCGGCCTGGGGCAAGCCGGTCATGCTGCGCTTTGCGCACGAGATGAACGGCAACTGGTACCCGTGGGCCGAGGGCGTCAACGGCAACCAGCCCGGAGACTATGTGGCCGCTTGGCGTCATGTGCACGACGTTGTCGCCGCGACGGGTGCCGCCAATGTCCAGTGGGTTTGGTCCCCGAACGTGCCCTACTGGGGCTCGACCGACCTGGCCGGCCTGTACCCGGGGGCAGGTTACGTGGACATCGTGGCGCTGGACGGCTACAACTGGGGCACGTCCCAAACCTGGAGCAGCTGGGTTTCCCCGATGGATCTCCTTGGCCCCGGCATCTCCCAGCTCCGCACCCTGGCACCCGGAAAACCCGTCCTGATCGCGGAGACAGCGTCCAGTGAGTTGGGTGGTTCCAAAGCCGCCTGGAACACGGACCTGGTGTCTTATCTGGCCGCGCAGCCGGAAGTGATGGGCTTCGTCTGGTTCCATCTGCAGAAGGAAACGGACTGGCGCATCAACAGCAGTGACTCGTCGGCATCCGCCTTCAAGTCCGCCCTGTGGGCCCGGAGAAGCTAGGGGATAGGGGATAGCCGCTCCGAAACTGCCAGTGGCGTGCTGCCTGATCGCGGCAACCCGTTCATCCTGCCTCGCCAGGATCAAGGACAGTGCCGGCAGCGGCTAAAGATTTCCTCAAGAATTCCTGCGTCAGCCGCCGGCGTCCAGGAAGTTCACCAACTGGGTTTCGAGGGCTGAACGGTCCTTCAGCTCGCACTCCCAGACTGTCAGCACTTCCCAGCCGGCGTCTTCCAACTGCCGGCGCTGACCTTCGTCGCGCTCTCGCGTCCGGGTGCGTTTGGCGGCCCAGAACTCGGCGTTGGCTTTCGGAGCGTGCAGGCCCACCCTGCAGTCATGGAAATGCCAGAAGCAGCCGTTGACGAAGATCACCTTGTGCCGGGCGGCGAAGACGAGATCCGGATTTCCCGGCAGTTTGGTGCCGCCGGACCTGCCGTGCAGGCGGTACCGATAGCCCTTGGCGTGCAGCAACCTGCGGACCAGAAGCTCGGGTTTGGTGTTCTTGCCGCGGATCCGGGACATGTTCCAGCTGCGCTGCTCGGGGGTGAGCTTGTCTGCAGTGGACCTGTCCGCCATCCTTCCAGTCTAGGAGCGGTTAGATCTCCCGTTCCGGCTGTTCGCCGAACACGAAGTGCCGGCCACTGACGGACTTCGGTTCGATCTCCACGTAGAAGTCCTTGAGTGTTGGAACCCAGGTCTTCAGGCCAAGCTCCTCAATGGCTGCGAGCTCATCCGAATTGCTGAGCACCCGCGCTGTGCCCCTCAGGACAACCGACCAGGCCTCCTGCGAGAGGATGCCGTCGGTCTCGAACAGCACCTGGGCGTTGATGGTCAGTTGCGCGAGTTTGTTTCCCGGCGCCGTGCGCAGGTAGACCTTCCGGTTTGAGGTCACGTAATTCACCGGGAAAATGTCCGGTTCCCCCGCAACAGAAACCACCAGCCGCCCGTGCTGCGTTGCCGCCAGCAGGCGCCAGGACTGCTCGTCATCGAGTTCCAGGACGGGATTGCCGTCCGCGTGTTCAAACATCATGCGGCCATTGTTCTACTCGCAGTAGAAATGCGCCAGAGGCTTTGTACCCATCTCCGCCTGTTTGTGACAGGTCCGTCAAGGCTTAACACTTCCGAAACAGGCTTGTGACCGGACTGTCTTTCCTGCTGGATAGCGTCGCACGCAGGGCCGTGATGGCTAAACGCAAACGAAAGCGACGCACCTAATGGGCAACGACACAGACACAACGCAATTACTGGAACCGGCGGCACCATCCAATGCCGCCGTCGTCGGACATTCCCCGGCAACCCCGACGGCAGGCAACACCGCGGCGCTGAACGCCACCAAGGAAAGCCTGGAGGACTACACGCTGCGGTTCGCGCCGCGCTCCTACCGCAAGTGGAGTGCAGGAGTGGTGGCAACGAGCGCGCTGGGCGGCATCGCCTACCTGGCGGACTTCTCGATCGGCGCGAACATCGGGATCTCGTACGGCACTGTCAACGCGATCCTGGGGATCCTGGTCGCAGCCGTCGTCATCTTCGCCACCGGATTCCCCTTGGCCTACTACGCGGCCCGGTACAACATCGACCTGGACCTGATCACCCGCGGTTCCGGCTTTGGCTACTACGGATCGGTGGTCACGAACGTTATTTTCGCGACCTTCACCTTCATCTTCTTTGCGCTGGAGGGCTCCATCATGGCGCAGGGCCTGGAGCTCGGGCTCGGCGTCCCGCAGTGGCTGGGGTATGCCGCCTCCACCGTGATCATCATCCCGTTGGTGATTTATGGGATGAACACCCTGGCCAAACTTCAAGTGTGGACCACTCCGCTGTGGCTGCTGCTGATGGTGGTTCCCGTGGGCTACCTGCTGATGTCCCATCCGGAGAGCATCGACAGCTTCTTTGCGTACACGGGTGCGTCCGGCGATGGCGGACCGAACCTGGCGTCCGTGATGCTCGCAGCCGGAGTGTGCCTGTCCCTGATGGCGCAGATCGCCGAGCAGATCGACTACCTCCGGTTCATGCCGCCGCGTACCGAGGCCAACAAGGGAGCCTGGTGGCGTGCGGTGATCCTTGCCGGGCCGGGCTGGGTGATCTTTGGGGCGATCAAGCAGATTGTGGGACTGTTTATCGCCATCTACCTGATCGCCACACTGGACCCCGCCGCCTCTGCCACGGCCAATGAGCCCGTGCACCAGTTCCTGGGCGTCTACCAGGAGATGATGCCGGCCTGGCTGGCCATGACGCTGGCCGTGGTGCTGGTGGTCATCTCGCAGATCAAGATCAACGTCACCAACGCATATTCGGGCTCCCTGGCGTGGACCAACTCGTTCACGCGCATCACTAAGACGTACCCGGGCCGGATGGTGTTCGTCGTGGTGAACCTGCTGATTGCGCTGGTTCTGATGGAAGCGAACATGTTCGATTTCCTCAATACCATCCTCGGTTTCTACGCCAACTGCGCCATGGCCTGGGTGGTCACGGTGGCGTCCGATATCGCCATCAACAAGTACCTGCTGAAGATCTCGCCGAAGGTGCCGGAGTTCCGCCGCGGCATGCTGTACGCCGTGAACCCGGTCGGATTCGTGTCCATGCTGGTGTCCGCAGGAATTTCCATTGCCGTGTTCTTTGGTGCGTTCGGTGCCGCAATCCAGCCGTACTCGCCCATTTTCGCGGTTGGCCTGGCGCTGGTCCTGCCGCCGGTTCTCGCTGTGCTGACCCGCGGCAGGTTTTATCTTCGCCGCACCGAAGACGGCATTGATCTGCCCATGTTCGACGCCGATGGGAACCCGAGCGACGCCAAGCTCCTGTGCCACGTGACGGGGTTGGAATTCGAGCGGCCGGACATGGTGCGTTCCGCGCAGGACGCTCCCGACGGCGGTATCCAGTACGTTTCTTCGCTCGCCTTGTCGACGGACAAGACAGGGGAGTTGGTGCTCCCAGCCGGAAGATAGGCGCTTTAGTTCTGGCGGTCATTACAAAAAGGAAGCCGGTGCACGTGGTGTGCCGGCTTCCTTTATGACTTCTTCTGTCGCATTCCGGATGGTAGAAACGGAACCGGGTCCGCCTGTGGATAAGTTCGGTCGCCGAATTGTGACGTGGGCTACCCTTAACTCACTGTCCGGAGCAAGCCGTCTTGAAATTTACTGGGGGTACAGCGGCCCATGACATCACAGAACTTCTTTACGTCCCGCGCTGTGCGGTCCGGGGCAGCAGCCCTTGTTATTGGTCTTTCACTGGCTCTGTCCGGCTGCAATTCCGGGGGCTCTCCGGGGCCGGGCGGCACTTCGTCGCCCGTGGCGGCCGAGACGCCCACAGCCAGCACCACGCCGACTCCCACCCCCACGCCCAGCGCCGTCTATAAGCCAGCCGACGCGTCCGGCCCCGCCCAAAACGTGCCGGTTCCCGTGCTGCCGGAAGTAGCCAAGACAGAAACGAAGGAAGGGGCAGAAGCTTTTTCCAGATACTGGTTTAGCGTCCTCAGTTATTCCTACGAAACTGGAGACATTGCGCTATTCGAGAGTATTGCCCCAAACCCGTGCGAGGCCTGTCAGAAGGTCAGCAAAGTGATTAGGGACTGGCACTCGGAAGGGCGGTGGTTGGTCGGTGGGAAGTTGTCGACACCCGTCTCAAACACCACCTTTTCTAAAAGTCAAAATGGCACGTACCAAGTTGCAGTTCAGGTTCACCAAGAGCCCCTGTCGTACATGAGAGCTGATGGGACTGTTGCGCGGACCGACCCGCAGGCGCCAGACCAAGGAAATCTGCTCGTCCTTACTTACGGTGAGGGTGAATGGTCGATGGTAGAGCTCGGAAGCATAGTTGGATAACGATGTCCCTTTCGCGGCTGGTCCCCCTCCTGCTCGTAGTCGTCATGACCCTAGTGCTTCCTGCATGGGCAGCACAGGCGGAGGACGGTGATGACCCAGAATTTGGTGGTGCTTGGAGTCCCGGCCTCACTATGGGGGCACACACTTGGGACCCCGAACGGAAGGAGTTCGTCTCCGTAGACCCGTTAGTGCCCTCTAACGACCCCAACGAGTACAAGTACGAGCTCCAATGCCACCTCGGCGGAGGAGACTTTGACACCCCTTGCCTTGCCCGCCAGCTCGACTGCAAGGACCGGGAGGACGGTGCCAAGGGCATTCCGGTCGTGTGGTTGTCGCGGCCGCGGGGCGTGCCCGGCGCGGTTTGGGCGCATCACTCAGGACCCACCTGCCTTTACGACCCGAAGCCCGAGGACCTCCTGCCCCGGATCGCCGCCGATATCCAGCGCCAGTTCCAGAACCTGCCGGTCAACGCCGGGAAGGTTGTGGCGCAGCCCAGCCCCAATACCCTCCGGGGCGCGGAGACGAACTTTTACGCGGAAGCGATTGAACAGCAGTTCGACATCACCATGTTCGGCCAACAGGTACACGTGGTGGCGACACCCGTCCAATACACCTGGAACTACGGGGACGGCACGGTTTTCGGCCCCCAGCCGTCAATGGGCGGCGCCTTGCCGCAGGACAGGTGGGGCGAGAAGACCCGGACCAGCCACGCCTACGCATCCACCGGAGATTTCCAGGTGGTGCTGACAACCTCGTTCCAAGGCACCTATTCGGTGAACTCCGGTCCACCCCTTCCCATACCCGGCCAGGGCCAGTTCAGCGCGCCCCCGCAAGGGATCAGCGTCTGGCGCTCGCTCACCCGCAACTACGCCGACGACTGCAACGCCAATCCCCAGGGGCAGGGCTGTCCGGGTGCCGGAGCACCACGGTAGGTTCAAAAGCAGGGCAGAACTGGCTGTGATCCCTATCGCACCCGCGAAAGTCCGGAATAGTTGCACGCGCCCCACAGTTGGCAAAGGCAGTACGTCTTCAGCCTTCGAAAGGAACTGCGCATGCTGTTTTCCCCACTCACCCTCGGCGAACTTGAACTTCCCAACCGGCTGGTGATGGCGCCCCTGACCCGCCTCCGCGCCGGTCAGGAAGGCATCCCGGGCCCGCTCGTCGTCGAGCACTACCGCCAGCGCGCGTCCCTTGGCCTCATCGTCAGCGAGGGCACCTACCCCACCCCCGCAGGACAGGCCTATCCCGGCCAGCCGGGCATCGTCACCCAGGAGCAGGTTGCAGGGTGGAAAAAGGTTACGGATGCCGTCCACGCCGAAGGCGGGCGCATGTTCGCCCAGATCATGCACGGCGGCCGGGTTTCGCACCCTGACATCACCGGCGGTCTGCCCATCGTCGCCCCCAGTGCCGTAGCGATTGACGGCGACGTCCGGACGCCGGCCGGCAAGAAGCCTTACCCGGTGCCGCAGGCACTGACCACCGACGAACTCCCCGTCGTCATCCAGGAGATCGTCAACGCCTCCCTGAACGCAATTGAGGCAGGGTTCGACGGTGTGGAACTGCACTCGGCCAACGGTTACCTCCTGCACGAGTTCCTGGCGCCAAATTCCAACATCCGGACCGACAGCTACGGCGGATCACCCGAGAACCGCGCCCGTTTTGTGATCGAAACGGTCAACGCAGTGGTTGCCGCCCTCGGCGCAAACCGGGTGGGCCTGCGCATTTCCCCGGAGCACAACGTCCAGGGCATTGCCGAGACCGACGCCGCGGATGTTCGTGCTACGTACGAAGTCCTCGTGGACAGCATTGCGCCGCTCAACCTCGCCTACCTGAGCATCCTGCACCACGAACCTGCCGGCGAACTTGTCCAGGATCTTCGCGTACGCTTCGGCGGCACCTTCCTGGTGAACACAGGCTTCGGCGTGGTCACCACCCGGGAAGAAGCCGTGAGCCTGGTGGCTGAGGGCCATGCGGACGCCGTGGTGGTGGGCCGCCCCGCGATCGCCAACCCGGACCTTGCCCGCCGCTGGAAGGAAAGCCTTCCGCTGAACGAGCCCGACGCCTCCACCTTCTACGCCGAAGGCGCCACCGGCTACACGGATTACCCCGCCTACCAGGGCTGAGCCGCTTACCAGGGCTGAGCGGCGGATCGGCCGAGCTGAACAAAACGACGACGGCGGCACCCATAATGGGTGCCGCCGTCGTTGGCTGTCTGGGGTGCTGGTCCCGGGCAGCAACACCGGAAGGTCATCCGACGACCTCACGGCTGAAGAATTATGTGGCCCGCCGGACTCCATCGGATGCCGGCGGTGATCAGATGCTACTCCAACGAATGGACTCTTACCAGAGCCAGTTTTGCCGCAAGGAAAAAGCGCTAGAGCACGGCTTCCCGGCCGGTCCCTTCCTTCATCACCAAGCGCCCGTCCTCGATGGACACCAGCACACTCTTGGGCCTGCCGCTGACCTTGGTGATGGCTTTCAGCCCACGGTTGGTGACCTCAACGCCCACCTGGGCACCCTTGGCCGGCAGCTCTACCGAGACCTCTGACGCGATGCCGAGAAGCGGATTCGTGGAAATCCCCACATCCCTGCGCACAGCCTTCCCGTTCACGGTCACGGTGACGTTCGCTTCGTCGAACCCGTCCTGAAACACAACCAGCAATTCCCGCATGGTGGCCTCTTCCTCGAGCATGGGTGCCAGTGATGGCTAGTCCACTACAGCACTTTGCGCGTCCCAGGGGAATACCTGCTTTTCCCTATGGCGCCTCAGCGAGTACGGCGGCGGTGGAGCCCCGCAGGCCGGTAAGGCAAGATGTTCTGGTGACCCAAATGCCAGGACCTTCCGCCGCTTCCGTCCGCCCCAGCGCATCAGGGGAGGACGAACTCTTTGCCCAGATCGCTGCTGAGCTGGGGGTCAAGGCCTGGCAAGTGAAGGCTGCAGTTGAATTGCTCGACGGCGGCTCGACAGTTCCGTTCATCGCCCGGTACCGCAAGGAAGCCACCGGGACGCTGGACGACACCCAACTCCGCGACCTCGACGAACGGCTCCGCTACCTCCGGGAGCTGGCGGACCGCCGTCGTGCCGTCCTCGACGCGATCGAAGCGCAAGGCCAGCTGACGCCGGAACTGCGCAAGGCAATCCTGGCGGCGGACACCAAGTCGCGGCTTGAGGACATCTACCTGCCGTTCAAGTCCAAGCGGCGGACGAAGGCCCAGATCGCCCGGGAAGCATGCCTGGAGCCGCTCGCGGACACACTCTTGAAGCGGCCGGACCTGGATCCCGACCGCGAGGCCGCGAAGTACCTCAACAGCGCGCATTCCGTTGATGACGCCGCCGCCGCGCTCGCAGGTGCACGCTCCATCCTGGTGGAAAGGGTGGCCCAGGATCCCGACCTCGCAGCAAATTTGCGGGACCGGCTGTGGGTCCAGGGCCGGATGGTGTCCCGCGTCAAGAAGGGCAAAGAGGCAGAAGGCCAGAAATTTGCGGACTACTTTGAGTTCGCCCAGGCGCCGGACAGGATGCCATCCCACCGGGTCCTCGCGCTGTTCCGCGGGGAGAAGGACGGCATCCTTGAGCTGGAGCTCGCCGAAGCCGATCCATCGGACGACGCCGCCCTCACCGCCGCCCGCGCCCGCTACGAGTCCGCCGTGGCCAGGTTCCTCGGGGTCGCCGACCGCGGCCGCCCCGCCGACGCCTGGCTGCTGCAGACCGCGCAGGTGGCATGGCGCTCCCGCGTGCTGTCCCGCCTCACCTCTGATCTTCGGGCAAGGTTATTCGCGGCGGCGGAAGACGAAGCGGTCAGGGTGTTCGCGGCAAACCTCCGCGACGTCCTGCTGGCCGCCCCTGCTGGAAACCGCGCCACGCTGGGGCTGGATCCCGGACTGCGCACGGGCGTCAAGGTCGCAGTGGTGGACGGCACCGGCAAGGTGGTGGCCACAGACACGGTCTACCCGCACGCCCCGGCACGCAGGTGGGACGACGCCCTGGCCACCCTGGTGCGGTTGGCGCGGCAGCACGCCGTCGAACTCGTAGCCATCGGCAACGGCACGGCGTCCCGCGAGACGGACAAATTGGCTGCCGAACTGATCAAGCTCCTCCCGGACGTGGACCGGAAACCGCAGAAACTCGTGGTGTCCGAGGCTGGCGCGTCCGTCTACTCTGCTTCCGCGCTCGCCGCCGCGGAACTGCCGGGAATGGACGTTTCGCTCCGGGGCGCCGTTTCCATTGCCCGGCGGCTGCAGGATCCGCTGGCCGAACTCGTGAAGATCGACCCCAAATCCATCGGCGTGGGCCAGTACCAGCACGACGTGACGGCGTCGAAGCTGGACCGCAGCCTGGACGCCGTCGTGGAGGACTGCGTCAACGCCGTGGGTGTTGACGTCAACACCGCCTCGCCCGCGCTGCTGAGCCGGGTGGCCGGCGTCGGTCCTTTGCTGAGCGAAAACATTGTGGCCTACCGGAACGAGCACGGACCCTTCAACAAGCGCACCGACCTCAAGAAGGTACCGCGGCTGGGCGCGAAGGCCTTCGAACAGTGTGCCGGCTTCCTGAGGATCTCCGGAGGAGCCGAGCCGTTGGACGCGTCGAGCGTGCACCCGGAGGCATACGCCGTCGCGCGCAAGGTTTTGAAGGCCGCGGGCGCGGCCCCGGCGTCGTCCCTGGACCCACAGAAGTTCGTTGACGATACCTTCGGTCTGCCGACGGTCAGGGACATCTTGGCTGAGCTGGACAAACCGGGGCGCGACCCCCGGCCCGCCTTTGCCGCCGCCACCTTCTCGGAGGGGATCGAAAAGATCGCTGACCTGTTGCCGGGCATGATTCTCGAAGGAACCGTGACCAACGTTGCGGCGTTTGGTGCCTTCGTGGACATCGGAGTCCACCAGGACGGCCTGGTCCACGTCTCCGCCCTGGCCAACCGCTTTGTGTCCGATCCGCGCGAGGTGGTGAAGTCCGGCCAGGTGGTCAAGGTCAAGGTCCTGGAAGCTGATCCTGAGCGGAAGCGGATTTCGTTGACCCTAAGGCTCGACGACGAACCGGCCAGCGGCGGTGCAGGTTCCGGGCGGAGCGGCTCGGCGAAGCCCGGGGCAGGGAGACCGGGCGGGAACGACAACCGCCGGGGAGTGGGCGGCGGCAAGGGTGAGCGCAGCGGACGCCCGGACCGGCAACAGCCAGGGAATCAGCCGTCAGGCAGGACCGCGGGTGGTGGCCGTCCCACTCCTGTAGCCCAGCCCGTCAACACGGCAATGGCGGAGGCGCTCAGGAAGGCCGGCCTGGGCAAGTAGTCCATCAGGGCTTTTGGCAGTGGCGGCTTTTCTGCAAGGGTGGAGTATGACCTATTTCCTGGAGTACACAGTTCCTGCCGCTCCCGGTGATGCCGAGTTCGAGTTCCCGCACGACGAGATCAACACCGGCACCACGGTTCCGCTGACCCAGACCGGCGCCGACGTGGTGCACACGCCCGAGCTCCCGGCCCGTACGGCAATTATCGGAGCTACCGTGCCCGAGGCGAAGCTCGAGGCTGAGCAGCTGATCACCCACAGCCGCGCCTCGGAGGCATCCTTGTACTTCGACCCGTCGAACTCCCTGCAGGCGGGGGTGGGCACGCTGGTGAGTACTTTCAGCGAAGGCCAGGGCTGGCAGGACGTCTAAAGGTTTGCATCAGCCGGATCGTGAGGTTTAGCCGGTGGCGCTGGCGCAGACCAGGCGTGGCCTGCCGAATCTGGTCCGGACTCCAGGCGAGTAGAGGACAGACTCGGGCGGCCCGCCCACACTGATGCCGGCAGCTTTGATGAGTCCGTCGCTGAGCTGGTGGACATTAGCTCCGAACAGTGGCCACGCTTGGTGCGTGTTCGGTATGAAGGCCGTCCTTCCGAAGAAGTGCCCATGCATGCCGAACCTGGCGGTCAGAAAGACTGACAGGGGATCGCCGGCGGCGGCGCGGAGTCTGGGAACCACCGTGAAGTCGCTGCGTGCCGCCGCGCTGCCGAACCGGCGCACGGAGTAGCCCACAGGAAATTCATCAGTGATCGCGGCGGCCTCGACCTCGCTGTGGCCATGCTGGCGCCGGACGACGCTACTGCCGGGAAAAGGCGGCCTTTGCCGGATACGGGACCACACGTAGGGAATTCCCACCGCTCGCGTTGCCAGAACGACGGGCAGCCGGTTCGCATCCAGGCTCAGGAACACTACGCCGCGGGTCCCATTTGGTTCCCGCGAATACAGCCGAACGTTGACCTCGTTGAAGCTCCCCAGATAGGGAATGCCCGGCCCGCGTCCAAGTCCCGCCTGTTCCATGCGGAAACCGATCAGGCCCACCCACGAACTGCCGTCGAACACGTCCGGCCGGACGCCATCGGGCATGAAAGTTGCTGCCTCTTCCTCCGTGATGCGCCAGTGGAGGAAGACTGCGTCGAGCCACCGCTGGTCGGAGAATACCGGCGCAGGAAGTTCCGGTGGCCGCGGCCACACTGCCGGGGCACCCAAGTTTCCGGTCAAGGCCCATGTGCTCCTTCGATTGGCCCGGCTGAATAGGCTCGCTGGACTGATCTAGGCAGAGAAATTCAGCAACGTTCGCACTGATGTGCCCGTCATGCTTGAAGCCTAACTGAGGCTGCCGGTCCCCGGGTGGTGTTGTCGAAGGAAGGGCCGGGCCGGGCCGGAAGAGCCTGATGGCAAGGGGGGTCCCGGCCGGGACTTCTGGGCAACCGTAGTGGCAAGGCCGTCTGGTTCATTCGTGTTGGTGGGGTGGTGGTGGGGGTTTGAAGTAGTGGTTTTGTTGGGGTTTTTGGGTGGGGTCGATGTGGGGTGGGGGGATGAAGGTTGGGGTGTGGTTGGTGGTGGTGATGGTCCATTGTTCTTTGTGGATGAGGTGGTGGTGGTGACTGCAGAGCAGGACGCCGTTGTTGGTGGTGGTGGGTCCGCCGTGTGACCAGTAGGTGATGTGGTGGGCTTCGCACCAGGGTGCGGGGATGGTGCAGTTGGGGAAGGCGCAGCCTTGGTCTCGGGTGGTGAGGGCGGTGCGTTGGGCTGGGGTGAAGAGGCGGGTTTTGCGGCCGAGGTCGAGGATTTCGCCGTTGGTGCCCAGGAGTGCGGGGATGATGTCGGCGTCGCAGGCGATTTTCCGTAGGGTGGTGGCGGCGACGGGGCCGGTGAACGCGAAAGCCCCGGCCCCGGCCCGTGTCCCTGTGCCTGTCCGTGTCCCTGGTGGTGCGGGTATTCCAGGCCGTTCTCCTGTCGCTGTTGCTGTGGTGTGGGTGGGGAAGAGGTCCCGGTAGTGGATGGTGGCGATGATTTGGGGTTTGTTGCCGCCGGTGGTGGGCAGGGTGTTGGTGGCGAGTGCGGTTTTGGCGGCGGTGATGATGCCGTCGAGTTGTTTTTGGGCGCGGGTGCGCCGGTCCAGGTCCGGCAGGTCGGGCGGGGCCGGCTGGGCAGGCAGGTCGGGCACGGCTGCTGTTTCGGCTGTTCGTCCGTGGTGTTCGGTGCCGGTGCCGGGTGAGTCGCCGGTGCTGGTGGTTGGGGTGGTGGTGCGGGGGTTGGTGGCGGTGTTCATGACGGTGAGGAGGTGTTCGTATTGGTCGGTGGTGGCGAAGATTTCGAGGTGGTGCAGGCCGTGGCGTGGTTTGCGGATGAAGGCGCCTTGGGTGTGGCGGAGGGCTTCTTCGGTGGGTTCGGTGCCGTCGGCGTCGATGGTGTCGGTCCAGCGTTGGGCCAGGCGGGTGAGGAAGTCGGGGTCGGTGGTGGTGGCTGCGGTGGTGAGGTGCTCTTCGATCCGGTCCAGGGTGTGCGGGGTGGTGTGGTGTTGGAGCCGGTCCAGGGTGGCGGTGATGAGGGTCGCGGCGTGGGAGGACACGGCCGGTGCCTGGAGGGTGGTTCCGGTGGGCGGTTGCGGGGTGGTCCCGTCCGTGCCGGGGTGGGGTGTGAGGGCGGTGGCGAGGTGGGGCCGGGTTGGCGGGAGTGGTTCGCCGGTGAGGCTGGTGCGGGGCAGGGTGTGCTGGGCGAGGGTGAGGCGGCGGCGTGCTTCGCGGATGGGGATGCGGAGCCTGAGGCGGAGGAACTCTGCGGTGTTGCGGCAGCCGTCATCGGCAGGGGAGGGCACGGCAGGGTGGGTGGTCCTGGCCGCGGCCTGGGTGATGGCCTGGGTGCGGGTCCGGTCCACAGTCAGGGCTGAGATGAGTTGCAGATACTCCACGGTGCGGGCAAGGTTCTCGACCCTGGCGGCGTAATCGGCGGCCTCGATGTAGGTGGCGGTGGCCAGCACGCCCGGGGCGGCCAGGGCGGCGGTGGCGAGTTCTTCGGCAAGTGCCCCGAGGATGGCAGGGCGGATCCCTCCCCGCCGGGGACGGCGCGAAGGCGGGCCGGACTCGTCCGCCGGCTGCCGGCGTCGTCAGCGTTCCCGCCGAGCAACCCACCGTATAACCCGCCGAACGGCCCGTCCAGCTGCTCCCCAATGGCCTCCATAACCCAACTCTGCCAGCCACCACCGACAATCAAGAGCCCCCAAAACCCCTATGTGGAAAACCCAACCCCGGGTGCTCAGCTGGGGGCGGCGGCGGAGCCGGTACGGGCCGCGGCCGGCTCCTTTTGCCAGGGCCAGCGCCCCGTGATTTCCAATTCCAGGGAGAAGCTGAGGAACGTCCTGATCAGCACGATGATAGCCAGCACCCCAACGCTGGCGAACGTGGGTGTGACGGCAACGGTGCGGATGATGTCGGCGGCGACGAGCAGTTCAAGGCCCAGCAGGATGGACCGGCCCAGCAACTGGCGGTAGGACCGGTAGAAACCCAGCTTCCCGGCCCCCGGCGGAAGCTGGTGCGCCTGATGGCCACGGATCGCCAGCGGGAGGGACACCACGGCCCCGATCACCATCACCGCGACTCCCGCAAAGTCGACAAGCTGCCCAACTGCCTCAATGACCTGCCGAAATTCCATGCCCCGCCTTAGCTCGGGCCAGGCATCCCGCGGCCAACCTGGCTGTAACCCATTGGACGGCGGCCTTCGTCACGGATGGCGGATGCCGTTCCCTGCTATGACGTCCCTGTACCCTTCCCGGAACGTGGGAAACGTGAAGGTGAACCCGGTGCTTCGGAGCAGGTGGTTACGGCAACGCTTGTTGCCTCCACGAGCGGGACCGGCGTCACCCACCCGGGGTTCTGGAAGCCCAAGTTCGGCTGCAAGGAACCGCAACACGGAACCCAGCTCGGCCGGCTCATCATCCACGCCGATATATGCCGGCGCGGGCGCAGCCTCCATGGTGGCAAGGTGCACAATGGCGGCCGCTGCATCGTCACGGTGGATCCGGTTGGTGTAGCGCACGTCCTCGGGAACCACGGCCGAGCCTGTCTTCACCTGGTCAATCAGCCGCGTCCGGTCCGGCCCGTAGATGCCTCCCAACCTGAGCGCAATACCGGTGGTCCCGGTTCCCGCAAGCCTGTTGTGCAGGAGATCCTCGGCTTCCACCAGCACCCGTCCGGAGAAGCCGCCCGGATCCGGCGCCGTGGATTCATCCACCCAGCCGCCACCCGCATCGCCGTAGACGGCCGTGGAGGAAACAAATAACACCCGGTCCGGGTGCACGCCGTCACGCTCGAGCGCATCCAGGACATGTGCCACACCACGTACATACGCCGTCCGGTATGCCTCTTCCGAGGGGGAATCGGCAGCGACGGCAATGACGACGGCGGTGGTGTCCGCAGGGACTGGCGGCAGTTCGGGCGAGCCCAGGTCCGCCGCAGCACCTTCAATGGCTGCCGGAAGCTTCGCAGGGGACCGGCGCCAGCCCACAACCCTGTGCCCCGACGCAGCGAACCTGAGCCCCGCTTCGGTACCCAGGTCGCCGCACCCTGCCAAAAGAATCGTCACGGCCTACGGCGCCTCAACCGGGAAGAACACGCGCGGATCCTGCAACAGCGCCGGGTACGCGAACGCGGAGCGGTCAATGATCTCCATGACCTCGAAATTCCTGCCAAAGCGGCCGTCATCGAGGGTGATGGGGCGCCCCACGACCTGTCCCACGGCGAACCTGGCTCCGTTCTCGAACGGAACCGCAACCGGCGTCTTCCCCGGGAGGGTCCGGAACGCCTCCTCCTGCGCCGCGCGCTTGCGGGTGGGCTTCTTCTCCTGAGGCTTCGGGGGCGCCTTCTTGGGCGCCCGTGACGGCCGGCGGGACCCGTCGTCCACGTAGACAGGGGAGTAACCGTCATCTCCGGCCGACATCGCGGCCGCGGCCGCAGCGCTCCGGTTCACCGGCGGAAGCGCAACGGTCCTGAGCGACTGGGGGTCGACGTCGTCATGCGGCTCCCGCAGGATCCAGAGAATGTCCCCCTCCGGTTCCTGCGGCAGGAATTCGTGCCGGGGTTCTGGCCAGACGTAGTCCATGTCCGGAATGGCGTCCGGGAAAACGGACGTGTAGAACTTCGGTTCCTTGTGCACCAGCTTGGAACGGTGGCTCAGGTGGAAGTCGGGGTCCCCGAGCCAGGGCGGCAGGATGATCTTGGCGGCGTAGTCCGGATGGGCAGCCTGCGGCGCAAACTCGGCGATGTTCGCCCGGGTGTTGTCCGGGTGGCCACGTTCGATCCATTCGTCCACCATCGCCAGCCCATACATGGTGAGGGCCGGCACGTGGCCCATCCACATGCGGATGGCGGGGTGGGTCTGCCAACCGTACCCGGGAATCACCAGGGCGCGGAGGGTCTGCAGCGCTTCAACCCGCTGCTTGCCCAGCCGTGCAGTGTCCAGGGCTTTGGCGCTTTGGCGGAAGTCAGGGTACGGGAGGAAGGTTTGCATCTATTCAGTCTGACGGTCCCCGGCGGAAGTGCCAATTGCTGTGCCAACGGCCACATCGCGGAGAGGTTAATGTCCAAATAGTGGACGCATGCATACGACGTTCAGGTTAAACCACTAAGATCACCGCAACCCCAACCGCGTTTCGGAAGCTCTCTCATGACATCTACACCTGACAAAGCAGTCGCCCACGCCCGCACCGCCCTGCCCCGTTTCGGGCAGATGCTGGCCCCGGAAGCCCAGGGAATCCTGGTCCTCGACGAGTTCACCATCGATCCCGCCGCCGCGCGCAAGGACCAGCACCGGTTCCGCGACGGCATGGCCACCGTGGCCAGGACGGTCCGGCGGATCGCCGCCCTTCGCGTGGTCATCGCGCTCGTGGCCATCGGCAACCTGCCCCTGTTCCTGCTGTCCAGCGGCGTGTGGATCTACGGAGTCTCACTCGCCCTGGTCGTTGCGGTCCACGCAGCAGTGACGCTGCTCAACCGGCACGAACCGCGGCTCAAGCAGCGCTCCGCCCTGGAACTGCACATGCACCGCGAACGCAGCGCCAACTACCGCAAGGTGCGCGACGCCGTGAAATACATGATCGACACCCCCAGCCGCATGAACGAGCACCTCTACCTGGAGTTGCTGGCCGTCAAGCGTGTCGCCCTGAACCTTGCGCACGGCACGGTTGCCCTGCTGGACACCAGCGATGACTCCGCCTGGAAGGTGCGGATCGTCCGCGAACTGCCGGCCAGCTGACCGGCGGTTCCCTGCCGACTCCGGCAGCGGCCCGGGAATTAAAAGAACGACGCCGGCACATCCCTTGTGGGGGTGTGCCGGCGTCGTCTTTTGGTCAACGGAATTTGTCTATCGCCGACCTGTCTGTGTCGCCTTCCAAAAGGCGGGCGGCCAGGGGGCCGCTGGGGATGCCGCCTCAGGCGTTACGCGGGAAGCTGGATGACCTGTCCCTCGAACACGAGGTTCGGATCCGAAATGGTGTCCAGGTTGGCGTCGGCAAGATGCTGCCAGCCGCCCTGGATGCCCAGCTTGTCGGCAACAATGCTTAAGGTATCCCCGGCCTGCAGCGTGTAGGTCTCGCCGCTAAGGGCAACCGACGTAGCATGCCGCGGCGCCGGTGCCTGCTTAACCGGAGCACTTTGAGCCGGGGCACTTTGAACCTGGACGCTCTGCGTGGGAGCAGCCTGGACGGGCGCGCTCTGGACCGGGGCTCCGCCGCCCCCGCTCAGGCCGAGCTGGGACGCGCAGGAGGGCCAGGCACCCCAACCCTGGGAGGCCTGGACCCGCTCCGCTACCGCGATCTGCTGTTCACGGCTGGCATCCGCGGGGGAGCCGGTTCCGCCGTAAGCGGCCCAGGTGCTGGAGGTAAACTGCAGGCCGCCGGAGAAGCCGTTACCGGTGTTGATGGACCAATTGCCGCCGCTCTCGCACTGGGCGAGTGCATCCCAGGTGGAGGTCGGGGTGGCTGCGTTGGCCGCCGTGGCTGAGAGGGCCAAACCTGCCGCGGAGACGGCGGCCAGGGTGACTCCACGGCGTGCGGCAGTACGGAATTTGGTGTTTTTCATGATGGTGATGCTCCTGAAGGCCACCAGCGCTGGTTCCGTCCCCGGAGATCGTCGCGCCACTGCCCGCCCCTGACAAATAGAGGTCACTGTCGGTGGCTGCCGCTGGGCAGTTCTGGTGGAGGCAGCACCGGGCAATCAAAGAGCCCGCCGGGCGGGCATGCATTTCACGCTAGGACATCGCTTGGGCGTTATCAAATCGAGATTCCAGCAGGGGTGTCGGGTAGGTGCAGTGCATCTGCGGGGAGCCGGCGGTCTTTAAGGCGTCGAAGTCCCGGGCAGGCGCAAAACCGGGAGGGGCACTATCCTGACCGGATGGACAACTTTGCCGGCGGCAGCACCATGCCCGAAACCGAAACGGACCCTGCGGAACCCGCAGCCCCTGCCAAGCCCCTCCCGGTGGCAGAACTGCACCTGCACATCGAGGGCACGCTGCAGCCCGAGCTCATCTTTGCCTTGGCCGAGCGCAACGGTATTGCGCTGCCGTATTCCGGTCTGGACGAACTCCGCGAGAAGTATGAGTTCACGGATCTGCAGTCCTTCCTTGACCTCTACTACGCCAACATGGCGGTGCTGCGAACCGAGCAGGACTTTGCGGACATGACCCGGGCCTACCTGGAGCGGGCTGCTGCCGCCGGGGTCCGGCACGCGGAAATCATGATGGACCCGCAGGCGCACCTCTCCCGCGGCATTCCCCTTGAGGCGTGCGTCAGGGGTGTGGCATCGGTGCTGGAGACCTCGGAGGAGGACTACGGTATCTCCACCATCCTGATCGCGGCATTCCTCCGGGACCTGCCGGAGGACTCCGCGCTGGAAGTCCTCGGCCGGCTGCTGGCCATGAATGCGCCCATCGGTGCCATCGGCCTGGATTCGGCCGAAGTGGGAAACCCGCCGTCCAAGTTTGAGCGGCTGTACGCGAAGGCGCGTGAAGCAGGCCTGCGGTTGACGGCGCACGCGGGGGAGGAGGGCCCGGCGTCGTATATCATCGAAGCCCTGGACCTCCTGGGCGTGGAGCGGATCGACCACGGGATCCGCTGCATGGATGACCCCGACCTGGTGGAGCGCCTGGTGGACGAACGCATTCCCCTGACGGTCTGTCCCCTGTCCAACGTCCGGCTCCGTGCCGTAGACACCCTGGCCGACCATCCGTTGCCCGCGATGCTGGCCGCCGGACTCAACGTCTCGGTCAACTCAGACGATCCCGCCTACTTCGGCGGCTACGTGGATGACAACTTTGCGCAGCTGACTTCGGTGTTTGAACTCTCTGATTTCGACAGGGCACGCCTCGCAGCGAACTCCATCCATTCCTCGTTCGCGTCAGAGGAGCGGAAAGCGGAGCTGCTGGCGGAATTGAACGGCAGGGAAGTGTCCGACTGACCGCTGCTGTGTCGGGGGCAACAGCCGGTCTTTCTGCCCGGTAAACTAAGTGCCGCAGGCGTGTCTGGGGAGTGCAGGGCAGCATCCATGCCAGCACTTGAGGGTTATGCAGACAGCCCTTACCCGAGACCTCCGCCTCACTTGCGGCACAATCCGCTTCATAGTCGGTCACGACACGCAGAATTTACCAATTAAAGTCGCGCGATTTAATGGGCTGTTGGCAAGATGCCTAAGACCGATCGCTTTTATATAAGGGGAATCATGGCCAAGTCCACCGCAGAAAACACCTACCTTCGACTCAAGACCGTGCTCGATGTCCTGACCGAAGGCGTGTGGTCCGGCGATGCACTGAATGCAGGCCAGGTCCTGGCGGAAGCAACTGCCCGCGTGCCGTTCAACGAGCATGAGGCAGAACTTCTCAGCGGCGGAATCCCGCGCGGCCACAAGACCCTCACCTCCGCCACCGCCAAGCTGGTCAAGGCCGGCTGGCTGATCAAGGGCCGCTCGGGCTGGACCATCACCGAGGACGGCATGCGCGCTACCGTCGCCTTCCCCGACGCTGATTCCTTCGCCGCAGCGCTCGACGCCGGCACTCCCGTCCCTGCCGATACTCCCGTTCCCACGGCTCCCGAAGGCTTTGTCCGCCCGGTCTCCGCCGCCGCGGCGACGCTGGAGGTTCCGGCCAAGGAGGAGGCTCCGAAGAAGACCGCCAGGAAGGCTCCCGCGAAGAAGGCCGCCTCGGCGGTGGGCAAGGCAGCCAAGGCGATCGAAGACGCCGTCGAACCCGTAGTGAAGGCAGTACGCAAGGGCAAGGCTTCGGCCAAGGACAAGGCAGCAGCAGCCCCCGCTGCCGAGACCTCCGCCGCCACCGAGCCGTTCGAGGGCCCGGACGTTGAAACCCTTCCGCAGCCCGAAGCTGTGGCCTTGGCTGGTGACTTCAACACCATCCTGGGTGCCCCGGAGAACTGGGCACCGCAGTACGACGAAGCGCAGATGGAATTCGATTTCCTGGACCAGCTGTGGAAGAAGAGCGCCGAGCTTCCCGCCGGGTTCTACACCTTCAAGATCGCCCTCAACCGATCCTGGACTGAGAACTACGGTGCCTTCGGCACGTTCGACGGTCCCAACCACGAGTTGCACCACGCCGGCGGCAAGGTGACCATCCGCTACAACCACGCCACCCGCGACATCACCATCAACTAAGGGATGCATCCGCCCGGCCGGGCCGCGCTGACTGTCGTTTCCAAACAACGGTGACAGGTAGCGCGGCCCGGCCGGGACGGCAAGCTGCGGACGAGGAGGTCCACCATGGGTAGGCACGCAGGGCCCGCGCAGGAAAACCCGGCGCAGGCCAATATCCGGCTGGACGCGCGCGTGTCCGGCATGGTGCAGGCTGTGGGCTTCCGCTTCCGGACCATGGGCCAGGCTGAGGACCTTGGACTTTCCGGCGAAGTGAAGAACCTCGACGACGGTTCGGTTTCCGTGGTGGCCGAGGGGCCCGAGCCGAAGGTGCGCCAGCTCCTGGAGTGGCTCAAATCCGGCCGCACGCCGGGCCGGGTGGACAACGTGGAGGCATCGATATCCGAAGCCTCCGGTCAATTCCGCGGCTTCCGGGCGCACTGAGTCGCTCCCGCGGCAGCGACGTTCCCGCGGCGCCGTCAGGGGGCCTGTCCCGCACTAATCCCGCGGACTAAGCCCGATGAAGGCCCCGAGTTCCTCCAGCCCCGCGGGCTTGTGCGGCATGTAGCTGGTGAGGTCGGGGGAACGGATGATGACCGCGCGCCACTGGCCGCGGGACACCGCCACGTTGATGCGGTTCCGGTTGAGCAGGAACTCCGCTCCCCGCGGAGCCTCTGAGACGGCCGAGCATGCCATGGAGACCAGCACTACGGGAGCTTCCTGGCCCTGGAACTTGTCCACGGTGCCCACCCGGACATCGGGCAGTCCGGCCTCCGCCAGGTGCCTGCGGATCAGGTGGACCTGGGCGTTGTAGGCGGCCACCACCAGCAGGTCCTGCTGCCCGAGGGGGCGGGATTCGGTGTCCGGGCCGCAGGTCCATTTCAGGCCCAGGTGCCGGCGGGCCTGGCTTACCACTTCTGTAGCTTCTTCTTTTGACGCGGTGGCGTTGCCGGTGTGGTTGACGAACACCGTCTCCACCCCGGGCGCCAGGACCTCCAGTTCGCGAAGGGACGCGGCCGGAGCCGATGCCAGCCTTCCCTCGTAGCCGAGGTTCGACACTGCCCGGCACAGGTCCGGATGCATCCGCCAGGTATCGGCGAGGAAGTAGCCCAGGCTTACGGGAAGGGTGGCGTGGCCGGCCGCGAGCCAGCCAAGCGCGGACTGGTCCACTGGTTCCGGGTGCGCGCCCTGGGTGACTTGCGGGAGCTGCTGGGGGTCGCCCAGCAGGAGCAGCCGCGTACCCGCGACGCTGACCGCCAGGGTGTTGGCCAGCGAGAACTGCCCGGCCTCGTCAATGACCAGGAGATCGAGGGACCCGGCGGGGACTTCCTTGCCGGTCATGGTCCACGCGGTGCCGCCCACCAGGCATCCGCCCGGGGATGCCAGCAGGCGGGACACGTCGCCTTCTGAGGTGAGGTTCCAGGGGACAGGATGGGGTGCGGCCAGTTTCTTGCCCACCACCTGGGGGTCCACTCCGCCGGTTTCGATTGCCCGGCAGAGCAGGTTTTCCACCACGTTGTGGGACTGGGCAACCACCCCGACCTTCCAGCCCTCGGCCACCAGCCTGCCGATGACGTGGGCACCAACGTAGGTCTTGCCTGTCCCTGGCGGACCCTGGACGGCCAGATAGGAGTGGTCCAGGTCCCGCAAAGATTCGGTGATGGCCCCCGCGTAATCGGCTGAACCATCGTCGCCATGCCGGACGTCCGCCGGCCCTGGCAGCGAGTGGAACCGCGGCGGCAACTTGCGCAGGATGTCCAGGCCCGGTTGCGCGGGGAGGGACGGCACCGAAGCCCCGACAGCGCTGGCGATGTCCGCGATGGCTGCTTCAATGCTGGCGGTGGCCAGGGGCTGGTCCTCCGTGAGTGCCACCGGAAGGTGCGGATAGGCGCGAACTTTGCCGGTCTCCCGCTCGGCAATGGTCACGAAGTGTTCCGGGCTGTCCGGTGCCGGCTCCAGTTCGCTGATCCTGGTCCCGAAGGAGTAGGCCCTGGTCCCCGGGGCAGCGTCCGGGGCGGTCATGCCATCAGGTCCCGGGGCGTCGTACAGCCGGCACCAGTTGGAGTCGGCGCGGAAATCGGAGCCCTCCGTCATGGTGCCTCGGAGCTTCAGGACGCGGGTTTGCATCCGTTCCCGGGGCTTGGCCAACGCCCAGTCCGAGACGACTTCCGCTGACGATACAACGAACACGTTCCGTTGATCGGACCAGTTTTCCAGCGGCGCCTCGACCCGGTCGAAGTGTTGCCACCAGAACTGCTTGCGCTCACGCCGGTGATATCCGGTGGCTGCCGCAACCATGGCGATGGCACGCTCGTCGTCAGTCCACGGGCGGTTGTCCGGCAGGCCGGCAAGATACTCGCGGAGCCGACGTTCTTCGGCGGTTTCGTCCTGTGCATCCTGGCGTCCGTCGACTGCGGGATCTGTCGGGGGAGCAACGGTCAAAGCAGCCAGGTCAGGGGCGTCCCCTGACGCTTGGGCGGCCGCAGGGGCCACGGAAGCGATTCGAAGCAACCAGTCACGCAGCCGAAGGGTGGAGAGGCAGTCGTACCGGTTGTAGTCGGAAATCGACGCCAGGATGGTGTCGGCCTCGTCCTGGCGCCCTTCATCGCGGGCGGCACAATAGGCGGCGTAGGCAACCACCGAAGCGCCGGCGTCCTTGACGTCCCCGGACCGGAGGTTGTCTCCCATGTACAGCGGTTCAAGCTTCTTGATGGAGTACGACGCCTCCGAGATCCGAAGGGAATGCCGCACCGTGGCGTACAGGTCCACCAGCAGCCCCTGCCGGAGCCAGTCATCCACCGTGTCCTCGCCCGCCTGGTGCGCAAGCGAAAGGTTCCGCAGCGCGGTCTTTTCGTACGGGGCGTAGTGGTAAACGTGCATGTCCGGGTACCGGGCACGCCGCTTCTCCACGTAGTCCAGGAAGTCCAGGAAGGCGCGGCGCTCCCCGGAACGGGAGTGCGCCCAGAACGGGCGGAAGACGGGATCACTTTCCGCACCAGGCACCGGGGCCTCGATGACGCCAAAGAGGTACTCAATGCCCCACGCGCCGGTGGCCGGGTCCTGCCACAGCGGATCGCCCTCGAAGTCGAAGAAGATGTCCCCGGCACTGGGGGCGGGCAGCGATCCGATGGTGTTGTCCGGAAGGACCGTGTAGGAGACCGTGTGCGGCTGGCCATCCTTGGTAAATGTCCTCGAGCCTGCGGGCTGGTCCAGGCCCAGCTGCATCCTCGCCTGGGCGCGGAGCCGGGCCACGGAGTTCCTGGCTTCGCCTGCCGGCATGGCTGCCAGTTCATCGATGCTGGTGATCTTCGCAGCATGAAGTTTCCGTCGCTGGACCACGGACATGCCCGCCACCATCAGCAGATCCCTGTGCAACTTCACCTGCTCGGCGCAGTAGTCGCAGCGCCCGCAATGCACGACGCCGGGCTGCTGCCACTGGACGGGACCATCGGCCGCCCGGTGGGTGGCTGTTAGTTGGCGGAAGCGCCGCCGTCGTTCACGGAAAACGGGCAGCAGGTCCGGCAGGGAATGGCTGCTCCGCAGCCAATCGTCGCCGACGCGGGTGCCGAGGACCAGTGTGACGGCGGGGGAGGGATCCAGCCCCATATCGAGGAGCTGGTCGCCGTAGGCAGCCAGCTGCAGCAGGGCCCCCACCTTGGCGTGCCGGGCAAGCTTGGTGTCCCAGACCTCGTACCGGCCGGGGTTCCCGGTGCCTGCCGCCTCATTGACCAGGAAATCCGCGTAACCAAGGAACTCGCCGTCGAAGAAGGTGGCCTGGAACACGACGTCCGCCCCGGACCGCAGGGCAAGTTCGGTCTCTGCGTGTTTCGCCTGAAGCTCGCCGCGGAGGTTTTGGCCGCGGTCCAGTGAGTAGACGCCGGACCCGCGGCCCGCGTCCCATTGGCCGTACTTGGCCACCAGGCTGGCCAGCACGGTCTGTTCATGCCGGTCGCCCAGTTCGCCGGCGCGCTTCTGCATCTCATCGACCGGGAACTCTGCCTTGGGAGTACGCCCCAGCTTTTCGTCCAGGATTCGCAGCGTGCGGTACTCACACTCGGAAGCTGCCACAAGGTCGCTGGCGGAGAAGACCAGGTCCGGCGGCGCAGCGGATCCGGCATGATGACCGGCAGCGTCCAGCAGAAACACGGGGCCTCCCCAACTGTTTGCGGGCCCGGAGACGGTTTCCCTGGCCTGGAATCAAACCTAGCAAGAGGGACTGACAAACAGGCACCGTGGGTAATTGGTTAGCCCATTTGGGTGGTTGGAATTTCCGTGGACGCCGGAGTCCCGCAGCAGTACCCTTTCAGTGCGGGCAGCCGCCACAAGCGCCTGGCCGGGAGATGAAGAAGGCGCCCATCCAACTCCGGCGCCGCGTTTGGGTCTGCGATCTGGGGGCAACCAACCGGCCCTATCGGCTGCTGCGGGCCTTGGCCGCCGCCGGCAGCTAACGGAAATCCCATATCCCAGAAACGGTTCCAGTCATGACTGTCCTTCTTCGCCGCGCTGCCATCTTCAGCCTCGCCGGGCTGTCCATCCTCGCTGGGAGCGCCGCTCCGGCCCAGGCAACCAACGACGCCGCCAGTTGCGTCGGAATTATTGTTTCCACCCAGGCGCAGGCAGGGGAGCTTGACGTGAACTACTTCAAGGACCTGGCTGATGACGAAGACGCACCCAATTTCGGGCAATTCGTCCAAGGCGGTGCGCACTTGCACTACGGCTCGATGGAGGCATGCCTTCCTGATTAGCTCCTGATCAGCCAGCCTGACCAGGGCGCGCGCGACGGCGGGACTTCCCGCCGTCGTCGGCCGCACACCTTGGGTGACTTAAGTCAGGCGGGCAACGCTCCGCCGTGAAGGACGCCGGGCAGCCGCGTCGGAGAACAGCTCCGGGGTGGATTCCTGGATGCGCTGGACGTCCTCGAAGACGGCGCGAAGGTGAAGGCGCAGGCTGCTGTCCGCATCGGAGAGGTCGTTGGCTTCCAGAGCGTCCACCACGGCCGTGTGCTGCTCGATCAAGGTGGAAACGGGCCGGGTGTCCAGCAGGCTCATCCGGCGCGCCCGGTCCAGGTGTGCCTTGGCGGAGTTGACCGCACTCCAGGCGGATTCGTGTCCGGCCAGGCGCAGGAGTTCCCGGTGGAAATCCTCGTCCAGCCGGAAGAATTCCTCCACGTCGCCGCTGGCGTCAGCATCCGACTGCGCCTTGAGAATACCCCGCAGGACGGCGATGCCTTCCGCGTCCACGGCGAGATCCCGGAGCGACGCGCACTCGATGGCTTCGCGGATGAACTGCGCTTCGGAGACCCGCGCCAGGTCCACCAGCGAGACGAACGAGCCGATCTGGGGAAAGACCTGCACCAGTCCTTCCTCGCGGAGCAGGATGAGGCTTTCGCGCACCGGCGTGCGGCTGACGCCCAGTTCCTGCGCCAGCTCGTTCTCGGATAGGGGCTCGCCCGGCGGGAGTTGCAGCGAGATGATCCTGCTGCGGAGCGTCTCAAGGGTTTGGTCGCGCACCGAAAGCCGGGGGGAAGCACCTCTTTTGTCCGTTGCCATGCCATTAGTCTAGTCCGTTGACACACTAGAATGGTAGTGCTTGTATGGTAGTAGAAATCGAAGTGCTGCCGGTTCACTGATGCCCATCCGAGGGGCCCGGCCGGGCAGTCCACAGCTTTCCGCTGTTCAATCCCCTTCAACGTTTTTCCTCCCCCTAGACAGCATCACCTGCAAAGGAGCAACTGATGACCGAAAGCATTGCACCGCCCACCGGCAGCAAGGTTGAAGCCCGGAACACCCGCGACCTCGCAAAGGTGGCCGTCTCCGGCTGGCTTGGCACGGCCATGGAATTCATGGACTTCCAGCTGTACTCGCTGGCAGCCGCCATCGTCTTCAACAAGATCTTCTTCCCGGACGTCAGCCCCGTCATCGGCCTGATCGCCGCGATGGCCACCTACGGCGTGGGGTACGTTGCCCGCCTCTTCGGTGCCGTCTACTTCGGCCGCATGGGCGACCGGATCGGCCGCAAGAAGGTCCTGTACATCACCATCGCCCTGATGGGTGCCTCCACCACCCTGATCGGCGTACTTCCCACCTACGCCATGGTGGGCATCTGGGCACCCATCCTCCTGGTGGCCCTGCGCCTCATCCAGGGTTTCGGGGCCGGCGCGGAAATCGCGGGTGCCACGGTGATGCTGGCGGAGTTCGCTTCGGCTCGCCGACGCGGCATCATCTCTTCCCTGGTCTGCCTGGGCACCAACTCCGGAACCCTGGGCGCCTCGGCATTGTGGGCCATCCTGGTCAGTTCCCTTTCGCAGGAGGACCTGCTGAGCTGGGGCTGGCGCGTCCCGTTCCTTGCCAGCTTCGTGATCATGCTGTTCGCCGTCTGGATCCGCCGCTCCATCAAGGAAAGCCCGGTCTTCGAACAGCGTGCCGACGTGGTTGACGGCGTGGCACTCACCAAGGACAAGATCAAGAGCGCAGCCGCAAAGGCCCCCGAACTCGCGGGAACCAGCACCATCGAAGCTGCCCTGCACCAGAAGAAGGGCAAGGCGTTCCTGATCGCACTGGGCCTGCGCTTTGGCCAGGCCGGCAACTCCGGACTGGTGCAGACCTTCCTGGTGGGCTACCTGGCCACCGTCCTGATGACGGACAAGAGCGTGGGCACCAACGCGATTATGTACGGCTCGATCCTCGGCTTCGTCACCATCCCCTTGATTGGCCTCCTTGGTGACCGCTTCGGCCGCCGCCCCCTGTACCTGGTGCTCAGCGCCCTCACTGCCCTCTACGCCATCCCGATGATGCTCATGATCACCAGCGGCAATTCGGCGCTTATCACCATCGCCATGGTCATCGGCCTGAACCTCGGCGTGCTGAGCCTCTTCGCCATGGAAAGCGTCACCATGGCCGAGTTCTTCGGTGCCCGCACCCGCTTCACGCAACTGGCGCTCGCCAAGGAGATCGGCGGCATCCTGGCCACAGCCATCGGCCCGCTGCTGGCGGCAACGCTTACCGCAGTCACCGGACACTGGTGGCCGCTCGCCGCCATGGTCATCGGCTACTCGCTGATCACCCTGGTCTCCGCAGCTGTTGGCCCCGAGGTCCGCGGCCGCGACATGGTCCGCCTGGAGGACGCAGTATGAAGGCAGTCGTCGTCCACGGTGCCAACGACCTCCGCATCGATGACCGGCCCGAGCCCGTCGCCGGGCCCGGAGAGGTAGTGCTCGACGTCGAATGGGGCGGCATTTGCGGCAGCGACCTTTCGTACTGGCGCCACGGAGCGTCGGGTACCGCGGCGCTGAAGTCACCGCTCGTCCTGGGGCACGAGGTGGCGGGCCGGATCGCCAAGCTGGGCGCCGGCGTCGAACATCTCGAAGTGGGCCAGCCCGTCACGGTGCATCCCGCCGAACTGGTGGGGGACGGCGCGCTGCCGGAGCGGCTCCGGGGCCGGACCAACCTCTACCCGCAGATCCGCTACTTCGGCTCGGCGGCGTTCGACCCCCACACCGACGGTGGGTTCAGCGAACGGAAACTCGCCAAGGCATTCCAGGTCCGGCCGCTTCCGGACGGGGTGGACACCCTCCGTGGGGCACTGGCGGAGCCGCTCGCCGTCGCCATGCATGCCGTCAGCCGCGCCGGCAGCCTGCAAGGCCGGGACGTGCTGGTCAACGGTGCCGGGCCCATCGGGTCGCTGGTCACGGCGGCCGCCAAGTACGCCGGAGCCCGGACCGTGATTGCCACCGACATCAGCGACGCGTCTCTGCGGATTGCCAAGGCCATGGGCGCCGACGAGGTACTGAACGTCTCGCACGGGGCACTTCCCACGGACATGGAGCTCGTCTTCGAGGCCACCGGCATCCCCGCAGTCCTGGGCGGAGTCCTGCGCGCCACGGCCCGCGGCGGCACCGTCGTCCAGGTGGGCAACCTGCCCGGCACCCCTGCGGCCTCCGCGCTGGGGGACCTGGTCACCCGGGAAATCACCTGGATCGGGTCCTACAGGTTCGTGGATGAAATCACCGATGCCTTGCAGGCCATGAAGGACGGCCTGGACGTCTCGCCCATCATCACCCACAAGTTCGCCATCGAGGACGCGGCGCAAGCCATGCAAACGGCCGCGGACCCCGCGGCCGGCAGCAGCAAGGTCATGCTCCGCCTCAGCTCGGACTGACACCCACCCCCACCAAAACAGCGGTAAGTGCCCGTTCTGAACCCTCACAGCGGGCACTTACCGCCACCGAACATTGCATACCACCATGAGAAGGACTCCCAGTGAAGATCACCGACGCACGGGTTGTGGTTTCGTCGCCCGGACGGAACTACGTCACGCTCGTAATTGAAACCGAGGACGGCATCACCGGCATCGGCGACGCCACTTTGAACGGTCGCGAGCTGGCTGTAGCCTCCTATCTCTCCGAGCACCTCTGCCCGTTGCTCATCGGCCGCGATGCCCGCCGCATCGAGGATGCCTGGCAGTACTTCTACAAGGGCGCCTACTGGCGCCGCGGCCCGGTGACCATGACGGCCATCGCAGCCATCGACGTCGCACTCTGGGACATCAAGGGCAAGGCGGCCGGCATGCCGGTCTATGAACTCCTGGGCGGCGCGGCCCGCGAGGGCGTGATGGTCTACGGACACGCCAGCGGCACTACCCTTGAGGACCTCAGCGCAGACTTCCAGCATCACCTGGACCTTGGCTACAAGGCCATCCGCGCCCAGGCAGCCGTGCCCGGCCTGGACAAGACCTACGGGATCGCCCCCGTGGACGGCAGACTCTACGAGCCGGCCAGCGGCAACGTGCCCCAGGAAGACACCTGGGAGACCACCGCCTACCTGGACTTCGCACCGAAAATGATGGCCCACGTCCGAGGGGAGTTCGGCTACGGCGTCCACGTCCTGCACGATGTCCATCACCGGCTCACGCCCATCGAAGCAGGCCGGCTTGGCGCCTCCCTTGAGCAGTACCGGCCGTTTTGGATTGAGGACCCGACGCCGGCCGAAGACCAGTCGGCATTCCGCCTGATCCGCCAGCACACCACCACGCCCGTGGCTGTGGGCGAGGTGTTCAACTCCATCTGGGACTGCCAGCAGCTCATCACCGAACGCCTGATCGACTACATCCGCACCTCCGTCTCGCACGCCGGCGGCATCACGCACCTGCGCCGCATTTTCTCGCTCGCGGACCTCTACGGCGTCCGCTCCGGCTCGCACGGCGCGGGTGATCTGTCGCCGGCCTCGTTCGCAGCCGCACTGCACGTTGACATGAGCATCCCCAACTTCGGCATCCAGGAATACATGGGCCACCGCGACCCCGCCGGGGAAGTCTTCACCACCTCCTACACCTTCAGCGACGGCTACATGCACCCCGGGGACGCTCCCGGCATCGGCGTAGAGTTCAATGAGGAAGCCGCCGCACGCTTCCCCTTCGACCCCAAGTACCTGCCGGTGAACCGGCGCCTGGACGGATCGGTGCACGACTGGTGAACACTGCAGCCCACCAACCCTTTGACGTGGTGGTGATGGGGGAGATCCTCGTCGAAGTCGCCACCGACCTTCCCTTTGCCCACGGCGTTCCCGCGCAGCTTGGCATCTCCGGCGACGCCCTCAACGTCGCAGCCTCCGCAGCCGCCGCAGGCGCCACGGTAGGCCTGTTGTCCGTGCTGACCGATGACGAATTGGGCCACGCCATTGCCGCCCGTATCGCCGAACTGGGCGTTTCGACCGACCTTCTAAAGTTCCGGCGCGGCCAGCAGGGCGTTTACCTGGTCCACAGCGATCCCGCCGGCGAACGCGAGTTCTCCTACGCCCGCAGCGGCAGCGTGGGTTCCACCTTGGGCCCGGAGGACGTCGATCCCGAAGTTGTCGCGGCAGCCGGGGCCCTGGTGGCGGGCGGCATCGCCTGCGCCATTTCACCAACGTCGCGCGCCGCCGTCGTCAAAGCTGCCGGCCTGGCCACACGCTTTGTCTACGATCCCAATTACCGCCCCCGCCTCACCACCGTGGAAGAGGCGACGGCGGCACTCACCGCCCTGGCGCCGCAGGCCTTCCTGGTCACGCCGTCATTCCCCGGCGAGACGGATGCGCTGCTGGGCGTTGCCTCTCCGCAGGAGGCCGCGGCCAAGCTGCGCTCGCTGGGTACCGCCAACGTTGCCGTCACCTGTGGGGCGGAAGGGGTCCAGCTCGAATGGAGCGGCGACGCCGCCCTAAATGCCGGCTCTGCGTGGGTGCCGGCGGTTCCCGCCCCCGCCGTGGTGGACCAGACCGGTGCCGGGGACGCGTTCGTTGGGACGCTCACCGCGCGTCTGGTGCTGGGCGACGACTTCCCGACGGCGGCATGTTTCGGGGCTGCCGCATCGTCGCTGGTGGTGGGCGGCAAGGGCGGTACCGGTTTCATCCCCACATTCGAACAGACCAGGGCGCACGCCTCCGGGAACTTCGCCGAAGGAGCGCAGCCATCGAACGCCTGACTACATCTTCCCTGGCAACCAGCGGACACCAGGCCGGCATCAAGCGGGACAAACTGCAGCCCGGCATCGTCCACCTGGGCCTGGGAGCCTTCGCCCGCGCCCACACCGCGGTCTTCACGGAAGACGCAATGCTTGCCGCCGGCGACTTCGAGTGGGGGATCGTCGGGGTCACCCAGCGTTCCGGCACCGTGGCCCGGCAACTGGCGCCCCAGGATGGCTTGTTCACCGTGGCAGAACGGGGAGGCAACGCCGCCCCGCTGCGTGTGGTCTCCAGCATCGTCGACGCCATATCCGGGCGTGACAACCCGGAACTGGTGGTCGAGCGGATCGCCGCACCGGCCACAAAGATCGTCACCCTCACCATCACGGAAAAGGGATACCGGTTCGATCCGAAAACCCGCACCCTTGACCTGCAGGACCCGGATGTCCAGGCGGACCTCTCGGGACGCCCGCCGCGTACCGCCATCGGGCAGATTGTCCGTGGCCTGCAGCAACGGCCACTCACGGGTGCCGGAGCCATCACCGTGGTGTCCTGCGACAACCTGCCCGGCAACGGCGAACTGACCGGAACCCTGGTCCGGAATTTCGCGGCCGCCCTGCCCGCACCTGAAAGCGAACCCCTGCTGGCCTGGTTGGCAGGAAACGCAACCTTCCCCAGCACCATGGTCGACCGGATGGTGCCGGCCAGCATGCCAGGCGACCTGGCCGGCGTCGAACGTGAACTTGGCCTTCGGGACGAAGCCGCCGTGGTGGCCGAACCCTTCAAGCAATGGGTGATTGAGGACAATTTCGCCGCCGGCAGGCCACGCTGGGAGGATGCCGGGGCGGTGTTCAGCACCGACGTCGCCGCGTGGGAGGCAGCAAAGCTGAGGCTGCTGAACGCCAGCCATTCGATGCTGGCCTATCTGGGGCTCGCCGCGGGCAAGGAAACCATCAGCGACGCCGTGGCCGTGGACGCGTTCCACACCGCCTGCCGGCGCATGATGCTCCAGGAAGCGCTGCCCACCATCACCCTCCCGGCCGGGCTGGGCGGGGAGCAGTACTGCGACGAGGTGCTCCGCCGCTTCGCCAACCCCGCCCTGGGCCACACCACCGCGAAAGTGGGCAGCGACGGTTCCCAGAAGATAGGGCTGCGCCTGCTGCCCACCATGAGGGGAACGCTCGACGCCGGCCGCGAACCCCGCTGGGCTGCGCTCGCCATTGCCGCGTGGATGCACCATGTGGCCACCACCCTGGAAACCGACCTCAACGATCCGCTGGCCTCGGAGCTGAACGCAACACTGCCGGCCGCCAGGGACGCCGACAGCGTGGTGCCTGCACTGCTGGGCTTCCGGCCCGTTTTTGACCAGGACCTGGCGGAACATGGCGGCTTCCGCAACCTGCTCCTGCACTGGTACCGCATCATCGAAACCAACGGGCCGGACGGCCTGGGAAATGAGATCAACCATGGCTGACGCATCAGGCGTCCTTGGCGTTTCACCTGTCATCCCGGTGGTCACCATCGACGACCCCCAGGATGCGGTGCCCCTGGCCCGTGCCCTGGTGGACGGCGGCGTGAAGATCATCGAGCTGACGCTGCGCACCGACTCCGCGCTGACCTCGCTGAAGCTGATCGCCGAGGAGGTGCCGGACATCCTGGTGGGCGCCGGCAC
Organism: Arthrobacter sp. GmRoot5-12; assembly: GCF_059739365.1. Taxonomy (NCBI): domain Bacteria; kingdom Bacillati; phylum Actinomycetota; class Actinomycetes; order Micrococcales; family Micrococcaceae; genus Arthrobacter; species Arthrobacter sp. GmRoot5-12. Next base: position 935,160 of record NZ_AP046056.1, on the reverse strand, counting down.
CATCCTCACGCCGGGCCAGGCCGACGCCGCCGTCCAGGCGGGTGCCACATTCCTGGTCAGCCCCGGTGTCACCCCGGCCCTGCTCAAGCACATGCTGTCCCTGGACGTCCCGGTGCTGCCCGGCGTCGCCACCGTGGGCGAGGTAATGGCCGTCCTGGAAGCCGGATTGGATGCGATGAAGTTCTTCCCCGCCGGGCCTGCAGGCGGTCCGTCCTATCTGGCGGCCATCGGGGCGCCCCTCCCGCACGTGCAGTTCTGCCCCACCGGCGGCATCAGCCTGGCCACCGCCCCGGATTACCTTCGGCTGCCGAATGTGGCCTGCGTGGGCGGCAGCTGGCTCACTCCGGCGGACGCCGTCGCGGCCAAGGACTGGGCGCGGATCACCAGCCTGGCCAGCGGGGCGGCCGCGCTGGGCCGGTAATCCACCCCGCAAGCCGGCCGGGCGTCAGCTCTCGGCTGCGGCAGCCCGGACCTGGGCTTTGTCGTGCTCCGCGTGGGCGTTGCGCAGCAGCTCCATGAACTCGGTTTCGTTGCGGACCAGCCGCTTGTACTTCTCGGGAAGCTTGCGGATCTGGTTTTCTTCGCGGCACATCTTGGCGAAGATCTTGTCGCGTTCGGCCATGTCCGTCTCGTAGTTGAGGTCCATGTATTCCGTGGCGTGGCGCCGCGCCCCGGACACCGCGTTCTTGGCCTTGCCCTTGGGGCTGAAGATGGACGCCAGGATGGTCACCACCAGGACACCCAGGATGACGCCCAGCGAGACAACGGTGCTGACCTCCACCACGTTGACGTGCTTGCCGTCGTTGATGAAGGGAAGGGTGTTCTCGTGCAGGGCGTGCAGGATGAGCTTCACGCCGATGAAACCCAGGATGACCGCCAGGCCGTACGAAAGGAAGATCAGCCGGTCCAGCAGGCCGTCAATCAGGAAGAACAGCTGGCGCAGGCCCATCAGCGAGAACGCGGTGGCGGTGAACACGATGAACACGTTCTGGGTGAGGCCGAAGATGGCCGGAATTGAATCCAGGGCGAACAGGATGTCCGTGCCGCCGATGGCCACCATCACCAGCAGCATCGGCGTCAGGACCCGCTTGCCGTTCTCCACCGTGAAGAGTTTGTCGCCGTCGTAGTGTTGCGACGCCGGCAGGAGCTTCCTGGCAAGCCGGACCACCAGGCCTTCGGAGTCGTCGTCGTGGCTGTCGGGTTTGAGCAGGTTGCCGGCGGTGAGCAGCAGGATGAGCCCGAAGATGTAGAACACCCAGGCAAAACTGTTGATCAGTGCCGCGCCCAGGAAGATGAACGCCGTGCGGGCGATCAGGGAGAACACGATGCCGAACAGCAGCACCTTTTGCTGGTCCGCGCGGGGCACCTTGAAACTGGCCATGATGATGAGGAAGACGAAGAGGTTGTCCACTGACAACGCCTTCTCCGTCACGTAGCCGGCAAAATATTCCGTCCCCATGTCGGGTCCGCCGAACACCAGTACGGCCAGCCCGAACAGCACGGCAATGCCCACGTAGATCGAGGACCAGGTGGCGGATTCCTTGAGGGAGGGCGTGTGGGCCTTACGGACGTGGAAGAAGAAGTCGAAGGCCAGCAGCCCCACGATTCCCGCAATGGTCAGGGTCCAGATATAAGCAGATACTTCCACGCGGCGGGCCTTTCGTCGGAGGGTCCCTCCAGCCTACCTAAGCGGGCTTCAGGAGTTCGTGCTCCATGACGGCGGTCCGGGACAGCGTCTTGTAGCCCTCCTGTTCAAAGAGCACCGTGATGACGTCGTCCTCGTGCCGCATCACCAGGCCGGGCCCCCACTCCTTGTGCACCACCGCGGACTGCAGCGGGAAAGGCTCGGCGGCGGCGGAAGCCGGCCCGCCGCCGTCGGACGCCTTGCCCGGCTGTTTCTTCCCCTGCTTTTGCTTGGCGTGGGACTTCTTTCCCGCCTTCCCCTCGTCCAGCTGCCCCGCGTCCCCCGAAGCGGCAGCAGCGCACCCGTCGCAGTTTCCGCACGGCTCCGGCAGGTCCTCGCCGAAGTAGCCCAGCAGGAACTGCCGCCGGCAGCCGTCCGTCTCCGCGTACGCACGCATCATGGTCAGCCGGGACTGGTCCACGCGCTGCCGGGCTTCGGCGAGTTCGACGGCGTCGTCCACCAGTGCGGGCAGCTTGGCTTTGGAGGTCAGCCGGATGCCCCGCTTGCCTGTGCTGACGGCGCCAATCTCCTCCAGCTGGTTGATGAGTCCCGTGATGCGGCGGGCGGGTAACCCGGTGAGCTCGGCCAGGGACGCCTTGGGCGCGGGAGCCTTGGCGGCCTTGAGGATCTTCAGCACGGCCAGGAGGGAACCGGGGTCGGGGGAGTGGGTGCCGAAGAACTTCCGCAGGCCGAGGTCCTCGGAGCGGTAATGCAGCACGGCGGATGCGGGGTCGCCGTCCCTGCCTGCCCGTCCGATCTCCTGGTAGTAGGAGTCCAGCGACTCCGGAATGTCGGCATGCACCACGAACCGGACGTTCGGCTTGTCGATGCCCATGCCGAACGCCGTGGTGGCAACCACGACGTCCAGCTGGTCAGCCAGGAACAGCTCATGGATGTGTTCCCGGTCCCTCGCGGAACGGCCGGCATGGTACGCCTCCGCGCGCAGCCCCTCCTTGACCAGCTTGGCCGCGTATTTCTCCGTGTCCTTCCGGGTGGCCGCATACAGCAGGCCTCGACCCTTCCCGGCCAGCTCCGCCACCTGCTCAAGGAAGGCCTTGCGCTTGCCCTTGTCCTCATGGTGGCGGACCACATCGAGGCTGATGTTGGGCCGGTCGAAGCCATGGACCAGGACCAGTGGCTGGTTCATGCCCAGCCGCTCCACGATCTCGTCCCTGACCGGCGGGGAGGCCGTAGCGGTCAAGGCAGCCACGGGCGGATTGCCCAGCTGTTCCCGGACATTGCCGAGGGCGAGGTAGTCAGGTCGGAAATCGTGGCCCCAGGAGGAAACGCAGTGGGCCTCGTCCACCACGAAGAGGGAGATGTTTAGGGCTTTGATCCGGTCCACGGTTGACTGCTTGGCCAGCTGTTCGGGGGCGAGGAACAGGAACACGGCCTGGCCATCCTCGGCGGCCTGCCATGAAGCCTCGACTTCGGCGTCTCTGTGCGAGGAGTTGATGGCCACAGCGGCATCCGGCCCGAGCGCCTGGGCCAGGCCGTCCAACTGGTCCTCCTGCAGGGCAATGAGCGGTGAAACCACGACGGCGGGACGTCCGGTGGTCCTGTGCAGGTGCAGGGCGGCGACCTGGTAGATGGCGGATTTGCCATATCCGGTGGGCATCACGGCCAGGACGTCGCGGCCGTCCGCAAGGGCTGCCATGCCAGCCAATTGGCCGTCCCGCAGGTGGGGCAGCGAGAAGGGTGATTCAGCAAGGGCCCGGAGGGCTGGTTCGTCGGCCATGGAAAGCGGCTCCGCACAGAAGAAAACTGCGGCCGCTTGCTTCAGCCGTAGGAACCACCCTACGCCAGCCCCGCGCCGCCGTCGTAAACCTTCGGGCGTATGTGGAAAAGCAGGCCGGACAGGGTGTCAGCCCACGGGCCTGCCGGCCGGCGGCCGTCCTTGACTTCAGGGGCAGCCTCAACAACTGTGGAAATTACCGAAACGGCTGGGCAGCAGGCGCATCTGGGACCGGCAAGCAAGGAGAACCCAACGTGGCGCGCGAAAACCCGAAGGTCGAAGAACCCGACGAATCCGAACTTGAGGTGAGCGGCCATCCCAAGACCTGGGCTGCCGGCGTGCCCGGCGTCTACCACTCGATGCAGCCTGCCCTCAAGCACATGGGCGTGGAGCGCTCGCGCAAGACCCTGCTGGCGCTGAACCAGAAGGACGGCTTTGACTGCATGAGCTGCGCGTGGCCGGACCCGGGCCACCGCAAGACCTTCGAATTCTGTGAGAACGGGGCCAAGGCGGTCACCTGGGAAGCCACCCCTGTGGTGGTCGGAAGCGAATTCTGGGCCGGGCATCCCGTCAGCGAACTGCGCCGGCGCACCGAGTACTGGCTGGGGATGCAGGGCCGGCTCACCGAACCGGTGTACAAGCCCGCGGGGGAGGACCACTACCGTCCGGTCAGTTGGGAGGATGCCTTCACGATCATCGCGGACAAGCTGAAGTCCTTGCCCAACCCCAACCAGGCAACGTTCTACACCAGCGGCCGCACCTCCAACGAGGCCGCCTTCCTGTACCAGTTGTTCATCCGGGCCTACGGCACCAACAACCTGCCCGACTGTTCCAACATGTGCCACGAGTCCTCGGGCTGGGGCATGGGCCAGACCATCGGCGTGGGCAAAGCGACCGTCTCCTACGACGACTTCGGCAAGGCCGACCTGATCATCGTCATGGGCCAGAACCCGGGCACCAACCACCCGCGCATGCTGACGGCACTGGAAGAAGCCAAGGAGGCCGGCGGCCACATCGTCGCCATCAACCCGCTGCCCGAGGCCGGACTGATGCGGTACAAGAACCCGCAAAAGGTCAAGGGCGTCATCGGCCACGGCACCCAGATTGCCGACCAGTTCCTGCAGGTGCGGATCGGCGGGGACATGGCCCTGTTGCAGGCCGTTTCGAAACGGGTGCTGGATGCCGAGGATGCCAATCCGGGCAACGTCCTGGACCACGCCTTCCTCCAGGAACACTGCGAGGGGCTGGCTGAACTCCGGGCGCACCTGGCCAACCTCGACGAAGCCGCGGTCCTCGAAGCCACGGGTCTGCGCAGCGGGGAAATCGATGAACTGGCGGCCCGCTACCTGGCTGCGGACAAGGTCATCATCACCTGGGCCATGGGCATAACCCAGCAGAAAAAGGGCGTCGCCACCATCAAGGAGATCATCAACCTCCTGCTGCTGCGCGGCAACATCGGAAAACCCGGCGCCGGGGCTTCCCCAATCCGCGGCCACAGCAACGTCCAGGGTGACCGCACCATGGGCATCTGGGAACAGATGCCGCCTGCCTTCCTGGACGCCCTGGGCAAGGAGTTCAGCTTCGAACCGCCCCGGGAACACGGCGCGGATGCCGTGGAAACCGTCCGGCAGATGCGCGACGGTGGCATCAAGGTCTTTGTGGGGCTTGGCGGCAACTTCGTGGGCGCGATGTCGGACACCTCAACGGCCGAGAACGCCATGGAGAACACCGAACTTTCCGTGCAGATCTCCACCAAGCTAAACCACTCGCATGGAGTCACCGGGGCTGAAGCGCTCATCCTGCCAACCTTGGGCCGGACGGAGATCGACCGCCAGGAAACCGGGCCGCAGTTTGTTTCAGTGGAGGATACCGTCTGCGCGGTGCACTCTTCCCACGGCACGGTGGAACCGGTGGGACCCAACCTGCTGTCCGAGGTGGCGATCATCTGCCGGCTGGCCCAGGCGACGCTGGGAGACACCATCAACGCCGACTGGGCCGGCTTCGAGAAGAACTACGACCTCATCCGGGACCACATCTCCCGCGTTGTCAACGGGTGCGGGGACTACAACCGCAAGATCCGGCAGGACGGCGGCTTCGTGCTGCCCAACGGCCCGCGGGATTCACGGACTTTCCACACTCCCACCGGCAAGGCCATCCTGACGGTCAACGAACTTGAGCACGTGGAACGCCCCGCCGGCACCCTGATCCTGCAGAGCATGCGCTCGCATGACCAGTTCAACACCACCATCTACGGCAACAACGACCGTTACCGTGGCATCAGGAAGGGCCGCGAAGTGGTTTTCGTCAATCCGGCAGACCTTGCCGAACTGGGGCTGGCCGACGGGCAGCGCGTGGACATCCGCGGCGTATACAAGGACAACGTGGAACGGGTCCTCTGGAACTACCGCGTGGTGTCCTATCCGTCCGCGAAGGGCTGTGCCGCGGCGTACTACCCCGAGGCCAATGTCCTGGTTCCGCTGGACAGCGTGGCCGAGGGCAGCCAGACACCCGTGTCCAAGGCGGTCATCGTCCGCCTGGAGCCGGTGAAGGTACTGGAGGACGAGCCCACCGCCGCGGGCTGACTGTCCTCGCCGGCTATTGACCGGTGTCCGCCCACCCGCTGCCCGCCGGCCCGCCGTGGGCGCCGTCGTCGATCAGCTGGAACGCCACCTTGGCAGCCTTCTCGATGGCTGCACCAGCGGCTTCCCTGTTCCCGGCGCTGCCCGTGCCTGCCTCCAGCGCTGCCGCGTAGCCCACCAGGAACGTGGTGACGGGGGCGGCGGCATGGATGACGTTCTCGGAGGATTTGCGGGCCAGGTCAAGGAGCAGCTCCTGGTCCATGTTGAGGTCAAGGATCTGCAGTGCCTGGGCCAGCCGGTGGCTCCACTGGTCCAGCACCCGTGCTTCGTCGTCGTTCATTGCCATGGTTCTCCTTAGCGCCGTTGGTGCGTTTACGTGTCGATGGTGGACATGTTGGGGTAGCGGGCGCCGGCAGTTGCTCCGGCCGGTGCCAGCTGGTCCAGCAGCTCAAGCTCGTCCTGGCTGAGCTCGATGTCCACGGCGCCCAGGTTCTCGCGCAGCCGTTCACGTTTCTTGGTGCCCGGGATGGGGACGATATGTTCCCCCTGCGCCAGCAGCCAGGCGAGGGCCAGCTGGCCGGGAGTGCACTGTTTTTTGTCGGCCAGCTCCCTGACCCGGTCCACGAGTTCCAGGTTGCGGGTGAAGTTGTCGCCCTGGAAACGCGGGGAGTGGCGGCGGAAGTCGTCCTCGGCGAAATCGTCCACGCTGCGGATCTGCCCGGTGAGGAACCCACGGCCCAGCGGGCTGTAGGGCACAAAACCGATGCCCAGTTCCGCGAGCACGGGGAACACCTTGGTTTCAGGCTCCCGCTCCCACAGCGAATACTCGGTTTGCAGGGCGGTGATGGGGTGCACGGCGTGGGCCCGCCGGATGGTCGCGGCGGATGCTTCGGACAAGCCAAGGTGCCGGACTTTTCCGGCCTGGACCAGTTCCGCCATGGCGCCAACCGTGTCCTCGATGGGAACGGTCTTGTCCACCCGGTGCTGGTAGTACAGGTCGATGTGGTCCACGCCCAGGCGCTGGAGGCTGGCGTCGCAGGCGGACCTGACGTATTCGGGGCGGCCGTTGATGCCCACCCAGGAACCGTCTTCGCGGCGCTCGTTTCCGAACTTGGTGGCCAGGACCGCTTCTTCGCGGCGGCCGGCGATGGCGCGGCCCACCAGTTTTTCGTTGGTGAAGGGGCCGTACATGTCCGCTGTGTCCAGCAGGGAGCCGCCGGCGTCCAGGAACTCGTGGATGGTGGCGATCGACTCCTGCTCATCGCCGTCGCCGTAAAATTCGCTCATGCCCATGCAGCCAAGGCCCAGGGCGGACACTGTGAGTTGTCCAATGGTGCGCGTTTTCATGGGTGCTCCTCAACGGTAGAACGTGTTCGGAAACCAGCCGGCAGCGTCCGTTTCCAGGGCAGCGGAACCGGTTGGTGCAGCGTACGCCACTATAGGGGTTTCCCTCATGGATTGCTCCCCTAAACAAGGGGCTTCATACCCCTAGACCCCTTGGGGGGCCGTGCCTAGACTGGGCGAATCCCCACCCGGAACCGTTGCCTGACCACTTCACATATCAGGACGCACCAATCGGCCAGGGCTGTTCCCCTCGCGGGATGTGCCACCCAACCAGATCACGGCCGTCCCACCGGACGCCTGACTACAGGAGCGATAGATGACAGGGAACAAAGCCGTTGCCTACAAAGAAGCCGGCAAGGTGGAAGTAATCGACATTGACTATCCGACGTTTGAGCTCAAGGACGGGCCAGGTGTCAACCCCGCGAACGTGGGACGCCCGGTCAACCACGGAGTGATCCTCAAAACGGTGGCCACCAACATCTGCGGATCGGACCAGCACATGGTGCGCGGCCGTACCACGGCTCCGCCCAACCTGGTGCTGGGCCACGAGATCACCGGCGAAGTGGTGGAGGTGGGCCGCGATGTCGAGTTCATCAAGGTGGGCGACCTCTGCTCGGTGCCGTTCAACATCGCCTGCGGCCGCTGCCGGAACTGCAAGGAGCGCAAGACCGGCATCTGTTTGAACGTGAATCCCGCGCGCCCCGGCGCCGCGTACGGCTACGTGGACATGGGCGGGTGGGTCGGCGGCCAGGCCAACTACGTTCTGGTGCCGTACGCAGACTGGAACCTGCTGAAGTTCCCGGACAAGGACCGGGCCATGGAGAAGATCATGGACCTGGCCATGCTTTCGGACATCTTCCCCACAGGGTTCCATGGCGCAGTCACGGCAGGGGTGGGCGTCGGTTCCACCGTGTACATTGCCGGGGCCGGTCCCGTGGGTCTTGCGGCAGCCACCAGCGCGCACCTGCTGGGGGCCGCCGTCGTCATCGTGGGCGACATGAACGAAGACCGGCTGGCACGGGCGCGCAGCTTCGGCTGCGAAACCGTGGATCTGACCAAGGGCGATCCGAAGGACCAGATCGAGCAGATCCTGGGCGTCCCGGAGGTGGACTGCGGCGTCGACGCCGTGGGATTTGAAGCGAAGGGCCACGGCCACGATGCCAAGGAGGCGCCGGCAACGGTCCTGAACTCCCTGATGGAGCTCACGGCCGCTGGTGGAGCCCTTGGTATCCCCGGCCTGTACGTCACGGGCGATCCGGGCGGCATCGACGAGGCCGCCAAGAAGGGCGCACTGTCACTGAGCCTCGGCACCGGCTGGGCAAAATCGCTGAGCTTCACCACTGGCCAGTGCCCGGTGATGAAGTACAACCGGCAACTGATGATGGCCATCCTGAATGACAGGGTCAACATCGCCAAGAACGTCAACGCCAAGGCCATCCCGCTGGAGGAGGCACCGAAGGGCTACGCGGAGTTCGACGCCGGCGCAGCTACCAAGTACGTCCTCAATCCCAACGGCTACTTAAGCTGACGCGGCGGCGGGCGGGGATGCCACCAAGGGCCCCTTGCTTGCGGAAATAACTGTTGCCCGGGCCGGGTTAGGCTTTGCACGGGCAACACAAACCGCAAACGAAGGAGTTTCCCTTGAGTGACATCACCGTCCGCCACAATCCCGGGCGCGAACGCTTCGAGATCCTCGACGCCGGCAACGTGATCGGCAAGGCGGTGTACAAGGAGTACGACGGCGGGGAGTCGCCGCAGCGGATTTTCTACCACACGGTGATCAACGAGGAATACGGCGGGCAGGGCCTTGCCGGGCGGCTGGCCACGGCTGCCCTGGACAGCACGGTCCAGGCCGGGAGCAGCATCATCCCGGTATGCCCGTTCATCAAGAAGTTCCTTGCAAAGCACCCGGAATACTCGGCCAACGTGGTGCCTGTGGCGCCGGCGCACCTGGAATTCCTGGACAGCGCGCTGGCCGCCCGCGCCCGCGGCTAGCGCATCCCTATCACACCCGGCGGAACACCCCGCAAGCCTTCAGGAAGCTCCCAACCGCCGGTGATTTAATCAGCATCTGTCAGCGCGGCTCACCGCCGCGCTGGTGTTGTTTTTGATTGCCGAGGCGGGACAGGAGCCCTTGTATGTCCGTGCACCCCATGGTGCCCACACCAGGCCGCGGTGCTCCGCTGCAACCGCCGGGCAGGCCATCAAACGGCAAGCCAGCTCCGGGCAGGAACCGGGGCCACAGAAGGCTGCTGTGGCTGGCCCTTGCGGTAGTACTGGTCATCGTCGGGACCATCACCCTGGCCGTGGTCCGGTCCGAGCCACCCACCGGTGCCGTGGTCCCCACCCAGCCGGCCGTACCCGCAGCGCCGGTGGCGGCAGCTCCGCCGTCGTTGCAGGACAGCGTGGACGACATCCTCAGTGACGCGGCCGAATACCGGATTGGGCTGGCGCTCGCCGATGTGTCCGGAGGTGCGGAACGGACGTTCGGCGACCAGGACACGTTCACCGCGGCCAGCACGGCCAAGATCCTCACTGCCGCCGCCTACTATCACCTGGTGGAAAACGGGCAGGCGGGCCTGGAGGATCCCATGGGCGACTACGACGCCGCGTTCCAACTCAAAGCCATGGTCAACGACAGCAACAACGACTCCTGGCTGTTGCTGATGGATGCCGTGGGGTACCCGCAGTTGATCGCCTACGCGGGCTCCATCGGCATCACCTACGACCCCGAACAAAACCTCCTGACCGCGGCGGACATGGCCCTGATCCTGAAGAAGCTCTATGCAGGCGAACTCCTGGACAAGGACAACACGGCGCAGCTGCTCAGCTACATGCAGGACACCAACAACGAGGACCTCATCCCGGCGGGATCACGGTCCGGAGTGGACGTGTACCACAAGTACGGGGAAGTGTCCGGGGAACTGCACGACGCCGCGCTCCTGAGCTACCGCGGTTCGACCTTCGCGCTGGTCATCTATACGGAGAACCCCGACGGCGGGGCGGATGAGGGCCAGGCCGAGGTGATCCGGGACCTGACCAGGGCGGTGGAGGACGCACTCTTCCCGGTGGGAGTGGCAGGAAAATAGCGCACGCCACACCGCCCGGGAGCCCGCCGAGTCGCCCGCGGTGGAAGCTTTAGGCCAGACTGTTACCGTGAGCAACAACCCCCGGACTGCCCTGGCCGTCGCCGGACTCAGCCTGGGCACGGCACTGAACCCACTGAACTCCTCCATGATCGCCGTGGCCCTGGTGGTGCTGCGCGCCGACTTCGGGCTCGACGTTGCTGCCGTCACCTGGGTGGTCACCTCGTTCTACCTGGCCTCCGCAGCCGGGCAGCCGGTGATGGGCCGGCTCGCCGACCGGTTCGGCCCGCGGCGGATGTTCATGCTGGGCATGGGGCTGGTCGCCGTCACCTGCGCCCTGGCCCCGCTGGCCCCGAACTTCGCGCTGCTGTGCGTGGCACGGGCGGTCATGGCTCTGGGAACTGCCACCGCATATCCCAGTGCCGTGGTGATGGTGGGCGCTCTGGCGCACCGGGCCAAGGTGGACTCGGCCCGCCCGCTGGGCCGGCTGCAGATGGCCAACACGTCCGCAGCCGCGGTGGGCCCGGTGGTCGGCGGCCTGCTGGTGGGCTTCGTGGGCTGGGAGTCGCTGTTCCTGGTCAACGTCCCGCTGGCACTCGCGGCGTTGCTGACCGTGCGGAAGGCCGCACCGCCGGACCAGGTCCGGGAGCGCGGCAGCGTGGCGGAACTGGTGCGGGACTCCGACGTCCCGGGGATTGCCGGGTTCATCGCGGCCCTTCTCCTGGTCATGATGGCTGCGCTGAGCGTCGCGCCGGACTACCGGTGGTGGATGCTGGCCGCCGGAACCGTGGTCGCGGGGCTGTTTGCCTGGCGGGAGCTGCGCTTCGCCAAACCCTTCCTGAACCTGCGGCTGCTGGGCCGGAACCGGCCGCTGATGCTCGTGTACCTGGCGTTCGCCGTCTTCAGCAGCGTGTACTACTTCGTCTTTTTCGGCCTCCCGCAGCTGCTGCAGGAAGCCGGCGGTTACGACCCCGGCGTGGTGGGGCTGCTGATGCTGCCCCTGGCCGGCATGTCCGTGGTAGCCACCCCGTGGGCAGTCTCCGCCATGGGAAGGTTCGGTGTCCGGCGGGTGCTGCTTGCCGGCGTCGTCCTTTTGACCGTGGTGGCGGCGCTCATGTGGCTGCTGACCGGCACGCTGGCCATCCCCGTTGTGGTGGTACTGACCGCGTTGATGGGCATCCCGTACGGCACGGTCAGCATCGCCTCCAACCAGGGCATGTTCGTGTCCACCCGGCCGCAGGACCGCGGGGTGGCGGCCGGGATCTACCAGACCTGCCGCTACGTGGGCGCGATCACCGCCACCGTGATGATCGGCGTGTTCGCATCAGGCGGGGTGCACCAGGACAGCTGGATGCGGATGGTGCTGGCCATGCTGGTGCTCTGTGCCGTGACGTTCGGGATCTCCGTGTTCTGGCGGCAGCAGAAGGCCTAGGTGCGTTGCGCGGGTGCCCCCGGAAAGGTGTGTCCAGCCTGCGCTCACCTGCAGTAATACACCTCGCGGTTGTAAAGGAGCCGGTCCCTGACCTGTTGGCTGTCTTCCCGGTCGGTGCACCGCCCGGTGGTCTGCGCGTAGTGCTGGCCCACTTCGATGGACTCCCCATTCCGATCGAGGCTATGGGTATTGATCCGGGTCCGGACGGTGGAACCGGCTGACTGATCGTCCGGATAGGTGCTGGAGGAGTTGTACGACGACGATTCCAGGCCGCTGGGTGTAGAGACGTCAGTGCTGACTGTGACACCTGAATGGCAGAACCGGGGATCGCTGTAAGTGCCGCATTCGCCGGGCTTGCTGACTTGCGCGCCATCGCTGCTTGCTGCCTGTGCCGGTCCCGCAAAAGCCGCAGCGGCCAGCGCCACTGCGGTGCCAATAAGGGCGGTGCGTTTCGTGAACATCGTGATTCGTCCTGCCTGCCGGGGGTATGGAGAGCTCCAATTCTGGCCGCCGCCCCATCCGCCCCCTAGGGCCATTGGTCCCCGATGCCGGCCCTTGCCGCAGGATCAGGCTGGGGTGAGCAGCCAGGGGCTAAGTGGGTGCCACCGGCGTGACCCGGATCCGGGCAATCCGTAACCGGTCCATGCTGAGGACCGTCAACACGTACCCCGGTATCTGCACCCGGTCGCCTGCCTTTGGGAGGCGGCCCAGGCGGTCCATCACGAACCCGGCCACCGTTTCGTAGTGCCCCTCCGGGAGTTCGATTCCGGCGGCGGCCTTGAACTCCTGCAGGATCAGGCCGCCGTCCACGTCGATGGTTCCGTTGGCCACGTTGACCCGGTCCTCGTGCTCGACGCCGGTGTCGTATTCGTCGTAGATCTCGCCCACCAGTTCCTCCACCAGGTCTTCGAGCGTGACCACGCCGTCGGTGCCCCCGTACTCATCCACCACCAAAGCGATGTGCTGGTTGGTCTTGCGCATCCGTGAGAGGGAGGGGAGCACGCGGTTGGTGCCGGGCAGGGGCAGGATCTCCCGGGCGATGTCCCGCACGGGCGAATGGTCCTGCACCTCGTCGCGGGGCATCAGGTCGCGGATGTGGACGAAGCCCAGGACGTCATCCGGGCTGCGCCCGATCACCGGAAACCGTGAGTACGGGCCGTCCCTGACCATCCGGCGGGCGTCCGCCACCGTCATGGCACCGTCGATGAAGGTCACCTCCGTGCGCGGGCGCATCACCTCCTGCAGCGTCCGGTCGCCGGCGCCGAACACGTCGGCCAGGATGTGGCGGCTGCTCTCTTCGAGGAGTTCGTTCTCGGCCACCATGTCCCAGAGCTCTTCGGAACTGATGCTTTCCCGCTTGACGCGCGGGTCACCGCCAAAGAGCCTGACCACGGCGTCCGTCGAGACCGACAGGAGCCAGATGACCGGCCGCATGGCATGCGACAGGGCAATCAGCGGCGGGGCCAGGATGCGGGTGAAGGCAACAGGGCTTTGCAGCGCCAGCCTCTTGGGGGCGAGTTCGCCCAGGACCAGGGAAAGAAAAGCCACCAGCAGGGTCATGCCGATGAAGGACACGGGCCCGGCAGCCGCACCAAGTCCGAGGGCTTCAAGGAGGGGTACGACGGCGGGAGCGATCGCCGAGGCCCCATACGCCGCCGAGAAGAATCCGGACAGGGTCACGCCGATCTGGACCGTGGAGAGGAAACGGTTGGGGTTGCGGGCAAGGGCGGCAGTCCGGGCGCCGGTGTCCCCGGATTTCTCGATGCGGCGCACCTGGCTTTCGCGCAGGGAGACCAGTGCGATTTCCGCCGCCGCGAACACCCCGCCCAGCAGCACGAAACCGAGAACCAAAGCGATATTAACCAGGGTGCCGCTGTCCATGACACGACCTTACCCAGCCGCGGACCCGCCGGCGCCTGCCTTCGTGTCGAAGTCAGGACGCCGCGGGGCGGGGCCGAAGCCGGAGTGCCTGCATACCGCCGTCAACAGCCAGGTCCACTCCCGTGGTGGACCCGGCGAGGGGGCTGGCCAGGTATGTGACGGCTGCAGCGACCTCTTCCGGGCAGACGAGCCGGCCGTGCGGCTGACGGGCCTCAAGGGCGGCCCGCTCGGCCTCGGGGTCTGCCGCTGTGGACAGCAGGCGAGCGATCCACGGAGTGTCAGCGGTACCCGGGTTTACGCAGTTGACCCTGATCCCTTCCTGAAGGTGGTCGGCAGCCATGGCCAGGGTGAGTGACAGCACAGCACCCTTCGTTGCGCTGTAGAGGGCGCGTTGGGGCAGGCCTGCGGTAGCCGCGACGGAGCAAGTATTGACGATCGCCGCGTGGGAGGACCGGCGCAAGTACGGAAGGGCGGCCCTTGAAACGCGGACTATACCCATCACATTGATATCAAACACACGGTGCCACTCGTCGTCGTCGTTGGATTCAATGGTGCCCTGTGCGCCCACTCCGGCGTTGTTGGCCAGGATGTCGATCCCGCCCAGCTGCTCTGCTGCCTGCCGTACGGCCCGCCGGACAGAGCTGTCATCCGAGACGTCGCACTGAATTGCTGTGACCCCTTTCGGCGCCTGCTCGGGGCGGAGGTCCAAAACCGCCACTGCTGCGCCGCGCTCCTGCAGCAATTGGGCCGTTGCGGCCCCTATTCCGGAGGCTCCGCCGGTGACGATTGCCTTAAGTCCCGCAAACTCCATTGTCTGGTCCTTTCGTGGTCGGGCTACCTAGCCCTGGAAGAATTCCTGGCGCTGGCGGCCGAGTCCCGCTACTTCAATTTCGACGACGTCCCCGGCCTTCAGGTAAGGAAAGCGCCCGGACAGGGCGACCCCCTCCGGAGTGCCGGTGCAGATCAGGTCCCCTGGCTCAAGGACCAGGAACTGGCTGAGATCGTAGATCACCTGCTCCACCCCAAAGATCAGGTCACGGGTGGAGGAGTCCTGGCGGATTTCACCGTTGACCCAGCTCCGTAACTGCAGGTCGCCGGCGTCCACTTCATCCGGGGTGACCAGGTACGGGCCGGTGGGGCAGAATCCGGCGCAGCTCTTTCCCTTGGACCACTGGCCGCCGGACACCTCCAGTTGGAATGTGCGCTCGGACAGGTCATTGACGGTGACGTAGCCGGCGATGTGGTCGCGAGCCTGTTCGGGGGACTGCAGATAGGAAGCCTGCCGCCCGATGACCACTCCCAGCTCGACCTCCCAGTCGGTCTTGGTGGACCCGCGGGGAATCGCCACAGCATCGAACGGGCCTGCCACCGTGTTTGGGGCCTTATGGAAAATGATGGGCACCGACGGGGGAGCGGCCCCTGACTCGGCCGCATGGGCCGCATAGTTCATGCCCACGCATATGACCGATGACGGCCGGGCGATCGGGGCGCCGATCCGGGCACCATCAACTGCGATCTCTGCCAGTTCCCCGGCGGCTAGGGCTGCCGCTGTGCGCACCGGTCCGTCGGATTCCCAGAAGCCGGCATCGATGTCCGCCGCCACCTGTTCGAGGGAGTAGTACTTCTGGTGGTGCAGGACGGCTGGTACTTCCTTGCCTGGCTCGCCAATTCGTGCGAATTGCATGGTCCTTCTTTCGCTAATTGATGCTGTTGGGTTGGGGGAACTACGTGATGAGGCCGCGGTTGCGCAGCTCGGCCCATAGCTGGTCCGGGACTGCCTGCGATGCCAGATCGAGGTTTTGCTTCACCTGTTCGGGCGTCCGCATGCCCAGGACCACGCTTGTCACGGCGGGGTGCTGGTACGGGTACCTCAAGGCGGCGGCAGGGAGGGTGGTTCCATGCGACTCGCAGATGTCGGCCAGCAGGTATGCCCGGTCTAAAAGCTGCGGGGGCGCGGGTTGGTAGTTGTAGGTGGCGTTGCGCGCCGGACGGTCTTTGGAGAGCAGGCCGGAGTTGAAGACTCCGACGTTCACTACTCCCACTTTCCGCTCAAGGCACGCCGGCAGCAGATCCGCTGCTGCTCCCTGCTCCAGCAGCGTGTACCGGCCCGCCAGCATGATCACATCGATGTCCGTTTCGGTGACGAAGCGGGCGAGCATTTCGGACTGGTTCATGCCTGCGCCCCAGGCACCGATGACGCCCTCATCCCTCAAGGCGGACAGGGTGGGTGCGGCACCGTCGACAGCCTCGCTCCAGTAGTCGTCCGGGTCGTGGATGAAGACGATGTCGATCCGGTCAGTCCCGAGCCGCTGGAGGCTTTCCTCGATGGAGCGCAACACCCCCTCGCGTGAGTAGTCGCGGACCCGGACCAGATCATCGGGCACGTCGAACCCCTCGGTGTCCTTACCGTTCGGGAATGGGTTGGGTCGCAGTAGGCGCCCCACTTTGGTGCTGAGCACGTAGCTGTTGCGGTCCTGGCCGGCGAGTGCTTTTCCAAGGCGGCGCTCCGAAAGCCCCAGCCCGTAGTGTGGGGCTGTGTCGAAGTACCGGACGCCACCCTCCCAGGCTGCTTCAACGGCGTCGATCGCCTCCTGCTCCTGCACCTGCCGGTACAGGTTGCCGATGGGGGCGCCCCCAAACCCGAGGACGGGCAGTTGGATTGCGGTGCCGGGGATAGTGCGGGTTTCTGTTTGCATGGTTAGTCTTTCTCCTCTTCCGGGTGTGCCGGACCCCGGACTGCCTTGAGTCCGTAAGCGCGAACTGCGGTTCCACGGGCGACGTTTTCGCGTTCGTAAGAGGAGGCGTCGGACATCGCCTGCTCCACAGTGAGAATCCAGTCCTGGTACGCGGCCGGCTCCGTCAGAGAGACCGGCCAGTCACTGCCGATCATGCACCGATCGGCCCCAAAAACGTTTAGGGCTTCCAGGATGAAGGGCAGCGCCTGCGGCCCAAGTGGACGCGTGGGGTCAGCTTCCGCGCCCGCCCCTGAAATCTTCACGACGACGTTGGGCAGCCTGGCCAATCGACGCATCGCTGTGCTCCATTCGCTGAGGCTGCCGGCTGCAATGGGTGGTTTGCCCATGTGGTCCAGCACTATGCGCAGTTCCGGTATCCGGGCAGCAAAAGCTGCAAGTTCCGAAAGCTGCCACGAGCGGACGCAGGCGTCGAAGGCAAACCCGGCCCTCCCTACATGGCGGCCTCCGGCCAGTGTTTCCGCCGTCAGCATGAAACCGGCCTCCCTGTCCTGGAACAGCTGGCGCACCCCGCGGACCAGGGGCCGCTGACACAGCTCCGCAAGGTCTTCGGACACGCCGTCCCCGCGGTTGATGGGGGCATAGGCCACAATCGCCGCCAGCTCCGGCCAGGTGGCCCGGAGGCTCGCCACCCAGTCAACTTCCTTCAGCGCCTGGTCATCACGGCAATCGGCCTGCACAAAGACAGCCTGCGTCCCGGGCGCGTGTGGAAGTTCCCGTGGAAGGAAGGGCCGGTTCAGGGAAGGGGCACGGTTCAACCAGTCATAACTGAGCACGGAAGGGTCCCAGACGTGGACGTGTGAGTCTATTACCTGAAGCAACTGTCAGCCCTCATGCCTGTCCGTCGGGCCGAACGCCGATGGTCAGGAGCAGGTTCGCGTAGTGCCGGGTGTCCCCACTGGCGATGACGACGGCGACGTTCGGCGACCGCGCGGCATCGTAGAAGTCGAAGCGCTGGTGCGAAGTGATGGGAATTGCGGTGCCCAGCGCTCGTCCGTAGCCTTTGACTGCCTCCGTCCAGTTTCCGTCCGGAGGCGTCATTACCGCGGCGGCTTCGAGCGGAACGGCGTCGATCAGCACCTCCAGTACCTGGTCAATGGTCAGCAGGCCGGGCCGCAGATTCAGGGCTATCCGCCTCGCGGCTGCAGGGGCGCCGGTGTTGTGCGGGTAGTTTGCGTCCGCCAGGAGGATCTGCGAGCCGTGGCCGGATTCAGCGAGGGCTGCGAGCAGGCCCGGGTGGGTAAGTGTGTAGTTGATCATGCCTGTTCCCCTACCCTTTCCCCGGTCCCTGCCCGAGCGAAGGCGACACCGCGCTCAGCGCGGGCCGATTCCCATGCCTGTTCGGCTTGGCCGGCGTCGGTGCCGGCCCAATAACTGCCCCGGGGAAAGGAATACGCCTGCAACGTCTGCTCCTTCAGTTCCGACGAGTACCCAGGGTTCGCCGGCATGATGTAGGCGCCGTCCCGGATGATGCACGGATCCACAAAGTGTTCGTGCAAGTGATCCACGAATTCGGTGACCCTGCCGGCCAGGTCTCCGGAGACGGCAATGAAGTCGAAGATGGACAGGTGCTGGACGAGTTCGCACAGACCTACCCCGCCGGCATGTGGGCACACCGGGACACCGAACTTGGCGGCCATCAACTGGACGGCCAGCACTTCGTTGACGCTGGCGAGCCGGCAGGCATCCAACTGGCAATAGTCGATCGCCCCGGCCTGGAAGAGCTGTTTGAAAAGGACGCGGTTCATGCCGTGCTCGCCGGTGGCCACCCCGATCGGTTGGACGGCCCTTCGGATCTCGGCGTGGCCCAGGACGTCATCCGGGCTGGTGGGTTCCTCGATCCACAGCGGATTGAATTCAGCCAGCTGCTTGATCCAGTCGATGGCCTGCGGAACATCCCATACCTGGTTTGCGTCGATCATGAGGTTGCCCTCTGGCCCGATGACTTCGCGGGCGATCCTGAGGCGGCGAATGTCGTCCTCGAGGGATGCGCCAACCTTGAGTTTGATGTGGCGGTAGCCCTGGTCCACGGCCTCCTGGCAGAGCCGCCGTAGCTTCTCGTCCGAGTAGCCCAGCCAACCGGCCGAGGTGGTGTAGCACGGGTAGCCGTCCCGGGCCAGCTGGTGGATGCGCTGATCCCGGGTGGGGTCGAGTCGTTCCAGAAGCGCCAGGGCTTCCTCCCGGGTGAGGGCATCTGAAAGGTAGCTGAGGTCGGCCGCGTCCACGATCTGTTCGGCGGTCATGTCCACCAGGTAACGCCACAGGGGCTTTCCCGAGCGGCGGGCGGCAAGATCCCAGACGGCGTTCATCACGGCTCCGAGGGCAAGGTGCTCCACGCCTTTATCGGGCCCCAGCCAGCGAAGCTGGGAATCACGTTTCAAGCTTCGGTACGCCTCGCCAAGGTTGCCGCAAAGGACATCCAAGTCTTGGCCTATGAGGGGCCTGGCGCGCAGTTCCATCGCGGCGGAGCACACCTCATTGCCCCTGCCGATGGTAAAGGTGAAGCCGCAGCCATAAAGGTCTGGGTCGTCCGTTTTCAGCACGATGTACGCAGCGGAGTAGTCTGCGTCATGATTCATGGCATCTGAACCGTCTGCGGAAAGCGACGTGGGAAACCGCACGTCGAAAATATCGAAACCGGTGATTTGTGGCAAGGTGAGCCCTCCAGGTTCAGGCCGTGAAGACGGCGCTCCAGCAACATCGCGAGCGTCATCTGATGTATGTGGAAGTATTTGATGAGAATATCGGAAGAAGCATCCCTTTCCAAGGGATACATCTGATGAAAGTGAATTGTGCGTTCAGCGTCACTAGACGAAGCACTGGGAAAGGTGGCTGCGATGACCAACAGCAACTCCACTGGGTCGATGTCCCAAACCGACGTCGTTATTTCGGGCGTGAAGCAGATGCTGTCGTCCCGCAGGCTTCGGCCCGGCGACCGGCTGCCCATTGAGAAGGACCTGGCAGCAGAGCTGCAGGTTTCCCGGGGTTCCCTTCGGGAGGGCGTGCGGGCATTGTCCACTATGGGCATTCTGGAGACGAGGCAGGGCGCCGGCACCTTCGTGACCAGGCTGGAGCCGTCGGCTTTGCTCTCCGCGATGGAATTCTGGGTGGGCCTGCAGGATGGAGAGCGGGCAAACCAGGTGCACACTGTGCGGCGGGCCCTTGAGACAGAGGCTGCTGCCGCGGCAGCGGTTTGTATCGAAAGCTCGCAACTCGACGAGGCCGAAAGCATATTGGAGCGGGCGAACGCGGCCATTCAAGCATCGCCCATAGACCATGCCGGCGCCATGCAGTGTGACATCGAATTCCATCGGCTCATCGCCCATGCCTCAAGGAATCACGTGCTGTCAGCGCTGATCGAAACCGTCTCCACCAACACCATCCGCGGCCGGATGTGGCGGTCCATTCATGACAATGAAGGCCTGCTGGCCACGCATCGGGAGCACTTGGGAATCCTGGAGGCGCTCAGGCGGAATGACGTGGACAGGGCCAGAACCCGCATGGCGAACCACCTGTACGCGGTGGAGGACTACGTGACAACCATTCCCGCTCCCGAGCTTGAGGAACAGACGTAGGATTCGTCAGACCTTGTATTGACTATTTCCGACAAATAGCCGATTTAGGGTCGATCCAGGAATTTTGGAGTCAAAAAGATCAGATGATTCCTTGACTTTCCAAACTGGGGCGGGTCATGCTGTTGGGGACAAGGGTTGCGGGAATTACAGCGGGCAGGCCACGAGGACGTCGCCGGGCAGCCTTTGTCCCCAGCTATTGAAAGGACGTTCGTTGTGTCGACTAACCGTGTTACCGGCAAGCTGCTGACAGCTGCAGCGGTTGCAGCCCTGGCCGTCGGAAGCCTTACCGCATGTGGTTCCTCAAGCGGGAGTTCATCATCAGGGGAGAGCAAGGAAGCCTCCGCCATGTACACCTGGATCACCAATGAAAACGACAGGGCCCAGTGGCAGGCCTTTGTGGACGCAGCCAAGAAAAAGGACCCTGCATTCAACCTCACTTTGGAGGGTCCGAGCTTCAACGATTACTGGACCAAGGTCAAGACCCGCCTCTCCAGTTCCGGAGCGCCGTGCATCATCACAACGCAGGCGGCTCGTGCCCAGGAGCTTAAGGACCTTACGGTGCCGCTGGACGACATGGTTAAGAGCAACAACATTGACGTGTCCATGTACAACAAGGCAATGATCGACGGCCTGACCGTTGATGGCTCGCTGCGGGGGATACCTTATGACGCCGAACCGGTGGTTCTTTACTACAACAAGGATCTCCTGGCCGCGGCCGGCGTGGCGCCGCCTACCACCAAATACACCACCAGCCAGTTCGCGGCCGACCTTAAGGCGCTGACAAAAGGCGGCGTGATGGGCCTCGCAGTGCCGCCGGGATTCGGCTCGGGCCCGGGGCTTCCCATGGCATTCGCCAACGGCAATGAACCGGTCAAGGATGGAAAGCTTGACCTCACCAACCAGGGCCTCGTCAACGACCAGCAGTTTGCCTTCGACCTTGTGGCAAAGGCGCAAGTTGCGAACCCGCCGCAGGCGTCGGACGGGACCGATGTGCCGGAGCAGCAGTTCATGAGCGGCAAGGCGGCGATGATCATCGACGGTCCCTGGATGTACGACACCCTGACCACCAAAACGCAGGGCAAGGTGGGCATCGCCGTCGTCCCTTCCACCTCGGGAGAGAGCATCGGCATGATCCAGGGGTCCGCGTTTGCCATCGCAGCGTCCTGTAAGGACAAAGAAGCTGCCTTCAAGAACATCATGAAGATCACCACTCCTGAGGTCATCGGCGCTGTTGGGGCCGCCCGTGGAACCGTTCCATCTGTTGAGTCCGCGGTGAAGGACTGGGCCGGGACCAAGCCGGCGGCTGACGTGGCAGTTGTCCAGGCCCTTCTGAAGAGCGGGCGTCCGCTGGTTACCACCCCTAGCTGGAACCAGGTGGAGACCAACTTCACGCAGTACTCCGGAGAAGGCTTCCGCGGCAGCAAGACCGCGCAGGAACTCCTCTCCACCATCATGAATTCAGCCAAGTAAACTCCCCGGGGGCAGGCTCCCGCACCGGAGCCTGTCCCCTTCATGGAACAGGTCAACGATGACTGCTTTACCCACACTTGCTGTCAAAGACGTGAAAAGGACCCCCGCCAGGGGCGGGCAGGGCCGGCTCGCAGCGGCTTACCTCGCTCCCGGGATGCTCGGGTTCCTGATTTTTATCGTGCTTCCGCTGGTGGCTTCGCTGGTCATCAGCCTGTTCGACTGGCCCTTGTTCGGGGCACCAAAATTCGTGGGGCTGGACAACTACGTTCGGCTGCTCACTGGTGACCCGGTGTTCTGGACGGTTCTGGGCAACACCCTCTTTTTTGCCGTCTCCTACACCGTGGTCAACCTGATCGCTGCCCTGGCTGTTGCCACCTGGCTTCACAACCTGGGCAGTTGGGGCCCGTTCTTCCGGGTGCTGTTCTTCATTCCGGTGGTGACCCCCATGGTCGCCAACGCGTTGGTTTGGCGCCTGATGCTGACCGATGACGGCGTCATCAACAGCTTTCTGGCCAACTTTGGCATACACGGGCCTTCCTGGCTCAGTGACAGCCAGCTCGCCATGGGGTCGTTGATCGCAATGTCTGTCTGGCAGGGGATCGGCTACAACATCATCGTTCTCGGCGCAGGGCTCAGCGGCATCTCGCCGAATTTGCTTGAGGCCGCCCGCATCGATGGGGCAGGAGCCTGGCAGCGGTTCTTCCGGGTGGTGCTGCCGATGCTGTCGCCGTCGCTCTTCTTCTGCACGGTCATGACCATCATCGGCTCTTTCAAGGTATTTACCCAGCCTTACCTGCTGACACTCGGCGGGCCGGGCGATTCCACCAACACGATCGTTCTGTACCTCTACCGCAACGGTTTCTCCTTTGACAAGCTCGGCTACGCGTCGGCACTCGCTTGGGCGTTGTTCGTCATCGTCATGCTCATCACCGCACTGCAGTTCTCGCAGCAAAAGAGGCTGGTCAACTATGACAACTGAAACTCTCGCCCAACCGGAAATCGACAAGGGCCTCGCGCACCGTCGGCACGCAACAGCGTCGCGGAAGAAGAGGCGGGCCGGCCGCCTCGTCAGCCGCATCGGCGTTGTCCTGGTCGGCGCTGCGTTCTTCTTCCCGTTCCTCTGGATGTTCGCCACATCGCTGAAGCCCACCTCCGAAATATTCTCCACCGGTGCCAGCTTCCTTGCCTCCCGCGTGGAGTGGTCGAACTACCAAACAGTGTGGACCGCTATTCCCTTCGGACGGGTCATCATCAACAGCTTCTTGGTGGCCGTCTCCGGAGCGGTGCTGACAACGGTCGTGTCATTGCTGTCCGCCTACGCTTTTGCCCGGCTGCAGTTCAGGCACCGGGAGAAGTTGTTCCTCGTTTTCCTTGGCACGCTGGTGCTGCCCCAGGAAGTCCTGGTAATTCCGCTCTACATCATGATGGCAAAGCTGGACATGATTAACTCCCTGCCGGCGCTCATCGTCCCTTTTGCTTTCGGTGCCTTCGGTGCCTTCCTGATCCGACAGTTCCTGCTGTCCCTGCCCGTTGAGTTTGAAGAGGCAGCCCGTATCGACGGAGCAGGTTCGATCAGGATCCTGTGGAGCGTGATCCTTCCGCTTGTCCGTGCGCCGCTGGCCGTGGTGGCTGTCTTCAGTTTCATCGATTACTGGAGCAGTTTCCTGTGGCCGCTGATCGTCATCAACGACGTCTCGCAGGCAACCATTCCACTGGGGCTCTCCATGTTCTCCGGTGAACGCGGAACGGACTGGGGACCGCTCATGGCGGCCGCTACTTTGGCGGTGATTCCCAGCCTGCTCGTCGTCATCCTCCTGCAGCGCCAGCTCGTGAAAGGCGTCAGCATGGGCGGCTTCGGCGGCCGCTGAGCACCGCCCTGACCCCTGGAATTCCCAAAATCAACCATCTGGAAATTGGAGTGCATTATGACTGACAGCACAGCTATGCCTGAAGACTGGAACAAATTGGCCAGGCCCGTGCCGGAGTGGTTCCAGAACGCGCCGTTCGGCATCTTCATCCACTGGGGCGCCTACTCCGTTCCCGCCTGGGCCGAACCCATCGGCGCCCTGGGCACCATCGAGGACCGCGAGTGGTTTACCCACAACCCTTATGCGGAGTGGTACTACAACACCATCCGCATTGACGGCAGTCCTGCCCAACAGCACCACCGGGACGTGTTCGGAGGCGAGGACTACGACGCCTTCCTGGACCAGTGGAAAGCAGAACAGTTCGATCCGGGGGACTGGGTGGAGCTGTTCAAATTCGCCGGTGCCGATTACGTGGTGCCCACCACGAAGCACCATGACGGCATCGCGCTCTGGGACGCTCCGGGAACAGGCGAACGGAACACGGTCCACCGCGGACCGCGCAGGGACCTGATCGGCGAAATCGCCCGGGCCGTGGGTGACAAGGGCCTGAAGCTGGGCCTGTACTATTCCGGCGGACTGGATTGGCATGTACGCCCCTTCCCGCCGCTCGTCACCAGCGAAAGCGTCCACGACACTTCCCGCCCCAAGGACGCCGGCTACGCCGAATACGCCTACAACCACGTGGTGGACCTGGTGGACAAGTATCGTCCAGACGTCCTGTGGAACGACATCGAATGGCCCGACGCCGGCAAGCACTTTGGCGAGTACGGGCTCGGCCGGCTGTTCGAGCACTTCTACTCGATCAGTCCGCAAGGCGTGGTGAACGACCGGTGGGGCGCCACCCACAAGGACTATGCCACCAGCGAGTACGAAGCGGCCAGGGAGAACGAGTCCGAATCCGAGTGGGAGAACTGCAGGGGCATCGGATTCTCCTTCGGCTACAACCAGGTGGAAGGACCGGAGCAGTCGCTGACCGGCCAGCAGTTGGCCCGCCAGCTCACGGACGTGGTCTCCCGCGGTGGCCACTTCCTGCTGAACGTGGGACCGCGGGCGGACGGCACCATTCCTGAGATCCAGCGCCAGGCCTTGACCGATCTTGGCCACTGGATGGCTTCCGCCAAGCAGTACCTCGTGGGTGCCCGTCCGCTTCAGGATGGAACCGTGGCAAGCAGCGACGACCCCTGGATCCGCTGGGTTGACCGCGGAACGGAAGCCGTGGCCTTCGTTGACTTGCTAGGCGGGGGAACGGAAGCCGCCTTGAAGCTGGACGCGGGCAGGTTCTCATTGTCACAAGCGTCAGCGGCGGGTGACGGCGGAACGGTCGAGGCCACCGTGGATGGACTCAAAGTCACCCTGTCGCCTGACCGAACCGGGCCGGCCATCGTCCGCGTCCCCAAGGCATAGTCCCGGAAGTGCATCGACGGCGGCGGGCAGCACCCGCCGCCGTCGTGCGTTACCTCAAAATCAATGGCTTAGGTGTACATCAGCGAGCCGGGCGTAGTGAGTTTTTCGCCGGTTTCCAGCCATGTCTTCAGGCCGGAGAGGATCATCGGCC
The DNA here is from genome assembly GCF_059739365.1 of Arthrobacter sp. GmRoot5-12. Classification (NCBI taxonomy): domain Bacteria; kingdom Bacillati; phylum Actinomycetota; class Actinomycetes; order Micrococcales; family Micrococcaceae; genus Arthrobacter; species Arthrobacter sp. GmRoot5-12. The sequence goes on along the minus strand of NZ_AP046056.1, from coordinate 910,198 downwards.
AGCCGCCGTAAAGCTGTTCGTTGGCACCCTCGCGCAGGTCGCTGTGGGTGACGGTGAGGTGGCAGGAATCGCCCACCGGTTCGATCTCCCAGGTGATGGTGGACGTGCCCTCGGCCTTGACGTCCTCGCCCCACAGGGCGCGCATGGTCTGGACCAGGCGGCGCGGCGGGTCCACCTCCAGGTTTTCGCCTTCGCCGAGGGCCTCCCCGGCCTTCGGGTTGCCCATCACGAAGCGTCCGCCCGGTGACCAGTCGGAATCGATGGTGTTGCCGAACTGGTACTTGCTGCGGATGTCGCTGTCCGTGATTGCTTCCCAGAGCCGTTCGGGCGTGGTCTTGATGTAGATCTCGAAGATTTTTTCCATGGGACTTTCCAATCTGGATTTGAGGTCGCTGAGGGCAGCGGCCCATGGTTCTGCGTATTTGCTGACCCAGCGGTCGTGGACCAGGCGGATGGGGACAGGATTGAGGAAGTGCAGCTTTTCCCGACCCCGACGGCGGGTCACCACCAGGCCTGCGTCCTCCAGGATGCGGAGGTGCTTGGCGATCCCGAACCGGCTCATGCTGAACCGGGCTTCAAGGGCGCTCAGGGTTTGGCCGTCCTCGCGGTAGAGCTCATCGAGCAGGTCCCGGCGGGTGGGGTCGGAGAGTGCCTTGAACACGTCGTCCATGACAGCAATGATATGTGACCTATTGGTCACCTATCAAGGGGTTTTGCCTGCCTCAGTTGCGGGAGGCAAGGTTCCGGTCCCGCTCCTCGAACACTTCCTCACCGGGCCCGGTGAACGCGCGCGACCTTTCCACTGCCTCGATGGAGCCGGTGAACAGCTGCGATTCGTGCGGGTCCGCCGGGGGACGGGCACCGGCGGCCGGGGGCGACCCCAGCCCGCGCAGTGGTGCCCTGCGCCGTGCGGCCGTGCCGCCGTCGTCCGCTGCCTGCTCCCAACGCTGGTGCGGCAGGGCCTCCGGATGGTTCTGCTGCAGGAACATGACCATGGTTTCCCGGACCAGGCAGCGCAGGTCGAAGAGCGCGGCACTGTCCGCCGCGCTGACCAGGATCCGGACGCGGACAAAGCCGCCGGTGGCGTCGGTGATCTGCAGGACGCCCACGCGCTCGTCCCAGAGCTCGGAATCCGCCAGGACGCGGCGCAGTTCGGTGCGCATGTCCTCCACGGGGGCGCGCCAGTCCAGGTCGAACTCCACGGTGCCCATGACCTCGGACTGGCGGCGGGTCCAGTTCTCGAAGGGCGTGGTGGTGAAGTAGGTGGACGGCAGGATGAGCCGCCGGTCGTCCCAGAGGTGCACCACCACGTAGGTGAGGGTGATCTCCTCGATCCGGCCCCATTCCTTCTGCACCACCACCACGTCGTCCACGCGGATGGCATCGGTGAACGCCAGCTGCATGCCGGCAAAGACGTTCACCAGCGACGTCTGCGCGGCGAGGCCCGCAACGATGGAAATCACCCCGGCGGACGCCAGCAGCCCCGCGCCCAGCGCCTGGATGGCGGGGAAGGTCAGCATCGCGGTGCCGACGGCGAGCACCACCACCAGTGCCACGGCAATGCGCCGTGCCAGGATCATCTGCGTGCGCAGGCGCCGTGCCCGCCGGTTGTCCGCCACGTCCACGCTGTGCCGGTTCAGCACCACGGCTTCCACGATGAGCAGCACCGCGACGGCGAGCCAGGCGACCGCGCCGATGAGGGCGATCAGCAGGAGATGGTCGACGCCGGCGTGCCAGCTTTCGTTGTTGGCCGTGAGCCTGAGGGCAGCACGGACGCCCACCAGGCACAGTGCCAGCCGCAAGGGCTGGCGGGCCACCCGGGAGGTTGCCTGCAGCTCGGGCCGGTTCCGGTTCAGATGGAGGACCACCTTGCGGAGCAGCCAGGACAGGACCAGTCCGGCGGCCACCGCCACGGCGACGGCAAGGAAGGGCATGGCGCGGTTAAGTAGGTCTGGCATCCGTTAACCACTACCAACTTCGGCGGCAGGACCGAAATCGCGCCGGCGCCTTGGCGTGCCCCGCTTATGGCCCCAGCGGCAGCAGGAGCAAGGCAACGAGTGCCGGGACGGTGGCCGCGAGGGTTCCCGGCACACTCTCCCATTTACTTGGGTAGTGGCCCTGGATGTCGGCGAGCAGCATGGTGGGGGCGGTGAGGACCATGTTGGCGCAGCAGTAGACCACCAGTGTGTAGCCCACCACGAGCTGCCCGGAGTTGGCGGCAACCACTCCGGCGATCACCCCCAGCGCAATCACCAGGTTCCTGTAACCGGTGGGGATGGCCCACATCATCACTGCACGCACATTTTCCGGCGGCGTGCTCAGGAACTTCTGAGCCCACCGGTGACGGCGGAGGAGGAAGCTCTCCACTGGAAACACGACGATGTAGATGGCTGCGGCGAGTACCGCGAAGACCTGCGCTGCGGCGTTCATGCTTGCAGCGTAGGGCTGCGCCTGCGGGCTGCTCCATCCCCGGATTGGGGGATCTTGGACGCCCACGCCGACGCTGGCGCCCGCGCTCGTACCGGAAGGCCGTTTGGCACGTGTTCATCTCCCCACCACGTGGGTAGCCTTGGGCCCATGCAGAAGATATCGATTGACGCGCTGGCCCGGCAGCAGCTCGAAGCAGCCATCGGCTCCCCGAACGGAAGGGCTGCGGACACGGTGTACGGGGGTCACGAAAAGATCCTCCGGCAGACGGTTATGGCGATGACCGCGGGAACGCAGCTGAGTGAGCACCAGAATCCGGGCGACGCCACGGTGTTCGTGATCCGGGGCTGCGTCAGCCTCCGCGCCGGCGGGGAATCCTGGCAGGGCAAGTCCGGCGACCTGCTGATCGTCCCGCCCGGTCTGCACAGCCTTCACGCAGAGGAGGACTCCACCTTCCTGTTCACGGTGGCCAAGCACCGGGACTGACCCAGGGTCAGGCCGGGTCCTTGACGGTGTCCTTCACCGGCCGGGGCTCCAGCCAGATGCGTTCACGGGGGCCCGGTGGGTAGGCGTAGCGCTTACCGGCAAGGGTGATCACCAGGGCGGCAACCACAGGAATCGCCGCCGCCGCCGGGACCAGCAGCGGGCCGCCAACCACCAGGGCCGCGGAGCCGTAAAGTGCCCCGACGGTGATGCCCAGCTGGATGGTCAGGACGGTGAGCCCGTTCGCGGCCTCACTGTATTCGCCGCCGGCCCGGAGGATCGCCGACTGGTTGTAAATGCCGATCGCGCCCAGGCCGGCTCCCCAAATGGTCATCAGCACCAGGGCGGCGGGCAGGTTCCCCACGGCGAGGGGCAGGAGGAACATCGATGCTGCGATGGCCGCCGTCGTGATGAGCAGCGAGCGGCGGGGACGCGAGTCCACGGTGAGTCCAGCGATCCAAATACCCAGCAGTCCGGACCCGCCCAGCACCGTGAGCGAGAGGCTGATGGCGTAGTCCGGCAGGGCCGCCTCGCGGATGAACGGCGCGATATAGGTGAACAGCGCGAAGTGGGCCAGGACCAGCAGCGGCCAGGCGGTGGCCACCGACTTCACGCCGGGCTGGCCGATGGCCCTGCGCAGTGACGGCCGGACCGAATCGGTAATGCGCCGGACGCGGGGAAGCAGCCAGAACGCCAGCACGGTCAGGAGCACGCCGAACCCGGCGAGCACCAGGAACGCTGCGCGCCAGCCCAGGAATACGCCCAGAGCCGTACCCACCGGAGCGCCGATGGCCAGGCCCAGGCTGTTGCCGCTGAACACGATGGCCAGGGCCTTGCCCACCTTGTCCGCCGGGACCACACGGGATACGAACGGCGCCATGGTGGTCCACAGCAGCCCATGCGCCAGCCCGCCCACCAAACGCGCGATCATCGCGGCGGTGAAATCCGGTGCGAGTCCCACCATCGCGTTGCTGAGCGCGAAGGTCAGGACCAGCCCAACCAGCAGGGCGTGCCGGGGAATCTTCCCCAGCAACCGGGCGGCCGGAACCACTGTGACAACAATGACGGCGGCGTAGGCGGCGGCAAGGTAGCCGGCCACCGGCTCGGACACTCCCAGGCCGGTGCTGATCTGGGGCAGCAGGCCGGACGGCAGGAGTTCAGTGGTGATGGCCGTAAAAGCGATGGTGGCGAGGACCACCATCGCGGCATACGGAAAACGGGCAGGTTCCGGCGCAGGGATCGCGGAAGACATGGGGGAAGCGTCCATTCAAGGGGGAGGGTGTGGAATGCGGCGCTGCTCGCCTGACAATTCCTCCCTTAAATTTACCGGATCGAAGGGTCTGTCACAGACATGACACGTTGTCCGGATCGTGCTCCCGCTCCTGCCGTGCGGGACCCGCTGCCAGGCTCCCCGAACCGGGTCCCCGGCCGTGGTCCCCGGCCGTGATCCCCGAACCGTGATTCCGGTCGGGAAGTCCTACCTGCGGCCGAAATCGGTGTCCGTGTACGACCCCGGCCGGCCGGACGCACTGCCTTGGCAAGTACAGGTGCCCTGCACTTCGATGCGCACCGCCGTCGGCCGCGCGGCGTCCAGGTGCAGGGTCACGGGCTCATGGTCCGCAGCGGCGACGCGCAGGAGTGATTCTTCGGGGGAGATGGCAGACATCGCTGTCCTTTCGGAAGGGGGTCGTTTTAGGGGGATTGTTCAGGAGGAGTGTTTCCGGGTGGCAAGCCGGGGGCGTGCCGCCCGGGACGAAGTGCCGAATCAGCGGCCGGCTGATTCGCTGGCCTGCAGGGTTTGGTTAAGGCGTGTGTCCAGCAATCCTGCCGCGACCGCCGGTGCCAGCCCGGGGGCCAGCGGAAGGCGGGGGACCACCAGGCAGTGCCACAGGTGGTAGATGTCCGCCTTGCCTGACCATACGGTGGAGGAGACATTGCCGTTCTCGTCGAGTTCCTGCTTCCAGGACCCATGCTCGTAGTCGATGAACCAGTCACGGGCATGGTCCCAGATCCGCTCATACCAGTCCGCGTACTTCTGGTCCCCCGTGGCGATATAGAGGGCTGCCGCACCCCCGATTGCCTCGGCGGGCACCCAGCGGATGCGGGTGGTGACCACCGGCTTGCCCTCCCAGTCAACGGTGTACACAAAGCCGGGGTGGCCGTCCGGTTCCCAGGCGTCGCGGATGGCGGCGTCAAACAGGCCGCGCGCATCGTCGAGCAGCCAGGCCGGGACGTCCAGGCCGCGGGCTTCGAGCCCGGCACGGAGGTGGAGGAGCAGGCGCGCCCACTCAACCCAGTGGCCTGGGGTGCCGCCGTACGCCCGGAACTGGCTGGCCCGGTCATCGGTGTTGTACTCCGGCATGGGGTTCCACTCCGGGTCGAAGTGCTCGAACACCCGGTAGTTGTTGTTGCGGGCAAAGTTGTGGATGAGCACTTCGGCGATGTGCAGGGCCCGTTCGAGCCAGCGGTTCTCCCCGGTCACATCGGCCACAATGAGGTATGCCTCCACGGAATGCATGCTCGCGTTTCCGCCACGGTATGCCTCGGTTTCCGTGAATTCCCGGTTCCACGAGTCGAAACACATGTTGGCCTGGTGGTCCCAGAATTTGGTGTCAGCCACCCGGAGCGCCTCGTCCAGCAATTCGCGGGCCCCTGGCCGCCCTGCGGCGACGGCACTGGCAGCGGCGAGGAGCACGAAGGAATGCTGGTAGCCGGACTTCGTATCGTTCACGGGGCCGTTCGCGTCCACCTCGGCGTACCAGCCGCCGAACTCATCGTCGTGGAGGGGGCCGTTGAGCGCAGCGATGCCGTGGTCCACAAGGAGCGCGGCACCCGGCCTGCCCATCAGCGCGGCGACGGCGAAACTGTGCGTCATCCGGGCGGTGATCCACAGATGGGTGGGCTTGTCGGCGAACACCTTGCCGTAGTTGTCCAGCCAGCCGAATCCGGTGGGGACCTTGGAGGCCTCGGCAAAGCGGACCAGCCGGTCCGTCTCCGCCTCAAGCCATCGTGCGTGGGCGGCACTGTCGAGCCACGTCATGTTAATTCCTCTCTCTGGTGCTGGTGCAGGTGAAAATGTCGGATCAGGCGACGGCATCGGATATGCCGCGGATGATGGTGGCGGCCGCGCCCAGGTAGGCCAGGACGATCAGCAGTATCTGCGCGGCGCGGGTGGGGACGTGCTTGGCGGCGAGGTCGCCGAGAACCAGGCCGGCCAGGCAGGCGACGGCGACGGCGAGCCACATCGCCAGGGGCATCACGGGGAACGTCTGGGGCGCGGTGATCGCCTTGGAGATGAGCGAGAAGACGCCGATGGTGAAGAAGTACGGTTGCATCGTGGCCGCGAAGGACTTGTGCTGCCACCGGGTGGCGATGGAATACATGCTGACGGCTGGACCGCCCACTCCTGCCGCTGTGTTCATGAACCCGCTCAGGCTGCCGGCGGTGAGCAGGTACCGCCGGCGCGCCGGCAGCGTGGCGGACTTCAGGGCCAGCAGGATGGTCAGTCCGGCGGCGAGGATCACCCCGATGGAAATTTCCAGGACCGCCGCCGGGACCAGCCGGATCAGGAATGCGGCCGGGACAATGCCGAGCAGCGCCGAGGCCGCGAGCATCAGGTACCGCTTCCAGTCGATGTCCCGCACCACCCGGAAGATGATGGCGCCCGCCGTCACGGCGCCGCAGACATTCACCAGCACTACTCCTTCCACCGGGCCCAGGAGCAGGACCAGGAAGGGCGCGGCCACCAGGGCGAAGCCCATCCCGGTGATCCGCTGCATCCCGGCGCCCATGACGACGGCGCCCAGCACCAGTCCGGTGGTCAGCACTTACGGCCGCCAGGCCACGTACTGGACCTCCTCGAACTCTTCGAGGCCCAGGCTTGATCCTTCCCGGCCCAGGCCCGACTGCTTGGCGCCGCCCATGGGAGCGAAAGCAACGGAGGGCAGGGGATCGTTGACGCCCACGATGCCGGCTTCGAGGCGTTCGGGGATGTCCCAGCCGCGCTTGGCGCTGCTGGTCCACACGTAGGCAGCCAGGCCCATCTCGGTGGCGTTCGCCTTCCTGATGGCGTCCTCTTCGGAGGAGAAGGTGACGACGCCGGCCGCCGGGCCAAAGACTTCCTCGGTCACCAGGCGTGCGTCGTCCGGGACGTCCGCCAGCAGGGTGGGTGCCAGGAAGGACCCCTTGGCCGGGACGTCGGTGCGCTGGGTGACCTGCCGGGCGCCCCGGCTGAGTGCGTCGTCCACCAGGGACTGAACCGCGGCCACCCTTTCGGCGTCGATAACGGGACCGAGCTCCGGAACCGGTGCGCCGCCGTCGGGAACGCCGTGGCCGATGCTCATCGCATCAAAGCGGGCGCCCAGCCTCTGTGCAAACTCTTCCGCGATGCCCTCCTGGACCAGGAACCGGTTGGCGGCAACGCAGGACTGGCCCGTGTTGCGGAGCCGGCCCAGGACGGCACCGTCGACGGCGGCGTCCAATTCGGCGTCCTCGAACACGATGAAGGGTGCGTTGCCGCCCAGCTCCAGCAGTGGCCGGACCACGCGTTCCGAGGCTGAGGCCATGATCTGCCGGCCCACGCCGGTGGATCCGGTGAAACTGACGGCCCTGACCGCGGGGTGGGACATCAGGGCGGCGGTGATGTCACGGGAGGGGCCGTGGACCACGTTGACCACGCCGGCGGGGAAGCCGGCGTCGTGCAGGACTTCGAACAGTCCCGTGGCAGCCAGCGGCGCCTTCTCAGACACCCGGCCCACCACCGTGCAGCCTGCGGCCAGCATCGCGGCGAGCTTCCGCGCCTGGATGGAGACCGGGAAGTTCCAGGGGGTGAGGCTGAGCGCCACTCCGATGGGTTTGCGCAGGCTCAGATGGCGGCGGCCACGCAGTTCAGGCGGGCTGACGGTGCCGGTGGCCCGGCGCGCCTCCTCCGCGAACCAGCGGAAGTACTCCACGGAGAAGTCCACCTCCCCCTGCGCTTCGGGAAGCCGTTTGCCGGCTTCGAGTGCCAGGGTGTGGGCCAGTTCGTCGCGGCGTTCTGCCAGGAGGTCGGCGGCGTTGCGGAGCAGGTCTGCCCGGTGGCGGACGGTGGAGCCGGACCAGGAATTGAAGGCCTCCGCGGCGGCGCCGGCGGCCTTGGTGGCATCGTCGGCCGTGCCCCAGGCCACCTCTCCCACGGTGGTGCCGTTGCCCGGGTCAATCACGTCCTTGGCGGTTCCGGAGGTGTGCCAGGTGCCGTTAATGAGGTGCCGGGCGGATTTGAGGTTCATGGATTGTGCCTTTCGTAGGGCTGGGAAAAGATTCGGCAGTTCCGGGCGGCCGCCAAAGCCGGGCCCGGGGCCTGGTTCCTTATCCCTTGCTCGCGCCGGCGGTGATGCCGGCTACAAAGTAGCGCTGCAGGAAGACGTAGGCGATGACGACGGGCAGGGATGCCAGGATCACGCCGGCGAACAGCAGCGGGTAGTTGGTTTGGAACTCGCCCTGGAAACTCAGCAGAGCCAGCGGCAGGGTGCGGTTGCCGGGTGACTGGATGAACAGCAGCGGGTACAGCAACTCGTTCCAGTGGATGACGAACAGGAAGATGGCGGCTGCGGCAATGGAGGGCGCCGAGAGCGGCAGGGCGATGGAGAAGTAGGTCTTCCACGGTCCGCTGCCGTCGATGGAGCTGGCCTCGTAGAGTTCCTTGGGCAGGGTCCGCATGAACCCGCCCAGGATGAACACGGCGATGGGCAGCGTGGAGACCACGTTGGCCACGACCAGGCCGGCCAGGTTGTCCAGCAGGCCAAGCCGGCCGAAGAGCACATAGAGCGGCACCATGTTGGCCTGCGCCGGGATGGCCATGCCCAGGACCAGGAACCCGAAGATGGCCCAGGCCATAAATCCCTTCAGCCGGGACACTGCGTAGCCGGCCAGGCTGGCAAGGAACAGGGTGAGCGGCACGGAGATACCCGTGACGATCGCGCTGTTCATGAAGGATGAGCCCAGGTTCTGGCCGCCCACCACTTCCGCGAAGTTGTCGGCGGAGAGGGAGTGCGGCAGGCTGAATGGCCCGGCGAACAGTTCCTGCGTGGACTTGAAACTGCCGAACGCCACCACGGTCAGTGGAACGATGATGATGACCGCATAGATGGCCAGGATGGCGCGGCGGCTTAGTGAGGCGAGCATGCTGCTATTCCCCCTTCGGGGTCAGCCGGAGCAGTCGGCGCTGAAGCCAGGTGACCAGGGCGATCATCGCCATGAAGATGATCGACTGGGCGGCGGCGTAGCCGAACTCCGAGTTGGCAAAGGTGCTGTAAATGCGGGTGGACAGGATGTCCAGGGCAGCCTTGGGCGGGTTGCCCGCGATACCGAGGATCAGGTCGAATGCCTTGAACGACTGGACGGTGGTGTAGGCCACCACAATGGACGTGGCCGGGGCCACGAATGGCCAGGTGATGGACTTGAACTGCTGCCACTTGTTGGCGCCGTCCATTTCGGCTGCTTCGTAGAGTTCCCTGGGGATGGCCTGCAGCCCCGCGATATAGACCACCATCATCTGGCCGGAATGGAACCACACCTGGGTGACAGCAACCCAGTAGAGGGCCTGGGCGTCATTGCCGAGGTAGGCCCCGCCGTCCACCCCCACGGTTCTGAGGACCGAGTTGGCCAGGCCGAAATTGGGGTCGTAGATGAACTTCCAGATGAAGGCCACGGACACCGAGGACAGGATGGTGGGGAAGAAGAACAGGGCGCGGAGCAGGATGCTGCCGCGTGAGTTCCGGGTGAGGAGCAGTGCCAGGACCAGCGAGAACGCCGTTTGGGCGATGACCACCAGCAGCACGAACTTCAGGTTGTTGGTCAGGGCATTGGTGAACAGCGAGTCCTTGGTGAACGCACGGATGAAGTTGTCCAGGCCCACGTAGTTGAAGGCCGCCGAGAAGCCGTTCCAGTCCGTGATGGCGTACTGGAAGGCCTGCAGCGTGGGCATCACCAGGAAGAAGGCGACGACGGCGACGGCGGGCAGTGGGAAGAGGTACAGTGCCGGATTCACCCGGGTGGGGGAGCGCCGGCGCACCTTGGGGGCGTTGGCGGAGGTTTGGCTCTCCGGCGCCTTGCCCTTGGCTGCGGTTCCGGGATGGATGCTCATAGCCGTTCATCAACAATCTTCTGGGCGGCGGCGGCTGCCTGTTCCGGGCTGGTGCCGGAGATGACGGCCGTGGCACTGGCCTCCACCGCATTGCGGACGTCGAGGTTCTGGAACTGGAAGCGGGCTGCGAGCGCCGTCTTCTTCTGCAGCCAGGGGCTCAGCCGCTTCAGGTCCGGGTTGGTGTACTCCACCTTGTCCACGGACACGTGCTGGGCGGTCTGGTTGGCGTAGTAGCCGGCGTTTTCGGGCTCGGAGAGGAAATCGATCCAGGCTGCCGCGGCGGCCTGGTTCTTGCTGGCCGAGTTGACGCCGAGGATGAACGTGGCGTTGTAGGCGCCCTCGTATTTGCCGTTGCCGTCGGAAGTGGTGTTGGGGAACACCAGGTCGATGGGGAACTTGGCGCCGAGTCCCCGCACTGCGGCGATGTGGTAGGAGCCGGTGGCCAGCATGGCAGCCTTGCCCTGGGAGAACAGGTTCTGGGCCGGTTCCACGGCGGTGCCGGTGGCGTTGGGCTGAACGAAGGGCTTCAGGTCCTTGTACTGGTTAAGCATCTTGATGAACCAGTCGTCGGTGCACTTGAGCTTGCCCTGTTCGATTTGGGCGCACATGTCGTCAACGGGGGCGTTGTTGGCAATCATGCAGTTGAACAGCTGGCCGCCGTTTCCGACATCGCCGCCCGGCCAGGAGATGGGGATGACACCGGCGGAGGCCAGCTTCTCGCACATGCCCAGGAACGCATCCCAGTTCTTGGGGGCGATCTCCGCACCGGCCTTGTCAAAGAGATCCACGTTGGCCATGGGCATGGGGAACACCACCTGGTAGGGCAGGCCCAGTTGGCTGTCGCCGTTCCGGCCCGCGGACAGCAGCCCCTTCTGGTAGTTGCCCACCGCCTTGCTGTCCTTGAGGTCGGTGTAGATGCCGGCTTCGGTGAAGTTCTTGAACTGGGCGCCGCGGAAGGTGGCAAAAGCGTCGCCGATCGAGCCGCCGCGCAGCTTCTGGAGGGCCTGGGCGTTGTAGTCGTTGGAGGTGGAGATGTCCTGGGCAACCTCCACGCCGTTGTGCTGGGCGGCGAAGCGCTTGATGAGTTCGTCGAACACGGCCTTGTCCTCGCCGCGCCAGTGGGCGAACGACACCCTGCCGGTCACGGCGCCGGTGGAGGGTGCCGCCGGTCCGGTGGCACCGCCGGGTTTGGTGGAACCGCCGGGCCCGGCGCACGCTGCCGCAGCGGCGCCGAAGCCCATGGCTCCCAGAAGGGCGACTGCCTGCCTGCGTGAAATCTGACTCACAATAATCTCCTCGTTGAGTGTTTGGTGTGCCTTGTTTGCTTACTGCGGAAAGGGTGTGCCCCGGTCAGGACGTTGGTGCGCGCCACTTATGGCTACGCGTGCGTCCTCTGCGCGGAGACGACGTCGTCAACGACGGCGCAGAGGCGGTGCAGCCGGCGGACGGCGTCGGTGGAGAGGGATTCGACGACGTCGGGGGCACCGATGCAGGATGCCCAGACGGCGCGTCCGGAGAGGAAGCCGCTGGCGCCTTCCAGGCAGGCCCACCGAACGGCATCCGGGAAGACGTCCTCGGGGACGCCGGAGGACAGGACCACCCAGGGGCCGTCGATGGCCTTGGTCAGTTCGGCGCAGGCGGCGCGGACCTGGTCTTCGGGGGCTTGGCCGTGGAAGGGGACCTCCGCTTTGTAGAGGTCGGCGCCCAGGCTTCCGAGTTCCTTGGCTGCGGCCAGGATGCCGGCATCCCAGTCAAAGTCGCCGCCGGCCAGGGGCTTGCGGGAGACGGGCTCGATGATGCTGATCAGTCCGGCGGACCGGCAGCTTTCCACGAATTCACGGACCATGGCCACACGGCCTTCGGCGGGCTCGTCCGGGCGGTAGAGGACCAGCAGCTTGAGGGCCTTCACGCCCAGGGCCGCGTACTTCTGCGGATCCACCAGCCGGTCGATGGTGACCTCGCCAACGAGCTCGCCGTGGGCGGATTCGAAGTGGTCGGCGGAGGCGATGAGCCCGCAGTTGGGGTCCACGACGCCGGCTTCGATGGCCTGGTCCAGGGCGAACTGACGGTCGATCAGGATGCCGGAGGCGTACGGGGTCAGGATCCGGGCCGCTTCAAGCTTGAAGTCGCGCAGGTCCTGGTCCGTGACGGGCTGGTCGGTGTGTTCGGCGAACATGTTCCGCATGGCTTCGCGCTGGTCCACGGCCAGCATGGCGAAGGCGCCTGAGGGGCGCTGGAGCGGGGAGAGGTCGGTATGGCTCATGGGGTGGCTTCTTTCGGTGGTCAGTTGGACGCTGGGACAAGATTGACGGTTTGGTGCGGGATGGCGGACCGGCCGTCCAGTCCGCCGCAGGAGGCGGAGGCGGTGCGCCCGGCGAATACGGCGGCTTCCACCAGTGGAAGTCCGGCAGCGACGGCGGCGAGCAGGGCGCCGTGGTAGACGTCGCCGGCACCGAGGGTGGACACAATGGTGGCGGGCGTGGCCGGGACGTGGACGGGTTCGGCGCCGCGTTCCAAAACCCAGGCACCTTCGGAGCCGGCGGTGGCGACGACGGCGGAGGCGCCGTCGTCAATTGCCTTCCGGAGCAGCGACTCAGGGGAGAGGTCCTCGCCGTATTCTGCGCGGAGCCTTTCGATGGTGGGGACGTACAGGGCCACGCCGCGGGGGCTGAAGGCGGGGATGGGGTTGCCGGCGTCCACGCTGATGGCCAGGCCGGCCGGCCGCGCGGGGGCATTGGCCACCGCGTTCCAGCCCAGGTGGTCCGTGTGGACCCAGGCCGCTGACTGGAGCAGTTCGGAGAAGCGGCTGTCCCCGGGGAAGCTGACCGGCGGGACCGGACGGGTGACGATGGCCCGGCTTTCGGTGGCCCTGCTGACCACGATCACGCTGGCACCGGTCTTGACGCCGGCGTCGCGGATCACGGCGGAGGTGTCCACGCCTTCTGCCTGAAGGCCGCTGACGATGCGGTCCCCTTCTTCGTCGGTTCCCAGGACGCCGGCAAAGGCCGTCCTGGCTCCGGCGCGGGCGGCCGCTACGGCTGCCGTGGCGGCGGGTCCGCCGCCCGCCGTGGCAAAGTCCGTGGCGACGGTGCGGCTGTCCGCGGCAGGGTAATCCTGCACCAGGGCGATGGCGTCAAGAGTGGCGCAGCCTACGAAGAGCAGGGTTCCGGTTGACGGTTGGGGCACGTTCCACCTCGTTGTAGTTCCGGCTGATACTGAAGAAATATACACATAGCATGTTGGAAAAACAACACTTTCTGTATAGTTGTGTTTGGGATGCAACGCCGCGGTCCCGCCCACTCAACGTAGAGAAACGGAGCAGCTCATGTCATTGCCTACTGCGGAATCGGTCCGGACCATCCGGTATGGCCTCATTGGAGCGGGCCATATGGCACGCGAACACGTCCGGAACCTTGCCCTGATCCCGGGAAGCCGCATCACCGCAGTCTCGGATCCCACACCCTCTTCACTGGAAGAGACGGTGAAGGAGATCGGCCATGAGGTGCGGACTTTCCCTTCCCACCAGGAGTTGCTGGCCTCGGGCCTGGTGGACGCGCTGGTGATTGCCAGCCCCAACGACACCCACCTGGGCATCCTCAAGGACATCTTCGCCAGCGGGACCAACCTTCCGGTCCTCGTGGAGAAGCCGGTGTGCACCACGGCGGAGCAGGCGGACGAACTGGAGGCGCTGGCCGGCAGCTACCCGGCCCCGGTGTGGGTGGCCATGGAATACCGGTACATGCCGCCGGTCCAGGAGATCATCCAGGCGGCGCATGGCGGCAAGCTGGGCAACATCCACATGCTCTCCATCGTGGAGCACCGCTTTCCGTTCCTGCACAAGGTGGATGCGTGGAACCGCTTTGCGGAACGGACCGGCGGGACGCTGGTGGAAAAGTGCTGCCACTTCTTTGACCTGATGCGCCTGATCCTGCAGGACGAGCCCGTACGCGTCTTCGCCAGCGGCGGCCACGACGTGAACCACATGGATGAGGTCTACGACGGCCGGGTGTCGGACATGCTGGACAACGCCTATGTGATCGTCGATTTCAAGGGCGGCCGCCGCGCCATGCTGGAGCTGTCCATGTTCGCCGAGGGATCCAAGTTCCAGGAACGCATCTCCATTGTTGGGGATGCTGCCAAGATTGAAACCCTCATCCCGGTGGCCGCCAACCACTGGATTCCCGGTGACCACGCTGAAGCGACGGTTGAATTCAGCCCACGGTCCCCGCTGGGTCCCGAAAAGCACGAGGTTCCGGTGGATGAGGCTGTCCTGGCGGCCGGCGCGCACCACGGCTCCACCTACTATGAGCACCAGGGCTTCCGGAAGGCCATCCTGGGCGAGGGGCCGGTGGAAGTCACCATTGCGGACGGACTGCAGTCCGTACGCATGGGCCTGGCCGCCGAACGCTCTATTACGGAAGGACGCCCCGTTGAGCTTGGCAATGCCGCCCTCGGGGTACGTTCATAAGAAGATACATGTTGGAATTGCAACATCCCGCCAGGCTCCTGCCCGGCGCACGGGGGAGGGAGAACAGCCAATGGGCACCGCAGATAAAGAGGCGCCGCTGACACCCCGCCAGCGCACCATCCTCGATGAGCTGGGCCGCCGGGGGTTCATTTCAACAAATGATCTGGCGGAGACCTTTGCCGTCTCCGACATGACGGTGCGGAGGGACACCCGGGTGCTGTCCAAGCGCGGACTAGCCCGGGTGGTCCACGGCGGCGTCAGCGCCGTGGACGGTCACGGCCAGAACGCGAACTTCGCCGCGCGCGTCCGGGAGGACGCGGACGCGAAGCTTCGGGTGGCCAGGGTGTGCCTCTCGATGATTGGCGAACGGGATGCCATCATCCTTGATGCCGGCACCACGACGTACCAGATCGCGCAGGAACTGCCCACGTCGTTCACCGGCACCATCATCACGCACTCCGCGCCCGCCATCCAGCGCTGCCTGCAGCTGACGGCGGCGCGCACCATCTGCCTGGGCGGGGAGCTGCTGCTGGACAGCCAGGCGTTCAACGGACCGATGACCGTCAGCGCCGCCTCCGGACTCCGTGCCAAGACAGCCTTTATTGGCGTCAGCGGCATCCATGACGAGGCGTTCTATATTGAGCGCGACGTGGAGCGCGCCACTAAGATCGCCCTTATGAATTCAGCGGAACAGGTAGTGGTGGTGGCAACCCACCAGAAGATGCTGCGGTACGCGCTGGCGCGGCTGGCGGCGTTCGACGCGGTGGACATCCTGGTCACGGACGCTCCGCCGCCGCGGGAGATCGAGACAGCCCTGCGCGCCGCCAACGTCAAGCTGATGGTTGCCGCATGACGGCCCGCCTGCGCGTGTGCCTGCCGTCCCGGGACCTGCTGGACGCACTGGCGCCGATTGACGGCGTCGACTTTGTCCTGTGGGACCTCACCGGGCCGGCGCCGGACGGCCGGCTGGACCTGCTGGTGCCCGGCTACATGGGCAAACCGGCGGCGCTCGCCGCACTGGAGGGCGTGGACGTCGGCCTGGTGCAGAGCCAGTCCATCGGGTACGACGGCGTCGCCTCGGTGCTGCCCGCCGGCGTCACCTTCGCCAACGCGGCGGGAGTCCATGAAACCTCGACGGCGGAGCTCGCCGTGGGGATGATGGTTGCTTCCCAGCGCGGCATTCCGGACTTTGTCCGGAACCAGGAAACCGGTACGTGGGACAACAGCCAGCGGCCCAGCCTGGCGGACCGGCGCGTGCTGCTGGTGGGTTACGGGGGAGTGGGCAAGGCCATCGAGGCCCGGCTCCTGCCGTTCGAAACCGACGTCACCCGGATGGCCAGCCGCGCCCGGGACGATGAGCGCGGGACCATCCTCGGGATCGATTCGCTGTACCAGCAGCTGCCGCTGCACGAGATTGTGGTGGTCAGCGTCCCCCTGGGCGAAGACACCAGGCAGTTGGTGGATGCGAAGTTCCTGGCGGCCATGCCGGACGGGGCCCTGCTGGTCAACGTGGCCCGCGGCCCGGTGGCGGATACCGGGGCCTTGCTGGCAGAGACCGCAAGCGGACGGCTCCGGGCCGTGCTGGACGTCACCGATCCGGAGCCGCTGCCCGCCGACCATCCGCTCTGGACCACTCCCGGCGTGCTCATCACACCGCACGTGGGCGGCGCCAGTTCGGCCATGTTCCCCCGGATGGTCCGGCTGCTCAGAAAGCAGATCGGGCTGCTGTTGGAGGGCAAGGACCCGGTAAACGTGGTCCTCCCTTAACCGCGGCGGTTCCCGCCCCTATGCTTGGCCCATGTCCACTTTTGAAGTCCGCCGCAGTTCCGTCATCCCTGCCGCCGCCGAAGACATCTTTCCGCTCGTCAACAACTTCCACGAATGGACTGCCTGGTCCCCCTGGGAGACCATCGACCCCGGCATGAGCCGCCGCTACTTCGGCACTGAAGCAGGCACGGGGGCCGGGTATGAGTGGAGCGGCAACCGCAAGGCGGGCAGCGGCACCATGGAGATCGAGGAGTCGGTGCCGTCGAACCTGGTCCGGATCCGGCTGCAGTTCACCAAGCCCTTCAAGGCCCTGAACCCCACCACCTTCACGTTCACCCCTGCCCCGGGCGGCACCGAAGTGACCTGGCGGATGACCGGCGAGAACAAGGGCCTGGGGAGGGTGTTCGCACTGTTCATGAACATGGACAAGATGGTGGGCGCCGATTTCGAACGCGGCCTGGCCGCGTTGGCTGCCACAGTGGCGGCACGAAAGAGCTGAGGCCGCCACATGGGTGTCGTTGACGAAGCCCTGGACAGGATTGACGGACCGGACCGCAGTTGCCTCCAGCACGTGGTGGAGATTGCGCGGTCCCTGGCTCCCGACGCCACGGAGGGCATGAGCTACGGCATGCCCGCCCTCAAACTGGACGGCAAACCGCTGGTGGCGGCCGTGGCCGCAGCAAAGCACCTCTCGGTTTTCCCGTTCTCCTCCGCGGTGGTGGAGGCAGTGGCCGGCCGGCTGGAGGGGTACTCCCTGTCCAAGGGGACCATCCGCTTCACGGCGGACCATCCAGTGCCGGACGACGTGCTCGCTGACATCGTCCGGCTGCGGATGGCAGAAATACGGAAATAGGGCGCAGGACGACGGCGGGACCTATGGTCCTTCCAGCCGGCCGCGCCAGTGCATAGCGTGGTGCCATGGCTGATACTCTCTCCTCCCTCGCAGACTCCTTCAAGAACATGGGCGTTGCCCGCGCGTACGGCTCTCCCGTGAATGTGGGCGGGGAGGACATTGTGCCGGTGGCGCTGGTGTCCTTCGGTTTTGGCGGCGGCACGGAATCGGACCAGGGGGCATCGGGCGGCGGGGGCGGCGGTTTCGTTGTCCCGTTGGGCGTGTACCGGACCGTGAATGGGCGCGCGGTCTTCCGCCCCAACACCATCGCCATGCTGGTGTGCCTTGTCCCATTGGTTTCTGTTGCCGGCGCGGCGTTCCGAAAAGCGGCGCGCTCGGCCCGGAAATAAGCGCCGGCCGGCGGCCCGGCATTCCATAAAATTCCCCTATTTCGTCCCCGGTAATTCGGTTCCATAATGGCCTCGTAGACTTCGGGAACCTCCCGCCGCTGTCCTGTGCCACGGCGGAACCAGGGGTTCCAGGTGGCCGCCCCGGCAATCGGCGGGAAGGACGGCCACGAGGCCCGGCCGGGACGGCCGGACTGTTTCAGGGGGAGAGCAACGCCACTAAATGCACAAGGAGAATTGTCATGCTCAAGGATAGGGAAATCATGGCTGTGCTGCCGGCCAAGGATATTGACCGGGCACGGGAGTTTTACCGGGACAAGTTGGGACTGGAGCCGGTCCAGACGGTCGAAAACGACAACCTTATCTACCGCTGCGGCAAGGGAACGGGCTTCCTGCTCTACCAGACGGACAACGCCGGTTCCGCCAAGAACACCCAGATGTCCTGGGGCGTCGATGACGTCGAAAAGGAAGTGGAGGAACTGCGGGGCCGCGGCGTCGTCTTTGAGGAGTACGACATGCCGGGACTCAAGACCGAGAACGGCATCGCAACGATGGAAGGCATGGGCAAGGGTGCGTGGTTCCTCGACAGCGAGGGCAACATCCTGAACATTTCCTCGATCCCCGTCACGTAGCCATCCGCCTTGCACAGGCGCATACTCAATCACCTGGCAGCAAAGCCATAAGTACGACGCCGGCACGTGCCGCCCAGAGCACCCGCACCCGGGTGCGTGGCAGCGGCAGGCCGGCGCCGCCGTCGTAAGCGGCCTGAAAGGAAGGCGCGGGAATGGGCGCGGAAGACATGGTTCCGGAGACAAAAGGCGTCTCGGTGGAGTTGCTGGCGGCCGTAGACCTTGACGGTGAGATTGACGGGATGGAAGGCCGGCAGCTGCGGATGCGGAGGGTGACGATCGACCCCGGCGGGGTCTTCGGGCCCCTCCATGACCATGTGGGGCGACCCGGAACCGTCTTCATCCTGCAGGGAACCATCACCGACCACCGCGACGGCGCCGCCACGGACTATGGGCCCGGAGTGGGCTGGCCGGAGGACCGGAACACCACCCACTGGCTGGAGAACAGGGGGACGGTCCCGGCGGTGGAAATCTCCGTGGATATCGTCACCAAGCTTCCGTCATAAGTCCACGTGTTGTAAAAACCGGTGGCTTATCCGCCGTGTTCTGGGTATCTTGTGCATACCCGTGGTTGAGCAGTCAGCTGGCAAGTTACTCATGGGAGCCACTGATGGACGCCGCTGCTGACCAGCCACCTTCCGGGAGGATCCGTCCCGGCACCAGCTCACAGGGCAGGGTGTTCCATGCCTTCCGGCGCTGGCCGCTCGTCCCGGCCGCCGACCTGCTCCTGCTGCGCCACGCGCTCGTCGGCCAAGATTCCTCCACCGAACCGGACCACGCGTCCGCTCTCCGATGCCTCGTCGACGACGAACTCACGCGCCGGCTGGCCCTCCCGCCCGCTCCGGGGGACTAAGACTGCCGTGGGTCGGTAACGTGTGACATTGGGGGACCGGCCCACGGCCCAAATAAGCCGTCTGTTCCTTCCCCCGCCAGCCAATTCAAACGGCGGGCTGGCGCCGCCCCAGCGCCAGCCGCAGGGCGGCGCGGAGGGTGAGCCGGTTCCGCCTGGTTACCGCGATGACGGCTGCGACACCCGCCAGCAGCACCACGATCCCGCCTGCGGCCACGGACCAGCGGGCGCCGAACTGGCTCCCGATCCAACCGACCAGCGGTGAACCCAGGGCGGTGCCGCCCTGCAGGATGGCCAGGTACAGGGCCAGCACGCGACCGCGGAACTGTGGCTCCACGGACAGCTGGATGCTGGTATTGCAGCTGTTCAGGAACGTGATGGACGCCAGCCCCACGGGAATGAGGAGGGCAGCGTAGGCCCAGAAAGACGGCGCGACGCTGCCCAGGATGGTGAAGACACCCAGGCCCAGCGCCCCGCCCAGCAGGAACCTCAGCCGAGGACGGGACCTGCGGGCCGCCAGGAGGGCGCCGGCCAGGGTGCCCACCGCCATGATGGAACCGAGAAGCCCGAATTCACCCGGGCCCATGCGGAATTCGGTGGTGGCCATCAGCGAGTTGATGACGGGAAAGTTCATGCCGAACGCGCCCAGGACGCCCACCAGGACCATGATCAGCATCAAGTCCGGCCTTCGGCGCACGTAGCGGATGCCCTCAACCACCTGGTGCTTGTTCCGCTCGCCCTTTGCCACCGGGGCGGGCTGGGTAATGCGGATCCTGAACAGCGAGACCAGGACGGCCGCGAAGCTCGCCGCGTTGAGCAGGAACACCGGGCCCGTTCCTGCCCAGGCGATGAGCACCCCCGCGATCGCGGGGCCTGTGAGCCGGGCGGTGTTGAAGGAGGCGGAATTCAGGGCCACCGCATTGGAGATGTTCTCCTGCCCCACCAGTTCCGAGACGAAGGCCTGGCGCGCCGGTGCGTCCACGGCACTGGCAACGCCCAGGCAGAAGGCCGCCACGTACGCATGCCACAGTTGGGCGGTGCCGGTCACCACCAGGAGGCCGATGGCGAGGCCGGTGGATGCCATGGCCAACTGCGTCCACATGAGGATAATGCGCTTCCGGTACCGGTCAGCCAGGACTCCGCCGTAAGGGCCGAACAGCAGCATGGGCAAAAACTGCAGGCCCGTGGTGAGGCCGACGGCGGCGCCTGAGTGGTCGGTGAGAACGGTCAGGACCAGCCAGTCCTGGGCCACGCGCTGCATCCAGGTGCCGATGTTGGAAACGATCGCACCGCTGGCCCAGATGCGGTAGTTGGGGTTTTCGAGGGCCCGGAACATCGCGCTCATTTGCCGCTCATTTCCTGCATGATGCGGGCCGCCCGGCTGAGGGTAAGCCTGTCGTCCTCGCTGAGCCCGGCCACGCGCTGGGCCAGCCAGGCCGTCCGCTGGCTCCGTGCCTCGGCGAGGACCGTCCTTCCCGCATCCGTGATGTCCACGCGGACCTGCCGCCCGTCGTCGGGGTCTGCGCTCCTGGTGACGAAGCCCTGGTCGGCGAGCGCGTTGACGATCCTGGTCATGGACGGCGCCTGGACGTGCTCACTCTCGGCAAGTGCCCGGAGCGTGCTGGGGCCGCTGCCGTTCAGCAGGGCCAGGACTGTGTATTGCCCGGGGGTGATGATGTCGCCCGTTGCCTCAACGCGGAGCCGGCGTGAAGTACGCATCACGGCGGTGCGGAGCTCGATGGCGAGGGTATCGGGCGTGGTGGGGTCTGCGGTTGCTGTGTTCTTCGTTTGGGTGGGTGACATGTATGCGGGTGCGCCTCCTGCTGACGTTCCTTAGCAGTGCTAATTAGTTCTGCTAACTATTATGGTCTGCTTGCTTATCAATGGGCAACAGCCTGCGGTGTGGGTTTGGTGACATGCTCCGGCAGAATAGGAGGCGTGACTGGGGGCAGAGCTGATGTAAAGCGCAAATCCGCGTTGTCGTGGAAAGGAAAAGCGAACCTTGCGGTGGCCGTCCTGGTCATCTGCCTGGGCCCGATCCTGATTGGCGTGGGCAGTTTCATGATCAACGCCGACGAGGAGCTTGCGCGGACCGGGACACAGGCCACCGGAACGATTGTCCACTTCAAGGACGTCACCAAAGCCTCCTCGCGCAGGATGCAGGTTGAATTCACGGCGGCGGACGGGCTGCCCCACAGGACGTTCGCGGCCGTTGACCACGACCAGCATCCCGTCGTCGGCAGCGAAGCCACGGCGGTCTATGCCGAAAATGACCCGGCCAGGGCCGTTGTGCTGGGCTATGAGAGCGACGGTGTGTGGTTCCGTGGCGTGGGCATTGTACTGACCGTCATCTTCGGCGGACTGGGACTGCTGCTCTGCCTTGGGGTTGGCACCGCGGCCCTCCGTGCCAAATTCCGGAAACCCGCCACAAACCACGTGGTCTGAGACTGTCACGGCTCTTGGGTCTGGCCGCTGCGGCTCGGCGGGCGTAGGCTCGGTCCACCATGACCGAGCAGCAGCCCTTTGAATTGATCCGGCGCTATCCGCATTTCGAGCTGCGCCGGTATCCGGACTACGTGGTGGCCGAAGTGACGGTCACCGCGGATTTTGACCGCGCCGGCAATGCCGCCTTCCGGCATCTCTTCAACTACATCAGCGGCAGCAATAATGCCCGGCAGAAACTGGCCATGACCGCTCCGGTGCTCCAGGAACCAGGGCCCCGGAAACTGGCAATGACCACCCCCGTACTCCAGTCCGGTCCGGTGCCGGGGTCGGGGGAGCCTGCCGAATATTTGGTGGCGTTCGTCCTTCCGTCCGGCGTGACAGCTGACGGCGCTCCGGTCCCTGCCCATCCCATGGTCAGGATCCGCGCGGTGCCAGGTTCCCTTGCCGCAGTGCTGGGATTCTCCGGCAGCGGTTCGGCATCGGCTTTCCAGAAGCGCAACGACGGCCTGCAGGCTTCGCTCACCCTGGCCGGGCTGACTCCCGTGGGGACGCCGAGATTCGCCCGCTTCGACCCGCCGTTCAAGCCGTGGTTCCTGCGCCACAATGAGGTTGTCCAGGATGTCCTGGAACCCCAGGCGGGTGGAACGGCACCGGGCGCTTAGCTGGAAGCAATGCTGTAGGTTTCTTTCCCCCTCCCCACCCGATACTTTCCTGCCTGCCCGGAAAGATCCCTATTCGGGCAACCACGCATAACGGATGGCCAGTCCGCACTCCGCTGCCCCATTCTCTGGGTATTGCTGCCCTTATGGATGGTTGCAGGGGGCGCGGAGTCTCCTCCCACTTTCCGTTTTCTGTTGTTATTGCTGAAACTTTACGATAGTTTCTCACTGTGATGCAGGTCGCACTGGTGGGAGCCCGCGGCCATGATGCCAACAAAAGGACGATGATGACCCGCGAGCACAGCACCAGCACCTCCGAACACCGCTTCAAACGCCTGCACGAACGTCTGGGCGGCATCGCCTACGGGGGTGACTACAACCCCGAACAGTGGCCACGCGAGGTGTGGGACCAGGATGTCCGGCTCATGAAGCAAGCGGGCGTCAACCTGGTTACCCTGGCCGTCTTTTCCTGGAGCCGGCTCGAGACAGCCGACGGTCTTTACGACTTTGGCTGGCTGGACGAGGTGATGGACCTGCTGCACCGGAACGGCATCGGCGTGGACCTGGCCACTCCGGACGCCGTCCCGCCGGCCTGGTTGATCGCCCAGCACCCGGACATCCTGCCCGTCCTGGCCGACGGCTCTACGTTCGGCTTCGGCTCCCGACAGCACTTCGACGTCTCCCATCCTGCTTACCGGGAAAAATCGCTGGCCATGGCAGAGAAGATGGGGGAGCGCTACGCTGCCCACCCGGCCCTGCGCATGTGGCATGTAAACAACGAGTACGGACCGGTCTCGTACGGCCCGTACGCCGACCGCGCCTTCCGGGCATGGCTGCAGGAAAAATACGGCGACCTGGAGAACCTGAACCAGGCATGGAGCACCGACGTATGGGGACAGCGCTACTCCGACTGGTCACAGGTGAACGCACCCGCCCAGCCGCGCACGTGGTCCAACCCGTCCCGCCGCCTTGATTACCACCGGTTCACTTCGGACAGCATGCTGGAGCACTACAAGGCCGAGCGGGACATCCTGCGCCGGTACACGCCAGATCTGCCGATTGTCACCAACTTCATGCGCTTCTACAAGAACAACGATTACTGGGCCTGGGCTGCTGAGGAGGACGCCGCGGCCCTGGACATCTACCCGGACCCGCGCGAGGAAGACGCCCACGTGGCCGCGGCGCTCAACTTCGACCTGATGCGCTCGCTCCGCCGCGGCCAGCCATGGCTGGTGATGGAACAGGCTACCGGCGCCGTCAGCCAGTGGTCCGTCAACGTCTCCAAGCTGCCCGGCAAAATGAGGCTTGGCTCCTACCAGGCCATCGCGCAGGGCGCCGATTCCATCCTCTTCTTCCAGTGGCGCCAGGCCAGGGGCGGCACCGAACGCTTCCACTCCGGCATGGTCAACCACGCCGGGCCCAATACGCGCATTTTCCGGGAAGTTTGTGAACTGGGCCAGGAACTCAAGGGCCTGGCCGGCCTCACCGGCACACGCTCCAGCGCCAAGGTCGCGCTGGTCTTCGACTGGGACTGCTGGTGGGCCCTGGAACTGGGGAACTCCCCGCGCTCGGACCTGAACTACGCCCAGGAAGTCCTCCGCCTCTACCGCCCCTTCTTCGACGCCAACATATCCGTGGACTTCGTGAACACCACCAGCGACCTCAGCCAGTACGGCATGGTGGTCCTGCCGGCGTCGTACCTGCTCACCGACCAGGCCGCCGGGAACATCGAGGACTATGTGGCCCGCGGCGGGCATCTGGTGGCCAGCTACCTCTCCGGCATCGTGGACCAGGACAACACCATCCTCCTGGGCGGCTACCCGGGCGCGCTGCGCAACGTCCTGGGAGTGTGGAGCGAGGAGATGCATCCGCTGGCCGGGGAGGGCGAGGCAGTCAAGCTTTCAACGGCCGACGGCGGTACGGCCTCAGCCGATTACTGGACCGAGCACCTGCACACCACCACGGCTGACGTTGTTGCGAGCTATGCCTCCGGCCGGCTGGAAGGCTCGCCCGCCGTCACCCGCAACAGCTTCGGCGCCGGCACTGCCGTGTACCTGTCGGCCAGGGTGGACAGCTCCTTCCTTGCGGAACTGCTCTCAACTGAACGTGCCGCTGCGGGAATCCGCGCGGAACTGGACGCGCCGCTGGGAGTGCAGGTCCGCCGTCGTGCCGGCAACGGACGCAGCTACCTGCTGGTCCTGAACCACAACGATGCACCCGCCAGGGTGGACGTGGGGCAGGGCGGCACAGACCAGCTCACCGGAGCCAATGTCACCGGCACGGTGGAGCTCGCCGCCAACGGCGTGCTGGTGCTGGAGGAAATACCCACTAAAGACTCAACCGCAGAAACGGGCCGGTAGGAGGCAGTCATGGCCATGCGATTGGAAGTACCTCCCGAGGCGGTCCCCACGGACGCCGATGCGCGAACTGAAAAACCGCGGAACAAACCCGGAGGCTGGAAGCTGGCCTTCAGGCGGGACTGGCGGCTCTACACCCTGGTGCTGTTGCCGCTGGCCTACTTCGCCATCTTCCGGTACCTGCCCATGGCAGGCAACGTGATCGCGTTCCGGCAGTTCCAGCCCGGCGGCAGCATCTTCGGCGAGAAATGGGTGGGCCTGAAATACGTCACCCTCTTCATCAACGATCCCAGCTTTTGGCAAGCGTTCCAGAACACCATCATCCTGGGCGTGCTGACACTGCTGTTCTGCTTCCCGATGCCCATCATCTTCGCGCTGATGCTGAACGAACTGCGTTCGCAGAAGTTCAAGAAGTTCGTCCAGACCGTGGCCTACCTGCCGCACTTCATGTCCGTGGTGATCATCGCCGGCATGATCCTGCAGAACTTCTCCATGACAGGCACCGTAAACCAAATTGCCAACTCGCTGTTCGGCACCACGGTTAACTTCACCCAGGACGCCGCGTGGTTCCGGCCCATGTACATTAGCTCCGAGGTGTGGCAGACCATGGGGTGGGGAGCCATCCTCTACCTGGCCGCCCTGACCCGGGTGGACGAATCGCTGTACGAGGCAGCCCGGATCGATGGCGCCAACCGCTGGCAGCAGACCTGGCATGTGACCCTGCCGGCCATCCGGCCCACCATCATCACACTGCTGATCCTCAACATCGGCACGTTCATGGCCGTGGGCTTCGAAAAGATCCTACTGATCTACAACCCGCTGAACTACCAGACCTCGGATGTCATCTCCACCTACCTGTACCGGGTGGGCCTTGAATCGTCGAACTTCAGCTACGCGGCGGCGATCGGCATGTTCGAATCCGTCATCGGCCTCACGCTGATTCTCTCCGCCAACGCCATATCCAAGCGGCTCGCCGGAACGAGCCTGTGGTGAAGGGGACAACTGTGAAAGGGACAGCCGTGAAAGAACCCGGCGCGAAAGCAGCACCAAAGGACACAGGTGTCCTGGTCAAGGACATGAAGGTTTCACGCAGCATGCGGCTGTTCCGGGTGGTGAACCTGGCCTTCCTGCTGGTGGTGGTGTTCCTGACCTTGTATCCGTTCCTGAACATCCTGGCGCAGAGCTTCTCAAGCGAAGGATTCATTAACGCCGGCAAGGTCAACCTGTTCCCCATGGGCTTCAACACCGAGACTTACCAGCTGATCCTGGCCGACTCGGTCTTTTGGCGGAACTACGGCAACACGATTCTGTACACCGTGGTGGCCACGGCTATCTCCATGGTGCTGACCACAAGCTTCGCGTATGCCATCGCGAGGAAGGACCTGAAAGGGCGCAGCCTGTTCATCGGCATCGCGGTGTTCACCATGTTCTTCAATGGCGGCCTGATCCCCAACTATGTGCTCATCACCTCGCTTGGAATGCGGGACACCTTATGGGCCGTAGTGCTGCCCAACGCCATCAGCGTCTTCAACCTGCTCATCATGAAGTCGTTCTTCGAGAACATGCCGCGTGAACTGGAGGAAGCGGCCGCCATTGACGGACTTACCCAGTACGGGGTGCTTTTCAAGGTGGTCCTGCCGCTGAGCAAGGCAATCGTTGCCACCATGGTCCTGTTTTACGCAGTAGCCAACTGGAACTCCTGGTTCCAGGCGTTCCTGTACCTGGACAACCCCGATCTGTTCCCGGTGACCATCTACCTTCGCAACATGATTGCCGGCGTCACCACGGCAGGCTCCGCCGGCGGTACCGCGGAGAACGTGGGCCAGATTGCCGCGAACATCCAGTCCGTCACCATCGTCCTGACCGTGATCCCCATCCTCTGCGTCTACCCCTTTGTCCAGAAGTACTTCTTTTCGGGCGTCATGCTCGGCTCCGTCAAGGAATAACCCTTATGAAAGGAAAACCCATGATCCGCAGACGAGATTTCCTCGGCCTGTCCGCGCTCGCAGCCTTCGGCCTGGTGATGGCGGGATGTGACTCTGACTCCGGCAGCAAGGCCGATACCTCAAAGGCCCGCAATGGTGCGATGGACAGCTTTGGGGTTGGGGACACGTTCAAGGCGACGGCGCCGCTGAGCTTCACCTTCCTGTTCAGCGATCAGCCCACCTATCCATACAAGAAGGACTGGCTCCTGTTCTCCAAGATGGCCAGCGACAACAACGTCACCCTGGAACCGACCATCGTTCCCAGCAGCGACTACGAGCAGAAGCGCAGCCTGTTGATCAGTTCCGGCAAGGCCCCGGAGATAATTGCCAAGACCTACCCGGGGCAGGAGAGCGCGTATGTATCCTCCGGCGCCGTCCTTCCCGTCAGCGACTACGTGGACCTCATGCCGCACTACCAGGACAAGATCAAGAAGTGGAAGCTGGAGCCTGAGATTGCAGGCCTCACCCAGGAGGACGGCAAGTACTACGTCCTGCCCGGTCTGCACGAGGAACTCTGGCCGGACTACACGCTGGCGTTCCGGACCGACGTGCTGGAGAAGGACGGGATCGCGGAGCCCAAGACATGGGACGAGTTCCGGGAGGTGCTGCGCAAACTCAAGAAGAACCATCCCGATGTGGTGCCCTTTTCCGACCGGTTCAACGGCAACAGCGTGCTGAACATTGCCGGCACCGCCTTTGGCACCGTGGCAGGCTGGGGCCTGGTGGACGGACTGACGTTCGATGAAGGCAAGAAGGAGTTCGCCTTCGGTGCCGGCAGCGGCCAGTTCAAGGATCTTGTGACCTACTTCAACTCCTTGGTTTCGGAGGGGCTGATGGATCCGGAAAGCTTCACGCAGACCGATGATTCGGCCATCCAGAAGTTCACCTCGGGCAAGTCGTTTGTGATCAGCGCCAACTCCCAAAACATCATCACGTACCGCACGTCAATGGAGCAGTCTCTGGGGAAGGGCAACTTCGCCGTCCGAAAGATCACGGTTCCCGGCGGCCCCGCAGGCGATGTCATTGGCGGTTCCCGGCTGGAAAACGGCATCATGCTGAACGCGTCCGTGAAGGACAAGGACAGCTTCGTGGCGCTGATGCAGTACATCGACTGGCTGTTCTACAGCGACGAAGGCCAGGAGTTCGCCAAGTGGGGGGTGCAGGGCACCACCTACAACAAGGAAGGCGGCAAACGCATCCTGGCCAAGGACATCAACTTCCAGGGCCTGAATCCGGGCGGCACCAAAGACCTGCGCGTGGATTACGGCTTCTCCGGCGGTAACTTCGCCTACGGGGGCACCACGGACCTGCTCCAGTCCACCTTCAATGAGGAAGAGCTGGCCTTCCAAAAGGCCATGAAGAGCAAGAAGCCCAGGCCCGTTGCCCCGCCCGTCCCGTTCAGCGACACCGACCGGGAGCAAGCCACCCTGACTCTCACGCCACTGAAGGACCACGTCAAGCAGAACACCTTGAAGTTCATCACCGGCCAGCGCAGCCTCTCGGAGTTCGACGCCTACGTCAAAGAGCTGGACAGCAAGGGCATGGGCAAATACGTAGAGTTGGCCAACAAGGCCTACAAGGCATACGCCGAAAAGAAGTAGGGCGTACGACGGCGGCCGCGGGCCTTCCGCGGTGACCGAAAGGCAGTCAGTGGTTCAGAAGAAGGCGGAGTACGGAGCCGGCCCCCTGTTCAGGGCGGCCGGTACCGTTGCGGGCGTGATGATGGGCTCGGTCCTCCTGGGGCTGGCCAATATCCTGCTGCTGCCGGCCCTGGTGGCGGCACCCATCGCGGGGGCCTGGCCCCTTGTGGTGGCACTCGTTCCGGCGGGGCCGGCCCTGGTGGCGTGCATGTACGCATTCAACCGAATGGCCGCCGGCCATGAGGGCGGGGTTTACCAGGACTTCGTCCGCGGGTACCGGATGAATCTGGGGCAGGCCCTGCAGGTTTGGGTGCCGTACCTTTTGGTTCTGGCCGTCATCGCGGTCAACCTGGCCGGGCTGTCCTCGCTGCATCCGGGCAACCCGGCCACGCCCGCGCTCAGGCCGGCGATGCTGCTCCTCGCAGTGCTCGTGGCCACCGCCGGCCTGAATGCTTTGCTGCTGCTGTCCAGGTTTTCGTTCCGGACCCGGGACCTCTACCGGCTCTCCCTGTACAGCTTCAGTGCCCGGAAGCGGGTTTCACTGGGCAACGCCGGGATCCTGTTCGTCGCGGGAACCCTGCTGCTGGTGACCACTGCGTACCTGCTGCCGGTTCTCGCCGGCACCGTAGTGTTTCTGGTGTGCCTGAACTCCCGGCCGCTGCTGGCGCTGGTTGAGGAGAAATTCACCGCCGCCTGACCGGTCATGGGTGCAGTTCAGCTGGTTCGGGAAGCCGCTGACTGGATGGCCCCGGCGAGGTCGCGGGGACGGCTCCACATGGGCCAATGCCCCGTTGGGAGGTCGATGACGTCGAGGTGTTCAATGTTCGCCACTTCGGCAAACATGGCATGCCCGGAGCGGGCGAGCTCCAGCACCTGCGCGCCCGGGATCGAGCAGCACACCAGGGTGGTCCGGACCTTGTGGCGGGCATCGTTCGTGAGCTCGACGGCCTGACGAAGCACAGGGCCGGGTTCAGGGACAGCCCGGGCCCGAAAACGCTCGAGGACTTTTGGGCTCAGGCCGTCGAGGCTCGCCTGCTGGGCCAGGACATCGAAGGGCGGCAGCGGAAGCTCCGCCAACTCCTCCGGGATGCCCGGGCCGAAGGCGCTTCCCGGTGCCACAGGGCCGGAGTCGACCCACACCACTCGATGGACAAGCTCAGGGTGTCGGTCCAGGACGAGGCTGACGGGGGCGTTTGCCCCGCTGTGGGCGACGAGAGTGGCGGGGTGGTCCCCAGAGGCCCCGAGTTGGCTGATGACGTCCAGGACCGCCGCGGCCTGGTCGTCGAGGGTCTTTGCCGCACGCCCGGGATCGTCCCCGTCGAGACCGGGCAGCGTCATCGCGACGGCGCGGGATTGGTCGGTTGCCAGGTGTTCCAGCACTTCATCCCACGCCCAGGCGCCCAGCCAGTGGCCGGCGATGAGAATGATGACGGGACGGCTTGCAGTAGTTGTCATGCCAATAGCCTCGCAGCCGCCTTGGACAAGGGTGTGTCACTATTTATGTCATGAATCTGCCCGGGCTTGAACGGTGAAGCGGGTCGAACGGCTCCATGCCCTCTCCGAGATATTGCGCCGCAGCGGCAGGCAGGGGGTTTCTGCCGAACGGCTGGCTGCAGAACTTGAGGTATCTGTTCGCACCATCAAGAGGGACCTCGATGCGTTGGAGAACAGCGGTGCGCCGGTATGGTCCCGCCCAGGTCCGGGCGGTGGCTATGGGTTGGCTGCAGGCGGGTCCCTGCCGCCAGTCAGCCTGTCCCCGGCGCAGGCCGTGGCGCTCATGGCAGCGGTGTCCGCTGCGTCGGATGCCCCCTACGCCGATCTGGCAGCAGCAGGTGTCCGGAAGATCATGGATGTCCTCGATCCCAAAACACGGGCACGAGCCGACGCATTGGCCCACCGTGTCTGGGTCAACGCCCTTCCCTCCTCGTCGCGGGCCATCAAGTCGGTACTGGAGGAGGGGATGGCCGAGCAGCGCGTGATTCGCCTTCGCTACACATCCGGGGACGGGACCACCACCACCCGCGACGTCGAGCCGGTGCTGTTCGCAGCCACCAACGGCCAGTGGTACCTGGTTGGGTGGTGCCGGCTGCGCAACGCCATGCGGTGGTTCACCGTTTCGCGAATCGAGCGGGCCAGCGTCACCAAGACGGCCTGCAGTGGCCATGGCATCCATGAGGTTGGGGAACCCCCGGCAAACGCCAGGCCGGTGCACGGCCGGGGGTGAGTCCTCAATCAACCTCTCGGGTCAGTACACGCCCGGAGCGGCGCCACCGTTGCCGGTGTCAGCATGTCCCGGTCAAAACCCACGACGCGGCGGCCGCCCTGCAGGATGAGTTCGTGGCTGTGGGTGTCCCGGCTGCTGGAGGTCGACACGTGCAGCTTCACCAGGCCCGGCGTCACCACCCGCTTCAGATCCACCCCTGTGAAGGACGTCCGGTCGGCGTGCACCGTGAACTCGACCCTCGCCGATGCGCCGGCGGCAAGGTCCACCCGGGCGTAGCCAATCAGTTCGCGGAGGGGCCGCACCACCTCGCCCACCGGGTCCTCGAGGTACAGCTGCACCACTTCGGCGCCGTCAACGGGGCCGGTATTGGTCACGGTGCATCCCACGGTGACGGCATCCGCGGTGGACATGGCGTCCGCACTGGCCGAGTGGCAGGAAAAGTCGAAGGTCGTGTAAGACAGGCCGTGCCCAAAGCTGAACAGTGGCGAGGGGTCCAGCGCGCTGACGCCGGACGGCCCGGCCAGGCGGCTGTGCAGGTAGGTGCCGGGTTGTCCGCCGGAAGTTCGGGGTACGGAAACGGGCAGTTTGCCGGACGGGTTGACGGCCCCTGTCAGGATGTCCCAGAGCGCCTCCGCGCCCTCTTCGCCGGGAAAGAAGCCCTGGACGATCGCCCCGGCCCGGTCCGCGAAGTCGCCCAGGGCGTAAGGCCGGCCGCTGAGGACCACGACGACGGTGCGCGTTCCGGCGGCCTCGGCCGCGGTGAGCACCTGGTCGAGCATGCGGTGCTGGTCCCCGGGCAACTGAAGGTCAGCTGCGTCGTTGCCTTCCCCGGAGGTGCCGCGGCCGAAGAGGCCGGCGTTGTCGCCCACCACGATTACGCAGGTGTCCACCGACGCGGCAGTCCGGCAGGCCTCCGCGATCTGTTCGTCCGTGATGGCCTCGCAGGTGCCGGTCGCAGCGCTGCGCAGCGATCCGAAACGGTTTCTGCCTGCCGAGGCCACGGTGGGAACGTAAACACCCATGGGAACGTCCGGGTGTGATGCGCCCACATGCGCGTCAAATGAGTAGCAGCCCAGCATTGCGAATGGATCCTCTGCCAGGGGCCCCACCACGCCAAGCGAGGCCAACGCCGTAACGGGCAGCGGGAGGCTGGCGCCGCCGTCGTGCATCCCGTTGGTCAGCAGCACCAATGACTGGGCGGCGATCTCGCGGGCCAAAGCCCGGTTCCCGGCTGGATCCAGGTCGACGGCTCCGGCGCTGAGGACCGGGGGTGCGGGGTCAAAATCCGGCGCGAGCAGCCCGGCCTCCTGCTTCTGCCGCAGCACCCGGCGAAGGGCAGTGTCCACCAGGGATTCGGGGACCTCGCCGGAGCGCACGCGCTCAAGCAGGGGCGTGCCATAGCAGTTCACTGTAGGCAACTCCACGTCAACGCCCGCTCTGAGTGCCAAGGCGGCTGCATCGCCGGAATCGGCGGCAACGCCGTGGGTGACATGCAGGAAGGCGATGCCGAAGTAGTCGGCAACCACGGTGCCGGCGAAGCCCCACTCGTCGCGCAGCAGCGAGGTCAGCAGTGCGCGGTTGGCGGCTGCAGGAATGCCGTCGGTGTCCGTGTACGCATGCATCACGGAGCGGGCTCCGCCGTGTTTAAGCGCCATTTCGAACGGGGGCAGCATCACGTCCGCCAACTCGCGCGGGCCCATGGACACCGGTGCATGGTTGCGTCCGGCGCGGGACGCAGAGTAGCCAACGAAGTGCTTGAGCGTGGCCACGATTCCGGACCCTTCCAGCCCGGAGACGTAGGCGCTGGCTACCGTGCCCACCAGGTAGGGGTCCTCGCCGATGGTCTCCTCCACCCTGCCCCAGCGCAGGTCCCGCACAACGTCCAGCACGGGAGCCAGCCCCTGGTGGACGCCGAGTGCCCGCATCTGCCCACCAATGAGACCCGCCATCCGCCGGATCAGCGGAGGGTTAAAGGTCGCGCCCCACGCCAGGGGGACGGGGAAAGCCGTGGCCTTCCACGCAGCCAAGCCGGCGAGGCATTCCTCATGGACCTGCGCCGGAATGCGGAAGCGTGAGGCCGCCATGATCTGTTCCTGCGCCGCGGCCAGCCGCCGGGCGCCCTCGAGAGGCTCCAAGGGCACCGTGCCGTACATGCGGGTGATCTGCCCCAGTCCGGAGGCAATCATCTCCTCCCAGGAGCGCGCGTCGCCGGCCATCTCATTCTGCAGCGGCGCTACGGAGTCTCCGTCCGTGGACGCATTAACCCACACACCTGCCAGTTGGGCCAGCTTCTCTTCCAGGGTCATGTGCCGCACCAGCTCATCAATGGAGAGGCGTTCGACGGCGTCACGGGAGCCGTTGCCGGCGGCCGGGGAGGTGATGGCTTGCTTTTCGGCGGCACCGCTGGTCACGGGCGTCTCCTGGGATCGTAGGAAGTTTCTAAGAAACTATCAGAAACTATTGTTTACTTTCTAGGTCCTAAAGCATTGACTCTTCAAAGATCATCCTCCTACGGTTGACAACGGGCGTGGGATAAGTCTGCGACGGAACCCACGAAACTTCGTGAATGGAATAGAAACTTTCCATTGACTTTGGGACCAGGCGCCCGGAGGCACTTCGGACCACTTCGAAGCCCTGGGGCGCTACCTACATCACTGCAACGACGGAGAAAACATGCGGACGTACAGAGTGGCCATCGTGGGAACCGGCGGGATCGCGGCGGTCCATGCTGACAACCTGGCCCGGACAAACGGCAGGGCGGAGCTGGTGGCGGCATGCGACGTGGACCAGGGCCGGCTGGATGCCTTCGCGGAGAAGCACAGCATCCCTGGTACGTACCTGAGCCTGGCCGATCTTCTGGCAGAGGCCAAACCGGACATTGTCCACCTCTGCACGCCGCCCATGTTCCACATCGGCCAGGCCATCGAATGCCTCGAAGCAGGCGTCCATGTCCTCTCCGAAAAACCCCCGGCGCTAAGCCTCGCTGACTTCGACCGGCTGGAGACCGCCCAGGCAAAGGGCGGCGCCCAGTTCTCTTGCGTCTTCCAGCACCGGTTCGGGGATGCGGCAGCCGCGGCCCGCCGGCTGATTGACGGCGGTGACTTCGGCCGTCCCCTGGTGGCCCGGTGCGACACCCTCTGGTACCGGCCGGACAGCTACTGGGAACTTCCCTGGCGCGGAACCTGGGAAGCCGAGGGCGGCGGGCCCACCATGGGTCACGGCATTCACCAGTTCGATTTGCTGTTGCACCTGCTGGGTCCGTGGGAGGAAATCACCGCCATCGCCAGCCGGCAGGCACGGCCTACTTCCACTGAAGACTTGTCCGCCGCCCTGGTCCGGTTCAGTAACGGAGCCGTGGCCACCATTATCAACTCGCTGCTCTCGCCGCGGGAAACCTCGGACATCCGAATCGACTGTGAATTTGCCACTGTGGAGCTGAGCCACCTCTACGGCTACAGCACGGACAACTGGACCATTACGGCATCGCCCGGCCACGAGGACCAGGTAGGAACAGCGTGGAACGGCGAGCCCTTGGATCAGGGAAGCGGACACGCGGCCCAGTTCCTGGCCATGTATGGCGCGCTCGACGCCGGCCGCCCTCTTCCGGCCGGGGCAGACTCCGCACGGCAAACTCTGGAGTTCGCTGCCGCCCTCTACGCCTCCGCCTTTACCGGAAAATCCGTGCACCGCGGCGAGATCGTCACCGGCCACCCCTTCTACGGGGGCATGGACGGCGAAGGGCTGGGCGCGAAAGTCCTCGAGGAGACAGCCTTCAACCTGACCGCCCTCAAAGCCACCAGCGTCTGAGCCCATACCCAAGGAGGCACCACCATGACCACCCCCACAGCAGCGTCCCTTTCCGCTGTGTCCGCGGCATCACTCAGTTTCCACGACGATGGAGCGGCCCTCACCTTCACAGCCAAAGGCAGGCCTATCGCCACCTATACCTACAAGCCCACGGACGACCAGTACGAGAGTCCGCGGCCGTTCTTCCATCCGCTGACCACCCTGGGCGGGGACGAGGTGACAATTTCCCGCCCGTGGGACCACGTCTGGCATAAGGGACTTTCCTGGGCGCTGCCCAACGTGGGCAAGCACAATTTCTGGGGCGGAGCCACCTACACACGCGCCACGGAGTACGCCAACCTGGATAACAATGGTGCCATGACCCACGGATCCTTCACGGGCATCGACCAATCCGGCCCCGGCATCACGGCGTCGGAATCCCTGACCTGGACCTCGCAGGAAGGGGAACCGGTCATTGCGGAGAGCCGCCGGTTCAGCCTCCGGTTGGTGGAAGACGCTGCTACGGAGAACAGCGAAACCGAGGGGGCATACGCCATCCTCTTTGAGACCAGGATGAGCAATATCTCCGGCGAAGAGATCCGCATCGGCAGCCCCACTACGGAAGGCCGGCACAACGCCGGATATGGTGGCCTCTTTTGGCGCGGCCCCAGGTCCTTTACAGGCGGCGTGTTCCGCAACCAGGAGGATGCGGGTACGGACGAATTCATGGGCACCCGCTCGCCGTGGATCGCCTTCACCGGTACGCATGACGTCACCTGCCGGGCCTCCACCATCGCGTTCGTGGAGGACGGAAATAACCCCGGTGCACCCAACCAGTGGTTTGCCAGGTCGTCCATGTTCGCGTGCTTGGGCTCAGCCCCCTTCTTCAGCGAGGAGGTGCCCCTCCCTGAAGGTGCGCCGCTTACCTACCGCTACGCCGTGGTGATTGCCGATGGCGGTGTGGACGCCGAACGCGCCCAGGCGCTGGCGGATGCTGCGCAAGCAGCGCTTCGCGATTGGGCGTAACGGATGGCCTCAACGTTTCCAGGCGCCACTGGGCTCTCCGAAATCAGCATCTACGACTGGCCGGGCGCCGACGGTGCAGCCGGCGGGTCGCCGCACGTGCACACCGCTTCCACGGAGGCGTACGTGGTGCTCCAGGGAATCGGCAGGCTGGAGACACTTGACTCGCGCGGCTTCACCTCGACACCGTTGGCGCCTGGGGTGGTGCTTTGGTTTACCCCCGGCACCGTGCATCGCGCCATCAATGATTCGGGTGACCTGAAGGTCCTTGTAGTCATGCAGAATGCCGGGCTGCCCGAACACGGCGACGCCGTGATGACATTTCCGCCCGAGTACCTTGCGCACGCGGAAAAGTACCGGAGCGCAGCGGCGCTGGAACACAAGGACGCCGACGCTGGGCCGGACGCGGGCGAGCACGCCGCGCGCCGCCGTCGTGATTTGGCCCTGGAAGGTTACTTTGCGCTTAAGCAAGCCGTGCTGGTTTCCGGTCCGGCAGCACTGGCCGACTTCCATGCTGCCGCTGCCCGTCTGGTCTCGGACAGGACCAGCGCCTGGGCAGACGTTCTGGCGGAGGGAGCTGCCCGCCAGGCGGAAGTCACCCGGCAGCAGCTGGCCTCTCTGGACACGGCAGAAAGTATCTATCTGTCCGGTGCGCGAACTACGATGGGAAAACGGGAAAACCGCAGAATTTACGGCATGTGTGGCCGGATCCAGACGTGGGAACTTTCCGATACATAGCACCGGGCGCGTGACCCGGGTGAGAGGGCGGTTTCCGTGGTGAGCAAGCAGGACACCAGGCGCGCGACGATCAGTGAGATTGCCCGTGAAGCCGGGGTCTCGGTTCCCACCGTGTCCAAGGTGCTGAACGGGCACGCGCACGTGGCGGCAGAGACGCGTGCCCGGGTGGAGGAGATCATTGCCCGGCGCGATTATGCGCGCCGCCCTGCCAAACGCAGGCAAAAGGCCGGCCTGGTGGACCTGGTGTTTCCGGGGCTGGGCTCGGAATGGGCCCTGGAGATCATCGAGGGCGTAGAACGTGTGGCACAGGACGCCGGCTACGGGACTGTGGTCAGCAGCCTGAGCCTGGACGGCTCGCGCATCCGGCCGTGGCTGGCCAACCTCGCGGAGCGGAAATCGGATGGGCTGCTCATGGCCGTCTACCAGTTGGATGCCAAGCAAATCCAGCGGATCAAGTCCTTGGGGATACCTGTGGTGCTGATCGATCCTGTGGGCCAGCCTGGCCCGGACCTGATGACAGTGGGGGCGGCGAACTGGGAGGGTGGCTATTCGGCCACGGAACACCTTTTGCAGTTGGGGCATAAGCGGATCGCCATGATCGGCGGCCGCGAGGACCTGCAGTGCAGCAGCGCCCGCGAGGATGGCTACATCTCGGCACTGCGCCGCGCGGGCATAGCCCTGGACACGGCGTTGATGGTTCCCGGCGACTTTTCCATCGAAGCGGGCGAGGCTGCAACCCGCAAGCTGCTGGAGTTGTCGGACCGTCCGACGGCGATCTTCACCGGCAACGACGACCAGGCCTTGGGTGCGTACCGGGCTGCGCGTTCCGCCGGGCTCCGCATTCCCGAAGACTTGTCCGTCATTGGGTTTGACGACATTCCGGCGGCCGAGTGGATCGAGCCGGGGCTGACCACGATCCGGCAGCCGGTAGTGCAGATGGCCGAAACTGCCATGCGCGCCCTGCTCCGGCATCTGGATGGTGACGAGGAACTGCCGCAGCGGATCGAGCTCGGCACCGAGCTGGTGGTCCGGGGTTCCACTGCCCCGCCGGCTAAAAAGTAGTCCGCACCCTCCGACGCCCGCTCCCTTTTAGCAGCTTCTTTTAGGGTTTGTGCGCGTCCCGGATGTCCGCAGGGGTCTGGCCCTGCATCACCCAGCGGTTGCCGTCGGGATCGCTGAAGTAGGCGAACAGGACGCCGCCCAGGTCCTGGATTTCGCTGATGTCCGCGCCCCGCCTGACCAGTTCGGCCCGGACCTCGGTGATGTCCGGAACCACCAGTTGCAGTCCCTCCAGGCTGCCCGGCCTCATGGCGGTCATCCCGGTGCCGATGACTACTGATGTGGGCGAACCCGGGGGAGTCAGCTGGACCACCCTCATGCCCGGAATGTGTTCCACGTCGTGGTCCAGGACGAAGCCAAGTTTTTCGGTATAGAACGCTTTCGACCTGTCGACGTCGGAAACCGGGACCTGGACAACCTCAAGACGCATCTGCATCCGGCCACTCTATCTTTGCGGCTCACGCAAGGGAATGGGAGCCGAACAGACGGGTTTAGCCACGCGAAACCGCGAATTATGAAGCACTCACACGGTATTGCGTCGGGCTTTCCTCAAGGTCCGATCAAGACTTGCTGAATGTTGGCCGAGGACGCGCAGGACGCCCGTTTTCGGTTTCAGTTGGACCATAGGCTCATGCCGATGAGTTTGTCGGGCTTAGCAGCAGGCCCGCCAAATGTGGGGGACCCATATGGGGACCCCGTGAAAATGGGGAAAGAATGCCCGACCACGACACCCTTTTCGGGTTTGTTCCACCTGCGGCGGCACCGACGCCGCCGCGGAAACCACGCATTTCAACGTTTATTGTTGCCGGCATCACTGCACTGTTCATGCTTTTGGGCGCGCTGAGCGGCGGAGTGGGCGGAGCCCTGATTTTCCTGGGCATTTCAACCGCACTCACCGGCCTTTATGTCCTGCTTACAGGGCGGCGCTCCTGGGCCTGGCTCCCGGCGCAACGCAAGGCCGGCGCCATCGCGATCGCCGCGTCCCTCGCCCTCTTCATCGGCGGGGCCGTCGCCTTGCCGCACGTTGCCAGCGCAGACCTGGAGGCAGCCTCCTCGGAGAGCACCGCCAAGGTGGCGTCCGCCAAAGCGAGCCCAACCGCCACAGCCACGGCTTCGCCGTCGTCCACGCCCACTCCCACCGCTGACAGCACTGGTGAGCCGCTGGACCCGGAGAACCCGGCCGTCCTTGCCGCCGGCGTTACCGCCACCGCCCCCAACGCGCAGCCGGCCTACGCCACAAAGGCGGTCGATCTGTTGGCCACCCTTTCCATCAAGGGCCGGGCGCCCAAAACGGGGTATGACCGGGCGCAGTTCGGCCAGGCGTGGCTGGACGTGGACCGCAATGGCTGCGATACCCGCAACGACATCCTCCGGCGGGACCTCACCGGCATCACTTACACGAACAGTGTTCCCTGCAAAGTCCAGACAGGGACCCTGGCGGATCCCTACACGGGCAAGACCATCAGTTTTGTCCGTGGCTCGGGGACCAGCACTGTCGTGCAGATCGACCATGTGGTGGCGCTGAGCGACGCGTGGCAGAAGGGCGCGCAGCAGTTGACCACCGAGCAGCGGACGGCGTTCGCGAATGATCCGCTGAATCTCCAGGCAACGGACGGCCCCACCAACCAGCAAAAGGGCGACGGCGACGCGGCCACCTGGCTGCCCCCGAACAAGCCCTTCCGGTGTGAGTATGTGGCCCGGCAGATCTCGGTGAAGGCGACATATGGGCTGTGGGTGACACAGGCGGAGCACGACGCGATGGCCCGCATCCTCGGTGACTGCTCCGGACAGTTGGCTCCGACCAGCCAACAGTCCCCGGCTCCCGCACCGGCGGTGGCTGAACCGGCGCCTGCCGCGGCTGCTCCTGCCCCGGCTCCTGCTCCGGCGGCGGTTGCCCCCGCACCGGCACCGGTCGCTCCGGCGCCCGCGCCCGTTGTCCCGGCGGCACCTGCGCCGGCTGCACCCGCACCTGCTCCCGCCGCACCGGCACCTGCCGCCGTCTACTACGCCAACTGCACTGCGGCGAGGGCTGCGGGAGCTGCGCCGCTCTACGCCGGCCAGGCCGGCTACCGGTCCGCACTGGACCGCGACTCCGACGGCATCGCCTGCGAGTAGGCCCGTTCTTGTCCGGACTCTCCGGACACGATTTCAACACCATCACACGCATTCCTAGGGGGAATCATGAAAACAAGTCCCATGCCTGCCGCCGGCAGGTTGAAGAAGACGCTGGCTCTGGCTGTGCTTGCCGGCCTCATGCTGACGGGCTGCGGCGGCAAGCAGGCGGCGACGCAGCCTGCAGCAGCCGCAACCTCTGTTGCGCAAACGATCGAGACCGTCACCGTTCCGTCCGTGACGGGTTTGGCCCTGGACAAGGCCACGGACCAGCTGAAAGACCTTGGGTTTGAAGTTGATGCCAAGGACACGGCCCACGGCAAGTCGATCATGGTCAAGAGCAACTGGCAGGTGACCACCCAGGACCCAGCCAACGGTGCAAAGGCTGACAAGGGGTCCACGGTGCATCTCGGCGTCAAGAGCCTTGACGATATTGCGGCGGAGAAGGCTGCGGCCGACAAGGCGGCAGCTGACAAGGCCGCGGCCGAGAAGGCGGCTGCTGCTGCGAAGGCGGCCGCTGAGAAAGCCGCTGCCGACAAGGCCGCCGCCGATCAGGCAGCCGCTGCGAAGGCTGCCGCCGACCAGGCTGCGCGGGATGCAGCTGCCAAGCAGGCCGCGCAGGCTCCCGCACCTGCTCCTGTGGCAGTTCCTGCCGCACCAGCCCCCGTGCAGGCTCCGGCAGCTGCCTACTACGCCAATTGCACTGCAGCCAAGGCCGCGGGTGCGGCGCCTTTGTACAGGGGACAGGCGGGGTACAGCTCTTCCCTTGACCGCGACGGCGACGGCGTCGCCTGCGAGCGTTAGCCAGGCGGGGCAGTGCTAAGACGAGCCGCGGATCCTCCTTTCCGGAGGTATCCGCGGCTCGTGGCTTTAAGGCCCAACCGAGGGAATTGCGCTCGGGGCCGGAGATGGGGGAGGCCAGACAGCATGTGCGGCAGCACACACCAGGGAATTACGACGGCGGGAGGCCGGCGGGTGCCCCGCATGGCCGCTCCTGCCCCGGGATTCCGCGGATCTTCACCCGCTAGGGGGTCGATTTGCGGTTGGGTGTGGGGGCGGGTATTGTTTTCTGAGTCGCCGCCGCTGAAGCGGAAAGATAGCGGCAAAACCCCTTACTGAACGGCCTGGAAATGGTTCGCCTCTTGGCGTGCCGGACGCGGGTGGGGCTGGTTTTCGAGTGGAGTGGATCGCGGTAACGCTGATTTGCGAAGCTTGTTGGAACCGGGTAAGTTTGGAAAGTTGCTCCGGAGCGAGCCTGGACGTTGGTTTGGGTGGTGCCGGGTGTGTCTGTTGTTTGAGAACTCAATAGTGTGCCAAGTTTGTTGATACCGATTATGTATGTAATTGGTTGATTGTGCTGTGCCGCCACCCCGTGGTGTGCATGGTGTTTTTAGCTGGTTTCAAATTTTGTGCAGCTGTTTCTGCCGTTATTTCCGGTGGTTGTGGTTGTGTCTGTTTTTGTTTTACTTCAACGGAGAGTTTGATCCTGGCTCAGGATGAACGCTGGCGGCGTGCTTAACACATGCAAGTCGAACGATGATGCCAGCTTGCTGGTGGATTAGTGGCGAACGGGTGAGTAACACGTGAGTAACCTGCCCTTGACTCTGGGATAAGCCTGGGAAACTGGGTCTAATACCGGATATGACCTTCCATCGCATGGTGGTTGGTGGAAAGCTTTTGTGGTTTTGGATGGACTCGCGGCCTATCAGCTTGTTGGTGGGGTAATGGCCTACCAAGGCGACGACGGGTAGCCGGCCTGAGAGGGTGACCGGCCACACTGGGACTGAGACACGGCCCAGACTCCTACGGGAGGCAGCAGTGGGGAATATTGCACAATGGGCGAAAGCCTGATGCAGCGACGCCGCGTGAGGGATGACGGCCTTCGGGTTGTAAACCTCTTTCAGTAGGGAAGAAGCGTAAGTGACGGTACCTGCAGAAGAAGCGCCGGCTAACTACGTGCCAGCAGCCGCGGTAATACGTAGGGCGCAAGCGTTATCCGGAATTATTGGGCGTAAAGAGCTCGTAGGCGGTTTGTCGCGTCTGCCGTGAAAGTCCGGGGCTCAACTCCGGATCTGCGGTGGGTACGGGCAGACTAGAGTGATGTAGGGGAGACTGGAATTCCTGGTGTAGCGGTGAAATGCGCA
This sequence comes from Arthrobacter sp. GmRoot5-12, assembly GCF_059739365.1. Classification (NCBI taxonomy): domain Bacteria; kingdom Bacillati; phylum Actinomycetota; class Actinomycetes; order Micrococcales; family Micrococcaceae; genus Arthrobacter; species Arthrobacter sp. GmRoot5-12. The sequence goes on along the minus strand of NZ_AP046056.1, from coordinate 869,040 downwards.
GATATCAGGAGGAACACCGATGGCGAAGGCAGGTCTCTGGGCATTAACTGACGCTGAGGAGCGAAAGCATGGGGAGCGAACAGGATTAGATACCCTGGTAGTCCATGCCGTAAACGTTGGGCACTAGGTGTGGGGGACATTCCACGTTTTCCGCGCCGTAGCTAACGCATTAAGTGCCCCGCCTGGGGAGTACGGCCGCAAGGCTAAAACTCAAAGGAATTGACGGGGGCCCGCACAAGCGGCGGAGCATGCGGATTAATTCGATGCAACGCGAAGAACCTTACCAAGGCTTGACATGAACCGGACCGCTGCAGAAATGTGGTTTCCCCTTTGGGGCTGGTTTACAGGTGGTGCATGGTTGTCGTCAGCTCGTGTCGTGAGATGTTGGGTTAAGTCCCGCAACGAGCGCAACCCTCGTTCTATGTTGCCAGCACGTGATGGTGGGGACTCATAGGAGACTGCCGGGGTCAACTCGGAGGAAGGTGGGGACGACGTCAAATCATCATGCCCCTTATGTCTTGGGCTTCACGCATGCTACAATGGCCGGTACAAAGGGTTGCGATACTGTGAGGTGGAGCTAATCCCAAAAAGCCGGTCTCAGTTCGGATTGGGGTCTGCAACTCGACCCCATGAAGTCGGAGTCGCTAGTAATCGCAGATCAGCAACGCTGCGGTGAATACGTTCCCGGGCCTTGTACACACCGCCCGTCAAGTCACGAAAGTTGGTAACACCCGAAGCCGGTGGCCTAACCCCTTGTGGGAGGGAGCTGTCGAAGGTGGGACTGGCGATTGGGACTAAGTCGTAACAAGGTAGCCGTACCGGAAGGTGCGGCTGGATCACCTCCTTTCTAAGGAGCACCTCCAACTCTTCTGTGCTGGTGAATGCCGGTGTGGGGGGTTGTCAGGAAGCAAGCCCGCAGCATGGACGATTGTTCCGTGGCGGGTGCTCATGGGTGGAATATCAACAAATAGGTGCCTGGTGGCACGGACCGGTGTGGTTAGTACGAATGTTTTGTTCTTCTCTTCGGGGGAGGGCGGGTGTTCTGGAACGCGGCTGGTTTGGGTTGCTGGGTAGTGTTTGGCACACTGTTGGGTCCTGAGGCAACAGGGCCGGGGAGGGGTTGCTGCGGCTTTGGTCGTGGTGGTTCCTTGTCGGGTTTGTTTGTTTCTGGTTTCCCTGCCGTGACGTTCTGTGCGCCTGTTTGGGTGTGTGGGGTGTGTGGTGTGGGGTTGTTGTTTGAGAACTACATAGTGGACGCGAGCATCTTGTATAAGAAGCAATTTCCAAGATTAATGAACCTGGATCTGGCTGCGCTGTTGATGCCCTTTGGGTGTTGGGGTGTGGTTGGTTTCTGTGGTTCTCTCGAGAAATGTTTTTGATCTTTGTGGTCAAGTTTTTAAGAGCACACGGTGGATGCCTTGGCATTAGGAGCCGAAGAAGGACGTAGGAATCTGCGATAAGCCTGGGGGAGTCGATAACCGGACTGTGATCCCAGGGTGTCCGAATGGGGAAACCCCGCCGAGCGCGCGAGTGACTCGGTGACCCGTACCTGAACACATAGGGTGCGTGGGGGGAACGCGGGGAAGTGAAACATCTCAGTACCCGCAGGAAGAGAAAACAATAGTGATTCCGTTAGTAGTGGCGAGCGAACGCGGATCAGGCTAAACCGTTCCATGTGTGATAGCCGGCGGGCGTTGCATGGTCGGGGTTGTGGGACTTTCCATACCAGTTCTGCCGGGCTGGTGGGGTGTGATGTGCGCGCATAGGTGAACGGTTTTGAAAGGCCGGCCAGAGAGGGTGTTAGTCCCGTAACCGTAATGTGTTTGTACCGCCTGTGAGAGTATCCCAAGTAGTACGGGGCCCGAGAAATCCCGTGCGAATCTGTCAGGACCACCTGATAAGCCTAAATACTCCCTAATGACCGATAGCGGACCAGTACCGTGAGGGAAAGGTGAAAAGTACCCCGGGAGGGGAGTGAAACAGTACCTGAAACCGTGTGCTTACAATCCGTCGGAGCCAGTCTGATTCTGGTGACGGCGTGCCTTTTGAAGAATGAGCCTGCGAGTTAGTGTTACGTCGCGAGGTTAACCCGTGTGGGGCAGCCGTAGCGAAAGCGAGTCTGAATAGGGCGTGTGAGTGGCGTGATCTAGACCCGAAGCGAAGTGATCTACCCATGGCCAGGTTGAAGCGACGGTAAGACGTCGTGGAGGACCGAACCCACTTCAGTTGAAAATGGAGGGGATGAGCTGTGGGTAGGGGTGAAAGGCCAATCAAACTTCGTGATAGCTGGTTCTCCCCGAAATGCATTTAGGTGCAGCGTTGCGTGTTTCTTGCTGGAGGTAGAGCTACTGGATGGCTAATGGGCCCTACAAGGTTACTGACGTCAGCCAAACTCCGAATGCCGGTAAGTGAGAGCGCAGCAGTGAGACTGTGGGGGATAAGCTTCATAGTCGAGAGGGAAACAGCCCAGACCACCAACTAAGGCCCCTAAGCGTGTGCTAAGTGGGAAAGGATGTGGAGTTGCCCAGACAACCAGGAGGTTGGCTTAGAAGCAGCCACCCTTAAAAGAGTGCGTAATAGCTCACTGGTCAAGTGATTCCGCGCCGACAATGTAGCGGGGCTCAAGTACACCGCCGAAGTTGTGGCATTCACATTTTAGCTAAGCCCTTGTGGTTCAGGCGTGTGGATGGGTAGGGGAGCGTCGTGTGGGCGGTGAAGTCGCGGTGTAAACCAGCGGTGGAGCCTACACGAGTGAGAATGCAGGCATGAGTAGCGAAAGACGGGTGAGAAACCCGTCCGCCGAATGATCAAGGGTTCCAGGGTCAAGCTAATCTGCCCTGGGTAAGTCGGGACCTAAGGCGAGGCCGACAGGCGTAGTCGATGGACAACGGGTTGATATTCCCGTACCGGCGAAAAACCGCCCATGCTGAGCGGGGGATACTAACTGCCCGAAGCCTGCCCGAGCGCCCTTGTGGTGTGAGGGTTTTGGTGGAGCGCAGGACCTGATCCCGGGAGGCAAGCGTATTAACAGGTGTGACGCAGGAAGGTAGCCGAGCCGGGCGATGGTTGTCCCGGTCTAAGGATGTAGGGCGAGTGGTAGGCAAATCCGCCACTCATGGTGCCTGAGATCTGATGGGACCCCCGTTTGGGGGGATTTGGTGATCCTATGCTGCCGAGAAAAGCATCGACGCGAGGTTTTAGCCGCCCGTACCCCAAACCGACACAGGTGATCAGGTAGAGAATACCAAGGCGATCGAGAGAATTATGGTTAAGGAACTCGGCAAAATGCCCCCGTAACTTCGGGAGAAGGGGGGCCCCAACCTTGATACACCCTTTGCGGTGTGGAGGGGATCGGGGCCGCAGAGACCAGGGGGAAGCGACTGTTTACTAAAAACACAGGTCCGTGCGAAGTCGCAAGACGATGTATACGGACTGACTCCTGCCCGGTGCTGGAAGGTTAAGAGGACCGGTTAGCCGCAAGGCGAAGCTGAGAATTTAAGCCCCAGTAAACGGCGGTGGTAACTATAACCATCCTAAGGTAGCGAAATTCCTTGTCGGGTAAGTTCCGACCTGCACGAATGGAGTAACGACTTCCCCGCTGTCTCAACCATAAACTCGGCGAAATTGCAGTACGAGTAAAGATGCTCGTTACGCGCAGCAGGACGGAAAGACCCCGAGACCTTTACTATAGTTTGGTATTGGTGTTCGGAGTGGCTTGTGTAGGATAGGTGGGAGACGTTGAAGCCCGGACGCCAGTTCGGGTGGAGTCATCGTTGAAATACCACTCTGGTCACTTTGGACATCTAACTTCGGCCCGTAATCCGGGTCAGGGACAGTGCCTGATGGGTAGTTTAACTGGGGCGGTTGCCTCCTAAAAAGTAACGGAGGCGCCCAAAGGTTCCCTCAGCCTGGTTGGCAATCAGGTGTCGAGTGTAAGTGCACAAGGGAGCTTGACTGTGAGAGAGACATCTCGAGCAGGGACGAAAGTCGGGACTAGTGATCCGGCGGTACATTGTGGAATGGCCGTCGCTCAACGGATAAAAGGTACCTCGGGGATAACAGGCTGATCTTGCCCAAGAGTCCATATCGACGGCATGGTTTGGCACCTCGATGTCGGCTCGTCGCATCCTGGGGCTGGAGTAGGTCCCAAGGGTTGGGCTGTTCGCCCATTAAAGCGGTACGCGAGCTGGGTTTAGAACGTCGTGAGACAGTTCGGTCCCTATCCGCTGCGCGCGCAGGAAATTTGAGAAGGGCTGTCCTTAGTACGAGAGGACCGGGACGGACGAACCTCTGGTGTGTCAGTTGTACTGCCAAGTGCACCGCTGATTAGCTACGTTCGGATGGGATAACCGCTGAAAGCATCTAAGCGGGAAGCTCGCTTCGAGATGAGATTTCCATACACCCTCGGGTGTGAGAGGCCCCCAGCCAGACCACTGGGTTGATAGGCCGGATGTGGAAGCGAGGACTAACGACTCGTGAAGCTGACCGGTACTAATAGGCCAACAACTTACACCACACAGATACATACAAACTCTGCTTGCGTCCACTATGTGGTTCCCAACCAACAACCCCCCAACACCGGGGTTGTCACGGCACGGAACCACCACAACTGAATAACAACACCACAATGTTGTAACCACGAATCTTCCCACCCCCGAACAAAACACCGGGCGGGCGGGTACAAGGGTTACGGCGGTCATAGCGTGGGGGAAACGCCCGGTCCCATTCCGAACCCGGAAGCTAAGACCCACAGCGCCGATGGTACTGCACCCGGGAGGGTGTGGGAGAGTAGGTCACCGCCGGACACACATTGGTCGAGGCCCCAACCACCAGGTTGGGGCCTCCCACATTTAACCCACCAATCACCAAAGTATTTAACCCACCAACACCACAACGCGATCCCGCACCTGGGCCCCGTGACGCGCCATCAGCTTTCGTCCCCTCACCGCAGACGCGACACCACGTCCTGTGCGGTTATGGGTGACGCGACATCAGCTTTCCTCCCCCACCGGTGACGCGACACCACGTCCCGCGCCACGACAGAAGACTCTCACGAAGTGATGAGGCGTGGCCGGCGAACGGGCAGGATGTGATGGCGCATCCCTCGAAAACCCACAGGATGTGATGGCGCATCATGGAAAACCCGCAGGATGTGATGGCGCATCATGGAAAACCCGCAGGATGTGATGGCGCGTCACGGGCCGGAAGCATAATAGGGGGCTTCAGATTGTTGAACAATCCGAGTTTTTAGGGCATTCTTGGATGAACAGCAATCCGAGACGGAGATCACAATGCCCAGCATCGACCTGAACAGTGACGTCGGCGAGTCCTTTGGGAACTGGTCCTTCGGCGACGACGCGGCCATCTTTGAAAGCGTGTCCAGCGCCAACGTGGCCTGCGGCTTCCACGCCGGCGACCCCGTAGGCATCATGGCCACCTGCCAGGCCGCCGTGAAGGCCGGCGTCACCGTGGGCGCACACCCCGGATACCGGGACCTGGCCGGCTTCGGCCGGCGCTTCGTGGACATGACCCCGGCCGAGCTGACCGCCGATGTGGTCTACCAGATCGGCGCAGTCCAGGCCGTGGCCCTCGCCGCCGGCACTGCCGTCCGCTACGTCAAGCCGCACGGCGCGCTCTACAACACCATCGTCACCCACCCGAAGCAGGCTGGGGCCATTGTGGCAGCCATCCTCGCAGTGGACCCCACCCTGCCCCTTATGGTGCTCCCCAACTCCGAGATCCAGCGCCAGGCCGAAGCCGCGGGCCTGCGGACCGTGGCCGAGGCCTTCGCTGACCGTGCCTACAACCCGGACGGCACCCTGGTCTCCCGGCGCGAACCCGGCGCCGTGCTGCACAAGGTGGAGGACGTCGTCGAGCACGTACTGCGCCTGGCCGGGGATGGCGTAGTCCGCGCCATCGACGGATCGCTGGTTCCCGTCCACGCCGAAAGCATCTGCCTGCACGGTGACACCCCCGGTGCCGTGGCAATGGCTGCCGCCGTCCGTGCCGCATTGGTGGACGCCGGCATCCGGATCGAAAGCTTCGCCTAGCATGGCCGCCACGCAGCAGCAGCGCACCGCCACTGCCCCGCGCCCGGAGCTGACCGGGATCCGGCGCGCGGGTGACCGGGCCATCCTGGTGGAGCTGTCCTCCCTCGATGCCGTCCTCAGCCTCCAGGCGCAGCTGACCGCACACCCGCAGCCGGGCCAGATCGACGTCATCGCAGCCGCATCAACCGTCCTTGTCACCGCGGATTCGGCCCAAGCAGTCCAGGCGCTGGCCGCGCACGTCCGCGGGCTGGACCTTGAGGCGCCAGCGGACACCGAGAGCGCGCTGGTCACCATCGACGTGGTGTACGACGGCGAGGACCTGGACGAGGTGGCGTCGCTCACCGGACTGGGCCGTGAGGGAGTGGTGGCCGCGCATGCCGGCCAGCTCTGGACCGCAGCCTTTGCCGGATTCGCACCGGGCTTCGCCTACCTCAGCGGCGAAAACCCCAGCCTCGAAGTCCCGCGGCGCCGATCCCCGCGCACGGCCGTGCCCGCCGGCGCTGTGGCCTTGGGCGGCTCGTACTCGGCCGTCTACCCGCGGCAGTCGCCGGGCGGCTGGCAGTTGATCGGCCGGACCGAAGCCGCCATGTGGGACCTGGACCGGGAAAATCCCGCCCTCATCCGCCCCGGCGATACCGTCCGCTTCAAGGCCGTCCGCAGCCACGCCATCGTGACGGAACGGCCCAAAGTCCCCGCCAACCGGACGGCAGAGCACCAGGGGCACGCAGGCCTTGCCGTCCGCAAACCGGGGCTGCAGGCCACCGTCCAGGACCTGGGCCGGCCGGGCTTCGCCTCGCTGGGTGTCAGCAGCGCCGGCGCCATGGACCGCGGAGCCCTCCGCCGCGCCAACCGCCTGGTGGGCAACGCCGAAGGCGCAGCCGGCATCGAACTCCTCTTCGGCGGCCTCGAACTCGAGGCCCTCACCGACCAGGTCCTGGCCGTCGCCGGAGCGGCCGTCCCGCTGCAGATCACACCGGGGGCAGACTCAAAAGAGGACATCCAGCGGACGACGGCGGCGCGGCACCCAGCGTGCGACGCCCCCTTCGCGCTGTTGGCGGGGGAGAGGTTGACCGTGGGCACCCCCACGGCAGGGCTCCGCTCCTACATCGGCGTCCGCGGTGGACTCGGTGGCCCCGATGCTCTCGGCAGCCGCTCCACGGACACCATGTCAGGGATCGGCCCCGAGCTGCTCGAAGCGGGAACCATCCTGCCGGTGCACGCCGCCAAACCGGGCAGCGTGGTGGGCCACCCGGAAGTGTCCCCCCTTCCGATTCAGGACGGGGCAACCGTGCTGCGGGTGGTCCCCGGACCCCGGCAGGACTGGTTCAGCACCGACACGCTGCAGGACTTCCTGGCCCAGGAATGGACCGTCACGCCAAAGTCCAACCGGATCGGTCTGCGCCTCAACGGCCAGCCGCTCAGCCGCAGCCGGGACGGCGAACTCGCCAGCGAAGGAACCGTCCGCGGCGCCGTGCAGGTGCCGCCGGAAGGCCAGCCCGTCCTGTTCCTCTCCGACCACCCGGTGACCGGCGGGTACCCGGTGATTGCCGTCGTCGTCCATGCCGACCTGGACAAGGCCGCCCAGCTTCCCCCGGGCACAACCGTCCGGTTCACCGCCGCAGCTCCTCCGGCAGAACTGCCCGAAACACCTAAGGAAAGCCCCCATGCGTAAAGTCCTCATTGCCAACCGCGGCGAAATTGCCGTCCGGATCGCCCGGGCCTGCGACGATGCAGGCCTGGAAAGCGTGGCCGTCTACGCCGACCCGGACGCCGACGCGCTGCACGTCTCCGCCGCCACCGAGGCCTACTCGCTGTCAGGCTCCCGCCCCCAGGAAACCTACCTGGACATCGACAAAATCCTCGCCGTTGCGGCGAAAAGCGGCGCCGACGCCGTCCACCCCGGCTACGGCTTCCTGTCCGAGAACGCCGGCTTCGCCCAGGCCGTAATCGACGCCGGCCTGACCTGGATCGGCCCCTCCCCGGAGACCATCCGGCTGCTGGGCGACAAGGTCAGCGCCCGCGAGGTGGCGGTCCGGGCCGGCGCCCCGCTGGCACCCGGCAGCGACGGACCGGTGGCCAGCGCCGCAGAGGTCCGCGCCTTCGCCGAAAAGGTGGGCCTTCCCGTGGCCATCAAGGCGGCGTTCGGCGGCGGCGGGCGTGGCCTCAAGGTGGTCCGGGACCAGGCCGACATCGAGGAAAGCTTCGACTCCGCGGTCCGCGAATCCCTGGCCGCCTTCGGCCGGAGCGAATGCTACGTGGAGAAGTTTTTGGACCGGCCGCGCCACGTGGAGGCCCAGGTCATCGCGGACACGCACGGCAACGTGGTGGTGGTGGGCACCCGCGACTGTTCGCTGCAGCGCCGCCACCAGAAACTCGTGGAGGAAGCCCCCGCCCCCTTCCTCACCGCTGAGCAGCGGGCCGCCATCCACGCCTCGGCCAAGGCCATTTGCCGCGAAGCGGGCTACGTCGGTGCCGGCACCGTGGAGTACCTGCTGGACGGCACGGGCTTCCTGAGCTTCCTGGAGGTCAACACCCGCCTGCAGGTGGAGCATCCCATCACCGAGGAGACCTCCGGGGTGGACCTGGTGGCCGCCCAGCTGTCCATCGCGGCGGGGGAGAAGCTTCCCATCCTCGAGGACCCGGAGCCGCGCGGGCACGCCTTTGAGTTCCGCATCAACGCCGAGGACCCGGGCCGCGGCTTCCTGCCGTCCCCCGGCACCGTAGCAACCTTCGAAGCCCCCACCGGTCCCGGGATCCGGGTGGACACCGGCGTCCGTTCGGGCTCGGTGGTCCCCGGGCAGTTCGATTCCCTGCTGGCCAAACTCGTGGTGACCGGGGCGGACCGCCAGCAGGCGCTCCGCCGTGCCCGCCGCGCCCTGCGGGAGTTCCGCATCGGCGGCCTGGCCACCGTGCTGCCGTTCCACCGCGCGGTGGTGGACGCGCCGGACTTCACCCGGACGGACACGCTGGGCGTCTACACCACCTGGATCGAAAACGAATTCACCACCGCCCTTGAGGCGGATCCGGCCTTCAGTCCCGCCGCGCCGGAGGAGCCCCGCCGGACCATCGGCATCGAGGTGGACGGCAAGCGGATGGAGCTGGGACTCCCCAAGGCGCTGCTGGATTCCCTGCTCGACGGCGGCGGCAGGGGACGCGCAGCGGCTCCGCAGGACGGCGGGGAGGCCGCGGTGGAGAAGAACGACGGCGACCTGCTGGCCACCATGGCCGGCACCGTGGTCAAGTGGCTGGCTGAGCCCGGGGCCAGCGTCGAGGAAGGCGAAGCGGTGCTGGTGCTCGAAGCCATGAAGATGGAGACGGCCGTGGCCGCCCACCGCGCCGGCACCGTCGGTGAGCTGTACGCGGCGGCCGGAGACGCCGTCGGGCCCGGGCAGGTGCTCACCACCATTTCCTGAACGCACCTCACGAGGGCATCCGCGCGAACACGCGGCACACCGCCAGGCTGAACCAGAGCTGGAGGTCGTGGAACCTGTCCCGGAGCAGGTGGCCGGTGAAGAGCCCTGACGGCTCCTGGTGCGCGGCCAGCCAGTCGCGCGCCTGGCCGGTTTTTTCCGTTCGAAGGCCGGGGCGGATGATGCTGATCGCGTCGAGGGCGGAAACGAGGTCCGTCATCCAGAAGGGAAAGCAGAACTCGGTCCAGTCGGAGACGCGGCCCTTATCAGGATAGGCGTCCGGCTCGAAGAAGCGGCCCGCCAGCATTTCCGCGGCCTTCTGTGCGGAGGTGCTTGCGCGGTGCGCGGGATGGGCCGCGTAGGCCCTGAGCACCACCCCGGTGATCAGGTGCGAGAACGGCTGCGACGGATCGCCGGTGATGGTCTGCGGCTCGTCCAGCGCGTCCAGCTTCCTCCCCCGGGTGCGGAGGGGAAGGGCCCAGCCGCCGTCGTCCTGCCGCGACGCCTCAAGCCAGCTGAACGCGCGTTCCACGCGCGGGTGGTCGCCGTACCCCGCTTTGCACAGGAGCCCGATGAGGGCCGCCGTGTAGTTGGGAGACACCTGGTTGCCGTAAATCCCCCGAAGGTCACCTGGCTCGGACTGGTGTGAAAGCACATAACCGCCGGCCGCGGCGATGGCCGGATGCCGGCGGGTGAGCCCGAACATCTCCACGAGGAACCCGAGTTGCCGGTAGGTCTCCAGCAGGTCGTAATCCATGCGGTCCCGGGGCCGTCTTCCCGGATAGGCCCACGACCCATCCGCCGCCTGGTGCCGCAGGATCCGGCGCGGGACCGGAAGGTCCCAGAGTGCCTCATCGGCCGCCGGGGCGGCCGGCAGCCCTCCCGGTCCGGGGACCAGCTCGCGGACGGCCCAGGAGCGCACGGCGGGGTGACCGCTGGACAGCAGCGGGGCGATCGGGTCGAACCGGAGGCCGTCAAGCCACGTCATGGTCACCATGATGGCGGAATACGTCCGGTGCGGACAGGGCACCGCTGTCCTGCCCGATATCGTGGTGCCATGACGTTTGACGAGGTACTGGCTGATCTCCAAGCCCAGGCCAGGACCACAAAGCACGCCGAAACGGGCCTATGGGTGGCCGCCCAGCTGCGCAGCCGCATCGCCGCCGGGCAGCTGGCTCCCGGATCAAAGCTCGCCGAGGAAGCCCTCCGCGAGGCCCTCGGCGTGTCCCGCAACACCCTGCGGGAAGCATTCACGGCGCTCCATGCCGAACACATCGTGACCCGCATCCCCAACCGTGGTGTGTTCGTGGCCCACCCCACGGCAGACGACATCCGCGAAATCTACCGGGTGCGCCGGTTCCTGGAGCCCGCGGCGGTCCTGTGGTCCGGCGATGCCCCGCTGGAGCCCCTGGCGGCAATCATCAAGGCCGCCAGGGCGGCTGCCGCCGACGGCGACATCCCCGGCATGGCCAGCGCCAACCAGGACTTCCACCGCGCCATCGTTGACCGCTCCGGCAGCGAGCGGCTCAACAGCCTCATGGACCAGGTGCTGGCCGAGATGCGCCTGGTGTTCCACTCGATGGCGGCCAACCCTGCCTTCCACGAGCCCTACGTGGAGGACAACGCCCGGATCGTGGACCTCCTGGAAGCCGGCGAACTGGCCGCGGCAGCGGACTTCCTGGCCGCCTACCTGGACCGCGCGGAAGCGCAGCTGCTCGCCGCCGTCGGCCGCTAGCCAACCCTTCCCCAAAAAAGGGGGTTGCAGGATTGTTGAACAAAAAGCTATGCTTTAGATCACACCGTTGTTCTGCAGCTCACTTAACCCTGCAGCCCTAACGTGTCCGGGGCTCCCGCCCCTCGGCGCCGTCACTCCCACCACTACACTCACGGACGCGCCGGCCCCCACTTTCGCAGACCCGTCACGGGTCCCCTGGGAAGGGATAATCATGCTTGTACTCATCGGGGTGCTGCTGGTGATCGTTGGCTTCGCCATCCGCCTGAACCCCCTGATTGTCGTCACCGTTGCGGGCATCGTCACCGCACTTCTGGGCGGCATGAACCCCGCGCAGATCCTCGACTCGTTCGGAACCGGTTTTGCCAGCAGCCGCTCGGTCACCATCTTCGTGGCCGTGCTGCCCGTGGTGGGAATCATCGAGTTCTTCGGGCTGCAGGAACAGGCCAAGGTCCTCATCGGCCGGCTCGCCAAGCTGACGGCAGGTCGGGTCCTGATCGGCTACCTGGCCGTCCGCCAGATCACCGCCGCCGTCGGCCTGAACAGCATCGGCGGCCACGCCCAGACCGTCCGCCCGCTGGTGTTCCCCATGGCCGAAGGCGCAGCGCTGCGCCGCTACGGGCACGTCCCGGACAAGATCAGCGAGAAGATCAAGGGCCACTCCGCCGGCGCGGACAACGTGGGCGTGTTCTTCGGCGAGGACGTGTTCGTCGCCGTCGGCTCCATTCTGCTGATCACCACGTTCGTGGACACCACGTACCACCTGCACCTGGAACCGCTCCAGCTGGCCCTCTGGGCCATCCCCACCGCCATTGCGGCCTTCCTCATCCACGGCTTCCGGCTCCTGCGCCTGGACAAGCAGCTGGACAAGGAATACCGCGAATACGAGCTCACCGCCCAGAAGGAAACCGCAGGAGAAGCGAAATGATCAACGTTGAAGCCGTCTACTGGCTGATCGGCCTTCTGTTCGTCGCCTGGGCATCACTCATTGCCGCCGACACCAACCACCCCCGCCGCTGGGGCAGCTCCTCCTTCTGGGGCCTGCTGGGCCTGTGCTTCTTCTACAGCACCTGGGTCCAGGCCGGCACGGCGCCCGGCTGGATCCTGGGCATCGCCGTCCTGGTCCTGGTGGTGCTGGCCTCCACCGGCCTGCTGGGCCACGGCAAGCACCGCACCTCCACCGGCCACGAGCGCGAGGCCTTCGCCAAGCGCTTCGGCAACAAGCTCTTCATCCCGGCCCTGACGCTGCCCCTGGTCACCGTCATCCTGGTGCTCGCAGCCCCGCTGCTGTCCATCGGCGGCACCCCGCTGCTGGACCCCAAGAACACCACGCTGGTAGCCCTGGCCATTGGCGCCGTGGCTGCCGTCGTCGTGGCCCTGGTGATCCTCAAGCCCAAGAACCCGGCCACGCCCATCTTCGAAAGCCGCCGGATCCTCGAATCCATCGGCTGGGCCGCGCTGCTGCCCCAGATGCTCACCACGCTGGGCATCCTCTTCACCAAAGCCGGCGTGGGCACCGCCGTGGGCACGCTCGCCTCCGGCCTGCTGCCCAAGGGCTCACTGATCGCCGGCGTGCTGGTCTACTGCATCGGCATGTTCCTGTTCACCGTGCTGATGGGCAACGGCTTCGCTGCGTTCCCCATCATGACCGCTGCCATCGGCTGGCCCGTGCTGGTGGAGACGTTCCACGGTGACCCCGCGATCGTCTTCGCGATCGGCATGCTGGCCGGCTTCTGCGGCACGCTCTGCACGCCCATGGCAGCCAACTTCAACCTGGTGCCGTCCGCGCTGCTGGAAATGGACAACAAATACGGCGTCATCGCCGCACAGGTGGGCACGGCCATCCCGCTGCTGGCGGTGAACATCGCGCTGATGTACTTCCTGGCCTTCCACTAACCCTTCCGCAGACCCTGCCATTCAAAGGAGCATGATGGACAACGATCTTCGCGCACAGGCGGCACCGGACTACGCGGCCGTGGTGCTGGGCAACCTTTCCGAGCCCTTCCCGCACTCGGCCCACCACACCCAGGTGTCAGCCGACGACCGGCCAACCCCCGAGCAGATCCACCCCGCCTTCTATACCTCCTTCGACTGGCACTCCTGCGTGCACATGCACTGGCTGGGGGTGAGCCTGGTGGGCGGCACTCCCGGGTCACCCTTTGCTGGGACTACCGCGGCAGGAGCGTCCGACGGCGGCACGGCGGCTTGGGTGGATGCCGCCACCGAGGCGTCGCTCCGGGCAGCCCTGGGCGCCAACCTGACCCCGGCCAAGCTGGCAGTGGAACGGGACTACCTGCTGGCCAACCCGTCCTGGGAGCGGCCCTACGGCTGGGCCTGGCTGATGCGGCTGGCCGCCACCTGCTCCGCCTCCCCGGATGCGGAGATCCGCCAATGGGGAACCGCTTTGGAACCCCTGGTGGATGCCGTGGCGGAGCTCAGCGCCGCCTGGATGGCCAAGGCGCAGTATCCCGTCCGGCACGGGCTGCACACCAACGCCGCGTTCGGTGTGGGGTACATGCTGGATGCCTTCCGCTCCCTGGGCAGGGTTGATGCCGCCAAAGCGTGCGAGGACGCGGCGCGCACCTGGTTTGCCGATGACCGCGGCTGGCCGGGCGACTGGGAGCTCAGCGGCCAGGACTTCCTCTCCGCGGGCCTGAGCGAGGCGGACCTGATGCGCCGCGTGCTTTCCGCGGACGAGTTCGCCGGGTGGTTCGCGGGGTTCCTGCCGGAGCTGTCCACCGCATCGCGCATCCTGCAGCCGGTGAGCGTGACGGATGAGACCGACGGCTACCTGGTGCACCTGCACGGACTGAACCTGACCCGCGCGGGACAGGTGGCACGGATCATCGCCACGCTTCGTCAATCCAGCGGCCCGGAAGCCGCGGCCGCCGCGGCCGTGCTGTCCGACGCGCTGGACCCGCTCGTGAAGGCCGGGCTGTCCGGACTGGAAAGCGGGGACTTCATGTCCACGCACTGGCTGGCCAGCTTCGCGTGGGATGCGCTGGGATCGGTGGCTGAACTCGACTGATTCCCGGGCTGGCGTGGCGCCCTCACCAGTCACACTCCGTTCGGAGCGTCTGGTGGGTGCATGCCACGCCGGTGGCGGGCTAGTCTTGCATCACCACGCGCGAGTGCGTGACCTGGGAGCAGCGGGCAGGGTTGTAATGAGCTGACCATCCGCCCGCGAGCCCAAGGAATCCCATGCGCCAGCAGCTCACGACCTGCCCGCCAGACCCCGCAACAGCAGCGGAGTCCACCACGCTTCGGCCCAGGAGGAAGCGGACCAGGCACCCGCGGCTGGCGGTGGGGGACCGGGTCCGCTTCGCCGAGGGAACCCTGGCCGGCACGGGTGTGGTGGACGCCGTCACGTCCGACTACTCGGTCATTTGGGTGTGGACGGACGACGGCCAGGGCCGCCGGATGTTCCTGCAGGGCTACGGAAGCATCGTCTCCTCGGTTTAGGTACGACGCCGGTCCGCGCGGCGCTCATCCGCCTGGACGATTCCGTCCCGGACTGCGGCGCGGATGACGCCGTAGAGGATGTAGAAGAAGACCGCTCCGAAGAGGACAAACAGGACCAAGCCTGTGAAGTCACCCATGGTTGCTGCCCTCCTCCGGCCAGTACTGCTGGGCTGCCTTTGCGGCATCCCGCAACTTCCCGCCGTCGAGCATGATGGACGTTTCCTCAAGGCCGAAATCGGTCCACTGGGAAACCAGGCGGAGGCTGCCGGCAGGGGGAAGCGGCCAGAGCCAGAGCGAGCCGGTGCCCTGGAACTCATCCTCTCCGCCACCGCCGCCGCCATTGTTCAGGACCAGCGCCGGAGGTTCGGGTTCCTGGCCACGCTCCACGAAGCCGTGGGGACCCAGGGTGCCGGTGCTGGCTTTGGAACCATCGGGGAACTGGACGCCGAACATCAGGCCGGTCTGTTGTTCGCGGCCACTGCGGATGCCCCTTCCCGGCTGGAAGAAGAGGTGCTGCAGGTCGGCCCAGTCTTCGTCGGATTGCTGGTCACGGCGGAACAGCCAGGACAGGTTGAACACGCAGCCGGTGGAGAACACGTCCGCACTTTTGACCGCCACCACCCTCCACGGAGTCCTGGACACAAACCTGCCGATGTGGACCACGGACGGCAGCTCGTAGACTGGGGCGCCCGCCCATGGCGGCGGGACGTACCGTTGAGACCTCGGCCTCGGTGGGAGCGGAGGTACTGGAAAGTCCTGGAAGAAGGTCACGGTGATCCTTGGGTCCGCTGGTGCGACCGACCAGCGGAACAGCGGCAGCGCCGCCATGGATCCCCCAATCCGTCCTTACCCGGCCAGTCTAGCCTCCGGTTTGCCGACCCGCGGGACGCGCGGGACCCCCGTTGACCCGGTCAATCCCGCCCGCCAAAATGCTGGCCGATGGCTGCCTGGATGTGATGGCGGTGGCGGCGGAGGTAGCGTGCGTACTGGCGATCAGTCATCGCGCGGCTGGTGCTTTGCTGGCCTAAACATATGCACTGGCCAGTTCGCTGCCCTTAACTCTTGCTGCCCTGCGCTCCGGGCATATCTCTTGGCAGCATGCCCGGACCATGGTGGACCAAACCGCCAGCCTGGACTCTGCAGGCGCAGCCGCCCTGGAAGCGCACTTCCTGGATCCTGACACGCGCAACCCGGCCCGGGGTTGCCCGGTCGGAGAGATGCCGGCCCACCGGTTCAAGGCCAAAGCCCGCATCTGGCGCGAACGCAACCACCCGGAGACCCTGGAAGGACGCCACGCCAGGAGTGCAGCGGACCGGCGCGTGGAGTACACGCCGGACTGTGACGGGATGGCTTGGATCTCCGCCTATCTGCCCGCCACCACAGCCTCGGCGGTCTGGAACCGCACCACCGCCATTGCCAGGGGACTCCAAGGCCAGGACGAGCACAGGGCCCTTTCGCAACTCCGCGCTGACGTGCTCTCCGCCGCCCTGCTCACCGGTGGCGGCAACCAGGACCTCCAAGGAGGCAACAAGCCACCGCTGTGGCCCCATGTGCGGAACCGGTAGCTCCTCCCTGGGCTCCCTCACGCCTTTGGTGGGACAATAAAGGCAGGGCACCTGTCACGGCGCCACCCAGGCGTCGGCACGTCCCACTCGAGTAACCAGGAGGGGATCCTGGTGGACGCCACCACTATCGTTGTCATCGTCCTCGTTGTCCTGCTTCTCATCGCTGCAAGAATGTCCATCCGGATCGTGCGGCAATACGAGAAGGGCGTACTGTTCCGGCTTGGCAGGGTCATTGGCGTTAGGGATCCGGGCCTGCGGCTGATTGTCCCGATCATCGACCGGCTGCCGCTGGTCAGCCTCCGGATCGTGACCATGCCCATCCAGTCGCAGGGCATCATCACCCAGGACAACGTCAGCGTGGACGTCTCCGCCGTGGCCTACTACCGGGTGGTGGACGCCGTGAAGTCCGTCATCGCCATTGAGAACGTGGCCTCCGCCATCGACCAGATCGCCCAGACCACGTTGCGGAAGGTGGTGGGCCGCCACACCCTGGACCAGACCTTGTCCGAGACCGAACGGATTAACGGCGACATCCGCGAAATCCTCGACGTGCTCACCGTCGAATGGGGTGTGGAAGTCACCCTGGTGGAACTCAAGGACATCCAACTGCCGGAAAGCATGAAGCGCGCCATGGCCCGCCAGGCCGAGGCGGAGCGTGAGAAGAGAGCGAAGATCATCGCGGCCGAAGGCGAGGCCATCGCTGCAGCAGCGCTCGGCGATGCCTCCGACACCATGATGGCCCACCCGCTGGCACTGCAGCTTCGCAACCTGCAGTCCCTGGTGGAAATCGCGGTGGACAAGAACTCCACGGTGGTGTTCCCCGCCCCGCTGATGAGCACCATCGGCGAACTTTCCGCGTTCCTGGCGGGCGAGAACCAGGCGGCGTCCGCGGCCGGCCCGTCACCTGTAAAGGCGGCCTGACCGGCGGCCTGACCCGCGCGCAGCCAGGGAGCGGGCCTCACCCGGCGTGCCCCGACTTTTCGGTGCGGAACGCGGCGGCCGCTAAAGTCGTGCCATGACCACTGCTGCTCTACGGCCTGTCTACTTCCTGTCGGACAGTACCGGCATCACCGCGGAAACACTGGGCAATACACTGCTGACGCAGTTCCCGGTGGACAATTTCGACCGCGTCACCATTCCCTTCATCACCACCCCCGACCAGGCGAGGTCCGTGGTCCGCACCATCGACGGCCTGGCTGCCGCCGGGCCCCGGCCCCTCGTGTTTTCCACCGCCGTCAACAGCGAAATACGGCAGATCCTTGGCGGTTGCAACGGTGTGATCGTGGATCTGATCGGCACCCATGTGGGGGTCCTGGAGCAGGCGCTGGGCACCCCTGCCAGCGGTGAGCCGGGCCGGGCGCATGGGCTGGGGAACGCCGCGCGCTACCAGTCCCGGATGGCCGCCGTCGAGTACGCCATGGAGCATGACGACGGGCAGAGCCTGCGTGCGCTGGAGAAGGCCCAGGTGATCCTGGTGGCCCCGTCCCGGTGCGGAAAGACGCCCACCACCATGTACCTGGCGCTGCAGCACGGGATCTTCGCGGCGAACTTCCCGCTGGTGGATGAAGACTTCCAACGGGACGGGCTGCCCAAGCCGCTGCGGCCTTTCGTGTCGAAGTGTTTCGGCCTGTCCTCCAACCCGCTGCGCCTGAGCCAGATCCGTACCGAACGGCGCCCCAGCTCGCCCTACGCATCCCTGCGGCAGTGCGGTTTTGAGCTGCGCAGCGCCGAGCAGCTGTACGTTTCCCACCGGATCCCGTACCTGAACTCCGCCACCGTCTCCGTGGAGGAAATGGCGGCCACCATCCTGCAGCGGATGAACCTCAAGCACTAGCCGCCATTTCACAAACGTGGCGTAGCGCACATCATGTGGAAAGTGCGCTGCAGACCTGCCACTGTTGACAGGGTTTTTTCTTCCGGCCGGCACTACCGTGACGGCCAGCATTGCTTACGCCACCCACTGCAAAGGAGCAGCAATCATGACGACAGACGTTCTGTGGTTCTCTGAACTTGGACTCAAGGACCTGGACAAGGTGGGCGGCAAGAACGCCTCACTGGGCGAGATGGTGCAGAACCTGACCTCGGCCGGCGTCCAGGTTCCGGACGGCTTCGCCACCACGGCAGACGCCTACCGCCGGTTCCTGTCCGACTCCGGACTGGACCAGAAGATCGCCGATCGCCTGGTCGGGCTGGACACGGACGACGTGACGGCCCTGGCCTCCGCCGGCCAGGAAATCCGCTCCCTGGTCCGGGATACGCCCTTCCTGCCCGACTTCGAAGCACAGGTCCGCGAGGCGTACCAGCAGCTGGTGGACAAGCATGCCGGCTCCGCGGACCTGTCCTGGGCGGTCCGGTCCAGCGCCACGGCGGAGGACCTGCCCGATGCCTCGTTCGCCGGGCAGCAGGAGACCTTCCTGAACGTCCGCGGGATCGAGAACATCCTGCAGGCCATCAAGGACGTCTTCGCGTCGCTCTACAATGACCGCGCCATCGCCTACCGCGTGCACCACAAGTTCGAACACGCCGAGGTGGCACTCTCGGCCGGCATCCAGCGCATGGTGCG
Organism: Arthrobacter sp. GmRoot5-12; assembly: GCF_059739365.1. Classification (NCBI taxonomy): domain Bacteria; kingdom Bacillati; phylum Actinomycetota; class Actinomycetes; order Micrococcales; family Micrococcaceae; genus Arthrobacter; species Arthrobacter sp. GmRoot5-12. The sequence continues at coordinate 850,258 of NZ_AP046056.1, read as the reverse complement.
CTCCGACGTCGGCGCTTCCGGCGTCATGTTCACCATGGACACCGAGTCCGGCTTCCAGGACGCCGTGTTCGTCACCTCCTCCTACGGGCTGGGTGAAGCCGTGGTGCAGGGTGCGGTGAACCCGGACGAGTTCTACGTGTACAAGCCCGCCCTGGCGGCCGGCCGCCCGGCGATCCTCAAGCGCGGCCTGGGGGAGAAGGCCCTGCAGATGACGTACACCAACAACAGCGAGATCGGCCGCACCATCGACTTCGTGCCGGTGGAGGCTTCGCTGCGCTCGCGCTTCAGCCTGACGGACGACGACGTGGAGCAGCTTGCCCGCCACGCCGTGGCCATTGAGAAGCATTACGGCCGTCCGATGGACATTGAGTGGGGCAAGGACGGGACCGACGGCGGCCTGTACATCCTGCAGGCCCGCCCGGAAACCGTACAGTCCCGCCGGGCCCCGGGCAGCATGAGCCGTTTCCGCCTGAACGCAACCGGCCCGGTGCTGGTGGAAGGCCGGGCCATCGGGCAGCGGATCGGGGCCGGCAAGGTCCGGATCCTTACCGCCATCGACCAGATGGCGTCGTTCCAGACCGGCGACGTGCTGGTGGCGGACATGACCGACCCCGACTGGGAACCGATCATGAAGCGCGCCTCCGCCATCGTCACCAACCGCGGCGGGCGCACCTGCCACGCCGCGATCATCGCCCGCGAACTGGGGATTCCCGCCGTCGTGGGCACCGGCAACGCCACGGACACGCTGTCCGACGGCCAGGAAGTCACCGTGTCCTGCGCCGACGGCGAGACGGGGGCCATCTACGAGGGCCTGCTGGACTTCAGCGTTGAGGAAACCGGCATCACCAACCTGCCCGAGGCGCCGGTGAAGGTCATGATGAACGTGGGCACCCCCGAACAGGCGTTCACCTTCGCGCAGCTGCCCAACCACGGCGTGGGCCTGGCCCGGCTGGAGTTCATCATCAACCGGCAGATCGGCATCCACCCCAAGGCCCTGCTGAACCTGGACAGCCAGCCTGCGGATGTGGCCGCCGAGATCCGGGAACGGATCAGCGCCTACGACAGCCCCCGCGAGTACTACATCAAGCGCCTGGCCGAGGGCGTGGCCACCATCGCCGCCGCCTTTGCGCCGGAACCGGTGATCGTCCGGATGTCCGACTTCAAGTCCAACGAGTACGCCAACCTCATCGGTGGCCCGGCGTACGAGCCGCATGAAGAGAACCCGATGATCGGCTTCCGCGGCGCGTCCCGCTACCTGGAGCCGTCCTTCCGGGACTGCTTCGACCTTGAGTGCGAGGCCCTCTCTTTCGTGCGAAACGAGATGGGGCTGACCAACGTCAAGCTCATGATCCCGTTCGTGCGCACCCTGGACGAGGCGCGGGGCGTCATCGAACTGCTCGCCGAGAACGGGCTGCGCCGCGGCGAGAACGGCCTCGAGGTGATCATGATGTGCGAACTTCCCTCCAACGCACTGCTCGCCGACGAGTTCCTCGAGTACTTCGACGGCTTCTCCATCGGCTCCAACGACATGACCCAGCTGACCCTTGGCCTGGACCGGGACTCGGCGATTGTGGCCAACAGCTTCGATGAGCGGGACCCGGCCGTGAAGAAGCTGCTGAGCATGGCCATCAAGGCCTGCAGGGCCCGCGAAAAGTACGTCGGCATCTGCGGCCAGGGCCCCAGCGACCACCCCGACTTCGCCGAGTGGCTGGTACAGGAAGGCGTCAACTCCGTCTCCCTGAACCCGGACACCGTGGTGGACACCTGGCTTCGGCTCGCGGGGGCCTCAGCTGACGCTTCGGAAGGTGCAGCCGTGGCCGCCGTCGGAGCAGCCTGACCAGAAACGCTTGAGGATTAAAGGGGCGGTTCCGCCACTGCCTACAGGTGGTGACGGAACCGCCTTCACTGGTGGACGGTTTCACTGGTTGGACGGTTCGGGGAGCAGCCCCAGCTGGCCAAGAAGTTCCATCTGGTCGAAGTAGGCGTGGTGCGCGGTGATCAGGCCTGCCTCCACTTTGGTGATGTCGCAGCTTCGCACCCGGACCTGCTTTCCTGTCGGCGGCAGCGTCCCGCCGGTGGGCAGGTTCAGCTGCCCGGTGTTCGTGCCCACCACGAAGCCCTCCAGGATGGCAACGTCCCCGGCCTCATGAGTGGCCACCTGCTGGTACGTGACGTCCGGCATGGCCTCCCAGAAGTGGAGGAAATAGTTGGTGATCGCCTCGCGGCCGGAGATCTCTCCCTGGTCCGGAGTGCTGATTACGGCGCCTTCGGCGTAGCAGCCTGCCAGCGCATCCCTGTCCTTTGCGTCCATGGCCGTCATCAGCCGGCCCATGACGTCACGTGCCTGTCCCATTGCAGCCTCCATTGTGGTTCCCGGTTTTCCTCTACGGACGGCCCGCTTCGTGCGGCGTCCGTAAAAGGAAAAGTACGACGGCGGAACACACCCCCGCGATCCCCGCACCAGGGGTTTCGGGGCGACTGGAAAACCACCCATTTGGGGGATTGCCGGCCTGCCTGCCGGGCGGATACTGGAGGTATGTGGGAGGAGCGCGCGGAGCGTGCCCGGCGGGACATCGCCGCCATGGCCGCCGGCGGGATGGACCTGCCTGACCTCTATACCTCGGCGCTGGCCGTGGTGCAGCGGGAGGTGCCGTTCGAGCAAGGGTGCTGGGCCGCCGTCGACCCCGCCTCCATGGTGATGACCTCCGTTACCAACTGGCTGCCGTGGCCGGTGGGTGGGCGCCAGTTTGAGGAGTATTTCCTCCGCTTTGCCCAGTCCGAATACACAGGCCGGGAACCCAACACCTTCGCCGAGCTGCTGCGCCGGCCCCGCCCCATCGCGAGGATTTCGGATGCGCCGCACCGTGAGGTGGTCCGCAGCGTCCGGATCAACGACCTGATCAAGCCGCTGGGCTTCGAGCATGAGTTGCGGGCCGCGTTCCGCGTGGACGACTTGTGCTGGGGCGTGGGGAGCATCTTCCGGGAAGGCGGCAGCGACTTCACCGACCGGGAGGTGGAATTCCTGGGCGCGGTGACTGCCACGCTCGCGTCGGCCACCAGGGCCGCCGTCCGCGTGGCGCACCCGGCGGGACCGGCCGCCGTGGGGCCTGTCATTGTCCTGGCCGGGCTGCACGGCGACCTCCGCGCGGCCACGCCGGCCGCCGCCTCCTGGCTTGCCCAGGTGGAGGACGCTGCGCCCGGGCGCTTCAGCCAGACGCTCTATTCGGTGGTGGCGCAGGCGCATGCGGCGGCAACCGGGACGGCGCGGGCCAGGATGCGCGACGCCGGGAACAATTGGGTGGTGCTGCAGGCCAGCAGCCTCATCACCGGCGATGATCCCGAACAGATGGTGGTCACCGTGGAACCGGCAACCACCCACGACCTCGTGGCCCTGCTGCTGATGGCGTACGGCGTGACCGCCCGGGAACGGGATGTCTGCCTGGAGGTGCTGGCCGGAAGTTCGACGGCGGAGATCGCCCGGCACCTGTTCATCTCGCCGCACACGGTGCACGACCACTTGAAGTCGCTCTTTGAAAAGGTGGGCGTCGGCAGCCGCGGCGAGCTGGTGGCCAGGCTCGTGGCCTGACCGGCAGTCTGTTTTAACGGGTCCGAGGACTCTGTGTCCGGGGGCGCCCGCCCTGGAAGCTGGAGGTACAGCCGGCAACCGGAGGATCCCATGCATGCCTTGGCGGAATCGGTGCGCACGCACCCGCTGTGGTGGTACTACGTTGTTACCTTCCTCTTGTCGTGGGGCGCCATTGTGCTCGCGGTGTGGGCGGTCACGGGTGGCCTGTCGCCTACGCCGGAGCAGTTCCAGCTCACCATCCCCGTAACCGTGCCGGCGATGCTGCTCGGACCAGCGTTGGCCAGCCTGGTGCTTACCGGAGTTGTATCGGGACGGGCAGGCTACCGGGACCTCTGGGCGAGGCTGCTGAGATGGCGTGTGGGCGGGCGCTGGTATTTGGTCCTGCTGGTGGCGCCGGTCTGTTTGGCCGCGTTCGTGCTGGTGCTCTGGCTGGCGTCCCCGGATTACGCGCCTCGGATCGCCACGGCTACAGATAAGGGCGGCACCATCCTCACTGGACTGGCCATCGGGCTGGCGGCGGGATTTCTCGAGGAAATCGGTTGGACCGGCTTCGCCATCCCCAAGGCGAGGCAGCGCTTCAGTGTTCTGTGGACGGGAATCCTGGTGGGGGTGCTGTGGGGTGCGTGGCACTTCTTCGTGAATTATTGGGGTGGGGGCGGGACCAATGGCGGGGTGCCCCTGGGAATCTTCCTGTCGCTGTGGCTGGTGGCCGTCCTCGTCGGCCAGCTTACGGCGTACCGGGTGCTCATGGTGTGGGTTTACGACCATACAGGCAGCATGCTTCTGGCAGCGCTGATGCACGTCAGCCTCGCGGCGTTCCAGTACATCCTCAACCCGCTGACACCTGGCATTCCGCAGCAGGTCTATCCCTGGGGCCAGGCGGCCGCCATGTGGCTGCTGGTTGCTGCCGTGGCCCTTGCCCGCCGGGGGGACCTCACAAAACAAAGAACGACGACGGCGCCGGCCTGAGCGCTGCGCGGCCGAGGCAGCATCTCAGTCCGCGCCCTTGCCGGCCAGGATCTGTTCGCGCAGGATGTCCGCGTGGCCGCAGTGCTGGGCGAGTTCCCGCAGCATGTGCAGGTACAACCAGCGCAGCGGGAGCGGTCCCCGCCGGTTGCCGGTCACGACGTCGTCGAGGCCCAGAGGGGCGGCAGCAGCCCGGGACGCGGCGCACGCGTCCCGGTGGGCTTTCCGGACGGAGTCGATGGTGTCACCGTCGTCCAGGATGAACGACTCGTCAGGAGTGGCGGGGATGCCGATCTCGCTGCGGGGACGGCCGGTGAAGGCTTCGTCGAACCAGACCTTCTCCACGAAGGTGGCGTGCTTCACCAGCCCCAGCAGTGTGGTGCGGGAGGGAACCAGCCGACGCCGGACCTGCTCCTCGGTCAGCCCGTTTAGGCACCCGTTGAGCGCGGCCCGGTGCTCATCCAGGAAGAACTCGAACTGGACACGCGCAGGTTCGTTGATGACGTCGTCCATCGAGTGGGAGTGGGAAGCCATAAGCAGACCCTAGCAAGCCGGAAAGGGAACGCGGCTTACTTCATCGCCCCCGTAAGCATGCCTCCCACGTAGTACTTCTGGAGCAGGACATAGATAACGATGCATGGGACGATCGTCACCGCGACGCCCGCCTGCAGTGCCCCCCAGTCCAGGGTCCCGAAAGTGCCGCTGGAGAGCACGTTCAAGGCCACCGGAAGGGTGTACTTGGACTGGTCTGTCATGAGGATCAGCGCGGCGAAGAACTCGTTCCACGAGGCGAAAAAGGTGAACAGCGCGGTGCTGATCACCCCCGGAATGGCCACCGGGAGCAGCACCCGGACCATGGCACGCAGCACGCTGCACCCGTCCACCAGGGCAGCTTCCTCAATGCTCGCCGGCAGCGCTGCGAAGGAATTCCTCATCAGGAAGATACCGAATGGCAGGTTAAAGGTGGTGTACACCAGCATGAGGCCCAGGAGGTTGTTGGTCAGGCCGATCTGGTGCAGCACCAGGTACAGCGGAGTGATGACCGCCTGGAAAGGGATCATGAAGGTGGCGAGGGTAGCGAAAAACAGCAGGTTGCTGCCGCGGAAGCGCAGTTTGGCAAAGCCGTAGCCGGCCAGCGTGCTCAATACGATCGTCAGGAGCGTTGCGCCAACTGAGACGAGGACGCTGTTGCCCAACTGCTGGACGAAGCCCGCACCGCCGTTCTCGTTGCCGAATAGCTTCGCGAAGTTCCCCCACGAGAAGGAACCCGGGAAAAGCGTGGGCGGCGCGGCAGCAGCCTCGGCAGGGGACTTGATCGACTGTGAGAGAACTACCCAGAACGGGTAGAGGAACAGGGCCGCGAGGCTGAGGTTGATAATCCACCAGGCCGTGCGCGGCACCGGGCGGAGTCTGGATTGCAGTGAAGTCATGGAGGGGTCCGTTTCCGATGGATTGGACTAGTTGTGGTCCGAGTTGCGGAGGATGAGCATCTGGATGGCGCTGACGACCGCGAGCACGATCATCAGCAGGGCAGAGAGCGCAGCGCCATAGCCGAGCTGGAAACCCTGGAAGGACACCCGGTAGATGTGGTACACCGCGGTGATGGTCTGGTTCGCCGGGCCGCCGCTGGTCATGATGTAGAACTGGTCGAAGGCCAGCAGTGAGCCGGCTACCGAAAAGACGAGCACCAGCGCGAGGGTGGGCCGCAGCAGCGGCAGGATGATGTAGCGGAACACCTGTGTTCGGCTTGCACCATCGATCCTGGCCGCTTCCTCGAGCTCCACGGGGATGGACTGCAAGCCCGAGTTCAGCAGCAGCATCTGCATGCCGGCAACCTTCCAGACCACCATGGCGCACACGATGCCCAGCGCTCCGGCGAAGCTTCCGAACCAGTTGTCCGAGTGCGAGGCCAGCCCGCCGCGGGTAAGCAGGTCCAGCAGGGGCCCGATGTTGGGCTGGGCCATGAAGAGCCACAGGTAACCGGCGGCGGCGAAGCCGACCACCACCGGCAGGAAATAGATGGACTGGAAGATTCTGGAAGCTTTGCCCGGACGCCGGATCAGGAGCGCCAGCGCGATCCCGATGACCAGCAGCAGGGGAGTCATGATCACGGTGTAGAGGAGGGTGAACCCGGCTGCCCGCAGGAAGTCCTGGTCCTGGAACGCCGTCGCGTAGTTGCCCAGGCCGATGAAGCTGATCTTGCCCAGCAGCGGCCAGCGGTTCAGGGACATCCACAGCATCAGGACCACGGGCAGGAAGAAGAAGACGGTGAGGAGGATCAGCGCGGGGGCGACCACCAACGCGCCGAGCCTGCTGCGCGAGGTGGTGAGGGTCCGCCGGCTCCGTGGCGGACGTAGGGGCGCCGTTGGGCGTTGGGGCTTGCCGGGGCGCGTTGTCAGGGTGGTGTGGTGTGCCAAAGTAGGTCTCCTTGAGGACGAGGCGGGTGCTGCCGCGGGTCCGCGGCAGCACCCGTGGATGTCAGGGTCCGGTCTGGATGATCTGCTGGGCGGCCTGCTGCGCCTTTTGCTGCGCGGCCTGGATGTCGCCGCCGAAGACGGCCTCGTTGATCATGGTTGCCCATGGTCCGTTGTTGTCATTGAACAGCTTGTTTTCCACGACGCTGTACGGCGTCTTGCCGGTCTCCAGCGCCTTGCTGAAGATCTCGTTGCGCGGGTCTGCCGAGGCGTAGACGCTCTTTACGAGGTCAGTCCTGACCGGGACGATGGAGTTCTTCGCCAGCAGGGTCTGGGCCTCGTCGCCGGTGGCCCACTTTACGAAGTCCCATGCGGCAGGCTTGTTCTTTGACCCGGTGGTGACCGCGATGTTGTCGCCGCCCGCGAAGGAAGCTGAGCCGCCGTTCTCTCCCGGGATGGGGGCGATGCCGTAGTCAACCTTCTTGTCCGTGTTCAGCGTCTGCGTGAAGAAGGCGCCGAGCACCACCATGCCCACTTTTCCAGCCTGGAACAGGGCCGGCTGGGCGGTGCCCGAGTCGGTCTTCGCCGCCTCCGGCATCACGCCGGCGTCGTGCATCTGCTTGTAGAACGTCAGCGCCTTGGTGACCTCGGGAGAGTCCAGTTTCGCGGTCTTGCCGTCGTCGGAGAGTACGTCGCCGCCGCTGGCCCAGACGCTGGGGGTGAACTCGAAGATATTGCAGCCGCCGCACTGGCCGGCCATCGTGAAGCCGTAGGTGTCGGGGCCCAGGGCGCGGATCTTCTTGGCGGCGTTGAGGATCTCCTCGTAGTTTGCCGGCGGTTTGGCAGGGTCAAGGCCGGCCTTCTGGAAGAGATCCTTGTTGTAGAACAGCACGGATGCTTCGGCCGTGAAGGGCAGGGCGTAGGTCTTGTCCTCCCACGTGGAGAGGCGCGCGTGCGACGGGCTGAGCTTGTCCTTGTACGGCAGTTTCGAGGCGTCGTCGGTGATGTCCTGGAGGACCCCGGTGGAGGCGAAGTAGGGCAGGTAGACCAGGTCGATGGAAGCCACGTCCGGGCCCGACCCGCCAGCGGTTGCCGTGCCGAATTTCTGCACGAAGTTTCCGCTGGGCACGATGGTGACCTGGACCTGCGCCTTGTGGGACTTGTTGTACGCGTCCGCGAGCAGATCCATGAACCCCTTCTGTGAATCGCGGGCCCACAGCGTGATGGTCCCGCTCGGCTCCCCGGAGGAGGCCTGCAGGGAGTCGGAGCCGGAGGAACTGCCACAACCGGTGGCCGTGAGGGTGAGGGATGCCGCCAGCGCCAGTGCTGCAGCGAGTTTTGTGCGTTTCATATGCCGTTTCCTCTTCATAGGGATGGGTGGGAGGTGCAACTAGGCGAGGGGGATCCAGACCCGCATGGCGGCCGGCCCACGGTTGGCCCAGCGGAAATACGGGATGGCAGTCAGTTCGACGGGCCGCTGTTCCGCGGCTTCCGTTCCGGAGGTGCGGTAGAGCGTCTGCTCCGACTGGGGACGGGCGACGCCTGCGGCTTTGAGCACGGTGCGCACCCCGGGGATGCCCTCCGCCGCTGCAATTTCCACCGGCGCGGCCGCGTCGACCGCAAGGTCTTCCAGCACGACGCCGTCCGCCTGGTCATGCTGCTCGAGGCAGTAGACCACGGGGCCACGGACCAGGGCGACCGTGCCGCGCACAGCATCGACGCGGGGATGAGCGCTAACAATTCGGACAGGCATCGGCAGTGTCAGCAAGACGATGGTGCTCCCTTCCCAGTCGCGGCTGAGCCGGAGGTAGCCGGATGCATCAGTCACTGCCTCGGTGGGCTTTCCGCCGATGGTCACCTCCGGGTCCTTGCACCACGAAGGGATGCGCACGGAGAGCGTCCACTCGCCGGCAGGAGCCGTGACCTCGATGCTGGCCTTTTCGTCCCAGGGATATTCGGTGGTTGTGGCAACAGTTACTTCGCCGCCGAAAGGTTCACCTGAGGCGCGGATCTCACCGTCGTGCAGCAGCTGGAGCTGAAGGCCGGACTCATCCTGCGTGGCTACGTAATGGTGCAGGGATGCCACGAGGCGTGCGAGGTTCGGCGGGCAGCAGGCGCATGCATACCAGGACAGGCGTTCCGACGGCGCGTCCTCGGTGGAGCCGTCATGGCCGGTGCGCAGTTGCAGCGGGTTGGAGTAGAAGAAGCTGTTGCCTTCAACGGAGGTGGAAGCGGCGATGCCGTTGTAGAGGGCCCGCTCCATCTCGTCGGCGTATTTGCTGTTGCCGGTTGCCAGCAGCAGCCGCCAGCTGAAGTGCAGGCTCGCGATGGAGGCACACGTTTCGGCGTAGGCGCGGTCCGGCGGCAGCTCGAAGGCGTCGCCGAATGCCTCGTCCCGGTGCCGGGATCCGAGCGCCCCGGTGAGGTAGGCCTTTTGGGTGAAAATGTTCTCCCACAGCGATTCCGCGGCCTCCAGCAGGGATGCGTCCCCGTTTTCGAGGTAGGCATCGGCCACTCCGGTGGAAAGGTAGACCTGGCGCACTGCGTGACCTGTTGCCTCGTGGGCCGCCTTGCGGATGGGAAGGTGGTCCTGGAAATACTGGCGGCCGAACCTGTCGTCGGGGAGGATGCCGTGCCCGCGCAGTTCCAGCTGCCGGACGGCCGTTTCAAGGTAGCGCTTGTCTCCGGTCAGGCGGTAGAGCTCCACCAATGCGGTTTCCACTTCCGGGTGCCCGTCGATCTTTTCGGCGCCGCCGGGGCCGAAGTTCTCCACGATGCAGTCGGCGACGCGGCGGGCCACCTCGACGACGGCTCCGTTGCCTGTGGTGCGGGCCACGGCAACTGCCGCCTGCAGCAGGTGGCCGGCGGTGTACAGCTCGTGGCTCCACTGCAGCTTGTCCCAGCGCTTCCCGGGCTCAACGCCCTGGACCCAGGTGTTCAGGTAGCCGTCCGGCTCCTGCACCTTGGCCAGCAGCTCGCCCATGGACGCCACATACTCTTCCCACCGCGGATCCGCCTGCCTGCCGGCCTCCCAGCCCACAGCCTCCAGCGTCTTGTACAGGTCCGAGTCCTGGAACCAGAATCCGCGGAACGCCGCGTCGCTCTCGCCGCCCAGCCGCCGGAAGTTGTCGAGGGCGCCGCTGGATTCCAGATTGTCGATGCAATGCGGAATGGTGGAGGTCCGGTTGAGCTCCTGCCAGCTGCCCAGATGTCCCTCTGGGCGCAGCTGCACGGAATCGAAGGCCAGCGGGCGCAGCGCGTAGTGTCCGGACGTCGTCGCCCCGACGGGCCCCGCTGCGGTCCCGCCGCCGGTACCCTGCCCTGCGGACGGTGCTGGACTGTGGTGAACAGATGTCATCAATGACCTCTTCCAAAGTGTGAATCGGAGGGAGACGGGACAGAATCCGGAAAAGCCGGAAACGGAAAATCAGGAAATCGTCTTCCGAGGCCCAACCCTAAGTGACCTGCGTCTCACCTGTCAACGGCTTCTGCTAGGCTTTATGCGGGCGGAAAAGCGACTTTTCGGCTCTATGAGGAATTGGTCCGGCGGTGAAAGGGGGACTTGTGACGGAAAATAGTTTCCGTTCTTCCGGCATCGCGGCTGTAGCCGCGCGGGCGGGAGTATCGACCGGAACGGTGTCAAAGGCGCTGAACGGGACGGGCCAACTGCGGGAATCGACCCGGCTGCGGGTACGCGCCGCCGCGGAGGAGGTGGGCTGGCTGCCGAACGGTGCCGCCCGGAGCATCCGCAGTGGCAGGACCTACACCGTGGGGGTTATCACCACCGACAGTTATGGACGCTTCAGCATCCCCATCCTGCGCGGCGTCGAGGACGCCCTGGGCCTGGGCGAGATGCTTTGCTTCCTTTGTGACAGCAGGGATGATCCCATCCGGGAACAGCACTACGTGCGTACATTGCTGGCGCGGCAGGTGGACGGAATCATCGTCGTGGGCCGCAAAGTGGATCCGCGGCCGCCGCTCGGTGAAAACCTGCCAGTGCCGGTAGTCTATGCGTTCGCGCCGTCGAAGGACCCGGGGGACTGCTCCGTCACGGGGGACGAGCGGGGTGGTGCCCGCCGTGCCGTTGACCACCTCGTTAAGACCGGGCGACGCCGGATTGCCCATATCACGGGCTTGGAAAACCACGCGTCGGCGGTCCTGCGGGCGGACGGTTTCCTCGCTGCAATGGCCGACCAGGGACTGGAGCCGGTAGGGGATGTCTGGTACGGCAGTTGGACGGAGGAATGGGGCCACAACGGGGTCCGCGCGCTGTTGGCCAGCCACTCCGACGTCGATGCGATTTTCTGCGGCAGCGACCAGATCGCACGTGGCGCCGCCTACGAACTTGAGCGGCATGGCTTGTCGATCCCCGACGACGTGGCACTGATCGGCGTGGACAACTGGTCCCCGTTCACCGATGGGTACAGACCGCATCTGTCCAGCATTGACCTGAACCTCTCCACTATTGGCAGGCGGGCGGGTGAGGCCCTGCTGTCAGCGCTCGACGGCATACCCCTTCCGGGCGTACATATCGTGGATTGTGACCTTATCGTCCGTGAGTCCTCCGGTCCGCGGGGGTGACCCGCCGGCAAACGGTTGGCAGCGCCTGCGGCTATGGCCGCGGTTCCGGGGGCCGCCGGTGCCTGTGGTGGAGCTCGTAGTGGTCGAACACATCGGAGGACGTGCTTCCCACGTGGCCGAACTTCCCGCGCAGCACTTCGGCCAGGTCGTCCAGCGCCGCGTAGAGCATCCGCCCGGCAAACCGGAGTTCGGGGTTGTCGCTGCCCTGCGCATCCGAGGCCAGGTGGTGGGCGTAGGCGATGGTGGCGGGAAGGGAACCCCGTTGCTCCACCTCATGGAAGTAATAGGTCTCGTGGAAGGACAGGAGATCGATGCTCACGGACGCCACGTTTTCCGCCATGGATTCCAGCAGTCCTGCTGCATGCCGTGCATCAAGTGAGGCGATGCCGGACGGACCCGCCGCTTCCCGGAACAGGTTCAACTGGTGGGCGAGTGCGCGCCGGCGGCTCAGCGCCGGGTAGGTCTGCAGGATCCACGAGACCGTGGCGGTCAGCAGGCCGAAACCGGCCACGGCCTGGAACGCCATCACTAGCCGCAGCAGCGGGTGCGTGGCCACGATCTCACCGAATCCAGCGGTGGAGAGGGCCACCAGCGAGATGTACAGGGCCTCCGCAAAGTCAGCCTGCCGTGGCACGTTGGCCGAGTAGGAGAACCCGTTCGACAAATGGGGGAGGTACAGCAGGGCCCAGCCCACGGCAGCCAGCGCCGCCCACGCAGCGATGACAGCCGCCATGGCCAGCGGGGCTGCGATGGAGGACGCCCCGCCCCTGAGTCTCCTGGACAGCAGCCAGAACCCGCGCATGATCGTCCGGCCCACCGGGCCCGAGCCGTGCGGGTACAGCAGGGTATGGAAGACGTCGGCGACCATCAGCAGAATCAGCGCGGCACCAATCACCGTCAGGAGCGCGTCCTCGAAGTTCATGCCTCATCTTAAGTGCGCGGGCTGCCCAACCGGGGACCGGACAAGGCATAGAGGTTCGACGGCGGAACACGGCGTGGGAGCGAGGGGCCACTGGTTAGGCTGGCGCCATGGACTTTCGACTTCGCCAAGCGACACCGGAGGACGCCGAGGCGGTGGTGCTCATGCAGACTCTGGCCCATGAGGAGTGCTACCCGCATCTGCTCTCTGCGGAATTCTTCCGCCGCCGCAGGGCCAGCATCCCCGAGCGGGTGGAACGCCGGCGGCCATTCCTGGCCACTGACGAGCCACGGATCCTCGCGCTGGACGCCGACAATGACCTGGTGGGCTTCGCGGACGCCGGCCCGGGGCGCGACGACGACGGCCCCGCAGCCGTGGAGCTCTACTCGATCTACACCCTCCGGCGGACCTACGGAACGGGCCTTGGGGCAGCCCTGGTGAGCGCCGCCGTCGGCTCCGGCCCGGCCTACCTCTGGGTGGTGGAGAACAATCCCCGCGCCCTGGCCTTCTACCTGAAGCAGGGGTTCCGGCCGGACGGCAGGCGCAACACGCTGCCACCCGAGTGGGAGGGGCTGCCGGAGTTCCGGTTGGTCCGGCGCAGCAGCCAATAGTGTTCGACGGCGGCCCGTGGCCTGAGTGCAGCGCCCGCCTGAGTGCAGCGCGGGGCTTAGTGCGGAGTCAGTTCATAGCGCCCGGGCGAGCGCCCGGCCGGCGGTCAGGCCGGTGAAGAGACAGCCGCCCAGGAAGGTGCCTTCCAGCGCGTTGTAGCCGTGGGCGCCGCCGCCGCCGAACCCCGCTGCCTCGCCGGCGGCGTACAGCCCGGGAATGGGGGCGCCGTCCTGTCCGAGGGCCTGGCCGTCAAGGTTGGTCTGGATCCCGCCCAGCGTCTTCCGCGTGACAACGTGCAGCCGGACGGCGATCAGAGGGCCCGCGGCGGGGTTCAGGATCCGGTGCGGCTTGACGGTACGGAAGAGGCGGTCGCACAGGTACCGGCGGCTGTTGCGGATGCCCGCCACCTGGACATCCTTGGAGAAGGGGTTCCTGATCTCGGCGTCGCGCTCCTCGATCTGCCGCCTTATCAGCGCATGGTCCAGCAGCGGCTGGTCAGTCCGCCCGTTCATTCCGCGGACAAGGTCCGCCAGGTTGTCCGCCACCACAAAGTCCGCGCCGTGCTCCTTGAACGCCTCGATGGGACCGGACGCGCCGCGGCCCAGCCGGGTCTTCAGCAGCAGCTTGAGGTCCCGGTTGGTGATGTCCGGGTTCTGCTCGGAGCCGGAGAGGGCGAACTCCTTTTCGATGATGCGCTGGTTGAGGATGAACCAGGAATGGTCGTGCTGCTGGAGCTCCGGCGTTGTCCGGAGGAGGCGGAGTGTGCCCAGGGTGTCGTAGCCGGGCAGGCCGGGGGAGGGAAGGCGCCGGCCCAGGGCATCGAACCAGAGGGACGACGGGCCGGGCAGGATCCGGATGGCATGGTCCGGCCAGATGGGGTTCCAGTTCTGGATCCCTTCGGTGTAGTGCCACATCCGGTCACGGTTCACCAGCCGCACCCCGGCCCCGTCTGCGATGTCCAGCATCCGTCCGTCGACGTGCTGCGGCACGCCTGTGACCATTTTCCGCGGCGGCGTCCCCAGCCGCGCAGGCCACCAGCGCCGAACCTGCCCGTGGTTGCCGCCGATTCCGCCGGACGCGATCACCACGGCCTGGGCCCGGAGTTCGAAATCGGCAACAACATCCCGGTTTGAGGACACCCCGCGCGGGGAATCATCAGGCGCCAGCACCGCGCCCCGCACCCCGGTGACCGTGCCGCCGTCGAACGTTAAACCGTCCACCCGGTGCCGGAAGAAGAACCTGGCGCTGCCCGCCCCGGAGGCCGCCCGCGCCTTGTCCGCGAACGGCTCCGAAACCCCGGTGCCGGTCCCCCACGGGACGTGGAAGCGGGGGACCGAATTGCCGTGGCCGCCGGCCCTGCCGTCGCCGCGCTCGGCCCAGCCCACCAGCGGGGTGAACCGGATGCCCTGTGCCTGCAGCCACGCGCGCTTCTCACCGGCGGCGAACTCCACATAGGCACGGCCCCACTGCTGTGCCCACTCGTCCTCAGGGTTGGGCCCGGAAAGCCGGTCCCACTGGGCGGAACCCTGCCAGTCCTGCCACGCCAGGTCGAAGGAATCCTTCACGCCCAGGCGCCGCTGCATGGGGGTGTCCACCAGGAAGAGCCCGCCCAGGGACCAGAAGGCCTGCCCGCCCAGGTTGGCCGGGTTTTCCTGGTCCACGATGGCCACCCGCCTGCCCGCACGGACCAGCTCATTGCTGGCCACCAGCCCGGCCAGGCCACCGCCGATGATGATGACGTCCGCGTCCAGGCCTGTCACCGGGTGTTGTCCCGGCTGCCGGCGGCACCGGAGCGGCCGGCGCTCCCGGCGGCACGAGCCAGCTTTTCGAACGAATCGCTCCACCCGTTCCGGTGCAGTTCCAGCCGCTCCTCCGTGAGGAACGGTCCCTGCGAGAGCACCACCCGGGTTCCGGTTCCGGTGCTGGCGAGGGAGAGGTCCACGACGGTCTCGGTGTCGTCCGGCGCCGGTTCCTCCCAGGCGAAGGTGTAGACCAGGCGCCAGGGCGGATCGATCTCCAGGAACTCTCCTGAGAGGTGGAACGGTTCGCCCTCCGGCGGGGCCATGCGGAACTGGTAGCGCCCGCCCGCCACCAGGTTGATGTCCACTTCGGGGATACTGAAGCCGTGCGGGCCCCACCACTCGGCAAGCCGGGCCGGTTCCGTCAGCAGCAGGAACGTTGTCTCCGGCGGGGACGGGACCGTGCACTCCAGGTTCAGGACCAGCGCGGCTGGTTGCTCACTCATCGTCCCACTCTGCCATCCGCCGCGGCGGGCGGAAAGCAAGGCGCTGCGTGTGCGTGCCCGATGGGCTGTGCAGGGCTGACAGGGGAGTGCCTCAGCCAACCAAGCCGCTCGCCGCGCAATTCCTGCCGCTCGGCGCGCCAATAGTACGTTTGCTGATGATTTGCATGATGATAGCCCAAGGCAAAGGGCCCGGGTTCAACAAGGCCTTTCGCCTCTGGATCGATCAGACATCGACGTCATCGACAAGCAAAGGGAATCAACCATGGGCTTCCTGGACCGTGACCACTCCATCGCCCCGCCGGGCTTCAACCGCTGGCTGGTCCCGCCCGCGGCGCTCGCCGTCCATCTGTGCATCGGCCAGGCCTACGCCACCAGCGTCTACAAGACGGCGCTGGTCAAGCACTTCGGGGCCAGCCTGACCGAGATCGGCGTCATCTTCTCCATCGCCATCGTGATGCTGGGCCTTTCCGCCGCTGTCATGGGCACCTGGGTGGACACCAACGGCCCGCGCAAGGCGATGTTCACCTCCGCGATGTTCTGGGCGGGTGGCTTCCTGATCGGCTCGGTGGGTATCTTCACCCACCAGCTGTGGCTCGTCTACCTCGGGTACGGCTTCGTGGGCGGCATCGGCCTGGGCATCGGCTACATCTCGCCGGTGTCCACGCTGATCAAGTGGTTCCCGGACCGCCCCGGCCTGGCTACCGGCATGGCGATCATGGGCTTCGGCGGCGGCGCGCTGATCGCCAGCCCCGTGTCCCAGGCCCTGCTGAAGGCGTACGATCCGAACTCCGGCGCCCAGGGCTGGGTGGCCAGCGGCGATGCCGTGGGCAAGCTCTTCCTGACGCTCGCCGTCGTCTATCTTGCCTACATGCTGTTCGGCGCCTTCACCGTCCGGGTGCCCGCCGACGGGTGGCGGCCCGCAGGGTTCGACCCCGCCAAGGTCAAGGCGGCCAAGCTCGTCACCACGGAGAACGTGTCGGCGAAGAACGCCATCAAGACCCGGCAGTTCTGGCTGGTATGGGTGGCGCTGTTCTGCAACGTCACGGCCGGCATCGGCATCCTGGAGCAGGCGGCGCCCATGATCCAGGACTTCTTCCGGCAGTCCGACGGAAAGTCCCTGGTCAGTGCGAGCGTTGCTGCGGGCTTTGTGGGGCTGCTGTCCATCGGCAACATGTCGGGCCGCTTCGCCTGGTCCGCCACCTCCGACGTCACGGGGCGCAAGCGCATCTACATGGTGTACCTGGGCGTGGGCGCCGTGCTGTATACGGTGCTGGCGTTGGCCGGATCCACCGCCACCGCCCTTTACGTGGTGCTTGCCTTCGTCATCATCTCCTTCTACGGCGGCGGGTTTGCCACCGTCCCTGCATACCTGCGGGACCTCTTCGGGACGTACCAGGTAGGCGCCATCCACGGCCGGCTGCTCACCGCCTGGTCCGCGGCCGGGGTGGCCGGGCCGCTGATCGTCAACAGCATCCTGGACGCGCAGGGCAAGCCCGGGCAGCTGAATGCCGCGTCCTACCAGCCCGCGCTGCTGACCATGGTGGCCCTGCTGGTCATCGGGTTCGTGGCCAACCTGCTGGTCAAGCCCGTCGACGCACGGTTCCACGAACGCCGCCCCGAGCGGCACGAATCTTCCCTGGAGGCATGAAATGAGCAGCACAGCACACAACCACGGCGCGCATCAGCCGGTCCACCGGTCCACCGGCAGGCTGGTACTGGCTTGGGTTTTGGTGGGAATCCCGCTGGCCTTTGGGGTCTTCCAAACGCTGACCCAGGTGGCGGCGCTGTTCGGGTAGCCGCCCGGGCTGGGCCAGCGTTGGGCCGTGCGTCACAGTGGCCCAGTTTTGGTCGGCAAGCAACGGGAGCCGCCCGCGATACTCAGGGTTTCACCATGAAAACTGGGCCACTCTGGGCGCGCATCACGCCAGGCGTCAGGCCGTGGCAGGGTTGGCGAGCCGGCTGCGCAGCACCGTTGCGGTCAGCCACGTGACCACGCTGCAGGCTGCGGCTCCCCACAGGATGTCCGTCACGGCCACCAGGGCCGTGAAATCCTTCAGCACAGCGAACCCGGTCAGCGCCCATGTGGCGTAGGTGAAGAACCCAAAGAGGGCAGCGCCGCCCACCCGCTGCCGCAGGCTAATGCCGGGGGTGTTGGGCCGGACGCCGTAGTGCACCATCCCCGCCACGAAGATGACATAGAAGAGGACAGCGCCGGGCAGATTGGCCCTGGGCGCCAGCAGGTGGCCGATCTGGCTCTGGTACAGCGGGTTGGCCACCAGCAGGATCCACACCACATCCAGCACCGCGAATATCAGTGCGCTGACAACGTACGTGATCAGCCAGTTCCTGGTGCGGGGGCCCATGCTTTGACTCCTTGTGTCGGTGACGGTTGCAGAAGCTGTTCGGCGCCGTGGCAAGGGATGGACTGGTCAAACGTGCGGGCCACCCATACAAGCCCCCCGCCGCTCCGAAGACCAAGTGGCAGGCGCCGTGCGTTGTGGAGAATGAAGGTGGCCGCATGATTTGGGACCGACCGTGCAGCAGAGCGCGGCGGGCCAGGGGAAAGGAACGTGTCCGTGAACGAAAAGAGCCGCAAGGCACTCATCAGCACCGTAATTGCCGTGGTGGTGGCGGTTCTCATTGCCTTGGCCGGCAGCCAGGGCGGCTCCCGGATTGGCGGGTTCCCGGTGTTCGCGCTGGGGGTTGCCATCGCGTTCGTGATCCAGTGGCTGGTGTTCATCCCGTCCTACAAGGCGCAGACGGAAAAGTTCTACGACCTTACCGGCGCCCTGACCTACATCTCCATCACGGTGTTCCTGGTCCTGGCCTCCCCGGGCGTGGACGCGCGGGGCATGGTGCTGGCGGCCATGGTGGTGCTGTGGGCCGCGCGGCTGGGCAGTTTCCTGTTTATGCGGATCAGCAAGCACGGCAAGGACGACCGCTTCGATGAGCTCAAGCCGGACTTCTTCCGTTTCCTGAACACCTGGACCATCCAGGGCCTGTGGGTGGTACTCACCGCGGCGCTGGCCTGGGTGGCCATCACGTCCGACCAGAAGATGGGCCTGGACGGGTTCTTCTGGGTGGGCCTGCTGGTATGGGCCGCAGGGATCGCCATCGAGACCGTGGCTGACCTCCAGAAGACCCGCTTCAAGGACGACCCCGCCAACAAGGGCCGCTTCATCAGCACCGGACTGTGGTCCAGGTCCCGCCACCCCAACTACTTCGGCGAGATCACGCTCTGGGTGGGCGTGGCCATCATCGCCCTGCCCGTCCTGCAGGGCTGGCAGTGGGCGGCCCTAATCTCCCCGGTTTTCGTGGCCCTGCTGCTGATCAAGGGCAGCGGCGTGCCGCCCCTGGAGAAGAAGGCGGACCAGAAGTGGGGCGGCCAGGCGGACTATGAGGAGTACAAGAAGAACACGCCCGTGCTGGTCCCCAAGCTCAAATAGGGGCTTTGGGCAGGACGTATGACGGCGGCACCCGGGTTGGGTGCCGCCGTCGCGGCTTGGAAGGGCGGTTCGCTCCAAGCAAGTAGCCCCTAACCTCCGATCCGAGTACCCCCTTACCCGTGCCCGGCGGGGGGTGGCAACGTAGTCTCGAAAGACAGTGCGGTTATGCAGAGGCCTCTTGCGCTGCACGTTGCTGGGGACGTGGGGTTCTACTCCGGGGAGCGACATTGTCAAAGCATAGGAATTTCAACAGGGGTCTACCGGGCAGCGGAGGCAGGCCTCCCTGGCTCAACAGGCCGAAGGACATGAAACCCGGGGCGGTGCTGACGGCGCTCCTGCTTGCGGCCGAGGGCGGCATGGTCATGGTGCCGGTTGCCGCGACAGCCGCTGGCGCGCAATTGCCCGCTGCCACAAACTGTTCGGCCACCCTGCTCCCGGGCATCGGCGGCCAGGGCAGCAACGCAGTGGCGTCGAGCAGCAACGGCCTGGTGGTAGGCCTCGCCGATACTGCCTCCGGAGGATCCGCGCCGGTGCTCTGGCGCGATGGCCAGCCCACCCAGTTGGCGATTCCACTCGATGCCGCAGTCCCCACCTCCGTAAACAAGGACGGAGTAGTCGTCGGCACGGGATATGACACGGCCAATGAGGTCCTGGTCGGCTGGTGGTGGCAGAACGGTGTCTATCACACCCTTCCCGTCAACCCGGGTGACATCGCGCTCCCGTCGATGGTCTCGGACAGCGGCGTCGTGGTCGGTGCGCTGATCAACGACGAGGAGCACTCGGACGGCCCGGGCGCGGATGACGACGAGCGTCCCGCTGTCTGGTCCACGCTGACCACGGCACCCCGGGCGCTCACCCTGCCCGCCGGTGCACAAGGTGGGCATGCTTTCGCGATCGGTCCGGACGGCACGATCGGCGGGGTGGCCCTCGACAGCGGCGGCACGCCGGTCCTGTGGTCGCCGGCCGGTACCCCGACGTCCCTTCCGACCCTTAGCGGGCGCGGCGGCGTGGTCCTTGCCATCGACTCGACGGGGCAGGCGATCGGCCAGAGCGCCGTCAATGAGGGAACCCACGCTGCCACCTGGGACAAGTCCGGCTCCGTCAGCGATGCAGGCGCGGCAGCCGGCCCCTCCTCGAGTGCGGCATCGGGCGTTCCGGGCATCGCGGTGGGAACCGGCAGTTCGTCGTCCTTCCGCGGGGACCGCCCCCAAGCGGTGATGTGGATCGGCAAGAGCGCACGGATCCTGCCGCCAGGCTCTGACGGCCAGTTCACCGGAGTGTCCGGGGCGGCCACGTCGGCCTCACGGCAGGCCGGCCCCACCGTTATCACCGGGTACTCCGCCGCAGCCAACGGGCTGCGCCGCGCTACTGTTTGGAGCTGCAAGTGAACGCCCGCAGGCGCATGCGCCACCCACTGCGCTTGGCGCTGGCAGTCCTTCTCGGCACTGCACTCGTCCTTGCGAATGTCTCCTTCCTTGCCACATCGTGGAACCCGCAGGCCACCGCGGCCACCACCGTGAGCCTGGGGTTCGCCGGTGACACCGGCGGCAACACGAACACCGGCAAGGTGATCGATGCGGCACGCAACGCCGGGACCTCCGCCATGTTCAACCTCGGCGACCTGTCATACTCCCAGATCACCCCGGAGTCTGCCTGGTGTTCTTTCGTCAAGCAGCATGCCGGGACCATGCCCTATGAGTTCATCACCGGGAACCACGAGGACGACGGGCCCGACGGCGTCTGGTCCAACTTCGCCTCGTGCCTGCCGGACAAGCTCGGCTCGGTGGGGAATTACGCCCAGCAGTTCTACACGGACTATCCGGCAACCAGCCCCCTGGTCCGGCTGATCATGGTGTCCCCGAAGCTGACGTACAGCGGAAGCGGCCTTGACTGGTCCTACAAGTCCGGGACGCAGGGCTACAAATTCGTGACGTCGGCCATCGACTCGGCCCGTGCTGCCGGGATCCCCTTCATCATCGTTGGCATGCACATGTACTGCCTGTCGATGGTGAACTACCCCTGTGCCGCCAGTCCTGACCTGATGAACATGCTGGTGTCCAAGAAGGTGGATCTGTACCTGCAGGCCCACGACCATGCCTACGCTCGCAGCTACCCGCTGGCGCTCAAGGGCAGCTGCACGTCCATCCCCGTCACCAGCTTCAATCCCGACTGTGTGGCGGACACCGATCCGACGGGGCAGTTCGCCGCCGGTACCGGGACCATCCTGGCCACAGTTGGTTCGGGCGGCAGGTCGCTCAACAGTGAGAGCAACACGACGACGGCTCCGTACTTCCAGCGATTCATGGGCAGCAACAACAATCCAACGTATGGCTTCCTGAAGGTGTCGGTGACCAGCACCACCCTGAGCGGGTCATTCGTCGGCGCCTCGGGCGGGACGTTCACCGACAATTTCTCGGTCACCCGGCCTGCCCCTTCACCAAGCCCGACGCCGACCGCTACGGCGACAGCGACTGCAACTGCCACGCCAACGCCTACCCCGACTCCAACTCCAACGCCAACACCGACTCCAACGCCGACGCCCACGACGACGACGCCCCCGGCGACAGCCGTCTCGGTCCGGTCGACGGCCACGGGATCGGGTGAACTGACGGCGGCCGGGTCCTATACGCCCTCCCTGCCGGCAGGCTGGCAGCCTGGCGACACGGTATTCCTGTACTCGCAGGTAACCGTGTCCGGGTCCGCGAACACCACCGCTCCGGCGGGGTGGACGCGGGCAGTGGGCGATTTCACCAGCGCCAGCTCCGCCTCGGCGCACCAGGCAGTCTGGTACCGGGTGATGCAGGCCGGTGATACCGCGCCGAGCGTGCCTGAGCCCGCCTCCCGGTATGCCTGGTCCACTGTTGCCGTCCAGGGCGCAAACACCACAACGCCGCTGGACGTCACGCCCACCACGGACACCAACAGCGGGGTGGCCTACCCGGATGTCCGGGCGCCGTCCATCACGCCGGTAACACCGGGGTCGCTGTTGTTGACCGCCCACGGCGTCAGGAACGGCACCAACTCGGCCACCACGTCCTTCACGCCACCGGCAGGGACCACCGAGCTGGGTGATGCCACCTCCAATATCGCGGCCAAGTCGAACGCGGCCATTGAGGTCAACGCCCTTCCGCTGACCGATACGTCCGCCACCGGCACGAAGGCCGCCACGGCATCCTCAAGCCTGGGCACGCTCATCAACCAGTGCGGCTCGGCCATCGTGGTGCGGCCGGCGGGTCCGTGAGCGGGAGCCAATGATGATGCAGCGGAAGCCTACGTAGCCGCCTCCGGAGGGCTTTCGACGGCGGCACCCGGCCCGGGTGCCGCCGTCGCCGTGTCTGCGCCGTACTTGTGCACGCCTGTCCGGCCCAGCAGGGCGACGCCGAGGGTGAGGAGTGCGGTCAGCAGGACCCCGAGCCCCAGGTGGAGCTGCACGAACCCGGCGCCCACCGCTGCGCCGGCCATGATGAGTCCGATCGCCGCGAGCCGCCGTCCCCAGAACGGGTGGGTGCCGGCGCCAAAGCGGGAGTCGGCCGCCAGGCCCGTGATGGTGGAAGTGACCACCACGGTGGGGACATCCTTGACGTTGAGGTGCCGCGCGGTGGCGGCCTGCACACCCATGGTCACCGCCAGGGTGCCGGTGATGGCAACGGTCAGGGCTTCATTGTGCCTGGGGTGCACGCCGCTGAGGAGGAGGGTGGCCACAACAGCCATCACAGCGCTGACGCCCACCAGCAGCCCGGTGGTGCGGCGGTTCCACCCTGACGTGGTGGGCCGCAGCGCCCGGCCGGAGATGACGGCGCCGGTCATGAATCCCGTGAGCGCCACGATGGGGCCAAGGACCGGGAGGTTGTCCCCGCCCAGCAGCGCCATGCCCAGGATCACCACGTTGCCGGTCATGTTCGCCGTGAACACCCGGTCCAGGCCCAGATAACCGACGGCGTCGAGCACCCCGGTGGAAAACGTGAGGACCAGCATGAGCACCAGGTGCAGCCTGGCCGGATGGGCGGGGAGGAAGCGGGCGGGCATGCGCATACCTTTCGGCAGTCCTGGTGGCGGGACGCGGATTGTGCCCAGCAGGGGCGACTGTTCCAGTATGCGCCGGGGCCCTGCCGGCCCGGGAAACGCGGGAAGAGGGAGCAGCCGCAGGGTTGGCGCAGGAGTCGGGAAGGATTGGCCCAGTTGGTCCCCAACCGGCCGTTTTGGCAGGTGCCGGCCGCTAGGCTCATCCGTGGCGCCAGCGGTCTTGGGGGAGCTGGCGCCGTCAACTCTTGCTGCGCACAACCTGGGGAACTGCATGTCCAGCTTCACGTCCTTGCCCGAAACAATACCCGCGCCAGGCACGCGCTGGACGGCCGCCGTCGTCCTTTCCGCGTTGTTGGCGCTCTTCACACCAGGCCTGCCGGCGGTTGCTGCCGACGGCAGCACGGTCGCCGTCAATGCAGCCGATGTGCTGGAGACCCTCCCGGTCAAGGGGCGGGCGCCGAAGACGGGGTACGAGCGGTCGCTGTTCGGGCCAACGTGGGCGGACGTGGACCAGAACGGCTGCGACACCCGCAACGACATCCTGCGGCGGGACCTTACCGAGGTCACCTACACCGGCAGCGTCACCTGCACGGTCAAGACCGGAGTGCTGGCGGACCCGTACACCGGAACGGTCATCAACTTCGTCCGCGGCGCCACCACCAGCGGCGCCGTGCAGATCGACCACGTGGTGGCGCTCAGCGATGCCTGGCAGAAGGGCGCGCAGCAGCTGACCACCGAGCAGCGGACGGCGTTCGCGAATGATCCGCTGAACCTGCAGGCAACGGACGGACCCACCAACCAGCAAAAGGGCGACGGCGACGCGGCCACCTGGTTGCCGCCGACCAAGGCCTTCCGATGTGAGTATGCGGCCCGGCAGGTGTCGGTGAAGGCGCGGTACAGCCTGTGGGTGACGCAGGCGGAGCACGACGCGATCGCCAGCATCCTGGCAAGCTGCCCCGGCCAGCCAGCACCGGCGACTGTGGCGCCCGCCGCCGCTACGACTGTTGTGTACTACGCGAACTGCGCCGAGGCGGTGGCTGCCGGAGCCGCGCCGCTGTATGCCGGCACTGCCGGCTACCGGGCCGGGCTGGACGGCGACGGCGACGGGGTGGCCTGCGAAGGGTAGCCGCGGGCTTAGCGCCCGGGGAAGGGAGCGGGCCCCGTTTCCGGTGGCCTGCCGTTTTGCATACCGGCCCCCGCAATGAGCGCGCCGGCAACCAGGAGGACCAGCGGCGTCTGGAAGACAGAGCCCAGGATGGACAGCCCTGAATCCGCGATGGGCCTGGACGCCGCGACGAGGCATGCCACGTCCATCGCCAGGGCCACCACATAGCCGGCGACGAAACAGACCACCGCCGCGCGAGGCCTGTAGTTCCTGGTGGCGGCCCGCACCGCGGCGTCGTAGACCCGGTACTTGAGTCCGATGAAAAGGGGAGTGAACGTCAGGATGTACAGGACATCCACTTCTTCCGGAAATTTGAAGAGAGGAACGTTTGCGTTGCCGTGGTAGACGCCGTCGGAGAAGAACCACAGGGCGCCCACGTGGATCAAAATCAGCAGGACCGAGACCAGTCCGTACCGCAGCCACGCCCCGCGCCTGGTCATTCCCATCGCCATGGACCAGTATGGCATCGGCCGTAAAGGGATTTTCAAGGAATCTGCGGCAAACTTGAGACTGCTCCCACGAACGAAAGCAGACCCAATTGATTACCCTCGAGCAGGATGCAGACGGCTTCATCCGGATGAACCGGCACTACCCGGCAAGCGTCCGGATCCGGATCGCTTTCAAAGACGGCACTACGGGTGAGTTCTCCGGCCGAACCCTGAACAACGCCTACGACGCCGCGCTCGCGGAATTCCGCGCCAAAAACGGGCTGGATGCGCGCGGCTACTCCCGGACCACCGCGGGCCGGACCAACTCCGGCAACAGCGTCGACTACGTTCCCGTCCACCCCGGGATGGGGGAGTAGCGGGACGCCATGGCCGATGACGGAGCACCCGCGGCCCTCTTTGACCGCGCCCTTGTGATCTTCAATCCGGGCAGGGCCGGGATGGACGCGCGGATCGAGGCGTTGCATCAGGACCTGGCCGCAGACCTGCCGGGCCTGCCGGTTGAGCTGCTGCCCACGGAGTATGCGGGGCACGCCCGCGTGCTTGCGCGGACCGAGGCTGGGCGGGGTGCACCACTCATCGTGTCCGTCAGCGGCGACGGCGGGTACAACGAGGTGGTCAACGGCGTGATGGACGTTCCCGGCAGCAAAGCGGTGTGCACCGTGATTCCTGCAGGCAACGCCAATGACCATTACCGGAGCCTGCCCGCCCGGACCCTCAGCCAGGCAATCCGGGAGAAAGCGGTCCGGCCCATCGACCTGCTGCGCGTCACGTTCCGCAGCGGCGGCCGGGAGGAGGTCCTGTACGCGCATTCCTACGTGGGTTTCGGGCTGACGCCCTTGATGGCCATCGGCATCGAAAAGGGCGGCAAGGGAAAAGTCCTGGAACTGGTGTCCGTTGCCCGCACGCTCCGGAACCTGAGGCCGTTCGAGCTCGTGCGGGACGACGGGGCCACGGCAAAGTTCGACAGCCTGATCCTGGCCAACATCTCCCGTATGGCGAAGTACGGAACGGTCAGTGAGTCGCACTATCCGGACGACGGCCGGTTCGAGGTAGTGACCCTGCCCCACGCCGGGCTGATGAAGATGGCGCTGATGACGCTCCGGGCCGTGACGCTGGGCCTGGGGGAGCAGCCCAGCGTCACCAGCTATGCCTTTTCCACGCGGAACGCTGTGCCGTGCCAGATCGACGGCGAGGTGGTCCATATCCAGGCAGGTACGCATGTCCTGGTGGAAAGCGCCAAGGGTGCCCTGGCCACTCTGTGACCGTTCGCCGCAGGACTGCGCCCGTGCCGTACAGGCCGGAAGTGGTTACGGCTGGACGGAGTCGAAGAAGGTGTAACCGGTGTCCGGCTGTCCGTTCGCTGCCTCATGTGATTTCATCCGGATGAAGTCCATGTCCTGCTGGGACAGCGTGGTCTCGCCGTGGACGTCGTCGTTGGCCGCTTCGCCATTGGCCGCACTGATTTCCGCGGAGAGCGTCCGCGGGAGGATCATGCACCCCGGGTTTTCCAGCAGCCACTGCGTTACAGCGGAGGGAAGCTGGTTCCAGTGGTCGCGGATGCGCAGATCTGTCATGGTGTGCCTTTCGTGGCAGTTGCCGGATGCGAGTCGAAGAGAGTGTCGGCTGCTGCCCGGCGGAGGGACCCAAGGGACGTACTGTCGGAGACAGGATGTCCAGTCACAGGTGTCCCGGGTACGTTGAGTGTACGCCCAATAGCGGGCTCCAACGTGCCGGAAGCCCTGGCATTTTCTGGCTGCCAGCGGGACTGCCATCCGATGCCCGGTCAGGGGCGTTCCATGGTGACCGTACCGGCGTCGCCATCCACGGCGATCCGCTGCCCGCTGCTGAGCCGCTGCGTCGCCACCCCGGTGCCCAGGACCGCCGGGATGCCATACTCGCGGGCCACGATGGAGCTGTGGCTCAGCGGGCCGCCCACGTCGGTCACCACGGCGGACGCCATGGCGAACAGCGGAGTCCACGCGGGAGTAGTAATGCGGGCCACCAGCACCTCGCCGGGCCGCATCTGGCCGAAATCCCCGGGTCCGCGCAGGACGCGCGCCGGTGCGGTGACCTTGCCGGAACTGGCGCCGGCGCCCTTGATCACGTCGCCGGCCTGGTGCTGGGAGCCTGCCGGCATCCACGACCCGAAAGACCGTTCCATCCACTTGCTCTCGGGAAGCATCTGCGGTGCATTCGCCTTCGCCTGGCCCCGCCACAGCATCCGGCGATCCTCGACGGCGGCGGCCCGGACGGGACGGGCAGCTCCCGCAATCACCACGGCGGCCGGAGCCCCGGGCTCGGCGAGACCGAATTCGACGGCGCTCCGCAGCTCCTGGTGCCGGAGCCAGAACACGTCATCCGGCGCCGCGACCACGTGGGAGTCCACCAGGCGCCGGCCGAGTTCCAGCAGCATGCGCCGCATCAGCGGCCAGGCCAGCCCGACGTCGGCCAGCGCGTCTTCGCGTGCGGGTGCCGTTTCCTGGGCCCACTTCAGCAGCCGGTGGAACAGGGCCCGGCGCCGCGGCCCCAGCCGGGCGGCCATCTCCCGGGTCAGTTCCTCCCGGCGTTCGGTGAGCTGCCGCTGCCGCTCGTGCGGGTCCGTGCCCTGCCCGCGCAGGTAGAACTTCACCGTCTCCAGCTGGGCGGACGGGTCGTCGGCCGGCACCGGGGTGGCGAAGTCCAGGTTGTAGACGGCATGCCCGTACAGGTCCAGGTGCTCCTTGAAGGCAAGCCGCCATTCCTGCCACAGGACGTCGTCCACCCCTTCCGGTGCGGCACCTGTGCGCTGGCACCCGGCGAGCTCCGCCGTCGGCCGCTCCAGCAAAGCCGCTGCCAGCGCCGGATCGCTGCGCGCCCAGCCCGCCAGATCGTAGAGGGACTTTTCCGCCCGGATGGGTTCGCTGTCGAAGCCCAGCAGGAACGCCTGGGCCGGGGGATCGCCGTGGCGCCGGACGGCCCTGCCATAGAACGCCCGGAAGGAAATCTCGCTCATGGCGGCGAGCGGAATGATGGACTGCACGGCCGTGTAGTACACGGTTCCGGCGTCCAGGAGGGCCTGAACGCCGTCCAGCAACTGCCCGCCGGTGAGCTCCGAGGGGGGTTTCACGGACCAGTCCTTGATCACCCGTTCGTAGCGCGGGTGCGAATAGTCGCGCCACCCGGCGATGCCCATGTGCGCCGTGCCGCGGAACAGCGCCCCCATCGCCGGCACCGTCCGGCCCGTCATCCGCAGCATGGCCCAGTTGCGGTAGTAGTAATAGGCGTAGCCGTTGATGGTGGGGAACCGCACGTCGCTTTCGCGGAGGGAGTTAATGCCCAGCGCCTGGTTCATCAGGGCGGACAGCGAGCGGGACACCGAGCCGTCAATGAGGTCGGCGAAGAGCGGGGAGAGCGGGTCCGGCATCTGCTCCACGATGCTCGCCCGGAAGTAGAGCCCGTTGGGATAGGGCACGGGCCAGGTCTCGGGGACCTCGGCCGCGGGTTCGGCCAGTGCGGTGATGGGCCGGGACTGCAGCAGGAAGAACCGGCTGCCGGCCCGCGCCCATTCGACGTCCTGCGGTGCCCCGAAGTGGTCTGTGATCCGCTGGCCGTAGCGGGCCAGTTCCGCAGCTGCCGCGTCATCCAGGACAGGCGCACGACGGCGGGCTTCCGCCACCGGCTGCTCCCGGGTTCCGTTCTCCACGGGAACGGTCATGACCTCCTTGTCGGCCGTCTGCCGCGAGATGATCCTGCCGGTGGCGGACTCAACCACCAGGTCATCGGTGGTCACCGTTCCGCTGACCACGGCCTCGCCCAGGCCCCATGCGGCGCTGATCGCCGTCTGGTCGCGCCGGCCGTTGGCGGGGTTGGCGGTGAACATGACGCCGGCGGCGCCGGCTTCCACCATCTGCTGGACGACGACGGCGAGCCGCACCTGCCCGGGCTGCACACCTTCGCGGGCGCGGTAGGCCATGGCGCGCGCCGTCCAGAGGGAGGCCCAGCAGTCGGTCACGGCTTGGGTCAGGGCGTCCTGGCCGCGGACGTTCAGGTAGGTTTCCTGCTGCCCGGCGAAACTGGCCGACGGGAGGTCCTCGGCGGTGGCGGAGGAACGCACCGACACGGACGTCCCGCTGCCCAGGCGTTGGTAGGCGCCCGCGAGTTCGGTTCTGATGGCCGGTGGCATGGTGCCTTTGCCGAACAGGGCCCGTAGCTGCCCGGAGGCGTGTTCGTAGTCCTCCGGCGAGGCGTCGGGTGGAAGGGAGGCCAGTTCCCGGATGGCCGCATCGAGGTTGTTCCCGGTGACGAATTCCGAGTAGGCGGCGGTGGTGAGGACGAACCCCGGCGGGACTGGCAGGCCGGCCTGGATGAGGCCGCCGAGGCCCACCGCCTTGCCGCCGGCTGTGCCGAGCTCGTCCCGGCCCACGTCGCCCAAGTCCTTGACATAGGTCATGACTGTGTCCCCATGCCGCGCATCGCCGTCGGCCGCTTCGAACGGCACACCCGCCTGCATCCCGGGAGCCGTCCTCCTGCAATTGACATGTTCCAGCCTGTGCCGCGGCGCCGGGACCCAGCTAGGGCCTAACGGCCTTCCGGAAGCGTCCGCATACCCCTAATCGCGGTGTTGCCACGGCGCCCGCCATTAGGTATCTCCGCGTATTGACTGCCTGTAGCCGGAGGCATACTTTCGGCCTTGTCGGGGCCGGACATCCGTAATCCGCGGAACGTGGCGCCGTCGCATGCACATGCCAGGGAGGAAAGACCATGCCGAAGTATTTGTTTGAAGCAACGTACGTGGGCCAGGGGATCAAGGGGCTGATGCAGGAAGGCGGTACCAAGCGGCGTGATGCCCTGGCGGAGGCCTTGAAGTCCGTGGGCGGCTCGCTGGAGAGCTTCTACTACGCGTTTGGCTACTATGACGTCCTTGGCGTGTTCGAGGCGCCGGACGATGCAAGTGCCGCGGCACTGTCGCTGCTGATCAATTCGACCGGGAACGTCAACGTCCGCCTGAAGCCGCTCCTCACCGTGGAAGACCTGGACGAGGCCGCCAAGAAGACGCCGTCGTACCGGGCCCCGGGACAATAGGCGGGTTTGCACTTTGGCAGTGGGCCGGCGTCGGGGAATTTACGACGGCGGCCCGCCGGCTTGGGCGTGCCAGCGTGGAGTGTGGGGCCTAGGGTAGGGCCGGATGGCCGAAGGAGGGACGCTGGCCGGAGCGGTAGGCGGAGTCGATGATGGGCTCGAGTTCGTCGAGCACGGTGTGGTTTCCGGGGAGAACCACATGGGCCAGGAATTCCGATTCAAGCGTGGCAATGCCGGCTGCCGCCGCCCCGAGTTTGGCGTCGATGGCCAGCGCCAGGGCATGCCAGGATTTGCGGTTGACGCGTTCCAGGACCTTGGCGTTCGCTTCGTGGAGCCGGCTGTCCGCGATGTCCCCGCGGATGGCCAGGGCACCTTCTGACTGCAGCAACTGCATGACGATCCGGAACTGCCTGCCGTCGCCCTTGAAGGCGACGGCGCCCAGGCTTCCCCGCTGGCTGAAGATGATGTCCGTTGCCCCGTAGTTCTCGAGCGCCTGCCTGATGTGTTTCCGGGAAACCTCGCTGCTGTAGGAGTCACCCCGGGTGTAAGGACCTGTCATCTTCTAACTATGCGCCCTTTTGGCAGCGTGCGCGTACGCGCACCACGGCGGGCGGGGCTATTCCGGGGTGGCAAAGACTTCTGCGACCCGCGGAGCGCCCACGGTGTGGACCGCAGGTAGGATCGGAGGATTGCCGCGGGGGTCGGCAATACGTTTGGGGGAACACCGTGATGCATCTGCCGCTCCGCCGTGCCGCAGGCGCGGCCCTTTCTGCCGGGACGGCACTGCTGGCCACCGCTTCGCTCATACTGGGATCCGCCGTCGTAGCCGCCCCCGCGTCCGCGGCCGATCCGAAGGTGATTGGCGCCGTCGGCCAGCCGCTGGGTATTGCGTCCGGCCCGGACGGCACGCTGTACGTCAGCGACTACAACTGGGGCGGCGGCGTCAACGTCTACAGGCCGGGGGAGACGGTGCCGTCCCGCACCATCACCACCGGGCACTTCCCCACCTCGCTGGCCGTAACGCCGGACGGGACGCTGTACGTGGCGCAGAGCAATGGTGCGCAGCCAGAAATCGGCGTGGTGGCACCGGGCACGGACGAAGTCTCGCTGGTGATGAAGGTTCCTGCCGGTACGCGGTGGCTGGCCGTGGGGCCGGAGGGATCGCTCTACGTGGTCAATTCGGACCAGAACTCGGTGTCGGTGGTGAAGCCGGGCGATGCGTGGGTGCAGCGGATCATCCAGGCCGGGCCGTATCCAGTGAAGGTCGCACTGGCCAAGGACGGGACGGCCTATGCCACCAACCAGCTGGCCGGCACCGTCACCGTGGTTCCGGCCGGTGCGCCGTGGCCGTCGCACACGATTGATGTGGGTGCCAGGGCCGAGCCGCACGGGATCGCCGCAGCGCCGGACGGGACCGTCTATGTGGCCAACATCCTCACCAACGATGTTGCGGTGATCGAGCCCGGCGGCACAACGGTGGCGCGGCGGATTCCTGTGGGCACTGCGCCGCAGGAGGTGCTGGCCGCTGCCGACGGGACCGTGTACGTGACCAACAGCCTGGACGACACCGTCTCCGTCATCCCCGCCGGGGCGACGGCTGCCGCGCATACCATCGCCACCGGGGACGATCCTGCCCGGATGGTGCAGCGGAGCGACGGGTCCGTGGTGGTTGTCAACAGGAAAAGCAGGTCACTGACAGTGCTCGACGGCGGACCGGCCACCGGAGCGGCGCCCACCACGGGCGGGGGAGAGCCAGCAGCAGCCGACGGCGGCGCATCAGATGGTGCCGGGTCAAATGGTGCCGGGTCAGATGGTGCCGACATCGCCCAGGGATCCTTCGATGTGGCACTTCCGGCAGTCGCCGCCGGAGCGGGCGCCTTGTTCCTGGGCGGCGCCGCCTTGCTTGTTGTGGTGCTGCGCCGCCGCCGGAAGGTCAGCGGGGCTGACGGCGCCGAGGTGTGGGCGCTGGACTAGCCCAAGCGCTCCGGCTGATGCGCCGGGCTGACAGCGTCCGGCCTCTGGTTGCTCTGCGCGTAGTACGACCTCAGGCCATGCTTCACGCCCAGCCTAATGATCCAATACAAAAGAGTTGCGCCAAGTGCCACAGGCACAACCATTACCGCCGCATTCAACAGCATCCACGCAATATCCACAGTGTCCCCCAATGTGAGTTTCTCCAAGCCTCTCACGAGTGATACCTCCGGGAAATTCAAGGCCCGTGCCATGGATCGTCAAAAGCCATCCCGGAATTGAGTTCCGGGAGTAGCACCTTTGCCATCTCGGTGCGGGTTCCCACCCGGTCCGCGACAATTGGGCTACTGTCGCGACAAACGCCGTCGTGCTGTGTCGAAGGAGAACCTTTGGAAATTGCAACCACCGCCTCCAGTTCAATCGTGGGAAAGCTCCTGGAAGAAATCTCATGGGAGAAAGCACGTGACTATAGAGCCGGCGGCCAGGGGCGTGAGAATGTCCTTACGGCAGAAGTGCTGGTGGGCCTCGACTTCCTTCCCAGGACCCACTTCCTGGGAAGCATCCTGAGGTCTGCCCATGGAGCCGATGATGCCCGCAACAAGCTTGCAGCAGAGGCCGAGAATTTGCAGATGCATTTTCTTCCCGGCGACTTCAATCTCGGTGCGGGTGGCGGCAAAGCCCAATTGACAGTCCAGCCGGACGCAATCTTTGAGACTCCAAGCACGTACACATTGGTTGAAGCCAAACGCATCAGGTACGGCAGTTTTCAGCCCGAACAATTGGCGCGCGAATACATCACCCTAATGTCCAAGGCCGGGCCCGCTGCTCCTGTGCTTTTTCTTTTGGGTGCAACCCCGCCGGTTCGGGTCAAAGGCCTTGGCCAACTTGAGCTAGCCGAAGCCGTAGGCCGCTTCCTCGGTCCCGTGCTGGAACGTGTCGCCGACGTATCCCTTCCGTCTGAATCCGAGCTGGTGGCCCGCCTACCGGAGGTTTTCTGTTGGATCTCCTGGCCGGAACTGGACGGCTGTGTCCGGGAAGCGGCTGCTACTTATTCAGCTGGCCATCCATCCGGTGATGCTTCGGTACAACGCATTGCCGCCTTTGTTCAAAACGCCATCGCCTGGCATGCCTGATTTTTGCAGCGGGACCTGACCGTGGACCTGCCCTGACGAAGAGGAAGTAACCGCGGCTTCATCAAGTGTGCTTGGAACGGCTTTCCTTGGCCGGCGTCGTGGGCGCTCCCAGGTCTGGACGGGCCAGGCGGCGGAGCAGGGATATGGCGTCGTCGACGGGCACAGGCTGGAAGAACTGCGCGTCGGCGAGTTCGACGGCGGCGATTGCGCGTGGCGCCAGCTGGGCTCCGGCGTCGGTGACGCGCAGCCGTTTGGCACGGGTGTCCGCCGGATCGACTTCCCGTTCGATGAGTCCCTTGGCTTCCAGTGCGCGCAGGACCTGGGAGGCCATCTTGACGTCGGTGCCGGCCTGCCGTGCCAGGGCCAGCTGGTTCGGGTGCTCACCCTGGTTGTTGAGCCACCAGGCGCAGGCGAGCAGCACGAACTGCACGTGGGTGAGGTCGAGTGGCGCCAAGGCTGCCGCGATGTCCCGCTGCCAGCGCAGTGTGGCGTGCCAGAGCAGGAATCCGGGACTTTCGCCGGGATTGAGTGGCATCAGCCGCCAGCCATCCTGACCAGCGCGGCCATGGTCTCGGGCCAGTCCGCGGTGATGCCGGGCCCAATCTGCGTGCCGGCTTCATCGGCGCCGTCGCCGGTGATCTCCATCCGGTACACCACCCGGTTCCGGTTGGGTTCGATGGGGTCGATGCGGTGGGTGGTCCTTAGGAGAAGGTTGCCGAAGCGGGCCTCGTCCACGAACCGTTCGTTTTCAATAGCTTCGCCGATGACCAGCGGGATCGGATCGTCACCCGGGGGCGTCATCAGGATCTGCGAGCCCGCGGCGAACGGGCCGTTGATCTCGATCCTCTCGATCTCCCCGTTCCAGGCGCCCCAGTTCTCGACGTCGGACCACAGCCGCCAGATGGACTCAGGCGGGGCACTGGTTTCGATGCTGTTCTCGTATTCCCACATGGTGGCCTCCTCGGCAGATGGTCTATGCAAAGATTATCTATGCACAGACTATTTCTGTCCAGAGGCAACCCGGGGCGCTCCTGTATCCTGACATGTAGGTTCAAGGGCTTCAGCGCCCCATCGACCAAGCCCGGTTTACTGCCGGATGTCGGTCTGGAATCCTGGCCCGCCGCCTTGGACGTCATCGAACCGCCACTGCAATCGTCAGGATCCGATTGCCCCCAATATCTTGGAATGGATCTTCATCCCTACTCACACCCCAGCTCCCGCGGGAATCCCACCCGCTGACCCCAAACCTTCGCGCGCTGCTGCGGTGGATGGATACGTGGCCTGGGTTGAGGCCGGCGCCGGCATGACCGCGCGGTGGCGCTCGGCGAACGGCAGGCCGGCACCGGGGCGCGTGGAAGTGGTGGACGACTCCCTCACGGCCGACGATGCGTACCGCATGGCGTCACAGGGGATCGCGATGCTCTGGCACGGAGATTTCCACAACGCGCGGCAGATCCTCAACGCCCTGGACCGCCGGATAGGCGCCGGAATGAAGACCGCAGGCACCCCCGCCGAAAAGTTCTACCGGCACCGGCAGGCCGCCTCACACCGGGCACGCATCCTGGGCCTGCTGCTGATTCCCCTTGATCCGGGTCCGGTGGTGCCGCTGCGCCGCGCACCAGACGTCCGGGAAGCCGCCGCGGAAGCGTACGGAGACATTGGAGAATCTTCCGTGGTGTCCCTGCACGAGCTCGTCGGGGCCGTCGGCGCCCACGAGTGGCGCCGGACCGGGGTCTACGTCGATGCCCTGCAGGACCGCATCCACCCGCATTACGGCACGTTCTTTCCCACCCGCAGCGAGTACGTGGATCTCGTGGCGGCCGCTGCACTGCCCTCTGACACGCTCGCGTTCGACGTGGGAACCGGCACCGGAGTGCTCGCCGCCGTCCTCGCCCGCCGCGGCGTCCGCCGCGTGATCGCCACCGACAACGAGCCGCGTGCCATCGCCTGCGCCACTGAGAATTTCCGGAACCTCGGTGTCCAGGACCGCGCGGAGGCGGTCCTGACCGACATGTTCCCGCCCGGACGGGCACCGCTGATCGTGTGCAACCCGCCCTGGATTCCGGCCACGCCGCATTCCAGCCTGGACAGCGCCGTCTACGACCCTGGGAGCAGGATGCTGTTCCGCTTCCTGAACGAACTCCCCGGCCATCTGCAGCCGGGCGGTGAGGGCTGGCTGGTCCTGTCCGACCTGGCCGAGCACCTGGGCCTGCGGTCGCGGAAGGACCTGCTGGCCGCCGTCGAAGCGGCCGGGCTGAAGGTGACGGAGCGGCTCGACACCAAGCCAACGCATCCGAAAGCTTCCGACCGCGAAGATCCCCTGTTCGAGGCGCGCTCGGCCGAGGTCACGTCCTTGTGGCGGCTTGTCAGCCGCTAGCACCAAGGGATGTGCCCCACGAGGCGGGCACTGCGCGGCCCGGCGCTAATTGGGCGCCGTCCCGTAATCGGTCAGGCCGTTCCTGATCGCGAACAAAGTGGCACCCACCCGGTTGGTT
This sequence comes from Arthrobacter sp. GmRoot5-12, assembly GCF_059739365.1. NCBI lineage: Bacteria > Bacillati > Actinomycetota > Actinomycetes > Micrococcales > Micrococcaceae > Arthrobacter > Arthrobacter sp. GmRoot5-12. The sequence continues at coordinate 815,198 of NZ_AP046056.1, read as the reverse complement.
GCACCGATCTTGGTGTAGATGTGCTCCACGTGGTTGCGGACGGTCTTCCGGGAAAGGAAGAGGCTGTCCGCGATCTCGGCCGGAGTCATGCCGCGGCAGAGCATGCCGAGGATTTCCACTTCCCGCGGGGTGAGTCCAGCCGCGGCGACGTGCGAACGGCGGGGCTGCTGGCCGGCCGCCACAAGTACGGCCTCCACTGCTCCGGCGGCGAGCCTCCCGGCTGAAACTTCCTGCCGGAGACGGGCGGCCGCATCGGCCGGAGTGAGCGCGGGCCGGTGCGGGCGTGGCTCCACGGAGGCATGGTAGGAGTCCGCTGCCGCCAGGATCCGCTGCTTTACCCCCAGCTCGTTTCCGCCGATCCCGCGTGGATAGCCGGACCCGTCCAGCCGCTCGTGGTGTGAGCCGGTGAGGGCCGCCTCGCCCTTCAGGCCGGGAACGCGGCTGAGGATCCGTTCGCCCAGGTACGGGTGCATGCGGATACGTTCCAGCTCCAGCGCTGAGAGGGGCTCCTTCTTGTCCCAGACCTGGTTGGATACCCCCAGGCGGCCCAAGTCGTGCACCCAGCCTGCACGGCGGAGCTCCCTGATGTCGTCCGCCGGCAGCCCATGCTCCTCGCCCGCGGCGGCCGCCAGGGCCGCCACTGCGCGGGAGTGTCCGGCCGTGTAGGGGGACTTGAGGTCCGCGAAGTCGCCGATGGCGCGCAGCACTGTATCCAGCTGGCTGCCCGACAGGGGAGCGTCAGTGGGAGCCAGGTCAAGGGCCGCCTGCCAGCAGTCGACGTCGAGGAGTCCTTCGGTGAGTGCCTCAGCCTGGTCGATGAACAGCCCGGCCAGTGCCGGATCGAACTGGCTGCCGCGGCGTGCCCGCACCATGGCCACCGCGCCGGCCACTCCTTCCCTCCGCAGGAAGACCTCGGCCGTATCCGCCAGGTGCATGATCCGCATCTCCAATGGAATGTCCGGCCCCGCCACCCCCTCCGGCAGGCCCTTGCCGTCCCACCGCTCAAAGGTGTGGGTGAGCAGTCCTGCCACGCCGTCGTCGAGCCCTACACTGCTGGCCAGCACCCCGGCGGAGACGCAGTGCGAGGCAATCATGGTCCGCACGGCGCCGCTGCCGGTCGCCGCGAAACGCGTCCAGCGGGCAACACGGGCCAGCGGCGGGAGGCCGGCGCCGGCGTGGCTGAACATGCCGGCGTACATGGGCAGGCCGTGCTGGTCGCGGCGGTAATAGTCGGCGCGGAAGGCGATATCGTCCGTGAACAGCGCGGCGAGTTCAAAGGAATCCGCGTGGCAGCCGATCCAGGCCAGCTGGTTGGCGTAGTAGATCCTGCCCTGGCCGGCGGCGTCAACGCCCGCAGCCCCGGCGATCCGCAGCGCCAGCAGGGACGCACGCAGCATGTGCTCCATCGGCTGCCCCAGCCCCAGGTCAATGGCGAGCGACAGCGCGGCCAGGACTTCGCTGCGCCGGGGCGCAGCCGGTGACTGCATCACACCTGCCATTCTAGGAAGCCGCCAGCCACGGCAGTAGGGACCACGCGTGCGGCTGTTATGCCGTCTGGTTCTTCCCGGTCCGTGCCTGGACGGGGCCTGGTCCGGCGGATTGTGCGGTGGACGGGAACCTGACGCCCACCTGCGCTCCGAACAGTCCACGCTGTGGAAGCCAGAAGTCCGCCAGGTGGTCCTGGACCGGCAGTGGGCCCGGAACTCCGGCATCCTCATCCCGGATGGTGGCCTGGGAATCCGTCACGAGCCACAGCTGCCGCGGCTGGGCCTGGAACGTCTGGCCATTGGGCACAACGCCTGATACTTTCATCCTGCCCGCGCCGAGCAGCGGGCCGGCGAATGCCCCCATGGCCCGGAGCACCAGCTCGTTCCGCCACAGGCTTTCCGGCATCCGCACTGCCATGGCGGTCAGCATCGTGGTGGCCGCGGAGGTGCCCAGCTGCAGGTGCCAGTCGAGGACTCCCGGCACCGTAATCAGCGCGGTGAAGGGCCCGCTCCACTGGATGTCGACGTCGGTCTCCACCGTATGGTGGACGGCCGCCCCGAAGTAGCGGGCGCAGCTGAACTCCGGTGCGGTGTTGGCGTAGATGGTCCACTCGCCGCCGGGTGTCCGGTGCCAGACGGAGCGGTAGCCGGGGCCAACGGAGCTCACCGGGAAATCCCGGAACGCCAGGTAGTGGCCGCTGGTGAAAGGCAGCCCCAGGACGGCGTAGCCGGCGAAGTGCTCGGCAGCGTCCTCGGGAAGGTCGGCAAGTTTGGGTGTTGCCTCTGCTGATGACTGCGGCTGGTAGATGGTCATGGCCGCCTCCTTTTCTCTATGAGGCGAGACTATGACCGGGCCGCAGCAGGGGCATGGGGCAGTTGCCCCATTTAGCATCGGCTTTTACGCGGCGCCGATGGCGTCGAGCCACTCCTGGAACGTCTGGCGTCCGACGGCGGAACCCGGCGCCGGGATCAGCCCGCCGTTGCGCATTGCCTTGCCCATGGCGCCCGGCACCCGGAGCGGTACGATCAGTTTTTTCTGCTGCGTCTTAGCCAGGTAGGCCGCCACCAGGCCTTTCAGGTGTTCGGTCCGCGGGCCGCCGAGGTCTGGAATGCGTCCCTTCGGCCCGGCCTCGGCCGCGTCCACCAGGGCCGCGGCCACCTCCTTTGCCGCCACCGGCTGGGTGACCATCGTGGGCACGAAGACCAGCGGGCCCACTGAGGCGGCCTTGATGGACATCGGCACGAACTCGTGGAACTGGGTGGACCGGAGGATGGTCCAGGGAATGCCGCCGTGCCTGACTTCGTCCTCCTGCACCAGCTTCCCGGCGTACAGTCCCGAATTGGCTTTATCGATGCCAACAATGGACAGCACCACATGGTGCTTTACGCCGGCCTTTTTCCCGGCCGCCAGCAGGTTCTGGGTGGCGTTGGTGAAGAAATCCACGGCCTTCTTGGTGGACATGGCCTGGATGCCGGAGACGTCGATGACGGTCTCGACATTTTGGAGTGCCTGATCGAGGCCGCGCCCGTTGACCAGGTCCACCCCCTCCGCGCGGCTGAGGCTGGCCACCTCATGCCCGCGTTTCCTGGCGATGGCCACGACGTGGCGGCCCACTGTACCGGTTCCCCCTGCAACGGCAATCCTCATGGTTGGAATCCTATGCCGGGTGACTGACAAAGCTGCTGGTCTGTGGGCGTTTCCGACGGGTTCTAACCCGCCACCGCCGCGGCATCGGACGTTGATCCTACGCCCTGTCGCTGCTACCGAATCCGGCCTTTCCTCCAAGTGCAGCAACGGCTGCTCCTACCGCAGCGACACCGACAGTTGCGGCGACTGTGACCATCTTGATTGCAAATGCCTTGTGCTCGCTGTCCTTCACTGCCTCCCTGTCGACTGATTCGCGAATCATTTCTAGAATCCTGAATCTGTCTTCAACGGTGAGATTATCGCGTTCCAGTTCGCGATTCAGGGTCTTTCGATACGACTTGTATGCGTCGTGTACCTTCTTCTGACTTTTCCAGCTGAATTTTTGGGTGCTCTCGTACCGCTGCTCAAGAGAATCCAGTGTTTCGGCCACGAGCGATTTGAAATGCGGAAACTGCTCGATGGCCTTAAACGCAACTTCTTTGTCCATCTGCGGCATCTCTGCCACGAAAGTGAGAAGTTTTTCCTTGGATAGGTTCCGCCAAGAGTCAATGTTCAGCGCTTTCTTGACATCGTCCTCGCTAGTCAACGTCATGTGTGCCCCCGTCTTTCCTACTTGCGCCTGTGCTCCACATGGTATCCGCGGAGGGACGCGTCCGCTGTTTCAAGGGTTCCACCCACAACTAAGGGACATCGTTGCGGCAATGGGCGGCGCCGCTGGTGACGTGATTGTCAACCGTGGAGATCGACCGATCCGACTATCCCACTACTGCAGCCTTCGCCGCCCGCGTCGCGTTCATCCACTCAGTCAGCCACGGCGCCCGCACGCTGGAGGTGATCCGGCAGTCCGCAACAAAGGTTCCGCGAGCGCCGGCGTCGATCCAATCCTGCAGCGCGGACAGGTCGCCAAGGGAGCGGATGACAGCTGACTCAGCCCCAAGAGCACTCGCAACTCCACTGAAGTCCACCTCCGGAATCAGCATCGGCTTCTCGGTGAGCCCCTGCGAGCCGTACTGGTGGATCTCGGCCCCGTAGGCGGCGTCGTTGTAGATCACCACGATGGCGCTGCGGGCCGTACCGATCAGAGACTCGAGGTCGGACAGGCCCATCAGGAAACCGCCATCGCCGGAGGCCAGCACCAGAGTGCGGACGTCCTCCAGCGCGCGGGCTGCCCCGACGGCGCTGGCCAGGCCCAGCCCGATGGTCTGGTAGGCGGTCCCCACCATCACCAGGTCCTGCGGCCGCGGGATGTTCCAGTACATGGGCGCCCAGCCGATGAAGTGGCCGCCGTCCTGGACCACGGTGCGGCGCTCCGGCAGCACGGCGTCAAGGGCGGTGGCGAGGGCGCGCGGGTCCAGGCGCCCGTCCACAGTTTCGGCCGAACCCAAATCCTGCCCCGGCCCCGCAGCCAGACGCTTCGAGGCTTCGGCCCGCCACCCCGCCACAGCGGCCTCGCCGTCCAGTAGCGACAACAGCCGTGAAGCGGCGGCCTTCGCATCTGCCTGAACGAAAAGGTCCACCCGCGGATTCGTCGGCTCCACCGCGGTGTCGATCTGGATGACGGTGCTGTCCGGGCCCAGCAGGTGCCCGAACCGCATGGTGAACGGGCTCAGGCTGGCCCCGGCCACCAGGACCACGTCGGCCTCGCCCATGAGCCCGGCGGCGGTGTCGGTGCCGAAACCGCCGGCCACGCCTAGGTACCCCTCGCCCTTGAGGAGGTTGAGCGCCAGGGCGGTTCCGGCGGTCAGTGCGCCGAGCCGGTCGGCGAGTTCGCGGAGTTCCGGGCCTGCTCCGGCCAGGTGCGCACCCCGGCCGGCCAGGATCAGCGGCCGCCTGGCACCGGCCAGCAGGCGGGCAACCTGCCCAAGGCCGCCGTCGACGTCGTCCGTCACCTTTGGTGCCGCCGGCTCCGGAAGGTCCTCGTCCCCGGCCTCGAGGGCCGCGAGATCGTAGGGGATGGCAAGGACGACGGCGGTGCGGCGCGTGAGTGCGTACTCCACCGCCTGCCGGGTGATGGCGCCCGCGGCGTCGCGGGTGACGGTGAAGGTGGCCGCGCCGAGGCCGGTGGCGATGGCTGTTTGGTCCACGTCCCAGGGCCGGGCGCCGGTGGTGGGGGCGTCGCCGGTGACCAGCACCACCGGGATCTGCGCCTGGACCGCCTCGGCCAGGGCGGTGAGCGCGTTGGTGTAGCCGGGGCCGTAGGTGGTGGTGCCCGCGGCGAGCCGTCCCGAGGTCCGGTAGTAGGCGTCGGCCGCGGCGATGGCGGCGCCCTCATGCCGGACGGGGGAGAAGCGGAGGCCCTGCTGCTCGGCGGCGTCCAGGAAGTAGACGTTGCCGTTGCCCATGACGCCGAAGACGTCGCTGACATAGCTGCTGAGAACCTGCGCCACGCGGCCGGAGACGGTGAGTGAAGTCATGCAGGCATCGTGTGGCCTGGCGGCGAAACAGGCAACACACGGAAATGCAGTTGGTACTTTTGGCGGCAGAGGAGCGGGCTAACTGACAAAACGCCCAGCTGTGGTGCGTATCACGCCTCCCGCTCAACGAGCTTCCGGAACGTCTCCAGCTCGCCCTGAAAGCTGCCTTGATACGAGCCGGTCGCGAAGAGCCGGCCGAAAATCGCGGACACGAAACCGCGCGTCACGATCACCTGGTCAATGCGGGTGCCCGCGCCATCGGCGGTGAATGTCACATCGGACTCGCCCTTCAGGATGGCGTTGCCGAAGCGGGTGCGGATGTGCCGAGGCCGCTCGACCGCGAGGACCTCGGTGGGGCTCGTCATCCGCCCGAACTGCACCGTGTAGCGGCTGCCGGCCTCATCGATAGGGCCGACGCGGTCGGTCACGCCGCTGACTCCGCCGATCCATTCATGGAACCGGTCAGGATCAGTCCAGGTTGCGAAAACCCGCTCAGGGGGCGCTCCGACGAACGTGGACAGCCGGAAGGTTGGCATGCGTTCAGTATGCGCTCACCGGCACGCGGAGGCGAGAGACGGGGTTCGCCCGCACGCCGGGAAGCTGCGAAGAAGTACGCCGTCGGATGTGGTTAGTCCGCCGGGCGGGATTCCTGCTCTGACAGCCGGCTGATGAGGCCGTCGTAACGGGGCGGCATTAGCTCCAGGATGGAGATGGCCGTGCTGGTCCGCTCAATCCCGTCGATCTCAAGGATCTCGTTGGTGATGCGGTAGAGGTCGGCCGTGCCGCGGGCCACCACCTTGGCCATGAGGTCAGCGTCGCCGGTGGTGGCGTGCACCTCGATGACCTCCGGGATGGCGGCGAGCCCGTTCTCCACCGAGCCTGTCCGGGTCTGGCTGATGGAGAGGGAGAGGAAGGCCATGAGTTCGTAGCCGAGTGCGGCGGGGTCCAGCCTGCGGCTGAAGGAGCGGAGCGCGCCGCTGCGCTCGAGCCGCGCCAGCCGGGCGTGGACGGTGTTGCGGGCGACGCCGAGTGTCCGGGAGAGTGCCAGGGCGCTGGCTTCGGGGTCCTTGTCGAGGGCGAGGATGATCCGGCCGTCCAGGGAATCAAGGGTGCGAGAGGTTGCGATGGTCATATTTTCACCAGAGATACTAGAAGTTGAGCAGAAGTCCCAAGCATGGAAGCGTACCTTGCAATGTGGTCCGGGTCACTTCCATGATCGGTCTTCATGAGCCCTGATCAACTCCTGGCGAAACCCGTGGTCGCGTTGCCCACCCTTCGTGCCGCCGTCACCGGACTCCCGGCGTACGTTCCCGGCCGGCGCGGCGCCGGCGCGAACATCGCCGCCCTCGCCAGCAACGAAAGCCACTACGAGCCCCTGCCCGCAGCCGCCGCCGCCGTGACCGAAGCGGCCGGCAGGATGAACCGCTACCCGGACATGGCCGCCGTCGAACTCCGCGAACTGCTCGCCCGGCACCTGGGCGTCACCGCGGATGAGGTGGCGGTGGGGCCCGGCAGCGTCGGCGTCCTGCAGCAGATCATCACCGGACTGTGCGACGCCGGGGACGAGGTGGTCTTCGCCTGGCGCTCCTTCGAGGCCTACCCCATCCTGGTGGAGCTGGCCGGTGCCCGGGCAGTCCGCGTCCCGCTGGACGACGCCGAGGGCCACGACCTGGACGCCATGGCCGCCGCCGTCACCGACCGCACCAAGGTGATCCTGCTCTGCACACCCAACAACCCCACCGGCGTGCCGATCAGCCACGACCGACTCGAGGCCTTCCTGCAGTCCGTGCCCTCCAGCGTCCTGGTGGTGATCGACGAGGCCTACGTGGAGTACGCCGACGGCAGCCCCGACTCCCTGGCGCTCTACCGCCGCTACCCGAACGTCTGCATCCTGCGCACGTTCTCCAAGGCCTACGGACTCGCCGGCCTGCGGGTCGGGTATGCCATTACGACGGCGGCAATCGCCGAAGGTTTGCGCCGCACCGCCCTGCCCTTCGCCGTGAGCGCGCTGGCCCAGAAGGCAGCCATCGCGTCGCTGGATGCGGGGGAGGAGATGGAAGCGCGGGTCTCGGCGGTGAAGCATGAGCGCGCACGGATGGCCGCGGAGCTGGCAGCCCAGGGCTGGAAGCTGCAGCCGAGCCAGGGCAACTTCCTGTGGATCCGCGCCGACGAGCAGCTGCTGGCGACGCTGGTGGACGCGTTCAATGCCGCGGGCATCATGGTCCGGGCGTACCAGGGCGACGGCGTGCGGATCACCGTTGCCGACCCCGCCTCCAACAACCGCGTGCTCCGGCTCCTCGAAACCCACACGGCCTGAACTTTTATCCCCAACAGTTCCACCTACAACTAAGAGGAATCCACATGGAACAACAGACAAAGACGTCTGCCCGCCCCCTCGGCGCAGCCCTCAAGCCCCGCCAGCTCACCATGATGGGGCTGGGCAGCGCCATCGGCGCCGGACTGTTCATCGGCTCCGGCGCGGGCATCAAGGCCGCCGGGCCGGCCGTGCTGATCGCCTACCTCGTGGCCGGCACGCTGATCATCCTGGTGATGTGGGCCCTTGGCGAGATGGCCGCAGCCAACCCGGACAGCGGCGCTTTCTCCGTTTACACCGCCAAGGCCTACGGGCCGGTGGCGGGTGCAACCGTCGGCTGGCTCTGGTGGCTGCAGCTGGTGGTGGTCATCGCCGCCGAGGCTCTGGGCGCGGCGGGCCTACTGGCCACCATCTTCCCGGCCCTGCCGGTGTGGCTGATGGCCTTTGTGTTCATCGTGGTGCTCACCGCCGTGAACCTGACCAGCGTGAAGAACTTCGGTGAGTTCGAGTTCTGGTTCGCCCTGCTCAAGGTGGCGGCGATCGTCGGGTTCCTGCTGGTGGGTGCCGCGCTGCTGTTCGGCTGGTTGCCGGGCGTGCAGTCGCCGGGTCTGGCCAACTTCACCGGCGCTGGCTTCGCCCCGAGCGGTTTCGCAGGGATTGCGACGGCCCTGTTCGTGGTGGCGTTCGCGTTCGGCGGTACCGAGATCGTGTCCGTGGCCGCGGCCGAAACGGCCGAGCCGGCGCGCAGCGTGAAGAAGGCAGTCCGGACGGTGCTGTGGCGGATCCTGGTGTTCTACATCGGTGCCATCTTCGTCATCGCAGCCGTGGTTCCCGTGGGTTCGGCAGGACTGAAGAGCCCCTTCGCCGCAGTGCTGGACGCCGCCGGCATGCCTGGCGCGGCCACCGCCATCACGCTCGTAGCCGTTGCGGCACTGCTGTCCGCGCTCAACGCCAACCTCTACGGAGCTTCCCGCATGGCGTTCTCCCTGGCCGAGCGGGGTGAGGCACCGCGTTGGCTCGCGTCGGTGTCAAAGGCCCGGGTGCCCGTTGTCGCCGTGCTGGCCAGCGTCGCCTTCGGCGTTGTGACGGTGGTGCTGGAGCTGGCGTTCCCGGAGAAAGTCCTTCCGGTCCTGCTGAACATTGTGGGTTCGACCTGCCTGCTGGTGTGGACGTCCGCGCTCCTGGCCCAGCTCGCGCTGCGCCTCCGCGCCGATCGCGACGGGATGGCGCTTCCCCTGCGGATGCCGGGCTTCCCGTGGCTCACTTCCCTTGGCCTCCTGATCCTGGCGGCGATCTTCACAGTGGGCTTCATCGGCGAGGATTCCCGTCCGCAGCTCCTGAGCACTTTTGGGCTGGTCGCGTTGCTGGCTGTCGCGAACTGGTTCAATCACCGTTCGGGGAAGGTTCCGGCCGTTGTTAGCTCCTCCGAGCAGGCCAAGGCGTCGGTGCTCGTCGACTGAAGGAGGCGCTGCGAGCTACTCGCGGTGTTCAGCACACGCTGAGGGCGCGTCCGGCTTTGGCCGGGCGCGCTTTCGCAATGCAGGAGACCGGCGGCGGTGGCTCAGTTCTACATATGCCTAGATCCCGGAAGCACAGACCGAAAAGTTGCGGCAGTTGAATCCGGAACATCAGGCCTTAGAGAACAGAAGGGACGCCAAAGCATGCGGAAGGGCAGCCGATATTTCCGGGACAGGCAACGTGCTGCTGGAGCGGCACGGCAGCTATTTGCGATCGTTGAGCGATACTCAGTTCATGGTTATCAACATCAGGCTCATCGACCGGCAGACGGCCGATAGCGATGATCCCCTCCCGCGTGACTGGTGGGGCTATGATCCCGAGGCAACACTTGAACAACTTTGGGATCACAATCGTGGCATCTGGTCCTTGAGTGGCAGCCGCATCGCGACCGAGCGCTGGGCGGCTCTCAATTATCAAAGCCGAGTCATTCTTGTCGCGGAACTTCAAAACCCTGGTTACGAGATACTGCCTGATAATCGCACAGGGGCTCCAAAAAAGGCGCTAATTGGCCGGGTTCTGCCTGCAGGGCATCCAGTTCACGAGGCTTTGTTAGGGACACCGGTCGAGTACCGCAGAAACCCCGTTTCTTATGATCGGGACCCTGATACCAGAGCGGCAGAAGACACTCGTCAATCCGAGTCGCGGGATACGCCAGGTGCAGGGGGTCAAGGGCTGCAGATGGACGCGGACGTCCGCAAAGCGATTGAGAACGCCGCGCAGGATCGTCTCATGTGCTACTACCGGGAGCGTGGCTGGACGGTGACAGACACCCGGCAGAATCGTCCCTACGACGCATTCGCTGTGAAAAGCGGGGAGACTATTTATCTTGAAGCGAAAGGTACTCAGAGCAAGGGGGAAACGGTCATCGTGACCCCAAATGAGGTTGAGCACGCGCGGCAAAATCCGGGATTGTGCATGATGGGCGTCTGGTCGGGAATGCGGTTATTGGACGGGGCGGTGGACCCTGAAGAGGGCGACTTCACGATTCTTCCCTTTAATCCTGAGGAGCGGCAACTTCGTCCCCGTGCCTTCGATTGGACGCTTCCCGAGTCCGCGCCTTGAAGACAAGGGCTTTCTGAGAGGACTGCATCCTTGAGCGCTGCCCGTGGCCGTTCAGGTTCGAAACGAAACTGCGAAAGTGGTTAAGGCCTACAACATTGATCGGAGGAGCGCGGCCAAAGCGGGGACCTGGACCGCATGCGGAGCATCGCCCTGAACCAAGAAGGCACGGACCTCGTTGACGAGTTCCAGTGGAGTGACCAGCCTGACGGGGGCCCTGCCGGGAAGCGGAAACATGCCTGCACGCTCTACTGATGGCATCGTGAGGCTCCCCGATGGCGAATGCAGCACGACCCAGCCGTCAACGACGAACCCGGGATAAGCTGCACGAATTGCCTCGACACCTGCTCCCAACCCGAAGGCTTTAAGCTCGCGGCCGTTGCGGAAGAGCTGCTTGTTGTCCCACCAGTAGGCGCCGTCCGCCCACATTTTCGAGTCGATCAGAGCGATCCTGTTTCCCGCAATGACGGCGTGATCGAGGTCGGCGTGTTCGGACCCGGGCCAGCGGAGGCCGTTGATCAGCCGTGCGGACGGTATTCCAGAAAGGACGGAATCAGTGATGAGTCGCGCGGTGCGACGTTCGCCTTCTGCGCCGATTTCTGCCTTATCGCCGAAGCGTCCCACGGAAAGACCGCGACCCGGAACGCCATGGACGGGGCGGCTGAGGATTTCCTCAACCAAGTAGGCGCTGGCAAGGACGGTGGGCGGTGCAGGGCGTTTCCTGGTTGTCCACCACTTTGGGAGCCTGGCGATTACGAACCAGAATCCGGCAGTTAGGACGGTGATAAGAAGACAGGTCAGCCCCGTGACCAACCAGTTAGGGTTTGACTGAGTAGTGCTGAAGTACCAAATGGTACTGAACAAGGGCGGGACGCTGCAGACGCTGCCGAGAACAAAGAAGACCGTACGCCAAGTGCGAGTCCAGGGCGGTGCAGGTCGACGGATTTTCTGCGGTTCGCCCGAGGGCGGGACAAGTGGTGGCCGGTACTCGACGGCCGGGCCAGTCCACGGCGGTGGGCCGGGTGGCTGATCCATATCCGTGAAAGCTGCTTTCGACTTCTGCTGAGAGGAATCCGGTTGGGGCGACGGTTTCTGTTGCGGCCGCTGACCGCTGGTGCCTCCAGAATTCTTGTCCGTACTGCTGTCGTAGGCGGCCCTCCGAGCCGGGTCGGAGAGAACCTCGTAGGCTTCTTGCACGAGTCGAAATAGCCCTGTGCTGCCGCCAGTGTCTGGGTGTGAAGTCCTGAGCCTGCGCTGGTACGCCTTTTTTATTTCGGCCGTATCCGCCGTTGGTGGTACTCCAAGCACCTCGTAGTGTGTGACGGTTGCTTGCGTCATCCGCACTGTTCCTCTCGATTCCCCTCAGGCAGCCTACTCGCGGGACTAATTTCTGTCCCGGAGCCTCAAACGCCCGCAGCAGCCAGCTGACTTTCGTCCTTCAAACGCCATTTTCATTCTTGAGATGGCATCGAGACGATGCGACCCTTTCGTCCACCAGGCGCGGGAGGCCGAGGAAGCAGCATCACTTCGTTACGTGGACGACGACTGCCTTGTCGACGGCCTGTTGCGCCCCGGCGTTATCGATTCCGGTGACTGTCCAGTTGCTAAGCAGAAGGACTGTCTTGCCGGTGTCAGCGTTGTAGACGATCTTTTTGAACCCCAACGCCGACAGCTCATCGTCCAATGCCTCTGCATTCATACCTGCAACCTGGGCAGGGATTATTGCAGTCGCTGGAGCAACAGGGGCTGGCGCTGGGGCCGCCACCACGGCAGGAGCAACAGGCTCAGCTGTTACCGTCGCAATCCCCGTCACGGTCGCAGTGGCTGTTACGGTCGCCGTGGCCGTCTGAGTCACAGTATGAGTGACGGTAGGAGCTGCTTGGGGTGACCCCGCGCAGCTCGAAAGGACCAAGCACAGGAGCGCGCCACTGGCGAAGGTTGTGATGAGTTTCAAACTAAATTCCCCCTTGAAAATGTATTGATACATGGCATGAGCCGTCGTTGTTGGTGATTGATATCCGGAGTCCGGAAATGTCCCCCTGTTCAGCATCCAGGGGGACATCAAGGCCAAATGCCAGCAGGTGTTTTTGTTGCAAAGTCAACCCGCCGACCAGCCTCAGTGCCGTTGGAGCGATGGCGAGTCGCTAAAGGCCTGTTGTGCTCACACCGTACTCGGCCTGTTCCGGGGTGAAGCCGTTGTAGATCAGCTGGTCGACCAGGTCGCCACGTGAGAAGGATGTGAATTTGAGGTAGCTTGCGGCTTTCTTGGCTGCCTGATCGTTCCAGTTGGCGGTCACACGATCTACAGCCCACGTTGCATCGTCGGTAGAAAACTTGTTGTACTCCAGCTGTCCGATCAGTTCGCTACGGGAGAAAGCGCTGAAGTTGAGGTAGCTCTCGGCTTTCCGCAGAGCGTTCTGCTGACTGACAGTGCCCTTCTTGGCAGCAGCTTCAGCGTCGGCGGCAGCCTTAGCAGCTGCGGCATCAGCGGCAGCCTTAGCCTTGGCGGCAGCATCGGCTTCGGCCTTGGCCTTGGCTGCTGCATCGGCCTCAGCCTTCGCTTTCGCTGCGGCCTCAGCTTCGGCAGCTGCAACAGCAGGGTCCTTTGTCGCCTTCGGGGCGGCCGCAGCAGTCTGGGCTGCAGTGGCGACCTTTTCAGTCGAAGCAGCGGGAGCAGACGAAGCGGTAGAACCCGCGCGGGCCGAGTTGACCACGATGCTCAGGAGGATAACAACGCCCGTTACGATCAAAGCTATCTTCTTGTGCTTGTCGTATCCTTCGAGCGGAAGCCCCTGCTTGTCGCGGGTCTTGTTCGCCAGCACCAGGATGAGGTCTATCAAGGCCCAGATGCCAAAGCCGCCGAAGGTGACCAGCTTCAGGATGCCGGTCCCCACCTTGCCAAGATAGAAGCGGTCGACGCCGAACACGCCCAAGAGTAGTGAGAGTAGCCAAGTCGTCAGGAACGACTTGTTGCTTACTGGCGGCTGACCATAGCCGTAGTTCTGAGGATAGGGGGCTGTGTAGGGTTGCTGGCTCATGAGAGTCCTTCCATAGGACACCTGACCGACGTGCGATGCGAAGCGTGCGGGTTTGGGTGTGATGATGGACGCGCATGGAGGAAATTCAGCGTGGAGCGCGGCCGCATAAAGCGGTACACCGATCCAACCGACAGACACAGCATCTTCGCTTCCCCCAATAGCGTCGAAGTCATTTCATTAGATCCGAGAAAACATCGACATTTTTGGTTCCTAAGTTAAAACTGCGCGAATCCTGACTATTAGTCGCGAATCTTGACTATTCCTTGATGCTTTGTGAGTCTCAGCTCAGGCGAGGGTGAAAGTTTGGGCTGCGATTGCGGAAATATACAGCGAGCAGCGCGCGGTCAGTCCAACATTTTGACTGGGGGTCCGCCCTCCGCCAGCCCCATGAACATCGTCCGGTGCAGGATGTCCACGTGCTTCCGGGCCACCTCCACCGCTTCCTCTACGCGGCCGGCACGGAGGGCTGCCACCAGAGCAATGTGGTCCTGGTTGGATTTGTGCAGCTTCTCGATCGGGTAGGGGATGAAGTAGTCGTAGAGCTCGGCGAGCGTCTCGTGATAAACCTCGACAGCGGAGTCCAGACATGACGCCGTGCCCACCAGTTGATGGAACTGCTCGTCCATCCGGTGGTAATAGGACCAATCGGTCGCCTCAGCCATTTCCCGGGTCAGCCGCTCAAGCTCGTCCAGCTGCTCGTCAGTTGCATTGACCGCCGCATAGTGCGTGACGGCGCATTCGAACAGCAGGCGCCGGTCCACCAGCCGGTTCACGGCCTGGGACTCTGCTGGCGACGCCGACAGCGACGCCAAGACATCCGTAGGCGGCGAGTCCGCCACGAACGTCCCGCCGGCCCGGCCGCGCCGCCGAACCACCACGCCCTGTTCAGCCAGGCTCGCCAGCGCTCGGCGGGCCGTGATCGGGCTGACCGAAAGACCCAACGCCACGTCCTCCTGGTCCGGCAACCGCTCGCCAGGCTTCAACAGCCCCAGCGAAATCGCCATCCCGATCCGCATCCGCACAGCGTCCATCGCACTGCGCCGCTCCATCGAGGGCATTCTGCCCGCACCAAGGCGGGCGGGTTCGGCGGTGTCCTCCAGCTGATCCGTCATATCCGCAACTTTACGGCCCACGCCAGCCCCCTTCCCTTTATTGGATCATTCTGATCTAATATAACCCGGATCACACCCCACAGCGGAGAAAAACCCATGCAGCGCATCCTTCCCCTCATCGCCGCCCAGTCCCGGCCGCGGCTCATTGGCGAGCCCGTCTCGGCGTTCGCCGATGAGGTCAAAGCAGCCCTCGAAGCCCAGCAGCACAGCAAGCTGGTCGTCTTCCCCGAGCTGCACCTCTTCGGCGACCAAAACCCGGACCTGCAAAGAACCGAAATGCTCCAGGCGAGCGCCGAGCCCCTGGACGGCCCACGCGTCAAAGAACTCCAACAGCTCGCCAAAGACCTCAACATCTGGCTGGTCCCCGGCAGTGTCTGCGAACGCGGCCCCCAAGGCCAGCTGTTCAACACCCAGCTGGTCCTGTCCCCCGAAGGGGAGCTCGCCGGCTACTACCGGAAGATCTTCCCCTGGCGCCCGTTCGAGCCCTACGATCCAGGCGACCGGTTCACCACCGTGGACCTGCCCGGCATCGGCAGGGTCGGCCTGAACATCTGCTACGACGCCTGGTACCCGGAGGTGTCCCGCCAGCTCGCCTGGATGGGCGCCGAGGTGATCCTCAACGTCGTCAAAACCACGACGCCGGACCGGAAACAGGAGCTCGTCCTCGCCAAGGCGAACGCGATCGTGAACCAGGTGTTCATGGTCAGCGTCAACTGTGCTGGCCCCACCGGCAAGGGCCAAAGCATCATCGTGGACCCGGAGGGCAACACCCTTGCCGAGTCCCCGGACGATCAGCCGGTGCTGCTCACCGCGGAACTGGACCTGGCCGCCATCGAGCATGTCCGCACGCACGGCACCGAGAACCTCAACCGCCCCTGGTCGCAGTTCCGCGAGGGGGAGCCCGCCGTCGAACTTTCCGTCTACCAAGGCCGGATCAATCCGGCCACCTGGACACCGCCGTCCTACAAGCCCTAAGGAAACACCGTGACAACCACCCTCACCCGCACGCTGAAGCTGCCCTCGCTGGTCCTGTTCGGGCTGGCGTACCTGACCCCCATCATCGTCCTGGGGATCTTCGGCATCATCGCCGAAACCACCGGCGGCGCCGCGCCCGCCGCGTACCTCGTGGCGCTCGTGGCCATGCTGTTCACCGCGCACAGCTACGGCCGGATGGCCATCGCCTACCCCGTGGCCGGCTCCGCCTACACCTACGTCCGCCGCTCCATCGATCCCCGCGTGGGCTTCCTGGTGGGCTGGGCCGTGCTGCTCGACTACCTCTTCCTGCCCATGGTCATCTGGCTCATCGGCGGCTCCTACCTGACCGCCCAGTTCCCCGGCGTCCCCATCGGCGTCTGGATCGTGGGCTTCATCGTCATCACCACGCTGCTGAACATCCTGGGCATCAAGGTGGCGGACAAGGCCAACTACGTGCTGATGGCGTTCCAGCTGCTGGTCCTCGTGTTCTTCGTGGCGCTGGCCATCGGCAGCGTGGTGTCCGCCAACGGCGCCGGGGGACTTGCCAGCGGCCAGCCGTTCTTCAACGACACCGCCAGCTTCACCACCATCTCCGCCGGCGCCGCCATCGCCGCGTACTCGTTCCTGGGCTTCGACGCCGTCACCACCCTCACCGAGGAAACCATCAACCCGCGTCGCACCGTGCCGCGCGCCATCATGCTGGTGGCCCTGATCGGCGGCGGTATCTTCGTGGCCGTGTCCTACGTGACCCAGCTGGTCCACCCCGGCGGCGTGTTCGAGGACTCGGCCTCCGCGGCCAGCTCCATCGCCCTGCAGATCGGCGGGCAGCTGTTCGGCGCCGTGTTCCTGGCCGGCCTGGTGGTGGCGCAGTTCGCCTCCGGCCTCGCCGCGCAGGCCAGCGCCTCCCGCCTGCTGTACGCGATGGGCCGCGACTCCGTCCTGCCCAAGGCCGTCTTCGGCAGGCTCAACGAGAAGTTCCACACCCCGGTGGCAAACCTGGTGGTCACGGGCATCGTGGGCCTGATCGCGATCTTCCTGGACGTGGCCACGTCGACGTCGTTCATCAACTTTGGTGCCTTCACCGCCTTCACGCTGGTGAACGCCTCGGTGGTGTTCCACTACGTGCGCCAGCGCCGGGCCGGGCTGCAGCTGAACCCGGTGTCCTACGTGGTGGTCCCGGTGATCGGCGCGATCATCTGCGCCTACCTGCTCTCCCAGCTGGACAGCAACGCCATTACGCTGGGGGTGTCCTGGCTGGTGCTGGGCGTGCTGGTCCTGGCCCTGATCACCCGCGGGTTCAAGGCCTCGCCGCCGGAGATGACGGCCACCGAGAAGGCGACGGTCGAGGCGGCCGCCTGAGTTTTGGTCAGTTGGGCTCCGGCTGTTGGGCCGTGGGAAGGAACTGTTGTGAAGATAGCGCTGGGGCAGTTGGCGTCGGGCGCCGACATCCAGGCGAACCTCGCCGCGATCGACCGGCTCGCCGCCGAGGCGGCGGCCGACGGCGCTGCGCTGGTCGCCTTCCCGGAGTACGCCACGTACGAGAAGAAGAAGGTAGACGCGACGTTCCCGGCGGTGGCGGAGCCGCTGGACGGGCCGGTCTGCCGTGAGCTTGCAGCCACCGCCCGCCGCCACGGCATCGCGCTGGTGGCGGGCATGGTAGAGACCTCGGACGAGCCGGGCAGGGCGTACAACACGCTGGTGGCGTTCGGGTCCGACGGCGGCAGGCTAGCTTTTTACCGGAAGATCCACCTTTTCGACGCGCAGGGGTTGGGGGAGTCCGAGTTCATCAAGCCGGGCGGGTCTCTTGAGCCTGTGGTATTCGAGCACGGGGGAGTGCGGTTCGGGCTGATGACCTGCTACGACCTGCGGTTCCCGGAACTCGCCAGGTCACTGGCCGACGCCGGCGCACAGGTTTTGCTGGTGTGCTCGTCTTGGGTGCCGGGCGAGCACAAGACGGAACAGTGGCTGGCACTGAACGCGGCGCGGGCGATCGAGAACAGCGTGTATGTGGCGGGGGTGTGCCAGGCGCCGCCGGTGTCGGTGGGGCGGAGCGTGCTGGTGGATCCGATGGGGGTTGTCGAAGCTGACCTCGGGCTGGCTGCTGGGGTGCGGGCCGTGGAGGTTTCGCTGGAGACGGTAGAGCGGGTGCGGGAGTCGTTCCCGATGTTCCGGCAGCGGCGGTTGTAGAGGCGTCGGTACTGAGATCGGCTAAAACACGGCTAAGGCAAGGCAATTCCATGTAGGCGAACTGGCCGCGACCGGCCAATGCGGAAGTGCGGCAAATTGCGTGGACTTGGAGAACATTATCAGGCCGCGCAGGTCTGTGGGCTCCCGGAAGTTCTTCCCCAACCGGTCGGGAGTCCGGCATCGCCTTGGGGCACTTGCTTGCCAAGCAGGCGCTGCAGTGGGCGAGGGCTTTGCTCCAGATGGTTGGCCACAATGTCATGGCTCTCCGCGGACGTCTTCCATGGGCGTTCTGCGCCACACGTCCGCGTTCGCTGCGACAGCAGCGCTCGCGTAGTCGGTCCGGCTTCTCGTGAGGTCCATGTCCCCAACCAATGCTGCGAGAATTGCTGTATATGCTGCCCTTACGGCCTCGAGCTCGACGGCCGTAACAGAGTCATCAATCTTCCGGTCGAAATACCGATCCCACTCAGGCATCCATTGTCCCGGGAAATGTTCTCTTCGATGATAGAAACCCGTTCGCAGTTTGGCGTCATCCCCCCAACGGTTAAAGGTTTGGAAGCAAAGTTCTGTGAACGTATCGTACGCCTCGATCACTTTGCTGTTGAAGAGCGGCGCTGCCGAATACAGGGTTCGGTCGAGTTGGCGCTTTAGTGACACCACGTCAACTGGGCTCAGCTGCTTCCAGTTACCTACAAAGGTGAAGTAGCAAAAAAGATCGTTAAGCGAGGGCGCTAACTCCTGATAATAACCAAGACGAACCTTGATGAGTTCCTGATTTCGCCATTGTTGGTTCTCTAGACGTTTAAGATTACGACTTACTATCCAGCCGATTATTACAACGACGATAGGGGTTGCCACGGCACCAAAAGCGTTCAAGATCTGGAGAAACATTGAAGTAGAGTCCTGCATATCAGTAAGCTCCAAATCGCTGATAAACCTAGTCATCTAATGAAGCGGCTAGGCCGGTTCAACAGACTGCGACGAGATCTCTTCCCGTCGAGGGCACCGCGCCAGCCGCGCTGGATGCTTCAACGTTGGCACACACAAGGCTGCAACCGTTGTGAAGCAGCAATTGGCCTCCGTCTTAGGCGGCGACTGCGGGGAATACGACAATCGATCCGTCCTTGCTTCGTTCGATTTCGATTGCAACGTCAGCTTCTTTGTGGCCCCCGTTCAAACCGGTCCCAAAATCACGCAAGCGGTAAGCAGCCTTCAGCAGGTTGTCCACCTCGCCCTGAGTAACCATGATGTTTAGAAAACCGCCTCCACGCTTTAGTTCTAGCCCGGACAACCGGGAAAGAACGGAGTTGATGCCCGATTCCAATTCATTCACACGGCGCTCGTCCTCCCGAAGTGCGCCGATGAAGCTCCTGAAAGGGTTCTCCGCGTCTTGTTGAGCGTGTTCGACGGCCTGGAGAACCAGCACCCGGCGTTTAAGCGCAATAGCAAGCCGTGCAATTTCGAGATGGGCTCGAAACGCTCCGCCCTCTGCATTGATGCCGGGAAATGACTTTGTCAGCTGATCCAGCTCAACCGGCTGTCCGTCAGGCAGCGCGGCAAGCGCCTCCTGCCATTTGCTAAGTCTCCGCTCTGTTGCGTGCATGGCCACGCTAATTGCGTAGGAAGAGGAATCCAGGCCCAAGGAAGCGCCTACCCTACCCCTGTCGAGAAGGACCGAGGTTGCTTTATCGATGGCGTCACGGCAAGCGCCGAGCTCACTGCGTTCCTGCTCGAGCTTGTCGTCGTGGAGCTGTTCTAGTAGGTCGGTAATCCGCTCAATCGCTTGCTGTCGCTGATGTTCAGCGTGGGCGCTTACGCCCACTGCAACTGCCATTAGTACGAGGGGCGCAGCAACGGTCAGCGCTCCCGCGCTAACGACCGCGACACCAGCGGTTGCCGCGGATCCCGTGGCTGCCCCCGCGACCGCTGCCTGGCCGGCGACCGGAACAAAAGTGGCCTGTGCTGCAATGCCGCTCGACGTGCGAAGAGCGCTGTGGATGCCTCCCGCCACCGCCTTCGAAGTCATGGGCTGCACGAGTCCGCTTCCTACCTGAGCGGCAACCTTTGCCGGCACTACCATCCTGTAAAGAACCTCACCGCTGGCTTCGATGTTCAGCTTTGAGGGGGCAGTTTTTGCTGTCTGGGAGACGAGCTGGGCTAGCTGTTGCGCGAGGGGACTGGCCGATCCCAGTGGAATAGCACCCTTTCGATCACGTGGCGTGGTTATGGGATGTGCCTCAAGTGTGGCCACGGGTGCATCAGCAAGTGCTGCGAGGACGGTCCGTAGTTCCGCGAGTCGAGGCGGAGTCATCTCTCCCTCGCCCAGGACGTTCGTCACGCTGACCCGCTCCGTAGAGAGCGCCCACACTGGCACGAGGTCCTGATTATCACCGGTCACGCTTTGTCCCCTCAGAGAATGAATGTCTTTACTAGCGATGGTAGCTACTGCAACACGGAGATCAGGATGCATATCCCGTACCGATGGCCGTGTCCTGTTGTTGATTCGAAGCCACCCTGGCCGTTTTTGTGACGTCCAGGACAGGAATGCGCTTGGGCGCCGTCACTAGCCACCGTTCAGCACCGGCTGCCAAGCCTGGGCGCGGGACAGCGCGAGCTTTAGTTCACGCCCGCCGACCTGCTCCAGCAGCCCGGACTCACCGACGACCACCAGCAGGCTCCGCGCCCGGGACAACCCGACATACAGCTGTTCCCGGGCACGGCCCATGTCCTTGAACCCGTTGACGCATAGGACAACCACGGACCGCTCCAGGCCCTTGAACCCCAGCACATGGCCGTAGAACTCACCTTCATTGGCATGGAAGTCCCGCCAGTACTCCTCCGTGGCGCCGCGTTCGAAGTAGTCCAAATGAATGGGGTGGCGGTCTTTGGTGGTGAGGAGTGCGATTTGGTTGTTCGCCCAGCCTTCTTCAATCAGCGCCTCGACACAGTCTGCGGCGACGTCAAGCGAATCCTCGGTCGGGCAGTCCACGAAACGAACGGGCAGGCCGGTGCTGCCCCTCGGTGTGAAATATTCGCCCGCAAACGGTTTGAAGATCTCGGCGATCTTCCGGGTGTTGCGGAGATTGTCGTCAATGTGGATGGGTACCAGGGTGGCCATCGCGCCTTGGGCGAGATCTGCCGTCGCTCCTCCCCAGCGCTGGTAGACGTCCTGCCGGTCATCCATAAAGGCGTAAACGCCCGCGCCGATGTCGGTGGTGCAGGCGAGAAGCGCGTCCCACCAGAGGGGCGCGAAGTCCTGCGCTTCGTCGACGACGACAGCGTCCAGCCGCTCGTTCGGCGCCATTCCGGACGCCAACTCCTTCAGGAGGCGAGGCATCTCGACGTCGAAATACTCCTGCCCTGAACCATCTGGAACGCCGAGCCCGCGCACGTATTCATGGAACTCACCCGTGAACACCGGCTTGGCCTGGCGCCACGCGGCCACGCGGTCCTGGAGGTATTGCCCCAAGCCTTTGTTGTAGCAGAAGAGGCCTACGCGTTTTCCCTGCTTGCTCAGCAGCTTGGCCTTCTCGACGGCAAGCCAGGTCTTCCCGCTGCCCGCACCACCAGTGAAGCGGATACGGGGGAGCGATCGGGTGGCCTGTAGCAGCACGGACTGGCGTTCGGTGAGGTGGTCCTGCGCTGCCTCATCCTCCTGCGAGGTGGTCGAAGGTACGACGGCGGCGTCCAGGTTGCCGCCCAGCTTGCGGCCGATGCGTTCCAGGAAAGCCGGGGCAAGTGCCGCGGCACCGCCGCCCTCGTTTTCGATGGCCTGGCGGACGAGCTCGGCAGGGGACTTGCTGTCGGTTTGGTCGAGGATGAGCGGCCTGGGACAGCCGGCCATGGTCCAGTTCCGCGGCACATCCGTATAGGGAAGGCTGACCATGTACGCGCAGCGGCTGCTTACACGCGTACCGAGCTGGTCCGCAAGCCAGTTTTTGAGCGCGTGCAGCGAGCTCTGGGACTGCGCCACGGGGCTTTGAATCTTTCGCCTTTGGCTTCGGTCCGACTGGTACCACTGCCCATCCGTGATGCTGACCTGGCCGCCCTTGACCTCGATCGCGGCTATGCCGACGTTCGGCCAGAGGACGAGCAGGTCAATCTCGTACTCCGTGCGGCCATCGCGGACGTGGACCGAGTGGGCTAGGACGCAGTCGTCGGGGAGGGTGTTCTGTAAAGCGGTCCACACGGCCTTCTCGGCGTGGTGTCCATCACCGAAGTCGGGTTCCTCTGGAATGCACCTCATTGTCGCCCCTATACCTGTCAATGAGCCCGGCGAATACTGAAGAAAGTTTCCCAAGTCCGAACAGCAGGTTAGTTGAGAGAAACTCAACTTTAATCAAGATTGGCGCAGTTTTGACAAAGGAATCAATTTCTGTGCGTTTTATCCTATCGGGTTTCATATGCTCAGTTTGCAACGTTGTCAGGTTTAGCAGAGGGCTCGACGACTCCTGGGATGCGTGTTTGCCGAATCAATGGGGATAAGAATGTCGAACTACGAGGCTCTTTTGGGTCTTACACCAGCCGCGGTGCCCACCTCTGACCTTGCTACGTCTGTGCAACGCGTGGGGTATGACGAATGGAATGATGCCCTGGCGGAGGCGTTCTTCAACGAAGACAGAGCCGGCAAGCTTGTCTACCTGGATAAGGACGATGACGCCTTTTTAGACGCTTGCCGTGCTGTGGGCGTCCGGGCTGAGGAAGCAGATCAATCTTTAGCCAACGCTGTCAGAGGATATCTTTGCTGGAAAGACTCTGGCCGGGCATGCTTTGCCAACTTCGAACTCCTGACGAAGTCGTGGGTGGCCAAGAGAAGAAAGGCACTCAGAGAATCAGCTGCAGTACCGCCTCCTCCTCACATCGCGCTGTTGGTTTTGCTGTCGTCGGCAGCTGAGCGCATGGGCGGCGCAAGTGTTAATTCGGGGGCTTCTGAGTCGAGCTACTACGCGAGCCTAGAAGGGTTTTTGGCCGTACCTCCACAGGAATCTAGCCGATTTCGCGTTTCGTTCACCAAATCAAGCGAAGCATTCTGGGAATCTCTTTCTTTGTGGCTGGAGGACCATGACGGTCAGCTAGGTCTGCCCAGCGCCTACGCCCTGATGCATCGCTACGTTGGACTCCCAATCTCTCAGGCGCTGGTTCGTGAGCGGGAGCGCCGCAATCTCAAAAAGATGTTTGAGGAACAAGGATTTACGGCGGGAACAACGGTTTCCCACGTCGATATGCACGGCGCTATGGACGTCTGGGTTGCATCGTCGCGAACTTCAGCGAACGCAGCACTCCGCAAAATGTGGTCTTCACCAGAGCTGCAGAGCCGAATAGTTGAAATCGCGCTTGCGGAGCTCGCCACTTGGGAAGGCTCCGAAAGAAACACCAGCGTCCAAAACGGCACCGGAAAGAGGAACCTTCGTGCGCTCCTGACATTGCGAGACAGCAGGGCAGGGCTACGTACAGAAATGCGCTTCGGAGTCACGGTGGGATCTTCCGCGTCTCAGGGAGATATTTGCCGTATAGAGGGCATTGATGGGGCTCTGCGGGAGTTCGCACTAGATCTCATAGGAGTGGATTCCGCCGGCTTCGACTTGCGAGTGGTTGGCGTGGATGTGCGCTCAGCCCTGTGCGGCGATTTGCAGATCCAAGTAGTTAGTGGCGCCAAATGGCAGCGAGTTCCCAAGAATGTCATTATTTTGACCCGGGATGCCTTTTCGGCGGCTTACGTAGAATCAGACCGGATTAATGCAGCTGTCCTTTCACGCATTCTGGTCAAGGACGAGCCGCAGCTGGTAGCCGCCGTCTCCAAAATTCTGGCCTATTCAGCCCAGCCGGGTTACGTGGCAGTTCCAGGCGGCGCCGAAGGTGTACCCGTCGGTTGGACCGTATACAAAGACGTCATGCTCTTGCGCACGCCGGAGTCCTCCCTTGCGATGGGAGCCGATCTATCCGCGTTTCAACCGAGGCTGTCTACTCAGATGACGGTCTCGGGTGGCCTTAAACTGCCAGGACGAGTACCGCGTTGGAGCGCTTTGAGTCCAATCCAGGTGATAATCGCTTCTGAAACTGACGAGCCGGTTGACCTAGTAATGCTGACCCGTAACGCAGAGTCTCTTCAGACTGAAGAGACGGTAATCAGGTCGGGACTCGCTGTGCCCGCCGTGGTTGACATGGACGTGATCCCGCCGGGAGTGGACGACTTCACCCTTGCTCTTCGACGGGGTAAAACCACCCTGCAGACAGTAGCGGTGAAGCTCAGAAGCTCGTTGGCACCGAGTCCCGACAGCTCACAACGCTTCAGGTCCCTATGCCATGATTTGCAAGACGAGCTGTGGGTAATCCGAAGCGTCCCTAGTGCAGAAGCCGCCGCCCCGGGTATTGACGGGATCGCTGTCTCGGCACCCGAAGTTGGCTATATGCGCCGCACGGTGTCCAAGCGACCTGACTGGAACAGGGAAGGGAAAATCACTCCGAAATCGTCGACTCTGATCGTACGCGGACCGGCGGCAGATTCCTGCGTCGTAACGGGGCGCCATCGCTGGAGTCTGCCGCTTTTCGACGGGAAGTGGCCGAAATCAAGATGGATGTATGGCGTCTGCACGCAGTGCGGAATGAGTAAGCGCTACCCGACGCGGGCAATGAAGAGCAAGAATGGAACCGGGGCAGCGCCTCGCCAAAAAACAGCTCTCCCGGCACTCCGGGCGGCCTCTGTTCCCTGGACACCTCTAATCGACTCCCTGTTCTATCTTGGTGCAGGTTCGCGTCACGAATTTTCGGTTCTCGCGCGCCAGCTCGAAGACTCCGCCATATTCGAGAATCAGCTCCTCCTCGACCTTGAGGCGTTGGGGATCCTCGAGGTTGAAAGAAATGCGGACCTCGAAGCGATCCGTTGGGAAGCAGCAGCAACCTGCATGGGCGAGTTGTCGAATGGGACGTGGTTGCTTACCGGTTATTGGCCCAAAGACCTGGAAAACAAGGCGATGAAAGCCTTTCAAGGTTTAGGGGCTTCGGTGACCATCAAAGCGCCCCACCGCCAGGCCCAGCGCACAGTAGCCGATCTTTCGGTCCAGGACTTGGCCGAAGTTGCCGATGAATTCGGGTTCGACTTCGTGCCACACGCCTCACATTCACTTGCGCTGGTCTTGCCTGCGCTCTCATCCGTAGCCGCTGGGTTAGAGCGGCGGGAGATGCCATTCGCGAATAGCTATGAGTATTTCGATACTCGCTCTGCCGCTTGGATGGAGCTTGAGGCTGCACAATTCCCGGGCCTTTACCGCGTTTCTCGCAGCTTTAGCTCGCGCTACTACTATCGCAATGCAGAGGACATTGCCAACGGGGCGGCAGCCCTTGTGACCGTGCAGCTCGGCAAACACCTTGCCGCTCTGGAAGCCAAACGTCCCCTAATCTCCTATGACGCAGCGGCAGGGACCCTATCGGTCCCGGTCGGAGCCGAACTTCCCGGCATCTATGGCAGAGCGGCTGTAATGGGCGACGGCGATTTACCGGGGATCGTGCCTTCCGACCGTTCCCTGAACTATTTCAACGTACCCGCGGCCGCTGCGGAAGCCATGATTGGAAAGCTGACATCATGAACCACTACCCGAATCCCATCAGCGTCAGCAATGACCTCAAAGAAGCCTTTTCAAGGTACTTTTCCACGAATTATCGCCTCCGGTCCACCGGTCTTGCTGCAGACCGGGACGAGCTTCTAGCTGCGCCCGGCCAGGTATTTCAGGAGCCCTTGGTAGAACCTGTCATTCCCTATCCGACGACTGACTACCTCGTCGACATAGCCACGGCCGCGGGATATTCAGAATCGGTTGGACGTACCGTTGGAGACGCGTTTTTTAGACAGTATGTGAGGCCTGGGGAACGGCTAGGAGTTCGGCGACATCAAGCGACAAGCATCCTGACGAACAGAGGAGCAGGGGAGGCGGGCAAAAGAAACGTTGTCGTTACCTCGGGCACTGGCTCTGGCAAGACCGAGGCGATCCTCTTGCCTATCTTGCTGCGGCTAGTGGAGGAATCAGAGGGCTGGAGCAGGCCTGGGCCTGTCAACAGATGGTGGACTGGGGACACTTTCAGCCCGATGCGGAAGAACGAGAAGCGCAAGGCTGCAGTTCGGGCGATGATCCTGTACCCCACTAACGCTTTAGTTGAGGATCAGCTCACGCGTCTGCGCCTTGCTTTTCGGAGGATTTCAGAGATGCGCCCAGAAGCACGCCTCTGGTTTGGGAGGTACACGGGCGCCACACCCGGAACTAACAAACTCCCAGCCCCCTCCCTGAAGTCGGGTGCTGTTTCTCGGGTAATCCAAGAACTACGTGAGATGGCCGAGGAGTACGAGAGCCTCGTGTCCGCTGGAACCGTGGAGGAGGCCGATTTGTCCCTCTTCACTGACCCGACGATTCATGAGATGGTCACCCGCTGGGATATGGTTCAGGACCCACCTGACGTCATGGTTTCTAACTTCGCCATGATCAACGCGATCTTGATGCGGGACTTTGAAGCACCGCTTTTCCGGCAGACACGTGAATGGCTTGCTCAATCGCCGGATCACGTTTTCACGTTGGCAGTGGATGAACTCCACTCCTACAGAGGCTCCGCCGGAAGTGAAGTTGCACTTCTCTTACGCAGACTCATGAGTCGGCTAGGCCTGGAGCCGGACAGTCCGCAGCTACGCATCATCGCCGCCAGCGCGTCACTGACTCAAGACGATGAAGGCTTGAACTTCCTGGAGGAGTTCTTCGGATCGTCGAAGAACAGCTTTCTTGTCACTGCAGGGCAGCCCAGTGCAATTACGAGTTCTCTGCCAATTAGCCGGGACCAGGTGCTCAGCGAACACGCGGCGGGCACCTTGGTAAAGCGATCTGCCGAACTCTCCGAGGCAATTGCGGTGGCATGCTTTGAGGAGGAGGAAGGCAGGTATCGGGCTCAGTTCCTCAAAACTATTTCGCAAAGGTTGTTCGGCAGCGCGGATCCTGAAGGGGAAGCACTTCAGGCAGTATTCCAAGCTGTGGCACTCGGGCAACAGGTTGGTGTCCCTCTGCGCGGGCACATCTTTGCGCGGGTCCTGTCAGGGTTGTGGGCATGCAGCAACGCTCATTGTTGCGGGGTGACGGCTAAGCGACGAGACAAACATCGCAACGTCGGGAAACTCTTCGGACAACCCGCGTCGGTCTGTGATGACTGTGGCAGCCGAGTCCTAGAGCTCATCTTGTGTGGCGAGTGCGGCGATACGAGCCTGGGCGGTTACGTTTTGCCCTTCAGCGACGGAACAGAGAGCCTGAGTGCGACACCAGCGGGGATCTTGTCAGACGCGCCGGGATTGGTAACACGCCGAAATCGCGGCATGTACAGATGGTTTTGGCCGTCTCACGGAGACCAGCCTCCCGTCGGCGCCGGCAGTAAGTGGTCAAGCCACTCATTTGATGTTGCCTGGGTTCGAGCACGACTTGAAACTAGCGGCCGCATTGAAGTGGGGCCTCCAGACGGGGCAAATGGATGGGTGCTTCAGATCAGCGGCAAGGGCGACGCCGACGCAACGCCCGCCATCCCAGGTAGGTGCCCCCAATGCGGCCAACAGGGACGGCAAACTGCTGAATTTATCCAAGGCCAAGTCGCATCGCCGCTGCAGGGCCACGCAACATCTCCCGCACAAACTACCTCCATATACTTGCGTCAGCTCCCTCGGAGCCTTGGTGAGCGCCCGGAGGACTACCGAACCATAGTGTTCACGGACAATCGAGATTCTGCGGCCCGGACGGCCGCTTCCCTGGCGACCCGCCAGTACAGCGATATTTTGGTCCAAATGCTCCGAAGAGGTCTCTCAGACGCAGCGGACACAGATGTCGTGGATATCCTTCGACGCTTCACCTCCGACCCGTCGACTCTGAAGCCGGCTGAACTCGCCCAAGCACAACACATACTTCAGACGAATCCCGAAGCGCTCACAGCGACCGTGCGTGCAACTGCGGGTGTGGCCACCCCGGCGGACTATCAGATACTGTCGGATCTGAATTCAGCTGGGTCCGAATCCATCGCATGGAACGACCTCCGAGTTCGCATCGAAACACAGATGATCGACTTAGGAATCAGCCCGGGGGGCCCCTCGCCCTTTGCCCAGAAGTTCAACCAGGAGCCCTGGTACACCTTTTATGCCCCGCCGAAACCGGGCCTTTGGATAAAGGCTGATGCCGCTTCCTCGGCTGTTGCACAAGAGAAGCTAGGCAATCTGCTGGACAAGGAGTTGGCGCGACAAGTGTTCGACGCCGGCCGACGCGATGTTGAATCAACCGGACTTGCCTGGATCCGTGCTGAGGTTTCGGGTACTGGTTCCGGCCTCGACGATGATCTTGCCAGCGAGGTCGCTGCAAGCTGCGTGCGGTTGTTGGGCCTGGATTTAAACTACGAGGGTTCATTCGCCGCAAGGGCGGACGGGATCAAAACGCCTACCGCTGTCCGGGACTACTTGAAACGAGTTTCAGCCCTTCACAATGTCGACAGTGAAACCCTGGAGGCATGGGTATACGGGGCCCTGAGGAGCCAGGGGCTGACTCATGACGGCTGGATCCTGAAGATACACGGAGCAACCAATCACATACGTTTTGCCCCTCCCAACGCTCACGTCTGGATTTGCGACCGCTGTGGCTTTGTCCACCTTCACGGCTCGGCGGGTGTCTGCGCCAATAAGGGTTGCCAGTCTTCGGCACTGTCACGACGCGATGGAGCAGCAGATAGCGGCGGAGATTACTACAGGTGGCTTGCCAGCCAGGAGCTAAGACGAATAGCAGTCGCGGAGCTGACCGCCCAGACCAA
This sequence comes from Arthrobacter sp. GmRoot5-12, assembly GCF_059739365.1. Lineage (NCBI taxonomy): Bacteria > Bacillati > Actinomycetota > Actinomycetes > Micrococcales > Micrococcaceae > Arthrobacter > Arthrobacter sp. GmRoot5-12. The sequence goes on along the minus strand of NZ_AP046056.1, from coordinate 786,637 downwards.
GCCAGCCTCTGAACAACGTAAGCGTCAGCGCTGGTTTAAAGGCATCCAGTTACCAGCGCCGAAAGAAAACTCCCGAACCTGCCAGCTGGATGTCCTAAGCGTCACGACGACGATGGAGGTCGGGGTCGACATTGGTGCGCTCAACGCTACTCTCATGGCCAACATGCCTCCCCAGCGGTTCAACTACCAGCAGCGAGTTGGACGCGCCGGCCGCGCGGGGCAAGCGTTCTCATTTGCCATCACGTCGTGCCGTGACTCGGCCCACGATGAGTACTACTACAACAATGCTTACAGAATGACGGGTGATCTTCCGCCGCAGCCATTCCTGGACCTGGGGCGTACACGAATCGTACAGCGCGTCGCGGCGTCCGAGCTGCTCAAGCGTGCCTTCTCATCCGTTGGGGGAGGTCCAGAATGGACTCCGAACAGCCTTCATGGATCCTTCGGAAAAGTCGACTCGTGGCTTGACTATCGGCCAGGCGTCGCTGAATGGCTGACTACGCATCCGAGCGTGGGCGAGATCGTTCGCCAGCTGAGCCGTTACACCAAGCTCACTGAGGCGCAAGTCTTGGAGCTCGAGCGTTGGGCGCGTAGTGAACTTGTCCTAGAAGTGGATCGAATAATTGCACTTCCGGAACGAAGCGACGAGGAACTTAGCCTGGTCCTGGCGCTGGGCGGTCTTCTTCCGCTCTTCGGTTTTCCGACGAGAGTGCGCAATCTGTATGACGGTGAAGTGATGGGCCGGGTGCTGGACGACAACGTTGTTGCTGACCGACCCCTAGCCATGGCTGTTACAAACTACGCGCCGGGCGCCGAAGTTGTCCGGGACGGGTTGGTTCATACAGCAGCCGGTTTCGCACATTACGAGAAGGCGGGCAAAGCATGGGTACCCGTCGACCCGCTTGGAGCTGCCCACGAGGTTGTTTCCTGTACGGAGTGCGCAACAACGTTCATTGACCGAAAGGTGAATGACGTGTGTGAGAACTGCGGTTCTGGAGTCGTTCGGTTCTCCATGTTTGAGCCGCGGGGGTTCAGAACGACGTACAAGCCTCGCCCCTATCGTATCGACAGCTCGCGGGCACAATCCAAAAGTCTTCCTACATTCGTTTCCGCGCAAAGGGAGACGGCGCTAGAAGAAGTCCTAGGTGTCGATGTCCGCTTGTATGAGCAGGGAAAGTTACTGCAGTACAACGACAACCGGGGACGTCTATTCGATCTTAAGCGGCAGGGCGATGGTTCTGTGGTGGCGGTAGACAAGTTGATTTACACGCGTGGTTGGAAGGACATGCCTACGTCGGGCATCGACATCGGAAAGAGCGCCATCGGGGAGATCCGCACGACGGATGCTGTCACTGTCGCATTGACCCGGCTGAAGACGCCCAGCGGCGGCATTCCCACCTCTGGAGGAGTGCTGCCAGCAGGAATGTCTGCCCTCTGGTCGCTTGCTGAGGTGATGCGTGCTGGAGTTAAGGCCCAGTTGGATATCGATCCACAGGAGATGCAGGCGGGCCTTCAGCACCTGACTACTTCGGGGGAGCCGACCGCGAGAGTGTTTTTGGCCGACAGCCTGGATAACGGAGCCGGATACGCCGTGGAGATAGCCAAAGAGGAAAATTTCAAGGACTTGCTGCGCTCCACTCGTGAGACATTGCGTCTCATGTACGAAGACGACAGTCATGCCGGATGTTCCACGTCCTGCCCCGATTGCCTTAGGTCGTGGGACAATCAACGGCTCCACGGCGTACTTGACTGGCGGTTGGCGCTCGACATGCTTGATTTATGTGCGGGGGATGAACTGAGACTGGCTAGATGGTTCGACCGCAGGCAAGAGGTTCAGTCGGCGGCACAGTCCATCGACCCCGCATGCGATGTCGTGCCGGTGGGATCTCTGAATGTTCCGATCGTACTCATCCCCGATGAGAAAGTCGGTGTTCTTGTGGGACATCCGCTCTGGTTCCGCGGCGCCGCCGATGTCAAAGATCCACGAAGGGAAACCGCCATAGCCGAGGCAAAAATGGAGCTACCCGGCTATCGACTCTCTATAAGTGATCATTTTGAGTTCGACAGGCGTGCACTCCCAGTTCTCGTTTCCGCAATAGAACGCGAGGCTGCCGCCCTCTGAAACGGCTGGCCGAGGATTGCGCGGGTCAGCTCGCTCAACAAGTTCGTTGGCTAAGCTGATCCGCGCCATTCCGTGCTCCGACGGTGATCGCTAGTAGCCTGGCGCAGTGACTAGTTTCTTTGGGGGATTGGCAGCGGAGCGGCTGCCCGAGGGCATGTACGAACTGCTCAACACGGATGTGCTCGGTGACCATCTGAAGCAAGAGCAAGGACTCCAGCCAGTCTTCGCAGACGTAGAGGACGAAGACTCCCCGGAAGTACTCGCCCGCCACGTCGCCGACGCCGTCCGGCGAGCCCTCGCCTCAGCCAAACCCACAGATCGCGTCGCGCTCGCGAACAGGCTCCTTCAGGAACTGGACACTCGAGACCGCATCGCACCGGGGCCAACCCAGCTCCAGTCGCTCCATCGCCCGGATAAGCTCAAACGTCGCAACCTGCGCCGCCCCAACACCAAACTGAGCGATTCCGCTTTGCTGACTAACAGCAAGGACGACCCCAATCTCGCCGCCGAACTTCGAGCCGAGATGGAGTCCGCTGACACAGTTGATCTCCTATGCGCCTTTGTCCGCTGGACCGGCCTCAGGCTCCTGGAGCCTGCCCTTGCGCAACTCAAGGAGCGCGGCGCCAAGCTCCGGGTCATCACCACCACATATATGGGTGCCACCGAACGCCGCGCCATTGACGAGCTCGTCAACCGGTACGGGGCCGAGGTAAAGATCAGCTATGAAACGCAGGCAACTCGGTTGCATGCCAAGGCCTGGCTGTTCCGCCGTAACACCGGCTTCGACACCGCCTACGTCGGCAGCTCCAACCTGAGTCAGGCTGCGCTCCTCGACGGGCTTGAATGGAACGTCCGCCTCAGCTCCGTTGCAACGCCAGCCCTCCTGCAGAAATTTGAGGTCACCTTCGACAGCTACTGGGAGCAGCGTGCCTTCCAAAGCTACGATCCGGAACGCGACGGCGAAAAGCTGGACGCTGCCCTCGAACGCAACGGCGGCCACCGAACCGCTGCCCCGGATGCTGCCACCGGCCTTGAGGTTCAGCCGTTCCTCCATCAGGAGGAGATGCTGGAGGATCTGGAAGCCGAGCGGTTCAAGGGCTTCAACCACAACCTCCTGGTCGCTGCCACCGGCACAGGAAAAACCGTCATCGCAGCGCTGGACTACAAGCGGCTCAGCGAAATTGCCGACAAAGACTTAAAGCTGCTCTTCGTCGCCCACCGGCAGGAGATCCTGAAACAGGCGATGCGCACCTACCGCGACGTCATGCAGGACGGCGCCTTCGGCGAACTCTATGTGGGGGAGAACAAGCCGCAAGAGTGGAAGCACATCTTCGCGTCCGTCCAGTCGCTGTCCTCCCTCGGCATCGAGCAGCTGGAGCCGGATTTCTTCGACGTCGTTGTCATCGACGAGTTCCACCACGCCATGGCACCCACGTACCGCCGCCTGCTGGACTACCTGAAACCGCAGCAGCTCCTCGGACTCACGGCGACCCCGGAACGGGGCGACGGCGTTGACGTCGCCAAGCAGTTCTTCGAAGGCCGCACCGCCAGTGAACTGCGCCTCTGGGATGCACTGGACGCCGACCTGCTGGTGCCGTTCCACTACTTCGGCGTCTCAGACGACGTCGACCTGAGCCAGTTGGAATGGAAACGCGGCAACTACGACACCGCCCAGCTGAGTGCACTCTACACCGGGAATGATGCCCGCGCCGCCAAGGTGATCCGCGAACTCAAGGACAAGGTCACCAGCACCGACCAGATGCGGGCAATCGGCTTCTGCGTCTCCGTCCAGCACGCCCGCTACATGGCCGAGGTGTTCAATAGGACCGGTATTGCCTCCGTCGCCGTCGACGGCACCACTGACAATGCTGCCCGCGAGGAAGCCCTCCGGCGCCTGGGGCAGCGGGAGATCAACTGCATCTTCGCCGTCGACCTTTTCAATGAAGGGCTGGACCTGCCGCAGGTGGACACCATCCTGCTGCTCCGGCCCACGCAGAGCGCCACGGTCTTCCTTCAGCAGCTGGGCCGCGGGCTGCGGCGCGCCGAGGGCAAGGCCGTGCTGACCGTCCTGGACTTCATCGGCCAGCAGCGCCGCGAGTTCCGCTTCGATCTGCGGTACCGCGCGCTGACCGGGTACGGCCGCAAGGAGCTGGAGAAGGCTGTCGAGGATGAGTTCCCGTACCTGCCGTCCGGCTCGCAGATCGTGCTGGACCGGGTGACGCAGAAGGTGGTGCTGGACAACATCAAGGCACAGCTGCGGTTCAACCGGGCGCAGCTGCTCCGCGACATCGCCTCGTACGCCGAGACCGAGCTGGAGGCCTATCTGGAGCGGTCGGGGAATGACGTGAAGACGATCTACCGTTCCACCAGGGACTCGTGGACCGGCTACCTCCGGCAGGCTGGGCTGATCGAGGGGCTTTCACCCCTGGAGACCGTGCTGCGCGGGAAGCTCGAGGAGCTGTCGGACGCGGAGGAAAAGAAGCTGCTGGGCCGTATGGCCGCGCTGATTCACGTGGACGATCCGGAACGTGCGGCCGCCTATTCCATGCTGGTCGCTCCCGACGCGCCCCGTTACGCGGAGCTCGGCATGCGTGAGCAGGCTTTCGCGCGCATGCTCTTTTACACGCTATGGGATGACGGCGGCGGGTTTGCAACGTACGACGGCGGCCTGGACCATCTGCGCGGCTACCAGTTTGTGTGCCGCGAGATCCGCCAGGTGGTGAAGCTGGGAGTGACGGCGTCGAAACATGCAGCGAAGAGTCTTGGCGCTGGGATGCAGCACATCCCGCTGCTGTCGCATGCCACGTACCGGCGCGAGGAGGTGCTGGCGGCGCTGCAGTACGGCTCGCTGGAACACGGCAAGAACGTGCAGCACCGGGAAGGCGTCGCATGGTGTCCGGCGACGGCTACCGACGCCTTCTTTGTCACCCTGAACAAGGACGACAAAAAGCACTCGGCCACCACAATGTACAAGGACTACGCCATCAGTCCTGAGCTGTTCCACTGGGAGTCTCAGAACGCTACCTCGCCGAGCAGCCCGACCGGGCGCCGCTACCTTGACCGGGTTTCGCATGGTTCTCGGGTTCTGATCTTCACGAGGGACACCGCGGACGACGAGACCGGTTTGACTGTTCCGTACACCTGCCTCGGCCAAGTGGACTACGTGCAGCACTCTGGCGAGAAGCCTATTGCGATCACGTGGAAGCTTCACCGGGCGATGCCCGCAGATGTGTATGCGACCGCGGCAGCGATCGCGCAGTGATGGGTTTTCATGGTCACTGCTACATGACGAGAATAGAAAGAAACCAACGGAACCCGGGGGATGTATGAGCCTCAGTGACTGGGCCGATGTCGGGACGATTATCACCGCTGTGGCAGTCATATTTGCAGTCCTTCAAGTGATAAGTGCCCGAACGCAGCGGCACAGAGAATTTGAGAACATGTACGTCCAGCGGTATTGGCGAATTCTAGACGCTATGACAGACCGGATGTATTTGAATCGTGAAAATTTTGATCCCACGCGCGAAGAGGCCCGTCTTGCAATGGCATATCTTCGTTTGTCCGAAGATGAAATTGACTTACGGAAGCAGGGTTACATAACAGATAGGACTTGGCTAATTTGGTCGAATGGAATGCTAGCCCAGCTTGAGGCTCCAATCTACGCGGAGGCATTGGTTGAACACGCCAATCTTCTTCCTTCGTTGAGTAAGTTTGTGCAGAGTAAAGGAGAGGATCCCCTAACCTGGGGTACCTTTTACAGATGGTGGTCCGGCCTTTACTAGCTAACCCGCGCATTCTTATACTAGATTGTTCTTCTTGCACGCGGCTACGTGTACGTACTAAATAGTCAAATGGAGAAAAATGCGATATGACAACGCAACCTCGCTTGTACCGTGCCACGGTCCTGTCCCTGATAGGCGCGACTCAAGGCCCCGATGCTGTAGATGGGCCACCACCGGAAGGCGACGGTCATGCGGCGCACGGGACTGTACTTCTTTCGTGATAATTCGGCACCTAGGTACGGAAGCGGCTTGTGTACCGCATGGCAGTCAGAGTAGGCGCGGCATATCAGGGAGACGAGCCTTGGGGAAGCTTAAGTATCGGTTCCGACTTTGCCCTTGGGACCAGCAATAATGCCTGCAGCCACAGGGCGCTAATATCTTGACATGACAGTCTACTTTTCTGCAAGAGCAGCGCAAGAATACCTGGGCCACACGACAACTATGGCGGAGTCCCGTTCCGATTCTCCTTCTTTAGAAATTGACATCATTCCCGGCGTAAAGGGAAAAATGCCTCTACTGGGACTTGGCCGCCCCCGTACTTGCCGGGAGGAGCTACTTAAAGCCGCAGCTAAGTCCGGCAGAAGGTGGGCCAGGCCTGAAAGCTCAATAGCCCAAGACCTGGTAGATATTGAACTTACAGAAGTCTCATTCGGTGCCGTACGTACTCTCGGAGTCGGTGGATCAACCAAGTCCATCTGGACATTTCTTATGAGGGGACATAAAGCTCCGCACGGCGTTGGCCCTTCAGTCGTCGTCACCGGGGTAGGGTCTGTCGACAACTACTGGCGTTGGGCTGGGGACGAGAAGCCCGTGGCAGGAACTTGGTTCCCTTCTTCTCCCGAAGGACGGGCCGAGCTGTACCGAAGTCTAGGCATTTTGACTGAAGAAGAGCGCGACCGCGAATTTCTGATGCTTGATACGACTCTGGAGGAAGAGATGCGCTCCGGACGACAAATCGATCTCTTTAATGACTTGGTCGACACTCTCAACCACAACCATAGGACGGGCGCCGCGGTCATCGACAGTCCGAGCAACGTTATAAAGCGAGGGCGCTTGGTCGGCATCGTCGAGGACGTTCGCCATGCAGACATAGGGGCGATTGATCTGTTGGTGCGGCCAATCTTGCTTACTCATTAGCTCGACTTCGGCATCGAAAGTCGTACATGCCATGCGCTCACCGATGATGGCCTATGAATCCGGCCATCGCACTGCAGCAGCGAGTGGGACGCTCTCGTCGATACAAGACGCTCAGGTAGTACCTTTGGTCCCGACTCATCGCTCAGACTCGTCCGGGCCCAGTTGTTGCTGGGAAATCAGCTCCGCCGGTTTCCTAGCTCCCAACCGATGATGTCCAAGGCCCGTAGAGGTGTAATCTTCGGTCCGGGAGCCATAGCTGCGATTTCTTCCCAAAAGGCGAGTTGAGTCACCAGATCTCGTTGAAGAGCTTTAAGCCACTCATACCGGTACCCGGCATAACTGCGACCGTTCTCGTAGGGGACGGGCGCACCCTCACATTGGCTATAGCAGTAGCCAATGTTGTCGTCGAAGAGGGGAAGTAAATTCGGACGCTTCCGGTGCAGGACCTTGGAGAGTGTTGTCAGCCGCACGTACTTCGTCGGATTGTCTTCGAGCACCCCGAAGAGTCGGACTATAGCCTTCAGCGTTTCGTCGTCTGCCGATGCCAGTTCCCCGGAAATGGCGGGATCGTCTAGGCGCTTATTGATTGAGTCCATCAGTCCTTCGAGCCCGTAGTAGACAGGAATGGGATTGTTAGCAACGTTGAGCAGGGTGACCGCGAGAAGGTCCTGCCGCCCAACTGAGTCGCCTGGCGAGCCAGGGTATCCGTCATATGCTGGGTAGGCCGATGTGCGACGCCGTTCCCTCAGGTAGCGCCTCGCCCATTCCGTTGCTTCGTTCAGTCCAACCGTCGCCCCGCCAACTCTTAATGTCGTCATGGCTAGAGCCTACGTATGGGCGGGGGTAGGCAGTTGAGCTCGTCCTGTGTCCTTCAAGCTTCCGATAGCACTTGCAGCTACAACAACCAATGAACCATGCAGCTAAGCTTCCCTTAGATATCAGAGGTTGTGAGCAGGGGGAGCACGCGTGGATGCGTTCGGAATTCGTGAAAAGTTGGTCGCCGGCTACCGGTCCTTCACGGAAGGCTTCGTTGACATCCAGGACCCGCGAATTAAGGATGCCGTCGTCGAGCTCGGAGATAAGGGACGGCAGTGGCCAGACCCTTGGCTGTCCCTAAATCCCTCGTTCAGCTCCGGCGGCCGCATAGACGAGCTCGTCCGGCGTGGGCTCCTTCACCCCGACTGCGATGCCATTTTCAGGCCCAAGAAAGACGCCCGCGATCGGGGCTCGGTGCCTATCACGCTGCACAAGCATCAGCGCGATGCCATTGAAATCGCGGCCAAGAAGGCTTCATACGTCCTAACTACGGGCACGGGCTCAGGCAAATCACTTGCGTACATAGTTCCAATTGTCGACCGGGTCCTCCGCGAAGGGACGGGTAAGGGCGTCAAGGCCATCATCGTTTACCCGATGAACGCCTTGGCCAACAGCCAGATGGAGGAGCTATCCAAGTTCCTCGACAACGGATTTGACGGCAAGCCGCCGGTCACTTTCGCACGTTATACCGGCCAGGAACGCGGAGAGACCCGCGAGAACATCCTTAAGAACCCCCCGGATATCTTGCTGACTAACTACGTCATGCTTGAGTACGTCCTCACCCGGCCGGAGGAGCGGCAGTCCCTCATCCGAGCGGCCTCCGGTCTCCAGTTCCTCGTTCTGGATGAACTGCATACTTATCGCGGCCGGCAGGGCGCGGATGTTGCTATGCTCGTACGCCGCTTGCGGGACGCTTGTAACGCTCAGAGCACCTTGCAGTGCATTGGCACGTCCGCCACGATGTCGAGCGGTGGAACAGTCGCCCAGCAGCAGAGGGACGTCGCCGAGGTCGCTTCCCGGATTTTTGGAACCGTTGTTTTGCCGGAGCACGTAGTGACCGAGACCTTGGTCCAAGCGACCACCAACCAGCACCGATCGGACCAGGATCTGAAGGCTGCTGTGAGAGAACGCGGTGACGCCGAGTACAGCAGCCCCACGCTGGACGGCGGATACGCACTGATGACCTCAGATCCGCTGGCGTCTTGGATTGAGGACACCTTCGGCCTGACAACGGAGCCAGAATCCGGCAAGATCATCCGCAGACAACCACAGACGGTCACCCATGCCGCAGAGGAACTGGCTAAGCAGACAGGGGAAACAGCAAGCAGCTGCGCCACCGCTATCCGGGCGACTCTCCTTGCGGGGTCGAGGGCAAAGCATACTGAGACCAACCGTCCGCTGTTCGCCTTCCGCCTTCACCAGTTCATTTCCAAGGCCGGCTCCCTCTATGCCACGGCGGAGCCCGAGGACACGAGGCTCATCGAGACCGACTTCCAGCTGACCGTTGGAGAGGCCGAGAAGCGGCTCTACCCCCTCGCTTTTTGTCGCGAGTGCGGTCAGGAATACCTCATGGCACGGTTGACCGAAACTGGCGGCGAGTCACGCTTTATCGCCCGGCACGAACTGAAAATGCAGGATACCGGCGGCCCGGACAATGGCCAGGACGGGTATCTGTACATCTCCACGGTGCAGGAATGGCCGGAGCAGGCAATCGAAGCGGGTCGTATCCCTGCCTCCTGGCTCAACGAGGCGGTGTCTGGAAATCGAGTAATCGAGTCCAAACGCAAACGGATTCCGTCGCGCTACCGCGTCCAGCCCGACGGCGCAGCGGCTCGGGACAACGAGTACACGCAAGACGATGGCCAACTCGCCGCCTGGGTCCCGGGAAGCCTTGGTTTCTGCCTCAACTGCCAGGTCACCTATGAATCCGCCCGGAGCGGTGAATTCTCCAAGGTGGTGACGCTCGACCAAGAGGGCCGCAGCAGCGCGATGACCGTGATCGCAACGAAGCTCGTGCAGCTATTGAAGTCAGAGGCCGGCCGCGATTTGAGTCCGCGCGCTAAAAAACTGCTGACGTTCGTGGACAACAGACAGGACGCGTCCCTCCAGGCCGGCCACTTGAACGACTTCGTCCAAGTGGCCCAGCTTCGCTCTGCCCTCTACCGCGCAGTCGCTTCAGCCGGGGATGACGGAGTCGAAGCGATGGAGCTGGGCGATGCGATCATCCAGACACTCAGCCTGGCATGGTCCGACTATGCGCGGACCGAAGATCCGCTGGACCCTAAACCGACCAAGCGGGCGCTGAACGAAGTCGTGACCTACCGCGCTCTGCGCGACCTGCAACGCGGGTGGCGGATCACCCTGCCCAACCTTGAACAAACAGGTCTCCTGATCGTGGACTACCCCCTCGCCAAGAACCTGGCGGAACAAGAGCGCCGCTGGGAAAAAGCTCACTACGTGCTCCGGGACGCGGACCCCGGCAAGCGCGAGGAGATCATCCGGGTCCTGCTGGATGAGTTCCGCCGCGTTCTTGCCATCGACGCCGAGGAACTCACGGCGGACTGGCTGGACCGCGTCAAGAACCGAAGCCGTGAATTCCTGACGGGTATTTGGGCTTTGCCAGAGCAGGAATCTGCTGCCAGCGTCGGGCTCGTGACCACGGAGCCCAAGAAGATGGCTTACCGGACGACTCTCCCCGTGACCTCCTACGGAACATTTGGCCGATGGCTAGCCAAGACAGCTTCGCCCGGCAATAAGCTCAAACGCGCCGAGGTGGACGCAGTCATCGCTTCGCTATTCCAAATTCTGCTCGAGACCGGCTTCATTGCCGAGGTCATCGAAGGCAAGGTCTCCGGCTACCGCCTCAAACTGTCAAGCATGGTTTTGAGGAAGGGAGAGGGCGAATACGGCGCCCCCGATTTGCTCCGCCGCACCTATCACGCCGACCAGAAGCCCCGCGTCATCCAGTTCTTCAAGGACCTGTACCTGGAGCAAGGACAGGAGCTGGCCGGACTCAAAGCGGCGGAGCACACCGCCCAGGTACGTGCAGAAGACCGGGAAGCCAGAGAACAGGCGTTCCGCGAAGCAGAACTTCCCCTGCTGTTCTGTTCTCCAACCATGGAGCTGGGCGTCGACATCGCAGACCTCAATGCCGTGGCGATGCGCAACGTTCCGCCCACGCCGGCAAACTACGCCCAACGCAGCGGCCGCGCGGGGCGCTCGGGCCAGCCGGCCCTGGTCCTGACCTACTGTGCCACCGGCAGCCCTCATGACTCCTACTACTTCGAACGCTCGAACCTCATGGTTTCCGGCCAGGTCCAGCCGCCGAGGTTGGACTTCGCCAACGAAGACCTGATCAGGTCACATGTCCACGCCATCTGGCTTGCGGAAGCCCTCGCCTCAACCAGCTCGGGTCTGGGTAAGTCCATGAGCGGTCTTCTCAAGCTTGAAGACAAGAGCTACCCCCTTCAGCCCGAGATCAAATCTGTCCTAGCTGATGAACAGGCCGCGAAACGCGCCAAGGCATCGGCAGAGGTCCTCCTGCGGAGCATCGAAGGAGAACTGAAGGACACATCGTGGTGGACTGAATCATGGTCCGATGCCGTCATTGACACCGCTCTGGCCAACTTCGACCAGGCCTGTGAAAGATGGCGACAGCTCTACCGGAGCGCCATCACCGAGCAGGACGCCGCGCACCGAGCCAGCCAGGACCACTCCACCGACTCCAAACAGCGCGAGGCCGCGGCCAACCGGCACCGCGAGGCCGGCCAGCGCCTGGAAATCCTTCTCAATGACAGCGATTCAAAGGGCCAATCCGACTTCTACACTTTGCGTTACTTGGCTTCCGAAGGCTTTCTTCCGGGATACTCGTTCCCGCGGCTGCCTCTGGCCGCATTCATCCCGGGCATCCGCAGGGGCAAGGATAACAACAGCACATGGCTGCAGCGCTCGCGATTCCTTGCGATCAGCGAGTTCGGTCCGGACTCGCTGATCTACCACGAAGGCGCCCGCTACCAGGTTAAGCGCGTCAGCCTGCCGCGGGACTCCGACGGCGGGGGCGTGGGAGATGTGGTTCTCGGAGAGGCCCGTGTCTGCGTTGCCTGTGGCTACTTGCACCAGCGGGAGGCCGGACTCGACATCTGCGAATCGTGCAATGAACCGCTGGCCGGCAGCTGGTCAAACCTGATGCAGTTGCAGTCCGTCATCACGCGCCGCCGCGAACGGATCAGCGCGGACGAGGAGGAACGCAACCGCCAAGGATTCCAGCTCGTCACGAACTACCGGTTTGCCCCGCACGGTAAGAAGCCAGGCCGCTCCGATGCGCAGATGCTGAACGGGGAGGCGGCCATCGGTGCGGTGCACTACGGCGACGGAGCGACTGTCCGGGTGACCAACCTGGGTCGACGGAACCGGGCCAACCAGGATCGGCATGGCTTTTGGCTCGATCTCATCACGGGCGAATGGCTGTCGGAAAAGAAAGCCACCGCGGATACCGGAGACGCGGGTGAGGCCACCGACGCGGATGCCATGACCGTTGAACAGTCCAAGAAGAAGCAGATGGTGACGCCTTACGTTGAGGACCGCCGCAACATCGCCGTCGTCCGCTGGACGGAGAACGTGACGCCCGCAGAAGCAACCACCATGCAGTTCGCCATGGAACGCGGCATCGAAGCGGTGTTCCAGCTGGAGGACTCTGAGCTCTCCAGCGAGCTTCTCGCGGACAGCGAGGATCGGGGACGTCTGCTGTTCATCGAAGCCGCAGAGGGCGGCGCCGGAGTGTTGCGCCGGCTGCAAAGCGAGCCGGATGCCATGGCCAGGGTCGCCGCCAAGGCGCTGGAAATTCTGCACGTCGATGCCGCTACGGGCAACGACATGGAAAACAGCTGCGTCCGTGGCTGCTACCGGTGCCTGTTGTCCTACGGCAACCAGCGTGACCACGAAATCATCGACCGGAGGCTCGTCATAGACCGGCTGATGCAGTTGGCCGGCGCTGTCACGGTGGCTGCAGCACCGACGCCGAAACCCAAGCACGCTATGCCTCCCGGAACTGTGGTCAGCCCGCGGGCCCAAAGCCTGTTGGACTATCTGCTGCAGAACGGGCGAAATCTGCCCGATGAAATCGGCCCCAGCATTGAGGGGAATGTGGTGGATTTCGTCTACACCGCTAAGTTGTCGGTGGGCATTGCTGTGATTGTTGAGGACGTGTCCAGACCTCCCGTCGATGATCTGGCACTGACGTACGGCAACTGGAACGTCATCAGGTGCCGTCAGGACGAAGACATTGAAGCATTTGTAAGTGGACACACGAACGTATTTGGAGTGGTGGAGTGACTAGTACGACGGCGGAGCACAGTTTTGCGGTTGGCTCGCTGGTAGCGGCCCGCGGCCGTGAATGGGTAGTTCTGCCCGAGAGCACCCCCGACTTCCTTGTCCTCCAGCCCCTGGGCGGCACTATGGACGACATCGCCGGAGTCATCCCCTCCATCGAAGAAGTGAACCCGGCGTCCTTCGGTCTACCGCTGGCAACCGACCTGGGCGATGACCGCAGCGCCCGGCTGCTCCGCGACGCGCTCCGTATCGGGTTCCGCTCCAGCGGTGGCCCGTTCCGTTCCCTGGCAGGGTTGAATGTGAGCCCGCGCCCGTATCAGCTCGTCCCACTGCTGCTGGCGCTCCGCCAGGATGTCGTGCGCCTCCTGGTCGCCGACGATGTGGGAATTGGCAAGACCATCGAGGCTGGACTGATCGCCTCCGAGCTCCTGGCTCAGGGCGACGCCAGCGGACTCGCTGTCCTATGCCCGCCTAGCCTGGCCCAGCAGTGGAAGCAGGAACTTTCTGAGAAGTTTGGTATTGACGCCGAGCTGGTCCTGCCAGGGACAGTGAAGCGGCTGCAGAGGGAAGCCGGCTACGACAAGTCCATCTTTGAGTATTTCAAACACACGATCGTTTCCACTGACTTCATCAAGTCCGAGTCCAAACGCCACGACTTCATGCGGACCGCACCAGACCTGGTGATCGTGGACGAGGCCCACGGCGTCACTGCCGATGACTCCGGCAAGGGCGGCGTCGGCCGCACGCAGCGGTACGAGCTGGTGCGGGGACTGGCCGATGACCCGCACCGTCACCTCGTGCTGGTAACGGCGACGCCGCACAGCGGCAACGACGGTGCCTTCCGCAACCTGATCGGCCTGCTGGATAGCAGCCTGAAGACCGTGGACCTTTCTGCCGAGACGGGCCGCCGCAAACTCGCGGACCATATGGTCCAGCGCCGCCGCGTGGACATCCGCAGCTACCTGAAGTCGGACACCAAGTTCCCCAGCGACCGGCAGACAGTCGAGGTCGCCTATAAGCTCTCGCCGGAGCACCGGGCATTCTTCGACGCCGTCCTGAACTACGTCCGCGGCCAGGTGCAGGACACCTCCGGCAGCAAGCGCGACCAACGCATCCGCTGGTGGTCCGCGCTGTCCCTGCTGCGTGCCATGGCTTCCTCGCCTGCATCGGCCGCCGCTACCCTGAACACCCGTGCTGTCGGTGAAGATGCTGAATCGGAGGCCACCGCCGAGAAGCGAGGCATGGCAGTGGTGATGGACCAGGTGGAGGACGACGGCGGCGAGGGCATCGACGTGGTGCCCGGTTCCCGGCCGGATGCCTTGGATGAAACGTCGCGGGAAAAACGTCAGCTCAATGCGTTCCTCAAGACAGCGGGGGAGCTTCAGGCCAACCCCGGGCAGGACGCCAAGCTTCAGCTCTTGGTCAAGCGCATCCGAGCGCTCATTGCCGAGGGCTTCCAGCCCATCGTTTTTTGCCGCTTCATCCCAACCGCACACTACGTCTCGGAAAACCTGCGGGAAGTTGGGAAGAGGAAGTTCGACGTCGAGGTAGTCACCGGCGAGCTCCCCTCAGAGGAACGTGCCGCGCGCATCGCCGCCCAAGCGGAACGCGCCGGCGACACTCCAAAGGTGCTGGTGGCCACGGACTGCCTGTCCGAGGGCGTGAACCTGCAGGACGGTTTCCAAGCCGTAATTCACTATGACCTCGCCTGGAACCCCACCCGCCACGAACAGCGCGAAGGGCGGGTAGACCGGTTCGGACAGCTCTCGGATACCGTCCGCGCCCTCACCATCTACGGTGATGACAACGGTATCGACGGGATTGTGCTGGATGTCCTGCTGCGCAAGCATGAGAGTATTCGCCGGGACCTGGGCATCAGCGTACCTGTCCCGCCCCGCAGCGATCAGATCCTTTCCGCCCTCCTGGAGGGCATCATGATGCGCGGCAAGAACGGCGATCAGCTGGAGCTGTTCAGCCTCACCCCGGAAGCCGAGGAACTGGACGCTGAATGGCGAAGCAGCGCGGAACAGGAGAAGCTCAGCCGCTCTCGCTTCGCCCAGAATGCCATCCGCCCGGAAGAAGTTCAGGAAGTCGTGGACGCAGCCCGGCGCAGCCTGGGCGACCCCGAGGATGTCGCCGCCTTTGTGAAAGCAGCACTCGAAGAAACGGGCGCGCACGTCGAGACCGCTCCTGATGGGCTTGTGGCCGAGCTGACAGCGGCTGTGCCGGGCATCCGCAACGCCCTGGGCTCGGATTCCAAGGTCCGCTTCGTCAACGACTTCCCGGCCCCGCACCACACCTCCGTGCTGGTACGGACGGACCCCGTCGTCGCTGCCGCGGCAAACTACGTACTGAACTCCGCTCTGGACGCGCAACTCAGGGGCAAGGAACGCCCTGCCCGCCGCTGCGGGTTCATCAAAACTAACGCGGTGGACAAACTTACCGTGGCCCTCCTGATCCGCTTCCGCACCAAGCTGGTGCTTCCCGCACGGCTCGGCGACAAGACAGACATGGCAGAGGAAGCCCGCGTACTGGCCTTCAGCGGCAGCCCGCAGAATCCCGTCTGGCTCCCGGAAGAAGCCGTCGAAGCGCTGCTCCAGGCCAGACCAGACGCGAACGCCGGCGATGTCACCAACATGATGGCCGCCATCCTCGGATCTCTGGACCAGTTGAAGGACCAACTCGAGCAGAAAGCCCGAGACGTGGCCGAACAGATCCGTGATGCCCACAGAGAGGTCAGGATCGCCGCCCGCGGCGACCGTGCCGGCCAGCTCGGCATCCGTGGCCTCACGGTCGAACCGAATCTTCCCGCAGACATCCTGGGCGTCTACGTCTACAGCCCGGCCGGAGGCACCAAATGAGCGCGGCATTCCAAGCCATCACCGTTGTCGGAGGAGTTGTTCCCCCCTCATTGCTGGGGCGCATCCAGGCCGGGGAAGTCAATGATGCCAGGAGCATGGCTCCGGCGAGTTTCCACCTTGCCGGCACGGAAACGCTCCGTGACGCGGCCTCACGTACATGGATGTACCTTCAGGGTGCCTGGCGCGCCTGGCGCGAAGCGGACGCCGCCAAACGCCCGGACGGGCAAGGTGCCGGCACTGGTGATGCCCGACAGAAGTGGCTTCTGGTGCTACTTCGCGAGCTCGGCTATGGGCAGGTTCCGGCGACCCCCGGCGGCCTGACGATCGGCGGCGAGGCGTACTCCATCTCGCACCGTTGGGAGTCCGTGCCCATCCACTTGCTTGGCCCTGGGGTGGACCTGGACAAGCGCACCCCGAAGATTGAAGGTGCGGCCCGGCGCGCGCCCCAGGCGATGATGCAGGAATTCCTGAACCGTGAGGACACTTACCTCTGGGCCATTCTCAGCAACGGCCTCAGGCTCCGTCTCCTGCGGGACTCCACCGCGCTGGCAGGCTCCGCATACATTGAGTTCGATCTTGAGACCATCTTCGAGTCGGATCTCTATTCCGAATTCCAGCTGTTCTGGCAACTCTGTCACCAGTCCCGGCTGGACAAGCGCGGCGGATCCGAAGCGCCCCCGTCTGACTGCTGGCTGGAACTCTGGCGCGGTGAATCCGTCGAGGCCGGAGCTCGTGCCCTCGACAAGCTGGGTGCCGGCGTCGAGAAAGCTCTGGGCTTCCTGGGCTCGGGCTTTCTGCGTCACCCGGACAACCGCTGGCTCGTGGATGCCCTGCATTCCGGGGATCTAGGCCATCGCGACTTCCACAAGGCACTCCTTCGCACTGCCTACCGCCTGCTGTTCCTGTTCGTGGTGGAGGATCGCGGTGCTCTCCTCGATCCGGCGGCGACCACCGAGGCCCGCCACCGCTACGAGACCTATTTCTCGACGCAGCGGCTGCGGAAGATGTCGCGCACCCGCGACGGAGGCCCGCACCCGGACCTGTGGCGTACCCAGAAACTCGTGTTGGGCGCCCTGGGCGGCGACGGCCTCAGTGTAGTCGGTCTGCCGGCACTGGGCGGACTTTTTGATCCCGATCCCCGCGCCGCTCGTCTGGCCGGGCAACCGCATGAGGACCTTTTGCTAGGTGCAGAGTTGGCAAACCAGGACTTCCTCAAGGCCATCCGCGGCCTGGGCTGGGTGGCTGGAAAGACCGGGCGTCTGCAGCCCGTGGACTACCGACATCTCGGGGCCGAGGAACTAGGCTCCGTTTACGAATCTTTGCTGGAATTGGTACCCCGCGTCGATACCGAGACACGGTCCTTTGAACTTGCGCATCTGGCCGGGAACGAGCGCAAGACCACCGGCTCCTACTACACCCCGCCAGGTCTGGTGTCCGCGCTGTTGGACACCGCCTTGGACCCGCTGCTGGACCAGGCCGTGAATGGTGCGACTGGACCAGACGACGCCGAGGCCCGGCTTCTTGCGCTGACCGTGTGCGACCCTGCCTCCGGCTCCGGCGGCTTTCTGGTGGCCGCCGCCCGCCGGGTTGCCCGTCGCCTGGCCGAGGTGCGCGCCGGCGATAACGAGCCCACACCCGGCGAGGTGCAGAGCGCACTGCATGACGTGGTGGAACGCTGCATCTACGGTGTGGACATGAATGACCTCGCTGCCGAACTTGCCAAGGTGTCCCTGTGGCTGGAAGCCATGCAACCCGGGAAACCGCTCGGCTTCCTGGACGCACGGATCAAGATCGGCAATAGCCTGTTAGGAACAACGCCTGCGCTGCTCGCCGGCGGCGTACCCGAGGGGGCCTTCACCGTTCTGGAAGGCGACGACAAGACGTTTGCGGCTGAGGCCAAAAAACGGAACAAAGCCGAGAACACGCGGAAAGCGGACAGGCTCTTTGGCTCACTCGGGCAGGACGCGTTCAGCTTCGGCGGCACGCAGTCGGTTGTGGCGCAGCTGATCAGCCAGCGCCGCGAACTGGTCAAACCCGTGGCGAGCGCCGAGGAGGCCCGGTCCCGAGCCAAGGCCTACGACGCCTTCGACCACTCCGCGGACCTGGAGCAGAAGAGGCTCCACGCGGACGCCTGGTGCGCGGCGTTCGTGTGGCCCCTTAAGGCTGGCGAGGCAGAGCCTCCCACCTCTTCAATCGTGCGGCAGCTTGGTGACTCAGGCGCCGATGCCGGTTACGTCGACACGGTAGCCCAGGTGCGCCAGCTGGCGGACGAATACCGATTCTTCCACTGGCACCTCGAGTTCCCGGAAGTCTTTGGTGACCCCGAGTCCGGCGAAGATGTAGGGGCCGAGGGCTGGCCCGGGGGTTTCTCTTGCATGTTGGGAAACCCTCCCTGGGACCAAGTTCAGTTTGATCCTCAAGAATACTTCGCGGCAGATAGACCTGAAATCTATCGCGAAGGAAAGAAGGACGTGCGGGATAAGCTAATCTCTGCACTCGAAGTTCTAGACCCGGTTCTGTTCAGGCAATATGAGAAGGACAAAGCGAAGGTCGCCGGCGAAAAGCTATTTTATCATAATTCCGGAAGATTCCCATTGAGCAGTTATGGTCGTCTGAATACCTATTCACTGTTCACGGAACTCTTTCAAACTCTTTGCTCACCGCACGGAAATTCGGGCGTAATAGTGCCAACAAATGTTGCCACCGACAAGTTTAATCAGCATCTCATTGGCGCCCTGGTGGATTCTAATCGTATTGTCGGTTGCTTTGACTTCGAGAACTCGCGGCCGTACTTTCCCCAGGTGCATAGGAGTTACAAGTTTTGCCTTCTCACGACGACTGGACGCTCAAGGACTAGCCCCGAAGCGAAATTTGCATTTTTTCTTGCAGATCCGTCGGACATTCCAAAGTCCAGTTTCGTATTGACGCCCCGTGATATAAGACTAATAAACCCAAACACGGGGACACTGCCTATATTCCGTAACAAGACGGATGCCGAGCTCACTCGTGATGCCTATCGACGGTTCCCTATTCTCGTGGATGATTCTCGAGACCCAGCCGACCATCCATGGCCTGTAGGTTTCATGTTGATGTTTATGAGCAACACTAATGCGGATTTACTCCACCATGATGCGGAGGTGCCGGAAGAACTCAAGTCATCTCCCGGATCAATTATTTCCGAGCTTCGTGACGGGGAATTCGTTCGATACGTCGAGTCTAAAATGATCCACCAGTACGACTCCAAGTGGGCGTCGATTGAAGGCGGAACTGCGGTGGACGTCTCAGGGACAGACAGGAAGGATCCGAGCTTCGTTCCCCGTCCACGGTATTGGGTCCCGGCAAGTAGTGTCCGTGAGCGAACATCGAACTGGCCGCACGATTGGCATTTGGGCTGGCGGGATATTGCCCGCTCGACTGACGCGCGGACTATGATCGCAACTATTGTTGAGGGGGCCGCGGCCGTCGACGGTGGCCTTCCGTTGTTGTTGCCCCTTCGAGGTGCGCGCGACGCATGCAGTCTGATCGGAATGATGAACTCGTTCGCTTTCGACTTCCTCTGCCGTCAGAAGGTGGGAGGAATGCATGTTCGCCAATTCACGATGAAGCAGCTGCCGTTCCCGACACCTCAGCAGCTCGGTGATGCGCTCAAGGAGATCGGTGGCACGGATTCAGGGTGGATCATTGACAGGGTGCTCGAGCTCGTCTACGTGAGCCAAGAACATGTGGGTTTTGCACGAGAATTGGGCGACTATTCGCCCCCATTCATCTTTCATGCGAATCGAAATCTGAAGCTACGTGTAGAGATTGACGCCGCGATGTTCCACGTATTCTGCATGACGCGATCAGATGTCTTGTACGTGATGGACACGTTCTCTGTGGTCAAAGACTCAGACGAGAAGCAGTTCGGTGAGTATCGCACAAGAACGCTAATACTCGAGGCCTACGACGCCATGCAGGAAGCCATCAACACCGGCATCCCCTTTGAGTCGTCGCTTAACCCGCCGCCCGGCCAAGGCCCCCGCCACCCCGCCAAGGAGATCTCCGCATGACCCAGAACTTGAAGTGGACTCCATTCATCGGGTTTGCCGGCAAATTTATCGAAACTGTCGACCTTCACGCGGACGAGAATGACTACAAGAAAGAGCTTGCGGCAAATCTCGCGGGCGTGCGGACCGAGCTGCTGGCCGGGGATCCTGCGTGGCACCCACACTTCATTCGGGCGCTGCGGACGACGAACCTCGTCAATTACAGAACCATCGGGGCCATGGACAAGCTGGATGTTGCTTCGGCGCAGAAGCTGGAAAGTCTCTTGACGCGGTTTTGGTCGGGCGAGCCCACAACAGAGAAGCTGAATGCCTTGGTTACCGGGTTCAAGGAGCTGAACTCCCGGGAGCTTTCAGACGGTATCGCCACCGGCGTGGGTTCTGTCCTGCTCATGGCCGTGAATCCGACCGAGTTCCCGCCGTACCGTCCCGAAGCGGTCCGCCTGTTCTGGAACATCATCGGTTTTGACTACAAGGACGCCGTACGGACTCCGCGAGGACGCTATGACGCGTTCCTGGACGTCCTGGATCAGCTCCGGTCGGAGCTGGCTCTTGCGGGACTCGGTGACTTTGACCGCTTGGAAGCCCAGGGCATCATGTGGACGGTCATCAACGCCGATCCGACGGACGAATGGGCCCCCCAGGACGTTGTGAACTTCCGGAAATGGCGCGGAGACAAGGCCGCGGCTGCCGAGGTCGATCTCAGCACTCCCGCTGCCACGATAGCTCCCCAGGTCGAGGCCGCAGGACGACTGATCCTCGAGAGCGGATTTCGCCGCGCGCCTTCCGCCATCGACGGCTCAACGCCAAGCTGGACAGTTGAGAACGCGCGCGAACTGGCAAGAAGAAGCGAACTCGACGTCGGCCCCGGAACCTTCATGGCGAAGTTCGAGCGTCAGCTGCAAGATGCCAGCCGCGGCGTGGTCCTCCTGGCTGCGGAACTGGCTTACCTGCAGGTACTGCCCCTCTCGAACGTAGGCCCCCAAACAAAGATCGCCAGGATCGAGAAGATTCTTTCCTGGATTAAACTCGACGAAGTGCCCCTACCTCCATTGCTTCAAGAGGGCTTGGGCGCCGAAGGTGCGTTCCACGGCGGTGTCGGATTCAACATCCAAGTCGCAGAGCACATGAAATGGCTCTCTCGTCTCGTCGAACATGTAGCGACACAACCAATGAGCCTGATTGAAGCCGCACTTTCGGATCCTTGGGCGTTTCGCGACATCACCCAGTCAGTCCCCGATGACCGCCCCATGATCCGTTACAGCGTGGACTACCTCGCGTGGCCGGGATACATGTCCCCTGTTGTCAAGCGGGACCACCGGACA
This sequence comes from Arthrobacter sp. GmRoot5-12, assembly GCF_059739365.1. Classification (NCBI taxonomy): domain Bacteria; kingdom Bacillati; phylum Actinomycetota; class Actinomycetes; order Micrococcales; family Micrococcaceae; genus Arthrobacter; species Arthrobacter sp. GmRoot5-12. The sequence continues at coordinate 765,223 of NZ_AP046056.1, read as the reverse complement.
GAGATTTGGCACGCATTTGCGGGCGTCATTGGCGGTGCAACGGGTCGAAACGACAACGACGAGGCCGCCATTGCCAAAGACCTCCATGCCATTCGGCTCGTCCAACAGGGCAGCTCGAATGAATTCGTGGAATGGTACAGCGAGCCCTATCTGAGCCAGTGGCGGGCAGGGGCGGAAGACTCCGGACAGCGGGCGTGGCTGGTCAGGCAGAGCCAGGCAGGGACGCCCATGTTGCACCCGTGGCTTGAGGACGGGTTCGTGTCCACCCCCGCGCAACACCTTGGGTCACCCACGCCAGGATCGAACCCGAGCCAAATACAGGCGGCCGTCAATAAGGGATACCAGCACATCGAATATTCGGAGCGCAAACTCCGTGCCATGGAATACCATCGCTTCCTCAGCATCATGAAAGTGGACGACTTCGTCCTCACGGCCTTCGAAGATAGCCTCTATCTCGGTGTCGTGACGGGGGAGGCTCACTACGTCGAGGACGCGACGTCGCGCTTGAGACGCGCTGTCGCGTGGCAGAAGACGCCGATCAGCACTGAAGACGTGCCAGCACCCCTGCCGCGGCTGCTGGCCGAGCAAGGGTCAGTCGTGGACCTTACCGAAGCACTTTCCATCATCACGGCCTGGTTCGGTGTGGAAGCTGACCCCGATAACGAGACGGAAGATGTGGCACCCGTGGCGCAAGTCGCCGTCGTACCCCACCTAACAAAAGCCACGCCAGAACTGGCACGAAAGCTGCACGTGGACCAGCAGCACTTGCAGGAGGTGATCAGGCTCCTCCAGACCCGGCAGCAGATCGTCTTCTACGGCCCTCCCGGAACCGGCAAGACCTTTCTGGGAACAGCTATCGCCAAGTTCCTGGCGGGGGAGGAGCACTCCGACCACGTCAGGACGGTCCAGTTCCATCCTTCCTACGCCTACGAAGACTTTTTCGAGGGCTACCGGCCGGCGAAAAGCCAGGACGGAAACGTGGCCTTCAGCCTCGAAGCGGGACCGCTGCGGCGTATCGCCGACGAAGCGGCGTCTGAAGGCAACCGAGACAAGCCGTATTTTCTGATCATCGATGAGATGAACCGCGGCAACCTCGCCAAGATCTTCGGCGAGCTGTACTATCTGCTGGAGTACCGCAACGAGGGCATCAACCTCCAGTACAACCCGGACAAGGTCTTCGCCCTGCCGCCCAACCTGTTCATCATCGGCACGATGAACACCTCCGATAGGTCCATCGCGATGGTGGACGCCGCCATCAGGCGCCGCTTCGCATTCGTCGAGCTTCACCCGCAGGACGGCATAATCTCTGGACTGCTCGAACGCTTCCTCAAAGCGAACGGCAAACCCTCACTGCGAGCCGATCTCCTCAACGCTCTAAACAACGAGATTGAGGATACGAACCGCGACCTGATGATTGGGCCGTCTTACTTCATGAAGCCCCATGCTGAGACCGACGAGGGGCTCGAGGAGATCTGGAAGTACGAGTTACTGCCGCTGTTGGAGGAACAGTATTTTGGGCGCCTGAAACGGGACCAGGTCCGGGAGAAGTTCGGTCTGGCGGCGATGAGGCGAAAAGCTTGCGCTGATGTTGGGCCGGTGGATCTTTCTTTGGTGTCAGTCGAGCAGGTGCCGGATGGTGAGGGCGCCGAGGAGCTCGAGCAGTTGTTGACGGATTCTGAAGACACGTCCTCCTGATGCTCAGGTCCATCGTCCTCGACGAACTGCAAAGTTCGGCTGATGCAGTTGAGCTGGATCCGGAAGTCGCCGCGACGCTCCGGGACACCGGGCTGGTGACGGTCCTGCCTGCTCACGGCGGATTGTGGACGGTGCTCCCCGCAGGAACTGTGGGGGCTGTCCAGGTGGGGAACCTTCTAGTCGAGGTCACGCCAAAACAGAAGGTCGGTCTCAGCCGGCTGCTGTTCTTGCTCGGCTACGCCGCGAACCCGGGCTTCCGTCCGGAAGACGTTGCGGGCATCGAAGACACCGTCCTGTTCGCCGCCCTTGGCGAATCCCTGGCCCGCCAGGGGTTGCGGGCGCTGGAACGCGGTGCGCTCAGTGGGTACGTCCACGTTGAGGATGCCCTCCGGACAGTCCGAGGGCGGATCCGTGTGGGCGACCAGATGACCCGCCGCCCCGGGATGCTCCTGCCCTTGGAGGTCGCCTACGACGACTTCACCGTTGACATCGCTGAGAATCGGATACTTCGAGCTGCCGTGCGGCTCATGATGCAAGTGCCCCGTCTCTCCGACGATGTGCGCTGGAGGTTGGCTCACTTGGATTCCAAGCTGGACGGAGTCTCGGAGCTACGGTTCGGAGCCACGCTACCTCCCTGGACAGAATCGCGTCTAAACGAGCACTATGTTTCGGCCCTCCGCTTGGCGGAGATCATACTTCGGAACATGTCGGCCGAGGCCGGCATCGGGCGCCATTCCGTCGCCTCTTTCGTTGTGAACATGGCCAAGGTGTTCGAGGACTTCGTTACAACTTCGCTTCGCGAGGCACTTGACGGCTATCCCGGCGAGACCAGCGGACAATACGAGACGTTCCTGGACGAGCCTGAGGTTGGCCAGATGGGGAATCGTGTCCGCATGGCAGTGGACATCGTTCATTCGGTACGCGGCGTTCCCGCAATGGTGTTCGACGCGAAGTACAAAGCAGCGTCGCCTTCTGGCGCTTACCCGAACGCAGATCATTACCAGATGCTGGCGTACTGCACCGCGCTAGACGTTTCGAGAGCCTGGCTCGTCTATGCGGGGCCGGGGAGGCCGCGGCTACGACGCGTTCGGAACTCCGAGGTTTCCGTCGTGGAGTTTCCGATTGATCTTTCGCAATCGCCAGAGGACTTGTTAGCCAGAGTGAAGTTCCTGGCGGCATCGGCGTTCCACGAATGGCCGTTCGCAGCTGGCGCGGGGCTTCACAGTGCCCCGTAGTCTGCGGAGGTCACGCGCTGCGATTTTTGTGGGGCTTCCATCGAGTTTGGTGCCCTAAATCCGGCGAACTGTATTTCCGAATGGACAGGTTGTGATTCTCAATTGGCGATTTTTTCCAGACTGGAACGCAGCAGCCGTGCACTAGTGCTCCGCGTACAGCTGGCACTGTCCGTCCAGTTGGCCGGGAAAAGGTTGGGGGTGAGATCTGAACATGCTCGTCAGTTTCGATAGGCTGGCAGGCCCGTTAGGAGCCAATGATAGGCGAGCTGCCAAACTTCCGATCGACGACCCCGACATCGAGCATGACCAGTTCGTAGTTAAAGCCATGGATCATGGCGTGTTCGACCGAATCGTAGATGCATTCGAGGCGCCGGAGCCGACTGGGCTCCTCATGCGTGAAGGATGACATAGCAACCCCGACCGGAGGCGTCCAAGCTCTGGGACCGGCAGCAAGAAACAGCTGAGGAATGCCGACCCAGTTCTTCAGTTCGCTCGGTTCCACTGGAATCGTTCAGATCATTCGTTTTGATCTGTATCTCGCGATGACTAGTTGCCAGTGCGTGGTGGGATGGTCAACTGGCCAAAGACAACTGCTCAAAGCCGGCAAGTCCTGGGTCAGGGCACCCCTAAGCCATTCCGGTATGCTCTAATCACACCACAGGTGAGGGCGGTTAGCGGAGTGCAGGTTGGTTGCGAAGATGGGGACCTTCGACTCCTTTCCTACATACCCACGCATACAACGTCCCGGTGGCCCAAAAGCGTTACAAGGGCAGATCGCTGGTGCATACAACAGCTCGAAGCTGCGGCGAATGAACAGAACCTGCTCGCGCTTACAGGCCTTGAAAGACAGTGGGACGACGGCAATAGCCTCTGCTCCAAAATGGATTGAGAGCCAATACAGACTAATGTTCAGATTCGATCTCAAAGATAGAAAGCGACCAACTATCTCAGGGGCTGGACCGGACGACTACAAGGAAGGGAGTTGATACTTATGGCACGTGAACTAGCTGAAGCGTTTCCTCCGGGTGAGACCCTCGCAGAGGCGCTTAAAGCTCGTCATTGGTCACAGAGTGACTTCGCACAAATTCTTGGGCGTCCGCCTCAGTTTGTTTCCGAAATCATTTCCGGCAAGAAGGAAATTACCCGAGAGTCAGCAGCGCAGATAGCAGCTGCTCTCGGTACTCCTCCTGAGTACTGGTTGAACCTCCAGAACGCGTTCATCCTGTGGAGCCAGGTACAGAATGAAGCGAAGCGGAAGGAACTCGAGGACGTTCGACTGCGTGCTCGAATGAATGAACTTGCCCCGGTGTCACTATTGCGTAAGCAGAACCTGATATCAGGTGACTCGTTGGCCGAGCAGGAAGCTGAACTGAAGGAGTTGTTCCAGATTAGGAGTCTTGAAGAGACTCCGAGGTTCCTGGCAGCCGCTCGGCGTTCTAACCGAGACGAGGCCCCGACACCTACACAAAAGGCTTGGTTGGCTTGCGCCCGGAAGAAGGCCCAGCATTTAGGAGTCGCTAAGTACGACCAAAGCAGATTGAGGCAGCTCGCAGGTGAACTATCTCGAATCGTTGTCAATCCTGAGCAGTTTCAAAGCCTGCCTGAGCGGTTCGCTGCCGTAGGAGTGCGTCTTGTCTATGTTGAGGTGCTCCCGGGCAGCAAGCTCAACGGCGCATCGTTCCTGCTTGACGAGGACTCGGATCAGCCGGTAGTCGCATTGTCAGGGCGAGCCAAGCGCTTAGACGGCGTCCTATTCACGTTGCTGCACGAAACGGCACATATCGTTCTCGGACATGTGTCGAAAGATCGACTTTTCATTGATGAGGGTGCCGGACAGGTCGACCAGCCTCAGGAGCAAGAAGCTGATCGGCAAGCAAATGAATGGCAATTACCGGACGGCCTCCCCACGCCGCCGAGCGTCATACGGAAAGGTTGGATTGAACGCGCTGCGAAGCAGGCCGGAGTGCATCCTGTTGTGATCCTGGGCCGCCTCCAGATGGACAAGTACTTGGACTGGAGAACGGTTCTTGCCAAGGATGCGCCGACTGTCGGTTCTTTTCTTGAAAGCTGGACCTAGATATACCCGGCTTGGGTGAGGCGGTTTTAGCGCGAAGAATAATGTCAGTCTCCGCAAGGTCCCGTAATTGATTTTCGAGTCGAGTGCGAGCCATGAGTGCCCGAGTATTATCGCAGGAGGACTGCCATGGGGACGCACCCCTAAATTTAGACTTATGGTGATGTTTGGTGCGCATGGAATCGCATTTGCGAAGCTAAGCATGGCCGTACGGTCACGAACGGCCAGCCTGCACGGGTCTTACCCGGCAGTGCCGAGGTCCTTGCCCTCTCATTGATAGAAATTCGCATCGAAGCTAACGCGCAGCGTCCGTTCTGCGCGGGGCCACCAACGCCTGTCTATCGCCTGGAGTCGTACCGCCGCCTCGCTCGGGCGCCATAGGGATCCGCGCCCCGGTGCCGTAACCCGTTTATCGGCCAGAGTAGGAAAAAATATGACCATTCGTGGGAGTTGGCGTCCCACCTGGCCTACTTTTCGAACCGTCCCGTCAATGTCACAGCTGCGGATGTGGGCCCCAACCCCCTGCCATCAGCTATCGGTGACGCTACCGCTAAGAACCCCCGGTTGGCCTTCCGCCGTCATCCAGCCGCACCCGCGGGAACGGAATGAACAACGTCGGCCCGGGTAGAGCTTGAGCGCGCGATCATATGTTTCTTGCGATCCATAATCAAGTTATAAGCAAATATCTCGTACAAGACATCGCTCTTGCGCTGAAGCTAATACGTGAGTACTGTGACTACGTGTCCGAAAGGCACAAAAAAGCGGGCCCGCTCGAACGGGCCCGCTTTGCAACTCGAGGTAAGAACCGCAAGTTCCCATGGTTAGTGGTATGTGCGATTCTAGCGGAGATGTCAGTTGCCACCAAGGCACTACTCCTACCTCGGTCAGTGATCCCAAAGGGAGGTCATAATGACTGATCCGATTACTCCTGAGGTTGACGCCTACTACCCAGGCATCAACACCATGGTCGAATGCATCGCCTCTGCGAATAGATGCGACCTCGAGGCGTTCGATGTCGTCAAACAGGACCATAACGCCCTCTCAAATTACCCGCGACGTCGTCCCGTCCCGTCGCGACTGTCGATAGGGAGACGGGCGCATCGGCCATCGTCCGGCAGTCTCCGGTAGCAATAAGCACCTCAATCCTTTTGCAGAGTCCAGCTGCGGTCACAAAGGGACATGCGGAGATCGTTCACCCGCGCTCAGCTAAGCAGACCTGACACTCACGCCCAGCCAACACGTGCCCAGGATCCAGGTGTGCCAGGAACTCCTGCCTGTAGATCAGGACACGCCTAATCACTGTTCCGTCATGTATGGACCTCAACCTGCAGCCTTCGACTTAGGGCACCGTCATTTTCCCGTTGGAATCAAAGGGATGACCACACCCTGATCGTCGAAGATTTGCCGGACCAGCCTGCCGCAAGTTGGTCGCAGGCAGTGACACCCCGGTGGCCTTGAAAGCTCAGAAAGCATGCTGCCTTCGACAAGCAGTTTCACATACGCCTCCCCTGCACGCTGAGGCAGGACGCTTGTGAGTACGCCCCGGAGAGCTGTTGCAGGTCTGCTGCCGTCATTAGCCTGTCCGCACCAAAGCCGGCCCAACAGGGGTGGAACGGGCCCGGGCCGACTTTGGAGGAGGCGGCCAGAACGTAATCGCTGTACTCGCGCCAGACCATCCCCGTCCATTCCGTCCGAACCGAAGTGGAGTGCTTGATGTTGATACCCCCGCCCCAGTTCAAGCCACTGGTGCGCTTTTGTCGGGGCTGCCACATACCCTGTCACCGAAGGAGGCATCGTGGCGGACATTTTATTTGAGCTCAACAGGGCAGAGGCGGCATTCGCCAGGCCGGCACTTGGGCTGCTCAACAGGAAGGAAGCTCCGCTAGTCGTTGCCATCTTCCGGGCGACTTTCTCGCGTGACGTCACTCAGGTGGCAGCCTTGGCGTTTCATGCCCACGTGCAGACTCTGTTCGAAGTTCTCGGCGGCAGTGGACACGAATCACCGGACCCCTCCGAGGCACGACAGATGTGCCGGTACTGGGTAAGACGCAAATGGCTGGTCCTGGACTCTCGGGAGGACGGCAATGAATTCTATGCTCTCACCTCACAGACGCAGGAGGCGATCGACTTTGTGCAGAACTTAGGCAGTGAGCGCGCCCTGCTGTCCGAGTCCCGCATCCGAACTATCCTTGAGGTCGCGCGAAGCAGTGCCATGGACGCAAACCCCGACCGGGACGCGCGGCTCCGAATTCTGAACGAGCAGATCATTCGGCTCACAGCCGAGAGGGACCGTATCGCCAAGGGTGGCGTGATCGAGACTGCCTCCGATGACCGAATGCTGGAGGCCTTCCGGAACCTCGCGGATCTATTGAATGATCTTCCCTCCGACTTCAAACGGGTTGAGGAGATCGTCTCCAAGCTGCACAGGGAGATCATCGGCGACTTCCGTACCGACGAGCGGCCCAAGGGCGAGGTCGTGGGTGACTACCTGCAGCGCTCGCGCGATGTACTCAACCACTCCATGGAGGGCCGTGCCTACCAAGGCGCGCTCGATCTGCTTGCCCGGGAGGAAATGCTTGCGGACCTGCGGCAGGACATCGACACCATCCTTGCGCACCCGTTCTCGCAAGTTCTGTCCCGTAACGACCGGGAGCGGGTCACCGCGCTCGCCGGGCTATTGATGCGCGGGGTGGAAACCATTCAGAACCAGCAGCGACATCTGTCCGCCACCCTCCGTGCCAATCTGGCGCAGAAAGATGCCTTGCGCAGCCGTGAACTTGACAAGCTGTTGAACCATCTCAAACAGAACCTAGCCGAACGTATTGAACGCTCCGGCGTGCGAACGCGCACCGAGCTGCCGCTGACGCCGGCGAAGCTCGAAGTTGCCACTTTGCGTGAGCGGCCCTACGATCCGGCAGACCACGCGCCGCCACCCCCGCTGGAGGACACTGGGCAAGATGCCATGGCTCTGTCCGTCGAGCAAGTCCGGCAGCAGGGTGGTCCAGCCTTCGCCCTGCTGCGCTCAGCCCTCCTGCGCGGGTTGGCTGAGGATCGGACTCTGACTGCCGCCGAGGTATTCAACCGCCTACCAGTTATCGATCGGCGGCCAGTAGAAGTGCTCGGCATCCTGCACGTCTCAGGCGCTGCACTCGCTCGGAGCGCGGCCGAAGACATGTTCGAAGCAGTACGCCCTGACGGCACCCGCGTGGTGTACCGAGCACCCCGCCTGACTTTTACCGATGAGGAGCGCGCTGCGCTCGCCGCAACTGAGGAGGACCAGTGACCGACCAAATGAACGATTACGACCCACCGGATGACATCAAGGACACCGTGGACTTGGAGGACGACTTAGCCGACATCGCCCCGGACCACGATGGACCGGACCCCGGGGGTGGGTTGTTCGAAGGGGACAAGGGAGAGCTGACGTTCGCCCAGCGCCGGACTTTGGTGATCCTGCTCAAGCGCAAGTACCTTGCTGCGGACAGGTATCCGCGCGACTGGCAGACCCTGCTTGAATCGCGTACAGCGATCGAGTCCCGCCTCAACGAACTGTTCCAGGTGCTCGTGTTGGACGAGGAACGGCAGTTCGCGTACAAGCGCAGCGCCATACCGGATGCAGGCGGCAGTTTTCCGACGCTGCTGCATGACCGACAGTACACGCTTGAGGAAACCGTCCTGCTGGTCGAATTGCGCGAGCTCTATGCTCGCGAGTGGTCGAGCGGTGCGGCCTCGGTGCACGTGGACCGCCAGGAACTGCTGAGCTGGCTGGAAACTTACCGGCGGCCCGACGCCACAAATTACGTCGACACGCGACAGCGTGAGGTTAACGCGGTCAAAGGGCTGATCGATGAAGGCATTCTCATCAAAACCGACGGTGACGCGGAACGGTTGCGGGTTGCCCCAGTGATCAACTCCGTGCTCACAGTTGAGAAGCTGCGCGAACTGCGGCAGTGGATTGTTAGCGACTTGGAAGGCGATACACAGATATGAGCGGCACTCCCATTCTCTCAGTTGAAATGTTCGAGGACATCCCACAGTGGCAGCTTTATCGGATGCAGCTGGTCAACTGGGGCACCTTCCATGGTTATCATTGCGCCGACTTCGCCTGGTCCACCCTCATCAGCGGACCCTCCGGGACTGGCAAATCCACTCTTCTTGACGCGTACACGGCCCTTATGATGGACTCCAACACCCCGTTCAACGGCGCCTCCAACGAGGGCAAGGGACGTGCACGCGGCAAGGACCAGCGCAGCGCCCTTTCTTATATCCGGGGCGCCGTAGACACCGTGCGGGATGAGGAAACCGGGGAGCTCGTCGACGACGTGCTCCGGGGCAGCGGTACCGCCACCTGGTCTGCGATTGCAGCTAGTTTCCGCAACGACGGCGACCGGGTTTTCACCGTTGTGCGCCTTTACCATGCCAAGGCTGGCGCTTCCACCGCCGCTGACCTGACCATGCGCATGCTTACCATGGACGGGGTCTTGAACCTGAAGGAAATGGAAGAATTCTCCGCCGACAAATTTCTGCCCCGGGCGCTGACGGGCCGGTACCCGAGCATGCGCAGCTATGACTCGTACGCTACGTTCTCGCAGGCCCTGCATACTAAGCTCGGCATCGGCCAGAACGGGGATGGTGCCAAAGCCATGAAATTGCTCTCCCGGATTCAGGGTGGACACCAATTCAAATCTGTCGACGTGCTCTATAAACAGCTCGTGCTGGAAAAGCCCGAAACGTATGAGAAAGCCGATGAGGTGATCAGCCACTTCGACGACTTGGCCAACACCCACGAAGCCATGCAGACTGCTGCCCAAAAGGTCGAGGTCCTCAAACCAATCCCGAGCTTTCACGAGGACATGACAGCTGCGCAGCAGGCCCGCGATGGGATCGACACCTTCCGTATCCACGTTGACGGGCCGACGCCATTCTTGCTATGGAAGCTGATCACGGAGCGGGATCTCCTCGACGCGGCCGTGGACGTCAATCGCGCCGACCACAAAATCGCCACTGACGCATTCCGCAGAGCAGCCGCTGAGGAGCAGGACCTGAAGAAGCGGCTGGACCGGAACCGGGAAAACCAGCGGGCCAACGGCGGCAAGGCGCTGGAAGAACTTGAAAGCCGCATCGATGCTCTCGCCATCGAACGGGCGCAGGCAAGCGACGAGCTACTTAGTTTCACAGAGCTCATCCGGCCTCTCAGTCGGCCTGCACCACAGGACAAGGAGGCCTTCGAGTCCCTGACCCGGGAAGCCCAGCAGTTTGTACGTTCCTATGAACAGCATGACGAGGACCTGGCCCAGCGTATAGACGTCATCAAACATCGGACATGGAGGGTCCAGGAAGACCGGGACGAAGTGAGACAGGAGCACGAGTCGCTAAAGGGGCGTAGCTCCAAGCTCCCCCGTCGATTTATAGAAGCCCGCGCCAAGATGGCAGCTTTGGCCGGAATGGATCCGACGGACCTGCCGTTTATTGCCGAGCTGATTGACATAGGGAAGGAGCACGAGCAGTGGCGGGATGCGGCCGAACTGGTCATGCGCAGCTTTGCCACCACCATGCTCGTGGACCGAGACTCAGCGGCCGGCTTCCGGCGCAGTATCGACTCGCTGCCGCTATCCGATCGCATCAATTTCGTCGCTGTCGCTACCGGCCTCTCCGGCGTGCAGATGCCTGACGGGACCCTGGCTGCCACGCTGGAGTTCGCCGACTCACCGTTCCGCGGTTGGATAGAGCAGCAAGTGGCAAAGCGATTCGATCACGAGCGCGTGGAAACCGCCCGCGACTTTATCGACGGCGGTATGCGGCAGGTGACGGTGACAGGTCAGGTTAAGGACGGGAATCGCGGAGCACACGGCGGACGGGCCGGAGAGTCCGTTCTCGGTTTCTCCAACGATATCTACCGCCAGCAGGTGGGAGAGCGCCTCGATGCTCTGGATAAGGAACTTGCTGCGCTTCTCAGGAACGGCAAGGGCCTCGAGGAGCAGAGCAAGAGCCTGCGCCGGCGTCACGAGGCGTACGGTTATGTGCGTTACATTTCCTGGCAGAGGATCGACGTCGCTAGCGTAGATAACCGAATTGCGGCGGCAAGAGCGGAAAAGGACCGGCTTCGCGGGGCCAGTTCGGTGCTGGCCGCCCTCGAAAAGGAATGGCATGACCTCGACGAGCAATACGGCGAAGCCAACCGCTGCCGAGTGAATGCGGAGACCAAGATCAATGACTTGGACAACGAGCACGGCCCTCTCGTGGATCGGCAGGACGTTGTAAGTAACGGCATCGAAGCAGCAGCGGCCAACACTGTCCTCAACGATGACCAGCGGACCAGCCTCGACGCCGCCCTTGTTGAATTCGGGATGCCCGGGGACCTGTCTCGCCTAAAGGATTCATTCGACATGGTGAGGCGTCACCTTTCTGCCAGGGCAGAAGAGGCCAGCGAAAAAGAATCAAAGGCTGCCGACGCGCTGCGCAGGACGTTCGAGCACTATCAGCGCCTGTGGGAGGACAGCGACCTGGGCAAGGACGTGGAGTCCTATCCGGACTACCGAAGAATCCTGGACGGGCTCGTTGCGGAGGGTCTGGCCGAGCGCCGTAAGGATTTCAAAAAGGAAATGGCCCAGTGGACGGGACGCGACCTCGTCCCCCTGGCCCACACTATGCGCCAAGCAGTGAATCACATCGAGGACCGCCTTGACGCTGTCAACGCAATACTCACCCATATCCCCTTTGGCCGGGAACGTGACCACCTGCGTATAACCCTGCGCCGCCTGCCAAGTCAGCAGGTGCGCACCTTCATCCAGCGCTTGCGGAAGATCGCCGAAGGTGCCACCGTCAGCTTCACCGACGAAGAGACCGACGCCCGCTTTCGGGAGATCGAATCCTTCATCACCCTCATCCGCACGCCTGACACCTTGCCAAAGGGAGCCACCAATACTCGCGAAACGTATTTGGACGTACACCGGCACATCACCATCACAGCCGAGCGAGTCGACGCAGATGGAAGCCAGTTAAGCGTCTATGACAGCCTCGGAGGGAAGAGTGGGGGCGAAACGCAGGAACTCGTCGCATTTATCGTCGGAGCCGCCCTGCGCTACCAACTCGGTGACGAGGAAAGCACCACACGGCCCCGCTTCGCACCGGTTTTGCTCGACGAGGGCTTCATCAAAGCCGACGCCGAATTCGCCGGAAGGGCGGTCGGTGCGTGGAAGAAACTTGGGTTTCAGCTCATCATCGGGGCTCCTTTGGACAAAGTCAGCGGTATCGAGAAGCATGTGGACCTGATCCTCGGAATTAATAAGCCGGACTGCTACTCGCGGATCAGCCCGATGCGAGAGATACCAGATTTCGCTTTGACTGCCGGGCTGGAGACAGTATGAAAGCCCCCGAACATGTCCTCAACGAACTGGACCGATGGATGGAAGGTCACTGGCAGCAGGCGGTGCTTGATCCAGTCACTAATTGGCCTCGGCGGATCTTCCTCGGCACCCTATCCGGCGCGGCCTTGGAGTCCGACTTCTCCGGCGCAATGAACTGGCTACACACCTGGCAGGACTGGGCGGTCGCACATGGAGTTGACCTGGTCAACGCCCGCCGTCGTGTCCACGGCACGTCTCAAAGGTTACCGACCCACCTGATTGTCCCGGACCTCGATGCAGCCGTGCACATACTCGGCGGCAGATGGACTGACCGAATTGTGACGGCTAGAGCGCGTCAATCCACGCTCCTCACCCGTTTCCCCCGTGCGGACGCCGCACCCCTGCTTCGAGAGCTCACCGAGCTCAGCGATGTTGACTTTGATCTCCTGCTTACAGCAGCAGACTGGTTCCGGAACCATGACGCCAAAGGCCTAACTCCGAGGCAGGTGCCCATCGAGGGCATTGACGGCAAATGGCTGAACACCAGACAGCACCTGGTCCTTGCCCTTAGCGGCAAGCAGGACTTCGGACTAGTCCGCAGACCGCGGACGGTTCACTTTACCTATCTCGACCCTCAGCACCTTCGCCGCGGCGGGCGGCGGTATGACAGCGCCACCGAAGGCGACATGACTGGTCTCTGTTACATGCCGCATCAGATCATCATCACTGAGAACAAGGACACCGCCCTTTTCTTTCCCCAGATGGAGCAAGGCATAGCCATTCAAGGTGGAGGAAATGCAGGCCCGGTACTTCTGAAGGAACTTCCGTGGGTAGAGAGCTGCCCAAATATTTACTACTGGGGCGATCTTGACGCGCAAGGTTTCGAGATCATTGAGCAGTACCGGCGGCAGGGGCTGAACGTTCGCACACTGCTGATGGACGTGGCCACGCTGGAAGAGTATGGGAGGTTTGGTGTTACCCAGGACCGAGACGGGAAGAGCCTGCTTCGGCGACGGAAGCCTCTGCCGAGGCTGACCGAAGCAGAGCGGGCCGCCTACGAGGTACTAACGAGTGCGGGGCGAAATGGGCCATACCGACTCGAACAGGAACGAATACCGCTGGATGTTGCCAAGGCGCTTCTAGTGAAGGCTCAACAGGATGCCTGTGTTTCTCTTCCCTGAGGTCAAACCTTAGTGGCTGGTTTTATGAAACTACGCCGGGCTGTAGAGCCCAGGCTGCGAGGTGGCATGGAAGTGGCGAATAGGTGCCTGATCTCCCTGGCCACCTTTAGAGGCTCACGTGTCGCTATGCTCCACCGCTCGTGCGTTCGACGTCTCACTCATTGACGTCAAGCCGGAACACCCACAGCAGCACCTCCTCGCCCGGCACGTACCAGTCCCGCTCCGGCGTGCGCCGGAAGCCGAGCGACTCATACAGCGCGTGGGCCCGTTCCATGAACGGGGCGCTGGTGATGCTGATCGCCCCGATGCCGGGCATGCTCCACAACCTCACGCACCATGGCCCGGCCCACGCCCACGCCCTGACACGCCGGGTCCACGGCCAGCATCCGGAACTCCAGCTCCCCGTCCCGCGCGATCTCGCTGTACGGCTGGCCCGCGAACGTCAGCGTCACTGCGGCCACCACCTTCCCGGCGGCCTCCGCCACCCACACCTGCGCGTGCTCGGCCCGGTGCTCGACGTCCTCCAGCACACTCATGTACGGGTGGTCGGCCGGGAAGTGCCCGGCCCGGACGTACGCGTCGCGGGTGATGCGGCGGACCTCCCGAAAGTCTGCCCGCACCGCCCGCCGGAAGGTAAGAGTCAACGGCAGCGTGACACTCACGAGGAAGCGCCTGACGCAGCGGCCGCCCGCTCCACGTAGTGGCCCAGCTGTGCCAAATCCGGCTGCGAGGACGGATCACCCACCGCATCGGCACCCACGGCGTTCGCCACGGCCAGAGCCCGTGAATAATCCAGCCCGCTCCGCAACGCCAGGACCAGGGCGGCGCAGAACGCGTCGCCGGCACCCACGGTGTTCGCCACTGCCACCGCAACCGACGGTGCCTCGGCCACCTTCCGGCCGTGCTCGAACATCGCCGAGCCGTCCTTGCCGTACGTCACCGCCACCAGCTTCGCCTCCACGAGGGCCGGGATCAGGGCGTACTCGCTCTCGTTGACGATCACCAGGTCGCACCGCTCCAGCAGCTCCGCCGGCAGGTCTTTGGCCGGCGCCGCGTTCAGCACAAAGAAACCGGGCGCCTTCCGGGCCGCTTCCAGCACCACATCCAGGCCCACCTCTAGCTGGCACAGCACCGTCTCATCGGGGCCGAACTCCACCCCGTCCAGCGACAGGTGCGAGTTGGCGCCCGGACACACGACGATCTGGTTCTCGCCGTCGCGGTCCACCACGATCAGCGCGGTGCCGGTCGGCTGGGGGAGGACGGCCACGTCGGAGGTATCAACGCCGGCAGCTGCCAGAGCGTCCAGCATCCGCTGCCCGGAGGCGTCCGGGCCCACGGCGCCGACCATCCTGGCGCTGCCGCCCAGGCGCGCAGCGGCCGCGGCCTGGTTGGCCCCCTTGCCGCCGGGCTGCTCGGACAGGAGCGCGCTGCCGATGGTTTCGCCCGCCGTCGGAAGCCGCTCGGCGGTGGCGATCAGGTCCAGGTTGATGCTGCCGACCACGGTGACGGCAGGACGTGTTGTGTGCATGGGAAAACTCTCTGAAGGGGGAGGGCCGGAAGCCGGGCTTTCGAAAAAGTGTAGCGCATGGTTGTACTTGTGAGTCATACATGGTTGTATAACAACTCGAATCGCCACGAAAGACGATCCCTTCTGCTCGAACAAAGGAGTTTGATGTGAACACCCCTACCCCCGCCGCAGCCGCGCCTCCCGCGGAAGGACGCGCCGCCGTCGTCATCCCCGACGACGACGCGGCCAGGCTCTCCGGCCGGCGCGCCGCGCTGCTGATCTCCACCCTGCTGCTGGGCGTGCTGTCCTTCCAGCTGAACGCCAGCATGGTCACCCCCGCGCTGCCGCAGATCGCCGCGAGCTTCGGCGAAAGCGCGGACAGCGCCGCCCCCGTCCAGTCCATGTTCTTCCTGGCCGGCGCCATCGCCGGGCCCGTGATCGGCCGGTGGAGCGACTTCATCGGCCGCCGCGCCGCGCTGCTGCTGGTCCTGGGCATCATGGGCGCCGGCACCATCCTCTGCATCGCCGCGCCCACCCTGCCGCTGCTGGTCACCGGCCGGTTCCTGCAGGGCGTCTCCAGCGCCGTGTTCGCGCTCGCCTACATCGTGCTCAGCGAGAACCTGCAGGCCAAGGTCTTCGGCACCTCCGTGGGCATCATCGCCGCCATCAACGGGGGAGTGGGCGGCGTGGACGGCTACGTGGGCGGGCTCATGGCCGAGACCCTCGGCTTCCGGTCCATCTTCGTCGTCGTGCTCGTCCTCACCGCCGTCGCCGCTCTGTGCATCTTCCGGCTGGTGCCCGCCGGCCGGCCTGTTGGGGTGCGCGGCGCCATGGACTGGTGGGGCGCCGGCTCCCTCTCGCTGTTCCTGGTGTTCCTGACGTACTTCGTGTCCGACGGTTCGGCCGCCGGCTGGACGTCGCCCACCGCCCTGGCCCTGCTGGCCGGCACCGTTTTGTCCTTTGCGGGATTCTGGTTCATCGAGAAGCGCCGCAGCCACCCGCTGATCGCCGTGCACCATTTGCGCTCGCGCCAGGTGTGGCCGGTCATCGCCACCACCGTCCTCACCCTGGCCGGCATCTTCGCGGTCATCAACTTCACCGTGGTGCTGCTGAGCCAGGATTCCGACGGCGGCTTCGGGCTTTCCGCCTCCATCTCGGCTTTGCTGTTCCTCACCCCCGCCGCGCTGATTGGCGTCTTCGCCGCGCCTTTGGCGGGGTGGCTGGCGGACCGGCGCGGCTGGGTGCGTACTTTGCGTTTGGGGACGTCGCTGAGCCTGGTGTGTGCCGTGGTTGCTGCCCTGTTTTCCTCCAGCCCCGTGGCGGTGTTTATTGCGATTGCCTGCCTGGGGATCTTCTACAACGGCTTCTTCCTGACCGCCATCAACGGACTCTCGGTGCTGCTCTCGCCCAAGGAGGCCCCGGCTGCGCTGCCCGGCATCAACGGGGCGTCGTTCGGGATCGGGGCGAGCCTCGGCGTCGTGCTCGTGGCGCCGTTCGCCGCCCAGGCCACGGCCGCCGGGTACGCCACCGCCCTCTGGATCTCGGTGGGCATCACCGCCGCCGCGTTCATCGTCAGCCTCTTCGTCGCCGCCCCCAAGGGCGAGACGGTCTAACCCCTCTATCTATTTCGAAGGAATCTATTGTGACTGCCCCCGTTTACCTGGACTGTGACACCGGCATCGACGACGCCCTCGCCTTGGCCTACCTGCTCGCCTCTCCGCTTGCTTCGGTGGTGGGCATCGGGACGGTGAGCGGGAACGTGAGTGCCGCGGTCGGCGCCCGAAATACTTTGGACCTACTTTCGTTGGCCGGGGCCGCTTCTGTGCCGGTGGCGGTTGGTGCGCACGATCCGCTGGCTGGCTCCTTTGGCGGCGGGTCGCCGTGGGTACACGGGGAGAACGGTGTGGGGGAGGTTGTGCTGGCTGCTTCTGCTGCTTCTGTCGTTGCCGAGTCCGCGGCGGAGATGCTGGTCCGGCTGGCACACACCTATCCCGGTACGTTGCGGGTGGTGGCGATCGGGCCGCTGACCAACATCGCCGAGGCGTTGCGCCTGGAGCCTGCGCTGCCGTCCCTGGTGGAGTCGGTGACCGTGATGGGCGGGGCCGCGCTGGCGCCGGGGAACATCACGCCCTTGGCCGAGGCGAACATCTGGCACGACCCCGAGGCCGCCGCCCTGGTGCTGGCCGCCGACTGGGACGTGACCCTGGTGCCGCTGGACGTCACCATGGCTTCGGTTCTGGAGGAATCCCACCGGCAACTGTTGTTGTCATCTACCGCGCCGGTGCCGCGGGCGCTGGGGGAGATGCTCGGTTACTATTTCCGGTTCTACGAGGACATCTACGGCCGGCCCTGCTCCGCCATGCACGATCCCCTGGCGGCGGCGCTCGCCGTCGGCGCTGTTAAGCCTGCGTCGGCACCTGCGGTGCGCGCCGCCGTCGACACCTCCTCCGGGCCCGGCCGCGGGCAGACCGTGTGCGACATGCGCGGGCTGTACGCCGGCTACCCTCCGGTGTCCGGCGCGCGGTGCCGCGTGGTGCTCTCGCTGGAGGAGGACTTCGCCCCGCACCTGGTGGAGACGGTGCTTGAATACTTTGAAGGCACGACGGCGGAGCTCGCCTCAGCAGGTTCCGCCGCCTGACGCGCCCCGTCGGGCATGACACCCCACACTTGGACGATTGAGATGCCTTATTTGGTTGTTGACGCCGAGTTCGCCCCTTCAGCAGAGTCGGCCGGCGGTAGCATGAGGTAGCGGTAGTCCATTCTCCTCTTGAGCACGGAAACTTTCGGCGACGGAAAACCGGCGTCCCGTAGTTCCTGCGCTTTCCATCCCGCGCCCTTGGCTCTTTTGAAAGACTCTATGTAGCGGCGTCTTGCTTGATACAACACGCGCTCGGCGTCGTGCATGGCATTGAAGGCTTCGAGGACGTTGGAAGCGAGCTCGAGTTGTTGCTCTGAATGGCGCTGGCTGGTCTGTCGGAGGAATGCCAGCGGGTCCTTGCTTGTCATGGCTCATCGTACCGATCGGCGCGAGGGACGGACCAGAGTCGAAAGCTGGGTCCTCGATCCAACCGAGGATCCCGGAACGGCGCGACGTATTCCTCCCGCCGTTTCGATATTGTCCAGGTTAGTTCTGCGATCCGATTACTGAATGTGCGATTAGCATGTCGAGTCGGCGAACGTCCACCTTCTTGCCGACCTTAATTTTGATATGACCTGCCCGGGTCCATAGTTCCAATTCGGCGTCGAGATCGAACTTGCCGGCGTTCTCGGAAGACCACATGTTGATAGCGGAGTACGGCAATGAGTACACCTCCACCTTCTTGCCCGTGATGCCTTGGGCATCGCGGACAATCATGCGCTTGGTGGTGAAGATGGCGCTGTCCCGGAACGTCCTGTAAGCCGCAACCGGCTGCTCACCGGGGAGCATCAGCTCCATTACATCCTGTGGGATAGGACATTCCTCGACGAACGTCCACGTTGTTACTGCTGCTGCCTCCATAAGGCGCCCCCTCTTCCTTGGTTCACGAACCCGCCCAGTCTCTCAAACTCCGTGTCGTCGACGTTCAGGCGCGCTGAGCTTGGGGTCAGGACTGGAACTGCTGCATCACCGAAAGGTGGCCCGCCCTGGCGGACACCAGGCATTTGGCGAGATAGAAGGGCCGGTTGCCTTTTTGCACGTACTGCGTGAGCACCAGCACCGGGTCCGACGGGCGCAGGTCCAGCAGCTTCGCCCTGCTGGGGCCCACCTGGCTGAGGCTGATCTGGCACTCGCCGGGGCCGGCCAATCTGCCCACTTGCTTGTTGAGCGCGGCAAGTAAGGTGGTGCCGCCGTCGTCCTCTATCTCAAGGGGCGCTGCGGGGCCCTTGCCGAAGCTGACCGGCTGGGCTGTGACGTTCTCCTGTAGGTGGGCAATCGCCTCGCCGTCACGGATCAGGACCGATTCCCAGAGCCAGCAGTCGGTGCCGGGCTCGACGCCGATGCCGGGGGCGACGAATTCGGAGGCCGCCTGCTTGATCACCTGTGTGCGTTTGACCTCCGCCGGCTGGCCCGGGCTGCCGAGGACGTCCTCGAACGGTTGGATGCGTTCAATGCCGATGCGGGGGAGTGTGTCCGAGACGAAGCGTCCGACGCCGCGCCGCGCCCTGATTAGGCCGTCCTCCTCGAGCAGCATCAGGGCTTCGCGGACCACGGTGCGGCTGACCTTCATATCCGTGCCGAGCTCGGTTTCGGTGGGAATCATGGAGCCGGGGGTGAGGAGGCCATTGCGGATGGCCTCGGCGATCCGCGAGTACACAGCGACGCGTAGGGGCGCGCCGGGCTGGGCGGCCACCGGCTGGGACAGGAACCGGGCGGCGTCCTGGTGCACGTTATGCCTCGCTTTTGTGGTGGTGGTCTGGGGATTTCCAGCCTACTTCAACGTCCGACGCGTTTGTTGGACAAGGCGAGCCGGTTCGATGACAACCACGGGGCTCCTGCCAAGTTGAATTACGGCGTTCTGGCAGGCTCAGCCACAGGACGCAGAGGACGCGCGGAACGCCGAATACCGGGGATCATCACGTCCCACCAGCTGTCCCAGTGCTTTCACACCCTCCGTGTCTGCAGCCCCCATGTCCGTGGACAGCCACCGCATCAGTAGCCCGGCATCCCCGCTGGCCCGCACCGCCGAACCGACGGCCAGGTCCAGCTGGTCCCGCAGCAGCTGCACGGCCATCACCCCGGACCGGCTGAGCAGGGGAGCGGTGTACGCCTCCAGCGCCTGAGCCACATGGCCTTCGCGCAGCAGCCGCAGTACCCGCCCCGAATCCGAACACCCGGCCAGCCCGGCAGCCAGCCGGTAGGGGTTGGACTCCACAGCATCACCCAGCAGCGACCGCACACGGAACATCTCGGTCCGGATGGCCTGCGGCGTGCCCGTATCTCCGTGCAGATCATAGGCCAGCTCGTCGGCGCTCCATCCCTGCGCCCGCGAGTCCAGCAGCGCCAGGATCTCGGCCCGGCGCAGCGTCAGCGGCACCCGGCTGCCGTCGGCAAACACCGCCGCGGGCCGGTCGCCGAGCAGCTCCAGCGACGAAACAGCAGCACCGGCCGGCCGCACACCCTGCCGCGACGCACTAACGGAAGACGACGCACCCAGGGAGCCGCCGCCGTCGGACGTTCCCAGCAGTGACTCCGCCACCCGCACCGCGCACCGCACCATCCGCAGCGTGTCCGCGCTGATGGTATCCAGCGGCCCGGAAACGTCCAGCACGCCCAGCAATGCGCCAGTCAAAGGGTCAGTGATGGGCGCCGCGGTGCAGGCCCAGTCGTGGTGGGTTCGGACCAGGTGTTCGGCGGAGAACAGCTGCACCGGCCCGCCGGTGACCAACGCCTCGCTGATGGCGTTGGTGCCTATCCCCGCCTCGGACCAGTCTGCCCCCTCGGAGAACTCCAGCCGGTCCGCCCGCCGCAGCGCCTCCCGGCTGCCCACCCTCCACAGGATCTCGCCGGTCGCGTCGGTGAGTACCAGCAGGTGCCGGCCGGAACTGGAATCGTCGGCCAGCAGGTCCTGCAGCGCCGGCATCACCCGCTGCAGCCGGTGCTCGCGCCGCAGCTGCAGCACCTCGGACGGATCATGGAGGTGCCGGGGGCTGTGCTGGTCCGGGCTGATGCCCAGCGCCATTGACCGCCGCCAGGACTCCGCCAGCGGAACGGGAATCTCAGGGCGCGGGACACCGGAGATGACCAGCTCGTGCGCGCGGCGCAGGGCACGCGCGTACTTCGCCGGGTCCGAAAACCTCAGGCCGTAGTCCACCGTCTCCTCCTCACCGCCGGCGTCCTTGCCGGCAGTGCCCGTGTAACGCGCTTGTTACCCCCACAGGGCTCCAATAGTGATGCAGCTCACGCCCGCCCCAGCATACCGCAGGGACCCCGGCGGGACGGAGCCGCCCGGACCACCTGAGGGACCGCACACAAAGGAGTGGAGATGACCGAAACACCCACCGCCGCAGCACAGGCCTGGCTGGCCAGCCTGGACGGCGCGCTGCAGCGGCGCGACGTGGACGCCGCGCTGGACCTGTTCGAGGACGAGAGCTACTGGCGCGACTTCGTGGCGTTCACCTGGAACCTTAAAACCCTGGAAGGCAAGGCGGACATCCGCCGCATGCTCGAGGCCACGCTGGACCACGTACAGCCGGCCAACTGGGCGCTCGCGGAGGACGCCACCGGCAGCGCCGCTCCTGATGGGACCGTGGAAGCCTGGATCACGTTCGAGACCGGCGTGGCCCGCGGCTACGGCCACCTCCGGCTGCGGAACGGCAAGTGCTGGACGCTGCTCACAACCATGCAGGAGCTGAAGGGCTTCGGGGAGAAGAAGGGCCCGCGCCGGGAGCAGGGCGTGGCGCACGAAATCGTCCGCGGCCGCCGGTCCTGGAAGGAGCTCAAGGAGGAGCAGGAGACGCGGCTCGGCTACGAGGAGCAGCCCTACTGCGTGATCATCGGCGGCGGGCAGGGCGGCATCGGCCTCGCAGCGCGGCTCAAGCGGTTGGGCGTGCCCACCCTCGTGATCGAGAAGAA
The DNA here is from genome assembly GCF_059739365.1 of Arthrobacter sp. GmRoot5-12. Classification (NCBI taxonomy): domain Bacteria; kingdom Bacillati; phylum Actinomycetota; class Actinomycetes; order Micrococcales; family Micrococcaceae; genus Arthrobacter; species Arthrobacter sp. GmRoot5-12. Next base: position 743,632 of record NZ_AP046056.1, on the reverse strand, counting down.
CCAGAACCCGGGCGACTCCTGGCGCAACCGCTACAAGTCCCTGCACCTGCACGACCCCGTCTGGTACGACCACCTGCCGTACCTGAAGTTCCCGGACGACTGGCCCGTCTTTGCCGCCAAGGACAAGATCGGCGACTGGCTGGAGCACTACACCCGCATCATGGAGCTGAACTACTGGTCCGGCACGGAGTGCGTGGGCGCGGAGTACGACGACGGCACGCAGGAATGGGCGGTCAGCGTCCTCCGCAACGGGTCACCAGTGACGTTGAGGCCCAAGCAGCTGGTCTTCGCCCTGGGCGTCTCCGGCTACCCGAACATCCCCGCGTTCGACGGCGCGCAGTCCTTCCTGGGGGAGCAGCGGCACTCCTCCCAGCACCCCGGCGGCGGGGATTGGACCGGCAAGAAGGCCGTGGTGATCGGCTCCAACAACTCCGCGCATGACATCTGCGCGGACCTGTGGGAGCACGGCGCCGACGTCACCATGGTGCAGCGCTCCTCCACGCACATCGCCCGCAGCGAATCCCTGATGGACCTGGCGCTGGGGGACCTGTACTCGGAGAAGGCGCTGGCCAACGGCGTCACCACCGAGAAGGCCGACCTGCTCTTCGCGTCCCTTCCGTACCGGATCCTGCCCGAGGCACAGGTGCCGGTGTACCAGGAGATGGCCAAGCGGGACGCGGAGTTCTACTCCCAGCTGGAGGCCGCCGGCTTTGAGCTGGACTTCGGCGTGGACGGGTCCGGCCTGTTCCTGAAGTACCTGCGGCGCGGCTCCGGCTACTACATCGACGTCGGCGCCTCCCAGCTGATCATCGATGGCCGGGTGAAGCTGAAGTCCGGGCAGGTTTCCAAGATCACCGGCAACGCCGTGGTGATGGCGGACGGGACCGAGCTGGAGGCGGACCTGATTGTCTACGCCACCGGCTACGGTTCCATGAACGGGTGGCTGGCGGACCTGGTCTCGCCCGAAATCGCGGACCGCGTTGGCAAGTGCTGGGGATACGGCTCAGACACGCCAAAAGACCCTGGCCCGTGGGAGGGGGAGCTGCGCAATATGTGGAAACCAACCAACGTCCCCAACCTCTGGATCCACGGCGGCAACCTGCACCAGAGCCGGCACTACTCCTCCTACCTGGCCCTGCAGCTCAAGGCCCGGATGGAAGGCCTGGAGACGCCGGTGTACGAACTGCAGCCCAGCCACCACACCCGCTAAAGGAAGAACCCATCATGAAGGCAGCACGATTCCACGCCCGCAAGGACATCCGCATCGAGGACATCCCGGAGCCGGACCTCCGCGCCGGGGCGGTGGCCATCGACGTCGCGTGGTGCGGCATCTGCGGCACGGACCTGCACGAATACCTGGAAGGGCCCATCTTTTGCCCGGCGCCGGGCCATCCGCACCCGCTCTCCCACGAGGAATCTCCGGTGACCCTGGGGCACGAATTCTCCGGGACTGTCTCCGAGGTGGGCGAAGGGGTGACGGGCCTGGCGAAGGGGGACAACGTCGTCGTCGAACCCTATTTCGTGGACGGAACCTGCGACATGTGCCAGGCCGGCAGCTACCACCTGTGCCGGCAGATGGGCTTCATCGGGCTCTCAGGCGGCGGGGGAGGGCTGAGCGAGAAGATCGTGGTGGACCAGCGGTGGGTGCACCCCATTGGGGACATACCCCTGGACGAGGCGGCGCTGATCGAGCCGCTGTCCGTGGCGCACCACGCGGTGGCGCGTAGCGGCGTGAAGGCGGGCGACACGGCGCTGGTCGGCGGCTCCGGGCCCATCGGACTGCTCACCGCGGCGGTTCTCAAAGGTATGGGGGTGACCACGATCATCAGCGAGCTCACCCAGGCGCGCAAGGAAAAGGCCACCTCCAGTGGCGTGGCGGACCACGTCCTGGACCCCAGCAAGGAGGAGGTCCCGGCGCGGGTGCGGGAGCTCACCGGCGGGACGGGGGCCGACGTCGCGTTTGAATGCGCCGGCGTGAACGCGGTGCTGGACACCATGCTCGACGCCGTCCGGCCCGGCGCCGTGGTGGTCAACGTGTCCATCTGGGGCGCGCCCGCCACCGTGGACATGCAGAAGATTGTGCTCAAGGAGATCGACCTGCGCGGCACCATCGCCTACGTCCGCGACCACCCCGCCGTCATCAAGATGGTGCAGGAGGGCAAGGTGGACCTCAAGCCGTTCATCACCGGCCGGATCGCGCTGGAGGACCTGGTGGAGCAGGGCTTCGACACCCTCATCAACCACAAGGACACCGCGGTGAAGGTGCTGGTGCACCCGTAGGTGTTGGCGGCTAGACGCGTGGCATGGAAGGAAGGCCGACGGCGGGACGCAAGTGCCGCCGTCGGGCTTCCCTTTGCGAGCTTTCTACTTGTGGGGAGCTGCCTGGCGGGCGCTGTTGCGCACCACCAGGGTGGGCGGGATGGGCGTGCGGTCCACGTCCCGCCCCTCCATGGCACCGATGAGCACCTCGGTGCTCATCAGCGCCAGCGCGTTGAAGTCCTGCCGCACCGTGGTCAGGGGAGGCAGGAAATAGTCAGACCCCTCAACGTCGTCGAATCCCACGATGCTGACATCGTCCGGAACCCGGATGCCGTTTTCGGTGAAAGCGCGGATCAGCCCCAGCGCAGTGTGGTCACTGGCGGCGAAAATGGCCTGCGGAACCTTCCCCTCGCGTACCAACCGGAGGCCCGTTTCATAAGCCCACTTGGGGCTCCAGTCACCTTCGATGCAAAGCCCCGGCTCCAGCCCCGCATCCCGCAGTGCCGCTTCCCAGCCACGCTTGCGGACCCGTCCATCGAACCAGTCCATGGAACCGGCAATATGGGCGATGTCCGTATGGCCCAGGTCTATGAGGTGCTGGGTGGCAAGCCTCGCTCCGAGTTCCTGGTTTTCCGAGTAGGTGAAGACATTGGGAGTCGAGGAGGCTCCGGCGGCGATCATCTCCACCGGTACACGGCATGTGGCGTTCCAGACGGCTGCCGCCATATCCACAACCGGCGCGATGACGATGATCCCTCCCACGCCGCTGTCGTCCAGGCTGTCGAGGGCGTCCTGGACAGACTCTTCGTAGGGCTTCTCAACGCTGATGACCGTTGTGGCGAAGCCCTTCTTCCGCGCAACGTTTTCAAGCGCCAGGAGCGTTCCCACCGGGCCGAACCGCGGCGAGCCGTCGGAGAGTATGCCGATGGACGTCGAGCGGTTGGTAACCAGTGCAGTGGCCGCCCGGTTCCGCCGGTAGCCGATGTCCTTGATGATCTGGAGAACGCGTTCGCGGGTTGAGGCGCTGACGTCCGGCGCGTCGTTCAGGACCCGCGAGACAGTGCCAAAGGAGACGCCCGCCATCTGCGCCACATCGTTGATGGTGGGTTTCCTGCGCGACGGCGCTGCCGGAGGCCCGTCATTGCCCTCCCGGCGGACTGCCATGCCTGCCATGCCTCTCCTTGTCCTGCGCTGTGCGACCTGAGCCTGGGACAGCTGTGAGCCCGCTTAAGCTTACGTCCCTGCCCCTGCACCAGCCTGCCATGTGACCGTTGACACGCGCTCCGTTAGCGTTTACGCTGATTACCGTAAACGTTCACGGAAGCTTCGTAAACGTTCACGAGGCAAACTTGGACTAGAGAGTGAGCGGCATGAGCGACACAATCGCGGCCGCTCTTTCACTCAATCCAGGGACCAGCTTCCGGAACGTCGATGAAGCCCAGTGGGCTCATTTTGAGGTACTGCTTACAGGCGCAGCACGTGATGATCTCGCAGCAGCTGTCCGCACTTTTGTCCCCGCCGGTTCCTCGGCTGTTATCGGCGTATTCGATGACAACACCCTTTGGGCAAGCCTGGTTGTCTCCCTCGACCAATCCGGCACGCCTGTGTCACTGACGACCATCCAGGGGTCAGTGGTCCAGGCCGCCGGCGGCATGGCAAAGGTGGCAGGGGAGGCGGTGCGGTGGGTGCAAACCCACCACGGGCCGTGTTCATTGGGCCTTTTCGTAGACAAGGTCCACGCGGAAGCCTTCGTGAAGGCTGCCGACAAGGCGGCCGCTGTCCGCACAGCCGCAGCCGCAGGCTGCCTTGTCCTGTCGCCGGTTCCCCCTGCCCTCGCCATAGCGCTGGCCTGATTCAAACAACCACACCACCCATTCCATACAAGCACTGGAGAACAATGATGATCCGCAGGCTTCCCCTGGTGGCCTTGGCCGCAGCTCTGTCCCTTTCCGTCGCATCCTGCAGCAGTTCAGCAGCGGGCACCTCCAATGCCCCTGATGCCGGCGTTTCCGAGAAGGCCCAGCAGGCCCTAGACAAGATCAAGGGACAGGTCATGAGCAAGGGTCCCAACGGCGAAACTCCGTCCCCGGCCTCCGTTGCGGACCTGACGCCCGAAGAGATTGGAAAAATCAAGGCACTCAATGCCAAAGCCGCCATCGTGATGCACTACGGCGGCAACGACTGGGCCAACGCCCAGACCAACGGCCTCAAGAGCGAGTTCGAAAAGCTCGGCATCCAGGTGATTGCGACAACGGACGCCAACTTCAAGCCGGACAAGCAGGTCTCGGACATCGAGACCGTCATGACACAGAACCCGAACATCATTGTGTCCATCCCCACCGACCCCGTGGCCACCTCCTCGGCCTACAAGAAGGCCGCTGCCGCCGGAACCAAGCTCGTCTTCATGGACAACATCCCCCAGGGACTGACCGCCGGCAAGGACTACGTTTCGGTCGTTTCCGCCGACAACTACGGAAACGGCGTCGTCTCCGCACACCAGATGGCCAAGGCCATCGGCGGCAAGGGCAAAATCGGGCTTGTTTTCCACCAGGCTGACTTCTTTGTGACCAAGCAGCGTTACCAGGGCTTCAAGGAAACGATCACCAAGGAATACCCCGGGATCCAGATCGTCGAAGAGAAGGGGATCGCCGGTCCGGACTTCGCCGGTGATGCGCAGGCAGCCGCAAACGCCATGCTGAGCAAGTACGCCGACCTCTCCGGCATCTGGGCGGTATGGGATGTCCCGGCCGAAGGTGTCATGGCTGCCGCCCGCGCCGCGGGCCGGCCGGACTTGAAGATCGCCACCGAGGACCTCGGCAAGAACGTCGCCATCGCCCTGGCCAAAGACCAGCTCGTCGTCGGGCTCGGCGCCCAGGTTCCCTTCGACCAGGGTGTCACTGAGGCCCGGCTGGCCGCAGGAGCCCTCATCGGCAAGCAGGCACCGGCCTACGTGGCGCTGAGCGCACTGCCCGTGGACCACTCCAACGTCCTGGAGGCCTGGAAGCAGGTCTACCACGAGGACGCCCCCAAGGACATCCAAGAGTCCTACAAGAAGTAGCCAGAGCCGACCGTGCGGGGGCTGCAATGCCCCCGCATGGTCCCGAAAGGGCAACAATGAACACCGCAGACAATGCCGTCGAAATGCGTTCGATCTCCAAAGGCTTCAATGGCGTCTCCGTGCTGAAGGACGTCAGCTTTGACGTCCGGAAGGGCGAAGTCCACGCCTTGGCAGGCGGTAACGGCGCCGGAAAATCCACGCTCATGAAGATCCTCCAGGGCGTTTACCAGATGGACGCGGGCGAGATCCGCATCGGCGGGAAACCCACCGTCATCAACTCGATCCAGGAAGCCAAGGCAGCCGGCATCGGCATGGTCTTCCAGGAATTCAGCCTGGTACCCAGCCTGACCGTGGCCCAGAACATTTTCCTTGCCGCCGAGCCACTCGGTGCGGGCGGGTTCATTGACGACAGGGCCTCGGTCCGGCGGGCCAAGGAAATCTTCGCCGACATGGAGGTCGATGTAGACCCCCAGGCTGAGGTCTCCCGGCTGGGTACCGCGTACTGGCAGCTGACCGAGATCGCCAAGGCACTCTCGCAGAATGCGCAGGTGCTGATCATGGATGAGCCCACCGCCAGCCTTGCCCGGCACGAGTCCGAAGCGCTCTTCGAACTGATTGACCGGCTCAAGCAGCGCGGGATTTCCATCATCTATATCTCCCACCGGATGGACGAGGTCTACCGGCTCGCGGACCGGATCACCATTCTCCGTGACGGCCGCCGGCTCCTGACCGAACCATTAAGCGCGGTGACGCCCGAACAGATCGTCGAAGGCATCGTTGGCAAGAAAATCGAAGGCCAACTTGCCTACCGCGAGCGGGCGGACGTGGCCCATGGGGGAGCACCCCTGCTGGAGGTCCGCGGCCTGAACGTCGGGCGGCGGGTGAAGGACATCTCCTTCACGCTTCGGCCCGGCGAGATCCTGGGGCTGGCAGGGCTCATGGGAAGCGGGCGCACCGAACTTGCGCGCGCCCTGTTCGGCATCGACCGGCGTGACAGCGGTGACATCCTCATCCGGGGGAAGAGAAGCACCCTAGCCTCACCGCAGCAGGCCATCCACGCCGGCATTGCCCTCATCCCCGAGGACCGGCGGGCGCAGGGCCTTGTCCTGGACCACTCGGTCCGCGACAACCTCCTGCTGCCGCTGCTGGGCCAGATTCAGCGGGGACCCCTGCTGGACGGTGCCAAGGGCAAGGAATTGTCCTCGTCCCTGATCAAGAAGTTCGCAGTCAAGGTGGCCCACCCCCACCGTCCTGTGCGGCTGCTCTCCGGTGGCAACCAGCAAAAGGTGGTCATCGCCAAATGGCTGGGCACCAACCCGGACATCCTCATCCTCGATGAACCGACGGCCGGCGTCGACATCGGCACCAAGAGCGAAATCCTGGACATGATCCGCGAACTCGCCAGTGCCGGCAAGGCCGTCATCGTCATCTCGTCCGAGTACCCCGAACTACTCGCGGTCAGTGACCGCGTCCTCGTCCTCAAGGACGGCTCCGTCATCCGTGACATCCCCCGCAGCGAGATCGCTGACGAGGAATATCTTCAACTTGCAGTCCAGGGAGTCTGACCAGTGAGCAACGCAAACACCATCACCCCGCGCGAGGCCGCGGTAACCCGCAATTTCGGGTCCATGCTGAAAGAGCTGGACTGGCGGCGCTACGTCATCTACATCGGCTTCGTCGTCGTCTTCATCTTCTTCGCGGTCCTGCTGCGGGACCAGGGCTTCCTGTCCCCGCAGAACCTCCTCAACATCTTCCGGCAGACGGCCACCATCACGGTCATCGCCGTCGGAATGACGTACGTCATCTCGTGCGCGGAAATCGACCTGAGCGTGGGCTCCGTGGCAGGCCTTTCCAGCGTCTGCACGGCCATGGCCCTGGCACAATGGGGCCTGGTCCCCGGCATCCTCGCGGGCCTCGCCGTCGGACTCGTGGTGGGCTCCGTCAACGGTGCACTCGTCAGTCTCCTGGGTATCCCTTCCTTCCTGGTGACACTGGGCATGCTGGGCATCGCCGTCGGTGTGGCGCAGTGGATCACCGCCTCGGCCCCGCAGCCGATCCTGGACGACACCTTCAACACGCTGTTCGGGTCCGGAGACTTTGGCCCGGTGCCCGGCCTGGTGGTCTGGAGCGCAATCTTCGTCGCCATCGGCGCCGTCGTCCTGAACCGCACCAGGTTCGGCCGCCAAGTCCTCGCAACGGGCGGTAACCGCAACGCTGCCGAGTTCACCGGCATCAACACCAAGCGCATCAAATTCCAGGTGCTCCTCATCTCGGGCATGGTGGCCAGCGTTGCCGGCATGCTGTACGCCGGCCGCCTCCAGTCCGGCCGGTTCCAGTGGGGATCGGGCGATGAGCTCTCCGCGATCGCCGCCGTCATCCTGGGCGGTACCAGCCTCTTCGGCGGATTCGGCTCCATCATCGGAACGCTCTTTGGCGCCCTTCTGATCGGCCTGATCAACAACGGACTGATCCTGGCCGGCCTGGACAGCAGCCAGCAGCAGGTGGTCCGCGGCGCAATCATCATCCTGGCCGTCGCCCTGGCCCGGAAGAAGTAGCACCCGTGGCTTCCCAACTACGCGCCGGAATTATCGGAACAGGCTTCATGGGTTCCGTCCACGCGCACGCTGTACGTGCAGCCGGCGGTGACGTCATTGCAGTCGCCGGACGCACCCAGGCTTCTGCCGAAGCCGCGGCATCCGCGCTCGGTGCCCGCTTCGCAGCCGAATCCCCGGAAGCGCTGATCGCACGAGCAGATGTGGATGTCATCCACATCTGCACACCAAACGCCACCCACGCCGACCTGGCACGCAAGGCCATTGCGGCAGGAAAAGCAGTGATTTGCGAGAAGCCCCTGGCCACCAGCGTGGATGATGCCCTGGAGCTGCAAGCCCTCGCGGACCAGGCCGGCGTGGTCACCGGTGTGCCGTTCGTGTATCGGTTTTATCCGGCCGTCCGCGAGGCACGCGACCGCATCGGACGCGGCGACGCGGGCAACCTGTGGCTCCTGCACGGCTCGTACCTGCAGGATTGGCTGGTCGGCGCAGAATCCACCAACTGGCGGGTGGATTCAACCATCGGAGGAGCCTCCAGGGCATTCGGTGACATCGGCGTCCACTGGTGCGACCTCATGGAATTCACCACCGGGCACGGAATCACCAGGCTCGTGGCGAAGACCAGCCGGGCCTACGACCAACGCGAAACCGGCGGGCAGTTGTCCTCCGTTGCTACCGAGGACGGCGCCACGCTCCTGTTCGAGACGGACAAGGGTGCCACAGGGTCTTTGGTGGTCAGCCAGGTCAGTCCCGGCAGGAAAAACCGCCTCTGGTTCTCTTTCGACGGAACCGAAGCATCATTCAGCTTCAACCAGGAACAGCCGGACACCCTGCACGTGGGCCGCATCGACTCACGCTCCGAAATCCCTGTCGGCCCGCAAACACTCACCACCCCGGGCGGCCGGCGGTACGCCAAACTTCCCCCGGGCCACCCGCAGGGATACCAGGACAGCTTCAACGCCTTCGTCGCAGACGTCTACGCGGCTGTCCACGGTCAGGAACCCGCTGGCCTGCCCACCTTCCGCGACGGACTACGCGCAGCACTCCTTACCGAGGCGGTCGTAGCCTCGGCTGCCCAGCAGCGGTGGGTGGACGTTCCCAACACAGACAACCTCATCGGATCACCCAGATCTTCCCCGGCAGCTGAAAGGCAGAAGCAATGAAACTCGGTTACTGTTCCATCACCTGGGGCGGCGTGGTCGGCCATCCGCAAGGCGTGACGAGCGTGAAGGACCTCTTCTACATGACCCATGGGTCCATGCGGGACGCCGTCCAGGACATCGCATCAGTCGGCTACCAGGGTGTTGAAATGTTTGACGGCAACCTCGTGGAATACGCGGAGAAGCCCGAAGAACTCAAGGAAATCCTGGGCACCGCCGGAGTCGAACTAACAAGCGTCTATACCGGGGCGAACTTCATTTACGCCGACATACTTCCCGACGAGCTGCACCGGATCCGGCGTGCCGCCGAGCTGGCTGCCAACTTCGGAGCGGAACGGCTCGTCGTAGGAGGCGGGGCACGCCGCGCGGCCGGCACCACCGACGAAGACTACCGCCGGCTCGGCGACGCGCTGGACCAGGTAACGGACATCGCAGAAAGCTTCGGGCTGTCGGCAAGCTACCACCCGCACCTGAGCACCATCGTCGAGAGCCCGGACGAGCTGGAGAAGCTGATGCCGCTCACGCGGATCGGCTTCTGCCCGGACACGGCCCATCTTGCTGCCGGCGGCGCGGACCCAGCCGCCGTCATCCGCAAATACCCGGACCGTATCCGGCACGTCCACCTCAAAGACTTCCAGCCGGACCCCTTCAACTTCCTCCCCCTGGGGCAGGGCGAGCTGGACTTCCCGGACATCATCGCCGCAATCCGGGAAAGCGGGTATGACAGCTGGCTCATGGTGGAGCTCGACAACTACGACGGCGACCCCCGGGAAGCAGCAGTCCTCAGCAAGAAGTACCTCGACAAGCTCCTCTCTCACTAATTTTCAACCGCAGGGGACTGCCACAGCCGGCAGCTGCCCCGCCCTCCGGAAGGAACAAGATTCACATGCAGAACCTCAACGTCGGCCTCATCGGAGGCGGCTTCATGGGCAAGGCCCATTCGCTCGCTTACGCCGCCATGCCCATGTTCTTCTGGCCTGCACCGGCGCTGCCCGTCCGCAAAGTCATTGCGGAAGCCACCCCGGATCTCGCGGCGGAGGCGGCCCGCCGCTTCGGGTTCGAGAACTCCACCTCGGACTGGCGCAGCATCATCGACGATCCGGACATCCACGTGGTGGACATTGCAACGCCCAACCACCTCCACGCCGAGATTGCCATTGCCGCGGCCGAAGCGGGCAAGCACATCATCTGTGAAAAGCCCCTGGCCCGTACGGGCGAAGAATCCAAGGCTATGTACGACGCGGTCAAGGACAAGAACATCGTCCACATGGTTGCCTTTAACTACCGCCGCACGCCCGCCGTCGCGCTGGCGAAGAAATACATCGAAGAAGGCGCAATCGGGCAAGTTCTCAACTTCCGTGGGACCTACCTGCAGGACTGGAGCGCCGACCCCAACTCCCCGCTGTCCTGGCGCTTCCAGAAATCCATCGCAGGTTCCGGCGCCCTCGGCGACATCGCAACGCACGTCATTGACATGGCGCGCTACCTGGTCGGCGAGTTCAGCGCCGTCAATGCCCTCCTGTCCACCTGGATCCCCGAGCGGCCGCTGCAAACCGGCGGCGCCGACGCGCTGGGCACCGTCCGCGGCGAAGAAGGCCCGCGCGGCCCGGTTGATGTGGACGACGAGGTCATGACCATGATCCGCTTCGCCAACGGCGCTGTGGGTTCGGTGGAAGCTACACGCAATGCCCACGGACGGAACAACTACATCACCTTCGAAATCCACGGGACCGAAGGAAGCATCGTGTTCAACTACGAGCGGCGGGATGAACTGCAGGTCTGCTTCGCATCCGACCCGGGTGACCGGCGGGGATTCCGCACCGTCTACACCGGGCCCGCACACCCCTACGGCGAAGGACTCTGGCCCATCCCTGCCCTCGGCATTGGATACGGCGAAACGAAGATCATCGAGGCGCACGACTTCTTCAAGGCCATTGCGGAAGGCGGCAGCGTCAGCCCGAGCTTCGCCGACGGCTACCAGGTGGCCGTCATCGATGACGCAATCGTCGAGTCTGCTGCAAAAGAAGCGTGGGTCGAGGTTCCGCAGATCGACGCATGACCAACGGGAGGGGCGGCGGCCATGCCGCCCCTCCTGCCGGCATAGGAGCACCCCAGGAGGTAAAAATTGGGACAGACAACGGTCAGCCAAGTAGAAGCGCAAGCCTGGCTAATGCCAGTGTTCACCGCAAAAGCAGGGCACGAAGCCGCGCTTCATGAAGCACTCCTGGGGCTTCAGTCCGCGAGCCGAAAAGACGCCGGATGCCTGGAATACACCGTCTTCTCCGATGATCAAAGGCCAGGTACTTTCATCCTTTTTGAGGGATGGGCCCGCCGCGACGACCTCGCCGCCCACAACGAAGAAGACCACGTAAAGGAATTCGTGAAAGGGGTGCAGTCACTGCTGGCCGAACCGTTCTCCGTAACCCCCATCACCCCGCTTACCTGACACTGAACGGTCCTCCAAGCGCAACGAAACAGGTAGTCGCAGCCCAAAAGACAGGTACCGTCCAACGGTGACCGTGGGGTTGCCCGGTCTATAGACTCCGGCTCAGCAGGTGATCTTCGTCAGGGTTGCACGAACGCCCCAGGACAGGATTTGCTCTCGAAACGGGGGAAGCGTGATGCAGCTACTGAGTACGGGGTCCGGGCGATACCAGGGTTCACCTTCATCCGCTGCCCGCCTTCGCGGCCGGAGTGTGGCACTCATCGGGACGATCCTGGCGGCCCTCATGCTGGCGGGCAGTATCCCGGCAACCGCTGCGGCCACGGTGACCTCCACCATTCCGGTCGGCTCAAGCCCCAGGGACGCCGCGTTCACCCCGGACGGATCGAAAGCCTACGTCACCAACTGGGAAGCCGGCACGGTGTCGGTCATTGATGTCGCGTCGGGCACGGTGGCTTCCACGATCCCGGTCGGGCCGTCTCCGCTGGGTGTTGCGGTGGCCCCGGACGGGTCGATTGTTTACGTCACCAGCGGGGATTCCGACATGGTGTCGGTCATCGATGTCGCGTCGGGCACGGTGGCTTCCGCGATCCCGGTCGGGGCGGCTCCGTTCGCCGTTGCGTTTGCCCCCGACGGGGCGATGGCCTATGTCACCAGCGGCGGCAGCGGTTCAGGCACGGTGTCGGTCATTGATGTGGCCTCGGGCACCGTGGCCTCCACAATCCCGGTGGGGCCGCTTCCGAACGCCGTGGCGTTCGCCCCGGACGGGTCCACGGCCTACGTCACCAACGGGCAGGACTCCAACATGGTGTCAGTCATCGACGTCGCCTCGGGCACGTGGACCTACACGATCCCGGTCGGGTCATCTCCCACCGGCGTTGCGTTCACCCCGGACGGGTCACAAGCCTACGTCGCCAACAACGAGGGCGATTCCGTGTCGGTCATCGACGTTGCGTCGGGTACGGTGGCCTCCACCATCCCGGTCGGGTTTGCCCCGGACAGTGTTGCGGTCGCCCCGGACGGGTCGGCGGCCTACGTCACCAACTCCGGTGCCGACACGGTGTCGGTCATCGACGTCGCGTCCGGCGCGGTGACCTCCACCATCCCGGTCGGGACCCATCCGACCGGTGTCGCCGTGTCCCCGGACGGGTCGGCCGCCTACGTCGTCAACACCGTTTCCAACACGGTATCGGTCATCACCGTGGACGCAGCACCGCCGGTGTTCACCGCGGCCACACCGCCCACCAAGGCGAACACGCGGACCGCCTACAGCTACACGTTCGCCGCCACGGCTGCCCCCGCCCCCTCCTTCCACGTGTCCTCCGGTGCACTGCCTGCAGGCCTGAGCCTGGACGCGGCCACGGGTGTCCTGTCCGGCACCCCGGCCAAGGCCGGCAAGTTCACGTTCAGGGTGACCGCCGCCAACGGTGTCAGCCCCCATGCGGTTACGGACCGCATCACAATCACCGTGACCAAGGCGAAGGCCCGCTGAGCGGACACGCCACGGTCGTCGAACAGCCGTAAGGCTGGCGGACGCCCGGCCTGGAAGGAACGACGACGGCGATACGCAAGTGCCGCCGTCGTCCTTCCTGCCCTGCCTGCTGGCCACAGCCCGGGTGGCCGGGAAAATATCAAGGGGCTTTCCCCCTATCCAGCCGGGCCACGCGCGCGGAAGATAAGCCCATGAAAAAGCTTGTGCTGGCGAGCTTCGCCGCCCTTCTCCTGGTTATTGGCTCCTTTCTGGGCGGTGTGGTCCCCGGCAACGCCGCGGCCGACCCTGCCATCACTGCAGGGCAGATCCTGGTCAAGTTCCGCGACAATGCCGCCGCCGCGGGCGCCCTCAGATCGCACGGGCTGACCGACGGGCCCGACGTCGGCAGCACCGGCGCGCACCTGATCACCGTGCCGGCAGGGAAGGAGCTGCAGCTGGTCGAAGCGCTGGGCCGGAACCCCGCCGTGGAGTACGCCGAACCGGACTATGTGGTCACTCCGGCATCGGACGACACCTACTTCTCCAGCCAGTACGCGCTGCAAAACACAGGCCAGTTATTCACGAACACCGCCGGTACCGTGACCGTAGACAAGGGCAAACCTGACGCCGACGTGGACGCGGTGGAGGCTTGGACCGTCACCACAGGTACAGGGATCCGGGTGGCTGTCCTGGATTCCGGCGTCGCGATGGACAACCCCGACATCAACCCGAAGGTCGTGGCGCGGACCAACTTCACCACGTCCAGGAGCAACGACGACAACTACGGCCACGGAACCCACGTCGCCGGAATCGTTGCCGCCACCGCCAACAACGGCATGGGTGTGGCCGGCGTGTGCCCGGGATGCAGCATCCTGGCCGGGAAAATCCTCAGCGACACGGGGATGGGATCAAGCTCAGGCCTGGCGAACGGCATCAACTGGGCCGTCAAGAACGGCGCGAAGGTCATCAACATGAGCCTGGCGGTCGGCGCGTCAACCACCCTGGAAACTGCGGTCAATAATGCCTGGAACGCGGGTGTGGTGCTGGTTGCTGCGGCCGGCAACGGTGGGAACACCTCCATGAATTACCCGGCCGCGTACCCCAACGTCATTGCCGTGGGCGCAACCGACAACAACGACACGAAGGCGACATTCTCCACCTATGGCACGTGGGTGGACGTGGCAGCGCCGGGGGTCAGCGTCTACTCCACTTTCCCCAACCACAAGTTTGTCCTTGCCAGGGAGTACAACCGATCCCAGGGGTATGACATCGGCAGCGGCACCTCGATGTCCTCGCCTGTTGTCGCCGCGGTGGCCGCGCTCGCCCGCAGTGCCAACCCCGGCGGCACCACCTCGGACATCCGCGCCAAGGTCGAATCCACCACCGACGCGGTTGGCGACATCGGGAAGGACTGGGCCCATGGCCGGGTTAACGCCTGCAGAGCGGTCGGGGCGCTAGGTTGTTGACCCTTCCGGCGGCGTGGAGCCCGTTGTAGGGTCGTGGCGTGATCGTCCCCGATATCTCCCAGAACGCCGTGGCGGTGGCGGATCACTACGACGAGCTCGACCCCATCTATCGCCAGGTCTGGGGCGAGCATGTCCATCACGGCCTCTGGGTAACCGGCCATGAGACACCCGGCGAGGCCGTCGAGGCGCTGGTCGAAACAGTTGGCGACCGGCTGGGACTGATGCCGGGCCAGGCGTGCATCGACATCGGCTGCGGTTACGGCTCCACAGCGAGGCGGCTCGCAGTGACACGAGGTGTCCGGGTCACCGGCTTCACGTTGTCCGCTGAGCAGGCCCGCTACGCCGCTGCGCATCCCGTACCGGACGTGGACATCCAGGTCCGCGACTGGCTCGCCAACGGGCTGGCCGACGCCTCGGCCGGTGCGGCGTGGGCGATCGAGTCGAGCGAGCACATGGTCGATAAACCCAGGTTCTTCGCCGAGGCGCACCGCGTGCTGTCACCCGGCGGCCGCTTCGTCATCTGCGCGTGGCTCGCCGAGACCGGTGCCAGCGGATGGAAGGTCCGCCACCTGCTGGAGCCGATCTGCCGCGAAGGGCGCCTGCCCTCGATGGGCACGCGCGAGGAGTACGAGGCGATGGCAAGGGCGGCGGGCTTTACGGTCACCGGCTATGAGGATGTCAGCCGCCGCGTCGCCCGGACCTGGCCGATCTGCGCCGGCCGACTCGTGAAGTTGTTGCTCACCGACGGCGAGACGCGGCGTCTCGCCCTTGGCGCACGCAACCGCAACTCGTTCCTGGGCATTCCCCGCCTGATCCTGGCCTACCGCACCGGTGCGATGCGATATGGCATATTCACGCTCGCCAAGGCTGCGGAGAGCGGGCCGTAGCCCGCACGCCAACTGCCTCAGGGCAGCGGCTGCCGTTCGCCCACTCTGACGGAGGACGACGGCGGCAGGTACTCACGCCGTCGTCGTTCCATCCGCCGCTGCTGGCCCGGAGACGGAATATGCGCACGCTTGGCCCGGTTGCACCTGGCGCAGGCTGCCACGAAGTTCTGCAGACTGGTGGAACCGCCCTTGGACCACGGGTAAAAGTGGTCGCCGTGCTCGGCCGGCCGGCCGCAGCGACGCCCAAACCCGGCTTCCAGCTCGCATAGCCCGCCAGCGCGGGCCATCCCTTCGCGGCGCTGCTGGCGGGTGAAGCGCCGCACGGGATCCCGGCGTCGTAGGTCCCGGCTGGTGATGATGGCGGCCGCAATGCCTAGAACGACGGCGGCCACGCCGGGGACAGTGACTGCGGCGACGACGCCGTCGAACAGGCTGCGCAACACCCCGGCGGCGGAGGACGCTCCCGCTCCCGCAGCCGGAGCTGCCTTCGACATGAGCGCTGACATCACCGCGACAGCGAGCCAAACCATCACCGCTGAATACGCCAGGCGAAGCCCCTGCCGGGTCCAATAGATGCGGCTGAGTTCCGGCATAGATCCCCCCTGTTTTGTTCGCCGGAAGCCCCCGATCCCGGTCGTCCAGGAAATCGTATAGGCCGGGTGGAAGCCGATGTCCCAGGTTTTACCCAGTTTTTGCTGAACTTCCCCAATCAGGGCCAGCCGCCGTGGGAAGAAGTAACTGTCTGTAAGGATGAACCCATGAATCAGAGCATCATCCGCCAATTCCAGGAATCTGTCACCGTCAAGGCATCAGCCGAGACCCTCTACGACCTGGTCTCCGATGTCACCCGGACCGGTGAGTGGAGCCCGGTCTGCACGTCGTGCTGGTGGGACGACCAGGACAGCGCCGGCCAACCCGGCGCCTGGTTCACCGGGCGTAACGAGCTTCCGAACCGGACCTGGGAGACCCGCTCGCAGGTGGTGGCTGCCGAACGCGGCCGCGAGTTCGCCTGGGTGGTGGGCGGCAGGTTCGTCCGCTGGGGCTTCACCCTCACCCCGGCAGCAGACGGAACCGTCCTGAGCGAGTCGTGGGAATTCCTGCCGGAGGGAATAGCCATGTTCAAGGAGAAGTACGGTGAGGTGGCTGACGCCCAGATCGCCGACCGCACCCAGCAGGCCATGGACGGCATTCCGACAACGCTCGCGGCTATCAAGCGGATTGCGGAGTCCATCGAGTCACACGAGGAAGTCAGCTCCTAGGACCGGATTTCAGGACTCATGGCCGGACGGGGGTGGCCGCCTCTTTTCCCAGCACCGTTGTCCAGGGGCGGGCGGTCCAGGACGTCACGACGCCAGCTTTGACGTAGGGATCGGCGGCTGCAAAGGCCTTTGCCGCCTCGAGTGCGTTCTCGCCGGTGAAGATCAGCAACCCGGTGAAGGGTCCGTCACCAACGGCCCCGCCCAGCAGAAGCTCGCCGCGTTCCACTGCTTCCCAGCCCGCCTTGAGGTGGTCTGAACGGTATTGTTCGCGGGTCTGAAGGTAGTTGTCCTCGTAGGTGTATTCGAGCACGGCGTGCATGTGGTTCCGTCCATTTCGTTGAGTGGTTTCGCTCGTTGTAGAAGTAGCGTACCCATGGCTGGCGCTGCTCAGGGCTCCGAATGGACCCCGGGCTGTTCGTGGATGCCGCACCAGCCGGCGATGAACAGGGCGATGCTCTTGGTGATCCGGCGGATGGATTCGACCGAGACCCGCTCGTCGAACCCGTGGATCGACTCTGAAACGGGGCCGTAGACCAGCGCCGGCGTATCGGCATAGAGCGTGAAGACCCGGCCGTCGAGGTAGCCCGGCGTGGTGAAGCTTTTCAGTTCACTGCCGTACACCTGCTCATGGGTGCGCTCCAGCATGGCCTCCGCTGCACTCCCGGGCTCCAGCACATAGCCCTCGGAGAAGAAACCTGTCTTCACGCCCACCGCATTGATCGGGGCAGGCCCACCGCCCAGGGAGGCAAGGCACTCCTGAAGTTCAGCCCATGCCTGCTCCGCGGGGATGCCGGGATAAATTGCCGCGCGCACGTCGAACTCGCACCAGGCCGGGACGCTGGAGGGCCAGTCCCCGCCCTGGATGCCGCCGAAGTTGAAGTTGATGGGGTGCTCCAGGTCTTCGAAGTAGCGGTGCTGTCCGCGGTCCGCATTCCACTTCTCTTCGGCCTCCCGCAGCGCAGAGATTGCCGTATACGCTGCGTCGATGGCGTTGAAGCCGGTGCCCATCTCACGGGGATGGGTCGGATTCCCGGTGACCCTGACCCTGAACCAGAGCACGCCGACGTTGGCGCGCACCAGCATGTCCTCCTCGGGCTCGGGGATGATGACGGCGTCGGCACGATAGCCGCGCATCAGTGCGGACAGGGAGCCGTTGCCTGTGCATTCCTCCTCGACGACGGACTGGAAGTGGATGCGGCCGGCGGGCTCGAACCCCGCCGCGCGGACGGCGTCGAAGGCGAAGAGGTTGGCTGCGAGACCTGCTTTCATGTCTCCGGCGCCGCGGCCATACATCCATCCGTCGATGATGGGGGCGTCCCAAGGGTAGCGGGACCAGGATTCGGACGGACCCTCGGGGACGACGTCGATGTGGCCGTTAAGGATAAGGGATCGGCCCTGCTCGGAGGCTGGACGGTACGTGCCCACCACGTTGGTCATGCCCGCATAGGAAACCGTTGTGGGCCCGTAGCCCTCATGGGCGGACAGGTCATCGGCGTCCAGCTCCCACCGGTCCATCTCCAGGCCACGACCTGCCATGGCCGCATGCATCAGGTCCTGGGCGCTGCCCTCCCGGGTGCGCAGCGACGGGTGCTTGACCAGGTCCTGGGTGAAGGTCAGCTGGGCATCGAAGGCGGCGTCGACGGCGTCCAGGATGCGGAGTGTTTGGTCGTCACTGAGCAATTTTGTCTCCTAACGAAACGGGGAGCCGTCCGGTGGACGGCTCCCCGTTCTGGTGGTTGAGCATTCGAAAGAGAGTTAGCTTGGGCTACTGTCTGCGGCCGGTCCTAGCTGCCGGCGACAAGCTTCTTGTCCTGGACCCGCAGGCGCTCGCCGAAGAACCCGCCGACGGCGGTGAGCAGGGAGATGATCGCCAGGATCAGGGCCGCACCCCACGACTGGTTGCCGGAGACGCCCAGCATGGCCGTGGCCAGCAAGGGCATGAATCCACTGGTGGCACCTGCGATGTTGTAGCCCAGGGCCACACCGGAGTAGCGCAGCTTCGGCGGGAACAGCTCGGTCAGCAGGGCACCGTTGACGGCGTACGCCACCGCTATAAGCATGATCCCGACGGTGATTGCCAGCGTAATCAGCAGTGGGGATTTCGTGTCAATCATGGCGAAGAGGGGGAAAGCGGCGACGGCGCTGACGATACCGCCCCACATGGTGACCTTGCCCGGCCCGATCTTCTCTGCGAGCCGGCCCATGAGGAACGTGACTCCGATCTGGGCCACGGCGGCAACCAGTGTTGCGTTGACCATGACGTTCCGGTCCACCTTCAGGGTGTTGGACCCGTAGCTCACCGCGAAGGTGGTGATCATGTAGAAGCCACCCACGCCGAGGAGGGCCGCGAGTACGGCCACGAGCAAGCGGCCGGAGGCGTGGCGGAAGACCTCGAACGCCGGAACCTTGGACGTTTCACCCTGGGCGAGCAGATCCTTGAAGATGGGGGATTCTTCCACCTTGAGGCGGATCCAGAGCGCGATGCCGAGCATGGGGAAAGCCAGCAGGAATGGAATCCGCCAGCCCCAGGCGTCAAAAGCTTCCGACGGGAATAAGAGGACGAGCGAGAAGGCGCCCGAGGCCAGCAGCGTAGCCACCGGCGAACCGACCTGTACCAAGGCGGCGTACCGGCCCCGCTTTTCAACGGGGGCATGCTCGACGGCCATGGTTACCGCACCGCCCCATTCACCGCCGACAGCCAGGCCCTGGACCAGCCGCAAGACGGCGAGCAGGATGGGCGCCGCCAGGCCGATGCTGCCGAAATCGGGCAACAGGCCGATGAAGGCCGTGGCCGCGCCGATCATGACGATGGTCATCAGCAGCGCGGGCCGGCGTCCGTAACGGTCGCCGATGTAGCCAAAGATCATGGCCCCGATCGGACGGGCTGCGAAGCCGACGCCGAACGTGGCAAAGGAGGCCAGCAGCGCCGCGGTGGGGTCCATATTGGTGAAGAACAGCCGGTTGAAGACCAGCGCCGCAGCCGTGCCGAAGAGGTAGTAGTCGTACCACTCCAGCGCGGTCCCGACGAAGGCGGCACGGGCAATCTTTCCTGCGTCCTTGCCGGAGATCACCGGAGGAGCACCTGCGGCGGGGGAAAGTGAATTTGAGGTGGTCACTGCGTGGGCCCTTTCGAGCGGGGTTGAGTTCTTGCATCTCGGGTCCCGCGGCGGGCGAAGGGCGATGGCCTGCACTGCTGCGGTGATTATTCGAGAGTAGGTGAGTGATAACGCCCTAAACAATGATAATTCCCACCCACTTTCGGCCCCTTTCTTAGGCATTTTCAGGCTCTTCAGAATTGAGAGTGTAGTTTCGGTCTGAATCCGCCGGATTCCAGCAGCGATCTGGCGACATAGTTGGTGAGATTCCGGAAGCCGAGGGCAGATCCTCGTAGGTGTTCGAGTCTCCCATTGATCGCTTCACTTGGGCCG
Organism: Arthrobacter sp. GmRoot5-12; assembly: GCF_059739365.1. Taxonomy (NCBI): domain Bacteria; kingdom Bacillati; phylum Actinomycetota; class Actinomycetes; order Micrococcales; family Micrococcaceae; genus Arthrobacter; species Arthrobacter sp. GmRoot5-12. The sequence goes on along the minus strand of NZ_AP046056.1, from coordinate 723,649 downwards.
TTTGATGTGCCGGGTCGCTCGAAGTATGCCAGCACGTCCTGGGCCCGTCGTTTGAGGGTGCGCCCGAGAGTTCGGAGCTCGGTCAGCGCGGTGGGGACGCCGCTGCTGAGGGAGTCAATCACGGCTTGCATCATCTGCTGACCTTTGGCCCGGTCTGGTTCCCGGTAAGCGGCAACCATGCGCTGGTAGGCGCCCCAACTGGCTTCGACCTCAACATGCGTATCAGCGGTGAACAGGGTTTCCAGGCGTTGGCGTTGGTTCTCGGTGAGCAGGTCCGCGCCTGTGTGGATGGTCCGGCGAGCCGAATACAGCGGGTCCCCGGCCCGTCCGCGGTGCCCGCACGTCTGCTGCTGAACCCGCCGCCGGCACGAATCAAGGGCATCGCCGGCCAACCGGACGACGTGGAAGGGATCCATCACCGGGACCGCGTCGGGGAGTTCCTCGGCCGCGGCGCTCTTGAACCCGGAGAACCCGTCCATGGCCACGACCTCAACCCCGTCCCGCCATTCTTGGGGGCGTTCCTGGAGCCAGGTCGCGAAGGCTTGTTTCGAGCGGCCCTCGACCATGTCCAGCAGGCGGGACGGGCCCGTGCCATCGCGGATTGGGGTCAGGTCAATGATGACGGTGACGTACTTGTCTCCGCGGCGGGAGTGCCGCCACACATGCTCATCAACACCAATGACCTTGACCCCGTCGAAGCGGTGCGGATCATCGATCAAGACCCTCCGTCCTTCGGCCAGGACGGCCTTGTTCGCGGTATTCCAGGTGACGCCGAGTCCTTCGGCGATCCGGGCGACCGTGAGGTGCTGGCAGACGACGCCTTCCAACGCCCAGCGCAGCCCCCGGCGGGAGAGTTTCGCCCGCGGCTCGGCAGCCTTGGAAGTATCCTGCCGCCAGACGTGCCCGCACCCGGCGCAGCGGTAGCGGCGGATGCTGACCAGCAGTGTGGTCGGCCGCCACCCGAAGGGTTCATGGCCCAGCCGACGGGTCACCGTGTCACGGGGAACGCCCTGGCACCCGCACTTCCGGCACCAGTCATCAGGATCAACAACACGGCAGGCAAGGACGGCGCGGCCCGGGCGGACATGCTGCCCGGTCACTTCGAGTCCGAGTCCGTCGAGGCGGCAGAATGTGGTCAGGTCAGGGCTTTGGAAGGTAGCGTTAAACACGAGGGCCTTGCGGTAGAAAAATCACGATCTAGACAATCCGATTCTCTCCCAAGGCCCTCACCCCAGCCGAAACAACCTCCCCGCCCCGGACTTCTCACGCGGCAGCGCCGATTACACTCTCAATTCTGAAGAGCCCATTTTCACAAACTAGTCGGTGAACTCGCTGTAGCGGCTGAGGGCGATGAGTGCCCGCGCGGCCTCGCCCGGCACTGTGAGGTCAAGGCCGATCGCCTCGTGAAGGCTGTGGAGGCGGTTCACTACGGTGTTGCGGTGGCAGAACAGCTCCTCCGACGTTTCTTTGATGGATCCGGTCCGCCCATAGCTGCGTGCCACCTCCAGCAGGCGTTGCCGTTCGACGGGCGTGCACTTGTCCAGAGCGTTCTTTATGGAGGTGGAAAAGCCGGGAAACTTCTGCTCCAGGAGGCCGCTGGCGATTCCCATCCATGCGTCCTCCATCGTAGCCAGCCGGGTGCCGCGGCGCTTCTGCTGTGCCAGCACAAGTGCCGAAGCCGCAGCGGAGGGAACGGCATCCAGTCCCTCCACTCCCGGTACGTACCCGGCAGGAAAGTCCGGCGGTTCGTGACGCCAGGTCAGCCCCTTCCGCTGCTGCCGGAAGACATACAGGACTCCGCTGTTCTCGTACATATAGATGCTGTGGTCGGACTCGAACTGCTGCTGGGCCTGGGATACGGCGTCCAAGGTCACTGCGAGCACTTCGAAGGTCCCGGTGGCCCGCACTTCGAGGGCCGCTGCAAGGTCCTGGACTTCACGTGGGGTGCCAGGTCCGGCATTGAAAAGCCGGGAAAGCAGGCGCTGGCGGTACAACTGCTTGTTGCGGGCCAGGCGCGCCTCTTCCTCGGCATAGGCCTGTTGGATGCTGGTCACGTAGCCTTCGACGGCGTCCAGGACCCGGTCCATGTTGGCCACCAGGACACCGATCCCCTTGTCCCGCGCGACCCGTTCCAGCCCCTTCCAGAGAACACGGAAGTCATTGCGGATGGCTACCAGGAACGCGTCGAGGGGAACGCCCTGGCGGGCGCGCCGGGCGGCCACCTCGCGGGGAAGCGTCTGCAGGTCCGGGGGGAGCTCCAACCCGGCCATCTGATAGAGGAACATGTCCATGGTGTCCGCTGCGGTCCGGTAGATGTCCTCCTTGGGAACCACTGCTTCACCATAGGAAATGGAGGAAAAACGCTCCAGGAAGTCGTCCACCAGCAGGGATCGATCCTTCCAAAGACTCTCCAGCAACTCGGTCCATTCCGGCTCGGTGGGACGGCCGGGACGGAACTCCCTGGCGGTCGTACCGTAGGATCGCGCATCGTCACCATCATTTGCTGTCATGCAGGCATTTTATGCAAAAGCCTAAAGTTTGACCATGAAACAGCGTTCTATATCCATTGAAGGCAGCGATATCACAGAGTTGAATGGACGGAGCCGCACTTTCAGGCCGCGGCCTTAACTCCTCGGAAAGGCCCGGGGACCCTAGCAAAGAGGATCCATGCCCTTCGATCTCCTGATTCGCAATGCACGCATACTGACCCAGGATGCCTCCCGCCCCACCGCGACAAGCCTGCTCATTCACGACGGCAGAATCCTCGATGTGGATCCCGACGCCAGCCTTTGCGGCCACGCCCTCTGGACCATTGATGCCGCCGGAACCACGATTGTCCCTGGGTTCAATGACGTCCACGCGCACAGTGTCTGGTTCGGTCTGGGGCTCATGGAGGCCAACGCAGGGGCAGCGGCAAATCTGGACGGGCTGTACCAGATCATCGCCGAGGCCGCCGCCGAAATGGCCCCGGGGGAGTGGGTTGTGGCATCCGGTTACAGCCCGCTGCTGCTCGACGGCCAGCAACCGGACAGGGACCGGTTGGATGCGGCGGCAGGGGGACGTCCAGTGTGGATCAAACACTCCTCCGGCCACGCCTGCACGCTCAACGGCGTAGCACTGGAGCTCGTAGCCGCCCAGGCCGATCTCAGTGCACCGATCGAAGGCGGAGCCGTCGTCATGGGCGAAGATGGCCTGCCGACGGGGCTGCTGGAGGAAAACGCCATGCGCTTGGTGCAGGACATCCTGCTGCCGTATCCGCTGGAGACCATTGAACGCGCACTGGATCTGGCCACGTCACACTACCTCTCCGAAGGAATTACCAGCGTCACGGATGCGGGCATCGCCGGCGGCTGGATCGGCTATTCGCCGCGGGAGTTCGCCGCGTACCAGAATGCCCGCGACAAGGGGATGCTGAGCGTCAGGATGCAGCCAATGCTGGTTATGGATGCCCTCCACGATGTGCCCGGCCACGCCGATGACCCGGCCTCCATTAGCCTCGACGCCGGAATCCGCACCGGCTTGGGCGACGATTGGCTGCGCCTGGGACCGGTAAAGATCTTCAGCGACGGTTCGCTCCTTGGCAGTACCGCCTACATGACCGAGGACTATGTCGGCTGCACCCACAACCACGGCTACCTGCAAATGGACGCGGACCAGCTGCGCGAGTCGGCGCTCAGCGCCTACCGGGCGGGCTGGGCGATTGCGATGCATGCCATCGGGGACCACGCGATCGACCACGCCATTGACATCATCACTGAGGCGCAGGAAAGGTTCGGTTCCAACGCACAGCCCAACCGGATCGAGCACGGCGGCGTGGTCCGCCCCGATCAGCTTGACCGGATAGCCCGGGCCGGCATCGTGCTGGTCCCGCAGCCGCACTTCATCACCGAGTTTGGAGACGGTATGGCCCGCCTGCTGGGCCCCAAACGCACCTCGTGGTCCTATCCCGCCAAAAGCCTGCTGAAGCGAGGAGTTACACTGCCGGGAAGTTCAGACCGCCCCGTCTCCAACGGCCGGCCCCTGGATGTCATGCAGTCGTTCGTGGAGCGGCTGACTCCTTCAGGCGACGTGTACGGCCCGGCCGAAAGGATCACCGCGGCCGAAGCGCTGGCAGCCTACACCACGGGATCGGCCGCCGCCACGGGAGCCGGGCACATCAAGGGCCGCTTGGCACCGGGGTACCTGGCGGACCTCGTGTTCCTGGACCAGGACCCCACCGCCGTGGACCCCTCAAACATCTCAGCTACCCGCGTGCTCGCCACCATGGTGGGCGGGCAAATCCGTTTCGGCGAGGAAAATCTGCCGGCGCCGGTCCGCGCCACAGACCTTGAGGCAGCATTGACAGGGAAGGAAACCCCATGAGCACCGCACACGACGAGTTCCTCGCAGACTTCGCCACGATGTCTGGCTTCGGCGCCACGCCCGGGGGAGGCGTGGACCGGCAGGCCGGCACGGCAGCAGACCATGCCACGCGGGCATGGTTCAGCCAATGGCTGGCCCAGCACGGCTATACCGAATCAGTGGACGGGGCAGGCAACCAGTTCGGCACCCTGGACCTGGTCTCCGGCGCCCCCTATGTGCTGGTCGGCTCACACCTGGACTCCCAGCCGCTGGCCGGCCGGTACGACGGGGCCTATGGCGTGCTCGCAGCGGCCCATGCAGGCGCCCGCGTCGCTGCGGAAGTCCAGGCCGGAAAGCTCCGCCCCACCTACAACCTGGCCGTTGTGAACTGGTTCAACGAGGAAGGCAGCCGCTTCGCGCCCAGCATGATGGGAAGCTCTGTCTTCACCGGGAAGCTGCCGCTTGAGGACGCGCTTGCCACCGCAGACCCTGCCGGAATCACAGTGGCGGAAGCCCTGGCCGCCGGACACAGCACTTCGCAAGGAAACGCCCCGGTCCTCGCCGAGGTTGCACGCTATGCCGAGATCCACATCGAGCAGGGCAGGAACCTGGAAGAAACCGCCACCCAAGTGGGGATCGTGGACCGCACCTGGGCCGCCAGCAAGTACCGGGTTACCGTGGACGGAGCCCAGTCACACACTGGCGCCACCCGCATGGAGGACCGCCGTGACGCCCTCTTCGGGGCCGCGCTGGTCATCGCCGCCGCTCGTGAACTGACTGCGGAATTCGAGCCCGGGCTGCTGCACACATCGGTATCCGAGCTGTATGTCCTGCCGAACTCACCGGTCACCATCGCCCGCCAGGTCCTGATGAACCTGGATTTGCGCTCACCGGACGAGTCCGTTCTAGGCCTCGCCATGGAACGGCTGGGCAAGAGGATTGTCGACGCCGAGGCAGATTCCCGGACGGAGATCCGCCTGGACCTGACGCACAACTGGGGTGTGGTGTCCTACCAGTCCAAGGGCGCGGCCCTGGGCAGGGTAAGCGCAGAGAGCCTGGGCTACAGCCACAGGGACGTGATGACCGTCGCCGGGCACGATTCCACCAACATGAAGGATGTGGTTCCGACCGTCATGCTCTTCGTTCCCAGCGTCGAAGGCATCTCGCACAACGAAGCGGAGTACACCCGCGACGACGACGCGTTGCGCGGCGTCGAACTGTTGACGGACGTTACGCGGCGGCTTGTCTGCGGCGAATTGGAAGAGGACTGAGCCGGTAGCCTTTCGAACCAGGCGTTTCGGGGAAGGTTAAGGGGCATGAGCGGTAGGGCCTTGCCCGCTTGGGTGGCCCTACTGTCCTGGCACGGGGGCGCCGGCGCCCCGCCGCAGGCCGGCCGTCACCCCAGCCAAGTCCGTCATGGCGTGGACGGCGTCCTCATTTGCGAGCCCGTTCTCGTGGCAGAGGGAACGCCAGGTCCAGAAGGACACCGCGTGGGCGACGACGGCGCGCAGCCTGGCGCTGCCTGGCTCCGGAAATGCCTCCAGGAGGCGGTCACGGAAGAACGTGTCGCGCTCCCGGAGGCCTGTGCGGTGCTTTTCCGGAAGGGCGGCCCAATCGCCGTAGATGTTCCTGAGCATTGGCTCGCCGTCGCGGTAGAACCGGTACAGGTCTGTGAGTCCGGCATGGAGGCGTTGGAGGGGGTCCGGGTGCTCACACCACGCCGAAGGATCTGGCAGCTGCTGTTGTGAAAGCCAGTGCGAGGAGCAGGCGGAGAACAGCGCTTCCTCGTCGGCGAAATGACGGTAGACCGTCAGCCGGGTGACCTGGGCCTGCTCGGCGATGCCCGCAATGGTGGTCCGGGCAGGGCCGACTGACCCGTGGAGCGCCACCGCCGCGTCCACGATGCGCTGCCGGGTGGTGTCCACCTGCTCGGCACGCTTGTTCATCTGGTACTTGCGTGCTTTGGCTGAACGCTGCTGTTCACTCAAAGTATTGACACCGGTCCTGCGTGGGCTGACAATTTCGATATACACAACTGTATATCGAAATTGAAAGGGATGGATGCCATGGGCGCTGAGGAGGCTCCGCGGCTGACAGTCGTGCAGCCTGGGGAGGGACGCCAGGGCAGTCTCGGAAGTATCGGGGTTGTCTTCAAACTGTTCGGTGAACACACCAACGAGCAGATTTCCATCGTGGAACACCCGTTTCCGGTGGGGGCCTTGGTTCCAGTGCATATGCACAGCCGCGAGGACGAATACTCAATCGTCCTGGAAGGCGAGATCGGATTCCGGTCCGGTGAGCGCGAGGCAGTGCTGGGCGCCGGGGGCTACATCACCAAGCCGCGCGGCGAACTGCACACCATGTGGAATGCGGGCAAAGTTCCGGCGCGGATGATCGAAGTCATCAGCCCGGCCGGGTTCGAGCATTTCTTCTGGGGACTGGCCGACCAGCTTGAAGCCGGTGGACCGCCGGACCCTGAAGCCATCGGCAAACTGGCCGCAGAATACGGCCTCCAGTTCGGCGAGGCGCCATGGCTGCCGGACATCATCGCCCGGTACGGGCTAAATCCACCGATGGGCTGACGGGAAGGCCATGGGCCTCCAGGTTCCCCTTTACCGAACGGGACGGCGACGTGGCGCCGCCGCGCAGAAGCCGGGCGCGCCGCTGGCCGGAATGGCCGCCGTCGTACTTCTGCTGCACGTGGTGGGCTGGGGAGTGCTGGTGCTGGGCGTCGTCCCGCAGAACCTCCTCCTGGGCTCGAGCCAGGTCTTCGGACTGGGGATCGGGCTAGGTGCCTACCTGCTGGGCATGCGCCACGCCTTCGATGTGGACCACATCGCAGCCATCGACGGCACCACCCGCAAGCTCATGGGTGAAGGCCTTCGCCCCGTCACTGTCGGTTTCTGGTTCTCCCTTGGCCACTCCAGCATCGTCCTTGGCCTCTGCCTGCTGCTGGCTGCGGGAGCCCGCAGCCTGGGAAACCAGCTCGGAGATGGCGCCTCGTGGTGGCGGGAGGTCCTGGGACCAGTGGGCGCCACCATCTCAGGACTGTTCCTGTACCTCCTGGCCTTCCTCAACCTTGCCCTGCTGGTCCGCGTCGCCACGGACTTCCGGCTGCGGGCAGGGCAGCCGGGATTGGGGACGACTGTCGAGGTCCCGGGCCTTCTGGTCCGCCTGCTGCGCCCGGTCCTGCGCAGCATCACCCGGCCCGCCCAGATGTATTGGGTGGGGCTGCTGTTCGGCCTGGGATTCGATACGGCCACCGAGGTGGCGCTGCTGGTTGTGGCCGGGGGAGCGGCGGCGGTGGAACTTCCCTGGTACGCCGTCCTCACCCTGCCCGTCCTCTTCGCGGCGGGCATGAGCCTGCTTGACAGCCTGGATGGATGGTTCATGAACGCGGCCTACGGTTGGGCGTTCGCGCACCCGCGCCGGAGGCTGCTGTACAACCTGGTCCTGACCGGGCTCTCGGCCACCGTGGCGCTGGGTGTGGGGACCGTGGAACTGCTGTCCGTGGTTTCGGCGAATACGGGAGCGGTTTCCGGGGTCTTTGCGGCCATCGGCAGCATCGATCTGACGGGACTTGGCTACGCCGTGGTGGGCTTGTTTGTTCTCGCCTGGCTGGCCGGGGTCTTCATCTGGAGGTTCCGGGGCGGCTCGCCCACTGCTGCCAGCCTGGAGGAGTGAGCCGCCTTTTGGTTCCCGTTTGCCTCAGCCTTCCGGCAGGAGGTTGGCCGCCAAGGTACGGGCCATGAATCGTCCGAAATGCTCGGCACTCCAGCCGCGCTTGAGGACCAGGGTTTCGTAGAGCTCGGCCGAGGTGCTCATGAAGAAGACGTCGGCCACCTCCTCCGCCGTCAGGCCCGGCCGCAGGAATCCCCTCCCGAGCACCTGGCGCGCGTTGTGCAGCATCCGTTGGTACCGCCCGTCATCCACGTCGCGCAGGAGCGCGGCCATGTCCTGGTCCCCGCTCGCCGCGGCGTCCCGGATGAGGAGGTAGACGGGGGAGCCCAGCGGGCTCACCTCGGAAATGAAGCGGCCGAACTGCTCCATGAGTTCGCGGGGATCGGTGACCGTGGCCTGGGCGCGGTCCGACCGCTCTTCCGCCGGCGGGCCGCCGGCGCCCAGCAGGCTCTGTTCGTAGATGGCACGCACCAGCCCAGGCTTTCCGCCGAACCCCTTGTACACGGACTCCTTGGAGACGCCGGCCGCGTGGGCGATGGCGGCGATGGTGGTCCGGCCGTAGCCGTGGGCCAGGAACAGCGCGCGGGACTGGGCCAGCACCCGTTTCCTGGCTTCCCCGGCAGCCTCCTGCCGGCGCCGGGCGTCGTAGCTGCGGGAGCGGGGTGGCGCACCATTGACCGCGGGTCCCATCGGGCTTAAGCTCCTTGTATCAGTTAGATACAGCTGACTGTATCAAATTTAGCGTACCAGCCTCTCCGCCTCCCGCGACGGAACCTAAGGAGCAGATCATGGACGCTTCAGGAATCGGGCGCGTCCCCGAAGGCCCGGTCCGGCGCATGCTGGCCGCGGCCAACCGCCATGACCTCGAGGCCATGGTGTCCCAGTTCGCGGAGGACTACCGGAACACCACCCCCGTCCACCCGGCCCGCAGCTTCACGGGCTCCGCGCAGGTCCGGAAGAACTGGACGGCGCTCTTTGCCGGCCTTCCGGACCTCACCCTGACGGTCCATGACGCGGCCACCGGACCGGACGGCAAGGTCTGGATGGAATGGAGCAATCGCGGCACCCGGCCGGACGGATCCGTGCAGCAAGCCGCAGGGGTGGCCATCTTCACCCTCCGCGACGACAAAATTGCCGCGGCCCAGTTCTACCTCGAACCCGTGGACCAGGACTCCGGCGACGTGAACGAAGCCGTCCGGGAGGCAGTCCATGGTGCGGCCGGAGGTGACCGGTCATGATCCTGGTGGTCGGCGGTACAGGCCGCCTTGGCCGCGCCGTGGTTCCCCTGCTCGTTGCCGCAGGGCAACAGGTCCGCATCATGGCCCGGGGCAAGTCCCAGCCCTTCCCGCAAAAGATGGGCGACGGCGTCGAACTCCTCCGCGGGGACCTCGGCTCCGACGCGGACTGCAGGCAGGCGGTGGCTGGCTGCAGTGAGGTGGTGTTCGCGGCGTCGGGGTTCGGGATCAAGGACTCCAGCCCGCGCGCGGTTGACCGCGACGGCGCCATCCGGCTGGTCCGCGCGGCGGCCGCGGCCGGAGTGCGGCACGTGGTGATGATGTCCATGCCCGGCGCTGCCGCGGACGGGCCCATCGATTTCCTGCGCTGCAAAGCCGCGGCCGAGGACGCCGTGCGCTCCTCCGGCATGGACTGGACGATCGTCCGGATCGGCGCCCTCCTGGAACAGCGGCTGGAGATCATGACGGCGCCGCTTGAGTTGAAGGGCAAGGTGCCCGTGTTCGGCTCGGGGTCCGCCCCGGTGACCTATACCTCGGTCCGGGACGCGGCCGCCGTCGTGGTCCGTGCCCTCCGCGACCCGGCGCTGCGGAACCGCGTCATCGAATGGGGCTCGCAGACGCTCACCGCACATGAGGTGGCGGAGGCTCTGCTTGCCCGGGCCGCCCATGGATCAATCCAGCGGGTTCCGGCCGCCGCCGTACGGCTGCTGTCCGTGGCGGCCAGGCCGTTTTCACCGTTCCTTGCCCGGGTGGCGGGTGCCGCGGCCTGGGAGGAATCGGGGGCGGCGGCGTTTGAGTTTGGTCCCGCGCGGGCCGAGTTTCCCGACATCCCGGTCACCGGGCTGCAGCAGGTCCTCGAGGCGTCAGGTGCTTCGGGATCTCTGGCCTAGCCGCGTGCAACAATGGCGCCATGACCCATGAGCAGCATGAATCCGCCGCGCCGGAACCGGACCGCGCCGCCCACCCCGCATTCGAAGCCGCCTACCAGGCCGCCCAAAAGAGCCTGGCCGAGGGCGGGATCCCCATCGGGGCGGCGCTCGCCCGGGACGGCGTGGTGGTTGCCAGTGGGCATAACGAGCGGGTCCAGAACGCCGATCCGATCGCGCACGGGGAGATGTCCGCGCTGCGCGCCGCCGGCCGGCAAAAGAGCTACCGCGACACCACGCTCTACACCACGCTGGCACCCTGTGCCATGTGCGCGGGAACCATCATCCAGTTCAAGATCCCCCGCGTGGTGGTGGGGGAGGCACAAACGTTCGACGGCGAACTGGAGCTCCTGCGGTCACGCGGGGTTGAGGTGGTGGTGCTGGACGATCAGCGCTGCGTGGACATGATGCGCACCTTCCAGTCCGACAACCCGGAGCTGTGGGCCGAGGACATCGCGGAGTAGGGGTTCGAGGCAAGCTGGTTAGCTGCCCGGGGAGATCGTGTGAAGTCCTGCTCGGGTTGCTGCCCCCAGCAGTTCCTTGTCGAAGGCGATCAACCGGTCAGCTTCAAGCCTGATCGCAGCCGCGAGGTGGATCGCGTCCGCGCCGCGCAATTTACCTGGCAGTGCGGCCGCGTACAGGAGGTCTGAACGCGTCAGGTCCACGAGGTTGATTCCGGTCAACACCGCGTTGACCAGTTCCGGCGGCAGGCCGCGGCGGTTGGCGGCGCAGTGCAACTCCATGTGAAGGAGCATCGAAGCAACAAGTCGGTCACCCCGCTGCGCCGCCGTTGAAAGAAACTCCGCAGTGGGACCGGACTCAGGTTCCTCGACCACCAGTTTCAGGGCCGCCGACGTGTCGACGTACAGAATCACCGGTCGCCGCGGAGGTCGGCGATTATGTCGGCCGTGCCCACATCAGACGTCACGCGTTGGAGCAACTGGAAGTCGACCGGGCTTTCCGCGGCCTGCCGCACGCTGCCGGACAGGAGCAGACGCTCGAAGGGTGAGGCTGCAGGCGGGATAAGGGTGGCGGCAACTTCGCCGTTATTCGTGACATCGATGGTTTCGCCGTTTTTCACCCGCTCCAGGATTTTGCTGCTTTGATTCCTTAGCTCGCGGTGGGGGATTGTTGTCATGGCACACCTCCGTAGCAATCGTAGCATTCGCTTCGAAGCCTAGGATTTAACGCCTGACGGCAGCCACCTCAACCTGTACCCCTGCGTCCCGGAACTTCTGCACCTGGGCGGGGTCGGCGCCGTCGTCCGTCACCAAAGTCCACGGCAGCGCCAGCCGCACCCAGGCGTGGAACGGCCGCAGCCCCAGCTTGGAGGAGTCGGCCAAAACATAGACTTCCCGGCCGCGCCGGGCCATCAGCTCCTTGAGCCGGGTCTGGGCATGGTCGGCTTCGCAGATGCCGTCCTCGGCCGTGACGGCGTCGGCGCCCAGGAACACGCGGTCAAAGCTCATCCGCTCCAGCGCCGCCTCCGCCAGCGGACCCACAAAACTCTGCGAAAGGCTGCGCAGCCGGCCGCCCAGGCAGTCCACCTCGATGCCCTCGGACTCGGCCAGTTCCTGCATGGTGTTGATGCCCGGCGTGGTGACCGCGAGCTTCCCGAACCCGCGCAGCTCGTGGGCCAGGGCACCCACGGTGGAGCCGGCGTCGAGCAGGATGTTTTCCCCGGGCCGGATCACGGCCGCCGCCCAGCGGGCGATGGCGTGCTTCTGCTCGAACGCCTCGCCGGTGCGCTGCCGCAGCGACGCCTCGGGGTGGGCGCCCAGTGCCATGGCACCGCCGTAGGTGCGGGCCAGCCGGCCCTGTCCGTTCAGCAAAGCCAGGTCGCGGCGGATGGTGGAGGCCGTCACCTGGAACCGGGCGGAGAGCTCCTCCACGGAGGCCAGGCCGGTGGTCACGGCAAGGTGGTAGATCTCCTCGCGCCGCGCGTTTGCGCTGAGCATTCCCGGTCTCCTCCCGTGGGCATGGCGGTGGCAGTGCTAACCATGCTAGTTCCGGCTCCGGCAAGTTCCGCAGCCCGGAGCCGGCAAAACGGCCGGTCAGCAATATTACGCTGACCGGCCGATTCTTCCGTGCGGCTAGGGGGCCTCGTCGCGCGACGGCGCCAGGTCCACTGCCTGCCGCAGTGCCTCCAGCAGCGACTCATGGTCCGCGATGTTCTTGCCCGCGATATCGAACGCCGTACCGTGGTCCACGGACGTGCGCACCACGGGCAGGCCCACCGTGATGTTCACGCCGTTCTCCAGGCCCAAAACCTTCACCGGGCCGTGGCCCTGGTCGTGGTACTGGGCCACCACCAGGTCGAAGTCGCCGCGGCCGGCCAGGAAGAAAAGGGTGTCCGCCGGGAGCGGGCCAAAGGCGTCGATCCCGTCCGCCTGGGCCTTCTCGATGCCCGGCTGGATCTTCTCCGCCTCCTCGCCGTAGCCGAACAGCCCGTTCTCGCCCGCGTGCGGGTTGATGGCGCACACGGCGATCCGCGGGTTCTCGATGCCGGAGGCCCGCAGCAGTTCATAGCCCCGCTTGATGGTCCGGTACACCAGGTCGCCGTTGATCTTGGCGATCGCATCGATCAGGCCGATGTGGGTGGTCACGTGGATGACGCGCATCTTGGGCGCCGTCAGCATCATGGACACTTCCTCGGTGCCGGTCAGTTCGGCAAGGAGTTCGGTGTGGCCGGGGAACTTGTGCCCGGCCGCGTGCAGCGCCGCCTTGTTCAGCGGCCCGGTGCAGATGGCGTCCACCTGCCGGTCCATGGCCAGCTGGACTGCCTTCTCGATAAAGAGGTAGGACCCGTGTCCGGCGGCGGCGGAGAGCTCGCCCCAGGCAAGGTCCTCCGGGATGCAGTCGATGTCCAGCACGTCGATGGTGCCTTCCTCGAACAAAGCCTCGGACGGCTCCAGGACCGGGCGCAGGGTCAGCGGGCTGGCGACGATGTCCGCTGCCAGCCGCATCCGGCGGAGGTCGCCGATGACCAGCATCCGCGCCTTTGACCGAAGCTCCGCGTCGGCAAGCGCTTTGACGATGATTTCCGGGCCAATGCCGGCCGCATCGCCCATGGTGATGGCAACAATCGGGCGTCCCATTATTTGATACTCATTTCAGTCGTGGTGGCAGTAAGGAAGTTGGTGGTCCGGGCCAGGGTCCCGGCGTCGCCGAAGGCGCCGGCCTTGGTGACCAGCAGGGGAAGTGACCCGGGAAGCAGGCTCATCACGACGCCGGGCTCAATCTCCCCGAGGACGGTGAAGCTGCCGGCGCCGAGGGCTTTCAGGACCGCCGTGGCCGTCTCCCCGCCGGTGAGGACCAGGGCGTCGCAGTGCCCGATGCCCGACGCGGTGGCACGGGCCAGGGCCGCCGCCACAACAAGTGCCTGCGACTTGTCCACGGCGCCCATGGGGTCCGGGGTCAGCACCACGTTTGTCCGCGCCATCGCCTGGGCAACCAGGCGCGGGACCGCAGTGCCGTCCAGGGTGGCGTGGTCCAGGGTGATGTGTTCAGCCCCGGCCGCGACCAGCTCACCAATCTGCTGCCGGGCAAGGGCGGAGTAGCTGCCGATCACGGTCAGGGTCCGGCTGACGAGCCGAACCTGCGCGTTTTGCGCAGAGGCTCGTTCTTCCCGGTCCGCGATGTGCCCTGCCAGGCCGCCCGAGCCCGCCAGGAGGGCGGGAAAGTCCAGCAGGTCCGCGGCAGCCGCGATGGCCTTGAGGTCATCGTCGGAGACGGCGTCCAGTACGACGGCGTCAATTCCGCGTTCCTGCACGTCCCGCAGGTGCCGCGCGATTTCCTCCGGCGTGCGTCCGGTTGTTCCGGCGACTTCGGCGGTGAGGCCTCCGGCGGCGAGTGCCGCGGCGATGTCCCCGTCAAAGTCCCCTGCGGTGTTGGGAACACCGTTGACGTGCACGATGCCGCCGAGGGTGGTCCGTCCCGTGCCCGGGAACGCGGGGGCAACAACGGCCAGGCCTTTGCCGCGGCCCTGGGTGAGCCGCGCCAGTGTTGCCGCCACTTCCACGCCCACGTTGCCGCGCAGCAGTGAATCAATCTTCTTGAAGACCCGCCGGTGCTGGCCCAGGGCCCGGCCGGCCGCCGTCGTGACGGCCTTGGCTGCGTCCGCGGGAGGCAGGTAGCGGCTCTCGGTATTGATCGAGAGGATCCCGGCGTCGGGCCAAGCGCTGTCGATGTCGAGGATGACGGAACTGCGGTGCGTGGGCCCGTAGGCTGCGGCCGCATCCGCCGCTCCCGTCAGGTCGTCGGCAATGATTGCCCAGCGCATGGCTGCGTTGGTGTTCATACTGCTGGGGACACCTCGAGAGTCTCCACGGTCTGCTTGGCTTTCAGGCGCTTAGCGTACCAAGCGACCATGAGGGGGCAGCCGATGGCGGTGACCACCACGGAGGCGGCAACCAGCACGGTGGCGGGGCCGGCTGCGGGAGCGTAGGCCGGATTGGCTGCCGCCACCAGCATTGGAACGGTGGCTGCGTTGCCGGCCGTGGTGGCTGCCGCCAGGCCGGCAATGCCCGAGCCGCCGGTCAGCTTGTCCGCAAGGAAGAGCACGGCGCCGCCGGCGATGAGGACGAACAGGCCGAGCGCCACTCCCAGCAGTCCCGCGTTGACAACCTGTCCCAGGTTCAGGCCGAAGCCCAGCGCGAGGGCGAAGAACGGGATGAGGACGGGGGCCGCGGAGGACAGGAACTTGCGCATGGCCGGATCCAGGGCGCCCAGGATGGCTCCGAGGAGCAGGGGGATGATGGCACCCACGAGGGCCTGCCAGGGGAAGGCGGACAGCCCGGCGACGCCGAGGGTCACCATGGTCAGGAAGGGGCCGGATTCCAGGGTCATGACGGAGTAGGCCGCCACATCCTTGGGCTTGCCGTACTGGCCCATCAGGGCCATGTACATTCCGCCGTTGGTGTCATTGAGGGCCGCCAGGATGGCCAGGACAGAAAGGCCCGACAGGATCCCGCCGTCAATGGGTAGTTCGCCCAGGAACCTGCCGGCGATGACGCCGATGATGATCGCGAACAGGACCTTGCTGCCGAAGAGGACGCCGCCCTTTTTCAGGATGTACGGGGTGGCCTTGATATCGATGCTGGCGCCCATGCAGACGTAGAAGACCGCAAGGATGGTGGTGCCACCGGTGAAGAGTGCGCCGGTGAAGGAGCCGAAGAACTTGGCGGAATCCGGGGCGAAGGTGCCGAGAAGGGCACCGATCAGCAGGGGAATCAGCATCATGCCGCCGGGAACTTTTTCCATGGTGGCCTTGATTGGGACAGACATGAATCAACCTCATTGTTGTTGGGGGAGAGGGGCCGAGCAATCAGCTCGAAGCATGATGTAGATCATATGCCGCATTGCGCGTTTAGCGCAAGCTACCTTGCGTGAACCGCGCAGCACGTTGGAGGCCGGCATCGCGGCGTTCCGATGTCTCACGCTTCCCGCGAGTAGCATTGCTGCCACTTGACCAGCGTCGGAAGGAAGCAGCGCCATGCAGTACGTCGTCATGCAGGTGATCCTCAAGGAGAAACTGTGGGGAACCGGTTCGGGCAACCTGACCTCGCTGGAAAAAGCCATCAACGACCAGGCCGCAAAGGGCTACCGGCTCCACACCATCACCACGTCCAGCAGCGGGAGCAAGGGACTTGGCGGCGGTGACCGCATCCAGGCAACGATGGTCTTCGAGAGCCTGGCGTAAGCCCACACCTCCAATCGAGCCGCGACCCCTGAATAGCCCGCCGCGATGAGTCAGGCTGCTGTCCGGGAGGCCCGCCGACGATGGACCGGAACCATTGGGTGGCTTTTGCTCGTCCTCGCCTCGATGGTCCTGATCGGCTATGGGATTGTGCGCGCCGATTTCTATTTCTGGCTGCCCACTCCGGCGGAGATGGAGGAGTCCTCGGTCGGTAACCGCTTCACCTACGGCGGATGCGTGATGTCGATCGCGGCCGCCATCTGGTCGCACCGTCGTGGCAACCCCGCCTGGGTGACTGTCTGCGTGGGGCTGCCGGGTGTGCTCGTGGGCTGGGCGGCACTGGCGGAGCCCTACAACCTGATGCGCTTCCTGGCCGCCGTCGTTGCGTTCCCACTGGCCCTGGGCGGCGTTGCTGAGGTTATCTGGGCGCGGGGCCGCCGACAACGGTGATAGCTGGGAAAGGCCTTCGGCATTCTTGGGCACCGCCCCCCGCAGGATTCACAGCACTCCACCCTTGACAGCCGGTCCAACGCGTAAGGAGGATCAAGGTGCCGGTGCGCGTGGCTGCCTAATGCACGCCGACCTGCGGTTTCGCTGCTCGAAAGGGGATACGGGATGCGGCAAGCACTCCCTCGCCACAAACCCTTCCGGCATGTAGCCGCAGTTTCCGCAGTCCTGCTGGCGCTCTCTGCCACGGCCTGCACGCCGAAGCCGCCGGAGCCAGCGCCTCCCGGGCCCGATGTCCATATCGCCGCGGTGGGCGACATGAACCCCGCCGACAACGTTGACCCTGACAGCCCGTCCGGGCGGAACGGCGCGGCGATAACCAAGCTTGTGGAGAACAATGAGATTGACGCGTTCCTGGGGCTGGGGGACTTCCAGTACGAGACCGGATACTGCGACAACTACGTGAAGACCTGGACACCGCTGTGGGGCGGCACCAAACCCAAGCTGTATTGGGTGTCCGCGCCCAATCACGACTGGGAACCCGGCCGCAACGAAGACCTGGCGAAGTTCATGAACGGCCAATGCCCGGGATCTCCCGAGAAGGCGGCGATCAACCAGGAGCGTGGATTCATCCCGAACGGCGAACCGTACTCGAAGGACTTCGGCAACTGGCACTTCGCCTTCCTGTCGTCCGCGCTGTGGCGGTACGACAAAGCGGAAGCTTCGGCTGCAACCACGTGGCTGGACAAGGACCTCGCCGCCGCCCAAAAGGCGGGGAAGTACCTGGCTGTCGTGTACCACGAGCCCTACTTCACCTCGGATACGGAGGAGCACGGGCGGGCCGGTGACCAGAAGCCGTGGATCGACCTGATGTGGAAGTACAGGGTCCGGCTGACTTTGTCGGGGTCGCAGCACAACTACGAACGGTCCTGCCCGGTGAACAACGCGGACAAGTGCGTCAACGACGGGATGACGGCATTCCAGGTGTCCACCGGAGGCATCGATACGCGCCCGTTCATCAGCAAGCCAAAATACATCGCCAAGCGCTTCAGTGACACCCGCGGCTTCCTCCGGCTGACTCTGCACGGCGACGGGTCCTTCGACTGGAACTTCGTCCCCACCACCGGATCCAGCAAGGACTCGGGAACCCGCTCCGCACCCTAGGGCTGCACCCATGGATATAGAACCCCGGTGACCTTCGCCTCTACATCCACCGACGCCTGGCAAGCAGACTGGATGGCAGGAAGTGCGGAGCAGGGAGGTGGCTCGCCGTGCCGCAGTGGGATCTGGGAATTGCCGGCCTGTTATTGCTGGCGGCCATGTCGCTCGCCTTCGGCCTGGTGGCCCACCTGATTGTCGGCAGGCACGTGACCCGCTGGCTCTGGCTCTACGCGGCCCTGGCCTATTTCGTTGCCGGAATCCTGGTCAGCGAAGCCTGGTTCGGCTGGGCTACCGAGGAGGAGCTGCAGCCGAACATTGACGGGCTGTCCTTCGACGAAGTGCAGCTGGTGACTCTCGCCGGCCTCATCGCTGCGCTCACTGCGAGGTTCATGCTCCGGAGGAAAGGCCGCGCCGGAGGATCCGCAGGGAAACCGGCCGGCTGAAGCCCTGACCGCCGGCTGAAGCCCTGACCGCTACTTTGCCCGGACGAGCGCACCGATCCACGTCGCGCCGAGCCAGGTTGAGAACCTCTCGTCGCTCCAGCCGCGCTGCCCCACCAGCTGGGCCCACAGGGTGCCGTCCATGGTGGCGAACAGCACGTCCCTGCATTCCTCCTCGCTGACGCCCAGCTGGCCGGTCGCAGCCGCGGCGTGCGCGTAGCGGGTGGCCACGTCCAGACGCCGGTCCGCCCACTCGGCGAGCATGGCGGCGGCGTCGGGCTCGCTCGCAGCAGCTCCGGTAAGCGCGTCCAGGAGCGGAAAGATGCGGCGGTTGCTCGCCGTCACGAAGACGGCGTGGCGGCGGATCCTCTCCGACAGGTCCGGCTCGGCCAGGATGGACTGCATCTCCTGCCGGTCATAGAGCGCCACGTCCGCTTCATCCCCCCGGAAATCGACATACCAAACGTGCCTGAGCAGCGATGCCTTGGTGCCGAACGTGGCGTATACGGTCTCGACGGAGACGCCGGCGCGCGCGGCCACCTGCTTGATGGTGGTCTGGCCGTATCCCTGGGCAATGAAGAGTTCGTTCGCCGCCGCGATGATGGTCCGCCGGGTTTCTGCAGCCTGCTCCTGGCGGCGACGGGAATCGTACTGCCTCTTGATCTTCCGTTCCATTGGATGCATTATAGCTGTATTCAAAACAGTATGACTGTAATGGAGTTGGTCATGTCCACCGAAACGGATGCATTCCTGGCCGAAATGATTCCCCGGCAGCGGGCCGCGGACGCCGCCATCCACAACGGTGACGTCGCCCCGCGCATCGCGCTTTGGTCGCAGGACGATCCTGTGACGCTCTTCGGGGCGCGGCTCAGCGGCACCGGCTGGGCCGAGGTGGAGCCGATGTTCCACAGCGTGGCCTCGTGGTTCACGCACGCAGACTCCTTCGACCTGGAGATCATCGCTGCCGGAGCAAGCGGCGACCTCGCCTACACCGTGGGCTACGAGCACACCTCCGCCACCGTCGACGGAACGCCGCGCCAGTACACCTTGCGGGTAACGCACGTCTACCGCCGGGAGGACGGGAACTGGCGGATCGTGCACCGGCATGCGGACTTCCCGCCGGGGGAGGCCAACGTTCCTTTGCCTGGCGCCCGGACCGGCACCTAACGGCGGGCGGGCCATGCACAAGGAAGTCATGCACAAAGAAGCCATGCACAAGGAAACGGACGCGTTCCTGGCGGAGATCCTGCCAAAGCAGCGGCACATGACGCTGGCGCTGCACAAGGGAGACGTGGCACCCCGCCTGGCCCTGTGGTCACACCGGACCCCCGTGACGTTGTTCGGTGCACACATCTCCGGAGCAGGCTGGGCGGACCTCGAACCCAAGTTCCGCCAGGAGGCCCGCCGGTTTACGGGATCTGCCGGATCTGAGTTCGAGCTCGTCGCCGCGGGTGCCAGCGGAAGCCTCGCCTACACGGTCGGCCTTGAGCACAGCAGCGCCGTGGTGGATGGCATCCCCGCCGTCTACACGATGCGCACAACGCACATCTACCGCCGCGAAGAGGGTGCCTGGCGGATCGTCCACCGGCATTCTGATTTCCTGGCAGATCAAAACTCCCAGCTGGCCACGAGGGTTTAGCGGGCAGGCTCAGCCACCGAGTTCCAGCGTAAACACCCACAGCAGCACGTCCTCGCCGGGCACATGCCAATCCCGTTCCGGCGCACGGCGGAAGCCCAGCGACCCGTACAGGGCGTGCGCGCGCTCCATGAACGTGGCGCTGGTGATGCTGATGGCCCCGATGTACGGCTGGCCGGCGAATGTCAGCGTCACCGCTGCCACCACCTTCCCGGCGGACTCCGCCACCCACACCTCGGCATGGGCGGCGCGGTGCTCCACGTCTTCCAGCACGCCCATGTAGGGATGGTCTGCCGCGAAGTGCCCGGCCCGGGCGTACGCGTCCCGGGTGATGCGCATGACCTCGGGAAGGTCCGACGGCGCCGCCCGCCGCAGTGTCACGCTCACCGTGTGTCCACGGCCGGGGCAATCCGCTCCAGATAGTAGCCCAGCCGTGCCAAATCGGGCTGGGAGGAAGGGTCGCCGACAGCGTCGGCACCCACCAGGTTGGCAGCAGAAAGTGCCGAGGTGTAGTCCAGGCCCCGCTGCAGCGCCAGGACCAGGGCGGCGCAGAACGCGTCCCCGGCGCCGATGGTGCAGGTGTTCTGGGCAAGGGATTCAGGGAGTGGCCGGCAGACGTACGGAGGGATCTCGAGCGGAGTCGGGAGCACTTCCTGGGCCCGGCAAATTTCGGACGCTGGGATGCGGTCCAGGCAACGACGCATCTGCTGCGGGCCAGCGACGTCGTGGAGGCAGTGCGGCTTACTTCAGCCCGGCGGGCGCCCGTGCCGGAGGTTCCGGGCATGGAGGTACACCATCAGCACCAGGAGCGGAACGTGGATGGCGGGCAGGTTGTGCGCGAACCATCGCGGCAGGTAGATGTCGGTGACGGAGCCGCGCTCGGCGCCGTAGCGCTCCGCGAGTCCGGTGAGCGGGCAGCGGAACCCGTTTCCGGCGAACACCAGTGATTCGGCGGCAACCACGGCGGCCGCCCACCCCACCCGCCTGTCCGTGCGGCCGGCCAGGCCGGTGTAGAGCACGTAGATGACGCAGGACTCGATGGAGAACCACGCCAGCGTGTGGACGGCCCTGACCGCCGCCACCGCAGCTTGGCGCCGCAACAGAACGCCTACAGCGTCTCGGGAACCGGGCGTCCGGGGAACAGCGTTGAGTACTGTTTCCGGTACATCCGCCGTCCCACCAGGCGGTAGGCGAGCCGCACCGGGGGAGGGATTTCCTTGAACAGTTCTTTCCGGTCCGCCGGCGGGTTGGTAGCCAGCACCATGCCGAGGTAGCCCACCAGGAATTTCTTGTCGAGTTCCTGGATCCCGTGCTGTCCCACCGCGGCAGCTTCCTTCTCCGTCATCACCCTGTCAGCAACCGGCATCATCTCCGTGACCTCGCGGCGCAGATGTACGTTGAGGACGCCGGACAGGTCTTCATAGCGGGCGGCGAGTTCCGCGCCGGACTCCTCATCCGCCGTCTGCATCCAGCGCAGCCGGACCGGCTCGATGGCCTCCAGCCTCTGCGTGACCTGCCTGTGCTGCTCAAGCATCTGCCCCACATGCAGCGCGCATGCCGGTGCCCGCTCCTTCAGCTGCGGGTACATCAGGAGGTCTTCGCCTTCGTGGTGGATATGCAGCACCTTGTCGAAGTTGCCCAGCACTTCGCCCACGTAGGCTGCCCGGGCAGTGTCGCCGGCGGCGGCGGAGCGCACCAGTCCCGGCGCCTCGCCGTAGGCCCAGAGGAAGAACCGGTGGATGCGCCGCATCGCTGCCGTCCCCGCGCACAGGACGGGTCCCGCCGGCAGGGGAGGCGCCGTCTCGCCGGGCTGCATTGTGAAGAAGTCGGTCATGTGCGTGGCCCTTTCCAGTCTCGCGAGACAAAGGACCTCTCCCCGGGAGCATCGTAGCCCCGGGCTCCACGGCGCACAACGGCTTTGCAGAAGTACGACGGCGACGGACCAGGCCTTGATGCGCGCAGGGCCGGGTGCACCCGGAGGGGCTGCGCGGCAGGTCCTGACACCGGTACTACTTAAGTAGTAAATTAGGTTCATGGAAGGCAAGGTCGCTGCGATGCCGGAGCTTGATGGCGTCACCCACAGATGGATGAACATCCGCGGCATCCGATTGCATATCGCTGAGGCAGGTAGCGGGGATCCCCTGGTTCTCCTGCACGGCTTCCCGCAGAACTGGTGGGAATGGCACGGCGTGATGCGGCTGGAGTGATGCACCACAGGGCCGATACTCAGCCGGGTTGCTGGTGGAGGACGTCATCGGACTCATGGCAAAGCTTGGCATCAGCCGAGCCCGCTTCCTCACCCACGACTGGGGTGCCATCGTGGGGCAGCTACTCGCCATGCAGCGGCCTGATCTTGTTGAGGCACTCATCGTTACAGGTGCCCCCGACGTCCACATCAGGCCCAATGCCCGGCTGGTTTTGGTCTTTCCCAAGCTGTGGCACGCCTTCGCCCTGGCCGTTCCATTTATCGGCCCGCGGATCCAGCGGAGCCGGAAGGTGATGCAGCACCTCTTCACAGCATTTGAACCCGCAGGGGGCGTATCCGAGGCGGACATGAGCCTCTACAACGCAGCAGCCGCAAAGCCTGCCAGGGCAAGAGCGGGCTCGGCACTCTACCGCGGCACCATCCTGCCAGCCTTCCTGAAGATCATTTTCGGGGTGTATGGCCGGCGCGACTTCACGGTCCCCACCCTCGTCCTTATCGGATCCATGGAACCATCGGCCACCCTGCAACGGATGGGCCACCGCCGCGGCCGGGGCGGCAACGTCACCACCGAGATCGTGCCGGGTGAGGGGCACTTCATCGCCGACCACCGGCCGGAACTGGTCTCCGGCAGAGCTATGGAGTTCTTCAGGACTCCGCGCGCTGCCTGACCCCGCGGAGCACGCCAACTTCCATGTAGTGGTGCAGCGGGTCGCCAATGAAAAGGTCGACGGCGCGTGCCAGCAGCATCGCGCCTGGAACGTTTTGGAGGGTGAAGGCCAAAGCCCGGGTGGCCATGGGAGCGTCGGGCCCGGCACCGCGCGCCGCGGCGCTCAGGTACCCCTTGCCGCGGTACCGGATGATCAACCGGGTGCGGTTCCCCGGCAGGGGCCGCAGGATGAACTGTTCTCCCGCCACCAGGTGCCGGTTGGGCTCAAGCGCGGTGACGGTCGCGTACACGCCCCCGCCATACGGTACCTTGTCGCCCACCTTGAGGTCCTGCAGTTCCGGGTGGATTCGGGTTGCAGACTGTTTGCCCTCGACGTACCGGGCATGGAACAGGGCACGCTCGACCCGGTCATGCGTGTAGAACCCGGCGCGGTAGATTCCCATCTGCACGATCCACGGCCACACGCGCTCGGGCGGGGCGTCGATGCTGATGGCCCTGGTGCTCTGGATCACCGGTTGGGGCTCAAGGTCGTCGCCGGGCAGCCGCTCCACGGCTTCCGTGCCCTCGGTTCCCCAGCGCAGCATGGCCGGACGCCACAGCAGATACGCCGTGATCTGTACGCCGAGCGACGCCGCCAGGAGTTGCAGGCGCCTGCGCCGATTAGCTCCGCCGTCCGTCCGTCGCAAATATCGCAGTCCGGCCATAGCCGCAACATGCCACGGGACCCCCGGCACGCAAAGTGCCGAAGGTCCCGCCGCCCGGGCCACGCAGGAAAGTCACGCAAACGCCCGCCGCGAGGCGTCAGGCCCGCGCCTGCAGCCCCGGCACGCCGTCGCGGATCTCAAAGGAGGCCTTTGTGGCAACGGGTGCGCCCGGCGTCGTCACGTGGTCCAGCACGCGGAAGTCCGCGGTCATGGAGTCCCTGGTGATGCGCGTGTTCACATAGCCGCGGTTGTCGTTGTAGAACTTCAGGTGCGGGTTCCAGGCCATGGTGGCGTCCGTGGTGGAGCCCGTGCCGTCACCCGTGGAGGTGATGGACGTGCACACCAGTTCCGAGCCCACTACGGGGGAGGCGGGGTCCTTGTAGTCCACCTTCACGTCGTTGGCCCAGTGCCGGTGCACATCGCCGGTGAGGACGACGGCGTTGCGCACCTTCGCGTCGGTCCAGCCCTGGGTGATGCGGCGGCGGGAGGCCGCGTACCCGTCCCAGCCGTCCATGGAAACGTCGTCGATCTCCGGTGCCTTGTTCCGGTCGCGCTCGGCGAAGAAGACCTGCTGGCCCAGGATGTCCCACCGCTGCGTGGAGTTCCTGAATCCGTCCAGCAGCCACTTCTCCTGCTCGGCGCCGGTGATGGTCCGGTTTTCGGCGAGCCGCTCTGTGACGTTCTTCTTCCAGCCGTCGCCGGCAAGCTGGTCGTCCCGGTACTGCCGTGTATCCATCATGTGGAAGTTGGCCAGCTGGCCCCACTGGATGCGGCGGTAGATCTTCATGTCCGGCCCGGCGGGGAGCGAGGACGGGCGCAGCGGCATGTTCTCGTAGTAGGCCTGGAAGGCTGCGGCGCGGCGCTGCCGGAAGTGCTCCACACTGTCGTTCAACTGGGCGGCGTCCTGGTTCTCCGGAACGTCGTCCGCCCAGTTGTTGTCCACCTCGTGGTCATCCCACACCACCGCCCAGGGTGCGACTGCGTGCGCTGCCTGCAGGTCGGCGTCGGCCTTGTACTGGGCGTGGCGCTGCCGGTACGTCTCCAGCGTGACGGTCTCCGGGCCCTCGTGGTCACGGGGGTTCCCTCCGCCGACCACGTAGCTGCCCTTCTTGTATTCATAAAGGTAGTCGCCCAGGTGCAGTACCAGGTCCGGGTAGTCCTCCGCCAGGCGCCGGTACGCGGTGAAGTAGCCGTGCTCATACTGCGCGCAGCTGGCGAACGCCATGGCCAGCGCGGCGGGCGTCTCGTGCAGGGCAGGGCTGGTGAGGGTGCGGCCCACGGGGCTGACGTACTTGCCGGTGCGGAACCGGTAGAAGTACTCGCGGCCCGGCTGCAGGCCGCGCAGCTCCACGTGCACCGAGTGCGCGGTCTCGGTGCGTGCCTGCTCCACGCCGCGGGCCGCCACCTTCCGCATGCCCTGGTCCTCGGCCACTTCCCACTGCACGGCCACCGGGCGCGACGGCATGCCGCCCAGCCCGTCCTCCGCCACCGGGTTCACGGCCAGGCGCGTCCACAGGACGAAGCCGTCCGGCCACGGCTCACCCGACGCGATGCCGAGCATGAAGGGATCGGTGCGAAGACCGGCGTCGTCCGCGGTGGAAACGGCGACGGCGGCACTTGGCAGTGCGGCGACGATGCCGGCTCCGATGCCGGCGGAGATGAGCGTTCTGCGGGAGATGTTGTCCATGGCTTCCACGCTATTTCCAGCTGTTGGACAGGTTTCGAGGAGGATATGAATGGCCGGTTAACGGCGTGACAAAACCTGTTGATGGATCCGCCGACGCTGGAGCCAGAGCGGGATGCGGCGCAGGGCCTTTGGACTCTGGCCCCGACGCGGGGTCGCAGGCAGAGTGGCTCACAACCCTAAGAAGCCAGGGAAAGAGGACACCATGCCCCGCACCTCCGTCGTCACCGGCGCAGCCTCCGGCATTGGCAAAGCCACCAGGGAACTGCTTGAGCAGCGCGGCGAACGCGTCATCGGGGTGGATCTCCACGATGCCGAGGTGGTGGCCGACCTGTCCACCGCCGAGGGACGCGACGCGTTGCCGGATGCGGTGAGGAAGGTCAGCGGCGGCAGGATCGATGCCATCTACGCCAATGCCGGCCTCGCCGTTCCGGCCCCCGCCACCGTGGCCGTCAATTTTTTCGGGACCGTGGCAACGCTGGAACGGCTCCGGCCCCTTCTGGCGGGGTCGGACGCGCCACGCGCCGTCGCGGTCTCATCGATGGCCGCCCTCCTGGCCAGCGACAGCGAGCTTGTTGCACTCCTGGCCGCCGGGGATGAACCGGCGGCCATGGCCCGCGCCGAGGTCATGGCCAAGGAACCAGCGACCACTGGCCAGCTCATCTACGCCTCCACCAAGCTGGCGCTCTCCCGCTGGGTCCGCCGCCAGGCCGCAACGGCAGAGTGGGCCGGCACCGGGATCCCCCTGAACGCGGTGGCCCCGGGCGTCATCGCCACCCCAATGACGGCGGACCTGATCGATACCGAAGAGGAACGAAGGTCGCTGCTGGAAGTGGTCCCGATGCCGCTGAACGGCATCGCCGAGCCCATTGTGGTGGCCCGCCTGCTGGCCTGGCTCAACAGCGAGGAGAACACGCACCTCTGCGGGCAGATCGTCTATGTCGACGGCGGCAGCGATGTTGTCCTGCGCGGCGACTCGGTGTGGTGAGTCTCCGGGGACTCGGACTTTAGTCCCTGTTCTGGACTAACCCTCAGGCGTAGCTTGAAAGTGGTTCCCGCAACCGCGGGGCGAGCAGTCAAGGGGGCGTCATGACCAGGCCCAGGCATTCGGCACTCAGCATTCTCGGGTTCAGCAGCCTGCTGCTCCTTACGGGGTGCTTCGGCCCTCCCGCCCCGGCCCCTTCCAGCAGTTCCCCGGCCCCCAGCCCCACCGCCAGCAGCGCCAGCCCCAGCAGCGCGTCCCCAAGCACGACGGCGAGCCCCACCGCATCGGCCACCCCCACCACCCCTGCCAGCACCTCAGCCGCACCCACCACGTCAGCCGCCGCTCCGCCGTCGTCCGCTCCTGCCAGCCCGCCGCCCACGGCGGAACCGACGCCCACCGGGCTGCCCGAGCAGGTGGCCCCGCTGACCATCTACTACGTGGCCGTGGGTGACAACGGCGTCTCCGGGCCCGCGATCGGCTGCGGTGACAGCCTGGTGGCCACCACCACGGCCCCCGTCCGCTTCACCGACCAGGTGGGCCCCAGCATCAACACCCTGCTGGCCAACAAGAGCCGCGACATCGGCCTGTCCGGCCTCATCAACGTCCTGTACCAGTCGAGCCTGACCTATCTGGGTGGCGAGTTGAACGGCAGCACCATCACCATCTGGCTTTCCGGGCAGTTCATGCTCGGCGGCGTGTGCGACATCCCACGCGCCAAGGCCCAACTGGAATACACGGCCATGACGGCATCCGGTGCCACCAGCGCGCAGGTGTTCGTCAACGGCCGTCCCATCGACGAGGTACTGAGCCTCAAGTAGCGATCCTGGGCAGAACGTACGGCAGCAGACCTGTACGCCCGGCCGAGAGTCTCACGCCATCTGCACATTCGTGCAGTTGACGCGGTGCTGTCGGAACGATGCCGGCTCCAAAGGCCACGGGGCCTCGGCCGCCCTTAATAGCTACTCACCAGTAACAATGAATATCCCGGCGTGCTGGGGCCGGCCGGGTTGCGGTGGGCCGGACGCGGACCAATTCCCCGCACGTTCGTGCAGGCGGGTCCACCTGCAGGTCCAGGCTGCCTAGCATTTCTAGGACCGCACCCTGGGCACCGGCAGGCACACCGCCGCTGGCACCTGGGGCCGCGGAAACCCTGCTGACACGCGAACAAAGAGGTTTATATGTCACTGCTGAAACGCGCCCTGTCCGTCGCCGCAGCCGCCGTCCTGGCAGGCTCGCTCTCCGCGGCTCCCGCCCAGGCCGACACCCTGGACATCGCGCCGCCGGGCGCCAACGACTGGTCCTGCAAGCCCTCCGCCGAACACCCCTACCCCGTGGTCCTGGTGCCCGGAACCTTCGAAAGCATGGCGAAAAACTGGTCCACGCTTTCGCCCTACCTCAAGAGCGCCGGATACTGCGTCTTCGCCCTCAATTACGGCGAGACCAACGGCGTCTACGCAACCGCCCCGGTGGCCGACTCCGCGAAGGAACTCGCCCCGTTCGTTGATGCCGTCCGCGCCGCCACGGGTGCGCCGAAAGTGGACCTGGTGGGCCACAGCCAGGGCGGCATGATGCCGCGCTACTACATGCACCTGCTGGGCGGCGCCAAGTACGTCCACCACCTGGTGGGCATTGCGCCATCCAACCACGGCACCCAGGGCCTGATCGTGCCGCCGCCGGATGCCGTCCCGGATCCCGCCTACACCACCCTGGGCTGCGCAGCATGCGCGGACCAGCAGGCCGGGTCGGCGTTCATGCAGGAACTCAACGCCAAGGGCGATACCGTCGCCGGCCCGTCCTACACCGTGATCTCCACCGTTTATGACGAAGTGGTGATTCCCTACAACAGCCAGTTCCTGGCGGGACCGGCCAGGCAGGTCACCAACATCATCATCCAGGACAAGTGTCCTGCCGATGTCTTCGAACACGACCAGACACCCAACGATCCCGTGGTGCACCAGTTTGTGGCGAACGCGCTGGGCCAGGCCTCCGGCCCGGCGGACCCCGCGTACCAGCCCAGCTGCCTGTAGCCCGGACCGCCTTTACCAGCCGCGCCCGGCCCCGGCACCCACGCGCCGTGCCATGATGAGAGCCAGACAGTCCCAAGGAGGTATCCGGATGGACCGCACACCTGGCGGCACGGAGGGCGGGGTGGGGCCGGGCCTGCTGCAGCATCCATTCTTTGCCCGGGCATTTGCCCGGGCCGTGGGTGGCATGGACCGCCGCGGGGCAGCCGACCACCGCCGCCGCGCCCTGGCCGGCCTGCGTGGATCAGTCATCGAAATCGGGGCCGGGGCCGGCTCCTCCTTCCCGCTGTACCCTCCCGCCGTCACCCGCGTCCTGGCCCTGGAACCCGATGACTACCTCCGGGCCCTGGCGCAGAAACAGGCCGCCACGGCCAGCGTCCCGGTAACGGTGGTTGCCGCCGCCGCAGAGAACATCCCCGCGGAGACCGGCAGCGCCGACGCCGTGGTGGCCAGCCTGGTTCTCTGCAGCGTCAAGGACCAGGCCGCCGTGCTTGCGGAGATCCGCCGCGTCCTGCGCCCGGGCGGAACACTGGCCTACTACGAGCATGTCCGGTCCCGGCACCCGGTCCTGGCCAGGGCAGAAGACGTCCTGACCCCGCTTTGGGGTCGGTTCATGGGCGGATGCCACCTCAACCGGGACACTCTGGCCGCCATCACCGCAGCAGGCTTCACGGTCCAGGACAACCAGCGCTTCGGCTTCGCCGTGCAGCGGCTGAACCCTCCGCTTGCCCACATCCTGGGCACGGCCACTAGCCCCGGACCGCCGGGTTGACGTGCCCCGCTGGCACGCCGCACTGATATGTCATTGAGCGCCTGAAGTCCCCTGTCCGCCTGGCCAACCTCGACCCTGGGCCCTTGGCGCGGCCACGCCGTCGTACCCTTGCCCTAAGCTAACGCCACGAAAGCAAACGTCCGAACGGATGCGGCATGACAGAGCTCAATGTCCGGGAGCGGAGCTCCCTCCAGCTGCCGATCACTGACGCCGCGAGCCTGACATCCGGACAGACGCTGGCGCGCCTGGCCTCCGGCCCGGACGGCCTGGCGGAGGAGGAAGCCGCCGCCCGCTTTGGCAGCCTTGGCCCCAATGCCGTCCGCACGCACCGCGCCAACGCCTGGGCCGTGCTGGGCCGGCAGTTCGCCAGCCCCATCCTCATCCTTCTGCTGGTCACCGCCGGGCTGTCCCTGTTCCTGGGTGACGCAACCAACTCGATCGTCATCGGCGTGATCCTGCTGGTCAGCGTGGGCCTTGGCTTCACCAACGAATTCCGCGCGGAGCGGGCGTCCGAGGCGCTGCACGACCGTGTCACCCACCGCGCCGTGGTCCTTCGGGGCGGAACCACCAGGGAAGTGGACGTTACCGCCCTGGTGCCGGGCGACGTCGTCCATCTCTCCCTGGGTGCCATCATCCCCGCCGACATCCGGCTCCTCGCCACCAACAACCTGCTCTGCGATGAAAGCATCCTCACGGGCGAGTCCCAGCCCGCCGCCAAGGACCCCGCTCCCGTGGCCGCAGGCGCGGCACTGGGCGACCTCGCCTCCTGCGTGTTCATGGGCACGGTGATCCAGTCCGGCAGCTGCACCGGGGTTGTGGTGGCCACCGGTGGCCGGGCTGAGTTCGGCCGCATCGCGCTGGGCCTGGGGGAGAGGCAGCCGCAAACCGAGTTCCAGCTGGGACTCAGGCGCTTTTCGTTCCTGTTGCTGCAGGTGGCGATGGTGCTCACCACGCTGATTTTCGTGGCCAACCTGCTGCTGCAACGCCCGCTCATTGAATCCCTGCTGTTCTCGCTGGCAATCGCCGTAGGCATCACCCCGCAGCTGCTTCCCGCCGTGGTGAGCACGTCCCTGGCCACCGGTACCCGGCAGCTGGCCAAGCGGAAAGTGCTGGTCAAGCGGCTGGTGTGCATCGAGGACCTGGGGGACATGGACATCCTGGTCACGGACAAGACCGGCACCCTGACGGAGGGGCGGATCAGTTTCACCAGCGCGCTTCCGGTGACGCAGGACGTTTCCGAAGACGACCTGCTCACTTTGGGCCTGCTCGCCACGGAGGCCGACTACTCGGAAGGAAATGCGTCCCCGGCAGGGCAGAACCCGCTGGACGCCGCCCTCTGGGACAGCCCCGGCGCCGCCGCCTTTGAACCGAAACGTCATCAGCGCCTGGACATGATCGGCTTCGATCACCAGCGCCGCCGCACCACCGCGCTGGTCCGTGAAGACGGCGGCCCCGCCCGCCTGGTGACCAAGGGCGCCCCCGAGGACGTCCTCGCCTTGTGCGGACCAACCCCACCCGCGGTGCAGGCGCTGTTGGACGATCAGTTCGACGCCGGCTCCCGGGTGGTCGCCGTGGCAACCCGTCCGGCTGCAGACCTGGTGGAGCTGGCCCCGGCTGATGAGCATGGGCTGACGCTGGCCGGGTTCCTCGTTTTCCTGGACCGGCCCAAAACCAACGCCAGGCAGTCCCTGGACCTGCTGGAGGCCCTGGGTATTTCGGTAAAGATTGCCACCGGGGACAACGCCAAGGTGGCGGAGAAAGTCTGTGCCGACCTGGACGTGATCTCCGGCGGCACCCTCACCGGTGCCCAGGTTGAGCAGATGTCCGACGCCGACCTTGCCGCCGCCGTGCGGACAGCCACCATCTTTGCGCGCGTCTCGCCCGAACAGAAAGCGCGCATCATCGGCCTGCTGCGCCTCAGCGGCGGCTCCGTGGGCTTCATGGGCGATGGCGTGAACGATGCCCTGGCACTGCACAAGGCGGACATCGGCATCTCCGTCGACACGGCAACGGACGTTGCCAAGGACGCGGCCGACGTCGTCCTCCTGGACAAGGACCTGGGAGTGCTGGCGGACGGCGTGATGGAGGGGCGGCGGATCTTCGCCAACACCATCAAGTACGTGCTGATGGGCACGTCCAGCAACTTCGGCAACATGTTCAGCGCGGCAGCAGCCTCCGTGGTACTGAGCTTCCTGCCCATGCTGCCGGGCCAGATCCTGCTGAACAACCTGCTGTATGACTCCGGGCAGCTGGCTATTCCGGGGGACCGGGTGGACAAGGAGCAGCTGCGGGCGCCGTCCCACTGGGACATCGCCTTCATCCGGCGGTTCATGCTTCTCTTCGGGCCCATCAGTTCGCTGTTCGACTTCGCCACCTTCGCCCTGATGCTGTTCGTGTTCACCGCTGTGCCGGGGGAGTTCCGGGCCGGCTGGTTCATCGAATCCATCGCCACCCAGACGCTGATCATCTTCGCCATCCGCACACGGCGTGTTCCCTTCCTGCGCAGCCGGCCGTCAGCCGGCCTGATTGCCGCGTCGCTCGGCGTGGTGGCGCTGGGAATCTTCCTGCCGCTCTCGCCGTTGGCCGGCCTGCTCGGCTTCGACCCGCTGCCTGTCCCGTTCTTCCTGGCCCTGCTGGGCATGGTGGTGGTGTATCTGGTCCTGGTGGAACTGGCCAAACGATGGTTCTTTGCCCGCAGCGCCCAGCAGCTGCCCGCCCCGCCACCTCCCGTCAAGCGCCGGCACGCCACGCACCACATCGCCCGCAGGGCCTCCAGGTACAGCATCCCGGTCAAGGTCCCCAAGCCCGCGGTCCCCTCAGGCGTGCCAAGGCTTGGGCGGCGCAAGGCGCGGCAGGGGAGATCTGTCCGTAACCCATAACCCTTGTGGCGACGCCGGGGTTAGCATGGAGGAGAGAGAAGCTGGGGCTTTCGCTGAGATGTTCAAAGCAGGGTGATGAAGGCCGCCTTGGATCATGCTGTTCGAACTTTGGGGTGTACTCTCATGTGGCGTGAACCGATCAGGCGGCGGACCCGGGAACTTCTGCGGGAGTTCGTAGAACGGGCTGATGACCTTGTCCGGGCACAGGAACACGTTGAAGGCCTGCTCGGTGCAGTGGTGTCCCTGACCGAAGACCTCAGCCTGGAAGCGGTGCTTGACCGGGTGGTGCAGTCTGCTTGCGAACTGGTGGGAGCGCGCTACGGGGCTCTGGGCGTCATCGGTGATGACCAGCAGCTCAGCCACTTCATCACCGTAGGCATCGATGATGAGGGAGCCCGCCTCATCGGTGACCTTCCAACCGGCCACGGAGTGCTTGGTGAACTGATCCGCGAGCCCAAACCACTGCGGCTCCACGATCTCGGCGAACTTCCCATTGCCGTCGGTTTCCCCGCCAACCACCCGCCGATGGGCACGTTCCTGGGTGTTCCGGTCCGTGTCCGGGACGAGGTTTTCGGGAACCTGTACCTGACGGAAAAAATCGGCGGGCAGGATTTTTCGGGTGAAGACGAAGACCTGGCTGTAGCCCTTGCTTCTGCTGCCGGCGTGGCCATCCAAAACGCCAAGTTGTTCGATGACAGCAAGCGGCGCCAAAAATGGCTTGAGGCGGGCATGGAGGTCAGTGACTGCCTGAAGGACCGGCCACGCTCGGATACCGAAAACCTGGACATGATCGCGGAACGGGCCGTTAAGGCCTCCGCTTCGGTCCTGGGGGTAATCGCATCCGCGGGCGGGGACGGAACCGTCAGGTGCCGTACATCGGTGGGCGTGCAATCGATGCCTGGCGGCCAGGAATTGCCAGCCTCTGACGTGTTATCCGAAGTCCTTGAAAGCGGGGAGTCCAGGGCGCTGGCAGACCCGTCCCTGGTATTTGACCATGAGCTGGCAGAGAAACTCGGGCCGGTCCTGGTTGCCGCCCTGGGAAGCAACAGTGACGGACACCGGGACAGTGTGCTGATCCTGGCCCGGGGGACCGGTGGAAGCCGCTACACGGACGTGGATGTTGAGCAGAGCGCCGTGTTTGCCTCGCGGATCGGCCTGACGCTGGACCTGCTCAAGGCAAACCAGCTGCGGGAAGAGCACGCGTTGTTCATCGACCGCGAGCGGATTGCGGCGGACCTGCACGACCTGGTCATCCAGCGGCTGTTCGCAGCCGGGTTGAGCATCCAGGGCCTGCGCCGCTACACCTCGGACACCGTTGCCCATGAGCGCCGCATCGCCGATATCACCACTGAACTGGATGACTGCATCCACCAGCTCCGCGACACGATCTACTCACTGCAGGCCAGGAAACCCGACCGGGAGCTCCTCAGCGGCCGCGTCCTGCGCGCCGTGCAGGAGGCAGCCAACGCCGGTGGCTTCCTGCCAAGGATCCAGCTCTCGGGCCCAGTGGATGACATCGTGGACGAGGACGTGGCCGAACAATTGTTGCCGGTGCTGTCTGAAAGCGTCAGCAACGCCGTGCGGCATTCGGGCTCTGAAGAAATTTACGTCCTCCTCGCCGTTCAGGACGGCGACGTGGTCCTCACCGTCCAGGACCATGGCTGCGGATTTGCCGATCCCGGCCGGATCAGCGGATTGAACAACATGAAGAGCCGGGCCAGCCGGCTGGGCGGGACCTGCACCATTGAGAGCGCCCCCGGCCAAGGCACCAGCGTGACCTGGCGGGTGCCCCTTCCGGCCTGACGGTGGCGTGCCCTCTCAGGACAGCATTTCCCACGCGCGCGGGATGGGAGCCGGGATCAACGGGCTGCGGCGCCGGAATCCCAACTTTTGCAGTACCGAGGACACAGTGCCAACCACCGCATCTTCGGGGAGCACCAGCTCCTGCCCGATCTGCCGGTTTGTCAGGCCGCGGGCCATGAAGGCAAGCACGTTCCGCTCCCTCCCTGTGAGGCCTTGCAGCCAAGAGGCAGAGGCGGCTGCGTACAGGCTTTCGGCAACCCTTTCCCGGACCTCCGGCCGGAACAGTGATGCGCCGGCGGCGGCACAGCGGATGCTGTCCACCAGATTGTTGTTGTTGCTCACCTGCTTGAGGACGTACCCGGACGCGCCCGCCAGCACCGCCGCCCGCACGGCATGCTGTTCGTCCCAGCCGGTCAGGATCAGGCATCGGACCCCTGGGGCCGTGGCGCGGAGGTCGCGGCAGACCTCGATCCCCGTTCCGTCCGGCAGCCTGTCGTCCAACACAGCGATATCGGGTTTCAGGCTGGGGATCAGGCGCCGGGCCTCTGCGGCGGATCCGCTCTCGCCGGCAATCGTGAACCCATCATTTTCGAGCAGGTCCTTCAGGCCCCGCCGCACCAGTTCATGGTCATTGAGGATGAAGATCCGGGCGGTCCCGGCTGGGGACTGAAAGACATCCCGGGGTTCTGCGGGTGTTTCCATGACGACGCTCTCATTGATTCGACGCCCTCCCCGGCTGCCCGTCTGATGCAGCCGCCCCGGTCGGAAGGATCCTCGTTCAATCATTTCGCGTCCCTCTGCTGTGCCAGCAGGGCCAAAAGTCCGTTCCTGATTCGTCACCAGCCGAAGCCACGGGGAGCCAATGGCCCGGCTGCCTCCTGAAGTTGGCGAAGGGCGCTGCAGCCAGAGCACCTCATGGTGTCTCCGGCCCCCTTTGCCCTGACCCACCGGTGCGATTCCTCCAGCCGGTACTCAAGCCAGCCTGAAAGCTTTTGCAGCCGGTTGAGTGCCACGCTGGCTTTCTCCCAGGAACTCCAGCGTCCCACGACGGCACCGTTGTCCTTGAAAATGATGTTGCACCCGCCATCGCCAATTTCCGCTGGGGCCTGGCCGCCAGGCGCTTCCTGACCGTACACGGCCCTGTACTCTTCAGAAGTTGCCACGGTGCCTCCCTGATCAGGCAGCTTTGGTTTGCGGGCGGGCGAGAAACGCCTCCAATGACTGGAGGGTGATGGTTGCGTCAGTGAAGGCCGGGCTGCCATGCGGGTGCAGGCGCTCCAGCAGGCCACCGTTGTAGCGGAGGCGGCGGAGGGCGGTGGACACGGCACGGATGGCGTATCCCAGGTCGCCCTGGTGCCGGAGCAGCGCGAGCGTCATGCCCTGCATTGATGCCAGTGCGACAGCAAGCACGTTTGCGTCCAGCTGCCGGCCCGCGGCCCGGTGACGGCGCAGCTGGGCGGCAAACCCGTCCCAAACCTCCCGGGCCGCAATCCGGGCCACTTCCGTCCGCGCATCCTTCTCCGCCAAACCGCGGCCCACCAGGTCCGCATGAAGGCATTCGAACCTGTTGCTGAGTTCCCCGGCCCTCCCGCCGGCTTCGCTGCCCGGGTATGTTGAGGGTTTGAAATTGGCAGGATGCAGGAGCATCGCCCGACGGCGGGAGGCGTCCTCCCGCGACAGCCGCGCGGGCTCCAGTGGCGTTTTCAGGGCGGGACGGAGCGTGCGGATGTCAGGCATGCTGGTCCTTTCAAAGTGCAGCGAGCTTGCAGCATGTGCCTGCGGGGGCATCATCTGCGGTGACACTGCGGGAATGCCTCAGCGGCAAGGGAAGTGTGTGCAAGTGAACTGTGTGCAAGGGAACTGGGTCTATAGGGAGGGGCGTCAGGGGGAAAGCCACTCCGGCCTCGCAAACCTGAGGACCCGGACGGCGCCCCTACAAGGATGCCAAGGGTCTGGGCTCCCGCTGTAGGGCTGAAAGTCCCGTCATGGGGGAGGACGGGTACAGATTCCCGCGTGGAAGGTTTGGAGGCTTGGTTCCCATGGAAGGCGGGGGCTTTGTGCCCTGTTTCCGGTTGCGGGGCCGGCCCTAGCCTGAAATCAGCAGGGCGGCGTAAGGCCACCTGCCGGATCCGGGAGGCACACGGTGAAATCGGCGAACGCAAGCATCATTGCAGGCCTTGTCCTTATTGGGCTGGGTGGGCTCTTACTGCTGGACCGGCTCGGCGTCATGGACACGGCAGCTTTTGTCGCACCGCTGATCTTCGCGGCCATAGGGGTTTTGTTCCTGTCCCTGTTCGTCCAGCGCCGGGAGAACTGGTGGGCGGCCATCCCCGGGTCCGTGTTCCTGGGCCTGGCAGCGGTCATCACCACCACGCAGCTCACCAACGGCGCATGGGGTGCATCTTTCCTCTTCCTCTTCATGGGTGGCGGGTTCGCCGCCGTGTTCCTCCGCGAGCGCACCAACTGGTGGGCCCTGATCCCGGCGGGCGTCATGTTGACGCTTGCTGTCATCGTGGCACTCCCGCAGGAACTGCAGGGCATGCCGACCGCGGCCGTCCTGTTCCTGGGCCTGGCAGCCACCTTCGGCGCGCTCTCCCTGGTCCCGGTCCGTAGCTCCGGGCACGCTGCCGACCACCCCAGCGAAAGGATGAGTTGGCCGCTGATCCCCGCCGCGGTCCTGACGGTCATGGGTTTGATCTTTGCGCTCCAGGCCACGGTGGTGTTCATTTCCCTGGACTTCGCCTTCCCGGCCATCATGATCCTGGCGGGAATCACGCTGATGGTCTACGCCTACGTCGCCCACCGCGACGGACGGCAGAAGACGCACGGCCCCGGGCCCCGGGCAGGCTAAGGGGCCCAGGCAAACGAAGCGGCAGGTGCTGGCGCACCTGCCGCCCTAGCCCCCGCCGGTTCGCACCTGCCGGTCAGCGCCGTTCCCTGGTCGGGCTACCGTGCCCCGGCCTGGGCTTCCGCCGTCGCCTTGATGCTGGCCAGGAGTTCGGTCTGGCCGCGCTCGCCCATCTTCATGACCAGGGCGTCAACTGCCGCTTCCGCCATGTTCCGCGGAACCACGTCCGATCGCATGCTGAGCCGGGTCCAGCCGTTGGCCGGGGCCACTTCCACCGTGAACACCGGGCCAAGGGCGGCCTTGGACGTGAAGTGCTCATTCCGGGTGAACTCGGTGTACTCGTGCGTTGTCTTCAGCGGGATGCCAAGTACTTTCCAGGCCGCCTGGAAGGTGGTTCCCACGCCCTCGGGGGTGGTCTTCAAATCCGTGATCTGCACATCCGGGCCCAGCCAGACCCTTGGGTCGCGGACCAGTTCGAAGACCGCCGGCAGCGGGGCATCGATGATGACGGACCCGGACCACGTCAGGTTCTGGGTGAATTTTGCCTCGCTTTCGGGGGTCGTCTTCATCCCTGTTTCCACCAGGCTTTTGACGTTTGCCGCCATACCCTTGATGTCGGCCTCCGTCCACCGCGCAAACAGGGCCTGGGCCGGCACCCGGACCACGGGCGCCGGGATGTCCAGGCTCTCCTCGACCGTCAGTTCGGTTCCGTCATCCACCGGCTCCAGCGTGAAGGTGAGGGTGGGCCCCACGGACGTCCCGGAAACGATGCGCTTGTCCGGAACCACTTCCCGGTACTCGTGGGTCACGTGCATGGGCAGGCCCCACATCTTGGCGGACCAGCGCGCCGAGGTGCCGTTGCCCTCGGGTTTGATGTCCAGCTGGGTGACGTCGCTGTCCCCGGGGAAGGCCTTCATCCAGTTCGCGGGGTCGCTCAGGAAGGAGAACACCCTGTCCACGGGGGCCTGGATCCTAATGCTCCAAATAACGTTCCTGGTCATTTTCCATCTCCTTTTCGGCAAGCGCCGGGGTGCCCTGCACTTGTCTCTCCAGTGCAGTCCCTGGGGGAGGGCAGAAACAGGGGAAAAGGTCCCCGTCTGCAGCTAGGAGGCCGCCTCCGCCCGGGTCCAGTGCCCACGCAGCAGTGCGGCGACCCTCTGCGGCTCAGCCCGGTGCGGGGGGTCGAAATGGTGGCGGCCCGGGAAGACTTCCAGCCGGTAATCGGAAAAGACGCGGGCCAGCCGGGCGGCGTTGTCGCCCTGCTCGTCCGGACTGCTCATGCCGCCCAGCACAAACAGCACAGGTTTCGTGAAGGAGGCAAGGCGGCCGCGGTCCAGGTTATAGGTGTTGAACGCCTGGAGGAAGGCGTTGATGCCTGCCGGCCGCTTGGCCATCCACGGCGGCGGCGGGCCGGGCGGCGGTGCCGGCAGGACGGCGTCGGGCTTTACCTGCAGCCTCATGAAGGCCGGCATGAACTCGTCCTGCGGCAGGGCGGACAACTGGCCGTAACGCTGCCACAGTTCGGTGTGGGCAGGGCTCCAGTCCCAGTTTCCCGCCCAGGCCGGCTCAAGCAGCGCCAGGCTGCGGAGCCGTCCGGGATGTGAGGCGGCGAGGGCCAACGCGGCAGCTCCGCCGCCGGAATACCCCACCAGGTGGAAGGTGTCCCAGCCATGGGCGTCGGCCTCGCGGAGCACGCCGTCCGCCTCTGCATCCAGGCTCCATCCCGGCGGCGGCGTATCCCCGGCGTAGAGCTCCAGGTCCTTGGCGATGGCGTCCACTCCGGGTCCCAGGACCTGCAGCAGCGCGCCGTAGGCGGGGCCGGCGGGAAGGACGCTGCCGGGAAGCAGGATCACGCGGAGCGGTTCCATGGCATTGTCTTTCGCCGGCGCCGGTCAGCGGCGCGCTGCCAGATGTCCGGTCACGTACTCGGCGTCCGGGCCCGCCCCCACGAGGGTGGCGGAGATATGGCGCGTGAGCCAGGGGAGCCCGACGGCGTACAGGCCCGGGTGCTCCGTCACGCCTTTCGTGTGGCGCGGGTAGTTCCATTCGTCCAGGAGGGGAAGGTCCAGCATGCTGAAGTCCAGCGCGTAGCCCGTGCACCAGATGATGGAGGTGATCCCTTCCGCCTTAAGGTCCAGCCGGGCGCCTGGCTCTGCGGGCAGCCAGTGGTCTTCCTCCGGCACGTCCGCCTCCGGAGCGTCGATCCCGGCAGCCTTGATGTACGCATCGGACAGCCGTCCCAGCCGCTGCCCGAACCCTGCCTCAACCAGTGCCAGGCGCTCGGCGAGGTCGTCGGTGAAGACGAGGACACCGTCGTCGATTCCCTCGAACCGGCCGTGCAGCCGGACGCCGCGGCGTCCCAGTTCACGCAGGTGCACGCTGTGGCCGCCGTCGTTGCCGGACAGCAGCGGATTGCACATGAAGCGCCCGGCGGGGGAGGGCAGCCCGTCCACCTGGAGCGCGTTGATGCCGTACTCCGGGCCGTGGACGTTCACCTCCACGATCCAGTGGAAGATGTCCTGCCCCCGGTACCGCCGGGGCGCCTCCGGGCAGCTGGACACGGACAGGTGCACGGTGCGGCCGGCGTCCAGCAGGTCCTCGGTAATCTGGCCGCCCGATTGCCCGGTGCCCACCACCAGCACCGCACCCTGCGGGAGCTGGGCGGGGTTGCGGTAGTCGTGGCTGTGCAGCTGCAGGACTTCGGGGGAGAGGCCGACGGCGGCAGGCGGGGTCCGTGGGCGCTGGAAGGCGCCGCTGGCCAGCACCACGTTCCGGGCGGCCCACGTGCCCCGGTCCGTTTCGAGGGTGAACCCGGCATCCGCCGGGGCGATCCGGGTCACCGTCGTGTCCAGCTCCACCGGGGCATGGATGTCCCGGGCGTAGCGGCGGAAGAAGTCGATGGTGGCGTCCCGGGCGATGAACCCGTCCGGTTCCGGTCCGTCGTAGGGCTTCCCCGGCAGGGAGACTGAAAAGTTGGGGGTGTTCAGGTAGAAGGAATCCCACCGGTCCTGCCAGGCGCCGCCCAGGCCGGGCCGCTGCTCCAGGATCCGGTGTTCCACGCCACGCTGCGACAGCCAGTAGCTCGTGGCCAGGCCTGCCTGTCCGGCGCCCACTACCACCGTGTTGGTCTCATGGCGGGAAACCGCGGGGGCGGACATGGCTACTGCGCCGCCTTTGAGGTCCTGGAGGCACGGGCTTTAGGTTCCTTGGGCCCTTTGGGCGGCAGGGACGCGACGTAGTCCAGCGCCTTCCCGGCCCAGGCCCGCGCCCGGGTGTCATCGCCGTCGCCCTCTTCATTCCACATTTCCGGCAGCCCGGTGTAACCGCCCATGGGCCGCTCGGCCGGCCCGAACGGCACGGTCCGCTCGGACGACTCCAGCACCTCCTTGTCCTTCGGGGAGAGCTTCACGCCGATGGTGGAACCGAACAGCCCGGCGAACATGTTGCCGTTGACGAACGCGCCAAGGTTGCCGAACATCGGCTTCACCACCACCCCCGGATGGTCGGGAACCACGCGCCGGAACCGCTCTTTGTCTTCCTCGGTGGCTTTGGGCATCTCCATGGCTTCATCTCCCGGTGGCAGGGTGTATCCGCAGGATCTGGATGCAGGATATGCCTATTCGGAGGCGGGGTCGAGGGTCCGGGATGCATGCGCCCAGCCGGCAATAAATCCCGTCCTGAGCAGGTCAAACTTCCCGGCGGAGTGCTATATATAGCTCAAGGCAACTATTTTGTGGCTGCCCCGCCAGGTCGCATGGATCCGGGATTGTCCCGGGGGCTGGAGGCAACGGTGCTGAACACGCCGGCCTCCGCCCCGGCTGCAGGAAGCCGGTGCCGCCCGGCCAACCGTCCCGCCACCGCACCCCGGCTCGCGTTCGTTGCCCTCGCCGCGCTCGCCCTCCTCACCGGCTGCAGCGGCGGCACCAGCCAGTCGGTGGCCACCGCCGTGAAGGACAGCTCCTCCGCGGTGGCCACAGCCCGGATCGCGCTCCGGCAGGATATGGCCGGCAAGCTGACCCGCGCCGCCACCTCCACCGCCCTCGACGATGAGCTAAAAGAAGTCCAGGGGAGCCGGAACACCGTCCTCAACCTCTCGCCGGCAACGCAGGAGGACCGCGAAACCCAGAAGCGGGCACTGGACGTGCTGGACCACTGCGCCGCGGGGTTCGCCGTGGCGCGCGCCGCCCTGGCAGGGAACGACGGCGGCGCCCCCTCCCTCGCGGACGGTGACAAGGCGCTCGCGGACGCGCAGGACGCCCTGAAGCAGCTCGAAGGCAAGGTGGGGTCACAATGAGGGCGGAACCGTGAAGCGGCTCCTCGGCGTCGCGCTCGGGATCCTCACCGCCATCGGCGGGTTCGTGGACATCGGGGACCTGGTGACCAACGCCGTTGTCGGTTCCCGCTTCGGCCTGTCGCTGGTGTGGGTGGTGGCCGTCGGCGTACTGGGCATCTGCCTCTTCGCCAACATGTCCGGCCGGGTGGCGGCCGCATCCGGCCGCGCCACGTTCGAAGTGATCCGCGAACGCCTGGGGCCCCGGGCCGGGCTGGCCAACCTCTCGGCATCGTTCCTAATCAACCTCATGACGGTCACGGCGGAGATCGGCGGCGTGGCCCTGGCCCTGCAATTGGCCAGCAGTGTGTATTACCTGTTGTGGATTCCCGTGGCCGCGGTGGCAGTGTGGCTGGTGATCTGGCGGGTGCGGTTCTCCATCATGGAGAACGTCACGGGCCTGCTGGGGCTGACGCTGATTGTCTTTGCGGTGGCGCTGTTCCTGCTCAAGCCGGACTGGGGTGCGCTCGCCGGGCAGCTGGCGCCGGCCGTGCCGGCG
Source organism: Arthrobacter sp. GmRoot5-12 (assembly GCF_059739365.1). Taxonomy (NCBI): domain Bacteria; kingdom Bacillati; phylum Actinomycetota; class Actinomycetes; order Micrococcales; family Micrococcaceae; genus Arthrobacter; species Arthrobacter sp. GmRoot5-12. Next base: position 682,683 of record NZ_AP046056.1, on the reverse strand, counting down.
CAGGAAACGGTATGGACCTACAGCTACTACGCGATCGCGCTGTTCGGCGCTGCCATGACCCCCTATGAGGTCTTCTTCTTCTCCTCCGGGGCCGTCGAGGAAGGCTGGACCGTGAAGGACCTGCTGCAGGAGCGCATCAACGTCCTGGTCGGCTTCCCGCTGGGCGGCCTGCTGTCCGTGGCGATCGCCGGGTGCGCCGCCGTCGTCCTCCTGCCCGCCGGTATTTCGGTGACGTCGCTGTCCCAGGTGGTCCTGCCCGTGGCGGAGGGTGCCGGGAAGGTCGGGCTGGCGTTTGTGCTGGTGGGCATTGTGGCCGCCACGTTCGGCGCCGCCCTGGAGACCACCCTCTCGTCCGGATACACCCTGGCCCAGTTTTTTGGCTGGTCCTGGGGGAAGTTCCGCCGGCCGGCGGAGGCCGCGCGGTTCCACCTGTCGATGATGGTGTGCCTCCTGGTGGGCATGGCCGTCCTGGCCACCGGCGTGGACCCGGTGCTGGTGACCGAATACTCGGTGGTGTTCTCCGCCATCGCCCTGCCGCTCACGTACCTGCCGGTCCTCATCGTGGCCAATGATCCCCAGTACATGGGCGAGCATGTGAACGGGCGGGCCGTGAACGTGCTGGGAATGGTTTACCTGGTGATCATCCTGGTGGCCTCGCTTGCCGCCATCCCGCTCATGATTGTGACAGGAGCCGGCTCATGACGTCGCCATCCGGTCCTTTGCCGCCGGTTCCGCGCGTAAGCGGCCGCATCCTGGACGCGCAACTGCACCTCATGGACCGGCAGGTCCTGGACCACGACGGCGTCCCGGTCACCACCGTGGACGACCTTGAGGTGGGCGGGCCTGATTTGGACGTGGAGATTCCGGCGGGGACGGCACCGCCGGCCATCACCGCCCTGCTGACCGGCGCGGTCCTGGGCACGCGGATCTTTGGCGGCAGGCCGCCGTCGTCCCGGCTGATCCGCATCCCGTGGAAGGACGTGGCGGAAGTGGGTGTGGTGGTGCGCCTTGGCGTGAGCGGGGAGCCGCTGGACGCCGGCTGGGTGGAACGGTGGGTGCGGGACAAGATCATTGCGCGGATACCGGGAGGCCGCCATGATCCTCGGTGACCTGCTGGGCACACCGGTCCACGATGCCGACGGCGGACGGCTGGGCCGCGTTGCCGACGCCCGTTTCGTGCTGGACGGAGCCCCGCACCAGCTGATGGCGGAGCCGCGGCTGCTGGGGCTGGTGGTCAGCCCGCACAGTGTCGCATCGTTCCTGGGCTACGAGCGGAACGGCCTCACCCGGCCCTGGCTGCTGGCCCGGATCCTCCGGTGGCGGCACCGCGGCTCGTTCCTGGTGCTGTGGGAGGACATATCGATGGTGGGGCCGCACTCAGTCCGGCTCCGGCCGGGATACACCCGCTACAGCACGGCGTTGGACGGCGGCGGCCAGGTTTAGCGGCGCCCAACCGGTGCGGGATTAGGTGTGGGCGGAAACTCCTGTAGTGTTGAGACTGTTGTTGTGTTTATGCAGTTGGTAGTTCAGGCAGTACGCGCGGTCGAAAGTCCGTGTTCTTCTGAAGTAGCGGTTTTTGAACACCCCACGCCGGAGGGCCCGAAAGTCGGGATTTTCCCTCCACCTTCACGAAGGACAAAAATAATGGCTACTGGTACCGTCAAATGGTTTAACGCTGAAAAGGGCTTCGGCTTCATTTCCCCGGACGACTCCTCGCAGGACGTTTTCGCGCACTACTCCGCGATCAACTCCAACGGCTTCCGCTCCCTCGAAGAGAACCAGAAGGTTTCCTTCGACACCGAGCAGGGCCCCAAGGGTCCCCAGGCCACCAACATCCAGGCTCTCTAATTCCTTAGAGTTCCGGGACCGTTAGGTTTCCAAGCAGGGCCTGCCGTTTATCGGCAGGCCCTGCTTTTTGTTTAACCCATGTGTGCCAGTTCCCCGGGTTGGGCCTGCGCCAGGGCTGAGCGTTGGGCGAGCATCTTCCTTGGAAGAACCGTCTCGACAAATGTGAATTGCAGGAGCACTCTTGTACTGCGCACGCCTCTGACGTGCGGAACCAGCGCCTTGGCTGGGAAGAGAATTGAACCTGCGCGGCACCAGTTGGGGTGGTGCATATCCGGCCCCGATCACCGGCCGGCACTGGCTGCCCGCGCTCCCCGGCATCGGCAGCCGGCACCTTCACTCCGAAAAAACAGTGGCCGGTTGGGCCAGTCATGCAATGGGTTTGAATCGGCCGCAGCTGCAAATCGGCATTTAACAGATCGCCGTTCAAGAAAGCATCGCCATGAAGCACTATCGGGGAATCAAACCGAGATCCAACAAGCTGGCATTGATTGTGGCATTCGCTGTCGCATTGCTCGCCTCCCTGGCTGCAGCCGGCCCCGCGTCAGCCGACGGAGGGGGCCACCGGACCTGGCAGGTACAGGTGGGCTCTGAGTCCAGCGACCAGGAGATCCAGGGGATGGCCTTCCTTCCCTCAGAGATCTACATCAATGAGCGGGACACCATCACCTGGCAGGCAAACTCCGCAGAAATACATACCGTGACGTTCCTAGCGGCAGGCCAGTCGCTGCAGCCGTTCAATCCGTTCAGCGACGATGAGCTGCAGAAGCGCGGAAAGGATTATTACGACGGAAAGTCGTACTACAACTCCGGCATCCTGGCCAACGTGGACGTCCCTGGCTTCCCGGATGCGAGGAGCTACACCCTGTCCTTCCCCCGGGAAGGAAACTTCACCTACTACTGCCTGGTCCACGGCACGATGATGAAGGGGACCGTGCACGTGCGCGACCGGGGCACCGACTACCCGTACAGCCAAGCTGACTACGACAAGGCATCACGGGCGCAGGAGCGGGCCATCCTCCGGGACGGGCACCAACTGGACGCATCCCTGGCACAGGAGGCATCCAACCACAAGGTGATGGCAGGCGGTGACGACGGCGTGGCCATGGTCATGCGGTTCGTGCGGCCCACCGTGACGGTGCACGTGGGCGAGACGGTGGAGTTCGTCAATGATGGCATGGGCGCACCCCACACGGTCACCTTCGGCACTGAACCGGCGAACATTTTCGCCCCGTCCGGCGACCCGGAGCATTTCACCGGCGGCGACCTTAGTTCGGGCATCATCCCGCCCGGTGGCGGCACATTCGAAGTAACGTTCAAGTCCAAAGGAACGTTCGAGTACATCTGCGCACTCCATGACTACATGGGCATGGTGGGCAAGGTGAGAGTGGTCGACTAACGCCGGCTACACGGTCCGGCCGGGGCGGTTGCCCCGGCCGGACCTGCGTTTTCCGGGTCAGTGCAGCCCCATGGCCTCCCGCACCTCATCGAGGATGTGGTGCATGGCCCGTTCAGCCTCCGCCGTGTCACCGCCGGCCACGGCTGAGGCCACGTCCTCGTGCGCCTTCAGCGCCTCGTTCCTCGGCTTGAACGGCATGAGCCCCTGCCGGGTCCGGCTGGTCAGGACCTCTGCGATCATTCCTTCCAGCGCACGGAACATTTCATTGCCGCAGCTTCGCAGCAGCAGCTGGTGGAAGGCGATGTCGGCGGCCAGGAAGGCCTGAAGATCACCAGCCTCGCCCAGCTTGCGGAGGTTAGCGGCCAGGGCCACGAGCTGGGCACGTTCTGCTGCGCTGGCCCGGCGTGCCGCCCCGGCGGCCGCGATGGGTTCGACGGCGATGCGCAGCTCGGTCAGGCTGCTGTACTGCAGGTCCCGCCGATCCGAGGCCAGCCGCCAGCGCACCAGGTTGGGGTCAAACACATTCCACAGGGACGGTTCCTGCACCACGATGCCCACGCGACGCCGCGAATACACCAGGTTCATCGATTCCAGAACCTTCATGGTGTCCCGGGCAACGGTCCGGGAGATGCCGTAGTCGTGCTGCAGCCCTTCAAGGGTGAGGCGGGTGCCCGGGGCCAGCTTCCCGGAGGCTATGGCTACCCCCACTGCCTCAATAACCCGGCCCTGCGTGGCTGGGGCAGGCCCGCCGTCGTGCACTTCATCGCCGTCCTGGACTGTCGCCGTCGACATTCTTTTCCCCGTTCCCTTACGCGCCGGTGCGCCCCTCAAGAATAGCCCCCAACTCGGCAAAGGTATGACTTGTGACACGAATAGATAGTATCTATTACTCAAAAAGGTGATACCTTATCGCTTGGTCCGATGAACACCGGACCCGCAGCGAGCTTCTTCGAAAGCCAAAGACGTCTTCTCCGGAGGTATGACATGCAGTATCCAGCCACGCACCTGGTGGTCATGGGGGTTGCCGGTTCCGGCAAATCCACCCTGGCGGCCGCACTGTCCCAGCAGCTGGGATGGGCCTGCGCCGAAGCGGATGAGTTCCATCCAGAAGCGAACATCACCAAGATGAGCCAGGGGATTCCGCTCCAGGACGAGGACCGCTGGCCCTGGCTCGATGAGATCCGCAGCTGGATGACCGCGCAGGCCGCCGCCGGCAAGAGCACCGTCCTCACCTGCTCCGCGCTCAAGCGCGGCTACCGGGAGCTGCTCGCCGGTGCCGAAGGCCGTGTCATCTTCCTCCACCTCGACGGCGGCGCGGACCTGATCAGCCAGCGGATGCAGGGCCGGGTGGGCCACTTCATGCCGCCCGCCCTGCTGCCCAGCCAGCTGGCCACCCTTGAACCGCTCAGCCAGGAAGAGCTCGACGCCGGCAGCCTCCGCCTCGATATCTCGCACTCACCCGAAGAGCTGGTCGCCGCCGTCGTCCGGGCCCTGAACCTCCCCGCCGGCCAGGCGCCCAAAGCGTCCTGACTCCGTAGTCCCCAACCCTGTTTCAAAGGAGAACCATGACCATCGAAGGATGGACCCAGACGATGGGTGCAGGCCCCCTGCTGCTCATCGCCGCGGCGGCAATTCTTGTGCTGCTGTTCCTCATCATCCGGCTGAAGATGCACGCGCTGGTGGCACTGATCCTCATCAGCCTCGCCACCGCCTTCGCCACCGGAATCCCCGCCAACCAGGTGGTTCCGGTCCTGATCAACGGCTTCGGCACCACCTTGGGCACCGTGGCACTGCTCGTCGGCCTCGGCGCCATGCTCGGTCGCATCGTGGAAACCAGCGGCGGCGCCAAAGTCCTGGCCGATTACCTGATCGGCGTCTTTGGCGAGAAACGGGCACCGTTCGCCCTGGGCCTGGCCTCCCTGATCTTCGGCTTCCCCATCTTCTTCGACGCCGGCCTGGTGGTCATGCTGCCCGTCGTCTTCGCCGTAGCCCACCGACTTGGCGGCGGCGTGCTGCGGTATGGACTTCCGGCCGCCGGCGCGTTCTCGGTCATGCACATCTTCCTGCCGCCGCACCCGGGGCCGGTCTCGGCCGCTGCATTCTTTGACGCCAACATCGGCCTGGTGCTGATCGCCGGCCTCATCACCGCCATTCCCACCTGGTACGTCACGGCCTACCTGTATGGCCTCTGGACCGGCAAGAAGCTGGTCCTGCCCGTGCCGGAAATCCTGGGCCACGCCAGCGCGGAGGCCGAGTCCCACCCGCCCCGGTTCCGCACCATCATTGGCCTGCTGCTCCTGCCACTGGTCCTGATCTTCCTCAACACCGGCCTGAACACCCTGGCCTCCTCCGGCGTGCTGTCCGACGCCGTGAAGAAGGAACAGTGGTTCCAGCTCCTTCGCACCGTGGGTGAAACGCCGGTGGCGCTGCTGATCGCCGTGCTGGTGGCCATGTATGTCCTCGGAGCCCGCCGCGGAACCCACGCCGGTGCCCTGGAGAAGCTGCTTGAGTCCTCGCTGGGCCCGGTCTGCTCTGTCATCCTTATTACCGGCGCCGGCGGCATGTTCGGCGGCGTCCTGCGCACCTCGGGCATCGGCGCGGCGCTGGCTTCTGTCCTGGGCAACCTGGGCATCCCGCTGATCCTGGCCGGCTTCCTCATCTCCGCCATCCTGCGCATCGCCCAGGGTTCGGCCACCGTCGCATTGACCACCACCGCGGGCCTCATCGCCCCGGCAGTGGCCACCGCGGGGCTGACGGGCATGCAGGTGGCGGCGCTGGTCATCGCCGTGGCTGCGGGCTCAGTAGTGGTCTCACACGTCAACGACTCCGGCTTCTGGCTGGTTGGCCGCTTCTTCGGCATGGACGTCAAGACCACCCTGAAGACCTGGACCGTGATGGAAACGCTGATCGGCGTGATGGGCTTCGCCGTCGCCGCGGTCATCTTCATGGTGGCCGGTATAGGGGGCTAAAGGCCACGCAGGGTTTGGCGGCGGGGCGGCCGGTGGGAACACCGGCCGCCCCGCCGTCGTTGTTCCCCATGGCGTGCATTCCATGCGCGCCACCCGCCAACCGAAGGACACCCCTTGACTCCTCGCACCATCGTGATCACCGGCGCCAGCGACGGCATCGGCGCTGCGGCCGCCCGGACACTGGCAAAGGCGGGGGAGCAGGTGGTCGTCGTCGGACGTTCCGCTGAAAAGACCCGCGCCCTGGCGGAGGAGATTGGTGCAGACTTTTACCTCGCCGACTTCGCCGACCTTTCGCAGGTCCGGACCCTGGCCACGGAACTTGAGGAAAAGTACCCCCGCATTGACGTCCTGGCGAACAACGCCGGCGGCATGATGGGCAAGCGAACGCTCACGGTGGACGGGAACGAACTGACGTTCCAGGTCAACCACCTGGCGCCGTTCCTGCTCACCACCCTGCTGATGGACACGCTGGCGGCCAGCAACGCGAAGATCATCAACACCGCCAGCGCCGCAAACTACTCGGGAAAGATGGACCTCTTCGACCTCAAGGCCGAGCAGGGGTACCGCACCTACCGCGCCTACGGGACGGGCAAGCTCGCCAACATCCTCTTCACGTCCGAGCTGCACCGCCGCTTCCATGACCGGGGAATCACGACGGCGGCGTTCCACCCCGGCGTTGTCCGCACCAACTTCGCGGCAGATTCCACCAGCCACTTCCGGCATGCCTACAAGACCCTGCTGAACCGCTTCATGCTCAGCCCGGACCAGGGTGCCGACACCATGCTGTGGCTCATCAACGGCACCCCCGGCACGGACTGGATCTCCGGGGCCTACTACGCCAAGCGCGCCCTGGCCAAGGCCAACCCGCAGGCTTACGACGCCGAACTGGCGCGCGGGCTGTGGGACAAGAGTGATGAGCTGGTCAAGGCCTTCGTCCAGCCCTAACGCTCACAGGCAACGCCGTCGTGGTCGGCGTCCAGCCCGTAGATGTCCCTGCCAATAACCTGGAGGGGGCCACTGACGTAGGCCGGTCCGTTGCCGCTTCCGCCGGCGCAGTCCACGTCCGAGGCAATGGGGACGCACCCTGAGTAGTTCGGGTCGCAGCCGGGATTGGTGCCCGGAACGGCCGGGGCAACAGGGGCCGGAGGCGCAACGGGAGCGGGCGGCGCTGCCGCCTTCGCGGCTGCTTCGGCGGCGGCCTTTGCTGCCGCAGCATCCTGCGCCGCCTTCGCCTCGGCGGCCTGCCGGGCGGCAGCTTCTGCAGCGGCTGCGTCAGCGGCGGCCTTGTCGGCAGCGGCCTTGTCAGCTGCCGCCTTCTCGGCGGCTGCCTTTTCCGCCGCGGCCTGGTCGGCGGCCGCCTTCGCTGCGGCAGCGGCTGCCAGCTTCTCCGTGACGCGCTTGGACTCCGCGGCTTCCAGCCACACCAGCCTGCCCGACCCGTCCTTGGTACAGACGTAGGTGGTGCCGGCCGAAACCTGCTGCCCGTTTGCGGCGGTGCACGGCGTACCGGCAATGGGCGTTGCGGTGGCGAATTCGCTGGCGGGTCCGGCAGCGGCGCTCAGGGAGGCCTGGGGTGCACCGCACCCGGTCAGCAGAAGCACGACGGCGGCGGCCCCGGCGCCCAGCACCTTGTGCGGGCCCTTCCGCCCGGCGGCTCCTGGGGTCAGCGCGGGTTCCCGACGGCGGGTGCGGGGCGCGGAAAAGCGTTGGACGGCAGGCATGGTTCCCCCAAGTGCGTGTGCTGGATGCGATGTGCACGGCCAGCGTAGCTACGCCGGGATGGCCGGAACGGTTTAAGCGCAAATCTTGATGTATTCCTGCACCAACCTTGAAGCTCCCGGTTGTGCGGAGGTCAGCCCTGCCTGGCCAGCGCCCCACCGATCAGCCGCGCACCCTCCGGGTAGGCGCCCGGATTCGGACCCGAGTAGTTGAGCCGGATGAAGGCTCCGGCGGGTTCGGCCGGGTACCACTCCGTGCCGGCGGCTATGATCACGCCGGCATCCTCGCAGTCCCGCACCAGGCGCGGCAGATCCGTGGCGTCGGGCAGGCGCAACCACAGGTTCAGGCCGCCCTTCGGCAGGACATCGAGGTGCGCCTGGGGGAGGTGCTCCCGGATGCTGGTGGCCAGCAGGTCGCGGCGTGACTGGAGCTGCTGCCGGAGGCTCCGCAGGTGGGTCTGCCACCCGGGTTGCGTCACCACGTCCAGCGCGGCGGCCTGCAGGAGCCCGCTGACGTACATCGACTCGGCGGCGCGCTGGCCCAGGATGCGTTCGCGCGCCGGTCCCCGGACGATCACGGCAGCAATCCGGATGGCGGTGGACACGCTCTTGGTCAGGGACCTGATGTACACCACGTGCCCGGAATCATCGCGGGTTGCCAGCGGAACGGGGTCGGAGGTGATGCCGAAATCGTGTGCCCAGTCGTCCTCCACCAGGAAGGCGCCGTGCCGGCGGGCCACGTCCAGGATCTCGTCGCCGCGCCCTGCCGCCCACTGCCCGCCCGTGGGATTCGAATAGTTGGGCTGCACGTAGAACGCCCGCGCCCCGGTCTCGGCAAAGGCGCGGTCCACGTCCGCGGGATCCGGCCCGTCCGGGCCGGTGGGCACCGGAACCACCCGCACCCCGGTCTGCGCGGCGGCAAGGATGGCGCCCCAGTACGACGGCGACTCCATCAGCAGCGGCTGTCCCGCGCCCACCAGCGCACGGAAGATGGAGCTGAGCCCGCTCTGGCTTCCGGGCAGCACAACCACATCATTCGGGGTGGGAGGCGTGATTCCCACCGGGGTGGCCGACCCCAGTTCCTGCGCGAACCATTGCTGCAGCTCCGGCATGCCCGCCGCCGGCGGCCGCGACAGTGCGGCGTCGCCCCGGGCAGCCCGGGCCAGCGCGGCGCGGACCAGCCGTTCCGGCAGCAGTTCGCGGTCCGGGTAGCCGGAATGGAACCAGATGGCATCGCCGGGAACGTTGCGCATGGTGCCCGACGACGACGGCAGCGGGGACGACGGCGACCGCAGCGCAGCCGTCTGCCAGCCATAGTCGGACGGACGGGCGGTGCGCACGGCACGCACGAACGTTCCAACGCCGGGCCGGCTTTCAATCAGCCCCTGGGCGGTCAGCGCCTGCAGCGCCTTCTGCACTGTCACCGGGCTGGCCTGGTACTCGGCAACGAGCTGCCGGGTGGACGGCAGCCGGGCCCCCGGACCCGCGCCGCCGACCCATTGCCGGAGTGCCGCAACGATCCGCGAACTGCTATCGTTATTCATGAAAGAACATAGTAGCGCTACTGTCCTGAATCGCCCAGTGATATCGCCGCGAAAGGCCACCGGAATCTGGTGGGGCCTGCTCGGCGTGGCGGCCTTCTCCTTCACCGTTCCGTTCACCCGCGTGGCCGTGGCAGGCATCCCGCCGCTGCTCATCGGTTCCGGCCGGGCCGTCGTGGCCGCTGCCCTCGCCATCGCAGCACTTGCCATCACCCGCCAGCGGCTGCCCCCGCCCCGCACCTGGCTGCGCCTGTCGCTCGTGGCGGGCGGCGTCGTCGTCGGCTTTCCGCTGCTGACGTCCTATGCCCTCACTGCCGTACCGGCGGGACATGGAGCCGTGGTCATCGCCCTCCTGCCGGCCGCCACCGCAACGGTGGCGGTCCTGCGCGCCGCTGAGCGGCCCCCGGCCGCCTTCTGGGTGGTGATGGCGCTCGGCTCGCTGGCAGCCATCTCCTTCGCCTTCCTCCAGTCAGGCGGCGTGGGGCACCTGCACTGGGCGGACCTCCTGCTGCTCGGCGCCGTGGCCTGCGCCGCGGTGGGGTACGCGGAGGGCGGCCTGCTGGCGCGCACGCTGGGCTCGTGGCAGACCATCGCCTGGGCGCTGGTCCTTGCCGCGCCGGCCATGCTGGTCCTCGCCGTAGTTTCAGTCCTGGACCAGCCGCCGTCGGCCACACCCGTCCAGTGGGCTGCCTTCGCCTACCTCGCCGTGGTCAGCATGTTCCTTGGCTTCTTCGCCTGGTACCGGGGGCTGGCCATTGGCCCCATGGCGCAGGTGAGCCAGATCCAGCTGCTCCAGCCCGTCCTCAGCATCGGCTGGGCCGCGCTGCTGCTGGGGGAGGCGCTCACCTGGACCACCCTGATCGGCGCCCTCGCCGTGATCCTCTGTGCCGCTGCGGCCGTCCGCGTCCGGCTCAAACCGGCCCCCTGAACTGCTGAAAGGACTTCCCATGTACATTCCCGCCCACTTTGCTGCCGGCCCCGATGCCGTCCGGCACCTCCTCACGACTCCCGGCGCCGCCAACCTGGTGACCATGACGGACCACGGCCTGCTGGCAACACTGCTGCCCTTCGCCTTCAACCCGGCGGTGGGGGAGCGCGGCGCGCTGCAGGCCCACATGGCGCGCACCAACCCGCAGTGGTCCACCGCGCCGGCCGGAGAGGCGCTGGCCATCATCCAGGGCCCCGACGACTACATCTCGCCGTCGTGGTACGCCGCCAAGGCCGAGCACGGGCGCGTGGTCCCCACTTGGAACTACAGCACCGCGCACGTGTACGGCGAGCTGGTTTTCCATGACGACGCCGGCTGGCTGGCATGGCATGTCCGGCACCTGACCGGACTGCACGAGGACGGCCGGGCAGACCCCTGGGCCGTGGACGACGCGCCGGAGAAGTTCATTGCCGGGCAACTGCGGGCGATCGTGGGCGTAGAGCTGGTGATCAGCCGGATCGAGGCGAAGGAAAAACTGAGCCAGAACCGCTCCGACACCGATGCTGAAGGAGTGGCAGCGGGTCTCCGGGCCGGGGGGCGTGAAGCCGGCGCGGCCGCCGTCGAACGCGCGCGCCGGATCTGACGCCTATGGGCCCTAAGCCGCCCGTTCCAGCAGCACCATCACCTCGTAGTGCGTGGTCTGCGGGAACATGTCCAGGACGCGGGCACGCCGGGCGGTGAACGACGGGAGCGCGGCCAGGTCCCGGGCCAGCGACTGCGCGTTGCAGCTGGAGTACACGACGTGCTGCACGTCCGAGGCTTCCAGCCAGCCGCAGAGCTCCTTGCCGATGCCGCGCCGGGGCGGGTTCACGATCACCAGGTCCGGCGACTGCTTGCTGGCCAGGGCAAACGCGGTGGCGTCCCCGGCCTGGAACTCCATCCCCTTCAGGCCTGCCTCGTCACTGCTGAGGCGGGCGGACACGATCGCTTCGCTGCTGGTTTCAATGCCCGTGACGGTGCGGGCCGGTGCGGCGCTGTGCAGGGCGAACCCGCCCACGCCGCAGTACAGGTCCCACACCGAGGCCGGCGCCAGTTCGTTGACCCACTCGCGTCCCTGGCGGTACAGGGCCGCGGCCATCTCACTGTTGGTCTGGAAGAAGCTTTGCGGGCGGAGGTGCAGGTTGATGTCGTTGACCCGCATGTTCAGGGTGGACTCGCCGGTCAGCAGGATCTCCCGGTCGCCTTCCAGCACGGCCTTGTGTTCCGGATGCAGGTTGACCGAGACCACCTTCACCTGCGGCAGGGCGGCCAGGAGGTCCGGGAGGTGCTTCCGGATGCGCGGCACCACCTGGTCCGAGCGCAGGACCAGCCGGAGCATGACCTCGCCGTCCGGGGATTCGGTGAGGATGACGTGCTTGAGTTCACCGGTCCGGCGGGGAACGTCATAGGGCGTCAGACGGACCCGGCGGATGAAATTCGCCAGCACGGGGAAACAGGCGAGCAGGCCGGGTGAGCAGACGCCGCACTTGCGCAGGTCCACGCCATGGCCATCGGCGTCCAGGATCCCGATGGTGGGATTCTGAGCGGTCCCGCCGATCACCATCTTGGCCTTGTTGCGGAAGCCGGACTCCTGGCTGGCCACCGGCGGCAGCCATTCGAGTTCGGTGTGACCGGACAGGAGGGTCTGGCAGTGCAGCTGTTTGCCGGCCAGCTGCTCACCGTAGGGCACGCCCATGTGGGTGCAGGAGCGGCAGGTACCGGCATCAAAGTAGGAACAGCGCATGACCGGACAAGTTTACCCGGTTGCCTTCCCCGCCACGACGTGCAGGTCCGACGCCGGCACTTGGGGAAGTGCCGGCGTCGTACCTTTCAGGGCTGTACCGTCAGGGCAGCGCAACCGGCAGCACCCCATCCGGGAAGGGCGCAACGAAGGCGGCTCCTGCTTCTTCCCCTGCAGAGCCGTAGCCCCAACCGGCGAAGACGGTGGGAATGCCGTGGACGGCTGCCCCGGCCACGTCGTAGCTGCGGTCACCCACCATGAGCGGGGCAGCGACATCCACCTTGGCTGCCCTCAGCCTGTCCAGCACTTCGGCAATGACATCTGCCTTGCTCCACCTGGCTTCCTGGTCCGATGCGCCGCAGACGGCGGAGAAGTAATGGTCAATCCCAAACAGGCGGGCCATCCGGAGCGCCTGGTCTTCGGCCTTCGAGGTGGCAACCGCCATGGGTACGCCCGCACGATGGAGCTGTTCCAGCAGTTCCCTGATCCCGGTGTACGGAACGGACTGGTGTGCACCGTGATCCGCGTAAGCCTTCCGGTAATGCCGCAGCGCCAGCCGGGCAAGGACCTCATCGTGTCCCAGGTGCTCGCGGAAGGACTCAAGCATGGGCGGCCCCACCAGCCGGACCAGGTCCCCGGCCGGTGGCACAGCGGCCCCCACGGCGGCAAGCGCCCGGGCGGCGCTCGCCGTCACGCCTGCCGCCGAATCCAGCAGCGTCCCGTCCATGTCCAACAGCACGCAGCTGAAGGCTCTCCGCTGACTCCGTAGTGGCTGCTGCCGAAGTATCATCTCTGTGTGCTTTCGTTCTGGAGCCGGGCCGACTCGTGTCTGCTGTTGTGAAGTCATGCGGTGAAGGGTGAAACATGGATCGGGCGAGTCTTGACCGGATCGACCAGGGCATCCTGGCGGAGCTGACCCGCAATGCCCGGGTCAGCCACGCGGAGCTGGCTGCAAAGGTGATGCTGTCCCGCAATGCGGTCCGGCAACGCATCGACAGGATGGAACGGCAGGGGTACATCCAGGGCTACACCGTGGTGACCGGCGCCCCGGGGCACGGCACAGTCTCTGCTTTCCTGATGGTCTACCGGAAGGACAGGGTGCGCGGATCGGACGTCATCGCCGTGCTGCAATCGATCCCGGAGGTGGTCCTGTGCGATGTGGTCAGCGGCGACTTCGACCTGCTGGTGCGGGTGGAAGCACGGTCGCTTGAACGCATCCAGGAGATCTGGGAGCAGATAGCGGCCACGCCCGGCGTGACGGACACCGTGACGGCGATGACCCTGTCCAACTACATCCGCCGGGATGCGGCAGCGAAGCCGGCCCAGCCGGGAAACGCTCTCGACCAGGCTCCGCTTCCGGTGATCAGCCCTGGCGCTTGATGCACACCACTTTCGGCTGGGTCATCTCCTCATAGGCGAACCGGACCCCTTCGCGGCCCATGCCGCCATACTTGGATCCCCCGAACGGCATGCCGTCGAAGCGGTAGTCCGATGAGTCGTTGACCATGACGCCGCCTGCGTCGATGCGGCCCGCGGCGTCCAGGGCCGTGTCCAGCGAGCCGGTGAAGATCCCGGCGTGAAGGCTGAAGTCGATGGCGTTGGCGGTCCCCACGGCTTCGTCGAAGGTTGTGAAGGGTTGCAGCATGACGACCGGCCCGAACACCTCCTCCGTCCACAGCCTGCTGCCGGCGGGCACTCTCTCCAGGACCGTCGGATGCAGCACGTTGTTTACCCTGGTGTTGCCGGCGAGGACCACGGCGCCGGAGGCAACCGCCGCCTCAATCTTGGCCTGGAGCTGATCCACGGCGGCGGGACTGATCATGGGACCGACGTCGGTGGCTTCCTCGGCGGGGTCGCCCGCCACCAGCCGTGACGTCTCCTGCAGGATGCGCCGACGGAAGTCGTGGTAGCGGGAGGCGGCCACGAGGATGCGCTGAACCCCCACGCAGTTCTGTCCGGCTGCCCAGAAGGCTCCGGAGACGCAGGCTGAAACGGCAGCATCCAAGTCGGCATCATCCATGACGATGACCGGGGCGTTCCCGCCAAGGTCCGTGGACAGCTTCTTCAGGCCTGCGGTCCTGGCAATGGCCTCGCCGGCCGTGAATCCGCCGGTGAAGGACACCATGCGGACCTCCCGGCTCCGCACGATCGCCTCCGCCACGTCCGTGTCCCCGTGGACCACTGTGAGGACGCCGGCAGGCAGGCCAGCTTCGGCGAAGACTTCGGCAAGCAGTTGCGCGGACAGGGGCGTCAGCGCGGACGGCTTGAGGATGACGGCGTTGCCTCCGGCGATTGCCGGGCCCACCTTGTGTGCCACCAGATTAAGGGGGTCGTTGTACGGGGTGATGGCCGCAATGATGCCCAGCGGTTCCCGTGCGTACCACCCCATGCGGTCCTCGGAGCCTTCATAGGAGTCAAAGGGAATGATCTCGCCGGCGTTCCGGCGCGCCTCCGCGGCGGACAGGCGCAGGGTGTTGACTGCCCGCAGCACCTCCTTTCGTGCCTGGCGGATGGTTTTGCCGCTCTCGGCTGTGATGGTCTGGGCGAATTCCGCGTGGCGCGCGTCGATTAGTGCGGCAGCCGCGTCCAGCAGCTTCCCCCGGGCATGGCGGGACAACGCGCGTGCCTGCGCCGCCCCGGACCTGGCAGCCCGGATAATCGCGTCCACGGACTCCGCCCTGGTCAGGGCCACGGCTCCCACCACCCGGCCGTCGTAGGGGCTGAGCACCTCCCGGATCGCGGCCGTTGCGTGATCCAGCGGTGCAAGGGTTGATTCACGCATCTGCAGCCACCTGGTTCCGTGCGGCGTGCATGGCGATGATGTCGGACAGCAGGGCGTACGCTGTCTCCACCCGCCCGGCCCCGGGTCCGGACACCGTCACCGGGCCGAGGAGATCGGTGTTGAACGACACTGCATTGTTGGCACCCGAAACCCCGGCGAGGCCGTGGGCCAGGGGGAGCGCCACGGGGGCAACTCCGGCACTGATGCTTCCATCCAGGTTCCGCCGCGCGGAGCCCACCAGTTTCCACCGCCGCCCCTCGTTCCTGGCGCGCCTGATGTCCTCGGGCGACAGCGTTGACATCCCTTGGCGCCGCACATCCGCCAGCGTGATGTCCGCCCCCAGCAGCTCATTGGCCAGGATCAGGACTTTCAGTTGGACGTCGTGGCCCTCGATGTCGGCCGTGGGATCTGCCTCTGCGTACCCCCGGCTCTGGGCTTCGAGGACCGATTCCTCAAAGCTGAGGCCCTCTTCCATCCTGCCCAGGACATAGTTGCTGGTGCCATTGAGGATGCCCTCGAAGCCATTGAGCGCCAGTCCGGGGAACAGTTGTTTGGCCAAACGGATGACGGGTGTCCCGCTCATCACCGCGCCCTCGAATTCGAAATGCAGCCCTTTAAGCTCCGCGAGCCGGCTCAACTTCTGGCCATGCAGGGCGACCGGACCCTTGTTGGTGGTGCAGACACTCTTTCCCGACTCCAGCGCCCAGCGAACGTGTGAAGCCGCAGGCTCGCCGTCTGCAGGGTTGGTGAACGTTGCTTCGCAAATGATCCCTGCGGAGCAGGTCCGGATCACGCGCTCGTTGTCCGGGTCCGCTGACCCGCCGTACGCTGCAAATGTCGCGACGGCGGGATCCAGGCCCAAGGCCATGTCAAGATCGATCCCCCCGTCCTGGACCAGGGAACCCAGCCCAAGGTCCGTAATGGCAACCACCCGCAGGTCAAAGCCGAGGGTGCGGCCAAGCGCATCCCCTCTGGTGGCAATCAGTTCGGCCAGGGTCCGGTTGACGCCGCCGAACCCGATCAGCGCGATGTCGTAGGTGGTCATTGCTGCTCCCTTGAGGTGGTTGTTGTTGCTCCCATCCTGTGCCCACCCGGTGTCCGTTGAGGCATGTCCAAACGCTCCGCCGGGGAGGCGAAACGACCATCTGAAGGGCAAATCGACATACGGAGTAACAGCAATAAACGTGCAACATTCGCATTTGAATATGATTTTGATGACTAAAAATGCCAGTTTGTGTTACTTTCGTCACTGTCGACGCGCTTAAAGCTTTCATGGACCGGCACCCGAACCGCGGCCGTCCTTCCGACCATCCCCCACTGGAGGCACCACTTGGAATCTTCGACCCCCCTCACCCTCAAGCCGGAGCCGGACGCACCGCCGTCAACGGAATCAGGGCTCCGCCGCTCCATGGGGCCCCGGCACCTTGTCATGATCGCCATGGGCGGCGTGATTGGTTCCGGACTGTTCCTCAGCTCGGGTTACACCATTTCCCAGGCCGGCCCGCTTGGTGCCGTTCTCGCCTACCTCGTCGGTGCCTTCGTGGTTTACCTGGTCATGGCCTGCTTGGGGGAGCTCGCCATCGCCTACCCCGTCTCCGGTGCGTTCCATATCTATGCTTCCCGGTCCATTGGTCCCGCCACGGGATTCGCCACCGCCTGGCTCTACTGGCTGTGCTGGGCGGTCGCCATCGGATCGGAGTTCACAGCCTCGGGCCTGCTGATGCAGCGCTGGTTCCCGGGCGTTGATGTCTGGGTCTGGTGCCTGATCTTCGCCGCAACGTTGTTCGGCCTCAACGCCGTGTCATCCAAGTTCTTCGGTGAGTCGGAATTCTGGTTCGCCATCATCAAAGTGGGCGCCATCATCGGGCTCATCGTCCTGGGCGGGGCAGCCCTCCTGGGCTTCCACCCGCTCAGCGCATCGGGCAACCATCCCTTCCTGTTCGAAAACTTCAACACCGAGGGAGGGCTGTTTCCCAACGGTTTCACCGGCGTTCTGGTGACGGCGCTCGCAGTCTTCTATGCCTTCTCAGGCTCTGAACTGATCGGCGTCGCCGCGGGGGAGACGAAGGATCCCGCCACCAGCATTCCCAAAGCGATGCGCAGTACGGTCATCCGCCTCCTGGTGTTCTTCGTCGGAGCCATCGCCGTCATCGCCGCCACGATCCCGTACCAGGAAGTTGGGCTCGACGAAAGCCCGTTCGTGACGGTGTTCACGGCGACGGGTGTTCCCTTTGCCGCCGATCTGATGAACTTCGTCATCATCACGGCGCTGCTGTCTGCAGGCAACAGTGGCCTGTTCTCGTGCGCCAGGATGCTGTACTCCCTGGCCGACGAAGGCCACGCACCCCGGGCGCTTAAGAAGCTGACTAAGCGCGGCATTCCCATGACCGCGCTCTCGGTGAGCATGCTCGGAGGGCTGGCCTCACTCATCAGCAGCGTGGTTGCTCCGGAAACCGTCTACCTGGTGCTGGTATCGGTAGCGGGCTTCGCAGTGGTGGGAGTCTGGATGTCCATCACCGCCTCGCATTTCTTCCACCGGCGGTCTTTTGTCCGGAACGGCGGGGACGTGTCCACCTTGTCCTACCGCGCGCCGCTCTTCCCACTGGTGCCGGTCCTGGCATTCACTCTCTGCACAGTCTCTCTGGTCGGCATCGCTTTCGATCCGGCCCAAGTGGCGGCGCTGTACTTTGGGATTCCTTTCGTCGCCGCCTGCTACGGTTACTTCCACATCAGGTACGGGCGCCGGGCCGCAGCCGAAAAGACGGCGCAGGGCTGAACCGTTTCCATGGCCTGGCGCGGACGGCCGAACGTCCGCGCCAGGCCATCGCCGTGACCGGGACTGCGTTGCTTCCGGGGGATTGGTGTTTCCCGCTGGGCGGTGCCGCAACGTGTGAGGATAGGCTGGTTGCCGGTCGGAAGGAGCAGCAGGGTGGATAACTCCCCGGAGGCGGCGTCGCTGGCGCAGGGATTGCGGATAGTGCGCCTGGTCATTGACCGGGAAAAGACGGGGAAGCAGCTTATGGGTGTCTCCCAGTTGGCCGCCGAGCTGGACATGGACCAAAGCCGCGTCTCCCGTTTGACCCAGGAGCTTTGTGAGCTTGGCCTGCTGGAGCGCCGCGAACGCGGCCCGTTCCGCGTAGGGACGGGCTTCTTCGGCCTTGCCGCCACCCTCAATACGGGGTGGATCCGGCATGCGGCGGCGGAACTGGAGGCGCTGGTGGCCACTACCGGGCGGCGCGCCCGGGTCTCGGTCCGCGACGGCTACCGGGTCATCCTGCTCCTGGCGTCCAGCAACGATTCGCAGGCGGGCAGCTTCGTCCAGCCCGGCATGGTGACGCCTGTGTGGTGTACCGGATCGGGCAGGGCGCTGTTGTGGGACCATAAGCGGCGCGGGTTTGAAGCTTTGCTTTCCGACGTGAATTTTGTCGGCGTCGGTGGTCCCGGCGCCCCGCATTCCAGCGCGGAGGCCTGGGAACTCATGGCCAAAGACAAGCCCCATGGTTTCGTTGTCGCGACCGAGGAATTCGAACACGGCATCGTGGAGGTGGCCGTGCCTGTCCGGGATCCGGGCGGTGGGATCGTCGCTTCGCTGAGTGTGCTGGGCCGGCAGCCGGACGTTGGACCCCGCGCAGGGGAATTGGCGGATGTGCTCGCGGAGGCCGCGGCAAGGCTCGGTTCGGTCCATCCCGGGCCGGAGGGGTAGGCGGCCCTTAGGGGTTGCTGTCCGGAGACCGCCATCCCAGCATGCCTTCCAGCCAGCGGCCCTGGCGGACGAGCGCTTCGGCGTGCCGGGACCGGCTGGGTTCAAGGCGGCCCTTCAGGCCCACCACCTGCAGGGCCGCCACCACGTCGCCCCTGAAATCCCTGATGGGTACGGCCAGTGAGTAGAGCCCGGGCTCCGCTTCCTCGTCGACGATGGAGTAGCCGCGGACCCGTGCGTCCCTGAGCCGTGCCAGGAAATCCTCGACGTCCGCGGGGGTGTTCGGGCCGTGCTGCTGGAACTGGACGCCCGCGAAGATTTTGCGGACCTCATCGTCCGGAGTCTCCCACAAAAGTGCCTGCCCGGCGTCGCTGCAGTAGGCCGGGTAGGGCCGGCCCAGCCACGAGCCCACCAGCCGGCTGCTCGCCGGGACGCTTTCGCCCACCGTTACGGTGCTCCTGCCGCTGAGGACCCCCAGGAAGCACCCCTCATCAGTCTCCCTCGAAAGGCGTTCCAGGGCGGCGGTCCCGTCGGTTGCCAGCCGGCGCCGGGTCAGCAGGAGGGCGTCGGTCAGGACGCTCCAGTCCAGGGCGAAGGTGCGTTCGGGGGTTCTCCGCAGGAAACCTTCCCCTTCAGCTGTCCGCAGGCTTCTGGAAACCTGGCTTCGGTCCCTGCCCAGGTCCGCAGCGATCTCTGCAACCGTGCCGCCGGGGAGGCCACGCAGGTGGCGTTCCCCGGCCGCCAGGACGGCCATGACGCCACGTCCCATGCTTGAAGTCCTCGACATGGTCCGAGTCTAGAGGACCGCCCGCCCGGGTCAGGAGATGGCGAAGACGCGGGCCGGGAAGCCGCTCCCTTCGGAGGGTTTGGCCCAGCTGGCCACGATTGCGGCACCCGATTCAGGGAGGCCGGACAAATCAGCCATCAGTTCTATCTGCCAGCGGTCCTTCGCCAGGATGTAGGTTTCCAGGCCAAAGTCCCCCTGCGAGGTTGCCAGCCCCGGATCGGTGTCCGTTTGCTCGTGCCCGATGGCCGAAACCCAGCGTTCCTCCACCAGGAAGGACAGCACCTCACGGGACCACCCGGGAGTGTGGTTGACTCCGTCCGCATCCTTGTTGGCCATGGCATCTCCGTCCGGCCACCGTGAGCTCCAGCCGGTCCTCAGGGCAACGAAGCATCCAGCCGGGATTCTTCCGTTCCGGTCTTCCCATCCGTGCACATCCTGCAGGGTGGGGGTTGCATCCGGATCCCGTTCCACCCGCCGGGTGATGTCCAGGACCACAAGGGGAAGAATCATGTCCTGGACTGGAATCCGGTCAAGGGTGCGTCCACCCCGGATGAAGTGGGAAGGCGGATCCACATGCGTGCCCCACTGGCCAACGATCGAATACCGGTGGGCCGTAAACCCGTCGCCCCTTTCAAGGTCGAAAAGAGCCTCCCGGGTTTCGTCCGGAAAGGCGGCGAAACGGGGCTGGCCTGGATGGAAGGCATGGGTGAGGTCCGTGAACGTCCTGCCTGCCAGGGCGGACTGAAGCGCGGGCCAGGCGGCAGTGGTGGTGAGTGTCATGATGCTGCCGCCGCCGAGGGGGTTTTACGGTTCAGCCCACCGGCCACGCTCACGGGACCGGTCACCTCGATGACAGGCAGTTCCCACGGGTGGATGGCCACCAGTTCCTGCATAACCCGTTCCAGGACGGCCTCGTCCAGGGTGGCATCAAAATAGGTGGTGAAGACGAACGTGGGGGAGAGGGTCTGCTCGCCCACCCTGCCAAGCGTGGGCGACGCCCCTTCGCCGCACGAGAATCCTTCGAATCCGATGCCGGATTCGAAGACGTGCTTGTAGTTCCCGAAATCACCGAGGTCCGGGTAATGCCCAACGGTGTGCAGGAGTTCTGCCAGCCCCGGATCCTGCTGGACGGCGTTGGCGTCTCCGGCGGCTATCCGGCCGAAGGTTTCCGCACTGATGGGCCAGTGGACCCGTAGCTTGCGGACACTGTTCAGGTGCACACTCACGAATATTCCTCCTGTAATGGTCGTTGCTGCAGTCATCGTGGCACACAGTGATATGCATTACAAGCATGGAAACTTGCCTATAATGAACAAAACAGCCAACAATCGACCGGAGGTGCGATGCCTAGCCGCCGTTCCCTGTCCACCCTGCTTGACGCCGGCGCAGGCCTCGTAGCTGACGGCGCCCTGGCCACCGAACTGGAGGCCCGTGGCTGCGATTTGAACGACGCACTGTGGTCCGCCAAGGTCCTCCTGGAGCAGCCCGAGCTGATCAGGGACGTGCACCGGGACTACTTCGCCGCCGGCGCGAACATCGCCACCACCGCCAGCTACCAGGCCACGCCCCGGGGGTTTGCGGCGCGGGGGATGGGCGAACGGGAAGCCCTGGAGCTCGTTGCGCTGTCCGCCCGGTTGGCGGATGAAGCGCGGCGGCAGCATCTGGAGGACCACCCGGACGCCGGGCCGCTGCTGGTCGCCGGTTCCGTGGGTCCCTACGGTGCCTACCTTGCGGACGGCTCGGAGTACCGGGGGGACTACGCCCTCACCGCAGAAGAGTTCCAGGACTTCCACGGCCCCCGCATCGCCGCGCTGGTGGACGCCGGCGTGGACCTCCTGGCCTTGGAAACGCTGCCTTCCTTCGCTGAGGCCGAAGCCCTCCTGGCACTCAGCCGGGAACACGGCGTCGACACCTGGTTCTCCTTTTCCCTGCGCGACGGCGGGCACATCAGCGACGGAACCCCGCTCGCCGACGTGGCCCGGCTCCTTGACGGACAGCCCCACGTCGCCGCCGTGGGTGTGAACTGCGTCCCGCTCAACCTGGTCGCTCCCGCGCTCGCAGCACTGGGCCTGCACACGGACAAGCCGCTGCTGGCCTATCCCAATTCGGGGGAGACCTACCATCCCGTGACAAAGACGTGGAGCCAGGACCGGGCGGCTTCCGGCAGCGGTGCTCCCTCCAGCCTCGGCACAGGTGCCCCTGGGTGGCGGCAGCTTGGTGCCCGCATCGTGGGCGGCTGCTGCCGGACCACGCCCGCCGACATCGCAGCGGTGGCCGGGAAGGCATAGTTACCGGGAACACTGCCGTCTCCACGGGTGTTAAAACCTAAGGAGAAATGAACGATGAACAACAGAACTTTCACAGCACTTGTTGTACCGGCCGGCAATTCCGAGCCCATGCGCATCGAGCAGGTGCCGGCAGACCTGCAGGCCTTGGAAGCCCTGGTGGGCGGTCCGCTGGAGTCGGTGATCCGCGGCGACTGGCATGTCTACCTCAACGCCGAAAGCGTCACCATGCTCCTGCCGGTCAACTTCCGCGCCGGGCAGCTGATGCACGAATGCGGCCTGGACCTTGACGGGATCCGTGGCACCGCGGTCTTCCTCGGCCGCGGCGAGCACGGGGCCGAAGCGGACATCCCGGACCACTTGTCCCGGCTTGCGGAGGAGCTTTTCGGGGCCCCGCTGGCCGCGTAGGCTTAGTCCCCGCGGACCCCGTAGGTGCTCAGCACGTTGCCCTTGCTGGTGGTGGACTGGTCAAGCAACACCAGCCGGGTCAGCGGGTCACCGTCCTGGAACAGCCTGCGGCCGCTGCCGGCAATGACCGGGTGCGTCATCAGCTGCAGCGAGTCCAGCAGCCCGGCGAACAGCAGCTGCCGCACCACCGAGATGCTCCCGCACACGGCGATCTCGCCGCCGTCGCGGTCCTTCAGGGCGGCAACGAACTCCTCAAGCGGAGCGTCCATCAACTGAGAGTTCTGCCATTCCAGCTGCCCGGTCAGGGTGCGTGACGCAACGAACTTTTCCACCGGGTTGATGAACGCGGCAAAGTCCTGGTCTGCCGAGGCGGTGGGCCAGTAACCAGCCCACTCCTGGTAGCTGACGCGGCCCAGGACCACGGTATCCACGGTGTTCATCATCTTGGTCAGGCCCGCGCCGAGTTCGTCGTCGAAGCTGTCGAACTGGAACTTGAAGGGTTCGGACACCACCCCGTCCACGGAGTGGAACAGGCCGGCAGTGACTTTGCGCATGGGAACCTCCAGTTTTCGAGCGGACAGGCATTACGGTATGCGCCCAGGGCCTTTCCGGGAAGGGCGCCGGACCTTATTTTGGCCCGGGAATTCGGACGACGGCGGATGGTTACGTTAGCTTGATCACTCGCCGTGTCGTCTTGCACGGTTTCGCGCCGGCCGGGCCCCATACTTGTTTTTGAGCGGCTTTCGCCGTCCCCCCGGCCAGGCAGGAGGAAGTGCATGGAAACCCTGAAAAAAGTCGTGACCAACCAGTATTTTCCTGCCGGCGCTGTCCTGACGGCCGTAGTGCTGTTCTGGGTTGTTGGAATGCTGGGCGGACTGTCCCTGCTCAACAACAACCAGCCACCGCTCACCACCCTGACCTGGATGCTGTTCGTCTACGCGGCAGCTGTGCTGACCCCCCTCGCAGGCCTGCTGGCCGCCGTCGACCTGGTCCGCCGCTGGCGCCGCAACCGCGCCGCCGCACCCGATGTGCACGCTGAACCTGCTGCTTCCGCAACGGCCGTGACGCCGTACGCTGGCCGGCCGGCAGAAACACCCGCCAATGCGGCAGCCGTTGCTGAGCAGCGGCCGTCCGGTCAGAAGGCCCCGCAGAAGAAGTCTGGCGGGAAAAAGGCAGCATAGCGCCTACGGTGCGAGCATCACCTGGTTCCGCCCTGCGGCCTTTGCCGCGTAAAGGGCTGCGTCGGCTTCATTCAGCAGCATTTCGGCACTCACCACATGCCCCGCGGAGAACCCGGAGACTCCAGCGCTGAACCCCAACTGGCCCGATGGGTCGCCGGCATGGGGTATGGCCAGGTCACGTACGGCGCATAACGCCCGTTCCACAAGGGCCCTGGCCCCGATCACGCCCTGTCGGGGAAGCACCAGCAGGAACTCCTCGCCCCCGAACCGGTAGACACCGTCAGTCCGTCGTGCCGTTGCCGCGAGGGTGGATGCCACCGCCCGAAGGGCCAGATCGCCGGCCTGGTGACCGTAGAGGTCGTTGTAGCTCTTGAAATTGTCCACGTCGCACAGCGCCACACTGTACCCCTCGCCATGGCGGGCGCTCCGGGCGTGCAGTTGCTCCAGGTCCTCTGAAAGTTTCAACCGGTTGTGAAGTCCGGTCAGGGGATCGGTGCGCGCTTGCTCCGAGAGGACTTTCCGGTAGTGTGCGAGGTCCGCGTGAAGCGTGGTGATCCGCAACGCCACTAGGAGCCTGGTGTGCAGGACAAAGGGGTCCAACGGCTTGGTGACGTAGTCGTCGGCGCCGGCCTCGAGCCCGGACAGAACGTCGTCGCGCGATCCTTGCGAGGTCAGCAGCACGATGTAGGTGTACAGCTCAGGCTCCTCTGCACGGATGGCCCGGCAGAGTTCCAAT
The DNA here is from genome assembly GCF_059739365.1 of Arthrobacter sp. GmRoot5-12. NCBI lineage: Bacteria > Bacillati > Actinomycetota > Actinomycetes > Micrococcales > Micrococcaceae > Arthrobacter > Arthrobacter sp. GmRoot5-12. The sequence continues at coordinate 658,624 of NZ_AP046056.1, read as the reverse complement.
CCGTCCATCACGGGCATCATCCGGTCGGTGACCACCACATCCGGCCGGTGTGCCTGGAACAGGGCCCATGCCTCGCCACCGTCCGCAGCCGTCATGCAGTCATGCCCCGAACGTTCGACGGCGGCCCTGGCCACCAGGAGCGACCCCGGATCATCGTCCGCTACGAGAACTCTCAATGGTCCCCCTTCACTGCGGCCTCCAGTTCGGCGTCCAACCGCTGCAGTTCAGCCTCGAGCCGGCTGACGAGTCCCTCGGCGTTGCCCAGTTGCCCGTTGCGGCCCAGCTCTTCGAGCTCGGCACAGACCGAAACCACGCCGGAGGCTCCGATGTTTGCCGCGGACCCCTTCAGGGCGTGGGCAGCCTGCACCAGGACCTGGCTGTCGCCAGGAACCGCTGCGCGAAGCGCCGCCACGCGCACCTGGCTCTCCCGTCGGAACGCCTCCAGCGTTGCCCGCAACAATGCCCCTCCGTCATCCTGGCCCAGGTCCCTAAGGACGGCGAGGCGGTTCGGGTCCAGTGCGGGCCCGGGGCTTCCGGCGGAAGGACCTCCGGTGACGGCAAGAGGCTGCGGGAGCTGCACGGGAACCCAGCGGGACAACGCAGCTTCCAGGGCAGCCGCGTCCACGGGTTTTGACAGGTAATCGTCCATGCCCGCGGCGAGGCAGCGTTCCCGGTCTCCATCGAGGGCGCCTGCGGTCATGGCAATGATGGGCACCCGGATTGCAGAGGGCAGGCGGCGGATCTCGCGGGTTGCCTCGAAGCCGTCCATCACCGGCATGTGGCAATCCATCAGGATGGCGGAGTATCTTGTCGCGGCCGCGGCCGCCACCGCTTCGGCACCGTTGCAAACCACATCCACCGCGTAGCCGAACTTTTCGACTGTTGCGCGTGCCACCAACTGGTTCACCTCATTGTCCTCAACGACCAGGATCTGCCCGCGGCGCGGCGTGCCGCGCCCAGCCTGCGCGGTTCGGGCGGGCCTTGGGCGGCTCCAGGATTCCGGTGTGGGCTCGCGGGTCGAGATCAGGCGGACCAGCCGGTTGTAAAACTCGGAACTGCGGACGGGTTTCATCAGCCACTCACGCACACCCGCGGCGGCAATCTCTGCCGGGTCTACCTGCATGGTCGAGGTCAGCATGATCAGTTCCATGCCCGCAAGTGCTGCGTCGGCCTTGATGCGCCGGGCCAGCTCCAGGCCATCCGTGTCGGGCATGCAGTAGTCCAAAACGGCGAGATGGAAGGGTGTCCCGGCCTGCCGCGCGGCGCGGGCCACTTCCAAAGCGGCCGTCGCGTCCGGAACGGATTGCGGTTCAAGGCGCCAGCCGCGGAGCTGGGATTCGAGGACCAGCCGGTTTGTGGCATTGTCATCCACCACCAGGACGCGGAGACCGGTGAGGAAGCCGGCGGCCGGCACAGGATCCGTGGACGGGGGTGCTATGGGCAGCGGCAGCCGGAACCAGAATGTGCTGCCCTGGCCCGGTGCACTGTCCATCCCGATGGCACCGTCCATCACAGCGGTCAGGCGCCTGCAGATGGCCAGGCCAAGACCCGTACCGCCGTAGCGGCGGGTGGTGGAAGCATCCGCCTGCGAGAAGGATTCAAACAATTTGCCGTGATGTTCCGGGCTGATGCCAATGCCGGTGTCGCGGACCTCGAACTCAATTGCCGCGGTGCTTCCCGGGCCGTAGCCCGGGTCCTTGGCCGTGACCCGGATGGAGACCTCCCCGGATGCCGTGAACTTCACGGCGTTGGAGGCAAGGTTGAGCAATATTTGCCGGATCCTGCCGGAGTCGCCCTGCAAACGGGCAGGAACGTCAGGCTCACAGTAGGCGATCAGCTCCAGGTTCTTGGCCAGTGCAGGTTCGGCCAGCAGGGCGGCCACCTCTTCGACGAGGACCCTGGGGTCGAAGGGACGGACGTCCAAGTCCACCTTTCCGGCCTCCAGCTTCGAGAAATCGAGGATGTCATTGATAAGGGCCAGCAACGATTCCCCCGCACCCTTAACCCCTTGGGCGTACTGACGTTGCGTCTCGTCCAGCCCGGTTTCCAGAAGGAGCCCGGTTAGGCCGACTACCCCGTTCATCGGAGTGCGGATTTCGTGGCTCATGGTAGCCAGGAATTCGGATTTGAGACGGCTGGATTCCAACGCCGCCTCCCGGGCCGCCTCAAGTTCCACGGTGCGGGCAGCCACTTCATCCTCGAGTCCGCCGGTCAGGCTGATGTTCTCGAAGACGATCAGCACCTGACGGACCAGCACGGAGACAAGGACAGTGGCTCCCACTACGAGAAGGAACGGATCGAGCTCCTGCAGGTGCGGGCCGGCGAACTGGAGTACAGCCAGGAGGAGGGGAACGTATGGGAGCAGTTCCAGTGCAAGCGTGTATCCCTTCCGGTCCGGGCCTGTGTTCTCCACGTACGGTGCAGCAGGAGCCATGGCGATGATGAGGAAGGCGCCTATCCAGCCCAAGGCAAGCGGTGATCCGGTGGTTCCCGTCACGCCGTCGAACGTCATGCGCACGTAAATGCTGTCCGTAACGGCCAGCACCACCAGGCCGCCACCGAAACAGAGCCAGGGCAGGCGCTCGCCCGGCTGACGCCGCATGGCCAGGACCAGTACCAGGGACGTGATCACCAGATCCACCACGGGGTAGGCCATCCCGGTAAGGCGTGTCAGTGGGTCCCCAACAGCGTTGAAGGCGGGGCCAAGGGCCGTGTACCAGCTGACCACAAGCACCGAGCCGGCAATGACGGCGGCGTCCATGACCGCCCGAAACAGCGCCACGGGAGTGCCGGCGCGCCGCTTGAACGAGAACAGCGCCACGACAGCGGGCACCGAGTAGCCAAGGAACAGGGCGTCTGCCAGGGAGGGAAAGGGGTAAACATGGTCGTTCAGAAGGCCGTAAAACGCGTAGAGCGCCATTCCGGCTGCCCAGACGAAGGACGCCGCAGCCATATAGGTCCAGGCCTTCGCGTTCGCACCACCTCGGGCACCGGCTCGCGCACAGCTCACCCCGGCCACCAGGGACGCGGCCAAAATGAGGAAGTCGCCGGTAACAAGGGCGGCCGGAGTGCCCCTGTTCACTGCCAAAAACACCCCGAGTCCAGGGAGGACCAACGCTGCCGCCACGATCTGCGGCCACAGCCGCAACCTACCGCTGTTGACACGGTGTTCCAAGAGACCAGACTGGGACACGGAGACCCCTTCCCCCTAATTGCGCCCAATGCCCCAAAACAGGGGCGGAGCCGCCGGAGACCACGGCGGAGACGCCCCCTCATAATATCCCGCGCATCCTTGGAATGGGCCGGAAATTACCGCCCCTTCAAGGCATTGAGGGCTTCTTCCGCGTTCTGCAATGCGTGGCCAAGCCGCTCACCGGGCTCCGGCAAGGAAAACAGGTACCCCTGCAGCGAATCGCACTCCAGCGCGGCCAGGTAATCCGCCTGCGCCGCCGTCTCAATCCCTTCAGCCGTGACGGTCAGCCCCAGGCTGTGGGCCATGTTGATCATGGAGCTGAGGATCGGCAGGCGCTCGTTGCCGGTCCGCACCATGGACACAAAAGACTTGTCGATCTTGACCGTGTCCACGGGCAGGTCCTGCAGCCGGCCCAGTGAGGAGTAGCCGGTGCCGAAATCATCCAGTGCCACCCTGGCCCCGGCGTCCCGCAGTGTGCTGAGTTGCCGGATCAGGCTGCAGTCGGCGTCGAAAAACACACTCTCGGTAACTTCCATGACCAGCTGGTAGGGGGCCACGCCGCTGGCTGCCGCCAGCCTTAGGACGGTCTCGGCGAAGTCCGGTTCCTGGAGCTGGACCCCGGAGACGTTCACCGCCAGGGACCGCGCCGGATCCTCGCTGAGCCATCGCGCCAGCTGCACCATGCCGGAGGCCATTACCTCGGCCCCGATCTCGCCGATCAGCCCGGTGCGCTCGGCAAGGGGGATGAAGATCGACGGCGGCACCCGCTCGCCGCCGCGGTCCCACCTGGCCAGCGCCTCGAGTTGGACCACCTGCCCCATGCGGTGCGACACGATCGGCTGGAAATCCACGGTGATTTCGCCGCGCGGAACAGCCAGCCGCAGCCCGCCCTCCATGTGGGTGCGCTGCACCAGTGCCTGCATCATGTCCGGGTGGAAGCGGAGGAACCGGTTCTTGCCTGCCGCCTTGGCCGCATACATGGCAATGTCGGCATGCCGCAGGAGTTCCGAGGGCCCAACGCTGTCCTGCCCCAACGAGGCGAGGCCCAGGCTGAGGCTCGGCCGGAGGACAGTGCCGTCGATGGTCACGGGGACGTGCAGGCAGCGCACGATGCACGCCGCGATGGCGTCGGCATCCGGGCACGCCGTCAACAGCACCACGAACTCGTCCCCGCCCAATCGTGCAACGACGTCAGCTGTAGGGACGCAGCCGCGAAGCCGGCGTGCCACTTCGATGAGCATGTCATCACCCGCCTGGTGGCCAAGGATGTCGTTGACCTCCTTGAAGTCGTCCAGGTCAAGGAGCAGGACATCCACCGTCTTCAGCCGGGCTTCCTGAAGTGCTTCGGCCAGGGCGTCGTTGAACACGGCCCTGTTCGCGAGCCCGGTCAGGGGGTCCTGGAACGCCATGGCCCGCAGCTTTTCGGCCTGGACGGCCAGGTCCATCATGGCCCTGTGCGCCTGCTCCTGCGCTTTTCGCCGGGGCGTGACATCGCGGAAGCTCCACACCCGTCCAACGATCTTTTCCTCTACCCGTTGGGGGCGGGAATATCTTTCATAGGTGCGGCCGTCCCTGAACTCGACCACGTCGTGGCTCTCGGCGGCCGGGTCTTCCTGAAGTTCGCCCAGCCGGGCGGTGAAGGCCGCTGGGTCTGCCACCTGCTCCACGATGAGCTGCATGGCCGGTTCTCCGCTGTCCGCTTCCATCAACTCGGGCGGGATGCGCCACATGGCAAGGAATTGTTCGTTGAACCCAGCCACCCTGCCGTCATTGCCCATGACCAGGATGCCGTCGGCAGTGGATTCAAGGGTGGCCGTCAACAAGGACATGGCCTCGCGCAGATCCTCGTCCGCCGCCTTGCGGTGTGCCGTGCCACGGGCGGAGAGCAGCAACCGCGCTCCGGATTGCCCTGCCCGTTCTTCCGATTGCCCTTCGGGTCCGCGCTCTGCGCGGGCGTGGTCCGCGGTTGGCTGGGGGAGGAGTGCGGCCGCCACTTCGATGGGGATCTCGCTGCCGTCGTGACGGAGTCCCCTGATCTCGCGGGGCAGCGGATGCCCTTCCGGCTCTGCAAGGAGCTGGAGGAACAACTGGCCTACCTCGTCGCGGAAATCCTCGGCAATCAGTGGGCGGTGGTCCAGGCCCGCAAAAGCTTCCTTCGGTAAGCCGAAGAGCCTTGACGCAGCAGAATTGGCCGCAAGGATAATACCGTCCGCGGTCAAAGCCAGCAGTGCGTCCGGGCTGGCATCCATGACCACGCCAAAAGTTTGTAATGCCACATCATCGCCACGGCCCATAAAACTGGTCATTACACCACCCCTTCGCCATCATAAAGGCCATTGGCAGGAATTGGGTGCGCACCAGGGAAGGCAAATTAGGCGGCGTGGAACAGAGAAAGCGCCGTCCTCCTTTTGGGGAGTCCGGCGCTTCTTGTTTAGGTGAACAGGTGCTGCGGCTACACCCGGCGGCTGCTGCGGTTGGTGACTGCTCCGTAGATCAACAGAACGACGATGGAGCCGAGGATGGCCAGCAGCCAGGTCCTGAGGTCGAAGAATTCGGCCAGTCCGCCGCCAAAGATGAGCGATCCAATCCAGCCGCCCAGAATGGCTCCGACGACGCCGAGGACCAGGGTCACTACCCAGCCGCCGCCCTGGCGACCCGGCAGGATTGCCTTTGCAATGGCTCCAGCAATCAGGCCCAAAATGAGAAATCCGATAATGCCCATGTTGCCACTCCTTGTCAGTAAGTTGTGCCGGGCCCCCATTTCCGGTTCCATCATTCAATCAGCAGGCTTACTACTGTGCAAGGCCTTGAATATCACAGGATGACTGTCAGTTTCAGGCGGAATGCCGTGCTTTTATCAATCGGTGTCCTGACGGTCCTTGGTTCTCCGTCGTATGGACTGGCTTTGGCGTCCCGTGAACCGTTCATTCTCGGGTGCGGCCTGCCTGGCGTCCGCCGATAGGATGGCAAGTCCCCGAACAGACCAAGGAGCGCAGGCATGCCCAGCCAGACCGCCAGGCCCCGTGCCATCTTCCTCGACATCGACGGAACCTACGCCGACCACGGCCTGGCTCCGGCAGCGCACGTGGACGCGGTGCGGACCGCCCGGGCACGGGGCCACCTCGTCTTTGTCTGTACCGGACGCCCGCTGTCCATGGTCCCCGGCCACATCCTGGACGCTGGGTTTGACGGCACCATCACAGGCGCCGGCGCCAGGGTGGAGGTCAACGGGGAGATCCTCAAGGATGCCCGTTTTGAACCCGGCCTGGCCGCACGCATCGTTGAGGCCCTGGATGCCCACAACGCCGCCTACATCCTGGAGGCCCCGGAAGCCCTGCATGGCCGCACCGGTGTGGACCGGCGGCTGAGGGAGGTGCTGGGCCCCATCTTCGCCGGGCGTCCACGCCACGACGGAGTGCTCAGCACGGACGTGGATCCGCTCGAGGACATCCTGGGGCCAATGCATTACGGCGATGACCTCCGCGCCACCTCCTACGCCAAGATCTCCTGCTTCGATGCACCGGTGCCGCTGACCCGCCTGTTGGAGGCCTTCGGGCCGGAGGTTGGGCTGATCCCGAGCTCCCTGTCAGCGCTCGGCGACCGTGCAGGGGAAATCTTCATGGCCGGCACGCACAAGGCGGTGGGCATCCAGGTGGTGGAAGCCCGGCTCGGCCTGGACCGGGCCGACATCATTGCCATCGGCGACAGCGCCAACGACATCGAAATGCTTGAGTACGCAGCCGTCGGCATCGCCGTGGAAGGCGGCCACCCCGCCGTCCTTGCCGTGGCGGACAGGACCACTGCCGCACCCGCCGGCAACGGCGTGGCCCTGGCCTTCGCTGAGCTGGGGCTCCTCGGCTAGGCCGTCCCCTGTCGGGCGTCAGCCCACCGCGCCTGCCGTGGCCAAGGTGCCGGCGGAGGTGCCAAGGCCGCGCACCAGCCAGCCTTCCTCCCGCCACGCTGCCGCGTCCAGCACGTTCCGCGCGTCCAGGACCACCCGCCGTCGTACCAGCTGTCCGGTGACGGCGGGGCACAGCCGCCGGTACTCGTCCCATTCGGTGAGGAGCAGCACCAGTTCGGCATCCTGGAGTGCCCGCCCGGTGGACGCCTCGAAGCGCAGGCGCGGGTAGCGGCGCCAGGCAAGATTGACCGCTTTGGGGTCGGTGACGGTGACGTGCGCCCCGGCAGCGGCCAGCCGGTCCGCCACATCCAGCGCCGGCGAATCCCGGATGTCGTCCGTATCAGGCTTAAAGGAGACGCCCAAAACAGTGACCGAGCGTCCGGCCAGCGCTCCGCCGCACAGCTCCCTGGCGAGGCCGACAGTGCGTTCACGCTGGCTAACGTTCACCGAATCGACCAGCCGCATCCAGTCCTCCACGGCGGGCACGCCGAGTGTGGCGGCCTGTGCGCGGAAACTGCGGATGTCCTTGGGCAGGCAGCCGCCTCCGAATCCCAGCCCCGCGTGCAGGTACCTGCTGCCGATCCTCGGATCCAGCCCCATCGCCGCGCTGAGCTCCGTCACGTCCGCGCCGGCAGCATCACACAGCCCTGCCACTGCATTGATGAAGCTGACCTTGGTGGCCAGGTACGCGTTCGCGGCCGATTTGATCAGCTCTGCCGTGGCGAAGCTGCAGACCAAGCGGGGGATCCCGGCGGCCAGCAGCGGTTCATAGACGGCATCCAGTGCTGCCGCCACCCCAAGGGGTGCGCCGGTTGCCGGGTTGAAGGCAGCGGGCCGGCCGCCCTCCACGCCGTAAACCAGCCGGTCCGGCACCAGCGAGTCCTTGACGGCGGTGCCCTGCCGTAGGAACTCGGGGTTCCAGCCGAGCAGTACGTCGGGCCGTTGCGCCAGGATGCCGCGCAGCATGTCCACGGTGCCAACCGGCACGGTGGATTTGCCCACGACGACGGCGCCCGCGGCCAGGTGCGGCAGCAGGCTTTCCAGGGCGGAGACCAGGAAGGTGAGGTCGGCGGCGTCGGACGCCTTGTCCTGCGGCGTCCCCACGCACAGGAAATGAACCTGCGCGCCCCTTGCCTCTGCCGGGTCGGTGGCGAACCGCAGCCTTCCGGTAGCGCGGCCGTCCTGGAGCAGCTCGTCAAGCCCGGGCTCGTGGAATGGCGCCACCCCCTGCGCCAGTTGCTGCACCTTGCCGGGATCGACGTCGATGCCCACCACCGAGTGCCCCATGGATGCAAGGGCCGCCGCGTGAACAGCGCCCAGGTAGCCGCAGCCTATTACAGAAATCCTCATGACGGTGCTCCTGCCTTTGACGCCTTCCGCGGGGGACCGGGAACCGCCGCGGTGACGTCCCGGTAGTGCTGCACCAGTTCGGCGCACAGCGCTGGCCAGGTCCTGTCCTGCACCGACGCGTGGGCTGCCGCCGCGAACGCCCGGCGCTTGGCGTCGTCGCCCACCAGGTCCTGCACCCTGGCGCGCATGGCCGCCAGGTCGCCCGGTTCGTAAAGCCACCCGGTCCGCGAATTCTCCACCAGGTCCAGCGGACCGCCCCGCCCCGTGGCCACCACAGGTACAGCCGATGCCATGGCCTCCTGGATGGTCTGGCAGAAGGTTTCGAACTCGCCGGGGTGGACGAACAGGTCGAAGGACGCCACCGCCCGGGCCAGTTCTTCGCCGCCCAGGAACCCGGTGAACACCGCGCCGGGGAGTGCCGTCTCCAACGCCGTGCGCTGGGGCCCGTCGCCCACAATCACCAGCCGGGTGTTGGGGAGGCCGGAGAGGGCGGCCAGGTCCTCCACCTGTTTTTCCACGGCGAGCCTGCCCACGTAGCCGATGATCCGTTCACCGTTCGGGGCCACCGAAGCCCGCCACCCGCCGTCGCGCTTTTCCGGTGAAAACCGCGCGGTGTCCACGCCGCGGCGCCACATGCGCACCCGCGGAATGCCCCGGCCGCGCAACTGGTTCAGCGCGAACGTGGAGGGCACGAGGGTTCGGGTGGCCAGTAAATGAATGTTCTCCACCCGGTTCCATGCCCAGTTCTCCAAAAAGGGCACACCGTACCGGGCGGCATAGCTGGGGACCTCGGTCTGATAGACCGCCACGGTGGGAATGCCCAGCTGCGCGGCAGCCTGGGCGGCGCGCCAGCCCAGCACGAACGGCGAGGCAAGATGCACCACATCGGGCGCGTACTCGGCAAGGATTCGCTTGACCCGGTACACACCTCCCACGGCCACCCGCACGTTCGTATAGCCTGCCAGCGGAACCGCTGGAAGCCGGTGGACCTCGGCACCGTTGACGTGGACCGCGGCCTCCCCGTCGTGCGCGGACGGGGCAATGACCATGACGTCGTCGCCCCGCTCCTGCAGATGGTCCAGGACCCGCAGGATTGAGTGCGTGACGCCGTTCATCAACGGCAGAAATGATTCGGCGACGATTGCGATCCTCACCCCTCAACCGTGCGCGGCTTCCCTGAAATGGCGGGGGAGTAGGCATTACCCGGAGGCAAAGGCCCGGTGAACAACTGGACCCAGTCCCGAAAAAAATTACTAAGTAGGCTTGGCATTCGATGCTAAGCATGCTTACGGTAGGGGGGTAGTCAGCGCAGAGCCTCAAGCAGCCGGGGCGGAAACCGGGCGTCGGGGACATCCCGCGCAAGGACATCCATTGCTGGCAGACCCAGTGCAACGACACATCCAAGGAGAGTCATGCTCAACAGGGAAAATCTTGAAAACCTGCTCACCAAGGGCGGCAACGTCGTCGGTTCCGATGGTACGAAGATCGGTTCGATTGGCCAGTTGTACGCAGACGACGACACGGGTGAGCCCACTTGGGTCACGGTCAAGACCGGCCTTTTCGGCACCTCCGAATCGTTCATCCCGGTCGAAGGCGCACGCCACCAGGACGACGACCTGGTAGTCCCCTACACCAAGGAGCACGTCAAGGACGCGCCCCGCGTGGACGCGGACGGCCACCTCACCCCCGAGGAAGAGGACCGGCTTTACACCTACTACGAACGCGGTGCCCGGACCTACACGCAGGCAACCACCGGCACTGACCGGGACGTTGACCTGCAGGGCGACGCCGACCTGAACGCCGGCACCCCCACGGCAGGCCTGGCGGCAGGCCACGGCACCTCCGACCGCGACACCACACGGGGAACCGTCGGCCACGACACCTCCGGCCCCACCACCGATGACGCCATGACGCGGTCGGAGGAACAGCTTCACGTGGGCACGGAGCGTGAGGCCACCGGCCGCGCGCGGCTGCGCAAGTACGTCACAACCGAGAACGTCACCAAGACCATCCCGGTGGAGCGCGAAGAAGTCCGCATTGAGCGCGAGCCCATCACGGACGCCAACCGCGGTGCCGCCATGGGCGGACCGGCCATCAGCGAGGAAGAGCACGAAATGGTCCTCCATGAGGAGCGCCCGGTGGTGGAGAAGGAAGCCGTCCCCGTGGAGCGGGTCCGGCTGGACAAGGATGTTGTCCGCGACGACGTCACGGTCAACGAGGAAGTCCGCAAGGAAAACATCGAAACAGACGGCGGCAGCCGCCGCTGACAGGTGCGGGGGACTCGTCCCTACGTTCCGCGGGCAGGCTGGCTGAAACAGCGGCCCTGACACGGTGAACGGCGCCGGGAGCCTACTTGGAGGCTCCCGGCGCCGCACTCTTTAAACGCTGGTGCAGCCGCGCATAAACGTGGCTGCACCAGCCAGTAGGACGAATATCTTCAGAACTTACGGTTCATCTCTCATTCGCGGCTCCTGTTTTCCCGGTTTACGGAATCCGGGTCATCGAACTGGCGCCGGGTCACGGCGGCGGCCAGCAGAAATCGCAGCACGCCCTCGGCGGGGCAGCGGGTGTTGGTTTCTACCAATTTTACGGCGGCCTCCAGGAAAAAGCGCCGGCGTCCCGGTCATTTGATTGATCATCCGCACCCCCGTGGAGCCTGTCGTTCGCGGGCAGAGCCCACCCGGCGTGACACCATGGAGCACGATGAAACTGCGCGCTGACCAGACCGGAGACCGTGGCCTTCCCATGCCGTTGTGGCTGCAGGGAGCCCTTGAAACGGCGCAGGCGGCCATCATTTCCGCGCTGGTGGTGGTGGCGCCCATCGTGGCTGTCTGGGCCACCGCCGGTTTCCAGAACGGGCAGTTCGAGGTCCTGGCCCGGCTGGCAGGCCAGTCCTGGCTCCTGGTACACGGCGTGCCGCTGGAACTGGCGGGTGCGGGACCGCAGGCGGCCACGCACGGCGGAACCGGCGTCCTTAGCCTGATTCCCCTGGGCTTGACCCTGATCCCGTTCCTCCTTGCCTGGCGGGCTGGCCGCCGGCTGGCCCGTGCTTCCTACACGGACCAGCTGTGGCAGGCGCTGCTTGGATCCTGGGTGGTCTACGGGGCTTTCGGCGCCGCCACCGGGTTCGTCTGCCGCAATGCCGACGTCGTCATCAATCTTTGGTACGCCATGCTGGTTCCCCTGGTTCCCTACGGACTGGGCATGGTGATCGGCGCGCGCAGGGAAGCAGGATCCTGGAGCCGGCTCATCGGGGTTGACGCGGTGGACTGGATTTCGCGCACCAGCCAGCATTCGCGCTGGGCCGGTTCCTACTTCGCGTCGGTGGCCAAGGCAGGATTCGTGGCGGTGGTGTCCGCGCTTGCGTTGGCAGCAGCGCTGCTCGCAGTTGACCTGTTCATCCACTGGAACCTTGTGGTGTCTGTCTATGAGGCGCTCGACGCCGGCCCGGTGGGAGGTGCCGCCCTCACCATCGCGCAGCTCGGCTTCCTGCCCAACCTTGTGGTCTTCGCCCTCGCCTGGACATCCGGTGCCGGCTTCGCCATGGGCGTGGGCTCCCAGGTGGGTCCGCTGGGCACCGCCGTGGGTCCGCTTCCGTCCATCCCCGTCCTGGCCGCCATCCCCTCGGGCCCCCTGGATTACGCCTTCGTGGCCATGATCGTTCCGGTGCTGGCCGGTGTCATGGCGGGGTGGTGGTTCCTCCGGGAGGGAGAGAACCACTTTGATGAGTGGCTTGCCATCAAGGTCCACGCCCGCTGGTTCACGGCGACAGTTTCCACCCTCGCCCTTGGCGCGCTGGCCGGCGTGGCCGCGGGGCTGCCGACCCTGTGCCTGGCCTGGGTTGCCAGGGGTTCAGCCGGGGTGGGCCGCCTGACCGCCATTGGACCTGACCCGCTGTGGACGGGACTGTGGGTGGCCGCCGAGGTGGCTGCCGGCGTCGTGATTGGCTACGCGGCCGGACCATGGCTGGAACGCGAGAAAAGCACGGCTGTTGAACGGGACGCGGAACTGGTCCACTAGGACCTGCGCGGGGCCTAGCGCACCTTGGTGGGCAGGACGTCCTGGAACTGCACCATGCAGGCGTGGGTGGCCCGGTCCGTCAGCGCACGGCCAAGGCAGGCCTGGTACTCGCGGACCTGGTCAAAGAGGACCATGGTGGTGACAATCAGCAGCACCATGACGGCAGCGACCACCAGGCCGGAAATGGTGCCGAAGAGAATCAGCTTGGATTCCTTCAACCGGACTGCACGGACCAGCAGGACAATTCCCAGGACCAGGCCCGAGTCGGTGAGCACCGTGGTCAGCCAGAGGTAGCCCACATCCAGCTGGTAGACGAAGAACGCGCCGAGCACCGAGACCACGAACATCCGGAACAGGGTCTGGGTCTTGGCGAGGGACGCTTTTGCCGCCTCGCTGAGCGGGGGCCTGACCTGCTGCTGCCCGCTCCGGCCCGGTTCGCTGTTCATGTTTTCCAGCGTACGCGAGCCTGCACCTAAGCTGGACCAATGCGTATCGTCGTCCTCGTTTCCGGCACCGGGTCCAATCTCCAGGCAGTCATCGACGCCGTCAAGGCGGGCGGGCTCGCTGTGGAAATCGCTGCGGTGGGCGCGGACCGCGAAGGAACGTACGGCGTCGAACGCTCCGCTGCCGCCGGCATCCCCACGTTCGTGGTGGACTTCAAGGCCTACCCGGACCGTGCCGACTGGAATGCCGCCCTGACCGAAGCCGTGGCCGCCTACAAGCCGGACGTGGTGGTGTCTTCAGGGTTCATGCGGATTGTCAGCCCCGGTTTCATCGACGCGTTCAACGGCAGGTACCTCAACACGCACCCGGCGCTGCTGCCGGCGTTCCCAGGGGCCCATGGCGTGCGGGATGCGATGGCATACGGGGTGAAGGTCACGGGCTGCACCGTCCACTGGGCGGACGCGGGCGTGGACACCGGCCCCATCATTGCCCAGGAGGCCGTGAGCATCGAGGACTCAGACACCGAGGAAACGCTGCACGAACGCATCAAGGTGGTGGAGCGGCGGCTCCTGGTCTCCACCTTGGCGGCCCTCGCCGCAGACCCCTCGTTCACGTCCCCCCAGCCCCCCAACTAGCTCGCAGTTGTTGTCGTTTTGACCCGTCAAAACGACAACAACTGCGAGTCACTTAATCATCGCCGCAGCTGGCTGTGGATAACTCCGGCAGATGGCAGAAGTGTTTGCGACTATGGTCGCGTGAAGACGCCTCGTCCACTTCCCGCCGAGATCGCCCGGGTGCCGTTTACGTGCCAGGAAGCGGTCGACGCCGGCGTAACTCTTAGGCGGCTGCGCCACGGAGAGCTGGACGCACCCAGCCGCGGCATCAGGGTCCCGCAGGACGGCTCGGGCCAGGGTCGAGAGGGCACGGCCCTGTCTGAAGCCTTGAGACCGTTTACGAGGATCACTTCGTTTTCGGCGGTGTCCCACGCCACGGCCTTCACGTTCTGGAGTTTTCCTGGTTTTTTGCCCGGTCAAGAGGACCCGCTGATCCATATCTCCCGTCCGGACACCAGGGCTATTCCCCGCCGCAAGGGCGTTGTCGGCCACGTAGGACAGTTCTTCGATGACGAGATCGTGCACGTGGAAGGGGTGCTGGTAACCAGCAGGCCCCGGACATGGCTGGACAATGCCCGAAGGATGAGCGTTGAGGAGCTGACAGTAGTGGCGGACCATCTTCTGCGGGTGCCGAGGGCTGCGTTCGAAATCAGGACGGAGCCGTTTTGTACCCTTGGGCAGTTGTCCGACATGTTGGATCGACACAAAGGTACACCCGGCATCCGGAAGGCAAGACTTGCCCTGGAGTTGGCGCGGGTTGGTTCGGACTCGGCGCCGGAGACGCGGCTTCGGCTTGCCTTGAACGCCGCGTGCCTGCCTGAGCCGATGCTGAACATGCCCATCGAACTTCGCCCCGGCGTCATTCGTCAGCCTGACCTGAGCTATCCGGAGTACAGGATTGCGGTGGAATACGACGGCGACGGCCATTCCGAGCCACAACAGATCGTTAGGGATATCGACCGCGAGGAGGATTTCAGCCGAGGAGGATGGCTGCTCGTGAGGATCTCAAAGCGCCACATGCAAAACCAGGCGTTGTCCGCCCTCTCGAAAGTGCGCGGGGCGCTTCTCAGCAGAGGCTGGGTACCAAAGTAGCTCGCAGTTGATGCCGTTTTGACGTGCGAGAACGACAGCAACTGCGAGTCAGTTGGGAGCCGTCTACTGCAGCCGGCGCTGGCGGGTTTCGGGGGAGAAAAACGCCATCCACAAAACGGAGACCAGTACCAGGGCTCCCGCCAGTGCAAACGACGTTGCAAGCCCGAGTTCCGGCCAGAAGTAGTTCGCGAAGATCAGCGGCCCAAAACCTGCGCCGAGGCGCGAGAACGTGGATGCCCAGCCGAAGCCGGTGCCGCGCAGTTCTGTGGGATAGAGCTCGGACACGTAGGCATACAGCACGGGGATGGCCACCTGCACCACGAAGCCGAACACCAGCAGCCAGAACACCGCGGCCGTGGGGATGTCCACCACGAAAGCCACAATCACCAGCGTAAGAGCGGACAGCGGGCCGGTGATGGCCAGGATCCATTTGCGGCCCACACGCTCCACCAGGAGCGCTGCCACCACCACGCCAAGGAAGCCGACGGCGGCCATGGAGGCTGTGGTGACGAAAGCCTTGTACTCGGCGAACCCTGCGCCGATGAGGATGCGCGGCATCCAGGTCAGGGACAAGTAGTAAACCAGCAGGATGCTGAAGAACAGGGACCATGCGGCGGCGGTGATCTTCCAGCTGAACTGCCACACTGAGCGCAGCTGCGTCCAGGCGCTGCCGGCGGAGAGCCGCGGGACATCCCTGGCGTCCGGAAGGCTGTAGGCACGCGGTTCTGCCCCGGTTGCTTCCACCAGTCCGTCGATGATCCGGGCCGCTTCCTCCCGCCGGCCTTTCCGGATCAGGAACAGCGGGGACTCGGGCACGCTGCGCCGGACCCAGAAAACCAGCAGCGCCGGCAGGACCATCACCAGCATGGTTAGCCGCCAGTCGCCGTAAAGGGCCACCAGCCCGGCCGAGACGAATCCCGCCAGGGCAGCGCCGATTGGCCACCAGCCATCCATGGCCGTAAGCACTTTGCCGCGCTGCTTCCGCGGCGTGAACTCACCCACCAGTGCGTAGTCCACGGGAATGCAGCCGCCCAGGCCGAATCCCGCCAGGAACCGGAAGGCGCAGAACCAGATGAAGTCGGGGGCGAAGGCGCCGCACACGGTGAACACGGAGAAGAGCAGGAGGGTTGCCGTGAAGGCCTTCTTGCGCCCAACGGTGTCCGCGATGGTTCCCCAGATGAAGGCGCCCAGCGCCATGCCGACCAGGTTCGCCGTGCCCACCCAGGCCGCTTCCCCCGCGGAAAGGGACCAGTGCTTGGACAGCAGCGGAATCAGGATGCCGTTCAGGGTTACATCCCAGGCATCGAACATGAAGCCGAGGCCTCCGATCAGGAAGATCCTGCCCTGGACTTTCCATCGCCAGGGCAGTTCCTGGACCACCTGTTCGCCGCTGGGCACAGTGGTGTATGTATTCATCGCCGCCTCCTGTCCAAAACTTTAGCCCGGCCCCAGCCCGTTCACACTCCGGCGTCCACGCCGGGCAACCGCGCCCTTCGCGATAAACTGGCCCTATCCCCACCAACCGCGGCCCTGTACCGCGAGATAAGACGGAGACATTTGTGAGCTTCACGCAGCATGAGCGCGTATCCATTGACCGTGTACCCATCCGCCGGGCCCTGATCTCGGTTTACGACAAAACCGGTCTGGAGGAGCTCGCCACGGGCCTGCACGCAGCGGGCGTGAAGCTCGTCTCCACCGGCTCCACGGCAAAGAAGATCGCCGCCGCGGGCATCCCCGTGCAGGAGGTGGAGGAAGTCACCGGTTCCCCCGAAATGCTGGACGGCCGCGTCAAGACGCTGCACCCGCGTGTGCACGGCGGCATCCTGGCGGACCGGCGCGTTCCGGCCCACATGGAAACCCTTGCCAGCATGGACATCGAAGCCTTCGACCTGGTGGTGGTGAACCTCTACCCGTTCGTGGAGACCGTCAAGTCCGGCGCCGCCCAGGATGACGTCGTCGAACAGATCGACATCGGAGGCCCCGCCATGGTGCGTTCGGCCGCCAAGAACCACGCCGCCGTCGCCATTGTGGTGGACCCGTCCTTCTACGGCCAGGTGGTGGAGGCCGCCGCCGCAGGCGGCTTCGACCTGAAGACCCGTCGCCGCCTCGCGGCCAAGGCATTCGCCCACACCGCTGCCTACGACAATGCAGTGGCCACCTGGACCGCCAGCCAGTTCCTGGACGAGGACGGCGACGGCGTCATCGACTGGCCTGCCTACGCCGGCCTGTCCCTGGAACGCTCCGAGGTCCTCCGCTACGGCGAAAACCCGCACCAGCAGGCTGCACTGTACGTGGACAAAGCCGCCCCGGTGGGCATCGCCCAGGCGGACCAGCTGCACGGCAAGGCCATGAGCTACAACAACTTCGTGGACGCCGACGCCGCCCTGCGCGCTGCCTACGACTTCAGCGAGCCCGCCGTCGCCATCATCAAGCACGCCAACCCCTGCGGTGTGGCCGTCGGCTCCAAGGACGCCGCAGACCCCATCGCCGACGCGCACGCCAAGGCCCACGCCTGCGACCCCGTCTCCGCGTTCGGCGGCGTCATCGCCGCAAACCGCCCCGTCACCGCAGGCATGGCCAACACCGTCAAGGACATCTTCACCGAAGTGGTCATCGCCCCCGGCTTCGAGCCGGAAGCCGTGGAGATCCTGTCCAAGAAGAAGAACATCCGCCTGCTCGCCCTGCCCGAGGGCTACGGCCGTTACCCCACGGAGTTCCGCCAGGTCTCCGGGGGCATGCTGGTCCAGGTAAGCGACAAGGTGGACGCCGATGGCGACAACCCCGCCAACTGGACCCTCGCAGCCGGTGAAGCAGCGGACGAGAAGACCCTCGCGGACCTTGCCTTCGCCTGGACAGCCTGCCGGGCCGCCAAGTCCAACGCCATCCTCCTCGCCGAGAACGGCGCAGCTGTGGGCATCGGCATGGGCCAGGTCAACCGGCTCGACTCCTGCCGCCTGGCCGTGGAGCGGGCCAACACGCTGGGCGTCACGGTGGAGTCCGACGTCGAAGGTGCCGGCGGTGCCTCCAACGCCAGCGCTGCCGGGGCACCGCAGCGGGCCCGCGGCGCCGTGGCTGCCTCCGACGCGTTCTTCCCGTTCGCCGACGGCCTCCAGATCCTGATCGACGCCGGCGTCCGCGCTGTCGTGCAGCCGGGCGGATCCGTGCGCGATGAAGAGGTGATCGCGGCAGCCAATGCGGCCGGCATCACCATGTACTTCACCGGGGCCCGCCACTTCTTCCACTAGGACAAACGACGGCGCCCGCCCCCTGAGCAAAGGGGGCGGGCGCCGTCGTCGTTGTGCCGGCTTAGTCCTGGTCAGCTGAACCGGGGCCGGGCTCCGGAAGTTGGATCTCCCGGGGCCTGGCCTCTGCCATTCGTTGCTTTGTCCAGTACTCGAGGACTTCCTCGTGTGACTGGGTCAGGTCAACGTGGCTGACAGGATCCTCGTCGGGCCCGGGTTCCTTAGGATTTTGCTGCACTGGCGTAGGTTGCCTGGATGACTGAGCCCCAGTATGGGCCGTACATCACGGCAGAACGGTTGTAGCCGTAGCTGTTGATGGAGTTCTGCACGCCATCGGAGCTGGTCCCGATGAACCACGGGCCGCCTGAGGAACCCCCGGTCATGTCGCAGGGGATGCCCTGGCTGTTGAACTGCGGGTTGTTCGGATCATTGGTTGCCGTGCCGGTGCAGCTCTTGAGGGTCTCACCGTTGTACGGGGCAGCGGCGGGGTAGCCGTAGGACTTGTAAGTCAGGCCCCGGGCCTGGTTGAAGGCCACGCCCGAGCCTCCGACCACAGCGGTGAGGTTCTTGCCGTTCAGGGGGTTCATGACGGCGAAGCCGGTGTCGTACGTCATGTCACCGTTTGAGACCCACTGGCTCGGCGCGTACAGGGCCCGTGCAGACCACTTGCCATACGGTGCTGCGCCATTCTCATAGGCAGGAACAAAGACGAAGTTGGTGGCGTACGCTCCAGGCCCCTCGTTAACGCAGTGTCCCGCTGTGGCAACCGTGCTGCCGTTGGTCGATGAGACAGCGTTGCCGGAGCACACATAGTTGGCGCCCCCCAGGGTGAAGAAGACCTTGCCGATGTGGCTGACCGGCGTTTCGCTCTTGGCAGTGCTGCCGGTGCTCTTGGTGCCCTTGGTGGAAGACGGTTTGCCCTTCTCCACGACGGCTGCGCTGGAGCGGTTGCCGCGTTCCAGCGCCTTGCCGGCAAGGGTATCGCCGGGGATGGCGCTCTGCATCCGCTCCGGTGTCCAGTAGTCGGCAGCACCCGCCGCGTCAAGGACAGCACTGGTAACGGACGGATTCGTGTGGTCGTCCGCGGCTGCTGGTGTTGCGGTGGCGGCACCTGCACTGGTGAAAGCCAGAACGGCGGCCGCGGAGAGGCTCAGGAGGGCGGAAGCCAGAGACCTGGTGCTTGTCATTGTTGTCCTGTCTGAACGGGGAAAGGCGTGGGAATGCCAAGTGTGACCCTGCGAATTTATCCCTCCATGACAGATTTGTAAATAGTAGTGACGTATCATGTATGGCCTGCATTGTCCCGGGATGGAGCCCTGGCGGCCGGGTGCCCGGGCGCGGCGGGCACCCGGTTTCCTGCCGCCGTCGGCCGTTCTCCATCGCTGTAATCCTGCCCGGGGCAGGGGTAACGCTGGGCCTCCGGTACGCTTCAAACTGGTGTCCTCGGGTAAGTTGTACATGGTGAAATAGACCGAATTTTCACAACCAAGCCGACCCACAGGGAGACGCCCGCGCATGTCCAAGATTATCTACACCCACACCGACGAAGCGCCGATGCTGGCTACCTATTCGTTCCTGCCCATCATCGAGGCGTTCGCTTCGACAGCAGGTGTGGAGGTGGAGACCCGCGACATTTCGCTCGCCGGCCGCATCATCGCCCAGTTCGGTGACTACCTGACCCCCGAGCAGCAGATCGGTGACGCCCTTGCTGAGCTCGGTGAGCTGGCGAAGACGCCGGAAGCCAACATCATCAAGCTGCCCAACATCAGTGCCTCCATCCCGCAGCTGAAGGCCGCCATCGCCGAACTGCAGGGCCAGGGCTACGCGCTGCCGGACTATCCGGACAACCCCTCCTCCGACGAGGAAACCGCCGTCCGCTCGCGCTACGACAAGATCAAGGGCTCGGCCGTGAACCCGGTCCTGCGCGAAGGCAACTCGGACCGCCGGGCCCCGCTGTCAGTCAAGAACTACGCCCGCCAGAACCCGCACTCCATGGGCGCCTGGACCCCTGACTCCAAGACCAACGTGGCCACCATGGGCCAGGATGACTTCCGGTCCAACGAGAAGTCCGTGGTCATCGAGTCCGAGGGCACCATCGCCATCCAGCTGGTCCGCGAGGACGGCTCGGTGAAGGTCCTGAAGAAGGCCTTCCCGGTCCTGGCCGGCGAGGTCATCGACGGCACTGTGATGCGCGCCGCCGCCCTGGATGAATTCCTGAAGGCCCAGGTGGCCCGCGCCAAGGAAGAAGGCGTGCTGTTCTCCGCACACCTGAAGGCCACCATGATGAAGGTCTCGGACCCCATCATCTTCGGCCACGTGGTCAAGGCCTACTTCTCCGAACTCTTCGAAACCTACGGCAAGCAGCTCTCGGCAGCCGGCATCAGCCCCAACAACGGCCTTGCCGCCATCCTGAGCAGCCTTGAGGACCTTCCCGCGGATGTGCGCGACGGCGTGCAGAACCTGATCAAGAAGGGCCTGGAAGACGGTCCCGCCCTGGCCATGGTGGACTCGGACAAGGGCATCACCACCTTGAACGTCCCCAGCGACGTCATCGTGGACGCTTCCATGCCTGCCATGATCCGCAGCTCCGGCCACATGTGGGGCACGGACGGCAAGGAGGCGGACACCCTGGCCGTCCTGCCGGACAGCTCCTACGCCGGCATCTACCAGGTGGTCATCGATGACTGCCGCGCCAACGGTGCCTACGACCCCACCACCATGGGCACTGTGCCGAACGTTGGCCTCATGGCACAGGCAGCCGAGGAATACGGCAGCCACGACAAGACCTTCGAGATCCAGGAAGCCGGCCGGATCCAGATCGTGGACGGCTCGGGCAACGTGCTGATCGAACACGAGGTTTCCGAGGGCGACATCTGGCGCGCCTGCCAGACCAAGGATGCCGCCATCCGCGACTGGGTCAAGCTGGCCGTCACCCGCGCCCGTGCCTCGCAGACCCCGGCCGTGTTCTGGCTGGACGAGGAACGCGCCCACGACGCCAACCTCATCGCCAAGGTCAACGAGTACCTGAAGGACCACGACACCAACGGCCTGGACATCCAGATCATGTCCCCGGTCAAGGCCATCGCCTTCACCCTGGAACGCATCCGCAAGGGCGAGGACACCATCTCCGTCACGGGCAACGTGCTCCGCGACTACCTCACGGACCTGTTCCCCATCCTGGAGCTGGGAACCAGCGCCAAGATGCTCTCGGTCGTTCCGCTGATGAACGGCGGCGGACTCTTTGAAACCGGTGCCGGCGGTTCCGCGCCGAAGCACGTCCAGCAGCTGCTCAAGGAAAACCACCTCCGCTGGGACAGCCTGGGCGAGTTCCTGGCGCTGGCCGTCAGCTTCGAGCACCTGGCCACCACCACGGGCAACGCCCGCGCGCAGGTCCTGGCCGACACCCTGGACCGCGCCACCGGCACGTTCCTGCTGGAGAACAAGTCCCCGAGCCGCCGCGTGGGCGAGCTGGACAACCGCGGCAGCCACTACTTCCTGGCCCGCTACTGGGCGGAGGAGCTGGCCAAGCAGACGGACGACGCCGACCTGGCCGCCGCTTTCGGTTCCGTCGCCAAGGAGCTGTCCTCCAAGGAGGAGACCATTGTGGGCGAGCTGGCCGAGGTCCAGGGCTCACCCGTGGACATTGGCGGCTACTACCGCCCCGAGGATGCCAAGGCCTCCGCGGTGATGCGTCCTTCCGCCACCCTTAATCAGGTCATCGCCGGCCTGGCCTAGCACCGGCCGCTGCTGCGGCAGCTGACAAAGAGAGGCGGTGCCCGGATCGTTCCGGGCACCGCCTCTCTTTGTGCTCTTTATAGTATGGGCGGGTTAGTTCTTGCCTTTGCCTTTGTCGGCGTTGCTGTTCTTGCCGGTGTCCGCGCCGGAGCCGCCCGCGTTGCCCTGGGCCGGTGCCGGGGCGGGAGCCGGCTGGGGCGCGGGTGCCTCGGCGGTGGGGGATGGGCTTTGAGCTGCCTGCGCGGCGTTCCGGGCATCCTCGGCGGCTTTGGCCGCAGCCTGCTGTGCGGCGACAACCTCGTTCAGGTCTGCCCGGACAGCGGAGGCCACGGTGGTGATGCTGCGGCGCCGTTCCTCCGAGACCTTGCCCTTTGCCTGCAGTGAAGTGAGGTCGGCTTCAAGGCCTTCCAGCGCCTTCAGTGCCGACGCAGGATCGTTTTGGGACGACGCCTGCGTCACTTCCAGCACGCGTGCCTGGAGCTGTGCCGCAGCTTCGCGCTGAAGGCCGTTTCCCGGCGCCGCGCAGGCGCTGAGGAAGCCTGCCGCCAGAAAGGCCGCCGAGAAAGCCAGGACCAGCCGGCCCGGGATTGTCTGCCGCGGCGTCACGGCTCCACGCTTTTCTGCAGCTCCTGCAGATGGTCGCCCAGGACGCCGGTCACGGTGGGATAAGGGACGACGTCGGCGGGCCGGGCCGAGATGCTCATCATCACCGCAGCCACGGCTGCAGCAATGACAAGGACACCAAGCACGACGACCAGCCAGATCCGTTGGTTCCGGGACAGACGGGGTGTGCGGGGAGCCTTGCCTGCGGATGCACCGGCAACCACTCCGCTCGTTGCCACTCCGGAACCAGCCGGCGATGCAGCAGGTTGGGCGGCTGATGCGGGATCGGCAGCCTCTGTAGAGGCCGCTGCCTCGCGCACATCATCCACCGATTCCTCAGCGGTGATCGAGGGCGGGTGGAAGGGCATGGCGGGAAGCACCCGCGTGGTTTCCGGTGCCAGTTCTCCCGGCGTTGAAGCCGGCGAGACCAGTGCCTGGCGGAGTGCCGTTTCGATGTCGGCGGCCGCAGGGCGTTCCAGCGGCTCGATGCCAGTCATGGAACGGATGAGGTCCGCCCATTCCGGGGGAACGTCGTCGGGGATCTCCGGGGCGCGGTGGAGCCGGGCAACGGCGGATTCCACTGCGCTGCCGGGGTACTCCACGGTGCCCTTGATGCACTCAAGCAGCACCAGTCCAAGGGAGTAGATATCCGTGGCTGACGAAAGGGGTTTGCCAAGGGCCTGCTCGGGGCTGAGGTAGGCAGCCGTGCCCACCATGGTGCCCGTGGCCGTGAGCCGGGTGGAATCCGCGATCCTGGCGATGCCGAAATCCGTGAGCTTGGGCCGCAGCGGCTCACCCGGGCGGATCTGGACCAGCAGGATGTTCGCCGGTTTGATATCGCGGTGGATGATGCCCAGGCCATGAACGTACGCCAGAGCGTCGGCGATGCCGGCTCCGATCACGGACAGCTCTTCCAGGGGTACCCGGCTGTGCCTGATGCGGCTGCGCAGGTCCTGGCCCTCGACGAGTTCCATGGTCAGGAAGGGCCGGGGCTCGTCCGGAATGCGGTCATCGATTCCGGCGTCGAAGAGCGTCACCAGGCCGGGGTGGTTCAGGGTGGCCAGAAGTTGGATTTCGGCTTCCTGCCGCTTAAGCTCGTCCGCATCCGGAGCCTGCGGGGCGAAGAGTTTCAACGCCACGTCACGGCCCAGCTTTTCGTCCCGTGCGCAGTACACCGACGACATCCCGCCGCGGCCTATGACCTCACCTAAACGATAGCGACCGCCGACAACTTCATTCTTGATGGAGCTAGGCGATTCCGCCACCATGACCGTTCCTCCCGGTGCGCTGCGGCACTGTCGTACCTCAAATTATACGGGCGGGACGGCGGAACCAGCGATTGACCTAGGGTTTCGCGTTGCGACACGCCGACGGCCCGGCGGCGATTTCAAACACGTTCGCCGCCGGACCATTGGCTACAAGGACATGTGTGCTGATGACATGTTTTGTACTGTTACTTGGTTGTTGGGTGGGTGTCCTCCTCTCGTCAGCCCGCCGGGTGCTGCCGCTTCAGGCGCGTGCGCGGGCGGTTTCCTTACAGGACTCAGGCCTCAGGACACCTTGCGCTTGCGGAGCATCAGGAGTCCGCCTGCCAGAAGCACCAGCGCCAGGGGAACCAGCGCTCCGTCCCAGCCGGTGTTGGCCAGGCGGGTGTGGGCTGAGCCGGTGTTGGCAAGGGCAGGATTGCCGCCAGTCGGAGTGCTCCGCGGTGTGGTGACCGGGGCGATGGCCCCGCTCACTGCGGTGGAGCCTGCCGGTGCAGCGGTGAAGTTGCCGCTTCCTGCAGTACCAGTACCGCTTGTGGAGCCATTGCCGGAAGTCGAGCCGCCGTTGCCGGCAGGGTCGCCTGACCCCGGAGTGCTGGTTCCGGGATCAAGGGTGCCGGTGTCTCCGGTGGTGCCGTCTCCCGGGGTGGTGGTTCCCGGGTCAGCGGTGCCGGGTGTGTTGGTGCCCGGAGTGCTGGTTCCGCTGTCATTACCGAGTCCGATACCCAGGTCAATGCCAAGGTCGACAACGGCATCCAGGCCGCCAGCGTCCGCAGTTCCGGTGTCCACACCGGCTCCAAGGTCGATGCCTGCGTCGACTCCCCCCGATGTATCACTGCTGGTGACGCCACCGATGGTGAGGTCGAGAACTGCCTCAACGGTAGTGCCGAGCCCACTGGTATCGCCGGCACTCACGCCGCCGAGTCCCAGGTCTGCGGCTGCGTCGACGGCGAGGTTTGCCGTGGTGGCGTCCGTGGTGGTGGTGCCGGTGCTTCCGAGGCCGAGGTTTACGTCCACTGCGGCGGCCAGGTCGGTGGTGCCGGTTGTTGTGGGGTCGGTGGTGCCGGCGAGTCCCAGGTCTGCGGCTGCGTCGACGGCGAGGTTTGCCGTGGTGCCGTCCGTGGTGCCGGTGTCGGTGCCGGTGCTTCCGAGGCCGAGGTTTACGTCCACTGCGGCGGCCAGGTCGGTGGTGCCGGTTGTTGTGGGGTCGGTGGTGCCGGCGAGTCCCAGGTCTGCGGCTGCGTCGACGGCGAGGTTTGCCGTGGTGGCGTCCGTGGTGGTGGTGCCGGTGCTTCCGAGGCCGAGGTTTACGTCCACTGCGGCGGCCAGGTCGGTAGTGCCGAGCCCACTGGTATCGCCGGCACTCACGCCGCCGAGTCCCAGGTCTGCGGCTGCGTCGACGGCGAGATTTGCCGTGGTGGCGTCCGTGGTGGTGGTGCCGGTGCTTCCGAGGCCGAGGTTTACGTCCACTGCGGCGGCGACGCCTGTTGAGCCGGCCGGCGTTGGGTCACCCAGCAGGCCCAACGACGTCGAGTCAGCGGGCGCCGCCGCCGAGATGAGGGCGGAAGCGGAAAGATCCGTCCCGCTGGTGGTGTCCGCTGCGTTTGCGGCAGCGCAGCCGAAGGCCAGAAGGCCGCCGGCAAAGAGGGTGCTAAGCAGCCCCCTGCGAAGGGTGCAGTTCATGATGGTTACTCCTGAAGTTGAGGTAGTTCGGGCGCTTATCAGCTGCCCGTAAAGCCACGTGCTGCCCGTTGGGGGCAGACGGCCTCAACTAGTCAGGGGAAGAACCGGGGTCGAACGACACCGGCGCAGGGGCGTGCTCGGAGGCCTCGCCGGCGGGAACAGCGCCAGGCCGCTCAAAACCAAAATAGGCAGGGCTAAGCCATGCTGCGGCACCGGATGAACCGCCGGATGATCCAGCGCTGCCGGTGCCGGATCCCGGTGCGGCAGGAACCTGGGCAGGCAGCGGTGCCGGCTCGACGGGAAGGGGCTGCCCCGACGCGGGGTCAGCCGGGACAGACATGCCATCCCACGGGGAGGACGTGTTGGCCAGGGCTGCACTGCGTACCGTTGCCAAGGCCACGCTGCCGCCGGCAACCGGCGCCGTGGGCGACGCATCCGGTTCCTGCCCCGGTTCCAGCCCCGTTCCGGCCCCATCCGGAAGGATTTCCAAGGCCACGGGCTGAGCTGCCGCGGGACCAGGGACAACCCCGGAAGGAAGATCTGCCGGCACGGCGTCAACGGCCGGGGCGGGAAGCGGAAGTGGAGCGGTGCCGGTCAGAAGATCGGCAACGGGCTGCAGCGCCGGTTCAAGTACCGGGACGGCCTCGGCTGCAGGGGCTACAACAACCTGCACCACCCCGGCCGTCACGGTGTCGGCGATCTCCCCAACGGGAGCGGAGACAGTGGAAAGGGTTCCCGCCGGAATCACCTGGTCCAGCACGGGAACGGAGTTAATGAGCTTGTCGGCAACGCCGGCGACCTGGGCTACGACAGGCTGCACCAGTCCAGTGCCTGCAGCAGGTCCGGCCGGGGAGGCAGCAGGAGCCAGTGAAACAGTGTCCGCAAGTTCGTAGGCCAAGGATGAGGCCGAGCCGGTGACGCTGCCGAGCAGGGAAGGGGAGTCAGGCCCGGCGTCGGCGGATGCTGAAGTTGACGAAAGCGCCAGCCAAGTAACTGCGGCTGCCCCGGCAAGGAGCGCTGGTCGCAGGGCACGCCATGGCGAACTCATGCTAGCCATGCGTACCACCCCCCAGTGAGCTGTGCAATCAATGCTGGCTAAAGCCTATGACTCCTTGTTGCCGCAAGTCCAGACTTTGCTAAAGGGATTTTACAAAGGGCGGGAACAAGCACTGAAGGTGTCAAGGGCGAAAGCAGGAAGTCACATGCCCCAACCTCACCGCGAAAGCCGCCTTGCCGACGTCGAGCATCTTTCGCGGCGCCTCTTGCTAATGGCCGTCGTTGGGGTAGGTCACACCGAGCTGGGCACGAACGCCATCGAAAAGCCGCATGGTGTTCAGTGTGTCTTCGAGCGGCATCACCGGACTCTCCGTCACTCCCTGCTGGACACACCGCATTACTTCGCGCAGCTCGTAGGTGTACCCCTTGCCCACAACGTCGAAGGTTTCCGTCCGGCGGTCTTCCCACCCCTTGGTGATGAGGAGTTCGCGGGGGTTGTTGATGGAGCCCACGCTCTGCATGAAGCCCAGGCTCCCTGCGACGGTCGCCGTGCGCGGACCGTGTGCCAGGAGTGAGGAGGTGAGCTGGACCTGGGCCGCGTGGCCGTAGCCGAGGGTCATGGCGTTCTGCGAATCCACGCCGTCGTCGTTGACGAAGCCCGTGGCGCTCACGGTGTGGGGAAAGCCAAGGGTGCCCAGCGCCCACAGGAGTGGGTAGACGGACAAGTCCAGCAACGCCCCTCCGCCGTCCTTCCGCGCCCACAACCTGGCCGTGGGGGAGTAGGGGGCGGGGAAGCCCAGGTCCGCGGTAATCCAGTGGATGTCGCCAAGTTCACCCGAAGCTGCGATCTGGAACGCGCGCTGCATCGAGGGCAGGAACCGGCTCCACATGGCTTCCATGAGGAAGAGACCTCGGCTGCGGGCAACATCGATGAGCTCGGATGCTTCCCGGGCGTTGATGGTGAACGCCTTCTCGCAGAGCACGTGCTTGCCGGCGTTGAGGGCGGCGAGAACCATCTCGTGGTGCTGCGCGTGCGGCGTGGCGACGTAGACAACGTCCACGGCGTCATCGGCGAGGAGCCGCTGGTAGCCGGGGACACCGCCGTCGTCACCATAGGCTTTTGCGAAGTCATAGGCCACGGCAAAAGCGTCCGCGCTGTCCTGTGCCCGGGAGCTGACCGCGTACAGCTCGGCGTCTTCAAGCAGCGCGAGATCCTGGGACACGGCGCGGGCGATGCTGCCCGTTGCAATAATTCCCCAGCGCAGGGGAGCCCCGGTGGCGGAGCGGGGATCCTGGTCAGGCTGGCTGGAAAGCCATGGCGTGGCGATGGGAGCAGTCATAGCTGCAATCCTGTCACAGCGGCGGGTGAGGACCGGGGACGTGCCGGCGACGGGGACAAGCAATAAAGGGGCCAGCGGTGGGGGACGGGATGTCCCCCACCGTTGGCCCCTTGGCTGAGGTCAGGCGGAAGCGGCGACGGCGGTCCGGCCGCGGACCGGTTCCTCCGTCAGCTTGCCCTGCTGGAGGCGGAAGCGGCGGTCCGTCTTGTTCGCCAGGGCCCGGTCGTGGGTGACCACCAGGATGGTGGTGTCGTGGTCGCGGCTCAGCGAGCTGAGGAGTTCGATGATGTGGTCGCCGGTCTGTTCGTCAAGGTTGCCGGTGGGCTCATCGGCGAGGATGAGCTTCGGTTCGGTGGCCAGGGCCCGCGCAATGGCCACCCTTTGCTGTTCGCCGCCGGAAAGCCGGTTGATGCGCCGTTCGTGCTTGGACGGATCCAGCTGGACCTGCTCCAGCAATTCCCTGGCGCGCTCCAGCCGGGCGGCCTTGCGCACCCCGGCAAATTCCATGGGGAGCATGACGTTGTCCACGGCGGACAGGTTGGGGATCAGGTTGAACTGCTGGAACACGAATCCGATGTCCCGGCGGCGGTATTCCGTCAGCTTGCTGTCCGGCAGGCTCGCCAGGCTGACGCCGTCCACGACGACGTCTCCGCTGGTGGGCTTGTCCAGTGCCCCAAGGAGGGACAACAGGGTGCTCTTGCCGCTGCCGCTCTTGCCCACGATCGAGGCCAGGGTGCCCTGGTCCAGGGCGAAGCTGACGTCGTTGACCGGTTTGATGGTGCGGTCACCGGAGTTGAAGGTGCGGACCAGGTTCTTGACTTCTATCATGGCTATTCTCCTCGCAGGACTTCGATGGGACGGATGCGCGCGGTGAGCAGCGCGGGAACCAGGGCGCCGATGATGGCGACACCGAACACAGCAGCGATGCCACCGGCGATCACCCCCGGTGAGGCGCTGGCGGTCACGGAGTTCAACAGCTGGGAAGCGCCGCCGAAGGGTCCGCCCTGGCCGCCCGGGAAGCCCGCGCCACCACCGGCCCCGCCCGGGACACCGCGGCCCGTGGCGGCGGTGGTTCTGGTGGTGTTGCTGCTGATCAGTGCCGAGGCGATGCCGCCGCTGGCGAACGATGCAATGGCGGCACCGACGGCGCTGCCCAGGGCTGCCAGGACCAGTGCCTCGAGGACGAACTGCAGGCCGATGGTGCGGTTGGGCGCGCCGATCGCCTTCAGCACGCCGATTTCCCTGCGGCGCTCGCGGACCAGCATCACCATGATGAGCAGGATGATGAGCCCTGCGGTGCCCAGGGCGGCGATGAAGGCGATGAAGGAAATGTTCTTGACGCTGTCCAGCGAACTGACCGCGGTCTGCAGGTTCTGGCCCTGGGTGACATCGGCCTTGTCCGTGCCGAGAGCCGTCTGCAGGGCCGTCTTGGTGCTGGCCACGTTGTCCATGGAGTTGACCGTGACGATCATGCTGGACAGTTCACCCGGTGTGCCTGCCAGGGTCTGGGCGGTGGGGAGGGTGACATACACAGCGTTGTTGCCAAAGGTGGTGCCGGCGTCGAACAATCCCGAGACCGTGTAGGTCTGGTCGTTGATGGTGAAGGTGGAGCCAACCGTGAGGTTGTTCTTCCCTGCCAGGGTGGTGCCCAGCAGGGCACTGGTGGATGCTGCCGAGTAGTCGCCGAGCCCGGAGCCCTGCGTGATGTTCAGTGCCTTGCCGGTGGTGTCGACTTCGGCGCCAATGCCGGTGGCGGTGATCGGCAGGGACCGGACGGGCTGCTGCGTGGTTCCGGTGGAGCCCGTGCTTCCGTTGGCCTGCTGGTTGCGGTTGCCAAGGGTGCCTGCGTCCACCGCCGCCGTGAGGCTGGTGGTCAGTGTGGCTGCCGCCTGGCCGCCGGGGCCGCCCTGCCCGTTCTGGCCTCCGGGCCCTGCCTGCCCGGTCTGTCCCGTTTGCCCGGCCGCGGCCTGTGCGGCCGCTTCGGTGGCATTGCGCAGCCGCAGGGAGGATGTCCCGACGACGGCACTGACGTTGGGCACGCCGGCGGCCGTGGCTGCCTGGCTGGTGGTGAGCGGCTCACCGCCGCCTTCGAAACCTTGCCCGCCGGCGGGGTTGACGGTCAGGACGGTGCCGACGGACTCATTGAGCTCCTGCACTTTCGCCCCGACCGCCTGGTTGGCTACCAGCATGGCCAGGGCAAGGCCAATGGCGACGGCCAGCACCGCGACAACAGCTGCGGTGCGGACCTTGTTTCTGAAGGCATTGCCTACGCTTCGGGCAAGGACGCTCACGTTACTCCTATGACTCAGGTGCCGGCGCGGAGGGCCGGCTTCGCATCAACCCTCGCTGGGCATCCTGTGCAGCAATCCGGCCCCACCTGTGTCTGGGCTGTGAAGGGCAGGGCCGGGAATCGAGTGCTGGTACTACAGTGGATGCATGGCTGCCAGCCGCAATCCGCTTGACGACCTGCGCGAAACCATCGGCCGTCTGGCCGATCAGCTCAAGCTGCCCGGTTCGGAGCGCGTCGACGACCTGGTGGGCGATCTCATGGCTGCGAGGCCCGGGCCGGCGCGGCCGCTGTCCGAGCTGCAGGCCGAGCTCGACGCCCTGGTCGGACTGGAGACAGTGAAGGAACAGGTGCGGGCGCTCGTCGCACTGCTCCAGGTCCAGGCCCGCCGTAAGGCGCACGGCCTGCCGGAGGTGGCCACATCACAGCATCTGGTATTCCTCGGAAACCCGGGCACGGGCAAGACCACCGTGGCGCGGCTCCTGGCCGAGATGTACCGCGCGGTCGGCCTGCTGCAGAAAGGCCATCTGGTCGAGGTCGACCGTTCGGGCCTGGTGGGGCAGTACGTCGGCACCACCGCCATCAAGACAGACCGGGTGATCCGGCGCGCGCTGGACGGCGTCCTGTTCATTGACGAGGCCTACGCGCTGGCCCCGGAGGACGGCCGGATGGATTTCGGCCCCGAGGCGATCGAGGTCCTGCTCAAGCGGATGGAGGACCACCGCCACCGCCTGGTGGTGATAGTGGCCGGGTACCCGCGGCTGATGGAGTCCTTCCTGCTCTCGAACCCCGGACTGCGCTCCCGGTTCGCCCGTGAAATCACGTTCCCCGACTACTCCGTCGACGCACTCCAGACGATCTTCCACCGGATGCTGGCCCAGCACGAGTACAGGCTGGAGCCGGGTGCGGACCAGATGCTGCGCCGCATTTTCACCGGGCTGCACGCGGGCGAGGACTCCGGCAACGCGCGGTTCGCCCGCACATTGTTCGAGCAGGCGCTCAACCGTCAGGCGCTGCGGCTGTCGCTCGACGAGGAACAAAGTCTTGACGCGCTCGATCGTGAGGCCGTCATGACGCTCACCGCGGACGACATCGTGGGGGCCGCGCTGGCTTTGGGCGAGGAGCCGGAGCCGGAACCCACGCCGGAACAGGACCAGCCACGCTGGTGGCGCTGGCTGGTCTGACCGGATCTGCCGGCGCCGCGGCTTCGGGCTGCTCCCCGGACAACCGACTGCCCTTAAACACGAAACTGCTCCCCGTAAGTCGGAACGGAATCTTCAGTCCAACTTACGGGGAGCAGTTCACCCGGGGGCCGGGCTTCCCGGCCCCCGGGTGTACCGGCTGTTTCTGCCCTGTGCTACTTGGTGATCGGGCCCAGTACGGGATCGTCCTTGTAGGCCGTCTTGACGTTGGCAGAGGTCACGATGACCGGCTCCAGCAGGTATGCCGGAACGGTCTTGACCTTGTTGTTGTAGGACTTGTCATCGTTGATCTCCGGCTTCTTGCCTGCCTGAAGGTCCTTGACCATCGTGATGGCGTGCTCAACGAGCTTGCGGGTGTCCTTGTTGATGGTGGAGTACTGCTCGCCCGCCAGGATGGACTTGACGGACTCAACCTCGGAGTCCTGGCCGGTGATGACCGGAATCGGCTTGCCAGCTGCCTTGACCGAGGTCAGGACGGCGCGGGCCAGGGTGTCGTTGGGGGAGAGCACGCCATCCAGGGTTGCGCTGCCATAGCTGCCCGTGAGCAAGGTGTCGGCACGGCGCTGGGCGTTCTCTGCCTTCCAGCCCTGGGTTACAGCCTGCTCAAAACCTGTCTGGCCGGACAGGACCTTGAGGGTGCCGTCGTCGATCTTCGGCTTCAGGACGCTCATGGCGCCGTCGAAGAACACCTTGGCGTTGGCATCATCAGGGGAACCGGCAAACAGTTCGATGTTGTACGGACCGGACGGCTTCTTGGCCTTCATGCCGTCGAGCAGGGCCTGGCCCTGGAGGACACCGACCTTGAAGTTGTCGTAGGCCACGTAGTAGTCGACGTTCTCGGTGTTCAGCAGCAGGCGGTCGTAGGCGATGATGGTGGCGCCGCTGTCCTTGGCCTGCTTGAGCTGGGTTCCCAGCTGGGAGCCGTCGATGGCGCCCACGATAATGACCTTGGCACCCTTGGTGACCATGGCGCTGATCTGGTTCTGCTGCTCCGAAACGCCGCCGTTGGCGAACTGGACATCGGCCTTGAAACCGGCGCCGTTGAGGCCGTCGTTGAAGAGCTTCTCTGCCAGAACCCAGTTTTCACTGGTCTTCTGGGGCAATGCCACGCCGATGGACGAGTCCTGCGGGAATCCGCCTGCGCTGCCGCTGGAGCCGCCACCGGACTCGGAGCGTCCACAACCCGTCAGCGCCAGTGCTGCGATGGCAGCGACTGCCGCGGCCTTTCCTGCTTTACCAATCATTCGCATTGTTGGTTCTCTCTCTATTTGGTGTTAAAAGGTCAGGTCGCAGAGCTCAGGCTTCCCTGGCGATCGCTTCCTTGGTGGAGGTGGTTTCGTCGGGCTGAAGAGGGTTGCTGGGGCCGCCGCCGGAGGAGCGGTTGAAGTTCCTGGTCAGCATGCCAATGATCGACGTCTTGCCCTGGGACTTGTTGTAAACATCGAATGCGACCGCGATCAGGAGCACCAGGCCCTTGATGATCTGGGTCAGGTCTGCGCCGACGCCGAGAAGCTGGAGGCCGTTGTTCAGGACGGCCATGACCAGGCCACCGATGATGGACCCGATCACCGTGCCCACGCCGCCGGTAACGGCCGCGCCGCCGATGAACACTGCGGCGATGGCATCAAGTTCCCAACCGACGCCGTCGAAGGGACCCGATGCAGTGGAACGGCCAACGAAGATCATGCCGGCCAGGCCGGCCAGGATGGACATGTTCATCATCACCAGGAAGTTGACCTTCTTGGACTGGACGCCGGACAGCTCTGCCGCATGGCGGTTGCCACCCACTGCGTAGACGTGGCGGCCGATGATCGTCCGGGAGGAGATGAAGCCGTAGATCAGGACAAGGACGGCCAGGATGAGGCCGGGGATGGGGAAGGAAGTACCAGGGCGGCCCGTGGCGAACAGGTACGTGGCGTACAGGATGGCGGCGCAGACGAGGACCAGCTTCAGGACCGTAACCCACATTTCGGGAACTTCGGCACCGAGGGCATTGGCCCTGGAGCGGGACCGCAGCTCGCTGACAACCACGAAGACGGCGGCGGCAAGGCCAAGCAGCAGGGTCAGGTTGTTGTAGCCCAAGTTGGGCCCCACCTCGGGGAGGTAGCCGGAGCCAAGGTATTGGAAATCGGCGGGGACCGGGATGGTGTTGGATTTGCCAACGAACTGGTTGAAACCACGGAACAGGAGCATGCCGGCCAGCGTCACGATGAACGCCGGGATTCCGACGTACGCCGTCCACCAGCCTTGCCAGGCGCCGATCACCGCGCCCAGCAGCAGACCCAGCAGGACCCCTGCGTACCAGGGGATGCCCCAGTCACGGATGGCAAGGGCCACGGTGACGCCGACGAAGGCCGCGACAGAGCCGACGGACAGGTCGATGTGTCCTGCAATGATCACCAGCACCATGCCGATGGCCAGGATGAGGATGTAGGAGTTGCCGTTGAAGAGGTTGATGACGTTGCCGGGGGTGAGGGTCCGGCCGCTGGTGGCGATCTGGAAGAAGATGATCAAGGCCACCAGGGCGAAGATCATGCCGAATTGGCGGGTGTTTCCGCCAAACAGCTTTTTGAGGGCGTTCATGGTGTCAGTCCTTGTGTCCGGAAGGTTCTGGAATGGCCAGTGGGTCAGGCGGCTTTTCGGGGCGCGGCGGAGGTCATCAGTTTCATCAGGCTTTCCTGAGTGGCCTCGTCCTTGTTAAGGACGCCCGTGATGGCGCCTTCGAAAATCGTGTAGATGCGGTCAGACAGTCCCAGGAGTTCGGGGAGCTCCGAGGAGATGACGATGACCCCTTTGCCCTGGTTGGCCAGCTGCTGGATGATGCCGTAAATCTCGTACTTGGCCCCGACATCGATGCCGCGGGTGGGCTCGTCCAGGATCAACAGGTCGGGGTCGGTGAACATCCACTTGGCGAGCACCACCTTCTGCTGGTTGCCGCCGGAAAGCTTGGCCACGCCTTCCTCCACGGACGGCGTCTTGGTGCGCAGCGACTTGCGGTACTGCTCAGCAACCGTGAACTCCTGGTTGGGGTCCACCACGTAGTTGTGGCTGATCTTTCTCAGGTTGGCCGCAACCGTGGTGGTCTTGATGTCGTCGAGCAGGTTCAGGCCCAGGGACTTCCGGTCCTCGGTGACGTAGCCCAGCCCGGCATCGATGGCCTGCCGGACGTTCTTGAGGGTGACCTCGCGGCCGTCCTTGTAGATGTGGCCGCTGATGAACCTGCCGTAGGACCGGCCGAAGACGGAGCGTGCCAGTTCGGTCCGCCCTGCGCCCATGAGGCCGGCAAACCCGACGATTTCGCCCCGGCGGACAAAGAAGCTGGATCCCTTGCAGACGAGGCGGTCCTGGATGGCCGGGTGGCCCACGGTCCAGTCCTTGACCTCGAAAAACACTTCCCCAATCTTGGGCGTGTGCTCCGGGAACCGGGACTCGAGGGTGCGTCCCACCATGCCCTTGATGATCCGGTCCTCGTCAACCCCGTCTGCCTTGACGTCAAGGGTCTCGATGGACTGGCCGTCACGGATGATGGTGATGGAGTCGGCGATCTGCTCGATCTCGTTGAGCTTGTGGGAAATGATGATTGAGGTAATGCCCTTGGCCTTCAGGCCCAGCATCAGGTCCAGCAGGTGCTGTGAGTCCGACTCGTTCAGGGCGGCTGTCGGCTCGTCCAGGATAAGGATCTTCACGGACTTGTTCAGGGCCTTGGCGATCTCCACCAGCTGCTGCTTGCCGACGCCGATTTCCTTGATGGGGGTGTCGGGGTCATCACGCAGGCCCACGCGCGCCAGGAGGTCCAGGGACCGCAGCCGGGCTTCAGCCCAGTCGATCACCCCGCGCTTTGTGGGTTCGTTGCCCAGAAAGATGTTTTCCATGATGGACAGCTCGGGGATCAGCGCGAGTTCCTGGTGGATGATCACGATGCCGGCGTGTTCGCTGGCCCTGATGTCCCGGAAGTGCTGAACCTGCCCCTGGTAGACGATGTCGCCGTCGTAGCTTCCGTACGGGTAAACGCCGGACAGGACCTTCATGAGGGTGGACTTGCCGGCGCCGTTTTCGCCGCAGATGGCGTGGATCTCGCCGGCCTTAACCCGGAGGCTCACGTTCGACAAGGCTTTAACGCCGGGGAATTCCTTGGTGATGGACCGCATCTCGAGAATGATCGGATCCGTATGCGTGGTCTGGGACGTCATGAACCCTAACCCTCCAATGCAATGACTTCTTTGTCCGGCCGGCAAAGCGCAGGGCCGTCTGAACCAAAAGTAAACTGGATCACAGCTGTTGTCGTCAAGTCTTTAACGCAATTGCTGGGTAACGATGTGGTCTACGGCTTGCGGATCCCGGCATGCTGGAAGACCAGGGCGGCCGCGCCGAGGGCCTCTGCCCGGTCACCCAGGGAGGACATGGTGAGGGTGGTGGTCTCCCCGATGACCGGCACCGCATGCCGGATCAGCCCCCTCCGGATTGGGTCCAGGAGTATGTCCCCCAGGCCTGCCAGCGGCCCGCCCACCACGATCACCTCGGGGTTGATCAGGTTCGCAACATTGCCCAGCGCCCGGCCCACCGCCAGTCCCGCATCGTCCACCACACGCAGGGTGGCGGAGTCCCTGTTCAGGGCCTTGCGGACAATATCCGCCGGCGTCAACGGCCGGTCCTCGCCCCGGCTGAGGAGCTCAATCATGGTGGTGGTGGATGCTATGGTTTCGAGGCATCCACGGTTGCCGCAGCGGCACACCAGGCCCTGTTCGTGGATGGTGGCATGGCCTATTTCGCCGGTGATTCCAACGTTGCCGTAGTACGGCGAACCGTTGAGGATCAAGCCGGCGCCGATGCCGGAACCGATCTTCAGGAACATCAGGTTGCTGACGCCGGAGTGCTGCCCCCAGGTCACCTCGGACCATGCGCCCAGATTGGCGTCGTTGTCAACGAATACGGGGATTCTCAACGTTTCCTCCAGGTGCTGAAGGATGTTGATGCCCACCCATTCGGGAAGGATGGCCCCTTGGGCCACGGTCCCGGTCCGCCGGTCAA
The DNA here is from genome assembly GCF_059739365.1 of Arthrobacter sp. GmRoot5-12. Lineage (NCBI taxonomy): Bacteria > Bacillati > Actinomycetota > Actinomycetes > Micrococcales > Micrococcaceae > Arthrobacter > Arthrobacter sp. GmRoot5-12. Next base: position 622,629 of record NZ_AP046056.1, on the reverse strand, counting down.
TGGGGCCCGGAATACCGACGCCGGCGCCCACCACGGAGGTGCGTTCCACCCCGCTTTCCCGGAGTAGTTTCTCCAGTAGTTCCACCGCTGCATGGATGCCCTCATCCGCCTGGTGGCCCAGCGGGAGCAGCACTGATTCTTCAGCGATGACGTGGTAGCTGAGCGAGGCCAGGACCACCCGCAGGTGCCGCCGGCCGAAGTCGATGCCGACCGCCACGGCGCCGTTGCTGTTCAGTCGCACATTCAGCGCCCGGCGCCCTGAACTGGTTATCGGCTCTGTGGATGCCAGGCCGGAGTCAAGCATGATTTTGACGATGTTCGAGACGGTGGCGGTGGAGAGCCCCGTCTGCCGGGCGAGCTCCGCCTGCGTGGACGGGCCGCCCATGAGTGCCTCAATAATCCGCTGCTGGTTCAGTTGCCGCAGGGCGGACTGGGACCCCGGATTCTTGGGCTTGCTCCTCGTTGAGCGCGTGGTTGCGGACATGCTAAGAAGATTGCCCTATCGCTGCTCTTGTAGTCAAGAAGTTAACGCATGGCCTGTACGGGCATGCAGGAAATCGGCCGTCATGAGTACCCTCCGCGGCATCTGTGCATTCCGTCCCGGCGCGCGGGCGCCCGGGTCCAAACGACCCACAATCCTCCGCTGGCGGCTGGTTAGGCTGGAACGAGAGATCAGTCGGGCCCAGCCATTTCAGATGGACGGGGATACAGAAGGTGGTAACGATGCTGCTGTCCGTCCTGCAGGCGAACGCCGTGGTCCTGGACGTCGAGGCCAACCTTCGGACCATCGACGACGCCGCCACCCGGGCTGCCCGTGCCGGTGCCCACCTGCTCCTGACGCCGGAGCTTTTCCCCGTGGGCTACGCCCCGCTGCGGGTGCGCGGCGACCTGGACCCGGCAACCTTTCCCGCTGTCCGCGAACGGCTGGCTGATATCGCCCGCCGTAACAGGATTGCCCTTGTCTACAGCCTGCCCGCCGAAGCGGCTGGGGACGGTGCGGGCGCTGGGGTCGCCGGCAGCCCCGCGTGGCACATTACAGCGACCCTGGTTGATGCCACGGGCACCGAACTCCTCAGGTATGCCAAGGTGCATCTGTTCGGCAATGAGGAACGCAAGGCGTTCGTGGCAGCCGCGCAACCTCCCGCCGTCGTGGATTTCGAGGGTGTCCGCACCTCCCTGCTGATCTGCTACGACATCGAGTTCCCCGAGGCCGCCCGGGAAGCGGCGGCCCGCGGCGCGGAACTGCTCCTGGTCCCCACTGCCCTGTCGGCCGGTTACGAGGCCGTGCCCCAGGTACTCATCCGGGCGCGGGCGCTGGAAAGCCAACTTTATGTTGCCTATGCCAACCACTGTGGGGTCGAGGACGCCTACACTTTCGGCGGCGGAAGCGTGGTGGCGGGACCCGACGGCAGGCTCCTCGCCGAAGCAGCGGACACCCCTGCAGTGCTTTTCGCGGAGATAGGCCCTGATGCGGTGCGCGCAGCCAGGGACGAGGTGCCGTACCTGCGGGAACGCCGGCCGGAGCTTTACCGGGAGTGGGAGGCCGGCCTGGCGCGGGAAGCAGGCCAGCAGGGCGGATAACTGCCTTCAGGCGCCGTTTCCCGCCGCCCCGCCGGTCAGCCCTTCGGTGTACTGCAGCGCAATCCAGAGCTCAGCCCGCACCTGCGCCTGGTTCAGGTCCATCCCCAGCAGGTCGGCAATGACGCCGATCTGCCGCCGCACGCTGTTGCGGTGCAGCCCCAGCAGCTTGGCGGAACCATCCCAGCTGCCGTTTTCGCCAAGCCAGCCACGCAGGACGGCCAGCAGCGGATCGCGCCGGTCCGGTTCGAGCGCCAGGACAGGATGGAGGAGCCGCTCGGCCAGCAAGGTTCCGGCCTCACGGCCCAGCAGGCCCGTGACCGACCAGGACACCTCGTCGGCCCGCAGGCTCTGTCCACTTCGCTGGACCCGGCTGCGCAGGGACGTGGCCCGTTGGTACGCGGCGGGAAGGCTAGTCAGCTCGGTGGGTTCGCCGATCACCAGGCGCCAGCCGAGCCTCTCGACGTCGGCAAGCAGCGCGTCGTCCACCTTGAGCCGGGTCAGCGCGGCGAACCCGTAGTCGGTGATCTCCACCAGCTTGGTGTCGAACATGCGCCGCCACTGCAGCAGTTCCCTGACGGGGCTGTCTCCCGCCGGCCACTCCGGGGCATCCACCTTGACGCCTTGAAGCACGCGGATGGGCGCGGACCGGGTGGAAGACAGGCTCTGCGCCAGCAGGTCCTTGAGCCCGTTGACGTGCTTGCTCCCGCCGGTGGTGAGGCTCTCGGGGTGCAGCAGGACGGCGGTGGCCAGCTGGCTGGGGGCGAGCGAGCCACTGGTTCGCTGCCGGACCAGCAGCTCCAGCAGTCCGACGGCGGACTGGACCACGTTGTTCTGGGCGGGGGTCAGCGGATCGTCCGAGCCCAGGATCAGGGCACCGAGGTTGGCGTCCCTGGTGCTCCGCAGCGGATGGCCCACCACCAGCGCCGAGCCGGGCTGGTCAAAGCCGTCCATTTCCACCCGGGGGCCACGGCCGGACAGCAGCCGTTCCAGCATGGGTTCCAGCAGGGAAAGTTCGACGGCGGTGCTCCCGCCGGCGCTGGTGCCCCGGGCCCGGACCCGGCCGTCCGCTCCCACCATCACGGCCCACACGGGCACGCGCTGGACCAGCGCAGCCAGCAGTTCGTGCTCCGGTTTGGGGGAGAGGACGGCGCGCATGAGCTGCCGGTTGGTCTCTGCCAGCTGCCGGAAGACCCTGGCGTTGTCGGTTTCCAGGAGCTGGGAAAACTGCAGGCCGATCGCCGCGAAGGGAAGCGACTCGGGCACCTCGAACAAGGTGAGGTTGTGCCGCCGGCACGCGTCGAGGACCACCTCCGGGACGGCGTCGAAGTACGGCCTGATCCCGAAGCCCAGGGCCGCCACCTTGGCCTCCACCAGCCGGCGGACATAGGCGTCCACGCTGGCGGGTGATCCCCCGTCACCAAGGAAGGGGAGGCCGGCGGTGAGCAGGAATTCCCCCTCCGGAAGGTAGGGCGTGGGGTCCTCCAGCTCACTGGGCTCAACCCACCGCAGCAGCCGGCCGCCGCTGCCGCCGTCGTGAAGCATTGTCAACAGCGGCGGCAGCTGGTCGAGGAACTGCTGGAGGGTGACGAAGCTCAGCCGTCCTGACGTGGCCGGCTCAGCGGACATCATGTGCATTAAGTCTCATGGTGGATCACTATAAGTCATTTTGCACCGCGCTGAGAGTTGGCTCACATGCCAACCTTGGGAAGGGGAAACCGACAACTACTCTGAAGGGACGTCAACGGTGACTGTGCCTGTGACCACCGAACAAACTCTTGTGCCAAGCGGCGTGCGGCCCAGCCTCCGGACACAGCTGCTGCGCCGTAAACCGATCGGCCAGATGGTCAGCGAGGCCGGAACAGGCCAGGACGGCACTGGACTGGTTCGCAGTTTCGGCATCCTCCACCTGACCATGATCAGCGTGGGCGCCACCCTGGGGACCGGCATCCTGGTGATCCTTGGCGAGTCGGTTCCGTTGGCCGGCCCGGCCATCTGGATCTCTTTCGTCATCGCCGGCCTGGCCGCGCTGCTCTCCGCGGTGTCCTACGCCGAAATGGCAGGCCTGGTCCCCGTGGCGGGCTCCAGCTACTCCTACTCCTACGCCACTATGGGCGAGGGGATGGCCTGGATCTGCGGGTGGTGCCTTGTCCTTGAATACGCCGTCTCCGTCGCTGCCGTAGCTGTGGGGGCAGGGCAGTACGTCAACGAGGCGCTGGCAGCGTTCGGCCAGGTGCTGCCCGATGCCATGTCGCAGCCGCCCGGGGACGGCGGACTGGTGAACATCCCAGCGGTGGCCATCGTGGTGCTGGCCATGGTCCTGCTGGTCCGCGGCGCCCGTGAAAGCGCCTGGATCAACACCGCCGTCGTCATCATCAAGATCGGCATCCTGCTGTTCTTCTGCGCTGTTGCCTTTACTGCCTTCAACGCCGGCAACTTCGAACCGCTCCTTCCCATGGGTGCCGCAGGTGTGTCCGCGGCCGCTTCCCGGGTGTTCTTTTCCTACATCGGTTTCGACGCGGCATCCACTGCGGGCGAAGAGGCCAGGAACCCCAAACGCGATCTTCCCCGCGCCATCCTGCTGTCCATGGTGATCGTCACCAGCATCTACGTCCTCGTGGCCGTCGCCGCCATCGGTGCCCGGCCCTGGGGCTGGTTCGACGGCACCGAAGCCGCCCTGGTCCAGATCCTGGAGGAGACCACCAACCAGCCGTGGATCGCCTTGGTCTTTTCGGTCGGCGCTGTCCTTGCGATCGCCAGCATCGTGCTCACGGTCCTGTATGGCCAAACCCGCATCCTGCTCTCGATGTCCCGGGACGGCCTGGTGCCCGAGGTCTTTGGACGCGTCTCCGCCCGGACCGGCACCCCGGCCGCGGGAACCCTGATTGTCGGCACCGCCGTCGCACTCACCGCGGGCCTGGTCCCGCTCGGCGCCCTCGCCGATGCCACCAGCATCGGAACCCTGTTCGCCTTCGCGCTGGTCAATGTCGCCGTCATCTACCTGCGGCGCAACCGGCCGGACCTCAAGCGAAGCTTCCGGGTGCCGCTGTATCCCTTGACTCCCGTGCTGGGCACGCTGATGTGCGCCTACCTGATGGCCAACCTTGGAGCCGATACCTGGGTTGTCTTTGGTGCCTGGATGCTGGTGGGGATCGCCATCTACTTCGGCTATGGACGCCGGAACTCGAAGGTAGCGGCTCTCAGTGAGCTCGACTACCGTGAACTGACCGCCAAGGCCCCACGCCAGGAACCTGTGAAAGCAGAACTATCATGACAACCGCAACCGAACTGCCGGCCTTCGACCCCTCCAGCACCTCAGCGGCTCCCGCAGGCGCCGCCGGACGGGGCATCGCCGGAAACGCGGCCCCCATCACCATGCTGAACCCCGACTTTCCGTTCAGCTACGACCACTACCTGGCCCACCCCGATGGCCTGGGTTCCGTCCCGCCGGAGCTTTACGGCACGGAAGTTGCCGTCATCGGCGCCGGCCTCTCCGGCCTGGTGACCGCCTATGAACTGATGAAACTGGGACTGCGGCCCGTGGTCTATGAAGCGGACCAGATCGGCGGGCGGCTCCGCACCGCCGCCTTCCCCGCAGCGCCCGGAGTGGTGGCGGACCTGGGCGGGATGCGCTTCCCGGTGTCGGGCAAGGCCTTCTACCATTACGTGGACCTGCTGGGCCTGGAGACCCAGGAGTTCCCAAACCCCCTCGCCGAGGCCACGTCCAGCACCGTGATCGAGCTGGCCGGCAAGAAGCACTATGCGGAGAAGCCGGGCGACCTTCCGCCGTTCTTCCGCGAGGTGGCCGACGCCTGGAAGGCCGCGGTCAATGACGGCGCCAAGTTCGTCGAAATGCAGGACGCCATCCGGGCCCGGGACATGGCCCGCATCAAGGACCTCTGGAACGAACTGCTGCCGCTCATGGACGAGCAGACCTTCTACGGCTTCATCGCAGCCAGCGAGTCCTTCAAGAAGGCAGGCTTCGCCCACCGGGAGGCCTTTGGCCAGGTGGGGTTCGGCACCGGCGGCTGGGACACCGACTTCCCCAACTCCATCCTGGAAATCCTTCGCGTGGTCTACACCGACGCGGACGACCAGCACCGGCTGATCCGCGGGGGAGCACAGCGCCTGCCCGAGGCACTCTGGCAGCACGCGCCGTCGGACATGGTGCACTGGCCCGCCGGCACCTCCCTTTCCTCGCTGCACTCCGGATCGCCCCGCGGTGCAGTGGGAAGGATCAGCCGCGACCCGGACGGGAACCTGCGGATCCGTGAACGCTGGGGCCGCGAGGCCAGCTACCCGGCGGTGGTGACCACCTGCCAGTCCTGGCTGCTGTCCACCCGGATCCACACGGAGGAGGCCTTGTTCCCGGCCGAGCTGTGGACCGCGATGGAGCGCTCGCACTACATGCAGTCCTCCAAGACGTTCGTCATGGTGGACCGGCCGTTCTGGAAGGACATCGACCCGGACACCGGCAACGAGGTCCTGTCCATGACGCTGACCGACAGGCTGAACCGCGCCACCTACCTGCTGGACAACGGCCCGGACCAGCCCGCCGTCATCCTGCTCTCCTACACCTGGAACGACGACGCGCTGAAGTGGCTGGCCCTTGACGCCGACGAACGCGTGGAACTGATGCTGCACTCGCTCGAACAGATCTACCCCGGAGTGGACATCGCAGGGCACATCGTGGGCCAGCCCATCACCGTGTCCTGGGAGGCGGACCCCAACTTCATGGGTGCCTTCAAAGCCAACCTCCCCGGCCACTACCGCTACCAGCAGAGGCTGTTCGCCCACTTCAAGCAGGACAAACTGCCGGAGTCCCAGCGCGGCATCTTCCTGGCCGGCGACGACGTCTCCTTCACCGCCGGCTGGGCGGAAGGCGCCGTCACCACGGGGCTGAACGCGGTGTGGGGCGTGGTGAAGCACCTGGGCGGGTCCTCCGCGCCGGGCAACCCCGGCCCGGGCGACCTGCTGGACGAGTTCGGGCCCATCAGCCTGGACTGATGCAGGCCGGACTGGGTCAGGCGTGGAGCTCGCGGTGTTTCGCCGCGAGTTCCACGTAGCGCGCCGCATTGGCGCGGACGCCGTCGAACTCTTCATCCGTGAGTTCGCGGCGCACCTTGGCGGGCACGCCCGCCACCAGCGACCGGGGCGGAACCACCGTTCCTTCAAGCACGACGGCGCCGGCCGCCACCAGCGAGCCGGCGCCGATCACGGCGCCGTTGAGGACGGTGGCGCCCATGCCGATCAGGCAGTCGTCCTCCACCGTGCAGCCATGGACGACGGCGGCGTGCCCCACGCTGACCCGTTCGCCCACCGTGCAGGGGAAGCCGGGGTCGGCGTGCAGCACCACGTTGTCCTGCAGGTTGCTGCCGGCACCCACGGTGATGGCAGCGGTGTCGGCGCGGACGGAGACGCCGTAGAAGGCACTGGAATCCGGTCCCAGGCTGGCGTTGCCGATGATCGAGGCCGACGGGGCTACGAACGCTGAGTCATGGACAGCCGGGGAATTTCCGGCGAAAGGGTACAGAGGGGCCATGGCTTCACCCTAAGCCACCCCTGCACCCAACTGACTCGCAGTAGATGCCGTTTCGAGGCCCCAAAACGGCATCTACTGCTACCTAGTTGAAGACCGCGTCAGTTGAAGACCACTGTTCGGTTGCCGTCCAGGAGCACGCGGTGCTCGGCGTGCCACTGCACGGCCTGGACCAGCGTGCGCCCCTCCACGTCGCGGCCCATCTGCACGAACTGCTCAGGGGTGCGGGCGTGGTCCACCCGGATGACTTCCTGTTCGATGATGGGCCCCTCATCCAGGGCGGCCGTCACATAGTGAGCCGTGGCACCGATCAGCTTCACGCCGCGGGCATGTGCCTGGTGGTACGGCTTGGCGCCCTTGAAGGAGGGCAGGAACGAGTGGTGGATGTTGATGGCCTTGCCGGTCAGCTCGGTGCAGAGTTCATCGGAGAGGATCTGCATGTAGCGGGCCAGCACGGTCAACTCGATATCGTGCTCCGCGATGATGGCGCGAAGTTTGTCCTCCGCCTGCACCTTGGCGTCCTTGGTCACCGGGATGTAGTGGAAGGGGATGCCGTAGAACTCGGCCAGCCCGGCGAGATCCTGGTGGTTGGACACAATGGCGGGAATCTCAATGGGCAGGGTGCCCGAGCGCTGCTGGAACAGCAGGTCGTTGAGGCAGTGGGCAGAAGTGCTGGCCATCACCAGGGTGCGCACCTTGTCGCCAACAGTATTGAGGTTCCACTGCATGGAGAAGGCCTCCGCCACTGGCTCCAGCGCGGCACGGAGCTCCGACTTGGGGGCTGCCGTGGTCACCTCAACGCGCATGAAGAAGTTCCCGGTTGAAGGGCTGCCGTACTGCTGCGAATCCGTGATGTTGCACCCCGCCACCAGCAGCGCTCCGGCCACCGCGTGGACGATTCCGGGACGGTCCGGGCAGGACAGGGTTACAACGTACGCTTGGTTCAGCTGCTCTTCATTCACGCGTAATAGCCTACCCGCGCCGGGGGCGCCGGTTTTGGTAGGCTGGGATGGTCGCAACTGGCGTTGGGTGGCTAACCACCAGGGAGCGGCAATCACGAAGACCACGGATCGTACGCCTGGGCCGAGGGTCATGTTTTGCCGGAAATGGGGCTGCACCCGCGTCAGCGCAGCAGTGCCATGCCGAGCTTTCACGCCCTGTCATCAACGCGGTGCGAAAGTGCGCCACCCGGTAGCCTGACCTAAGCAGTGCCCATATCCCTAGCCAGGAGTTCTCCGTGACTACTACAGCCACCTCAACCACAGCCGTGAGCAACCAGCCGTTGGCTGAGCTCGATCCCGAAATTGCAGCAGTGCTGGACCAGGAGCTCGGCCGCCAGCGCGGCACCCTGGAGATGATTGCCTCCGAAAACTTTGCGCCCCGCGCCGTGATGGAAGCCCAGGGCTCCGTCCTCACCAACAAGTACGCCGAGGGCTACCCGGGCCGCCGCTACTACGGCGGCTGTGAATACGTCGACATCGCAGAGCAGCTGGCCATCGACAGGGTCAAGGCACTGTTCGGCGCCGAATACGCCAACGTCCAGCCGCACTCCGGCGCGCAGGCCAACGCCGCCGCCCTCTCCGCCATGATCACCCCGGGCGACAAGATCCTGGGCCTGTCCCTGGCCCACGGCGGGCACCTGACCCACGGCATGAAGCTGAACTTCTCCGGCAAGCTGTACCAGGTGGCCGCCTACCAGGTCGAGGAAGATACCTTCCGCATCGACATGGACAAGCTCCGCGAGCAGGCCATCGCCGAAAAGCCGCAGGTCATCATCGCCGGCTGGTCCGCCTACCCGCGCCACCTCGACTTCGCCGCCTTCCGCTCCATCGCCGATGAGGTTGGCGCGCTGCTCTGGACCGACATGGCACACTTCGCCGGACTGGTTGCCGCCGGACTGCACCCGAGCCCGGTGCCGCACTCCGACGTCGTCACCTCCACCGTGCACAAGACCCTGGCAGGGCCCCGCTCGGGCGTGATCCTCGCCAAGGAGCAGTGGGCCAAGAAGCTGAACTCCAGCGTCTTCCCGGGCCAGCAGGGCGGGCCGCTGATGCACGTCATCGCCGCCAAGGCCGTGGCCTTCAAGATCGCCGGTACCCAGGAATTCAAGGAGCGCCAGGAGCGCGTCCTGGAAGGCGCCCGGATCATCGCCGACCGCCTGAACCAGGCCGACGTGTCAGAGGCCGGCGTCTCCGTCCTCACCGGCGGCACGGACGTCCACCTGGTGCTCGTGGACCTTCGCAACTCGCAGCTGGACGGCCAGCAGGCAGAAGACCTGCTGCACTCGGTTGGCATCACCGTCAACCGCAACGCCGTGCCGTTCGACCCCCGCCCGCCGATGGTCACCTCCGGCCTGCGCATCGGCACCCCGGCCCTGGCCACCCGCGGCTTCGGTGCCGCCGAATTCACCGAGGTGGCCGAGATCATCGCCACCGCCCTCAAGGCAGGCACCAGCGCCGACGTCGAGGCCCTGCAGGCCCGCGTGGACAAGCTGGCAGCCGACTTCCCGCTCTACCCGCAGCACGAGCAGTGGTAACCGATGGCTGAAACCACAACCGCACAGATCCTTGACGGCAAGGCTACCGCCGCCGCCATCAAGGCCGAGCTGACCGAACGAGTGGCCGCACTCAAGGCCAAGGGCGTCACGCCCGGCATCGCCACTGTGCTGGTGGGAGCGGACCCCGCCTCGCAGCTGTACGTGTCCATGAAGCACAAGCAGTCCGAGCAGATCGGGATGAACTCCATCCAGCGTGAGCTTCCGGCCGATGCCACGCAGGAACAGGTGGAGGCCCTCATTGACGAACTCAATGCGGACCCGGCCTGCCACGGCTACATTGTGCAGTTGCCGCTGCCCAAGCACCTGGACACGGACGCCATCCTGGAGCGCATCGATCCCGCCAAGGATGCCGACGGCCTGCACCCCACCAACCTTGGCCGGCTTGTGCTGAACGTCAACAACAAGATCACCACGCCGCTGCCGTGCACCCCCCGCGGGGTCATCGAGCTCCTGGAGCGCAACGGATACAGCCTGGCAGGCAAGCACGTTGTGGTGGTGGGGCGCGGCGTCACGATCGGCCGCTCCATCGGCCTGCTGCTCACGCGGCGCGAGGTGAACGCCACCGTGACCCTGACCCATACCGGGACCAGGAACCTGTCAGAACTGCTCCGGCAGGCGGACGTCATCGTGGGCGCGGCCGGTGTGAAGCACATCGTCAAGGCCGCGGACGTAAAGCCGGGCGCGGCGGTGCTGGATGTCGGCGTTACCCGCGAGACCGATCCGGACACCGGCAAGAGCCGCGTCTACGGCGACATCGATCCCGCCGCCGCCGATGTGGCCGGCTGGATTTCGCCGAACCCCGGGGGCGTCGGTCCCATGACCGTGGCGCTGCTGATGACCAACGTGGTGGAGGCCGCCGAACGCGCGGCAGCCAACGCGCACTAGTCCCCGGCACTAAGTGCACGACGGCGGCACGGTACCTTCCGCAGGGAAGGCGCCGTGCCGCCGTCGTCCGTTTCAACGTAACTGCAAGCACACTTCCACCTGCGCCGCGCCTCCACTAGTCTGCACAGGTGCACAACCACGCCCTTACCCCCTCCGGCACGATGACCGGGGGCCCGCCGTCCGGCACCGTCATCTCCGCCGAAAACCTGGCCAAGACCTACGGCGACGTGGCCGCCGTGGACGGCATCTCGTTCACCGTGCAAGCGGGGGAGTCCTTCGGCCTCCTGGGGCCCAACGGGGCGGGCAAATCCACCACCATGAAGATGATCGGCGGCGTGACCCGCCGGTCCGCCGGCCGGCTCACCATCATGGGCCTGGACCCGGACACGCACGGACCCGAGGTACGCGCCCACCTGGGCGTGGTTCCGCAGCAGGACAACCTGGACGAGGAACTCCGCGTCCGCGACAACCTCCTGGTCTACGGCCGCTACTTCGGCCTGCCCATGAGCTACCTCAGGCCCAAGGCCGATGAACTGCTGGAGTTCGCACAGCTGACGGACAAAGCGAGATCCAAGGTGGACGCGCTCTCCGGCGGCATGAAACGCCGCCTGATCATCGCCCGTTCCCTGATCAACGAGCCGCAGATCCTGCTGCTGGACGAGCCCACCACGGGCCTGGATCCCCAGGCCCGGCACATCCTGTGGGACCGCCTGTTCCGGCTCAAGGAGCAGGGCGTCACGCTGATCCTCACCACCCATTACATGGATGAGGCCGAGCAGCTCTGCGACCGGCTGATCGTGGTGGACAAGGGCCGGATCATGGCTGAGGGCTCGCCCGCGCAGCTGATCCGCGGGCATTCCACCCGGGAGGTGGTGGAACTGCGGTTTGGTTCCGAGCGGAACGCCGCAATCGCGTCCCGGCTGGAAGGCATCGGGGAACGGCTTGAGGTGCTGCCGGACCGGGTGCTGATGTACGCGCACGACGGCGAGTCAGCCCTTGAGCAGGTGTCGGCCCGCGGCCTGAGGCCGCTGACATCGCTGGTCCGGCGGTCGTCGCTGGAGGATGTGTTCCTTCGGCTCACCGGCAGGAGCCTCATTGACTGATAGGCAGGCGTCCGGGCGGCAGCCGACCGGAGGGCAGGCAGGGGCCGCGCAGCCGGGCGGCCTGAGCGCACATGCGCCGGCGGTTTCGGCGGCAAGGGCGCGGCGCTGGGGCTCCTTCTACTATGCCGAGCAGGTGCTCCGGGTGATGAAGGGTTACAGCTGGTCCATCCTGATGTACAGCGTGGGCCAACCGGTGGCGTACCTCTTCGCCATGGGGGTGGGACTGGCCACCCTGGTGGATACCGGCAACGCGGCCTTTGGCGGCGTGTCCTACCTCGCCTTTATCGCCCCGGCGCTGCTGGTGTCCGCCGCCGTGATGACGGCAGCCAACGAGTTCACTTTTCCCATCATGGCAGGGTTCAAATGGCGCCGGGTCTACTACGGCCCGCACGCGTCGCCGCTGACGCCGCAGCAGATCGCCGCCGGGCAGGTCATGGCCGTGACGCTGCGCCTGGTGCTGCAGTCGGCCATCTACTTCGCGGCCGTGGCACTGTTCAGTGCCTCGCCGTCGGGCTGGGGCTGGGCCGGGATACTGGTGGCCACCCTGACAGGGCTGGCCTTCGGGCTGCCGCTGATGGCATATTCCGCATCGATCACCGAAGACAAGGGGCAGTTCGCACTGGTGATGCGGTTCATCGTGATGCCGCTCTTCCTGTTCTCCGGGACGTTCTTCCCGCTGGACAACCTGCCGTTGGCGGTCCGCTGGGTGGGCTGGATTTCGCCCATCTGGCATGGCACCGAACTGGGCCGGGTGCTCAGCTTCGGATACCGCGAACCGGCGATCCTCAGCGTGCTCCATGCGGCCGTCCTGGCGGCGTTGGCAGTCACCGGCTGGGTCCTGACGCGGCGCCGGTTTGCCCTGAGGATGGGCCAGTGAGCACATTTTCCGGTCCCGCCGGCGCCTCCCGGAGCGCCGCGGAGCAAGCCCGCAGCCGCACTTTCGGGCCTCTTTATTCAGGCAATGCCAGGGCAGTCATTGCCCGTGGGCTGATGGCCACACGGAGCACCAACTGGCTGGTGATGCTGTCCGGGTTCTTTGAGCCGGTGCTGTTCCTCCTTTCCATGGGGGTGGGACTGGGCGCCATCGTTGGCAGCGTCCAGGGACCCAACGGAACCACCATCAGCTATGCGGCCTACATCGCACCGGCACTGCTGGCCGTCTCCGCGATGAACGGCGCCGTCTATGACTCCACCTGGAACGTCTTCTTCAAGATGAACTTCGCCAAGCTCTACCAGGGCATGCTGTATACGTCCCTGGGCCCGCTGGACGTGGCGCTTGGCGAGATCTTCCTGGCCCTGCTGCGGGGGATGCTCTACGCCACCGGCTTCACTGCGGTCATGGGCATCATGGGACTGATCACCACGCCCTGGGCACTGCTGATGATCCCCGCCTCGGTGCTGATCGCCTTTGGGTTCGCCAGCCTGGGCATGGGCATCACCAGCTTCCTCAAGACCTTCCAGCAGATGGACTGGATCAACTTCATCCTGCTGCCCATGTTCCTGTTCAGCGCCACGTTCTACCCGCTCAGCGTCTACCCACAGCCCATCCAGTGGTTCATCCAGGCCATGCCGCTCTGGCACGGGGTGGAACTGCTGCGGCAGATCAGTGTGGGCACTTTTACGGCTGCCACGCCACTGCATGTTGGCTACTACCTGGTGATGACCGCCGTCGGCATGCTGCTGACCACGCTGCGCCTGCGGAGTTTGTTCCTGAAATAGCCTGCCCGGCCAGCTGCCCTGTTCGCCGGGGGTGGAAGGCGGCGGGAGCACAGTCCGCCGTTTGAGACAATGGCTGCATGCGAACTTTGGGCAGCTCCTCGTCATCTTCCAAACCCGCCCGGGGCGGTTTTTCCATGTTCCGGATCAGCGGGCCGGGCCTGATGGTCCTGGTGACGGCGTTCATTGTGGCCGTGATCTTCGCCGCAAACCAGAACGACGTGGTGGGCTGGGTTGTCGCCATCATCGCCGCCTTCTGGCTGGCACTGGCTGCGTTTGTGGTCTTCAGCATCCAGCGGGCCGCCAGGAAAGCGGGCGCAAAGCTGTCCGAAGCCCAGAGCGCCTTCAACACCGTCACCGGCCGCGTACCGGCCCGCACCTCCGCCGACCACGGCGGCACCCGGGTGGTCTACGAACGTTCCGAGGCAGACGAGGTGCGCGACCTGAAGCTGGACCATTCCTTCAAGATCGTCCAGGTGCAGGTCCGCGTGGTGGAGGAGGAGCGGGCCAAGGGCGCCGCCGCCAACCAGGACACGATCAACCGCGCCCTTGAAACCATCGAAATCACAGCCACCAACGCCCGGGACATGATCAAGTCCTCCGGCGGCAGCGGGGAGCCGGTGACCGGAACCATCATCGACTAGAGTGGAGCGGGTGAGCTCGGCATTGAACAAGGACCACCTTCGCATCGCATCCGTCAACGTAAACGGCCTCCGGGCTGCCTACAAGAACGGAATGGCGGCCTGGCTTGAGCCGCGGGAAGTGGACATCCTCTGCCTGCAGGAGGTCCGAGCCCCTGACGCCGTCGTCCGGCAACTGCTGGGGGAGGACTGGCATATCCTGCACGCGGAAGCGGAAGCAAAAGGCCGTGCCGGCGTCGCCATTGCCTCCCGCCAGGAGCCCCTGGCCACCAGGAACGGCATCGGTGACGACTACTTCGCCACCGCCGGGCGCTGGGTTGAAGCCGACTTCCGCGTCCCCGACGCCGCAGGGAACCCCGTGCAGCTCACGGTTGCCAGCGCCTATGTGCATTCCGGTGAAGTGGGGACGCCCAAGCAGGATGACAAGTTCCGCTTCCTGGACGTCATGACCACCCGCCTGCCGGAACTGACCAAGCACAGCGACCACGCCCTGGTGGTGGGCGACCTCAACGTGGCGCACACCCCCCGTGACATCAGGAACTCCAAGGGCAACCTCAAGAAGGCCGGGCACCTGCCGGAGGAACGTGCCTACTTCGACCGGTTCTTCGGTGAGGAGATCGGCTGGCATGACGTCCACCGGACCCTGGCCGGGGATGTCGACGGGCCCTACACATGGTGGTCCTGGCGCGGCAAGGCATTCGACAACGACACCGGCTGGCGCATCGACTACCACATGGCCACCCCCGAACTGGCGGCCTCCGCCATTTCGGCTGTCGTGGACCGTGCAGCCTCCTGGGACACCCGCTTCTCCGATCACGCCCCGCTGGTAGTGGATTACCAGCTCTAAGCCCGAAAGTTTTCCATGACCAGCCAGACTTCCTCCACTGCCAAGAAGCGCATCCTTTCCGGTGCCAAGCCCACCGCCGACTCCCTGCACCTGGGCAACTACATCGGTGCCGTGCGCAACTGGGTGGACATGCAGGCGGAGTACGACGCCGTCTTTTTCATCCCGGACCTGCACGCCATCACAGTGGACTTCGACCCCGCCGAGCTGGCCAAGCGGACCCGCATTGTGGCTGCCCAGTACATCGCGGCCGGCATCGACCCGGACAAGAGCATCTTCTTCGTCCAGTCCCATGTTCCCGAGCATGCGCAGCTTGCGTGGGCGCTGAACTGCATTACCGGGTTTGGCGAGGCTTCCCGGATGACCCAGTTCAAGGACAAAACCCAGAAGTCCGGCGCGGACTCCGCAACACTGGGCCTGTTCGCCTACCCCACCCTGATGGCCGCGGACATTCTCCTGTACCAGAGCGACCTCGTGCCCGTCGGCGAGGACCAGCGGCAGCACCTGGAACTGACGCGGAACCTGGCGCAGCGTTTCAATACCCGGTTCGGCCACACCTTCACGGTTCCGGAGGCCACGATCGTCAAGGAAAGCGCCAAGATCTACGACCTCCAGAATCCCAGCGCCAAGATGTCCAAGACGGGGGAGTCGCCCAACGGTGCCATCCAGCTGCTGGAGGATCCCAAGATCGCAGCCAAGCGCATCAAGTCGGCAGTGACCGACGCCGGCACGGACATCCGCTTCGACCCTGAGGAAAAGCCCGGCGTGTCCAACCTGCTGACCATCTACTCCTCGCTGACGGGCAAGTCCGTGGCGGAGCTTGAAGCCGAGTACCAGGGCAAGATGTACGGCCACCTCAAGGTTGACCTCGCCGAAGTTGTGGTGGACTTCATCACCCCGCTGCGCAACCGGACCAATGAGCTGATGGCAGATCCCGCCGAGCTTGACCGGCTGCTGGCCCTTGGCGCTGAGCGGGCCCGCGAGATCGCCTCCGTCACCCTGGCCCAGGTCTACGAGCGCATGGGCTTCCTGCCGTCCCTCAGCCTCGCGGGAGTCCGCTAGCGCCATGTCTTCGGGAAAAGTCACCGCCAGGGGAGGTGCCTGCTCTGCCGGCCAGGTGGAGCAGACCCTGGCTGACCGCTTGGGAGACCAGCCAGGCCGGAATGCGGCGGCGAACCATGAGGTGGCCCGCAGCGAAGAGGTCAGCGTGGGCGTCATCCTGGGCTTTCCAGCAGACATCGCCGAAGAGCTGCAGCGCTGGCGGGCGTCGTTCGGTGACCCGCTGGCGGACGTGGTACCGGCCCACATTACGCTGGTCACCACCACCCCCACCCAGGACTGGGAAGCGACCCTCCGGCATGTCCGCGAAGTGGCCCGCTGCCAGAGCCCGTTCATGGTGACCATCGCCGGGACCGGAACTTTCCGGCCCGTTTCCCCCGTAGTCTTCATCAATGTGGAGGACGGGTTCGAGCACTGCGTGGACCTGCACCGCAAGCTCCAGCAGGGCCCACTCCACCGTGAACTGCCCTTTGCCTACCATCCGCACGTCACCATCGCCCACGATGTCGCCCCGGAAAGCCTTGACGAGGCCGAAACGGTGCTGAAGAACTACAAGGCCACCTTCCCTGTGGTTAGCATGGGACTCTACGAGCACGATGCCGACGGCATCTGGCAGCTACGGGAAGAGCTGGATTTTGGGACCGAAACTGACAACAACGCCGGCACCCGGTTCACGGACGCTGCCGCGGACACCCCAACCGACGCAGGGTAACCAGCAGCCGCTGCCCACCGAGCAGGCCAGGCTGAAGCTGGAGGTCATCCAAAAGCGGATGGAATGGAATCGGGCGCGCAGGTCCGGCAAAAAATTCGGTGCCCTGATGGCCTTGGTTCAGTGGCTCACCGCCCGCCTGAACGTCCTGCGCCCCATGCGCGCCTTCCGGCACTACACCCTCCACTACGGGCCGCTGATGAGCGCCGGCATTGGCTTCAACATGTTTTTCTCCGTCACAGGCCTGCTGGCCACCGGCTTCTCCATCGCCGGGCTGGTCCTCAGCGGCCAGCCGGCGCTGCTGGACACCGTTATCGGCAGCGTGGCCGCCAGCGCACCGGGCCTACTGAAAGTCAACGGCGGACCGGGGCTGGTGGACCCCAAGGACATGTTGGATCCCAACGGCCTCGGCTGGACCGCGGTCATCGGTGCGCTGGTAACGGTGGTCACATCACTCGGTTGGATCAACGGCCTCCGGGACGGCCTGCGCGGCGTCCTGCAGCTGCCGCCGCTGATCGTCAATCCCATCGTGATGAAGCTGCGCGACGCCGGAACCCTGCTGCTGCTGGGCGTGGCCCTGGTGATCAGCGGCGGTGCATCGCTGGTGTTCGGCACGCTGGCGGGTTGGGTAGCGGACTTCCTGCACCTCAGCGACGCCTTGGCCGGCCCGCTGACCACCTCCGTCAAAATCGTCGTCCCGCTGGTCCTGAACTGGGTCACGGCGCTGATCATGTTCCGGCTGGCCGCGGGGCTCAAGCTGTCCCGCCAGGCACTGGTCGAGGGCACCGGCCTGGCAGCCGTGGGCACCACCATACTGCAGATCTTCAGCACTGAACTTCTTGGCGGGGCCAGCCGCAATCCCATCCTGGCGCCGTTTGCCATCATCATCGGCCTGCTCATCTGGTTCAACCTCGTCAGCCAGGTCTACCTTGTCTCGGCAGGATGGGCGGCCGTCCGTGAAGCGGACCTGGAGTCGGACGCTCCTCCGCGCAAGACGATACTCGGCGCACGCCGAACCACGCCCCAAACCTGACGCGCGCCCGGCCGTAGAATTGTCCGGCCCTCCAGCACAGCGACGTCAGGGGGCCGGCACCAGACCTTCCCACGCAACGGTCCAGCCGGGCGGAAAGCCCGGAGCGTGGCGGTCCGGGCCGTGGTCCCAGCCGGCAGCCATCAGCGCGGCCGCGGCAAGGAGCCCCCCGTTGCCTGGAAGGTACAACGGCAAGGAGTCCGTCTGCCGGTTGTGACCGTTCGTCAGGACTGTGTTCTTACCGGCCTCCTGCAGGAGCGCGTCGACGGCGTACTCCGGGTCCCCGAGCCGGGCAGCGGTCATCGCCATCACCGGGTAGTCCCACCCCCATGTGGTGGTCCAGTCCCAGTCGGCCAGGACATCCTCAAGGGTGGCCCGCATGACTGCCTCATCGATCAGGTCTGTCAGCGGCAGGACGCCCAGTGCGCAGAGCATCGAGGGATGGTCCGTCCTGATGGTGAAGGGCTCCACGTCCATTGCCGCATAGACGCCGTCGACTACGCGCGGGCGCACCAGCCCGTCAGCAACCTCCTGCCAGCATGCAACGGGCTCGAGGCCCAACCGTTCCCGCCAGGCGGCGGCAGTCCTGAGGCCCCACTGCCAGTAAGCGAGTTCGAACGTCGGGTTTTTGATCTTCGCCCGCATGGACCCATAGCTCTCCTGTGCGGGTATGAGCGGCGGCCCAAGTTCGAAACCCCTCGGGGTGCGATGAGCGAAGCCCGCCATGAACGCGGCGGTTTCGAACACGATGTCAGCGAACTCCTCCAGCACGTCAGGGCCCGGATTGGCCCGGTACAGCAGCTCGGCCAAATGGATGGGATGCGGCTGCTGCCAAATCAGGAACGTCCCGATCGGGCTGGGGCTCTCCCTGCCGTCCGGGCCTACCTGCTTGGGCCAGCGGGCGCCGTCGAAGCCCTGCGCCCTGGCGGTTTCCCGCGACGTTTCCAGCACCGTTGAGTACCAGCGCAGGGAGGGGAGGAGGAGCTCCGTTCGGTTCCAGTGCGCAAAATGGGCGGCGTGCCACCAATGCATCTCCAGGTGGAAGCGGCCGCGCCACGAGCTGCACACCAGGCCTGTTTCCTGCGGCGGCAGCGATCCGGAGCAGTTGACGGCCGTCAGGTACTGGGAGAGGACAATCCGGCGTTCGAGCTCCCTGGCCCGTGGGTCCCGCGTGGCAGCCAGCTCGATGGCACCTCCGGACGACCAGAACCTGGGCCAACGGTCCATGGAGGCGGCTGCAACGTTGCTGCCGGGCTGGTTTGCGCTGGGAACCGACGGCGCTGAAGGGGAAGGCCCGACGGCGGGACCCGCATGGCGGCCAACGCCCGCCTTGCCTGCCACTCTGGAAAGGCCCGCACCGCCCCGGGGGATACAGTCCCCGTCCGCGGCGGATATGAACTCAATGGACAGGTCCAGCGCCTCGGTGCTCGAGTGGACATCCGGCCGTATGCGCAGGTGGTGCGCCCCGGTCTGTTCCACGACCAGGCCTTGGCCGGTGATCACCACGCGGTAGCGCGCGTTGTCCAGTTCGCGGTCCACCGTCCAGCTGCTGGCCCCTGCATGGGACACTGCAGGTTGCGGTCCGTTGAGGATGGTGGTGTGGGCGCCCGGCAGATCCCACCCGGCGCCGTTGTGCCACGCCTCGGAGCCGTACGGGAAGTCGATGCCGATCACCAGGCCGTCACCCAGCGCGGGTGACTCCACCCGAATGCCTAGTTCGTCGCGGTCCGGATGGCAGGCTGTGGTGACCGTGGCCTGGTGGCCGGCGATGGCGAAGGTGCTGGTGACGATGCCCGTCCAAAGATCAAGAATCTGGCTGGCGTGGGAAAGCTCGCTGCTGCTGATGGGCCGGCTGGTTCCGTCCTGCAGCAGCTGGAAACCGATGCGTCCCAGATCCAGGCGGTGCGGGTTTGCCCGCAGCCATGCTTCGGCCGTTGAGGTGCCTGTCTCGCGGTCATTGACGATGTCCCCCACCATGTCCACGTACGGCACCGGACCACGTGGGGAGTCGTAGAGGACCGTGGAACCTGCCAGGCTGTAACGATCGCCGCCAGGCATGGAGTGCCAGCCCCAGGTGGATTGGGTGCCCAGCAGCGTTCCCGGGGGAAGCGAGTCCTCACGGGGCCCCACGGGGTACTCGGCTGGCAGGCTTTGAAGGCCCGTGAGGTCCATGGTGAAGGCAAACTCCCCGTTGCCCACTGAGACAGGGCTTCGCGGATCAAGACTTTGCTGACGAACGTTGTGCCGCCGGACCAGCGCCTTCCTGTCAATCTGCTTGTGCCGCCGGTGGGACGTGGTCGTGGCCTCCGGCCGTACGGTGCTGGCGTGGCTGTGCACGGTGCACGCCCTCCTTACAGGTGTGTGGTGACTGATGCCGCGAAATGTCCGGGCATGGCCAGCGCGCCTCCCCGGAAACGCGGCACCGGGGAGAAAGCGGTTTCTGGCGATTCCATCCTTGGCGGGTTCCACAGCGCTGTCAAGGGGCCGCCATGTGAAATCGTGCACCGAGAAGTCCAGGTCGATAACCGGTACGGAAACCATGACGGGATCCTATTGACGGGCTTTACCCGCCGTTGATACGTTTCACGAAACCGCTTTCTCTCGCTCACCCACCCTTCTCACCAAGGAAGAAGCTTGCCCAATGACGCGCCCTGCTACCGGAACAATCCGTAAATCCCTTGCCGTCCTCTCAGCCGCAGCCCTCCTGGCCGTGACGGCCGGCTGTTCCAGCCCGTCGTCCAACAAGGCCGGGGACGGGCCCGTGGAGATCCGCTTTTCCTGGTGGGGCAATGCCGGCCGGGCCGAGCTGACCAACAAGGCCATTGCTGAGTTTGAGGCCGCCAACCCCAACATCAAGGTCAAGCCGGAATATGGCGACATCAGCGGCTACTTCGACAAGCTCGCAACCCAGATGGCCGCCAACGACGCGCCGGATGTCATCACCATGGGGGGCGCCTACCCCGCCGAATACGCAAACCGCGGCGCGTTGCTGGACCTGACCACGGTGCAGGGCTCACTGGACCTGTCAAGGATCGACCAGGGCGCCCTGGAAAACGGACAGGTCAAGGGCAAACAGTACGGCGTTTCCACCGGCGCCAACGCACTGGCCATTGTGGCCAATCCCGCCGTCTTCGCGGCGGCAGGGGTTCCGCTGCCAGATGACAGCAGCTGGAGCTGGGACGACTTCGCCAGGATTGCCGGTGACATCACCGCCAAGAGCCCCCAGGGCACCTACGGAACTGCAACCGTGCTCACCCATGACTCCCTGGACGCCTTCGCCCGCCAGCGCGGCGAATCCCTGTACACCCAGGACGGACAGCTGGGACTGGGCAAGCAAACGGTGCAGGACTACTTCCACTACTCGCTGAAGCTTAGTGAATCCGGTGCCGCTCCGAGTGCTTCGGAGACGGTGGAGAAGCTCAATGTCAGCACTGAGCAGACCCTCATGGGCATGGGCAAGGCCGCAATGATGCTCACGTGGAGCAATTCACTGACCGCCCTCAGCAAGGCCTCCGGCGCAGACCTGAAACTGCTCAAGCTACCGGGGGAGAAGCCCACCCCGGGGATCTGGCTGCAGTCCTCGCAGTTCTACACCATCTCCGCACGCAGCAAGCACACGGACGCTGCCGCCAAGCTCGTGAACTTCCTGGTCAACAACCCGGCGGCGGCCAGGATCATCCAGAGCGACCGGGGCATCCCTGGCAACTCCGACATGCGCGCCGCCATCCAGGACATGCTCACCCCTCAGGGCAAGGTGGAGGCGGAGTACATCAACCAGATCGGCAAGATGGATTTCGCCCCAACGTACATCGGCCCCACCGGGTCAACCGCCGTCTCGGAGATCACCGCCCGGATCAACACGGACGTCCTTTTCAAGCGGGTCACGCCGGACAAGGCAGCCGAACAGTGGATCAGCGAGAGCAAGGCGGCTATCGGCAAGTAGGGCCGGCCAAACTGGCCGGGGAGGGTCAGGCAGGTGCTGCGTCGAGGTACTGGTCCGCCCAGGCGGCGATGATCCTGGCCGCCCGTGCGGCCTGGCCCTTGCCGGTGAGCAGGTGGTCGCTGCCCTCAAGGGACACGAAGTTCCTCGGATGCCTGGCCGTCTGGAAGATGGTGCTGGCATTCTCGATCCCCACGGTGTTGTCGGTGGGGGAGTGCAGCACCATCAGGGGCTTGTGCAGCTGCTTGATGCAGTCCGTCAGGTCCGCGTTCTCCAGGTCCTCCACGAAGTGCCGGCGGATCTCCACCCGCTTGCCTCCGAGGTCAACTTCGGCGCTGCCCTCGCTCAGGATCCTGTCCAGCGCGGCATCGAAAACGTGGGCCACATGCTTGGGGGAAAAGGGCGCTCCCACGGTGGCAACGGCGTCGAGCTCCGGAATCTCCCGCGCTGCGGCAAGAACCGCGGCGCCGCCGAACGAGTGGCCCACCAGCAGGGAGATCTCCTTGCCCTGACTGCGCATGAACTCCGCGGCCTTCACCGTGTCGGCCACCTTGTGGCTGAACGAGCCGGCGGACCATTCCCCGGCGGAGCCGCCCAGGCCCAGGTTGTCGAAGCGCAGCATGCCGATGCCGCTGTCCGCCAGCGCCTTGCACATCCGCGCTGCGGAGGGGCTGTCCTTGCCCAGCGTGAAACCGTGCGAGAAGACACCCCAGCCCTTGACGGGGCCCTCCGGGACGTCAATGATGCCGGACAGCATCTCGCCGGTGGAACCGGCAAAGGACACTTTTTCGGAGCGGGACAAGGAGGACCCCTTTCTGCTGAAACGACGACGGCGCCCCCACCACGTGTGGTGAGCGACGCCGTCGGCCGTTATATCTGTTGGTGAACGAGCCTAGATCTTGCGGGCCAGGATGGCCTGCTTGACTTCCGCAATGGCCTGCGTGACCTGGATGCCGCGGGGGCATGCCTCGGAGCAGTTGAAGGTGGTGCGGCAGCGCCACACGCCTTCCTTGTCGTTGAGGATCTCCAGGCGCATGTCGCCGGCATCATCACGGGAATCGAAGATGAAGCGGTGTGCGTTGACGATCGCGGCGGGGCCGAAGTACTGACCGTCCGTCCAGAACACGGGGCAGGAGGACGTGCACGCGGCGCAGAGGATGCACTTGGTGGTGTCGTCAAAGCGCTCCCGGTCCTCCGCGGACTGGAGGCGTTCCCGGGTGGGCTCGTGGCCCTTGTTGATCAGGAAGGGCATGACTTCGCGGTACGACTGGAAGAAGGGCTCCATGTCCACGATCAGGTCCTTCTCCACCGGCAGACCCTTGATGGGCTCCACGGTGATGGGCTTGGACGTGTCCAGGTCCTTCAGCAGCGTTTTGCAGGCAAGGCGGTTGCGGCCGTTGATGCGCATGGCGTCAGAGCCGCACACACCGTGGGCGCAGGAGCGGCGGAAGGACAAGGTGCCGTCCATCTCCCACTTCACCTTGTGCAGGGCATCCAGGACACGGTCCGTGCCGTACATGGTCAGGTGGAAATCATCCCAGGTGGCTTCCTCGGAAACCTCCGGGTTGTACCTGCGGACCCGCATGTGGACGTCGAACGTGGGGATTTCCCCGCCCCCGCCAACGCCGGCAGGAAGTTCAACCTTTGAGGCTGGCTCAGCGATTTCAGCGGTCATCTTAGTACTTCCTCACCATCGGCTCGTAGCGGGTAAAGACAACCGGCTTGGTGGCGAGGCGGATACCGGCGATTGACTCCGCCGATCCGTCAGCCGGCGCATGGTCATCCTTGTACGCCATGGAGTGCTTCATGAATTTCTCGTCGTCACGCTCGGGGAAGTCCTCGCGGAAGTGTCCGCCGCGGGATTCCTCACGGTGCAGGGCGGCCACGGTCATGACCTTGGCCAGTTCCAGCAGGAAGCCGAGCTCAACGGCCTCGAGCAGGTCCAGGTTGAAGCGCTTGCCCTTGTCCTGGACATTGATGCGCTTGTACCGCTCCTCGAAGGATGCGATGTCGCGCAGCACCTGGTTCAGGGTGTCCGCCGTACGGAACACCTGCATGTTGGCGTCCATCGTGTCCTGCAGTTCCTTGCGGATCTGCGCCACCTTTTCGTCGCCGGTGCCGTTGCGGGCAATGTCCAGCAGTTCGGTGGTGTAGGCCAGCGGGTTCTCCGGCAGTTCCACGAACTGGGCGGTCTTGGCGTATTCCGCGGCAGCGATGCCGGCACGCTTGCCGAACACGTTGATGTCCAGGAGCGAGTTGGTGCCAAGGCGGTTGGAACCGTGGACGGACACGCAGGCCACCTCGCCGGCGGCGTAGAGCCCGGGGACCACGGTGTCGTTGTCCTGGAGCACTTCGGTTTCGATGTTCGTGGGGATGCCGCCCATCGCGTAGTGCGCGGTGGGGAACACGGGCACCGGCTCGGTGTACGGTTCCACGCCCAGGTAGGTGCGGGCGAACTCGGTGATGTCCGGCAGCTTCGCATCGATGTGCGCCGGCTCCAGGTGGGTCAGGTCCAGGAGGACGTAGTCCTTGTTCGGGCCGCAGCCGCGGCCTTCGCGGACTTCGTTGGCCATGGAGCGGGCCACGATGTCGCGCGGTGCCAGGTCCTTGATGGTGGGGGCGTAGCGCTCCATGAAGCGCTCACCCTCCGAGTTGCGGAGGATGGCACCTTCACCGCGGGCGGCCTCGGACAGCAGGATGCCCAGCCCGGCCAGGCCGGTGGGGTGGAACTGGAAGAACTCCATGTCCTCCAGGGGGATGCCGCGGCGGAAGGCGATGCCCATGCCGTCACCGGTCAGGGTGTGGGCGTTGGACGTGGTCTTGAAGACCTTGCCGGCGCCACCGGAGGCGAACACCACGGACTTGGCCTGGAACACGTGCAGTTCACCGGAGGCGAGATCGTAGGAGACGACGCCGGCCACGCGCTTCTGCTTGTAGGGCGTCCCGTCTTCGCGGACAGCATCCTCTTCGACCGTCAGCAGGTCCAAAACGTAGTACTCGTTGTAGAACTCAACGTTGTGCTTGACGCAGTTTTGGTACAGGGTCTGCAGGATCATGTGGCCGGTGCGGTCCGCGGCGTAGCATGCACGGCGGACCGGAGCCTTGCCGTGGTCGCGGGTGTGGCCACCAAAGCGCCGCTGGTCGATGCGGCCCTCGGGGGTGCGGTTGAAGGGCAGGCCCATCTTTTCCAGGTCCAGCACGGCGTCGATGGCTTCCTTGGCCATGACCTCCGCGGCGTCCTGGTCAACCAGGTAGTCGCCGCCCTTGATAGTGTCGAACGTGTGCCATTCCCAGTTGTCTTCCTCGACATTGGCAAGGGCTGCGCACATGCCACCCTGGGCCGCACCGGTGTGCGAGCGGGTGGGGTAGAGCTTGGTCAGTACTGCTGTGCGCGCGCGCTGACCGGACTCGATCGCGGCGCGCATGCCAGCGCCACCGGCACCGACGATGACGACGTCGTACTTATGGACCTGCATACCAGACGCTCTTTCTCTCAAAATTCGCTATAAAACAACGGGGCGGCTTTGCCTGCTCCGCAAAACAGGGCCCGCGGAAAAGCCCGCGGGCCCGGGGTTGTGCCAGTTCTAGGCAGGGCAGAATCCACCCGGAAGGGCAACGCCGTTCACCACGGGGCACGGGTTGAAGGTGAAGATGACCAGCGTGCCGAGGAGGATGATGACGACGGCGGCCGCGTAGAGGACGGTCTTCAGCCAGCGGCGGGTGGACGTCTTCTCTGCGTAGTCGTTGATGATGGTCCGGACGCCGTTGGTGCCGTGCAGCATTGCCAGCCAAAGCATGGCCAGGTCCCAGAACTGCCAGAACGGGTCTGCCCACTTGCCGGCCACGAAGCCGAAGTCAATGGCGTGGATGCCTTCGCCCACCATGAGGTTCACGAACAGGTGGCCGAAGATGAGGACCACCAGCACTACGCCGGAGAGACGCATGAACAGCCAGGCGATCATCTCGAAGTTGCCCCGTGAGCCGCTGCTGCGGCGGTACTGGGGGGCGATCCGCCCGCTGCGGGGGCTCTCGATCGTTGCAGTCATGGCTTAGTGACCTCCGAGGGCGAGGGACAGGTGGCGGATGGAGAAGGCGACCATGGTCACGACCCAAAGGGCCAGGACTGCCCACAGCATCTGCCGCTGGTACTTTGCGCCCTTCTTCCAGAAGTCGACCGCAATGATCCGCAGGCCGTTGAAGGCGTGGAACACGATCGCGGCAACAAGGCCGGTCTCGCCCAGCGCCATCAGGGGGTTCTTGTAGGCGCCGATCACAGCGGTGTAGGCCTCCGGTGACACACGCACCAAGGAGGTGTCCAGGACGTGGACCAACAAGAAGAAAAAGATCACTACACCGGTAATGCGGTGTCCTACCCAGGACCACATGCCTTCACGGCCGCGGTACAAGGTGCCAGCTGGTTTTGTCGGCACTGATAAACCTCCCTGCAACACAGCGGCGCTGGCATGAGATCCATGCGGGGGGAACGCCTGCTGCGAGAGCACTCGTAGCTCAGGCCTAAATCTAGGCTCCGCTAACAGCTTATTCAATTTCGGAGATTCTTGGTGCCCAGTACTGGAGCGGATTTTCCGGGGAAATGAGACGAACGCCACATCCCTGCAGGCTTTTGGGTACGACGGCGCCGCAAAACGCAGGTCTGATGTGTCGCCAAAGGAGCCGGTTGGGGCCGTTCCGCTAAAGTAGCCGTGATGAGTACAGACAAAGTGACAAGCCCGGCTTCACCCCTTGACCGCTTCATCGCGGTGATTCCGGCAGGCGGAGTGGGGACCCGCCTCTGGCCCCTGTCACGTGCAGCAGCTCCCAAGTTCCTTCACGATCTCACGGGATCGGGCAGCACGTTGCTGCGCGCCACCTATGACCGGCTGCACCCTTTGGCGGGCAACCGGATGCTGGTGGTGACCGGCCGGGCGCACCGCGACGCCGTATGCCGCCAGCTGCCCGAGGTGCAGGACGCCGACCTTGTCCTCGAGTCAGAGCCAAAGGACTCCGCTGCCGCCATCGGCCTTGCGGCGGCGATCCTGCACGAGCGCGATCCCGACACCATCATGGGTTCCTTCGCAGCCGACCAGGTGATCAGCCCGGATGATCTGTTCCAGCAGGCCGTCCGCGAAGCCATCCACACCGCTGCCACCGGCAAGATCGTCACCATCGGCATCAAGCCCACGCACCCGTCCACCGGCTTCGGCTACATCCGCTCCGGCAAGGCCCTGCACATTGAAGGCGCGCCCAGCGCCCACGACGTGGTGGAGTTCGTCGAAAAGCCGGACGAAGTGGTGGCCCAGCAGTACGTGGACAGTGGCGACTACGTGTGGAACGCCGGCATGTTCGTGGCACCGGTGGCGTTGATGCTCAAGCACCTTGAGGCGAACCAGCCCGAACTGTTCCAGGGGCTGCAGGAAATCGCCCGGGCGTGGGACACCCCCCGGCGCGACGAGGTCACGGCACGCATCTGGCCCACCCTGCCGAAGATCGCCATCGACTACGCAGTGGCCGAGCCCGCCGCCGAAGCCGGGGACGTCGCCGTCGTTCCCGGAACTTTCCGCTGGGACGATGTTGGCGACTTCGCCTCCGTTGGCCGCCTCAACAGTGCCAAGGAAGTGGACGACGTCACCGTCCTCGGCGAAGGTGCCCGCGTGTTCACCGAGAACTCAAGCGGCGTTGTGGTTACCGACACCAAGCGCGTGATCGCCCTGATCGGCATCCAGGACGTGGTCATCGTGGATACCCCGGACGCTTTGCTGGTGACCACCATGGCCAATTCCCAGCGCGTCAAGGCTGCCGTCGACGCACTTAAGGCAAGCGGCGACACGGACGTCCTCTGACCCGGAACCTGCCGGCGCCACCGGTGCCGGCAGTCTCCGGAATGTAATGAGGCGTCAGTGAATGGGCACTAAAGCCGGCACCCTCGCTAGAGTGAAACAGTGCGCAACTACACTACTGAAGCCGAGCCCACCGCCCTGGTGGCTCCCTGGCTCGAACCGCTTTTGCCGGAACTGATCGAATTCCGGCGGGACCTGCATGCGCACCCGGAGCTGTCCTTCAAGGAGTTCCGCACCACGGACAAGCTTGCCGAGCGGCTCGAAGCCGCCGGCCTGAGTCCCCGCCGCCTGGAAGGCACCGGGCTGACCGTGGACGTGGGCGAAGGTCCCATCGCCACGGCGCTGCGCGGCGACATTGACGCCCTGCCCATCATCGAGGAGACGGGCCTGCCGTTCGCGTCGAAGAATCACGGCGTCACGCACGCCTGTGGCCATGACGTGCACACCACCACCATGCTGGGCATCGCCCTGGTATTGAACCGGATGCACCAGGAGGCACCCCTCGGGGCCACCGTCCGGATCATCTTCCAGCCTGCCGAGGAAACGATGCCCGGCGGCGCGCACGCCTGCATCGAACAGGGCGTCCTGGAGGGCGTCCCCCGGATCCTGGCCCTGCATTGCGACCCCCGGATTGAGGTGGGGAAGGTGGGAACGCGGATTGGTGCCATTACCTCGGCTTCGGACACCATCCGGATCGAACTCTCCGGCCGTGGCGGCCACACGTCGCGCCCGCACCTCACCGAGGACCTGGTGTTCGCGCTGGCCCAGATCGCCGTGAACGTACCGGCCGTGCTGTCCCGCCGGGTGGACGTCCGCAGCGGCGTCTCCGTGGTGTGGGGCCAGATCACCGCGGGCTCGGCACCCAATGCGATTCCCGGCAGCGGCTACATGGCCGGGACCATGCGCTGCCTGGACCGCGACGCCTGGCACGCTGCCGGCGAACTCCTTGACGAAGTGGTCCACCAGGTGGCCGCACCGTACGGCGTGGACGTCCACCTGGAGCACACCAGGGGAGTGCCGCCGGTGGTGAACTCGGAACACGAGACAGCCATCATCGAAGCTGCCGCCCGGGCCGAAATCGGCGAGAGCGCCGTGGTGCTGACGCCGCAGTCCATGGGCGGCGAGGATTTTGCCTGGTTCCTGGCGGAACTTCCGGGAGCCATGATGCGCCTGGGCACCAAGACGCCGGGCGGTGAGGACTACGACCTCCACCGCGGCGATTACATCCTGGACGAGCGCGCCCTTGGCCTGGGCATCCGGGTCCTCACCGCAGCGGCGCTGCGGACCATCCGGGACCTCGAGCAGGCACCGCTTCCGTAACCTCTTTGGCCTGGGGGCGCGCCTGGCAGAGCCCGGCCGGAAAGGTGCCCTGCCGCCGTCGTTCGCATGCCGACTGCGGCGCAACAGGGGCTGCCCCACCTGCAGTAAGTTGTGCACAACTTAATTGTGGGCTATCGTTTCTGTATGACCGAAGCACCCCGCCTGGACCGGCAAGTTTGTTTTGCCCTGTACTCAGCTTCCCGTGCCGCCACCGCCGTCTACCGGACCGTGCTGGACCAACTGGGGCTCACCTACCCGCAGTACCTGGTGATGCTGGTCCTGTGGGAAAGCGAACCCCGGGGCGTGAAGGAACTCGGCGGGGAACTTGGCCTCGACTCCGGCACCCTGTCGCCGCTCCTTAAGCGCCTGGAAGCCCTGGGGCTGGTGGAACGGCGGCGGTCCGGCGAGGACGAACGCCGCGTCGCCATCCACCTGACGGATGCCGGGCGGAACCTCAGCGGCGCGGCCAGCGCCATTCCGCAGCGGCTGGCCGATGCCGCAGGACTTTCGCTGGACGAACTCGAACAGCTGCGGACCACCCTGGGCAAGCTCACGGCTGCCCTGCATGAATCGCTGTGAACCCGAATACTGCACCATCCCATCTACAGGACGGATTTTTTTCGTGAAGACTCTCTACACCGCCGAGGCGCTGGCCTCGGGCGAAGGGCGCGACGGCGCTGCACGCAGCAACGACGGCAGGCTCGCAGTGGATCTCGCCAGCCCGGTCGAACTCGGCGGCAGCGGCCACGGCACCAACCCCGAACAGCTTTTCGCCGCCGGGTATGCCGCCTGCTTCCATTCCGCACTGCGCCTGGTCGGCCGCAAGGCAGGCGCTGACCTGACGGACTCGGCAGTGGCAGCGAAAATCCACCTGGGGCAGCTGGAGAGCGGAGCCGGCTTCGGGCTGGCCGCCGAACTGGAAATCGCCCTGCCCGCCCTGGACCTCGCCACGGCGGAAGACCTTGTGGCCAAGGCGCACCAGGTCTGCCCCTATTCCAACGCCACCCGCGGCAACATCAACGTCGACCTCAAGATCCTGGAGTACGCAGCATGAGCACAGCCCTTGCAACCACCACCCGCGAAATCCGGTTGGCTTCGCGCCCCGAGGGACGCCCGTCCAATGAGAACTTCGAACTTGCCGAGTCTCCGCTGCCCGCACTCGAAGACGGCCAGATCCTGGTGCGGAACCTCTTCATGTCCGTAGACCCGTACATGCGGGGCAGGATGAATGACGTCAAGTCCTACTCCGCGCCCTTCGCCGTGGGCAAGGCGCTCGACGGCGGGGCGGTGGGCGAGGTGATGGCGTCCCGGTCGTCCGCACACCAGGAGGGCGACGTCGTCGTGCATCCGCTTGGCTGGCGCGAGTATTCGGTGGTCGACGGCGCTTCTGCCACCCCCGCCCGCACTGACCTGGCCCCGGCGTCCGCCTTCCTGGGTGCCCTGGGCATGACCGGGCTGACGGCCTACACCGGTCTGTTGAAGGTTGCCGAATTCAAGCCGGGCGACGCCGTGTTCGTTTCGGGCGCGGCGGGTGCCGTGGGCTCGCTGGTGGGACAGATCGCCAAAGCCATGGGCGCCTCCCGGGTCATCGGCTCGGCCGGCTCGCCCGCCAAGGTGGCCCGGCTCCTGGAGCTCGGTTTCGACGCCGCGTTCGACTACCATGACGGTCCCGTTGTCGGGCAACTGGAAAAGGCGGCCGGCCCGGCCGGCATTGACGTCTACTTCGACAACGTGGGCGGCGAGCACCTCGAGGCAGCCCTGTCGGTCCTCAACGTGGGCGGCCGGGTGGCAATGTGCGGCGCCATCGCGCAGTACAACTCAACCGAACCCACTCCTGCACCCCACAACCTGATGCAGGCTATCGGGAAGCAGCTCACCCTCCGGGGCTTCCTGGTGGGCGGGCAGCGCCAGCACGCGGCGGAGTTTGCGGAGAAGATGGCCGGCTGGCTGGCGGACGGGACCGTGCGCTACGACGAGACCATCGTTGACGGACTGGAGAACGCGCCGCAGGCCTTCATGGACCTCCTGGACGGTGCAAACACCGGGAAAATGCTCGTCCGGCTGTAGCCGCCACCATCACGCACAAGCAGTAGGGACACCGCATCCGCGGTGTCCCTACTGCTTGGTAACAACTTGTAAACAATCTCCCGGATGGGCTCCTGGCGTGCTATGGGGACGTGGCGCAGACCACTAAAGTAAGTGCCATCAGTGCGCTCCGGCGCAGTGCTGCGTGCCTTCAGTGAAAACAGAATTTCAGCGCCGAAACGGACACTCATTGAATTCCAGCCCGTAGCGCCACTCGCATCATCCCTGGAGGAAAATTGAAGAAATCACTGCGTGCCAGCTTCAAGCGCGGTTCAATGGCCGGAGTGGCCACCCTCGGTGCGTCCGCGCTTGTGCTCACCGCCTGCGGTGCAGCCCCCGAAGCCGGAAGCACCTCATCCGCAGGTGCCAGCGACTACACGGGCTGCATCGTGTCGGACTCCGGTGGATTCGACGACCAGTCCTTCAACCAGTCCTCCTACGAGGGCCTGAAGAAGACCGAGAAGGACCTTGGCATCAAGGTCAACCAGATCGAGTCGAAGACCAATAACGACTTCGAACCCAACCTGCGGGCCATGGTCACGGCCGGCTGCAACCTGACCATCACGGTGGGCTTCCTGCTCGGCGACGCCACCAAGGCCCAGGCCACCGCCAACCCGGACAAGCACTTCGCCATCATCGACTTTGGCTACGACAAGCCCATCAGCAACGTCAAGCCGATCATCTACGACACCGCGCAGGCGGCCTTCCTCGCCGGCTACCTGGCTGCAGGAACCACCAAGACCGGCACCGTGGCCACCTTCGGCGGCATCAAGATCCCCACCGTGACCATCTTCATGGACGGCTACGCCGACGGCGTGAAGTACTACAACCAGCAGAAGGGCAAGAACGTCAAGCTGCTCGGCTGGAACAAGGATGCCCAGGACGGCAGCTTCACCGGCGACTTCGAAAAGCAGGACGTGGGCAAGCAGCTGACCAAGAACTTCCTGGACCAGGGTGCGGACATCGTCATGCCCGTGGCCGGTCCCGTGGGCAAGGGCGCCGGAGCCGCGCTTAACGAGGCCAAGGCTGCCGGCAAGGACGTCAAGCTGATCTGGGTTGACTCGGACGGCTACCTCACCGCCCCGGACTACAAGGGCATCATGCTCTCCTCTGTCATGAAGCAGATGGGCGAGGCCGTGGAGACCGTTGTCACTGAGGACAAGGACGGCAAGTTCAACAACACCCCGTACGTTGGCACCCTTGCCAACGACGGCGTGCAGCTGGCACCCTTCCACGACCTCGACTCCCAGGTCCCCGCCGACGTGAAGTCCGACCTCGAGAAGATCAAGAAGGACATCGTCGACGGCAAGCTGAAGGTCGAGTCCGCAGCCAGCCCCAAGGCCTGATCCACCACAGGAAGCGCCACCGCCGGTCCGTCACCCACTGGCCGGCCGGTGGCGCTTTTTGCTGGCCGAACGTTTACAGCGCCCGGCCGGCTCCTCCCGGGACTGCAGCCACTAGGCTGGTGCTGCAGCCATATATCCCGTCCGGTCGATCACCGGACGCTTCGAGATTGGTCAGAGTTTTGAAACTTGAACTCAGAGGGATCACCAAACGTTTTGGCACGCTCCTGGCCAACGACCACATAGACGTGGTGGTTGAGCCGGGACAGATCCACTGCCTCCTTGGTGAAAACGGGGCGGGGAAATCCACCCTGATGAATGTGCTCTACGGGCTGTATGAGCCGTCCGAAGGCGAAATCCTCATCGATGACAAGCCCGTCACGTTCCGGGGCCCGGGCGATGCAATGGCGGCAGGGATCGGCATGGTGCACCAGCACTTCATGCTGGTGCCGGTCTTCACCGTGGCCGAGAACGTAGCGCTGGGCGCCGAACCCACCAAGGCGGCCGGGTTCCTCAACCTGGACCAGACCCGGCAGCGCATCAAGGAAATCTCGGACCAATACGGCTTCGATGTGGACCCGGACGCCCTGGTGGAGGACCTGCCGGTGGGCGTGCAGCAACGGGTGGAGATCATCAAGGCACTGGTCCGCAACGCCAAGGTGCTGATCCTGGATGAGCCCACCGCCGTGCTGACTCCGCAGGAGACCGACGAGCTCCTGGATATCATGCGCCAGCTGAAGTCGCGCGGAACCTCCATCGTCTTCATTTCGCACAAGCTGCGCGAGGTCAAGGAAGTCTCGGACACCATCACCGTGATCCGGCGGGGCAAGGTAGTGGGCACGGCCGATCCCGCCGCCTCCACCACCGAACTTGCCTCGATGATGGTGGGCCGTGCCGTAAGCCTGACCCTGGACAAGGCTCCGGCCCAGCCCAAGGACACCACCTTCGAAGTCCGCGACCTCACCGTCATCGCGCCCAACGGCCAGCACGTCGTGGACCATCTCAGCTTCCACATCAAGCGCGGCGAGATCCTGGCCGTTGCCGGCGTCCAGGGCAACGGGCAAACCGAACTCACCGAAGCGATCCTGGGCCTGCAGGAGCGGGTCACCGGTTCCATTGTCCTGGACGGCAAGGAGCTCGTGGGCCGGTCCGTCAAGGAAGTCCTGCAGGCCGGCGTCGGGTTCGTTCCCGAAGACCGCAAGGTGGACGGGCTGGTGGGCACCTTCTCCGTGGCGGAGAACCTGATCCTTGATCTTTATGACAAGCCGCCCTTCGCCAAGGGGATCAGCATGAGCCCTGCGAAAATCATGGAGAATGCCAAGGCGCGCATCGGCGAATTCGATGTCCGCACACCCTCCGCCGCAGCCGCCGCCGGGACCCTGTCCGGCGGCAACCAGCAAAAACTTGTGATGGCCCGCGAACTTTCCCGTCCACTGCGCCTGTTCATCGCCTCCCAGCCCACCCGCGGCGTGGACGTGGGTTCCATCGAGTTCCTGCACCGGCGGATTGTCGCGGAGCGTGACCAAGGGACCCCGGTGATGATCATTTCCACCGAACTGGACGAAGTCATGGAACTGGCGGACCGCATTGCGGTGCTCTACAAAGGCAAGCTGGTGGGCACTGTCCCCGCCGGAACCAGCCGGGACGTCCTTGGCCTCATGATGGCTGGCATCCCGCCGGAAGAACACGCACACACCCCGCAGGCCGGCACCCCGGCCGCCACCTCCAACGCCGAGGGAGCCGACCATGCCTGACCAGCCTTCCCCCAAACACGCAGACGAAAGCCGGCACGTCGACAACGAACAGCCCGGCGCCGGGTCTGCCGCCGGCCAGGATGCTGCGGAGGAAACGGCCGCAGTAGTGGCCGTCGACACCGCCGGCGGGGCGATGCAGCCCTCGGCTGTTCCAGCCACGGCCCAAAGCGGACTGCTTCCCGGCGGCTCCGACACCGTCCTGCGCAGGATCTTCACCGGAAGCGGCATGGTGTCCGTGCTGGCAGTGCTGCTGGCGCTGATCATTGGCGGCCTGCTCATCGCGAGCACCGACAAGCAGGTGGCCACCACCGCCGGCTACTTCTTCGCCCGGCCCACCGACATGCTGACGGCCGTATGGAATGCTGCCACGCGCTCCTACATAGCGCTGTTCCAAGGCTCGGTGTTCAACCCCCGCGGCAATGGGCTGGCCGCACAGTTCGCACCCTTCATGGAGACCCTCACCATCGCCACGCCGCTCATCACGGCCGGCCTGGGCGTGGCGCTGGCGTTCCGGGCCGGGCTCTTCAACATCGGCGCCCAGGGGCAGATCATCGTGGCCGGCATCCTGGCGGCCTGGGTGGGCTTCGCCCTGCACCTGCCGTTCGGCCTGCACCTGCTGCTGGTGCTGGTGGCCGGCATCATTGGCGGCGCCCTCTGGGGCGGCCTCGCCGGCCTGCTGAAGGCCCGCACCGGAGCCCACGAAGTCATCCTGACCATTATGTTCAACTACATCGCGCTGTACTTCCTGCGCTACCTGCTGAATACCCCGGCGTTCCAGCGGCCGGGGGAGTCGAACCCCATTTCGCCCATCCTGGATCCCAGCGCTGTCTACCCCCAGATCCTGGGCAGCCAGTACCGGCTGCACCTGGGCTTCATTCTGGCCATCGCGGCCACAGTCCTGGTGTGGTGGCTCCTCAACCGGTCCACGGTGGGCTTCGAGTTCCGTGCCGTGGGCGCCAACCCCAAGGCAGCCCAGACCGCCGGCATCAACGTCTCCCGCTCCACCATCCTGGTCATGGCCATCGCCGGCGGGCTCGCAGGCATGTCAGGCGTGGCCCAGGTCGCGGGCACGGAGAAGGTGCTCACGGACGGAGTCGCCGCCACGTACGGCTTTGACGCCATCACGGTCGCCTTGCTGGGACGTTCGACGCCGTGGGGCACCTTCGCTGCCGGCCTGCTGTTCGGCGCCTTCCGCGCCGGGGCGGTCCAGATGCAGATCCAGACCGGCACCCCCATCGACATCGTCCTGGTGGTCCAGTCCCTGATTGTCCTTTTCATTGCCGCGCCGCCGCTGGTGCGGGCCGTCTTTGGACTGAACCCGCGGCGCAGGAAGCCCGCGCGCGCAGCCAAGTCCGGGCAGGCAGCCACTACCGGAGGTGCCGCATGAGCACAACAGTTTCATCGTCCAGGCCGGGCAAACCCCAGCCCGGAGGGCCCAAGGCGGACGCCCCTTCCGCAGCGCCGGCCGGCAAACCCGTCAGCTGGAAGACTCCCGTCCTGCTCGCTGTCTTCGCCCTGGTCTCCCTGGTGTTCTTCGGATTCCTGGCGCCCAGCCAGACGGCCAGCTTTGGCATCTCCACCGGCGGCGACTTCTTCCAGCTGCCTGCATTGGAGATCAATGCGTTTGCCGGCGGCATCGTACTGTCGGTAGTGCTCATGGCGCTGGCAGGATACGCCGTCTACCTGAAGACCAAGAACCAGCCGGCTCCGGGCTGGTTGGCGGTCACCTTCATCGTGATCTTCGTGGCGGCCTTCCTTATTTCGGTGGTGGGCGGGGCCCGCACCCCCGCCATCTCGCTGGCGGGGCTCATCGCCGGGTCCGTCACGCTTGCGGTTCCGCTCGTGTTCGGTTCATTGTCCGGTGTCCTGTGCGAGCGGGTGGGCGTGGTCAACATCGCCATTGAAGGACAGCTCCTGGGCGGCGCATTCACCGCAGCCATCGTTGCCAGCATGACAAAGAACGCCTTCATCGGGCTGCTGGCCGCGGCCATTGCCGGGGCGGTCGTGTCCATGGTCCTTGCGCTGTTCAGCATCAAGTACCTGGTGAACCAGATCATCGTTGGCGTCGTCCTCAACGTCCTGGTCTCCGGGGTGACGGGCTTCCTCTTCAGCACCGTGATGCAGGCCAACAAAGCCCAGTTCAACTCACCGCCGGGGCTGGACGTCATCGACATCCCCATCCTCTCCAGCATCCCCATCATCGGCCCCATCCTGTTCCGGCAGTCGCTGGTGGGCTACCTCATGTATGTGGCCGTCGCGGTGGTCTGGGTAGGCCTGTTCAAGACCAGGTGGGGCCTGCGCGTCCGGGCAGTGGGGGAGCACCCCCAGGCCGCAGACACCCTTGGCATCAACGTCAACGCCACGCGGTTCTGGAACGTGACCCTGGGCGGTGCCGTCGCCGGAATTGGCGGCTCCTTCTTCACCCTGGTAGCGATCGACAGCTTCACCAAGGAGATTTCCGGCGGCCGCGGCTTCATCGCGCTGGCCGCCCTCATCTTTGGCCGCTGGAACCCGGTGGGCGCCTTCTTCGCGGCACTCCTGTTCGGTTTCGCCGACAACCTGCAGAGCATCGTGACCATCATCGGCACCCCGGTGCCCAGCCAGTTCATGGCCATGCTGCCCTACCTGGTGACCGTCCTCGCCGTCGCCGGCCTGGTAGGCAAATCCAGGGGCCCGGCCGCCAGCGGCATCCCCTACGTCAAGGGATGACGGCCATGGCCGGCACGCAGCCGGTGGACTGGGCCGCCCTGGAGGCGGCCGCAGTCGCCGCCATGAAGAACGCCTACGCCCCGTACTCGAAGTTCCCGGTGGGAGCCGCGGCCCTGACCGGGGATGGCCGGATTGTCAGCGGCTGCAACGTGGAGAACGCCAGCTACGGGCTGACGCTCTGCGCGGAATGCGCCCTGGTGGGAAACCTGCACATGACCGGCGGAGGCCTGCTCCGAGCGTTCTACTGCGTTGACGGGGCGGGGAACATCCTCATGCCCTGCGGCCGGTGCCGGCAGCTGTTGTACGAATTCCGCGCCCCGGATATGCAGCTCATGACTACCCAGGGCATCAAAACCATGGACCAGGTGCTGCCCGACGCCTTTGGTCCCGAACACCTGGAGGAGACCCGGTGAACGAGAGCAGGACTGAGGCGTTCGACGCCGTTGACATCATCCGCACCAAGCGGGACAAGGGAACGCTGAGCCCCGAACAGATCGACTGGACCATCGATGCCTACACCCGCGGAGCGATCGCGGATGAACAGATGGCAGCCCTGAACATGGCCATCCTGCTCAACGGCATGGATCGCGCCGAAATTGCCCGGTGGACCGCCGCAATGATTGCCTCCGGCGAACGGATGGATTTCTCCAGCCTCCGGCGCCCCGATGGCGGCCTGAAGTACACCACGGACAAGCATTCAACGGGCGGTGTGGGGGACAAGATCACCCTGCCGCTGGCTCCGCTCGTCGCAGTGTTCGGCGTGGCCGTTCCGCAGCTGTCAGGCCGTGGGCTGGGGCACACCGGCGGAACCCTGGACAAGCTGGAATCCATTCCCGGGTGGCGGGCCAACCTCTCCAATGACGAGATCCTGGCCCAGCTCCAGGACGTGGGGGCTGTGATCTGCGCCGCCGGAGCGGGCCTGGCGCCGGCGGACAAGAAGCTCTACGCCCTGCGCGACGTGACCGGCACCGTGGAGGCCATCCCGCTGATCGCGTCGTCCATCATGAGCAAGAAGATCGCCGAGGGCACCGGCTCGCTGGTCCTGGACGTTAAGGTGGGCAGCGGCGCGTTCATGAAAGACGAGGCCAAAGCCCGCGAACTCGCCGGGACCATGGTGGCGCTGGGCAAGGATGCGGGGGTCAACACGGTGGCGCTGCTGACCAACATGAACACCCCGCTGGGGCTCACCGCCGGCAACGCCATCGAGGTGGAGGAATCAGTGGAGGTGCTGGCGGGCGGCGGTCCCGATGACGTTGTGGAACTGACCGTCCGGCTCGCCGAGGAAATGCTCGCCTGCGCAGGAGTGCATGACGCCGACCCCGCTGCTGCCCTCAAGGACGGCCGGGCCATGGACGTCTGGAACCGGATGATCGCCGCCCAGGGAGGCGACCCCCGGGCCGCGCTGCCGGTGGCCAGGGAATCCGACGTCGTTTACGCTCCGGCGGACGGTGTGCTGGTGGAACTGGATGCACTCGCCGTAGGGGTGGCCGCCTGGCGGTTGGGCGCCGGACGTGCCCGCAAGGAGGATGCGGTCCAGGCGGGGGCGGGAGTGCGCATGCACGCAAAGCCCGGCGCCACAGTGCGCGCCGGGGAACCCCTGATGACCCTGCTCACGGACACCCCTGAGCGGTTCGCGCGGGCCAGGGAAGCCCTTGAACATGCCGTGGTCATCGCTCCGGAAGGTTCGCGGCCTGCCCAGCAGCTCATCATCGACCGCATAGCATAGGCACCAATGCAGGCCATCAATGACTTCATCCTCGCCGCAGCCGGGCAGCCCTGGGTGCTGGTACTGGTGCTGGCCTGCTGCATCATTGACGGCTTCTTCCCGCCTGTCCCCAGCGAATCCGTGGTGGTGGGCCTTGCAGCCGTCGCCGCCACCGCCGATGTGCCCAACCCGCTGCTCCTGGCCCTGGTGGCGGCCGCCGGTGCCTTCTCCGGTGACAACATCGCCTACCTCCTGGGCCGGCGGGTGGGCACCGGGCGCTGGGCCTGGATGCGCGGCCCGCGGATGCAAAGCGCGTTCCGCTGGGCGGGCCGCGAACTGCGGAAGCGTCCCGCCTCGCTGATCCTGGTGGCCCGCTTTGTCCCTATCGGGCGGGTGGCGGTCAACCTGACCGCCGGCGTCACCCACTACCCGCATCTTCGGTTCGTGGGCCTGACCATCCTGTCGGCCAGCCTCTGGGCCGGCTACTCGGTGGCGATCGGGCTTTTCTTCGGCCAGTGGTTCGAGGACAACCACCTCCTGGGCGCGGCAATCGCCATCGTGTGCGCCGTGGCCCTGGGCATTGTGGTGGACCTGGTAATCAACAAATTCCGGGGCAAACCCAACGTCGTGGAGCGGATCCGGGAACCCGGTGCCTGACCGGCGCGTTTAACCTGTAATTCCGGGCTTCGGGGCGTAGCGCATTGCGGCTCCCGCATGGGACACTTAGGAACGATTTCCGCTTTGGCTGCGGCACTTTGGCTGTGTCATTTTTTATACAGGAGCAACACCGCGTGGAGTTTATTAATGAGGCCGTGCTCCATGCAGCGGGCCAATGGTGGATTTACCCCGTCCTGTTGGTGTTCTTCTTCGTGGACGGCTTCGCCATGGTGGTCCCCAGTGAGACGCTGATCGTTGCGCTGGCGGCTTTTTCCCGTCACAGCGGCGAGCCCAATCTTTGGATCCTGGGCTTGACGGCCCTGGTCGGCGCCATCTGCGGCGACAACATGGCCTATATGCTCGGCCGGAAGATTGGCCTGGACCGGTGGGGGTGGATGCGCCGGCCCAAAGTCCGGAAGGTCTTCGCCTGGGCGCGGTATGAGCTTGAAAAGCGGGGTGCCGTACTGATCTTCACCGCCCGCTACATCCCCTGGGGCCGGGTGGCGGTCAACTACGTCGCCGGCAGCACCGGCTTCTCGCACCGCAGGTTCTTCGTCTTCGACGCCTTCGCCTGCGTCACCTGGGTGGGCTACTCCCTTGGCATCGGCGTGCTGGCCAGCTCGTTCCCCTGGCTGCACCACAACCCACTGCTGAGCGCGGGTATCGCCGTCGTGTTCGCGATTGTCCTGGGCATCGTCATTGACCACCTGCTGCGCTGGTGGCACAAACGGCTGGGCCGGAACGACGCACCTGACGCGGACGGGTGGAGCGATGAAACCTCCGGCTCCGGCCACGAGGGACGACCCGGCACCCAGGCCCTTGTAATGCCGTCGGCAGAGGCCGGTCCCGCGGCCAAGTAGCGCCGGGCTTTGAACGGCTGGCTTTGAACTCTGGCCCACCCTAAGGTGGGAACGTGACTGAGCCTATTGTTGACGCTGCCCCTGCCATCGATTTTGACCTGAAGAGCCTGCCCAAGGTTTCCCTTCACGACCACCTGGACGGAGGACTCCGTCCGGCCACCATCATCGAACTGGCGGAGGCCGTAGGCCACACGCTCCCCTCGACCGACCCGGTGGCCCTGGGGCAGTGGTTCCGGGAGTCAGCGGATTCCGGATCCCTGGTCCGCTACCTGGAGACGTTCGACCACACCGTTGCCGTGATGCAGACCTACGACGGTCTGTTCCGCGTCGCGAAGGAGTTCGTTGAGGACCTCGCCGACGACGGCGTGGTGTACGGCGAAGTGCGTTGGGCCCCCGAGCAGCACCTCCAGAAGGGCCTGAGCCTTGATGAAGCCGTGGAAGCGGTTCAGGATGGCCTGGAGGCCGGCGTCGAAGCCGTGTCCGAAAGTGGCCGCGAAATCCAGGTGGGCCAGCTGATCACCGCCATGCGGCACGCCGACCGTGGCCAGGAGATCGCCGAACTGGCCGTCCGCCACCGCAACAAGGGCGCAGTGGGTTTTGACATCGCCGGGGCCGAGGACGGCTTCCTGCCCAGCCGCTTCAGGGACGCCTTCACCTACCTGGCCCAGCACAATTTCCCTGCCACGGTTCACGCCGGCGAGGCGGCCGGGCTGGAGAGCATCCAGTCCGCGCTGGTGGACGGCCGCGCCCTCCGCCTGGGCCACGGCGTCCGGATCGCCGAGGACATCATGGTGGAATTCGACGACGACGGGGAAGCCGGGGACACTGTTGGCCTGGTCACCCTCGGGGACCTCTCCAGCTGGATCCGCGACCGCGGCATCGCCCTGGAAATCTGCCCGTCCTCAAACCTCCAGACCGGCGCGATTGCAGAATTCGGTGAGGGCATCGAGAGCCACCCGCTGGACATGCTCTACCAGCTGGGCTTCAACGTCACCATCAACACGGACAACCGCCTGATGAGCGGCGTCACCCTGACCGACGAGTTCAACCTGCTGGTGGAAACCTTCGACTACGACCTCGACGACCTGCTGGAGCTGACCCTCAATGCCGCCGAAGCGTCCTTCCTGCCCCTGGAGGAAAAGGAAGCGCTGGTGGAATACATCAACGACGCCTACGCCAACCTTGGCTGACCAGGCGCCCGTCGGGAGGCTCGTCACTGTCATAGGGCAGCTGCGTGAGCACTGTCCCTGGATGGGCGCCCTGACACACGCCTCGCTGGTGGAGTACCTCCTGGAGGAGGCGTACGAGGTGGCCGAAACCATCGAGGAGGGCCACCCCGACGCCGAACTCCAGGGCGAGCTGGGCGACGTCCTGCTCCAGGTGGTGCTGCACGCCCGGCTGGCCGAGGAACGCGGTGCGTTCAAGTTCGACGACGTGGCGCGCGGCCTGGCTGCCAAAATGATCCGCCGGAACCCGCACGTGTTCCAACCTGACGGTTCCCTGCAGGAGAGCTTCCCGGCCACCGTTGAGGAGATCGAGCAGAAGTGGGACGAGGTCAAGCGGGCCGAACGCCCGGAGCGGCCCAGCGCCTTTGAGGGCATCCCGGAGGCCCTCCCGGCGCTGGCCAAGGCCCAAAAGTCGCTGGACCGCGCCGCCCGCGCGGGCCTCGGGCTTCCCGACGGCGCTGCCGTCCCTCAAAGCGAGGAGGAACTCGGAAACCTGCTGCTCGCCGTCGTGCGTTCCGCCCGTGACAACGGCATGGACGCTGAGCGTGCCCTCCGTGCCGCGGTCCGCCGTTACCAAGGCGGCCACGCGCCATCATGACGTCACGGCCCCGGCCGGTTTGAGTAACCCGGACCACTCTCGACTACGCTAGTCCCTGACGAGTACGTCGAGTTTTTTGCCTGATTCCCCCCGTTAATCGCCCATAAGGAGCAAATTCATGGCGCTTATCGATGCCATCCACGCCCGCGAGATCCTCGATTCCCGTGGCAACCCCACCGTAGAAGTTGAAGTCCTGCTTTCCGACGGCCAGATCGGCCGCGCGGCCGTTCCCTCCGGCGCTTCCACCGGCGAGCACGAGGCCGTCGAACTGCGCGACGGCGACAAGGGCCGCTACCTCGGCAAGGGCGTGCAGAAGGCCGTCGACGCCGTGAT
This sequence comes from Arthrobacter sp. GmRoot5-12, assembly GCF_059739365.1. Lineage (NCBI taxonomy): Bacteria > Bacillati > Actinomycetota > Actinomycetes > Micrococcales > Micrococcaceae > Arthrobacter > Arthrobacter sp. GmRoot5-12. The sequence continues at coordinate 580,601 of NZ_AP046056.1, read as the reverse complement.
CGACCAGATTGCCCCCGCCCTGACCGGCTTCGACGCCACCGACCAGCGCAGCATCGACCAGGCCATGCTGGACCTGGACGGCACCCCCAACAAGGGCAAGCTGGGCGCCAACGCCATCCTGGGCGTCTCCCTGGCGGTCGCCAACGCAGCCGCGGCCTCTGCCGACCTGCCGCTCTACAAGTACCTGGGCGGCCCCAACGCGCATGTCCTGCCCGTGCCGCTGATGAACATCCTCAACGGTGGATCCCACGCCGATTCCGACGTCGACATCCAGGAATTCATGATCGCCCCGATCGGCGCCGAGACCTTCTCCGAGGGCCTGCGCTGGGGCGTCGAGGTGTACCACAACCTCAAGTCCGTGCTCAAGGAAAAGGGCCTGTCCACCGGCCTCGGCGACGAAGGCGGCTTCGCCCCGAACCTGCCGTCCAACCGTGCAGCACTGGACCTGATCCAGGAAGCCATCAAGAACGCCGGCTACACCCCGGGCAAGGACATCGCCCTGGCCCTGGACGTTGCCTCCTCCGAATTCTTCAAGGACGGCGCCTACCAGTTCGAAGGCAAAGCGCTCTCCGCCACCGAGATGAGCGCTTACTACGCCGAACTCGTGGCCGACTACCCGCTGGTCTCCATCGAAGACCCGCTGGACGAGAACGACTGGGAAGGCTGGAAGACCCTCACCGACACCATCGGCGACAAGGTCCAGCTGGTGGGCGACGACCTGTTCGTCACCAACCCCTCCATCCTGCAGCGCGGCATCGACACCAAGACCGCCAACTCCCTGCTGGTCAAGGTCAACCAGATCGGTTCCCTGACCGAGACCCTGGACGCCGTCAGCCTGGCCCAGCGCGCCGGCTACACCACCATCACCTCGCACCGCTCCGGCGAAACCGAGGACACCACCATCGCCGACATCTCGGTGGCCACCAACGCCGGCCAGATCAAGACCGGCGCCCCGGCCCGCTCCGAGCGCGTCGCCAAGTACAACCAGCTGCTGCGCATCGAAGAGGAACTCGACGACGCCGCACGCTACGCCGGACGCAGCGCGTTCCCGCGTTTCAAGGGCTAGTAACCGCCTAAACCCATCCGCGGTGGCTATGGTTGAAAGACCATAGCCACCGCTGTTGTTTCCAGCAGCATTTGTTTCAGCAGTGTTTGTCCAGCACAGATAGTGGCTGCCCAGGCAGGCTGCGTTTCAGGAGTGTCATGGCTACCCGCCGCCCCAAAGTTCCCAAGGTCGCCCCCGCCCGTCCAGCCAGGGAAACGGCCGACGACGGATCCGCCGGCGGTGCCGAGGTCATCCGGGCGGATTTCCGGCCGGGCAAGGGCGCCGCTACGACGGGCAAAGCACCGGCGGGCGATAACCCGGGGCGTGGAACTGCGGGCAAGGCCGCGGCGAAGGCATCGCAGGCAGCCAAGTCCGGGCCTTCCGCCGCACGCAAGGGCAGCAGTTCCGTTGACGGCAAGAGCGTCCGGGACGGCGATGAGGATCAGCACCCTGTCCCCGCCAAGGCGTTCTCCGGCCGCATGCTGGCGCTGGCCGTGGTGATGATTGCCATCACCATCATGCTGGCGCCCACGGTGAAGATCTTCTTCGACAAAAAGGCCGAAATCGACGCGCTGAATGCCGATATCGCCGCACGCCAGGCGGAAGGCGATGCCCTCCGGCAGCAGGTTTCGCGGTGGCAGGACCCCAACTACGTCAAACAGCAGGCCCGCGACCGCATTAACATGGTTATGCCGGGCGAAACCGGCTACTGGGTTTTTGGCAGCGATGAGCCGGCCGGAGAAAGCAGTAGCCCCGCCGGCGCAGCAGCACAAGACCCCGCCGATCTGCCGTGGGTGGATTCCCTGTGGGAGTCCATCAGGCGCGCGGCCACAGACTGAACCGCACAGGAAGGACGGCCCGCGAACATGGAACACAACACGGCAGCCGCCCGGGACGAATCCCGCCAACCGACAGCACACGACCTTGAAGTACTGAGCAGGCAGCTGGGACGCCCCGTCCGCGACGTCGTGGAGATTCCGGCGCGCTGCGTCTGTGGAAACCCCCTGGTGGCTGCCACCGCCCCGCGTCTCAGCAACGGCACCCCCTTTCCCACCACCTTCTACCTGACGCACCCGGTGATCACGTCCGCGGTTTCCAGGCTTGAAGCGGCCGGCGTCATGAACAGCATGAATGAACAACTGGCAGGCGATGCCGGGCTCGCGGCTGCCTACCGCTCAGCACACGAGGAGTACCTCGCTGCCCGTGCGGCCATCGGGGAGCGTTCGGGCATCGGCGCTGTGCCTGAAATCGACGGCGTCTCCGCCGGCGGGATGCCCACGCGCGTCAAATGCCTGCACGTCCTGGTGGGCCACTCCCTGGCGGCAGGCAGCGGCGTCAATCCCCTGGGCGACCAGGCGCTTGACATGATCAGCGAATGGTGGACGGCGGACAGGTGCTACTGCGACGGTGCCTGGGACACCACAGGCGAGGCACCGTCCAGGGACCTCAGCCGCCACGGACCGCAGGGCCTGCCGGACATCGTGGGGCGCCCTGCCCCCGTGCGGAAGTCCGCCGGCGCCGCAGAGGCCGCCGAATGACCCGCGTGGCCGCCATCGACTGCGGCACCAACTCCATCCGGCTGCTGATTGCGGACATCGACCGCAGCAGCGGCGCCGCGAACCTCACCGACGTCGTCCGGGAGATGCGCGTGGTCCGGCTGGGCCAGGGCGTGGATGCTACCGGCGAACTGGCCCCGGAGGCGCTGGACCGGACCTTTGCCGCGGCGGCTGACTACGCCCGGCTGATTAAGGAGCACGGCGCGGAGCGGATCCGCTTTGTGGCCACCTCCGCAAGCCGCGATGCGCGCAACCGGGACGTCTTCGTGGACGGCATCAGGGACCTGCTGGGAGTGGAACCTGAGGTGATCTCGGGGGACGAGGAAGCGGCACTGTCATTCGCCGGCGCCAGCAGCGTCCTGCCCATCCTCGACGGCCACCAGGTGCTGGTGGTGGACCTCGGCGGTGGAAGCACCGAATTCGTCCTCGGCACCGCAGCCGGGGTAACCGCGGCAAAGTCCGTGGACATCGGCTGTGTCCGGCTCACCGAACGGCACCTGCGCAACGATCCTCCCACCGCCGAACAGATCGCTGCCGCGGAAGCCGACGTGGACGCTGCCATGGTCCGCGCCGGGCGCGACGTACCGCTGGAACGCGCCACCGCCGTCGTCGGTGTTGCCGGGTCCGTCACCACCATTACCGCGCACGCGCTCCGCCTGCCCGGGTATTCCCCCGCCGCAATCCACGGCGCCGAACTCCCCATCGGGGAAGTCCGCGCCGCCGCCACCGACCTGCTGGGCATGACCCGGGCGCGCCGCGCGGCACTGCCGTACATGCACCCGGGACGCGTGGACGTCATCGGCGCCGGGGGACTGGTATGGCGCCGCATCCTGGAACGGATGGGGGAGCTGACCGGGGGGCGCATCACCGCGGCCACCGCAAGCGAGCACGACATCCTCGACGGCATCGCGCTGAGCATCGGTTAGGCCATGCACTCCACCCCAGCTTCCATCCCGCTCCTGCCCCGTGCGGCGGCCGCCGCCGTAGCCGTCCTCCTGGCAGCGTCCTGCCTGTGCGCCGGCCTCTTCACTGCACCCGCCGCAAACGCCGACGAATGGCGCGACAAGGAATACTGGCTGGCAGACTCCGGTATTACCAAGGCCTGGGAGGTGTCAAAAGGTGCCGGCGTCAAGGTGGCCGTCATTGACAGCGGCATCGACGCCCAGCACCCGGACCTCAAAGGCGCGGTCGTCGGCGGTTACGACGCCTCGGGCTCCGGCCAGCCCGACGGCCAGAAAAGCGTCGGCTCCAAACCCGAACACGGCACCTTGGTGGCCACCATGCTGGCCGGCCGCGGACACCAGCCGGCCAGTGCAAGCCCCAGCCCGGGTCCCGGGCAGCCCGGCACTCCGCCGGACGGGATCATGGGCGTGGCGCCGGAGGCCCAGCTTTTGTCCGTTTCCACCTGGCTGGGCTCGGCCAACCCCTCGGGCAAAAGCGACCAGGACCAGATTCCCGAGGCCGTCCGCTGGGCCGTGGACAACGGCGCCAAGGTGATCAACATTTCGCTGGGCAGCACCACCCCGCAGTGGCCGCAAAGCTGGGACGCCGCGTTCCTGTACGCAGAACAAAAGGACGTGGTCATCGTTGCCGCCGCGGGCAACCGCGTGGGCGGCAACACCCAGGTGGGCGCCCCCGCCACCATCCCCGGCGTACTCACCGTGGCGGGCCTGGACCGGAAGAACGTGGCCAGCGTGGACGCCTCATCGCAGGGGATCAGCATCGGGGTGGCTGCCCCCGCAGAGAACCTCCTGGGCGGCCTCCCCGGCGGGAGCTACGCGGAGTGGGCCGGGACCTCCGGGTCCACGCCCATCGTTTCCGGCGTCGCCGCCCTGATCCGGTCCAAGTGGCCGGACATGAGCGCCGAACAGGTGATCAACAGGATCGTCTCCACGGCAAAGGATGCCGGCCCTCCGGGCAAGGACCCGCTGTACGGCTATGGCATCCTGAACGCCGAGGCCGCGCTCAAGGCCGACGTCCCCCAGGTGTCGGTGAACCCGTTGGGCACCGTAGCCGAATGGATCCGCGTGCACCGGCGCGGCAACGCCGCGCCTGCAACTCCCCAGCCCACCGCCACCTCAGCGCCCATCGCGGCACCCACGCTGCCGGACGCCACCGTCCCGGCCGCCAAGGCACCCTCTCAGCGCGACACTGCCATCGGTGCCGCCGTCGTGATCGGTTTTGCCGTCCTGTTCGTGGCGATCATCGCTGCTGCCGGCATCTCGCTCCGGAGGGCTGCCCGGAACCCGGCCCTTGCCCGGGAGGAGCCGGAGACAGGGGTAGTGGAACAGGTGCAATCGCGCAGTAATCCGCACGTTACGGACCGGGGGGCAAGTTAGTGAAGATTTTCACAAACTGCGCTATCCTTAAACTATGGCAACCACCCCACAGCTCCAGGACCGTCCCAGGGTACTCGTCGTCGGCGGCGGGTACGTCGGCCTGTACGTAGCACTGAAACTGCAGAAGAAGATCGCGAATGCCGGTGGCATCGTCACCGTCGTCGATCCGCTGCCCTACATGACCTACCAGCCGTTCCTCCCCGAGGTGGCCGGCGGCAACATCGAGGCCCGCCACGCGGTGGTGTCCCACCGCCAGCACCTCAAGCAGACGGAACTGATCCAGGGCCGCGTTACCTCGATCGACCACGAAAACCGCACAGCTGTGGTGGCTCCCGCCGACGGCGGCGAAAACTTTGAAATTCCGTACTTCGACGTCGTGCTCGCAGCCGGCGCCATCACCCGCACGTTCCCCATCAAGGGCCTCGCGGACAAGGGCATTGGCCTGAAGACCATCGAGGAAGCCGTTGCGCTGCGCAACAAGCTGCTGGAGCGCATCGAGGTTGCCTCCACCATGACGGACCCCGCCGCACGCGCCCGCGCCCTCACCTTCGTGGTGGTCGGCGGCGGCTTTGCCGGCATCGAGTGCATCACCGAGATGGAAGACCTCGCCCGCGCAGCCGTGCGCAACAACCCCCGCATCAAGCAGGAGGAAGTCCGCTTCGTCCTGGTCGAAGCCATGGGCCGCATCATGCCCGAGGTCACCGCCAAGCAGGCCGAGTGGGTTGTGGACCACCTGCGCAGCCGCGGCATCGAGGTCCTCCTGAACACCTCGCTGGACAGCGCCGAAGGCACCCTGAAGCTCATCAACCTTCCGGACAAAACCCCCGCCCAGGAATTCGAAGCCGACACCCTGGTGTGGACGGCCGGCGTGCAGGCCAACCCGATGGTCCGCTCCACCGACTTCCCGCTCGAGCCCCGCGGCCGCGTCCGCGTCCTGCCGGACCTGCGCATTGCCGGGGACGAAGGCATCGTGGAGAACGCGTGGGCCGCAGGCGACATCGCCGCCGTTCCGGACCTCACCGGCAAGGGCCTGCCTGACGGCACCTGCGTCCCCAACGCCCAGCACGCCCTGCGCCAGGCCAAGCGCCTTGCCAAGAACCTGTGGGCTTCGCGCTGGGACAAGCCGCTGGCTGACTACAAGCACAAGAACCTTGGTGCGGTGGCCGGCTTCGGCGAATGGAAGGGCGTTGCCAACATCAACCTCCTGGGCCGGATCGGCCTCAAGGGCCCGCTGGCGTGGCTGGCCCACCGCGGCTACCACGGCATGGCCATGCCCACGTTCGAGCGCAAGTTCCGCGTGATCTTCAACTGGATCATCGGCTTCTTCGCCGGCCGGGACACCACCCAGCTCATGGACCTGGACAACCCCCGCGGCGCCTTCGTCGCGGCAGCTACCCCCGCCCCGAAGCCGGCAGCCGCACCAGCGGCAGTTCCGGCCGGCGGCTCTGGTTCAACCGCCACCACCGCTGCCAAGGAAACGGTGGCGGCCAACGCCAAGTAGTGCGTCTGCTCCCGCTTTACAGCGTCCGACGGCGGCCGTCCCCTTTGCGGGGCCGGCCGCCGTCGGCGTTTCCAGCCAACGTGCCATTCACAGGTACCATTGACCCCGGCGCCCCAGTAGCCCAATTGGCAGAGGCAGCGGACTTAAAATCCGCGTGTTGTGGGTTCGAGTCCCACCTGGGGTACAGACTGTCCCGGCACGGCGCTGCCGTCCCGGCGTTCCGAAAGCCGCCTGCCCAGCAGGCGGCTTTCGGCGTTTAATGCCCCACAGGAAACTACTGTTATAAGGCTGTGACCTCAGTCACTTAGGTTCGCTGGCGTCTATGCACTAGCTTGAAGCTAAATCAGGAATACCTGGTCCCGCTCCGGGCGCCACAGCGCCCGTTCCGCACCCGCATCGCACGGTCCTGTTTCGGAAGGCAGATTAATGTACCGAAAGAAAGTCCTCACTTCGTTGGCAGCGGCAGCCACGTTCAGCATGCTGCTGTCGGCCTGCGCCAACCAAGCAGGCCCCAGCAACACCGAGAGCTCCGGCTCGTCCAACAAAGTGAACATCCCCGCCATTTCGAAAGTGGACGTTCCCTCCGGCGCGGTCAAGCCCGCCGGCGACGGCAAGGCGACCTGCCCGTCCACCACCACGCTGGCCTACGCCGGCGCCCAGACCGGCCCCAACGCGCAGCTCGGCGTCAACATTTTCAACGGCATCCAGCTGGCCATCGACCAGCACAACAAGGCCAACCCGGGCTGCCAGGTGCAGTTCAAGAAGTTCGATACCGAAGGCGACCCCAACAAGGCCACCGGCCCCGTCACCCAGCTGGTGAGCGAGCCGGACATCCTGGGTGTGGTCGGCCTCCCGTTCTCGGGTGAGTCCAAAGCCACGGGCAACATCTTCGAGCAGAAGGGCCTGGTGCACATCACGCCGTCGGCCACCAACCCGGGCCTGACCAACAACGGCTGGACCACCTTCTTCCGGGGCCTCGGCAATGACGCCGTCCAGGGTCCGGCGGCCGCCAAGTTCCTCACCGGGAAGCTTGGCGCCAAGAAGGTTTACCTGGTCCAGGATGATTCCGACTACGGCATCGGCCTGGGAACCTCCACCTCTGCCGGCCTGGGCAGCGCACTGGCCGGGACGGAAAAGGTGACCACCGGGCAGAAGGACTTCTCGGCAGTCATTTCCAAGATCATGAACGCCAAGGCGGACGCCGTCTTCTACGCCGGCTACTACGCAGAGGGCGCCCCGTTCGACCAGCAGCTGGTCGGCAAGGGGTTCACGGGGACGTTCGTGGCACCGGATGGCGTCAAGGATGACCAGTTCATCAAGCAGGCAGGCGACGCTTCCAACAACGCCTACTTCACCTGCCCCTGCATCCCCGGTGAGCTGATTCCTGATTTTGCATCGGCTTACAAGGACATCGCCAAGGGTGCAGAACCCGGTACGTACTCCATCGAGGGCTACGACGCCGCAACCGTGCTCCTGTCCGGGATCGACGCCGGCAAGCAGAACCGCGCCGACCTGCTTGCCTGGGTCAAGGCCTACGACAAGGACGGCCTGAGCAAGCACTACAAGTGGGATGCGAAGGGCGAGCTCCAGGCCCCGACCGTGTACGGCTACAAGGTGGAAAACGGGAAGATCGTTCCCATCGGCCCCATCGGGGAGTAGCAGCCCGGCGCAAGACAATGGCTGTGGGGGCCAGCATCAGCAGGCCCCCACAGCCTTTTCTTCGCTTGGCAGCAGCCCAGGACCAAACTACGTCAATAGACACAAGTCCCACGGCCGGGCCCACAAGGCCGCGTGCAACTGGATCAGGATGTTCCCATGCTTCCCTCTCTTGTCCCACTACTCCCGACTGAAAACGACTGGATCACCTTCGACATACCGTCCCTGGCCCAGAACTTCTGGAGTGCCACCTTTGACGGCCTCACCTTCGGGGCCATCTACGCGCTCGTAGCGCTGGGCTACACCCTGGTCTACGGCGTGCTGAACCTGATCAACTTCGCCCACTCGGAAGTGTTCATCGTCGGCTGCTACGCAGTCTTCTTCACCCTCAGCAGCCTGGGCTTCGGCCCCTCGGTTCCCCGGCTCGACATCTGGGCGATCATCCTGAACCTGTTGCTGGCGCTGGTTTTGGCCATGGTTGCCTCGGCCGTCACAGCCTTCCTGCTGGAACGCATCGCATACAAACCCCTTCGGCGACGCAACGCCCCCCGCCTGGTCTTCCTGATCACGGCCATTGGTGCTTCCTTCACCATCCAGTACCTGATCTACCTGTGGCGTGGTCCCAGCCCCGAGCTTGCCCTGACCATGTTCCGGCCCACCCCCATCTTCGACGTCTTCGGCACCATCATCGATTCCCAGCAGCTGGTGATCATCATCGCCGCGGTGATCATGATGGTGGGCATCGACAGGTTCATCAGCAAGTCCCGCACCGGCCGCGGCATCCGGGCCGTTGCCCAGGATCCTGATACCGCAACATTGATGGGCGTCAACAAAGAGCGCATCATTATTACCACCTTCGTCATCGGAGGCCTGCTCGCAGGAGCCGCCGCCTTGTTCTATGTCATGAAAATCCCGTCCGGTGTCCAGTACAGCGGCGGATTCGTCCTGGGCATCAAGGCCTTCGCGGCCGCTGTGCTCGGCGGCATCGGCAACGTCCGCGGCGCCCTGCTGGGCGGCCTGCTGCTCGGCCTGATCGGCAACTACGGCCAGATCCTGCTGGGCAACTCGCAGTGGACTGACGTCGTGGCCTTCGTGGTGCTGGTGCTCGTGCTGCTGCTGCGGCCCGAAGGCATCCTGGGAACCTCCCTTGGAAGGAGCAAAGCATGAGCATGACGGACGGCCCCACACCGCTGCAGACAGCGGCGGCCCAACAGGCAGCAGAGGACCGCGAAGCTTCCTCGAAGGCCGCAGGAAAGAGCGACCTCCGCCAGCGGGGCAGACGCAAGTCCGGGTACTTCTCCGACCGGTGGCACGCACTGTCCCGGCAACAGCAGTGGGCGTTCCTGATTATCGTCGTCGTCCTGGCCTACCTGCTCCCGCTGATGAACCCGCCCATCATCACCACCGAGCCCGGCAACAACTTCGCCCTGGCCTGCTTCGACATGGCCCGGTTCGCACTGATCGCCGTCGGCCTCAACGTGGTGGTGGGATACGCCGGCCTCCTGGACCTGGGATACGTCGCCTTCTTTGCCGTGGGCTCCTACTGCGCAGCAATGCTGACCAGTCCGGACTCGCCCTTCCTGCATATCCCATACCTGTGGACCATTCCGATCGCCATGGCCGTCACCATGTTCTTCGGCGTAGTGCTGGGCGTCCCCACCCTGCGCCTTCGAGGCGACTACCTGGCCATCGTGACGCTCGGATTCGGCGAAATCGTCCGCATCCTGGCCACGATCATCCCGGCAATGAAGGGCCAGGTGGGCTTCCAGAACGTTGGCCACCCGCCGGGTACCGAGGCTGACGGAACGCCCATCTTCTCCAACTCGAACGGCGTGCCTTGGTACTGGCTGACGTTGACCATCATCATCATCGTCACCCTCCTGGTAGGCAACCTGGAACGCAGCCGGGTTGGCCGCGCCTGGATCGCCATCCGTGAAGACGAGGACGCCGCCGAAATCATGGGCGTTCCCACCTTCAAATACAAGGTGTGGGCCTTCGCCATCGGCGCAGCGATCGGCGGACTATCCGGCGCCCTCTTCGCCGGGCAGGTGGGGTTCGTCAACAACCAGAAATTCGACGTCACCACGTCCATCCTGTTCCTCGCCGCCGTCGTGCTTGGCGGAGCGGGCAACAAGGTTGGTGCCATCCTTGGCGGCGCCCTGGTCAGCTACATCCCGCTGAGGTTCACGGCCATTGCCGAATACAAGTACCTGATCTTCGGCATTGCCCTGGTGCTGATCATGATCTTCCGTTCCCAGGGACTGCTCCCGGCACGGCAGCGGTTGCTCGCCTACGGACGGACTGCTCTGAACAAGGTGGTCACCCGCGAGGTCACCCAGCCCAAGGACACGGACAATCCACCAGCCGGTCCCGACACCCGGGCGGCCGGACAGAGAGGAGCGGAGGCATGAGCTCCGAGGAAAGGCACGGCGGCTCCAGCAGCGTGGAGGAACAGCCGGCAAGTGATGGCTCCGCGGCTGTTGCGCCCGAGATCGACATCGAAGCCCTGGCAGAGGCCGGCGTGGACCCGGAACTTGCCGAGAAGGTGGCCCCGGACCGCGACATCGCGGTCAAAGTGGGCGACAACATCGTGGAAGTCCAGAACCTGACCATCAAGTTCGGCGGCCTCGTGGCGCTGGACAACATCAGCTTCAACATCAAGCGGGGCGAGATCCTTGGCCTCATCGGGCCCAACGGCGCCGGCAAGACCACCTGCTTCAACGCGATGACCGGCGTTTACAAGCCCACCAGCGGGAAGGTGGTGCTGGAAGGCCAGGTCCTGAACGGCATCAAGCAGCACAAGATCACCCGCCTGGGCCTGTCCCGCACCTTCCAGAACATCCGCCTGTTCGGTGAGATGACCGCCCTCGAAAACGTGGTGGTGGGCCTGGACGCCCGGCACCGGACCAGCGTCGGCGGGGCGCTGCTGCGCCTGCCCACCCACATCAGGGAGGAGAAGTCCGCCATCGAACGGGGCATGGCCCTGCTGGACTTCGTTGGCATCGGCAGCCACGCGCATGTCCTGTCCCGGCAACTGCCGTACGGCTACCAGCGCCGCCTGGAGATTGCCCGGGCCCTGGCAACCGATCCCAAGGTCCTGTGCCTCGACGAGCCTGCGGCCGGATTCAATCCTGCCGAAAAGGAAGAACTGATGGCGCTCATCCGCACCATCAGGGATGAGGGCTACACCGTGCTGCTGATCGAGCACGACATGAAGCTCGTGATGGGCGTCACGGACCGGATCGTCGTGCTGGAATTCGGGAAGAAGATTGCGGATGGACTGCCGCGCGAGATCCGCGAGGACCCGCGCGTTATTGCCGCCTACCTAGGAGAGCCCGAAGATGACGTTGCTTGAACTTAAGGACGTTTCCGTGCACTACGGCCGCATCCAGGCCCTGCGGAACATCTCCTTCACCGTGGATGAAGGTGAAGTCGTGGCGTTGATCGGCGCCAACGGTGCCGGCAAAACCACCACGATGCGGACAATTTCCGGGTTGCTGAACTGCTCGGAAGGCCGGATCATGTTCGCCGGCCAGGACATCACCAAGATGAAGGCCCATATCCGGGTGGTCCACGGAATCTCCCAGGCCCCCGAAGGCCGCGGTATCTTCCCGGGCATGACCGTCATGGAAAACCTCGATATGGGCACTTTCGGACGCAAGGACAGAAGCGGGGTGGGGAAGGACCTGGACCGCGTGTTCGACCTGTTTCCCCGCCTGAAGGAGCGGGAAAAGCAGTACGGGGGCACCATGTCCGGCGGCGAGCAGCAGATGCTGGCCATTGGGCGGGCCCTGATGTCCAACCCGAAGCTGCTGCTCCTGGACGAGCCCTCCATGGGCCTGGCACCACAGTTCATCCGCCAGATTTTCAAGATCATCAAGGAAATCAACAACCAGGGCACCACCGTCCTGATGGTGGAACAGAACGCCAACCAGGCCCTGGCCGGGGCACACCGCGCCTTCGTGCTGGAGACCGGGGAGATCACCCACAGCGGAACAGGAAAGCAGTTGCTGGACGACCCGTCCATCAAGGAGGCCTACCTGGGGGTGGGGTAGTTCGCCGCACGGGGCCGGGTGCCTGGAAAGGTGCAACGGTCACGGTTCGGTTGCAACCGGGCCCCAAGGGAACTTTCCCGGCTGCCTCCGCGTGGGAATTGGTAGCGTAACAAAAAGCTCATCACCCACATCCACATGGAGGAATCCCGCAATGGCACTTGGCGGCAACCCGATCTTCAACGGAAAGAATTTCCGTGGAGCCACCCAGGCACCGCCTGTCCCGCAGGCTCCCTACGGCGCTCCCTACGGCCAGCAGCCCTATGGCGGCCAGGCACCGTACGGCCGCCAGCCCTACGGCCAGCAGGGCTGGGGCACGCAACCCCAGAGCATGACCGACGAGCAGCTGCGGCAGATGTACAGCCAGCCCTCGGCCGGCCCCGCAGACACCGGCAGGATGACGTTCGACGACGTCATCATGAAGACCGCGGCCTGCCTCGGCGCCGTGCTGGTGGGCGCAGCCATCACCCTCACGGTGGGCCTGCCGCTGGCGTCAATGCTGATGATTGTCGGCGCCCTGGGCGGGTTCGTGCTGGCCCTGGTCAACACCTTCAAGAAGCAGCCTTCGCCGGCACTGATCCTTGCGTACGCGGCGCTGGAGGGCCTCTTCCTCGGCGGACTCACCAGGATCCTCGACACCCAATTCCCCGGTGTGGGGCTGCAGGCGGTCATCGGTACCCTGTCCGTATTTGCCGTGACCCTGGTGCTCTTCAAGAGCGGCAAGGTCCGGGCCACCCCCAAGGCCATGCGGTTCTTCATGATCGCCATCATCGGCTACGCCGTGTTTGCCCTGGTCAACATGGTGCTGATGTGGACCGGCGCCCTGCAGCAGCCCTTCGGCCTGCGCAGCGTCGAGATCTTCGGGATCCCGCTGGGCGTCTTCATCGGCCTGCTCGCCATCGGCCTCGCCGCCTTCTCGCTGATCATGGACTTCACCAGCATCGAGGAAGGGGTCCGCAGCGGAGCCCCGCAGCGCTTCTCCTGGACGGCTGCATTCGGGCTGACCGTCACCCTCGTCTGGCTGTATGTGGAGATCATCCGCCTGCTGGCCATCCTGCGCGGCGACGACTAGGCACCCGGCCAGCTTCCGCCGTCGTAAACCAAAAACCGTGGGCTCCACCAGACTGGTGGGGCCCACGGCCGTTAAGGGCTGACGGCATCAGGCTGCCGCGGCGTCCCTAGGCAATGCGCAGGGCGCCGGCGGCAGGGGAAACGGTAAAGATGTCCGGCGCCTTGAAGCCGGCGTCGGCAAAAGCCTGGGTGACGGCGGCGCGCACCTTCTGCTCGGCGTCCACCGGGGTCAGCGCAATCGCAGCTCCGCCAAAGCCGCCCCCGGTCATGCGGGCACCAATGGCCCCATGGGCCCGCGAGGTGTCCACGGCCAAGTCCAATTCCGGGCAGGAAATTTCAAAATCATCGCGCATGGAGGCATGGCTGGCGTCCAGCAGGGGACCGATGGCGCTGGGACCGGGGCCGCCCAGAAGCTCCACGGCCTGGAGCACGCGGTCATTTTCGGTGACAACGTGCCGCACCCGGCGGAACGTCACCTCATCCAGCAGGCCGCTTGCCTCCTCAAGGTCAGCCACCTCGACGTCCCGCAGTGCCTTAACCCCCAGCACTTCCGCCCCAAGCTCGCAGGATTCCCGGCGTGACGCATAGCCCCCGTCGGCGTGGGAGTGCGACACCTTGGTGTCAATCACCAGGAGCACCAGGCCTGCGGGTTCGGTCTCGAAAGGAACCAGGCTTGCCTTCTGGTCCCGGCAGTCCAGGAAGACGGCGTGGCCCTTCGAGCCGCGAAGGGACGCTGACTGGTCCATGATCCCGGTGGGCGCACCCACGAAGTCGTTCTCCGCACGCTGGGTTGCCAGCACCATGTCCTGGGCCGACAGCCCGGCACCCGTGAGGTCGTTGAGCGCCGTGACGACTGCGCATTCGATGGCGTGTGACGACGACAGGCCGGCACCGAGCGGGACGTTCGAGTCCAGGAGCAGGTCCAGCCCGGGAACGGTGATGCCCCGCTCCCGGAGGGCCCACATGACGCCGAGGGGGTACTTGGTCCAGCCCTTGGCTGTTCCCGGCCGCAGGGTGCCGAGGGTGGTGGTGACCACGCCCTGGTCGCCGTACGTGGACAGGAGCCGCACGGTTGAATCCGGGCGGGCCGCGATGGCCACCCGGGCGGTGCGGTCGATGGCGAAGGGGAGGACGAAGCCCTCGTTGTAGTCGGTATGTTCGCCGATGAGGTTAACCCGGCCCGGTGCTTGCCAGATGCCGTCGGGAGCGCCTCCGAACTCGAGTTCAAAGCGGGCGCCGAGACTTTGGGCGGCGGGTGCGGATGCGGGTGCGGCCTTGGCCGGATCCTGGGTGCTCACGCGGAGGCTCCTTCCGGGGTGGCCGCCATGGCGGCGGCAGGCATGGACGACGGCGGGACCGCAACACTGCGCAGCCGTTCCGCCACAATTTCGGGGGTGGTGTCGTTGATGAAAGCGCCCATGGCCGCTTCGGAGCCGGCCAGGTACTTCAGCTTATCGGCCGCCCTGCGCGGGGAGGTGAGCTGAAGATGGAGGTAGCCCGCCGGCCGGAGGAAGTCATCCAGCGGCGCCTGGTGCCAGGCGGAGATGTAGGGAGTGGGCGTGGGGTACAGGGCATCCACCCGCTTGAGCAGGTCGAGGTAGACGTGTGCCAGCTCGTCCTTTTCCTCTCCGCCCAGTGCAGCCAGGTCCGGCACCCGGCGGTGGGGGACGAGGTGGATCTCCAGCGGCCAACGGGCCGCGAAGGGCACATAGGCGCTGAAATGCGTGCCTTCGAGGACCATTCTGCTGCCGTCTTCCCGCTCGGCCCTCAGCAGGGAACCGGTCAGGGTGTCCCTGCCGTCCTGCGCGTCGTAGTACTTCCGGGCGGCCGCCCCCAGGGTGCCGGCCCGCGGGGTGATGTAGGGGTAAGCGTAGATCTGCCCGTGTGGGTGATGCAGTGTCACGCCGATGTCCGCGCCGCGGTTTTCGAACGGGAACACCTGCTTGACGCCGGCCATGGCGCTCAAGGCAGCGGTACGCTGCGCCCAGGCCTCGATAACCGTGCGGGACCGCTCCCCGCTGAGGCCGCTGAAGGACCCGGTGTGGTCGGGGGTGAACGACACTACTTCGCAGCGGCCGTACGCCGGGCCTTTCGTTCCCCATGCGGCGTTGTCAGGCACGGGCCCCAGGGCCGGTCCCAGCGAGGGGAACCGGTTTTCGAAGACCACAACGTCGTAATCCGGGGCAGGGATCTCGGAAGCGTTGGCGGGCGTGGTGGGGCAGATGGGGCACTGGTCTGCCGGCGGCAGGTGGGTGCGGGCCTGGCGGTGCGCGGCGACAGCCACCCATTCGTCCGTCAGGGCATCGAAGCGCACCTCGCCCGGCTCCCCGCGAGGGGGCAGGCCGCGGTGGTCGGTGGTGAGGTGTCCGGCGCGTGACGTGCTGGTGCTGTCATCGTCGAAGTAGATCAGCTCCCGCCCATCGGAGAGTCTGGTACTGGTAATCCCTGTCATACAAAAAGTCTTGCATAAACGATCAAGAATGAATAGTTAACAACAAAAAGTAACAAAGGGAGATGGAAGGGCCATTCGTGCCATGTACGGTAATGCCCATGACAGCCTCTTCCGAACACGGAACCTCCACCCGCTCATCCGCCCTGTCCTGCGCCACCGGCCGGCAATACGAGCTTCGCCGGGGCGACGCCGTCGCCGTGGTCACTGAGCTCGCTGCAGGGCTCCGCTCCTTCAGCCGGGGCGGGGTCCTGCTGACCGAAACCTACGGCGATGATCAGATCGCCCCCGGTGGGGCAGGCATCACCCTGGCGCCCTGGGCCAACAGGGTGGAGGACGGGGTCTGGTTCCTCGACGGCCGGAAGCAGCAGCTGGACATCACCGAAGTGTCCCGCAACAACGCCAGCCATGGCCTGCTTCGGAATACCGGCTACGCGGCGGTTGCGGAGTCGCAGGACGCCGTGGCACTGGAGGCCACAGTTTTCCCGCAGCACGGCTATCCGTTCCTGGTGCGCCACAGGGTGGAGTACCGGCTTTCGGAAGACCTGGGGCTGCAGGTCAGGCAGACCCTCACGAACGACTCGGCGGCGGCCGCCCCATTCGTTCTGGGCGCCCACCCCTACCTGCGGCTTGGTGACACCCCGGTTGAGAAACTGCAGCTGACCGTTGCCGCCGGCACCCAACTGGTGACCGATGAGCGATTGATTCCCCGCAGTTCGGCCCCTGTAGCCGGGGATGTGGATTTTCGGTCCGGGCGGCACATCGCGGACCTGGCGGTGGACGTGGCCCTGACGGACCTCAGCTTCGAAGGGGGCAAGGCGCGGCACACCCTCGCGGCGTCCGACGGCGGGGAGGTGTCGCTGTGGCAGGACGAGGCCTGCCGCTACGTCCACATCTTCGTGAGCACGGTGTACCCGGGCCGTAGCCGTGCAGTGGCGGTGGAGCCGATGACGGGACCGGCCAACGCGTTCAACTCCGGCGACGGTCTCCGGTGGCTGGCTCCGGGGGAGTCCTTCAGCATGCAATGGGGCATCGACTACAAGCCCGGCGCGGCGGGGGAGTAGTTTCCCATCGGGCCGCAGCTGGGGAAGTATTGGCATATGACGCCTAACGAGGACGACGTTACCCTGGCCCGCCCGGTTTCAGCGCCGGCGCCCGCCTCCGCTGCGCCGCTGCGGGTCCTGACGGACCGTGAGCTGGACAAGGACATACCCTACGGCATCCGCATAGCGGCGTCCTGGTCGTGGCGGCTGGGCCTGATTCTCCTGATGGTGGGGACGCTGGTCTGGCTGCTCAGCCACATCACCCTCCTGATCATCCCGATTATGGTGGCCGCCCTCCTCGCCGGTCTCCTGAGCCCGGTCACGGTGTGGCTGAAGCGGCACGGGCTGCCTGCGGGGCTTGCCGTCGCCGTGACGGTCCTCGGGTTCATCGGTGTCATTGTCGGTGCCCTGGCCCTGGTGGGCAGGCAATTGGCGGTGGGATTCGGCGAGCTCTATTCCCAGGCCCTTGAAGGCGTCCGGCAGGTCCAGGACTGGCTCTCTGCCGGCCCCCTGCACCTCACGGCCGCCCAGATCGACCAGTACATCAGGGAAGCCACCGACGCGCTGCAGAACAACAGCAGCAGCATCCTCAGCGGCGCCCTGTCCTTCGGCAGCACCGCGGGGCACTTCGCTGCCGGCATGCTGCTGTCGCTGTTCATCCTGATCTTCTTCCTCCTGGAAGGTGACCGGATCTGGGCGTTCCTGGTTAAGATGCTTCCGCGCAAAGCCCGGGCCGCCACCTTCGGCGCCGGCCGCAGGGGCTGGGCGTCCATGGTCAGCTATGCGCGCATCCAGATGTTCGTCGCAGCAGTGGACGCGCTCGGCATTGGCGTGGGCGCCGCCATTATCGGAGTCCCGCTTGCGCTTCCACTGGGCGTGCTTGTCTTCCTCGGCTCCTTCATTCCGGTGGTGGGCGCCCTGTTGACCGGTATCGTGGCCATCCTGCTGGCGCTGGTGGCCAACGGCCCCATCAACGCCCTGATCATGCTGGCCATCGTCCTGCTGGTCCAGCAGCTTGAAGGCCACATCCTGCAGCCCCTGGTCATGGGCAAGGCAGTCTCGCTGCACCCGGTGGCTGTGATCCTCAGCGTTGCGGCCGGTTCCTACCTTGCCGGCATCCCCGGAGCGCTGTTCTCGGTACCCATCCTGGCCGTAGCAAATTCGGCTGTTCGCTACATCGCCGCAAGAACGTGGGAACATGAACAGGTGCCGGTAATTGCCGGGAAGCCCATCACGGCCGGAGCAGGCGGGGACAACACCATCAAGGACGTTGAACCGCCGTCTGTACCTGGCGCGGGGAAGGACACGGCGTCCGGCACTCCAGCCGAACACCGCGATGCCCGTGATTCCTCCCCGGAAGGCACCGGGGCAGAACCCAGAGGAGAGTAGTCCGTGAAGATCCTTGAAACCCTTCCCGTCACACTGGACGATGTCCTTGAGGCGCAGAAGCTGCTTGACGGGATTATCGCGCGCACTCCCGTGGAATCGTCGCGGGCGCTGGGGACCATGGTAGGCGGCGACGTCTATTTCAAATGCGAAAACCTGCAGCGCGCCGGCTCGTTCAAGGTCCGCGGGGCCTACGTCCGGATGGCGCGGCTCTCCCCGGACGAGAAAAAGCGGGGAGTGGTGGCAGCCTCCGCCGGCAACCACGCCCAGGGCGTTGCCGTCGCCGCCAAGAGCCTGGGCATCAAGGCCCGGATCTACATGCCGCTGGGCGTGGCACTGCCCAAGCTCGCCGCCACCCGCAGCCATGGCGCCGAAGTGGTCCTGCACGGGCACAACGTGGACGAGGCGCTCGCCGAAGCCCAGCGCTACAGCAACGAAACGGGCATGGTCTTCGTCCACCCGTTCGACAATGTGGACGTGGTGGCCGGCCAGGGCACCGTGGGCCTGGAAATCCTCGAGCAGGTCCCCAACGTTGACACAATCCTCATGGGTGTGGGCGGCGGTGGGCTCCTGGCAGGGGTCGCCGTCGCCATCAAGGCCCGCGCCAGGGAACTGGGCCGGGAGATCCGCATCATTGGCGTCCAGGCGGAAAACGCCGCCGCCTACCCGCCCTCGCTGGCCGCCGACGCGCTGGTGCCGCTGAAGAAGGTTTCCACCATGGCGGACGGCATCGCCGTGGGGCGTCCGGGGCAGCTGCCCTTCAGCATCATCCGCGAGCTGGTGGATGATGTGGTCACCGTCAGTGAAGACTCCCTGGCCCGCGCCCTGATCTTCCTGCTGGAACGGGCCAAGATGGTGGTTGAACCTGCAGGGGCGGTGGGCGTTGCAGCCCTCATGGACGGCAAGATCGAGAACCCGGGAACCACCGTGGCCGTGCTCTCCGGCGGAAACATCGACCCCATGCTGATGCTCAAGGTGATCCAGCGCGGCCTCTCCGCCGCAGGCCGCTACATGACGGTGCGGATGATGCTTGATGACCGCCCCGGCTCACTGGCAACCATTGCCCGCATCATTGCCGAAAACGATGCCAACGTCACCGGCCTGGACCACACGCGGGTGGGAGGCTCCATCAGCATGGGCGACGTCTCCATCACCGTGAACCTGGAAACCAAGGGCCACCAGCACGGTGAGCAGGTCCTCAGCGCACTTCGTGCCGAGGGTTTCCAGCCGATCGTCGTGCACTAGGAACGGGCCTTGGCAGGACTGACGGGCAACGGACGCCTCCCCGGGCGGCAGGCCATCGCGTCCCGCGCGAAGGGCGGGTTGGTGGTGCTGGGCGGCTTTGTGGCTGTGCTGTTCGCCATCGAAGTGGTCAACACACTGATGATGGGGGCCCTCACCCGGACCTTCGGCCTGCGGCCCAGGAGTGCCGACGGGCTGCTGGACATCTTCACGTTCCCGCTCCTGCATGCCAACCTGAACCACCTGCTTTCCAACAGCCTGCCCCTGGTCGTCTTCGGCTTCCTGGTGTTCCTCTCCGGGTTGCGCGTGTTCCTCACCGCCCTTGCCCTCAGCTGGCTCGGCAGCGGGCTGACGGTGTGGCTGATCGGGAACGGCATCACCGTGGGCGCTTCAGGCCTGGTGTTCGGGCTCTTTGCGTTCCTGCTGGTCAGGGGCTTCTTCAACCGCAGTTGGCGCCAGGTCCTGCTCGCAGTGGTCCTTTTCATGGGCTACGGCAGCATCCTCCTGGGCGCCCTGCCGTTCGTGTCCGGATACGTGAGCTGGCAGGCGCACCTTGGCGGGGCCGTTGGCGGCGTGGTGGCGGCGCTGCTGCTTCGTCCGCGCGCGCCTGGGATGCCGGCGAAGTCATAGCAGCCGGCCTGAAGTAGGCCCGGCACAAGGCCTTAACGGAAAGCGGTGGCCGTCCCCTGGGGGGACGGCCACGCTTCCCGGTTTCGCGCTGTCCTGTTACGGAGCACTGCGCGTACAAGCCATGCGCGGAGCTAGCCGGCGTAGGGCTTGGCGGAGAGGATCTCCACCTTGATGTCCTTGCCGTTGGGCGCCACGTAGCTGAGGGTCTCGCCCTCCTTGTGGCCCAGGATGGCAGCGCCAAGCGGCGACTTTTCACTGAAGACATCCAGGTCTGAGTCGCCCGCGATCTCACGTGAACCCAGCAGGAAGGTCTCCTCGTCGCCCGCGATCCTGGCCACCACGATCATGCCGGGTTCCACGATGCCGTCATCGGCAGGCGATTCACCCACATGGGCATCCCGGAGCAGTGCCGTCAGCTGGCGGATGCGGGCCTCAATCTTGCCCTGCTCCTCCTTGGCCGCGTGGTAGCCCCCGTTTTCCTTGAGGTCCCCCTCTTGCCGCGCTGCTTCAATCTTCTGGACGATCTCCGCCCGGCCAGCGCCGGAAAGGTGGTCCAGCTCTGCCTTCAGGCGGTCAAAAGCTTCCTGGGTGAGCCAGGCTGCAGATGCGCTGTTGGTGGTAGACACGGACTTCTCCTCTAGTGGTCCTACAATGCAAAAGACCCCGCCACGGTGGCCACTTGTGGAACAGCAACCAGCTCAGCGGGGTAAAGGTATCTCCCCATTGTAGTCAATCCTCTGGAGATAACCCAACAGGGAAGCGTTCCACGTCACACTGCTCAGGACGCCCCGGCTGGAATCCAGCAGCTGTCCACCACGCCCGATACCGACTCCGACTCCGTGCGCAACGTGACGCGCTGGGCCACCGTCCTGCCGCCGTCGGCCGTTCCATCCGCCACCGAAGGCGGGATGTCCACCACTTTCCAGCCCACCACAGCGAACTTGGAATCCAGCGCCTTCACGGCACATTTCACGGGCTTGCCCGGTTCCCGCGTCACCTGGAAGTCCACCTCGGCGAGCGTGGCATCGGTGGTGCTGTAACCCACGTCCTTGAACGTCACTCCGGAGAGCGAATTCGATGTGGTCACCCACGCCAGGAACCCGATTCCCGCGGCAAGCGCCAGGCCGATCGCGGCCCGGGTGGCCTTAGGGGAGAGCCGGCGCTTTTTAGCACCATACCGATTGGCTAGGCTAGTGTCTGCGGGCGCGGGGCGGGCCGGCTGGTCCGGGGAAGTCACCAGACCAGTTTAGTTCCCTTTCCGCCGGCGCTTTGCGGTGGCTGCAGCTGCCGGCGAGGCAGCGCACCCGCGACACCATCCGAAAGCTGCCACGAGCCGCAAAAGAAGAATTAGGAGCCGTCCCTTCCATGACAGCGTCCAGCAACTCCCAGGTGCCGCTGCGGCTGCTCGCGGTCCACGCCCACCCGGATGACGAATCAAGCAAGGGTGCTGCGACCATGGCCATGTATGCGGCTGCCGGTGTGGACGTGCTGGTGGCAACCTGCACCGACGGTTCCCGCGGCGACATCCAAAATCCTGCGGTGGAAGACGAACCCCACCCCAAGCGGGATATGGCCGGTGCCCGGAGGCTGGAGATGCAGCAGGCTGCCGCCATCCTCGGGATCCGCCAGCGGTGGCTTGGATTTGTGGACTCGGGCCTTCCCGAAGGCGACCCGCTGCCGCCGCTCCCCACCGGATCGTTCGCCACCCTGCCCCTGCACCAGGCCGCGGCGCCCCTGGTGCGGCTGGTGCGTTCCTTCAAGCCGCACGTCATCCTCAGCTATGACGAGAACGGCGGCTACCCGCACCCGGACCACATCATGGCGCACAGGGTGGCCGTGGAAGCCTTCGAGGCCGCAGGCGATCCCGGACGCTATCCGGAGGCGGGGGAGCCATGGGAGCCAGGCAAGCTCTATTACGACCGCGCCTTCAGCCCTGAGCGGTTCCGGGCACTGCACTTTGCGCTGGAGGAGGCAGGGCTGCAGTCACCGTACGCCGAGCGCCTGGCCGCCTGGCTGGAGTCCGACGCCGAGGGGCACACCCCGCCGCCGGCCGCGCACCCCACCACCACCCAGATTGACTGCGGGGACTTTTTCGAAGTCCGCGACGATGCGCTGCGCGCGCACCGGACGCAGGTGGACCCGCTGGGGTTCTTCTTCGCCGTTTCGCCCGACATGCAGCGCCGGGTTTGGCCGTGGGAGGACTATTCGCTGATCCATTCCAGGGTGCCCTCCGAGCTCCCCGAGAAGGACCTGTTCGCCGGGCTAAGATAGACACGGCAGGCTATTTCTATCTTGCGTAGAAGACAGGCGCGGCGACGGCCGGTCCCGTCCGCTTCCTGCTGCATCCGCTCCACCAGAAGGTATTAACCGTGCAATCTCTGCTCCTCAGCCTCGCCACCACGCCGACCCCGCTGCCTACTCCGACACTGCGGGAGGGGATTTCCGAGGACCAGGTGACGCCGGGCCTGCTGGGGTTCATCATGACGGCGTTCTTCGTCGTGGCGACTGCCCTGCTCATTGTGGATATGGTGCGTCGGATCCGCAGGGTGCGCTACCGGGCCCAGGTGGAGGAAGAGCGCCTGGCCGCTGCAGCTGCCGCAGATGTTGACGCCGCGGACGTCCAGGACGGGCGCGACGGCGGGACGCCTCCGGAAGCTACTGATGCCAACGGAAACGGCACTGCCGGGGGACATCCGCAGCCGCGCGAATAGGGCTGTCCCTTCGGCCGGGCCGGCTCCGGAGTGAAGGGGTTCTAGTCGAGGACTGCCATGGCGATCGCCGCGAAGTGTGCCGCGAAGGCGAGCACGGTGAACGCATGGAATAGTTCGTGGAAGCCGAAGTGGCGGTAGCTGAAATTGGGCTTCTTCAGCGCGTAGAAAATTGCGCCCGCAATGTAGAGGACGCCGCCCACGCAGATCAGCACGGCCGCCGGGATGCTCGCCTGGAAGAACTGCGGCAGGTAAAACAGCGCGCCGCAGCCCAGTGCGATGTAGATGGGCACGTAGAGCCAGCGGGGGGCTTCAGTCCACAGCAACCGGAACAGCACGCCGAGGATGGCTCCGGACCAGATGACCCACAGGAGGATCACCGCCTGCTGGCGTTCCAGGAGAGTCCATGCCAGCGGCGTATAGGTGCCGGCGATCACCAGCATGATGTTGGTGTGGTCCAGCCGCTTCAAAACGAGCTTGACGCGCGGGGACCAGTTGCCGCGGTGGTAGACGGCGCTGACGCCGAAGAGCAAAACACCTGTGGCGGCGTAGATGGCGGACGTGATCCGGCGGTCCGTGGTGGGGGCAATGACAACCAGGATAATCCCGGCGGCAAGGGCGAGCGGGGCCGTGACCGTGTGGATCCACCCCCGCCACTTGGGCTTGATCATGAGTAGTTCCGCGAGGCGGACGGCGGCGTCATCCATGGCGCTGGGCCCTGGTTCCGCGGCGGTATTCCGCTCCTCCGGCTGGGGGTCCCGGGAGGCGTGCGGAGAGTCGCTGTTCATGCCACCAGAATAACTTACGGGCCGGTAAGTTACCCGCGGGTAACATCCCTGCTTTGATGTTCCCGGGGTACTGGCCGTGCCAGCCGGCCACGGGCGGTAGCCTAGGATGTGGATGTACGTACGGCAGGAAAGTCAGGTGAGTGGACGCGTGGAGTTGCCCGGGTTCCTCTATGGCTATTACGAACGCCGGCTGCTTAGGGACCTTCCCCGCGACCGGATCCCCCGCCATATCGGCGTCATGGTGGACGGCAACCGCCGCTGGGCCAAGCAGTTCAACGCACCCACCAGCCAGGGCCACCAGGCCGGGGCGGACAAAATCCACGAATTCCTCGGCTGGTGCCAGGAACTCGGCGTAAAAGTGGTGACGCTCTACATGCTGTCCACGGACAACATGAACCGCTCCAGCGAGGAACTGGACCTCCTGATGGGCATTATCGCCAACACCCTGGACCGGCTGGACGAGGACGCCAACATCTCGGTACACGCCATGGGCGCACCTGAGCTGCTCCCGGACTACCTGGCCGAGCGCCTTAACAAGCTCACCGCCAGGACACCCGTCCGGGAAAAAATCCATGTCAACGTGGCGGTGGGCTACGGGGGCCGGCGTGAAATCGTCGACGCCGTCAGGGAACTCCTGCACGACGCCGTCGCCAAGGGCATGGACATCTCCAAGCTTGCCGATGACCTGTGCGTTGATGACATCTCGCGCTTCCTGTACACGCGCGGACAGCCGGATCCGGACCTGGTGATCAGGACGTCGGGGGAGCAGCGGCTATCCGGCTTCCTCATGTGGCAGAGCGCCTACAGCGAGTTCTACTTTTGCGAGGCCCTCTGGCCTGCTTTCCGCAAAGTGGATTTCCTGCGCGCCCTGCGCGACTACGCCGGCCGCCAGCGGCGCTTTGGCACCTGAAACCCCCGGTTCATAACAAGTTCACACACCTGCAAGAGAAATCGCCGCGTAATGGTTGCGGAAATTACCCCGGGTGGATTTACGTTATATCCATCAGCAGGCAAAACCGCCGGCTGATCGGGGAGGCCAGTACATGGAGCGAAACATCGCACCGGTTGTATGGGAGGCCGGACCCGGCCTCTTGGCCGAGCCGCCTCACCAATAACAATTCCGGGCTGGCGCCCGGGGCTGGAGTCGATGTGGCTACTTCTGAACAACTGCCCGAGGTCCTGTTTGGACTGGGTGGAAAAGCTACCTCTCGCGCCGAGCGAGCTACCTCTGAAACCGGCGCAGCAACTGATGCTGCGGCCGGTTTTGCTGTCTCCGGAAGGGAAGCCGACATCCACACCTTCGTCATCGACACCTCCGTCCTCCTCTCGGATCCGCGCGCACTCCTGCGGTTTGCCGAGCATGAGGTAGTGGTTCCCGTCGTGGTCATCACCGAACTCGAGGCCAAACGGCATGACCCCGAACTCGGCTACTTCGCACGGAAAGCCCTGCGGCTCCTGGACGACCTCCGGGTCAAGCACGGCGGCCTGAACCAGCCCCTTCCCATCGGCGACGAGGGCGGGACCCTGATGGTGGAACTCAACCACATCTCGTCCGAGGTGCTGCCGTTGGGCTTCCGCAGCGGGGACAACGACAGCCGCATCCTCGCCGTCGCCAAAAACCTTGCCAACGAAGGACGCAACGTTACCGTCGTGTCCAAAGACCTGCCCATGCGGGTCAAGGCGTCCGCCATGGGACTTACCGCCGACGAGTACCGCAACGAACTGGTCAAGGACTCCGGTTGGACGGGTGTTGCCGAAATCGAAGCGGACGAACAGGAGATTTCCACCCTGTACGGCCACGAGCCCGTCTTCATCCCCGCGGCCGCCGAGCTGCCCGTCAACACCGGGCTGGTCCTGCTGTCCAACCGCGGCTCCGCGCTCGGCCGGGTGGGCGCCGACAAGCAGGTGCGCCTGGTCAAGGGCGACCGCGACGTGTTCGGCCTCCACGGCCGGTCCGCCGAGCAGAGGCTGGCCATCGACATGCTGATGGATCCCGCCGTCGGCATCGTTTCCATTGGTGGCCGCGCCGGCACCGGCAAGTCTGCCCTTGCCCTCTGCGCCGGCCTCGAGGCGGTGCTGGAACGCCGCGAACACCGCAAAGTGATCGTCTTCCGGCCCCTTTACGCGGTTGGCGGACAGGAACTGGGCTACCTGCCAGGTTCGGAGTCCGAGAAAATGAACCCCTGGGCGCAGGCCGTGTTCGACACCCTCGGGGCCTTGGTCAGCCAGGAAGTAGTGGAGGAGGTCATGGACCGCGGCATGCTCGAGGTCATGCCCCTCACCCACATCCGCGGACGTTCCCTGCATGACGCCTTCGTGATCGTCGACGAAGCACAGTCCCTCGAAAAGAACGTGCTCCTGACGGTCATGAGCCGCATCGGCCAGAACTCCAAGATCGTCCTCACCCACGACGTCGCCCAGCGGGACAACCTGCGGGTCGGCCGCCACGACGGAATCGCCGCCGTCGTCGAAACCCTGAAAGGACACCCCCTCTTCGGCCACGTCACCCTGACCCGCTCCGAACGCTCGCCCATCGCCGCCCTGGTCACCGAACTTCTGGAAGGTTAGCGACACCTCGCTGAGGGCCGTGGCCGGGTTCGTCCCGCCACGGCCCTTTTCGTGCGTGGCAGTGGTTGGCTTCGCGGGGCCACGGCCCTTCTCCGTCGCTTAGACACAACGCATAGGGCCGTCTCCGGTCGCTGGGCGACCTCCGGCGGCCGATGCGTCGCGATGCGCTCCTACGAGAAGGACCGCAGCCCCGCTCGAGCGGGATCCCTACCGGAGGTGTTCAGAAGGCGCGCCCTGGCACACGTCCGGTTCGAGTCCTTCGTGGAGGAGCGCATCGCCGAACGGAGCAATGCGTCGGGAGGTGTCTAAGCGACGGCGAAGGACTCGGGGCGGACGAATCCTGCCACGGTAAGGCAATCAGGTGACCTTGAGGAACTTGGCCACAGCCTCGTGGCCTTCTACTTTCAGCTCCCAGTCGGGGCGCTTGAAGGTCTCCGGGGTGACGCGGACGTGCTGGAGTGTTTCGATTTTGGGGCCCCAGGCTTTGCGGGTGGTGCCGTTGAGTTCGTAGCCGAGGGAGCGGGACACGCCAAGGGAGGCGCTGTTCCAGATGGCTGCCTCGGATTCGGCGACTTCTGCCCCCAGCCGGTCAAAGGCCCAAAGGACGACGGCGGCACGCATCTCCTTGCCCAGGCCGCGGCCTTGAACGGACTGCTTGAGCCAGGATCCGGTGGTGACTGTCCTGAGGGCCGCGAAGTCCTTGGCTCCAACGTCCTGGCAGCCGGCGAACTGGCCTTCGTGCCAGATGCCGAGGAGCAGCGTCCAGCTTTCGGGCGTGCATTCGGCCCGGCAGCGCCAGTACCAGCGGGCCATGTTGGGGCCCAGCTCCTCGTCGGGCAGCTCGGTCCAGGGAGTGCTGAAGGGGTTCCTGCCGGCGTCATGGATTCCGCCCCGGGCCGCCGCCACGGCCGCGGGGATGTCCTGGTCGGTGATGGGGCGCAGCTCGAGCCGCGGCGTGGACAGCGTGAGGTCGAACAGCGGCCAGATGGAGCCCAGGGTAGTCATCCGCGAAGCCTAGCCGATCGGTGGCATGCGGGGTTGTCACGCCTTGGCGGCGATGTCCCAGCTGATGTGCCGGCGGACGTCGGTGAGATTCATGGACTGTGCCAGGAAGAGGTCATCGAGCATGTACTCATCCACGGCGAGGATCCGGATCCAGTGGCCATACTCCCCGGTTTCCTGCTCCAGTGACTGGCTGGATACGCAGACGCCGGTACCCATGTCCACCCGCAGGAGTGAACTTCCGGGAAGGCAGAGGGGGGCGGCAGGATCGCCCGGGCGGTAGGCGGCGCTGGGGGCCACCACCGCCTCCAAAACCGGCCGGCCTTCGTGCTCGGCGAAGCGGGTGTCCCGGATGTCCAGGGCGTTGCTGCCCGGGAACTCGATGGGCACGGGGGCGTTCCCGGCCAATTCCACGGGGTCCAGGGCGGCTGAAAAGCGTCCATTTCCGAACCCGGGCTCGCCGTAGGCGGCTTCCGGCCGGCGGCGGACCAGTCCGGCGTCGTCGTACACGGGTGTGACCAGGTGCGGAGGGAGCAGCCAGGACTTACGGGTGGCGCTGACGTAGATGCCGTCGCGGGAGTCATTGATGCCTGTGGTGCTGTGAAGGACCAGGCCCTCGGGGCTTTCAAGGCGGAGCGCCCCCGGCCGGCGGAGCCACGCACGGACGAAGGGTGCACCGGGCGTGGGAGCTGACGCAAAGGCCTGGTCCCAGTACTCAAAACGCAGCGCCTGCCACTTCCAGGGGGAAGACCGGCAAAGGTTCCGGAACATCGCGGCCAGGTCCGCGGGGATGGAAGGAGGGCCCGGAACCGCCCGGCGCCGGGAGTCCCAGGTCGACATATCCACATTTTACGCGGGGGTGCTACGGGCGGAATGGTGGATCCAGTAGCATCCGAGGGGTGATCGGACGACTCGGCGAACTCTGGCAGCACACCCCGCTGGCCTTCTGGCTGGTACTGGCGGCCTGCCTTTACTTTGCGGTGATGGCGGTCCGGCTCACCATTATCGATGTCCGGCACCACCTCCTGCCCAACAGGATCGTCTTCCCGTCCTATGCGGTGGCCGGTGCGCTCCTCCTGGCGGCGGCCGCGGTTGCCTGGGCCGGTCCCGTGCCGACTGCAGGGAACACCGGCGGGATCCTGGCCATCCCTGCCCTCCGCGTTGTGGCCGGCGCCGCGATCCTGTGGCTGTTCTATTTTGTCCTCCGGTTCATCTATCCGCCGGGGATGGGGTTTGGCGACGTCAAGCTGGCGGGAGTGCTGGGAATGTACCTTGGCTACCTCAGCTGGGGCCATCTGTTCGCGGGCACGTTCCTGGCGTTCCTGCTGGGCGGGTTGTGGTCACTGGCCCTGCTGGCGGCCCGGCGGGGCACCCTGAAGTCCGCCATCCCGTTCGGCCCGTTCATGCTCGCCGGCGCCGCCGCCGCGATGCTGCTGCCCGCGTGAGTTGCCTGCGATGTTGCCCGGGCTGTTCGATAGGCTGGCGGTATGCCTGCACCTGAATACGTCCTGAAGCTGCGCGAGAAGATCGGCAACGATCCCATCTGGGTCCCCGGGGTGCGGGGTGTCGTGGTGGATGATGCGGGCCGTATCCTGCTGGCCCAGCGGGCAGACAACGGGCAGTGGGCGCTGGTGAGCGGCATGCTGGACCCGGGGGAGCAGCCTGCACGGGGGCTCATCCGGGAGATCTTCGAGGAAACAGCTGTGGTGGCCGAAGCGGAACGTGTGGTGTCCGTGGGCGCGGTTGGGCCGGTTACCTATCCCAACGGTGACATCTGCGAGTTCCTGGACGTGGTGTTCCTGTGCCGTTACGTCTCCGGCGAAGCCAGGGTCAATGACGACGAATCCCTGGCTGTTGGCTGGTTCAGCATGGACGACCTTCCCGAACTCATGCCCGGCCACCTCACCAGCATCCGCCAGGCACTGGCGCCCTCCGGAGCCGTCCACTTCGAGCCCTGAAAAAGCGGGTATCCGACGGCGGTCAGCGGCCCGGCGAAACCAGCTCGCCGTCGTCGTCCTTCACGTGGTCCCCGCGCCCACCTGCGTCATAATCAGTGTCCCGTCCAGTGTCCGCCTTGGTGCCGGCGGCGCCTGCGGGAGCTCCGGCGAGGCCGGCGGCGAGCCGCTCGGCTTCTTCGCCGCCCACTGCCTCGCCGCGGGCCACCATCCCGGCCGTGTCCGAGAGCGGAATTTGCTTCAGCGTGAGGGCCAGGAGCAGTGCCGCGGCGATGAAGGGGAGCAGGTACCAGAACACCGGTGCCAGCGAGTCGGCGTAGGCATTTACGATAGCGTCACGCAGTTGCTCCGGGAGCTGGTTCAGTGCCTGCGGGTCCAGGGTCCGGGTGGACTGCCCGGCCTGCTCAGCGGTAGCACCTGCCCCCGTGAAAGCGTTGGTCAAGGCCTCCGAAAGGCGGGTGGTGAAGATCGAGCCGAACACCGCCACGCCCATGGCTGCGCCCACCTCGCGGAAGTAGTTGTTGGTGCTGGTGGCGGTGCCGATCTGGTCGGCCGGAACGGAGTTCTGGACCACCAGGACCACCACCTGCATGATCAGGCCGAGGCCGGCCCCGAACAGGAACAGCTGGACGCAGATCACCCAGATGGGGGTGCTGGCGGCAAGCGTGGTCATCCACAGCATGGCGGCCATGGTGAGCACGGCACCGAGGATGGGGAACATCCTGTACTTTCCGGTCCTGGAGATCCGGATACCGGAGTAGATGGACGTGCCCATCAGGCCTGCCATCATCGGCAGCATCAGCAAACCGGATTCGGCTGCCGACGTGCCGGACGACATCTGCAGGAAGGTGGGGACGAACGCGATGGCGGAGAACATGCCCAGGCCAAGGGTGAAGCCAATGGCCGTGGCATTGATGAAGATCCGGTTCCGGAACAGGCTCAGCGGAATGATGGGGTCCTCAGCCCGCCGCTCCACCATCACGAAAGCGGCGGCGGAAACCAGCAGTCCGGCACCAAAGGCCCAGGTGAGGGGTGAATCCCAGCCCTCGTCCTTCTTGCCGCCAAAGTCGGTGAAGAAGATCAGGCAGGTGGTGGCCGCGGACAGCAGCACAACGCCCAGCACGTCAATCCGCTTTTCTGCCTTCTTGTTGGGAAGGGTCAGGGCGAACCAGGCAATGGCGAACGCAGCAAGGCCAACCGGGATGTTGATATAGAAGGCCCATTCCCAGGTGAGGTGGTCCACGAAGAAGCCGCCCAGCAGCGGTCCGGCTACGGCCGAGAGCCCGAAGATGGCGCCGAGCGGGCCCATGTATTTGCCGCGCTCCTTGGCGGGAACGATGTCGGCGATGATCGCCTGGGACAGGATCATGAGGCCGCCGCCGCCCAGGCCCTGGATGGCGCGGAAGATGACGAAGCCCCAGAAGTCGGTGGCCAGTGCGCATCCAACAGATGCCAGGGTGAAGAGCGCGATGGCCACCAGGAAGAGGTTGCGCCGGCCCAGGATGTCGCCGAACTTGCCGTAGATGGGCATCACGATGGTGGTGGCCAGCAGGTAGGCGGTGGTGATCCACGCCTGGTGCTCCACGCCGCCCAGCTTGCCCACGATGGTGGGCATGGCGGTGGAAACGATGGTCTGGTCCAGGCTGGAGAGGAGCATGCCCGCGATCAGTGCGGAGAAGATAATCCAGATGCGTTTTTGCGTCAGCAGCAGGGGTCCTGCCGGTGCCTTGGTGGTGGCGGTGCTCATGGTTGTCCTTTTGCGGCAGTGTCCGGGATATCGAAGGGTTGGGAAAACAGGACGCTGGCTGCGGAGATGTTCTCCAGGAGCAGGTCCGGGTAACTGCGGGTGTTGCCGTCGGAGAAGTAGGCCATGCTGCTCTTGCGGGCGATGGTACTGAGCAGCACTACGGCCATTTGCACCACGGGGTGGTCGGGGGCCACTCCTTCGCGGCGGGCCACGTCCATGGCGAACTGGGCTTCGCGCTGCTCCGTGACGCCAATGATGCGGAGGATGAGCTGGGGCTCCTTGTGGACGACGCCAATCAGCTGCCGGGTTTCCTCTTCGGAGGCTGACATGCCCTCGGCCAGGCGGAGCGAGAGCCGGATGAGGTCGCGAAAGAGTGTGGGGGAGATTTCGCCGGCGGGAGAGTCTGCTCCGCCGGCAACGAACTCGTCGATGGCTTCGGCCGGGATGTCGTCTTCGGCGTGCCCGATGATGGCGTCTTCCTTTGTGGGGAAGTAGTTGAAGAAGGTGCGGCGCGATATTCCGGCGGCGTCGCACACTTCCTCCACGGTGTAGCCGTTGAGGCCCCGCTCGGCGGTCATGGCGCGGGCGGTTGACGTGATGGCGCTGCGGGTGGCTGCACGTTTCCGCTCCCTGAGGCCCTCCGAACTTGCACTCAAACTCATGGAGTAAAGTTTTGCA
The DNA here is from genome assembly GCF_059739365.1 of Arthrobacter sp. GmRoot5-12. Lineage (NCBI taxonomy): Bacteria > Bacillati > Actinomycetota > Actinomycetes > Micrococcales > Micrococcaceae > Arthrobacter > Arthrobacter sp. GmRoot5-12. The sequence continues at coordinate 549,185 of NZ_AP046056.1, read as the reverse complement.
CTATTCAGTTATCCGTGCAACTTATGAAAGAGGCCTTAATAGCAGTACGACGACGGCCGGCACCTTTCGCAGGAAAGGTACCGGCCGTCGTCGTACTTTTGGGCGGTGGTTCGTCAGGCCTTGTGGGCGGGGGACGTCATGGTGGTGACGTCCAGTGCCTTCTCGAGGTCGGCCTCGGAAACCTTGCCGTCGCCGTCGCCGACGAAGCCGAGCTTCTCGGTGGCCTGGCGGATGGTCAGGCCCTCCTTGACGGCGGTCTTGGCGATCTTGGCGGCGTTCTCGTACCCGATGTACTTGTTCAGCGGGGTGACGATGGACGGGGAGGCCTCGGCCAGGAAGCGGGCGCGCTCCACATTGGCCGTGATGCCGTCGATCATCTTGTCGGCCATGACCCGGCTGGTGTTGGCCAGCAGGCGGATGGACTCCAGCAGGTTCGCGGCCATGACCGGGATGCCCACGTTGAGCTCGAAGGCGCCGTTGGTGCCGGACCAGGCGATGGCGGTGTCGTTGCCGATGACCTGGGCAGCGACCATGATGGACGCTTCGCAGATGACCGGGTTGACCTTGCCGGGCATGATGGACGAGCCCGGCTGGAGGTCGGGGATGGCAATTTCGCCAAGGCCGGTGTTGGGGCCGGAACCCATCCAGCGGAGATCGTTGTTGATCTTCATGAACGAGATGGCGATGTTGCGCAGCTGGCTGGACGCCTCGATCAGGCCGTCGCGGTTGGCCTGCGCCTCAAAGTGGTCGCGGGCTTCGGTCAGCGGCAGGCCGGTGTCCGTTGCCAGCAGCTCGATGACGCGCTCAGGGAAACCGGCAGGGGTGTTGATGCCGGTGCCCACGGCGGTCCCGCCCAGCGGAACCTCGGCAACACGGGGGAGCGAAGCGTTGATGCGCTCGATGCCGTAGCGGACCTGCGCGGCGTAGCCGCCGAACTCCTGGCCCAGGGTCACCGGGGTGGCGTCCATGAGGTGGGTGCGGCCGGACTTGACGACGTCCTTGAACTCAACAGCCTTGCGCTCCAGCGACTCGGCAAGGTAGCCCAGGGCGGGAATGAGGTCGTTGATCAGGGCCGAGGTGGCAGCTACGTGGACCGAGGTGGGGAACACGTCGTTTGAGGACTGCGAGGCGTTGACGTGGTCGTTCGGGTGGACCACCTTGTCGCTGCCGGCGGCCTTCAGGGCGCGGGTAGCCAGTTCGGCCAGTACCTCGTTGGTGTTCATGTTCGAGGAGGTGCCGGAGCCGGTCTGGAAAACGTCGATGGGGAAGTCGCCGTCGTACTTGCCGGCGGCCACCTCATCGGCAGCGTCTGCAATCGCCTTGGCCAGCTCGCCGTCGAGCACGCCCAGTTCTGCGTTGGCCTGGGCGGCAGCCTTCTTGACCCGCGCCAGCGCCTCGATGTGGGTGCGCTCAAGGGTCTTGCCGGAAATGGGGAAGTTCTCCACTGCCCGCTGCGTCTGCGCGCGGTACAGTGCGTTCACGGGGACGCGGACTTCGCCCATCGTGTCATGTTCAATGCGGAACTCTTCAGTGGAAGTCATGGGGCTAGCTTATGGCGATCCGGCGCCCCATCGAAAACCGTTAAGGGAGCTTTGCCGGCGGTCCAGTGGACCGCCGGCACGTGGGTCCTAGAGCTCGCCGATTCCGGAAACAAGGTCGGCGCGGCCCTCTGCCAACCGGTAGGAGAGCCCGATGACCGCGGTGCGGCCGCCCTCGATTGCGTCGGAAATCACACGCGAGCTGTCCGCCAGCCGCTGCGATGTCTGCTTGACGTGCTCCACCACCATGTCGTTGACCTCAGGCTGGTCATTCCGCAGGGACGTCAGGACCGAGGGTGTGATGCGCTCCACGAGGTCGCGGATGAACCCCGCAGGCATGTCGCCGGTCTCAACGGCATCCTTGGTGGCCGTCACGGCACCGCAGCTGTCGTGCCCAAGCACCACGATCAGCGGTACACCCAGCACGCCGACGCTGTACTCCAGGGAGCCCAGGACGGCGTCGTCGATCACTTGGCCGGCGGTGCGGACCACGAAAACGTCGCCGAGGCCGACGTCGAAAATGATCTCTGCGGCGAGCCGTGAATCGGAGCAGCCGAAGATCACCGCGAAGGGGTTTTGTGTCTCCACCAACGATGAGCGGTGGGAGGCATTCTGGTTCGGATGGGAGGACTGGCCTTGTACGAAACGTTCGTTGCCTTCGCGCAGGCGGCGCCAGGCCAGTGCAGGAGTCAGGTTAGTCGTCACGGCCCCACCTTACGGCGTAGGCGCACCCGACGGTGAAACTGTGACGGCGGGGCTGCCTTCAAGGGAGTTGACGACGGCGGCGGCGAGCGTTGCGAATTCGTCCAGTTGCGCGGCGCCGGAGAGGACGATGGTACTGCCCCTGTAGTTGAGCACCATCGACTTTTCACCCTTGCCGGTGTCGCGCAGTTCCCACTCCTTGCCGCCGGCGTTCCGCGAGCCGGTGACGGGGGCGTTTTTGGTCTGCTGGAGGAGCCAGGTGGGGTTGGCGCTCCTGGTCTGCACCAAACTGATGAAGGACGTCTTGGGGGTCACATAGCCAACCTCCCAGGTGGGCACGCCGCTGCCCGTGCCGGCTTCCCACCGGGCGTAGTTGGGGCGGAAGGCATTGCCGGTATCAGGGGCAATGGGTGTGAATCCCGCCACATCCGCCGCGTTGCGTGCCACCGAGGCAACATCGATGTCCGGCCGGTAGCCATCGCCCTTGGGCTGGGGATTCATGAGGACAACGGGCAGGAACGCCGCGATGCTGAGCACCAGGGCAATGATCATGCCGATCACGGAGGCGTTGGCGCGCTTGGCGGCCGCCGCCGGAATGACGGGCTTAGCCGGGGTGTCCGCACTGCTGCCGGCGGGGCCGGAACGGCCCTCGGGCTGTGCCTGGCCGGAGCTGGGACTGGTGGCTTCCTGCATGTCATTCACCCCTCTATAGTCGCCCATCCCGGAGCCGGACTTCCATTCGGCCATGTCCCGGGGCGCGAGGGGGGCTGCGGTGCACATTGCGCGGTTGCGTCATGGGCCGCCCTCGGCGCGGTGCCGCGACTATGATCGATAGCAGAGGAATCACCGTCCTGCTGCACCGGCGGGCGGGTTCAATGATCGCCACTCGAAGAAGAGGTTCACGTGTCACCAGCGTCCATGACCCAGAAGTACTCCACGATTTCATCGTCCCTTGCGGTGGGCCACGACGAGCCGGACCGCAACCTCGCCCTTGAGCTTGTCCGCGTCACCGAGGCCGCGGCCATTGCCGGCGGCCACTGGGTGGGTTTCGGCGACAAGAACACCGCCGACGGCGCAGCTGTCGACGCCATGCGTTCCTTCCTGCAGACCGTCCACTTCAACGGTGTTGTGGTGATCGGCGAGGGCGAAAAAGACGAAGCCCCCATGCTGTTCAACGGTGAACGCGTCGGCGACGGCACCGGCCCCGAATGCGACGTGGCCGTTGATCCCATCGACGGAACGCGGCTGACTGCACTGGGCATCAACAACGCCCTGGCCGTCCTTGCCGTTGCCGAGCGTGGCTCCATGTTCGATCCCTCTGCCGTGTTCTACATGGAAAAGCTCGTCACCGGTCCCGAGGCCGCGGACATGGTGGACCTGCGCCTGCCGGTCAAGCAGAACCTGCACCTGATCGCCAAGGCCAAGGGCGTGAAGGTTAACCAGCTCAACGTGATGATCCTTGACCGCGACCGCCACAAGCCGCTGGTGGAGGAAATCCGCGAGGCCGGTGCACGCACCAAGTTCATCATGGACGGCGACGTCGCCGGCGCCATTGCCGCGGCCCGCTCCGGCACCGGCGTGGATGCGCTGATGGGCATCGGCGGCACCCCGGAAGGCATCGTGGCCGCCTGCGCCATCAAGTCCCTGGGCGGCGTCATCCAGGGCCGGCTGTGGCCCACCAGCGACGAGGAAAAGCAGAAGGCAATCGACGCCGGCCACGACCTCGACCGCGTGCTTTCCACCAACGACCTGGTCTCCAGCGACAACTGCTACTTCGCCGCCACCGGCATTACCGACGGTGACCTTCTGAAGGGCGTCCGCTACTCCAAGGACAAGGTCCTCACCCAGTCCATCGTCATGCGGTCCAAGTCCGGCACCATCCGTTTCGTCGATGGCGAGCACCGCGCCGACAAGTGGGAAGGCTACGCCCGCAAGAGCTGATCCGCAGCCACTGCAGGATGTCAGGGCCCCGGGGCGCCGCGTGCGCACCGGGGCTTTGCCGTTAATGCCTTGGTATAGGGTTTAAGCCATGATTCCTGCTGTTGTGCCCTGTACTGACCGCGCCCTTTGGGACGAATACGTCGACCGGTTCCAGGGGCATCCGCAACAGCTGTGGGGCTGGGGCGAGACCAAGGCAACGCACGGCTGGTCCGTGGACAGGGTCCTGGTCAAGGCCGGCGAGGAAATCATTGGCTGCGCCCAGTTGCTGGTCCGCAGGCTTCCCGTCCCCTTCCGGGCGCTGGTCTACATTCCGCGCGGCCCCATGTGCTCCGTGGAGAACGCCCAGGTGGTCCTGAACCGGCTGGCCGAGCACGCTGCCCTCCGCCACCGCGGCGTGGCCCTCAGCATCGAACCCGACTGGGACCGCGACTCAGGTTTTGCCGGCGCCGTCGCGGCTGCCGGCTTCCGCGAGTCCGCCAACACCGTGCTCATCCCGCGCACGCTCATCCTGGACCTCACCCGTTCCGACGACGAACTGATGGCGGAGATGTCCAAGTCCACACGGGCGAACATCCGCAAGGCCATGCGAAGCGACGTGGAATTCCGCAAGGTCAAGAACGACTCCGAGCTGGAACAGGTGCTGGCCATTTACCACGACACTGCGGCACGGGCGGGCTTCGGGATCCACGAAGACCAGTACTACCGCGACATCTTCCGCAACCTCGGCGACGCCTCACCGATCATCGCCGCGTTCGACGGCGAGCAGATGCTTGCCTTCACGTGGTTGTCCCGCAGCGGTGCCACCGCGTTCGAGCTCTACGGCGGGGTCTCTGCCGAGGGGCAGAAGCAGCGCGTGAACTACGGCGTGAAGTGGGCGGCCCTGCAGTCCATGCGCGAGGACGGCTGCAGCCGGTACGACTTCAACGGCCTGCTCAACGACGGCATTTCCGACTTCAAGAAGCAGTTCGCCAAACACGAAAACATGCTGCTGGGCACCTGGGACAGGCCGCTGTCGCCGTTCTACCCCGCATACGCCACAGCCATGCCGCTGGCCCGCAAGGGCCTCCAGCAGGGGCGCCGGCTGGTGAAGACCGCAGCTGGCCGTGTCGTGCCCCTGGTCCGGAAGCTGCGGCCGGCCAGCTGACCGCACTATGACAGGAGGGCGACGGCGGCACCCGGGTGGGTGCCGCCGTCGCCCTTTGTTGTTGCCGGCGCGGCCCTGCTAAAGACCGGTGGTCACCGCGAATGCCAGCGCCGTGCCGTCGCTGCCTGCCGCCCGGTGGACGTTGACCGGAGCTTCCGCAGCGGCGATGAATGCGCTGCCGCCGCGCGACAGCTGCAGGTCCCCCTTGGGGGAGTCGAGGTACACGTCACCTGCCACCACGATGATCACGGCCGGTCCGGCCTGGGCCAGTGGAACGGGACCGGCGTCAGGGCCCAGTTCGATGCGCTGCAGCTGGAATTCCCGGAACGGCGGGCGGAAGATGTCCTGGTCCAGCACCGTCTTTTCGGCGTCCAGCATCGGCACGGCCACGGGATGGAAGTCGATGGTGCGCAGGAGTTCGGGCACATCCACGTGCTTGGGCGTCAGGCCGCCGCGCAGGACGTTGTCCGAGGAAGCCATGACCTCCACGCCCAGCCCGTGCAGGTACGCGTGCACGTTCCCGGCAGGAAGGTAGACCGCCTGGCCCGGCTTCAGTGAGATCCTGTTCAGCAGGAGCGAAATCAGGACGCCGGGATCGCCGGGGTACTTTTCGTTGAGGCTGATGGCGGTATCCAGCTCTGCCTGGTATGGCTCAAGCGGAGCCCCGGACACCAGGGCTGCCACCACCAGGGCCGTTTCCTCTGCCACGTCCGTGCCGCCCGTGATCAGCCGTTCGAAGGCCCGGCGGAGCGCCGCACCCTCATCCGGACCGTCGAGGTCGCCAAGAAGGGCCCGGAGCAGCTCCGGCGCCTGTCCGCCGCCATGGAAGGCAGCCGCAACGTGCTGCAAAATCTTCCGGGTCTCCGCAGCCGGCCGGAACCCGCACAGCGCCTCGAAAGGTGTGAGTGCCAGGATCATCTCCGGCTTGTGGTTGTCATCCTTGTAGTTCCGGTGGGCGGCATGGGGATCGATCCCGGCCTCATTTTCGCGCGCAAACCCCTCCCGCGCCTGTTCCAGGCTCGGGTGGACCTGGAGCGAGAGGGGCTGGGCTGCCGCGAGGATCTTGGCCAGGAACGGCAGCCGGGGGCCGAACGCGGAGACGGATTCAGCGCCCAGGAAATGCTCAGGGTCAGAGGAGATGAGGGCATCGAGCGGGCTCCGGGACCCGTCCTCGGGCAGGTGGGCCACCGAGGGAGAGTCAGGGTGTGCCCCGATCCACAGCTCGGCCTCCGGGCGCCCTGACTCGGGACGGCCCAGCAGCGAGGCGATGGCCGTCGTCGAACCCCAGGCGTAGTCCCGGAGGACGTTCTCAATCTCGTACAAAACCGTTCCGTTCCTTATGGGTGGGCAGATGTGTGGCCCTGATGGCTGGGCACTGGGTGTTTGGCCCGATGGGGCTGAAGGTTACAGCGGGGCGCACTGTCCGTTGGTCGCCACGAGTTGGCGGATGGCCTCTTCGTCGCCCGCGAGCTTGAGCTGGGTCAGCATCTCCTCGGTGATCGGCTCCCCGTCGGGCGTCGTGGTCACGGGGGTGAAGTCCGACGGCGAGGGCTGCTGGGCGGCATTGCCCGCGGCGGGCAGACTGGCGGGGACGGCCCCGCCAGCCTGGACGTGGCCGGCGCCGGCCTGGGGAACCGTGATCCCGTCGTCGGGAATTCCGGCCGACTGGGCACCCTTGGCGGATGCTGATGCCAGCAGCTGGTCCACGCGCTCATGGATCTGGTCGAAGTCAGGGTTGGTGGAGAACGAGGGGTCGAAGTCGGGCGGTCCGATGGTGAGCCGCTTGACGTCCTTGCCCTTCGCCTTGATGGCGAGGTCCAGGAAACTGCCCAGCTGGGCGGAGGAGATGTTGGACTCCACCACCTTTGTTCCGGCCCGGGCGATGTCCTCGAACTTGGACAGCAGGGTGGCCGGATCCAGCTGCTTCAACATGGCCTGCTGTACGCACTGCTGGCGCTGGATGCGGGAATAGTCGTCCACGTACTCGCGGGAGCGCCCGTACCAGAGTGCCTGGGCGCCGTTGAGCGTCTGGTCTCCGGCGGGGATCCATCCCAGCGGCATGCCGTGGGTCTTGGTGGCCTCGTCGAAATAGCCGCTCATGGGAACCCAGCCCCCGGCTTTGATCCGGATACCCCCCATGGCGTCGATGAGCGTCGAGAAGCCCTCCATGTCAACCAGGACGTAGGCCTGGATCTGCATGCCCAGGGTGCCGGAAACGGCCTCCATGGTCGCCTGGGCGCCGGGGTCTGCCACGCCGGGGTAGAGGTCGGCGTGTTCGTTGGTGACCTCGGTATTGATGGCGTTGATCAGGCATTCGTCACCGCAGTTGTACCCGTCAGGGTAGAGGGCGCGCATGGGGGAGCCGGCGCTGAACTGTGCATTCTGGAAATTCCGGGGGACCGAAATGATGGCGGTCTGCCCCGTCTGGGCGTCCACGCTCAGGATGGAGAGGCTGTCCGGCCGGCGTCCGGTGCGGTCGTCGCCGGCGTCGCCGCCCATCATGAGGAAGTTGTAGCGTCCGTCCACGGGCTCCATGGCCGGGCCGGAGGAAAAGATGTTGCCGATCGCGTTGCGGCCCACGTTCAGCAGGTAGGCGGCGTAGCCCAGGGAGCCGCTTCCCACCACCAGCGCGAGCACCAGGGCGATGCCGACGGCGGGACGCGCCCGCGGAGCCAGCAGGACAGGCCGGATGAGCCGGAGGGTGTTCAGGAAGAGGAAGGCCCAGCCGAGCGCCAGCGCCGCCAGCAGGACCACCAGCACCATCGACGTGATCGGGTTGGTGAGGATATTGATGACCAGGCTCCGGTTGAGCAGCAGCATGGCCACTGTCAGTACCAGGAGTGCCCACACGCAGAGCGTTACGCGCAGGGCAGTCCGCCCCAGCTTCCGGTCCCCGGCGACGAGTTGCGCGCTGCCCGGTACCAGGAGCGTCAACAGGACCAGCACGAACGCACGCTTGGTACGGACCGCGGGGGAAGCACTGACCGGATAGCGTACCGGGTCCGTCATGGAGGCGCCGGAGCCGGTGTTGAGCACGCTGCTGCTGCTGGCCATGCCCGCCGCCCTAACGGCTGCCCCGGAGAGCGCTTGAGCCGCCGGGGAAGACTTCGCTGACTTTTTGCCGCAGGCTGGCCCCCTTGCGGGAGGCGACGGCGTTGAGGTCGGCGGCGAAATCCAGGAGGTCCGCCCGCAATGAAGAGGCAAGCTCATCTGTGCCGGAGGCCAGCATCCGTACGGCCAGGAGCCCGGCGTTCCGCGCCCCTGCGATGGATACCGTGGCAACCGGCACGCCGGCCGGCATCTGGACGATGGACAGCAGGGAGTCCATTCCGTCAAGGGTCTTCAGGGGAACGGGAACGCCGATCACGGGCAGCGGCGTGACGCTGGCGAGCATGCCCGGCAGGTGGGCGGCGCCGCCTGCGCCGGCAATGATGACCCGCAGGCCGCGTTCGTGGGCGGTCTGGCCGTACCGGATCATCTCGGTGGGCATCCGGTGGGCCGATACGACGTCCGCTTCAAAGGGGATGCCGAACTCGGCCAGGGCGTCGGCCGCAGCCTCCATGACGGGCCAGTCCGAGTCGGAGCCCATGACCAGCCCCACCAGGGGACCGGCGCCGGAACCGGCGGCTGTGGTTGCTTCGGCGCTCATGCATTCTCCTCGAATATTGCGGAAGGTTCTTCGGTGCCAACCCGTCCATCACGGATGATGCCTGCCACGGCCGTGGCCCGCCGGCGCACCGCGTCGACTTCCGCGGTTGACGATCCCAGCAGGTTGACGTGGCCGATCTTACGTCCGGGCCGCACTGATTTGCCGTAGCAGTGGATTTTGGCGGCCGGCTCGGCGGCGAGAGCCATGGGGTAGGCGGAGTACAGGTCCTGGTTGTCCCCGCCCAGGAAGTTCTTCATGACCGCGACGGGCGCCAGCGCATCGGTGGCGCCCAGGGGCAGGTTCAGGACGGCGCGAAGATGTTGTTCGAACTGGCTGGTAATTGAACCGTCCTGGGTCCAGTGGCCGGTGTTGTGCGGACGCATTGCCAGTTCGTTGATAAGGAATCCGGCACCGCTGCCCGGTGTTTCGAAGAGTTCCACGGCAAGGACGCCGGTCACATCCAACTCGGCGGCGATGCGCAGGGCGGCGTCCTCCGCGGCGGCAGCAACCTCCAGCGGAATGTCCAGCGCGGGAGCAATCACCTCGTCGCAGACACCGTCCACCTGGATGGTGTGGACCACCGGCCAGGCCCGTGCCTCGCCGTCGGGCGTGCGTGCCACGAGGGCGGAGAGCTCGCGGGTGAACTCGACTTTCGCCTCTGCCAGGAGGGGACTCATGGCGGCAAACCAGTCCCCGGCTTCAGCGGCCTCGTCTGCTGAGCCCATGATCCGGACCCCCTTGCCGTCGTAGCCGCCCCGTGGGGTCTTCAACACGACAGGCCAACCGGTTTCGTCGCCGAAGAGGACCAGCGCGTCCACGTCCGCGACCGACGCCCAGGCCGGGTTGGGCAGTTCCAGCCGGTCGATGGCGGCACGCATGACCAGTTTGTCCTGGGCATGGACCAGGGCGTCCGGTCCGGGCTGGACGTTGACTCCGGCCTCCAGGAGGGCTCGAAGGTGGTCCGTCGGCACGTGCTCGTGGTCGAACGTCATCACGTCCAGGCCCTTGGAAAATTCCAGGAGCGTCTGCAGGTCCTTGTAATCGCCCACCGGCGTGGCCGGTACGGCCGACACTGCGGAAACGTCGTCGCCCTCGGCCAGGACGCGGAGTTCAAAGCCGAGTGCGGTAGCGGCAGGGGCCATCATTCGCGCGAGCTGGCCGCCGCCAACCACGCCTATCACTGGGAAAGTCACATCTGCCAGCCTACCGAAGAGGGGCCCGATCCCGCTTTTCCCGCCCGGCGGGGGACGCAGATTTTACGCCGCTGGGCTACCCGGTCTGCTGGCCGGCAACACATGCTCAAAGCTTTGGGGGCTAAAATGGGCATTTGGCCGTGTGGCCCACAGTTCGGACGGCCATGGAGGGTCATGTTTAGCGCACTTTCAGATCGTATCCGGGGACTCGCCTCACTCTTCTGGCGCGAGGTGGCCAAATTTGGTGCGGTGGGCGGTGTGGCGTTCGTCATCGACAACGGGCTGACGTATTACCTGATGCACGGTCCCATGTCGGACAGCGAGGCGAAGGCCCGCTTTGTGGGTGCCACTGTCGCTACCGTCTTCTCATGGGTGGCGAACCGTTTCTGGACGTTCCGTCACCGCCGCCAGGCCAACATCCTCCGCGAATTTGTCATGTTCGCCATCATCAATGGCATTGGCATCGGTATCTCCACCGGATTCACGGCACTGGCCAAATACTGGATGGGCATCGACGACAAGAACCTGCTGTTCCTGGCGGGTGTGGCCGGCATCCTGGTCGCCACGGTGGTCCGCTTCTTCGCGTACCGCTTCCTGGTGTTCAACGAGGAACTGGACCAGGAGCCGGAGTTCTCCCACGACCACGAGATCATCGAAGCCCACCCGCACAGGGAGCACGCACATGCCGCTGAACGCCCGGCTCCCACCCCGGCCGACGGCGGTCCGCAGGCCTAGGCTGTGAAACCTGATTAACTGCCGTGGATCCGTTCGTCTGCGAGCAGTTTGTCGGTAAGCGCCACGTCAGGATGGGTCAGCACCACGGAGCCGCCCTGCCGCCAGGCCCCCAGCGCGTTGGCCAACGCGGATTCCAGTCCCTGGTCTGCAGCAACATGCACCCTGGCTCCTTCCGAGTGCGGCAGGGCGAAACTGCTGGTCAGTTCGCTGTGCAGGATGGTTCGCCCATCGTGAGTCCGGAGCGCGCAGGCTGAAGGATCCGGGTCGGCGTGCGGCATGAACACATCCCCGTGGGACCGCACCTCCGCGGCGTAGTCAAGGCAGCCGGCGGGAAGCTCCCCGGTCCAGCGCATGGCCAGGGCGGGCAGCGCAACTGCAATAACGGCGTCGTCCTGTTCCCCGGCGCCGGCGGGATCGTCCGTGGCCAGGAAATCTGCCGGGCCGCCGTCGAGCACGGTTTCCAGTCCAAGCTGCCACCCGGCCAGGGCCCAGACCAAAGCCTTCCAATGGGCCGGCAGCGCGAGCCGCAGGCGCATGCCCGGCTCCGCATCCAGCTCGTCCTGCAACAGGTTGCTGGTCTTGGCCACCCAGTTGTCCAGGACCCGTCCCGACAGTTCCACCCGTTCCGAGTCGGGCCCGTACCAGGTCAGGCGGGGTGCCGTGGAATTTCCGGAGCGAAGGGTGCCCATCAGGTCTATGGCGGGGATTGTCGTCATGGCTTCATCCTGCCACCTTCCCGGGTCTCCCGGCGGTGCCCATTTCCTGGCGGCAGTTTCCTGCCGGCTCCCAGGGTGATAATAATCACACACACTGCTAAGCGTGCTTGCTATTTCGGCGGGGACCGGGTATTTTCCCCGCGGATCCGGAGAATTTGCGGTCTGTTTGGCCCTTGTCGGCACCCCGCGGCATCCGCCACGCCCGGGTGAATGGAAATCCCGGGCGTGGCGTGCGCAAACTTCCCAGGTTGGACTGTCTATTATCCCGGCAACGGCTTGACTCGCCCTAGTTACACACGTGTAATTAGGTAACTAAAGCAATTGCGTAAATACCGGCACACAACCGAGTGTCCACGTATCCAGGCAGTGGCTGAAACATCAGGAGGGTCGCCGTGGGGCAAGCAGAGCGTATCCAGGAAGATGCCGTCGTGGCCGGTCAGGCAACGGCAAAATACCGTGCGCGGGGGGTGCCGAGTGATTGGTATGTTGACCCCGCCGATCCTGATGCCGCAGAGCGGTACAACAGGAATTCCGGCAGCATCCTCGAGGACCAGGCCACCGCGTTCCTTGCGGCACACGAGGCCCTCCTTGACGGCGGCGCCGAGCCGGAAGACGACCTGGATCCGCCCATGGAGCTGGCAGCGCCCGGTACCGCCCAGCCGGTATGGATTGGACTTCCGCTCCAGCAGGACTTCGACGACGAGGGCGAACTTGGCTGGCAGACGGACGCATTGTGCGCCCAGACGGATCCGGAAGCATTCTTCCCGGAAAAGGGCGGCTCCACCCGCGATGCCAAGAAGGTCTGTGGTGCCTGCAACGTCAGGTCCCAGTGCCTGGAGTATGCGCTGGCCAATGACGAACGGTTCGGCATCTGGGGAGGCCTTTCCGAGCGTGAGCGCCGGCGGCTAAGGAAGCGAGCAATCTGATTCTTCAGGATGTCCATGTCACTGCCGTTGTGGTCGCCCACAACGGCAGTGCCTATCTGCCCAGAACCCTTTCGGCCCTGGCGGCCCAGACCAGGCCCGTGGACCGCGCCATTGGCGTGGACACCGGATCCCGCGACGACTCGCACAGCCTCCTTCAGGAAGCCTTGGGGGAGGCCGCCACTGTCAGCCACCCCCGGGGCAAGGGCGGTATGGGCGCCGCCGTCTCCGCCGCGCTTGGCGCGCTGGCGCCCTTCGAGGCAACTGTCGACGGTCCGGGTACGGAGTGGGTCTGGCTGTTGCACGACGACGCCGCGCCCGCCCCAGAGGCCTTGGCTGAACTCCTGGGCGCCGTGGAGCGTGCGCCTTCAGTGACTGTTGCCGGCTGCAAACAGCTGGACTGGCATTCGCCGCGGAAGTTGATGGATGTGGGTTTGTCCACCAGCCGGTGGGCGGAGCGGCTTACCCTGATCGACGCTGACGAAATGGACCAGGGCCAGTACGACGGCCGCACTGATACCTTCGCCGTCAACTCCGCAGGCATGCTTGTCCGGCGGGACATCTGGGAACACCTGGGCGGTTTCGATCCCGCCCTGCCCGGCAGCGGCGATGACGTCGACTTCTGCTGGCGTAACCGGCTGGCAGGCCACCGCGTCGTGGTGGTCCCCGCAGCCCGCATGTTCCATGTGGCGCACCGCCCGCACGCCCTTGGAAACCCGTCCGCAGCCCGGAAAGCGCAGGTCCACCTGCGCCTGAAGCACAGCCCGCTCTGGATGGTGCCCCTCCACGGCATCGGTGCACTGCTGGGCAGCCTCTTCAAACTTGTCCTGAGCGTTGTGGTCAAGGATCCCGGCCACGGCATTTCCCAACTCCTTGCCACTTGCGCTGCCCTTGGCCGGCCCGGGGCCGTGGCGAGGGCCCGGCGGACAGCCAAACGCACACGGCGCATCCGCCGGTCCGTGATCCGCAAGCTCCAAACGCCCCGACGCGAGGTGTGGAGCCACCGCAGGTCGTTGATGGAGGCCCTGGGATCCGACGGGTCGGGCGCAGACCACCTCGTGCAGGATCCGCTCGCGCACCAGCCAACCGGCGATGCCGCGGACGATTTCGCCGCCCTGGCCACCAGCAAACGCGGATGGGTGGGTAACGGCGCCCTGGCTGCCGTCATTATTGCGGCGGTCGCCTCGCTCCTGGCCCTGGCGGGGCTGTTCCGCGCGGGGGCCGTAACCGGGGGCGCCCTGATTCCTGTCTCCGCCCAATTGGGCGATATCTGGCACCATGCCTCGAGCTGGTGGATCAGCCTGGGGGCGGGACTCCCGGGGCACGGCGATCCCTTTGACTACGTGCTCTGGATCATCGGCGTCCTCGGCGGAGGTGACGCCAACCCCGCCATGGCGTGGCTGCTCCTGCTCGGGGCCCCGCTGTCCGGACTCACCGCGTGGTTCGCCGCGGGCGGGGTCACAGTGCGCCGCCGGCTCAGGTTCGTGGCGGCCATCTTTTGGGCTGCTGCTCCAGCACTCCAGGTGGCACTGAACCAGGGCCGCGCCGGTGCGTTGATCGCGCACATCATGCTGCCGCTGGTGGTCCTGGGCCTGCTGCGCGCTACCGGCTCGGCGGTAGGCCACGGCCGTTTCAACCCCGCGTCAGCCCTTGACGACCGGCCGGCCGAACTGCCGCCGGCCAAGGCGGGCATCAACGGGGTGCCCTCATGGACGGCCGCCGCAGCTGCCGGCCTTGCGCTGGCGGTCACAACGGCGTCGGCGCCCTCTTTGCTTGTCCCTGCGGCCGCGGTCATCGTGCTCTGCGGGGTCCTGCTGGGACGGCGCGGGCGGACAGTGTGGTGGGCGCTGTTGCCCAGTGCGGCCTTGTTTGTCCCCTTCGCGTTGTCGACGCTTGACCGGCCGAGGGCACTCCTGGCCGACCCCGGACTCCCGCTGGGATTCGACGCTGCCCCACTCTGGCAGCAGATCCTGGGCCAGCCCCTGTCATTCGACCCTGCTGGCGGCATACAGGGGCTGGCGGCCTTCGCGGGCGGACCGATGCCGTGGGCCCTGCTGCTGGCACTGCTGGTCGCCGTGCCCGTGCTGGTCCTTGCCGTAGTGGGTCTCCTGGGCCCCGGGCGGCGTGCCGGGACTGCCAGATGGTTCTGGGTTGCCGCGGTGATCTTCCTTGCCAGTGGATGGCTGGCCAGCCACGTTGCCACGGGCCTGAACGAGGACGTCCTAGTAACGCCCTTCACCGGACCGGCAGTGTCTGCCGCGTCCTTTGCCCTCCTCGCGGCAGCCCTCCTCGGAGCCGAGCAGTTGCTGTCCGCTGCGGCACGGGCTTCCGGTACCGGGGCCAAGACCCGGACTGCGACACGCGCCGGCCTGGCACTGGGCCTGGTGGTACTGCTGGCAGGACCGTTGGCCGGAATGGCCGCCTGGTCCGCGCAAAACCTGCTGCGCCCGGCCGGAGCAACGGCCGCGCCTTCAGTGGCCACGCTGGGAGATGCCACCAGCCCAGCCCCTCCCGGGGCCGGGGGAGCCCTGGGCGCGCCGCGGCTGGTGGAAGCCACTGCCGGACGGTCCCTTCCCGCCACCGCCATTGACAGGGGGATCGGACCCGAGCAGACACGAACCCTCCTGCTCCGTACCGGCGACGACGGTACCTTCAATGCATCCCTGATGCGCGGGAGCGGCACCACCCTGGACAGCTTGTCTGCCATCGCCTCCGCACGGAACATCATTGGCGCTCCCGGCGCGGAAGAGGTACGTGGCGACGACGACGTCACCGCTGCGCTTCGACGCGTTGCAGCCACCCTGGTTGCCGGGCAGGGCGTGGACCCGCGGACGGACCTGGAACAACTCGGTGTCGGATTCGTGGTGCTCCGCTCCGCGGACACCGCAGCCCAGCTGACCGCCAGCCGGATGGATGCAGTTCCCGGCCTGGTGGCCGTGGGACAGACCGACGTTGGCTGGCTGTGGCGCATCAGCCCGCTGAACCAGCCGGTCATCCAGGCCGCCGATGTTGCCCACCGTGTCC
The DNA here is from genome assembly GCF_059739365.1 of Arthrobacter sp. GmRoot5-12. Lineage (NCBI taxonomy): Bacteria > Bacillati > Actinomycetota > Actinomycetes > Micrococcales > Micrococcaceae > Arthrobacter > Arthrobacter sp. GmRoot5-12. Next base: position 533,620 of record NZ_AP046056.1, on the reverse strand, counting down.
GCATTGTCGATCCCCGCGGCGCGGCCACGGCGCTGGTGGCATCCGGAACTGATGAGGTCGACGCCGCAGTCCCGGCAGGTGCCGAAGGCCGTTTGGTGGTGCTTGCCGAACGCGCCGATCCCGGGTGGACTGCCTGGCTCGATGGGCGGAAGCTGACCTCCACCACCTCAGGCTGGTCCCAGGCGTTTACCCTTCCGGCATCGGGAGGCCGGCTTACCGTCCGGTACGAAAACCCGTGGTCCTTCTGGACTGCCGCCGCCCAGATCACGGTGATCGGACTGACAGTCATCCTTGCCATCCCCATGCCGGCCCGACGGCCGCGGACCGGCCTCTCCCGTGACGAGGGCTCCTTGCGTAAGGAACACCAACATGCATGACCACACCCCACCGGCCACGGCGCAGTCCGATGCCGGAACGCAGCCCGCAACCAAGCAGCCGGCCGCAGGCGAAAAGCCGGCCCCGGAGCGGACCGGGACCGGGACAGGCAGGAAGGCATCCGGCCGCGGCGCTACCCGGCTGCCCGGCGCCAAGGGCCGCGCAGCATCCGCGGCCGGAGTGGCGGCAGGCGTCCTCATCCTTGCCGGCACCGGTGCCGTGGTGGCCGCGGGGTCATTGACGCCGCATCCGGAAACCAGCCGGACTGTGCCGGCCGCGGAAGCCGCTGTTCCCGCAGGAGCCAGCATCGGAGTCTGCCCCGGGCCTGCGCGGCTGCTGGAAGGCACCGACGCGGGCACTGACGCCCAGTTCCGGCCCGAGTCAGCCACGGCCGCAACCAGGGTCAGCGCCGCTGTGCTTGGCGCGGGCGGCGTGCTGCCGGGGAGCCGGCTGTCAGGACTGGACGGAACGGCCGCCGTCGAAATCGCCAAGGACCCCGGCGCGGCGCCCACTGCCGGCACCCCCCAGGAGCTCCTTGCCGGAGTAGTTGCCGACCGCGCGGTGGACCAGGTCAATGTCCTCAGTGCCAACGCCCTGGCAAACCAGAACGCATCGGCTGCGGGTGCCATGAAGTACACCGCCAGCGACGGCGACCTCCAGGGCAGTGCCGCGGCGACGTGCGCGCAACCCTCCAACGACCAGTGGCTTGCAGGTGCCGCCACCACGCTTGGCCGCACCTCCGTGCTGGCGCTGACCAACGCCTCCAGCACTCCTGCCACCGTGAGCCTGGAGCTGTTCGGGGCGGGCGGTCAGATCCAGGCTCCGGGCAGCCGCGGACTGCTGGTTGCCCCCGGCACCACGCGCAGCGTAGTCCTCGCAGGGCTGGCGCCCAACGAGTCCCAGCTCAGCGTGCATGTCCGCAGCGCCGGTGGCCCGGTTGCCGCGTCAATCCAGCAAAGTGTCCTGCGCGGCCTTACCCCGGGCGGCGTGGATTTCATTAGCCCGGGGGCTGCGCCCGCAGTCCGCCAGGTAATGACGGGGGTGGACATCCAGGATCCGGCCGGTGTCGCTGCACTGACCGGGCAGCCGGGGTACCGGGACGCGGGCCCCGCCCTGGAGCTGACCGTTCCCGGCGCCTCCGACGCCGTGGTGGAGATCAAGCTGTACGGTCGGGACGGCCAGCATGCGCTTCCCTCCGGCGGTGTTATCACCGCGAAAGCCGGGTCAACCACGGAAGTATCCCTGGCCGGGGTTCCTGCCGGCCAGTACACCGTCGCGGCCTCATCCGACGTGTCCTTCGTTGCGGCAGCACGCATGGGCCGCGGCCTCCAGGCGGGGCAGCCCCTGGACGTGGCATGGGCGGCGTCCGCCGTGCGGCTCGGCAGCCAGCACGTGGTTCCCGTTCCCAAGGGAGGACTTCGCCAGCTGGTTTTCGGCGCCCTGGACGCCCGGGCCACCATCACTTACGCACCCATCACGGCTGATGGAAAGGTGCGGCCGGCGGCCACCGCGGACATCGCCGGGGGGACAACCGCCTCCATCAGCATTCCGGCACAGGCCGACGGGGCCGACGTCGTGGGCTATGTCGTGTCCGCGTCAGGCGGCGCAGCCTATGGAGCGGTGCTCGTGGGACAGGACGGTCGGAACGATGTTTCCTCCCTGGCTTTCCTCGCTGCTGCGGCCGGGCGGGAAACAGTCCCGGTCACGCTGGGCTACTAAAGGTTCCCGGCTGCCGTTATCAATAGCGGCGGCGGTACACGGGATCCAAGGTCTCCGGAGCCACGCCGAGCATCTCGGCCGTGTGTTCCACCACCACATCGTGGACCAGGTCCTGGAGCTCTTCCACGCTGGAGCAGGCCTGCTCCACAACCCGCCGGTACACCGTAATCATGGGCCCGTCATCACCGGAAGCGGGTGTGTAGGAACCCATCGGCGGCGTGGTGGCATGGGCGGCCAGCTGCTCAAGGTCCGGCGGGATCTCGTCCACACCAAAGCGCACGCCGTCCAGTGTTTTGCCCCAAATATCGTGCAGCCGCTGGGCTGAATCCAGCACCATGTCGTCAAAGCGGTCGGCACGCGTCCGGTATCCGGGGTGCGTGGGCAGCATCACCTCACCGCGAAGGCCACGCCCGTGGCGGTTCCGGCGCCGCCTGAAGAAGCTCCTGCCGGCAGTCTCCACGCCCGTTGCCGTGCTGGCATCCGGGTCAGCCAACCGGACCGAAAAGCCTGATTCATGGTTCGATGACTGCATACATCGACTCTAAACCCGGGGGAGGATTTACGCGATACATCCCTGTGGCTGCGGAGACGCGTCGGCCCGTGCGCCAATGCGCGGTTTTTGCGCAGCCAAGGGGTAGTCTGTGATGTCGTGGGAGCTATCCGTCAGTGTTCAAGGTCAGCCTGCCGCCAGTCGGCGGTAGCCACCCTGACGTACGTGTATGCAGACTCCACCGCAGTCCTGGGTCCGCTGGCCACGTATGCGGAGCCGCACTGCTACGACCTCTGCGAGCAACACGCTGACTCGTTGACCGTTCCCCGCGGCTGGGAAGTGCTGCGCCTGGCCATGCCGTCGACCCCCCAGCAGCCAGGGCCGGATGACCTTTTGGCGCTCGCCAACGCCGTACGGGACGCCGCTGCCCTCCCCCCGGAAGCCCAGCCAAGCGCCCAGCGCGGCCACCATTCCGCCCTTGAAGCTCCTGCGGGCGCCGAAGGGGTACGCCGGGGGCACCTGCGGGTCCTCCGGGAACCTTCCTGACCTCCATCTGGCGGTAGGCTGGAAGCTGCACATCTTTCCGCTACCGGCGCGAGCGCGCCCGCCAGGGAGCATGAACAAATGCCTAAGATCAGTCCCGAGCTGTTGTCCGTCCTGCGTTGCCCCGTGACCGGCTCGCCGCTGGTCCAGGAGGGCGAAGAACTGGTGGCCACTGCCGCCGGGGATACGGGGATCAGGAACCGGTACGCCATCGAAGACGGGATCCCGCTGCTGCTGCCTCCGGAACTGCTGGCTGCAGCAGCATCGGCAGGTTCGGACCAGCACGATCACGCCGCGGCAGGGCTCTAGTTCACCTGTATCCGCCCGCACAGAAACAGCAGAACGGGGACTGGACCAGGCCCCGGACCAAGCAAAGGACCACCCATGACTTTTGACTACAAAGTTGCCGACATCTCCCTGGCGGAAGCCGGCCGCCACCAGATCCGCCTGGCGGAGCACGAAATGCCCGGCCTGATGTCCCTCCGCGAGGAGTTCGGCCCCACCCAGCCGCTCAAGGGTGCCCGGATCGCCGGTTCCCTGCACATGACGGTGCAGACCGCGGTGCTGATCGAGACCCTTACCGCGCTGGGCGCCGAGGTCCGCTGGGCCTCCTGCAACATCTTCTCCACCCAGGACGAGGCCGCCGCGGCCGTGGTGGTGGGCAAGGGTACCGTTGAGGACCCCAAGGGAGTACCCGTGTTCGCCTGGAAGGGCGAGACCCTTGAGGAATACTGGTGGACCGCCGAGCAGATCCTCACCTGGCCCGGCGCCGAGTCCAACCCCGAGCTGGGTCCGAACATGATCCTGGACGACGGCGGCGACGCCACCATGCTGGTCCACAAGGGTGTCGAGTTCGAGGCCATCGGCAACGTGCCGTCCGCCGATGCCGAGGATTCCGAGGAATACGGCATCTTCCTGGACGTGCTGCGCCGCTCTCTTGCCGCGGACCCGCAGAAGTGGACCCGAACGGCAGCCACGATCAGGGGCGTCAGCGAGGAGACCACTACCGGTGTCCACCGCCTCTACCAACTGGCTGACCAGGGCAAGCTGCTCTTCCCGGCCATCAACGTCAACGACTCCGTCACCAAGAGCAAGTTCGACAACAAGTACGGCATCCGCCACTCGCTGCCCGACGGCATCAACCGGGCCACGGATGTGCTCATGGGCGGAAAGGTCGCTGTCGTCTGCGGTTACGGCGACGTGGGCAAGGGCGCGGCCGAGGCGCTGCGCGGCCAGGGTTCACGCGTCATTGTCACCGAGATCGACCCCATTTGCGCGCTGCAGGCTGCCATGGACGGCTACCAGGTGGCCAAGCTGGAATCCGTCCTGGCCCAGGGCGACATCTTCATTACCACCACGGGCAACAAAGACGTCATCATGGCCGAGCACATGACCGGCATGAAGAACAAGGCCATTGTGGGCAACATCGGCCACTTCGACAACGAAATCGACATCGCCGGCCTGGCCCGCATCCCCGGCGTCAAAAAGGTCGAAATCAAGCCCCAGGTCCACGAATGGGTCTTTGAGGAAGGCACGGCGGCGGAGCGCTCCATTATCGTCCTGTCCGAGGGCCGCCTGCTCAACCTTGGCAACGCAACCGGCCATCCGTCTTTCGTGATGAGCAACTCGTTCGCAAACCAAACCATTGCGCAGATCGAGCTGTGGACCAAGCGGGACCAGCACGAGTATGAGAACAAGGTCTACGTGCTGCCCAAGGTCCTGGACGAAAAGGTGGCCCGGCTGCACCTGGACGCCCTGGGCGTTGAACTTACGGAACTGACCAAGGACCAGGCGGAATACCTGGACATCGACGTCGCCGGTCCGTACAAGCCCGAGCACTATCGTTACTGAGACGTAAGGGCCCGGGCGCCATCGAGCGCCCGGGCCGTTATTTTCTGCACCTAGGATCGAAACATGGAGCCTGATGTAAAGCCCCGCCGGCGGGGGACTGCCAAGAAAATCCTTGCCGTGGCAGCCGTGTGTGTCCTGGCTGCCCTGGGCGGGGTTTTCGCCGCCGTCGCCCCGGGCCTTGCCGGCGGCCCGCTTGAATCCGAAGCAGGCTCCGCACTGCGGACATCGCCGGGCATCGCTTCCCCCGTTGTTCCGCCCGTGACTTTCGACGCGGCGCCGGCCAACGGTGCAAAGCAGGTGAACCCTGCGGCCCCGGTGTCCCTGAAAGTGGGCAACGGGACCATCCAGCGCGTCACGCTCGCCAGTACGGCGGGGAAGACCATTGATGGCAGCATCGATGCCAGTGGGACGGCGTGGTCCGCCACCGGGCCCCTGGAATTCAACACCGAGTACAGCTACACCTACGTGGTCAAGGACGCCGCCGGACGCGAGACCAGCACGACGCAGTCCTTCAACACGGTGACAAGTTCCCACGAGGCCGACGCCGCCGTCTACCCGCTGAACGGCATGAAGGTGGGCGTGGGGCAGCCCCTGCAGATCATCTTCAGCGAACCCGTGACCAACCGCGCCGCCGTGGAAAAGGCCATCAAGATCACCACGACGGCGGGACAGGCCGGAGCATTCCATTGGTACAGCGACACCATGGTCCGGTACCGCCCGGAGAACTTCTGGGCAGCGAACTCCACCGTCACCATGGACATGCAGCTCTTCGGGGTTGACCTGGGCAACGGCCAAATCGCGAACTTCAACAAAAAGGTGAATGTCTCGATCGGAGACAAGAAGGTGGCCGTCGCCGATGCCACCGCGCATACCTTCACGCTCAGCGTCAACGACCAGCCCGTCAAGACCCTGCCCGTCAGCATGGGGGATAAGCGCTTCCCCTCGGCAAAGGGATACGCAGTGCTTATGGAGAAGAACCGCTTTGACCACTTCAGGGCGGCAAGCATCGGGCTGAAGCCCGACGATCCTGCCTACTACGGTGAGGCCGACGTCGAATACACCATCCGTCTCACCCTGAGCGGCGCCTACATCCACCAGGCCCTTGAATCGGCCTTTCCATACATCGGGAACGCCAACGTGTCCCATGGGTGCATCGGCTTCCTGCCCGACGGGGCGGCGTGGGTGTTCGACAACATGGGAACCGGCGACGTGGTCCAGATCATCAACACCGAGGGTGACTACGCGGCGAATACCGACGGGTTCGGCGACTGGAATATCCCGTGGAGCGAATACGACAACTAGGTCAGGTGGAGAACGGCAGACGCTGCAGCCGTTCCCCGATCTCCGTGTTCCGCCGGTGTGACAGCGACAGCCTGGTGAACTCCCTCTGCCGCCGTTCAGCCACGACGGCGGCCAGATAGTCATCGGCGCCCGTGCCCGGAGGCGGGGGCGGAGCCACGTGTGCGGACAGTTCAGCGGCGATGGCCTGCGCCATGCCCGCCCGGGACAGCGGTGCCATCCGGCCGGCCTGGCGGATGAACTGGGCGGCCCTGCGGGCTGTGGCATCCGGAATACGGCCAATATCCGCCGCTGCAGCCCACGACTGCAGATGGGGTGGAACAAAGACCCGGAGGGCCTGGTCCGCAGGTACCCGGCTGCGGACAGCATAGGTGCCTGCGAGCAAATCGCCGAGCCGCCTGGACTTGTCGTTGAAGAGCGCCACGGCGAGGGCAAGGCCGCCGAACGTCAGATAGATCTCAAGGAACCCGGTCAGGCCGCGGATCACCGCATGCCGGAACCGGATGGCGCCGCCGTCCTCACGGACCACCCGCAGGCCCGTGGCCAGCTTCCCCAGCGACCGGCCCCGGCTCAGGGTCTCGACGGCCACGGGCACCACCACCAGGCAGAACACGACGGCGGCCAGGCCCAGGGCCCGCGCGGCTGCCCCGTCGAGGTCCGCGCCTGCGGCCGACAGGCCAATCATGACCAGCACCAGCAGGACTACGTGGACGATTGCGTCGATAAACAGGCCCAGGGCCCGGGCGGCGAAGCTCGCCGGCCGGAGCTCCAGCACCACTGCCTCGCCGGTGATTATCGGGCTCACACTGCATCCCTGCCCTTCGCTTCTGGTGGTTCGAACGATCAAATGGTGCAGACGGTCAAATTCTAATGCCGGGCGCTAGGCTGTAGCGGTGGACATGGATGCCTTCGCCGCCGTCAATGCGGACAAGTGGGCGCGCCTGCGTAAGCTTGCCGGCAAGGGCAGGCTCACCGGAGCCGAAGCCGACGAATTGCTGGCGCTGTACCAGTCCACGTCCGGCCACCTGTCGCTGGTCCGTTCCATGGCGCCGGAAAGCGGACTCTCCGCGTCCCTCTCGGCCACGCTGGCCCAGGCACGGACCCGCTTCACCGGCGCCCGCTCGAATGCCTTGGCTGACCTTGCACGGTTCTTCGTCGTGGCCCTGCCGGCGGCCCTGTACCGGCTGACCTGGCTGACCCTGGCCTGCGGCACCGCTTTCGTGCTCATCGCTGCCGCGTACGCCATCTGGATCGGGACGTCCCCCGAAGCCCTCCGGGCCGTGGCCTCGGAAGCCGCTGCCGCCCAGTACGTGAACGAGGACTTCGTCAATTACTACTCGGAGAACCCGGCAGCGTCATTTGCCGGTGCCGTCTGGACCAATAATGCCTGGATCAGCGCACAGGCCGTGGCCCTGGGGATCACCGGTGTGTGGGTGCCAATGATCCTGTTCAGCAATGCCCAGGGAGTGGGCATTGCAGCGGGCATCTTCGCGTCTGCCGGCAAGTCCGACGTCTTCTTCAGCTACATCCTGCCGCACGGGCTCATGGAGCTCACCGCCGTCTTCGTTGCCTCCGCAGCAGGCCTTCGGGTCTTCTGGGCAATGGTCGCACCCGGACCACGGACCAGGGGCCGCGCCGTCGCGGAAGAGGGCAGGTCACTGATTACGGTGGCCCTGGGGCTCGTGGTGGTGCTGTTCGTCTCAGGCCTGGTGGAAGGGTTCGTCACCCCCAGTCCGCTGCCAGCCTGGGCCAGGATCGGAATCGGGGTGGCGGTTCTCAGCGCGTATTGGGTCTACGTCCTGGTGTGGGGCAGGCGCGCCTGCCTTGCAGGGGAGCGCGGCGACCTCCGCCGCGAGGATGCCGGCTACACGGAAATCGCTGCCTGAATCGTTGTAATCCTGCCGGGGTGGTTCCTCGCCCGGCGGAACTTCCGGACGGTAGGCTCGACTGCAGAATGAATCGCACCGGCTGACTGGGACCGGTGCGGAACCCAACGGAAGTGACGCTGCTGTGAATGACGAGACACCGGCCCGCGCCAAAAGCGCCACGCCGCAGCCGGAGCCGTTCCTGGACACGTCCGGGGACTCCGACGAGCCCGCATTTTCCTGGCTGACGCCCGCTGCCGGGGACAAACCGGCCGGGGACAAACCGGCCGGGAACGAACCGGCCGGGGACAAACCTGCCGCTGGCAAGCCAGGCGGAGAAAAGCCAGCCGGCGACAAGCCCGGCATCAATAGGACCGGCCCCGACGAGCCCGGCGGACACGCCGGCCGGAACCAGGCAGCGGCAGGAAGCAAGGCCGCCCAGCCAGGAAGCCGGGCCGACCGCAAGGCCGCGGAAGCCGCCGTCGGATCCTCCGCCAACGGCTCCTCCACCGCCGGAGCCCCAGCCGCCGCAGCTGCCGCCTCCCGCAGGCCCGCGGAGCACACTTCCACTGCGGGCTCCGCCGCGGCCGGGCCCGGCACCGGTTCGCCGGTCTTCAAGGAACCCCTTCCCACGTCAGCACTGCACGTCCGTCCCCCCGAGGAGGAAGTGGAGCGCCGCAACGCCCAGCGCGAAAGCGCCGCGAACGCCAAACCCGTGGCACCGCGTGTCATGCAGGTTTTGCTGGCCATCACCTACCCGGTAATCCTGCTGATCCTGGCCGTCCGGGCGGTGACCAGCCCGCTTTTTCTCTGGGTGGAGTACAACCGTCCCGGGTTCCCCGGTGACGGGTACGGCTTCAATACCGACGACAGAATGACGTACGGCTCCTATGCGGTGGACTACCTGAGCAACTGGGCGGGCCCCAGGTACCTGGGCGATCTGGTGCACCGCGGCGGCGAAAAGCTCTTCAAGGACGGCGAAGTCAGCCACATGGCCGACGTCAAGGTTGTCATCCTGTCCACCTTTGGTGCCGGTGCACTGCTGCTCCTCCTGGCGCTGACCGCCATCCTGTACCTGCGCAAACGCAGCACCGGCGGGATCCGGCGCGGCCTCTTCGCCGGTTCCATCATCACGCTGGCACTGATCCTGGGCCTCGGCACGCTGGCGGCCCTGGGCTGGCAGCAGTTCTTCACCGAATTCCACCGGGTCTTCTTCGCCGCCGGGTCCTGGACCTTCAGCCTGGATGACACCCTGATCCGGCTGTTCCCCAGCCAGTTCTGGATCGACGCCGGCATCGCCATCGCGGGCCTGGTGCTCCTGGCATCCATTGTGACGATGGTCCTCACCTGGCCCACTCGACGCCGCCGCGGTATTGCGCAGCAGGCAAAGCCGGCCAGGGCGGATCAGGACGAGGCGGGCCGGGACAAGGCGGACCGGGAAAAGACGGGGCCGGCCACGGCGGATCAGCCGTAGATTCCGGCAATCTCCGCCTGAAACTCCTGGACCACTGCGGAACGCTTCAGCTTCAGGGACGGTGTGAGGTGCCCGGACTCGACGCTGAACTCGGCGTCCAGAAGCCTGAACGTGCGCACCGATTCGGCTTTGGACACCATCCGGTTGGCCAGGTCCACTGCCTCCTGCACCGCAGCCAGGACGGCGGGATCGTTCGCGGCTTCGCTGAGGGGGAGGGGAGGAAGGCCCCGTTCGGACCGCCAGTTGGCAACGCCCTCCGGGTCCAGGGTCAGCAGGGCTGACACGAACGGTTTGCCGTCGCCCACCACCACGGCGTGGGCCACCAGTTGGTGGCTGCGGATCTTCTCCTCCAGCGGCCCGGGCGCCACGTTCTTGCCGCCGGCCGTGACCAGGAGGTCCTTTTTGCGTCCCGTGACGGTAAGGAAACCGTCCTTGTCGAGTTCACCGAGGTCTCCGGTACGGAAGAATCCGTCCACGAACGCCTCGGCGTTAGCCTCCGGATTGGAATGGTAGCCCCGGAAAACACCGATTCCCTTGACCAGGATTTCGCCGTCTTCGGCCACCCGGATGGTGGTGCCCGGGATGGGAATGCCCACCGTTCCCACTTTGGTGCGGGAAGGCGTATTCGCGGTGCATGGCGCCGTGGTCTCGGTCAGCCCATACCCCTCCAGGACGGGAATGCCTACGCCACGGAAGAAATGGGCATCCTCGGAAGCCAGGGGACTGGCCCCGGACACGGTGTATCCCACCTCGCCACCCATCGCCTGGCGCAGCCGCGGGTAGACCAGCCGGTCATAGATCCCGTGCCTGATCCGGCTCAACCGGCCCGGACCAGGCCCCTCGCCGCGGCTGTGCCGGTCCTGTTCGCGTGAGTACTCGATGGCGGCGGCCGCTGCGGCGTCGAAGAGCCTGCCCTTGCCTGCCACAGCGGCCTTGTGGGCGGCCGTGGCCCTGACCTTTTCGAAGATGCGCGGCACCACCAGCAGGAAGGTGGGGCGGAACGTGCCGAGGTCTTCGAGGAGCTGGGCGGCCCCGGGGGTATGCCCCAGCGTTGCCCCTGCGGCAAGGCATACCACCTGGACGGCGCGGGCCAGCACGTGGGCCAGCGGCAGGAACATCAGGGTGCGGGCCTGGTCCTCCTGCAGGATCTCGGGCAGGAACGCAACGATGTTCTTGGCCACCAGGGCAAAATTCCCGTGCGTGATCTCGCACCCTTTGGGCTTGCCCGTGGTGCCCGATGTGTACACCAGGGAGGCGAGGTCGGCCAACCCCGCGCGGCTGCGGTGCCGCTCCAGTTCAGCATCACTGACTCCGGTGCCCGCAGCGGCGAGGCTGGCAAGGTCCGGGGCCTCGCCGTCGTAATCCATCCGCACCACGTTGACCAGGCGGTCGCTGAGCTCGGCGCAACCGGCCACCACTCCGCTGACCAGCTGCACCGTGGCCCGGTCACCGGCGAAGACGCGGCGGACCCCTGCGTCCTGGATGATCCACTCCACCTGGCTGGCCGAGGACGTTTCGTAGATGGGCACCGTCACACCGCCGGCGAACCAGATGGCGAAGTCCACCAGGGTCCATTCGTACGAGGTGGGCGACATCACGGCCACCGTGTCGCCGGGCTCCAGGCCCCCGGCGATGAGCCCCTTGGCCAGGGCGCTGACGTCCTGGAGGAATTTTTGCGCGGGGATATCCACCCAGCCGTTGGGGCCCTTCCGCCGGTACAGGGCGTGGGCCGGGTTGGCGGCGTGCTGCTCCAGCAGCAGGTCAGTCACGTTGCTGTTGGCCTCAAGCTCAACCAGCAGTTCCGTGCTCGCTTCTCTCACAGCAGGTCTCCGTTTCCGCTGCCATGCCGCGGCAGCGGCTCCTTCAGGTCTCTGTTGCCATCCTGCCCTAGATCCAGGATGGCATCCACATCCGGACCTTCCAGTCGACGTACGGGATGACCTCGCCGGTCCAGATCGGGTAGAAAAACGCCGACAGCAGGAGCGCCGCCGCCAGGAACAGGACCACCAGATACATGCCGGAGCGACGGCGCCACGGCGGATCCGTGGCCCGGCCCAGGACCAGCCCCAGGCAGTACACCAGGGCCAGGACCAGGAACGGCTCAAAGGACACCGCGTAGAAGTAGAACATGGTCCGCTCCGGATACATGAACCATGGCAGGTAGCCCGCGCCCACCCCGGCCAGCACTGCCCCGGCGCGCCAGTCCCGGCGTCCCACCCACCAGAACAGCAGGACCACCAGCGAGATGGCTGCTGCCCACCAGATCAGCGGGTTACCGACGGACAGGATGGCGGAGGTGCACTTTTCCACGTCACAGCCCGGGGTGCCCTGGGGCGGGGATTCATAGAAGAACGACGTCGGCCGTCCCATCACCAGCCAGCTCCAGGCGCTGGCCTGGTAGGGGTGCTCGGAGCTCAGGCCCTGGTGGAACTTGTACGCTTCCAGGTGGTAGTGGACAAGGGACCGGACGGAGTCGGGCAGCCAGCCCCATTCCGCTGACGGGTTGCTCTCCGCCCAGTGACGGTAGTAGGCATTGGCCGAAAGGAACCAGCCGGTCCAGGTGGCCGAGTAGACAATGGCTGCGACGGGCACGGTGGCCGCGAAGGCGGGAATTCCGTCCCGGATCACGCCGCCGCTGATCCAGCCGCGGATGCCCGCCACCCGCCGGGCGTTGAGGTCCCACAGCACGGTCAGGAGGCCAAAGCCCGCCAGGAAGAACAGGCCGGACCACTTGGTGCCCACGGCCAGGCCCAGGCAGACCCCCGCGGCCACCCGCCACCAGCGCACGCCCAGCCACGGTCCGGCCAGCAGCGCCCGGGCCGGGGGCTGTCCGCCGTTCGTGGCGGCGGCATGGGCAAGCCGGGCGGCCAGGCGACGGCGCCCGTCGTCGCGGTCCATCAGCAGGGCGCCGAACGCGGCAAGGATCCAGAACGTGAGGAAGATGTCCAGCAAGGACGTCCTGGACATCACCAGGTGGTGGCCGTCGACGGCGAGGAGCAGCCCCGCGGCACCCGCGAGCGGAAGCGAGTGGAACAGTTTCAGGGCGATCAAGGACACCAGCAGCACCGTGAGGGTGCCGGTGAGGGCTGCGGCGAAGCGCCAGCCAAAGGGATTCTCCGGCCCGAACAGCCACATCCCGGCCGCGATCATCCACTTGCCCACCGGTGGATGGACGACGTATTCGGGAGTGTTCAGCAGGACGTCCGGATTGCCGGCATTAAAGGAATCATTTGCCTTGTCCGGCCAACTGCGCTCATAGCCGCTCACGAGGTAGGAGTAGGCGTCCTTGACGTAGTACGTCTCGTCGAACACCAGCTTGTGCGGCACTTCCAGGCGGATGAACCGGAGGAGGCCGCCGGCCACCGCCGTCAGGACCGGGACCAGGACGAACCACAGCCGGAGCGACGGCGGATAATCCCGCCAGGACATGCCGGTACCAATGAGCCTTGCCCGCAGTGCCTCCACCGTGAACGCCTCATCAGGCCGGCTGATCCAGGGGCGGGCGGCCTTGCCGCCGGGTGCCGTCCCGGTTGCCCCGGCTTCGGCCGGGGATCCCGCGGCGTTGGGTTTCCCGGGCCCCGTGGGCCGCGTCGAGGTCTGCGTCACGAGCCCCATGCTACCTTTTGCGGCTGCGGAGACCCGGCGGCAGTAGGCTTGGTGGGTGGACCCGAACCCCAGCCCCCTTTCCGAACCCGGCCCTGCGACCGCGGGACGGATCGTCCTTGCCGCCACTCCCATCGGGAACACCGGAGACGCCTCGGCCCGCCTCGTGGAACTGCTGGGCACTGCAGACATTGTGGCCGCTGAGGACACGCGGCGCCTCCACCGTCTGGTCCAAAGCCTGGGCATTGACGTGGCGGGCCGCGTCATCAGCTACCACGAGCACAATGAGGCCACCAGGACCGCTGAGCTCCTTGACCACGTGCGCTCCGGCAGCACGCTCCTGATGGTCACTGACGCCGGGATGCCGTCGGTATCCGACCCCGGCTTCCGGCTGGTGGAAGGCGCCATTGCGGCGGGACTTCCCGTCACCGCGGTTCCCGGACCGTCCGCGGTCCTCACGGCCCTTGCGTTGTCGGGCCTGCCCACGGACCGGTTCTGTTTTGAGGGATTCCTTCCCCGCAAGGCCGGCGAACGGGCCTCCCGCCTGGCGGACCTTGCCGGGGAGCGGCGCACCATGGTGTTCTTCGAGGCGCCGCACCGGCTCGAAGCCATGCTGCGTGCGCTGCGCGAGAGGTTCGGGCCGGACCGGCCCATCGCAGTCTGCAGGGAACTGACGAAAACGTACGAGGAAGTCATCCGCGGCACTGTTGGCGAACTGCTCCAGTGGGCCGAGGACACGGAGGTCCGCGGCGAGATCGCCGTGGTGCTCGGCGGGGCTCCTGAGCAGGCGGCCGGCACCCCGGAGGACCATGTGGCTGCCGTCAATGAGCTGGTGTCCCAGGGCATCCGGCTCAAGGAGGCCGTCGCCGCCGTCGCCGAAGACGTCCGGGTCAGCAAGAGGGAGCTCTACTCGGCCGTCCTGGCGGCCCGCTAGCCGGGCCACGGTCCGCTTTCGGCGCCTGTGCAGGTGCACAGCGAAGCCGCGATTCCGCAGTGCGCATCGGCGTAGACCATAGCCATGCCCCGCAGTAGTCTGGCTGTTAATCAGCCCCATGATCCCGGTCACTCCGGCCGCGGCGATGGGCTGCCACAACCCTACTGACGAGGGAGTCATCGTGACTGTCACTGCACAGCCGGCCGTTTCGGCCGAGCGCGAAACCCGGCTTTTGGCCTCCGTTCCCACCGGGCTGCTCATCAATGGTGAGTGGCGCGACGCCGCCTCAGGCAAGACGTTCGACGTCGAGGATCCCGCCACCGGGAAGGTGCTGCTGAGCATTGCCGACGCCGGCCCCGAGGATGGTGCGGCAGCCCTCGATGCTGCCGCGGCTGCCCAGGAATCCTGGGCAAAGGTGCCGCCGCGCGAACGCGGGGAGATCCTGCGCCGGGCCTTCGACCTGGTCACCGAACGTGCAGAAGACTTCGCCCTCCTGATGACCCTGGAAATGGGCAAGCCGCTGGCCGAGGCCCGCGGCGAAGTAACCTATGGCGCCGAGTTCCTGCGCTGGTTTTCCGAGGAAGCAGTCCGGGCTTTCGGCCGGTACTCGGTCTCGCCGGACGGCAAGTCCCGCCTCCTGGTCACCAAGAAGCCGGTGGGCCCCTGCCTGCTGATCACCCCGTGGAACTTCCCGCTGGCCATGGCCACCCGCAAGATCGCCCCGGCCGTCGCCGCCGGCTGCACCATGGTATTGAAGTCGGCCAACCTGACGCCCCTGACCTCCCAGCTGTTCGCTGCCGTGATGCAGGAGGCCGGGCTGCCTGCCGGTGTCCTGAACGTCATCCCCACCTCAACGGCCGGTGCCACCACCGGGCCGCTGATCAAGGATTCGCGCCTGCGCAAGCTGTCGTTCACCGGTTCCACCGAGGTGGGACGCCGGCTGCTGGCCGATGCGTCCGAAACCGTGCTGCGGACCTCCATGGAACTGGGCGGCAACGCCCCGTTCCTGGTCTTTGAGGACGCTGACCTGGACGCGGCCGTTACCGGCGCCATGCTGGCCAAGCTGCGGAACATGGGCGAGGCGTGCACCGCAGCCAACCGCTTCATCGTGCACGAGTCCGTAGCCGGGGAGTTCGCGGAGAAGTTCGCCGCGAAGATGAAGGACATGACCACCGCCCGCGGCACCGAGCCCGAGTCCAAGGTGGGGCCGCTGATCGACGCCAAGAGCCGGGACAAAGTCCACGAACTGGTCTCCGACGCCGTCGCCTCCGGCGCGAAGGCCGTCCTGGGCGGCGCACCGGTAGAGGGACCGGGCTACTTCTACCAGCCCACCATCCTCTCCGGCGTCACCGAAGGCACCCGGATCCTCTCCGAGGAAATCTTTGGCCCCGTCGCTCCGATCATCACCTTCTCCACCGAGGACGAAGCCGTCCGCCTGGCCAACAACACCGAATATGGGCTGGTGGCCTACGTCTTCACCAAGGACCTCAACCGCGGCATCCGGATGGGCGAGAAACTCGAAACCGGCATGCTCGGCCTGAACGCCGGCGTCATCTCCAACGCCGCGGCGCCCTTCGGCGGCGTGAAGCAGTCGGGCCTGGGACGCGAAGGCGGCCTCGAAGGCATCGAGGAATACCTATACACCCAGTACATCGGCATCGCCGACCCCTACGCCGGCTAGTTCCGGAAGTTTCGCAGAAATCAAGTGCCGGCCGGGGTTTCCCCGGCCGGCACCTGCCGTTCAGCCCTGCCCGGCCCCGCGGCCGCCGTCGGCCGCCCCCGCCTTGGAACGCCGTCCTGCCGACGGATGCCCGGGCGCCCCGGGGCGTAGGCGCGCTGCAGCGTGAAGTGCTGTGCGGATGGTCCTGCCGGCCGCAATGAACGGCATCCTGAGCAGCTGGCCCAGCCGGCGGGTGACCGACGGCGGAAGCCATGCCGCCGTCAAACGCCTGCGCAGGGTGGCGTTTGCCCGAAGGGACGCTTCCACGGCCGCAACCCCGGCTGCAATGTCGCCTTCGGTCGGGTCGGGGCCGGAGCCCTGGGAACCAGTGCCGCCCGGGCGGCCGTACCGGTAATGTTCGAACGCCGAGGTAAAGCGCGACACTGCCCCGTGCGCCTCCTGGTCCATACCTCCGGGCTCACCCAGCAGTTCAGCCCGGAACCGGGATGAATATGCCCTGGGCGTCTCGCTGTCCGCGGGGGGCAGGCCGTAGTCGGCGCCAAGATCCTTGATCTCATTCCATGCCGACGGTACGGCCAGGTCCGGTCGCCTTGGACGCAGCCGCCGTGACCTGATACCCCTCCGAACCAGGTGGGGGGCGGCCACCAGGAGAAGCAAGCCCACCAATGCGGCTGCACCAAGGAACCAGGGGGTCAATTGCGCGGAGTCGCCTGTGCTGCTGCCGGCGCCGGGGACGGCCTGGGCAGTGGTGCTGGGGGATGGGGCGGGAACCGGGGCCGTATCGGGGATGAGGCCGTCGTTGTTGCCCAGGGAATCCGCGACCGAAGGCGCTGAGGCCTCGGTTGCGTAGTCCGGGACCACCCCCCGCGACGGCGTCGGCTCGAACGGTACCCAGCCCAGGCCCTGGAAGTACAATTCCGGCCAGGCGTGGGCGTCGCGCGCATCTGCCTCGTACTCCGGGAGGGCGCCTTGGCCGGACACGGAGACCGTCGCCCCGGTCAGCCTGCCGGGGGCATAGCCCACGGCGATCCTGCTGGGGATTCCTTCCAGGCGGGCCATCACCGCCATCGCCGATGCGTAATGGATGCAGTAACCGCTCTTCTGCTGCAGGAAGTCAGCAAGGACGGAAAGGCCGTTACCGTCATAGCCGCCCTGCACCGGGGACTGCAGTGAATATGTGAACTCGGACGAGCGCAGGTACTTCTGGATGGCCAGGGCCTTCTGGTACGGCGTCCCCGCACCCCCGGCAACGGTCTGTGCCGTGGTTTTGACGATGTCCGGGACGTTGCCCGGGATGCGGGTGAAAATGTCGGGGATGCCCCGTGCGGGCCCTGAGGACTGGGCCAGGAGCGCCGCGGAAAGCTTGGGCACCGCGGAGGTCACCACGTACTCCTGCCGCCGGGTGGTGGTGTCAGTGCCCTTGATGCTCAGCGTGGCCGGATCCCAGGTCCACTGTCCGCCCAGTCCGCGGACGGTCTCGGGCGCATAGGGCGCCGGCAGGTAGGGACTGGTGAAGGACCCGGTGTCGATGGCTGTCACCAGCCGCACCTGCTCATCGGTCAGGACCGGATACCCGGGGTCGATCCGGCCGTCAAGGGGCACCCTGGAGGCGGTGCGGTCGTCCGGTCCCCACGAATCGCCGTCGAAATTGTCCACGGTGACCGATCGCAGGTAGAGGGGGTTGGGCGACGTGGTGGCGTAGGTGATCCTGCCGCTTCCGTCCGGTGTGCGAAGGCTGTTGCCCAGGGTGATCATCGGATTCAGGCCTGTGGCGGCACCCCACGGATTGAGCCGTGAACCCTGCGGGAACGTGCCTGTGTCGAAGCCGGGAATCGCCAGGGGCAGCACCAGGGTGGCTGCCAGCGCCACGGAGCCCGTCAGCACGGCCCTGCGCACCAGGCCCGGGCTTCGGGCCGAGCCGCCCTGCAACCTCCCGTCCGGGGCAAACCATTGGCTGCAGGCGAGGATCAGCAGGTAGCCCGCTACGGTGGCAACGAAACTCCATACCCCCACGCTCTGCGGTTTGATCATGGCCGGAACCACCAGCAGCGCAAGCAGGCCTGTGCCGGAGGCGGCCGGCATCCCGAGCGGAACCGCGAGTGCATCGACCAGGATGACAGCCAGGCCAAGCACGGCACAGACCACCATGACGATCCCGGCGTTGGGCGCCACGGGTGCAGTCTCTGCCAGGACAGTCTCGCTGGCCCGCCGGATCAGCCGGTCCAGGTCCGGGAGCGTGGCACCTGTAGGGACCACCCACAGGAAACTGGAGCCGCGGAAGAACGTCAACGTCAGGACGGCGCCCAGTGCCACGAATCCGCCTGCGGTGACCAGCAGGGGCTGGGCCCGGACGGAACGCAGCGCGGCAAGCGTGAATGCCACCACCAGCACGGTGGTCATCACCGGCCAGTACCAGTTCCAGCCCCGCAGGACACCGTTCAAGGACAGGGCAGCGCCGCAGACGGCCACGGTGATGGATCCCCCCATGGCCCACGGGTAGGCGCCGGCGCGCAGGCGTCCCGCAGGCATTTCATGCTGTGCCTGTGCCTCGTGGCCCGCACCCGTTGGCCGGGCCGGCGCCATGGTCATGTGGCCACCCCCGCTCCCCGCCGGACCTCTGCCGCCGTAACCACCGGCAGGGCCGGGTCCTGGTCGAACTGGCGCCACGCGGCGGCAAGCTGCGTCGCGGGCGCCACGGCCACCGCCCGCCAGCCGCCCTGCCGCAGCACTTCCAGGACATCCTGGGACTCCATGGGACGTTCCACGGCCAGGATGGCGAACGCGTTGGTGCCGTACGAAGCGGCAGGGGCCAATGCTGCGGCTTCCTCCCTCGTGATGCGACCCAGGACAGCGATCAGTGGCCCGCGCATCCGATGGGCGGACAGCTTGTCCATCAAGTGGTCGTCAAAGGCCGGCAGTCCCTGCTCCGGGCTTCCCTGTGTCCGCACTTTCGGGGCACCGGGGCGCGGCGCGTTCCTGGCCATGACACTCAGCTGCATGACACCCCGCTGCACATCGTCCCGGCGAGTGCTGTCCCGGTGAGTGCTTTCCCGGCGGGGGTGGGGCGCCCCGGACAGGTGGATGGCGGCAAGGCTTTCGGCAATGGACTGCAGGCCGGATGATCCGCTGAATTCTTCCACCGCCGGTTCCGGGGACGAGGGGGAGTGGAGGAACGCCGGTTCCCCGCCCGTGTCCAGCGCCCGAAGGCTGTAGTTGCGCTCGGCAAGGTGTGCGCTGACGGACATGGTGGCAACAACAGCCCACTCGAAGGTGTCGCTGGTGGCCGGCGCATGCCCCTCCGGCACGGGCAGGCCCGGCATCGACGTGCCGGAGCCCCCGCCGAACGCACTGGCCCGATGGTCCAGGATGATGGTGGCTTCCGGCGTGGTCACGGACTCCTCCTGCCTGACCATCAAGGACCCATGCCGTGCCGTGGCAGGCCAATGGACCCGTCGCATCGGGTCACCGTGGCGGTATTCCCGGGTCATGATGTCGTCGTCGCTCGGGTTTGCCCGGACACGGGTGGCGGTGACGCCGTCGTTCCCCCGCGCTCCCGCCAGCCCGGCGGCAGGCAGGACGACGGATGCCGGCGTCACGGTGAGGATGTCGCCGTCGTCAATCGCCTGCCGGTGCAGGGAGAGGCCGAAAGGGTCGGTGAACTCGGCCGTGACCGGGCCGATCCTGAACTGCCCCCGGTACCTGGACGTGAGGTGGTATTCGTAGCGGCTTGTGCCGCCGGTGGCCGAACGGGACGGGAACCGGAAGGACGGCGCGTGGCCGAAGTGCGCCGGCAGCCGCTCCTCCATGGCAACCCGTCCGCTGCCCGGGCCCGTCCTGGCCACGGCAAGGTGGACCGTCGCCGGGGCGGAGGTTTCCACAGGGGAGGGATTGAATTCGCGGTAGACGCGGAAGCGCGGCTTGACCAGCCTGACGCCGGCAAGGGAGACGAGCGGCAGGACCAGTAGCAAGATGGCAAGTGTCAGGAGGTCCCGGCGCCCCATGACCTGGGCCGCGGCCAGCGTGAACGCCCCGGCTGCGAGCATGCCCCAGCCGCGCCTGGTGAACAGGTGCCGCGGAAGCTTATCCAGCAGGGCCATGGTCCGTGCCTAGCGGTTCCTGCTGCCGGCGGCGGCCGCGGCCCGGTTGGGCTGCCCCGGCTGGGCCTGTGGCACGGGCAGCCTGGACAGGATGCCCCGCAGGACGCTGTGGGGTGTCTCGCCTGCGCCCGCCGCCTTCCGGTCCAGGATGATGCGGTGCGCCAGGACGGCCTCGGCCACGTCCCGCACGTCGTCCGGCAGGACGAAGTCGCGGCCCTCCAGGGCGGCTGTGGCCTTGGCGGCACGCAGCAGCTGCAGCATGGAACGGGGACTGGCGCCGAGCCGCAGCAGCGGGCTTTCCCTGGTGGCCCTGCCCACTGCCACCGTATATTCCTTCACGGCGTCTGAGACATAGACCTGCTGGACAGTGGCGGTCATGGCCGCGACGTCGGACGCGGTGACCACGGGGGAGACATTGGCCAGCGGCGAGACCGCCTGGTGGGTTTCGAGCATCTCGATCTCTGCGGCCTTGTCCGGGTAGCCCATGGAAATCCGGGCCATGAACCGGTCCCGCTGGGCCTCCGGCAGCGGATAGGTGCCTTCCATTTCAATGGGGTTCTGGGTTGCGACCACCATGAACGGCTCATCGAGCTTGTAGGACGTGCCGTCCACGGTGACCTGATGCTCCTCCATGCACTCCAGCAGGGCGGACTGCGTCTTGGCGGATGCGCGGTTGATTTCATCACCGATGACGATGTTGGCGAAGACCGCACCCGGCCGGAACTCGAACAGCCTTGAGGCCTGGTTGTAGATGGACACCCCGGTGACATCCGAGGGCAGCAGGTCCGGGGTGAACTGGATGCGGTTGACCGTGCAGTCGATGGTCCGGGCGAGGGTCTTTGCGAGCAGGGTTTTCCCGACGCCGGGCACGTCCTCGAGCAGCAGGTGGCCTTGTGCGAGGAGTACGGTGAGCGCCAGCTTGGCGGCATCGGACTTGCCGTCGATGACGGTATTGACCGTGGTGAGGATGCGCTGCGCCGCGGCGTGGAAGGACACCGGGTCCATGGCCGCAGGCCGGTGCCCGTTCAGGTGGCTGACGGAATCAGCGACGCCGGCCAGGTTAAGGTTCGGTGCGCTTCCATTGTTGGCAGTGCGTCGGTGGGGTTCCATCGGCAACCTTTCAGCCCGGGTTTCACCTGGACGGGACAGCAAGCCTGCCTTCGCCCCTTGGTGGGCGTGCGCGTGTGTTCGTTCCAGACTACTAACACAACTGCCGTGCCTGACAGAGAGTTCCGGCAAATATGGGGGTACCTTTCGGCCGATAGTCTGGGTGGATGTGCAATTCGTCAATTCCCGCCGCTTACCGGGTACCTGCAGACGAGGAGACTCCGGACCAGGCCGCCGGCCGCCGGAAGGATTTTCCGCCCGCGCCGGAGCCCCTGCCGGTACCAGTCATGGACAACCACACCCACCTGGACTTCCCGGACGGAAAGGGGCCGGTGGGGATCAAGGCTGCGCTGGATGCAGCGGCGGCCGTGGGAGTCCAGGGCGCCGTGCAGGTGGGCTGCGACCTCGAATCCTCACGGTTCACGGTGGAGGCGGTGGACCGGGACGAACGGCTCCTGGGCGCCGTGGCCCTGCACCCCAATGACGCGCCGCATTATGCTGCCCGCGGTGAACTGGAAGCGGCCCTTGCCGAAATCGAACGCCTGGCGGGGCATCCCCGGATCCGGGCCATCGGCGAAACCGGACTGGACTTCTACCGCACCGAGGGAGAGGGGCTGCGGCACCAGGAGTACTCGTTCCGGCGGCATATCGACATTGCCAAACGCCTGGACCTCACCCTCCAGATCCATGACCGGGACGCGCACAGCGACGTGGTGCGCGTCCTTCAGGAAGAGGGCGCGCCGGACAGGGTGGTGTTCCATTGCTTCTCCGGTGGCGAGGACCTGGCCAAAACCTGTAACGACCAGGGCTGGTGGATGTCCTTTGCCGGCACGCTGACGTTCAGGAACGCCACGAATCTGCGCGCCGCGCTCGCCGTCGCGGACCGGCAGCTCATCATGGTGGAAACGGACGCTCCATTCCTGACCCCGCACCCGCACAGGGGGCGTCCCAACGCGAGCTACACGGTCCCGTACACCGTGCGGGCCATGGCAGAATTGACAGGCTCCGACCTGGCCGGCCTGTGCAGCGCAATCAGCGAAAATACCGTACGGGCATACGGATCCTGGGCCTGACACTCCTTCCCCTGCCGGCTGCCAAATGCATATCTGGTATGCAAAAATGTTGGCCACTTTATAACGCTACGGTTACAGTGGGAAACTATTAGCCGGGGTCGGGGAAGGCCAACGGGTAATTTCACTTCATTCGCAGCCGGCCCGGCTTGTCCAGTATCCGGCCATGCCGCTGCGCGGAGTGTGGCGGCGCACCGGTGCCCGGACTGTCCTTTTCAAGGTTGCTCCGGGCATTTTATTGCGCGTTTCCCCGTGCCCGGATGGACCGAGAGTTACGGGCAATCGTGATCAAGTTCTTCACATCGGACGGCAAGTTCAGCTATATCAAAGTTGGCGCCCAGCTGCTGGTGCTTTGCGGCCTGGTCGCAGGTCTCGTAGCCTTCGTGGGCAATAACAAAACAGTCACGCTCAACGTGGACGGCAAAGCGTCGTCCGTGCAGTCCTTTGGCGGAACAGTGGAACAGGTGGTCAAGAGTGCCAACCTGGAACTGAAGCCCGGCGACCGCGTGTCGCCTTCCCTCGACGCGACGGTCCAGAACGGCGCCGTCATCAACATCAACCAGGCCAAGGAAGTCAAAGTCAGCCTTGACGGGGCTGAAAAGACGGTGAACACCACCGCCCAGGATGTCGAAGACCTGGTGACAGAACTCGGCGTCGCCAGTGCCTCGTCCGTTTCAGCGCCCAAGGATGCCACCCTTTCGCTGGCAGGTTCCTACGTCTCGATCTCCACGCCCAAGACCGTCAGCATTGTGGCTGACGGCAAAGTGAACACCGCCACCACCACGGCCCCCACCGTTGGCAAGGTGCTGGAGGATTCCGGCGTGACCCTCGCCGCCAACGACCGCACCTCGCAGCCGGCCAACGCCAACGTGGTGAACAACATGGTCATCAAGGTGTCCCGGGTGGACACCAGCCAGACCACGGTCACCAGTGAAGACGTGCCCTTCGAGACCGTTACCGCCGAAAGCGCAGACATGCTCAAGGGTGAAAAGGAAGTGACCCAGGCGGGCGCCGCCGGAAAGCTGGAACGCACTTTCAAGCTGGTACTCGTGGACGGACGGGAAGCGTCCCGCACGCTGGTGTCCGAGAAGGTGGCCGTGCAGCCGGTCACCGAGAAAGTCACCGTTGGCACCAAGGCCAAGCCTGCACCCCAGGCCGCACCTGCGGCCGCTGCCGGCGCCAACACCGGCGCAGCTGCACCGGCCATGATGAACGAGGCCATGTGGGACAAGATTGCCCAGTGCGAATCCAGTGGAAACTGGAGCATCAACAGCGGCAACGGCTACTACGGCGGCCTCCAGTTCGACATCCGCACCTGGATCGGAGCCGGCGGCGGCGCCTACGCCCCTAACGCCAGCCTCGCCACCAAGGCGCAGCAGATCGACATCGCCAACCGCGTCTACGCGCAGCGCGGCCTGTCGCCCTGGGGCTGCGGCTGGGCAGCAACCAGCTGATCTACCGGACATAAGCGCAGAGTCAATGGCCGTGGCCGGGCCCGGGGTACCCGGGCCCGGCCACGGCCGTTAACCCGGCAGGGCGGACGTGCCGCGCGGGATAGGATACCTAGGTGACTGAACCGATCCCCGCCGTGCCCGCACCGTTGTTCGGTGCCTCCGACATACGCCGGCTGGCAGAGGAAATCGGGATCAGGCCCACCAAGACCCTTGGGCAGAACTTTGTCATCGATGGCAACACCATCCGGCGCATTGTCGCCGCGGCGGGCGTGGGACCGGATGAAACGGTGCTTGAGGTGGGCCCGGGGCTGGGGTCCCTCACGCTGGGCCTGCTCGACGCCGCGGCGGCAGTTGTCGCCGTCGAAATTGATCCTGTCCTTGCCGCGAAGCTGCCCGAAACCGTGCAGGAATGGCGGCCGGCCGCCGCCAACTCCTTCCACCTGGTGCATGCCGATGCGATGAAGGTCACCGAGCTGCCTGTCGAGCCGACAGCACTGGTGGCCAACCTGCCCTACAACGTGGCGGTTCCGGTGGTGCTGCACCTCCTGCAGTATTTCCCAAGCCTGCGGCACGGCCTGGTGATGGTGCAGGACGAGGTGGCTGACCGGCTGGCAGCCGGCCCGGGATCCAAGACCTACGGGGTGCCGTCCGTTAAGGCCGCCTGGTACAGCCAGATGCGCAAGGCCGGCGTGATCGGCATGAACGTTTTCTGGCCGGCACCGAAGATCCATTCCGGGCTGGTGGCCTTTACCCGCCGCGAACCGCCCGCCACCACCGCCACCCGCGAGCAGGTGTTTGCCGTGGTGGATGCCGCGTTCGCGCAGCGCCGCAAGACGCTCCGGGCCGCCCTGGCGGGCTGGGCCGGGGGAGCCCCGGAGGCCGAGCGCTGCCTGCTCGCAGCCGGCGTCGACCCCACCGCACGCGGCGAGGTCATCGACATCGCCGCGTTCGCCAGGATCGCCGAAGCCCGGGAAAACCGGCCGTGAGCGCGGGACTGGACAAGGCAGGCAGGGGGCGGTTCGCCGCCAGGACGGTCCGCGTCAAGGCGCCCGGCAAAGTCAATGTTTCCCTGGCCGTCGGTCCGCTCCGGCCGGACGGCTACCATTCCGTGGCCAGCGTCTACCTCGCGGTGTCCCTCTACGAGGAAGTGGCGGCGACCAGCACCGCCGAGCCCGGGATTACCATCAGCCTCAGCCCCGAAAGCACCCTGGACCTCGACGCGGTCGATATTCCCCTGGACAGCAACAACCTTGCCCATAAGGCGGCTGCCATCATGGCTGACGTCTCCGAACACGCCACGGGGGTGCACCTGGAGATCACCAAGCGGGTCCCGGTGGCCGGCGGGATGGGCGGCGGATCCGCCGATGCCGCCGCCACGCTCCTGGCCTGTGACGCACTCTGGAACAGCGGGCTGTCACGGGAGGAACTGGCGCACCTGGCGTCCGAACTCGGCGCCGACGTCCCCTTCTCGCTCCTGGGCGGGACCGCCGTCGGCCTTGGCCTGGGCGATGAACTCTCTCCGGCGCTGGCCAAGGCGCAGACCCACTGGGTGCTGGTGGTGGCCGACTACGGCCTGTCCACCCCCGAGGTGTACCGGACGCTGGACCGGCTGCGTGAGGCCGAAGGGGTGGAGGCCAGTGAGCCCACCGGAGTGGATCCACAAATCCTGACGGCGCTGCGGGGCGGGGATGCCGAATCCTTGAGCCGGGTGCTGGTCAACGATCTGCAACGGGCTTCCATTGAGTTGTCGCCGGCGCTGCGCGATACGCTGGGAATCGGCGAATCCCATGGGGCCATTGCCGGAATCGTTTCGGGTTCCGGCCCCACCGTGGCTTTGCTGGCTGATGATTCCGTTGCTGCGGAGGCGCTGGCGGAGGACCTGCGGCGCTACGGCCTGACAGCCCTTCCCGTCCACGGCCCGGTCCCCGGCGCGCGCATCATCTCCGACATCCTCCTTTAATTAAGACTTCCAGTCCGGCAGCAGAAAGCAGTTCCCTTTGGCACACCTTCTTGGCGGCGAGAACCTCACGGTTTCCTACGCAACCCGCACCGTCCTGGACGGCATCACCCTGGGACTGGAGGAGGGGGACCGGATCGGCATGGTGGGCCGCAACGGTGATGGCAAGTCCACGCTCATGCGTCTGCTGGCGCTGCGCTCCACCCCGGACTCCGGCCGCGTCACCAAACGCGGCGACGTCAATGTGGGGTACCTGGACCAGAGCGACGTGCTCGACGGCGACCTGACGGTGGGTGCCGCCATCGTGGGTGACCAGGCCGACTACGAATGGGCCCGCAACCCGCAGATCCGCGAGATCATGGGCGGCCTGGTGTCCGACGTCGACTGGCATGCCAACGTCCACGCCCTCTCCGGCGGCCAGAAACGGCGGGTGGCCCTCGCCAAACTGCTCATCGAGGACCACGACGTCATCATGCTGGATGAGCCCACCAACCACCTCGACGTCGAGGGCGTGGCCTGGCTTTCCCGGCACCTGAAGACGCGCTGGCGGCCCAACCAGGGCGCCTTCCTGGTGGTGACCCACGACCGCTGGTTCCTGGACGAAGTCTGCACCAAGACCTGGGAGGTGCACGACGGGATCGTGGACCCCTTCGAAGGCGGCTACGCGGCCTACGTCCTGGCCCGCGCGGAGCGCGACCGCATGGCGTCCGTGGTGGAGGGCAAACGCCAGCAGCTGGTCAAGAAAGAGCTCGCCTGGCTGCGCCGGGGCGCCCCGGCCCGCACGGCCAAGCCGAAGTTCCGGATTGAGGCCGCCAACGCGCTCATTGAGGACGTTCCCGCCCCGCGCGACTCCATGGCGTTGAGCAAGATGGCCACGGCGCGCCAGGGCAAGGACGTGCTGGACCTGGAGAACGTGTCCCTCAACTTCCAGGGCGCCGACGACGGCCGGAAGCTTTTCGACAACATCACCCTTCGCCTGGCTCCGGGGGAGCGCCTGGGCCTGGTGGGCGTCAACGGTGCCGGAAAAACCACCCTCCTGAAGCTGCTCAACGGCGAGATCACACCCGATGCGGGCAAGCTGAAGCGGGGCAAAACGGTGGTCACTGCTGTGCTCACCCAGGAGGTCAAGGAGCTCGACGACGTCTCGGACCTGCGCGTGATCGAGGTCATCGAGCGGGAGAAGCGTTCCTTCAACGTCGGCGGCAAGGAATTCAGCGCAGGGCAGCTCGTGGAGCAGCTCGGCTTCACCAACGAGAAGCAGTGGACACCGGTCAGGGACCTGTCCGGCGGTGAGCGGCGCCGCCTGCAGCTGCTCCGGCTGCTGGTGGGTGAACCCAACGTGCTGATGCTCGATGAGCCCACCAACGACCTTGACACCGACACCCTCGCCGCCGTCGAGGACGTCCTGGACGGCTGGCCCGGCACGCTGGTGGTGGTCAGCCACGACCGCTACCTGCTCGAACGCGTCACCGACCACCAGATGGCGCTGCTGGGCGACGGCAAGCTCCGCGGCCTCCCCGGCGGCGTGGACCAGTACCTCGAGTTGCGCGAAGCCGCCCTCGCCGGTTCCACCGTCACCGGCGGTGGAAACCCTGTCACCAGCGCGGGCCAGGCGCCGGCCACCGGGACCGGCCCGTCCGAGGCCGAGAAGCGGGACGCCCGCAAGGCCCTCAACAGGATCGAACGGCAGATCAAGAAGCTGGACCAGCAGGAAAAGAAGCTTCACGACGACATGGTCAAAAGCACGGAGAAGTCCGATTTCGACGCCCTGGCCGAACAGAACAAGCAGCTCAAGGACCTGGCCGACGAAAAAGATGCCCTGGAAATGGAGTGGCTCGAGGCCTCGGAACTCCTGGGCGACTGACCCTCACAAGCGGGGAGGGGGGTTATCCGGCAGCATGCGTCAGAGGCGAGGAACGAGCCAGCATGCAGAGGATGACCCCCTTCGCCGCGGACGCAACCACGGCGAGGCCTAGAGTTCAGACTGCAGTTCCGGCTCCTTTTTGAGGCCGGTCAGGCCGTTCCAGGCCAGGTTGACCAGGTGCGCGGCGACCGTGTGCTTGTCCGGCTGGCGGCTGTCCTGCCACCACTGGCCGGTCATGGCCACCATGCCCACAAGCATCTGGGCGTACATGGCACCGTCCTCGCCGCTGAAGCCGCGGCGGGAGAATTCGTCGGAGAGGATGTGTTCCACGCGCGCGGTCACGTGCGAGAGGAGGGTGGAGAAGGCGCCCTCCGGCTGGGACGGGGGAGCATCGCGCATGAGGATCCTGAACCCTTCGGTGCGTTCCTCGATGTAGGTGAGCAGTGCCAGCGCGGCGCGTTCGACGAGGACGCGGGGTTTGGCTTCCTCGGTGAGGGCCGCGTTGATCGAGTCCAGGAGAATGTGGAATTCACCGTCCACCACCTCGGTGTACAGGCCTTCCTTGGACCCGAAGTGTTCGTAGATGACCGGCTTGGACACTCCTGCGCAGGCGGCGATTTCCTCGATGGTGGTCCCGTCCAGGCCGCGGACGGCGAAAAGGCCGCGCCCGACGTCGATCAGCTGGCTCCGGCGCTGCAGGCCAGTCATCCGCGTCCGCGGAAGGTTGTTGCTCACCTTCCCATCATGCCTCACCGCCGGGGACGGGATTCCGCGGGACCGGCAGGACCCAACGCCCCGTGTCGCGCGGTGGCCTGAACCCATGGCAAAATAGGGACTTGTGCCCGGGCCTCGAGTCTTTCGGCACGGTCCGCTCTGGTGTAACGGCAGCACCCCGGCCTTTGGAGCCGTGGAGTATAGGTTCGAATCCTATGGGCGGAACTGCTGCGCAAGGAGCGATCATGAGGATGGCACCCGGTGCCCGGCGGGCTGGCCCGCCGGCTGCCGCAAAGCGCAAGCACAACCAAGCAAGGAGAACCCGTTACGTGATCCCCGAGAATACCGGCCCGGCCGCTGTAATCGTCCTGGCAGCAGGCGCCGGTACCCGGATGAAGTCGCGTACACCGAAGATCCTCCACGAGATCGGCGGCCTGTCCATGGTGGGCCACGCCCTCCGCGCCGCCCGCAGCATCAACCCGCAACGGCTCGCCATTGTGGTGCGC
Source organism: Arthrobacter sp. GmRoot5-12 (assembly GCF_059739365.1). Lineage (NCBI taxonomy): Bacteria > Bacillati > Actinomycetota > Actinomycetes > Micrococcales > Micrococcaceae > Arthrobacter > Arthrobacter sp. GmRoot5-12. The sequence continues at coordinate 505,017 of NZ_AP046056.1, read as the reverse complement.
CACGAACGGGACCTGGTGGAGGGACACGTCGCAGCACTGGATCCGCAGGCCGTCATCGTGGACCAGGACGACATCCCCGGCACCGGCCGCGCCGTGGAGGCCGCGCTGCAGGCGCTGGACGCCGAACAGGAACTGTCAGGCACCGTCGTGGTCACCTACGGTGACGTGCCCCTCCTGTCCGGGGAACTGCTCACCGAACTCGTCGCCACCCACGAACGCGACGGCAACGCCGTCACCGTCCTCACGGCAGTCCTTGACGACGCCACCGGCTACGGCCGCATCCTCCGCGGCGAAGACGGCTCCGTTACCGGCATCCGCGAACACAAGGACGCCACCGAGGCAGAGCGGCTGATCCGGGAGGTCAACTCCGGGATCTACGCCTTTGACGCCGCGGTGCTCCGCGGGGCACTGGGGAAGGTCACCACTGACAACGTGCAGGGGGAGAAATACCTCACCGACGTACTGGGGCTGACCCGCGAATCAGGCGGCCGGGTCGCGGCCGTCGTGACTGCGGACCGGTGGCAGGTGGAGGGCGCCAACGACCGCGTCCAGCTTGCCGCGCTCGGCGCCGAGCTGAACCGGCGCACGGTGGAAGCCTGGATGCGGGCCGGCGTCACCGTCGTCGACCCGGCCACCACCTGGATCGATTCCTCCGTCACCCTGGACGAGGATGTCCGCCTCCTGCCCAACACCCAGCTGCACGGCGCCACCTCCGTGGCGCGGGACGCCGTCGTCGGCCCTGACACCACCCTGACCGACGTCACCGTCGGCGAGGGTGCCACGGTGATCCGCACCCACGGTTCCGGCTCCGTGATCGGCCCGCGCGCCGCCGTCGGCCCCTTCACGTACCTTCGCCCCGGCACCGTGCTTGGTGAAAAGGGCAAGATCGGTGCCTTCTACGAAACCAAGAACGTCACCATCGGCCGCGGCTCCAAGCTGTCCCACCTGGGCTATGCAGGCGACGCCGAAATCGGCGAGGACACCAACATCGGCTGTGGAAACATCACGGCCAATTACGACGGCGAGAAGAAGCACCGCACGGTCATCGGCTCGGGCGTCCGTACAGGCTCCAACACCGTCTTTGTTGCCCCGGTCACCGTGGGGGACGGCGCCTACAGCGGCGCCGGCGCGGTGATCCGCAAGGACGTGCCGGCGGGCGCGCTGGTGCTCAGCGTTGCCGCCCAGCGCAACGCCGAAGGCTGGGTCCCCGCGCACCGCCCGGGAACCCGCTCCGCTGAACTGGCCCAGGCGGCCATCAATGACTCCTCAAGTACCCCGGCATCTACAGAAGAGGGCAAGTAACCATGAGTGAAATTACGGCGCACGGCGAGAAGAAGCTGGTGCTCGCCACTGGGCGGGCCCATCCGGAGCTTGCCCGGGAGATCGCCAAGGAACTCGGCACTGACCTCCTTCCCGTTGATGCCTACGATTTCGCCAACGGCGAGATCTATGTCCGGGCCGGCGAGAGCGTACGCGGCACCGACGCGTTCGTGATCCAGGCGCACCCCGCACCGCTGAACAACCACCTCATGGAACAGCTGATCATGATCGATTCGCTGAAGCGGGCCTCCGCCAAGCGGATCACCGTGGTTTCGCCGTTCTACCCCTATGCCCGGCAGGACAAGAAGGGCCGTGGCCGCGAGCCCATCTCCGCCCGCCTCGTTGCCGACCTCTACAAGACCGCCGGCGCGGACCGCATCATGAGTGTGGACCTGCACACTTCCCAGATCCAGGGCTTCTTCGACGGGCCGGTTGACCACCTGATGGCCATTCCGCTCCTGGCCGACTACATCCGCACCCGTGTCGCTGCCGACAACATCACCGTTGTCTCCCCGGACACCGGACGGGTCCGGGTCGCGGAACAGTGGGCTGAGCGCCTGGGTGGCGCGCCCCTGGCCTTTGTCCACAAGAGCCGTGACCTCACCGTCCCCAACCAGGCTGTCTCCAAGACCGTGGTGGGCCAGATCGAGGGACGCACCTGCGTCCTGATCGACGACATGATCGACACCGGCGGAACCATCTCCGGCGCCGTCACGGTCCTGAAGAACGCCGGCGCCAAGGATGTCATCATCGCCGCCACGCACGCCGTCTTCTCGGATCCGGCCGCACGCCGTCTCTCCGAGTCCGGCGCACGCGAAGTGGTGGTCACCAACACCCTCCCGCTGACGTCCTCCCAGCGCTTCCCGCAGCTGACAGTGCTCTCCATCGCACCGCTGATCGCCAGGGCCATCCGCGAAGTGTTCGACGACGGCTCGGTCACCAGCCTCTTCGACGGCAAGGCATAGCCCCGCACCAGGCCGGGGACGTTTTCAGGAAACGGCCCCGGCGCTGGTAAGCTGGTCAGCGATACCTTGGCGAGGGAGGGCATAGCCTCCGTTATCGACTGGGTCTGATCAGTCCTTCGGTTGAAGGACTGCCTTCTTGAAGGGCCGCCCTCCGGCGCCCGGCGTTGAAGGTCACACCAGACCTCCGCCCTTGCTGAACACCGTTTAGTCTTCAAGGAGATATCCATGTCTGAGCAGAAGCTCGCAGCAGAACTGCGCACCGAATTCGGCAAGGGCTACGCCCGCCGCGCCCGGATGAACAACCTGATCCCCGCCGTCATCTACGGCCACGGCGCAGAGCCCATCCACGTCACCCTGCCGGCAAAGGCCACCACCCTGGCCGTCCGCACCGCCAACGCCCTGCTGTCCCTGGACATCAACGGCGAGGGCCACCTGGCCCTGGTCAAGGACGTCCAGCGCGATCCCGTAAAGCAGATCATCGAGCACATCGACCTCCTGACCGTCCGCCAGGGCGAGAAGGTCACGGTTGACGTTCCGGTCCACGTCGAAGGCGAAACCGCTCCCGGCACCGTCCACAACCTGGAACTGACGGTTGTGTCCCTCGAGGCCGAGGCAACCCACCTGCCCGAGTCCGTCGTCGTCAGCATCGAAGGCCGCGCCGCCGGCGAGCACATCCACGCTTCCGACCTGGTCCTGCCCAAGGGTTCCGCCCTGCTGACCGACCCCGAAGCCCTCGTGGTGAACATCTCCGAAGCCATCGAAATCGCCGAGGAAGCAGAAACCGAAGCTGCCGGCGAAGCAGCAGAAGCTCCCGCAGCAGAAGAAGCCGCAGCAGAGTAATTTCTCCGCAATTCACGACAGTGGCCGGACCCCCACGGGTCCGGCCACTGTCATGTCCGCACACCGCCGTTCCATTTCCGCGTAACCGCCCCCAATAGGATTGACTCCATGACAGATACCTGGCTGATCGTTGGCCTCGGCAACCCAGGCGCCCAGTACCAAGGCAACAGGCACAACGTAGGCCAGATGGTGCTCGATGAACTGGCCGGCCGCATCGGCGCCGGATTCAAGACCCACAAAGCCCGCGCGCAGGTCCTTGAAGGCCGGTTGGGGATCGGCGGCCCGCGCGTGGTCCTTGCGAAACCGATGAGCTACATGAATGTTTCAGGCGGCCCGGTCTCCGCCCTGGCCAATTTCTACGGGATCCCCGCAGACCACGTGGTGGCTGTCCATGACGAGATCGATATTCCGTTCAACACCGTCAAGCTCAAGCTCGGCGGCGGCGAGGGCGGCCATAACGGGTTGCGGGACATCTCCAAGGCCCTGGGTACCAAGGACTACCTCAGGGTCCGCGTGGGGGTGGGAAGGCCGCCTGGCAGGATGGACACAGCCGATTACGTGCTGCGTGATTTCGGCACCGCGGAACACAAGGAACTGCCCTTCCTGCTGGACGATGCCGCCGACGCCGTCGAGTCCCTGTTGCGCGATGGATTGACGGCTGCCCAGCAGAGGTTCCACCCGGCCAAATCGGGATCACAACAGCTGGAATCGTAAAAGTTCCTTTTGACCCTGTTTCCTTGTCTGTGGCAGGGGGTACTCTTCTTCCTATGCGGGGGAGCAATGGGGCTACATCCCGCTATTGCAGGATGTAGGGGAAAAGTTCATGTCAATCGAGCCACTCAGCTGGGGACGTGGGTCAACACCTCAGGGTGACAGGCTGCCCACACCAACCTCCGCGGCGCCGGAGGGCCAGCAATGGTCCATGCCTGCACGAAGCGCCAACCTGGATGCTGTCCGCACCGCACTGACCAGCGAAAACTCCCTGGGCGTTGTCATCACCGGAGCCAGAGGCGTGGGCAAGTCCTCCCTGGCGCGCGCTGCCGTTGCGGACCTGGGTCCCGATGTCTGGTCGCTGCAACTCCGGAGCGGCCCCTCCGGTCCCAGCACCCCGTACGGCTGCCTCTCCTTCCTGCTGGCCCGGCTCCCGCAGGCCTACATGGGCTCGCCCACCGCCATCCTCCGTGGCATAACCTCCCTGATCCGCAGCGACGCCGCCGGCAGGCCCTGCGTCATCACTTTGGACACGTCGGCCTGCATCGACGACATGAGTGCGGGGGTGCTGTTGAATGTCCTGCTGACCGGCACGGCAAAGATCATCGCTGTGGCCCCCAACGCCAGCGACCTGCCGGCAGACTTCCACTGGCTGCTGACGGAGCGGAAGCTCACGGAAGTGCGGCTCAACAACCTCAACGAACTCCAAACCCGGCAGGTGCTCCTTTCCCTGCTTGGCCACCGCGTCGCCTCTTCCCTGGTGACCACCTACCACCAGATGGTGGGTGGAAATCCCTTGCTGCTCAAAGCGCTGGTCACCGAACAGCAGCTCTCCGGAAACCTGGTCCTGTCCGATTCGGTCTGGACGCTGCGGGACAAAGTGGTGCTCGACGGCGCCGCCAGCCTTGACGACATCGTCCGGTCCCGCTGGTCGCGGGAGACACCCGAAACCCGGGACGTCATCGAAATGCTTTCCTGTGCCCGGCGGGTGGAACTGGCCGCCCTTACCGCCATCTATGGCGCGGACGTGGTTGCGGACATGGAAGACGGCGGCCTGCTGGAGATCGACGACTCCGAGCACCGCTGGGTGTCGCTGCGGGAGAAGTACATCGGTGACGTAGTCCGGACCTGGCTGAGCATTTCCCGCCGGCGGGAGCTGCGCAGCGTCCTGCTGGGCGGCCAGGAGCCGGACCCGGCAGCCATGACGGTGGAAGAATTGATGTCTTTCGCCGCGTGGACCCATGAGTGCGAGGCCGAGCTGAGCCCGCAGTTGGCACTCGCGGCCGCCCAGGCCGCAGTCCAGCTCTTCGACCCCCGTTTTGCCCTGACGTACGCGGAGATGGTGCAGAGGACCGACGCCGGGTGGGCATCGGCGCAGCGGCAAAAGGCTGCGGCGTACCTGCAGCTGGACATGCCGGTCCAGGCGCTTTCCGCCCTGGATGGCATCTCCCAGCCTGAACTCGAGGCTTTGGATCCCCTGGAGTACGCCGAAGTGGTGGCCGCCAAAGCGCGGGTCATGCTCTGCATTCCGGAGCGTGCGGGCAAAGTCCGGGAACTGCTCGCCGCGGCGCGGGAACGGCTCGGGAAAGCGGACAACAACTCCTCCTGGCCGGCAGCGGCAGCGGTGGCGGCAAACCGTATCTCGTTGAGTGAATTCGAATACCAGGCCCATGCCGGCGATTACGCCGCCATGATCCCGGCGCTCGAGCGGGCTGCCGATCCCGCAGGCAATCCGGACACCGGGTTCCGGCTCCAGTGCGCGATCATCCTGATGGGCGCGCTGGCCATGACCGGGCGCGAGATGGACGCGCTGGGCCTCATGCGAAAGCTCGGCGGCCAGCTCACGGACGCCTCGCACGTCGTGGGCCTGCGCGAGCGCTACGCCAGGGAGGCCTACTTCGTCGCACTGATGGCTGGCCAGTGGCGCCGCTGCATCGACCTCCTCAGCCCATTCAGCACGGGCCAACCCCACCGGCTTCCATACCGCAGCGCCGCCACCGAACTCGCAGCAGGCGTGGCCTTTGTATTTTCCGGGCGCGGCGAGACCGCCCTGGAGCCTTTGATCTCGGCCGCCGCCCAGCTGGAGTTGCAGCCTGTCCAGGCCGCACTGCGTACCGCCTACGCAGCCACGGCTTTGGCGTACGCCCAGACCGGCAACGCCGCGTTCGCCCGCAAGTACCTCACCAAACTGCAAAGGGCGCCGGGCAAGGCAGGATTTGCCACGGAGAGCATTATCGATTTTTGTTCGCTCGTGGCGGGGCGCTGGCTGGGCGACTCCGAGGCAGTGGCAGCGCTGAAACAAGGGGCCCGCCGGAACCTGGAGGCGGGCAGGCACACAGTGGCCGGCATCTACCTGCTGGCAGCAACGGTGAACGGCAGCGACGCCGACTTCCGCCTCCTGGAGGAGATCGCAGGCCGCCGGCAGGGACCGCTGGCCGATGTCTCGCGGCTGATCGCAGTCGGCAGCAGGACAAAGGATGCCAAAACCCTCCTTGCCGGCGGTGAAATTGCAGCCACGCTCGAACTCGATGCGGTCGAGGCCAGGTGCATGGCGCTGGCAGTGGACTTTGCCCGGCAGGACGGGGATGCCCTTTCGGCGAGGACTGCGCAGGCCCGGCTGGACATCCTGGCTGCCACCGTGGCCAACCTTCCCATTGTTCCCAGCAGCGGAAGCCCGCTGCTGACCAGCCGGGAACGGCAGATTGCCCGCATGGCCGGCCGCGGCGTCTCGAACCGTGACATCGCCATGGAAATGGGTGTTTCCGTGCGCACCGTGGAAGGCCACCTGTACCAGGTCTTCACCAAGCTTGGCGTAACTTCAAGGGGTGATCTGACTGGACTCGTCTAATGGCCACAAGCCGGCGACTGCACACCGGCTCCTGACCGGCCGCCGCGAGCCGGTGGACCGCATCTGCACCATGGTCCGGAACGGAACCCACCGGGCCGTCTTCATCATGGCCGGCCCGGGCATCGGAAAGTCGGCCGTCACTGACGCCGTGACCGAGCGCCTGGCCGGAAACATGAAAATCCTGCGCATCCACGCCAGTTCGGCCCTGGCCGGAGTGCCATTCGGAGTCCTGACACCCTATACGGGGGAACTCAGCGCCGAGGAGTCCGTCTCGCCGGTCGCGGTGCTGCGTTCCATGTGGTCCTACTTTGAGAAGCTCAAGGCCGGCAGCGGGGGAGCGGTCCTGCTGGCGGTGGACGATGCCCACCACCTCGATGATGCTTCCGCGGGGGTGCTGGCCGAGGTGATTTCAGCCGGATGGGCAACGGTGCTCGCTGCCGCCCGGCCACGGCCGGGTCTCCCACAGCCGCTCGACCAGCTCTGGTACGACGGCCTGGCCGAACGCGTGGACCTCCGGCCCCTCAACCGTGAACAGATTGAAGAAGTCCTGGACCACGTCCTCGACGGGACCGTGCCGGCTGCAACGGTGGACTCCATCTGGAACGCATCAAGCGGCAATCCCCGGATCCTCGACGCCCTGCTGCACGACTCCGCCGAGGCCGGCGTCCTCGCCAAGCGCAACGGAATTTGGATGCTGCTGGGCCCGCTGCCCGCGGATGGGGACCGCCTCGCAGGCGTGGTGGCCAAAGACCATCTCCGGCGCCGGACCGAAGAGCAGGAAGCACTGAAGCTCATTGCCCTTGCCGGGCCGGTGGGCAGGAAGGTCATCGAAGACATCAGCGGGGCAGCCGTGGTCCGGTCCCTGCTGGACCAGCAGATCATCGTCGAAGCCCCCGGCATCCCGGCGGAGCTTTCCATCTGGAACGGACTCTTCGCCGGCGCCATCCGGAACACCGTGTCGGTCTCCCGCAGCCTCCAGCTGCTGGAGAAGGTTAGGGCCCACCAGGACCCCACCCAATTGCGCGGGGAGGGCCGGTTGCGGGCAGTGGAGTGGGCCCTGGAGTGCGGCGTCAGGGTCAGCGACGACGAGATGCTGGCCGCGGCCAAGGAAGCCTTGCTGCGGTTCCGCAACGACAGTGCACGGTCCATTGCGTCCCGTATCCACGACCCCGCCATGGTTCCGCTTGCCCAGGCCATCCAGGCGCGGGCCCTGTATAACGAGGGCGCCTATACCGGGGCCGCGGCACTCCTTGACGAGTGCTGGCTCCGGCTGGCCGATGATCCCCAGGGACCGGCCGTCCTGCTGCTCCGGGTTTCGGCCCACCTGGCCATCGGCCATCCCCTGGGGATGATCGCGGACGACGTCGAAAAGAACGTCCCGCTCTCCAGCGACGGCGAAAGGAGCTGGCAGGAAGGGCTCCTGCACCTGCTCCACCTCGGTGCCGAGGTGAACTTCCCGGCGCTGAACGACGAAGTGGACACGATGCGGAAGCGCCCCCCGGCAGAAGCCGGAGAACCGCTCCGCGCCTTGGCTGAGGGCCTTCTCTCCCACGCCCTCGGCTCGGCGGGACGCCCCGTGCAGGGGCTGGAGGCCGCACTGCTGGCAGCCTCGGAACTTCCCCCGCTCGAAGGCAGCCTGTTCTTCTTCCCTGAGTTCGTGCTGGGAAGGCTCGTCTCCGACTACCTGGCCATGGGTGAATGGGAGCCGGCAGAGCGCGAGATCGACCATTACGCGGCCGGACACACGCTTGGCGCGGCCACCTTCAACGGGAGCCTCCAGCTGCTGCGGGGGTATTCGCTGCTGCGGCAGGGGAGGATGGAACGCGCTTATCAGGTCCTGCTGCCCGCTGTTGAGGCGCTGAGGCTCAACGACCCGCTGCAGCTGTACCGGTTCGGCACGGCCCTCGGCTTCTACGCCGCGGCCCGGCTGGGCGACACGGAACAGGCACAGCGCCTTGAACAGGATCACAAGGACGCCGACGCCGGCTGGCCGGCGCATGATCTTTTGGCAGAGGCCTACATGGCCGCTGCCGCCGAATACCTGGCCCGCGACGGCAAGGGATTGGCCGCACTGCAGACGTTGATGACCACCACCCAGGCCTCCGCACGGAAGGGAAACCTGCTCCAGGTCCTGGCCATGTGCTGGGACCTGGGCGACCCCTCGGTGGTGCCCATGGTGCAGGCGGCGGCCCGGGACGTGGAAGGCCGGTGGGCAGAAGCTCTTCTGACGCTGGCCACCGCCTGGGAAAATGCCGACGGCGACACCCTCATGGCAACAGCTGCCTCGCTGGAGGAGGCAGGCTTTGTCAACCTGGCCCGCGAAGCCTATGCCCGTGCCAGCACGGTGCTGGAGCAGGCCGGTGAACGCCGGCGCTCACGCCAGGCCGTGGCCCAGCGCGAAAAGTGCGACCACGAACTGGGCGAGCGGTTCCGTGAAGGACGCTTCATCGCCGCGGCGCCCACCGTTCGCCTCACCAGGCGCGAACAGGACATCGTGGAGCTGGCCGTGCAGGGCCTGACCGACCGCGAGATCGCACAGCGGCTCATGGTCTCCGTCCGGACCGTGGAGGGCCACCTCTACCGCACCTACGTCAAGCTCGGCGTCCGCAGCCGCGATGAGCTGGAAGCGGCCCTGCCAAAGTAGGCCTGGCCTCCCAAACCGGCCTTGCCGTGCCTCCGTGCTGCCAGTCGGGCATCGGAATCCCTGCTGACCGCCCGACGTCGAAATCCCTGCCCCCGGCCACCCGCTGCCCACGGTGTTTCCACCCGGGAAGCACCGCCGGGACGCCGTCGTACCCAAGCCCGCCAACCATCCCGCCCGGAGGGTGCGCAGGAGCGCCAACCCGGTAGTGCACCCGCCTGGATTCGAGTACACCCTACTCGTGTACGTAAGGGCCCCACGGGATTTACTTAAGGAGGCAAAGCAAAGCGGCAGGCCGGAAGCCGAAGAGCAGCCAATCAGGACAGTGAGGCCCTCTCAACTTCCGGTCCCCAGGGACCGGGTCAAGACGGGGCCGGCGACGTCAGAGTCTTCTGAGACCGAGACTCTCCCCCCAGCCGTCGCCGGCCCTTTACTCCCTCGGCCGAAGCCCGGGGCAGCGGTGGCGGCCGCCCCTTCCGGGCGGCCGCCACAGCCGTGTGTGGGACAATTGGGTTGTCAGACATGGGCAGCCCAAGGAGTTCGTTTTGGCCGTAGTATCAACGCCAGCCACACTGGAACGTGCCGTACCTGTCATGGACAACGCCGAGGTGCTGCGCATCCGCAATGACTTCCCGGTCCTCAATCAACTGGTGAACGGACAGCCGCTGGTCTACCTCGACTCCGGGGCCACATCCCAGAACCCCGTGAGCGTCATCGAAGCCGAGCAGGAATTCTATGAGCAGCGCAACGCTGCCGTGCACCGGGGCGCCCACCATCTTGCGGTTGAGGCCACCGAAGTCTTCGAGGACGCCCGCCAAACCATCGCCGACTTCATCGGTGCGGACTACGAGGAAACCATCTGGACCTCGAACGCGACGGAGGGACTGAACCTCCTCTCCTATGCGCTGTCCAATGCCGGACTGTGGGCTGCCCAGGGCCGCGGCGACCAGCGGCTCGGGGAGCTGTCCCTGGGGCCCGGGGATGACATCGTGGTGACCGAGATGGAACACCATGCCAACCTGATTCCATGGCAGGAGCTGGCATTCCGCACAGGAGCCACCCTCCGGTACATCCCCATCGGAGATGACGGCAGCCTTCGCATGGACCAGGCCGCCGGGATTATCGGCCCGCGTACCAAAGTCCTGGCCTTCACCCACGCTTCCAACGTCCTGGGAATCATCAACCCGGTAGCGGAACTGACGGCCCTCGGGCATGCGGCCGGCGCCTTGGTTGTCCTGGACGCCTGCCAGTCGGCTCCCCACCTGCCCTTGAACGTCAAGGAACTCGGCGTGGACTTCGCGGTCTTCTCCGGCCACAAGATGCTCGCCCCCACGGGGATTGGCGTGCTGTACGGGCGGCAGGAGCTGCTGGACATCCTCCCGCCGTTCCTGACCGGCGGGTCAATGATCACTACCGTCACCATGGAGCGGGCCGAGTACCTCCCGGCGCCCCAGCGCTTCGAAGCGGGCACCCAGCGCATCTCCCAGGCGGTAGCCATGGCGGCCGCAGCGAACTACCTGACGGAAACCGGGCTGGCCCGGATCCATGCGTGGGAGGCCGCACTGGGCCAGCGCATGGTGGCGGGGCTGGAATCCATTCCCGGCGTCCGGGTCCTGGGCCCGGCAGCCGGAAAGGAACGGATCGGCCTTGCCGCATTCGACGTCGAAGGCGTCCACGCCCATGACGTGGGACAGTTCCTGGACTCCCGGGGAATCGCCGTCCGCGTGGGACACCACTGCGCCCAGCCGCTGCACCGCAGGCTTGGACTGACCGCCACGACCCGGGCCAGCGCCTACCTCTACAACACCACGGACGACGTGGACCGCTTCCTTGAAGCCGTTGCCGGCGTCCGGGCCTACTTCCGCGCATAGCGGAGAAGACGAAAGGTGACACCATGAGCCTTGACCAGCTGTACCAGCAGATCATCCTGGACCATTCGAAGGCCCGCCACGGCAGCGGGCTCGCCGCGACCGAAGCGCCCCAAGGCACCTCCACCGGGCAGTCGCACCAGCTCAACCCCGTGTGCGGCGACGAAGTCACACTCCGGCTCGCCGTCCAGGACGGGAAAGTGGCACAGGTGGCGTGGGACGGCGCCGGCTGCTCCATTTCCATGGCCTCGGCGTCCGTCCTCAGCGACCTCGCCGAAGGCATGACCGTGGCTGAACTGCACGAAATTATCGACAGCTTCCGGGAGGTGCTGAGGTCCCGTGGGAAGGTCCATGCTGATCCTGAGCTGCTTGGGGATGCGGCAGCGTTCGAAGGAGTGGCACGCTACGCAGCCCGGGTCAAGTGCGCCATGATCTCCTGGGTTGCTGCGGAGGACGCGCTTAACCAGGCAGCCTAGGCCAGGCAACCCAGGCCAGACGGAAACAGCCCGGACCTTGCTCCAACAGGAGTAAGGTCCGGGCTGTTTTCGCGCCGTGGAACGGCTGGTTCAGCCCAGCAGGCCGAGAACACCGATCACCGCTGTGGCGAGTCCCAGCACCATGGAGATGCTCACCAGCACCACGTGCACGGTCAGGAATTTGGTGGCCTTTCCTGCCGCATCGCGGGCGCGGGGATCCTTCATCACGCGGCGCAGGAACTGCGGCCAGACCACCAGCGACCAGACGCCGGCGACGATGAGGACCAGCGCTGCGAGGACGGGAAGCTGCATGGGTTAGTGGCTTTCCAGCCAGGCCTGAGCCTGTGCGGCCTGCAGGTTCAGGGCTTTGGCCACCATGGGTTCGGCGGCGTCGGCGATCTTGCCGCCCAGGAACGGAACAGAGGACTTAACGGCGCCCTCAAGCTCCACCCGGGTTCCACCGGCATCGGCCACCAGGCGCTGGACGGCCGTGACATCCACCGGGGCGCCGGCGATCTTCAGCGAAATGTTGCTCTGGCGGGAGCCGTCGGCGGCCGGGGCCTCCCAGTTTTCAACCTGCGTCACCTTCAGGTGCTCACCCACGAACTTGCGGGCAATCTCGGGCAGGCGCGTGGTGGGGAGGGTACGCACCGAGGTGGCGTTGAAGGCCCCTGCGATGTCACCGTCCACGCTGAAGGACTCCAGGGTGCCGCCTACCAGTTGGCTGACGTGGCGCTGGAAATCTTCGTTCACCAGCACAGCAGCAACGCTGTCAACGGAGTGCGGAAGGGTTGTGGTTGCGCTCAGCGCCATGGGTCCTCCTGGGATTTGGGGAAAGGATTTACGCCTCCAACATCCTACGGGGTGACCGGCGAGGGCTCCGCATCGGCAAGTTTCTGGGCGGCAGCGGTGATGTTCCGGGCCATGGCCGGGAAGATCAGGCTGTGGAACGGAAGCACGGCGAGCCAATAGAGCCGTCCGCTCAATCCCTTGGGGAAGAAGATGGCGCGCTGCCGGTAGCGGCTGCCCGCGCCGTCGGGCTCCACGGAAAGCTCCAGCCAGGCCCGTCCCGGCGCCCGCATCTCGGCCCGCAGCCGCAGGAGCCTGCCCCGGTCGATCTGCTCCACCCGCCACCAGTCCACCACTTCGCCGATGGCCAGGGTGTGCGGGTGCCGCCGGCCACGCAGCAGGCCTGCGCCGCCGGTCAGTTTGTCCAGCCAGCCGCGGACCTGCCAGGCCAGGGGCAGGGAATACCAGCCGTTGCGCCCGCCGATGCCCTCGATGATCGTCCAGACGTGGGCCGGGTCCACATCGCCGTGGAAGGTCCGCTCGTCGATGTACACCTTGTGCCCCGACCAATCGGGGTCGCTGGGAAGCGGATCGGAGTCGGCACCGGCGTTGGCCCAGGTGGTCTCCACCTGGCCGTCCCGCTCCTTTCCCAGCGCCAGGGCCACCGCCGTGCGGTAGGGGGTCAGGCCGCCGTCGGGCTGGGGAATGTACTGGTCGATGTCGTGTTCGTTGGCCACCGCGTCATGCTGCAGGGACTGGACCAGCGGCACGGCCATGGAGAGCGGGATGGGTGTTGTCAGGGCCACCCACATGCCTGCCAGCTTGGGTGCCGGTACCGGCAGCGCCAGCACCACCCGGTAGGGCAGGCCCGCTTCGGCGGCGTACTCCTGCATCATCCCCGCGTAGGTCAGCACCTGCCGGCAGCCGATGTCGAAGGTGCGGTTGATGGGGCCCTCCAGCGACGCTGCGGACACCAGGTAGTAGAGGACATCACGCACGGCGATGGCTTCGATCCTGTTGCGCACCCAGCTGGGCGCCGGCATCAGGGGCAGCGTTTCGGAGAGGTGCCGGATCATCTCGAAGGAGGCGGAGCCGGAGCCGATCACCACGCCTGCCTGGAACACTACGGCGTCCACCGGGCTGTCCAGGAAGACCTTGCCCACCGCCTCCCGTGACCGCATGTGGGTGGACAGCTCCACCCCCTGGGGGTGCAGGCCGCCAAGGTAGACGATCCGGCGGACCCCCGCGGCCGCTGCAGCATCCGCGGCCGTCCTGGCCATGGCCTTTTCCTTGGCTTCGAATCCCGCGCCGGCGGCCATCGAATGCACCAGGTAGTAGAAGACCTCGACGCCGGCCAGGGCGTCGCGGAGGGCGTCGCCGTCGTCCAGGCTGCTTTCCACCACGTCCACTTTGTCCCGCCAGGGCACGCCGGCGATCTTGTCCGGCGAGCGGACCAGCACCTTGACGGTGTGGCCTGCTTCCAAAAGCCGGGGCACAAGGCGGCCGCCGATGTAACCGGTGGCCCCGGTGACAAGGACAGTCTTTGGTGCTGGCTGGGCGCTCATTGCAGTCATGCTGGCTCCTGTATGGTCCTGGCCCCTGTTCGTACCGGCCTGGCTTGGTTCTTGGTAGTTCGGAGCCGCGGCCCGTCCGGACGGGCGGCGGCTCCGAACTACCCGGCTCCAAACAACAGGGCTCCGAACTAAGGGGCTCCGAAAAGGCAACTGTCCGGCCCTGCCAGCCTAGGCCTGTGGGCGCCGCGCTGCCATGTCGTTCCTGCGCTGTAGGCTGGGAGTACCCGGGATTCGCAGCGAATTTCGGGTTTTCGCGTTGCCTGCGACCCTCGATGAACACCACAGGAGCTTCTGCCATGAGTCTTCCCGGCCAGTCCGCCGCCGGCACATCCAGCACAGGCACATCCAGCACGGGCACGTCCAGGACAGGCACGGCCCGGCCCGCCAAGACCAGTACCGCCCCGTCGCTGGACGGGCTGCGCCGTGCCCTGGCGCCGGACCAGACGTTCGCCCGGGTCCGCGCCGAGGCTGCCCGGGGATTCGCCGTCCGCGGACAGGACTACCAGATCAGCGCTCCTCCGGGACTTCGTCCGGTGCTGCTCGCGGAGATGGCTGACGGGCTGGCGGCCAAGGCGGAACAGGCGGGCGGTATGGAGCCGGGCGTGGTGCTGGCCGTCACTGCCACCGGCCGGGAGGCGGAGGACCTCACTGCGGCCCTGCGCGCCTACCTGCCCGCGGATTCGGTGGCCGAGTTCCCCAGTTGGGAGACCCTCCCGCACGAGCGGCTGTCGCCGCGCTCGGACACCGTAGGCCGCCGCTTGTCCGTGCTGCGCCGCCTGGCCCATCCGGAAAATCCAGCGCACCCGGAAGGCTCGACGGCGGGCCGGCTCCGCGTCGTCGTCGCGCCGGTCCGCGCCGTGGTCCAGCCGGTGGTGGCGGGCCTGGGCGACCTGGTTCCCGTCACGCTGAAGGTGGGCCAGGAGGTGCCGTTCTCCGACGTCGTGAAGAGCCTTGCCGACGCCGCGTACGCCCGTGTGGACATGGTGACGCACCGCGGTGAGTTCGCCGTCCGCGGCGGCATCATCGACGTTTTCCCGCCCACCGAGGACCACCCCATCAGGGTGGAGTTCTTCGGGGACGAAGTGGACCAGATGCGCTGGTTTGCCGTGGCCGACCAGCGCTCGCTGTCCGCCCCGGGCGTCCACCACCCCACCGAACTGCATGCCCCGCCGTGCCGGGAAATCCTCATCACCCCGTCCGTCATGTCCCGCGCCGCCACGCTGAAGTCCCAGCTTCCGGCCGCCGCGGACATGCTGGAGAAGATCGCCGGCGGAATCGCCGTGGAGGGCATGGAATCCCTGGCGCCGGTGCTGGTGGATGCGATGGTTCCGTTCGTTGACCAGCTGCCTGCCGACTCCATCGCCGTGCTGATCGAGCCGGAGAAGGTGCGCACCCGGGCCCACGACCTTGCCGCCACCAACGAGGAGTTCCTCGAAGCGGCATGGTCCACCGCGTCCGACGGCGGTGCGGCACCTTTGGACCTCAGCTCGCAGGCGAGTGCGGCGCTGCACTCTGCCAGCTTCCGGTCCCTGGCGGAAACGCGCACCTCCTCGCTGGAGCACGGCGTGTCCTGGTGGTCGATTACGTCACTGGCGCAGGACGCGGAGCTGCTGCCCGAGATCGACGTGCTGAACCTGCATGCCCGGGAGCCGCGGGGCTACCAGGGCGACGTGGCGGAAATGATGGAGTTCATCGGTTCGCACGTCCGCGACCAGTGGCGGATCGTGGTGGCCACGGAAGGGCCCGGGCCGGCCCAGCGCCTGGCCGAGCTGTTCCATGAGAACGACATTCCCTGTGCCCGGGTGGACAGCCTGGACCACGAACCCCAGCCGGGCATCATCGAGGTGACTACTGCCGCCGTCGGCCGTGGTTTTGTCCTGGACGGCCTCAAACTGGGCCTGCTCACCGAAGCCGACCTGCTGGGACGGACCTCCGCCGGGTCCACCAAGGACATGCGGAGGATGCCCTCCAAGCGCCGCAACGCCGTCGATCCCCTGCAACTGGTGGCGGGGGACCACGTGGTCCATGAACAGCACGGCATTGGCCGGTTCGTGGAACTCATCCAGCGCAAGGTGGCCGGCGGCGGCGACGGCGTCCGGGAATACTTGGTGCTGGAGTACGCGCCGGCCAAGCGCGGCGCACCCGGCGACCGGCTGTTCGTCCCCACGGACCAGCTGGACCAGGTGACCCGCTACGTGGGCGGCGAAACCCCCGTGCTGAGCAAGATGGGCGGCGCGGACTGGGCCAGCACCAAGTCCAAGGCCCGCAAAGCCGTCAAGGAGATCGCCGGCGAACTGATCCGGCTGTACTCTGCCCGCATGGCCTCCCGTGGCCACGCGTTTGGACCCGACACGCCCTGGCAGCGGGAACTGGAGGAGGCCTTCCCGTACGTGGAGACGCCGGACCAGCTGACCACCATCAACGAGGTCAAGGCGGACATGGAGCGGGAGATTCCCATGGACCGGCTGGTGTCCGGCGACGTGGGCTACGGCAAGACCGAGATCGCGGTGCGCGCTGCCTTCAAGGCGGTGCAGGACGGCAAACAGGTGGCGGTGCTGGTGCCCACCACCCTGCTGGCCCAGCAGCACTACGAGACCTTCACCGAACGCTTCTCCGGCTTCCCGCTGCGGGTTAAGCCGTTGTCCCGGTTCCAGAGCGCCAAGGAAGCGAAGGAGACGGCGGAGGGTGTGAAGAGCGGTGCCGTGGACGTGGTGATCGGCACGCACCGGCTGTTGGCCAAGGACTTTGAGTTCAAGGACCTGGGCCTGGTGATCGTGGACGAGGAACAGCGGTTCGGCGTGGAGCACAAGGAAGCGCTGAAGAAGATGCGCACCAACGTGGACGTCCTGGCCATGAGTGCCACCCCGATTCCCCGCACCCTGGAGATGTCCCTCACCGGCATCCGGGAAACCTCCACCCTGGCCACCCCGCCGGAGGAACGGCACCCCGTGCTGACCTACGTGGGCCCGTACACGGACAAGCAGACCTCGGCCGCCATCCGCCGCGAGCTGATGCGTGAAGGCCAGGTGTTCCTGGTCCACAACCGGGTGTCCACCATCGAGCGGACGGCCGCCAGGATCCGCGAGCTGGTGCCCGAGGCACGGGTGGAGGTGGCGCACGGCAAGATGTCGGAGAGCCGCCTGGAGCAGATCATCGTTGACTTCTGGGAGCGGCGCTTCGACGTGCTGGTGTGCACCACCATCATCGAGACAGGCCTGGACATCTCCAACGCCAACACGTTGATCGTGGACGGCGCGGACAAGTACGGCCTGTCCCAGCTGCACCAGCTCCGCGGCCGCGTGGGCCGTGGCCGTGAACGCGCCTACGCCTACTTCCTGTATCCGTCAGAGAAGCCGCTGGGCGAGGTGGCGCTGGAACGGCTCAAGGCCGTGGCCGCGCACAACGAACTGGGCGCCGGCATGCAGCTGGCCATGAAGGACCTCGAAATCCGCGGTGCCGGCAACCTGCTCGGCGGCGAACAGTCCGGCCACATCCAGGGAGTGGGCTTTGACCTGTACATCCGGCTGGTGGGCGAGGCCGTGGCGGACTACCGGGGCGAGGCCGAAGAAAAGGCCGCGGAGATGAAGATCGAGCTGCCGGTCAACGCCCACCTGCCGCACGACTATGTCCCCGGCGAACGGCTGCGCCTGGAGGCCTACCGGAAGCTCGCGGCGGCCATCACCAATGAGGCCATCGACGAGGTCCAGGCCGAGCTCGTTGACCGCTACGGTGAACTTCCGCTGCCCGCCCAGAACCTGGTGGCGGTGGCACGCTTCCGTGTTGGTGCGCGCGAAGCCGGCCTGTCCGACGTCGCTCTGCAGGGCAACTTCATCAAGTTCTCCCCGGCCTCGCTCCCGGAATCCAAGATCATGCGCCTGAACCGGATGTACCCCGGATCGCAGTCCAAACCCGCACTCGACGCCGTCCTCATCCCCAAGCCCAAGACGGCACGGATCGGCGGACGGGATCTGCAGGACGCCGAGATCCTGGAATGGGCCAACGGCGTGATCCGGAATATCTTCTCCGACGCCCCGCTCGCCGCCCCGGCAGTCAGCGGCTAGCACGTGATGGGAGGACACCACGCCGCGTCTGGAGCCGCGGCGTGGGTAGCTGTTGCGTCCACCGGCCCCTACACCCTGGGTTGGTACCCGCTGGATCCCACGGGCATCCTCATCGGCGGCATGGCCACCGCGGGCACGGCACTGGTGTGCGACTGGGACCACCGGGCAAGCACGGTGGCCCACTCGCTGCCGCCGCTGTCCAACGTGATTGCGCGCGGCATCGAGAACGCCAGCGGGGGCCACCGGCAGGGAACGCACTCCATCCTTGGTGCCGCGGTTTTTGTCTTCCTCGCCGGCCTGGCATCGCAGGTGCACCTGGACACCGGCTGGGGCCGCCTGTCCGTGGGGGCCGGGCTGCTGTGCATGTTCCTGATCAACATTGCGGCGAAGGCGCTGAAGCTCTTTCCCAAAAGCGGCTTTATCTCCAACTGGATCTTCGCGCTGGTCATGGCGGGCCTGGTCACCGTATACGCGCCGGGGCAGTGGACCTGGCTGCCCACCTCGATGCTGATCGGGGTGGTGGTGCACATCGTGGGCGACCTCATCACCACCGGAGGAGTGCCGCTGCTGTGGCCGCTGGTGGTCCGGCCGCCGAAAATACTGCGCCGGCTGCCCCTGCTGCGGAACGTCTGGCGGGCCAACGGCGCCCTGTCCCTTCCCCTGCTGGGGCGTGCCGGTTCCAAGCGGGAGTGGCTGGTGCTGATCCCGGTCAGCGCGTACGCCATGGTGGGCATGTCGATGGCCGGCTGGGCCATCGCCCAACAGCACTGGGGCCGTGCGGCGGCTGCCGCGGGCGCCTGGATCAGGCTCTGGTTCTAGCAGGCAACACCCTTCAGCGGGAAACAGCAACGGACCGGCGGAAAAGTCCGCCGGTCCGTTGTTTGCTGTATGGAGTGGGTGTTAGTGCTCGCCCGCAGAGTCGGACCGGCCCAGGATGGTCTGCGGGATCCAGAAGGCCAGCGCAAACA
Source organism: Arthrobacter sp. GmRoot5-12 (assembly GCF_059739365.1). NCBI lineage: Bacteria > Bacillati > Actinomycetota > Actinomycetes > Micrococcales > Micrococcaceae > Arthrobacter > Arthrobacter sp. GmRoot5-12. The sequence continues at coordinate 485,956 of NZ_AP046056.1, read as the reverse complement.
GGGCCAGGCAGGCGGCCATGGGCCACGGGTTGCCCAGGCTGAGGAAGGACAGCGAGTAGATGGCGCCCAGGAACAGCACGAAGCAGACCGCGAACAGGATGACGCTGGTGGCGAGGTTGTTCTCGTTCTGCGGGGTCCGGACGGAGTCCTGGTTCGACGCCGAGTCCCGGCTGGACGCGTTGATCTGGCTGGACATATGTTCCTCCTCGGCCCCGCGGGGCTTGGTCTGCGGCCGCTTCCGGGTCCGGTCAGTAAGCGGTTGAACCCTGTTCACCCTTGACGATGGCAATCCCGGAGCTGGCACCAATTCGTGTTGCACCTGCTGCAATCATAGCCTGCGCGTCGGCCAGGGACCGTACGCCGCCGGAGGCCTTGACCCCCAGGTCAGGGCCCACCGCGCGGCGCATCAGGGCCACGTCTTCAACGGTGGCGCCGCCACCGTTGAAGCCCGTGGAGGTTTTCACGAAGTCCGCCCCGGCCTCAACGGCCGCCCGGCATGCCAGCACCTTCTGCTCATCCGTGAGCAGGGCTGTTTCGATGATGACTTTCAGGATGGCGCCGCCGGCGTGCACCGTCTCGGCCACCGCGGCGATGTCCTCGGTCAAGGCGCCCTGGTCACCGGCCCTCGCGGCGGCAATGTTGATCACCATGTCCACCTCGTCCGCGCCGTCCAGCACGGCGCCGCGGGCCTCGAACGACTTCACGTCTGTAGGGGTGGCCCCCAGCGGAAAGCCCACCACGGAACAGGTGAGGACGCCGGAGCCCTTGAGCGCCTTGGTGACGGTCTTGACCCAGATGGGGTTGACGCAGACCGACTTGAACCGGTACTCGGCTGCCTCCGCGCAGACCTTCAGCACGTCAGCTTCCGAGGCTTCGGGCTTGAGCAGTGTGTGGTCGATGTAGGAGGCGATGTTCGCGGTCCCGGCCGGATCAGCGGTTCCTGCGTGAACGGTGGCTTCGTTGCTCATGATGGTCCTCTCGAAGGGCCTTGTGGGCCCGGCGTTGACTCGGTTTCGGGAACCATCTTGTCACAGCGCACGGCGCCGGTGGCGGCCGCTCAGGCGGCAGCCTGAAGAACCGGCGCTGCAGCCGCGGCAGTCAGCAACTGGGTGGCACAGGCACCTGCCGCCGACGCGGCGGCCACCAGCAGCCCCAGCCGCACGCCGTCGAACGCTGCTGCGTCGCCGATCGCCCAGATCCCCGGCACGGACGTCCGGAAGTCCCTGCTGATCTCGATGCCGCCGCCGGCGGCCGTCCGCAGGCCCGCGCTGGCGGCGAGGCCGTCCCGGGATACCCGCTCCTCGGCCAGGACCACCAGGTCGCCGGTCATGCTGCTGCCGTCTTCAAAGACCACGGCGGAGGCGGCGAGGGGGGAACCGGCCCCTCCGGAAACGACGGCGGGGATGATGGCCGCGGGCCGGGCGGTGGTGCGGATTGGCCGCACCCCCTTGGCCCGGAGTACCGCTTCGGCCTGCCCTGCCGCTGCCCCGGTGCCCACCAGGATCCCCACGGGGCGGCGGCCCAGCTCGCGGGTGACTTCCTGCACTCCGTCCGCAATGCGCGGGGCGTCATCGATGGTGGAGTAGCTCAGGCACTGCGCGGCGCCGTCCACCGGGTTGGCCACGGGTGCCGAACCGGTGGCGATGACCAGCTGGTCGTAGGCGAATTCCATGCCGTCGGCGGTTGCCACGGTGCGCTTGGCAGCATCGATGTGGCTGGCCGGCTGGCCAAAGCGGACGGAGACCTGGGGGAGCATGGCCAGCTCCAGCAGTTCCGCCGGGGTGTCATCGCGGTTGCTCAGCACGGTGATGGTGCCGGCGAACCGTGCCCGGTCCAGTTGGGCCACCAGGGCCTGGGCGGCGGGGCCGGCGCCGGCGATGACGATGCGGGTTGCGGCGGAGGTGGACGTTGAGGGTGCCGGAGCGGACATGTGCTGGCCCTTTCGCTGGCGGCCGGGAACCGGCCGGAACTTCATGATGGAACCCAGCGTAGGGGCCTGCTTTTTCGGTTGTGTTACCCACCCATTGCTGTTTACCGGGCCCGTGTTCGCCAGTATTTACCGGCCGGTAACAGAACCCGTGACCCACCTCTCATTCACCGGCCGGCGGACACAATCCGCCATTCCCGGCGCACAAGTGGCCGGCACAGGCGTTCCTTAGACGCGGATCCGGTACCCGCGCTTGACTACCGTTTCAATGAGCTTTCCGTCCGGCAGTGACGAACGCAGCCTGCTGACCGTCATGTCCAGTGCGTGCACGGAACCCCGGAGTTCCAGCAGGTCGGAGAGGGATTCACGGGACAGGACAGCGCCGCCGGCACCCAGCAGGGCGCGCAGGAGCAGCAGGGGAGCGGGTGCCAGTTCCACCGCCTGGCCGTCGATCCGCAGGCTGCGGCCGCGAAGCTCGATGTTCCCGGAGCGGGTGTCCAGCCGCCGGACATGGTTCAGGGCCAGGTGCTCGCACACCAGCCGGATGAGGGCCCCCATGCGGAAACGTTCCGGGATGAGCGGCGTCACGCCCACGTCCAGGAGTGGCTGTGCCGTCACGGGACCCACCACGGCGGTGGTGACGTTCAGTTTCAGGCTTTCCACCAGCTGCTTGTACAGGCCCATTTCGTGGGCGGTGCTCCACATCGCGTCCACGGCTGGGGCGCTGGTGAAGGTCAGGACGTCCAGGTTCCCGCTGCAGGCGGCCTCGATCAGGCGCGGCAGCCTGTCCTCGCCGTCGGGCTTGACCCACCGGTAGGGCGTGACGGTGAGGACCGTGGCGCCGGACATCCGCAGGCGTTCAATCTGGCGGACGTCGGTGTAGCCGTGCAGCTGCATGGCGACGGTCTTGCCCCGGACGCCTTCGGTGAGCAGCATGTCCACCAGCGTGGCGGTGGTTTCGTCGCTGCTGATGCCGACGTCGGCAAGGCCGGCCGCGCGCACGGCACCGCGGGCTTTGGGCCCCCGGACGAACATGCGGCAGTTTCCCAGCGTTTCCAGCAGTTCGTCGCCGATCCCGAAGGAGTCAGCGGCCTCGCACCACCGGCGCATGCCGTAGGCGGTGGTGGCGATGCACAGGTCCGGCTTGGCGGCGATGATGGCCCGCGTGTCCTCGATGAGGTGCATGTCCTCCTGGACGGGGGCGATCTTCAGCGCCGGCGCATGCAGCACTTCGGCACCCCGGCGCTCCAGGGCCTCGATCAGGTCGCGCGACCGCCGGTCCGAGGTGACGCCGATGCGGAACCCTTCCAAGGGCGACTCCGCGGCATCGGTGGCTTCTTCGGCCTGCGTCGTCGGTGCGGCCTGGGCTGGTTCAGCCGGTGCAAGTGCAGTCATGGGGGTCAATCCTTTCATGATCCCAGCAGCGAGGCCGCCAGCCTGTCCAGGTCTGCGGCGGCACCGGCGTGGTCACGGTTCGCTTCAGCCACCCGCACCACCTCGCCGATGACCAGCACTGCCGGGTTGCTGCAGCCGGCAGCGGCGGAGGTGATGGTGCCGAGGTCAGCGATGGTGGTGCGCTGGCCGGGCCGGTAGCCCCGCTCCACCACGGCCATGGGCATGTCCGGGCGCATCCCGGCGCGGCGCAGACCTGCCGCCAGCTGGTGGAGGGTGCCGATGCCCATGAGCACCACGATGGTGCCGCCCAGACCGGCCAGGTGGTGGTGCTCCTTCTCCGTCAGCGGGGCGTGCCCGGAGACCACGGTGAACATGTGGCTGACTTCGCGGTGGGTCACCGGGATGCCTGCTGCGGCCGGGACCGAGATGGCGCTGGTGACGCCGGAGATGACGTGCACTTTGACGCCGGCTGCCACGCAGGCGGCAACTTCCTCGCCGCCGCGGCCAAAGACGTAGGGGTCCCCGCCCTTGAGGCGGACCACGTTGTTGCCGGCAAGGGCACTTTCCACCATCAGCTTTTCGATGTCAGACTGGCTGACCTTGTGGTGGCCAGGCTTCTTTCCGACGTCCACGAGTTCCGCGGAGGTCAGCCGCGGCAGTTCCTGGTACGGCGCCAGTCGGTCGTAGAACACGACGTCGGCATCGCGGAGTGCCTTGACCGCCGCCACGGTGAGCAGGTCGCTCGTGCCGGGGCCGCCGCCCACCAGGGTGACGTGTCCGGCGGGTCCCGCAGCAGGCTCGGCCGCGACCGGGATGCCGGTCTTCCGGCAGCGGTCCAGGAAGGCGTCCCAGCCGGGCTGTCCGTCCTCGACGGCGGCGACCAGGAACAGCCGCTCCGGCAGGTGGACGAGCCGCGCCTCTTCGGGGCTGCCAAGGCGGTGCACGACGGCGCCCGCGGCTTGGTACCGCCGCACCGCCTGCCGCGCGGCGTCGGGGGCGCCGGCCACCAGGACGTTCCGGCCGGTGAGGTCGATACTGAGCTGCATGGCTATGCCTCGTTTCCAGGGGTTTCCGTGGTGGCGGAGCGGACCGGGATGGAAGCCCCGATCAGGACCTTGCCTTTTTCCTCCGGAGTGGCGGGGCGCATCTGGCCGCGCTCGTCCGGGACGAAGGTGATGGAGTCGTCCTTCTGGTCGGGGGCATTGACGAAGGAGCGGAACCGGCGCAGGCGTTCGGGGTCCTTGAGGGTGTCTGCCCATTCATCCACGTACGTGTCCACGTGCTTGGCCATGGCGGCCTCAAGGTCCTCGGCGATGCCCAGGGTGTCCTTCACCACCACGTCCTCAACGTGCTTGATGCCGCCGTCGAGCTCCTCCTGCCAGCGGGCCGTGCGCTGCAGGCGGTCCGCGGTGCGGATGTAGTACATGAAGTAGCGGTCGATGTACTTGATCAGGGTTTCGTCGTCCAGGTCCTTGGCCAGGAGCTGGGCGTGGGCCGGGGTGGCTCCGCCGTTGCCGCCCACGTACAGGTTCCAGCCGTCGGCCGTGGCGATCACGCCCACGTCCTTGCCGCGCGCCTCTGCGCATTCGCGGGCACAGCCGGAAACACCCATCTTGAGCTTGTGCGGGCTGCGCAGGCCGCGGTAGCGCAGTTCCAGCTTGATGGCCATGGCCACCGAATCCTGGACGCCGAAGCGGCACCAGGTGGAACCGACGCAGGACTTCACGGTCCGCAGGCTCTTGCCGTAGGCCTGGCCGGACTCGAAGCCGGCGTCCACCAGTTCCTTCCAGATCTCCGGCAGCTGCTCCAGCCGGGCGCCGAACATGTCGATGCGCTGGCCGCCGGTGATCTTGGTGTACAGGCCGTACTTCTCGGCCACGGCCGCAATGACGCCCAGCTTCTTGGGGGTGATCTCACCGCCGGCGATGCGGGGGACCACCGAGTAGGTGCCGTCCTTCTGCATGTTGGCCAGGGCGCGGTCGTTGGTGTCCTGCAGGGTGCCGCGGCCGGCGTCCAGGACGTAGGCGCTGTTCTGGCTGGCCAGGATGTTGGCGATCGTCGGCTTGCAGATGTCGCAGCCGGCGCCGGTGCCGTACTTGGCCATGATCTCTTCGAAGGAGGTCAGCCCCAGGACGCGGATTGCGTCGAACAGTTCCTGGCGGGACAGTTCGATATGCTCGCAGAGGGCCTTGGAGACCTCCACACCGGACTTGGTCAGCTCGGTTTCCAGCAGCTTCTTCAGCATGGGGACGCAGGAGCCGCACTGGGTGCCGGCCCGGGTGCAGCCCTTCAACTCGCCCAGTTCCTGGACCGGGGCGTTGCCCTCGCAGGCGCCGCAGGCATTGATGGTGTCACGGATGGTTCCGGCCGTGACGTTGTTGCAGGAGCACAGCGTGGCGTCATCCGGCAGTTCGGTCTCCGGCGCCTCGCCACCGCCGGCCGCGCTCAGGAAGGCGCCCGGTTCGGCCGGGAGCTCGCGGCCCAGGAGCGGGCGCAGGCTCATGTAAGGGGAGGCATCGCCGACGAAGATGCCGCCCAGGAGGGTCTTGGCGTCATCCGTGGTCACGATCTTCTGGTAGACGCCGCGGGCCGGGTCGGCATAGACGATTTCCAGGGCGTGCTCGGTCTTGGCGAACGCGTCACCGAAGCTGGCCACGTCCACACCGGACAGCTTGAGCTTGGTGGCGGTGTCGAAGCCCGGGAAGGTGGCATCCCCGCCGTGCAGCCGGTCGGCCACGATCTCCGCCATGGTGTTGGCCGGCGCCACCAGGCCCAGGCACATGCCGCCGTAGTTGGCCACTTCACCGATGGCCCAGATGCCGGGCACTTCGGTTTCGCAGTAGTCGTTGATGACCACGCCGCCGCGGGGACCCAGGCTGAATACCTGTTCCTCGCCCTCGGCGGCGCGGAAGAGTTCATCGCGGGGACGGACGCCGATGGCGACGATCACGATGTCGGCGTCGATGACGCGGCCGTCGGCCATCAGCACCCCGGTGACCTGGCCGTCGTCGTCGGAAAGTACCTCCGAGGGAAAGACCCCGCCGTGGACTTCGAAACCCTTGGATTTGATGAGCCTGCCCATGGCCTGGCCCGCGCCCTCGTCGAGCTGGGTGGCCATCAGCCACTGGGAACCGTCGATGACGATCGGGTTGGCGCCGAGCTGCTCGGTGCCGGCAGCTGACTCGAGGCCCAGGAGCCCGCCGCCGATAGTGACGGCGTTGACCTTGCGGCCGAGCTTCTCCGTGAGCTCCGCGATGGCCTTGTTGATGGCCCAGACGTCTTCAAGCGTGCGGTAGACGTGCGTGTGCTCCGCGCCGGGGATGGGCAGGCGGGCCGCATTCGAGCCGGTGGCGACTACGAGTTCGTCGTAGGGGTAGCTGTTGCCGGCGGCGGTTTCCACCGTCTTCGCTTCGGCGTTGATCTTTACGACGCGCTCGCCGGTCTTCAGGTCCAGGCCGGCGTGGTCCCACATGGACGCCGTGCCGAGCGTCAGGTCGACGTCGTTGTCGGTGAGGGCTTTGGACAGCGCCACCCGGTCATAGGGGAGGTGGACTTCCTCGGTGAGGACCGTAACATGCCAGCCATCGAGGCCGCGGGCATGCATTGCGTCCGCAAAACGGTGGGCCGCGGGGCCGCCGCCGGCGACGACGATGCGGCGCGGAGTCTCTGTGCTTGAAGTCTGTTCGGTCACTGATGGGCCTTTCGCATGGGCCGCAGGCAGTTTTCCTGCAGCCTTCTCTGACGAGCTGTCCATCCAGACTAGGGAGACGCAGTTTCGCTTCAGTTTCCCATTTGTTTCGCCAACTTAACTTCTGCATCACGAGCGCATTTCCGGGCGGGTTAGGTCTCTTTTACGCGCCGGACACATTCACCGCACCCCGTTGAAACACCCGGACCCTAGCGTTGGAAACGGCCGCAAAAGCAGCCGTGCAAGGACAACAGGCACAGGGAAAGGAGCCGGACATGACGGCAACACTGGAACTTGGGGCGCTCGCCGCCGAATCTGACATCGCTGGATTCCACACCGGCTGGCACCGTGTCTGCGCGGTGGAGGACCTCGAACCAGCCTGGGGCGAGGCTGCACTGGTGGCAGGCCGGCAGGTGGCGCTGTTCCGCACCGGCCCCAGCGAAGTCTTCGCCGTGGCACACGAGGACCCGGCCACCGGAGCCCACGTCATGGCGCGCGGCATCCTGGGCTCGAAGGGAACGCGGCCCACCATCGCCTCCCCCCTGCACAAGGAGGTCTACGACCTTGAGACCGGCGAATGCTTCACCACACCGGGCCTGCGCCTGGCAGCATTCAGCACCCGGGTCACCGACGGCATCGTCGAGGTGCAGCTGTAACACCCGCACCCCTTAAGGGGGCGCCGGGCCTTCAGTGGCCCAGGCGCCCTTTGGTGTTTAACCGGCAGTTCCTAAAGGCCCAGCGCTTCGCTGACGTCGTGCAGGACCTCGTCCAGCGAGGCACGCGCGGCCTGGCGCGCTGCCGGCAGTTCCGCGGCGGACCCCACCTGGTGGATCACCTCGAGGTAGCACTTGAGCTTGGGCTCGGTGCCGCTGGGCCGGATGATGACACGGGTCAGGTTTCGGGTGATGTAGAGCAGCCCTTCGGTGGGCGGCAGGTGCGCGCTGCCTTCAGCCAGGTCCGTGAAGACCTCCACAGCGGACTGTCCGAACGATTCCGGCGGCGAAACCCGCAGGCGGTTCATCATGGCGTCCAGGAGTCCCAGGTCCGCAACCCTGATGCTTAGCTGGTCGCTGGCGTGCAGGCCGTGCTGGAGGTACAGCTCATCCAGGGTGTCGAAGACCGTCTTGCCTGCGGCCTTGGCCGCTGCCGCGAGTTCGGCGATCAGGACGGCGGCGGAAATGCCGTCCTTGTCCTTCACCAGCTCCGGGGCAACGCAGTACCCCAGCGCCTCCTCGTAGCCGTAGACCAGCCCGGGAACCCGGGAGATCCACTTGAACCCGGTCAGTGTTTCCTCATGGGCGAAGCCGGCCGCGGCGGCGATGCGGGCCAGCAGCCGTGAGGAAACGATCGAATTGGCGAAGACGCCCCGGCCGTCAGCGTCCGCGCCGGCGGTGCCGTCCGCGAGCCGGGCCACCATGTGGGCGCCCAGCAGGGAACCCACTTCGTCGCCCCGGAGCATCCGCCAGGCGCCCGTATCGGGGTCCTTTGCCGCCACGGCTGCCCTGTCGGCGTCGGGATCATTGGCGATCACGAGGTCGGCGTCCAGCTGCGCGGCCGCCTCGAGGGCCAGGTCCAGTGCGCCGGGTTCCTCCGGGTTGGGGAAACTTACGGTGGGAAAATCAGGGTCCGGTTCGGCCTGTTCAGCCACCACGGTGACATCTTTGAAACCTGCCGCTTCCAGGACGTCCAGCGCAGTCCCGCCGCCGACGCCGTGCAGCGGGGTGAGGACTATCCGCAGGTCCCGGGCGGGGAAGCGGTCCGCCATGGCCAGTGCCGCCGTCGCCCGCTCATACCCGGCTGCCAGCGAACCGTCCAGGACGGTCCAGCCGCCCTCTGCCAGCGTGATGGATTCCAGCGGCCCCACGGCGCTGATCCGGCCAGCGATTTCCGCGTCGTAGGGCGCCACGATCTGGGCGCCGTCGCCGTCTGCCGGCACAGCATGCCGTCCCAGGTACACCTTGTACCCGTTGTCCTGGGGCGGGTTGTGGCTGGCGGTGACCATGACGCCGCCGTCGCAGTCCAGGGCGCGGACGGCGTACGCCAGCAGGGGAGTGGGGAGGGGCGCCGGGAGCAGGAAGGTTTCGATGCCGGCCGCGGTGAAGATTGCCGCGGTTTCGGCCGCGAAGACATCCGAGTTATGCCGGGCGTCATACCCGACGACGGCGCGCGGGCGGGTGCCGGGGGCGGCCTTGGCTGCGGCGTCCCCCAGGAAGGCCGCGAGTCCCGCTGCGGCGCGGCGCACCACCACCCGGTTCATCCGGTTCGGCCCCGGGCCCAGGGCGGCGCGCAGCCCTGCCGTGCCGAACTGGAGCGTTCCGCGGAAGCTGTCTTCCAGTTCCTGCCGGGCCGCGGGATCGCCGTCCTCAACAAGGCGGACAAGCTCAAGGAGCAGCGCCTTCGTTGCGGGATCCGGGTCTTGGGCAGCCCATTCGCGGGCTTCGGTGAGCAGGCGAAGTTCGGCATCGGAAGACGTCATGGGCCTAACGCTATCGTCATTGCCCGTGCCCGTGACGCACCCTGGCGCCTGATCCGTTAGAGCCGGGCGATGATATCGGCCAGCAGCCTGGAGATGCGCGGGCCGGCTGCCTGGCCGGATTCGATGACTTCCTGGTGGCTGAGCGGCTGGGGGCTGATCCCGGCCGCGAGGTTGGTGACCAGCGAAATTCCGAACACTTCCATCCCGGAGTGCCGCCCGGCGATGGCTTCCAGCGCCGTGGACATGCCGATCAGGTCGGCACCGATCCGCTTGGCGTACTGCACCTCGGCCGGTGTTTCGTAGTGCGGGCCGGGGAACTGTGCATACACGCCCTCGTCCAGGGTGGGGTCCACCTCGCGGGCCAGCCCGCGGATGCGCGGCGAGTACAGGTCGGTAAGGTCCACGAAGGTGGCGCCTTCCAGCGGTGAGGACGCGGTGAGGTTGATGTGGTCCTTGATCAGCACCGGGGTGCCGGGGGCCCAGTCCTCGTTGAGTCCGCCGCAGCCGTTGGTGAGGACCAGGGTGCTGCACCCGGCGGCCGCCGCGGTCCGGATTCCGTGGACGACTGCCCTGACGCCCTTGCCCTCGTAGTAGTGCGTGCGGGCGCCCAGGACCAGGGCGCGCTTTCCCGAGGGCGTCAGTATGGAGCGGATGGTGCCCACGTGGCCTTCCACGGCGGGGGCATGGAAGCCGGGGACTTCTTCGGCCGACAGGGTGGCGGTGGTTTCGCCGATGAGGTCGGCGGCCTCGCCCCACCCGGAGCCGAGGACCAGGGCAGTGTCGTGCCGGTCCACGCCTGTCTCTTCGGCGATGTAGTCCGCTGCGGCGCGTGCGGCGGCAAACGGGTCCGTGTTCAGGAAGTCTGTTGTACTCACCAGTACAAGTTATCGTGCCGCCCGTGTTGCCCCCGTCACGGCCGGCCCGGAGAGCGCCCTGTTTTCTTGGTGGTCAGCGGCAAATGGGCGAGAATGGATGACTGTGACTACGCATCCAGATTTCAGCTCCCCCCGGATCGCAATCCTGGGAGGTGGTCCCGGCGGATACGAAGCCGCCATGGTGGCCGCCTCGCTCGGGGCGACGGTCACCATCATCGAACGCGCGGGCCTGGGTGGATCCGCCGTGCTGACCGATGTGGTTCCCTCCAAGACCCTCATTGCCACGGCCGACCTGATGACCCGCGTGGCAGAGGCCGGCGAGCTGGGAGTGAAGTTCGACGTCGACGGCGGCGACTTCGTGCCGGTGATGCGAGCAGACCTCAAGCACATCAACGACCGCCTCCTCAACCTTGCCCGCAACCAGTCCCAGGACATCCGGGACGGCCTGGAAAAGCTGGGCGTGCGGATTATTGCGGGTTCCGGCCGGCTGCTGGACACCCACACCATCGAGGTCATGACGGTGGACGGCACCGAGACTGTAGAGGCGGACACCATCCTGCTGGCCGTGGGCGCACACCCGCGCGAGCTGGAGACCGCCCGCCCCGACGGTGAGCGGATCCTGAACTGGACGCAAATCTACAACCTGGACGAGCTGCCCGAGGAGCTCATCGTGGTGGGGTCCGGTGTTACCGGCGCGGAGTTTGCCTCCGCCTACAACGGCCTTGGTTCCAAGGTCACCCTGGTGTCCAGCCGCGACCGCGTGCTGCCCGGCTCCGACGTTGACGCCGCCGTGGTCCTGGAGGAAGTCTTCGAACGCCGCGGGGTCCGGGTTTTGTCCCGTTCCCGTGCCCAGACCGTGGAACGCACCGACAACGGCGTGGTGGTGACCCTTTCCGACGGCTCCACGGTGACCGGCAGCCACTGCCTGCTCTGCCTGGGGTCCATCCCCAATACGGCAGGCCTGGGCCTCGAGGAGGCCGGCGTCGCCGTCAGCGAGAGCGGCCACATCAAGGTGGACGGCGTCTCCCGCACGACGGCCCCGAACATCTACGCCGCCGGTGACTGCACGGGCGTCCTGCCGCTGGCCTCCGTGGCCGCCATGCAGGGCCGCATCGCGGTGGCGCACTTCATGGGCGACGGCGTGACCCCGCTCAAGCTCCACCAGGTGGCATCCAACATCTTCACCTCGCCCGAAATCGCCAACGTTGGCGTATCCGAAGCCGAGATCGAGTCCGGCAAGTACCAGGCCGACGTCGTCAAGCTCTCCCTGCGCAGCAACGCCCGCGCCAAGATGCGCAACGCCAAGGACGGGTTCGTCAAGATCTTTGCGCGGAAGGGTTCCGGCACGGTGATCGGTGGCGTGGTGGTGGGGCCGAACGCCTCGGAGCTGATCTTCCCGATCTCCATCGCGGTCAAGCAGAAGCTGCACGTTGACGACGTCGCCAGCACCTTCACGGTGTACCCGTCGCTGACCGGATCCATCTCCGAAGCCGCCCGCCGCCTGCACGTCCACATGTAACGAGGGGCCGGCAGCCCCGGTCAGGCTGCCGGCACCGCTCGGAAATGCCGTTCAATGAGGCCCTTGATGTCCTCATGGCAGCCACCGCATCCTGTGCCCGCCCGGGTGGCCTTGGAAACGTCCGCCACCGTGGAGCAGCCGTCGGCCACGGCGCCCGTGATGGTGGACCCGCTGACTCCGGCGCACCGGCACACGGTCCCGGCCGGGTCCGCGGCTGCGCCCGGCAGCTGGTCCGGCCCGTCCAGGCGGAGGAGGAGCGACCGGTCGGCAGGCAGTTCGGCGCCGCGTTCGAAGAGTCCCACCAGCTCGGCCGCCGTGCGGGGCATGCCCACCGCCACCAGGCCTTCGAGCACTCCGCCTCGGGTGGTCATCTTGACGTACCGGCCGTGCTCAGGATCAGCCCACTGGGCCACCTGCAGGCGAGCCCTGCCGTTGGCCGCGCCCGCCGTGAGCGCTTCCTCGTCCCACGGATCCGCGTCGTTGTCCCCGGCCACGGCCATGTTCAGGCCGCGGGCCTTCAGCACCACGACGCCGGGCTGTTCCGGCGGGAGCGCGGACAGCAGTTCCGCCTCCTCCACCCCACCGGAGGACAGCAGGATCAGGTAGCCCGCCAGCCACTCGGCCTGCCGCCAGCCAGGGCCCACCAGGCCGGAGGGCCCCGTGGCGTTCCGGCATGCGGCGCAGCCCGGATCGGGGCAGTGGACCTCCGCGCAGTCGCCGATGGCAAAGATATGCGGTTCGTGGTGCGCCCGCAGCCGGTGGTCCACCAGGATCCCGGTGCCAGTGGCCAGCCCGCAGCCGTCGGCCAGCTCCGTCCGGGGACGCACCCCGCATGAAATGACCAGGAGGTCCCCGTCAATCGCCTGCCCGTCGTCCAGCAGCAAAGCCGAGAAACCGCCGTCGGGCGCGTTGTGCTCAACGCCGGTGGAACGGGCGTTGCCCGCCACCCGGACCCCGCAACGCCGCAGCCCTGCAGCCAGGACGGCCCCGCCGGCACGGTCGATGCTGCGCCCCAGGGGGTGCGGGCCGTTGTGGACCACCGTGACGGTGGCGCCTTCCTCCGCTGCGGCCAGCGCCGTTTCCAGGCCCAGGACGCCGCCGCCCAGGACCACTACGCGCTTGCCGCCGTCCACCGCCTGCCGCAGGACAGCGGCGTCGCGAAGGTCCCGCAGCGCGGTGACGCCGGCGGGAAGCACGGGGGAGGAAGGATCCGGGTTGATGCCGGTGAGGTTGGGAATGACAGGCCGGGATCCGGTGGCGAACACCAGCCGGTCGTAGTGCACGGGTGCTCCTTCAGCAAGCAGGACCTGCTGCCGTGGCCTGTCCACGCGCTTGACCCGCACGCCCAGGCGGACGTCCACGCCGTCCGCGGCCAGCTCGGCGGCATCGGCAAGGGCCAGTGCGTCAGCGGTGGTCCGGCCGACGCCGAGGTCGGCCACCAGGACGCGGTTGTAGGCTGCCTCGGGTTCCTCACCGAGCACGGTGACCTGGACCTGCCCTGCGCGCACGGCGGGCAGGAGCTCGTCCACCAGCCTGGCGGCCACGGGGCCGAATCCCACGATGACAATCTGCTCGCTCATGAGGCCTCCGTCGTTTGCAGCATGCGGGCGGAATCGGGTGCGGCCACGGGCCGGACCCATACGGTGTTGAATTTGAATTCGGGCATCCCGGAGATGGGATCAGTGGCGGCTTCGGTGAGGCGGTTGGCGCTTTCGGAGCCGGGGAAGTGGAAGGGCAGGAACACTGTCTCCGGGCGGATGGCTGTGCTCAGCTCCGCATGGCACACCACCTCGCCGCGCACGTTCGCCACGGAGACCAGCGAACCGGCGGCGATGCCCATGGCGGCTGCCGCCGAGGGGTGGATCTGCACCCTCGCCTCGGGCTGTGCGGCGACGAGTTCGGCCACCCGCCGCGTCTGGGCCCCTGACTGGTAATGCTCCAGGAGCCGGCCGGTGATGAGGGTCATGGCTTTGCCGGCGGGGTCTCCGGAGGTCCCGCCATCGCCGGCAGAAATACGACGGCGGCGCGGCACCACCGGGACCATCACGGCCTTGCCGTCGGGGTGGGCGAAACGGCTGGCGAACAGCCGCGGCGTTCCACTGCTGCCGGCCGGGTAGGGCCAGTAGGCGGCCTCCCCGCGGTCCAGCATGGCGTAGTCAATGCCCGAGTAGTCTGCCAGGCCCCCGGCGGAGGCACGCCGCAGTTCCTCGAAGACCGTCTCCGGATCCTCGCTGTAGGTGGACGGGGCGTCCAGCCGCTCGGCGAGGCGGGCCATGATCCACAGCTCGCTCCGGGCACCAGCCGGAGGTGAGATGGCACGGCGGCGGCGCAGGACGCGGCCCTCCAGATTGGTCAATGTCCCCTCCTCCTCCGCCCACTGCAGCACGGGAAGGATAAGGTCCGCCTCCGCGGCGGTTTCGGACATGAAGAAGTCGCAGACCACCAGGAAGTCCAGGCTCCGCAGCCCTTCGATGACGGCGTTGGCGTCGGGAGCTGCCACCGCGATGTTGGAGGCATGCACAAAAAGGCACCGGACGCCGTCGGGCTTTCCCAGTGACTTCAGCAGCTGCACGGCGGGCAGGCCGGGTCCGGGGATGGTCTCCTCCGGAACGCCCCAGACGGCCGCGACGTGTGCGCGGGCAGCCGGGTCGGTGATCTTGCGGTAGCCCGGGAGCTGGTCCGCCTTCTGGCCGTGCTCGCGGCCGCCCTGGCCATTGCCCTGGCCGGTAAGGGTCCCGTACCCGCTGCGGGCGGAGCCCGGCAGGCCCAGGAGGAGGCTGAGGTTGATGGCCGCGGTTGCGGTGTCGGTGCCGTCCACGTGCTGTTCCACGCCGCGTCCGGTGAGGATGTAGCTTCCGCCTTCCCGTGCCCCGGCAGCGAGCATGCGGGCGGTTTGCCGGATCAGTTCCGCGGGGACGCCGGTCAACGACTGGACGCGTTCGGGCCAGAAGGCGTTGACGCTGCGGACTACGGCGCTGTAGCCCGAGGTGCGCTCTTCGATGTAGGCGGTGTCCACCAGGTTCTCGTGGATGACCACGTGGGAGAGGCCCAGCAGCAGGGTAAGGTCGGTGCCCGGCAGCGGCTGGAGGTGCAGGCCGCCGCCGTCCGCCGTAAAGGCTGCCGTGGCGGAGCGGCGGGGGTCAACCACCACCAGCCCGCCGGCGTCGCGGGCTCCGCGCAGGTGCTGTACGAACGGGGGCATGGTCTCGGCAACGTTTGACCCCAGCATCAGGATGGTGTTGGCGGTGTCCAGGGCTTCGAGCGGGAAGGGCAGGCCGCGGTCCACGCCAAACGCCCGCATTCCGGCGGCCGCGGCGGATGACATGCAGAACCTGCCGTTGTAGTCGATCCGTGAGGTGCCCAGGGCCAGCCGGGCGAACTTGCCCAGCTGGTAGGCCTTCTCATTGGTGAGTCCGCCGCCGCCGAAGACGCCGACGGCGTCCGCGCCGTGGCGTGCGCGGGCGTCCTTCACTGCCTGGGCGGCAAGGTCCAGGGCCTGGTCCCAGCCGATGGGCCGGTGGACGCCGTCGGGTCCCTTCAGCAGCGGCTCGGTGATCCGGCCCGCGTGGTTCAGGAGCGTGGGGGAGGTCCACCCTTTGCGGCAGAGGCCGCCGCGGTTGGTGGGGAAGTCCCGGCCTGCAACCTCCAGTGCGGGCGCGGGATTCGGTGCAGGCACGGGGCCTGGCCCCGGCTGGGCAGCCGGGGCCAGGTCCGCAGGGGACGTGAGCGTCATGGCGCACTGCAGGGCGCAGTAGGGGCAGTGCGTGTCGGCGCTTTTGGTCATGTTAGACGTGTCCCATCGCGTTCCGGCCGGCGTTGCGGATGTAGCAGGTCCAGCAGACCAGCAGCATCACCACGTAGGCGGCAACGAATCCGTAGAAGGCCGGGGTGTAGGAGCCACTGGCGGTGCTGGAAGCGTTCAGGACCTGGGGGATGACGAAGCCGCCGTAGGCGCCGATCGCTGAGATCAGCCCGAGTGCCGAGGACGCCAGGCGCTGGGTTGCCACGGAGCTGGCGCCGTTGCGTGCGGCCCGGCTGGAGGTGGCGAAGATGACGGGGATCATCCGGTAGGTGGCACCGTTTCCAAAGCCGCTGGCGGTGAACAGCATCAGGAAGAGGACCAGGAAGAGCCAGAAGTTCTTCAGCGGCAGGGTCCAGATCATGGTGAGGGTGATGACGGCCATGGAAGCGAAGGCTGTGACGGTCATCCGGGCCCCGCCCATGCGGTCCGCCATGCGTCCGCCGTACGGGCGGGCCAGCGAGCCCACCAGGGGGCCCAGGAATGCAAGGGACAGGGCCACGGTGCCTACTCCGATGGAGGAGAACGCGGGGAAGTAGTCCTTGATCAGCTTGGGGAACACGCCGGCGAAGCCGATGAATGAGCCAAAGGTGCCGATGTACAGCAGCGCCATGATCCACAGGTGCGGTTCCTTGAGCGCAGCGACCGAGCCGGCCACGTCACCCTTGGCGCTGGTGAGGTTGTTCATGTACTTGAAGGCGCCGAACGCTGCGAGAAGGATGAAGGGAACCCACATCCAGCCGGCCATGGGAAGGTTGACGGTGCCGGCGGCCAGCAGGGTGATCACGATGGGAACGGCAAGCTGTGCGACGGCGGCGCCCAGGTTCCCGCCTGCGGCGTTCAGGCCCAGCGCCCAGCCCTTTTCCCTGGCCGGGTAGAAGAAAGTGATGTTCGCCATGGAGCTGGCGAAGTTGCCGCCGCCGAAGCCGGCCAGTGCGGCCACGAGCAGCATGACGCCGAAGGGCGTCTCCGGGTTGGAGACACACAGCGCCAGGCCGGTGGAGGGGATCAGGAGCAGCAGGGCGGACACGATGGTCCAGTTGCGTCCGCCGAACCGGGGAACCATGAAGGTGTACGGGATGCGGAGGGTGGCGCCCACGAGGCTGGGCATGGAGATGAGCCAGAAGATCTCCGAGGTGGAGAATGTGAAGCCGGCGGCCGGCAGCTGGACCACCACAATGGACCACAGCTGCCAGACAACGAAGCCGAGGAACTCGGCGAAGATGGACCAGTTCAGGTTGCGGCGGGCGATGGCGCGGCCGGCGGTTTCCCACTGCTCCTTGTTCTCGGCATCCCAGTTGGCGATCCAGCGGCCGGGGCGGAATTCAAGGGCAGGGGTGTCTGTGGTGCGGGTAGAGCCGGGCTGTACGCCGGCATCGACGGTGCGGTCAACAGTCACGGGTTACCTCCTTCAGGGGGATGTTGTTCCTCAAAGGTAGGGACGGCGCGTTTCACGGACGGTCGATGTTTGTTAACGCGCTGTGACTTTTGCCTATCCGGTCCGGCCCGGCGGCGTGAGGCGGCCTGCCGGACCGCAGTGTGAGACATGCAACACACGTCCGAATGGTGGACGTTTCGTCCATTGACTGGACGTGGCGAAGTAAGATCGAACTCTAACTATTCGAGCCGGGAGGCAGCCCTGCCTGTGCCCGGCCGGTCTCACGAAAGCGTTTACCTATGTCATCCACCGATACCACCACGGTGCCTGGTTCGCACCAGCCGGTGAACTCCCGCGGCCGCGTCATCGTGGCCAGCCTGATCGGCACCACAGTGGAGTTCTACGACTTCTACGTCTATGCCACTGCCGCCGTGCTCGTTTTCCCGAAGCTCTTCTTCCCGGGCGCGAACGAAACCACCCAGCTGCTGAGCTCCTTCGCCGTTTTTGGCGTGGCATTCATCGCCCGGCCGCTCGGCTCCATCGTCTTCGGGCACTTCGGCGACAAGTTCGGCCGCAAGGGCACGCTGGTGGCGTCGCTGTTGACCATGGGTATTGCCACCTTCCTCATCGGCTGCCTCCCCACCGCGCTGGTTCCGGGCTGGGAATTCTGGGCACCGGCCCTGCTGGTGGTCATGCGCTTCGCCCAGGGCCTTGCGCTCGGCGGGGAGTGGAGCGGGGCCGCGCTGCTGGCCACCGAGAACGCCCCTGCCAACAAGCGGGCCATCTACGGCACCTTCCCGCAGCTGGGCGCCCCGATCGGCTTCATCATCGCCAACGTCATCTTCCTGGTTGCGAGCTACACCCTGACGCCGGAAGCTTTCCAGGCGTGGGGCTGGCGCGTCCCGTTCCTGCTCAGCGCCGTCATGGTGATCCTGGGCCTGTACGTACGGCTCAAGCTGATCGAAACCCCCGCCTTCACCAAGGTGCTGGAATCCAAGGAGGTGGCCAAGCTGCCGCTTGGCCGCGTCTTCAAGACCAGCTGGCGCCAGCTGATCCTGGGCACCTTCATCATGCTGGCCACGTACGTGCTCTTCTACCTGATGACCACGTTCACCCTTACCTACGGCACCAAGCCAACCCTCGAAGGTGCCAAGGCCGCGGCCGAAAAGGCCGGAAAGCCCATGTCTGACGCCGCTGCTGCCGCGTTCGTTCCAGGCCTCGGCTACACCCGCAACGACTTCCTCTGGATGCTGATTGCCGGCGTCGTCTTCTTCGGCATCTTCACCCTGGTCTCCGGACCCCTGGCCGAAAAATACGGCCGGCGCAAGATGCTCCTCGCCGTCACCGCGGGCATCTTCGTGTTCGGCCTGCTGTTTGTTCCGCTGTTCAGCGGTGGCTTTGTGGGCACCATGGGCCTGCTGATCCTCGGGTTCTCCCTCATGGGCCTCACCTTCGGGCCCATGGGAGCGCTGCTGCCGGAGCTGTTCCCCACGAACGTCCGCTACACCGGCTCGGCGATCAGCTACAACTTCTCCAGCATCCTGGGCGCTGCGGTGGCACCGTTCATCGCCGTGGCCCTGTGGGAAGCGGCCAAGGGCAGCCCTGTCCTGGTGGGTGTCTACCTGACGGCCATGGCCGTGCTCACCCTGATTGCGCTGTTCCTTACCCGCGAAACCCGCGACCTGGACTACGAGAACAACGTGGCCTGACGCTTCGGGTGCCGAAAATGCCCGGCGCGGCCATCCGGCCCGCCGGGCATTTTCATGCTCACCGTGCGTAGCGCGCCACGAAGTTCTTCAGCACGGCCATGGGCTCGGTGACCGTGAATTGGCGTGCGGCCGCCATCAGCTCCTCGGCGGATTCGGGCGGAAAGTAGCCGGCGTGCCGGTAGATGTCGATCCGGGTCACCAGCCCGTCGGTGTCCAGTTCGGGATGGAACTGGGTGGCATAAAGGTTGGTCTTGACCCGGAACATGTGCACGGGGCAGGTGGCTGAGCGCGCCAGCAGCACCGCGTGCGGTGGCAGGGAACTGAGCGCTTCCTTATGGCCGGTCAGGGCCGTGAAGGTCCGGGGCATGCCCTGCAGCAGGGGATCCTGCAGCCCGGCATCCGTCAGCTCGATTTCCACGGCGCCCAGAGGCTCGCCGTAGGTCCTGTCGATGACCGCGCCCTGGTGGCGGCCCAGCGTCCCCACCCCGTAGCAGGCGCCCAGGAAGGGAAAGTCGCGGGCCACCAGCTGGTCCAGGAGGCCGGACAACTCCCGCTCCACCCGGTGCTGGACCGGGCTCTTCTGCTCCGGCGGATCGCTGGACGTGAACGGGCTGCCGCCCACGATGACGCCGGAATAATCCGCAAGATCCAGCGCGGGCAGGGGAGCGGCCTCGAGCCTGACCCGGCGCAGCTCCCGTTCCTCAAGCCCGCCGTACCTCAGGTAGGCGGCATATTCCTCCTCCGCGGCAGCGTCTTCCGGGCGGGAGGCGAGGAGCAGGAAAGGCAGCATGAGCTAAGTCTGCATCCTGGCGGCGCCCCCTGCCAGCACCGGCTCAGCCGGCGGGCTGGGTTAGCGACCGGCGGGACTGTGGCCGGGCTGCGGGGTCGGCGTGGCGGTGCACCAGCTTCCAGTAGCCTTCCTCGCGCCGGAAGATACTGGTCACGCGAAGCGCGAATTCCTCGGTGGCGGCCGCCGCGTCCAGCCGTGCCCGGAAGTGCTCGGTCTCCACCAGGTAGGCGGTGTCGCGGGCGGTGTAGGAGGTGACGGTGTCGAAGCCCAGCATCTCGCCGTCGCGGAACTGCCGCGCCGCCTGGTCAAGCCGGGCCTCCACCTGGGCCCAGCCGCGCGCTATGCCGCCGAAGGGATTGGCCAGGGTGACGTCGTCAAGGCGGGAGTAGAGCTCCTTGATGGGGGCCGGGTTGCCCCGGGTGATTTCGGGAACCGCCTGGTGGTAGCGGTCCACTTCTTCCTGGAAGCTGGGTGCGAGCATGGCTGCCGGGACTGCTTTCTAGTCTTCGATGGTGGCGATGATGGCGCCCGCGGACACCGTTTCGCCCGCCGTTGCCGTCAGGCCGGTGATGGTCCCGGACCGGTGTGCGGTGAGGGGCTGCTCCATCTTCATGGCCTCGAGGACCACCACCAGGTCACCTTCGGACACAACGTCCCCGTGCGCCACGGCCACCTTCACGATGGTGCCCTGCATGGGGGAGGTCAGGGCGTTGCCGGTGGCAGCCGCGGGACCGGCGGAGCGGGACCGCTTCTTGGACTTGCCCGGCTTGGCGGCGGCGCCTGCTGCAGTGCCCGGCGTGCCCAGGGATGCGGGGAGGACCACCTCCAGCCGCTTGCCGCCCACCTCGACCACGACGCGCTGGCGGTCTTCTGCGGAGCCGTCTGCATCGGTTGGGGCATCCGGCGTCCAGGCAGGAAGGTTGTTGCTGAATTCGGTTTCGATCCACCGGGTGTGGACCTTGAACGGGCCCTCGGCCGGGGCGAAAGCGGGGTCCGACACAACTGCGAGGTCGAACGGGATGACGGTGGGGATGCCCTCCACCACCATCTCCTCCAGGGCGCGGCGGGCACGCTGGAGGGCCTGCGGCCGGGTGGCGCCGGTGATGATCAGCTTTGACAGCATGGAGTCGAAGTTCCCGCTGATCACGTCGCCCTGTTCCACGCCCGAGTCCACGCGCACGCCGGGACCGGTGGGGTTCTTCAGGACGCGGACCGTGCCGGGGGCCGGCAGGAAGTTGCGGCCCGGATCCTCGCCGGTGATGCGGAATTCGATGGAGTGTCCGCGGACCTCGGGATCGCCGTAGCCCAGTTCCTCGCCCCTGGCCAGCCGGAACTGTTCGCGCACCAGGTCGATGCCGGTGACTTCCTCGGACACGCAGTGCTCCACCTGGAGGCGGGTGTTTACTTCGAGGAAGGAGATGGTGCCGTCCTGGCCTACCAGGAATTCGCAGGTTCCGGCGCCGAGGTAGCCGGCCTCCTTCAGGATGGCCTTGGAGGATTCGTAGAGGCGCCGGTTCTGGTCCTCGGTGAGGAACGGTGCCGGGGCTTCCTCCACGAGCTTCTGGTTGCGCCGCTGCAGGGAGCAGTCGCGGGTGGACACCACCACCACGTTGCCGTAGGCGTCGGCCAGGCACTGGGTTTCCACGTGCCGTGGGGCATCCAGGAAGCGCTCGATGAAGCATTCGCCGCGGCCGAAGGCTGCGGTGGCCTCACGGACGGCGGATTCGTACAGTTCCGGGATTTCTTCCCGGGTGCGGGCCACCTTGATGCCGCGTCCGCCGCCGCCGAAGGCAGCCTTGATGGCCACGGGCAGGCCGTGGCGGTCCACGAAGTCCAGGACTTCGTCCGCGGACTCAACGGGGTCGGCGGTGCCCGGAACCAGCGGGGCGCCCACCTTTTCGGCGATGTGCCGGGCCTGGACCTTGTCACCCAAGGCGGAGATTGCCTCCGGGGAGGGGCCGATCCAGGTGATGCCGGCCTCGATCACCCGTGCGGCGAACTGGGCATTTTCGGCCAGGAAGCCGTAGCCGGGGTGGATGGCGTCGGCGCCGGACTGGCGGGCGGCGTCAATGATCTTGTCCATCACCAGGTAGGACTCCGCCGCGGTGGTGCCACCCAGGGCGTACGCCTCGTCAGCCAGCCGGACGTGCAGCGCGTCCCGGTCCGGATCTGCGTAAACGGCCACGGAGGCAATGCCCTCGTCCCGGGCCGCCCGGATGATGCGCACGGCGATTTCGCCGCGGTTGGCGATCAGCACCTTTGTGAGGCTCGGCTGTGTAGTACCTGCGGACTGCTCCAAATTTGCTGACAAGGCGTCTCCTTCTTTCCTTCAGGGAGCCTAGCGCGCTTTTGGAGGTTCCGCCGATATTACTTGCGGAATCCGCGTGTAAACCGGCCGTCCTTTGTAGGGAAGCTACAAGCAGTGTGGAAACCGGGCGATTTACCGCCGGGGCCAGAGGTCCGTAATGCGCACGTTGGCGGACGCGAGCAGCCCGCGCAGGGTGGAGACGGAAAGGCCGACGACGGCGTGCGGGTCGCCGTCGACCTTCCGGATGAAGGCGCCGCCCAGGCCGTCGATGGTGAAGGAGCCCGCGCAGTGGAGCGGCTCTCCGGTGGCGATGTAGGCGTCGATCTCTGCCGGGTCCATCTCCAGGAAGGAAACCTCGGCTGAGGCGACCGCCCCCACCGTGGCGCCCGAGCCGCGGCCGCTGCCGCCGTCGTCGTCCGTGTCCCTGCAGTCCACCAGCCAGTGGCCCGTGTGCAGCACTCCCGCGCTGCCGCTCATCCGGAGCATCCGCTCGCGGGCGACGTCGGCGTTGTAGGGCTTGCCGTGCGCCTCGCCGTCGAATTCAAAGACCGAGTCGCAGCCCAGCACCAGGGCGCCGTCCGCTTCCGGCAGCGCCGCGACGGCCTCGGCCTTGGCGCGGGCCAGCAGCAGCGCGGTGTCGTGCGGGTCCGTGACGCCGTACCGCGCCTGCACTGCGGCCTCGTCGACGTCGGAGACCAGCACGGTGTGCCGGATGCCGGCCTCGGCCAGGAGCTTGGTGCGGGCGGGGGACTGGGAGGCGAGAATCAGATGGAGCACGGCTTCAGCCTAGTGGACCAGCTCGCCGGAGGCGGGTGCTGCCTGGCCCCTGTTGAGCTTGGCGCCCTCCACGTCCACGTCCGGCAGGATCCTGTCCAGCCACCGCGGCAGCCACCAGGACCTGGCGCCCAGCAGGTACATTACGGCCGGGACGATGGTCATGCGGACCACGAAGGCGTCGAACAGTACGCCGAAGGCCATGGCAAAGCCCAGCGGCCGGACCATGGTGAGGTGGCTGAAGATGAAGCCGGAGAACACGCTGACCATGATGATCGCGGCCGCGGTGACTACGGCGGCCGCGTGCCGGAAGCCCACCCTGACCGCT
Organism: Arthrobacter sp. GmRoot5-12; assembly: GCF_059739365.1. Classification (NCBI taxonomy): domain Bacteria; kingdom Bacillati; phylum Actinomycetota; class Actinomycetes; order Micrococcales; family Micrococcaceae; genus Arthrobacter; species Arthrobacter sp. GmRoot5-12. Next base: position 462,990 of record NZ_AP046056.1, on the reverse strand, counting down.
TCCTTGGCGGACGATCCGTGCATGTATGCCTCGCGCATGCCGGAGGCGATGAACACCTGGTAGTCCATGGCCAGGCCGAACAGCACGCCGATCAGGATGATGGGCAGGAAGCTGAGCACGGCGCCGGGGTTGGCCACGTCGAAGATGTTCCCCAGCCAGCCCCACTGGTATACCGCCACCACGGCACCGAAGGCGGCGGACAGGGACAGCAGGAAGCCGCCCGTGGCCAGCAGCGGGACCACGATGGACCGGAACACCAGCAGCAGCAGGATCAGGGAAAGTCCGACGACGATGGCCAGGTAGGGCGGCAGGGCGTCGCCAAGCTTGGTGGAGACGTCCACGTTGCCGGCGGTCTGCCCGGTCAGTCCCATAAGCACGCCGTAGTCGGACTGGATCTCCCCGTTGAGGCCGCGGAGCTCGGAGACCACCTTGACGGTGGTGGCGCTGGCCGGGCCCTCCTTGGGGATGACCTGGAACACGGCGGTCCGGCGGTCCCCGCTGAGGGCGACGGGCACGGCTGCCACCACATTGTCCACGGCACGGAGCTTGTCCGCGATGTCGTACTGCAGCTTCCGGGCCTGGGCTTCGTCCAGGTCCGCGGGGAACTCGCCGACGGCCACGATGGGTCCGGTGACACCTTCGCCGAAGCTGCGGGCGGTGAGGTCGTAGGCCTGGTAGGCCTCTGACTCCACGGGTTCGGAGCCTCCGTCCGGCAGGGCCAGCTGCAGCTGGGTGGCGGGCAGCGCAAGGGTGCCCAGCAGGAGGATGCCCGCGATCAGTGCCACCCACGGGTGCCGGGTGACCAGGCCGCCCCACCCGCGGGTGCTGCGTTCCTTATCGGCGGCGAGGTCGGCCGTTTCGTGGTCCGGTTCGGCGTTGTGGGCTTCGGCTTTGGCCCAGGCCCGCCGGGAGATGATGCGCCGTCCGATCAGGGACAGCATGGCAGGGGTCAGGGTGATGGCCACGAGCACCGCAACGGCCACGGTTCCCGCTGCCGCAAGGCCCATGACGGCGAGGAAGGGCAGCCCGGGGACCACCAGGGCGGCAAGGGCGATGATCACGGTCAGGCCGGCGAAGACCACGGCGTTGCCGGACGTGCCGTTGGCCCGGGCAACAGACTCCTCCGCATCCATGCCGGCAAGGAGCTGGGTGCGGTGCCGGTTGACGATGAACAGCGAGTAGTCGATGCCGACGGCGAGGCCAAGCATCAGGGCCAGCATGGGCGAGATGGAGCTCATGTCGAAAAGGCCGGAAAGGGCGAACGTGATGCCGACGCCCACGCCGACGCCGATGATGGCCATCAGCAGGGGCAGCCCGGCGGCGATCAGCGTACCCAGCATGAGGATGAGGACCAGCGCCGCAACGGCGATGCCGACGATTTCCGCAGTGCCGAACAGTGCCGAAATGTCCTCGGTGATTTCCTTGCTGGCCAGCGCCGTGACGCCTGCCGCGGAGGTCTCATGGGCGATCTCCTGCACCTGCTTGCGCACGGCCGGGGCCAGCCCGTTGATGGAGGTCTTGAACTGCACCTGTGCCACGGCGGCCTTGTTGTCCCCGGACACGAAGCGGATGGCTGATGCTGCCTGGGCCTGCCGTTTGCCCTGTTCCAGCTTGGCCTTGTTGGCCGCCAGTTCCTGGGCGCCGGCGTCCAGCTTGGCCTGGCCCTGGGCCAGCGCTGCCTTCTGCTGGCCAAGCTGGGCTTCAATCAGTGCTGCCGGCGCCCCGGCGGCGGTGAGCTGCTGCTCGGCTGCCGCCAACTGCGCCTTGCCGGCTTCAAGCTGGGCCCGGGAGGCGTCCAGCTGTGCCTGCCCGGCTGCCAGCTGCTGTTCGCCGTCGGTGATGGCCTTGCCGGCCTGGTCCACCTGTGCCTGGGTGGCGAACGGGTCCACCGTGCCACGCACCTCGGGGAGGGTCTGGAGCTTCTTCAGCGCCTCCGTCACGGCCGTCCGGCTTTGGGCCGTGAAGCCGCCGTCCGGGGCTTCGAAAACGATCGTGGCGCTGCCGCCGGAGGCCGAGGGCAGCTCCTGCTTGAGCTTGTCCGCAATCCGCTGGGTTTCGGTCCCGGGAATCTGGAAGTTGTTGGACAGGGTGCCGTGGAATGCCGCGGCCGAGCCGCCCACGGCCACCAGCACGGCGAGCCACAGGGAGATGACAAGCCAGCGCCGGCGGTAGGAGAACTTGCCGAGGCGGTAGAGGAGCAATGCCATGCGGGTGAACCGATCTGATCAGGAGGAACGGGTGGCGGATGGTGGAGCGGGGGTGTTGAAGCCGGTGGCCAGCAGGGCCATGGCATCGATGAGCAACTGCCGGAGCTCGGCCAGGGATGCGGGTGTCAGGTCCGGACCGCGGCGGCTGAACCACACCTCCATGGCGGCCTTTCCGCAGGAGATGATCGAGCCGGCCAGGGCGTGGACATAAAGCTCGTCCTGGGCGCCGGGGGTGCCGGCGAGGCGTTCGCGGGCGACGGTGAAGACCTGCGCCCGGCAGTGGTCCCACGCCTCGAGTTCCGGGTGCGACATCAGCGGGCTCTGCTGGGTCAGCGTGAACAGTTCCGCCAGCGGCGCCACGGCCTTGGGGTCGGCAAGGGCCATCAGCGCGGCCTGGGCGGATTCCAGCATGGGCTCGTCCGCCGGGCGGAGGCGCAACTGCTGAATCGCGTTGTCCAGGAAGCCATGGACGATGGAGGCCAGGGCGGCGTCGGTGCTGCTGAAGTAGTTGAAGAAGGTGCGGCGCGAGATCCCCGCGGCGTCGGCGATGTCTTCCACCGTGAAGTTTCCGGGGCCTTTGGAGCGCAGGAGTTCCAGTGCGGCGTCGGTGATCGCCTGGCGGGTGGCGGCCTTGTTCAGCTCGCGCCGGGAAGGTGCGGCGGGTTCGTCCGGCGGGGCAACGGGTGATGTCACGCACTTACACTACGTGCAAGTTTGCACTCAATGCAACTTAAATTCACAGGAGAACCATAGCTTCCCGACAGCCCTTCCTGATCCTTGCGCCGGATGCTTGGTATGCCTCGCCCGAGGCGAATCCCAGGAGCCGTCAGTTGACGGCGAATCAGGAGACACGACATGAGACGCACGAAGAAGATGACCGTGGGCCTAACGGCCGCAGCGCTGGCGCTTGGTGCCGGAATCGGCGTGGCCGGCATGGCATCCGCGACCACGACTCCCACTCCCACACCCAGCGCGGGTTCCAGTGCTGCCGCTGACGGAACTACCGGCAGCGCCCCCGATGGCATGGGCAGGCACGGCGGCCGCGGCGGCCATGGGATGGAGCAGGCCTCGGCGCTGGCAGCGAAGCTGGGCGTTGATGAAGCCAAGGTGGCCGACGCCTTGAAGGCCTTCCGCGAAGCCAGCAAGCCCACCACGCCGCCGGCCGAGGGCCAGAAGCCGGATCCTGCCGCCCGCGAGGCTGCACTCGCCAAGTCCCTTGCTGCATCGCTGGGCATCGATGAAGCGAAGGTGACCGCAGCGCTGCAGGAGATCCGCAGCGAGGAAGAGGCCGAACATGCAGCCGGACTCAAGTCCCGCCTGGACAAGGCTGTAGCGGATGGAAAGCTGACCCGGGCTGAAGCCGACGCCGTGACGAAAGCCATCCAGAACGGGGTAATCGGAGGTGGCTGGCACTGACCATCACTGTTGTTGAGCGATACGCGCAGCCCTGATTGCAAAAAGGCGTCCCCGGGAGAATCTCCCGGGGACGCCTTTCCTTGCTGCTGTGCCTTACGCCTTTGCATCCTGCAGTTCGCGGGGTGCGGTGTCGGCGCTGGTGCCGTCGGTAGCGGTTTCGCCGGCGGCAGCATCGGCGTCGCTGTCATCCACGAACGGGGTCCCGTTGCGGGGTGCGTTGTACAGCGATTCGTCCAGGATGCCCTGGCGCTTGGCCACGATGGTGGGAACCAGGGCCTGGCCGGCCACGTTCACAGCGGTGCGCCCCATGTCCAGGATGGGATCAATGGCCAGGAGGAGTCCGACGCCGGCCAGCGGCAGTCCCAGCGTGGAGAGCGTCAGGGTGAGCATCACCACGGCGCCGGTGGTGCCGGCGGTTGCGGCGGAACCGAGGACGGAAACCAGTGCGATCAGCAGGTACTGGCTGAAGTCCAGCTGGATGCCGAAGAACTGGGCCACGAAGATTGCCGAGATCGCGGGGTAGATGGCTGCGCAGCCGTCCATCTTGGTGGTGGCGCCCAGCGGCACGGCGAAGGAGGCGTAGGCGCGGGGGACGCCCAGGCTGCGTTCGGTGACGCGCTGCGTCAGCGGCAGGGTTCCCACGGACGAGCGGGACACGAAGGCCAGCTGGACGGCGGGCCACACGCCGGAGAAGTACTGCTTGATGGACAGTCCGTGGCTGCGGACCAGGATGGGGTAGACGACGAACAGCACCAGGACCAGGCCGGCGTAGATGGCCACGGTGAACTTGCCAAGCGAGCCGATGGTGTCCCAGCCGTAGACGGCCACGGCGTTGCCGATGAGGCCAACGGTGCCCAGCGGCGCGATGCGGATGATCCACCACAGGACCTTCTGGATCACGGCAAGGGCTGAGGCGTTGAGGTTGAGGAACGGCTCCGCAGCCTTGCCCACCTTGAGCGCGGCGACGCCCACGGCGATGGCGATCACGAGGATCTGAAGGACGTTGAAGCTGACCGAGGTGGTGACGGCGCCGGAATCGCCGACCGTGGAGCTGGCACCCAGGCCCAGGAAGTTCTTGGGGAAGAGGCCCACCAGGAAGGCCCACCAGTCACCGGACTTGCCGGTGTACTTGGCTTCCCCGCTGATGCCGGTGTTGGCGCCGGGCTGCAGCAGCACGCCCAGGCCGATGCCGATCAGCACGGCGATCAGGGACGTAATGGCGAACCACAGGAGCGTGTTCCAGGCCAGCCTGGCGGCGTTGGACACCTGGCGCAGGTTGGAGATGGAGCTGACGACGGCGGTAAAGATCAGCGGGACCACGGCGGTCTGCAGCAGGGACACATAGCTTGAGCCGATGGTCTGCAGGGTGGCGCCGAGGGCGTTGGGGTTGGCCTTGGTACTGCCGGTGTACTTGGCCAGCAGGCCGAGGCCAAGGCCCACGATGAGGGCGGCGATGATCTGGAAGCCGAACGAGCCCGCCCACCTGGGCAGCTGGAATCCGGTCTTCCCTGCGGGGGACGGGGTGCTTGTCTGAGTGCTCACCCGACTACGCTAGAGCCACCCCGCATACCACGACGAACGAACATTGAGAAATATTACGCGCCCACGCTCACGCAGGAAGCCGGCAAACCGAGCAAACACAAGGCAGGCGGCGGCCTATGTTACTTATTCCCGCCCCGGGTGTGCTTAATGTCTCCTGTTGCCCTCCCCCCGAAGGGGGGAGACTACGAGAGCAGCGCCCGGCGGAGCGTGTCGAGTCCAACGGAGCCGATGTTGAGGGCCTTGGTGTGGAACTCCTTGAGGTCGAACCCGGGCCGGGCCTCAAGTTCGGCGCGGATCTGTTCCCAGAGGCGCTGGCCTACTTTGTAGGAGGGGGCCTGGCCCGGCCAGCCGAGGTAGCGGGTGAACTCGAAGTTGAGTTGGCCTTCGCTGATGGGGAGGTTTTCCTTGAGGAAGCCGTAGCCCTTGTCCGCGGTCCAGGTGCCGGATCCCCAGCGTTGGGGCATCTCGAGTTCGAGGTGCACGCCGATGTCGAAGACCACGCGGGCGGCGCGCATGCGCTGCATGTCCAGCATGCCCATGTGGTCGCCGGGATCGTTGAGGTAGCCCAGTTCCTGCATGAGCTTTTCCGCGTAGAGTGCCCAGCCTTCGCCGTGGCCGGAGGTCCAGCAGACGTTCCGGCGCCATTTGTTCAGCAGCTCGCGGCGGTAGGTTGCGGTGGCCACCTGGAGGTGGTGGCCCGGGACGCCCTCGTGGTAGACGGTGGTGGTTTCTGCCCAGGTGGTGAACGTGTCCTCGCCGGCGGGGACGGACCACCACATGCGGCCGGGGCGGCTGAAGTCGTCGGACGGGCCGGTGTAGTAGATGCCGCCCTCGTCGGTGGGAGCGATCCGGCACTCGAGTTTCTTCATGACGTCGGGGATGTCGAAGTGCACTCCGGCGAGTTCGGCAACGGCTTTGTCGGAGAGGCCCTGCATCCATTCCCGGAGCGCCTCGGTGCCTTTCAGTTGCCGGGAGGGGTCGTTGTTGAGGATGTCCTTGGCTTCGGCGATGGTGGCGCCTGCCTTGATGGTGTCCGCAACGCGCTCCTGTTCCGCGATGAGGCGGTCCAGTTCCTCGACGCCCCAGGCGTACGTTTCTTCCAGGTCCACTTCCGCCCCCAGGAAGGAGCGGGAGGCCAGGGCGTAGCGGGCCCTGCCCACGGCGTCCTTCTCAGGCGCGGCGGGGAGCAGTTCGGTGCGCAGGAATTCTGCCAGCCGGGCGTAGGCACCCCGGGCGGCGTCAGCACCGGCGTCGAGCGTAGTTTGCAGCGCAGCGGGCAGTGGCCCGTCAGCCGTGGTGGCCTCTGCGGCCAGTTTGGCGAAGAAGCCGTCCGGGGCGGCGTACTTGGTCACCTGTTCGATGACGGTCCGCACCTGGCGGGCAGCGGCCACCCGGCCGGAGTCCCTGGCCATGCGCAGGGATTCGGTGTAGCCGCTGATGGCGGCCGGCACGTTGTGGGCGCGCCCGGCCATGTGCTCCCAGTCCTGTTCGGTGCCGGTGGGCATGAGGTCGAAGATGGCCCTGATGTCCTGGGCCGGGGAGGCGATGTTGTTCAGGTCCGCGTATTCCCAGCCGGAGGCGTGGATCAGCAGTTGCAGGCCGAGCCGTTCCCGCATGGCGTCCAGGGTGACGGCGTCCACGTCGTCTTCCGGTTCCAGGCCCTCCAGGGCAACCAGGGCCTCCCGCGCCGCCTCCGCGAATCCGGCAATGCCGGCGGGGGAGAAATCCTGGTACTCCGTTTCATGGCCCGGCAGGCCAAGGGTGGTGGCGAAGGTCGGGTTGAGCCTGATGAGGGTGTCCGTGTAGTTGTCCGCGACGGCGTCGATCCGGGTGTGCGGGCGCGCGGCGGGTGCAGTGTCTGTAGTCACATGACGAGACTATCGCCCGGACTGCGCCGAGGCCTGGGCCCACGCCGCCGGGGATCCACGCCCGGGACTCAGCCGCGGCTTCGTTTCCAGGCGCCGGGACCGGGCGTGGGTTCGAGCTTGAGCTGCTGCCGGCGCACCCAGTGCCGAACGGTCGGTTTGTCCGCACGTGCAGGTTCGGCGCCGCCAAGGGAGAGGACGACGGCGGTCAGTGCGGCCAGTTCCTCGGCGTTCGGCTGTCCTTTGACCACAGAGAGCAGCGGGGCGGCAAGCGCTTCGGCGGCGTCGGCGGCCGGCCCGGTCCCGGTATTTTCGGTGGCCATCACAGCGGGATGTTCCCATGCTTCTTGGCGGGGAGGCTGGCGCGCTTGTCGCGCAGGGCACGCAGTCCCTTGATGATTTGGATCCGGGTATCGGAGGGGGCGATGACGGCGTCCACGTAACCCAGTTCGGCTGCCTGGTACGGGTTGAGGAGTTCTTCCTCGTACTGGCGGATCACCTCGGCGCGGCGGGCCTCAACGTCGCCGCCGTCCTGGGCGACCGCGGCGAGGTCGCGCCGGTAGAGGATGTTCACCGCGCCCTGCGCGCCCATCACACCGATCTGGGCCGTGGGCCATGCCAGGTTCAGGTCGGCGCCGAGCTTCTTGGAGCCCATCACGATGTAGGCGCCGCCGTAGGCCTTGCGGGTGATGACGGTGAGCTTGGGAACAGTGGCCTCGGCGTAGGCGTAGAGGAGCTTGGCGCCGCGGCGGATGATGCCCTGGAATTCCTGGTCCTTGCCGGGGAGGAACCCGGGGACGTCCACCAGGGTGATGATGGGGATGTTGAAGGCGTCGCAGTGCCGCACGAACCGGGCGGCCTTCTCTGACGCCGCGATGTCCAGGGTGCCGGCGAACTGCAGCGGCTGGTTGGCCACGATGCCCACGGTGTGGCCCTCCACCCGGCCGTAGCCGATCATCACGTTGGGGGCGTACAGGGCCTGCATCTCCAGGAAGTGCCCGTCGTCCACGATCTGTTCGACGACGGCGCGCATGTCGTAGGGCTGGTTGGCGGAATCCGGAACCAGCGTGTCCAGGGCGAGGTCGTCGTCGTCGACCTCCAGCTCCTGCTGGTGCCCCAGCACCGGTGCCTCGGAGAGGTTGTTGGAAGGCAGGAAGTCCAGCAGTTCGCGCACGAACTCGATGGCGTCGGTCTCATCCGAGGCCAGGTAGGCGGACGTTCCGGTGGTGGCATTATGCTGCCGGGCGCCGCCCAGGGTTTCCATGTCCACATCCTCGCCGGTGACGGTCTTGATGACGTCGGGGCCGGTAATGAACATGTGCGAGGTCTTGTCCACCATCACCACGTAGTCGGTGAGGGCCGGGGAGTAGGCGGCGCCGCCGGCGGAAGGCCCCATGATCAGGGAGATCTGCGGCACCACGCCGCTGGCGTGGACGTTGTTGCGGAAGATGTCCGCGAACATGGCCAGCGAGGCCACGCCTTCCTGGATGCGGGCGCCGCCGCCGTCCAGGATGCCGACGACGGGGCAGCCGTTGCGGAGCGCGAACTCCTGCACCTTGACGATTTTTTCGCCGTTGACCTGGCTCAGCGATCCGCCGTAGACAGTGAAGTCCTGGCTGTACACCGCCACCAGCCGGCCGTCGACGGTGCCGTAGCCGGAGACCAGGCCATCGCCCAGGGGTTTCTTCTTCTCCATGCCGAAGGCGGTGGAGCGGTGCACGGCCAGGGCGTCGAATTCTACAAACGAGTCTTCGTCCAGCAGCAGGGCGATGCGCTCGCGGGCCGTGTTCTTGCCGCGCGCATGCTGCTTTTCGATGGCTTCGGGGCCGGAGGGCTGTTCGGCGCGCGCCTGGCGGTCGCGGAAATCGGCAATCTTTCCCGCAGTCGTTGTCAGATCGTGGCTCATCAAGTGTCTCCGGCTCTGTAGCAGGTCAATTCTGTTGGCTGGCGGGCCCGTACTGTCTGGAGCTTTAAGTAGCATCCACACAAAAGACGAACCCTGCTGGCAAGTCTAGTGACGCTTTGGACGCCCGCAGCTGTAGGGAACCTACAATTTTCTGCCGTTCCTGCAACGTCCCCTCAATGTTACTCGTCGGTAACTTAGTTGGGTTACAGTGTTGCCATGACTTCAAGCGATGATGCTTTGCATGCTCCCGAAAGCCCCTACCGGGCCACCGGTTCCCTGGCGGGCAGGACCATCCTCATCTCCGGCGGCAGCCGCGGAATCGGACTGGCCATTGCCACAAGGGCGGCGCGGGACGGCGCCAAGATCGTGCTGCTGGCCAAAACGGGGGAGCCGCACCCCAAGCTGGCGGGCACCGTGTACACGGCGGCTGCGCAGCTCGAGGAGGCCGGCGGCCAGGCGCTGCCGCTGGTGGGCGATGTGCGCAGGGACGAAGACGTGGCCGGCGCCGTGGCCGCAGCCGTTGAGCGGTTCGGCGGCATCGACGTCGTCATCAACAATGCCTCCGCCATCGACCTTTCCACCACTGATGCAGTGGACATGAAAAAGTACGACCTGATGCAGGACATCAACGTCCGCGGCACCTTCCTGTTGTCCAAGCTGGCGCTCCCGGCGCTCCGGAAGTCGGAACAGGGGCACATCCTCACGCTCTCGCCGCCGCTGAACCTCCACCCCTCCTGGGCGGGGAAGCACCTTGCGTACACCATGGCCAAATACGGGATGAGCCTGACCACGTTGGGGCTGGCGGAGGAACTGAAGGCTGACGGCATCAGGGTCAACTCCCTGTGGCCCTGCACCCTCATCGATACCGCCGCCATCCGTAACATGCCCCACGGCGAAACCATGGTGCTGGCGGCGCGTGGACCGCAGATCATGGCGGACGCCGCCCACGCCATCCTGACCGGCAGCAACCTCGCGGCCGGCGGCCCGCCGTCGGGCAACTTCTACACGGACGAGCAGGTCCTGGCGGCAGCGGGGGTGACCGATTTCCGTCCTTACAGCCTGGGAGCACCCGAAGACCGTCTGGTTCCGGACATCTTCCTCTAGGCGGCCGTACGGGCGTGGCCGGGTTGTCCTTCCCGGGGCGGCAGACGGCTCGGTGGGACCGGGCCAGGCTCGGTAGGATTTGGGTATGGACGACGCACACGCACCGGGCACCCCCCTGAACCGAGGGGAACTGGCCGACCAGCGTTTCCTCTCTGCCACCGGAATACCGCGGATCGACGTGGTGGACTCCACCGGCTCCACCAACGCGGACCTCCTGCGCGGTGTCACGGTGGAACCTTCGGCCTGGCCTGACCTCTCCGTGCTGACCGCCGAGTACCAGACCGCCGCCAGGGGACGCCTGGACAGGCGCTGGGAAGCGCCACCACTGAGCTCCGTGTCCGTGTCCGTGGTGCTGCGTCCGGTCAACGCGGACGGCAGGCCCCTGCCCACCCAGAGCTACTCCTGGTTGTCCCTGATCGCAGCGCTGGCGCTGCGTGAGACGCTCCTGGAAACGGCCGGGATTCCGGCCGAGCTCAAGTGGCCCAACGACGTCCTGGTGCGGGGCAGGAAAATCGCCGGCATCCTCGCCCAGCTGGGGCCGATGGTTGATGGCAACGTGCCCCCGGTGATCCTGGGGACCGGCCTGAACGTCACCCTGACCGAAAGCGAACTTCCGGTGCCCACCGCCACCTCCGTGGCCCTGGAAGGTGCCCGCACCACGGACCGGACCGCGCTGCTGAAAAGCTACCTGTCCCACTTTGCGGTCCTGTACCGCAGTTTCTGCAACGCCGACGGCGACCCTGCGGCCGGGATGGCCGGTGGCCCGTCGCTGCACAAGAGGGTGGAAGCCGTGATGGTCACCCTGGGCAAGCAAGTGCGCGCACAGCTGCCCGGCGACCACGAGATCATTGGACACGCGTCCCGCCTGGACGATTACGGCTCCCTGCTGGTGGTGGACCGCGACTCGCGGGAGCACGTGGTGACCGCCGGCGACGTGGTGCACCTGCGGCCCTGGACGGCGCCGGACGCGCCAGGCCAAGGTGGTTATGCGTAGAATCCTGGTTCCCGGGGAGCAGGTCATCGTCACTACCCGCCCGCAGCCCCGGAAGCTGGCCGGGGCAGCCGTGGCCTTCGTGCTGGCGCCGGCGTTGGCGGCGTACGCCAGTGCCTGGATCGTCCGCGGCGGGGCAGCCCGCATGGCTCCAGCCTTTGGCCGCCAGTGGACGCCGTGGCTTGTCACTGCCTGCGTCCTCGCTGCTGCGGCTGTTTGGCTGGGCTACTGCCTGCCGCGCCTGCTCCGCTGGCAGGGCATCCGCTACACGCTTACCAGCCAACGGATGGTGGCGCGGTACGGGCTGCTTAACCGGCGGGACCAGCAGGTGAACCTGGCGTCGGTGCGTAACCTGACGGTCCACGAATCGCTGCTGCAGCGATTGGTGCGCTCGGGGAATATATCCTTGGAAACCGGGTACCAGGGCGTGGTGACTTTCCGCGACGTGCCTGAGGTTGCCAAATTCCGCGACTTTATCCTCGACGCCATCGGGGAACTGCCGGACGACAGCGCCCAGCCGGATGGCGCGACGCATTACCCTGCCGGTGCTTTTCCGGAGGACATGAGAGAAGGTGGACGGGATGACCGATGAGGACCAGCAGGAACGCGTCGACAGCACCGCCCCTGCCACCGCCGCCCTTGATCCTGACGCTGCGCCCGTGGAGGTGGCCCCTTCCGGCGACGCCGCACCGGAACCCGGATCCGCGCCGGAACCCGGTTTCACGCCGGCCGCGGCCATGCCGGATGCAGACCGGCACCCGCCCACCGGCGCCATGTCCGCCGAACGCCTGGCCATGAAGGCCCTCGAAGCCCGCCTCCTGGGCGGGGAACGGAAGCTCCGCCGTCGTGAAGTTGCCGCCGGCGCCGGACTCTCCCTGCTCTCTGCCCGCAAGCTCTGGCGTGCACTGGGGTTTCCGAATTTCGGCGACGAGGACGTTGCCTTCACCGAACGCGACCAGGCCGCCCTGTCCACCGTGGTGGACCTGGTCCGCGCCGGCAAGCTCACCGAAGAAGCAGCCATTTCGGTGACCCGCTCCATCGGGCAGATGACGGACCGCATGGTGGTCTGGCAGATCGAAGCCCTGGTGGAGGACATGGTCCACGAGCAGGGCGTCACCGATGCTGTGGCCCGCAAGCGCCTGGTCAACGAACTTCCCGCGCTGGTGGACGCGCTGGAAGAGGTCCTGGTGTACTCATGGCGGCGCCAACTCAACGCCGGCGTCCAGCGCCTCGCCGTCCGTGCCGAGGCCGGGCTGCAGGCCAGCGAGGAAGGCCGTGAAGGCGATGAGGACGACGCGCCGCTGCCCCTGGCCCGCGCGGTTGGCTTCGCGGACCTTGTCTCCTACACCAGCCTGTCCCGCCGGATGAACGAAAAGACCCTCGCCCGGCTGGTCCAGCGCTTCGAAAACAAGTGCGCCGAAATCATCTCCGTGGGCGGCGGCCGTCTGGTCAAGACCGTTGGCGACGAAGTCCTGTACATCGCCGAAACCCCGGCGGCCGGTGCCGAGATCTCCCTGGCGCTGGCCGAGGCCTTCACCGAGGACGAGATCCTTCCCGAAGCCCGGGTGGCCATGGTGTGGGGCAGGATCCTGTCCCGCCTGGGCGACATCTACGGTCCCACGGTCAACCTGGCCGCCCGGCTGACCACCCTTGCCGATCCCGGAACGGTTCTGGTCGACTCCATGACGGCCTCCGCCCTCGAGCACGACGAGCGGTTCATCATGATTCCCCAGGCCCCGGAAAATGTCCGCGGCTTCGGTGAGATCAATCCCGTCCGCCTCACCCGCGGTCGCGGCAAGGGCCTGGTCCTGGACTAGGAAACCGGCAGCCGTCGAAGCCGCCCGGAAGAATTTGTCCATTTGCTGGCGTATAGCGGTATCGTTGTGGTGCCCGGGGTCCTGTGACGCCGGCTGCAGGCACAGAGCCTAGATTTACCGGGGGATTTCCACTCATGACACGTCGCGGACAAACGCGCGCCCAGAGCCCTGCTGCCAGCGCGCCCCGACGGCCCCGCCTGCCGCGATCGCGGTGGTTCACCGGCACTGCGTTTGGTGCTGTGGTTGCGGTTGTGGTGACGGGTGCTGTGTTGTATCCGGGGTTTAAGACCACTGAGGTGGAGTTGAATGACGGCGGCGTGTGGGTGGTGTCGAAGTCGAAGAATGCTGTGGGGCGGTTGAATTATCCGTCGCGGGTGTTGGACGGTGCGGTGACGCCGGCGTCGACGACGTTCGATGTGTTGCAGCATGCAGGTGAGGTGTTCGTCGATGACGAGACTGGTTCGACGTTGAATCAGGTGTCGCCGGCGAATATGCGCCTGGGTGGGGATAAGCAGTTGCCGGGGGCTGCTGATGTGAGTTTTGGGACGCGGACGATTTCGGTGACGGATGCTGCGTCGGGGAAGGTGTGGGCGGTGTCGCCGTCCACCGTGAATGGTTTTGATAAGGAAGCGTCGGAGCCGGTGATGGTCGGTTCGGCGGGCATCGTCTCTGCGGTGGGCTCTGATGACCGGGTGTATTCGGCGGACCCTAAGACCGGTGTTGTGACGGTGACGGGTGTTGACGCCAACGGTGAGGTGACGTCGTCGGAGTCCAGCACGTGGGATGGGCTTAAGGGTGCCGGGGATCTGCAGATGACGGTGGTGGGGGACCGGCCGGTGGTGCTGGATGCCGCGGCGGGGAACCTGTTCCTGCCTGGTGGCAAGCGGCTGGCGCTGGAGAATGCCAGGGATGCGAAGTTGCAGCAGGCGGGGCCGGGCAGTGATGTTGTGGCGCTGGCCACGCGGAAGGCGTTGCTGAAGCAGCCGCTTGACGGGGGAGCGGCGAAGGTGGTGGCGTTCGACGGCGAGGGTGTCCCTGCTGCTCCGGTGCAGTTGGGCGGGTGTGTGCATGCGGCGTGGTCGGGTGCGAACAAGTATGTCCGGGATTGCGTCAATGATGGTGACGGTAAGAAGGTTGACGTGCCCAGGGCGAGTGCGTCGCCGTCGTATGTTTTCCGGGTGAACCGGGACCTGGTGGTCCTGAATGATGTGAACTCCGGGAACGTGTGGCTGGTGAACCAGAACATGCAGCTGGTCAACAACTGGGACGACGTCATCCCACCAAAGGAAACTTCCGACGACGCCGACAAGGACTCCGCGGACGAGGTGCAGCAGACGGTTTTGCCGGACCGCACCAAACCCAACAGCGCCCCCGTGGCCAAACCGGACCAGTTCGGCATCCGGGCAGGGAAAACAACCATCCTGCCTGTCCTGGACAATGACTCTGACCCCGACGGCGACGTGCTGACCGTCCGCACTCCGGAAGGCGTCAAGACGGGCTCCGTTTCGCCCATCTACGGCTCCACCGGGCTGCAGGTTGCGGTGCCCGCGGACAAGACGGGCAGCGAAACCTTCAAGTACACAGTGGATGACGGCCGCGGACTCTCTGCATCGGCCGACATCACCCTCAATGTCATTCCGGCCGGCAGCAACACACCGCCGCGGCAAAAGCCCAACCGGAACACCACCCTGGTGGTCCAAACAGGCAAGGCCGTCACGCAGAACATCCTTCCCGACTGGATCGACCCCGACGGCGACGACTTGTTCGCCGTCTCCGTGTCCAGCACCGACCCGCTGGACCAGGCCCGGATCCGCCCAGACGGCCAGCTCACCTTCCAGGACTCCGGCGCCGCCCCCGGCCGTAAAAACCTGACCGTAACAATGTCGGACGGACAAGCCACGGCTGAAGGCAAAGTCACCGTGGATGTCAGGAGCCCCGGCTCCCTGCCGCCGGTCGCCAACGCCGATCACGTGGTGGCCGTTGCCGGCACCGACACCGTCATCACCCCGTTGAAGAACGATTCTGACCCGCAAGGCGGCACGTTGCGCCTGGCGCAGGCCACGCCCGATGCCGAGTCCACAGCCACCCTCAACCCGGACCAGCAGACTTTCACTTTCAACTCCCGCACCCTCGGCGCCCACTACGTCAGCTACCTTGTGACCAACGGCCCGGCCAGCGCCCAACAGTTGGTGCGCGTGGATGTGGTGCCGGGCACTGACGAGGGTGCTCCCGTCGCCGTCCGCGATACCGCCCTGCTCCCCACCGGCGGCGACGTACTGGTGGATGTCCTGGGCAATGACTCGGATCCCTCGGGTGGCGTACTGGTGGTGCAGTCCGTCGCCGCCGACGCCGGCCTGCCGGTGAGCGTTGCGGTACTTGACCACTCGGTGGTCCGGATTACCGACATCCGCGCCGAAGGTCAGCTGACCGTCCGGTACACCGTCTCCAACGGCCGCTCGTCCGCGACCGGCGAGATCGCCGTACTGATGGTCCCCGCCCCGGCGAAGCTCCAGGCACCACAGGCAAAGCCGGACGAAGCCACCGTCCGGGTCAACGACGCCGTCACCATCCCCGTCCTGGCCAACGACGCCGACCCCAACGGCTCCAGGCTCGCACTCCTGCCCGACCTCGCCCAGCAGCCGGATGCCGCCGATGGACGCATGTTCGTGGCCGGTGACCAGCTGCGGTTCGTTGCCGGCCCCGAGGCGAAAACCGTATACGCCATCTACAAGGTGCAGAACGAATCCGGGCAAGTGGATTCCCAGCAGGTGACCATCCGCATCCGCGCCCGTGACGATGACCGGAACTCCCGCCCCGAGCCGCGCAACCTGATCGCGCGCGTGGTGGCAGGTATGACCGTCAAGGTACCCGTGCCCCTGGACGGCATCGACGCCGACGGCGACTCCGTCCAGCTCATCGGCATCGACAAGGCACCTGCCATGGGCACCGCAGTAGTACGGGACGGCTACCTGGAATTCACGGCGGCGGGCGACGCTGCCGGCACCGATAGCTTCACCTACCGGGTGCGGGACCGGATCGGCGCAGAGAACACCGGCACGGTGATCGTGGGCATCGCCCCGCCGGAGGCGAACAACCAGAAGCCCATTGCGGTGGACGACCCCGTGGATGTCCGGCCGGGCCGCAAAGTGGCGGTGGAGGCCCTGGCGAACGACTCCGACCCCGACGGCGACCCGCTCAGCCTGGTCTCCGATGGTTTCGAAGCCGGTTCCGGGTTGCAGGTGGAGGCCACAGACGGTGCCAGGGTCCTCTTCACGGCGCCCGGGGCTGCCGGCAACGAAAGCATCAGCTACCGCATCCAGGATGATAAGAAAGCTTCCTCCGGCGCCGTTATCCGGATCCGGATCAGCCCGGACGCCGAGCTCAAGCGTCCCGTGGCCAAGGATGACCGGGTAACGGTGGCAGAAACCCTTGGCAAGACCGCCGTCGATGTGCCGGTCCTGAAAAACGACACCGATGCCGACGGCGTGGCCACAGACCTGAAGGTCAGCCTGCCCGACGGAAATCCCAACGCCCACCCGGGCGGGTCGGGCAACGTAGTGGTGACCCTCACCCCGGAAGACCAGCTGATCCCCTACACAGTCACGGACGTCGACGGCCTCACCTCCACTGCCCTGATGTGGATCCCGGGCCAAGGCGCGCAGTACCCTACCCTCGCCAAGACCGACCCCGTTGAGGTCATGTCCGGCAAGGACGTCACCCTGGACCTGTCCGAATACGTCCGGGTCCGCAGTGGCCGCAGCGCCCGGATCACTGTGGCCGACTCCGTCCGGGTCCAGGGCGGCTCCCCGGAGGGCATTATCCGGCCCGACGGCAAAGCCCTGCGCTACACCGCCAAACCGGACTATGTGGGCCCGGGCTCCATCACCTTCGAAGTAACGGACGGCTCCGGACCCGACGACGCCGACGGCCTGAAATCCACCCTGGTCATCATGACCAAGGTGATCCCGGACCCCAACGCCAACCACCCGCCCACGTTCAGCGGCACCTCCGTGGACGTCCCCAAGGCCGAAACGACAACGGTGGACCTCGCCGGACTGGCCAAGGACGTCGACGAACGGGACAAGGACAACCTCCGCTTCGAACTGGACGGGACGCTTCCCGCCGGCTTCAGCGCAAAGGTCGACGGCGCCACCCTCGCCATCACTGCCGATGGTTCCCTTGGCATCGGCGTCACCGGAAACATCCAGGTGAAGGTCACCGACGGCAGGTCACCCGCCGTCGGCGCCACCATCAGCGCACGCCACGTGGCCTCCAACCGGCCCCTGCCGGTGGCCAACGACGATGCGGTGGACAAGGCCAACGCAGGAAAGACGGAACAGGTCAACGTCCTGGCCAACGACTTCAATCCCTTCCCGGATACGCCCCTGCGGATCGTTGGCGCCACCGTGGAGACGGGCGCCGCAGCAGGCCAGCCGTCCGTGTCGGGGGACAGCGTCACCGTTACCCCGGCTGACGGGTACAAGGGCGTCATGGTGGTCCGCTACACCTTGGCCGACAAGACGGGCGACCTGTCCCGCCAGGTGGACGGCCGGCTGCGGCTCACCGTCCGCGGCAAACCCGACGCACCCTCTGCCCCCAGCGCCACCGACGTCCGCAGCCGCACCGCCGTTCTCAAGTGGGCGCCGCCGTCGGACAACGGCGCTCCCATCACGGGGTACACCGTCCGCTCGAACAACGGCTTCGAACAGAAGTGCCCCACCACCACCTGCACGTTGAGTGGGCTCACCAACAACGTGAAGTACGTTTTCACGGTGCTCGCCACCAACGAGGTGGGGGACTCGCAGGCCTCGCCGCAGTCCAACGAAATCCGGCCTGACGAGAAGCCATCGCCACCGGAGGCGCCCACGGTGAAGGCCGGGGACAAGACCATGGCCATCACTTGGCCATCGGCGAAAACCGAGGGCTCGCCGGTGAAGCACTACAACCTGGAGATCTCACCGCCACCGGCCAGCGGCGTCGCAGTAAAGAACGAGGTCGCCGGGCTGAACTACACCTGGACCGGCCTCACCAACGGCGTGAAGTACAAGGTGCGCGCCCAGGCCGTCAACGAGCTTGGCGCCTCCGACTGGGGTACCTATTCAGCGGAGGACAATCCCGCCGGTGTCCCGGCGCCACCTGCAGCACCTTCGTCCGCCGTCGCAGCATCCGTTGGAACCCAGAACCAGCTTCGGGTCACGTGGGCCGAACCCAATACCAACGGTGATCCGATCAGCACCTATTACGTCACCATGAGCGGCGGCAACGCCCCCGCCCAGGCGCAGACCGTCCCCGGCAACGTCCGCACCGCAAACTTCACCGCCAACAACTCTGAGGCCGCTTACACGTTCACGGTGCAGGCTGAGAACAAGGCCGGCAAGGGCGCGGTCAGCCCGCCCTCCGCGCCCCGGCGCGCCACCGGCAAGCTGGCGGCGGTTTCCGGCGTGACGGCCACGCCGGCGAACACCGGCGGAGCAGGACGCGCCATGACAGTGGACTTCCGCAAACTGACCGCGGCGGAACGCAACGGTTCTGCCGAAAACGAAGTCAGCTACAGCTACAACGCCAGCAACGGCGCCCGCGGGCCCATCACGCCCGGCCAGACCATCGGCGGCTTCACCAACGGCAACGCCGTCAGTATCACCGTCGTCGCCAACTCCACGGTGGCCCCGAGTTCTGATGGAAGCGCCCCTGCCACCGCCACGCCGTACGGCTCCCCGGGGACTCCCTCGGCGTCCGGCCAAAACGGCGGTGTAAACCAAAAATCCGCCACCCTGAACTGGTCCTCCCCGTCCACCAGCACCAACGACGTGGCGCAAACGAGGATCAAGATCAACAACGGCGGCTGGGAGAACGTTGCCCCCTCCGGCAGCAGGACGGTCAACACGGCCAACTTCGGTGACACCGTCACCATCGCGGTCCAGACCTTCAACTCCGTCGGCACCGGCAGCGCGGTGGTTACCGCCAGCGCCACCGCGGGCAAGCAGGGCCTGTGGGAAACCCGGATCAAGACCTCCGACCCCAACTTCGTGAGGAGCTGCACCTTCACCCTGGGGGGATCGAACTACCGGCCAAGTCCCTACTTCGACTGTGACGGCGTCAACGCGGACAGCCCGCCCTGGTTCTACAAGGCGGACCAGGACCGCATCATGGTGGCGTGCTGGATCGACCAGAGCGACAACTGGTCCGGCAACGGGATCGTCCGATGGTGGCGGGTTGAATCCGGCTCGGCACGGAATGTTGGCCGCTACGTGATCGCCGGCCACACCACGCTCGCCGATCCCGCCGGGCTTGGGGCACCGCATTGCTAGGCCCCATGCCCGGCCACAGCCCGGGCAGTTGTGCCCATCGCGGCGGTTTCCGCTATTCGGTAGGCTTACCCCGGGGAAAAGGAAGCCTGCTGCCTGTCCTGCGACCAGGCCGCCATCTGGCTACACAATCTGAGGGAAATTAACGCTGTGACAACTCTGCTGGGGAAGCTCGGGCTGAAAAAGCGACATAGGAAACTCGTCACCGGCACTGCGTTTGGTGCTGTGGTTGCTGTTGTGGTGACGGGTGCTGTGTTGTATCCGGGGTTTAAGACCACTGAGGTGGAGTTGAATGACGGCGGCGTGTGGGTGGTGTCGAAGTCGAAGAATGCTGTGGGGCGGTTGAATTATCCGTCGCGGGTGTTGGACGGTGCGGTGACGCCGGCGTCGACGACTTTCGATGTGTTGCAGCATGCAGGTGAGGTGTTCGTCGATGACGAGACTGGTTCGACGTTGAATCAGGTGTCGCCGGCGAATATGCGCCTGGGTGGGGATAAGCAGTTGCCGGGGGCTGCTGATGTGAGTTTTGGGACGCGGACGATTTCGGTGACGGATGCTGCGTCGGGGAAGGTGTGGGCGGTGTCGCCGTCCACCGTGAATGGTTTTGATAAGGAAGCGTCGGAGCCGGTGATGGTCGGTTCGGCGGGCATCGTCTCTGCGGTGGGCTCTGATGACCGGGTGTATTCGGCGGACCCTAAGACCGGTGTTGTGACGGTGACGGGTGTTGACGCCAACGGTGAGGTGACGTCGTCGGAGTCCAGCACGTGGGATGGGCTTAAGGGTGCCGGGGATCTGCAGATGACGGTGGTGGGGGACCGGCCGGTGGTGCTGGATGCCGCGGCGGGGAACCTGTTCCTGCCTGGTGGCAAGCGGCTGGCGCTGGAGAATGCCAGGGATGCGAAGTTGCAGCAGGCGGGGCCGGGCAGTGATGTTGTGGCGCTGGCCACGCGGAAGGCGTTGCTGAAGCAGCCGCTTGACGGGGGAGCGGCGAAGGTGGTGGCGTTCGACGGCGAGGGTGTCCCTGCTGCTCCGGTGCAGTTGGGCGGGTGTGTGCATGCGGCGTGGTCGGGTGCGAACAAGTATGTCCGGGATTGCGTCAATGATGGTGACGATAAGAAGGTTGACGTGCCCAGGGCGAGTGCGTCGCCGTCGTATGTTTTCCGGGTGAACCGGGACCTGGTGGTCCTGAATGATGTGAACTCCGGGAACGTGTGGCTGGTGAACCAGAACATGCAGCTGGTCAACAACTGGGACGACGTCATCCCACCAAAGAACCAGTCCGACGACCAGGACCAGGAGTCGGCGGACAACAACACCATCAACATCCTGCCGGACCGCACCAAACCCAACCGTCCGCCGGAAACCAAGCCCGACGCCGTCGGAGTCCGCCCGGGCCGCACCACCATCCTCAGCGTCCTGGACAACGACTCCGACCCCGACGGCGACGTGCTCACCGCAGCGGTCGGGGAGGCCGGGCCCAAGTCCGGCACCCTGGAAAGCATATACGGCGGCACGGCGTTCCAGATCACCGTGCCCGCGGACGCCAAACCCGGCACGGAAACCTTCAACTACAGCGCCTCCGACGGCCGCGGCCTGTCCGCCACCGGCCAGGTCACGCTCAGCGTCGTAGGACCCGATGAAAACAAGCAGCCGAAGTTCAAGCGCGGCGAAGACACCACCATGCTGGTGGAACAGGGCAAGACCGTCAGCCAGAACATCCTCACCGACTGGATCGATCCCGACGGCGATGACCTGGTCCTGCTGGACGCCAAGGCCGACAACGACCAGGACCAGGTCAAGGTACGGCGCGACGGCCTGCTCACCTTCCAGGATTCCGGGGCCACGGCCGGCAAGAAGAACGTCCAGGTCACCATCTGGGACGGCCGCGCCACTGTCACCGGCAAGGTGGTGGTCAATGTCCAGCCGCCCGGCGCCCTGGCACCCGTGGTCAACGCCGACCACGTCACCGCCGTCGTGGGCCAGGACCTGGTCATCTCCCCGTTGAAGAACGACGTCGATCCCAACGGTGGTGCCCTCCGGCTGGCCCAGGTGGAAGCCAACGGCCCTGCCGAACTCGGCCCCGTCACCGACGGCGGCACCTTCACCTTCCGCAGCACCACCCCCGGTCCGGTCTACCTCACCTACATTGCCAGCAACGGCCCGCAAAGCAGCCAGGGCCTCATCCGCGTCGACGTGGAATCCGGCAACGACGGCGGCGACCCCGTGGCGGTCCACGACGTGGCCCTGATGCCCACCGGCGGCAGCGTCCTGCTGGATCCCTTGGCCAACGACTCCGACCCCTCCGGCGGGGTCCTGGTGCTGCAGTCCGTCAAACTCCCCGATAACGCGACTGTGTCCGTCAGCGTGATCAACCACAGCGTCCTGCGGATCACCGACATCCTGGGTACCAAGGACCCCATACTGTTCGAATACACCATGTCCAACGGCAGGAAGTCGGCCACCGGCAGCGTGTCAGTGGTGCCCGTCCCGGCGCCGGCCGTGGTGGAGGCGCCGCAACCCAAACCGGATGAAGTCAATGTCCGC
The DNA here is from genome assembly GCF_059739365.1 of Arthrobacter sp. GmRoot5-12. NCBI lineage: Bacteria > Bacillati > Actinomycetota > Actinomycetes > Micrococcales > Micrococcaceae > Arthrobacter > Arthrobacter sp. GmRoot5-12. The sequence continues at coordinate 441,293 of NZ_AP046056.1, read as the reverse complement.
GTCAACGACGTGGTCACCATCCCCGTCCTGGACAACGACACCCACCCGCAGGGCCAGGAACTGTCTGTGGACCCCGTCCTGCCGCAGGCCGTGGATCCCGCCGACGGCAAGAGCTTCGTCTCCGAGAACACGCTCCGCTTCATTGCCGGCAGCCAGCCCAAGACCGTGCGCGCCATCTACAACGCGGTGGATCCGCAGGGCCAGAAGAGCGCAGCCGCCGTCACCATCCACATCCTGCCGCTCGAGGGCGCGGAGAACTCCCGCCCCCAGCCGCGCAACCTGACCGCCCGCGTGGTGGCGGCCGGCACCGTCCGGATTCCGGTCCCCCTTGACGGCATTGACCCCGACGGCGACTCGGTGCAGCTGACCGGCATCGACAGCACCCCTGCCATGGGAACCGCCACGGTGGGCAGTAACTTCATCGACTTCACCGCCGCAGGTGACGGCGCCGGTACAGACACCTTCCGCTACAAAGTGGTGGACCGCCAGGGCGCCATCAACACGGGCACGGTGACGGTGGGCATCGCACCCCGCGGCGAGTCCAACCAGAAGCCCACCCCGGTGGATGACGAGGTCCGGGTACGCCCGGGCCGGCAGATCGCCGTCGACGCAACGGCAAACGATACCGATCCCGACGGTGACCGCATCCGCATCCTCACCGACGGCATCGACGCCGACCCGGCACTGCAGGCCACCGTCAGCAGGAACAGCGGCCGCATCATCCTCCTGGCCCCGAACGAGGCCGGAACCGTCAATGTGCGGTACACCGTCGCCGACGACCGGGATGCCACGGCGCAGGCCACCATCCGCTTGGTGGTTGACAACGAAGTGCCCCTGAAAGCCCCGATTGCCCGGGATGACAGGGTGACGTCTGCCCAGGCCATGGGCAAGACCGCCGTTGATGTGCCGGTCCTCAAGAACGACGAGGACCCCGACGGCGTGGGCGAGAACCTGAAGATCAGCACGGAGGCCACCACGGCGCGGCCTGGCGGCAACGGCAACATGCTGGTGGACCTTACCGAACAGCCCCAGCTGGTCCCGTACACCGTGGAGGACGTGGACGGCCAGCAGTCAACGGCCATCATCTGGGTGCCGGGCCTGGGCCAGCAGGTTCCCACCCTGGCCAAGGACGAGGTTCTCGAGGTCGTGGCCGGGCAGTCCGTGGACGTCGACCTGAAGGACTGGGTCAAGGTACGGGAGGGACGCTCGCCGCGGCTGACCCAGATGGACCGGATCAAACTCATTGGTGCCGACGGCGGGAATCCGGTCACGGGAGACGGCACCGGCCTGAAGTACACGGCGGGCGTCGACTACGTGGGCCCGGGGTCCCTCACGTTCGAGGTGACCGACGGCACCGGACCTGACGATCCCGCCGGGCTGAAGTCCACCCTGAGCATCCGCACCAAGGTCCTGCCGGACCCCAACAAAAACAACCCGCCGGAGCTGCTCGGCGCGGACGTTGATGTCCCGAAGGGTGACACGGCCAGCACGGACCTGGGAAAGCTGACCTCCGATCCCGACCGGGACGACGTCGAAAAGATGAAATACCAGCTGGTGGGCGACCCGCCCGGCGGTTTCAGTGCACGCATCGAAGGCAGGACCCTGAAGGTTTCCGCGGCGGACTCGACGGCCACGGGGACCAGGGGCGCCGTGCAGGTCAAGGCGACGGACTCCCGCGGCCTCGAAGCCACGGCCACGTACCCGCTCGCCGTGACAGCCTCCAACCGGCCCAAGCCGGTGGCCAATGACGACGTGGAGCCTAACGCCGCCGCCGGGAAGCCCGTGACCATCAACGTCCTGGCGAACGACGCCAACCCGTTCCCTGAAACACCGCTGAAGATCATCGCCGCCAATACCGAAACAGGCAGCGGCAACGTAGGCGTCAACGGCGACTCGGTGACGGTCACGCCTGCTCCCGGCTTCACCGGAACCCTGGTGGTGGCGTACACCGTGGAGGACAAGACGCAGGACAGCTCCCGGCATGCCACGGCACGGGTCCGGCTGACAGTCAAGGACAAACCTGCAGCGCCCACCACGCCCCAGGCACAGAGTGTGGGGGACCAAACCGCGCTGCTCAACTGGTCCGCCCCCGCGGACCGGGGCTCCGCCATCACCAAGTACACGGTGTATGGGGAGGGCGGGTTCCGGCAGGACTGCCCCGCCAACACCTGCACCCTGAACGGGCTGACCAACAACACCACTTACCATTTCCAGGTCACGGCCACGAATGAATTCGGCGAGTCGGACCGGTCGCCGGCCTCGGCGGACGTCCGGCCGGACGTCAAACCGGATACTCCGTTGGCCCCATCCCTGAAATTCGGCGACAAGCAACTGGCCGTCAACTGGACCGCACCGGCCAGCAAGGGCTCCCCGGTGAAGTCCTACGACCTGGAGATCTCACCGGCGCCGACCGGCCAGAACGCCCAGATCCAGAACCTGACCTCCGTCAGCTATGTGTGGAAGGGACTGCAGAACGGGGTGTCATACAAGGTCCGCGTCCTGGCCCGCAACGACGCCAAGGACCCGTCCGAGTGGAGCCCGTATTCGGCGGCCGAAGTCCCGGCCGGTGTTCCCGCGACCCCTGCCGCGCCAAGCGTGTCGCAGGCAACTCCGGTGGGCTCGCAGAGCCAGCTGCGGGTGGTCTGGTCCGCGCCCAACAACAATGGCGACCCTGTCTCGTCCTACACCCTGACCACCCTCCGTGGTGGCGCGGCGGTGGCCAGCCAGCAGGTTGCCGGCACCTCGCAGAACGTCACCGTGGACAACTCCGAGTCCAACTACACCTTCACGGTGGCTGCCACCAACAAGGCCGGTACCAGTGCCACCAGTGCGCAGTCGGCCCCCATCCGGGCGGCCGGCAAACCCGGACAGGTAAACGGCGGGACGGTGCGGGAGAACGGAACCAGCGGTCAGCTGGAGGTTACGTTCACGCCGCTGACGGATGCCCAGCGCAACGGCTCCACGGCGTCCGAGATTGCCTACTCCTACAACGCCGACGGCAAGACCGGCGCCATCAAGGCCGGGGGCGGAACCATTGGCGGCATGACCAACGGCAGGGACATCACTGTCACGATCATCGCAACGTCCACGAAGAACAACATGTCCGGCGACGCGAAGGCCATCGGCACGGGGAACCCCTATGGTCCGGCCAATGCCCCCAACGTGAACGGCACGACATCGGCGAAGGGCGACGGGCAGGTGCACTGGACCTGGAATAACCCCAGCACCAACGGCCGTCCGCTTAACCACTATGAGGTCAGCATGGACGGCGGAGGCTGGCAGAACGTGGGCAAGGCGACCAGCTATGACGCGGGCGCCGGTGGATGGAACCAGAGCCACAGGCTGCGCGTCCGCGCCGTAACGGTGGTGGACGGGGCGATTGGCGGACCGGCAACCTCAACCTCCGGTCCAGACAACACCCCGCCGCCGCCCACGTCCTGGAACGTCACGGCCAGCCCTGTCCGCAGCTGCACGGAGCCCCGCAAGGGCACCGACAGCTACGTTGCCGGCAACCCATCACAGTGCACGGGTGAGGGGATTTGGCTCGACGCAGGCGCTTACTCCCGGGCTGACCGCTACCAGGTCTGGTACAAGACCTCGAACAATCCCAGCGGCATCTGGTACCACCTGAGCGAAGGAATGGCCGCGGGCAACTGGCTCCGCTGCGACACCTCCAACGTGGGCTGCAACCCGCCGGCCGGCATGCCGAACCGCTAGCAAGCTCCAGCATCAAACAGGGAATTTCGACCAGTAGAAGGAAGCACATCTCATGACCATGACCATTGAGCAGGCCGAGTGGTTTGCCGACACGTTCGAAAAGCTGGTTGCCAACGTGGGGCAGGCGGTGCTGGGCAAGGAACACGTCATCCGGCTGACCTTCACCGCCATGCTGGCCGAGGGCCACGTCCTGTTCGAGGACGCTCCGGGCACCGGGAAGACCTCCCTGGCCCGGGCCCTCGCCGCCACGGTGCAGGGCTCCAACAACCGCATCCAGTTCACGCCTGACCTGCTTCCCTCCGACGTGACAGGTGTGACGATCTACGACCAGAAGACGCAGAAGTTCGAGTTCCACAAGGGCCCCATCTTCAACAACATCGTCCTGGCTGACGAAATCAACCGTGCCTCGCCGAAGACCCAGTCGGCGCTGCTGGAAGTCATGGAGGAATCCCGGGTCACCGTGGACGGCGTCACGTACGAGGCAGGCCGCCCCTTCATGGTCATGGCAACCCAGAACCCCATCGAGCAGGCAGGTACCTACCGCCTGCCCGAGGCCCAGTTGGACCGCTTCCTGATCAAGACCTCCATCGGCTACCCTGACCACGCCTCCACCGTCCGGCTGCTGGGCGGAAACAACCTGAAGGACCGGTCCAAGGACCTGTCTGCCGTCATCACCACCCAGGCGGTGGCGGACATGGCCGACCTCGCCGCCACGGCGCACGTGGACACCGCAGTGCTTGAGTACATCTCCCGGCTCTGCGAGGAAACCCGCAGTGCCCCGGAGACGCGCCTGGGCGTCTCCGTCCGCGGCGCCCTGGCCATGGTCCGGGCCGCCAAGGTCTGGGCTGCCTCGCAGGGACGGAACTTTGTGCTGCCGGATGACATCAAGGAACTGGCACCCGTGGTGTGGACCCACCGGTTCGTGATGGACCCCGAAGCCGAATTCTCGGGCGCCACCGCTGAGGCCGTGCTGACCAGGATCCTGGCCGACGTCGCCGCCCCGCAGCAGCGCACCAACGCCTGAGGCGCCGGGCCTGCGGCTTCAAGCCGCAGCCACCACCACTGACATTCCAGCGCAACAACGAAGGCACACCCCTATGTCTGACGGCACGTCCAGCGGCGCCCCGCTGACCCGGCTCGCGGAGCGTCTCCGGCAACCCTTCCACCGGAACGGCCGCCCCACCCGGCTGCACCCCGCGGCCGTATGGTCCGAAGCCAGCAGCACCGCCCTCCTCGCCCTGGCACCCGCCGGGCGGGCTGTCCGGGACACCTGGCTGAGGTACGCCTGGCCGGTGCTGTCCGTGGTCAGCATCCTAGGGTGGTCCGTCCTGGCCGCTGCCATCCTGCTGTGGGCCACAGGCCAGGCCTTCGGTTGGCAGGAAGCCACGGCAGCGTCCATTGCCGCCTTCGCCATGTTCGTGATCGCGGTGGCCTTCATCCTCGGCAGGTCCTCCTACGGCGTGGTGCTGGACCTTGCCCGCACGAGGGTGGCGGTGGGGGACAGCGCCGTCGGCAGCATTGCCGTCTCCAACACGTCGGCCCGGCCGCTGCTGCCGGCCGCGCTGGAACTGCCGGTGGGCAGCACCACGGCGGTCTTCCACCTGCCCCGGATGAAGCCCGGACAGGTCCATGAGGACCTGTTCACCATCCCCACCGCCCGGCGCGCCGTCATCGTGGTGGGACCGGTCCGCTCCGTCCGGGCCGACCCCCTGCACCTGCTGCGCCGCCAGGTCCTCTGGACCGAGCCGGAGGACCTCTTCGTCCACCCGCGCACCGTTGCCCTGGCCGGTTCCGCCGCAGGCTTCATCCGCGACCTCGAGGGCATGCCCACCACGGATCTGTCCAGCGCCGACGTCTCCTTCCACGCCCTGCGCGACTACGTGCCCGGGGATGACCGCAGGCACATCCACTGGAAGACCACGGCCCGGACCAACAAGCTGATGGTGCGCCAGTTCGAGGAAACCCGCCGCGCCCACCTGGCCATCTCGCTGTCCATTAACACGGACGAATACGCTTCCGACAACGAGTTCGAGATGGCCATCTCGGTGGCCGCCTCCATCGGCCGGCAGGCAATCCGCGAACAGCGGGAACTGGATGTGCTCACGCAAAAAGGACCCCTGCGCTGCGAAACCGGCCGCAACATGCTTGATGACATGACCCGGATCGTCGGCACCCCGATGCGCCGCACCGCCGTCGACCTTGCCAGGACCCTGGCCGACACGGTGCCCAATGCCTCCGTCGTGTTCTTCGTGGTGGGCAGCAATGTGACGGCAAGCCAGCTCCGTTCCGCTGCAGCCTCCGTCCCGCCCGGCGTCCGAAGCCTGGCGGTCCGGGTGGAAACCGGCGCCGCCCCCTCCAGGGCCAACATCGCAGACCTCACTGTCCTGACGCTCGGCGACCTGGCCGACCTTGCCATCGTGCTGAGAAAGGCTGCCGCATGAGCACCGCACCCGGCCATTCGCCACAAAGCGGTTCCCCGCAAACCCGTACCCGCCGCAAGGCCGCCACCCCGGATTCGGCCTTTGCGGACGGCCAGCCGGCCTGGCATTTCCTGATCGATGCCGGAGCCTTGGTGGTCCTGCTGGGCCTGGGCCTGCTCGGATTCGGTTTGAGCTTCGGCGGCGACCCGTACTACCTCCTGTCCGGGTTCGGCGGCATCATCCTTGGCCTGGGCATCGGCGCGGCGAACGCCCACCTGCGACTGGGGCTGCTGATCACCACCGCCCTGGCCCTGGCCGTCTACCTGGTGTTCGGAACCTTGCTGGCGGTGCCGGACGCCGCCGTCGCCGGATTCGTCCCCACCCTGGATTCGCTGCGGACCCTGCTCCTGGGCGTCGTCTTCGCCTGGAAGGACATGCTGACGGTGGGGGTGCCGGTGGGAACCGCCGGCGGCGTGCTCATCGTCCCCTTCCTAAGTTCGCTGGTCCTGGCACTCGTGGCAGCGCTCCTTACCTGGCGGGCAAGGAGCCCCTACCTACCGCTCCTGCCGGTACTGGTCCTGTTCGTCACGGGCATCGCATTCAGCACCAACGCCGCGTTCCTGACCCTGGAACGCGGCATCGGCCTGACCGTCCTCGGCATCGCCTGGGCAACCTTCCGCCGGGACGCCCTGCGCCGGAACAGCACCCGCCGGGTAGCGGTGAACAGCCCCCAGGCGGACAGTGCCACCGCACGCCGCGCCAGGATCCGCCGGCTGGGCATGGCCGCGGGGGTGATTGCCGCCAGCGTGGGAATCACCGCGGTGGCCGCGCCAATGGTCAGCGCCGGCGATGACCGGAAGGTCCTCCGCAACGTGGTGGTACCGCCGTTCGATCCCAAGGACTACATCACCCCCCTGGCCAGTTTCCGGAGCTACGTCAAGGACAAGAAGGACGACACCCTGTTCGTCGTCAAAGGCCTCCCGCGGGACGGCCGGGTGCGCCTTGGCGCCCTGGATGCCTTCAACGGCACCAACTACAACATGGACCCCAACGGTTCGGGCAACTTCAGCAAGGTGGGCGACGCCAAGTCCATCAACACCCTGGCCGACACATCCGGGGTAGTGCCCACCAACGACTACTCGATCAGCATCAACGTGGAGGACTACCAGGGCTTCTTCGTCCCCGGCGGCCGGAAGACCACGGGCATCAGCTTTGACCAGTCCGGCTCGGCTGCGGCTGCCGGCCTCTACTTCAACCCCGGAACGGACACCGCCGTCACCACCAGCGGATTGTCCCGCGGCGACTCCTACACCGTCCAGGTGTCCGACCCCGCCAAACTCGAGCACGGGCAGCTGACACAGTACGACTTCGCGAAGGTCTCCCTTCCCGACCCCCTGGAAGTTCCGCCGGTGGTGGGCTCCCAGGCCAACGACCTGTCCGCCGACGCGCCCACGGCCATCGACCGGGTGCGCCAGATCGAGGCGCACTTCCAGAAGACGGGGGCCTTCAGCAACGGTTTGGTCAGCGAGGGGCAGCTCCCCAGCGTCTCCGGCCACGGTTCAGCCCGGATCCGCAACCTGCTGACCGCCAAGCAGATGCTCGGCGACGATGAACAGTACGCGGTGGCCATGTCCCTGATGCTCCGGCACCTGGGCATCCCGTCCCGCGTGGTGATGGGTTTCTACCCTGAGCCAACCAGCCCGGAGAACGGTGCGGGTGAGGTGAAGATCACCGGAAAGGACGTCCACGCCTGGGTGGAGGTCGCGTTTGAACGCGTGGGCTGGGTCAGCTTCGACCCCACCCCGCCAAAGGACAACATCCCCATTCCACCGGACCCCGAGAACAAGTCCAAGCCCAAGCCGCAGGTGCTGCAGCCGCCGCCCCCGCCGCAGGAGCCCGCGGACCTGCCGCCGGACTCCTCACCCGACGCCTTGGACGCGGACCAGAAAAAGGACAATCCCTGGCTGTTCTGGGGCGCCCTCCTGGGCGCGCTGGGCGTCGCCGCCATCCCGCTGGTGATCCTGGGCCTGCCGCTGTTGCTGATCGCCTTGTTGAAGGCACGACGGCGGAAGTCCCGTTTCCGGGACGGCCATCCCGCCCAGCGCGTGGGCGGGGGCTGGAACGAGGTGGTGAGCCTGGCAACCGACCTGGGTGCCGCCGTCGACACCCGTTCGACACGGCGGGAAAGCGCTGCGGTCCTGGCCGATGCCTTCCCGGCGACCCAGGGGACCACCACCATGCTGGCGCGCCGGGCCGACGCCTCGATCTTCGGCGCCGGGGAACCAACCGAAGAGGATGTCCGCGAGTACTGGACCATCGTTGATGGTTCCCTCAAGGAGATGACCTCCGGGATGGGGTTCTGGCGGCGGCAGCAGGCACGGTTCTCGCCGCGCTCGCTGCTTGCCGACGCCCGGGCCGCGATGAACGCAGGCAAGGGCGCCAGCCTGCGCGGCGGCCGGGTCTCGCTGCCGGCGGTATCCGGGTTCATCGCTGCCCGCCGCCGTCGTGCCTCCGGCAGTGCCGGCGCACCGTCTGTTCAGCAAGGGCCTGTTCAACAAGGACCCAACCAGCAAGGACCCAACCAGCAAGGACCCAACCAGCAAGGACCCGGCCAGCAGTGACCTTCGATCCCGAACGCTGCCCGCGCTGCCGGCAGCCCGTCCCTGAGGGTGCCACGTTCTGCACTGCCTGCGGCGCGCCGCTGCCCAACAGGGCGGCGCGCCGCCCCCGCACCCCGGACCTGCCGGCGGACCAAGCAAGGAGCGATCCCGGGGAAGCGCGCCCCGCGCACTCGTCCGGGATTCCCGGTACTATCCCGGTAGTAGAAAGGCCCCCGGCACAGCCGGCGGGCACCGCATTGACGGGCACCGCGCAAGCGGGCACCTTGCATACGGGTACCGTGCCGGGCAGGACGGGCGGTACCACAAGGGTGGGGGCCGCTCCAGGGGGAGGAACGGGAATGGCAGTGAACCTTCAGCTTGTTCCGGCTGCGGCGGGCAAGCGGCTTGGCGCTGCCGTCATTGATTGGCTGCCTGGGGTGGCGGTGCTGGTGGTGACGTTTGCCATCGGATTCGCCGGGATTACCCGCACCAGAAGCGGTGGCTTCATTGTCTATGACACGTCCTCTCTGGTGCTCTTTGGCGGCATCGGCCTTGGCCTGACCCTGGGTTACCTCTTCGTGGTGCTCGGGCTGGAAGCACGCACCGGCAAAACGCCCGGGAACCTGCTGATGGGCATCCGCAGCGCGGACCAGGACGGTTACGCTCCCGGCGCCGGCGCCGTGTTCCTGCGTGGCCTCATCACCGGAGCAGGCATCCTGTTGGCCGTGCTGGCCGCGGTGCTGGTGGTGGTCTTCAAGTGGTTTGACGCCGCCCTGCCCATCCTTGGCCCGCTGCTCCTGGTGGGTGGCGCGTGGGCCGTGCTGGTGGTGGTTTCCAGCCGGTGGGACAGGGACGGCGGGCTGCGGGGCTGGAATGACACCGCCGCCAAGACCCTGGTGTTCGATGTCAAGGCGGGCCGCGATCCCATCACCACCGGTGGCATCCAAGGGCCTTACAGCTTCGCGCCCCTGGACCTGCCGCCCGTGCAGCAGGTCCTGTCGCCGGTGGCCGGCGCCAACGTGGCCCAGACTCCCGTACACAACGCCCCCGGACACCCAGCCCCTGTACACCCAGCCCCTGTACACCCAGCCCCCCATGCCCCTCTGCAAACCCCTCCGGCAGCTCCGGCTCCGGCACCCCAGGCACCTTCGCCGTCGGCCGCCCTGCCGTCGCAGACCTTGCCCTACAGCCCACCTGCCTCCTTCGCGCCGCCGCCCGCCGCCGGCCACCGGATGCCCCCGCCGCATGTGGACGACGACGTCGAACGCACCCAGGTGCGGCCCGGAACCGGCGGCCCCGCCCCTGTGGCCGTCCTCCGTATCCGCCTGGACGACGGCCGCGACTTCCAGCTGGACCGCAGCGTCCTGGTGGGCCGGAACCCGGTGGGGCAGGCCGGGGAACAGCAGGCCCAGCTGTTGGCTGTGGATGACCCCGGCCGTTCGATCTCCAAGACGCACCTGCACCTGCTCACCGACGGCGCGGGCATCTGGGTGACGGACCGCCAGTCCACCAATGGAAGCGCCGTCACCACCCCGGACGGCCTGCGCACCCCCTTGGTGCCGGGCGTCCCCACATTTGTTACCCCGGGATCCAGCGTGCACTTTGGAGACCGTACCTTTTACCTAGGACAGGCATGAACCAGCACCCCGCCAGTGTTTCCACCATCCAGCCGGGGCCGGGACTCAGCCTCAGCTACGGCTACGGGACGGACAGGGGACTCCGCCGGGAGTTGAACGAGGATTCGTATATCGCCGCCGATCCCGTCTTCGCCGTCGCTGACGGCATGGGCGGCCATGAAGCCGGCGAAATCGCCAGCGGCCTGTGCGTGCGGGCCCTGGCCGGGATTCCCCAGGTGGCCACGGGGGAGCGGAGCATCACCGCTGCCGTCCTCCAGCAGTACCTGGTACGTGCGGACAACTCGATCCGTGAGGCCACCGGAGCCCGTGCCGGCACCACCCTTACCGGTGCTGTCGTGGTGGAACAGATGGGCATGCCGTACTGGCTGGTGGTGAACATCGGCGATTCCCGCACGTACCGGCTCAGCCAGGGACGGTTCGAGCAGATCAGCGTCGACCACTCGGAGGTCCAGGAACTCGTGGACGCCGGCGAAATCACCGCCCAGGAAGCCACCGTCCACCCGCGGCGGCACGTGGTCACCCGGGCCCTGGGCACGGGCGACGAGACGGAAGCGGACTACTGGCTCCTTCCCGTGGAGGAAGGCGACCGCGTCCTGGTCTGCTCCGACGGCCTGACGGGGGAACTGGCAGACGATGACATCCTCCGGATCCTCAGCAGCGTGGCGGATCCGCAGGAGGCGGTGGACGCCCTGATCCAGGCCGCCCTGCGCAGCGGCGGCCGGGACAACGTCACGGCCATCGTGGTGGATGCCAGGAACGTTTCGAACGACGACGGCGCTGGCACCACCGCGCCCCGCCTCACCTCCGCTGACGGAGACGAAGTGACCCTGCCGCGGCCGCAGGCATCCGAAGCCGTGACGCAGCCCCTGCCCGCACCGGTGGAGGAGACCGCGGACCACAACGGGGAGCCGGACGATGACCGCCGCTAGCTACATCCCCGGCACCTGGCTGGGCATTGTCAGGTCCCGCACCGCAGTCCTCCTGGGCCCCGGGTCGCCCGCGGAACTCGCAGGCGCATTGTGGGAACTCCTGGCCGGCCGGCCTGAGCCGCACGAGATCCTCGCCGCCGTGACCAGCACTTCCGGCGGATCCCTCACCCGCATCCCATCCTTCGGCATCCTGGATTTCAACGGATCCCTGCGGGTTTTCCTGCGGGGCGACATCGACCTCACCGTCGAACAGCCCGGGGGAGCCGTGGACCTCGACGGCCGGGACGTGACCACCTGGAACGAACGCAAATTCGTGGTCCCCGGCACGTGCCGGGTGGCGATTGCGGCTGGGACCACCGGTACCGCCGGGCTCGCCACCGAACAACCCGAGCTGCCGCTCGGTGAGGGCGTGGTGCTGCTGCAGTCCCTGACCCTGGGCGCACGCTCCGGCCCGGCTGCGGTCGATGCTCCGGCCGCAGCGGATGCTGTTGCACCGGCGGAAACTTCCTGCAGCGACGAGGCTTCTGCTGCTCCCGCCGGCCACGCCCCGGCTGACCTGCGGGAGCCGGACGTTCCGGACGAGCCGGAAGACCTGCCCGAAACCACGCTCCTGCCCGGGCATGCAGCCTCGGCCGAAACGGTGCTGGGGGTCATCGAAGAGGACGTTGATGAACGCCTGGCCGACGGGGTGGTCGATCCAGCGGAAGCCGCACACGCCCATGCCCGGGATACCCACGACCCCGATGCCACTATTGCCCCGGATTTCATTATTGGTGTCGACGGTGAGATTGGTGCCGGCGGGGAGCGCGGCGCTGAGGGAGAAGCTGTGGGGAATGCTTCAGGTGAGCCCGCCCCAATTGAGGTGCCGGAGACAGGCTTCGCCGGCGTTGCCCCCACCGGAGCCGGCGCCGGTCCCGCAGCGGAGATGACGACGTCCTATGACCATCTCTGGGACTGCACCGTCATGCGGCACATCGAAGACGCTGCCGTGCGTGAGGACCCTGACGACGATTCCGGCCAGGTGTCCCCGCAGCAACGCCCGGCCCTGCCGGCAGCCGAACCCCTGCCCGCCCTCCGCAGCCCGGAGGACCCGGCCCCGGATGTGCCGGCAGCCGGTCCCGGGACTGCGACAGAGACCGACAGCCGGCATCAGCCCACACCTGGCGCCGGACTTGGAGTTGGATCCAGTGCCGGTACAACTGGGGAGCCCTCCGGCCGGCCCCGTCCTGCCTCCGCCGGCGTCCTCATCGACTCCGTCCCGTGGCGCACGGGGGGAGCTACGCCGGCCCACGACGCCCCTGGCTTCACCCCGCCGCCAAACCACGGCACGCCACTGGCTCCACCGGCATCCGGGGCACCTGCGCCCGTCGTACCGGCGCCTGCTGTATCCGGCACCGGCACCGGCACCGGTTTCGACCCCGACCACGATGGCCAGACGGTGATGAAAAGCAGCCTGCCGGGAACCGCGTCCGGTCCGGCAACAAACGCGCCGGCCGTCCAGCAGGACCCCGCCAATGGACCAATGGTGCTGGCCCGCGTCTGTGCCCAGGGCCACGCCAACCCACCCACACGTGCCCTCTGCAGCGCCTGCGGGGCTGCCCTGCTGCCGGATGCCGTGCAGGTGGCCCGTCCCAGGCTGGGCCGGATGCGCCTGTCCACCGGCGAACTGCTGGACCTCGACCAGTCGATGGTCATCGGCAGGCAGCCGTCAGTGTCCCGGGTGCAGGGCGGCGTGATGCCGCGGCTCGTCCAGGTGGCAAGCCCCGGCGGCGACATTTCCCGGTCCCACGTCGAGGTGCGGCTTGAGGGCTGGCACGTGATGCTCTGCGACCTCAAGGCCACCAACGGCACTGTCCTGGTCCGCGAAGGCCAACCGCCGCGCCGCCTGGCCCAGAACGAGATGGCCATCCTGCTCGACGGCGACATCGCGGAGCTGGGCGACAACATCTCACTGCGTTTTGAGGAGATTCCTTGAGTTCCAAACGGCCCGTTGCGCCGCCGCCCCGCATCCAGGGCTTCACCTACATCAGCCTGCTCGGCTCCGGCGGGTTTTCCGACGTCTACCTGTACGAACAGGACAGGCCGCGCCGGAAAGTCGCCGTCAAGGTGCTGCTCTCGGACCTCAAGACCGAGGGCGCGCGGCGGCGGTTCGAGTCCGAGGCCAACCTCATGGCCCAGCTGTCCTCGCACCCATACATCGTCACCATTTTCGAAGCGGAAGTCACCGATGACGGGCACTCCTACCTGGCCATGGAGTACTGCTCCCGGCCCAGCCTGGACGTGCGTTACCGGCGGCAGCGTTTCAGCGTTGACGAGGTCCTGGCGGTCGGCATCCAGGTGGCCTCCGCCGTCGAAACCGCCCACCGCGCCGGCATCGCCCACCGCGACATCAAGCCCGCCAACATCCTGGTGACGGACTACAACCGTCCGGCCCTCACCGACTTCGGCATCTCCGGCACCCTGGCCGGGGATTCTGATGACGATTCGGGCATGTCCATTCCCTGGTCCCCGCCCGAACAGTTCCGGGACGGCGGCGTTGACGGCGTCATGGTGGACGTGTGGGCCCTCGGCGCCACGCTGTACACCCTGCTGGCCGGACGTTCACCCTTCGTGATGCCGGGCGCGGACAACTCGCAGCGCGAACTGATCAACCGGATCAGCAACATGGCGCTGCCGCGGCTGGGCCGTGCCGATGTGCCGGAATCACTGGAACTGGCCCTGGCAACCGCCATGGCCAAATCGCCCCAGTCCCGGTACTCCTCGGCCCACGCCTTCGCCCTGGCCCTGCAGCGCATCCAGGCCGAGCTCAACCTTTCCGTCACGCCCTTCGAGGTCCTGGAGGAGCCGCAGCAGGAGGAGGGCCACCCGGACGACGGCACCGAGGAGACGCGCGTCCGCAGCATTGCTGCCATCGATCCGGAGCGGACCGGCAGCGCACCCACGTTCCCTGCCCGCACCCGCCCCAACCCGACCGGCACCGGGACTGACGCGACGGGGCCCGGGGGCGGCGCCCTCCCGCCGTCGCACTTTGCTCCCGCCAGCCCCAGCCAATGGCAGCCTGCCCCGGCAGTGCCGCAGATTCCGGCCCGCACCACGTGGGCGGCGGCCACCGGGGCGGCTGCTCCGGCGGCAGCCACGGACGACGGCGCCGGCCAGGGGGAGTGGGCGCAGTCCACCGTCCTGCGTGGCAGCACAGGGACGGCCAACTACGGTGCACCCGTCACGGGCACAGGAGGAACGCAGGACACGGGCTACACCGTGGACGCAACAGTCCAGCGGGCGGTGAAGGCGGACGAGCCGCAAGCGGCTCCGAAGGCCGACCACGGCAAACGCAACCTCTGGCTCGCAATCGCCGGCGGCACCCTCCTGGTATTGGCGGCTGTGGTGGGCATCGTGGTGGCCAACACGGCGACAGGCACCCCCAAGGCGGTGGAAACCCAGCAGGCCAGCAAACCCCCTGCGGACGCCCTGGACAGCGGCACCGTGCCCGATGTCGAAGGCCTGGCCGGAACGGTCGACACCAACGGCGAGGCATCCTTCTACTGGAACAACCCCGACCCCAAGCCAGGCGATACCTACAAATGGAGGGTCTATACCATCGGTGGGGGCGGCGACTACCAATCCATCGCGCAGGCGCCCGTCCGGCTCAGGCCAAACCCGTCGGGGCAAACCTGCATCCAGGTCATGATCGTCCGCTCGGACGGTGCGTTCTCACCGCTGGGGTCCGGTTCCATCGCCTGCACCGGCCAATGAACGTCCCGCACTGCCGGTTTCACGGCAACACCACCACTCCGACTACCGCAACAGTTCTGCCTTGAGGAGGCACAGATCATGGGGGATCTAGCAATAGATTTCTGTGGCGAATGGTACGAGCCATCCGACGAGGACATCTTCAACATCGGCCGCGAAGGCGACCTTGAAGTGGACGACAACCCGTACCTGCACCGGCAGTTCCTGCAGGTTGCCCGCTACGACGGCATCTGGTGGCTCAGCAACGTCGGCAGCATGCTCTCCGCCACCGTGGCTGACGCCTCCGGCGGCATGCAGGCCTGGCTGTCACCCGGAGCGCGGATTCCGCTGGTGTTCAGCCACACCAATGTCATCTTCACGGCGGGGCCCACCACCTACGAGTTCGCCGTGCACGTGAAGACGCCGTCCTTCCGGCAGGAAGCCCGCGAAGAAGCCGGCAACGGGGACACCACCATCGGCCCCGTGGTCTTCACGGACGCGCAGAAGGCGCTGATCGTGGCGCTCGCCGAGCCTGTGCTCCGGCGTGAAGGCACCGGTTTCAGCACCATCCCGTCCTCCGCGGCGGCCGCCAAGACCCTGGGCTGGGCACTGACGCGCTTCAACCGCAAGCTGGACAACGTCTGCGACAAGCTGGACCGGGTGGGCGTGGCGGGACTGCGCGGCGGCGGCGGCAAGCTGGCCACCAACCGCCGGGCACGCCTGGTTGAACACGCCGTCACCACCCACCTGGTGACACCCGATGACCTGTACCTGCTGGAGAAGAATAGGGGCGTGGACGAAGGATGAGGATCCGGCTGACACTCCGCCGCGAACCCGCCGACGCCAAGGACCTGGCCGTCACGGTGGACGGCCTGGCCACCGTGGCCGACATCGCCACCGTGCTGTGGACGGCGGACCCCGCCCGCAAAGGCACCCCCGCGCCGGACAACCTTTCGCTGCGGATCGATGAAGCATTCGTGGGTGCCGGCATCAGCGGGAACATCCTGGCCCGGGAGGACAACCTCCTCGAATCAGGCCTG
Source organism: Arthrobacter sp. GmRoot5-12 (assembly GCF_059739365.1). Lineage (NCBI taxonomy): Bacteria > Bacillati > Actinomycetota > Actinomycetes > Micrococcales > Micrococcaceae > Arthrobacter > Arthrobacter sp. GmRoot5-12. The sequence continues at coordinate 425,221 of NZ_AP046056.1, read as the reverse complement.
CGCCCCGGCTCGGTGGTATCGCTGGCCCAGGTCAGTGGGCAGTTCCACGAACCCGGGGCCAACCGGGGACCGGCCGCCGCAACCCTGCGCGTGTTGTCAGGGCCCGACGCCGGGCGGGAATTCTCGCTGCCCACCGGCACCAGCTACATTGGCCGGGACCGGGACGTGGACATCCGCCTGACGGATCCGCTGACCTCCAAACGGCACGCCCGGATCACGGTAGGCGAAGGCATCGAGATCGTTGACACAAACTCCGCCAACGGCCTGCTGATGGACGGGCTGCCCGTCACTAGGGCCACGCTGAACTCCTCCGACACGGTGACCCTGGGTGACACCACCGTCACCGTGGTGCCGCTGGGCCACAACCATGCGGCAGCGCCGACGTCGCCCCTGGTGGACTTCAACCGCTCCCCGCGGGTGGTGCCCCGCTTCGACGTCCCCAAGCGGGTTCTTCCTGCCGGGCCCAAGCGCCCCGAGGAGCATCCCTTCCCCTATATCATGCTGGTGGCACCGCTGATGATGGGCGCGGTCATTTTCGCGGTCACGCAGAACGTGCTCTCCATGGTGTTCATGCTGATGATGCCCCTGTTCATCGTGGGCCACCACGTGGACCAGACAATGCGGACCCGGAAGCAGCAGAAGGAGCAGCTCAAGCAGTTCCGCGCCGCCATGGCCGCATTCCGGCAGGACCTTACGGAGCTGCAGCAGGTGGAACGCGCGGTCCGGCTGCAGGAAGCGCCGTCCGTAAGCGACACGGTGGACGCGATTTACAAGCTGGGGCCGCTGCTGTGGACGCACCGGCCGGAACACCCGTCGTTCCTCGGCCTGCGGTTCGGGCTGGGGACCGCCCCGTCCCGCATCCCGTTGGAAGAGCCCTCCAGCAACGACACCGAGGTCCAGTACAGCCGCGAAATCCAGGACTGCATCAAGCAGTTCAGCGGGATCGAAGGCGTCCCCGTGGTGTCCCAGCTGCGCACCTCCGGCGCGCTGGGGATCGCCGGCGCCCGCGGCCTGGTGGACGACGTGGCCCGTGGCATGGTGCTGCAGCTGGTGGGACTGCATTCCCCGGCCGAGGTGGTCCTCACCGCCATCACGTCCGCCCAGTCGCGGGAGCGCTGGAACTGGCTGCAGTGGCTGCCGCACGTAGGCTCGGGCCACAGCCCGCTGGGCGGGGACCACCTTGCCGCGGGGTCGGCCGGCGGCTCCTCACTGCTGGCCCGCCTCGAGGACCTGGTCGACGCCCGGGAGGCGGCGGCCAAACGGTCAGGCCCGGACCTGCGCCCCGGCATCGACCCCGTAAAGCATGAGCCCGAAGAGCCGGTCCTTCCCTCCGTGCTGGTCATCGTGGAGGACGACGCCCCGGTGGACCGCGGCCGCCTGACCCGGCTGGCCGAACGCGGTCCCGACTCCGGCGTGCACATCCTGTGGGTGGCCACTGACATCCAGTCACTCCCGGCTGCCTGCCGTGACTTCATGGTGGTGGACGGCGACCACGGCACCACCACCGGCCAGGTCCGGCTGGGCCGCCACACCTACCCGGTCAGCTGCGAGAGCGTGGACGCGGAGCTCGCAGCACAGCTGGCCCGGATGCTGGCGCCCGTGGTTGACGTGGGCAAGCCGGTCAATGACGATTCCGACCTGCCCCGCGCGGTGTCCTATGCGGCCCTGATCGGCAAGGACTTCCTGGACAATCCGCAGGCCGTGGTGGAGCGCTGGACGGAAAACAACTCCCTGCACGCCACCGCCGTGGCCAACCGCAAGGACAACGGGACCCTCAGGGCGCTGGTGGGCTCCAAGGGCATCGAGCCGCTGTACCTGGACCTGAAGAACGAAGGACCGCACGCCCTGGTGGGCGGCACCACCGGTGCCGGCAAGTCCGAGTTCCTGCAGTCGTGGGTCATGGGCATGGCTGCGGCCTACAGCCCCGACCGGGTCAGCTTCCTCTTCGTGGACTACAAGGGCGGAGCGGCGTTTGCCGACTGCATCAACCTTCCACACACGGTGGGCCTGGTCACGGACCTTTCCCCGCACCTGGTGCGGCGGGCCCTCACATCCCTGCGCGCGGAGCTGCACTACCGCGAGCAGCTGTTGAACCGGAAGAAGGCCAAGGACCTGCTGGCCCTGCAGCGGGAGGCGGACCCGGAGGCGCCGCCGTACCTGGTGATCATCGTGGACGAGTTCGCCGCGCTGGCCAACGACGTGCCCGAATTCGTGGACGGCGTGGTGGACGTCGCCGCCCGCGGCCGCTCCCTGGGCCTGCACCTCATCCTGGCCACCCAGCGGCCGGCGGGCGTCATCAAGGACAACCTGCGCGCCAACACCAACCTGCGGGTGGCGCTGCGCATGGCCGACGAGGACGACGCCACCGACATCCTGGGGGTGCCGGATGCGGCCTACTTCGACCCCGCCATCCCGGGCCGCGGTGCCGCCAAGACCGGGCCCGGACGGATCCAGGGATTCCAGACCGGCTACGCCGGCGGCTGGACCACGGATAAACCGCAGCGCCCCCAGATCGACATCGTGGAGATGGCCTTCGGCTCCGGTCCCAGTTGGGAAGCTCCGGCACCCGAAAAGCCTGCGGCCCCGGAACCGGCCGGTCCCAACGACATTGCCAGGATGACCTCCACCATCGTGCACGCGGCGGACACCCTGGCCATCCGGCCGCCGCGGAAACCATGGCTGGACGAGCTGGCCAAGACCTACGACTTCTCCAAGTTGCCCAACCCCCGCACCGACGAACAGCTGCTGCTGGGCGTCGCGGACGACCCCGTCCACCAGGACCAGCCCACCGTCTTCTACGAGCCTGACCGCGACGGCAACATGGCCATCTACGGCACCGGTGGTTCCGGCAAGTCCGCCGCCCTGCGCGGCATCGCGATTGCCGCGGCCGTCACCCCGCGCGGCGGCCCCGTCCACGTCTACGGCATCGACTGCGGCTCTTCCGGGCTGCGGATGCTTGAGGAGCTTCCGCACGTGGGGGAAATCATCAATGGCGACGACGTCGAACGCGTCGGGCGGTTGCTGCGCCTCCTCCGGGACATCGCCGAGCTGCGTTCCGCGCAGTTCGCCGAGGTGCGCGCCTCCACCATCGTGGAGTACCGGAGGCTGGCCAACCGGCCGGACGAGAAGCGGATCTTCGTGCTGGTGGACGGCATGTCAGCCTTCCGTGAGGCGTACGAGCACAGCAAGCTTTCCGGGCTCTGGGACATCTTCCTGCAGCTGGCCACGGACGGCCGGACCCTGGGCATCCACCTGGTGGTGACCGGGGACCGGCCCAACGCCGTCCCCGCGTCCCTGCTCGCCTCCATCCAGCGCCGCCTGGTCCTGCGCCTGTCCTCTGAGGACGACTACATTTCCATGGATGTTCCCAGGGATGTCCTCACGGCCACGTCGCCCCCGGGCCGTGGGCTGCTGGACGGGCTTGAAGTCCAGCTGGCCGTCCTGGGCGGCAATTCGAACCTGGCCCTGCAGGCCCGCGAGGTCCATAAGCTCAGCGAAGCCATGCAGCGGCAGGGCCTGGAAACCGCCCCGGGCATTGAGCGTCTCCCCGAGCAGGTGGACCTGGATGTCCTGCCGGCCGGCAGCCCCGACCTGCCCGTTATTGGAGTGGACGACGAGTCCCTGCAACCGGCCGAACTCATGGCGCGCGGACCGTTGCTCCTGGCCGGGCCGCCGGGCTCGGGGCGCACCGTGGCGCTGGTCACCCTGGCCTACGCGCTGCGCCGGTCCAATCCCGCCACGGAACTGGTCTACCTCGGGTCCCGCCGGTCCGCCGTCGCGTCCCTCCCCATCTGGAACCGCGCCGTGGTGGGCCCGGACGACGTCGCCGAAGTGGTGGAGGACCTGGTGGAGCACTCCACCGGAAACCCTGGCACCGTGGCCTTCTTCATCGAGGGCCTCACCGAGTTCACCGACACCATCGCCGAGTCAGGAATGGCGCAGCTGGTGACGGCGTCCCTCAAAGCAGACCAATGGGTCATCGGCGAGTCCGAATCCTCCACCTGGTCCTCCGCCTGGCAGCTTGCCCAGCCCTTCAAATCGGGCCGCCGCGGCCTGCTGCTGAACCCGGGGGATATTGAGGGCGACAGCCTGCTCAACACGTCCCTGGGCCGGGTCAGCCCGAACTTCATTCCGGGCCGCGGGTACGTGGTGGGGCGGGGCAAGGCACGGAAAATCCAGGTGGCGCTCCCGCCCGAAAACCGGGACTGAACAGCGCCGATGAATGCGGGGGCCGCGATCCGTCGGGATTTGCGGCCCCGCAGGACGTTGTAGAAGACTACCGGGGACACCAGAAAGCCGCGGTGGGGGGACTGCGCGCATCGAAAGGTAGCAATGACCCCGTCCGCCCCGATCCTCCGCACTGTTTCGACGACGGCATCAGCAGCTGTCCTTGCCCTGGCCCTCGGCTTGTTCCCCTCCGGTCCCGCGCTGGCTGCAACCGCGGACCCCTCTCCGACGGCAGGCACCCAGGCCCCACCAGACTGCGGTCTTGTCTGCGTGCCCATCCTTGCCGACAACCCCGACCCCGGCCGGCCCCGCAAATCCAAGGAGGCTGCCCAGCCGCCGGCCCAGCCGGCGCCACCCGCCGAGCCTCCCGCCCAGCCACTCCAGCCGCAGCCAACGGAGCCAGCCGCGCAGCCGCAGGCAGGCACTCCCGAACCGGCCGGGCCTCCCGCCACGGCAGCGGAACTCCCGGATGGGGCCGCCACCGGAACCACGTCACCCGCTGCCGGCTACCGGCCGCCGACCGGCCCCTCCAGCGGGGTGGACTGGAACAGCCCGGTCAACCGGACTGCCGGGCCTGCCCGGATGGCTGCCGCTGCTGCCCCTGCCCGTGACGAGGGCCCCGGCGGACCTGCGCTCCTGCCCATCGCCCTTGGAACGCTGCTGGTGGGCGTTTCCGCGGGCGCCTTCGCCTGGTGGAACCGAAACCGGAACCGGCTGCGCTCGCACTGACAGCGTTCACGCCGCCCTGCCCGCTGGCTGTCGCAGGTGTAAGGCAAGATAGGTCTGTGAGCACAGGACCAGGACCCGCAGAACAGACCGCCACCCGAACCGCGGAACCACACGAGCCCGAAGCCGTTCCCACCGAAGCCATCCGCGAGGAATACGAAAACCTCGCGGACCTGGTGCGGAAGTACCGGTTCGCGTACTACCAGGAGGACGCACCCCTGGTTTCGGACGCCGAGTTCGACACCCTCTTCCGCCGCCTCGAGGAGATCGAGGCGCTGCATCCGGAACTGGTGGCCAACGACTCGCCAACGCAGGAAGTGGGCGGCGAAGTATCCGCCGCCTTCGCGCCCGTGGAGCACCTGCAGCGGATGTACAGCCTGGAAGACGTCTTCTCGCTGGACGAGCTTGAGGCCTGGCTCAACCGGGCCGAGGCCAGCATCGAAAAAATCGGGGACGGCGGCACCAAGGCAGCCTGGCTTACCGAACTCAAGATCGATGGCCTTGCTGTCAACCTCCTGTACCGCGACGGCAGACTGGTGCGGGCTGCCACCCGCGGCGATGGAACCACGGGCGAGGACATCACCCACAACCTGCTCACCATCAAGGAAATCCCGCAGGAACTGCGCGGCAGCGGTTTCCCCGCCGAAATGGAGGTGCGCGGGGAGGTCTTCATCCCCTCCAAGGCGTTCGCGGAGTTCAACGAGGCCCTAATCGAAGCCGGCAAGGCACCGCTGGCCAATCCCCGCAACGCGGCCGCCGGCTCCCTGCGGCAGAAGGACCCCGCGGAGACGGCCAAGCGGCCGCTGAAGATGTTCGTCCACGGCATCGGCGCCCGCGAGGGGCTCGCGGCCGGCAGCCAGTCGGAAACATACGGGCTGCTCAAGGAGTGGGGCCTGCCGGTCAGCCCGTACTTCGAGGTGCTGGAGACCAGGGAAGACGTCCTTGGCTTCATCAAGCGCTACGGGGACCAGCGCCACAAGCTGCTCCACGAAATCGACGGCATCGTGATCAAGGTGGACGACTTTGCCACCCAGCGGGCCCTGGGCAACACCACCCGCGTTCCGCGCTGGGCCGTGGCCTACAAGTACCCGCCGGAGGAAGTCCACACCAAGCTGCTGGACATCCAGGTCAACGTGGGCCGAACCGGCCGCGTCACCCCCTACGGGGTCATGGAGCCGGTCAAGGTGGCCGGCTCCACGGTGGAAATGGCCACCCTGCACAACCAGGACGTGGTCAAGGCCAAAGGCGTCAAGATCGGCGACATCGTGGTCCTGCGGAAGGCGGGCGACGTCATCCCCGAAATCGTGGGCCCGGTGCTGGCCCTCCGGGACCAGCAGGACCCGCCCGTGCGGGATTTCGTGATGCCCACCGAATGTCCATCCTGCGGTACTCCGCTGGCCCCGGCCAAGGAGGGGGACGTGGATGTCCGCTGCCCCAACGCCAGGTCCTGCCCGTCGCAGCTTCGTGAGCGGGTGTTCCACGTAGCGGGCCGTGGCGCCTTCGACATCGAGGCCCTGGGCTGGGAAGCGGCCATTGCGCTGACCCAGCCGGCCGAACCCGATGTTCCGCCCCTGGCCTCCGAAGCCGGACTGTTCGACCTCACCCCCGAGGACCTGGCCGGCGTCCGGATCCGGAGGGAGAAGAAAACCAAGGGCGTTCCCACCGGCGAGTACGAGCTGGTGCCGTACTTCTTCAGCAAGGGCACGGCCAAGTCGCCGTCCAAGCCCACCGCCACCACGCAGAAGCTGTTCAAGGAACTCGAAAAGGCCAAGACCCAGCCCCTGTGGCGGGTGCTGGTTGCCCTGTCCATCCGGCACGTGGGCCCGCGGGCGTCCCGGGCCCTGGCCCAGGCGTTCGGCTCCATGGACCGCATCCGGGCAGCGTCGGAGGAGGAGCTGGCCCATGTGGACGGCGTGGGTCCCACCATCGCCGCCGCGCTGAAGGAATGGTTCGCGGAGGACTGGCACCTTGAAATCATCGACCGCTGGGCCGCCGCCGGGGTGCGCATGGAGGACGAACGGGACGAATCCATGCCGCGCACGCTCGAAGGGCTGACGGTGGTGGTCACCGGCTCGCTGCCCAACTTCAGCCGCGACGAGGCCAAGGAGGCCATCCTGCTCCGCGGCGGAAAGGCGGCCGGTTCCGTTTCGAAAAACACCAGTTACGTGGTGGCCGGCGAAAGTGCCGGCAGCAAGCTGGACAAAGCAGAGCAGCTGGGGATTCCAGTGCTGGACGAGGACGGGTTCCGGCAATTGCTCGACGGCGGCCCGGCAGCCCTGGGGGATGCGACAGCCCTGGGGGATGCGGCAGCGCCGGGAGCGGACGGGGACGCCAACGGGGAAGCGGCCGTACCGGCCGCAGTGGAGGAGAACGCATGACGTCCGCATCGGAACTGCTGGAGGTCGCCAAACAGGCAGCCGCTGCCGGTGCCAGGGTCCTTTCCGGCCGGGACGGCACCGCGCTGGACGCCAGCAACAAGGGGGCGGCCGGGGACTGGGTGACGGCCTTCGACGTCGCCGCCGAAAACGCGGTGCGGGACGTCATTGCCGCGGCCCGCCCGGGGGACAGCATCACCGGCGAGGAACAGGGCACCACCCGCCCCGCCGATCCCACCGGCTACCGCTGGTCCATCGACCCGCTGGACGGCACCACCAACTTCATCCGCAACATCGTCTACTACGCCACCTCCGTGGCTGTTGCCGACTCCGACGGCGCCTGGCTGGCCGGCGTGGTCAACGCCCCGGCGCTGGGCCGGATCTACTACGCCGCCCGCGGCCGGGGTGCCTGGCTGGAGGAGCGCGGAACCACCACCAGGCTTGAGGGCCCGGTCCCGGGCCGGACCGGGCAGATCCTGGCCACCGGATTCAGTTACGAACCCGGCATCCGCTCCCAGCAGGCTGCCGCCTTCGCCACCCTGATGGATGGGTTTGCCGATGTCCGCCGGCTTGGTTCCGCGGCCCTGGACCTGTGCATGGTGGCGGACGGAACGCATGACGCCTACGGCGAGAGGGGCCTGAACGAGCACGATTTCTCGGCCGGGGCGCTGATCGCGGAGGAAGCCGGCTGCTGGGTGCGCAGGCCACGCCTGACCAGCCCGCTCGACGGCGGTCCCACCGATGAGGAGCGGCTCGACGCCTGGACGTGCGCGGCCAGCCTGGAGCTGAGCGGCAAGTTTCCGCTCTAGGCGGCGCGGGAAGCCGGGCCGGCTCTGCAACACTGGCTCTGCAACACCGGCACTGCCCACTGGTACTGCACTGGTACTGCACTGGTACTGCTCACCGGTTCTGATAGTTCGATCACGGAAAGCGCGTTTCCGCCGGAACCGGGGCCGGGCCGCCACTACCATTGACGGGTGCAGCAGCAGCCAACCATCCGTCCCGCCGTCGAAGCCGACTTCCCGGCCATCGCCCGGATCACCGGCGACTCCTATCTCTCCGCAGGCTACTTCGACGACCCCGCCCATCCGTACATGGTCAAGATCATGGACGTTGCTGAACGGGCCCAACAGGCCACCATCTGGGTAGCCGAACGGGAGGGAACCATCATCGGCTCCGTCACGCTGGCGCTCGCCGGGGAACCCTACGCGGACATTGCCCTGCCGGACGAGCTGGAATTCCGCATGCTGGTAGTGGACCCTGCCGTCCAGCGCAGCGGCGCCGGCCGGGCCATGGTGGAGGCAATCATCGATTATGCCCGTACCCTTCCGGGCATCCGCGCGGTGGCCCTGACCACGGGGAAAGACTGGGAAAGCGCGCACGGCCTGTACCGCAGGACCGGCTTCCACCGGGTGGCTGAACGGGACTGGTTCGTTCCCGGAACCGACACAAAACTGCTGGTTTACCGGCGCGACCTGTAGCAGCCCTACAGTGGTGGCGACCCATTCCAGCTTTGAAAGGCCACCCATGCGCAAAACCTTCGGCAGCGGATCCGTCTGGGAACAGACCCTCGGCTACTCCCGTGCCGTCCAGGTGGACGACACCCTCTACATTTCCGCAACCGCGGCAAGCGGTGACGACGGGATCGTGGGGGACGACTTCTACACCCAGACCCAGTACATCCTGCAGAAACTCGGCAAGGTCCTGGCCGACGCCGGCTTCGGCTACGAGCACGTGGTGCAGTCCAAGCTGTACCTGACGGACATCAGCAAATGGGAAGAGGCCGGCCGGGCGCACGGCGAGGTGTTCGGTGACATCCGCCCCACCCTCTCCCTGGTCCACGTGCTGCCGTTCCTGGATCCGAAGATGCTTGTCGAGATCGAACTCGTCGCCCAGAAAGCTGCCTGACGCTCTCCCTGGACTACCGCGCCGGCAGGCCGTACCGGTGTTCCGGCCTGCCGGTGGTGCCGTAGCGGAGCTGGATGTCCACCGCGCCGTCGTCGGCCAGGGAGGACAGGTACCGCTGGGCGGTTGCCCGGGAGACGCCCACCCGGGAGGCCACTTCCGCGGCCGAGTACTGCTCACCGGGGGCCAGGGACTCCAGCACTGCCGCTTCGGTGGCGGAGCGGGGTTTCGACGACGGCGTGACATCACCCGGAATCAGGGAACGTTTTGCACGTTCCACCGCCTCCTGGTCCAGTGCCCCCGGCTGGCCCAGGAGGCGCCGGTACCGGGCATAGGAGCGCAGCTGCTGGGACAGCGACTCCGCAGTGAAGGGCTTGAGCAGGTATCCCAGCGCTCCCCGGCGGAACGCCACCCGGAGGGACGAGGCATCGGAGGCGGCGCTGAGGATGATGGTGTCCACATCCAGTTGCTGCAGCAGGTCCAGGCCCGATGCATCCGGCAGGTACACGTCCAGCAGCACCAGGTCCGGCCGCAGGCTGTGGATGGCCTGCAGTGCCAGGGAGGCAGTGCCCACGGGCGCCAGCGCCAGGAACCCTGCCACCGAGTCGACATACGTTGCGTGGAGCTTGGCCACATGGAAGTCGTCGTCCACGATCAGGACCCGAAAATCGTCAGCCATTCTCATCCTTTCCGGCTGCCCCCGGGGTTGCGGCGGCGGGCTTTCCCGCCGTCGTCTGCGGAAGGGTCGCCATGAACACGGCGCCCGGCCCGCCCTTGGTTCCGCGCTCCAGCACTTTCACGTCGCCGCCGCGGCGCCGTGCCAGCTGGCGCGCGAGAGCCAGTCCGAAGCCCTGTCCGCCACCTGCCCGGACAGGGCCGGAGGCCGTGGTGAAACCCTCGGCAAACACGCCCTCCGCGTCTGTGCCTTCTGCCAGCCCGTCACCCGAGTCCGCCACCACGATATGCAGCGTTCCGCCGTCGTCGGCCGGCTCATCCAGGACCTCAAGCTCAACCCAGCGCTCCGTTGATGACCCGGCAACGGCGGCGTTGACGGCGTTGTCGATCAGGTTGCCCAGCACCGTGGTCACGTCCTGGGCTTCGGTGACCTGCCCCCTGACCAGGGTCTCCGGGCCGATGCGGAGCGCAACGCCGCGCTCGTCCGCCTCCACGCCCTTGGCGCCGACGAAGGCCTGGAGATACGGGTCCTGTAACAGTTCCGCCTGGTCCACCGGGAACTTCAGCGGACCGGTGGCGGCCAACCGGGCAAGGTAGTCCCGTGCCTCCTGGTGCTGCCCGATGCCCAGGAAGCCGGCCAGGGTGTGCAGCTGGTTGGCGAACTCGTGCCGCTGGGCACGCAGTGCGGTGGACATGGTTCCCACGGCGTCCAACTGGCGGGTCAGCTGCTGCAGCTCGGTGCGGTCCCGCAGCATGATCACCCAGCCCAGGTCCTCCCGGCGGTGCAGCGCCTTGCGGGCGTTCGCCACCAGGACCCGGCCACCGGCCACCAGTTCCAGCGCATCCACGGCCGGACCGGCGGAGTTTGCAGCAGTCACAGCGCCTGGAACTGCCACAGTGCCTGGAACTGCCACAGCGCCTGGAACTGCCACAGCGCCGGCCGCGGTCCGCGTAAGGGACTTCAGCTGCTCCGGAACCGGGGCATCCTCCCAGCGGGTGCCGGACAGATCCGGCAACTCCAGCAGGCGCTGCGCCGCGGCGTTGAAGACGCTCACCCGGCCGTCGGCACTGACGCCGATGACGCCGTCGTCCACGCCCTGCAGCACCGCCACCTGGTCGTGGACCAGCGTGCTGATCTCTTCCGGCTCCAGGCCAAGGGTGAGCCGCTGCAGGCGGCGGCGCAGCAGGAAGGACCCCAGGATCCCGGCCAGCAGGGCACCCGCGGCCGTCAGCGCCACCGGCCCGATGTCGCGGGCCACGCTCTGGGCCACCGTCTCCATGGAGTAGCCCACGCTCACCTCACCCACCACCGTGGTGCTGCCGGGCGCATACACGGGAACCTTGGCGCCCGCGGAGGGGCCCAGGGTTCCGGTGTTCCGGGTGGTGATTTCCTGGCCGGACAGCGCCTCGGACGGGTCCGTGCTGACTTTCTCACCCAGCCGCTGGGGATCGGGATGGGCCAGCCTGATCCCGGTTTCGTCGGTGATCACCACGAACAGCGCTCCGGTCCGGGTCCGCGCTGCCTCGGCTGCTGACTGGAGCGGCCCGGCCAGAAGCTCGCCGGGCGGGGGAGTGCCGGGCTGTTCACTGATGGCCAGCACGTCGGCCCTGACCTGCGGATCCGAGGCAACGGTGCGCGCCAGCGTCAGGGCCTGGTTTTCGGCGTCGCTGCCAACCCGGTCGTACGTCAGCCAGGCATGCACGGTGGCGCTGAGCAGCACCACCAGCAGCACCACCGCCAGCTGCAGCAGCAGCGTCTGGGTGGAAAACCGCAGCGGCGGCCGGGGTGCGGAACGCTGCATTCATCCTCCTTGACGGTGTATTGGCAGTGTATTGGCAGGGGTGTATTTGCGTAGGATGCGGGTGCGGCCGAGCCGGTGGTTTCAGCGCATCAGGCCCGTGAGCACAATGAGCAAAATGCTCCCAATAAGCAGTATGCCAATCAATTGAGCCAAAGGCACTGCCGTGACGGACGCCACCCTACAGTCTGTAGCACGCATCACAACGCTGTGGTGCTGTTCACAAGAAGGAGCCGGCTGTGCTGGTAATACTTGGATTCGCCATGATCGCGGTATTCATGGTGCTGATCATGACGAAGAAGTTGACGCCAGTGCTGGCGTTGATCATTGTCCCTACTGTTTTTGGCCTTTTTGCCGGTGCCGGCCTCGGCATCGGCGACATGGTGATGGACTCCATGAAGTCCATGACCTCCACCGCGGCGCTGCTGATGTTCGCCATCATCTACTTCGGCCTGATGATCGACGTCGGGCTCTTTGACCCGCTGGTGAAGTTCATCCTCCGCAAGCTGGGCAACGACCCCGCCAAGGTTGTCCTGGGCACCGCCATCCTGGCGGCCGCCGTGTCGCTGGATGGCGACGGGTCCACCACGTTCATCCTCACCACGGCCGCCATGCTGCCGGTCTACCTGCGCCTCAAGATGAGCCCCGTGGTCCTCACCTGCGTGGCCGGCCTGGCCAACGGCACCATGAACATCCTGCCGTGGGGCGGCCCCACCGCCCGCGCCGCCACCGCCCTGAAGATCGACGTCAATGACGTCTTCGTCCCCATGATCCCGTCCCTGGTGGCCGGCCTGGTGGTCGTGTTCGCCTTCGCCTGGCTGCTGGGCCTGCAGGAGCGCAACCGCCTCCGTGCCACCGCTCCGGAAATCTGGGGCGTCCCGGAGACGGCGGCAGGGTTTGACGGAATGTCCGCCGGCGGTGCCTCCGCCGGCGGAACCGGCGGCACGGGTGCCGGAACCGGCCGCGGACGCCGGGGCAACCCCGGCGGAGCAGCCCCCGCCGTCGACGGCTCCCCGGCAGGATCCTCCGTGGCCGTACTGGACCGCGCCGACACCCTCATTGAGGACAGCGGCGCCGGACTCACCGACACCGCCCTTGACCCGAACCGCTCCACCCTTCGCCCCAAGCTGTTTTGGTTCAACCTGGCCCTGACCGTCGCCGTCATGGTGGTGCTCGTAGCCAACATCATCCCGCTGCCGTTCGTCTTCATGGTGGGGGCCGCAGTCGCCCTGCTGGTCAACTTCCCCAAGGTCAAGGACCAGGGCGCCCAGCTGATCGCCCACGCCCCCTCCATCGTTGCCGTGGTCAGCATGGTCATGGCCGCAGCCGTCCTCACCGGCGTCCTCAAGGGCACGGGCATGGTGGAAGCGATGTCCGCATGGCTGGTCCAGATCATCCCGTCCTCCATGGGCCCGTTCATGGCGGTCATCACCGGCATCCTGAGCATCCCCATGACGTTCTTCATGAGCAACGACGCCTTCTACTTCGGCGTCCTGCCGGTGCTGAGCGAGACCGCCGCCCACTACGGCGTTGGCGCCGCTGACATGGCCCGTGCCTCCATCACCGGCCAGCCGTTCCACCTGCAGAGCCCGCTGGTCCCTGCCATCCTGCTGCTGGTTTCGCTGGCCAAGGTGGACCTCGGTGACCATCACAAGAAGGTCCTGTGGCGCACTGCCGTCATCTCCCTGGTAATGCTCGGCGTCGGGCTGCTGACTGGAGCCATTGGTATCGGTTAGTCTTTAGCTGCCCGCGCTCCTGTCCCCGAGGCAGGACCGGGTAGGTAAGGTGCCCGTCTGACGCCCGCTGGGGGCCGTCAGACGGGCATCTGCGTTTCCGCACTAGACTGGATCGGAAAACAATCCGAACTTTGCAGGGGAGATCCATGGCTGAGATCAACCGTGACGACGTCGCGCATCTCGCGCGGCTCGCTCACATCGAGATGAGTGCCGAAGAGCTGGACAGGATGGCCGGCGAGCTCGCCGTCATCGTCGATTCGGTCAAGTCCGTCAGTGAGGCCGCCGGGGATGACGTCCCGGCCACGTCCCACCCCATTCCGCTCACCAACGTGTTCCGCGACGACGTTGTTGGACACACCTTCACGGCGGAACAGGCACTCTCCGGCGCCCCGGATTCCGATGACAACCGTTTCAAGGTCCCGGCCATCCTGGATGAGGCATAACCATGACTGAACACAACACCGCCGGCACCAGCGCCGACACCCTGATCCGCCTGTCCGCCGCGCAGCTGGCCGAAAAGCTCCACGCCGGCGAGGTCACCGCCGTCGAAGTTACCCAGGCCTACCTGGACCGCATCGCCGCCGTCGACGGCAAGGTCAACGCCTTCCTGCACGTCAACGCCGAGGAAGCGCTCGCCGTCGCCGCCGAGGTGGACGCCATCCGCGCCGCCGGCGGTGCTGAGGCCCAGGCCCTGCACGTCCTGGCCGGCGTCCCCATCGCCGTCAAGGACCTCATCGTCACCATCGGCCAGCCCACCACTGCAGGGTCCAAAATCCTCGAAGGCTGGCACAGCCCGTACGACGCCACCGTGGTGGAGCGCCTGCGCGCCGCGAAGATGCCCATCCTTGGCAAGACCAACCTGGACGAATTCGCCATGGGCTCCTCCACCGAGCACTCGGCCTACGGCCCCACCCGCAACCCCTGGGACCTGGACCGGATCCCCGGCGGCTCCGGCGGTGGCTCGGCTGCGGCGGTTGCCGCCTTCGAAGCGCCTCTCGCCCTGGGAACGGACACCGGTGGCTCCATCCGCCAGCCCGGTGCCGTCACGGGAACCGTTGGGGTGAAGCCCACCTACGGCAGCGTCTCCCGCTACGGTGCCATCGCCATGGCCTCCTCGCTGGACCAGATCGGCCCGGTCACCCGCACCGTGCTGGACTCCGCCCTGCTGCACCAGGTCATCGGCGGCCACGATCCCCGCGACTCCACGTCGCTGCCGGACCCCTTGGCAGACCTCGTGGCTGCCGCGAAGACCGGCAACGTCGATGGCCTGCGGATCGGCATCATCAAGGAACTTCACGGCGAGGGCTACCAGGCCGGCGTCGAAAACCGCTTCAACGACGCCCTGGAGCTGCTCAAGGATGCCGGCGCGGAGATCGTGGAGGTCTCCTGCCCCAACTTCCAGTACGCCCTGGGCGCCTACTACCTGATCATGCCGTCCGAGGCCTCTTCCAACCTGGCCAAGTTCGACGGCGTCCGGTACGGCCTGCGCGTCCTCCCCGAGGACGGGCCCATGACCATTGAACGCGTCATGGGTGCCACCCGCGCCGCCGGGTTCGGCGACGAGGTCAAGCGCCGCATCATCCTGGGCACCTACGCCCTGTCCGCCGGCTACTACGACGCCTACTACGGCTCGGCCCAGAAGGTCCGCACCCTGGTGCAGCGGGACTTTGACGCCGCCTTTGAACAGGCCGACGTCCTGATTTCACCCACCGCCCCCACCACGGCCTTCCCGCTCGGGGAAAAGCTGGACGATCCGCTGGCCATGTACCTGAACGACGTCGCCACCATCCCCGCCAACCTGGCAGGTGTTCCCGGCCTGTCACTGCCCGGCGGCCTGGCCGACGAGGACGGACTTCCCGTCGGCATCCAGCTGCTGGCCCCGGCCCGCGAGGACGCCCGCCTTTACCGGGTTGGCGCGGTCCTGGAATCGCTGCTCGAAGCCAAGTGGGGCGGCCCGCTGCTGGCCCAGGCTCCCGACCTTGCCGCAGCCGGTACCCTCGAAGCCCAGGAGGCAAAATAATGAACACCGAGGCAATCCTGAGCTTCGAAGAGGCCATGGAGAAGTACGACCCCGTCCTGGGCTTTGAGGTCCACGTGGAGCTCAACACCAAGACCAAGATGTTCTCCTCCGCACCCAACGTTTTCGGCGACGAGCCCAACACCAACGTCAACGAGGTGGACCTGGGCATGCCCGGCGTGCTGCCCGTGGTCAACAAGACGGCGGTGGAGTCCTCCATCAAGATCGGCCTGGCGCTGAACTGCAAGATCGCCGAATCCTGCCGCTTTGCCCGGAAGAACTACTTCTACCCGGACACCCCCAAGAACTTCCAGACCTCCCAGTACGACGAGCCCATCGCGTACGACGGCTACCTGGACGTGGAACTGGAGGACGGCACCGTGTTCCGCGTGGAGATCGAGCGCGCTCACATGGAGGAGGACGCCGGAAAGCTGACCCATATGGGCGGTGCCACCGGCCGCATCCACGGCGCCGACTTTTCGCTGGTGGACTACAACCGTGCCGGCGTCCCGCTGGTGGAAATCGTCACCAAGCCCATCGAGGGCGCCGGCTCCCGCGCCCCGGAACTGGCCAAGGCCTACGTGGCCGCCATCCGCGAGATCGTCAAGAACCTTGGCGTCTCCGATGCCCGCATGGAACGCGGCAACGTGCGGTGCGACGCCAACGTCTCGCTCCGCCCGCACGGCCGGGAACGGTTCGGTATCCGGTCCGAAACCAAGAACGTGAACTCGCTGCGCGCCGTCGAGCACGCCGTCCGCTACGAGATCCAGCGCCACGCCGCCGTCCTGGACTCCGGCAATCCCGTGGTCCAGGAGACCCGGCACTGGCACGAGGACACCCGCACCACCACGTCGGGCCGGCCCAAATCGGACGCGGACGACTACCGCTACTTCCCGGAACCGGACCTGGTCCCCGTGGTGGCGTCCCGTGAATGGGTGGAGGAACTGCGCGCCACGCTGCCAGAACCGCCGGCCGAGCGCCGCAAGCGGCTTAAGGCCGACTGGGGCTATTCTGACCTGGAATTCCGCGACGTGGTGAACGCCGGCGTCCTGGACGAGATTGAGGAAACCATCGCGGCCGGCGCGTCCGCGTCCGTGGCCCGCAAGTGGTGGATGGGCGAGATCGTGGGCCGCGCCAAGGCCGCCGACGTCGACCCCGGCCAGCTGGGCGTCCAGCCTGCCACCATCGTGGAGCTCAACCGCATGGTGGAGGCCGGCAAGATCAACAACAAGATGGCAACGGAAGTGCTGGACGGCGTGCTCGCCGGCGAAGGCACCCCCGAAGAGATCGTCGAGAAGCGCGGACTCGCCGTGGTTTCCGACGACGGCCCCCTCCTGGAAGCCATCGATGCCGCACTCGCTGCCCAGCCCGACGTCGCGGACAAGATCCGCGGCGGTAAGGTCCAGGCCATCGGCGCCATCGTGGGCGGGGTCATGAAGGCCACCCGCGGGCAGGCTGACGCCGCCCGCGTCCGGGAACTGATCCTGGAGAAGCTGGGCGTCACCGTCTAGCACTCCCATACCCAACTGGGTCGCAGCAGATGTCGTTTTGAGCGCTGATAACGACATTAACTGCGACCCAGTTGGGCTTTAAGTACTCAGGTGCCGCCGGCTGAAAGTACCCGTGGCTGCGCGTCCGCGGCGGACTTACACTTGAGCCCACGGGGCGCTGGTGCCCCGGCGGCGTGCGGGAGGAACAACCATGGTGGCAAGGGAACCGATGAGGGCGCGCAAGGCATTGCTTGCCGGGGCAGTGGCACTGGCGTTGACGGGTACAGGGACGGCCCTGGCGTGGTCCGCCACGGGCACGCCGACGCCGTCGCCCTCGCAAACGGCACCAGGCAAAGACACTGCGCCCGGCAAAGACACTGCACCCGGCCAGCAGGACAAGAAGGACCAGCAGGACAAGCAGGACAAGAAGGCCCAGCGTCCGCAGGCACTCCACGGCGAGGGCGTGGTCAAGAACGCCGACGGCACGTTCCAGACCGTCCTGGAACAGCGTGGGACGGTGGAATCGGTCAGCGATTCGGCCATCACCGTCAAAAGCGAGGACGGCTACTCCCAGACCTACGCCGTCAACGCCGATACCAGGATCACCATGTTTCCAACAGGCGACGACGGCAAGCAGCTTAAGCCGACGGACGGAACCACCGCAGACATCGCCGCCGGGGACACAGTACGCATCTCCGGCACCAAGGACGGGGACAAGGCAGCAGCCAAACGGATCGTGAAGGGTGCCGGTGACGGGCCTGGCCTTGGATTGGGACGCGGCCACGGCCTTGGACACAAGATGGGCAAGGGGAACCACCAGGACGACGAAGGGGCATAGCGTCCGGTTGCCCCTTGAGCTGCCCCTCCAGCGCGGGTTGAGCCCAGGTCAGCCCTGCCGCACCAGCCCGGCCATGATGTCCTCCAGCGCCTCGCAGACCATCACCACCGCCCGCCGTTTCAGGTTTTCCGGCCTGGCCAGCAGGTCTATCCTGCGGCGCGTGCTGATGCCTTCCAGGGGCCGCAGCACAATGCCCGGATTCAGGACCGGCCCTGCCGTGTACCTGGGCAGCAGCCCCACCACGCCGCCCGCGGCCACGAGCGCCGCCACCGTGAAGTAGTCGTTGATGCGGTGGACGATGTTTGGCTCCCGGCTGGACACGGCAGCGACGGCAGACAGGACATCGGCGGGGGAGTAGCCGGGGTGGCTGGTCACCCAGGCCTCGGCGCCGACGTCGTCCGCCGTGACCGTACTTTTTTGGGCCAACGGGTGGCCGGCGGGCAGGGCCACGTCCAGGGGCTCGTGCGCCAGCGGGATCACGGCCACGCGTTCCGCGGGCCAGCGGGGACTGTGGTCCATGCGGTGCGCCAGGACCAGGTCGTACCGGGCGGTGAGGGCAGGGAAGTCCTGCTGGGCAACATCCTCATCGGACAGTTCGATCCGGGGGTGTTCCGGCCGGTCCAGCATCCGTGCCAGCTGCGCGAACAGCGCCTGCCCGGCACTGTGGAAGCCGCTGAGCGTCACCCGGCCAGCCGGCGAGTGGTGGTAGGTGCCCAGGGCTCCGCGGGCGTCGGCCATGGCGCTGACGACGGCGGCGCCTGCGTCGGCGAGCACTTGGCCGGCTTCCGTGAGCACCAGGTTCCGGCCCTCCTTGCGTGTCAGCGGCACCTCGACTGTGCGCTGCAGGTGGGCCAGTTGCTGCGAGACCGCAGACGGGGTCACCATGAGGGTGTCTGCTACGGCCTTCACGCTCCCCAACGCGCCCAGTTCACGCAGGATCTCCAGCTGATGTATCTCCACCCCGCCAGTCTAATCATTAGCAATTCCTAAATCGTTGATTGAGAAAATTCCTGTTGTGCTAACGCTTTGCCGAGGCTTCAATGAGGAGGACAAGACCTCCAGATCTGAATGCCAAGAAGTAAGGACGCCAATGAAGGCCCTGTACAAGCCCGGCCCGCAGGCCGGATTCGAACTCGTCGACAGGCCCGAGCCGGAGGCCGGTCCGGCGGACGTGAAGATCCGGGTTATGACCACCGGGATCTGCGGCACGGACCTGCACATCCAGTCCTGGGACTCCTGGGCCCAGGGGATCATCGAAGCGCCCCTCATCGCCGGCCACGAGTTCTACGGCGAAGTGGTGGAGGTGGGCGAAGACGTCCGCGAAGTCAAGGTTGGCGACAGGGTCTCCGGGGAAGGCCACGTGGTGTGCGGCATTTGCCGGAACTGCCGCGCAGGACGCCGCCAGATGTGCATCCACACGGTCAGCGTGGGGGTCCAGCGCGACGGGGCTTTCGCCGAGTACGTGGTGATCCCCGAGACCAACGCGTGGGTCCACCACGACCCCTCCGTCACGCCCGAACTTGGCGCCATCTTCGACCCCTTCGGCAACGCCGTGCACACCGCACTGAGCTTCCCGCTGGTGGGGGAGGACGTCCTCATCACCGGGGCCGGCCCCATTGGCCTGATGGCAGTCGCCGTCGCCCGCCACGCCGGAGCCCGCAAGATCGCCATCACCGACGTCTCCCGGCCCCGGCTGGACCTGGCCCGGCAGCTCGGGGCCGACCTCGCCATCGACGTCTCCACCACGCGGGTCCGCGACGCCCAGCGCGAGCTCGGCATGCGCGAAGGCTTCGACGTCGGAATGGAAATGTCCGGCCACCCCTCCGCCCTGCCTGAGATGATCGACAACATGAACCACGGCGGCCGGATCGCCATGCTGGGGCTGCCCAGCCAGGAAATCATCATCGACTGGGGCAAAGTGGTCACCCACATGCTGACCCTGAAGGGCATCTATGGCCGGGAAATGTACGAAACCTGGTACGCCATGAGCGCCATGCTCTCATCCAACCCCGTGCTCCATGCGGGCATCTCCGCCGTGGTCACGGACACGCTTCCCGCCACGGACTGGGAGAAGGGCTTCGACATTGCCCGCAGCGGCGTGGGCGGCAAAGTAGTCCTCGACTGGACCCGACTGTAAGGAAACCCATGTACACCTCCATCAAGGACCAGCTTCGCGACGAGCTGGAGGAAATCCGCACCGCCGGGCTCTACAAGACCGAACGCAGCATCAGCTCGCCGCAGTCCAGCCACATCACCGCCGGACAGATCGGCGCGCCGGGTGCCGACGTGCTGAACTTCTGCGCCAACAACTACCTGGGCCTGGCCGACCACCCGGACATCATCAATGCCGCCAAGGCCGCCATGGATGAGCGCGGCTTCGGCATGGCCAGTGTCCGTTTCATCTGCGGAACCCAGGACCTGCACCTCAAACTTGAGGCCAGGGTTTCCGCTTTCCTGGGTACCGAGGACACCATCCTGTTCTCAAGCTGCTTTGACGCCAATGGCGGCGTCTTCGAATCCCTCTTCGGGTCCGAGGATGCGGTCATTTCGGACGCCCTCAACCACGCTTCCATCATCGACGGCATCCGGCTGTGCAAGGCGCGCCGCTACCGCTACGCCAACCAGGACATGGCCGAGCTCGAGGCCCGCCTGCAGGAGGCGCAGGACGCCCGCCGGAAGATCATCGTCACCGACGGCGTGTTTTCAATGGACGGCTACCTGGCTCCGCTGGAGGCCATCTGCGACCTCGCCGAAAAGTACGGCGCCCTGGTGATGGTGGACGACTCCCACGCCGTGGGCTTCATGGGCGCCACCGGCGCGGGCACCCCCGAACACGCCGGCGTGTCCTCCCGCGTGGACATCTACACCGGCACCTTCGGCAAGGCCCTGGGCGGGGCGTCAGGCGGCTACGTGTCCGGCCGCAGGGAGATCATTGCCATGCTGCGGCAGAAGGCGCGCCCCTACCTGTTCTCCAACTCGGTGGCTCCCGCCATTGTGGCCGCCACCCTCAAGGCTCTGGACCTGGTGGAAAACTCGGCCGACCTGCGCCGCCGTCTCTTCGAAAACGCCGAACTGTTCCGCCGCCGCATGACCGGGGAGGGCTTCGACCTGCTGCCCGGCGAACACGCCATCGTGCCGGTGATGTTCGGCGATGCCGTGATGGCCGCCAAGGTTGCCGACCGGATGCTGCAGCACGGCGTCTTCGTCACTGCCTTCAGCTTCCCCGTGGTTCCGCGCGGTGCCGCGAGGATCCGGGTGCAGCTGTCCGCCGCCCATTCAGCGGACGACGTCGAAGCGTGCGTTCGTGCCTTCGTCGCCAGCCGTGCCGAGGCAGCAGCCTGACGAAAGTTCCACCGGCCACGAACTCTGCAAGGATGGACGGATGGCAGCACATTACGATGTCCTGATCGTGGGCGGCGGCATTGCCGGCCTGTCCCTGGCCTCCGCGCTGGCCGGCCGCTGCAGCGTGGCACTGGTGGAGGCGGAGCAGGAGCTGGCGTACCACACGTCCTCCCGCTCCGCCCGGCAGCTGATCCCGAGCTACGGCCCTCCCGTGGTGCAGGAACTCACGCTCCGGACCCTGGAACTGATCGCGGCGCGGGACGCGGAACTGCCGGAACCGGTCCTGACGCCGCGCAGCTTCATGCTGATCGGCTCCGAGGCCGATGTTGCCGCGGAATCCAGCGGGCACATGCAGCCCATCGCCGTTGACCGCGCGCTTGAGCTGTGCCCGGCCCTGCTCCCGGGAACCTTCGCCGCCGCCGGACTGGATACTGGCTCGTTTGGCTGCAACGCGCCCCTGCTCCTGGACACGCACCGCAAGCAGGCACTCGAGGCCGGAGCCGATATCATCACCGGCGCACGGGTGCATTCGGCGCAACGGCTGGGTTCCGGATGGCAGGTAGGTGCCGGGGCCGAGGGCTTTGAAGCCGGCGTCCTGGTCAATGCAGCCGGGGCATGGGCTGATGAGCTCGCAGTGATCAGCGGCGTCGAGAAGCTGGGGCTGCAGCCGTACCGGCGCACTGCGGCGATTGCCGCCGTCGAACGCCCCCTGCCTGCCGCCACCCCGATGGTGGCGGCAGCGGACAATACCTTCTACTTCCGCCCTGACGGTGACGACGTCCTGGTTTCGCCGTCCGAAACCGTGCCCAGTGGCCCCGAGGACGCGCGGCCCCGGCCAGGCGACGTGGAGCGCCTGGTGGAAAAGCTGAACTCCATCACCAGCCTGGGAATCACGGGAATCCGCCGCGCCTGGACCGGCCTGCGCACTGAGGCCGCCGACGGGGTTCCGGTGGCGGGCTTCGATGCCGAAGCCCCCGGCTTCTACTGGCTCGTGGGGCAGGGCGGCTACGGCTTCCAGACATCCGCTGCGATGGCTGAGCTGGCGGCTGACCAGATCCTCGCCGGCCAGGGAGCGTCCGGAGGTGCCGCCGCCGACGGTCCGGAATCCCGGACAGCGCGGGCCCTTGCTGCCAGCCGCTGGTCCATCCGACGCTGAAGAATGGTTCAATGAGCACCCTGATCACCAATATTGCCGAGCTGATGACCCAGGACCTTGAACACCGGGTCCTGAAGGACGCGGCGGTAGTGGTCGAGGGCGAACGGATCTCGTGGATCGGCGCCGCGGCCGAGGCCCCGGCGGCGGACGAAGCCATCGACGCCGGCGGCCGCGCCATGCTCCCCGGATGGGTGGACTCCCACAGCCACCTGCTGTTCGCCGGGGACCGTACCGCGGAATTCGAAGCACGGATGGCGGGGGAGGCGTACGCTGCCGGAGGCATCGCCGTCACCATGAACGCCACGCGTGCCACGTCGGACTTTGACCTCACCCGCCTGGCCATGGGCCGGGTTGCCGAGGCAGTCTCGCAGGGAACCACTTACTTGGAAACGAAGACCGGCTACGGCCTGGATATCGGGAACGAGGCCCGCAGCGCGCGTATCGCCGCCGGCGTGGCGGACCAGGTGACCTACCTGGGCGCCCACCTGGTTCCTGCCGGACAGGACCCGGAGGAGTACACAGACCTGGTCTGCGGACCGATGCTTGATGCCGTCCGCCCCTACGTCCAGTGGGCCGACGTTTTCTGCGAGGAGGGCGCGTTTACAGCCGAACAGTCCCGCCGCGTGCTGACGGCCTGCCGCGACGCCGGACTGGGCCTGCGCGTGCACGGCAACCAGCTGGGTGAGGGCCCCGGCGTGCAGCTTGCCGTGGAGATGGCTGCCGCCAGCGTGGACCACGTCAACTACCTGGCCGGGCAGGACGTGAAGTCCCTTGCGGCTTCCTGGTCCGGGTGGGACCCCGCCACCGGCTCAGGCGAGCGGGGCACTGTGGCCACCTGCCTCCCGGCCTGCGACCTCTCAACCCGCCAGCCGCTGGCCCCGGCCCGCACGCTTCTCGACGCCGGTGTGCAGGTGGCGCTCGCTTCCAACTGCAATCCCGGAACGTCGTATACAAGTTCCATGGCATTCTGCGTCACCACCGCCGTCCTCCAGATGCACCTGAGCGTGCATGAGGCCGTCCGCGCGGCCACCTATGGCGGCGCACTGGCGTTGCATAAGGAAAGCGGGCGCGATGCGGACGGTGAACGCGCCGTGGGGTCCATCGCCGTCGGGCACCGCGCCGACCTGCACCTGCTCAACGCCCCGTCCGCAACGCATCTCGCTTACCGTCCCGGCATGCCATTGACGTACGCTGTGTGGCGGGCCGGAGCCAGGGAGCGGTAGGTCCATACCGTTTCTTGATTGTTCCTGACTGTTTTCCTTGAGTTATAATCAGGAAACGTCATCGATCGTGGTGGCTGATGTACGGAAAGGCCCCGCTTGCATGACGCGCACTGACCGGCTGACCGCGATTCTTGACCTGCTGGCCAGAACCGGCCAGGTGGAGGTCGACGAGATTGTCAGCACCCTCAACGTATCCCCGGCCACCGCTCGGCGTGACCTGGACAGCCTCGCCAAACGCCGGCTGCTGACGCGTACCCGCGGCGGCGCCACCACCGGTGCCCTGGCCTACGACCTCCCCGGCCGCTACAACCGCGACGACCACGCCGAAGCCAAGGAACAAATCGCGCAGTGCGCCTCGGCGCTGATCCGGCCCGGCGCTGTGATCGGCCTGTGCGGAGGGACCACCAGCACAGCGCTCGCCCAGATCCTGGCCACCCGGGAAGACCTGAACGCCCCCTCCAACCAGCCCACCCTCACCGTGGTTACCAATGCCATCAACATCGCGGGCCAGTTGGCCGTACGGCCCAACATCAAGGTGATGGTGACCGGTGGAATCCTCAACCCGCGGTCCTATGAACTGGTGGGACCCTATACGGACATCATCATGCAGAAGGTGGTGCTGGACATCGCCTTCATCGGCGTCAACGGCATCGATCCCGAAGTCGGGCCCACCAACACGGGGGAGGGGGAGGCCTCCGTCAATGCGCTGCTGGCCAGCAGGGCCAGGGTGTCCTACGTCCTGGCCGATTCCTCCAAAGTGGGCGTGCGGGCCTTCGCCACCATGGACGGCTACAACTTCACCCGGCTGATCACCGATGCCGGCATCTCGCCCCGCGACAAGGCTGCCTTTGAAGCCAACGGCACGGAAGTGATTGTCGCGCCCGCCTGACCCGAACTGCCGGCACCGGGCTCCTCCGGCGGCGCACCGCTGCCCGCTAACGACTGCGGACACCAGCCGCTCCATCAGGCCGGATCCAGAAACTGAAGGCAAGATGGGGACATGCTGGTTCCCTCCCGCCGTCGCCTTCGGCTCGAAGTATGGATCGTCCTGGGCCTGTCCCTGGGCCAGTCGGCTGTCTACTCCGTGGTGCAGCTGCTGGACAAGATGACACGTGCCCCGCTTGCCGAGGGCACGTCCACCCTGAACCGCTCCCAGAGCACCCGCGAATACTTCGACCTCACATATCAGCTGCTGGACATCATCTTTGCGCTGGTGCCCGTGCTGCTGGTCTTCTACTTCCTGACGGACCAGCGCCAGGCAGTGCCGGGCGAGGCGGGCAACTCCCGCTCTGCCTTTCAGAAACTGGGGTTCAATTTTGCCCGGCCCGGCAGGGATCTGCTCCAGGGCCTCGGACTGGCTGGACTGATCGGCATACCCTCGCTGGGTCTCTATGCGGCTGGCCGGGCGCTCGGAATTACCACCGCCATCATCCCCAGCGCCCTGGATGCCTATTGGTGGACCGTGCCTGTGCTCATCCTGTCCGCCATGCGGCACGCCGTGCTTGAGGAAGTCATTGTGGTGGGCTACCTCCTGGACCGCTTTGGCAAGTTCGGCTGGAGCATGCCGCTGGCCATTGCGGCGAGCTCCGTGCTGCGCGGCAGCTACCACCTTTACCAAGGCTTTGGTCCCTTCATTGGCAACGCCGTGATGGGCGTGGTCTTTGCCTGGCTGTACACCCGGACCCGCCGGGTCATGCCACTGGTCATCGCCCACGCCCTGCTGGATATCGTGGCCTTCGTTGGCTTCAGCCTGTTCGGCAAAGCCGTGGGGTTGGGGTAGGACCCTGGACACCAGCCTGGGCGACTCCAGCCATGCTTGTTGCTGTCACATCAGCGTCAGCAGCAACGGCCAGTCTGCTTGTGGGTCTGGTGGCAACACGAAGGGTTTCGCGTAGAAGTCGTCCCAGAGGGCATCAGCAGCGAAAAGGTCCTCCGGGTCCAGCAGGTTGTCGCCGTCGGGTTCCTCCACTTCCGGTTCCTCCATTTCCGGTTCCGGCCAGGCTGGAACGGCGGCAAGCGGCACTATTCCTGGCGGCCAGTGGGTTGGTTGGGGGTCTTGTTGTTCGGGGTTGTAGTGGCGGCCGGTGGGTGAGGTCCAGCCGGGTGGTCCGTTGTTGGTGGCGGGGTCGGGGATCCAGGCGCGGGCGTGCTTCAAACGGTGATGTTTGGGGCAAAGCTGCGCCAGGTTCCGGACGGCTGTTCTGCCGCCGTGTTCCCAGGCGGTGAGGTGGTCGGTGTGGTTGTCGGGGGTGTGGTTGCTGCAGCCGGGGAAGGTGCATTTTCCGTCCCGCATGCGGATCCATTGTTTGATGGTTTCGGGGAGCCGGTAGCGGGTGCGTCCGATCTCCAGGGGTGCCCCGTCGCGGGGGTCGACCAGGACGCGGTAGAACGACTCCGCCCCGTCCGCGACAAGCCTCCGCGCCATCGACGCCGGGATCGGGCCCAGGCCGTCCAGCACGGCCGGCTCATCGGTGAGGCCGAGCAGGGCGAAGACCGGGACGGTGACCAGGACATCGGCCCGCGGGGTGGGGACCTTGCCAACATCACCAGTGCTCCCTGTGCCGGAAACGCTGCCTGCGGCCGCCGTATCACCTGTAGCCCGTGCAGCCCCACCCGGAGCAGCCTCGGCCGTGGCCGTGGTGGTTCCGGCGCCGAGGAGGAGTGATGCTGCGATGTCGGGGCGGAGTTGGGTGAGGGAGCGGGGCTCGTCAGGGCCCTGCAGGCCGCGGGCGGTGGCGGTGGTGCGGTTCCAGATGGCGCAGGCGGTGTCGCCGGGGAGGTAGAGCGAGCGCCAGGCCATGCCGTCGCGGTCCGGGGTGTATTCCATCCGCCGGTCCGCGACGCCTTTGGCGTGGCGTTTTTCGAGGGTTTCGGGGTGGTGGCGTTCCCGCCAGGCGCGGACCTTGGCGCGGAACCGGGCAGGGACAAGTTCACCGGGCGCGGCGCCGCGGGCGGGGTTGGGGGCGTCGGGGTCGAAGAAGTGCGCCACCAAGGCAGCAGCCCCGTCAGGGGTGAGCCCCTCGGTTTCGTCGGCGACAATCCTGGCATGCTGCCACGACAGGTCACCGGCTGACAGGGCGCCCAGGAGCGGCGGCAGGGAACACACCCGGCGGGATTGTTCCACCAACCCGCCTGCGGCCGCGGAACTGATGCTCAGGACACCGGCGATCTCCTCCACCGTTGACATCTCCGAAAACATGCGCTCATCCACCGGGGCGTCAGGGGCAAGCAGTGCCTGCTGGAAACCGACGCACTCCACGGCATCACGAGCTTTGACCGCAGCGAGCTGAGCCTCGACCCGGGAGACTGCCTCCAGCCGTTCCAGCCGGAGCTCGTACCGCCGCTGCAGCACATCGACGTCAGCACCAACACCGGTCCCGGCGGCAAGGATATGATCCTCACGGTCCAGCGCATCGAGGGCAGCAACAGAGACAGAAACACCCTCCAAAACCACCCCAACATCCGTGCCGATTCCCATACCCACATCATCCAGCGAGGCACCGACATTCAGACCTGGATCGCAGCGATGTAGGAAGCAGCCACTTAAATGAATTCGGCCGCCATCGGGTAGTGACGCCGTTGTCACCACCTGATGGCGGCCGAAGCTGATCCGGGTACTGGCCCGGCGAACCCCCTCCCGGACATTCCGGGAGGCTGGGGTGGAGCGTCAGATGGTGACGGCTCCGTTGGCGGTTTCAAACGTGACCGACAGGATGCCCGGAGTTCCGTGCGGGGCGACCCACTCCACCGCAACGTCCTCAAGCGGCTTCTCCACCGGTTCACCCAGCCACTCGGTCACGCGGGACGCGGAGCCGGCGATGGTCAGGCAGCTCATCTTAAGATTGCTGGGGTAGGCGTTGGACGGGTGCAGTGCCGGGTCGCCTTCCCACTTGAGCATGTACGGCACCTGGGGATCGGCGATAAGGCCAAGGATGCCAATCTGTTTCCAGACCAGCTCCCGGCCGTCCGGGAACTTGCGGTTGCCGTTCACCGCGGCGCGGCCAAGGCGTGCCTCGAACGGGGCGAGGTCGTCCACTTCGACGCACCAGCCCATCCAGCCACCACCGGCCGCGGAACGGGCACGCACTGCCTGTCCGAACGGTGCCTTGTCCGAAGCCGGGTGGTCCAGGACCTCTACGACTTCCAGGTACTTGTGCCCGGCGAGCGGGATGATCATATTCCGGGTTCCGAACCGGGGGTGCACCCCGCCCTTCACTGCCTCAACGCCGAGGGCAGATGAAATACGTTCGGTAGTGGCCGCGAGGCCATCTTGTTCACAGGCGTAAGAGACGTGATCCATGCGCATGGCAACATCTTGGCACTTTGTGATCCGGCTCTCAGCTAAGGGTACCCTTACTGGAAAGGCGGCCGGGAAAAGGGCCGGGAACATGGGCAAGAAGGACGACGGCGGCGTCCCCGGCCGGGTGCGGGGCGGCCCACCTGTGGCGGCTCGAAAGCCATGCAGGGCGACCTTGTTCGTCACAATGCTGTCCACGGCGACTACCCCGTTCCTAGACTGGGCGCAGGTCATGAGCGCCAGCGCCAAGCCCCGGCTCGCTGGCCGGCAACCCTCCACCCGCGGTGGGGTGCCCCGGGTGAGGACCTGGCTGTCCGGCAAGAGCCGGAAGCAAGCGCGGCCCGTACTGCCCCACGCATTCCGGGCCCATGTCATAGGAGACTGAGATGTCCAACGGATGGTCTTTCGAAACCCGCCAGATCCATGCAGGCCAGGAGCCCGACAGTGCCACCGGAGCCCGCGCGCTCCCCATTTACCAGACCACGTCCTTCGTGTTCCCCAGCGCCGAAAGCGCAGCCAACCGCTTTGCCCTCGCCGAACTTGCGCCCATCTACACCCGGATTGGCAACCCCACCCAGGATGCCGTCGAACAGCGGATCGCCAGCCTTGAGGGAGGCCTGGCCGCTTTGCTGCTGAGCTCGGGCCAGGCCGCCGAGACGTTCGCGGTGCTGAACATTGCGGAGGCGGGGGACCATATTGTGGCGAGCCCCAGCCTTTATGGCGGAACGTACAACCTGTTCGCCCACACCCTGAAGAAGTTCGGCATCTCGGTCACCTTCGTCCAGGATCCCGACAACCTGGACCAGTGGCGCGACGCCGTCCAGCCGAACACCAAGCTCTTTTTCGGTGAAGTGGTGTCCAATCCCCGCCAGGACGTCCTGGACATCGACGGCATCTCCGAGGTGGCCCACCAGGCAGGCGTGCCACTGATCGTGGACAACACCCTGTCCACGCCCTACCTGATCCGCCCACTGGAGTGGGGTGCGGACATCGTGATCCACTCCGCCACCAAATACCTGGGCGGCCACGGCTCCGCAATTGCCGGCGTGATCGTGGACTCCGGCAAATTCGACTTCGGCAAGGACCCTGAACGGTTCCCCGGCTTCAACACCCCGGACCCCACCTACAACGGCCTGGTCTACGCCCGCGACCTAGGCGCCGACGGTGCGCTGGGTGCCAACCTCTCCTACATCCTCAAGGCCCGCGTCCAGCTGCTGCGCGACCTTGGCTCGGCGGTTTCCCCCTTCAACGCCTTCCTGATCTCCCAGGGCCTGGAGACGCTGAGCCTGCGGGTGGAACGCCACGTTGCCAACGCCACGGAAGTGGCGCGCTGGCTGGAAGGACGGGACGACGTCGAATCCGTCGCCTACGCCGGGTTGCCCTCCAGCCCCTGGTACGAGCGTGGCCGCAAGTACGGGCCCAAGGGAACGGGCGCCGTCGTGGCCTTCAACCTTGCCGGCGGAGCGGAGGCGGGCAAGCGCTTCGTCGACGCCCTGGAGCTGCACTCCCACGTGGCCAACATCGGCGACGTCCGCTCCCTGGTCATCCACCCGGCGTCGACCACCCACAGCCAGCTCTCGCCGGAGCAGCAAGCGGTGGCCGGGGTGAATCCGGGACTGGTCCGGCTCTCTGTTGGCCTGGAGCACATCGATGACATCCTGGCCGACCTGGAAGCGGGTTTCCGCGCTGCCAAAGGCGCCCAGAGCTAAAAGCGCGCCAGGGCTGACGCCGGGAGGGCCGGCAAGCGGGGAAGTCACAACCAGTCACACTCTTGGCCTGGAGCGGGGGGTGTTTCGTACACTCGAACCAGGTCATGAGTGCCAGTGACAGCCCCGGCTTGCTGGCCGGCAACCCTCCATCCGCGGTGGGGTGCCCCGGGTGAGGACCTGGCCTGCCGGTCAGACGACGGCAGGCAAGCGCGTAGAAGAGGTCTTGCCATGACGGTTACCGTCGCCCGAACCACCATCCCCGAACACGGAATTGTCCGCTACGCCTCCATCGGAGGGCTGGAACTTGAAGCCGGGGGATACCTCCCGGACGTCACGCTGGCCTACGAAACCTGGGGCACGCTCAACGCCGACGCCAGCAACGCCATCCTGATCGAGCACGCCCTGACCGGCAGCACCCACGTGACCCGCGGTGACACGGACGAAGAAGGCTGGTGGGAACAATTGGCCGGTCCCGGCGCTCCCGTGGACACGGACAAGTTCTTCGTGGTGTCCGTCAACATCGTGGGCGGCTGCTACGGGTCCACGGGCCCGTCGTCGGCCGCCCCGGACGGAGCCCCCTGGGGCTCCCGCTTCCCCCTGGTCACCCTGCGGGACAGCACGGTGGCAGAGGCCCGGCTGGCTGACCAGCTGGGCATCAGCAGCTGGTTCGCTGTCCTGGGCGGATCCATGGGCGGCGCCCGCGCCCTTGAATGGGCAGTGACCTACCCGGAGCGGGTGCAGCGCTGCGCCGTCATCTCCGTGGGCGCCGCGAGCACGGCGGAACAGATCGCCTTCGCGCAGGCCCAGACCCTGGCCATCCGGCAGGACCCGCACTTCAACGGCGGCGACTACTACGGCGGCCCCTGCCCGGAAGCCGGGCTGGCACTTGCCCGGCGCATCGCCCACATCACCTACCGGTCCGCGGCTGAACTGGAAGGCCGCTTCGGCCGGGAACCCCAGGCGCCGGAGTCGCCCCTGAAGGGTGAGGCTCTGGCCGCCCGCGGCCGCTACCAGGTGGAAAGCTACCTGGACCACCAGGGCAGCAAGCTCGTGAAGCGCTTCGACGCCAACAGCTATATCGCCCTCACCGAGGCGCTGATGAGCCATGACATCTGCCGGGGCCGCGGAACCCTGGCCGAAACCCTGGCCAGGTCCACCGCCAGGTTCTTCGTGGCCGCCGTGGATTCGGACCGGCTGTATTTCCCGTCGCAGTCCCGTGAGCTGGCCCAGGCCCTGCCGGGGGACGTGGACGTGCACGTCATCCAGGCGCCGATCGGGCACGACGGGTTCCTGACAGAGATCGGGCAGCTGGGCAGCCAGCTCCGGAGCAGCTTCCTGGCCTAGCGCCGCGCATGTGCATTCCTGCAGATGCCTTCTGCACTAATCGGCGTTGAGGTTGCACCGCAGGCAGACCATACTCAATCGAATCCGGTGCGTTCGTGGTGTGCATCACACCCGGCCGCCATTGATTGGTCCCCGTGGTGTCGACGACGACGCCGAAGGAGTTCGCATGAGTACGGAAAGCTCCGCCGCAAGGCGCACAGAGGAAACCGACGTCAAGGCTTCAGGCCTTAAGAAGGTGGTTACGGCCTCCATGGCCGGAACCGTTGTTGAGTGGTACGAGTTCTTCCTCTACGCCTCGGCTGCCACCCTGGTGTTCGGAAAGGCCTTCTTCCCCAACGCCGGCACAGAACTGGATGGCATCATCGCCGCCTTCCTCACTTATGCCGTCGGTTTCGTGGCCCGCCCCATCGGCGGCATCGTCTTTGGCCACTTCGGCGACAAGTTCGGACGCAAGAAGCTGCTGCAGCTGAGCATCATCCTGGTAGGCGTCTCCACCTTCCTCATGGGCTGCCTGCCCACGTTCCAGCAGATCGGCTACTGGGCTCCCGCACTGCTGGTGGTCCTCCGGTTCGCCCAGGGCTTTGCCGTTGGCGGCGAGTGGGGCGGCGCCGTCCTCCTCGTGGCCGAACACAGCCCCAGCAAATCCCGCGGTTTCTGGGCCAGCTGGCCACAGTCGGCAGTGCCGCTGGGAAACCTGCTTGCCACCGCCGTCTTGTTCACCCTGTCCTCCACGTTGACCCAGGACGCCTTCCTGGGGTGGGGCTGGCGCGTAGCGTTCTGGCTGTCCGCGGTGATCGTCCTGATCGGTTACTACATCCGCACCAAGGTCAATGACGCACCGATCTTCCTCGAAGCCCGCAAAGAGGTCGAAGCCGGCCACAAGGGCTACGGCGTCGCTGAGGTATTCCGGCGCTACCCCCGCGGCGTCTTCACCGCCATGGGCCTGCGCCTGGCGGAAAACATCCTGTACTACCTCGTGGTCACGTTCTCCATCACCTACCTGAAAACCGTGGTCCAGGCCGACACCACCCGCATCCTCCTCCTGCTGCTCCTTGCCCACGCCCTGCACTTCGCCGTCGTGCCCATGGTGGGCAAGCTGTCGGACCGGTTTGGCCGCAGGCCCGTCTACATGGCCGGCGCCATCATGGGGGCCACCTGGGGCTTCTTCGCCTTCCCCATGATGGACACCAAGAACGATGCCATCATCCTGGCCGCCATCATGATCGGCCTGGTGTTCCACGCCTTCATGTACGCCGGGCAGCCTGCCATCATGGCGGAAATGTTCCCCACCCGGATGCGCTACTCCGGGGTTTCCCTGGGCTACCAGGTGACGTCGATCGTTGCAGGATCCCTGGCCCCGATCATCGCCGCCTCGCTCCTGGGCGCCTACAAGTCCTCCGTCCCCGTGGCGGTCTACCTGCTGATCGCCTGCGCCATTACCGCCGTCGCGGTCTACTTCCTGAAGGAAACCCGCGGCATCTCGCTGCACGACGTGGACGCCGCCGACGCCCAGGGCACCGCCGACCTCCTTGCCGCCCGCAAGAAGTAGCAGGATCCGTGAAAGCCGCCGTCCTGTACTCCACCGTTCCCGCCGCCCCCACCACGGGGGCCGGCAACGGGAAGCAGACCTACTCCGAGGCCGCTCCGCTGCTGGTGCAGGAACTGGAGCAGCCGGAGCCCCGCGCCGGTGAGCTTGGTGTTGCCATCACCTACTCCAGCCTCTGCCACTCGGACCTCTCGGTGGTGGACGGTTCCCGCGTCCGGCCGCTGCCCATGGCCTTGGGCCACGAGGCGGTGGGTCGGGTGGTGTCCGTGGGGGCCGGCGTGTCCGACGTGTCCGTGGGCGACCATGTGGTGCTGGTCTTCGTGCCGAGCTGTGGCGGGTGCCGTGCATGCCTGGCCGGCCGGCCGGCCCTCTGCCACCGTGCCGCAGAGGTCAATGGCTCCGGCGACCTGCTGCACGGGCCGGCACTGCTGCGGACTCCGGCAGGGGAACGGATCAACCACCACCTTGGCGTCTCGGCCTTCGCCGATTACGCAGTGGTGGCAAGGGAATCGGTGGTGGTGATCGACGACGACGTCCCGGACACGGTTGCCTCGATGTTTGGTTGCGCCGTGCTCACCGGAATGGGTGCAGTGTTGAATACCGCGGCTGTAAGTCCGGGGCAGTCCGTAGCGGTGTTCGGCCTCGGAGCCGTGGGCCTGTCAGCCGTCATGGCAGCGCGCCTCGCCGGAGCCGCCGACGTCATTGCCATCGATCCAAACCAAGGCAAGCACCAGCTGGCCCGCGACGCCGGCGCCACATCGGTGGGAACGCCGGAGGACGCGGCACGGCTGATCGCGGAAGCGTCCGGGGACGGTGTGGACGTTGCCATTGAAGCAGTGGGATCAGCAGGCGTTATCGCCTCCTGCCTGGAGCAGGTGACGCGGGGAGGCGCCGTGGTGTCGGTGGGCCTGCCCCATCCGTCCGCCCAGTTGACGGTGCCGGCCCTGCAGTTGGCCGGGGCGGGAAAACGGCTGCTGGGCTCCTACATGGGGGATGCCGTGCCGGCGCGCGACATTCCGCAGTACCTGGCGTTCTGGCGCGAAGGCAGGCTGCCGGTTGAGCTGCTGCACACTGACACCCGGCCGCTCAGCGAGATCAATGAGGGCCTGGACGCGCTGGCATCCGGGCAGGTGGTAAGGCGGCTGTTCCAGGCCTGACTTGTGCGGGGGGCCTGGGTCCGCAAGAACAGCGCTTACCCCGCCAGCACCCCGGAGCGCTCCTTCATTTCCGCCTTGAGTGCCGCAATCACCGCCTGGACCGGTGCGGACCGGAGCGACTCCGGGCGGGCAACGGCCCAGATGGGGAGCTGGCGCTCAAAGTCGGCTGCCAGGACGGGCACGAAGTCCCCGCAGCCCGCCACCATGAAGTTGGGCAGCAGCCCAATGCCCGCACCCTGCCGCACCGCCTCCACCTGGGCGAACACGCTGGTGGCCTGGAAGCTCGTCCTGGGCAGCGGAAGCTGCGAAGACCAGCGCGGCCCCAGCTCCGCCACCTGGAGTGCGGATTCGACGTAGGACACAAACCCGTGCTGCCCCACGTCGTCGAGCGTTTCCGGCAGACCATGCCGGGCGGCATACGCTGAGCTGGCGTAGAGGCGCAGGTAGTAGTTGCTCAGGAAGATTGTCTGCGCGGTGGTGACGTCCGCCCGGCCCACCACGATCTCCAGGTCCACGCCCGACCGGTTCTGGCTGACTTTCCGGGTGGCGCTGAGCATTTCGATGTTCAGCTGCGGGTTTTGCTGCTGGAGCCGCACCAGCGACGGGGTGACGAACACTGCTCCCACGCCGTCCGTCGTGGCGACGCGGACCAGGCCGGCGAGGGTGCTTTGGTCCTGGCTGATCAGGCCGGACAGCGAGCCAAGGGTACCTTCGATCGCCTCTGCCGCTTCCACGGCCGCGGCACCGAGCTGCGTCAGCTCCCAACCCTGCGGGCTGCGTTCCAAAGTCCGGCCGCCCAGTTGCCTGTCCAGGGCGAGGATGCGGCGGGAGATGGTGGTGTGGGTTGTTCCCAGCGTCTCGGCTACCGCGTTGAACCGGCCCAGGCGGGCAACGGTGAGCAGGATGAGCAGGTCGTCGGGGCTTGGCAACCGTCTCAGGTCCACTGCGGTCCTTCCTTCGATGTGCAGCAATGCACATGGCCTCTGTGATTTTTCCCCTTGATTGCACTCTAACAGGGTGTGATCGTTGACAGACATGCCGGCAGTACGGCTGGAATGGAAGCAAAGGAGCTTACTCGTGGCAGTTATCGGTTGGATTGGCCTGGGCAACATGGGCGGCCACATGTCCGTAAACCTGGCGAAAGCCGGGCATGATGTGCGCGGTTTCGACCTCAACCCGGCAGCCCTGGCAGCCGCTGAAGCAGGCGGCGTCAAGCGGACCGCCAGCATCGCCGAGGCGGTGGATGGTGCGGACGCCGTGTTCACCATGCTGCCCAAGGGCGAACATGCCCGTGCGGTGTATCTCGGCGGGGACGGCGTGCTGGCGCACGCGGACACCCGGACGCTGCTGATTGACTCCTCGACTATCGACGTCGCCTCCGCCCAGGAACTGCACGACGCCGCTGCTGCCGCTGGCTTCCGCTTCGTGGACGCGCCAGTGTCGGGTGGAATGAGCGGGGCGGAAGCGGGAACGCTTACTTTCATGGTTGGCGGCGAAGAGGGGGCCGTGGCGGACGCCACGGGCTACATCGGCCCCATGGCCGCCAACATCATCCCCACGGGCGGCCCCACCACGGGGCAGGCGGCCAAGATCTGCAACAACCTGATGCTTTTCATCAACCTGGCCTCCACCGCGGAGGGCGCTGTGCTCGCCGACCGGCTGGGCCTGGACAAGCAGGTCTTCTGGAACATTGCCTCTGTCTCCTCGGGCGACTCGTGGGCACTGCGGACCTGGTACCCGGTGCCCGGCGTGGTTCCTACCGCAGCCTCGAACAACGGCTTCGCGCCCACCTTCACCACAGAGCTGGCGAACAAGGACATTGGGCTGGCCATCAGCGCAGCCGAGGATACCGGCACGCCCCTGGAGATCGGCAGGCACGTCCAGCAGCTGTTCCAGCGGCTTATTGACGCCGGTGACGCCTGCAAGGACTGCTCCATGATCATCAAGCTCGTGGACGGCTCACTCGAACCCGCCAACCCGGCGCCGTCCGCCAACTAGCCCGCACCACGCAACGCAGGAAAAGAGACTCCCCGTGGAAACCATCCCGCACTACATCAACGGCACCCGCGTCAGCGACGCAGACCGCTTCGGCCCAGTGTTCAATCCCGCGACCGGTGAACAGGAGAAACAGGTGGCGCTTGCCTCGGCGGCACGGACAGAGGAAGCCATCGCGGCTGCCCGTTCCGCGCTGCCGGCCTGGCGGGCCACCAGCCTGGCCCGGCGGACCGGCATCTTCTTCCGGGTCCGCGAAATCCTGACCCAGCGGAAGCCCGAGCTCGCCGCCATCCTCACCAGCGAGCACGGGAAGGTCCTCTCCGACGCAGAGGGCGAAATCGCCCGCGGCCTGGAGAACATCGATTTCGCCACCGGCCTGTCCCACATGCTCAAGGGCGAGCGGTCCGAGCAGGTCTCCACCGGGGTGGACGTGCACTCCGTCCGCCAGCCGGTGGGCGTCGTAGCCTGCATTACGCCGTTCAACTTTCCGGCCATGGTGCCGCTGTGGATGATCGGCAGTGCCCTGGCCTGCGGCAACACCGTGCTGCTGAAGCCCAGCGAGAAGGACCCATCGGCCGCCGTCTTCATCGCGGAGGCCTTCGCCGAAGCGGGCCTGCCGGCCGGGGTGCTGAACGTGGTCCACGGTGACAAGGAAGCCGTGGATGTCCTGCTGGAGCACCCGGACGTCAAAGCCGTGAGTTTTGTCGGCTCCACTCCCGTTGCCCAGTCGATCTACAAGCGGGCGGCAGAACACGGCAAGCGGGTGCAGGCGCTGGGCGGTGCAAAGAACCACATGGTGGTGCTTCCCGACGCCGACCTGGACATGGCTGCCGACGCTGCGGTTTCGGCCGCCTACGGGTCAGCCGGCGAACGCTGCATGGCCGTCAGCGTCCTGGTGGCCGTGGGCAACATCGCGGACGACCTGGTGAAGGCAATCTCCAGCCGCATGGCGGGTTTGAAGATCGGCCCGGGAACGGACCCCGCGTCCCAGATGGGCCCCTTGATCACCGCGGAGCACCGGGACCGCGTGGCCTCCTATGTGGCGGGGGCCGAAAATGAAGGCGCATCCGTGGTTGTGGACGGGCGCTCGCAGCAGTTCGATTCAAACGGATTCTTCATCGGCGTCAGCCTGGTGGACCACGTCAAGCCGGGCATGAAGGTGTACGACGACGAGATCTTCGGCCCGGTCCTGTCCGTGGTCCGCGTCGATACCTACGGCGACGCCGTGAAGCTGGTCAACGACAACGAGTTCGGCAACGGCACGGCCATCTTCACCCGTGACGGCGGGGCGGCCCGGCAGTTCGAGTTCGACGTCGAGGCAGGCATGGTGGGCGTCAACGTGCCCATTCCGGTTCCGGTAGGCACGTTCTCGTTCGGCGGCTGGAAGAACTCGCTGTTCGGCGACACCCACATGTACGGCCCGGACAGCATCCGGTTCTACACCCGGGGCAAGGTGGTGACCACGCGCTGGCCGGATCCCTCCACCTCGGTGATTGACCTGGGCTTCCCGCAGGTCCACTGAGCTTGACAGGAGCACTGAACGCATAAAGGAGCGCCACCGGGCAGGCCCGGTGGCGCTCCTTTTACTAGCCGTTCATGATGTCGCTGCGCCGCTTCATGTAGTCCTCCATGGACAGCTCACCGTTGGTGTACTGCTGGTCCAGTTCCGCGAGCTTGCGGGCGCGGTACCCTTGCGGTGCTGCCGGCGGCGGGGGAGTGGCCGGCGCTGGGGACTGTCCCGGCGTCGGCTCTCCGGGACGCGGCTGCTGAGACCCCTGCTGATCAAAGCCGGGCTGGCCAAAGCCTGGCTGACCAAACCCCTGTCCCTGCGGGGGACCGTAGCCGGGGTCCGGCAGAGGCTGCTGGCCGTACTGGTGGGGCAACGGCTGCGGGTCGCCCAGGGGCTGCGGCCGCTGGATACTGCGGAAGCCGCCGGAGAAGTAGTCCTGCTGGGTATAGCCGTCGCGGGGCTGGTTGCTCTGCGGCCCGGCCGAGCCTGGATACTGGCCCGGTCCCGGGTACTGGCCGGGGCCGGGATACCCGTCTTGTCCGTGTTGCCCCGGGAACTGTTCAGGGAAGCGCCCGGGCAACGACTGGTCCCGGTCCCGCCGTGCCACGGACCGCCGGTACATCCGCATGGCCATGGGGACGACGAAGGACAGGACGATAATCCAGAAAAACAAGCTGCTCACGGTGCCGCGCCTCTCGAGTGTTGTCCTTCCAGCCTAACCCCGGGCGGCCTTACCGGCGGCTGGGCTCCGACGTTCCCAACGGGCCCTCACCCGCACCCAAGGGAACGCCCGGACCGAAGACGGGGCCCGGCGTCGGCCGCTTTGCCGTGATGCCGTCCCCGGAGGACTGGCGGCGCAGCCGCCGCAGCACCCACGGCACGAAGTATTCGCGCGCCCACACCAGGTCCCCGCTCCTGGCCTCGCGCCAGGTCCGGGGCGGCAGGGGCTTGGGCTGCAGCGGCTCCAGGGAATGCTCAACGTTGAGCGCGTCCAGCACCATGGCCGCTATGGTGTGGTGCCCCAGCGGGGAGAAGTGCAGCCGGTCCTGGTCCCACATCTGCGGATCGCTCAACTGCCGCAGCGACCACATGTCCGCGATGATGGCGTCGTGCCGCGTTGCCACCGTCCGCAGGTTCTCGTTGTAGATGGCCACCTTGCTGCGGATCCTGCCGAGCACTGACGAGCCGGTGTCAGGTCCGTTGAACAGGACCACCGTGGCACCACCCAGGGACAGGATCTGGACCACGGAATCGAGCTTTTCGGCCAGCACGTCCGGGTCGCCGCCCGGGCGGATGAGGTCGTTGCCGCCCGCCGACAGGGTTACCAGGTCCGGCTTCAGCTCCAGGGCAGGCGCCAGCTGCTGGTCAACGATCTGCTGCAGCAGGCGGCCGCGGACGGCCAGGTTGGCGTAGGCGAAGTCAGGCTGGGTCCTGCCCAGCTCCTCGGCCACCCTGTCGGCCCAGCCGCGGTGGCCGCCGGGGCTCGCGGGTTCGGGGTCGCCGATGCCCTCGGTGAAGGAATCGCCCATCGCCACGTAACGGGTCCACGGGTGGGATCCCGGGTGCGCGGACGGGGCCTTGATGTCACTTGCGTCAGTCACGGTCCTATCCTGCCTTCCGCTTCACTGCCTACGCGAACGTAGGTTGTTACTTGTGGGTAACTGATATGAATGGAAACCATGACTGACGCCGAAGTATTTCCTGCCCCCGTTGTCCTGTGGTCCCATCCGGAGGACCAGCGCGACGGCAAGCCGCTGCTGGTGCTCCTCCACGGCTACGGCGCCAATGAGCGGGACCTGCTCAGCCTGGCCGACCTGCTGCCCGGGGACTTCGCCGTCGCGTCCGTGCGTGCGCCGATCGCCACGGGCCCCGGCTACACCTGGTTCCCGCTCACGGCCTCCATCGAGTACTCGCTGGAGCGGGTCAAGAAGGCCTCGGCGTACGTACTGGAGTGGATCGACACCATCCGGGTGGGGCATCCGTCGGTGACCCTGCTCGGCTTCTCCATGGGCATGGCCATGGCAACCACGCTCCTGCGGCAGCGGCCCACGGACTTCGCTGCCGTCGTCGGACTGTCCGGTTTCGTGGTGGACGCAGCCGGCGACCCTTCGTTCAGGGACGATGAGCTGGACGGCACCGTGCCCATGTTCTGGGGCCGGGACCAGCAGGATCCGGTGATCACCCAGGACAAGATCGAGTACACCATGGGCTGGGTCCGCAAGCACGTCAAGCTCACCAAGGTGCTCTACACGGGCATGTGGCACGGGATCAACCAGCAGGAGATCGGGCACGTGGGGGAGTTCCTCACGCACGAGGTGCTGAACAAGTAGGCGTACGACGGCGGCCGGCAGTCCCGGCGGACGTCACGTCCCGCGGCCTGCACGTCCTCCGCCGGGCAGTGCGCCTGCGTTGCGTCAGTCCGTTTCGGGCGCCACTACCCGGACGCTCTGTCCGTTCACCGTGACAACGTCGCCGTTGTGCAGCTGGCGGCCGCGGCGGTCGTCGATTTCGCCGTTGACCTTGACCAGCCCGTTCTTGATGAGCTCCGCCGCCTCCACGCCGTCCTCCACGAGGTTGGCGAGCTTCAGCAGCTGGCCCAGCCGGATCATGCTGTCGCGGATGGGGACGTCGTCAATGGGGTTGCTCATAGAGCAATAATGCCTGAACTAAGGTGGATTCAATGACCTCCCCTTCCCGCCTGCCGGTGCTCGCAGGCCTGCCCCTGGCCGTGGGTTCCGGCCTTGCCATCCCAGTCCAGGGGCGCATCAACGGGGCCCTGGGCGCCCGCCTCGGTGACGGCATCGCCGCGGCGGCCGTGAGTTTCAGCACAGGCCTGCTGGTCATGATCGTGATTTCGCTGGTCCTGCCGCGCGGGCGGGCGGGGCTGGCGGCCATCCTTCCCGCGGTCCGCAAACGCGCCTTTCCACGTATCTACGTGGTGGCCGGTGCCATCGGCGCGCTGTTCGTTTTTGCCCAGTCGTTCACGGTGGGCATCCTGGGCGTGGCACTCTTCACCGTGGCCACGGTCACCGGGCAGACCGTGAGCGGCCTGCTGGTGGACCGCCTGGGAATCGGGCCGGCCGGGAAGAAATCCGTCACCGGCATCCGCATCATTGGCTGCGTCCTCACTATCGCCGCCGTCGCCTGGGCGGTTTCGCCCCGGTTCAGCGGCGCGGGGGCCGGCGGAACCGACGGTGGTCCGTCCTCCCTGCTGCTTCCCATCCTGCTGCCTGTGGCGGCTGGCTTCCTGATGAGCTTCCAGCAGGCCATGAACGGCACCGCCACCGTCCACTACGGCACACCGATCGCGGCCACCCTGGTTAACTTCGTGGCCGGCTGCATCGTGCTCTGGACAGCGCTGGCGGTGAAGCTGGCGGTGGCCGGCCCAGCCAACCCGCTGCCGTCCGAATGGTGGTACTACCTGGGCGGTCCCATGGGCTGCGTCTTCATTGGGCTCGGCGCCCTCCTGGTCCGCAGCCTTGGCGTACTGGTCACCGGGCTGGGCATGATTGCCGGCCAGCTGCTCGGCTCGCTGGCCCTGGACCTGGCGCTGCCCGCCCCGGGCACCGTCGTCGCCCCGGCCACCGTCCTCGGGACCCTGCTGACCCTCGCCGCGATCATCCTGGCAACTCTGCCGTGGCCGCGGGGCGCGCTCCGCAGGCAGCGGCCGGTACGCTAGGACACGAGCTTTTCAACGATCTTCCTTCATTCGCCCCGGCACCCTGCCCACTGTGCCTCCAGGCATACGGCGGCCGGGGCCTGACAACCCGCGGACCGCACCCAGCGGCCCTGTAGAAATTGGAGTTACCCCATGGCAGCAAAGTCCGTCCTCGACCAGGTCATTTCCCTCTCCAAGCGGAGGGGCTTCGTGTTCCAGGCCGGTGAGATCTACGGCGGCTCGCGCTCTGCCTGGGACTACGGCCCCCTGGGTGCGGAGCTGAAGGAAAACATCAAGCGCCAGTGGTGGCAGTCCATGGTCCGCGGCCGCGAAGACGTGGTGGGCCTGGACTCATCCGTCATCCTGCCCCGCCAGGTATGGGAAGCCTCCGGCCACGTGGAGGTATTCTCCGACCCCCTGGTGGAATGCCTCTCCTGCCACAAGCGCTACCGCGCCGACCACCTCGAGGAAGAATACGAGGAAAAGAAGGGCCGGCCGGCCGAGAACGGCCTGAAGGACATTGCCTGCGCCAACTGCGGCACCCGCGGCCAGTGGACCGAACCGCAGGAGTTCTCCGGCCTGCTCAAGACCTACCTGGGCCCCGTGGCCAGCGAGGAAGGCCTGCACTACCTCCGCCCGGAAACCGCCCAGGGCATCTTCGTGAACTTCAACAACGTCCTCACCACCTCCCGGAAGAAGCCCCCGTTCGGCATCGGCCAGATCGGCAAGTCCTTCCGCAACGAGATCACGCCCGGCAACTTCATCTTCCGCACCCGTGAATTCGAACAGATGGAAATGGAGTTCTTCGTCGAGCCCGGCACCGATGAGGAATGGCACCAGTACTGGATGAAGGAGCGCATGGCCTGGTACACCGGCCTGGGCATCCGCGAGGAAAACCTGCGCTTCTTTGAGCACCCGAAAGAGAAGCTGAGCCACTACTCCAAGGGCACCACGGACATCGAATACCGCTTTGGCTTCCAGGGCTCGGAGTGGGGCGAACTCGAAGGCATCGCCAACCGCACCGACTTCGACCTCACCACGCACTCGAAGGCCTCCGGCCAGGACCTGAGCTACTTCAACCAGGCCACCAACGAGCGCTACACCCCGTACGTGATCGAGCCTGCGGCCGGGCTCACGCGCTCCTTCATGGCCTTCCTGGTGGACGCCTACACCGAGGACGAGGCCCCCAACGCCAAGGGCGGCGTGGACGTGCGCACCGTCCTGAAGCTGGACCCGCGCCTGGCCCCGGTCAAGGCCGCCGTGCTGCCGCTGAGCCGCAACGAGGACCTGTCCCCGAAGGCCAAGGACCTCGGCGCGCAGCTGCGGAAGAACTGGAACATCGACTTCGACGACGCCGGCGCCATCGGCCGCCGCTACCGCCGCCAGGACGAGATCGGCACCCCGTTCTGCATCACCGTGGACTTTGACACGCTGGAGGACCAGGCCGTCACCATCCGCGAGCGGGACACCATGAGCCAGGAGCGGGTCTCCCTGGACAAGGTGGAGGGCTACCTGGCGGCACGGCTGATCGGGGCCTGAGCATGGCCATCGAATACCGCGAATGGCGGGACGGCGACGACCTGGCGCTCCTGGAAATCTGGGGCGACCCGGATACCGCCCAGGCCCGCCAGTTCCGCGGGGCCCTGGCCGTGTCCTCCAACGGGAGGGACGGCTCCCCGTGGCGCCGCTGCGTCGTGGCCGAGGACGTCATTGACGGCGTGGGCATTCCGGTGGCGGCCGGCGTCGTCTATGAGGCCTCCCTGCACCCGGAACGCCTCTGGTGCTACATCGAGGTGGCCCGCGACCACCGCCGCGCGGGCATCGGGGCGAGCCTCCTGACCATGCTGCGGCGCGAGGCCGAACACGCGCCGTCGGGGGTCACCAGGCTGCGCGCCAAGGTGGAGCCCGGCACCGCGGGGGCGGCCTTTGCCGAGGCGTTTGGGCTGGCACCCATCCAGCGTTCCCGCCTTGTGGTGGTGGAGCCGGGCGCCCTGCGGCTTCCGGTGTTCCCCGCCAAGGACGACGGCGGCGCGGCCAGTGGCGAGAACGCCGGCTCGGACGTGGTGATGGACCTGGCCACCGGCTCCGTGGAGCTGACCGACGTGGTGGGCCGGTACTACACCTCCATCCATGGCTGGGACTCGCCAGGCGTCCTGTCCGTGGGGCAGGTGCAGAAGCTGTTCCTGGACGAGCTCACCGGGGCCCACGGCGCCATCGTCCTGCGGGCGCAGCCGGAGTCCGCGTTCGGCTCAGGCGTGGCGCCGACCAAAAAGGGCCGCATCCGTGCCTTCGCGGTGAGCTACGCGGCCCCGGCAGACCCGGACGCCGCACCCCATGCTGACGCGGCTGCGGGCTCAGGTTCGGATACGCCCACCGACGTGTTCGTGGGGCACGAGCCTTCGCTGGACGCCGACGATGCCGCGGAGGCGGTCCGGGACATGCTTGCCCTGATCGCGTACCAGCACCCGGTCATGCTGGAACTGGACGACTCCATGGCCGCCCTGCGCGCCGCCGTCGAGCCCCTGCTGGAAAGCGGCAAGGCACGGTTGGCGGGGTCTGAAACCCTGGTGGTCTCGGACTAAGGAACTGCCTGCCTGCCCCCAGGCGGCCCCCGTTGGACGCCCACACAGGCCCTCAACGCTGCGTGCGGGTCACTTGGGGGGAGCGGGCCGTCCGTTGCGGGGCCTGCCTTCGGCGGGGAGCCCGACGGCGGCCCGCGGCGGCGTCTGCTGCGTCCAGGAGTTGCCGCACGGCGTCGGTCGGCGCGCTGCCTCCCAGGTGCGCGGGCATCCACCACGCGCCGGATTCCGGTCGGAGGGGAAACCCGGCGATGCACTGGTCGATCCCTGACTGCAGTGTCCGGCGCAGTGCTTCCGTGGCCGCTTCAACGTCAACGTCAGGCGGATAGACCACCGGTTCGGCCACGTGCACCCGTACCGGCGCCCGCCAGCCGCGGCGCAGGGAAAAGCCGTGGCCGCGGGTCAACACCCGGTGGGCGCCCCAGATGGACACCGGAATCACCGGGACGCCGGCCTCCGCAGCCATCCGGACAGCCCCAGTGCGGCACTCGCGCACGGTAAAACTGCGGCTGACCCCCGCTTCCGGGAACACGGCAAGGTACTCGCCGTCGCGCAGCTTGGCCACCG
Source organism: Arthrobacter sp. GmRoot5-12 (assembly GCF_059739365.1). Classification (NCBI taxonomy): domain Bacteria; kingdom Bacillati; phylum Actinomycetota; class Actinomycetes; order Micrococcales; family Micrococcaceae; genus Arthrobacter; species Arthrobacter sp. GmRoot5-12. The sequence goes on along the minus strand of NZ_AP046056.1, from coordinate 381,350 downwards.
CGGCGTCATAGGCGTCCGAACGGTCCGTATATCCCACCACCACGTGGCCGCTGGCGCTGATGGCGGGGCCGGCAAGCCAATGGTCTGCCGCGCCCTGGTGGACCAGGAACCGCAGCTGGGCACGGGCGTGCCGCCACAGGAGCAGCTCCAGCACGGCAAAATCCAGGTAGCCGAAATGCGTGACGGCGAACACCGCCCCCTTGCCGGGGGCCACCAGCCGCGAGGGCCCCCTGGTGGGTCCCTTTTCCGGCAGGTGTTCCAGGCCGGTTGCCTGGACGTCCAGCCGCAGCGCCCAGCGCAGGAACTGCCCGGTCCGGACGATCAGCCGGTAGAAGCGGTCGTTGGTTGGTGGACGCCAGGGCATGGGGAAACTGCCTAGAGGGTGACCTGGGCGGATGAGTCCGGCAGCAGCCGGGTGAAGGCAGGCGACGGCCGGACTGCGGCGCCCGTGCTCTCGGCAAAGGACTTGATGACGAACCCGGTGGCGAGTGTCTGCCACACCCGGATCTTACGGAGCATGAAGTGCCCAACGCCCTTGAGGGCCACATACTGCATGCTCGTGGCGTCGGCCGAGGCCCGGCGGGCGAAGGCAAGGGACTGGGAGGGGCTGGTCATGTGGTCGGTGGTGCCGTGGATGATCAGGACTTTTCTTCCGGCGACACTGGCTGCGGGAGTCTGCGGGCTCAGCCACGGGGCAAGCGCCACAACTGCCTCAACCTGGGCGTGGTCCGCTGCGCACACGGCTGTCAGGCCGCCCATGGAGTGGCCCAGCAGGAAGACCGGAACGTCGGGGTGGCGTTCGGAAATCTTCCCCAGCGCCCAGCGGGCATCCTGCAACGGCGACATGTCAGGCCCGTTCCAGCCGCGGACGCTGTTGCGCAGGGACCAGACGGCCAGCCCGTGTTTCCGGCCGGCGCGGTGCAGGTGCCTGGCGAAGGGGACCATCCTGGCCGGGCTCAGGTGCCGGGCCTCCACCGGATCGCGGCTGTGGGCCTTGCCGCCGTGCAGGACCAGGACCACGCCCTTGGTGTCGCCGGATGCTTCGAGGACGCTCAGTACAGGCTGGTGGCCGGTAACCACCGGCGCCTGCCCGGCCTGCACCCCGCCGGCGTCACCTTCGCCTTGAACTCCTGCGCCTTGAACGCCCGGCCCATGCGTACCACGGTTGCCCATGCCTGGTTCCTCCCCATCCCGATGGTCCATTTATAAACCCTATGGCGGCCCACGTAGAGTTCAACCATGAGGTTGTACTGCTGATGGGCGCCGGTCACTCCCATGCTTCCTTGGATCATTCGGAGCCGACGCCCCAGGCGATGGCTGCCCGCAGCAAGGCGAACCGTATCCTTGCCGCGGTGCTCATTCCGCTGGCGCTGCTGACCCTGGCCGGGATGGCCGCATTGTGGCCGTCGGGCAGCAGGGAAGGTGTCTCGCTCGCCAACCCGTACTCCACGGCCCCCGGGGTGACCTTCGATACGGGCACCATCCAGAATGTGGTGACCGAAAACTGCATGCAGGGCACCAGCCAGCAGGGGACAGGTCAACAGGGCACCAGCCAACAGGGGACAGGTCAACAGGGCACGGGCCAACAGGGCTCCACACAGCAGCCGCCGGGACAGGGCTCGGACTGCACCTTCGCCTTCACGGAGCCGGACAAGGGCGGCAGCCCGGTGAAGGTGGTCATCAACCCGGATGTGGCCTCCTCGCACGGGGTCAAGCCCGGGGACCAGATCCGGTACCTGAATCTCTCCAAGGTCCAGGGCGCCACGGGCTCGCAGGGCTCACCGGCCTACATCTTCGTGGACTTCGTCCGCACGCTGCCGGTTGTCCTGCTCGCCGTGCTCTACGCCGCGGTGGTCATCGCCGTCGCCAGGTGGCGCGGCCTCCGGGCCCTGATCGGGCTGGTGGGCGCCTATTTCGTGCTGGCCAACTTCCTGCTTCCAGGCCTGGTGGAAGGCAAACCGCCGCTGCTGCTGGCCCTGGTGGGTTCCACCGTGATCATGATCGGGGTGCTGTATTTCGCGCACGGATTCTCCGCGCGCACGTCCACCGCACTCCTGGGCACCATCTTCGGCCTGGCCATCACCGCGCTGCTGGCAGCCTGGGCCACCGACGCCGCCAACCTTGCCGGAGTGGGCAGCCACGACGCCGCCACTCTGGTGAACACCTCGGCCAACATCTCCATCTCGGGGGTGATCCTTTGCGGACTCATCATCTCCGGCCTGGGTGTCCTCAACGACGTCACCATCACCCAGTCCTCCGCGGTGTGGGAGCTCTACGAACTGGCACCGGCCAGCAGTGCGCGGAAGCTGTTCACCTCCGCCATGCGGATCGGCCGCGACCACATCGCCTCCACCGTGTACACCATCGCCTTCGCCTACGCCGGTGCCGCACTGCCCATCCTCATCATCGTCATGCTCTACGACCGGCCGCTGCTGGACACCCTCACCAGCGCCGAACTGTCCGAGGAAGTCATCCGGACCCTTGTGGGATCGATCGGACTGGTCCTGGCCATCCCCGTCACCACCCTGATCGCCGTGCTCGTGGTCAAGGCAACCGGCATCAGGGCCGCGGACGCCGCGCCTGCGGTTGCCGGGTCACGGGACACTGAGGCGCAGGACATTGGGGCGCGGGACATTGCAGCAGGAGACGGAAAGAACGACGGCGGGCACAGCCCCACGGACGGCGTTGCGGACACCGGGGCGCTCGCCGCTGCCGCGCTTGAGCAGCGCAGCCGGCGCGCCGCCGTCGAACCCCCGCACGAACAAGTGAACGAACAAGTGCACGAACCCGCCACCCGGCGGGGCCGCCGGGCCGACCGCGGCTGAACAGCCTTACGACGGACGGCCTTTCAGCGGGCTGCTTTGCTGCCGCGTGCTGCTGGGCGTCGGCCAGCCTGGAAATCGGGTGGCCATAACCTGCGACGGGACTGGCACTGGCGGTAATGGCCGATTTGCCCGGCTTTGCAACAATGGACAGGTGACTGTTGCAGCAACTACCCCCGCTCCCAAGCTGGAACTCCCGCCCCTGAAGCTGGGACCCATCACGGTTGACACCCCGGTGATCCTGGCCCCGATGGCCGGCATCACCAACTCCGCCTTCCGCAGGCTCTGCCGTGAGTACGGCGGCGGCATGTACGTGGCGGAGATGGTCACCTCCCGCGCGCTGGTGGAGCGGACACCCGAATCCCTCCGCATCATCTCGCATGACGATGACGAAAAGGTCCGGTCCGTCCAGCTGTACGGCGTGGACCCCGTCACCGTCGGCGCCGCCGTCCGGATGCTGGTGGAGGAAGACAGGGCGGACCACATCGACCTCAACTTTGGCTGCCCCGTTCCCAAGGTGACCCGGCGCGGCGGCGGCTCCGCCCTGCCCTGGAAGACCGACCTTTTCACCTCGATCGTGCAGACCGCCGTCAGGGAAGCCTCCAGAGGCAACGTTCCACTGACCATCAAGATGCGCAAAGGCATCGACGATGACCACCTGACGTACCTCGACGCCGGCCGCATCGCCCGCGATTCCGGCGTTGCCGCCGTCGCCCTCCACGGGCGCACCGCCGCCCAGTTCTACTCAGGCAAGGCCGACTGGTCCGCCATCGCCCGGCTCCGTGAGGCCCTGCCCGACATCCCGGTGCTGGGCAACGGCGATATCTGGTCCGCGGAGGACGCCGTCCGGATGGTCCGCGAAACCGGCGTGGACGGCGTAGTCGTGGGCCGCGGCTGCCAGGGCCGGCCGTGGCTCTTCGGCGACCTGCAGGCCGCTTTCGAAGGCAGCGACGTCCGCCACCGGCCCAACCTGCGGCAAGTGGCAGAGGGCGTCTACCGCCATGCAGAACTGATGGTGGAAACCTTCGGCGATGAAGGGAAGGCGCTGCGCGAGATCCGCAAGCACATCGCCTGGTACTTCAAGGGCTACGTGGTGGGCGGGGAACTGCGCACCCGGCTGGCCCTGGTCACCAGCCTGGAGGTGCTCCGGGACACCCTGGCCGAGCTGGATCTGGATTCGCCCTATCCGGGGGTGGACGCCGAGGGCCCGCGCGGCCGCGCCGGCTCACCCAAGAGGCCTGCCCTGCCCAAGGACTGGCTGGACTCCCGGGCCCTGAACGATGATCAGTCCCGGGATATTTCCGCCGCAGAACTGGATGTTTCCGGTGGCTGAAACACCGACGGCAGGAACCCCCACCGCCGCCCTGGCGCTCCCCGGGTACGACACGCACGATTCTGCCCGCTGGTTTGAGGAGCCGCCGAAGAGCACCTACCGGTCCGACTTTGAGCGGGACCGCGCCCGGGTGCTGCATTCCTCGGCCCTGCGCAGGCTGGGCGCCAAAACCCAGGTGGTGGCACCGGACACCGACGACTTTGTCCGCACCCGCCTCACGCACAGCCTGGAAGTGGCGCAGGTAGGCCGCGAACTGGGCCGTGCCCTGGGCTGCGATCCGGACGTGGTGGACACCGCCTGCCTCAGCCACGACCTGGGCCACCCGCCCTTCGGCCACAACGGCGAATCGGCGCTGAACGAGGTGGCCCATGCCATCGGCGGTTTCGAGGGCAACGCCCAGACCCTCCGCCTGCTCACCCGGCTCGAACCCAAGGTGCTCACTGCTGACGGCCGGCCTGCCGGACTGAACCTCACCCGCGCCAGCCTTGACGCGGCGTCGAAATACCCGTGGTCCGCGCTGGAAGCGCCGGTGATCCACGGCCAGCGCACCAGCAAGTTCGGCGCGTACGAGGACGACCTGCCCATCTTCAACTGGATCCGCGAGGGCGCCCCGGAACGCCGGACCTGCCTGGAAGCCCAGGTGATGGACCTGGCCGACGACATCTCCTACTCGGTGCACGACGTGGAGGACGCGATCGTTGCCGGCCACTTCCAGCTGCGCTGGATGGACAACCCGGACCACCGCGCCCGGGTGGTGGGGTACGCCAAGCAGTGGTATCTCCCGCACAACGACCCCGCCGCCATCGACGCCGCCCTGGGACGGCTCGAAGCCACCGACGTCTGGGTCCGCGAGGCGGATGGAAGCCGCAAGTCCATGGCTGCCCTGAAGAACATGACCAGCCAGCTGATCGGCAGGTTCTGCCAGAGCGCCCTGGAAACCACCCGGGCCGTTTACGGGCCGGAGAACCTCACGCGCTACAACGCCGAACTCATGGTCCCGGACGAGACCGTCATGGAAATCGCGGTGATGAAGGGCCTTGCCACCACCTTCGTGATGACCACCGAACACCGGCAGCCCATCTATGAGCGCCAGCGCGAGGTGCTGCACGCCCTGGTGACAGCCCTCAGCGCCACGGGGGACCGGCATCTGGAGCCGATGTTTGCTGCGGACTGGCGGGCGGCGGACGACGACGGCGCCCGCCTGCGCGTGATCATCGACCAGGTGGCGTCCCTCACCGACGGGTCCGCCCTGGCCATGTACGAGCGTTTGGTGGGGAGCCTGCCCTCGCTCTGGTGAACCGCCCGTGAAGACCGCCCCTGGACATCGGCCGGATCAACAGCTTCCTTAAAGGATCTACACAGGAATGAAGCGCACCATGGGAGGAAAGACGGGCCGCTAGGATCGGGAGCAGGTCATGAGTACTCGCAGCAGGGGCAAGCGCCTCGCCACCGGGATTACCGCGGCCGTGGGCGTTGGCAGTTTCGCCGCTGCCGGCGTGGCGGCGGCTGCCGTCTATGCTGCAACGCCGTCCGTGATAGCCAGGACCACCCACACCCAGGACAGCAGCACCCAGGACAAGAGCACGCAGGACAAGAGCACCCAGGGGAGCACGCCCAAATCCGGTTCTTCCCGCTCTGACGGCGACGACTACGGAACCCGCAAAGACAACAGCACGCGCCGCTCCAAGAGCTATGGCAATAACGGCAGCACCAGTCCGGTCCAGCCCGGGAACGGCGGCACCGTCCATGGCAGGTCCTCGGGGTCCTGACGTGGACAGCGTAGATGTTTCCGGTACCGGGGTTGCTGGTTCCACCACCACCGGCGGCGCAGCAGCCTCCGTCGACACCATAACTCCGGAAGCCACAGCAACTCTGGAAGCCACTGCAACTCCGGAAACCACAGCGCAATCCAGCTGGACAGTCTGGCAGTTGGACGCATCCGTGACCGTTACCGATCCCGGCAAGCTTGCCGCGGCGGAAGCCATTGTCCGCGGCGTGGTGGCCGCCGTCGACCTCGCCTGCAGCCGTTTCCGCGGCGATTCTGAACTGGTGCGGCTCCAGCCGCGAATGGCGTCGGGCGTCAGCGTAAGCCCACTGTTCCGGCTGCTCCTGGAACGCGCCCTGGACGTGGCGGAGATGACCGGCGGCGATGTGGATCCCACGCTCGGGGCAGACCTGGCAGCCCTGGGCCACGGCCCGGGGATGCAGGGCCGGCCCGGGCTGCACAGCGTGCCGGTGCCGGCGCTGCCCGCGCCGTCGCCGCACATCCCGTCGCCGCCCGTCCCTGCTCCCAGGCTCCCGGGCTGGTCCCGCGTCACACTCGATTCGGCCAAGCTGACCGTACCGGCTGACCTGCGCCTTGACCTGGGCGCGTCAGCCAAGGCTGTCGCCGCGGATCTTGCCGCCGCTGAGGTGCACCGGAAGCTGGGCTGCGGGGTCCTCGTGGGCCTGGGCGGCGACCTTGCGTCCGCAGGGCCGGGACCCACGGTGGAAGGGAACCCGGGCCAGTGGCAGATCCTGGTTCAGGACCTTCCCGCAGACCCAGCCCAACAAATCTCTTTGGCGCCGGGATATGCCCTGGCTACGTCCAGTACCCAAAAGCGCCGCTGGACGCACGAAGGGACGACCGTCCACCACATCCTTGACCCCCGCTTTGGCCTCCCGGCCGAAACAGTTTGGCGTTCGGTGACCGTGGCGGCCCTTACCTGCCTGCAAGCCAACGCGTTCAGTACTGCTGCCATAGTCCGCGGCTTCGCGGCCCTGGAATGGTTCCGGGCCGAAGGGATCCCGGCCCGGCTCGTGGACAGCAGAGGCAGGGTGACAACCACCGGTGGCTGGCCGGCCGGTGGCTGCCACCCTGCCGCAAACGCTGCAGGCACCAGCGCTGGAAGCTTCACGGCCGGTGGGGGTGTCCGCCATGGATGAAGCGATGTGGGCCTTTGGCCGCGTCAGTGGGTTTGTGTCCCTTGCCCTGTTCACCGGATCCGTACTGCTGGGGATCCTGAACCGGTCCGGCCGGCCGTTCATGGTGCTGCCCCGGTTTTCCATCAGCCTCCTGCACCGGAACATCTCCCTGCTCGCCACGGTCTTCCTGGGGCTGCACGTGGGCTCCCTGCTTCTTGACTCCTACGCAAAATTGAACCCGGTGGACATCGTGGTGCCGTTCCTTGGTTCTTTCCAGCCGTTCTGGCAGGGGCTGGGGACGGTGGCCCTGGACCTTGTCCTGGCTGTGGTGGTGACGGGGCTGCTGCGCCACCGGATCGGGCTGCGCAGCTTCAAGGCCGTCCACTGGCTCAGCTACGGCGTGTGGCCGGTGGCAATGGCGCACGCCCTCGGCAACGGCACCGACGCCTCAAGCGGCTGGTTCCTCCTGCTGGCTGTGGCGTCCGCGGTGGCTGTTGCCGCGGCCCTGCTGTGGCGGCTGAGCCCGTCCTTCCTCGAGACCTCGCATGCCAGGCAAGGAAACCTCCCGTGAGCCGTGACATACACCCCCAGGTGGCCCCCGGGATCCAGCCGCAGGTGTCCCGGAAGGGCCACGATGACCCCCACAACAGCGGTCACCGGCCGGCATCCCGGGACAGCAGCCACCAGGAGCCGCGCCTCCTGGCCGCAGGCCCCGACGCAGGGTGGGCCCAGCACCTGGACACCTTCGGGCCCTGGGAGCCGCAGCCTGCCGCGGGCGGCCTGCTGGAGGCGCTGGCGGTGGCCGGACTGACTGGCCGGGGTGGAGCCGCCTTCGAAACCTGGCGCAAGGCCACGGCGGCCGCCGGCCCGGGCAGGAAGGGTTTGTTTTCCGCCAAACCTGTGGTGATCGCCAACGGCGCCGAAGGCGAACCGCTCAGCTTCAAGGACCGGACGCTCCTGGCCCATGCGCCCCATCTCGTCATTGACGGACTGTTGGTCCTGGCCGCTGCCCTGGGCGGCGCCGGCATGTACGTCTACGCGCCGGCGGCCAGCCTGCCCCGCATGCGGCAGGCGCTCAAAGAGCGCCCGGGGGCCGCGAAGATCCGCCTGGTGGAGTCACCCGAAACGTTCATCTCCGGGGAGTCGAGCGCGGTGGTCAACATGATTGCCAACGGTGCCGCCGTGCCCACGGACCAGCGCGGGCGCCTCAGCGAGTCGGGACTCAACGGCCGCCCCACCCTGGTGGCCAATGTCGAAACCCTGGCCCAGGTTGCCCTGATCGCACGCTATGGGGCGCAGTGGTTCCGCCAGGCCGGCACCGCAACGGATCCCGGCACCCGGCTGGTGTCCGTGTCCGGCCCCGCCCCGGTCCGGGATGTGGTGCTGGAGGTGCCCGGCGGCGTGCAACTTTCCGCGGTCCTCAAGGAAGCGGGGATGGATCCCGCCTCCTTGTCCGCCGTCCTGGTGGGCGGCTACCACGGCCGGTGGGTACGCCCCGGGGCACACGCCATCTCGCCCGCGGGACCGCCGGACAGGACCGCCCGGCCGGGTGCAGGAGTGATCCATGCCCTGGACCTGCAGGACTGCGGCATCCAGGCGACGGCCCGGATTGTCAGCTACCTCGCCAACCAGTCCGCCCGGAAATGCGGGCCATGCATGTTCGGCCTGCCGGCCATGGCATCCGTCCTGAACAGGATTGCCGGAGGGGAACGCAATCCCCGCTTGGCCTCCGAGCTGGACCGCCTGGGGCGGCTGGTTTCCGGCCGCGGCGCATGCCGGCATCCGGAGGGAACCACCGGACTGGTCAGCAGCGCCCTTGAGGTGTTTGCCCCGGACTTCCGGGCCCACCTTTCCGGATACTGCACGGGCCCGGGAGGCGCAGCGGCATGACGACGTACCTGCACATCGACTGGACCAGCTGTGACGGCCGGGGCCTGTGCACCGAACTTCTTCCCGGCGTGCTGGACCGGGACGACTGGGGGTATCCCGTGGCCCGCGGCAAGGCGGGCCGCGAACGCACGGATGTGCCCCTGCGGGAAGCCGACCGGGAAGCCGCCCAGGAGGCCGTCTTCCTCTGCCCCAAACTGGCACTGAGCCTGCACGGGCGGACGCCGCAGCAACCGGACCAGCGGCTGCCTGGCCGGTAGGGGCCAGGCCTGACACTAAGATTGCTGTGTGGCTGGGCTGATCAAACGTGAAGATATCGACGAAGTACGCCAGCGCACGGACATCAAGGAAGTGGTGGACGGCTACGTCACGCTCAAGGGTGCCGGGCTGGGAACCTTCAAGGGTCTGTGCCCCTTCCACGACGAGCGCTCGCCGTCCTTCACCGTCCGTCCCCAGGTAGGCCGCTACCACTGCTTCGGCTGCGGCGAGGACGGTGACGTCATTGCCTTTGTGCAAAAGCAGGACCACAGTTCCTTCCAGGAAGCCGTGGAAAAGCTTGCCGCCCGGATCGGCTACGAGCTCCGCTACGAGGACGGCGGGACCGGGCCCAACCGCGAGGAGGTGGGCCGCCGCCAGCGGCTCCTGGACGCGCACAAGATCGCGGACGAGTTCTTCCGCGCCCAGCTGCTCACCCCCGGCGCCGCCGAGGCCAGGAATTTCCTGTTTGGCCGGGGCTTTGACAGGGCAGCGGCAGAACACTTTGGCTGCGGGTACGCCCCGCAAGGGTGGGATGCCCTCCTGAAGCATCTCCGCGGCCGCGGTTTCACCGATGCCGAGCTCAAGCTCACCGGGATGTTCAGCGAGGGCAACCGGGGGATTTACGACCGGTTCCGTGGCCGCCTCATCTGGCCTATCAAGGACATGGCCGGCGACACCATCGGCTTCGGCGCCCGCAAGCTCTACGAGGACGATCAGGGCCCCAAGTACCTGAACACCCCGGAAACCACCCTCTACAAGAAGTCACAGGTCCTGTACGGCATCGACCTCGCCAAGCGCAGCATCGCCAAGGACCGCCAGCTGGTGGTGGTGGAGGGCTACACCGACGTGATGGCCTGCCACCTGGCGGGAATTACGACGGCGGTGGCCACGTGTGGCACCGCGTTCGGCACCGAGCACATCAAGATAGCCCGCCGGCTGTTGTCAGACGACGGCACCGGGGGAGAGGTGGTGTTCACCTTCGACGGCGACGCCGCCGGCCAGAAGGCGGCCCTCCGGGCCTTCGAGGAGGACCAGCGGTTCACCGCGCAGACCTACGTGGCCGTGGAACCCACGGGTGCCGACCCCTGCGACCTCCGGCTCAGCCGGGGCGATGAAGCCGTGCACGCCCTGATCCAGTCCCGGCGGCCGCTGTTCGAGTTCGCCATCCGCACCACGCTGAAGCAGTTCAACCTGGACACCGTCGAGGGCCGCGTGCAGGGCCTGAAGGCATCCGTGCCCGTGGTGGCGGCCATCCGCGACGCCTCCACCCGCACCGGCTACTGCCAGGCGCTGACCGGCTGGCTGGGCATGCCGGACCCCAACGAGGTCCTGCGCCTGGTCAATGCGGCCGTAAAGCGCGGAGACACGGGGCGCCCCGCCGCACCCGGCCAACAGCAGGGGGGAGGGGCTGCCCACCCGGCCACTGCCAACTCCGCCACCGCCCAGGCCGGCGGGCCCGGCGTGGCTGCCGGGCCGCCGTCGGGCGCTGTGCCCTCCTACCACCGCCCCGACCCGCGGGACCCCGTGGCGTCCATGGAACGGCAGGCGCTGGAAGTGGCGCTGCAGCAGCCGTCGCTGCTGGCCGGTGGGGTTTGGGAGCGGTTCGCCGCCGCCAGGTTTGCCACCCCCGCCTTCCAGGCCGTCCATGACGCCATGCGCGCCACCGGCCCCGGGCTTGTGGGCGATCCCGTGCGCTGGGTGGAGCACGTCATGCACGAGGTTCCCGAGCCCCTCCGCCCGCTCGTCTCGGAGCTTGCCGTGGTGCCGCTGCCTGCCCACACGGAGGAAGCCGTGCTGAAGTACTGCCGCGACATCCTGTCCCGGCTTTTCGAACTCCAGATCACCCGCGTCAAGGCGGACAAGATGGGCCAGCTGCAGCGCCTGGACGCCGCAACGGATCCGGAAACCTACCAGCGGCTCAACCGTGAACTGATGATGCTGGAGATGGAACGCAGGGCACTGCGCGCGGAGACGTAGGCGGGAGCCTGGAGCGGGCGGGCGTGGCAGAGGTCACCGGCCGCCCGATTTCGTTTCCGCCGCAGGTGTTTGCTAGGCTAATACCCGCTTCATTCCTCCTTAGCTCAATTGGCAGAGCATTCGACTGTTAATCGAAGGGTTGCTGGTTCAAGTCCAGCAGGAGGAGCTTCCAATCCCCGTTCCGGCCTCCGGAACGGGGATTTTTTGTCTCCCATATGGGGCGTGTGGGCCCGTGAAACCGCCGATTTCCCTTGGGCCGGAATCCTTTGCTAATGTCATACCTGCTTCATTCCTCCTTAGCTCAATTGGCAGAGCATTCGACTGTTAATCGAAGGGTTGCTGGTTCAAGTCCAGCAGGAGGAGCGCTACGAAAAATCCCCGTTCCTCCACCCGGAGGAACGGGGATTTTTTCTTTCCGCGGGGCGGGAAGCCGGGCTAGACGAAGTCCATTTCCACTTGCAGGAATCTTTCGGCCTCGGCAATTGCTGCCTCGAAGGCCTCCTTCTCGGTAGGTGACTTCCGGGGCTCGCGGGGGTTCCATTCGTGCGGAGCGGAGTGGATCCTGACAAAACCGGCGTCCGGCGGGGCGTAGAAGATGCCGAACCGCTGCACGGGCCATTCCGGCGAGGTCTCCGGCGCCACCAGCAGGGCTGCATTGAAGGCGGGGTTGAACCATTGGGCGATGGGCCGGCGCCGGTCTTCGGTGAACAGCCCGGCCGCGTACAGTGCCGCCGACTGCTGGCCCGCCTGCGCGCACAGCCGCTCCCACCACAGTGGCAGGATTCGGGCGTCGCACCGTTGCCATGTGGCCGGAAGTGGCGGTTGGTTCTGCCAGCTGGACACGGGATTATTTTATCCCTGCAGGCAGCCGCAGGGGCAGGGAAGGCCGCCCCGGTGCGGCATGTCGGTCAGCGGCGGTTCCTGCGCCCGCGCTTCCCTGGTCCGCCCTTCCCCGGTCCACCTTTCCCTGGTCCAGGGTTCACGCGGTAGAGGAGGGCGGCGCCTGCCAGCATCCCCAGGACGATGCCGATGGCAGGGTTGCCAAGGGCGCGGCCGGCGAAATAGCCCACGACGGCGCCAAGCACCGCCCCGAGGAAAAGTCCCCTGCCGTTGCGGTGCGGTTTGCTGCTCATGGGCTGCCTTTCACAGGACGGCTGGAACGTGGAGTGGATTGACGGGGCTCAGTGGATCGGAGGGGCTCAGTGGATTGAAGGGGCTCGGTGGATTGAAGGCACTCAGTGGATTGAAGGCACTCAGTGGATTGAAGGTACGGTGCGCGGCCGGACCACCAGCCAAAGGGCGGCGATGGCCAGCAGGATGCAGGAGGCCTGCACCGCACCCATCGGCGCGGCGCTGGTGATGCCCAGCCAGCCCACCACGGGCGAAATCAGTCCTGCCATGAGGAACGTGGCCGCACCCAGCAGCGATGCCGCAGTCCCGGCCTGGGCCGCATGGCCCGCCAGCGCCAGCACCTGCACGCAGGGGAACATGAAGCCCGTGCCCAGGATGTAGAACCACAGCGGGACCATCACGCCCCACAGCCCACGGCCCGCCCGGTCGAACACCACGATCAGCAGGCCCATCAGGAACATCCAGGCGGTGGCCCCGGCCAGGATCCATTGCGGCGGGACGATCCTGATCAGCCGGGCACTGGTCTGCACGCCGGCCACGATGCCCAGGGAATTGATGCCGAACAGCAGCCCGTACTGCTGGGCAGAGAATCCGAACACTTCCTGGAACAGGAAGGGGGAGGCGGAGAGGTAGGTGAAGAGGCCGCCGAAGTTGAAGCCGGCCACCATCAGCAGCCCCACGAAGGTCCGGTCGCTGAAGAGTGCCTTGTAGCGCTGCCGGGCCGTCATGCCGCTCTGGCCCCGCTTCTCCGGCGGAAGGGTTTCACGCACCAGGAGGAGGGCGGCCACGATCACCAACGTCCCGTATACCGCCAGGAACACAAAGATGCCGGGCCACGGCATCACCAGGAGCAGCTGTGAGCCGATGACGGGGGCCAGGATGGGTGCCAGCCCGTTGACCAGGGACATCCGGGAGAACATCCGCACCATGGCATAGCCGGAGAACAGGTCACGCACCATGGCCATGGCCACCACGCCGCCCCCGGCCGCGCCGACCCCCATGAGCACACGGAAGACTCCCAAGGTGGCGATGTCCGTGGACAGGGCAGCACCCAGGGAGGCCGCAATGTGCACTGCCGTGGCCAGGATCAGCGGGGTCCGCCGGCCGAACCTGTCACTGAAGGGACCCACCACCAGCTGTCCAAAAGCAAAACCGACCGTTGTCCCGGCCAGGGTGAGCTGGACCTGCGCCTCGGTTACCCCCAGGCTTGCCTCCAGCGCGGGAAAGGCCGGCAGGTACAGGTCGATGGTGAACGGGCCGAGGGCCGTGAGGGCGCCCAGGAGGAGGATGTACAGCAGCTTGCGGCGGCGGCTCAGCAGGTCGCCCGGATTGGGGGGATTGGTCACGGAGAACAATCCTAGGCCCGGCCACGGCAGTTTTTGCAGCGTTGTAGGCCGCGCCGCCCGGCAAGCCCCCAAGTTCGCCCTGAACCTGAATGGTAGTTTGGGTGGCGTGGACTGTGCGGCTGCACATTTCCGCAGTAGACGGAAGCAGTATGTGACCCATGAGACCAGTAAGGCGGAACCGATGAGCGGACGTCACAGCGGGCGTACCAGCCCCGGATTGCGTATCACTGCGCTGCCCGGGACGGCAAGACTCCTATTCCGGTTGGCGCCCCGCCAGCTCAATGACGAGATCGCATTCGCCAAGATCGAACTCAAGCGCAAGGGAATCCAGGTCGGCGTGGCTGCGGCCTTTTTCGCCGTGGCGCTCCTGTTCCTTGCCTTCCTGGTGGTGGGCCTGATTGTCGCAGCCATCATGGGACTGGCCACCATCATGCCCGCCTGGTTGGCAGCCCTCCTGGTGTCCGCCGCTTTCCTGCTGGTGGCCCTCATTGGCGGACTGGTTGGCCTCGCGAGGTTCAAGAAGGCCATGCCGCTGATGCCGGAGGAAACCATCCGCGGCATCAGGCACGATATCGGCGTGGCCCGCGAAGGGTCCGCCTTCAACCCGGCTGTGCTGGATCCTGAAAGCCCGGAGGGCAAGGCTGCGAAGGCCGCCAAGGCTGAAGCAGCTGCCAAGGCCAAGGCCGAGAAGGCGGCAAAGGCCGCCGAGCACGACAAGGAATTCCCGCACGCATCCGAGCCCGAGCTTGTCCGCCGGCTCAGCCAGCGGCGCCACCACATCACCGAGGTCCGTGACGAACTCGGCGTGGAGCTGGACCTCAAGACGCAGGCCCGCTACGTGCTGGCCGCCGCCCAGGTCAAAGCCCGCGAGAGCCAGGTGCTGGCGCAGCGCGGTGTGGAGGCCGCTGGGCAGAGGTTCGCGGCGTTGTCCGGATCCGCGGACCTGTCCACGCGGTGGAAGCCCCTGGCAGCTTTCGTGGCAGCCGGAACCGTCCTGGTGGTCCTCCTCCGAAAGCTGCTCCGCTCCAACTAGGCCGTTTCCGCTCAACAACTCATGACCGAAAGACCGCCACGCGGCGCAGGAAGGAGAGGGGGACGGGTGAAGTTCATTGGTGCAGGTGCCCGCCCCGGCCGTCCGCAGGTGGACCACGACCTCGTACTCACCATCCCCAACCTGCTCACCGTGGTGCGGTTCATGGGCGTTCCGCTCTTCATGTGGCTCGTCCTGGCCCAAAAGGAATATGGAGCCGGCGTGGTCGTCCTGGCAATTATGGCCGGAACGGACTGGATCGACGGCTACATTGCCCGCCGCTTCGACCAGGCCTCCAAGCTCGGCAGGGTCCTTGACCCGATCGCCGACCGGCTGGCGCTGCTCGCCGTAGCGTTCACCCTGGTGATTGCCGGCGTCGTGCATTGGCTGTACCTGGCCGCGCTGGTAGTCCCCGACGCCGTCCTGCTGGTCCTGACGCTCTCCCTTTTCCGCGGTCACCCGGATCTTCCTGTCAGCGTGGTGGGCAAGGTTCGGACCGGGCTGCTGCTCCTGGGGACGCCGCTGTTGGTCCTCTCCCGCCTGGACACCGGCTTCGCCGGCCAACTCTTCATCGCCGCCTGGGTGGTGCTGGGCCTTGGCCTGGTTGGCCACTGGGTGGCCGCCTACAACTACTTCTGGGCCATCCTGCGAAAGGGCAGGGAACTGAAACAGCACGACGGCGGGAACGGCTGATGGTGTGGGTTGCCGTCGGCCTGGCGGTGCTGGGCGCCTTCTGCCTGGCCTTGGGCGCCCAGCGCCAAGGCAGCGCTGTCAAAGCCGACACCGGCGGCCTCGCCCTGAGTTCCAACGGGTTCCTGCGCCTCCTGCGCAACCCCCGGTGGATGTTCGGGCTCCTGCTGCTCTGCACCGGAATGGCCATGAACGCGGTGGCCCTGGTCTCCGCGCCGCTCACCGTGGTCCAGCCCATCGGCGCCATCGCCCTGGTGATCACCACCGTGGTCAACGCCCGGGACCAGGACCTGACCATCAACCGTGCCACCACCGTGTCCATCGCCGCATGCGTCACCGGCTCGGCGCTCTTTGTCCTCCTGGCGGTCAACGTCACCCAGGAGAGCCACCACGTCAGCCTGGCGGACGAACTCACCATCGTGCTGCTGCTCGCCCTGGCGGTGGGCCTGTTCGGCACGCTGGCCGTGATGTTCAAGCACCGCATGAACGCGTTCGTCTACATCCTCGGCGCCGGTATCCTGTTCGGCTTCGTCGCGGTCCTGACCAGGATCATCGGCAAGCACCTCCTGGACCCCAACGGCCTGTTCCTGCTGAACGTGCAGTGGTACTCGGTGGTGGCCATCGTCGCGGCCGGCGGCCTGGGGTCCTGGTTCGTGCAGAGCGCTTACTCCACCGGTCCGCCGGACCTGGTGATTGCCGGCCTCACGGTTGTCGACCCCATGGTGGGCATCGCGATCGGCATCATCATCCTGGGTGAGCTGCGTCCCGACGTCCATGCCGTCATGGCGATTGCGATGGGAACGGCCGCCTGCCTTGCTATCGTTGGGGTTATCGCCCTTTCCCGGCACCACCCGGAGGTCACCAAGCGCAAGAAGGACGCTCGGAAGGCCGCCGGCAGGCCGTCCCACTAGCCCATTCCAGCAATTCCAAGCAATCCCACGAGGCCGCGGGCCAACTGCGCCGCCGGCCAACCGTGCTGTCAGTTCCACGCTGCCCGCACCGTGACCATCAGGAGTACTCCATATGACCACGCCAGCCGACCAGCGCCCCCTGACCATCCTGATCGCGGCGGACACCTATCCGCCGGACGTGAACGGCGCGGCACAGTTTGGATACCGGCTGGCCAAGGGCATGACTGCACGGGGACATGACGTCCATGTTCTGGCGTCCCGCGACAGCAAGGGAAAGAGCTTCACCGAGTTCCGCGAGGAAGCAACCGTGCACCGGCTGCGCTCGCACAGGGCGTTCACCCACGAGACCTTCCGCCTCTGCTTCCCCTGGGAAATCAAGAAGGACATCAGCCTGCTCTTCGAGCGGGTCAAGCCGGACGTGGTGCACATCCAGAGCCACTACATGATCGGCGAGCACGTGCTCTATGAGGCCGTGAAACGCGGCGTCAGGATCATCGCCACCAACCACTTCATGCCCGAGAACCTCAACCCCTTCCTGCCCTTCCCGCAGTGGTTCAAGGACATCATCGGGCGCGTCTCCTGGAAGGACATGGGCAAGGTCATGGGACAGGCAGACGTGGTGACCACCCCCACGCCCCTGGCCGCCCGGGCCATGCACGACCATGCCTTCCTGCGGAAAGTCCTCCCGCTGTCCAACGGCATCGACTCCGCAGCCTACGAACTCAAGCCGGGCGAACACATCGAGCCCCATGCCAACCCCACCGTCCTGTTTGCCGGACGCCTGGCGGAGGAAAAGCATGTGGACGTGCTCATCGAGGCCATCGGCAAGACCCCGCCGGAGCTGAACGTCCATCTGGAGATCGTGGGCGGCGGCGAAGTGCGCTCCGCCCTGGAGGACCTGGTGCGGCGTCTGGGGCTGGGAAACCGGGTGAAGTTCCTGGGCCTTGCCAGCGACGAGGACCTGCGTAAGGCCTACATCCGGGCGGACCTTTTCTGCATGCCCGGAACGGCGGAACTGCAGTCGCTGGTGACCCTGGAAGCGATGTCCGCCTCCACCCCGGTGGTCCTTGCGAACGCCATGGCGCTGCCGCACCTGGTGCGTGACGGCGAGAACGGGTATCTGTTCACGCCCAACGACAGTGACGACCTCGCCAAGAAGATCACCCAGGTCCTGGAGCTGCCCAAGGAAGAACAGCGCGCCATGGGCCGTGCCAGCCGCCACATGGTGGAGCCGCACAGTATCCAGACGACGCTGCAGACCTTCGAGGACCTCTACCGCGGCGCCACCTACGAGGACAAAGTGGTCTGAACCCTTTCCCGGGTTTGCTAGAGTGTTTCTGCCCTGCCGGAGCGTGGCGTTTGACCACGTGTCTGCGGGGGTTTGGGGCTATAGCTCAGCTGGTTAGAGCGCGGGACTCATAATCCTAAGGTCCTCGGTTCAAGTCCGAGTAGCCCTACCGCCAATCGACAACCGCGGCCGACGATCTTCGTTGGCCGCGGTTTTCTTGGTTAACCCCGCCTCCTGCGGTATGTTACTGACCAGTAACATACCGTGCTCCGCTCCGCGGCATGGTCAGCGCTGATCACCAAAGAAGGTACCCATGGCCAGCTCCGCAGCCGATCCCCACGAACTTCCCTACGCCGACGGGGATTTCTTTGCCTTCGAACAGCTTCTCTCCGGCAAGGAACAGGACCGCCTCGCCGAGGTCCGCGACTTCCTGGCACGTGAGGTCAGGCCCATCGCGGTGGACTGCTGGAACCGCGGTGAGTTCCCCGCGGACCTGGTGCCGAAGCTTGCCGGCCTGGACCTGGTCAGCCCCGTCCGCCGGCAGGGGTACTCCAACCTCTTCGCCGGCATGCTGCACGCCGAGGTCACCCGTGCCGACGCCTCCATCGCCACATTCCTGGGCGTGCACGACGGGCTGTTCACCGGTTCCATCGAGCTGCTGGCGTCCCAGGAGCAGAAGGACGCGTGGCTTCCCGACATCTACTCGCTGAAGAAGATCGGCGCCTTCGGCCTGACCGAGCCGCTGGGCGGCAGCGATGTTGCCGGCGGAACGCGCACCACGGCGCGGAAAGACGGAGGCAACTGGATCCTCAACGGGGCAAAACGGTGGATCGGCAACGCCACCTTTTCCGACTGGGTGGTGGTGTACGCCCGGGACGTGGCGGACAACCAGGTCAAGGGCTTCATGGTGGACACCACGCTTGACGGGTTCAGCGCGACGAAGATCGAGAACAAGATCTCCCTGCGCACCGTCCAAAACGCCGACATTGTCCTGGCGGACGTGGTGGTCCCGGAACGCTTCAAACTGGCCAACGCCAACAGTTTCCGGGACGTCAACAAAGTACTCAAGGCCACCCGCCTGTCCGTCGCCTGGCAGGCCGTGGGTCTCCAGCTGACCGCGTTCGACGTTGCCCGCCGCTATGCCGTGGAGCGCCACCAGTTCGGCCGCCCCCTGGCTTCCTTCCAGCTCATCCAGGACCAGCTGGTCCGGATCCTGGGCAACACCGTCAGTTCGACGGGGATGATGGTCCGGTTGTCACAGCTGGAGGACGAGGGCGCAGCGAGGGACGAACAGTCGGCGCTGGCCAAGGCTTTCGCCACGGCGCGCATGCGGGACAGCGTGGCGCTGGGCCGCAGCATCCTTGGCGGCAACGGAATCGTGACCGACTTCGAGATGGCCAAGATCTTCGCCGACGCCGAGGCCATCTACTCCTACGAGGGCACAGCCGAGATCAACACGCTGGTCACCGGGCGGGCCATCACGGGCATCTCGGCCATCGTCTAGCCGGCATTCCCAAGGTGCCACCCCACCGCCTGGCCGCCACCGACCCGCCGCTCCCGACCGGCCCGCCGCTCCCGACCGGCCCTCAGGCACTGTCCGGCTGGTACCGACCGGACTGCAGGTCACGGCGGGCCTGGCAGCGGAAGCAGGATGGACGGGCGAAGGTCCAGGACGAACTGCAGCGGATTGACGTAGTCCTCTCCGTCCCGGACTCCCCAGTGCAGGCACTGCGCCGCCGGGCAGTGTCCCGGCAGCACGGCCCCCACCACCTGGCCCGCAGTTACGGTGGCCCCCACTGCCAGGGTGCTCTCCACGGGTTCGAAACTGCTCCGCAGTCCACCGCCATGGTCGATGGTGATCACGGGCCGGTCCACCACGACCCCCACGAAGCTCACCGTTCCCGCCGCGGGGGACGTGACGGGAGCCCCGGCCACGGCGAAACCCAGGTCAACGCCCCGGTGGCCGCTGAGCCAGGGCTTTGGCGGGGGATTGAAACCGCGCAGCACAGGCGGGCGCGGTGCCAGCGGCCACTGCCAGGAAGGTGCTGCACCCCCCGCGGCAGCCGCCGTCGTTCTGTCCCTGTGGATGGTTGCCGCGCGGGTGGATGCCTGGAGTGTGGATGCCTGGAGTGTGGCTGCCTGGAGTGTGCCAGCGCCGGACGGCAGGGCCGGGCCGGGCGAGGCCACGGACGCAGGCAACAGCAGGAGTGCGGCCAGGAGCACCGGTAGTTTCATGGGACCAGCCTGCCCGGCCGCGCGTGGTACCGGCAGGGCATTTTCCGCCTATGTGGACAACCACCTGGCGGCGTGCGCCGGCAGCGCCGGGTGTCCGGTGGAAGGGGACGCCTGTAGTACACTTGATGGAGCAGTTTGCTGCGCCCTCAACGCTTCCCGTCCCAGTGGTTTACCCCCGCGGTACATGCCCCTGTCCGGATTGCGTCGGCACATCTCATTCAGAAGTGTGGGGGAGCGGCGGCTGACTACGCGCATCCAGCCCTCCGGCTGCCGACGCCCCGGTGTCGTGCACGGAGGACTGCGCTTCCTGCGGTCAGGCTTTGGTCCTGATGGGAAGGGCGGTGGATGCCAGGAGCACGGCCCGCCCGGGCCACGCTAATCAACCGTCAACTATTGGCAGGGTAAGAAGCCTCCGGGTTTTCTCATGAATGACCTGCCGGAAAATAAGGAGCGTCGGAATGCCCGTCGTAACCATGCGCCAGCTGCTTGACAGCGGCGTCCACTTTGGACACCAGACCCGCCGTTGGAACCCGAAGATGAAGCGCTTCATCTTCACCGAGCGCAACGGCATCTACATCATCGACCTTCAGCAGTCGCTGTCCTACATCGACCGTGCCTACGAGTTCGTCAAGGCCACTGTTGCCCACGGCGGCACCGTGCTCTTCGTCGGCACCAAGAAGCAGGCCCAGGAAGCAATTGCCGAGCAGGCCACCCGCGTGGGCCAGCCCTACGTCAACCAGCGTTGGCTCGGCGGTATGCTGACCAACTTCCAGACCGTAGCCAAGCGCATCCAGCGCATGAAGGAACTCGAAGAGATCGACTTCGACGACGTCGCCGGCTCCGCGTACACCAAGAAGGAGCTGCTGCTCCTCAAGCGCGAGCTCACCAAGCTGGAGTCCAACCTGGGCGGTATCCGCAACCTGACCAAGGCTCCGTCCCTGCTCTGGGTCGTGGACACCAAGAAGGAACACCTCGCCGTTGACGAGGCCAAGAAGCTGAACATCCCGGTTGTGGCCATCCTGGACACCAACTGCGATCCGGACGAAGTCGACTTCCCGATCCCGGGCAACGACGACGCCATCCGCTCCGTGAACCTCCTGACCCGCGTTGTCGCCGACGCTGTTGCCGAGGGCCTGATCGCCCGCAACAACCGCGGCACGGGCGCCACCGAAGCTCCGGAAGAGCCGCTGGCTGAGTGGGAGCGCGAGCTCCTCGAAGGCAGCAAGGCCGAGGAAGCTGCTGCAGCCCCCGCTGCTCCGGCTGAAGAAGCCGAAGCTCCGGCCGCCGCCGAGGCTCCCGCCGAAGACGCCAAGTAACACAACTTAAATCCGGATTTTCCGCGCTGTCCGCAGCCGGAACTGCTGACAGGATGGCAGCCCACCTTGTGGGCCGCCGTCCTGTCGGTCCGTACACCACCACACATTTTCTAGACAGAGGGGTTCACATGGCGAACTACACTGCCGCGGACATCAAGGCCCTGCGCGAGCGCACCGGCGCCGGCATGATGGACGTCAAGAAGGCTCTTGACGAAGCCAACGGTGACGCCGAGAAGGCCATCGAGATCATCCGCATCAAGGGCCTCAAGGGCGCTACCAAGCGCGAAGGCCGCTCCACCGCTGAAGGCCTCGTGGCCGCCAAGGTCAGCAATGGCGTCGGCGTCATGATCGAGGTCAACTGCGAGACCGACTTCGTTGCCAAGGCTGACAAGTTCATCCAGCTGGCCGACAAGGTCCTGGCCGTTGCCGTCGAGTCCGGCGCTGCCGACCTCGAAACCCTGCTCGCCACCGAGGTCGACGGCAAGCCGCTGTCCGAGGTCGTCATCGAAGAGGGCGCAGTCCTGGGCGAGAAGGTTGTTGTCCGCCGCATCTCCCGCATCGAGGGTGCAACGGTTGACGCTTACCTGCACAAGACCTCCAAGGACCTCCCGGCCCAGGTTGGCGTCCTGTTCGCTGTCGACGGTGAAGGCGAAGCCGCCGCCACCGCCGCCCACGACGTCGCCGTGCACATCGCCGCCATGGCTCCGAACTACCTCACCCGTGAGGACGTTCCTGCCGAGCTCGTTGAGTCCGAGCGCCGCATTGCCGAGGAGACCGCCAAGGCCGAAGGCAAGCCCGAAGCTGCCCTCACCAAGATTGTGGAAGGCCGCGTGACGGGCTTCTACAAGGGCGAGGTCCTGGTTGACCAGGCATTCGCGAAGGACGCAAAGAAGTCCGTGGCACAGATCCTCGAAGAGGCCGGTGTCAAGGGAACCGCGTTCACGCGTTTCCGCGTCGGCTCCTAGTCGATTCCGCAAGGGGGTGGCCACTTCGGTGGCCGCCCCTTTTGCATGCGCGCAGTCCACATGGAGCGCGGCCGGTTCCGACCACAGGATCCGGCAGGATACCCTTTTTTCAGAGTCATCAACGGGAAGGCATCATGGAAGCCGTCAACACTGTCATCCATTCCGAGAAGAACAAGCGGCGGGTCCTCCTGAAGCTTTCCGGCGAGGTCTTCGGCGGCGGGAAACTCGGTGTCGACCCCGAGACCGTCCGCGACGTCGCCAAGCAGATTGCGGCGGCCGTCCCGCAGGTGGAAGTGGCCATCGTGGTGGGCGGCGGTAACTTCTTCCGCGGCGCCGAACTGTCCCAGAGCGGCATGGACCGATCCCGCGCCGACTACATGGGCATGCTGGGCACGGTCATGAATTGCCTTGCACTGCAGGATTTCCTGGAGCAGGCGGGCGTGGAAACCCGCGTCCAGAGTGCCATCACCATGGGCCAGGTGGCCGAGGCCTACATTCCGCGCCGTGCCATCCGCCACATGGAGAAGGGCCGCGTGGTCATCTTCGGCGCCGGCGCCGGCCTGCCCTACTTCTCCACCGACACCGTGGCAGCCCAGCGGGCCCTGGAGGTGCATGCCGACGTGGTCCTCATGGCCAAGAGCGGGGTGGACGCCGTGTACACCGCAGACCCCAAGAAGGACCCCGCCGCGGAACGCCTGGAGACCCTGAGCTACGACGATGCGCTGCGCCGCGACATCCGCGTCATGGACCAGACGGCCATGACCATGTGCAAGGACAACAACCTCTCCATGGTGGTCTTCGGCATGGAGGGTGAAGGCAACGTCACCCGCGCCATCCTCGGCGAAAAGCTGGGCACGCTGGTCACTGCCTAGCTCCGGCTAGGATGATTCCAGGACAGTTCCGTCCCCGCCCCTCCCGGCGGGGACGGAAACGGCAACAAAGAACCACGTGAGTGCAGGGAACCGGCGCCCCGGACTGCACCAGAACCGTCAGGAGAGACCGTGATCGAAGATACCTTGCTTGAGGCCGAAGAGAAGATGGACAAGGCGGTTGAGGTAGCCAAGGAAGACTTCGCCTCCATCCGTACCGGTCGCGCCAATCCCGGCCTCTACAACAAGGTCCTGGTGGACTACTACGGCTCGCCCACCCCGCTGCAGCAGCTGGCCTCCTTCGCCATCCCGGACGCCCGGACCATCCTGATCACCCCGTTCGACAAGTCCGCCATGCGCGACATCGAACGCGCACTGAGCGATTCCGAGGTCGGCGCCAACCCGTCCAACGACGGCAACGTCATCCGGATCACCATCCCGGAGCTGACCAAGGAACGCCGCAAGGAATACGTCAAGATCGTCAAGACCAAGGGCGAAGACGCCAAGATCTCCATCCGCAACATCCGCCGCAAGGCAAAGGAGACCCTTGACCGCCTGGTGAAGGACGGCGAGGCCGGCGAAGACGAAGGCACCCGCGCCGAAAAGGAACTGGACAGCCTCACCAAGGCACACGTGGACGGCATCGACGAGCTGCTCAAGCGCAAGGAAGCAGAGCTGCTCGAAGTCTGATGGGCCAGGCAGATCAGGCCCCCGCACCCAGGGCGCGCACACGGGGGAAGCAGCCCAGGAGCAACCCGACGCCAAAGGCCGGGCGGAACCTGCCCGCCGCCGTCGTGGTGGGCCTGGCGATGCTGCTGGCCGTCCTGGGCGGCCTGCTGTTCATCCCGCTGGCTTTCGTAGCCATCGTCGCGGCCTTCGCCGTTTTTGGCGTGTGGGAGATCTACCGGGCGTTGGAGCACAACGGGACCAGGATGCCCATCGTGCCGGTCATGACCGGCACGGTGGCCTTGCCTTTCGCCGCCTACTTCGGCGGCATCGAGAGCCAACTGTTTGCCCTGCTCCTCAGCGCCGTGGCAGTCCTGCTGTGGCGGTCGATCGAAAGCGCCGCCGGATCGGCCAACAGCATTTTCGCCGGTGTCTTCACGCTGGGCTGGGTACCGTTCTTCATCAGCTTCGCGGCACTGCCGCTGCATGCGGCCGGTACCACGCCGCTGGGGCTTTGGCCCGGCGGCGCCGCCCCCATCGGTGCGTGGGAGATTGCCGTCATGCTGCTGCTGGTGGTCTCCAACGACACGTTCGGCTACCTGGTGGGCGCGTCCATCGGCAAGCACCCCATGGCGCCGAAGATCAGCCCCAAGAAATCCTGGGAGGGATTCGCAGGGTCCGCGGCGGGCGCCATGCTGATCGGCGTGCTGGCGGCCATCTTCGTGCTGGACAAGCCCTGGTGGGTAGGGGTGGTGCTGGCGGTGGGAACCGTTGCCGCGGCCACCGCCGGTGACCTTGGCGAATCCATGGTCAAGCGTGAACTGGGCGTCAAGGACATGAGCAGCATCCTGCCCGGACACGGGGGAGTCATGGACAGGCTGGACTCCATCGTCTTCGCCTCGCCCGTGGCCTTCATCCTGTACGGGCTCGTGGCCGGCGCATAACCCATCAGTCCCGGCACAACCGGGCGTCCGACATAAAAAGGGCCCGGGCGGCTGAAGCAACCCCGGCATCCTAGACTGGTGCGGAAGCACTACGGCTGAAGAGCATTGAAGGAATCGAAGTGGCATTGGACATTCATCGGCAAATCCCTGCGTCCTTTGAGCGCGTGCAGCGCAGTGAGTACGGGTACAACGCCAAGCAGGTGGACGAGTTCCTGCAGCGGGCGCGGGTCTCGCTGGAAACACCCCATGCCGCCACCGACCCCGTCAACAGCGCCGATGTCAGGGCCGTGTCCTTCGACCCCGTCAAGGGCGGCTACTCCGCGGCCGTCGTGGACGCCGCACTGGACCGGCTGGAGGACGCCTTCGCCCGCCGGGAACGGGATGAGCTCATCGCGGCCCAGGGCGAGGAAGCCTGGCTGCGCGAGATCGGAAGCCTCTCCGGCATCCTCCGGGGACGGCTGCACCGGCCGGACGGTGACCGCTTCCGCCGGCCCACCAAGAAGAAGGCCCGCAGTTACAACACGGCCGACGTCGACCGGCTGTGCCACGAACTTGTCGCCTACCTCGAACAGGACAAGCCGTTGAGCGTGGACAGCGTGCGCCGCGCAGTCTTCCGCCCGGCGGTTGGCCAGGATGGCTACGAGGAATCCCAGGTGGATGCCTTCCTGGACCGCGTCGTCGAACTGATGGCTGCCATCGACTGACGGGCCACGCCCCGCAGCCGCTATTCCCGGTCCCGCGGCGGAGTGGGGGAGAGCGGCGCAAAACGACGCCATACATCGCGATAGCCCCTGTACCCCTTCACGGCGGCCACGCCAAGGAACCCTGCACCGCATGCGGCGCCCGCCACAATGGCTGCCGCCATACCCGCTCCGGCCAGAGTCACCAGCAGGCCCGAAAGGATGGCAATCAAGGCGGCGTTCGCCGTCGCCATGAAGATCATGCTGCTGCCCGCCACATGGCTGAAGCTGCCCCTGCCCCCAAAGAAGTAGTAAGTCTGCCGGGAGCCTGCCTCGTCGTCGTGGTGCGCAGCCATCAGGTACGGTGCCACTCCCGGATCAAGGTCCACGTAGGCAGCCCGCAACCTGTTCATGGCCGTGACGTACATGAGGTCCTCGTGCGCCACGTTCATGACCCGGAGCTGGGTCAGGAGCCCGATCGCCACGTCGATGAAGAGAATAACCACGGCCAGCAGGACAAAGGCATCCGAAAACCCTGTGGCCTGCCCCACCAGCGCCACGCTGACCAGGCTTGCCGACGTAAAGGTGAGGAACATGCTGATGCGGGTCAGTACCTCGCCTTGGGCCGTGCTGCGGGATGCCAGCAGGCCCCAGTGTTCCGTGGCGAGCAGCTGCGCACGCACGGAGGCCGGAACTGCACCATGCTGGTCGGACGTACCGCCGTCCTGGGTGGACATGGCGTTATTGTCCTCCCGGCCCCCGTTCGGTGGCCAGCGGCCGCTCCGGGGTATGGAGGCGGGTCATGATCCGCGGCATCGTGGCGGGAACCCGGTGGGAGGTGGCCCGGGACACGATGACCATGACGGCGAAGGCGGCAGGCACGCTCCACGCCGCAGGCTGCGCGAGCCACGCGGGTGTCTGCACCGAACCGGTCACGGAGCCCGCAATCATTGCCCCGCCGCACAGCACCCCGCCGGTCAGCATGCCGGCGATGGCCCCGGCGTCGGTCAGGCCGCGCCACCAGATGCCCAGCAGCAGGACCGGGCACACGGTGGAGGCGGTGAAGGCGAAGACCAGGCCCACGCTGCCGGCCAGTGCCAGGGATCCCGTCATGAAGGCAAAGCCAAGGGGGACGACGGCGGACACGACGGCGGCGAGGCGGAAACCGCGGACGCTGCCGCCCAGGACGTCCTGGCTGATGACGCCGGCAAGCGACACCACCAGGCCCGACGTGGTGGACAGGAACGCGGCGAAGGCGCCCGCCACCACCAGGGCAGAGAGCAGGTCCCCGGGCATCCCGCCGACGAGTTCACCCGGCAGCCGCAGGACCATGGCGTCCGGCTGTCCGGAACGAGCCAGGCCGGGTGCGTACATGCGGGCCACCAGGCCGTAGGCCGTGGGGAAGAGGTAGAACACGGACAGCAGGCCCAGGACGATCAGGGTGGTGCGCCGCGCCGAGTGCCCGTCCGGATTGGTGTAGAAACGCACCAGCACGTGCGGCAGCCCCAGGGTGCCGAACAGCAGGGCCACCAGCAGGGACACGTTCTGGTACAGCCCGGCGGGTGCCAGGTCCGTGGGGTTGACCGCCGGCGCGGACTGCGGCTGGGCCCCGTGGCCCGCCAGCACGAAAATGATGAACAGGATGGGCACGGCCAGGGCTGTCAGCTTGAGCCAGTACTGGAACGCCTGGACAAAGGTTATGGACCGCATTCCGCCCGCCACCACCGTCAGGCAAACCACCACCACGACGGCCACGGAACCCACCCAGGACGGCAGGCCCGTGGCGATGTGGATGGTCAGGGCCGCTCCGTGGAGCTGCGGGACGATATACAGCCACCCCACCACGACCACCACCAGGCTGGTAACCCTCCGCACCGTCCTGGAAGAGAGCCGTGATTCGGTAAAGTCCGGGATGGTGTAGGCGCCCGAACGCCGCAGCGGCGCGGCGACGAAGAGCAGCAGCATCAGGTAGCCGGCGGTGTATCCCACCGGGAACCAAAGCGCGTCGGTCCCGGACAGCAGGATGAGCCCGGCCACGCCCAGGAAGCTGGCGGCGGACAGGTACTCGCCGCCGATCGCCGACGCGTTCCACCACGGCCGCACGGTGCGCGAGGCAACGTAGAAGTCCCCCGTGGTGCGTGAGATCCGCAGCCCGTAGAAACCAATAATGGCCGTGGCAAGGGACACCACCGCCACGGCTGCCATGGCGACGCCGGCATTCACCCGTACCTCACCGGGTTGTGGTGCGAACGCGTGTTCATGGTTCGCCGGCCAGGTCCCGGTAGCGGGCCTCGTTGCGCGCCGCAGTCCTGACGTACAGCCAGGCGCTCAACCCGATCACCGGGTAGATCCCAACCCCCAGCAGGAGCCAGCCGAACGGGAGGCCGCCGATCCGGGTTTCGGCCAGGCCGGGAACCACCACAAGGATCAACGGGAAAGCGGCAAGGATCAGCAGGAAGCCGCCCGCCACCACCAGGGCCAGCCGCAGCTGGGACCTGATGAGGGAGCGGACGAACACCTGACCCACCTCGGAATCCTGTGCGGCTTCACGCGATTCGAGCGAACGCCGCCCGCCCTGCGCCGGGGACCGGGGGAAAGCGTGCGGTGCGGTGACCCGGACGCGGCTCATGCGTGCGGCCTGATCCTGGTGGCCTCCAGCCTTTCCCGCACGGTGGGCAGGTGCCGCCTGCTGATGGGGAGGCCCGCGCCCGCCACCGTGACGCGCGGCCCGTCGGCCGCCAGCTTCATTGAGGACACATGCTTCAGTGCCACCAGGTAGGAGCGGTGGGTGCGGATGAAGCCGGCGTCCCCCCATTGCTGTTCAAGGTCGGCCAGCGGCACCCGGATGAGGTAGCTGGCATCGGCGGTGTGCAGCCGCGCGTAGTCCCCCTGCGCCTGGACGTAGGTGACGTCGTCGCGGCGGATCATCCTGGTGGTCCCGCCCTGGTCAACCGTGATCATCTCCGGTGCCGCGCCGCCGTCGCGCAGTTCACTGATCCGCCCCACGGAGCGGGCCAGGCGCTCGGCACGCACCGGCTTGAGCAGGTAGTCCACGGCGGCGAGTTCGAACGCCGCCAAGGCGTGCTCCTCGTCGGCGGTGACAAAGACAACGGCCGGGGGATTGCTGCTCCGGGCGATGGCGCCGGCGATGTCCAAGCCGGACACGGCGGGCATATGGATGTCCAGGAAGACGGCGTCGATGCTCCCGGCGGACAGGGCCGTGAGTGCTTCAGCGCCGGACGTCGCCCGCAGCACCTTGCCGATGCGTTCGTCCCTGCCCAGCAGGAACGCCAGTTCCTCAACGGCGGGCAGCTCATCATCAACGACGAGGACGTTAATCATTCTCCTAGGGTACTTCCAGCTGCAGGGCCCGCCTCACGCATCGTGCCCGGGCTGGGACTTTGGCACCCGCATGGTGATCAGCGTTCCCTCACCGGGCGCGGTTTCCACCACCAGTCCATGGTCGTTGCCGTACACCTGCCGGAGGCGGGCATCCACGTTCCGCAGCCCCACGTGGTCCCCGTCCGCATGCCCCGCCAGCACCGACCGGAGCTGCTCCGGGTCCATTCCCACGCCATCGTCCTCAATGGTGACTTCCGCGAATGCGCCGGCGTCCTCGGCGGTGATGCTGATATGACCGGGTCCCGCCTTGGCCTCGAGCCCGTGCCGGACGGCGTTCTCGACCAGTGGTTGGAGGCTGAGGAAGGGGATGACGGTGCTGAGCACTTCGGGGGCGATGCGCAGGCTGACCTGCACGCGCTCACCAAACCGGGCCCGTTCCAGCAGCAGGTAGCGGTCGATGCAGCGAAGCTCCTCTGCGAGGGTGGTGAAGTCGCCGTGCCGGCGGAAGGAGTAGCGGGTGAAGTCCGCGAACTCCACCACCAGCTCCCTGGCCCGTTCAGGGTCCGTATTGATGAACGATGCGATGGCGTTCAGTGAGTTGTAGATGAAGTGCGGGCTGATCTGGGCACGCAGCGCCCGCACTTCCGCCTCCATCAGCAGGGTGCGGGACGCGTCCAGTTCCGCGAGCTCCACCTGCACCGCCACCCAGTCGGCCACTTCCCCCGTCGCCCTGACCAGGCCCGCCCCGGCGGAAGGAGCGAAGGCGGCCACGGCGCCGACTATACGGGTGCCGGCCCGCACCGGGGCGATGACGCCGGCAAGGCGGCCGCCGGTTCCGTCCACGCCTGCGGAGAGGACAGCGGTCCGGCCCGACGAAAGGACCCCTGCGGCGAGTTCCATCAGGTGCGGCCGGATGTCCTCGGCGCCGCCGTCCCAGGCCAGCACGCCGGACGTGTCCGTGATAGCCAGGGCGTCGCAGCCCAGGAGGGTGCGCAGCTGGCGGCTGGCTTTGGCAGCGCCGGCCGGGTTCAGGCCGCGGCGCAGGTGCTGCCCGGCCTGGGATGCCGCGTGGAGCGTGTGGTAGGTGGCGCGCTCGGCGTCAGTGCCAAGGTCCCTGAAGGAGCGGAGCACCTTCAGGCCCACGCCGACGACGACGGCAATGGCCATGGCGATCACCGCAACGGCCGCAGCGGTGAGGAGGGGGGAGTCCGGCATGGTGCCCAGCGTAGCGGCGGGTGCCGTTTGCCGCAGCATCGCAACCGTTGAGCGACCGTGGGCGGCGAAGTTCTGGAACGGGCCGGCCGGCAGCGGCAGAGTGATTGGTGTCACATCTGCGGTGTTCCTGTGCAGTGCCTCTGCGCAGTGTCCCTGTCCGAAGCCCCAGTCCGGGGCCTTCGTCCCAGGGCCTGCCGCCCGGTGTGTACCGGCAACTCAATGAGGAGGAATCATGGGTAATGATGCCCATACTCCGGACGCAGCGGCGTCCGTGGACTTCGAGCAGGTCCAGTCGACGGGGCAGTTCCAGGAATTGCGCAGGCGTCACCGCAGCTTTGTCTTCCCCATGGCAGTGGCCTTCCTGCTGTGGTACTTCGCCTATGTCCTGCTCGCCGACTACGCGGTGGGGTTCATGTCCACCAAGGTCTGGGGCAACATCAACGTGGGCCTGATCCTGGGCCTGCTCCAGTTCATCTCGACCTTTGCCATCACCGGCTGGTACGTCCACTACTCGAACCGGAAACTGGACCCCATCGCCTCGGAAATCAGGCATGAGATCGAGGGCCACGAATTCGATAAGAATGGAAACCGAGTGGGCGGAGCCAACAAATGATCGCAATCCCAGCCGCGGTGGACGTTGCCGCCCTCAAGGAAACCACCCTTTTGAACATGGGCATCTTCGGCCTGTTCGTGGCCGTGACCATGGTGATCGTGTTCCGCGCCAGCCGCAACAACAAAACTGCCGCCGACTACTACGCTGCCGGGCGTTCGTTCACGGGCTCGCAGAACGGCACCGCCATCGCCGGCGACTACCTGTCGGCAGCATCCTTCCTGGGCATCACCGGTGCCATCGCCATCAACGGCTATGACGGCTTCATGTACTCCATCGGCTTCCTGGTGGCCTGGCTGGTGGCGCTGCTGCTGGTGGCCGAACTGCTGCGCAACACCGGCAAGTTCACCATGGCCGATGTGCTCTCCTTCCGGCTGAAGCAGCGCCCGGTGCGGATCGCGGCCGCCATCTCCACCCTGGCCGTCTGCTTCTTCTACCTGCTGGCCCAGATGGCCGGTGCGGGAAGCCTGATTTCGCTCCTGCTGGGCATCAGCGACTGGGGCGGCCAGGCCCTGGTGATCGTCGTCGTCGGCGCCCTCATGATCATGTACGTCCTGATCGGCGGCATGAAGGGCACCACCTGGGTCCAGATCATCAAAGCCATGCTGCTGATCGCAGGCGCCGCAGTCATGACCCTGTGGGTCCTGGCCATCTACGGCTTCAACCTTTCCGCCCTGCTGGGCGGCGCGGTGGAGACGGCCAACAACCCGGCCGTGCTCAACCCGGGCCTGCAGTACGGCAAGACCGAGACCTCCAAGCTGGACTTCATGTCCCTGGGCCTGGCGCTGGTCCTGGGCACGGCAGCCCTGCCGCACGTCCTGATGCGCTTCTACACGGTGCCCACGGCCAAGGAAGCGCGCAAGTCCGTGGTCTGGTCCATCTGGCTGATCGGCCTGTTCTACCTGTTCACCCTGGTGCTGGGCTACGGTGCTGCGGCCCTGGTGGGTCCGGACACCATCAAGGGCGCCCCGGGCGGCGTCAACGCTGCCGCCCCGCTGCTGGCCTTCCACCTGGGCGGGCCGCTGCTGCTCGGCTTCATCTCCGCTGTCGCCTTCGCCACCATCCTGGCGGTGGTGGCAGGCCTGACCATCACGGCTGCCGCATCCTTCGCGCATGACATCTACGCCAACGTCATCGCCAAGGGCAAGGCCGACGCGGCGACTGAAGTCCGGGTGGCCCGGCGCACCGTGGTGGTAATCGGCATCCTGGCCATCCTGGGCGGTATCTTCGCCAACGGCCAGAACGTTGCCTTCCTGGTGGCGCTGGCCTTCGCCGTCGCCGCTTCAGCCAACCTGCCCACCATCATCTACTCGCTGTTCTGGCGGAAGTTCACCACCCAGGGTGCCGTGTGGAGCATGTACGGCGGCCTGGCCGCGGCGATCCTGCTCATCGTGTTCTCCCCGGTGGTTTCCGGTGCGAAGACCTCAATGATCCCCGGGGCCAACTTCGCCCTCTTCCCGCTCAGCAACCCGGGCATTGTGTCCATTCCGCTGGCCTTCTTCCTGGGCTGGCTGGGCACCACCCTGGACAAGAGGACGGAAGACCCCGCGAAGCAGGCGGAAATGGAAGTCCGCTCGCTCACGGGCATCGGAGCCGAAAAGGCCGTGGACCACTGACAGCCGGACCACTGACTAGCTGGCCACTGGTGGATATGCCGGCAGCGTCGGCATGACAGCGAAGAGCCTCCAGCCGCATACCGTGAACTGCTCCCCGGAAGTTGGACTGAGAAATTCAGTTCCGACTTCCGGGGAGCAGTTTTATGCATGCACGTAGTTCGTTGTCTGAGGTTCAGCGTGAGGCCGCTGTAGCGTGGTTTGAGAAGGGCATCGCGGATAGTGCGGCGGCGACGTTGCTAGGGGTGTCCCGCCCGCCGATAAGGGTTCTCTATCGGCGGTGGAAGATCCATGGTCGAGGAGCGCTGGTGGCCAAGCCGACGAAACAGGTGTACTCGTTCGAATTCAAGCTCGCGCTGGTTGAACGGTTTATCGCCGGTGAGACTGCCCCGGATCTCGCGGCGGAGGTGGGTTTGTCCTCGCCCACGCTACTGAAGACGTGGGCCCGGGCGTATCGCCGCGAGGGCCCGGACGCATTACGTCCCAAGTCCAAGGGCAGGCCTAAGGCACCTGATGCCCCGCAGCCGGCCGAGGTATCGGAACTGGAGCGGTTACGGCGGGAGAACGAACGGTTGCGGGCGGAAGTGGCTTACCTGGGAAAATTGCGGGCCTTGAGGGCGCAGGAACGACGGTGAAGGTCCAAGCCCTCATCGCTCTCAAGGCTGACTTCCCGCTTCCGGTCCTGCTGCAGGCAGCATCTCTTGCCAGATCGACGTTCTTCTATCATCAGGCACGCATCCAAGGCCCTGATCCGCAGGAGTTCATCAAGGCCGCTGTCAGGGAAATTTTCGAGAAGAACCATGGCCGGTACGGGCACCGGCGGGTCCACACCGAGATGGTCAAGCAAGGGTGGACGGTCGCGAAAAAGACCGTTCTGAAGCTCATGCGGTCCCTGAATCTGGTGTGCAAGGTCCGGCGGAAGAAGCGTTATAACTCCTACCAGGGCGGGCAGGGCCGGGTTGCTCCGAACGTGTTGAACCGGGAGTTCGAGGCTGATGCCCCGAACCGGAAGTGGGTAACGGATGTGACGGAGTTCAGCGTCGGCGACCGTAAGCTCTACCTTTCGCCGGTTATGGATCTTTTCGACCGGCAGATCATCTCCTACTCGATCAGCCCGTCTCCGAATCTGGAGCTCACCAATAATTCGCTGCGCCAGGCCCTTGCCTGCCTTGAGGATAACCAGCAGCCACTCGTGCATTCGGACCAGGGCTTCCAGTACCAGCACGTCTCGTGGCGAAAACTCTTACAGGAAGCCGGCGCGAGCCAGTCGATGTCACGCAAGGGCAACTGCTACGACAACGCCGTGATGGAAAACTTCTTCGGCCACCTTAAGGAAGAGCTCTTCCACCACGTGCGATACCTCAGCACCGACGCCTTGGCAGGGGCACTGCACGAATACATCCGCTGGTACAACACCGAAAGAATCTCGACAAAGCTCAAGGGCCTGAGCCCGGTGCAATACCGGACCCAGACCCTCGCGGCTTAGGCTCTTATTTAGTCAGTCCAACTTCCGGGGAGCAGTTCACCGCGGCCTGGAGGCTCTTTGCGTTTGCCGCCCCCCGCGCGGTTCACCGGAAGGGGGGATTCAGTGCTGGTGGTGGCCGCCCGGCGCCGGGTTCCCGTGCCCGCCGTGCGGGACGGCGTACTGGCCGGCCGTCGAGGCGGCGAGACCCGGCGTCGCAATCCCTGCCACCAGGACGGCGCCGGCGAAAGCTCCCAGCAACAGCCGGCCCGGCCGCCCTCCGGCCCCTGCGGCCGGAACCCGCGGTTCGCGGTGCTGCCGTTCGCGCTGGAGCCGCCCGAGCGACGCGAGGATCATCAGCGTGAGCAGCAACGCCGAAAGGTGGGTCAGGCTGAGGCCCGAGGCCGGGCCGGCAACGGGAGGTGATGCCATCGCGGCCAGGTGGACGGCGGCTGCACCGGCCAGCACATACCGCGACTTCCGGCCGCCCGGCAGCCGGTCCCTTGCCAGGAACACCACGGCAGCGGCGAGCAGCATCAGCCCCCAGGCCCCGGCCGCGACACCTGCGGCAACCGCTGGGGTGGCCGCAGGTCCCGCTGCTGCCGAAAAGATACTGGACGAAATGGCGAGGTTGACCGATCCCGCACCAAAGCCCGCAAACCCGGTGACGAGTCGAACAGCACTGCCCGCCTGCAGGCCTGGCTGGTCCGGCGCCATCGGCCGGACCGGTACCGGGACCGCCACGGCTAAGCCCTTGCGGTGGCCGGGGACTTGTCCAGCGACAGGCCCACGCCGAGGAGGAGTACGGCGCTGGCGAGGTGCAGGACGTTGTCGGCGCCGTTCAGGGCGATGATGTTCAGCGGCGAGTTGAGCAGGAACAGACCCACGATGCCCACCAGGAGGTAGACGGCGCCTACCGTGGCGTTCACGGTTCGGGCGGTGGCCGTTCCGCGAAGCCCGGCGAAGAGCAGCGCGGCGCCGATGGCCAGGTGGATGACGTTGTGCAGCGGATTGACTTCGAAGATGATGAGGTTCGCGCCTTCGGTGGCGGCGAAACCGACGCCGGACGTGACAGCGAAGCCCAGGAGGCCCACCAGCAGGTAGACGGCTCCGAAAACGGTGGCGACGAGGCGGTTGGGTGAGTTGCGCATGGCCGGTTCCTTCCGATAGGGCGGGCAGCAGTTCCCGCCCGATAAACAGGCCCCTGGTCGGGACCCTCGGAAGCGATTCGGATCATGGCCGCGAATGGATGGGTAAAAAGATCAGTACCCTTTCCACTTTCCCGATCTGTGCCCCGCTGCCCGGGGCGCCAGCCGTCCGGCTAGGCTGCCGGCCGCAGTTTGATGTTGGTCATCAGCAGCCGGTCCGTGCCTTCGAAGCGGTAGGCGAGGTCCACCTTCTTGCCGGTGCAGCTGATCTGGCCCACTACCTCGGCCGACTTCATCCCGTTGTCGGTGGCCACCTTGAGCTCGTTGTAGGCGGGCTGGCAGGAACTGTCCATCTCCAGGCTCTTCACCCCTGAGATGAAGGCCTCCTTGGAAAGCTGCTTCTGCAGGGCCGGGTCAAGGTATTCGTCATAGGCGCGGGAGGTGTCGCCGGCGATGACTTTCCTGGTGAAGCCGTCCGCCAGGCCCCTGGCCTGGTTGGTGGCGCTTCCCACGACGTTCACCAGGATGACGACGCCGAGGATCACCAAGAGCAGCACCCCGCCGATGCTGCCAAGGATGATCCACAGCTTCCGCCGGCTCCGCTGCCGGGGCGGTTCCCCCGGGAGGCCGAACGGGGCGGGCTGCTCCGGCAGTGCTGGAAACTGCTGTGGCGTGTAGCCCGCCCGGCCCTGCCGGTACGGATCCTGGGGACTGCTCAAAAGGGAAGCCTCTCGTCTGACAGGCGCTGTGGCGCCGGCGAACTGGCCCGGGCCTCTCCCGGCCCGGCATATGACGGAAACCAGCCTATAACCCTGCCCGCCGCCGTCGTGCGTGCAGCGCCGCGCGGAAGGTCCGGTGCCTGCGCTATGCGCCCTCCGAGCCGCGGTCCAGCAGGGGCTGCACCCGGAAGGGGATCAACTCACCCATCGCCAGGGCGGTGTCAGCCCGCTCCACGCCATCACAGGCCAGGATCTTGCCGTTGATACGGAAGAGATCCTCTGCGTCCCTGGCCACCACGCGCAGCAGCAGGTCCGCTGATCCTGTCAGCCCGTAACCTTCCAGCACCTCGGGGATGGCGGCAATGTCCTCCGCCAGCTGCCCGAGCCTCTGCTGTTGCACGTGGACGGAGATGAAAGCCATGAGCGGATACCCCAGGGCCACGGGATTGATGCGCCGTTCAAAGGACAGGAAGACGTGCTTCTTTTCCAGCTGGGCCATGCGCGCCTGGACGGTATTGCGGGACAGACCCAGCTTCTGCGCGAGGGCCACCACGGTGCGGCGGGGATCCTGCGCGAGTGCCGACAACAGGCGGGTGTCAGTGCCATCCAAAGCTCGCATAATGCGCAACGCTAGCACGGTGCCAGCTCTCCAGACAGGGCATCCTGCTCAATAAGCGCCGCAGTGGTTGTACCCGTTGGGCATTGTGAGTAGGGTCACAGTATCTGGGGCAATGACGCCCGGAAGGCCGGTGGCGGCAGGGCCAAAAGTCCGCAAACCACGGGTCAACGACGTACGAAGGTTGCGGCAATCGTGTCTACAGACGAAACGGGCCCT
Organism: Arthrobacter sp. GmRoot5-12; assembly: GCF_059739365.1. Taxonomy (NCBI): domain Bacteria; kingdom Bacillati; phylum Actinomycetota; class Actinomycetes; order Micrococcales; family Micrococcaceae; genus Arthrobacter; species Arthrobacter sp. GmRoot5-12. The sequence goes on along the minus strand of NZ_AP046056.1, from coordinate 345,154 downwards.
GGCGGCGCAAAAACCCCCGAAAGCACGAAAACCCCCGGCGAAGCCGGACCGGATCTCCTCCAGCTGATCACCCCGTCAGGTGAGCGCATCAGCCACCCGGAGTTTGATTTCTGGGTCCGGGACATTACCGACGATCAGTTGTGCTCCCTCTTCGAGGACATGACCGTCATCCGCCGGATCGATGTGGAGGCCACGGCCCTGCAGCGGCAGGGTGAACTGGCCCTGTGGCCCCCGCTCCTGGGCCAGGAGGCAGCCCAGATAGGGTCCGGAAGGGCGTTGCGGGCGGACGACTTCGTGTTCTCCAGCTACCGCGAGAACGGAGTGGCGTACTGCCGCGGTGTTGACCTGACCGACCTCCTCCGGGTGTGGCGGGGGAACGCCTCCGGCGGCTGGGACCCGTACAGCATCAACATGGCAACGCCGCAGATCATCATCGGCGCCCAGACCCTGCACGCCACGGGCTACGCTATGGGGATCCAGAATGACGGCGCCGACGCCGTGGCCGTTACCTACTTCGGGGACGGTGCCACCAGTGAGGGCGACCTGAACGAGGCCATGGTGTTCGCCGCCAGCTTCCAGGCCCCGGTGGTGTTTTTCTGCACCAACAACCACTGGGCCATCTCCGAGCCCGTACGGCTGCAGACCCACATCCAGCTCGCGGACCGGGCCACGGGTTTCGGCATCCCAAGCCTGCGGGTGGACGGAAACGATGTCCTGGCGGTCATGGCTGCCACCCGGCTGGCACTGGACCGGGCCCGTCGCGGCGGCGGTCCCACCTTCATCGAGGCCGTCAGCTACCGCATGGGCCCGCACACCACCGCCGACGATCCCACCCGCTACCGGGACGCCAATGAACTGGAGGACTGGGCCGCCAAGGACCCCATCTCCCGGCTGGCCGGCCTCCTGGACCGGAAGGGAATCCTGACCGCGGAGCTGCAGCAGCAGGTCAAGGACAAAGCCGATGCCGTTGCATCGGAGATGCGCCGAGGATGCACCACCATGCCGGACCCCCAGCCCATGGACATCTTCAAGCACGTCTACAGCACGCCCAATTCCTGGCTGGAACGCCAGCAGGAGCATTACGCCCGTTACCTGGCGTCCTTCGGTGACCCCGACGGAGCCGTTTCCAAGGAAGGTGCACGCTGATGACCCAGTTGACCTTTGCCCGTGCCATCAATGCAGGGCTGCGCAAGTCGCTGGAAAACGACTCCAAGGTGGTCCTCCTCGGCGAGGACATCGGCGCCTTGGGCGGCGTCTTCCGGGTGACGGACGGCCTGCAAAAAGACTTCGGCAAGCACCGGGTGGTGGACACCCCGCTCGCGGAGTCCGCCATCGTGGGCACCGCCGTAGGCCTGGCCTACCGCGGCTACCGGCCCGTGGTGGAGATCCAGTTCGACGGCTTCATCTACCCGGCGTTCGACCAAATCGTCAGCCAGGTGGCAAAACTCCACTACCGCACCCGCGGGGCGGTCAGGATGCCCATCACCATCAGGGTGCCGTTCGGCGGCGGCATCGGCTCGCCGGAACACCACTCCGAATCCCCGGAAGCCTACTTCACCCACACCTCAGGGCTTCGGGTGGTGACCGTGGCCAACCCGCAGGACGCATACACCGTGATCCAGCAGGCCATCGCCTGCGACGACCCCGTGCTGTACTTCGAACCCAAGCGCCGCTACCACGACAAAGGCGAAGTTGACGAGTCCGTGGACCCGAGTTCCGCCCTGCCCATGGACAAGGCACGCGTGCTGACCGACGGCAGCGACGTCACGTTGGTGGCCTACGGGCCCCTGGTCAAGACAGCCCTGGATGCCGCCTCCGCCGCGGCGGACGAAGGCATCTCCATTGAAGTCATCGACCTGCGCTCGCTGGCGCCCGTGGACTATGAGCCCGTGGTGGCGTCCGTGCGGAAGACCGGGCGCCTGGTGGTGACGCACGAGGCCGCACAATCCGGCGGGCTGGGCGCGGAAGTGGCGGCCAGCATTACGGAGCGCTGCTTCTACCATCTGGAGGCCGCTCCGGTGAGGGTGACCGGGTTCGACATTCCCTACCCGTACTCCAAGCTGGAAATGCACCACCTGCCGGGCCTGGACCGCATCCTCGATGGCGTGGACCGCGCCCTGGGCCGCCCCAATTCCCTGAGCGGGCTGGAAGGATGAGCGCCACCATGATCAAGGAATTCCGGCTCCCCGACCTGGGTGAAGGACTCACGGAGTCCGAAATCCTCAGCTGGAAAGTGGCCGTTGGCGACACCGTCAGCCTGAACCAGGTCATCGCCGAAGTGGAAACCGCCAAGGCCGTGGTGGAGCTCCCGTCGCCGTTTGCCGGCGTCATCAAGGAACTCCACGAACAGCCGGGTTCCGTGGTGGAGGTGGGCAAGCCGATTGTCTCCTTCGAGGTGCCGGACGACGCCGGTGCGTCACCTGCGCAGGCGCCCGGCGCCTTTTCGCCGGGGATGGGGGAGGCCCCCGCGGAAGCTCCAAGCGCAGCGGAGACGCCGAAACGGGAACCCAACCTGGTGGGGTACGGCGCCGTCGTCGAAGGTTCCGGCCGGCCAACGCGGCGGCCGCGGAACTTCGCCCCGGTGGAGGCTTCCGGGAACCTGGCGCCGGTGGTTGAGCCCGCCCGGCCTGCCGATGTCCAGGTTGCCGATGTCCAGGTTGGCCATGTCCAGCCTGCCGAGCGACCCCGGTCCACGCCTCCCGTCCGCAAACTGGCCAAAGACCTGGGAGTTGACCTCGCGCAGGTGCACGGCACAGGTCCCGGCGGGCTGATCACGCGGGAGGACGTCCAGGACTTTGCAGGGCACGAGGGCGAGCCTGCTGCGCCGCCGGCCGGACCCGTGCCGGTAGCCGGTGGAACCCGGCCGGGGGAGCGGGAGACCCGGACTCCCATCAAGGGCGTGCGCAAGTTCACCGCGGCGGCGATGGTGCAGAGCGCCTTCACCGCTCCGCACGCCACCGAATTCCTCACCGTGGATGTCACGCCCAGCCTTGAGTTGCTGGCGAAACTCAAGAACAGCAGGGAGTTCTCCGGAACCAGGCTCACCCCGTTGACGCTCGCTGCCAAGGCCGTCCTGGTGGCCGTGCGGCGGAACCCGGCGCTGAATTCCCGCTGGGACCAGGACAACCAGGAGATCGTCACCTTCAACTACGTGAACCTGGGCATTGCCGCCGCCACACCCCGCGGACTGATGGTCCCCAACATCAAGGACGCCGACGCCATGGCGCTCCCGCAGCTTGCCCAGGCGCTGACAGCGCTCGCGGAAACCGCCAGGGCTGGCAAGACCCAGCCCGCTGACCTGTCCGGCGGTACCATCTCCATTACCAACATCGGCGTATTTGGCATCGACGCGGGTACCCCCATCCTCAACCCGGGGGAGGCGGCGATCCTGGGCCTGGGTGCGGTGCGGACCATGCCGTGGGAGTACAAGGGCGAGGTGGCACTGCGGCAGGTGCTCACGCTGAGCCTGTCCTTTGACCACCGCCTGGTGGACGGCGAACAGGGGTCCCGGTTCCTGGCCGACGTCGGAGCGATCCTTGCCGAGCCGGGAATGGTCCTCACGATGGTCTGACCGGGGGACTAGGCGCCCCGTTCGGCTGTAGGTGCGCTGTCCACCATCAGGGCTGCCAGTGCCATCCGTTCAAGCAGGGGGCGGGCAACCCCGGGCGCCAATCCGGTGCCGTGGCGCCGGACGGAGTGCGGCGTGGAGTTGATCAGGCCGAATGTCGCGTGGGCCCGCATGCGCAGTTCAGCCGCACCGATGCCGGGGTGCACCTTGCCCAGGATGTCCACCCAGACCTCCACGTAGCTGCGCTGCAGGGTACGCACCGCGGACTGGTCCTGCTCCGACAAGTTGCTGAAGTCACGGTCCTGCACCCGGATTACGTCCGGTTTTCCGAGCGCGAAATCCACCTGGAATTCCACCAGTTGCCGCAGGGCAGCCAGGGGATTGGGCGTGCTCTGCGCCACCCGCCGCCCGCCGTCCAGCAATTCCTGGCTCACGGTGACCAGGAGGTCGGCCAGGACGGCCTGCTTGCCGGGAAAGTGGCGGTAGACCGCAGGGCCGCTGACGCCTGCCGCCGCGCCGAGGTCCTCCAGCGAAACGCGGTTGAAGCCATTCAGCGCGAACAACGAGGCCGCGGCGGACAGCAAAGCCTGCCGCCGGTTCTCCTTGGCCTTGCCGCGCTGGGTTGTGGGAGCGGACTGGGTTGTGGGAACGGGCTGGGTGGCAGGGGCCGGCTGCACTGTATTGCTGCGCACTTTTCCTCCTTGGACCCCGCAGATTCTAGCAAGGCAGCAGTGTGTTGGACATCACAGTTAATCGAGACTAACCTGAATTTCAGTTATTAGTCACTAACCGAGTTGGCTTGGGCCGGCTTGGCCCACCCTTAGGACGGACCGTCGATGGAGACCCTGGCCACCCGGCTTGATCCCGCAAGCGAGTCCTTCCGCGCCAACCGGGAAGCGCAGTTGTCGCTCGCCGGCGAACTGCGGAAGAGGCTGGCGGATGCAGCGTTGGGCGGGCCCCGGAAGTCGCGCGAGCGGCACGTGGCCCGCGGCAAGCTCCTGCCGCGGGACCGCATCGACCAGTTGCTGGACGAGGGCAGCCCGTTCCTGGAGATCGCACCGCTGGCCGCCAACGGCATGTACGGCGATGACGCACCCGGTGCCGGAGTCATCGCCGGCATCGGCCTGGTGCACGGCCGGCAGGTCCTGGTCATCTCCAACGACGCCACCGTCAAGGGCGGCACGTACTACCCCATGACCGTGAAGAAGCACCTCCGCGCCCAGGAGGTCGCGCTGGAGAACGGCCTGCCCTGCATCTACCTGGTGGATTCGGGCGGGGCCTTCCTGCCCAAGCAGGACGAGGTCTTCCCGGACAGGGACCACTTTGGCCGGATCTTCTACAACCAGGCGCGTCTCTCAGCCGCCAAAATTCCACAGATCGCTGCCGTGATGGGGTCCTGCACGGCCGGCGGCGCCTATGTCCCCGCCATGAGCGACGAAACCGTCATCGTCCGGAACCAGGGCACCATCTTCCTGGGCGGACCGCCGCTGGTGAAGGCGGCCATCGGGGAAATCGTGACGGCCGAGGAACTCGGTGGGGGCGAGGTGCACTCCCGGGTCTCGGGTGTGACGGACCACCTGGCCGAAAATGACGAGCACGCCCTGCAGATCGTCAGGGACATCGTCTCCACCCTGCCGCCTCCCGCCGCGCCCGCCTGGCAGGTGGAGGCCGCCGTCGAACCCGCCGTGGACCCGGACGGGCTCTATGGTGCGGTGCCCACGGACGTCAATGCTCCCTACGACGTCCACGAGGTGATTGCCCGGCTGGTGGACGGCAGCAGGTTCCATGAGTTCAAGAAGGACTACGGCACCACGCTGGTCACAGGTTTCGCCCGGATCCACGGGCACCCGGTGGGAATCGTGGCCAACAACGGCGTCCTGTTCAGCGAGTCGTCGCTCAAGGGCGCGCACTTCATTGAACTGTGCGACCAGCGCGGTATCCCCCTGCTGTTCCTGCAGAACATCTCCGGCTTCATGGTGGGCAGGGACGCCGAGCAGGGCGGCATCGCCAAGAACGGCGCCAAGATGGTGACGGCCGTTGCCACCGCGCGGGTCCCCAAGCTGACCGTGGTGATCGGCGGCTCCTTTGGTGCCGGCAACTACTCCATGTGCGGCCGTGCCTACTCGCCGAGGTTCCTGTGGATGTGGCCTGCTGCCCGGATCTCGGTGATGGGCGGCAACCAGGCCGCCAGCGTGCTGGCCACCGTTAAGCGGGACCAGTATGAAGCGGCGGGGGAGGACTGGCCGGCCGATGACGAGGAAGCGTTCAAAGCGCCCATCCGGCAGCAGTACGAGGACCAGGGCAGCCCCTACTACTCCACTGCACGGTTGTGGGACGACGCCGTCATCGATCCCGCCGATACCCGAACCGTCCTGGGCCTGGCGCTCGACGTCGTCTCCCGCACCCCCCTGCCGGAGACCTCCTTCGGCCTCTTCCGGATGTGAGCCAGCAATGACCATGCAAACCAACACAGCTACAACCGGGGAAGTCCCCACCGCAACGGCCGACGGCAAGCCCCTCTTCGGCACCGTGCTGGTGGCCAACCGCGGCGAAATCGCCTGCCGCGTCATTCGGACGCTGCGGCAGCTGGGCATCCGTTCGGTCGCCGTCTACAGCGATGCCGACGCCGGCGCCCGGCACGTGCGCGAAGCCGATGCCTCCGTGCGGATCGGCCCCGCCGTTGCAACCGAAAGCTACCTGAACGCGGACGCCATCGTGGACGCGTGCCGGCAGTCCGGGGCGGAAGCGGTACACCCCGGCTACGGCTTCCTGAGCGAGAACGTGGACTTCGCCAGGGCCCTGGAAAAGGCCGGCATCACGTTCATTGGCCCGGGCGTTGAAGCGCTGAACGTCATGGGTGACAAGATCCGCGCCAAGAACCACGTGGCGGGGTACGGCGTGCCCGTCGTCCCCGGCATTGCCAAGCCCGGCATGACGGACAGCGAACTGATGGAGGCTGCTGCCGCCGTCGGCTTTCCGCTCCTCATCAAGCCGTCCGCGGGCGGCGGCGGCAAGGGGATGCACGCCGTCGAAAACCAGGCGGACCTGCCCGCCGCCCTTGCCACGGCCCGGCGCGTCGCCGCCGCCGCATTCGGCGACGACACCCTGTTCCTGGAGCGCCTGGTGACCACCCCGAGGCACATCGAGGTGCAGGTGCTGGCGGACAGCCACGGCAACGTCATCCACCTCGGCGAGCGCGAATGCTCCCTCCAGCGGCGGCACCAGAAAGTCATCGAGGAAGCCCCGTCGCCCCTGCTCGAGGGCCTGCCCAATGGCCCCGAAGTGCGCGACCGGATTGGCGAGGCCGCCTGCAACGCGGCCCGCAGCGTGAACTACGTGGGCGCCGGGACCGTGGAGTTCCTGGTCTCCGATGACGCGCCGGACGAGTTCTTCTTCATGGAAATGAACACCAGGCTGCAGGTGGAACACCCCGTCACCGAAATGGTCACGGGCATCGACTTGGTGGAATGGCAGGTGCGGATCGCAGCGGGCGGGGAGCTGACCGTCCGCCAGGCGGACGTGGAGCTTTCCGGCCACGCCGTGGAGGCAAGGGTTTACGCTGAGGTGCCCGAAAAGAACTTCCTCCCGTCCACCGGGACCGTGCTGATGCTCGACGAACTGCCCGCCGGCACCCAGGGGCGGGTACGGGTGGACTCCTCGCTGGTGGAAGGCCTGGAACTGTCGGCGCACTACGACCCCATGGTGTCCAAGGTGATCGCCTGGGCCGGGGACCGTGCCGCCGCCCTGGCCGCCCTGGATGGTGCCCTGGCCGGCTACACGGCACTGGGCATCGAGACCAACGTCGAGTACCTGCGGCTCCTGGTCAACGACTCCGACGTCAAGGCAGGGCACCTGGACACCGGGCTGATCGAACGGAAGCTGCCCGGACTGGAATTCCGGCGCATCGGGAACCCCGAACTGGTGGCCGCCGCGCTGTTCGTCCTGTCGCTGGAAGCACAGAACACCCCCGGCCCCGGCCCCGGGCGCGGGCCGTGGCAGGGCAGGAACGGCTGGCGGCTCGGCGCAGCGGCACCACGCCGGATCAGCCTGGGAACGCCCGACGGCGGCGTGGCCACCGTGCAGGTCGGCGGCAGTCCCAATGGGGGAGCCGGAGCCGTGGTCGCCGTCAACGGCGGTCCGCAGCATCCGGCCGCCCTGCAGTGGTCCAGCCGGCAAGGCCTCGAACTTGACCTCGATGGCCAGCGCCACGGCTACCGGCTGGCTGCGGACTCCACAGGGGCTGCCGTCCAACCGTGGGATAACGCGGTGCCCGACGGCCCCACACAGCTCTACCTCGGCAACGACGGCTGGTCCTGCCGCCTGGACGTACTGACCCGGGAGGCGCGGCTGGAACGCGTGCTGGCCGCCATCCAGCGGCAGGAAGGGGCGGCCGACCCGGAGGTGCGCTCGCCGATGCCCGGGACCGTCGTGGCCGTCCCGGTGGCCGACGGGGACGCCGTCCAGGCCGGGGAAGTCCTGGTTTCCGTGGAGGCCATGAAGATGGAGCACCACCTGGTGGCCCCGCTGGCCGGGACGGTCCACCTGGCCACCCGTACCGGTGACCTGGTGAAGGCCGACCAGGTGCTGGCCACCATCCATCCCGCTGCCACCGGCGTAAAAACAGACAGCACAGAAACAGCAACAGACGCAGCTGCAATCCAAGGCGAAGGAGCCTGACCATGACCGGTTTTGAACTGACCGAGGAATACCGGGACCTCAGCGACACCGTGCGCGATTTCGCGGACAACGTGGTGGCCCCGGTCTCCGCCAAGCACGACGAAGAGCACAGCTTCCCGTACGAAGTGGTGAAGCAGATGGCCGAGATGGGCCTTTTCGGGCTGCCGTTCCCCGAGGAATACGGCGGCATGGGCGGGGACTACTTCGCACTGGCCCTCGCCCTGGAACAGCTCGGCCGGGTGGACCAGTCCGTCGCCATCACGCTGGAGGCCGGGGTGTCCCTCGGGGCCATGCCCGTCTACCGCTTCGGCACGGACGCGCAGAAACAGCAGTGGCTGCCCATGCTGGCGTCCGGCCAGGCGCTCGCAGGCTTTGGACTTACCGAGCCCGAGGCCGGTTCGGACGCGGGCGGGACCAAGACCCACGCCCGGCGCGAAGACGGCAACTGGGTCATCAACGGCACCAAGGAATTCATCACCAACTCCGGAACGGACATCACCCGGCTGGTCACCGTCACTGCCGTAACCGGGCAGCAGGAACGCGGGGACGGGACCGTCAAAAAAGACATCTCCACCATCCTGGTGCCCACCGAGACTCCCGGCTTCAAGGCGGAAAAGCCGTACAACAAGGTGGGCTGGAACGCATCGGACACGCACCCCCTGACGCTGAAGGATGTCCGCGTCCCGGAAGCGAACCTGCTGGGCGTGGAAGGCCGCGGCTACGCCAACTTCCTGTCCATCCTGGACGAGGGCCGGATCGCCATTGCGGCGCTGGCCACCGGCGCAGCCCAGGGTTGTGTGGACCTCTCGGTCAAATACGCGAGGGAACGCAGCGCCTTCGGGCAGAACATCGGCAAGTACCAGGCCATTTCGTTCAAGATCGCCCGCATGGAAGCCCGGGCCCACACCGCCCGCCTGGCGTACTACGACGCGGCCTTCCGGATGCTTGCCGGCAAGCCGTTCAAGACCCAGGCGGCCATCGCTAAGATGGTCGCAGGCGAGGCGGCCATGGACAACGCGCGGGATGCCACCCAGGTATTCGGCGGCTATGGCTTCATCAACGAGTTCACCGTGGCGCGCCACTACCGCGATTCCAAGATCCTTGAAGTCGGGGAGGGCACCACGGAGGTCCAGTTGATGCTGATCGCCCGCGAACTGGGTCTGTAGGACCTGGGACCGTAGCCGGCCTGAGAGGATCACTGATGATTGACAAGGTTGTTGCCAGCGCCGACGCGGCGGTTGCGGATATCCCGGACGGCGCCTCGCTGGCGGTGGGCGGGTTCGGCCTTTGCGGAATTCCGGTTGCCCTGATCGACGCCCTGCACCGGGCGGGCACCTCCGGTCTGGAGACCGTCAGCAACAACTGTGGGGTGGACGACTGGGGCCTGGGCATCCTGCTCCGGGACGGGCGTATCCGCCGCACCATCAGCTCCTATGTGGGCGAGAACAAGGAATTTGCGCGCCAATACCTGGCCGGTGAGCTCGAGGTGGTGCTCACACCCCAGGGCACGCTTGCTGAAAAGCTGCGGGCCGGTGGTGCGGGCATTCCGGCCTTCTACACCAAGGCGGGGGTGGGCACGCAGGTGTCCGACGGCGGCCTGCCGCAGAAGTACGACGCCAACGGCGGCATCGCGGTTGCCTCCGCGCCCAAGGAAGTGCGGTCATTCGGCGGCGTGGACTACGTCCTGGAAGAGTCCCTCACGCCGGACTTCGGGCTGGTGCACGCCTGGAAGGGCGACCGCCACGGCAACCTGGTGTTCCATGCCACCGCCATGAACTTCAACCCCCTGTGCGCCATGGCCGGCCGGATCACCATCGCCGAGGTGGAGGAACTCGTGGAGCCCGGCGAACTGGACCCCGAACACATCCACACTCCTGGCATCTTCGTCCAGCGCGTGGTCCTGGCCCGGGACGGGGAGAAGCGGATCGAAAAGCGGACCGTTGCCCTGACGGCGCCGGGCCCAGGAGGAAGAACACCAGGCAGCCACCAGCAGGCAGGAGCATGACCATGGATCCGAACAGCCCTGAAGCGCCGCGCCCCGAAGCCGTCCGCGCGGAATACCGGCGGGCCGGTTCCCAGCAGCATGCCGGGCCCGGCGACTCCACGTCCCCCGCCAAAACGAAGGGCTGGACGCGCAACGAACTCGCCGCGCGGGTGGCCAGGGAGCTTCGCAACGGCCAGTACGTGAACCTGGGCATCGGGATGCCCACCCTGATCCCCAACTACATCCCCGCCGGGGTGGAGGTGGTGCTGCACTCGGAGAACGGCATCCTCGGCGTCGGCCCCTACCCTGCGGACGACGCGGTGGATCCGGACCTGATCAACGCCGGCAAGGAAACCGTGACGGTCAACAGGGGAGCGGCGTTCTTCGACTCCGCGACATCCTTTGGCATGATCCGCGGCGGCCACGTGGACCTCGCCGTCCTCGGCGCCATGGAAGTGGCGGAGAACGGCGACCTCGCCAACTGGATGATCCCCGGCAAGATGGTCAAGGGCATGGGCGGTGCCATGGACCTGGTGTTCGGGGCCAAGAGGGTGATCGTGATGATGGAGCATGTGGACCGGAACGGGAATCCGAAGATCGTCAAACAATGCACCCTGCCCCTCACCGGCAAGGGCTGTGTGGACCGGATCATCACGGACCTCGCCGTCATTGACATCGTGAAGGACGGCGGCCCCTCACGCCTGGTGCTGCGCGAACTGGCCCCCAACGTATCGCTCGAGGACGTGGTGGCCGCCACCGGCGCCGACCTGTTCGAGGAAGACCAGGAACTGACCGTATGACGGATGGCAACGGTCCGGTTTCCAGGCAAAAGGACGACCGCGGCCGGCGGGTCGTCGAGCAGCGCGGGCTGTACTTCGACGAGCTGGAGGAGGGCGTGCTGTACGCCCACCGGCCCGGACGCACCGTGACCGAAGCCGACAACGTCCTCTTCACCACGCTGACCATGAACACCCAGGCCCTGCACCTGGACGCTGCCTGGAGCGCCGGGCAGCCCTTCGGCCAGCGGCTCATGAACTCGATGTTCACCCTGGCCACCATGGTGGGCCAGTCCGTCACCCAGCTCACCCAGGGAACCATCATCGCCCAGCTGGGCCTGACCGACGTCTCCTTCCCGCACCCGCTCTACCACGGAGACACGCTCTACACGGAGACAGCCGTCACCGGAAAGCGGCTTTCCTCCTCACGGCCCGGCCAGGGCATCGTGACCATGGAGCACACCGGGCGCAACCAGAACGGAACAGTCGTGGCCCGGGCCACCCGCAGCTGCCTCATGTGGACGCGCGACGCCCACGCCAAGACGCAGGACGCCGGACAGGGGACAATGCCGGTATGACTTTCGTAATGGGCCCCGCACTGCTTTTCTGCCCCGCCGACAGGCCGGAGCGCTACCAGAAAGCCGCCGCCCGGGCAGACGCCGTGATCCTGGACCTTGAAGACGCGGTGGCGCCGGCTGACAAGCAGCGCGCCCGAGGCGCCATCCTGGCCCAGCTGGGAACCACCGGTGTGGAACCTGAGCTCGAACCCAGCTGCACCATTGTCAGGGTGAATCCCGTGGGGACTGAGGACTTCGAAAAGGACCTGCACTGCCTGGCCCACACCCCCTACCGCACGGTGATGCTGGCCAAGGCCGAATCCGCCGAACAGCTCAAAGCGCTGGAGGGCTACCAGGTGATTGCCCTGTGCGAAACGGCGCTTGGCGTGCTCAATGCGCCTGCCATCGCCGCCGCCCCTAACGTGGTGGGCCTGATGTGGGGCGCCGAGGACCTGCTGGCCACCCTGGGTGGAACGTCCAGCCGGAAGGACGACGGCGCCTACCGGGCGGTTGCGCTGCACGCCCGCTCCGCCGTCCTGCTGGCAGCCCGCGCCTACGGCAAGGAAGCGGTGGATGCGGTCTACACCAACATCCCCGACCTTGACGGACTGGCAGCCGAGGCTGCCGACGCCGTGGCCTCGGGCTTCAGTTCGAAGGCCTGCATCCACCCCAGCCAGGCCGCCGTGGTCCGCAAGGCCTACGCACCTTCGGAAGACGAGGTGGCCGCCGCGGTTGCCCTCCTGGATGCCGCAGCATCGGCCGGATCGGGAGTGTTCCAGTACCAGGGGAAAATGATCGACGGGCCAATCCTCAAGCACGCCCAGGAGATTGTGCGCCGCGCCGCTGTGTAGGCGTAGCGGGACGTTCGGCTAGCGTTGGCGTCCCGGGGATCTGCGCAGGGACGTTGGCGGGATGGGCTCGTAGAGCAGCGTCCGCACCCACCGGTTCCCCGTCTCCCGGAACTCCTTCCGCGTGGCGAAGCGGTAATGGTAACTGCGCACGCGCACCCAGTGCGGCGCGGCGCCGTCGAACGGGTCATGCCGCAGCAGCCGCAGCATCTGCCGGTCCGCCGCCAGCAGCTTGGCCAGGAACGCGTAGAACCATTCCTCGTGCACGCTGCGCAGCGGCAGGAACCACATCAGCCAGTCCAGCCGCAGGTGGTACGGGGCCCACTGCCGCGGAATCCGGCGGACATCCCCGGGCTTGCCCTTGAAACCGTACTCGCGCCATTCCGGGTTGTCGTCGGGATCGTCGTCCAGCGTGCCTTCCACCACAATCTCGATGCGCTGCCTGGTCACGGTGCCGAACGCGCCGTAGGCGTTGACCAGCTGCCACCGGTTGAAGCTGGCATTCATCAGCTGCCGGCGGGAGAAGAGGTTCCGCAGCGGCCAGTAGCTCAGGGCCAGCAGCAGGGCGGATGCTGCCAGGGTGATGGCCAGCCACCACAGCGGGGTCTCCTGCCGGCCTCCCGTGGCGGCGTCCCAGTCTGCCGGGATTGCCGGTATGACGGCGTGCGCCACGGGATCGCTGACGGCTGCAAACGCCAGCACGATTGCCATCCAGTTCAGCCAGGCGAAGTTGCCGCTGGCCACCAGCCACAGCTGGGTCACGACGACGACCCCCGCCGCCACGCCGGCCACCGGCTGCGGGGCGAACAGCAGGAACGGCACCACCAGCTGGGCGATGTGGTTGCCCACCACTTCGATACGGTGCAGCGGCTTGGGCAGGAGATGGGCCTGCCGGCTCAATGGCCCGGGCATGGGCTGGGTCTCGTGGTGGTAGTACAGGGCCGTCAGGTCCCGCCATTCCCGGCCACCGCGGATCTTGATCATTCCCGCCCCGAACTCCAGCCGGAACACCAGCCACACAATCAGGATCAGGATGGTCCGGGGCGGCTCCGTCTGGTTGGAGCCCAGGAACGCCACGGTGAAGCCCGCTTCCAGGAGCAGCATTTCCCAGCCGAACCCATAGAACGTCTGGCCCACGTTCACGATCGACATGTACAGCAGCCACAGGGCCAGGAAGGCGACCATCGGGACCCACGGCGGCCCGGCCTGCGGTATCCCCGCCACGAGCAGCGCCGACACCACCAGCCCGCCGGCACAGACACCGCGAAGCAGCCTGTCCGAGTACCGCCAGCGGAACAGCGTTGGCCGGCGCAGGCGGGTGAATGCCGCCAGGAACTCCGGCACCGGGAGGAGGCCGCGCTCGCCGAGCAGGGCGGGAAACTGGTTCAGCGTGGAGAGGAAGGCAACGAAATACAATGCGGCGACACCCCGCTGCAGCACCTGCCGGGCAAATTCGTACTCCGGCGCATCAAACCACGTGAGCCAGTCCACGCAATCCACGTTACGCCCGGCCGTCCGCGGGTCAAGGCGATTAAGGCCCGTCTGAAGGCCAGGGGCGCAGGCAGGCCGGGAAGGGTGCGGGATACTTAAGCAATGCAGCCACGCAGAGTCGTCCTCCTAGGATCCACCGGTTCCATCGGCACCCAGGCGATTGACGTCGTCGACGGCGCCCCGCACCTGTTCGAGGTGGTGGCACTCAGTGCCGGGGGCGGCAACCTGGAACTCCTGGCCCGGCAGGCTGTCCACACCGGGGCCGCGGCCGTGGGGATCGCCTCCGGAGACCCCGGACGGCTGGAAGGCCTGATCCGCGACGCCGCCGCAGCGGCAGGCCGTCCGGAATACCGCCCGGAGATCGTGGCCGGCCCCGACGCCTCCGCCCGGATCGCCGCCGTCGAGGCTGACGTGGTGCTCAACGGAATCACCGGTTCCATCGGCCTGGCACCCACCCTGGCGGCCCTTAAGTCCGGAGCCACCCTGGCCCTTGCCAACAAGGAGTCGCTGATCGTGGGCGGCAGCCTGGTCAAGGCCGCGGCAACGGACGGCCAGATCGTGCCGGTGGACTCCGAACATTCCGCGATTGCCCAATGCCTGCGTTCAGGCACCGCCGGCGAAGTGGACAAGCTCATCCTCACCGCCTCCGGCGGACCGTTCCGGGGCAGGAGCCGGGACGAGCTCCACGACGTCACCCCGCAGCAGGCACTGGCCCACCCCACCTGGGACATGGGCATGATGGTCACCACCAACTCCGCCACGCTGGTCAACAAGGGCCTGGAGGTCATCGAGGCCCACCTGTTGTTCGATATCCCGTTGGACCGGATCGACGTGGTAGTCCACCCCCAGTCCATCGTCCACTCAATGGTCCAGTTCGTCGACGGCTCCACCATCGCCCAGGCCTCGCCGCCTGACATGCGGCTGCCCATCGCCCTGGGGCTTGGCTGGCCTGCGCGCGTGCCCAAGGCCGCCAGCCCGTGCGACTGGACCCAGGCCGCTACGTGGACCTTCGAGCCGCTGGACGCCGAGGCCTTCCCCGCCGTCGGCCTTGCCAAGGACGCCGCCCGGCAGGGAAGCACCTTCCCTGCCGTGTTCAATGCGGCCAATGAAGAGGCAGTGACGGCGTTCCACGACGGCCGGATCCGGTTTACCGACATCGTCGATACCGTGGACAGTGTGCTCAGCGAACACTCAGGTTCCTCCGGGCTGACGGTGGATTCAGTGCTGGATGCTGAAAGCTGGGCACGTGCCCGGGCCCACGAACGTTTAGCAGTCAGAAGTCTCTAGGAAGCAGCACCACCTCCATGACCCCTGTCCTACTTTTCATCCTCGGCGTCGTCTTCGTCGCCTTGGGTATTGCCGTGTCCATCGCGCTCCACGAGGTGGGGCACCTGGTGCCGGCCAAGCTCTTCAAAGTCCGCGTGACCAAGTACATGATCGGCTTCGGGCCAACGCTGTGGTCCCGCCGGAGGGGCGAAACCGAGTACGGCGTGAAGGCCGTTCCGCTGGGCGGCTACGTCTCCATGATCGGCATGTACCCGCCGAACAAGGACGACGGCTCGGTCCGCCCCTCCAGCACGGGCATGTTCCAGACACTTGCCACCGAGGCCCGCTCCATGGCCCACGAGGAAGTGGGGCCGGGCGACGAACACCGGGTCTTCTACCGCCTGCCGGTCTGGAAAAAAGTGATTGTGATGCTGGGCGGCCCGGCCATGAACATGATCCTTGGCGTGCTGCTCACCGCCGTGCTGCTGATGGGCTTCGGCATTGCCACCGCCACCACGACCATTTCGGACGTCTCCAAATGCCAGGTGGCCGCGGGCCAAACCGTCGATCCCGACTCTGCGGACTGCCGGCTGACGCCCGCCGCGGCGGCCGGGTTGAAGCCAAACGACACGATTACTTCCTTCGACGGCAAACCCGTCACCAGCTGGGAGCAGTTGACGGAGTGGATCCGCGCCTCTGCCGGCAGGGAAGTAGCCATCACCGTGCAGCGGGACGGCAATCCCGTGTCCACCACAGTGACCCCCGTCCTGTCGGCGCGGCCCGTGATGGGAAGCGACGGACGGCAGGCCACCGATGCTGCCGGCAACCTCCAGTACCAGGACGTCGGATTCCTCGGCATCGGTGCGCAAACGGCGTTGGTGGCCCAGCCGGCGTCGTCCGTCCTGCCCATGGCGGGGGAGAACATCCGCCAGGTGGCCGGCGTTGTCTTCAATCTGCCGGCCCGTGTGGTGGGAGTGGCGAAGGCAGCCTTCAGCGAAGAGCCCCGCGACCCCAACGGCCCCATCAGCGTGGTGGGCGTCGGCAGGGTGGCGGGCGAGGTGGCGGCCATGGAGGCCGTACCGCTGCAGTCCCGGGTGGCTACGCTTGTTGGCCTGCTGGCCGGACTGAACTTTGCGCTTGCCGTGTTCAACCTGATTCCGCTCCTGCCGCTCGACGGCGGCCATGTTGCCGGGGCCCTGTATGAGGGCATTCGGCGCCGGGTGGCAAAGCTCCGCGGACGGCCGGATCCCGGAGCGTTCGACATCGCCAAGCTGCTTCCCGTCACGTACGTGGTTGCAGCGCTGCTGATGGGGATGAGCGCGCTGCTGATCTACGCAGACATCGTCAAGCCCGTCAATCTCTTCGGATAGTCATTCAGTTTCGGCTGACTCCGAAAAATCAGCCAAATGCGATTGATCATACGGGATCAACCGCCTATGGTTGATGAATGTTCGTCATGACCATTGACCAACGCGGAAGCACCGGCGACCAGGACCGGGTTCCGTCCTTCCTTGCACAGGTTGCCCGCCTCGAACTCCCGGGGCCGGCGCACCCGGTGTTCGAACGTTCCGTCGGGGACGAGGTGCAGGGGGTGGTGCGGGAGGCTTCCGCCGTGGTGGAGATAGCACTGCACGCGCTCCGCGAAGGGCGCTGGTACGTGGGCATCGGCGTCGGCAGCGTTTCGCTGCCGCCGGATGCCAGTCCGCGGGAAGGGACCGGGACTGCTTTTGTTGCCGCCCGCAGGGCGGTTGAACACGCCAAAAGCGCCGGTTCCCAGGTGCCGTTGTCGGTGGTGCCCGGCATCATGGCGGGGGAGGCCGGCAGGGGCGTTCCTGCGGAGGAGGGGGTCCAGGCGTGTGCCAACGCGGAAGCAGTGCTCCGGTTGCTCGGCCGGCTTGTCCAGGACCGCACGGAAGCCCAGTGGCGGGTGGTGGATGCCCTGCGCCGCCTGGGTGCTGGTGGCCAGGGCCCGGGCCGGCATGGAAGCCAGAAGCAGGTGGCCCGTGAACTTGGAATCTCGGAGCAATCGGTGAGCCGAACCGTGCTTCGGTCCGGCTGGCAGGAAGAATGGGCAGCCAGGCCGGCAGCCTCCATGCTTCTTGGTTACGCCGACTCGCAGATTACCCAGGCACTCAACGACGGCCAGGCATAGGAGTGTCCAGCATCTGAAGGAGCCGGACGGCCGGATCGAAGACAACCCCAATGAAGGAGACAGGTGACCGCACTTTGGGTGGCAGTGGCGCTGGTGGTGGCTGGCTTTGCCGGCTGGCCGGTCACTGCGCTGGTGTTCAAGCTGGCCCGGACCATCGACGACAAAGCCGATGCTGCCAAGGCCGCGGAGGAAGCCCGCAGGACGGAACAGGACCCCTCTGCCGACGTCACCGTGGACGATCCTTCCCCCATCGCCAGCCGCGGGGAACCGGGCAGGGCCACATCCCCGGACCCGGACGCGGTCACTGCTCCGGACGCGGTCACGGCCCCTGATGGGCCGGTTGATGCTGCCGGCAGGCCGGCCGGCCAGGCAGTGGACGGTGAGCTGACCGCCCCTGCCACCGGGCCGGCGTCGGGCGGGCCGGCTGCCGGACCCGCGCCGCCCAGCCAACGCATCCTGCGCGGCGGCGCCATCATCGGCGTGCTGGAGCGGCTGGGGGTGTGCCTCGCCATCCTCACCGGCCAACCCGTGGCCATCGCCTACATTGTCGCCATCAAGGGCCTGGGCAGGTTCGCCGAACTGAAGGAGACGCCGGTGGCCGCCGAGCGCTTCATCATCGGGACCCTCACCTCCATGCTCTGGGCGGCCGGGACCGCGGCCGCGGTGAAGGTCCTCTTCCTGCAGTGAAACTCCCGCACCGGCAGTGAGACTCCCGCCTGGCAGTGAAACTCCTGCACTGGCAGTGAAACTCCTGCCATGGCAGTGAAACTCCTGCTCCGGCGGGCCTGCTCCGGTGCGGGGCACTTTGCTCCAGGGGGAACGGTACGGTACCAAGCCGGCCATGGCGATAGGGTAGCGGTATGACAGTTTTTGCCGTTGAGTACGTTTATGCCGCCAACTCCACCGACACCCGCAACGAAGTCCGGCCCGCACACCGGGAATGGACCGGCGGCCTGGCGCAGGACGGCGTCATCGTGGCCAGCGGACCCTACGGTGACGGCGCGGGCGCCCTGCTGATCTTCAAGGCAACCGATGAAGGCGCCCTCAACTCGATCCTCAAGCAGGATCCTTTCGCCGCGGCCGGAGTGGTCGCCGGAACCCGCATCACCGAATGGTCTCCGGTAACCGGCATGCTGGCCGGGATCGCCGCGTAGCCGCCTTTTCACCCTTTCAACTCAAGGAGTCCACGTGACCTCGGTCAGCCTGGGAATGCCGTCAGCACCACCGCCCGTCCTTGCCCCCCGCCGCAAGACGCGCCAGATCAAAGTCGGCTCGGTAGGCGTGGGATCTGATTTCCCCATCAGCGTGCAGTCGATGACCACCACGCCCACCACGGACATCAACGCCACGCTGCAGCAGATCGCCGAACTCACGGCGTCCGGCTGCGACATTGTCCGCGTCGCCTGCCCGTCCGCCGACGATGCCGAGGCGCTGCCCATCATCGCCCGGAAGTCCCAGATCCCGGTCATCGCGGACATCCACTTCCAGCCCAAGTACGTCTTTGCGGCCATCGAAGCAGGCTGCGCAGCCGTGCGCGTGAATCCTGGAAACATCCGCAAGTTCGATGACCAGGTCAAGGAGATTGCCGCCGCCGCCAAGGACCACGGCACCTCCATCCGCATCGGCGTCAATGCCGGGTCCCTGGAGCCGGGCATCCTCAAGAAGTACGGCAAGGCCACCCCCGAAGCGCTGGTTGAATCAGCCGTCTGGGAAGCCTCCCTTTTCGAGGAGCACGGCTTCCACGACTTCAAGATTTCCGTGAAGCACAACGACCCCGTGATCATGGTGGCAGCCTACGAAATGCTCGCCGAAAAGGGTGACTGGCCCCTGCACCTTGGCGTCACGGAGGCCGGGCCGGCGTTCCAGGGCACCATCAAGTCCGCCACGGCCTTCGGCGCGCTCCTTTCCCGGGGGATCGGTGACACCATCCGCGTGTCCCTCTCCGCGCCCCCGGTGGAGGAAATCAAGGTGGGCAACCAGATCCTCCAATCGCTGAACCTGCGGCCCCGCAAGCTGGAAATCGTGTCCTGTCCTTCCTGCGGCCGTGCCCAGGTTGACGTGTACACTCTGGCTGAACAGGTCACCGCCGGGCTCGAAGGGATGGAAATTCCCCTCCGCGTGGCGGTCATGGGCTGCGTCGTGAACGGCCCCGGCGAAGCGCGCGAGGCTGACCTTGGCGTGGCTTCGGGCAACGGCAAGGGCCAGATCTTCGTTAAGGGCGAGGTCATCAAGACTGTTCCCGAGAGCGCAATTGTTGAGACACTGATCGAAGAGGCTATGCGTATCGCGGAAGAGATGGGGGAGGCCGATGGCGAAGATGCTGTCAAGGGTAGCCCCGTGGTTAGCGTCTCGTAGGGAGACTCCAGACCCTGCGGGGCTTTCTGTCCGCACGCTTGATGGCCAGGACACTCCCGCGCTGAAACTGCTGGCCCAGCAGGACCCTGTGGCCAACGTGTTCATCCTGGCCCACCTGCGGGCCACGGGGACTGCGGCGCCCACCAGCGGGGGCGCCGGTGTGATCGGGGTTTTCGACGACGGCATCCTGACGGGTGCCTGCTGGGCCGGAGCCAACCTGGTTCCGGTCCAGCTTGATCCCGCCCTGGCGCCCCTTGTAGCGGACGCCGCAAACAGTTCCGGCCGCCGGTATGCGTCTGCCTTTGGGCCGGCCCCCGCAGTGCTGGCACTCAACGCCGAGCTCGCTGTGCTGGGCCACCGTGCACACGAGGTCAGGGCTGACCAGCCGCTGATGATCATCGACGGACCGCCCCTTGTCCAGCCCAACCGCGGCCTGGACCAAGGGAACCTCGCCGACTTCGACCGCATCCTTCCCGCCTGCGCCGCCATGTTCGAGGAAGAGGTGGGGTACTCGCCCTACCTCGGCGGCAGGGAATTCTACAGCCGCCGCGTGGAGGGCCTCATCAGGCAGGGACATTCCCTGGTCCACCTCAACAACGCCCGTGAGGTGGTGTTCAAAGCCGAGCTCGGGGCAGTCACCGACGACGTCACCCAGGTCCAGGGCGTCTGGATGAATCCGATCTTCCGCGGCCGGGGGCTGAGCGCGGGCTACATGTCGGCAGTGGTGGAAAAGGCCCGGCAGATCGCCCCCGTGACCAGCCTCTACGTGAACGGCTTCAACACCCGGGCGCGGTCCACCTACGAACGTGTGGGGTTCCGCCAGGTGGGGACGTTCGCTACAGTTCTTTTCTAGCCGGGCAGCGGTCCGCGTTCATTTGAATATTGGGGGAAAAATTGAAGACGTCCGTGCTGGGAACTTTCGGGGCATCGGCCCTTCTGGCCATAGCGGTTTCGGCATGTGGCGGTCCGGCCGCCCCGCAGTCAGCGGACTCTTCACCGGCCACGGTTGCAGCCCCTCAAACACCGACCGCGTCGCCAACCCCGACGCCGACGCCCACCCCGACACCAACGCCAACAGCCACGGGTTACACAAGTGACCAGTTGGCTGCCATCGTGGGGCAGGTCCGGGATGCTGCCGACCGCAGGCTTTCCGTCCTGCCGAAGGCCGACATCGCTGCGGCGATCGAGCAAACCAAGGCCATGATCTCCTCCGTCGACGTCCAGCCGGCGGAGTGCAAGGAACTCGCTGCGGCGGGCACGGTGCCGTCCGTGGAGGATGCAACCATGGCGATAGGCATGAGTACTGACACCGCCACCGGCGCGGTCACGGCCCTGTCGCTGGTGGCCGGCCTGGATAAAGGCGTCCTGGCCCAGGTTACGGACCCGTCCGAGCAGCTGGCGAAGTGCTCCTCCATGACCATGACGGTGTCAGGCATGGACGTTGCCGTCACCATTACTCCGGTAACGGGTGTCACCGGGCTGCCGGGCGCGGTCGCCTACCGCACGGACAGTGCGTTGCCTGATGGCCGCACGCAGTCCATGGTCAGGGCGCAGGTGGTCCACCGCGGCGTACTGATCGCCTCGGTGGCGTCCGGCGGCGAGACCGAGGCAGACGCGGTCCGTCGGGCAGGTGCGCTCCTGGACTCGGCTGCCGCCCTGGTCAAGTAGAACCCGGCTTCCGGGACACGTCCGTCGACCTCCTCAGGACAGGGGCCCGGTGAGGTACCGCTGGACAGCAGGCGCGACCAGCCGCACCACGTCCTCGGGGGCTGCGGACGCGAGCGGCTCCAGCCGGACCACGTAGCGCACCATCATCAGGCCCACCACCTGGGTGGCCACCAGGCTTCCGCGCAGCGCCACCTCTTCAGGCGTCCCGGGAACAGCTGCCATGATCCTGGTGATCACCCTGCGGGTCACCGTTTCCCGCAGGAGTGCCGTTTTGGCCTTGGACCCGATCGTCCCGCGAAGGAAGGCCAGCAGGCCGGCCTGCGCGGGGCTCTCCCACAGGCGGAGCACCGTGCGGACGATCAGTTCCGCCCGCTGGGCGGGGTCCGAGTCCGCCATGCCCGCCAGCACCTGTTCCGGCTCGGCCGGCAGCTCCACGCTGAGGGCAAAGAGTTCATCCTTGCCCTTGAAGTAGTGGTGGACCATTCCCGGATCCACCCCTGCGGCGCGGGCCACCTGCCGCAGGCTGGTTCCCTCGAAGCCGTGCTCGGCGAAGAGCTTCCGGGCGGCGTCGAGGATGTGCTCCCGGGACTCCGTGGCGCCGCCCCGCCGGCCCCTGCGGACCGGAAACGCATCAGGGCCCTCCGGACCGGTTGCAGGACGGGACAGCTTCACGGAGTCCGCCGCCGCAGCGTGAAGGCGGCGAGGACCAGGACACCAAAGGAGATGGCCGCCATGGTGCCCGCGTCCTGCCACAGCCGCCCGGTCGCGTCCGCGTGGGACGCCACCTCCTGGAGGGCATCCACGGAAAAAGTCAGGGGCAGCACATTGGAGATCGCTTCCAGCACATCATTCATCCGGTCCCGCGCCACGAACAGCCCACACAACAGGATCTGCGGCACCACCACCACCGGCATGAACTGGACCGCCTGGAACTCGGTCCTGGCGAACGCCGAACAGAACAGGCCAAGGGCCACCCCCAGGACGGCGTTGATCACAGCGATCAGCACCACGTAACCCGGGGCCCCCGCGATGTCGAGCCCGAAAATCCAGTACGCCACAGCCGTGGCCACCATGGACTGCAGGGCGGCCATCAGGGAAAAGGCCACACCGTAGCCGAACAGCAGGTCGGCCTTGTGGACGGGCGTCGTCAGCAGCCGCTCCAGGGTTCCGGAGGTGCGCTCCCGAAGCATGGTGATCGAGGTGACCAGGAACATCACCACGAACGGAAAAATGGCCAGCATCATCAGGCCAACGCGGTCGAACGTGCGTGGCGCGCCTGGCGGGACTGACTCATTTTCGTAGAGGAAGTACACCGCCGTGAGCAGGAGTGCCGGGACCACCAGGATCATGGCGATGCTGCGGTGGTCATGGCGGAGCTGGCTGAGCACCCTGCGTGCCGTCGCGAGCATCATCCGGACGTCCATCACCGCACGCTCCTGCCCTGTTGCATCCTTGCCCCTTCGCCGCTCCTGCCGGCATGGCGCTTCGGCGGGATCCCGGCGTCGTAATTTTCCTGCTCCCTGATGATGGCCAGGAAGGCCTGCTCCAGGTTGGCGCTGTGCCCCTGCCTGCCCAGCTCTTCCGGCGTGAGCTGGGCCAAAAGCCGCCCCTCGCGCAACAGCAGCAGCGTTTCGCAGCGGCTTGCCTCCTCCATGACGTGGCTGGATATGAGGAGTGTTGTTCCTGACTCCGCCATGGCCCGGAAACGGTCCCAAAGGTCCGCGCGCAGCACGGGATCCAGGCCCACCGTGGGCTCATCCAGTACCAGCAGCCGTGGCTTCGCCACCAGGGCGCAGGCCAGGGATACCCGGTTGACCTGGCCGCCGGACAGGTCGGCCGTCTTGCGGCGGGCCTGGGCACCAAGTCCGACGGCGTCAATCGCCTCAGCCACGTCGGCTTTGCCTTTCCGGTGCATGGCGCCGAAATAGCGCACGTTCGCTTCGACCGTGAGGTCGGGGTAGATGCTGGGTGACTGGGTAACGTAGCCCACCTGCCGCCGCAGGGACGGGCTTCCGGCGGGTAGCCCCAGCACCTCGAGGGTTCCGGCGGCAATGCGCTGGGCTCCCACGATGGTCCGCATCAGGGTGGTCTTGCCGCTCCCGGAGGGCCCCAGCAGGCCGGTGATCCGTCCCGCCGGGATGGTGAAGTCCACACTGTGGAGCACGGCTTGCCGCCGCAGTTTGACAGAGAGCGACGCGGCCACGACCGCACCGGCCGCGCCACCGTGGTCCAACGTAGTGGATGCTGCATGGGACATTGTTGCCTCCGGGCGCGTCCGCAGGTGGCGCCGCACAACGGCTAATTCATCACCTGATGAATTAAAGCTAGGCCTGGCCCTGACAGCCGTCAACAGGTTCATAAAGTAAAAACACTTGTCAAACGTGTGCGCGATCACATAGGTTCAACCTAGCTGCGCTGGAAGTGGGGTGGGCGGTCTCACCAGTCCTCACCAGTACTTAGGCGATAACGGCGTTGGGCCACGCCCGGATGCGATGACCAGCCTCATTGGGGGGCCAGGGGCTTTGTATTGCCGGGCGTGGCCCTACTGTGTCCGGGGTCAGCAGTCCGTGCCGCTTGTTGAGTGCCGGTAGATTAGTACCCAGACGAATTGTCCGGCCCTGCTGACCCAGCACTTCCCCAGAAACGGATACCACCCGTGGTCATACGACTGTCCCAGCTTTTCCTGCGCACGCTGCGCGAAGACCCCGTCGATGCCGAGGTTGCCAGCCACAAACTCCTGGTCCGCGCCGGCTACATCCGCCGCGCGGCCCCCGGTATCTACACCTGGCTTCCGCTGGGGCTGAGCGTGCTGCGCAAGGTCGAGGAAATCATCCGTGAGGAAATGGCTGCCATCGGCGCCCAGGAAGTCCATTTCCCGGCCCTGCTGCCCCGCGAGCCGTACGAGGCCACCAACCGCTGGACCGAATACGGTGAAGGCCTGTTCCGGCTCCAGGACCGCAAGGGTGCGGACTACCTGTTGGCCCCCACCCATGAGGAGATGTTCACGCTCCTGGTCAAGGACCTGTACTCGTCGTACAAGGACCTCCCGTTGAGCCTGTACCAGATCCAGAACAAGTACCGTGACGAGGCACGCCCGCGGGCAGGGCTCCTCCGCGGCCGTGAGTTCATCATGAAGGACTCCTACTCCTTCGACGTCGACGACGCCGGCCTGGACGCCAGCTACGCAGCCCACCGGGGCGCCTACTTGAAGATCTTCGAGCGCCTGGGCCTCGAGGTGGTTCCGGTGGCAGCCACCGCCGGTGCCATGGGCGGGTCCAAGAGCGAGGAATTCCTGTTCCCCACCGAGATCGGCGAGGATACCTTCGTCCGCTCGGCCGGCGGTTATGCAGCCAACGTCGAAGCCGTCACCACCGTGGTCCCCGACGATATCGACTTCAGCAACGCCCCGGCCGCAGAGGTCCTGGACACCCCGGACACCCCCACCATCGAGACGCTGGTCGCCGCGGCGAACCAGATTGCCCCGCGCGAAGAGGCCGACGGCGGCGCCTGGACTGCGGCGGACACGCTCAAGAACGTGGTCCTCGCCGTCACGCTGCCCACCGGTAAGCGGCAGCTGGTGGTCATCGGCGTCCCCGGCGACCGCGCCGTGGACCTCAAGCGCGTGGAGGCGAACATTGGCGCCTTCCTGCCGATCGCGGGCGAGATCGGACTCGAGCAGGCCGGCGAGGACGACCTCAAGAAGCAGCCGCTGATCGTCAAGGGCTACCTGGGCCCGGGGCTTTCGCTGGACCAGCCGCTCCTCGGATCCGACAGTGCCACCAAGCTGCTGTACCTGGTGGACCCGCGCGTGGTCAACGGAACAACGTGGATTACCGGCGCCAACGAGGCGGGCAAGCACGTCTTCGGCCTGGTGGCCGGACGCGACTTCGGCTGGGACGGCGTCATTGAGTGCACCGAAGTACGCGCGGGCGACCCCTCACCCGATGGCTCGGGCCCCCTGGAGACCGCCCGCGGCATTGAGATGGGCCACATCTTCCAGCTCGGCCGCAAGTACGCCGAAGCCCTGGACCTCAAGGTGCTGGACCAGAACGGCAAGCAGGTGGTGGTCACCATGGGCTCCTACGGCGTTGGCGTGACCCGCGCCGTTGCTGCGCTGGCCGAGGCCAACCACGATGACCGCGGACTCGTCTGGCCCCGCACCGTAGCCCCGGCCGACGTGCATGTGGTGGCAGTGGGTCGTGGCGAGGAGATCTTCCAGGCTGCCGAAAAGCTTTCGGCAGAGCTTGAGGACGCCGGCCTGTCCGTCATCTACGACGACCGCCCCAAGGTTTCGCCGGGCGTGAAGTTTGGCGACGCTGAGCTGGTTGGTGTGCCCACCATCCTGGCCGTGGGCCGCGGCCTGGTGGACGGCGTGGTGGAAATCAAGGACCGCCGCAGCGGGGAAGCCGAGAACATCGAGGTGGACAAGGCCGTGGACTACGTGGTTAACGCCGTTCGAAACCAGTGATTTCCGGCTTCGAATCGATCCAGCCCGCCACCATCATCCTGATCGTGGTGGCTGGATTCGCAGCCGGGTGGGTTGACGCGGTGGTGGGCGGCGGGGGGCTTATCCAGCTTCCCGCGCTGCTCCTGGTGCCCGGGATCGCACCCGTCCAGGCGCTGGCCACCAACAAGATGGGCTCCATCTTCGGAACCGCCACCAGCGCCGCCACCTACTACCGGCGAGTGGGCCCGGACCTCCGGACCGCCATCCCCATGGCAGTGATAGCCCTGGCGGGCAGTTTCGGCGGGGCGAGCCTTGCCGCCACCCTGCCGGCCGGGGTATTCAAGCCCATCATCGTGGTGGCGCTGGTCGCCGTCGCGCTGTTTACCGCCCTGAAACCCGGGGTCGGTGAGCTGACGGCGCTGCGGCACGACGGCCACAAGCATTACGTCGTTGCCTGCCTCATCGGGGCAGTGATCGGCTTTTACGACGGCCTCATTGGCCCGGGGACGGGATCCTTCCTGGTCATCGCCCTGGTGTCCGCCATGGGTTACGCGTTCCTCGAGGCCAGCGCCAAGGCCAAGATCGTGAACATGGCCACCAACGCCGGCGCACTGCTGTTCTTCCTGCCGCACGGATCCATCCTGTGGGGCATCGGCCTGCTGCTCGGCGGAGCCAACATGGCCGGCGGCTACCTTGGCGCCCGCACGGCAGTGCAGCAGGGGAGCAAGTTTGTCCGCATTGTCTTCCTGGTGGTTGTTGCGGCCCTGATCATCAAGCTCGGCTACGACGTCTGGCAGGAAAACTTCGCCTGACCGGTCCCTAAAAACTGCTCCTCGTGGCGTGGACCGGCCCGGCGTAGCATGCAGGTATGGCACACGGCGATGACGGGTACACCCCGGCACTGGCGGCGGCAGCGGGGCATGCGCAGGCCTGGCTGGACAGCCTTTCCCACCGCCCCGTGGGACCCAGCCTGCACGCCTCCGAGCTCGCCGCAGTGTTTGGCGGGCCCCTGCCGCCGGCGGGCATGCCCGCCGATGAGGTAGTCAATTTCCTGGCCAACGCAGCGGGGCCGGGGCTCATGGCCATGCCCTCGGGCCGGTTCTTCGGCTGGGTTATCGGCGGGACACTGCCCGCGGCCCTGGCGTCGGACTGGCTGGTCAGCGCCTGGGACCAGAACGCCGGGCTCCGCTATGCAACCCCGGCCACCGCGGC
Source organism: Arthrobacter sp. GmRoot5-12 (assembly GCF_059739365.1). NCBI lineage: Bacteria > Bacillati > Actinomycetota > Actinomycetes > Micrococcales > Micrococcaceae > Arthrobacter > Arthrobacter sp. GmRoot5-12. The sequence continues at coordinate 318,153 of NZ_AP046056.1, read as the reverse complement.
GATTGAGGAAGCCGCCGGACAGTGGGTCCTGGAGTTGCTGGGCCTGCCTTCGACTGCCGACGTCGGATTCGTCACGGGCGCCACCATGGCAAATTTCACCGGGATGGCGGCCGCCCGCTGGCGGTTGCTCGCCGATGCGGGCTGGGACCTGGACCGGGACGGACTCTTCGGCGCACCCCGGATCCGCTGCTTCGTGGGACGGGAACGGCACGACACCGTGGACCTTGGCCTGCGCTACCTGGGCCTGGGACAGCCAGCGCAGGTCCCCGCCGACGGGCAGGGCCGCCTGGTCCCCGCAGCACTGGACGCCGCCCTTGCCGCCGGCACCGGCCCCGCCCTGGTGTGCCTCCAGGCAGGCAACCTGCACTCCGGCGCCTTCGACCCCTTCACCGAGGCCATCGCCGTTGCCCGCAAACATGGCGCCTGGGTGCACGTTGATGGCGCCTTCGGGCTGTGGGCCGCGGCCGCGCCGGAACTGCGGCACCTCATGCGCGGCTGTGAGGAAGCGGACTCGTGGGGGACGGATGCCCACAAAACCCTGAATGTGCCGTACGACTGCGGCATTGCCATCGTCAGGGACCCGTCAGCCCTGCGGGCCGCCATGGGCCTGCACGCCAGCTATCTCGTCCACGATGCGGAAGGCCCGGGCGACCCGTTCGAGAAGGTCCCGGAACTGTCCCGGCGGGCCCGCGGAGTGCCGGTATGGGCGGCCCTGAAAAGCCTGGGCCGGGACGGCGTGGCAGCCCAGGTGGGCGGACTGGCCTCTGCTGCCACCGCAATCGCCCAAGGCATGGCGGCTTTGGACGGCGTGGAGGTGCTCAACGACGTCGGCTACACCCAGGTGTGCCTGGCTTTTGGCGACGACGACACCACCCGCGCAGTCACAGCCCGCATCATCGAGGAGGGAAGGGTGTGGATGTCCGGCTCACGGTGGCGGGACCGCGACATCCTTCGGGTTTCGGTGAGCAACTGGCATACCTCGGACGACGAGGTGGCCATAGCCGTGGATGCTGTCCGCTCAGCCCTGGCTGCTGTTCGGAACTCCTGACGGTTTTTCGATCGTTCTTCACCGGACGGTGCGGCCCTCTCGGGGTGCGGAGCGCCCTTAGCCGCCCTGGCCGGGTTCCGGCAGCGCATGGGGATGCGGGAGGCCTTCCAAGGTGTTTCCGGCAAGGGTGCTGGCAACCCAGAGGGACCGGGCCAGCTCGCCAGGATGGCGGTGCGACGCGTACCAAAGGGCATTGTCCACCTCCCTGGCGATACCCCATTGCCGGGCTACATCGGGGTCAAGTCCGGCGGCCGTGCTGAAGTCGTTGCAGCGGCTGAGCAGCGCCGGCCCGGCCTGGACTGCCGGCAGGTCTCCAAGGCGGTTCCACAGCAGCGGCGCCACCGCGAACTCCGGCTCGCCGATCATCGGCTGGGGGTCGATCGCCGCGTAACCTGCCGGTGCCGGCGGCCCGTCCGTGCCCGGGCGCGCCAGGATGTTCAGGAAATGGAGGTCAGTGTGGACCAGCAGATCGTGCGCGGACCGGCGTCCCACCGCGCCGCGCGTCTGGCACACCTCCAGGGCTGCCTCCAACAGCCACCTGGGAAACGGCCGGCCCAGCTGCTCCCAGTCCGCTGGAAGGTCGTCACTCCACTGTTCCGCCCTGGCCGCGATGTGACCGAATTCCCGCCACTCAGGGCGGTGGTCAGGGACAATCCCCAGCTGCCGCACCAGCCCGCCCCACACCTGCGCGGCGTCCTCCATCGCCAGGTCCGCCAGCGTCCTGCCGGCGTCGAGGCGTTCCAGGAGCACGGCGCAAGAACCTGCATCAGAGGCCAGCAGCGCAACTGCGCCCCGGCCGTCCCAAAGCGCAAGGGCATGCCGCTCCACCGTTGCCTCGTCGTGGGGAAAAGCGATCTTGAGCGCTGCCGGGGAGCCATCGTGCCGGCGCACCGGCACCACCAAGCCGCCGTGGCCGTTCCACGGCAGGGTTGCAGGCGGCAGGTCAACCGCCAGTTGCCACTGCTCCAAGCGGTCCCGCAGCAGGACCGGAAGGCTGTCAAGCCATGCCCTTCCCTCGCTGCTGCGGGCGTAGCGGGCCGAAAGGCCGGGCGGAATGGGGACCGCCGCCGCGGAGCCGCTCACCACAGGGTTGGTCATCCCGTTGTCAGGAACCATGGGATCGGGAATCACGGCGTCAGGAATCACAGCGTCAGGCACCGCGGGGTCAGACAACACCGGAGGCCCCAAGCAGGTTGCCGATCAGGAATGTTGCAGCGAGCGCCAAGGCACCGCCCACCACCACGCGGACGGCGGCGCGTGTTTTTGAACCGCCGCCGATCCAGGCGCCAACTGCCCCCGTCAAGGCCAAAGCCAGCAGGACCGAAATAAAAGTCAGCAGGACCCGGATCTCCGGCGGTGGAAGCAGGATGGCCAGCATGGGCAGGATGGCCCCGACGGTGAACGCGATGGCGGAAGCGAAAGCCGCATGCCAGGGGCTGACGATGTCCGCCTCATCAATGTTGAGCTCGGCGGACAGGTGCGCGGCCAGCACATCGTGGGCGGTAAGCTCCCGGGCAACCTTGGCCGCTGTTTCAGGCGTGAGACCCTTGGCCTGGTAGATGGCGGTCAGCTCGGCCAGTTCCGCTTCCGGTTCTTCCGCCAGCTCGCGGCGTTCCTTCTCGATCAGGGCCCGCTGGCTGTCGCTTTGGCTGCTGACCGACACATATTCGCCCAAGGCCATCGACACTGCACCGCCCACCACTCCGGCGACGCCTGCCGTGAGGATGGGTCCTATCTCGGCGGTGGCCCCGGCCACGCCCACCACAATGGCAGCGACGGAGACAATGCCGTCATTGGCGCCCAGGACGCCGGCCCTGAGCCAGTTCAGCCGGTGCGCAATATCGTTGCCGTGTGGTTCGGTCTCGAGGTGGCTGTTGAGCCCGGGGCTCGCTGCCGTCCCTCCCGGGTCGTCGGCCGGTTGGTCCGCGTTCATCCCATCAGCAAACCACCCATGCCCGCCCATCGCCACCCTGTAGGCGGCTTTCTTCGGGCACGCGACAGAACGAAGCGGGCACGCTGAGACCGCAAGGGTTCAGGATGCGGTTGGCGACGTCGTGGGGCCGGCGTTGGCAGGAAGCCTGGCACCGGCAGGGAGGGCGGGCAGTTGCTCGGCGTCCAGGGCCAGGCCGGGAACAGGTCCGGGGTCTGCGCCCCACCGCATGGCCCGTGCGGCGGCAGACTGCAGCGCCGACATTGCCCACTGCCGGTCCTGGCCCTGGGATACCGCCACGACGTCGCCGTAGGCCGCCAGCGTGGCCGCCTCAAGCTTGCCCAAACCGGCGGCCGGTGCTGCCAGGAAGCCAGGATCAAGGACGTACCCGGGCTGTTGCGGCACGGGCGCGCCGCAGGCAGACAGCAGGCGTTCCTCCGCGGCCGCGGCCTGTTCCTTATGTTGGACCAGGAATTCCGACGCCGGTCCCTCCTCCGCGGGCGCCAGCCGGGGGAGTGCCGCCTGGTAGCCGTAGGTGGCCTGGTGCTCCGCGGTGATGGCAGCGGCCAGTGCCTGGCGTATCCCCGCAGCAGTGCCGGGCCCGGTGGTCTCCGGGACGGTGGCCGGCGCCGAAGGCGAGGTGCAGGGCGCTGGGGTTCTCGCTGCCCCGGAAGTCTGTCCCTCAGTTACTCCCGTACCCTCTGTTCCTGACTGTCCCTGCGTTCCTGCGTGTCCCTGCGGCGCGGGCATCCCCGTTGCGGCAGCAAGACGCCCGGCCGCGAGGAGCTGTGCCGTGCCGGTGCCCGCCAGAAGCCGCGCCATGCCGCCGTCGGCCGTTTCCGCGTCCTTGACGCGCGAGGCGCCGCTGTCAGCCAGGGCCTGGACAAGTTCGGCGGCAGTTGGGAGGCCGGCACTGGGAAGATTTGCGCTGGGATGATCGGCACTGGGGAGGCCGGAAGTGGAAGGTGGCGGGGGCGACGCCGGCGCGGACTCCGGGGCAGGGCCCAGCAGTGCCCTTGCCTGGATGGTCAGCAAGGTCACAACCGGCTCCAGCACGGTGGCATCCGCGGCACCGGCGGAGGCGAGCTGCATTCCCGCAGTACGCAGGTCCACTGCCTTGCTGAACGCCGCCGCCCGGGCCCGCTCCGAGAAGGAAGGCTGGGCAGGTGCGGGCTTTTCCGCGGGAACCAGGGCAAAACCAAGGCTCAGGACAACCAGCGCGGCAAGGGCGAAGACGGCAAAACGGAGCGGGCGCATGCGGGGGCTGGGGTCCTGGGGGCGGTCTTTCACAACAGACCATGGTGTCACGCTGAAGGGGAACCCGGGTGCACCAATGGCCGGTAAAATAGCTACGCTAGTAAAACCACATCATCTATAGGGAGGCGGCCGGCATCGTGAGCAATGCAGAAGCCACGGCTTCACCAGACCACACCGGTACGGGAAGCGGATCCGCGCCGGCCCACAACCCCGAAGCTGCCCGGCTCCGGGCCCTCCTGGAACCCGCAGTACAGGCCAACCGCCTGTACCTGGAGGATGTGGCCATCATCCCCGGCTCGCACCGGGTGGTCCACGTCGTGGTGGACCTGCCGCAGGAGGAAAGCGGTGGCGTCAGCCTTGACGTCATTGCGGACATCTCCAAAGTGCTCTCGGATGTACTGGACAACGATCCCAACGACGACGGCCGTCCGTACGACCTCGAAGTGTCCTCGCCCGGCGTGGGGCGCCCCCTGACGGAACCCCGCCACTGGCACCGGGCCCGTGGCCGGATGGTCAAGGTGAACGTGATCCAGGGCGACAACATCACCGGCCGCATCCAGTCCGTGGACGATGGGGGAGTCACCCTGGTCCCCGAGGTCGCCGTCAAGAAGGGCATGAAGCCCCGGCAGGGCGAACCCGTAAAACTTCCTTTCGACAGGATCCGCAACGGAAAAGTCGAGATCGAATTCAGCCACCTCCCCGAGGACGGTCTGGAACCTGAACACAATGGACCTTCTGAGGAGGCCTGATGGATATTGACATGAGCGCACTGAGACTTTTGGAGCGTGAGCGTGAAATCCCGCTGGACCTCCTGATCCCCACCATCGAGCAGGCGCTCCTGGTGGCCTACCACAAGTCTCCCGGCGCCTTCGAGAAAGCGCGCGCCGAGCTGGACCGCAAGAGCGGCCACGTCACAATTTGGGCCGTGGAGATTGACGACGACGGCGCCCCCATCGGTGAATTCGAGCACACCCCGGAAGGGTTCGGCCGGATCGCCGCCAGCACTGCGCGCCAGATCATCCTGCAGCGCCTCCGCGATGTCGAGGACGATAACGTCCTGGGCGAATTCAAGGGCCGCGAAGGCGAACTGGTGTCCGGTACCATCCAGCAGGGCAACAACCCGCACATGATCCAGGTAAACCTCGGCTCCATCGAAGCCCTGCTGCCGCCGCCCGAGCAGGTTCCCGGTGAGAAGTACATCCACGGCAACCGCCTCCGCGCGTTGGTCATCGACGTGCACCGCGGGACCAAGGGTCCGTCCGTCACGCTGTCCCGGTCCCACCCGGGCCTGGTCCGCAAGCTCTTCGAACTCGAAGTACCCGAGATCGCCGACCACTCCGTGGAAATCGTTGCCCTGGCCCGCGAAGCCGGCCACCGCACCAAGATCGCCGTCAAGGCGAACACCCCGGGGATCAACGCCAAGGGTGCCTGCATCGGCGAGATGGGCTCACGCGTCCGCGCGGTCATGACCGAGTTGAACGATGAAAAGATCGACATCGTTGACTTCAGCGAGAACCCGGCCACCTTCATCGCCAGCGCACTCTCGCCGTCGCGCGTGAATTCCGTCACCATCACGGACGAAGCCACGCGCTCCGCCCGGGTTGTCGTTCCCGACTACCAGCTGTCGCTGGCCATCGGCAAGGAAGGCCAGAACGCCCGGCTGGCGGCGAAGCTGACCGGCTGGCGCATCGACATCGTCTCCGACGCCGCGGTTTCCCGCGACAAGTAACGTCCAGGCACCGGTGGCTGGCGCGACGCGGCAGCCACCCGGTTTCTGGCAGAACGGCCCGAAGGGGCTAGAATAGATAGGACCGCGCCTAACGGCCGGTAGCCGTGTGCCTTGGGCGTGCTCGTTTCCGTAACTGCGGAACCGGTAAACCTTCGGCCAGCAGAATGAACGTCAGGACGATGACCGTGGCAGAAGTGCTTTCCACCGGAAGTCAACCTGAACGTACCTGCATCGGGTGCCGGAAGAAAGGCCCGCGGTCGCAGTTGCTCCGGCTCGTCGCCGAAGGCAGCGGGTCAACCGCTGTCCTGGTGGATGAACGACGCCGGATGTCTGGCCGGGGTGCATGGCTGCACCCCAGCCAATCGTGCCTGGCTCTGGCGATCAAGCGGCGAGCATTCGGACGTGCCCTTCCGGGCGCAACCGGAACAGCCGCCGTCGAACACTGGATCATGTCAGGTCCGAACGTTGACGCCGCCCCGGTGGCTGCAACACCAACCGTCCAACCTGAAAGCGGGTCAGAAATCTGATGGAAACCCGATGAGTTCCCAGCGATGAGTGCGTAACGATGACAACTTTGTTGCGCTCTGCAATGGGCCCCTTCGCATCAACAGCGGCTGGGGTCCGCAGTAAGAAGTAGACGGTTCGTGCCTGGCTCGGTGCGGACCGAGACAGGAGAAATGTGGCCAAGGTCCGCGTACATGAGCTCGCCAAAGAGCTCGGTATAACTTCCAAAGATGCAGTGACAAAACTGCAGGAACTGGGCGAATTCGTTCGCTCCGCCTCGTCAACCATTGAGGCCCCCGTTGTGCGGAAACTGCGCAACGCCTTCCCCGACGCCGCTGCCAAGTCAGCGGCCCCGGCCGCAGCGCCCGCCGCTGCACCCAAGGCACCTGCCCCCGTGGCAGAATCACGCCCTTCAGCACCGGCTCCCGGCCCCGCTGCGCCCAAGGCTCCGGCCCCCAAGGCACAGGCACCGGCTCCCGCTGCCCCCACCGCACCTGCACAGGCAGAAGCACCGGCTGCGCCGGCCGCCACGCCTGCCGCCCCCGCGGCTCCGTCCTCGAGTGCTCCCTCCACCGGCGCCAAGCCCGGTGCACGCCCGGCACCCAAGGCCGAAACCCCGGCTCCCTCCACCCGTCCGGGTGGATCCACGCCGGGCGGGTCCGGCCCGCGTCCCGGCGGTCCCCGTCCGGGCAACAACCCCTTCGCCACCTCGCAGGGCATGCCCCGCGGCCGCGGCGGAGACGGTGAACGCGCCCCCCGTCCGGGCAACAACCCCTTCGCCACTTCGCAGGGTATGCCCCGCCCCGGTGGCAGCCGTACCGACGGCGACCGCCCCGGTGGTCCCCGTCCCGCAGCAGGTGCAGGCGGACCTCGTCCGGGTGGGCCGCGTCCCGCAGCGGGTGCCGGTGGCCCCCGTCCTGCAGCAGGCGCAGGCGGACCCCGTCCGGGCGCTCCCCGTCCCGGCGGTCCCCGTCCTACCCCCGGCATGATGCCCAACCGCACTGAGCGTCCCGCACCCGCAGGTGCCGGCCGTCCGGGCGGCGGCGGCCGCGGTCCCGGACGCCCTGGTGGCGCTCCCGGTACCGGTGGTCCCGGTGCCGGCGGCGGTGCTCCCGCCGGCGGTGGCTTCGGCAAGGGCGGCCGCGGCCGCGGCGGCACCCAGGGTGCCTTCGGCAAGGGCGGCGCAGGCCGTGGCAAGCAGCGCAAGTCGAAGCGTGCAAAGCGCCAGGAACTTGAGCAGATGAGTGCCCCGTCGCTGGGTGGCGTGAGCGTACCCCGCGGCGACGGCAACACCGTCATCCGGCTCCGCCGTGGCTCGTCCATCACGGACTTTGCCGACAAGATCGAGGCAAACCCCGCCGCACTGGTGACGGTGCTGTTCCACCTTGGTGAAATGGCCACCGCCACCCAGTCGCTGGACGAGGACACCTTCGCCCTGCTCGGCGAGGAACTGGGCTACAAGCTCCAGGTCGTTTCCCCTGAGGACGAGGAGCGCGAGCTGCTCTCCAGCTTCGACATCGACTTTGATGCCGAACTCGAAGCCGAAGGCGACGAGGAACTGGAAGCACGTCCCCCGGTTGTCACCGTCATGGGCCACGTCGACCACGGTAAGACCCGGCTGCTCGACGCCATCCGCAAGTCCGACGTCATGGCGGGCGAGCACGGTGGCATCACCCAGCACATCGGTGCCTACCAGGTCACGCACAACCACGACGGCAACGACCGCAAGATCACGTTCATCGATACCCCGGGCCACGAGGCGTTCACCGCCATGCGTGCCCGTGGTGCGAAGGTCACCGACATCGCCATCCTGGTGGTCGCAGCGGACGACGGCGTGATGCCGCAGACCGTTGAAGCCCTCAACCACGCCCAGGCGGCCAACGTGCCGATCGTCGTGGCAGTGAACAAGATCGACAAGGAAGGCGCCAACCCGGAGAAGGTCCGCGGCCAGCTGACCGAGTACGGCCTGGTTCCCGAGGAATACGGTGGCGACACCATGTTCGTGGAGGTCTCTGCCCGCCAGAACCTCAACATCGACGAGCTGCTCGAGGCCGTCCTGCTCACCGCGGACGCTGCCCTGGACATGCGCGCCAACCCGAACAAGGACGCCCGCGGCATCGCGATCGAAGCCAACCTGGATAAGGGCCGCGGTGCTGTTGCAACCGTCCTGGTCCAGTCCGGTACCTTGCGCGTCGGCGACACCATCGTGGCAGGCACGGCCCACGGCCGCGTCCGTGCGATGTTCGACGACGACGGCAGCGCCCTGACCGAGGCCGGTCCGTCCCGCCCCGTCCAGGTGCTGGGTCTGTCCAACGTGCCGCGCGCCGGCGACACCTTCTTCGTGACTGCTGACGAGCGCACTGCCCGCCAGATCGCCGAGAAGCGTGAAGCAGCCGACCGCAACGCCGCCCTGGCCAAGCGCCGCAAGCGCATCAGCCTGGAAGACTTCGACCAGGCCGTCGCCGAAGGCAAGATCGACACCCTCAACCTCATCCTCAAGGGTGACGTGTCCGGTGCCGTGGAAGCCCTCGAAGACGCGCTGCTCAAGATCGACGTCGGCGAAGGCGTGCAGCTGCGCGTCATCCACCGCGGTGTGGGTGCCATCACCCAGAACGACGTCAACCTGGCAACGGTCGACTCCGCCGTCATCATCGGCTTCAACGTCAAGCCCGCCGAGCGGGTTGCCGAACTGGCAGACCGCGAAGGCGTGGACATGCGCTTCTACTCCGTCATCTACGCAGCAATCGATGACATCGAGGCGGCGCTCAAGGGCATGCTCAAGCCGGAATACGAAGAAGTCCAGCTCGGCACCGCCGAGGTCCGCGAAGTCTTCCGCTCCTCCAAGTTCGGAAACATCGCCGGCTCGATCGTCCGCTCGGGCATCATCCGACGCAACGCCAAGGCACGCGTCAGCCGCGACGGCAAGATCATCGGTGACAACCTCACCGTTGAGTCGCTCAAGCGCTTCAAGGACGACGCCACCGAGGTCCGCACGGACTTCGAATGTGGTATCGGCCTTGGGTCGTACAACGACATCACCGAAGGCGACATCATCGAGACCTTCGAGATGCGCGAGAAGCCGCGCGTCTAACTCTTGTTAGTCCGTGGCCGGGGCCGTTGGATTTTTCCGGCGGCCCCGCCCCTTCGCTGGGCGGCTTGGGATCTTCGATCCCGCGCCGCCCAGCTTCGGCAGCGGAAATGGCCTTCCCAACACTCGCAAGCTCGCGTCGGGACCCTCGGCTATTTCCTTAGAAGCCACTCCCGGGCCGCCGGAAAAAATCCAACGGGTGCGTCATCGGCTCGCTTGGGTGCGTGGCATCCAGACCCTGGGCGCGTTGGCTGACGTTTGCGCCGCCGTCGTACGTCCCAAATTTTTCTTCTTTTAGGAGTTGTTCATGGCTGATCCGGCACGTGCTGCCAAATTGGCGCAGCGGATTAAGGTTGTTGTTGCTGAGGCCCTGGGCCGGAAGGTCAAGGATCCCCGGCTTGAGGGCATTACCGTTACCGATGCCCGCGTGACCAATGATCTGCAGCATGCCACCGTCTACTACACCGTCTTCGGGGACCAGGCTGTCCAGGCCGACGCTGCCAAGGGCCTTGAGAAGGCCAAGGGTGTGCTCCGGCAGGAGGTGGGCCGGAACATCACCGTCCGGCTGACTCCCACCCTCGAGTTCGTGGCCGACCAGATTCCGGTCAACGCCTCCAACCTGGAGGAACTGCTCCGGGAGGCCAAGAAGCGGGATGCCGAGGTTGCCGCCCTTGCCGCCAACGCCCGGCACGCCGGCGACGCGGATCCGTACAAGTCCGACGCGGTCGCCGACGTTGACATCGACGAGGACGACTTCGACGAAGAGGACCTGGACCTCAGCGACGACGAAGACCTCGACGAGGACGCCAACAAGTAGGCAGCGGACTTCCGCAAACACAGCAGCAGGACCCGGAGGCACCTCCGGGTCCTGCTGCGTTAATGAACCTGCTTACCTGAGATCCGCCTTGATGACCCTGCCTGCAGGTGGCTTGGACGGGTCGCCAAGTGCGTCGATCGTGGCGTAGAGGGTGTGCCCGCTGATGTCGACATCCGCCGGCAGGTTCACCGCCAGGAACTGTGAGCGGTGGCCTTCGCAGTTGAACTTGATGATCTCACCGCCAAACAGTGAAGCGACGTACACATCACCGTTGTCTGTCACGGCGAGGCCCGTGGGGCTCATGATGTGATCGACCCAGAGATCCGTGTCGCCGTTCCATGGGTTGATCTTGAAGATGGCACCGCGTGCACCCAGTTCCGGTCCTTCGGGACCGCCGGGCAGCGACGTCACGTACAGCATGCCGTCAGAACCGATCGCCACGTCGGTGGGTACCGGTTCGAAGGCATACTTATGACCAGCCACGCAGTCCGGCACCGTCATAGTGCCACCCTGCATGTCGGTGGGAACCACCAAACCCTTGGGGATGACCGCCGGGCGTGGAGGCAGGACAGCGACCGTATCTATGTCACCATTCTTCAGGTTGACCTTGAGGACAGCATTCATGCCGGCGTCAGCCACATATGCGGTGTCATCCTTCACTGCCAGCGCGTACGGATGGGAATCCACCAGGCCCTTGTACTTGGTAGGCGGGAAAGCCGGCCAGCCCGCAAGGCACTGGGCGCCCACGTCGTTGCCGAAACCATAGCGCTGGTCGCCATCGGGGTTGTGGCGCCGCTCGTAGTCGGCAAAGTTGGCGATGGTGTCCACGTCGCCCCTGGAATCGATTGACTTCAGGTGTCCGTCCAGTGCGGCCGGGTCTCCCTCGCCGGCGCCCACACTTTCAAGGAAATAGGTTGTGCTGCCGCGGGTATCTGCCCCGGCCACTTCCCAGCCCTTGGGAGTCTTTGTGGCCAGGTCTTCGGTGGACCCGTCCCGGCTGATCCGGGTGAGTTTCCCGGCAAAGTCCTGCGACACCAGGACCGTTCTTCCCGTTCCGGCGGTGACGTGCAGCGGTGAGACGAGGCCCCCTGCGAGGACGTCGTACCCGTCCGTACCGGTGGAAGCAGCGGCGGGGCCTGCGGACGCTATGGCAGCGGCCGAGGCCGCTACACAGGCTATAAGTGTGAGTCTTTTCTTCATTGGATTCTCCGGGGTGCGAGGCCCTTGCGGGCTGGATGTGGCGCCTCCGTAGAGGCGAAATATATCCCCCGGGCGTCAGCGTAGGCTCCTACCAGCGGGTAGGCGCTGGGGGCCTGCCCCCTTCCTGGCCCCCTTTCCGTCCCCCTATGGGGTGCACATGGCTAGGATCGTGCTATGACCTCCGCAGAACACGGCAACCGGGGCTTACGGCACCCTGCATTTGCCCAGTACCTTGAACAGGCCGTGGAGTTGGCCACACAAAATGTTGGTGAAGGCGGCGGCCCCTTCGGAGCTGTGGTGGTAACACCCGACGGGCGCGTGCATGCCGGCGTCAACAGGGTGACCCGGGACAACGATCCCACTGCCCACGCGGAAGTGGTGGCCATCCGGGCAGCGGCCGCGGCTGCGGCGGACTTCGACCTCACCGGCTCTGTCCTTTACGCAAGCTGCGAGCCGTGCCCCATGTGCCTGGCGTCTGCCTTGTGGGCCAGGATCGGCCACGTCTACTTCGCCGCGGACCGCCACGGCGCCGCTGCGGCAGGCTTCGACGACGCCCTCTTCTACGACTACTTCAGCGGCGCGGCCCCGGAGCTGATGCCCGTCACCAGGAGTGACATCCCGACGTCGGACGTCCCCTTCCAGGCGTGGCGCGCCTTTGACAGCAGGAAGGAATACTAGCCATGGAATCCGCCCTACTCCGCTGCCCCGCCTGCGGTAAGACCAACCGGGTGCCGGCCCAGGCCTCCGGACATCCCCGCTGCGGCAACTGCAAGGCGGACCTGCCCTGGATCGTGTCCGCGGGCGACAGCGACTTCGCCGCCGTGGCGGAGCAGTCGCCGGTTCCGGTGCTGGTGGATTTCTGGGCCGCCTGGTGCGGGCCCTGCCGCATGGTAAGCCCCGTCCTGGACCAGCTGGCCCGGGAGCGGCCCGGGAAGATCAAGCTGGTGAAGGTGGATGTGGACGCGTCTCCGGGCCTGTCGCGGCGGTTCGACGTCCAGGCCATTCCAACCCTCATGGTTCTGGTCGACGGAAAGGTCGCAGCCCGCCAGGCCGGCGCCGCACCGGCGGGCGTCCTCCGTTCCTGGCTGGACAAGGCCCTCGCCGGCGCCCGCAGCTAACAGAGCAGGCAGCTTCGCCGGCCGGCCAAGCCAGGTATCAACCCAGGACGTCAGAGCCGGCCGTCCGGAAGCCGGGACAGCCCGTCCAGCAGATCCTGCTTCCGGCCGCACAGCGCGATCCGGACCCACCCTTCGCCGATGGAGCCGAAGGCGGTCCCTGGGGCCAGCGCCACACCGGAATCCGCCAGGAAACGCCGAACCCAGGCCCGCACGTCCCCGCCGGTCACATGGGACATATCGGCCCAAAGGTAGAACGCCCCCTGCGCCGGCAGATAGCGGATCCCTTTTGCGGTGAGGACTGCCGAGGCGGCATCCCGGTTCTCCCGGTAGTGCTGGTGGGCGTGCCGGACGTAGTCCTGCGGCCCGGTCAGGGCAGCCAGCGCCGCGTACTGCGGCGCTGACGCCACGCACGAAACGATGGATTCCATCACGTTGTCCATCTGCTGTTTGAGGCCGGGCGGGCAGATGAGCGCGCCGATTCGCAGACCCGTCAGGCCGTACGTCTTGGACAGTGTCAGCGAAGTGAACACGCGTGCATCCGCCGGGGTGCCGCCGTCGAACCTTGCCGGGCTGACGTGGGGAACATCGTAAGTGAACGCCTCGTAGCACTCGTCCGAAACCACCCAAATGTCGTGCCGACGGGCCAGGTCCATCAGTTCCCGGACCACTTCTTCACCCAGCACTGCTCCGAGGGGGTTGGACGGGGAATTGAGCACCAGCACCCGGGTGCGGCTGGTGATGAGGGCCTCCACGTCGGCAACCTGTGGCTGGAAGCTGTGTTCGGGGCGCAGCGGATAGCCCACCGGCACGGCACCGAGCAACCGGCTGGTCATCGCAAAGGTGGGGTAGCCCGGGTTGGGGATCAGGATTTCGTCGCCGGGGGACAGCAGCAGGCTCATGGCGAAATGCAGGCCCTGCTGCGCCCCGGACACCACGTAGACGCGGTCAGCACCGACGTCCACCCCTTGTTCTTCCCGGAACCTGGCAGCGAACGCTTCCCGAAGGGCGGGGATCCCGGCGTTGGGTGTGTAGTTGGTTTCATCGCGGTCCAGGCAGGCGATGCCTGCGTCCAGGACATGGCGGGGGAGCGGGAAACCCGGCTCCCCGATACTCAACACAATGGCGCCGGGAGTACGCCACGCGGCCTCGGTGATCTCGCGGATCTGGTTGACGGGCACGTCGCGGACATGGGCGGCAAGCTCAGGCATGGCAGCCATCCTAGCCGTCCCCGTCGGGCTGCCGCGGTGCGTCCGGGACCGGGGTGGGGGCGTGGGCCGGCGGGCCAACCAGCGCCGATATACTGGGAGGCGTGCTTTCTGGACTGGTGATAGTGGACAAGCCGCAGGGATGGACCAGCCATGATGTGGTTGGCCGGATGCGGCGCCTCGCAGGTACCCGGAAAGTAGGGCACGCCGGAACCCTGGATCCCATGGCCACGGGCGTCCTGGTGGTCGGCATCAACAAGGCCACGCGCCTGCTGACCTACATCGTGGGTACGTCAAAGACCTACACCGCCACCATCCGGCTGGGCCAGGCCACCGTCACGGACGACGCGGAAGGGGAGGTCACGGCCACGGCCGGCACTTCCGGTGTCACCGAGCAGGCAATTCACGACGGCGTCGCGGCACTCACAGGCGACATCGAGCAGGTGCCCAGCAGCGTCAGCGCCATCAAAGTGAACGGCGAACGCGCCTACGCGCGCGTCCGGTCCGGCGAGGATGTGAAGCTGGCCGCACGCCCTGTCACCATCCACCGGTTCGAGGTGCACGCCGTCCGGCGGGATCCGGCGGCGGGTGTGATTGACCTCGATGTCACCGTTGAATGCTCCTCGGGCACATACATCCGTGCCCTGGCCCGGGACCTTGGCAATGCGCTGGGTGTTGGAGGTCATCTCACTGCCCTCCGCAGGACCCATGTGGGCCCCTATTCGCTGGACCAGGCGCGCACGCTCGAACAGCTCGCCGAAGAGCTCAACGTCCTGGAAATGTCGCAGGCTGCCCGGGCACTGATGCCCAACCGCGAACTCAGCGCCGAGGAAACCACGGAGATCTCCTTCGGGCGGCGGATCGCTGCCGGCGCGGCCCCCGGCGCTCCCGGCGCCGCCACTGTGGAGCATCCGGCCGCCGCCTTCGCTCCCGACGGCAGCCTCGTGGCCCTTCTTGCCGACGCAGGCAGTTACGCCAAGCCGGTGCTCGTCTTCGCCCCCGGCGCCGGGACGGCCGCAACCGCCGCCGCGGAGGCCTGACACGTGGACGCATATTTTTGGATCATCCTCGTGGTCGGCCTGGTGTCCACGCTGGTGTGCCTGGGTGCGGGCATCCTCAAGAAGGCGCCGAACGACGTCACCATCCTCTCCGTCGCAGCCGTGGAAGCGGCCCTGGTGGTGTACCTGGTGGGGTCCATCGTCCGCGTGATCGCCGGCGAACCGATTGCCGGGGAGGCGTGGGAGTTCTGGGGCTACATGGCCACCGCCATGCTCCTGCCGCCGGCGGCAATCTACTGGTCCATTTTGGAGCGCACCCGGTGGAGCAACTTTGTCCTGGCCGCGGTCGGCGTCACGGCACTCGTCATGGCCGCCCGAATGAACCAGATCTGGTACTGAAGTGGAAGAAGCAGCAGGAATGAACGACAAGCAAGCCCCGGCGGCTCCCGGCGAGGCACCCACCCGCAATACCCGCAATACCGGGCCAGGCCGCCTGCTGATTGCCGTGTACGGCGTTTTCGCGATCTCGGCCACGGCCCGGGCCGGATACCAGATCCTCACCAAGTTCTCCGAGGCTCCGCTGGCCTATCTGCTCTCCGCCTTCGCCGCGCTGGTGTACGTGGTGGCCACGGTGTCGCTGGCCAGAGCCGGAACCACCTGGTTCAAGGTCTCCGTTGCCGCGGTGCTGGTTGAACTCGTGGGCGTCCTGGTGGTGGGTACCCTGAGCATCCTGGACTCCGTGCAGTTCCCGCACGAGACCGTGTGGTCCCTGTTTGGCCGCGGCTATGGCTTCATTCCGCTGCTGCTGCCCATCCTGGGACTGGTGTGGCTCTACCGGCGCCGGCCTTCGGTGGCGGCTGAAGCGCGTTCCAAAGCCGCGCAGTGATGTCAAAGGCAGCACAGTGAATCCGGGTAACCTTGAAGAGTTCCGCGGCCGGCATGGTTCCGGAACGTGGCTTGCAGGCAGCTTAAGGCGAGGGTGATGGTTTACATCTGGAACGATCCGTCCGATGTCCCGGCGGATTTCGGCCCATCTGTTGTCACTTTCGGCAACTTCGACGGTGTTCACCGCGGCCACCAGCAGGTGCTGTCCCAGCTGATCCGCTCGGCCCGCCTTTCCCACGCCAAGGCTGTGGCCGTGACCTTCGACCCCCACCCGGCGGTAATCCACCGGCCCGAGGCCGCGCCCGAGCTCATCATGGGCCTGGACGACAAACTGGACGCGCTGGGCGGACTCGGACTGGACGCCATTTTGGTGATCAAGTACTCACTGGATCTGGCCAGCCTCACGGCTGAGGAATTCGTGGAGCAGTACCTGGTGGACTGCCTCCACGCCAGCCACGTGGTGATCGGCCACGACGCCCGCTTTGGACGGGGCAACTCCGGAGACCTGGACACCATGAAGGCGCTGGGCGACAAGTTCGGCTTCGATGTCCAGGTCATCAGCGAGTTCGGCGCCGAGGGCTACCCCCTGCATGACGACGACGGCACGGACCGGCGCTGCTCCTCCACCTGGGTGCGCGAAGCCTTGCAGGAAGGCGATGTTGCCACCGCCGCCTCGGTCCTGGGCCGCCCGCACAGAATGCGCGGCGAAGTGGTTCACGGGGCAGCCCGCGGCCGCGCCCTCGGTTTCCCCACGGCAAACCTTTCCTCGAACGCCACGGGGCTGATCCCCGCGGACGGCATCTATGCGGGCTGGCTGGTGGACCAGGCGGGCACGCGCTGGCCTGCTGCGATCTCAGTGGGGTCCAATCCCACGTTCGAGGGCGTGAGCCGCCAGGTGGAGGCGCACGTCATCGACAGGCCCAAGGAGGCCGTGGAGGACTTCGATCTGTACGGCCAGACAGTGATTGTTGAATTCGTGGCGCGGCTTCGCGGCATGGTGGCCTACCGTGGCCCTGAGGCACTGGTGGAACAAATGCGGCTGGATGTGGCCCAGGCCCACCAGCTCCTCAGCCACCACTGACTGCAGCATCCACCGGTTGCAAAACGTGGCTGCAACAACGGGGTGACAACAACGAAAGGCAGCACGTGTCCGTGGAAAAGAACACCCGCAAGCTGGATGAGGGGATTGTCCGCGACTTCAGCTCGCGGATGAGCTACGCCTCCTACCTGCAGCTTCCCACGCTGCTCAGCGCGCAGCAGCCGGTCAGCCAGCCCGAGCACCACGATGAACTGCTGTTCATCATCCAGCACCAGACCACGGAGCTGTGGCTGAAGCTGGTCCTGCACGAGCTGCGCAGCGCGGCCGCGTGGCTCCGCGGGGACGACCTCGGTTCCGCGCTCAAGGGCATTGCCCGGGTCAAGCACATCCAGAAGACCCTTACCGAACAATGGTCTGTCCTGGCCACCCTGACACCCACCGAGTATTCGCAGTTCCGGGGCTTCCTGGGCAACTCGTCAGGGTTCCAGTCGGCCCAGTACCGGGCGGTGGAATTCGTCCTGGGGAACAAGAACAGCAAGATGCTGCCCGTCTTCGAATCCGATCCGCAAGCCCACGCCATGCTGGCCGAACTGCTTGCCGCCCCCAGCATCTACGACGAGTTCCTGGCCTACCTCGCGCGGCAGGGCTTCGATGTGCCGGGATCGGTCCTGGACCGGGATGTGACCCAGGCCCATGAGTTCACCCCGGAACTGGTCCCGCTTTTCAAGCACATCTATGAAAACGCGGCGGACAACTGGGCTGCCTACGAGGCATGCGAGGAACTGGTGGACCTGGAGGATAACTTCCAGCTCTGGCGGTTCCGGCACCTGCGCACCGTGCAGCGGACCATCGGCATGAAGACCGGCACGGGGGGATCCAGCGGGGTGACCTTCCTGCAAAAGGCCCTTGAACTGACGTTCTTCCCGGAATTATTCGCTGTCAGGACGGAGATCGGACAATGAGCATCCATCAGGAAAACCACCTCGATGTGTCTGCCGAAGCGCTCCGCGGGCGCGCCGAAGAGCTGGACCGCCGGGACGCCCTGGCACACTACCGGGACCTTTTCATTGGCACGGACACACCGCTGTCCTACCTGGACGGCAACTCCCTGGGCCGGCCCCTGACGCGCACTGCCGACGACGTCGCCGCCTTCATCCGGGACGAGTGGGGCGGACGCCTCATCCGTGGCTGGGACGAACAGTGGCTCAGCATGCCGCAGGCCATCGGGGACCAGCTCGGACGCGCCGTCCTCGGAGCTGCTCCGGGGCAGACCATCATCGCCGATTCCACCACCGTGGTCCTCTACAAGCTGATCCGCGCGGCCCTGGCCGCCGTACAGGATCCAGACCGCAACGAGCTGGTGCTGGACACGGAAAACTTCCCCACGGACCGCTACCTGGTGGAGGGCATCGCCCTCGAGGAAGGCCTCACCCTGCGCTGGATCGAGCCCGACCCGGCCGCCGGGGTGACCCTTGACCAGGTGCGCCAGGCCACCGGGCCGAGGACCGCCGTCGTCCTCCTCAGCCAGATCGCCTACCGCTCAGGCCACCTCGCGGACCTGCCGGGGATCACCGCGGCAGTGCACGACGCCGGCGCGCTGGTGGTGTGGGACCTGTGCCATTCCGCGGGGTCGGTGGAGATCGACCTGGACGGTGCCGACGTGGACTTCGCAGCCGGCTGCACCTACAAGTACCTCAACGGGGGCCCGGGCTCGCCTGCTTTCGCCTACGTCAATGCCCGGCACCTGCCCTCGTTGAACCAGCCCATCTGGGGCTGGATGGGGCGGAAGGACGCCTTCGAGATGGCCGCCGGCTATGAACCTGCCGCCGGCATCCGGGGCTTCCTCAGCGGCACCCCCGCCATTTTCGGCATGATCGCCATGCGGGGAACCCTGGACCTCATCGAGGAAGCCACCATGGCTGCCATCCGGGAGAAGTCCCTGGCCCTGACCGCATTCGCCGTGGAGGTCTTCGATGCCTGGCTGGCCCCGCTGGGAGCCGAACTGGCGTCGCCGCGGAACCCGGGGGAGCGGGGCGGGCATATCACGGTGGACCATCCCAACTTCACCAAGGCCACCGTGGAAGCGCTCTGGGAAGGGGACGTGATCCCTGACTTCCGCTCTCCCCATGGCATCCGGGTGGGGTTGTCGCCGTTGAGCACCAGTTTTGCGGAAGTGCTCCAGGGCATGGCAGCGATCCGGGCCCGGCTGCAGGGCTGACGGCGCACTGTTTCGACAAGGTTAGGCCGCGCCCGGTAAACTGGACGATGGATCCGGCTGCAGTCCGTGGCGGCTGGTTCCTGTTGTAGTCGGCCTTCTCCGGTTATCCGGATCAGGACCAACACGGCAGACCCGGCAGTGAATTACTGACCTGGGCCCTCACGGCACATCCCAAGGAGATATTGTGGCACTTGACGCCGCTGTAAAGCAGTCCATCATCAAGGAATACGCAACTGGCGAAGGTGACACCGGTTCACCCGAGGTCCAGGTTGCTGTCCTGACCCAGCGGATCAAGGATCTGACTGAGCACATGAAGGAGCACAAGCACGACTACCACACCCAGCGCGGTCTGCTGGCCATGGTTGGTCGTCGCAAGCGCATGCTGAGCTACCTCAAGAAGACTGACATCGCCCGCTACCGTTCGCTCATCGAGCGTCTCGGCCTGCGCCGCTAGTCACACTTTGGGGCGGCCCTTTCCCTCCGGAACGGGCCGCCTTCTTCAAATAAAAACTAAACAGGAGGATCAACCGCATCACGCATTCGCGGTCCTCGGTAGTGATCCCCGGGAACGGCTTCGTTGACTGAAGCCGGCGGCCCGTGGGTCTCGATCGATGACCGGGTGCAGGGCCAGTAGACAGATGCTGGCTGGGTTGATGCGGCTGGACTTCCGTAAATAGAAACGGAGGTGACTCTCTTGGAGGGTCCCGAAATCCAGTTCTCGGAAGCAGTCATTGACAATGGCCGTTTCGGCAAGCGCGTAATCCGCTTTGAAACCGGCCGCCTCGCCAAGCAGGCAGCCGGCGCAGCAATGGTGTACATCGACGATGACACCGCCCTGCTGTCCGCAACCACCGCCGGCAAGCACCCGCGTGAAGGCTTCGACTTCTTCCCGCTCACGGTCGACGTCGAAGAGCGCATGTACGCTGCCGGCCGTATCCCGGGCTCGTTCTTCCGCCGCGAAGGCCGCCCGTCCACCGAAGCCATCCTGGCCTGCCGCCTGATGGACCGCCCGCTGCGCCCCGCCTTCATCAAGGGCCTGCGCAACGAGGTCCAGATCGTGGTCACCGTCCTGGCCATCAACCCCGATGAGCTGTACGACGTCGTTGCCATCAACGCTTCCTCGATGTCCACCCAGCTGTCCGGCCTCCCGTTCTCCGGCCCCATCGGCGGCGTCCGCGTTGCCCTGGTCAACGACGAAAACGGATCGCAGTGGGTTGCCTTCCCCAAGCACTCGCAGCTGGAAAACTCCGTGTTCAACATGGTGGTTGCCGGCCGCGTTGCCGGTGACGACGTCGCCATCATGATGGTCGAGGCCGAAGCAACCGACAACTCCTGGAACCTCATCAAGGAACAGGGCGCCACCGCCCCCACCGAAGAGGTTGTGGCCGAGGGCCTGGAGGCTGCCAAGCCGTTCATCAAGGCACTCTGCGACGCCCAGGCCGACCTCGCCGCACGCGCTGCAAAGCCCACGGTCGAGTTCCCGGTCTTCCTGGACTACGAAGACGACGCTTACGCCGCCGTCGAATCCGCTGCCGCCGAAAAGCTCGCCGCTGTCTTCCAGATCGCCGACAAGCAGGAACGCGACAACGCCTCCGACGCGCTCAAGGACGAGGTCCTTGCCGGCCTGGCAGGCCAGTTCGAAGGCCGCGAAAAGGAGCTGTCCGCTGCTTTCCGCTCCGTCACCAAGCACGTTGTGCGCCAGCGCATCCTCAAGGACCAGATCCGCATTGATGGCCGCGGCCTGACGGACATCCGCCAGCTCACCGCAGAGGTCGAGGTTCTGCCCCGCGTTCACGGTTCGGCCATCTTCGAGCGCGGCGAGACCCAGATCATGGGTGTCACCACGCTGAACATGC
This sequence comes from Arthrobacter sp. GmRoot5-12, assembly GCF_059739365.1. Taxonomy (NCBI): domain Bacteria; kingdom Bacillati; phylum Actinomycetota; class Actinomycetes; order Micrococcales; family Micrococcaceae; genus Arthrobacter; species Arthrobacter sp. GmRoot5-12. The sequence continues at coordinate 297,261 of NZ_AP046056.1, read as the reverse complement.
TCAAGATGGAACAGCAGATCGACTCGCTGTCTCCCGTCACCCGCAAGCGCTACATGCACAACTACAACTTCCCGCCGTACTCCACCGGTGAGACCGGCCGCGTGGGCTCGCCCAAGCGCCGCGAAATCGGCCACGGTGCCCTGGCAGAGCGCGCCATCGTGCCCGTGCTGCCGTCCCGCGAGGAATTCCCGTACGCCATCCGCCAGGTATCCGAGGCCCTCGGCTCCAACGGCTCCACGTCGATGGGTTCCGTCTGCGCCTCCACCCTGTCCCTGCTGAACGCCGGTGTGCCCCTGAAGGCCGCCGTCGCCGGCATCGCCATGGGCCTGGTGTCCGACCAGGTTGACGGCCAGACCCGCTACGCGGCACTGACCGACATCCTCGGCGCCGAAGACGCCTTCGGTGACATGGACTTCAAGGTTGCCGGTACCGCCGAGTTCGTCACGGCCATCCAGCTGGACACCAAGCTCGACGGCATCCCCGCTTCCGTGCTCGCGGCAGCCCTGAAGCAGGCCCGCGAGGCGCGCCTGCACATCCTCGAGGTCATCAACTCGGCCATCGACACCCCGGACGAGCTCTCCGAGTTCGCACCGCGCGTCATCGCCGTCAAGATCCCCGTGGACAAGATCGGCGAGGTCATCGGCCCCAAGGGCAAGATGATCAACCAGATCCAGGAAGACACCGGCGCCGACATCTCCATCGAGGACGACGGCACGGTCTACATTGGCGCCACGAACGGTCCGTCTGCAGATGCAGCGCGCTCCGCCATCAACGCCATCGCCAACCCGCAGGTCCCGGAGATCGGCGAGCGTTACCTGGGCACGGTGGTCAAGACCACCACCTTCGGTGCCTTCGTGTCGCTGACCCCGGGCAAGGACGGCCTGCTGCACATCTCCGAGCTGCGCAAGATCGCCGGCGGCAAGCGGGTAGACAACGTTGACGACGTTGTTTCCGTGGGCCAGAAGATCCAGGTGGAAATCACCAAGATCGATGACCGCGGAAAGCTGTCCCTGTCTCCGGTCGTGGCTGAAGAGGAAGGCGCCGACGACACCGAGCGCGTTCACGCCACGGAGCCTGCTGAAGGCGCTGAGGTCTAACAGCAGGGGCTTCCCGGCATAAGCATGAATCGGCGGGACCGGTGGATGATCCACCGGTCCCGCCGCTGTTACGATGGCAGCCAGATCCGGCTGCCCGTCCTGAAAGGCATCAATGACTGTTGTACCCCTGCCGCTTGAGCAGAACCACGCCGGCGACACCCTGGTCCACGGCTCCGACGGCGGGTCCGAGGTGCGGCGTTCAGTGCTGCCAGGGGGAGTGCGGGTACTGACCGAGGCGATGCCGGGACAGCGGTCTGCCACCATCGGCTTCTGGGTGGGCGTCGGATCCCGTGACGAGGCACCCGGCCAGCACGGGTCCACCCACTTCCTTGAACACCTGCTGTTCAAGGGCACCAAGCGCCGCACGGCCTTGGAGATTGCTTCCGCGTTTGACGAGGTGGGCGGCGAATCGAACGCGGCAACGGCCAAGGAAAGCACCTGCTACTTTGCGCGGGTGTTGGACTCGGACCTTCCCATGGCCATCGACGTCATCGCTGACATGATCACCGGCGCCGTGCTGGATCCTGACGAGATGGAGCAGGAACGGGACGTCATCCTGGAAGAAATTGCCATGGACAGTGATGACCCCACTGATGTGGCGCACGAGCACTTCGTCGCCGCGGTCCTCGGCAGCCATCCGCTGGGACGGCCCATCGGCGGCACTCCCGCCGCCATCAAGGCCGTAGCCCGCGATTCCGTGTGGGAGCACTACCGCAGGTACTACAAGCCGGAAGAGCTGGTCATTACCGCCGCCGGCGGCCTGGACCACGACGTCGTATGCGGACTCGTGGTGGATGCCCTCCAGACCGCGGGCTGGTCGCTTAAGCCGGACGCCGCGCCGGTGCAGCGGCGTTCCACCGAACGTGCCCTGATCACGGGAACGGCGGGCCTGCATGTGGTCAAGCGGGCCGTGGAGCAGGCGAACATCATCATGGGCTGCCCCACGATCGTTGCCACCGATGAACGCCGCTACGTCATGAGTGTCCTGAACGCGGTCCTGGGCGGCGGCATGTCCTCGCGGCTGTTCCAGGAAGTCCGTGAGAAGCGCGGGCTGGTTTACTCCACTTACTCCTTTGCCTCGTCCTACGCCGACGCCGGCTACTTTGGGATGTACGCGGGCTGCACGCCGTCCAAGGTCCGGCAGGTGCTGGACCTGCTGGCTGTGGAGCTCGACAAGCTCGCGGAACACGGGATTTCAGACGACGAACTGCGCAAGGCCGTGGGACAACTGGGCGGCGGAATCGTCCTGGCACTGGAGGACACCGGCTCCCGGATGTCCCGGCTGGGCCGCGCCGAACTGGTGTCCGGCGAGTACCAGGACATTGACGAAACACTGCGGCTGATCAAAGCCGTCACCACGGAACAGGTCCAGGAACTTGCCGCCGAACTCGCCGCCGCGCCCCGGACCGTCACCGTGGTTGGCCCGTTCGACGAGACCGAAACCTTCGGCCTGTAACACCCCGCGCCGCGGAGATGCCGCGAAGACGCTGGCGGCCCGGCTCTGCAGAGTCCATCCTGAGTGGGGAGTGATTCTTCGGCAGGGGAAGGCGGAACGGTGAACGGGCCAGGAGCGGAGCACGGACATCCGGCGTTAACGAACCTGCTGGGTCACTGGCAGGGCTACACACACGTGGCTGCCGGTCCCTGGGGGCCGGAACACCGCGTGAGCGCCCAGGTGTCCTACACGCAGGTTGCCGGGGGCCTCGGCGTGGTGCAGAGCTACCGGCACATTGAACCGGACGGCAGCCACTTCGAAGGCCACGGCATCTTCACGATCGATCCGGTCCACGACGACGTGCTGTGGTACTACGTTGACAGCACCGGCGTGCCGCCCGGCAACGCCGCCCGCTGCACCTGGCGCGACGGCGTCCTCCGTGTTGAACGCCGCAATGCCGGAGGCTGGACGCGCCACTCCATCGAGGTGGCGAACGGTGTCCTGACACACGTCACCGAATTGCGTTCGCCCGGGCGGGACGACGGCGGCGACGCCCCGGAGGCCGGTGTGGACGGCGAGGCTTTGTCCTACAGGCCATTCATGCGCTCGGAATTCCACCGCGCCTGAGGCAGGGGCTACGATGCCGCCTCGATAATGCGCGTTTTCGGCGCACCGGCGAGGGCAGGGGCGTTGGCGGGCGAACGCCATACCTGTGTTCGAAGGTTCGTGAGCAGCTGCTCTGCCTGGGCCAGGTCCGCGAAGTCGAGTTCCACAACAATGTATTGCGGTTCGCCCACGGGCCGGCCTATCCGGTGCGCGAGAACCCCTGACGCGGACCGGCCCACCGGATCCCGGTCGAATGCCGCCTTCCACGTGCTGAAATCGGTGATGCTGTGTTCGATCTGCAGGGTGAACATCCCAGTCTCCTTACTCGTCCCGCCAGGTTGGAGGACGCTCCACGCTGCTAAAGCTAGACGGTCCGGGCTGCGGCGGGTATCCCAGAATTCTGGGTGGCAGCGCCTCCGGGTTGCCCGGGATGGCCGGAGCATACTTGGAACATGACCAAGGGCTGGGCTGGAAACCGGAGCCAGGAGCGCATCCGACTCCTGGCAGGCTCGGACCTGGATCACCAAGCTCTCCGGACAGCGATTCTGGCAGAAGTGGCCACCATGGTGCCTTTCGATGCATTCGTTTGGCCGTTGTGTGATCCCGTCACGACGGTAGGGATGGCGCCGAGGGCCAGGATTCCCTGCCCTCAGGAATTGCCCACACTTATCCGCCTCAAGTACCTCTCCGGGGCCGGCCGCTGGACCGAGCTGATGCATTCGCCGGTGCCGGCGGCATCCCTCCTGAAGGCAACGCAGGGAGAGCCCTCCCGCAGCCCGGTGTGGAGTGGCGTGTTGCAACGCTATGGGGTCCGCGATGTACTGTCCGTCGTGTTTGCCGACAAGTATGGGTGCTGGGCCTGGCTCGATTTGTGGCGGACGGGCGATTCGGTCCCCTTCACGGATGAGGAAACTGCGTACCTGGGCGAGCCCGCAGCGGCAGTGACCGCCGGCCTGCGGAGGTCCGTGGCTAGGCAGTTTCGGACTCGACTGGAACCGGAACCTGGCCCGGACCCGGCCGCCGGGACAGGAGCCGGGCAGCCCGGGTTGCCGGAGCAGGCTGTCCTCACCCTGGACGACGATCTGGCGATAGCTGGTCGAACGGCGTCCGTGGACGACTGGCTGCAGCTGCTTCAGCCTGGTCCGGTCCCTCACGATCATGTGCCTGCTGAGGTGTTGAACGTTGCTGCCCAGCTGGCGGCAAGGGAAGCACTGCTGGACACCCACGCCGCGGAATGCAGGGTGTACGTCGGGGCGGGCCGCTGGGCCTCCCTGCGGGCCAACCGCATGGAGTCGGGAGTGTCCGGACCCACTCCACCGGTGGCCGTGACGATTCAGGCCAGCACGCCTGCCGCGCGGCTTGACATGTTTGCCCGGGCGTTTGGCCTGACACCGCGGCAGGGGGAACTGCTGTGGCTCACTGCAACAGGGGCCGATACGGCAGCCATGGCGGATGCCCAGGGCGTGACACCGTACACGGTCCAGGACCAATTCAAGCAACTCTTCCAGGCGTGCGGAGTCCACAGCCGGGCGTCACTGCTGGCCATGGCCCTGGGAACGGGGGCCCGGGTCTAGCGGTGGGCCATCGTCTCCTGGAGCCACGCGTTGACGCACATGCCCCTGGGGAAGTCCTACGACAAGAGCACGTCCCAATTCCCCGCCGGGTCTGGCGGCAGGAAGAACGGCATGGCGTAGAAATCGTCCCACAAAGGATCTGTTGGCGGGAGTTGATCCGGCTCAAGCAAGTTCCCGCCAGGCGGCTCCTCGCTTGGCACCTCCAGCCACTCCGGCATGTCAGCCAGCAACTGGCACCATTGCGGCAGCCCAAACGGCAGATCGCGCCGCAATTCAGGCGGTGGTGGTTCCCGTAGCCCCGCTTCGTCCGCTTTCCGGGGTGTGCCCAACCCTCCCGGTGGGTTCAAGACTGCCGCTGCGGATTGCCCGGACACGGTGCTGTTCCTCCGCAGAAGCCCTGGCGGCCAGTGGGTTGGTTGGGGGTCGTGGTGTTCGGGGTTGTAGTGGCGGCCGGTGGGTGAGGTCCAGCCGGGCGGTCCGTTGTTGGTGGCGGGGTCGGGGGTCCAGGCGCGGGCGTGCTTCAAACGGTGATGTTTGGGGCATAGCTGGGCCAGGTTCCGGACGTCTGTTCGGCCGCCGTGGTCCCAGGCGGTGAGGTGGTCGGTGTGGTTGTCGGGGGTGTGGTTGGTGCAGCCGGGGAAGGTGCATTTCCGGTCCCGCATGCGGATCCATTGTTTGATGGTTTCGGGGAGCCGGTAGCGGGTGCGTCCGATCTCCAGGGGTGCCCCGTCGCGGGGGTCGACCAGGACGCGGTAGAACGACTCCGCCCCGTCCGCGACAAGCCTCCGTGCCATCGACGCCGGGATGGGGCCCAGGCCGTCCAGCACGGCCGGCTCATCGGTGAGGCCGAGCAGGGCGAAGACCGGGACGGTGACCAGGACATCGGCCCGAGGGGTGGGAACCTTTCCAACACCACCGCTACTCCCGGTAGTTGTTCCCGCAGGATCACCCGTGGCCGTGGTGTTTCCTGCGCCGAGGAGGAGTGCTGCTGCGATGTCGGGGCGGAGTTGGGTGAGGGTGCGGGGCTCGTCAGGGCCCTGCAGGCCGCGTGCGGTGGCGGTGGTGCGGTTCCAGATGGCGCAGGCGGTGTCGCCGGGGAGGTAGAGCGAGAGCCAGGCCATGCCGCCGCGGTCGGGGGTGTATTCCATTCGCCGGTCCGCGACGCCTTTGGCGTGGCGTTTGGCGAGGGTTTCGGGGTGGTGGCGTTCCCGCCAGGCGCGGATCTTGGCGCGGAACCGGGCGGGGGCGAGTTCACCGGGCGCGGCGCCGCGGGCGGGGTTGGGGGCGTCGGGGTCGAAGAAGTGCGCCACCAAGGCAGCAGCCCCGTCGGGGGTGAGCCCCTCGGTTGCATCGGCGACAATCCTGGCATGCTGCCACGACAGGTCACCGGCTGACAGGGCGCCCAGGAGCGGCGGCAGGGAACACACCCGGCGGGATTGTTCCACCAAAGCACCCGCGGCCGCCGAACTGACAGTCAGGACACCGGCGATCTCCTCCACCGCGGACATCTCCGCGTAGGTGCGGTCCTGGGCAGGGGCGTCGGGGGCAAGGAGTGCCTGCTGGATTTCGACCGCTTCTGCCGCGTCCAGGGCTTTCACCGCGGCGAGCTGAGCCTCGACCCGGGAGACTGCCTCCAGCCGTTCCAGCCGGAGCTCATACCGCCGCTGCAGCACATCGACATCAGCGCCAACACCGGTCCCGGCGGCAAGGAAATGATCCTCACGGGTAAGAGCATCGAGGGCAGCAACAGAGGCAGAAACACCCTCCAAAACCACCCCAACATCCGTGCCGATTCCCATACCCACATCATCCAGCGAGGCACCGACATTCAAAGCCACGGCAGCTTTGGCAAGGCCAGGGCGGCTGCTGCCCATTCGCCTGGACGTGCGCGAATACTTACCCGCCGGCGAACGGAGGCAGTACGTCCACCACGTCGTCCGGACCAAGGACTGCCGCCCGGTCCCGTACGGCCACCTCATTGAGCAGGAAGCTGCTGCGGGAAAGAAGCCGGGAAAGGGGCGGGGTCCCGGCAGGGGGTTCAGGGCGGTCCACGGCCAGCATGGCCTCGAGCAGGTCCGCCACGGTGGCGCCCTGGGGAAGGTGGAACTTTTCTTCCTCGAAACCCGCGGCAGCGCGTGCGGCAGCAAAATAACGTACAAGCATCCCGGTCAGCCCCCGATAGCACTCATGCTGCGGTCCGGCTGGACGAAGTCCGGAGCATCCAGTCCAACGTGGTCCATGCCGTGGGCTTTCGGTTTGATCCACATGGCGTCCTGCCACCGCTGCGCCAGATCATCATCGGTGGCGCCCGCCCGCAGCAGGCCCAGCAGGTCGAACTCCTCGCGGGAGAACAGGCAGCTCATGATCTTGCCCTCGGCGGTGATCCTGGTGCGCCGGCAGTCGGAGCAAAACGGCTCGGTGACGGAGGCGATAATTCCCACGGTTCCCAGCACCGGTCCGTCCGCGTCCGCGGAGCCTGCCGCCCGCCGTCGTACTTCAAACCGCTCCGCAGGAGCGCCGTCACGTGCGCGGGGATCCGGACTGAGGGCAAAGTCCCGGGACAACAGCCCGCGGATCTCGGCTGCCGTGATCATGTTGCGGCGCGTCCAGCCGTGGTCCGCATCGAGCGGCATCTGTTCGATGAACCGCAGTTCGTACCCGCGCTCCAAGGCCCACGCGAGCAGCTGCGGCGACTCGAGGTCATTGATGCCGCGCATCAGGACGGCGTTCAGTTTCACAGGGCCCAGGCCGGCAGCCCAGGCGGCGTCCACACCCGCCAGGACCTGGTCCAGGAACGGACGCCGGGTCAGCTTGGTGAACGTTTCCTCATGCAGGGAATCCAACGACACATTGATGCGCGTCAGCCCGGCGTCCTTGAGGGCCGCTGCCTTCTTCGCCAGGCCAACGCCGTTGGTGGTCATGGAGATCGGCAGGTCCGGGTGGTTGGCCCGCAGTGCCGAGATGATCTGGACCAGATCGTGCCGCACCAGCGGCTCACCGCCCGTGAGGCGCAGTTCGCGCACTCCCAGCTGCTCCACGCCTACCTTGACGATCCGCACGATCTCCTCGGCGGACATGACGGCCTGCTTTGCCAGCCATTCCAGGCCCTCCGCCGGCATGCAGTAGGTGCAGCGGAGGTTGCACTTGTCCGTCAGGGACAGCCTCATGTCGGTGGCGCGGCGGCCGTAGCGGTCCGCCAGCCCGGCCGGTGCATCCGCTGGCCGGCGCGCGGGAACGCCTGGCAGCGCCGATGCTGCTTCCTCCCGCGGCTGCGGCATGCCTAGCTGGACAGTCATGAAATCAGGCTACGCCACGTTGAGCCGCCCATCACACCCGTGACCCCGCTGTGAGACGCGGGGCAGGAATCCCGGCGGCACCGGCGCCGGGGACCACCGGCAAACCTATGCTGGTGTTGTGAGGAGTTCCCAGCGCGGGCATGCGGCGTACGACGGCGGCGCCGGCCTTGGGGAGCGGGCGGACAGTCCCTTCCCACTACCGGCAGTCCCGCGCGCCGGAGGTGGTTGGGCCGCGGCTGCCGGGATAGCCGCGGCAGGCGGCGGTATTGCAGCAGGGGAGTTGGCTGCGGGGGTTCTCAGCCCCTCCCTTTCGCCGTTGACGGCCGTTGGCGGTGCCGTGATCGATGCCGTGCCTCCGGGCGTCAAGGACTGGGCGATCTCTGTCTTCGGCACGGCCGACAAGGCAGCGCTCCTGGTGGGAATGGCGTTGGTCATCGCCGCCCTGGCCGCACTGGCCGGAGCGCTCGAGCGCCGCCGCCGGTTCACTGGTGCTGCCGTGATCGGAATCTTTGGACTTGCCGGAGCGGCCGCCGTCCTGACGCGTTCCCAGATGACCCCCCTGTCCCTCGTGCCGCCGCTCCTGGCCGCGGTGGCCGCCGTCGTGCTGTTGCGGTTCCTGCTGCGCAGGCTGCAGGCATGGGATGCCGCGATTGCCGGCCAAGCAGCCTCCCACCAAGCAGCCTCCCACCAAGCAGCCTCCCACCAAGCAGCCTCCCACCGAGCAGTTGCAGATCATCCCGAGGACAGCCTTCCCGCTGCCCCCGGCGAGGCCACACCGGACTCCGCGGCCACCCAATCGCGCCGCAGCTTCTTCCAGGCCATGGGCATCACCGCAGCGGCCGCTGCGGCAGGGGGAGTACTGGCGGGAATCTGGCGCGGGGCCACCATGGCTGTCAATGAGGCCAGGGCACGCATCACCCTGCCCGCAGCGGCATCGCCGGCAATACCTGTGCCCCCTGCTGCGGAAGCCGGTGTTGCCGGAATGCCGCCGCTGGTGACCCCCAACCGGGATTTCTACCGGATCGACACCGCGCTGTCCGTCCCGGCGGTCAGCCCGGATACCTGGGTCCTCAAGGTAACCGGCATGGTGGCCCGGGAAGTCCTGCTCTCCTTCGCCGACCTAATGGCGAAGCCCCTCACCGAGCGGCACATCACCATTGCCTGCGTCTCCAACGGAGTGGGCGGCGACCTGATCGGCAACGCCCGCTGGCTCGGCTGGCCGGTCCGGGAACTGCTGGCCCTGGCCGTTCCCCAGCCAGGCGCAGACATGGTCCTCTCCCGCAGTGCCGACGGCTGGACCGCCGGGACGCCCCTGGATGTCCTCACCGACAACCGGGACGCCCTGCTTGCCGTGGGCATGAACGGTGAACCGCTCCCGCTGGAGCACGGCTTCCCGGTCCGGTTGGTGGTTCCCGGCCTCTACGGCTATGTCTCGGCCACCAAATGGGTCACCGAGCTCAAGGTCACCCGGTTCGCCGATGACGCCGGATATTGGACCCCGCGCGGCTGGTCCGCGCGCGGCCCCATCAAGACCTCGTCCCGCATCGACGTCCCCCGCAGCGGCCGCCCGGTCAACGCGGGAACAGTTGTCTTCGCCGGCGTTGCCTGGGCCCAGCACACCGGCATCCGGAACGTGGAACTGCGGATCAACCGGGGACCGTGGCGGGAAGCGGAACTGGCCACGGGAATCTCCGCCGACACCTGGTACCAGTGGAAGCTGGCCATGGACCTTGCCCCGGGGCAGTACGAGGTCCAGGTCCGGGCCACCAACCTGGCGGGCGAACCCCAGGACGAAACCGCGCGGCCGCCCGCACCGGACGGCGCCTCGGGATTCCACACGGTTAGAGTTGACGTGAAGTCCTGACGGCCCAAACCCTGACGGCCCAAACCCTGACGGCCCAAACCCTGACGGCCCAAACCCTGACGGCCCAGACCAAAGGCGTATCCATGACCAGCCACACCCCGCACGCCCTGGCAGACCACACCCCGGAAGGCCACGTCCACCATGCAGCGGAGGGTTCCCGGTCGGTCGCGGGCCATGCCGCCGCAGTCGTGGAACTCCTGCGGCCGCTCCTGTCAATGGACCGGATGGAAACCCTCCCGCTTAGCCAGGCGCTGGGCCGGGCCCTGGTGGACGATGTGGCCGCGCCACTCAGCCTTCCTCCTTTCGCCAATTCCCAAATGGACGGATACGCCGTCCGTTCCGGCGACCTTCCCGACGGCGGCGGGGACCTCCGCATCATGCCCCCGGTTCCGGCCGGGTCAAGCCCGGAGCCACTCGAACCAGGAACCGCGGCACCCATCATGACCGGTGCCATGATCCCGGCGGGGGCCGACGCCGTCGTACCCATTGAAAAGGCGGTGCCCGATCACTTCCTGGACCCCGGAAACACAGCGGGGGACGGCAGCGGCGCCACCGTGCGGCTGCCCGGCACCGCGCCGGGAACGTTCGTGCGCTTCCCGGGCAGCGACATCGCAGCGGGGGAGCGGGCGCTGGCCTCGGGGACCTGCCTGGGGCCGGCCCAGTTGGGGCTGCTCGCTGCCTTGGGCCTCCCAGAGGTGGCGGTGTACAAGGCGGTGACCGTCCTGCTCGTCACCACGGGCGACGAAGTGGTGGAACCCGGCCTGCCGCTTCCTCCCGGCAAAATCTACGACTCCAACGGAACGCTCCTTGAGGCCGCCATGAAGCAGGCGGGACTCACAGTCCGCCGCACCGGCATCTCCACCGACACTCCGGCGGAACTGCAGGCGCTGCTGCGGACCGAAAGCCCGGGGGCTGACCTGATCGTCACCACCGGCGGGGTCAGCAAGGGAGCCTACGAGGTAGTGCGGCAGGCAATGGCGGACCAGCCGGTCCGCTTCGTGCACGTGGCCATGCAGCCGGGCGGCCCCCAAGGACTGGGAACGTTCGACGGCGTGCCATTCCTTGGGTTTCCCGGCAATCCGGTCAGCTGCCTGGTGTCCTTCGAGATGTTCCTCCGTCCCGCTTTGTCAGCCTTGCTGGGGGCACCGGGCCGGAGGCTGCCGTTGCGCGCCCGCCTTGATCTTGGGGGCCCGGGCCGTCCGCTCACCTCTCCCGGGCACAAGCACCAGGTCCGCCGCGGCAGCCTGCAGCCGGACGGGACCGTGAAGCTGGAGGGCGGCGAGAGTTCGCACCTGATGCACGCACTCGCGGGGTCGAACGTCCTGGTTCATGTCCCTGTGGGTGTAACGGAACTCGCTGACGGCGACGAGGTGGAAGTATGGATGCTGTGAACGCAGAACATACCCCCGCACTGACGCACCTGCGCCAGGACGGCAGCGCCCAGATGGTTGATGTCTCCGCCAAGGCCGAGACCACGCGGGAGGCCACCGCCACCGCCACCGTCCGGACCACCCCCGAGGTGATGCAGCTCCTGGGCTCCGGCGGGCTCCCCAAGGGCGACGCCCTGGCCGTTGCCCGGGTGGCCGGCATCATGGCGGCCAAGAAGACACCGGACCTGATTCCGCTGTGCCATCCGTTGCCCCTCTCGAAAGTCACCGTTGACTTCGACCTCGGCGCGGCCGCCGTCACCATCAGCTCCACCGTGAAGACCAGGGGCGTCACGGGAGTTGAAATGGAGGCCCTGACGGCTGCCTCCGTGGCAGCCCTCAGCGTTTACGACATGATCAAGGCCGTGGACAAGCATGCCGTCCTGACGGACATCAAGGTGCTGGCCAAGAGCGGCGGCAAGAGCGGAGACTGGGCACTGTGACCGACCCCAACATCCTGGACGTCTCCGAACCCCACCGCCACGGCGACGTGCAGGGGCGGAAGGCCGGCGTCGTTATCGCGTCCACCCGTGCCGCAGCGGGCATCTACGACGACGAAACCGGCCCCGTGATCACCGACTGGCTCACTGAACACGGCTTTGACGTCTTCCCGGCCATGGTGGTTCCCGACGGCGAGCCCGTGGGCGCTGCCATCCGGGCGCTCCTCACCCAGCGTCCCGCCGTCGTCATCACCAGCGGCGGAACCGGCCTCAGCCCGGACGACCGGACACCCGACGTCACCCTGCCCCTGCTGGACCGGGAAATCCCGGGCATCATGGAGGCGATCAGGCGTGCCGGCGCTGCCAAGACTCCGCTGGCGGCCCTGAGCAGGGGCTATGCGGGCGCTGCCGGGCAGACGTTCATTGTGAACCTGCCCGGGTCACCGAAGGGTGTCATGGATGGGCTGAGCGTCCTGGACCCGGTGATCGGACATCTTTGCGACCAGTTGGAAGGCGGACATGGGCACTGAAGCAGCATTCGAGGTAGTGCGGGCAGTCCTGAGCGCGGAGCCCATCTCCGTGGACCAGGCTATTGCCGCGGTGGAAAGCGACACTGCGGGTGCGGTGGTCAGCTTCAGCGGTGTAGTGCGCAACCACGACGGCGGCAAGGCCGTCGAGCGCCTCAGCTACAGTGCGCACCCCACGGCGCACCAGGTGATGGCCGACGTCGTCGCGCGCCTGGTTGCCGAGCAGGACGCCGAGGCCGGTGACGCGGCCGGGGAGACCCCCGCGGGAAAGGCAGCCCAACCCGTCAGGATCTGGGCCGCACACCGGATCGGGATGCTGGAGATCGGGGACCCGGCGCTGGTGTGCGCGGTATCCGCCCCGCACCGCGGACAGGCGTTTGCCGTCTGCTCCGAGCTGGTGGACCGGATCAAGGACCAGGTGCCCATCTGGAAGGAACAGTTCTTTTCGGACGGCACCGTGGAATGGGTCGGCGCCGGCAGCTGATGCCGCGCCGGGGCACGCCGGGCCGCGCCTCCACGCTGCCCGGGCCGGCCGGCGTTGCTCCGCAAACTGCGAGGTAACGCACGCCGTCCGGTTCCTGCCCCAACCTGTCCCGCCGGTAGGGTTAATCCCATGACCGAACAACACCCCGCCCCCAAACTGGTGGCCGTCCTTGGCGCCAGTGGACGCATGGGCGCCGAGGCCGTTAAGGCCATTGATGCCGCGCCCGACATGAAGCTCGTCGCAGCCCTGGGTCGGGGTGACTCGCTGGAGCAGCTGACGGCCTCCGGTGCCCAGTACCTGGTGGACCTCACAGTCCCCGAAAGCACCGAAGCCAACGTCCGCTTCGCCGTCGAGCATGGGATCCACGCCGTGGTGGGCACCACCGGCTGGGACGCGGGACGCCTGTCCGCGCTTGAATCCCTTTTGGCGGAGCACCCGGAAACGGGCGTACTCATCGCGCCCAACTTTGCCTTGGGCTCTGTGCTGGCTTCGGCGTTCGCCGCGAAGGCGTCAAAGTACTTCGAGTCCGTGGAAATCATCGAGCTCCACCATCCGGACAAGGTGGACGCCCCTTCCGGCACCGCCGTCCGCACCGCAGAGCTCATCGCCGCTGAACGCAAGGCTGCCCAGGTGCCGCCCAGCCCGGATGCCACCACTTCAGAACGCGCGGGCGCACGCGGCTGCGACGTGGACGGCGTCCGCGTCCACAGCGTCCGGCTCCGTGGCCTCGTGGCCCACCAGGAAGTCCTGCTGGGCGGTCCCGGCGAGCAGCTGACCTTCCGCCACGATTCCTTCGACCGCGCGTCGTTCATGCCCGGCGTGCTTCTGGGCGTGCGCAACGTCGCTGCCCACCCCGGGCTGACCGTGGGCCTGGACGGTTACCTGGACCTGGGACTCTAGGCCGTGAACGGGTTCGCAGCCGGTTTCCTTAAGAACCGCACCAAGATCTGGGTGGGAGCGGTGACGCTGCTGCTGGTCTTCTACCTGGTGGTGTCCTTCCAGCGCTCGCTCCTGCTCCTTGCAGACAGTAACCTGACCGCCAAGGCCATCGGGGCCGCCTACCTGGTGCTGCCCATCGTTGGCGCGTGGGCCCTGATCCGCGAACTCATGTTTGGCGCCCGCACCGAGCAGATGGCCAAGGTCCTGGAAGCCGAAGGCGGACTGCCGGTGGACGAGCTTCCCCGCACGCCCGGTGGCCGGATTGTCCGTGCCGCAGCCGACGCGGAGTTCGAAAAGTACCGGGCCGAAGCCGAGGCCGCTCCCGATGACTGGCGTTCCTGGTTCCGGCTCAGCTGTGCCTATGACGCCGCCGGGGACCGCAAACGCGCGCGGGCTTCCATGCGCGACGCTGTGAAGCTCTTCACCACGGCATCCTAGCCCCTGCTGCCGCAGGGGTTCAGGACAGGGCCTTGAAGCCGCCGCGCCCCACCAGGCTTGCAGTATGGCCCACCCATTCCAGGGGGCCGCGCCACGACATCCGCGCAAACACGATGCCCACGGCGATGGCAGCCGCGGCATGGGCAAAGTACATTCCGTCCTCGGTCCAGCCTGCGGGCAGCGGTTTGAGGTAGAAGCTGGAGACCACCCAGACGTGGACGGTGTACAGCGTCAGCGTCATGGCGCCGGGTCCCCGCAGCGGCAGCAGCAGGTCCAGGTCCACCCATTCGGCCAGCCGCCCCAGAAGCAGGCAGGCACCGATGACGGCCGCCGCAACTGCCGAGGTATGCAGCAAATCGAGCGGCGTACCCGAATGCGGTGCGGCCGATGCCAGCCACCACCATGAACCTTCCTGGGGGAGTCCGGCCAGGTTCACCTGCAGCACGCTGCCCAGCGGGTAGCCCGGTGAGTTCAGGACCTTCTCCAGCGCTGCGCGGCCGCCCCAGTCCTCCATGGCCGCGACACCCACGCTCTTGGCCGCCACGGCCACTACCGTTCCGCCCACCAGCAGCAGCGCGGGGACCAGCGCCTTGGTCAGCACCAGGCGGCCGATGGCCAGCCCCACCAGCAGGTAGGACAGCCACTGCAGCACCGGGTAGTAGCCCGTGAGGAACAGGTCCGCGAGCAGCCGGGACGGCGTTCCGAGGTCCTCCCATGCCGGGTTGTGGCCCAGCCTCAATGGCGGCTCCGGGGCAAGGAGCCAGGGCCGCAGCAGGTAGGCCAGCACCGGGGAGCCCAGGATCCAGCCGGCGGCCCACGCACACAGGCGCTTCACGCCCAGCCCCAGGAAGGGCAGGACGCACAGGAACAGCACGGCGTAGTGGACCAGGATGATGGCCACGTTCACGTCCAGGCCGCCCAGGGTCAGTCCGACGGCGGCAATCACCAGGGCGCGCAGCCCCACCCCGCGGCGGGCCGCGGAGAGTTCGGCGCCCTCCAACGGCCTGTTTTTTCCCGTGGACAGGGCAAGCCCGACGCCCGCCAGCACTGCGAAGAGGGCGGCGGCCCGTCCCGAGAACGTGAGGCCGATCCAGGTTGGTGTGAGGCTTGGGTTCGATTCGAACGTTGGCAGCAGGTGAGTGGCCATCATGCCCAGCAAAGCCAGGCCCCGGGCCGCATCGATGCCCCTAAGACGCCCCGGTTGTTGACGGTCTGCGGTCTTCCGGGGCCGGGTGGCCGGGGTGCGGGACGTCATGACCAGATCGTCTCACATGCGTCCGTGGGCTGGCTGCCGCAGGGGGAGACGCAGAGGTGTGGGCTCTTGTATTCGAATATATGTTCGAATAGCATGGGGCCATGGAGATGCCATCATTGGGAGCCGCTTCCCCGCAGGGATTTAAGCCTGCCCCGCAGGGATTTGAGCCTGCCCCGCAGGAAAGCCAGGGTTCAGGAGTGCTGAAGGCGATGAGCCCGGGCGTGGTGGACTACCTGTTCCGCCAACTTGTCTCCGGGCGTCCGGCCGAGGACGTCCAGTGGGAACGGGAAGGTATCAGCCTGTCCGCCCAGCCGGAAGGAGCGGAGCTCGCCCGCCGACTGGCGGAAACAGACATTGACGCCCTGACGCCCACGGAGCTGTTCCACTATGTTCGGGCGGCGCAGCGGCTCGCCGCTTGGGCTGAGGACCTCCGGCAGGCCGCCGTCGGCCGCTATTGCCACGCCGGAGCGGGTGCTTCGAAGTCCGGGCGGAGCCGTATTTGACGCTTGTCACGCCCGTGGCATTGTCCTAACCAGCCGGGGACAGGGTAACGTTTTTTCCATGGCTGACTCTTCCGCGCATATCCCTGCCCTCGGTACCCTCCTGACCGCCATGGTCACGCCGTTCACCAAGGACGGCGCAGTGGACTACGACCAGGCGGCAGCGCTGGCCAGCAAGCTTGTCGACGACGGCTGTGACGGCCTGGTGGTCACCGGCACCACCGGTGAAACCTCCACGCTGACGGACGAAGAGAACCTCGGCATGTTCCGCGCCGTGAAGGAGGCCGTCGGCGGCCGGGCGGCCATCATCGCCGGCACCGGCACCAACGACACCGCGCACTCGGTCCACCTTTCCCAGCAGGCTGCTGCCCTCGGCGTCGACGGCCTCCTCCTGGTGACTCCTTACTACAACAAGCCCAGCCAGGCCGGTGTCCGCGCCCACTTCGAGACCATCGCCTCGGCCGTGGACGTACCCGTCATGCTGTACGACATTCCCGGCCGGTCCTCCATCGCCATCGAGCCAGACACCATGATCCGGCTGGCGCAGCACCCCAACATCGTGGCCGTCAAAGACGCCAAGGCCGACTTCATGGCAGCCACCCGTGTCATGGCGGAAACGGACCTCCTGTTCTACTCGGGCGATGACGGACTGACCCTTCCCTGGATGGCGCTGGGCGCCGTCGGCCTGGTGGGCGTTACCACCCACGTCGCCACCCGCCGCTTCCGCGAACTCATCGACGCCATCAACGCCAACGACCTCGGCACCGCGCGCAAGATCAACTTCGAGCTGCAGCCGGTGGTACGCGCCACCATGACCCGGGTCCAGGGCGCCGTGGCGGCCAAACAGATTCTTAAATGGCAGGGAGTCCTGCCCAACTCGATCGTCCGTTTGCCCCTCGTGGAGCCGGACGAAACCGAGATCGAAACCATCCGCGGGGATTTGGCGGAAGCGGGGCTGGTCTTCTCCTGAGGCTAAGACCGGCACCCTTCCGCCTGGAAAGTAGTGCACTATGACCCAAACTGCCCTTACCGGCCTTGTCACCCCTCCGCGCCTGCCCCAGGGCACGCTCAGGATCGTTCCGCTTGGCGGACTCGGGGAGATCGGCCGGAATATGGCCGTGTTCGAAATCGACGGCAAGCTGCTGATCGTGGACTGCGGCGTCCTCTTTCCCGAGGAAACCCAGCCCGGCGTTGACCTGATCCTGCCGGATTTCTCCTACATCGAAGACCGGCTGGACGACGTCGTGGCCGTCATCCTCACGCACGGCCACGAGGACCACATCGGCGCCGTGCCGTACCTGCTGCGCCTGCGCAACGACATTCCCCTGGTGGGATCTCAGCTGACCCTCGCGCTGATCGAGGCGAAGCTGCAGGAGCACCGCATCCGGCCCTACACGCTGACAGTGGAAGAGGGCCAGGTGGAGAAGTTCGGGCCGTTCGAATGCGAGTTCGTGGCCGTGAACCACTCCATTCCGGATGCCCTGGCGGTGTTCATCCGCACCGCGGGCGGCACTGTCCTGCATACCGGCGACTTCAAGATGGACCAGCTGCCGCTGGACGGACGCATCACCGACCTCCGGCACTTCGCCAAACTGGGTGAAGAAGGCGTGGACCTCTTCATGTCCGACTCCACCAACGCAGACGTCCCCGGATTCACCACGGCCGAGAAGGAAATCGGCCCCACGCTGGAGCGGCTTTTCGGCCAGGCCACCAAGCGCATCATCGTGGCCTCCTTCTCCTCCCACGTCCACCGCGTGCAGCAGGTGCTGGATGCAGCGGCCAAGCACAACCGCAAGGTGGCCTTCGTGGGCCGCTCCATGGTCCGCAACATGGCCATCGCCGAAAAGCTGGGCTACCTTGACGTCCCCGCCGGACTGATCGTCGACATCAAGAACATCGACAACCTTCCGGACAACCGCGTGGTGCTCATGTCCACCGGCTCCCAGGGCGAGCCCATGGCGGCCCTGTCCCGGATGGCCAACGGCGACCACCGCGTGGTGGTGGGGGACGGCGACACCGTCATCCTGGCCTCCAGCCTCATCCCGGGCAACGAGAACGCGGTGTTCCGCATCATCAACGGCCTCCTGAAGCTCGGCGCCGACGTGATCCACAAGGGCAACGCCAAGGTCCACGTCTCCGGCCACGCCGCCGCCGGCGAGCTGCTCTACTGCTACAACATCCTTGAGCCGCTCAACGCCATGCCCGTGCACGGCGAAACCCGGCACCTGATCGCCAACGGCAAGATCGCCATCGAATCCGGCGTCCCGGATGCCAGCGTGATCCTTGCTGACAACGGCACGGTCATCGACCTCCGCGACCACCAGGCAGACATCGTCGGCCAGGTCGAGGTGGGCTTCGTCTACGTGGACGGCTCCAGCGTGGGCGAGATCACCGACGCCGACCTCAAGGACCGCCGCATCCTGGGCGATGAAGGCTTCATCTCCATCATCACCGTTGTCCACCGTGCCACCGGCAAGGTGGTGTCCGGGCCCGAGATCCACGCCCGCGGCGTTGCCGAGGACGATTCGGTCTTCGACGACATCATCCCCAAGATCAACGCAGCCCTGGAGGAAGCGGTCCAGAACCACGCCGACCACACCAGCCACCAGCTCCAGCAGGTGGTACGCCGCGTCGTGGGAACCTGGGTCAACCGCAAGCTGCGCCGCAAGCCCATGATCATTCCCGTGGTGCTCGAGGCCTGACACCAGGCTGGCGTCGCGCTGGTGCACACCCGGAAGGGCCCGGTTCTTCATGGACCGGGCCCTTCGGCGCATCCGGACGGTCCCCGGGCGCGTCCGGGCAGGTCCGCACCTGGCGCCCGGCGGGTGGCCCGGCGGCCCCGATATCCCCGGAATCACAGCATGGTTCCGGTACCGTGGCTATTATGGCCACACGTACTACTTCCGCGCCCAAAGGTACCGGCAGGGGGAGCTCCGGCAGCAAAGCGGGCAGTTCCACAGGCCGCGGAACCGGCTCCACCGCCAGCAGGACAGGGCGCGGCGGCTCAACCAGCACTGCACGCACCCGCCAGCTTCCCGCCGTCGAGCACCACCAGCCCTGGCTGCTGCGCGTGGTGGGCGGAGCGTGGCTTGGAGTGGGCCACCTGGTGGGCGGGGGAGTGCGCCGCATCGGCCACGACGTCAGCGACCTCCCCACGGAGGAACGCCGCGACGGTGCCGCCCTCTTCAACCTGGCCCTTGGTATTTTCATCGCCACCTTCGCATGGTGGGGACTGACGGGCTGGTTCCCGGACGCCGTCTACGCCGTGGTGAACGGCACCTTCGGCTGGATCTCCCTGCTGCTCCCGCTCATGCTGTTCGTGTGCGCCTTCCGGCTGTTCCGCCGGCCATCGGACGGCCGGGGCAATAACCGGGTGGGCATCGGTTTCCTGATCATGACCTTCGCCGGGTGCGGGTTGGCTCATATCCTCGGCGGCCAGCCCACCGTGGCCGACGGCTTCGACGGCCTCCGCAAAGCCGGCGGGATGCTCGGCTTCCTGGCCGCCACGCCGCTGGCCGCCATCCATCCGGCTGTGCCTGTGGCCCTGTATGCCCTGCTGGCCTTTGTGTCGGTACTGATCATCACCGCCACCCCGTTCACGGCGATCCCGCGCCGCATCCGCGGCGCCTATGAACACCTCATGGGCATCGACCTGATGGACCAGGAACACCAGGACACCCACGACCGCAGCTACCTCGAACGCACGGCTGCCGCTGCGCCCAAGAAGAAGAAGCGGAAGCTTTTCGGCAAGGACCAGGAGTCCGACGCCGGCCTTGAGGGCTACGTGGGCGACGAAGCCTTCGAGCACGCCGTCATTGACGACGACGAGCCCGAACCCGAGCGGCCCGCGCCCGGAGTGCGGCGCCCCACCCAGGCGGAGATCGCCGTCGAAAAGATCAAGGCAGCCCAGGGATTGGGTGCCGGTGCCCAGGCACCTCCGGCGGAAAACGCCACCGAGGCCATCCCCCTGGTCATCCCCGGTGCCGCCGCTCCCGCCAAAGCCGCCGCCGCGCCCACCGTGCCCTCCAACCCGGTGGCCCCCGCGCCGCCGCCCGTTCCCATCCCGCAGCGGACCGAACAGCTCTCGCTCGCCGGGGACGTCACGTACACCCTCCCCGCCTCGGACTACCTGACACCCGGCTCGATCCCGAAGGAGCGCACCGAAGCCAATGACGCCGTCGTCGCTGCCCTGACGGATACCCTGCAGCAGTTCAACGTCGACGCCACCGTCACCGGCTTCAGCCGTGGTCCCACCGTCACCCGGTACGAAATCGAACTTGCTCCCGGAACCAAGGTTGAGCGCGTCACCGCGCTGTCCAAGAACATCTCCTACGCTGTGGCCTCCAGCGACGTGCGCATCCTGAGCCCCATCCCCGGCAAGTCCGCCATCGGCATCGAAATCCCCAACACCGACCGCGAGACCGTGTCACTGGGCGACGTGCTGCGCAGCCAGAATGCGCGGCGCACCGACCACCCCATGGTCATGGGTGTGGGCAAGGACGTGGAGGGAGGCTACGTGGTGGCCAACCTGGCCAAGATGCCGCACCTCCTGGTGGCCGGCGCCACCGGCGCCGGTAAGTCGTCCTTCGTGAACTCCATGATCACCTCCATCCTGATGCGGGCCACCCCCGACGAGGTGCGCATGGTCATGGTGGACCCCAAGCGCGTGGAGCTGACGGCCTACGAGGGCGTCCCGCACCTGATCACGCCCATCATCACCAACCCCAAAAAAGCCGCCGAGGCGCTGCAGTGGGTGGTCCGTGAAATGGACGCCCGCTACGACGACCTCGCAAATTACGGCTTCAAGCACATCGACGATTTCAACAAGGCGGTGCGGGCCGGAAAGGTCCAGCCGCCGGTGGACTCCAAGCGCGTCATCAGGCCCTACCCGTATCTGCTGGTGATCGTCGACGAGCTTGCCGACCTGATGATGGTGGCACCACGCGACGTGGAGGACTCGATCGTCCGCATCACCCAGCTTGCCCGTGCCGCCGGCATCCACCTGGTGCTGGCCACCCAGAGGCCGTCCGTGGACGTTGTCACCGGCCTCATCAAGGCCAACGTGCCCTCGCGCATGGCCTTCGCCACGTCCTCCGTCACTGACTCCCGCGTGGTCCTGGACCAGCCCGGCGCCGAGAAGCTCATTGGCCAGGGTGACGCGCTCTTCCTGCCCATGGGCGCCTCCAAGGCCATGCGCGTCCAGGGCGCCTGGGTTACCGAGTCGGAGATCCACAAGGTGGTGGAACACGTCAAGGGGCAACTGCAGGCTTCCTACCGTGACGACGTTGCTGCCGAAGCGCCCAAGAAGCAGATCGACGACGACATCGGGGATGACCTCGAGGTCCTGCTGCAGGCGACGGAGCTGGTGGTCACCACGCAGTTCGGCTCCACCTCCATGCTGCAGCGCAAGCTCCGCGTCGGGTTCGCCAAGGCCGGACGGCTCATGGACCTGCTCGAATCCCGCGGCGTCGTGGGACCATCCGAGGGCTCCAAGGCGCGCGATGTGCTGGTCAAACCTGATGACCTCGCCGCCGTCCTGGCCGCCATGAAGGGCCAGGAGGCGCCGGCCGCCGCCGATTCCCAGACCGCTGCCCTCAGCGACAATGCCAACGCCAACATCGCGCAGGGCGGCTACGCCGAAGACCTGGTGGCGGCGGACCTGGACCAGCGGAAGCAGAACGTCGAATATTACGACGGCTCGGATTCCGCCCCCGGCGGGTACGGCGATGACGACGACGGCTCCGAAGACGCATGGTCCCTCACCGGGCGCTAGGCCGGTAGCCTAGGAACGTGACTAGCACCGATGCAACCGCCGCCGGCCAGGGCCGTGCCGGGGTCTGGAACCTTCCCAACGTCCTGACCATGATCCGCATCGCGCTGGTCCCGTTTTTTGTGTGGTTCCTCGTGGCGGACGCGCCCGGCCTGCACAGTGTTTCCGGACCATGGCGCTGGGCGGCAGTGGCGGCCTTCGCCGTCGCCATCTACACGGACAAGCTCGACGGCGACATCGCCAGGAGCCGGAACCTGGTCACGGACTTCGGCAAGATCGCGGACCCCATCGCAGACAAGCTCCTGATCGGCTCCGCGCTGGTGATGCTCTCCTTGCTGGGTGAGCTGCCCTGGTGGGCCACGCTGGTGATCCTGGTGCGGGAATGGGGCATTACCGCCCTGCGCTTCTTCGTGATCCGGTACGGGGTCATTCCCGCCTCGCGGGGCGGCAAGCTCAAGACCGTGGTGCAGACCGCGGCGATCTTCCTCTATCTCCTGCCGTTCGGGGCATTCGCGCCCTGGATGTCCTGGGTTGCGTTTGCCGTCATGATGGCTGCCGTGGCGATCACGCTGTGGACCGGCGTCGAATACGTCATCGAGGCCCTGCGACTGCGCGCGAAGGGGAAACGGCAGGCAGGGTCTGTCACAGGGCAGGGCACAGTGACGGGGCAGGACACAGCCAGCGGGCAGGAATCAGCGACGGGCCAGGACCACGCATGAGCAACCTCCACCGTTTGGCCGGGCAGGCCGTCCAGCAGGCGCTCGAGTCCGGGCAGACCGTCGCCACCGCCGAGTCGTTGACGGCGGGGATGGTGTCCGCTGTCCTTGCCGACACTCCCGGGGCCTCCGGCATGCTGCAGGGCGGTGTGGTCGCCTACCAGAACTCAGTGAAGGACGCGGTGCTGCACGTTCCTGCCGACCTCCTGGCCCGTGCCGGCTCCGTGGACCCCGACGTTGCCCGTGCCATGGCAGCCGGGGCACGCACCGTCCTGGGCGCCGACGTCGGGATTTCCACAACGGGGGTGGCAGGTCCCGATGCTCATGACGGCAAGCCCGTGGGGCGCGTCTACATTGGAATTGCCACAGCGGCCGGAACGGCGGCTTTCGAATACTCCTTCACCGGCAGCAGGCCCGACATCAGGGCCGCAGCCTGCGCCGCCGCCCTGGAACGGCTCCTCGAGGCACTGCCCGCCTGACGCCTGCCGGACCCCAAGTTACCGGGCGTAAAGTTGCCGGGAACAAAAGCCGGTACCGATTAGTTATTACATTGTGTCGCTTCCGGATAGTGGAGGCGCCTAGGATGAAATGACCACGACGGTTCGCCCCACGGTGAACCTGACCAATGAGGGAGCAAGGCGATACAGATGGTAAAGCAGCCCGTATCCGTAAACGGCGTTGTCCGCTGGAAGGATGTGGGCCTCGCCGAACAGGCTAAGAGCGAACAGAAGGAGCGCAAGATGGTAGTACTTCGTCACGAAATCGGTGATGTGCTGCGCGATGTCCGCCAGCGTCAGGGACGCACGCTCCGTGAAGTTTCGCACAGCGCCCGCGTCTCCCTGGGGTATCTCAGCGAAGTGGAGCGCGGCCAGAAGGAAGCCTCGTCAGAGCTTCTGTCCTCAATCTGCTCGGCACTGGATGTTCCGTTGTCAAGCATGCTCCGTGAAGTCAGCGACCGTGTGGCAGTAGCCGAGGGCGTCGCAGTTCCGGACACAGTTCCGCAGGAATTCTCCCAGCGTTACGGCCGTGACCTCGAGCGCGACCTCAACACTGAACTGAACGACGAACTCTCCACGGGCCTTCTCTCGGGCGCCCGGTAAAGCCAGCCCCACCACAGGTGGGCCTTGGAACGCAGGAAGCCCCCGGCCGCGCCGGGGGCTTCCTGCGTTGGCGCCCGATTGATGTGCCCGGCTGGTGGTACTCCTGCCGGCCGTTCGTCGCTGCGGCTATTCCTCTTCTGCGGGGGAGCCGCCTCCGCCTTCCCTGGGGAATCCGTCACGCTCGTAGGTGGAGTTCAGCTTGGCCATGTAGCGGGCCAGCTCCTGCAGGTCCTGCACGGGCCACTCGCGCAGCCGTTCCTGGAAAACCTGGCGCCTGGCGTCCTGGACCTGGTGCATCTTCTCTTCGCCCTTGGGCGTCAGCCGGATGGACTGTGCCCGGCGGTCCAGGGGATCGGCTTCCTTGGATACCAGTCCGAGGCTCTCCAGGAAGGCAATCTGCCGGCTGACCGACGGCTTGCCCACCCCGATGTTCATGGCAAGCTCCGTCAGGCGGATGGGCCCTTCCCGGCGGATAACCGTTAACAGCCCGTACGCGGCAGGCTCCATATCCGGGTGGACTTCGCGCGAGAGGTGGTTGGAGATGGCCCTGGCCCGCCGCCAGAAGAGGCTGATCTGGTGTTCAACATTCTGCAGCGCGGTATCGGCGGCATCAGCGCCTGCGTCCGGCGGCGGCGGGAGATCCGGGGAGTTGCTCATGGCAACAATTCTAGGGTCCGCAATCATGAGAGGATTTACCGATGCGAATCAGCGAGTACTGGCGTCTGATGGATGACGAGTTCGGTGCGGGGTACTCCCGCGTGCTGAGCAGTACCCTGGTCCTGACCGGCGTCGGCGGGCGCACTGCGGACCAGGCGCTGGCTGCAGGCATCGAACCGCGCAAAGTCTGGCTGGCAGTCTGCGATGTCCAGGACGTCCCGGCCGAACGGCGGCTGGGCCGGGACATCGCCCCTCGCCGCGACTAGCAGCGCCTAACAACGGCTTCCCGGGTGGTCCTTCGTGAGCCTGCCGCAGCCGAAGCGCCCTTGGACGGACACGCCGCAGGACCGGCACTCTTCGAATACCTGTTCGGATAACGCTATGCTTTTTCTATTGGGCTTATCCACATAGCCGTTGTCCTCAGGCCGGAATGTCAGTGGGTCCCAGTAGCGTCAGAGATGACCAATAAAACGGCCGCGAAGGCCACCATCGAGAAAGCATTAGAGGTGTCAACCATGGCGGCAGCCCCGGATCGTGCAAAAGCGCTGGAAGCAGCGCTTGCCCAGATTGACAAGCAGTTCGGCAAGGGGTCGGTCATGCGCCTGGGCGACGAAGTACGCGCCCCGATCGAAGTCATCCCCACCGGTTCCATCGCACTGGACGTCGCTCTGGGGATTGGCGGCCTTCCGCGGGGCCGTGTCATCGAGATCTATGGTCCTGAATCCTCGGGTAAGACCACCGTTGCCCTGCACGCCGTGGCCAATGCCCAGCGCGCCGGCGGCATCGCAGCATTCATCGACGCAGAACACGCCCTGGACCCCGACTACGCCGCCAAGCTGGGTGTGGACACCGACGCCCTCCTCGTGTCGCAGCCGGACACAGGTGAGCAGGCGCTCGAGATCATGGACATGCTGGTCGGCTCGGGATCGCTGGACGTTGTCGTCATCGACTCCGTCGCCGCCCTGGTGCCGCGCGCCGAAATCGAAGGTGACATGGGCGACAGCCACGTCGGCCTCCAGGCACGGCTCATGAGCCAGGCCCTGCGTAAGATCACCGGACGCTTGAGCCAGACCAAGACCACCGCCATCTTCATCAACCAGCTCCGCGAAAAGATCGGTGTCTTCTTCGGCTCCCCCGAAACCACCACCGGTGGTAAGGCCCTGAAGTTCTACGCGTCGGTCCGCATCGATGTCCGGCGGATCCAGACCCTCAAGGAAGGTGCCGATTCCGTCGGTAACCGGACCAAGGCCAAGATCGTCAAGAACAAGATGGCTCCGCCCTTCAAAGTTGCTGAGTTCGACATCATCTACGGCCAGGGCATCTCCCGCGAAGGCGGGATCATCGACATGGGCGTGGAGCACGGCATCATCAAGAAGTCCGGTTCCTGGTTCACGTACGACGGCGACCAGCTGGGCCAGGGCATGGAGAACTCGCGCCGCTTCCTGCGCGACAACCCCGAGCTCGCGGCTGAACTGGAACGCCTGATCAAGGAAAAGCTCGGCGTAGGGGTCAAGCCCGCCGAGGACGAGTCCAAGGACGCGCCAAAGCTGAAAGCCGTCGACGGGTTCTAGCCCTTGACCGGACCACGTTCACGGCGGGCTCGGTCCGGCGGCCCCTCTTCAGGGCCGCCGGATGGCTTTTCCATCCCTGAGGATCCGCAGGCTGTTGACGCCGAACCGGATCCGTTCTCGGTGGCGCAGGCCATCGTGTACCGCCAGATCACGGCAGCTCCCAAGAGCAGGCTGCAGCTTGCCCGGAAACTGGCGGAACGGAATATCCCCGAACACGTCGCCGAGGCGGTGCTGGACAAGTTCCAGGAGGCGCGCCTGATCAATGACGCCGAGTTTGCCGATATGTGGGTCAGGAGCCGGTCCCAGTCCCGCAAGCTTGCCAAGGGCGCTCTCCGGCGCGAACTGGCCGAGAAGGGCATCGACCAGGAAACGGCGGCTTCTGCCCTGGAGCAGCTGACGGACGCCGACGAGGAAGCGGCGGCACGCGCACTGGTGGAGCGCAAGCTCCGGCCCGGGACGGTTTTGCCTGACCAGTCGGAACGGGACAAAGCCGTCCGGCGGCTCGCCTCCATGCTGGCCAGGAAGGGCTACCAGCCGTCCCAGGCGTTCAGGATCGTCAACGACGTCCTGGATTCCCGGCAGGATCCCGACAGCGGGATGCTCCAAAGCCGGTACCCTTAACTGGTGAGTTTGACCATTCCTTCCCCCCATTCCGGCGCTGCCGCGTCCGTTGAGCCTGCTGCTGATGCGCAAGCCGGTGCTGTTCCGCAATCCGGGGCAGTGCAGCCGCGTACTTACCAGGTCCGCACGTTCGGTTGCCAGATGAACGTGCACGACTCCGAACGCATGGCCGGCATGCTGGAGGATGCGGGCTACGTACCGGCAGCCGGCGACCATGCTGACGTGGTCGTGTTCAATACCTGCGCAGTCCGGGAGAACGCGGACAACAAGCTCTACGGCAACCTCGGCATCCTGGCGCCCGTGAAGGCCGCCAACCCCGGCATGCAGATCGCCGTGGGCGGGTGCCTGGCCCAAAAGGACCGCGAAACCATCCTCAAGAAGGCACCATGGGTGGATGCTGTCTTCGGCACCCACAACGTCGGCGCCCTGCCCGCACTTTTGGACCGTGCACGGCACAACAATGAGGCCCAGCTGGAAATCCTGGAGTCCCTGGACGTCTTCCCCTCCACGCTCCCCACCAAACGCGACTCCGTCTACTCCGGCTGGGTATCCATCTCCGTTGGCTGCAACAACACCTGCACGTTCTGCATCGTGCCGGCCCTTCGCGGCAAGGAAAAGGACCGCCGGCCCGGAGACATCCTCGCCGAAATCCAGGCGCTCGTGGACGACGGCGCCATCGAAGTGACCCTCCTGGGCCAGAACGTCAACTCCTACGGTGTCGAGTTCGGCGACCGCCAGGCCTTCTCCAAACTCCTTCGCGCCTGCGGCGAAATCGAGGGCCTTGAACGCGTCCGCTTCACCAGCCCGCACCCGGCCGCCTTCACCGATGACGTCATTGATGCCATGGCCGAGACGCCCAACGTGATGCCGCAGCTGCACATGCCCCTGCAGTCCGGTTCGGACCGCATCCTCCGCGCCATGAAGCGTTCCTACCGTTCCACGAAGTTCCTGGGCATCCTGGACAAGGTCCGGGACAGGATTCCACACGCCGCCATCTCCACCGACATCATCGTCGGCTTCCCGGGCGAAACCGAAGAGGACTTCCAGGCGACGCTGGACGTGGTGGAAAAGTCACGCTTTGCCACCGCCTTCACCTTCCAGTATTCAAAGCGCCCCGGCACGCCCGCTGCCGACCTGCCGGACCAGCTGCCGAAGGCCGTGGTCCAGGAACGCTTCGAACGCCTCACCGCCCTGCAGGACAGGATCGCCGCCGAGGAAAACCGGAAGCAGTTGGGCCGGAGGCTGGAAGTCATGGTCACCGCCCAGTCCGGACGGAAATCGGAGGAAACCCACCGGTTGTCCGGCCGTTCCCAGGACCAGCGGCTTGTTCACTTCTCAGTCCCCGAAGGGGCCCCGGCACCCAGGCCCGGAGACCTCGTCACCGTCACCATTACGGAGGCGGCGGCCTTCCACCTGGTGGCCGATCCCACGCCGGAGGACTACAGCCTGCGCCGGTCCCGGGCGGGGGATGCCTGGGACAGGTCCCAGGCCGACTCCTGTGGTGTGCCTGCCCCAGGCTCCGGCGCTGGACCCAAGGCTGTCTCCCTTGGCATGCCCTCGCTGCCGCTGCGCACCCGCTGAAGGTGACTGCCCCGCCTGTCATCGCCGTCGTCGGTCCCACCGGCTCCGGCAAATCCGACCTGGCCGTCAACCTTGCCCTCGAACTGGACGGCGAGGTCATCAACGCTGACGCCATGCAGTTCTACCGCGGCATGGACATTGGCACTGCCAAAATCACGACGGCCGAGCGCAGGGGAGTGCCGCACCACCTCCTGGACATCCTGGACGTGACCCAGGAAGCCAGCGTCTCGGACTTCCAGCAACAGGCCCGCAGCCTCATCGGGGATATCCATGCCCGCGGCAAGCGCGCAATCCTGGCGGGCGGCTCCGGACTGTACGTGCGGGCCGCCCTGGACGTCCTGGAGTTCCCGGGGACCGACCCCAAGCTCCGTGCACGACTGGAGGCGGACCACATACGGCTGGGGACCCCGGCGCTGCTGGACAGGCTGAGGGCCCTGGACCCCGTATCCGCGGACAGGGTCTCGGACGCCCGGCGGATTATCCGCGCACTGGAAGTCCATGAACTTACCGGACGGCCCTTCAGTTCCTTCATGCCGCGCCGCGAGTACTACCAGCCTGCGGTTCAGGTGGGCCTGGGCGTGGACCGGGAGGTCCTGCGGGAGCGCTTGGCGGTACGGGTTCACCGGATGGTGGAGTCCGGCCTGCTGGAGGAGGTCCGGATGCTGGACGCGCGGGGCCTTCGGCAGGGCAAAACAGCATCCCGTGCACTGGGCTATTCACAGTTCCTGCGGGTCATCGACGGCACGTCAACAGTTGAGCAGGCCGCAGAGGAAACAATCGTGGCCACCCGGCAGTTCGCCCGCCGCCAGTTGACGTGGTTCCGCGCCGACCCCCGCATCACCTGGCTGGACTGGCAGGACCCGGGACTGATGGGTAAGGCGGCCGAGGTGTGCGTCCAGGATTCGGGCCGGTAGCCGCAGTTTCAGCGCCGGCGGCATCCGCCGTTACGCTTGTGACCATGAATGCAACCCCCGCAGAAGCCACTGGGACCGCCTTGCACGCACTGAGCGGGCTCCGCTTTTCCAAGGGGCATGGCACCGGCAACGACTTCGTCCTGGTGGCCGATCCCGAGGGGGTGCACGCCATCGGCGCAGACCAGGCCGCAGCGCTCTGCGACCGGCACCGGGGAATCGGCGCCGACGGCCTGATCAGGGCTGTCCCGTCCCGTTTCCTGCCGGAAGGCCGGGAACTGCTCACCGATGCCCCGGACGCGGAATGGTTCATGGATTACCGCAATGCCGACGGCTCACTGTCTGAAATGTGCGGCAACGGCGTGCGGGTCTTCGTCCACTTCCTGCGGTCCGAGGGCCTGATCGACCTGCCCGACGGCGGATCACTCACCATCGGCACCCGCGGAGGGGTCAAGACCGTGGTCCGGACAGGGAACGGTTACGCGGTGGACATGGGCCCGTGGGAGTTCATATTCCCCGGGGAGGCCAGCGCCAAGGCGATGGATTCCCTGGTCACTGCCGACGGCCTGGAAGTTCCCCGCCCGGCCCTCTCCGTGAGCATGGGCAACCCACACACCGTAGTGGCCCTCGCGGAACTCAGCGAGCTCGAAGGCACCCGCCTCTTCACTGCTCCCAAGGTCGATCCGGTCCCCGTGAATGGGACCAATGTGGAGTTCGTCGTCCCTGCGGAGCCTCTGGTCCATGACGGCGTCGGATCCGTGACCATGCGGGTGCATGAGCGAGGCGTGGGGGAGACCCAGTCCTGCGGAACGGGGGCCTGTGCTGCCGCCGTCGCCATCCGGCACTGGGCCGGCGCGGAAGCCCCTGATGCCTGGCGGGTCAACGTTCCCGGAGGTGTGGTGGGCGTGAAGTTCTTCGCCGGCCCCGCCGGCCACGAGCACGTGGAACTCAGCGGCCCCGCCGTCATTGTGGCGAGCGGGACGCTTTCGTAACCTTCAGGATCCGGAAGGACTTGGACGTTGACTCGCGGGTCACGGTAAAGGAACCGTCCAGTTCGGCGGCCAGCCAGCGCTGAAGCGAATCCGAGCCCAGGTTCTTCTGCACCACCAGCCATGCCGTGCCGCCGTCCGCGAGGCGCGGAAGCCACAGCTTCAGCAGGGCGTGCAGTTCGTCCTTGCCAATCCGGATGGGCGGGTTGGACCAGATGGTGTCGAACCTGACGCCGGCGTCCACCTCCTGGGGTGTACTGGCGACGACGTTGGACAGCCCCAGCGCGGCCGCGTTTTCGTTGGTCAGGGCGACGCAGCGTTCGTTGACGTCCACGGCGTAGACCGTCGACCCGGGCGCCAGCAGCGCCATGGTGAGTGCGATGGGCCCCCAGCCGCATCCGATATCCAGCAGGTTCCCCTGGGGGTGCGGCGCCGGAACATCGGCGAGGAGCACCGCGGTGCCCTTGTCGATCCCGTCCGGGCTGAAGATTCCCGCGGAGGTGTGGAGCCTGCGGGTCTCGCCGGCCAGCTCCACCGTGAGTGGCTTACGGGTAAAGGGGCCGGCGGGGGACGTGCTGAAATAGTGTGCGGACTCCATAACTGGCCAGAGTAGTTCCCCTTGCAGCGTAATGGGAAACCGTGCAGAACCCCCTCTGCTACGCTGGATGGCATGTTCCTGATCTTCGAGTAGCCGGCACGGGCCACGCCCGTCCCCGCAGCCTGTCCTCCAGCGACAGCCCGTCCCGCAGCGATGCAGGTTTTTCAGCCTTCCGCTTGTGCACCGGCCAGACGCATCTGTTCTGCCCGGCCGCCGGACGATACTCGAAAGTCAGCCTCCTGCTGCACTTCCCGCTATTTTTCCGGCCTTTTTAGCCCTGCCGCCCCTTGACGCGGCATCCCGGCCCCGGCATCGCAGCCGGCCGCGAGACAACCAGGAGAATTGCATGACCGCAGGCCGTCAGCCCAGCGCGAATACGTTCCAACTTCCAAGCAATCAGCACTATTCTGGAATTGCCGAATCTTCAAAGGAGACCATGACCAGCCAGCCCAACACCGGTTCCGATCCAGCCGCCCAGGACATGAGTCCGCAGGAAATCCAGGCTGTTATCGACCGGATCCTCGCCAAGGACGTCCCGGCCAAGACTGTCAGCACGCCCGGCGGTGAGAGCAACGGCAATGGAAAAGCGGTGCTCGGCAAGGCGCAGGCCATTTCCCGCCTCGACGAAGAACACTCAACATACGACGGCGACCAGCAGGACCTCGAGGAACGGCGCGCGCTGCGCCGAAGGGCAGGCCTGTCCACCGAGCTCGAAGACGTCACCGAAGTTGAATACCGCCAGCTGCGCCTGGAGCGCGTGGTCCTGGCCGGGATTTGGTCCGAGGGAACGCTTGCCGACGCCGAAAACTCGCTGCGTGAGCTGGCAGCCCTCGCCGAGACCGCCGGTTCGGAGGTCCTGGATGGCATGGTGCAGCGCCGTGACAAGCCGGACCCGGGAACCTTCCTGGGGTCAGGCAAGGCGCTGGAGCTCAAGGACATCGTCATGTCCACGGGCGCGGACACGGTGGTGGTGGACGCTGAACTTGCGCCTTCCCAGCGCCGCGGACTTGAGGACATCGTCAAGGTCAAGGTCATCGACCGCACGGCGCTGATCCTTGACATCTTCGCCCAGCATGCCAAGAGCCGTGAAGGCAAAGCGCAGGTGGAGCTCGCGCAGCTCGAGTACCTGCTTCCGCGCCTCCGCGGCTGGGGTGAGTCGATGTCCCGCCAGGCCGGTGGCCAGGTGGGTGGCGCTGCCGCCGGCATGGGCTCCCGAGGTCCTGGTGAAACCAAGATCGAGTTGGACCGGCGCCGGATCCGTACCCGCATGGCCAAGCTGCGGCGTGAAATCGCCGCAATGAAGCCGGCACGCGAGACCAAGCGGGCCAACCGCCGTCGTAATGAAGTGCCCTCCGTGGCGATTGCCGGGTATACCAACGCCGGCAAGTCCTCACTGCTGAACCGGCTTACGGACGCCGGAGTCCTCGTGGAGAACGCACTGTTCGCCACCCTGGATCCCACCGTCCGCAAGGCGGAAACCGCGGACGGCCTGGGATACACCCTGGCCGACACCGTTGGATTCGTCCGTTCGCTGCCCACCCAGCTGGTGGAGGCCTTCCGTTCGACCCTCGAGGAAGTGGCGGACTCGGATCTGATCCTGCACGTGGTGGACGTGTCGCATCCGGACCCCGAAGGGCAGATCGCCGCCGTCCGGAAGGTCTTCAGCGAAGTTGATGCCCGCAAGGTGCCGGAGATCATCGTGCTGAACAAGGCTGATGCAGCTGACCCGTTCGTGGTGGAGCGCCTGAAGCAGCGCGAACCGCGGCATGTGGTGGTCTCGGCCCGGACGGGTGAGGGCATCCCGGAACTGCTGAAGGCCATCAGCGAAGCCATTCCCCGGCCTTCGGTCAAGATGGAACTCCTCATCCCGTATGACCGCGGAGACCTGGTCAGCAAGCTCCATGAGTCCGACGCTGAAATCCTCAGCGTTGACCACGTTGAGGCAGGTACCAGGGCTGCGGTGAAGGTCCGCGAGGGCCTGGCGTCCGAACTGGAACCATTCATCGTCAATGAGTGACCCCGCCGCCGGCGAAACCGCGCAGACGGCCGGCGAGCAGTTCGTCATCGAACTGCTCGACCGCGCCGTCGCCGGCATGGGCGGACAAAGCCGCACCGGACAACACGAGATGGCCCGGCAGGTGGCCCGGGCCATCAAAACCGGCAACCACCTGCTGGTCCAGGCGGGCACGGGCACGGGCAAGTCGCTGGCCTACCTGGTGCCGCTCATCGCCCACGCCCTGGAGAGCAACAAGCCCGCTCTGGTGTCCACGGCCACGCTGGCCCTGCAAACCCAGATTGTTGGCAGGGACCTGCCGCGGCTGCTGAAGAACATCACCCCGGCCCTGGAACGGCCGGTCAAGGTTGCCTTGGTGAAAGGCCGGTCAAACTATGTCTGCCGGCACAAACTGGAAGGCGGGTTCCCCTCCGAGGAGCCTTCCGAGGGTCAGCTTTTCTCCTTGGGCGAAGACACCAGCGTCCCGCACTTTGCCGCCTCCGTGGGCGGACCCTCGTCCCAGCTTGGCAAGGAGGTGGTGCGGCTCCGCGAGTGGGCGGAGAAGACGGCCACCGGCGACCGGGATGAGCTCCTGCCTGGTGTGACGGACCGTGCCTGGCGCCAGGTCTCCGTCACTTCCATGGAGTGCCTGGGGGCCCAAAAGTGCCCCATGGCCGCCGAGTGCTTCAGCGAGCTGGCCCGGCAGGACGCAGCCGAGGCAGATGTGGTGGTGACGAATCACGCCATGCTGGCCGTCAGCGCCTTCGAAGGACTTGCAGTCCTGCCCGAGTACGACGTCGTGGTGGTGGATGAAGCGCACGAGTTGCAGGACCGGGTCACCGGAGCCGTGTCCGGTCAGCTGTCGGTGGCCATGGTCCACGCTGCCGCTTCCGGCGCCCGCAAACATACCGCCATCACGGTGGACGCGCTGAACGCCGCAGCCGCAAACCTTGAACTGGCCCTCGCCGGTGCGCCCAGCGGCCTGCTTCCCAACGGGCTGAACGACGAACAGCTGGACTGCATGGACCAGTTGCGGGAGGCGTGCCGGGCCGCGTTGTCCGATTCCAAGGGGGACAGCAACGCCACGGCCGACGGCGGCCGGCAGCTGGCCCGGTCCCGCCTCATGCTCATCCTGGAATTGTGTGAGCGGCTTATTGCTGCCCGTGAAAACCGCGAGGTCGTGTGGTTTTCCCGGGCCGGCACGTTCGATCCCGGCCAGGGATATTCCCAGCCCGATGACAATGCCCCGGTGCTGGTCAACATCGCGCCGCTGTCCGTGGCAGGCAGGCTCCGGGAAGGACTCTTCGCCGGGCACACCGTCGTGCTGACGTCCGCAACCCTCGCCATTGGCTCGGCATTTGAACCCGCGGCCGGGGGACTGGGCCTTATCGGCGACGGCGCACCCAGCTGGACGGGTGTGGATGTCGGCTCGCCCTTCGACTACCCGAAACAGGGCATCCTCTACGTGGCCGGCCACCTGCCAAAGCCGGGCCGCGGCGTTTCGCCGGAGGCGCTGGAGGAACTGGAAGCGCTCATCAAAGCGTCCGGCGGGGGTGCCCTCTGCCTGTTTTCATCCCGACGGGCTGCCGAAGAGGCTGCCGACGCCCTGCGGCCGAAGCTCGATGTGACTGTCCTCTGCCAGGGCGAGTCGACCATGACCGCTTTGGTGAAGCAGTTCGCCGACGAACCGGACACCTGCCTCTTCGGGACTATGTCCCTGTGGCAGGGGGTTGACGTTCCGGGAGGCTCCTGCCGCCTGGTGGTGATCGACCGCATCCCGTTCCCCAGGCCGGATGATCCGCTGATGACCGCGCGTTCGCGTGCCGTGGCCCAGGCCGGCGGAAACGGCTTCATGTCCGTCTCGGCCACGCATGCCGCCATCAGGCTGGCCCAGGGTGCCGGCCGCCTGATCCGGTCCACGGGAGACAAGGGAGTGGTGGCCGTTCTGGATTCCCGGCTGGCAACAGAGCGCTACGCCGGATTCCTCCGCGGCGCCCTGCCGCCGTTCTGGGCTACCACGGACCGCAGCAAGGCGCTGGCGGCATTGGCCAGGCTGGGCGCGGACGCGGCCACGTAGGGCCCGGCAGGCGAACGACGCCAGCGGGGGCAGCCGCCGTGCAATTTCCGGCAGGCCGTCCCTTCGCGGGAGACGCGGTCAGAGGGAACGCAGGACCGAGACAACCTTGCCCATGATGGTGGCATGGTCGCCCAGAATGGGTTCGTACTGCGTGTTTTGGGGCAGCAGCCAGGTGTGGCCGTCGCGCTGGCGGAATGTCTTGACGGTTGCCTCGTCATCCAGCAGGGCAGCAACGATGTCCCCGTTGGCTGCGTCCGCCTGGCGCCGCACCACCACCCAGTCACCGTCACAGATGGCGGCATCCACCATGGAGTCGCCGGCCACCCTAAGCATGAAGAGCTCGCCCTGGCCGACCAGCTGGCGGGGGAGCGGCATGACATCCTCCACGAGCTGCTCAGCGAGGATGGGACCGCCGGCAGCGATCCGGCCAACCAGCGGAACCATGGCCGTATCCAGCGCGGTGGGCAGCTCCGTTACCGTGGCACCGCCGCCCGTGGCCTGCGGCGCGGGGGAGGCGCCGGCGGCATTGCTTCCGCTGTCCAGCGTGAGGGGCATCAGCACCTCCATGGCCCGCGGCCGTTTGGGGTCGCGCCGCAGGTAACCCAGCTTCTCCAGCTGCGAGAGCTGGTGGGTCACGCTGGACAGGCTGGCCAGGCCAACCGTGTCGCCGATCTCCCGCATGGAGGGCGGGTAGCCGTTGTCATTGACCGAGCGCTGGATGGTCTCGAGGATCTTCTTCTGCCGGGGGGTCAAGCCCTTGGCGGTCTTCCTGGGTTGCGGGGCGGTCCTGCCCCCGGCGGCTGCTGCTGCCATATTCGCCAATGCCTTTCGCTTGCCGCCGGATCTTCCGTTGCGGCCTGTTCCACAGCGCCGCCGGAAGGACTCCCACTGTCATTGTCAGACCCTGCTGTTCAACTTCAGTGGTGGTTGTTCTTTGGTTCAAAGCTAGGCCAGCCACATTGCTTTTTCAAACATTTGTTCTAGCGAGTCTCGACATTGTTCGTTGATAGGTGCTAAAACTTAACAAGCAAAGTTCGAACATGTGTTCTAGCCAGCGATTGCCCCGTTCGAAAACATGGCCGGAGAAGCTCCGGACATGGTGTGAACGGCAGGGCGGCAGCGGGCGGACACCCGGGCAGCACGGCAGGTCCAGGAGGGCTTAGTTCATGTCAGCTTTATCTCTTCACCAGGTTTCACCTACGCACCGCGTTTCCCTGCAGACCCGGAAGCCCTCGCAGCGCCGGACGCCGTCAGCAGCGCCCCTGCGGCTGACCCGCCGGGGGCGGATCGTCCTGATCGGAGTTCCGCTTGTGCTCCTCGCGGTACTCCTGCTGTCCCTGTCCGGACTTTTCAACGCACCGGCCAAGGCATCCGATTCAGCTGCGGATTTGGCCGTGACGCCGACGGTCACCGTGACGGTGCAGGCGGGCCAGTCGTTGTGGAGCATCGCAGGCGCTGTTGCTCCGGACCGCGATGCCCGGGACGTGGTGGCGGACATCGTCCAGCTCAACAACCTTCCGGCCGCCGCTGTGCTGCCGGGGCAGCAGCTGTTCGTCCCCACGCACTGAGCGGCACCTGGGGTTGGCCTTTGAGAAAGATGACCGGGACAGCAACGCCGGTGGCGAACAGAATCCGTCACATTTTCCGGTAGTTGCCGCGGCAACTAAACTGTTCAGGTGAACGACCAGCTAGAGCGTCTGAACCGACTTCCCCTCCGCAGCAATCTTCGCGGGCTGACCCCCTACGGGGCACCCCAACTGGACGTTCCCATTTTGCTGAACGTCAATGAGAACACCCATGGTGTTCCGGCGGACGTGCGCGCCGCCATCAGCGCGGCGGTCACGGAAGCAGCTGCAGGCCTCAACCGGTACCCGGACAGGGAATTCACCGACCTGCGGAAAGCTCTCGCGGAATACCTGGGGCACGGGCTCGACGAATCAAACCTCTGGGCAGCCAACGGCTCCAACGAGGTCCTGCAGCAGATCCTCCAGGCCTTCGGCGGCCCCGGCCGCACCGCCCTGGGCTTTCCACCCACGTACTCCATGTACCCTCTGCTCGCCAGCGGAACCGACACCCAATACATCACGGGAGTGCGCTCGGAAGGCTACGACCTGAGCGCCGAATCCGCCGCCCGGCAGGTCGAGGAGCTGCGGCCCAACATCGTCTTCCTCTGCTCGCCCAACAACCCCACGGGGACCGGCCTGGGGCTTGACGTTGTGGAGGCTGTCTATGACGCCGGCGAGGACAGCCAGACCGTGGTGATCGTCGACGAGGCCTACCACGAGTTCGCGCATGACGGCACGCCCAGCGCCCTGACCCTGCTGCCCGGCCGGGAGCGGCTGATAGTTTCCCGCACCATGAGCAAGGCCTTCGCGCTCGCCGGCGCCCGCCTCGGCTACATGGCCGCGGCCCCGGAGGTCACCGATGCCCTGCGGCTGGTGCGCCTTCCGTACCA
The DNA here is from genome assembly GCF_059739365.1 of Arthrobacter sp. GmRoot5-12. Lineage (NCBI taxonomy): Bacteria > Bacillati > Actinomycetota > Actinomycetes > Micrococcales > Micrococcaceae > Arthrobacter > Arthrobacter sp. GmRoot5-12. Next base: position 260,340 of record NZ_AP046056.1, on the reverse strand, counting down.
CCTGTCCGCGATTACCCAGGCAACCGCACTGGCCGCGCTCCAACACCGCGAGGCACTGATGGCCGATGTCCAGGACATCAAGGCGCAGCGGGACCGCATTGTGGCCGAACTGACCAGGATGGGCCTCAAGCCTGCCGCCTCGGACTCCAACTACGTGTTCTTCGGGGGCCTGGAAAATCCGCACCAGGTATGGCAGGAGCTGCTGGACGCCGGAGTGCTCATCCGCGACGTGGGCATCCCCGGCCACCTTCGGGTCACCGCAGGCACTGAGGCGGAAACCACAGCCTTCCTTACCTCCCTGGAACGCATCCTTGCGGGCCAGGCCGCGCTTCCCGCCTAGACTTGATACTGCGGCGCTGGGCGCCTTGAACTACTTCTTCTCCCACAAAGGATCCTTCACCATGAGTCCCACCGGATCGAATACGGCTGCGGCCCGGACCGCCCGCATGGAGCGTGCCACCAGCGAGTCCTCCGTGCTCGTGGAGATCAACCTCGATGGAACCGGCGTATCGGACATCGATACCTCCGTGCCGTTCTACGACCACATGCTCACGGCCCTGTGCAAGCACTCCCTGATCGACATGACGGTCAAGGCCACGGGTGACACCCACATCGACGTCCACCACACTGTTGAGGACGTGGCCATCACCTTCGGCGAGGTCCTGCGGACCGCCCTCGGGAACAAGGCGGGGATCCGCCGGTTCGGTGAGGCCACCGTTCCGCTGGACGAAGCGCTTGCGAACGCTGTGGTGGACGTGTCCGGACGCCCGTACCTGGTGCACGGGGGCGAGCCGGCCGGGCAGGAGTACCATCTGATCGGCGGCCACTTCACCGGTTCCCTGACCCGCCACGTCTTCGAAGCCATCACACTGCACGCCGGCATCTGCCTGCACATGAACGTGCTGGCCGGACGGGACCCGCACCACATCGTCGAGGCACAGTTCAAAGCCTTCGCCCGCGCCCTCCGCGCCGCCGTCGAACCCGATCCCCGGGTTGAAGGCATCCCCTCCACCAAGGGGGCGCTGTGAGCGGCCAGGTCCTCAAAGACGGCGCGATCATCGACCCGTCAGCATCAGGCAAGCTGCCTTCACCTGAGGGCAAACCCACGGTCACCGTGCTCGATTACGGTTCCGGGAACGTCAGGTCCGCAGTCCGGGCACTGGAACGTGCCGGCGCGGAAGTAATCCTGAGCGCCAAGCCCGAGGATGTACTGAACGCGGACGGCCTGGTGGTTCCGGGCGTAGGTGCGTTCGAGACCGTCATGCGCGAACTCAAGGCCGTGGACGGCATCAGGTTGATCGGCAGGCGGGTGGCAGGCGGACGCCCCGTGCTTGGAATCTGCGTGGGCCTCCAGGTCCTTTTTGAAGCCGGAGTGGAACACGGCACCGAAGCCGAAGGCATTGGCGAATGGCCCGGCAAGGTAGAGGCCCTCCCCGCGGAGGTGGTTCCGCACATGGGCTGGAACACGGTCAAGGTGCCGGAAGGCTCCAAACTCTTTGCCGGGGTCGAAAACGAACGCTTCTACTTCGTGCACTCATACGGCGTGCAGGAATGGAACTTCGACGTCATCCAGCCACGGATGGCGCCGCCCCTGGTCACCTGGTCCGAACACGGCGGCCCCTTCATCGCCGCCGTCGAGAACGGCCCCCTCTGCGCCACCCAGTTCCACCCCGAAAAGTCCGGCGACGCCGGTGCGCGGCTCCTGCGCAACTGGGTGGAAGGCCTGCGGAAACCGGCCGGCGGTCAATCCGCTGCAGCACCGGCGGACGCCGGCAGTGACGCCTAGATGTGGTCGGTACTCCTGATGGGCCTCGCCGGCATCCTCATCGGTGGCGGCATCTCATTCCGGCAGCAGCGCAAGCCACTCTGGACACAGGTGGCGTTCTACGTCCTGGCCGCCATGTCACTGGTGGCGGCCTACCTGCTGACCCTGCCGGCAAACTGACCACAGCCCACAGCGCGAGGGCCGCCAACTTCACCCCAACAGCATCGCGGACCCAGCGCCCTGCTTTCCGCACCGAAATCGACACCGAGGATGAGTATGACCACCGCACATGACCTGCCGGTACTTGAACTGCTGCCAGCCGTCGACGTCGTAAACGGCCAGGCCGTCCGGCTGGTCCAGGGCGAGGCGGGCAGTGAAACCAGCTACGGCACCCCCCTTGAAGCTGCGCTGAACTGGCAGCAGCAAGGCGCCGAATGGGTGCACCTGGTGGACCTGGACGCCGCCTTCGGCCGCGGCTCCAACGCAGACCTGCTCCGGGAAGTCGTGGGTCGGCTGGACATCAAGGTGGAGCTCTCCGGTGGCCTCCGCGACGACGAAACACTGGAAGCCGCCCTTGACCTGGGCGTGGCCCGGGTCAACCTGGGAACGGCTGCACTGGAGAACCCGGAGTGGACCCGCCGGGCCATCGAACGCTTTGGCGACAAAATCGCCGTGGGCCTCGACGTCCGCGGAACAACCCTCGCCGGCCGCGGCTGGACCAAGGAAGGCGGGGACCTGTGGGAGGTCCTTGGCCGTCTCGAAGAGGCCGGCTGCTCCCGCTACGTCGTGACCGACGTGACCAAGGACGGCACTCTGCAGGGCCCCAACGTCGAACTCCTCCGCCAGATGGTGGAAAAGACCGGCAAGCCGGTTGTGGCTTCCGGCGGCATCTCCAGCCTGGACGACCTGAAGGTCCTCCGGTCCCTGGTCCCGCTGGGCGTGGAAGGCGCGATTGTGGGCAAGGCCCTGTACGCCGGAGCCTTCACGCTGCCCGAAGCCCTCGACGTCGCCGGCCGGCGCTGACCCGGCGGACATCGACCCCATGCCTAACGTCGAGGAGCCAGGGCGGCAGCCAGCACGCCAGCTGCCCGGACATATCGCGGCAGCCCTGTCCGGCGCTGGTGGCGCCACGGATTCGGCGGGCCAGCCATGGGCAGGACGCAGCCTGGCCGGTGACGACGGCAGGATCCACAACTTCGAGGACGACGACGGAACGGCCGACGCCGGTTACCTCGCCGCCCTGGACGCGCTCCGGCAAGGGGCAGGCGATGAAGCGGGCGTCGTGGCCGCCCTGGCAACGGCCCGGGTCTTCATTCCGATTGTGGCGCAGCTGGCTGAAGAGTCGGAAACAGCCCACGGACTGCACGCTGACAAGCAGGCGGACATGGCGCTGGTAACGCTGAAGGCGGCCGACGGCAGGACTGCCCTCCCCGCCTTCACCTCGGCCGCCGCGCTGGCCGCCTGGCATCCAGAGGCCCGGCCCGTCGCCGTGTACGCCGCGCGGGCTGCCCTCTCGGCAGTCGCCGAAGGCGCCGAGCTCCTGGTCCTGGACCCGGGCGCCGACGTGACGTTCGTGGTGCGCCGTCCGGGGGTCTGGGCACTGGCAAAGCAGCACGACTGGACCCCCTCCTACAACGACCCCCAGCTGGCCGATGAAATGGCGCGCGCAGCCTCCGGGTTCGCCGCCATCCGCAGCATTGGGCTTATGCCGGGCAGGGGAGTGGCTTCCAGTGCTGCCGATGGCGCAGTAGTCCCTGGCGGCGGTGCCGGGCCGGAACTTCAGGTGGTGCTGTACCTTGAGGACGGCCTGGACGCCGCCGGTGTCCAGAAACTGGTGGCCAACCTCCAGGCGGAGTGGTCGCGGAATGTATTGTTTGGGGAGCGCGTCGACTCCTTGGAAATCAAACTGAGGCGCGCTCCCGACTAGACGCAGCCGGATGGGTGATCCCCGCCAGTGCTGCGGCATACCCTGAAGGACCGTTTCGTGAATTTCGCTCTCTACCGGGAGTTGCTCGCCGTCCGGCCAATCCGGCGGCTGCTGCTGGTTGGCATGATCGCCCGCATCCCGCACTCAGCGGCCGGGGTGCTCCTGACCCTGCACATCGTCCTCACCCTTGGCCAGGGCTATGCCGCGGCCGGCGCCGCCGCAGCAGTCATGACCATCGGTATTGCCCTGGGCGCCCCGTGGCGCGGCAGGCGCGTTGACACCGTGGGGTTGCGGACCGCACTCATCCCGTCCGTGATCTCGGAGACGCTGATCTGGTCTGTGGTGCCGCACGTGTCCTACCAGTGGCTCCTCCCACTGGTCTTCGTGGGCGGCCTGCTCACGCTGCCAATTTTCAGCGTGGTCCGGCAGTCCCTGGGCGTCCTGGCGGAGGGCGACCAGCGCCGCACCGCGTTCGCCCTGGACGCCATCACCACCGAAATGGTATTCATGATCGGGCCGGCCGCCGGCGCCGTGGTGGCCACCAGTGGATTCACCGTTGCCGGGTTGACCGTGGTGGGCGTGGCCACGTCCCTGGCAGGGCTGTCCCTCATGTGGTTCAACCCGCCCACCCGCAGCCCGGCGCAAACCGCCGAATGCGCCGGGGATGAGCAACATGCCGCGGAAGCCGCCGTGGTCGCCACCGCTCCGGCCCACGTCCAGGAAGCCGCCGCGGAACTGTCACCGGCCGGGACGGCCGGCCGTGCGGCAGAGGGACTGCGCGGAAGGCTGGCGGGCGGCTTCGCGTGGTTCACCGCAACGGTCGCGGCACTCTTTGCCGTTGCCGCCGGCGCCGGCATGGTCCTGAGCGGCACCGACGTTGGCATCGTTGCGGCGCTGGAAACCGGAGGCCGCCAGAGCGAGATCGGCATCGTGTTCGTCTTCTGGTGCGCCGCCTCGGTGGTGGGCGGACTCATCTACGGCGCCATGCACCGGCCCATCCCGCCTGTCATCCTGCTGCTGGGAATGGCGGCGCTGACGCTGCCCATGGCCTTCGCCCACGACACCTGGACGCTGGCACTGGTTTCCATCCTGCCCGGCATGCTCTGCGCTCCCGTCCTCTCCGCAGCCTCCGAAAAGGTCGCGGACCTGGTGTCGGAGGAACGGCGCGGGGAGGCGATGGGCTGGTACGGCTCAGCCCTGACCGCCGGTGTTGCCCTCGGCTCGCCGCTGGCCGGCATTTTCATCGACCTCATGGGACCGTCCGGGGGTTTTGTTTCGGTTGGCGCCGCCGGCGTCGTGCTGTGCCTGGTGGGCCTGGCCCTCCAGCAGCGCCGCCGAAAAGCCGCCGCCTGATATTTCCGTCCGCCGCGCTGAACGGCAGGTACGGAGTGGCCGGTCAAGCCCCGGGTGCTTTGCCTGGAAACGACGACGGCGGGACGACCTTGAAAGGCCGTCCCGCCGTCGGACGCTGCTTGGGTGGGTTCTTCCTTAGTTCACTGCGCCGGTGTACTTTTCGCCCGGGCCCTTGCCCGGTGCATCCGGAATCAGCGACTCTTCACGGAACGCCAGCTGGAGGGACCGCAGCCCATCGCGCAACGGTCCGGCGTGCTGCGAGCCGATTTCGGGGGCAGCTGCCGTCACCAGGCCGGCCAGGGCGGTGATCAGCTTCCGGGCCTCGTCCAGGTCCTTCAGCTCGGCCGCGTTGTCTTCTGCGGCCAGGCCAAGCTTTACCGCGGCTGCGCTCATGAGGTGCACGGCGGCCGTGGTGATGACCTCGATGGCGGGGACTTCCGAGATGTCCCGGATCTGTTGTGAAACGTCTGCGCCTGCGTCACCGGGCTCGAAGACGTACGAATTACTGTCTGAGGTGCTCATACTGGTAAGCTTGACACAGACCGACTGGATGTCGTTATTTCAGAGATTGTCCCAAACGATCAGGTTCCCAACAGCGCTTTTGCGGCGTTGACGGGAATTTTTTCTGTAGAATGGCTTCCAGTTTGCAAGCGGAGTTCTCTCCCACCCGCGTCAGCCGCTGTCCCAGGCGTTCCTTTGGAACCTGCAGGGGACGTAAGGTTGCCGGGTATCTGGTTGGGCATGGACCGGCACACGCCGGGACTGTGTGCGTGCAGCCCTGACGGGGTTGCCGAGCCAACCTATCTGAGGCCTTCGATTGCTCCGGCAATTGGGGGCCTTCTCTATTTGCCGGACTCAACAACAAACACAGGAGCTTTAACATTAGCGAGCCAAGAATCAATGAGCGTATCCGCGTCCCCGAGGTGCGGCTGGTCGGCCCTGCAGGTGAACAGGTAGGAATCGTCCGTATTGAGGATGCCCTGCGACTGGCTGCCGAGTCCGACCTTGATCTCGTTGAAGTTGCACCTCAGGCGAAGCCTCCGGTGTGCAAGCTGATGGACTTCGGCAAGTACAAGTACGAGGCCGCGGTCAAGGCACGTGAGGCCCGGAAGAACCAGACGAACACTGTTCTGAAGGAAATCCGTTTCCGGTTGAAGATCGACACCCACGACTACGAGACCAAGCGCGGCCACGCCCTGCGCTTCCTCGGTGCCGGGGACAAGGTCAAGGCCATGATCCAGTTCCGTGGCCGTGAGCAGCAGCGTCCGGAGATGGGCATCCGCCTGCTCCAGCGCTTCGCGGACGACGTCGCCGAAGTTGGCGTGGTGGAGTCCAGCCCCCGCATTGACGGCCGCAACATGGTCATGGTGGTTGGGCCGCTGAAGAACAAGGCTGAAGCCAAGGCTGAGGCACGGCGCGCCACGCAGCGGGCCGAGGCCAAGGCCCAGAACGAAGCCAAGGCTTCCGGACGCGTTGACACGTCCGGCGAGGACCAGGCCCCCTTGACGCAGTCACTGGCGGACCTGCTGCCCGAAGGTTTCACCGTCTCCACGGAGCCGGAGGCTGTAGCCGAGGACAACGCCCCCGCCGAGGCGCCCGCTGTTGAGGCACCCGCTGTTGAGGTACCTGAGCAGGAAGCTCCGAAGCAGGAAGCCCCCAAGGCTGCTGCGCCGAAGCAGGAAGCTCCGAAGCATGAAGCCCCCAAGGCTGCTGCGCCGAAGCAGGAAGCTCCGAAGCATGAAGCCCCCAAGGCTGCTGCGCCGAAGCAGGAAGCTCCGAAGCATGAAGCCCCCAAGGCTGCTGCGCCGAAGGCCGCTCCGGCTCCCAGGCCTGCAGCTGCCGCCAAGCCGGAAGCCGCCGCGCCGGCGGCACCGAAACCGGCCGCTGTGCCTGCACCACCCAAGCCGGTGGCCAGGCCTGCTGCGCCGAAGCCTGCTGCGCGCCCTGCCCCCAAGGCAGCGCCGAAGCCGGCCGGCAAGAAGACCAACTAGTTCACAGCTGCCGGGGTACGCCTCCGGCAGTCAGCAACCAGCATGCTGCCCGCAGGGGTGGCTGCGCGATAGAACTGCGGCCCCCGGGCCTGCAGAAACGTAAGGAGATCGGTTCCCATGCCGAAGATGAAGACCCACAGTGGTGCTAAGAAGCGCTTCAAGCTGACCGGCAGCGGCAAGCTGCGCCGCCAGCAGGCCAACCGCCGCCACTACCTGGAGCACAAGTCCTCCCGCCTGACCCGCCGCCTTGCCGGCGACCGGATCGTCTTCAAGGGCGACGCCAAGGTCATCCGGAAGATGCTCGGCATCTAATTTCCAAGTTCTATGAGGGGCCGCCGCCTGGCGGTCCGTCACCTGCCAAACAGCATTCTCAGGCCGCCGGTTCACCGGCAGTAGATGCTTGGGATCAGATTTTCGAAGGAGTACGCACGTGGCACGTGTGAAGAGGGCGGTCAACGCCCACAAGAAGCGCCGGGTTGTTCTTGAACGCGCAAAGGGTTACCGCGGACAGCGTTCGCGCCTGTACCGCAAGGCCAAGGAGCAGCTGCTGCACTCGTTTGTGTACAGCTACGGCGACCGCAAGAAGAAGAAGGGTGACTTCCGCCGCCTGTGGATCCAGCGCATCAACGCTGCGTCCCGCGCCAACGGCCTCACCTACAACCGCCTCATCCAGGGCCTGAAGGCCGCCGAGGTCGAGGTTGACCGCCGTATGCTGGCCGAGCTTGCCGTCTCTGACGCCAACGCCTTCGCCGCGCTGGTCCAGGTGGCCAAGGACTCCCTTCCGGCAGACACCTCCGCCAAGAAGGCAGCCGCAGCCTAGGCAAGCAGCTTCCGCCCCTCGCCTGAGGGGCCCGTTCAGGAACTGGTGGCAGCAGCTACTACAGTTTTCTGTATGAACGAAACCGGGCGCCCGCAAGACCTTCCACTTTCCAACCCCCGAGCTGATCGGGTCAGGGATGTGGCAAAGCTTGCAGGGCGCCCGGCCCGTTTAAAGCGCGGGCAGTTCCTGGCCGAGGGCCCGCAGGCCGTCCGTGAAGCACTCAAGCTCCACCAGCAGCGCCTTGCGGCGGGAGGTCCCGGAGTAGTGAGCGAGGTCTTCGCCAGCGAAAGCTGCCTTGACCGTTTTCCGGAATTTGAAGAGCTCTCCGAGGGCACCAGCGCACGGCTGGCCACGGATGAGGTCCTGGCAGCCATGGCGGACACCGTCAACCCGCAGGGGATAGTGGCGGTCTGCAGGTTTGTGGACGTGGCTCTGGCGGACGTGCTCGACGCCGGGCCCCGCCTGATTGCCGTGCTGTGCCAGGTGCGGGACCCGGGGAACGCGGGAACGGTCCTGCGTGCGGCCGATTCCGCCGGTGCCGACGCCGTGGTGTTCACGACGTCCAGCGTGGACATCTACAACCCCAAGGCCGTCCGGTCCACCGCAGGTTCGCTGTTCCACCTTCCGGTGGTGCTGGCCGCCGATCCCGCGGAACTCGCTGCAGCCTGCAAGGCCCGCGGCATCGGCATCCTTGCCGCCGACGGCTACGGGCAGCTGGACCTTGATGTCCTGCAGGACGAGAACGCCCGGCGCCGGCTCACCGGAACAGGGCCGGAGTCTGTGTACGACCTCGCCGGTCCCACGGCCTGGTTCTTTGGGAACGAGGCGCAGGGACTCTCCGCGGAGGAGCTGGAACTGGCCGACCACCGGGTGGCCGTTCCTGTCTACGGCGCCGCCGAGAGCCTCAACCTTGGGACGGCGGCCACGGTATGCCTCTACGCCAGCGCCCGCTCCCAGCGCCGTGCGGCAGCTGCAGTGGGGCAGGAACAGGCCGGATAGGGACGCGCCACGGCCGGGAACTTCGGGGAAAGGCCAGGGACCTTCTAAAAAAAGAAAGGCCCCGGAAGTCCGGGGCCGATGGGGTGTTGGTAGACAGAGTGATCAGGGTGCGCGGGTTGCTTTTCCGCGTCCGGTGACTGCTCCGTAGATGCCGGCGACAAGCAGGCCGCCGACGATAGCGAGAATCCAGGTGCCGAGGTCGAAGAAGGCAAGATCGCCCTTGTTGAACAGGAGGCTGCCAATCCAGCCGCCAACAATGGCACCGACAACACCGAGGATGAGGCTGGTGACCCAGCCGCCGCCGACCCGTCCGGGCATAACGGCCTTAACGATGGCCCCGACTATGAGGCCCAAAATAATCCAAGCAAGAAAACCCATGTCTCCTCCTTATTGTGACCGGGATTAATAGTCCCGATGAGGCTCAAGCTAACATAAGCCCCCTGCAAAGTCAGTAGCTCGGGTGACGGCGTTGCTGCATCGTTAGGACAGCGCGGGCCCCCGTTTTCGGGGCTCCGTGCGCATAACCTCAGGCAGCCAGCGGCCTCTTGCGTTCGAGCAGGCCGCTGAGGAGCGCGACGCCGAAACCAAGGACGGCGAGGACGGCGCCGACCAGCGCCGGGGCAACAAAGCCCCACCCGAGGGCGATGACAAGGCCGCCGAGGAAGGCTCCCAGCGCGTTGGCGACGTTCAGCGCGGCATGGTTGAGGGAGGATGCCAGCGATGGGGCATCCGGCGAGGCGTCCAGCAGCCGGGTCTGCAGAGCGGGGATGAGCATGGAACCGGAAGCTCCCACCACAAACACCATGACCATGGCGCTCCACTGCCAGTGCGCCGCCACCGCATAGACCACCAGAGCCACGGCGATGGCAGGGAGGACCCGGTACAGGGTGCCCATGACGGATTTGTCAGCGAGCCTGCCGCCGACGACGTTCCCGGCCACCATGCCAAGACCGTAGAGCGCCACCACAAGGGGGATCAGGGTGGAGGGGATGCCGGCCACGGAGGTCATGGTGTGGGCGATGTAGGTATAGGTGGCGAAGAAGCCGCCGAAACCCACGATGCCCACCAGGAGTGCCAGCCATACCTGGAGCCGTTTGAGGGCCCCGAGCTCGCGCCGGATGCTCGCGTCGGGGTGGGCGTGCTGGAAGGGGACGAATTTCCACACCATGGCCAGTGCCAGCAGGCCGATGGCACCGACCAGGACAAACAGCAGGCGCCAGCCGAAGGTCTGTCCCAGCCAGGTGGCGAACGGTACTCCCACGACGTTGGAGACGCTGAGCCCGGCCATGACCATGGAGATGGCCCAACCGCGCCGTGTGGGCGGAACGAGGGAAGCCGCGATGACGGCTGCAACGCCGAAGAACGCTCCGTGCGGCAGGCCGGCGGCAAAGCGGGACACCAGCATCCAGCCATAGTCGGGGGCAACGAATGACGCCAGGTTGGCCACGGTAAAGAACAGCAGCAGCCCCAGCGCCAGTTTCTTGCGGGGGAGCCTGGCGCCGACGGCGGCCAGCAGCGGAGCGCCTACCACTACCCCCAGCGCATAGGCGGAGATCAGGTTGCCGGCCTGCGGAGTGGTAATTGCCAGGCCCTGCTCCACTTCCTTGAGCAGGCCCATCATGGTGAACTCGGTGACGCCGATGCCTACGCCGCCCATGGCCAGGGCGAAAATCGCCATGCCGATGTTGGGGGTCGTGCTGCGGGTTGCCGTGGACGGGGAAAGAACGCTGCTCATATTCCTGCTTCTTGAAACGTGGGACTCGCAAGGGACGGATGCCACGGCAGTGGGGCAGGACGGTCCGGACAGTGTGGCAAACCCCGGCTGGGCAGGACGTATTCCCGGCAGGAACTGTTCCTAAGGCGGGAATGCTGTTCCCGGACACTCCATTGTGGCCCATAGAATGACCCGGTGACTGGACTGATTCAGGTTGTGGGCGGAGCTGTGGTGGACCGGCTGGCGAATCCGGCGGCCCTGTTGGTGGCACGGCGAAGCGCGCCGGAGCACCTGGCGGGGCTGTGGGAGTTCCCCGGCGGCAAGGTGGAGCCCGGGGAGGAACCCGAAACGGCGCTGGTGAGGGAGCTGGCTGAGGAACTGGGAATCGGCGTGCGCCTGGGACTGGAACTTCATGCGGAAACACCGGCTGGCTGGCCCCTCAATGACCGGGCCAGTATGAGGGTGTGGTTCGCTGAGGTGACCCACGGCGAACCATTGCCCCTTGAAGACCATGACGAACTGCGCTGGGTGGACCTGCGGGACCGGGAAGCTGTCCTCACCTTGCCGTGGATCCCCGCCGACTATCCGATTGTCCATGCGCTGCTGGAATCCGTGGGATCGTCGCTGGGCCGGAGCCGCTAGAAAAGCGCGTCCTGCTGCGAAGGCCGGGACGAAGAAGGGACGCCCGGGGGCCCGGCATTCGTGCCGGCCGGAATGCTTCCTGCCGGGTACTGCGCTTCCTCGGCACGGGGATCGTCCAGGTCCCGGTGGCTGAAGCCGGACGAATGCGAAAACCCATGGCGTGCCTTGAAATAGCGGACCCTGCCGGCCAGCCAGGTGCGGTACTCCTTGGAGGCGTAGGAACCCGTCCCGTACAGGCGCCGGTAGCGGCCGGCCAATTCGGGGTGGTGTTTGGCAATCCACTGCATGAACCACTCCCGGGTGCCAGGTTTCAGGTAGAGGGCGCCGGCCGTAACGCCGGTGGCCCCGGCAGTGGCCAGGGAAGCGAAGAGGGAATCAAGTGCTTCGTCGCTGTCCGATAACCACGGCAGGATGGGCATGGCCATGACGCCGCATGGCAGTCCGGCCTCACGTAAGCGGGAGACGAGTTTCAGCCGGGCCCTGGGTCCTGGGGTACCGGGTTCGATGGCCTCCGAGAGGGCCTCGTCCGTCATGGCCAGGGAAATGCCCAGCCCCACGGGCACCTGCGTGGCAGCCCTTTTGAGCAACGGGATGTCCCGTGCCAACAGCGTTCCCTTGGTGAGGATGGACAGGGGAGTGCCGGATTCCGCCAAGGCGGCAATGATGCCGGGCATGAGCCGGTACCGGCCCTCGGCCCGCTGGTAGGGGTCTGTATTGGTACCCAGCGCCACCTGCTGGCGTGTCCAGGATGCCTTGTTCAGTTCCTTGCGGAGGACCTCCGCGGCATTCACCTTCACCACCACCTGGCTGTCAAAGTCCATCCCGGCGTCGAAATCCAGGTAGGTGTGGGACTTGCGGGCGAAGCAGTAGACACAGGCATGGCTGCAGCCGCGGTAGGGATTGACGGTCCATTCGAAAGGCATCTTTGACCCTGCCGGGACCCTGTTGAGCACCGATTTGGCGGTGACCTCGTGGAACGTGATACCGGCGAACTCGGGCGTGGTGACGGAACGCACCAGTCCTGCCAGCGGAAGCAGCGCCGGAGCAGCGGCACCCGCGGTGTCAGGCGTATCGGGTACCAGTGCCTGCGCTTCCCATCTCATGGCTCCATTCGAAAACATGTTCGAATGGAAGTCAAGGCGCCGCGCGCTGATACCAGCCGGTCGCCCAGAGGTACCGGCCGGTGGAAGGGGCGGCCTACTGCTCCAGGGCCCACGTGGCGGTCACGGTTGCCTCCACCCGGTTTGCGCCCGGTTCCACCGTCATGCCCTCCGGAGCAGAGACCCGCTGCATGCCCGCAAGTGGAACCGGACCCGGCGCCGGGCGCTGGTCCGTCACGGACAACACCGGTCCCAGGCGGGCGGAGGCCAACGCTGCGTACTGTCCGGCAGTGCGGAGTGCGTCGTGCCAGGCGGCTTCCCGGGCCTCAGCCCGGACGGCGGTGTCGTCCGAAAGGACCAATTGCAGGTTGTTCAGCCGGGCGGAATCCCCGGCCGCGTCGACGGCCGCGGAAATGGTGGCGGACGCGGTGGCGATGTCCCTGAGCCGGACCGTGACGCTGCTGGCCGCCACGTACCCCACGAACTTCTGGCCCTCGCCGTCCCGCCAGGCGAGGTCGGCACGGACGCTCATCCCCGCCGAGCGGATATCGGCCGGTGCAACACCGTGGCCGCGGAGGACCGAGCCCGTCATGGCCAGGCCTTCCGCGGCCGCCGCATACGCCTCCTCCACCGATCCGGCACGGCACTCGACGCCCACCGAAACCAGCATCAGGTCAGGGGGTGCCTCCGCCCATCCCGTGCCCGTGGCGGTGACTGTTCGCGCATCCCCGTGCGCGGGGGCCTCCGGGCCCATCACGCGCGCCTCGACGCAGTGGGCGGGTAGCCGCCGGCCGCCAGCCCGGCCCGGCGCTCAAAGATGTTGCCCGTTGCCGGATTTCCGGTGCGCAGCACCGACCAGCCGGCTGCTGCCAGGTACAGGGGGATGAAGGGCAACCCGAGGCACCACGCGTACTGGGTGCAGTGCCCTTCCTCGTGTCTCAGGAGTGCGGGCCGGGACAGCAGCCCACCGGCCGTGCTCCGGCACAGCACGACGTTCCCGATGGTGTAGGCGTGCGCGAACGGCAACCGCCAGCGGTAGCCTGCGGCAATGATCAGGCCGCGGGGGCCCCGGCTGATCTGCGTCCGGGCGGCGAGCGCGACGGCGAGCCCGGCCAGGGTGCTCCCGTTCAGGAGGTTCGCTGCCCGCCTGAGCCGTTGGGCCGTCGTCGGGCCGTGAAAAGTACCCGCGCGCTGCCGCAAAGTCATGAGGCCATGGTAGCCGGAGGGTTCAACTAGACTGGAGGGCAGTGGCCGCCGGTCCTGCCGGCGAGCCCTGACCTGGTCATTGAATGACACTGACGTTCAGCGCATTCATCCATGACCTGCCAGCGACGGACGCGCCGGGCGGAAAACCGCCAACGGCTGCCCCGGCCGCTGGCAGCCACGACTCGTAGCTAAGAACAGTAGATGACTGAAACTTTGCCGGGCGCCGCCATCCCGAACCCCACGGATGAGGCCGCCATCAACGCCGCTGTAGATCAGGCCATCACCGCCATCGCCGGTGCGGCCACCCTTGACGAGCTGAAGGCGGTGCGCCTTGCCCACAGCGGCGAGAAGTCCCCGCTGAGCCTAGCCAACCGTGAGATTGGCCGCCTGCCCAAGGACCAGAAGGCGCTCGCCGGGAAGCTGATGGGTGCCTCCCGCGGCCGGGTCAACAAGGCGCTCGCCGACCGCACGGCGGTACTGGAAGCCGAGAACGACGCCAGGATCCTGGTCGAGGAAACTGTGGACGTCACCGCCGCTCCGCGCCGCCGTCGTGCAGGTGCCCGCCACCCGCTCTCCACGCTGCAGGACCGCGTGGCGGACATCTTCGTGGGCATGGGCTGGGAAATCGCCGAAGGCCCCGAGGTGGAATCCGAGTGGTTCAACTTCGACGCCCTGAACTTCAAGCCGGACCACCCTGCCCGCGAAATGCAGGACACCTTCTTCGTGGAACCGCCTGAAGCCCACCTGCTGATGCGGACCCACACCTCCCCGGTGCAGGTCCGGTCCATGCTGGAACGCGAGGTTCCCATCTACGTGCTGTGCCCGGGCAAAGTGTTCCGCACGGATGAACTGGACGCCACCCACACCCCGGTGTTCCACCAGTTCGAGGGCCTGGCCATCGACAGGAACCTCAGCATGGCGGACCTGCGCGGCACCCTTGAGCACTTCGCCCGGCAGATGTTCGGCGACAAAGCCCAGATCCGGCTGCGCCCCAACTACTTCCCGTTCACGGAGCCGTCCGCCGAACTGGACATCTTCCATCCCGGGGCCAAGGGGGGCCCGGCGTGGATCGAGTGGGGCGGCTGCGGCATGGTCAACCCCAACGTCCTGCGCGCCGCCGGCATCGACCCGGACGTCTATTCAGGTTTTGCCTTCGGCATGGGCATCGAGCGCACCCTCATGTTCCGTAACGAGGTGGGGGACATGCGCGACATGATCGAAGGCGATGTACGGTTCAGCGAGCACTTCGGGATGGAGATCTAACAGTGCGTATCCCACTTTCCTGGCTGCGTGAATTCGCGGCCGTACCGGCCGATGCAACGGCCGAAGACGTCATGGCCGAACTGGTCAAGGTGGGCTTCGAGGAAGAAGCGGTCCACCGCCCCACGGACACGCTGAGGGGCCCTGTCGTGGTGGGCCAGGTCCTGAGCCTGGTCAAGGAACCCCAGACCAACGGCAAGACCATCAACTGGTGCCAGGTCCGCGTTGTCCCCGAGGGGCAGGAGCAGACCCTCACGGGGGACGGCATTGACCCCTCCGGCGTCCAGGGCATCATCTGCGGCGCCCACAACTTCGTTGAGGGCGACAAAGTGGTGGTCACGCTTCCGGGTGCCGTGCTGCCCGGTGACTTCCACATTTCGGCCCGCAAGACCTACGGCCACCTGTCCGCCGGCATGATCGCCTCAGTCCGCGAACTGGGCATCGGCGAGGACCACGACGGCATCCTGGTGCTGTCCCGCATCGGGCTGGACCCGGAAGTGGGCACCGACGCCATGGAACTGCTGGGCCTCTATGACCAGGCCGCGGAAATCAACGTCACCCCGGACCGCGGGTACGCCTTCTCCATCCGCGGGGTTGCCCGCGAGTACGCCCACGCCACCGGCACCGCCTTCACGGACCCTGCCGCGAAGGTCGACGCCCCGGCAGAGCTGTCCGGGGGTTACGGCGTCAAACTCAACGACGACGCCCCCATTTACGGCAAGCCCGGCTGCGACCGCTTCGTGGCACGCACCGTGCGCGGCGTTGACGCTACCCGCCCCACCCCGCCGTGGATGGTGTCCCGGCTCCGGCTGGCAGGCATCCGCTCCATCTCCCTGCCGGTGGACATCTCCAATTACGTCATGCTCGAGCTGGGCCAGCCCACGCACTGCTACGACCTGGACAAGCTGTCCGGCGACATCGTGGTGCGGCGTGCCTCCGCAGGCGAGAAGATCACCACGCTGGACGGCAAGGAGCGCACCCTTGACGCCGAGGACCTGCTGATCACCGACAATTCGGGCGCCATCGGCATTGCGGGCGTCATGGGCGGCGCCGCCACTGAGGTGAGTGACTCGACGTCGAACGTCCTCGTCGAAGCAGCGCACTTCGACGAGGTGTCCATTGGGCGGTCGCGTCGCCGGCACAAGCTGCCCTCCGAGGCGTCCAAGCGCTTCGAGCGCGGGGTTGACTGGCAGGTGGCGGGCGTCGCCGCCCAGCGCGTGGTGGACCTCCTGGTGGAACTGGCCGGCGGCACCGCCGACGAACCCGGAACCGACGTGGGCACGGCTCCGGAAACCATCACCATCGGGCTGCCAGCCGGCTTCGCCGCCGCCCGCATCGGCATCGACTTCACGGAAGAGCAGATCGTCACCTCCCTTGAGGACCTGGGCGCCGTCGTGGAGAAGAACGACGGCGGCTGGAGCGTTACGCCGCCCACGTGGCGCAGCGACCTGGAGACCAAGGAAGACCTGACCGAGGAAATCGCACGGCTGGTGGGCTACGACAAGATCCCGGCCACCCTGCCGGTGGCCCCTCCGGGGCGCGGACTCACCCGGATCCAGCAGCAGCGCCGGCGCCTGATCCAGTCGCTGGCCGACGCCGGCCTGACCGAGGTGCTGTCCTACCCGTTCGTGTCCAAGGCCGCCAACGACACCTTTGGCGTCGCCGAACAGGGTGCCCAGCGGAGCGCGGTCAAGCTGGCCAACCCCATCAGCGAGGAGCAGGGCTACCTGCGCACGTCCATCCTGCCGGGGCTGATCGAGGTGGCCAAGCGCAACCACTCACGCGGCTTCCGCGACCTCGCCCTGTTCGAATCGGGCCTGGTGTTCCTTCCCGCCGGGACCGTGGGCACTGCCTCCATCCCGCCGCTGGGCGCCAAGCCCGCCGACGAGGTGCTCGACGCACTGTACGACGGCGTCCCGGACCAGCCGTTCCATGTGGCCGCCATCCTCACCGGCCACGATTCCCCGGCTGCTGCCGGCCACACTCCGCGGACGTGGGACTGGGCTGACGCGCTGGATGTTGCCCGCCTTGCGGGCGACGTCCTCGGCGTCGACCTTGTGGTCACGCAGGGCAGCCACCAGGCGTTCCATCCCGGCCGCACCGCCCGGCTCGCACTGCGGACGGGAGAGACCGTGGGGTACGCGGGCGAACTGCACCCCAAGCTGCTGGCGGCCTCGGACATGCCGGCCCGTTCGGTGGCACTTGAACTCAATGCCGACGCCCTGTTTGAGGCGGCACCGGATGTGATCGTGGCCCGCCACATCTCCACGTTCCCGGTGGCGACGCAGGACGTTGCACTTGTTGTTCCCGCCGACGTGCCCGCGGACGAGGTCCTTGGTGCGCTGCGTGAAGGCGCCGGTGAGCTGCTGGAGGACGTCGCGCTGTTCGATGTCTACGCAGGCAAGGGCATCGAGGAGGGCAAGAAGTCGCTGGCCTTCGGCCTCCGCTTCCGCGCCGCTGACCGCACCCTCACCGCTGACGAAGCCTCGGCCGCGCGTGAGCAGGCAGTTGCCCTTGCCGCGGAACGGTTCGGAGCCGTCCAGCGCTAAGCAGGACAAATCCCTGAACCACGGAAGTCCCCGCACCGTTGAATTGAACTGCTCCCCGGAAGTTGGACTGACTAAATAAGAGCCTAAGCCGCGAGGGTCTGGGTCCGGTATTGCACCGGGCTCAGGCCCTTGAGCTTTGTCGAGATTCTTTCGGTGTTGTACCAGCGGATGTATTCGTGCAGTGCCCCTGCCAAGGCGTCGGTGCTGAGGTATCGCACGTGGTGAAAGAGCTCTTCCTTAAGGTGGCCGAAGAAGTTTTCCATCACGGCGTTGTCGTAGCAGTTGCCCTTGCGTGACATCGACTGGCTCGCGCCGGCTTCCTGTAAGAGTTTTCGCCACGAGACGTGCTGGTACTGGAAGCCCTGGTCCGAATGCACGAGTGGCTGCTGGTTATCCTCAAGGCAGGCAAGGGCCTGGCGCAGCGAATTATTGGTGAGCTCCAGATTCGGAGACGGGCTGATCGAGTAGGAGATGATCTGCCGGTCGAAAAGATCCATAACCGGCGAAAGGTAGAGCTTACGGTCGCCGACGCTGAACTCCGTCACATCCGTTACCCACTTCCGGTTCGGGGCATCAGCCTCGAACTCCCGGTTCAACACGTTCGGAGCAACCCGGCCCTGCCCGCCCTGGTAGGAGTTATAACGCTTCTTCCGCCGGACCTTGCACACCAGATTCAGGGACCGCATGAGCTTCAGAACGGTCTTTTTCGCGACCGTCCACCCTTGCTTGACCATCTCGGTGTGGACCCGCCGGTGCCCGTACCGGCCATGGTTCTTCTCGAAAATTTCCCTGACAGCGGCCTTGATGGACTCCTGCGGATCAGGGCCTTGGATGCGTGCCTGATGATAGAAGAACGTCGATCTGGCAAGAGATGCTGCCTGCAGCAGGACCGGAAGCGGGAAGTCAGCCTTGAGAGCGATGAGGGCTTGGACCTTCACCGTCGTTCCTGCGCCCTCAAGGCCCGCAATTTTCCCAGGTAAGCCACTTCCGCCCGCAACCGTTCGTTCTCCCGCCGTAACCGCTCCAGTTCCGATACCTCGGCCGGCTGCGGGGCATCAGGTGCCTTAGGCCTGCCCTTGGACTTGGGACGTAATGCGTCCGGGCCCTCGCGGCGATACGCCCGGGCCCACGTCTTCAGTAGCGTGGGCGAGGACAAACCCACCTCCGCCGCGAGATCCGGGGCAGTCTCACCGGCGATAAACCGTTCAACCAGCGCGAGCTTGAATTCGAACGAGTACACCTGTTTCGTCGGCTTGGCCACCAGCGCTCCTCGACCATGGATCTTCCACCGCCGATAGAGAACCCTTATCGGCGGGCGGGACACCCCTAGCAACGTCGCCGCCGCACTATCCGCGATGCCCTTCTCAAACCACGCTACAGCGGCCTCACGCTGAACCTCAGACAACGAACTACGTGCATGCATAAAACTGCTCCCCGGAAGTCGGAACTGAATTTCTCAGTCCAACTTCCGGGGAGCAGTTCAAATGGGCGCGGGGACTTCTTCATTATCCGGCGAAGCGGGGTTTCCTACGGCACCAGGAGAACCTTTCCGGTGGTTTTCCGGCCCTCAAGGTCACGGTGTGCCTGCCCGGCCTGGCTCAACGGGTAGCGGGCCCCGATGCGGACCTTCAGGCTCCCGCCGGCGGCCGCTGCAAAGACCTCGTCGGAGCGCCAGCGCCGCTCCGCGGCATCCCGCAGGTAGTGGCCCATGGTGGGCCGGGTGAGGAACAGGGAACCCCCGGCGTTGAGGCGCTGCGGGTCAAGTGGCGGGACCGGGCCGGAGGCTGCGCCGAACAGCACCAGCATTCCCCGGACACCAAGGGCGTTAAGGGAGCCGTCGAACGTATCCTTACCCACGCCGTCGTACACCACGTCCACGCCCTTGCCACCGGTGAGCTCGCGCACGTGGTGCGGAAAACCTTCGTAGCGCAGCACATGGTCTGCGCCGGCCTCAAGGGCGAGGGCCTTTTTCCCATCATTGGACACGGTGGTGATGACCCGGGCGCCCTTTGCCTTGAGCAGTTGGATGAGCAGCAGTCCAACCCCGCCGGCCCCGGCGTGCAGCAGCACGGTCTGCCCGGATTCCACTTTGAAGGTGGAGTTGACCAGGTAATGCGCGGTGATGCCCTGGAGGGGAAGGGCGGCGGCGGTAAAGACATCCAGGCCTTTCGGTACCGGCAGTGCGGCGTCCTCATCCACCAGGGCGTAGTCCGCGTAGCAGTTGAGGCCCTCGGCCGTGGCTATCCGGTCGCCCACGGAGAAGCCGGTGACGCCTTCGCCCACGGCTTCCACCGTCCCTGCGGCTTCCGTGCCGGGGGTGAAGGGGTACTGGACTTTGTAGGTCCCGCTGCGCTTGTAGGTGTCGATGAAGTTGACGCCGGCCGCCCCGACTTTGAAGAGCACCTGGCCCGGCCCCGGAGCGGGTGTTTGAACCTCGGCGTAGTCAAGGACTTCCGGTCCGCCTGCCTGCCGTGCGACGATTGCATGCGTCATGGCTCTCCTTTCGCGGGTCCCGGCGTTTCCGGCCCCGGCTGCCGAGACCATCCTAGGGACACCGCAGACCGGCACGGCAAGTCCCGGCGTCACCGCAGGCGTCAAGGACGGCCATGCATAAATATCGGCATCAATGCATAACTATTGCTGTATAGTCGGAGCATGACTATTTCTGTTGCGGTTTCGGGTGCCAGCGGCTACGCCGGGGGAGAGGTCCTTCGCCTTCTGGCCGGACACCCCGGTGTGACCATCGGTGCCATCACAGCGCACAGCAATGCCGGGTCCCGCCTCGGCGAACTGCAGCCGCACCTGCATGGACTGGCCAGCCGCATCCTTGAAGACACCACGGTGGAGAACCTCTCCGGCCACGATGTCGTCTTCCTGGCGCTGCCGCACGGTGCTTCCGCCGAGATCGCCGCCCAGCTTCCCGAAGGGACAGTCGTCATCGACGCCGGCGCCGACCATCGCCTTGAAGACCCCGCCGCGTGGGAGAAGTTCTACGGCTCGCCCCATGCCGGCACCTGGCCCTATGGACTCCCGGAGCTGCCCGGCCAGCGGGAAGCCCTCAAGGGCGCCAAGCGCATCGCCGTTCCCGGCTGCTACCCAACGTCCGCCCTCCTGGCGCTGACCCCTGGCTTCGCTGCGCACCTGCTGGAGCCCGACGACGTCGTGATCGTTTCCGCCTCCGGTACCTCGGGCGCGGGCAAGGCCGCCAAGGTCAACCTGATCGGCGCTGAAGTCATGGGCTCCATGAGTCCCTACGGCGTGGGCGGTGGACACCGGCACACCCCCGAGATCGAGCAGGGCCTCTCCAACGCGGCAGGGGAAAAAGTCAGCGTTTCCTTCACGCCCACCCTTGCTCCCATGAGCCGCGGCATCCTGACCACCGCCACTGCCAAGGTCAAGGCGGGCACCACCGCAGCGCAGCTGCGGCAGGCATGGACCGAAGCGTACGACGACGAGCCGTTCGTCCACGTGCTGTCCGAGGGCCAGTGGCCCGGGACCAAATCGGTCCAGGGTTCCAACCACGCAGCCATGCAGCTGGCCTTCGACGCCCACACGGGACGGGTGGTCGTCACCTGCGTGATCGACAACCTGACCAAGGGCACTGCCGGCGGAGCCGTGCAGTCCATGAACATCGCACTCGGCCTGCCCGAAACCGCCGGCCTCAACCTGCAGGGAGTAGCTCCGTGACCATCACCACCCCCCAGGGATTCCGGGCAGCAGGCGTCACCGCCGGACTCAAGGCCTCCGGCAACCCGGACCTCGCCCTGGTCGTCAACGACGGACCATCCAAAGCCGCCGCCGCCGTGTTCACCAGCAACCGCGTGGCCGCAGCCCCCGTGCACTGGTCACGCCAGGTGGTCTCGGACGGCCGCGTGGATGCCGTCATCCTCAACTCCGGCGGGGCCAACGCCTGCACCGGTCCCACGGGCTTCCAGAACACCCACAGCACCGCGGAGAAAGTGGCCGAGGTCCTGGGCATCTCAGCCACCGACGTGTTCGTCTGCTCCACCGGCCTGATTGGCGAGCAGCTGCCCATGGACAAGATCCTGCCGGGCGTCGAGGCCGCTGCAGCAGCACTCAGCACCGACGGGGGACCGGACGCCGGCACGGCCATCATGACCACCGACAGCGTGCCCAAGTCGGCCCTCTTCATCGGCACCGACGCCGACGGCCAGGAATTCAGCATCGGCGGCATCGCCAAGGGCGCCGGCATGCTGGCCCCCGGCCTGGCCACCATGCTGGTGGTGCTCACCACGGATGCCGTGGTGCAGCCCGAAATGCTCGATGTCGTCCTCCGCGACGCCACGCGGGTTACGTTCGACCGCGCCGACTCAGACGGCTGCATGTCCACCAACGACACGGTTGTCCTGCTGGCTTCCGGCGCTTCCGCGGCTGTGCCCTCGGCCGAGGATTTCGGTGCCGGGCTGACCAAGGTCTGCGCCGAGCTGGCCCGCAAACTGATCGCCGATGCCGAGGGCGCCAGCCACGACATCGCCATCCGCACGTTCAACGCTGCCAGCGAAGCGGACGCCGAAACCGTCAGCCGCTCCGTGGCCCGCTCCAACCTGTTCAAAGCGGCCATTTTCGGCAAGGATCCCAACTGGGGCCGCGTGCTCTCCGCGGTGGGCACTACGGACGCCGCCTTTGAGCCGGACCAGCTCAACGTGGCCATGAACGGCGTCCAGATCTGCCGCAACGGCAGCATCGGCGACGACCGCAGCCTGGTGGACCTGGAGCCGCGCGAAGTCCTGGTGGAAATCGACCTGCAGGCAGGCGATGCCGAGGCCACCATCTGGACCAACGACCTCACCCATGACTACGTGCACGAGAACAGCGCCTACTCCAGCTAGGGCCCCTCCAGCCATTGCCCGCCAAGGCATAAACCGCTGCGGAAAGTGACAACATGAACACCCAGACGCGTGAAACCACCAGCATGTCCGCTGCCCAGGACAAGGCGGCAACCCTGATCGAGGCGCTGCCCTGGATCCAGCGGTTTGCCGGCACCACCATGGTGATCAAGTACGGCGGCAATGCCATGGTGAACGACGAACTCCGCCGCGCCTTCGCCGAAGACATCGTCTTCCTCCACCATGTGGGCATCCACCCCGTGGTGGTCCACGGCGGCGGCCCGCAGATCAACTCCATGCTGGGCCGGCTGGGCATCGAATCCGAGTTCAAGGGCGGCCTCCGGGTCACCACGCCCGAGGCCATGGATGTGGTCCGCATGGTCCTCACCGGCCAGGTGGGACGCGAACTGGTGGGCCTGATCAACTCCCACGGGCCCTACGCCGTGGGCATGTCAGGTGAAGACGGCGGGCTGCTGCGCGCTGTCCGCACCGGCACCGTGGTGGACGGCGAAGAGGTGGACCTCGGGCTGGTGGGCGAGGTGGTGGGCGTCGACCCCGCCGGCATCGTGGACATCCTCGACGCCGGCCGCATCCCCGTGATCTCCACGGTGGCCCCGGAAATTGTCGACGGCGGAGAAAGCGTGGCGGGGACCGCGCGGTTCCAGCCCACGGGCCAGGTCCTGAACGTCAACGCGGACACCGCAGCGGCCGCCGTCGCCTCGGCGCTGGGCGCTTCGAAGCTGGTGATCCTCACCGACGTCGAAGGCCTCTACGCCAACTGGCCGGACAAGACTTCCCTGATCTCCTCCCTCACGGCGTCGGAGCTGCGGGAGATGCTGCCCAGGCTCGAGTCCGGGATGATCCCCAAGATGGCGGCCTGCCTCAAGGCCGTTGACGAGGGCGTGGAACGGGCACACATCGTGGACGGGCGCCTGGCCCATTCCATGCTTCTGGAAACATTTACGACGGCGGGCATCGGCACCCAGGTTGTCCCGGACGAGGAGATCAACGGATGAACACGGTTGAAAAGCCTTCAGTCACCGAGTTGGTGGAAACCACGGGCCACGCAGGCTCCGAGTGGCTCTCGCGCTACTCCAGTTCGCTGATGAACGTGTTCGGCACGCCGCAACGGGTCCTGGTCCGCGGTGCCGGCTGCCTGGTGTGGGACGCCGACGGCAAGGAGTACCTGGACCTGCTGGGCGGGATCGCTGTGAACGCCCTGGGCCACGCCCACCCCTTCGTGACGTCAGTCATCGCCAGCCAGCTGGCCACACTGGGCCACGTCTCCAACTTCTTTACCAGCCCCACCCAGGTGGCGCTGGCCGAAAAACTGCTGGAACTGGCGCACGCTCCTGCCGGCTCCAAGGTGTTCTTCAGCAACTCGGGCACCGAAGCCAACGAGGCCGCCTTCAAACTTGCCCGCCGCAATACCGGCGACGGTACGGTCAAGCGGACCACCATCATCGCCCTCGAGGGCGCGTTCCACGGCCGGACCATGGGCGCCTTGGCCCTGACTGCCAAGGAGGCCTACCGGGCGCCCTTCGAGCCGCTGCCCGGTGGCGTGGTGCACATCCCGTTCGGCGACATTGCCGCGCTGGAGGCAGCAGTGGACGAAACCGTGGCCGCCGTGTTCCTGGAGCCCATCCAGGGTGAGGCAGGTGTGCGCCCCCTGCCGCCGGGCTACCTGAAGGCCGCGCGGGAGGCCACCAGCAAAGCCGGCGCCCTGCTGATCCTGGACGAGGTCCAGACCGGCATCGGCCGCACCGGCAAGTGGCTCGCCAGCGAGGATGCGGGGATTGTCCCTGACGCCATCACCCTGGCCAAAGGGCTGGGCGGCGGATTCCCCATCGGTGCCCTGATCACCATGGGTGGGCAGACGTCGTCGTTGTTGTCCGCCGGCCAGCACGGCACCACCTTCGGCGGAAACCCGGTGGCCACGGCAGCCGCCCTCGCCACCCTCCACGCCCTCGAAAGCCAGAACGTCCTGGCCAACGCCACGGCCGTGGGCGAACAACTGCGCTCCGCACTGGCCGCGATCCCCGGCGTCACCGAGGTCCGGGGTGAAGGGCTGCTGATCGGCTTCGACCTCGACGCCGACGTAGCACCGGCCGTCGTGCAGGCTGCCCTCGACGCAGGCTTCATCGTCAACAGCCCGGGCCCGCGGACCATCCGCCTGGCCCCGCCGCTGATCCTCACCACGGCACAGGCCGACACGTTCCTCGCCGCATTCCCGGCAATCCTCCAGACAGCTAAGGACGCCCAGTGACCACCGCAACCCGGCACTTCCTCAAGGACACCGACCTCAGCCCCGCCGAACAGGCGGAAGTCCTGGAGCTCGCCGCCCGCATGAAGGCGGCCCCCTACAGCGTCCAGCCGTTCGCCGCTGAAGGCAGCGGCCGCAAGACCGTGGCCGTGATCTTCGACAAGACTTCCACCCGGACCCGGGTCTCATTCGCCACCGGCATCGCGGACATGGGCGGCAATGCCCTGGTCATCAACCCCGGCGAGGCGCAGATCGGGCACAAGGAATCCGTGGAGGACACCGCCAAGGTGCTCGAACGGATGGTCTCCACCATTGTGTGGCGCACCGGCGCCCACGCCGGCCTGGTGGCCATGGCGGAGAACTCAAGGGTTCCCGTCATCAACGCCCTGTGCGATGACTACCACCCGTGCCAGCTCCTGGCGGACCTGCTGGCCGTCAAGGAACACAAGGGCGACCTCAAGGGACTCACCATGAGCTACCTCGGCGACGCCGCCAACAACATGGCCAACTCCTACCTGCTGGCCGGAGTCACCGCCGGCATGCACGTCCGCATCGCCGGCCCGGAGGGCTACCTGCCGGCCGCGGACATCGTGGCCGCGGCTGAGGAGCGCGCGGCTGAGACCGGCGGTTCCGTGCTCATCACCACCGATGTCAAGGAAGCACTGAAGGGTGCCGACGTCGTGGCCACCGACACGTGGGTCTCCATGGGGCAGGAAGCCGAGAAGGAGGCCCGGCTCCAGCTGTTCCGGGACTACTCCGTCGATTCGGACGCCATGGCACTCGCCGCGGATGACGCCGTCGTGCTGCACTGCCTCCCGGCCTACCGGGGCTACGAAATCTCCGCCGACGTCATCGACGGCCCGCAGTCCATCGTCTGGGACGAGGCGGAAAACCGGCTGCACGCCCAGAAGGCGCTGATGGCCTGGCTGATGCACCGCTCGGGCCTGGCCTTCGTTGACGGCCTTTCCCCCGTCGAGGGCACCGGAGAGAGCACGTTCTAGTGTCCGCCCAGCCGTCCTCCCCGGGCACCAGCCCGGCCACCAAGACCGCCCGGCAGGCGCGCATCACCGCCATCCTCACCGGGCAGTCCGTGCGTTCCCAGGCCGAGCTTGCGGCGCTGCTGGCCGACGACGGCGTGCAGGTCACCCAGGCCACGCTGTCCCGCGACCTGGTGGAACTGGGCGCCGTCCGCGTCCGCGGCAAGGAAGGCGTCCTGGTCTACGCCGTTCCCGGCGAAGGCGGCGAGCGGGCCGCAAAAAGCGGCGTGACGCAGGAGATCCTGGATGCCCGGCTGGCCCGGCTGTGCAGCGAACTGCTGGTCACCGCCGAAGCCTCGGCCAACATCGCGGTCCTGCGCACTCCGCCGGGCGCCGCGAACTTCCTGGCCCTGGCCATCGACCACTCGGTGATGCCGTCCATCCTGGGCACCATCGCCGGGGACGACACCGTCCTGTTGGTCTCCCGCGACCCGCTGGGCGGACCGGACCTGGCAGCCCGCTTCCTGCAAATGGCAGAAGAAGCCGGGCAATAAGCTTGAAGACAACGAACCAACCAACCCCAACAAGGAGCATCTAAAGTGACTGAACGCATTGTGCTGGCCTACTCCGGCGGCCTGGACACGTCCGTCGCCATCGGCTGGATCGGTGAAGCCACCGGTGCCGAGGTCATCGCCGTGGCGGTGGACGTCGGACAGGGCGGCGAATCGCTGGAAACCATCCGCCAGCGCGCCCTGGGCTGTGGCGCCGTCGAGGCCTACGTGGCCGACGCATCGGACGAGTTCGCCAACGAATACTGCGTGCCCACCCTGAAGGCCAACGCCCTCTACCAGGGCCACTACCCGCTGGTGTCCGCCATCTCCCGCCCGGTCATCGTCAAGCACCTGGTGAAGGCAGCCCGCGAATTCGGCGCCACCACCGTGGCCCACGGCTGCACCGGCAAGGGCAACGACCAGGTCCGCTTCGAGGTGGGCATCCAGACCCTGGGCCCGGACCTGAAGTGCATCGCACCGGTCCGCGACCTCGCCCTGACCCGCGACAAGGCCATCGCCTTCGCCGAGGAAAAGGGACTGCCCATCGAGACCACCAAGAAGAACCCGTACTCCATCGACCAGAACGTCTGGGGACGCGCCGTGGAAACCGGCTACCTCGAGGACATCTGGAACGCCCCCACCAAGGACATCTACGACTACACCGCCACCCCGGAGTTCCCGCCGGCCCCGGATGAGGTCATCATCTCCTTCGAAGCCGGCGTCCCGGTAGCGATGGACGGCGTCAAGGTCACTCCGCTGCAGGCCATCAAGGAACTCAACCGCCGCGCCGGCGCCCAGGGCGTGGGCCGCATCGACGTCGTCGAGGACCGCCTGGTGGGCATCAAGTCCCGCGAAATCTACGAAGCCCCCGGTGCCATGGCCCTGATCACCGCGCACAAGCACCTCGAGGACATCACCGTGGAGCGCGAGCAGGCCCGCTTCAAGGCCACCGTTGGCCAGCGCTGGGCCGAGCTGGTCTATGACGGCCAGTGGTTCTCCCCGCTGAAGCGCTCCCTGGACGCCTTCATCGAGGACACCCAGAAGTACGTCTCCGGCGACATCCGCATGACCCTGCACGGCGGCCAGGCCATCGTCAACGGCCGCCGCTCGGACACCTCGCTGTACGACTTCTCGCTGGCCACCTACGACACCGGCGACACCTTCGACCAGTCCCAGGCCAAGGGCTTCATCGAGCTGTGGGGCATGTCCGCCAAGGTTGCCTCCGGCCGCGACATCCGGGTCGCAGGGAAGTAGCCCCTGTGGCTGGGCAAAAACTGGAAGCCACCAATACAGGCGCGCTGTGGGGCGGCCGGTTCGCCGGTGGCCCCGCGGACGCCCTCGCGGCGCTAAGCAAGTCGACGCACTTCGACTGGCGCCTGGCCCGTTACGACATCGCCGGCTCCAAGGCGCACGCCCGCGTCCTGCACAAAGCAGGACTGCTGGACGATGCCGAGCTCGAAGGCATGCTGGCCGCCCTCACGCAGCTGGACGAGGACGTGGCGTCCGGGGCGTACCTGCCGGCGGAATCCGACGAGGACGTGCATGGTTCCCTGGAACGCGGACTGATCGAGAGGGCCGGAACCCAGCTGGGCGGCAAGCTCCGCGCCGGCCGGTCCCGCAACGACCAGGTGGCCACCCTGGGCCGGATGTTCCTGCGCGACCACGCAAGGATCATCGCGCGCGGCGTCCTTGCCACGGTGGATGCCCTGGTGGAGCAGGCAAAGGCACACCACGGTGTTGCCATGCCGGGCCGCACCCACCTGCAGCACGCCCAGCCGGTCCTGCTCAGCCACCACCTGCTGGCCCACGCCTGGGCGCTGCTGCGCGACGTGCAGCGGCTGCAGGACTGGGACAAGCGGGCCGGCGTCTCGCCGTACGGTTCGGGTGCCCTGGCCGGCTCCTCGCTGGGGCTCGACCCGGAAGCAGTGGCCGCTGAGCTGGGCTTCTACTCCGCCACGCATAACTCGATCGACGGCACCGCGTCCCGCGACGTCTTCGCCGAGTTCGCCTGGGTCTGCTCGATGATCGGCGTGGACCTCTCCCGGATCTCAGAGGAAGTCATCTTCTGGGCCACCAAGGAGTTCTCCTTCGTCACGCTGCATGATTCGTACTCCACGGGGTCCTCGATCATGCCGCAGAAGAAGAACCCGGATGTGGCAGAGCTGGCCCGCGGCAAGGCAGGGCGCCTGATCGGCAACCTCACCGGGCTGCTGGCCACGCTCAAGGGCCTTCCGCTTGCGTACAACCGCGACCTGCAGGAGGACAAGGAACCGGTATTCGACGCCGCCGACACCCTGGAGCTGCTGCTTCCGGCCGTCTCCGGCATGATCGCCACCCTCAAGTTCAACACTGAACGGATGCAGTCGCTGGCCCCGCAGGGCTTCGCGCTGGCCACGGACATCGCCGAATGGCTGGTCCGGCAGGGCGTGCCGTTCCGCGAGGCGCACGAACTCTCCGGCGCGGCGGTCAAGCAGGCGGAATCCCGTGGTGTGGAACTGTGGGACCTTACGGACGGGGAGTACGCTGCCATCTCGGAGCATCTCACCCCCGAGGTCCGCACGGTCCTGTCCACGGAAGGCTCCCTGAACAGCCGCAACTCCCAGGGCGGAACGGCGCCGGCCGCCGTCGAACGCCAGCTCGCCGCACTGGAAGCCGAGCTCGCCGACGTCCGGGCGTACGCAGGCTAAATACCGGATCTGCAAGGGGCGCCGTGGTTTTTCCGCGGGGCCCCTTGCTGATTGTGGCTAGGGTGGAGCCATGAGCGAAACCTTCCGCAAGTTCCTTCGCACCCTTCCCGATTTCCCCTCCGGCCTGCCCGGTTTCGACCCGGACAACGCCCCGCAGGACCCGGCGCTGCTGTTCAAGCAGTGGCTGGATGAGGCGCTGGACGCGGGGGAGCAGCAGCCGCACGCGTTCAGCCTGGCCACGGTGGGCGAGGCATCCGGCGGTGGGCAGCAGCCGTCCTCGCGGATGCTGATCCTGAAGAACATTGACGACGACGGCTGGCACTTCGCCACGTCACGCACCTCCCGCAAGGGCCGGGAGCTGGCCGCTGAACCACGTGCCGCCATGAACTTCTACTGGCCGGGCCTGGGCCGCCAGGTCCGGGTGGCCGGCGCTGTGGCCGAGCTTTCTGCCGAGGCTTCCGCGGTGGACTGGCACGAGCGGCCCCGGGCCGACGGAAGCGACAATCCCCAGTGGCAGCTCTACGCCCTCCAGCCCGTCGAGATCGAGTTCTGGCAGGCCAGCAACGACGGCAACCATGTCCGGCACCGTGTCGGGCCGGACGGATCGCCGCTGGAATAAGTAGCTGGCGCGCCTGGGTGCTCGGCTAGGCTGGCCGCATGACCTCTCCTTCTCCTGCCGGCCTCCTGGCCGAACTGCACACGGCCGGCGCCGCGCTGACTGCCGGGCTGGACCGGATTCCCGACGGCGGCGAACGTGCTCCGTCCACGCTTCCCGGCTGGAGCCGCGGGCACCTTTTGGCCCACCTCGCCGGAATCTGCGACGCCCTGGCCCGTCAGGTGGAGTACGGCCGCCGCGGTGAAACGGTGGAGCTTTACGACGGCGGCGTGGAAGGCCGCAACCGCGCCATCGATCTGGCCGCGGGGCACAGCCTTGGGCAGCACCGGGAGGACGTCGATGCTGCGCTGCGCCGCGCGCTGACGGCTTTTGACGCACTGGACGGGGATGAGTGGCAGACGCCCATCGCGTTCCGCGACGGCGTCATCTTCGATGCGGGGCTGGCGCTCTGGCGCGAGCTCGTCATCCACACCGCGGACCTGGATGCCGGCACGGGACCCGAAACCTGGAACAGGGAATTCTGCTCCCACCTCTTCGACTTCCTGGCCGCCCGCGTCCCGGCCGGTACCCGGCTTGTCCTGCAGCCGGTGGCACTTCCGCCGCTGGCCCTTGGCGCCGGCGGCAGCACCGTCGTCGTCAGCGGCATGGTCACGGATATCGCCGCCTGGCTCGCTGGGCGCAAGCCGTCGCTGGACAGCCTGCGGGCCACCGCCGCCGGGGACGGCACCGACCTTCCCGCCCTGCTGCCCTGGCCTTCGGCGATGCCCGACCCAAAGTAGTCGTCCTCACCTGAAGCAGTCCTGGCCAGCCTCGCGGGCCAGCAGGCTTTCCTTGATGGGCAGGCCCCAGCGGAAGCCGCCCAGCGAGCCATCGGTCCGGATCACCCGGTGGCAGGGAACGAACAACGCCGCTGCATTGAAGGCACAGGCGCTGGCCGCCGCCCTGACCGCACGCGGGTTGCCCGCGAGGGCCGCATACTCGGTGTACGTAACGGGTGAGCCGGGTTTGACCTGGCGCAGCACGTCCCAGGCGTGGGCACGGAACGGGCCCGACTGCTGCAGGACCCGGACTGCCATGGCGGGAGCGGGGTCGCCGTCGTAGAAGGCTTCAACGGCGGACGAGATCCCGCCAAGGCTTGCCACCTCTTCCACGGCGTCGGGCCGCAGCGTGGGATGGACCTGTCCGGTGAGTTCTGCAAGGCCTGCCGTCCAGCCCGAAGCGAGGACCACGCCGTCCCGGGCAAGGATGGTGAAGGGCCCGTCAGGCGTGGACAGTAGCATCAGTTGCGCTTTCATGGCATCCCTTTCGCGGGAACGGTTGTTGTAGGTGCGGGCCGTGCTGCGGCGCGCCACAGGTGCATGGTGGCGTAGGAGCGCCACGGGCTGGTCTCCCGGAAGTCCGGGCTCAGGGCGCTGTCACCATTATCGATGGCGCGGATTCCGTTCCGAACGGCGGCGTCGTTGGCGAGGAAGACGTCCGGGGCGCCCAGGACCCGCATGGCCACGTACCCCACGGTCCATGGTCCCACCCCCGGCAAGGGCAGCAGTTTGGCGCCCAGGCCGGTTAGGTCGTCCCCATAGCCGAACTCCAGTTCTCCGGCGGCCATGGCCGAGGCCGCCTGGAGGAGCGATTCGGTCCGTCTCCTGGGCCCGCGCAGCAGGTGGCCCGCCGCGGCTATTTGGGCCGGCGTCGGGAAGAGCCTGTCCAGGCCGTCGCCGGCCGTGCTGCTGGGACTGCCGGCGGCGGACAGTTGGGTCAGTGCGGTCCGGGCCGCCGCCACCGTGATCTGCTGGCCCACCATGGCCCGCACCAGCAGTTCCTGCGGGTCCAGCGCCCCCGGCATCCTCATTCCGGGAGCGCCGGCAACGGAGGCGGCAAGCCTGGGGTCGGCCGTGAGGGCACCGTCGATCGCTTCGGGGTCTGCGTCCAGGTCGAACAGCCTCCGCACGCGGCTCAGCAGTGCCGGAAGGTCCCGCAGGTCCACCGCACCCACGGTGAGGGTGAGCTGCCGTGCCCGCGTGCCGCCGTCGTACGCCACCTGGAAGCGCGCATCGCCATGGGGGAGCCGCAGGGTCCGTGCGTAGGAGGTGGCCGTGCCCTCCTCGATGCCGGGGATGGCACGGACCGCAAGGAAGGAGAAGATGCCTGGATCGAACGGCGGACGGTAGGGCAGGCCAAGGGTCAGCGCCGTCGTGCCGCCACCGGGGGCCGGGTGCCGGACTGTCCTGCGAAGTGCGGTGGGGGTCATGTCGAACACCTCGGCGATGGTCTCGTTGAACTGCCGCACGCTGCTGAAGCCGGCCGCGAAGGCGATGTCGGCCAGCTTCATGGAGGTGGACACCAGCAGCGTACGTGCGGTCTGCGCCCTCGCAGCGCGGGCCAGCGACAGGGGACCGGCACCCAGTTCCTGCCCCAGGATCCGGTTAAGCTGGCGCGGCGAGTACCCCAGGCGGGACGCAAGGCCTGCCACCCCGTCCCGGTTGATCACGCCGTCGTTGATCAGCCGCATGGCCCGGCCCGCAACGTCCTGCCGCACGTTCCAGGCAGGGGTTCCCGGCACCGCCTCCGGCAGGCAGCGCTTGCAGGCCCGGTAGCCCGCCTCGTGTGCCGCGGCGGACGTCTCGTAAAACGTCACGTTGGACGCCTTGGGGGTGCGGGCCGGGCAGGAGGGGCGGCAGTAGATCCCGGTTGTGCGGACGGCGGTATAGAACTGGCCGTCGAACCGGGGGTCGCGGGCATCGATTGCCCGGTAGCGCTGCCAGAAGTCCATTCCTCCATCCTGCCAGCCCACCCCGGCCGGTACTAGCGGAAATCGGACATGGCCGTGGAGGGCGGGAATCCGGCGCCGGGGCGGCTGCCGGGCGGATGAAACGGGCGGCATCCGGGTAAAGTCGAGCAATGAACGAAAGTGCTCCGGACGCCGGGACGCTCCGGAGTTTCCTGTCCGGAGATGCCCGCGAGCTCGCCCCGCAGCTGCTTGGCGCCGTACTGACGCACCAGTCCCGGGACGGCGCGGTGTCCATCCGGCTCACCGAGGTGGAGGCCTACCTTGGGCCCGAGGATTCGCTCCATCCGGACCCGGGCTCGCATACCTACCGGGGCCCGACACCCCGCAATGCGCCAATGTTCGGCCCCGCCGGGCACCTCTACGTCTACTTCACCTACGGCATGCACCACTGCACCAACATTGTCTGCGGCCCGGCAGGCGTTGCGTCCGCCCTGCTGCTGCGGGCAGGGGAGGTGGTGGACGGACTTGAACTGGCACAACGGCGCCGTCCCACGTCGAGAACGCCCGCCGACCTGGCCAGCGGTCCGGCCCGCCTGGCCAAAGCGCTTGGATTGACGACGGCGGACAGTGGCCGGGACGCGCTGGCTCCACCTTTCGGCCTGGAGCTTCCCTCCTGCAGCGGCGGTCCGGTAAGTACGGGCCCGCGGGTGGGCGTGGCCGGCGCCGGGGGATCGGCGGAATACGCCTGGCGGTTCTGGCTCACCGGCGACCCCACCGTCTCCAAATACAAGGCTGCCAAGCCCCGGATCCGGAAGCAGCCGGCACGTTGACTGCCGGCTGCAACGTTTCACAAGCGTTAACGGAAATGGTTGTAGAATGGACGGTCTGTCTTTCGCGATAGGGGAACGTTAATGCACGACGCCGAATTGGCCCACGAACGGGAGTATGTAGCCGGCCTGTATGCCCGGCTGGAGGAACTCCGGGAGGAAAAGCGCCGCCAGCTGGCGCAGGTCCGGCGCGCCGGAGCCGTGGGCACCATGCAGAACGTTTCGGAACGTGATGCGTTCGCTGCACTGTATGAGGACCGCCTGGCCCAGCTGGACGCCGTCGATGACCGGCTGGTGTTCGGCCGCCTGGACCTGGACTCCGGTGAAGCCCAGTACATTGGCCGCATCGGGCTTACCACCGAGGACCTGCAGCGGCTGATGGTGGACTGGCGTGCGCCCGAGGCCGGGCACTTCTACCAGGCCACGGCCTTCGACCGGCAGGGCGTCCGCCGCCGCCGGCACCTGATCCTGCAGGGGCGGGACGTCAAGGCGATCGAGGACGACGTCCTGGACGCGGGGATGCTTACCGACGACGAATCGCTGCAGGGCGAAGGGGCCCTGCTCGCGGCCCTGAACTCCAAGCGGACCGGCCGCATGTCGGACATCGTCAGCACCATCCAGTCGGAACAGGACCGCATCATCCGGTCCTCCATTTCCGGCGCCGTCGTGGTCCAGGGCGGGCCGGGCACCGGCAAAACCGCCGTGGCCCTGCACCGGGCCGCCTACCTGCTGTACACCCACCGTGACCGCCTCAAAAGTGCCGGCGTGCTCCTGGTGGGGCCGTCGTCGTCGTTCATGAAGTACATCGAACGGGTGCTGCCCTCGCTCGGGGAAACCGGTGTCGTCATGGCCAGCGTGGGCCGCCTGATGCCCGGCATCAATGCCGTTCCCGAAACAGATGCGGACGCGGCAGCCCTGAAGGGCCGCCTGGACATGGCCGCGATCGTGGCCAACGCCGTGTCCAACCGCATGCGCGTCCCCGCGCAGAACCGGATCCTTGAAGTGGACGGCCGCAAGCTCACCCTCACACCCCGGCAGGTCCGGCGTGCAAGGGAACGTGCCCGCGCCACCGGAAAGCCGTACAACGAGGCACGCGTGACGTTCGTGAAAATCCTGCTGCGCGAGCTGACCGAACAGATGACCGAGCTCGTCGAAGCCGGCAACCTCGGCAACAACGCGGACCGCTCGTACCTTGCCGAAGATGTCCGGACGGCCCGCGATGTGCGGATTGCGCTGAACCTGTGCTGGATGCCCATGACGCCGGAGAAGCTGATCTCGGATCTGTTCAGCAAGCCGGAGGTGCTGGAATTCTGCACCCCCAACCTGACCCCGGCCCAGCGGGCGCTGCTGCAGCGTCCCGCGGATGCCCCGTGGACGGAATCGGACGTGCCGCTGCTGGACGAGGCCGCCGAACTGCTCGGCGAGCTGGACCCGGCCGCCGGGCGCGGACTGGCCCAGCAGGAGCATGACCGTGCCCGCGACCTTGCCAACGCCAAGCAGACCCTGGTCAACATGCAGGCCGCCGGCGTGGACCCCCTGATGTCCGCGGAGGAACTGGCCGAGCAGAACCAGGAACAGGAAGGGCGGCAAACCGCTGCCGAACGCGCAACGAGCGACCGCACCTGGGCCTTCGGGCACATCGTGGTGGATGAGGCACAGGAACTCTCACCCATGCAGTGGCGGCTCCTGGTCCGGCGCTGCCCGCTGAAGTCCTTCACCATCGTGGGCGACATCGCGCAGACCAGCTCTGTGGCCGGAGCCAACTCGTGGCAGGGGGCGCTTGCTCCGCTGTTCGGTGACCGCTGGCAGCTGGAGGAGCTGACCGTCAACTACCGCACGCCCTCGCAGATCGCCGAAGCCGCCGTCAGGATGGCCAACGCGGCGGGCCTGGTGGTTTCCGCGCCGAAGGCCGTTCGTGAGGGGCGCTGGGCGCCCATCATCGACGAAGTAGGGAACGGCGCGGTGGTCGGCCGGCTCGTGGAGGTCCTCCCGGAAGAACTTGACGCGCTCGACGGCGGCCTGCTCGCCGTGATCGCCGATGGTGACCTCCTGCCCCAGGCCACAGCAGCACTGCGTGACGTGTATGGGCGACGGATCGGCACCGGCGCCGGCAGCTACGAGCAGGACATCGTGGTGATCAGCCCGCGCGAGGCCAAGGGCCTGGAGTTCGACGGCGTGGTGGTCCTGGAACCATCCGTCATGCTCAACCATGAGCACGGCAAGGTGGGGGACCTGTACGTAGCCATGACACGTGCAACACAGCGCCTGCGGCTGATTGCCTCGCAACCCGTGCCTGCCGGGATTGCCGGCTGACCCGGCGCCGGGCGTTACTGCTAACTTAGGAAGCGTGCCAGAACTGAACAACCTCGAACCGCAGCGCAACGATCCCACTTTCGCCAACATTTGGCAGGAACTGAAGTGGCGTGGGCTGGTCCATGTGTCCACCGACGAAGCAGAGCTTGAGAAGCTCCTCGCCGACGGGCCGGTCACATACTATTGCGGCTTCGACCCCACCGCCCCGAGCCTGCACCTGGGAAACCTCGTCCAGCTCCTGGTCATGCGGCGGCTGCAGCTGGCCGGGCACAAGCCACTGGGACTCGTTGGCGGCTCCACGGGTATGATCGGCGATCCCCGCCCCACCGCTGAACGAACCCTGAACACCAAGGACACGGTGGCGGAGTGGGTGGGCTACCTGCAGGCCCAGGTCAGCCGCTTCCTCAGCTTCGAGGGTGACAACGCTGCCAGGATCGTAAACAACCTGGACTGGACGGCGCCCTTGAGCGCCATCGACTTCCTGCGTGAAGTGGGCAAGCACTTCAGGGTTGGAACGATGCTGCGCAAGGACGCCGTGGCATCCCGCCTGAACTCCGACGAGGGCATCAGCTACACCGAGTTCAGCTACCAGATCCTGCAGGGCATGGACTACCTGCAGCTCTACCGCGACTACGGCTGTGTGCTGCAGACCGGTGGTTCGGACCAGTGGGGCAACCTCACCAGCGGTACGGACCTGATCCGCAAGGTGGAGGGCAAGAGCGTCCACGCCCTGGGAACTCCCCTCATCACCAACTCCGACGGAACCAAGTTCGGCAAGAGCGAGGGCAACGCCATCTGGCTGGACGCGGGCATGTGCAGCCCGTACGCCTTCTACCAGTTCTGGCTCAACACCGCCGACGCCGACGTTGTGGACCGGCTCAAGGTGTTCACGTTCCTCACCCGGGCCGAGATCGAAGAGATCGCGGTTTCCGTGGCCGAGCGTCCCTTTGCCAGGGAAGGACAGCGGAAGCTGGCCTTCGAAGTGACCTCGCTGGTGCACGGCGTGGACGCCACCGAAAAAGTCATCGCCGCTTCAGCGGCGCTTTTCGGCAACGGCGACCTGGCCGCACTGGACAAGGCAACGCTCCAGGCGGCTACCTCCGAACTTCCTTCGGCCACGGTGCAGGTGGACGGGATGGGGATCGTCGACCTGCTGGTGGCGTCCGGTCTATCGGAAAGCAAGTCCGCCGCCCGGCGCACCGTTGGTGAAGG
Organism: Arthrobacter sp. GmRoot5-12; assembly: GCF_059739365.1. Classification (NCBI taxonomy): domain Bacteria; kingdom Bacillati; phylum Actinomycetota; class Actinomycetes; order Micrococcales; family Micrococcaceae; genus Arthrobacter; species Arthrobacter sp. GmRoot5-12. Next base: position 223,993 of record NZ_AP046056.1, on the reverse strand, counting down.
AGGTGCCTACGTGAACAACGAGAAGGTGTCCGATCCGGAGGCCGTGATCTCCGAGTCTGAACTGTTGCACGGCCAGTACCTGCTCCTGCGCCGGGGCAAGAAGAACCTGGCCACTGTTGAGGTGCTGGTTCCCTAGCACCTTCACGGTCCGTATGCACGCCCTTCGGCGGCCGATTTGCACGGCCGCTGGGGGGCGTGTATTGTTTTCTGAGTCGCCGCCGCTGAGTGGTGACAAACCCCCAAATCATGAGAAGCAATTCTTGCCGCGCACCGCGTGGAATTGGAGAAATTGCTTCCCGTTGTGCTGGGCGGATTCATTCCACCGAGTGAATTCCGGAAGAAAATCCGGATTTGCGAAAGTGAATATGAATGAAATAAGATGGAAACATCGCAGCGAAGAAATACGGAAATGAAATTCTTTTGAATTGTATCCGGGAATATTCGAATGTGTCTGTTGTTTGAGAACTCAATAGTGTGCCAAGTTTGTTGATACCGATTATGTATGTAATTGGTTGATTGTGCTGTGCCGCCACCCCGTGGTGTGCATGGTGTTTTTGGCTGGTTTCAAATTTTGTGCAGCTGTTTCTGCCGTTATTTCCGGTGGTTGTGGTTGTGTCTGTTTTTGTTTTACTTCAACGGAGAGTTTGATCCTGGCTCAGGATGAACGCTGGCGGCGTGCTTAACACATGCAAGTCGAACGATGATGCCAGCTTGCTGGTGGATTAGTGGCGAACGGGTGAGTAACACGTGAGTAACCTGCCCTTGACTCTGGGATAAGCCTGGGAAACTGGGTCTAATACCGGATATGACCTTCCATCGCATGGTGGTTGGTGGAAAGCTTTTGTGGTTTTGGATGGACTCGCGGCCTATCAGCTTGTTGGTGGGGTAATGGCCTACCAAGGCGACGACGGGTAGCCGGCCTGAGAGGGTGACCGGCCACACTGGGACTGAGACACGGCCCAGACTCCTACGGGAGGCAGCAGTGGGGAATATTGCACAATGGGCGAAAGCCTGATGCAGCGACGCCGCGTGAGGGATGACGGCCTTCGGGTTGTAAACCTCTTTCAGTAGGGAAGAAGCGTAAGTGACGGTACCTGCAGAAGAAGCGCCGGCTAACTACGTGCCAGCAGCCGCGGTAATACGTAGGGCGCAAGCGTTATCCGGAATTATTGGGCGTAAAGAGCTCGTAGGCGGTTTGTCGCGTCTGCCGTGAAAGTCCGGGGCTCAACTCCGGATCTGCGGTGGGTACGGGCAGACTAGAGTGATGTAGGGGAGACTGGAATTCCTGGTGTAGCGGTGAAATGCGCAGATATCAGGAGGAACACCGATGGCGAAGGCAGGTCTCTGGGCATTAACTGACGCTGAGGAGCGAAAGCATGGGGAGCGAACAGGATTAGATACCCTGGTAGTCCATGCCGTAAACGTTGGGCACTAGGTGTGGGGGACATTCCACGTTTTCCGCGCCGTAGCTAACGCATTAAGTGCCCCGCCTGGGGAGTACGGCCGCAAGGCTAAAACTCAAAGGAATTGACGGGGGCCCGCACAAGCGGCGGAGCATGCGGATTAATTCGATGCAACGCGAAGAACCTTACCAAGGCTTGACATGAACCGGACCGCTGCAGAAATGTGGTTTCCCCTTTGGGGCTGGTTTACAGGTGGTGCATGGTTGTCGTCAGCTCGTGTCGTGAGATGTTGGGTTAAGTCCCGCAACGAGCGCAACCCTCGTTCTATGTTGCCAGCACGTGATGGTGGGGACTCATAGGAGACTGCCGGGGTCAACTCGGAGGAAGGTGGGGACGACGTCAAATCATCATGCCCCTTATGTCTTGGGCTTCACGCATGCTACAATGGCCGGTACAAAGGGTTGCGATACTGTGAGGTGGAGCTAATCCCAAAAAGCCGGTCTCAGTTCGGATTGGGGTCTGCAACTCGACCCCATGAAGTCGGAGTCGCTAGTAATCGCAGATCAGCAACGCTGCGGTGAATACGTTCCCGGGCCTTGTACACACCGCCCGTCAAGTCACGAAAGTTGGTAACACCCGAAGCCGGTGGCCTAACCCCTTGTGGGAGGGAGCTGTCGAAGGTGGGACTGGCGATTGGGACTAAGTCGTAACAAGGTAGCCGTACCGGAAGGTGCGGCTGGATCACCTCCTTTCTAAGGAGCACCTCCAACTCTTCTGTGCTGGTGAATGCCGGTGTGGGGGGTTGTCAGGAAGCAAGCCCGCAGCATGGACGATTGTTCCGTGGCGGGTGCTCATGGGTGGAATATCAGCAAATAGCGGCTGCGTGTTTTTTTGTCTTGTCTAGTACGAGCCAGTGATGGTTCTGGAACGGTGGGCGCAGGGATGCGTGGTTTAGTGTTTGGCACACTGTTGGGTCCTGAGGCAACAGGGCCGGGGAGGGGTTGCTGCGGCTTTGGTCGTGGTGGTTCCTTGTCGGGTTTGTTTGTTTCTGGTTTCCCTGCCGTGACGTTCCGTGCGCCTGTTGTGGGTGTGTGGGGTGTGTGGTGTGGGGTTGTTGTTTGAGAACTACATAGTGGACGCGAGCATCTTGTATAAGAAGCAATTTCCAAGATTAATGAACCTGGATCTGGCTGCGCTGTTGATGCCCTTTGGGTGTTGGGGTGTGGTTGGTTTCTGTGGTTCTCTCGAGAAATGTTTTTGATCTTTGTGGTCAAGTTTTTAAGAGCACACGGTGGATGCCTTGGCATTAGGAGCCGAAGAAGGACGTAGGAATCTGCGATAAGCCTGGGGGAGTCGATAACCGGACTGTGATCCCAGGGTGTCCGAATGGGGAAACCCCGCCGAGCGCGCGAGTGACTCGGTGACCCGTACCTGAACACATAGGGTGCGTGGGGGGAACGCGGGGAAGTGAAACATCTCAGTACCCGCAGGAAGAGAAAACAATAGTGATTCCGTTAGTAGTGGCGAGCGAACGCGGATCAGGCTAAACCGTTCCATGTGTGATAGCCGGCGGGCGTTGCATGGTCGGGGTTGTGGGACTTTCCATACCAGTTCTGCCGGGCTGGTGGGGTGTGATGTGCGCGCATAGGTGAACGGTTTTGAAAGGCCGGCCAGAGAGGGTGTTAGTCCCGTAACCGTAATGTGTTTGTACCGCCTGTGAGAGTATCCCAAGTAGTACGGGGCCCGAGAAATCCCGTGCGAATCTGTCAGGACCACCTGATAAGCCTAAATACTCCCTAATGACCGATAGCGGACCAGTACCGTGAGGGAAAGGTGAAAAGTACCCCGGGAGGGGAGTGAAACAGTACCTGAAACCGTGTGCTTACAATCCGTCGGAGCCAGTCTGATTCTGGTGACGGCGTGCCTTTTGAAGAATGAGCCTGCGAGTTAGTGTTACGTCGCGAGGTTAACCCGTGTGGGGCAGCCGTAGCGAAAGCGAGTCTGAATAGGGCGTGTGAGTGGCGTGATCTAGACCCGAAGCGAAGTGATCTACCCATGGCCAGGTTGAAGCGACGGTAAGACGTCGTGGAGGACCGAACCCACTTCAGTTGAAAATGGAGGGGATGAGCTGTGGGTAGGGGTGAAAGGCCAATCAAACTTCGTGATAGCTGGTTCTCCCCGAAATGCATTTAGGTGCAGCGTTGCGTGTTTCTTGCTGGAGGTAGAGCTACTGGATGGCTAATGGGCCCTACAAGGTTACTGACGTCAGCCAAACTCCGAATGCCGGTAAGTGAGAGCGCAGCAGTGAGACTGTGGGGGATAAGCTTCATAGTCGAGAGGGAAACAGCCCAGACCACCAACTAAGGCCCCTAAGCGTGTGCTAAGTGGGAAAGGATGTGGAGTTGCCCAGACAACCAGGAGGTTGGCTTAGAAGCAGCCACCCTTAAAAGAGTGCGTAATAGCTCACTGGTCAAGTGATTCCGCGCCGACAATGTAGCGGGGCTCAAGTACACCGCCGAAGTTGTGGCATTCACATTTTAGCTAAGCCCTTGTGGTTCAGGCGTGTGGATGGGTAGGGGAGCGTCGTGTGGGCGGTGAAGTCGCGGTGTAAACCAGCGGTGGAGCCTACACGAGTGAGAATGCAGGCATGAGTAGCGAAAGACGGGTGAGAAACCCGTCCGCCGAATGATCAAGGGTTCCAGGGTCAAGCTAATCTGCCCTGGGTAAGTCGGGACCTAAGGCGAGGCCGACAGGCGTAGTCGATGGACAACGGGTTGATATTCCCGTACCGGCGAAAAACCGCCCATGCTGAGCGGGGGATACTAACTGCCCGAAGCCTGCCCGAGCGCCCTTGTGGTGTGAGGGTTTTGGTGGAGCGCAGGACCTGATCCCGGGAGGCAAGCGTATTAACAGGTGTGACGCAGGAAGGTAGCCGAGCCGGGCGATGGTTGTCCCGGTCTAAGGATGTAGGGCGAGTGGTAGGCAAATCCGCCACTCATGGTGCCTGAGATCTGATGGGACCCCCGTTTGGGGGGATTTGGTGATCCTATGCTGCCGAGAAAAGCATCGACGCGAGGTTTTAGCCGCCCGTACCCCAAACCGACACAGGTGATCAGGTAGAGAATACCAAGGCGATCGAGAGAATTATGGTTAAGGAACTCGGCAAAATGCCCCCGTAACTTCGGGAGAAGGGGGGCCCCAACCTTGATACACCCTTTGCGGTGTGGAGGGGATCGGGGCCGCAGAGACCAGGGGGAAGCGACTGTTTACTAAAAACACAGGTCCGTGCGAAGTCGCAAGACGATGTATACGGACTGACTCCTGCCCGGTGCTGGAAGGTTAAGAGGACCGGTTAGCCGCAAGGCGAAGCTGAGAATTTAAGCCCCAGTAAACGGCGGTGGTAACTATAACCATCCTAAGGTAGCGAAATTCCTTGTCGGGTAAGTTCCGACCTGCACGAATGGAGTAACGACTTCCCCGCTGTCTCAACCATAAACTCGGCGAAATTGCAGTACGAGTAAAGATGCTCGTTACGCGCAGCAGGACGGAAAGACCCCGAGACCTTTACTATAGTTTGGTATTGGTGTTCGGAGTGGCTTGTGTAGGATAGGTGGGAGACGTTGAAGCCCGGACGCCAGTTCGGGTGGAGTCATCGTTGAAATACCACTCTGGTCACTTTGGACATCTAACTTCGGCCCGTAATCCGGGTCAGGGACAGTGCCTGATGGGTAGTTTAACTGGGGCGGTTGCCTCCTAAAAAGTAACGGAGGCGCCCAAAGGTTCCCTCAGCCTGGTTGGCAATCAGGTGTCGAGTGTAAGTGCACAAGGGAGCTTGACTGTGAGAGAGACATCTCGAGCAGGGACGAAAGTCGGGACTAGTGATCCGGCGGTACATTGTGGAATGGCCGTCGCTCAACGGATAAAAGGTACCTCGGGGATAACAGGCTGATCTTGCCCAAGAGTCCATATCGACGGCATGGTTTGGCACCTCGATGTCGGCTCGTCGCATCCTGGGGCTGGAGTAGGTCCCAAGGGTTGGGCTGTTCGCCCATTAAAGCGGTACGCGAGCTGGGTTTAGAACGTCGTGAGACAGTTCGGTCCCTATCCGCTGCGCGCGCAGGAAATTTGAGAAGGGCTGTCCTTAGTACGAGAGGACCGGGACGGACGAACCTCTGGTGTGTCAGTTGTACTGCCAAGTGCACCGCTGATTAGCTACGTTCGGATGGGATAACCGCTGAAAGCATCTAAGCGGGAAGCTCGCTTCGAGATGAGATTTCCATACACCCTCGGGTGTGAGAGGCCCCCAGCCAGACCACTGGGTTGATAGGCCGGATGTGGAAGCGAGGACTAACGACTCGTGAAGCTGACCGGTACTAATAGGCCAACAACTTACACCACACAGATACATACAAACTCTGCTTGCGTCCACTATGTGGTTCCCAACCAACAACCCCCCAACACACGGGTTGTCACGGCACGGAACCAACACAACTGAATAACAACACCACAATGTTGTAACCACCAGACTTCCCACCCCCGAACAAAACACCGGGCGGGCGGGTACAAGGGTTACGGCGGTCATAGCGTGGGGGAAACGCCCGGTCCCATTCCGAACCCGGAAGCTAAGACCCACAGCGCCGATGGTACTGCACCCGGGAGGGTGTGGGAGAGTAGGTCACCGCCGGACACACATTGGTCGAGGCCCCAACCACCAGGTTGGGGCCTCCCACATTTAACCCACCGACACCACAACACGATCCCGCACCTGGGCCCGGTGACGCGCCATCAGGTCCTGTGCGGTTTGTGGGTGACGCGCCATCAGCTTTCGTCCCCTCACCGGTGACGCGTCACCAGGTCCCGCGCCACGACAGAAGACTCTCACGAAGTGATGAGGCGTGGCCGGCGAACGGGCAGGATGTGATGGCGCATCCCGCAGCAACGGGCAGGATGTGATTGGGCGTCGCCTGTGAAGATGGCCACGATACCGCTCCCAAGGGGCCCGCTGTCCCTTGGGATTTTGCGGCTCCACTAGAATTGATGAAGATGTACGGACTTCGAAGCGCTTGATTTCGGGTTGCGTAGGAAACGAAACGAGCGGCTGCAGTTGCGCCAGTGGTCGGCTCACAACAGGAGGAATCCATATGGCCGAGCACAACGGGGGCAACCGCGGCAACGACCGCGGCGCGTTCCGCGGCAACAACAACTCCGGCGGGGATCCCCGCGGATTCCGGTCCCGCTCCGACCGCGACGGCAACAGCCCCTCCCGCGGCGGTTCCGGGGCCGGCGGTGAGCGGAAGCCTTTCGGTGATCGTGATCGTAAGCCGTTTGGTGACCGTCCCCGCCGCGACGGCGAGGGTGACCGTCGCGGTTTCACCGGTGGTACTGGTGGCGGTGAGCGGAAGCCTTTCGGTGATCGTGATCGTAAGCCGTCTGGTGACCGTCCCCGCCGCGACGGCGAGGGTGACCGTCGTGGTTTCACCGGTGCTACTGGTGGCGGTGAGCGGAAGCCTTTCGGTGATCGTGACCGGAAGCCGTTTGGTGACCGTGATCGTAAGCCGTTTGGTGACCGTCCGCGCCGTGACGGTGAGGGTGACCGCGACCGGAAGCCTTTCGGCGACCGTGATCGTAAGCCGTTTGGCGAACGTCCGCGCCGTGACGGTGAGGGTGATCGTGAGCGGAAGCCTTTCGGTGATCGTGAGCGGAAGCCTTTCGGGGACCGTGACCGGAAGCCTTTCGGCGACCGTGATCGTAAGCCCTTTGGTGACCGTCCGCGCCGTGACGGTGAGGGCGACCGCCGCAGCTTTGGCGGTGGTGACCGTGACCGGAAGCCTTTCGGTGACCGTCCGCGCCGCGAAGGCGAAGGCGACCGCCGCGGCTTCGGTGGCGAGAACCGCAAGCCGTTTGGTGACAGGCAGGATCGCGCACCGCGCAGCTTCGACCGCGGCGACTCCCGGGCCGAATCAGGCCGTGGCGGCTCCGGCCCCCGCGGCTTTGGCCGCGACCGCCAGGAGGAGCGCCCTGTCCGCGTGCCCAACGCCGCAGACCTTCGCAGCGCCAACCGCCCTGACCGGGAACGCTCACCCGAGATCGATGAGGACGTCACGGGCAAGGAACTGGACCGAGCCACGCACCACCAGATCAAGACCCTTGAGCCCAAGAGCGCAGAGTGGGTTGCCCGTCACCTGGTGATGGCCGGCCGCCTTATCGACGACGAGCCCGAGCTTGCCTTCCAGCACGCCCTCGCCGCCAGTCGTCGTGGCGGACGGCTCGCAGCCGTCCGCGAGGCCGTTGGCCTGACGGCCTATGCTGCCGGCCATTACGGTGAGGCACTCCGCGAGTTCCGCACCTTCCGCCGGATCAGTGGTTCCAACGTGCACCTCCCCGTGATGGCCGACTGCGAGCGTGGCCTGGGGCGCCCCGACCGTGCCCTCGATGTTGCCCGCTCGGAGGAAGCCCGGGACCTTGACGCGCCCGGCAAGGTGGAACTGGCAATCGTGGCAGCCGGTGCACGGACCGATCTGGGCCAGCTGGACGCGGCAGTAGCGGAACTGGAGATCCCGCAGCTGGACATCAACCGTGCCTTCTCCTACAGCCCGCGACTCTTCCGTGCCTACGCCGATGCACTTGCAGCGGTGGGACGCCAGGAAGAGTCGGAAAAGTGGAACCGCCAGGCGGTCGTGGCAGAAAACGCGCTGGGCCAGGGTGCGGACCAGGAACCCGAAATCATCGACCTCGGCTGGGACGAGGAAGAAGAGGCACGGGAAGAGGCTGACCGACGCCGGCTGCTGGAGCGTGCCTCCGGCGCCGCCGAAACCGAAGCTCCCGCTGAAACCCCCACCGCCGGTGACGCAGACGCCGAAGCTGAAAGCACCCGCGCTACCGAAGCGGAGGCAGCCCAGGACAGCAACCTGGACGACCAGGACGCCGACTACTTCGTCTCCGACGACGCCGAATCGGACCAGGACTCGGTGGAACGGGACGAGCTGGATTCCGAAGCTGCCGGTGATGCCGAAGCGGAGGACAGCGGTGCCACCCAGCATGATGAAGAACGCCGGGAAGACTGACAAGCATGAGTGACGTTTCACTGGTTTCCCGCTTCGACGCACTGCTCGCCGACCTGGACGGCGTGGTCTATGCCGGGCCCCACGCCATTCCCGGAGCTGTGGATTCACTGCAGCAGCTCTCCGGCCTGGGTATCGGCCTGGGCTATGTGACGAACAACGCCTCCCGCTCCCCGGCGGAGGTGGCAGCGCATCTCCGTGAGCTTGGTGCCCCCGCCGAGGACAACCAGGTGGTCAGTTCCTCGCAGGCGGCAGCCGAGCTCCTGGCCTCGCTGCTTCCACCAGGGTCCAGGATCCTCATCACGGGCAGCACGGCGCTTGCCCGCGAAATTGAACTGGTGGGCCTGGTGCCGGTGGGCAGCCAGGCGGAGGAACCGGTCGCGGTCGTCCAGGGTTTCAGCCCAACCATCGGCTGGAAGGACCTGGCAGAGGCCACCTACGTGGTGTCCGCCGGGGCGCTTTGGGTGGCCACCAACACGGACATGTCCATTCCCCAGGCGCGTGGCATCGCCCCGGGAAATGGCACCTTGGTTGCCGCTGTCGCTGCTGCCACGGGGCAGCAGCCCAAGGTTGCTGGAAAGCCCGAAGCTCCGCTGTTCCATTCGGCAGCCAAGCGCCTCGGGGCCGAGCGTCCCCTGGTGGTCGGCGACCGGCTGGACACGGACATCCTGGGCGGCAACAACGCGGGCTTTGCCACCGTTGCTGTCCTGACCGGCGTCGACACGCGCGAAACCATTCTGGCCGCGAGGTCTGCGGAACGGCCCAACTACATCATCGAAAACCTGGCCGGCCTGCACCGCCCGTACCCCGAAGTGACGCACGACGACGGCACGTATACGTGCGGCCAGTCAACGGCGCGCGTGGCCAACGGAGCCGTGGGCATCATTGGCAGCCAGGACCAGCTCGACTCCTGGCGGGCCGCATGTGCGGCCTGGTGGGCGGCGACGCCGGACGCCGCAGCCCCGAAGGCGCCCAAGCTGGTGTGGCTGGATCACTAGACTGGTTGAATGACCGAGCTGACCGAACCGGACGACGCGACAGCCCAGCCGGCCCCGGAGTGGCCGCAGCCAGGCGGGATGGACCTCACCGATCCGCGGGTTGCGCAGGCCGTAGCCAGGCTTTTCGACATGCCCGGGCTCCCTGTCCCGGACCACGGGACCGTCTACGACGACCTCCACGATGAACTGCTGGCCGCCCTCAACGCCGATCCCGCAGACACCGATCCTGCAGACGCCGATCCAGCAGGTGCTGATCCCGCAAAGACCGCCCCCACCGGGACCGGCTCCACACTGCCCGGTCCCGGCGGGGGTGCAGCCTGATGCCGGTTCGCCTCGACCAGGCACTGGTGGCACGCGGGCTGGCGAGGTCGCGCACCCATGCCGCGACGCTCATCGCCGAAGGCAAGGTCAGCTCCGGTGGCCAGGTCCTCGCCAAGGCCTCCCTCCAGGTTGATGACAGCCGGGACCTCGCCGTCGAACACGATGACCAGGACAGCTACGCCAGCCGCGCGGGCCATAAGCTGGCCGGGGCCCTCGACGCCTTCCCCCAAGTTTCGGTGGCGGGCAAGAGGTGCCTGGACGCCGGCGCCTCCACCGGGGGCTTTACCGATGTCCTGCTTCGGCGGGGTGCCGCGCACGTGGTGGCTGTCGACGTCGGACACGGCCAGCTGGTGCCGCACCTCCGCGACGACCCCCGCGTGGACGTCCATGAAGGCATGAACGTCAGGTACATGGCGCCGGAAGACATTGGCGGCCCGGCAGCGCTGACCGTCGCCGACCTGTCCTTTATTTCCCTCACCCTCGTGGTCCAGCCACTGGCCGGCTGCACCGAACCAGGCGGGGACCTGGTGCTGATGGTCAAGCCCCAGTTCGAGATCGGCAAGGACCGCCTGGGCCGCACCGGCGTGGTCACCTCGGAGCGTGAGCGGCGGATGGCCGTGGAGAAGGTGGCCAGGGCAGCGCTCGACGCCGGCCTGGACCTTTGCGGGCTGGCGGCCAGTCCGCTGCCGGGGCAGGACGGAAACGTCGAATACTTCCTGTGGATAAAACGCAGGATCAGCAAAGACTTGCCTAAGATCGAAGAGCGAGAGGCAGCAGCCGCTGCGTTGCTCGGACAAATCTGGCCTAACCACTAGAGAGCGGAACCTGATGAGCAGGCGTGTACTGGTCCTTGCCCACACCGGCCGCGAGGAATCACTGAAAGCCGCCTGGGAAGCCTGCGCCCTGCTGCACGCCTCCGGCATGGTCCCCGTGATGCAGGAGTCCGAACTGGGGGACATGGAAAGGTTCTTTGGGCACCTGGCCCAGCCGGTGGAGGTCCTCCACGACCACGTCCAGCTGCCCGATGTGGAACTCGTCATGGTCCTTGGCGGTGACGGCACCATCCTGCGGGCCGCCGAACTGGTCCGTGAGGTGGATGTGCCGCTGCTGGGCGTCAACCTGGGCCACGTGGGCTTCCTGGCCGAAAGCGAGCGGGCGGACCTTGCCCAGACCGTGGAGTGGGTTGCCAGCCGCGAGTACACGGTTGAAGAGCGGATGACCATCGATGTCCAGGTCTGGGTCCGCGGCCAGAAGATTTGGCACACCTGGGCTTTAAACGAGGCCGCCATCGAGAAGGCCAACCGCGAACGCATGCTCGAAGTCGTGACCGAGGTGGACGAGCGCCCGCTGACGTCCTTCGGCTCAGACGGCATCGTGCTGGCCACCCCCACCGGATCCACGGCCTACGCGTTCTCGGCGGGCGGTCCGGTGGTCTGGCCGGAGGTGGAGGCCCTGGTCATTGTGCCCATCAGCGCCCACGCGCTCTTCGCCAAGCCCCTGGTGGTGTCGCCCAGGTCGAAGCTTGCGGTGGAGGTGCTGGGCCGGACCGACGCCCAGGGCGTGTTGTGGTGCGACGGACGGCGCTCGGTGGACCTGCCGCCGGGAGCCCGGGTGGAAGTGACCAAGTCCGCCACTCCTGTCCGGCTGGCCCGCACCCACCAGACGCCGTTCTCAGCCCGGCTGGTCCGCAAGTTCGAGCTGCCCATCCACGGCTGGCGCGGGCCGGTCCCCAAGTCCGACGCCGTGCACACCGGCCCCATTCCCATTGTGCGGACGCCGCGGCCCATGCCGCCGCTGCCCGTGCCGCATGTGGAGAACCCCGACAGCGATCCCGATCCGTCGACTGCAAAGTGAATCCATGCTTGAAGAACTGAGAATCCGCGATCTGGGCGTCATCACCGACGCAACGCTTCGGCTCGGCCCTGGACTGAGCGTCGTAACCGGCGAAACCGGCGCCGGCAAGACCATGGTGGTCACCGCCGTTGGCCTGCTGCTGGGCGCCCGTTCGGATGCCGGGGCCGTCCGCAGCGGCGCCAAGAGTGCTACCGCTGAAGCAGTCCTGAAGCTCGACGCCGGCCACCCGGCCATTGCGCGTGCCCTGGACGCCGGTGCCGAGGCGGAAGAGTTCGACGGCGGCGCAGAGCTGATCCTGGCCCGGCGCCTTGGTGCGGATGGACGCAGCCGTGCCTTCCTGGGCGGCCGTGCTGCACCCGTGGGCGTACTGGCTGAGATCGGCGAGACCCTGGTGGTGGTGCACGGACAGTCGGACCAGATCCGGCTCAAGAGTGCCACGGCGCAGCGTGAAGCCCTGGACAAGTTCGCCGGCGACACCCTGGCCGGTCCACTGGCCGCGTACCAGGAGCTGTATGGCCGGTGGAAGTCCAGCCAGGCCGAGCTGGACAACCTCCGCAGCGCCGCCCGCGACAGGCTCCGCGAAGCTGAATCCCTGGAGGCTGCCCTTGCCGAGATTGACGAGGTGGATCCGCAGCCGGGGGAGGATGAGCTCCTGAAGGCCGAGGCCGTGAAGCTTGCCAACGTGGAGGAACTGCGGATCGCCGCGAGCACCGCCCACCAGGCACTCATTGCCGAGGACTTTGGTGAAGCCGGTGACGCCACCACATTGGTGGACTCCGCCAAGCGGACCCTGGAGCACGTGTCCGAGCACGATGCGCAGCTGGGCTCCGCAGCCGCCCGGCTGGCCGAGGTGGGCTTCCTGCTTACTGACATCGCTGCCGAGCTGGCCAGCTACCAGGCCAGCCTGGACTCCGAGGGCCCGGAGCGGCTCGCCGAGATCGAGGACCGGCGCGCTGCGCTGGCCAAACTGGTCCGGAAATACGCCCCCACCATCGACGAGGTGCTGGAGTGGGCGGAGCAGGCGCGCGTCCGCTTCGACGAGCTCCAGGACGACTCGTCCCGCATCGAGGCCCTGGACGCTGAGGTGGTCCGCGCCGAGGCGGAGCTGAAGAAGCAGGCAGCGGGCATCAGCAAGATCCGCGCCAAGGCCGCAAAGGACCTGTCCGGCCGCGTCAGTGCGGAGCTCAAGGCCCTGGCCATGGCCGATGCCACGCTGGTGATCAACCTCGAGCCGACCGGTCAGCTGGGCCCGCACGGCGCGGACGACATCAGCTTCCTGCTGCGGCCGCATTCGGGCGCCCCGGCCCGGCCGCTGGGCAAGGGGGCGTCCGGCGGTGAGCTGTCCCGCGTCATGCTGGCCATCGAAGTGGTGCTTGCCGCCGTCGATCCCGTCCCCACCTTTGTCTTCGACGAGGTGGACGCCGGCGTGGGCGGCCGCGCCGCCGTAGAGATCGGCCGCCGCCTGGCCATGCTGGCACGCCACGTGCAGGTGCTGGTGGTCACGCACCTGCCGCAGGTGGCAGCGTTCGCGGACCAGCACATCACCGTCACCAAGACTTCCGTCAGGGGAGCCGACGGCGGCACCGCCACCGGGTTCACCTCCAGTGACGTCCGCCTCCTCGACGGCCCGGAGCGGGTCCGTGAGCTCGCCCGGATGCTGGCCGGCCAGGAAGACTCCGAAACCGCGCAGGCCCACGCCCAGGAACTCCTGGATGACGCCAAGCTCCTGCCCCAGCGGGCCTGACAGGGACAACCACGGGAGGGACGAATTGATGATAGGCTCGAATTCCGTGGTGCAGCGATCAAATTCCCGTGTAAATTCCCGGTTCCCGGGCTCCTCCAAGACGACGAAGCACATCTTTGTCACCGGCGGTGTGGCGTCCTCGCTTGGTAAGGGACTGACGGCGTCCAGCCTTGGTCACCTGCTCCGGGCACGCGGCCTGTCCGTGACAATGCAGAAGCTCGATCCCTACCTGAACGTGGATCCGGGCACAATGAACCCCTTCCAGCACGGCGAGGTCTTCGTCACAGACGACGGCGCCGAAACGGACCTGGACATCGGGCACTACGAGCGCTTCCTTGATGAAAACCTCGAGGGGTCCGCGAACGTCACCACCGGCCAGGTGTACTCCACGGTGATTGCCAAGGAACGCCGCGGCGAGTACCTGGGGGACACCGTCCAGGTCATCCCGCACATCACGGATGAGATCAAGCGCCGCATGCGTTTGCCCGCCGAGGGCAAGAACGCCCCGGACGTCATCATCACCGAAATCGGCGGCACCGTTGGCGACATCGAATCCCAGCCGTTCCTCGAATCGGCCCGCCAGGTCCGCCAGGACATCGGCCGCGGAAACGTGTTCTTCCTGCACGTCTCCCTGGTGCCGTACATTGGCCCCTCGCAGGAGCTGAAGACCAAGCCCACCCAGCACTCCGTGGCCGCGCTGCGGTCCATCGGCATCCAGCCCGAGGCGATCGTGATCCGTTCGGACCGTGAAGTGCCGGAGGCCATGCGGGAGAAGATCGGCCGCATGTGTGACGTCGATATCGACGCCGTAGTGAACGCCGCGGACGCCCCCAGCATCTACGACATCCCCAAGACCCTGCACGGACAGGGCCTTGACTCCTACATCGTCCGGGCCCTTGACCTGCCCTTCAAAGACGTTGACTGGACCAGCTGGGACAAGCTGCTTGAAGCCGTCCACAACCCCAAGCACCACGTCGAGATTGCCCTGGTGGGCAAGTACATCGACCTGCCTGACGCCTACCTCTCGGTCACCGAAGCGCTGCGTGCCGGCGGCTTCGCCAACGAGGCCAAGGTCAAGATCCGCTGGGTCCCGTCCGACGAATGCGAGACCCTCGAAGGCGCCGTCAAGGCCCTCGACGGCGTGGACGCCATCTGCGTTCCCGGCGGCTTCGGCATCCGTGGACTCGAAGGCAAGCTCGGCGCCCTGAAGTTTGCCCGCGAAACCAAGCTGCCCGTGCTGGGCCTGTGCCTCGGCCTGCAGTGCATGGTGATCGAGTACGCCCGCAACGTGGTGGGCCTGGAGGGTGCCTCCTCCAGCGAATTCGAGCCGGACTCCAAGTACCCGGTGATCGCCACCATGGAGGAGCAGCTGGAGTACGTGGAAGGCCGCGGCGACCTGGGCGGCACCATGCGCCTTGGACTGTACGAAGCCAAACTGGATGAAGGCTCGGTCATCGCCGGAACCTACGGCAAGACCACCGTGAGCGAACGCCACCGGCACCGCTACGAGGTGAACAACAAGTACCGCCAGCAGATCGCGGACAAGGGCCTGGTCTTCTCCGGCACTTCCCCGGACGGCAAGCTGGTGGAATTCGTTGAGCTGCCCGCCGACGTGCACCCGTACTACGTGGCCACGCAGGCCCACCCCGAGCTGAGCTCGCGGCCCACCCGCCCGCACCCGCTGTTCGCCGGCCTGGTCAAGGCTGCACTTGACCACCAGAACGCAGGCCACCGGAACGCGGGCGGCCAGGATGCAGGCCAGGAGGGCGTTGCCGACACGGCTGTGCCCCCGGCCGGCGAACATGCGGCATCGGGTACCGTTACCGCTAAGTAGTCGATAGAACACACAAAGGACGGCGCGATGCCTGGTACACCTGAAGCCACCCCTGCCAAACAGGTTTCGGATGCACCAAGCCCGCGCCGTCTTTTGTCAACGGAGAAGGTCTACCAGGGCAGGATCTGGGATGTCGTCAGCGACACCTTCCAGCTCTCGGACGCCGGGGACGCCCTCACCCGCGATTACATCGACCATCCCGGCGCCGTAGCCGTCCTGCCCATGAACGCCGAGGGCCAGGTCCTGCTGTTGAAGCAGTACCGGCACCCCGTGGGCATGGACCTCTGGGAGGTTCCGGCGGGCCTGCTGGATGTTGAAGGCGAAGACTTCGTAGTGGGGGCGGCGCGCGAACTGGCCGAGGAAGCGGACCTTGCTGCCGGGACCTGGAACGTCCTGGCGGATGTCTTCAATTCCCCGGGATCCTCCAGCGAGGCCATCCGTATCTACCTGGCCCGTGACCTCACCGAAGTGCCGCACCACGAACGCCACGAACGGACGGACGAGGAGGCGGAGATCGAGTTCCACTGGATTGGCCTGGATGATGCCGTGGCGTCCGTCCTGGCCGGACGCCTGCACAACCCGTCCGCCGTCGTCGGGATCCTGGCTGCCGCTGCCGCCCGCGCCAACGACTATGAAGGCCTCCGCCCCGCCGACGCCCCCTGGCCCGCCCACCCCAGCCAGCGCTGATGGCGCCTCCTTCGGCTGAAGCAGCGCCGGCGGTCGAACCGGGCCCGGCGGAGGCTGCCGCTGCCCCGGCACCTGTACCTTCCGCCATCGACCGTGCAATTACCGACTACCTCCAGCACATGGGTGTGGAACGGGGACTGGCAGCGAATACCTTGGCAGCCTACCGCCGGGACCTGGCCCGCTACGCCCGGTATGTTGCCGCAGCCGGCTGCGGCCGGCCGGAGGACATCACCCGGCACCACGTCACGGGTTACGTCCGCGCCCTGTCGGACGGTTCCGACGGCGGTTCCACCCTGGGGGTCCGGTCCGCGGCCCGGACGGTGGTGGCGGTCCGTGGCCTGCACAAGTTCTGGGCTCTCGAAGGTTATACGCCGGCCGATCCAGCCCGCGACGTCCACCCACCCATGGCAGGTAAACGGCTGCCCAAGGCCATCAGCGTTGACGAAGTGACCCGCATCCTGGAGGCGGCAGGAACGGATACGGCCGCCGGACTGCGGGACCGCGCCCTGCTTGAATTCCTTTACTCCACGGGAGCCAGGATCAGCGAAGCGGTGGGACTGGACGTTGATGACATCTCTCTTGCCGGGCCGGAATCCGGGCCTGCCATTGTCCGGCTGTTCGGCAAGGGGTCGAAGGAGCGGCTGGTGCCGCTGGGCTCCTACGGGGCCCGGGCGCTGGACGCCTACCTGGTCCGCGGCCGGCCGCTGCTTGCTGCCAAGGGCAAGGGCACGCCTGCGCTGTTCCTGAATGCCCGCGGCGGCCGGATCAGCCGGCAGAGCGCCTGGACCATCCTCAAGGCGGCGGCGGAGAAGGCCAACATCACCCGGGACGTCTCACCGCACACGCTGCGGCATTCCTTCGCCACCCACCTGCTCGAAGGCGGCGCGGACGTCAGGGTGGTGCAGGAACTTTTGGGCCACGCATCGGTGACCACAACCCAGGTGTACACGCTGGTCACGGCTGATACGCTCCGGGAAATCTACGCGGCCGCTCATCCCCGCGCGCTGGGCTGACGTTCCGCCAGGCAGGGCACGTCCGGCCGCCAGGGTCGCGCGGACAGCTAGAACATGGCCTCGATGGTCAGTTCCACGGGCCCCAGCAGGAAAGCCAGCACAGAAGTTCCCATGCAGGCGACCAACATCAGTCCGGGATGTGCCAGGCCGATCACCACCCGGCGCAGCCGTGGCCGGCCGCGGAGGAAGGATTTCGGTACGCGGGAGAGCGTGGGCACCTGCCGCCAGCCGCGAAGCCGCCGAAGGAACCAGGCGCACCGGGCGACAAACGCCAACCACAGGACGGCTACCACCAGCGGCACCAGGGCCGCCATCAGGGTGAAGCCCAGAGCCGTCACCTCGCGCTCTGAGTCTCCCGCCACCGCTTGGACAGTGGTTGAGATGGACGCACTCAACACCACCGAGATGGCCCAGACCATGAAGGCCGCAACAAGTGCCAGGAACCGCACGAAGAACAGGCCCAAAACCGACTCCCGGCGGCTTTCACCTGCTGCCGGGGAGTCACGTGGAGAACGGCCAGGGTGCTGAGCAGCGTGGGCAGGGCCGCTGCTGCCACCAGCAGGTACCACGTCCAACCAGCCAGGTTCACGAACTCATCTGCAAGAATGAGCGCTGTCCAGACACAGGCCCAGGCCCAGCCCCAATACAAAGGGTTGCGCACCAGCCACCCCGGCAGGCGGGTGTCAATGGCCGAAATCCTGGCGGGCCGTATTCCGTGTCCTGTTTCGGGAGTCACACCTAGAGCTTGGCATATCCGGCGTCCCTTGGCGCTTCCCCGATGACAACTCCCGGACCCCATAGGCTTGAAGGCATGACCACAGCCTCTGTGACCCTTTGCTTCCTGCTCCGTGACGGGCCGGGCGGCCCCGAGGTACTCCTCGGGCTGAAACAGACCGGGTTCGGCAGGGGCAAGATCGTGGGCATCGGCGGCCACGTGGAACCGGGGGAGTCGGACGCGCAGGCCGTCATCCGGGAGGTCCTGGAAGAGACCGGTGTGGTGCTGCGGGTTGAGGACCTGGCGGACGCCGGATCGGTCCACTTCGTCTTTCCGGCCCGCCCGGAATGGAATATGCGGACCACCCTCTTTACCGCCCGGACCTGGCAGGGCGAGCCGGCACCCAGCGACGAGATCCTGCCCGAGTGGTTCCGGGTGGATACGCTGCCCGTGGACCGCATGTGGCAGGACGCCGACCACTGGCTCCCGGTGGTTCTGGAAGGCCGAAGGATCAACGTGGTGGTCACTATGCACACAGACAACGAATCAGTCGCCTCATCCGAGAGCCTGCTGGACTGAGCAGGCAATTAACGGCCGACGGCGGCCCGGGCACCTGGGTGCCGGGCCGCCGTCGGACGTTCCTGCCAGGAGTCAGGGGAGGTGCCGCTCCTCCGGACCGATGTACTCGCTCAGCGGCCTGATCAGGGAGTTCGCGTCCAGTTGCTCCATGATGTGGGCGGTCCAGCCTGTGATCCGGCTGGCCACGAACAGGGGAGTGAATGTGGGCGTATCAAAGCCCATCAGGTGGTACGTGGGCCCGGCCGGGTAGTCGAGGTTCGGCTTGATGGCCTTGGCTTCGTCCATGGCCTGCTCGAGCCCGTTGTACAGCCCCAGCAGTTCCGGCCGGCCGTAGTGGGCGATCATCTTGTCCAGTGCGGCTTTCATGGTGGGGACCCGGGAGTCGCCGTGCTTGTAGACACGGTGGCCGAAGCCCATCACCTTCTTCTTCTGCGCCAGGGCGTCTTCCATCCATGCCTTGGCCCGGGCCGCTGCTTCCTCCAGGGACTCCTCCTGCCGGATGCCGATCTCGTCGAAGGTGTGCATGACGGCTTCGTTGGCGCCGCCGTGCAGCGGACCCTTGAGGGCGCCGATGGCACCGGTCACGGCTGAATGCAGGTCCGAGAGCGTCGAGGTGATCACACGGGCGGTGAATGTGGAGGCGTTGAAGGAGTGCTCGGCGTAAAGAATCATCGAGACGTTGAAGGCATCCACCACCTCCGGCACCTGCTCCTCGCCGAAGGCCATCCACAGGAAGTTGGCCGAGTAGCCAAGGTCTTCGCGGGGCTCCACCACATCCTGCCCGTGGCGGCGGCGCTGGTCGTAGGCCACCACCGCGGGCATGGCGGCGAACAGGTCCACGGCCTTGGCCATGTTGGCTTCCCGGGAGGAATCCCCGGTCAGGGGATGCCGTGCCCCCATAACGGAAGCAGCAGTCCTGCAGACGTCCATCGGGTGCGAAGTGACCGGAAGGGTATCGATCACCTGCTTCACCACCGGATCGAGGGCGCGGCCGGCGCGTTCCTTCGCGCTGAACTCGGCAAGCTGGTCCTTGGTGGGCAGTTCACCGTTCCACAGCAGGTACGCCACTTCCTCGAAGCTGCACCGCGCTGCCAGTTCCTGGACAGGGTAGCCGCGGTAGAGCAGGGAGTTGGTGTCCGGATTGACCTTGGAAACGGCGGTGTAGTCCACCACCACGCCGGCAAGGCCTTTTTTGATCTCATTTTCAGCCATGCTGAAACTCCTTTGTTCCTAAAGCCTGTTCGTCCGGCGGAGGCCGGCCTTCCGATTGGGTGTCAGGTGCCGGGTGTCATGTTCCGGGAATCTGGAAATTGAACACGCCGGTGTCGAAGCGGTTGTAGGCCTCGTAGTCAACGAGGTCGTAGAGCCGGGCACGGGTCAGCATGTTTGGAACCTGCGCCTCCTGGGTGCCGTCGGATTTGATCGATTCCAGAGTACGCTCAGCAGCCCCCATGGCACTACGGAGCAGCGTCACCGGATAGATCACCATGTTGACGCCGACGCCGGCCAGTTCATCCACGGTGAAGAGGTCGCTCTTGCCGAACTCGGTCATGTTGGCCAGGATCGGCACGTCCACCGCGTCGCGGATGGCCTTGAACTCGCCCAGGTCCTTCATGGCTTCGGGGAAAATTGCGTCGGCGCCGGCTTCGACGAGGGCTCTGGCGCGCTGCTGTGCGGCTTCCACCCCCTCGGTGGCGCGGATGTCGGTGCGGGCCATGATCAGGAAGTTCGGGTCCCGCCGGGCGTCGGCCGCGGCCCTGATGCGTTTGGTGGCGGTGTCCTGGTCCACCACGTTCTTGCCGTCCAGGTGGCCGCAGCGCTTCGGGTTGAACTGGTCCTCGATATGGCAGCCGGCCAGGCCTGCGTTCTCGAGTTCCTGGACGGTGCGTGCCACGTTCATGGGCTCCCCGAAGCCGGTGTCCGCGTCAACGATCGAGGGCAGGTCAGTCATCCGCGCGATCTGCCCGGCCCGGGTGGCTACCTCGGTCAGGGTGGTCAGGCCGATGTCCGGCAGGCCGAGGTCGTTGGCGAGGACGGCGCCGGAGATGTACACCCCGGCGAAGCCCTTTTCCTCGATCAGCCGGGCGGAGAGCGGGTTGAACGCGCCGGGGAACTGCTGGATGGTCCCGGAGGCCAGCAGATCCCGGAAGCGGACCCGCTTCTGTTCCGGGGTGGTCTTTGAGTACAGCATCTAGAACAGTCCCTTCGGTGCCGCCGCGAGGTCGATGACGCCGGGAGCGGCGGTGATGTTCAGCTGGTCCAGCTCACCGGCGGCGAGCTGTGGGAGGCGTTCGACGGCGGTGAGGAACCTTTCGATCTCAGCCTCCTCCACGAGCCCGGCGGCGAGGGTGCGGAACTTGTTGATGTACTGTTCCCGGGCGAAGGGGCGGGCGCCGAGCGGGTGGGCGTCGGCAACGGCGATCTGGTCGGTGATGACGGTGCCGTCCTTGAGCGTGATCTCCACCGAGCCGCCGAAAGCCTTCTCTGCGATGTCCAGGGAGTGGTAGCGGCGGGTCCATTCGGGATCTTCCACCGTGCTGACTTTGTGCCACAGTTCCACGGTGTCCGGACGGGCGGCGCGTTGCGGTGCGTAGGAGTCCACGTGGTGCCAGGCCCCGTCCTGCAGGGCCACGGTGAAGATGTACGGGATGGAGTGGTCCAGGGTTTCCCTGGACGCGGTGGGGCTGTATTTCTGGGGGTCGTTGGCGCCGGAGCCGATCACGTAGTGCGTGTGGTGGCTGGTCTTGATCAGCACTGACTCGACGTTGGCCGGATCGGTGACCTCGGGGTGTTCGCGGTGCAGCTTGCGGGCAAGGTCGATCCACGCCTGGGCCTGGTACTCCGCGGAATGTTCCTTGGTGTAGGTGTCCAGGATGGCGCGCTTGGCTTCACCCGGGGTGGGAAGCGGGACCATGTAGGAGGCGTCCGGGCCATCGAGCATCCAGGCGATGACGCCGTCTTCGCCTTCGTAGATGGGCACGGGGGAGGTCTGGCCGCGCATGGCCCGGTCGGCGGATTCGATGGCCATCTTGCCGGCAAAGGCCGGGGCGTGGGCCTTCCAGGTGGAGATCTCGCCCTTGCGGGACTGCCGGGTGGCGGTGGTGGTGTGCAGCGCCTGGCCCACTGACTGGAAGATGGTCTCCACATCGAGGCCAAGCAGGGTGCCGATCCCGGCCGCGGCCGAGGGGCCGAGGTGGGCCACGTGGTCGATCTTGTGCTTGTGCAGGCAGATGGCCTTGACCAGGTTGACCTGGATCTCGTACCCGGTGGCGATGCCCCGGATCAGGTCGTGGCCGCTGGCGCCAACGTGCTGGGCGACGGCGAGGATCGGCGGGATGTTGTCCCCGGGGTGGGAGTAGTCGGCCGCGAGGAAGGTGTCGTGGTAGTCCAGTTCCCGGACAGCCACCCCATTGGCCCAGGCTGCCCACTCCGGGGACACGCGGTCCTCGATGCCGAAGACCTTGGACCCCTTGCCGCCGGTGCTGGGGCCGTGGGTGAGCGCCTGGGCACGGGCGGCGACGATCGGCGCGCGGTTCAGGGAAGCGATCGCCACCGAGGCGTTGTCGATGACGCGGTTGATCACCATAGCGGTCACGTCGTCAGACACAGCCACCGGGTCCGCGGCGACCTGGGCGATTTTGTAGGCCAGCTGGTCCTCGCGGGGCAGGTTTTCTTCGCTTTTATAGACGCGGACGTGGTGTTCCTTAACCATGGTGCTCCTTCGGGTGGGATGCGTGGGTTGCTTTGACGTGGGAGAGGCTTCGGTGCAGGTGGACGATGGTGGCCGCCTCGGCGAGCCTGGGGTTGCCGGCCGCGATCGCCTCCGCGATGGCGGCATGCTCGGCGGCTGCGGCAGTGAGCCGGCAGGCATCGTCGGCGGCAAGCCGGCGGATCCGGACCAGGTGAACGCGCAGGCTGCGCATGGCCTGGGCCAGGTAGGAGTTGGAGATGGCGGCGTCGATTGCTGTGTCCAGCCGGCCCACCAGTTCGTAGTAGTCATGCAGGGCCGGCTCGTCACCGCCAATCAATGCGGGAGCCTCGAGCAGTTCGCGCTGCAGGCGCTCGAACGTCGCAGCCTCGCCGCGCCGCGCAGCCAGTGCCGCCGCCCTGCCCTCAAGGGTTTCGCGGAGTTCGAACAGTTCGTCAATGTCCTCAAGGGAGATGTCGGTGACGACGACGCCGCGGCCGCCTGCCGTCGTGAGGCCTTCCGCCGTAAGGCGCCCCAAGGCTTCCCGCAGCGGTGTGCGCGAGACGCCCAGACGCTCGGACTGTTCCACCTCGGCAAGGACCGTACCCGGCGCCAGGCGCCATTCGATGATGTCATCGCGCAGGGCGGCATAGGCCTTGTCGCTGGCGCGCATGCTCGTCTCCTTCCTCGGCTGACTGCATCAGTGTATACACAACTGGGCTCAAAAGACTGGACCTTTGAGAAAATATGCCAGAAATTGACTTCCTTGTATACAGCGACCCTTGTGGTGGTTAACTCCGCCAGCTAGCATGAGCTGCATCACAACGTCGTGGACGGGATTACGTTATGGTCACCACCGGCTATCGGGACAGTTACCGGCGCAGCATCGAAGAGCCCGACGACTTTTGGCTGGAGGCCGCGGGAAACATCGCCTGGAGCTCTCCTCCGGCGCAGGCGCTGGACTCCACGCGGGCACCGCTCTACAGCTGGTTTCCCGACGGCACACTGAATACCTGCTACAACGCCCTTGACCGGCATATCGCCGAAGGCCGCGGGGAGCAGGTGGCCCTGATCCATGACTCGGCCATGCTGGGAACCCGGCACCGCTACACGTATGCCCAGCTCACGGACGCCGTGGCGCGCTTTGCCGGTGTGCTGCGCGGCCATGGCGTGGGAAAGGGGCACCGCGTGGTGATTTACATGCCAATGATCCCGGAAGCCGCTATCGCCATGCTGGCGTCGGCCCGGCTGGGCGCGGTCCATTCCGTGGTCTTCGGCGGCTTTGCGCCCAAGGAGCTCGCGGCCCGGATCCGGGACGCCGCACCCACGGCGGTGGTGACCGCTTCGGGCGGGATCGAACCCGCCCGCCGCATTGAGTATCTGCCGGCCGTCGCGGAGGCGCTGGAACTGGCGGGCACGCCGGACCTTCCCGTATTGGTCAAGGAGCGCGACGGATTCGCGTCCAAGGCTGCGGACCATGCGGGCTGGCTGGACTGGGACACGGAAATGGCTTCCGCAGAGCCTGCCGCTCCCGTTGAGGTGAAGGCCACCGATCCGCTCTACATCCTCTACACATCCGGAACCACCGGCACGCCAAAGGGAGTGGTGCGGGACAACGGCGGTCACGCCGTCGCCCTGCGCTGGACCCTGGAGAACATTTACGACGTCGGTCCGGGCGACGTGATGTGGACCGCGTCAGACGTAGGCTGGGTAGTGGGGCACTCCTACATTGTCTATGGCCCGCTGCTGGCCGGCGCCACCACGGTGATGTACGAGGGCAAGCCCGTAGGCACCCCGGATGCCGGCGCATTCTGGCGCGTGGTCCGGGACCACAGGGTCAATGTGCTCTTCACTGCGCCCACGGCACTCCGGGCCATCCGCAAGGCGGATCCGGCGGCGTCGCTGCTGCGGAAGTACGACATCTCCAGCCTGCGGACCCTGTTCACTGCCGGCGAGAGGCTGGACACGGACACTTTCCATTGGGCATCACGGGCCCTCGGCGTGCCGGTGGTGGACCACTGGTGGCAGACCGAGACCGGGTGGGCCATTTGTGCCAACCCGCGTGGCCTGGAGCAGTTGCCCATCAAGGCCGGCTCCCCGAGCGTGCCCATGCCCGGGTTCCGGCTGCAGATCCTCGACGGCGCAGGCGGAGAGGTGGAACCCGGCACCGAGGGCAACATCGTGCTTGGACTGCCGCTGCCGCCGGGCACCCTCACAACGCTGTGGCAAAATGATGAGCGCTACATCTCTTCCTACCTTCAGGCTTTCGAGGGCTGCTACGCCACCGGCGATTCGGGTTACCAGGACCGGGACGGGTACATCTTTGTCATGGGCCGTACGGACGACATCATCAATGTTGCCGGCCACAGGCTCTCAACCGGCGCCATGGAACAGGTGATCGGCCAGCATCCGGCCGTTGCGGAGTGCGCCGTGATCGGCCTCGCCGACCCCGTGAAGGGCCAGCGTCCCAGCGGCTACGTCGTGCTCAAAACCGGGGTGGACATCGCCGAAGACGTCCTGGCCAAGGATCTAGTGGCACTGGTCCGGCGGGACATTGGTGCGGTTGCGGACTTCAAACAGGTGACAGTGGTGGATGCACTGCCCAAGACCCGTTCGGGGAAGATCCTCCGCAAGACCATGCGCCAGATAGCGGACGGCGAGGAGTACACCGTTCCGTCCACCATCGAGGATCCAGGCGTCATCGATCAATTGATCGGAGCACTCCGGGCGGGGGAGGCGGAGGCTGGCTGAGGCGCATGGCCGGGGCGCGCACGTCCAACCCCGAGCGGCTCAGCGGGTGTTCCAGCGGTATTCGTTCTCCGGCCTGCCGGGGGTGCCGTAGCGGGCGGTCCGGGAAACTGTTCCCGCATCGGCCAGGTACTCAAGGTAGCGCCGAGCCGTCACGCGCGACATCCCCAGGGCGTCCATGACCTCCGTGGCGGACACTGCTTCGGGCTGCCCCCGGAGGAACTCCTGGACGGATCCGAGCGTCGAGGTTGAGAGTCCCTTGGGCAGCGGGAGTTCGGATGGCGCCCGGAGGCTGGCAAAGGCCTGGTCCACTTCGCTTTGCGAGGCGCCCCCCTTGCCGGGGCCACCGCCGGAACCGGCCAACTGCTGCCGGAACTGGCGGTAATTTTCCAGCTTGTCGGAGAACGTGGCGAACGTGAAGGGCTTGATCAGGTACTGGACCACGCCGATTGCCACGGCGCTGCGGACGATCGCCAGTTCGCGCACGGCGGTGATCGCAATGATGTCCGCCAGGATCCCCGCCGAACGCATCCGGCGGGCGATGTCCAGGCCGTGCAGGTCGGGCAGGTTCATGTCCAGCAGGACCAGTTCAACGGGCTCTCCCGCGGCCACGAATTCGTTCAGCAGCCGCAGGGCCGACTGGCCGTCGGGGGCTGTCCCGGCGAGCTCGAATCCTTCCAGCCTCCCCACGTAGGCCGCGTGCGCTGCCGAAGCGATGGCCTCATCTTCGACGACGAGGACCCGGATGTTGCTCACTGTCTGTGCTCCTTCTCCGCGGACACCGCTGCAGGCAGGAATACTTCGAACTTGGCGCCGCGCCGGCCGTTGATGGCCAGCGTACCGCCCAAACGCTGCACCGCCTGCCGCACCAGGGCCAGGCCGATGCCCCGGCCCCCGGCCCCCGCAGGCTTGGTGCTGAATCCGTGCCTGAAGATCTTTTCCGCATCGGTGGGGTCGATGGGCGTTCCGGAATCGTTGACGGCGATGTCCAGGCCTTCTTCATCGGCCTCCAGCGTCAGCACCACCCTCCGCGGAGGGGGTGCATCGGCGGCGGCATCGATGGCATTGTCCAGCAGGTTGCCCAGGATCGTCACCAGGTCCTGGACGGCCACCCCGGGTGCCGTGCCGGAGCCCAGGGTGGAGAGATCCAGCTGGACGCCGCGTTCGTGGGCCTCGGCCACCTTTCCCATGAGCAGGGCGCCCACCACCGGTTCATCGATCGAACTCACCATGTCATCTGTCAGCTGCTGGCTCAGGGCCAGGTCCTGGGTTGCAAAGTCCAGGGCTTCCCTGGTCCGGCCGAGTTCCAGGAGCGAAACCAAGGTGTGCAGCCGGTTGGCGTGCTCGTGGGTCTGGGCGCGCAGCGCGTCGGAAAGGGTGCGCATGGTCTGCAGTTCGTTGCCCAGCGCTTCGATTTCTGTCCGGTCCCTGAGGGTGGCCACGGTCCCGTAGACGGGGACCTTCCCGCGGGTGCCCCGGGCCTCGGGACCCCGGGCCGGCCCCTGGTTGACCACCAGCACGCGGGAGCCGGTCAGGACCATCTCGTCCTTGGTGGTCCGCCCGGACTCGAACAGGCTGCGCAGTTCGTCGTCCAGGGGAAGGTCTGCCAGCGATGGGGGCCGGGTGGGGTCATTGTTGCCGGTGTCGGCCAGGCCCAGCAGCTCGGCAGCCTGGTCGTTGTACATCACCACGCGCTTCCGGGCATCGATCAGGATCAGCCCTTCCCGGACCGAGTGCAGCACCGACTCGTAGTAGGCGAACAGCTGTGCCAGCTGTTCGGGACCCCAGCCCCGGGTAACCCGCCGCAGGTACCTGCCCAGCAGCCACGACGCCAGTGAACCGCCCACCAGGAGGGCCATGCCGACGGCCAGCAGGACGGGAAGGCGCCCGGCAAAGGCGATATCGACGCTGCGGACGGTAACACCCACCGCTACGAGGGCCTTGACTGTCCCCGCAGAATCCTTGACCGGAACAATGGTCCGCACCGACGGGCCCAGCGTACCTGCCGTCACTTCGGTGTAGGTGTGGCCGCGGAGTGCTTCATCGATGGAGCCGATGTAGGGCCGGCCCAGCTCCTCGTCCCGCGGGTGGGTCCAGCGGGTACGGTCCGGCGCCATGATCGTGATGAAGTCCACGTGGGCCGCGGTGGTGACGTCTTTGGCATACGGCTGCAGGACGGCGGACGGGTCCGGCGTGGCAGCAGCCTGGAGCACCAGGGGATTGGCGGCGATGGAGGCAGCCACGCCTTCCATCCGGCGGCCCGCTTCGTCATACGTCCGGTCCCGCGCGTCCACGTAGGCGGCCGTTCCCACGATGGCGATAAACGACACGACGATCAGCAGGTTCGCCAGGAAGAGCCGGCGGGCGATACTCCAGCGGTGGATCATGCCTGCCTCCCTTGGACCCTGCCGATACCGCGACCAATATGAACGCAACGGTGAGCTGGATCACGGGGTGCCCAATGATGGATATCACATTGGACGGACGTGTTGAGCCCAGAGACTGCGCCGCAACGTCTATCAGAATATCCACAAGGAGACACATCATGGCTTCTCAACGAGGAGAGTCGCTCGAGACCGCGACCCCGCGGCGCAAGGGACTGGACAAGTCCCACTACCTCTACATCGCAGTTATCGCCGCCGTCGTCCTCGGCGCGGTGGTGGGCCTGCTGTTCCCGGAGGTGGGCAAGTCCCTCAAGCCCCTGGGCGACGGCTTCGTCAAGCTCATCAAGATGATGATCGCACCGGTCATTTTCTGCACCATCGTCCTGGGCATCGGCTCCATCGCCAAGGCAGCCACCGTCGGCAAGGTCGGCGGCCTGGCACTGGGCTACTTCATCATCATGTCAACCTTCGCCCTGGCCATCGGCCTGGTGGTAGGCAACATCATCCACCCCGGCGAGGGCCTGAAGCTGACGCCGTACGACCCCAACAAGAAGGCGGCGACCGACAGCACCGTGGACTTCCTGCTGGGCATCATCCCCAGTGACGTCCCCGTGCTGCCCACCCTGCTGGCAGCCATCCTGGTTGGCTTCGCGCTGCAGAAGATGGGCGCCCAGGGTGCCCCGATCCTCAAGGCTGTCGGCTACGGCCAGGCACTGGTGTTCCGCATCCTCATCATGATCATGTGGCTCGCTCCGGTAGGTGCCTTCGGTGCCATCGCCGCCGTCGTGGGCGCAACCGGCGTGCAGGCCATCGTCAGCATGTTCACCCTGATGATCGCCTTCTACATCACCTGCGCACTGTTCATCGTGGTGATCCTGGGCGGCCTGCTCCAGGTGGTTGCCGGCGTCAACATCTTCAAGCTGATGAAGTACCTGGCCCGTGAGTACCTCATCATCTTCTCCACGTCGTCCTCGGAAGCGGCACTGCCGCGGCTGATCGCCAAGATGGAACACCTCGGCGTCTCCAAGCCGGTCGTCGGCGTCACCGTTCCCACCGGCTACTCCTTCAACCTGGACGGAACCGCCATCTACCTGACCATGGCGTCCCTGTTCGTGGCCAACGCCATGGGCACCCCGCTGGACCTCGGCGCCCAGATCTCCCTGCTGGTGTTCATGATCATCGCCTCCAAGGGTGCCGCCGGTGTGACCGGTGCCGGCCTTGCAACCCTCGCGGCCGGCCTGCAGGCACACAAGCCCGAACTGCTCGGCGGCGTGGGCATGATCGTCGGCATCGACCGGTTCATGTCCGAGGCCCGCGCCCTGACCAACTTCACGGGCAACGCGGTGGCCACCGTCCTGATCGGCACCTGGGTCAAGGAGATCGACGGCGGCCAGGTTGGCCGGGTGCTGTCCGGCGAAGAACCTTTCGACGAGGCAACCATGATGGTCCACCATCACGGCGAAATGGCACCCAAGGAAGAGGGCGCCCGCGAGGCTGCCAAGGCCTAGCCACCGCCAGGACACCCCACGAGACCGCCCCCGCAGCCATGCTGCGGGGGCGGTCCTGCATTCCCCGGCAGCGTTCCCCGGCAGAGCAACCTTCGACCTCAGCTAGAGGGTCAAGGCTCAACATTCGCGGAAAGTCAAGTTCCGTCGAATGCCGTGTCGGGCGCTGTAACCTAGGGAGCAGAACGAACGGCGCTGGTGAGCCAGCGGCAGGAAATCACCGTCATCGAAAGTGTGGACAGATACGTGAGCAGCGAACAGGGTTCAGCAACTCTGGAGGGCACGGAATTCGACCTGGAAAACGCGGTGATGGGGCCCACCGGGCGCCCATACCGGGAGTTCCCGGAACCCGCGCCGCTGTCCTCCCACGGTCCGGCCCGCGTCATCGCCATGGTCAACCAAAAGGGCGGCGTGGGGAAGACCACCTCCACCATCAACCTCGCCGCGGCGCTCGCCGAGTACGGCCGCCGCGTCCTCCTGGTGGACTTCGACCCCCAGGGCGCGCTCTCCGCCGGCCTTGGTGTCAACCCGCATGAGCTGGACCTCACGGTGTACAACGTCCTGATGGACCGCAAGGTGGATATCCGTGACGCCATCCACCACACGGGCGTCGAGAACGTCGACCTGCTGCCCGCCAACATCGACCTCTCCGCCGCGGAAGTCCAGCTGGTCAACGAGGTGGCGCGCGAACAGGTCCTGGACCGTGCGCTCAAGAAAGTCGAAGACGATTACGACGTCGTCCTCATCGACTGCCAGCCCTCCCTGGGCCTCCTGACCGTCAACGCCCTCACGGCAGCCCACGGCGTCATCATCCCGCTCATTTGCGAGTTCTTCGCCCTTCGCGCCGTGGCGCTGCTGGTCGAAACCATCGACAAGGTCCAGGACCGGCTGAACCCTCGCCTTCAGGTGGACGGCGTACTGGCCACCATGTACGACGCAAGGACACTGCACAGCCGCGAAGTGATCACCCGTCTGGTGGAGGCGTTCGGCGACAAGGTCTTCGAAACTGTCATCAAGCGCTCCATCAAGTTCGCAGACGCTACCGTGGCCGCGGAGCCCATCACCAGCTACGCCGGAAACCACGTGGGCGCCGACGCCTACCGCCGGCTGGCAAAGGAGCTGATCTCCCGCGGCGGCGCACCCTAACCACGCCGTGGCCGAATCCAAACCCGGCTTCGAGGTGCGGCTGGCCAACTTCACGGGTCCCTTCGACCTCCTTCTGGGGCTGATCGCCAAACACCAGCTGGACATTACAGAAGTGGCCATTGCCACCGTCACGGATGAGTTCATCAAGTACATCCGTAAACTGCAGCGGCTCGGTGAAGAGTGGGCCCTGGACGAGGCGAGCGAATTCCTGGTGATCGCCGCCACGCTGCTTGACCTCAAGGCGGCACGGCTCCTTCCCGCGGGTGAGGTGGAGGACGACGAGGACATCGCCCTTTTGGAGGCGCGGGACCTCCTCTTTGCCCGGCTGCTGCAGTACAAGGCTTTCAAGCAGGTGGCAGGAATCCTGGGCGAAACCCTGCACCAGGAAGGCCGGCGCTTTCCACGCCAGGTGGCCCTGGAGGAGCACTTCGCGTCGATGCTCCCTGAACTGGTGTGGAAACACACGCCGCAACAGTTCGCCGCGCTGGCCGAGGCCGCGCTCCGGCCCAAAGCGCCCGCCCAGCCGCCGCAAGTGGCACTCGGCCACCTGCATGGGAGCAACGTCAGCGTCAAGGAACAGGCCCGGATGATGGGGCTTCGCCTGCAACAGGAGTCGCCCCAGACCTTCCGTTCCCTGATTGCCGACGCCGATTCCACCCTGGTGGTGGTGGCCCGCTTCCTGGCGCTCCTGGAACTGTTCCGGGACCGGGCCGTGTCGTTCGATCAGCTGTCCCCGCTGTCCGAGCTTGCCATCCACTGGACAGCCGAAGGCCGCGACTGGTCGGCGGAAAACCTGAGCGAAGAGTATGAGGAGCAGGCGTGAATTCCAAGCCGCAGGACCTGGCCGTGGAAGGCGGGACAATGCTTGAGGACACAGGGAAGCCGGAGGACACGGCGCCACGGGAGGACGCGGACCACGGCCCGGACTTCGACGACCTCCCCGGCGGTGCCAAGGCTGCCCTCGAAGCGGTGCTCATGGTCCTGGACCAACCCGCCACGGAGGAAGAGCTGGCAGCCGGGGTAGGCCTGACGGTCACAGCGGTCCGCTCCCTGCTGGCAGAACTGCAGCGTGAGTATAACGGCTATACTGTTAAAGCCCCGGAGATCGAGGATGCCAGCCACACTGGCATTGGTTCCAGCCCCCGGGGTTTTGAATTGCGGAACATCGCCGGTGGCTGGCGGATCTACTCGCGCACGGAGTTTGCCGACATTGTCGGCAAATATGTGCTTGAGGGGCAGACCGCCAGGCTTACCCAGGCGGCGTTGGAAACGCTGGCAGTCATCGCGTACCGCCAGCCCGTTTCCCGGGCCCGGGTGTCTGCAATTCGCGGTGTCAATGTTGATTCCGTCGTACGGACGCTTGCCCAGCGCGGGCTGATCGAGGACGCGGGAACGGATCCCGAGTCCGGCGCAATCCTCTACCGGACCACCTCCTATTTCCTTGAACGGATGGGAATCAGTTCAGTGGAGGACCTGCCCCAGCTGTCGCCGCACCTTCCGGGACTCGACGGGATCGCAGAGTTCTACGACGCCGGGACCATGTAGGCAGGACCCTTCTGCCGGCAGCGGTCTCATGAGCAGTTTGTTTATCAGGTTTTCTATCAGGGCAGACGAAGTCTGCGCGGCTGGCTAGGGTTGTCCTTGGACATCTCTGCCGGCCAAAACACATTGAAGGACGGGTCATGACACAGGCGGGACGCCAGGGTTCACCACGTAACAGTTCGGGACGCGGCGGCAACGAGCGCAACAACTCCCAGCAGCGCAGCGCACAGGGCGGCGGCTTCAGCGGCGGTTCCCGCGGCGGAACAGCCAAGCGGGCAGCAGGATTCGGCGGGGACCGGCCCCACCGCGCCCCCAAGCCGCGCGAGGAACGCTTCATCGACCCCGATCTGGCGGGGGACCAGCAGGCACGGGCATCGGAGGGCGCCCGTGGCGCCAAGCCGTCGTCGCGCAAGCCCGCGGCACGCAAGCCCGGCGCCAAGAAAGCTCCCGGAACTCCCGGTGCCCTCAAGCCCAAGCCGCGTACCGGTGCACCCGGGACAGCCGCTTCCCGTGCATTCGGCAGCGAACGCTTCGGCCAGAACCTGGGTCCGGTCCGCAAGCCCGGCCGGAAGAAGGGCCCCCGCGGTAACGTTCCGCAGTCCGAACTCCATGATGCAGACGGCGTGCGCCTCCAGAAAGTAATGGCGTCCGCCGGAGTCGCATCCCGGCGCGTCTGCGAAGAAATGATCGCCGAGGGCCGCGTTGAGGTGGACGGCCGGGTGGTTACGGAACTCGGCATGCGCGTCGATCCCAAGACCGCCGTCATTCATGTTGACGGCTTGCGGATCCAGTTGGACGAGAACCTGGTCTACATGGTGTTCAACAAGCCCAAGGGCGTGGTGTCCACCATGGAGGATCCCGAGGGCCGGCCGTGCATCAGCGACTTCCTGAAGAGCAACAAGAACACCGGCGAACGCCTCTTCCATGTGGGAAGGCTCGACGTCGCCACCGAAGGCCTGCTGCTGCTGACCAACGACGGCGAACTCGCCAACAGGCTGACCCACCCGTCCTACGAGGTTCCCAAGACCTACCTGGTGCAGGTGCGCGGGCCGTTCCCGCAGGGCGTAGGCGCCCAGCTGAAAGCCGGCGTGGAACTGGAGGACGGGTTCGCGTCCGTTGACTCCTTCCGCCTGGTGGACTCCACCCCGGGCCACGTGCTGATCGAGGTTGTGCTCCACTCGGGTAAGAACCGGATTGTCCGCCGCCTCTTTGATGCTGTCGGCTTCCCGGTCCAGCGGCTGGTCCGCGTCAAGGTGGGCCCCATCGGACTCGGGGACCAGCGCCAGGGCAGCATCCGCAACCTGGGCAAGCAGGAAGTCGGCCACCTGCTGGCATCCGTAGGACTCTGACGCATGTCCGCGTTCAAAAGCCAGGGCCGCGGCCACCTGGATGGCCCGGTGGTGGTGATTGGTACCGGACTGCTGGGCACCAGCATTGGGCTGGGCCTGCGGGGGCGTGGCGTACCTGTGTTCCTTTCCGACCCGTCACCCACCAACCAGGCGGTTGCGGTGGACATCGGTGCCGGGCGTCCCCTGTCCGAGCTGGGCAGCCGCAAACCGCAACTGGTTGTGGCTGCCGCCCCGCCGGACGTGACGGCCGGCGTCGTGTGCCAGGCGCTGGCTGACTACCCCGACGCCGTCGTGGTGGACATAGCCAGCGTCAAGGCTGACATCCTGGCCCGTCTGCGCAGCCTCGGTGCCGACCTCACCCGGTACGTGGGCACCCACCCCATGGCCGGGCGGGAAAAATCGGGACCGGTGGCCGCCCGCGGCGAGCTGTTCACCTCCATGCCTTGGGTGCTGTGCCCCTCCGGGGAGACCTCCGGCGCTGCCCTGCAAGTGGCACGGTCGCTTGCCTCGGATCTTGGAGCGGTTGTCTCGCAGTTCACGGCGGACGAACATGATGAAGCAGTGGCCCTGGTGTCGCACCTGCCCCAGGTCATGTCATCCCTGCTGGCCAGCCGCCTCCAGGGAACGCCACTGCACGCCCTGTCGCTGGCCGGCAACGGCCTCCGCGACGTCACCAGGATTGCCGCGAGCGATCCCACCCTCTGGGTGCAGATCCTCGGCGGGAATGCAGCCAAGGTCGTGGAGATCCTCTACGGCGTCCGCGAGGACCTGAACCGCCTCATCGGAACCCTGGAACAGCCCACGGCACCGGGAGCCCGGCTGGACCTGGCACAGCTGATCAGTGAGGGCAACGCCGGCCAGGCCCGGATTCCCGGCAAGCACGGCGGCCCGCCGCAGGCATACTCCTGGCTCACCGTCCTGGTGGATGACAAGCCCGGCCAGATCGCGCAGCTGCTCACCGAGATCGGTGAAATCGGTGTGAACGTCGAGGATCTTCGGCTGGACCATTCCTCCGGACAGAACGTTGGCATGGTGGAATTGTCTGTGTTGCCGAACAAGCACGACCACCTGATCGAAGCTCTCAACGACCGCGGATGGCGGGTACTTCAGTAATGACACAGGAACTCCTCGAGACCATGCGCGCCCTGCGCATCGGCCGGCCGCTGGTGGTTGCCATCGACGGACCGTCCGGCTCCGGTAAATCCAGCGTGAGCAAGGAGGTTGCCCGCAGGCTGCGGCTGGCCTACCTGGACACCGGAGCGATGTACCGCGCACTGACCTGGTACTGCGTAAACCAGGGGATTGACCTTGATGACACGCCGGCCGTGGAACAGGCCTCCCGGGACTTTGCGCTGGAACTGAGCACCAGCCCCCAGGAGGAATACGTGCGGGTAGGCGGCGTGGACGTCACCGATGCCATCCGCGAACCGGCAATTTCCGCCGCGGTCAGCTCCGTGGCCACCACGCTTGGTGCCCGGACCGAACTGATCCGCAGGCAGCGGGACCTGATTGAAAAGCACCACCGCCGAATGGTGGTGGAAGGCCGGGACATCACCACCGTCGTCGCGCCCGGAGCCGAGGTGCGCATGCTCCTCACCGCAAGCGAGGAAGCCCGCCTCCGCCGGCGCGGCATCCAGCTGGGCGGTACCCAGAACGCCGAACAGCTGGCAGCCCAGGTGACCCACCGGGATGCCAGGGACTCAACCGTGGTGAACTTCACCCAGGCGGCAGACGGCGTGGTCACGCTGGACTCCTCGGACCTGGACTTCGAGCAGACCGTCAATGCCGCCCTCGTGATCGTTACAAAGGTCCTCAACCGTGACTGAGGCCCGGGCGGGTGTGCCAACCCGACTGACCATGGCGTGGAGCAGGCCGGTGGGATGGATCCTGGACCACGTGGTCTACCGGACCACGGTGACGGGCAGGAGCAACGTCCCCACCGGCGGTCCGGTGATCTTCGCAGCCAACCACATCAGCTTCCTCGACGGGCCGGTCATGTTCGGCGCGGCGCCGCGGCCCATGCACATCCTGGTAAAACAGGAGATGTTCCAGGGCTTCCTGGGCCGGGTACTCACCGCCTCCGGGCAGCTTCCGGTGGACCGGCAGGGTGACCGGGCGGCGCTGCAGCGCTGCAAGGACGTGCTCGACGCCGGACGCTGCGTTGGGATTCTTCCGGAAGGGACGCGGGGGAGCGGGGCAGCCGCGGACATCAACGGGGGCGTGGCCTGGCTGGCGCTGAACTCCGGGGCACCGGTTGTTCCGGTGGCCATCCTGGGCACCCGGCAGGGCGACGAGCACCTGGACTTCGTCCCGCGGCCGGGGCGGCGATTCCACGTCAGCTTCGGATCAGCCCTTACCCTGGCCCGCCGGGCCGGTGAAAGCGGGCGTGCTTCAATGGACAGGGCGGCGCAGGACATCCGTGCAGCGCTGGCCGGGCACGTCCAGGACGCTATCCAACTCAGCGGGCAGCCTTTGCCTTCCGCTGACCACAACGACTTGACAGCAGTAGCCGGGGACGCCGGCAGATGACCACTAAGGACAGTGCAATGAGCGACACCACCCAGACTTCCGGGCCTTCCGGCACCGACGACGAATACACTCCCACCGGCACCGACCAGGTTGCCGAACGGCTGGCAGCGATTGGCGACGACGAAGCGGAGCTGCGTGCCGCCTCCCTCCGGGCCGGCCTGGAGGATTACGAGCTTGACGAGGACGATGCCGCCCTGCTGAGCGGGGAGTACGGCGACGAGGACTTTGACGGTCCCGTCAAGCTGGATCCCGTCCTGGCAATCATCGGCCGGCCAAACGTGGGGAAGTCCACGCTGGTGAACCGCATCCTGGGCCGCCGCGAAGCAGTGGTGGAGGACACCCCGGGCGTCACCCGTGACCGGGTCATGTACTCCGCGAACTGGAACGGCCGCAACTTCACGCTGGTGGACACCGGCGGCTGGGAGCACGACGCCCGCGGCATCCACGCCCGCGTCGCCGAGCAGGCCGAGATGGCCGTGGAACTCGCCGACGCCGTGCTTTTCGTGGTGGACTCCGCAGTGGGCGCCACCGCCACGGACGAAGGCGTCATGAAGATGCTGCGCCGCAGCAAGAAGCCGGTCATCATGGTGGCCAACAAGGTGGACGACTTCGCCCAGGAAGCGGACAGCGCCGCATTGTGGGGCCTCGGTTTCGGCGAGCCCTACCCCGTCTCTGCCCTTCACGGCCGAGGTGTCGCGGACCTCCTGGACCACGTCATGGACGTGCTCCCTGAATACTCAACGATCGAGGGAACAGACCGCTCAGGCGGCCCGCGCCGTATCGCCCTGATCGGCCGCCCCAACGTGGGCAAGTCCTCGCTGCTGAACAAGCTTGCAGGATCCGAGCGCGTAGTGGTGGACAACACCGCAGGAACCACGCGTGACCCCGTTGACGAATTCATTGAACTCGGCGGCCGCACCTGGCGCTTTGTGGACACCGCCGGCATCCGCCGCCGCCAGCACATGGCGCAGGGCGCTGACTACTACGCCTCACTTCGGACGCAGGCCGCGCTCGAGAAGGCGGAGGTCGCCGTCGTGCTCCTCGCCGTGGACGAGGTCCTCAGCGAACAGGACGTGCGCATCCTGCAGTTGGCCATCGAGTCCGGCCGCGCGCTGGTCCTGGCATTCAACAAGTGGGACCTGCTCGACGATGAACGCCGCCGTTACCTGGAGCGCGAGATCGAGCAGGACCTGGCCCATGTGGAATGGGCGCCGCGGGTCAACATTTCGGCAAAGACCGGCTGGCACAAGGACCGCCTGGTCCCGGCCCTGGACCTTGCCCTGGAGAACTGGGACAAGCGGATCGCCACCGGGCGCCTCAACGCCTTCCTGGGTGAGCTCGTGGCCGCCCACCCCCACCCGGTCCGCGGCGGCAAGCAGCCCCGCATCCTCTTTGGCACCCAGGCCTCCAGCCGCCCGCCCAAATTCGTGCTGTTCACCACGGGATTCCTGGACCCCGGGTACCGCCGTTTCATCACGCGCCGCCTGCGGGAGACCTTCGGATTCGAGGGAACCCCGATTGAGGTCAGCATGCGCGTGCGCGAGAAGCGTGGCCGGAAGCGTTAATTGCGACACACCTTGGGGCTGATCACCGGAAAGTGTCACAGGCACCCCTCCGGATCGTGTAAGCTCTTCTAGGTGGTTCGGCCGGACTGCTGACGAAAACCCTCGGGTTGAGTTCAGCGGAGAACGGCGGAACCAGCGGGCTGTAGCGCAGCTTGGTAGCGCACTTGACTGGGGGTCAAGGGGTCGCAGGTTCAAATCCTGTCAGCCCGACCAGAAAGCCGCGGAAACCTTAGGGTTTCCGCGGCTTTTGCGTTGGTGGGATATGGACCAGCCCGTCGGTGGCCCAGCTAGCCGAGGGCGGCGTCGAGGGTGACGAAGCCGTAGCCTGCCGCCCGGAGCTGGGAGATCACCTGCGGGAGGGCCGCGGCGTCGAGCGTTGAACCGTCGTCGGGGTTCGAGCCGAGGTGCATCAGGACAATCTCCCCGGGCTGTGCGGAAGCCATGATGCGC
Source organism: Arthrobacter sp. GmRoot5-12 (assembly GCF_059739365.1). Taxonomy (NCBI): domain Bacteria; kingdom Bacillati; phylum Actinomycetota; class Actinomycetes; order Micrococcales; family Micrococcaceae; genus Arthrobacter; species Arthrobacter sp. GmRoot5-12. The sequence continues at coordinate 186,878 of NZ_AP046056.1, read as the reverse complement.
TGGACGACAAAGCCCGGGCCGCGCGTTCCGTTCATGGTGCCTTGCCAACCCAAGGTGTCGACGGTCCACCGGATTGCCGCGTACCCGGCGGCGTTGGCGTCTGCAATCGTGCGGGAATCGCGGGCGCCGAACGGGAAGCGGAAGAACGGGAGCGGGTCGCCTCCAGCGGCCTCGATGGTCCTCTGCGCGCTGCTGATCTCAGCCGTGATCTGGGCGTCCGTCAGGGCGGTAAAGTCCGGGTGGGTCATGGAGTGATTGCCGATCCGATGCCCCGCGTTGTAGATCAGCGCCGGGGCGGAGGGGAACTGGTTGACCCAGTCTCCGGTGAGGAAAAACGTGCCCGGGACGCCGTTGGCTGCGAGGGTGGCGAGGATCGATCGGAGGCCGGCGTCGTTGGCGCCGGCGTCGAACGTGAGCGCGACAACCTTCTGCGCAGTCGGAATGCGCTCAAGATCCACGCCCAAGAGCGCCGGCGGGATGCTGGTGTAGATGACCTCGATCCTGCCGCTGGCCGAGTGCCACAGGAGCGAACCGTGCTGGAAGTCATTGCGGCGGCCGCCCGTGATGCCGTACTCGCCGCTGGTTGGGTAGCCGAGCCGGCTGCGCTCCCAGCCGAGGGCCGCCCACTGGGCCCGGATTGCGCCGTACACCTCGTGGGCTCCGGTGGCGGGCGACCAGTAGATCGACGAGCCGGCATTCGAGCCGCTGAAGTGGTTGTACCGGCCGACCCCGTCGGGGGTGCCTGTCTCGTCCGTCAGCGGGAATCCGAGCACGCCTGCCGGCCCGCCGAGCTCCAGATAGCGTCCGCGGATTGCCCCGTGCACTTCGTGTGCTCCGGTGGCGGGACTCCAGTAGATGGATCCTGCGGCGAAGTCGTTGTATCGGCCGGCGGCGCCCGGGGTGGCGGTCTCGTCGGTGAGTGGGAAGCCCAGGAGGCCTGCGGGTCCGCCGAAGGCGAGATAGCGTCCGCGGATTGCCCCGTGCACTTCGTGTGCTCCGGTGGCGGGACTCCAGTAGATGGATCCTGCGGCGAAGTCGTTGTATCGGCCGGCGGCGCCCGGGGTGGCGGTCTCGTCGGTGAGTGGGAAGCCCAGGAGGCCTGCGGGTCCGCCGAAGGCGAGATAGCGTCCGCGGATTGCCCCATGGACCTCGTGGGCTCCGGTGCCGGGGCTCCAGTAGATGGATCCTGCGGCGAAGTCGTTGTATCGGCCGGCGGCGCCCGGGGTGGCGGTCTCGTCGGTGAGTGGGAAGCCCAGGAGGCCTGCGGGTCCGCCGAAGGCGAGATAGCGTCCGCGGATTGCCCCGTGCACTTCGTGGGCTCCGGTGGCGGGGCTCCAGTAGATGGATCCTGCGGCGAAGTCGTTGTATCGGCCGGCGGCGCCCGGGGTGGCGGTCTCGTCGGTGAGTGGGAAGCCCAGGAGGCCTGCGGGTCCGCCGAAGGCGAGATAGCGTCCGCGGATTGCCCCATGGACCTCGTGGGCTCCGGTGCCGGGGCTCCAGTAGATGGCGCCGGCCGTGTAATCCTGGGCGCGGCCCCCAGCGATGTCGTACGCGCTCCCGACTGGCGTGCCGAGGAACGATGCGCTGCCGCCGAGCTGCTCGTAATGCTGGACAATCGCGTCGTCACCGGCCTGCTGGACCGCCATCGACGCCGGACCGCTCCGCTGCACCGCCACCGCTGGTACGGCGGCCGCGGCGGGCACCAGGGCCGTGCCCCCGAGACCACCGCCGAGGGCGAGGGCCAAGGCCATTCCGATGACTGTGGGGCGGGACCTGCGCATTGTGACCCCTTCGTGGTGACCGAGACATGCGAGCCTTGGTCAAGACGCTACGCCCCAGGGGTGTGCCGGGGCAGGGCCAGAGGTCCCGAACCGCAATCCGGTCACCCGCGACACCGTCCGCAGCCGCGGGATGCCTTGGGTGCCGGATCTTCCTACTTCAGGAACTTCGAAGTCCTGCGGTCGGCCAGGATCTTGCCTTTGGTCTGGCAGGTGGGGCAGTACTGAAGGGCAGTGTCCGCGAATGAGACTTCCCGTACCGTGTCGCCGCAGACGGGGCAGGGCTGTCCGGTCCGGGCGTGAACCCGCATGTGGCTGCGTTTGACGTCCTTGAGGTCCTTGGGCGGCTTGCCGGCTGCTTCGGCCAGTGCCTCGCCCAGCACGCTGTGGATGGCGTCGTACAGCACCTGCACCGTCTCCCGGTCCAGGGATTTGGCGATGGCGAACGGAGAGACCCGGGCGGCATGGAGGATCTCGTCGCTGTAAGCGTTGCCGATGCCGGCGATCACGCTTTGGCTGCGCAGCAGTCCCTTGATCTGCTGCGAACTGCCGGCCAGGATCGCAGCCAGCATGTCGGCGTCGAACGCCTCGGTAAACGGATCCGGGCCCAACGTGGCGATGCCCGGCACGTCCTGCGGATCCCGCACGACGTAGACGGCCAGGCTTTTCTTGGTGCCCGCTTCCGTCAGGTCCAGCCCGCGCGGCCCGTCGGGACCGGAGAAAGCAGCCCGCACTGCGATGAGGCCCTTGCCCATCCTGAGCTGGCTGTCGGCGGGGGAGTCCGTGAAGCGCACCCAGCCCGCGCGCGCCAAATGGAACACCAGGGAAATGCCGTCCGTGTCAATGCTGATGAACTTTCCGAACCGGCGGACACCGGACACGGTGCGGCCCTCGATGGCGTTGAACGGCGGATCGGCCGTCTTGAGCACGGCAAACGAGACAATCTGGAGTTTCGCTACAACGCAGCCCCGCAGCTGTTCATCAAGGAACGCGGCCAGACCGGCGACTTCAGGCAGTTCCGGCATGGCCTACCTTTCCTGTCCCCGGCATGCTGAACCGGTGCTTGCACTCATGGGTCCCATCTTGTCAGAAACGCCCGCGCCGGCCCCGGCAGTTATGCCTATACTTTCAGCGGCGGCCCGTTTTACGGGCCCCTTTTTGACATTGGCGCGTACCCCGATGAAAGGCCACCCATGAGCAACATTCCCGAAGACCTGTCCTACACCGCCGAACACGAGTGGGTCACGGCCCCGAATGCCGACGGCGTGGTCCGCGTGGGAATCACCGACTTTGCCCAGGACGCCCTTGGAGATGTCGTCTACGCCCAGATGCCCGAAGTCGGCACGAAGATTACGGCGAACGAAGTGGTTGGCGAGGTCGAGTCGACCAAGAGCGTGAGCGACATCTACGCACCCGTTTCCGGCGAAGTGGTGGCCCGGAACGACTCCCTGGACAGCGATTCGGCCCTGATCAACACCGATCCCTACGGTGACGGCTGGCTCATCGAGGTCAAACTCGCCGAACCGGATGCAGTTGAGTCCCTGCTCAGTGCATCCGAGTACGAACAACAGGTAGGCTAAAGCTAACCGGTAATTCCGGTCCGGCCCCGCGCCGCAGGCAAAGCGTCTTCGCACGTCAGCCCCCGGATCGGGAGCCGGCGCCGGACCTGCTGGCAGGGCCGGAGAGCAAACGTTGGCTGCAGGTTTGCGCCTGCAGCGTCACAGAGGAGGAATCCATGGCTGGCCACAGACACAACCCTGCCGATGGGGATTACGGCACGGGTGCGGCTAAGGCGTCGGAGACCACCTCGATCCATCTGACCCCCATCACCGATGAACCCACCATCGCGCCCAGGCTGTCCTCGGAAGAGCGCAACTCGGTGGAAGCCCTGCCCGCCGGTTCCGCGCTCCTCGTGGCCCACAGCGGGCCGAATGCCGGCGCCCGGTTCCTGCTGGATTCGGACGTGACCACCGCGGGGCGCCACCCGGACGCGGACATCTTCCTGGACGATGTCACGGTTTCGCGCCGCCATGTCGAATTCCGGCGCACGGCACGCAGCTTCGAAGTCGTGGACATGAACAGCCTCAACGGCACCTACGTCAACCACGACCGCGTGGACCGCGTTGAGCTGAGGTCCGGCAGCGAAGTCCAGATCGGCAAATTCCGCCTCACCTTCTACCTGAGCCCTGCCACGGCTGCAGGCCGCAGCTGACCCGGGGACCGCTGCCTGTGGCAATGGCACAACCGGAACGCCGGGGCCCCCAGGTCCTGAACATTGGCGAAGTTCTCGCCCAGCTGAGCGCCGACTTCCCTGGCATGACCGCGTCGAAGATCCGGTTCCTTGAGGAAAAGGGACTGATCAACCCACGCCGCACCCCTGCTGGCTACCGCCAGTATTCCGACGGTGACGTGGAGCGGCTGCGCTTCGTACTGGCCCTGCAGCGGGACCAGTACCTGCCCCTGAAAGTCATCAAGGACTACCTTGACGCCATTGACAGGGGGGAACGGCCGGAGAACCTGCCTCCCGGCGTCGTGGTTTCCCCGCGCATAGTCTCCGACGAGCTGGCCGCCGAACTTCAGAACCGCGGCCGGAAACTGAGCGAGGAACAGCTCCGCACCGAATCCGGCGCCAGCGTGCCCCTGCTGCAGTCGCTCCTGAGCTTCGGCCTCATCAGCCACAGCAGCGGCCAGTTCGACGAACATGCCCTCCAGGTGGCCCGCGCGTGCGTCCAGCTGGAAAGCCACGGGCTGGAACCAAGGCACCTGCGGCCTTTCCAGGCCGCGGCCGAACGGGAATTCGGCCTGGTGGAACGCGCTGTGGCGCCGCTTGCCTCGCGCAAGGACTCTGCATCACAGGCGCGCGCGGCAGAGGCGGCCCGCGAGATCAGCGATCTTTGCCTCACCCTGCACCGGGCCCTGGTGCAGGACCACATCTCACGCATGGACATCTGATGATTGAAGTCGAGATTGTAGGCGTTCGCATCGAACTGCCTTCAAACCAGCCGCTGGTCCTGCTCAAGGAGATGCACGGCGAACGCCACGTCCCCATTTGGATCGGCACCCCGGAAGCCAGCGCCATCGCCCTTGCCCAGCAGGGTGTGGTCCCGCCCCGGCCCATGACCCATGATCTCCTGGTGGACGTCGTGGAGTCCCTGGGCCACTCAGTGGTCAGTGTCAACATCGTCGCGGTGGAGGACAACATCTTCTACGGGCAGCTGCAGTTCGAAAATGGGACCACGGTGAGCTCGCGGGCGTCTGATGCCCTTGCGGTGGCGCTCCGCGCCAAGTGCCGGATCTGGTGCGCCGACTCCGTGATGGATGAGGCCGGCGTCCGCATCACTGAGCACGACGAAGGCGAGGATACAGAGCCCGGCCCCACCGTGGATGAGGAGCGCGAACTGCGCCGCTTCCGCGAGTTCCTTGACGATGTGGAACCTGAGGATTTCGACGGCTAAGGTCACGTTAAGGTTAAAGTTAAGCCTGAAAGTTTCGACACGCCTCTTCCAACCCCCGAAGGTCTTTGACCTCGGGACCTGCCGGGCCTAACGTCGAAGTATCAAGTTCCCTTGCTTACGGCAGCCGCGCAAGTCACACTGGAAAGTGCGCCCCGCGGAATAATTACACGCATGGTCTTCATGCCAAGGCTTGCCGTTATAAGTTCCCGGGAGCGTACGACAAGGAGGATCCAGGTGAGTCCCAAAGGCGAAGCAGGCGGGCTGAAACAGCCCACGGCTGGTGTTGCTGTGCCCGTGAGCGGTGCCCAGGGCCTCCTGTTCACCGAGGACCTTCCCGTACTGGACGAGGACGCCGGCTACCGCGGTCCTACGGCCTGCAAGGCAGCAGGCATTACTTACCGCCAGCTCGATTACTGGGCCCGGACGGGCCTGGTTGAGCCGGCCGTCCGCGGCGCGGCAGGATCCGGCTCCCAGCGGTTGTACGGATTCAGGGACATCCTGGTGCTCAAGGTGGTCAAGCGGCTCCTCGACACCGGCGTTTCCCTTCAGCAGATCCGCACCGCCGTTGAACACCTCCGGGAACGCGGCGTCGAGGACCTGGCCCAGATCACGCTCATGAGCGACGGCGCCAGTGTCTACGAGTGCACGTCCGCGGACGAAGTCATTGATTTGGTGCAGGGCGGCCAAGGCGTTTTCGGCATTGCCGTGGGACGCGTCTGGCGCGAGGTGGAAGGCAGCCTCGCGTCCCTGCCCAGCGAGCATGCCGCCGAGCAGTCCTTTCCGGACGATGAACTGAGCAAGCGGCGCGCCGCCCGGAAGATCAGCTGACCGGTTCTTACACGTAAACAATCAGGGCGGCCCTCCAGTTGGAGGGCCGCCCTGATTGTTTAAGACGTGAGGTCCTAGCGGGCGCGGCTGCGCAGACCCTTGCCGGACGCCATCAGGGTGGACAGCAGTTCGTCGAACAAACCGGCCGCGGACTTGGCTGAATCCCCGGGCCAGTGGTGGACGGGGTGCGCCGCGCCCTGGATCTGCTGCCAGTTGGCCTGTTCGGGAATCCGCGGGCTCAGCAGGAGTTCGCCGAACATGGACTCCATCTCCGCCAGGCGGTAGGTGTGCTCGGAAGAGCCGCTGCGGACGCGGTTGGCCACGATGCCCGCCGGTGACAGATTGGGCGCAAACTCCTGCTTGAACAGCTGGATGGCCCGCATGGTGCGTTCCGTGCCGGCAACCGAGAACAGGCCAGGTTCGGCAACCAGGGCGACCTTGTCGCTGGCAGCCCACGCCATGCGCGTCAGGCCGTTGAGTGACGGCGGGCAATCGATGAGGACAAGCTGGTACTCTTCCGTGCCGGCGAGCACGGCGGAAAGCCTGCGGAGGTCCCGGCGGCCAAGGTCCGGCCGGTCGTAGATTCCGGTGTAGGCAGAGCCGACGGCGACATCCAGGACAGCGGGCCCGGCGCCGTTGGAGGGGGTGCGGTCAGCCCAGCTGCTGCGCACCACGTTCCCGGCCAGTTTCGCCCTTCGTGGGCTCTTCAGCATCCGGCCGATATCCAACTGGTCGCCCGGCTGAACGCCGAGGGCCGTGGTGGCGTCGGCGTGCGGATCCAGGTCCACCACCAGCGTGCGGACTCCGGCGGCAAGCGCCGCAGACGCCAATCCTGTGGTGACGGAAGTCTTGCCGACTCCACCCTTGAGGCTGCTGATGCTGACTACTTGCACTTGAGAGACCAAAACCTAACGCCGGATGCCGTGTTGGGGGTAATGTTTGCCTCGGCAGAGCCGAAGCCGGACGGTCCTGCCGCCCTACTCATCATATGTTGATGCGTCGGCGAATCCTGCTTTACCGGGCGTCGGCATGGCACCGACTGTGCTGCCGGGGCGGTTTCCGCCAGCCAGGCTGAAAGCGATCGGGACATGACGGGAAAATCTGTGACTGTTGCCACAAAGATTTGTGTTTGTCCTTGTAGGTCCTAGACACTGTGACCACTCATCGATCCACCCCGCAATGATGCAGGAGAAGCATGTTTTCCAAAATTCTGGTGGCCAACCGCGGTGAAATCGCGATCAGGGCCTTCCGCGCCGGCTACGAGCTGGGCGCCAAGACCGTTGCCGTTTTTCCCCAAGAGGACCGAAACTCGATCCACCGCCAGAAAGCGGACGAGGCGTACCTGATTGGCGAGGAAGGCCACCCCGTCCGGGCATACCTCGACGTCGCAGAAGTGGTACGGGTGGCCAAGGAGTCCGGCGCGGACGCCATCTACCCGGGCTACGGCTTCCTGTCGGAAAACCCGGACCTGGCGCGTGCGGCCAAGGAAGCCGGCATCACCTTCGTGGGTCCGCCCGCCGAGGTGCTGGAGCTTGCGGGCAACAAGGTTGCCGCACTGAAGGCGGCCCGCGAGGCGGGTGTGCCGGTCCTGAAGTCCAGCGAGCCGTCCAAGGACCTGGACGAGCTCCTGGCCGCGGCCGATGAGATCGGATTCCCCATCTTCGCCAAGGCTGTGGCAGGCGGCGGCGGCCGCGGCATGCGCCGGGTGGATACCCGCGAGGCCCTGCCCGAGGCCTTGAAATCGGCAATGCGCGAAGCGGACGCGGCGTTCGGTGACCCCACCATGTTCCTGGAGCAGGCTGTCCTGCGCCCGCGGCACATCGAGGTGCAGATCCTCGCGGACGCCGAAGGCAACGTCATGCACCTTTTCGAGCGCGACTGTTCCATCCAGCGGCGGCACCAGAAGGTCATCGAGATCGCTCCGGCCCCCAACCTGGATGAAGGCATCCGCCAGGCCCTCTACCGCGATGCGGTGAAGTTCGCCAAGGCCTTGAACTACGTCAACGCCGGTACCGTCGAGTTCCTGGTGGACACAGAAGGCGAGCGGGCAGGCCAGCACGTCTTCATCGAAATGAACCCGCGCATCCAGGTGGAGCACACGGTCACCGAGGAAGTCACGGACGTGGACCTGGTCCAGGCCCAGATGCGGATCGCCTCCGGCGAGACCCTCGCCGACCTTGGCCTGTCACAGGACTCCGTCAAGCTGCGCGGCGCAGCACTGCAGAGCCGCATCACCACGGAAGATCCCGCCAACGGTTTCCGGCCCGACGTCGGAAAGATCACCGGTTACCGTTCGGCCGGCGGTGCCGGCGTGCGGCTGGACGGCGGCACGGTCTACTCCGGCGCCGAAATCAGCCCCCACTTTGATTCCATGCTGGTCAAGCTCACGTGCCGCGGCCGGGACTACCCGGCAGCAGTGGCCCGGGCCCGCCGTGCCCTGGCCGAATTCCGCATCCGGGGTGTCTCCACGAACATCCCCTTCCTCCAGGCAGTGCTGGACGATCCCGACTTCATCGCCGGGGATGTGGCCACGAACTTCATTGACCAGCGCCCTGAATTGCTCAAGGCCCGCGTTTCGGCAGACCGCGGTACGAAGCTCCTCACCTGGCTGGCCGACGTCACCGTCAACAAGCCCAACGGTGAATTGACCGTGCACTCCAATCCCGCCCGGAAGCTGCCTGACGTCAAAGGCATAACGGCAGCACCGGGTTCGCGCCAGAAACTCCTCGAGCTGGGGCCGGAAGGCTTCGCGAAGGCGCTGCGGGAGCAGAACGCCGTGGCCGTCACCGACACCACCTTTCGCGATGCGCACCAGTCCCTGCTGGCCACGCGCGTCCGGACCCGGGACCTCGTTGCCGCCGGTCCGGCCGTCACGGCGCTCCTTCCACAGCTGCTGTCCGTGGAAGCTTGGGGTGGAGCAACTTATGACGTCGCGCTGCGCTTCCTGGGGGAGGACCCCTGGGACCGGCTCGCTGCCCTGCGCGCCGCCATGCCGAACGTCTGCATCCAAATGCTGCTGCGCGGCCGGAACACCGTTGGCTACACACCGTACCCGGAGGAGGTCACCGAGGCGTTCGTCAACGAGGCGGCCGCCACCGGCATCGACATTTTCCGCATTTTCGACGCCCTGAACGACGTCAGCCAGATGGCACCCGCCATCCGTGCCGTGCGCGCCACCGGCACCGCCGTCGCCGAGGTGGCCCTCTGCTACACGGGCGACATGCTGGACCCGGAGGAGAAACTCTACACGCTGGACTATTACCTCCAGCTGGCCCAGAAGATCGTCGACGCCGGAGCCCACATCCTGGCGATCAAGGATATGGCCGGCCTGCTCCGTCCCGCAGCTGCCGCCAGGCTCGTGGCTGCCCTCCGCGAACGGTTCGACCTGCCGGTCCACCTGCACACGCACGACACCGCCGGTGGCCAGCTGGCCACGCTGCTGGCCGCCGTCGACGCGGGTGTGGATGCCGTGGACGTGGCTTCCGCATCCCTGGCCGGCACCACGAGCCAGCCCTCGGCGTCGGCCCTTGTCGCCGCCCTTGCCCACACTCCACGGGACACCGGCATCAGCCTGGACGCCGTCAGCTCGCTCGAGCCGTACTGGGAGGCCGTCCGCCGCGTGTACGCACCGTTCGAGTCGGGCCTGCCCGGCCCCACCGGCCGCGTGTACAAGCACGAGATCCCGGGCGGCCAGCTGTCCAACCTGCGCCAGCAGGCCATGGCGCTGGGGCTGGGGGAGCGGTTCGAAGCCATCGAGGACATGTACACGGCTGCGGACCGCATCCTGGGGCACCTGGTCAAGGTGACGCCGTCGTCTAAGGTAGTGGGCGACCTCGCCCTGCACTTGGTGGGCCTGAACGCCGATCCCGCTGATTTTGAGGCGAATCCGCAGAATTACGACATTCCGGACTCGGTGATCGGCTTCCTGTCCGGCGAGCTCGGTGATCCTCCCGGAGGCTGGCCGGAGCCCTTCCGCACCAAGGCCCTCCAGGGCCGCAGCGTGAAGGTCCGCGACGTGGAACTCAGCGCCGAGGACAGCGCCGCACTGAAGTCCGATTCCAAGACCCGCCAGCGCACGCTGAACCGGCTGCTCTTCGACGGTCCCACCAAGGACTACCTGAAGAGCGTGGAGACTTACGGCAACATCTCCGTGCTGGATACCCGCGACTACCTTTACGGGCTGCAGCGCGGCACCGAGCACGAGATCCAGCTGGAGCGCGGTGTCCGGCTGATTGCTTCCCTGGAGGCGGTCTCGGAGCCGGACGAGAAGGGCATGCGCACCGTCATGTGCACCCTCAACGGCCAGTCCCGCCCGGTCATGGTGCGCGACCGGTCGGTGGTCAGCAACGTCAAGGCCGCCGAGAAGGCCGATCCCGCCCAGCCCGGGCAGGTGGCCGCACCGTTCGCCGGTGCCGTTACCGTCACGGTCAAGCCCGGGGATTCCGTCAACGCGGGCGACACGGTGGCAACCATCGAGGCCATGAAGATGGAGGCGTCCATCACGACGCCGGTGGGCGGCAAGGTTTCCCGCCTGGCCATCTCAGCGGTGGAGCAGGTCCAGGGCGGGGACCTGCTGCTGGTCATCGAAGAGTAGGGTAAGGCTGCACAACAAAGGAAGGGTCCTTCACAAGGTGAAGGACCCTTCCTTTGTTGTGGGACGTCAGGAACGCGGCGCGGAGTACATCTCCTCGATGACGGTTTCGAAGTCCTTCATCACCTGCGCCCGCTTCACCTTCATGGAGGGGGTCAGGTGCCCGGAGGCTTCGGTGAAGTCTGCCGGGACGATGCGGAAGGACTTGATGGCCTCGGCCTGGGAAACTGAGGTGTTTGCCGCGGTAATCAGGTCCTGCACTGCTGCCTTCACTACCGGGTTGCCCGCCGCCTGCTCAAGGGTAGTGTCCGCCGGAAGGCCGTGGCGCTGGAGCCACCCTGGCAGCGCTTCCTGGTCGAGGGTCACCAGGGCCCCGATGAACGGCCTGTTGTCACCCACCACCAGGACCTGCGACACCAGGGCGTCGGCACGGATCTGGTCTTCGAGCAACGCGGGGATGACGTTCTTGCCGCCCGCGGTGACGATGATCTCCTTCTTGCGGCCGGTGATCCAGACGAAGCCTTCATCGTCCAGCCGGCCGATGTCACCGGTGTGGAACCAGCCATCGGTGAACGCCTCTGCTGTGAGGTCGTCCCGCCGGTAGTAGCCCCGCATCACGCAGACCCCCTTGGCCAGGATCTCGCCGTCGTCGGCAATCTTCACGGCGTTTCCCGGGAGGGGCTTGCCCACCGAACCGATCTTGATCCGGGACGGGGTGTTGACCGTGATGGGGGCGGTGGTCTCGGTGAGGCCATAGCCCTCCAGCACCTGCATCCCGATGCCCTGGAAGAAATGTCCCAGCCGCTCGCCAAGCGGGCCGCCGCCGGACACCGCGTGGGCAACGTGTCCGCCCATCGCCGCCCGCAGCTTGCCGTACACCAGTTTGTCGAACAGTGCGTGCCGCAGCTTCAGGCCCAGCCCCACGTGTCCGTCCTGGCGGGCTTTGGAAAACGCGATGGCAGTTTCGGCGGCGCGGTGGAAGATGGCGCCCTTGCCGCCGTCCTCCGCCTTGGTCAGCGCGGAGTTGTAGACCTTTTCAAAGACCCTGGGCACCGCAAGGATGAATGTCGGCTCGTAGCTTTGCAGGTCGGCCAGGAGGTTCTTGATGTCCGGAGTGTGGGCCACGGTGGTACCGGCCGCCATGGCCAGCACCGAAATGAAGCGGGCAAACACGTGGGCCAGCGGGAGGAACATGATGGTCTTGGCGTTCTCGTGGACGATTTCACCGATGATGGCCAGTGCGTTGTCGGACAGCTCCACAAAGTTGCCGTGCGTGAGTTCGCAGCCTTTGGGACGCCCTGTGGTGCCCGACGTGTAAATGATCGTGGCAATGTCGTGGAGGCCGGCTGCACTGCGTCGTGACTCCAGCTCTTCATCGCTGACGTCGCGGCCTGCCTCGCGAAGGCTGTCGAGGCCTTGGCCCTCGAGTTGCCACACATGCTGCACTGCCGTGAGTCCTTCGGCGGTGACGGCCTGCCGGATGACGTTTTCGTGATGGGCGGACTCGCCGAATGCCGCCACAGCGCCGGAATCGCCCAGGTTCCAGGCAACCTGGGAAGGGGACGAGGTTTCATAGATGGGCACCGACACAGCCCCGGCGAACCAGATGGAGAAGTCCACGAGTGCCCACTCGTAACGGGTGCGGGACATGATGCCAACGCGGTCGCCCGCCCCCACCCCACTGGCGATGAGCCCCTTGGCCAGCGCCTTCACGTCGGCGAGGAACTCGGTGGCGGACACGTCGCGCCACGAGCCTGCGGAGTCCAGGCGGGAAAACAGTGCCGGGTTGCTGGGCTTGGCTGCCTGCCGCAGCACCAGGTCGGTGATGTTGGTTTCCGGAGGGACAACAACCAGGGGCGGAACACTGAATTCGCGCACTATAGCTCCTTTGATATCTGAAGTCCCGCGCAGGGGTTTGCCTAAAGACTAGTACCCCTGCCGTAACTGTGCAGTACACAAACCTACTGGCGAGTAACTTAGCCGTCAATGGGCGCTGCATGGGGGACTGTATGTCAAGACAATCCTTCCGCCCGCCTAGAATGGTGCACTATGTACGGACCGTCGTCCGGCGATCAGGCCGGCCCCCTCAAAAGACCAGCGCCCTGGCGCCGCCGTCCCGCCACGTACCGCGCCGGACAGTTGCACGGAAGTGTGGGCGGGCACCTTCGCCTTGGCCGCAAGGGGCTGGCCATCGGCATAGACATCGGGGGGACCAAGGTGGCCGCCGGGGTGGTGGACGCGGAAGGCAGGATCCTCAGTGAAGCCCGCCGGTCCACCCCGGGCACCGACCCACGGGCAGTGGAGCAGGTCATCGTGGAACTGGTGGAGGAACTCGGCCGGGGGCACCGTATCTGGTCCGTGGGCATCGGTGCTGCGGGGTGGATGGACCTGGCCGGTGGGACCGTGCTCTTCAGCCCGCACCTGGCCTGGCGCAACGAACCGCTGCGTGAGAACCTCCAGCGGCTCCTCCGCCGTCCGGTGTTGCTGACCAACGACGCCGACGCCGCGGCCTGGGCCGAATGGCGCTTTGGCGCCGGGCAGGGAGAGGACCGGCTGGTCTGCATCACGCTGGGCACCGGCATCGGGGGCGCCATGGTGATGGACGGCAGGGTGGAACGTGGCCGGTTCGGCGTGGCAGGGGAGTTCGGCCACCAGATCATCATGCCCGGAGGCCACCGCTGCGAATGCGGCAACCGCGGATGCTGGGAACAATACGCCTCCGGCAACGCCCTGGGCCGCGAAGCCAGGCTCCTGGCCCGGTCGAACTCGCCGGTGGCCCACGACCTGCTGGCAGCCGTGGGCGGACATCCCGAGGCCATCACCGGAGCCATCGTGACCGAACTGGCCCTGGCCGGCGATCCGGCCTCACGGGAGCTGATCGAGGAAGTTGGCGAATGGCTCGGCCTGGGGCTGGCCAACCTGGCGGCGGCGCTGGACCCGGGCCTCTTCGTTATCGGCGGCGGGCTCTGCTCGGCGGGCGACCTGCTGGTGGAGCCGGCCCGCAAAGCGTTCGCGCGGAACCTGACGGGCCGCGGATTCCGCCCGGCCGCAGGGATCGAGTTGGCGGCCCTGGGCCCCAACGCCGGCCTCATCGGCGCGGCCGACCTTTCGCGCGTCAGCAGCCGCGTCCGCAATTGACGACGGCGGCTGGTCCGGCGGTGGCCCAGGAGGAGCTGCGCTAGACCCTCGCGCCGTCGTCGTCGCCGTTCTTTTCTTCGGGCAGCTTCATGATCAGGTACACCGTCCCCAGCACGAACACGGCAACAATGCCGACGATGGCCAGCAGGGGCGCCGTGCGCCAGAACATTGCCGACAGCAGCAGCGCCACCGGTCCACCTACGGCGCCGAGCCAGGCCAGCATGGTCAGGGGATCGGTGCCGGCCAGGCTGGGCGGTTCCTCCGGCACGAACTCCTCGCCGTCGTCGTCCACCTCATAGTCCCGCGGTCCCTCCGGGGACCCGCTTGCCGTAGGACCGTCCGGCCCACCTGACGCCTGGCGCTGCGCCGCAGACGGTTCGGCCGGCGGCCTCCCGGCCAGGCCCAAGGGATCGAAGTCGCGGAAGGAGGACGGGCCAGGCGTTTCGGGCGCGGTAGGTCCACTTCCGGTGGGCGCAGTTTCATTGTGCCCGGTTCCATGGGGCACAGTTCCATTGGGCACAATCCCGGTGGGCGGTTGCTCCCCGGATACAGGAGTGTCGGGCCGAATGGCCACGGTGTCCGATTCGAGCCGCGCCACCAACTCAAGCCACACGGCGTCGTCCTGGTTGGCACCCTGGTCCGGCTGCTCCGAATCAGGCCTGTTCACTGCGGACCTCCTGTCCCGGTCCGGCCGGGCTGGCGGGCCCGGATGCCAGCACCCGGCGGATAAAGTCCACCGACCCCTCGAAGATGCGGTCGGCGTCGTTGTCCAGCGTGGCGACGTGGTAGCTGTTCTCCAGCCGGACCACTTCCAGGGGCGCGTGTGCCAGGCCCCGCCGGAGGACATCCATGCTGGCATCGGACACCACGTGGTCCACAGCGGAACGGTACACCTGGACAGGTGCCGTGACCCGTGGGAGGAGCCGGACAGTGTCCTTGAACATTTTGTTGAGCTCATGGGCCGCGGCCACAGGGGTGCGGGCATACGCGCCCTCGTCCACACCTGCCTTGAGGATGTCATTGCCGATGGACGGGGTGCTTTTCAGCACCAGTTTGAGGAGCCCGGCCAGCGACGCCCGGGGATCGTCAATCACCAGGCCGGGGTTCACCAGGAGGACTCCGGCGACCGGCCGGGTGGCCGCGATGCGCAGGGCCAGGGCCCCGCCCATGCTAAGGCCCGCCGCGAAGACCTGGTCACACTCGGCGTCCAGTTCCAGGAAGGCGTCATCCAGGGCGCCGTGCCATTGCTGCCAGCGGGTTCGGGCAAGGTCCTGCCAACTGGTCCCGTGGCCCGGCAGCAGCGGCATCCGGACGGCGAAACCGGCCGCGGCGAAGGCCATGGCCCAGGCGCGCAGGCCATGGGGGCTCCCCGTGAAGCCGTGGGACAGGACGAGTCCCGTGCGGGGCCCTTCGCCGCTGAAGGCACTGCTGAAGGGGCTGTGGTCCGGACCGGACGTCATGTCGTCTCCAAGGTGCTGGTGCGGCGGGCGTGGGCGGCGACGAATTCTGCCGACCGGGCGAAAATTACGGGCGCGTCAACGTCAAGAGTAGCCACATGTCCGCTGCTGGCAAGGTCCGTCACTTCCGCGAGGTGTCCGGCCAGCCCTTTGCGCAGCAGCGCCAGCGATGTTGGCGGAACAACGGCGTCAGTGCGCGACTTGAAGACCTGGACCGGGGCGTCCACCCGGGGCAGGCCGCGCACTGCCGCCCCGAAGAGTTTCTTCAGCTCATGCACGGCAGCCAGCGGAGTCAGCGAATAGTCGCCGTCGTCCGTCGCGGGTGCCGTGGGTTGGTCCTCCTGAATGGGAACCGTGGTCCGCTGGAAGTATTTGAGGAGTCCTATGATCCGCACCCGCCGGTCGTAGAAGCTCAGCCCGGGGTTGACCGCACTGACACCGGCCACGTGGTGGCGGGACGCCGCAAGCAGTGCAATGGCACCGCCCATGGACAGACCCGCGGCGAAGCAGGCATCGGTGCGCCCCGAGAGATCCAGGAGGGCCGTTTCGTAGCTGCGGTACCAGTCTTTCCAGCTTGTCCGCGCAAGCTGGCGCCAGTCCGTGCCGTGCCCCGGCAGCAGGGGGACGGATACGGCGTACCCCAGCTCCGCCAGGTGCTGCGCCCACGGCATGATGCTCAGCGGACTGCCCGTGAAGCCGTGGCATATGGCTACCCCGATGCGGGCATTGGCCCCGTGGCCTGGATAACTGAAAGCGGCCGGCCGGGTCGGGATGCTGCTTTCAGTCATGACTCCATCGTGTCACTGTTCCCGCCAAATCTCACTAGAGTAGGGTTGCATTGACTCGCTGGCCAGGCCCGACGCAGGGCCCGGGGGCTGCCTTCCGGAGAGGTTCACCACGTGTTCTATTGGGTTATGAAAAGGATCTTCCTCGGTCCGGTGATCAAGCTGCTGTTCCGGCCTTGGGTCAAGGGCCTGGACAATATTCCCTCGCAGGGGGCCGCCATCATCGCCTCCAACCACCTTTCATTCTCCGATTCCATCTTCATGCCACTCATGGTGCGGCGGCCCGTGGTCTTCCTGGCCAAGTCCGAGTACTTCACGGGCACCGGAATCAAGGGCAGGCTGACTGCCGCGTTCTTCCGCCTCACCAACCAGTTGCCCATGGACCGGTCCGGAGGCGCTGCCTCTGCCGCATCCCTGAATGCCGGGATGGAAGTACTTAACGCAGGCGGCCTGCTGGGCATTTACCCCGAGGGCACGCGCAGCCCCGACGGGCGGTTGTACCGCGGCAAGGTGGGCGTGGCCAGGCTGGCCCTGCAGGCCGGCGTCCCGGTGATTCCGGTTGCCATGATCGGCACTGACAAGGTCCAGCCCATCGGCAAACGGCTGCCCAATATCCGCCGGATCGGGATGATCTTCGGCGAACCGCTGGACTTCAGCCAGTACCGTGAGCAGGCAGAGGACAGGACGGTCCAGCGCAAGGTCACGGATGAGATTATGTCCCAGCTGATGAGGCTTTCCGGGCAGGAGTACGTGGACGAGTACGCCGCCGTGGTGAAGCTTCGGCTCGCCGGCAAGCCCGGAGAACCCGTGGCTGCAGCCGAACCGCTTGCCGCTCCGGTGGCCGCCGACAATGGTTTTGTCCCGGAGCCAGGCGCCGGAGGACCGTCCGTACCGCAGCCCGGTGCCCGCGACGACGCCGGGGACGACGCCGGAACATCGGCGACGGGGTAGCCGGACCTTCCACGGGGCGCGCCGCAGTTGTGACGGCGGCGGCGGTCAGCGTGACGGCCAGGTGCCCGGTGGTGCCGCCCTGCCGTTAGTCTTAGAGGGTGACTGAGCTATCTGCAAAACCCGCCTTTTCGCTGTCCAGCACCGCCCAGAGCGGAGCGGCAAACTATCCCGGACTGGACCACTGGCGGGACCTTCCCATTTCCCAGCAGCCCAGTTGGCAGGACCGGGATGTATTTGAGGCTTCGGTGAAGGAACTCTCCGTCCTGCCGCCGCTGGTGTTCGCCGGCGAAGTGGACGTGCTGCGCGAGCGCCTGGCTGCTGCCGCCCAAGGCAAGGCGTTCCTGCTGCAGGGCGGTGATTGCGCCGAAACATTCGAGGCCGCCACGGCTGACAAGATCAGCGCCCGGGTCAAAACCATCCTCCAGATGGCCGTGGTGCTTACCTACGGCGCAGCAATGCCGGTTATCAAGATGGGCCGGATGGCCGGCCAGTTCGCCAAGCCCCGCTCCTCCAATGACGAAACCCGTAACGGAGTGACCCTGCCCGCCTACCGCGGCGACATCGTCAACGGCTACGACTTCACCCCCGAGTCACGCGGCCACGACGCGTCGAGGATGCTGCGTGCCTACCACACTTCCGCATCCACGCTGAACCTCATCCGGGCCTTCACCCAGGGCGGCTTCGCGGACCTGCGCTCCGTGCACCAGTGGAACAAGGGCTTCACCGAGAACCCGGCCCACGCCCGCTATGAGTCGCTGGCCCGCGACATCGACCGGGCAATCAAGTTCATGGCGTCCTGCGGCGCCGATTTCGAAGCACTTAAGCGGGTTGAGTTCTTCGCAAGCCACGAGGCCCTGCTGCTCGACTACGAACGCGCCCTCACCCGCATCGACTCCCGCACCGGCTTCCCGTACGACACTTCGGCCCACTTCCTCTGGATCGGGGAGCGCACCCGCGAGCTGGACCACGCCCACGTCGACTTCCTTTCACGGGTGCGCAACCCGATCGGCGTCAAGCTCGGGCCGTCCACCACCGGTGATGACGCCCTCCGCCTGATCGACAAGCTGGATCCGGACCGCGAACCCGGCCGGCTCACCTTCATTACCCGTATGGGCGCCGGCAACATCCGCGAAAAACTGCCGGCCGTCGTCGAAAAGGTCACCGCCTCCGGCGCACAGGTCCTGTGGGTGACGGACCCCATGCATGGCAACACCGTCACGTCGCCCAACGGTTACAAGACGCGCAATTTCGACGACGTCATTGACGAGGTGCGCGGCTTCTTCGAGGTGCACCACGGGCTGGGGACGGTACCGGGCGGCCTGCACGTCGAGATGACCGGCGATGACGTCGCGGAGTGCCTGGGTGGCGCGGACCCGATCGACCAGGAGGCCTTCCTGGACCGCTACGAGTCCGTCTGCGATCCCCGCCTGAACCACATGCAGTCCCTTGAGATGGCGTTCCTGGTGGCCGGCGCCCTCGCCAAGCACTAGGACCAGGGCAGTAAAAGGGTGGGCCGGCACTGCCGGCCCACCCTTTTCATTGAAAGACAGGGGGCTACACCACGGTGATGGTGATGACTGAGCCCTCCGGAACTTCCCGGTTCACCGGCGACTGGTCCCTCACCGTGCCGAAAAAGCCGCCCAAAATGTTGTTCACCCGGACCTGGAAGCCGAGTGCTTCCAGCGCCTTGCGCGCTTCAGTTGCCTGCTTGCCGATGTAGCTCGGCACCGCCACCATCCTGGGGCCCTTGGAAATGGTCAGGGTAACAGTGCCACCCCGGGTCAGTGTCCCGTTGGCGGGGGACTGGCTGACGACGGCGCCCTCGGGGATGTTCCGGTCAAACACCGCCTCCGGGGCTACTTTGGCAGTGAGGCCTGCTGCCTTCAGTGCCGCCCCGGCGTCGTCCCCGGATTTCCCGACCACCGAAGGGACGGCGATGGGCTGCGGGCCCTTGGAAACCACGATCGCAACGGGGGTGCCGTGGCGGGCAGGCGTGCCCGCGGCAGGGTCCTGCGACATGACGGTTCCAGCAGCCGCCTGTTCATCGAACTGTTCAGTGACAGTGCCCAGGGCCATGCCATCGGAGTTGAGGGAGGTCTTCGCCTCAGACAAGGTTCCGCCCGTGAGTTTCGGCAAGGGGAAAAGCTGGGGACCTTTTGAAACCAGCAGGGAAACCGGCTGGAACTTCCGGATCTCCGTCCCAGCGGCGGGGTCCGTGCCCACTACCACCCCGGTGGGCACCTCGTCGTCGAAGACATCGCTCGTAGTGGAGCGGAAGCCCACTCCGCCCAGCAACTGCTGGGCCTGCGCCACAGTCTTGTTGGCGACCGCCGGTACGGCGGCCGCGGCGCCCGGACCCATTCCGAAAAACCAGCCGGCGCCCGTCGCCAGGAGTGCGGCGATGATGAGGACCAGGACCCAAAGGATGCCGCGGCGGCGGGGATTTCCCTCCCGAAGCGTGCGCACCGGCGTGGCAGCGGCAAGGGCGCGGAGTTTCCCGCTTTCCTTGTCCGCCCGGCGCTGGGCCCGCTTGCCCAGCCGCGGCGGGGGAGACCACCCGCTGTCCGCATCGTCGTCGTCGGGCAATGCTAATCCGGGCCGTTGGTGGTATGGCACCTGGGCGGCAGGGCCCGCCGATGCCGACGGGGCCGGTGCCTCCTGCCGGCCGGGCGGGTAGGCAGGGGCGGCGGGCCGGGCGGGAGGCATCAGCGTTGTGGGGTTGCTGCGCCGTGCCAGGACCTCGGTCTGGTGCTGGGACGCGGCGGCAGCGGCTGCAGGAGGCAGCAGGTCCAGTTCGGCATCAGTGAGGTTGGTCCGGATGTGGCGCAGTTCCTGCAGCAGGGCATTGCCGTCCACCGGCCGGTTTTCCGGATCATTGGCAGTACACCACTGCACCAGTTCGTCCACTTCCCCGGCCAGCCCCGGCACCAGGTCCGATGGCGGGCCCACGGTTCCGTTGACGTGCTGGTAGGCCACCTGGATGGGGACTTCGCCCTCGAACGGCTGCCTGCCGGTCAACATCTCATACAACATGATGCCCACGGAGTAGACGTCGCTGCGGGCGTCTGCCGGCTTGCCCAGGACCAGTTCCGGGGAGATATAGGCCACCGTTCCGAGCAGGGCCCCGGTGCTGGTTGAACTGGTAACGGCACGGGCAAGTCCAAAGTCGCCTATTTTGATCCTGCCGTCATCGGCGATCAGGACGTTCTCGGGCTTGACGTCACGGTGGATAAAGCCGGCAGCGTGTGCCGCGCCCAGGCCCTCCACCACCGGATCGATCAGTGCCAGCGCCAGCCGGGGAGGCAGGGCACCCCTTTCCCTGAGAACGTCCCTCAGCGTGTGGCCCTTGATGTACTCCATTACGAGGTAGGCCGTGTTGCCGTCATTGCCCTGGTCAAGGACACCCACCACGTGCGGATGCGACAGCCGGGCGGCCGCCTTTGCCTCCCGGCCCAGCCGGTCCAGGAAGTTCCCGTCAGCAGCGAGGTGGGGGTGCAGCACCTTCAGCGCCACCTCACGGTCCAGCCTTTGGTCTATGGCCAGGTAGACGGTGGACATTCCGCCACGGGCAAGCCTGGAGGTGACTGCATAACGGTTGTCCACCAGGGTCCCTGCAACTGGGTCTGACACGTGTTCCTGCACCATACGATCCTAATCCCGCAGCAAAACGCGTCCGACACGAAAACGGGTCCGAACCGGTAACGGTTCGGACCCGCACTCAGGAACTGGCCGGCGGCCCGCTCAGCCGAAGTTCTTCTGGTGCGCCTTGATGGCAGCGAGGTAGGCCTTGGTGTCGTCGTACATGCCGTACTTGCTCACCGAGTACTGGCCCTGGTAGTACCCGGCAATGGCGGTGTCCTGGTCCTTGCTGGTGGCCAGCAACTGCCGGATGATGGCGATGCCGGCTGTGGCATTGTCGTAGGGGTCCAACAGGTTCAGCTTCCGGCCCACCAGGTCTGAGGCCCACTGCCCGGAACTGGGAATGACCTGCATGGTGCCGATGGCGTTGGCCGGTGACACGGCGCGCTGGTTGAAACCGGATTCCTGGAAGGCGAAGGCGAGGGCCAGGGAAGGATCCACTCCCATCCGGCGTGCCGTATCGGCAACGATGTTCTTCATTTCATCCCGCGAGGGAACGGGGGAGGCGTTCAGCAGGGCCTTGTTTTCATTGGCCGAGCTGACCACGGCAGCCGGGTAGCTGAAGCCCAGGAAGGAGCTGGGCACCAGGGGCGCGGCAGCAGGCTGCGGGGCCGCAGCAGCCGGCTGCGGATCCGACTGGCCGGAGCCGCCGGGAATGGCCAGCTTGCTGCCAGGGTAGATGATGCTGGTCATGCCCAGCTTGTTCGCCGAGAGCAGGTCAGACAGCTTTACCCCGTGCCGGGATGCAATCGCCGACAGCGTGTCTCCGGCTTTGATCGTGTAGGAGCCGGTTGCCGGTGCTGAGGTGGCGGCCAGCGCAGGTGCGGCCGGGGCGGGGGCCGGGGCCGCTGCGGGAGCAGGCGTGGAATCGCCGCCACCCACCTTGATCTTCTGCCCCGGGTAGATGATGGAGCGCATGGAGAGATTGTTCCAGGTGAAGACGTCGGAAAGGGCCACGTTGTGCTTTGCTGCGATCGCACCGAGGGTGTCGCCCGGCTTCACCGTGTACGTTGCTCCACCAGCAGGGGCCGGAGCAGCCGGGGCAGCCGCAGGTGCGGGGGCCGCAGGTGCAGCCGAACCGGACAGCTTTAGTTTCTGCCCCGGGTAAATGATGGTGTTGGCCTGCAGGTTGTTCAGCTTGAGGATTTCGCCGGTATCCAAGCCGAAGCGGCCGGCAATCGCGCTGACGGTGTCGCCGCGGGCAATCGTGTACTCCGCAGGTGCCGCCGGCTGTGCGGGCTGGAAGGCGGCCGGGATGGTGGTGGATACCACGGCGGCGGGAATCACCGTTCCGGCTGCCTTCGCTGCAGCCTGGGCCTTCATGGCTGCTGCGAGGCTGCTGGGGATGTTCCGTGCGGGCTGCTGTGCTGCGGCAGGTTGGGCGAGGGCCAAGGATGACAATACGACCGCTGGCAGCGCCGCTGTGGTGGCGGCAATCATCGGCAGACTCGGCTTGGGGGGCTGCTTTGGCGAGCGGGACGTCGTCATCGGAAGGAATCCTCTTCTCAACTGCGGGTGCGGACGCGGACGGGGATGCCGCTGTCAATCTTGATACTACTGTGACTCAAGTTATTAGTGTTACAAATGTTATGAGTGTGAATCTCTCATGAATTAGCGGATAGCACAAGAATTTTGGGATTCCCCGTAATGCCCTCTTTTCGGGAGTGTCCGCGGGCCGGGAGCGGAATGGAATGCTCCGACTAGGCGCGGGGGTGCGCAGCGTGGCAACCTTGATCCGTGAATAACGTAGAAAACCTGGTGGGCGAGTGGCTGCCACTGCCCGACGTCGCCCGTTTATTGGATGTCTCCATCACCAAGGTCCACAGCCTGATTGACGAACATGCCCTCGCTGCATTGCGCGTTGGGGAACGGAAGATCCGGTCGGTTCCAGCGGAATTCATCCAGGACGGCCAGGTAGTGGACAGCCTTAAGGGGACCATCGTGGTGCTGGCAGATGCCGGCTATTCGGACGAGGACCTTATTGGCTGGCTGTTCACCGCCGACGAATCCCTGCGCGGCCGCCCCATCGATGCCCTTCGGGAAGGGCGCAAGACCGAAATCAGGCGCAGGGCCCAGACTCTGGCCTGGTAGCTGCCGCTTTCAGGAGGCTCGGCTGACGGTAGCTTCAGCCAGCTTCCGAAGGGCGGTCTTGGGCAGCTCGTCCAACGGAAGCCCGTCAAGGGCATCGAATGCTGCCGTGCCGAATTCATTGATAAGGACTTCCGTGGCCTGCAGCGCGCCGGAATCCTCGATAATCCGTCGAATTTCGACGATGTCGGATTCGGACAGATCGGGCCTGCCCAGGCTGGCATCGATGAACGCGGACTCTTCCGGCGAAGCCTGGTCCAGGGCGAGGGCCACCAGAACGGTCCGCTTCCCTTCACGCAAATCATCGCCGGCCGGCTTGCCTGTGGTCAGCGGATCCCCGAACACGCCCAGGACGTCGTCGCGGAGCTGGAAGGCCTCGCCCAGCGGGAGGGCGAACGCTGAATAGCCGCGGAGCAGGTCATTGGACGCTCCGGCCAAAGCTCCGCCCAACGCCAAGGGGTGCTCGGTGGAGTACTTGGCACTCTTGAACCGGATGATCGATTGCGCCCTGCCAACGGCACCGGCGCGGTCCCGGACCGGTCCGGCCACTTCCTCCAGGATGTCCAGGTACTGTCCGGCCATGACCTCGGCGCGCATGAGGTTGAAGATAAGCCTGGCCCTGCTGCCCGACGCAGCCGGCTCGCCGATGTCGGTGAACGCCTCCTCGCTGAAGGACAGGCAAAGGTCGCCGGCAAGGATCGCTGCGGCCTGCCCAAACCGTTCGCTGTCCAGCGCCCAGCCCTGCGATGTGTGCAGCTGGCTGAAGCGGCGGTGCACGCTGGGACCGCCCCGCCGGGTGTCCGAACGGTCGATGATGTCGTCGTGGATCAGGGCGGCAGCCTGGAACAGCTCGAGGGCTGCCCCGGCCGTGACCACCTGGCCTGATCCGGCCTCGCCGCCTGCACCCCGCCATCCCCAGTAGCACATCAGGGCGCGGAGGCGTTTTCCGCCGGTCACCAAATTCGAGATGGAACCCATGATGGGCTCGATGTCCGGGGAAATGCCGGACATCACCGACTGGCGTGCGGTCAGGAAGCTGGTCAGCTCGCCGGCAACTCCTGCCACAAAATCAGCCTGTTCATTCCTCAACTGCTCCGCGGCCGTCACTTGGCTGACTCAGCTGCCACGTTGGCCCCGATGGTGAAAGTTGAAACACCGGCGGCTTCCACCACGGAGAGGTTCACGGTCTCGTTGTCACCGCGGACGAAATCCTTGGAAGCCACCGCGCCCACCTTGTCCCCGGGAACGGCCTTGAAGCCCTGGCCTTCCAAAGCCTTGGAATAAAAGTCCATCACGGAGGCAGTGGGCGCCGTGACAGTACCCACGAGGGCTGCAGTGGCGGGCGCTGAGGCCTTGTCAAAGCTGCTGGACACCACCGTTGCCCCCGGCATCAGGGGCAGGAGTTGCTGGGGGAAGCCCGCCACGACGGCGCCCACGGTTGCGGACGTGTTGGGCGACGCCGAGGGGCTGGGGGAGGCGGTCACAGTGGATTGGGTCGCGGCGACGGAAGCGGACCGGGACGGCTCTGCCTGGCCGGACGGGGTCTGGCATGCCGCCAGGGTAAGTGCCCCGATGGCGGCAAGCGCGGCCAGGCCAGCTGGCTTGAAGTTTCCAATAGCCGTCACAGAGACTTTCCTCCTGGTGTTGTTGGCGGAACCAGCCTCCAGTTTAGCCAGCCTCCCCTGCCGCCCTGACAAACCTGCAGTCTCCGGTGAACCGATAGGATGGGATCCGTGGGGCCCGCAGGTACGAACCAGCCAACCGCCGCGCGCCCTCCGGGCCGCCGGCCCTCGTGCATCATGCACGTGGACATGGACGCTTTCTTTGTTTCAGTGGAACTCCGGACGCGCCCCGAGCTCCGGGGCAAGCCCGTCATTGTTGGCTTCCCCGGGGAACGCTCGGTGGTCCTCTCAGGGTCATACGAGGCCCGCGCCTTCGGTGTGAAGTCGGCGATGCCCATGGCCGTGGCCATGCGCATGTGTCCGCAGGCGGTGGTCATTGAACCCCGGCACAAGCTGTACTACGAGGTGTCCGGGCAACTGATGGCCATCTTCGAATCCATCACGGGGCTTGTGGAGCCGCTCAGCGTTGACGAGGCCTTCCTGGACGTCACGGGGGCGCTGCGGCGGCTGGGCCCGCCCAGGGGAATCGGCGAGCTCATCCGGCGGCGCGTGGCAGCGGAACTGGGCATTACTGCATCCGTGGGAATTGCGGAGACCAAGTTCGTGGCGAAGATCGCTTCAACCCGCTGCAAGCCCGACGGCCTGCTGCTCATCGGGCCGGACGAAACCGTGCCCTATCTTCACAGCCTTCCGGTAGGCGCCCTTTGGGGCGTCGGCGCCAAGACCGGAGAGGTGCTTGCCAAGATGGGAATCAGGACGGTGGCGGACGTGGCGGCGACGCCGGTGTCGTCCTTGAAGAAGGTACTGGGGGCAACGGGGGAGCACGTGCACCAGCTTGCCTGGGGCATCGATCGCCGTCCCGTTACCCCGGTACGGCTGGAAAAGAGTATCGGCGCCGAAGAGACCTTCGCCGTGGACACCGCCGATGACGCCCTGCTTCGCCGGGAACTGCTGCGGCTCTCCCACCGCACCGCCGCGCGCCTGCGGAGCTCCGGAATGGTTGCCCGGACCGTGGCGCTGAAGCTGCGCTTCGCCGACTTTTCCACCATCACGCGCAGCAGGACAGTCCAGACTCCGGTGGACAGTGCCCAGCTGATCTACGCAGTGGTCATCCAGCTCCTGGAGTCGCTCGGGACCCGGGCCATGGCTGTGCGGCTGGTGGGAGTAAGGGCTGAGCAGCTGGAGGAAGCTGCAAGGACCTCGCTCCAGCTGAGCATCGACCGCAGGGATGACAACTGGCGGGCAGCCGAGCAGGCACTGGACGAGGTGACGCGCAAATTCGGCAACAAATCCGTCCTGCCCGCCCGCCTGATGGAGCACGAAAGCCGGCCGGGAGACAGTTCCCAGCGGCCCGCCTGAGTGCCGGCCGGAGGGGTCCGGCAAAGTCATTGCCGTCTTTCAGATCAGCCCTCAACAATCTATCCTTATAGATACATAGTTTTCGAGTGAATGGACTTACTGCCGGACCCTCTTGGACATGCTCCCGCTCCCGCGTACGCGTGCTGCGTTCCTGTTCTGGCCACTGTCGGCCAGGCGGGAACTTTCCAGCAACAGCAGGCGTTTCAAGGGAAGTAGAAGTAGTGGCTGGGATCAGCCCGGACGTTGGCCTACAAAAGGAGGTCGTGATGCCGCTGTCGGAGCACGAACAGAAGCTGCTTGAGCAGCTTGAGAAGCAGCTTCACGAGGACGACCCGAAGTTCGCGAACTCAATGGGTTCGGACCCGGGACGTTCCTGGTCCACGAGGCATGTGGTTATTGGGGTCCTTTGCGCACTTGCCGGCGTCTTCCTGTTACTGGTGGGGGTCACCCTCCAGAACATCTTTGTCGGTGTCCTGGGCTTCGTGGTGATGGGCGGTGGGGTGTACTTCGCCACCATGCGCAGTTCCCGCGGGACGGCCGCGTCAAAGGCCGGCGGCGGAAAACCGGGCAAGCAGCGCAGTTCTTTCATGAGCAACCTCGAAGAGCGCTGGGACGAGCGCCGCAGGGGTGAACCCTAAACAGCCGGGACCTCCGGGTACCAGGCTCCTCCATTTCTGTCCCCCTCGAGGAGGGGGACTGCACGAAAAGACCCGCTGCGGCGGGTCTTTTCGTGTTTAACGGCAATTCCGCCGTCCGGGCGGCCCTGGGACTCCAGTTCGCCCCGCCCGGAGCAAAAAGTCCTCCACTTTCCACCACGGCCTCGATTCCGCGCCATTTCAAGGGCCCTTTCCCATAAATTACCTGCTCACATGGCAGTTCCGCGTTGACTGTGGTGGAAAGTGGAGTAATGTGGAGGACATAAGAGGGTGGTTGCAACATTAGGGGATGTGCAGTTCCTGACTACGGACAGGCGGTGGGCCAGTGTTTCTGGGCACACACTCGCCGCGTCTGGATGAAAAGGGACGGATCATTCTCCCCGCCAAGTTCCGCGAGGAGCTTGCCAGCGGCCTGGTGCTCACGAGGGGCCAGGAACGTTGCATCTACGTCTTCAGCGAGAAGGAATTTGCACGGGTCCACGAGCAAATGCGGGAGGCGCCAATCTCCTCCAAGCAGGCACGTGACTATATCCGCGTATTTCTCTCTGGAGCCTCTGACGAGGTACCTGACAAGCAGGGGCGCGTGACCATTCCACCGGCGCTCCGGGAGTATGCAGGACTCGGAAGGGAACTTGCCGTCATCGGCGCCGGTACCCGCGCCGAGATCTGGGACGCCCAGGCTTGGAATGAATACCTTGCGGAGAAGGAAACAGCCTTTTCCGAAACTGACGATCCCATTCCGGGCATTCTCTGAATTCCGGAGCGGGGCGGCAGGTGGCTTCTTGGATGAGATCTCCAGCCGGCCCACCGGCTGCCAACCTGGCTCACCTTCCCCGGAGCCAGGCGGGCGGAACGGTAGGCACGGATGGGGATCTGGTCCCAGAAGCAGCAGGTGACAACGACGGCGGGAAAGGACCAGGCATGACCGATCAACCCAAGCCCACGTCCGAACGCCATGTGCCGGTCCTTCGCGACCGGTGCATCAATTTGCTGGCACCGGGATTCGAAGCAGCAAGGCTCCGCGGCGAAACCCCCATCGCGGTGGACGCCACCCTTGGCATGGGCGGTCATTCCGAGGCGATGCTCCAGCGGTTTCCCGACCTCCACCTCATCGGCATTGACCGTGACGAGGAAGCACTCTCCCTGGCGGGGGAGCGGCTGGCTCCGTTCGCCGCCCGGATCGACCTGGTCCACGCGGTGTACGACGAGATCCAGGACGTCCTGGAGGACCTCGGTGTGGCTGAAGTGCACGGGATCCTGATGGACCTGGGTGTTTCCTCCCTGCAGCTGGATGAGCGTGAACGCGGTTTCGCCTACTCATTTGACGCGCCCCTGGACATGCGCATGGACACCAGCCGGGGCCAGACCGCGGCGGACGTGGTCAATACCTACAGCGAAGAGGACCTGGTCCGGATTATCCGCAAATGGGGCGAGGAAAAGTTCGCCGGACGGATTGCCAACAGGATCGTCGCGGCACGGGCCATCAAACCGTTCACCACCACCGGCGAACTGGTGGAGCAGATCCGTTCCGTGGTTCCCGCTTCTGCAGCGAAGTCCGGTGGACATCCTGCCAAGCGGACCTTCCAGGCCCTCAGGATCGAGGTCAACGAGGAACTCGACGTCCTGGAGCGTGCCGTCCCCGCCGCCGTGGCCTCGCTGGCTCTCGGGGGCCGAATCGTGGTCATGTCCTACCACTCCCTGGAGGACAAAATCGTCAAAGGCGTTCTCCAGGCCCGCTCCAAGTCTTCCGCTCCCCTTGGCTTCCCCGTTGAGCTGGAAGAACACAAGCCCGAACTCAAGACCCTGACCAAAGGCACCGAGGTGCCCACCGCCGTCGAAATCGCCGAAAATCCGCGCGCTGCCTCCGCCAGGCTCCGCGCGGCAGAACGAATCAGAGCCAGGAGAGCTGCATGAGCACCGCCGCCGTCAAGAACTTTCCCGTTGTCTCAGGCAGTTCGGCGGCCGACACCCGGCGCGCGGCCGACCCCGCCGGTGGACGGAAGGGCCGCACCCCGCTTTCCGTGGTCCGCACTACGCCGCGGAAACGCCGGGCGCCGTTCGTCGTCCTTTGCTTTGCCATGCTCGCAGTGGCGTTGATGGCGGTGCTGGTCCTGAATATCTCGGTGTCCACCGCCCAGTACCAGCTGGTGGAACTGCGTGCCAAGCAGAGCACGCTGACCAAGACGAACCAGGACCTCACCCAGCAGGTGCAGAACTTCGAGGCCCCGCAGAACCTGGCGGCCAAGGCCACCGAACTGGGAATGGTGGCCTCCACCGTCAAGGGCCAGATCGACCTGTCCACGCTGTCAGTGACAGGAAAGGCCACGCCTGCGGTCAAGGGCGCAGCAGCGGGAGCCGTTATCCCATCGCCGGCGGTGGCCGGACAGCTTATTGTGCCGCCTGCCTCCAAGGGTGACACGGCGGACAAGGCCAGGACGGCAGATACCGGCAAGGCTCCTGCCGCCGCTCCCTCCGCCGGCGCTGCCCAGGCCCCTGCTGCCCAGGCCGCTGCCGCGCAGGCTGCCGCTGCCGCGCAGGCTGCCGCAGCCGCTGCGGCTGCCGCGGCAACTCCGGCGCCCGAGCTTCACGGCGGCTCTGTTCCGGCGCCCCAGCAGAAGGTCCCCGGACAGTAGGCCAGCAGGCAGGTCAGGCAGCAGCGTCGAGCAGCAAGGAATATCACGGTGGCGGAGACGACCGGCAAAGCAGGAAAAAGCAAGGAACCCAACGCCACCAAGCGCTTGCGACTGGGACTGGGCGTCATGCTCACGCTCCTGCTGGTGGTGGGCGGGAAGCTCTTCCTGGTCCAGGGGCTTGACGTCGGCGGCATGGCCGAAGCGGCACTGAACAGCCGGATGACCTCGGCGATCCTTCCGGCCGAGCGCGGCAGCATCCTGGACTCACGCGGCACCGTTCTTGCCAACAGCGTGATCCGGTACAACATCGTGGTGGACCAGCGCGTCAACACCAAAACGGACGCCTACAAACGCCTTGAGCCCCAGGCCGACGGCCACGACAAACTGGTGGACGTCAGCCGCGACCAGGCGATCTCAGAACTTGCCGCGGCATTGGGCATGGACTCAACCGCGGTCCGTGACGCAGTGACGGGGGAACAGCCCTATTACATTGTGGCCAAGGACGTAAAGCCCGACGTCGAGGACCGCATCTCCAAGCTCCAGGTGCCCGGCATCGTGGCCGAGGGCGTCAGCAAACGCGTCTACCCCAACGGCGCCGTGGCCGGGGGAGTTGTGGGCTTCCTCCAGGACGGCACCACGGGCCAGGCAGGCATCGAGCAGACGCAGGACGACCAGCTCAAGGGCAAAGACGGCAAGCGCCTGTTCGAGATCGGTGCCGACGGGCTCCGCATCCCGGTGGGTCTTGACGAGCTGACCCCGCCGCAAAACGGCAAGGACGTCAAACTCACGCTCAATTCCGATCTTCAGTACTTTGCCCAGCAGGCCATCCAGAGCCAGGCGGACAAACTCAGTGCCGAATGGGGCGTCATCATTGTGATGGACGCCAAGACCGGGAACCTCCTGGCCCTGGCCGATACCAACTCCCCGGACCCCAACAACCCGGGGCTGGTGGCGGCCAAGGACCGCGGCGTCCGTTCCGTGACGGCCGCCTATGAGCCCGGCTCGGTGGAGAAGATGATGACCGCTGCAGCCGTCATCGACGAGGGACTCGCCAGCCCCCTGGACCATTTCACTATTCCACCCACCTACACCGTGGACGGCCAGACCTTCAGCGACGCGTTTGCCCATGGCACCGAGGAACGGACACTGGCCGGCATCATCGGTTACTCCATGAACACCGGAACGGTTATGGCCGGACAGCGGCTCAGCAAGGAACAACGCTACGACTGGCTGAAGAAGTTCGGCATCGGCGAGGCACCGGACATCGGACTTCCCGCCACGGCATCGGGCATCCTCACGCCGGCGGACCAATGGGACGGACGCCAGCAGTACACCGTCCTGTTCGGGCAGGGCGTTTCGCAGTCCACCCTCCAGACAGTCCGTGCCTACCAGAGCATCGCGAACAACGGCGTCATGCTGCAGCCGCGGCTGATCGATTCCTACATTTCCCCCGACGGCGCCGAGGAGAAAGTGCCGGCCCAGCCGTCGCGGCAGATTGTCTCCGAAAGCACGGCCCAACAGGTCCAGGACATCCTTGAAAGCGCTGTCACCGAAGGCGAAATCAAGGACGCCGGGATCGACGGCTACCGCGTTGGGGCCAAGACCGGCACGTCCGAGTCACCGTGCGACGACGGCAAGTCCGGCTACTGCGGGTACACGGCCTCCATCGTGGGAATGGCGCCGATGGATGATCCGCGGTTTATTGTGGAGGTGGTGCTCCAGCGGCCGAAGGGCAGCATCTACGGCATCACCAACGGTCCGGTGTTCCGGTCCGTCATGAGCCAGACGCTGCGGACCTACAACGTCCAGCCTTCCACCGGCCAGCCGGCCAGAATGCCGCAGTACGCCAAGTAGCAGCTGCGCCACGCCGGAAGTACCAGCAGCATCCAGCGCATCACAGTGCCCGGCGCGAACCATGCCGGGCACGCACTAGCACCATCGGAGATCCCCTTGTCAGAGTTCACCACGCCCGGCAACGACACGGCCCGGGACGACACGCCGGGCCGCTTCCGGCCCGCAGCCGTAGCGGCCGTGCCGCTGGCCGCCGTCGGACAGGCCGTTGGCGTAGCCGTCCCCGCCCCCGCCGCCGACGTGGAAATCAATGGCATCTCGATCAACTCACGCACCGTGGAGCCCGGCGACCTGTATGTGGCCCTCCCCGGGGCAAGCAGGCACGGGGCTGACTTCGCCACGGATGCCATCGGCGCCGGAGCTGCCGCCGTCCTCACGGACGAGGCCGGGGCGCGCCTGCTTGCCCTGTCCGCGGACACGCCCGTGCCCGTGCTCGTCGTCGACAATCCGCGCAACGAGGTGGGCCCCCTCTCCGCCATGATTTACCGGAGCCAGTCCGGTGACGGCCGCCCGCTGCAGCTTTTCGGCGTCACCGGGACCAACGGGAAGACCACCACCACCTACTTCATCACCTCCCTGCTGCGTGCACTGGGCCGCCAGCCGGGCCTGATCGGCACCATCGAGATCCTGGCCGGCGCAGAGCCGATCCCCAGCCTCCTCACCACGCCGGAATCGCCCGAAGTCCACGGGCTCCTCGCCCTCATGCACGAACGCGGGCTCGACACCGCAGCCATGGAGGTGTCCTCCCACGCCATCTCGTACCAGCGGGTGGATGGCCTGCTCTTCGACGTCGCCGGATTCACCAACCTCACCCAGGACCACCTGGACCTGCACCACACCATGGACGGCTACTTCGCCACCAAAGCCGAACTCTTCACACCGGGGCGCGCCCGGGCTGCCGTGGTGACGGTCGACGACGAGTGGGGACGGCGCTTGGCCGCCATCACCCAGCTGCCCGTCACCACGCTCAGCACCAGCGGCCAGGCCGCCGCGGACTGGACGGTCAGCGCTGCCTCGCCGCGCGGGCTCGGTACCGACTTCACCCTGACGGGGCCGGCCGGCGCCGTCCTGAACATCCACACCGGTTTGCCCGGCAGTTTCAACGTTGCCAACGCGGCCCTGGCGACGCTCATGGTGCTCACGTCCGGGGTGGAAGTCCCCGACCTCCAGGCCGCCCTGGACAGCAGCGACCCGTTCACCGTGGCCGTGCCGGGACGGATGCAGCTGGTCGCCGAGCAGCCCGCCGCCGTGGTGGACTTCGCGCACAACACCGACGCCCTGGCGCGGGCCCTGGAGGCAGTCCGCTCGCCGGAACCGGACTCCCGCCTGATCGTTGTCTTCGGCGCCACAGGCCAGCGGGACCAGGGCAAGCGGCCGGCCATGGGAGCCATTGCCGCCCGGCTTGCTGACACCGTGATCATCACCGATGACGACCCGCACGACGAAGACGCAGCAGCCATCCGGGCCGACGTGCTCGCCGGTGCCCGGGAAGCCGTGGAAAAGGAATCCCTGCAGGCCGACATCCTCGAGGTCTTTCCGCGGGACGAGGCCATCCGGCACGCCGCAGCGTTGGCGCGGCCGCAGGACACCATCCTGGTGGCAGGCCGCGGCCACGAGGTCTGGCAGGAAGTGAAGGGTGTGAATCTCGCCCTGGACGACAGGGTGGAGCTGCGCAGCGCCTTGACAGCCAGGGGATTCAACGTTCTCCACGACGACCGGATAGAGTCCTAGACCGAGATGATTGCATTTACTGCGGCGGAAATCGCCGAAATCACCAGCGGGCGCCTGGACGCCGATCCCGGAATTACGCCCCTCTCGGTGGTGACGGATTCACGCGAAGCCACCCCCGGTTCGCTGTACGTCGCAAAGCCGGGCGAGAACGCCGACGGCCACGACTTCATCGACGCTGCCTTTGCAGCGGGCGCCGTCCTGGCACTCGTCGAGCGCACCGTCGAGGCGCCGGAAGGCACTGCCTACCCGGCCGTCGTGGTTGAGGATGCAGTCCTGGCAATGGGCGCCCTTGCCGCCGAAGCCGTCCGGCGGATCCGCTCCGCCCGCTCAGAAGCGGGGGAGCAGCTTACCGTCGTTGGGATCACCGGTTCGGCCGGCAAGACCACCACCAAGGACCTGCTGGCCGGCATCCTGGCCGGACAGGGCAACACCGTGGCGCCGCAGGGCTCCTACAACGGTGAGGTGGGCGTTCCGCTGACCGTCTTCCGGGCGGACACCGACACCCGCTACCTTGTCATCGAGATGGGAGCCACGGGCATCGGCCACATCCGCTACCTCGCGGAGATGGTCAAGCCGGACATCGGAGTGGTCCTGGCAGTCGGAACAGCACATGCCGGCGAGTTCGGGGGCGTGGAAAACATAGCGCAGGCGAAGGGCGAGATGGTTGAGGGCCTTTCCGCCGCCGGCACCGCCATCATCAATCTCGACGATGAACGCGTCGCCGCCATGCGCAGCCGTACCCCGGCCAAGGTCCTCGGCTTCTCCGCCGACGGACACCGGGACGCCCAGGTGCAGGCCCTGAATGCCGACACCAACGCCGGCGGCAGCCCAGAATTCGACCTGCAGCTGCCCGACGGCGGTGCTCCCCGCCACGTGGCCAGCCGGCTTATCGGAGCGCACCACACTGGAAACCTGCTGGCAGCCGCGGCTGCCGCATGGGCCGCCGGAGTACCGGCAGACCACATCGCAGCTTCGCTGAGCAGCCAGGCCGCCGCCAGCCGCTGGCGCATGGAACGCACGGAGCGGCCGGACGGCGTCACCGTGATCAACGACGCCTACAACGCCAACCCCGAATCGATGCGCGCAGCCCTCCGCACGCTGGCCGACCTTGGCCGCGGCCGCCGCACCTGGGCGGTCCTCGGAGCCATGCTGGAACTGGGGGATGACTCCATCCGCGAGCACACCGCCGTGGGCACCCAAGTGGTGCGCCTCAACATTTCCAGGCTGCTGGTGGTGGGCCGGGAGGCGCGGGCGCTCTACGTCTCCGCCGTGCAGGAAGGGTCCTGGGGCGACGAATGCCTCTTTGCCGAAACCGTGGAGGAGGCCCACGACATCCTGGACACCGAACTCCAGCCGGGTGACCTGGTGCTGTTCAAGTCCTCCAACAGTGTCGGGCTTCGCCATTTGGGCGATCGGATAGCATTACCCCCAACCCCGACCCCTGCCGACGAAAGGAGCACTCTGCTGTGATTGCTCTGCTGATCGGCGCAGGCCTGGCCCTGCTCTTCGCCCTGGTGGGCACCCCCCTTTTCATCCGCCTCCTGGTGCACCGCGGCTACGGCCAGTTCATCCGCGACGACGGCCCGACGTCGCACCACACCAAGCGTGGAACGCCCACCATGGGCGGAACCGTCGTCGTAGCCGCGGTACTGCTGAGCTACGGGCTAACGCACCTCATCATGCTGATGATGAACCCGGATTCGCCCGGGCCGTCCGCTTCGGCACTGATCCTGCTGTTCCTCATGGTCGGAATGGGCCTGGTGGGATTCCTGGACGACTTCATCAAGATCTCGCGGCAGCGGAGCCTGGGCCTCAACGCCAAGGCGAAGCTCATCCTCCAGGGAGCCGTCGGCATCATCTTCGCCATCCTGGCGTTGAACTTCCCCAACAGCGCGGGCCTGACGCCGGCGTCAACGAAGATTTCGCTGGTCCGCGACCTGCCATGGCTCGACCTCGCCTTCGGCGGAACCGTCCTCGGCGCCATCCTGTTCGTCATCTGGTCCAACCTGATCGTCACCGCCGCCACCAATGGCGTGAACCTCACGGACGGCCTGGATGGCCTTGCCGCGGGAGCCTCGATCATGGTGTTCGGTGCATATACCCTCATGGGCATATGGCAGAGCAACCAGGCCTGCGGCTCGCCCCGGGAAGCCGGCAGTGGCTGCTACCTGGTCCGGGATCCCCTTGATCTGGCCCTGCTGGCGGCGATCCTGAGCGCCGCCCTGGTGGGCTTCCTGTGGTGGAACACCTCGCCGGCCAAGATCTTCATGGGCGACACCGGGTCATTGGCTATTGGCGGAGCGGTGGCCGGCTTTGCCATCCTTTCCCGGACCGAGCTCCTGCTCGGCATTGTGGGCGGCCTCTTCGTGCTGATCACCCTGTCCGTCATCATCCAGGTGGGCTACTTCAAAGCCACCGGCGGAAAGCGCGTGTTCAAGATGGCGCCGCTGCAGCACCACTTCGAGCTGAAGGGGTGGGCCGAAGTCACCGTCGTGGTCCGGTTCTGGATCCTGGGCGGCCTCTTCGTCGCTGTCGGGCTTGGCATCTTCTACGCTGAATGGGTTGTACTGCTGTGACCGTTTCCCCCCGCCTGGCAAATCTTGTCTCCTGGGACTCCGACTGGGCCGGCCTCCGCGTGGTCGTGACCGGCATCGGAGTATCCGGCTTCGCCGCCGCAGACACGCTGATCGAACTCGGTGCACGCGTGGTGGTGGTCGATGCTGCCACCAGCGACACGGCCCGGGCCCATGCCGACACCCTGAAGATCGTGGGCGCCGCCGACGTGCTGCTGGGACCGGACGCCGTCACCCACATACCCCGCATCGACGGCGAACTACCCGAACTGATCGTGACGTCACCCGGATGGCGCCCGGACCAGGCCCTGCTGGCTGCCGCGGCCCGGGCACACATTCCCGTCTGGGGCGACGTCGAACTAGCCTGGCGGGTGCGCACCCGGGAAGGCCGGAAGACGGCCGACTGGCTGGCCATCACGGGCACCAACGGCAAGACCACCACGGTTGGACTCACCGAATCGATGCTGCGTGCCGCCGGGCTCAAGGCGATCGCGGTGGGAAACGTCGGCACCCCTATCCTCGATGCCCTGCGGGACCCCGTGGAGTACGACGTCTTCGCCGTCGAACTCTCCAGTTTCCAGCTGCACTGGGCGGAATCCGTGTCGCCGGTAGCCAGCGTCTGCCTCAATGTGGCCGAAGACCACGTGGACTGGCACGGTTCCTACGACTCGTATCTCGCCGACAAGGCGAAGGTCTACGAGCGAACCCAAAAGGCCTGCATCTATAACGCGGAGCAGGTGGAAACCGAACGCATGGTGGAAAACGCGGATGTGGTGGAGGGTTGCCGCGCTGTGGGCTTCACGACGGTCACTCCCGCGGTCAGCATGCTCGGAGTGGTGGAAGGACTACTGGTGGACCGGGCGTTCATTGAGGAACGCAGGAACAGCGCTGCCGAGCTGGCCTCAATGACCGACCTTGGTCCGCTGGCTCCGCGCCACATGGTTGCCAATGCCCTGGCCGCCGCAGGCCTCGTGCGCGCGTACGGTGTGGACGCCAAGGCTGTCCGCCAAGGCATCCTGGACTACGTCCCGGGCGACCACCGGATCCAGCCTGTAGCCCGCCTGAACGGCGTCCTTTGGGTCAACGACTCCAAAGCCACCAACCCGCATGCGGCGTCCGCATCCCTGTCGGCCTTCAGCAACGTGGTCTGGATCGCCGGCGGCCTCTCCAAGGGCGTGAGCTACGACGACCTGGTGAGGGACCACGCAGCCCGGCTCAAGGCCGTGGTACTGATCGGAACGGACTCCTCCCAGCTCCGGGAGGCCCTCCGGCGACACGCGCCCGATGTCCCGGTGATCGAGCCGGGGGCAGGCGAGACTGAAGGAGTGCAGACTGCTCCGGCGCCCGGTGGCACTTCCGCCGGTTCCACCGGCAACGGAGAACAGGTGATGTCCCGGGCCGTTGCGTCAGCGGCACGGCTCGCCGAATCCGGCGACACCGTGCTGATGGCGCCGGCAGCTGCTTCCATGGATCAGTTCTCTTCCTACGCTCACCGTGGTGGTACTTTCATCGACGCTGTCCGCGAGCTGGTGGAAGGGAAGGCCCAGACCGGCGAGGAGTAACGATGGTCAGCACGCCCACCCGGCCGAAGGGTGGCAAGCCGCAGGGTGGCAAGCCACGCCCCGGCTCCACGGCCACCCGGCAGCCTGCTGCGGCGGGCGCGAAGCTGCGGACCCTCTACCGCCGGTTCTGGTCGGCGCTGGAGGGGACAGGCACGTCCCGGAACGGCTCCACGTACTACCTCATCCTCGGCGCCACGCTTGCGTTGACGGCTATCGGGATCATGATGGTCCTCTCCGCCTCCAGCGTTGAGTCCATCGCTGCCGGCAAGTCCCCCTACGGGGACGCCCTGAAACAGGGGATCTTCGCAGCGATCGGCATCTTCACCATGTTCGTGCTCTCGCGGATCAACGTCGTCTGGCTGAAACGCCTCGCATGGCCCGCCGTGGGTGTTGCCGTGCTGCTCCTGGGCCTGGTGCAGGTGGTGGGAGACGAGGTCAACGGCAACCGGAACTGGATCGACCTGGGCGGGATCACCTTCCAGCCTTCCGAAGCGGCCAAACTCGCCCTTGCCCTGTGGCTGGCAACGGTGCTGGCCCGGAAGGGCAAACTGCTCAGCCGGTGGCAGCACGTGCTGGTCCCCGCAGTGCCCATGGCAGCCATCGTCATCGTGCTGATCCTGGTGGGCAACGACCTCGGCACCGCCATGATCATCATGATGATCATGGCCGCCGCACTGTTCTTCGCAGGTGTTCCGCTTTACCTCTTCGGCATCGCCGGCATCATCGCTGCTGCCGGCACCGCTGTCATGGCCATCACCAGCTCCAACCGCATGTGCCGCATCACCTCGTGGTGGACCGGCCAGTCCTGCGCCGACGGCATCGACGCCAACTACCAGGCCACCAACGGCATGTACGGCCTTGCCTCCGGCGGCTGGCTGGGTGTGGGCCTGGGGCAGAGCCGGCAAAAGTACAGCTGGATCCCCGAAGCCCACAACGACTTCATCTTCGCCATCATCGGCGAGGAACTCGGCCTGGTGGGGACCGTCGTCGTCCTGGTCCTTTTTGCCATCCTGGGTGCCGCCATCTACCGCGTGGTGGTGGCACAGGAGGACATGTTCCACCGGGTCCTGGCCGGCACCATCATGGTCTGGCTGCTGGGCCAGGCAACCGTGAACATGTCCGTGGTCACGGGTTTGATGCCCGTCATCGGCGTGCCGCTGCCGTTCATTTCCTACGGTGGCTCGGCGCTGCTGATGTCACTGTGCGCCGTGGGCGTTGTCCTCTCGCTGGCGCGGGAGCAGATGGCTCCGGCCATGCGGCCCAAACGGATGCTGAAGTTCAAGGCCCGGCCAGGGCGGAAACAGAACCAACCAAAGAATTCCAGAAAGCGTGCCTGACCCCAAATGACTGCGACACACCCTTCCATTGTCCTGGCCGGCGGCGGAACGGCGGGCCATATCAGCCCGCTGCTCGCCATCGCCGCCGCCCTCCGGAGCGAAGCCCCGGATGCCGCCATTCTGGCGGTTGGTACGCCCTCAGGCATGGAAACCCGGCTGGTTCCGGCCGCCGGCGTGCAGCTGGCCACGATCGACCGCGTGCCGCTTCCGCGCAAGCCCTCCGCAGACCTGCTCCGCCTGCCGGCCAGGCTGGCCGGCGCAGTCCGCCAGGCCGGCGCCATCCTGGACCGGGCGCAGGCCGATGTCCTGGTGGGCGTAGGCGGTTACGTGTGCACGCCGATGTACCTGGCGGCGCGGAAGCGCCGGATCCCCGTGGTGATCCATGAAGCCAACGCCCGTCCGGGACTGGCCAACCGTGTGGGGGCCTTCCTGAAGGGCCGGGTTGCCGTGGCCTTCGAGGGCACCCCGCTGCCCAATGCCGTGCACGTGGGCATGCCCATGCGGAAGGAGATTTCCGGCCTGGACCGGAAGAGCGCCCGCACCGCCGCACGCGAGGCGCTGGGGCTCGATCCCCAGCAGCCAACCCTGATCGTCACCGGCGGTTCCTCCGGCGCCCAGAGCATCAACCGGACAATCGCCGCCGCCGTTGGCCACCTTGCGGACGCCGGTATCCAGACCCTCCACATCACCGGCCGCGGCAAGACAGTCCTGGACCAAACGGGCCAACCCCTCGCTGCGGATGGCTACCGGCAGGTGGAGTACATCGACGGCATGGAGCTTGCCTATGCCGCGGCCGACCTTCTCCTGGCCCGGTCGGGAGCGGCAACGGTGAGCGAAGTGGCCGCAGTCGGCGTCCCGGCGGTCCTGGTGCCGCTGCCCATCGGAAACGGGGAACAGGCGCTGAACGCGGCCGGCCTGGTCGCCGCAGGCGGAGCAGTGCTGGTGGCCGACCGTGACTTCACTCCGGAATGGGTTGCCCGGGAGCTGATCCCGCTGGTCACCGATAAAGCACGGCTGGCCGAAATGGAAGCCAAGTCCTACCGGCTCGGAATCCGAAATGCCGACCAGCGCATGGCTGGTCTTGTCCTGGAAGCGGTATCTGCATGAGCCCCCACAACACCCCCCGGCTGGAATCCCTGGGAAAGGTGCACTTCATCGGCATCGGGGGAGTCGGCATGTCCGCCGTGGCCCGCATCATGGTGGCGCGCGGAGTCCCGGTCAGCGGATCCGATGCGAAGGACCTGCCCGTCATGGCCGACCTCGCCGCGGCCGGGGCGCGCATCGCCGTCGGCTACTCCGCCGGAAACCTGGCCGACGCGCAGACCGTGGTTGCGGGCTCGGCCATCCGCGGGGACAACCCCGAGCTCGCCGCGGCGCGGAAGGCGGGACTGCCCGTGCTGCACCGGTCCCAGGCCCTGGCAGCCACCATGGGCGACGACACCGTGGTAACGGTCGCTGGAACACACGGCAAGTCCACCACCACCTCGATGGTGACGGTGCTGCTCCGCGCGGCGGGCCTGGATCCGTCCTTTGCCGTCGGCGCCAACATCCCCGCACTCGGCGTGAACGCTGCGCATGGTACGTCCGGGATCTTCGTCGCCGAGGCTGATGAATCCGACGGCTCCTTCCTGAACTACCGGCCCCGCATCGCCGTCGCCACCAACGTGGAACCTGACCACCTTGATTACTACGGCACCGCTGAAGCCGTCTACGAGTCGTTCGACCGCTTCACGGCCCTGTTGCCCGCTGACGGCCTCCTGGTGGCCTGCGCCGACGACGCCGGAGCCCTGGCCCTGGCGGAGCGGACCCGGGCGCGGGGCAACACACGGGTGGTCCTGTACGGCACCGGTGATGCGGCGGACGTCAGGCTGGACGACGGCGGCCCGGGGCAGGTTGCCATATCCGCCGGCGGTGCGCGGTTCCCTTTGTCAT
Organism: Arthrobacter sp. GmRoot5-12; assembly: GCF_059739365.1. Lineage (NCBI taxonomy): Bacteria > Bacillati > Actinomycetota > Actinomycetes > Micrococcales > Micrococcaceae > Arthrobacter > Arthrobacter sp. GmRoot5-12. Next base: position 146,912 of record NZ_AP046056.1, on the reverse strand, counting down.
TGCAGGTGCCCGGACGGCACAACGCGCTGAACGCCGCAGCCGCCTTTGCGGTGGCCCTAGAACTCGGGGTGGACGCGGCAGCCGCGGCCGCCGGCCTGGCCCGCTTCTCCGGCGCATCCCGCCGCTTTGAGCTCAAAGGTGGGGCACGGGGCGTTCGGGTATTCGACGACTACGCGCACCACCCCACGGAGGTCCGCGCCGCCCTCACCGCAGCCCGCTCGGTGGCAGGCGGCCACAAGGTCCATGTCCTCTTCCAGCCGCACCTGTTTTCCCGGACCCGTGAATTCGCGGCAGAGTTCGCCGATGCCCTGAACCTGGCCGATACCGCCCTGGTCCTGGACATCTACCCGGCGAGGGAAGACCCGATCCCGGGCGTCACGAGCCAGCTCATCGCGGACCACCTCACGGAGGGCGGTCGACTGGTCACGGCCGACGACGCCGTAGGCACCCTGGCACGGGCCGCTGCGGACGGGGACGTTGTCCTTACCGTGGGCGCCGGCGACGTCACAGCCTACGGCCCGAAAATTGTGGAGGCACTGAGTGCCTAGCTCCCGACGCCCCACCTACGCCCCGGCCGCCCGGAACAGGCGGCCCGATCCCGGCTCCGGGAAAACTGCCGCGAACAACGCAGGTGACAATGCCCCCAATGGGGCCGCATCTTCCCCGACCCCCGCAGCCGGTGGCAGCGGCGACGTGATTACCGCGTCCCGCAGCGTCCCGGACCAGGCGCCCTCCAATCCGGCCAAGGAACAGCAGGCCTCCGGCGCGACAGTCCTTGCGTTCCCTGAGCCCAAAGGCCGGCGCCGCCGGAAGAAGATCCTCCTCGCCGTGGGAACGGTGCTGGTTCTGGTGGCCGGGCTGCTGGCCGGAGCCGTCTACTCGCCGGTCCTTGCCCTGCAGAACGTCTCGGTGACAGGCACGCGGCTTCTCACCCCGGCCCAGGTGCAGGCTGCGCTGGAGCCCCTGCGCGGCAAGCCGCTGCCGCAGATCAGTGACGACGACGTCCGCAGGCTCCTGGACAACCTGATCCAGGTCAAGTCCGTGTCCGTCGAGGCACGGCCGCCGTCCACCCTCGCCGTCGCAGTGCACGAGCGGGTGCCCGTGGCGCTGGTCAAGCAGGGGGAGCAGTACCAGCTGGTGGACGTCGACGGCGTCCAGCTGGCTACCACGGACGATCCGGCGTCGGCGTCGCTGCCGGTGATCGACGGCGGCGCCGGCGCGATCGGCCAGGACCTGTTCCGCGCCACCGCCGCCGTCCTGGGGGCCCTGCCGGCCGACGTGCTGGCGAAGCTCTCGAACGCGTCCGCGCAGTCCGTGGACGCCGTTGAACTCAAGCTGGTGGACGGCCAGACCATCGTGTGGGGCAACGCCTCCGAGAAGGAACTCAAGGCCAAGGTCCTGGCCGCCCTCCTCAAGGCTCCGGCCGATCCCAAGAATCCGGTCAGGGTCTACGATGTCAGTGTGCCCCGGCACCCCGTGACGCGCTGAGCGCTTTCTTTCCCGGTATTAATCCGACACGCGGACCCGGTTATTGAATGTGGGAACCAGAGGAAATACCGTCACAGACAAGAGTTACTTGACATAACTATAACCTTCAACTCGAAGGTTAAGGTTGCAGGCTTCAAGCTCTCCATCAGTTTTCGCAATAAGACACGAACAAGGGACACGTAACGTGGCAGCTCCGCAGAATTACTTGGCCGTCATCAAAGTCGTCGGCATCGGCGGCGGTGGCGTGAACGCAGTCAACCGCATGATCGAGGTCGGCCTCAGGGGTGTTGAATTCATCGCCATCAACACCGACGCCCAGGCCCTGCTCATGAGCGACGCCGACGTGAAGCTCGACGTCGGACGGGAACTGACCCGGGGCCTGGGCGCCGGCGCCAATCCCGAGGTGGGCAAGCAGGCCGCCGAGGACCACGCGGACGAGATCGAGGAAGTCCTGCGCGGCGCCGACATGGTCTTCGTCACCGCCGGTGAAGGCGGCGGCACCGGTACCGGCGGCGCGCCCGTCGTCGCCCGCATTGCCCGCTCGCTCGGCGCCCTGACCATCGGCGTGGTCACCCGCCCGTTCACCTTCGAGGGCCGCCGCCGTGCCGGTTCCGCCGAGGCCGGCATCGACGCCCTGCGCGACGAGGTGGATACCCTGATCGTGATCCCCAACGACCGTTTGCTGTCCATCAGCGACCGCAACGTGTCCGTGCTCGACGCCTTCCGCTCCGCGGACCAGGTCCTGCTGTCCGGTGTCCAGGGCATCACCGACCTCATCACCACGCCCGGCCTGATCAACCTGGACTTCGCCGACGTCAAGTCCGTCATGCAGGGTGCCGGCTCGGCCCTCATGGGCATCGGTTCCGCCCGTGGCGAAGACCGCGCCGTCAAGGCGGCCGAACTGGCCATCGCCTCGCCGCTGCTGGAAGCGTCCATCGACGGCGCCCACGGCGTCCTGCTGTCCATCCAGGGCGGCTCGGACCTTGGCCTGTTCGAAATCAACGAGGCTGCGCGGCTGGTCCAGGAAGTGGCCCACCCCGAGGCCAATATCATCTTCGGTGCCGTCATCGACGATGCCCTGGGCGATGAAGCACGCGTCACGGTCATCGCTGCCGGATTCGACGACGTCAAGGCCACCTCGCCCTCCATGGACCAGTCCCAGCCGCAGACCGCCCCGCAGCGGCCCGCTGCCCCTGCCGCGGCGCCCGCCTCTGCCCATCCCCAAAACGGAAACCACCAGGGCAACGGAAACCACCAGCAGAACGTCCAGCCGATCCATGCCGGTGTTGGTGCCGCGGGACTCAGCAACTGGGGGCAGCAGCGCCCCTCTGCCGTCCCCGCTGACTCGGGCTTCGACGTCGACCTGCCCTCCGTCGTGGAGCCGGACCTGACCGGCACCCACCCGGATGACCTGGATGTCCCCGACTTCCTGAAGTAGGCACCGGTTTGTTCCACTGGCGCGCCGACATCCTCCCCGGGGTGTCGGCCGCATTCACCGACGTGCATGCGGGAAACCTTGCCCTGCATGTAGGAGACGATCCCGCTGCCGTCCTGGAGCGCAGGGCACGCCTGGAGCGGTCCATCGGAGTCGCGCCCCGGGCGCTCCGCTTCATGAACCAGGTCCACGGGACCAGCGTGGCGCTGATGGAAGCGGAGTCTCCCGGCCCTGAAGCCGACGCCATGGTGTCCCGCGGACTTCCGCTGGCCGTCATGGTTGCGGACTGCATTCCCGTGCTGCTCGCCGGGGAGTCCGCGGCCGGGCCCGTGATTGCCGCGGTGCACGCCGGCCGCCCGGGCATCGCAAAAGGTGTCCTTCCTGCCGCCGTGGACAGCATGCTGTCCCTTGGCGCGTCACGGATCCGGGCCTGGCTGGGGCCCTCAATCTGCGGGTCCTGCTACGAGGTTCCTGCAGCACTGCGGGATGAGGTGGCTGCCGTGGTCCCCGCCGCCCGGAGCACCACGTCCTGGGGGACACCTGCCCTGGACCTTCCTGCCGGTGCGCGCAGCCAGCTCGAGGGTGCGGGCGTGGGCGTGGAATACGCAGGGGGCTGCACCCTTGAGACGGAAACGCTCTATTCGTACCGCCGCGACCGCAATACCGGCCGTTTTGCCGGGTTGGTCTGGTGCCATGACTGAGGTTGCAGGTACCGGGCACGGCAGTGCGGATGACTCGCGCAGTGCCGAACTTGCGGAACGGCTTGCCGCCGTACGGAAGCGCATCGCAGCCGCGGCTGCGGGCGCCGGCCGCGGGGACAGGCTGCCCTCCCTGATCGTGGTCACGAAGTTCCACCCCGCGGACGATATCCGGCGCCTGGCCGCCCTTGGAGTTACGGATGTGGGCGAGAACCGGGACCAGGAGGCTGCCGCCAAAGCCCTCGAGCTGGCAGACCTGGACCTGACGTGGCATTTCGTTGGCCAACTGCAGACCAAGAAGGCCAAGTCCGTGGCCCGCTATGCCTCCGCCGTCCATTCCGTAGACCGGCCCCAGCTCGTGGAGGCGCTGGCCAAGGCGGTTCGCCACGAAATGGACGCCACCGGGCGGGCACCCCTGGACTGCTTCATCCAGGTCAGCCTTGAGCACGACGGCGGCACGCACCGCGGCGGTGCGGACCCCACCGACGTGCCACTCCTGGCAGAACGGATCGCCGGGTCGGAAGGCCTGAACCTGGCCGGCGTGATGGCAGTTGCCCCGCTGGGCGCGCCACCTGAGCCGGCGTTCGAACAGCTCGCGGGAATTTCCGCCCGGCTGGCTGCGGACTACCCCTCCGCCACTGCCATATCGGCAGGCATGAGCCAGGACCTGGAGGCGGCCATTAAGTTCGGGGCGACACACCTGCGAATCGGTTCGGATGTTCTCGGTTCCCGTCCCGCCGTGGGGTAGCGTCGGAGCTATTGGAAGTGATGGGCGGGGGACTCCAGTGCTGTCGAATCATTGGGCGGCCCGCTTACGGGACACGATTAGGAGTCGACCATGGCCGGCGCTCTGCGCAAGACAATGATCTATCTTGGGCTCGCCGACGGCGATGAGCATTACGAGCCCGAGCAAACGACCACACGTAAGGATGAGGACGAACCGATGGAAGTTGACCGCGAGGAACGCCGCGCTCCGGCGCCGGTCCGCGAAGTCAGCCGCGAGGCGTCCTACGCCCCTGAAGAGGAATACCGCGCCCCTGTGACCCCCATTAAGCGTGCGGCTTCCAGCCGCGAAGAGAACACTGGACTTCGCCAGATCACTACCATCCACCCGCGCTCCTACAACGATGCCAAGCTCATCGGTGAGAGTTTCCGGGACGGGATTCCGGTGATCATGAACGTCACGGACATGGGTGAGGCCGATGCCAAGCGCCTGGTGGACTTCTCGGCCGGACTTGTCTTTGGCCTGAGGGGAAGCATTGAGCGGGTGACCAACAAGGTGTTCCTGCTCTCACCGTCCTACGTTGAAGTGATCGGTGACGACAAGAAGGCCAGCGATACGCAGGCCAGTTTTTTCAACCAAAGCTGAGCGCAGAGGCTGCACACAGATGCCAGGCAGGGACACCTGTCTGGCATCTGTGCTGAAATAGACAAGACACCGGCAGTACGATCCCGGCCGCCACGATGGATGGGCCGCACGAACATGGAGATATGAAATAAGTCATGGGAATTGTTTTCGGACTTCTCTATCTCGCCCTGCTGCTGTTCTTTGTCGCCCTCATCATCCGCCTGGTGTTCGACTGGGTGCAGATGTTTGCCAGGGACTGGCGGCCCCGGGGCGCGGCTCTGGTGGTGGCGCACGCCGTGTATTCCATTACCGACCAGCCGCTGAAGGGCCTGCGGCGCATGATTCCGCCGCTCCGGCTCGGCGGCGTCTCCCTGGACCTGGGCTTCCTGATCCTGTTCATCGGCGTCAGCATTGCGATGAGCGTCACCAGGGGACTGGCCTGATTTACCCACCAGGGCCGGGCAATGCAAGGTGTTCCCCCCGGGAACAGCTAGTGTAAAGCGAAGAAACCTCGCGTTTGACACCGCAGTGTTGAATTAGAGTAAGCAGACCAAATTTAGGTACCGTAGTTTTGACGGCCGGAAGGCCTACTGACTAACCAGACCAGTGAGGTGACCAGATGGCTTTGACGCCAGAAGACGTTGTCAACAAGCGCTTTCAGCCCACCAAGTTCCGCGAGGGCTATGACCAGGACGAGGTTGACGACTTCCTGGACGAAATCGTCGTTGAACTCCGCCGCCTGAACCAGGAAAACGACGAGCTCCGCAAGAAGCTCGCCGAAGCAGGTTCGAGTGTTCCGGCCAGCTCAGCTGCCGCCCCCGTGGTGGAGAAGGTCCCCGCGCCGGTCAAGGCCGACAAGGACGAGGCCCGTGAAAAGGCTGAGGCCGAGGCGAAGGCTGCCGAAGCCAAGAAGAAGGACATCCAGCCGGCTGCCCCGGCTGCCGCCGCACCGGCCGCCCCTGCAGGCGTGGCCACTCCTTCCGCTGAATCCGCTGCCGGCCTGCTGGCCATGGCGCAGCAGATGCACGACCGCCACGTCGCCGACGGCCAGGCCCAGAAGGACAAGATCATCGCCGAAGCGCAGATCGAAGCCAGCAGCCTCGTCAACGACGCCCAGGAGAAGTCCCGCAAGATCCTCGGCGCGCTGGAGCAGCAGCGCTCCGTCCTGGAACGCAAGGTGGAGCAGCTCCGCGGCTTCGAACGCGACTACCGTTCACGCCTGAAGGCCTACATCGAGGGCCAGCTCCGCGACCTGGATGCCCGCGGCTCAGTAGCGACCCCGGAAGTCAGCGAAGCCAACTAAGTCTGGCAGCACGTATTCTGAAAGCCGGTGGCTGAGGATTCCTCGGCCACCGGCTTTTGGCATTGAGACCCAGCACCACGAATTGAAAGCACCATGACTGACGAACTCGCTGCGGATGCGGCACGCCCTGTCCCACCCTCACCACGCCCGCGCCGGGCAGTGCTGCTGTCCCTGTTCGCCGGGTTCGCGGTTTTCGCCTACGTCCTGGACCAGCTGACCAAACTCTGGGTCACTTCCACCATGGTGGAAGGGGAGCGGATTCCCGTCCTGCCGCCCCTCCTGCACTGGTACTTCATCCGGAATTCGGGTGCCGCGTTTTCCATTGGTGAGAATGTCACGTGGGTGTTTTCCATCATCATGGCCGCCGTGGCCGTCGCCATCCTTTTCCAGGTGCGCAGGCTGGGTTCTGCCTGGTGGTCCCTTGCCTTGGGTTTGCTGCTCGGCGGGGCCCTGGGCAACCTCACCGACCGGCTCTTCCGCGAACCGTCCTTCGGCATGGGCCACGTGGTGGACTTCATCCAGCTGCCCAATTTCGCTATCTTCAACATCGCCGACTCGGCCGTCGTCTCCGCCGTCGCCATCATCTGCCTCCTGACCATCCGCGGAATCGCGCTGGACGGAACCCGGCTGGGGAACGCGCACAAGGAAAAGACCGCCCATGACTGAGCGCGTTGTGGTGGCTGACGAATACGGCGGGACGCGGGCTGACGCCGGGCTGGCCGGCCTTTTGGGGGTATCCCGTTCCGTGGCCGCGTCCCTGCTGGCGGAGGGCCACGTCCTGAACCGGGGCAAGGCATTGGGAAAGTCGGCAAAACTCGTGGCCGGGGACGTCCTGGACGTCACCGTCCCGGAGCGGCGTGACCCGCTGGAAGTCGTGGAGGAGATTGTGGAAGGCCTGAACATCCTGCTCGACGACGACGATTTCGTCGTCGTCGACAAACCCGTGGGCGTGGCCGCCCATCCCTCGCCCGGCTGGGTGGGGCCCACAGTGGTAGGCGGCCTGGCCGCCGCCGGGTACCGCATCTCCACGTCGGGTGCCCCGGAGCGGGCAGGAATCGTCCACCGCCTCGACGTCGGGACCTCCGGCGTGATGGTCGTGGCCAAGTCCGAGCGGGCCTACACAGCCCTGAAACGCGCCTTCAAGGAGCGCACGGTGGACAAGGTCTACCACGCGGTGGTGCAGGGCCTTCCCGATCCCCTGACCGGGACCATCGACGCCCCCATCGGACGCCACCCCGGGCATGACTGGCGTTTTGCCGTCATCGAGGATGGCCGCCCCTCGGTGACCCATTACGAGGTCCTGGAGGCATTCGGCAAGGCCAGCCTGGTGGAGGTCCACCTTGAAACCGGGCGGACCCACCAGATCCGGGTCCACTTCTCCGCACTCCGCCACCCCTGCGCCGGCGACCTCACGTACGGCGCCGACCCCCGCCTTGCCGCCACCCTTGGGCTCACCCGCCAGTGGCTGCACGCCCGCGCACTGTCATTCGACCACCCCGTGACGGGGGAGCGCGTCACGGTCACCAGCGACTACCCCCAGGACCTGGCTTACGCACTGGAAGTACTCGAATCGGGACAGGCCTGACACGGGCCTCCTGGCGGAGCAGCAAAGCGGCAGCGCTTAGAATGGTGCGGTGAGTTCCAGCAAAGATTCGTTTGTCCACCTGCACACCCACACCGAATATTCCATGCTGGATGGAGCTGCCCGGCTGGGGGAGCTGTTCGACGAAACCGAGCGCCTGGGCATGCCTGCCCTCGCCACGACGGACCACGGCTACCTGTTCGGTGCCTTCGATTTCTGGCGAAAGGCCACGGACAAGGGCATCAAGCCGATCATTGGCGTCGAGGCGTACGTAACCCCCGGCACCGCTCGGACGGACAAGGAACGCGTCCGGTGGGGCGACGAATCCCAGCGCAAGGACGACGTCTCCGGCGGTGGGTCCTACACCCACATGACGCTGCTGAGCTACAACAACGTGGGCATGCGGAACCTGTTCCGGGCCTCGTCCATCGCCTCGCTTGACTCGGTGTTCGGCAAGTGGCCCCGGCTGGACCGCGAACTGCTGAACACCTACTCGGAAGGGCTGATCGCCACCACCGGATGCCCCTCCGGTGAGGTCCAGACCCGGCTCCGGCTCGGCCAGTACCGCGAAGCCTTGGAAGCAGCGGCCGAATTCCGGGACATCTTCGGCGCGGACAACTACTTCTGCGAACTGATGGACCACGGGCTGGACATTGAACGGCGCGTCACCGGTGACCTGCTGCGGCTGGCCAAGGACCTGAACCTGCCGCTGGTGGCCACCAATGACCTCCACTACACCCACGAGCACGACGCCAAGGCACACGAGGCGCTGCTGGCCATCCAGTCCGGCTCCACGCTGCTGGAACCTACCTATGACAACGGCGGTTCGCGGTTCGCGTTCTCCGGCAGCGGCTACTACCTCAAATCTCCCCAGGAGATGCGGGAGCTCTTCCGCGACCACCCGGAGGCATGCGACAACACCCTGCTCATCGCCGAGCGCTGCGAGGTGTCCTTCAACACGGATGCCAACTACATGCCGCGGTTCCCCTGCCCGCCAGGCGAGGACGAAACCTCCTGGCTGGTCAAGGAAGTGGACAAGGGCCTGAAGTACCGTTACCCGGGCGGCATACCGGACGAGGTCCGCAAGCAGGCCGACTACGAGCTCGGCGTCATCACCTCCATGGGCTTCCCGGGCTACTTCCTGGTGGTTGCCGACTTCATCAACTGGGCCAAGAACAACGGCATCCGGGTGGGCCCCGGGCGTGGTTCGGGTGCAGGCTCGATGGTGGCCTACGCCATGCGCATCACCGACCTCGACCCCCTGCGCCACGGACTGATCTTCGAACGGTTCCTCAACCCGGACCGCGTCTCCATGCCCGACTTCGACGTCGACTTCGATGACCGGCGCCGTTCCGAGGTCATCGACTATGTGACCCGGAAGTACGGCGACGAGCGCGTGGCCATGATCGTCACGTACGGCACCATCAAGACCAAGCAGGCCCTCAAGGACTCCTCCCGTGTCCTTGGCTACCCCTTCAGCATGGGCGAGCAGCTGACCAAGGCACTGCCGCCGGCCGTGATGGCAAAGGACATCCCGCTGGCGGACATCCAGAACCCGGAAGCCAAGCGTTACAGCGAGGCGGGGGACTTCCGGCAGCTCATTGCCACCGACCCCGAAGCCGCCAAGGTTTTCGAGACGGCACTGGGCATTGAAGGCCTGAAGCGGCAGTGGGGCGTGCACGCGGCCGGCGTGATCATGTCCTCCGACCCGATCATCGACGTCATCCCCATCATGCGCCGTTTCCAGGACGGCCAGGTGATCACCCAGTTCGACTACCCCACGTCCGAGGGCCTTGGCCTGATCAAGATGGACTTCCTGGGCCTGCGGAACCTGACGATCATTTCCGATGCCCTTGAGAACATCAAGATGAACCGGGGCATCGAGCTGGACCTGGAAAACCTCGAGCTGGACGATGCCGAGTCCTATGAACTCCTGGCCCGCGGCGACACCCTGGGTGTCTTCCAGCTCGATGGCGGTCCCATGCGGTCGCTGCTCAAGCTCATGAAGCCTGACAACTTCGAAGACATTTCCGCCGTCCTGGCGCTCTACCGTCCGGGCCCCATGGGCGCCAACGCCCACACCGACTACGCGCTGCGCAAGAACGGGATCCAGGAAGTGATCCCCATCCATCCGGAACTCGAGGAACCCCTCAAGGAAATCCTCGGCGGCACCTATGGCCTGATTGTGTACCAGGAGCAGGTCATGGCCGTGGCCCAGAAGCTGGCCGGCTATTCCCTGGGCCAGGCAGACATCCTCCGCCGCGCCATGGGCAAGAAGAAGAAGTCCGAGCTGGACAAGCAGTTTGCGGGCTTCTCCCAGGGCATGCAGGACAACGGCTACTCCATGGAGGCCGTCAAGACCCTCTGGGACATCCTGCTGCCCTTCTCCGACTACGCCTTCAACAAGGCGCACTCCGCCGCGTACGGCGTGATCTCCTACTGGACCGCGTACCTCAAGGCGCACTATGCGCCGGAATACATGGCGGCCCTGCTGACCTCGGTGGGCGATGACAAGGACAAATCGGCAATCTACCTCAACGAGTGCCGGCGCATGGGCATCACGGTCCTTCCGCCGGACGTCAACGAGTCCGCCCTGAACTTCACTCCGGTGGGGAACGACATCCGCTTTGGCATGGGTGCCATCCGCAATGTGGGCGTCAACGCCGTCGAGGCCATGGTGGCCGCCCGCGAAAGCGAGGGCGCCTTCACCTCGTTCAAGGACTACCTGATGAAGGTGCCGGCCGTGGTCTGCAACAAGCGGACCATCGAATCCCTCATCAAGTCGGGGGCGTTCGACTCACTGGGCCACCACCGCCGTGCCCTGGCAATGATCCATGAAGAGGCGATCGACTCCGTCATCACCCTCAAGCGCAACGAGGCCATTGGCCAGTTCGACCTTTTCGCCGGATTCGAGGAAGCCGGTTCGGAGTCGTCCTCCCTGAGCATCGAGATTCCGGACCTGCCCGAGTGGGAGAAGAAGGACAAGCTCTCCTTCGAGCGGGACATGCTGGGACTCTACGTGTCGGACCACCCGCTGCAGGGCCTCGAGGGACTTCTGGCCCAGCACGCCGAGATGAGCATCACCACTATCCTGGGCGAGGACGGTCCGCAGGACGGCGCCATCATCACCATCGCGGGCATGATCACGTCGCTGAGCCGGCGCATCGCCAAAGCCAGCGGCAACGCTTACGCCCGGGCGGAGGTCGAAGACCTGGGCGGCTCGATCGAGGTCATGTTCTTCGGGCAGGTTTACGGGCCCATCGCCTCCGTCCTCGCCGAGGACCTGATCGTGGTGGTCAAGGGCCGGCTGCAGAAGCGCGACGACGGCGCCATCACCCTGAACTGCATGGAGTTGTCCGTCCCGGACCTCAGCGAAGGGCTGAACGGGCCCCTGGTGATCACCATGCCCACCCACAAGGCCACCGAGGCCGTGGTCACCGAGCTGGGCGATGTGCTGCGCACCCACCGGGGCAATTCGGAGGTGCGGCTGCACCTGCAGGGAGACACCCGCACGGAAATCATGGGCCTGCCGGTCCACCTCCGCGTCAACCCCAGCCCGTCGCTGTTCGGCGACCTGAAGGTCCTGCTGGGCCCCGCCTGCCTGGACGCCTGACAAAGGAACAGCCGACGGCGGCCGGCACCTGCCGCCGTCGTGCCCTGCCCGGGTGCGTGGCTGGGGGCGGGGGTGGGGCTGCGTGCCGCGCCTAGATTTCGTAATCCAGCGGCATGGGCTGCCCGTAGGCGCCGCCGTGGTACAGCAGGGGTGATCCCTCGCCGCCCACCTGGCCGTCCACCACCTGGACCACCACCACCGCGTTGTTCTCGAAGGAGAGCCGCATCTGCACCTCGCCGATCAGCCACCCTGCGACGTCCTTCAGAATGGGCACACCGTGCGGACCGATCTCCCAGTGGTTGCCTTCGAAGCGGTTGCCCGGGCGGGCAAAGCGGGCGGCCAGTTCCTGGTTCTCCAGCCCCAGCATGTGCACACCCAGGTACTGGGTGTTGGCCACGGCCGGCCAGGACCTTGAACTGCGTGCCATGTTGAACGTGAACCGGGGCGGCTTGGCGGACAGCGACGCCACCGAGGTGGCGGTGAAGCCGTAGGGCTCGTCCTGGTAGTTCACGGTGATGATGGCAACGCCCGCGGCGTGGCGGCGGAACATCTCCCTGAACGTCTGCTCGAACGGCTCGCTGCTGTCGGTCACCGGAACTCCTGCACTAAGTGGTGTAACTCTTCCTCCAAGCCTATTGGCCCGCGGCCGGGGCGGAGAACAGCCGCACGCACTGCGTGGCCGGATCACCTGGCAGGAACCTTTGTTAAGGTGTGATGCATGACAAACTCCGCACGGCGGCTGCCCTGGTCCCTGCTGCTGGTTCCGGCGGCGGCCGGAATTCCGGCAGGCATCCTGTGGTGGCTCCTGGCGCCGGGCGGATTGAACCTGGTTACACGGGATCCCGCCCTGGCGTCGGGCACGGTTCCCCTGGTGTGGCTTCCGCGCGACCTCACCCTGGCAGGGATCCTGGTGCTGGCCGGTTGCCTCCTGGCCGTGTTCCTGGCGGATGGCAGGCGTGCGGACCCGCAGGCGGCCCTGCTGACCGGCCTTGCCGGAGCGCTGGCAGGCAGTGTACTCGCCTGGGGGACCGGGGTTTTTGCAGGCCGGCTCTTGGGACCTGCTGTTGATGCGTCGGCGAACGCCAGCATCGCCTTTTCCCTCCGGGCGTGGCCGGTGCTGCTGCTGTGGCCTGCCGCCACGGCAATGTCGGTCTTCGTGCTGGAACTGTTCGGCGGGGCGGGCAGGAAGCCCCGGGAGAAGGGGACGGAACAGGCAGGCGCGAACGGCCCCGTAAAATAGTCCGGTGACCACTTTCCCGGAGTTTCCCGCCCCCGCGGCAGCCGCCGTCGATTTCCGCACCGTCGACCTTCGCGGCCGCAACCTGACGCTCGCAGCCCTGCGCGCCGCCGTTCCCCGGGCCAAGGGCCAGACCGTGGCGGATGCCGAAGAAAAGGTCCTGGAGATCATCTCCGCCGTCCGGCAGCGCGGCTTTGCGGCGCTGGCGGACTTGGCGGAAAGGTTCGACGGCGTGGCCCAGGACCACCCGCTGGTCCCCAGGGAGGCGATTGACGCAGCGCTGGCCCAGTTGGAACCGGAGGTGCGGGCCGCGCTGGAGGAATCGATCAGCCGGGCACGGAAATTCGCTGACGCCCAGCGCCCCCGCAACGTGGACGTCGAACTTGGCGACGGCGCCGTCGTCAGCCAGAACTGGGTCCCCGTGGCGCGGGTGGGGCTGTACGTTCCCGGCGGCCTTGCCGTGTACCCCTCATCGGTGATCATGAACGTCGTGCCCGCACTCGCGGCAGGCGTGGAATCCGTTGCCCTGGCCTCACCGCCGCAGAAGGAGTTCGGCGGCCTGCCGCACCCCACCATCCTGGCCGCAGCGGCGCTGCTGGGCGTCACCGAGGTCTATGCCATCGGCGGTGCGCAGGCCATCGCCGCCTTCGCGTACGGCGTCGAAGCCTCACCGGCCGGTCCCGCGCTGGAGCCCGTCGATGTGGTGACAGGGCCCGGGAACATCTTCGTCGCCACGGCCAAACGGCTGGTCAAGGGCGTTGTTGGAATCGACTCCGAGGCGGGAACCACGGAAATCGCCATCCTGGCCGACGACTCCGCCCAGCCGGCGCTGGTTGCCGCAGACCTGCTCAGCCAGGCCGAGCACGATCCCAAGGCCGCATCGGTCCTGATCACCGATTCGGAAGAGCTGGCCGCGGCCGTGCGCGCTGAACTGGAGCTTCAGGCCGCTGCAACCAAACACTCGGCCAGGGTCCGGGAGGCGCTGTCCGGCCCGCAGTCCGGCGTCGTGCTGGTGGACGGACTGGAGCAGGGGATCGCTGCCTGCGACGCCTACGCCGCCGAGCACCTGGAAATCATGACCCGCGATGCCGCAGCCGTGGCTGCACGGATCCGCAATGCGGGGGCAATCTTCGTGGGCGACTACAGCCCGGTGAGCCTGGGCGACTACTGCGCAGGCTCCAACCACGTGCTGCCTACCAGTGGCACCGCCGCCTTTTCCTCGGGCCTGAACGTCACCACCTTCCTGCGCGCCATCCAGGTGGTCAACTACAGCCGGGAAGCCCTGGCCGAGGTCAGCGGGCACATCGTGAGCCTGTCCCGGGCCGAGGACCTTCCGGCCCACGGCGACGCCGTCACGGTGCGGTTCCCCGGCCAGGGGTGACACCACTACATGTAGTAATTACAGGATTGTTATTACCCCACATGTGCCCGTAAACTGGGAGGCGCCACAGCATTGCCCCCCGGCGGTGCTGATGGCTTCCAAAGAATCTTGCACACCACAAGCGAAAAAGGGGGGAACGACATGTACTGCCCGTTCTGCCGCAACCCCGATTCCCGCGTGGTGGACAGCCGGATGGCGGATGACGGTTCAGCCATCCGCCGGCGCCGGCAGTGCCCCGAATGCGGCCGCCGGTTCACCACCGTGGAAACAACCAGCCTCTCCGTGATCAAGCGGTCCGGCGTGGGCGAACCCTTCAGCCGCAGCAAGGTCATCAACGGAGTCCGCAAGGCCTGCCAGGGCCGCCCCGTGAGCGAGGATGACCTCGCCATGCTGGCCCAGGAAGTCGAAGAACAAATCCGGGCGTCCGGTGCAGCCGAAATCGATGCCCACGAGGTGGGCCTGGTGATCCTTGGACCACTGCAGAAACTCGACAAGGTGGCGTACCTGCGCTTTGCCAGCGTGTACCAGGCGTTCGAGTCCCTTGAGGATTTCGAAACTGCTATCGCCCTGCTCCGCCACGAGGCCGAAGAGGACGCCAAAGGCCCGGCCGGCAACGCCAAGAGCTCCGAGAAGAGCCCCCTCTAGACTCCGGTGGCGGCAGCGGAGGGGAAGCCGCAGCCGCCACCGGCACCACTCCTACTTGGCCAGCTTGTGCTTCAGGGCGATTTCCAGGGCGGCGCCCACAATGCCTGCCTCGTTGCGCAGGACAGCCGGGACAATCGGGGTGCGGAGCTTGAGGTTGGGAAGGTACTCGTCCGCGCGCTTCGAGATTCCGCCGCCCACGATGAACAGTTCCGGCGAGAACAGGAACTCCACGTGGGAGAAGTAGCGCTGAAGCAGCACGCTGTACTCGTCCCATGACAGCCCGTCCCGTTCCCGGGCCACGGCGGATGCCTTGGATTCGGCGTCGAAGCCGTCAATTTCAAGGTGGCCCAGCTCGGCGTTGGGGACCAGTTTGCCGTCGAAGATGAAGGCCGAACCGATGCCTGTACCGAGGGTGATGACCAGGACCGTGCCGGACACGCCGGCGCCGGCACCGTAGCGTGCTTCGGCCAGGCCGGCGGCGTCGGCGTCGTTGATGACCTCCACGGGACGGCCCAGCCGCGCGGTAAGGAGGGCATCGATGTCGGTGTCCAGCCAGCTTTTGTCCACGTTGGCGGCCGAATGGACCACGCCGTGCTGGATGATCCCCGGGAACGTCACGCCCACGGGAGAGCCGGCTTCGGGAGCCTCGGGGCGCGCAGAAAGCTCGGCCACCACCAGGGCCACGGCCTCGGCCACAGCCTCCGGGGTGGCGGGCTGGGGCGTGGGCACACGGAAGCGCTCACCCAGGAGCTTGCCCTTCTTCAGGTCGACAATGCCGCCCTTGATGCCCGTGCCACCGATGTCGATGCCGATCAGCGGTGCGTTCTTGTGCGGTTTTTCGTCCTTCTTGGCCAATGGGATTCCGTTCGTGTGACAGGGGCGGGCAGGAAAAGGGGCCGCTTGCGCGGCCGGTAACAGGTGTCCGGTCTGCGCCGGCAGCATGCCCGTGCGGGCATGGCCGGGTTACGGGAGGGTGAGGATTTCGGCGCCGGTCTCGGTGACCAGCAGGGTGTGCTCGAACTGTGCGGTGCGCCGACGGTCCCGGGTGACCACGGTCCAGTCGTCGCTCCACATGTCCCACTCCACGGTGCCCAGGGTGAGCATCGGTTCGATGGTGAACACCATGCCGGCCTCGATCACCGTGTTGTACGCAGGCGCGGCATCATAGTGCGGAATGATCAGCCCGGTGTGGAATGCCTCGCCAACCCCGTGGCCGGTGAAGTCGCGCACCACGCCGTAGCCGAACCGCTTGGCGTAGGACTGGATGGCACGGCCAATGACGTTGATCTCGCGTCCGGGCGCCACGGCCTTGATGGCGCGGTTCAGCGACTCCCTGGTGCGCTCCACCAGCAGCCGTGATTCCTCGTCCACGTCCCCCACCAGGAAGGTGAAGTTGGTGTCGCCGTGGACGCCGTTGATGTAGGCAGTGATGTCGATGTTCAGGATGTCGCCGTCCTGGACCACCGTGCTGTCCGGAATGCCATGGCAAATGACCTCGTTCAAGGACGAGCAGAGCGATTTGGGGAATCCGCGGTAACCGAGCGTGGACGGGTAGGCGTTGTGGTCCAGCAGGAACTCGTGGCCCACCTTGTCCAGCTCATCCGTGGTGACGCCCGGCTGGATGTGCCTGCCCACTTCAACGATGGCCTGGGCCGCGATCCTGCTGGCAATCCGGATCTTCTCGATGGTCTCCGCGGATTTGACCTCGGAACCGGTGAACTTGGCCGGGGCGGGCTTGCCGACATACTCCGGACGGGGGATGGACGCCGGGACGGGACGCTGCGGACTCACGGTACCCGGGGTCAGGGTGCCAATGGGTGCAGTCGAGGCAAGGGAAGGCATAGATTGATCATATAAGGCACCACAGAACGCCTAACAACCGACAAGCGGCGGAGGGCACGCGTAAGTGTTTGTGTTACGTGGATCACCCCCGGCTTTCCCTGTCGCCGGAACGAGGAGCAACGATGACTGAGTACTGGTTCAACATCAAGACCCACGAGGTGGAAGAGGACCGGATGTCGGACTGGAGCCAGCTCATTGGGCCCTACCAGACCCGGGCGGAAGCCGAACACGCCCTGGAAAAGGTCAAAGCGCGCAACGAGGCCTGGGAAAAGGGCGACGACGACTGACCCGTTGGGTGCGTCCGGCCTCGCTGCAGCCGGCTTACCCGGGCGGGTTTAGAACGAGTGCTCCGGGCCGGGGAACTGGCCTGACCGGACGTCCTCGCCATAGGCGGTGGCGGCGTCGAGCAATGTGCTGCGCAGGTCCGCGTACTGCTTGACGAACTTGGCCATCCGGCCGCCCCGCAGGCCGGCCATGTCCTGCCACACGAGCACCTGGCCGGTCGTCGCCTTGCCGGCACCGATGCCAACCGTGGGAACGCTCACTGCCGCGTCGACCGCCGCCGCTGTTTCGGCAGGCACCATCTCCATCAGCACGCAGAACGCCCCGGCGTCCGCCAGCGCGACGGCGTCGTCAATCAGGCGCCGGGCATCGTCGCCGCGGCCCTGGACACGGTACCCGCCCAGGGCGTGTTCGCTTTGGGGGGTGAAGCCGATATGGGCCATGACCGGAATGCCTGCCTGCACCATGGCCCGGACCGTTGGAGCGTAGTACTTCCCGCCCTCGATCTTCACGGCGTGGGCCAGCCCTTCCTTCAGGAAACGGACACCGGCGGCCACGGCCTGTTCGGCGCTGACCTCGTAGCTGCCGAACGGAAGGTCCGCCACCACCAGGGCGCGTTTGGCGGTCCTGGCGACGGCCCGGCACAGGGGGAGCAGCTCGTCCACAGTCACCGGAAGGCTGGTCTCGTTGCCGAACACGTTGTTCGACGCCGAATCGCCAACCAGGAGCACCTCGATGCCGGCTGCGTCAAAGATCTCGGCCGTGTATTGCTCGTACGCGGTAAGCATGGCGAACTTGGTGCCGTCGTTCTTGGCCTGCTGCAGGTGGTGGATGCGGACCTTTGCCGGCTTCCGTTCCGCCGGGGCCGGGGCCGGGGCCGCAGCCGCGGCCGCTGTGCCCGGGCCGCTTCCGTAAGGTGCGGGTACTTCTGCGGACGCGCTGGAGTCGGAGCTGTTGCTGGAGGCCATGGGATGAGCGTAGTGCGGTACCCGGCGTCCTAGCTACCGCGGGCGGCGCCGGTCAAAGGTGATTAGCGTCATAGCGGCGCTTTGGGCGGGCGCCAAAGGGCGCTGGAGACCCGGGCGGGGGGCGGCCTGGGCGGCCGAACAGGTTAATGCTGTGTTACGCACGGGGCAGGCTCAAGCATCGGCGCCGAATGATTAGTACAGTGATGATGAACTGCTGCCGGCTTTCCCCTTTGCGCGGGCCCCGGAGCATGAACGTTGACCGGAGAAGAGGCCATCATGGACCGCCAGCAAGAATTTGTCCTGCGCACGATCGAAGAGCGCGACGTACGTTTCGTGCGGCTGTGGTTCACCGACGTCGTGGGTTCGCTGAAGTCCGTGGCGCTGGCGCCGGCGGAAGTCGAGGGAGCGTTCGAGGAAGGCCTCGGCTTCGACGGTTCCTCCATTGAGGGCCTGGCGCGCGTCTTCGAATCGGACATGCTGCTGCAGCCGGACCCGGCAACCTTCCAGATCCTGCCGTGGCGCGGCGAGACGGAGCAGACCTCACGCATGTTCTGCGACATCCTGACTCCCGACGGCGAGCCCTCCACCGCTGATCCGCGCAACGTCCTCAAGCGGACCCTTGCCAAGGCCGCGGACATGGGCTTCACCTGCTACACGCATCCCGAGATCGAGTTCTACCTGCTCAAGTCCCAGGAGCCGGGTCCGGACGGCGCACCCGTGCCGGTGGATGAGGGCGGCTACTTCGACCACGTTCCCGGCGGCGTGGCCCAGGACTTCCGCCGCACCGCCGTCACCATGCTGGAATCGGTGGGAATCTCGGTGGAGTTCAGCCATCACGAAGGCGGTCCCGGCCAGAACGAGATCGACCTTCGCTACGCCGACGCACTGCAGACCGCGGACAACATCATGACGTTCCGCACGGTCATCAAGGAGGTTGCCCTGCAGCAGGGAACCTACGCCACCTTCATGCCCAAGCCGTTCACCGACCACCCCGGTTCCGGAATGCATACGCACTTCTCGCTGTTCGAGGGGGACAGCAATGCGTTCTTCGAGGCAGGTGCCGAGTTCCAGCTGTCCAAGACGGCCCGCCAGTTCATTGCCGGCATCCTCAAGCACGCCCCCGAGTTCACGGCAGTCACCAACCAGTTCGTCAACTCCTACAAGCGCCTGTGGGGCGGCGGCGAGGCTCCCAGCTACCTGAGCTGGGGGCATAACAACCGTTCCGCCCTGGTCCGCGTGCCGCTGTACAAGCCGGGCAAGGGCCAGTCCGCCCGCATCGAGTACCGCGGCATCGATTCCGCGGCCAACCCCTACCTTGCCTATGCCGTCCTGCTCGGTGCAGGGCTGAAGGGCATTGAGGAAGGCTACGAGCTGCCGGCAGCCGCTGAGGACGACGTCTGGTCGCTCAGCTCGGCCGAGCGCCGCGCCATGGGCCACGATCCGCTGCCGGCAAGCCTGCACGACGCCATCCGCTCCATGGAGGACTCGGAGCTGATGCCGCAGATCCTGGGCGAGCAGGTCTACGAGCACTTCCTGCGCAACAAGCGCGCCGAATGGCAGGACTACCGGCTGCAGGTGACGCCCTACGAGCTGCAGCGCAACCTCGGCATCCTCTAGGTGCCAGGCGTGAGCCTGGCACGCCGCCTGATCGCGGCCGGATTCAGCGACCTGGAGAAGGGCGAACGGTTCCTTTCCGCGCGCGAACTCGAGGGCCTGGACCAGGACAGGCTCTTTGCCGGGCTGCACCTTGCGGCCAGTCCGGATACCGCGCTGCAGTCCCTGGTCCGGCTGATCGAAAAGCACCCGCAGCTGCGGGAGCTGGCGGACGCCGAGCCGGAGGCCAGCGAACCGATGTACCGGGTCCTGGGGGCCTCGGAGGCTTTGGGGGAGTTCCTCATCCGGCACCCCGAGCACCTGGAGGCCTTTGAGGTCCGCGCCAGTCCCGAGCCACTGCCGGCCAACCCGGGGCTGTTGCGCGCCACGCTCCTGCAATCCGTGGGGGCCGACCCCCGGGCGGCCCGTCCCGTGGCCGCCGTTACCGGCGTGGACGCCTATGCCGCCCTGCGCACCGCCTACCGGCGGGGACTTGTCGATCTCGCCGTCAAGGACCTGTGCGCCGCGGATCCGCTGGACTTCCTGCCATCGGTGGGCGGTGAACTGGCGGACCTTGCTGCTGCCGCCATCGAGGCTGCCCTCGCCGTCTCCCGGGCCGAGGCCGCGGACCAGCACAGCGCTGCCGATGTGGCCGACGTCGGCCTTGCGGTGATCGGCATGGGCAAATGCGGCGCCCGGGAGCTGAACTACATCTCCGACGTCGACGTCATCTACGTGGTGGACGCCGGCAGCCTGGAGGACGCCCACGCCAACACCATCGGCACGGCACTGGCGAGCGGGATCTCGCGGGCCATTTCATCAGTGGCCAGGGAGCCGGGACTTTGGGAGGTGGACGCGAACCTGCGGCCCGAAGGCAAATCGGGGCCGCTGGTCCGCACCCTCGCCTCCCACGAGACTTACTACGCCAGGTGGGCGGAAAGCTGGGAATTTCAGGCGCTCCTCAAAGCCCGTGCCATCGCCGGTGATGCCGCCCTGGGCCGCGCCTACGAGGACGCCGTGGCGCCGCTGATCTGGAGCTCGGCCGGCCGCGAGGGCTTTGTCGAGTCCGTCCAGGCGATGCGCCGCCGGGTCACCGAGCACATCCCGGCCGCCGAGGAGCAGCGCCAGATCAAGCTGGGGCGGGGCGGCCTGCGTGACGTCGAATTCACTGTCCAGCTGCTCCAGCTGGTGCACGGCAAGGCGGATGAGACATTACGACGGCGGGACACCACCTCCGCGATCGCCGCGCTGTCAGCCGGAGGGTACATCGGCCGTTCCGACGCTGCCGCCTTCGACAACGCCTACCGCTACCTCCGGCTGCTGGAACACCGGATCCAGCTGTTCCAGCTGCGCCGCACCCACCTGATGCCCGTGGCGGAGCCTGCGCTGCGCTCACTGGCCAAAGCCGTGCTGGGCCCCTTCTCCAACGAGCGGCCCAGCCCGGACTCCCTGCTGTCCGCATGGCAGCGCACCAAGCGTTCCGTCCGTGAACTGCACGAGCGCATCTTCTACCGGCCGCTGCTGAACACCGCGGCCAAGCTCAGCAGCGAGGACGCCAGGCTCACGCCCGAGGCAGCGCAGGGACGGCTGGCTGCCCTCGGCTACCGGGACCCCCAGGGGGCAATGCGCCACATTGAGGCGTTGACGGCCGGGGTAAGCCGCCGGGCCGCCCTGCAGCGCCAGCTCCTGCCCATCCTGCTGGACTGGCTCGCGGAAGGCGTGGACCCGGATGCCGGCCTTCTTGCCTTCCGCCGCGTCAGCGAGGCCCTGGGCACCACGCACTGGTACCTGGGCATGCTCCGGGACTCCAACGCCGCGGCCGAGCGCCTGTGCCACATGCTCTCCAATTCGCGGCTGATCGCAGACCTCCTGGAAGTTTCGCCGGAATCCGTCGCCTGGCTGGGACAGGACAAGGACCTGGTGCCGCTGGGCTTCGAGGCCCAGTGGCAGGAAATCACCGCGAAGATGGCACGGCACGCGGACCCGGAAAGCGCCATGCGCCTGATCCGCCTGATCCGGCGGCGCGAAATCCTGCGCATCGCCATCGCTGATTCCGCCGGCCTCCTGGACCAGGAACGGGTAGGCGGGGCGCTGGCCGACACGGACCGCGCCGCCGTCCTGGGTGCCCTGCGGGTGGCAGAAGGCATTGTCTCCGCCGGCGGCCCGCTCAAGACCACGGTGCTGGTGGTGGCCATGGGCCGCCAGGGCGGCCGCGAGATCGGCTACGGGTCCGACGCCGACGTCATGTACGTCCACCGCGCACTGCCGGGCTTCTCCGAAGCGGAGGCGCAGGAACAGGCCGCCCGCATCGTTGCCAAGGTATCCAGCCTGCTCACGCAGCCGCTGAAGCCTGCCATCATGGCGGAACGTGTCCTGCAGATGGACGCCGACCTCAGGCCCGAGGGCAAGAACGGGGCCGTGGTGCGCTCCCTGGACTCGTTCGCCGAGTACTACCGCCGCTGGTCCCTGATCTGGGAAGCGCAGGCCCTGCTGCGGGCACGCCCCATGGCCGGCGACGACGCCCTGGCCGCTGACTTCATCAGGCTCATCGATCCCATCCGGTACCCGGAGTCCGTCTCGGAGCAGGACGTGCGCGAAATCAGGCGCGTCAAGGCGCGGGTGGAGTCCGAACGGCTGCCGCGCGGCGCCGACCCCGCACGCCACCTCAAACTGGGCCGCGGCGGCCTCAGCGACGTCGAGTGGCTGGTGCAGCTGCTGCAGCTCCAGCACGCCGGTAAGCATCCGGAGCTCCGGACCACCTCCACCCTGGAGGCCCTGGCAGCCGCGGCGGAACTGGGCCTGTTGGACGGCGCCGATGCCCGGCTCCTCGCCGGGGCCTGGCGGCTTGCCAGCCGTATCCGGTCAGCCAATGTCATCTGGAGCGGCAAGGCCTCGGACGTCCTGCCCTCCTCGCGCCGCGATCTCGAGGCTGTGGCCCGCTGGTGCGGCTATGAACCGGGCCGCGCCGCCGCGCTGGAGGAGGACTACCTGAGGGTGAGCCGCCGGGCCAGGGCAGTCTTTGAACGCCTCTTCTATGGGCACTGAACCAGCGCCGTGGGTCTGGCTGGTCCCGCTGCGGGACCTTGATTCGGACGCCCGCGCCATCCAGTTGGGCGCCATCGCGGAAATGTCGCTGGTGCCGGGCCAGGACCGCTTCGTCGGCGACCCGCTGCGGATGGCCCTTGCGGGACTGGCGGAAGAATCACGACGGCCGTACGTGGTCGAGGCCGGAGGCAGCGCCGTCGGCCTGTTGACCCTGCAGTCCGGGGCGGCAACGCTTGCAGGCTGGCCTGACGACCACTCAGCATGGCTGCTGCGCGGGTTCCTCATCGACCGGCCCCACCAGGGCAGGGGCCTGGGCACGCTCGCTGCCGCCGCCGCTGTGGAGGCCGGACGCAAGCTCACCGCGCGGCACCAAACTGGCGAGTCCGGCGTCGTACTGTCCGTCAACCAGGAAAACCCTGCGGGCCTGTCCGCCTACCGCCGCGCCGGCTTCGTCGACTCGGGACCGTATACCGGCGGGCCGGCAGGGCCCCAACGAACCATGTTCCGCAGCTTTTCGGCAACGGTACCGGCGTAACTCTCCGTACCGGCATTGCGCTTAGCAAGCGTTTGCCCGATCATGTGGATTGGCGGTGTTCTCCAACCTTGTTGGGGGGAAGGCTGGACAGTCTTCGTTCCGGGGGGCATTCGTCAGGGGGCCCGGCTCCCGGTCTCAGCACGTCTGGAGCCGGGCCCCCACCCAACAGCTGCCGCCCGTGCCACTGAAGGAACGGGCAACGCAAAAGGCGGCCACCGGTTCATCACCGGTGGCCGCCTTTTACTGTTCAGGATTCCTGCTGGGCAGGGCTGGAACTAGACGCCGTAGTAGAGCTCGAACTCGTAGGGGTTCGGGCGCAGGGACAGCGGGCGGATCTCGTTTTCGTACTTGTACTCGATCCAGGTGTCAATCAGGTCCTGGGTGAAGACGCCACCGGCCTGCAGGAACTCGTTGTCCTCGCGCAGGGCCTCCAGTGCTTCCTCCAGGGTGCCCGGAGCCTTGGGGATGTCCTTGGCTTCCTCGGCAGGGAGCTCGTAGAGGTCCTTGTCGATCGGAGCCGGCGGCTCGATGCGGTTGCGGATGCCGTCAATGCCGGCCATCAGCTGCGCAGCGAACGCCAGGTACGGGTTGGAGGAGGGGTCCGGAGCGCGGAACTCGATGCGCTTGGCCTTCGGGTTGGAACCGGTGATGGGGATACGGATACCGGCAGAGCGGTTGCCCTGGGAGTACACCATGTTGACCGGAGCCTCGAAGCCCTTGACCAGGCGGCGGTAGGAGTTCACCGTGGGGTTGGTGAAGGCCAGGACGGCGGAGGCGTGCTTGAGCAGGCCACCGATGTACCAGCGGGCGGTGTCGGACAGGCCGGCGTAGCCCTTCTCGTCGTAGAACAGCGGCTCGCCACCGTTCCAGAGCGACTGGTGGCAGTGCATGCCGGATCCGTTGTCGCCGAAGACCGGCTTGGGCATGAAGGTTACGGACTTGCCCCAGGCGTCTGCGGTGTTCTTGATGACGTACTTGAACTTCTGCAGGTCATCAGCAGCGTGGGTCAGGGTGGTGAACTTGTAGTTGATCTCAGCCTGGCCGGCGGAGCCAACTTCGTGGTGGCTGCGCTCGACCTCGAGGCCGGCTTCGTCCAGTGCAACACACATGGCGTCGCGAAGGTCAGCCTGCTTGTCGGTGGGGGAGACCGGGAAGTAACCGCCCTTGACGGGGGTCTTGTAGCCGAGGTTTCCGCCTTCTTCCTCGCGGCCGGTGTTCCAGTGGGCTTCCTCGGAATCGATCTTGTAGAAGCTGCCCTGCGGGGAGGACTGGTACTGGACGTTGTCGAACACGAAGAACTCGGCTTCGGGGGCGAAGAACGCGGTGTCGGCGATGCCGGTGGAAGCCAGGTAGGCCTCAGCCTTCTCGGCCACGCCGCGGGGATCGCGGTGGTACGGGTCTCCGGTGCGCGGGTTGACGATCGAGAAGTTCAGCGCGAGGGTCTTCTCCATGCGGAAGGTGTCCAGGAACGCGGTGGTGACGTCCGGGATCAGCTGCATGTCAGATTCGGCGATGCCCTGGAAGCCACGGATGGAGGAACCGTCGAAGAGCTGGCCGTTGACGAAGAAATCAGCGTCAACACTCTTGGCGGGGACGTTGAAGTGCTGCTGGACGCCCGGAAGATCGGTGAAGCGGATATCGACGAACTTTACATCTTCGTCCTTGATGAACTTGAGGACTTCGTCCGCAGTCTTGAACATCTATGCTCCTAACGCATATGTAAATATCTGGCATGCAAGCCACATGATCCAGCGCAATCCAAAAGCAGGGAGAACGCGGGGTTTTCCCTGCTGCGTACCTGCCGGGGGATTGCTTGAAACTGCTAACAGACTATGGATGCGGCATTTCCCGTCCGTGTCCGCTTTGTTTCGGGCAGGTTACAGAATGCCCTGCTATGACCACGCTATCTTCCGTCCACACTGTGGTCGAGTCCTATCCACACTGTGGGCGCGCCGCCGTGCCGGGGATCGGTAAGCTTGGACGGTGGTAGATCGCAAAGACATTGGGTCCTGGCTCAGCGGACCGGACACCTCCGGTATTTCCAAATATCCGGGGGAGCGGCTGGGCCTTCCGGAGTCCGGTCCGGGCTCCATTGCCCGGGCGGGCCGCAGGATCGCAGCAATCTGCATCGACTGGGGGATCGCCCTGCTGATCAGCAACTTTGCCTTTGCCGGTGACTCCTGGGCCACCCTGGCGGTCTTCGCGATTGAGCAGATCCTGCTGGTGGGAACACTCGGATACAGCATCGGGCACCGGGTCATGGGCATCGCCGTGGTGAAGCCGGGAGGCGGCACCCCCGGACCCCTCGCGGCCCTGGTGAGGGCCGCGCTGCTCTGCCTGGTCATCCCCGCCGTGATCTTCGATCCGGATCAGCGCGGCCTTCACGACAAGGCAATGAACACGCTCCTCATCCGCCGCTGAGCACCGCGTGCCCCTTCTGCGCGTCCGCCGATTCCCTTAGCCGTTCACTTTCCGGTCCTTGCGCGCTGCCGGCGGAGGGCCGGCGCGTTGGTGATGACCACGCCGCCGATCACGATGGCGCCGCCCACCAGTTGCGCCGCTGTATGGACGTGCCCGGCGAGGATGGTGAGGACTGCTGTGAAGACCGTGATGAGGTTGAGGAACACCCCTGCGCCACCGGTGGGCAGGACCGTCAGGGCGCGGTTCCAGAGCAGGTAGGACAGCACCGACGGGAAGACGGCGATAAACAGCAGGGACGCCAGCGCGCTGCCGGTTGAGGGGAGGGCCAGTCCGCCTGTCAGGAAGCGGACCGGGGCCAGCAGGGCCACCGCTGCCGCTGCCTGGACAGCTGTGGCCGTGATCGGCGGGATTTTGGGGGCCAGGCGGCCGATGACTGTGTACGCCGTCCAGACAACCACGGCGCCCACCATCAGGACTTCGCCGGTTCCGAAACCGGCGGAGAGCAGCCTGCCGGCATCCCCTCCGCTGATCACGATCAGGACGCCGGCCAGGGCCATCAGGACGCCGGCGACCGACAACGGTGTCAGCCGTTCGCGCAGGAAAACGGCGGCAGCCAGCGTGATGAGAGCGGGATTGAAGGCGTTGATCAGCGAGGCGTTGAACGCATCGGTGTGCTGCAGGGCGACATACAGCAGGAGGTTGTAGCCGAGCAGCCCGCACACGCTGAGCGCGAGAAGCCACGGCCAGGCGGCCAGGACCGACCGCCAGTCTGGCCGCTCCACAAGCCGGGCTATCACCAGCAGCGGCACCAGTGCGATGGCCCAGCGCAGGAGAACCAGGCTCAGGGGCTCAATGCTTTGGACGGCGCCCGCACCCACCACATAGTTGCCGGCCCAGAACAGCGTCGCCCCCAGGAGGGAGAGGACCGCGACCATTCGCTTACGGCCCTGGGCGCGTGGGGAGGACGGCCCTCCCTTGGCTGACGGCTGTGCCTGCAGTCCTGCATCAGAGGAGTCCACGGTCAGTGATGCGTCCGCCTACGCCCGGCTGGACGCAAGTTCAGCGGCAGGCGCTTCCGCCCCCGGGGCGCTGAGGAAACCGCGCCGTCCGGCCCAGCGCTCAAAAAGGAGGGTGGCGAACGGGAAGACGGCGGAGACGCCCGCCAGCAGAGCCACCATGAAGGGCCAGCGCTGCACCCGCCACAGCATCAGCGCGGCAACCCCATAGCCGACAAACAGCGCGCCGTGCACAGGTCCCGCCACCTGGACGCCAAGCTCAGTGGTTCCGGCGATCCATTTGAAGTACATCCCGGCCAGGAGCGCGGCCCAACTGCAGGCCTCGGCCACTGCGAGGATACGGAAGGCGCGGATCACGGTTGTCCTGGGGTTCATGGTCACGTCCTGTCATGGGTGGATGTCTGGGTCCGGCAGTGGGGAAAAGGGGTGCGCCGTTAAGGCGCGCAGGCGGTTTAGGCTAGCGGTTCAGGCAAGCGGTTGGGGCGCAAGAAAAAACGCCCCGGCCGGCAGTGCCGGTACCGGGGCGTTCCCACCAGCTAGCGTCCGCGGTTGGGACGGGCCTTGTAGGGATCGATGCCCTTGGGAATGGGAAGCCGGGTACCCATCGAGGCGATGCGCTTGGACACGGTGCTGACTTCCAGCTTGGTCAGTTCATTCTTCATCTTGCCCATGTGCTTGGCCACCTGGCTCAGCGGCACCTGGCCTTCGCCGTGCCCGGTCTGGATGGTGTGCACAGGAACGTTGGGCAGGATGCGCGCCAGGCGCTTGCGCTCAGCATCGAGCAGCGGCTTCACGCGGTGGGCGGGGCCTTCACTGACAAGGACGACGCCGGGCCGGCCCACGGCGCGGAACACTGCATCCTGCGTGCGCGGATTGACCGCCACGGGCTGTTCCTCGGTGATCCAGCCACGGCGGAGCGTGCCCAGGGCAGCGCCGGAGGCGCCGGGCTGGTTTTCGATCTGTGCAAAGGCGGCGCGTTCGGCCCGGCGGGACAGGATGAAGGTGGCCGCCAGCAGGCCCAGCGGAATGCCGATGATCAGGCCGGTAATCCAGTTGTCCAGCCAGAAGCCCACCAGGAAGCTCACCGCCACAACGCCCAGGAACGCCAGCAGCATCAGCCACGGAACCATGGGGTCGTGGCGGCGGGTCATGGTGAAGACCTCGCCGATCTGCTTAAGCCTGCTGGGCTTCTTGGCCTTTGCTTCCTTCGGCTTGCGCGTGAAGAGGCCGCGCTTCACCGCGCTTGAGCCAGACGGGGTGGAGTTGCTGGAGTCAGGGGATTTCGCCATAGTGCCTCAATTCTACGTGACAAAAGCCAAGGGCCGGACGCTGGAATCTTCCGGCGTCCGGCCCTTGGCCAGTTCATGGCAGGAGGTCAGGAATGGGCTGCCAGGAGGGTGGCGGCTTCCTGGCGGGTGGTGCCGGAGTCCTGGATGCCGTCGGCGATGTGGGCGAGTTCGGCGGGGATGTCGCGGCCTTTTTTGCGCATGGCGGTGGCCCAGAGCCGGCCGGCGCGGTAGGAGGAGCGGACCAGGGGGCCGGACATGACGCCGAGGAAGCCGATTTCCTGGGCTTCGTGCTGGAGGTCCACGAATTCCTGGGGTTTGACCCAGCGGTCCACGGGCAGGTGCCGTTCGGAGGGGCGCAGGTACTGGGTGATGGTGATCAGGTCGCAGCCGGCGGCGTGGAGGTCGCGGAGTGCTTCGCTGATTTCTTCGCGGGTTTCGCCCATGCCCAGGATGAGGTTGGACTTGGTGACCATGCCCAGGTTCCGGCCTTGGGTGATGACGTCCAGGGAGCGGTCGTAGCGGAACGCGGGGCGGATCCGCTTGAAGATCCGGGGCACGGTTTCGACGTTGTGCGCGAAGACCTCGGGGGCGGAGTCGCAGATGGCCTTGATGTGCTCGGGTTTGCCGGAGAAGTCCGGGATGAGCAGTTCCACGCCGGTGCCGGGGTTCAGCTCGTGGATTTTGCGGACGGTTTCGGCGTACAGCCAGACGCCTTCGTCTTCCAGGTCGTCGCGGGCGACGCCGGTGACGGTGGCGTAGCGCAGCTGCATGGATTGGACGGAGCGGGCCACCTTGGTGGGTTCGAACCGGTCCAGGGGTGAGGGTTTGCCGGTGTCGATCTGGCAGAAGTCGCAGCGGCGGGTGCATTCGGAGCCGCCGATCAGGAAGGTGGCTTCCTTGTCTTCCCAGCATTCGAAGATGTTGGGGCAGCCGGCCTCTTCGCAGACGGTGTGCAGGCCTTCCTTTTTCACCAGGTTCTTGAGTTGGACGAATTCCGGGCCCATCTGGACCTTGGCCTTGATCCACTCCGGTTTGCGTTCCACCGGGACCGCAGCGTTGCGCTGCTCAATCCGCAGCATCTTCCGGCCTTCAGGTGCCAATGTCACAGTAGAGCTCCTTCAGGGCTCGAAACCAATGCTTCTTCATGCTTGTGGAATTCCTCCACGAACCGGTCCACGATATCCGCGGGCCGAATGTCCCGGCCTGTTTCCAGGGACATGGTGGTCACGCCGGCGTCGGTGATGCCGCAGGCGATGATCTGGCCGTAGGGTGCCAGGTCGTTGCTGCAGTTGATGGCAATGCCGTGCATGGTGACGCCGTTCAGGACCCGGATGCCGATCGCGGCGATCTTGCGGTCGGGGCCCTTGGCGTCAGCCTTGATCCACACGCCGGCCCGGCCCTTGATGCGTTCGGCTTTGATGCCATAGTCCGCCATGACCGTGATCATGATGTCTTCCAGCCGCTCCACGTAATCCCGGATGCCTGCGCGGTTCCTAAGCTTCAGGATGGGGTAGGCAATCAGCTGGCCCGGCCCGTGCCAGGTGAGTTTGCCGCCACGGTCCACCGCAACCACCGGCGTACCGTCAAACGGCCGCTCATGGTCCTCGGTCAGCTTGCCGGCCGTGTAGACGGCGGCGTGCTCCAGAAGCAGGACTGTGCTGGGTGCAGCTCCGGAGACAACCTTGTCATGGAGTTCGCGCTGGGCATCCCAGCCTTCCATGTAGTCAACGAAGTCAGGGGCAAGACCCAGCTGTGAAAACTCAAGAGTCATGGCATCCAGCTTAGACCCCGCAGCCGCACCGACCCGGTTTAGTGTCCAAGCTCACCGGCGCCCCGCTTTGTGACCGCGGCGGGCACGCCTGTGGATAACTTCTGCAGCAGGGCCGAAACTCGACTAGACATGCAGTATGGACGATGCACAGGCGCCGGAGGTTCCCGGTTATGACGTCGGCAGGTTGCTGGGCCGGGGCGGCAGTGCCGACGTGTGGCTGGCCAGGGAACAAAGGACCGGCAGGGATTGCGCGCTCAAATGCTTCCGCGGCGCACGCCGCCGGTCCCTGGGCAGCACGGCCGTCAGCGAAGAGGATGTGCGGCGGGAGATCCGGATCCTGTCGGTCCTGGACCACCAGCACCTCATCACGGCGCACGACGTGGTCCGGGTGGCAGGGCCCGGCGGCGGTACGGCCTTGACCATGGATTATGCCGCCGGCGGCTCGCTGGCCCAGTTGGTGTCTGCCCGTGGCAGGCTCACCGTAGGCGAGACGGTTACCGTCCTGACTCCCATCTTCCAGGCCCTGGGCTACCTGCATGGAAAAGGCTTCACGCACTCGGATGTCTCGCCCGGGAACGTGCTGTTCACCGGGCAGGGCAAGCCCATGCTCTCTGACCTCGGCGTCGCCAGGATGCTCGGCGACCCGGGCAGCGCGGCGACCTTTGGAACTGGCGGATTCCTGGATCCTTCCCCCGTGGACGCCGTCCGCGCCGGCCTCCAGCCAGGACGCGATGTGTTCTCCGCGGCGGCCCTGGGCTGGTTCTGCCTCACGGGTGAGGCGCCCGGCCGCACTGCCGATCGTCCGCCGTTGTCCCTCCTGGTTCCAGGTGTCCCCAAGGATCTGGCGGCTGCCCTGGAAGCAGGACTGAACGAGGACCGGAGGCTGCGCCCTGACGCGGTGTCGCTGGCCGCGGCCGTTTACCGCAGCGCCGAACCCCAGCCGGTGGACCTCTCCGATGCCGTCCATCCCACCGTCCTGCCAGAGCTGCTGACACGGCGGCACGTTCCCGGTCCGTCCAAGAGCGGCAGCCTTCGCATGAAACTCCAGGGCATGCGCCGCCGGATGGAAACCTGGCGCTGGCCAGCGCGGCCGGTGCCGGCGCCGAACACCGCCCTGCCGCAGTCAAGCGCCCTGCCGCCGTCAAACGCGGCGCCTGCGCCGCGCGGAAGGCACGCGGATGGGACTGTTGCCGGCCGGGGCACTCGGGTGGTGGTGAGTGCAGTCATGCCGGCAGTTGCTGCGTTGGCAGCCGGAATATGGTGGTTGTCCGCGGCCGCCGGCCAGGGGGCGGGCCAAGGGGCGGGGCCGGATCGTCCCGCAGCCGGTCGGCCGCCGGTGTCCGCAGCCGCATCCGGGACTGTTGCCGGCGGGACGGAAGCGGTTGGTTCCGTTGACGAGGCCCGGCAGCGGGCAAGGGCTACTGATCCCGTGGTTGCCGTGCAGGGGCTGGCGGCACTGCGGGATTATGCCTTCAGAGCAGGCAGGTTGGAGCTGCTGGGGGACGTGAACGCCTCCGGGTCACCTGCAGCTGCCGCCGACGAGCGCATCGCCGGCCAACTCCACCCTTCCGGGCACCGCCTCGCCGGATTTACCAGCACGCTGTCCGGGGTGGCGGCCGAAGACGGCGGGACCCCGGACCGGGCGGTGCTGGCGGTGACATCGGCCACCTCCGGGTACCAAACACTCGATGCGGCGGGTGCTGTGCTGGCAGCGGGGGCTCCCAGCCCGGAACGGCGGCTTCGGCTGGTCCTGGTGTTCGTGGACGGCCAATGGCGGGTCAGCGACATTCTGGCGGTCCGCGCGTCCGGGGAAGGGCCGGGCTAGGCGGCGGGGTCCTGGCCGGCCACCCAGCGGGCGGCGTCTTCCAGGCGCCCGTGCTGCCATTGGAATCCGGCCGAGGACAGGACTGCCGGTTCCATCCGCTGGCTGTGCAGCAGCAATTCCTCGCCGAGGCCCGGCATCACCGTGCGCAGCACGGGGGCCGGGACCCTGAGTATGGCGGGCCGGTGCAGGGCGTGGGCCAGCGCCGCGACGATCGTGTTGACGTTCGCCTGCTCCGGCCCGTTCACATTCACCGCGCCGGAGACCGGTGTTTCGAGGAGGAAGAGGAAGGCGGCCGTAACGTCCGGAAGCGTTACCCAGGGCCAGAACTGGCGGCCGTTGCCGAACGGACCACCAACTCCCAGGCGCAGCAGTGGAAGCAGCTTTCCCAGCGCGCCACCGGAACGGCTGAACACCACCCCGGTGCGGGGCGTCACCACGCGTACCCCTGCCGGCGCCATCAGCGCAGCCTGCTCCCACTCAACGCAGATCTGCGCCAAAGTCCCGGAACCGGCGGGTGCGTCTTCACGCAGGACAGTATTGCCGGCGTCGCCGTAGAAGCCGGACGCCGACTGGCTGATGAAGGTTGCCGGCGGGGCATCCAGCTGTGCCATGGCCTGCACCAGTGTCCTGGTGGGCCCCAGCCGGGAACTGAACAGCTCCGCCACCCGCTTCCGCGTCCAGGGTCTGTCGCCGATTCCGGCACCTGCGAGGTTGACGACGGCGTCTGCCCCGGCAAGGACGCCGGGGTCCAGGACACCGGCCGCCGGATCCCAGCGGATTTCGGTGGCACCGGCAGGCGGCCGGCGGACCAGGGACACCACCGAATGGCCGGCACTGCGGAAGGCTGCGGACATGGAGCTGCCGATGAGCCCGGAGGCGCCGGCCATGACGATATGCATGGTCCATCTCACCACGGCAGCAAGGGCTGTGTACCTCCCGCGGCGCAGGGGAGGGGTTGACTATGATCGAACGATGACCTCTTCGAGCTACTTCCGTTTCCCGCATTTGCACGGCGATCTGGTCACTTTCGTGGCCGAGGACGACGTGTGGATTGCGCCCCTGGACGGCGGCCGCGCGTGGCGCGTCTCGTCGCTCCAGCTTCCTGCCCGCAACCCGCGTTTCACCCCGGACGGCAAGCGCCTGGTCTGGACGGTTGTGCAGGGAACGGCGCCGGAAGTTGTGTCGGCACGGGTCGACGGCGGCGGGTACCGCCAGCTCACCTACTTTGGCCACAGCACCACGAAGGTCAAGGGATTCACTGCCGGCGGTTCGGTGGTGGTCACCAGCGCCTTCCGCCAGGCCGAAAGCCGGCACACCCACGCATACAGTGTCCCTTTGGAGGGCGGCTGGGCGCAGGAGCTCCCCTACGGGCCGGTGGAATCCGTTGCATTTGGCCCCGAGGTGGGCGACGAACGTCCCGTGGTGCTGGCCAGCGTGCTGTCCCGCGAACCGGCCTGGTGGAAGCGGTACCGTGGCGGGACGGCGGGAAAACTGTGGATCGACCGCGACGGCAACGGGGAGTTCGAGCGGCTGCTGCCGGACGTTGACGGCAACCTCACCGATCCCCTGTGGGTGGACGGCCGGATTGCCTTCCTGTCCGACCACGAAGGCTACGGCAACCTGTACTCGGTCCTTCCCAGCGGACAGGACCTGCGGCGCCACACCGACCACCAGGACTTTTACGTCCGGCACGCCGCCTCGGACGGCAAGCGCGTCATTTTCGAATCAGCCGGCGAACTCTGGGTCCTGAATGATCTTGGCTCGGAGGCTGCAAAGCTGGACATCACCCTTGGCTCGGCATCGCAGACCAGGCGTCCCGCCCTCCTTGATGCCGTAAAGCACCTGGGCGCGGTGGCGCCGGATGCGGCGGGGGCCGCCAGCGGAGTGGAGTCGCACGGAACCATCCACTGGCTGCGGCACAAGGACGGGCCGTCCCGCATCATCGAGGCAACCCCGGGAGTGCGGGCCCGGCTTCCCCGGCCCTTGGGGGATGGCCGCATCGCCTACATCGCGGACCACGACGGCGTGGAGGCACTGCATATCAGGGACATTGCCGCTCCAGTACCGCACGGCGCCGGGCACGCGCCGGCAAGCGGCGGCAAGGCCGGCGCAATTTCTGAAACTCCCGATTCTGGAAATCCCGCTCCCGCCGATACGGCACAGGACGGCGCGGCAGGGCCGGAAACGGTCAGCCTGCCGCAGCCTGTTCCCGCGTCCGGCGCGGCAGTGCTGTCCGGAGGGGCCGTCCACGTGCCCGCGGACGATGAACAGCAGGCAGATGTTGCACCGCAGGCCCCGGCCCCCGCGGCCGACGCCCAGGAACCCGCGGCAGAACCAGGCATCACCGTCCCCACGCCGTCACGCGCCAGTTCGCTGGAAGCAAGCCCCGACGGCCGCTGGGTTGCCCTGGGTACCTCGTTTGGCGACGTGCACGTCCTGGACACCCGCAGCGGAGATTTCTCGCGGGTGGCCAGCATTGGCGAAGGCAGCATCTCCGAGCTGGCATGGTCGGCGGACTCCCGCTGGCTGGCCTGGTCTGAACCGGTCACGTCTTTTGGCTCGCGCAGCCGGCTGCGCCTGGCCACCGTTGACCAGCTCGATGCCGAACCGGTGGACGTGACCGACGGACGCTTCCGCGACGCCTCGCCCGCCTTCACCCCGGACGGAAAGTTCCTCGCCTTCCTGTCCAACCGCAGCTTCGATCCCGTGTACGACGGACATTCGTTCGACCTCTCCTTCCCCAGCCCCATCAAGCCGTACCTCGTGGCACTCGCCGCGGAGACGCCGTCGCCCTTTGGCCCTTCCGTTGATCCCGCGGGCGCCGGGCCGGAAACCACAACGGACGCGGATGCCACAGCCGGCGCCGAAGCACGGGATGATGCCGTGCCTGCCGTGCACGTGGACGCGGAGGGCCTGGCGCACCGCGTCATCAGCGTTCCCGTGCCGCAGGGCAACTACAGCTCGCTGAAGGCCGTTGACGGCGCCCTCCTCTGGCTCGACTCAGCCCTGGCCGGCGTGACCGGCGACGGAAAGGCCAGCCAGGAGGACAAGGACGCCAGCCCCAGCCTGGTCCGGTACGACATCGGACGGCGCAGGCAGACCACCCTGGTGGACGCCGTGGACAGCTACCGGCTCTCCGGCGACCGCAGCAAGGTGGTACTGGTTTCCGACAAACAGGTCACCGTGGTGCCTTCTGACGCCAAGGCGGACGAGGACTCCGGCAAGGCAGTCAAAGTGGACCTGGGCCGCATCCGCGTCCTGATGGACCCGCTCAGCGTCTGGGGACAGGCGTTCGATGAAGCCTGGCGCCTGCAGCGGGACT
Source organism: Arthrobacter sp. GmRoot5-12 (assembly GCF_059739365.1). Classification (NCBI taxonomy): domain Bacteria; kingdom Bacillati; phylum Actinomycetota; class Actinomycetes; order Micrococcales; family Micrococcaceae; genus Arthrobacter; species Arthrobacter sp. GmRoot5-12. The sequence goes on along the minus strand of NZ_AP046056.1, from coordinate 112,273 downwards.
TTTTCTGGACCGAGGACATGGCGGGGCAGGACTGGGAATCCATCCACGCCCGCTACCGGCCCCTGGTCGGGCGGCTGGGCTCCCACGATGACCTGGTGGACCTGCTGTGGGAACTGCACGGCGAGCTGGGGACATCGCACGCATACGTGCGCCCCGCTCCGGTTGCCGAACGCGGCAGCCGGGGACAGGGCAGGCTGGGCGCAGACCTGGCGCACACCGCCCACGGCTGGGAAATCAGCCGCATCCTGGCCGGCGAGTCCTCCGACCCGCTTGCCATCTCCCCGCTGACCAGGCCCGGGGTTGGGGCCAAGGCGGGAGACATCCTGCTGGCCATTGACGGCGTCCCGTTGTCCGGAGCCGTCACCCCGGCCATGCAGTTGGTGGGAGCGGCCGGCCGTGCCGTGGAGCTGACCCTCCTCAACGGCCCGGGGCACGGCGGTGCCCAAGGCACCCAGCGCCGGGTCGCCGTCGTGCCCATCAAGGATGAGGAGCGGCTGCGCTACCAGGAATGGGTTGCCGGCAACCGGCGCACCGTCCGGGAAGCGTCCAACGGAACCTTTGGCTACCTGCATATCCCGGACATGATGGCCAACGGCTGGGCACAGCTGCACCGCGACCTCGATACGGAAACAGCACTGGACGGCCTGATAGTCGATGTCCGCCGCAACCGTGGGGGACACACATCGCAGCTCGTCGCGGAACTGATAGGCCGCAAGGTCACCGGATGGAGCATGCCGCGCGGGGAAAAGCCGCGGACCTACCCCCACCACGCACCCAGGGGGCCCGTGATCATCCTCGCGGACGAGTTTGCCGGGTCCGACGGCGACATCATCACCCAGGTCTCGAAGCTGCGTGGCATCGGCCCGGTCATCGGAACACGTACGTGGGGCGGTGTGGTGGGCATCGACAACCGGTTCGCGCTGGCGGACGGCACCGGCGTCACCCAGCCCCGCTATGCCAACTGGTTCAGCGGCGGCGTGGGTTGGAGCGTGGAGAACTACGGCGTTGATCCGGACATCGAAGTGACCTTCCCGCCGCACGCCTACGCCGCGGGGCGCGATCCCCAATTGGAGTACGGCATTGGGGCGCTGAAGGAAATGATCCAGGAACTGCCCACCGACCGGCCGCCGGCGCGTTCCGGCTACCGCCGGTTGAAGCCCGCTCCGCTGCCCGACCGCCGGCAGGAGAGCTAGCCTTTACCGGCAACAGCAAAGGCCCTGCCTTTCCGGGATTGCCCGGAAGGCAGGGCCTTTGCGTTGTGCAGAGGGTGGCGCTCAGATCATGCGCTCAAGACCGGCGTGGCCTAGGACTGCAGGGTGGCGTCCAGGGTGATCTCGATGCCGGCCAGGGCCTGGGACACGGGGCAACCCTTCTTGGCGGCTTCGGCAATGCGCTGGAAGTCTTCCTGCGAGATGCCGGGGATGCGGGCCTCCAGGGTCAGGTGGCTGCCGGTGATGCCGGTGCCGGGCTGGAAGCCAACCTCGGACCTGGTGTTGACCTCCTCCGGCGTGAATCCCGCCTGGCTGAGTTCGTGGCTGAAGGCCATGGAGAAGCAGGCGGAGTGGGCTGCAGCGATCAGCTCTTCGGGGCTGGTCTTTCCGCCGGCAGCCTCCGTGCGCGCCTTCCAGGTGACATCGAAGGTGCCCAGGCCGGAGCTGTCCAGGGTGGTGTTGCCAGAGCCCTCGGTAAGGCTTCCGGTCCATACCGTGTGGGCGTTGCGTGTTGTAGCCATGTCTCTCCTCAGCGTCGATTCGATCCGGGCCCGGCACCCGCGGCCGGACCCACCGTTTTCCATCCTAGGGACCAGGCACCTCCGGTGCACGGATTGTCCGCTCTCAGAGGATTATGACCGGGGTCCCCGGGGTGGAGCGGTTACTGCCAGATGGTGGCGATGGCGATGTTGACCAGGGCCAGCCCGCCCACGCCATGGGCGAGCCCGGTGGAGACGGGCTGGCCGTTCTTGGCCTTGCGTGTCCCAATGACAGCCAGGACGGCGACCACGACGGCGATGACGAACTTGATGCCCAGCTTGGCGTAGTTGGGATCCTTGTCCGGCAGGAACGGCAGGATGCCCATCATGGCGATGCCGGTCAGCAGTTGCAGGAAGGCGCCGTCACGCTGGCGGGGGTGCACGGTGGGCGTCCGCATCGTGGCGATCCAGTAGCCCACGATCATGGCGGCTCCCACCACGTGCAGGAAAACCAGGATGTTGAAGAGAATATTCATGGCTCCAGCTTAGCCAGTCAGTTCTACGGCCCGTAGCAAAGCCACGCGCACGGGGGCTCCGGGCTCAGGCGGCTGCGTTGGTTAAACCGCGACGGCGGTGCCGGCTGCGGGAGGTTTCCCACCCCATGCCGGCACCGCCGTCGTTGTATTGCTGCGGAGGCTAGAGCCCCAGGTCCGCTTCGAAAGCGCCTTCTTCGAGGCGTGCCTTCAGGGTCTGGAGGAACCGGCCGGCGTCGGCACCGTCCACCAGGCGGTGGTCGTACGTCAGGGACAGGTACATCATGGAGCGGATGGCGATCGAGTCGTCACCGTTTTCGTCAGCAACCACGACGGGCCGCTTGACGATGGCGCCGGTGCCCAGGATGCCCACCTGCGGCTGGTTGATGATCGGGGTGTCGAACAGCGCGCCCACCGAGCCGATGTTGGTGATGCTGAACGTGCCGCCGGACAGTTCGTCCGGGCCGATCTTGCCGTCGCGGGTGCGGGAGGCAACGTCGGCGATCTTGCCGGCGAGGCCGGCAAGGTTCAGGTTGCCGGCGTCTGCGATGACCGGAACCAGCAGGCCCTTGTCAGTGTCGACGGCGATCGCCAGGTGTTCGGCGTTGTGGTAGGTGATTTCCTGCTTGTCCTCGTCGTAGGCAGCGTTGAGCTTGGGGTGCTGCTTGAGGGCCTCGGCCACGGCCTTGGCGATGAAGGGCAGGAACGTCAGCTTGGTGCCGTTCTGGGCCTGGAAAGAGTTCTTGGCCCTGGCGCGCAGCTTGGCGACCTTGGTCATGTCCACCTCGTGGACCTGGGTGAGCTGGGTGGAGATCTCCAGGGACTCGCGCATGCGCCGGGCAATGACCTGGCGGATGCGGGGAGCCTTCTGGGTGGTGCCGCGCAGCGAGGAGGCAGCTCCAGCCGATGCGGCCGGTGCGGATGCGGCAGGGGTTGCGGCCGGTGCGGCAGCGGGAGCTGCCTTGGCTTCAGCGGCGGCGATGACATCCTGCTTGCGGATGCGGCCGCCGACGCCGGTGCCGGACAGTGAAGTGATGTCCACCCCGTGCTGGTTGGCCAGCTTGCGGACCAGGGGAGTGACGTAGCCGGATTCGGACCCGTTGGCCGGTGCGGCCTCCTGGGCTGCAGGGGCTGCAGCGGGAGCGGGGGCTGCCTTGGGCGCTTCCTGGGCGGGTGCCGGAGCAGCGGGGGCCGGGGCGGCAGCCGGAGCTTCCTGCTGGGGGGCTTCCTGCCGGGGAGCCTCGGCGGCCGGTGCAGCCTGGGGAGCCGGAGCAGCGGCAGCGCCGGAGCCGATGACGGCCAGCACGGAACCGACTTCAGCGGTCTCGTCCTCATTGACCCGGATTTCCTGCAGCGTGCCGGCAACCGGGGACGGGATCTCGGTGTCCACCTTGTCCGTGGAGACTTCCAGCAGGGGCTCGTCGACCTCCACCTGGTCGCCAACGGCCTTGAGCCAGCGGGTGACAGTGCCTTCGGTGACGCTTTCGCCCAGTGCGGGGAGGGTTACTTCATGGCTTTCGCCGCCGCCTGCGGCCGGTGCCTCCGGTGCGGAAGTTTCCTGGGCGGAAGTTTCCTGGGCCGGGGCTTCAGGAGCGGGTGCCTCGGTGGAAGGTGCCTCCGCAGGAGCGGGAGCTTCCTGGGCCGGTGCCGCAGCGGGAGCTTCCCCGGCTGGGGCGGAACCGCCGCCGGAGCCGTCACCAATGCGTACCAGGGGTGCGCCTACCTCGGCGGTCTCGTCTTCAGCGACCAGGATTTCTTCAATCACGCCAGCTACAGGAGAGGGGATTTCAGTGTCTACTTTGTCGGTGGAGACTTCGAGCAGCGGCTCGTCCACCTCTACCCGGTCACCTACCTGCTTGAGCCAGCGGGTGACGGTTCCTTCGGTGACACTCTCACCGAGGGCGGGCAAGTTAACGGATTCAGACATGTCGTCCCCGTTCTCCTTATTGATCTTTAGTGCGAATGATTGCTGCCTTGTTGGAAGCCTAGTGCACCCGGTCTGGACGACCGGGTGCACCGGGCCTGGTAATGCTGCGGAAAACTAGCCGTGCAGCGGCTTGCCGGCCAGTGCCAGGTGCGCTTCGCCGAGGGCTTCGTTCTGGGTGGGGTGGGCGTGCACCAGCTGGGCCACGTCCTCCGGGTAGGCTTCCCAGTTCACGATCAGCTGGGCCTCGCCAACCTGCTCGCCCATGCGTGCGCCGATCATGTGGACGCCCACCACGGGGCCGTCCTTCTGGCGGACCAGCTTGACCAGGCCGGAGGTACCCAGGATGGAGCTCTTGCCGTTGCCGGCCAGGTTGTATTCCTGGGTCTGCACCTGGTCTTCGCCGAACTTTTCCTTGGCAGCCTTTTCGGTGTAACCAACGGTGGCGATTTCGGGGTCGGAGTAGGTGACCTTGGGGATGTTGATGTCCTCGACCACCACGGGCTTCAGGCCGGCAATTTCCTCGGCCACGAAAATGCCCTGCTGGTAGCCGCGGTGGGCCAGCTGCACGCCGGGGACGATGTCGCCTACGGCGTAGATGTTGCCCACGCCGGTGTGCAGGCGCTCGTTGGTGATGACGAAGCCGCGGTCGATGGTGACGCCGGCCTCCTCGTAGCCCAGGTTGGCGGTGACGGGGCCGCGGCCGACGGCGACCAGCAGCAGGTCGGCTTCGAAGGTCTTGCCGTCCACCAGGGTGACCTTGACGCCGTCGTCATTCTGCTCAACGCCCTGGAAGAAGACGCCGGTGGAGAACTTGATGCCGCGCTTCTTGAAGGCGCGCTCGAAGTTCTTGACGATCGTTGCGTCCTCGTTGGGAACGAGGGAGGGCAGGCCTTCGACGATGGTGACGTCCACGCCGAACGACTTCCAGACCGAGGCGAACTCGACGCCGATGACGCCGCCGCCCAGGATGATGGCGCTCTTGGGGATGAAGTCCATGGTCAAGGCCTGGTCGGAGGTGATGACCTTGCCGCCGATTTCCAGGCCGGGAAGGGTGCGCGAGTAGGAACCGGTGGCCAGGACGATGTTCTTGCCCTTGTACGCGGTGCCGTTCACCACGACGGTGTCGGTGCCCTGCAGCTTGCCTTCACCCTCGATGACGGTGATGCCCTTGGACTTGATGAGTCCCTGCAGTCCCTTGAACTTGCCGGCGATGATGCCGTCCTTGTACGCGTTGACGGCGTTGATGTCGATGCCGTCCAGGGTGACGTTCACGCCGTACTTGGCGGAGTCACGGGCGTGGTCGGCCAGCTCTGCGGAGTGCAGCAGGGCCTTGGTGGGAATGCAGCCGTTGTGGAGGCAGGTGCCGCCCAGCTTGCCCTTCTCCACGAGGCCGACGGTGAGGCCGAGCTGTACCGCACGCAGCGCCGCAGCGTATCCGCCGCTGCCGCCACCGAGTACCAGGATGTCGAATTCTTGCGCAGTTGCCTGATCGGCCACTAAAACGCTCCCTCGCGTGAACGATGACGCGTTCTGCGCGCATCATCTGGTCTTGGAACTTGCACTGCCGTGATTATGTCAGCAGGGCAACTCTCTTGCATTTGTGACTACCGTGGTTCACCTTAGCGAACCACCTATCCATGCTCCACCTTGGCGCTGCGTTTGTGGAGCGCTTGTGTCCAGTGTCACGCGGCCCTGTGGCACAGCAATCACTGCACCGCAGGGCCGCGCGGCACGGGGCCTGGAGCCCGTGACCCAGGCAGTTTGCTCAGGCCGCGGCCAGGATGTCCTCCACGTAGGCAACCAGGGTACGGACAGTGCATCCGGTGCCCTGCTTGTGGGTGTAGCCGTAGGGGCTGCCGTTATTAAAGGACGGCCCCGCAATATCGATGTGCGCCCAGGGGATCTGTTCGCCCGCTTTGTCCTTACCCACGAATTCGCGAAGGAACACAGCAGCGGTCATCATGCCGCCGTGGCGTTCGCCAATGTTGGCCAGGTCCGCCACCTGGGAATCCAGGCTGGGGCGCAGCTCCTCCGGCAGGGGCATGGGCCAGACCAATTCGCCGGCACGGTCGGCCGCCGCCTTGAGGGCGCCCGTGACGCTTTCCGAGCCCATGACACCGGCAGTGCGGTTGCCGAGGGCGATGAGCTGCGCGCCGGTCAGCGTGGCCACGTCGATGATGGCGTCCGGGTATTCGCGGCTGGCTGCAACGATGCCGTCCGCCATGACCAGGCGGCCTTCGGCGTCGGTGTTGAGGACTTCAACCGTCTTGCCGCCGAACATGGTCAGCACATCGGCCGGGCGCGACGCGCCGCCGCCCGGCATGTTCTCCGCGATGCACAGCCAGGCGGTCGCCTTCACGGGCAGGCCCAGGCCGGCAAGGGCCAAAACAGTATTAAGTACGACGGCGGCGCCCGCCATGTCGCTCTTCATGTCGCCCATGTTCAGGGCCGGCTTGAGGGAGATGCCGCCGGTGTCGAACGTGATCCCCTTGCCGACCAGCGCAACCTTGGCGGTGGCCTTGGCGGGGGAGTACTCCACCTTAACCAGCCGCGGCTGGCGGGTGGAGCCCTTGCCCACGCCCATGATGCCGCCGAAGCCTTCCTTCTCAAGCCGCTTCTCGTCCCAGACGGTGACCTTGACGGGGAGGCCCTTGGCAAGGTCCTTGGCGGCCTCGGCGAAGGACTCCGGGTAAAGGTGGCTCGGCGGCGTGTTGACCAGTGAGCGGGTCGCGTTGACGGCTTTGGCCACCAGTCCTGCCCGCTTCAGTGCGGCGCCCAGGTCCGTGCTGCCTGCCAGTTCCGTGAAGATGACGGCATTGCGGACGGGATCCTTGAGCCCGTCCGCGGAAGACCGGAACTCGGTGAAGGCGTAGGCGCCCAGCGCGGCACCCTCGGCGACGGCCGAGACATCCTGCACCGTCGCCGTCGGGAACGCCAGGGTTACGGTGGCGAGGCCGGCCAGCTGCCGGACCGCGGATCCCGCTGCCCGGCGGAGTGCCTCACCGGTGAGCGGTGTGCCTTCCGGCACCTTACCCACTCCGGCGAGGACCAGGATGCCGGCGCCGGTTTCGGGCAGTCCCGGGAGGCGGATCAGCTGGTCCGCCGCGCCGGTAACTCCGAGTGCCTTGAGGGAGTCAGCCAGGGCCTCCGCGGACTTCGCCGTCAGCGGGTTGTCCAGCAGGACGGGCCCGTCGCTTCCCTGCCCCACCCCGATCACCACGGCATCGCTGGGGTTCCTCTTAAGGTCCCGCGAGACGGTACTAAGGTTGACTTCAGTATTCTTGACCACAGGGATGAGTCCTCAATTCTCGAAACGATCGGGCAGGGATGCATGTTGGGCGCTCTGCCATGGTGGCCCGGATCCGGCCGTTCTGGACGGTGCCCGGGTGGTTGCAAGCCCGCCTGGCAGGCCAGTTCCGATCGTAGCCGTTCCCCTGCGGAGCGACAGAATTTCCTGAGATGTGCGCCACACCGCGGCCCGGAATGCCGGGTGCCCCTGCGGCGTTATGAATGATGTCCACCCGTACCCCTGAAAGGAACACGCCGTGCTTGAACGGATTTCCGGCTCCCTGCTGGACCCCGACGCGCTCTATGCCAGCAACATCGAGCTGTTCCACAGCCCGGAGCTGCAGGGGCTGAACCTGGTCATGGGTTTCACCGGGTTCGCCGACGCCGGCCATGTGGTGAAGCAGATCAACGCCGAACTGCTGGATACCCTCGACGCCCAGCCCGTGGCGGTCTTCGATGCGGACCAGTTGATTGACTACAGGTCCCGCCGGCCGCACCTGAGTTTCGTGGAAGACCACATCCAGGACTACCAGGAGCCCCGGCTGGCCCTCTACCGACTGGTGGACGGGCTGGGGAAGCCATTCCTCCTCCTGGCCGGCTTCGAACCTGACCTGCAATGGGAACGGTTTGCCCGTGCCGTGGTGAATATCGTGGAAAAGCTGGACGTCAACCTGGTCACATGGATCCACTCCATCCCCATGCCCGTGCCGCACACCCGGCCCGTGGGCGTGACGGTACACGGGAACCGGCCTGAGCTGATCGAGGGCATCTCCGTGTGGAAGCCCACCGTTGAAGTTCCCGCCGCTGTTGGCCACATCCTGGAGCTGCGCCTCGTGGAGGCGGGCCGCAATGTTGCCGGCTACGTCATCCACGTCCCGCACTACCTCGCCGAGGCCGAGTACCCCACCGCCGCCGTCGCCGGCCTGGAATATCTTGGCGCCGCAACGTCCCTGATGCTGCCCACCGACCGGCTCCGTGAGTCCGGGCGCGAGGTCAGCCGGCAGATTGCCCAGCAGATCGAGGCGTCCGAGGAGGTCCAGCAGGTGGTCTCCCGCCTGGAGACACGCTACGACGAGAAGGCCGACGGCATCGTCCGCCGGTCGCTCCTGGCCAACGAGAACGACGAGCTTCCCGACGCCGACGACCTGGGTGCCGCCGTGGAGGCCTACCTGGCCAGGGAGAACCCGGGGCAGTAGCGGGACGTCACGGCTTCCGGGCTGCGGGCGCGCGCCGGGCATAATGAACTGGTGACTGCTCCCCGCGCCTGGCTTATCTGGACCATTGGAATTTTCGGGTACCTGGTGGCCGTGGCGCAGCGGACCTCCTTCGGCGTGGTGGGGCTCGAGGCCACGGAGCGGTTCCACGCCACGGCGTCCGCCATCTCCTTCTTCACCGTCCTGCAGCTGCTGGTGTACGCCGGGCTCCAGATCCCGGTGGGCCTGCTGGTGGACAGGTTCGGCTCGCGTGCCATGATCGCAGGCGGCGCTGTCCTGATGGGACTCGGACAGGTGCAGCTGGCCTTCGCCGAAAGCATCCCCGGGGGAGTCCTTGGCCGTGTCCTGGTGGGCGCCGGCGACGCCATGACCTTTATCTCGGTGATCAGGCTCATCCCGCTGTGGTTCTCCCCCGCCCGCGTCCCCCTGGTCACGCAGTTGACCGGCATGTCCGGCCAGTTGGGTCAGCTGTTCAGTGTCCTGCCCTTCGCGCTGGTCCTGCACCTGTCCGGCTGGACCCCCGCTTTCCTGATGCTGGCAGGAATGTCCGCACTCGCCGTCGTGCTGGTACTCCTGCTCCTGCAGGATGTCCCACCGGGGACCGAACGGCCGCACGCCCGGCAGGGGCTCAAGGCCACCGGCGCCTCACTGGCCCGTGCCTGGAGCCAGCCCGGAACCCGGCTGGGAATGTGGAGCCACTTCACCATCCAGTTCAGTGGCACCGTCTTTGCCATGACGTGGGGCTACCCGTTCCTGATCTCGGGCCAGGGCCTGGACGCAGCCACCGTCGCAGCGCTGATGGCCCTGTACGTTGCCGCAGCCATGGCAGTGGGCCCGTTCATCGGGCGCTTCGTTTCGCGCCATCCACTGCGCCGTTCCACCATGGTGCTGCTGATCGCCGGCGCCACCGCCACGGCATGGGCCGCGGTGCTGCTGCTGCCCGGGCGCGCTCCGCTGTGGCTGCTGGCAGGCCTGGTGGTGGTGCTCGCAATCGGCGGCCCCGGTTCCATGATCGGCTTCGACTTCGCGCGGACCTTCAACCCCGCGCACCGGATCGGCACTGCCACCGGCATTGTCAACGTTGGTGGCTTCATCGCTGCCCTGGTCTCCATCTTCCTGATTGGCCTTGTGCTCGACGTCCTGAACGCCACCGGGTTTTCACAGGGGGTGCTCTACGGCCTGGCACCCTTCCGGCTGGCTTTGAGCGTCCAGTTCCTGCTCCTGGGCATCGGTGCCGCAGCCATCCTGGCCTCCCGCCGGAAGGTCCGCCGGCAAATGGCCGCCCAGGGCATCGTGGTTCCGCCACTGCGCAGCGCCATCGCCCGGCAGCGCCGTGAAAGCCTGGCCCGCCGCCGCCAGCCGACGCCCACGGACGACTGAGCCACTCCCGTTCGCGGGTTCCCCGCACTCTTCCTCCACGGCACCGGTTACCCACATAGCCGGACTGGCCACTGCCCGCGCCCCCGCCGGCGGCGAATGCTGGAGCTATGACAGGTTCAGAACGATTAATAGTGCGCGGCCCGGAAGACATCCTTGGCTTCATTCCGCATTCGCTCGGGTACTGGCCAGCTGCCAGCCTGGTGGCCATGACGCTGCACGGCACCACGCTCGGAGCCACACTCCGGCTTGACCTTCCGGGTCCGGCGAACCAGGCCGACCCCGCCGCGTTTGCCCGTGCCGTCCGGCGCTACCTTGAATCAGACCAGGACGCTGACGGCTCTTTGCTGGCTGTCTTCACCAGCGACGCCGGAATGGGACCGCCATCCGCCTACGACCTCCTGGTCGACACGGTGCGACGTGCGCTGGACCAGGCCGGGATGCCTGTCCGCGATGCCTGGTTGGTGGGCGATGAGTACTGGCGGGACGCCCTGTGCAGCGACGCCTCCTGCTGCCCGCTTCCGGGACGTCCCGTGCAGGAGATCAGGGACAGCATGCTGAATACGGAGATGGTGTACCGGGGCAGCAGCATTGGACCCGCGCCACGAGCGGGGAGCCAGCCGGAAGCCCCGGTCCCCGCCATGCACCAGGCGGCCGTCCTTGAGGCACAGGCCGGCTGGGAGGACGAGCTCGGCGGGCAGTCCCGCAGCAGGGCACAGTTCAACGCGGTGCTTGACTTCTGGGAGTTGCTGCTGGAGCGGAGCCATGACGGGCAGTGGATTCCGGACGTTGAACGGGACGCCTTCCTGCGCGCCACGCTGCTCGTTCCCACCTGGCGCGACGCCCTGCTCGTGATGGCTGCGGCGGGACGGGCCGCCGCGGAGGCAGGCGCAGAACAGTTCGGCGTCCTTTCCGAGGACGGGGGCGACGTTTCCGCAGTGGCGCTGCCGTTGCTGCCTCCGCCGGGATTCGCCGGCCGGCAGCAGCGCCGGGCGGGCGGTGCCGCTTCCGGCGCTGTTCCTGCCGGCTATGGCGAGGTCCTCATGGGCCTGGCGCCGGCCGCGCCGGACTGGGCCGGACTGGACGCGCTGGACCGGATTCTGGGGCACCTGGCAGTGTTGGGCGGACACCCGGCCGCCGCAGCGCTCACGCTCCGAGGATGGGTGGCCTGGTCCCGGGGACGCGGCTCCTACGCGGCTGCCCACTTGGGCCGGGCGCTTGAGCTTGAACCGGAGTACCGGCTTGCCGAGCTCCTGCTGGATATCGTGGGCAGGGGGACGCTTTGTGGCTGGGCCGCCCGGAAGGAGGCGGCCTGGCAAAAGTTCCCGAAGGATCCTGCTGGGGAGAAGGAGACGCTGTGAGCCGGACCCGGGCGTCGTGAAGCCGGCCGGACATGCCCCGGCCGGGCCGGGCCCGCCGGGGCAACCGTAACGGATGGCGGCAGGGGAGGTTGGATCCGGGCAAATCGTGAGACAATGGATGCCGAGACCCGGTTGGGTCCGTGTATCGAGTGCTTGTAAGCGTCCCCGCAAGGGAACATTACAGCCACTCCGGGAGTTGTCTTAAGTGACTCTGCCGGCCGTGGTGGTGCTTGGTTTCCACCACGGACTTGACAGGGTCATAGTGGTGTTGCCCGTATGGTGATTCCACAGACCACCGCTAGAAAGGTTTTCTGTGACCCCGTCTTCCACGAAGAAGGATTCCGCCGCCCAGGATGTCTTGTCCCCTGAGGAGAAGCAGGCCGCGACCAATGCCAAGCGGGCAGCTACGCGGGCAGCCAACAAGGCTTCGGCCGGCGAGGCTGCAGGCGACAGCAAGCGCGAGCCCAAGAAGCGTGGGCCCAAGCCCGGCGCCAAGGCCGCAGCCGAGGCTGCGGGAAAGTCCGCCGCCGGTGACGTTGACCCGGACGAGGTCGAAGACGTCGAGGAAGACCTCGACGACATCGTCCTCGAAGGTCCGGACGCAGCAGAGGACGTCGACGCCGACCCCGTCAAGGGTGCCGCCGGCAGCGGCAAGGGCTTCGTCTACTCCGATGCAGACGACGATGACGCGCCCGTGCAGCAGGTTATGTCTGCCGGCGCCACGGCCGACCCCGTCAAGGACTACCTGAAGCAGATCGGTAAGGTGGCGCTGCTCAATGCGGAGCAGGAAGTCGACCTTGCGCTGCGGATCGAGGCCGGGCTGTTCGCCGAGGAAAAGATCGCCGCGGACGACGGCTCCATGGATCCGAAGTACAAGCGTGAACTCGAATTCATCATCCACGACGGCAAGCGCGCCAAGAACCACCTGCTGGAAGCCAACCTCCGCCTGGTGGTCTCGCTTGCCAAGCGCTACACCGGCCGCGGCATGCTGTTCCTGGACCTGATCCAGGAAGGCAACCTTGGCCTGATCCGCGCCGTGGAGAAGTTCGACTACACCAAGGGCTTCAAGTTCTCCACCTACGCCACCTGGTGGATCCGCCAGGCCATCACCCGCGCCATGGCCGACCAGGCCCGCACCATCCGTATCCCGGTGCACATGGTCGAGGTCATCAACAAGCTGGCACGTGTACAGCGCCAGATGCTGCAGGACCTGGGCCGCGAACCCACGCCCGAAGAACTGGCACTGGAACTGGACATGACGCCGGAAAAGGTGGTCGAGGTCCAGAAGTACGGCCGCGAGCCGATTTCGCTGCACACCCCCCTGGGTGAGGACGGCGATTCCGAATTCGGCGACCTGATCGAGGACTCGGAAGCCGTTGTTCCGGCTGACGCCGTGAGCTTCACCCTCCTGCAGGAACAGCTGCACTCCGTCCTGGACACCCTTTCCGAACGCGAGGCCGGCGTGGTTGCCATGCGCTTTGGCCTGACTGACGGACAGCCGAAGACTTTAGACGAAATCGGAAAGGTCTACGGCGTCACCCGCGAGCGGATCCGCCAGATCGAGTCGAAGACCATGTCCAAGCTCCGGCACCCCTCCCGGTCGCAGGTGCTGCGGGACTACCTGGACTAACCTCTTCCGCACGACAAAACAGGGGCCGTTCGGGAACCCACTGCACGGTGGGTTCCGGAACGGCCCCTGTTTGCTTACGAGCTCCCTCCGTGCGGCTAAAGGCCTGCGGGGCCCGTTAAACGCCTGCGGGGCCTTTCTGTAGTGGAAAGGCCCCGCAGGGTTCGTTGTTACCGATGCCTCATCTAGTCGATTTCCACGGCAGCTTTCTCGTGAAGCTTTCCCGTCTCGTCGTGCCAGCCGGAGCTCAACGGCTTGAGCGTCGCCTCCACTGCACGGGCGTGGTGGCCGCAGAACAACAGCTCACCGCCGGAGGACTCGAGTACAACCCGGACATATGCCTGAGCTCCGCAACGGTCGCACCGGTCGAGTGCGTTTAGTGTGCGGTCTGCCACTGCTGTTGTCATGTCGGCCTCCTTAGTAGATCAGTACATCTATATAACCAGTATTCGTATCCGATCCATCGCAAGGATGGGGCAAGTTCGCTGTCCGCGTATCCGCAAGGTTAGGTCAAGAATTGCCCAGTTCCGCGGATCACGGAGGCTGGTGGCGCGGCGCACAAGGCGCTGCGGGTGTGGCAGACGGCTGTCGCCGCTGCCGCCGACTACCCTAGAAGGTGCGGTCCCAGCGCCGCTTCCACGTCCCTGAAGGAGTTCATCACCAGTGGCACCAAGCTCTGAGTACACCGCCCGGCACCTTTCCGTACTGGAGGGCCTCGAAGCCGTCCGCAAGCGTCCGGGCATGTACATCGGCTCAACGGACTCGCGCGGCCTCATGCACTGCCTCTGGGAGATCATCGACAACTCCGTGGATGAGGCGCTTGCCGGGTTCGGCCACGACATCCGCATCATCCTCCACGCGGACAACTCCGTGGAGATCCACGACGACGGCCGCGGCATCCCCATCGACAAGGAACCCAAGACGGGGCTCACCGGCGTCGAAGTGGTGTTCACCAAGCTGCACGCCGGCGGCAAGTTCGGCGGCGGCTCCTATACCGCCTCCGGCGGCCTGCACGGCGTTGGAGCGTCAGTGGTCAACGCCCTCTCGTCGCGCCTGGACGTCGAGGTGGACCGCGGCGGCAAGACCTACCGGATGTCCTTCCGGCGCGGCGAGCCCGGACGCTTCAAGGACACCGGGTCCCGCCCGGACCCCGCAGCGCCGTTCACTCCGTTCGTCGATGACTCGGTACTGGACATTGTGGGCAAGGCCAAGCGCGGAGTCACCGGGACCCGGATCCGCTACTGGGCGGACCGGCAGATCTTTACCCCGGATGCCAAGTTCTCCTACGAGGACCTTGCTGCCCGCGCACGCCAGACCTCCTTCCTGGTGCCCGGCCTCAAGCTCACCGTGCGGGATGAGCGCAAGCTCCCCGGAACCCCGGGGGAAGCCGGCCCGCACGAGGAGGTCTTCCACCACGACGGCGGCATCTCCGAATTCGCCGAGTTCCTGGCCGCGGACCCTGCCGTGACCGACGTGTGGCGGCTGCATGGATCAGGGAAGTTCAAGGAGACCGTCCCGGTCCTTGACGAACGGGGGCACAGCCAGCTGGCCGAGGTCGAACGTGACTGCGAAGTGGACGTTGCACTGCGCTGGGGCATCGGCTACGACAGCACCGTGCGAAGCTTCGTCAACATCATCGCCACCCCCAAGGGCGGCACGCACCAGTCAGGGTTTGAGCAGGCGCTGGTCAAGACTTTCCGGAAAGCCGTGGAAACCAATGCCCGCAAACTCAAGGCCGGCAACGACAAGATCGAAAAGGACGACATCTTCGCCGGCTTGACCGCGGTCCTGACCGTACGGCTCGCCGAACCACAGTTCGAGGGCCAAACCAAGGAGATCCTGGGCACCAGCGCCGTGCGCGCCATCGTGGCCCGGGTGGTGGAGCGGGAGATCTCCGCCAAACTGTCCTCCAGCAACCGGAACGACAAGGCCCAGTCGGCCCTGCTGCTGGAAAAAATCGTCAACGAGATGAAGTCCCGCATCTCGGCCCGCGTGCACAAGGAGACCCAACGGCGCAAGAACGCGCTGGAAACGTCCTCGATGCCCACCAAGCTCGCTGACTGCCGGACGGACGACGTCGAACGTTCCGAACTGTTCATCGTGGAAGGCGACTCCGCGCTGGGCACCGCCAAGCTGGCCCGGTCCTCCGACTTCCAGGCCCTGCTGCCCATCCGCGGCAAGATCCTCAACGTGCAGAAGGCGTCGGTGGGGGACATGCTCTCCAATGCCGAATGTGCAGCGCTCATCCAGGTGGTGGGCGCGGGGTCCGGCCGCAGCTTCGACATCAATGCGGCCCGGTACGGCAAGGTGATCCTCATGACTGACGCCGACGTTGACGGCGCCCACATCCGGACCCTGCTGCTGACCCTGTTCTTCCGCTACATGCGGCCCATGATCGTGGAGGGAAGGGTGTTTGCCGCGGTTCCGCCGCTGCACCGGGTGGAGGTCATCAACGCCGGCCAGAAGGCCAACGAGATGATCTACACCTACTCCGAGGCCGAACTGCACGTCCTGCTGGCCCGCCTGGCCAAGGAGGGCAAGCGGTACAAGGAGCCGATCCAGCGGTACAAGGGCCTTGGGGAGATGGACGCCGAGCAGCTGGCGGAGACCACTATGGACCCGCGGCACCGCACCCTGCGCAAGGTGGGGATCGAAAACGCGCAGCAGGCAGAGGAGATCTTCGACCTGCTGATGGGCTCCGACGTCTCCCCGCGCAAGGACTTCATCATCGCCGGCGCGTCCAGCCTGGACCGGGAGCGCATTGACGCCTGACCGGGCGCAGGGTCGCCGGGCGCTGGGATGGGTTCGGCGATCCCGGGGCTTTGACAAGCCCACCCGCCGGGTTGAAGCGCGACGGCGGCGTCAGCCCAGCAGCCCCGGAACCACCAGCAGTGCCGTGGGCAGCGCCAGCAGCAGGACGGACCCGGCCAACACGGCGCTGCGGACGGCCGCAGGAAGCTGGGGCTGGGGGGTCAGGAGGCGGCTGACCCGGGAGGCCGCGGTCCTGACCGCGTCCGAGCCCGGTCCGCCCGACGCCGACTCCAGCCCGGACAGGGCCAACGAGGGCGAGGACGGGCGGATGTCGCCGGCGCCCGCGTTTCCGGTCGACCCGCTGGCAACGATGGCTATCGCCTTGATGAGGGTGGCCTTGCTCTCCGTCCGCAGTGCGACGTCGTCGGCCAGCATCTCGATCAGGGAGTTGACCGATTCCTGTGCAAGCCGGGTGGTGGGCAGCCACGGGAGGGCCTGCCGCCAGGCGGCAAAGGCCCAGAGCAGCAGGTGGTGCCGCTGGCTGAGGTGCGCGTTCTCGTGAATCAGGACGGCCCGCAGCTCGTCCGGTTCGAGGGCGGCCATCAGGCCGTCCGACAGCACGGTCACGGAGCGGGCGCCCCCCGGGAGGCAGTACGCGACGGGGGAGTCGTGGCTGATCACCAGCGTCCCGGCATCCTGGGCCGATGGGGAGGCCAACAGTGCGAGCAGTTCACGGTGCCGGCGCCGCTGCCGCTGGATCTTGTAGTACGTCAGCAGCAGCGTGAACACCAGGTGGGCCGTCAGCAGGGCAGCAGTGGACAGTGCGAAGATATGCCAAAAGCCCAACGCCGTGGTGGGGGCATTGAACAGCACCATTCCCGCCAGCGCGCGAAGCCCTGCGATGAGGTTGTCACCGATTGGTTCCAGGCCATAGACCAGCATGGCGCCGATCATGGAGAGTCCACCCGCGAGCGCGATCGCCTGCCACAGCAGCATGGCCGTGAACGCCGACCTTGCCGGCCATTGGGCCCGTGACAGGAGAATTGGCACCGGCCAGGCCAGGATTATCGCCAGGACCGCCAGCAGGTATGAGGCCCAGAACATGGTGTGCTAGAGGTGGCCCAGCAGTTTACGCAGCGTCTCGGCTTCACCTTCGGAAACGGACCCGATGAAGCGGGCCAGGACGGCCTCGCGGTCCGGGGCTGATCCGAGGACCTCATGCATGAGTTCGGCGGTGTGGTCCGCCCGGCTGGACACGGCCTGGTACCGGTGCGGGCGGGTTCCGCGTTCGCGTTCCACCAGCCCCTTCTTTTCCAGGCGGGAGAGTACGGTGAGCACCGTGGTGACGGCCAGTTCCTTGCCTTCGTGGCCCGGTCCGCCCTGCGCCGCGGACGTGCGCGCCAGCTGGTCCCTCAGGGTATTGGCCGTAGCCGCTTCCTGGCCCGCCCAGAGCAGGTCCATGACTGCCCGTTCCAGTTCACCAAGACTAGCCATTTCACTTTTCCTTTTGTTTCCCCGCACCGCGCATTCTAAGGCGCCCGGTGACGTCGCGCGGTTGTTCAACTACATAACCAAATCTACCCCGAAAACCGCCCGGGTTCTACATCGGGTAGAACATGTGGCGCGCCGGCCCCTGCCGCGCCATGCTAGGGGAGGGCGATTGGTTTTTCGCCCGCCACTGCCAATGTTCTACACTTTGTAGAAGTTACAGTTCTACAAAGCGTAGAAAACTACATTGGCTAAACAGTAGGGACTGCCATGGACGCCTTGGAAATCGCACGCTGGCAATTCGGCATCACCACCGTCTACCACTTCATGATGGTGCCGCTGACCATTGGCCTGGGCCTGGTGGTGGCCGTCATCCAGACCGCCTGGTACCGCACCGGCAAACCCGAGTACCTGCGCATGACCAAGTTCTGGGGAAAGCTGTTCCTCATCAACTTCATCATGGGCGTGGCCACCGGAATCGTGCAGGAATTCCAGTTCGGCATGGCCTGGAGCGAGTACAGCCGGTTCGTGGGTGACGTCTTCGGAGCCCCGCTGGCCCTCGAGGCCCTCCTTGCCTTCTTCGTCGAGTCCACCTTCCTGGGACTGTGGATCTTTGGCTGGAAGCAGCTAAAGCCCGCCATCCACCTTGCCTGCCTCTGGGTGGCCGTTATTGGATCGGCCCTCTCCGCCTACTTCATCATCGTGGCCAACAGCTGGATGCAGCACCCGGTAGGGGTGGAAATGATCAACGGCCGGCCCGTCATGACCGACGCGTGGGCCGTCTTCACCAACAACACCGCGCTCGTGGCCGTCCCGCACACCCTGTTCGGCGCCCTGGCCGTGGCCGGCGGCTTCCTCCTGGGCATCGCCTGGTACCACCTGTGGCGGAGGCGGCACGACGGCGTTGACACGGTGGGTGCCGACGGCAAGGTCATCCCCGGTGAAGACGTCCGCATCCCCGGCCGTGACCGTACAGACCACAGCGTATGGATCCGGTCCCTGCGGATCGGCGCCGTGGTGGCCATGATCTCCTTCGCCGGCACCGCGGTCACCGGCGACCTGCAGGGCAAGCTGATGTTCCAGCAGCAGCCCATGAAGATGGCCGCCGCGGAGGCGGCCTGCCACGACGGCACCGGTTTCTCCGTCCTGAGCGTCGGAAACGTGGGGTCCAGGAACTGCGACGACGTCGTGGCCGTCATCGAGGTTCCGGGCATCCTGTCCTTCCTTGCCAAGGGCGACTTCACCACCGAGGTCAAGGGCGTCAACAGCCTGCTGCCCGAGTACAAGGCGAACTACGGGACCAACCTGCCGGACAACCCCATCTACGGTGAGCGGGCCGGCCAGGAAATCGAATACGTGCCCGTCATGGAAGTCACCTACTGGGGATTCCGGATGATGATCGGATTTGGCGGACTCGCCGCCCTGGCAGCATTGGTGGCGCTGTGGCTCACCCGCAAGGGGACCGTGCCGGAGTCGCACTGGATGATGCGGCTGGCAGTCTTTGGCATCCTGGCCCCCTTCGGCGCCAATGCCGCCGGCTGGATCTTCACCGAGATGGGCCGCCAGCCGTTCGTCGTGGCGCCCAACCCGGATCCCAGCGGCATCGACCAGGTGTTCATGTTTACCGCCGCCGCCGTATCGCCGGGTGTCTCCGCAGGGGAACTGATCGCCTCGCTGGTGGCCCTGACGGCCGTCTACGCAGTCCTGCTGGTGGTGGAGGTGAAGCTGCTGGTCAAGTACATCCGCGGCGGCGTGGTCTCCGCAATGCCCGAACTGGTCCACGCGCCGGTGGACGAGAACGAGGACGCCACCCCAGGACCCGGCGGCCCCGGGGACGCGAAACACGCAGACGACGTCCTGGCCTTCGCCTACTAGCCCGAAACCAAGCAGAGGAAACAAACAATGGAACTGCTTCCCACCATGTGGTTCATCGCCATCGCGGTGCTGTGGACCGGCTACCTCTTCCTGGAGGGCTTCGACCTGGGCGTGGGGATGCTGATGAAGCTCTTCGCCCGCGACAACACCGAGCGCAGGGTGCTGCTGAACACCATCGGACCTGTCTGGGACGGCAATGAGGTGTGGCTGCTGACCGCAGGCGGCGCCACTTTCGCAGCCTTCCCGCTCTGGTACGCGTCGCTGTTCTCCGCGCTCTATCTCCCGCTGCTGGTTGTCCTGCTGGCACTGATCTTCCGGGCGGTGGCGTTCGAATACCGCGGCAAGGTGGACACGGACAGCTGGCGGAACCGGTGGGACTGGGCCATCGCGCTGGGTTCCTTCTTTGCCGCCTTCGGCGTGGGCGCCGCACTGGCCCTCACCACCACCGGCCTTCCGCTGAACGCCAACGGCGACCGCGAAGGCGGCCCCATGGCCTGGTTCAGCGGCTACGCCCTGCTGGGCGGTATCGCCGTGGTGGGGTTCGCGCTGCTCCACGCGCTGGCGTTCCTCGCCCTCAAGACCGACGGGGAGGTACGGCACCGCGCCCGCCAGTGGTTCGTTCGGCTCCTGCCGGCACTGCTCCTGCCCATCGCGGCGTGGGCCCTCGCCATCCAGTTCATGGACGGCAAACCCTGGACCTGGGCCGCCGTCGTCCTGGCCGTTGCTGCGGCCGTTACTGCCTGGCTGCTGGCCCGGAAGGGCTCCGAAGGCCGGTCCTTCCTGGCCCTGGGCGCCTTCCTGGTGCTGGGCACGGCGTCCATTTTCGGGGCCGTGTTCCCGGTGGTGCTGCCCTCCACGCTGGACAGCGCGTTTGACCTCACCATCTCCAACGCCTCCTCCTCGGACTACACCCTGGGACTGATGAGCATTGTGGCAGCCTTTGGCCTTCCCCTGGTGATCGCCTACCAGGCCTGGACCTACTGGGTCTTCCGCCGCCGCGTCAGCGCCGCCCACATCCCGGAAGCCCACAGCTTCCTCCCGGCGGTGGCCGCCAGGGCGTTCACCACCAAGGGCTGACGTGCGGCCAACCTTTCCCGCCGGTCCGGCCACCCGGTCAGCAATCTACTGGCTGGGCGTCCTGGCCGCGCTCAAGGCGCTTTCCCTGGTGCTGATCGGCCAGGCCGTGGCCTCCGTCCTGGCCGGACTCGTGGCCGGAAACCCGGACTGGGCAACCCAGCTCGCCGCCGGGCTCGCCGGCGTCGTCCTCCGCTCCCTGAGCGTCTGGGGCCAGGCCGTCGCGGGCCGCCGGGCGGCGCTGGGGGTCAAGGAAGAACTCCGGGCAGAACTGCTGGGGCGTGCCCTGCGCACGGGCGTCCGGTCCTCCGGGCCGGGTGACGGCGGCCTGGCGGTGCTGGCCACCCGCGGCCTGGACGCCCTGGACAGCTACTACACCCAGTTCCTTCCCGCGCTGGTCAACTGCGCCGCCGTGCCGCTGCTGCTGGGGGCACGGATCCTCTTCGCGGACTGGGTGAGCGCGCTGGTCATTGTGCTCACGGTGCCCCTGATCCCGCTGTTCATGGTGCTGATCGGCCGGTACACCGAGGACAGCGTCCGCCAGGCCCAGTCGTCGCTGGCCCGGTTGTCCGCACACATGCTGGAGCTCGCCAAGGGCCTGCCGGTCCTGGTGGGACTGGGCAGGGCAACCGCCCAGCGCAAGGCCCTCGAAGAAATCTCCGAAGAGTACCGCTCCCGCACCATGGGCACCCTGCGGACCGCGTTCCTGTCCGCCCTGGCCCTGGAACTCATCGCCACCATCTCAGTCGCCGTGGTGGCGGTCTTCATCGGCGTCCGGCTGGTCCACGGCGACATGCCGCTGGAGGCCGGCCTGCTGGCGCTGCTCCTGGCACCGGACTGCTACCTTCCGCTGCGGGAACTGGGCACCGCCCACCACGCCAGCGACGACGGCCGGGTGGCACTCGCGGAAACAGCCGCCGTGACCGGCGCGGCCGAAGCGATACCCCTGCCGGCGGCCAGGGCCGGCAGGCCCGGTGCCCCACTCGAGGTCACCGGACTCACGGTGACCTACGCCGGCCGGTCCGGAGCCGCCGTCGGCCCCCTCACCTTCACCGCCCCCCAGGATCGGATCACCGCCCTGGACGGACCCAGCGGTGCCGGCAAGAGCACTGTCCTGGGCGTACTGGCGGGAACCATCGGCGCCGGTGACGGGACGGGCATCACCGGATCCATCAGCGGCCTGGACCGCAGTTCCGTAGCCTGGGTGCCGCAGCATCCCGTCATGGTGGCCGGAACCGTGCTGGAGGAGGTGCTGCTGTACCTCTCGCCGGACCCCACCCATGGCCCCGACCGCTTTACCGGCGAAGAGACTGCCCGCCGCTGCCTGGAGAGGGCCGGAGCCGCCCACCTGGCAGCGAAGCACCAGGCGGAGCTGAGCCCGGGCGAGCTGCGCCGCGTGGCACTGGCCCGCGGACTGGCCAGGATCGAGGCCGGTGCCACCCTCCTGCTGCTGGACGAGCCCACGGCACACCTGGACGACGCCTCCGCACTCATTGTGGAGGAGGCCATCCGGCGGCTCCGCGGCCAGGCCACCGTGATCCTGGTGGCCCACAACCAGCGCACCCGCCGGCTCGCAGACCTGCTGGTGCCCGTCGTGCCGACGGTCCGGGCTGCCGCAGCACCGCACCACGGCGGCGGCGCAACCGGCATCCTGCCCGGCCCCGGGAGAAGCGGCTCCACCCAACCCGGCTCTGCCGACGCCGCTTCCTCCGGCAATGTCAGCGCACGCGTTGACGACGCGGCGGAAGCGGGCACCAGCGGGTCCGTCAGCCCAAGCGTTCGCGCTGCCCCAGGCGCGGCCCGCCTCCTGGCGGCCCTCCTGGCGCCGGTGCGGGGCAGGTTCGCCGCCGCTGCTGTCGTGGGCACCCTGGCGGCCGTCTTCGCCGTCGCGCTTTCCGGCCTTTCCGGCTGGCTCATCATCCGGGCCAGCGAGCAGCCGCCCATTCTCTACCTGCTGACGGCGATCGTCGGCGTCCGGTTCTTCGGCATCGGCCGGGCCGTTTTCCGCTACTGGGAGCGGCTGCTGCTGCATGATGCCGTCTTCGCCGCGCTCACCCGCCTGCGCGGCCGGCTCTGGGAATCTCTGAGCCGCAGGGCGCTGTCGCTGCGCCGGCTCCTGCAGGGCGGCAACGTGCTGGGGACGGTCATCGACGATGTGGACACGGTCCGCGACCTCCTTCCACGCGTGGTCCTGCCACCCCTCACCGCGCTCGCGGTTTCCGTCCTGGCCGTGGCTGCCACCGGCGTGCTGGTGCCGGCGGCCCTTCCCGCAGTGGCCGGCGCGGCCATCAGCGGCCTGCTGCTGGCACCCGCGGCCGCCCTGTGGGGAGACCGCAAATCCGCCAACGCCGAGCAGTCCTTGCGCTCCGGGGTCCTGCGCCGCGTGACGGCAGCCCTGGACGCCAGGGCGGAACTGCACGCAAACGGCGTGGCAGCCCATGTGCTTGAGGCGCTGCTGGCGGAGGACCGCGACGCCACGCGCGCATCCCAGCGCTCAGCCTGGGCCGACGGGCTGGGACACGCTGTTGCCACCGCCGCCTGCGGCACCGCCGCACTGGCCGCCGCATGGCTGGCGGCTCCCGGGGTCCTTGCGGCCCAGGTTGCCCCGGCCACGGCAGCCGTGGTGGTCCTCCTGCTGCTGGCACTGGTGGAACCCTACGCAGCGATGACGACGGCGGTCCGCCAGTTCCCCGCGCTCCGTGCCGTGATGCGCCGGGTGGGGGTGTCGGGCGCCCTTGACGGCCGCCTCGACGTGTCTGCTGGGCTGCAGTCCGTTCCCGGCCGCGCCGGCGGCACTCCGGGCCTTGAACTGGTGGACCTGGCCGCGGCCTGGCCCGGAGACGTCCCGGTCTTCTCCGGCGTGTTCGCGGTGGCAGGTCCCGGGCGCTGGCTGGCGGTCACCGGACCATCGGGGTCGGGAAAGTCCACCCTGCTCTCGGTGCTGCTTGGCTTCCTGCCGCCGGCCGCGGGACGGGCGCTGGTCACCGGCCGGGCGGCGTGGTGTCCGCAGGAGGCACACCTGTTCGACTCCACCATCCGCGGCAACCTCATGCTGGGCCGGCCGTCCGGGAACGGTGCACCAACCCTGGCGGACGACGAGCTGGAGTCTGTCCTGGCCGCCGTCGGACTTGCCGGCCTGGTGGCCCGGCTGCCGGCGGGCCTGGACACCCGGATCGGTCCCGGCGGTGCCTTCCTGAGCGGCGGCGAGCGCCAGCGGCTGGCCGTGGCGCGGACCCTGCTGACCGGTGCGGAGGTGATCCTGCTGGATGAGCCCACTGCCCACCTGGACGCCGAATCGGCGGCAGCCATGCTGGCGGACCTTCGCACGGGACTCCGGGACCGCACCGTGGTGCTGGTTACCCACAATCCCGCTGACATCAAGGCCGGCGACGCCAGGCTGGATCTTTCGGCCTTCGCCGGACAACCCCGGGAATCGTTGGCCGCTTCCCACTAGGGCAGGACGGTCCCCGGCGTGCCTGCGCCTTTAGCCGCTGACGTCGTGAAGGTGGTGGACGACGTCGTGCAGGAAGTACTGGGACAACGTGAGGACGGTGAACTGCGAGCCGTTGCTGCGCAGCCCCTTGCGTCCCCAGTCGTCCTCATGGACTCCGGCGAAGG
Organism: Arthrobacter sp. GmRoot5-12; assembly: GCF_059739365.1. Taxonomy (NCBI): domain Bacteria; kingdom Bacillati; phylum Actinomycetota; class Actinomycetes; order Micrococcales; family Micrococcaceae; genus Arthrobacter; species Arthrobacter sp. GmRoot5-12. The sequence continues at coordinate 88,450 of NZ_AP046056.1, read as the reverse complement.
ACTCGGCGGCCTGGTGTCCTTCCGCCGCCAGTTCGCGGCCCACCTCGGCCGGATCGGCGTTGGCGTAGTCCTTCTCGATGGCGGTCCGGTCCTGGTCCCAATCCTCGAAGCGGGCGTCATCCTCTGCCAGCATCAGGTTCAGCCGCTGGTCGAACAGCGCGAAAACGTCCCGCACATGGCACGCGTACTCCAGCGCGGACCAGGTGTGGTCATCGGGGCGCTGCGCCGCGTCCGGCCGGCGCAGGACGGCGAGCCACCGGGGGATCAGGCTTTCGATGCTTCCCGGTACCGTTGCCGGGGTGGCGCTGGAAGCGTCGAAATGGCATTCCGGGCAGGGGCGGGACAGGACCCAGGTCCAGTCCTTTTCATCAGGAACGATAGGCATGGGAGCAGTCTAAGCGGTGGGCCGAAAGACTCTGGGACCCGTGCAGCGCCCAGCATAGCCTTGCCGCATGAGCCCGGAAGAGCGCGGGGGTGCGGAAAGCGGTGCGGAAAGCGGCGCCGAAAGCATGGTGCGGCTGGCGGGCCTGACCAAGCGGTTCGGCCGCAACACTGCGCTCGACGGCGTGACACTCACCATTGGGCCGGGCGAGGTGTTCGGCTACCTGGGCCCCAACGGGGCAGGCAAGACCACCACCATCCGGCTCCTGATGGGGCTGCTGCGGCCCACGTCCGGTACAGCGTCGGTGCTGGGACTGGACGCCTGGCGGCAGTCCCGGGACGTCCACCGCCTGGTGGGCTACGTGCCAGGTGAGCCGGCGCTTTACGACCGCCTCACCGGCAGCCAGCACGTGGCCTACTGCGCCCACCTCCGGCACCGGGACGACGGCAAACGGGCGGCCGAGGTGGCGGCCCGGCTGGAGCTGGACCTGGGCCGGCCCGCACGCACGTTGTCCCGCGGCAACCGCCAGAAGCTCGCCGTGGTCCTGGCGGTGATGTCGCGGCCGCGGCTGCTGGTGCTGGACGAGCCAACCAGCGGAATCGACCCGCTGGTGCAGCAGGTTTTCCATTCCATCCTGCGTGAACATACTGCCGAGGGCGGCTCCGCCTTGTTTTCCTCCCACGTGCTGGGCGAGGTGGAGCGCGTGGCAGACCGCATCGGGGTGGTGCGCCAGGGACAGCTGGTGGCGGTGGAGCGGCTGCAGGACCTCGCCGCACGTTCACTGCACCGGGTCCGGGCCCACTTCGCGGCGGAGGTGTCCGCGGCGGAGTTCGCCGGCGTGCCCGGCGTGCGGGACCTGCTGGCGGATGGGACCACGTTGAGCTGCAATGCGCCGCAGGCGGCCCTGGATGCGCTGCTGAAGCTGGTCAGCGCCCGGGAGGTGGTGGACTTCGAATGCTCTGAAGCGCCGCTGGAAGAGACGTTCCTGAGCTACTACGGAATGGACGGACCCGGCAGCGCCAGCCTCGCCGGCGCGGGAACGGCGGCGCGCCATGCTGGCTAACGTCCTGCTGAAGACGCTCCGGGACCAGGGCAGGCTGCTGGTGGCGTGGGCCGTCTCCCTGGCACTCATCGTGGCAACGTACGCGGCCGTTTGGCCCGCGGTGAAGTCACAGCCCTCCATCAGCAGCTTCATCGAGCAGATGCCGGAGGCGTTCCGCTCGCTTTTCGCCACCTCCAGCGCCGACATGTCCACTCCCACCGGATACATCCAGGTGGAGCTGCTGTCCTTCATGGGGCCGATTGCGGTGCTGATCTATGCCATCAGTTCCGGCGCGGGCGCCATCGGCGGGGAAGAGGACCGGCACACGATGGACCTGCTGCTTTCCAACCCCGTGGGGCGGGGCCGGGTGGTGGTGGACAAGTTCCTGGCCATGGTGCTGGGCACCTTCCTGCTGGCCGCCGTGCTGGGAATATCGCTGGTGCTGGAGGGCAGCATGGTGGACCTGGTCCTTCCGGCCGGCAAGGTGGCTGCCGCCATGCTGCATTTAGCGCTGCTGGGCGTCGTTTTCGGTACCCTTGCCCTTGCCCTTTCAGCAGGGACCGGACGGACCGGCCTCAGCCGCGGTGTTCCGGCCGTGCTGGCCGTCCTCGCCTACATCGTCAACGCCCTCGCGCCGCTGGTGGATGCCTTCGACCGCATCCAGAAGGTGTCGCCGTTCTTCCAGTACGTTGCCCATGACCCCCTGCGGCAGGGCGTGGCCTGGGACAGCGTGCTGGTGTCCGCTGCCACCGTTGCCGTGCTGCTGGGGCTTGCCGTCGCCGGCTTCCGGCGCAGGGACATAGCGGGCTGAGCGCCGGACGCGCGGCATCGCCCGTGGCGCCCGGCTATTCCCCGGCTGCCGGTCCGTCCGTCCATGCCATCGCCGGGCCCACTGCTTCGACGGCCTGTGAGAGCGGGACGCCGGAGCCGTCGCGGCGGCCATGCTCCTGCGGCAGCGACCGGGCCACCCCGGCAGCGGATGAAGCCTTGGCCGGGCCGTGCCCTGCCCAGGCCAGCAGCAGCATGTCCTCACCCTTCAGGAACCGGTGCGACCGGACTCCGGCGGTGGCACGGCCCTTGGCCGGATACTCGGAGAAGGCTGTGACCTTGGCGGTGCCAGGGGCCGTGCCCGGCAGGGCGCCGTTGGTCCCGGCGATGGTGACCACGACGGCGGCCTCGTCCTTGGGCTGGACGGCGCCGAAGAAGATCACCTGGTCACCTGCGGCGAGCTTGATGCCCGCCATCCCGCCGGCGGTACGCCCCTGCGGGCGGACGGCGGCGGCGGGGAACTTCAGCAGCTGGGCCTCCCTGGTGAGGAACACCAGTTCGGTGGCATCGTCACCGGCAGGAGCCACGCCCACCACGGTGTCCTTGTCCTTGAGGGTGATGACTTCCCAGTCTTCCCGGTTCAGCGGGTAGTCCGGCTGGACGCGTTTCACCACGCCCTGGGCGGTGCCGATGGCCAGGACCTCATCCAGGCGCACGAACGCCACCAGGGTTTCGCCCTTCACCAGCGTGAGGAAATCCTTTGCGGGGACGCCGCCCGCCAGGTTGGGCAGTCCGGCCACCGGCGCCAGGACCGGCATGTCCATGACCTGCAGCCGGAGCATGCGGCCCAGCGACGTGACGGCGGCGATTTCGCCGCGGGCCGACGTCTTAACCACTGAGGTGTACACATCATGCTTGCTCCGTGGCCCTGCCTCGGCCAGCGGCTCCTGGTTGCCGGTGCGGGCTATCTGGCCGGACGCGGTGAGGATGGCCCAGCAGGGGTCGTCCGCGATCTCCAGTGCCAGCGGCACGGCCTTGCCCTTCTTCCCGTTGGCCCCGGCAAGTTCGGCGGACGCAACGGTGGGGGACACGGCCTCGGACTCCAGCAGCACGGTGCGGCGCGGGGTGCCGTGGTCTTCGGCAATGGCACCCAGTTCGTCGGAAACCACGGTGCGCAGCAGTTCCTCCGAGCCCAGGATCGCCTCCAGCTCCGCGATCTCGCGGCGAAGCTCGTCCTGCTCCTTCTCCAGCTCGATCCGGGAATACTTGGTCAGCTGCCGGAGGCGCAGTTCCAGGATGTAGTTGGCCTGGATTTCGGTGAGGTCGTAGATGGACATCAGCCGCTCGCGGGCCGCGGCGGCCTCGTCCGAGGAGCGGATGATCTGGATGACCTCGTCAATGTCCACGATGGCGATGAGGAGGCCCTCCACCAGGTGCAGGCGGTCCTTCTTCTTCCCGAGCCGGAAGGCGGTCCGGCGCCGGACGACGTTGATGCGGTGGTCGACGTAGACACGCAACAGGTCCACCAGGCCCAGCGTCTGCGGCTGGCCGTCCACCAGGGTGACGTTGTTGATGCCGAAGGAGTCCTCCATCGGCGTGTAGCGGTACAGCTGCTGCAGCACCGCGTTCGGGTTGAAGCCGTTCTTGAGCTCGATGACCAGCCGCAGGCCGTGCTTGCGGTCCGTCAGGTCCACGATGTCGCTGATGCCGGTCAGCTTCTTGGCGTTGACGGCATCCTTGATCTTTTCGATCACCTTTTCCGGGCCCACCATGTACGGCAGTTCGGTGACCACCAGGCCGGTGCGGCGCGCGGAGAGCTGTTCCACCTCCACCTTGGCCCGGGTCTTGAACGAGCCGCGGCCGGTGGCATAGGCGTCGCGGATGCCGTCCAGGCCGACGATCCGGCCGCCGCTGGGCAGGTCCGGGCCCGGGACGAACCGCATGAGGTCATCCAGGGTTGCGTCAGGGTGCGCAATGAGGTGCCGGGCGGCGGAGATGACCTCGACCAGGTTGTGCGGGGCCATGTTGGTGGCCATGCCGACGGCGATGCCGGTGGCGCCGTTAACCAGCAGGTTGGGGAAGGCGGCGGGAAGGACGTCCGGCTGGGTCAGCTGGTTGTCATAGTTGGGGACGAAGTCCACCACGTCTTCGTCGAGGTGGTTGGTGAGGGTGAGGGCGGCCGCAGCCAGCCTGGCTTCCGTATAGCGGGGTGCTGCCGGGCCGTCGTCGAGCGATCCGAAGTTGCCGTGCCCGTCGATCAGCGGCAGCCGCAGCGAGAAATCCTGCGCCATGCGCACCATGGCGTCGTAGATGGCGGCGTCGCCGTGGGGGTGCAGCTTTCCCATGACTTCGCCTACCACGCGGGCGCTCTTGACGTGGCCCCGGTCCGGGCGCAGCCCCATGTCGCTCATCATGTACAGGATGCGGCGCTGTACCGGCTTCAGCCCGTCGCGGGCATCCGGGAGGGCCCGGGAGTAGATCACCGAGTACGCGTACTCCAGGAAGGAGCCCTGCATTTCGGACGTGACATCGATATCGACGATGTTTTCCGTGTAGTCGCTCTCCACGATGGGCTTGGAACTTTGGCGGCGGGCCATGGGGTTTGGTGAATCCTTCTGGGGTTACTGTGCAGCCTTGGGGGTGTGCTGCGATAGTTTTTGGCTAGGCTAAGCCTATGGTGGATCAGCCCGGGGACGGCGAATATCCGGAACATTGGGAAGCCGATGTCGTCCTGCGTGACGGCGGGACAGCGCATCTCCGGCCCATCCATCCGTCGGACGCGGACGCCGTGCAGGCCTTCCACACCGGACAGTCGCAGAATTCAATCTACATGCGCTTCTTTGCGTTCAAGGCCAGGTTGTCGGCCAAGGAGCTCAGGCGCTTCACCGAAGTGGACTACAAGGACCGGGTGGCGTTCGTCATCACCATCCGCGGCGAAATCGTCGGCATCGGCCGCTACGACCGGCTTGCCGATCCCACGGAGGCCGAAGTTGCTTTCAACATCTCCGACGCCCACCAGGGCCGGGGAATCGGCTCCATCCTGCTGGAGCACCTTGCCGCCGCCGCGCATGAAAACGGGATCCGGAAGTTCACCGCCGAGGTGCTGCCGGAAAACCGCAAGATGCTGATGGTCTTCTCCGACGCCGGCTACGACGTCAAGCGCCATTTCGACGACGGCGTCGTCAGCCTCGAGTTCAATATCGACCCCACCGAAAAATCGCGCGCCGTCATGGAATCCCGCGAGCACCGCGCCGAGGCGAGGAGCGTCCGGGACCTGCTGGCGCCGTCGTCCGTTGCCGTCATCGGTGCCAGCCGCAAATGGGGCACCGTGGGGTACCAACTGCTGGAGCACATCATCGAGGGCGGCTTCCACGGGTCCGTGTACGCCATCAACCCGGAGGCGCTGGAACTGGCCGGGATGATGTCCTACGGCAAGCTCTCCGAAGTCCCCGAGCCCGTCCAGCTGGCAATCATCGCCGTTCCCTACGAGGAAGTGGCCGGCGTCGTGGCGGAGTGCGCGGCAGCGGGCGTCAAGGGCGTTGTGATCGCCTCGGCAGGTTTTGCCGACGACGGCGAGCGGGGCCTGCTGCGGCAGCGCGCCCTGGTGCGCCAGGCCCGGGCCAGCGGGATGCGGGTGATCGGCCCGGCGTCGCTGGGCATCGCCAACACTCACCCGGACGTGTCGCTGAACGCGTCGATGGCGCCCACCATGCCGCTGCGCGGCGGCCTGGGCCTGTTCAGCCAGTCGGCCGCCATCGGCGTCTCGCTCTACGCCGCCTCGGCCCGGCGCCGGCTGGGACTGTCCAGCCTGCTCTCGGCAGGCAACAGGGCGGATGTCTCTGGCAACGACATGATGCAGTACTGGGAAGACGATGCCGACACCTCCGCCGTAGGCCTCTACCTGGAGTCAATCGGCAACCCGCGCAAGTTCTCCCGCATCGCACGGCGCCTGGCCCGCACCAAGCCGGTCATAGTGGCCAAGTCGGACACCATGGGGCTCCGCCTGCCGCCTGGACATGCCGTCCGGACCACCCAGGCACCGGCCGGGGCGCTGGATGCCATGCTGCGCCAGTCGGGCGTGATCCGCGTGGAAACCGTGGAACAGCTGGTGGACGTGGCGCAGGTGGTGTCCGGACAGCCACTGCCCGCCGGAGCCGACGTCGCCATCTTCAGCAATTCCCAGGCGCTGGGCAACGTGGTGGCGGACAGTGCCGCCGCGCACGGGCTGGGCGTTGCCCGGGTGGTTTCGGGACTGGACCTTGATGCCGGCCAGTCGGTGGCCCTGCCCGCATTGCGGACCGCCCTCCTTGACGCCCTGGCCTCCGATGCCGTGCACGCCGCCGTCGCCGCGCTGCTGCCTGCCCGCGGGCTGACTGCCGACGCGGTGGCGCAGGTCCTGGCCGAATGTTCAGCCACTGCCGGGAAGCCGGTGGTGGCCGCCTTCACCGGCATCCTGGACCCCGCCATCAACGTGGAGGGCCTGGTGGGAGCGGAGGGCTGTACCGTCCCCTGCTTTTCCAACCCCGGGGCTGCCGTGGCCGCGCTCGCTGCCGTGGTCCGTTATGCGGAGTGGGCCGGCCGCGACCAGGGGCATTTCGTCGAACCCGCCGGCTGCGACCCCCGCAAGGCGGAGGCCGAGCTGGACGCCCTGCTCGGGGACGTCACGGGCGACCAGCTCAAGCAGCTGGACCCGGCCGCGGCTGCTTCGCTGCTGAAGCATTACGGCATCTCAGTCCTGCCCTCTGCAGGATTCACCACACCGGACGAGGCCGTGGCAGCGGCAGGTGCGCTGGGCTGGCCGGTGGTGCTGAAAACCACCGACCCCGCGCTGCGGCACCGGCTTGACCTTGGCGGGGTCAGGCTTGGCATTGAGGACGCCGAATCACTGCGCCAAAACGTGGTGCAGATGCGGCGCGCGCTCGCGGCCTACGGTGATCCCGCCCTGGAAGTACAGGCGATGGCGCCGGTGGGACAGGCCTGCACCTTCCGTGCCATCGAGGATCCGTTGCTGGGCCCGGTCATTTCCTTCGGCCTCGCCGGCGACGCCGTCAACCTCCTGGACGACTGGTCACACCGGGTTCCGCCGCTCTCCGCGGCGGACGTGCACGACTTCATCCGAGCTCCGCGGGCGTCCCGGAAGCTCTTCGGCTACCAGGGCCTGCCGGCTGTCGACGTCCCTGCGCTGGAGGACCTGGCCGCCAGGCTGGCCTGGATGAAGGACAACCACCCGGAGATCGCGCTGGTGGAATTCAACCCGGTTTTGTGCGGCACCGCCGGGGCCACCATCCTCGCCGCTGACGTACGCATCGGCAACGCCGCGCAGCGCACGGACAGTGCCCGCCGCGCCATGCTGGGCTGACGCGGTTAGCAAGTGACCGGACGATCTGTGAAAATGGGGGCATGAGCTTCCAGCCTCCCGCTTCGGCGCCCGAAACGCCCGGCAATGAAAACCAGGCACTCCGCCAGCACAGCTCACACAACCACGGAACACAGGGCCAGAGCCTGGAAGACGCGCTGCAGAAGGCCGGCTTCTACCCCCGCCTGGTCTCCGACGTCGTCGACGACGCACTGGACGGCCGGGACTGCGTGGCCCACCTGGTGCACCTGGAAACCCACTTCGACCGGGCAGAGGTGCGCCGCCACATCACCGTGCTGGTCCTCACCGCGGACATGCTGGTGATCACCCACGTGGACGACCAGCAACTGGACGAGGCGGGGGAGCAGATCGTCGCCCAGATCTCCACCGAGTCCGTTCCCGTGGCCCAGATCCGGTCCGTGGTCCTGAGCTACATGTACGCCCAACCGCAGAACTACAAGCCCTCCGACCCCGTCCGGGAACTCACGTTGTCCATTGCATGGTCCGGTGGCCAGAGACTGGACATGGGTCCGGCCAGCTGCGGCGATCCGCAGTGCGAAGCTGACCACGGCTACACCGGAACCATCGCCCAGGAAGACATCGTGCTCCGCATCAGCGCGGAGGCAGACGGGCTGCAGGCAGTACAGGACGCCAAGCTCTTCGCCAGGGCCCTGCGGGCGGTCAACACCGGTTCCGCGGCTCCCGTAACCCACGCCCAGTCCATGGGTCCGCGGACGCGGTCCGGGGTGTTCGGCAACCGGCTCAGCCGCGGGCACCAGCAGCGCTGAGATGCCGGAAGACCGCCACCGCGCCATCCAGGAAACCCCAACCATCGGCCGCACGCCCGACCTTCCAGCCCCTCCCGCCTACGGACAGCGTTCCGTGGCTGAAGTCCTCACCAGCGCCGCGGCAAGCCTCGGCGTGGAGGGCTTTACCAATACGCTTGGGCTACCGGACGCGTCCCGGGTCTGCGTTGTACTGGCTGATGGCCTGGGCAGGAACCTGCTGAAGCAAAAGGCGGCCCACACGCCCTTCCTGCGGTCCGTGATCCAGACGGGGCAGGGCGAGGTCCCCGTGTGGCTGGATTCCGCCTTCCCTTCCACCACGGCGGCGGCGCTGTCCAGCTTTGGAACCGGACTTCCGCCAGGCCAGCACGGCATGGTGGGCTACGACGTCCTGGACCCTGACCAGGACAAGGTGGTCAATCTGCTGGGGAACTGGGATCCGGGCGTCGACCCGTCCACCTGGCAGCCTTTCCCCACGGTGTTTGAACAGATCGCCGAACGGGTGGACGTCAGCACCGTCAGCCTCTCCCAGTTCGACGGCTCGCCCATGACCCGCGCCGCGCTGCGGGGCGGCAGGTTCATCTCCGGGATAACCGCGCATGCGCGGACCGCGGCCGCGGCCGAGGCCATGGCGGCCTCCGGCCCGTCCCTCATGTACTTCTACGTCAACGAACTGGACAAGGCGGGCCACCGCCACGGCTGCCGTTCCGAGCAGTGGGAACACCAGCTGGAGGAGCTCGATTCCACCGTCAAACGGCTCAACTCCACCCTTCCCGCCGGCACCACCATTGTGCTCACCGCAGACCACGGCATGTTGGACGTCCCGGAATCCCAGCGGATTGATTTCTCCACCGACCCCGGGTTGGTGGACGGGGTGCGCCATACGGCCGGTGAACCGCGGATGGTGCACCTGTACCTGGAGGAGGCGGACCTGGAAGCCGGTGCGGGGGCAGCGGAACGGCTGCTTGCCGCCTGGAAGGCGCGGTTCGGCGACCGGGTATGGGCCTTTACGCGCCAGGAAGCCGTTGCCGGGGGACTTTTTGGTGACGTCCGTCCCACTGTTGCGGGCAGGATCGGTGACGTGATGATCGCGGCGCGTGACGCCGTCGCACTTTATGACGGCCGGCGGATGCGACCCACCGCCATGGAAGTGGTGGGCCAACACGGCTCGCTGACGAAGGCGGAGCGGGAGGTCCCGCTGCTCTGCTTCACCGCCGAAGGAAGGAACCGCCGGCGTGGCTGAACTCATCTTCTTCTCCGGCACCATGGACTGCGGCAAATCGACGCTGGCGCTGCAGATGGACTACAACCACCGGGCCCGCGGCCGCGGCGGCGTCCGCTTCAGCCGCAACGACCGCGCCGGAGAGTCCCGGATCTCCAGCCGCCTGGGCCTGGAGACGGACGCCGTGGAGGTGCTGGACAGCACCGACTTCTGGGAAGAAGTCATGCTTCGCCGCACCCAGGGCCAGCGTGTGGATTACCTGATCTGCGACGAGGCCCAGTTCTACTCCCCGGAGCAGGTGGAGCAGCTGGCCAAGGTGGTGGACGAAATCGACGTCGACGTCTTTGCCTTCGGCATCACGGCCGACTTCCGCACCCGGCTGTTCCCGGGTTCGCAGCGGCTCATCGAGCTTGCCGACCGGGTTCAGGTGCTGCAGGTGGAGGCGCTGTGCTGGTGCGGGCGGCGTGCAACGCACAACGCCAGGACGGTCGACGGCGTCATGGTCACCGAGGGCGCGCAGGTGGTGGTGGGTGACGTGGACATGGTGGTTGAGGCTGCCGCCGCCCCGGACGCCGGGCATGTACCCGTAGTGGGCTACGAAACGCTGTGCCGGCGCCACTTCATGCGGCGGGTGACGGCCCACGGCGCCAACCTGATGGCCCAGCAGGACCAGTTGCTGCCGTTCGACGTCGACGCCTGCCTCTGGCGCGGTTCCGGCGGACCCGGCGGGAGCCGAGGGGCTTAGCCCCACCCTCTTCGTCAAAGAAACCCCTGAAGCGGGGCTGCCCTTGAAACTGAGGTGGCCAGCTCTGATTGTCGGACCCCCTTGTCATGATGGGTTTATGGGGAAGGCGGCGGTGGTGAGGGCGTTCGAGGAGATCCGTACTGCCCTTGCTGTGCTTCAGGCTGAGGTGGATGGGGCGGGTCTGGAGGCGTTCGCGGATGTTGATCCGCTGGCCGGTTTGGCGGATGGGTGCTTGGAGATTCTTGCAGGGGCCCGGGAGGTGGAGGCGCGGGTTGCGGGGGTGAAGGCGAAGGCTGCGGTGGCGTACGCGGAGGCTGCGCATGCTGTGGCGGGGCCGGGGGCGCCGGTGGTGGCGCAGGAGATGGCGGTCACGGCGGAGATCGGGTGCGTGCTGGCGTTGGGTCCGCGGGCGGCGGCGTCGTTCCTGGCCACCTCCCACGCCCTGACCAGCAGCTTGCCGCGGACTTTGCAGGCGCTGCAGTCCGGGACCCTGTCGTGGCAGCACGCGATAGTGCTGGCCGACGAAACGGCGTCCCTTGATGCGGCGGGGGCGGCGGCGTTGGAGGCGCATTTCCTGCCACCCGATACACCGGACCCGGACGCCCTTCCCGCGGCCCGGGGCTGCCCGGTTGGGGAGCTGCCGGCGCACCGGTTCCGGGTCAAGGCCCGGACCTGGCGGGAGCGCCACCACGCCGAATCGATCGAGAAGCGGCATGCCAGGGGTGTGGCGGAGCGGCGGGTGGAGTTCCGGCCGGACCGGGACGGGATGGCGTGGCTGGGCGCGTACCTGCCCGCGGACCAGGCCCAGGCTGGGTGGAACCGGCTCACCGCTGCCGCACGGGGCCTGCAGGGCCCGGGCGAGGACAGGACCAGGCCCCAGCTGCGCGCGGACAGTTTCACCGCCGCGATCCTCGGCAGCGGTAATACCCGGGGCGGCAGCACCAGCAGGAGCGGGACCAGCGCTGCATCGGGAACTGGCCACCGGCCGTCGCCGGTCCGCGCCGAGGTGCTGGTTACGGTTCCGGTGTTCGCGCTGATGGGCCTGACGGATGAGCCGGCGATGTTGGACGGGTATGGTCCGGTGCCGGCGTCGATGGCGCGGCGACTGGTCGCGGACGGGGCGGCCTCGTTCTACCGGGTCCTGGTGGATCCGCGGGACGGGGCGCCGTTGGAGATCGGCCGGAAGAGTTACCGGGTTCCCCGGGCGATGCGGGCCTGGCTGCGGTTGCGGGACGGGAAATGCCCGTTCCCGGGCTGCAGCAACACCTCCCTGGACACGGAGGCCGACCATCTTCTCGCCTGGCACCACGGCGGCACCACCGGCATCAGCAACCTGGGACAGCCCTGCCCGAAGCACCACCGGCTCCGGCACACCACCGGCTGGAGACCCACGCCGGCCAGCACGAACGAACCACCCGGCTGGACCTCACCCACAGGCCGCCACTACACAAGCGAACACCAGGACTGGGAACCACCAAAGTGGCCACCCGGGTTCCTGCCCGGCGAACGAAGCCTCCTCGAAGAGGCACTTCAGGAGTACCTCAGCGCTTGAGCCTTTGGAGCATGTCGCCGTACGGAGACGTTGAGGCCGTCAGTGCACGCGGCGATAGCGGATGTGCGTTGCCAGCGGCGAGTGGAGCACTTCGGCGGGTTCAAAGCCGAAGGATTCAACGCCGTCGAAAATCCGTTCCCCTGACCCGAGCAGCACCGGCGCGATGTCGAGGGTGAGTTCGTCGATTACTCCCGCGATCAGCGCCTGCCGGACGGTAGACGCCCCGCCGGCGATGTCCACGCCTTTGTCCCCGGCGGTGTCACGGGCGGCAGCGTAGGCGGCATCGAAGCCGTCGGTGATGAAATGGAAGGTCGTCCCGCCCTCCATCTGGAGGGAGTCGCGGGCATGATGCGTGAGGACGAACACTGGCGCGTGGTAGGGCGGTTCGGTTCCCCACCAACCGCTCCATTCCCCGTCCCAGTCTCCGCGGATAGGGCCGAACATGTTCCGCCCCATCACATAAGCGCCGCGCGGGCGCATAAGCCATTCGCTGGCCACCTTGTCGGCGTCGTTAGCCCGGGGGTCGCCCAGGTGCCACGCATGCAGTTCCATGCCCCGTCTACCCAAGGGGTTGTCGCGGCTTTGGTCCGGCCCGGCGACGAAACCGTCCAGGGAGATGGACATGTGGCAGGTTGTGTCCGGCACCGCAGACCTCCTGGTGATTGCGCTATGTGAAGCGGCCGTGTGGTGGGGAGCCTAGCACGCGCCCGTGCGTAACGCGGCCAATGCCATCATCGGTGCGGGGAGGGAGCTTCTAGTCGCTCCGCGTGCCAAAAACGATTTCGTCCCAGGACGGTACGCTGGACCGCTTGGGCCGTGCGGGCCGTTCCGGCGCCTCAGTCTCCGGCAGCTGTCCGGTGGAGGGGGAAGCGTCTTCCTGCTTCGCCGCCGGGCGGCGGGGATTGCTGCCCAGCAGCTCGTCCAGCCCGGCGCCGCCGGAAGTTCCGGAACCAGCCCCGGGAGTCGGACCGGCGGGCTTCTGCGGGGACGCCGCAATGGTGATTTCCCTCGTGTCGGTGCTGACGCCGTCGTGAAGCCGCAGCGCATCATCGTGGCTGTCACGGTGCGGCGGAAGGATGCTGAGCCTCGACAGCATGGAAGGCCTGGTGTCCCTGCGCCTGATGAAGGAGTCGCCCTGGGCTGCCGGCGCATCCCGCTGGTCATCCTGCGGTTCCGTCTCCCCGGCCTCCGGTTCAGCTGCCACTTCGGAAGGGCGCGGGTGGGCAGCGGGCACGCCATGGGTCAGCAGCAGCGCCAGTGCGTCGTCGGAATCCTCATCTACGCCCAGGCGCTGGCCGCGGCGGGAGCGGAGCATGTCAAGGAGGCCGTCGGATTCCTTGCCGGAATCCTGCACGGGCACTCCCTGGCCGGCCGGCGACGTCCTGGACGCATCCGCGTCCGTCTCGAAATCAAAGGGGCGGTCGGAAACCGCGGTGAGGCGGCGGGCAGGAACGGGCCCGTCCAGCGGTTCAAGTTCGCTCAGCTGCTGCGCCCAGCGGTTGGTGTTCTGCAGGGACTTCCGTGCCGGGCTGAAGGTCCACAGTGCAGGAGGTTCTTCGCCAATTCCCGAGGTACCCCCGGGCTTGGCTTCGAAACTTGCTGAGACAGTCCAGGTACCGTCCTGGCGCCGCCACGAGTCCCACTCCACGGTTGAGGGGTCGATGCCGTGCGCGGACAGGCGGTGGGCCACCATGTCGTCCAGCGTTGCCGGGTTGTCGCCGAAGGCGGACCGGTAGACGTCGTGGCCGGGGGAAGGCGCCGCGACTTCAACTTTCCGCGCCTGCTGGGCAACATATTCGCGCTCCGCCAAGACAGGGCCCTCGTAACGCTCCACCTTGGCCAGCGGCATCCCGGACAGCTCGGCGACGTCCGCAGCCGTGGCACCGGCACGGATCCGTGCCTGGATGTCCCGGGGGGACATGGGAACGGCCGGCCTCTCCGTCCGCGGCCTGGCCGTGGACCGGCTGGCCGTCCTGAGGGCCTCATCGATCGGCAGCTGGAACATCTCGCCGCCGGGCCCGCTTAACAGGAGATGCGTCCCGTCGTCGTGCACGCCTACAAGCCGTAGATCCTGCATACAAATCCTCCACCCTGGCATTACTATCAATCGAAACTCTGCCACCCGGCGGCGGGGAATTGGCTCAAGGAGCAGGGCGCGCCGTCATTTTCCGCTGGAAGCAGGCCCGAAAGGTGCGTGCGGGCGCAAGGACCGGCGGCCCCGGCGGCGTCAGTGCCGCGTCAGGGCTGCCGTCAGCTGGTCCGGATGGCGGGTCGAGGCGAGCCAGTAGGGAGTCCGGTCGGCGGGGTCCGTGATCTCGATTTTTACGACGGGATCGATCCAGCCGCGGATGCACAGGTAGGCGAGTCCGTTGAGCCGGGTGCCCCGTTCCGCGGTCGCCTCCCCGGCCTTGAACTGCTGCACAGCGCCGACGAAACGGCGTTCGATGGTGGCCCTTCCAACGGTGAGGGTGTCAGCCGTGACCGAAATGACGGGGGTGGAAACAACCAGGAGGACCGCGATGATGGCGAAAAGCACCAATGCCGCGGTGTAGCCTGCCGCCATGCTGATGGGGGCGAAAACCAGGATGCCCGCTGCGGAGACGCCGGCCGCGATGATCCAGATCCAGGCGTTGGGCCACAGCTTCTCCCTGTAGACAACAGGTGTCCCGGCAGAGGGTGTGCTGGGAACGGACGCAGGCGAGCTTGAATCGGGCATAGCCCAAGCTTTCCACCTTTGGCCGGCTATTTCACCTTGGGACAGGCTCTGTAGCCCGGCCTCCCCGGGAGTCTCCCTAGGAGTGATTTGGGGGCGCGGGTTAGAGTGAGTGACTGTGACTGATCATCCCGCCACGGTAGACCTTGTCCCGGACGCAGCCTTGCCCGCCACCGCCGCTCCCACCCTGCAGGTCCAGTTGAAGATGCTGGATCCTGAGCTGGAAGCACCGTCCTACGCACATCCGGGCGACGCCGGCGCAGACCTCCGCGCCCGCGAGGACGTGGTCCTGATGCCCGGTGAGCGCAAATTGGTCCCCACCGGCGTGGCCATTGCCCTTCCTTATGGGTTCGTGGCGCTGATCCACCCCCGCTCCGGCCTGGCCACCAAGCATGGCCTGACGATCGTGAACGCCCCCGGCACCGTTGACGCGGGCTACCGGGGCGAGATCTCGGTAACACTGCTGAACACCGATTCGTCCCAGCCCATTGAGCTCCGGCGCGGCGATAGAATTGCCCAAATGGTTATCCAGCGGGTGGAGCACGCCCAATTCATTCCTGTCAGCGAACTGAGCGGATCCGTGCGGGGCACCGGAGGCTTCGGTTCCACCGGCGGGTTCAGCGTCCCCGGAGCCTGACCTTTAGGCTGCACCCGCAGCCACGCCGGCATGCACGACGGCGGAACCTCCAAAGTTTCGCCGGCAGGTTTCAGGACTGGCACTTTTCCAGAATTAAGGAGTCACCCATGGTCTTTGGGTTCGGCAGGAAAGCAAAGAGTGAAGAGCCGGCAGAGCCGGCCGACGAGCTCACGGTTGCGGACGGCGAAGAAAGCGGATCCGCCACCGCCGCCCGCCGCCAGGACGGCCCCTTCGATGAGGCCGAGATCAGCAGCCGCGACGGCTATGTGGATCTTGGTGCCTTGCTGATCACGCCCAGCGAGGGCCTTCAGCTCCGCCTCGAAGTCGAGGAGGCAACACAGCGCGTGGTGGCGGTGACCCTGGACCTGGACGGCTCCAGCCTCCAGCTGCAGGCCTTTGCAGCGCCCAAAACCGAGACCTTGTGGGATGAGATCCGCGAACAGATCGGCCAGTCGGTCGGTGCGCAGGGCGGCCAGGTTGAAGAGGTGGAAGGGGCTTTCGGTACCGAGCTGGTGGCCAAGCTGCCTGCCGGGCTCCCGGACGGGAGCCAGGGCTACCGCGTGGCCCGGTTCATCGGCGTCGATGGTCCCCGCTGGTTCCTGCGCGGCGTCCTGGGCGGACCTGCGGCGCTGGAACGCCCCGCCGCGGAACCGCTCGAAGCACTGTTCCGGCAGGTCGTAGTGGTCCGTGGCGACAGCCCCATGCCCCCGCGGGACCTCCTGCAGCTGAGGCTGCCGAAGGACGCCTCCGCCACTCCTCCGCCCGCCGCGCCCACCCTGGAGGAGCCCGAACGTGGTCCCGAAATTACCCAGATCGGCTGAGTCTCCCCACAACAACCCGGTCCATGCGTCCGGCCGGATCACCCCACTGGAGCAACTTCCTGACAAGGGACGCGTCATGTGCCAGGGGCACATTGAATCGGTGACCTTTGTTCCTGCCGACCGGACCCCGGAATTCAGTGCCATCCTGTCCCAGGATGACGCCGAACGTCCGGCCCCTGGTCCGAAGCGGGGCAGGCCGCCCCGGCTCCGTGTCGTCTGGGTGGGCCGCCGCCGCGTGCCGGGCATCGAAGCGGGCGCGCGGATCCGGGTTGAGGGGATGCTGGCCCGGGGCGAAGACATGCCCACCATATTCAATCCCCGCTACGAGATACTGTCCCGCCAGGAGAACGAATGACCGCGCAAGAGCCCGAACAGCCGTCCGGCCCTGCACATCCGGGCAGAGAACAGCAGGGCAGGCCGCAGGCTCCCGGTCCATCGCCCGTTGCCGGCCTCGCCGCCGGGTACGCCGCCAAAGCGGGACTCCACCGCACCCACGACGGGCAGGTGGACGTGCTGCGCAGCGCCGGGGGAGTGCAGGGAATTGCCGAGAGCATCGTTCCCGGCCTGGTGTTCCTGGTGGCGTTCACCATCACCCGCGAGCTCACGCTGTCACTGGTGGCCGCCCTGGCATCGGCAGCCGTGTTCACCGTTGTCCGCCTGATACAGCGGCGGCCTCTGACCCAGGCCCTGGCGGGGATTGTCGGCGTCGGCATCTCCGCCTGGCTGGCCAACACCACCGGCAAGGCCGAAGACTTCTACCTCCCCGGCTTCTTCACCAACGCCGCCTACATCCTGGCGATGGTCATCTCTATTGCCGTGAAGTGGCCCGTGGCCGGGCTCCTCTTTGGCTTCATCCGCAACGAGGGCGTGGAATGGCGTAAGGAACCTGACCGGGTCAAGGCGTACCGCCTGGGCACCTGGATCATCGTGGGCGTCCTGGCGCTCCGGCTCATTGTGCAGGTGCCCCTCTACCTGATGGGCACCGACGGCCTGGCCGCCCTCGCCACCACACGGCTCATTATGGGCGCCCCCCTGTACATCCTGGGCGTCTGGGTGGCCTGGCTGGTGACCCGGCCTGCCCCGGCGGAGCCTGAAGCCGGCACAGACCAGCCCGCCTGACGGCCAGGCCGCCCCGCCTCTCCCCGGGCAGCGGCGGACCTAGCCGTCGAAGCCGTCGTCCTCCGGGACCGGGCCGTATCCGCTGGCGGTGGCCGGCTGGGCGCTGCTGCCCGCCTGCTCTCCACCGTTGATCCCGGCGGTGTCGATGCTGCCGGGTGCGGAGGAAAGCAGCTCCCGCAGCCGGTCCTCGGCGGCGATGGTGGTGACGAAGAAGAGTTCATCGCCGCCGTCGATCACGTCGTCGCGGCTGGGGGTAATGGGTGCCTGGTCCCGCAGGATCGCCACCAGGGTGGCGTCCTCCGGCCAGTGGATGTCGCCCACGGTCATGCCGATCACGTGCGAATCATGCGGGACGGTGAATTCCACCAGCGACGCCACGCCCGTCTGAAGCGTCAGCAGCCGGACCAGGTCGCCGATCTCCACTGCCTCTTCCACCAGGGCCGTCATCAGCTGCGGGGTGTTCACGGCGACGTCGACACCCCATGAATCGTTGAACATCCAGTCGTTCTTGGGGTTGTTCACCCGGCCCACCGTCCGGCCAACCCCGAACTCGGTCTTGGCCAGCAGGGACACCACCAGGTTCACCTTGTCATCGCCCGTGGCGGAAACCACCACGTCGGCGTCTTCCACCTTCGCGCCCTGCAGGGTGGAGAGCTCGCAGGCGTCACCCACCAGCCAGTGGGCGCCCCGCAGGCCGCTGCGCCCGATCACTTCCGGTTTGAGGTCGATAAGGAGGATTTCGTGCTTGTGCGCCAGCAGTTCGCGGGCAATGGACGATCCGACGCTGCCGGCGCCGACAATAACGACTTTCACTGATACTCCTTGGCGGGGGCTTTGGCGAGGATCTGGGCGATCTGGGCGCTGCGGTCCACCTGCAGCATGGCGTGCACGGTGTCGCCGTCCTGGTAGGCGGTTCCGGCGTCGGGCAGCAGGCCCTCGCCGAAGCGGGTCAGGTACGCCACGCGCACATCGGCAGCCTTCTCAATGCTGCTGATGCGGTGCCCGATCCAGCCGGCGTCGAGGTCCAGTTCGGCCAGGACCAGGCGTCCTGAGGGCTCCCGGAAGTCGCCCGCGAGGTGCTGTTCGGGAAGGATGCGGCGCAGCACCTGGTCGGCGCTCCAGCGGACGGCCGCCACGGTGGGAATGCCAAGGCGCTGGTAAATCTCGGCGCGACCCGGGTCATAGATCCTTGCGACGACGTGCGGGACGTGGAAGGTCTCACGGGCCACACGGGTGGCCAGGATGTTGGAGTTGTCCCCGCTGGAGACCGCGGCGAAGGCATAGGCCTCGCCCACCCCGGCCTGCTTGAGGGTGTCCCGGTCAAAGCCAATGCCCGTGACTTTCCGTCCGGTAAAGCCCTGGCGGAGCCGGCGGAAGGCGCGGTCGTCCTGGTCGATGATGGCCACGGAATGTCCGGCATCCTCCAGCGTGTGCGCCAGCGTTGCCCCCACCCGGCCACATCCCATGATCACGAAATGCGCCACCGTATCTCCTCCATATGTAAGTCAGGATCGTGCAGCTAGAACTCTACCGGCACGGCCCTGGTTAGGCCCGGCCGGGGCCCGTCATGACATCGTCCGCGATTCAGACTAGCTTTGTGGGGTGTTGACAATACTGAACGCCGTCAAACGCGTGCTGGTGGGCAGGCCGTTCCGGAACGACCGGCTGGCCCATACCCTGCTTCCCAAGAAGATCGCACTGCCGATCTTCGCCTCCGACGCCCTTTCCTCCGTAGCCTACGCGCCGGACGAGATCCTCCTGACCCTTGCCCTGGCAGGTGTGAGCGCCGTGGCGATCTCGCCCCTGGTGGGACTGGCGGTGATGGTGGTCCTGCTGACCGTTGTCGCTTCCTACCGGCAAAACGTCCACGCGTACCCGTCGGGCGGCGGCGACTACGAGATCGCCAACGTAAACCTCGGCAAGTACGCCGGGCTGACGGTAGCCTCGGCCCTCCTGGTGGACTATGTCCTGACCGTTGCCGTGTCCATGTCCTCGGCAGCGGCGTACCTCACCACTGCTGTACCGTCACTGCACGGTGAGCAGGCCGTCATCGCCACCATCGGCGTCGTCATCCTTGCCCTGGTCAACCTGCGCGGCATCAAGGAAGCGGGCAGCGTATTCGCCGTCCCCACCTACATCTTCATGGCATCGATCCTGGGCATGACCGCGGTGGGCGTGTTCCAGGCCGCAACGGGGCAGCTGGGGGAGGCGCCGTCGGCGGCCTTCACCATCGTCCCCACGGAAGGCTTCGACCAGGGCCTGGTGGGCCTGGCCGGCGCGTTCCTGCTGCTCCGGGCCTTCTCCTCCGGCGCCGCAGCGCTTACGGGCGTGGAAGCGATCAGCAACGGCGTGCCGAACTTCAGGCACCCAAAGAGCAAGAATGCGGCCACCACCCTCCTGCTCCTGGGGGTGATCGGCGCCGCGATGCTGGCCGGCATCATCTACCTGGCCAACGCCACCAAGGTCCACATCGTGCTGGATCCGGCCACGGAATTCCTGCTCGACGGGAACCCGCTGCCGGAGGGATACGTCCAGAACCCGGCCATCAGCCAGATTGCCCAGACCATCTTCGGCCCGGGCAGCATCCCGTTCTACATCGTGGTGGCGGCCACCGGCGTCATCCTGGTGTTCGCGTCCAACACGGCCTTCAACGGCTTCCCGGTCCTCGGCTCCATCCTGGCCCAGGACGGCTACCTTCCCCGCCAGCTCCGGACCAGGGGCGACAGGCTTGCGTTCAGCAACGGTGTCCTTGCCCTCGCGGCAGGCGCCCTGGTGCTCATCATTTCGTTCGACGCGGACGTCACCAAGCTCATCCAGCTCTACATCGTGGGCGTCTTCATCTCCTTCACCCTCAGCCAGCTCGGCATGATCCGGCACTGGGGGCGCGAGCTGAAGCTTGCCAAGGACAAAGCCGTCCGGCGCCGGATGATGAAGTCCCGCACCATCAACAGCATCGGCTTCGGCATGACCGGGCTGGTGCTGGTCATCGTCCTCATCACCAAGTTCGAACAGGGCGCCTGGATCGCCCTCCTGGCCATGTTCGTCCTCTTCCTGATCATGTGGAGCATCCGGGCGCATTACGACAACGTGGCCAAGGAACTCGCGGTGGATGAGGACTCCTCACCCCGGGCCCTGCCCACCAGGGTGCACGCCGTCCTGCTGGTGTCCCACGTCCGCAAACCCGTCCTGCGTGCGCTGGCCTACGCCCGTGCGTCCCGGCCCTCCCGGCTGGACGCCATAACGGTGGACATCGACGCGGAGGAAACGGCCCACACCATCGCCGACTGGGAAAAGCTCGAAATCCCGGTCCCGCTGACCGTCCTGGCCAGCCCCTACCGCGAGACGGTCACGCCCATCATGGAGTACATCAAGCAAATGCGCCTGGACTCCCCGCGGGACCTGATCGTGGTCTACATCCCGGAATACGTGGTGGGCAAGTGGTGGGAGCAGCTGGTGCATAACCAGACCGCCCTGCGCATCAAGACCCGCCTGCACTTCGAACCCGGAGTCATGGTGGCCAGTGTTCCGTGGCAGCTCAAATCATCCGAAGAAGCAAAGAACCTCCAGGACGTCCAGTGACCGCAAGAACTTCAACAGCCGCGCCGCAGGCACCGGACGCTGCCGGGCATGCAGGCGAAGAGGCGGTCCTCGACGTCGGGCCCGTGGCCCATGGCGGGCACTGTGTTGCGCGGCATGAGGGCAGGGTCATCTTTGTCCGGCACGCCATCCCGGGAGAGAAAGTCCGGGTCCGGCTGACCGATGCAGCGGACGACGCCAAGTTTTGGCGGGCGGACGTCATCGAGGTGCTCGAGGCTTCCCCCGACCGGGTGGAGCACTTTTGGCATCCTGCGGATTCCCGCCGGGCATGGGGCCACGGCCACCCGCCTGTGGGGGGTGCGGAGTTCGGGCACATGACACTGGCCCGGCAGCGCAGCCTCAAGGCGGATGTCCTGGCCGAACAGCTCACCCGGCTGGCCGGCTTTGAGCAACTGCCCGCCGCCTGGGCGGGCAGCGTGGAGGCGGTAGGGGAAAAGTACGACGGCGGCACCGGCCTTGGGTGGCGCACACGGGCCAGCTTTTCGGTCACCCCCGGCGGCAGGCTGGGAATGCACGCTCACCGTTCCAACCAGATCATCCCGGTGCGGGAGATGCCCCTGGCCAGCGGCGCCATCAACGCGCTGCGCTTGTGGGACCTGGACCTCCAGGGCATCGAGCGGGTTGAGGTGGCCGCTCCGGCCAACGCTTCCCGGCCCCTGGTGCTCCTTGCGCCCGCGCCCGGGACAAAGGACAAACGGCTGAGGGCAATTGCTGCGGAAGTGCCGGGGGACGTTTCCGTGGCGGCCTTTGATGCGCTGACCGGTGACGTGACACAGCTCCGCGGCCGGACCTGGGTGCAGGAGTCCGCCGAGGGACACGATTTCCGCGTTACCGGAGAGGGCTTCTGGCAGATCCACCGCGACGCGCCCGGGACACTTGTGGGGGCTGTCACAGAATTCCTCCGGCATGGAGACTTCCTCCACCCCGGAGCCGTGGTGGCCGACCTCTACGCAGGAGCCGGGCTCTTCACCGCTGTCCTGGCCGACGCAGTGGGGGAGACCGGGTCCGTGCTCTCGGTCGAAGGAGCGCCCGGCGCCAGCCGCGACGCCCGGAAAAACCTGCACTCCGCGCCGCAGGTGGAGGTGGTCCAGGGCCGCGTGGAACGGGTCCTGCGCCAGAAGCCGCGGAATTTCGACGCCCTGGTCCTTGACCCGCCCAGGGCCGGAGCCGGGAAAGCCGTCGTCGGCCAACTCGTTGCCTCGCAGCCCCGGGCCATTGCCTACGTGTCCTGCGACCCGGCGTCGTTCGCCCGTGACCTGGGTTACTTCCGCCGCTCAGGGTGGGACCTCGCCGGCCTCCGGGCCTTCGACCTGTACCCCCACACCCACCACCTTGAGACCGTGGCACTGCTGGCTCCGGCTCCGTGATGCGGCCGCGGTTTTGGACTACGATGACCGTAGTAGTCCCACGTCGCGCCCGAATTCTCGGCCGGCCGTGTGCAATTTTCGGGCCCTGTAACTACTTAGGGCGTCCTAACTAGCAGGCGGTCAACCGCGCGACAAAGATGAAACTGTTGCGAGAGGAGTCCTGCGATGAGCACTGTGGACAGCTTCGGTTCAAAAGGCAAACTTAATGTAGCCGGAACCGAATACGAAATTTTCCGGTTGAACTCCGTTGAAGGTGCAGAAGCCCTTCCGTTCAGCCTCAAGGTATTGCTTGAAAACCTGCTGAGGACCGAGGACGGCGCGAACATCACTGCCGATCACGTTCGCGCTTTGGCAGGCTGGGATCCGAATGCGGAGCCCGATACAGAAATCCAGTTCACGCCGGCACGCGTGATCATGCAGGACTTCACCGGCGTTCCCTGCGTGGTTGACCTGGCGACGATGCGTGAAGCCGTCAAGGAACTGGGCGGCGACCCCAAGCGGGTCAACCCGCTGGCGCCGGCCGAGATGGTTATCGACCACTCGGTCCAGATCGATGCCTTCGGCAACTCCGGCGCGCTGGAGCGCAACATGGAGATCGAATACCAGCGCAACGGTGAGCGCTACCAGTTCCTGCGCTGGGGCCAGACCGCATTCGACGACTTCAAGGTGGTTCCCCCGGGAACCGGCATTGTGCACCAGGTCAACATCGAGTACCTGGCCCGCACCGTCATGACCCGCGAAGTGGGCGGCGTCCTGCGTGCCTACCCTGACACCTGCGTTGGCACCGACTCCCACACCACCATGGTCAACGGCCTGGGCGTGCTGGGCTGGGGCGTGGGCGGCATCGAAGCCGAGGCCGCCATGCTCGGCCAGCCCGTCTCCATGCTGATCCCGCGCGTTGTGGGTTTCAAGCTCAGCGGCAGCATCCCCGCCGGCGCCACCGCAACCGACGTAGTGTTGACCATCACCGAGATGCTCCGCAAGCACGGCGTGGTGGGCAAGTTCGTGGAGTTCTACGGCGAGGGTGTCGCAGCGGTGCCGCTGGCCAACCGCGCCACCATCGGCAACATGAGCCCGGAGTTCGGCTCCACGGCTGCCATGTTCCCGATCGACGACGTCACCCTGGACTACCTGCGCCTCACCGGCCGCTCCGAGCAGAACGTCGCCCTCGTGGAGGCGTACGCGAAGGAACAGGGCCTGTGGCACGACGCGTCGCGCGACATCAAGTTCTCCGAGTACCTGGAGCTGGACCTGTCCACCGTTGTCCCGTCCATTGCAGGCCCCAAGCGCCCGCAGGACCGCATCGAGTTGACCGAGGCCAAGGACGAGTTCCGCCACGACCTCAAGAACTACGTGTCCCATGACGCCAACGCGGGCACCCTGGACGAGTCCCTCGAAGAGAGCTTCCCGGCCTCCGACGCCCCGTCCTTCACCTCCGGCGGAACCCACGTCTCCGACACCGACCGCGAACCGCCGAAGTATTCGGCGGCCCACGGCGGCGCCGGGCGGATCACCAGCCCGGTTCCCGTGAAGATGGCTGACGGACGCGAGTTCGAGCTGGACCACGGCGCGGTCACCATCGCGTCCATCACGTCATGCACCAACACGTCCAACCCCTCGGTCATGCTGGCCGCCGCCGTCCTGGCGCGCAACGCCGTCGAAAAGGGCCTCACCGCCAAGCCGTGGGTCAAGACCTCAGTCGCCCCGGGTTCGAAGGTTGTCACCGACTACTACGAAAAGTCCGGCCTGACCCCCTACCTGGAGAAGCTCGGCTTCTACATCGTGGGCTACGGCTGCGCCACCTGCATCGGCAACTCCGGCCCGCTGGAACCCGAGATCTCCGAGGCCATCCAGGCCAACGACCTCGCCGTCAGCGCCGTCCTGTCGGGCAACCGCAACTTCGAAGGCCGGATCAACCCGGACGTCAAGATGAACTACCTGGCGTCCCCGCCGCTGGTCATCGCCTACGCCCTGGCCGGTTCCATGGACTTCGACTTCGAGACCGACGCGCTCGGCAAGGACGAGGCCGGCAACGACGTCTTCCTGAAGGACATCTGGCCCAACCCCGTTGAGGTCCAGCAGGTCATCGATTCCTCGATCGACAAGGAAATGTTCGCCAAGGGCTACGAGGGCGTCTTCGACGGCGACGACCGCTGGAAGGCACTGGACACCCCGGCTGGCGACACCTTCGCCTGGGATCCGAACTCCACCTACGTCCGGAAGCCCCCGTACTTCGAGGGCATGCAGGCGACGCCGGAACCGGTCAAGGACATCACCGGCGCCCGCGTGCTGCTGAAGCTCGGCGACTCCGTCACCACCGACCACATCTCACCGGCCGGTTCGTTCAAGTCCGACACCCCCGCCGGCCAGTACCTGCTGGCCAACGGCGTGGAGCGCAAGGACTTCAACTCCTACGGCTCGCGCCGTGGCAACCACGAGGTGATGATCCGCGGTACGTTCGCGAACATCCGCATCAAGAACCAGCTCCTGGACGGTGTTGAGGGTGGCTTCACCCGCGACTTCACCCAGGCTGACGGCCCGCAGGCCTACGTCTACGACGCCGCGCAGAACTACCAGGCAGCCGGCACCCCGCTGGTGGTCCTGGCCGGCAAGGAGTACGGCTCCGGTTCGTCCCGTGACTGGGCCGCCAAGGGTACCGCCCTGCTGGGTGTCAAGGCTGTCATCGCCGAAAGCTACGAGCGCATCCACCGCTCCAACCTGATCGGCATGGGCGTCCTGCCGCTGCAGTTCCCGGCCGGGGAGAACGCTGCCAGCCTGGGCCTGACCGGCACGGAAACCTTCTCGGTGGAGGGCGTCACTGCCCTGAACGAGGGCACCACGCCCAAGACCCTGAAGGTCACCGCCACCGCCGAGGACGGCTCCTCGAAGTCGTTCGACGCCGTCCTGCGCATCGATACGCCGGGTGAAGCGGACTACTACCGCAACGGCGGCATCCTGCAGTACGTGCTGCGCCAGATCTCCGCCAACTAGCGGTAACTGCCAGCAGGCACCATCCTCCCGAAGCCCCGGCCGGTCACCGACCAGCCGGGGCTTCGGCTTTGCAGCCAAGCCAAGGCGTTAGAGTTAAACGGCACGTCTACCACCCGAAGGAGGGGTCATTGGGAATCTTGGACACCATCCGGAATCCGCAGGACCTGAACGAGTTGACCGAGAAACAGCTGGAACAGCTGGCCTCGGAGATCAGGGAATTCCTGATCACTAACGTTTCCCAGACGGGCGGCCACCTCGGACCCAACCTCGGCGTCGTGGAGCTGACGCTGGCCGTGCACCGCATTTTCGAATCGCCCCGCGACAGCATCGTCTTCGACACGGGCCACCAGTCCTACGTCCATAAGCTGCTGACCGGACGCCAGGACTTCAGCACCCTTCGCCAGGAAGGCGGACTCTCCGGCTACCCCGCGCGGGCCGAATCGGAGCACGACATCGTCGAAAGCTCCCACGCATCCTCCTCCCTGTCCTGGGCCGACGGCATCTCCCGCGCCCGCCAGCTCACGGGAGAAGGCGACAGGCACGTCGTCGCCATCGTGGGCGACGGCGCCCTCACCGGAGGGATGGCCTGGGAAGCCATCAACAACATCGCCGCGGACAAGAAGCGCCGCGTCGTCATCGTGGTCAACGACAACGGCCGCTCCTACGCACCCACCGTCGGCGGATTCGCCGACTACCTTGCCTCCCTGCGCCCCACCATCGACTCCTTCCGCGCCGCGCCGGCGTATGAGGGCGCACTGGACTGGTGGAAGAAGAAGCTCCAGAACGGTGGCCCGGTGGGCCAGTTCACCTACAAGAGCCTGCATGCCATGAAGAAGGGCATCAAGGACTGGTGGGCCCCGCAGGGCATGTTCGAGGACCTGGGCATGAAATACATCGGTCCGGTGGACGGGCACAACCTCCAGGCCATGGAACACGCGCTCTCCACCGCCAGGAACTACGGCGGCCCCGTCATCGTCCACGCCATGACGGAGAAGGGCCACGGCTACGCTCCTGCCCGGGCCCATGAAGCAGACCAGTTCCACGCCGTCGGCATCATCGACCCCGAGACCGGCGAACCAACCGGCAGTGGGGGCGCCCAGTCCTGGACCTCCGTCTTCGCCGATGAGATCGCCGCCATCGCCGACGAGCGCGAGGACATTGTCGGCATCACCGGCGCCATGCTGATCCCGGTGGGCCTGCACAAATTTGCGGCCAAGCACCCCGAGCGCGTCATCGACGTCGGGATCGCCGAACAGCATGCGCTCACCGCGGCCGCCGGCATGGCCTTTGGCGGGCTGCATCCGGTGGTTGCCGTCTATGCCACTTTCCTGAACCGTGCCTTCGACCAACTGCTGATGGACGTGGCCCTGCACAAGGCAGGCGTCACCATTGTCCTGGACCGTGCAGGGGTCACCGGCCCGGACGGCGCCAGCCACCACGGCATGTGGGACATGGCCATGGTCCAGATCGTCCCCGGCCTCCACCTGGCAGCGCCCCGCGACGCCACCCGGCTCCGGGAGGAACTGCGCGAAGCGGTGGCCATCAGCGACGCCCCCAGCGTGGTCCGCTTCTCCAAGGGCTCCGTTGGTCCGGCGGTCGAGGCGCTGGAGCGGTTGAGCGACGGCGTGGACATCCTTGCCCGCCGCCCCTCCGGCTCCACCGAGAACGACGTCCTGATCGTCAGCGTCGGCGCGATGTCCGAGCTGGCCCTCGACGTTTCCAACCGGCTCGGGGCGCAGGGCATCAGCACCACCGTAGTGGATCCGCGCTGGGTCCTCCCGGTCCGCCGTTCCATCATCGCGCTGGCCTCGCACCACCGGCTGGTGATCTGCATCGAAGACGGCGTCCGCGCCGGTGGCGTGGGATCGCGCATCCGGCAGGAGATGCGGGCGGCAGGCGTGGACACCGCCCTGAACGAGGTTGGCCTGCCCGTCGAATTCCTGGAGCATGGCACCCGCAACCAGGTGCTGGAGCGCGTTGGGCTGACCGCCCAGCAGATCACTCACGACGTCGTTGCGCAGGTCCTGGGAACCAAGGTTCCGTTTGCGCGGCCCCTGCCCGGGCAGCAGCACCCCACCACCGGCAGCCTCCCGATCCTGTGAGGGACGAGGACGAGCTGAAGTATCCCGGCCCCGCCGGGGAGTCCGGACCGGTCCTGCACACCACCACCACGCGCGTTCCCAACGGCCTAAAGCCGGGACAGCTGGTGGTCTCCCGGAACCGGAAGTGGAACGGCAAGGCCCACTGGGTGGTGCCGGGCCGGTACCTGGGCGAAGACCGGCACGGGTGGTGGATTTTCCAGGGCACCAACGAGTTCTGTTCCCGCCCCGGCGCCGCGTTCTACACGCGCTCCGACGCCGTCCTGCTGGTGCCGCGCGAGGGTGACTGGGTGGCCACGTTCTACGACTCCGCGCATCCGGCGGGAGTACGGGTCTACATCGACCTGGCGGTGGGCCACGAATGGACACACATCCGGCCGGCGGTGACCGAGTTCCACGTGATCGACATGGACCTGGACGTCATCCGGACGGCTGACCGCGGCGTCTTCATCGACGACCAGGACGAGTTCGCCGAACACAGCGTCTCCATGCGCTACCCGCAGCAACTGATTGAAGACATCCAGGCCGCAGCGGACGGGCTTTACCACGCCGTGAAGGCACAGCAGGCGCCATTCGACGGCACCGACGTCGAATGGTTTACAGAAGGACGTAAATGAGCGGCATTGTCAGGGTCTACAAGCGCGACGACGAGGGCACCCTCCACTTCCGGGAGGCCTGGTTCGACGATGAGTACTCCCAGTTCGTCATGAACTTCGGCGCCGTGGGGCACCAGAGCAAAACCGAGGAAACCGACGTCCCGGATGCTGCTGCCGCGGAGGGCCTCCTCGACGCCTTCGCAGCCCAGTGCGCGGAGGACGGCTACGCCGAGATCCCCACCGAGGAACAGTTCTGGGTGGTGGCGCAGTTCGCGCTCAAGACCAGGGAGGGCACCGACCGGGACCGCTACCTGGAGCAGAAGGCCACGGACGCCCTGATCAGCCACCTCGCCTGGCGCGGCCTGGGCACGGTGGAGCGGTCCGAATTCACTGACTACAAGCTCAACATCTTCTGCCTCTGCCCGGACGTGAACAAGGCCGTCAACGCCATCAAAGTCTGCGCCCGCGGCGAGGACCTTGACTTCACCAAGCTCAGCATCGGCGCCGCCCCCTACGGCGACCCTGACCACTTCAAGCTCAAGCACTCAGCCAAGCCTGCCAGCAACTTCACCCTCTAGGAGGCGTCCTTGACCAGTTACCGCCGCGTTGGAAAATCCGGCCTGACCGTCTCCACCGTGGGCCTTGGCTGCAACAACCTTGGCCGCGCCAATACCGCCACCGAGACGCAGGACGCCACGGACGCCGTCGTCCACGCAGCGGTGGATGCCGGCATCACCCTCTTCGACGTTGCCGACACCTATGGGCGGGAGCCCGGATTGAGCGAAACCATGCTCGGCAAGGCCCTCGGAAACAAGCGCTCCGGCGTCGTCCTGGCCACCAAGTTCGGCATGGACATGAAGGGCGGCAGCGGGCCGGACTTCGGCGCCCGCGGGTCGCGGCGCTACATCATCCAGGCGGTGGAGGCCTCGCTGCGGCGCCTCGGCACGGACTGGATCGACCTCTATCAGTTCCACACCCCGGATCCGCTGACCCCCATCGATGAGACCCTCGCGGCGCTGGACACCCTGGTCCGCAGCGGCAAGGTCCGCTACATCGGCCACTCCAACCGTTCCGGCTGGCAGATCGCCCAGGCGGAGTACGTGGCCCGCGAACTGGGCACGGCCCGCTTCATCTCCACCCAGAACCACTACAACCTCCTGGACCGCCGTGCCGAGCTTGAGGTGACGCCCGCCGCGGAGGAGTTCGGGCTCGGTGTCCTGCCGTATTTCCCGCTGGCCAACGGACTCCTCACCGGCAAGTACTCACCGGGCCATGCCCCGGAGGGGTCCCGGCTCAGCCACACCCGCACCAACATGGTGGACGACGCCGACTGGGACCAGTTGGGCCGGTTCAGCGCCTTCGCGAAGGAACGCGGGCTGACCGAAATCGAGGTGGCCTTCTCCTGGCTTGCCGCCCAGCCCTCGGTGGCCAGCGTCATCGCCGGGGCCACCAGGCCGGAGCAGGTCAGGCAGAACGCGGAAGCGGCGAACTGGGTCCCCACGCCCGGAGACCTGGCTGACCTGGAGGGGATCTTCCCGGCAGTGCCCAAGGTCGCGCTCTTCTAGGCCGCCGTGCCCGCCTACCTCCTGGATGTTGACACCGGGATCGACGACGCCCTGGCCCTTGCCTACCTGGCCGCCCTCCCGGACACGGAGATCGTGGCGGTCACGGCCTCTCCCGGCAACGTGGACGCGGACCAGGTTGCCCGCAACACCCTGGCCCTGCTGGAACTGTGCGGCAGGTCCGGGGTCCAGGTGGCGGTTGGTGCCCGCCAGCCCCTGTCCATCCCGCTGCTCACCACCCCTGAGACCCACGGACCGCAAGGGATCGGGTACGCCGTGCTGCCCGAACCCGCCGGGCGGCTCTGCGACCGGGACGCCGTGGACCTCTGGATCGAACATGCCAGGGCCAGGCCAGGCGAGCTCACCGCGCTCATCACCGCACCGCTGACCAACTTCGCCCTGGCCCTGCGCAAGGAACCGGAACTGCCCAACCTCCTGGCCAAGGCAGTAATCATGGGCGGCGCCTTCTACCACCAGGGCAACACCACCCCCACCGCCGAGTGGAACACGCACGTGGATCCGCACGCCGCCAAGGAGGTCTACGCCGCGTACCGGGGATGGCCGCTGGAGAAACTCCCCATCGTCTGCTCCCTTGACACCACCGAACGCATTGAACTGCACCCGGCCCACGTCACGGCGCTGGCCCGGGCCGCGGGTGCCGGCGTTCCCGAACTGCTGCTCCCGGAACAGCCGGAAGGGCGGCGCAGCACCTCCGACAACACCCTCATCAGGCACCTTTCAGATGCCCTGCGGTTCTACTTTGAATTCCACCGGCTCTACGACCAGGGATACCTGGCCCACGTCCACGACTTCTTTGCCGCAGGAGTCGCGGCAGGCACGCTCGAGTACACGGCGCGGACCGCCACCGTGGACGTCGAAACGGATTCGCCGCTCCTGGCGGGAACCACTGTGGCCGACTTCCGCGGGCTCTGGGGCACACCCCCAAACGCCAGGATTGTCGCCACCAACAACCCGGAGCAGGCGTTCCGCGAACTCGTGTCCGCCATCGGAAGCCTGGCCCGCCGGGTTGGCTGACAGGGCAGGGGCGGACCCGTCATGACCGGGCCACCCGGCACGGGACGCTGCCGGACGATGGCCGGTAGAATGGGCCACGGACCGGCCCGGCGCAGTTGCCGCCGGCTGCTGCCGAGGTGACATAGGCAGCCACACTCCGGCCCGGCACTGCCGGGCCACTGCCTGCACCCAAAGGAACATTCCCCATGTCATCGCCCTCTTTGACGCTTCCGTCCCAGGAACGCCCGGCGGCCCGCCGCCGGCTGCTGGAGATCCTCGGCGCCCTGGCCATCGCGGCCACCTATGTCTACCTGGTGCTCAACCAGCCGGCAGACATCACCGGAGGTCCGGGCAGCGCATCGGCCCTGATCGCCCTCACCGGCTTCCTGGCAGGCGCAGTCCTGCTGATCGTCGCCGTCCTGCCCACGCTGCCCGCGTCCACCCTGGTGCTCATTCCGGTGGCCCTGGTCCTGAACATCGTGCTCGGCCAGTTCGTTGGCAGCACCCTGGTTCCCTTCTACCTCGACGCCATCGGCACGGTGTTGATCGCGGTCCTGGCCGGCCCGGCCGCCGGTGCCGCCACCGGAGCGCTCAGCAGCATCGTCTGGTCCTTCTTCAACCCCACGGTGCTTCCGTTCGCAGCCGGCGCCGCGCTCATTGGCTGCCTCGCCGGGCTGGCAGCACGCTACGGCCTCTTCCGCCGCTTCTACCTGGCTCCCGTGGCCGGTTTCGCCACCGGAATCCTCGCCGGCGTGGTGTCCGCCCCGGTGGCCGCCTTCGTCTTCGGCGGCACCTCCGGCGTGGCCACGGGGGCCATCGTCAGCGCCTTCCGGGCCATGGGGGACACCCTCCTGGCCGCGATCACCAAGCAGGCACTGATCTCCGACCCTATGGACAAGGCCATCGTGTTCACAGTCGTGGCCATCCTGGTCTATGCGCTGCCCCGCAGGGCACGCCTGCAGTTCCCTTTCGTGCGGCGCCACCGGGTCCTGGCCGGCAACACCCCCGTGGAGGCCGCGGCTGACGCTCCCGCACAGGGGCCCGGGCACGGTCCCGCGCAGGGCACCTCCCCGGATTCTGCACGGAAGGGCTGACCGCAACGCTGTGACGGCACCATCGGCAGGCAGGACGGCAGCGCCGGCCAGGCGGGAACGCCTTAACCCGCTGACGTCGCTGACGGCTGCCGCGGCCACGGCGGCCATTACGACGGCGGCCGGCACCTGGCCGCTGTCCCTCGCCGTGGTTGCCGCCTGCCTTGGCCTGTCCGTGGCGGGCGGCACGGCCCGGCGGGTGCTCCCGGCGGCTGCGGCAGTCCTGGTCCCGCTTGGCCTGTCGCTGCTGTGGCTGCACGGACTGTTCTTCCCGGAGGGCAGGACCGTCCTGGCAGAGTGGGGACCTGCCCGTATCACCCAGGAGGGCCTGGCCTTCGCCGGGCAGCGGTTCCTGCAGCTGGCGGCCGTGGTCCTGGCCCTCCTGCTGTTCTCCTTCAGCGTCCGCGTGCCCGACCTCGTGGCGGCCTTGTCCGCCCGCGGCGTACAGGGCCGGTTCGCCTTCGTACTGGCGTCCACCCTGACCCTGCTGCCGGCCATCGCCGCCCGGGCGCAGCGTATCCGGCAGGCCCAGGAATCACGCGGCCTGGTGGTCTCCCGCAGCCTGGTGTCCAGGTTGGGCGCGTTCCGGCTGCAGGCCGTTCCGCTGGTCCTCTCCCTGATCGATGATGCCGGCACCCGTGCTGCCGCCCTGGAAGCCCGGGGACTCAGCAACACCGGGCCGCGGACCAGCTACCGCGAGGTTGCTGATTCCGGCCGGCAGCGGACAGTACGCATCGTGCTGGTGCTCGCTGCCCTGGCGGCAGTGGTTCTCCGGGTAGTGCAGGCGGGCGCAGGTGGCTGAGCCCATAGTGTCCCGCGGCCAACGCAACGCCGGTAATGCGGGCAATGCCAGCAATGACAGTAATGCAGGCAATGACAGTAATGCGGGCAATGACAGCCATGCCGGTGATGCGGCTACGTCAGGCAAGCCGGTGCTGGCCGCCGGGATCCGGCACTTCACCTTCCACGACGGGCAGGTCCCGGCCCTGCAGGATGTCGCCATATCTCTTGCACCGGGCTCCTTCACGGCCATCCTGGGCGCCTCCGGAAGCGGGAAGTCCACCCTGGGCCGCCTGCTGGCCGGTTGGCTGCCTCCGGGCGGCCACGGATCGCTGGCAGGGTTCCTTGAGTTGTCCGGCACGCGCCTGGAGTTTGCCGGCGGCGCGGGGGACCCGCGGATCGATCCCGCCCAGTGGGGCCGCCACGTGGGCTTTGTCCCCCAGGACCCCGGCGCCGTGCTGTCCACCGTCCGCGCCACGGTGGCGGAGGAACTCGCGTTTGGACTGGAGAATGCCGGTACGGGGCGTGGTGACATGCAGGCGGCGGTGCAGCGCACGGCGGGGCTGCTGGGACTTCAGGGCCTGCTGGACCAGGACCCCGGGACGCTTTCCGGTGGCCAGCTCCGCCGGCTGGCCATCGGCTGCGCCATCATCGCCGGACCTCCTGTGCTGGTCATGGACGAGCCCTTCGCCTCCCTGGACGCGGCAGGGGCGGAGGATCTTGCCACCCTGGTCCTGGACCTGCTGAAGCGGGGTACCGCCGTCGTAATCCTCAGCCAGGTGGTCGACCCCCTGCTCCTGGACGCAGACACATGGGTGGTACTCGCTGGGGGCATGGTCACGGCAGCGGGGCATCCCGCCGGTATGGGAGCGGGGCATTCCGGAGATGGCGGTGTCCCGCCAGTGCTGCCCCGGGCAATCAGGCGTCCTGCCGTGCCGGAGTCCGCGGTACCGCCAAGGCGGCCTGCAGCCCGGCAGACGGGGCCGGCTGCCCTGCAGCTCCGCGGCGTCTCCTTCGCGTACCCGGACCCGCAGGTTCGCGGAAAAGAAAGCCGCAGAAGATGGGGCAGGGCGGCACCGGCGGGCGGCCTGAACACAGGCACCCCAGTGCTGCAGGACATCAGCCTGCAGGTCCACCCGGGGGAGATCGTGGCGGTCACCGGGCCCAACGGCGCTGGAAAATCGACGCTCCTGCGGCACTTCAACGGGCTGCTGCGACCCACCGCGGGAACTGTCCTGGTCAGCGGCAGCGACATCTCAAGCGACCCCGTCGGACGGACCGCTGCATCCGTGGGCCTGTTGTTCCAGCAGCCGCGCGACCAGCTGTTTGAACGGACCGTACTGCGGGAGGTCAGCTTCGGGCTGGAGCGATTGGTGGGCCGGGACATGGTTGCCGGCCGCGCCGCCGCGGCGCTTCAGGCCGTCGGGCTGGCGGAGGCCGCCGACGAGCACCCCGCCGAGCTGCCGGCATCCGCCCAGCGCCTCCTGGCGCTGGCCACCGTCCTGGCGCGCAGGCCCGCCGTCCTGGCGCTGGACGAACCTACCGTGGCACTGGACGGGGACGGGCTGGCCCTGCTGGACGCCGCCGTCGGATCGGCAGCAGCGGCGGGCGCCGCCGTCGTGCTGGTCACCCATGACCTGGGCTACGCACGGACGGCGGCGCACCGGCTCCTGACGCTCGACGGCGGCCGGCTGACCCCGGCCTGACAGGCAGCACCCACCGTCCTGGCTGCCGGCCTGGTGCCGGTTACCCTGCGGCGGGGGACGCGACGCCCGGTGCCAGGAAACGCCTGCCGTTGACCCGCTCCGCGGCCCCCACCCGGTCCAGGTACGGCGTGATGCCACCCAGGAACATGGGCCAGCCCGCGCCCAGGATCATGCACAGGTCGATGTCCTCGGGTCCGGCGACGACGCCCTCGTCCAGCATGAGGCCGATTTCCTCAGCCAGGGCATCCTGGACGCGGTGCAGCACCTGCTCCGCCGTGGACGGGCTGGAGCCAAAGGACAGCAGCTCAAGCGTGGACTGGGGGATGGTCCGCGAACCGTCCGGGGCGGTCTCCCACAGTGCTTTGACGTTGTTGTCGATGAGCTTCTTGAGGTTATCGGAGACCGGGAAGCGGTCGCCGAAGGCGGCGTTCAGGGACTCCTGGACATGCTGCGCAACGGGCAGGCCCACCATGGCCAGCAGCGTGAACGGCGTCATGGGCAGCCCCATGGGCCGCAACGCGGCGTCCGCCACCTCCGCCGGGGTGCCCTCGTCGAAGGCCGCCGTGACTTCCCCCATGAGCCTCAGCAGGATGCGGTTGACCACGAACGCGGCCGCATCCTTGACCAGCACGCCGTTCTTCTTCAGCGCCTTGGCCAGTTCGAAGGCGGTGGCCAGCACGGCATCGTCCGTGCGCGGGGCGCGGACGATTTCCAGCAGCGGCATCACAGCCACGGGATTGAAGAAGTGGAAGCCCACCAGCCGTTCGGGATGCTGCAGGTCCGCGGCCATTTCCGTCACGGAGAGCGAGGACGTGTTCGTGGCCAGGATGCACTCCGGCGCCACGATGCCTTCCAGCTCGGCGAAGACCTGCTTCTTGATGTGCAGTTCCTCGAAGACGGCCTCGATCACGAAGTCGGCGTCAGCGAAGGCGTCCTTTGACACCGAGCCCGTCACCAGCGCCTTGGTCCGGTTGGCCGCGTCCTGGCTTAGGCGCTGCTTGGCCAGCAGCTTGTCCACCTCGGCGTGGACGTACGCAACGCCTTTGTCCACGCGCGCCTGGTCGATGTCGGTCAGGACCACGGGCACCTTCAGCTGGCGGGCAAAAAGCAGGGCCAGTTGGCCGGCCATCAGTCCGGCGCCCACCACGCCCACCTTGGTGACGGGCCGGGCCAGCTTGCGGTCAGGGGCGCCGGCCGGGCGTTTGGCACGCTTCTGCACCAGGTCGAGGAAGGCGTAGACGGTGGAGCGGAACTCATCCGTCTGCATCAGCCCGGCCAGTGTTTCGCATTCCAGCGCGGCGGACTCCGCCGCTGTCATGGTGCGGTTTGCCTCGAGGATGTCCAGGACCTTGGCTGGGGCTGGGGAGGCGTTGGAGGTCTTGGCCTCGACGAAGGCCCGCCCCGCGTCCACCGCGGCGGCCCAGCGGGTTGCCGCGTCAGGGGAGGAAGGGTCGACGGCGTTGGCCCGCTCCGGGACCACCTCACCGGAGATGACACCGGCCGCCCAGGCCAGCGACTGTTCCAGGAAGTCTGCAGGCTCGAAGAGGGCGTCGGCGATGCCCATGCCGAATGCCTGCGCACCGGTGAGGGGGCGGTTGTTGCTGAGCGGGTTTTCGATCATGACCTTTACGGCATTTTCCGGGCCCACCAGGCGGGGAAGGATGTAGACGCCGCCCCAGCCGGGCACCAGGCCAAGGAAGGCTTCCGGAAGCGCCAGGGCACCCGCCCCTGTGGACACCGAGCGGTAGGTGGACTGCAGGGCGATTTCCAGGCCGCCGCCCAGCGCGGCGCCGTTGATGAAGGCGAAGCTGGGGACGCCAAGGTTTGCCAGGGTTGCATAGACGTCGTGGCCCAGCTGTGCCATCCACAGCCCGTGCTCACGCTTTTCCAGCGACTTCACGGCGGAGAGGTCCGCGCCCGCCACCAGGTAATGCGGCTTGCCGGTCACCCCGACGCCAACAATCTCGCCACGGGCCGCACGGTCGCGCAGGCCCTCCAGGACGGTGCCGAGCTCCACCAGGGTGTTGGGGCCCAGGGTGGTGGGTTTGGTGTGGTCCAGGTCGTTGTCCAGGGTGACGAGGGCAAAGGTGCCCGGGCTGGGCCTGCCCGCCGTGCCTGGCAGGGCGATGTCCTGCACATAGGAGTGGGTCACGGTTTCGTTGGGGAAAAGGTCCGCCAACTTGCGGTAATCTGCGGCGCTCATGCCATGGCTCCTTCGGAAACGGCGGCGGTCTTCCCGGAGGGGGTTCCGCTGTAGTCGGGGTGGTGCGGGTTCTCCCAGATCACCGTGCCGCCCATGCCAAGGCCCACGCACATGGTGGTGATCCCGTACCGCACGGAGGGGTCCTCTTCGAACTGGCGGGCCAGCTGGATCATCAGCCGGACACCGGAGGAGGCAAGGGGGTGCCCCACGGCGATGGCGCCGCCGTACCGGTTGACCCGGGGGTCGTCGTCGGCGATGCCGTAGTGGTCAAGGAAGCTCAGGACCTGGACGGCGAACGCCTCGTTGATCTCGAACAGGCCGATGTCCCCGATGGTCAGCCCGGCGTTCTTCAGTGCTTTCTCGGTGGCCGGGACGGGGCCGATGCCCATCACCTCGGGCTCCACCCCCGCATAGGCGTAGCTCACCAGCCGCATCTTCACGGGCAGCCCCAGCTCTGCGGCGGCCTCGGAGGAGGCAAGGACAGCGGCGGTTGCGCCGTCGTTCAGGCCGGCGGCGTTTCCGGCAGTAACCCGGCCGTGGGCCCGGAACGGCGTGCGCAGGGCGGCCAGGTCGTCCATGGTGGTGCCCGGGCGCGGCGGTTCGTCCTTGCTGTGGACGGTCCAGCCCTCGCCCGGCTTCCGGGCGGCAACGGGAACCAGGTCCGGCTGGATCCTGCCGTCCCGGTAGGCGGCTGCCAGCTTGTCCTGCGAGGCCACCGCGTAGGCATCGGTGCGCTGCTTGGTGATGGCGGGGAAGCGGTCGTGCAGGTTCTCGGCCGTGTTTCCCATGTTCAGGGCTGCCGGGTCCACCAGCCGCTCGGACATGAACCGGGGGTTGGGGTCGGCGCCGGAGCCCATGGGGTGGTGGCCCATGTGTTCCACTCCGCCGGCAACCACCACGTCGTAGGCGCCGAATCCGATGCCGCCGGCCGTGGTGGTGACGGCCGTCATGGCACCGGCGCACATCCGGTCGATGGCGAAGCCGGGGACCATCCGGGGGAGACCGGCCAGCAGCGCGGCGGTCCGGCCCAGGGTGAGGCCCTGGTCGCCGGTCTGGGTGGTGGCGGCAATGGCCACCTCATCGATCCGCTCCGAAGGCAGGGACGGGTTGCGGCGAAGGAGGCCGCGGATGCACTTCACGATCAGGTCGTCGGCCCGGGTTCCGGCGTAAATTCCTTTCTCGCCGGCCCTGCCGAAGGGTGTGCGGATGCCGTCCACAAAGACGACGTCGCGGACAGTGCGCGGGGATGCGCCGCTTCCGTGCTGGCTCACGTGTAACTCCTCATCGAGACGTAGCGCCGGGCGCATGCCGGAGTGCGGCACTCACCTGGCGTCGGTACACCGATGTTACTCGTGAGTAACTTAGCCTGCAAGGGCTGACGCGAAAAGGTTATTGGCCGGCCGCCGCAGCGGCCTGTTTGGGTTCCTTGGGTGGAAGCGGCTGCGGGTCCAGGAAGGCGGCGGAGATCAGCGGAGCCGTGAGTTCCACCTGCCACGGGCGGGCACCCAGGGTCCGCAATTCCGCGGAAATCGAGTCTTCAGTGACGTCCGCGGGCGGCCGCCAGGCCACGCGCCGGAGGTAGTCGGGCGTCAGGAGGTTCTCCAGCGGGAGGTTCAATTCCTCGGCTTTCGCCTGGAGCAGGGGCCGGGCCGTGGCCAGGCGGGCAGCGGCTTCCGGATCGCGGTCGGCCCAGACCCGCGGCGGCGGCGGGGCGTTGGTGGCCAGGTGCAGGGGTGGCAGGTCCTCCAGGTCCCGGGCGGCCGCGATGCAGCGCAGCCACCGCGGCGCTTCGCGCTGGGCAGCGCGCCCGTGGAACCCCTTGGTGGTGAGCAGCTGTGGGACGGTGGCGGGCATGGCCTTCGCCGCGGCGACGAGGGCCGAGTCGGGGAGCAGCCGGCCCGGTGCCACATCGCGTTTTTGCGCCAGCGAGTCGCGTTCCAGCCACAGTTCGCGGACTGCGGCCAGCTGGCGGCGGTCCCGGATCTGGTGCAGGCCCGAGGTCTTCCGCCACGGGTCAACGCGCGGGGGAGCGATGCCCGCTGCGAGGATTGCCGCAAATTCCTGCTGGGCGTACTCCAGTTTCCCGTCCGCCTCCAGCAGCTCGATAAGTTCCTCGCGCAGTTCGGTCAGGACTTCCACGTCCAGGGCGGCATAGCGCAGCCAGGGCTCCGGCAGGGGCCGGGTGGACCAGTCGGCCGCGGAGTGTTCCTTGGCAAGCCCGAATCCCAGCAGCTGCTCGATGACGGCGGCCAGGCCTACCCGGGGCAGCCCGGCCAGGCGCGCGGCGAGTTCGGTGTCAAAGAGCTTGTCCGGCCACATCCCGAGCTCGGAAAGGCAGGGCAGGTCCTGGGTGGCGGCGTGCAGGATCCATTCGACGCCCCGTAGGGCGTCGTTGATGATGTCCAGGTTCTCGAACGGTTCGGGATCGATCAGCCAGGTTCCGGCGCCCTCGCGGCGGATCTGGACCAGGAAGGCGCGCTGTCCGTAGCGGAAACCTGATGCGCGCTCGGCGTCCACGCCGGCGGGTCCGGTGCCGGCGGCAATGGCCGCGGCACACCGCTCCAGGCCGGACGCAGTTTCGATGACCAGCGGAACGCCGTCCCGGGGGGAGTCAAGGTCGATGATTTCGGGGATGGGGCTGTCAAAGCCCTCCACCGTGATGTGGGATGCGGCAGCAGCAGCCGGGACGCCGGCCGTGGTGTTTTCCGGAATGTTTGGGGTCATGATGCCCCCAGTTTACCGGGCTGCCCCGTAACCGTTCTGCTGGCTTCGCCGACGGGGTGGGAGTGCGGTGACGCCGTCGGGGAGCGGCGGCAGACCGGCGAACGTGCACACCATGTCGGACCAGGCCTCAAGGTGGGCCTGTACGTCGGAGGAAGCGGGCGTCCAGGAGGCCCGGAGTTCGATGTCGATGGACCCGGGCCGCCCGGCCAGTGTCCCGAAGCTTTCGGAGAGGACGCGGGTGGCGGTGCCGCCGGCGGCCCGGTATGCCGCCTTGTGGTTTTCCAACGCCTCCACCAGCCAGGTCCACGCCACGGTTCCCAGCATCTGGTCGTTGCCCATTTCCGGTTCCAGCTCTGCACGGATGTAGGTGACAATCCGGAACTCGCCGTCCCAGACCGCCGAGCCATCCGGATCGTGCAGCAGGATGAAGCGTCCGGTAGCCAGCTCCGTTTCGTCCTCGTCCGCCGGTCCCGGGGCGGCCGTTCCGGATGCGGCGGCAAACGCCATGGCCGCAGGTCCGTGGACCGGCGTGGCCGGGGTTGCGGCGCCCGGTGCCATCACCTCTGCGCCCAGCGCGACGGCGAAGGGTGCCAGCCGCGCAGGGGCTGGGATCTCCGCGAGGCGAAGTTCCTTCCGGCAGCGGGCTTTCCTGAGGGTTCCCAAGGCGTGGAGAAAATCCGGGGGAACCTGGTCCAGTGCGTTCACCCTGGCAGATTACGGGGCGGGACGGGCCGGGGCAGGAAGGCTCGCCGTCGGGGCCGCTCACCCGGCCTGGCCGGCGCGGTATTCCCGGAGCTCATGGCGGATCGCGGCAGCAAAGGTATCGACGTCCTCCTCCGTGGTGTCAAAGGAACACATCCACCGGACTTCCCCTTTCGCCTCATCCCAGTCGTAGAACCGGAAGGACTTGCGCAGACGGTCCGCCGTGCCGGGGGGAAGGATGGCGAAGACTCCGTTGGATTCGGTTTCCTGGGTGGGCCGGACGCCCTCAATGGTGTCGACGGCGGCACGCAGCCGGGTGGCCATGGCGTTGGCGTGTGCGGCCGAGCGCAGCCACAGGTCGCCTTCCAGCAGGGCGATGAACTGGGCGGACATGAAACGCATCTTGGAGGCCAGCTGCATGTCCATCTTGCGCAGGTAGACCAGGCCATGGGCGGCTTCCGGGTTCAGTGCCACCACTACTTCGCCGAAGAGCAGCCCGTTCTTGGTGCCGCCGAAGGACAGGATATCGACGCCGGCGTCCCGGGTGAAGGCGCGCAGGGGCACGCCCAGGTGGGCTGCCGCGTTGGCCAGCCGCGCCCCGTCCATGTGCAGCTTCATGCCCCTGGCGTGCGCGTGGTCGGCGATGGCACGGACTTCTTCCGGCGTGTAGCAGGTGCCCAGTTCCGTGGTCTGGGTGATGGAGACGGCGAGCGGCTGGGCTCGGTGCTCGTCACCCCAGCCCCAGGCCTCCCGGTCGATCAGTTCAGGAGTCAGTTTCCCGTCCGGCGTGGGTACGTGCAGGAGTTTTAGGCCGCCGATGCGTTCCGGTGCCCCGTTCTCGTCCATGTTGATGTGGGCGGTGGAGGCGCATACCACGGCACCCCAGCGGGGGAGCAGGGACTGCAGCGACAGGACGTTGGCGCCGGTGCCGTTGAAGACGGGGAAGCATTCGATGCCTGGGCCGAAGTGGTCAACCATCAGTTCCTGCAGCCGCGCGGTGTAGTCGTCTTCGCCGTAGGAGACCTGGTGTCCGCCATTGGCTGCGGCAAGGGCTGCCAGGACTTCCGGGTGGACCCCGGAGTAGTTGTCGGAGGCAAATCCGCGCACGTTGGGATCATGCAGCCGCAGCGCCGCACGGGTTTCTGCTGTGGTGGTCATAGGGTTGCTCACGCTTTCAGTTTAGGTACTGCCACGCCAGGCAAAGCCAGACAGGCGGTCAGTCCGCCAGCCGGAGCCGGGCGCCGTTGAGTTCGGCGGACGGAGTGGTGAAAAGCCGGACGACGGCGGCAGCCAGGTCAGTTACGTCCGTTGCCCCCGGGAATTTCCGCTGGGGATGGGCGCGGCGCAGGTCATCGTCCACCAGCGCCTTGACCACCAGGATGGTGGCGGCCGCCGGGCTCCCGCTGCTCCCTGAGGCCTGGCGGAAGCCATCGGCCATGGCCATGGTCCAGGTTTCCGCGGCGGCCTTCGCCGCCACGTAGCTGGCGACCGCTGCGGCGGGCTGATCCAGGGCAGTGGATGAAACCATCGCAAACCTTCCCGACGTGGAGGCGGCGATGTCGTCGAAAAAGACGCGTGACACGTTGCGCAGCGTGGTGATGGCGCCGCGTTCCAGGAAGTCCCAGTCGTCGTCGGACTGGTCCGCGATGCCCTTGGCCCCGCGCCAGCCGCCCACCAGGTGGATCACGCCGTCCACCGCCCCCAAGGCGCCGGTGACGTCGTCGCGAAGCCGCCGGACGTCCGCCAAAACCGCCAGGTCGCACGCAAATGGACTGACGCCGTCGCCCGCTTTCCGCGCTGCCTCCGTGATCCGGGCCTGGTCGGAGCCCGCCGTGGCCA
Organism: Arthrobacter sp. GmRoot5-12; assembly: GCF_059739365.1. Lineage (NCBI taxonomy): Bacteria > Bacillati > Actinomycetota > Actinomycetes > Micrococcales > Micrococcaceae > Arthrobacter > Arthrobacter sp. GmRoot5-12. Next base: position 47,037 of record NZ_AP046056.1, on the reverse strand, counting down.
CCCGGTGCCCCGCGGCAGCCAGTGCCCGCGCCACGGCGATTCCCGACGCGCCGCTGCCGCCGGCCACCAGGACAGTGAGCGGCCGGGCGGAGGGCGCGCCCCCGGCCGGACCGGCGCTGCTCACAGCGCGGAGCGGCCGGTGATCCCGGCGGTGGACTCAATGACGGGGCGCATCTTCTTCTCCAGTGCCTCGTAGAACATGGACAGCGGGAACTCGTCGTCCAGCACCTGGTCCGTGAGTCCGCGGGGCGTCCCCGCCAACGGCAGCGCGTCCGGGCCCTTGGCCCAGACGGAGGCGGGGTTGGGCGTGACGGTGGCCGAAACCAGCTGGTAGGCCGCCAGCCAGTGGGCGGTCTTGGGACGGTCAATGGACCGCCAGTAGAGTTCGTCGATGCTGGCACCCAGGGCGATCACGGCGTCCGCCACCTCATCCCAGTCGATGGTAAGCCGGGTATCCGTCCAGTGCAGCACGTGGTGCTGGTGCAGCCAGGCAAAGAGGAGCTGGCCGCCCAGGCCATCGTAGTTGCGGACCCGGCTGCCGGTGATGGCGAAGCGGAAAATGCGGTCGAAGATGATTGCGTACTGTACGAGCTTCGCGTGCCGCCGTGCGTCGGGGTCGGCGTCGTCGTCCCTTTCGATCCGCACCGATTCGCGGAAGGCCGTGAGGTCGCAGCGCAGTTCTTCCAGCGAATACAGGAAGTAGGGCATCCGCTGCTTGATCATGAACGGATCGAACGGCAGGTCCCCGCGCATATGCGTCCGGTCGTGGATCAGGTCCCACATCACGAAGGTGGCCTCGGTGAGGTCCTGGTCCGCGAGCAGTTCCGCGGCGGCCTCCGGCAGCTCCAGGGCCGTGATCTCCGCGGCGGCCTTCAGCACGCGGCGGAACCGGGCGGCTTCACGGTCGGCAAAGATGGCGCCCCATGTGAACGTGGGGGTCTGGCTGACGGCCACAGTCTCGGGGAAGAGAACGGCCGAGTTCGTGTCGTAGCCGGGAGTGAAGTCGACGAACCGGATGGGGACGAACAGCTTGTTCGAGTAGTCCCCGGCCTCCAGTCCGGCGATGAATTCGGGCCAGATGACCTCCACCAGCACAGCCTCCACCAGCCTGTTGCTGCTGCCGTTCTGGGTGTACATCGGGAACGCCACAAGGTGCTGCAGCCCGTCGCGGCGGTGCTCCTGCGGCTGGAAGGCCAGGAGCGAGGAGAGGAAGTCGGGGACAGGAAAGCCGCCGGCGGCCCATGCCTCGAAGTCTTTGCAGGCGGCGTCCAGGTAGTCGGCGTCGTGCGGAAAGGCGGGGGCCAGGGCCCGGATGGCGGCCACAATGGCATCCACGTACTGCGCTGCCTCCCCGTGGTCCGCGGGGTTGGGGACGGACCCGTCCTGGACCTGGAGCGCCTGCAGTGCGGTGGCGGCGGCCTTGAGCCGGAGCCAGTCCTGGTCCTGTGCGGAAATCCCGGTGACGGCGGTGGTCAGGGTCTCTGTCATCGTCGGCTGCCTTTCTGGTTGCTTGCTTCTCCGGTGAGCGTAACAAGCAACCAGCAGGACTTATGCCAAAACAACTCATTCGTAAGAAACGCTTAGCCTCGATGGTTTCCGGGAAGGATCGAGACTGTCCCTCCGCTGTGGGATCAGTCCCGGAACGCTGCCCTCTCCGGCTCAGCTTTCCGGCGTACTGTCCCCGGCATCATCCCTGGCCACCAGCCGGAGTGACACCGAATTGATGCAGTAGCGCTGGTCGGTGGGCGTTCCATACCCCTCGCCCTCAAAGACGTGGCCCAGGTGCGAGTCGCACGACGCGCACCGCACCTCAATCCTTTCCATGCCCAGGGTCCTGTCGTGGATGTAGCGCACATTCCCCTCAGCCAGCGGAGCCCAGAAGGAAGGCCAGCCGCAGTGCGAGTCAAACTTTTCGTTGCTGGTGAACAGTTCGGCGCCACACGCCCGGCACTGATACACACCCTCTGTGTGGGTATCCCAGTACTCACCGGTGTAAGGGCGCTCGGTTCCGGCCTGCCGCAGCACGTGGTACTCCTCCGGCGTCAGTTCCTCCCGCCACTGTTCATCGCTCTTCCTGACGGCAGTTTCCGGGATGCCGGTGTCCTGCTGAGGGGTGTCCTGCCTGGCAGTGTCATGCCGGGCCGGGTCCTGCGTGGCATTGGCCGGTGCCCCGCCAACAACGCCTGCCGACTTGTTACCGAAGATGCTGTTTCCAAAGATGCTCATAGCATTCCCAACGCTCAGGAGTCGCCGATAAATCCCGAGCCCGCGTACAGGTGGAGCACAGGGACACCGAGCTGGTCCTGCGCCTTGTTGGCCCAGTCGGTGTGGAAGGTATCGGCCACGGCATGCGGCCTGGTGATCACCACGGCCTGCGCGGCGCCGGTTTCCCGGACCTTCGCCACAAGGCCGTCCACCGCCTTCCCCTCCACCACCTGGCCGGTCACACCCGAGCCCAGGCCCTCCAGCGCGGCAAGCGAGGTGGCGAGTGTTTCATCCGCGTGCGCCCGCTCGGCGGCGGCGTCCGGGTTGCGGCCGGCGAGTTCCCGGAATGCCTTGGCAACGTCCAGCATGGAGAGGTTTTCGAGGAAGTCCACGAGCAGGTGGCGCTCGGTGTTCGCAGGGACCAGGACCAGCAGCCGGCTGTCCGATCCATCCACCAGCCGTTCAATGTTCACGCGGTCGTCCGCGCCCAGGGGTTCTTCGGTCAGGATGATGATCGGATCACTCATGGCCTTAGCCTAGCGCCGCTCGGGGGCGCCTGCACCGCACTTGGAGAAAGTGCCGGAACACGACCGGAGAGCCGTGCGCCGCCGTGCCGTTCCTGCCCGGGAATGCGGGTATCGGCGGCAACGCCGGTAAGAATAGTCCCATGGCACCTTTCCGGCGAGCGCGCCCTGCAATGACTGCAACCACCAGGGATTCCGGCGGAATGTCGCCGGGGGCGAAGTGGGCCATCGGCGGAGCTGTCGCCGGCGGCTCCGTGGCCAGCCTGCTGGGCGCCGGTTCGTCCGCGCTCGCCGTGTACTTTGCCCGCCGCGTCATTACCCCGGCCCGGCAACGGGCAGCGGACAAGGAACTGCTGGCCGTAATCCGGGACGGGCAGAAGCAGCAGGTGATCCTGGCCGCCAATGACGACACCACCGTGGATGGGGTTTACGGATTCTTTTTCGACGGCGGCAAGGGCCACGCGCGGATCGGCCGCATCATCTCCTACTCGCCGGCCGAACGCACGGTCCTGCGCGAGGTCGAAGCCGTCTACAGCGGCGACCTGTCCACGGCCCGCTGGGGATGGTGGAGCGGCGCCACCTACCCTGACCCGGCCGCCGTCGGAATTCCTGCCGAGGACGTGCTGATACCCGTGGAGCGCGGGGAAGCGCCGGCCTGGCTGGTCCGGGCCAAGGGGACAGCCCGCACCTGGGCCATCATGGTGCACGGCCGCGGAGCCACCCGGCAGGAAGCGCTGCGGGCGGTGGGACCGGCACTGGAGCTGGGCCTGACCAGCCTGCTGGTGTCCTACCGCAACGACGGGCTGGCGCCGTCGGCCGATGACGGACGGTACGGCCTGGGCTCCACGGAGTGGCAGGACATCGAAGCCGCCATTGAGTATGCGCTGGCCGAGGGGGCCGAGGAAATTGTCCTGTTCGGCTGGTCCATGGGAGGGGCCATCTGCCTGCAGACCGCGGACCTTTCCCGGTACCGGCACCTGATCCGGGCCATGGTGCTTGACGCACCCGTGATCGACTGGGTGACCGTGTTGGCGCACCATGCACAGCTGAACCGGATTCCGTCGCTGGTGGGCCGCTACGGGCAGCTGATGCTGGGCCACCCGCTGGGGCGCCGCCTGACCGGCCTGTCGGCACCGGTGGACCTGAAGGTCATGGATTGGGTGTCCCGGGCCGTGGAGCTGCGGACACCCACGCTGATCATCCACAGCGTTGACGACGAGTACGTGCCCTACGGACCGTCCGCGCTCCTGGCCGAACGGAACCCGGAGATGGTCACGTTCGAGACGTTCAACCACGCACGGCACACCAAGGAATGGAATGTGGACCCCGAGCGCTGGGAACGGCTGGTTAAGGCCTGGCTCCGGCAGCAGCTCGCTCCGCGCCTCAACCCCGGCACGGGGCTCACCCCTGGAACGCTGGCCGGGCACACCGCTGCGGGGGCGTGACATGGCGGACCAACTCCACGAACAACAGCCCGGGACGGCGGCCTTGAGCGCGCGGGGCCGGGATCTCGCCGCGGGACTGTCAAGGCTGGTTGCGGCAGCACCGGGCGCCCCGACGCAGGCTTCGCACGCACCCTTTGACGGCACGCTTGTGGGCGAAGTGCCCGTGTGCAGCGCACCCGACGTTGATGCCGCCGTCGGAACTGCCCGCGTGGCGCAGCGGTACTGGGCAGGCGTTTCCGTCGAAGACCGTTGCCGGGTGATCCGGCGCTTCCGCCGGCTGGTGCTGGACCGGGAGCAGGACATCCTGGACCTGGTGCAGGCAGAGAGCGGCAAGTCCCGGCTGAGCGCCTTTGAGGAACTTGCGGACGTGGTCCTGACGGCGGACTACTACGCGCGCACCGCAGAACGGCACCTTGGGCCGCGCCGCCGGAAGGGCGCCGCCCCGGTCCTGACCCGCACCACCGAACACCGTCTTCCGAAGGGAGTGGTGGGGGTCATCAGCCCCTGGAACTACCCGCTGACCCTTGCGGTCTCGGACGCCGTCCCGGCCCTGCTGGCCGGGAACGGCATCGTCCTGAAGCCGGATTCGCAGACGCCCTTCACCGCCCTGCTGATGCTCAAACTGCTCCGGCAGGCGGGGCTTCCCGCAGGCCTGTTCCAAGTGGTCACAGGGCCCGGCACTGCAATTGGCCCTGCCTTGATCGCGCGGGTCGACTTTCTGATGTTCACCGGATCCTCGCAGACCGGCAAGACCGTGGCGCGGCAGTGCAGTGAGCGGCTGATCGGCTTCTCGGCCGAACTCGGCGGCAAGAACCCCATGCTGGTCCTGGCCGATGCGGATGTGGGCAAAGCCGCCGCCGGCGCGGTACACGCCTGTTTTTCCAACTCCGGACAGCTGTGCGTCAGCATCGAACGGATCTACGTGCACGCTGACGTCCATGACAGCTTCCTGGCCGCCTTCGCGGCCGCGGTGCAAGGCATCCGCATGGCTCCCGGACCGGACTGGGACATTGGCATGGGATCCCTCATCAGCCCGGCGCAGCTGGAACGGGTTGACCGCCACGTCCAGGATGCGCTCGCCAAAGGAGCCCAACTGGTCACCGGCGGACGGCACCGGCCGGATCTGGGGCCGCTGTTCTACGAGCCAACGGTCCTGACGGGAGTCACGCAGGAGATGCTCCTTGCCAGGGAAGAGACCTTTGGGCCGGTGGTGGCCGTCTACCGCACAACGGACGACGACGAAGCCGTTGCCCTGGCCAACGATTCCGACTTCGGACTGAATGCCAGCGTCTGGTCGGCCCGGCGGGGCGAGGCAGTGGCCCGCAGGCTTCTGACGGGAACGGTCAATGTCAATGAAGGCTACGCAGCCACCTGGGCATCCCATGATGCACCGATCGGGGGCATGAAGGAGTCCGGCGCAGGCCGCCGCCACGGCCGGGAAGGCATCCTCAAGTACACCGAGCCGCAGACCATCGCCGTGCAGCGGCTGCTCCGTGTTGCACCCCTTCCCGGCATGTCCAACCGGACCTACGCACGGATCATGAAAGGGGCCATCAGGGTGATGGGCCGCGTACCCCGAAGCCGTCAAAGGACACTGCCCGTGGCGCCGGGACACGCGCCGCCAACATCGCAGGAGGACTGATATGCCCCAGGGAACCAGGCTTTCCGGCGCAACTGTGCTGATCACGGGAGGCGGCAGCGGGCTGGGCCGCCGCCTGGCGCTTGGAGCAGCCCGGCGCGGAAGCCGGGTGGTGATCTGGGATGTGGACGTCCAACGCGGCACGGCGGTGCGCGACGAGATCCGGGCTGCCGGCGGTTTGGCCGAAGCCCATGCCGTGGACGTCACGGACCGTGGGGGCGTAAAGGCCGCGGCGGCTGTTGCCGGACCCGTGGATATCCTGGTCAACAACGCCGGAGTGGTCAGCGGCCTGGCACTCCTCGACGCCACGGAAGAAGCCATCGAAAGGACCATGAAGGTCAACGTCATGGCCCTGTACTGGGTCACCCGCGGCTTCCTGGGCGGAATGGTAGACCGCCGGCGGGGAACCGTGGTCACCATTGCCAGTGCTGCAGCCCTGGTGGGCGTCGCCCGCCAGACAGACTATTCCGCCAGCAAGTTTGCCGCCTTCGGTTTCAACGAATCACTCCGTGCCGAGCTCCGCGCTGGAAAAATTGGTGTCAATACGCTGGCGGTGTGCCCTTATTACATCGACACGGGGATGTTCGACGGCGTCCGGACGCGCTGGCCCCTGCTTCTTCCCATCCTCCAGGAAGAGCAGGTGGCAACCAAGGTCCTGGATGCCATCGAAGCCGGGCGCCGAAAGCTGGTCCTGCCGCCCATCGTGAACCTGCTGCCGGCCCTGCGGGTCCTTCCGGTTGGCGTCTTCGACCGGGTCATGGACGTGCTGGGGGTCAACCAAACCATGGACCATTTCACCGGCCGGGCCGCGGGGCGGACTGGAGGGCATACCGGGGTGGCCCACCCCCTTACGGAGGGGACCCGTGACCCTATGACGGACTAAAGCACAGGTCTATCCTGCTGCCCAAGGGGGGATACCGCTGCGAAGAAATGGGGCCCCAAAATGCGCATTACAAGACGACAACTGCTGCAGGCCGGCGCTGTGGCCGGTGCAGGTGTTCTGACCCAGGCTTATGGATCCGGGGCCAGCCCGGGACTGGCGGCCCCCGTTCCCCCGCCCGGCATCTTTACGGAGCAGCTTCCCACGCTCGCCGACCTGGGGGTTATCGACATGCGGTCCGGCGGCAACCTTGAGTTGTGGGCCCGCAACTCCCGCCACCGCTTCCAGGCCGAAATGGGCCTGACCGACACGCTGACGTACCAGGACGCTGCATCATCCAGGAGTTACCTGGGGCCGGTCATCATCGCCCGGAAGGATACACCCCTGAGCCTCACAGTCCACAACGATATTGGGCGGCATCCCCTTGCCTTCGCCATCGACCCGGAACTGGTCCCGCCTGGCAGCAACGACGCCCGATCTCCCAGGACGGCTGTCCACCTCCACGGCGGCAACACTGCACCAACGTCCGACGGCGGCCCTGGACAGACTTTCCGGCCCGGCGCCTCGTACACCTACCACTATGGCAACAACCAGGATGCGGCCGGCCTCTGGTACCACGACCACGCGCTGGGCCTCACCCGCCTGAATGTCTACGCCGGGCTGGCCGGTGGCTACCTGCTCCGGGACACCCGCAGTACGGGCATCGACACCGGCGACGGGACACATCTTCCACCGCCGCCATATGAATTGCCGCTGGTCATCCAGGACCGCATGTTCAACCAGGACGGCTCGTTTGCCTACCCGCCCAACCCTGAACTAGTGGACGCAGACGGCGCAGCCCGGCCCTGGGCCCCTGAGTTCTTCGGCGATGTTGCCACGGTCAACGGAAAATGCCGGCCCAACCTGGACGTGGCCCGCGGCAAGTACCGCTTCCGGATGTTCAACGGCTCCAACGCGCGGTTCTACGACTTCAAGTTCATCGCGGACGGCACCGCAGTCACTTTCCACCAGATAGGGTCCGACGGCGGCCTGCTGGACGCCCCGGTCAGGCTCAACAGGCTGGTCATGGGACCCGGTGAGCGGGCAGACATTGTGGTGGACTTCGCCGGGCTGAAGGCAGGTTCGAAGGTGGTCCTGGCCAACAGTGCCCGGGTGCCCTTCCCGAACGGGCCGGAATCTGTCCAGCGCGGCGCCATCCCGCTCCCACAAATCATGCAGTTCACTGTCCTCTCCGAGCCCGGCTATACGGTGCCGCTGCCGGCCCAGCTGCGGTCCGAGCCTCTCACCCGGCTCGTGGAACTGCCCACCGTGGCCACCAGGTCCATGGCATTGGTGGAAGTGGCGAACGCCGATGACGTTCCCATCATGGCGCTGCTGAACAACAGGATGTTCGACAGCCCCGACATCACGGTGGTGAAGCAAGACACACTGGAGCAGTGGGAGCTCATCAACACCACGGTGGACGCCCACCCGATCCACCTGCATTTCACGCAGTTCCAGGTGCTCAACCGGCAAAAGTTCGATGCCGACTCCTACCTTGAGGCCACGGACTACGTAGACCCCAAAACCGGACTCGTCACGCCCGGAAGGGGGTGCGCTGTACCGGTCAAGCCCTTCCTGATCGGCCGTCCCAAGGCCGCGCCGGCCAATGAACAGGGATGGAAGGACACCGTGGTGGCGATGCCTGGCGAAGTGACGCGGATCCGCGTCCCCTTCGGCGCGGCCGCTGCAGGAGGTGACCCACTGGCCATCGGCTCATCCTTCACGGGTGAATACGTCTGGCACTGCCACATCCTGGAGCACGAGGACAACGACATGATGCAGCGGTACGTAATCGAGTAGCCAGGGGCTCCCAGCCCCTGCACTGCTATGGACGGGAGTTGCCCGCAGCCGGCGAACCAATGGGCGCCGCAACAGCTTCCGTCAGCCGGATGAGGTCGGCCGGAGCTAGCTCGATGTCCAGGCCGCGGCGCCCCCCGGACACCAGCATCGTCTCCAGCCGCAACGCGGAGGAGTCCAGGACCGTGGGGGAGGGCTGGTGCTGGCCGATCGGGGAGATGCCGCCCAGCACATAGCCTGTGCGCCGCTGGGCCGCTGCGGGATCAGCCATGGCAGCCTTCTTGGCTCCGAGTGCGGCAGCCATTGCCTTCAGGTCGAGGGTTCCGCTGACAGGTACGATGCCCACGGCCAGCCGGCCCTCCACGTCCACCATCAACGTCTTGAAGACGCGCGACGGATCAATGCCGAGGGCCTCGGCGGCCTCGGTGCCATAGCTCGCGGCCGCCGGATCGTGGGTGTAGGGGTGGAGCACAAAGGGAACCCCGGCCGCGGTCAAAGCCGCTGTGGCCGGGGTTCCCTGGGAGCCGTTCCTGCGTGCCATGGAGGGGGGGTCAGGCGACCTTGGCGGCGGCGGCCACCTTGCGCTTGATCCTTCCCAGCATGGCCGTCATGCCCCTCATGCGCAGCGGGGTGATGGCCCGGGTGAGCCCCAGCCGCTCCGGCATGTCGTCCGGCACGGACAGGATCTCCTCCGCGGACAGGCCGTCCAGTCCCTCGTGCAGGACGCCGGCAAAACCCCGGGTGGTGGGAGCCTCAGCCGGGGCCTTGAAGTACAGCCGCACGGCGCCGGCGGGACCGGCGTCGTTCTTCTCTGTCTCGATGGTGAGGAACAGCGGCGACTGGCACTCCACCACCTGCTCCAGGAGTTCGGGGTGGTCCTTGAGCCGGTTGGGGAGCTCCGGCAGTCCTTCCGAGAACTCCAGCAGCAGCTGCAGCCTCTCGGGTTCGGACAAGGCCTGGAAGTCGTCCACGATTGCCGCCAGGGCGGAAGGCAAAGCTTGAGTAGTCATCGTTCCAAGTCTACGCGGGTGGTCCTGCGTCAGGCTCCGACGGCGACGGGAACGGAACCACGCTCGGCGCCCTTGACGATCGGCACCCGCACGGCGTTGCCCCACTCGGTCCACGATCCGTCGTAGTTGCGGACGGAATCAAAGCCCAGGAGGTACTTCAGGGCGAACCAGGTGTGGCTGGACCGCTCGCCGATGCGGCAGTACGCCACGACGTCGTCACCCTCGGACAGCCCGGCTTCGCCCAGGTAGATGGCCTCCAGTTCCTCCCTGCTGCGGAAGGTGCCGTCAGCTGCGGCGGCACGGGCCCAGGGAATGGATGCCGCAGTGGGGATGTGGCCGCCGCGGAGGGCGCCCTCCTCCGGGTAGGCAGGCATGTGGGTGCGCTGGCCGGTGTATTCCTCGGGGGAGCGGACGTCGATCAGGGGCTTGCCCAGGTGAGCCAGGACGTCGTCCTTGAAGGCGCGGATCGGGGCGTCGTCGCGCTCAACTACCGGGTAGCTGCCCCGGGCGGGGGCAGGCCGGTCCTTGGTCAGCTCGCGGCCTTCGGCAATCCATTTGTCCCGGCCGCCGTCGAGCAGCCGGACATCCTGGTGGCCAAAGAGCGTGAAGACCCAGAGCGCGTATGCGGCCCACCAGTTGGATTTGTCGCCATAGATGACCACGGTGCTGTCCCGGGAGATGCCCTTGGACGCCGCCAGCTCAGCGAAGGCCGCGCCGTCAATGTAGTCGCGGGACACTTCGTCGTTCAGGTCGGTGTGCCAGTCGATCTTGACGGCACCGGGGATATGGCCGGTCTCGTACAGCAGCACGTCCTCGTCGGACTCCACCACCACCAGCCCGCCATTGGCCACTGCGCCGTCCTTGATGGCAGCCGCGAGCCACTCCGTGGAAACGAGCCGCTCCGGGTGGGCGTAGGCTGCGAACTTCTCATTCTGTTCAACCGGGTAGGGCATGGCTTGGCCTTTCAGTAAGAGCACGGGAAACCGTGGAACATGCATTGGAACCTGTTCCCACCCTAGCCAGCGCCCATGACGTTGTCCGTATTCCGTTAATAGGACGAAATGTTGCCTTCGTCACGCCCTCGGTCGGGAGGGAGGCAACCAGCCCGGGTCCGGTCCGCATTGCCGGTATCCTTTCTGGGGACCAACCACCAGCAGAACGGACCACCTTGGTACAGATCGAACAGCTTGCCGCCCGCACTCCGGCAGTTTCGGTGGACGAACTCCTCAAGGGCTTCTACCCATCGCCGCGGTTCGGGGAGGTCTCCTTTGCGAGCTACCGCCCGGACCCCAAGCAGCCCAGCCAGGCCGCCGCCGTGCGCGAACTGGAAGGGTTTGCCGACGGCGTGGGGTCGGGCAACGGAGGCGGGCTATTCAAGAAGCTGTTCGGCAAAAAGGACGATTCCCGTGCCGGCATCTACCTTGACGGCGGGTTTGGCGTGGGCAAGACCCACCTGCTCGCTTCGCTGTGGCATGCCTCGCCGGGCCCCAAGGCTTTCGGCACGTTCGTGGAGTACACCAACCTCGTGGGCGCCCTGTCCTTCCGCAAAACCGTTGACGCCCTGAGCAGCTACAAGCTGGTCTGCATCGACGAATTCGAACTGGACGATCCCGGCGACACCGTCCTGATGTCCCGGCTCATGCGGGAACTTGCCGACGCCGGCGTCAAGCTCGCCGCCACGTCCAACACCTTGCCGGGTTCCCTGGGTGACGGCCGCTTTGCCGCCGTAGACTTCCAGCGCGAAATCCAGGTCCTGGCGGACCAGTTCGAGGTCATCCGCATCGACGGCGAGGACTTCCGGCACCGCGGCCTCCCCGCCGCACCGGCCCCGCTGAGAAACAGCGAACTTAACGCCCACATGAAGGCGGAGTTCGACGGCAAGACGGTTGCCCAGGACGAATTCTCCACCCTCATCCACCACTTGGCCGGTGTCCACCCCAGCCGCTACCGCCAACTGATCGACGGCATTGACGGCGTGGTGTGGCGCAACGTGGAAACCATCAAGGAGCAGGCTGTGGCGCTGCGGTTCGTGGTCCTGGCGGACCGGCTCTACGACAAGGACGTTCCCATCCTGGCCAGCGGCGTCCCCTTCGACCAGCTGTTCACCGAGGAAATGATGACCGGCGGGTACATGAAGAAATACTTCCGCGCCGTGTCCCGCCTGACCGCCCTGGCGCGTGAAGGGCAGAACCACGAACCGTCCTAAAAGGCGGTCCCGCTGCGCCGTGGCTGCAGCACCCACCGCACCGCCAGCCCGGCAATGAGCGCCCAGAACGCGGAACCGATTCCCGCAAATGCCAGGCCTGAGGCCGCCATCAGGAACGTGACGGCCGGGGCGATGCGGTCTTCCGTGTCCGCCAGGGCAGCCGAAATCGCCGACGCAAGGGTTCCCAGCAGGGCCAACCCGGCCACTGCTTCGAGCATCCCGGCCGGCGCCAGGTTCACCACCGCCACCAAGGCAGCGGAAAAAGCGGCAAGCACCAGGTAGGCCAGCCCGGAGGTGAAGCCGGCAACCCACCGCCTGCTCCGGTCCCCGCCTGCTTCCCCGCCCGCGGCCAGCGCCGCGCTGAGCGCTGCAAGATTGATGGCGTGGCCGCCGAACGGAGCCCCGCAACAGTCCCCGCTCCCGTGACCAGCATCGCCGGCCGCCACGGAGTGTCATATCCGAATGACCGCAGGACAGCCACCCCGGGAACGTTCTGCGACGCCATGGTCACCACGAACAACGGGACGGCGATGCCCACCAGGGCCTGCAGGCTGAACGCCGGCGTGGTCCAGGCGAGTGCGGGCATAAGGCCTCCCGCGTCCACCGGCGTCCCGGCGGACGCCAGGGAAATTCCGATCACGCCCAGGGCCATGAGCAAAGCCGCGGGCACCGCCCACCGCGGAGCGAACTTCATCATCACCAGCCAGCACAGGATCACCGGCGCCACAAAACCGGGCACCGTGCCCAGGGCTTTGAAGGGGGCCAGGCAAAGCTGGAGCAGGACCCCCGCCAGCATCGCCTGCGCCAGCGGGGACGGAATCCGCGCCATCAACCTGCCAAGCGCCGGCACCATGCCGGTCAGCGCCAACAGCAGGCCCGTCGCCAGGAAGGCGCCAATGGCGGCCGGCCACCCGCCGTCGGGCATTCCCGCTGCAGCCAGCAGCGCCGCACCCGGCGTCGACCAGGCCAGTGTCACCGGAACCCGGGAGCGCCAGGCGAGGACCAGGACGCCCAGCCCGACGGCGAGGGTCAGCGCCAGCAGGCCGGACGCGGCCTGGGTGGAATCGGCGCCCACCGCCTTGAGGCCGGCGAGGACTACGGCAAAGGACGAGGTAAAGCCCACCAGGGCGGTAACGATCCCGGCGACAACGGGCCGGGAGTCGAACCGCGGCAGTCCGGCCTTGGTTGTCCTGGAGGGTGCGGGGGAGTTGGGCATACCCGGCAGGTTACCGGCGCGGGTTTGGGAACCGGCAATCGGGGCTGCCAAAGGCAGACTGGCCGGGCAGCCGAGGGCATTCTTAAACGCCAAAGGCGCGGGCGCCGCCTCGCGGCGGGACCCGCGCCCCGTTGACGTGCTGGGGCAAGGCCCCGGCCAAATCCTTTACGGAGCCCTGTCCACCGGCGGAACCGGATTTTCAGGAGCTGCCGGGGGAACCTGTCCGGGGGCAGGTGCCTGGCCCGGGGTTCCGTTCTTGTCAATGAGCTTGGAAGCGCCATCCTGGATCTTGTCGACGTGGCCTGCGTACTTGCCGCCGGTCTTCGTGTCGACGAAATCGCCGGCCTTGCTGATGCCGTCCTTGATGGCCTGCTCGTTGCCGCGGATGAGACCCTGAGCCTTGCCCTTTAGATCGTCAATCAAACCCACGAGCACCTCCCTTCTGTCGCGGAGCCAGGTCGCTCCTCGCGCCTTCGATCCTATCCGGGCGTGAAAGGTGTGCCAAGGGAATTCGCCTGCAGCGGATTGGGAATACGAAAAAAGCAGCTCCGCAGAGCTGCTTTACATGGTGGGCGATACTGGGATCGAACCAGTGACCTCTTCCGTGTCAGGGAAGCGCGCTACCGCTGCGCCAATCGCCCCGAACCGGAAGACCGGCTGTGGGATGTAAGAGAGCGGACGACGAGATTCGAACTCGCGACATCCACCTTGGCAAGGTGGTGCTCTACCAGCTGAGCTACGTCCGCGTGTGCAGGATGGACCGGTAAACCGGTGGTACTGCGGGCAAGTTGCCTTGCCAGTGGGCGATACTGGGATCGAACCAGTGACCTCTTCCGTGTCAGGGAAGCGCGCTACCGCTGCGCCAATCGCCCATTGCATCCGAAGGATCCGGAAACCATGGTTTTCACCGAGGTGGGTACGGGATTCGAACCCGTGTATACGGCTTTGCAGGCCGCTGCCTCGCCTCTCGGCCAACCCACCGTGTTAGCGTCAATTCCGAAGAACTTTTGCTGTGACAGTGTCCTGCGAGCGGACGACGAGATTCGAACTCGCGACATCCACCTTGGCAAGGTGGTGCTCTACCAGCTGAGCTACGTCCGCATTTTGGAGGGTTGATTCCCTGCCGTTTCCGGCATTTCCTCGCGTTCCAACGAGTAAAAACAATATAGGAGGTTCCGGGATTCTCCAAATCGCTTCGGCCCTGCGCCCATTGTGTGCCTCCAGATCGCTGTAATCACGCGGATTTTGCGAGTTACAGGTGTGTAATTTCCGACGGCGGCAGGGGCGCCCGGGGGCGGCAGGCTGTGTCCCGCCGGGCTGCTTTCGAGGATTCCCGGCCAGGCAGGGGCGGCGGCGCGGTACCGGTCAGCGGGGTGTGTTGTTCGATTTTTGAAATAGGGCAGAGGTGGGCTAGCATTCAAATGCATCGGGGCGATTGGCGCAGTGGTAGCGCGCTTCGTTCACACCGAAGAGGTCACTGGTTCGAACCCAGTATCGCCCACCGCAGAGGCCCGTTTCCGCTCATCAGCAGCGGAGACGGGCCTTTTTCATGTGCAGCGCCTGCCTCCCGGAGCTTTTGTCGGCCCCCTGTGAAAGAGTCTTTTGTATGACTGATCCGCTCCTCGCCCACGCCACCGAATACGGCCGGATGTACGCACGGTCAACGTCTGAGCAGTTTTCCGTACCTTCCATCACCACGGTTATCAGCCAGCAGCCGCATGGCCTTGATGGCTGGTTCGGTTACATGGGTGCCAGCAGCCTGGCCAATGATCCGCTGCTGTCGGACTGCCTGGGCAGCCCGGCCAAAATCAAGCAGGCCATCAACCGTGCGGCCAAGGCTGCGGAAACCTATCGTGATGATGCCGCCCGGCGCGGGGACCGCGTCCACAATTACTGCGAGCAGGTGGCGTTGCGCGCGCTGGGACGTCCCCACGCCATGAAGGAGGCCCGTGAGGCGTTGGCCGCAAACGGGGAGGAAGCGTTCGCGGTCCGCTTCGACGAGTGGTGGGAGCTCTTCCAGGTGGAGCCCATCGCCCCCGAGATCACGGTCTGGAACAACACCGTGGGCTACGCCGGCACCCTTGACCTTGTGGCGCGGATCAACGGACGCATTTGCCTGATCGACTACAAGACCAAGGGCACAACGCGCGACGGCCTGGTCAAACCGCTGGACGACAAAGTAGTGATGCAGCTGGTGGCCGGCATGAAGGCGGAGGAAAGCCTGGTGGATGCGGAGGCGGGAACCTGGGAGCCCTGGAAGTACGGCGAAAACCCGGTCCTGCTGGCCGTCGCCATCGGGGAGACGGAGGTCCGGCCCGTCCGTGCCAACCCCGAGGTCCTCAAGCACCACTGGTGGAAATTCTGCGCCTTGCGCCGGGTCTGGGAACTGTCGGCGGACACCATCAGTGCAGGCACCGCGCTGCTGCCCATCGCACCCCCGCCGCTGGCACAGGCCCGTACCGCCTAAGCGCCGGATGGACCCGGAGAGACTGCACCTAAACTGGATAGGTTCCCTTTGCCGCCAACCGTGAGGACAAACAGCGCATGGCTATTCTGAATATCCGCATCATCGGTGATCCTGTGCTGCGCACAGTTGCCGATCCCGTGACGGAATTCGGACCCGAGCTTGCCAAACTGGTGGCCGACATGACCGAAACCATGGAGGACGTGGACGGTGCAGGGCTTGCCGCCCCGCAGGTCGGCGTCAGCAAGCGCGTCTTCACCTACCGCATCGACGGTGTGGAAGGGCACATCATCAATCCGGTCCTGGAGAACAGCGGGGACTACCAGCCGGACCAGGTGGAAGGCTGCCTGTCCATTCCGGGCCTCGGTTTCCCTGTCCGCCGCTTCCGCGCCACCCGGGTCACCGGTGTGGACATGCATGGACATCCGGTGTCCATCGACGGGGAGGGCATGCTGGCACGCTGCTTCCAGCACGAAAATGACCACCTGGACGGCATCCTCTACACCGACCGCCTCGAAGGCGAAGACCGGAAGGCTGCCTTGCGGTCCATCCGCAACGCCAATTACGACGCCGTCGCCGGTCGGACCACAGCCAAGCGCGCCAAGAACGTGGGATCGAGTTTCGGCGGTGCCGGCTTTGGCCAAACCAGCACCCCCGGCTCCAGCTTTGGCGGAGCAGGGTGAGGGTCCTCTTCGCGGGGACGCCCGCCGTCGCCGTGCCATCCCTGGACGCCCTCGTCAATGCCGGCTTCAACGTGGTCGCGGTCCTGACCCGTCCCGATGCCCCGGTAGGACGCAAACGCGTACTGACGCCGTCGCCGGTGGCACAACGGGCCGGGGAACTGGGCATTGATGTCATCCGTGCCGCCCGGGTCGACGCCGACGCCGTCGCCGCCATCGCCGCAGTGCAGCCGGACGTCGCGGCCATCGTTGCCTACGGCGGACTGGTTCCCCCTGCGGCCCTGGGCATACCGGCGCACGGCTGGGTCAATCTGCATTTCTCCCTGCTGCCGGCCTGGAGAGGCGCGGCACCGGTCCAGCGGTCCGTCATTGCCGGAGACGATGTCACAGGTGCCGTGACCTTCCAGCTTGAAGAGGGACTCGACACCGGTCCTGTTTTTGGCACCCTCACCGAGGCGGTCAGGCCCCAGGACACGGCAGGAGACCTGCTTGAGCGGCTTTCCCGCAGCGGTGCCGTCCTGCTGGCGCAGACACTGTCCGCCATCGAGGCCGGAAAAGCGTCGCCGCAGCCGCAGGCCGGAGAGGTCTCCCTGGCACCCAAGCTGACCCTGGAGGACGGACACCTTAACTGGTCCCACCCGGCCCTTGCCATCAACAGGCAGGCACGCGGAGTCACCCCTGAGCCCGGCGCCTGGTCCCTGCTTGACGGGCAGCGGGTCAAGCTCGAACCTGTCCGGCTCCGGCCGGATATTTCAGGACTTGCCCCTGGCTCAGTGGCATTGCAGGGGAAAGCCGTGTTGGTGGGAACAGGTTCACACGCCGTGGAACTCACCCGGGTCCAGCCCGCTGGGAAAAAGATGATGGCTGCAGCCGACTGGGCACGCGGCATGGCTTCACTGGAGGGTGTGGTGTTCGAATGAGCGTGTCCGGCGGTAATACAAATGGACGGAACACGGGCGGACCAAACACCGGCGGAGGGGGAAGCGCCGGAGGAGGCGGCCGCGGCAAGGGCGGACCCCGGGATGCCAGCAGAAGGGATGCCAAAGGGCGGGAACGCAACCGCGGGCCGCAGCGGAACTTCACCGGGCAGGCGCCGTCGCAGCGGACCAGGCGCGCCGATCCAGCCCGCCTGGTGGCCTTCGAAGTGCTGCGTGCCGTGGCTGAGGAGGACGCCTACGCCAACCTCGTGCTGCCCGCGCGGATCCGGCACCACCGGCTGGACAAACGCGACGCCGGATTCGCCACGGAATTAAGCTACGGAGCCCTGCGCGGCCAAGGCACCTACGACGCCATCCTGGCGCGGTGCGTGGACCGGCCCCTGGCCCAGCTTGACCCCGCCGTCCTCGATGCCCTCCGTATCGGCGCCCACCAGCTGCTGGCCATGCGGGTCCCCGCGCACGCCGCACTGGACCAGACGGTTGGACTTGCCCGTGCCGTCATCGGGGCGGGACCCTCCGCGCTGATCAATGCCGTCCTCCGCAAGGTCACTGCCCACCCCCTTGAGGAATGGCTGGACCTGCTGGTGGAGGGCGAAACCGACGAGACGAAGATTGCCTCGCTCAGGTACGCCCACCCCGAATGGATTGTCCGGGCAATGCGCCAGTCGCTCGTGGCCCATGGCCGGCCCGCAGCCGAGATCAACGACCTGCTCGAAGCGGACAACGCCGCCCCTGTGGTCAACCTTGTGGCCCTGCCGGGGCTGGGCAGCCTCGACGAAGCGCTGGAAAACGGTGCCACCCCCGGGGAACTGGTGGAAGGCTCCGCGCTCTCCAGCGGCGGTGACCTGGGGCGGCTGGCATCCGTACGCGCCGGTACCCTCCGGGTGCAGGATGTCGGTTCCCAGCTGGTGGCCAGGGCCCTGGCCGCAGTGAACCTCGGCCAGGCGGCCGATGGTGCCGGTGAAGCGTGGCTCGACCTCTGCGCAGGCCCGGGTGGAAAGGCGGCACTCCTTGGTGCCCTTGCGCACCAGCGGGGGGCCACGCTTCTTGCGAACGAGCCCGCCCCGCACCGCGCAAAGCTTGTCAGCCAGGCACTGTCCGCCGTACCGCAGGACAGCTGGCAGGTCCGGACCGGCGACGGCCGGGATGTAGGCGCCGAACAGCCGGGGCAATACTCCCGTGTCCTGGTGGACGTTCCCTGCACCGGCCTGGGGGCACTTCGGCGCAGGCCCGAGTCCCGGTGGCGTCGCTCGCCCAAGGACATTGCAGACCTGGGCCCACTGCAGCGCGAGCTGCTGAACTCTGCCCTGGCCGCGGTTCGGCCCGGGGGAGTGGTGGCCTACGTGACGTGTTCACCGCACCCGGCAGAGACCACAGCTGTTGTGGCCGACGTGCTCCGGAAGCGCGGCGACCTGGAACTCCTCGATGCCGGCGCCGCACTTGACGCAGTCAGCCTCACTGGAAGCCTTGGCGCGGGCCATGAACTGACCGCGCAGCTCTGGCCCCACATCCACCACACCGATGCCATGTTCCTGGCCCTGATACATAAAAAATCCTGACAGGAGAAGAAACCCTGACAGGCAAAGAAACCTGATCAGGAAGAATTCCCGGCTTCCCGACCTGCGGCTACCAGCCCCGCCCGCTCCCTGCAGCGGGCTGGAACTTCGCTGCGACCAACGCACGTTCATCCGAAAGGCAACCCTGTGACGCAATGCTGCATCAACCCGAGCATCCTCTCCGCCGACTTCGTCAACCTTGAGGCCGAACTGCGGCGGATCAGCAACGCCGACGCCGTGCACGTGGACGTCATGGACAACCACTTCGTCCCCAACCTGACCATCGGGCTGCCGGTGGTGCAGCGGATCCAGGCCGTCAGCCCGGTCCCACTCGACGCCCACCTGATGATTGCCGACGCGGACCGCTGGGCGCCCGGGTTCGCCGACGCAGGCCTGGCATCGGTCACGTTCCACGCCGAGGCATCCATTGCGCCCATCAAGCTGGCGCGGGAACTGCGCAGCAGGGGGGCCAAAGCGGGCATGGCGCTTCGCCCCGCCACCCCCGTGGAGCCGTACCTCGACATGCTGCCGGAGCTGGACATGCTGCTCATCATGACTGTGGAACCGGGCTTTGGCGGCCAGGCGTTCCTGGACGTCACGCTCCCCAAAATCCGCCGGGCCCGCGAAGCTGTGGAAGGCTCCGGGCTGGGAGTTGCCATCCAGGTGGACGGCGGGATCACCGAGGAAACCATCACCCGCGCCGCCGAGGCCGGCGCCAACGTCTTTGTGGCGGGCTCTGCCGTCTACGGCGCCGATGACCCCGCCGCAGCCATCGACCTGCTGCGCCACAAGGGCAGCCGGACATTACGCGGGGCGACGGAATAACCGGGTGCCCCTGCCGGTTGTGGCACAATAACAACACACATACGTGCTCCGGGGTCGGTGTAAGTCCGAACCGGCGGTGACAGTCCGCGACCCGCGAGCCGGCTTCCTCCCAGGAGGATTCCGGCGGACGGTTGAACCGGTGGAATTCCGGTACCGACAGTTAAAGTCTGGATGAGAGAAGCACGTACAGCTGTATCAGTGGGCCCGTTGGGTCCGCAACGTTCTGCTGTCGTATCCCCGGAGCCATCGCGGTTCGACAGGGAAGGAACGACACGCATGAACCCCCAGCGATGGCTCTTAACCGCCGAAAATACTGCCGCCTCCAAGGCAGGCACCCCATCCGTCCCGGCCGCCGCATGACGGGCCCGGTGGAACTGAAGCCCGCGGCCGGGGTGGTCACCGCCTTCGGCGCCGACGAAACCCGCGCCATGGAGCACGCCCTGCAGGCAGCCCTGCAGGGTCCGCGCGGAGCGAATCCCCTGGTGGGCGCCGTCGTCGTCGGTCCTGACGGGCGCCAACTTGTCACCGGCTACCACCGCGGCGCCGGCACCGCGCATGCCGAAGCGGACGCAATCGCCCAGGCCGCCGCCGTCGGCCTTGATCTGTCCGGCTGCACCATGGTGGTCACGCTGGAGCCGTGCGACCACGTAGGCCGCACCGGGCCATGCACGCAGGCGATCATCGACGCCGGCATCACGGACGTGGTGTACGCCGTCGACGACCCCCATGACCCGGCGGCCGGGGGCGCAGCAACACTGCGGGCGGCCGGCGTCCGGGTCCGCAGTGGCCTCGGCGCCGACGAATCCCTGGACCTGAACCGCCAGTGGTTTGAGGCAGTCGCCGCCAAGCGCCCGTTCGTCACCCTCCACATCGCCCAGACCCTGGACGCCCGGATAGCAGCCGAAGACGGCACCAGCCAATGGATCTCCAGCCCTGAGTCGCTGGCAGACAACCACGGAATCCGCGGCCGCATCGACGCCATCCTGGTGGGCACCCAGACCGTGCTGGTGGACAACCCCCGCCTGACCGCCCGGGAACCCTCCGGAGACCCCGCACCCAAACAGCCGGTACGGGCTGTCATGGGACTGCGCGGAATTCCGGACGACGCCGCGATCCACGGCGATGACGGCCTGGCTGTCCACCTCCCCACCCGGAACCCCCGCGAAGCGTTGACCCTGCTGTACAAAGCCGGGATCCGGCATGTGATGGTGGAAGGCGGCTCACGGATCCTCAGCTCCTTCCTCTCTGCCGGCCTGGTAGACGAACTCATCGTCTACCTTGCCCCCACCCTGCTGGGATCCGGCACCCCCGCCCTGAACGGGCTGGGCATCACCAGCCTCCCGGACGCCCAGCAATGGGAATGGGACGAGGCCGACGGCGGCGCCGTCCGGACGCTCGGCCGGGACCTCAGGCTTCACCTCAGACCGCAACGGAAAGTTGCACTCGACCACCCACCAACCCGCGGCAGCGCGGAAGAAGCCCAGGGAGGCTACTGATGTTCACCGGAATTATTGCCGAGCAGGGGCAGGTGCTGTCCGTCGAGCGTGACGGTAACACCAGCGCCACCGTGCGGCTGCAGGCCCCCGGCTCCACCGAAGGCCTGGCACTTGGCGGCTCCATCGCCGTGAACGGGGTCTGCCTCACGGCAACCGCCATCGACGGCAAGGAGTTCAGCGTGGACGTCATGGGGGAGACCCTGGTCCGGAGCACCATCGGCGAACTCGCAGCCGGCGATTCGGTCAACCTGGAGCGCTGTGTTCCCGCGGGCGGCCGGCTGGACGGACACGTGGTCCAGGGCCACGTGGACGGCGTGGGGGTCCTCCTGGAACGCGAACCCCAGGGCAACTGGGAGCGGCTGCGTTTTGGCGTCCCCGCCAACCTGGCCCGCTACATTGCCGAGAAAGGCTCCATCGCCATCGACGGCGTCTCCCTCACCGTGACGGCCGTCAGCCCGGCTTCGGAGCAGGAACCCTGGTTTGAGGTAGGCCTGATCCCCACCACGCTGGCAGAAACGGGCCTGGGGACCAAAACCACCGGCAGCCGGGTGAACCTGGAGGTCGACGTGCTGGCAAAGTATACCGAGCGGCTGCTGGCCTTCCGCGACGCGGATGCAGCAACCGGTACCGGTGGCGCCGTTGCAGGAGGTGCACGGTGAACGCCGCCGTACGCTTGGAACCCGCCGCATCCGCGGAGGCTGTCACTGTGACCGATGGACGGACGTCCGCGCCTGCCGTGGGACTGGACTCCATTGAGGACGCAGTCCGGGCCATGGCCGCCGGCCGGCCCGTGCTCGTCGTCGACAACGAGGACCGCGAAAACGAAGGCGACATCATCTTCGCCGCCCAGTACGCCACGCCCGCCCTGATGGGCTGGACCATCCGGTACAGCTCCGGCGTCATTTGCGTGCCGCTGACCGGAGACCGCGCGGATGCGCTGGCACTGCCTCCCATGACGGCGATCAACGAGGACGCCAAAGGCACGGCCTACACGGTGTCCTGCGACGCCGCCACCGGCGTCAGCACCGGAATCTCCGCCACGGACCGGGCCCTGACCGCCCGGATTCTGGCCGACCCGCACGCCGGTCCTGCATCCGTGACCCGCCCGGGGCATATTTTCCCGCTCCGCGCGGTTGACGGTGGAGTGCGGGAACGCCAGGGCCACACCGAGGCCGCGGTGGATCTGTGCCGCCTTGCAGGCCTGGAGCCTGTCGGGGTGATCGCGGAAGTGGTGTATGACGACGGTGAAATGATGCGCCTGGACGGGCTCCGTTCGTTCGCAGCTGAACATGGATGCCCTCTGATCTCCATCGAGGACCTGGTGGCGTATCTTGAAGCCGGGGCCGGGGGAACCCAGCGTGAGGATGTCCGGGTAACGCCGGGCGAAGAGAAGGAGAAGCGATGACGGCAGCGGCAGCCAGCGACGACAGCCACCAGAACGGCCACCGGAAGCACCACACGGTGTCCGGCGCAGCGCCCCATCCCGTCAGCGGAGGGCCGGTTGTACAGTTGCCCACGGCCTTCGGCGAGTTCGTGGCACAGGCATGGACGGACCTGGTGACGGGTGTGGAACACCTCGCCGTCAGTTCCCCCAACGCTCCCACTGACGGTAAAGCACCACTGGTGCGGCTGCACTCCGAGTGCCTCACCGGCGACGTCTTCGGTTCCTACCGCTGCGACTGCGGCGAACAACTTGCCTTCGCGCTGGAACTGATCCGGGACAACGGCGGCACGCTGCTCTACCTGCGCGGCCAGGAAGGCCGCGGCATTGGCCTGGCCAACAAGATCAAGGCCTACGCCCTGCAGGAGGCCGGCTTCGACACCGTTGAGGCGAACGAGCAGCTGGGCCTCCCCGTTGACGCCCGGTGCTACAAGGCCGCAGCCCAGATCCTGGCCGAAATGGGCCTGCATGAGGTGCGGCTGCTGAGCAACAACCCGGACAAGCAGAACAGGCTGGCCAAGGCGGGCGTAAAGGTCGTGGAAATGGTGCCTACGGAGGTGCCGTCCCGCGAACAGAACATCCGCTACCTGCGCACCAAGAAGGACCGCATGGAACACCGGCTGCTGCTGGACACCGGGGTGGCTCCCGTGCCCGTGCCCGCCCCTGAAACCCCTTTCGACCACGAACAAGACTGAACGGAACAAGAACCCATGAGTGGACACGGCGCCCCCGACATCGACCTCAGCACCCTCAACCCGGCCGAGACGTCGCAGCTGAAACTGGCCATCATCGCAGCAAGCTGGCACACACAGATCATGGACGGGCTCCTGGACGGCGCACTCCGGGCCGCCAAGGACGCCGGCATCGCGGAGCCCACGGTGCTGCGGGTTCCCGGCAGCTTCGAGCTCCCGGTTGCCGCAGCGCGGCTGGCACCGCACTTTGACGCCGTTGTTGCCCTCGGCGTCGTAATCCGCGGCGGAACCCCGCACTTTGACTACGTCTGCCAGGCCGCGACGTCGGGCCTCACCGACGTCAGCGTGTCCACGGGCGTGCCGGTGGGTTTCGGCGTGCTCACCTGCGACAACGAACAGCAGGGGCTGGATCGGGCAGGCCTGCCCGGCTCCAAGGAAGACAAGGGCCATGAGGCCGTGACAGCTGCGCTGGCTACCGCCGTCGTCCTCAAGCAGTACCGGAGCTAGGCGCAGCACCGGACCCGGCGTCAGGTTGTTGCACGGGCGCGGTGTGTGTATTCGCTCACATCGCGCCCGTCATGCAACGGCCCGGGAAGCGCCGCTGCGGCTGCACCAAGTAGGCTGGAGGGCGTGAAGAATTTCGAGACGCTGTTCGCTGAGCTCAGCGAGAAGGCAGCCACCCGCCCGGAAGGCTCCCGCACCGTCGCTGAATTGGAGTCCGGTGTTCACGGCATCGGCAAAAAAGTCGTTGAGGAAGCAGCCGAAGTGTGGATGGCTGCCGAATATGAATCCGATGAAGCCGCGGCCGAGGAAATCTCCCAGCTGCTGTACCACCTGCAGGTTCTGATGCTCGCCAAAGGCCTGACCCTGGAAGACGTCTACAAGCATCTGTAGCCACCGGTCCGGCGCACTGCCGCCGGGCCCGCCGTGGCCTGCACTGCCTGAAAACCCAGACCTTCCACCCCAGAAAGAACTTCCCATGCTGCGAGTAGCCGTCCCCAACAAGGGCTCCCTGTCCGAAGCCGCCTCCGCCATGCTCTCCGAAGCCGGCTACCGCCAGCGCCGCGACACACGCGAACTGGTCATGGTGGACCCTGACAACGAGATCGAGTTCTTCTTCCTCCGCCCCCGCGATATTGCGGTCTATGTCGGCCAGGGAACACTCGACGTCGGCATCACCGGACGCGACCTGCTCCTGGACGCCGGCGTGGAAGCCGAAGAGCTGCTGCCGCTGGGTTTCGCCGGCTCCACCTTCCGTTTTGCCGGACCCGTCGGCGACTTCAGCAAGGTGGAGGAACTCGAGGGCAAGCGCCTGGCCACCAGCTACGACGGACTGCTGCGCAACTACCTGGCCGAACGCGGCATCAACGCCAAGGTGGTCCGGCTGGATGGCGCGGTTGAATCCTCGGTCCGCCTGGGCGTTGCCGACGCCATCGCCGACGTCGTGGAAACCGGCAACACCCTCAAGGCCGCCGGCATGGAAATCTTCGGCGACCCCATCCTCAGATCCGAGGCCGTCCTGATCCGCCGCACCGGCAACGGGGGCGCCGCCAACGGCACCGCCAAGGAAATCGACGTCCTCATCCGGCGGCTCCAGGGCGTCCTGGTGGCACGCCAGTACGTGCTGATGGACTACGACATCCGCAAGGAACTCGTGGAGAAGGCGGCCGGCCTGACGCCTGGCCTCGAATCGCCCACGGTCTCGCCGCTGCGCGACTCCGACTGGGTGGCCGTCCGGTCCATGGTTCCCAAGAAGGAAACCAACCGCATCATGGATGAACTGTACGACCTCGGCGCCCGCGCCATCCTGGTCAGCAGCATCCACGCCTGCCGCATCTGAGCCGGCCCCGCAGCAACCAACACAGACTCCAGGAGTACCCCATGGCAGTAGCAGTACGCGTCATTCCCTGCCTCGACGTCGACGCCGGACGCGTCGTCAAGGGCGTCAACTTCGAGGGCCTGCGCGATGCCGGCGACCCCGTGGAACTCGCCCACCGCTACGACAACGCCGGCGCCGACGAACTGACCTTCCTTGACGTCACAGCTTCCTCGGGCAACCGCGAGACCACGTTCGACGTTGTCCGCCGCACGGCCGAAGAAGTATTCATCCCGCTGACGGTGGGCGGCGGCGTCCGCGGCGTAGCGGAAGTGGACAAGCTCCTGCGCTACGGCGCCGACAAGGCCTCCATCAACACCGCGGCCGTGGCCCGGCCCGACGTCATCGACGAAATCACCCGGCACTTCGGTTCCCAGGTGCTCGTCCTGTCCGTTGACGCCCGCCGCACCCGCCCGGGGTCCCAGCCCACGCCGTCGGGATTTGAAGTGACCACCCACGGCGGCCGCACCGGCACCGGCATCGACGCCATCGAGTGGGCCAGGGAAGCGGCCGACCGCGGGGTGGGGGAGATCCTGCTGAACTCCATCGACGCCGACGGCACCAAGGACGGGTTCGACCTCGAACTCATCAAGCTGGTCCGGGCTGCCGTCAGGGTCCCGATCATCGCGTCCGGCGGTGCCGGAGAGCCCGCACACTTCCCGCCGGCCGTCGCAGCCGGCGCGGACGCCGTCCTGGCGGCTTCGATTTTCCACTGGGGACCGGACAACATGATGTCCCAGGTCAAGGAAGCGATCCGGGAAGCCGGCTTCGAAGTCCGCTGACCCGACTGACTCGCAGTTGTTGTCGTTATGAACGCTCATAACGACAACAACTGCGACCCAGTTGGGTCAGAGGCCTACTTCGGCTGACTGGAGGAGGGCGACGGCGTCGGGCTGGCCTTCGAAGGTGACCAGCGCGTGGCGTGTCCGGCCGTGGGCGTGCATCAGCAGTTCGCCCGGCTCGCCGACGATCGCCACCGAAACGGGGGCGCGCTTGGCAACATGCCGCGGACCGGACGGACGGACCAGGACAATGCCCAGGTCCACGCCGCGGTAGAGGATGGCGGCACGCTTGACCAGTTCGTCCCACAGTGCGTCAGAGTACGCTTCATCAAGTGCCCTGGGCGCCCACCGGTCCACGGCCCGCCGGACATCCTCGGTGTGCACGAAGTATTCGATCAGGTTGGAACTTTCGTCCAGTGCCTTGATCTTCATCGGCGACAGCGCCGGTGGACCGGCGCGGAAGGTGTTGACCAGCCGGGCGTAGTCCTCGTTGGTGGTCAGCTTGGCTGCCAGCTTGGCGGTTGCCTGGTCCGAGGCCTTGGCCAGGCGCTTGATGATCAAACCGAGCCCGACGGCGGCCTTCCGCTCGCGCAGGTAAAGGTGCGCGGCAAGGTCCCTGGTACGCCAGCCCTTGCACAGTGTGGGCGCATCAGGGCCGGCCGCAAGCAGGGTTTCGGCCAGGACTTCTCGGGACGGTTCGACGAAATGCATCACTTGGAAAACTAGCACGACAGGCGCGGAGTTGGGCAGCAGCGCAGGGGCAGGTGGCGTGCCGTTGTTCACAACAGGAGGACGGGCACGTGAAGGCACTAGACTTGACCCGATGTCTGAGCAGCCAACCCCCGTCCCCACCGCAGGATCCGCCGTGTCCCAGCCTGTGGCATCCGTGCCGCCGTCGTCCGGGGAATCCGTCCCGGCCAGCCCGCTGCCCATGGAGGTAGCCGCGGCACTCAAGCGCGACGCCGCCGGCCTGGTGGCCGCGGTGGTGCAGCAGTACGACACCAACGAAGTCCTCATGCTCGGCTGGATGGACGACGAGGCGCTGCACCGCACCATGACCACCGGCCGGGTGACCTTCTACTCCCGCTCACGGCAGGAGTACTGGCGCAAGGGTGATACCTCGGGGCATGTGCAATGGGTCAAATCCGTGGCCATGGACTGCGACGGCGACGCACTGCTGGTGCGCGTGGACCAGGTGGGCGCGGCCTGCCACACGGGCACCCGCACCTGCTTCGACGGCAGGGACCTCGACGTGGTGGCAGGCCACGCAGGCTAGGCGGACACGCTGCCCGGCCGGGCTTCCTCCACAGCCCCGGCCACTCCAGCAAGCACACCAAGGCGCCCGGCAATGCCGGCCCTTTCGAAGAACAGGCGGACAAGCATAACCATGCAGGACCTTGGAACCATCAGCCCGAGCCTCGAGGAATTCCGGGAACTTGCCGGCCACAGCCGCGTCATTCCCGTCCGGCTCAAGGTCCTCGCCGACGCCGAAACCCCCATCGGGCTGTACCGGAAGCTGGCGCAGGGTCAGCCCGGCACCTTCCTGATGGAATCGGCAGCGGTGGGCGGAGCCTGGTCCCGGTACTCCTTCATCGGCGCCAAGTCCCGTGCCACCCTGACCACCAAGGACGGCCAGGCGCACTGGCTGGGCCAGCCGCCCGCGGGCGTGCCGGTCAGCGGCAGTCCGGTGGACGCCATCCGCGACACCGTGGAGGCGCTGCGCACCGACCGTTTCGAAGGGCTGCCGCCCTTTACCTCCGGGCTGGTGGGCTTCCTCGGCTGGGAAACCGTCCGGCACTGGGAACGGCTGGTCAGCCCGCCCGAGGATGACCTGCAGCTGCCGGAAATGGCCCTGAACCTGGTCACCGACATGGCCGTGCATGACAACGTGGACGGTACGGTCCTGCTCATCGCCAACGCCATCAACTTCGACAACAGCTCCGAACGCGTTGACGAGGCCTGGCACGACGCCGTGCGCCGGGTCAAGGAACTCCTGGCCAAAATCAGCACCCCGGTGGTGCAGCCGGTCTCCGTCCTGACGCCGGCGGCCCTGGACTTTGCCTCCAGCGTCCAGGAACGCTGGGACGAGGCTGAATACCTTGCGGCGCTGGACCGCGGCAAGGAAGCGATCGTGGACGGCGAGGTCTTCCAGGTGGTGATTTCGCGCCGGTTCGAGATGGAGTGCAAGGCGTCCGCGCTGGACGTCTACAGGGTCCTGCGCAACACCAACCCCAGCCCGTACATGTACATCTTCAGCCTGGCCGACGCCGAGGGCCGCGAGTACTCGATCGTCGGCTCCTCGCCCGAAGCCTTGGTCACGGTCACCGGCGAGGAAGTCATCACCCACCCCATCGCCGGCTCGCGTCCGCGCGGCAAGACGGTCGAGGCGGACAAGGCCCTGGCCGAGGAGCTCCTGGCGGACCAGAAGGAACGCGCCGAGCACCTGATGCTGGTGGACCTGTCCCGCAACGACCTGTCCAAGGTCTGCGTGGCGGGAACGGTGGACGTCACCCAGTTCATGGAGGTGGAGCGCTTCAGCCACATCATGCACCTGGTGTCCACCGTGGTGGGCCGTTTGGCTCCGCAGGCCAAAGCCTATGACGTGCTGAAGGCCACCTTCCCGGCCGGCACCCTCTCCGGCGCACCCAAGCCCCGTGCCCTGCGGCTGCTGGACGAGCTGGAACCGCACCGCCGCGGCATCTATGGCGGCGTGGTGGGCTACCTCGACTTCGCCGGCGACATGGATATGGCCATCGCCATCAGGTCCGCCCTGATCCGGGAAGGACGCGCCTACGTCCAGGCAGGGGGTGGCATCGTGGCAGACTCCGTGAACCCCACCGAGGCCCTGGAAACGGTCAACAAGGCCGCCGCTCCGTTACGCGCCGTGCACACGGCCGGATCGCTGCACAACATTTCCGCGGAATCCCTTCCCGACGGGTCGGTTTCCTGATGCCGGACTCCGGCATGGCGGCAGGCCGCCCCGAAGAGGCGGCCAAGGCAGGACAGGCGGATACGGCGGCCAAGGCCGGCAAAGCCCGCAAGACCCGGGCCGTGCCGGTCTGGGCGCGCAAGTCCACCCTGGTCATGCTGATTACCCTCCTGGCGCTGGCCGCCTTCGGCACCACCACCCAGACCTGGATGACCGCCACTCTGGACCCCAACCAGGTGGGACAGGCCGGAGCCGCCCAAAGCACCATCCAGGTGCAGGGCAGCAAGGCCGCCACCACGGTGACGGCCCTGGCCCTGGTGGCCCTGGCAGGCGGGCTCGCAGCGGCCATCGCCGGCAGGATCGCCCGGTGGGTGATCACGGCCATCATCGTCCTTGCCTCCGCAGGCGTGGTGACGGCGGCGGCCACCGTCCTGGCCGATCCGCTCGCCGCGGCGCAAGGGTCCATTGCGGCAGCCACCGGCGTCTCCGGCAGCCAGGCGCACGTGGACGTTACCCCGTTCCCGCTGCTCGCCGTCGTCGCGGGCTGCCTTCTCGCCCTGTCAGCCCTGCTGATCCTGCCCGCCTCCCGTTACTGGAAGACGCGCACCAAATATGACGCGGCCGGAGCGGCAGCACCCACGGCCGCCGGCGCCACGGCGGTGGCCGGCTCCGTGGACGAGATCGACAGCTGGGACCGGCTTTCCCGGGGCGAGGACCCCACCTAAGACCGGCGGACGCCGGCGCCGGCAGGGGCGGCAGGCCCTGCAGTACGCGGGCGGCAGCCAAAAAATGGCAGAATGTAAGCAGTATCCATCCTGAGGAGATTTCCATGAGCAAAGCACCTGCGTCCGTTTCCAAGTCAGGCACCCGCACCGTTGCCCCCGGCGCCATCGACCACAGCCAGGAACTGGGCCACGGCAACAGCCCGGCCGCGTGGACCTGCGTCATCGTCATGCTCGTCGGCGCGCTCATCGCAGCCATCGCCTTCGTCATCGCCAGCACCCCCATCTTCATCGGCGGCGCCGTTGTCATGGTCGTCGGACTGATCCTCGGATACGTCATGCGCAAGGCAGGCTACGGCGTCGAAGGCAGCAAGCTGAAGAACTCCGGCCACTGATGGCGACTGTTCTCGACGACATCAACGCCGGTGTCAGGGAGGATATGGAGGCCAGGAAACGGCTCGTTTCCCTGGCTGAGCTGAAGGACCTGGCCCAGGCCGCGGCACCTGCCCGTGACGCGTGGGCAGCCCTCGGCGGCACCTCCCCAACCCGGGAACAGCTGAAAGTCATTGCCGAAATCAAACGCCGCAGCCCCTCCAAGGGCGATCTCGCCAGCATCGGGGATCCGGCGTCGCTCGCCCGGCAGTACGCCGACGGCGGTGCCTCCGTCATCAGCGTCCTCACCGAACAGCGCCGCTTCAACGGGTCCCTGGCCGACCTCGACGCCGTGCGCGCCGCCGTCGACATCCCGCTGCTGCGGAAGGACTTCACGCTCGACGAGTACCAGATCTGGGAGGCCCGTGCCCACGGCGCCGACCTCATCCTGCTCATCGTGGCTGCCCTCTCGGACGCCCAGCTGGCCGAATTCAGCGGCCTCAGCCGGGACCTGGGCATGAACGTGCTCGTGGAGACCCACACGGAAGAGGAAATCGAGCGGGCCGTGGCCGCCAACGCGCGGATCATCGGCGTCAACGTGCGCAACCTCAAAACGCTCGACGTCGACCGTTCCGTCTTTGCCGCACTGGCGGGGCTGATTCCGACCGAGGCCGTGGTGGTTGCCGAATCCGGCGTCCGCGACGCCGCCGACGTCACGCACTACGCCGGCAGCGGCGCCAACGCCATACTCGTGGGCGAGGCACTGGTAAGCCACGCCACGCCCCGGGAACGCATCGCAGAGTTCACTGCCGCAGGTGCCGCCGCCATCGCCGCCCGCGGCTGACGAAACGCACCAAACCGTCGTCCTGCGGGCCCGTGGCACGCCGGCCCGCAGGACAGCACACCAGTCCGGCCGCCACCGCCGGAACAGCAACTTTTTGACCAACCACCACCGAACAGGACAGGACTGATGGCTGACGCACCCTCAGGAAACGCTGACAACAACACCGCGGAAGCATTCCTGCAGGGCGGATCCCTCCGCCACGCCCCGGGGCCGTACTTCGGAAACTACGGCGGGCGATGGATGCCCGAGTCCCTCATCGCCGCCCTGGACGAACTTGAAGAGACCTTCAACAAGGCCAAGGACGATCCCGACTTCCGTGCGCAGATCGCTGACCTGAACAAGAACTACTCCGGCCGGCCGTCCCTCCTGACCGAAGCCAAGCGGTTCTCCCAGCACGCCGGGGGAGTGCGCATCTTCCTCAAGCGCGAAGACCTCAACCACACGGGTTCGCACAAGATCAACAACGTCCTTGGCCAGGCGCTGCTCGCCAAGCGCATGGGCAAGACGCGCGTCATCGCCGAGACCGGCGCAGGCCAGCACGGCGTGGCAAGCGCTACCGCTGCCGCCCTGATGGGCCTGGAGTGCGTGGTGTACATGGGCGCCGAGGACTGCCGCCGCCAGGCGCTTAACGTCGCCCGCATGGAACTCCTGGGCGCCAAGGTGATTCCCGTCACCAGCGGATCCCAGACCCTCAAGGACGCCATCAACGAGGCCCTCCGGGACTGGGTGGCCAACGTTGGCAACACCCACTACCTGTTGGGCACCGCTGCCGGAGCCCACCCGTTCCCGGCCATGGTCCGTTACTTCCACGAGGTCATCGGCGAGGAAGCCCGCGCCCAGATCCTGGAGCAGGAGGGCCGCCTCCCGGACGCCGTCTGCGCCTGCATCGGCGGCGGCTCGAACGCCATCGGCATCTTCCACGGGTTCCTGGATGATCCCTCCGTGAAGATCTACGGCTTCGAGGCCGGCGGCGACGGCGTCGAAACCGGCCGGCACGCCGCCACCATCACCCTGGGCAAGCCCGGCGTGCTGCACGGTGCACGCTCCTACCTGATGCAGGACGACGACGGCCAGACGATCGAGTCGCACTCCATCTCCGCCGGCCTGGACTACCCCGGCGTGGGACCCGAGCACTCCTACCTGGCCGACATCGGACGGGTCAGCTACGAGCCCATCACGGACAGCGAAGCCATGGAGGCCTTCCGCCTCCTGTGCCGCACCGAGGGCATCATCCCCGCCATCGAGTCCTCGCATGCGCTGGCCGGAGCCATCAAGGTGGGACAGCGGCTTGCTGCCGAAGACCCGGCGGCCGCGGCCGAAAAGATCGTCATCGTCAACCTGTCCGGACGCGGAGACAAGGACGTGGCCACCGCCGCCGAATGGTTTGACCTGTTGGACAAGAATTCCGCCGAATCCGAGATCGGCAAAGAGGGGGAGCAGCTGTGAGCAGTGCAGAAATGGCCAACCGGGCAGAGATGACCAGCAAGTCGGCAGCAGCCATCGACAGGGCGCGCTCCCAGGGACGCTCCGCCCTCATCGGCTACCTCCCCGCCGGCTACCCCAGTGTGGAGGACACCATCGCCGCAGGCATTGCCCTGGCGGAAAACGGCGCGGACCTGATCGAGATCGGCATTCCCTACTCGGACCCCGTCATGGACGGCCAGGTCATCCAAGCCGCCACCACCGAGGCACTGGCCAAGGGCTTCCACGTCAGCCAGGTGTTCGACGTCGTGGCCGGCATCACCAGCAGGACCGACGCCGCCGTCCTGGTCATGACGTACTGGAACCCGGTGGTCCGGATGGGCGTGGATGAGTTCTCGCGCCGGCTGGCCGAAGCCGGGGGAGCCGGGCTGATCACCCCGGACCTGATTCCGGACGAGGCCGCCGAGTGGATGGAAGCCTCGGACAAGTACAGCCTGGACCGTGTGTTCCTCGTGGCGCCGTCCTCCACCGCGGAGCGCATGCAGCGGACCGTGGATGCCAGCCGTGGATTCGTGTACGCCGTCTCCATCATGGGCGTCACCGGTGCCCGCACCTCCGTCAGCACTGCAGCCAAGGACGTTGTGGCGGCGGCGCACGGCGCCGGCGCCGAGCGCGTCTGCGTCGGGCTGGGCGTCTCCACCGCGGACCAGGTCCGCGAAATCGCCGCCTACGCCGAAGGCGTCATCGTGGGCACCGCCCTGGTGGCGGCCCTCCGCGACGGGGGAGTGGATGCCGTCGCCGCCCTCACCAAGGACCTGAGCACCGGCCTGGCGCCTGAACCGGGCCTGGCGCAGGAAGCCGGGGCCTAGGACATGCAGCCACTCCTTCAGGCAGCCGCGCTGGTACCCACGATGGTGCCGGCCAGCATCCCCAGCCCGGACTGGTCCGGCTTCGACATTCCCCTGCCTTGGGGCAGCCTCCGGATCCACGCCTACGCGCTGTGCATCCTCGCGGGGATCGTCGCGGGGCTCTGGCTCACATCCGTCCGCTGGGCCAGGCGCGGCGCCCCTGAAGGCAGCGTCTGGGACATCGTCATCTGGGCCATCCCCTTCGGCATCATCGGAGGCCGGCTCTACCACGTGGTGTCATCACCTGACGCTTACTTCGGCCCGGGGTTCGACGGCACCGGAGACCTCTCGCTGATCCCGCAGATCCAGCGCGGCGGGCTGGGAATCTGGGGCGCCGTGGTCCTTGGGGCCCTTGGCGCCTGGATCGGCTGCCGCCGCAGCGGAGTGAAGCTGAGCGCATTCGCCGACGCAGCGGCCCCGGGCCTGCTCCTGGCCCAGGCCATAGGCCGGTGGGGCAACTACTTCAACCAGGAACTTTTCGGCGGTCCCACCACGCTGCCGTGGGGCCTGCAGGTGGACGCCGACAACCCCAACTTCCCCGCCGGCATGCCCGCGGACACCCTCTTCCACCCCACGTTCCTCTACGAGTCCCTGTGGAACCTGGCCGGCGTCCTTATCCTGCTGGCCCTGGACCGGCGCTTCAACTTCCGCCGGAGCCGGCTTTTCTGGCTGTACGCCATGTACTACACCCTGGGCCGGGTCTGGATCGAGGCAATGCGCATCGACGACGCCGAACAGATCACCATCTTCGGCATCACCACCAGGCTCAACGTGTGGACCAGCATCTTCGTGTTCCTGGCGGCCCTGGTCGCCTTCATCCTGTTGGGCCTCAAAAGCCGGACGGACCCGGACACCGTGTACCTTCCGGGGCACGGAGCGGAGAAAACCGTGGAACCGGGAACCGATTCCGTGGCCAGTCATGAAGTCCGTGATCCGGACGATGTTGTCTCAGATAGTGATTCGCGTGGTAATCTCCCTGATAACCACAGCGGTTCCAGGCATGCTTCCGACCCCACGGAAGAAGCCGCGGCGGCACCGGCGGGCTCAAAGCCCGGAACGGATGCAACGGCTGCCGGACACTCCGGCAGCACAGCCACAGGACCCGCACCGGAGGCCGGCACCGGCAAGTAGGGCGCCGGCCAGGCAGGGCAGCAGAGCCACCGCTCGAAGCGCCCGAAAACCACAATGTCGTGGCATGGGGCACCGTCCGCCCAGCATGGATTTGCTGGCTGATGATGCCTCGGGCAGGGGCCTGCGTAACCGTTAGTTCAGCAGGCTGCGCTGACCTACAATTTCCAGTAATCAACACTTTGTTGTGCCCACCGCAGCGGCGCCGACGAGTGGGGCCAACGGTGTCCCTTCCATACGCACGATCAGGAGGAAGGACGTCTCCCATGACCCAAACTCTTCACACTCCCAGCTGGTCCGAACCGGACCAGCCTGAGACTGCAATGTCGCCGTTCAAGCGCTTCGCAGCCATGCCGGAGGCCGCCGGGCTCTACAACCCGGAACAGGAGAAGGACGCCTGCGGACTAGCGATCATCGCGACCCTGCGCGGCGAACCCGGGTATGACATTGTCGACGCCGCCCTGACCGCCCTGCGCAACCTGGAGCACCGCGGTGCCGTGGGTGCTGACGAGGGCACGGGCGACGGCGCGGGCCTGCTCATGCAGATCCCCGACGAGTTCTTCCGTGCGGTCACCGAGTTCGAGCTGCCCGCACCGGGCCAGTACGTCGCCGGTACCGCGTTCCTGCCTGCCGAGCAGCGCGAGGCCGACGCCGCCAAGGCAGGTATCGAGGGCCTGGCCGCCGATGAGGGCCTGAAGGTCCTCGGCTGGCGTGAAGTGCCGGTGGTCGCCGACCTCGTGGGCGCCATGGCCCGCGCCTGCATGCCCTACTTCTCCCAGCCCTTCCTGGCATCCGCCAACGGCGAGGAGCTGGACCGCAACGAGCTCGACTCGCGCGCCTGGCGCATCCGCAAGCGTGCCCAGAACAAGTTCGGTGTGTACTTCCCCTCGCTGTCCTCGCGCACCATCGTCTATAAGGGCATGCTCACCACCGCCCAGCTGGAGCCGTTCTACCCGGACCTTTCGGACAAGCGGTTCAAGACCAAGCTGGCGATCGTGCACTCACGCTTCTCCACGAACACCTTCCCGTCCTGGCCGCTCGCCCAGCCGTTCCGGACCATTGCCCACAACGGTGAGATCAACACCGTCAAGGGCAACCGGAACTGGATGCGCGCCCGCCAGTCCCAGCTCGCCAACCCGCTGCTGGGCGACTCGCCAGAAGAGCTGTACCCCATCTGCACCCCCGGCGCCTCCGACTCCGCCTCGTTCGACGAGGTAGCGGAGCTGCTGTGGCTGTCCGGCCGGCCCATCACGCACTCGATCATGATGATGATCCCCGAGGCCTGGGAAAACCACGCCACCATGGATCCGGCCCGTCGCGCCTTCTACGAGTACCACTCCCTGCTGATGGAACCGTGGGATGGCCCGGCAGCCGTGTCCTTTACCGACGGCAACCTGGTGGGCGCAACCCTTGACCGCAACGGCCTGCGCCCCGGACGCTTCTGGATCACCGAAGACGGCCTGATCGTCTTCGCCTCCGAGGTGGGCGTGATCGACGTCGAACCCTCCAAGGTGGTCAAGAAGGGCCGCGTGTCCCCGGGCAAGATGTTCCTGGTGGACACCGAGGCCGGCCGCATCATCGATGACGAAGAGGTCAAAGCCGAAGTTGCCGCGGCCAACCCGTGGGCGGAGTGGGTCAAGGACAACCTGATCGACCTCAACGACCTGCCCGAGCGTGAGCACGTGGTGCACACTGCCGCGTCCGTGAACATCCGCCAGCGCACCTTCGGCTACACCACCGAGGAACTGAAGATCCTGCTCGGCCCGATGGCCCGTACCGGCGCCGAGCCGCTGGGCGCCATGGGTTCCGACACCCCCGTGGCCGTGCTGTCCAAGCGCCCCCGCCTGCTCTTCGACTACTTCGTGCAGTCCTTCGCGCAGGTCACCAACCCGCCGCTGGACGCCATCCGCGAGGAACTGGTCACGTCCCTGACCTGCGCCATCGGACCCAACGGCAACCTGCTGGACACCAAGCAGGTCCGCCAGCCCCAGGTCCAGCTGCCCTTCCCGGTGATCAACAACGACCAGCTCGCCAAGATCGCCAACATCGAGGACGCGGACGGCAATCGCGTGGCCATGAAGGTCCGCGGCCTGTACCGGCCCGAAGGCGGCGAGAACGCGCTCCGCGCCCGGCTCACCGAGATCTGCGAGCAGGTCTCCGGTGCCATCAACCGCGGCGTGCAGTACATCGTGCTGTCCGACCGTGACTCCAACGCCCAGTGGGCACCCATCCCGTCGCTGCTGCTGGTCAGCGCCGTGCACCATCACCTGCTGCGCAGCGCCAACCGCACCAAGACTGCCCTGGTGGTCGAGGCCGGCGATGTCCGCGAGACGCACCACGTGGCCGTGCTCATTGGTTACGGCGCGTCCGCCGTCAACCCGTACCTGGCGATGGAATCCGTGGAGCAGCTGATCGCTGCCGGCGACGTCACCGGTGTGACCCCGCAGGACGGCGTCTACAACCTGATCAAGGGCCTGGGCAAGGGCGTCCTGAAGATCATGTCCAAGATGGGCATCTCCACCGTGGCGTCCTACACCGGCGCCCAGACCTTCGAAGCCCTTGGCCTGGGCCAGGACCTGGTGGACGAGTTCTTTGCCGGCACGCACTCCCAGCTGGGCGGCGTGGGCCTGGACGTGATCGCGGCCGAAGTGTCCGCACGCCACCAGATGGCCTACCCCGAGGGCGGCATCGAGCAGCCGCACCGCCCCCTGCTGGGCGGCGGCGAGTACCAGTGGCGCCGTGACGGCGAACCGCACCTGTTCAACCCGGAGACCGTGTTCCGGCTGCAGCACGCCACGCGTGAGCGCCGCTACGACATCTTCAAGGCCTACACCAAGGGCGTGGACGACCAGTCCACCAACCTGATGACCCTCCGCGGCCTGCTCAAGTTCAAGAACGACCGCCCGTCCGTGCCCCTTGAGGAAGTGGAGCCCGTCTCCAGCATCGTCAAGCGGTTCTCCACGGGAGCGATGAGCTATGGCTCCATCTCGCAGGAGGCCCACGAGACGCTGGCCATCGCCATGAACCAACTGGGCGGCAAGTCCAACACCGGTGAAGGCGGCGAGGACGTGGATCGCCTGCTCGATCCCAAGCGCCGCTCTGCGGTCAAGCAGATCGCGTCCGGCCGTTTCGGCGTGACCAGCCTCTACCTGACCAACGCGGACGACATCCAGATCAAGATGGCCCAGGGTGCCAAGCCCGGCGAAGGCGGCCAGCTGATGGCGCAGAAGGTCTACCCCTGGGTGGCCCGGACGCGGCACTCAACCCCCGGCGTGGGGCTGATCTCCCCGCCTCCGCACCACGACATCTACTCGATCGAGGACCTTGCGCAGCTCATCTACGATGCCAAGCGCGCCAACCCCTCGGCGAGGGTCCACGTGAAGCTGGTCTCGGAAGTCGGGATCGGCACCGTGGCGTCCGGCGTGACCAAGGCCAAGGCCGACGTCGTACTCGTTTCCGGGCACGACGGCGGTACTGGCGCCTCACCGCTGAACTCGCTCAAGCACGCCGGTGTCCCGTGGGAGCTCGGCCTGGCCGAAACCCAGCAGACGCTGATGCTCAACGGACTGCGCGACCGCGTGGTGGTGCAGGTGGATGGCCAGCTCAAGACCGGCCGCGACGTTGTGATCGCGGCGCTGCTGGGCGGCGAGGAGTTCGGCTTCGCCACCGCTCCGCTGGTGGTGGAAGGCTGCATCATGATGCGCGTCTGCCACCTGGACACCTGCCCCGTGGGTGTGGCCACGCAGAATCCCGAGCTGCGCGCCCGCTTCAGCGGCAAGCCGGAGTTCGTGGTCAACTTCTTCGAGTTCCTTGCCGAGGAAGTCCGCGAGATCCTGGCGGAGCTTGGCTTCCGCAGCCTCGAGGAGGCCATTGGCCACGCAGAGGTCCTGGACGCCCGCGAGGCGATCGACCACTGGAAGGCCGACGGCCTGGACCTGGACCCGATTCTGCACGGCCTGGAGTTCGACGACGACGCGCCGCTGCGCAACATGACCGGCCAGAACCATGAGCTGGACAAGCACTTCGACCAGCGGCTGATCACCATGGCCACGGAAGCGCTGACGGACCGCAGCCCGGTGAAGATCACCGTTGACGTCATCAACACCGACCGTTCGGTGGGCACCATGCTGGGCCACGTGGTCACCAAGACCTTCGGCACGGATGTGCTGGCCACGGACACGATCGACATCACGCTGAACGGCACCGCCGGCCAGTCGTTGGGTGCCTTCCTGCCTGCCGGCATCACCCTGCGGCTCTACGGCGACTCGAACGACTACGTGGGCAAGGGCCTCTCCGGCGGCCGGATCGTCGTCCGCCCGGACCGTACCAACGTGTTCAAGGCGGAGACCAACGTCATCGCCGGCAACGTCATCGGCTACGGCGCCACCAGCGGCGAAATGTTCCTGCGCGGCCAGGTGGGCGAACGCTTCCTGGTCCGCAACTCCGGTGCCACCGCCGTCGTCGAAGGCATTGGCGACCATGGCTGCGAGTACATGACCGGCGGCCAGACGCTGATCATCGGGCGCACCGGCCGCAACTTCGGTGCCGGCATGTCCGGCGGAACCGCCTACGTCCTGGACCTGGACACTGCCAAGGTCAACAAGGACGCCCTGCAGTCCGGCGAACTCCAACTCCGCGAGCTGGACGCCGAAGACCGCGACATCGTCCACGGCCTGCTGGTCAAGCATGTGGAAGAAACTGACTCCCAGCTGGCGGCGCGTCTCCTCGAGAACTTCGATGACACCGCTGCCCGCATTACCAAGGTGCTGCCGCGCGACTACGCGGCTGTTCTGCAAACCCGTCTCGACGCCATCGAAGAGGGCCTTGACCCCGACGGCGAAGAAGTATGGTCTCGAATCCTGGAGGTGACCGGTGGCTGATCCACGCGGATTTCTGAAAGTACGCCAGCGTGAAACCCAGCCACGCCGTCCTGTTCCCGTCCGCATCATGGACTGGAAAGAGGTCTATGAGGCGCAGGAAAAAGGCACGCTGAAGGCCCAGGCCGGACGCTGCATGGACTGCGGCGTCCCGTTCTGCCACCAGGGCTGCCCGCTGGGCAACCTCATTCCCGAGTGGAACGACCTCATGTGGCGGGACAAGGGTGAGGAAGCGATCGAGCGCCTGCACGCCACGAACAACTTCCCCGAGTTCACCGGACGGCTCTGCCCGGCGCCGTGCGAGGCGTCCTGCGTGCTGGGAATCAACCAGCCCGCGGTCACCATCAAGCAGGTGGAAGTCTCGATCATCGACGAGGCCTGGGACAACGGCTGGGTCAACCCGCTGCCGCCCGCACGCCTGACAGGCAAGACCGTTGCGGTGGTTGGCTCCGGCCCGGCAGGACTCGCCGTCGCCCAGCAGCTCACCCGCGTGGGCCACACCGTTGCCGTCTATGAGCGGGACGACAAGATCGGCGGCCTGCTCCGCTACGGCATCCCCGACTTCAAGATGGAAAAGGAGCAGGTGGACCGCCGCGTCGAGCAGATGAAGGCCGAGGGCACCCGCTTCCGTACCGGCGTCTCCGTGGGGACCGACGTCACCTGGGAGCAGCTGCGCAGGCGCTACGACGCCGTCGTGGTCTGCACCGGCGCCACCGTTCCGCGTGACCTGCCCATCCCGGGCCGCGACCTGGACGGCATCCACTTCGCCATGGACTACCTGGTGCCGGCCAACCGTGCAGTCGCCGGGGATACCATCGAGAACCAGATCAACGCCCACGGCAAGCATGTGGTGATCCTGGGTGGCGGCGACACCGGTGCTGACTGCCTGGGGACCGCGCACCGGCACGGCGCCGCCTCGGTGACCACCCTGGCGATTGGCAAGCAGCCGCCGTCGGAGCGTGCCAGCCACCAGCCGTGGCCGACGTTCCCCACCCTGTTCGAGGTGGCCAGCGCGCACGAGGAAGGCGGCGAACGCACCTACCTCGCGTCCACGGTCGAGTTCGTTGGCGAGAACGGCAAGCTGACCGGGGTGAAGGTGGCGGAGACCGAGTTCGTTGACGGCAAGCGCCTCCCGAAGGCCGGCACCGAGCGGATCATCCCGGCGGACCTGGTGTTCCTGTCCCTCGGCTTCACTGGTGCCGAGCCTGCCGGCATCACCGAACAGGTGCACGCCGAATTCGACGGCCGCGGCAACGTGGCCCGCGACGGCTACTACATGACCAACACCGAGGGCGTGTTTGTTGCCGGTGACGCCGGCCGCGGGCAGTCCCTGATCGTGTGGGCCATCGCCGAGGGACGTGCCGCCGCTGCCGCCGTTGACAAGTACCTGATGGGAAGCACGATCCTTCCCGCTCCCGTAGCACCGACGGACCGGGCCATCGCCGTCCTCTAGCCGCCGTCCTCTGGCCGCAGTCCCGCAGGATGCATCGAGGGTTCACCTCGCAGACAACTTAACCAATGCAAGAGACCAATAGGGTAGGTATATGAGACGCGCAAAAATTGTGGCTACGTTTGGCCCGGCAATTGCCAGCTACGAAAACACCCTCGCGGTGCTGGAAGCCGGCGTTGACGTCGCCCGCATGAACATGAGCCACGGCGACTACTCCGTGCATGACAACACCTACGAGAACGTCCGCAAGGCAGCATCCGACCTTGGCAAGGCCGTGGCCATCATGGCCGACCTGCAGGGCCCCAAGATCCGCCTGGGCCGTTTCGTCGACGGTCCGCACGCCCTGGCCGTGGGTGACGTCTTCACCATCACCACCGAAGACGTTCCCGGTACCCGGGAGATCTGCTCCACCACGCTGAAGAGCCTCACCGAGGACGTCAAGGTGGGCGATGCCCTGCTGATCGACGACGGCAAGGTGGCCCTGCGTGCCACGGCGGTGGACGACGTCAAGGTGGTCACCGAGGTGACCGTTGGCGGCATGGTGTCCAACAACAAGGGCATCAACCTTCCCGGCGTGGCCGTGAACGTGCCCGCGCTGAGCGAAAAGGACGAGGACGATCTCCGCTGGGCGCTGCGCCGCGGCGTTGACCTGGTGGCGCTGTCGTTCGTGCGTGACGCTACGGACATCGCCCGCGTCCACGAGATCATGGACGAGGAAGGCCGCCGCGTACCGGTCATCGCCAAGATCGAAAAGCCGCAGGCCGTTGAGCAGCTGCCCGAGATCATCGACGCCTTCGACGCCATCATGGTGGCCCGTGGCGACCTGGGCGTGGAGCTTCCGCTGGAGGAAGTGCCGATCGTGCAGAAGCGCGCCATTGAACTGGCACGCCGCTGGGCCAAGCCGGTCATCGTGGCCACCCAGGTCCTTGAGTCCATGATCGACAACCCGCGCCCCACCCGTGCAGAGGCTTCCGACTGCGCCAACGCCGTCCTGGACGGTGCTGACGCTGTCATGCTGTCCGGTGAGACCAGCGTGGGCAAGTACCCGATCGAGACGGTCAAGACCATGGCCCGGATCATCGAATCCACCGAGGTCCACGGCCTGGAGCGCGTCCCCCCGCTGGGGACCAAGCCCAGGACCCGTGGTGGCGCCATCACCCGTGCCGCCGTCGAAATCGCCGACCAGCTGGACGCCAAGTACATCTGTGCGTTCACCCAGTCCGGTGACTCGGCCCGCCGGCTCTCCCGCCTGCGGCCCATCAAGCCGGTCTTCGCGTTCACCCCGGTGGAGCAGGTCTGGAACCAGATGGCGCTGACCTGGGGCATCCAGCCTGTGCTTGTCCAGATGGTTGACCACACCGACGCCATGACGGCCCAGGTGGACCGCAGCCTTGAGGAAATGGGACTTGTGGAAGACGGTGACCTGGTGGTCATCGCCGCCGGTTCGCCTCCCGGAAAGGCGGGTTCCACCAACTCGCTGAAGGTGCACAAGGTGGGCGACCTCGCCGACTCCACGCGCGCCGGAGAAGTCGCCAGCAACAAGGAAAAGCTCGGCCCGTGGCCGGAAAAGAAGAAGAAGGCCTAGCCTGGTCTTCAGACACAGCGAAGGACCCCTGCCGGTTGGCAGGGGTCCTTTGCTTTGGTGCTGTGCGCGTTAGGGTACTTTACGCGTAGGGCCGGGCCGCCGTCGGAAGCTCTTCGGGGCCGGCCGGCGCGTTAGTTGACCTGGTTGATGATGGTCTCTGCAACCTCGCGCATGCTGAGGCGGCGGTCCATCGAGGTCTTCTGGATCCAGCGGAAGGCTTCGGGTTCGGTCAGGCCCATCTTGGTGGTCAGCAGGCTCTTGGCGCGTTCCACGAGCTTGCGGGTGGCGAACTGCTCCTGCAGGTCGGACACCTCGCTCTCGAGGGCCTTGATTTCCTCGTGCCGGGAGAGTGCGATCTCCAGCGCCGGGATGAGGTCCGCGGGGGTGAAGGGCTTGACGACGTAGGCCATGGCGCCGGCGTCGCGGGCACGTTCCACCAGTTCCTTCTGGCTGAAGGCGGTCAGCAGCACCACGGGGGCGATGCGGGCCTTGACGATCTTTTCGGCCGCAGAAATGCCGTCCATGACGGGCATTTTGACGTCCATGAGGACCAGGTCCGGCTTGAGTTCCTCGGCGAGCTGGACGGCCTTCTCGCCATTGTCCGCCTCACCCACGACGTCGTAACCTTCGCCGCGCAGGATCTCGATGATGTCGAGGCGGATGAGGGTTTCATCCTCTGCCACAATGACGCGGCGCGCCGGCTGGGACGTGGGCTTGGACTCCGTCTGTTCAGTCACGGGATCTCCTTGAAAAGGTACGGCGGGACATCACTATCTTAGGTGCCACCGCTGCTGTACTTGGTTTGCAGGGTTCGTTTGCGGCGACGGCGGCGCGATTCTGGAATTCAGCCTATCTGCATGTAGAGTAATTCCGCGTACGTGAAGCGATCGCGTTGCTCACAGTCAGCTGTGAGCGTACTGTGGCTCCGCGTAATCCGCGCCCGAGTGGCGGAATTGGCAGACGCGCCGCACTCAAAATGCGGTATCGAAAGGTGTGTGGGTTCGAGTCCCACCTCGGGCACAGTGTTTTCGCAGGTCAAGGGCCTGTTCAAAGAATGTGCGTGTACAAAATCCGCCAAAGTGTGTACACGAGCGTACCGTTTTGTGTGTGGCCAGCATCAGTACTCGCACCAAAAAGGACGGTTCAAAGTCCTACATGGTTCGCTGGCGGGACAAGAAGACCAAGACCGCCCAAGGCCTTACAGTAGCCACCCTTACCGAGGCGGAAACCCTTAAGCGCCTGTTGGACGCCAATGGACAGTCCTTTGAAATTGCTCAGCACGCCATCCTGAGCAATGAGAAACGTCCACCCACTGTGGCGGAAGTCATCCAGGAACAT
Organism: Arthrobacter sp. GmRoot5-12; assembly: GCF_059739365.1. Lineage (NCBI taxonomy): Bacteria > Bacillati > Actinomycetota > Actinomycetes > Micrococcales > Micrococcaceae > Arthrobacter > Arthrobacter sp. GmRoot5-12. The sequence continues at coordinate 3,748 of NZ_AP046056.1, read as the reverse complement.
ATCGACCTGCTGGTCCGCCCATCGAGCGGAACGGTCAAGACATACCAGACCATGCTGGACCTCCACATCCGGCCAGTCATAGGTCACGTTCCCGTGGACAAACTCGACTACCGCGTCATCGCGCACTGGGTGAAGTCGATGATGGCGAAGAGCAAGGCACCCAAGACGATCCACAACATTCACGGCCTGATTTCGGCTGCGATGAACACCGCCGAGATGCTCGGCTACATTAGCCGCAATCCCTGTCGTGGGGTGCAGCTGCCGAACATTGAGAAGGCTGAAGATGAGGCCATGTTCCTGACTCATGCCGAGTACAGACTGATCATGGAGGGGATGGGGGAGCGGTACAAGGCCTTCACGGACTTCCTGGTCATGACCGGCACCCGCTTCGGAGAAGCCACCGCATTGACCGTGGCGGATGTCGATTTGCTTTCGAAGCCGCCCACCGCGCGTATCAACAAGGCTTGGAAGCGGGATGGGCAGAACCAGTTCTATGTTGGCCCGACCAAGACCGGAGCTGGCAAGAGGACCATCGGGCTGAACCCTGCGCTGGTGGAGCTGTTGATCCCGCTGGTGGCAAGCAGGCCAGGAAAGGAACTGGTGTTCACGACGCCCGCGGGCGGCCGGATAGTTCACAAGCTCTACTGGGCTGACTATTGGGTGCCTGCCGTTCGCACGGCCCAGGCCATCGGCCTGACCAAAAGCCCGCGGATCCACGACCTGCGGCACACGCACGCGTCCTGGCTGATCCAAGACGGCGTCCCCCTGTTCACTATCTCCCGCCGGCTCGGGCACGCCTCCACGAAGACCACCGAGCAGGTTTACGGGCATTTGATGCCTGAGGCATTGCAGGTGGGTGCCGATGCCACTGAGCGATCCGTGGCAGCCTTCCAGCGGCTGTAGCGAGCCTTCAGGGAGTCGGCGCCGGTGACTACGGATCTCGGTCATGTTGGCGAGTCCTGCCGGGTGCATGAACTGGGAAACGTGCACCTATTCCTGGGAGACGCTGTGGATATCGAATTTTTTGAGCCTGCCGAAGCAGCAGCGCTGATGCGCTGCACTGAGTCTTGGCTGCGTGACGGCGCGACCAGCGGAAAGTTCCCTCACGCTTGCTGGGGCAAGGGAAAGATCATCTTTACCTCAGAGCACATCCGGGAAATTGCGAGATTGAGCGAGATCCTTCCTGGTGGCGCGGAGTCCAAGCAATCAACGGAGCAACCCCTGACCAAGCAGCGGCTGATAGGGACCCGTTCCAAGGCCCGCCTGGCCACGGTGAATTGATTCGGCCTGCCAGGGGCTTCCTGGTTCAGTTCTTACACTTGCTCCGGTGTGGCGGGCACGACATGTCCTCTTACCGCTTGCACAAGGTGGCCGAAGTTAGTGTGAAGCAACTCGCCTCAATACGGAAGGGCCGTTCAAATCATTCGCTCGATTGCCCCAGCCCTGACAGTCGCTGCCGCCCTCTTGCTGGTCGGCCCGCTTGCCGGCTGTGACGCTACCGCCCATGCCATAGAGGGCATCGGAACCGCTCCAAGTACCTCTGCTGGTCAGTCTTCGGGCGGTGGCGCTGCCCGAGAGGCAGGACAAGCCCTCGTCCAGCTTGAGACCATCCCGGTCAAGGGCCGAGCCCCAAAGACTGGTTACACCCGCGATGAGTTCGGACCCGCTTGGTCCGATACTGACCACAATGGTTGCGACACCCGCAATGACATCCTCGCTCGCGACCTTACCGGGGAGACGTTCAAGCCCGGCACCAACAACTGCGTCGTTGCGACAGGCACCCTGGCCGACAAGTACACGGGCACCACGATCAACTTCGTCCGCGGGCAGGTCACCAGCTCCGATATCCAAATTGACCACATCGTCCCACTCAGCGACGCATGGCAGAAAGGTGCCCAGCAGCTGAGCGCAGATCAGCGCAAAGAGCTCGCGAACGACCCACTGAACCTCCTGGCAGCCGACGGCCCCACAAATAGCGCGAAAGGCGACAAGGATGCCGCCACATGGCTTCCGCCGAACAAAGCCTTCCGGTGCGAATACGTGGAGCGGCAAACAGCAGTCAAAGTGAGATACAGTCTCTGGGTTACGCAGGCAGAGTACGACGCTATCGCTGGCATACTGAAGAATTGCCGGTAGCGCCTCCACCCCCCCGGCGCCCGCGAGCCTGCCGAGGCCGCTCTTGCCGCCGTGGCGAGATGGAAAACCGATAGTTGAATTTCTAAGGTTTATAGCGTCGAGCGGACCCACAACCGCGACGACGCCGGAATAAGTGAGACCACGGCGCCGCAGCAAGAGCCACTTCCCGAGCCTTCCCCCCCATTGCCTCGACGGAGGGGCTCTCTGCGCTGAGGAGGCAACCATAGGTGCCTGTAGCAAAGGTCCCTCTCCGACCCAGGAACCCCTTCCCGGGCCGCGAGAGGGGACTTTGCTCGCTTATCATGAGGTGATGCAGACGCGACTGGCCTCCGCGTCGTCTGCTTCGAGCATCCGGGGAGTTCCCAACGACCGACGCTGCCACCTCACGCCGGCACCGTCGTTGAACTGAACCTCACGATCTAGATGGGCCTTCGATCTCCAGGCGTTTCCCATGCGCAAGCCCAGGTTTAGTGCCAACACGACGGCGCCTATTGTTCCTATAGCGGCGAGCCAATCAGGCACGCTCCCCAATCAATATCCATTCCGCAAGAGTAGCGCCTGCATGGACACGACGAACTCGGGCAAGGCGGCAGGTAAAGTCGCTGATGGTAAAGATCATTCTTTGGGGGAATCATGAACAAACGCTTTGCGGCGTTGGCCCTGTCCGTCCTTTTCCTTACAGCCTGTGGTGGCGGCACGTCCGTATCTCCATCCGCTACGACTCCGGCGCCGAGCCCGACGGTCGACAAGTACGCACAGACGTGGACCAAGAGCTACTCGAAGACGACGTGCAAGGAGTGGCTGAATGCAATGACACCAGCCCAGCAAGTCGCAGTCTCGGCGGACATACTCACCAATGGCCGAAACAAGGTAGACAAAGGTACTGGCATGCCCTCCGACTCGCTGATTAGGGACTTTCAAACCGCGACGAGTGATCACTGCACTATCCCCAGCATGACGCTGACAGACGCCACATATGCCGTTTATATGGACGGCAAGAGGTTCAGGCCGTAAGCGGCTCGAGGTCGGGAAATATCACCTCTTACCCCTATCGTTTTACTTATGAATGATCCCGCCTACGCCCTGCTCTGGCCCCGGCCTCTGTTTGAGTGGGAAGCCCGACGTATTCTGGAATTGCCTTCTGGGGACCCCGAGTGGGTTTCTATGGTCAGCCACTTGTTACTTGAGGCGTATCACGACGAGGAAGTGGCCTCGGCCTTTTTGGCCGCAATACCTCCTGACAACGCGTTTACGAGGTCGTGGTTGCCACAAAGCGATACGCTAGCTCGCGTCTGGCTGGCGGAGCTCCTGAAAGACGAATCCAGGCTAAAAGCCTACAAAGCGCCCGTATATTGGGCTGAGCGAAATGGAGCCGGCGATTCTCTGACGACCGAGAAGCCTTTCGAAACCTTCGCCGAGGACTTCTTCGAACTCGTCGAGGAATTGCAGGAAGCAGGTTACTTCCCGAAGGTACTCAAGAAAGACTGTGTCGACGACCCGGTCGACCTGGATGACGTTAGGAAGACAATACGACGCGCCACAAAGCTAGACGTGAAGTGGCCCATGAGCGCAGGCGACATATTCGCGCTTTCGGATGGGCCGGTGTATTCCC